>NZ_CP107943.1:0-4800000 GCF_036051655.1 Nocardia puris | reverse complement strand
CGGTCGCGGCCCAGCGGACCGATACCGGTTCCTCCATGCCCAGTACGCTGCTCAGGTGATCAGCGTACGGCCACCGTCGATCTCGATCAGGCATCGGCTAGAACTGGCGCGGCAGGAGTTCGGTGATGCCGTGCTTCATGGCATCTCAGGTGCCGAGCCGACGTCCTCGGTCTGTGCGTCGTCGATTGTGCGGAGTCTGCGTGACTGGTACAGGTACGCGCCGATGAGGCGGATGAACTCGTCGGCGCGATCGTTTTCGCCGGTGAGTGCGCCGGTGAGTTTGCCGAAGGCTCCTTCGTTCAGTACCGCTGCGTCGGTGAGTGTATCTCGCAGATCGGGGGATGCCAGGAACTGGTCGATAGCGTTGTGGTCGATCTGGTCGGCGATGCGGCGGTCTTCCTCGGCCAGGCCGGCGGCGGCGATGACGAACCCCTTGATCTGCGGGTCGGCGAACTCGGCACCGAACAAGGCGTTGATCCGGGCGACCACCTCCGAGAGCAGCTCCTGCTGAGGGTCTTGCCGGGAAACGCCGGAGCCGACCCCGGTGATGCCGCGCAGGCCAGGTGTGTCCTGGTCACCGGACAGCGAGATGTTGGCCTTCCCCTGGTCGATCTGGCGAACCCGTCGCAGCTCCAGCCCGGATACGTCGACGTCGCCTCCTGCCTCCTCCGAGGGCAGCAGACGTGTCAGCTGACGCAGGAACTCCGCGAGCTTCTCCAAATCGCTGGTGCCGTAGTCGACGACCTGGGACATGAAGTCATACAGGCGCACGTAGGAGCCGCAGTCCTTCCGGAAGGTCCGTAGCTCGTCGAGCGCTTGGCTGTCCTGCTGCGACTTCGCATCCGTCCACCGGTTTACGAACTCATCACGCGCCGGAGTGACCGCGGCAGCGAGAGCGGAATGGGACTGGGTCGGCGCCCACCACGCCTGCGCGTAGCGCTCCACGTCCGCAGGGGTGTAGATCCTTGCCTGGGCGAGCTTGGTCGCGACCCGGTGCACGAGGTTCGGGTCTGTCGCCGTCTCGACGTGCGCCTCGAGGTAGTAGGTCAGGAACGCCTGGCGGACGTCTTCGGGGTCGTTGACGAAATCCAGTACGAACGTGCGGTCCTTCACCTCACCCGAACGTGCTCGGTAGGTGCGGTTGAGCCGGGACAGCGTTTGCACCGCGTGCACGTCGGGCAGCCGCTTGTCCACATACATCGCGCACAGCAGCGGCTGATCGAAGCCGGTCTGGAACTTGTCGGCGACCAGCATGAGCCGGTACTCCGGCCGACGGAACTCCCTGGCCAGATCCGAGCCTAGGCCCGGGTTCATCGAGGCCTCCGTCACGTCGGTGAGCCCGTACTCGTCGTCGCTGATCTTGTCGCTGAACGCCACAATGGACTGGTACCCGTACCCCTTCTGGGCAAGGTACTTGTCCGTCTCGATCTTGTAGCGAACGGCAGCCTGCCGCGAGTCGGTCACGACCATGGCCTTCGCGTGCCCGTCGAGCAGGTGGGCGACGTTGGCGCGGAAGTGCTCGACGATGATCTCGACCTTCTGGCCCACATTCGTCGGGTGCAGGTTCGCGAACCGCATGATCTTGCGCGAGGCGACCTTCGGATCGACGAGACGATCCCCATCATCATCGACTCCTCCACCTGCGGTGATGCCGGTGGCGACGCCGCTCTCGCCGCGCTGCTCGATCTCGAAGGCGGTCTTGTAGGTCTGGTAGCCGCGCAGCACATCGAGGATGAAGCCCTCCTCGATCGCCTGCCGCATCGGGTACACATCGAACGAGACCGGCTTCCCCTCCTCGGTCTCTCGCCCGAAGAGCATCTTCGTCTTGGCCTTGGGCGTCGCCGTGAACGCCAACAAGGACACATTCTTAGCGCCGGCGCGCGCCGCAGTCTCGGCAGCGATCTGCCGTTCACGAGCGGCGTCGGCCTCTACGACCTGGTTGACGATGTCCTGACTGTCGACTTGATCCTCATCGGTGACCTGCCCGCCGCCCTCGGTGAGGACTTTCTTCAGATCCGCGGCCGTCTTGCCCGACTGGGACGTGTGCGCCTCGTCGATGATCACCGCGAAGTTCCGGTCACCCAGCGTCGTGTCCAGCAGACCCTTGACATAGGGGAACGTCTGGATCGTGACGACCACGATCAGAGCCGACCCGGTCAGCGCGTCCAGCAGCGCCCGGGACTTCGAGCCACCGGATCGGCGCACGGCCGCGGAGTCGATGACCGCGACAGTGCCGACCGTGTCATCGACCTGCTCGACCGCCTGCTGCAACTGTGCGTCGAGGACACGGCGATCGGACACGATCAGAACCTTGTCGAACACCTTCTCATTCGCCTGATCATGAAGCCGAGCGAGACGATGCGCCGTCCAGGCGATCGTGTTCGTCTTGCCCGACCCTGCCGAATGCTCGATCAAGTACCGGCGGCCTGGCCCCTCCTCGATGATCGAGCCGACGAGTTTCGTTACCGCGCGCCACTGGTGGTAGCGCGGGAACATCAGCGCCGTCGACCGCTTGATCTTCCCAGTGGCGGGGTCTTCGTCGGCCTCGGTCTTGAGGAACATCTGCGACCCGAGGATGGCCAGCCAGTTATCGCGCTGCAGGACCTGCTCCCACAGGTACGATGTCGCCGAGCCGTCGGGGTTCGGGGGGTTCCCTGCCGCGCCGGTGTCCTCGTGGCCGCGGTTGAATGGGAGGAAGTAGGTCTTCTCGCTGGCCAGTTTGGTGGTCATGTGGACCTGGTCGTCGTCGACGGCGAAGTGGACCAGGGCGCGGGTGCCGAACCCGAGTAGCGGCTGCCCTGCCGGGTTCCGGTCGTTGCGGTACTGGCTGATCGCGGTGTGCCACTTCTGTTTGAAGAACGACTTCAGCTCACAGGTGGCCACCGGCAGGCCATTGACGAAGAACACCAAGTCGATCGACCGTGTGTCCCCACGCTTCGGGGAGAAGTGCACCTGGCGGACCACCCGCAGCCGCACTTTCCGGTACTGCTCGGTGACCTCCCGGTTCATCGTCGTGGCCGGCTTGAACTGGCACATCCGCAGATGCGCGGTCGCCCCCCTGGTGTGGGAGAACTTCCGGCGCAGCAAGTTCAGCGTGCCCCCACCCGAGCCCATCGGCGTGTCCAAACGAGACACGAGAGAGGCCAACAACGCCTCGCGATCCCCGGCCTCAGCAGCGGTGCCGACGCGGACAACCTTGGCGTACTCCTCCGGCTGCGTCTCCGACAGCCACCAGTGGACGTCCTCAGGCCAGATCGCCCGCTGAACGTCATAGCCATCGTCGCTGTCGCTGTACTCCCAACCGTGCGCGGCAAGGTGCTCGGCAATCTCGGTCTCGAACACCTTCTCCCGGGTCCCATCCGGTGCTGCCATCGTCATCAGCTCGCCTTCCTTGCCGCACATACGTCGATCTGCCCTGTCACCGCCGCCGTGATCAGCGCCGAGCGACGCTCCGTGGCCAGGGCGATGTGCTCCTCTGCCTTGGCGATTAGCGCGTCGATACGAGCCGTCTGTGCTTTGACACACTCGACGATGGCTCGCTGTTTATCGATGCCTGGCACCCAGAGAGGAATGTCGAGCACGTCACGCTGTGCCAACTTCTGCATTGAAGGGCTTGTGCCCTTAGCACGGGACGTCAGTTCGGCACGCGCTCGGCGTGTCAGGAGGGCGTAGACCGCAAATTCGGGATCGAGAGTCGCCGCAGTTGTGAGACCGTAGTTCAAGTCACTCAGCATCAAGCGGGGAAATTCGTCGAGTACCACAGCAGCGCTTCCGACAAGGTCGCGAGTGTTGCTACGTGACATGACGATCTCACCTCGCTTGACCACGAGCTCTGGTCGTGCCTCAACATCAGGAGGCAGCTTCTTGTTCTCCTCCGGGCGGAAGACGCCAGCGGTTGAACAACCAACTTTGAGGATGCCCCACTCCCGGACCCCATCAGCAGGGAACGGCTCGGCGTTCGGGCTCCATCCCTGCCGAATGTTGGTGACATGCCGCCGAAAGCTTGAGTTCGGTTCCCCTTCCTCGACGCCCGACGTGATCTCTGCGACGCGCCGCTCACGCAACAGATCAATGAACTCCTTCTGCTTCGAGACGAGCGCGTCAATCTGGGCCGTCTCGTGGTCCAGGTAGTCGGCGATGACACGCTGCTCGTTACGAGGGGGCACGGATACAAGCAACGGCGCGATCTGTCCGACGCCGATGCCGGGCTGGGCTGCGCTCGAAGAGTACTGGCCGAGGTTCATGGCCTTCAGAAGGGCGGCCAACCAGCGTTCGTCGACGTCTGGCGCTGGCGTTGCGACAATCGCGTGCTCGCTCGCCCAAAACTCACCGGAGACCAGATGCACGTTCCCACACAGCGCACCCTGCCGACCGATCAGCACATGAGTGCCCACATGTGTCCGCCTCGACGTAAAACCCCTGAGACCGTTTGCGCCGTAGACGGGATAGTTACCCGACTGCTCAATCAGGTCGACGGTGATCGTGTCCCCGGCTCGCATCGACCGAACCAGGTGCTTCACTCGACTCCTGCTCCAGTGCCTAGGTACACTCAGTCCCCTCATCCAATCAGCCTCGGCTTGCTTACAGCCGTCTTCTGAACCGCCTGGCGCAGTCACGCTTCGACCTCGCGCAGCAGTTCCATGATTTCGCCGACGACGCGCTCGAGATCCCTGTCGATCTCCGCGAGCGGTCGGGGCGGTTTGTAGGTGTAGAAGTGGCGGGTGAACGGGATTTCGTAGCCGGTCTTGGTCTTGTCCCAGTCGATCCACGCGTTGTCGACGTGGGGCTTCACCTCGGCATCGAAGTAATCCTGGACGGTCTCGTCGCGAGCCTCGTGAGTCTTGGGGCGCCCGCCCCACCCGAACGGGACGTTTTCGGTATCGCGCAGTGCGGGGTCGGGTTCCGGCTCACCCTTGAGCGCGCCTGACGTGTGTAGGCAGATGTCGGCGGTTTCGTCGTGGATTCCGATGGTCTGCCACAGTGTCTTGCGCTGCGCGGTGGTCAGTTTTACGCCGTGATCGCCGAGGTGTTTTCCGAGTTCGCGGTTGAACTTTTCGCGGTTGAGGTACGGCTGGTCGCCGAACGACTCCAATGCCTTTGTCAGGCCGGCGATCTGGCCGAGCTTCTTGTGCTCTGTGACCGCTTCGATGGTCTCTGATGTGCACTCGAAGCGGAGCTGAAGCGGGCGTTCGACTGTGATGGTCCAGTACGCGAAGTCCCGGTTGCCGAGAACCTTGCACGGGACCGCGACTTCGTCCTCGTCGCTCTGTGTCTCAGTGAAGGCGCGCACGATCGCCTTTCGGTCCTTGTCTGCGACCTCGACGCGCTTGGAGCCGATCGACTTGCGTAGCTTCGACCCCAGTCCGGTCGCGTCGATCAGTTGGACGCGGCCTTTGCGGTCGGCCGGTTTGGCGTTGGACAAGATCCACAGGTAGGTGGCGATGCCGGTGTTGTAGAACATGTCGTTGGGCAGCGCGACGATGGCCTCGATCAGGTCGTTTTCCAGCAGGTGGCCGCGGATGTCGGAGGGGCCGGAGCCGGCTCCGCCGGTGAAGAGGGGGGAGCCGTTGAGGACGATGCCGGCCTTGCCGCCCCGGCCGCTCTCATCGACGTCGCGCATCTTCGACGCCACATGCAGCAGGAACAGCATTGCCGCGTCGCCGACAGCCGGCAGGCCTGGCGCGAAGCGTCCCTGACCGCCGCGGGCGTGTTCGTTCTTCACGTCGGACTCGACGGCTTTCCAATCCGTGCCGAACGGCGGGTTGGACAGCACGTAGTCGAAGCGACGATCCGGGAAGCGGTCGACGACGAGGGTGTCTCCTTGGCGGACGTTCGACGCGTCCTGCCCGGTGATGAGGAGGTCCGCCTTGCAGATGGCGTACGTGCGCGGGTTGATCTCTTGGCCGAACAGGGCGGTGGAGGCATCGGGGTTGAGTCCGCGCAGGTGCTCGTCGGCGATGGTGAGCATGCCGCCTGTGCCAACGGTGGGGTCGTAGATCGACCGTACGGTGCCTCGACCGCGCAGGGCTTCGGTGTCTTCCGCGTAGAGCAGGTCGACGAGGAGCCGGACGACGTCGCGTGGTGTGTAGAACTGGCCGGCGCCGTCGTTGGCGGACTCCGCGAACCGGTAGATTAGGTTCTCGAACAGGTCACCCATATCGGCGTTGGACACCGCGTCCGGCGAGAGGTCGAGTTTCTCGAAGTGGCGGGTGACCTGGGCGAGTCGCTCGCGTGTGTCGAGCGTGCGGATCACGTTCTCGAAGTCGAAGGACTTGAACACGTCGAGGTTCGCGGAGAACCCGCCGATGTAGTCGATGAGGTTCGCGGCCAGGTTGTTCGGGTCCTGCAGTGCCTTCTGCAGCGTGAAGTCGCTTGTCGTCCAGAACGACAACCCTGCGCTGTCCGCAGTGCGGGTCTTGCGCTTCAGGTGCGTGCGCCGCTGCTGCTCACCCGGGTACTGCGCCACGATCTCGGCCATGACGTCGCGGTGCGGGGCCATCACGCACTCGAGTCGGCGGAGCACCGTGAAGGGGAGGATGACCGAGCCGTACTCGGCCTCGGCGTAGGGGCCCCGCAGAGTGTCGGCGACGCTCCATACGAAGCTGGACAGGACTGACACGACGAATAGTTCTCCTGGTCTGGGAAGAGGCTGAGAGACTCGGCACATCCTATCGGCGGACCCTGACATGTCGGGGAGAACGACCTGCCCGACCTCGATCTTTCCGTGGCTGACGCGGTGGACTGATCCGGTTCGGATAGGTGTTTCCGGGGCCGCGAACGGGCGTGCTGGCCTGGATTGTTCAGGGGGTTGGCTGCCGGGTTCCACGGCCGGAAGGAGCTGTCCTTTCAGTTTCGGGAGGAGGGTTTCTGCTGGTCGGTCGGGTTTCAGACGCGCGAGTGCGGTGAGCATCAGGCTGGCTGGGAATCCGGCGGCGACGCAACCAGTCCTTTTCAGATCCACGACATCAGGGCGTGTAGACCATCGGTTAGATCTGAGTTCACGAGTTCGTCTCGTTCGGCGGCGGTGAGCCAGCGTGCGGTGGATCCGGTGGTCTCGCGTTGAATCCACAAGACGTCATCGACGGCTTCGGCAACGGCGCGGAGGTGGCTGACGACCATGACGTGGCGGTCGCTTCCGGCCTGGGTCCGAAGGACGTCCAGGGCTGTGTCGAGGACAGTCGTGTCGAGGGTGGCGAAGCCTTCGTCGAGGAACAGTGATCCGAGGCGGGGGCCGCTGCGCGAGTGGAGTTCGGCGAGGGACAGGGCCAATGCGAGAGACGCGAGGAACTTTTCGCCGCCGGAGAGTCGGTTCGCGCTGTGCACGACACCGCTGCTGCGGCTGACGATGTCGAAATTCTCGGCGAAGCCGAAATCGTCGCCGGTCAGCTCGGCAAGCAGATCGCTGGCGATACTCAGCAGTGCACGGGTGTTGTGGGCGATGAAATGGCTGAGAAATTTGGCGTCGACGAGGTGGACTCGCAGTACCTCGACCGCGTCACGACGGGCTTTTGCGGCGGCGATGGCGAATTCGAGGTCGGCGGCGGGTCGCACTTGGGCCTGGGCGGCCGCCTCCGCGATGCGCAGTTCCTCGGCTTGTCGGCTTGCGGTCGTTTTGGCTTCGACCAGCGGATGCAAGGCGTTGGGAGCGGACAGATCAGCTGACGGGTCGAACCCATCGATATCGCCGAGCGTGTCGGCGATCTGACGCATCTTCGCGGTGGCGGCCTCGGCGGCGTGCTGGTGCTTGTTGCTGATTTCGGCCAGCTCGCGGTTCACGGTGTCGGTGAGTTGCGCCAACGCGGCAGCGAATGCCCGGACACCGGTGATGTCCGGTTTCACCGGTCGGTCCGGAACCCGATGGTCGAGGTGGTGCTCGGTGAGCGTGGAGGTGACGGTGTCTTCCCACAGGCGCAACCCCCGGTACAGGTCGGCCAATGGATTGTCGATCTGTGCGCGGATTGCCTGATCAATGGTCCTTTGCTCGACCAGGATTCCGTTGATCTCCCGCTGGACGTCGTCCCGTCGCTCGACGAGCTGCTGCACCTGCGACATCTTGTCCGCGATCACCGCCGCCGCTGCGGTCGTCTGCTCGGGGCCGATATCGCTGATCTCGATGGGGAGCAGGGCACGGATGCGGCCTGGCAGCGCGTCGATGTCTGCTGCGGTGCGTTGGAGAGCCGCCGTGAGTCGCTTCGAATCTGCGGCAGCGGCGCGCACCGCCTCCTCGTGCCGGTCCCTGCGATTGCTCAACGCCGCGCGCTCGGCGTCGAGAATCGCGGTGTGGCTGTCAGCGCGGCGACGCAGCGCGCGGGCGTGCTCGTCGGCAGCTCGTTCGCAATGGGCGACGCCGGTGGCGATGTCGCCAGTCAGCTGATCGAGATCGATGTCGGTTCCCGGCTGGGACAACGCGGTTGTCGCGGACAGCAGGGTTGCCGCGGCGGTGACCGCATCGAAAGTCTCTGCGGCGGTGGCCAATTCAACCATCAGCCGGCTGGCACTGTCGGTGGCGTCGACAACATCGGTCCGTGCCGTCTCGAGGTTCTGTCGCAGCTGGTTCGCCTGTTCCCGGGTGAGGTCTACCTTGGCCTGCGCCCGGGCGCGTTCGTCGGTGAGGCGATTGTGGTCGCGCTGAGCCTCACGGTGCGCGGCCTTCGCCTGGCGCAGGTCGGTTGCGGTGGCTGCGGCGTGCGGGGTGAAGGACTCCGCGAGCTGGCGATGGCACACCGGGCAGTCGTCGCCGGGGCGTAGATCGCTGGCGATCGCGGCGGATTGATTGCGCTGCGTCACCGCGGCGACCGCGGCCTCGGCTGCCCGTAGGGCTGTCCCCGCGGCGGACTCCGCGGCTGTCAACTCGGCAGCGATCCGCTGCGACTCCGCCAGCTGGTCGAGCGCATCGTGGTGCGCGCGGGAGGTGTCGGCGGCGTGCAGCGCGGCAGCGATTGCGCCGGAGATTCCGGCCCGGAGGGTCTCCGCACGGTCGTGGACCGATGCGGCTACACGTTCGGCAGCGTCGGCGGCTGCGGTGAGCGGTGCGGCCTGCTCCACACGATCGGCCAGTTCTTGTTCCGCGGTGGCGATCCGGTCGCTCTCCACGGTGAGCTGAGCCGCACGTGTGCCGGCTGCAGCGCGGGCGTCGCGATGCTCCGTCACGCGCGCAGCCAGACCGTCGATAGTGACCGCGGCCTTGCCGAGCGCGGCCAGTCCCTCACCAGCCTTCTCACAGGCGGCGATCCGGCTCACCAGATCGGACTCCTGGGTCTTCGCTTCGACCGAGCGAGCGCTGAGCCCCGCAGCCTCGGTGGCGAGCTGATCCGCGAGTGGTTGCAGGTCGTCGAGAGCTGCCATGGGGTTGACCGCAGCGTGGTCGCGGAGGCGCCGCACGGCGTCTGAGGCGCGGCCTTCGGCCAGCTGCGACATCGAGGCATGTTCGCGTAGATCCGAGATCGAATCGAGGGCGGTGGCCAGATGCGCGGCTCGCGACTCGGACTCTGCTGCTCGGATGCCCGCATCACGCGCGGCCTGCGCCGGATCCTCCGGCATCGCCTTGCGCTTGAAGCAGGCTTGCCCGATCAGGCCGTCGAGTCGTTCCTTCTGCTTCTCGGCGAGTCGACGTGCCTCGGTCAACGAATCCGCGCCGAACAGTTCCCGGAGGCGAGCGGTGCGCTCCTTGGTGGGAGCGGTCAGGAGTTGATCGAATCGGCCCTGCGGCAGCAGTCCGACGCGCAGAAAGGTCTCATAGCCCATCCCCAGGATGGATTCGATCCGAGCGTCGACCGCTTTGGCGCGGTCGACCTCCTCACCGGTGTCGAGATTGATGAGGTGATGGCGCCCGGCATTGGGGTTGCTGGCGTGCATCGCGCGCCTCACCCGCCAGCGCTGCCCGTCGTGCCGGAAGGTGAACTCCACACTCATGGCGTCACAGTCGTCCGCGATGAGCTGGCCGGAACTGCGGGCGTCCCACGTGGTTCCGCGGAACAAAGCGTAGGTGATGGCTTCCAACAGGCTGCTCTTGCCGCCGCCGGTGTTACCCAGCATCGCGGTCAGGCCTTTGCCGGTGAAGTCGACGGTGACCACCGTGGAGTAGCTGCGGAACCCGCTGACCGTCAGAGTCAGTGGCTGCATCACCGCACCGCCGATCCGTCGGTGGCGAATCCGGGCAGCAGTCCGGCCCGGTCCACGTCGTCGAGGCCGTGCCCGTCGATGGCGGCGGTGAGCAGTTTCTCTTCACAACACGGTGCGGGATCTATGGGATCGGGTTCGCTCTGCAAGTGGGCCAGAGCGGCCATGACGTGGTCGAGGCGTCGGCCGGTCACCTCGCGGTCGATCAGATAGTCGTGCAACAGGCTTTCGGCGCTGGGCACTTCAGCGGTCGCGGCGGAACGGTCGAGGATCGGGCTGGCTGTTCCCGCACGACGCTCTTGGATGTCGATGATCGTGGCGTGCGGCAGCATCGCTGCGAGGGTTTCCGACAGCCCGAGGGTGGGGCTGTCGGTATCGACGATCGCTTTGACCCAGGCGTCTCCGACACGCCTTGCGCGCTGGGCGATCTCGTCCAACGTGCCGGTCAGCTTCACCAGCCGACGGCCGGAACTCAGCGGGACCAGTTCGATCCGAGGGTCCTTGCCGGGATCGATCTCGACCAGCACGACGCTCTTGGTGTCCTTGGTCTCGCCGAAGTCCAGCTGCAGCGGGCTGCCGGCGTAGTGGGCAGGGAATCCGACGCTGTCGATGCGTTGCGGCTTGTGAATATGCCCCAGCGCACCGTAGTCGACCAGCGGCAGCCCCGCCGCTGGCACCGCGTAGTCCGACCTCAGCGAGATCGGGCGCTCGGAGTGTGAAGGGGTCGCACCTTCCACGAACAGGTGCGCGGCGTAGACCAGAATGTCGCGAGGCCCCCGTCCGGCGCCGAGCCGCCGGTAGACCTCGCCCTGCACATGCCGCATCTGCTGGGCGAATGATGTCGTGGCAGTGCCGGGATCGGCGAGGTCGTAGGTGAACCGATTGGGGTGCAGGTACGCCAGCGCGCCTATGCGGATGGTGTGTTCGCCATCGGCGGCGGGATACTCGGCGACCACGGGACCGCCGGAGCCGGTGTCGGTCACGAACCTCACCCGATGGTCGGGGGTATGCCCAGCCGCATCGAGTACGTACTGCAGGAAGGTGAGGACCGGGCGGGTGTCGTGGTTGCCGGCCACGACCACGGTCGGTGCGATCCGCCCGAGTCGCCGCAGCGTCTCCGACGCCAGACGCAGATCGTCGAGGCTCGGGCGGGACCCGTCGAACAGATCTCCGCTGTGCACAATGAGGTCGGGTGCGAAATTCTCTGCGATCGAGACGATTTCGGCCAGAACGGCCGCGAACTCGTCGTCGCGTCGGCGGCGTCCGATGTGGCGGCCCAGATGCCAGTCGGAAGTATGGAAGATGCGTCCGGTCACGAGAGATTCTCCGAGAAGGGGTGGACGGCTCACTATGCGCCGTCGCGGATCGAATGGGAGGCCGAGCGACACCGACCATACCGCATTCCCGGGAGAAAATCTGGAACATTCTGGAACTCTGGTATCGTCCTCGGTATGAGCGAGCCGCTGGACGTGCTGGAGAAGAACATCGCCGAGCTACGTCGGGCGATCCGGGACGCTTCCTCAGCCGGCGATGCCGAACGCGCCGCCGAGTTGCGTGCCCAGCTGCGCCGCGCGGAACGGGCCTGGGACAGCCTCGTCGAAGTAGCGGACTCCGCCCCCGGACTCGTTGCGGCAGAACCTGCGCCAACGGCGGCGGCGTCGCAGGCGACCATGCTGCCCGCGCGCGAGCACGCGCACCGGGCGTTGATGCTGTTGCAGGCACCGGCGGCGCCGAAGCTGATCGTCAGCGTGCACGAGGCGTTCTTTCCCGGCGAGCTGTCGGCATCGAAACTGTCGAGCCTGCGGCGCGACGAGGAACGGTCCTACCGCGCCGCGCCCGGCGCCCGTCCGTACTATCTGTGCCCGGCGCTGACCCACGATCTACTCGGACCTGCCCGCGCGCTTGTCACGATCAGCACCTGGTCGCTGGAACAGCGGATCATCGGCCCGCTGTCGCCGCGAGTCGGCTTCCTCGGCAGCGCGATCAACATCGCCGAGGCGGTTCGACAGGCTCGCACCACCGACACAGGCCCGACCCCGGCCGCGCAACGCCTGCTGTGGCGCTTCGCGGCAAATATTCCCGACGCGACGGACCCGGCCTCCGGCGGCGCCGCAGCCGATCCACGACGCGTCATCGATGCCGCCGCCGCGGAACTGGCCATCCACGCCCCGGCCGATCACGCCACTCGCGTGAGCTCCGCGCGGCGCGCCCGCAAACAGCTCAGCGATGGCCAACAGCTGTTCGGAGCCCAGCTACAGCAGCTCAACCAGGCGCGGTCGAGCAGCTGACGCCGCGCACGCCCACCCCCTCTACCCACCTACCCACCTCGAGGAAACCGAATCCTGTGAAGGTAGCCCCCGACAAGAGGCTCGACGTGCTGCGCGGATCCGCGGCCCGCCTGCCCTACAACGCTCGATCCCTCGCGGCACTCGAGAACAATCCGCGCTGCGCGCTGCGCGCGGTCCTGGACGCGTCGGGCTCGGACAAGAGCGCGATCGCCGCCCACGCCGGATACCCGACCACCTACGGGCAGTCCGTCTTCGCCATCACCCGCGGCAACTCGTTCGAGGCGATGGTCAAGGCGAACGGTGGCGCCGAATTGCTCCGCATTCTGCGCGAGACGCTGGAACTCGACCCGACAGAGGTCGGGCACGCCGACCTCAACGAGGTCGCCGGCGACGCCACGCCCTCTGTCCGCCACGCCAAGACCTGCCAGCAGCTCGTCGGGGTGGCACGCGGTGAGATCGAGGGCACCCTGTTCGACCACCCGATGTTGCGGTTGGTCGTGGGAGGGTACCCGGTCTTCCTCGAACCGGACCTCGTCGCCTTCCGGGTCCGCGGCAAGTTCTACATCGTGGAGATCAAGAGTTTCCCGATCATCGACGGGCAGGCGAACCCGGCGCTGCTGCGCTCGGCGACGACTCAGGCCGCCGCGTACATCATCGCGCTGCGCGCGATGTTCGCCGAGCACGGGATCGAACCGGACGCGGTGGCGGACACGGTCGTGCTGGTGGCGCCGAAGAACTTCAGCAACCGCGCCGTCGGCGCGACGGTCGACGCGTGCAAACAGGTCCGCAACCTCGCTCGCCAGCTGAGGCGGATTGAGAAGATCGTCGACCTGGTCGACCAGCTCCCGGAAGGCTTGACCTTCGACCTGGGAGTCGGCAGTGACGGTGAGCCGCGACGCCCGGTCGACAAGCTTGTGGAGGCATTGGAGGCAGTCCCGGCGAACTACCGCCCGGAATGCTTAAGCCATTGCGAGATGGCGCGCTTCTGCCGTTCCCGAGCCCGCGAGAGCGCGTCCCTGGATGTCCTGGGCTCGGCTGTGCGTGAACAGTTCGGCGGGATCGATACCGCCACAATGGCATTGGGTCTGGCACGTGGTGAACTGATCCCGGCCCCCGACCAGGTCGAGATCGCCGCTGCGTTGCGGCATGCGGCCCGGCTGCGCGGCGAAGTGACCGCCGCCGACGCCGGAGGTGCGTGATGAGCCGTGTGTCCGCGCTCGCCCGCCTGGAAGCGATGGACAGCATGCGAGCAGTGGCGATCACCAAGTTCCAGCATCGGCGGCTGTCCCCTCGCCCACTGGTGGTGGTGCCGCTGACCATGGCGGGTGAGGCAGGAGCGCCACTGGCCGCGATCGTGGGCGACGCCAAACACGCGCCGACGCTGCTCGTGGTCGGACAACCCCGTGACCGGGTCCAGCGTTTCGTCTTCGCCGCAGACCTGGGCCGAAAAATCATGGGCCACATCAACTTCTGTCGCATCGACCGCCACGACAGCCGCACCCGCAGCGGTGAGACGCGGACGTTCTACACCGACGCCCCGCAGATCCTGGTTCCGAACCGCGGTGGCATCAAGTTCTTGGCCGACCTGGGCCGCGCCTGCAGGTTCCGCGACACCACCGGCGACTACCCGGTTCCCGACGGTGTCCCTGAGCTGGGCCGATGGTTGACCTTCCTGGCCGATTCGGCCGAACAAGCCGGCACCTCGATGCTGATGTCGGTCACCGACCTGCTCACCGAACACTGGGCGACCGGGCAGAGCAGCTTCGAGGACCAGAACCTGGCCGCGCTGATGGCCTGGATAGCGCCACCACCGGGGACGAGCGTCGAACAAGCATTGCTCGACGCGGAGAACCCGACGGTATGCCCGCCCGCCGGGCCGGCGACTGATCCGTACTTCGACAACACGCACCTCGCGCCCGCGATCAAGGACCTCGACACCGCACGCGCCGCCGGTGACACTGTGGCGCTGGCAGCCGCGCAGACAGAGCTGCGGGAACTGATCAACGAACAGATCAAACCGACATGGCGGATGATGTGGGAGGCAATTGCGCTGCTGAGAGGCCTGCCCGAAGCGCCCCGCGCCTCAAAACGATTCGCCGGTGACTGTGCTCGATTCACCAGCTTCTCCGATGCCCAGGACTCCGGCACCGCATTGCCCCAACCGACCCGCGACGGCGCTGTCGCTGCGGCCCGGCGGCTGGCTCGGCTCGAGCGCGCGCTGGCGGACTACCAGACCGATGCCGCCCTGGACGATCCGTTCGTGCTCGCGGACCTCCGCAGCATCGGCGAAGCGTTCGCCGGAGAAGTGATCGATACCGAACCCGACCGTGTCGTACGCAGCGACAAGGGCCGGCGAGTCCTGAGGCCGCTGGTCACCATCCGTACCTTGGATCCGACGCGGCTCGCCGACGGCACCGAGCTCATCAGCCCCCACATGCCCGCCGGGCACAAAGCCACGATCGTGTCCACCGAACTCGACAGCTCCGCCAGCGTGGTCACTATCGAGGTCATCGCCGGCATGGGCACCGCGAAAACACCGAAACCAGAGGCTATTCCCGAACTCGGGCGGTCCGTCGCCTACCTGCCCAACCCAGGCTGGCGACCCGACCCGGTGTTCCCGGACTGGGCAGACCTCCCCTGGACCCACACCAACGCCGACCTCTCGGACTCCGACGGCGTAGTTCCCGACGACGCCACCGCGGAGGAGTGGGGCGATGATGACTGACTACACGAACGCGGCAGCCGCCGCCGAGCACGCCACCACATCGATCCTGGCCGACCTGGCCGGCGACCACCGAGCCATCGTCGTGGACTCCCCGCCCGGCGCCGGAAAGAGCACCCTGGTGGTCCGCGCCGCCGGACACCTCCTCGACCACGACGAACGCCCGATCGTGGTGGCACAGACCAACAATCAGGTTGACGACATGATCCTGCGCCTGGCCGACCAACACCCGAACCTGACGATCGGCCGACTGTCCGGCAGCACCTACACCCCGCCGCGTGCTGTGGGTGTGGCGTCGACAGTGGGGAAGACTTTGGCCGACCTGTCCGGCTGCAAAATCGTTGTCGGCACAGCCGCCAAATGGGCGACCGTGCGCGACGGCCGGTTCCGGTGGGCGATTCTCGACGAGTCCTACCAGATGCGTTCGGACACCCTGTTGCAGATCGTGGAACGCTTCGATCGCGGACTGTTCGTCGGCGACCCCGGACAATTGGACCCGTTCACCATGGTCGGCACCGAACGCTGGATCGGCCTCCCGCACGACCCCACCGTGAACGGGGTGACGGTCATGCTCGACCACAACCCGACTACGCCGGTCCATACGTTGCCGGTGTCCTGGCGACTGCCCGCCACCGCCGCCCCGACTATCGCCGATGCGTTCTACCCGTTCACACCCTTCACAGCCGGCACCGGGCCCGATACCCGATCCATGCACTTCCGCACCAGAGCACTCGGCAACACCGAACTGGACGAAACCCTCGCCACCGCCTTCGCCACCGGGTGGGCCCTCCACGAACTCCCACGTCGCCACGTCCCCCGCACCGACGGCGAAACCATCCAGGCCGCAGCGAATCTCGCCGCCCGCGTCCTCGACCGCGGCGCGGTCGCCACCTGCGAACACCACCCAGACGGCCGCGAACTGTCCGCTACCGACATCGCCATCGGCGTCGCCCACCGAGACCAAGCAGACCTCGTCCGCCTCGCCCTGAATCGCACCGGCAACCCGCACGCAGCCGAGGTCGCGGTCAACACGGCGAACAGGTTGCAGGGCCGCGAATTCGAACTGACGATCGTGGTCCACCCCCTATCCGGACGCCGCGACGCAACCGCATTCCACCTCGAAGCCGGACGGTTGTGCGTGCTCACCTCCCGGCATCGGCAGGCGTGCATCGTTGTCGCGCGGGAAGGGATTCTGAACCTGCTCGACAGTCATCCCTCCGCCGAGCCCGTGCATCTGGGCGTGCCCGCGAAGTTTCCCGACGGCTGGGAAGCGAATCAAGTGATCATGGCCAAATTGGCTGGACATCGAGTCCCGGCATGAACTCCATCCGCACGGGAATACAGGCGATGGGCACGGCAGTGGCAGGCAGCGGGCCAGCGCACGCGTATCCTGCCTGATGAACAAACCCACTACACCCCGCACAGGAACGATCGAGCAGGCCGACCTCACCGTGACGGCGGAACCTGTTGACCCACTTCGATGCGAGTCTGCCCTCGAGAGCAGATTCGACCACCATCTTGGTCAGCTGCGCCAGCAGCCCGCCTTCGCCGCTGAGCTGCAGCCCGCTAGCGCGGGCCTGCTCCACCAGCTTGCCCACCAGCTCGGCGTCCACCGCCGAGGTCTTCGCATCCTTACCCCTGGCCACCGCAGCAGTATCGACCACTTCGGCTGCCGCCACATCAGATGTCACAGTGCTACTCCCTGGTTTCGGAGTTACACCGCTGTCTTTACAGTCCCGGTCAGGGCTGCGGTGTCCTCCTGTTCGTCGGTGGGCTCGGCGTGGTTGCGGGAGCGGGCGAGGACGTCGAGGCCGAGGTAGCGGCGGCCTTCGCTCCATTCGTACCTACCTTCTATTGCGGGTAGCTCGGGCCAGTCGTAGGGTCTTGGCGCCCAGGATGTCGGGTATATGGGCGGCCTCGACCTTGTACTCAGTCGTGAACGACCAACGTTTCCCAGACATGAGGACATCCTTCCAGCAGGATCGCTGATCCTGCCAAGTCGGTGTCCACTACCCCGGGGTGAACCTCAGTGTGCGTTTCGAGGCGTTCGCTGCGGCTTGCGAGCTGGCCTATCTGGCGGGATTCAAAGCCCATGACGCGGGCCAGGACGGCATCGCGCAACGCTACTACCTCGCCGCGCTCCGACTCGCCGAGCACGCCAACGATCCAGTGCAGCAGGCGTGGGTGTTGCGGGCGTTGGCGCTACAGGGCGTCGATATCCGGCAACGCCGCTTCAGTATCGACCTCGCCGAAGAAGCAGCCCGGCGCGCGCACGGCCGACTCGGTGGCGACGCGGCCGCGTTGTTCACGGTCGGGTTGGCGCGCTGCCACGCCGAATCCGGCAATCACGCCCAAGCCCGCGACGTACTCCGCCGCGCCGATCCAGTGATTTCCGCCGATCTCACCGAGCCCGCACCTCGCGCGATCGCGATGTGGTGCCCGAACAAGGCCACCGTCGTCGACCAGGCCGCGAAAGCCTTCACCGCGCTCGGTGAACACCGACAAGCCCAACAGCTGTTCACTCTGGGCGCATCGATCTGGAACCCCGGCACCCACGCCCGGGTCCACGCGCTCACTTGCGCTGACGCCGGGCTCGCGCAGTGGAAGAGCGGCGATGATGGTGGCGCGGTCGCGCTGTGGGCCTCGGTTGTCCCGGTATTGCAACGGGTGCGCTCGGCCCGTACGGCGAAAGCCCTCGACAAGATCGCCCGCCACGCACCCGAACTCGTCACCACCGTCGTTTGATACACGCGGCACCCTCCGGTGGTCCTGTCGCGGTCTGGGCATCTCGCGCGGGGCGAACGAGCGCCCACCAACGAGTCGCGCATCGGAAAGCATTGCGCGCGAACACCTTCACATTGTCAGTGCCGCGTGTCACACTGGCTTGCCGATAGTGGCAGACAGACACCGGGCGAGGACAAAACCCGGGCAAGGGTAGGGGGTCGCTGTGCTGTTGTTGGTCAACCAGAACACCGAGCTATCCACCGCAGAGCAGCGGTTCGCCGACTGGATTCACTGGAGCCCCGCCCAGCCCGGCGTGGTGCTGCTCAACGTCGACGTCCCTCATCGTGGTCGCAGCCGCCAGCTCGACGCGCTGATCTGGACGCGGCAACGCTGCATCGCGGTCGAGATCAAAGGCTTCCGCAGCCAACAACACGGAACGCTGGTCGTGCCACCGAACGGGCCCTGGCTGATGGACGACGGCCGCACCGCCGACATCTACGGCAATACCTACGACCACAACCCGATCAACCAGGTCCGAACCAACACCCTGGCGATGAAGAACTGGGCCAGCCGGGTGACCAACCGACGATGCTTCATCTGGGGGCTGGTCGTGGTCATGTTGCAACCCGGCCAACAGGTGCCGTCCCTGGACGTTCACGCCCACCCGGAGAAGACCGACATCATCGTCGAGGACTTCGACGTGTTCCGCTACTACTTGCACCGACTCGAAAGTCACAAGGTGCAGTGGAGCGCCGAGCAGGTCAACACGATGCTGACCCAACTGGGTGTCGCGCACCTCTACGGTGGCCGCCGCGACCTCATCGCCACCGCGCTGGCCGAACCCGCCAGCAACACCAACCTCGCGGGCGCGCCCTAGCCGGGCCAGCGGCCGCGCTCGTCGCCGTTGGAAGAGGTGCAGCGCAGGGTCCGGGAGGTGATCCGAACTGTGCGAGGTCCGGAGGCTGTGACATGGGCCCCAACCCGGCCGCATGCCAGCCTGCACTACTGCAACCTCCCCACCGGCCAGTACGAAAGTTCCGATCGCTGGAACCGGTTGCTGCGCAAGGCCGCAGACTCGCTGCTCGCGCCGCTGGAGGTCACACAAGTAGTGCTGGTGGACGTCAGGCCCGACAATGTGACCAAGGATCTGACCTGGACCGCGGTCTCCGATCCCATCCCGTTGGCAGGGTAAGCAATTCGCGGGCCAGCCGCCCGAATCGGCCGTATCGAGGTTTCCGCACCCTATTCCACCTGCACTGATCGTTGTGGTGAATCCAGACCGATTCCGAACAGCCGTACGAACTCGGTGACCGTGGTTTCGGGATCGACCGCGTGGATGGTCCCCATCCCCATCTGTCGTGCCGGTTCCAGATAGTGCGCGACGTCGTCGACGAAGACGCACTCGCGGGGAGCCACACCAAGGCGGTCGGCAGTCAGCTGAAGATGGCTGGCTCGGGCTTTCGGAGTCCGACCTCGTGGGACAGCACAACCACATCGAAACGAGCCGGGAGGTCGTAGGGCCGGTACGGGTCATACAATCCGGCACCCGAGGAATTCGATAGGACCGCGACACGAATTCCGTTGCGCCGCAACTGCCCGATCGCGTCGGCCACCACATGCTCAAGGTCCAGGTCGGCGAGGATTCGTTCGAGCAGACGATCAGGATCGACCCCCAGCAGCGGCGCGAGGTGGCCAACGACCTGTTGCTGGGTCATCGCACCGCACTCGAGGTCGGTCAGCAGGCCCTTTGCTCCGCCGTCGAGGGAGAACACACGCTCGAGCGCATCGGGAGCCAATCCTTCCCGGATACAGAAGCCGCGCAACGCCCCATGGAACGAGGTCGACACGACGCCGCCGAAATCGGCTGTCAGAGCACGATATTGAGCCGAGGTTGTCATCCCGCCATCGTTACTGCCGCTTTGGCGGCTAGCGTGTCGTTCCACAGGTCCAGGGCCTCTCGTGCTTTGGTGTGGCGGACCGAGCGGGCGATGTCCACGGCCCGGTCCAGGGTTCCGGTGTGCCCGGTGACGGAGACCAGGGCCAGCGCGGCGCGGGTATCGGCACACGCGGCGTCGATGCGGTGCGCGTCGCGGTGGGCTTCGGCGCGGTCGATCAGGGCTGTGGCGCGGTGGCGGTGCAGGCTCGGATCCAGTTGCGCCAGAGCGGCATCCAGGAAATTGATTGCCTTGTTGAATTCGCCCATACGCCGGTAGTTGCTGCCCTCGTAGGCGATGAGTTTGGCGGTGTCGAACGCACCGATGCCGGAATAGCGGGTGGCCTCGACCGGTCCGGCGTCGAGGGCGATGCGCGCGTCGTCGAGCAGGGACAGGCTGGCCTTGGGATCGCCGAGGTCGGCGTGTCGTTCGGAGGCGACTGCGGCCACCCATCCCTGCGTGGTCGATGAGGCTCCTTGTGCGGCAATGGTTCTGGCGGCCTCGGCGTAGTCCAGTCCGAGCGCCAGGTCGCCCTCGGTGTTGTAGGCGGCCTGGAAGGCGTGACACGCCATCACGACCGCCTGGAGTTCGGTGCTGCCGCTCTCCCGCGCGGAATGTTGCGCGAGATGAAGGTAGGGGGCGCAGTTTCGCCAGTCGCCGAGGTCGAGACCGAGGATGATGCCGGCCAAGGCTGCCATTTCCCCGGCCGTGGTGAGCAGATGGGTGCGGGCGGGTTCGGGCTGATCGCCCGGGCGCAGGGCCAGCGCCAGTCGCATGTGGCTGTGCGCGGAGCCGAGCAGCTGGGCGGCGGGCGCCATCCGGTACGCGGCGCGATAAGTGCCGGCGGTGGACCGCAGCCCCTCGGCCAGCCAGGGCGGGACCTGCCCGGTGGACGACAGCCAGCCCGAGGTCAGCGCGGCCGGGACTATGCCGATCCCCATACCCAGCAGGAACCCTCGACGCCCCAGCGCCACCAGGTCGACCTCCTCCACTGCGACACCGTCGATGCCGGGGTCCAGAGTAATGGTTGGATCATCCTCGGCCAGGGCGTCCCGGAATCGGCGGCGCTCGTCGTCGGTGAGACCAGCCAGGGCCTGGTCCATCTTCTTCGCGTAGCGGCCCGACAACACGAAGCCCTCGCCGAGGCGTTCGTATTTGCTGATCGTGAACGGTGACATCTCGACCCGCTCGGCGAACTCGGTTTGCGTCAGGCGCAGCGCGGCATCTCGCAGCGCGAATACGTGCCTGCCGGTCCATCCGTTCGGGTGATCGTGCGACATCCCCTGCCCTCGCTTGCCGTGCAAGAAGGATACGACCAACGTGCAAGTCGTGTGCCTTCATTTACGCAGGTCACCGAGCGATTCTCGAATCAGCACCTGACGACGCCACTCCGGGGCCGAGGGACAAGGCGATCGGACCGGACATAAGCGCCGCAACCGCGGGGACGTGTCGCCCTTCGCTGACTCGCAGCCCCTGTGGCGGCGTCAGGTGCTCGGCGAGCGATCGAACCAAGGGAGCGACGTTATGGCGATCTCGGTGACCACAGGAAAATATGACTGCATCGTCGCAGGTGGCGGTGTGGCCGGGCTGATGACAGCGGCCCGGTTGAGCGAGCACGGAATGTCGGTGGCGTTGGTGGACGCCGCGCTGCTCGGGTCCGGATCGACGACCCGCAATCACGGCATGCTGCACAGCGGGGCACTGTATGCCCGGTGGCACCCGGAGGTGGTGGGGGCCTGCGGTCAAGCACAGACCGCCTACCGCTCGTCATTCCCCACGCTCCTGGCCGACACCGAAACCTGCTGGTACATCGGGACACCCGAGACGATGTACGCCTACGACACCCTGTGGCGGCACTACGACATACCCCACCGCGAAGTGGATGTGCGCGAGATCAACACGGTACTCGCCACGCCCGATTCGCGGTCGGTGGCGGCCATCGCGGTGCAGGAGCTGCTGATCGATACCCATGGGTTGATCAGCGAATTGGCTGCCCGCTGTGTGGCCGGCGGCGTCGAGATCCTGGTCGGCACGACGGTGCTGCGCGTGGTCACTCACGATGGCGTGGTCCGTGGTGTCGAGACCGCCGCGGGCGTCATCGACGCAGCGAATGTGGTGGTGTGCACCGGGATCGGCACGCACGAGATTCTGGAGCGTTCGGGGTCGGTCGTCGCCCGCGAGCTGAGTTCGCGGCTGGAGATGATGATGGCGTTTCCGGGGGAATTGCCGTGCGCGATTATCGGGTTGGAGTTCGGGTGGCCCGCCCTTGCCCCGTCGGCGGCCGGGGGTGCGGTACTGGCGTCGAGATACGGTGCGCCGCAACGCTTCGTGCGCGGCCCGGCGCGCTGGCCCGTGCCCGCCCGCGACACAGCGGAGCTGGTCGGTGAACTCGACACCTGGTTGCGGCCTGGTCTGATCGACACCGCTGCCGGGGTGGGGTGGGTGTGCAGCAAGACCGAGCACCTGCGCGGCAGCAGCGACCAATGGGGCACCGAACCGGACTTCACGCTCATCGACCACCACGACCGCGACGGCATTCGCGGGTGGTGGACGGTATTGCCCGGCAAGATGACCCTGGCCTTGCATGCCTCCCGCGCGACCGCCGCGGCAGTCACCGGTACCGGACCGCGCCTTGCGCTACGGCCTTCCCACAGCGCAGCGCCCGATGAGGTCGCCGATCTGGTCGACGTCTCACCGTGGACCGCGCACACCGAAGCGAGCACACGGTGATCGGCCCGTTCACCGCCGCCCTGCCGGACGAGGAAATCCGCACCGTTTCCGCCGCGATCGAGCAGATCCTGGCCTCGGGGCAATTCGTGCTCGGCCCGCACACCGAGGCCCTGGAAGCTGCGGTCGCAGCGATGGCCGGGACCAAGTACGCGATCGCGGTCAACTCTGGAGCGACGGCCCTGGAGATCATCTACCGGGCCTTGGATCTGCGGGGACGCACGGTGCTGGTGCCGACCAACACCAACTACGCTACTGCTGCCTCCGCGCTCGCGGCCGGAGCGCGGGTCGAACTGTACGACGCGGGCCTGTACCCGGGGCTGGCTGATCTCGAGCATCGGCTCACCCCCGACGTCGGTGCGGTCGTGGTCGTGCACATCGGCGGGTACCTCAGTCCGGACCTGCCCGCGATCATGGCGTGGTGCCAGCGGACGGGGGTGCCGTTGATCGAGGACGCCGCCCACGCGCACGGCTCCACCCTCGCCGACCGCCCGGCCGGAGGACTCGGGCAGGCGGGCGCATTCTCGTTCTTCGCCACCAAGGTCGTCACGACCGGTGAAGGCGGGGTGATCACCACCGACGACCCGGATCTGGACGCGATGGCGCGCCTGTACCGTAACCAGGGCAAAGACCGTCACGGCCGTCACATCGTCGCTGGCGGCAGCTGGCGGATGACCGAACTCGGCGCCGCGCTAGGGACCACCCAACTCGCTCACCTCGATCGCGACCTGCTCCGGCGGCGCGCGGTCATCGACCGCTACAGCGACACCTTGTCCGGCCCAGCGCTCACATTTCCGGCCCTGCACGGGCAGCTCAGCGGCCACAAGGCCATCGCGATCCTCAACCCCGGCATCGACCGGAAACAGTTGCGGAACAGAGTGTTCGCGGCCGGGGTCGAGCTGGCTCGCGGCGTCTACGAGCAGCCGCTGCACACTCAGCCTGTGTTCTCTGGGCTGAATGTGGGTGACCGGTTCCCGGTCGCCGACGAATTCGCCGCCCGCCATCTGTGCCTGCCGCTGTGGCGTGCCATGACCGACGAGGTCGTCGAACGGGTCATCGACACCATCAACACCTGCCTCGAGAGGTGAACTGCGTTGCCCAACATCATCATTCCCGGCGCTGCCGGATTCATCGGCGTCAACCTGCTGCGCCGCATCCACACCGACCCGGCCTTCTCCGGCTACACACAGCTGATATTGGTCGATCCGATGCTGTACGGAGTACAGAAGATCGCACCCGAGATCCTGGCCGATCCTCGGGTGCGGTTCGAGCACGCGTCGATCTACACCCCGGGCCTGATAGCGCGCCTGGCCGGACCGGGCGATGTGGTGATCCACCTCGCCGCCGAGGTGAACACCACCGACCACCCGCAAACCGGGGTCGCCGACGACCCGATCGGATATCTGCGTGCCCTCGTCGACGCCCGGATCGGCCGGTTGCTGTTCTTGTCGAGCGCGGATGTGTACGGCATCAACGACTCTGGGGACCTCATCGAGACCGCGCCGGTCCGCCCGACCACCGTGTACGCCGCGGCGAAGGCGTCGTTCGAGGCGTACTTGTGCGCGTTCCACGCCAGCGATGCGCTGCCCGCGGTCGTGTTCCGGCCGGTCACGATCTACGGCCCGAACCAGCATCCCGGCTGGCTGGTGCCGGTCGCGATCACCCGCGCCCTGGCCGGGCAGCGCATCATCGTCTACGGCGACGGCAGCGCACGCCGCGACTGGATCCACGTCGAGGACGTGTGCGACCTGCTCGCCGCCGCGGCTCTTACCGACCGCGACGCCGTCCACGGCGAGGTGTTCAACATCGGCACCGGCACCGAGGAGACCGTCGAATCCCTGGTCCGTCACATCATCGACACCATCGCCCACCCCGGCACCGGCATCGACTTCGCCCCGGCCCGCCGCGGTGATCCGCCGCGCCAGATCACCACTGCGGCCAAGGCCCGCGACGCCTTCGAGTGGGCCCCGAGGATCGGATTGCGCGACGGCCTGGACCGCACCATCACCGCTTACCGCCAATCCGCCATCACCAGCCAGGAGTGACATCCGATGTACGTGCTCGGGATTCATGGAACATTCGGTCGCGCCGACCACGACGCCGCCGCGGTGCTGCTGCACGATGGCCGTATCGTCGCCGCGGCCGAGGAAGAACGGTTCGTGCGCTACAAGCACGCCGTGGGCCTCATGCCCGATCACGCGATCCGGTACGTGCTCAACGCCGCCGGAATCGGCATGCGGGAGGTGGATGTGATCGCGTTCCCGCGCGCCACCTGGCTCGACTTCGCCCCCCGATTCGAGGCGTACTTGTGGTACCAGTTCGGGCACGCACCCGAGGTCGAGTACGTCGATCACCACCTCGCCCACGCGGCCTCGGCGTACCTGATCTCCGGGTTCGACACCTCGCTGGTGGTGACCGCCGATCAAGCAGGTGACGGCATCTGCGCGGCCGTATTCCGTGCCGCCGCAGGCAAACTCACCCCGATCGAAACGGTTCCGTTCCCCGACTCCATCGGCCTGTACGCCGCCGCGATGACCCAATACCTCGGCTATCGCAGCAGCCACGACGAATACAAGGTCATGGGCCTGGCCGCCCACGGCACGCCCTACCCCCGCCAACCGCTGATGGCTGTGGATGCCGGGCTCCCGCACCTGAACACAACCCTGCTGCACCGCGAGGTCTTCCACCGCCATCCGCTGTTCCACACCGACCAGCTGCCCATGATCGCCGCCGACGCCCTGCCCGGCTTCCCGGCCCGGCGCGTGCCCGGTGACCGGCTGACCGTCGAGCACGCCAATGTGGCCGCTACCGCCCAGGCCGTCATCGAGACCGCCGTGCACGCTTTGGTCCAGCGCCACCGACAACCCGATGACACGCACCTGTGCGTGGCCGGAGGTGTCATGGAGAACTCCGTCGCCGTCGGCAAACTCCTGAGCCACGCCGGGTTCGCCGATATCTACGCCGCACCCGCGTGCGGCGACGCCGGCACCGCTCTCGGCGCGGCTCTGGTCATCGCCGCCGCCCACGGCCACCGCCCCGACCGGCTCGAGAACACCCAGCTCGGACCGGCCTTCACCGAGCCGGACATCGCCGCTGTCCTACGGGACTGCGCGATCGGCTCCACCGTCACCCAGGATCCCGCCGACAGTGCCGCCGAACTCCTCGCACAGGGCGCGATCGTGGCCTGGTTCCAGGGACGCATGGAGTACGGGCCGCGCGCCCTGGGTGCACGCTCGCTGTTGGCCGACCCGTCCACCGCGGCGATGCGGGAAAGGGTCAACCGCATCAAGCGGCGCGAAGAGTTCCGCCCCTTCGGGCCCTCAGTGATGGCCGAACATGTCCAGGACTTGTTCGGCCGCAGCGATATTCGCGCACCATTCATGTCCTTCACCCTGCCCACCGCTGATCCCGGCCCGATCGTGGCGGCCACGCACGTCGACGGCAGCAGCCGCCCGCAGACTGTGCCGCCTGGCTCAGAGATGTACCGGCGGCTGATCGAACGGTTCCATGCACGCACCGGGATTCCCGCGGTGCTGAACACCAGCCTGAACTCCGGATGGGAACCGATCATCGCCGACCCGGCTCAGGCACTGGCGTTCTTCTTCTCCTGCCCGGCCGATGCCATGGTGATCGGATCGCACATCGTCACCAAACCCGACAGCTGGCGGTGAATGCCCATGTCCGAGCCGCTGGGGCTACTGGCCGAACAGATCGCCACCCACACGCGCTACTCCGAGCATCACTTCGATCTCGGCACCGATGTCCGCACAGCCTTGGCGCTCACAGGCAACGAACGAATCGTCGATATCGGGTGCGGTACAGGACATTTCCTGAGCACCCTCCGCGACGGCGGACATCGCGGCGCCCTCGCCGGAACCGATATCCGCCCCGCCGCCGTCGCTGCGCTCACCCTGCTCGATACCGTGCAGGCCGTCCACGCCGACGCGGTGTGTCTGCCGTTTCCCGATGCCGATTTCGATCGTGCGACCGCCATGCACCTGCTGTACTACCTGGCCGATCCGGCCGCCGGGCTGGCGGAAATGCATCGGGTGACCCGCGCCGGTGGCCAGGTCGCGGTCACCCTCAACCATACCGCCACCGCGCCCCGGCTCCGCGCCCTCGTCGCCGAACACGCCGGGCTGTACGGGTTCCTGGCGCGCCCGGCGACTCAGATCTGGGCTACCGCCCCGAATACAGCTCAACCATTGGATGTCGATGCCGCCGCCGCGTTGATGCGCATCGAGTTCGGGCACGTCACCGTATGGAGGCGGGACAACGCCCTGGTCTTTCCCACTCCCGAGAACATGCTGCCCTACGCGGACGTGCTCGCCCGGTTCGCGTGCGGCGTCCCCGAGGACTCACCGCACCGGCCGCAGATCGCGCACGGCGTCGCCATCGAGGTACGGGACTGGTTCGCCCGCCACGGCGGACCATGGCGTGACCCGAAGGGTTACACCGTGTTGACCGCCGACAGCTAACGTGTCGTGGCGCCCTGGCTCCAGTCGAAGCCCAGCTCGCCCTTGTCCGCGATGATCTGCTCCCACCATGAGCGGTGCTCGGCATACCAGGCGACGGTCTCGGCGATGCCGGTCGCGAAGTCGCGGGTCGGCGCCCAGCCCAGCTGGGACTCGATCTTGTCCGGGTTGATCAGATAGCGGCGATCGTGGTTCGGCCGATCCGGGATGTGCTCGATCCATTCGTCCGGATTCAGCCCGAGCGCGGTGACCACCCTGGCGGCGATGTCGATATTGGTGACCTCCCAGCGGGCGGACACATCGAAGATCGGCAGCAGCCCGGGGTCGGTCGCCGCCGCGGCCGGGATCGGGTCGAGTTCGGCGTGCAGCACCCGGTGCACCGCGGCACAGTGATCGGCCACATGCAGCCAATCCCGGCTCTGCAACCCGTCCCCGTAGACCGGTACCTTCTTGCCTCGCAGCACGTTCGTCACCGCGAGGGGGATCAGCTTCTCCGGCAGCTGGAACGGGCCATAGTTGTTGGCGCAGTGCGTCATCCGGATATTCAGCTCCGGGTAGGTCTGCATGTAGGCGCGCACCATCTGATCACCGGCCGCCTTCGCCGCCGAGTACGGTGTTTTCGCGTTCAACGCGGACCGCTCGGTGAACCACTTGTCTCCCTCGGCCAGCTCCCCGTACACCTCGATCGTGGAAACGTGCACATGCGAGCGGACCGGCACCAGACGGCTGCACTCGGCCATCACCTGCGCGCCCAGGGCGTTGCTGCGCATGAACGATGACGGCCCCAGAATCGCGCGGTCATTGTGGCTTTCGGCGGCGAAGTTCACCACGAAGTCCGGCCGGTGCCGACGATAGAGGGCTTCCATCACCTCGAGGTCGGCGATATCGGCCTTCTCGAACACGATGCGATCGATCACCGGGGCGAGGTTCGCCAGGTTGCCGGCGAAGCCGATGTAGTCCACCGCCACCACCTGAGCGTCCGGCTCCCACTCCAGCAGGTGATGTACATAGTTCGCGCCGATGAAACCCGCGGCGCCGGTCACGAGGTAGACGGACATGGCTGCCCAGCCTAGCCCAGACCCACCGAAGGTGAGAGTGCGCAGGTGCGCACTCTCTAGCTGAACCTGCTGCTCTGGGGAGCGCCTGCGTATGTGTCGACTCGTGAGGTGAATGGAGCGCTACGTAGCTGAGCCCTGTTCAGTGTTGCGGCGATGGATTTGGGCGAGCAGGCCGTTTCGCGACGTCTGCCGCGTAGGCGTTCCAGTCACCGCCGCTGGCGCGTTGCCACTGGACGGCGACCGAGATGTGGATTCCGAGCATCCGCGCCAGCACCGCGGCGGGTAGCTCGCCCGCGAGGGCGAACAGTGCGATGTTGCGGTGCTGGCGCGGTTGGACGCCGATGGCGCGCAGTTCGAGGGCCAGACCGCAGGCGCTGATCGGCTTACCAGGTTCCGTCCGGGAAACAGCCACGTCCCGGGGTGTGCAGCAGGGTGTTGCCGCGTCTGGTGTCGATCAGCTCGACCATCAGCGCGTCCAGAGGCGGGGGCAGCGTGATCGGCACCGTGCCGAGTCGAAGCGTCACCCGGTCGTTGCGGTGGTCGACGTGATCGACGGTCAGCCTGGTGATGGTGCTCGGGTGCTGGGCGCAAAGCACCAGCAGTAGCCCGGCCACCCGCTGGCCGAGGGTCAGTCCGTCGTCGTGCATCAGCCGCCGCGCGGTCTGCCAGCGCGCTTGTTCGTCGCGCGGCCCGGCCGGGCCGACCCATCGCCGGGCTGGGGCCTCCAGCCCCGAGGCGTGCTTGTTCTTCACCGCCCACCGGACGAAGGCCGCCGAATCCTCGGGATAGGTCGCAACATTCGCCAGAAAGTCGTCCCATTCGGCCTGGGCGCAGCCGGCGAGGGTCTTGCCCCGCTCGCCGAGAAAGTCCAGTAGCTGGACCGCCCCGGTCACACGGGTGCGCACGTGCCATTCCTGCAGCACGGTGGCCGGTCGATCCTTCACACGAGCGCGGAGCCGACGCAGGTGATGCCACACCGCGTAACCGTGCAGAATTCGTCGCTCGTCGAGGTTGTCTCGCTGCGCGAGAGCCGTGTCAACCCACCGTTCGAGTCTGCTCAGCGTCTCGTCGCGATCGGGTAGCACGCCGCTGCTGACCAGGACCGCACGCAGGTAGTCGAGTGCCTTGCCACCGCCGAGCTCGTCGAGGAGTTCGTGCGTGAGGGGATGTTGCGCGGAGCCGATCGCGGTGAGCAGTCGCCGGACTTCCGGTTTCGCCAGCCAGCCCCGCGCATGGTCAGGTCGGTCGACGGCAACCAAAGCGTCCCGCAACGGCACGAAGGTGCCGGGCAGTCCGGTGGGGGTCGATCCGAGCAGTGTGCACAACTTCCGATCGACCGCGCATCGTTGGCACAGCCGTCTGCCGAACTGCCAGGTGGTCCGACAACCCGGACAACGGCCCCAGAACTCGGGGTCCGGGTTGACGCACCGCGCGCACAGCGGCGCGGCCGTCGTGCCACCGCGCAGCGGAGCGATCAGGCCGCACGAGCTGCACCGGCAGTACGACCCTTGGCAGCGCTCACACCACGGCCGTCCGGTCGCTCGGGACATCTCGCACCGGCGGACCGCTCCGCAGATGCTGCATTCCTGGTCGGCGCGGGGTACGCAGGTGCCGCACAGTGGGCCTTCGCCGGTGCGGACGTTCACTATTCGCCACCGCCCGCACCGAATGCACTTGTCGCGGCTGACAGGATCGGCGTAGCGGCAGCGGTTGCACACCAGCACACCGGCGTCGTTGCGATAGTTCAGCTTGCCCGGATCCCCGCACTGCCCGCATTCGGCGATCCTGGACTTGTTCATGCACAGGCCACAGACCCGCAGTCCGTCCACGGTCTGATCGAGCGCGCGGACGAGTCCGCAGTGCGGGCAACCGGGCCGCACGACCGTCGTCGCCCCCGCGGCGACGAGGGCGTCGATGAACCTGAGCACCGTGGGAACGGGTGCCCCGCGCCTCGGCCGGTCAGCAGGTCGGGGCGGTCGAGTACCGCCCAGGCCATCCTTTGCCGGACACCAGCGACAGCCGAACAGCTCTCCAGCGCCGACCGGACGATCTGAGCGTTCAACTCGGGATGACGTGCCAGGACGAGAGCGATCACCTCGGCGCTCGGATCGGGGATAGTTCCTCGGCACGGCCTGCACACCGGATCCCCCTGGCGGTCCCGTCCACCGAACCTGCGCGTATGTCCGCAGACGGCGCACGCACCGATCGGGCGCGAACACGGAGCACAGGCCCACAGCCCACCGCGCCGACTGGTGAGGGTCACGATCTCGCGGTCGCAATCACAGCAGCGCGGCCATGCGAGCTGCTCGGCGCCCGCCTTCTTCAAAGCGGCCAGCACATGCCCGACCTTCAAATGCGAAGGGCCGCGCCCTGTTGACGCGACTGCATGACCAGCCCAATGGCATCTGTGACGAGCCACTCGCACATCGCAGCATCCACCCCTGCACCGATAGAAATCGCCGACCGCCGCCACTACACGAAGTCAGCGAGTACGGCGTCCACAAAATGCTCATAGTGGCGGATCGCGAAGTCTGAGAACCGCCTGGTCACAACCTCTGGAGTCACCAAGGCCCCACCAACTGGGTACATTGTGCGACCAGGTCCTGAACCCACCACCGAACTGCTGGGCATGTCCTTGTGGACCATGCGGTTCCGGGCAGCTTTCAGCTCTGCATAGTCGCCGTCGGCTGATACGGCCTGCACCCAAGATTCGAGGTTCGAGCGCAACACGCGGCCATCATCGGACTTGTCGATCAGCTGCTCCAATCTCCTCAGATCGAACTCGTTGCCCTGGGGAGCTCCTATACAGAACCGGTAGGCGGCGGCAGCGCAAACGTCCACGCTGCTCACGGCCGAGGCCGCAGCAAAGCTGATGGGTGCCAGGGACAGTGTGTCGAACTGCTGGTTTGCCACCCGTGCCTGCATCTCGGTGTGGCCGTCGGGCTCGGCGCCCCAGTTCGCCAGACCGACAGCGACCAGAGCGAACCCAACATGGTGCGCTCCCGCAGCAACCAGCGCAAACGCCGACTGGGCTTGCGAGTTGCTCTGCAGCGGTGCATGGTTCGACACCGAATTGGACAGCGCGAGATACCTGGTGTTGATCGTCATAGCTACCTACCTCGAACGATAGATGCAAAGGTTGTGCCAAGGAATCGCAATGTACAGCTCGGCCACACACGTGAGGTTCCCCCGCTAATCAGGAGAGCGGATTATCTGGTTCCAGCGGGAACCTGATGATGGTAGCTGGCTTCGTATTCGTCGGGTGATCGCCAGTCCAGCTTCTTCTGGATCCGTTGGGTGTTGTACCAGCCGTCGATGTAGGCGAACAAGGCGTTCTCGGCGTCTTCCCTTGTCCGCCAACTGTTTCGATATACCAACTCGGTCTTCAGGGTGGAGAAGAAATTCTCCATGAGCGCGTTGTCGTAGCTGCCACCGACCGACCCCATCGACTGCGCTATCCCGTTGTCGGCCAACCGGTTAGCGAAGCGGATCGCCGTGTAGGTCGACCCGCGGCCGGAATGATGAACCAGCTGCCCGTCACGAACATCGCGGGTCCAGACCGCGTACTCGAGAGCACCGAGGACCAGCTCGGTGTCACATCGGTCCGAGCACTTCCAGCCCACGATCCGATTCGAGAACGCGTCCCGGACCGCGGCCAGCCAGAACACGCCCTCGCCGCAGACGATGCGGGTGGCATCGGCAACCCACAACCGGTCCGGCTCGCCAGCCGTGAAGTCGCGGTTGACCAGGTCCGGGGCCGGGGTGGCACGCCGATCCTGCCGGGTCGAACCCACCCGCCACTTCTTACGCAGGAACGCGCCCTGCAAACCCGCATCCCGCATCAACCGCTCGACGCGTTTGCGGCCGACCGAGAAACCACGCCGGGCCAGCATCGCGTGAACCCGCGGCGACCCGTAAGTCCCGCCGGAGCTGGTATGGATATCGACGATCTCGGCCAGCAGCTCTTGGTCGGCCAAACGTCGCTGAGACGGCGTCTGCGCCTGCCGCAACCAGCCGTAATAGGTCGAGGACGCGATTCCCAGAACCCGTAATACGAGCTCGACCGGGTGCTGCGGGTGTTCGCTGACGAACGCCACGATCACCGCCGGGTCTGGCCGAGCTCCGAGGCGAAATACGCACTCGCATCACGTAATACGGCGTTGACTCGCTCCAGCTCCGCGACCCGCTTCTTCAGGGCCCGGTTCTCGGCCAGCATGTCGGTCGTCGGCTTGTCGTCTCGCTCGCCGGCATCGGCCTCGGCTTGGCGGATCCACAGCCGCAATGCTTCGTGATGCACCCCGAGCTGGGCGGCCAGCTTCCGGATCGTCGGCTTCGGATCGGACTCCCGATACAGCCGCACTGCCCGCGCCTTCAACTCGTCGGGGTACTTCTTCGGTGCTGCCACGAATGACTCCTTCCGGTCCTATCGGACCACAGTCAGAGCCCTCCGAGAAAGCGGGGGAACCTCACACGGGACGGCCCGCAGTAGTGCCTACAGCGGTTCACCCGCTCGGGGCAACCACCCGGTCAGTGACCGGCCATGCACAACCCAGCTTCCGCGGACTGCGACCCGACCGCTCGCCCACCGATATCGCGATGCCGACTCGGTAACCGCACGCGCGCCACGCGCCGGGAACGATCGTCACCATCACCATCCGCCCCGGCATGTGGCGGATCAATGGTTGGGCTAGACGGCGTGATTCGGGGCCGTGATCGTTGTGGCGGTTGCCGTGACGCGGCGGGCTGCGGCGGGGTCAGTGGAGTTCGTAGCCGCAGACTTTCCACTGGCCGTCGTTGCGTTCGAGGGAGAAAAGGCCGTACATGCCGGGGAGTCCGGGGTGGTAGACGACGGTTTCGGTCTTCTCATGGATCACGAACGCGAAGATCTCGACGGCGTCTCCGGCGGGGTTGTAGGTCAGGGTGGGTTTGTCGGTGATCCAGCTGATGCCGAATTCGTCGAGGGCTTGTTGGGCGTCGGCGCGGATCTGGTCGTCGCTGCGGTTGAGGGTGTCCTCGGCGAGGGCGCCGCAGGTGAGCTGCCGGATGGCGGTGGGGTCGGCTCGGTTGTAGGCATCGAGCAGTGCGTAGACCGCGCGGACCGGGTCGAGGTCGGGATTGGCGGGTTCGCTTCGTGTGGCGTTGGCGGTGAGCACACCGAGGGTCGCACCGAGGACAGCGATTCCGGCGGCGAGGGCCGCGACAAGGACTGTCCGGCGGTGGCGTGTGGATGCCGATGGTGGTGTCGGGGTGGTCGGGTCGGTCATCGTGGCCTCACCACACCTTCCAGCCGGACGGGGTGTTACGCAGGGTCCATCGGGTGGCGCTGGGCCCTTGCTTTTCGGAGTCGGTTTCGGCGACGACTTCGGCGCGCAAGCCGGGTGCCTGCCAGTGGGCGGAGGTGATGGCGGTGATCTCCAGCGCGCCGCCGTGGCTAGCGTTGAAGCTGAAGGTGTAGTCGATGTTCTCGGGGGTGGTGTTCTGCCAGCGTGCGTGGTCGGGCCCGCCGGGTGCGGTCAAGTCGAGGATCCGGTTGATGTCGCGGTCGGCTTGGGCGGCGAGATAGTCGCCGATCACCGTCCGGAATTGTTCGCGGGTATCAGCGTCGACGTCGGTGAGGGCGCTCACCGCGGCGCGCGCTGTCGGAGAGCTGGTCGTCGTGGGTGAGGGTTCGAATGGCGAATCCGCCGGCGAACGAGATCACCGCGGTCACGGCGAGCGCTCCGAGAGCGAGGGGCCGGTTCATGTGCTGTACCTGTCGTTGTAGAAGGTCCAGGATTCGAGTTCAGCCGAGAGATAGGTGTAGAAGTCGTCGTGGACGGTGAGTTCGGAGCCGACCTGAACGACGCGACCGTTCGCGCCGGAGTCCTCGGGGGGCACCAGCAGCAACGACAGCGTGAGCCGGTAGCGGCCGCTGGCGAGCAGCATCCGCTCCAGCGGCGGCATCCCCAGCGGGTCGGCCACGAATTCCGTGTAGGGCGCTCCCCAGTCCACGAGATCACGGCAATCCTCGCGCCAGGCGTCGCTCCCGAGTTCGTCGAGGCTGTAGAGGGTCGATTCATCGGCGTTGAAATGCGGCCATCCATCAACATGGCCGAGGAACTCGCGGTAGACCGGGTCGAAAGCGAAACCCAACCGATGCTCGGCAGCGGTGATGGCATGTTCGGTGGCGCCCGGACGAGGTTGCCCATCGATGGGCGCCGATCTGTCCGCCCGGTCGATCTCGCGGCTGATCGAGGCGATCAGCGTCTCCCAGTCTCGCACGACGTGGCTCCTCGCGTTGTCGGTCAGATTGCCGGCGGGTAGTCCAGCACACATTGCCCATCGGCCAAGCGCTGCCCCGGCTCGAACGCGCTCGCACGATATCCGACCGGGTAGGCGTTGTTCTGCCCGGCGATCGAGCTGTTGAGATGGCGGGTCATCGGCACGAAGCCGTTCGGCGACTGCGCCAGCGAACCCCAAGTCTTGTCCGGAGCGTGCCCGACCACCAATCCTTCGTACCGCTCCGGATGAGCCGCGCGCTCGGCGTCTGCGGCGCGCCGGGCGTCAGCGTTCAGCCCGGGGTTGCCGGGGACCTTCTCCAGGTAACCTACGACGGCTCCACTCGGGTCAGCTCCGCGGCCCCAGATCGCGGCCAGGTTGGCTTTGCTGATGTAGTCGTTGTACTGGCGGCGTTCCTCGTCGGAAGCGAAGCCGTCGCTGGCCGGGCACACCGCGACCGGTCCTTGGCAGCGGCTGGATTTCTCGGCCGTGGTGCAGGTGGTCTTGTCGCGGGATCGGTTGTTGTGGCAGGCGGATTCGGCGTGCCAGTTCGCGCGTCCGACGGCGTCGGCCACCGACATGCCCAGGGTGTTGCCGGACTGTCCCGCTTCCCACGCCTTGACCGCGGCGGCTTTCACCGCGTCGGTGTAGAAGCTGTTCGGGATGCCGGAATCCTTTTCGCTGCACGGGATGTCTGTTCACTGGACTGCTGCGCCGTTCGAATCCGCCCGGCACCAGGCGAATTCGCGTCCTGGCGTCGGCTGATCGGCACGTACACTCAACCCATGACCTTGCGGGACCAAACGATCGCCGAGTTGTGGCTCGACTATCTGCGCAGTTCGGTGGCGGTGAGTGTCCACGCCGACCACGATCTCGGCGATGTCGACGACATGATCGCAGTCAGGAAGCAGCGGCGGCACGAGTTTGGTCGCGTAGACCAGCATCTCGGTGCCCGCGTCGACATGCTGCGGGGCCACACTGGACGGGATCGCACGCCACGGCACGAACACCGGCACGCTCGATACAGTGGTTGGGGAAGTCATCCTGTCTCCAAATGGGTCGCTGCTGTTGGGCTTTCGGGTTTCAGGTTCGGGCGTGGCGGTGTCGATGCCGATCCTGCTGCCCGCGCCGCCGGGCACGGCGCGTTCTGCTGTGCTGGTCCTTGTCCTTGTCAGGGTCGTGGCCCATCACGCGGAAGGCCACTGCCAGAAGGGTCAGGGTCACCGCCGCCGCGGCCAGAATGTCGAGCAGTGTCATCGGCCTCGTTCCGGTCGGGGGTATAGCACGGTGTCGTTGATGTAGCCGGTGATCCGGGTCTGGTGCCGGGCCCGCCGCGGGCCCAGATGGATGCGCTGGCCGGCGGCGCCGATATCGATGGCATCCAGTGCGCCGTGTCGGCTGCTGAGCATGACCAGACCGGTGCTGCCCTCAGCGCAGCAGCGCCCGTTCGGCGCGGCGATCGTGATCCTGATCGTGTCGTCGATGCCGGTCCCCAACGGGCACCACTGCCCGGCCGGCGCGCGCGACATCGTGTGGGCGCAGCAGATTCCGGTGACGGGGGTGGCCAGCACGGTGGTGATCGCGCGGGCGCCGTACCGTCGCCACCGAGCGAGGTGGGCCACCGGGGTCGGCGCGCCGAACAGCAACAGCGTCCGCATCGCGCTCGAACGCGGCTCGCTGACACTGGGGTCGCGGCCGAACCACGACTGTCCGGAGGTGGCGGTGATGATCGTGATCTGTTGGGCGGCAGCCCATTCCAGTGCTTGGGCGCCGTGTAAGTCGGGTGGCGGCAGGTACAGGGCGGCGCCGCTGGTCAAAGCCATCCAGGTGGTGTACAGGGCCAGGTCGGACTCCACAGGGCCCACATGGGCGACACGGTCCCCGGCGGTGGCCCCCGTCGTGGCGCGCATCCAGGTAGCGGCGTGGGCCAGGGTGCGGGCCGCGCCGATCAGGTAGCCGGTGTCGAGGCTGCGGTGGTGCAGGTACGCGGCGGTGAGCGGATTGGGCTCGCCCGCGGCGAGCAGGACCCGGTGCGCCCACCCGGCCGCGTCCCACGAGCGTCCCGGGTACGGGTGATCCCCGGCCAAGCGCGTGACCGGGACGGCCGCCTCCGGCGCGTCCGGGCCGGGAGTGAGGAGACGGGCCGGGGTCGTGCGGGCCAGCACGGCGCCACGGTGGTCGGGCGGCAGGTCGGCGTCGACGGTCACCAGGACCGCGGTCAACGCCCACACCGCCACCCAGGCCGCGACCCGCGACGCCGACGATGAGGGGGCGAAGACCGCGACCCGGTCACCGGGGCCGATCCCGCGTTCGGTCAGCTCGATCACGATCTCAGCGGCCGCGACCGCCAGATCCTCCCACGTCCAGGCCCGGCCCTCGCCGTCGACAACAGCGATCGCCTCGGGGGCGGCGACCGCGGACGCCGCGACCGCCGCCGCGACCGACAACTGCGGTACCGGACGCGGCGGCGAGATCGGGGGGCTGGAGGTGGTGATCATCGGGTGCGGGCTCCAGTGGTGAGGGCACGCAGGTCGGTGGTGATGGCGTGGAGGATTCGCTGGGTGGCGCGGCGTTGGATGCGGTCGGTGCGGTAGCGCGCACGCAGGGTCAGCACGCCGTGCTGGTGTTGCGCGGCGATGTCGAGGGTGCGGTGCTGGCGGGTGGGTGGCAGGCGCAGCGGGACGGGTGGTTCGGTCCCGATGACCGGTAGCGTGCCGCGCGGTTGGCCCGCGTAGGACACCGCGACGGCGTCGAGGTCACAGTCGAGTTCGGTGCTGAGGTCCTCGATCGGGACCGCGCCGCGATGCCAGCCCTGTGCCCACCAGTCGCGCACGGTCTCGGCGAGCGCGTGCCGATCGCGGGCTCCGGTGAGGTGGAGGCGGTGCGGGCGGGTGGCGGCGATCATGCCGACGGTGGCGGCGAGGCTGTCGGTGCGCGAGGCCAGCTCGGTCGCGACCACCACATCCCCGGCACCCGCCCAGGCCCCCACATGGACGGCGGTCAGGGTGATCAGGGTGCGCAGCAGGCTGGCGTGCCCGCCGCCCAACCCGTGGGTGACCGTCGCCGACAGCGGCACACTCACGCGCAGCCCGGCCGAAGGGCCGGTGCTCGCGCTCCCGGCGGGGGCGAGCAGTCCGGGCTCGTAACCGCCGAGCCGGGTGGTCCACCAGCCCAGCTGTTGCTGGTAGACCTGCGGTGGTGTCAACTGCCGTTGCCAGCGGGTGTAGTCGCCGGGGCTCGGCGGGGGTGGCCCGATCTCGTCGGGGGCGCGGTAGGCCAGGGCCAGCTCACGCAGCAGCGCGCGCCACGAGCGGGTGTCGCACACCAGCTCGTCGGCGACCAAGACCAGCAAAAGGATCGGGCCGGTGCCGGCCAGTGTCCACCGAGCCAGCGGCGCGCCGCCGGTGTGGTCGAAGCGGGAACCCGCGAGCGCGTCGAGCGCGCGGCGGCGGGCGTCACCGGGGCCGGTCACCGGGGTCGGGTCGACATCGAGCACGGGCCTTGGGTGGATCAGTTGCTGCCAGCCAACCGGGGTGTGCCGGATTCCGGTGCGCAGCGCGGGATGTCGCTGCCCGATGAGCGCCAACGCGGTCAGCAGCCGGGCGGGGTCGGCGCCGGTGAGCACCACCGCGTGGGCGTGGCGGCGGTGCGTCGCCGGGCCGGTGCGCGCGGCCAGTTCCAGGCGGGCTCGCTGCTGGAACGACACCGGATGTGCCCCCGGTGCGCGGGTAGCGGGGTCGGCGCTGACCGTCGGGACCGGGTGGGCAGCCAAGATGGCCGCCGCATCCCCGATCCGGGGATGGGTCACCAGTAGATCCGGCGGTGCCCCGTACGCGCGCAGGACCGCGAGCACCGCGGCCGAATCGGTGCCGGTCCCACCGAGGCGCACGAAATCGGTCCCGCCACCGATCCCCGAGGCCGCGACACCCACCACCTCGGCCACCGCACGACACAACGCCGGCACCACCATCCCGGCCCGCGCTTCGCGCGCGCGGGCATGCCGGGTGAGGGTGCGCACGCTCGACCGCGCACTGGATCCCCGAAGACCTTGCCCGCGTGCGCCTTCCGACGACCCGATCGTGGCGCTGCCGGCTGTCGCCGGGTCGGTGGTGGTGCGTCCTGTCGTGCGGCCTCGGGCCATAGGTGAAGTGGGTGTCGTGTCCTGCATTCGCTCAGCCCTCCTTGAGGTAGTTCTCTTTGAAGATGTCCGCACCGGGCAGGGGCTTGACAGCGAAGGCGGCGACCAGGGTGGGCAGGTGTTCGGCGAGCACTTCGCGGTGGGCGTGGCGCTGGTCCTGGAAAGCGTCGAGCTCGGCGAGGGTCAGGTCCCTGTTGCGCTGGTACCACGTGCCGTGCTTGTCGATCGCGGCGCAGGTGTGTTCGCCGAGCAGCGCGGTGAGCAGTTCGCGCCCGCGGGGATCGAGGGTCAGGCTGCGATCGGCGGCCAGGCAGGCGGCCGCGATCCGTGTCGCCGCCGCCTCGGAGCGTGCGATGGCGGCGCCGTCGAATCCCTTGACATCGAGCCGTTTCCAGTCCGACTGGGCGATCGCGTCGCTCACGCCGCGTTCCCGGACTGCCAGCGCGACGCTGCCCGGCCAGGCTCCCGCGGTTCCGGGCAGCCACACCTGTGCTGTGTCGTGGCGCCCCGCCGCGAACTGGAGCAGATCGTTGGCGCCTTCGGCGGTCCGGATGGCGCGCGCGGCGCCGACCCAGTCCGGGATGCGGTTGGCCCGCATGTGTCCCTGCGCACCGGCCAGGGTTTGGCACCGGTCCAGTACCTGCCATGCCAGATTCGAGGCCAGCGGCTTGGTGAGCATCGCCAGGCGCGCGTGGGCGTGCGGGGCCAGTCCCTGGGCGCGCACGGTCCGCAGCCGACGGGCCATCGAGGTCGCGGCGTAGACGGCGGCGATATCGGTGACGAGTGTGTCGATCACGTGACCGCGCTCGATCAGCGCCGGACCGTTGGGGTCGGGACGACGCTGGAGCGCGTAGTTCACCACCCCGGCCAGCGCGGCGCGTGTCATCGCCAGCGCAGCGGTGGACAGGTCACTTCGGCCGGCGGTGAAATCGCCCGCGCCGACGCGGAACATCTCGGGTTTGCTGCCCCGCATCCGGATCACGCCATCGGCGATCTGGCAATGGGTTCCGCCGAGCAACGCATCCTCGGGAACGAATACGTCGTCGAAGGTCACACGCGCGTGCGGCATCGGCGTGTCGGTCTGCGACAACTCCGTCACGCGGACCCCCTCGGCCAGGCCCGCCGCCGAGCGCAGGTCGAGCAGGAAAAGGTGCACTCCGTAGTCGGCGCGTCCGTCCACCAGGCGCGCGGACACGGTCGCGACCACCGGGGTGTCGCGATCGGCGACGTTGGGCATGTTCTTTGCCGCCGCACCGCCAGTGACGGGGTCGATGTCGGGTGTCCGCAGCAGAAATCCACCCCGCGCCCGGTCGCGGATCGCCAACGTCCGCACGTCGGCGCCGTTGGTACCGCCGAGTTCGGTGTGGACCCGAACACCCAGCGCGGCACCGGCATTGAGGGCTGCCAGCAGCCGCTGCTGATAGGGCGAACCGTTGCCGAGCCGCACTGTCGGGCCCACGGTGAGATCGACTGTGCCGGTGAACGCCAGCATCGCCGGGACCGCGGCGACCGCCGCAGCGTCGATCGCCGCGCCCGCGAGTTCGGGGTCGGCGAACACTTCTTGCGGGGTGCGCCCGAGCGCGCCGAACAACGCCCGCAACTGCCGTGCGCCGGCGTGGGCGCGTTCATGGAAGGTTCCCGACCCGACCGGCAGATCGTCGACCGCCGCCGCGGCCGTCGCCGCCGCGGCGTGCAACTGGGCGTGCTCGCCGACTATCACCGGGCGCAGTGCTGCCACGATGTCGGGGTCGGCGGCCGCGTCCAGTCGCGGCATCCCGAGCAGGGGTGTCGTATTCATGTCACATCACCTAGCTGGTCGTTCGTGGGCGAACCGGGTTCACCGGGACGCGCCGGGAAGGGAATGGATCGGGCAGGATTGCGTGTCGGTCATCGATGACGGACCGGAGGGAACGTGACCGGCAGCCTCTGCAGCGCGCGGTGGAAGGGGCCCAGGCGCCATTGCAGCGCGGCAGGGTCGGGGATCGTGATCTCGGGCAGTTTGTCGAGGAGGTAGTCGATGGCGTCGGTGGCCACCATCACGGCGATCTTCTGGGCGGTGTCGGGGCAGCGGTGGATGCCGGTGCCGAATCCGAGTCCCCAGTCCCCGGTGACCCAGGTGCCGGTGCTCAGCGCCGGGTCGGTGCTGCATGCGGCCATGCTGACCACCAACGGCTCGTGGGCCGGCACCTCGCAACCGGCGATCCACTTCGGCGCGACCGGATAGGTGATGCAGAAATTCGCCAGCGGCGGGTCGGTGCTCAGAGTGTGCCGGACGGCATCACGAGTGGTCAGCGCGAATCCTGCTGCGCCGGAACGGCTGTCGTGGGTGAGCATCATCGCCAGCGTGTTCGTGATCAGATTCGTCAGGGGCTCGATTCCGGCGGCGTAGCAGGTGACGAGCGCGTTGATCAGTTCGATGTCGTCGAGGCGCGTGTCGTGCTCGACCAATCGGGTGGCGATGTCGTCGGCCGGACGTGCCTGTTTGAGCCGCACCACTCCGATCAGCGCGTCGTCGAGCATCTGGTTCACCGCCGCGGTGTCGGTGGATTCGAACATCAGAGCACTCGCCCGTGCTACCTGACGACCGGTTTCGGCGGGGCAACCGAGCAGGGTGTTGAGAACCGCGAACGTCAGCGGCAGTGCGTAGTCGGTCAGGACGTCGGCGGTGCCGGTGGCCGCGACGGCGTCGATCAGCGGGTCGGCCAGGCGCTCGACCATTCGCGAGATGGTGTTGATATCCACGCCGTCCAGAGCGTCGTTGGTCGCCCTGCGGTAGCGCTGGCGGGTCGCGCCGACCGAACGCAACGCGTTCGGTCGCCATTCCATCATCGGCAGCAGCGGGCAGCCCGGCGGGACGTGACGCTGCCACAACCGGGGATCGGCCGGGAACTGGACTTCGTCGTTGAGAATCTCGCGGGCACGGTACAGATCGAGCACGAGCGTGGCCTGCACCTCCGGCGCCAGCCACACCGGCGCCAGCGCGCCCCATCGCCGCCGCATCGCCCGGTAGGCCGCATGCGGGTCGGCGGCGAATTCCTCAGTGTAGAGCGGGATTCGGCCCTCGACCTCACCGACCAGTGAAATTCCGGCGGTGGGTGTGGCAGGACTGTTCAACGCGTTCACAGCGGACTCCTTGGTGTCGTGGTCACAGGAGTGACGGGCGGGAACGTCACCGGCAGGGCGACCAGGTTGCGGTCGAATCCTCTTCCACGCCAGAGCAATTCGATTGGTTCGACGGCCAGCTCGACATCGTGGACGGTGTCGAGGATCTGTTCGAGCGCGGTTTCGGCGATGATCCTGGCCAGTGAGGCTGCCGGGCATCCACGCGGGCCCAGCCCCCACGCCAGATGCCATCGGTTGCCGATGGATCGCGGGTGGTGCTCGGCATGAGCGCTCGAGCCGGTCACCGCCGGATCGGTGTCGGCGGCCTGGATGCTGACCACCACCGGGATCCCGCGCCCGACCGCCTCACCCTCGAACAGTTGTGGCTGTGCGGTCCACCGGGTGACCGCCGCCACCGGCGGGTCGGTGATCAGGACTTCTTCCAGAGCCGAAGCGATGGTCACCGATCCGCCGACCACGTCGATGTCGTCGGTGTCCTCGCCGGTGCGGGTGATCAGCCGCCGCAGCCCCGAGGCGATGAACTGCCAGGTCGGCACCATCCCCATCAGGTGCATACGGGCCACGATGGCGGCCACGTCGAGATCTGTGAACGATACGTCGGTGGCGGCGAGCAATGCGGAGATCACATCGCGGGCCGGGTGTGCGCGCCGGGCCGCGACGACCGCGCCGATCACCGCGAGCGCGCGGCTGATCCCGGCGCCCGCCGCCGCGAGGTCGGCGGCGGCACGGACCTCGGCCACCGCGTCCGCGACCTCGCGGCCGACCTCGGGCGTGAATCCCAGCACGCCGTCCATGACGTGAGTGACGAGCGGGATCGCGTACTGGCCCAGCAGATCCGCGTGGCCGTCGGCACAGAACCGGCCAATCAGCTCGCGTGCCACGCGTGCGGTCTCGGCGCGCACCGCATGCTCGTCCACACCCGCGATGGCCACCCGATAGCCGCGCCGATGCGCCACTACGGACTCACCGCGCGCCGCGCTGGGCGCGAACGCGGTCGCGGGCAGCATCGGGCACCGCCCGCCGGTTGTGACCGCCTGCTCCCACACACCGCTATCGGCCGTGAACAGACTTCCAGCATCGTTCAGCACGGCCACAGCGAGGTCGTAGCCGAGTATCAGCAACCCCGACCCCGTCTCATCGAGTTCGAGAGGCGCGACCGCTCCGTAGCCGGCCCGCACCGTCGACAGCACCGCCACCGGATCACGCGTCCGCTCGAACGCGTCCGTCCTCACCACGGGCTGAACCTCCGCTCGCCCCGGCCGTCGCGACCCACGCCGGGGGTCATGGCGACACCAACCCGGGCAATCCGCGACGCTTGCGCATCGGGTCCGGTGCGCCGGTCGGGTCCGGGGCGGTGAGCGCGGTGGCGATGCGTGCGCGCAGCTGTGTCGCGTCTACATCGGCGACGATCGCGCGGTCGAATCTCTGGGAGCCACCGATCCGCGCGCGGTCGGCCCGCCCAACCGGCGGCGGAGCCAGTTCCACGCCTTCGCCCAGCGCGGTGGTCACGCCCACGAGGGTGGCCAGCGCTACGCCGCCGTCCGCGCTGTGGAGGGCCCACTGCCGCAGGTGGCCATGGAACCGTGCCATGCCGGGTTGCTGGGAGATACCGAGCGTGTCCCACAGCTGTCCTGCGGGATTCTCCTCCTCCGGCGGCCAGATCCGCAGGTCCGGCCTGGCCAGCAGCTCCGAGGGCACCACCGTCACCGACTTCACCGCCGCCAGCACAGCCTCGGCGGCCGGGTCGGCATCGGTGTAGCGGTCGACCAGGACCAGGTCGATGCGGCGCATCAGTCCCCACCGGAACCTGGTGTCCACCGCGTGCAGCCGCGTGAGGTTCGTCAATGGTCCCGCACAGACCCACCGGATCGGGCGCGACATCCGAAGCAGTCCGGAAGGGGGGTAGCCGGGCAGGATCCGCACCAGCGTCGAGCCCAGTTCATGGGAGGGAACCAATGTTTCGGGCGGGACCAGCCCGTGCGCGCGCCACGGCGCCCCCGGATCACCGCCCCATGGGCCCGCGACCACAACCACGCCTTCGCGGCCGGTGTCGGCCAGGATCACCCGCGCCAGCTGCGCGCGCTCCCCGCGGTGCAGCGCGTGGCCCCGTTCGTGGCTCGTCACGACCATGGCCAATCCATCGACTTGGCGCGCGACCAGCCACAGCGCCAGCCAGGCACCGGGATCGCTACCCAGCCCACCCAGATCCAGCACCAGCGGATCGTGGTGGCGGACCCTCGCGGGCCACCGCCGGTCCGGCGGCGCATCCGCTCGCCACAGACTCATCGAAAACTCCCCTCTGCCAATGCTTTTCCGACGCCCGCCACGCAGGTGTCGAACTCCTCCGCACACACCCGCGGCCACTCACGCGCCAGCGCGCCATCACAAGAGTGATGGGCGCCCTCAACGAGGGCCTCAGCCATCTGCACAGCCAGACCGCCCAGCCGGGACCCGGACGAACACGGCTGGGTCATCGACTCGATCACCCGCGCCCAGGACAACCCCACGCCCATTTCCGCGGCCGCGCCGCCGAGTCCCGGCGCAGCCGGCGAGTCCGGCGCCGCGCGATCGCGTTGCCCGCCACCGTCTCGCCGCGACGTCCGGGCGGGGGCGGCCATCGCGCGGGTCACCATGCTCGCCCGCCATGGATTCGGCCCAGCCCGCCCTGGGCAGGCAACGCACCGCGGTCGCCGGTGAACCGTGTCCGCGTGGGACGCCACCGGTCGATCGGCACCACCCCCGGTGTCACCAATTCCGTTCCCGAGAACAGTGATTCGAGACCAGCTGGGGAGGTGAGGCGGTAGGGGGTGGCACCGGTTTCGGGGTACAGGTCCCACCATCGGGTGTGGGCCTCACAGGTGGTGACCCCGTCCCAGATCGCCAGATAACTACCGTCGGGCACGGCGGCGCGCAGCGCCTGCACCGCGTAGCGGGCCTCATCCCACGAGACATAGCCCAGCACCCCCATCAGCAGGATCGCGACCGGTTCCCCGGGCTCCAGCGTGGCGTACGCGGCAGCGAGCAGCCCGGCTGAATCGCGCAGGTCGGCGTCGACCACACCGACCACCCCCTCCGGGGTGGTCGAGGTGAGCAGAGCACGAGCGTGAGTGAGCACCAACGGGTCACTGTCGACATACACCACCCGCGCCGAGGGCTCGATCCCTTGCGCGACCTCGTGAGTGTTCGACATCCCGGGCAGCCCGGGACCGATATCGAGGATCTGGCGAATTCCGCACTCGCGCACCACGAACCGGACAACCCGAAGCAAGACCTCGCGGGAGTGCCGCGCCACGTCGATGATGCCGGGGTAGATCTCGATCCCCGCATCGCCCGCGATCCGGTCGATCTCGTAGTAGTCCTTGCCGCCCAGCCAGTAGTTCCACACCCGCGCCGAGTGCGGAATGTCGTCCCGAATCAACGGGCCAGCCGCAGCGGCGGCGGAGGGGGTGGTGGTCACGGCGTCCTCCGTGCCGGGTCAGCCAGCGCCGCGGTCACGATCGCATCCAGATCCAGGCCGGGCCGCGACCACCGATACCCGGCCCCGACCAGAGCGGTGGCGGCCAGCAACGCCACCGCGACCGCACCAGTCAGCGCGGCCCGCTCCAACCCCTCCGGCCCGGGATCAAGACCGATCACCATGCTCTGCAAGTCGGCCCGCCCACACGAGACCGCCAACGGACTCGCCGCTGTGCGCGGCCTGCCGCCAAGATCCCAGGCCGTGTCGATCAACCGCGGCCGCTCCGCGAGCGCGCGATCCACCCACCATCCCCGCAGCTCGGTCAACACGTCCTCGCCGACGTTCGACCTCAGCATGAACATCCGGTCCAAGGCCGGGAGCAGGTCGTGGCCCGCGACGATCATCGAACGCCGCCACTGCCCACCCACTGCCGCGCCCGTGATCTCCACCGCAGCATCGAGATCGGTGTCCCGGTCACAGACCACGATGTCGTAACCGACCGGCACCGGCTGCCCCGCAACAAGTTCCACCGGGTCCTCCGGGACCGGTAGCCAGCACACCGCCACAGCGGCCAGACCGCACAGGTCGAACACGGGGTGCAGCGCAGTCACCGCAGCCGTGCCGGTGACGAGGGCGGGCACAATCGCACGCACAACAACGACCTCCTCAAAGGAACTGGGATTCAGTGGTCGACACCCGCAGCGTCCAGACCGAACGGACGCCGCGCGCTCCCGCGACAGACCGAAGGGCGAGACTCCAGCAGCCCGCGATGGTGGCTCTTCGCCCGCCCACCCGTCGGCCAGCCGTCGCGCTTGCGCGACGCAATGCTCACTCACCGCGGGACCCGCGTTCGCGTCGGTTCTGTTGCGGTGTCGATCGGGTGCGCGCCGAGCGGCAGGCACTCCGACATCCAGGCATGGAACGCGGCCGTGTCGATCCGGGTCGAGACCTCTACCGACGCGCCGCGCAGCACCCGATACATGCGCGCGTCCGCCGCGACACGGATCGTCTCCGCAGCAGACTCGACCACGCCCGGCACACCCAGCGCCCACGCCAATGCCAGCGGGTCGGCCATCCAGCTGCCCGGCCGCCACGACCGATCACCCACCGTGCTCGACGGCCGACGCGCGAACCACCCCTCGGCGTTCGCCGCGATCACGGCCGTCTCCGCGGGCGCGTCCGGGCCGGTGAGCCATCCCATCAGCGGCGAGTCCGGCGTGAGCCGCAGCCGAGCGTCATTGGTGTGGGTCGACAGCAGCAGCTTCGGCGCCGGAACCATCCGCAGGACCAGCCCCGCGGCCGCGGGGTCCAGCCTGAGATTGTGGGAGGCGCGCGACATGTCCCGATACGCGTCGAGCCATCCACCCATCTGAAACAGGGTGATCGCCTCGGCGAGATCGGGCCTGGCCACCAGCACGCGCGCCAGGTCGGTCAACGGCGCCATCCCCACGACGATCGGCTCGGACTGCTCGCACAAGTCGACCAAAGCCTCCACCACCCCCGATTCGACAGCGCCAGAAGAGATGTCGGGGACCAGATCGTCAGGCAGCACGAACCGCTGCGGCGAACCCGGCAACTCCGAGCCCCCCACGACCCGGGCGTCCCCACGCCCCAATCCGTCGAGGAAGGCGCGCAGCACACGGGCACGGCGCCCGCCTGGATCGTCAGCCGACACGACCACCAGCCGACCGTGGCCCACCACACGCGCCGCGATCCAGATCGCGATCACATCATCGAGGTCGTACAGCGCGTCGGTCACAATGACCACGACGGCGTTCGACCGGAATAGCCATGGATTCACCACGCAGCCGCATTTCCACTTCGCGCCGGTAGCCCGGAACCAGCCACGGCTGGTGGTCGCCGAGCGTCATCAGCCACCGGCTGGGCCTGGGCATCGTTGTGAGCGGTGCCGACCCGGTGATCGGGATGCGCGCTCGGCACGGTTCGTGCCTTTCGCGCCGGCAGTCGGATACGGCCCAGTACTGCCTCGGTGAGAAGCCGCTCGTACTGGCGCGCCTGCATGAGCAACTCGCCAGCGTGCCGGTGGCCGGGGTCCAGGTGTTCGCCGAGCCTGACCGAGCGCGCGTACAAGCCGATATGGCGTGCCAAGACCTGCCCGATGCTGTCTCGCTGGGGCGACCCGCGTCGAGAGTCCACGCCCAAGTCCCGCACCATCCCGGCCACGAAATCGTCGATCTCGCCCACCAACACGCTGATCTCACACTCGGCACCGGTACCCGCCGCGATCTCTGCCCCGCCAGGACCAGCCGACCCGCTCTCGAACGAACTCGTCATTCCGACCTGGAGGTGGCATGCCAGACGCAGCTGCGTCAGCAACCTCACTGGTGCGGGAAACGCGTACTCCTCGGGCCGGAAAACCTCGGAGTCCAGAGCCCGCCACATCACGCGCGCACCGGGCATCGTCGCGATCCACCGCTCGTCGAGCGTATTTTCCGTGGTGATCATCGGCCCGACTTCTCAACTCGGTCGTTGCTTGACGCGTGTGGCACCACGCTGCGCCCGGAACGCTGGTAGTCCGGCAACCACACGTGTCGACAAATCACGTACCCGATAGCCGCGAACGTCGGCAACACGACGATGATCAGAGTCGGAACCATTCAAGACCTTCCATTCCCGCTAGACACCGCTTCGCCGCACCCCTGTTGTGCCGCGACCGATTTCCGTGGATGCGGCGTAGAGTTTCAGCGCGCGCCGACTATGCCCAAGTCTGCGGAGTCGCCAACTCGCACCATCGGCGATCCCGAGCTCTCAGTAGCACCAGACAGTTCCGTTCCGAAGTTCAAAACCGCTGCACCCCTCTGCATCTCGACGACAAGATTGGGCGGCCCCATGCGGTTGCGCCCATGCATCAGCCTGTCGGAACCGGGTGGCTCATTACAAGCCCGGAAAGGGTCCATTGGGGGTCCATTTGTGGTCCACTACCTCAATGCGGATCCGCAATCCTGAAACGCTTGTAACCGTAGCCAGGATGCCAGGGGATGGACGGTACGAGAACACCACGTCGTTCTGCGCGATATCCCGCGACTTGGTCGATCTATCTCGATCGAACCCATTAGGACTGAGCCCGGCTGCTCAAGCCCTATTAACACACGGTTCGACGCACATTCGTAGTCCCGTTGCGCGGCGCCGACTTGACGGCGCGGTCGGATGACTTTGTACCCGATGACCGTTCGCGTGAAGTGTGTGTAAGACCTGTCTCGTACTCGGCTCGGTGACCGTGCAGATATGGTGTCTCAGGATCGAGTTGGTCGATGATGCGTTCCCACACCAGGCGGCAGATACAGGCAATTACCGGCCTGGGCCAGGAGTTCCGAATTGGCGCAGACACATTTACCGAAGTCGCCGATTTCTGCAACCGTGCAGGATCGTGTCGATCAACACGATCGACGTGCATCGAGAGAGACTTGCGCGACCAATACTGCTAACTGTCGGCAGTGTGGGAAGTATCGGCTGGATCATTTGCTGGATGCCTTGATGCGAAGTCGTTCGTGGGTACATGGCACCCTGTCGGCATCAGTTCTGCTGCGCGCAGCAGGCACAGTGCTGACCGGGCGTCGCTGATCTCGCCGGTCCGGGCCATGTTCAGTGCTGTCTCGATCGGCACCTGATGGCGCGTGATGAGTTCGGTGCGTCCTAGGAATTGTGGCCGGTCGATGACTGTGTCGTGGGCAAGATAGAAGTCGCAGCGCGAGTCGGCGATCGGCACGCTGTCCTGGAAGAAGCCGAGGTGTTCGAACGAGGCCGCTGTCGCGCCAGCCTCCTGGAGGAGTTCCTGGGCTGCGAGTTCGGCAAGTGGACCGGTGTGGTCGTGCCGCGACCCGGCGGGAAGTTCCCACATCCATTGTTGCAATGACTGCCGGTATTGCTGAAGCAGCACGATATTGCCATCGTGGGTGAGCGGGATGACGTAGACCGCGCCGACGTTCTCGATGATGGTGTGGGTGTGCTCGGCTCCGTCGCGTCCGAGGATGCGATCGCGACGGATCCGACCGAGTTTGTAGGTGAAGGGGTATTCGCGGGAGATCAGCGGCCAACCGGAGGAGTCCATGTGAGTTCCGCTCACGCTCTGGGCGATTCGAGACGCCCTGGCTAATTCAGGTGAGGTCGGCGGCGATGTCACTGCGTGTTATTCGTCCCCGTAATTCGATGTGGTCGAGGGCTTGGTATGCCTTTTGGCGTGCCTGGCTCGGGTCGGCAGCGCGGGCGAGAACGCTGAGCAGTCGACCGCCCGCCGCGATGAGTGCGCCGTCCTGCCTGTGCGCTGTGCCTGCGTGTAGGACGTCGACGCCGTCGATGGCGGCTGCGGCATCCAAGCCGGTGATGGTGTCACCGGTGACCGGGTTGCCGGGGTAGCCGTCGGATGCGACGACGACGTTGACGACTGTGTCGGGGCTCCAGATCAGGTTGGTGTCGGTTTTGAGTGTGCCGGTCGCGCACGCCATCAACAGCCCGGCGAGGGGGGTCTCGAGACGTTCGAGTACGACCTGGGTTTCGGGGTCACCGAATCGGGCGTTGTATTCGATGACCTTGACTCCACTGTTGGTGAGTATCAGGCCCGGGAACAGCACGCCCGCGAATGGTGTGCCGCGGCGTGCCAGTTCTGCCAGTAGCGGTTCTACGACCGCCTCGGCAAGATGGTCCTCGACTTCGGCGGGTAGCCAGGAGACCGGTGAGTAGGCGCCCATGCCGCCGGTGTTGGGGCCGGCATCGCTGTCGCCGAGGCGTTTGTAGTCCCGGGCGAGCGCGAGCAGCACACTGCGGGTGCCGTCGCAGAGCGAGAACGCTGAAAACTCGGGCCCGGACAGGAATTCCTCGACCAGAACCTTTTCGCAGCCGGCGGCGTGGGCCAGAGCAGCATCGAGGTCGTCGGTGACCAGCACGCCTTTGCCTGCGGCCAAGCCGTCGTCCTTGACCACGTAGGGCGCGCCGAAATCAGTGAGTGCGGCCCGGACTTCGTCGCTATTCGTGCAGGTGCGCGATTTCGCGGTCGGGATTCCGGCTGCGGCCATGACGTCCTTGGCGAAGGCTTTGGAGCCCTCGATCTGCGCGGCGGCTTGGGTGGGGCCGAAGCAGGCGATTCCGGTTGCGCGCACCGCGTCGGCGACTCCGGCGATCAAGGGCGCTTCGGGCCCGACGACGACGAGGTCCACGCCGAGTTCGGCGGCCAGCGCTGCGACCGAAGGCCCGTCGCAGGCGTCGACTGGATGGCACGTCGCTTGTGCGGCGATGCCGGGGTTGCCCGGCGCGGCGTGCAGCTGGGTGACTTCGGGGTCGCGGGCGAGCGCTTTGACGATGGCGTGCTCGCGGCCGCCGGGTCCGATGACGAGGATCCTCACTGGTGTTCTCATCCCTTGCTGGTAGAGGCGAGCGCCCGGGTTCGGGGCCCGCGCTGGCGAAGCACCGCGCCTAGAGTAGCGAGGCCTGATGCGAGTTCCGCGTCCGTGATCACCAGCGGGGGCGTGAACCGCAAAACCCGTTGCGCGACGACGGATAGCAGCAGACCGTGTTCTCGCAGCTGTGTGAGGACCGCGTCCGCATCGACGGTGTCGTCGAGTTCGAGGCCGCGTAGCAGGCCGACACCGCGTGTGGCGACCGCAGGGACGTTGGGGTCGGCCACGAGCGCGTCGAGTCCGGCCGCGAGGATCGCGCCCATGCGCTGCACGTGCTCGGGAATGTTCTCGGCGTCCAGGGTTTGCAGAACGGCCGCAGCCGCCGCCGCGGTCACAGGATTGCCGCCGAAGGTGCTGGCGTGGCTGCCGACCGGCCACGCGGAGGCGAGGTTTTCGCGGGCCAGGACCGCACCGATCGGCAAACCGGCGGCGAGGCCTTTGGCCAGCGAGCAGGCATCGGGGATCACCCGGCTCGAAAGCAGCGGCCCGGTTCGGCAGACACCGGTCTGGACTTCGTCGAACAGCAGCAGCGCGCCGTGCCGGTCGCAGAGCTCCCGCAGGCCTCGCAGGTAGGCATGGTCGGCCACCAGGACGCCGGCTTCGGCTTGGACGGTTTCCACGATCATCGCCGCGGTGTGGGGCCCGATCACGGATGCGGCGGCGTTGATGCTGTTGAACGGGATATGAGTGACGTCGGGCAGGTGCGGGCCGGTGCCGGTCTTGTGGCGGGCGGCGCCGGTGACCGACAGCGCGCCGTAGGTTCGCCCGTGAAAGCCGGTGGTGGTGGAGATGATGTGGGTGCGGGGCTGGCCGCGTTCGTGGTGGTACCGGCGCGCCAGTTTCAGCATGGCTTCGTTCGCTTCGGAACCGCTCGTGCAGAAGAAGGCGCGGTCGAATGGCGTTCGCGCGCAGAGCTGTTCGGCGAGCAGGATGGCTTGGCGATTGTGAACAAGGTTGGAGCTGTGCAGGATTCGTGTGGCCTGGCTGGCGATCGCCGCGGTGACGGCGGGATGGCTGTAGCCCAGGCACGAGACTGCGTTGCCTGCAGTGAAGTCCAGGTAGCGTGTGCCCTCGACAGTGACGAGGTAGCAGCCGTGGCCCTTGTCGACAACCAGAGGTGCTTGCGAGTAGTTGGCGAACATCGATTCGCCCGCGACCGCAATCAGTCCGGCGCTGTCGGAGGGATCCAGCCGGCGCGAGTGTCCTCGCACGGGTTTGCCGGTGGTCGTTGCTGCGATGTTGTTGCCGGTCATGAACTCTCCGGTGCGAGCGAGGCGAGGCGGTGGGCGATCGTCGCGGCGATGAGGCGGTTGGCGCGGTCGCTGGGATGCGGGCCGAGCCTTCCTCGGGTGTAGAGGCCCGCGCGGTCGGGTTCGGCGCGAAACACCGCGGTGAGGTCGACAACCGGCAGCCAGGCTTCGATCTCAGCGTAGAAGCGCTCGTGCGCCGCCTGGGTATCGGTCAGGTCGCCGGGTTGGGGGATGAGCACCAGCAGCGGCTGTTTGCCCGCGCTCGTGCAGGTGGTGACGAAGCGGATGATCAATGCTTCCAACAGCGCTGTCGACGCCGCTTCGCTGTACAGGCGTGCGGCCAAGGCGTGATTCTCGCGCACGATGACCTCGAACGCGCGTGAGAACCCGGCCTCGGGTTGCCCGCGCAGCCGTCCGACCGTGAGGTGGAACAAGATCGGGAGGTGTCGGCGAGCGCGGCCTGCCAGGCGCAGGCTGTAGGGAAACCCGAGCAGATCGCGGCGGAATTTGCGGTGGTAGAAACCGTCGATCGCGCGGACATGGGCAAGATGACGATGATAGTCGAGGAAGTCTCTACTTTCTCGGATTACGCTGGGGTGCAGGATAAGTCGGCCGTCTTTGTGCTCGAACCGGGGCTTGAAAGCCAGGGTGTTGCCGTACTCGAAGTAGTGCTTCCACGCCGACTGGATCCGAGCGATGGTTTCGGGCACCACCCCTATCATGACCACGTGGGCGTCGAGAGTGGGCAGTTCCCGTTCGAAGCGCAGCAGCGCTTGGTCCAGGCCGTAGTTGCCGACGCCGTAGTTGGCGACGTTGGTTCCGGTGAGTTCGGACAGGTGATACGGCCAGGTCTGGTCGTCGTCGACGAGTCGGCAGAACGTGAAGCTGTCGCCGAAGCACGCGATGGGCGCCGAGTAGCTGCGCGGGTGCGCAGGATTGGTGCGCCGGCCGCGTTCATCGACGCTGTAGCTACTCAGTCCGTGCTCGGTGCGCTCGGTCCCGCCTTCGCCGGGGACACGGCACCAGCCGAGCTCAGGGTCAAAGGAGCGGTGGACTCGCACGGCATCTGAGCGCAGGACGGGGCTGGCGTCGGCCCGCGTGATCAACCAGGGGAACGACCGCCGATGCCAATGAGTCAGCGCCGCAGCGGTCAACTCGATCGCGGCCAGCGCCGCGGCAACGGCGCGAAGTTTCTGTTTCATCCTCGCTCCACCGGGTGCTTTTCGCGGTTTGCCAGGTATGCCAGGATCTCGTCCACGAGCTGCACCGGCGTGCCGTTGTCGCCGGAGGAGTCCAGCGTCAAGTCTGGTGCGGGTGGGCGCGGGAACTCGATATCGACGCCGACCACGTCGGTGAGGTTCCCGGCGGCAGCCGCCGCATAGAGGCCCTTGGTGTCCCTCGCCCGCAGGACCGACATCGGGACGTCGAGGAACACCTCGACATAGTCGGTAAAGGTGACACGGTTCCATGCCTGCCAGGATGGGAAGATCGACAGCACGGCAGCGACGACATCGAGACCCTGGGCGTCCAGCAGGGCGCACAGGTGTGAGAGGCGGTGGGCGTTGAGTTTCCGGCCGGAGACGTCGTGGCCGGGAGTATCACCCCAGACTTCGCGTAGCAGGTCCCCGTCGAGGTAGACCAGCCCGGGCCGGGTCGTGCGCAGTCGCTGCGCGAGAATTGTGCCCACGGTGGTTTTACCCGCACCCGACATCCCGATCAGCCAGATGATCATCGCCCAGGATCCTTTCCGGCGGTGCACATCGCGCTTCGGTAGAGGTCCAAGTCGGTGGGGTGGTCAATCTCCCCCCACGGCCCGGTGCATGCCACGGCGGTGACCTGCTCGCCGTCGGCGATCAGCGCCGCCAGCAGCGAAGTCGTGTCGAGCCGATCACGCACTTCGGGATCTAGACCGCTCAGGTGTCGGCAGACACGTTCCCACACTGCGGGGGTGAAGCGCAGCAATCCCATAAACTGACCCGCGACGTCAGCGAGATTGTTTGCGCGAGAACCGATCTCGGAGACGTTACCGCTCTCGCTGAGCCGGAAGGTTTCGGCGTCGTCGAGCGGATCGTCGAATCGGCGCGACCACAGCGCCAGCCAGTGTGGATCGTAGGCGATGGCTAGCTGACCGGGCGCCTCGATCAGTTCGCGCACCGTCTCGGCGGGATAGAAGATGTCACCGTATGCGACCAGACATGTTGCGGCACAGAGCCATTCGTGCGCAGCGGTCAGCGAGACGACCATGTTGGTCTGCGACCATCGCGGGGCATGAAAGGTGCGGTCGCCGTAGCCGGTGAGCAGGTCGGCACGGTAACCGCTCACGATGGCGATCCGGTGCGCGCCACCGGTCCTCAGCGAGTGGTCGTGGCGGTCGAGCAGGCTCATCCCGTCCAGGTCGAGCAATACCTTGGGTCGGTCCTTGGTGTGGCGGCCCATGCGGGAGCCGCGCCCGGCGGCCAGGATCAGCGCACGCATGCCATACCCAGCAGGTGTTCGCGCACTATCGCCACGTCCGCGGGGTCGGCGACCTCGCGGCGTTCGGGGTGCCACATGATGCCGGCTATCAGTGCCGAGGTTGCGGTGATGGCTTCGATTCCGCCGTCGGCGGCACGCGCGGTCACCCGGAAGAGCGTGGGCAGGTCGATCGGGTCGATTGTCCAGTGGTGGTAGCTGTTGACTCGGCGGATTGTGCCGTCGATTTCGATGTCGTGGTCGACGGCGGCGTGCCCGTCGGTGCGCACCAGCTTGGCTCCGTAGTGGGTGGCGAGTTTCTGCATCCCGCGGCACACACCCAGTAGTGGCCGATGGCGCGTTCGCGCCCACCTGATCAGCCGCTCTTCGGTGCTGTCGCGTTCGGGGGCGTTTCCTCCGTAGATGGCGAGATCTACTCCGCCGGTGAGGAGAACGCCGTGGGCGATGGTGGCCGCGATCAGTGCTTGGGCGGTTGCTGGGTCGTTGGGCACTGGGATCGGCAGGAGGCCGCAGGTGGTGAGAAATCGGATCCAGCGCTGGTCGAGGCTGTCGCGTCGTTCCCCGGTGGCAGGGTTCACGGTGACGTTCTGGGAGACGAGGATCGGTGTGTAGTCGGTCATGCGAGGATATCGATTCTGTGGTTGGTGGCGTCGATGCAGACAATCCGCGCGCCGCGGAGCGCTTGATAGGTCGTTTCACCGACGCCGAGGACTGCGGGCACCCGCGTTTGGTGGGCGCGGATAGCCATGTGAGAATTGACGCCGCCGTAGGCCGTGATCAGTCCGGCGATGGGATGGGAATAGATCCAGTCGTAGCCGGGATCGCCGCTGGGCAAGAGCAGGATCTTGCCCTTCAGTGAATCCTCGCCGCCATCACTAGACTCGACGACGACAACCGGCGCGATCACCGTCCGGTGGCCGATGAACGAGGCCACGCTCGGGGGTTGATGGAAGGCGAACACCTGCTCGGGCTCGACCAGCAGGGGCGGCAACACGATTCGCTGGGTCAGCGCGTGTGCTTCACGAGCGCGGGCGACCTCCTCACGCAGCCGGGCCGGGGTCACGGCGGTGCTCTGGTAGAGGTCGTCGAGGATGCCAATGTCGAGGTAGGAGCAATCCTCCACGCTCAGGCCGCGTTCGGCGCCCGCCTGAGCCAGGGCTGCCAGCGCGTCCGACAACTGGCGGGTAAACGCGAATTTGGCCTGCTCACGACCGATGATCCCCGCCGCGATGAATGTCAGCACCTCTTGGCCGCTGTATCCGAAACCGGCCGCGGACGCCGCATCGTCGAGCGCGCGCACCTGTGCCGGGGAGAGTTCGATTGGCTCGGGCCGCGAGTACTGCTGCCGTACAGGGGGTTCGGTGAAGTATAGCTCCGGCGCCTGGTCGTATCGCTGTGAGCAAATGTCGTAGGTGCCCGGGCGCAGGTGCCCATACCGTGCCAGGAACTCGTGCCATTCCACTTCGGTGCGTTCGCGCATCATCGTGTTGGTCACCGTGTCGAGGCCAGCGAGGAAGGCCTCGACTTCGGCGCCGGTCAAGATCCCGGCGCGCTCGATTGAGCGCAGCAGCTCGACCGCGACGAAACCCAGACGCGCGTGTCCGGCGAAGGCCGGGGTGCCGTAGCGCGCGCAGTCTCGAAGCAGCCACCGCGCGCGGGTCACCGGATCGAGGTCAACCTGGTTGATCCGGTCCCGCCGAACGTCCAGGGTGCGCAGCCATGCGAGTTCGTCGCGACGCGCGCGGTGGGCCGGGGCAAGCATACGATTGGTGAGCCGCCGCAGACTGGATCCCAGCGTCGCGTGCTCCTTCTTGCTCAGCGCGTCACCGAGCCGCGCTCGGGATTGGTCGCCGGTGTCCAGAGTGGCGCACGAGAGGGCGATGTCGAATTCGACGCGATCGTGCAGGGTCGGGTCGGCGACCAGTCGGTCCAGCTGCACAGTGACGATTCGCGCGGCCAGGTCCTGGGGTAGGTCGGCGGGCAGCAGCGAGTTGAAACTGGCGCGCACATCGATGTAGGGCAGGCCGTGGAAGTCGTGCATCAACGGGCAGCCCTGAACGTCGCGGTAGCCCCACCGTGCTCGCGAGGCCGCCCACACCGAATCGGTGATCAGCCGCCGATACAGGCTCAGTGCCAGTTGGCGGGGCCGGATCCCGATGATCTCGGCCGGGTTCCAGTCCGGCATGACCCCGAGCACGATTCGATCGCCCAGCAGGACAGGGTGAACGGTCCCGGCGCGCAGTCTGGCCGCGACAGCCTCCAGCGCGTCGTGGTGGGCCGCAACACCGGCGGGGTCGGCCGGCGGTGCGGACAGTCGACGAACCTGCAGCAGGTAGAGGGTGTCGGTGGCGTCGAAGGCGAACTCGATATCGAGCGGCCGAAACCCGGTAACGAGTTCCAGTTCCGCGGCCAGTTTCCGCAGCCGGTCCAGGCGCGGGTCACCACTGGGAACCGTGGACTCGTTCCAGGCATAGAAGGTGTGCAAGTCGGTGGCGGCGGTCCCAGCGGTAACCGCCGCGGTGTCGCGGCCGAGGTGATAGTTCGCCACGAAGTAAGGGGCGCCGGTCGCAGGGTCGCCGGTGAAAGCGACACCGCTGCACACGACGCCGTCCAACATCGGCTGGATCAGGATTTGATCGTAGGGATCCACAACCCTAGCCCCACGATCGCCGTAGGAGCCCACCACCTCATCGACCGCGGCCGCGATCGGCTCGCGCCCAACCACCGCTGGCACCGAGGTGTAGCGTCCGGCCTGCGCACAAGTGGGGGTGTCCTCATCGAGCGCACTGCTACGCACGATCACCGGCCCGGACGCCCACGTATGGCCCTGGAGTTCGTCGAGCACAGCGGCTCGCTCGCGCTGCCACCGCACGACTGTGAACATCATCAGGGGTAGCACAGTCGCGGCGTCGGCGATCAGCGGCGCGAGCGCCTGCAATGTCTCGGCTTTCGTCCCGAGCACGGCCTCGGCTTCGGCGACCGCGGGCCTCATCGCCGGTTCCCGTCATCACGCGAACCGAGAAACACCACCGCGTTGCAGAACTGTTCGGGCCAGCGTCGCATCAGCTGTGTGTCGATCCATCGGCCGAGCGCGTTGAGTCGGTAGCCGCCCGCACGCCTGTCCTGCTCGCGGGCGGCAGCATCCTGCCGCGAGCGCAGCATCGGCAGCCGGTACAGGTTGGACATATTGCGGGCGTACTCCACCTGCTCGGTGAGCAGACCGTGGCTAGCCAGCAGCGAGATGAAGGCATCCGGGTCGATGAGCCACTTGTGAAACTGCTCGGGCCCGGCTGACTGCCGTTGTCGCCAGCGCCAGTAGCGCTCGTTGAGCCGCATTTCCACGTTGTCCGGGCGCATCGAGATGCAGAAGCGCCCGCCAGCGCGCAATACTCGCGCTGATTCGGCCACTGCAGCGTCGAGGTCGTGCTCTAAGTTGTGGAAGAGCCCGAAGGCCATCAGCACGTCGAACTCGCCGTCGGTCAGATCGAGATTCGTGGCGTCACCGACGCGCACGTCCACGTTGGGATCGGCAGCCTTAATGGCACGCACCGCGACGGCGCTGCGTTCGATCCCGGTGATCTCGCGTCCGCGACCATGGTAGTGACGGACCACCCTGCCCTGCCCGCAGCCGAGTTCGAGCGTCCGCCCTCCAGTGTCACTCATCACCATTTCCGCGAAGCGGATCGGGTAGATCGCCCGATCGCTGAATTCCGCGCCGTCGGCTCCGGACTGTGCCCATCGGCGATCCCAGTACTCGGCGTTGGATCCGCTGCGCCGCATCGCTTTCCGCACGAAGACTCCCCTTCTCTTGTGTTGGTCGAGATCAGGCCCGGCCAGTGACGTCCGGGCTCCGCGCATCCAGCCATGCCCGGGCAAGTAGCCGCCCACGACCGGGTTCGGGGTGATCATGGAATTCGGTGCGATTGTGGGCGACGAGCGCGTTGTTGAAGAAGATCGCCTCCCCTGCGGACATCGCCACACTGAGCACGTTGGCGCCGTCCTCGAGAGCGTTGTCGAGAGCGTCGAAAGCGGCAGCGTGCCGGTCTGGAACGGTTAGTCCGGCTTGGGCGTAGCCGGTTTCGATCCAGTGCCGCATGTAGCGCAGCGTCGGGCCAGGCGCGAAGCGGTCCCAGGTGAAGATCGGGTAGGCGTTCTCGGCGGCGGTCACCGACCGGCCGTCGGGGGTCACCGGATTACGGGGATGATCGGCGAACAACGACGGCAAATGCTGCGGGCTGGTCTCAGCGATCTGCTGGTAGGCCTGGCAGGCGCTGCTGAGCAGGCTTTCGCCTCCGCTCATCGCGGGGCGCAGACACATCAGTCCGAAGACGTTGGGGAACAGGGCTTGTGACGTGCTGTCGGTGTGAAACGGTGCGCGGACGCGAGTCGCCGAGACCGACACGTCGGTGGTCCGGAAGTCGAGACCGCGGTCCGCAACGTCGTGCAAGCGACCGTAGGAGGTGTACAGCTGCCCCAGGTGCAGGCACACCAGCACGTACAGCAGCCGCAACTGAGGTTCACTGAAACCGCCGGCGGCCAGCCCGACCAGATGCGCGAACCCGAATCGGCCGAAGAGCTGGCTACGCAACCGTTCAGTGAGCGCGGCAAGGTGGGGCAGGTCGACGTCGCTGCGGTCGATGGTGTCGATCAGCGTCGCGGGATCGTCGAGGCCGGCAAGGTACTCGGTGAATTCGGCCAGCGTCGCCTCGTCCGCCGCCACCCGCCAGCAGTCGGTGGCCAGCGCGTCGCGCCGAGTCCAGGCCAGTTCGGCGATGCGGTCCGGGTCAGCTTCAAATCGTGCGGAATCGGTACTCACAACACACTCCTGTCATGGGGTTGTCGTAGGTGGTTGAAACGATCGGCAGGTCACGGCATCCGGGCGCGGTCGTGTTGGCGGGAGGTGTTTGTCCTCGGGCGACGGGGCTGGCCGTCGATGACTTCGGAGACGAGATCAGTCCATTCGTCGGCGAGCGCCCCGGCGTTATGCCACGCCGCGTGCAGGGCTTCCCGTGGGCCGGATTCGCCCCAGAGCAATGCGACGGCATCGAGGTGCGCGCATGCCATTCGGTCCACCGCGTCTCCCAGAGAGTCTTCGCAGTTCGCCGCAAAGGGGGCATTGGCCTGTACCCATTGGTCGATGAACTCGATCAACCACGTTCGCAGATGGCGGAACTCCGGAGTAAGGGGACAGCCGCGATGTGCTTTGTGCAGCTCGACCAGCCCGCGCGCACACCGGGTGACCGGATGAGCCTGGACGTCCTCACCCAGGTGGCCACAAAGCGCCGCGAACAGTTCATGTTGATCGGGCAGCACCACCGGCCACCTGGCCGTCGACGCAAATCGGCGAGCACCGGGCTCGGGCAGCCAGTCGAGAGCCGCCGCCACGTCTGCGGGAAACCAACCAGCGCGGGTGAAACTGAGGCATCCAGCCAGCTGGGGATACTCCGGACAATGGGCGCGGGTCGGAACTCCTCCGACAATAGCGTGAGGCGGAGCTTCGTCTCCGCTGTAGCGGCGCGCGGCCGTCGCGGACTGCGGCGGAACGGTTCTCGGTCCCACGATTACCTCCCCGGATGCATATCGTCAGCACTCATTGACCGTTGCCGCCGTCGCCCCGGTGATGGATGATCTCCGCTAGGCAGGACGGCTCGTCGAGCGACGAGTGCTGTTGTCACTCTGACGCAATCCCGGGGTCCATTGGTGGTCCGTTTCGGCCCGTTTGCGGTCCATGCGGTCGCCGACTCTTACGCTTCGCGTTGGAATGCCTCTACTGTTGACAGAACCGGGAGGTCGGGTATGGAGAAGAAGCCGCGGACACGATTGGAGCAACTCGCTGCCGAGCAGCGTTTGTCGGTTCCAGCCTTCCTGCAGCGGTTCGCGGTCCAAGCCGAACAGCTGGGCCAAAGAGTCACGGTCTCACGTAGCCAAGCCAAGCGGTGGCTCAGCGGAGAGTCCGGGTCTCCCCGCGGGCATGCCCAGCAAGTCCTCGAGAACTGGTTCAAAGAACCCATTGACCAACTGCTGGGCCCGCCTCTGTCCCACATTCATCGACCGATCACCGAAAGGGAGCTTGCTGTGAATGCCGGACGCGAGTCGGTGGCTCACGCAATCGCTGCGGCCGCAGCGCTGGATCCGTCGGCCCTCGAACATCTGCATACTGCTGCGGAGTACGCAGCCAGCGCCTACTACGTGAGCCCTCCCCTGGAGATTCTCGGCGATCTGGTTGCGTTGCGCGACACCGTGTACAACCAACTCGAACGCACCCAGAAGCCGCTCCAGAAGGCTCACCTGTATCTGATTGCCGGCCAGGTGTGCGGTCTGCTGTCCTCGGCAAGCTGGGATCTCGGTCTGGACCGCGCCTCCAGTGAGCAGGCCCGCGCCGCACACACCTACGGCAGCATCATCGACCACCTGTCATTGCAGGCATGGGCGCGAGCACTTCAAGTCACCACAATGTTCTGGTCAGGCCACCCGCGCCAGGCTGCGAGACTCGCCGCGCAAGCCCTCGAATTCTCGCCGCCCGGCACCGCGAAAGCCCGCCTGCACAGCGTGCACGCCAGAGCATTGGCGATGATCGGCGCGCGAGAGGAAGTACGCATCGAACTCGAATCAGCCAATACTGAACTCGACCGCGCCGGTGGCGACGACTTTCTCGACGCAACCGGAGGTGAACTGGCCTTCGACCGCGCGCGGCGCGGACTCTGTGCCGGGGCCGCGTACGTCGCGCTTCACGATGGGACGCAGGCAGAACGCGAAGCCACCACCGCGATCGAGTTGTTCGCGACCATACCCGAAGATCGCCGGTGGGCTGCTGGAGCGATCGGCGCGCAAGTCGATCTCGCCGCTGCGCGGACCCTGCGGCACGATCTGGCTGGGGCACAGGAAGCGTTGCGGCCGGTATTCGGGCTCGATTCCGATCGCCGCACCGAGGCGATCGCCCAACGGCTGCTGGGGCTGGGGCGGACACTCGGCACGACTCGCTACGTGGGAGCCGTCGAAGCTCGCGATCTCGGCGAGGCGATCGAGAACTTCACCGGCACCAGCCTGTCGAAGATCTCGGCATCGCGCGCTCTCAACATCTGAACAGGCCCAGGCCCCTATGCTCCGCAATGATCGAATTCGACCGCATCCCACAGACCCAGAAGCGCCCGCTCACGCGCCGGGCTGATCCCGAGTTCGGCGGCACGCTCGTGCTCGATCGAAGCGCCGCCACTCTGTAGCCACGTCCAGGTGTCGGCCACGGTGTCACGAAGTCGCCGGGTGACCAGCCCGGCGGACCTGGCTCGAGAAGCATCGACGGCCCACGCCCCGGCGTAGGTGCGCCACAGCGGCAGTTCGGTCCATTGCCGCACACCTTGCTCGGCCAGCCAGACCTCGTCGGTGACCCACTCCAGATCTGCTCCGCCACCGGTGATTTCGTGGCACGACTCCAGAAGATCCGCCATCGTCTCCGTCCCCGGTGCGGCCGCGTTGAACGTGCCGGTCAGCCCGGGAGTCAGCGCGAAGTCAGCGACATCGCGGACATCGATGGGCTGGATCCGGCGGTCCGGCCGCCCCGGTGCCAGCACGCGGCCACCGCGCTCCATGCGCCGCAGCCACCATTCGAGCCGACCGACGTACTCTCGTGGGCCCAGGATCACCCCCGGTCGCAGGATGGCGACTCGGTCAGGTCCGAACACCTCGCCGACCGCGTTCTCACAGCCAGCTTTGCCGAACCCATACTTCGTCGGACTCGGATCGGCGTCGTAACCGAAACTATCGTCGGCATCAGCCGGACAGTCGAGCAGAGGTGAGTCCTCGGTGAGTGGCGCGACGGGCCAGTCCCGATACGCCGACACCGAGGAGATGAGCAGGTAGCGGTCGGCCACCGGTTCCAACGCCCGCGCCAGATTCAGCGTCTGATTCGGCACGAAGGCACCGGTATCGGCGACCAAGTCCCACGGGCCCGCCGCCGCCAGCCTCGCGACATCTCCAGCCACGGTGCGGTCACCCTTGATCAGATGGACGCCGGTGATGTCGGAGCCGGTGCGGCCCCGACGAAACGTCGAGACTTCGGCGCCGCTCGCGATCGCGTGTTCGGCGATCGTCGCCCCGAGGAACCAGCTTCCGCCAAGAATGAGTACTCGCACTCGTTCTTGATACCACTGATCAGCGAACGAGTGAACGGGCTGTGAGTCGGGCCAGCAACGCACTGAGCAGCGCGGCGCGTTCTGGCATCGCCGTAACGAGGACGTACTCATCACGGGCGTGCGGATGCCCCCCGACCGCGCCGAGTCCGTCCAGAGTGGGAATCCCCCACGCGGCGGTCAGATTGGCGTCCGAGCCACCTGCGGAACGAACCGCTGCCAACTCCGAGAGCCCGAGGTCGGCGGCCGCCGCCGCAGCCTCGACATAGAGCATGCGTGCCGATGATTCCTCGAACGGAGGACGTTCGACGCCACCAGCCACCGTCACCGACGCCTCGGGGTGTTGCGCGGTGAGCTCGTGCATCGCGGTGTCGACGCGTTCGAGTTCGGCCATCGTCCACCCGCGCGCGTCGACGTGCAGCCGTGCGAATTCGGGCACTGAGTTCGATGTCGTTCCAGCGGACGCCAAGGTCGGCACCACCGAAGTCTCGAGATCGGCGTCTCCGAACCCGGCGATTCGCAGTATCTGGTGGGCCAGCTCGACGCTCGCGTTGACACCACGATGCGGCTCGAGCCCGGCGTGCGCGGCCCGCCCCCGCAATTCGACGTCGTAATTCGCGATCCCCTTCCGGCCGATCTTGACCGCACCACCGTCCGCTGAGGGCTCACACACCACAACCGCGCCTGCGCGGCGTGCCAGCTCCTCGATCAGTGGCCGTGAGGTACCTGAACCCACTTCCTCGTCGCTGGTCAGCAGCACGCTGACCTGCCCGGGATCTGCGAGCAGTTCGATCGCGGTCAGCGCTTGCACGATTCCGGCCTTCATATCGAAAGCTCCTGGACCGCTGCCTATCCCAGTAACTTCGTCGATCTCGAACGGCCAATCAGTGATCGTCCCGGCGGGCCATACGGTGTCGAAGTGCCCGAGAACGAGCACCCGAGGGTCGGGGGCCCGCGCCACTAGGTGAACGTTGTCGCCGGTGCGCGAAATCGTCACCGAACGGCGTAGCGCCGAAGCCAGCCAGGGCTCCAGCAGCACAGCGCACTCGACCAAGTGGGCCGCCGAGTTGGACGGCGACTCGCAATGGACTAGCTGGCGCAGCCGCTCGGTCATTACAGGTCCGGCCCGTTCGGCTGCTGTCAAGATGTCCGACGTCATGCACACGATCATGCCCTCCGCAGCAAGACGCCGGGCAATCAGCCGATCTGGCGTAGATGCTGGAGAACCGCCCCGGCCAAAGCTAGTTCGATCAGACGCTCAACATGGCGCGCAACAGCACGCGGCCCGCGCACGATTGCGGCGCCGACGTTGCCGGCACGCGACGTCCGCAGAGCGGGCATCTCGCGTCCGCGGTGTCGACTGACGAGCCGCCGCGCAGTAGCGCAGCACACGCACCATCCGGTCACCAGCTGCCATCACCTGCACATGCCATCACATTCAAATCCACCCTGGCTACCGGACGTCGAGTCGTGCCACCCGGCCGTCGCACTCATCGATCCGACCGTGTCGTCGGTGGCAATCCGGCCCTGCAGTGCTTCGCCGAGGCCATCCGGCAAGTGATGTCGTAGTCTGCCGTCACGCGCAAAGATGCATACTGTTCGCCCGCTTTCGGGAGTTTAGAGTCAGACGGTACCGAACTGCTCCCGGTCGAACTCTTTCCGACGCACGCCGTCAAGGAATGCGGAGACTTCCTTTTCGTCGAATCGCAGCCGCACCCCAGGTTCGGGCTGGTGATTGTCGCTCGCGGCGGTGAATTCAACGAGACCATCGGGTTGCTCGTGCACCCGCAGGGCGTGCCGTGCGCTGCGTAGCGAGATGCCCTTGCGCAGCGCTGTCTGCACTTCGTCGAATTCGGCGTCGGTGAATACCAGGATCTGGTCTGCTGGGAGGGGGTGGGCGATGTCGATGGTGGGTGTCAGTTTGTCGTCCCAGAGGATGGTCCAGCCGGCTTTGCGGCCGACGCGCACGCAGTTTTGCTGTGCGCTGCTCAGGGTCGCCTTCCGGCATTCGTGCGGGTAGAACGTCGGCAGCGACATGTGTGAATCCTTTCTACCTGTGGTGTCGCCTCGTCGCGACACCACCTAACCCCGAACACTGTTCAGGTCTTTCGCCCGACGGCGGCGAAGTTGCATTTTCGCGCCGGGTCGCCCGGGTCGACCGGGTGGGTTGGTTGCCAGTCAGTAGCGTAGGTGACGCCCGGTTCGACCACGTCGAGCCCCTCGAAGAAGGTGACGAACGTAGCGCGATCTCGTAACGTGACAGGGTCCGCGGAATCCCGAACGACCCCCGCTGCGGCGGCGACCTGTGCCTGCGTAGCGGTGTCGGCGTCTTCCATGGAGACGTGGGTCGCGGCGAAGTAGGATCCGGAGGCGAGTCGATCACGCACCTGTGCGATCAGGTCTTTGGGCCGGTCGTCGTCGGCGATGAACGGCAGCACGGAGACAATGAGCAGCCCGACCGGTTCGGTGAAATCGATGAGTCGTGCTGTTTCGGGGTGATGGAGGATTGTCTGCGGATCGCGCAGGTCGGCTTCGATGATCGTGGTCCGGTCGAGACCGTTCTCTTCACGCAACAGGGCGTGCGAGCGGGTGACGGCGTCGAGGTCCTTGTCGACGTATACCACCCGCGCGTCGGGCGCCGTCTGGCGGGCGACTTGGTGGGTGTTGCCCGCGGTGGGCAGTCCCGAACCGATGTCGAGGAACTGCCGGACACCGTGTGCGGCCATGTAGCTCACGGCGCGGGCGAGGAATTCCCGATTGTGCACTGCCCACTGGTGCAGGATCGGCAGCTCGGCGCGGACTCGGTCGAGCATCACTCGATCGATGGTGTAGAACGTTTCGCCGGTGAGGTAGCCGTGGTAGAGCCGCGCCGATGTGGGTGTCGTCGGGTCGTGCTCGCGGGCGTGGAAGTCGTTGGGCATGCTTGGTTCCCCCTCCTCGGGTGGATCGTCACGATCGTTGACGTTCGATCGTGCGCGCGATATGGCTGATGAAACTCATTGAGTCGCGTTCGCTGAGGGCTGCCGCGCTGAGTCGTTCGAAGACTGCTTCGCGTGCCTGGACGGGGTGCTTGTCCAGGACGTACCGGACCTCGCCGAGGCTCTCGACGAACGCGAGTTCCAGATCGCCCGCCTGGCCCGGCGAGGGCACGCGGATGAGCGTGAACCGGTCTTCCATGCCGCCGCCAGCCACCCGAGTGGAGAATGGCAGAACCTGAATGGTGATATTGCGGATCTCCGTCCCCAGCCATTGCAGGTGGCGGAGTTGGTCGAGCATCACGTCTCCGAGTGGGTCCCCGTACTCGCGGCGCAGGGCAGATTCGGACAGAATCGCGTGGTAACGCGGCGCATCCGGCTTGACCAGGTTTCGTTGCCGCTCGAGACGCGCCTGTACCCAGTCCTCGACCGTCATGGTCGGGTCGTCGCTCACGACATGCTCGTGGAGCGCCCGCACGTACTGTTCGCTCTGCAGCAGGCCGGGCACGATCTCGGATTCGGTGACCCGAAACCGATTGGCCACCTCCTCCAGGTCGATGAGCAAACGGAGGTCCTCGCGGTAGACACGCCGATGCCCGCTCGTCCAGTACCCGCGAGGCTGCTTGGACTCGCGGCACAGCTGCAACAGCTGGTCGATGTAGCCGGCGTCGGTGACGCCCAACGCCTCGGCGAGCATCTTCAGGTCACCGACCGGGATCGTCGTCAGGCCGGATAGGACGTTGTTTAGCTTCGACTGCGCGTAGCCGATCAGCCGAGCCGCTTCGGCCTGCCGCACACCCGACGTCCGCAGCATGTACGCGATCTCGCGTCCCAGCAGCAGGCGCCGAGCAGTTCGTGTCAAGGCCATGCCCCCACCCTACCTCGTTGAGTCGAATCTCAGATTTCGATTCCCAAAAGTCGATTATCGACTTATGGTTATCGAGTCTCTTGTTATCAGCCTAGCTGGACTCATCCCACCGCCAGGGGGCACCATGTGGCTTGGATACCTACGCACCGACCGACTGCCGGACAGAGCGCACACGGCGACCGTGCGTGACGCCCTGCGCGAGCTGGCCGCTCACCACCATCTGGGTGCGGGTGACGTCTACATCGAGGTCGACGGCCCTGACCCGCAGGCGGCAGTGGTCACCGAACTGTGGGCCGTGCACCGCGCTCTGCTCCTCGAGGACGGCGCCCACCTGCTCGTCCCGTCCCGAGCGCACCTCGCAAACCTCGGCCAGCCGGGCGACGGCGTGGTCCGCCTCATTCGCCACAACCCCCGCACGCAGATCTACTACGTCAGCCCGAGCCACGGCGGCGACGGGCTGCACACGGACCGTACTAGCCTGTCTGCGACCGGCGATGATCATGTCCTGTCCGAATCTGTAGTTCAAGCAGGGCTGACGTGCCTGCCTCAACTCGATGTCGCCGAAGCACTGCTTCGGCGTGGATGGACCGCCGCCGTGCAGCCGGTCGACGCCACCTGCGTCGCACTCCTCGCCGACGCGCGCCAGCGCACCGACCTGTCCGCTGTGATCAGGCTCCTGCACGATCACGACGGCCGCCTTGTCCTCGAACTCGACGAACCCCACCATCAGCGAACCGAACTCACCCCGGACTTGACCACCCGCGCGACGACGCGGGTTTCGAGGTCTGGCCGCACCATCACCCGCTGCATACTGCCCGGCCGATATCCGGAACCACTTGCGAGCGAAATGATCCCGGCTACCACGGGGAGTGCGACGCTATGAGCGCAACGCGGGACCGCTGCCCAGCCGATCAACAGCAAATTCCGGTCTCCGGGCCCGCCGCGCTGCCGAGTCCGGAATATCTGATGGCCGCCTTCCGCGGTCAACTCGACGACCAGTCGCCGATGGCGCGGTGGGCTCGCGATCTTGCCGACCTGTGGGCCCAACTCGTTGCCGCAACCCGCGCCCGCCACGACATTGGTGACCTCGAGTCCGTCCTCTGCGAGATTGCCCAGGTGGTTCGCGAGATCAACTCCTGGAGTGTCTTCTGGTTACCGCGACCGTACGGTGCACGCCGCCACACACGCACCTTCGGAGACGAGGTCAGCCATCTCGCTGGCTCATTCGCGGTGGCATTCACCGAACTCATGCGGCCGGCCCCCGACCACGCCCAGTTGCGCGAGGCGTGGTTCCACCTCGCCGAAGCCCGTGACGGCTACTCCGACCTGCTCGCCGCGATCCACGAGCGTCAGGTGCAACTGCCGGTGGTGTCGCTACCGCTGACCATCTTCGCCGCACCCTCGGCGTAGCCGCTCGCCGCACCGCGTCGACCCCGCCGAGCGCATCGACGCCGACATGCCCGAGACATCGGCGCCCACCACACCCGGAGCGGCGAACGCATCCCGCTACATCTGCTGAACGAACGTCCGCACGCCACATCGCAACCCTGCCAAGGAGTCTCATGTCCCACCTCCCACCAGCCCGACGTCGTGCCGTCACCGCACTGCTCGTGATCGAGGTCGTCCTCGTCGCCGTCAATGCCTACCTCGAGCTGAGAAACCTTCGAGCCCAATGGGGCGCACGCCGAGACGGCCAGTTCCCTCGCAGCTGAGACATTGCGGGCCCCGGTTCCCCTAACCGGATCCGGAATTCTGCGCAATACCCAGCACAACGACACACGTCCCCAGTCGCCGAGGAGTGGATTCAATGCTGAACCACGAAACCCAGCCGGGCTACCTGCACCCCGGAACACTGCAACACGTCCGACGCAACCTTTACGACTGTGCGAACGATCCCGGTGAACTCGAATCCGCGGAAGTCGACAAGGCCGCATCTCTGCATCGCCACTGCTCCACCGGATGCCGAGTTCGCCAGCGATTGGCAGCGACCCACACCACAGGGCACGCACAGCGCGCAACATAGTCAAGGGCACCGGTACGAAATACCGTCATGACGGTGGCGGGCTGGCCGCATGCCCGCAGTAGGGTCTCCCACTCGAAGGGGTCAACGCGAAGGGGCTTCCACACGTTGGCCGTAACTTGCAGTCTCCGTGGCTTGCCTCTGCGCGGGTGATCAGGTCGAATTTCGCGGTGGGCGGATGCGCCAAGTAGTCGCCCCACCGGCAACCGCTCGGGCGCCCGCAGAGTTCGACCCGTTGTTGCACCAACGGCACAACAGCCCCTCGGACCGCGCCGGTGAAGCGATCGTCGTCGATCGCAATTCCCGGCGCGTACCCGCATGCGTGACAATCGGAACAGAATTCGCCTGCAAGCAGCGCACGCATCCGGGCGGGCCCATTTTCGAATCATGGCAGGCGGGCTACCATTTGACCGACTCGTGCAGCGTGCAGCGTTTGCAGTCCTTCCTCGTGAGTGAACGTTCGTCGCCGACCCGTCGCCGAAACGCCCGCTACGATCGTAGGTGAGGAATTCTGACGGTGACGATCGACAAGGGGGAACCAATCTCGTGAAACCTGGTGCGTCGCCGGTTCGCCGCAAGCGCCTTGCCCGTTGGTCTTTGCCTATCCGGGTTCGGGACCTGTTTCTGGAGAGCTACGACGAGTCGTTGCTCAATGTGGCTGTCGCCGCGACACGCGAGGACCCCGATGGAGCCGAACTTCCTGTCGCATCCTTGTGGCGGAGTGTTGCTCGGAATCCGCGGTGGAAGCGATGGCGTGTGACTCCACAAAACGCCGAGCAGCGGTTGCGGGATTTCCGCGCCGGGCTCCGATACGGTCCCCACGGCGATCGATTCCACTCGCGGCGCACGAGGCGACTGCTCCGCAGCGCGTTGCGAGAGCTGTCGCCGAATGATCCGGCCCACGGCGAGCTCGCGGCCTCCATGGTCGCACTTGCCCCGCCCCCGGACTGGGACGACTCGGTCACGTCGTAGGCGCAGGCGTGCGGTCAGCCCGTGGTCGGGATCGGTCGCAGGTGCCTCCACGGTGTGCGCAAGGCGTGGGCGAACGCGCGTCGGCTGCTGGGCCACGGGTTGGTGAGACGGCCGCTGCTGTGTGTGAACCAGCTGGGTGTGGCGGTCCACACGGTCGTGCTCAGTGCGTGGTCGAGGCGACGCTGGTAGTCCTCGGCGACCTCGACGTCGACCTCGATGGCTTGTGCTCCGATTTCGCGTCGCCACCGCAGTGCTTGGATGATGTAGTCGATCTGGTGTTCTTTCATGGCCGGATTGCTGTGCGCGGGGCTGAACGTGTTGGGGCCCGCGAGCAGAAACAGGTTGGGGTATCCCTCGATGAGCGTGCCCAGGAACGCAGTTGGCCCGCTCCGCCATTGGTGCGCGAGTACGCGGCCGTCTCGGCCACGTACCGTGATCGGCGCCAGAAAATCTGTCGCGTGAAATCCTGTGGCGTAGATGATGACCTCGGCGCGGCGGTGGCGGTCGGTGGTGGCGACGCCGGTGGGTGTGATCGCGGTGATGGGTTCGGTGACCAGTTCGACATTTTCCCGGTTGAGGGTCGGGTAGTACCGGCTGTCGAGGATGATGCGCTTGCCGCCGATCGGGTAATCGGGCGTCAGCTGCTGGCGCAGTCGCGGGTCTGTGATGGTTCGACGCAGATATCGGCGCGCCATGCGCTCGGCGGGTACCGCCGACCAGCCACGGCGCATGATCGGTGCCAGCACCACGTCTGCGGCGAGGTCGAGCGCACAGCGGTAGAGTGCGTGCGCCCCAGGGATTCTCAGCGCAGCCTGCGACATCGGGCCGAAATCGTCGCCCGGTTTGGGCATAACCCAATGCGGATTGCGCTGATACAGTCGCACGCGTTCGGCCCGTTCGGCGACGTGCGGAAGGATCTGCGCTGCACTGGATCCGGTGCCGATGACGGTCACGTCCCGGTCGGTGAGATCGACACGGTGGTCCCATCGTGCTGTGTGGAACGCTGGCCCGGCGAAGGACTCACGTCCGGGAATGTCGGGTAGCTTCGGCCGGTGCAGCTGTCCGACCGCGAACACCACGATATCCGTGCTGATCGCTTCCCCGCTGGCGGTGGTCAGGTCCCAGTACCCGGGTTCGTGGTAGGTCGCGGCGCTGATCGCGGTGTTCAGCCGCAGGACCGGAGCGAGCGAGTTCGCTTCTGCCACTCCTCGCAGGTAGTCCAGGGTGGCGGCCTGGCCGGGGTAACGCACGGTGGCGTCGCGATAGGGCGAGTGCGAATAGGAGTACAGGTGCGCCGGGACATCGCAGGAACATCCGGGATAGGTGTTGTCCCGCCATACGCCGCCGATGTCTGACCCGGCGTCGACCAGTAGAAAGTTGTCGTCGACGACTTCGGAGGCCCGCAACGCCGCTGCCATGCCGATCCCGCCGAAACCCGCGCCGACGACCACGAGCTGGTAGCGATGGGATCGCCGCGGTCGGCCGGTCGCGGTCGATGACAGCCGCCCGGTCATAGTGAATACCCACTGTCGAGATCGCTGAATATGACCTGACCTGACCATTCGACGCCGGTGTCGGTGCCTCTCGCGTCGGTCCCGGCGTACGGCACGTAATCTGCACGAGGCGGTTCACCGGCAGCGGTATTCATCGACGCGGAGTGCTCGGCGGTCTGCGTTGTCGCCGACTTCCATGCGTCTCGGTAGTCCGTCGTGGAAATCTGCGCCAACCGTTCCGCGATGCGCTCGACGATGTCGTGCGGAGATCGTTTCATTGGAATGAGTTCGAGGAAATAGTCGGCAGGCAGCCCTGCCTTGTTGAGGCCGAAATGTTGACGGCCCACGCGGCCGATGTCCCGCGCAGCGAGTCTTGTCCACAGATCGTGGATCTCAGCAGCGGATTTCTTGACGGCGCGGGCGAACCCGACAGTAACCCAGCGGTCTGCGCTGTGGCCCCAAATCCCCGACATGACCGCTTGTTCGTCAGGGGCATCCGAATGCAGCAGTGCGGTGATGACGACGGCGCGGGCGTGCATCACCGTCACAGCGCGCTCCATGCTTGCCGCCGCCGCAAGATCTTCGGGGGGATGCAGGACCCGGTGAGCGGCCTCGGTTACCATGTATCGACGCAGATCGCGGATATCGCCGAGCAACGCATCCAGCTACCTTTGCCGGTTGTTGGGACCGCTGGCGGTCGGCAACGATTTCGGGTCCCAGCGGCCGCCCTGCTCGCCGAGCAGGCGAGCGTGAGCTATCCAATTCTGCGGGACCCCGCCCGACAAGGCGGCCATTTCCATGCCGCCCACCAGCGACCCCGCACTGGCTTCCGCATGGATTGCCGCAAGAATTTTCATGTGCAGTCGATTCATGGAAATTTCCTTTTGCCGATCTTCCGCGCACGCGGCGACCTGTCGTGGGGCCGACGCTGTGCGGGGCCTATTTTCGTTCGAGGTCCCCGAAATCCAGCCACCCAGCGGGGCGGGGCGGCGGTGTAGGTCGAACTTTCCTGTCCCCGCCCGTCCTGTGACGTGCGCGGTGGTCGAAGACCGGTTTGTGTGGGCGTGTGGTGTGGTCTGCTGATTGCGGGACGTCACGGTTCTGCTCCGGGTACCGGTGGTTGTGCTGTATCCATCCCGTGGTCATCCATCCCGGGGTCCGGAGTTGGGTCGTGGGTGGTGTCCCATGCGTGGCTGAGTTCGGGGGGCAGCGCCGCCTCGATCGCGGCACCGACGCCGGGCTGGGTCACGCTGTCGTGTAAGTCGGCGGCGAGTTCGCGTGCGGTGGCGAACAATTCGTTCACGGGCGCGGTGTGGCCGTCCGGTTCGGTCAATGTCGGGGCTCCGCGCCGACGGCGGAGTCCGATCACCGAGCTGCGTAGGGTGTCGGCAATTCTCGGAGTGGTGTATTCGCGCCATGCCGCCACGACCTCGCCTATGGGTTCGCCGATATGGTTCTCGATCGCCGCTGCCAGCATCCCGGCGTCGGGCTTCCACACCGGGACGTCTCGGGTCGGGGGTTTCGACAGCGTTGCCGCGGTGACCTGAGCGCGTACGTAGGCGGCGACGGCGTTTCGGCGTAGTTGCCGCGCCGCGACGGAATCGGGGTCGCCGGCGATGTCGTCGATGCCCAGGTGCCGTTCGCGGACCACCGCCAGGGCGACCATCTCGATCACTGCTGCCCGGTCGGCCCGCACGCGCGGCCACGAGCCGCGCTGCGGCACCCACAGCGGCGTCGGGAACGTCTGCGTCGGCGACCATGGGCGACCCTCGCGGCCGGCGGCGCGAGCGCGAGCCACCCACGCCCGAGGGGCGCCCCGATCGACGGCATCGCGCTCGACATCGCGGCGGGCGAGGTCGATCCGGTCCGCCTGCCGCTCCGCCGTGGGATCACCGTGTCCCGGCACGGCCCGGGCGCTGCGCAGCCGACCGGCCTCGGCGGCCAATTCCTGGATCCTCCGCAGATCCAGCACCTGACCTGATGCCAGGTGCGCGGCCTTCACCCACGGCGGCTGCGGTGCGCCCTTCATCGCCATGAGCGCCCCCGCTCGGTGTCGGGGTGGCGTCGTGTACGCGCGGCGCGCCGATCACGCCGGCCGGCCGAGTCCCGCGCCGGCCTCGCACCGGCGGTTCGGCGCTCGATGATGTCCGGATTCATGCGATCGCCTGGCGCTAGAGGCCCATGTCGAAGCCCGCATCCGGCCAGATGGCATCGGTCGGGTCGAAGGTCAGATCCGGGATGACAGCCCCTCGGGCCAGGCCTTTGAGATCCAGTGTCGCGACCGCCCTGCCCACCAGATGGTGCAGTTCTTCCACGCTGGGGACCAAGACGTCGGTAGGCAGATCTTCCGCCCTCACACCCGCGCCGGCGCGCACTGCGGCCTCGTCGGCGTCGTCGGCGTCGTCGAGCCACGACAGCGTGCGCCATCGTTCACGCAACCGGGTGCGGCTGAAGTTGAACACCGCTGATCTCACCGCGAGTTCCCAGCCGTCCTCGGTGGCAGGAATGAGTCCTGCGAGGTCGGCAGCACCGAGTTGCCCCGAATAGGCGAGCGCGACAATGGTTTCGCGCAGCGTTGTCACGTTCTCGCGGAGTTGGTGGCGCACGTCGGCGGGCAGCCCTGGGGCGAACCATGAATGATCGGCCTGTGCGGCGGTCGACATCTCGACAATGCTCCACATGCGTTCTGCGATGCCGTCGACGGCGCGGCGAGCCACCGGATGCTGCGGAGAATCGCCGGGCGGCAGCCAATCCGCGTTCGTGGCGCCATGGGAGGCTTCCCGATCGATCGTGCGAATCAGTTCGACCGGGATTCCCTGTCCTTCGGCGCGGACGTAGAGAGCCAGCCGTGCCGCGCCGCGTTCATGCAGTTCGTCTCGCCAGGCGTGCAGTGCACCGCGATCCCCGCCGGGCCGAGCCCGAGGGAACCCCTCCTCGAGCAGGTAGTAGAACAGGATCGCCTCGCCGAACGCTCGGCGGGCCAGGCGCGCTTGCCAGTCGCGCAACTCAGCCATCAGCACGACCCCCTTCGTTCGGGGCTGTGGCGTAATGGGTTGTGGTAGTTCACTTTTTAGGTCCTGTCGCTGGTGTCATCGGAGACCCGGAGCGTGGGGGTTCCAGCGGTAGCCGTCGGTGGTGTGGTGGGTGATGTGACCGAATTGGGCGTCGGCGAAATGCACGGCGAATCCGAGGGTTCCGGGCGCGGCGAGGTCGTCGATGAGCCGGGCCGCGGTTCTGCGCGAGGCGATCGGGTCGTCGTCGGGGGCGGCGGTCAGGTCGGGGTGGGTCACCTGTAGCGGCGTGGTGAGGGCGTCACCGATCGCGGCCAGCCGCTGCCCTCGGGAGGTGACCAGATAGCCGGTGTGGCCGAGGCTGTGTCCGGGCAGGGCGATCGCTCGCACGCCGGGAAAGATCTCCTCTCCGGCGGTGATGGTCGTGACCTGCCTACTGAATCGATCCAGGAAGACTTGCGCGGTGCCGTCAGCGATCGCGAGATCTGTTCTGGCCCACTCGGTTTCCCCGACTACGACGCGGCTGTGGGCGAAGGGCCCGGGTTCCGGGGTCAGGCACAGCCAGCCGATGTGGTCGAGGTGCAGGTGGGTCACCGCGATCAGCTCGATGTCTGCGGGGTTCTTCCCGGCTGCGGCGAGGCTGTCGAGCAGTCCGCCGCCGTGTAGGGTGCCGACGTCGGTGGGGACGCTGAGTGGCCCGAAGCCGGTGTCGATCAGCATGGCCCGGTCACCGTGTTCAATCAGCAGGGCGCCGAGGCTGGCGGTGAGCCAGCCGTCGGGGTCGATGAGGTGGGCGTGGTCGATCCACAGGTCCTCACTCGCGCCGGGCAGCCACATGCCGGGGTTGAGGAGCCCGACTCCGTCGGGCAGGTAGGTCACGCGCAGATCGCCGATGAAGATCGAGCGCTGAGCGCCCGGTCGGGTGAATTGGGTTGTCGCTGAATGGGATAGCTGAGCCATGAGTGGTTCCTCCGTGATTGTGCGGGTTAGAGGGTTTTCGTGTGGGTTGGGATGGCGAGCGCGCTGTGGGTTCCGGTTCCACGCGGTCGTCGTCTGGGGCGATTTCGGCCCGGGAGGGGCGTGGGGCGCGGCGCGTCGGCTGGTCACGGCCGTTCCGCGGCGTCGAGCCCGGGTGGCGCCGTCCCGAGTCCGGTGTCGGGCACCACCCAGTACGGGTTGTCGTGATCCGGTTCGGTGTCGGCGTCTGCGCGGGTGACGGTGTGGGGTGCGGTGCCGGTGAGGTTGGCTGCGGCGATCGCTGTCCCCGCATCGGCGGCAGAGGCTGGGCCCGTGACGGATTCGATATCGGCCGCTCGGGCCAGTGCCGTGCGGATATCTCGGGTGAGGTCTGCGTTGCTGGTGCGGACCGTGGTGGCGTCGAGGGGGTGCACTCCCGCGCTGGCGGCGGCGTGGACCCGTCGCCGGTACATGCCGGTGTCGCGTCGCGCGGCGGTGATCCACGCGGTGCGCGCGGTGTCGTCGTCCAGATCGCGCACCATGGCCGCGCCCCGGCCGATCCACTCCCGCGGGCCGCGGGTCCAGACCTGGCGCATCTCGTCGCGATCCAGCCGCAGCAGTCGCGTGATCACCAACGCGTAGGATCTGATGTCGGTCATCGCGTGGTCGAATTGCCGTGCCAACCGGGGATCTTCACGGGCGCCGAGGACACCGTGGCGAGCGTTGAGCGCGGTCATCTCCCGTAGCACGCTCACGTCCGCGCTCACGGCGGTGAGCAGTGAGTCCCGGTACACGCGCCCCACCGGCACCGCCCGATACTGCATCCATCGCCCGCCGCGCTCGGCGTAGGACTGCATCGCGGCGATCCACTCCGGTGCCACGCCCCCAGCGCGCGCGAGCTCCAGGAGGTGGTTGTGTGCGCTGATCGCGGCTTCCAGGGCCGCATACTCCGTGTGATTCATCGGCGCGGAGCCCGATTCAGCCGCGACGAGGATTCCGTGCAGCCGGTGGTGGGCGGCGCGGAGTCGGTTGAGCACTCTGCGCTGCATCGCGGTCGGCGTCACAACCTCGACCTGATGGGTCATCACGACCACCCCGCCCGGATGGTGGCCTTCAGTGTGGTTCTGGCGACTCGACCAACGGGGTCCCGGCGTGCGTTGCGCTCACGGGTTGTCTCGTGGCGGGGCGGGGCGGAGGTCATGATGGCCCGCCGATCGGATCGGGATCGGGCCCCGGCGTGGCGTGCTCGACGCCGGTCGCGGGCTCGGCCGCGTCGTCGGCGAACCGATCCCATTCTTGGGTGCCGGTCAGCCCGGCGTCGCGTAGGGCTGTGCTCGCAGTGCCCGGGAAGGGGTTTCGCCAGCGGTGGATGATCGCGGACCGGTCGAGGCGGGTGCGGGTGCCGCGCACCAGATCGGTTGGCCGGGTGGTCACCGGCACGTCGGTGGCGGGAGGCACGCCCGCGCTCGCCGCCGCGGCGGTTCGCCGGCGCAACCCGCTGGTGTCGGTGTCGGCGGCGTCATACCATCGTGCGCGCACGACAGCGGGATCCAAGCCCGAGACCCGGGCTGCGGCGTCGGTCTCCCATGCGCCGGGGTCGCTGGTCCAGATCTCGCGTGTTTCCTCCGGTTCCAGGCCCAGGAGTTTGGTGACGATCAGCGCGTCGGCGCGTCTGTCCCGCATGACCGTGTGCAGGCGGCGTGCCGCCTGACGGTTCTCGGCGAGGCCCGCTGGCCCGTACCGCGCGTCCAGCCCGGTGATCGTGCGCAACGTCGCGACGTCGTGGGTCACGCGGGCGACCAGGTCCGCGCGATCGACGTGTCCGGTCGGTAGTTCGGACAACTCGCGTACGGGCGCGCCCGGGTTCATCACTTGCTGGGTCGCGGCGATCCATTCCGGCGGGATCCCGCCCGCCAGAGCGAGCTGGATCAGCGCGTGCTGCCGGTCGATCTCGGTTTCCAGTCTGGACAGCGTGCGTCGATCGATGTCGCGGGCGCTGGCCAATGCGTGGTGCAGTCGCTGCTGTTCGGTGTTCAGTCGCCGGATCACGCTGCGCTGCACGATGTTCAGATGGTCCGGTGACACCGGGTGCGAGACCATCACCGCCACCGCCTCGATACGCGTACCGCCGCGGTATCCGCGTTGTCGGGGCCTTCGACCTGTGCGGGCCGGCCGGGGTTTGGGGTGCTCGATGGGTTCGGTGTCGTGGTGGCAGGGTGCCCGGGAGTCCCGGGCACGGGGGCTGCTGTGCTCACGAATGACCTCCGTCGTGTTGGGTTCGGTCCGAGTCGATGGGCTCGGCGGGAGGTCCCTGGTGCCTTGTCGGGGCGAGCATCGCGGTCCTTACCCGTGACCGATGCCGGTGCCCGCCTGTCGGGGTTCGAGCGGAGCTAGGTTCAGCTTTGTGTGTCGGTCATTGGTTCACTCCCTCGTTCGGTGCCGTGGCCGCAAGATCTTGGGGCGCCCGGTCCGTCACAGCCAGTACCCGTCATCGGGTTGGACGAATTCCGTTGTTCCAGTGTCATTTTCGAGATTTTCGACGGTGATCGGGGCGTGGGGTGTGGAGGCGTGGCTGAACGTCGCCTGCGGGGAAGGGTCGTTGCCAGGTAGTTCCCGAGCCGCGCCGCCGAGGTCGGCCGCGTCGATCGCCGTGCCGGCTCCTGCTTCTGCGGTGTCCAGTTCGGTGGTGATCAGGGCGACCAAATCGCGGGGTCTCGCCGGTGGCGTGAACGCTCTGGTCCTGGTGAGCCGGATTCCGGTTTCCTCCGCGGCGATCGCCTCCCAGCCGTGGTCCCAGCCGTACGGGGATCGTGCCGCGGACCGCCATTCCGCGCTGATCCGGGCGGGATCGAGACGGGCGCTGTCGGCGGTGGCCGTGCGGACCCAGGCGCCCGTATCGCCCCACAGCGTCTTCGGCTCAGCTCCGCTGACACCGGCCAGCCGTGCGACCGCGACGCTGCGGCGCCACATCGCCGCCATGACGAACTCGACCGATTCGGCGGTGGTGGGGTCCTCGGCGTGCAGGCCCAGACGGTGGGCGGCCGCGTCCACTCCGGTGTACCAGCGCAGCTTGCTCCAGTCATCGCGTAGCCCGGCCAGCACGGTGGCGCGATCGGCGCGCACCGCGGGTTTGGGTAGTGCGACGCCGGGGTGCCAGATCAGTCCTGCGCGTGCGCTGTCGGCCACCTCCCGTACCCAGGCTTCGGGCACACCGGCCGCGCTGGCGAGCCGCTCGAGCGCCTCGAGGGTCGAGACGAGGGTGTCGATGTCCTCCGTTGTCTCCACGGACCGGTCTCGGCCACCGCGCCAGCCCGATCGCGAGGCCGGCTCGGCGAGTTCACGCGCCAGGCTGTGCCACTCGCCCAGGGTGCGCAGCACTTTCGTTTGCAGCGGGGTCGGCTTGGCCATCACGCCGCCTCCCTCGCTGAGGCAGTCCCCCGCAGCGCCCGGGGGACGCGGTTTACCGATGCGGTCACCGCGAGCAGCGGGATCGACTGTCGACGCGGCTGGTCGCCCCTGCGTATCGTGTCGGCCTCGAGTTGTTTCGGTCCTGTGACGGCCGGTGGCATGTGCGGCACGGTGTGGTGGCTGTCGCGGGCGCCGGGTGCGGCGCGGTCGGGGCGCAGTCGTGGTGGACTGCCGGTCACGACAGCTCCGGATCGTTGGATCGAGCGGTATCGAGATCGGTTTCGGGCCACGGATTGCATTGGTCACCTCCGGGGTCGGTCGTGGTCGGATCTGGAGAATCTTCCTGTCCTTCGCGGTGGGTGGGGTCGTGCGCGGTGACGTCGGTCACGACCGCCTCGGGCACCGCTCGGATCGGCCAGGGCGAGAGCGGGGCTGGCGATCCGGCAGGGTTGTCGCGGCCGAGTTCGGTTCGCGCGGCGGCGATCAGTGCCCCGGGTTCGGCGTGCACCGGCACGACCGCCCGCCCGTCCTGCACTCGGATTCCCGCCCTGGTCAGTGCGCGGTATTGCGTGTCGTGATCGGGGTCGATGCTGCGCGCCGCATGGATTCGGCGTCTGGTGAGAGCACCACGATCGAGCACCCGGACGGAGTCGGTGGTGCGGGCGATCCAGTCGGATTCGCCTGTGCCCCAGAGCCGCTGCGCTTCACCAGGTGTCAGCGCGAGCAGGTCGCTCAGCGCCAGGGCACGGTTCATCCCCACCTCGATACCGGCGCTCAGGACCGCGTCCAGTCTCGCGTCCGAGGGCGGCGCCAGGGTCGGGACCACGGCTTCCAGTCTCATCAGTTCGCGCAGCCGGTCGATGTCGCCGTGCAGGGCATCCAGCAGCACCTCCCGATCGACCGGAGCCGCATGCAGGTGGGGCCGCAGCCCGGCAGGCCATCGTCGTCCCAACTCGCCGAGACGCAATGCCCAGGAACGCCACTCTCCGGGAACCCCGCCTCGAGCAGCGAGGGTGCGTCGGTTTCGCTCATCTCGAGTCCTCTGTGTCTGTGTGGAAGGTGCGGAAATCGGGGCGGAAATCGGGGCCGAAGCCGAGGTCTTCGACCGGGGTCGGGGTGCCGGGGAGGTGGAACCAGTCGGTGGGTGGCGGCTGGAACGGCAGTCCCGGCACGGGGACGTGCATGTCGGGTGTACAGCGGTGCAGGGGCCCGGCGGCGGCATCGAGGATCACCCGCATCTCGGGGTCGATGTGACGCAGGATGTAGGTCGACATCGAGGACTTGTCCTCGGCGATGCGAGCCGCTTCGAACCCGCGGTGCAGTGCCGCGAAACGGATGGCCACGCCCCGGTGTTCCCACCAGCGACGGCACCAGGTGTAATTCCCCTCGCGGGAGCTGCCGGTCAGGCGCACCGCGGTGATGGGCAGCAACCACCGCTCGGTGAACTCGGTGAAGTCGGTGAACCGCGGCGGCGGTGGCGTCTTCTGCTCGCTCGCCCCGTCCTCGCCGGTCGCTGGAGGTGGCGGTGGTGGTGGCGGTGTGACCGCGGTGCCGAAGAAGTTGTAGGGCACCGGTTCGAACGCCAGCGAGGCCAGTGGCTGATGCCGGGCCCGCGTGCAGCGATGCAACGGCCCGTTCGCGGCATCGAGAATCACCCGGAAATGCGGATCGACGTGCCCCACCAGGTAGGCGTTCATCGCCGATCCGACCTTGGAGCGGCGTGTCGCCTCGAACCCGCGGTGCAGGTGGGCGATTCGCACCGCCACCGGGCGGTGCGCCCACCATTGCGTGCACCAGGTGTAGGTCTGCTCGCGGTGCGATTCGGCCAGGCGAACCCCGATCATCGGCAGCAGCCATTCCTGCGCGAACTGCACAAAATCCCGGAACCGCGGCGCGGTCGGAGAGGGCGTAGCGCTCACCATGCCCAGACCTCTCTGCCGTCGCCGTCGCCGCCGTTGTCGGTGGGCTTGGTCAGCGTCACCGTCGCCGCGGTGCCGCCGGATCCGCCGAAGCGGGCCAGCGATGCCGCGATGGCCTCGGCGTGCGGGCTCTCGGTCCACCATCGTTTGCGCACCAGCAGCGGCTTGTGACCCGGAAGACGAATCAGCGCACGGTCTTTCGGCAGGGCGGCCAGGTCGGACACGGTCAGGATCGGCTCCGCGCGCCAGGTGAGGGTCTTCTGCGTGCCACCGGGTCCGCGGCTGCGGGACCGGTCTGCCACGTCGTGATCGCCGACGAACCGCGACCACTGCTCCAGGTAGTCGAGCACGGCGATACCGCCGCCGTAAATCTCCACCGACTGGGCGCGCATGGTCCTCAATCCGTTGACGCCCCACAGGTCTTCGCCCTGCTCGAGGACCTGAAGGATCGTGATGATCGCGATCCCGCAACCACCCGCATACGTGTAGTAGGAAGGCAATTCGCCGATCTGCGCGCAATTGGCCGCTTCGTCGAGCACCGCCGTGAGCGGAATCCGCAGCCGCCCATCAGGGCGGGCCCGCGCGATCTCCAGCGCGGCCTCGAGGATCTGCCCCACGAGCGCCGCGGTCAGCGGTGTCGCGCTGTCGGCGCCCTTCATCGACAACGCGTAGAGCGTGTCACCGCGAGACTGCACGAAATCGGCCGGTGTGAACTCCGGGAGATCGTGCACGATCTCGTCGTCGAACTCGTTGTCGACCACGATTCCCGCGCGACCGGTGCCGAGGTTCTCGGCTTCGTGGGCCCGCAGCAGCCGCCGCCGCGGCGGGGTGACCAATCTGGCGTACCCGGAGTCGGTGAGCGCGTTCAGGAACCGGCGTGCCATGTCGTACAAGCCATCGCGCTGACGCGCGTACAGCGCTTGCGATTCCAGGATCCGCTCGCCGGCACGGTCGTGCCCGGCATGACGCAGAATCAGCGCTGGTGTCTGATCCTGGTCTCGCCCAAGCCATTCCGCGACATGCAGCAGATCTCCCCGCCCCACCGCGGCCGCCAACATATATAATGCCAACAGTTCCTGCGCGCCTCCGTCGAAATAGGAGTCCACTCGGGCGTTCGCGGCCTCTGCGGCGCTCCCTGTGGAGGCGGAGACGAAGAACGAGGCGAGTTTGCGTGCGGAGGGCAAATCTTTGACCTGACCGAGAAGATTCACCCAGAACGTCACTTGCGGTGTGCCCGTGACACCTTGCAGATCGCACAGCCACACCCGGCCGCGGCGCTCCCGCTCGCCGAGGGTGTGGCGGTAGAGGTCCGGTTTGTTGCTGGTGGCCAAGCACGCACCCCACGCCTCCAGCGTGAACGGCACCGCCCACGCCATGGTTTTCCCGGTTCGGGTGCCCGCGCAGATCGTGGCGCCCAATTCCGCGGGCAGGTACAGCCCCACTCCGCCGGAGACGGTTTCCCCCAGGTAAGGTCCCGGATTCGCGCGCACGTCGGGGGGCGCGGCAGCCAGGAGCCGTTCGGCGGCGGCCAGGTTGTCGGCCTCGCGGGCGAGGCTGATCGTGGCCGGGCGCGCCATCGTGCGTGCGGCAGCGTCGATTTCGCTGCGACGGCCTGCCGAGAGCCACCAGCGTCGCCCGGCTCCGAGTGCGCCGATGCTCATCACCAGCGCGAGAACGCTGGATTGCCACGGCCATGCCCGCTCTCCGGCGGCGACCTCGACCAGTCCGGTGAGGGGGCTCGCCACGGTGGGCCGTCCGGCCAGCCAGCCGCCGAGAATCAGCGCCACCCAGCCCACGGCCAGTACGATCACCAGTGCGCCGGTCAGCAGCAGCACCGTTGTCTCTTCGGTGTGTCCGCCGCGGTCGCGGCGGCGGGTTTCGCGTCCGAACATCGCTGTCATCCAGTTCTTGTGTCGAAAGGCAGTGAGGACAGGTGGTTACAGCTCGGCCCCGAAGCCGGACCCGGGAATCTCGACCTCGGGGGGCTCGGGGTCGACAGCGGTGTCGAGCGTGGATGTGCTCGCCGGCAGGGCGGCCTCGATCGCGGCGGCCGTCGACGGCGGGGGTGGTGGTGGATCCGTGCGCGCCGCGACCGTGCTCGCCCCGGGGTGTGGTGGCGAGGCGGTAGGGGTGAGTTGCTCGGACAGCGCCGACCACGGCACCTCTGCCAGCCCGGCGCGGCGCGCCAGATCCACCTCAGCTGGCGTGGCCCCGGCTGCGTAAGCGTGGTGAGCTGCCGCACGCAGGTCGGTGTTCAGCAGCTCGAGCGTCTCGACGTGCGCGCGGACCGTGGCGGGCTCCACACCCAGCTGATCGGGACGGCGCGGGTCGGGGACGAGTTGCCGGGACTGTCGTGTGTGCGCGGCAGCCAGGTCGCGCAGTTCCCGCAAGGCCGACAGCCGCCTGGCCTGCGGTGCGCTGGCGAGTTCGGCCTGGACCGGCGCACTGCGCTCGGGGTCGGCCATCGCCCCAGGCTCGGACGCAGCCGCCGGGTGTTCGGTGGTGAGGATGTCGTCGATCCGGTCCACGATCTGGTCGATGCGACCCGGCGGCGCTAGGGCGGCGGGGTCGGGCCCGAACAGCCGGTCCAGCACAGAGCCGCGAACGTCCGGACCGCTGTCGGCTTCGGTCGCGACGGTCGGTGGCGGGCGCCAGCGGGCTGCGTCCAAGCTGGCGTCGTCGGTGGGTGTGGGCCGCAGTCCGGTCAGTTCGCCGGTGACGTGGAGGCTGTGCCGGATCGATTCGGCGGCGTCAGGGTCGCCGTTGAGCGCGTCGAGGACCGTCTCCGCCAGATGCGCGTGTCCACGCCACAGGTTGAGCGCGGCGATCAGTTCGCGCCACTGCGGGTTTCGGTCGTAGGTGTCCGCCAGTTGCCGCGCTTGGGCGGCGAATGTGTCGGCGTGTTGCGGGCTTTCGGCGTACCGGGCCAGTTCGTGCAGGGAGAGGTACTGCCGCAATGCCGCGGTGACCTCGTCGCGTGAGGCTGCTCGCATCGTTGTGGACGCCGATGGTGTGCTCACGGGATAGACCTCCGTCGTTTCTAACGAAGTCCGGCCCGCGTGGATGCGGGGCGGATGGAGGTCCCTGATGCCGGAACGGTGGTCGGCCCGGCCCCTTACCCGAAGCCGATGACGAGGACGATCACCGCGATACGTACAGTTGAACGTGGGGAATCTGTTGCGCCACTGGCCTTCCTGCGCACGATGACGTGCGGGTGTGGCCGAGGGTTCGTGTCAGGGGCTCATCCCGTGCTCCTGACGTGATGGGGGCTCGACTCCTGGTGGTGGCGTGGGTTCTTCGCCCACAGTGGCCAGTGCGGTATCGGGGCTCAGCGCGGCCGCGATCGCGGTCCCGGCATCCGTGCCGGGCGAGTCGGGGTCGGCGGTCTGTCCGGTGGCGGCGGCGACGAATTCGTTTTGGAAGGTCATCCGCGCGGCCCGCATCCACTCCGCCAGACTCGGCGGCGCCGCATCGGTGGTGCGCGCGGCACCATCGCCGGGGTCGATGTAGGGCGGCACGGATTGCTCCCCGGTGGGCATCGTGAAACTGACATACGCACTGGCCAGGCCGGTTTCGGTCGCGTTCAGCGCCCAGATGGCGTGCTGGCGGCGCACGCCTTCGGCCATGTCACCCCATAGCCGGCGTCCCTCGTCACCGGTGATCTGTACCGCGTCCGCGTGGGCGCACACCCGCTGATGTCGCAGCTGTAGCCGATCGATAAACGTTTGAGTCTTCTCGGGCCCGATGTTCAGTAGCCAGCGTCCGGTCGCCTGCCGGTCCTCGATGGCGGCCGCGATCGCGGTCATCCGGTCGAGGTGGTACAGCTCGACCTGCAGCAGGTCCGCGATCAGTTGCTCACCCTCGGTGGCGCGTATCAGCCGGTCGGGCACCAGCACCGGGGCAGGCAGTGGCGATCCTGCCAGCAACACCGTCCGGACGATGTCGCGGACCCACGCCGGGTCGACTCCGCCTTCGATGGCCAGTTGCTCGGCCAGCTCGCGCTGGGTTTGGATCGCGTCGAGCGCGGCCGCGGCCACCTCCTCCGCAGGGACATCGTCGCTTGCTTCCGCGGCGTATTTGGCTGCGCCACGCACTCTTTCCTTCCGCTCCAACTGCGCCCAGTGCTCCACCGTTCGCATCAGCTGGGCCTGCCAGCCGACGATCGTAGGTGGGCGCTCGCCTCCTTCTCGGCCGTTCACGGTTCGGAACTCCACCGCCCCGGCGTCGGCCGCTCGAACTCCGCGGTGTCCCTCCCGGGCCCCGAGGCGTGGTGGTCCGGAGTGCTCGCGTCGAGGTCGGCCGCCGGCACCGGGCCACTCGCCGTCGTGAGGGGGGAGGTCAGAGCTTCGGTGTGACCGGGCACGCCACGCGCGCGCCGCCACGCGTCGGACGCTTGCTCGATCATCGCCAACACCGCTTCGGATTCGCGGGACGGGCCGGTCAGCTCGTCCGGGGGCGCGGCGAGGCCGAGAAGTTCCGGATGGCTGTAGGTGGTCCATGCCGCCTGGCGCTCGGCGCGACCCGACATCGACAGCACCTCCACCGTCGCGGCCCAGCCGGTGCCGTCACGACTCCACAGCGAATCTCGTTCGGCCCCAGTCAATCCCCACTCATCCATCGTTCGGTACACCGACATCCATATCCGCCGCGCATTGGTGACCAGCGCTTCGCCGATGCGGGAGCCACGCGCGGGGAAGGGGTCGACGCGATGCTCGGCGGCCAGGGCGGCCATCTGGGTCATGACCCAGATATCCCGGGCGATCTCGTCGACCACCGCGGCGCGTCGCAGCGAGTCCGGCGCTCGCGGTGCCTCCCACACGCGTCGCTTGAGACCGTCGTCTTCGGCTCGGTTCAGGTCGGTGGCAGGGATGCCCACCGCGCATCCGTGGCGCCGGAGGCGTTCCAGCGTCAGCGTCGCCACGTTGAGCTCGGCCATCCAGTCACCGAACGCGCCGCGGGTGGCGTCCTCGCGGGTCGGCTCCGGATACCGGTCGACCAGCACGATGCCGACATGGCGTGCGGTGTCGTAGTAGGTGCGCAGCAACCGCACCTTCCAACCCGGCCACTCTGTATGACCCGCGTTCATCGCCGCCGCTGTGACGGTCGGTTCCGAGTGATTCATGTTGCTGTGCATACGATTTCGCCTCTCGGGTTCACAGTTCGGGCCCCCCGTGCGGTGTGTCGGGGCCAGGTGTTGTCACGGTCGGGTCGATGTCGGGGCCGGTGAGCCACTCTCGCCACTGTCGATCGGGTCCGGGCGCCGCGAACGCCTGCAGCGCCAGATCGGTCCGCCACGGATCCCCACTCGGATGCTGGCTCGCGGCGAGCAGGGCGGACTCCGCGTCGGCGAGCAGCAGCCGCGGCGCGTCGGCCCAGCTCCCGGCGCGTCCCGCTTGTTCGGCGCGTAGACCGAACAGCGCCAACGCCCGGTCGGCCGCCTGTTCCACCGAGGCGCGGGCGGCGCTGGTGTATTCGATCCCCAGATCCAGCTCCGACCGCCCGGTCCGCAGGGCTTCGACGTGGCGGGCCCAGCGGGCGGCACTTCCGTCCCACAGCTGGGTGTGCTCGATCTCGGTCAGCTCCGCGACCGCGCCGATGCCCTCGGCCAGGCGCCACCGAGCCTGCATGTTGCGCCACATTCGCTCCTCCGCGCCCATCAGCCATTCGTCCGCTCTGGTCAGATCGGGTTCGGCGGCGTGACGCCCGTCCACCATCAGGGTCAGCAGCGCCGCGCGCTGCATCCCGTAGACCTGTATGGCGATCGCCTCACGCTGTTGTTCGGCCAGCGGGGCGAGTCTGGACGGATTCATGGCGCGGGCGAGTCGACCGTCTTCCCAGGCGATTCCGGCATGCCCGAGATCGCGCGCCAGGTCGATCAGCGGCAGGGGCACACCGGCGACGTAGGCGTGTTCTTCCAGCTCGCGCCGCTCCGCTCGCAGGTCGGCGAGCCCGGCATGCCAGCGCACCAGCGCGATGTCGGCGTCGGTGTGCGCGGTCAGCGGCACCTCACCCGGTCCTCGGTCGGCCCGCCGTCGGAATTCGGCGGCACGAGTCTGGATCTGTTCCAGCAGCCGCGCCTGCCAGCGCGTGAGCCGTCCAGCGTCCTCACGCGGGGTCATAACCGACCACCTCCATCGATACCTCCGGCGGCGCGATGACCTCCGGTGGCCCGTTCTCGGCCGCCGGGATATCGGCGAACCCGGTGCGGGTGGCCAGCACGGCTTGGCCGACCGAAAGGGCGGTGTCGGGATGCTCTGCCGTGCTGAGGGTTTCGAGCTGGGTGCGAGTGGCGGCGATGATCTGATCCGGGGTCCGGCGCATCACGCGGGTGAGGTCGGAGTGGGTGACGCCGCTCTCGCTCATGACCTGCAGGACCAGGGCGTCGTACTGGTGGTCGCCCTTGGCCACGGGAAGGTACCGGGCACCGAGTTGACTGCCCCGCAGTTCGGCCAGTTCGTTGGTGCGCATGCTGATGTGCCGGTCCGAGCCAGACCAGATCTGCGTGATCTCCTTGTCGGTCAGGCGCAGGCAGTGTCCGGCCGCACCCAGTACCTGCCATCGGACACTCAAGCCGGTGGCCATGTTGCCGCGCAAAGCCGCGCCGTCCGCGCCGGTCATCAGTCCGGTCGACTCGACCACGGCGTGCAGCACCACCAGGTCGTGCAGGGTGCCCAGCCGGGCGCCGAATCGGCGCAGGTGTGCGTCGCGGTCGGCGTAGTCGTCGCTGTGGTAAACGGGATGGTCTCCCCAATCGCGGCCCCGTTCGCCCGCCAAGCGTTCGAAATGCACCGCCGCCGCCGGCACGCCCGCGATCAGCGCGGTATCCGAGAGACGATCGATCACGTAACCGAGGCGTACGTCGGCGCGCGCGTCCATCGCTCCCTCCGCGCGCATCTGCGCCGCCGCGTGGGCAGCGTGATGGATGGCATGCAATAGCTGTTTTTGCAGCGCGGAAGGGTAGTAGACCACGGCTGCTCACCTCCACCTCATGGTTCGAGCTCTGGTCCGATGGGAATGTCGTGCACGGCAAGGGGTTCCACGTCGATCACCAGCCCGGCCGGCTCCGATACCGCCTCGGTCGGCTCGGGCTCCGGGGTAGTGAGCGCGGTCAGTCCGGCGTCGACGATCGATCCCGCAGCTCCCGCGCCCGGCCCGATGTCGGGCTCGTGGTGCGCGGCGGACGTGGCCGTCTCCGCCTGAGTGGCCTGACCGATGAACGACGCCCAGTGGCTCAGATGGCGCAGGACGGTCAGGGCTTCGGCCAGGCCCCCGACGAACTCGCCCACCGCGGCACCCCGCGTCGCCGCGGCTGCCGACCGTGGGTTGGTCTGGGCGAATCCGGTGTCGCGGTAGGATTTTCCGGTGTCCTCGGCGAACCGGGCGCGGAACGCTTCGGCGTCGCGCGTCTGTTCCTCGGACAGGTCCGCACTCGCGTCGGCCGCGGCGAACGCCGCCGCGGACCGCTGCGCCGCGGCCGCTCCGGCCGCCGGATCCTCGCCCGCCTTCGCGCTGAAACCCGCCGCCCGTCTCATCGCCGCTAGACGCAGTTCCTTGATCTCACGCTCGAGTTCGAACAGCTCCCTGTCCTGGCGGAACCGCTGGCGATCGCGCTTCAGGCGCTGCCGATGGCTGGCGCTGTCGCGGCGATCCTTGCTGCGGGATTCGGAGTCTTGGCGCGCGCCCCGGTGTTTGATCTCGGCTTGCCGCAGCGACTCGGTGTCCGCTTGTGCTTCGGTGCGGGTACGAATCTCGACCCCGCGCAACTGGTTCAGATACCGCTCCTCGTCACGCTTCTGCTGTGCGTGGCGGACCCGCTGGAGGTGCTCGAGCTGTGACCGCAGGTCCTTGGCTTCGGCGATCGCCGTCGCTTGGTCGTGTGCGGCGCGGGATCGGCCGTCGGCGCCGTACGATCGCAGTGCCCCCGCGACCATCTGGGCGCTGTGCAGGGCCTGCGTGAAGCTCTGCCCGGCAGCCCGTCCGCTTTCGGCTACGGGGTCGTCGCTGGTCATGACATCACCTGTGGCCTGGACAGCGGGAACGTGGCGAGCAGTGCGTTCTGCCCTGAACACGCCTCCATGGAGGCACGATTTCCGATGAATGTAGCTGCGCAGCAATGAGTTTCGACGTCATGGAGTCCCATGTCGTCGGTGGCCGCCTGCACGCAGGCCGGTGTGACCGCCACGGACGCCACTGCGCGGGCGGTCCGCCGCGGTGTGCCTCGTGCACCCGGGGCGGGGGTCTGTTCGGTGGCGGGTGTGTTCATGTCGATCGTCCGGACCGGTCGACGTGCAGGGTGGTCAGGTCGTAGTGGCGCCAGGGCACGGGGGTGGGGTCCAGGCACGCTGCGGCGGCAGGGCTGCCGTGGGCGTTGGTGTCCAGGTCGAGGACCAGGACCTCGCGCGTCGCGGCGTAGCGCAGGCGGGCGGGCTGGATGCCGCGGCGGCGGGACAGGATCAGTCGCAAGCGCAGCGCACGCAATCCGGCAGCGGCGCGGGCGCGTCCAGCTATCCGGATCGCGTGGTGGGCGACCAGTTCCGACTGCGCGTCGGCCAATGCGGTCGCCATCGCATCCTCGCTGCCGTCGCCTTCGCCACCGACGTCGTGCTCGTCGGGGTCGTGCTCGTCGAGGTCCTCGCCGCGCAGGTGGCGAGGAAGGTGTCCCCGCGAGATCACGGTGCCGTCTTCGGCACACACCGCGAAACGCCCGAATTGCGCTGCGGCCCAGAGAGTAAGGGCCGGTGCGTGGCGTGCTCGGCGGACGAGTCGGTCGTAGGTACGGCCTCGCACCAGCTCCGCTTGCCGGATCGCTTCGTAATCGATGCCGTGCTCGACGAGTAACGCGGTGAGGAAACGCTCGTAGCGGGCGGGGTCCTCATCGAGTGCGTAGCCGCGGGCGATCTCATCGATGCGCGCTGTGCTCGCGTGCTGTTGGAGTTCGCCGGCGTAGTACTGGGCTACCCGCCCCGGCGAGAGCCGGTAGCGCAGCCGCCTCGCCGCGGCGTCTTCGCCGGTGTGGGAGCGGGTCGCAAGCCGATCGTTGCCGGTCACAGCGAGGGCTCCTCGGTAGCGTGCGGAGAGGCCGGTGGCGGCGGGCTGCCGCCGATGGTCTCCGCGGGTCCGGGCTCAGTGGTGGTGGCAGGGTGCGGGGCAGCCCACCCGGCGAACACCTCGGACAGGGCCGTCTCACGGAGCTCGGCGAGACGCCCGCGGGCGGCCGCCAGCAGATCAGCGGTCGCCTGGAAATGCACACCGCGATCGGCCGGAGTATCGAGCAGCGTCGAGGCCACATGCGTGCCGTGCCGTTCGATCCGGGGGTGGCAATGCTCCTCGGCCCAGATCTCGTCGAGCCTGCCCGGGCACTCCCACAGTGTCTGCGACAGCGCGCGCAAGATCTTGTCGCGATCAGTGGTGAGCGTGCTGACCAGCGCTCTGGCCTGATCGGTGCTCGGCTCGGCGAGATCGGTCGTCACGGCGATCAGCGAGCGGACCGCGGCAAGGTTGCGCTCATGTTGGATCACCGACGGGTGCATCCGCGACATGTGCCACGGTCGACCGGCAGGCGGCTGCCAGCGAAGGAACTCGGTCTCGATGACGGCGCCGACAAGGATCATCTGCCGATATCGCACGAATTCGACTGCGGCACACCATCTCAGACCGGCTCGCACCGCGGCGTCGAGATCGCGTGCCTCACCCACACGCTCCCAATCCATGAACAGCATCCCCAGTACCCGGACCTGATCGATCTGGCGGTCCGGCACCCCCGCCGCGCGGGCATCTTGCTCGACTTCCAGACGCATGCGCGTGCGGTCTTCGTCGCCGTAAGCTTCACTCCAGACCGGGTGACGGGCCGAAACAGCCGCGATGGCCAGCAACTCTTGACGGTGACTGTTCATGGTGGTCATCAAGTCCTCCTCACAGGCGCGGTGCGGTCGTCGACCACTGGCGGGCTGGGTCTGCACACGCGGCACCGGCAATTTCGGGCCGCGCGGTGGTGCGCCCGCGGCGGCGCAGGTCCCAGCCCTCCCACGGCGCCCGTGGTGTCACAGTGACGATTCGGCCGGAGGTCAGGGCGTGCAACAAGTGCGCGGGTGGCGGCTTCTCGGGAGGTGGGATACATCGGTCTGCTCCTTTGCCGGGTGTGGTCAGCTGGTGACGAAGTGCGCCAGCCGCCAGCCGTTCCCGGTGTCGCGCATGACGGCGGAGACCGTCATGCGCCGGTAGGGGGTTCTGGTGTTGTCGAGGTGGTGCACGGTCTGGGTGACGGTCGCGGCGACCAGGCATTCACCGTCGACGGCCGTCGTGGTGACGGTGGGTTCGGTGACGGCGGCGCGGATCACGTCGCGGGACTCGCGCCAGGCCTGCCAGTCCGGTAGCGGCCGCACTCCCGAGGTGGCGCCGGGCGAGGAATCGGCGGTGGCCGCGAGTTCGCCGGTCAGCCACGGCCGGGCCCGCACCAGACCCGCGCCGGGGCTCTCGTCGACGACCGGCTGCCAGGAGAACATCGCGGTGAGCGCGTGCACCGCGGCGGTGTGCGCGTCGGCGCCCTCGGGCATGGGGCCCTCGATCCCGTGCTCGGCATCTCCGGGCCCATGCTGTTCGCCGCCGGGAGTGTCGCGGCTGACCGACACCACCACGGTGACGGCCACCGCCACGGCGGACAGCACGCTGAGGACGAGAAGCCAGGTTCTGCGCGTCACGGTCATCTCTCTTTCTCAGCTCAGGGTGGTGGAGTATTCGCGGGCCGTCGCGAGGATGATGTCCGCGTAGGGCCGGGTCTGGACGATGTAGTCGTGGCCGTCGACCGGAAATCCCCTGTTGCGCAGGACTGCTCCAGGGCCGGCGTTGTAGGCGGCCAAGTACAGCTCCTCGCGGCCGTTGGTTTCGATGACTTTGCCGTCGGCGATCCAGCCGTCGATCGTCGCGGCGATCTCGCACATGTAGCGGCCCTGGGCCATGATCGCGTCGGCCGGGTCGAACGGGCTGATTCGGTCGTTTTTGTCCTCGTCGGTCAGCCCGTACGCGGGCCAGACCTCCGGCATGAACTGCGAAATACCTTGTGCGCCAGATGAACTAATCGCGTTCGGGTCGAATCCCGATTCCTGCTTGCCCTGGGCGGCCAGCAGGGACGGGCTGATCTGCGGGCACAGGGTCCCGGCGCGCCGGTACATCTGCTCGTACTGCGGCGGCACCCGACCCGGCGCCAGGTCGTCCTCGCCGCCGCCGGGCCCGCACTCCGAACCCGACCCCGGGCCGACGCCGGGGCTGGGGGCGGCGGGGCCGGGACCGATCGGGGTAGAGCCGTCGGGCAGGCCGCCGCCGCTGACCGAGACGTGGATGTGGTCGTAGTGGTTGGCGGTCGGGCTGCCGCGGTCCTCCATCATCGACGGTGACCCGGTGCCCGGGATGTACTGCTGACGCCAGATCAGGTATTCGATGTGCAGCTCGGCGGCGTGGGCCAGCAGAAATTGGGTGATCCGGTCACCGAGGGCTTTGCCGGTGCCGCTGCTGTATCCGGGGATCATGACGTCGACTGCGCGGCCGGCCGAGTGCTCGCCGTAGGCATCGGGTGGACGCCACCCTCCGATCGTGGTCACCTCCGGGAACCGGGCCGCGACCAGGCGGGCCACGCGCACGGCGTCGATCTGGAGTTTGTCCTCGCTGCCCACGCTGGCAGGCAGCGGCGGAAGCTCTGCCACCCCGGCGGCCGCCCGCGAGTCAAGCCCAGGAGGAGCTGGGCCAGGAGCCGACGGTTCGGGTGTGGCGGGTCCGGCGCTACCCGGTTCGAGCGCGCCCGCCAGCCAGGGCATCGGGTCGATCGCGCGACCGCCACCGAGCCGGGTGCCCTCCCGGATCTCCAGGTGCAGGTGCGCCCCTTCCGGGCCCGGAGGTGACACTTCGCCGGCGTAGCCGACTTTCGCGATCAGCTGCCCGGCCCGGACGCTGGCGCCCACCACAACGGCGGGGTCGATGTCGTCGGCGAACATATGCCCGTACACCGAGGAATAGCTGGACCCGTTCATGTTGTGGTCGAGGACGATCCACGTGCCGAATCCGCTGGCCGGGCCGACGGCGGCGACCACGCCGTCGGCGACGGCGTAGATCGGCTGGCCCGCTTCGGCACCGAAGTCGGTGCCGTAGTGGAATGTGCCCCACCGGGGCCCGTATCCGGAGGTCAGGGTGTAGGTGCCCTGCGCCATCGGCATCGATTTCGAGCCCGCGGGCAACGCCATTCCCGCGCCGGGGCCCGATGGCACCGGCCCGCATCCGGGCGTGTCGATCACGACCAGCAGGAGCAGCAGCGGCACCACCGCGACGACGACCGAAATCAGGGCCGCCCCAATACTTTTCATCGGTGCCTCCGATCCCGCACCATGCCCGCCTCGAATCCCGGTCGGCCCACCGTCAACGACTCCCTGGTCGGTCTGCGAGCTCCCGGGGTGTGCGTGTACGCCGACGTCCAGCCGACGTCGCGCTGGTGTCCCACCACCCGGGACTCGCCGCCGTCCGATCCAGCAGCGTTGACACCACAGCAGCGGGCCTGCGATCCGGTCGCTGAAAGGGCTGAGCAGCAGACGAATTCACACATGTGCTCGAGCCGCACCTCGTGCGCGGTGTGTTTTCGCGACGGTGAACCTGTCATCGTCCGTAACCTTGCTCGGGAGGCTGCTGAGCCGAATCCAGCGCGTTCGCGGGATCGGTTTCCCACCTCGGTGTCTCGCTTTCCGAATTCGGAACCGCCGCAATTTCGTCAGCCGGGGCCGATTGGTGCGAAATGTGTGATGGCTGTTCGCCGTCGGCCGCCGACGTCTCCAAGGCCGCGCCCAGAAACAGGTAGAGGAACGGTGACTTCTGCTGCGCCCCGGGCGCCTCGTGCTGTGCTACGAGATCCCGATGCAAAGTGTCCGGGATGATCGCGAACGGGCGGACCGCTTCGATCACTTCATCGGCAGTGCCGATCTCGTCGGGCCGGGTGCCGATAGACAGCTGAATGGTGCCGCCATCACCGGATTCGTCGACACCGTCCAGAACTTGAGCGAAGTACGTGCCCAAACCACGATCCCATCCGATGACGATCTCGCGGTCGGATACGCTCGGATCCAACGGATCCAGTACGATTCGATTGCTCACCATTCGACTGGCCTCCTGCCTCCGGCCACACTTTCGTTAGTCACCATTGGCGGGCCCTCATCTCGTGGTCGAAGTCGAAACGGCGGTTGGTGTTGTGGACCGCCGTGGCGCGTTCGGTGGGCGTGAAGTGCAGCCGGAACGGGGTTCCCGCGCTGTCGGTGGAGGATTCGCCGGTCAGGAGCAGGAAGCAGCCCATTCCTGGTGGTGTGTCCTCGCCGTGGCTCGGGCTGTCGAGGTGGTCGGTGTCGCTGGCTGGCAGTGGTGCCGCCCAGGAGGTGACGAGTAGTTTCGCGGTTTCGGTGATCCCGATCGAGCCGCGGATGCGGTCGATCTCGTCGGGCCCGACCGCGCCGATGATCTTCGCGCGCGCCCGGTCGAACAAACCGATGCCTTTGGCCTGTGCCGTTGCGCTGTTGAACGCGGCCAGATCTCGTAGGGTGTGGCTGCACATGACGAGCCAGGTGGCGAACTCGCGGTGCAGCCGGGTGAGCGCGTCGACGCGGTCGACCATGTAGTCCCCACCCGCGGACAGCACTCGCCAGATCTCGTCCATCACGACTCCGAACAGTCGGGGTGGTTGTAGTCCGGCGTCGGCGAGGGCGTGCGCGGCGCCGATGGCGCCGAAACCGGCTGACCAGCACACCATCAGGACCGCCGCGAGCAGTTTGGCGTCGCCTTCGGGTACTCCAGAGACATCGATGCACACCGCGGGGCGTGAGAGGTCCAGCGGCACGGTGGTGGGTCCGTCGAACACCTCACCGAATGGGCCCTCGGTCAGGGCGCGCAGTGATCGCCGTAGCGGTTTGGTGCTCGCGCGGTAGGCCTGCGCGGTGTCTTCTTCTGCGTAGGCGATGAGGCGGTCACTGCCAGTGGCGATCACCTCGAGCAGGTCCGACAGGTGTGGGGGTCGCTCGTGGGTGAACCCGCCGGCGTCGGGGTCGTAGAGCACGCGCACGGCCGCGGCCAGTAACACCTCCTCGAAGTCGGCGACACGCTCGCCGCGCACCAGTTCGATCAGCCCGGCCACGATGGTGACCTGGGCGGCGTGCACGCGGGCGGCGACCTCGCGGCGCTGGGCCGGGTCGGGCAGTTGCGCGACCGCCAAGCCGTAGGCACCGACGTCGAGCGGGTTGATGACCGATTGTCCGTATCCGACCGGGATGACCTGGCCGCCCAATTGCTCTACGAGGTCGCGATAGTCCGGTTTGGTGTCGCCCACCACCAGGACCGTGTCACCGGCGGCGACTCGACCGGTGATGATGCGGCGGATCAGCGAGGACTTGCCGAAACCGTTGAGCGCCAACACGAAAAGGCTCGGCGCGGTGATCAGTTTGCGCAGGAAGGCCGTCATGGGGTCGAAATGGACCGCCGCCCCGGTGATGAGGTGCTCACCGATGGGGGTGCCGAGCATCGGTGCGGCCGCACCGACGGCGAACGGCCACAGCCCGGCGACTTGAGTGGTGGTGGCCCGCCATTCCGGGGTCGCCGCGACTACCCGGGCGCGACCCCCGCCCCGGCCGCGGTAGCCGCGGTCGGACAGGCGGACCGCGCCCGCGTCGGAGTTCGGCAACGCCGGCTGCTCGTCGTTGCGCCCTCCACGACCGGCGTTGACACGTCGGTGGTCGTCGCTGGAGAGGATCCGCCGTGCCCACCATCCGCGCAGACCGCCCTCGCCCGCACGCTTCTCGGTGTCCGCGCGCGCTTGCTCGGTCAGTACCCGCACCCCACCCACCACGGTGGTGCGCGCGGGGCGCGTTCGTCGAGGTCTCGGTGTGGGGCTCATATCCCGATCCGCCTCCGCCTCGGTGTGGACGCGTGCTCTGGCAGCACGATCCCCACGCCGAGCGACGCCGCGAAACTCGCGGCCTGAGCCGCGTAGCAGCGCCGCACTCCCAGCCGACTTGCCGCGCTCATCCCCGCCACCGTCGCTTCGATGCCGGGAAGATCGGCGTCGAGCCGGTCGGTGACGGTGATCAGCGCACCGAACCGGGTCAGGCCCGCGCCGCGCGCTTGTTCCTCACGCGAAGCCGCGGTGTTGGTGACCCGGATCCGCGCCGAGGCGCTGGCGATGCCGCGCTCGGTCTGCTCAGCAGCGACCGCATCGCGGAAATCGTTGTCCACCAGCGTGGTTGCCTCGGCCGCTGAGTGAAGCCGGTACACGATCGCGACGCGTTTTCGGGCGACATCCAGGCGCGGCCGGATCAGTTCTTCGAGTACGCGTTCGTTCACCGCGCCGCGGGGTGCCTCGTCCATCTCCCAGGTGATCGAGCAGCCGCCGTCGTGGCGGTAGTGGTCCCACAGGTCGTCGTGGGCGATCGGGCCCACGCTGTCCCAGCCCTGGGTCTCGGTGATCGACTCTGCGGCTGTCTCCACATCGCGTTGGGAGGCCAGGTCGTAGCGGGACCGGACCAGGGCCATCACCTCCCACGCTCGCATCGGCCGCGCGGGCAACCCCGCTCGCGCGAGCTGGGTGACCACCGTTTGCAGGCGGCGCCCGATCTCGCGCGCCTGCTCGGCCTCGTCGCGGCGGATCCGCCCGCGCCCCATCGGGCGGTAGGTGATCGCGATCCGTGCCTCGACCCGCACCCCCGGCCCGCCGGTGTCGGTCACCGCTTCGGCCATCACGTGGCGGGCATAGTCCGGGGCGTCGTCGCGGACCAGCGCCGCCACCTCTCGCTGTGGCCGCAGCCGGGTCTCCACCACGCTCTCCAGCACCGAGGTGATCGCGACCACGTCGCCGCTGCGGCTCTGCGCGGCGAGCATCTGCCCGTATTCCTCCACCCAGGCGTCGATCGTCGACTGGTCCACCAGCTCTTGTCCGCGGGGCATCACGCGCAGCACGACCGCGTAGTGGTCGGTGCGGCGGATGTGCAGCATCGCGAACTGCCGTCCACCGGGCGTCTCGTACTCGCACAGGCGTGAATCCGCCAGCAGTCCAGGTAGTTTCGCTCGCCCGGGCAACCGCGAGAACCGTCCCGCGCGATACAGCGTCTCCCCGGTCGCCGCGGCCAGGACGTACTGCCCGTACAGCAGCGCCAGTTCCCACCCCGTGCGGCCCCGGTAGGTGACCGCCATCGGCGTGAACACCAGTGCCGCGGTCACGATCGCGGTGCCGAGTACGGGCATCGGCGGCGAGGCCATGAACAGGACCATGATCGCGATGATCAGACCGAGCCCGAACATGGACACACCCCACGTGAGTCCGAAAAACCCTGCGCTGCGCGGCTTTTCCCATCTGCCGTACATGCGGATCGTCATCGCCGGACCTCCAGGGGCCCGGGCCGCTGCTGGTCGGCGGCCGAGTCGGGCGGGCGGGCCGGCGATCCTGACCCCGCCACCGAGCCCGCACCTTTGGCCAGCTGCGCGCCCACCAGCGCCGCGGCGCCGGCCTTCGTAGCCGCACCACCACCGGGAGGAACGCTCGGGGCCTGCGGCCCGCCGCCCCCGCCGCCACGTCCACCCCCACCGCCGCCGCTTGCGTTGCCTCCGCCGGGTGGTAGTGCGCGGCGCCCGCCGCCGTTGCCGCCCGGCGGCAGTGCCGGCGGCGGGGGTCCACCACCACCAGGCCCGCCGCCTCCGCCGCCGGGCGCGGATTGCCCGAGGCGGCGGCCTTCGCGGCGGGCTCCCGCCGCCGCCATGGCCACACCCGCCAGGCCGCCGGCCACCGTCGCGGCCGCGCCTCCGCCGCCACCCAGGCTGGCCGTGTCGGGGGCGACGAGCCTGATCAGCGCGGGCAGCACCAGCGCCGACATCGCCAGCAAGATCAGCCCGAGCACAGCGGTCTGCTCGCCCTGCGGATCGCCGACCGCGGTGAACGCGATCGAGTACACCAGCGCGCCGACGGGTTTCCACAGCACGAACGCCAGCGCCCAGCCCAGCAACCGCTTGTAGGATTTCGATCCTGGCCCGGTGCCCGACGCGGCGGCCGCGATCGGCAGGACCGCGACCACGACGATCAGCAGCGCCTGGCGCGCCACCAACATCACCAGCTGCACGAGCATGCTGAGCGCGGACGCCAGAAACAAGATGAACAGCATTCCGGGGCTGGTCCCCAACGATCCAGCCACATAGGACCGGTACAAGTTCGAGCCGAAGCTTTCCAGATCTCCGTCGATACTTTCGCGTATGACCCAGTCCGCGAACGCGTCTCCAGCGCGGGTGCCCGCGGTGATGACGCTGGCCAAAGCCATCGAGGCCAGCACCGCCCGGCCCAGCATCAGCACCGTTTCCTGCGCCTCCCCCGCCATCCCGCCGCGCTGGGCCAGCGTCAGGCGCACCGCGGCGAACAACAGTCCCGCGATGAGCATCAGCACCTGGATCTCGGTGGTGTAGGCGCGGATCTGATCGAGGACCGGCGCCCACCCGCCGCTGGCGTCGGCGGTCAAGTGTGGTGAGGGCAGCCGCGTCCACCAGGTCAGGGTCAGGCCCAGCAGCGCACCGAATGCTTCACCGATCCATTCGGCCAGGTCGTCGAGCGCGGAGTTCGCCACCGCGCTCGCCGCGGCGCCCGCGGCGTCGTCGACCGCACAGACCGCACCGGCCATCCCGGGGATATCGCAGAAGGGAGGGACGATCTGGTCACGGACAGTGGGGGCGGTCATCGCGGCCCGCCTTTCCACGCGCCGAAGTCCTCGATGGACATCACGTGTCGCGGTGGTGCCCAGAACTGTTCGACGACGCCGGGGATACGCACACGCCAATCCCCGTCCACCCAGACCATGGCCAGGCTCGACACGCTGTATCCACCGGCGCCGTCGCGAGTCGCGGTCTCCACGACCGCCAGCTCGCCGTCGTACCCGCCCATCAGTCGAACGCCGTCGGGCACGACGACGTAGCGGGCGGCATCGACGGTGCGGGCGCGCGCCAGCCGGTAGCGGTCCAGCAGCACCTCCACCATGTCGGGCTCGCCGTAGAAGCGTTGCCGGACAACGCTTTCCCACTCGCCGTCCGGAGCGGCGAGAGCACGGGCGGTGGCATCGAGCCCGGCCAGCGCAGCGCCTTGCGGGGTGCGCGCGAATCCCGTCGCGACCCCGCCGCTGATCCGGGTGGGTCCGTCGGAGGCCGACACCGGCAACGCCGCGCCGTCCCAGCCGCGTTGCCATTGCAGACCGGTCGGCGCGGCGCGCAGGTAGGCGGGATCGGCCGGATCCACTCGACCGGCAGCGTCCTGGGCCAGCGCGACACCGGAATCTGCACCGGTGTCCTCGAGACGGACCCCGTAGCGGTCGACCGCCGGTGGTCTGCTCGCCGTCGACGAGAACGGCGCGACCCGCGAAGTCACCGATGGGGTACTCGACGACGATGCCGACGGTGCCGGGGTGCTGGATGGTTCGCCCGGTGAGCGAACGACGATCACGAACACGGTGACGACGACGGCGACGATGAACGCGAACAACACTGCCGCCAGCTGATATTCGCGGATCGGTCGCCGCCTGCTGCGGGAGCGCTGGTCTAGGGCCACGGCAGCACCACCATGTCCGGCGGTGCGGCCGCGGCCGTGGTCACCGTGTGGTAGCCGGGGATCTCGGGCAGCAGCAGACGCCATCCATCGGCCCGCCACACGACCTGAGCGCGGTGCACGGTGACCGACTCGTCCGGGTGGCGGCTGTAGATGTCGACCTCGGCCACGTCGAGGGTGTAGCGGGCGATGCGGTATCCGAGGATCCTGGGTGCGCCGGTGGCGGGTTCGGTGATGGACACTTGTGCGCGCAGCACCGCCCAGCTGTCTCGCCCCGGCCCCTCCGCGAGCATCTGCTGCCCCACCGTCGCCCAGTCCCGGTCGTCGGCGACGGCGATCCGGACGTTGGCGTGGATGGCAGCCACGGCCGCGCCTGCGGGATTGCGGTCGAACTCGCTGGCCACCGCGCCTTCCACTCGGTGCGGTCCCTGATCGGTGATCGGCAGCTCCACGCCCTGGTACGGCCGCCAGTGCACGCCGCTGGGGGGGCGGTCGGTCGCCCAGGTGGTGCTCGACGGTCCGGCGGTGCTCGGCTCGGGGTCGCTGGCACATCCCAGCAGCGCTGCCGCGGCGATCGGTCCGGTGAACGCCAGAACCGCGATCCTGCTCGCGCGTGGGATGCGTTGTGCTCGTGAGAGTTTCATGCAGATCGTCTCCGGTTTCGGTGTCCTAGGTCGCCAGGATCGCCACAGCGATGCCGCTGGCCGATCCGGCCAGTACCGCGGCGCTCAACGCGCCCACGAGCCCTTCGATGGCCTCGTCCCGGTACATCCGGGCCACCAGCTGTCCCCCGACCCACATCACGCGCCCGATGCACAGCAGCCACACCAGCCACAGCAGGATGCCCAGCAGTTCGATCAGCGGCGCCCGCACGTCCTCGGGTAGGCGGGTCATGGCCGGTCTCCGCGCCGGTCGGTGAGGTAGGCGACCTCGAGAGCGGTCAGGACGGTATGCATCACGCGGTCGGGGTGGCTGCCTTCGACCGCGTGCCCGCCGCCGGGGATGTCGATGTGGTCGGCCCACAGAGCCTCGGCGAATCGCGCGCCGTATCCGCCGTCGACGAGGCTGTCGCACACCACCCAGGTCGGGATCTCGCGCAGCTCGCCGAGGTCGGTGGCCGACGGCGGATCCTGGGGGGCCCCGGCCGGTGGAGCTGTCGCCGCGGGGTTCAGCAGCACGAGTCCCGCGACGGCGGCGGGGTTTTCGCGGCACCGCGCCGCCGCCCACCGCTGTGCCAGGGTGCACCGGGTACCGGTGGCCACGCACACGATCGCTCCTGTCGCGTAGGTGGCGGCGGTGTCGAGGTCGGTGGGGCTCGACGCGGTGGGCAGCGCGTGTTCTCTGGCGCGGTTACAGCCGGTGCCGGGGTCGTGGCGGTGGACGGTGATCTGGGCGATGCCGCCGCCGAGACGGCTGTGCAGTCGGCTGGTTACCGGGCGCCAGGATCGCCAGTCGCCACGTTCGAGGTAGATCACAGTCGCGGGCGCGTGCGCGGCTCCCCACCGATGCACGCAGACGACCTCACCCGACGCCGAGAGCGGACCGGCGCCTGAGGCGCCAGCGCAGGGGGCTGCGGGTGTGATCGCTTGCGGTACGGTCGATTCCGCCAGCGAGGGGTCGGCGTTGCGTTCAGGGCGTGGGGTGGTGGTCATGAGGTCGCCACCACTTCGCCCATGATGCGCGCCGCCATCGTCGCGGCGACCCCGCCGATAATGGCGGCCCCCACAATTTTCGGGCTTTCCAGGGCGCCGCCGTGGAATTTCTCCCATCCGAACCGGCCGCCGCCGTAGATGATGGCCGCGATGCCGGCCAGGTTGACCAGGAACCGGAGCCAGTTCACGACCAGGATCAGCTTGTCCGATCCCGGCGGGGATACCGGGACGATCTGGCCGGGGTCGATGTCGTCCGGTGCTTGGGCGAGCAGGGTCAGCGTCTCGCTCGCCGCACTGGCCACCATGGTTGTCACTGTCATGACGGACTCTCCGAAATATGCTGTTGTGCAGAGGATTTGCGTGAGTGGGCCAGCCGGTCGACGATGTCGGCGCCGGCGCGTCCGACATCGGCGGGGACCGCGGCGCGCAGACTCGCCCGCCGGCGTGGGGGTGGGGGGTCGCCGGGGCGGAATTGGGCCAGTTCGTGTGGTTCCAGGGCGAGGTGGTCGTGCCAGCCGATGTCGTAGACGCACTCGGCCAGCTCGGTCACCGTGGCGCGGTATCGGCGGACCGGCGCGGGCACCCGGCCGGGGCGCAGTGGCATCAGGACCAGGCCGATGACCACGACACCGTCGGGGGCCAGTCCCGCGTGCCACTCCCGCAGCCGGTCGGCCGCGGCGATCATTCCGGCCATGCACACCCGGGCCACGATGATCACCCGCTGGGTGGTGCGCGCGGAGCCGGGCCAGCTCAGACCGGCGTCGGCGGCCGGTGCCCACCAGCGCGCCAGGGTGGTGGCGCCGGCGCCGCCGTGCGCGCCCATCACCGCCCACAGCGGCGGGTAGGCCCCGGTGGTCGGCAGTGGTTCCTCTCGTACCGGGGCCCGGCGCGTCGGCGGTGGCGGTTCGATGTCGAGGTCGGTATGCGGGATCGGTCTGCGGTGTGTGCTCACCAGATGCAGCGCGGCACTCATGTCTGGCTCACCGCCCCTGGATATTGGTGATCAGGGTCCGCCGCGCCGCGTCGTCGGCGCGGCCGTTGACCAGTTGCAGGTAGTCGGCTCGCCGCCCATCGGGACGCAGTTCGACGAGGTGGACTTCGGCGGCGGTCGAGGTGATCGGTGTGATCCCGACGCAGTGCTCGGTTCCGGTGGGCACCGCGGTGATCGCCGCGGCCAGCGCGGCCGGGTCCAGTCCGGCCTCGGGCGCGACGACCGCCAGCGCCGCCGCCGTGTCGCGGCGCGCGTAGTAGGCGTATTGGAACGCCGCGATTGCGGCGGTCAGATCGGTTCCGTCGCTGTCGCTGTCGGTGACGGTCGCGTCCTCGACCCCGAGGCAGGCCGCCGGTTCGGCTACCACAGGGGCGCTGGTGGACGGTGCTGTCGGGTCAGCAGTCTCCACGGCCGGTCCGGTGGAGACCTCAGGGCCGGATGCGGTCGCGCTCAGGGCCGCGACGGTCGCCGCGGCCACCACCAGGACCGCGCACACCGTGCCCGCGACGGCGGCCACCCGGCGCCCGGGTCGCGGTTGTGACGATGTGGCCGCGGCTCGCGCAGGCAGGGTGGGGGTGGTCGAGCGGGCGGTGGTGACCCACTGCCAGGCCTCGTCGTCCGAGCCGCGATCGCCGGGCGCGGTCGTCGGCGGAGCCGGATGTTCGGTTCCGGCGAGCCATTGCCAGCCCTGCTCGTCGTCGCTCATGTGCTGTCACCTCCTTCGTGTGTGGTCAGATGGGTTGGGGCCCTTCGGGTGACGCGTCAGGGACGAGGTCAGCCAGCACAGCAAGGGGTAAGGGTGTGCCGACAGATGGCGCGCGCCACCCGAAGGGGTCACGGTCCGGCGGTGCCGGAGGGGACGGTTGTCCCCGCCGGTGGCACGCCGGATGGTTTCGGTGCGCTCGTAGGCGCGGTCGTCCCCGGGTCGGGACGAGCGGGTGTCGTTGTGCGCTCGCTCGGCTCGGTGGGCGCGGCGCCCGGTGTGGAGACCGAGGGTCGGGTCGTGGCCGAGGGCGGGGTGGTGGGTTTTGGCGTCGCGGTGGTGGGGGTGCTGGCGGCGAGGTCGTCGGTGGCGGCGCGCAGCCAGCGGGTCACCGTGGCCAGGGTGGAGTCCCCGGCGGGGCTGGCCGGGGTGCGGCGGTAGGCGCCGGTGCGGCCTGTCGTGTCGCTGTAGCGGGCGGTCCCGGCGAGTTGGTAGAGCTCGTCTGGATCGGTGACGGTGCTGGTGATCGCGGTGAACGCCTGGTTGATCCAGCGCGAGGCGGTCTGTGGTGGCACTAGTTCGGCGACGGCGCCGGCCAGTTTCATCCCCAGCGCGGCGAGGGCCGCCCAGGGGCTGGTCATGCCGACGGTGGCCAGTTCGGCGACGGTGGCCGGGGTGAACACCTTGCGTGCCACCGCGATCACCGCGTGGATGCCGATGCCGCCGAGTTTGAGCAGCGCCGCGATCGCGTCGTGCCCGTCCGGGGCGGGGGCATCCGGCGCGGAGGCCTCCACCAGCCGCTGCCCGAGGCTGGCTTGGGGGCGGTAGGACAGGGTGTCCAGGGTGGTGCCGTGCAGGTCCTCGTTGATCACCGTGGTCGCGGTACGAAATACGGTCCTGGTCAGCGCTTGTGCGATGGTGCCGATGGCGGCGATCGGATCGCCCAGACTCGAGCGTGCCGCTAGGTTGGCGACGGTGGCGGCCAGTGGGGAGTCCGCGGGGGTGTCGCACGTCGCGTCCCCCGCCGCGCACCAGTCGGCGACTCGGCCGGTCAACGCGCCGTACTCGGTGGGGGCCGCCGGCTCGGAGTGCGCGGTGATCCCCCCTCCGGCCGGGGCGGATGCCAGGACCTCGATGGCGCCGACATGGGCACCGTCGGTGCCCGGCACCGCGTCGGGCGTGCGTGCGCCCGGCCGTCCGGGGAGCACCGGGGTGCCCGGCGCACGGTTCGGGTTGGCCAGCAACGCGATCGCGGCGATCCGGTCGGCGGGGATGCGGGAGTTTCCCGCGCCGATGTCGCGGGCCCACCACTGCACCGGGACGGCGCCGTGGGCGTATCCCACCGCGGCCAGCCGGGTGTCGGGGCAGCGCTGCAGGATCCCAATCGCCGTCTGCTCCAGCCGCTCCCGCGCGGCTGCGGTGGCCTGGGCATAGGGTGCCCGCGTGCCGTCCTCGTCGTAGCCGTAGGGCAGGTAGGTCCGCGCCACCCGCTCACCGCCGGCGGCGAGAGGACCGAGAACCACCCCGAGGACGCCGGTGTCCACCCCGACCGCGGCCTCACGCGAGGATTCGTCGGTGCCCTGCACCCCGATCACGGACAGGACCGGGCACGTAGCGCCCAGCGGCGCCACAACGCCCGGCGCCGCGCTCGCGTTGGCGGCCGCCCCCACCAGCGTCGCCGCGGCCAGGATCGCCGCCACCGCACGCAGCAAGAGAGTGGCGACTCTCGCTGGATGAATCATTGTGTCGTGCATCGCTTTTCGTGTCTTTCGCGTCGTGCGGGGCGGTTCAGGTGCTCGTGGGTGCCTGATGCAGGAATCGATCCAGGTGGGCCAGCGCCTCGGCGCGGCCGAGGACGGCGGCGCGGCCGTGGCCGCTCGGGTACTCCCGCCATATCGGCTCGACACCGCGCATCCGGTAGGCGCGCACCAGGCCGCGGGCTTGATCGGCCGGCACCACCTGGTCGTCGACGCCGTGGTAGAGATGCACCGGCACGCGCGGGAGTTCCTCGCGCGCCATCCGTTCGGAGGCCAGCACGAATCCCCACATCTGGTCGGTCCACGGGTCGCCGCTGATGCACCAATACGACAGCGGCGCAGCGAATTTCGCGCGGATCTCCTCGACGCTCAGGACAGCGGCGTCCTCGAAGGCGCTGTAGCCGGGCGCCGAGAGCACATGGCGCAGCGGGATGTGGCTGTAGGCGCGCGACAGGCCGATCATGGCCGCGACCGCCAGTCCCGACCACGGGCCCTGGGAGTGCGAGCGGGCCAGTGCGGCCAGATCGGCCACCACCGCGCCCGCGGCGATCCCGCGCAGGTCGATCTCAGGGGCGTAGCGCGGCTGGTGTTCGGCCACCGCCACCGCGGTGCGGCCACCGTCGGCGTAACCCCAGGCAAGCGCGGGCAGCGCCGGCCAGGCGACGTCGGGGAGGCGTTCCAGCGTTCGCACCGCGTCCAGCGCGGCGCGTGCGCCGGACAGGCGCGCCGGGAACCGGGCGGGCCCGAGCCCGCGTAACCCCATGCCGTGCCCGTCGGGCACGACCACGACCCAGCCGCGTACCAGTGCCGCGCCGATCTCCTCCGTGCTGGCCGAGGTGCCCGCCGCCAGCCGCTGCGACGGCGCATTGCCGGCGCCGCCCAGGCCGTGGAACGGTGGGAGGTATACCAGTGCGGCGGAGGGGGATTCGGTGTGCTCGGGGGCGATCACGATGGCCGACGCCGCGATCGGTGCGTTGAACGCGCTGCGGGAGGCGTAGACGATCTGCCAGGCCTGCCCGGCCGCGCCGTCGAGCTGCGGGACCCCGACCCGTCGCCGGCGCAGGACACTGCCCGGCGGTGTGACCGTGTCCACGATCAGTCCCTGGTAGAACAGGTCGACGCTCATCGCCCGGCTCCCGACGCGTCGGTAGCCAGCGCGATCAGCCACGCGATACCCGAGTCCAGTTGCCCGTGCGCGGCGTAGTTGTTGTGCCTGGCGACGGTGTCGAGGTAGCGGGCCCAGACCAGCGGGTTGACCAGGTCGGCGTTGTCCGCGGCGAACACCGACCACGCGGCGGCGAGCTGGCCGACGAGCTTGCCCAGTTCGAGGGGATTCGCCGCGATCGTCGCGGTGATGTGGCCCCATCGTGCCGCCGCCACACCGGGGTCGGTCGCCGTCGTGCGTGGGTCGGCGGACTCGATGAGTCGCTGCGCCAGTGTCGCCGTCGGCGCGTAGTCCACGACGGCGGGACCGACGTGGAAGTCGTTGGCCACGATCGTGTTCCACGCCCTGCCGAACGCGCCGGACAGCCCGGCGTTGATCGAGGTGAGCGCGGCCACGGGGTTGGTCAGGTCGGCTTGGGCGCCGATGATCGCGCCGAATCGCAGCAGTGCGGCACGCTCCGGCGCCGAGCAGGCCAGGTCGCCGTCGGTGCAGATATCGGCGACTCGACCGGTCAGCGCGCCGTAGTCGGCCACCCCGGCGATCCCGCCACCCGCGGCCGCGGGGTTGGCGATCCGCACTCCGGCCACGGCCGCGCCGCTGGTCCCCGGCGCCGGGTCGGGCGTGAGCTGGCCGGGGCGCCCGGCAAGCACCGAAGCCCCCGGCGCTCGATCGGGGTTCGAGTACAGCGCGATACCGGCGATCTTGTCGGCCGAAACCGGTCCCGCACCGGCGCCGACATCGCGTGCGAATCCCGAAACCGCCTGCGCGCCTTGGGAATGTCCGGCGGCAGCGATCATCGTCGACGGGCATGTGGCGGATATCTCGACCACCGCGGCGTCGAGTTTGCGGCGGGCGTCGGTGACCGTGACGACGTAGGGGTCGGCTGCGCCACCCGGGACGATCCCGCCGAAGCCCGCACCGTAGGCGATGTAGCTGCGCTGCATCAGATGGGGCACTGCGGTGACCGCCGGGCCGATCAGCGCGCCCATCACTCCGATGTCGGCGAGCGGGTCGGCGTTCGGCGAGCTCTGGCCGGTGCCCTGCACGCCCAGCACATACAGTGCCGGGCAGCCCGGTCCGATCGGCACCGACGACGCCGACGGCGCGCCGATGCCGGCGCTGGCGGCCGCGCTGAGGCAGGCCGTGGCGGTGACCGCGGCGATGTGCACGCCACGGCCGGCACGGGTGGTCGCCATCATTGGCCCACCCCCACACCGGCGCCGAACCCGGCGCCGACCGTGCCACCGGCGACCGCCCCGACCGCCGCGGCCGGTACGCCCGCGACTGCGGCTCCCGCGGCGGCTCCGGCCGCGGCTCCGAGCGCCGTTCCGGCGATCCCGCTGGTCACCGTGCCGATCACCGGGACCGGCACCACGGTGCCCAGTGCGGCTCCGGCGATTCCGCCGATCGTGCCGCCGATCAGTCCGCCGACGACCGCGCCCGCCGCGGCGGCCGGTGCGCCCAGCACCGTCGCCCCGGCCGCGCCACCGATACCCGCTCCGGCCAGCGTCGCGCCCGACACCCGATCCGAGCGCCCCGCCGGGATCCCGACCGAGTCCAGCGCTGTGGCGACCTGCGCCTCCAGCCCGGCTGCCGTGTCGTTGATCAGGTCCCGGCACTGCGGCGGCAACCACGGCGGAGTATCGGCCTCCCACTGCCCGATCCGGATCTTCTCCGGTGGCGCTTCGATCGGCGCGACCGGTTCGACCGGCTCCGGAAGGTGCAGTTCCTCGATCCGGATCGGCGGTGCCGGCACATCCGTCGGCGGCGCCGGCCGCGACGGTGCCGCGTTGCGCACTTCCGGGGGCTGACTGTAGTACACCGGCGGATCCGGCTGCGGCGCAGCAGGTTCCGGCTCGGGAGCGGGCGCAGGAGGGGGCGGAGGCGCTGCCGTGCCGGGTTGCGGCGGGGCAGTCACGCCGGGCTGCTCGGCGATCGCGCCCGCGGGGGCCGCGGCGTGCGCCGCCCCGGCGGACAGGATCACCACCACCGGCACCGCACCGGCGAGCAACACTCGGCAACCACGGCGCACACCCGCACCCACACGATTCCGGCCGCGGTCCGCACAACCGGCCTGAAAAGGCGAGTTCCCGGCAATGCCGTCACCAGACAATTTGTTTTTCCGCATGCCAAATAGACCCTTCAACGAAGGTTGGGGAATAACACAGGGAATAGATCGATAAAATCGACGGACACCCCCCGCCCGCACGGCCTCCTAGCCGCATAACCGCAGCTAGGAGGCCACTCCTAGGCGGCTTTCGCCGTCAGATGAACGGCAGCACGAGCGACAGCACCTGCGCTGCCAGATGCACGCCGTTGTTCAGGACCGTCAACACTCCGTTGACTGCCCCAAGAATCACGAACGGGTCCATTGGAATCCTTTCGGGTTTGTTTGTCGGACGAACACCATCAAAAACCCGTTCAGCCATCTCCGCCACCCCGTGAAGGGGTGAAGATTCCTCGGTAACAATATCTCGGTACGCAAACAGTTCATTCATCTGCGTATTTGGTGTTTCCAGCACCAGTCCGTGATCTTTCCGAACCCGATGTCGCGCACCGGCGTTCGCGATGTCAGCAGACAGCCAGCATCCACGCCGCTTCGACGATAAGGCCCCGATCGGCGGGAGATCAATTGTGCAACTGGACGTTTCACAGTTGCCGCGCGCTACCCCTTCTGGTAGGAAATAAACCAAGGTCTCGGGGGGTAACCATCTAGCGTAACGCGATCATCTGCCGTGCCGGAAGACCCAGAAAGGGGGGACCATGCCCACCGGGCGAGCCCGTCGACTCTCTGCCCACGCCACGGCACCACCCACGCTCGGTGCCACGCTCAAGCAGATCCGCGAACACCGCAGCTGGTCGCGCTACACCGCCTCGCGAGAGACGCACGTCAGCGACAACTACATCAAGGACATCGAAGCCGGCCGGAGCAAGCCCAGCACCGAAATCTTGGACCAGCTCGTCGCGGGCTACCGCCTCGATCCGATGCAGGCGCGTCACCTCTACAACCTGCGCCACACACCCGAGGACCTCGCACCACCGGACCAGCTGCGCGAACGGATCTCCTCCTCCGAAGCGCTGCGCACCGGCTTGGTCGATCTGGACCACCGCGGCATCCTCGCCGCCTATGTGGACCCGACCTGGACAATCCTGTGGTCGAACAGCAGATTTCAGCAAGCCGTCCCGGGACTGGCCGCCGACATGTCGGTGCCGGTCTGGGTGTTCTCGCACGACGGTCTTCTCGCACTTCACGACTGGGACGCCGAAGCCAAGATCGCGGTCGCGTCGCTGCGCGCAGTGGCCGGTCGGTATCGCGACTCCGTCCAGGTGCGCACCAGCTTGGCCTCGCTGGCCCGCAACCCCGAATTCCGCGAGCGATGGGCCTCCACCATCGACGTCATGTTCATCCGGCCTTCCGACGTCCCGCTCCACCTGCGCAACCCCGACCGCACCACCACCTCCTACACCTTGCGCATCTCGCCCACCGACTCGACCGGCCACATCTCCCTGCTCCACGCCGTCGAGTCCGTCACCACCAGCCCAGCCCTCTGACACGCAGGCAACAGTGGGTGACGTTGAGCAGGCCGACCAACCAGCCGTCGGAAGGTCCGCACCCCACGCCGACTGAACTCCGACGCGCAGTACCGGGTCGACGTGCTGGCCGCCGACCATCGTCATGCGCAGTGCGCTGGCGGGCCCCGGTCCGCTGTACCGCACCCGCGCGAGATCCACTGCGGCACACAGCGACTCGATCGCCCAGCACGCAGCGGCGACCACGCCCACCTCAGACCCCTGCACTCGTTTCGCGACCCTGCCGATCATCCGACCCATCGCGAGACAGTCCTTGCCCAACCCAGGACGCCTCGACAGGCCCCGGCCATGTGTTTCATCATTGACAACCGAGTGCGTTCATCCCTGCCGCGTCTCCGTCAGATCCCGAGGACACACGATGCTCACAGATCTGCACTGCCCGCACTGCCGCACCACCCACGCCCTGCAAGCGGTCCCCGCGCTCCACGCCACAGGGACCAGCACCGCGGTCACCACCGGTGACTACCACGGCGTCGGATTCACCCCCTACGGAGTAGTTCCGGTCGTGGCCACCGCGACCCGAACGAGCACGCACTCGACCGCCCTGGCCAGCGCGCTCAATCCCGGACCCGGAACTCGGCCCATCGAAGGTCTCCTCGTGTGGGGCACCCTGGCCCTCCTTCTACCCCTGATCATGATGCTGCCGGTGTCCGCGATGTTCAGCGAGGTCCCCGAACTGGTGGACTTGGGGCAAGCGATGGTCGTCGGGATTCCGGCACTCATCGCGTCCTCCGTGCCGACGATCGCCTGCTACTGGGTAGCCCTCGCTCGCGCCCGGCAGAACCAGCGAATCCGCCGCGGCCGCCCCCTCGCCCACGCCGTCTGGGCGGCAGGACTCTACTGCCACCGATGCGGCTGCTGCTTCTGGCCCGAACCGACAGCCCCCGGAGTACCCGTACGCGAACCCCTCACTCCCGCGGCATTCACCCACCATGTCTGGCGCGCGGGCCGCTACCTGCCGCACTGACGGCTACCACGTTGCGCCTCATCACCTGACAGTCTCCCTCCGCAGATCGGTTACGGCCCCGTGCCGCCCGTTGCGGACTTCGTCTACAGCAACGTCCAGCTACCGTTCCGTTGCCACAATCACAGCATGCTCAGTCGATAAGGGTTGGCTGCCCCGCGCGGTCGCTCGAGTTCGACTGAGGGTGGCGGTCGGAGCCCTTTTACGGTTTGATTGAGGCGAGGGATCGAGGTCAGATGCACAGCCGATGGAGAAGTATCCATGGCTACCGCGCAGACCTCCATGACCGAGGAGCGATCCGAGCCGTCCGGCTCACGCCAACTATCCGGCCCGCACGCTCGTAGCGGCAACACCCAATCAAGCGCGCTCGGCGGCAATAGGTCGATCCAGGACCCCGCAGAACATGATTGCCGTACGGACGGCCCTGCATCGCCGGTCCGCGCCAGTGGCCGACGGTTGCCCCCCGAATGGCGACATCTGCCCCGCCTCCGCCGCCGGCCATCGAAGCCGCGTCTCCCGCGCCGCAAATCACGCATGCGCGTGCACCGGACAGTCAGGCTGCGCCGACATGCCTGACCAGGATATCGCGGCAATTCTCAGTCGACTTCACTCGGAAGCGACCGTATCCGTAAGCGAGTTCGCTCAGCTCGTAGGAGTCGGCCGATCCACCGCCTATGCCGCGATAGCAGCGGGATCAATACCCGCAGTACGAGTCGGTCGGCGAGTTCGAGTTCCGTCCGCATGGGTTCTGCGCCAGCTGAACGGTTGATACATCCCCGCCAGATTACCCCTGCCACCGCGAACCGGTCCCGTTGGCGGTGTATACGCATGAATGGACAGTGTCAACGGCGCATAACTGGCGCAATTGCCGCGCTCCAGCACATCTGCGGGCGGACGCACTTTGTCAACAAGATTTCACCGACAAATCTCTGAAACCGTTCCGCTGGCACCCCGAAACTATCGGCCAGCCAACGATTCCCCGACCGAAGGGACCAGTTATGCCTACGGCGAAGTCTTCCCAGGCCGACCATGACCCCGAATCGAACAGTGAGACAAGCCCGATCAAGCAGCGCGTCGCTAAGAACGGCCAGGTAACCTACACATTCCAGATCGACGTCGGCAAAAGTCCGGACGGTCGGCGCGACCGCCCGCGATTCACCTACCCGACCAAAAAGAAGGCCATCAAGGAATACCGGAGAATCAAGACCGAAGTCGACGCCGGGATATTTGTGAAACTCACCGACCTCACCGTCAACGAGGCGATCGACAAATGGGTCCGAGGCCGCAGACGCGTTCGGCGTGTGACGCTCGAAGGTTACGAGTACGACCTCAAGCCGGTACGCCGCAGGCTGGGCGGCAAGAAACTGCGAGACCTCGCCAAGGATGATGTCGATGAATTGGTCGAGTGGATGCTCAGCGAAGGGCGAGTCGGGCCACGGCACTATCAGCCGGACTCGCTTTGTTCACGGATCGCCGCGCATCTCGCCAAGCATCCCGCCGGACTTCCGGCCAGCGCGATCAAATCGGAATTTCCGGACACTGACATATATACCGCCTTGTCAGCACTCTACAAAGCGGGTCGTGTTCGGCGTCCTCGGCGCGGTTTCTACATTGCCGCCGATCCGGCAACCATTTCCGGACCTCCCGGGGGCGTGAAGCCGATCACGGTGCGAACGATGCTGTCGACATTCGGCGGGGTAGTGCAGTCATTTGTCGACCAGGGCGCCCTTCCTCGGAACGTTGTAAAACTTGTCGAGCGCCCGTTGGACGAAATCGATGACGATGACGACGATGTCGAGTCAAAATCGTGGTCCCTGGAGGAAGTCACCCGGTTCCGCGAGTTCATTCGCGGGGAACGCCTGTACGCCTGCTGGCTCCTGTCCTGCTACGGTGCCCGCCGCAGCGAAGTGCTGGGGCTGCGCTGGAGTCGCATCGACGACACCAGGATTCGAATCCGACGCGGACGTGTGAAACTCCGCAAGGGCACCGACGAAGGGCTGCCGAAATCGAAACGCAGTCGCCGGGATCTGCCACCGCCAGCGGACCTCCTGGCAGCGTTGAAATCGCTGAAGATCGTTCAAAAGGCGGAGTGCCTAGCCCGCGGCGAATCCTGGTCCGACGATCGGCTCGTCGCAGTACATCCAGACGGTACCCCCATCACCCCGGAGTGGTACAGCGACGAGTTCCATCGAATCCGGGAACGCGCGAAACTCAGGCGAATTCTGCTCAAGGGACTTCGCAACACCAGCGTCAGCCTGATGCTCACCTCGGACATCCCCGCGCACATCGTCGCAGCGTGGCACGGGCACCACCCTGCCGTCACGGTCGGCATCTACTCCGAGGTCGTCGCCGAGGATCTGCAGCAGGCAGGCGGGAGCCTCTTCCCGCACATCGACGGCATCTGAGCGGCAGAACACCCCGGACGCGCGGGTTCGCGCGGACGGGAACTGACGAGATATGGTTGCCAAAAGATAGCCAATGGTCTTGCAGCGGCCAGTACGCGCGTATCGGGTGGTGGGCAAAAACTGGCCCTGAGCAGATGGTTCGCGGAATCCCAGTGTGCCAATAGTGTGCCAAGACGCGCCCGCACAGGCTGGACAGGCCGACACAAGCTGGACGTTCGCGAATGTCGGCTTCCGGGCTCCGCGCGCGGCACCGAGGCGGCAATCGTGGCCTCGACCTGGCGGTTTGATGCCGATTGCCTGCTCACGGTAGATTCATCACCGATCCCCGTCAGTCGCCGCTGGCGGCCCGGACGTATAGCTCAGCGGTAGAGCACTGGTTTTACACACCAGCGGTCGGGGGTTCGATCCCCTCTGCGTCCACTTCAAAAGTGCCTGGTCAGAGGCTATTTCTCATCACTTGGCGAAGTGTCCGCCTGCGGTCGGGAACCGCGAACTTGCCAAGAACTTGCCAACGGGCGATCGAGCTAGGTTCCCGTCGCCTCGGCGGGACCGCCGAACAGGGCCACGCCCATCGACTCCAACGCTTCGTCGTAGACGTGCCCGTAAACCCGCAGCAGCACCGCCGGATCATGGCCGAGCCACTTCGCCGCCGCCGACACAGACGCCCCGGAGTCCAACAGGATGGTCGCGGCGGTGTGCCGGGCGTCGTGCAGCCGGATCACCGGCAACCCGGCCGCCTTGGCCTGGCGTTGGAACTCGTCGCTGAACCACTCGGGCCGGATCGGTTCGCCGTCCTCATGAACGGCGACGAGACGATCGTCGTCCCACGCGGTGCCGAGTGCGAGCGCTTCGGCCCGCTGCGTGACCTTGAGCGACTTCAAGGCGGTGGCGACGTCCGGCGGCAGTGGCAGGCTGCGCCGCGACCTCCGCGATTTCGGATCGCCCTCGACGGTCGTCTTGCCGACCGCGACGCGGCCCCGGCGAATGTGCAGGGTGGTCCCCTCGATCCGCGACCAGCGCAACCCCATGATCTCGCTGCGGCGCAGCCCGCACAGCGACAGCAGGAACAGCGCGTACAGGCGGTGCCCTCGTACATGCTCACGGAATACCGCCGCCTGCTCGCGCGTCCACACCTGCATTTCTGCGTCCTCGACGTCGGGCCGCTTCACCAGCCGGGCGACGTTGCGCGTGACCAGGCCCTGTTCCATCGCGTCGTCCAGCGCGGCCGAGAGCTGGATCAGCATCGTGGTGACGGTGCGGGCGGACACGCCTTGCGCTGCGCGCGGCGCGGCGGTGTCGGCGGGCAGGGCGTACAGGCCGCGCTCAGGGCGGACGATCTGCCCCGCCTCCCGTAACCGGTCCAGGTACTTGCCTGCTTTGCTCCCGAACTTCTCGACCACCTGCGCGTAACGCACGCCTTCCGGATGCTCGGCGACGAACGCCAGCACGACGGCGCGCATGTCGCTGGTCGGTGCCTGACCGCCGCGCCCTTCCGTCAGCCGCCACGTCACCACGCCGTCGATGTGTTCCTTGGTGAGCTGCTGAAGCGGCAACGGTCCGAGTCGGTCCACCACCGGTTTGAGCGCGGCTCGATACCCCTCCAAGGTGTCGCTCCGGATGTCACGCCGCCCGTCCAGCCAGCCGGTTACGAACTCGGCCACGGTGACCCGCGAGCGGGCGGTGTACGTCCCGGCCCGGACCTCGGCACAGATCCGGCGGTATTCGGTCTGCGCTTCCTTCTTGGTGCGGCACGTGAACATCTGGCGGTCACGCTTGCCGTCCGGCCGCACGCCGACATCGACCTGAAACGAGTAGGACACCTTGCCGTTCTTGGCGACGTGTCGGTTGATCGGTTCGGCGCGTCTGGTGCGCTTCGCCTTGTCTTCTTCCATCTCCGAATCTTTCTGTCTCTCAATGGATTTGATGGATGCTGGCGGGGTGACGGGCGGCGCTCGGGCGGTGGGTCGGCGGGTCATTTGGCCAACTCGCGTTCGACGTCGGTCAGCGTGAGCCCGTACCCCGACCGTCCCGCCGACGCTCGCACCGCGCCGGTGAACGCGTCGCTGAGGCGGTAGGTGCCGAACCCGAGGGCTCGTGGGTCACGGGCGCGGCATCGCTCGAGGCGCAGCCCTTGGCGCGTGGCGGCGCGGCGGAGGCGGTTCTCGCGGACTTTCTCGGCTTGATCCATGCCTAGAACACTACCCACGGTGATGCTGGAATGCATTCCTATAACGATGCTGCAATTGAATTGCGTTGCAGCACAGTGCAACGCATGGAATCCGCGTCACGCTCATGTCAGCGGAATTACACCGGTGGTACTATCGGAAACAAGTCCTCCATCTGGGGGCGGGCGCAGCGATCGAACGCAGCGCAACGGGAACCGAACCCCTTCACCCCATCCGCGTGAAGGAGAGAACTGTGACCACCCCGCGAGAGCTGTTGACCGTTGCCGAAGTTGCCGAGCGCTACGGCGTGAGCACCCGGACCGTGCGCAACTGGGTCGATTCCGGGCACGTGCCCGCCTACCGCATCGGGCCGCGCTTGATCAAGCTCGACGCCGTCGAGGTAGACGCCGCCCTGCTGGTCCGCGCGACGGGGGGCAGCAAGTGAGCCGCCCCGACGCCGCCGAAGTAATGCACCGGGTCGCGACCGAGCCGACCCTTTCCGTGGAGGACGCCGCCGCAGCGTTCGGCATCGGTCGTAGCACCGCCTACGCCGCCGTGGCCGCAGGTGAGATCCCGTCGATTCGTATCGGTCGCCGGGTGCGTGTGCCCTCCAACTGGGTGCGCGAACAGCTACAGGTCGGCGCTTCCTGAATTCTGCTGTCCCACAACGACTTTGAAAGGGGCAGCAGTGCCCGAAACAGAGAACACCCCCGGCCGCCAGCAACCGGCCGAGGGTGTCGAAACGCCCGACGAGAGCAACCCCCACGGTACCCCCGCCGAGTATGTCGCCGGGGAGCACCTGGCGGAGCTGCTGCGTCGACCCGCCACGATGGATCTGCGCGACGCGCTCGGTGACGCGGTCGGCATCGCGGTCGCCCGATGGCACCGGGGATTCGGCGCTCATGACTACTCAGCGGAATCGCTCGAGGAACTGCGCGCGGCGCCCGTCGAGATGGTGGCCGAGTTGCTGGCCGAGCGCGGTGTTACGCCGCCGACTCGTGCCGATGTCGCGCGCTGGTCGGAGGAGACCCGGCAGCAGGACCCGCACGAGGTCGTGGCCGAGTTCGCGGCTGTGCGGGATGCTGCGCGGCATGCTGCCGAGGCGGAGGCTCAGTTGTTCCGTGCGGCACCGACCCAAGGGACTGTGCGCAAAGCGCTGGCCGCGAACGCCGACGTGTTCGACTCGTCCCCGATCCTGCGTCACATCGAGGAATTCGCCCGAGCGCGGGGAGCCGGGGCCTGGGCAACGCTCGGAAACGTACTGGTCCGTGCAGTGTTGGCAACGCCGTATCCGGTCACGTTGCCTCCGATCATCGGGGGGCCGGTGTCGTTGAACGTCCTGCTCGCGATCGCGGGCGTATCCGGGGCGGGCAAAGACATCGCTCACGCGGTCGCCGACGCTGCGGTGGTGTTTCGTCGGTGTGGCGAACCTCTGCGGTGGCCGCCGACACCAATCGGAACCGGCGAGGGCATCGGCCGCACGTTCGCGATCGCGAAGAAGAGTCCGGTTACCGGACACGCCCAAACCGTATTCCATTCTCGTGCAGCACTTTTCACCGTTCGTGACATCGCCGCATTCGATGCCGTCAGCGACAGGCGAGGTCAGACACTGATGCCCGAGTTGTTGAAGGCCGCGCACGGTCAGGAATTGGGACACGCGAACGCGACCATCGAGAACCGAGTCATCCTCCCGCCGCACAGCTACAGGCTCGGGCTCGTGGCAGGGGTCCAACCCGGAAACGGGTCGTCGCTGTTGAGCGAGAAGGCGGTTCGGGACGGGCTCACACAGCGCGTGCTGTGGCTGCCGGTCCGGGACGGTCGACGGCGTAACGCTGCGGCCGAGCCTGCGCCGTTGGTGGTGGACATGGCCGATTTCGGCGTGACGATCGACCCGATGGTGGACGACGAACCCCCGCTCGTGTATCTCGACGTCGCCGAACCGATCCGGGCCGAAATCCTCGCGGTGAACGCCAGCAAGGATCTCGACCCGTTCGGCGGCGTGGACGACCCGTTGGCGGGTCACCGGTTACTTGCGTGGCTGAAGATCGCCGCCGCATTGGCCTTGCTGCACGGCGAGACGAAGGTCGACGCCGAGAACTGGCAGCGAGCGGGTGCTGTGCTGTCGGTGTCCGAGTCCACTGCCGCCGACGTCTCGTCACTGTCGGCCGATGCCGTTGCCCGTGACGCCGCCGAACGGGGTCGCGTGGACGGGGTCCGCCTCGCCGCGGCCGACGAGGCGCGCGCCGTCGCGGGCGTCGAGCAGGTCGCCGACCGGATCGAGCAGTTCCTCGCCCAGCGAGGGGACTGGATCGCGCAGGGAGCGATCAGCCGCTGCGTCACCTCATCGAAGCGGGGGTTGGTCGACGCCGCCCTAGCATTCCTCGCCCAGCGCGGGCGCATCGAGACCCGGACCACCGAATATCAAGCGGGACGGTCAACGGTGCAGCATCGAGCGAAGGCCGGGCGATGAAAGCCGAATCCCCCGCCGCTATCTGCGGTAGTGGCCGCCAACCCCGCCAATCCCGCGACCTGTTTTCGCAGGTCAGGGCCGGTGTGGCGGGGTTGGCGGCTGTGACGGGGTGTGTCGATCCCACTCCCTCGCCTGTTTATTACGTGAATGAATTGAGTAATAACAAACATCTATATAAAGGGGCGAGGGATAAGGGAAGGGACACCCTCGCCAACCCCGCCAACCCCGCCACACCGGCTCTGACCAGGGGGTTTGGGTTGTCACACCCGCCACGGCCGCCAACCCCGAGAGGGCAGCAGGCGAGGCAACCCCGACCCCCGACATCCCACCGAAAGGACCCCCAACCCATGACCGTCAAGCGATTCAAGATCACCGGCGACACCGACGCCGAACGGCTAGCGGCGGTCCTCAGCCGACGCCGAGCCGGGGCGGCGGTTCCGTCGAGATGAGGCCAACCATGACCCCCTACGACTTCTGCAGCGACGACGCCCCTGCCGAAATCCTTGCCGAGATCCGCACGGCGATCTTGCGCGAGCTTGCCGACGACGAGGTCCACGAGTGGCGAGACGTCCGGCGGCGCTTGCCCGTCCGCGACCGCTGGGCGCAAGGTCAAGCGCTGGTCACGCTCGCCGCATCAGGCGCGGTCGGCGTCACCGTCTTCGCCGGGGCGACGTTCGTGTCCTTGCCGCTTCGCGCCGTCGAACCGGCTGCGTGACCGTCCGCACAACCACAGTCCGACAGAGAGGACCCCGCCATGGCACACGGAAACGCGATCCCGTCCCCCGAGGAACGCCGCCGGGCGCAACAGGCGCTCGAGCGGCGAATCGAAGGTCGACCCTGGCGAGAGATCGCCGACGAGCTGAATTACGGCGACGAGTCCGGACCGCGTCACGCGGTGTCGCGCTTGCTCGCCCGAACGGACGCCGTACTTGCCGCCGAGCTTCGCGAACTCGAAGGCGAACGGCTCGACGCTCTGCTCGCGGCGTACTGGGCTCCGGCGGTGCGGGGTGATGTCCGGTCGGCCGAAGTGGTGCTGAAGGTGCTTGCCCAGCGCGTGAAGTTGTTCGGTCTGGCGGTGCCCGAACGGGTCGTCCTCGGTGCCGAACCCGAGCCCGAGGATTACGCCGAAGTCGTCGCCGGGCTGCTCGAACGATTGATCCGGCCGCGTGACCGGGCCGCGCTCGAGTCCGGCGACTGAGAACCGTTGCAGCGGAAGGGGTTCGCAGCACCTCCCTTCCGCTGCACCCCGCCGTCGTAGGTTCAAACCATGAACACCGCCTACGCGCCGAGCGACCCTCGCAGCCGCTCGCCCGAGTCCTGGCGAGGCAGATTGGCGGCGCTCGCCAGCCGGGGCGAGGTCGCCGGTCCTCGCGTCGATGAGTGCCGAAATGCGCTGTCCTGGTGGACAGCTCACGAAACCTTCGGCGACCTGGTCGACCGGGGGCAACTGTCGATGGACGATGCGGAAACGCTGCTGGAATTGCTGGCCACCCGGACGGGGGCGACCCGATGAGGACCCGTCGCCGCCCCGCCGCATCGCCCGCCCCGACCCCGCCCGCGTTCGATCAGGCCGAGGCCCGGCGGCGTCGGCGCGTGTACCTGGCGGTGACGCTGCCCGGCGAGTTCGACCTCAAGGCGGAGGTGGCCGACATCCTCGAACCGCTCGCCGAGCGGGTCGCCGTCGACCGGATGCCCGGCCGGTATCGCGACGCCGTCGGCGCGCTGAGCGACGCCGTGCACGTCGCGGTCGTCGGCGCGCTGATGTTGGTCGCCGACCGCGACGACCGCGCCCGCGTGCAGCACCTCGAGGTCGGCGCGCGAGAACGCGCGCTGCGGCTGCTGCGCGAGGCGCGGACCCTCCCCGCGCGGCCCACGTTCGACGCTGACGCGCTGGAATCCGGGCGGTGGGCACAAACCCTGGTCGACTTCGCCGCGTCCGTCAGCGAGCCGCTGAGCCGTCTGTTGTCGGACGCGTGGCCGCCGGGTGCGGTCGCGCTTCGCGGGCAGCGCTCGGTCAGCGAACGCCTTGTGGACCTGCTGCGCGGGGTCGACCGGGCGGCGGCCGATCTCGAGCGCCGACTCGATCGAGCACCCAAGATCGTTTCCGTGCGTCCGGTCGACGCCGCCGACCGTGCTCGCGCCGAGCTGCGCGCACTCGGCATCACCCCGCCGGGGTGATCACCCATGGCGACCGCGTGCATCCTGTGCGGCTGGGAGACGAGCAACCCGGCGGCCGAACACCCGTGGCGGTGCTCGACCTGCGTCGACCTCACCCCCGCGCAGGTGCGCACGCGCAAGCGCCGCTTGAAGCGTCGCCGGGCGAAGGAACGTGAACGAAAAGCCCTTGCCGACAAGGGATTTAGACCAACTGACGGGTTGCAGGAACGGGCGCGGGGCGGTGGCTTGGCTTCGGGCCGCACCTCCCCGCCTCCGGCCGCACGCGAGAGGAACTGACCTGTGGCGAAGCTGAAGGGTGTCGAGTTGACGACCGCTGAGCGTGACCGGCTGCGGGTGTGCTTTCACGAGGCCGGTCACGCGGTCGCGGCGGTGCTTGTCGGCGGCCGGATCATGCGTGCCGAGGTACTCGACCGCCCGCGCGACGGAGTGCGCGGATCGACGTCGTTCGTGGGCGTGGACGCTCGCGGTGACCTGGCGATGTTGTCCTGGTCCGGACCGTTCGCCGAAGCCCGTTGGAGGTTCGGACCCCATCCGCGACTCGAGCAGGTCCGCAGCGTCCTGCGCGGCTCGTGCGACGCCGACGATCTCGCGACCGAGGTCGACCTCGCGACATCGGCGACGCCGCGCGACATCGAACCGCAGCTCGAGCGGTGCTGGCCGATCGTGCGCAGTCTGGCGGGAAGCCTGTACAAAGACGGCCACGTCGGCCACCGCGCCGTCTGCGAACGGCTCGGGCTGCCGTTGTGGGGGCCTCAGCAACGGGCCTTGGTCGCGAGCATCCGGGCGGGGCTGTGGACACCGCCGAAGCCGCGCGGTTCGAATTGGTGGGACTAGCGGAAAATGGCCGTGAACCCGTCGGTCGTCGGCGACCGTGAATCGCCAGGTCAGCGGACTGGAGAATGCCTCGCCGGTGTGGCGTCCAAGCCGTGAACTCGTGACTCGCCGACCTCGCCGGGTGGACAACCGTGGGGAAGAATGGCCGTCTCAATTCCAAGGTTTCGAGACAGGCGAAATCAGGTGGCCCGAATGGTCCATAGTCCCTGTTCGTGGTGTCTCAAAAGTTGTCGCGTATCATAAGTGCGTCGCATCGACTTTTGAGAAGGGCTCGCCATGACCGACACCACCACCGTCACGGGCCAGATGCTCGGCTACGCCCGAGTTTCCACCGGACACCAGTCCCTCGACCAGCAGACCGACGCCCTCACCGCCGCAGGCGTCGACGCTGCCCGCGTCTACTCGGACACGCTGACCGGCACGTCCACACGCGAACAGCGGGAAGGGTTGTCGGCGCTGCTCGACTACGCCCGGCCCGGTGACGTCATCGTCGTCGTCGGTATCGACCGGCTCGGCCGCAACGCCGCCGAGGTGATGGCGACCGTCCGCGACCTCGGACAGCGGGGGATCGTCCTGCGGTCCCTGCGCGAAGGGATCGACACCAGCACCGCCACGGGACGAATGATCGCGGGCGTGCTGGCCTCCCTCGCCGAACTCGAGCTGGAACTACAGCGCGAACGGCGCGAGGCTGCGAAGTCGGCGCGCAAGGCGCGCGGCATGTCGACCGGTCGCCCGCGCGCGCTGACCGGAGATCAGATCGCCCTTGCCGAACGGATGCGCACCAGCGGCGAACCCGTGCCGGTGATCGCGGCGACCCTGGGCGTCAGCCGGGCGACGCTGTATCGCGTCCTCGCTCAATCGTCGTAGTCGCTCGGCCACGCGAGCATGGCGACGATCACCGCCAGCGGAATGCCGACGACGGTCGCCCACAGCAGCGCGGTCACCGGGCACCGCCGACCTGAGCCCTGGACGGTCGCGTGAACCCCGACCCATACCCCGCGTAGGGCACGCGTTCGCCGGGTGCGAGGAGATCCGCGACGCCGCGCACCGCGTAGGTGAAACCCTTGACGTGCTCGACATTTGGCACGACGACGGCGTGTGCGCCGAACCGGTGAACCGACTCGATCAGCCGGAACACCCACCCGGGCTCAGTGCGCCGGAACGTCATCGTGTCGACCACCTCGAGCCCGTGCCCGCCCGCAACGCGTCGGATCGTTCGCCGCGCTTCCTCCAGATCGTCGGCCAAGTCCAAGCACACCACGCCGAGCGCGTCGGTCGTCGCCATCCCCATGCCTTCCTGCCGTTGGGTTTCCCCCGCCGCCGAGGACTCACGAAGTTCGACCCGGCGGCGGGGTTGGGGGAAGCGTGGCAGCGGAAACGGCGCGCTTTGTCCCGCAGTGGGACAATGCCTTTTGGTAGGGCATTCACCGCCAGCAACGGGAGGCGCGCGTGAGCGACGACCAACACGACGATCGGTTCATCGGACAGCGAGTCCGCGCGATCCGCGCGCGGCGGGGCATCTCGCAACAGGTGCTCGCCGACCGGGCGGGGTTGAGCCGTGGCGCGATCGCCAAGTACGAGGCGGGCGAACGGCCGATCGACTCGCGCCGGACGCTGCTCGCGCTCGCGCAAGCGCTGGGCGTCACGCTCGGCGACCTGACCGGGCACGAGCATGACAAGCTCGACCCGGCCACCGCCGGTTTCCACGCGGCGGTGCCCGGTCTGGAAACGGTGCTGTGGTCGCGGGGCAACGTCACCGACACCGCCGCGCCGCGCACCCTGGACGAACTCGCCGCGCTCGCCCGCACCGCGACGAAGCTGCGCCACGATTGCGACTACGCCGCGCTCGGGCCGATGCTCGGGCCGATGCTGACCGACTCCTACCGGCACGTCCGCGACACCGAGAGCGAGCAGGCGTGGGACGTGCTGGGCACCGTCGCCTACGGCGTCGCCTCCGCCCTGCGAGCGCGGGGGTATCACGCGCTGGCGTGGACTGCCGCCCAGGAAGCCGAGCGCGCCGCCGCGCACGCGGGCGGGGCCGCGCAGACCGCAGCCGCCGCGTTCATCCGAGGTCAGATCCTCTTGTCGCGACCGGGTGCGCTGCCCGCCGCACTCGAAACCACCGTGGGCACGGCCGAGAAGATCGCCGCCGACGTGCGCACCGTGGGCGACGTCGAAACGCTGGGCATGCTGCACCTACAGGGCAGCATCGTCGCGGCCACGATGGGCAGCGACCCCGAACCCCACCTTGCCGAGGCGGCCGAGCAGGCGGGCAGGCTGGCCGAGGCGACGCCGAGCACGTCCACCGCCCGCAACGAGTCCTTCGGTCCGGCGAACGTGGCGCTGTGGCGGATGTCGGCGGCGATGGAACGCCGCGAACCTGGCGAAGTCCTCGCGATCGCGCCGACGCTCACGCCGAGCGAACTGCCGAACGAGGGACGCAAGGCGCAGTACTTCGTGGAGATCGGCCGGGCGCACGCGATGCAGCGCGACTACCGCGATGCGCTCTACGCGCTGCTGCGGGCCGAGCACACCGCACCGCAGCACGTCCGCACCATGGCCCCGGTTCGCGAAGTCGTGGGCTTCATGCTGCGCACCGCCCGGCGCGACCTGACGACCGGCGACCTCGGCCGCCTCGCCCAACGCGTCGGCGTCGTCGCCTGAGCGCCGGACACGCGAACACCCCGCCTCATCGGCTGAGAGGCGGGGTGTTCGTTCGGGAGCCTTCCGGTGCACTGGGGCGGTGCCAGCGTGCCACACCGCCCGGTCCCTCCCAGGTCAGGCGGTGTTTCCATCTTGCCTAGAACTTGCCAAGACAGGCACGAACGGGCTGGACGGAGCGATACACGCTGGACGTGAAATAGCCTCTGACCTGGACTCGATGGACGGGGCAATATCCGCTGGACGGTTCGGCGCGCTTTTACACACCAGCGGTCGGGGGTTCGATCCCCTCTGCGTCCACTCATGAAATGCCAGGTAGAAGCAATCGGCTCGGTGAGTCGGAGCACAGAACTACGACACCGCGTGGTCGCGCAGAACTCTCCGCACCTGTTCAACCGTCGCCGGCCAAGGGCAGGTTTCCAACGGCGTATCCCGCCCGCCGACGATCAGCGGGCGACCCTGGTGGTATTCGACGGCGAAGCGGTCGTCCCCCAGGGCGGTGCGGACGGTGGTGGTAATGCGCTCGACGTCGGTGCGTTCGCCGCCGGGGAGGGGGGCGGCGGCGGAGCAGCGGGCTCCTTCGGCGGCGCCGAGGAGGCGAGCGGCGGTGGTGTAGTGGCCGGCGAGGGTTTGGGCGCCGGCCAGGCCTTCGAGGGCGAGGGCGACCGCCCGGATGTCGCCGGTCTCCATCGCGGCTTCCAGTCCGGCGGAGTGGAGTTCGTGCGCGGCGGCGGCGTCGCCGCGCAGGTCGGCGATGAAGCCCAGTTCGGCCAGGACGAGCGCGAGCCCGTTGTGCGCGCCGATATCGCGCAGCCAGTGCACCCAGCGGGTGAGGTGGGCTTGGGCGTCGTCGAGTTTGCCCTGCCTGCGCGCGCTCAGGGCCAGTCCGATCTCGGCGAATCCCTCACCGAGCCAGTTGGCGTGGCTGGCGGCCAGCCGCATCGAGCGGTTGTGCAACTCGTCGGCCACGTCGAATTCGCCTTGGAGCAACGCGATTCGCCCCAGCAGGGCGAGTTTGTGCGGTATCTCGGTCCACAGGCCGAGGTCTTCCACGATGCGCAGCCCTTCCCGGTGCAGGGTCCGCGCTTCGGTGTAGCGGCCTTCGATCTCGGCGAGCACGCCCAGCGCCTCGATGGCCTTGAGCCTGCCCCAGCGGTCGCCGATCTCGGCGAACATGGCCGCGCTCTCCTGGGCGCAGCGGCGCACCACGGCGAGTTCGCTGCGCCCGGTGCGCTGCGCGGCGCGGGTGCTGAGGCAGACCGCGATCCCCCACCGGTTCTCCAACGCCCGGAACGTCGCCAGGGCGTGTCCGACGCTCTCCTCGCTCTCCTCCAGCGCGCCGGTGTACCACTGCGCGTAGCCGAGCAACCATTCGCCGCGCGCGTATTCGAACAGTTCGGCGGAGGTCTCGTCGCCGGACAGTTCCACGGGCGGGAACCGGCGCGGATCGCCGTCGCCGATGAGCAGTTCGATCCCGGCCCGCCACAGCGCGGTGGTGGTGCGTTCGACCGGCCGCAGCTCCTCCCCCAGCTCGGCCAGGGCGGAGAGGTAGCGCAGCATCTCGGTCAACCGGCACCGCAGGAAGCCGTACCACAGGCTGGCGCTGACCAGCCGCATCGCCAGCCGGGCGTCCCGGCGGGCCAGCGCGAAATCGGACGCCTTGCGCAGGTTGGGCCCGTCGACGTCGAGTCGTTCGAGCTGGCGCAGCTGATCGGGTCCCAGCAGGGCAGGGCCCATCACCTCACCGAGGGCCGCGTAGTAGCGGGCGTGCCGGGCGCGCCATTCGGCGAGTTCGCCCATCGCCTCCAGCCGTTCCACGCAATAGGCGGAGATCGATTCGAGCAGCCGGTAGCGCGGCCCGTCGCGGCCCTCGTGCATGACGACCAGCGACTGATCCACCAGCCGGGCCAGCGCGGTCAGCACCTCGCAGGAGTCCCCGGCGTCGCCGAACAGCGCACCCACCGCGGCCAGCGAGCAGTCCTCGGCGTGAATCGCTATCCAGCACAACATGTCCCGCTCGGGTTCGGACAGCAGTTCCCAGCTCCAGTCGATGGCCGCGCGCAGCGAGCGGTGCCGGTCCGGCGCGTCGCGAAAGCCGCCGGAGAGCACCTGGAATCGCCGGTCGAGCTGCGCCAGCAGTTCCCGCACCCCGAAGACCCGCACCTTCGTCGCGGCGAGTTCCAGCGCCAGCGGCAGTCCGTCGAGTTTGCGGCAGACCGCGGTGATGTCGCGGCAGTTGGCGTCGTCGAACCGCAGGCCGGGCACGCGCGCGGCGAACAGCTGCGCCGCGCTGGACTCGACCAGCCGTTCGACACTGGCGGTCTCGGCGTCGGGCAGCGCCAGCGGCGCCACCGGGACGATCGTCTCGCCGCGCACGGCCAGCGGCGCGCGACTCGTCGCCAGGATGCGGCATTCGGTGCGTTCGGCGAGCACGGCCTCGACCAGCCGGGCGGCCGCCTCCACGACGTGTTCGCAGTTGTCCAGCACCAGCAGCGCCCGCCGCCCGCGCAGGAAGGCCACGATCCGGTCGATCGCGCCCACCCGCCCCGGCGGCTGGGAGCGCGCGCGGTATCCGGGCGGCGGCGCGTTGACGTCCACGCCCAGCACGCCCAGGATCGTGTCGGCGAGCGCGTCGGGACCGGGCGCGCGGTCCAGTCCGTCGAACTCGATGAACCACACGCCGTCGGCGAAACTGTCGACGAGTCCGCCCGCGATCGCCAGTGCCACCCGGGTCTTGCCGACACCGCCGGAGCCGATCAGCGTGACGAGCCGGTCGGACAGGACTTGCGCGGTGACCTCCTCGACCATCGCGTCGCGCCCGATCAGCGGATTCGGCGGTTCGGGCAGATTGTGCCCGGCCGAGAGCACCTCGCCCTCCGGCACTTCGGGCAGCAGGGCCGGGTCCTGGTCGAGGATGGCGCGGTGCAGGTCCACGATCTCGCGGCTGGGGTCAGCGCCCCTGGTCTCGGCCAGCAGCGCGCGCAGTTCGGCGAAGCTGTCCAGCGCGTCGGCGGCGCGACCGGCCCGGTAGAGCGCGCGCATCTGGATGGACCGCAGGTTCTCCCGGAGCGGATGCTCGCGCACCAGTTCGTTGATCTCGGCTACGAGCGAGCGGTGTTCGCCCAGTTCGAGCCGCAGTTCGGCCAGTTCGCTGCGCGCGGCGATCCTGGCCTCCTCCAACGTGTTCGCCGCTTCCCGGGAGAACGCGAGGTCGAGGAAGTCGGCGAAGGCGGGTCCACGCCACATCGCGAGGGCGTCGCGCAGCATGTTCACCCGCAATCTCGGATCGCTCGCGCGCTGGGCCCGTTCCACGAAGGCGAGGAACCGCACGGAATCCAAGCAGTACGGCTCGGCGCGGAAGAGGTAGCCGGTCGGCGTGGTGACGATGCAGTCCCGGCCGCCCGGCTCGGCGTCCTCGAGCGCGCGGCGGAGCTGGGACACCTTGGTGTGCAGGGAAGCGACCGGATTGGCGGGCGGGACGGCCGGCCACATGTCATCGATCAACCGGTCGACCGACAGCGGTTCCCCCGCGTTGGCCACCAGATCGGCGAGCAACGCGCGCACACGTGACTCCGGTATCGAGACGGCCACTCCAAGATCCGTAGCGACCTCGAGCGAGCCAAGGATCCCAAATCGCACGCGGCAAGGGTACCCAGGCAACACTGCGGAAAGTTGACCGAAAGTTCAACGGTTGGTTCGGAAGTGCGCCGTAAGCAGACCGGAAGCGCGATCCGACACAATTGATCCGAGTGATCTTCTCCGGCCTCGGCGGAAGCGATCCGTGCTGGTAGCGGCGAGTGCCGGGTCACCACGCGGCACCACGCCGCCCTGCCCGCAACGTCGCCGGCGCATCGTGAACGCAACGGCAGATCGAGACTTGCTGCCCTAGGGGGTACTCGTGCAGTTCAGCCTTCTCGGACCACTCGAAGTCCAGCACCAGGGGGTCGCGCTCCGCCTCGGGGGTGTGCGGCAGCGGACCACCCTCGCCTACCTCTTGCTCCATCCGAACACCGTTGTCCCGGCCAGCAGGCTCATGGACGCGCTGTGGCCCAACGAGTCGATGCCCACGTCGGCGCGCAAGATCCTGCACAACGCGGTGTGGGGCCTGCGCAACCTGCTGCCCGACGACAGCGCGACGCCGTTCGCCCTGACCAGTCGCCCGCCCGGCTACATCTTCGAGGTCGACACCGATCTCATCGACCTGCACCGCTTCTACCGGCTCGCCGCCCGCGGCCGCGCCGACGCCGCGGCGGGCGATCTGGACTCGGCCGCGGCGCGCCTGTGCGACGCGCTGTCGCTGTGGCGCGGGTCGGCGGTGTCCGACCTCACCGAGCACGGTGTCGACTGGCCGGAGCTGACCGCGGCCGAGGACGCGCGGATGTCGGTGGCGGAGGACTACTTCGACATCGAATTGGAGCGCGGCCATCACGTCGAGGTGATCGATCCGCTCAGCAAACTGGCCGAATCGGGGTTGCTGCGGGAGCGATCGTGCGGGCAGTTGATGCTCGCGCTCTACCGGAGCAGGCGGCCCTCCGACGCGCTCGGCGTCTATACCGACTGGCGCAATTCGCTCATCGAGAACTTCGGTCTCGAACCCGGGCCGGAACTCCAGCGGTTGCAGCAGTCGATCCTGCGCCAGAGCCCCTCGCTGCTGCCCAGCGCGGCCGTGGCGACCGACGAGGCGATTCTCGAGACGCCCGCCCCGGTGACGCCGATCAACGGCGGGCCGACCGACCGGGTGACCGTGCTGTTCCTCCAGGTCACCCAGCCCGCGCCCGCGCAGGGCGACCAGCCGGTGCTCGGCGACCGCTTCCACCCGACGATCTGCGGCACCATCTCCGCGCTCGGCGGCGTCGTGGTGGGCGCGATCGGCTCGACCACGATGACGGTGTTCCCGCGCGCCTGCGCGCCCCAGGACGTGGTGGCCGCCGCGCTGCACTTCCGCGGGTGGATCGCCGCCGCCGGGATGGGCAGCGAGGCGGTGACGCCGCGGTTCCGCGCGGCGGTGGTGACCGGTGCGGCGGCCCGGCGCATCCCGCGCACCTACGCGGAGCTGCGGCGCACCGCCGGGTACGGCGACCTGTTCGACGACTGTGAGCGCCTGCTGCTCGACGCGCCGGTCGACGCGGTGGCCGTCGGCGAGTGCGCGCGGCGCGAGACCGAACATCTGATCCGGTACGTACCGCACCCGTCCGGGCAGTGGCACGCCGCGGCCGTGCACACCGCGCCCGGCGCCGCGAGCGAACCGGAGGGCGACCCGGATCCGGATGTCCGCACGCTGCTGGGCCTGCGCGACCGGGTGCGCGAGCGACAGGTGTCGCACCTGGTGGCGGTGGTCGCGCCCGCCTCGGTGAACGCGCGCCGCGCCACGCGCGGGTTCCGGCACGCGATCCGCGCGCGGCGCGACAGCGAGCCGGTGCTCAGCGCCCGGTTCGGCGGTCCCGATCCGCTGGGCGTGCACCGCACGATGCTGGCGGGCCTGTGCGATCTCCGGGCCGGGGACGCGCCCGCCGACATCCGGGCCAAGCTCGCCGAGGTCGCGGGCCATCCGTTGCGCTCGCCGAGCACGGTGCACCAGATCGCCGAGGCGCTGTATCCGCTGGCGCGCTCGCTGCCGCTCGACCCGTTCCAGACGCGCGCCGCGCTCGCCGCGTGGCTCGAATTGCTCTGTGCCGAGGCCGGATTGCACCCGACCACCCTGGTGTTCGACGACGCGCACCTGGCCGATGAGACCAGCCTGGTGTTCCTGGAGACGCTGCTCGACAGCGCCGAGCACGCGCCGCTGCTGGTGGTCCTGTCCGGTGAGACCGCGCTGGTGCGTAGCGGTTTCGTGCGCATCGCGGGGACCAGGGAGTCCACGCTGCTCACCGCCGACAGCCGGTCGCCCCGGCGCTCGGCGAGCAGGCGGCTGCCCGAGAACCACCTCACGGCCGGCGCGGACCGATCCGCGACGGCCAGCGCCGCCAGCTGAACGGGCGGCGTCACCTTCATGGGAAAGGAATTCGACCCGATGATCGAACCACTGACGATCCGGCCGGAGGACGCGCGCTACCGCGGGCTGATCTCCGGTTCCAATACGCGGTGGGTGGGTTCGCCGGACTACGTGCGCGTGGTGTGGTCCACCGAGCAGGTCGTGGACGCGTTGCAGCACGCCGTCGACGAGGGCCTGCGCGTGGTGGTCCGCAGCGGCGGGCACTGCGACGAGGATTTCACGGCGAACGCCGAGGTCCGCGCGGTGATCGACGTCTCGGGCCTGGACGCGGTCTACTTCGACGCCGAGCGCGGTGCGTTCGCCGTCGAGTCCGGGGCGACGCTGGGCCGGATCTACTCGACGCTCTACAAGGGGTGGGGCGTGACCCTGCCGGGCGGCACCTGCCCCACGGTGGGCGCGGGCGGCCACGTCGCGGGCGGCGGATACGGCGCGCTGTCGCGGTCGCACGGGCTGATCGTGGACCACTTGTACGCCGTGGAGGTGGTGGTGGCCGACGCGGCGGGCAAGGTCTCGGCCGTGGTCGCGACCCGCGAGGCCGATGATCCGCACCGCGACCTGTGGTGGGCGCACACCGGCGCGGGCGGCGGCAACTTCGGCATCGTCACCAAGTACTGGTTCCGCTCACCGGACACGACCGGTCCCGACCCGTCGCGGCTGTTGCCCGCGCCGCCGAAAGAGCTTCTCGTGTCGGATATCTCGTGGGAGTGGGACTCCCTCGACGAGGCCGGCTTCGCCCGGTTGGTGGCCAACTTCGGCGCCTGGCACGAGCGGCATGCCGCGCCGGATTCGGCGCACCTGAGCCTGTACAGCCAGCTCAAGATCCAGCACCGGGTGGCCGGGTCGTTCCGGATGAGCACCCAGATCGACGCCGACGAACCGGATGCCGAGCGGACCCTCGACGCGTTCCTGGCCGAGGTCGCCGAAGGCACCGGCGCGCGCTACAGCGTGAACGATCGCAGCCGGGTGCCGTGGTTCTACGCGGCACGGGAGTGGTTCGGGTTCGTGGAAGCCGCGATCGCGCGCTGGAAGGTGAAGTCTGCCTACATGCGCCGGGCGCTGCCCGCCGCGCAGGTGGAGGGGTTGTACCGGCAGCTGACCCGAGAGGACTACGCGAATCCGTTCGCGATGGTCGCACTCGTGAGCTACGGCGGGCGGATCAACGCGGTGGCCTCCGACGCGACCGCTGCCGCGCAACGGGATTCGATCCTGAAGCTGATGTACGTGACGTTGTGGACCGATCCGGCCGAGGACGACGCGCACGACCGCTGGGTGCGCGAGTGCTACGCCGACGTGTACGCGGCGACCGGTGGGGTCCCCGTCCCCGGCACGGACACCGACGGCTGCTTCGTGAACTACGCGGACGCCGATGTGGCCGATCCGGCGTACAACACGTCGGACACGCCTTGGCACCGGCTCTATTTCAAGGACAACTACCCGGCCTTGCAGGCCGTGAAGGCGAAATGGGATCCGCGCGACGTGTTCTCGCACCGGTTGGCGATTCGGCCGGCGTAGCCGGTGGTTCCGGTGGTCACCGAGGTGGCCGCCGGAACCTCGAGGCCCGCACCACCCGGAGGTGGTGCGGGCCTTCGCCTGTGGTGGGCGCTAGAGCGCTGCGGCCGGCGCCGGGAAGTGACCGGACTCGATGAAGAACCGCACGTAGGTGGCGAACAGTTCCGGGGTGATGGGCGGGCACTCGATGCCGCTGCCCTCGATCGCCGCCAGGGTGTCGGACACGTCGATGGCCGGGTAGAACGCGCCGGTGTCGGCGATCATCGCTTGGAACGCGTCGAGCAGCGGGACGAGCGCGTTGTCGCCCGACGCGCCGATCGCCTCGGCCCACTCCGCGTGCTCGCGGTCGGCGATGGAGTAGCCCAGGGCGCGCAACCGGTCGACGAGTTCCGGCAGCGCGACCCGGGATGGGTTGTGCAGGTGGAACGTCCGGCCCGCGGCCTCCGGGCGGCCCGCCATCTCCACGATGGCGGCACTGACGAAGTCCACGGGGGCCAGGTGGAAGAACCCACCGGGCACCGCGGGCGCGGCCTGCGCCTGGACGATGCCCTTCAGCGTGAGCCACACGAAATCCCTTGTCTGGCAGGCGCCGTGGCGCTGGTCGCCGGAGATCACGTCCACCCGGTACACCGAGACCGGCAGGCCGCGATCGCGCGCCGCCTCGATGCGTTGTTCGGCCACCCATTTGGTGCGCAGATAGCCGCTGGGCAGCGCTTCGGCGGGTCCCGTCGGATCGTCCACCGCCAGCGCCCTGCCGTCCTCGGGCGCGCCGGCGAACACACCGACCGTCGAGACGTAGTGCACCGGTACGGTCCGGTGCCGAGCGGCCAAGCGCAGAATCTCTTCGGTACCGGCGACATTGGCGTCGCGCAGGCTTTCGTAGGGGCGCAGCCAGTGCACGGTGGCGCCCGCGTGGTAGACCACGTCGATCCGCCGCGCCAGTTCATCGAACTCGGTGTCGGACAGTCCGATTCGAGGTGCCGCCAGGTCGCCCGCCACGACGCGCACCCGGTCGCGGTCCACCTCGTCGGTCACCCGGTAGAAGTCCAGGTTCGCCAGCAGCCGCCGGGTCGCGTCGGCCTCGTCGGCGCCGCGCACCAGGCAGTGCACGGTGGCCGAGGTGGTCCGGATCAGATCGCGTAGCAGGAACGCGCCCAGGAATCCGGACGCCCCGGTGAGCAGGATGTGCTCGGGACCGGCGGCGACCTGGACGACGGTGTCGGCGGGCCGGATGTCGTCGGCCAGCAGCACTTCGGCGCGGTAGTCCACCGTGGTGGCGGCGCCCGAGCGGCCGTCGCGCCACTGGTCCAGCACGTGCGCCGCCAGCGCTTGCGGGGTCGGGTGGTCGAAGGCGACCGACGCGGACAGCCGCACGGCGAGCGCGCGCTGCAATCGGTTGCGGAACTCCACCGTGGCGAGGGAGTCGAAGCCGGATTCGCTGAACGGGCGCGCCGGGTCGAGCGCGTCGTCGCCGCGATGGCCCAGCACCGAAGCCGCCTCGCGCAGAACAGTTTCCAATACGAGGGCGTGCTGTTCGTCGGGGGTGCGGTCCGCGAGGAGATCGGCGAGCGCGGCAGGCGCCGCCGCGTTGCCCGCGCTCGCCCGCTGGGTCGGTAGCAGGCCGGACAGCAGTGTCGTCGGCCGCGCGCGGATGGCCGATACGTCCAGCGGCGTCGCGACCACGGCGGCCTCGCCGCCCGCGGCGAGCGCGTCGAACAGCGCGAGGCCGTCGTCCGCGGCGAGCGGCGGGAAGCCGCCGCGCGCGATCCGCTCCTTGTCCGCCGCGTCCAGGTGCCCGCTGATACCGCCCTCCTGTTCCCACAGACCCCAGGCGATCGAGGTCGCGGGCAGTCCGAGGCCCGCGCGATGGCCGGCGAGGGCGTCGAGGAACGCGTTGGCGGCGGCGTAGTTGCCCTGGCCCGGGCCGCCGATGGTGGCGGCGACGGAGGAGAACAGCACGAACGAGGTGAGGTCGCGGTCGCGGGTGAGGTCGTGCAGCAGCCAGGCCGCGTCGGCCTTGGGTCGCAGCACGGCCGCGAGCCGGTCCGGATCCAGGTCGGCGATCAGACCGTCGTCGGTCACGCCCGCGGTATGCACGATGCCGGTGATCGGATGCGCGGCAAGGACTTCCGCGAGCGAGTCCCGGTCGGCCACATCGGCGGCCGCGATATCGACCCGCGCGCCAGTCGCCGAGAGTTCGGCACGCAGCGCCGCCGCGCCCGGACTGTCCGTTCCCCGCCTGCTGACCAGCACGAGCCGCCGCACGCCGCGCTCGCCGACCAGGTGCCGGGCCAGCGCCGCGCCGAGCGATCCGGTGCCGCCGGTGATCAGCACGCACTCCTCGGGTCCCGCGTCCCTGGGCGTGGGCAGCGCGGCACGGGTCAGGCGCGGCACGAAGACGCGGCCCGCGCGCACCACGACCTGCGGCTCGCCCGCGCCCACCACCGCCGACAGCGCCTCCAGCGAGGCGGGCTCGTCGTCGAGGTCGGCGAGCACGATCCGATCCGGCCGTTCCGACTGGGCCGAACGGACCAGGCCCCACACCGCACCCGCCGCCACGTTCGCGGCATCGGGTCCGGCGGCGCGGCGGGTGAGCACGACAAGTGGTGCGGCGGTGCGCTCTTCGACCGCGCCCCACTGCTGGAGCAGGAGCAGCGCGCGGGTGGTGAGGTCGCGGGCGTCCGCCGCCGGGTCCGCGCGTTCGGCGTCGAGCGGGGCGAGGATCGCGTCGACGGGCTTGTCGGCGGTCGCGGCCTCGGCGAGGTCGGTGAACAGCGTCGGCTCGCCGATCTCGGGGACGGCGCCGGCGCCGCGCAGTACGCCCCAGCGAACGGGGCGGTCGGCGATCACGGCGGGCACCCAGTCGACCCGGAACACCATGTCCGCCAGGGACGGTCGGGGTGCGTTGATGGCGACCGGTGCGCCGAAGGTTACGCCGCCGATCGTGGCGACGGGCGCGCCCGCGCGATCGGCCAGGAACAAGGTTGTCCTGCCGTCGTCGTCGCGCTCGACCAGCACTCGCAGCGCCGCCGCACCGGTCGAAAGCAGTCGTACTTCACGGAATTCGGTCGGGGTGCCCTCCCCCGCCGCCGCGAGCGCCACGTCGAGCAGCGCGGGATGCAGCCGGTACGCCGGGGAATCAGCCGAAATATCTTCGGGCAGTTCTACTTCGGCGAACTGTCCGCCCGGCGGCGGCCACTGCGTGAGGTCGAACCCCGGTTCGCCGATGCGCAGGCGCACGGAGCCGCGCGCGTGCAGCGTCCACGGACCCGCCGATCCGCCGGGCCGGGAGTGGATCGACACCTCGCGCTCCCCCGTCTCCGACGCCGCGCCCACGCGCGCCTGGATGTGCAAGTCGGCGCGGGCGGGCAGGGTGAGCGGGGCGAGGACGGTCAGCACGGAGAGCTCGGTGCACCCGAGTTCGTCACCGGCCCGGATGGCCAGTTCCACCAGCACACCGGGCGCGACGGCTGTTCCGGTGACGAGCCCGCGATGCCGCCTGGTCAGCCGTCCGGTGACAACCACCCCCGCGCCGTCGGCCAGATCGACCGCGACGTCGAGGACGGGGTGCCCCACCGAGGGGCCGAGCCCGCTCACTGTGGTGACGCTGTCGCCCGCCCAGTGCCTGGATCGCTGGAACGCGTAGGTGGGCAGAGTGATTCGCCTCGCGCCGGTGCCCTCGAAGACCTTGTCCCAGGCCACGGGGATGCCGTGGTTGTGCATGGCGGCCACGCTGGACACCACAGTGGCCGCGTCGCCCGCGGTGCGGCGCAGCACCGGGATGGAGACGTGCGCGCGATCCTGCAACGTGTCGTCGGTGAGCGCGCTGAGGATGGCGTCGGGGCCGATCTCGACGAACTTGGTGACGCCCGCGTCGGCGAGGGCGCGCACGCCGTCGGCGAAGCGCACCGTGTCGCGGATGTGGCGCACCCAGTAGCCGGGGTCGGCGTGGGCGTCGGGTGCCGCGACCGCGCCGGTCACGTTGGACACGAGGGGGATTCGCGCGCGCTTCAGGTCTATGCGGCCGGCGACGGAGCGGAAGTTGTCGAGGATGGGGTCCATGTGGTGGGAGTGGAACGCGTGGCTCACGGCGAGGCGCCGGGTGCGCAGTCCGCGCGCGTTCAAGACGCCGGCCAGCGTGTCGAGTTCCTCGATGCCGCCCGACAGCACGATCGCGCCGGGCGCGTTGACGGCGGCCACGTTCACGCCGTCGGGCAGGTCGGCGCGCACCTCCTCCTCGTCCGCGCGCACGGCGAGCATGCCGCCGCGCGGCAGCGTGCTCATCAGGCGGGCCCGCGCCGCCACCAGCGCCGCCGCGTCGGGGAGCGTCAGCACGCCCGCCACCTGCGCGGCGACGATCTCGCCGACCGAGTGGCCCGCCACGAAATCGGGTCGCACGCCCCATGATTCGAGCAGACGGGCCAGCGCGATCTCGACGGCGAACAGAGCGGGCTGGGTGATCGCGGTGTCGTCGAGGCGGTCGCCCGATTCGATGGTGTCGCGCAGCGGCCGGTCCAGCAGCGGCGCCAAGTGTTCGTGCGCTTCGTCGAAGGCTGCGGCGTAGACCGGGAAGCGCCGGTACAGCTCGATCCCCATGCCCGCACGCTGGGCGCCCTGGCCGGTGAACAGGAACGCCGTCTTGCCCGCAGTGGTCGTGACCGGTTCGCTCTCCGCCAGCGCGGCGAGGAGTTCGGCGTGATCGGTGCCGACCACGGCCACGCGGTGGTCCAGCGCGGCGCGGGTGGTCGCCAGGGAGTAAGCGATGTCGAGGGGGCGCAGATCGGGTGCGGAGGCGGCGAATTCGCGCAGCCGCTCCGCTTGGGCGCGGGCCGCGTCGCGGGTCTTGCCCGACACCAGCCACGGCACCGCGGGCAGCGTCACCGTCACCGGATCCGGTGGCGCCGGCGCGGGTTCGGGCGCCTGTTCGAGGATGACGTGGGCGTTGGTGCCGCTCACACCGAACGATGACACCGCCGCCCTACGCGGCTCACCCGTCCGTGGCCATTCCCTTGCCTCGGTGAGCAATTCGATCGACCCGGACGACCAGTCGATGTGCGGGTTCGGGGCTTCCGCGTGCAAGGTCTTGGGCAGCACGCCGCGCCGGAGGGCTTCGATCATCTTGATCACGCCGCCGATGCCGGCCGCCGCGACCGAGTGGCCGATATTGGATTTCAGGGACCCCAGGTACAGCGGCCGGCCTTCGGGACGCTCCCGCCCATACGTCGCCTGCAACGCCCCCACCTCGATCGGATCACCCAACCGCGTCCCCGTCCCATGACCCTCCACCACATCAACACCACCACCCGACAACCGCGCATCCACCAACGCAGCCCGAACAACACCCTCCTGCGCCCGACCCGACGGCGCCGTCAAACCATTCGACGCACCATCCTGATTCACCGCAGAACCCCGCAACACCCCCAACACCTCACGACCCGCAGCCACCGCATCCGACAACCGCTCCAACACCACCAAACCCACACCCTCCGACCACCCCGTACCACCCGCACCCGCACCGTAAGAACGGCACCGACCATCGGGGGAAAGTCCGCGCTGGCGCGAGAACTCGATGTATCCGCCCGGGTGCCCGTACACCGTGACACCGCCCGCCACGGCGCGATCACATTCGCCGCGCCGCAGCGACTGCGCGGCCAGGTGCAGCGCGACCAGCGACGACGAACACGCCGTATCCACCGTGATCGCCGGGCCTTCCAACCCGAAGGTGTAGGCGAGGCGGCCCGAGACCACGCTCGAGAGTTTGCCGGTCATCGAATAGCCCTCGAGTTCCGGTGGCGCGGCGAGGTCGAGGTAGGTCTGTTCGCCCGCCCCGACGAAGACGCCGGTCCGACTGCCGCGCAACGCCGCCGGATCGAGTCCCGCGGCCTCGAACAACTCCCACGCCGTCTCCAGCAGCACCCGCTGCTGGGGGTCCATGCCCAGCGCTTCGCGCGGCGAGATGCCGAAGAGCGCTGCGTCGAAATCGGTGGCGTGGTCGATGAATCCGCCGTGCCGGGTGGTCGAGGTGCCGACGTGCTCGGGGTCGGGATCGTAGAGTGCGTCCACGTCCCAGCCGCGATCGGCGGGCCACTCCGAGATCGCGTCGACACCGTTCTCGACCAGATCCCACAGCGCGGCAGCGGAATTCACGCCGCCGGGGTAACGGCAGGCCGTCGCCACCACCGCGATCGACTCGGGCGCATCGGATTCCAGTTCGGCGATGCGCTGGCGCGCCTTGCTCAACTCGGCGGTGGTCCAGCGCAGGTAGTCGACGAGCTTCTTGTCTTCGGACATTGCGGGTGTCCCCTTCTTCTGCTCAGGCGTGGTCGTCGCCGACGCGGCCGAGTTCGTCGTCGATGAAACTCAGCAGTTCCGCGGTCGAGGCCGATCGCAGACTCGATTCGGCGGACTCGGGCGGCGCCGCCCGACCGTCCGACCAGCGCGACAGCAGGCCGCGCAGCCGGTCGGCGATCCGGTCGCGGTCCGGGCCGTCCACCGTGCCCGCGAGTTGCTCGAGCCGGTCCAGTTCGGCCCACAGGGTCTCGGACGGGGCGGGCGGGCGCAGCGCGTCGAGCACGAACTCGGCGAGCGCGTTCAGCGTCGGCCGGTCGAACACGACGGTGGCGGGCAGGGTGGCGCCCGTCGCCGCCGCCAGACGGTCGCGCAGTTGCACGGCGGTCATGGAGTCGAAGCCGAGGTCCTGGAACTGGCGTTCGGCGTCGATGCCCGCCGGATCGGCGATGCCGAGGACGGCCGCGACCTGGGTGCGGGCCAGGTCGACGACCTCCGCGTGGCGGCGGTCGGGGTCGAGTTCGGCCAGGCGACCGGCGAATTCGGCCGCGGCGTCGGCCGCCACGGCGGTCGGGCGGTGCACCACCACGGGGCGCGTGTCGGACGAGGTGTCACCGGTCTCGTCCAAGGGCACCGCGTGGAACTCGACCGCATTCGCGGTGAGTACCGGGTTGCCCGCGGGGTCCGTCAGCCGCACGGCTACCGCGTCGCCGTCGAGGGGACGCACACCGGCCTGGATGCTGTCGGCTCCGGTGGCGTGCAGCCGGACTCCGCGCCACACCGTCGGTGCGACCACGGTGTGACCGTCGAGCCTGCCGGGCAACGCGGCGTCGAGCAGTAGCGGATGCAGTACGAAACCGGTTGGCTCCGAATCTGTTTCCGGTGCCAGGCGGTGAGTGACCGTCGAGACGGTGGCGAAGTCCGCAGCGCTCGGCGTGTTGCCGCCGCTGGCGAGTGCGCCGGTCGCCGCTGTCGCCCAGTCCGCGCCGTTGAGCCGGGCGCGCACTTCCACCTTGCGCAGCCCCGCGTCGTCGGCGGGGTGCGCGACGATCTGCATTTCGAGGTGGCGTGTATCCGGAATCAGCAGGGGGCGGGCCAATTCCAAGTGGTCGACGGTGTCGGCGCCGACCTCGTCACCGGCTCGCAGCACCGCTTCGACCAGCACCGCCGCCGGTACCAAGGTGCCGCCTTCGACGGTGTGCGCGGCGAGCCAGGGCTGGGCGGCGGGGTCGAGGGTGCCGCTGAGCAGGCTGGTGTCGGGCAGGTGCAGCACGCCGGTGAGCACCGGATGCGCGACCGGATCGAACCCGCCGCCGGTGACGGCCGCGGCCGTAGGCTGGAGCCAATACCGTTGCCGCTGGAAGGCATACGTCGGCAGTTTCACCTTCTTCGCGCCGGTCCCGGCGTAGAAGGCCGCCCAGTCGATGTCGGCGCCGAGGCAGTGCAGCCGCGCGAGACCGTCGATCAGGTGCTCGGCTTGTCCCGCTACGGCGTCGTCGGTGTCCCGGTTCCGCCGCTGCAACGCGACGGCCGGGGTGTCGGTCAGGGTGGCCAGCAGCGGGGTGAGGACCGCGTCGGGGCCGACTTCGGCGATCGCCGCGAGCCCGAATCCGGTGAGAGTGCTCGCGGCGTCGGCGAATCGGACGGCCTTGCGGATCTGGCGTACCCAGTATCCGGCGTCGACAGCTTCGAGGGATTCGCCGGTCAGGGTCGACACCCATGGCAGCGAGGGCGGTGCGTAAGTCACGGATTCGGCGGCAGCGCGGAACTCCTCGAGCATGGGCTCCATCAGGACGGAATGGAATGCGTGCGAGACCGTCAATCGCTTGTGCCGCACATCCAGTCGTGCCACGAGCTGATCGACGGCGTCGGCCGGACCCGAGATCACCACGGACTCCGGCCCGTTCACCGCCGCTATCGAGACCCCGGCGGCCGCTGGGGCGGAACCGTTGCCGTTCGGGTGGCCGTCGGCGGCGAGTTCGGTGAGGAGTTGTTCGACCCGCTCTTCGGACGCGGTGACGGCCACCATGGCCCCGCCTTCGGGGAGCGCCTGCATGAGTTTGCCTCGCGCCACAACGAGTTTCGCCGCGTCGGCGACCGACAGCACCCCCGCCACCACCGCCGCCGCGAACTCACCGACCGAGTGCCCGGCGACCACGCGGGGCCGGACGCCCCACGACTCGAGCAGGCGCCACTGCGCCACCTCGATCGCGAAGAGAGCGGGCTGGGCCAGACCGGTCCCGTCCAGTCCTTCGCCCGAGGCGATCGCCTCGCGCAGCGAACCGCCGAGCAGCGGGTCGATCACCGAGGCGACCTCGTCGAGTGCTTCGGCGAAGACCGGGAAGCGTTCGGCCAGACCGAGTCCCATGCCGATACGCTGGGCGCCCTGCCCGGTGAACACCAGGCCCAGACCGCCCGAACGGGCCGCGACGGGACCGAAGGCCACTTCGTTGGTAGCTGATTCGGCGGAGCCGTCGTGCGTCGGATCAGTTTGTCCGCCGATGGTTTCGGGCCAGAGCACCGCGCGCTGTTCGAAGGCGGTGCGGGTGGTCGCCAAGGAGTAGGCGATATCGAGCGGGCGGAGTTCCGGGGAGCCAGCGATGTGGTCCCGCAGTTTCTCGATCTGTCCCGCAACGGCTTCCGTGGTCTTTCCGGAGACGAGCCAGGGGACGACGGGGAGATGGACTGTGGGTTCGGGTTCCGGTTCGGGCTCGATCACCGGGGCTTGTTCGAGGATGACGTGGGCGTTGGTGCCGCCGAATCCGAAGGACGACACCGCCGCCCGGCGGGGTTCCCCTGTTTCCGGCCACTCCCGCGCCTCCGACAGCAATTCGATAGTCCCCGACGACCAATCCACCTCCGTCGAAGGCTCCTCCGCATAAAGCGACTTCGGCAGCACTCCCCGCCGCATCGCCTCCAACATCTTGATCACACCACCCACACCCGCAGCAGCCTGCGCATGACCGATATTCGACTTCAACGAACCCAAATACAACGGCCGACCCTCCGGACGCTCCCGCCCATACGTCGCCTGCAACGCCCCCACCTCGATCGGATCACCCAACCGCGTCCCCGTCCCATGACCCTCCACCACATCAACACCACCACCCGACAACCGCGCATCCACCAACGCAGCCCGCACAACACCCTCCTGCGCCCGACCCGACGGCGCCGTCAAACCATTCGACGCACCATCCTGATTCACCGCAGAACCCCGCAACACCCCCAACACCTCACGACCCCCAGCCACCGCATCCGACAACCGCTCCAACACCACCAAACCCACACCCTCCGACCACCCCGTACCACCCGCACCCGCACCGTAAGAACGGCACCGACCATCCACAGACAACCCACCCAACCGCGAAAACTCCACAAACGCCTGCGGCGTCGACATCACCGTCACACCACCCGCCAACGCCACATCACACTCACCCCGACGCAACGACTGCGCCGCCAAATGCAACGCCACCAACGACGACGAACACGCCGTATCCACCGCAATCGCCGGACCCTCCAACCCCAACACATACGCCAACCGCCCCACCGCAATACTCCCCGCACTCCCCGCAAACAAATACCCCTCCAAATCCCCACCCACACCAGCACGCGAACCATAATCCGAATACATCACCCCCGCAAAAACACCCGCCCGCGACCCACGCAACACCCCCGGCACCACACCCGCCGACTCCAACGCCTCCCACCCCACCTCCAACAACAACCGCTGCTGCGGATCCACCGCCAACGCCTCCCGCGGCGACAAACCAAAAAACCCCGCATCAAACAAATCCGCCCCATACAAAAACCCACCCTCCCGCACATACGACATCCCCACACCCCCACCAAACAACCCACCCAAATCCCACCCACGATTCACCGGAAAACCACCCACCACATCCAAACCACCCTCAACCACACCCCACAAACCACCACCATCAACCACCCCACCCGGAAAACGACAACCCACACCCACCACCGCAACAGGCTCGTCCGGTTCGGACGCCACCCTCGTGATGGCGACCGCCGGCGCGCGCTTCTCGGCGCCGGCCAGATCGTCGGAGAGCCGCGCGGCCAGCGCGGCCGGCGTCGGGTGATCGAAGACCAGCGTGGCGGGCAACCGCACCCCGGTGGCTTCACCGAGTTTGTTACGGAGTTCGACCGCGGTGAGCGAGTCGAATCCCATTTCCTGGAACTGTCTTTCGGCGTCGACCGCACCGGAATCGCTGTGCCCCAGCACCGTCGCGGCGGTGCCGCGCACGAGATCGAGCAGCGCGGCCGCGCGCTCGGTGGCGGAGAGGCGCGCCAGCCGCGCCGCGAGTCCGCTCTCGGTGCGCCGCCTGGTACGCGCCGGTGCGAACCGGCGCAGCACCGCGGGCACTCGGGCGTCCGGGCTGCGCAGCGCGTCGGTGTCGAGTCCGGTCGCGGCCAGCACCGCGTGGTCGAGGCCGATCGCGTCGTCCAGGGCGCGCAGGCCCGCCTCGGTGGAGAGCGGGCGCACGCCGATGCGGCGGATGCGGTCGCGGTCCACGGCACTCATCTCGTCGGTGAGGCCGGTGCTCTCCTCCCACAGTCCCCACGCGATCGACAGCGCGTGCAGCCCTGCGGACCGGCGATGCTCGGCCAACGCGTCCAGGAAGGTGTTGGCGGCGGCGTAGTTGGCCTGCCCGGCCGTGCCGACCAGACCGGCCAGCGACGAGAACAGCACGAACGCACCGAGATCCAGCGCGCGGGTGGCCTCGTGCAACGCCCATGCCGCGTCCACCTTCGGTCGCAGCACAGTGTGCAGCTGCTCGGTGGTCAGCGAGGCGAGGACGCCGTCGGCGAGCACACCGGCGGTGTGCACGACGGCGGACACCGGATGCTCGGCCAAGACGGCGGTGAGCGCGTCCCGGTCGGTCACATCGCAGGCGACCAGCGCGACCTCGGCACCGAGTTCGCTCAGCGCGTCTCGCAATTCGACGGCGCCGGGCGCGTCGGCGCCGCGCCTGCTCAGCAGCACCAGCTGTCGCGCTCCGTGCGCGGTGACGAGGTGCTTGGCGGTGGCCGCGCCGAGCGTGCCGGTGCCGCCGGTGATCAGCACGGCGCCGGTGGTCCATGGATTGCGCTGGGCAGCAGCGGTTTTCCGGACGCGCGCCAGGCGCGGCACGTGCAGTGCGCCGCCGCGGATCGCGAGCTGCGGTTCGCCGGTGGCCAGTGCGGCATCGAGGCTGTCCCAGGATCGGAGGTCGCCGTCGACATCGATCAGGGTGAACCGGTCGGGCTGTTCGGTGAGCGCCGAACGGATCAGGCCCCAGACGCCGGCGTGGGCCAGGTTGTCCGCGCCGGGGCCCGCCGCTGATTCGGTGGCGACCACGAGTCGCGTGTCCCGGAAACGCTCGTCGGTGAGGACGGTCCGCGCGGCGTTCAGCGCGTCCTCGATCACCGCGTGCGCGGCGTCGGGTGTCGGCTCGTCGGAGCGGGAGGCGCGGGGTGTGAAGAGGATGACGGGATGGGTGCCGGTCACGGCCCCCAGATCGGCGTACCGCGTCGGCACGCCGGGCACGTCGTCACCGATGGCCGCCCAGGTACTGCGATCGGAGGGCACGGCCGGGGAACGGATTTCGTCCCACTGCGGCACGAACAGCGTGTCGTCGGCGGTGGCCGCCGCAGCCTGCGGGCGCAGCGCCAGGGAAGTCACGGTGACTACGGGTGTGCCGAGTTCATCGGTGAGCGCCATCCGGACGGCGTCGGCGCCGGCCGGGGCGAGGTGCGCGCGCAGGGCGGTAGCCGCCGCGCGCGGAACGGTCACGCCCGACCACGAGAACGGCAGCAGCGCGGGACGATCGGGGTCGGCGATGCCGGGGACGAGCGGATGCGAGGCCGCGTCGAGCAACGCCGGGTGCAGCGTGAATCCCGATGCGCCGGAAGAGGTCTCCGAATCATCCTCGGGCAGCGTGAGTTCGGCGTAGTAGTCGTCTCCGCGCCGCCAGAGTGCGCGCAGACCGCGGAACAGCGGGCCGTACCCGTAGCCGTGGTCGGCCGCGTTGTCGTAGGCGTCGTCCAAGGCGATCTCGGTGGCGCCCGCTGGCGGCCACTGCTCGAGCGCATCCGCCTCGGCGGCGTCGTCGCCGGGAGCGAGCGATCCGGTGGCGTGCGTGCGCCAGTCGCGCTCGCCGTCGGGCCGGGACTGGATGTCGAGCCGTCGCACGCCCTCGTCATCGGCCGCGCCCACATTCACGCGGACGGTGACCGGCCGATCGGTGAGTTCCAGCGCGCCCGCGATGGTGAATTCCTCGACCCGGTACAGTTCGGGCTCCACGGCGCCCGCCGCGCGGAAGGCGAGTTCCAGCAGCAGCGTTCCCGGCACGATGGTGGATGCACCGATCGTGTGCTGGGTGAGCCAGGGCTGCGTGGCGGGGTCGAGGGTGCCGGTGAGGACCGTGGTGTCGGCGTCGGACACGTGGAGCGCACCGGTGAGGACCGGATGATCGATCGGGTCCAGACCGCCGCCGGTGGTGGTCCGGGTGCTCGGGTGGAGCCAATACCGTTGCCGCTGGAAGGCGTACGTCGGCAGTTTCACCTTCTTCGCGCCGGTCCCGGCGTAGAAGGCCGCCCAGTCGATGTCGGCGCCGAGGCAGTGCAGCCGCGCGAGACCGTCGATCAGGCTCTCGGATTGGCCGGTGACGGAGTCGCCACTGTTCTCGGCGTCGACGTTCCGGTTGCGCGCCTGCAAGGCGACGGCGGGGGTCTGCGTGAGACCGTCGAGCAGCGGGGTGAGGATCGCATCGGGGCCGACTTCGGCGATCGCCGCCAAGCCCAGCTCATCGAGAGTACTTGCGGCGTCGGCGAATCGGACGGCCTGGCGGATCTGGCGCACCCAGTATCCGGCGTCGACGGTGTCGATCTGGGCACCGGTGAGGGTAGACACCCATGGCAGGGAGGGCCGTGCGTAGGTCACGGATTCGGCGACCGCCCGGAACTCCTCGAGCATGGGCTCCATCAGCGCCGAATGGAACGCGTGGCTGACGGTGAGCCGCTTGTGCCGCACGTCCAGCGCCGCGACAACCCGGTCGACGGCGTCGGCCGGACCCGAGATCACCACGGACTCCGGCCCGTTCACCGCCGCTATCGAGACCCCACCGACTGTCGCCGGGGCGGAGTCGTTTCCGTTCGAGAGAACACCGGCCGCGGGACCGGCGAGGTGATCGGCCGCGGGACCGGCTGACTGATCGGCCGCGCGTTCGGCGGCGAGTTCGGTGAGGAGTTGTTCGACCCGCTCTTCGGACGCGGTGACGGCCACCATGGCCCCGCCTTCGGGGAGCGCCTGCATGAGTTTGCCTCGCGCCACAACGAGTTTCGCCGCGTCGGCGACCGACAGCACCCCCGCCACCACCGCCGCCGCGAACTCACCGACCGAGTGCCCGGCGACCACGCGGGGCCGGACGCCCCACGACTCGAGCAGGCGCCACTGCGCCACCTCGATCGCGAAGAGAGCGGGCTGGGCCAGACCGGTCCCGTCCAGTCCTTCGCCCGAGGCGATCGCCTCGCGCAGCGAACCGCCGAGCAGCGGGTCGATCACCGAGGCGACCTCGTCGAGTGCTTCGGCGAAGACCGGGAAGCGTTCGGCCAGACCGAGTCCCATGCCGATACGCTGGGCGCCCTGCCCGGTGAACACCAGGCCGAGGCCTTCACCGCCCGCCGTCACGGGACCGAAGTCGGCGTCGGAAGTGGCCGTGCCGGGCCAGGTCAGGGCACGGTGTTCGAACACCGTGCGGGTGGTCACCAGGGAGTAGGCGATATCCAGCGGGCGGGCCGGCGAGTGCGCGGCGAATTCCCGCAGTTTGGCCAGTTGCGCTTCGGCCGCTTCGGCGGTCTTCCCGGAGACGAGCCAGGGGACGACCGGAAGCACCACCGTCGGCTCCGACTCGGGTTCACGCTCGACTTCAGGGGCCTGCTCCAGAATCACATGAGCATTCGTTCCGCCGAATCCGAAGGACGACACCGCCGCCCGGCGGGGTTCCCCTGTTTCCGGCCACTCCCGCGCCTCCGACAGCAATTCGATAGTCCCCGACGACCAATCCACCTCCGTCGAAGGCTCCTCCGCATAAAGCGACTTCGGCAGCACTCCCCGCCGCATCGCCTCCAACATCTTGATCACACCACCCACACCCGCAGCAGCCTGCGCATGACCGATATTCGACTTCAACGAACCCAAATACAACGGCCGGCCTTCGGGACGCTCCCGCCCATACGTCGCCTGCAACGCCCCCACCTCGATCGGATCACCCAACCGCGTCCCCGTCCCATGACCCTCCACCACATCAACACCACCACCCGACAACCGCGCATCCACCAACGCAGCCCGCACAACACCCTCCTGCGCCCGACCCGACGGCGCCGTCAAACCATTCGACGCACCATCCTGATTCACCGCAGAACCCCGCAACACCCCCAACACCTCACGACCCCCAGCCACCGCATCCGACAACCGCTCCAACACCACCAAACCCACACCCTCCGACCACCCCGTACCACCCGCACCCGCACCGTAAGAACGGCACCGACCATCCACAGACAACCCACCCAACCGCGAAAACTCCACAAACGCCTGCGGCGTCGACATCACCGTCACACCACCCGCCAACGCCACATCACACTCACCCCGACGCAACGACTGCGCCGCCAAATGCAACGCCACCAACGACGACGAACACGCCGTATCCACCGCAATCGCCGGACCCTCCAACCCCAACACATACGCCAACCGCCCCACCGCAATACTCCCCGCACTCCCCGCAAACAAATACCCCTCCAAATCCCCACCCACACCAGCACGCGAACCATAATCCGAATACATCACCCCCGCAAAAACACCCGCCCGCGACCCACGCAACACCCCCGGCACCACACCCGCCGACTCCAACGCCTCCCACCCCACCTCCAACAACAACCGCTGCTGCGGATCCACCGCCAACGCCTCCCGCGGCGACAAACCAAAAAACCCCGCATCAAACAAATCCGCCCCATACAAAAACCCACCCTCCCGCACATACGACATCCCCACACCCCCACCAAACAACCCACCCAAATCCCACCCACGATTCACCGGAAAACCACCCACCACATCCAAACCACCCTCAACCACACCCCACAAACCACCACCATCAACCACCCCACCCGGAAAACGACAACCCACACCCACCACCGCAACAGGCTCCCGCATCGATTCCTCCACCTCGGCCAATTGCTTACGGGCCTGGTGGGTTTCGGCGATCGCCCGCTTGAGGTATTCGCGCAGCTTGTCCTGATCGGCCATGGGTCCATCACCTTTCACAAAACACGGGTCGAAATGAAAGAACGGGTATCAGCGGCGAATTCAGTCGAATTCGTCGACGAGCGCGTAGAGCTCCTCGTCGGAGGCCGCGTCGAGCTGGCTCTCGAAATCGGCGTCGGCGGTGACGAGCCCGAGCAGCTCGCGCAGCCTGGCCGCGATCGCCGTGCTGTCGTCGGCGGAGTCCTCGAGCGCCGCGGTGATCGCCGGGCGCAACCCGTCGATGAGCGACAGCACCGACGTCTCCCGCGGGCGTGCCTCGAATCCGAGTTGCTCGAGCAGGTGTTCGGCGAGCGCGACCGGGCTGGAGTGGTCGAAGATCACCGTGGCGGGCAGCGTCAGCCCGAGCGCGCCGGCCAGCACATTGCGCAGTTCGACCGCCATGAGCGAATCGAATCCGAGCTCCTGGAACTGCCGGTCCCCGGTGACGGCGCCGGGGTCGGCGTGTCCCAGTACCGCGGCGGCCCTGGCGCGCACGAAGTCGATGAGCGCCGCGATCCGGCCGTCGTGGTCCAGGTTCGCGAGGCGGTCCCGCAGGTCCGGTTCGCCGGTCGCGGCGACGGCGCGGCGCACCCTGGTGCGGACCAGTTCGCGCAGTGGTGCGGGCAGCGCCGCCGTGTCGCCGCTCAGGGCGTCGCGGTCGAGGCGGGTCACCGCGAGCACCGGTTCCCCGGTCGCGACCGCCGCGTCGAACAGGTCGAGCGCGCCGGCCGGGTCCAGCGGCTGGAGTCCGGAGCGCGCCAGCCTGCGCAGGTCCACGTCGTCGAGGTGGCCGCTCAATTCGCTGGTCCCCGACCACAGGCCCCACGCCAGCGAGACGGCGGGCAGTCCGCGCTCGTGCCGGTGCTCGGCGAGCGCGTCGAGGTAGGTGTTGGCGGCGGCGTAGTTGGCCTGCCCGGCGGTGCCGAGAAGTCCGGCGACCGAGGAGTACAGCACGAACGCCGCGGGCTCGTGGGCGAGGGTGACCTCGTGCAGGTTCCACGCCGCGTCGACCTTCGGCCGCAGCACGCGGTCGAGCTGATCGTGGGTGAGCGCGGTGACCACACCGTCGTCGGTGACACCCGCGGTGTGAATCACGGCGCCGATCCGGCGGTCACCGATGGCGGCCACCAGTTCGTCGCGGTCGGCGACATCGGCGGCCGCGAGAGCGACCGTCGCGCCCAGCGCGGTCAGCTCGGCGGCGAGGTCGGCCGCGCCCGGTGCGTCGGGTCCGCGCCTGCTCAGCAGCAGCAGATCGGTCGCGCCGTGCCGGACCACCAGGTGACGGGCGATGAGCGCGCCCAGCGCGCCGGTGCCGCCGGTGATCAGCAACGTGCCGGCGGACCAGTCCGGTGACTGTCCGCCGGTGGTCCGGACCCGTTCCCAGCGCGGCGCGAACAGCGCGCCGTCCCGGACGATCACGTGCGGTTCCCCGGATCGCGCGGCCCGGTCGATCAGCTCGTGCGCGGCGGCGGTGCCGTCGGTCTCCACCACGGTGATCCGTCCCGGATTCTCCGCCGCCGCCGACCGGACCAGGCCGCGCACACCGGACTGGGCCAGGTCGCCGGAAGCGATGACGAGGGCGAGCCGGTCGTCGCCGGGCTCGGACAGCCAGTCCCGGGCCGTGTCCAGCGTCGCGTGCAGCACCTCGGTCGGCGCGCCGGTCGTCGCGTCGACCAGCCGCACGCCCACGGCGTCCTCGCCCGCGGGGATCGCACGCAGGCGCGGCACGAACAATCCGTCCACGCCGGTGGTGGCCGCGATCGCCGAACGCGGGCGCAGCACAAGGGATTCGACGGTCGCGACGGGCCTGCCCGACGGGTCGTCGGCGTGCAGGGACACCCGCATCGACTCGGCGCTCGACTCCAGCACACCGAGGCGCACACGCAGGGCGGCCGCACCGGTCGCGACCACTCGCACGCCGCTCCACACGAACGGCAGCCAGGCGGGCGAGTCGTCGGTGACGACGCCCGGCAGCAGCGCGTGCAGCGCCGCGTCCAGCAGCGCCGGGTGCAGATCGACGGTGTCGCCGTGGCGTTCCTCGGGCAGTTCGACCTCGACCAGCAGTTCGCCGTCGGCGGCGCGGACGCGGCGCAACCCTCGGAAGGCGGGCCCGTAGTGGTAGCCGCGCTCCTCGAGCCGGTCGTAGACCCCGGTCAGGTCGACCTCGCTGTGCTCGGCACCCGAGGCGGGAGCGTCGACCGGTTCGCCCTGCGCGACGGCCACGAATCCGGTTGCGTGCGTATCCCATTCACCGTCGGCGGTGCGGGAGTGGATCTCGGCCTGCCTGCGGCCGTGCTCATCGGGGGCGCCGATGCCGACCTGGACGGTCACCCCGCCCGGCGGCAGCGTCAGCGGCGCGCCGATGGTGAGTTCGGCCAGTTCGTCGCAGCCGGCGTGGCCCGCCGCGTGCAGCACCATCTCGACCAGCGCGGTGCCCGCGACCACGGTCGCGCCGTCCACGCCGTGATCGGCCAGCCACGGGTGCGTCCCCGCGCCCAGGCGCACGGTGAAGCGGAACTCGTCGCGATTGGCGATCGGCACAACCGCGCCCAGCAGCGCGTGGTCGGCGCTCCCCAGTCCGAAACTCGCGATATCGGCCGTGCGTCCGACCGGTTCCAACCAGTAGCGCGTGCCACGGAAGGGATAGGTGGGCAACGCGATTCGGCGACCGCCCGGGATCAGCGCCGCCCAGTCCACCCCGTGACCGCGCGCAGCAGCGGCGGTCACAGCCGAGATCAGGGTCTGCTGTTCGGGTCGTCCGTCGCGCAGCACCGGCAGCGCCACACCGCCGGCCTCGGCGAGCGTCTGCTGCACGAGCGCCGACAGCACACCGTCCGGGCCGATCTCGACGAAATCGGTGACGCCCGCCCGCTCCAGCGCTTGCACGCCGTCGAGGAACCGGACGGGCAGCCGGATGTGGCGCACCCAGTAGCCGGGATCGGTCAGCGCGGCCGGGTCGGCGATGTCGCCGGTCACGTTCGACACCACCGGCAAGCGCGGAGTCCGGAAGTCCAGATCCGCGATGGCGGCGTGGAATTCGTCCAGCACGCCGTCCATGTGCGGGGAGTGGAAGGCGTGACTGACCGGGAGGCGCTTGACCTTGCGCCCGCGCTCGCGCCACAGCGCCGCCACCTGTTCGGCGGGTCCGGCGTCGCCCGAGATCACCATGGACTGCGGGCCGTTCACGCCGGCGATCACCACGGCCTCCCCGTAGGGCGCCAGGGTTCCGGCCACTTCGGCCTCGGTGGCCTGCACGGCGATCATCGCCCCGCGCGACCGGGCGGCCTGCATCAGGCGCCCGCGCGCCGCGACCAGGACGGCGGCGTCACGCAGGTCGAGCACCCCGGCCACGTGCGCGGCGGTAACCTCGCCGATCGAGTGGCCGGTGACGTAATCCGGTCGCAGGCCGTAGCTTTCGACCGTGCGGTACAAGGCGGTCTCCACCGCGAAGAGCGCCGCCTGGGTGTAGTGCGTCTGGTCGAGCAGCGCGGAGTCCGCGGAGTCGACGGGCGCGAACAGCACGTCCTTCAAGGGCCGCAAGAACTGCGGGTCCAGTTCGGCGCACACCGCGTCGAACGCGTCGGCGTAGACCCGCGAGGACTCGTAGAGTTCGCGGCCCATGCCGAGGCGCTGGCTGCCCTGCCCTGTGAACAGGAAGGCGAGCTTGCCGCGCCGCCCCCGTCCGGTGCGGACCACCGTCGAATTCGGTGCGCCCGTGGCGATATCGGCGAGCGCGGCGCGCGCCGCGGCACGGTCGCCGACGAACGCGGCGCGCACGTCGTGGCGGGCCCGCCCGGTGGCGAGGGTGTGGGCGATGTCGACGGTGGACTGGTCCGCTCCGGCGCCGTCCAGGTGGTCGCGCAGCCGTTCGGCGACCGCGCGCAGGCCGTCGTCGTCCTTGGCGGACAGGATCCACGGCACCGGCACATCCGGTCGGGCGGTGACGGCGGGTTCGGGCGCTTGTTCGAGGATGACATGGGCGTTGGTGCCGCTTACACCGAACGACGACACGCCCGCCCGGCGGGGTTCCCCCGTTTCCGGCCACTCCCGCGCCTCCGACAGCAATTCGATAGTCCCCGACGACCAATCCACCTCCGTCGAAGGCTCCTCCGCATAAAGCGACTTCGGCAGCACTCCCCGCCGCATCGCCTCCAACATCTTGATCACACCACCCACACCCGCAGCAGCCTGCGCATGACCAATATTCGACTTCAACGAACCCAAATACAACGGCCGGCCTTCGGGACGCTCCCGCCCATACGTCGCCTGCAACGCCCCCACCTCAATCGGATCACCCAACCGCGTCCCCGTCCCATGACCCTCCACCACATCAACACCACCACCCGACAACCGCGCATCCACCAACGCAGCCCGCACAACACCCTCCTGCGCCCGACCCGACGGCGCCGTCAAACCATTCGACGCACCATCCTGATTCACCGCAGAACCCCGCAACACCCCCAACACCTCACGACCCCCAGCCACCGCATCCGACAACCGCTCCAACACCACCAAACCCACACCCTCCGACCACCCCGTACCACCCGCACCCGCACCGTAAGAACGGCACCGACCATCGGCGGAAAGCCCACGCTGGCGCGAGAACTCGATGAAAGTGTTCGGCGTGGACATCACGGTGACGCCACCGGCGAGCGCGAGATCGCACTCGCCGCTGCGCAGCGACTGCGCGGCCAGGTGCAGCGCGACCAGCGACGACGAGCACGCGGTATCCACCGTGATCGCGGGACCTTCGAAGCCGAAGGTGTAGGACAGGCGGCCCGATACGACGCTGGACAGGTTGCCCGCCAGCAGCAGTCCCTCGAACTCGCCCGCGGCGCCCTGCACGCGGACGGCGTAGTCGTCGTACATCGCGCCGGTGAACACGCCGGTGCGGCTGCCGCGCAACGTGGCCGGATCGATGGCGGCGTTTTCCATTGCCTCCCAAGAGGTTTCGAGCAGTAGGCGCTGCTGCGGGTCGATCGCGGTGGCCTCGCGCGGCGAGATACCGAAGAAGGCCGCGTCGAATACGTCCGCCTCGTGCAGGAAGCCGCCCTGCTTGGTGATCGAGGTGCCCCCGCGCTCGCCGGTCGGATCGAACAGGTCGTCCACGTTCCAGCCCCGGTTGACCGGGAACTCGCTGATGGCGTCCACGCCCTCGCTCACCAGCCGCCACAGATCGGCGGGCGTGCGCACCCCGCCGGGGTAGCGGCAGGCCATGCCCACGATGACGATCGGGTCGTCGTCGGTGCGCGCGGTGGCCGTGAAAGCCACTGCGGTGGTGGTCTTCTCGGGCTTCAGGAGTTCGCCGAGGTGGGCCGCGAAGGCGGCGGGTGACGGATGGTCGAAGACCACGGTCGCCGACAGCGCGATGCCGGTGTCGGCGCTGACCTTGTTGCGCAGCTCCAACCCGGCCAGCGAGTCGAAGCCGAGTTCGCGGAAGGCGGTGTCCACGTCGATGCCGGCCGCCGAGGTGTGGCCGAGCACCGTGGCGCTCGCCGCGGTGACGTAGTCGAGGATCGCGGCGGCACGCTCGTCCTCGGGCAGCGCCTCGATCGCGGCGGCCCATCCGCCCCCGCGGGCGGCGGTCGTGCGACGGGTGGGCGGGTGCAGGATCGCGGGACCGTTCGCCGCGGCGGCGGCCGTGTCGATACGTGCCGCCACCACAACGGGATCCGGGTGCGCGAGAGCCGCGTCGAACAGCGCGAGCCCCTGGTCGGCGGTCAGCGGCGGAGTGCCGACGCGCTTCCAGCGCTCGACGTCGGTGTCCGAGAGACCGGTGCCCATGCCCGCTTCCCACAGACCCCAGGCCAGTGACAGCGCGGGCAGGCCGAGCGAGGCCCGGTACGCGGCGAGGCCGTCGAGATAGGTGTTGGCGGCCGCGTAGCTTCCCTGGCCGGCCGTGCCCACGTGGCCCGACAGCGAGGAGAACAGCAGGAACGCATCGAGATCCAGCTCCGCGGTGGCCTCGTGCAGGTACCAGGCGGCGTCCACCTTCGGGCGCAACACGGTGGCGATCCGCTCGTCGGTGAGCGCGTCGAGGGTGGCGTCGGCCAGCGTGCCCGCGGCGTGCACCACCGCGCGCAGCGGGCGGTCGTCCGGGATCGCGCCCAGCACGTCGGCCACACCGGCGGCGTCCGCGACATCGGCGGCGATGACGCGCGCGGTGGCGCCCGCGTCGCTGAGTTCGCCGAGCAGCCGGTCCACACCGGGCGCGGCCGGGCCGCGACGGCTGACCAGCACCAGGTGCCGCACACCGTGCGCAGTCACCAGGTGCTTGGCGATCAGCGCGCCGAGTCCACCGGTGCCGCCGGTGACGAGCACCGTGCCATCGGTGCGGATCGGGCGGGGTGCGGGGGCGGCGGTGCGCTTGATCACCTTGGGCGCGAACAGTTTTCCGTCGCGCACGGCCAGCTGGCTCTCGCCGCTGCCCACGGCGCGGCGCGGCCAGGCGCCGATCTCCTCACCTTCGGGCAGGTCGAGCAGCAGGAACCGGCCGGGGTGCTCGGTGGCGGCGACCCGGCCGAGGCCCCAGACCGCCGCGCCCGCGAGATCGGTGACCCGCTCGTCCGGGGTGACGGCGACCGCGCCGCGGGTGATCAGCACCAGCGGTGGCGCGCCGTCGGCGATGCGCTCCCGAATCGTCTGTGCGGCAAGTGAAACCGCCGCGTACACCGCTTCCGGTGCACGGCCCGCGGGCACCTCCAGCGCCACGGCGTCGGCCTCGCCCGCATGCGCCGCCTCCGGTCCACGACCGGCGGGCACCTCCACCGCGACGGCGTCGGCCTGGTCCGCACCGGGCAGCGGCGACCACGTCACGCCGTACAGCGGTGGGCGCGTGGCCGATCCGGCGACGGCGGTGGGGCGCAGATCGAGCGAGTCGACGGTGACGACCGGCGTACCGTCCGCACCCGAGACCGCGATGGTGACCGACCGGTCCCCCGTGCTCGTCAGTCGCGCCCGCAGCGCACCTCGGCCTGGATTCGCGACGCGCACACCCGTGAACGCGTAGGGCAGCAACAACTCTCCGGGTTCCGACGACGCCGCCAGTTCCAGCACCAGCGGATGCAGCACGGCGTCGAACAGCGCCGGATGCACGGCGTACCGGTCCGCACCGGTCACCTCGCCGATCTCGGCGAACAACTCGCCTTCGCGCCGCCAGAGCCGGGTGACCAGGCGGAACGCCGGACCGTACGCGTAGCCGATCTCGGCCAGCCGCTCGTAGAGGTCGCCGACCGGCACCTCCTCGGCGTCGGCGGGCGGCCACGCACCCACGGGTGCGGCGGCGGGAGCCTCGGCGTCGAGGAAGCCCGACGCGTGCCGGGTCCATGCGCCGCCATCATCGGCGGGCCGGGCGTGGATCGCGAGCGCGCGCCGTCCGGTGTCGTCGGCGGCGGCAGCGACGACCTGGAGGTCGACGGGTCCGTCGAGCGGCAGCGCCGCCTCCACCACCAGCTCCGACACCTGTCCCGCGCCGACCTCGCCCGCCGCCGCGAGCGCGAGATCCACGAACGCCGTGGCGGGCAGCAGGGCGGTGTCGGCGATGACGTGATCGCGCAGCCATCCGTGGTCGGCGCCGGTGACGCGCCCGCCGAACAGCACCTCGTCGCGGTCGGCGGGATCGAGGCGGGCGGTGAGGAGCGGATGCCCGGTGTCGGACCGGTCCGTACCGGTGGGCAGCCAGTACCTCGTGTGCTGGAAGGCGTAGGTGGGCAATTCCACAGGCGCGGAATCGGTTTCGTACAGCGCGGTCGGTTCGGCGGGTGCGCCGTACACGTGCGCGGTGTGGACGCCCACGCGGAACGTCTCGTCCTCCGGCCTGCCGTCGCGCTGCAACGCCACCGCCACCGACCCACTCTCGGCGAAGGAAGCGCGGGCGAGACCGGTGAGGACCGCGTCCGGCCCGATCTCCACGAAGACCCGCGCGCCGTCGCGCTCGAGCCGCCGGACCGCGTCGTGGAACCGCACGGTGCCGCGCAGCTGGCGCACCCAGTAGTCCGGGGAGCTCGAGTCGGCCTCGCCCGGCGCGTAGGTGGACACCACGGGAATCGCCGGCGCGGTGAATCGCACCGAGGCGGCCACCTGCCGGAACTCGTCGAGCACGCCGTCCATGTGGGCGGAATGGAACGCATGGCTCACCCGGAGTTCGCGCGTGCGGCGTCCGGCATCGCGCCACCGGTCGGCCACCGCGCGCACGGCCTCGGCGTCGCCGGAGAGCACGACCGCGTCGGGGCCGTTTACCGCCGCGAGATCCACACCGGCACCGAGGGATTCGGCGATCTCCTCGGCGGTCGCGGCGATCGCGACCATGGTGCCGCCCGCCCGCGCGGCCTGCATGAGCCTGCCGCGCGCGGCCACCAGCCGCGCCGCGTCGGCCAGGCCGATGCCGCCCGCGACGTGCAGCGCGGCGAGTTCCCCGATCGAGTGCCCCGCGACGAGGTCCGGGACGAGTCCGGCGTGCGCGCACAGCGCCGCGAGCGCGACCTCGACCGCGAACAGCGCGGGCTGGGTGTACTCGGTGCGGTCCAGCAGATCGGCGTCGTCGCCGAAGACCACCTCGCGCAGCCCGCGCTCCAGCCACGGGTCGAACGCGGTGCACACGTCGTCGAACGCGGCGGCGAAAACCTCGGAGCGCGTGTGGAGTTCGCGGCCCATGCCGAGCCGCTGGGCACCCTGTCCGGTGAACAGGAACGCCGTGCGCCCGGTCTTCGCGGCGCGGCCGGTCACCAGACCGGGCGCGTCGGCATCGTCGCGCAGCGCGCGCAGACCGGCCAGCAGCTCGTCGGCGGTGCGCCCGAAGACCGCGGCTCGCTCGTCCAGCAGGGCGCGCGAGGTCACCAGCGAGCGCGCGACCGCGCCGACCGGCAGTTCCGGTCGCGCGGAGACGAAGTCGGCCAGCCTGTCCGCCTGGGCCCGCAGCGCCGCGCGATCGCGGGCGGACAGGAACCAGGCCACCGTCTCGTCCGCGTGGTCGGCCGCGACGGGTGCGCTCGGATCGCCCTCCTCGAGCACCAGGTGGGCGTTGGTGCCGCTGATGCCGAACGACGAGATGCCGGCGCGACGCGGTCGCTCACCGCGTGGCCAATCTCGCTGTTCCACAAGCAGTTCCACGGCGCCCGCGCTCCAGTCCACGTGTGGAGTGGGCGCGTCGACGTGCAGCGTCTTGGGCAGGGTCGCGTGTCGCAGCGCTTGCACCATCTTGATCACACCGCCGACGCCGGCGGCCGCCTGGGCGTGCCCGATATTGGATTTGAGCGAACCGAGATACAGCGGACGGTCCTCGGCGTGCCGCGCGCCGTAGGTGGCGAGGATCGCGTCGGCCTCGATGGGATCGCCGAGCGCGGTGCCGGTGCCGTGGGCTTCCACGGCGTCCACCGCGTCGGCGGTCAGGCCCGCGTCGGCCAGCGCGCTCGCGATCACCCGCCGCTGCGCGGGCCCGTTCGGCGCGGTGAGCCCGTTGGACGCGCCGTCCTGGTTGATCGCGGTGCCACGGATCACCCCCAGCACCCGGCGCCCGTGCCGCCGCGCCTCCGAAAGCCGCTCCAGCACCAGCACACCCGCGCCCTCGGCCCACGCCGTGCCGTCGGCCGCCGCCGCGAACGGCTTGCACCGGCCGTCGGGCGCCAGGCCGCGCTGACGCGAGAACTCCACGAACATCCCGGGATTCGCCATCACCGCGACACCGCCCGCGAGCGCGAGCGTCGCCTCGCCGGAACGCAGCGAGCGCACCGCGAGATGGATCGCGACCAGCGACGACGAGCACGCGGTGTCCACCGTCAGCGCGGGCCCGAGCAGCCCGAGCTGGTAGGCGACGCGGCCCGACATCACGCTCGGCGCGGTGCCGGTGAGCACGTAGCCGTCGGTGCCCGCCGCGGGCGTGTGCATCCGGGGACCGTAGTCGGAGGTGGTGGCGCCGACGAAGACCCCGGCGCGGGTGCCGGACAGTGACTGCGGGTTGATGCCCGCGTGTTCCACCGCCTCCCAGGATGTTTCGAGCAGCAGCCGCTGCTGGGGGTCCATGCCGAGCGCTTCGCGCGGGGAGATGCCGAACAGTCCGGCGTCGAAATCGCCCGCGCCGTCGAGGAATCCGCCGCGCCGGACATAGCTGCGGCCCGCCCGCTCCGGTGAGGCGTCGAACAGCGCGTCGTCCCAGCCGCGATCGGCGGGAAACTCCGAGGTGGCGTCGACGCCGTCGAGCACCACGCGCCACAGCTCGTCCGGGCCGGTCACACCGCCGGGGAAGCGGCAGGCCATGCCGACGATGGCGATCGGGTCGTCGGTGGTGGCGACCGCCGACACGGCGTCGAGATCGATTGCCGCGCCGGAGAGTTCGGCGCGCAGGAACTCGATCAGCGCCGCGGGCGTCGGGTAGTCGAACAGCAGGCCGCCGGGCAGCGATCGGTCGAGCGCGCGCGCCAGCGACGTGCGCAGCTCGACACCGAGCAGCGAATCGAAGCCGAGATCGCGGAAGCGGGCGCGCTCGTCCAAGCGCTCGGTGGGGTCGAGTCCGAGCACGGCGCGCACGTGGGTGAGGACCAGGTGATCGAGGTCTGCGGGGAGGTTACGTTGGGAGGAGCCGTTCTCCGCAACGGCCGACTGTCCCCCGGCGCCGGGTACCGCCTGGTGCGCGGCCGTTTGCCCATCGGAGCGGTTCTCCGTCCCGTGGGAGCTGCGCTCCGTCGCGTCAGCAACGGACGCTCCGCTCCAATCAGCGGACGCACCCGGCAGCGGGTACCGCCTGCGCTGGAACGGGTACGTCGGCAGATCCACCACGCGCGCACCGCTTTCGGCGAACAGCGCCGCCCAATCCACTCCTGCCCCGCGCACGTGCAGGCGGGCGGCCGCCGCCACGGCGGTCTCCGGTTCGGACCGGTCCGGCCGCAGAACGGGCACGGCGGCAATGCGCTCGGGATGCTCGGCCGCGTCCGCGATCATCGCCGAGCAGACGCCGTCGGGCCCGGCCTCCAGCACGGTGGCCACACCGGCTCGCTCCAGCGCGCGGACCGCGTCGAGGAAACGGACGGGTTTGCGAACGTGCTCGACCCAGTAGTCGGCGGACGCCCAGTCGGTCGCGTCGCCACCGGTCACCGACGACACGCCCCGCAGCCGGGGTTGCTCGAAGCGCAAAGTGCCGACCACATCGGCGAATTCGCTGAGCATCGGCTCCATGAGAGGCGAGTGGAACGCGTGCGAGACGCGCAGGCGCTTCACCTTGCGCCCGCGCCCCGCGAACTGCTCGGCGACGGCCAGCGCGTCCGCCTCGGCGCCAGCGACAACCACGGCTCGCGGCCCGTTGATCGCCGCGATCCCGAGTTCGGGCCGCCCGGCCAAGAGCGGGGCGACCTCCTCGGCGCTCGCCTCCAGCGCGATCATCGCGCCACCCGCGGGCAGCGCCTGCATGAGCCTGCCGCGCGCCGCGACCAGCCGCGCCGCGTCGGCGAGCGAGAGCACACCGGCCGCGTGCGCGGCGGCGATCTCGCCGATGGAGTGCCCGGCCACGAAATCCGGTGCCACACCCCAGGATTCCGCCAGCCGGAACAGCGCCACCTCGAGCGCGAACAGCGCGGGCTGGGCGTGACCGGTCTCGTCCAGCCGCGCGCCGGACGCGATGAGCTCGCGCAGGGGGCGCTCGAGTTCGCCGTCCAGATGGGCCGCCACCTCATCGAAAGCCGCGGCGAAGGCCGGGTATTCGGCGTACAGCCCCAGCCCCATGCCGGTCCGCTGGCCACCCTGGCCCGCGAACACCACGGCCAGGGCGCCGGGCTCCACCCGTCCGGAAACCAGTGCGGGCGAGGGCAGCCCGGCGGCGACCGCCGCCAGCCCGCCGAGCAACGCCCGCTCGTCCGCGCCCCACACCACGGCGCGGTGCTCGAAACTCGCCCTGGTGCGCACCAGCGACCACCCGACGTCCACCGCGTCGCGACCGGTCAGGTCCAGCCGGCCCGCCGCGGCGGCCAAGGCCTCGGGTGTCTTGGCCGACAGCACCAGCGGCACCACCGCGGGGCAACGGCCCGGCGCGGCCGGTTCGGGGTCGGGACCGGCCCCGACCACCACGTGGCAGTTGGTGCCACCCATGCCGAACGAACTCACGCCCGCCAACAGCGCCGCATCGGGAGCGGGCCACGGCGTGAGTTCGGTCTGCACCGCGAGCGAGAGCTCGTCGAACGCTATGGCCGGGTTGGGCTCGGAGTACCCGAGGCTGGGCGGCAACTGCCGATGCTTCAGTGCCAGCAGCACTTTCAACAGTCCGGTGAGCCCGGCCGCGCCCTCCAGGTGGCCGACGTTGGTCTTGGCCGACCCGATCCGCAGCGGCGCCGCACGACCCGCACCCAGCACCGCGCCAAGGGCGGCCGCCTCGATCGGATCGCCCACGGGCGTGCCGGTGCCGTGCGCCTCCACGTACTGCACCTGCGCGGGCGAGACACCGGTCCGCCGGTACGCCTCGCGCAGCACCTGCTCCTGGCCCTGCTGCCCGGGGACGGTCAGCCCGTCGGTCGCGCCGTCGTTGTTCACCGCGCTGCCCAGAATGACGCCGTGCACCCGGCGACCGGCCGCGAGCGCCTCGGCCAGCGGTTCGAGCACCAGCACCACCGCGCCCTCGCCGCGCACGAAACCGTCGGCGCTCGCGTCGAAGGCCGCCGAGGTGCCCGTGGGCGACAGACCGCCGAACCGTTCGGTGGCCACCGCGCCGGATTCGGCCAGGTTGAGGTTGACCCCGGCGACCAGCGCCGTCGACGCCTCGCCCGAGCGCAGGCTCTGGCAGGCCAGGTGCACCGCGACCAGCGACGACGACTGCGCCGAATCGACGGTCAGGCTGGGCCCGCGCACGCCGAGGAAATAGGAGAGCCGGTTCGCGATGACGCCTCGGCTGGCGCCGGTGAGCGTGTGGTGGGTGATCGACGCGTCCTCGGCGGTCGCCAGCAGCGCCGCGTAGTCGTCGCGGTGCGCCCCGACGAAGACGGCCGCGTCGGTGCCGCGCAACCGGTCCGGGACCGTGCCCGCGTCCTCGAGCGCTTCCCAGGCCAGTTCCAGGACGAGCCGCTGCCGGGGGTCCATCGCCGCGGCCTCGCGCGCCGAGATGCCGAAGAATTGCGCGTCGAACCCCGTCACGTCGGCGAGGAACGCGCCGCGGCGGATGCCGGTCGCGGTGGGAGTGCGGAATTCCGTGCGTCCGGCGGGCCACGCCGATATCGCATCGTTTCCGGACCGAAGTAATTCCCAGAATGCTGCCGGATCGGCGGCGCCGGGCAACCGGCACGAGAATCCCGTGATGGCGATTTCGGCGGCGCCAGCGGCGTGTGTCGAAGTCAAAGCGATTCTCCCCTTAGTCCCACCGGAAAACAGTCGATCACCATGGACGTAACGACAACGTAGCAATGCGCGGGGCACGGCTCGGTAATCCGCGAGTAATCGCGCCCTCACGAACACGAAACAGGGCGGCCGGTACGGGCCGCCCTATTCGTTTCGATCACTGTGCGACAAATGGTTTCCGGAAAAACAATGACCGGATAATGAAAGATGACGCGCCGGTCGTCAACGCACGTCGGCGACGGATTCCGCGCCGGTCAGCCGGGCCCGCAGCGCGCCCGCCACCGCGTCGGCGTGCTGGTTGAGGAAGAAGTGCCCGCCGGCGAACTCGCGCAGCGTGAACGCGCCCTCGGTGTGCGCGCCCCACTCGGCCACCTCCTCGACGGTGGCCTTCGGGTCGGCGTCCCCGGTGAATGCCGTGATACCGCAACGCAATACGGGCCCGCCCGCCCGCCGGTAGCGCTCGATGGCCCGGTAGTCCCCACGGATGACCGGCAGCACCATAGCCGCGATCTCGGGGTCGTCCAGCGCGGCCGTGTCGGTGCCGCCCAGCCGCCGCACGTCGGCCAAAAGCTCTCGGTCGCTTGCCAAGTGAGTGCGCTCGTCCCGGAACGTGCCCGGCCCCCGCCTGCCGGACACGAAAAGCTCGGTCAGCGTCACACCGGTCTGCTGCAATCGGACCGCCACCTCGAACGCGACAGCCGCCCCCATGCTGTGCCCGAAGAACGACACCGGCCGGTCGATCCAGGGCAGCACGGCCTCGGTGACGCGGTCGGCGAGGTCGCCGATGTCCTCGATGATCGGTTCCGCGCGACGCTCCTGCCTGCCCGGATACTGCACGGCGACCGCGTCGATCTCGGGCGCGAGCGCCTTGGTCAGCCGGAAGAAGTAGCTCGCCGAGCCGCCGGCGTACGGAAAGCACACCAGCCGGTGCGCGGCGTCGGGCGCGGGACCGAATTGCCGGACCCAGCGGCCCGCCCCCGCGCGAGTGTCGGTGTCCACCATGGGAATCCCTCAGTTCGTCGGAGCCCCGCCCGATCCGCGGCAGGGTGGCCGGCGCGGGCGGCCCGGCCGGACCGCCCGCGCCGAAGGTGCTACGCGTCGCCGCCGGGCAGCAGCCCGACCTGCTGCGACATATCGAAGAAGTCGAAGCTGATCCGCCACCAGGAGATGAGCCCGCCGCGGAACTCGTAGGTGTCGGTGCCCTCCAGCGTCCACTGCTTGCCGGTGCCGTCGACGCGCGGGGCCGGGTTCTCCGGCGGCCAGCGGTCGATGTAGCCGGTGAACGTCGCGGTGCCGCGCCACGGCACCACGATGCGGTTGCCGTCCAGCGCGATCAGCGGCGCCGTGGTGGCCTCGAAACGCATATCCGGGAACGCCGTGTAGGTGATCTCGGAGAACAGGCGGAAATCGTCGTGCCCGCGCGAATTGCGCCCCATCATCGACGGATCTTCCACCACGATGTCGTCGGTGACCAGCGTCAGCAGCGTATCGGTGTCGTGGGTGTTCAACGCGGTGAACCAGCGCTCGAAGATATCGCTGATCTGTTCCGCGCTCGGCAGCGAACCGCCCAGCGCGGCGCGCGCCTTCGTATATCGGTCGTCGAAATATTCGATTTTCTCCAGGCCAGCCATCGGAGAAATCCTTCCGGTAGAAATCAGTCGTTCGTTCAGTCGGCCGGACGGACGGCCAGGGTGTGGGTGAAGTGATTGCCCGGGTCCCAGTCGGCCTTGACCTGCCGCAGCCGCGGGTACGCGGACCCGAAGAGCAGTTCCTCCCAGGAGTGGCCGGAATCGTTGAGTTCCGGGTCGGCCAGATCGGTATCGGTGTAGTTGAGGACCGCGCCGCCGTTCGGGCCACCCGCCGCGGGCACGCCGCCGGTCGCGGCGTAGACGTCGCGGTACCAGCCGCGGATCCACGCCAGGTTCGCCGCGTCCTCCGCCTCGGTCGCCCACATCACCAGGAACAGCAGCTTGATGATCGAATCGCGCTGCGGCGCCGCGGTTTCCGCGGGATCGACGGCGTTGACCCGGCCGCCGTAGCCGCCGAGCTCGACCAGCGTGGCTGGCTCGCGGAAGTCCGGGTCGGTGAGCCGACGGTAGAACGCGCTCGCCTGGTCGGCGGGCAGTTCGGTCCGCAGGTAGGCCGACTTCGCCTTGAACCGGCCCTTGCCCTCCCAGCCGTCACCGCCCAGGTTCGCCCAGGCGGTGACGTGGCTGATCCACGACACCCGCTCGCGCACGTCCACCCGGTACTCGGCCACGCCCTCGGCGACGGCGGCCAGGAACTCGTCCAGGATCCGCTCGGCATCCGGTGTGGCGGCGTCGATCTGGGTGGAGAGCAGGAACTCCCCGGCCGAGATGTGGCGCGGCTTGAGCGCGCTGAACAGGTTGACGGCCGGCGAATCCGGCGCCGAGTTGCGCGCGTGCCAGCCGGTGAAGTTCGTCAGCAGCCTGGTGAACTTCGCCTCGTCCAGATCGGCCCAGCGAAACACCACTTCGGAGACGAGCATTTCCTCCGGCGCGGCGGGCAGCGCGTCGGCGGGCGCGTCGCCCTCGGCGTCCGGCGCGCGGAACCAGAACTTGGTGACGACCCCGAAAGTCCCGCCGCCACCGCCGGTGTGCGCCCACCACAGATCCCGGTTCGGATCGTCGGCGGCCCGGCTCGCCACCACGGCCCGAGCGCGCCCGCCCGCGTCGACCACGACCACCTCGACCGCTTCCAGATAGTCGACCAGGTGGCCGAACTGGCGCGTGAACGCGCCGTAGCCCGCGTTGGTGACCTGGCCGCCGAGCGCGACCGGCGGGCCGACGCCCGCCGGCACCGTCACGCGCCACTGCTCGTGCAGCGCCTTGTACAGGTCGACGGTGGTAATGCCCGGTCCGACCGCGAAGGCGGAACGCTTCGCGTCGTACTCCACCGACGTCAATTGCGAGGTGCTGATCACGACGCGGTTCTGCGGCGCCGCGATCAGACCCTCATACCCCGCGCCGCTGCTGTGGACGGCGAAGCGGGCGCCGCTGTCCACGACGTGCTGCACCGCGGCGACGGTCTCCTCCACCGAGCGCGGCAGCAGCACGTAATCCGGTGTGCCCGACCATCGTCCGTTGAAGCTCGCCGTCAAGGTGGCGTACCTCGGGTCGTCCGGTGTCACTCGCTCGACTTCGGAGGTCACGGTCATTCCTCAATCTCCTCACTGGGTTGGCGCTGAATTCCGGTGCGGCACGGGCTCAGGCGATGGCCGCCAGCCGTGCCCCGCCCGCGTCCCTGATCTCGCGGCACACGTCGCGCAGTGCCGCCGCCAGGCGCTCGATATCGGCGGTCTCGATGTAGACCGAGGGCTCGAAGCGCAGCGTGTACACCGCGCTCGAGGTCGGGAAGGTGCGAATGCTGTGCTCGCGCAACAGGAATCCGGAGACGTAGTAGCCGAAGAAGCCCGAGGCGTCCACCTCACGCAACGCCGCCGAGTCCGACTCCGCCTGGTTCACGAACTCCAGGCCCGCCATCAGGCCGCGGCCGCGCACGTCGGCGACCACGTCGGGGAACTCCTCGCGCACCGAGCGCAGCGCCGCCAGCAGTTCCGCGCCGCGCCGTTCGGCCGCCCGGTAGAGCGCGCCGTCGTCGGCCTCCAGGATGTCGAGCACCCGGCGCGCGATCAGCGTGGAGAAGCTGTCCTTGGCGAAGGTCGAGCTGTGCATCAGCTCGAAATCGCTGAGGTAGCGTGACTCCCGCACCAGCAGCACGGCGGCCTTGGCCACCCCGCCGCCCAGGCTCTTGGCGATCGCGTAGTAGTCGCCGCGCAGGCCGAGGTGACCGCTGGCCAGGAACGCGCCGGTGCGCCCCATGCCGGTCTGGATCTCGTCGATGATCACCGGGATGCCGAGTTCGGCAGCGACCCGCTGGACGTCGGCGACGAAGTCTGCGGGCATCTCGTGGATGCCGCCCTCGCCGAGGATCGGCTCCAGCACCACGGCGGCGAACACGGGGAACGGCCGCTCCACGACGCGCACGGAACCGCCTTCGACTACAAGGCTTTTCGCAACCCGGCTCTCCGCCCGCACCACCGCGTCGAGCGCGCCCGGCTCGTCCACGGGCACGAACCGCGCCTGCGCGGCCAGCGCCGAGAACACCGCCCGGTAGTTCGGGTTGTAGGTGAGCTGGACGCTGCCCGCGAGCTTGCCGTGGAACGCGCCGACCGGCGACAGGAACAGCGGCGTGGCGGCGAACAGCGCCTCGTTGTGCGCGGTCACCTCCGCCACCAGCGCGTCGATCTCCGCGGCAGGCACCGAGGCCTCGCGGGCCGCCTCGATATCGGCCTCGATCTGCGCCCGCAGTCCGGCGGCCCGCACGAATCGCTCGAACTCGGCGTGCTTGAGCCCGGCCTCGATCGCTTCCGCGCCGCTGTTGGCGAAGATCGCGAAGTAGCCTTCGTCCGAATCCAGTTCGCGACGCACGATGCGATTGAGCTGGTTGGCCACGTCGTTGGCGTACGGGTGGCGGGAGAACTGCGCGTGGATGGGCGTCTGCGCGGCCAGCAGTTCCCTGGCGTACTCGATGATTTCGGGGTTGCTGTGCCCGAGCAGCGTGGAGCCGTAGCCGCCCACGAAATCGAGCACCGCGATCTCTTCGTCGCCGCGGCGGTAGTAGAGCGTATCGCCTTCGCCCCGGGTGTATTCCACGTCGAGGCCCGCCGTCGCCAGCACCCCGCGCAGGTACGGCTCGGCGAACTCCCGTTCGGTCGCTACGGCGGTCATCGGTTCTCCAGCTGTTCGGTGCGGGCCAGCCGCACGATTTCGGCCGCGACCGTCTCCGGGTCCTGCTGCGGCTGCCAGTGCGAGGTCTGCTCCAGCGTCACCAGCCGGTACGGACCGGTCACGTGCTCGCTCGTCTTCTCGACCGCCAGCTTGCTGACGGCGGTGTCGGTGACGCTCCACACGAAGGTGGTCGGGACCGGTACGGGGCCGAACTCGAAGGGTTCGCCGAGCAGGTTGTTGGCGCGGTACCAGTTCAGCGCCGCGTCCAGCACGCCGGGCTCGCGGTGCTTGGTGACGTAGCGCTCCACTTGTTCCGGGGTGAGCACGCCCTCGCCCGCCTGCGCGAACCACCCGTAGAGCTGGGCGGCGTCGTCGGCGAGGAACTGCTCGGCCGCGCCGTCGGACATCAGGAACTCCACGTACTGGGAGCTGTGCTGCTGTTCGGCGTCCACCCGGTAGGCGTACTGGTAGGCGTCCAGATGCGGGATGGCCAGGGCGACAAGGCTGTTCACCCGGTCGGCGTGCCGCGCGCCCAGGTACCAGGCCACCGCCGCTCCCCAGTCGTGGCCCACCACGTGCGCCGACTCGACACCGAGCGCGTCCAGCACGGCCAGCGCGTCGGCCGCCAGCAAGGGCAGCGCGTACTCGCTCACCGTGGTGGGCCGGGCGTCGTCGGAGTACCCGCGCTGGTCGGGCGCGATGGTGCGCAGCCCGGCGCGGTGCAGGATCGGCGCCACCTCGGTCCACGACGCCCGGCTGTGCGGGAAGCCGTGCAGCAGCAGCACCGCGGGACCGTCGGCGGGGCCCTCGACGTCGACGTCGAACGTCCACTGCCCGAACGGGATTCGCTCGACGCTCATGCCGGCACCTCGCCCAGGATCTTGGCCTCGAGCTGCGGCTCGTGCAGCACGCTCGGGTGGTCGGCCAGGCCGATCACGCGCTGGTAGGCACGCGACACATCGCCGTCGCGGCTGGCCGCGTCCTGGACCTGCGCGATGAACGCGTGCGCCTCCAGGATCTCCGGGGTGCGCTCGCCCTGGACCTCGGGGTAGCTGAGGTCGGCGCCGATCGCCATCTGCCAGCAACCGTCGATCGCGTCGGCGGCCAGGTCGGCGAAGTAGGCCAGCGGATCGATCTCCTCGTCGCGGTTGACGTGCTCGCGCAGCACCGTCGAGCCCATCGCGGCCACCGTCATGCCCTGGGCGTAGCTGGGATTGAAGCTGGCGACCGCGTCGCCGATCACCAGGAAGCCCGCCGGGAAGTCGGTCATGCGCTGGTAGTGCCTGCGCAGGTTGGTCGGGAACTTGTAGGCCACCGGGTCGTTGATCGGCTCGGCGTGCTGCAAGGTCTCGTAGATGTCCGGCGCGGCAAGGGTTTTGATGAACGCCAGGTAGCCCTCGGGATCGGTCGGCGGGTGATCGCCGAGGATGCCGTAGGCCGTGACGATGCTGCGCCCGCCGTCGATCTTCTGGCAGATGCAGCCGCGCGGCACGCCCGCCGAGGCCACCGTGTTGATCGAGATGTCGCCGCCGAACGCCTCGTCGGGGATCGTGTAATACCGGGTGGCGTAACCCATCCCGATCTTGTGCTTCTCCTCCTCGACCCGCTCGTAGCCGAGGTCCTCGAGCCACACCGCCGCGCGCGAACCGCGCCCGGAGGCGTCGACGACGAGGTCGGCGGGCAGCAGGGTCTCGTGCGACGCCTCGGGGAACACCCACACGCCCGCGATCCGCTTACCGTCGTCGACCACTTCCAGCCTGCTGATATCGGTCTGCTCGAGCAGGTCGACGTTGGGCAGCGCCAGCACCCGGTCGCGGATATGGGATTCGAAGAACGGGCGGCTGGCGGTGAGGCAGACCAGCCCGGAATCGACCTGCACCAAGCGCTTTCCGTTGATGATCCAGCGCACGTCGGCGGAGGCGTCGCCGATCGCCGCGCCGTCGGCCACCATCTGATCGGTGACACCGGGGAAGTGTTCTTCGGCGATCTGCTGGCCGCGCGAGAGCAGCCCGTGCAGATGGTGGCCCTGCGGCAGACCGCGCCGCAACAGATTCGGGCCGGTCAGGTGGTCTCGGTCCACGAGGGTTACCCGCTCGTACCGGTCGGCGAGCACGCGGGTCGCGAACAACCCGGCGAGCCCACCTCCCAGCACGACAGCGCGGCTCCGCACACGGCTGGTCATGGCCTGTCTCCCTTGCTCGTACAGCTCTTGCCGAGGGGCGGCCGGTGCTCCCGGCCAGCCCACGGGGCGACCGTATCCACGGGCCTGTAATCGACCGCTCATCGTCCGGAAACTGCCCGCTGTTCGCGCTGGTAGAAGCGATATTTCCGCGCGGAAGGGCCGGTTTTCGCGGCCGTGCGCGGACCGCTCAGGACACCCGGCGCACGTCCAGGACTGCCTTGCCTTTGATCCGGCGGTTCAGCAGGTGGTCGGCGGCCTCGCGGTAGTCCACCCAGTCCCCGCGCCAGCCGATCGGAAGGCTAAGCGCGCCGCGCTCGGCGAAGTCCACCAGCGTGGCCAACTCCTGCCCCAGCGGCGCGTGCAAGTTGAACGCCTCGATGCGGCCCCGGTCGACCTGGATGCGCGCCTCCTCGAAGTCGATGGTGGTCGGCTCGCGTGACGCCTTGCCCACGGCCACCACGGTGCCGCCCGCCTCGAGTCGCAGGTAGGCGTCGGCCAGCTGCCGGCCGCCGACGTTGTCCACGACGCCGAAGACGCGCTCGCGCAACGCTTCCGGACCCACGATCACTTCGGACGCGCCCAGTTCGGCCAGGCCCTCGCCGCGCTCCGGGCTGCCGACCGACGCGATCACCCGCGCGCCCGCCAGATGCGCCAGCTGCACCGCGAACCGGCCGACGCCGCCGGACGCGCCGGTGATCAGCACCCGGCGCCCGACGATAGGGCCGAGCGCGCGCAACGCCTGCAACGCGCTCACCCCGGCCACCGGCAGCGCGGCCGTGGCTCCCAGGTCGAGTCCGTCGGGCACCACGGCCAGGTTGGCGGTGTCGACCGCGCGCAGCTCCGCCCAGGCGCCGGTCCACCCGAAGGTGACCACGCGCGTCCCGGCGGGCGGACCGGACCCGTCCACCGCGGCCCGCGCCACCACACCCGCGGCGTCCCACCCCGGGATCAGGCCCGCGGGCGCCTCGGGCGAGCGGAACGCGACCTCCCCGAAGTTGAAGGAGAACGAAACCACTTCCACCAGAGCCTGATCCGGCCGCGGGGCCGGCGGCTCGGCGCTGCCCAGGCGCAGCATGTGCGGACTCACCTTGTCGTGCACGAGTGCCTTCAACGCCCGCGCTCCTTTCGGTACGGCCGGCTACGCGCCGGCGCTCGAGCCGCGCGAGCACGTCCGGCCCACGCGGTACGGACATGACGAGACCACCCCGCGCGCACCGGCCTACCGGTGCCGCGCGCGGGGTGATCGTCGCGGGAATCAGGCCGAGGCGACCTTGTCCAGGGTCGGGTAATCGGTGTACCCGGTGTGGTCGCCGCCGTAGAAGGTGGCCTGGTCGGGGGTGTTGTACGGCCCGCCCGCCTTGATCCTGGCGTCCAGATCGGGGTTGGCCAGCCACAGCGCACCCAGCGTGACGGCGTCGGCGACACCGGACTCGAGCGCCTCGGTGGCGGCCTCGACGGTGGCCGGGAAGGCCTCCGGGGTGGGGTGCGGGTTGAGGATGAAGGTGCCGGGCCACGCGGCGCGCAGGGTCTTGGTCAGCTCGCGGCTGCCGCCCTCGATGATGTGCACGTAGGCCAGGTTCAACTCGGCCAGCTTGCTCAGCAGCTCGGTGTAGAGCGGCGCCGGGTCGGCCTCGACGATGTTGTTGAACGGGTTGGCCGGCGAGAGGCGGATGCCGGTGCGGTCGGCGCCGATGGCGTTGATCACCGCGGACGCGACCTCGAGGACCACGCGGATCTTGTTCTCGACCGAACCGCCGTACTCGTCGGTGCGCAGGTTGGTGTTGTCGGCCAGGAACTGGTGCAGCAGGTAGCCGTTGGCACCGTGCAGCTCGACACCGTCGAAGCCGGCGTCGATGGCGTTGCGCGCGGCCGAGACGAAATCGGCGACGGTGGTCTTGATGTCCTCGACGGTCAGCTCCCGCGGGGTGGGGTGATCGATCATGCCGTCGGGGGTGAACAGCTGCTCACCGCTGGCCACGGCCGAGGGCGCGACCGGCAGGGCGCCGTCCGGGTACAGGGCCGGGTGGCCGATGCGGCCGGTGTGGGTCAGCTGGGCGAAGATGCGCCCGCCCGCGTTGTGCACCGCGTCGGTGACCGCGCGCCACGCCTCGACCTGCTCGGCCGCGTGCAGGCCGGGGGTGAGGAAGTAACCCTGCCCGATGACGCTGGGCTGGTTGCTTTCGCTGATGATCAGGCCCGCACTGGCCCGCTGTGCGTAGTACTCCGCGGTGAGCTCGGTGACACGTCCGTCGAGGGTGGCCCGGTTACGGGTCATCGGCGCCATGAACAGGCGGCTCGGGAGCTCCAACTTGCCGATCGTGATCGGCTCGAACAGGGTGCTCACCTTGACTCCTTCTGCTTGGGTCGCGCGCGGCAGCCCCGGCGCGAATACTTTATCGAATCAAGCGCTATCGTGGCACAGGTGCTTGATCGGATCAAGCATTCCACTCAACGTTGGCATAGAATTCGCGTTATGGCAGTTCCGGCAGGCCCCGTACGCGCGTCCACCGACCTCGAGCGCGTGATGTTCGACTTCGTGGACGCCTACAACCACGCCTTCGAGGCGGCGGCGCGCGAGCACTCGATGAGCATGGCGCACGCCTGCGTCCTCGGCCGGGTCGGCACCCGCCGCGGCATGGGCGAACTGGCCGAGGAACTCGGCTGCGACGCCTCCAACATCACCCAGATCGTCACCCGGCTGGAGGGGCGGTCCCTGGTGCGGCGCGAGCCGAACCCCGAGGACCGCCGCTTCCGCCAGATCGTGCGCACCCCGGCGGGCGACGTCGTCAACGACGCCTTCGAGGAGTCCTTCGACTTCCCCCGCCGCGCGGTCGACGGCCTCACCGACGAGGAACAGCAGCAGCTCGCCGCCCTGCTCCACAAGGCCCTGGCCGCGCAGAGGCCCACGGCCTGAACAACACTCGGCACGCGCGGCCGATGGCTCGAATCGCCCGGTCGCCGGCCGAGAGTCCGGGCCGACTTGCCTGCTCAACAGCATCGATACGTATCTGCCCGGCGAAGGGAAAATCATCGCCCGCCGCACCGTTTGACTTCCGGAACAGCGGGAACCTCGATTCCGCACATTGTTACTCGGTATGTGGGAATTGCCATGATCATCATTCTCGGAGTCCTCGTCGCGGTGCTGGCGGTCGCCGCCGGTGTGGCCGGAGTCGCCGCCAACACCGGCGATGCCAACCGCCTCGGCAGCGAGTTCTCGGTATTCGACTACCAGTTCGGCGGCACCACCGGTGAGCTGTTCCTCCTCGGCATCGTCGTCGGCCTGGTCGGCGGTGTGGGCGTGAGCCTCACGCTCAGCGGCGTCTTCAGGTCCACCCGCAAGAACATGGCGGTCCGGCGCGAATTGCGGGAATCGCGGCGGGTGGCCGCCGCGGCGCGCGCCGATCACACCGGTGATCGGAAATCGACGGCGCGCACGCCACAGTGGCGGGTTCCGCAATTCCTGCGCAAATCCGGCTCCCCCACTCGCGGCGCCACCACCAAATAATTCGAACTGAAATACTCGATCGGAAAGCTCGTCATGATCGTTCTCGGACTCGTTCTGCTCATCGTCGGATATCTGCTCGGATTCGGGCTGCTGATCACCGCCGGCGTCATCCTGCTCCTCATCGGCGCGGTGCTGTATATCGCCGGTTCGGTGGGCCGCCCGGTGCGCGGCCGCCGCCACTATTTCTGAGTTCCTCCCCGACAGCGGCCGTGCCAGAATCACCGCATGTCACGACCAGTCCCGACCGATCCCCTCGCGGGCCGCGTGCCCCTCGTCAACGCGCCGATGGGCGGTGCGGCGGGCGGTGCGCTCGCGGGCGCGGTTTCCGCGGCGGGCGGACTGGGGATGATCGGCATGGGCAGTTCCGGCACGCGCGCGGCACTGAGTCGGGAATTGGACCGCGTGCCCGAGGGGGTGCGCGTCGGAATCGGGGTGGTGGACTGGGTGGTTCGCCGCGAGCCCGCCCTGCTGGACCTCGCCCTCGAATCAGGCCCGCTGCTGCTGTCCGTCAGCTTCGGGACGGAACTGGACTGGATCGCCCGCGCCCACGCGGCCGGCATCCCCACCGCCGTCCAGGTCGCCGACACCGCGGAGGCCGAGGCCGCCCACCGCGCGGGCGCCGACCTCCTGGTGGCCCGTGGGCAAGAAGGCGGCGGGCACGGCCGCCCACTCCACAACCGCGACACCCTCCTCGCGAACGTGCTGCGCGTCACCGACCGCCCCGTACTCGCCGCCGGGGCGATCGCCACCGCCACCGACGTATCGCATGTCCTGTCCCTCGGCGCGGCGGGCGTATGGGTCGGCACCGCCTTCACCGCCTGCCGCGAAGCGCTCACCACACCCGGCGAGCGCGCGGCCCTCCTCGCCGCCGACGGCGAAAACACCCTCCTCACTTCGATTTTCGACCAGGCCGCCGGCTACCCCTGGCCCCCGGACCTCCCCGAACGCGTCCTCGCCAACGACTTCACCCGCCGCTGGAGCACCGGCCTCACCGACCTCCCCACCGCCACCGCCGAACTCCACCGAGCCCTCACGGCCGACGACCCCCGCAACCGCCCCGTCAACGCCGGCCTCGGCGTGGGCAACCTGACCGAGGAAACCTCGGCCGCCGAGGTGGTGCGCAGGCTCGCGCCTCGCTGAAACCCGTTGCCCGGCAACCTGAAACGTGATGGGCACCGCGATTACCGGACATGGTGCCTCGACGACAGCTTCACCGCTTCCACGGTCAGACTTGGTCCGGGGTCGCCTCCACGCGATCGAAGTGGAACGGCAGTGACTCCCGCCCCGGCCGATGGTCGTCGCGCGTTCGAAGCGGAATCCGTGCCGGTCGGGATCGATGGCCGCGATCCAGGTGGCGTCGAACTCGCACATCTGCGGTGTCGACTCGGCGACGCCGTCGGCCCGCAGGACGTCGTGGTAGAAGCAGTGCCGGACGTTCACGTGGTAGCGGCGGTCGTCGTCGGCCGCGTGCTCGAAGACGAAACCGCTTCCGAAGGCGAAGGTTTCGCGGGACCGGCTGAGCTCGACCATGGCGGCGAACGGGTCCTCGACGGCGTCGAGCATCGCCCGCGTACCCGCACATAACGTGTCGGCGAGGGGTTCGACGAACGCCTTCCGCACGGCGACGCGCGCGGCGGTGCTCCCGAGCGCGGGCCGGAGGAACCGGTAGGCGAACACGAGCGCGAGCGTCGTGCGCAGATTGTGGCGGGCGGGTTCGTCGACGACGCGATGTTCCTGTCGCACCGCCAATTCATCCAGGCGAGCGCGCATTTCGGGCACCGGGTCGCCGAGCCCGTGCGCACGCACGGTCCGGGCGACGCTGTCGAAGACCCCGTCGATGAGCAGGCGGGTGTCGCGCTCCGGATCGGGAACGTAGGCACCGGAATCGAGAGGGAACGGGTCGGTGTTCACCGTGCCGTCCTTTCGAGACGAGTCCGGTCTCGAAACACGGCCACCCGCGGGTCACGCAGCCGGCCGTGCTCGCTGCCGAACGAGCACGCCGACGCACTCCACCGACCAACCTGGCGTCAACGATATGTTGTCGATATTACGAGGTCAGGATGCCATGGGCGCGCCGCCCTGTCCACTCCCTCAGTCACGAGAAGGCAATTCGCACCCGTCGGGTCCGCAGGTCTCGTCGCTCGCGCCGATGGGCTGGAGGGTGGGTTGGTGGGTGGACCAGGCTTGGGTGAGGGCCTGGGTGAAGACGGCAGGAGGTTGGGCGCCGGAAACCGCGTATTTGCCGTCCAAGACGAAGAAGGGGACGCCGGTGATGCCGAGGCGGCTCGCCTCGGTCTCGTCGGCGCGGACGGCGTCGGCGTAGGCGGTGGGATCGGCGAGGACCGCGCGGACGGCGGCGGCGTCGAAACCCGCGTCGGCGGCGATCTCGACCAGGCGTTCGGCGCTGCCGAAGGCGGGGCGCGCGTCGGCGAAGTTGGCGCGGTAGAGGGCGTCGAGGAGGTCGGCCTGCCTGCCCTGCTCGTGGGCGAAGTGCAACAGCCGGTGCATGTCGAACGAGTTGCCGAAGTCGCGGCCCTCGGTCAGGTAGGTCAGGCCCAGCTCACCGGCCTGCGCGCCGATACCGCGCTCGTTGGCGGCGGCCTGCGCCTCGCTGATGCCGTACTTGCTCGCGATCTTCGCCACCACCGGCCCGGTCTCCTCGGGCCCCAGCGTGGGATCCAACTCGAACGAGCGATGCACCACCTCGACCTGCTCGCGCTGCGCGAACTCCCCCAGCGCGCGTTCGAACCGCGCCTTCCCCAGGTAGCAGAACGGGCAGTTGATGTCGGTCCAGATGTCTACGCGCACGTTTCTGGCAACACCCGCCGCCACCGGCCTGTTCCCCGGAGGGGTGTGTTTCACCAGACGTCGTCCGTGTCGTAGTGCAACCGGCGCGGCCCCGGCCCTTCCACCGAGAGCCGGTCCCCGGGGTTGAGGACCCGGCAGGTGTTCAGCGACAGGCAGCCGCAGCCGAGGCAGCCGGTGAGCTCCTCTTCGAGCCGTTCGATCTCCCGCCGCCTGGCCTCGAGCCGGCGATGCCAGCGCGCGGAGATGCGCCGCCAGTCGCGTTTGCCCGGCATCCGGTCCTGCGGGAGGTCGGCGAACATCTCCGCGACTTCGGCGAGCGGAATGCCGAAACGCCGCGCCGCCAAGATGATCCCGAGCCTGCGCAGCACGTAGCGCGCGTAGCGGCGCTGGTTGCCCGACGTGCGCACCGACGAGATGAGCCCTTGCTCTTCGTAATAGCGCACGGCGCTGGTGGCGATCCCCGCGCGCTGGGCCACCTCCCCCACGGTCAGCAAGTCCTTCGGCGTGTAATTCACCGCACTCCTCGGCATCCGGTGTGTTGACTTCAAGTCAACCTTAACTTTTAGTTTGGCGTGCGTGGAACTCTCCCCTGTGAAACAAGACCTGGCGCCCAGCGGCTCGTGGCGCACGCTCTTCGGCAGGCCTCACCTGCCCGTCGTCGTGGTACTGGCCGGCGGCGTCGGCCTGTACGCGATGAACCTGTACTTCACCGCGGCGTTGATGCCGTCGGTGGTGCACGACCTGGGGGGCGCGCGGTATTTCGCGTGGGCCTCGACCGGGTACCTCATCACGGCGGTGATCGCGACGGTGCTGGTCGGCCGCTTCCTGCGCGCACGCGGCCCGGCCCGCTCCTACCTGATCGCGTACACGGTGTTCGCGCTCGGCACGGCGCTGGGCGCGGTGAGCCCGACGATGGAACTGTTCGTCGCGGGCCGGGCCGTACAAGGGTTCGGCGCGGGACTGCTCACCGGACTCGGCTACGCGGTGATCCGGTCCGTGCTGCCCGCCGGACTCTGGACTCGCGCAACAGGTCTGGTGTCGGCGATGTTCGGCGTCGGCGCGCTCGTCGGCCCGGCGGCGGGCGGCGCGTTCGCCGAACTCGACGCGTGGCGGCTCGCGTTCGCGATGCTGGTCGCGCTCGCACTCGCACTCGTCGTCCTGACCGTCCGCGCGCTGCCGGGCGCCGCGCCCGCCCGATCCGGCCCCGGCGCGGCCGTGCCCGTCCTCCCCATCCTCGCCCTCGCGCTCACGGCCGCGGTGATGAGCATCGGATCGACCGCCACCGGCGCGCTCGTGCCGGTGTGCATCGGATTGGGCATCGCCCTGCTCGCCACCTTCCTCGTGCTCGACGCGCGCACCCCGAACGGCGTGCTGCCCCGCTCGACCTACGCGCGCGGCAACCCCCTGAAGTGGGTCTATCTGACGGTCGCCGCCCTGTGCGCGGGCGTGATGACCGAGAACTTCATCCCCCTGTTCGGCCAGGAACTCGCGGGCCTCACACCGCTGCTCGCCGGTTTCCTCGGCGCCGCGCTGTCCTTCGGATGGGTTGTCGCGCAACTGTTCAGCGTGAACGCCTCGCCCACCACCGCGCCCGGTCTGGTCCGGCTCGCGCCGTGGTTGCTCGCCGGTGGTCTGGGCGGATACGGGCTGCTCCAGTTCACCGGGGCGGGCGCCGGTGTGGTGATCGCGTGGACGGTACTGCTGTTCATCGCCGGCGCCGGTATCGGCTTGGCCTTCCCGCACCTGTCGGTCGCCGCGATGAGCAGCAGCGCCGACAAGGGCGAGGGCGCCAAGGCGGCCGCGGCCGTCAGCACGACCCAACTGATCGCCTACACCCTCACCTCCGCCATAGCGGGCAACCTCCTCGCCCTCGGCGGGGAGGATATGGCCGCGTCGGCCCGCTGGCTCGTCCTGGGAATCGCGGCACTCGTATTCCTCGGTACCGCAACCGCTTTCGCGGCGACCCGGAGAACCACCTGACGACGCGGGCCGGCTTCGTCCACCGGCGGAAACCGAACCGCGTCGTCACCGGCGAGCAGGTGGAGCGACGGCCCAGCGGACGTGCACGGCCGGAAAGCCTTGCCACACCGGCGCCGCCCTGCCCGCAGCCGACTACCGCCATCCGGAACCCTTTGCGGGACAACAGGTTATCGGTGCGGGCAACGACCGTGTGGATCGCAGGCGAACCGACCGAACACGCCGGGGTGACACCGGTGAGCCTTCCGGGACGATCGGCGTCACCCCGAACGTCGCGATACGCCTCCGGAAACGGTTGATCCCCTCACCCCACGTCGCGGCGCAGCCAGGTGACTTCCGCCCCCACTCCCCCGTCACCCGACCGGTACACCTCGAGGTCGTCGTCCCACGGCGTGCCGAGCGCGCGATCGATCTCGGCGGCCAGGTCGTAGGCCGAGTACTTCCCGAGTTCGCGCGCGGCTTGCAGCATGGTGCGCAACCGCATCTCGCCCAGCGTCACATCGCCGTTGGCGCCGGTGGATCCGTGGAACAGGCCGAGGCCGGGCACGAAACTGTAGCGCTCGCCGTCGACGCCGTCGCTCGGATCCTCGGTCACCTCGAACCGCAGGACCGGCCAGGAGCGCAGCGATTGGGCGATGCGGGAGGCCGTGCCGACCGGTCCGATCCAGTCGCTGGTGGCGCGCAGATGACCGTCGGCGGGCTGGGCGGTCCAGCGGAGTTTGGCGGGGGAACCGAGGGCGGAGGTGAGCGCCCACTCGACATGCGGGCACAGCGCGGCCGGCGACGAGTGGATCCACACCACACCCGCCGTCGAGTCCGCGAACTGACTCGATGCGCGCACCACTGACACCTCCAGCTCCGACGAGGGACGTCTTCCCCAACGGCCCGTCTCGGCTGGCGTTGCCCGAGTTTACTGGAGTGTCCGGAGTTACGTCTGTTACTTCGCGAGCGTGTTGCCCGCGAGTCGCGCCTCGGCGACGACGGCGTCGCTCAGGACCGGCCACACCTCCCGCGCCCAGTCCCCGAAATTCTCGTCCGCCAAAGCCACACACGCCACCGATATTCCGGGATCGACCCACAGGAATGTGCCCGACTGACCGAAGTGGCCGTAGGTGCGCGGCGAGTTCGCACCACCCGTCCAATGCGGCGATTTCCCGTCGCGGATCTCGAATCCGAGCCCCCAGTCGTTGGGCCGCTGCGACCCGTACCCCGGCAACACCCCGTTCAAACCGGGGAACTGCACGCTGACGGCCTCGGCGTGCGCCTGTGCGGAAATCAGCGTGGGTTCCAGCAATTCGGCCGCGAACCGCAGCAGATCGGCCACGGTGGACCGGCAGGCGTGCCCCGCCGACCCGGTCAGCACCGAGGCTTTCATGCCGAGCGGCTCGAATACCGCGCCCCGCAGATAATCGTCGAACGCGATCCCCGTCTCCTCGGCGAGAAAGTCGGCGAGCACCTCGAATCCGACGCTGGAATAGATGCGCCGGGTGCCCGGCTCGGCCATCACATCGGTGGTGGCGAAGGCCAGTCCCGAGGTGTGCGCGAGCAGATGCCGGACGGTAGCTCCGGGCGGGCCCGCGGGCTGATCGAGTTCGAGCGCGCCCTCTTCCACCGCGACCAGCACGGCATAGGCCACCAGCGGTTTGGTGACCGAGGCGAGCGGGAAGACGCGTTCGGCGTCGCCCTGCGCGACGGCGCCGGCGCGGGTCACCACCCCCGCCGCCGCGTGCCGAACCGGCCAGTCCTGGATCTGCTCGAGTGAACGCACACCGCGAGCGTACGGAATGCCCGGCGTACGGGCGGCATCTCGCACCGGTACCGCCGGTACCATGGTCGGATCATGAGCACCCTACCCGCGATCCACGGCGAGGCGGCCCCCGGTTTCGGCCCGGTCGCCGACGCGTTCCGCCGGAATTTCTCCCACCACGGCGAGATCGGCGCCGCCGTCGCCGTCTACGCGGGCGACGACCTGGTCGTCGACCTGTGGGCGGGCCACCGTGACCGCCACCGCACGCTGCCGTGGGAGCGCGACACCATCGTCCCGGTGTTTTCCTCCACCAAGGGCATGGCGGCGTTCGTCGTCGCGAGCATGGTGTCGCGAGGCGTGCTGGACTACGAGAAGCCGGTGGCCGACTACTGGCCGGAGTTCGCCGCGCACGGCAAGGGCACGGTCACCGTCCGTCAGCTCATCGACCATCAGGCCGGGTTGTCCGGGCTCGACCGGATCGTGACGCTGCGCGAACTCGCCGATCTGGACGGGCTGGCGAAGATCCTCGCCGAGCAGAAACCGGCGTGGCGGCCCGGCACGCGCCACGGCTATCACGCGCTGACGCTCGGTCTCTACCAGGGCGAGCTGGTGCGCCGCGTCGATCCGCGCGGGCGCACCCTCGGGCGGGTCTTCGCCGAGGACATCGCGGGCCCGCTCGGCCTGGATTTCTTCATCGGGTTCCCGGAGTCGGAGCCGATCGAACGCGTCGCGACGCTCTCGGCGACGCGCGGCCTGGACATCCTGCGCTTCGAGCGCGACCTTCCGCTGCGCATCGGCACCGAGATCTACCTGCAACGCGGGCATTCCCATGCGGCGCTGACCAATCCGCGCTGCGGAGCGCCCGTGCGGGCCGCCCGGCGCGAGTTCCTGGGCCTCGAGCTGCCCGCGCACGGCGGCGTGGGCAACGCGCGCTCGCTGGCCAAGGTCTACGGCGCGGCGGCCGGGCGGACCAGCGCGCTACCGCTGGCCGACGACGTGCTCGAGCTGCTGGCCGCCGCCGACACCGCCGACGACGTGCCCGCCGACGATCTGGTGCTGCACACCAAGAGCCGCTACCACCTCGGGTTCCGCAAGTCGCGCGGCTCGTTCCGCTTCGGCGCCGACAAGCGCGCCTACGGCACCACCGGGCTGGGCGGTTCGTTCGGATTCGCCGATCCCGCCACCGGACTCGGCTTCGGCTACACGATGAACCGCCTCGGCATGGCCGTGCTCGACGACGTGCGCAGCCGCAACCTGCGCGAAGCGCTCCTGCGCTGCACCCGCTGAGCACTCATGACGAAAGCTCGGCCCGGCGAACCGGTTCGGCGCCACCCGCCCACGCGGGTGGCGCTGCGGCTCGCCGGGTGAACCGTTACCAGTCGGCCTCGGTGTAGCGGATGATGCCGCGAATGTTCTTGCCGTCCAGCATGTCCTGGTAGCCCTGGTTGATCTCCTCGAGCGAGTAGCTGCGGGTGACCATGTCGTCCAGGTTCAGCTGGCCGCTCTTGTACAGGGCGAGCAGGCGCGGGGCGTCCTGGCGGGCGTTGCCGCCGCCGAAGATGCAGCCCTTCACCGTCTTCTGGAGCATGGACAGCAGGAAGCTGTTCATCTTCACCTCGCCGGCGTCCATGCGGCCCATGGAGGTGACCACGAGGGTGCCCGCCTTGGCGGTGAGGATCAGGCCCTCCTCGATGTAGTCGCCGTGCATCTCGCCCATGGTGAGGATGACCTTCTCGGCCATGCGGCCCTCGGTCGCGTCCATCAGCGGCATGATGGCCTCGGCCATGCTGGCGTAAGTGTGTGTCGCGCCGAACTTCTGGGCCTGCTCGCGCTTCCACGGGTTCGGGTCGATCGCGACGACCTTCGACGCGCCGGAGAGCACGGCGCCTTGCAGCGCGCTCATGCCGACACCGCCGATGCCCGCGATCACCACGGTCTCGCCGGGCATCACGTTGGCGACGTGGGTGGAGGAGCCGAAGCCGGTGGGCACGCCGCAGCCGACGAGGCAGGCCACCTCGAACGGGACGGTCGGGTCGATCTTGACCACCGACGTGTGGTGCACCGTCATGTACGGCGCGAACGTGCCGAGCAGGCACATGGGGATGACGTTCTGCCCGCGCGCCTGGATGCGGTAGGTGCCGTCGCTGATCGCCTGCCCCAGCAGCAGCCCCGCGCCCAGATCGCACAGGGCCATATGGCCCGAGACGCACGCCGGACAGCGCCCGCAGGCGGGGATGAACGAGAGGATGACGTGATCGCCGACCTGGAGGTCGGCGGGCACGTTGGGGCCGAGCTTGGTGATGACGCCCGCGCCCTCGTGACCGCCCATCACCGGGAAGCCCGGCATCGGTGTCGCGCCGGTGACGATGTGGTGGTCCGAATGGCACATCCCGGCGGTCTCCATCCGGATCTGCACTTCGCCCGCGACCGGATCACCGACTTCGATCTCTTCCACCGACCACGGCTCGTCAATCCCCCACAGGATCGCGCCCTTCGTCTTCATTGCTGCCGACCTCTCGCATGCACGTGCTTCTCTGTGACTGCACCCACACTACGAGAAAAATGGAACGCGTTCTAGTGGTGTCGCGGAAATTGATCTACAAGGCCGATATCGGCACCCGAACGCGTTCTAGATTCTGCCTCGCGCGGGCCCTCGGTCACCCGGGACCCTACGCGGCACCCGCCCCGCGCCGAGGCCTTTTCGACCCCGACGGCGGCAATGGTCAGCCCCGGACGTCGTGCACGTGGTGGACGAGGTCGTGCGCGAAGTACTTCGCCAGCGACTCGACGGTGAACAGCGAGCCATTGCTGCGCCGGGCGCGCAGGCCCCGATCCGCCGGCGGCACGGCGGCGAAGGCGCGGGCGGCGGCATCGGCCGCCACGGACAGATCGGCGGCGACCATGGCCGGGTCCTGTGCGCCGTAGCGGTCGGCCACGGCGGTGGCGTCCTGATCCCAGTTCGAGAACTCGGGCAGGCCGTCGGGCGTCTCCCCCGCCGCGCGCCCGCGCGGGTCGAACGCGGGCACGCCGGGGTCGATCGCCTCGGCGCCCGTCACCACGGCGGCGCGGTAGACGAAGATCCGGCACACGTCGCGCACGTGGGCCCCGTATTCGAGCGCCGACCAGGTCGACGCGTCGGGCCGCACCGCCGCACCGGGCCGTTCCAGCGCCGCGCCCAGCCGGCGCGCGCTCGCCCGCGCCAGCTCGGGCACCTCGTCGTAGGCGGTGGCGGTGGCGTCGAAACCGCAGTCGGGGCAGACGCGTTCGAGCACCCAGGTCCAGTCCTTGACATCGGGAACGATCGACATGGCACCGACCCTAGACTGGCTCGATATCAATCTCCATCAATATCCAGCCAGTCCCCGTCGAGATCGCGACGCTCACTCCAGCAGCCGGTCGGCCTTCTCGAACAGCTCCAGGGTGACCGCGTGCAGGAAGTCGCCGACCTGCTTGGGCGCCTTGTTGGCGAACGCGCGCGCGTAGGTGCCCTCCAGCACGATGCCGAGCTTGAAGCAGGCCAGCACCGTGTACCAGGTGACCGCGCTCAGGTCGCGATCGGAGAAGCGCGCGTAGTGCGCGATCATCTCCTCCGGCGTCGGCAGCCCGCCCGCGGCGCCGAGTTTGCCGACCAGCGCGGAGGCGGTCGAGCCGGGGTCGGGCCGGGTGGCGATCTGCCAGCCCAGGTCCAGCAGCGGGTCACCGATCGTGGACATCTCCCAGTCCACCATCGCCGCGACCTCGGGGCCGTCGTAGTCGAACATCATGTTGGCCAGGTGGCAGTCGCCGTGCAGGATGCCGGGCGTCCAGTCGGCGGGGCGGTGGCGCTCGAGCCAGTCGCCCACCCGGTCCAGCGCGGGGATGGCCGGGCCCGGGTAACCCTCGTTGGCCGAATACGATTCGAGCTCGCCCAGCCAGCGCGGGACCTGTCGTTCCAGGAAACCGTCCGGCTTGCCGTAGTCGGCCAGGCCGAGGGCCTGATAGTCCAGCGACCCCAGCCGCGCGATGGCCTCCACGGCGGACAGGCCCATCTGCCTGCGCACCTCCGGATCACCGGCGTGCAGGGCGGGCAGTTCGTTCTGCGGGTTGAACCCGGTGATCGGCTCCATGAGATAGAAGACCGCGCCGATGAGGGTCTCGTCGGTACACGCGGCGATCACGCGCGGGGACCGCACCTCGGTGGCGTCGAGCGCGCCGAGCAGGCGCGCCTCGCGGCGGATCACCTCGTTGCTCTTGGCGCGCAGGTGCTTCGGGCCGCGGCGCAGCACATAGTCGCGGCCGCCGCGGGTGAACCGCAGCATGATGTTCTGGGTGCCGCCGCCGAGCGAGGTCACCCCTTCGAAGTCACCGCCGGGCAAGCCCTGCTCGTCCATCCACTTCCCGACGATCGCGAAGTCGACGACCTCGCGATCCACTGCGACCGGCTGCGCTACAGACATGCCCACATTGTGCACCACCGGTCCACAACAACTGAAGGCACCTGCCAACAGTTCTGCGCGCGCGGCCGGGCGTAGGGTTCGGTACACCATGCGCACGCTGTTGATCGACAACTACGACTCGTTCACCTACAACCTGTATCAGCTGATCAGCGAGGTGAACGGCGTCGAGCCGACGGTCGTGCGCAACGACGAGGCGCGCACGGTGGCGGCGCTGGGGTTGTCGCGGTTCGACAACGTGGTGATCTCCCCCGGCCCCGGCCGCCCCGACGTGGCGCGCGACGTGGGCGTCTCCGCCGCCGTGATCGCCGAGACCGACCTGCCGCTGCTCGGCGTCTGCCTGGGACACCAGGGGATCGTCGTCGCGGCGGGCGGCGTCGTGGGTCCCGCGCCCGCCGCCCGCCACGGCTATCTGGACCGCATCGAGCACGACAACCGCGACGTGTTCGCGGGGCTGCCCGCCGGATTCGTCGCCGTGCGGTACCACTCGCTGAGCGCCCGGCGGCCGTTGCCAAACGACCTGGAGATCACCGCCGCGGCGGCCGACGGCGTGGTGATGGGCGTACGGCACCGCACTCGCCCGCAGTGGGGCGTGCAGTTCCACCCGGAGTCCATCGCCAGCGAGTTCGGCGCGGCGCTGCTGCGGAACTTCGCGGGACTGACTGCCGCGCATCATGAGTCGCGCGGGGGCGGGCCTGTGGGGACGGGCGCGTTGTCGGCCGTGCACCGGCCTCGTCGGTCGGGAGAGACGCGGGTGCCAGGCTTTTCGTCGACCACACCTCCTGCCGCGCAACAGTTTCCGACGGCGACAGCTTCCGGTGCGGCGGACCGGTCCATCTCGCCCACCGCGGTGCGTGAGCGACCGGAACAACCGGAACAAGCTGAGCTCGCGGAGTCAGCGGATGTCGCACCCGACCTCCGCGTACCGGCGACAGGTTCCGCTGAAACGGCCGGCGATGCGGGTCATCCCACCGCGGCCGACCCGCGCGAGGCGAGCCGCGCCGGATCAGCGCGCACGGCGGGCTCGACACCGGTACCCGCCTCGGCGGCCGCCGTCACTCCCGGACCGGGACCCCGAGGCAGGATTCCCGCTCCGGCGATCACCTCCACGTCGCTGGACTCGGGGCCGGGTTCGGTCAGCACGGGATTGCCGATCGAGGACGAAAACCGTTACCCCCCTGTCGATTCCACGCGACGGATGCGGCTGCTGCACTCCGTGATCGACCGAGCCATCGACACCGAGGCGGCGTTCGTCCGGCTCTACGGCGCGTCGCCCACCGCGTTCTGGCTGGACAGCGAGCACGTGGAGCCGGGGCTGGACCGGTTCTCGTTCCTGGGTGACGCGAGCGGACCACTGGCCGAGGTGGTGCGGTATCGCGTCGGCGACGGCGCGGTGATCGTCGAGACAGCCGAGGGCGGGCGGCGCACCGTCACGGGCGACGTGCTCGACTACCTGGCCGCACAGCTGCGGGCCCGCGAGGTCGAGATCCCCGAACTGCCTTTCGATTTCGCGTGCGGCTACGTCGGGTATCTCGGCTACGAGGTGAAGGCCGACTGCGGCGCAAACGCCGCGCACCGCGCCGAAACACCCGACGCGCAGTGGATCTTCGCCGACCGCCTGGTCGTGGTCGACCACGTGGCCGGGCACACCCATCTGCTCGCCCTCACCGACCCCGCGCCGGAAAGCGCTCTGGCCGCGGCGGATTGGCTGCGCGATACCCGCGAGGTGCTGGGCACGCTGCCGACGTGGTCGAATCCGCCCGAGCTCGAGGTCGATTCGGATACCGCGGCAGTCGAAGCGCTGCTCACCCGCGGCCGCGAACGCTATCTCGCCGATATCGCGATCTGCCTGGACCGGCTGCGCGCGGGCGAGTCCTACGAGATCTGCCTGACCGACGGCCTCACCGTCGCCGCCGATATCGGCGGCCTCGACTTCTACCGGGTGCTGCGCCGCTGCAACCCCGCCCCGTACGCGGCGTACCTTCGTTTCGACGACCTCGAGGTGGCCTGCTCCTCCCCCGAGCGCTTCCTCAAGATCGACCGCGCCCGCACGGTGGAGACCAAGCCCATCAAGGGCACCGCGCCGCGCGGCGCCACCCCCGCCGAGGACGAGCGCCTGCGCCGCGGCCTCGCCGAGGACCCCAAGACCCGCGCCGAGAACCTGATGATCGTGGACCTGCTGCGCAACGACCTGGGCCGGGTCTGCCAGATCGGCAGCGTGCACGTGCCCAACCTGATGGCCACCGAGACGTATACGACGCTGCACCAACTGGTTTCGACCGTGCGCGGCACCCTGCGCCCCGGCACGGACGTCATCGATTGCCTGCGCGCCTGCTTCCCCGGCGGGTCCATGACGGGCGCCCCCAAGCTGCGCACGATGGAGATCATCGACGAGCTCGAGACCGAGGCGCGCGGCGTCTACTCGGGCACCATCGGCTTCCTCGGGCTGGGCGGCACCGCCGATCTGAACATCGTCATCCGCACCGCCGTCCGCCACGCCGGGCGGTGGCGTATCGGCGCGGGCGGCGCGATCGTGCTGGACTCCGATCCGGAGGCCGAGTTCCGGGAGATGCTGCTGAAAGCGGCCGCCACCTATCGCGCGCTGGGACGCTGAACCGTCAGCGGCGCTTCTTGCGGCGCGGCTCTTCGGGCGGTTCCGGCTCGACCTTGGTGCTGATCCCCGTGACGCGCCCCAGCAGCGAGATCCCCGGCAACCTCGACAGCGCGCCGAGCACGTCCTCGCCGAGCGAGATCATCGCCTCCAGGCGCGGCAGCAGGCGGTCGTAGGCGGCGAACGCCGGATCGGCCAGGGCCAGGGTGCGGTCGAGGCGGTCGATGGTGGAGTTGAGCCGGTCGATCGCGACGGAGAGGTTCTCCACCAGGTCGGGCAGCTGAGCGGCGAGCTGGGCCGAGGCCGGTGGCAGCCGGACGGCGGCGTCGAAGGCGTAGCCCGCGGTCTGCTGGGCGGAGTCCAGCGCCTGACCCGCCGCCGACTGGGCGGCCTCGACCGCGGCCTGCGCGGCGGCGAGGATGTCGGCGGGGCCGGGCACGCGCGCGCCCGGCTGCTTCGGGGGCCGCCCCTCGCCGGGGTCCCGAGGGGTGCTCATGACCGGACCCGACCGGCGCGCGCCTGCGGGATCAGGATTCGCTCACCGCGTGCGCTCGTGCCCCGCGCCCTGCGTTCGTTCATGGCTCTACTGTGCCCCACCCGAGCCCGTCCGGGCGGTAAATCACCGACCGCCCGGTCTGTGTCGCGGGCCTCCGACGTCGGCGAATACGGCGTGTCGGACCGGCGTGGCAGGATTCCAGCACGATGGAACTCAGCAGAGGCGCACACGCACCGGTACCGACATCTCTTCTCGCCGTGATGGTTTCATGGCGCTCGGAGCAGGTCGTCGACGCGCATGCGCTGCTGCTCGCCGACGGCGGCGCCGTCCGCACCGACCGCGACTTCGTGTTCTACAACGCGCCCCGCCACGTCTCGCAGGCCGTCACGCTGGACCAGGAGCCCGCGCCCGGCACCGCGCGGCTGAGCGTGTCGCTGCCGCGCACCGAGGCCGACGTGGCGCGCGTGGTGATCGGCGGTTCGCTCGAACACGGCACCTTCGCCGACGTCGCGGGACTGGCCGTCACCGTGCTGGCGGCCGACGGCCCGGTAGTGCGCTTCGAGATGGACACGCCCGACCCCGTGTCGGCCATGATGTTCGGCGAGTTCTACCGCCGCGACGGGCGCTGGCGGTTCCGCGCCATCGGACAGGGGTGGGACAGCGGGCTGGCCGGGTTGGTGACCGAGTTCGGCGTCACCGTCCAGCGGGAACCGGCCCGCACACGCCATTCCACCAACCCGTTCAGCCCCTATCGGACCGGCCGCGGACAGATCGTGCGCGCCTCGGCTTCGTCCGGTTCGGCTGCGGGAGGGTCCGTTTCGAGCGTGCCCGCGTGCGAGACGTCGGAGCGCACCGGCGCTACCCCCGCGGGCTCGGTCGCGCGACGGCCATCGGTTCGGCCTGGAACCGCCGAGACGGGAAGCGGCGCAGCCGCATCCCCGGCAACGACGGAACACCCGGGCTCGACGGCGTATCCGTTGCGCGACACGACGGAGGCGAGTGAGCTCCCCGGGAACCCACCGCGCACCGCATCGAACGACTCGCGCGACCGCCCCCATCCCGTCGACCTCGCACGGCATTTCACCGAACCGCCGCACACCCCACCGCCCGCGCCGCCGAATCCCGAACGCGCCGACTGGTATCCCGATCCCGACGACCCGCAGCGTCTGCGGTGGTGGGACGGCACGGAGTGGACCTCCGCGACCCACCCGCTGCGCCGCCCCGATCCCCGCGCCTGCGAGCGCTGCGGAAACCCGCGGCGGCGCAAGCTGTTCGGCGGGCTCGCGCCGTGCCAGACCTGCGAGGTGGAGATCGGCGAGTTCCTCACCCACTGGCACGCGCGGGCGTGGCGGGTACTGATCACCTCCGGGCCGCAGGGCGCGGAGTGGGACGCGCTGTGGGCGTCGCTGCGCTATCAGCGGGTGGACGAGAGCATCGGCCACACCTCGCTGCGCGAGGTCGGGATGGGCTACGTGGAGCGGCTGGTCACCTTCGCGCTCGCCGACGGCGCGGTAGCCCAGGACGAGTACGACGCGTTCGAGAACGCCGTCGCCGAACTCGCGCTTTCCGGTCCGCTCATCGACGATCTGCGCGTCCACATGACGCGCGGGCGCACCCTGAGCCGCCTGCGCGAGGGCGACCTGCCCGTGGTCCGCACGCCCGGCCTGCACCTGGACCCCGAGGAGCGCGTGCACCTCGACCTGCCCGCCACCCACGTCCGCCACCTGGCGAAGGGGCCACGCCACACCGAGGGCCGACTCATCGCCAGCAACAAGAAGATTCGTTTCGTCGGCGCCGGTGCGGGTGTGGAAATGCCGTGGTCCCGGGTGGTTTCGGTGCACACCGACGGGCACGAGATCGAGATCGCCGCCACCTCCGCTCGCGGCAGCGCCACCTTCGCCGTCGCGGACGCGGAATACGTCGCGGCCGCCCTCGAAGGCGCCCTGCGCGTCGCCAAACGCCTCGTCCTCACCCCCGGCCAGCTCGACACGCGCAGCATCCCGCAGGAGGTGAAAGCCGAAGTGTGGCAACGCGACGGCGGACGCTGCGTGGAATGCGGCAGCGGCCACTACCTCGAGTTCGACCACATCATCCCGCTCAGCCGCGGCGGCGCCACCAGCGCGGGCAACCTCCAAATCCTCTGCCGCGCCTGCAATCGCTCGAAGGGGGCACGGATCTAGCGGCCCGCCTCCCCCGCGAAGAACACACCCCGCCCGAGCACTTCGACCGTGACCTCGTCCCCAGGACGCACCACCAGTGGCGCGGGCACCCGCGCCAGCAGGTCCGCCCCCGACGACGTCCGCAGCGACACCACCGCGTCGTGACCGTGGAAGCGCACCGTCCGCACCACCGCCACGGGATGCCCGTTCACGGCCGGAACGAGGCGAAGTTGCTCGGGGCGCAACAGGATCGCGCCCGCACCCCGCGCGGGCGCGGCCAATCCCACTCGGCCCAGCGCACTCTCGGCGTCCGCGCCCGCCGCCGTGGCGGGCAGCAGCACGGCGTCGCCGAGGAATCGGGCGAGCGCGATATCGACGGGCTTGCCGTAGATCTCCTCGGGCGGGCCGGCCTGCGCGACCCGCCCGTCGCGCAGGACCGCGACCTGGCCCGCCATGGACAGCGCCTCGTCCTGGTCGTGGGTGACCAGCACGGCCGTCGCGCCGAAGCCGGTGAGAATGTCAAGCACCTGGGTACGGACCTGGTCACGCAGACCGGCATCCAGAGCGGAGAACGGTTCGTCCAGCAGGACGGCGGCCGGGCGCGGGGCGAGCGCCCTGGCCAGCGCGACCCGCTGTTGCTGGCCGCCGGAGAGTTCGTGCGGACGCCGCGCGCCGTGCCCGGCCAGACCCACCAGCTCCAGCAATTCCCCCACCCGCTCGCGCCGCACCTTGCGCGCCCGGCCGCTCCACCCCGGCAGCCCGTAGCCGATATTGCCGGCGACCGACAGGTGCGGAAAGAGCGCCGCTTCCTGCGGCACGATGGTGACGCGCCTGCGCTCGGGCGGCAGCGACGACGACGCGCTCGCCACCACCCGCCCGCCGACCTGGATCTCCCCCGCCGCGGGCCGCAGGAACCCGGCGATCGCCCGCAGCAGCGTGGTCTTGCCGCACCCCGACGGTCCCAGCACCGCCGTGAGTTCGCCGGCGGGCACGTGCAGGTCGACGCCCCGCAGCACCTCGGTGCCCCGGTATCCGGCCACCAACCCGGCGATCTCGAGCTCACTCATGCCCGCACCTCACGGCACGCCAACCGGCACCGGCATTGTGGGCCGGCGGCCGCGCCGATCTCGCCTGCGGGTCGAGCTCGCCGCCGCACATCCGCGTGTCACTCGAGCGAACTGGCACACCCCTGCGCGATCCTCGGCCGCTCACTGCTGGTACCCACCCGATTCCGAGCGGTGTCGAACGGTCCGTCCTTCCCGTGCGCTCAGCCGACACCCTGTCCCAGGCGCGCGGACCAGAATCGCCGAAAACCATATGGGCACAACGAACTTTGTCGGTTTCCTCGCAGGACGACCACTCCTCGCCCACCCGAGCCGGCACGCACCTCCTCCTCATCGCCCACGCACCGTCCCTTCGGCGACCCGCTGCAACACGATCGTCGGCAGCACCGCCACCACGACCAGCGCCACCGCGTACCAAGCCGCTTGGGTGTATTCGAGAACTTCGGCGTGCTTCCACAATTCGAGGGCGAGAGTGTTCCCGCCGGGCGGTTGCAGGATGAGCGTCGCGGGGAGTTCCTTGGCGCAGCTGACGAAGACGAGCGCGGTGCCCGCGAGGATCCCCGGCGCGGACAGCGGCACCGTCACCCGCGCGAGCGCCCCCACCCCGGACGTGCCGAGCGATCGCGACACCTGCTCGAACCGGGGCGAGGCCGCCGCCACCGACGCGCGCACGGCGCCGATCGCGATCGGCAGGAACAGCACCACGTAGGCCAGCACCACCATCTGCCCGCGCCCGTACCAGGCGGGCGCGGCGTTGATCCCGAAGTACACCAGCGCCAACCCCACCGAGATCGCGGGCAGCGCGTACCCGGCGTAGGCGGCCAGTTCGATTCCGCGCGCCACCGTGCCGCCCGACCGCGCCGCCATGATCCCCACCGGCAGCGCCAGCAGCAACGCGATCACCGCGCCGGACACCGAGAACGACAGCGTATTGCCCAGCGCGGCAAGCAATTCCGGAACATCCAATCGCCCGGTGGTGCGTCCGGCCAACCACGGCAGCAACCCGCCCAGTGGGAACACCACCGAAACCACCACCAGCACAACGCATCCCGCCAACGCCATCGGCTTCCACGCCCCCAGCCGCACCACGGCGGGTGGACGCGGACCCGCCGACCCCACGCTCACCTTTCCCCGCGCCACCGACTCCACCACCGCGAACATCAGCGCGAGCCCGACCAGCACCAGACTGATCACCCCAGCGGCCGTCCGGTCGAAGCTCGCGTTATAGGCGTACTGGATTCCCTTGGTGAAGGTTTCGTAGCGCATCATCGCCACGGCACCGTAGTCGTGCAGCACGTAGAGCGCTCCAAGCAGCGCTCCCGCCAGCAGTGGCAACCGGATCTGCGGCAACGTCGCGGTCAGGAACGCCCGCACCGGTCCCGCCCCCAACGACCGCGCCACCTCCTCCGGCGCGGCGTCGGTCCCCCGCAACGCCGCGTACACCGGCAGCAGCACCAGCGGCGTGTTGCTGCACGTCAACACCAGCCAGGCACCGCGGAACCCGGCCGACTCCGGAAAGTGCGCCACCCACGAGAACGCCGCCACGTACGACGGGATCGCCAACGGCATCACCACCAGCGGCAACAGGATTCGCTTCCCCGGCAGATCGGTCCGCGCCAGCAGGAACGCCGCGCCGGTCCCCAGCACCACCGACGCCACCGTCACCGCCGCCAGCAATGTCAGCGTATTGACCGCCAACTCCGCCGTGCGCGCCGAGAAGGCGTACCGCCACACCGGTTCCCACCCGCGGTCGGTAGCGCGCAACACCGTGTACACCAGCGGCAGCAGCGCGACCACCACCGCGGGCAGCGCGGCGAGCGGAACACCCGCGCGCCGCACCGTGTCTCGCAGCGCGGCGGGCCCGGCGGTCATTTCAGCAGACCGGTGTCTTTCAGCAGCTGCTCGGTGGCCGCCACCGATTCCAGCTGGTTGAGGTCGATGACCGGCGGGCTCAGCTCCTCCAGCGTGGGCAGCGCGTGCCTGGAGGTCACGCCCGCGACCACCGGGTACTCCCCGGTCTCGTCGGCGAAATACTGCTGGGAGTCGGCCGCCAGCAGGAACCCGATCAGGTTCGCCGCGGCCTCCTTGTTGTCCGAGCAGGTGAGGATGCCCGCGGCGGCGATATTCACCAGCGCGCCCGGTTCGTCGCCGCCCCGGAAGTAGTGGATCCGCGCGTTCACGGAGTCGGCGCCCTCCGCATTCGTCTTCATGAACCAGTAGTAGTGGTTGATCAGGCCGAACTTCACCTGCCCCTGGTCGACACCGGTCAGGACCGCGTTATTGCCGTCGAACTCCACCGGCTCGGTGGCGCGGAACTTCTCCAGCCACTCGCGTGCGCCGTCCTCGCCGCGCAGCACCCGCAGCGCCGTGACGAAGCTCTTCCACGAGGCGTTGGTGGGCGCGTAACCGATGGCGCCGCGCCATTTCTCGTCCACCAGCTCGTCGATGCCGGCGGGCAGTTCGGCTTCGGACACCTGGCGCGGATCGTAGGCGAGCACCCGCGACCGCAGCGTGACCGCCGCCCAGCGGTGGCCCGGATCGACGTACTGCTCGGGGACCTGGCTCACCACGTCGTCGGGCAGTTCGGCGAGGTAGCCCTGCGCGGCGAGCGCGCCGAGCTCACCGGCGTCCTGGCCGAACCACACGTCGGCCGGACTGCGCGGGCCTTCCTCGAGGATCTTCACCGGCTTCTGGTCGTAGAGCGCCTCGACCCGCACGCCCGGCCCGAGCACGCTCTCGTCCATTTGATCGATCAAGGGTTTGACGAGCTTCTCGGTGCGGCCGGAATAGAGGGTGAGGACGTTCGGGTCGCCGGTCGGGGCGCATTGCGCGGCGAGGTCGGTGGCGGTCGCGGTGCTGTCGTCGTCGCCGGTACAGGCGGTGAGGGCGAGTGCGGCGGCGGCGCCCAGAGCCGCCAGCCGCAGAGAAGTGCTGTTCACGAGAGTGTCCTTCGTGGCGCGGCTCGGGGCGAGGCCGTGCTCGATCCCGCCCGGCCGGGAAGCGCCAGGCGGCTCGGACAATGCCCGCTCCACAGCGTGGAGGAAGTTGAGCCTGGCCTATCTTAGCCGACCCTGAGAAAAGTCTGAGAGGGAATGGTGCCCGAAGTTTGCCGGACAGTCATCGATTCGCCAGGCCGGTGGTCCGCGCCAGGTCGGCGAGCATCGCGTCGAACACCACGTCCGGATTCGACAGCGGCACCGGGAAATTGCCGAACACCTCGAGCGTCACGTGCCCGTAGAGCCGGACCCAGATCTGCATCATCAGATACGTCACGCCCAGGTCCAGCTTCTCCGCCGGGAACTTCTGCCCCGACTCCGACAGCGAGGCCAGCAGTTCGGTCTGGAAGCGCGTCAGGTCCTCGCGCAGATCGGCCGGGATCACGTCGGCGGGCGGGGTGACGATGTCGTAGGTGGCCAGCAGCCGGCCGGCCGCCGCGAGGAAGATCCGGCCGAACGGCTCGTCGAAGCGGCGCGTCATCGGGGCCGCGCCGGTGCCGGGCGAGGCGAACACCAGCGTGAACTCGGTGGTGTGCGCCAGCGCCCAGCGTCGGAAACCCTTGCAGATGGCGAAGAACTGCACCATGCCGTCGTCGGGCAGTTCCTCCATCTCGGCGGCCAGCCGCTCGGCGAGGTCGGCGCAGCAGTCCAGGCGCACCGCTTCCAGCAGATCGTCGCGCGAGTTGTAGTGCCGGTACAGCGCGGGCGCGGTGATGCCGAGGTCGCGGGCGATGGCCCGCAGCGTCACCGCCTCGTGTCCGCGTTCGGCGAGCAGGCGCCGCGCCACCCGGCGGATGTCGGCGTCGCTGACCACCGGCGCGCGCCCGCGCGGCCTCGGCTCGCTGCGCTCACTCATGCACCGATTCAAGCGTATTCGACGTCCCAGCGCTTGATCCCGTTCAACCAGCCCGAGCGCAGCCGCACCGGCTCCGCGAGCTGCCGCAGGTTCGGCATCACGTCGGCGATGGCGTTGAACATCAGGTCGATCTCGAGCCGCGCCAGGTTCGCGCCCACGCAGTAGTGGGTGCCGGTGCCGCCGAACCCCACGTGCGGATTCGGGTTGCGCAGCACATCGAAGGTGAACGGGTCCTCGAACGCGTCGGCGTCGAAATTGGCCGAGCTGTAGAACAATCCGACGCGCTGGCCGGCCTTGATCAGCTGCCCGCCCAGTTCGGTGTCGCAGGTCGCGGTGCGCTGGAACGCCGTCACCGGGGTCGCCCACCGCACGATCTCGTCGGGCGCGGTGCGCGGACGCTGTTCCTTGTAGAGCTCCCACTGGTCGGGATTGTCGACGAACGCCTTCATGCCGTGGGTGATCGAGTTGCGGGTGGTCTCGTTGCCCGCCACCGCCAGCAGGATGACAAAGAACGCGAACTCATCCGACCCGAGGTGCTCGCCGTCCACGTCGGCGTTGACCAGCTGGGTGACGATATCGCCCGCCGGGCAGCCGCGGCGCTGCTCGGCCATGTTCCACGCGTACCCCATCACCTCGGCGGTGGCCACGTGGTGGTTGCCCTCGAACTCGGGGTCGTCGTAGGAGATCATCTGGTTGGTCCAGTCGAACAGCTTCCTGCGGTCCTCCTGCGGGACGCCGAGCAGTTCGGCGATGGCCTGCAGCGGCAGCTCGCAGGCGACCTGTTCCACGAAGTCGCCGCGCCCCGATCTCTTCGCCTCGTGCACGATCCGCTCGGCGCGCTCGGTGAGCGCGGCGCGCAGACTCTCCACCGCACGCGGCGTGAAGCCCTTGGACACGATGCGGCGGGTCTTGGTGTGCTGCGGCGGGTCCTGATTGAGCATCAGCATGTCGCCGAGCATGTCGATCTGCTCGCGGGTGGTCTCCTCGTTGAACCGGATGATCGCGGTGTTCTCGTGCGAGGAGAACACCGTGGGATTCTTCGAGATCTCTTTGATGTCAGCGAGTTTCGACACCACCCAGTAGCCGCCGTCGTCGAAGCCGCTGGCGCGGCCGGACTGCGCGCACCACCACACGGGCGCCGTGCGGCGCAGCTCGGCGAACTCCTCGATGGGCAGCCGGGTGGCGAGCACGTCGGGGTCGGTGAAGTCGAATCCCTCGGGAATCGCGGGCATGGTCGCGGTCACGGATCTCTCCCTACCGGTCTGGGCTGCAGACCTCACAACGCTGTGCGGAACACTTCCTGACCCGATACAACCACGGATCGACGTTTCATGAACGCCGTTTACTAAAACCCGTTAAGAAATTACCCGCGCGCCGCCCGGCCGGTGCGCCACCGCACGTACCGGCCGAACAGTTCGGGCACCGGCCCGCTGTTCGGGACCGGCCGCACCCGGGTGTTCTGGAACGCCGCGACCTGCCAGTTCGCACCGGTCCGGACCAGTACCCAGGTGTTGCGGGACTGTCGCGAGGCGGGCACGTCCCGCTGCCAGGCGAACACCACCGAGCCGAGGGCGTGCAGCACCGCCACGTCGTCGGCGAGGAATCGCACCGACTCGATCTCGACCACCATCCGGGTGCCGTGCAGCACCGTGGCGAACAGGTCGGCGTGCAGCGCGCGATTCGCCTCGCGGCCACGCAGCAGAGTGCCGTCGAACGCGACGTAATCACTGTCCTCGGTGAACTCCGCGGCGTAGGCCGCGGCGTCGTGCGCGTCCCACGCCCGCGCCGCGCGCGCCACCGTCTCGCGGATCAGCGCTTCGTCCTTCGCGCGCTCGGTCATGTCCGCTCCTCTCGTCTCGCGATACCTCGATGGTCGCGCGCGACGACGGCGGACGAATCAGGGAATCACCCTGAGGAATCACCGATTTCGGGCTCGGGGTGGCCTCACATCCCGACGACGGCGTTCATGATGGTGCCGGCACTCGTGGCGACGACACCGCCGATCATGGCCCCCGCCACCATCTTCGGGGAATTCATGCCGCTGCCGCTCCACTTCTCCCACGCGAAACGCCCACCCGCGTAGATGATGCTGATGATGCCCGACAGCAGCGCGAACCACGTCGCGTACCGCACGAACTGTTCGATCTTGTCCGACAGCGGCGGCGCTTCGGGGGTCGGATTACCGACCTGGGCCACCGTGGAGATCGCATCACCGACCGACAGCAGAATGAGGCTCATTGTGGTTCCTCGCCGACTCCCCGACCGGCACGACACCGGTACTCACGCACCACCCATGATCCCGGTGCGCGGCGTCCTCCGCAAGCGCCGCCCGCCCGACACCGGCGGGAGGTGACCACGCGTGAGCGCCGGACCGGATATCATTCGTGCAGCGATTCCCCTTGTCCCGAACCCGGAATGAGCAGCACAACGATGATTCTGGCCGTCGCATTCGACACCCTGGCGCAGATCGGCAATCCGACGCCCGAGGCTCCGCCGGTGTCCGACCGTATCCTGCAGCTCGTCCGCTACCTGACCTGGTTCGTTCTGCTGTCGGGTGTGTGCGGAATCATCTACGCGGGCGGCCGGTTCGCGTGGGAGAAGTGGACCGGCGGCGGCCTCGAGTCGCCGAAGATGGTGGCGGGCGCCATGATCGGCGGTGTGGTCGCCACCAGCGCGGGCACCATCATGAACGCCGTCATCGGCTGACGCCGGTCACCCCCGCGGCGGCGGCCGCGCGCAGCCACTGCGGGAACTCGCCGAGCAGGCGGGTGTAGAGCTGCGCGTCGTCGACCACATCGATGTCGTCGAGGGCGAAGAATCCGGCGTTATCCACCACGCGGCCGTCCAGGTCATCGAGCTCGCGCAGCAGACCGTAGTTGGCCGCGCCGAGTCCGACGAACTGCCAGAACGCCGGCAGTCGTGACGCGTCGCGCAGCAGCGCCGAGATCTCGCGGCGCTGCGCGAAGCCGCCGTCGGTGAAGAACAGCACCAGCGTGGGCGCGCCACCCGGGCGCAGCGACTCCAGCAGCGTGCGGATGATCGGCAGTTCGTCGTTGCGCCCGCCCAGCGGCGCGTAGTCGATGCCGCCGTGAACCCCGTTGAGGTGCAGGTAGGTTCGCGCCCACTGCTCGGCGCCCGCGACATCGATATCCGGCAGCTTGGCGAAACGGCGCGCGTACAGGTACGCCTCCAGCGTGCCGTCGTCGTCCAACTGCGTGGCCACCGGCACCATCCGCTCCACCACCCGGTGCACGACGCCCTTGCGGTACTGCTTGGCCATGCTGCCGGTCTTGTCGATCACCAGCACCACCCGCGCCCGCACACCCAGCGCGTCGCCGTCGATGAGGACCTTGGCGACCTCGCGCTTGCGCAGGTCGAGGACGGCGCGTTTCTCGAAGGAGAGTTCGGTTTCGCCGGGGACGGTGCGGACTTCTGGGAGGGGGCGGGAGGGGCCGGTGGAGGTGGTCGGCCCGACTTGTGCTGCGGGCGTTGCGGAGTCGGCGTGCCCAGCGGGCCATGCCTGAGAGGAAGGCGAGGCGGGTGAGGCGGTATCCGCCGACCGCACTTGCGGTTCCGCTGCGGACTCGTCGTCCACCACCACACCGTGATCGGTCACCAGCGCGGCGAACCCGCCCGCGTATCCCTGACCGACCGCCCGCACCTTCCACTGCGTGCCGCGTCGATACACCTCGAGCGCGATCACCACGGATTCGCTGTCCAGACCGCCGATCACGTACTCGTACAGCGGGTTTCCCGTCGCTTCGGCGAGCGTGACCACCGGCGCGCCGTACCGGCCGAAGGTGTCGCCGTCACCGTCGAGGGTCAGCACCGCGCGCACCTGTGCGATGTCGGCGGGTAGCTGCCCGAACGAGATCGCAATGGCCGCAGGCGTTCCCGGCCGCAGCTCGACGCCCGGCGCTTCGGGTTGGTTGTAGAAGACGAAGTCCGCGTCCGAGCGCACCTTGCCGGATTCGGTCACCAGCAGAGCCGAGACGTCCACCTCGGTGTCGGCCCGCACCGAGACCACGACGCCGTCGGCCGCGATCGGCCCGTTCTGCCCTTTGACCAGGGCGACCACCACGTGCACCTCCCACCGTCCGCGTGTGCGGGCCCAGCGTACGTCAGCGTCCCTGAAGCACACGAGGGCTCGAGTTCGGCCGCAGCCGCTGTTCAGACCCCGTCGAATCGCGAACTCACGCCGACGGGGTTCGCGCGTCGCCGCCGAGCCGGCCCCCGCTCGCTCAGCCCGCCTCGTCCAGGGACGTCCGGTAGGCGGTCTGGATCTGCTCACGCAGGTGCTTGTCGGTGAAGCGGATGGCCGGGCCGACGAACGCCTGGATGATCTTGTCGAGCGCGCGGCCCGCCAGACCGCCGGGCACCTTGTAGTCGGCCACCACGCGGATGCGGGTCGAGGTGGCGTCGATCGGCGCGAAACTCCACCGCATGGTGGCCTCGATGCCCTTGGTCGCGTAGAGGGTGATCAGCCTGTCGGCGACCCACTCGGTCACTTCGGCGTGCATGTTGAGGGTGGTCGGGCCCAGGTTGAGGGCGGTATCGAACTTCGCGCCCAGACCCCTGGTCTGCGTGCCGAGGGGCGTGAAGCGTTTGACGCCGAACATCCACTTCGGCACGTTCTGATAGTCGGCCACGTACTCGAAGGCGAAATCCACCGGCGCGTCACCGATGGCACTGTGTTCCACGTGCCCCATTCCGCTCCCCTTCCACTCCACCCGCGAACAGGATCGTTCGCGAAATACGAGCGTAAGCGGTGCGGGCGGTGTATCGGAACAGGCTCGGCGCACGCGTCTCCCGCCGAGTTCCCGGCGTTTGCCGACGTTTTGCCGGAAACCACTGGGCAGGTGCGGCTTTCGTCTCAGCGGGTGCTCTCGACCGGACTCGAGGCGATCTCCCCGGCCAGCGGCGCGACCGCACCGATGATCTGCGCGACCAGCTCCGGCGGCACCCCGGCGTCGGCCAGCGCACCGGATAGGTGCCCGGCCACGAGCTCGAAATGGTGCATGGTGATGCCACGGCCCTGGTGCACGCTCTTCATCGACGCGCCGTGGTAGGGCTCGGGCCCGCCGAGCACCGCTGCGAAGAACTCCACCTGTTTGCCTTTGAGCCGCGCCATAGTGGTCCCCGAGAAGAACGGCGACAGCTCGCCGTCGGCGAGAACCCGCACGTAGAAGTCCTCGACGACCGCCTCGAGCGCCTCGTACCCGCCGATCCGCTCGAAAATCGGGGGCGGCTCCTCGACCGCCGCGCCGCCCTTGGACATGGACTTGAACCACGATGAAATACCCATATCCAAGAACAACACCGGTCGGTTTCCACCCCTTTAGACCCGCGTCACAAGCCATTTTCGGCCAGTGGCGCGGGGATTACCCGCGGTTACCCGCACCTCACCGGTGGTTGTGGGTGCCGGTGAGATGTCTCGGCTCCCGCACCATCCGGCAGGCGTCCAGACCGCTGAGGCGCCCCGGCTTCAGCACCACTCGGCAGGCGAGCAGAGGGTGAGGCGCCTCTGCTCCCACATCACCCGGCAACCGGCGAGACCCGCCTACCGCACCCACCCGCGTCCGGGCGGTTCGATCCGGCGCTGCCGGTCGACGGGCTCGCCCGGGTGCAGGGAGTTCTGGAGCGTCCGCAGCGCGTCCTCGTCGAGGTCGTGCTCGATGACAGCGGCCGCCCAGTCCCAGCCGGGCGTCGACCAGACGTAGTGCACCGGCCCCCAACTGGGCGTCCACGCCTCGGGCCCGCGCGGGCGGCGGGACAGCATCGTGTGCCGGTTGTAGGCGTCGAACCCGCCGGGTTCACGGAAGTGCACGGTTTCGGGTGTGAAGTCGACCCGGACTCGGGTGTCGAGCGACGAGGCGCCGACCAGCTCCGCGAACCTCGCGATCTGCGCGGCGTGCTCCGCCTCCCGCCGGTCGCGCTGTTCCCGTTCGTACTCCTCCATCGTGAGAACCGGCCCCGCCCAGGTGAATACCGCGTCGTCGATCTCCTCGCCGATGACCGGGTCCTCGAATTGCGCACCGACACCGGCCTGTTCGGCGCGGTATCCCAGCATCTGACCGGATTCGATGTCCACCCAGATGCGCAACGGCATCGGCTTGTGCGGCGGTGGCGCGAGTTCCACTGTCCAGCAACGGCGTCCGGCGAAATCGACCTCCTCGACGGGGCCCGCCGGCTGGGTGAAATCGTCACCCGCCCACTCACTAGCGGGGCGCCGCTCCAAGAGAAACTGATGCTCGCCGAAGTACCGGACCCGGTCGATCGGTCCGGTGCGCGGCCGCTCGGCGTGCCCGGAGAAGTCCCACCCTCGCGCTCCGTCGGTGATGAAGACGGGCCTGCCTTGCCCGTCCTCCACCCGCAGCTTCTTCCCGGCCCGCCACACCCGGCACCCGTCCCCCACCGCGACCACCACCGGCAACTTCCCCGCCGACGCGAAGAACGCGACCCCCGCCGTCTCTTCCTTCGGCGCCACTTCCCGGATCGCCGCCCTGATGGGCAGGTCAGGGCCGGTCGTGAGCGCGGTGAGGACCTCGATCCATGCGGTCATGGGTGCGAGCCTAGGCGCCGCGGGAGCCCCCTCGGCCATTCCCCGCCGAACTCGTCTCCGCTCGAAATTCGATTGGCGTCCCTCCTCGAGTGCCGCAAGATCCAGTGGGTGACCACAGTGCGGATGCGACGCTACGCCGGCCCCGGCGACCTCAGAGCCATGCAGACCCTCGCGCAACGTGTGTGGTCCCCCTCCAGCCTCTGGCATATCGGCGACCTGGCGTGGCAGCGCAGTCATCCCGCCGGCCACGAACCCAACTGGCTGACAGCGTTGCGGGAAGCCGGCGGCGAGGTACTCGCCTGGGGCTGGGCCGAACCGCCCGGTGAGCTGTTCCTCCAGGTCGACCCGTCCCATCCGGACCTGACCACCGCCGTGCTCGACTGGTTCACCGACGTCGCCACGACATCACGGACGACGGTCACGGTCCTGGATTCCGAGTACCACCTGACCACCGCGCTCGAATGCTACGGCTATGTCCGACAAGACATTTCGCACCGCTTCTCCTATATGACCCGCCCGCTCGACGTCCTCCCCGAACCGGAGCTGCCATCGGGTTTCCGTGCCCGCCCGGTCCGGGGCGAGGTGGACCTGCCGTCCCGCGTCGCCGTCCACCGAGCGGCCTGGGCGCCCTCCCTCCTCACCGAGGACAGGTACCGCAACGTCATGTCCACCTGGCCGTACCGCCCCGATCTCGACTGGGTCATCGAAGCTCCCGACGGCACGTTCGCCGCCAACTGCCTCCTCTGGTTCGACGACCGCAACGCGGTGGGCGAGCTCGAACCGGTCGGGACCGCCCCCGACTTCCGCCGCCGGGGGCTGGCCCGTGCCGTCTGCCTGGCCGCCCTCCACCGCCTCCGCGACCTCGGCGCGCAGAGTGCCATCGTCTACCCGGTCGCCGACCGCCCCGGCCCGGTCGCCCTCTACGGGGACCTGGGCTTCCGGCCGTACGCGCGCACGGTCACGTTCGCGAAGAACAGTTGAACGGCGCGGGTCGCCCACCGGGCGTCCCGTATCCCGGCGCCACGTCTCCCGCCTGCGCGAAGGTCACCACCATAGCCGGTAGGGTGCACCGCGGCCGGGTGCGAAGCGTGAGGAGTACATATGGACTGGGAGCAGTGGCAGCTGAGCTGGGATCGTCAGCAGGAGTTCTACCTGCCGGATCGCGAGGACCGCTTCCGGATCATGCTCGATCTGGTCGAGGCGGCCGTGGGGCCGGCACCCCGCGTGCTCGACCTGGCGTGCGGGACGGCGACCATCAGCAGGCGCCTGTTCGCCCGCTTCCCGGACGCGACTTCGGTGGCCGTCGACATGGACCCGACATTGCTGGCGATCGCGCGCGGCTCCTTCGCCGGCGACGACCGGATCACCTTCGTCACCGCCGACCTCGCGCAACCCGATTGGATGGACGACCTACCCCCCGAGCCATTCGACGCCGTCCTCACCGCCACCGCCCTCCACTGGATGCAACCCGACCCCCTGACGCGCCTCTACACCGACCTCGCCAAACTCGTCCGCCCCGGCGGAATCTTCCTCAACGCCGACCACACGCCCGACCCCGAAACCCCACTCCTCAACACCCTCCACGAATCACTGCAGAGCGCGCACGCCGACCGAGCCCGCGCGCAGGGCGCCGTCGACTGGGACGAATGGTGGTCCCTCGTCGCCGCCGAACCCGGCCTCGCCGACGAATACGCCCGCAGCCGAACAATTTTCGCCAACCACACCAAGGGCGTCACCCACCCACCCTCCTGGCACACCACCCATCTCACCGACGCCGGCTTCCTCGAAACCGCCATCGCCTGGAAGTCCGTCACCGACGCCATCGTCGTCGCTATCAGGTGAGTGCAGGAGACCCGGACTCCGTATTCCTGATTCCCGCCCGGCCCCGCGCTACCGGTAGTGTCCCGCCTGTACAGCGAAGGGGAGTTGTCATGAGCTATCCGTATGGGCCGCAACGTGGACCGATGCCGGGCGCGTATCAAGCGCCGTACCCGGCGAATCCGGGACCCTATCCGAACGCTGGCGGCTACCCACCCGGATACGGTTACGGTGCGCCGGGATTCGGCCAACCCAGTGGCGGCACCGCCCTCGCCGCGGGCTTCCTGGGCGTCGTGGTCGGGTTGCTGTGCGGCTTCTCGGCGACCATGGCACTCAACGCCGCCAACGAGATCGAGAAGCTGTCCAATCGCTTGGGCCAGGGCAGCGCCCAGGAGCACATCACCGGCCTCCAGACCATCGGCGGCATCAACATCGTCGTCGGCCTCCTGTGGTTCCTCGGCGCCCTGTTGCTGATCGGCCGCAAGCGCGCCGGTCGCGTCATTCTCATCCTGCTGTCCTGCGTCGGGGGCGTCCTCAATCTGGTCTCCGCCGTCATCAGCCTGGGTTCCGAAGCCCCCGCAGCCGGAGTCGGCAGCATCATCGGACTCATCCTTGCCCTCCTGATCCTCATCCTCGCCGCCTCCGGCTCCACCGGCCGCTGGCTCGCCGCCGCACCCCGCCGCCATTACGGACCCCCGTACGGCCAACCCACCCCACCCCCGTACGGCCAACCCACCCCACCCCCGTACGGCCAACCCACCCCACCCCCGTACGGGCAACCTGCCCAACCCGCGCCCGGCTACGGTCAACAACCCCCACCGCGCTACTGAGTCCCCGCACACGGGTGATCCGCTGCTACTCGTCCACCGAGAAACGACGGCATGTCTGCCGCGCACTCCCGGCGACAGCAACAGAGCTGGTCCCGGCTGCTCGCGACCGATCGGGTCGAAAGCTCTTGGCCCAAGAGATGTTCCGACTCCTGAAGTCGGCGCACCTGGGATCAACGCGGTCTCTCCGGTCTCCCATCGGAACGCCGCACGCAGAGCTGGCGGGCCACCGACGGTAGCGGCAACGTGCACGCGCGGGTGGGGTTCAAGGTTCGCCGACCGAGCGATTCCTAGCCGGCACGCCGCCGGGGCGAACACCGAGCGCCATCGCTGATCGTCGTTCGACAGGCGTGTGCCCTTCCGCGAACTCGGGCGACCGCCTTGTGGTGCCACAGATGACGACCGCTGGTCGGCGGGCTCAGCTGGCGCGTGCGGCACGAGCGCGCTGTAGAAGCTCTTCGGTCACGTCCATGAGCCGCTGCGCGTTCGCGGGATCGAAGGCGGGGTTGGTGAGGGGTACGGGGTTTCCCCGGTCGACGGCGGTGAGGGGTGCGGCGGGCGGGTGGTCGAGGAAATCATGGATCGGGGCGATGGCGGAATCGATGGTCCGAGCGGCGATTCGGGCGGCCGCGCGGATCAGTCCGCGCATGGGCGCGGAGAGGGGTGTGAGGTCGCCGCTCTTGGTGAAGCCGGGGTGGTAGAGGACGTACTTGATCACCTCGTCGGGGCGGGCGGCGAAACCGGCTCCGAGCAGGTCGTTGGCCCGCCCGGCCTGGAGTTGGGCGGCGAGCGTGCTGTATCGCCGAGCCAGTGACAGGTCGTCCCAGTGGACGCGTCCCCGAGCGGTGCCGGTGCCCGCGACGTTGACGATGACCGGAGAAGCGCTGCGCCGCAAGGACTCCGACAACCCCTGGCCGAGCAGATACCGGCTGAGGTAGTACAGGGCGAAGGTCCGTTCCAGACCGTCGACGGTGACGATTCGGCGGGGCGCCTGCCGATTGGCGAACAGGGCGAGGGCGTCTATGACGTTGTGGCGGCGCGTGATCCGCTCGACCGCGGATTCGGTCGCGGCGATATCGGACAGATCGACGCCGAGAAACTCCACGCGCCCGGGAGCATTCAGCCGCTCGGCGTCGGCGAGCAGGCGCTGCCCTTTGTCCTCGCTGCTACCGAGCGCGACGACCGTGTCGCCCCGCGCCGCCCGCGCGAGCGAAAGCGCGCGCCCCATTCCATCGGTGCCGCCGCTGACCACGACGACGCGACGATTACTCTCTGGCACGTTCCTGCTCCTCCGATGGATACGATCGGTACGACGACGATCATCGGCAACCGACCGGCCGAGCGTAAGGAGGCAGTTTCATGTCCGATACGCACACGGATGTGCCTTCCCTGGTCAGCGCGCCGCTCCCCAGCCCGGTGCCCGCCGGTGAATACGGGCAATGCCCCGTGACCGACATGCTGCGACACGTCGGCGACAAATGGCCGATGCTGGTGATCACCCTGCTCGCCCGCCGCCCGCACCGCTTCAACGAACTGCACCGTGAGATCGAGGGCATCAGCCAGCGGATGCTCACCCGGACCCTGCGCGGTTTGGAAACCGACGGGCTGGTCGACCGCGAGGTCTTCCCCACCGTCCCGCCGAGCGTTCAGTACAGCCTCACCCCACTCGGGCTCTCCCTGCTGAAACCGCTGTCCGCCCTGGCGGATTGGGCCGTTGAGCACGCCGAGGAGATCACGGCGGCGCGACGGGCAGCGTCGGGAGATGACCAGCCCGCGATCCAGAACCCATTGACGCAGTAGACGATTCGGCGCTAGTCGCGCCCCGGGCGCATGCGGAACTCCACGATCGCCTCGGCGTTGGTACTCACCCACTCCAGCAGCCCGCGCAGCTGAGCGGCCGCTTCCGCGCCCCTCGGGGTCAGCGAGTACGAAACGCTCGGGGGCATGGTCGGCTGCACGGTGCGTTCGACGAGGCCGTATTCGGTGAAAGTGCGCAGATTCTGGGACAGCATCTTCTCGCTGATCCCCCCGATCCGGTCGCGCAGGACGTGGAAGCGCAGGGGGCCGTCGTACAGGGCCGCCAGGATCAGCACGCCCCAGCGGCTGGTGAGCTTGTCGAGGACGGTGCGCGCGGGGCAATCGCTGTCGAATACGTCACTGCCGCCGGCGGGCGTACCCTTCGCCGCCCGGAAACCTACCGCCATCTCCAGAGCTTACCTCGAGGTATGCCCTTTCCAAGGGTAAGTTCCCTGCTTAGGGTCTGGACTATGGCTCGAACGAACAGAATTCTCGTGATCGGCGCTACCGGACATGTGGGCGGCCAGGTCGCCGCCCAACTCATCGGCTCGGGTGCCGCGGTGCGCGCGCACTGATCCGTGATCCTGCGGCGGCCTCGCTACCGTCGAGCGTCGAGATCGCGCCCGGCGATCTGACCGAACCCGGCACCCTTGCCTCGGCGCTGGCCGGTGTGGACACGGTGTACCTGACGTGGCCGATGCTCTCGGCGGCGGTGGCGGATGCGGCGGTCGAGGTGATCGCCGCGCACGCGCGCCGGATCGTGCTGTTGTCCTCGGCCGCGGTCGACGAGCAGGACAACCCGATCGGCGCGGCGCACGCGATCATCGAGCGGCCGATCCTCGCGTCCGGACTGGAATGGACCTTCCTGCGGCCGCACGGATTCGCCACCCTCACCCTCGAATGGGCGCCGCAGATCCGGGCCGGCGATGTGGTGCGCGGGGCCTACGGCGCGGCGACGATGACGCTCCTGCACGAGGCCGATATCGCGGCGGTCGCGGTGCGCGCGCTGACCGGCGACGGCCACGCCGGGGCCCGCTACGAACTGACCGGCCCGACGCCGTTGAGCAGGGTCGAGCCCGTGGCCACCATCGGGGCGGCGCTGGGCCGCGAACTCACCTGGCAGGAGATCCCGCGCGAGCGGGCGAAGGCGGAAATACGCTGGATCGCACCGGAATACGCCGACGCCATCCTCGCAGGCCTGGCCGGACTGGCCGACTCGCCCGGACGACCGACCTCGACCGTGGAAGACCTCACCGGCACACCCGGCCGCACCTACGCGCAATGGGTGCGGGACCACCTCGCGGATTTCACCTGAGCGACCCGCACACTCACCGCACGGCGACCGGTCCAGCGCAGACCGCGTCCGCTCGGTCGAAAACCCACCGCCGCAGGACATCCGGCGGGAGGACGCAGTCGAACCGCCCTCCGGCGACAATCCATTGCCGTAGGAGCGCTGTTCTGGATCGAAACCTCTCGACGGTTTCACAAAAACGCAGGTGAGAGGGGGTTTGTGGGGCGGGCGGGGCTCGAACCCGCGACCAATGGATTATGAGTCCACGGCTCTAACCGACTGAGCTACCGCCCCGAATGCGCTGGTTTCCGCGACGAGGGGGATGGTACCTGGCGGGAGTGGGGGATCTCCAATCCGGTTGCGGTGGGGGCGTAGGGTGGGGGAAACGGAAACTTACCGGAGGGTCAGATATGGCCAGTCTGTTCGCGAATGTGCTGCGAGTGCACCAATGGGTCTACGAGAAGAGCGACGGGTGGGTGGGGCATCGCCTGCTGTTCGGGAACCCCACGCTGCTGCTGCGCACGGTGGGGCGCAAGACGGGGCAGCCGCGCACGTCCGCGCTGACCTACGCGCGGGACGGGGGTAGTTACCTGGTGACGGCGTCCAACGGCGGGTCGCCGCGGCCACCCGGCTGGTTGGCGAATGTGAAGGCGCAGCCGGATTGTGAGATCCAGATCGGGCGCAACACGATGAAAGCCGTTGCGCACGCGACCTATCCGGACGATCCCGAGTACCAGCGGCGCTGGGAGCTCGTCGACAAGGTGAATCAGGGTCGCTACAGCGAATATCAGAAGAAGACCACGCGGCCGATCGCCGTGGTGGTGTTGACCCCCGCGAGGTAGGTCAGTCCGCGTCCACCCACTCGCGATCGTCGGCGACCTCCTCGCCGCGAGTGCGGCGCACGTCGGAAGCCGGTGGGCGACCGGCGAATTGGACAACTGCTACAACAAGAATGAGGACGGTGGCGACGGCACCGACGACGATGAGTGTCTGCACGCAGGCACCCTAGCGCCGTCGGCTGCCGATCGCAGGCATTGCCGGACAAGTCACAACTCGAGCACCGTCCGGCCCACCGACTTCCTGAATTCGATTGCGGCGTGGGCACGGTCGGCTTCGGCCAGGGGGAAGGTCTGACCTATCACCACTTCGATTTCACCGGTCGCGACGGCCTCTTGCGCACGCCGCGCCAGAGCGTTCCAGTCCGCGACGGCGCCCGAGATTCCGAACAAGTCCACCACTTCCACCCCGCGCTCCGTCAGCGCCTCGGTATCCAGCTCGGCGAAATCCCCGGCGGCCGAGCCGTATCCGAGGAACCGGCCGCCGTCGGCCAGCGTCGTGGCCGCAGCCCCACCGAGTTCGCCGCCCGCACCGTCCAGCACCACGTGCACGGCGCCACCGGACGCCGCGCGCACGGCGTCGGTCCACCCGTCCTCGGAGTAGTCGACCACGGCGTCCGCGCCGAGCCGCGCGGCCAGCGCGAGCTTTTCCGCCCCGCGCGCCACCGCGACGACGCGAACGCCTGCCGCGCGGGCGAATTGGATGAGCAAGGTGCCGAGCCCACCACCGGCCGCGGTAGTCAGCACCCACTCCCCCGGCTCGGGCGCGGCGCGCTCGAACACGGCCAGCGCGGTCCTGCCGTCGTGGACCAGCGCGACGGCCTGGCTCACCGAAAGCTCTTGCGACACTTCCACGAGCGTGTCGGCCTTGGCCAGGGCGAGTTCGGCGTAGCCGCCGATGGGCAGCCCACCGCCGATCCCGCTCGCCGCCGTTCGCGAACTCACCCGCTTGCCGATCCACACCGGATCCACGCCGGGGCCGACCTGGATCACCGTGCCCGCGATCGCGCCGCCCGGTACATAAGGCAGTTCGAGCGGGAAGAAGTCCAGGCCCCATCCCGAACGCAGCCGGGTATCGAGGTACATCACGTCGGCGGCGGCGACCCGCACCAGCACCTCACCCGCGCCGGCCACCGGCTCGGGCACCTCCCGCACCGACAGCACTTCCGGACCGCCGAACTCCTCCACTACCACCGCACGCATCCTCGACCTCCCGATCTCGTCTCACATCGACGAAGACCAGCATTCAACCTCGAGGTAGGTTCAGGTCAAGCTCCGCTCACGATCCGCCGCCGCAACCCCCGCCACCGCCGCCACAGCTGCTGCTCCCGCCGCCACAGCTGCTGCTCCCGCCGCCACAGCTGCTGCTCCCTCCACCGGAATCGGACCCGGAGTCCGACCCGCCGAATCCGCCGAAATCCGACCCGCTGTGGCCATCGTGGCGCTGGTGATGATCGTGGTCCACGCCCGCCCCGCCGGCCGTCCACGGCGACCCGCCCGTCCCGCCGAACCCCTGGTTTCCCGAGTTCACCGCGTTGATCACGACCACCACGATCGCGATGATCACCCCCACCACGACGAGCACGCCGACACCCACCACCACCAGGACCATGAAAGCCATACGGGAATCGTAGGGCCGCGCGGTCGTACAGTGGATTGTGTCCGTTTTTCGATTCGGTAACCGGTTGCGCCGCCAGGTCGACCTGCGCGACGTCGATCAGGCCGTCGCCGCCCTGGAACTGCCCGAGGCGGTGTTCAAGACCTGCCCGTGGCAGCCGCGCGAGCTGATCGCCACCGGGCTGCGGCAGTGGCTGCGCTGCTGCGGCGCGGCGATGCGCGACGGACAGGTGATCGGGATGCCCTCGCACGCGGTGGACGAGGCCTGGCACGGCCTCATCCTGTGCACCGAGCGGTACGCGGCGTTCTGCACCGCCGCCTACGGCCGGTTCCTGCACCACTACCCCGAGGGCTCCGCGCCGAAGAACGCCGCCGCGCACGGTTCGATGACCGAGCAACTCGGCCGCACGGTGGTGGCGTGGTCGATGGTCGCGAAACCCGGTGAGCGGTGCGTACTCTGGGACCTGGATCGTCAGGTCGGCGTCGCGCACCCGTGGGGCATCGACACCCGGCGCGTTGCGGCCATCGAGGCCGAATTGCACCGGGCGCCGGAGAATTCGAGCTAGGTCAACTTCACGCGGGCGGCGAAGAACCGCACGACCGCCGGCGCGAACCGGTTGAACTGGTACTGCAACCGCGCTTCCGGCGTCACCGGCACGATGCTGCGGTCCTCGCGCACGGCGCGCACGATCTGGTCGGCCACCTTGTCGGGCGTGTAGCGGCGCATCCGGTACAGGTTGTCGTATTTGGCCTGCTTGGCCTTCTCGTCCTCGGCGCTCAGACCCGAGAATGTCGTGGTGGCAACGATATTGGTGTGGACGATGCCGGGGCAGATGGTGTGCACCGAGATGCCGCGCCCGGCCAGTTCCGCGCGCAGGCAGTCGGAGAACATGAACACCGCCGACTTGCTGGTCGAGTAGGCGCTGAAGCCCTGCTGCGGCGAGAACGCCGCCATGCTGGACAGATTCACGATGTGCCCGCCGAGCCCGCGCTCGGCCATCGCGGCGCCGAAGGCGCGGCACCCGTTCACCACACCGCCCAGGTTGATGCGCAGCACGCGGTCGAACTCCGCCGACGGCGTGTCGAAGAAGCCGCCCGCCTGGCCGATCCCCGCGTTATTGATCAGGATGTCGGGCACGCCGTGCGCGGCGATCACCTCGGCGGCGTGCGCGGTGACCTCGGCCTCGTCACCCACGTCCAGCCGATACGCGTGCGCCACACCGTGTTCGGCGGCGACCAGTTCGGCGGTCTCCTTGGCGGCGTCCAGATTGATGTCGGAGAGCACGATCTCGGCGCCGAGCCGCGCGAAGGCGAGCGCGGTCTCGCGGCCGATGCCGCTGCCGCCGCCCGTGATGACGACCAGCTGGTCGTCGAAAGGCCTACGGGTGCGGTCGGTTTCGGCGCGACGCAGCCCGCGCGGGGCCGGCGCGCCGTCCAGCGTGTCGATCAGTTCGGCGGTGGCGGTGGCCAGCAGCTCCGGATGCGAGAACGGCATCCAGTGCCCGGCGGGCACGTCGCGACGCCACAGCCGCGACACCCAGCGGCGCTCGTCGTCGTAGCCGGCGGGACGCACGGCCACGTCGCGGCCCGCGACGATCAGCTGCACCGGCACGTCGGTGCTGCGTTCGCGCGGCGCGAGCAGGCGCGGCACGATATTGGCCCGGTAGATCAGCAGGCCGTCCACGATGTCCTGCCGGAACGTCGCGCCGAGCTTGACGTTGGCCGGCGGGGTGTCGTTCATCAGCGACACCGCGCGCTGCCAGCGCTCCTCGGTGCCGAACGCGCCGAATGCCGCGCGCGGCAGGCCGGGCGTCATGAAGAAGAACGTGTAGGCCGAGGAGAGCAGCTGGCTCACCGGCTGCCACACGTTGCGCGGGGTGGGCCGCGCCAGGCGGGCCCGCACCCACTTGGCGAGGTGGTCGAGGTTCGGCCCGCTCACCGAGGTGAACGAGGCGACGCGCTCGGCCGCCCCCGGCTCGCACACGGCCTCCCACACCTGCACCGAACCCCAGTCGTGGGCCAGCACGTGCACGGGACGATCCGGGCTCACCGCGTCGGCGACGGCGAAGAAGTCGGCGGCCAGTTCCTCGAGGCGGAAGTCGGCGGTGCGGCGGGTACGGGTGGAGGCGCCGTGGCCGCGGGTGTCGTAGGTGACCACGTGGAAGCGGTCCGCCAGCAGCGGCACGACCCGATCCCACAGGTGGTGGGTGTCGGGCCAGCCGTGCACGAGCAGCACGGTGGGCGCGGCCGGATCTCCGTATTCGTAGACGGCCAGCTCGAATTCACCGCTGCGCACGATCCGCTCGGTCACGGCCGAGTCCATATCCGTCGTCATCGACATCTCCAGGTGGGAAGAGTTTGGCTTACAGGTCCAGGACGAGACGCCCACCGTCGCAACGCGATACGCAGGCCAGCATCTCCCCCGCGGCGTGCTGGTCCTCGGTGAGGACGGACTCGCGATGCTCGGGCGTGCCGGACAGCACGCGCACCTTGCAGGTGCGGCAGAAGCCCTGGCGGCACGAATACGGTTGATCCGGGCGGTATTTCAGGATGGTGGCCAGCGCCGACTCGTCGGCGGGCACCTCGATCACCTGTCCGGTGGAGGCGAATTCGATCTCGAACGGTTTGCCGTCCACCACGGGCGGCGGCGAGAACCGTTCGGAATGCAGTTCCACCCCGCGCAGGTGCCGCACCGCCGCGGCGACGGTGTCGGTCATCGGCACCGGGCCGCAGCAGTAGACGGCGGTGCCGGTGGTGACGCCGGGCAGCAGCGCGGCCGCGTCGGGCAGGCCGTGCTCGTCGTCGGTGCGCACGGTGACGCGGTCGCCGAAGGATTCGACCTCGTCCAGGAACGGGATGGTGTCGCGGCTGCGGCCGACGTACACCATCGACCAGTCCAGTCCGAGGCGCACGGCCAGGCGTGCCATCGGCAGGATAGGCGTGATCCCGATGCCGCCCGCCACGAAATGCAGGTGCACCGAGGGTGATCCGTACCCCGGCACCGCGAACGGAAAGGCGTTGCGCGGACCGCGCACCACCAGGCGCGAACCGACCGGCAACTCGTCGTGAACCTCCACCGAACCGCCGCCGCCCTCCGGGATGCGCCGCACGGCAACCCGGTAGGCGCGGATGTCGGCCGGGTCGCCGCACAGCGAATACTGCCGCAACCGTCCCGACGGCAACTCCAGATCCAGGTGCGCGCCCGGCCGCCACGGTGGGAGCTCCCGTCCGTCGGGCGCCTCGAGGCGCAGGCTCACCACGTCCTGGTCGTGCGCCTCGACGCGCCGTTCGGTCACCACCAGCGCGATGCGACGGTCGTCGACCCTGGTGGTCAGGTCCCGGCGGTTGACCAGGGTGGCCCAGCGCAGGCGCGCGGTGGCGACCGCGTCGAGCACCTTCGTGGTGCGGTCCGATTCGCGTTTGCCGAACAGGTCGGCGGGCACGCGCTCCGGAATGACGCGTGGGCTCACGAGGCGACCGCGCGCGCCGCCGGGGAGGCGGCCAGGTAGGCCACCGCCTGCGCCGTGGAGCCGACCGACTCGGGGGTGTAGCGCGGGTTGAACGTCGACACCGCGCTCCACAGCAGCGAGGGCACGCCGGGCAGCGCACCGCGCCACATGGAGCCCAGTACGCGCTTGAGCAGGCGGGGGTAGCCCAGATCGGGCAGGCTCGGGTCCTGGTGGACCATGTACTTGGTGCCGCGGAAGACCAGCGCCAGGAAGATCGGGAACACGATCGTCATCAGCGCCGACCGCCGCACGAAGCCCGCGCCGAAGTAGACGGCGACATCGTGCGCGACGTGGCGGTGCTCGACCTCCTCGGCGCCGTGCCAGCGGAACAGATCGGCCACGCGCGGGTCGGCGCCGAACTTCTCCAGGTCGGCGTTGAGTACCCAGTCGCCCAGGAACGCGAAGAAGTGCTCCAGGCACGCGATGAACGCGAGCCGTTCCACCATCACCTGCCGCTGCGCGCGGCCTTCGACGCTCTTGGGTCCCAGGGTCTTCCGGAACAGGTATTCGGCCTGGCGCACGTACGGCATGGGGTCGATGCCGTTGGCCGCGAGCACCTCGTGCAGCACCTTGTCGTGCGTCTCGGCGTGCATGGACTCCTGGCCGATGAAGCCGAGCATGGCTTCGCGCAGCTTCTCGTCCTTCACGTACGGCAGCGCCTCGGCGTAGGCCGCGCAGAACATGCGCTCACCCTCGGGGAGCAGCAGATTGAGCGAGTTGATCAGGTGCGAGGCGATCGGCTCGTCGGCCATCCAGTGCAGCGGCGTATCAGCCCAGTCGAACTGCACGTTGCGCGCGTGGAGGGCGACCTCCCCCGGATCGACGTCCGGCCGCGGGTCCGCCTTGCGAAGTATCTTCATCGGTACTCCCTGGTCATCGTGCGTACGCACCGCGCGGAGAGTCAGCTTCCTGCACGGCTGTAGCAATCATCTTACACATAGCTGCGACTTCCAGTAACACACAGAACCACGACGGTCATGTCTGAAACTTGTTACAGCCACATCCCGAGCCGCATCCCCGAGGTGAAAATCCACCCTCTTCCTGACCATAGACCGCGTCACTGTGACGAATCTCCCGGAATACACCGCTTCAAAACTAGAACACGTTCTAGTAGTCTTTCGCTATGGAACGACTGACCGGATTGGACGCGAGCTTCCTCTACCTGGAGACCGGGACGCAGCACCTGCACGTGTGCGCGCTGCTCGTCCTGGACCCCGCCGCGGAGGGCGCGCCGTACTCCTTCGACACCTTCAAAGCCGAACTCGGCCGTCGCCTGCCCCTCGTGCCCCAGATGCGCAGGCGCGTGCGCGAGGTGCCGCTCAACCTGGACCATCCGGTCTGGGTGGCGGACCCCGATTTCGATCTCGACCACCACATCCGCCTCGTGCGGGCCCCGAGCCCGTGCGGGCACGAGGAGTTGGCGCGACTGGTCGGCGAGATCGCGAGCACGCCGATGGACCGGAACCGACCGCTGTGGCAGATGTTCGTGGTGGAGGGCCTCGACGACGGCAAGGTCGCGGTGATCTGCAAGTACCACCACGCCGCGGTGGACGGCATCACCGGAACGAACATGATGATGCACCTGTGCGATATCGAGCCGGGCGCGGCACGGGTGGACACGGTCGACAGTGCGCCGGCCGACCCCGCGCCCGCCACGTGGAAGTTGCTGGCGGAGGCCGCGATTCGCTTTCCGGGTCGTGCGGGCGTGCTCGGCATGGTGCCGAAGACCGTCGGCATGCTGGCCGGTTTCGCGCAGCGGCGGCGAAACAACCAGGCGGGCATGGCGATTCCGCTCACCGCGCCGCGCACCCCGTTCAACAGGGCGATCGGCGCGCGGCGCGCGGTGGCGTTCACCGCGACCGATCTCGACGCCATCAAGGAGATCAAGACCGCGTTCGGCGTGAAGGTCAACGACGTGGTGCTCACCGTCGTGGGCGGTGTGCTGCGAACCTACCTGGACAAACACGGTGAGCTGCCGGACAAGTCGCTCATCGCGTCGGTGCCGGTCTCGGTACACGGATCCACCCGCCACACCGAGGGCATCAACAAGGTCTCCTCGCTGTTCTCCGAACTCGGCACCGATATCGACGATCCGGTCGCGCGGCTGCGCGCTGTCGCCGCGGCCAACCGCGACGCCAAGGACGAGCACGATCTGATCGGCGCCGACTTCCTGCAGGACTGGTCGAAGTACGCGCCGCCCAACGTGTTCCGGCTCGCCTCGCGCGCCTACTCCGCGCTGAAGCTGGCCGAGCACCACCCGGTGGTGCACAACCTCGTGGTGTCGAACGTGCCGGGACCGCCGGTGCCGCTGTACTTCCTGGGCGTCAAGGTGGACGCGATGTATCCGTTCGGCCCGGTCTTCCACGGGGCGGGCCTCACCGTCACCGTGCTGTCCAATAACGGCGATCTGGATTTCGGGTTCATCGCGTGCGCCGACCTGATGCCCGACGTCGACGTCCTGGCCGACGCGGTGCCGCAGGTCATCGACGAATTGCTCACCGCGGCACGCGCATCGGACTGACCACGGCCACCCTGTTCGCCAGAGCCGCCGAACAGGGAGACCTCTCTCAGATCCGCTCCGCGACCGACTCGCACGCATCCAGCAGCGCGGGCACGAAACGTTCGGCCCCGAAGACGCAGCCCGCGTGCCCCACGGCGGCCAGATGGATGGTCGCGCCGGGAATCATGGTCGCCATCTCCAGCTGCCGGTAGACCGGAATCGCGTGGTCACGCGTGGTGATCACCACCGAGGTGGGGGTTTTCAGCGTGGGCAGCCACGGTGAGGCGTCGAACCGGCCGAGTTCCGCGACGACCTGCGCCACCGCCCACCCGCTGGTGCTGCGGAACTCCTTCATCGCCCAGCGCTCGAAACCCTCGGTGTCCCAGATATTCTCAGGAACGTCGGGCAGCCGTTCACCGAACCTGGCGACGCGGCGCAGCGAGTACGGGCCGAGCGCACCCGCCATCGCGCCGAACGCCCGATGAAAGGCCTTCTCGCGCAACTTCTCCCGGAACCGATAGGGCGTCGCGCACAGCACGATGCCCGCGACGCGATCCGGATGGTGGTGCGCCGCCGACAGCGCGACCATGCCGCCGAGCGAATAGCCGGCGCAGATCGGGCGCTCCAGCTCGAGCGCGTCGGCGATCGCGATCACGTCATCGGTGCAGTCGGCGACCGTGAACGGGCGCGTGCGGATGCCGCGGCCGTGCCACCGCTGGTCGAACAGGACGACGCGGTAGCGCTCGGCCAGCGACGCGAGCGCCGGGAACCAGGTGAGGGTCGCGGTGCTGGCGGTGCCGTGCAGGAGGATCAGCGTCGGCGCGCCCGGCGGACCGGGGATGTCGGTGACGTAGGTGCTGCCCCGGCCGGGCAGGTCGACGAGGGCGCCGTCGGGGACGCGCGGAGAGTCGGGCACGCCCGCCCGCCGGATCGCCCGCCGTACGCGGGTGTCGGCGTCCCGGTCCGGACTCACCATGCTGGTCCTCCTCGCGATCCCGGTCGAAAAATAGAACCTGTTTCACTAGATGATGCCACACGGCGCCGGACGACTATCACCACGAGGGACCGGTAAATGGGACTGGTCGAGCCGCACTCGGCCACTCTTTCTGTAACGTGTTCCGCGTCGGCGACGAACGGAGGCAGCGATGGCGCGACTGACCGGCAAGGTGGCCCTGATCAGCGGCGGGGCGCGGGGTATGGGCGCCGCCCACGCCCGGCGGTTCGTGGCCGAGGGCGCGCGGGTGGTGCTCGGCGACGTGCTGGACGACGACGGCAAGGCGCTGGCCGCCGAGTTGGGCGAGTCCGCCCACTACGAGCACCTGGACGTGCGCGAACCGGAGCAGTGGCGCGCGGCGGTGGCCGCCGCGACCGAGCGGTTCGGCGGACTGCACGTGCTGGTGAACAACGCGGGCATCGTCAACGGGAACCTGCTGGTGGATTTCGCGCTCGAGGAATGGCAGCGGATCATCGACATCAATCTGACCGGGACGTTCCTCGGCATGCAGGCGGCGACGCCCGCGCTGATCGCCGCGGGCGGCGGATCGGTCGTCAACATCTCCTCGGTGGAGGGGATGCGCGGCAGCCCCGGCCTGCACGGGTACACCGCCACCAAGTTCGCCGTGCGCGGACTCACCAAATCCACCGCGCTGGAACTGGCCCCGCACAATATCCGCGTCAACTCGGTGCACCCCGGCCTGATCAGCACGCCGATGACCGAGGGCATCCCCGCCGACTTCCTCCAGATCCCGCTCGGCCGCGCCGCGCAGCCCGACGAGGTGTCGAATCTGGTGGCGCACCTCGCCTCCGACGAATCCTCCTACTGCACCGGCGCCGAATTCGTCATCGACGGCGGCCTAACCGCCGGCGTCCCTCACAAGTCCTTCTAGCGGGTCAGGTCACCTTTTCGGTGCGGGCGAGGGTGGCGGCGAATTCCTCGAGGAGCGGGGCGGTGCCGGCGTGGGAGAAGCGGAAGACCGGGTGCCACGGGGCCACCTGGCCCGCGACGACGGCGGGGAGGCGTTGCCAAACGGGTTTGGCGGCAAGGGCTTCCGGCGGTAGGGCCGAGCCGCGGCTGTCGAGGATGACGAGGTCGGCCGGGTAGCGGTCGGCGTACTCCCAGCTCAGGTTCTCGAAGAAGCCGCCCGCCTCGGTGCGCTCGGGGACCACCACGTCGACGCCGAGTTCGCGCAGGTAGGACAGGTCGGCGGAGACCTCGGGGTTGGAGACGTAGAAGGCGTCGGCCGCCGCCGAACAGGCCAGCACCCGCAGACCGGGGCGCGCGGCCACGGCGTCGCGCACCGCCTGCGAGGCGGCGGCGAAACGCTGCTGCGCATCGCGGAGCCGTACGGCCTCCGGGTCGGCGCCGAGCGCGAGGGCGAGATCGATGTAGCGGCCGATCGGGACGGGCAGCGGCTTGTTCGCCACACCGATGGCGATGGCGGGCGCGAGTTCGAGGATCTTGTCGCGGTTGTCGTCGGGGATGTACCAGAGGTTGTCGTCCATGTAGGTGTCGGTAATCAAAAGGTCGGGCTCGAGCTCGGCGTATCGCTCGAGGTCGAACTGGCCCCACTGGTCACCGAGAACCGTCACCGTGTCGAGGTCCAGGTCGCCGAGCAAGGCGGTGTCGCCGCCGCTCGTGTCACCGAACACGCCGGCGATCCGGTCGGCCAGCCCGTGATCCACCAGCACCGCGGCGGCCCCGCTGAACGCGACGATGCGCGACGGCGTGCCCGCGGCCTCGGCGGTGACGCCGCGATCGTCGACGAACGACCAATCCTTCTCTCCCCCACCGTCGTCCGCGCCGCCGCACGCGGCGAGCCCGACGGCCAGACCCGCCACACCTGCCACCGAGAACAGGCCCCTGCGACTGAGCACCACCACACCACTCCCTCCTCCGGCGAACACTTAGTTAAGCCTCACCTTAGACGAGGGCGGGAGCATCACCTCACGACAGCACGAGCCCGATCGCCAACGTCACCATCACGACGGCGATCACCGAATCGAGCACCCGCCACGCGACCGGCCGGGTGAACAGCGGACCGAGACGGCGGGCACCGAATCCGAGGGCGGTGAACCACAGCGCACTGGCGACCATCGCGCCCGCGCCGAGGAACCACCGGTCGGCGGCCGCGTATCCGTTCGCGAAGGAACCGAGCAACACGACGGTGTCGAGGTAGACGTGCGGGTTGAGCCAGGTGAGGGCCAAGCAGGTCGCCACCGTCGCGCCCAAAGCGACCGAGGCGCCCGCCGAATCGACCACCAGCGCCGACGAGGTCAGCGCGCGCCGCGCCGCGAGCACCGCGTACCCGAGCAGGAACGCGGCTCCGGCGTAGCGCAGCACCGTGATCAGCGCGGGCGCGGCTTGCACCAGCGCGCCGAATCCGCCGATCCCGGCGGCGATCAGCAGGACATCCGACACCACGCACACCGCGACCACGGCGGCCACGTGCTGCCCGCGCACACCCTGGCGCAGCACGAAGGCGTTCTGCGCGCCGATCGCCACGATCAGCGACAGTCCGAAACCCAAACCCGAGATCGCGGCGAACGCCGCGGAGGAAACCGTCACGCCCTCGACGCTAGGGCCGTTCGATCGAACCAGACAAGCTGAAGATTCTGAAGCATCATTACAATTTCTTGATATGGATCTCCAGCTGGACCAGCTCAGGGCCCTCAACGCGGCGGTCACCGAGGGCACCCTGGACGCGGCGGCGCGACGCCTGCACGTGACGCCCTCGGCGGTGAGCCAGCGCATCAAGGCGCTCGAGGACGCGGCGGGCCGCGTGTTGCTGCTGCGCACGAAACCGGTGCGCCCCACCGAATCCGGGCTCGCCGTGCTCCGCTTGGCGCGACAGGTCGAGCTGCTCGCGGGCGACACGGCGCGCGAACTCGGCGACGCGCACGCCCCGGCGCACGGCCCGATCCGCATCCCGATCGCCGTCAACGCCGACTCGCTGGAAACGTGGGTGCTGCCCGCGCTCCGCGACGCTCCCGCGGGCGTGTGTTTCGAGATCCACCGCGAGGACGAGGAGCACACCACGCGCCTGCTGCGCGACGGCACGGTGATGGCGGCCATCACGTCGACGGCGAAACCCGTGCAGGGGTGCAAGGTGAACAGGCTGGGTGCGATGCGCTACCGGCCAATGGCCGAACCGGGCTTCGCGCGGAAGTGGTTCGGCGAGGGGCCGACTTCACGCGCGTATGGGGCGGCTCCGGTGGTGATCTTCGACCGGAAGGACGAGCTTCAGGACCGCCATATGCGTCGGCGCACCCGTCAGCCGATCGACCCGCCACGCCATTACGTGCCGTCCTCGACCGCGTATGGCACGGCCGTGCGGCTCGGGCTCGGATGGGGGATGCTGCCGGACCTACAGACGACGGACGATACGCCCGAGACGCTGGTGCCCATCGACGGTGATTCCCACATCGATGTGCCGCTCTACTGGCAGCAATGGAAGCTGGACTCCCCCGCGTTGAGCGGAGTCGCCGCGGCGATCGCCGCGGCCGCCGCGCGAAGCCTGCGCTGACGGCCGCCGCGTGCCCGTCAGCCGAAGTGGCAGACGTAGTGGACGGTGTCGAGCACCTCGATCTGGAACGAGCTGTCCCCCGGCACCGAGAACGACTCGCCGCCACGGTAGGTGACGGCCTCCGTCTCGCCGGCCAGCGTCACCTTGCACTCACCCTGGACCAGTTCCATGATCTCGGGCGCGCCGGTGGTGAACGTCAGCACGGACGGCAGGATCACGCCCACCGACTTGGCCGTCCCGTCGGCCAGCGTGATGTTGTGGCTCACGCACTTGCCGTCGAAGTACACATTCGCCGTCTTCGCGACACTGACATTCTCGAACTGCGCCATGATCTCTTTCCCGTGGTCGATGAGGGCACGCCAGCCTACTTCAGCAGGTCGGCATGGTTGCGCGACCACTCCCACACCGGCGCCAGCGCCGCGCACAGCGCGGTGCCCGCCGCGGTCAGTGTGTAGGACTTGTCGGCGCGTTTGACGAGCAGTCCGGCGTTCTGGAGGTCCTGCAATCGCACCGACAGCACGCTCGACGAGCACTGCCCCATCCGCCGCCGCAGTTCGAGGAAGCCCAGCGTGCCGGGCTCGAGTTCCCACAGGATGCGCAGCACCCATCGCTGGCCGAGCAACTCGGTGACCGCGAGCACGGGCTCGTCGGCGGCGTCGGCCCGGCCGCGCGACGGTTTGGCGCCCCTTGCGCTTCTCATTTCGAACCACCATAGTGATTCTGAATCAGAAGCACAGCGGCGGGCTCCGTGCCGCGAGCGAGAGGAGAACCGTGGGCACCCAGGACCAGACCCGGCGCGTCGCGCTGGTCACCGGCGCGTCACGAGGCATCGGGGCCGACACCGCGCGGGTGCTCGGCGCGCGGGGCGATCACGTGATCGTGAACTACCGCGAGAAGCGCAAGCGCGCGGAGACGATCGCCAGGGAGATCCGCGCCCACGGCGGCAGCGCGTCGGTGGCGGGGGCCGATGTGTGCGACGAAGCCCAGGTGCGCGCGTTGGTCGCCGAGGTCGGCGCGGAGTTCGGGCGGCTGGATGTGCTGGTGCTCAACGCATCCGGCGGTTTGGAGCGCGGCGCGGCGCCCGACTACGCGATGCGCGTGAACCGGGACGCGCAGGTCGGCCTGGTGCGCGCCGTGCTGCCGCTCCTGCCGCGCGGTGGGCGGATCGTGTTCGTCACGAGCCACCAGGCGCATTTCCACGGGCGCGAACCCGTGCCCGAGGACTACCTGCCGATCGCCGCCAGCAAGCGAGCCGGCGAGGACGCACTGCGTGCGATGATCCCCGAATTCACCGCTCACGGAATCACTTTCACGGTCGTATCCGGCGACATGATCGACGGCACCATCATCGTCCGCCTGCTGGAACGCCGTAACCCGGACGCCGTGACGGACCGGCGCGACCACGGCCCGCTGCCCACCGTGCTGGAGTTCGCCACCGCCGTCGCCGACGCGACCTCCGCCGAAACCGAACCCGGGCACACGGTGTACGTCGGCGGACAGGACTACCTGACCTCGAGTTCGCGAGCGTAGGCCCGTGCCCGGCGACGAGCGAGTAACCGCGGCATACGCGCGCAATGCCGAGTTCTGGATGGACGTCGTTCGCGGCGGTCTGGATCGGTTCCAGACCGAACTGACCGATCCCGCGCTGCTCGAGACGATCGGGGCGTGCGACGGACTGCGCGTGCTGGACGCCGGATGCGGGGAAGGTTATCTCACCAGGGCATTGGTCCGCCGGGGCGCGGAGTTCGTGCACGGCGTCGACACGTGCGCCGAATTCGCGGCGGCGGCGCGGAGCCACCCCGAGGCGCACCCGCAGACCAGTGTGTTCCATCTCGCCGATGTGGCCGACCTGCCGGTGGCCGACCGGTCGGTGGACCTGGTGGTGGCGAACCGCCTGCCCCACGGGATCATCGAGCCGGGCAAGCGATTCCGGGAGTTCGCGCGGGTACTGCGCCCATCGGGACGGTTGATCGTGCTCAGCATGCACCCGTGCTTCTACGTCGCGCGCGCCGACCGGAACCGGCCCGAGGCACGGGGTTTCGATCTCGACGCGTACTTCGGCACGCGCACGGTCGAGCAGCGTTCCAAGTCGCCGGGAAGACCTCGCCCGCAGCGTCGGTGCAGACGTTCTTCAGCCTGGAGGACCACGTGCGGATGCTCACCGACGCCGGGTTCGCCGTCACCGGTCTGCGCGAGCCACGGCCGACCGCCGAACAACGCCGCGATCCGTGGTGGCGGGAGAACTTCCCGCGGCCGCTGTTCCTGCTCCTGGACTGCGTGCGCTTCCGGTAGCCGGGTACTCCCGATCGGGCTATGCTCATCCCGCACAGGGAAGTGCCTGGTGGCCAGCAACTTTCGCGCGAATCCGGGTCGGGGACGGCTGGGGCCGGGCCCCTCCGACGATCGATGCAGCGGGAAGGTTGGGGTTCTGTGCGGGTGCAGGGGGCTGGAGAAGTGCGGGGTGGAGCGACCGCCCGGCGCATCCCCTTTCCGTTCCTGATCGGCGGCGCGCTGGTGACCGTCGCGGCGGTCCTCACGGCCGTGTTCAGCGTTCCCGCCGCGGCGCGCACCGCCGTGGCCGTGGTCCTCGGGGCCGCCGCCGTGGCGCTGTGGGTCGCCACCGCGACCGCCGTGCACTACCGGGCCGCCGCGCTCGCGGCACGCCGGGCGGGGCGGGAGGCGACGGCCGCCGCGTCCGATCGCGTGGCCGCCGTAGGTGATGCGGCGTGGGCGGCCGAATCCCGGGCCGCCGCCGCGATCGCCGAAGCGCGCGCCGCCGCCGACACCGCGCGGGCCGAAGGCGAGGCCAAGGTCGCCGAGGCGCAGACCGCCACGCGGGCGAGCGAGAGCCGCAGGAAGGCCGAGCGCGCCGCGTTCGCGAACATCGCGGGCCGCACCCAGGCCATGACCACCAGCATGCTCGCCGAACTGCGCGAGATGGAGGAGCGCCACTCCGACACCGAGGTGCTGGCCGACCTGCTCCGCCTCGACCACCGCGCCACCCAGGTCGGCCGCCTCGCCGACAGCATCGCCGTGCTCTCGGGCGCGCGGTCCGGACGCCGCTGGGCCAAACCCATTCCCCTGGAACGGATCCTGCGCGGGGCGATGGGCCGGGTCGCCGACTACACGCGCATCCGGCTGCGCGCGGGCGTCGAGATCGCGGTCATCGGCCCCGCCGCCGAGGGCGTGATGCACCTGCTCGCCGAGTTGATGGACAACGCGTGCCGGTTCTCCCCGCCCACCACCGAGGTGCACGTGTACGCCTCCGATATCCCGGCGGGCGTGCTGGTGACCATCGAGGACAGCGGACTGGTGATGAGCGACGCCGCGCTGCGCTACGCCACCCGCATGGTCGGCGAACCCGACTCCGGCGCGGGCCCGCCCGACCTCTCGTCGGTGCGCGGGACGAAACTCGGGCTGGCCGTGGTGGGACACCTGGCCGCGAAACACAAACTGCGCGTGTCGTTCCGGCCGTCGGCGCTGGGCGGCACGGCCGCCGTGGTGGTCATCCCGAGGGAGATCACCACGCGCACTCCGGTCACGCGGCCCACTCCCCCGGCACCGGACAGCGCTCCGGTCGCGGCGGTGCCCGACAGCGTTCCGATCGCTTCGGTGCCCGAGGCGTCCGCCGAGCGGTCGCTGCCGAAGCGTCGCCGGGGCAGCGCCTTCGCCGCCGCCCACCCGGGCGGTTTCGCGGAACCGGTCCGCACCAACTCGCCCGAGCCGGTGCGGTCCAGCGCGCCCACCGAGGCGCCGGCGAGCTCCGACACCGACCGACCGGCAAATGCTCTCGCGAAACCGGTCCGCACGAACTCGTCCGAACCCGTGCGAGCCAGCGGGCCCACGGACGCACCGGCGATCCCCGACACCAACCGAACAGCAAGCGGCGCAACAGCACCCGCCCGCCCCGAACCCGGTTCGCTCGGCGCGTTCCAGCGGGCCGTGAACGCCCGCAGTACCTCGAATCCCCCAGCCGTGGAGACTGATTGATGACTTCGACCGATCCGGCCCGGTTGAGCTGGCTGCTGCTCGGACTCCTGGAACGCACCGCGGGCGCGCGGCACGCGGTGCTGGTCGCCGCCGACGGCCTGCCCGTCTGTCACGCCTCCCACCCCCGGCTCACCGACGCCGAACGCCTCGGCGTCGACGCAGTCGACCGGCTCGCCGCCGTCGCCGCCGGATTCCAGGGGCTGGCGATCGCGGTGTCCGCCGAACACGGTGACGGCCGCGCGGGCGTGCGCCGTTCGATGACCGAATACGGCGGCGGCATCCTGTTTCTCATCGAGGCCGGCGCGGGCGCGCACCTGGCCGTGCTCGCCGAGGAGGACGCCGACGCCGGGGTGGTCGGCTTCCACCTGGCCGAACTCGTCGACCAGCTCGCCGACCACCTGACCGCCGCGCCGCGCTCGCCCGGAGTGGGTGTGCCATGAGCAGGCCGGGGCGTGACGACGAGCCCGACCGGCTCTACACGCTGACCGGGGGCCGCAGCAGGCCGGGCACGGATGTGTTCGATCTCGTCACGCTCGTCGTCACGCAGTCCGCCCCGGTGCCCGGGATGTCGTCGGAGGACACCGCGATCCTGCGGATGTGCGCGACACCCACCTCGGTGGCCGAGATCGCCGCGGCGCTACGCCTGCCCGTCCACATCGTCGTCATCCTGCTCTCGGACCTGCTCGACGCGCGCAAGATCATCGCCCGGCACCCCCGCGTACACGGAACCGTGACGGACAAGGCCCTGCTGGAGAAGGTGCTCGGTGGACTCCGCACGCTCTGAGATCGCCCCCGCCCCACTCGCCGCCACCGCGAGCAATGGGCTGAAGATCGTGGTGGTCGGCGGTTTCGGCGTCGGGAAGACCACCCTGGTGGGCGCGGTCAGCGAGATCCGCCCGCTCGACACCGAGGCCACGCTCACCGAGGCCGGCCTCGGCGTGGACGACCTCGGCGGCGTCCCCGGAAAGCGCACCACCACGGTGGCTTTCGACTTCGGGCGCATCACCATCGACGCCGAGCACGTCCTCTACCTGTTCGGCGCGCCGGGGCAGCCGCGGTTCTTCTTCCCGTGGGACCAGCTGTTCCGCGGCGCGCTCGGCGCGATCGTCCTCGTGGACCCCGGCCGGATCACCGACTGCTTCTACGCGGTGGACCGTCTCGAACATTTCGGCACGCCGTTCGTGGTGGCCCGCAACGCCTTTCCCGGTGGTGATCATCCGCTCGATGCCGTCCGCGAAGCGCTGGACCTGCCCGCGCACGTTCCGCTGGTGGACTGCGACGCGCGCGACCGCGCCTCGGTCAAGCGGGTCCTGATCACCCTCGTCGAGCACCTGTCCGCGCGCGAGCCCGCCTTCACCGCACCGGAGACCGCATGACCACGCCCCACGCCGCGACCGGCTGCCCGGTGCACCGCGGCGACCCGATTCCCTTGAGCGGCCCTCGCTTTCACAACTACGACCCGCGCCAGCTCTATCGCGAACTGCGCCGCGACCACGGCGCCGTGGTGCCGGTGGAACTGCCCGGCGGCGTCCCGGCCTGGCTCGTGATCGGTTACCAGGAACTGCATTACGTGACCAGCGACGCGGAACTGTTCACTCGCGACCGCACGCTGTGGAACCAGCTCGGCACGGTCCCCGAGGACTGGCCGCTGTGGCCGATGGTGGGGCGGCCCATGCCGTCGATCTATTTCACGGCGGGCGCGGAGCACCGCAGGCACGCCGGGCTGGTCGACGCGGCGCTGGAGGCGGAGGACCCGTATGTCCTCGGGGAGCGGTGCGAACAGATCGCCGATGAGCTGATCGACGGGTTCTGCGGGCGCGGGGAGGCCGATATCGTCACCGCGTTCGCCGAACCGCTGCCGGTGCTGGCGCTGGCCTCGGTCCTCGGCTTCCCCGACGAGGACGGGCCCGCGCTGGCGCACACCATGAAGGCCCTCGCCGACGGCGGCGCCGAGGCCCAGGCCGCCTACGCGAGCTACTACGGACACATGAGCAAGCTGCTGGGGGCGAAGAAGTCCGCGCCCGGCGACGATCTGGTGTCGCGGCTGCTCGCCCACCCGGAGCCGTTCACCGACGAGGAGTACGTGCTCGATCTGATGGCGATCTGCGCCGCCGGGCACCTGCCGACCGCCGACTGGATCGGCAACACGGTGCGGCTGATGCTCACCGACGACCGCTTCGCCGCCTCGCTCGGCGGCGCGCGCCACAGCATCGGCCAGGCCATGACCGAGGTGCTGTGGGAGGACACGCCCACCCAGATCCTGGCGGGCCGCTGGGTCGCCCACGACACCGAACTCGGCGGCAGGCACCTGCGCGCGGGCGATATGCTGCTGCTCGGCCTGGCCGGCGCGAACGCCGACCCGCACATCCGGCACGAGACCGCGGGCCCCGCGCACAGCGGCAACAGCGCCCACTTCTCCTACAGCTACGGCGAATACCGCTGCCCGTTCGCCGCGCAGCAGCTGTCGGAGGTGATCGCGGGCACCGGCATCCAAGTGCTGCTGGACCGGCTGCCCGATCTGGACCTGGCGGTGCCCGCCGACCGGCTGATCCGCAGGCCCTCGGCGTTCCTGCGCGGAATGACTTCTCTCCCCGTCCGATTCACCCCAGCCCGCGCCGTCGGAGGCAGATCATGACCCGAGAACTCACCACCATCGACCCCCTCGTCATCGACCCGATGATGGCCGATCTGGCCGGCGAGACCGACTTCCTGCGCGCCAACGGCCCGCTCACCCGCATCGACCTGCTCGGCGTGCCGGCGTGGAGCGTCACCGATCACGCGGTGGCGCGACGGCTGCTGGTGGACGCCCGGCTGGTCAAGGACATCGGCGCGTGGTCGCTGTGGACGTCGGGGGTGGTGACCCGGCAGTGGCCGTTGATCGGGATGATCGACGCCGGACGGTCGATGTTCACCGTAGACGGCGTGGAGCATCGGCGGTTGCGCGCCAAGACCAATCAGGCCTTGAACCCGCGCCGGCTCGACGCCATCCGGCCGGGCGTCGAACGCTTCACCGAGGAACTACTCGACGATCTCGAGGAGGCGGGCCGCGACGGCGCGCCCGTCGACCTGAAATCGGTCTTCGCGTACCCGCTGCCGATGCGCGTGGTGAGCGAGCTGATGGGCGTGGATCGCGCCGACCACCCGATGCTGCTGGACCGGTACAAGGCGTTCTTCTCGGTGCTGACCCCGCAGGACGAGCGGCTGAAGGTGATCGACGATCTCGACGCCTACTACACGGCGCTGGTGCGGGCGAAGACCGCGCACCGCACCGACGACCTCACCTCCGATTTCATCTTCGCGACCGACGGTGGCGAGCCGCTGACCGAGGAGGAGGCGGTCGGCAATCTGAAAGCCCTGGTGGCGGCCGGGCACGAGACGACGGTGAGCCTCATCCTCAACACCGTGCGCGCGCTGCTGGCCCACCCCGAGCAGTTGGCGCTCATCCGCGCCGGCGAGTACGAGTGGAAGGACGCCGTCGAGGAGACGCTGCGCTGGAATGGCCCGGTCACCCATCTGCTGATGCGCTTCGCCACCGAAGACATCACCTTGGGCGACAGCGTGATTCGCCAGGGCGACGGCGTGGTGATGTCCTACCGCGCGATCGGCCGCGACGCCACCGTGCACGGCGAGGACGCCGACGCCTTCGACATCACCCGGGCCACCGCCAACCGCCACCTCACCTTCGGCTACGGCCCGCACATCTGCCCCGGCGCCGCGCTCTCGCGCCTCGAAGCCGCCATCGCCCTGCCCGCGCTCTTCACCCGCTTCCCCGCCCTGCGCCTGGCGGTCCCGGACGCGGAGCTCCAGAACCTGCCGGTGCTCACCCAGAACGACCTGGCCGTCTTCCCGGTGTACCTGACCTGACCGGAAAGCTCTCGGGCGACGGCTCCCACCCGCACCGAGGTTGTCGACGGGGGTTCACACGGCATTCGCCGCAAGGCCGCCGAAACCGGGTAGTTAGCGGCGCACCATGGGAGGGAGGTGAGGAGGCCGCGATGGAGCTGCGGATCGGGACATTCAACGTCGAGAACCTCTTCGACCGGCCCCGGGCGATGGGCCGCGAACCGAACCCCGAGGTGCTGGCGGCACACGCGCGGTTCGGGGCCGCGATCGCGGAGGTCGAGTACGCCGAGCGGGTGCGGCGCGAGATCCTGGAATGCCTGGAGATCCTCGGACTGCTGCGCTCGGACAGCGCGGCGTACGCGCGATTGCGGCAGGTGCGCGGGCGGTTGATCCGGCGACCGCGCACTGGTGACCCGGAGATCGTGGCGCGAGGCCGGTCGGACTGGGTCGGGTGGGCCGAGCTGACCGACGAGCGCGTCGACGAACTCGCCATCACCCACCTGGGCCAGGTGATCCGCGAGGTGGGCGCGCACATCCTGGCGCTGGTGGAGGCCGAGAACCGCATCGTGGCCAAACAATTCACCGACGCGGAGCTGTGCGATGTGGAGGGCGAGCCGCTGTATCCGCACGTCATGGTGATCGACGGCAACGACGAGCGCGGCATCGATGTGGGCGTGATCAGTCGCGGCGGCTGGCCGGTGCGCTCCATCCGCTCGCACGTGGACGATCTCGGCCCCGACGGGCGGCGGATCTTCTCCCGCGACTGCCCGGTGTTCACCTACGACTTCCCGGCCGGGACGGCGCTCGAAGGGCAGCGGTTGCACGTGCTCGCCAACCATTTCAAATCGAAAGGCTATGGCCGCCAAGCCGACAACGACCGCACGCGCACCCGTCAAGCCACTCGCGTCGCCGAGATCTACCGCGAATTGCGCGATGCCGGAGAGGATTTCGTGGTCGTCGCGGGCGATCTGAACGACACGCCGCAACGTCCGCCGCTGGCGCCGCTGCTCACCGGCACCGATCTGCGCGAGATCGCCACGCTCGACGGCTTCGACGACGGCGGCCGCCCCGGCACCTACGGCAACGGCACCAAGAGCCAGAAGATCGACTATCTGCTGCTCTCACCGGCGCTCGCCGAACGCACCACGGGCGGCGCGATCTTCCGCGAGGGCGTGTGGGGCGGGCGCAACGGGACGCTCTTCCCGCACTTTCCCACCATGACCGCGCCGGAGCACGCGGCCAGCGACCACGCCGCGCTCTACGCCGATATCGACGTGGGCTGATTCCAGTCGAGCAGCCGGTGGCCGGTGTGGCGGGCGACCCAGTCGGCGACTACGGACAGGTCACGCGGGATGAGACCGAGGTTCGGCCGCGGAGTGAACGCGGTGGTGAGGCCCCGCGTTCTGGTGCGCGCCCAGCGCCGCGCGAACACGCCGACCAGGATGCTGTCGTCGGTCCACAGGACCGGAACGTCTTCGCCCACCGTCGCTTTCGCGCATTCGATCTTCCACTGCACCGACAGGTCACCGACCGCCGGATCCAGCGTCGCCGCGACGGCGGGCGGCAGACATGACTCGTCGATCCAGGGCAGTTCCGGCAGGCCCGGGATGATCTCGGGCAGCATCCGCGTGTGCTCGCGCCACGTGGTCAGCCAGCGCACGTCCACGCCCGCGTCGACGGCCCGCGCGATCACCGACACCACGGTGGGCGACCACAGCAGCGGATACACCACCGGCTTGCCGGAACGCTTGGTCTCGCTGGGCATCTCGACCCGCGCGCTGCGCCACTCGCGGTAGCCGACCGTCTTCGGCGGGCGCCTGCTCAGCGCGTTCACCACACCGTCGAAGTCCAACAGCCACACCGGATTCCGCATGAAGACCACCTCTCGCGCGCGACCATCCGGGTCGGCGGCGGCACTGCCGGGCACGACCCCGCGGCGCCCAACCCCGGCGGCCGCGCGGCCGGGCCGAACCCGTGTCGCCGTCGACACGCTCCGAACGCGGCGCCGCCAGATCGGGGAGAACACCCACCGACAAGTGTGCCATCTCCCCGAACGGCCGACAGGATTCCGAAAGCGTTGGTTCATCCCAGGTTTCCCGTCGGAGGTTTTCGCGCCGAGGGTCCCCCGAACCGAACGAAACGGCCGATTCAGCGAACAGGACAGTCAGCCCTTGACGAGCACCGGCTCGGCGTCCTCGGCGACTTCGTCCGGAGCGGGCGCGCGGTTCGGCAGGAAGACGGCCAGCACGATCACGGCCAGCGCCAGCGCCGCCGAGACCAGGAAGGCCAGCCGCGCGCCGTCCAGGCCCGCCTCGAGCGGGTCGGTACCGCCGTCGATCAACGCGGTGCTGCGCGCCGACATCACGGTGACCACGAGCGCGGTGCCGAACGCCGCGGCGACCTGCTGCAGGGTGCCCAGGATGGAGCTGCCGTGCGAGTACAGATGCTGCGGGAGCGCGCCGAGGCCCAGGGTGAACACGGGCGTGAAGATCGCGGCCAGCGACATCATCAGCACGATGTGCAGCACCAGCAACTGCCAGTACGGCATCGTCAGCGAGATCTGGGTGAAGCCGGCCATCGACACCGCGATGCCGACGGCGCCGGGGATCACCAGCGGGCGCCCGCCGAACCGGTCGAACAGCCGTCCGATGGTGGGGCCGAGCAGACCCATGGCCAGGCCGCCCGGCATGACGAGCAGGCCGGTTTCCAGCGGGCTGAGATCACGCATGTTCTGCAGATACAGCGGCAGCAGCATCATCGAGCCGAGCATCGCCATGAACGCCATCGCCATCAGCGCCAGCGCCTTGGTGTAGGTGCCCGAGCGCAGCGTGCGCAGGTCCAGCAGCGGCGTGCCGGTGCGCTGCAGGCTCAACTGGCGGACCACGAAGGCGGCGATGAGCGCCGCGCCGGCGGCCACGATCAGCACGGGCTCGGCGGAGAGGCCGCCCTCGAAGCGGCTCAGGCCGAACACCAGACCGCCGAAGCCGAGTGCGGCCAGGACCACGCTGAGCATGTCGATCGCGCCGGCTTCCGGTTCTCCGACGTTCTCCAGGTGCCGCAGCCCCGACCAGGTGCTCGCACCCGCGATGGGCAGCACCAGCACGAAAAGCCATCGCCACGAACCGGCTTGGAGCACGGCGCCGGAGATCACGGGGCCCATGGCGGGCGCGACCGAGATCGCCAGCGTGACGTTGCCCATCACGCGGCCGCGGTCGTGCTCGGGCACCACCGTCATGAGCGTGGTCATCAGCAGCGGCATCATCACCGCCGTGCCGACGGCCTGGACGATCCGGCCCGCGAGCAGCACCTCGAAGGTCGGTGCCACGGCCGACAGCGCCGTGCCCGCGAGGAACACACCCATCGCCACGGTGTAGGCGCTGCGCGTGGTCACGCGTTGCAGGAACCAGCCGGTGGTCGGGATGACCGCCGCCATGGTGAGCATGAACGCGGTCGACACCCACTGCGCCGCCACCTCGGTGACGTCCAGATCGTGCATGAGCCGCGGGATCGCGTTGATCATGATGGTCTCGTTCAGGATCACCACGAACGTGGCGAGCACGAGCACCCGGACGACGGTCGGCGTCCGGCCCGCCGATGCGGGGGCGAGGGATTCGGCGGGCATCGATTTACCTTCCGGAGCATGAACAATGACGACACCCGCCGCGAGCACAACCGTCGCGTCTCGGGTCACGGATGTTGAGACGGGGCTGCTTGCTCGAACTCATCGGGCGTCGGCAAGTATTCCGCCGGGCACCGACAGGAAGCACCTGATTTTCCGGCGCCAACGGACTTACTTCCGGATGGAAACCACCGGTCGGGGCGATATTCGGCAGGCGGCGCCCCTCCACAGTGATGATGGTCACTGTCCGGTCGCGACGGGCGCCGCCGACCGAGGTGGTGTGGCCGATGGAGAAGCACCGGGCTCGGCGCATCTCGAACTCGTCTTCGGCGTTACCCGTCTGCACCCCGAAGGTGCATGGTCGGGCGATGCTGTCCGAGTGGTCCAAGCAGCAGCTGGGTGGGAGGCTGTCCCGCGAGACCGACGGTAAAGGTTCGCGCCGCCACCATCGGCGCGTTCATCGAGTTCTCGGGTCTGTATCCCTGGGCATGGACTGCCGCGATGATGGACAAGTGGAGCGCGCATTCGGTCGGCGAACGGTCTGGCGAAGTCGGCGATCCGGCAGGAGCAGGGTGCGGTCCGGGCTTTCTGCGCCACTGGGCTCGGGCCGAGCCCAGTGGCGCAGCTTGGCGATCACGTCGACGTGACCACCCCGTACCGTATGTGCAGCGCCGTCGGGGTGTTGATCACCTCCAGCGGCTCCAACGGGAGCTGCGCCGCCGGGACGCCGTCGAACAGTCTTGTGCCGGCGCCGAGCAGCACGGGAACCACGTGCAAGGAGACCTCGTCGACCAGGCCGGCAGCCAGGAACTGCTGGATCAGGTGGGCCCCGCCCATCACACAGACGGTGCGATCACCCGCCGTGTCCCGGGCCTGATCGAGCGCGGCGTTGATGCCACCGCTGACGAACCGGTAGACACCGTTCTCTGGCGAGTCGGCCGGCGCCGCATGGGTCACCACGAAGGTGGGGCGCCGCGCCGGACCGCTCGGGCCGTCGGCACCCCACCAGCGGACCGAGTCGTCGTAGGTCCGCCGGCCTGCGATCACCGCACCCAGTCCCTCCACCATCCTGCCCAGCAGGGCCTGACCGTCCTCACTGCCCATCCAGTTGTGCAGCTGGTCCCCGCCTTGTCCCATCGGCGCGTCGGCCGTACGGCCGGGCCCTGCGATGTAGCCGTCCAGCGAGACGCTGATGTCGAACGCAACCTTGCCCATGATGATCTCCTCGTCGATGCCGCCCGGGTCGTTCCCGGTCGGTTCATGAGGTACAACGACATCCCGATCGCGAACTCATCGGTCCGGATATTCGTACAAGGTGCCGAGCCGGCAGTCTGCGTCATCCGATCACAGCTCGATGGGCAGTCCGAGCCAGTCGAAGACAGGGCGTTCGAACGTGGTGATCTCCGCGATCAGGCCACCCTGGAACCGCAAGACGTCGAGCTTGAAGGCTCGGTAGGAGTTGTCGCCGGTGGCCCGCCGATAGCAGGCGGCGGCCGGCATCCGATTGACGACGGTCGGCCGTACTTTCCAATCGCCCAGGCCTTCCGGGCCGAAGGCCAGCTCGTGCAAGGGCGCCAGGGAGTCCCACCCGATGAAGCAGACCGGCTGCGGGGGCATGGTGATGCGGATGTCGTCGCGGACCAGAGCCGCCATGGCGGTCGGCTGGGGATTCTCGTGCAGGTCCACGTACCGCCGTAGCAGCTCGTTCTCCTCCGCGCTGAGCTCGGTGCGCCTGCCGTCGGAGTCGGTCGACCGGCGGCTCTGCATGGTACGGCGAGCCCGTTGCAAGGCACTGTTGACCGCGGGGACCGAGGTGTCCAGGGCCTGCGCCGTCTCGGCCGCGGACCAGCCGATCACCTCGCGCAGCACCAGGGCCGCCCGCTGCTGCGCCGGCAGCAGTTGCAGGGCGGCGATGAACGCCAGCTCGATCGTTTCCCGGGCCACCACGATCTCCTCCGGCTGCCGCTCCGAAGGCGACACCTGGTCCAGCAGGTGGTCCGGATAGGGCTGCAGCCACGGCACCTCGGCGAACGACTCCATCGCCGAGACACGCCGGCGCCGGCGCAGCACATCGAGGCATGCGTTGGTGGCGATCCGATACAGCCAGGCCCGGGCGTTGTCGCCGCGATTGAAGGTGTCCCGCTTCGACCAGGCCCGCAGGAACGTCTCCTGGATCAGGTCCTCGGCCTCGTCGAACGAGCCGAGCATCCGATAGCAGTGCACGTGCAGTTCCCGCCGGTGCCTCTCGACGATCGTCTCGAAGCCTGCCTCATTGTCCCACCCGTCGCCCATCCGAGGATTCTGCATCAGTCGGGATCGGGAGTAGCAATGGCCCCGCCATGCGGTGATGATCAACGGTTCCGGGTGGATCGGCACGATCACGCTGATTCGATGAACTGGTCGACGATCTCGGCCAGACGCAGTAGCGGGTCTTGCTGGACGAAGTGGCTGGCATCGGGGATGGTGGCATGCGGATGTCCCGCCCCGCCGGGGATGCGCGATCCGGCTGATCATGGAGAACAAACCCGTGGACGCGTGCTTCGCCGGCGACAGCGACGAGGCGAAGGCGCGTTACCAACAGACCGCGACTGTTGCCGCGACGATGAGCAGGGCGGTGGTGTGCGGGACGGCTTGGGTGACGTTGCCGATTCGCTTGCCCAATTCGTCGTTGGGCGGTGTGCGCGAAGCGCTGGACCTGCCCGACGACTTCGTCCCCTACTCCTTCCGGAAACCCTACTCCTTCCGGAAACTCATCGCGCTGCTGCTCGACGACGCCAATCGTCGGCCCGCGTCACCGCCGACGTCTTGCAGCACGCCGATCCCGCGATGACCCAACGCAAATACATGCGGCGCGGAAAAGCCCATCACGAGGCGGCCGAGGTGATCCACCGCGCCGTGCGCAAGCGCCGCGACGACCAGCCCGACTGAGCCGTCGTGCCCCCGGCACCGGACCGCCCGACCGCCAGTCCGGAATTCGGCGGTGCGAGGCACCACCCAGCCGTCCGCGCGGGCGGTGACCCGCCGAGACCACGGTCCCCACGCGATACGACCGACCACGACGCGATGCGACTTAACGACGACTTTTCTACATTTTTGCGCCCGATCGGGACCAGCGAACTCTGACCCGCCTCGCGTTCCCGCAGGTCAGAGGGCTATGATGCTCCCCCATCTGGACTCGAACCAGAAACCTGCCGATTAACAGTCGGCTGCTCTGCCAATTGAGCTATAGGGGACTATCCTGGTGGCTTCGCCCTTGCCGGGCTGACCGAGGAGAAACTCTAGCCTATCGGTGGTCGGGTTCCCAAATCGTGCCTCTAGCTGGGGGGATGTGGGGGCGACGTTGGGCGATCCGGATCGACAGGGGGACCCCGTGTCGGGCAGGATGGTACCCGCGCACTGGCGATTGGGAGGAGCTCGAGGAATGCTGCGGTTGATCATCGGCGTCGCGGCCGGTTACGTGCTCGGCAGTAAGGCCGGGCGGGCTCGCTACGAACAGATCTCGTCGGCGACGCGCGCGGTCACCACGAGCCCGGTGACCCGCAAGCTGGTGCAGGTCGGCCGCCAGAAGCTGTCCGACAAACTCAGCACCCGCCCCCAGCTCGAGCCGATGGAGCCCATCGACGAGCGCACCACCGTGATGGTCCCCCACGACCAACTCCGCCGCTGAGGGCGCGCTCCGCCTGGGTATCGAGACTGACGGCAACAGCCCGCGCCTCGGCATGCGGTACCCAGGCTCGCGCCGCGTCCCCTGAACCCCGAACCGCCGGCAGACCACGCGACACGACTGGCGGCCCGGCTGGAACCTCATCGCTACCCGCGCGTCTCGGCCGCGCCTCGTTGAAGTGGCCCGGACGAGCAGCGGACTGGTGATCGGCAGGTTTGTGGTTCGGGTCCGGATTCGGGCACCAGAAGCTCCATGCCGATCGAGTGCCTCCGCCCCGGATGCCGTCGGCTGTGGAGCTCCTCCGAACACCCCACCCCCCGAGGCGTTCGGCAATCAGGTGTTCGGGATCGAGGGGTTCTTCTCGAGCGATCCAGAGGCCGCGAAACCCCATCTGGAACGGTTCTTCGCCGACGTGGTCCCGGTGGTCCGCGCCGAAGCGCGGACCGCCGCGCTCACACCGTGGTGAAGTCGTCGTAGTTGCCCATGGCCTGGGTCAGCAGGCTCTTGCGGTACTGCTCGAGCGCGACCAGGTCGCCGAACAGCGCCATGTAGGCGTCGGACTGCTCGGTCGAGGAGAGGCGCTGGAGTTTGGATTTGAGTTCGGCGACCTGGCGGCCCACCCACGCCTCCTGCGCGCGGGCGAGCACGCCGGTGACGAAGCGGGGGATGCCGTCGGCGGACTTCACGGGCAGCGGTTCGCCGGCCAGTTCGGAGACCATCGCGCGCAGGGTGAGGTCGTCGGAGGCGTCGGCGACGGCGTTGACCCACTCTGCCCCGCCGAGCCCACTGGACGTGCCGCCCGCCTCGGCGATCATCGTGCGCACCGCGACATAGGCGGGGTGGGTGAAGGCGTCCACCTCGAGCGAGTCGAACACGGTGCCCGCGATCGCGGGGTATTGCAGTGCGGCGCACAGGGCTTGGCGCTGCGGCAGCAGCACGGGGTCCTTCGGGTTGGGCCGTGTGGCGGGCGGGGCGGGCGGCTGCCCGGCGCGCGCCTTGGCTTCCGCGCGCGCGACGCCCGCGGGGGAACCCTCGCGGCGGTGCTTGCGCGCCTCCTCGTCCACCCGGCGGTGCACCTGGCCGACGTCGAGCCAACCGGTGCGGTCGGCCAGCTGCGTGGCATAACGCTTACGGACGCCGTGATCCTTGATCTGGGCGACGATCGGCACCGCCCAGCGCAGCACCTCCACCTGCATGGCGGGGCTGAGGTCACCGTTGGCGTCCTCGCGCTTCTCGATCTCCATACGCAGGAAGAACTCGAACAGCGGCTCACGCCGGGCGACCAGGTCGCGCAGTGCGGCGTCACCTTGGCGCTGGCGCAGTTCGCACGGATCCTGGCCGTCGGGAGTGACGACGACGAAGGTCTGACCGGAGATCTTCTGGTCCTCCACAAAGGCTTTCAGCGCCGCCGCCTGGCCCGCCGCGTCGCCGTCGAAGGTGTAGATGATCTCGCCGCGCCAGAAGTTGTCGTCCATCAGCAGGCGGCGCAGGATCGCCATGTGCTCGTCGCCGAATGCCGTACCGCACGCGGCGACAGCGGTTTTCACGCCCGCCAGGTGCATGGCCATGACGTCGGTGTAGCCCTCGACGACCACGGCCTGGTGGCTCTTGGCGATCTCGCGTTTGGCGTGGTCGAGGCCGAACAGCACCTGAGACTTCTTGTACAGCATGGTTTCCGGCGTGTTGATGTACTTGCCGGGCATGGTGTCGTCGTCGAACAGTTTGCGCGCGCCGAAGCCGATGACCTCGCCGCCGAGATTGCGGATCGGCCACAGCAGCCTGCGGTGGAAGCGGTCGATGGGCCCGCGCCTGCCCTGGCGCGACAGACCGGCCGCCTCGAGTTCCTTGAACTCGAATCCCTTGCGCAGCAGGTGTTTGGTGAGGGTGTCCCAGCCGTCGGGGGCGTAGCCGCAGCCGAACTGACGAGCGGCCTCGCCGTCGAAGTTGCGCTCGGTGAGGTACTTGCGGGCGGCCTCGGCCTCGGGTTCGCGCAACTGCGCCATGTAGAACTCGTGGGCGGCCGCGTTGGCGGCGACGAGGCGGGCGCGGGTGCCGCGATCGCGCTGCACCGAGGTGCCGCCGCCCTCGTAGTTGATCTGGTAGCCGATGCGGTCGGCCATCTGCTCGACGGCCTCCACGAAACCGATGTGCTCGATCTTCTGGAGGAACTTGTAGACGTCGCCGCCCTCACCGCAGCCGAAGCAGTGGAACAGGCCGTGGTTGGGCCGCACGTGGAACGACGGCGACTTCTCGTCGTGGAACGGGCACAGGCCCTTCATGGAATCCGCGCCCGCCCGCTTCAGGGCGACGTACTCCCCCACCACATCCTCGATCCGGACTCGGTCGCGTATCGCCGCGATATCGCGATCTGGGAGTCGTCCGGCCACGGGTCGAGTCTAGCGCCGTCACCGCCGGTCCGGTCCGCCGGGCGAACGGGTCACACCCCGTACGACGCCGCGAACCGCTCCAGCCTGCTCTCCGTGTACGACGCGATCTGGTCCACCACCACGCGCACGCGGGCGGCGTCGGTGTCGGCGGCCTTCCACCACGGCAGCAACTGCGGATCGAGATGCTGGGGAGCCGCGGCGAGCAGGCGGTCGGCGACGGCGTGGATGAGGTCGCGCTGGGCGGCCTGGCGGCGCAGGTGCTCGGTGTCCGACATCACGTAGCGCAGGGCCACCGTCTTGAGAATCGCGACCTCGGCGGCCACCACGGGCGGGATCTCCAGATCGGCGGCGTACCGAGAGAGGGGTTCGGGTCCGGCGACGGCGCGGGTGGCGATGATGGCGGCGGTGGCGAACCGGCCGACCAGCTCGCTGGTGAGCCGCTTCAGCGCGACGAACCCGGCGAGCGTGTGATCGAACTCGAACACGGCCGCCACCACGGGCAGCTCCGACAGCCGCTGCGCCGCCGCGGCCAGCTCGTCGGTGCTGAGCCCGCTGTGCTGGGCGTGACCCATGCGGGCCAGTTCGGACTGTTCGCCCGGGTCGGCGAGGGCGCGCAGGTCGATGCGGCCGGCGATGATGCCGTCCTCGACGTCGTGCACGGAGTAGGCGACGTCGTCGGACCAGTCCATGATCTGGCATTCCAGGCTGCGCCTGCCGACGGGCGCGCCCTCGCGGATCCAGGCGAGCCGGTCGGTGTCGACGTCGTAGGCGCCGAACTTCGAGCCGGAACCGCTTCGGCCCCACGGGTATTTGAGCGCGGCGTCGAGGGCGGCGCGGGTCAGGTTGAGCCCGGCGCTCACGCCATCAGGTCCGAACACCTTCGGTTCCAGCCGGGTGACGATGCGCAGGTTCTGCGCGTTGCCCTCGAAACCGCCGAAGGCGTCGGCGAACTGATCGAGCGCGCGCTCCCCGTTGTGGCCGTAAGGCGGGTGCCCGATGTCGTGGGCGAGACCGGCGAGGTCGACCAGGTCGGGATCGCAGCGCAAACCGTCGGCGATGCTGCGCCCGATCTGGGCCACCTCCAGCGAATGGGTGAGCCGGGTGCGCGGGGTGTCACCATCGCGCGGGCCCATGACCTGCGTCTTGTCCGCGAGCCTGCGCAGCGCGGCCGAATGCAGGACGCGGGCGCGGTCGCGCGCGAACTCGGTGCGGTGCCCGGTGTCGAATTCGGCGCGCGGCGGGCCGAGTCCGGCGGTCTTGGCGCCCTCGGTGACCATCCGCTCGCGATCGTGGGCGGTGTAGGTGTGGCTCATCGGGCTCACTGGCCCGCAGTGTAGGGGAAGTCGGCGGAGAAGTGCGTGAGCTGATACCAGACCAGGGCCAGGGTTTCCCTGGCGATGCCGTGTGCCTGCGATTCGCGGGTGTAGACGGCGGGGCCGGTGCGGGTGGGCGCGGTCCACGCGCGCAGGCCTGCGTCGCGGGCCATGGTGCGGGTGCGTAGCGAATGCCACGGGTCACTCACCAGAACCGCCGAGGACATATCGCGCGCTTTCATGGCGGTGGCGACCGCTTCGATGCTGCGCAGCGTGTCGGAGCCGGTCTCGACGGCGAGGATGGCGTCGGCCGGGACGCCGCGCCCCTCCAGGTAGTTCTTGCCGGACGCGGCCTCGGTATAGAGGTCGCCCTCCTGTTTGCCGCCGACGGTGATGATGCGCGGCGCGACGCCGGCTTCGAACAACTGATACGCCTGATCGAGCCGCGCCTCGAACACCGAGGACGGCGTGCCCGAGTACTGGGCCGCGCCGAGCACCACGATGGCGTCGGCCGGGGTGTAGTCGTTGATGCGCGCCACCTGCCACACGCGAACAGCGGTGCCGCCGACCAACACCATGGCCATCAGCACCGCGGCCGCGACGATGCGGCGGATCCAGCGCGCCAAGCCGGGGCCGGCCCCGCGCGCGAGACCGGATTCGTGCGCCGGAGCCGAGCGCTGAGGAGCCGAGATCACTCACCAAGTCTGCCAGGTCGCCGGGCCGGGCGGCGGAAGGCGCCGACCTGGTCACTTACGTTGAGGTTCGTACTGGACTTCATTGTGGGTACTTGCCGGGTCGCCCGCACCGCGCCGACGATGGATTCCGGCGCGCCACACCGAACTGATCTCGTATCACCGAGGAGTGGATTCAACATGGCGGATTATCCGCAATCGGCAATTCCGTCTGTCCGGGTCACGGTGCTCGGGCTCGGGGCGATGGGCCGGGCACTCGCCGACGCGCTCCTGCGCGGCGGGCACCCGACGACGGTGTGGAATCGCAGCGCGGGGCGTGACGCGGAACTCGTCGCGGCGGGGGCGATCGGCGCGCGGACCGTCTCCGAAGCGGTCGCGGACGCCGATCTGGTGATCGCCTGCCTGCTCGACCACGCGTCGGTACACGAAGTGCTCGACTCGGTGGCGGCGTCGTTGGCCGGGCGGGTGCTGGTGAACCTCACCAGCACCGAGCCCGCGGGTGCGCGGGAACTCGCCGACTGGGCGACCGGGCACGGCATCGCCTACCTCGACGGCGGAATCATGGCTGTCCCCAGCATGATCGGGCAGCCCGGCTCCACCGTGCTCTACAGCGGCTCACGCCAGGTGTTCGACGCCTACCGCCCGGTGTTCGAATTGCTGGGCACGGCAGAGTATTTCGGCACCGACGCGGGCAGCGCGTCGCTGGTCGACTTCGCGCTGCTGGCCGGGATGTACACGATGTTCAGCGGCTTCTACCACGGCGCGGCGATGGTGCGGACGATCGGCATGACGGCCGAGGAGTTCGGACACCGTGCGGCCGCGTGGATCTCGGCCATGACGGCGAGCCTGCCCGAGGCGGGCGCCCAGATCGACAGCGGCGATTACACGACCGTCGTCCAGCCGCTGGACTTCACCAAGGCGGCGCTGGACGCCATCGTTTCCGCGAGCCGCGATGCGGGGGTCGATCTCGACATCATCGGGGCGGTGCGCGATCTGGTGGATCGCCAGGTCGCCGCGGGGCACGGGAAGCTCAGCTCGGAGTTGATGTTCGAGAGCTTGCACCCGCCCGCTGTGGCGGTGCGGGGGGAGTAGACCACTCCCCCCGAGTACCGCCCTCGCCACGCGCACAAAGTAGGCGGCACTTCGGCCGCGTGAACGGCCCGCGCGCCTTACGACTCACCACCCCCGTTCGCGCCACTCCTCCAGATGCGGCCGCTCGACCCCGAGCGTCGTGTCGTCACCGTGCCCCGGATACACCACCGTGTCGTCCGGATAGGCGAAGAGTTTCGTGGTGACGTCCGCGAGCAGGGTGGTGAAATCCTCTGGGTTGTGGGTCTTTCCGACCCCGCCGGGGAACAAGGAGTCGCCGGTGAACAGGTGGGTGCGGCCCGGCTCTTCGGGGAGGGCGAGGGCGATCGAGCCGGGGGTGTGGCCGCGCAGGTGGTGGATGGTGAGGGGGAGGTCGCCGATCTCGAGGACGTCGCCGTCCTCGAGGTAGCGGTCGGGGGTCACCGGGAGCGGGTCGGCGTCGAGGCGGTGGGCGGCGGTGGGGACGCCGAGGGTCTTGGCGACCTCCTCGAGCGCCCACCAGTGGTCGGGGTGCTGGTGGGTGGTGACGATCAGCTTGATCTTGCCCGGCGCCTCCTGGGCGACGAGTTCGAGAATGCGCTCGGGCTCGTTGGCGGCGTCGATGAGCAGCGCGGCGCCGGTCGCGGCACACTGCACGAGGTAGACGTTATTGTCCATGGCGCCGACGGCCATCTTGAGGACGCGCGCGCCCTCGAGATCGCGCTGCTGGGGATTCGATCCGGGGGACACGTGGCCCGTGTAGGGGCGATCGATCGTGATCACGCCTCGATGCTATCCACTCCCCCGACACCCGCCGGGGATACATTCGTGTGATGCTGTCGCAGCCGAGCCGTCTCGCCACCCGGTCCGCCCGGACGGTCGCCCTCCTCTTCCTGCTGATCACCACCGCGCTGGCCGGTGCGCCCGCCGTCGCGGAACCGCCCGCCCGCCTGGACACCTACGTCGTGGACCGGGCCGGCGCGCTCGGCGGCGACCAGGCCCGCGTCGGCGACGCGGTGAACCGGCTCTACGACGACCGGCAGATCCGGCTGTGGATCACCTACGTGCGCGATTTCGACGGGCTCACCCCGCAGTCGTGGGCCGGACGCACCGCCACCGCCTCCGGTTTCGGCGACCGCGACGTGCTGCTGGCCGTCGCCACAGGTGACCGCGAGTACTGGTTCGACGGCGAACTCCCCAGCGGGGTCAGCGAGAGTGAACTCGACCGCATCCTCACCCGCGACGTGGAACCCGCGCTGCGCGACGGCCGGTGGGCCGACGCCGGCGTGGCGACCGCCGACGGTCTCAACGACGCGGCGGGCGCGGGCGGGGTGAGCGTGCGGGGGCTGTTCATCGCCGCGCTGGTGATCGCGCTCGCGGTCGCGGCGCTGGTGTTCTACTCGCGCAAGCGCCGCCGCGACCGGAACAAGAAGGACCTGGCCGCGGCCCGGCAGGTCGATCCCACCGACAGCGCCGCCGTCGCCGCCCTCCCCCTCGAGGCCCTGCACACCCGCTCCACGGAGATGCTGGTGGAGATCGACGACGCGCTGCGCACCAGCGCCGAGGAGCTGGAGCTGGCCGTCGGCGAGTTCGGCGCCACCGCGACCACCCCGTTCACCACCGCCCTGGAGAACGCGAAAGCCGCAGCGGCGCGGGCGTTCACGATCCGCCAGCAACTCGACGACGACATCCCCGAAACCCCCGACGAGCAGCGCAGGCTGCTGGTCGAGCTGATCGGCGCCGTGGGCCGCGCCGACCGCGAACTCGACGCGCGGGTCGCCGAATTCGACGCCATGCGCGATCTGCTCATCAACGCGCCGAGCCGCCTGGACGCGCTCACCCGGGACCTGGTGGAACTCACCGGTCGCGCGCCCACCGCCGAGGCCGAGCTGACGAAACTCACCGCGGCGTATCCGGCCAGCGTGCTCGCCCCGATCAGCGATAACGTGCGGATGGCGCGCGAACGCATCACGTTCGCCGAACAGAACGTCGACGCGGGCAGGCAGGCGATGGCGCAGCCGGTGGGCGCGCAGGGCGGCGCGGTGGCCGCGATCCGGGCCGCCGAAAGCGCGGTGGGTCAGGCGCGCACGCTGCTGGACGCGGTCGACAACGCCGCCGCCAACATTCAGCAGGCGCGCGACGGCATCCCGGCCGCGCTCACCGAACTCGAAGGCGATATCGCCGCGGCCGCCGAGCTGACGCAGTTCGGCGGACCGGAACTGGAACGGGCCACCGCCGCCGCGCGGCAGGCGCTCGACCGCGCGCGCACGAGCGCCGACAGCGACCCCCTGGGCGCCTTCCACGCCGCCGTCGCCGCCGACGCCGATCTCGACCGCGCGATCGCCGCCGCCACCGACCGGAAGCTGGCGGCCGAGGACCTGCGGCGCAGGCTGGACCGGGCGCTCACCGACGCGCGCGCCCGCATCGGCGCGGCGAGCGATTTCATCACCACGCGGCGCGGCGGCGTCGACGTGAACGCCCGCACCCGGCTCTCGGAGGCGCAGCGCAACCTGGACGAGGCGCAGCGGCTCGACGCCACCGACCCGGCGCGGGCGCTGCCGCACGCGCAGGCCGCCGCCGACCTGGGCGGACGGGCGTTGCAGGAGGCGCATGCCAGCGTGCGGGCGTGGGAGTCGAACCAGACGTTCTCGTCGAGTGGCGCGCAGACCACCGGCGCGGTGCTCGGTGGCATCCTGGTGGAAGGACTGCTGCGGGGTGCGGCGTCGGGGTCGCGGCGCTCCGGCGGCGGGTACCGGCCCCGATCGTTCGGCGGGTCCGGCGGCTCGCGCCGGGTGGGGCGCGGCGGACGGTTCTGAGCGCCGGGCTTGACCCTGACACCGTGTCAGCCGATACACCGGGAGGCGTCATGTTCAGTATCGGAGATTTCGCCAGACACGGACGGGTGTCGGTGCGCATGTTGCGCCACTACGACGCCATCGAGCTGCTGCGGCCGGACGCGGTGGACCCCGCCACCGGCTACCGGTTCTACGAGGCGGGCCAGCTGGCCCGGCTCAACCGGATCGTCGCGCTCAAGGAGCTGGGCTTCACCCTGGAACAGGTGCGCCAGATCCTGAACGACGAGGTGAGCGGCGCGGAGCTGCGCGGCATGCTCATGCTGCGCCACGCCGAGCTCGAGCGGCGGATCGAGGGCGACCGCGCCCGGCTGCGCCAGGTGGAGACCAGGCTCCGGATCATCGAGAAGGAGGGCACCATGCCCGCGAACGATGTGGTCATCAAGTCCATCCCCGCCGTGCGGGTCGCCGAGACGACCGGCGTGGCCGACAGTTTCGAGCCGCAGTCGATCGGACCCGTGGTCGGGCCGCTCTTCGACAAGCTCTGCGCGCTGTTGCAGGCGAGCGGCATCCAGCCCGTCGGCCCCGCCATCGCCTACTACGACGAGCGCCAGGACGGGACCGTGCTGGTGCACGCGGCCCTGCCGGTGAACGCCGAATCCGCTGCGGCGGAAGGGTTCTCGATCGTCGATCTGCCCGCCGTCGAGCGCGCCGCCACCGTGGTGCACCGCGGCAGCATGGACGACGTCCTCGAACCCTGGCAGGCGCTGGGCCGCTGGGTCGACGCCAACGGGTACCGCACCCACGGGCAGTCCCGCGAGGTGACGCTGGAATGGAGCGAGGACCCGAGCGGGTGGGTCACCGAACTCCAGGAACCCATCACGACTCGGTGAGAGGGCTGGTCGGTCCCGGTGGTTCGTCACCGCCGGGATCGAACGATCCAGCTACACCTGAACTTTCACCGAGTGCAGCCCAGACGGACCCGACGGGAACGACGGGCGGTGCGCGCTTTCCTGAACGCGCCCCGAATTGCTGACGCAACGGGCCGACACCGTGTGGGTCCCCGAGGGAAGTTCGACCGTGGTGCGCCAGCGGCGCCAGGCGGCGGGGGCGAGTTCGGTGCCGAGGTCGGTGGGTTGCCAGTCGCCGTCGTCGACGCGGATCTCCACGCGCGCGACGCCGTGCGGGGGCGCCCAGGCGACGCCGGCGACGGTGAGGGTGCCCGCGACGGTGCGGCCGGGAGCGGTGACGTCGATGCGGGCGTGCGGTTCCACCCGCAGCAGGTCCTGGGTCCAACCGCGTTTCACCCAGTAGTCGAGGTGGGAGTCGTCGGTGAGCTCCAGCTCGGTCAGCCATTTCGCGCCGGTGTACTGGCCGTAGAGGCCGGGCACGAACACGCGCGCGGGGAAGCCGTGCTCGGGCGGCAGCGGTTGCCCGTTCATCCCGATGACGAGGTAACCGGGCAGCTCTCCGCTGCGCAGCGGCTCGACCGGCAGCGAGATGGTGTAGCCGTCGGCGGCGCGGGTCACGAGCTTGGTGGCGCCCGGCTCGGGGATCGCGTGCTTCAGCAGGTCGGCGAGCGGCACCCCGAACCAGCGGGCGTTGCCGACGCGCCCCTGCCCGCCGTGATTGTGCACGCACACCATGACGGCGTCGAATTCGACCGCGTCGGCGGCGAGTTCGTCCAGCGAGAGCCGCAGCGGATGCGCCACCTGACCGGTGACGGCCAGCCGCCAGCGCCGCGGGTCGATGCGCGGTGGGCGCGGGCTCACGTCGGCGACGTAGAAGCGGCCAGCGGTGGTGACGAGCGGGGAGAGTCCGGGCTCGTCGAGCCCGTCCTCGGGCACGAGACCGAGCCCGCCCATCGGGCCCACGCTACGGATCTCGTTGTGCCACTTGCGATCATGATCGCGCTGCACGATCTGCGCCGCGGCCAGCAGACCGGCGCCCGCGGCCGCCGTCGCGGCGGTGAACAGTCGCCCTCGCGGCCGCCCGCGCAATCCGGCGGCCAGCGTCGCGGCCGCCACACCGGCACCCGCCACGGCCGACGCCGACCGGCTGGGCTGCCGCAGCGACACCGCCGCGCCCAGCGCACCGACCGCCCCGGCCACCAGGTCGCGCGCGCGATCCGGCAACGCCGCCGCGGCGACGGCGGTGGCCAGCGCGCCCGCGCCGACGCCGAGCTGGATCGCGAGCTTGTCGTGCCGCCCGGCGAGCGTCACGGCGGCCTCGACGACGGGGATCGGCGCGGTGTCGGTGAGCGCGCGGCCGAAACTGTCGATCAGCGACCCGCCCCGGCTCGCCGCCACCACCTCCCCCACGCCGAGCGCGGCCAACCCGACCGCCGCCGCGCGCAGTCCACCGCCGGTTTCCCGTGTCGCCTCAGGCACCGCTCGATCACCCTCCACTCGTCCGTCCCGTCCCCCGCATTGTCCACGAAGTCGGGCCATCATCGAACCCCTGGGTTTTACGCGGGCGGCGGCGCGCTCACACGTCGACGGAAAAGGCTGTCAGGGCGCTCAATTCGCGTTCCACCGCTGCCGGGAGGTGTGCGCCGCCGCCGAGGACGCCGATCGTCAGGCGGGAGGCGAAGCTGTAGACGAGGAAGGTGACGGCCGCGGACGGGCCGGTCGAGGGGCGGGGGTGGGCGGAGAGGTAGACGATTTCGTAGTCGGTGATGGCGAGGCCGGGTAGGGTGCGCAGCAGGGGGACGCGGCCGGTGTTGGTGACGGCGACGTGGCCCGGCATGGCGCGGGTGGCGGCGGGGCCGTAGTAGTCGGGGAAATGCAGGACCGATTGCGCGACAATGCCTTCGGCCAGATCGTGATGCAGTCGGGCCGTGACGCGCACGCCCAGGTCCACCGGGTCGGTGGTGGGGTCGATCTCGGCGGTGAACGCGGTCAGCCCGGCCATATTGGTGCCGTCGGCGGCCGCGACCGGCGGCTGCAACCTGGCGCGCATGTCGACCGGGTACACGCAGCTCAGCACCACGGATTCGCCCGCGCCGTAACCGATTTCGGCCGCGTAGGCGCGCATCAGCGCGGCGGTGACGAGACCGTTCACGCCGCCGCCCTCGCGCGCGCGTTCGGTGAGGCGCGCCGTGTGCTCGGCGTCCAGCACGATCCGCGCCGGACGGTAGAGCGCAGGGGGCGCGGGCACCGCCGGGTCCGGCAGGAACGGGCACGCCACCCGGTCGACCGACGCCTCTTCCAGCCCGGACACTCCGGCCCGGGTGACGCCGTACTGCCCGGCATACCATTCCAGTGGCCACGGAAAGCCTTGTGGCACAACCTCGGTCGCGATGCCGCAGACGAGATCGGAGTACCGTTCCCACAGCCGCCTCAGCAGCGCCACGCAGTGCCCGGCGTCGGCGATGGCATGGTGCGCGTACAACGTCACCCGCGCCAGCTCGCCGTCGGTCACCACGTCCAGGTAAGCGAGCTGCACGGTGGGGTCGATCCGCCCGGCCGGCAGCCGGGGTTCGGCGACGGCTCCCGCACGGACCCAGGCCTCGACGCCGGGTCCGGCTGGCCGCAGCAGCACGCCGGCCCCGGCCGCGTTCTCCCCGATCCGGCAGGCCAGGATCGGATGGGCGCGGCGGAGGTCGGCGAAAGCTGTTCGCAGCGCGGCGATATCGAGCACGCCCGCCACCGCGACCGAGCGACCGGTGAAGGTCGCGTGCCGCACGAATCGCTGTTCGGACGGCGCCAGCTCGCGCAGCTCGTCCCCGGTTTTGCACCACACACCGCACAGCGTGAGGCACGGCGGCTTCGCGCGCAAACCGGCCGGTACGCCACACTGTCGGGCATGAGTCTCGCCGCACATCTCGAGGACATCGGAGGCCCGCTGGTGGCCGAACAGCTCACCCATCCGACGGTCGCCGGCATCGCCTCGGGCGAGCTGCCGGAGCCGGTGTTCCGGTCCTGGCTCGAACAGGACTACCTCTTCTTGCTCGACTACGTGCGGGTGTTCAGCAGGCTCGCCTGGCAGGCGCCCGCCGCCCATCTCGGCGATCTGGTCGACCTCGCGCACGCCACCTTCCACGACGAGCTCGCGCTGCACCGCTCGCTCGCCGCGGAGTTCGGCGCCGACCTCGACGGCGCGACCAAGGGCGCGCCCTGCGCGGCCTACACCGCGTTCCTGCTGGAGTCGGCGGCCGACTACGCCGAGGGGCTGGCCGCGCTCTACCCGTGCATGTGGGGCTACTCGACGCTCGGCGCCCGGCTCGCCGAGAACCCGCCCGCCGACCCGCGCTACCGCCGCTGGGTCGACACCTACGCCGACCCCGGTTTCGCCGCCCTCACCCGCCGCTGCGCCCAGATGCTGGACGAGTCGGGCGCCGACCCCGCCCGCGCCGAACACCTCTTCCGCGAAGGCATGCGCCACGAACTCGCCTTCTGGGACGTGCCCGCACCTTGAGCCCGGTCGGCCCTCGCCTACCTACTGGAACATTGCCCGTCCACGCACGACATCGCCGCACCACGTCGGTGAAGCGCTGCACCAGAACCGCTATGGCAACGGCGAACAGCGTTGCCCCCGAACCGGTCCCGGACGCACGACGACCCGCGACCGGGAGGCCGCGGGTCGTCGGAACCGGGATTTACACGCCGATGAGGTGCTGGGCCAGGTAGCCCTCGACCTTGTCCAGCGCGATGCGCTCCTGCGCCATGGAGTCGCGCTCGCGGACGGTGACCGCCTGGTCCTCGAGGGTGTCGAAGTCGACCGTGATGCAGAACGGGGTGCCGATCTCGTCCTGGCGGCGGTAGCGGCGGCCGATGGCGCCCGCGTCGTCGAACTCGACGTTCCAGTGCTTGCGCAGCTGGGCGGCGAGGTCCTTGGCCTTCGGGGTGAGGTCGGCGTTGCGCGAGAGCGGCAGCACGGCGGCCTTCACCGGCGAGAGCCTGCGGTCCAGGCGCAGGCTCACGCGCTCCTCCATCACGCCCTTGGCGTTGGGCGCCTGGTCGACGGTGTAGGCGTCGACCAGGAAGGCCATCAGCGAGCGGGTGAGACCGGCCGCGGGCTCGATGACGTAGGGCAGGTAGCGCTCGCCCGCGTTCTGATCGAAGTAGCTCAGGTCGACGCCGGAGTGCTCCGAATGCGTGCGCAGGTCGTAGTCGGTGCGGTTGGCGACGCCCTCCAGCTCACCCCACTCGCTGCCCTGGAAGCGGAAACGGTACTCGATGTCGACGGTGCGGGTCGAGTAATGCGACAGCTTCTCCTTCGGGTGCTCGTAGAGGCGCAGGTTCTCCGGATCGATGCCGAGGTCGGTGTACCAGGCCAGGCGGGTGTCGATCCAGTACTGGTGCCACTGCTCGTCCTCGCCCGGCTTGACGAAGAACTCCATCTCCATCTGCTCGAACTCGCGGGTGCGGAAGATGAAGTTGCCCGGCGTGATCTCGTTGCGGAAGCTCTTGCCGATCTGGGCGATGCCGAACGGCGGCTTCTTACGCGCGGTGGTCTCGACGTTCTTGTAGTTGACGAAGATGCCCTGCGCGGTCTCGGGCCGCAGGTAGTGCAGGCCCTCCTCGTCGTCCACCGGGCCCAGGAAGGTCTTGAGCAGGCCGGAGAAGTTGCGCGGCTCGGTCCACTGGCCCGGATCGCCGGTCTCTGGGTCGCGGATGTCGGCCAGGCCGTTGGCCGGCGGGTGGCCGTGCTTCTCCTCGTACGCCTCGAGCAGGTGGTCGGCGCGGTAGCGCTTGTGCGTGATGAGCGATTCGACCAGCGGATCGGTGAAGGTGGCGACGTGACCCGAGGCCTCCCACACCTGGCGCGGCAGGATGACCGAGGAGTCCAGGCCCACGACGTCCTCGCGGCTGGTGACCATCGCGCGCCACCACTGGCGCTTGATGTTCTCCTTCAGCTCGACGCCGAGCGGACCGTAGTCCCACGCCGACTTGGTGCCTCCGTAGATCTCACCGCACGGGTACACCAGACCCCGGCGCTTGGCGAGGTTGGCAACGGTGTCCACCTTCGACTTGGGTGCCACGCGAGAATTCTCCATCCACTGCGAGTACGGATTGCCGCGGTCCGGACCGGACCGCTGGCTACAGACTATCGACCCAGACCAAACGACTTTCCACCGCACAGGGCGCGGCGCGTTCCGCGGCGACGTGGCACGCTGGTCGGACGGGCACCGCGAGCCTGTTTGACATGCGCACGCATGCATATCAAAATGGAATCGCTTTCCAATAAGGAGTTGGTTCCGATGACCGCCGACACGGCCGCCGCGCATTCGCACACCCCCTATCGTTCGCCGGGGCCCGCGCCGGTCCCCTCGCGGACCGTGCTGGAGGACGCGGGTGAGCTCCTGCGCGCCCTGGCCGCCCCGGTGCGCATCGCCATCGTGCTGCAACTGCGCGAGTCGCCGCGCTGCGTGCACGAGCTGGTGGACGCGCTCGGCGTCACCCAGCCGCTGGTCAGCCAGCATCTGCGCATCCTGAAGGCCGCCGGCGTGGTGCACGGCGAGCGGTCCGGGCGCGAGGTGCTCTACGAACTCGTCGACGACCACCTGGCGCACATCGTCGTCGACGCCGTCGCGCACGCCGAGGAAGGGTGAACAGGGTGCAGGACAAGACCATGGAGCGGCAGAAGTCGGTGGGGGTCCGCAGCACCCGCCAGCGCAGCGCCATCTCCGCGCTGCTCGGCGATATCGACGAGTTCCGCTCGGCCCAGGAGCTGCACGACGAACTGCGCCGCCGCGGCGAGGGCATCGGCCTGACCACCGTCTACCGCACCCTCCAGTCGCTGGCCGACGCCGGCATGGTCGACGTGCTGCGCACCGACTCGGGCGAATCCGTCTACCGCCAGTGCTCCACCGGCCATCACCACCACCTCGTCTGCCGCCACTGCGGGTGCACGGTGGAGGTGGAAGGCCCCACCGTGGAGGCGTGGGCGTCGGCGATCGCCGCCGAACACGGGTTCATCGAGGTGAGTCACACGGTGGAGGTGTTCGGCACCTGCAAGGCCTGCGCCAAGCACCGCGAAACGTCCTGAACGGGGAGCGCTTCCGCGCAACGATCGACGATCGCCCGAACACCGCGGCATCCGCGTCCGGAGTTGGCCGGAGCAGTCCATGCCGTCGGCCGATCGTGATGCCCTTCACGAGGTCGCCGCGCCGGGTGTGCTCGTCCGCCGCACCGTCCCGTCGAACGGAATGCGCAGCGAGCGCGCGTGTTCCAGCACCAACTCCGTCAGCGTCGGATCGGTGGCCGGGAGCCGGCCCGTCTTCCCGACCACGGTCAGCGCCCCTGTCACGCGATGGTCGTCGTCGTGCACAGCGACCGCGAGAGCGCTACGGCCCACGCGTGATTCGTCCACTTCGAGCGCGATACCCGTGTCGCGCACCCCATCCAGTTCCGCGCGCAACACCTCCGCGTCCGTAATGGTGCGGGGCGTCAGCCTGCGCAGCGGCGGCCGCGCGATCCCCCGGTGGGCCAGCAGGATCTTGCCGATCGCCGACGCGTGCGGATGGTCGCACATGGTGGCGGCGCCGGGGAGATCGTGGTCGGGATCGCGGTCGATGAAGCGGACGCGATCGCCGGTGAAGGCGGCCAGGAACACCCCGTAACGCACCGCGCCGCGCAGGCTTTCGAGGACGGCGGCATTGCGGTCGGGCAGGTGCTGGGGCCGGGCGAGCTGCTGGATGCGGATGCCGAGGGCGAAGCCGGAGAGGTCGGCGATGCGCACCAGATAGCCGTCGGCGACGAGGATGTTGAGCAGTTTGTAGGTGGTGGCGCGGGGAATGCCGGTGTGGGCGGCGATCTGGGCCGCCGTCGCGCCGGGACCGATCTCGGCGACGGCCTCGAGCAGTTGCAGTCCCCTTGTCATCGCGCGGGGCTCGTGCCCGCTGGGTTCCCGGCCGCGCATCATGGTACCGGCGGACACTTCCGGTCGGCGACGAGCACCAGCGCACCGGACGGATCCTGTCCGTAGCTGGCCGCGCCGGGGAGCACGTCGGCGGAATCGGCCCGGTCGAACGCGCCGATGGTGAGCAGGCTGCGGGGCGCGAAGCGGCGCAACCACATCCACCACAGCACCGCCCCGAGCACCAGGACCACCAGCACGCACACCGAAAACCCTTGGCGCCCGGTGTCCCTCAGCACCAGCCCGCCCAGCGCCGCCGAACTCGTCACGACCGCGGCCACACACACCACGCGCACGCCGGCCGTGATCTCACCGATGCGCGTGAGGAACAACAGCGCCGCCGCGCCGACCACCAGGTAGGCCGTCACGACGCCGATCCGCGCCGCCGGTTGCAGATGCGGCAGCAGCACCGCGCGCCCACCGCCGATCATCACCATCGCGACCGTCGCGACGATCCCGACCGTCAGCAGCAGCCCCGCCACCGGCGTGCGGAAACTCCGGTGCACGAAGGCGAGTCCGCGCGGCAGCACCCCGTCGAGCCCCATGGTGAACAGCACCCGCGAGGCCGCGTTCGACGACGCCATCGCCGAGGCCACCCACGAGAACGCCAGCGCCGTGTGCAGCAGGATCACCGTCGCGTCGCCGAATCCGGCGCTGGCCCCGTGCAGATACGCTTCGACCACCGAGTTCGCCCGCCCGGTGAACGCGGCCCATCCGGCGACCAGGAACAGCGCACCGCACACCACCGGCGTCCACACCACCGCGCGCGTCACCGTCACGTAGGGCCGCTTCGCCTCCGACCCGAGGAACGTCGCGCTCTCGAACCCGACCAGCGCGAACACCGCCGTCAACCAGAACGGCAGCGACGTCGGACCGGTGCCCGCCGCGACCGTGAGGGGTTCGGCCGCGCCGCCCGCGAACACCATCAGCCCGACGATGAACGCGAGCGAGCACACCTCGATGCCGAGGATCACCATCGCCGCGAGCTTCACCCCGCGCACCAGCGCCGTCAGCACGGCGGCGGCGATCACCAGGCAGGCCACGAATCTCGTTGCGGTGCCGCCCGATCCGAGACCGAGTTGCGCCAGCGCGGTCACCGCGGCGGTACTGCCGTGGTAGAGCGTCATCGACGCGCTCGCCAGGTACTTCACCAGGATCGCCGCTCCCGTGAGCAGCGCACCGCGTCCGCCGAGACCCTGGTAGGCGAAGCTGTAGAGCCCGCCGGGCGAGATCATCCGCCGCGTGAACTGCGCGATGCACGCCGCCGCCAGGACGGTGCCGACGAGCACCACCACCAGCGTCGACAATCCGCTCGGCCACGCCCCGTGCGCGAGCAGCATCGTCGGCACCACGACCATCGACGCGGCGGGCGCGGTGGTGGCCACCGACTGCGCGAACACCTCGTAACCCGACAGTTGCCTGCGCCCCAGCACCCGCATCGGGGAGTCGTCTCCTCCGGTGTGCTGCGCGGGTTCGAACGATCGGACGATCGCCGTGGTCAGGGCGGACATGGCCGATCAACCTAGCGGCGCGCTGTTTCGCGGCCGTTGCCGGACAGTTACCCCCGATCGATGCCCGACCGAGAAACCCGGTGCGCCCGTTCTCATTCGCGAGTGTGGTGACCGTATCCGCGCGGTAAGTGTTCCGACATCGGCCGCGGGCAGTGTGGCCTCCCGTGACGACCTCGCGATGTGCGCGGTGGATGTGGGAGGCGATGTGGAAGTAACACGGAGATCGCTCATCAGGGGCCTCGGCATGGCCGGCGGCGCCGGGCTCGCCTACGGGGCGATGTCGACGATGGGCTTGGCGCCGGCACTGGCGGATCCGGCGGCGGTGCGGTTCCGCTCGCCCAGTTCCGGTGATCTCATCGGTGACGCGGCGGGCGATCGATCCATCCTGATTCTCGGCGGCGGTCCCGCCGGGCTGTGCGCGGCCTACGAGCTGGGCAAGGCCGGCTACCGGGTGACCCTCCTGGAGGCGCGGCAGCGTCCGGGCGGCCGGGTGTGGTCGGTGCGCAACGGCACCACGGAGACCGACCTCAACGGGGAGACGCAGTCGTGCACGTTCTCCGAGGGGCACTATTTCAACCTCGGCGCGACGCGGATCCCGCAGACGCACATCACCATGGACTACTGCCGCGAACTCGGTGTGGAACTCCAGGCGTTCGGCAACCAGAACGCGACGACGCTGGTCAACTACACCGGCGACCAGCCGCTGGCGAACACCTCGATCACCTACCGCGCGGCGAAGGCCGACACCTACGGCTACCTCTCCGAACTGCTCAAGAAGGCCGCCGACCGCGGCGCGCTCGACGATGTGCTGAGCCGCGAGGACAAGGACGCGCTCGCGGAATTCCTCACCGACTTCGGCGACTTGTCCAGCGACGGACGGTATCTGGGGTCGACGCGGCGCGGCTATCACTCCGAACCCGGTGCGGGACTGGACTTCGGCGGCGGCACCACGGCGCCGTACCGGATGAGCGATGTGATCCGCGGCGGCATCGGCCGCAACTTCACCTTCGAATTCGGTTACGACCAGGCGATGCTCATGTTCACCCCGGTCGGCGGCATGGACCGCATCTACTACGCGTTCGAGAACGCCATCGGCGCGGGCCGCATCCGCTACGGCTCGGAGGTGCGGTCCCTGCGCAACACCCCCGAGGGCGTGGCGGTCGAATACGTCCAGGACGGCGTGCGCAAGCAGGAGACGGCGGACTATTGCATCTGCACGATTCCGCCGAACCTGATCGGCCGCCTGGCCAATAACCTGCCGGGCGAGGTGCTGACGGCGCTGCGCGCGGCCCGGCCGACCTCCTCGGGCAAGCTCGGCATCGAGTACTCGCGCCGGTGGTGGGAGGAGGACGACCGCATCTACGGCGGCGCGTCGAACACCAACCGCGATATCTCCCAGATCATGTTCCCCTACGACCATTTCGGCTCCGATCGCGGTGTGGTGGTCGGGTACTACAGCACCGGCGCGCGGCAGCGGGCGTTCGAATCGCTCACGCACCGGCAGCGATTGGAGAAGGCGCTGAAGGAAGGCGCGGAGATCCACGGTCCGAAGTATCGCGAGAACGTCTCGTCCTCGTTCTCGGGGAGCTGGGCGCGCACGAAATACTCGGAGTCGGCGTGGGTTTCGTGGGCCGGAGCCTCCGGGCACGGTGGCGAGGCGACCCCCGAGTACACAAAGCTGCTCGACCCCGTGGGGCGCATCTACTTCGCCGGCGACCACCTGTCCAACGCGATCGCCTGGCAGCACGGCGCTTTCACCTCGGCGCGCAAGGTCGTCACCCAGATCCACGAACGGGTCGCGCAGGCCGCCTGATCATCCGCAACGAAAGAGGAATGAACCCATGAAGATCGGACGTCGCCCGCTGGGCCTGGTCCTCGCGTCGGCCTCGGTGGTGCTGCTGGCCGCGTGCTCCTCCTCGGACGCCGAACCAGCACCGGCCGCGTTCACCGCGCGGCCGGTGCTGGCGGCCGACGCGGAGAACCCCATGATCGCCGAAGGCGTGACCATCGCGAAGGACGCGTACTTCTACAAGTCCTCGGGGCTGGGCCCGGAGGCGCTGAACGACGCCGCGCCCGAAGGTTCCCCCGAATCATTCATCGACACAGACGCTTTCGCCGACGGCGCGCTCACCGGCGGTGTGACCATCACCGAGGCGCAGGGACTCAACGCGCTGGCCCGCATCAAGGCCAACCTGGAACAGCAGGGCCTGTCCCTCGCCGATGTCGTGTCGATGCGCGTGTTCCTGGACAACGCGCCGGGCACCGACCGCGCGGACTACGCGGGCTGGAACCGCGCCTACCGCCAGTACTTCGCCAACACGAACCTGAAAACCGGTGATACCGAACTGGTTCCGCTCGGCACCGGCGCGCCCGCCGCGCCGCTGGAGCGCAACCCGGCGCGGCCCAGCCGCTTCGCGCTCGAGGTCGCGAGCCTGCCGGTGCCGGGCTGGCTGGTCGAGATCGAGGTCGACGCCGTGTATCCGGCGGACAAGGAACCGGAGTGATATGGGCGCCCTGAGTCCCACCCACTGGCTCATCGTCGCCGGGGCGCTGGTGCTGCTGTTCGGCGCCAACCGGCTCCCCCAGCTGGCGCGCGGTCTCGGCCAATCGCTGCGCATCCTCCGCAGCGAGGTGCGGGAAAACGACACCGAGGTGGGGGGTGAGATCGCTTCCCGGCGTTAATGCGCGGCCCTGCCGCACCTATCCACTGGGGAACGAATCCCGGCTGGGGTTCCGGAATCCTTGGAGGAAGCGTGCAGACACGAGCGCGCGGCATGGGCAGGACCGCACGAATCACCGGGGTGGCGCTGATCGGCGCGGCGCTGTTGGTCACCACGGCCTGCCTCGGCGACGAGACGAGCGGGACGGCGACCCCGGCGGACGGCGGAACGACCACGACGACGGCACCGGCGCAGCCACCGGCCGGTGCGCCCGCCGCCGGGCGGGCGGTGGTCCGCGAGATCGACAAGACGGGCTGGTACGACGGTTTCGAGATCACCGTGGACACCGCGACGGTGGTGCCCGACGAGTACGGCGGCGCCGACGTGCTCCTCGGGCTCACCTTCACCAACACCACGCTCGACGACAAGATGCCAGGCATCCGCGCCTACCTCCAGGTCGGCGACGAGATCGACGGCGGCGCGGGCTTCGACCACCCCACCGTGCCCGCGGGCGGCTCGGCGGACGGCAAGATCACCACGTCCGTGGCGGTGCTGCGCGACGCCGACCGCCTGCTCGACTCGATGACCGTGGTGTACGGCGAGTCGAGCGGCAACCAGACGAAGATCCCGCTGCGCGACGGCGACGACGTCGAGTCCGTCGAGCCGCGCACGCTGGACGTGACGGGCGAACTGGTGCAGGACCACACCACCGTGCTCGTCACCGGCGCCACGCTCGCGCCCAGCTACGGCGAGAACGAGCGCGGCAAAATGGATCTCGGCCTGCGGATCACCCTGATCGGTGACGCCGGGGTGCCCGCGGGCGGCGCCAACATCTACTACCAGTACTTCACGCTCACCACGCCGGACGGGCAGACGCTGGCGGCCGATTTCCGCGGGCCGATCAACGAACTACTCGCCGCCAATCAGACGATCGATAATCCGAGGAACTCGGTGGTGTTCGTCGTGCCCGAACCCGCCACGGGCGACTATGTGCTCACCTACGACGCGCTCGCCGACGAGGATGGTTCCGGCGCACCGACTTTCGAGTTCACCATCGACTGAGGGATGACACGCGGCGGGCCCGACATCCTTGGGAGGGATGTCGGGCCCGCCGTGTGAGTGGCGCCCACGGTGTGAGCAGAGCCACCGTGTGCGTAGAGCCGATCGCGTGAGCGGAGCCGACCGTGGGCGTGGAGTTCGCCGCGTGCGTAGCTCGCCGCCGGCCGATCAGCACTCAGCTCGCGGGCACCGGCTCCGTAGGCGTGGCCGCGTCGGTACCACGACTACGCAGCGCGCCCACACCGAGCAGCACCACCGCGGCGCCCGCCCAGACCAGCAGTACCACAAGGGGTTTCGCCGCACCCGCACCGTCGAAGAAGGCGACCGAGCGGAGCAGTGAGGCGCCCGCGCCGGGCGGGAGCAACTGCCCGAGCGCACCCCACGGCTGCGGCAGGAGTTCGGGTGCCGAGGTGGCACCGGAGAACGGGTTGCCGACGAACAGCAGCGTCAGCGCGGCGAGGCCGATCCCCGGGTTGCCGATCACCGCAGCCAGACCCGTGACGGTGCCCGCCACCGCGAACGACGCCAGCCCGGCGACCGACGCCACCGCGAGATAGCCGCCCGGAATCACCGACAACCAGCCCTGCATCACCACCGTGCTCAGCAACCCGCCTGCCACGCCGAATGTCACCAAACCGGCAGCGCGACCACCGATTCCGGGCACCGCGAGGGTCAGCAGCACACCCGCCGCCAGGCCCGACATGACCAGCGGCAGCACGAGCGCGCCGAACGCCGCGCCGCGCGGATCGTCCGGGTCGGCGGGCACCACGTCCTCGACCGGTGCGGCGGGCGCTCCCGACAGCTGTTGCGCCATCGCGGTCAACTGCTGGGCGACCGCCGGACTCGCCGCCGAGGCGATCAGCACCCGGGGCGCTCCCCCGCCGGTGACGATCGCGCCGTAGACCTCGCGGTCGGTGATCGCGGCGCGGGCGGCCGCCTCGTCGGACACGGTGGTGATCTCGAACCCGTCCGGCTGGGACTGGGCTAGCCGGTCGGCGACCATCGCCGCCTGCGGGCCGGCCACCGCGACGGGGAGGTCGCGCGGGGCCATATTGGCCGCGGGCCAGGCGAACGCGATCAGCATCAGCGCCTGGAGCAGGGCCGCGCCGAGGCCGACGGCGAGCCCTCGTTGCACGGTGTTCATGACATCTCCCGAAATCGAATGTTCGTTCTTTTTAGGTGGATCCACGGTCGCACCGGCGCCGGATGTTTGTCAAGAACGAGCATTCGTTTTATTTTGGGTTCCATGCCCCGAGTCAGCGAGGAACACCTGGAGCGCCGCCGTCAGCAGATCCTGGACGCGGCGCTGCGCTGCTTTCGCCGCAAGGGGTTCCACGAGACGTCCATGCAGGACGTGTTCGCCGAGTCGGGGTTGTCCGCGGGCGCGGTGTACCGCTACTTCAAGAGCAAGGACGAGCTGATCGGCGCATTGGCGATCAGCGCCGTCGGGGAATTGCGCGGCGTGATGGCCGAGGCCGTCCACGCCGATACCCTGCTGACGCCGGGCGAACTGGTGCAGCGCGTGGCCACCGAGGTGGTGGCCCGCTCGGGACCGGACGGCTTGGTGCCGCTCATCCCCCAGGCGTGGGCGCTGGCGGTGGTGAAACCCGACGCGGCCGAGTACGTGCGGGTCGCGGTGCACGGCCTGCGCGGCCTGTGGCACGAGTACGTCGTCCGGATGCGCGACGAAGGGTGGCTGGCGCCCGACACCGACACCGACGCTGTCGCCAAGGTCATCATCGGCGTCATGGCGGGTTTCATCCTCCAGCACCTGCTGGTCGGCGACGTCGACCCGCAGTCCTTCGCCCGCGGCGCCGACCAGCTGATCCCGGTGCGCCGCTCCCCCGCGCCGAACGACTGAAGCCGGCTCCCCGGCCGAGGGTGGTCCCCACCGCCTGCGACAACGTCCGGCCTCGACCACCCACGAGACCGCCACGTCAGGGCGCGGGACCCGACGCCGTCACCGCATCGGCACGCCCACATCCCGCCCACCTTCCGGCGTGAGCCGCCTGCCCACCTTCGCCAGCGTGGGCGCGGGCACGAAACCGCCCGCGAACAGCGCCTCGCCCTGCCGGAACCACGGCGATCGGTCCAGCAGCGCGGCGGGCGCGTAGCCGAAGTAGGTGCCCAGTTCCGCCAGGTCCTGCGGGGAGGTCATCTTCATCAGGGCCAGGTTGTCGCACTGGGAGAGGATGCCGGGGTGCACCTTCGAGGGCCGCTGCGTGGACAGCAGCAGCCACAGCCCGAACTTGCGGCCCTCCGCCGCGATCTGCACCAGGCGTTCGCGCACCGCCACCGCGATCGGCGAATCCAGGTGCGGCGACGCCAGATTGTGCGCCTCGTCGATGACCAGCAACACCGGGCGGCGCTCCTCCCGCTTCGCCCACAGATCGTCGAGCAGGGCCAGCGCGACCACCAATTGCTGTTCGGGAGTGGCGAATCCGCCGAGATCGAGGACCGTGGCGTCGGGCCGCTCGCCGACGATCCTGGTGGCGTCGGTGTACTCCCGCGCCCACACCTCCCAGTCCAGGATGCCCAGATTCTCGATCCGCAGGGCGAGCCTGCGCCAGGACGGCTCCCCCGATTCGTGCAGGCGCGGCAGCACCTGATCCAGTTCGCCGGCCGAGAGCATGTCGCCCAGGTGCAACAGGACGTTGAACTCCTCGCGGTCGGCGACCGGGTCCAGCCGCAGCACCGCCGCCTTCGCGGGCAGCGGCAGATCGGTGAACCGCGCGCGCAGCGGCAGTTCCGTCGCGTGCGGGCGCAGCACCCGCACGTCGCGGGCGGCCAGCGCGGTCGCGGTGGGGCCGGCGGCGTCGGGATTCAGCTCGCCGAGGCGCACGAAATCGGAGTTCGGATCGAAGATCACCACCGGCAGCGCGGTGTGCGCGATGACCTGTTCGAGCACGACGCCCAGCGCGTAGGTCTTGCCGGAGCCGCTCTGCCCGCACCAGAAGGTGTGCCGGTTGAAGCGGGTGGGCAGCATCCGCGCCGGGCCGCCCGGCGCGGACAGGTTCACCCCGACCTCGAGCCGGGCGCCCGTGGTCTCGTGCAGGTCGCTGATCGTGGCTTCGTCGGCGGGTTCGAGCAGGCCCACCTCGAAGGCGTGACTCGCCTTCGTGTCGATGCCCGACCCGGTCAGCTCGCCGATCAACCGGCCGCGCAGCCGGATCGGCGCGGTGTCGGTGCGCTCCTCGACGAGGGCGAGCTGGCGCCTGCCGTCGGCGGCCACCACGGCCAGCGAACCGGCGGCGAGCGGTGATCCCGCCGCGTCGGTCACGGTGAACGAACGGCCGTCGGCGGAGCGGACGACCGGGGACGCGGACGGTGCGGCTGCCATTCACCGATGGTGCCACCGGTGCGCGGTCCGCCGTGCGAGGTCGGCGAGAACGCGCTGATTCACGGGCAGCAACTGTTCGGCGACCCGTACGCACCCGGCCGGCGCGGATCAGGCGGCGGTCTCGTTCCCGCCCGGCCGCACCCGCCCGGTCCCCCGCGCAGCTCGGATCAGCCAGCGGCCTCGCTCGCGCCGCGCAGGCCGCTTCCCCCGCCCGTGCGTATCAGGGCAGCAGACCCTCGCGCGCCCGCGAGGCGCCGGAGAGGACGAGCAGCAGCATGGTGGACAGCGCCTGATCGTCCAGGCCGGCGGCCGGGAAGGTGTAGCGGTGGATTACGTCGGCGAGCTTGCCGCGCGTGATCACGGTGAGCGAGCCGAACTGGAGATTGCTGTTGCGCTCGGCGACGCGCTTGTGCAGCTGCGGTTTGAGCGGGCGGTCCCAGGCCAGCACGCAGGTCACCGACAGCACGTCGAGGCCGGGCGCCAGGGTGACCGCGCGCAGCGAGCACAGCAGGCCCTCGTAGGAGAAGCCGATCGAGCCGTCGTCGTCGACGCGCACGTCCACGTCGTAGAGCGACAGGCACGCGCCGGCGCGGGCCTGTAGTTCGATCTCCGGTGACACCGTCGCGTCCATCTCCGCCTCGCCGTTCACTTGGTGCCGCCGAAGCGGCGATCACGACGAGCGTACTCGAGGCAGGCTTCCCACAGGTTACGCCGGTCGAAATCGGGGAAAAGTGTTGCCTGGTAAACGAATTCGGCGTAGGCCGACTGCCAGAGCAGGAAGTTGGAGCTGCGGAACTCCCCGGAGGGGCGCAGGAACAGATCCACGTCGGGCATGTCCGGCTCGTCCAGATAGCGCGCGACGGTGGCCTCGTCCACCTTCTCCGGATCGATCTCACCCGCCGCCACCCGGCGCGCGATTTCCCGTGCGGCGTCGGCGATCTCGGCGCGACCGCCGTAGTTCACGCACATGGTCAGCGTAAGCACGCTGTTGTCCTTCGTGAGCTCCTCGGCGACCTCGAGCTCGCGAATCACGCTGCGCCACAGGCGCGGCCGCCGCCCGGCCCAGCGCACCCGCACGCCCATCTCGTGCATCTCGTCGCGACGGCGGCGGATCACGTCGCGGTTGAAGCCCATGAGGAAGCGCACCTCGTCGGGGCTGCGCCGCCAGTTCTCGGTGGAGAAGGCGTAGGCCGAGAGCCACTGCACGCCGATCTCGATACAGCCCTCGACGGTGTCCATGAGCACCGCCTCGCCGCGTTCGTGCCCCGCCGTGCGCGGCAGCCCGCGCTCCTGGGCCCAGCGCCCGTTGCCGTCCATCACCAGCGCGACGTGCCGGGGCACCAGCTCCGGCGGCAGCTCCGGCGGGCGCGCCCCCGACGGGTGCGGTGACGGCGGCCGGACGGTGCGTCCCGCGTTCGGCGCGGGCGCGGGGGCGGAGTCTCGACGGAGGATCACGGGCTCCATCCTGCCTGATCGCGCACGAGGCCCGGGACGACCTCCGCCGATTGCCGCCTCAGCCCACGCGCCCCGCGGCCGAGGGCGTGCGCTCGATCAGCGGCAACGTGCGCAACTGGCGTTCCAGATGCCATTGCAGATGGGCGGCCACCAGGCCGCTGGCCTGCCTGCGCGCCGAATCGGGGACGCCCACGATGTACTCCCACTCCCCCTTCAGCAGGGCGACGAGCAGGTCGAGCACCCCGGGTCCGGGAGTGGCCGCGCCGGGCGGACGGCAGTGCACGCACACCGCCCCGCCCGCCGCGACGTGGAAGGCCCGGTGTGGACCGGGGGTGGCGCACTTGGCGCATTCGTCCAGCGCGGGCGCCCAACCCGCGAATCCCATGGCGCGCAACAGGTACGCGTCGAGGATCAGTTCGTGCGGACGCTGTTTGGCGGCGAGGGCGCGCAGGGCGCTCGCGGTGAGCGCGTGCAGTTTCGGGGCGGGGGCGCGCTCCTCGCCCGCCAGGCGCTCGGCGGTCTCGAGGATCGCGCAGCCGGTGGTGTAGCGGCCGTAGTCGTCGATGATGTCGGCGGCGAACGCCTCGACGGTGTGTACCTGGGTGACCACGTCCAGCGTCCGGCCCGGATGCAGTTGCACGTCGATGTAGGAGAACGGTTCCAGCCGTGCGCCGAAGCGGGATTTGGTGCGCCGCACCCCCTTGGCCACCGCGCGGACCAGGCCGTGCTGACGCGTCAGCAGCGTGACGATGCGGTCCGCCTCGCCCAGCTTGTGCTGGCGCACCACGACCGCCTCATCCCGATACAAACGCACGCTCCCATCCTCGCACGCGCCGGTGACAGCGCGAGCCAGGCACGGCGGTCAGGTGCGCAGCAACCCGGCCGTGAGCAGCAGCAGCGACTGCTGCGCCCGCGCGCGGGCGGCCTCCTTGTCCTCGGCGTGCGCGACGATCAGCCCCGCCTCGGTGACCGCGCTCAGCAACAGTCGCGCCACCATGTCGACCGGGGCGTCCACGATCGCGCCCGCCGCGCGGGCCTGTTCGAGTCCGGCGACGATCAGTCCGAGCCCGTGCCTGGCCTCGAACGCGCGCCACTGTTCCCAGCCGAGCACGGCGGGCGCATCGTAGAGGGCGATGCGGATCATCTCCGGGCGCTCACAGATCTCCAGGAAGACGCCGAGCCCGACGGCCATGGCGGCGACCACGTCGTCGGACCCGGCGGCGGCGATCGCGCGCCCGATCTCCTCGGTGTTCTCCACTTCCAATTGCTCCAATACGGCCAGGAAGAGACCGCGCTTGTCGCCGTAGTGGTGGTGCAGCGCGCCGCGCGTGACGCCGGCCTCGGCCACCAACTGCTCGGCGGAGGTGGCCGCGAAGCCGCGCTCGGCGAACAGGTGACGGCCCGCCCGCTCAAGCGCGGCCCTCGTGGCCCGCGATCGATCCTCCTGGCTACGGCGTGGCATGCAGCCGAGTGAACTCCAGAATGCGGTGGGTAAGCAACTCGGGACGGTCCTCCGGCACCAGGGTGTAGGAATCGTCGATCCAGGTGAGCGTGGCGCCGGGCAGTTCGCGCGCCAGCCGCTCGGCGTCGGAGGCGGGGAAGAGCTTGTCCTCGCGCGCCCAGGCGAGCAGCACCGGCACGCGGACCGAGCCGAAACGCGACGCGGCGTCGAGGGTGTAGCGGCGGTGCATCGTTTTCAGGAAGCGCCGCAGATCTTTTCGGATCGCGCCCGAGCGGCGGCTCGGCAGCAGGTAGGAGTCGGCGATCTCGGCGGGCATGGGGCGCTTGGTCACCCAGCCGAAGGCGATCGGCAACCGGTGCAGGGCACGCACGCGCAGCAGTTCGGTCACCGGGCGCATGCTGCCCGGAAGGCGGGCCAGCAGCGGTAGCGTGCCGAAGACGCGCGGCGGGAAGTTCTCGTAACTGTCGACCGAGGCGAGCACCACCCGGCCGATGCGCTCGGGACGCCGGGTCAGCAACACCTGGGTGATCGCTCCGCCGGTGTCGTTGGCGACCACGGTGACGTCGGTCAGGTCGAGGCGGTCGAGGAAGTCGGCGATGAGATCGGCGACGCCGGTGGGCGTGAGGTCGGCGCCGGGGACCGGGATCGAATGCGCGCCGAGCGGCCAGTCCGCCGCCAGGCAGCGGTGCCCCGCCGCCGCGACGGCCGGTACCACCGCGCGCCACAGATCGGCGTTGACGAGCAGTCCGTGAACGAAGACGACGGGCGAACCCGAGCCGATGTCGTGATAGCGGATGCGGCCGGCGGGCAGGTCGATCTCGTGGGCGGGGCCGAGGGCCTGACTGGTTCCCATGATTCCTCCAATGGTTCATCGGGACCGGTCCACTTTTACATACATGCCGTATGTATGTCTATACCGCGCCAGTGATGCGCTTTCGCCCGCCCCCGCGATAACCGATATGGACGATCGACCAATTGAGCGCTACGGTGCAGGTGAACCAGGAGAGGGAGATCACATGACGGCGTCGGACCGCGCGACCCCCGCCACCGTCGCGCCGGAGCACCGCGGACTCGGCGAGCTGGCGGACGCGCTCGCGACGGGCGCCGTCACGTCGGTCGACGCCGTGACGGCCGCGCTGGACCGGATCGACGCGAGTCAGCCCACGCTCAACGCGTTCCGCCTGGTCCGCCGCGAGCGGGCGCTCGCCGAAGCCGCCGAGGCCGACCGCAGACTCGCGGCGGGCGAGCGACTGCCGCTGCTCGGCGTGCCGATCGCGGTGAAGGACGACACCGACATCGCCGGGGAGCCCACGGCGTTCGGCTGCGGGGGCGACTTCCCGCCGAAAACCGAAGACGCCGAACCGGTCCGGCGCTTGCGCGCGGCCGGCGCGGTGATCGTCGGCAAGACCAACACCTGCGAGTACGGGCAGCTGCCGTTCACCAGCGGCGCGGCCTTCGGCCACACCCGCAACCCGTGGCACCGCGAGCACACGCCCGGCGGCTCCTCGGGCGGTTCCTCGGCGGCGGTGGCGGCCGGACTGGTCCCCGCCGCCCTGGGTTCCGACGGCGCGGGCTCGGTGCGCATCCCGGCCGCGTGGACCAACCTGGTCGGCATCAAACCGCAGCGCGGGCGCATCTCCACCTGGCCGGAAGCCGAAGCGTTCCACGGGCTCACGGTGAACGGCCCGCTGGCGCGCACCGTCGCCGACGCCGCGCTGCTGCTCGATGCGGCGGCAGGCCCGCACGCGGGCGACCGCCACACGCCCGCGCCGATCCGCGCGAGCGAGGCGGTCGGGCATGATCCCGGACGCTTGAACATCGCCCTGTCGCTGCGCATTCCATTCACCGCGACGAAGACCGCGCTGGATCCGGAGGTGGCGGCGGGCGTGCGCCGGATCGCGGCGACGCTGCGCAGGCTCGGCCATTCGGTCACGGTCGCCGACCTGCACTACGGACTGCTGATCGGCGCGACATTCCTGCCGCGCTCGATGGCGGGCATCCGGTCCGTGCACGACAGCATGCCCGGCTCCCGGGTGGATCCGCGCACCCTCGCCAACGTGCGTCTCGGGCGCGTGCTCGGCGGGCCCGCGCTGTTCGCGGCGCGCCGGGCGGAAGCGTTGCTGCACAAGCGGATCGGCGGCTTCTTCGCCGACTACGACGTGGTGCTCGCGCCCACCACGGCCACTCCCCCGCCCCGCGCCGAGGAGATCGACGGCATCGGCGTCACCGACACCAACAACCTCATCACCGCCGCCTGCCCGTACACCTGGCCGTGGAACGTGCTCGGCTGGCCCAGCGTGAACGTACCGGCCGGTTTCACCGACGCGGGCCTGCCGATCGGCGCCCAGCTGATGGGCCCCGCCGACGCCGACGCGCAGCTCATCTCGGTGGCGGCACAGCTGGAATCCGAATTGCATTGGGAGCGTGCGCGGCCCGAACCCTGGTGGTGAGCCGGCTCATTCCGTGGCCGAAATCCATTCCTCCAGTGTGCTGCTCGTGCCCGCCGGGCACCCGTCGCCGTCGGCGGGCCGCGGTGACATCACCAGGCACTGCTGCGGCCCCGGCTGTCCGACGCCCTGCGTGATCAGGATCGCCAGCGACGACCCGTCGGCCACCCGGCTGGACGAGAAGCCGAGCGTGCCGCCGACGCCCTCGTAGTCGTCCTCGCGCAACTGCATCGCGACGGCGGTGCGGTTCGGCGAATCGCCGCCGATGCGCACCGCGCGCAGGAACAGGCCCACCACGTCGTAGGCCAGACCGGTGCGGTCGCCCGGCCAGGACGGCTGATAGTCCGCCATGTCCGGGTACTCCCGCAGGTCCGCGATGAGCGCGGCCAGCCCCGCGCACAGCTGCTGGTAGTCGAACGCCACCGGCTCGTCGCCGAGTGTGCCGTTGCCGCGCACGCATTCCGCGCCGCCCAGCATCACCGGGGCGGCCTTGGCCACGTAGCGCACCGGCAGCGTGGACGGCAGCGCGGCCATCGCCTTCTGATCGGTGATCAGGCGGGTCACGGTGTCGTTGCCCAGGATGGCGGGCGATTCGCCGGTGAGGCAGCCGCGCGTCACCGACCGCGCGAACGTCGCGAAATCGTCGTTGCGGCCCGCGAAGAACAGCAGCGTGCCGCGATCGAAATCGGCCGTCTCGCACGGCGCCGGAAAGCGGTTCAGCTCTTGCTGTTCGGTCCAGGTGAGCGTCTCGTACCCGATGTCGCGAGCGTGTAGTTCCTCGCGCAGATCATCGACCAGCGTGTTGACGTAGATGTCGTCGGGCGCTTCCGGCTGATAGATGGCGACCTGCGTGTAGCGCGGTTGGCCGGCGCGCGGCGCACCCTCCGGATAGCGCGCTCCCCGAACGTAATCCGCGATCAACCGGGCCTGCGTCCGATTGCTCGGCGCGGCTTGGAAGTACAGCGGCGAGGACCGCTCCAGCCCGTCGGCCGAGAGCGTGGTCGCCACCACCGGCACACCCAGCTCACCCAATCTGCCGATGGCGCGCCGGGTTTCGGCGTTGCTGCGGTCCATGCCGATCACGCCGAGGATGGTGGGATCGTCGCGCAGCAGTCCCTGCAACTGCCGGTCCACCACGAAGGTCGCGTGCCGCATGTCAGAGCCGCCGTTGGCGATCACGATCCGCAGCAGCGGTTCGGACTCGTCGGAGGCGGCCAGCGCGCGCCGCTGCTGCACCGCGATCCCGGCCAGCTCCTCCACCTGCGCGTGCGGATACCGCGTGTTGGTGTCGACGTAGCTCAGGCCCGAGAAGAACACCAGCGTGATCAGGGGCCTGCGCGGATTGTCGCGCCGCGCGTCGGCGGCGGCGACGTTGAGCCGGAACACTTCCCGCTGCACCGCCGACAGCGAGGGGTCGTCGGTGAAGATGTGGTCGGCGTTGTCGCTGTAACCGACGCATTCGCCGTCGCGCTCCTGCACCACGATCCCCGACGTCCACGGCCAGTTCGAACAGGGCGCGCCGCGCAGCGGCGGGATGTACACCAGCGCCAGCGCCGCCGCCAGCAGCACCGGGATCAGCACGCACAGCGCCACGAACGAGCGGCGCGCGGCGAGCGGCGGCGCGGGCGGCACCGCGAGATGCGCGTACTCCGGATCGCGGACCTCCCGGTCCGGCGGGTCGGGCAACTCCGCGCGCAGCGGCAGGAACCAGGCGTCCGAGAGCCGGTTCGTGCGCATGTTCTCGATATTGCGCAGCCACCGCTGCACGGGATCGGGCTGGCGCTCGGAATACGGCCGGTCGACCAGGCTTTCGAGCGTGTCGAGGGAGTGCAGGTCCCCCACCCGCGACAGATCGCGCACCGGGGGACGCGCCGGTTCCCGTTCCAGACAGGCGATCACTACCAGCGGATCGTCGTGGCCGGTCTCGTTGCGGATGTCGTTGATCCGGCGCAGCAACCGCATCCCGTCGCCCGCTTCCTCCACCACGCCGAGCAGCGCCACGGGGTAGGCGGTGCGCCGCCAGCCCGAGGGCCGCCACAGCCGTTTGCGGTAGGCGTCGCGCAGATCCTCCAAGAAGGCGTGCACGAGCAGCTTGGCGACCTGGTCCTCGTTCTCGTCGCTGCGCCGGGTGGCGGTGAGCCTGGTCGCGAAACCCAGGAAGCTGTCGGACAATTCGGGCGCCATGTAGCGCTGGTGCATGAACCAGTGCGTCACCTTGGACATGCCCGGGATACGACCGCTGATCCACAGCCACAACCGCAGCACCGGCCACAGCGCCAGCACACCGAACACCAGCCGCGAGATCGCGTCGCCGCTCACCCCCTCGGCGGTGTCGGATCGGTCGGTGAACGAGCCGCTGCGCAGCAGGCGCGGCAATCGGGACCGCAGTTCGACCGCGGCCTCGGTCTCGTCGTTCGTAACCCGTTGGCGCGTCAGCCAATCCGCCGTGCGGTAGCGCGGGAACTTGATCGGCCCCATATTCGTGTCGTCGGTGGAGAAGCCCTCCACCAGTCGCTGCACGATCGGCAGGCAGTGGCCGCGCAGTTCCTCACCGGCGGCGTTCGGATCGGGTGCGAGCGCGTCGGGCGGCAGGTCGGGGGCGTTCAGATCCACCCGGGCGCGCGGTGTGGCCCGCCGCCCGCCGGATTCGCCGAGCCAGCGGTACAGCTCCACCAGCAGGCCGTTGTGCGCGCCGGGACCGGTCAGCTCGACGATCGGGCGCGGGACCGGCCGCCTGCGGCGCAACATCGTGCGCAGCACACGGGGTTTGGCATCGGGCACGCCGAGCGCGCGCAGCAGCTCGAGGAGCTTGCCGACGTCGTTCGTGGTTTCGGACACTGACGGCCTCCCCCGTGCGATCCGTGGCTGTTGCGGGGACTGTACCCGGCCCATCCACCCGGGACACCTTGTTCACCAAGTTGTTTCGCAACCGGTGAACGGCATCAGAAGCCGAGTTTGCCCAGCTGTTTGGGATCGCGCTGCCAGTCCTTGGCCACCTTCACGTGCAGGTGGAGATAGATCCGCACGCCGAGGATGTGCTCGATCTGCTTGCGCGCGTTGGTGCCGACCTCCTTGAGGCGCGCACCGCCCTTGCCGATGACGATCGCCTTCTGACTCGGCCGCTCCACGTACAGCAACGCGTGCACGTCGAGCATGTCCGGGTTCTCCTCGCGCTCGAGCACCTCCTCGATGACCACGGCCAGCGAATGCGGCAGCTCGTCACGCACACCCTCCAGCGCGGCCTCGCGGATGAGCTCGGCCATGAGAGTTTCCTCCGGCTCGTCGGTCAGCTCACCGTCGGGGTAGAAGGCGGGGCCCGCCGGCATCTTCGAGGCGATCACGTCGACGAGGACCTCGACCTGTTCGCCCTTCACCGCCGACACCGGCACCACGTCGGTCTCGGGCCCGAGCAGCTCCGACACCGCCAGCAACTGCGCGGCGACCTGGTCGCGGCTCACCTTGTCGATCTTGGTGACCACGCCGAGCAGGGTGGTCTTGGGCGCCATCTGCTTGACCTGGGAGACGATCCAGCGGTCGCCGGGGCCGATCTTCTCGTCGGCGGGAATGCACAGCGCGATCACGTCCACCTCGGAGTAGGTGTCGCGCACGAGATCGTTGAGCCGCTGGCCGAGCAGGGTGCGCGGGCGGTGCAGGCCCGGGGTGTCCACCAGGATCAGCTGGGCGTGGTCGCGGTGCACGATGCCGCGGATGGTGTGGCGCGTGGTCTGCGGCCGCGAGGACGTGATCGCGATCTTGGCGCCCACCAGCGCGTTGGTCAGCGTCGACTTGCCGGTGTTGGGCCTGCCGACGAAACAGACGAATCCGGAACGGAATTCGGTGCCCGGCGCGTCAGCCACCCTGCACCTCGACGGCCGCGTCGTCGACGATGTCGAACACGGACTCGCCCGCCCGGTCGGTGAACACGATCCGCGCCGAGGGCGACACCTCGCGCACCGCGGCCACACCGGCATCGGAGAACCGGCCGGCCACCACGACCGCCGCCTCGAACCCCTCCGCGCCGCTGGACAGTGCGGCGGCCACGGCGGCCTGCAACGCGGTCAGGCGCAGCGCCTGCAACTCGACCTCCCCCGCCGCGTAGGTGCGCCCGTCGGTGTCGCGCACCGCCGCGCCGCCCGCGCCACCGGTGCGGCCCATCGCGCCCCGCGCCAGGGTGAGCAGCTTGGTGTCCTCGGCATCCAGTTCAGTCATCGGTGTCTCCGTCCTCGTTCCCATTGCGTGTGCGCTTGCCGCCGACCGATTCTCCGTCGCCCGGCGCCGCCGCGTCCGCTTTCGCGGATTTCTCGGACTTGTCCGGCGCCTTGCGCACCAGCACCGTGTTGACCCGCATCCGGCCGCGCTGATCGGGGCCGCCCTCGCCGCGCAGCACCAGCCCGTGCGCGACCACTTTCGACCCGGGCAGCGGCACCCGGCCCAGCCCGTGCGCGAGCAAGCCGCCCACGGTGTCGACGTCTTCGTCCTCGATGTCCAGGCCGTACAGTTCGCCGAGATCCTCCACCGACAGCCGCGCCGACACCCGGAACCGGCCGTCGCCGAGATCCTCCACCGGCGGGGTCTCGTCGGTGTCGTATTCGTCGGCGATCTCACCGACGATCTCCTCGAGCACGTCCTCGATGGTGACCAGGCCCGCGATGCCGCCGTACTCGTCCACCAGCAGCGCCATGTGGTTGCGCCGGCGCTGCATCTCGTCCAGCAGATCGTCCAGCGGCTTGGAGTCGGGCATGAACACCGCCGGGCGCATCACCTGGCGCACCAGCACCTTGCGGCTGCGATCCGCGTACGACACAAGGTCTTTCAGGTACACCACGCCGAGGATGTCGTCGACTTTCTCCCCGACCACCGGGATGCGGGAGTGGCCGCTGCGCACCGCGAGCGAGAGCGCCTGGGCGGCGGTCTTGTCGGCCTCGATCCACACCATCTCGGTGCGCGGCACCATGACCGCGCGCGCCGGGGTGTCGCCGAGTTCGAAGACCGACTGGATCATGCGGCGTTCGTCGTCGGCCACCACGCCGCGCTCGCCGGCCATCTCGACCACCTCGCGCAACTCGATCTCCGAGGCGAACGGACCGTTGCGGAAGCCCTTACCGGGGGTGATCGCGTTGCCGATGAGGATCAGCAGGCGGCTGACCGGGCCCAGCAGCGCGCCGATGAACTGCAACGGCAGGGCCGAGGCCAGCGCCAGCGAGTAGGCGTGCTGGCGGCCCAGGGTGCGGGGTCCGACACCGATCACGACGTAGTCGACCAGCACCATGATCGCCGCCGTGGCGACCAGCGCCCAATTGTCGTCCCAGACCGCCATCAGCGCCGCCGCGAGCAGCACCGTCGCGCCGATCTCGCACAGCACGCGCAACAGCACCATCAGGTTCACGTAGCGGGCGCGGTCGGCCACGATCCGGCTCAACCGGGCCGCGCCGGGCCGTTCGGCGCGCGCCATATCGGCGACCCGCGCCGGGGACACGGTGTTGAGCGCGGCGTCGACGCCCGCGAACAGGCCACCCGCCGGGACCAGCAACACCGCCAGCAGGATGAGGGTCGCCGGACTCACGCGGGGCCCAGCGCGTCACCGGGGCCGGTGAAGCCCGCCTTGCCGAGCAGGCGCGCGTCGCGTGCGGCCAGTTCGGCCCGCCGCCGCGCCTCGCGCAGGCTCTCGTACCACTCCTCCAGCAACCGCGCCTGCAGCGCGAACATTTCCTTCTCCTCCTCCGGCTCGGCGTGGTCGTAGCCGAGCAGGTGCAGTACGCCGTGCACGGTGAGCAGGGCCAGTTCGTGTTCCAGGGAGTGGCCCGCCTTGCGCGCCTGCGCGCCCGCGAACTCCGGGCACAGCACGATGTCGCCGAGCATCGAGGGGCCGGGCTCCGGGCTGTCCGGGCGCCCGCCGGGCTCGAGTTCGTCCATCGGGAACGACATCACGTCGGTCGGGCCGGGCAGATCCATCCACCGCATGTGCAGATCGGCCATGGTGTCGAGATCCACCAGCACCATCGACAGCTCGGCGGCGGGGTGCACGTCCATCCGGGCGATCACGAACCGCGCGACACTGACCAGATCCTCCTCGGGTACGTCGATGCCCGACTCATTGGCGATCTCGATGCTCACCTGATCAGGGTATTCGGTGCCCCCCATCACGTCCCGACCGGCTCGCGGTCACGAGTCACCCTCGATGTTCCGTGCACGGCCGACACGGTTGGTGAGCCGGGGCGCCTCCGGAAACGGCCAGCGCGAGTGCGCACCGACCGGCGCGCCGGGAACGTCGCTCCATCCGACCGGGAATCACCCGCGATTCGACTCCGGTCAGGACGGTCGCCCGGCACACGGGATCATCCGCGGCGGGGTGCCGCCGCGCGCACAAGTCGACCCGCTACATGGCCGAATGCCGCGCGCACCGCGTCCGCGCTACACCCCGCGACCTGAGTCAGGCCCAGCCACTCTCAGCGGCGGGCCGAGCGCCCAGCGGCGCGGCGCTGGGCACGGTTGCCCGGCATGTGCGGACCGACCGGACGGGTGTCGGCCTCGAAGCGGTCGTAGGCGTCGACGATGTCGGAGACCAGGCGGTGCCGGACCACATCGCTGCTGGTGAGCTCGGCGAAGTGGATGTCCTCGATATCGGTGAGGATCTCCGTGGCCGCCCGCAGACCCGACCGCGCCCCGCTGGGCAGATCGACCTGCGTGACGTCACCGGTCACCACGATCTTCGACCCGAACCCGAGCCGCGTCAGGAACATCTTCATCTGCTCGGCCGTGGTGTTCTGCGCCTCGTCCAAGATGATGAAGGAGTCGTTGAGCGTGTTGTGCGTCAGCAGGAAGTCCTCGGTGACGTACAGCGAGTCGGCGGCCGCGACCCGGATGCACACGGCTTCCTCGGTACCGGCCGATTCGATGCGGTCGATGAACCGCATCGGGCGGCCACCACCGTGCTCGGCGTACTTCGCGGCTTTGCGCTCCAGCCGGAACGGCTCGATACCCTCGGGCAGCCGGATGTCGAGAATGTGTGCGTCCGAACGATGTTCGACCGCCCGGCCCTTCGCCAGGCCGGGTGAGCGGCCTTCGGCAAGGCGGGTGCGGCTGTGGGCGATACCACCGAGCGACTGCACCAGGAAGATCACGTTGTCGCGCAGTTCCTCCGAAACCGTCGTGAACTGGATCCCGCAGGCGCGCCCGTGCTGCGTGACCGGCCCACCGTCGGCGTCGAGCAGACCTTGCAAGACACCCAGCCGGACCTCGTGATCGTTGTACAGGTACTCACGCGGCACGAACTTGGTCGCCGAGCGGGCGCCTGCCAGACCCAACTGCCGCGCTATCGCGGTCACCGGGTTGGCGGTCGTGAACACGTCACTGGGGGCGGTCACTCGATTCAGGACGTCATCCACGCCCGACTCGTGCCGAACCACGATCCCGGGAATCGACCGCTCGAGCACCCGCGCGAGCTCGGGATCGTTCGTCGCGAAGGTGGGCGTCGTCGAGCCGGTGAGGCACCCGTCGCCGAGCAACAGGCCGAGCGCGTACGGGTCCATCGGCACCGCGACCGACGGGAACCGAACAGGCGAACTGAGCAGTGGCAATTCGTACCGGTGGTAGTGCGCCGCGCGCAGAGTGCCGATCATTTCCTTGGTCTGGAGCACCCGTGGGGGCTTCCCGCGGCGGCGATCGTCGCGCGTGTAGACCGACCAGAGGTGGTCGCCGGATGCCAAGGTCGATGCGCCGTCCTGCGTGTGGACGCGGTAGATCTCCTTGAACCCCTGCGGATAGACGCCGAGCACCTCGGTAGCGCTACCGTCGGACCCGATGACGAAGTCACCGACCTCGATCTCACCGATCGGCCGGAAACCGGCCGGCGTCAGCACCTTGGTGTGCAGCGGCTGCGCGCGGCCCCGCATGTACGCCAGGGGCGCTACCTCGATGACGCCGGCGGCCATGAGTTTGGGGATGGCCTCGGGGTCCATCATGTCGTGCAGGGCGTCGTAGAGCGGGCGCAGGTAGGGGTCGATCTTCTCGTTCAGCGTGCCGGGGAGGAACCCGAGGCGTTCGCCGGCCTCGACCGCCGGGCGGGTGAGGATGATGCGGTTGACCTGCTTGGACTGCAGCGCCTGCACGGCCTTCGCCATGCCCAGGTACGTCTTGCCGGTGCCCGCGGGGCCGATGCCGAACACGATGGTGTTGGCGTCGATGGCGTCGACGTAGCGCTTCTGGTTCAGGGTCTTGGGCCGGATGGTCTTGCCGCGCCGGGACAGGATGTCCAGGCTCAGCACCTCGGCCGGGGACTCGCTCGACCCCTCGGTCAGCATCGACACCGTGTGCCGCACCGCCTCGGGGCTGACCACCCGGTTGCGGCCGGTCAGGGCGATGAGCTGCTCGATCACCCGCTCGGCCAGCGCCACGTCGGCCGCCTTGCCGGTGAGGGTGACGGAGTTGCCGCGCACGTGGATGTCCGCGTCGAGGAGGCCCTCGAGCTCACGCAGGTTCTCGTCGGCCGAACCGAGGAAGGGGAACACGGATTCCGGAGCGAGTTCGATGCTGGAGCGTACGGTGCGTGCCGCGGGCACCGAACCGTTGTCGCGGGCGGCGGTACCCGCCACGGGGTTGGTCGGGTCTCCGATCTCGCCTTGTGTTCGCAAAAGTTGTGCAGCCTGCTTCCGGTCTCGACAGCCAAAAGGAATGACCAAAGTCTAACCCGCACCACCGACACCGGACAGTGAATAACCGGCCACCGATCGGTCGCCGTCGGGCCTCGTCGGCGCGCATCGGGCACACTGTGACCCGTGAGTGAGCCGGAACCGACCTCGAACGACGACGGCGCCGCCCTGAGTACCGGGGTGGCCCTCGGTCTCTGCTTCGGACTCGCCTTCGGGCAGCTGATCCTCGACGACCTCGCGCTCGGCCTGTCCCTCGGCCTGGTCTTCGGCGTCGCCTACGGCGTGCTCGCCGGGCGTAAGAATCGCTGACGCGGCCGCTACCAGCGCGCGGTCAACGCCCCTAGCGCGCCGAGCGCCACCGCCGCCGCGGTCGACGTACGCAACACGGTCGGACCGAGCAGCACGGCGCTGGCACCGGCGTCCGCGAGCGCGGCGAGTTCGTCGTCGGCCAATCCGCCTTCGGGACCGACGATCAGCACCACCTCGGGTGCCTCGCGCAGCGGCAGTTCCGTGAAACGTCCTGCGCCGGACTCGTGTAGCGCCGCGACCACCGCGCCCCGCGCCACCTCGTCGCGCACCAGATCGAGCAGATCGCGCGTGCGGTGCAGGTCGGTGACCTCGGGGATGTAGGCCCGACGGGACTGCCGCGCGGCCGAGCGCGCCGCCGACCGCCATTTCTCGACGCCCTTGGCCGCCTTGGCTTCCCAGTTCGCGACGCAGCGCGCGGCCTGCCACGGGACGATCCGGTCGGCGCCCGCCTCGGTCATGAGTTCCACGGCCAGCTCCGAGCGCTCCGATTTGGGCAGCGCCTGCACCACCGTGACGCGCGGCGGAACCGGTTGCGCCACAACCTTTTCCAGCACCGTCAACTCGAGCCGATCGCGTTGGGCGGCAACGACTTCCGAGGCGGCGAGCACACCGCGCCCGTCGGACAGCGTGATCGGCTCGCCCACCCGGATGCGCCGCACGGTGGCGGCGTGGCGGCCCTCGGGGCCGTCGAGCACCGCGCGGCCGCCCGGCTCGGGAATGTCGTCGAGGTAGAAGACCGTGGCGGCCAACGGATCAGCGCCCGCTGAACGAGGCGCGCAGCCGGGCGAACAGTCCGCTGTTGTGCTCGGACTGCGCCGACATCACCTCGGCGCGGTCGCGGTCGCGCATGCCTTTGTACTTGCGCAGCAGATCGGTCTGCTTACCGTCCAGCTTGGTGGGGATGACGATGTCGAGGTGCGCCAGCAGATCACCGCGCGCGCCCGAGCGCAGCCGCGGCATGCCGTGCCCGCGCAGCACCGAGACCTCGCCCGGCTGGGTGCCCGCGGGGATGGACAGCTCGACGGGGCCGTCGAGGATGGTGTCGATGACGACGGTGGTGCCCAGCGCGGCGTCCACCATCGGCACCCGCACCGTGCAGTGCAGGTCGTCGCCGTCGCGGACGAACACGTCGTGCGGCTGCTCCACGATCTCGACGTACAGGTCACCGGCGTGACCGCCGCCGGGCCCGACCTCACCCTGCGCGGCGAGCCGCACGCGCATCCCGTTGGCCACACCGGCCGGGATCGGCGCGGCGATCTCGCGGCGGGCGCGCACCCGTCCGTCGCCGCCGCACTTGTGGCAGGGGTCGGGGATGGTCTCGCCCGCGCCGCGGCAGGTGGGGCAGGGCCGCGAGGTGAGCACCTGGCCGAGGAAGGACCGCTGCACCGACTGGACCTCGCCCGCGCCCCCGCAGGTTTCGCAGCGCACCGGCTTGGAGTTGCCGTTGGTGCCCGCGCCGTGACAGGAATCGCACAGGATGGCGGTGTCGACGGTCAGGTGCTTGGTGACGCCGACCGCGCACTCGGCCAGGCTCAGGCGGGTGCGCAGCAGCGAGTCCGCACCCGGCTGCACGCGCCCGCGCGGTTTGCGCTGGCCGCCGCCCGCGCCGCTCATCCCGCCGAAGAACGCCTCGAACACGTCGCCGAGACCGCCGAAGCCCGCGCCGGAGAACCCCGCGCCGCCCCCGCCGGATTCCAGCGGATCGCCGCCCATGTCCACGATGCGGCGCTTCTCCGGATCCGAGAGCACCTCGTAGGCCGCTGACACTTCCTTGAACTTGGCCTGCGCGGCCTCGTCGGGGTTGACGTCGGGGTGGAGTTCGCGCGCGAGCTTGCGGTAGGCGCGCTTGATCTCCTGGTCCGTCGCGTTCTTCGCGACGCCGAGCAGTCCGTAGTAGTCCCGTGCCACTTGAGTTCTCTAGTCCTTGGTCGCTGTCCACCCGCCGGCCGGGTGGCCGGGGAGGTCGCTCGTCGTCATGGTTCCCACCGGTGCCGGCCACAACATTAGCCGGACACACTCAACTTTAACCGGCGGGAGGTTCGAGGGTAGCAGCGGCGACCTCGCGGCCCGCTCAGCGCTCGGCGAGCACCTCGCCGATGTAGCGCGCCACGGCGGCCACCGACGCGATCGTCCCCGGGTAGTCCATGCGGGTCGGGCCGAGCACGCCCATCCCGCCGAGGACCGCCCCCTCGGTGCCGTACCCCGTGGACACCACCGAGGTGCCGCGCATCTGCTCGACCTGGGTCTCCTCGCCGATCCGGACGGTGACGGTGCCCGGCTGCTGCGCGGCGGCGATCAGCTTCAGCACGATCACCTGCTCCTCGAGCGCCTCGAGCACCTGGCGCAGCGAACCGGGCAGGCCGAAATCGCCCGCGTTGCGGGTGAGATTCGCGGTGCCGCCCAGCACCAGCCGCTCCTCGGGATGCTCGACCAGGGTCTCCACCAGCACCGTCGACACCCGGATCAGCACATCGCGCAGCCGCTGCGGTGCGGTCTCGGGCAGGGCGGCGACCGCGGCGGAGGCGGTGGCCAGGCGCTTGCCGTCCATCGCGCCGCCGAGCATGGCGCGCAGCGCCGCCAGATCCTCGTCGTCGATGACCGCGCCGAGTTCCACCAGGCGCTGGTCGACGCGGCCGGTGTCGGTGATCACCACCAGCAGCAGGCGGGCCGGGTTCAGCGCGACGACCTCGATGTGACGCACCGTCGACGCCGACACCGTGGGGTACTGCACCACCGCGACCTGCCGGGTGAGCTGGGCCAGCAACCGCACGCCGCGGCGCAGCACGTCGTCGAGGTCGACGCCGGATTCGAGGAAGTCCATGATCGCGCGGCGCTCGGCGGGCGAGAGGGGCTTGACCTCGGAGATGCGGTCGACGAACTGCCGGTACCCCTTGTCGGTGGGGATGCGCCCGGAGCTGGTGTGCGGCTGGGTGATGTAGCCCTCGGCCTCGAGCACGGCCATGTCGTTGCGGACCGTGGCGCTGGACACACCCAGGTTGTGCCGCTCCACCAGGGTCTTCGAGCCGATCGGCTCCTTGGTCGATACGTAGTCCGCCACAATCGCGCGCAGGACCTCGAAGCGCCGATCCTCGGTGCTCGACATCGGCCCAACCTCCTCGCTGCCTCCCTGCGCCGCGGGCTCGCCGGCGCAGCCCGGGCGTGCGTCACCACCGTTCCCGGTGGACTGAGTATCCAGTTTAATTGTCTCTCCGCCAATCGACCGTGCGCGACCGTCCGTGTCCGCGCCGATCGATCCCACTGCGCCGCAGGCGATTGCGCCGTGACGCACGTCACTGTCACACCTCGCGATGCCGCGTCGTCCCTTCAGCGAAGTCCCGAGCGGAAGAGGAGAACGACATGCGGGTAGCGGTGATCGGCGCGAGCGGACGGATCGGACGCGAAGTGGGCGCCGTCCTGAAGGACAAGGGCCACGAGGTCGTGGAGATCACGCGGGCCGGTGGCGTGGACGTCTACACCGGCGAGGGGCTCGCGGCCGCGCTGACCGGGGTGGATGTGGTGGTGGACGCGGCGAACACACCGGTGGTCGACACGGCGGCGGTGACGGATTTCTTCGCGACCGTCGCCCGCACCGTGCAGCGGACCGCGTCGGCGGCGGGCGTGCGGCGGATCGCGGTGGTGTCGATCATCGGCATCGACGTGTTCAGCGAGGGGCACTACGCGGGCAAGCTGGCCCACGAACGCGCCTACGCCGAAGGGCCGGTGCCGGTGCGCGTCCTGCGGGCGGCCCAGTTCCACGAGTTCACCGAGATGATGCTCGGCTGGACCACCGACGGTGACACCGCGTTCGTGCCGGAGTTCCGCGCCCAGCTGGTCGCGGCCCGCACGGCCGCCGAGCACTTGGCCGAGCTGGCCGTGGCCGACGACGCGCCCGACCGGGTCGACCTCGCGGGACCGCACGCAGTGAATCTCGCCGAAGCGGCGGCGAAGGTGGCGGCCAGGCGCGGGCACCCGGCCCGGGTGGAGCAGGTGTTCAACGCCGACGATCCGAACCAGCGGCCGCAGGCCGAGGGCGCGCTGCTCCCCGGTCCGGACGCGATCCTGGACGGGCCCACGCTGGACGAGTGGTTGGACGAGCACTACCCGGTGCGGTGAGCGCGGGCCGGGTCAGCGCGGCGGGATGACGATCTGCCTGCCGGCCAGGGCGTCGAGCCCCAGCATCGCGAGCAGGGATTCGCAGTCCGCGGCATTCTGCGAGTGGCCGGCCACCGTGCGGGCCGCCATCGCGTTGACCCGCTCGACCTCCGCCTTCTCGGCCGCTTTCGCCTCGGCGAATTCATTCTGATCATGGACGAGCCGGACGCGCCGTGCGGTTGACATAAGTCTCCTCGTGGTTGAAAGGGAGCCTACGCCAGAGGGGTGAGTCAGGTCACGCCGCCCCGCCGAGGGTGAGCGAAGTGGCCGGTCGGAGGTGGTTTCGGAGGGCGCTGGCGAACGAGCTGTCGCCGGATTACGTGTCCGGGACGCTGCCGAGGACAAGGGGTGTCCTGTGTCGAAGGTTCACGCGCCGGTCTCGGAGCGTCGGGTGACGTGGTCAGGAGTGGTCGCGCCGAGTCGGTCGCGGTTCCGGGGATCCCAGTCGGGACCGCGGTCAGAGCAGCAGGTCGCGGACGATGCCGTCGGCCAGGAGGCGGCCGCGGTCGGTGAGGATCAGGTGGGTGGGGGTGCGGGTGGCGAGGCCGTCGGCGACGGCGCGGTCGACGGCCGGACTCGCCGAGGGGTCGAGGTCGGCCAGCGGCAGCCCGGAGCGCAGGCGCAACGTCAGCATGACGCGCTCGGTGTACTGCTCCTCGGGCGTCAGGGTCTCCCAGCCCGCGGCGGGCAGTCCGCCGCGGGCGACGCGCTCGGCGTAGCGGGCAGGGTGCTTGACGTTCCACCACCGCACGCCGCCCACGTGGCTGTGCGCGCCGGGGCCCGCGCCGAGCCAGTCACCACCGTCCCAGTAGCCCAGATTGTGCCGGCAGCGCGCGGAATCATTTGCGGCCCAATTGGATACCTCGTACCAACGGAGCCCGGCCGCGCCCAATCGCGCGTCGATGCGTTCGTAGCGGGCGGCGAGCACGTCCTCGTCGGGGGCGGGCAGTTCGCCGCGGCGCACCTTGCGGGCCAGGGCGGTGCCGTCCTCCACGATCAGCGAATAGGCCGACACATGGTCCACGCCTGCGGCCAGCACCGCGTCGAGGCTGGCGTCCAGATCGGCGTCCGTCTCGCCGGGGGTGCCGTAGATGAGGTCGAGGTTCACGTGGTCGAACCCGGCGGCGCGCGCCTCCCGCGCGGCCGCGACCGCGCGGCCCGGCGTGTGCGTGCGATCCAGGATCGCGAGCACGTGCCGGGCGGCGGACTGCATGCCCAGCGAGACCCGCGTGTAGCCGGCGTCGCGGATGCGCGCGAAGAATTCGGGCGAGGTGGATTCGGGGTTGGACTCGGTCGTCACCTCGGCGTCGGGTGCCAGCGGGAACTCGGCGCGCACCGCGTCGAGCACGGCGGCCAGTCCGTCGCCGCCGAGCAGCGAGGGCGTGCCCCCGCCCACGAACACCGTCGCCACCTCGGGCTGCGCGCCCGGCAGCCGCCCGAACTCCGCCGCCGCGACGCCGAGTTCGCCCCGCAACGCCGCCAACCACGACTCGGGCGAGGCCGAGGTGCCCAGCTCACCCGCTGTGTACGTGTTGAAATCGCAATAGCCGCAACGGGTCGCGCAGAACGGCACGTGCACGTACACACCGAACGCCCCACCCCCGAAGCCCCGGAGCACGGGTCCTTGGTCGACGGCAGGCGCGGAGCTACTCACCGAACCATTGTGCCGCCCGCCCGACCTCCGCTCCCACCGGGACCCGCCCGCGCCTACACCACTACCGGCGTGTTCTGGCCGACGGTGAGCAGCCACCGCCCGTCCTCGCGGGTCATCACGTACAGTGGCGTCCCCTCGCCGTCCACCGCGCCGTCGAGGGTGATGTATCGCTGCCGCACCTTCACCGCCGCCACATCCGGGCGGATGAACTGGACATGTTCGACCTCGTAGGTCGCGTGCCCGTGCGTGTTGGCCCCCGGCAGCACCTCCTCGGTGAACTCCCGGATCGCCGCCCGCCCGTACAACCGCTTCCCGTGCCCGGTGGTCCACAGCGCGTCCTCGTGGAACAGCGCCAGGAAGTCGTCCACCGACTCCGCCCGCTGGGCCCGATCGACGGCCGCGACCACGGCGTGAACGGCGGCGATATCAACTTCGGTACCGGTCTCAGTGCTCATGACGACAACCCTCCGACCTGAACAACACTCGAGGTCAAGCGAAGTGACCCATCCCGCTCCCTCCGGCGTGCGACGCCGACTGGATGGTCACCGGCAACGTGCGAAGTCCGCGGAGCACCGGACTGGCGATGCGGCCGGGCGCACCGGCAGGCCGCACCCCCGGCATCCGCCGGAACAGAGCTTCCAGCGCGGCGCGACTCTCCAGCCGGGCGAGGGCACTGCCGAGGCAGAAGTGGATGCCGGTGCCGAAGCCGAGGTGATCGGAGCGCTCCCGGTCGATCCGGAACACGTCGGGGTCGTCGTGATGGGCGGGGTCCCGGTTGGCCGACCCGATCAGCGGCAGCACACGCGCACCGGCGGGAATGGTCACCGCGCCGAAGGTGACGTCGGTGGTCGTGACGCGCAACAGTCCTTGGCCGGGGCTGTCGAACCGCAGCGTCTCCTCGACGACGGCCCCCGCGAGCTCCGGTTCGTCCCGCAGGCGGTGCCATAAGTCCGGGTGGTCGAACAGTGCGAGAACGGCGTTGGCGATCAGGTTGGTCGTGGTCTCGTTGCCCGCGACCAGCAACAGGACGCAGAAGCTGACCAGTTCGGCGACGGTGAGCGCGTTCTCCTTCTCGCCGGTCACCAGCAGGCTGACCAGGTCGTCGCCCGGCGCTCGGCGGCGCCGCCGGACGATCCTGGCGAAGTACCAGGAGATCGCCAGCGCGCTCGACACCAACCGGACCGGGCTTGCGCCGGTCAGCAAACCGTCGACCAGGTTGTCCGACCATCGTTTGAAGTCGGCGTGACGCTCGGCGGGAATGCCCATCATCTCGGCGATCACGACGGTCGGCAGCGGCGACGCGAGATCGCCGACGAGGTCCACCGGCGCACCTTCCCCGCGGGCGGCCAGTTCGTCGACGATCCGGTCCGCGATCTCGCGGATGCGCGGTTCCCACGCGGCGATCACGCGGGGCGTGAAGGCCCTGCTGACCTTGCGCCGCAGCATCGTGTGCTCGGGTGGGTCGCTGGTGAGCAGGACACGCGGCACCGGTCCGTGCGCCAGGAGCGCGGCGAGCAGGCGGGGCACCCGGATGGACGGGTTGAACGGATTCGCGGTGAGTCCGGAGTTCATGACGTCGGAGCTGAAGCGGTGCGCGTCGCGCACCGCGATCGCGACGTCGTCGTGACGACTCAGGATCCACAGATCGGCGGCCGGCGAGTAATGGACAGGTGCCTGTTCTCGCAGCCGCGCGTAGTGCGGATAGGGATCGGCGATGATCGCCGGGTCGTCGAGGTCGAACAAGCCGGTCATGGCCTGGCTCCTATCGCGTCGAGCAGGGTGTCCACCCACTGGCGGATGAATCGTTCCTCGTCCATGCCGAACGGCGGGTTGTCGTAGACGTGGCACAGGACCCAGTAGTTCTCGAGCGCGCCGAGCCAGATGCTGGTGATCGCTTCGAAATCGCGGTCGGCGATGTCCCCGCCACTCGCCTTGGCCGCGAGCCACTCGGCCAGGAACCGGTAGGAGCCGTCGAAGAGGCGGTCGCGCGCCTGCGCCATCACCGTAGGGAACTGGTCGAATTCGCGCACCATGACCCGGATCAGGTTGCGCCAGTTGTCCATCAGGAGCAGCGAGCCCCGCGCGACGAGCGTGAGTTCGGCCTCGATATTGCCCAGCGGCAGCATCGGCGCGAGAGCGAACCCGGCCTCGGCGACCTGGGCCGCCCGGTCGATCGCGGCGGCCATGACCGCTTCCTTCGACGCGAAGTGGGTGTAGAGGGCACCCGAGTGCGGCGACAGACCCGCGGCCTTCTCGATCGCGGCGACCGACGTTCCGGCATAGCCCTGATCAGCGAAAAGACGCAGCGCCTCACCGATGATGCGGTCCTTCGTACCGTCGGCCACGGATTTTCCAATCAATCGCTTGGATAAGACAAGCATCCGCTTGTGACCATCGACTCGTCAATGGCCGAAGGTCCTTTACAGCCGAGTCGGGTGCCCGGCGGATCGTTACGCACCCCACACCGGACAGTTCGGGCGAATCACCGGTCGCGACCGTAGGGAGGTCTATGACGCCGGTCACAAATGGGCCCCGTGGTCCAGGGAATTTCCCGGGTTTTCGCGGGGAATACCGGCATCCCGGTCGGAGCGACCTCGCTGACGTGGCAGAATGGCTCGCATGCGCGCATTCGGAGTACGACTGGTGGCACGTCGCCACGTCGATTACAAGCGCGTCTGCAGCGACTGTTGTCGGCCCGGGTTCTCCCGGTAGCCCAGCGGCGCCTCCGTCCGGATCCTCCGGCGACTCCCCCATCGGTCCGCTGATACCGCGGGCGTGAGATCAGCCCCTCGCGCCTTCAGCACGGATGTTCCACCCACCCCGCAGGAGCGACCCCATGACGTCGAGCACCGACGCCGGTCACACCGATCAGCCCGCACCCGCCGCCCGTCCGGCGCGCTCGGCCACCGAACGCCCGCAGCGCGCGGACGCCGAGCGTCCCGAACGCCCGGCCGCGGAACGCCGCGCCCGTGCCGACCGCCCGGAGCGACCCCGCCGGGAGGTCCCGGCCGGCACCCGCGCCCGCACCGGCGCCCCGGTCCGCCGCAAGTCCGAGGGCCAGTGGGCGCTCGGCTACCGCGAGCCGCTGAACCCGAACGAGCAGAGCAAGAAGGACGACAACCCGCTCAACGTCCGCGCGCGCATCGAGAACATCTACGCGCCCGGCGGTTTCGCCAGCATCGACAAGGCCGACTTGCGCGGCCGTTTCCGCTGGTGGGGCCTCTACACCCAGCGTGAGCAGGGCTACGACGGCAGCTACACCGGCGACGAGAACATCGACCTGCTCGAGGCCGAGTACTTCATGATGCGGGTGCGCTGCGACGCCGGCGCGCTCAGCGTCCGCCAGCTGCGCACCCTGGGCCAGATCTCCACCGAGTTCGCCCGCGACACCGCCGACCTGTCCGACCGCGAGAACGTCCAGTACCACTGGATCCGCATCGAGGACGTGCCGGAGATCTGGCGACGCCTCGAGGACGTCGGCCTGCAGACCACCGAGGCCTGCGGCGACTGCCCGCGCGTGGTGCTCGGTTCGCCGCTGGCGGGCGAGTCGCTCGACGAGGTCCTCGACCCCACCCCCGCCATCGAGGAGATCGTGCGCCGCTACATCGGCGACAAGCGGTACTCGAATCTGCCGCGCAAGTTCAAGTCCGCGATCTCGGGCCTGCAGGACGTGGTGCACGAGATCAACGACATCGCGTTCGTCGGCGTGGTGCACCCCGAGCACGGTCCCGGCCTGGACCTGTGGGTCGGCGGCGGCCTGTCCACCAACCCGATGCTGGCCCAGCGCGTGGGCGCGTGGGTGCCGCTGGACGAGGTGCCCGACGTGTGGGAGGCCGTGGTGGCCCTCTACCGCGACTACGGCTACCGCCGCCTGCGCACCAAGGCGCGCCTGAAGTTCCTGGTCAAGGACTGGGGCATCGAGAAGTTCCGCCAGGTGCTCGAGGACGAGTACCTGAAGCGCAAGCTGATCGACGGTCCCGCGCCGGAGCAGCCCGCCAAGCCGATCGACCACGTGGGCGTGCAGAAACTGCGCAACGGGCTCAACGCCGTGGGCTTCTCCCCCATCGCCGGCCGCGTGTCGGGCACCATCCTGCAGAAGGTGGCCGACGCGGTGGAGCGCGTGGGGTCCGATCGCATCCGGTTCACGCCGTACCAGAAGTTGATCGTCCTGGACGTCGCCGACGACAAGGTCGAGGAGCTCATCACCGAGCTGGCACCGCTGGGCCTGCAGGCACGTCCGTCCATCTGGCGGCGAAACCTGTTGGCGTGCAGCGGTATCGAGTTCTGCAAGCTCTCCTTCGTGGAGACCCGCAAGCGGTCACAGGTGCTCGCGCCCGAACTGGAGCAGCGCCTGGCCGACCTCAACGCCGACCTCGACGTGCCGATCACCGTGAACATCAACGGCTGCCCGAACTCGTGCGGGCGCTCCCAGATCGCCGACATCGGCTTCAAGGGACAGTTGGTGGACGACGGCGACGGGAATCAGGTGGAAGGCTTCCAGGTTCACCTGGGTGGCAGTCTCGGCCTCGACAGCGGCTTCGGCCGCAAACTGCGCCAGCACAAGGTGACCAGCGCGGAACTCGGTGACTACATCGAGCGCGTGGTGCGCAACTTCGTCAAGAACCGCGACGCGGACGAGCGTTTCGCGCAGTGGGCGGTGCGTGCCGACGAGGCCGATCTGCGATGAGCGTCGTGACTCGCGTAACGGGAGAGCAATGGTGACAACGAAACTCGCGGAGAAGCTGTCCGAGGACGAGCTGCGGTCCCTCGCCGAACAGGGCGCCGCCGACCTCGGCCCCGACGCCTCGGCGATCGATCTGCTGCGCTGGACCGACGAGACCTTCGGCACCGGGTACATCGTCGCCTCGAACATGCAGGACGGCGTGCTGGTGCACCTGGCCGCGCAAGTGCGTTCGGGCGTGGACGTGCTGTTCCTCGACACCGGGTACCACTTCGCCGAGACCATCGGCACCCGCGACGCCGTGGAGGCGGTCTACGGCGTGAACGTGGTGAACGTGCGGCCCGACCACACCGTCGCCGAGCAGGACGACCTGCTCGGCAAGGATCTGTTCGCCCGCGACGCGAACGAGTGCTGCCGCCTGCGAAAAGTGGTGCCGCTGAAGCGATCCCTGGCGCCCTACAACGCCTGGGCCACCGGCATCCGCCGGGTGGAGGCGCCGACACGGGCGAACGCGCCGCTGGTCTCCTACGACGAAGCCTTCGGCCTGGTGAAGATCAACCCGATCGCGCCGTGGTCCGACGACGAGATGCAGGCCTACATCGAACAGCACGGCATCCTCGTCAATCCCCTGGTGGAAGAGGGATATCCGTCCATCGGCTGCGCTCCGTGCACGCGGAAGCCGGAGCCGGGTGCCGATCCGCGCAGCGGCCGCTGGGCCGGCCTCGCCAAGACCGAATGCGGGTTGCACAAGGCATGAGCGAGGCGCACACCGTGCCCGCGGCACGAGGAGACAGCATGACCGAGTCAGGGCCCGCAGGCAGCTCGCGTAACCACGTGGGGCCGCTCGGGCATGCGAAAGAGGGAACAGCATGACGAACACCGTGAAGACCGAACGTTCGCTCGGGATCAGCGAATTCGACACGCTGGCCGCGCTCGAATCCGAGTCCATCCACGTATTCCGTGAGGTGGCGGGCGAATTCGAGCGGCCGGTGATCCTGTTCTCCGGTGGCAAAGACTCCACGGTGCTGCTGCACCTGGCGCTCAAGGCTTTCTGGCCCGCGCCGCTGCCCTTCGCGCTGCTGCACGTGGACACCGGGCACAACCTGCCCGAGGTGCTGGAGTTCCGCGATCACGTGGTCGAGAAGTACGGTCTGCGCCTGCACGTCGCGAAGGTGGAGGACTACCTCGCCGACGGCCGGCTCACCGAGCGCCCCGACGGCATCCGCAACCCGTTGCAGACGGTGCCGCTGCTGGACGCCATCACCGAGCACCGCTTCGACGCGGTGTTCGGCGGCGGCCGCCGCGACGAGGAGCGTTCGCGCGCCAAGGAGCGGATCTTCTCGCTGCGCAACGCCTTCGGCCAGTGGGACCCCAAGCGCCAGCGCCCCGAGCTGTGGAACCTCTACAACGGACGGCACGCGCCGGGCGAGCACGTGCGGGTGTTCCCGCTGAGCAACTGGACCGAGCTGGACATCTGGCGCTACATCGCCAGGGAGAACGTGGAATTGGCCACGATCTACTACGCCCACCAGCGCCCGGTGTACCAGCGCGACGGCATGTGGATGACCCCCGGCGTGTGGGGCGGCCCGCGCGAGGGCGAGGTGCTCGAGACCCGTTCGGTGCGCTACCGCACCGTCGGCGACGGCTCCACCACCGGCGCCATCCTGTCCGACGCGGCGACCAACGAGGCGATTCTCGCCGAGGTCGCGGCGTCCCGATTGACCGAACGCGGTGCCACCCGCGGTGACGACCGTGTCTCCGAAGCCGCGATGGAAGACCGCAAGCGAGAGGGTTATTTCTGAGATGTCCGACCTGTTGAGGCTGGCCACCGCCGGTTCTGTCGACGACGGCAAGTCCACCCTGGTCGGACGGCTGCTCTACGACACCAAGTCCGTGCTGGCCGACCAGATCGACGCGGTGACCCGCGCGTCGGTCGACAAGGGCCTGTCCACCCCGGACCTGTCGCTGCTCGTGGACGGGCTGCGGGCGGAGCGGGAGCAGGGGATCACCATCGATGTCGCCTACCGCTACTTCGCCACGCCCAAGCGGTCTTTCGTGCTCGCGGACACCCCCGGGCACGTGCAGTACACCCGCAACACCGTGTCCGGCGCGTCCACCGCGCAGCTGGTGATCCTGCTCGTCGACGCGCGCAAGGGCGTGATCGAGCAGACCCGCCGCCACGCCGCGGTGCTGGCGCTGCTCGGGGTGCCGAAGCTGGTGCTGGCCGTCAACAAGATCGACCTGGTCGACGACGCCGCCACCGTATTCGCCGACATCTCGGCCGAATTCACCAAGCTCACCTCGGCACTGGGCTGGGCGCCCGAGGACGTGCTCGAGATCCCGGTCTCGGCGCTGCACGGCGACAACATCGCCAGCCGCTCGGAGAACACGCCCTACTACGACGGCCCATCGCTGATCGAGCATCTCGAATCGGTGCCGGCGGACGCCGACAACACGGGCACGCATTCGCTCGGCCTGCGGTTCCCGGTGCAGTACGTGATCCGCCCGCGCACCCCGGAATACCCCGACTACCGCGGCTACGCCGGGCAGATCGCGGCCGGTTCGGTGGCGCCCGGCGACGAGGTCGTGGTGCTGCCCTCGGGTGTGCGCACCACGGTCGAGCGCATCGACACCCCCGACGGCGAGCTGGCGGTCGCGCAGTTCGGGCGCAGCGTGACGCTGATCCTGGCCGACGACGTGGACATCTCGCGCGGCGACATCATCGCCTCGGTGGCCGACGCGCCGGAGCCGATCGACAGCTTCGATGCCACCGTGTGCTGGCTGGGCGACAAACCGCTGCGCCCCGGCGCCCGCCTGCTGCTCAAGCACGGCACCAAGACCACCCAGGCCATCGTCGGCGCGCTCATCGAGCGGTTCGACGAGCAGCGCCTGGCCGCCGATCCGAATCCGGAAGCGTTGTCGCTCAACGATATCGGCCGCATCTCGGTGCGCGTCGCGGAGCCGATCGCGACCGACGACTACCGGGCCAACCGCCACACGGGCAGCTTCCTGCTGATCGACCCGGCGGGGGGCAACACCCTCGGCGCGGGTCTGGTCGGTGACGTGCTGACCGCCGTCGAGGTCGGCGCGGGAGTCTGAGGTGAGCGCGGTGTTCCCCGGAATCCGGCCGGACCGCGTGGGCCCGGTCGCGGGGGCACGTCCCGCGTTGATCGCGGTAGCGCACGGCAGTCGTGATCCGCGGTCGGCGGCCACCATGGCGGCGGTCGCGGCCGGGATCGCCGCCGCGCGGCCCGATCTCGACGTGCGGCTGGCGTTCCTCGACCTGAGCGCGCCCTCGGTCGAGCAGGTCGTGGATGCCGTTGCCGCCGAAGGACATTCGGAGGCGATCGTGGTGCCGCTGCTGCTGGGCAGCGCGTTCCACGCCCGGGTGGATCTGCCGGGATTGCTCGACGCGGCGCGTGCGCGTCATCCGCGGCTGACGCTGACGCAGGCGGATGTGCTCGGGCCCGATCCGGGGCTGATCGGCGTGCTGCGCGACCGTGTGATCGCGGCCGCAGGGGCGCTCGAGCCCGGTCTGGGTATCGCGGTGGCCGCCGTCGGTTCGTCCTCGGCCGCCGCCAACGTGCGCACCGCGACGGTGGCGCGTCAGCTCTCGGCGCTGACCGGATTGCCCGCCGAAATCTGCTTCGCGACAACGGAACCCACCGTGCACGAGGCCATCACGCGCCTGCGCGCCCGCGGTGCCGGGCGGGTGATCGTGGCGCCGTGGTTCCTGGCGCCCGGCCTGCTGACCGATCGGCTCCGCACCGCCGCGCCGGAGCTGGTGCACGCCGGTGTGCTCGGCGCGCACGGCGCACTCGTCGCGTTGGCCTGCGCGCGTTACGAATCGGCGTACAGCGGCGCGCTCGCACTGTCGGCCTGAGGGATTCGGGGCCGGACCACGACTCACTGCGGCATCCTGCACCATGCCTGAGTGCTGGAGTGCCGATGCCGCCCGGCCGAGCCCGTCACTCGCCGCGACCACCCGGAGGGCAGGCGCGACACCCGCGCGGCAGCGACCGGCATGTGTGAATCCCGTTCCGCGAGCCGGTTTTCAAGCCAGCAGGCGGTCCACCAGTTGCCGCGCCATGCGAACGCGCTTCTCATCGCCGAACTGATGGGCGGTGCTGGCGGCTCCCACCAAGACGTCCAGTTCGAACGCGAGGGCGTCGGGGTCGTGGCCGGTCAGCGCGCCCGCCGCCTGCGCCTTGCCGATCTCGCCCGCGAGGAAGGTCAGCCATTCGTCGCGGTCGGCGGCGATGGCGTCGCGCACCGGGCCCGGCCTGCTGTCGAACTCGGCGACCGCGGCGGTGCGGAAACACCCGCCGGGGAAGGACGGCTCCAGCACATGGTCGAACCAGCGGTCGATCAGGACGCGGAGTCGTCCAGGTCCAGACGGCTCCGCCATGGCGGGCGCGATGATCCGCTCCACGAACACCTCCCGCGCGGCCCGCACGGCGGCCAGTTGTAGCGCTTCCTTCGACCCGAACAGCGTCGCGATGCCGCTCTTGCTGACGCCGAGGTCGGCCGCCAGCCGCCCGATGCTCACGCCGGTGAGCCCCTCGACCGAGGCCACGTCGGCCGCGTGCCTGGCGATCGCCGCGCGGGACCTCGCGCCCTTGACCAGGCGCTGATCGGTTGTCGTCTCGGCCATGTGCGTCATTCTTCCATCGGGGGCTTGCACGGACGAACGATCGGCCATACTTTGATGCACGAACGATCGTACGTTTTGTTTCTCTCCCGAAGGATACCCATGTCCGAGGTGCGGACCGAGAGTCCCCCGACCACCGGCCCCCTGCTCGTCGCCTGCGGCGCGGCGTTCATCGCGTTTCTCGATCTCTCCGTGGTCAATATCGCCTTCCCCGCGATCGCCCGCGACTTCCCCGGCACATCCACCGCCACCCTCACCTGGGTGGTCAGCGGCTACGCCGTCGCCTTCGCCGCGCTGCTCACGCCGGGCGGCCGCCTCGCCGACGCGCTCGGCCGGCGGCGGGTGTTCCTCGGCGCGTTGCTGGCGTTCGCGCTGACTTCGGCGCTGTGCGCGCTGGCGCCGAACGCCGCGACGCTGGTCGCCGGGCGCATCGCCCAGGGCGCGAGCGCGGCGCTCATGGTGCCCGCCGCGCTCGGACTGGTACTCGCCGCGAGCAGGCCGGAACGGATCGGCGCCGCCATGGGCGCGTGGTCGGCGGCGGGCGGGTTCGCCGCCGTCGTCGGGCCCGCCGTCGGTGGCGGTCTGGTCGAATTGTTCGGCTGGCCAGCGGTTTTCCTCGTCAATGTGCCGGTGGTCGCGATCCTGATCGCCGCCGTGCTGCGGGTGGTGCCCGCCGACACGCACCGCGACGGGCGGTGGCCAGACTCCGTGGGCACCCTCGCCGTGGCGCTCGGTCTCGGCGCGATCGTCGCCGGGATCACCGAGAGCCATCGGTGGGGCGCACTCGGCACGTCCGTCGCGATCGTCCTCGGCGGCGCGCTGCTCGTGCCTGCGGTGCTGCGGTCGGCGCGCCACCCCGAACCCGCCGTGACGGTAGACCTGTGGCGCGATCGCGGATACGCGCTGGCGGGCGCGAGCTCGTTCGTCTTCGGCGCGGCGATGTTCGCGTGGTTGCTGGCCGGACCGCTGTTCCTGGACGCCATCTGGGGCTACTCGACGCTCGGGGCGGCGGGCGCGCTGTCGATCGGCGCGGTGTCCTCGATGGTCACCGCCGTGGCGGCGGGCCGCCTCACCACGCCACGGGCGCGGCGCGCGGCCGGTGTACTCGGCACGCTCCTGTTCACCGGGACCCTGGTCTGGATGAGCACCGACGCGTTCGGGCCCGAGCCCGCGCTGTGGACGGCCTGGGTGCCCGCGGGCATCCTGGGCGGTGGCGGGGTCGGGATCGTGGTCACCGTGCTGTCCGCGGCGGCCGCGAGTGTCGTGCCACCGCAACGCTTCGCGGCGGGCATCGGGATGACGCTCACCGCCCGGCAGCTCGGTGGCGCGCTCGGCGTCGCGATCCTCGCCGCGGTGTTCGCCGCGAATCCCGGCGCACCGCTCACCGCGCTCCATACCGTCTTCGCGATCGGCGCGGGCATCACCGTGCTCGCCGCCTGCTTGATCGCCCTGCCCGTCCCCGCCGCCGATTCCCGATCAGGAGAAACGATATGACCCGCGATATCCCGCGCACCGAAGCCGACGACCCGATGGTGTTGTCTCCCTATACCGCTCGCGCACTGCTCTTGGACGCCCCGTGGCGACGGTTCGCGGTGCTGGGCGACTCGATCGCCGAGGGGGTCGGCGATCCCCGGCCCGGTTACGCCGACGGCGGCTGGGCGAAGCGCGTCGCGGGCGCGCTCCGGGCCGCGCACCCCGACACCGCCTACCTCAACACCGGGCTGCGCGGGGCCACGTCGGCGCAGGTCCGTGCCGAACAGCTCGGTGCCGTACTGGATTTCGCGCCCGACCTGGTGCACGTGACCTGCGGCGGCAACGACCTGTTCCTCGCGGGCGCGGGTCTGGAGACCGTCCGCGCCAACCTGGATGCCATATACGCGGCCCTCGCGCGCACCGGCGCGCAACTGTCCACTTTCACCGTCGCGGACGTGTGGGACAGCGACCGCATGGCCCCGATGCGGCCCATGCGAGCACCGATGGCCGCGCTCAACGACATCATCCGCGACCTCGCGGCCCGCTACGACGCCGTCCTCGTGGACTTCTGGGAGCACCCCCTGCGCCTGCGCACCGACCTGATGAGCGACGACCTGATCCACTTCGCCGCCAGCGGCCACGCGGTGGTCGCGACCGAAGTGGTACGAGCACTCGCCCAGCGAGCGGCGGTGCCGACCGGGTAGGCACGATCGAGTGGTCGCCGTCGACCCAGCCGAACGCGGGCCGCTCTTCGACCCGGCACATGTCGTCTTCGTTCGCCTCCGAACCAGTGACGGGTGAGTTCGGCGAGCGCGATGTGGTTCGGCTGAAGGCGAGCCGTCGCCGGGACACGGATCGGGCCGTGCCGGAGATTCCGGCACGGCCCGATTGTGGTGCGGTTCAAGGGAATCCGCGTCAGCCCTGGATCAGGGCAGCACCTGGGGCACCAGGTGCGGGGCGATCGCGCCGACCAGCAGGCCGACGACGGCGCCCGTCACGGCGCCGCTCAGCGCGCCGGAGATGCCGCAGGGCACCGCCATCACGATGAACGCGGGCAGGCAGGTGGCCGCGGCCAGCACACCCGAACCCGCGGCGCCGGCGGCCGCGCCCGCGACCGCGCCATTGGCCAGCGGATCGGAGTTCTGCGCGTTCGGGTCGGTGGCGACGTCCTCGAGCGGGATACCCACCGCGGCCGCGAACACCGGCACCTGCGCGGGCTCGGCGATCTGCTGGACCACCGGCGCCGGCGCCGCGACGGGTGCCGCCTGCGCCGGCGCAGGCGGACCGACGAGCGCGACCGCCGCCGCCACCGGCAACGCCGCCGCGATCACCGTGCGACCGGCGTTGCGGAAGATTGCACGCCCCATGATATTTCTCATCTCTCCCCCGACCATGATCTCGAATTTCGTTGCTGGGCAACGACAGTCCGGAACCTCGCGAACCGGACGAGATCATGCAAGCCGGTCCGGCATCCGGAAGGCAAACTCAGTGGCTCAAATCACGTTTAGCCGCGTCGGTGTACGGGTCCGGCCGCATGGCGGACCCATACTCGAGATCGACCGGGCCCGCACCATGGAGAGCACGAGTCCCGCCGTCTGGTGGACCCCAGACGATCACTCGGCGGCTCCGGTGGGGCGGATCCTCGGCGGTGGGCGGCGAGCACGTCGCGACGATACCGACCACCGTGCGCGGCGACCAGCTCGACGGTGGCGGCCGCCGTGAAACCGCTTCCAGGAACGGCTAATTCGCGGTCGCGCCATACCGCCGCAGCAGTTCCGTCCCGAGTCCGGCCAGTGCCTCCAGTACCGGGGCCGGTCCCAGCACCTCCACGTCGTCGCCCCAGCCCGCGAGCTGGCGGGCGACCATGCGCGGGGTCGGGGCGGTGATGCGGACCAGGACGCGGCCGTCCTCGACCGGCCCGTCCACCTCGCAGTGCCTGCCCTGCTGGTCACGCAGCACCGGAAGCAGATCCGGGGCCACCAGGACGTCGGCCGAGGTGGCGGCGCGGCGGCGTTCCATCTCCTCCACCACCTCCGTCCACGCCTCGGCGAGATCGAAATCGGCTGGGCGGTCGAAGATTTCGTCGAGGGGGCGGGATTCCACGATGCGGTCGACGCGGAAGGTGCGCCTGCCGCGGTCGGTGCCCGCGACCAGGTACCAGACGGCGTCTTTGTCGATGAGGCCCCACGGATCGACCGTCCGCGTGGTGCGGCGGCCCGCGCTGTCGTAGATCAGCCGCACACGGCGACGCTCGACCACGGCACGTTGCAGCACAAGCACTTCCGCCGGACGCTCCCGGTCGCGAGCGCCCCAGCGTGACGGGTCCACGACCACCGCGTCGGCAGCCGCTTCGGCGTCGGCGCGGAAGGTGTGCGGGAGCGCACGAATCAGCTTGCGCAGCACCGACTCAAGCTCGGGATTGCCGGTGGCCGAGGGCCCGGCGAGCAGGAACAATGCCCGCGCCTCGGATTCGGTGAGCCCGGTGAGATCGGTGCGCGCCCCGCCCACCAGCTGCCAACCTCCACCGCGACCCGGTTGCGGATACACCGGGACCCCCGCCGCCGACAGCGCCTCCAGGTCGCGGCGCGCCGTCGCCACCGACACCTCGAGTTCGGCGGCGAGTTCAGCCGCCGTCACCCGCCCGCGCGCCTGCATCAGCAACAGGGTCGCCACCAACCGGTCCGCTCGCATACCGGAAATTCTGCCAGGAAAAGTGCTCACTCGATGAGCACTTTTCCCGCGAGGATGGTTTCACCAGCACGAACGACGAACCAAGGAGACGGACATGTTGCGCGGAATGACCACGGTCACCTACTACGCCGACGACCTCGAGGCCGCCAAGGACTGGTACACCGAATTCCTCGGCCAACCGCCCTACTTCCGCGTCCCCGGCGGCTACTACGAGTTCCGCGTCGGCGACTACCAGCACGAACTCGGCCTCGTCGACCGCCGCTACGCCCCGCCCGGCGCGAGCGACACCCCCGGCGGCAGCGTCCTGTTCTGGCACGTGGACGATCTCGAAGCCACCGTCGAACGCCTGCTCGCCCTCGGCGCGACCGTGTACGAGCCGATCACCCCGCGCGGCGAGGGTTTCGTCACCGCGTCCGTGGTCGACCCCTTCGGAAATGTCTTGGGCGTCATGACCAACGCCCACTACCTGGACGTGCTCGAGCGGACCGGCGGGTGAGCCGACGCCTGCGGCGTGCTCGGCAGTAGGTGCTCGAGTCCGTAGCGGGTGGGGTCACCGCCGCCGTGGGCGCCTCGTCCGCGGTAGCGGGTGCCGCGCTCGCGGCGACCAGCGGCGGCGCGGCCGCGATCCTGGCTCAGCGAGGCGCACGCCGGAGCCCACGGCCTGCGGGCGGACGTAGGTGCGGGTGCCGCGCCGCCTCGAAGAGGTGCGCCGGCAGATCGGTCCCACCACCGAGACCCTCTCGCAGCGCCTGGGCCGTTGGCATCACGGTTCAGCCGGTGGTGACCGACCTCGAATCGAGCTTCGCGGGCTCAGAACCAGCGTTCGAGGATGCGGGCCGCGCCGTCGGTGGTGACGTCGGTGGTGATTTCGTCGGCGAGGTCCTGGATTTCGGCGGGCGCGTTGGCCATGGTCACGGAATGGCCTGCCCAGGTGAGCATTTCGCGATCGTTGTAGCCGTCGCCGATGGCGAGGGTTTCGGCCCGGGGGATGTCGAGGGCGCGGCGCAGGCGTTCCAGCGCCCAGCCCTTGGAGACGCCGCGGGGCGAGACGGTGAGCCACGGGCCGAGATCACCGTGCACCCAGGAGGATTCGGGCGACTCCCAGGATTCGAGCAGGGGCAGCATCTCCTCGAGCGAGCCGTCGGGCCACCAGCAGTTGAGCCGCGGCGTGGGTTCGCTGCCCAGGGCGTCGTGGTCGACCAGCAGGTAGTCGCCGATCGGGTAGCCGCCGGGACTCGCGCCGGTCGCCCAGGTGCCGACCCCGACCTTCTCCACCGCGAACACCATCTCCGGGAACAGATCACGCAGCGTCGCGACGGCGGGCGCCGGGTCGAACGCGTGCACCGCGACCGGCGCGCTGCGCCGCACATCGATGTGCACGGCGCCGTTGGAGCACAGCGCGTGCCCGTCGACGAGCCCGAGTTCGGCCAGCACGGGCCGCGTCGCCAGCAGCGAGCGCCCGGTGGTCACGACGACATGCGCGCCCTGCGCCACGGCGGCGCGCACCGCCGCGACCACTCGCTCGCTGACCGGCACCCCGGCGTCCAGCAACGTCCCGTCGACGTCCAACGCGATCAACCGAGGCCGTCCCCCACGCACAACCACCAGCCCATTGTGCCCTCCCCTCCCCCACCCCGTCCCCGAATTCCCCGGGCTGACCGGGGGTGTTCACCCTCGCCGCACGCGGCAGTCGCACGGGCCGGAGACGGTGGAACCCAACGCGCTACCACCGGACCGGATGTACCGCCATCCGCTGAACAAACGTCGGCCGACAAGGCTCGACCGTCACCGCCACCCGAACCGCCGTAGCCGCCAGCGGATTCGGCACTGCCGCCGGTCGAGCACGGCCGCTGATCAGACCGCCGCCGACAAGGCTCGCCCGACTGCCCGGCCGATCTGTGGAGGTAGTGGTGAGTCATCGGCGGCCACCGCCCGGGCGCGCCCTGTACCCGCACCCGCCCGCGAGGCTCCGGTTTCGCCGTCACTGTGACATCGCGATCCGTGCCGCTCAACCGAACACGCGGCGAATTTGCGACGGGTCTGCGCGGGATCGCTTGTGGCTGTGAGCGCTTCGTCAGCGGCCGCCGCCACGGGCACCGCCGCCGCCTCCACCACCACCGTTGCCGCCGCCGCCCGAACCACCCGAACCGCCGCCGGACTTGGAGCCGCCGCCGGAGCTCGAGCTGCCGCCGGAGCTGTCGGAGCCGCCGCCGGAGCGTGAACCGCCGGAGCCACCGGAGGACTGGCTGCCGCCCGAGCCACCGCCGCCACGGGAGGACGAGTTGGAGCCCGAAGAGTTGCCGCCGGAGGAGGAGTTGCCGCCACCGCCGCTGGACGAGGCGCCGCCGCCGGAGGAGTTGCCGCCGCCGGACCCACCCGAGGACGCGCCCCCGCCGGATTTGCCGCCACCCGATGCGCCGCCCGACGCACCACCGCCGGACGCACCACCACCGGAAGCGCCACCACCGGAAGCGCCACCACCGGAAGCACCTCCGCCTGAAGCACCACCACCGGAGGAGTCACCACCCGAGCCACCGGAGCCGCCCGAGCCGGCGCCGCCGGAAGACGCACCGCCCGAGGAGGTTCCGCCTCCGGCGCTGTCGGAACCACCGCCGGAGGAGGCCCCACCGCCGGTACCTCCGCCGGTCGATGCCCCACCGCCGGCCGCGCCGCCGGTTCCCGTCGATCCGCCCGATGTACCACCGGAACCGCCGGTCGGCGAACCGTCGGACGGGTTGGTCCCGGGCGCACCGTTGGAAGGCGTACCCGCACCGGGAGTTTCGCCAGTTCCCGGCGCCCCCGTGCCCGGCGCTCCGGTTCCCGGCGCCCCCGTTCCGGGCGCTCCGGTCCCCGGCAGTCCGGAGCCGGGCGTCCCCACACCGGGCACCCCGCTCCCCGGCACCTCCCCGATCGGATCCACGGGCCCCGGATTCGGCTGCGGCGCCGGATTGTTCGGGTTCGGCAGCGACGGCAGGCTGATCCCGGGCACCCCGGGCCGCTCCCAGCCGGGCGAACTCACCGGCCGGTCGCGCTGGAACGGCAGCGGGTTCCGGAAGTGCGCCGGATCGGCGTATTGCGTTCCCGTGCCGCCGGTTCGGTGATCGCCGGGGCTGCCCGACCGATGATCACCGAGCACGCCGCTGCGCGTGAGCGCGGGCCCGTAGGTCATCGTCTGGCCCACCGACGACATCGCGCGACTCACCGCGCTCACCCCGCTCATCGCGAAGGTGGCGTTCTGCACCAGGCTCGCGGGCAGGCCGTTGCGCACCGCGCGATCCACCACGGTGTCACCGTTCGGCTCGTACAGCAGCGCGTTCGGCGGCAGCGGCAGCGCGACGGGGAACCGGTCGAGCACCGGCAGCAGCCCCGAATCACCGGACCCGCCGAACACGGTCGCCGCCGACATCGCGAGCGCGGAAGCCACTGCCGCACTGGAGAATACGGCCACGCGCGGGGCAGGACGATCACCGTCACCGGCGGGCGCGAAGGCGCGCAGCGCGAACCGCGCGGCACCCACCGCGGTGATCTGGCCGGGATCGGCCGACACCACGACCGGCCGCCCCAACTCCCCCAGGGTCCGCGCCACCTCCGCGGGGCGCGACGCACCGCCGACGAGCAGCACGCGGCTGATATCCGACATCGCCAGCCCGGTGGAGCGCACGCAGTCGCGCACCAGATCGAAGGAATCGCGCACGTGGTCGGCGCGCAACCCGTCGACGTCGACCATCGCGGTCATCGGCAGCGCAGCGCCCGGCGCGGACCGGCCTCCGTACCTGGCGATCATGTCGCCCAGCGAGCGCCCGCCGAAATCGTAAGAGCGGACCGGCTTTCCGACGATCGGGTGGTCTTCCCAGTCCGGTCCCACGCGCACCACCGAGACGTCCAGACTCTCGCCGCCGAGGTCGTAGACGAGGACGAAGCCGGTCTCGAGCGGCCCGTGCTCCCAGTCCAGCCATTCGGCGGCGGCCACCGGCTCCGGCACCAGCAGCACATGCCGCGCGCCGCCGAGGTCGAGCGCCTGGCGAAGCAGCGCGAGTTGTTTGTCGGTGTAGACGGCCGGATACGTGGCCACGGCGCCCGAATCGGGTTCGGCGCCCTCCAGCAGCCCGTTCACCACCGCCGCCACGAGGTTCGCGGGCGAGAAGAGCCTGCCGCCGACGATCATGGCTTCGGGGTCGCGCGCGAGGTCGGCGAATTCGGTTGTGGCGGTGTCGTACTGGGAGATGCGACTGAGTCGTGCGCCACCCGCGTCGTCGAAGGTGAGCGCGGTTCGCCGGGTACGCACGGTCGGTCGTAGTCCGGCGGCCGATACCGCGGCCGACACGGAGTTCACTGAACCGATGCTGAAACCCAGACCAGTAGTCATATGCCATCCCGTCAACGCACCGTGACCACGTCCAGCACACAGTCCAGCCATGTGGCCGCGGTCGTCTTCCAAACAGCCCCCACAGGTTAGCTGCTGATCGACTTTTCCGGATGCCAATTTGATATGAAACGTTTTGCTTCTGTTGATGATGGGTCGAACGCCCAGGTAGGAAGGCCCGCGACCGACGGTCCAGCCCCCTCGACGCGTCGCAAAAACCAAGCGCCAGGCCCGATTCCGCTACCAATCAGCGACCCGAAGTCGCTACTCGCGAGTAGCGGGTCACGGGGTGGTCACCCTCCGGCAAATCGGGTAACAGACACCGACCGGTCGGTAACTGAAGGATTGCCACGAGTTTCCCCGCTCGACGACGCCCATTCCACCCTATAGATGACACGTCAAATGCCATGGCCGATCTCCGCCAGCACGCCCACCGACGGACCGGTTGACTCGATAGCACCGGCCGGACAACGCACACGAAAGGTCAAAAACCAGAAGGGAAGTGGTCACCATGGCGACACGATTCGCCGATCGGGTCGTGCTCATCACCGGAGCCACCTCGGGCATCGGGCTCGCGGTGGCGGAGCGGCTCGCCGCCGAGGGCGCGACCTTGGTCCTCGGTGCGCGCGGCAAGGACGCGGGCGAGGAGGTCGCCGAACGCCTGCGCGGCGCCGGCGCGCGGGTCACGTTCGTCCCCACCGATGTGACCGTGGAATCCGAGGTCGCGCACCTCACCGACACGGCCGTGACCGAGTACGGCCGTCTCGACGCCGCGTTCAACAACGCGGGCGCGATCAGCGCCTACGGCCCCGTCGAGGAGATCGACGAAAACGGTTGGCGCGCCGATATCGAACTCAACCTGACGGCGGTCTTCTACGGCCTGCGCCACCAGGTGCCGGCCATCGCGGCCTCCGGCGGCGGTGCGATCCTCAACACCGCCTCCAACCTCGGCGTGGTCGGCATGGGTTCGGTCGCCCCGTACGTGGCGGCCAAGCACGGCGTCATCGGGCTCACCCGCGCCGTCGCGATGGAGGGCGCCGAGCGCGGGGTCCGGGTGAACGCACTGGTCTCCGGCGCGGTCGACACCCCCGCCTTCCGCTCCTCGATGGGCGCGACCCCCGAAGGCGTGGCGCGGGTCGAAGCGTTGCACCCGCTGGGCCGCGTCGCGAGCGCGGACGAGATCGCGCCGCTGTGCGCCTACCTGCTCAGCTCGGAGTCGAGCTTCGTGACCGGCGCGGCGCTGACGATCGACGGTGGATTCACCGCGCGCTGACCGCGAAAACGCCGAACGTCACGCCGGAAAGGGCGTGACGTTCGGCGTGGTCTCGTCCGCCCTCATCGCGGACCGAGAGCGGCGGGCCTCAGGCGCGAGCCAGCAGCCTGCGTAGCGGACCCGGTTGCGGACTCACCGCGCCACCGGCGATCACGCCGGGCCTGCGTTCGCGCACCAGCCGATCGAAATCGGCGGCGCCACGGGCGGGTTCGGGCAGCTTGCCCGCGTTGTAGTCGTCGGCCAGCTGCCGCACCGTCTCCTGCGCGCACGACTTGTTCGTGCCGATGAAGCCGGTGGGGCCGCGCTTGATCCAGCCGGTCACGTACGAGCCGGTCAGCACCGGGCCGTCGACGCCGTCGAGCACCCGGCCCGCGCTGTTCGGGATGACACCGGCGCGCTCGTCGAACGGCAGCCCGCGCAGCGGCACACCGCGATAACCCACCGAGGTGAGCACCAGCCCGGCTTCGACGCGGTCGGTCTCACCGGTCGCCACCGCGGTGGTGCGGCCGTCCTCGCCCACCACCAACTCGTTGCGGGCCAGCTCGATACCGGCCACCCGGTCCTCGCCGAGCACCGCCACCGGAGTGGACAAGTAGCGGAACACGATCCGCTTGCGGTCGCCCACCGGGCGGTCCGCCACCTGGTGCAGCAGCCGCAGCTTCTGCTCGACCTTGTACGGCAGGTCCGGCGTGATCGGGGGCAGTTCGCCCGCCACCACGATGTCCAGATCCGCGGCCAGCAGGCCGACGAATTCCGGGACGGTGAACGCGGATTCGGCCGGACCGCGGCGGGCCGCGATCACGACCTCCTCGATCTTGCTCTCCCGCAACGCCTTCAGCGCGTAGGGCGCGATATCGGTGCCCGCCAGCGAATCGGGATCGCTGACCAGGATGCGCGCCACGTCGAGCGCGACGTTGCCGTTGCCCACGATCACCGCGCGCCGCGCGGACAGATCGAACTCGTCGTCCGCGTGGTCGGGATGCCCGTTGTACCAGGCCACGAAATCGGTGGCCGACACGGTGCCGGGCAGGCCCTCACCGGGGATGCCGAGCTTGCGGTCGGTGGAGGCGCCCACCGCGTAGATCACCGCGTGGAAGTGCGCGAGCAGCTCCTCGTGGGTGATGTGCGAGCCGACCTCGACGTTCAGGTACGAGCCGAAGCCCGGCTGCGCCGAGATCACGTCGAACAGGTGGCTGACCTGCCGGGTGCGCGCGTGGTCGGGCGCCACGCCGTGGCGGGCCAGGCCGTAGGGCACGGGCAGCCGGTCGAACACCGTGACCGCCACGTTCGGCTGGGTGAGCAGTTCGTCGGCGGCGTACATGGCCGACGGTCCCGATCCGATGATCGCCACCCGCAGCGGGGAGCGCTTCGTGTGGATCTTCGCCGCGGGCACCGGCCGGGCCAGCAGCGGGCGCGGCCGGCTCTGCCGGTAGAAGTCGGCGTTGATCTCGATGAACGGCTTCTGCTCCTCGGTGAGCTTCTTCGAGGAACTGATCGCGTCGACCGGGCAGGCCGTCGCGCACGCGCCGCAGTCCACGCACGCCTTGGGGTCGATGTAGAGCATCTCCGCCGTCAGGAAGTCCGGTTCGTCGGGCGTGGGATGGATGCAGTTGACCGGGCAGGCGTACACGCACGACGCGTCGCTGCAACAGGATTGAGTGACGACGTAGGGCATGGGGTACCGCCGCTCAGCTCGCCTTGACGACGCGCAGCGGCTCCGAGCGGTAGCGGCTCATCGGGCCGTCGATGCCCAGCAGCTTCCACACCCGCTTGGAGATCGGGTTCATCAGGCCGAGCTCCTTGGCCAGCGCGCGCACGTCGACGAAGTAGTCGGCGAAGACCTGCTTGGCCTCGGGCGAGCCGTAGAACAGCTCCTTGCGGACCTTGGCCGGGATGTCGAACTCCTTGAAGAACGACTTCGGCGGGGTCGCGATGGAGCGGCCCAGGATGAACATGATCGTCGGCATGGCGATCGAGAGCACGAACTTGTTGGCCGCGTTCACCTCGGGCACGTGCTTCTTGAGGAACTCGTGCGCGAAGGAGATGTGGCGGGCCTCCTCGGCGACGTGGATGGCCATCACGCCGAGCATGATCGGGTGGACCTCTTCGCCGGAGCGCAGGATCTCCTTCTGGATGTGGTCGATCGGCTCCTCGCCGGCGAGCACGGCCATGAAGAACAGGTTGGGGAATTTGGCGGCGACCGGCGCGGCGAGGTACTTGAACATGCTCACCAGCGGGCCCATGCCGGGCACGTCGATGCCGATGCGGTTCACCATCTCCTGGAACATCAGGGTGTGGTTGTGCTCCTCGATCATCTCGTGGGAGCAGTAGCGGAACTCGGGCGAGCCGTTGGGCAGGCCGAAGTTGTAGGTCACCATGCCGCTGATGAGGATGGACTCGAACTGGAGCCCGACCTTGGCGATATTGGCCTGGCGGTACTTGCCGAGGGTGATCTGCTCGTCCTTGGACAGGGCCAGGTACCAGGGGTGGCGAGCGAGCGGATCGGCCGACTTGGGCAGGATCCAGCGCTCCTCGCCGGCGTCGGCGGCGTAGTCCGGGTTGTCCCAGTCGATGTCCTCGAACGGGTCGAAGTGCTTGTTCACCGAGCCCTCGGACAGCAGCAACAGCCTGGCGGCGTATTCCTGCGCCTTCGCGAGATCGGGATCAACTGCGGGCGTCGCGGCTGTCGACATCGTCGTCACTGCCTTCCTCATGGGACGTATTACCTGTACCCAATAGTTACACCAACGATGGGTCACGTCAACTCTGACGGCAGACACGCCGACGGCGGCCGGGCTCGCGTGCCCGGCCGCCGTCGAATGGTTCCGATCAGAACAGTCCCAGGGCGCCCAATCCGGCGATCACGCCGTCGGCGGGGACGGCGATCGCCACACCGACACCGCTCGCGATCATCGCGAGCGCCGCGGCCACACGCGCGGGCTTGCGCCGCCGAGCGGACAGCAGACCGCGCCGCTTGCGCACGCCGGCCGCCTCCTCGGCGGCCTCGGCCGTGCGGCGGGCCAGCAACGCGGCACCGTCGGCGATGGTGCGCTCCGGATCCCGGGCGACGATCACCGGTCGCGCCAGTTCCTCCTCCAGCACCCGCGCCACCTCGGCGGGCCGGGCCGCGCCGCCGACCACGAGCACGCGGTCCACGTCGGCCATCGTCACGTCGGCCAGGCCGAGGCAGCGGTAGACCAGCTCCAGCGAGGACCGCACGTGGGCGATGCGCAGTTCATCGGCGTCGACCGACGACGAATCGCCCGCACCGCGCGTCACGACCGACGCGCCGAACGCCCGACCGCCGAAATCCGCTGAGCGCAAGGGTATTCCGACGATCGGATTGTGCGGGCGGCCCGCGCCGACCCGCACCAGCGTGACGTCGAGGCTGGCTCCGCCCAGGTCGTAGACGAGCGTGAGACCCGGCATGAGCGGGCCGTGTTCGGCCTCCAGCCAGGTCGCGGCCGCGACCGGTTCGGCGACGAGCGCGACGTCCTCGCGCCCGATCGAGTCCAGCGCCTCGCGTAGTCGGGCGACCTGCTCGGCCGTGTAGACGGCCGGATGGGTGAGGGCGACGCCGAGTCCGTCGCCGCATTCGGTGCGCGCCTCGGCGACAAGGCGGTCGGTCACCAGGGCGACCAGGTCGGCGGGGCCGAGCGAGCGGTGCGCGACCCTGGCCCGCACCGCGCGCTGGCCCAGATCGGCGAATTCGGTGATGGCGCGGCCGTGGCGCGGGATGAGTCCGACGCGGGCGGTGCCCGTGCTGTCGAAGGTGAGGGTGGTGCGTCTGGTGACGGCCGGCGCGCGACCCGCGGCGCGGCGGTGGCCGAGCAGCAGGCCCGGCGGCGCCTTCCCCGCCCCTTCCTCCGCGCGCGCGGAAACCGTGTTCACCGTGCCGATGCTCAAACCCATACCTACTGCCATCGCGAAATACCCGATCGACGAGCGGACGTGCTTCGAACACCGCCCACGCAACCATCCCGCGATCGTGATGCCAAGCACAGGACAACCGGTTGTCCGCACACCGCCGCCCCGTTCGCCCCACCAGCCCCGTGAAGAACAGCAGGACGACCGGCCGACACCACCGCCCACCCACCCGAACACACGGATCCCCTTCCAGGGAGAGGACATTCACCGTTCGCCGGTCTACGGTTGCCCGTCGTCTGCCAGACGGCGGGCAACCGCGTCTCCCCGGTCGGCATCACGCAACGTCGGCAAGGATCAGTGTCTTTGTCGAATAAGTCGCGGCAGGTGAGACCGCGTCGAGCGATGAGATTGTGTGGTGCGCGGAGTCTCTACTTTCACACCCGCTCGCATCGAGGGGTGGCACGGTTCCCCATTGCGGGTGGACGACGGAGGTTCGATGAGCAATCCGATTCGGCTGTATATGTCGATGTCGCTGGACGGCTTCATCGCCGGGCCGGACGATCGGCCGGGACAGGAGCTCGGGCGTGGGGGCGGGCGGTTGTTCAACTGGCTCGACGACCGGGAATCCGACGGTCCCAGCGGGCAGATCTATCGCGAGGCGCTGGCCACCGGCGCGCTCATCTCCGGCCGGCGGACGTTCGAACTCGCCCGGCGCTGGCAAGGTGACCATCACGACGGCGTGCCGATCTTCGTCCTCACCCATCGCGTCGAGGACGGGGACGTGCCGCCCGGCCACGCGCGTTTCGTCACCGATGTCGACGACTGCGCGCGTCAAGCCCGTGCGGCCGCCGGTGACCGGCCCGTCATGGTCCACGGCGCAGGCGCGGCCCAATCACTGTTGCGCGCCGGGCATCTCGACGAGATGGAGATCCACCTCGTTCCGGTGCTCCTCGGCGAGGGCCGTCGGCTGTTCGACCATCTCGGCGACGAACACATCGAACTCGAGCTCGTCCGCCGCCTCGACGACCGGGACGTCACCCACCTTCGCTATCGGGTGCACCGCCCCGCGTGAGGGCGTAGGCAGCCCCTCACGTCTCCGGCAGCTCCGGGATGCGGGTCGCCCGCGCGTACACGGTCTCCCCGTCCGACAAGCGCAGCGCTTCCGCGTCGCCGCGGGTGACCTGGGCGGAGAAGCGGTCGCCGGTGGCGGCGTTGAGGAGGTCGACGCGGACCTCGAAGCCGAGGTGGACGACGCGCTCGACGGTGGCGCGGGTGACGCCGGCCGAATCGGCGGTGCCCTCGTCCTTGGCCAGCGCCATGCTGGGATCGCGGCCGATGCGGATGTCGTGCGGGCGCACCAGGTGGCCGTTGAGCCGCGCCACATCGCCGAGGAAGGACATGACGAATTCGTTGGCGGGCCGGTCGTAGACGTCCTCGGGGCTGCCGAACTGTTCGATGCGGCCCTTGTTCATCACCGCGATCCGGTCGGCGACGTCGAGCGCCTCCTCCTGGTCGTGGGTGACCAGCACGGTGGTGACGTGCACCTCGTCGTGCAGGCGGCGCAGCCAGGTGCGCAGATCGGCGCGGACCTTGGCGTCCAGCGCGCCGAACGGCTCGTCGAGCAGCAGCACCTGCGGGTCCACCGCGAGCGCGCGGGCCAGCGCCATGCGCTGGCGCTGACCGCCCGAGAGCTGCGCCGGGTACCGGTGCTGGAAGCCGTCCAGGCCGACGATGCCGAGCAGCTCGTCGACGCGCTTGGTGATCTCGGCCTTCGGACGCTTGCGGATCTTGAGGCCGAACGCGACGTTGTCGCGCACCGTCATGTGCTTGAACGCGGCGTAGTGCTGGAACACGAAGCCGATATCGCGCTTCTGCGGCGGCACGTGGGTCACGTCGTTGCCGGCGATCACCACGACGCCGGAATCCAGCGTCTCGAGTCCGGCCACAGCGCGCAGCAGCGTCGACTTGCCGGAGCCGGAGGGGCCCAGCAGGGCGGTCAGTTCGCCGGACGGGATCTCCAGGCTCACGTCGTCCAGCGCGGCGAAGGTGCCGTAGTTCTTTTTCGCACCGGTCACGGTGATCATTGGTCGCCCCGCTTGCGTTCGAAAAGGGTCATCAACAGAAGGGTCAGGATCGCTATGCCCATCAGCAGTGTCGCGGCGCTGTAGGCGCCGAACGTGTTGTGGTCATCGATGTAGCGGCTGTGCACCAGCAGGGTCAGCGTCTGGGAGACGCCCGCGAACCCCGACGACACCATGATCACCGCGCCGAATTCGCCGAGCGAACGGGCGACGGTGAGCACGATGCCGTAGCCGAGGCCCCAACGGATGGCCGGGAGGGTGATCCGCGCGAAGGTCTGCCAGCCGGAGGCGCCGAGGGTGGCCGCCGCCTGCTCCTGTTCGGTGCCGATCTCGTGCAGCACCGGCTCCACCTCGCGCACCACGAACGGCAAGGTCACGAAGATGGTGGCGATCACCATGCCGGGCAGGCCGAAGATCACCTTGAATCCGAGGTTCTCGATGCCGCCGAACCAACCGTGGGTGCCCCACAGCATGATCAGCGCGACACCGACCACGACCGGGGACACCGCGAACGGCAGGTCGACGATGCCCTGCACGATATTGCGCCCGGGGAAGTTGCCGCGCACCAGTGCCAGCGCCGTGATCACACCGAACACCACGTTGATCGGCACCACGATCGCGACGATCAGCAGCGAGAGCTGGAAGGCGGACTGGGCCGCCGGCGTGGTGATCGAATCGAAGAACGCGCCGATCCCGTTCTCGAAGGTGCGCCACAGGATGATCATGAGCGGCAGCACCACGAGCACGAACAGGTAGCCCAGTGCGATGGTGCGCAGCGAGATGCGCGTCGCAGCGGACGGTTTCATCGCGAACCCACCCCCCTCCGGACGCGCGGACGGCGCGTCTCGACGTAGTCGGTCATCAGCCGTTCCGATCCTTACGCGCGGTGCGCTCGGCGAGCAGCCGCAGCACGAGCAGCGCCACGAACGAGATCACCAGCAGCGCCACCGACACCGCCGCCGCGTTGAGCGGGCGGTCGATCTCGATCTGCTGCTGGATGTACTGCGAGGCCACCTGGGTGTCGCGCGGGATGTTGCCGCCGATCAGCACCACCGAGCCGAACTCGCCGATGGCGCGGGCGAAGGCCAGGCCGCCGCCGCTGATGATGGCCGGGGTGAGCGCGGGCAGCACGATCAGCCGGAACGTGGTCCAGTTGCTCGCGCCCAGCGAGAGCGCCGCCTGCTCGACCTCGCGGTCCACCTCGATCAGCACCGGCTGCACCGAACGCACCACGAACGGCAGTGTCACGAACGCCAGCGCCACCACCAGACCCGCCTTGGTGGCGTTGAGGTGGATGTCGATCGGGCTCTGCGGGCCGTACAGCGAGAGCAGCACGATGCTGGCCACGATGGTCGGCAGCGCGAACGGCAGGTCGATGAGCGCGTTCACCACGCCCTTGCCGGGGAAGTCGTCGCGCACCAGCACCCAGGCGATGAGCGTGCCCATCACCACGTTGATCAGCGCCACGATCACCGACACGAGGATCGTCACCCGCAGCGAGGCCAGCGCCACCGGCGCGGTCACCGCGTCCCAGAACCCGGACAAGCCCTGTTCGAAGGAGGCGACGGTGAGCGCGGCCAGCGGCAGCAGCACGATGACGCTGAGCCACAGCACCGCGATCGCGATGCCGAGATTCCCCGACGAGCCGGTGGCGCGCGCCCAGAACAGGCCGCCCCGCCGCGCTGGAGCCTTCTTCTCGGTGACACCGCCGGGACCGGGGGTGAGCCCGGTCCCGGCGGTACTGTCAGTACTGCTGTCAGTCACAGTTCGAGTATCCCGTGTGCCTTCGGCGACGACTCAGCTGGTGGCTTTGTCGTAGATCACAGCCACCGAGCCGGTGTCGGGCGCGAAGAGCTCGGAGTCCACGGTCTTCCAGCCACCGAGGTCATCGATGGTCCACACCTTCTCCGGCGTCGGGAAGTCGTTGGTGAAGTCGGCCGCGACCTGCGGGTCGACGGGGCGGAAACCGGCCTCGGCCCAGGCGCGCTGGCCCTCGGGGGTGAACAGGAAGTCGCGGAACGCGGTGGCCTTCTCGAGGTTCTTGCTGTTCTTCAGCACCGCGACCGGGTTCTCGATCTTGAACGTGGTGGCGGGCACCACGAAGTCGATCGGGCTGCCGCCGCGCTGGATGAACAGCGCCTCGTTCTCGTAGCTGAGCAGCACGTCACCGGTGCCCTGCAGGAAGGTCTCGGTGGCCTCGCGACCCGACTTCGGCTGCACCTTGATGTGCTCGGGGGTCACCAGCTGGCTCAGGTAGTCGATACCGGCCTGCGGGTTCTCGCCGCCGTTGGACTTCTCGGCGTAGGGCGCCAGCAGGTTCCACTTGGCCGCGCCGGAGCTGAACGGGTTCGGGGTCACCACCTCGACGCCGGGCTGGAGCAGGTCGTCCCAGGTCCGGATGTTCTTGGGGTTGCCCTCGCGGACCACGAGCACCACCACCGAACCGAACGGAATGCCCTTGTCGGCGCCCTGGTTCCAGTTCTCGTCCACCAGGCCGGCGTCGACCAGGCGGGTGATGTCGGGCTCGACGGAGAAGTTCACGATGTCGGCCTCGGCGCCGTCGCGCACCTTGCGGGACTGGTCGCCGGAGGCACCGTAGGACTGCTGGATCTGCACGCCCTCACCGGCCTCGGTCGCGTTGAACGCGGGGATGACCTTGTCGAAACCGGGCTTGGGCACGGCGTAGGCGTAGAGGTTCAGGGTGCCGCCGCTGCCGTCGGCCCCACCTCCGCCCACCTCGTCGCTGGCTCCACCGCCGCACGCGGTGAGAACGACCGCCGCGACCGCGGTGAGGGTGACGGCGGCATGGCGTCGGCGCTGGGAGAGCCAAGATGTGCGAGACATGGGAGGTGGACCTTTCCTGCGACCGCCATCGGTGGGACTGTCCGTGGCGGAATAGTTCATGTCGATCGAGGTAGACCTGCCGCCGGAGGAAACGGCAGTGGCGCGACTACCGGTCGGAAAGACCGGCGGGGATCGGGAACGTCTGCGAAAAGATTGCGCGCCAGTCTACGGGCAGGGACGCGCGGACGTACCCGGGGCCGATCAGCGACAGAGAATGTCCGCGACAGCGAGATTGCCGACAGCGATCAACGCCAATTCATGGCGGACCTGCGGGACGGCACTCGAAGACACGGGCAGACTGTAGCAGAGCATTACGGTGGAGAACGAATCGAACAGAATTCCTGAACAAGGGGGGTTTCATCCCATGACCAACAGCCCGGACCGGGTGCGCGCGCACTTCCCCGAGATCAGCACCCGCACGTGGGAACACCCGGCCGATCGCACCGCGCTGGTGACGCTGCGCTCGCTGAGCGGATTCGACACCGTGCTGCGCACGCTGTCGGGTTTGCTGCAAGAACGCCAGCACCGGCTGCTGTACCTGGCGACGGCGGTGCGGGTGGACGACAAGCAGTTCCGCACGCTGCATCACCTGCGGGCGGATTGCGTGCGCATCCTGGACGCGCCCACCACGCCGGAGATGTTCGTGCTGCAGAGCCCGCAGGTGAACGCCTTCACCATCGGCATGGACCGGCCGTTCATCGTGCTCACCACCGGGTTGATCGAGCTGATGGACACCGAGGAGCTGCGGTTCGTGGTGGGGCACGAGCTCGGGCACGCGTTGTCGGGGCACGCGGTGTACCGCACCATGCTCATGCATCTGCTGCGCATCTCATCGTCGTTCGGGTGGATGCCGGTGGGCGGCTGGGCGTTGCGCGCGATCGTGGCGGCGCTGATGGAGTGGAGCCGCAAGTCCGAACTGTCGGGCGACCGCGCCGGGCTGCTGTGCGGGCAGGACGTGGAGGCGTCGGTGCGCGTGCACATGAAGACGGCGGGCGGCGCGTGGCTCACCGAGATGAACCACGGCGCGTTCCTGGCCCAGGCCGACGACTACGAGCGGTCCGGCGATCTGCGCGACGGCGTGCTCAAGCTGCTGAATCTCGAACTGCAGTCGCATCCGTTCTCGGTGCTGCGGGCGGCCGAGCTGCGCCGCTGGATCCAGTCCGGCGAGTACGAGCGCATCCTCGGCGGCGACTACCCGCGCCGCGCGCACGACAAGAACGCCCGCATCAGCGACGAGATCAAGGGCGCGGCGCGCACCTACCGCCAGAACTTCGACCAGTCCGAGGACCCGCTGATCCGCACCGTGCGCAACCTGAGCCGCGATGTGGGCGCGGCCGTCGGCACGGTGGGCCAGGAGGTCGGCGAGACGGTCTCCAAGCTCGGTAAGCGCCTGTCGGATTGGCGCAACGGGGAGGGCAAGGACTGAGCGCGACGGGCCGGATGTTCGCGTCGCCGCAGCCGCGCGCTCGGAAGAACGCGGCCCGGCGAGTTCACCGACCCCGCGCGACTGGAAGCGCATACCGGAGCGGTCATAGACGTCGGGAAGCGCTCAGCGCGTGAAGAACCAGGCGATCACGACGAGCGCGAGCAGGGCGATGAGGGCGAGTTGCACCCGGGAGCGCGGCATCAGCGGACTCCGCTCTGCGCGGGCTCGCGGCGCGCGTCCTCGCGCACCGGGAAGTCCGCGGGCAGCGGCGGACCGGCGATGGCGGCGGCCTCCTCGCGGGCGACCACGCGGTCGCGCCCGAGCAGGCGCAGGACGGCGCGCAGGGAGCGGTCGAGCAGGTAGGCGATGCCGAGGCTGACGGGCACCATGCCGATCAGCACCACGAGGAACTGCGGGAGGAACGGCAGACCCGCCACCCACAATTCGAAACCGTCCCACCAACCCGCGATGCGCTGCACGATCTCCAGCCTACTGCGCGCTCGCGCGGCGGCCCTCGGCGCGTGCGGTGGACGGCGGACGCGTCGCGCCCCGATGATGGGGTATGGCGTCGACCGATGATCTGCCCGTCCCCAGCATGCTCACCGAATCCAGGCACCACGGCTCGTTCCCGCCCATCGACGACTACGCCTTCCTCTCCGACTGCGAGACCAGCTGCCTGGTGGCCAGCAACGGCGCGGTGGAGTGGATGTGCGTACCGCGCCCCGACTCCCCCAGCGTGTTCGGCGCGATCCTGGACCGCAGCGCCGGGCATTTCCGCGTCGGCCCGTACGGCGTCAACGTGCCCGCCGCGCGCCGCTACCTGCCCGGCGGCATGATCCTGGAGACCACCTGGCAGACCGACACCGGCTGGCTGATCGTGCGCGACGCGCTGGTGCTCGGCACCTGGCACAACAACGATCAGCGCAGCCGCACACACCGCCGCACCCCCATGGACTGGGACGCCGAGCACATGCTGCTGCGCACGGTGAAGTGCGTGAGCGGCACGGTGGAACTGGAGGTGAGCTGCGAGCCCGCCTTCGACTACCACCGCGCCGCCGCGCACTGGGAATACACCGGCAAGGTGTACGAGGAGGCCACCGCCCGCTGCGTCGACGATTCGGGCCAGGGTCCCGCGCTGGTGCTCACCACCGATCTGCGCCTCGGCCTCGAGGGACGCGAGGCGCGGGCCAGGACCAGGATGAAGGACGGCGACGAGAAGTACGTCGCGCTCACTTGGTCGGATCTGCCCGCCCCGAAGACATTCGCGGACGCGGCCGAGAAGATGTGGGCCACCACCGAGTGCTGGCGGCAGTGGATCACGCTCGGCAAGTTCCCCGACCATCCGTGGCGCAGCTACCTGCAGCGCAGCGCGCTCACGCTCAAGGGACTCACCTACGCGCCGACCGGTGCGCTGATGGCGGCGGCCACCACCTCGCTGCCGGAAACCCCTGGCGGCGAACGCAATTGGGACTACCGCTACACCTGGGTACGGGACGCCAGCTTCGCGCTGTGGGGCCTGTACACGCTGGGCCTGGACCGCGAGGCCAACGACTTCTTCGCCTTCCTCAACGACGCCACCACCGGCGAACGGGGCGAACCCGTGCCGCTGCAAGTGCTCTACGGCATCGGCGGCGAACGCGAACTCACCGAGCAGGAGCTCGACCACCTCTCCGGCTACGAGGGCGCCCACCCGGTGCGCATCGGCAACGGCGCCTACAACCAGGACCAGCACGACATCTGGGGCACCATGCTCGACGCGGTGTACCTGCACGTGAAATCGCGCCAGCAGGTGCCGGAGACGCTGTGGCCGCTGCTGGAGCGCCAGGTGAACGCGGCCATCGCGCACTGGCGCGACCCCGATCGCGGTATCTGGGAAGTGCGCGGGGAGCCCCAGCATTTCACCTCGTCGAAGGTGATGTGCTGGGTCGCGCTGGACCGCGGCGCGAAGCTGGCCGAACTGCACGGGCAGTTCGAGCGGGCGAGCGAATGGTACGAGATCGCGGAGACGATCAAGGCCGATGTGCTCGCCCACGGCGTCACCCCCGAAGGGGTGTTCACCCAGACCTACGGCGGCACGACGCTGGACGCCTCGCTGCTGCTGGTGGTGCTGACCCGCTTCCTGCCGTCCGACGACCACCGCGTCCGCGCGACCGTGCTCGCGATCGCCGACCACCTCACCGAGAACGGACTGGTGCTGCGCTACCGCACCGAGACCACCGACGACGGATTGTCCGGCGAGGAGGGCACGTTCACCATCTGCTCGTTCTGGCTGGTGTCGGCGCTGGTGGAGATCGGCGAACTACAACGCGCCAGGCACCTGTGCGAGCGGCTGCTCGGCTACGCCAGCCCGCTGCGGCTCTACGCCGAGGAGATCGACCCGCGCAGCGGACGCCACCTCGGCAACTATCCGCAGGCGTTCACCCACCTGGCGCTGATCAACGCGGTGACGCACGTGATCCGGGCCGAGGAGTCCCGCGACGCAAGCCAGTTCCAGCCCGCGCACACTCCGGCGGCGCGGACGCTCTGAACGGGGGTGGGGTGGGTCGGGCGGCCAGCGCCGCGGCACGGATGCCTGACCCGTCGGCGGGCTGGGTCAGGCGGTCAGCGCCTCGGCGCGGTCGCGTAGCGCGCGCAGGCTCGACAGCTGCGCTTCGAGATCGGCGATGCGCTCCTCGCGGCGGTCGCCGTACTTGCTGTAGGACTCCTCCGCCGCGCGCAACGCGTCGTCGGCGGTGCGCAGTACCTCGTCGGCGATATCGGTGAAGTGGTCGCGCAGCGCGCGCTGCACGGCGCGCAGGCGATTGCGCGACTCCTTGCTCACTTGGAAGATCACGTCGTCCATGAGTCGCGCGACCGCGACCTTGGCCTCCGACCGGCGGCGCAGTTTGCGGTTCTTGCGGTCGTCCCAGATCGCGTTGACGCCGAGCAGTACGCCCGCGCCGGCCGAGTACCAGTTCACCAGCGACATGCCGAGCAGGCTGGTGGCCAGGCCGACCATGAGGATGCCGCCGTAGGAGCCGCGCAGACCCGACAGGAACTGTTCGGTCACCGCGGGTTTCGCGCTGTCCAGCGATTCGAGCGGGGCCACCGGCTCGAGCACCTCGCCCGGATTGGCCAGGCGCAGATCCGGCAGCGGCGGGGTGCGGTTGTCGGCGGGGAACTTCGCGGCCACCTGCTCGCACAGCTCCACCGAGCGGTAGTGCGCCATGACGAAGTTCTCCTCGACCGCCTCGCAGATGCGCGCGTCGAGGTCCTCGCCGAACTCCTTCCAGGTGCGCGCCGGATCGGTGCGCGCGATGTCGGCTTCGGCGTCGCGCACCAGGCTGCGCAACCGGTGGCGCAGGTCGTGCTCGATATCGGCCATCAGCTCGGTCGCGCCGTCGGCCAGCGCGAGCTGCCAGTTGGCGGTGCGCTGGCGCAGCCGGTCGGCGTCCTCGCGCGCGGCGGCCAGCTGCTGGGTGATCTGGGCCCGGCGGCTCGGGTCGCGCAGCGACTCGGCCTCGGTGTAGAGGGTGACGGCCAGGTGGTCGGAGACCAGCCGGATGTCGCGCAGCGCCGAGTCCCGCGCGACGGCGTCGGCGCGGGCCACCACGTAGTCACGCAGGTGGTCGATCAGCTGCGGCACCCCGGATTCGATATCGCGCTGGTAGTTGCCCGCCTGGCGGTGCAGCAGCGCCGAGACCGGCGCCACCGCGAAACCGAGGCCCGCGGCGTCGAGCAGATCGCGATCGCGCTGCTGCACGTGCGACCACTGCGGGTACATGTCGATCTTGTTCAGCACGCAGATCACCGTGGGGCACAACTGCTGCACACGCTGCAGGTACTCCAGCTGCGCGGGCGTCAGCTCGGCCGCGGCCTCGGTCACGTAGAGCACCGCGTCGGCGGCGGCGATCATCGACCAGCGGGTGCGCTCGTCACCGGAGCCCGGCGCGTCCATCAGGACGATGCCGTCGGCGAGCAGCTGGCTCGGCTCAGTGAACTCGGCCCGCACCACACCCTTCGCGAACAGCGCGGGGCCGGGGTCGAGCGGGTCCACCGGCTGGCGTTCGGTGTGGCCCGGCCCCACCGACTTCACCAGCGTGGCACTGGCCTCCGGGCCGTACTCCACGATCACGGGGGCGCTCACCGCGGTGTCGGTGGCGCTGACCTGCGCGCCGACCAGACTGTTGACCAGCGTGCTCATCCCGTTCTTCGGATCGCCGACGACGACCAGACGCACCCGGGGATCGCCGATGCGGGCGCGGACCATGCCCAGGCGTGCGCCCAGGTCGTCGCGTCCCGCGGATCGAGCCGTCTCCCGCAGTTCGTCCAGTATCCGGATGAGCGGCGTCATCGCGTCCGGATGTTTCACCGTCGCGGACCCCAGCCCGGCTGCGGCAGACAAGCCTCCTCCTAACTCCCGTGTGGTCTCGTTCGTCGATAAGCCGTCCCGGACAGTGTCCGTCGTTCCCCTCGCCCGGTCAGATCCGGTAGAACAGGTCGGCGTCGTGAGCGGTGTGGACAGGCTGGTGGTACCCGATCGTGTCGGGCAGCAATCCTGAACTCAGTCCACCGGCGAGCAACGAGTGGTCGGCGCTGCCCGCGGTCGCCACGTGATGGTAGGCGGCCAGGTTGTCGTCATCGCTGATCGGGCGGGGCTTGGGCGGCTCCACGATGGTCGGCGGCTTGACCGGCGCCGGGTTCACCGTGGTCGGCGCGACGGTCGGCACCTCCACCGTCGGCACGTCCACCGTGGCGGTCGGGACGTCGACCGTGGGCACGTCGGCGGTGGGCGCCGAGGTCGGCACGTCGACGGTCGCGGTCGGGACCGAGACGGTGGGGACGTCGGCGGTCGCGCTGGGCACCGACGGGGTGCCCGCGGAACCGCCGGTGTCGGTGCCCGTGCCGCCCGTGGTCGGCGATCCGGTGCCCGAGTTGCCGGTACCGCCGCCGGGGGTACCGGTGGGCTGGGTGACGGTCGCGCCCGGCGTCTTGGTGATCGTCGAATCCGAGCCGCCGCCGTTGCCCTGGGTGGGCGGCACGGTGACACCTGGCGTCTTCGTGACGCCCGGGGTCAGCGTGACATCGGTGTCAGGCTTGGTCGGTGTGGGCACCGACGGGGTGGGCACCGTCTGGGTGATCGTGGTCGGCACCGAGGGCGCCGTGCTGCCAGGTTCGACCGTCGGCGTGCTCGGCGAGCCGGTGGGCGGCGTGACGGTGGGCTCCGGAGTTTTCACCGGACGATCCACGAACAGCGCGGGCACCACCGCCGCGGGCGCGGTCAGCGGGGACGGCACGTCGGGAGTGCCGATGACATTCGCGATCGGGGTGCTCGCGGCCTCCGGCTGGATCGTCGTCTGCAACGGGGTGGCCACCACGGGAGCCGCCGCGGCGGCCGCGGGAGCCGGCGCGACAGGTGCGGGAACCGGAGCCGGAGCGGGGACGACCGGCGCGGGAGCCGCGGCGGGCGCCACCGGCGGGGCGACCGCCTGCGGGGCGGGCGCGGCGTGCGGCGCGGGCTGCGCGGCCGGGGCGATCTGCGGGGTGGCGCTGGTGGTGGCGGGCGCGACGCCCGAGCCCGAAAGTCCGCCGCCTACACCGGGAGTCGAGGCGCCCGGCTGCTCGCCGACGCGCGGCGTGGCCGGATCCTGACGCGAACCGGACAGCCAGTCGGAGAAGTTGTCGAGCTGGGTGCCGATATCGGTGCCCGCCGCCGTCTTCACCGCGAACTCGGCCGAGGCCTCGACGCGCAGATCGGTGGTGAGATACATCCCGTCGGGGCCGATGCCCATATCGACTTCGAGCTTGGTCCAGATCTCGGCGCTGCCCTCGACACCGAGGTACACCCCGAAATCGCCGGGCGCGTCGAAATCGGCGGGCGTGCCGACGCCGCCGAACATGTCGCCGTACGAATTACCCGGCTGCGCAAAGGGATTGGTCGGCTCGTCCAGACCCGGCTCGCGGTCCGACGACGCCGAGCGCTCCGACGCGGCGGTCTCCTCGGTGCGTCCCGCGGCCGGAATCTTGGGCAGCGCGAAGGGATTCGAGCCCGGCGCGAGGAAGCCCTCCGAACCCGGCAGCCCGAAACCGTGCCCGGCCTGGCCGAGCCCGTGGCCCGGCAGGCCGAAACCGCCTTGCTGTTCCCACCATTCGTACGGCGAGGAGCCGCCGGGTACCGATTCGACCGGCGGCTGCGTCTGTTCCCACGGATTCTGGTCCGCGTAGCCCGGGGCGGAACCCTGCTCGTCCCACCATTCATACGGGTTGTTGTTCTCGGTCTCGCCCGGACGGAGTTGTCCGTCGACGCGGGGGTTCCAGTGGCCCTCGGGCGCGGGCGCCGGGCCGAACTGAAGTCCGGGTGCGGGCGCCTGCGCGCCGACCGGATCGGGCGTGTAGGGCAGATCGTCCGGATCGGGGTCCGGGAAGGTCACCACCGGGCTCGGCACATCCGGATCGGGATCGGCGGAGGACGCCCACCCGGTGTTCCAGCTGTCCAGACGCTGGCCGCCCGGCTGGGCCGGGACCCCGCCGCCGTTGGCGGCCACCAGGGCACCGCCGGTGACGTACGCGCCCGCACGGGCGACACGCGCGACCCCCGTGGCCACGCGGTAGGCGGTGTCGCCCGGCTGCTCAGCGCCCTCGGAGTCGTCGTCGAAGGGCAGGTCACGCGTCATGCAAGCTCCACATCTCGGGTCTCCAGCGATCCTCACCATGCCGGGCAGCCGAGTGAAGATCACCTAACGATATTTCCGGAGAACCCAGCTGTCACATCCACGGAGTCGGTGATCCCCCCGGAGGTGGTGAGCACCACAACCTTGCCACCCCGCCGATCGGACGCCAAGCCCCTTTTTCACGGGTATATCGAACTGGACAACATACCAGTTCAACGGGGGTTTCCGCACCCGGAACCGACCGCTACTTCTTGTCCTTGGGCTTGTCGGACTGGGCGTCCGAGGACAGCGCGGCAACGAAGGCCTCCTGCGGCACGTCGACCCGGCCGATGGTCTTCATGCGCTTCTTGCCCTCCTTCTGCTTCTCCAGCAGCTTGCGCTTACGGCTGATGTCACCGCCGTAGCACTTGGCGAGCACGTCCTTGCGGATGGCGCGAATGTTCTCGCGGGCGATGATCTTCGAGCCGATCGCCGCCTGGATCGGCACCTCGAACTGCTGGCGCGGAATGAGTTCGCGCAGCTTGGTGGTCATCTTGTGGCCGTAGGCCTGGGCCGCGTCCTTGTGCACGATCGCCGAGAAGGCGTCCACCGCCTCACCCTGCAACAGGATGTCCACCTTCACCAGCTGCGATTCCTGCTCGCCCGACTCCTCGTAGTCCAGCGAGGCGTAGCCGCGGGTGCGCGACTTCAGCGAATCGAAGAAGTCGAAGATGATCTCGGCCATCGGCATCGTGTAGCGCAGCTCGACGCGCGTCTCGGACAGGTAGTCCATGCCGCCGAGCTCGCCGCGCCGCGCCTGGCACAGCTCCATGATCGAGCCGATGAACTCGCTCGGCGTGATGATGGTGCACTTCACGACGGGCTCGAACACCCTGCGCACCTTGCCTTCCGGCCAGTACGAGGGGTTGGTCACCACCTGCTCGGAACCATCCTCCATCTCCACCCGATACACCACGTTGGGCGCGGTGGAGATGAGGTCCAGATCGAACTCGCGCTGCAACCGCTCCCGGGTGATCTCCATGTGCAGCAGGCCCAGGAAGCCGCACCGGAAGCCGAAGCCCAGCGCCACCGAGGTCTCGGGGGCGTAACTCAGGGCGGCGTCGTTGAGTTGGAGCTTCTCCAGCGCGTCGCGCAGGTCCGGGTAGTCCGAGCCGTCCACGGGATAGAGGCCGGAGTACACCATCGGGCGCGGTTCGCGGTAGCCGGTGAGCGGCTCGACCGCACCGCCGCGCGCCGCCGTGACCGTGTCGCCGACCTTGGACTGGCGCACATCCTTCACGCCGGTGATCAGGTAGCCGACCTCACCGACGCCGAGTCCCGCGGTGGGCTTGGGCTCGGGCGAGACGATGCCGATCTCGAGCAGCTCGTGTGTCGCGCCGGTCGACATCATCTTGATCTTCTCGCGGGGGGTGAGCTTGCCGTCCACCACGCGCACGTAGGTCACCACGCCGCGGTAGGTGTCGTAGACGGAGTCGAAGATCATCGCGCGGGCCGGGGCGTCGGCGTCGCCCACCGGCGGCGGGACCTGGCGGATCACCTCGTTCAGCAACTCGGGCACGCCCACACCGGTCTTGCCCGAGACGCGCAGTACGTCCGACGGCTCGCAGCCCACGATGTGGGCCAGCTCGGCGGCGTAGCGGTCCGGGTCGGCGGCGGGCAGGTCGATCTTGTTCAGCACCGGGATGATCGTCAGATCCTTGTCCAGTGCCAGATACAGGTTCGCCAGCGTCTGCGCCTCGATGCCCTGGGCCGCGTCCACCAGCAGGACCGCGCCCTCACACGCCTCCAGCGCGCGCGACACCTCGTAGGTGAAGTCGACGTGGCCGGGGGTGTCGATGAGGTGCATCACATAGTCGGTGTCGTCCACCTGCCACGGCAGCCGCACGTTCTGCGCCTTGATGGTGATGCCGCGTTCGCGCTCGATGTCCATCCGGTCCAGGTACTGGGCGCGCATCGCCCGTTCCTCGACCACACCGGTCAGCTGCAGCATCCGGTCGGCCAGCGTCGACTTGCCGTGGTCGATGTGGGCGATGATGCAGAAGTTCCGGATCCGCGACGGATCGGTGAACGTCGTGTCGGCGAAGCTGGCGGGCACTCCACTCCTTGGCTGGTCCGGGCAAACTGCGCTCCATCGTCCCATGCGCGCGGGCGGCGGCCGACCGCACCCGGTCCGAGAGCGCCGTCCCGGGCCGGATGTGTAGTCGTCACCGCACCGTTATTCTCCAGGGATGGCCCGAAGTTGGAACTCTCTCGGCAAGCAGTTGAGCCTGATCGCGAAGGAGCAGGGTCCCAAGATCGTCAAGCAGCAGGCCCCGAAGCTGGTCGAGAGACTGGTCGGCGCCGCTCAGCGCAGGCGTGATCGAAGCCCGGCCGTGCGCCCCACCGCGTCCCCGCCCGTGCCGACCGCCGAGCGGGCCCGCCAGATCGTCTACTGCCCGCACCTGGACGGGCGTGCCGATCCCGGCGAGATCGTGTGGACCTGGGTGCCCTACGAGGAGGACCCGAGCAACGGCAAGGACCGCCCGGTGCTGGTGGTCGGGCGCGACCGGCGCACCTTGCTGGGGCTGATGCTCTCGTCGAATCCCGAACGCGCGCACGATCGCAACTGGGTCGGCATCGGCAGCGGCAGCTGGGACCACGACGGCAGGCCGAGCTGGGTCCGGCTGGACCGGGTGCTGGACGTGCCGGAGGCGGGCATCCGCCGCGAGGGCGCCATCCTGGCGCGCAAGACCTTCGACCTGGTCGCGCACCGGCTCGTCATCGAATACCACTGGAGCTGAACGCGTCGCGGCCCCGATTCCACGGGGGAACCGGGGCCGCGCACGAGAATTCGCTCAGCTGAGCATTTCGCGGCTGAGTTCACCCACCCCGCCGGCTACGCCGGCTGCCGTCCCCGTCGCCCGAAAAGCAGTCCGTAGACCAGTGCCCCGAGCACACCGCCTATCAGCGGGAACACCACGAACGCCCACACCTGGCCGCCCGCGCCCTCCTGATAGAAGGCCACGCCGAGGCTACGCGCCGGGTTGACCGAGGTGTTGTCCACCGGGATCGAGATCAGGTGGATCACCGCCAGCGTGACGCCGATGGACAGACCGGCCAGCGGCACGTCGGAGATCTGGTCGGTGGAGGCCAGCACCACGAACACCAGCAGCGCCGTGAGCATCACCTCGATGATGATCATCGCGGCCATGCCGTAACCGTCGCGGATCACGACCTCGCCCAGCGGGCCGGTCTCCGCCGACGGGCTGTGCGGGCCCCAGCCGTTGGCGCCGAGTCCGTCGGTCTTGCGGTCGTAGGACGGCAGGTTCTTCGCGATGGCGAAGAGCACCAGGCCCGAGAGGAACGCGCCGATCAACTGCGCGACAACGTATCCCGCCGCGCTCACCGCCGAGAGGCGCCCCAGGATCAACTGTCCCAGCGTGACCGCCGGATTCACGTGACACCCCGAGATCGGGCCGATCGCGTACACCAGGAACAACAGCGTGAGGCCGAAGGCGAGCGCCACACCCAGCGCGCCGACCCGCTCACCCGCCAGTACCGCGGTGCCGACGCCACCCATGACGAGCACGAACGTGCCGAGTGCCTCGGCCGCCCATTTCTTCCCCTCGGGAACCGGCCCGTCCTCGGCCAGTTCCTCGACAACTTCCTGCGCTGTCGGAGACATACAGACACCTTCCGCTCGAGCCGAACCCCACTGCCAGAAGAAGTACCGCGAAATGGACGCTACGCCAGACGGGTGATCTCTACAACGACCTCGAGGTCTGTCGAACCGCCGCCCGAGAAAATTCCTTTCAGCGGCGGCACATCCGCGTAATCGCGACCCACCCCGACCGACACGTGTTGTTCACTGATCGGAATGTTGTTGGTGGGGTCGTATCCCCACCATTGGCCGGTCCACGCCTCGATCCAGGCGTGTGACTGTCCAGCGACGGTGTCATCGATGCGGGCCGACGGGTTCGGATGCAGATATCCGGAGACATAGCGACTCGGAATCCCCATGCTGCGCAACAAAACAAGCGTCAAATGCGCGTAATCCTGGCACACGCCTTGCCGATCGGCGAATGCTTCGACGGCCGAGGTGTGCACCGAGGTGGTACCCGCCAGATAGGTCATTTCGCGGTGCACCCATTCGGAGGCTTTGATCACCGCTTTGGCCGGCGATACGCCGCGACTGTGCTGGCGCGCGATGGTGGCGAGTTTGCGATCGCGCGGCACATACGCGGTGGGTTGGAGCAATTCGTCGTATCGATCCGCGACGTGGTCGGCGCGCAGTTCCTCCCAGGACAGTTCCTCGGCGGGCCCGGTGAACGGTTCGGTCTCCACGACCGACGACCCCGTCACCTCCAGTTCCGTGTGCGGGGCGTGCAAGTCGAACGCGGTGACGGCCGTGCCCCAGTAGTCCGTGTAGCGATAGGACCGCGTGGAGGGCACCGTCTCGACCCGGTTCAGGATGACGTTCTGCCTGCTGTCCGCGCGCGGCGTCAGCCTGGCCTCGTTGAACGACCGGGTGACCGGCGCGTCGTACACGTAACCGGTGGTGTGCACCACCCTGATCCGCCAGCTCATACTTCCCCCTCCACGTGCACGCGATGGTCGTGACTGCTGCGCAGATCCGTCCACGCCACCCAGGGCGCGGCGTGGAAGTACTGCAACGCGATGGCCTCGCTGACTTCGCGGCAGGTCTTCTGCAACGTGAGCAGGCGATCCTGCAGGTCCTCCAGCAGCGCGCCGGGCGGCAGGAATTCGAGTTCGCTGCGCGCGCGGCCCAGCAGGCGCTGCGCCTCGTGCCGGGCGCCGACCCGGCTGCTGGGCCGCTGATCCAGTTCGGTCAGGCAGGATTCGGCCACCCGCACCGCGTGGAACACCGACCGCGGGAACAGCCGGTCGAGCAGGATGAACTCCGCCACGCGGTTCGCGTCCAGCGCCCCGCGATGGGTGCGCAGGTAGGTGTCGTGCGCGCCCGCCGAACGCAGCAACGTCACCCAGGCGGGCGAGGAGGTGCGGTCGCCGGCGCGCGAGAGCAGCAGGCGCACCATCATGTCCACGCGCTCGATGGAACGGCCGAGCAGCAGGAAGCGGTACCCGTCGTCGCGGCTGAGCGTGGAATCGGACAGGCCGGCGAACATGGCGGCGCGGTCCTTGACGTAGGAGAAGAACTCGTGCGGGCCGAGGCTGCGCGCGGCCCGCTCCGCCGCGTGCAGGCCGTTGAAGGTGGCGTTCAGGCACTCCCACATCTCGCTGGAGGTGACTTCCCGCGCGCCCCTGGCGTTCTCGCGGGCGTTCGCGATCGAGTCCACGATGGAACCGCCGTGCTCGTGACTGAACCCGACCAGGTCGGTCACCGCCCACACGTCCAGCGTGCCCTCGGGCGGGTCGATGCCGAGCACCTTCAGCAGCACCCGCGAGGTGCGGTCGGGATCGACGGTGGCGTCCTCGAGCAGTTGGTGCACGGCCACGTCCAGGATGCGCGCGGTGTCGTCGGCGCGTTCGGTGTAGCGGCCTATCCAGTACAGGGATTCGGCGTTGCGAGCCAGCATGGGCTATCCCTTTCGCTCGTCGTGACGCCGCATTCCGTGCTGGACCTGCTGCGGTTGGCCAAGGCGCCACGCTTGCTGCTGCTGGCCCTGCCGTTGTTCCTGTTGCTGTTGTTGTTGCTGCTGGTTGGCCTGGGCGGCGGTGAGTTCCCGGCCGACCTCGCGCGAATCCGATTGCGGCGGATCGCTCACCAGCTCCGCGCCGGAGAGCTCCCGCTCGGCAGGCGAGGTGCGCCCGGCCAGCACCCAGGTGTCCTTGCTGCCGCCGCCCTGGCTGGAGTTCACCACCAGCGAGCCCTCCGGCAGCGCCACCCGGGTGAGCCCGCCCGGCAGCACCCAGATGTCGTCGCCGTCGTTCACCGCGAACGGGCGCAGGTCCACGTGCCGGGGCAGCAGCTCGTTGCCGATCTTGGTCGGCACCGTCGACAGCTGCACCACCGGCTGAGCGATCCACCCGCGCGGATCGGCCTTGATCTTGCGGCGCACCGCGTCGAGCTCGCGCGGCCCGGCGTCGGGACCGATCACGATGCCGTAGCCGCCGGACCCCTCCACCGGTTTGACGACCAGTTCGGCGAGCCGGTCGAGCACCTGCTCCCGCTCCTCGTCCAGCCAGCAGCGGTAGGTGTCCACATTGGGCAACACCGGTTTCTCGTTCAGGTAGTACTCGATGATGGTGGGCACGTAGGTGTAGGTGAGCTTGTCGTCGCCCACGCCGTTGCCGACCGCGCTGGAGATCACCACGTTGCCCGCGCGGGCGGCGTTGAGCACCCCGGCGACGCCCAGCACCGAGTTGGGCTGGAAGTGCATCGGGTCGAGGAACGCGTCGTCGATGCGGCGGTAGATCACGTCGACCTGCCGCTCCCCCTCCGTCGTGCGCATGTAGACGAAGTTGTCGCGGCAGAACAGATCGCGCCCTTCCACCAGTTCCACACCCATCTGCCTGGCCAGCAGCGAATGCTCGAAATAGGCCGAGTTGTAGACGCCAGGGGTGAGCACGACGACCGTCGGGTCGGCTTCATTGGGCGCGGCGGACGCCCGCAGCGCGCGCAATAGATAAGTGGGGTAGTCGCCGACCGCGCGAACCCGGTGCGAGGAGAACAGATCCGGGAACACCCTCGCCATGGTGCGGCGGTTCTCCATCACATAGGAGACGCCGGAGGGCGAGCGCAGGTTGTCCTCCAGTACACGGAAGTCACCACGCTCGTCCCGAATGAGGTCGATGCCCGCCACGTGGATGCGCACCCCGTTCGGCGGCACCAGTCCCGCGGCCTCCCTGTGGAAGTGCTCGCACGAGGTCACAAGGCGTTTCGGGATCACCTCGTCGCGCAGGATGTTCTGCTCGCCGTACACGTCGGCGAGGAACAGTTCGAGCGCCACCACCCGCTGTTTGATCCCGCGCTCGAGCTTGGCCCACTCCGCGGCCGCGATCACCCGGGGCACCAGGTCCAGCGGGAACGGGCGCTCCTGGCCCGAGAGCGAGAAGGTGATGCCCTGGTCGATGAACGCCCGGTCCAGCGCGTCGGAACGGCGCTCCAGATCGGCCACGTCGATGGGCGCCAGCGCGGCGAAGATCCCCTTGTACGGCTGGCGCACCCGTCCGGCGTGGTCGAACATCTCGTCGAACGCGTCCGCGAAACGCCCCGGCCCGTAGCCCTCGAACAAACCCGCCCGCGCGTTGTCCCCCGCCCGCTCCCGTGACCTGCCGCGATGCGGTGCGTGGGATCGGGCCGAACGCGGCGGAGAGGCGGAAGTCATGCGAAAATCGTGCTACACGCAGCGTCTTTGCCGTGTGAGACACAGGTAAATTTCTTGCATCACTCGGCCGGGACATCGCGGTCTCCGCCGGGCGTGTCGGCGCCGATCGGCGCCGATTTCGTGTGCCGCGCGGCGGCTGGTACCCTCGATCTTCGGCGATGCGTTACCCGTTTCCCGGGTGATCGGCACGCGTACGACTTCTCAGTACAGACCACTCAGCGACAGGAACACGAGGAAACAGGCGTGGCCAATATCAAGTCCCAGATGAAGCGGATCCGCACCAACGAGGAGGCGCGCAAGCGCAACCAGTCGGTCAAGTCCGCGCTGCGTACCGCGATCCGCAGCTTCCGGGAGGCCGCCGCGGCCGGCGACAAGGAGCAGGCCGGCGAGCGTCTCCAGTTCGCGAGCCGCAAGCTCGACAAGGCCGCCTCCAAGGGCGTCATCCACGCCAACCAGGCCGCCAACAAGAAGTCGGCCCTCGCCCTGGCTTACAACAAGCTGGGCTGATCGCGCCGGTCCCGCTCCGGGACCGTCCGTTCTTCTCTGACGCCAGCCGCCGCGGCCTCGACGACCACGGCGGCTTTTGTCGTGTCCGCAGGTTCTGCGGCCGTCCGGGAGTTCACCGGACCGTAGCCGCGATGTCGGCGGGTGCCGCTACCATTCCGCGCATGGTTACCGTCTACGCGAATCAGACCGTCGTCCGAGCAGAGGATCTGCCGGAGGTCATCCGCGCCGCCGAGGTGCTGGGAATCGGGATCAAGATCGAGAACGTCATGGTGCCCATCGACGAGGACGGCAACTACTCCCTCGAGTGGATCGTCACCCGCGACGAGGAGGTGCCCGCCTACGAGGAATGGGAGGGCCGCTACGAGGGCGCCGAGGAGGACGAGGACGAACTCGTCCTGAGCGCGGCGGAGTAGGGTTCAGCGCCGCACGGGGGTTCACCGCCGTGGAGGGCAAGCTCAGTGGCGCGGGACGAGGGTGGCGCCCTCGGCCAGGCGGTCCAGGGCCGCCTGGGATTCCGGGTCCGCGGCACGGTAGATGATCACGCGTTGCCCGGGATCCTGGATCGGCGTCAGCGCCTCGTAGCGCACCGACACCGGGCCCACCACGGGGTGGTGCAGGCGCTTCACGCCGCGCCCCTGCACCTTCACGTCGTGGCTGTTCCACGCGGCGGCGAATTCGGGGCTGCGTTCCCGGAAGTCGGCGATGAGCCGGGCCAGCTGCGCGTCCTCCGGGTGGTTCGCCCAGGCGGCGCGCAGATCGGCGACGCCTTCCCGGATGATGCGCTGCCGGTCCAGATACAGGCCGGCCAGGCGCGGTTCCAGCAGGCACAGCCACATCGAGTTGCGCCGGCGCGGCGGGACCGCGCCGAAATCGGTGATGAGGCCCGCCATCTCCCGGTTCCACGCGAGGATGTCGAAGCGGTGGTCCACCAGCATGGCCGGTAGCGGCGAAAGATCGTGCACCAGCATGGTCAGCGACGGATCGATCTCGTCGGCCGGGACCGTGTGCGCCGCCGAGTTGTCCGGTGGGCGCTGACGGGCCAGGTCGAACAGGTAGGACCGCTCGTCGGGCGTGAGCCGCAGTGCCCGCGAGAGCGCCTCCAGCACCTCCGCGGAGGGACGCAGACCGCGTCCCTGTTCCAGCCGCACGATGTAGTCGGTGCTCACTCCGGCCAGTTCGGCCACTTCCTCGCGACGCAGGCCCGGCGTGCGGCGCGCCTTGCGGTGCGGCAGGCCGAGGTCGGCGGGGTGGAGGCGCGCGCGGCGAGCGCGCAGGAACGCCGCCAGTTCCTCTGTCACATTCACTGTCCCGGTCATCGCCTCCGATCGTACGGTCGCGAGGGTAGGAACTGGGGTCCCAGGAAATTCCTTCCCTTACCGGCCGCTCCCCCGCGCTCCAGACTCGGTGTCTCCATCGAACGCACAAGGAGCCGGACATGTCCGCATCCCGCACCCTCGACACCTACCGCCTGCTCGGCCGCTCCGGCCTGCGGGTCTCGCCGCTCGCGCTGGGCACCATGACCTTCGGCGCGGACTGGGGCTGGGGCGCCGACCGCGACGAGGCGCGCAAGATCTTCGACACCTACGTCGAGCGCGGCGGCAACTTCCTCGACACCGCCAGCCGGTATACCGACGGCACCTCCGAGCGGCTGCTCGGCGAATTCACCGCCGACCACCGCGAAAGCCTGGTGCTGGCCACCAAATACACGATGCTGCGCCGCCCGGCCGATCCCAACTCCGGCGGCAACCACCGCAAGAGCATGGTCGGCTCGGTGGAGGAGAGCCTGCGCAGGCTGAACACCGACTACATCGACCTGCTCTACCTGCACGCGTGGGACGCCCGCACCCCGGTGGAGGAGATCCTGCGCGCCATGGACGATCTGGTGCGCGCGGGCAAGGTGCTCTACGTCGGCATCTCCGACGCGCCCGCCTGGCAGGTCGCGCGCATGCAGACCATCGCCGATCTGCGCGGCTGGTCGCCGCTGATCGCGTTGCAGATCGAGTACAGCCTGCTCGAACGCACCGTGGAGCGGGATCTGATCCCGATGGGCCGGGAACTCGGGCTCGGCGTGATCCCGTGGTCGCCGCTGGGCAGCGGCGTGCTCACCGGCAAGTACACCCGCGCCGACCTCGGTGAGGCGGTCGAAGCCTCCGCCGCGGGCACCCGCAAGAACGTCGCCGCCGCCAGTGGTGCCCTCACCGAACGCGGCCTCGACATCGCCGACGTCGTGCGCGAGGTCGGCGACGACCTCGGCCGCACCCCGGCCCAGGTGGCCCTAGCCTGGACCCTCACCCGTTCCGGCGTCACCTCCCCTATCATCGGCGCCCGCACCACCGCCCAACTGGAAGACAACCTCGGCGCCCTCGACCTCGAGTTCGACCCCACCCACCTCACCCGCCTCGAATCCGCTTCCGCCATAGACCTCGGCTTCCCCCACGACTTCCTCCGCCGCCCCCTCACGAGAAGCGTGGTGGACGGGGAGTTGAAGATCGAAGAGCGGGTGTAGGGAGATCGCCCACTGGGAATCGGCGGCGCAGTTCGGGCGACGCGCGAGTTTTGTTGTCGCCCACTAGACCGCAAGGCGCCGGACGAGATCGCACTCGTCATCACGGGGATGACGGGCATGCGGACGAGGACCTGGCATGCGCTGGAGACATCTCCGCACTGCCGGCGGCCGACGAGGTGGACCCAGCGCCATTTCTGGGAGCGTGCTCGGCGGCGGCGAACGGCCTCGATGAAGGCGGGGGTGTTCATCCCGACGACGAGCGGCTTTGTTCGGAAGTCGACCGCTTTCCGTTCGCCATGGCCGCGGCCGGGACTGCCTCGGGGATGGCCTCGACCGCCGTGTAGGCCGGCGGCCGGGAGTGGGCCCCGGTGCGGCCTGTTCTCCGCGGCACTGTGTGCCGGTGCTGAGGCGTCGCGGCACTGTGTGCCCGTGCTGAGGCGTCGTGTGGTGGCGGGTCAGTTCACGCAGGGGATGTCGCCGCCGAGGGTGGTGTCGAAGGGTTTGCCCACGTCGGGGGTGGGGAGGGCGCTGGTTCCCCACGGGGTGGTGGTGGGGGTGGGGGTTGTGGTGGTCGTGGTGCCGGTGAGGGTGGTGGGCAGGGTGAAGTCGTAGCCGAGGACGACGCGGAGGCGGTCGGGCGGGACGACGCCGGTGAGGACGGTCGGGAGCCCGCCGAGGGTGTCGGCGAGGCGCGCGGCCTCCGATTCACCGCCGGGGCCGTAGTACACGGCGGAGGTCGAAGTACCCGCGTAGTTGTTGCCCACCAACCCTTTCGGGTGCCCCTTGTCGACGAGGGCTTCGGAAACCGTTGCGGCATAACCGGTTCGCGCGCCCGCGTTGCGCACGTCGACCGGCCGGGTCGGCGTGACCGGCGCGCTGGGTTCGGATTCGCCGAAGGCGGCCCGCACTTCGCGCCGGATGGCGGCCGGGTCCACGATGTTCACGTCCTGGCCGTTCACCACGTCGTAGCGCAGTACGGGCAACGTGCGGAACTCCACGGCGGGGCTGTCCGCGCCGCCGACGGTGCGCAGGAAGTCGGTGACGTCCCACCCGTCGGACAGCACGATATTGCGGTGCGCCACATCCATCAGCGAGTTGAGCTTGCCGAAATCGGTGAAGGTGCCGGCGGCGCGCAGATCCTTGGCGACCGAGGTGAGGAATGCCTGCTGGCGGCGGGTGCGATCCAGATCGCCGTTCTCCAGATTGTGCCGCTGCCGCACGAACGCCAGCGACTGCGCGGGATCGAGGCGCTGACGGCCCGCCGGGAAGTCGGCGCCGGAGTACTCGAGATCCCGCGCGGGTTGACGCAGGCAGACCTCGACTCCGTTGAGCGCCTTGGCCAGATCGTAGAAACCGCCGAGCGTCACCTCGGCGAACCGGTCGATCGGCACCCCCGTGAGGTTCCGGACGGTCTGCACGATGGACGCGCGGCCCGCCTCGCGACCCTCGCGTTCGAGCACCGCCTGATCGGTGACGCCCTTGGCCATGAGTTCGTCTTGTACGACAGCCTTTTTGAGGCCGTACGCTTCCTTGATCTTGACGTGCGTGTAGCCCGGGATCCCGGAGACCGCGACGTAATTGTCGCGCGGAATGGAGACCGCGGTGATCTTCTTCAGGTCGGCCGGGATGTGCACCAGGATCAGCGTGTTGGCGTTGTAGCCGCCCTGGTCACCGTCGCCGGCGTGCAGCTTGTCGAGGACGTCGTCGGGAAGATCCTTGCCGTCCTGGTCTTTTCGCGTGTCGAGCCCGATCAGCAGGACGTTGAGTGAACCGTCGAGGGAGCGGGGCGCGTCATCACCCAAGGCATTGGAACGGCCGAAGCCGTCGTCGAATCCGGTCTCGGCGGCCCACCCCGCCGCGGTGCCCGCGAGCACGAGCGCGGACAGTCCCGCCGCGGCGACCTTGACCAGTTTCCGGCCGAGGTGGCCCCGCTTGCGCACGCCGCGTCGATGCGCCCCGTGCCGGCGTGGACCGGGGCTCTGTTCCTCGATCCGGGGGATCGGTGTTGTCGGTTCATCCATGTCCAGATCAAGTCTGGCACGAATCCATTTGCTGATGGTTCGCCGCTGTGACAGGGATCTCGATCAGCCCGCGCCGTGCAGGTCCAGAATCCGCATCAGCGCGTGCTCCAGCGCGTATCCGGAGTCGGCGGCGCCGCCTTTGACGTCGGCGTTGAGGGTGGCGACGACCTGCATCGCGGACCCGATGGTGACGCCGGTCCAACCGCGCGCCTGCGCCTGCGCCTTCTTCACCTTCCACGGCGGCATACCCAACTGCTGGGCGAGTTTGAACGGGTCGCCGCGGCCAGCCGATCCGACGCGCGCGATGGTGTGCACGGAGTCGGCGAGCGCGTCGGCGAGCAGCACGTGCGGAACACCGGTATCGAGGGCCCAGCGCAGCGCCTCCATGGCGCCGGGCCGGTCGCCGCCGACAGCCAGTTCGGCGACGTCGAATCCGGAGACCTCCGCGCGGCCCGAGTAGTACTGGCGCACGGCGGCCACATCGATCTTGCCGCCGGTGTCGGCGATCAGCTGCGAACACGCGGCGGCCAGTTCGCGCAGATCGGAGCCGACCGATTCCAGCACCACCTGCACCACGTCGGCCGGCACCCTGACGCCCGCGGTACGGAACTCGCCGCGGACGAACTCGACCCGCTCGGAGGCCTTCGTGAGTTTCGCGCACTCGTGCACCTGCGCGCCCGCCTTCTGCAGCGCGGGCGCGAGTGCCTTGGCCCGCCCGCCGCCGGAGTGCAGCACCACCAGCACCACGCCGTCGGGCGGGTCGGCCGCCGCCTGCGTGATCACGCTCACCGCCTCTTTGCCCGCTTCGGCCGCCGATTCCAGGATGATCACCCGGTCCTCGGCGAACAGCGAAGGACTGAGCAGCTCCGCCAGTTCGGCGGTGCTCGCGTCCCCGGCCCGCATCCGATCCACCGGCACGGCGTCCGGGTCCGGCGCGTCGGCACGCACGGCCGCGGTGATCCCCGCGATCGCGCGCTCCATCAACAGCTCTTCCTCACCCAGTACCAGGTGCACCGCCGCAGGCCGTCCGCTCACCCGCCCGATCCTACGATCCCCCACCGACACCCCTTCCCGCACGCCGTCCTCGACTCTCCACCGCAAGGGCGGAGGCGTTCCCACACACTGCGGCCTCCTTCACGCACTACGTCCTCCGAGTTCATGCACGGCGCCCACCGAGCGGGCAGGCGGGCGATGTCCGCATTCGATCAGTCGGATGCCACGGCGGGCCGGGCCCGTAGGTCGGTACGCGTACGCAACCTGAGGTGAGGTCCCCCACTCGGACTCCGGAAGCTGAGCGCGCCGCATGGGAAGCGCTACGGGCGCTGGTGTCGACCGCGATCGGCACGTGTGTGCCGGGGCCGAACGGTGGGGGCGTTCCGCTCAGTCGCGGCATTCCGGTCTGCCAGAGGTGCAGTGGGATCAGAAGGGTTGCGTAGAGCGCGAGCAGGGTGGCGGTGAGGCGGCGGAAGCGGCTGTTGCGCAGCGCCGGGATCACGGCGAGGACGATCACGCCCGCGACGAGTCCGCCGGGCACGCCACCCGGCACCGACACCGTCGCACCCGGCAGGCTGGCGGTGCGCTCGGCCACCTCGAGCAACCACCACAGCGGTGGACTCGCGCAGCGCAGGGCCAGGACGGCGAGCGGCATCCACAGGCAGGAGCACACCGCGCCGAGGGCGCCGATCACCGTGATGGGTGCGACCACCGGTGTCACAAGGACATTCGCGAGTATCGCCACGACGCTGACGCGGCCCGCGATCACGATGACGATCGGGATCGTGACCAGGAACGCGGCCGCCGACACCGCGACGATCTCCGCCGGTAGCCGCCACCACCCACGGGCCCGGAGCCAGTCCGCCCAGCCTGGCGCGATGAGGATCAGCGCACCCGTGGCGAGCACGGAGAGCGCGAATCCGGCGCTCACGGCCAGCGCGGGCCAGAGCAACAGCAGCCCGATGACCGCCGCGCACAGTGCCGGCAATGCCTGCCTGCGCCGCCCGGATGCCAACGCCAGCAGCGTGATCGACCCCATCGCCGCCGCGCGCAACACGCTCGGGTCGGGCCGCGCCACCACCACGAACATGAGCAGCGCACCCGCCGCGATGATCGCCGTCGCGCGCGGGCCCAGCGCGACCCTGCGCACCCCGAACAGCACGACCGCGAGCAGAATAGTGAAGTTCGCGCCGCTGACCGCGGTGAGATGCTGCAAGCCGGACGCCTCGAAATCCGTTCGCACGGAATCGGAGATGCCGGAGGTGTCACCCACAACGAGGGCTCGCACCATCCCCGCCTGATCCGCCGGCAACGCCGCGACGGACGCGGTCTCGAAGTCGGATCGCACGGCCGAAGCGCCGCGCTGCCACCACGGCGGGGAACCCATCCGTTCGGGCGCACCGTGCGACCTCAAGGTCGCGACGGTCAGATCGCGATTCCACGGATAGTCCACGCGGGCACGGAATTTCACACGCTGTCCGGGCGCGATCCGATCCCAGTCTGCCCCGGAAGCCAGGACGACAACGGATCCGCCCGCCGTCACGGTCTGCGCTCCCGTGCGGAAGTGGTGCAGCGCCGCCTTCACCAACCACCGTCGCTCACCTCCAAAGCCACTGTCGCCCAGCGGTTTCGGGTCATTTGTCGGTGTCACCACCACCGACACCGACTTGCCCATCTCATCGCGCAACGGATGGGTGGCCGCGCTGTGCTCCCGCCACGCCGCCGCCACCGCGAAGCCCGTCCCCAGCGCCATCGCCGCCACCACGGTCACGGCAACTCCGCCCCACCTGGGAGTCCCGCGAAAACACCTGTGCCCCAGACTGACCGACACGCCCACCGCTCCCCCGAGAACAACCGCGAGCACCACCCCGTACCACCATCCGCCCACCAGCACCGCGATCGTCACGCCCCAGCAGCTCAACGCCGCGGGCAAAAGACGTGCGTCCAGAACCGCGCGCTCCTCCTCACCAACCCCGCCACCCCCGCTCACATCAACCCCACTCCGCACCACACGGTGGCACTCGTCCGGACAAGATCCCCCAAAAGACCAGAGACAGCCACGCATCGCGATCCACCCACTCCCCGCCACCGACCACACCCGCATCGGCGCCCGCTCCGAACCGCGACGCTCGGCCGAGACAAGACGTGGCCAACGACCACGCATCCACAACGACCTCGGCCCCATCGAGGTGGCGGTACACGGCGCGCTCGCCGATATCGCCGAGAGCTCCCGACACCGCGAGCCTCGACGTCGCCGCGCGGTGCGCCGTCCTCGGCGCCGGAGCCCTCGTTCCAAAAATCACCGGCTCCTCGTGGCCGGACACGCCACGTTCATTCGAATCAGCCCCACCGGGATGGCTCTGCGCCACTTGGCAGTACGACATTCCCCGGGCACCCGCCGCTCCCGGAAGGTTCACAGGCAGTCGGCCGATGGGGTGCGACGAGGCGACCGCCCGAGTGCTGCGAAGCCGGACGTCACTGCCTCTGGTCGCCACGCTGCGACTTCGCCCGCTCATACCGTCACCAGGTCGCGGAGGCGGGCGAGGCGGGTGGGCCCGATGCCGTCGACCTCGGCCAGTTGGTCGACGCTGGTGAACCGTCCGTTGGTCGTACGCCAGGTGATGATGGCGGCGGCGGTCACCGGGCCGACGCCGGGGAGGGCGTCGAGCTGGGATTCGGTGGCCGTGTTGAGGTCGACACGGCCGGCCGGCGTGGACCCCGCACTCGGGGGCGTGGCACCGGGGCCGCTGATGGTCGCACTGCCGAGGCGGGGCGTACCGTCACCCTGAGCGGGGCCGACGAGGATCTGGTCACCGTCGTTGAGTCGCTGGGCGAGGTTGAGGCCCGTGAGGTCGGCACCGTCGCGCGCACCGCCCGCGGCCGTGAGGGCGTCGGCGACCCGCGCACCCGGCGGGAGCCGCACCAGTCCCCCTCGGTGCACCAGTCCGACCACGCTCACGACGAGTTCGTCCTGCTCCCCGCCTGTCACGGGAGCGGCCGGAGCCTGCGCCGGCGCGGCACTCGTCGCACTACTGCTGACGGCGGGCAACGGCGGAACCGGTTGCGCGACCGGCTGTTCCCGCAACACCACCACCATCGCGACGATCACCGCCAGCAGCCCGACCCCGGCCAGCGCCACCACACCGCGCCGCCCGGGATCGACCCGCATTCCGCGAAACCTTTCGGGCACAAGCCGATCCACCCACCCGAATCGCTCACCCTCCCCGGCCAGCCACCCCGGCACCGGTGCCTCCCGCACATCGACTCCCGCCTCCGGAGACCTCGCCCTGCCCTGGCTCGAATCCCACTGCCGACCGAACCCATCCACTTCATCGGTCCCCACCCACGTGTCCGCCGAACGCCCCCGCGCATGCCCGCCGACTCCGCTGGCCTCAGCCCGCTCCTGCGCCGCGGCAGCAAGCGCGGATTCACCAGGCGTGGCGGCACTTTCGGGACGTGCCGCGTCAGGAGCCAAGGACTCGAGATCCCAGTTGCCGGAGGAGGATTCGCCCTCTGAACTCGCGACGTCCGGAGGTCGGGCGAGTCCCGGCACGGAGTTCCCCATCCCACGGGCCGTGTGGCCGGGCTGTACGCCGGAGAGTCCGATTCCTCCCGCGCCTGTCCGGCGGCGCGCGGCCGACACACCGACGCGCGTCACCGCTCCATGCGGGTGGGTGAGGGCCGGCGGGGCGCTCGGGTCGCCCGCGCGTTTGCTCGCGTCGACACGGGCGGTCAGGGCGCCCAGGCGGTGGCGGATGCGCTCGCGTTCGTCTTGTCGTGCCATGAGAAGCACGGTAGGCAGGCCGGACTACCTACGCGCTCGCGTGACCAGGCCTTTCCCCGGTCCTGTGGAAACCGCTGTCCCTGTGGACAACTCACGTTCACACGGGCGACCGCGTGACCGGTGCCGCGTTTACTGGAGTTGCTTGGCGTAGCACTTCGAGAGGGGCAGCACGTGATACGGAGCGAAGATCGGGATGCGGTGGTATCCGCTGCGTTCGTAGAACCGCACGGCATCGGGCTGGAGGTGGCCGGTCTGCAGGATCAGCCGGGGCAGGCCCAGTTCCCGGGCGACGTCCTCGGCGGCGGTGAGCAGCGCCGTCGCCGCACCCGAGCCACGGTAGGCGGGGCGCACGAACATCCGCTTGACCTCGAGTTCGCCCTCGTTCCAGCGGACGGCGGCGTGACCGGCGGGTTCACCGGAGTACACCACGAACGTCCGGTGCACGGTCTGCGGATCGACGGAGTTCGCGGCCGTGCGACCGGAAGCCACCAGGTCGGCGTAGCGGGGGCCCACCTCGGCCGCCATCTCGCCGCGCAAGGTCACCGCGTCGGGGTGCTCCCAGTCCACGGCGCTGACGATCAGCGGCGGCCGGGTGGGCGGAGTCGCACTGGTCATATCGCGCAGGCTAACCGGAGTACTCCGCGACGGCACGGTTTGGGATCATCGAGATCACTCCCCGCATCCGCCGGGTACCACGAGCACCCCCACCGCGCCGAGTCCCAGGTGCACGCCGAGCACCGGCCCGAATTCGGCCACGACGAGTTCGCGGATCCCCGGAATGAGTTCGCGCAGTTGCCCGGCCAGCGTCTCGGCGGCCTCGGCCGCGTCGAGGTGCTGTACCGCCACGGCCGCGCCGTCCTCGCCCGCCGCGTCCACCGCCGCCGCGACCAGCTTCGCGTACGCCTTGGAACGGGTGCGGGCTTTCTCGCGCAGTTCGAGGCGGCCCTCCACGATCTGCAGCAGTGGTTTGGTCACCAGTTCACTGCCGAAAAACGTGGCCGCCGTGCTCAACCGCCCGCCGCGCCGCAACTGTTCGGTGCGGTTGACCAGGAAGAAGGTGCGCGCGCGACTGCTCGCGGCCACCGCGGCGTCGTACACGATGTCCAGGGCCGCACCGGTTCTCGCGCGACGTGCCGCGGCGAGCGTCGGCAACCCCGTGGCCAGGCCGGCACCGAGGGAGTCGACCAGCCGCACCCGGTCGGCGGCGTCCATATCGCGCACGGCTTGGCGGCCCGCCTCCCAGGTGGCCGACAGACTTCGCGAAAGATGCACGGCGACAACGCCGTCACCGCCGCTGCGCTCCAGCGCTGCCTCGTACACCTCGCGCAGCTCGCCGGGCGAGGCGGCGGAGGTCGTCACAGTGTCCGCGGCGTAGTCGATCTCGACGGGTTCGACACCTTCGCGCACGGCGCGGTCGCCCACCAGCACGTGCAGCGGCACGACGTCGATGCCCAGCTCGGCGACGTACTCGGTGGGCAGGCTGGCGGACGAATCGGTGACGACCACGACGGCCACGGACTACCCGACCTCCCGCAAGGTCTTGGTCATCGCCGCCGCGACGGCGGCGTGCCCGGCCCAGCCCCAGTGGATGCCGTCGGGATTGGCCTCGCCCGAGTGGATGTCGTCGCGGACCGCCTCGCCGAGGTCGACCAGCGGCACGCCGCTGCGCTGCGACCACGCGAGCAGCGCCTTCACCGCGCGCGGACGCCCGGAGTGCACGCGACCGTAGGCCGCGCAGTTGTGCACCGAGGGCAGCACCGCCACGAACGGCAGGTCGGGCCGCAGGTGGGCGAGCGCTTCGCGGGACTGTTCGAGGTAGCCGACGCTGACCTTGGGCGGCAGCGCGACCGGACGGCCGAGCCGGGAAAGCTTGGGCTGCAACCAGTTGTAGGCCGCGCGAACCCCGCGCCGCATCGCCGGCGGGCGCACGTAGCGGATGAGCTCGCGCAGCGCGGTGGGCAGCGGCGACGGCAACGTGTCCATACCGCCGACCGCGAACACCACGGCGCTCGCCTTCGGGACGGCGGCCCACACGCGCGGATCACCGATCAGCGCCCAGTACCCGTCACGGCACGTCCAGCCGATCCGGCCGATCAGCTCCACGTCCCAATCCAGTTCGGCGGCCACGAGGTTCGGCCAGATCCTCGGATCATCGGCGGGCAGCCCACCCTTCGGGCCGAAGTAGGCCAGGGAGTCCGCGATCACCAGCAGCACCGGCTTCTGACGCGGTTCGGCGACCGGCGCGAGCGCGGCCTCGGCAGCCACAGCCACCTCCGAACCACCCTGCACTACAGGTGCTTCCACCTTCTCGGCAACGGCGAGCGCACCGGCCGCCGAGGCGACGACCACCGGATTCGCCGTGCCGACATCGTCGGGCTCGGGACCCGCCGAACCCGGCTCGGTTCGCGCGAGATCATCTGCGGCGGCCACGGTCGGACCCGACTCGGCCGCGGCGAGCGTGGCGGCGGTCGCGGTCAGGACTGCGTCCGCAGCGGTGTCGATCGCCGGCCTGACCGAACCGGTCCCCTCGAGCGCACGGCTCGCACCGGAGGCGGGGGACGTAACATCCGCTCCCGCTTCGGAATCGGACGTCTGCTTCGCCGCTCCGATCGGGTCGGACTCCGCCTCGCCGAGACCGTCCGCAGTCGCCGCGGACTCCGGCCCGTCGGAAGCGCCCGGAGCCGACTCGCGTCCGGTGGCGGTATTCGAGAGCGCGTCCGGCTCCGCGCCGTCGAGCTCGCTGACATCCGTGCGCAAATCCGGCTCGACCGCTGCGCGTTCGCCTACAGCGGCCACCGAACCGGACGCGGCTCCAGCCAGGCCACCCACAGCTCCCAGCGAATCCGGCCCGGCCTCAGCCAGGTCATCCGCCGCCGCCACCGAGCCGGACTCGGCTCCAGCCAGACTGCCCACAGGAGCTGCCGAATTCAGCTCGGATTCGGCCAGGTTGCCCGCAGCCGCCCCCGAAAACGACCCAGCTCCAGCCGGATCGCCCACAGCCGCCACCGAATCCGGCTCGGCCCCAGCCAAGTCACCCACTGCACCCGACGCGACGTCAGCAACGACGCCCGGAGGTACGGCGGCGGCCTCAGCCACCACCGAATCCGACTCGGATTCGGCGGAGTCACCCACTACACCCGACTCGACGTCAGCAACGACACCGCCGGGCTCGGCGGTATCCGACTCGACGTCCCTCTCCGAGCCCTGCCCCGCAACGGATTCCGCTCCGGCACCCGACTCCCGCACCGCATCCGGCGCCGCGGACTCCGATACCGCAACCTCCTCGTCGCCGGGTTCGGCGGAGTCGCCTGTCGAACGATCGGCGGCCTTCGGGGGTGGGCCGCCGAACAGCGCGTCGGGCAGCTGGCGTTCCGGCCGCGCAGTCACCTGCTTGAACAGTTCGTCGGGAACCGTCCGCAGCGGCTCCTCACCCTTGGAGCCCTTCGGCCCTTTGGCCGCGGGGGCGGGGTTGGCCGGCGGCGCGCTGCCGAACAGCGCGTCGGGGAGTTGGCGTTCCGGTTTGCCGGTGACGCGCTGGAACAGTTCGTCCGGCACCGACTTGATCGGATCTTCAGAGGACATCGGGAGCTACCTTCGCCGCTGCGTTCCACACATCGAGACGCCACCCGGGCTGCTCGATGCCTGGACCGTGGCTGCTCAGTTGCACCCAGCTGGTATTGGCCAGTCCGCCGAGGATGGGCCAGTTGTCGGGCGGCAGATCGAGCAGCGCGGCCGTCAACGCTGCGATCAGCCCGCCGTGCGCCACCAGGATGATAGTCCGGCCGGGCCAATCCTGTCGCTCGCGGAAGAGTTCCTGCACCACGGGCAGCGACCGCGCGCCGACCTCGAGTTTGCTCTCGCCGTTGGGCGGCCGGTAGGTGGCGTCGAGCCGCCAGGCTACCCGGGCGCCCGGGTAGTCGGCGTCCACCTCGAGGTGGGTCAGCCCCTCCCAGTCACCGAGGTGGGTTTCGCGCAGGCGTTGATCGCGCACCACCGGCACCGTGGTGTGTTCGGACAGGGCCTGCGCCGTGTCGTAGGCCCGTTTCAGATCGGAGGAGACGATGGCGATGGCGTTGCGTGAAACCAGTTCCCGCGCGGCTTCTTTCGCCTGTCGGCGGCCCAGATCGGTGAGATCGGTGTCGATCTGGCCCTGCATACGGTCCGAGGCATTCCATTCGGTCTGCCCGTGCCGCAACAGGATCAGGGTGCGCACACCGGCATACTTGCTCACTCGGCGCCGTCTCCCTCACCGTTGCCGGTGGCGCGCGGATCGCCGATGCCGTCGACGGGCACCACCGGACAGTCCTTCCACAGCCGCTCCAGGCCATAGTAATTGCGCTCGTCGTTGTGCTGGATGTGCACCACGATCTCCACGTAGTCCAGCAGCGCCCACCGTCCCTCGCGGGTGCCCTCGCGGCGCACGGGCTTGTACCCGGCGTCGCGCAGCTTCTCCTCCACGTTGTCGACGATGGCGTTGACCTGGCGCTCGTTCGGGGCGGAGGCGATGACGAAGCAGTCGGTGATGACCAGCTGCTCGGACACGTCCAGGACCACCACGTCGGAAGCCAGCTTCTCGTCCGCCGCCCGCGCGGCGACCTGCGCCATCTCGACCGACTCGACAGATGCGCTCATTCAGCTACCTTCCGCTGCTCCGGGCACGTACAGGTGCCGCTTCGATATGTACTGGACCACGCCGTCGGGGACGAGGTACCACACCGGCCGGTTCTCGGCGGCGCGTCGCCTGCACTCGCTCGACGAGATGGCCAGGGCCGGGACCTCGATCATCGTCACCGCATCGGACGGAAGATCACGCAGATGTTCCCGCAGATGGTCGGCGTTCAGCTCGTAGCCCGGTCGGCTCACCCCGACGAACTTCGCCAGTTCGAACAGTTCCGCCCAATCCTGCCACGACAGGATGTTGGCCAGCGCGTCCGCACCCGTGATGAAGTACAGGTCCGCGTCGGGATACTGTGCCCGCATCTCCCGCAGTGTGTCCACCGTATAGGTGACCTTGCCGCGGTCGATGTCGGCTCGGCTGACCGAGAAGCGCGGGTTGGAGGCGGTCGCGATGACCGTCATCAGGTAGCGGTCCTCACCGGGGCTGACCTTCTTGTGCGCCTTCTGCCACGGCTGCCCGGTCGGGACGAAGATGACCTCGTCGAGCGCGAAGCGGTTGGCGACCTCGCTGGCCGCGACCAGGTGGCCGTGGTGGATGGGGTCGAACGTGCCACCCATCACCCCCAGCCTGCGTCGGGCCGGCCCTGTCTCGTGCATGAGTGCCGAGCTTATCGGTCGGCGTCGGGCTCGGGGCGGCGTGCCCGGGCGCTCAGCGCTCCCGCATGTCGGCGAGCTGGCGGTGGGTGTGCTCGAGTTCGAGGGTGACCTCCGGCGACGGCGCGTCCCCGGCGCGCGCGGTGAGCTCGTCCAGCACCTCACGCAGCGCGGCGACGCCCTGCTCACGCTCCGGTTCGGTGGTGGCGGCCCAGTAGCGCAACCAGGCGGCGGCGCGCAGGCAACGGCAGCGCGGGCCGATGCGTCCCAGCTCGCCCCAGAGCTGCGCGGCGCGCAGGTAGGCGACCTGGGCGCGGTCCTCGGCACCGCCCGCGTCCAGTGCGGAGGCCGCCGAGGAGGCGAGTTCGGCTTGCAGCTCGGTGCGCGTGCGGTCGGTGCGGACCAGCCGCGCCGCCTCCAGGAACTGTTCGGCCGCGTCGAGGTACTTGCCGGTCAATGTGAGCGATTTGCCGTACTGCCCGCGCAGGACGGCCATCTCCGTGGCGGGGTAGAGCGCGGCGTCGGCGGCGATCGGCCGTTCGAACAGCGCCGCGGCCCTGGCGTGATGGCCCGCGCGGTGGCAGGCCCGCGCGGCCACGAACGTGAGGTGCGTGGCGGCCGACGCCGACAGCCCGTCCCACTGCTCGGCCGCCCGCAGCGCCGCCTCGGCGAGTTCGGTTTCGCGCCCCGCGTCGCCGGAGAGCACCATGACCAGCTGCGAGTGCCAGCGGGCGAGTTCGTCGGCGGGCACCGCCCCCGCCCCCACGTCCAAGGCCTCCCGCAGATGCGCTTCGGCCGCCTTCGGCGCGTCCAGCAATCGCGCCGCCGCCAGCCCCGCCGCGTGCCGCGCCCGCACGGCGCGCAGATCGCCGTCGTCGTGCTCGGACCGCGCACCCTCGAGCGTGTACTCCTGCCGCATCCCCATCCCCCTCGTTTCCTCCCCGTCCACCCGCGAACCGTCCCCGTCGAGCCGGGAGATGTCCCGGTCCTCGTTCCCCGACACTCCGGTGCGCACCGGCTCCCCGCCCGCGGGCGTTCCGTTCACCATGCGGGCGATCGTCATGACGCCCGCCAATGAAACGCTTAACAAAATCTGATCGCGGCCATAAGGCGAGGGTTTCGGCGTGCGGGGCCTCAGACGGGCAGCAGCCGCGACACCACCTCGGTGAGCTGGCGCGCCGAACGGCACTCGTGCATCTCGATCACCTCGAGGTAGCGCTCGGCCGCTGAATCGCCGGATCCCCATTGGGTGCGCGGTTCCGGGTTCAGCCAGTGCGCGTGTTTGGCGGTTCCCACCAGCGAGCGCAGCGTATCCAGTTGCGGGTCGCGGTAATTGGTGCGCGCGTCACCGAGGACCAGCAGCGAGCTGCGGCTGGTGACGGCGTCGGGGAACTCGCGGACGAAGCTGGACAGCGCGCCGCCGTAGTCGGAGTGCCCGTCGTAGCCGACGACGTCGGATTCGGTCATGATGGCGGTCATCGCCTGGTCGAGCTGGGTGTCGGGGGTGAAGAAGCGGGTCACCTCGTCGGTGTTGTCCACGAACGCGAAGATCCGCACGCGCGAGAACTGTTCGCGCAGGGCGCTCACCAGCAGCAAGGTGAAGTTGCTGAAGCCCGCGACCGAACCGGACACGTCGCACAGCAGCACCAGTTCGGGGCGGCCGGGGTGCGGTTTGCGGTTGACCAGGTCGATCGGCACCCCGCCCGTCGACATGGACTTGCGCAAGGTGCGGCGCAGGTCGATCTCGCCGCGCCGGGAATGCTTGCGCCGCACGGCCATCCGTGAGGCCAGCACCCGGGCCAAGCGCTGGGTGCTGCGCCGCAGCTCGGCCAGTTCGCGCTCGGAGGCCCGCAGGAAGTCGACGTCCTCGGCCTGCCGGGCCACGCCGTAGGTCGCGACGCGCTCGCGCCCGATCCGCTCCGCGACCCGCCTGCGGGTCTCGGCCTCGACGGTGGCGCGGAACCCGTCGATGCGCTGCCGGGCCGCGCGGCGGGCGACCTCGGTCTCGAAGGGGCTCGTGTCCGGGCCTATCGCCAGGCCCGCGAGGATCTTCGCCAGCAACGTCTGTGGCTGAACCTCTTTCAGCGCTTGATACGCCGAGAAGGAGGGGCCGCGCGCAGACTGATACTGCCCGAGCTGTTCCACGAGCTGCGCGGCTATCTGCTCGAGCTGGCGCCCGGGATCCTCCATAGCCAGCAGCTCGGCGAGCATCTCCCGCAGGGCGGGAATATCGACGTCCCCGGCGGGGGTGTGCGGAATCTCGATGTCGTCGTCGGCAGGGTCGCGTTCGCCGAGCGCCACCGGGAACCAAAGGTCGAACAACCCGTCGAACGTCGCGCGGTGGGTGGTGCGCCGCAGGAGTGAACAGGCCAACCCCTCCCGCACGGCCTCACGGTCGAGCAGATCGAGGACGGTGAGCACCCGGCCCGCGTCCACCGTCTCCGACGGGCCGACCGGGACGCCGCGCGCTCGCAGCGCCTCCACGAACCCCACGAGATGCCCCGGCATCCCGTGTGGCGCGGTGAGCGCCGTCTCGTTCACGGCTCAGGCCAGCTTCAACTCGGCCAGCGCGCGCTGATGGTCGCTGCGGTGTTTGAGCACCACGCCCAAGGTCGCACGCACTGTGGCATCGTCCAGGTCGGTCAGGCCCAGCGCCAGCAGGGTGCGGCCCCAGTCGATGGATTCCGCGACCGAGGGCAGCTTCTTGAGCTGCATCCCGCGCAGCACGTGCACGATCCGCACCAGCTGCGCCGAGACCGCCGCCGACAGCTCCGGCACCCGGCTGGCCAGGATGCGGCGCTCGAGTTCCTCGTCGGGGAAGTCCAGGTGCAGGTAGAGGCAGCGCCGCTTGAGCGCCTCGGAGAGCTCGCGGGTGGCGTTGGAGGTGAGCACCACGAACGGCTTGCGACGCGCGGTGATGGTGCCCAGTTCCGGCACCGTCACCGCGAAATCGCTGAGCACTTCGAGCAGCAGGCCCTCGATCTCGACGTCGGCCTTGTCGGTCTCGTCGATGAGCAGCACGGTGGGGTCGGTGCGGCGGATCGCGGTGAGCAGCGGGCGGCTCAGCAGGAACTCCTCGGTGAAGACGTCGGCTTTCGTCTCCTCCCAGTCGTTCTCGCTGGAGGCCTGGATGCGCAGGATCTGCTTGGCGTGATTCCACTCGTAGAGCGCGCGGGCCTCGTCCACCCCCTCGTAGCACTGCAGGCGCACCAGCTCCGCGCCCGAGGTCTGGGCCACGGCGCGGGCCAGTTCGGTCTTGCCGACACCGGCCGGGCCCTCGATGAGCAGCGGCTTGCCGAGCCGGTCGGCCAGGAACACCGAGGTGGCGGTGGACTTGTCGGCCAGGTATCCGGTGGTGGCCAGCCGTTCGATCACGTCGTCGACCGAATGGAACGTCGGCTCCTGCGCTTCGTCCACGGGGTGGTCCTTCCTCACGTCACGCCGGGCGGATCTGGCCGTCGCCCCACACGATCCACTTCGTGGAGGTGAGCTCCGGCAGCGCCATCGGGCCGCGGGCGTGCAACTTCTGGGTGGAGATGCCGATCTCGGCGCCGAAGCCGAACTGCTCGCCGTCGGTGAACGCGGTGGACGCGTTGACCATCACGGCGGCGGCGTCGACGCGGCTGGTGAACTCGCGGGCCGCGGCCAGTTCGGCGGTGACGATGGCCTCGGTGTGCCCGGTGCCCCAGGTGTTGATGTGCTCGACGGCGGCGTCCAGATCGTCCACGACCTTGAGCGCGATATCGAGGGTGAGGTACTCCTCGCCCCAGTCGGCGTCGGTGGCGGGCACCTGACCGGGCAGGTCGCCGTGGATGGTGACGCCGCTGCGCTCCAGGGCGGCGGTGAGCCGGGGCAGGGCCGCGTCGGCGATCGCCTTGTCGATGAGCACCGTCTCGGCCGCGTTGCAGACGCTGGGGCGGCGGGTCTTGGCGTTGAGGAGGATGTTCTCGGCCATGTCGAGGTCGGCGGCGGCGTGCACGTAGACGTGGCAGTTGCCGGTGCCGGTCTCGATGGTGGGCACGGTCGCATCGCGGACGACGGCGTTGATCAGGCCCGCCCCGCCGCGCGGGATCACCACGTCGACCAGGCCGCGGGCCTGGATGAGGTGGGTGACGCTGGAGCGGTCGTGGCTGGGCAGCAGTTGCACGGCGTCGGCCGGAATGCCCAGGGCGCCGAGCGATTCGCGCAGCACCTCGACCAGCGCGGCGTTGGACTTCGCCGCGGAGGAGGACCCGCGCAGCAGGGCCGCGTTGCCGGACTTGAGCGCGAGGCCGAACGCGTCGACGGTGACGTTGGGCCTGGCCTCGTACACCATGCCGACCACGCCGAGCGGCACCCGCACCTGACGCACCTCGAGGCCGTTGGGGAGGGTGGAGCCGCGCACCACGTCGCCGACCGGGTCGGGCAGGCCCGCGACCTGGCGCAGTCCGGACGCGATGCCGTCGATCCGCGGCTTGGTGAGGCGCAATCGGTCCAGCAGCGAGGCCTCGGTGCCCGCGGCCTCGGCGGCGGCGAGATCCTCGGCGTTGGCGGCCAGCACGGTGTCGGCGGCCGCCAGCAACGCGTCCGCGGCGGCGTGCAGGGCCTCGTTCTTCTGCGCGGTGGTCAGCTGAGCGAGCGCCCTGGACGCGACGCGAGCCCGTCGCGCGGCCGCGTGCACCGCCTCCCGCACATCCCGCTCGGTGGTCGTTGCCGTCATGGGTACAGCCTACGCACCGGTCACAAGCCGGTTTCGCCGGTATTCGGCGTTCCCGCCCCGCCCCCGAAACCAGGGGCACCGCACGGCTTCTCGCGGCACGCCGTACCGCGGGTCCGCCTGCGACACGCCGTCCCGGCGCGGGCTCGATCGCTGACACGGCCTCGATTACCTGCGTGAACGCGCCGGGGCGGACTAGCGTCCGGCGCATGACCGATCCCGTCATCGCCGTGCTCGGCAGCATCAACATGGACCTGGTCACCACGACGCGGCGGCGCGCCTCACCCGGCGAGACCGTATTCGGCACGGGGTTCACGACGCTGCCCGGCGGCAAGGGCGCCAATCAGGCGATCGCGGCGCGGCGGGCGGGCGCCGAGGTGGAGTTCGTGGGCGCGGTCGGCAGCGACGTGTTCGCCGACGATCTGCATCGCGCGCTGACCGACGCCGGGGTCGGCACGAAACAGTTGCGCACCGTGCCCGGACCGAGCGGGGTGGCCTCGATCGTGGTGGACGGCTTCGGTGAGAACAGCATCATCGTGGTGCCGGGCGCCAACGGGAAGCTCACCGACCTCGGCGAGGACGATCTCGCCGTGATCGCCGCCGCCGACGTGCTGCTGTGTCAGTACGAGATCCCGGCCGCGACGATCCTCGCCGCCGCCCGGCACGCCCGCGCCCACGCCACGGTGGTGGTCTTCAATCCCTCCCCCGTGCAGGCGCTGCCCGCGGACCTGGTGGCGAATCTCGATGTCGTCGTGGTCAACTCGACCGAGGCGCTCGCCTACGGGTCGGCCCTCAACCCCGTGCCCCACCTCGTGATCACCCGCGGCGGCTCCGGGGCCACCTGGTTCGGGCCGCGCGAGGCCGAACTCACCGTCCCGGCCTTTCCCGTCGACGTCGTGGACACGACCGGCGCGGGTGACTCCTTCGCCGGCGCGCTGGCCGCCACGTGGCATCTCGGACCAGCCACCGCCCTCCAATGGGCCAGCGCGGCGGGCGCGTTGGCCACCACGAACCTCGGCGCCACCGCCGCGATTCCGGAACGGCCCGCCATTCAAGCGCTGCTCCGCGATCACGGGCTGTAGGGGCCCTTTCTTCGACGGCCGCCATTACCGAGCGGCAAGCAGCAACTCACCCACGGCAATGCGACCCGAGCGTCGATTCGCTCGGCGCGTTCCTTCCGGTCGGCGTGCCCCTGTTCAGCTCATGACGCATCCGCCGGACGCCGTTCTGTTGGGCGATACCTTTCGATAGGTGCGGGGAAACGCGCGAACCGTTCACCGCTCGGAGACAAGTCCCGGCCGACGCGGTTGGCATTCGGTCGCACGACAATTGGCTTTCATTCTGAAAATTGCCCACTGCAAACGGGAATGACATTGTCACCGATCGACCGGAACAACACCGCGACCACGATGAGAACGCCGTGTCCTGCACGCGATCGCCGAGTTCCACACGGCCATTCTCATTTCGAGAATGCCGCGGGAAACGCGATCACGCTCACCACATCGAAGCCCACATCGAAGCCCACGCCGGAACCCCTCGGGTTCCGCGCGGGACACCGATGTCGAAATGTTCTCCCGCTCAGGGATGGAACGTTCCGGCGCGGGCGCCGGAGACGAACGCGTCCCATTCGGCGGGCGCGAAGATCAGCGCCGCACCACCGGGATTCTTGGAGTCGCGCACGCCGACGCTCCCCGCGGCCAAGTGCGCGACCTCCACGCACTCCTTGCCCGCCGAGCTACGGGTGCTCTTGAACCAGTTCGCTTGGGACAGATCGAGATTCATCACCGGAACTCCCTTGCCATGTGCCGGAACATCTGCCTGCTGGTCGCTTCATCGTACGCCGCCGCGCGGATCACCGCGGCCGCTCGGCGATGTGCCCGCACATCGATATCGTCCTCCAGGTACATGTCGCCGGCCAGCGACGACTCGGTGTACACGATCGTCGGGGTGGCGCTGACGCCCCGCGGCTCCGGCGCGAAGTCCAGGACGGTGAACGGACCGACCTGCGCGCCGGTCGGAAATCCCGCGCTGTAGGGCAGGATTCGCAGACGAACGTTGGGCAGCGTGCTCACGTCGGCGAGGTGTCGCATCTCGCCCTCCATGGTCGCCGCGCCGCCCACCACCGTGCGCAGGGCGCTCTCGTGGAACACGGCGTCCACGGTGACCTGGCGCAACTTCGTGGTGAGTATCGCCTGCCGCTGCAGCCGCACCTGCACGCGCCCCGCCCGCCCCTCCTCGGATTCGTCCGGGAAGTAGATATCGTCCAGCGCGCGTGCGTAATCCGGCGTCTGGAACAGCCCGGAGACGATGTCCGGGCGGAAGATCTCGAGCCGGCACGCTTCGTTCTCCAAACTGATGTAGACGTTGAAGCCCGCCGGGATCAGGTGCCCGCATCGATTCCACCAACTCTTCTGTGCCACTTGACGAGCCAGGTCGATCAGCACGTCGGTCTTCTCCCGGCTCAGGCCGAGGATGCTGGCGAGCAGTTCGAGGTCGCGGTCGTACAGCTTTCCGGTGTGCCCCTGTTCGAGGCGGCAGATCTTGCTCACGCTCCACTGCATCTTCTCGGCGACGTCGGTCTGGCGGAGGTTCGCGGCGAGCCTGGCGTCACGGACGTAGTGACCGAGCAGGCGGTGTGGGAGCGGAATGTGTTGTGGATAGGCAGTGTTCACCAATGCTCCTGGAGTTCTCAGGACGTGTCGGGCGTTTTCAAACGAAAAATCGCTCTGGGGGTTTGCAGCACTTTTGGCGAATCCGCGGATCGATGACACCGAATCGCGCGAATCGTGGTGTGCTACTGAAGCGCCCGGCAAGGAGATCGCCAGATATCTCCACCCCGGTTCCGTGTCCCCACACGCACTGCCCCGACCGGGGGCCGGGCGCTTCCGAATCCAGAGGCTACCAGGGGGTTTCGAAATGTCCACATCGGTTGTACCCGCCGAAATACTCGGTGGTTGCCATTACCTCCGCACGGTTGGGAACCTGCCGGTGCATATCGATCGCCAAAACCGTCTCGCGGTGGCGATCGGCGGAAGTATTCGTGCGATCTCGATGCCGGAGCATTGGGGGTACAGGACCAAGGAAGAGCTTCGGAAGTTCAGTATCACGGGGCCGATCGTGTGGCACCCGTTCCATAGGCTCACATTCCTGACCCGGGCGCTCGACCCCCGTGACCGGGACGTGAACGCCGAATACGTTCTGCGATACACCGACTCGGTAATCATCGAACCGGGGCGTTCGGTGGTCCTGCCGACCCCCGGTCTCTCGGGGCGGGGTTGGGACACACCTATCCGCGATCACTTCCGCCCCGCGATGTCCAGTGTGCTGGCCGCGCTCATCGGGTGCGCCGATGCCGAACGCGGGGTGAAGTGACCGCCACTGCCTATGCAGATGACGAACCGCACCGGCGCTGCTACCCCGTCGCCCGGTTCCGTGATCGCACAGACCATTACATGCACGGGCCCCGGATTGTTTGTCCCATAGAACTGTCCGGCCCGTCCGAGTCAGATGACATAGGGATGCGCCCGTGGAATGCAGGCAACCTATGACCGCACCGCTGCCCACTCGCGACCAACTGTTACGTGCCTGCCGGGGCGAGGACACCGCCACACACCCGCTCGCCCCGCACGCCCGTGAACTCGCCGATCTCCACAAAAGCAGGCTCACCGCGGAAAGGGAGGCCGTACCGGACATCGACGCGCACCGCACCCGCCTGGTCCGGGACATCGATCGGTGGACGGCGACGCACCTGCCGAGCGCACCCGGCGGCGCGTACCTGCACACCGAGGGGCTCGGCGCGATCGTCGACCGGCTGGCGCAGCTGACCGCGCTCGCCTACAACGCGCTGGCCACGGTCGACGGCTGGGACCTCTGGAACGCGTGGGAACGGCTCGCCGAGCTGTCCCTCGCCTACGAGGACCTCGCCGGCGAACTCACCGCCGGCCGTCGGCGACTCCCCACACCCGACTGAGCCGCCCGCCGACCCCCGCCTCCGAGAACCCCCCGTCGCGCCGATCCGCCACCGGAAGGACGCGCACGCGAGATCATCGTGAGACCGCATGGTCGCGCGAAACGCTTGCGGCCGGGCGACAATGGAGTTCCACGGCGGGATCGCGCAGGAGGCGAACGATGTCCTACCAGTACCAGCCGCCCCCGGACTGGACGCCGCCCGGCGCGCAGTTCCGCTCGGGCGGCACCCTGGGCCGCACCGCGATCGGTGTGCTGATCGGACTGGTGGTCACGCCGATCGGTCTCGCGCTCGCCGCGCACGGCGCCGCCACCACCCGCCAGTGGGTGATCATGGGCGACGCCGCGAACCGCTGGGGCTCCACCTTCCAGATCATCGCGGGCGCGGCGCTGCTGCTGTTGGTGGCGGCGCTCGCGGCGTATTCGCCCGCGGGCACGATCCTCGCGGGCATGGTGTGGGGGATCTTCCCGGGGATCGTCTACTTCCTGTTCCCCGACGACACGTTCCGCCTCATCGACGACCTCCCGCTGTTGTCCGACGAGACCCGGCTCGCCGTGCACGCGTGGGTGATCAACGGCAGCGTGTTCCTCGCGGGCGTGCTGCTGGTGGGCGCGGGGGTCGCGGCCACGTTGCGCAGGCGCTGATCGCGGCGCGGCGGTCGAACGGACCGCCGCGCCGTGCTCGGGTTCACCCCTTCACGCACAGCACCTGACGCAAGGTGGCGACGACGTCGACCAGGTCGCGCTGCGCCTCGATGACCTCGTCGATGTCCTTGTACGCGGCCGGGATCTCGTCCACCACGCCGGCGTCCTTGCGGGACTCGACGCCCTCGGTCTGGGCGACGAGATCGGCGACGGTGAACTGCTTCTTGGCCTTGGTGCGGCTCATCCGGCGGCCCGCGCCGTGCGACGCGGACTGGAACGAGGCCGGATTTCCCTTGCCCCGCACCACGTACGAGCGCGTGCCCATCGACCCGGGGATCAGCGCGAGGTCGCCCTCGCCCGCCCGGACCGCGCCCTTGCGGGTGATGAGCATAGGCATGCCGTCCACCATCTCCTCCGCCACATAGTTGTGGTGGCAGGAGATCGGCGTCTCGAAAAGCACCTCGCGCCCGGCGAATTCGTCACGCACCGCCCGGCACACCAGCGAGAGCATCACCGCGCGGTTGCGCGCGGCGTACTCCTGCGCCCAGGTGAGGTCGCGGCGGTAGGCGTCCATTTCCGGTGTGCCGGAGAGGAACACGGCCAGATCACGGTCGGGCAGGTCGCGGTTGTGCGGCAGGGTCCGCGCGACGGCCATGTGCCGCTCGGCGAGTTCCTTGCCGATATTGCGGCTGCCCGAGTGCAGCAGGATCCACACGCGCTCGTGCTCGTCCAGGCACACCTCGATGAAGTGGTTACCCCCGCCGAGGGACCCCATCTGCTTGTGCGCCTTGCTCTCCAGCGCCCCCACGCCGGGGTCCAGGTCACCGAAGGCGCCCCAGAAGCGGTCCCAGCCGCGCGCCTTCCGCGCCGCGTCCCCGTGCGAGCCCGCGAACTCCGCACCAAGCCGCGCGACGTTCACCGCCTCCTTGTGCGCCTGGAACCCGACCGGCACCGCGGCCTCGATGCGGGCACGCAGCCCGCGCAGATCGTCGGGCAGGTCGGCGGCGGTGAGGTCGGTGCGCACGCTCTCCATCCCGCAGCCGATGTCGACGCCGACCGCGGCCGGGGCGACGGCGTCGCGCATGGCGATGACCGAGCCGACCGTCGCGCCCTTGCCGAGGTGCACGTCGGGCATGACGCGCACCCCGTACACCCATTCCAGTTGCGCGATGTTTCGCAGCTGCCGCACGGCGGCGGGCTCGATCTCGTGCTCGTGGGCCCACAGGAGCGTCTGCGCCTTGGTGCCGCGCAGCTCGACGGGAAACATCGGACTCACCTTTCGTGGATTACTCGACTCCTCTCACCGTAAAGAGCCGTTGACCGGGGCGCACTCGAATTACGCCGCGACCGCACTGCGCGGACTGTCGGTGGGGTGGGGCACCATGGAGCGCGTGACCACCGCCGCGATCGACCTCGCCGCGCCCGACCTTCGCGATCGGGCCGAGGAACTGCTGCGTGACCTGGCCGGGCCCGGCGCCCGGCTCCGCGAGGACCAGTGGACGGCCATCGAGGCGCTGGCCGTGCACCGCCGCCGCGCGCTGGTCGTGCAGCGCACCGGGTGGGGCAAGTCGGCCGTGTACTTCATCGCCGCCAAGCTGCTGCGCCGCGCCGGGCGCGGGCCCACGGTGATCGTGTCGCCGCTGCTGGCGCTGATGCGCAACCAGGTGGCCGCCGCCGAGCGCGCGGGCGTGGTCGCGGCGACGATCAACTCCGGCAATGTCACCGAATGGGACGAGATCCACGAGCGGGTGGCGCGCGGCGAGGTCGACGTGCTGCTGGTGAGCCCGGAACGGTTGAACAACCCCGACTTTCGCGATCAGGTGCTGCCGAAGCTGGCGGCCGACGCCGGACTGGTCGTGGTGGACGAAGCGCACTGCGTATCGGACTGGGGGCACGATTTCCGCCCCGACTACCGCCGCATCCGCACCCTCATCGCCGATCTCGGCGCCGACGTGCCGGTGCTGGCCACCACCGCCACCGCGAACGACCGGGTGGTCACCGACGTCGCCACCCAGATCGGCACCGACACCCTGGTGCTGCGCGGCACCCTGGACCGCGAGTCGCTGCACCTGTCGGTGGTCCGGTTCGACGACGCGGTGCAGCGCACCGCCTGGCTGAGCGAACACCTGCACCGGCTGCCCGGCTCGGGCATCGTCTACACGCTCACCGTCGCCGCCGCGCACGACCTGGCCGACGTGCTGTCCACGCACGGGCACCGCGTCGCCGCCTACACCGGACAGACCGATCCGGCCGAGCGGGAGGCGCTGGAGGCGGCGCTGCTCGGCAACGAGGTGAAGGCGCTGATCGCCACCTCCGCGCTCGGCATGGGATTCGACAAGCCGGATCTCGGGTTCGTCGTGCACGTGGGCGCGCCGTCCTCCCCGATCGCCTACTACCAGCAGGTGGGTCGCGCGGGGCGCGGGACCGATCGCGCCGAAGTGATCCTGCTGCCCGGTCCGGAGGACACGCGGATCTGGACCTACTTCGCCTCGGTGGCCTTCCCGCGCGAGCACATCGTGCGCACGGTGCTGGCCGAGCTGGACGCCGAGCGGCCGCTGTCGACGGCGGCGCTGGAACCGCTGGTGGAACTGAACCGCTCGCGCCTGGAGATGGTGCTGAAGGTACTGGACGTGGACGGCGCGGTGCGGCGGGTGCGCGGCGGCTGGATCTCCACCGGACAGCCGTGGGTGTACGACACCGAACGCTACGAGCGCTTGGCGGCGGCCCGCGAGGTGGAACAGCAGGCGATGCTGGATTACCAAACCACCTCCGGCTGCCGGATGACGTTCCTGCGCGCCCAGCTCGACGACCCTGGACTCGCGGGCGCCCCCGACTGCGGGCGCTGCGACAACTGCACCGGCACACGTCCGGATGTCAGCGTCGCGGCCGACGCGGTGGCCGCGACTCGCGCCCGGCTGGACCGTCCCGGTCTGGACCTCGCACCCCGCAAGCAGTGGCCGACCGGAATGGCGAAACTGGGAATTCCGTTGTCCGGCAAGATCACCGAGGGCGCGGAGACCGGGCGGGCGCTCGGACGGCTCACCGACCTCGGCTGGGGTCAACGGCTGCGCGCGCTGTTGGACGCCCCCGACGATCCGGTGCCCGACGCCGTGTTCGACGCGTGCATCGCGGTGCTGCGCGAATGGGATTGGGAACGCAGGCCGACGTCGGTGATGGCGCTGGCGCCACCGCGCCATCCGGTGCTCACCGCCACGCTGGCCGCGCGCCTGGCCGAGGTGGGCCGCCTGCGGGATCTCGGCACGCTGCCGGTGCGGCCCGACCGGCCGCCGGTGTCGGCCGCCAACTCGGCGCACCGCGTCGCCGGGCTGCACGACTCGTGGGAGGTGCCCGACCTGTCCGGCCTCGACGGTCCGGTCCTGCTGGTCGACGCCCTCACCGACACCGGGTGGACCCTCACCCTCGCCGCCCACGCCCTGCGCCGCGCGGGGGCCCCGGCCGTCCTCCCCTTCGCCCTGGCCACGGTGAGCTGAGCGGGCGGGCCGGCGCCGCGACCCGCTGGGGCGATGGTCGGCGGGAGTCGCCCACGCCGGGTTAGGGTCGGGTGTGGCCAGCAAGTCGGTGGGGGACGCCGTCGAACTCGACGTCGGGGAACGGCGGGTCCGGGTGTCGAGCCCGGACCGGGTGTACTTCCCCGACCTCGGGCTCACCAAGCTCGACCTGGTGCAGTACTACCTGAGCGTCGGCGACGGGATCGTCAACGCGCTGCGGGACCGGCCCTGCATGCTGCACCGGTTCCCGAAAGGGTTGCCGGGCGGCAAGGTGCACCAGAAGCGGCTGCCCGCCGGTGCGCCGGACTGGATTCCGACGGTGCGCGTGTACTTCCCGCGCTACGGCCGCCACGCCGACGAACTGTGCGTGCGCGAACTCGCGGACGTCGTATGGGCCGTGCAGATGTCCACCGTGGAGTTCCATCCGTGGAACTCGCGGCGCGCCGACACCGAACGCCCCGACGAATGGCGTATCGACCTGGACCCGATGCCCGATTGCCCGTGGTCGCGAGTGCAGCGGGTGGCGGGGGTCGTGCGCGAGGTGCTGGACGAACTCGGGGCCGTCGGATGGCCGAAGACCTCCGGCGGCAAAGGTCTGCACGTGTACGTCCGAATCGCACCGGAGTGGGGCTTCACCGAAGTACGCCGCGCCGCATTGGCTTTCGCGCACGAGGTCGAGCGCCGCGCCCCCGACGACGTCACCACGACCTGGTGGCGAAAAGACCGCGATCCGAAGCTGCTTTTCGTCGACTACAACCAGAACGCCCGCGACCACACCATCGCCGCCGCCTACTCGGTGCGCGGCAATGCGCAGGCCACGGTCTCCGCTCCCGTCGGCTGGGACGAGATCCCCGATATCGATCCGCGCGACTTCACCGTCCGCACCGTGCCCGCCCGCTACGCCGAACTGGGCGACCTGCACGCCGGGATCGACGACGCCGTGTTCCGCATCGAGGAACTGCTCGCCTGGGCCGACCGCGACCAGCTCGAGGACCCGCCCGACGAGGAGTAGATCCTCACTCGGACTCCGGCCGGAGAGAACCGTGCTTCAGATCGTCGCCCGGCAAAGCCGAGGAGGAACCGATCCCGGACTGTCTCGGTGAGGACGACAACGCGGCGATCCGAGCCGCAGAGGGACACAGAGCCCGTGCTCAGTACCCCCGCTGCGGATCGATCGGAGCGAGGAGTTCGCGCCCCGCCACGAACCGGACGACGTTCGCCGCCACGTGGTCGGCGAAGGCCGCGAACCGCAACTGCGGCGGATTCGAATCATGCGGCGTCACAATGGCGTTCGGCAGCACCCAGAGCGGGTGGCCGTCGGGCAGCGGTTCCGGGTCGGTCACGTCGAGCCCCGCGCCGCCGATCGCGCCGGAGGCCAGCGCCGAGACCAGGGCGTCGGTGTGGATCAGGCTGCCGCGCGCCACGTTGATCACCCAGGACGAGGGCTTGAGGCGGGCCAGCACGTCGGCGTCGATCAGGTGCCGGGTGTCGGGCGTGGCGGGCGCGGCGACCACCACGTGGTCGGTGCGCTGCCACACCTTGCCCAGTTGATCGGCGGGCACCGTCTCCACGTCGTCGGGGATGCCGGGCCCGGTGACCGGGCGGCCGGAGCGGTTCACCGCGACGACGTGCGCGCCCAGCGGCGTGAGCATCGGAATGAGCGCGCGGCCGATGCCGCCCGCGCCGACGATGGTGACGGTCTTGCCGCGCAGCGTGCCGACGTGCGGGAAAAAATCCTGCTGACGCCAACTGCCCGCGCGCAGGTGCTCGGGGAGGTAACGCACGCCGGCGAGCAGCATCATCAGGGCGTGTTCGGCGACGCTGGCGGAGAAAGCGCCCGCGGCGGAGGTGAACCGGACCTGCGGATGGCGCGCGATGATCCCGGCGTTGAACCAGTCCTCGACGCCGGCGGCGGGCAGCTGGACCCATTCGACGGAGTCGGGCAGTTGTTCCGGGAATTCGCCGGGGCCGCCGTTCCAGATCAGCGCCCGCGCGCCGGCCAGCTCGCTGAGCACCGCACCGCCCTCGGCGACGGCCTTCGCGAGCATGGTCGGCACGGGTGTGGTGGGGCCGATCGCCACGGGAACCGCCGTCTCGCTCACCCGCGAACCTCCTTCGGACGTACCGGCCGCGGCCCACCGCGGACCGCACGCTTCGCCTCCGCGACGGTAGCACCACGCGGCCCGAACGGCCGTCTACCAGCCGCGACCACCCCGAGACGCGGCTGCAACAAATGAGCCATTGACAACTGGCACATTGAAGGATGATTCTGAATGACATGACAGGGTCAACGACGACCTCGGTCCCCCGCGTTCCGGCCGCACCCCGTGTGCGCTCCGGGACAACGGCCGCCGAGCACCGACGGCGGTCGCGCCCGCGCGTCGCCGAATCCGACACCCGGCCCGTGGTGAGCCACGTAGCGGCCGATTCCCACGCGCACAGTCGCGATCAGAAGTGGGTGAGCTGACATGTTCGGACTGGAGAACCTGATCCCCCTGAGCCTGCGCAACCGGCGCAGCCACCACGCCCGCGCCGTCGTGACGGGCGCGGGCAGCGGCATCGGGCGGGCGTTCGCCCTCGAAATCGCCGCGCGCGGTGGACGAGTCGTGTGCGCCGACATCGATGAGGCGCGCGCCGACGAGACGGTCGCGCTCATCGAACGCGCCCATCCCGGCGCGGCCCACGCGTTCCGCTGCGACGTGTCGCGCCGGGAGGACGTGGAGGTGCTGGCCCGGTTCGCCGAGACCGTCTTCGACGCTCCCGTCTCGCTCGTGATCAATAACGCGGGCGTGGGCATCGGCGGAAAACACGTGGGCGACATAGGTTTCGCCGACTGGGAGTGGGCGCTCGGGATCAACCTGTGGGGCGTGGTGCACGGCTGCGAGATCTTCACGCCGCTGCTGCGCGCCGGCGGTGGCGGCGGCATCGTGAACGTGGCCTCGGCCGCCGGCTTCGCCGCGGCGCCCTCCATGGCGGTGTACAACACGTCCAAGGCGGCGGTGCTCTCGCTGTCGGAGACCATGTCCGCCGAACTCTCCGGCACCGGGATCGCGGTCACCGTGCTGTGCCCGACCTTCGTCAAGACCAACGTCGCGCGCGACGGGCGCATCACCGACGGCTCGCAGCGGCTGGCCGAAACCCTCATGCGCTGGACCGGTTTCACGCCCGAGCGGGTCGCGCGCACCACCCTCGACGCCAACGATCGCGGCCGCCTCTACGTGCTGCCGCAGCTGGACGCGCACCTCGTCTGGCGGCTCAAGCGCTACTTCCCCACCCAGTACACCCAGGTGCTCGGCCTGCTGGACCGGCTGCTGCCGCAGGACGCCCCGAGCACCGACCGCCCCGCGGTCACCGACCGGACAGGAGTCTGAGATGGCCGGCATCACTATGGATTTCGACGACATGCTGCGCAAGATCAAGGATCGCCAGTGGGCGCTGGCCGATATCGACTGGGACGCACCGGGAGCCGAGACCATCTCCCCCGAATTGCACGCCAAACTCAAGCCTTTCATGGCCGACCTGATGTGGATCGAGAACGTGGGCGCGCGCGGGTTCGCGGCGATGGCCAAGAAGGCGCCCACCGAGACGCTGCGCGAGATCTACCGGTACTTCCACGCCGAGGAGCAGAAACACGCCAACGCCGAACTGGCGCTCATGCGGCGCTGGGGCATGCTCGACGGTGACGAGATCCCGCAGCCGAACGTGAACGTCAAGCTCGTGATCGACTTCCTGGACAAGTACTCCGACGACATGTCGCTGTCGTTCCTGGGCACGGTGATCCCGATGCTGGAGGTGGCGCTGGACGGGGCGCTGGTCAAGTTCATCATGGACGAGATCGAGGACCCGGTGTGCCAGGAGGCGTTCCGGCGCATCAACGCCGACGAATCCCGCCATCTGGCCGTCGATTTCGCGGTCATGGACCTGCTGGGCCACGCGGAGATGCGCAAGCTGCTGATCGAGTTGGTGGGCGGCTGGGTCAAGCCCACGTTCCTGATCGGCGTGCTCAGCTACGTGCCGCTGCTGAACAAGATGCGCGACAACATCGTCGAGATGGGCGTGGACGAGCAGAAGCTCTACACCGCGCTCAAGCGCTACGCCAATGTCGGGGAGCGCAGCCGGTTCGCGCGCAGGCTGCCGATGTATCAGATCGTGAAGATGCACGGCGGCTGGGTGATCAACCGCGGTCATCCCTACCACCTGCTGGCCGACGCGCTGGTGAAGATCACCGGGCACCTGCCGAACGCGGTGTTGCGCCGGGATCCGTCCTGGGCCAAGGAAATCACCTACGATCCGGCAGCCTGAGAGGTAGGCGCATGAACATCCTCGACGTGGCCGTGATCGGTGGCGGGTTCGCAGGTCTGGGCACCGCGATCCGCCTGAAACAGCGCGGTATCGACAATTTCGTCATCCTGGAGCGCGACACCGCCCTCGGTGGCACCTGGCGCGACAACACGTATCCCGGTGCGGCATGCGACATTCCGTCGCGGCTGTACTCCTACAGTTTCGCGCCGAATCCGGACTGGTCGCGCACGTACTCGGGCAGCGCCGAGATCCTCGCCTACATCGAGGACATGGTGCGGCGATTCGGGCTGGCCCCGCACGTGCGCTACGGGTACGAGGTCACCGGCCTGGCGTTCGACGAGGACGCGGGCCGGTGGGAGGTGTCGATCGCCGGGCGCGCACCGCTGTTCGCGCGCACGGTGGTGCTGGCCTCGGGCCCGCTGTCCAACGCGAGCCTGCCCGATATCCGAGGCATCGAGACCTTCGAGGGACACAAGATCCACAGTGCCCGGTGGGACCACGACTACGACTTCACCGGCAAGCGCGTCGCGGTGGTCGGCACGGGAGCGAGCGCCGTGCAGATCGTGCCCGAGCTCGTCCGGAAAGCGGCCTCGGTCAAGGTCTTCCAGCGCACGCCGGGGTGGGTGCTGCCGCGCGTGAACCGGCGCACCGGGCCGCTGGCCAAACAGCTCTACCGGCACGTGCCCGGCGCCGAATCGCTGGCCCGCGGCGCCTGGTTCTACGGGCACGAGTCGGTGGCGCTGGGCGTGGTGTGGAACACACCGCTCACCAGGGTGGTCGAGCTGGTCGGGAAGGCGCAGCTGCGCAGGCAGGTGCGCGACCCGTGGCTGCGCCGCCAGCTCACGCCCGATTTCCGGGCCGGCTGCAAGCGACTGCTGATGACCGACGATTTCTACCCGGCGTTGCAGCGGCCGAACTGCAAGCTCATCACCTGGCCGATCGCGCGGATCGCACCGCGGGGCATCCGCACGGCCGAAGGCATTGAGCACCAAGTGGATTGCATCGTCTTCGCGACCGGGTTCGACGTCTCCAAGGCGGGGACGCCGGTCCCGATCACCGGGCGCGGCGGACGGGTGCTGGCCGAGGAGTGGTCGCGCGGGGCGTACGCGTACAAGAGCGTGGCGGTGTCGGGGTACCCGAATCTGTTCGTCACGTTCGGGCCGAATTCCGGGCCGGGGCACAATTCGGCGCTGGTGTACATGGAAGCGCAGATCGACTACCTGGTCGAGGCGATCGGCACCATTCTGGCGCGGGATCTGCGCCTGCTCGACGTGCGCCGCGAGGTGCAGGATCGCTACAACGCGTCCCTGCAGCGCAGGCTGGCCGCCACCACGTGGAATTCCGGCTGCCGCAGCTGGTACCTCACCGACGAGGGGTTCAACGCCACCATGTTCCCCGGTTTCGCGACGCAGTACGTGCACCAGTTGCGCAGGCTCCGGCTGGCGGACTACGAAGCGATCCCCGCCGGGGCCCGGTCCGAGGTGGGGGTCGGGTAGGGGCCGGGCGCGGCTCCGGCACGGCGCCGCGCCCGCATCGCTAGACTCGTTCCCTCCAGGAACGTGACGTGAGGAAGGTGACCGCGGTGCCGGAGTACCGGATCGACGATCTGGCCCGTGCGGCCGGCACCACCACTCGCAACGTGCGCGCCTATCAGGAGCGCGGCCTGCTGCCGCCGCCGATCGGCAAGGACGGGCGCGCCAGCCTGTACGGTGACCGGCACCTGGAACGGCTGCGGCTCATCGACGCGCTGCTCCAGCGCGGCTTCACCACCGCGCACATCGCCGATTTCATCACCAGCTGGGAGACCGGCAAGGACATCACCGAAGTGCTGGGGCTCGAGCGCGCGGTCACCACGCCGTGGTCGCACGCCGAGACCTTCGAGGTCTCGCGGGAGCTGATCGACTCGTTCCTCGGGCCCGAATCCGCCGATCTGGTGGAGCGGCTGACCAGGCTGAAGCTCGCCGAGCTGGACGGTGAGACGGTGGTGTTCACCGACACCCAGCTGCTGGCCGCGTTCGCCGAACTGCACGAGTACGGCATCGAGTTGCGCACGCTCATCGAGATCTACGCCGGAGTGGCCGAGCGGATCGACGAGATCACCCAGATCATGATCAGCGCCGCCAAGCAGCACATCGTGGACGAGCACGGTCCCGGCTGGCTGCCGGAGACCAACGCCGAGATCACCGAGACCACCACGATGCTCACCAAGATGCGCGGGCTGGCCACGGCCTCGGTGCACTCGACGCTGGCGCGGTCGCTCGACCTCACCCTGCGCCGCGAACTGGCCGACTACATCGCCATCGCCGCCGAACGGTCGGACAGCCGCAAGGACTCGTAGACGGTTCAGCGCCGCGCGTAAAGGATTGCGGCGCAGATGTATCCGGCTACAGTCAGGCCGCAGCACCAGAGCACCGCGGCGACCACCTGTCCGCCAGGGCCGATGTCGAGGTACCCGCGGATCGCGCCGACGACCGGCGTGGCGGGCTGACGGTCGGCGAACGGGTGCAGCCACCCGGGCATGGTGTGCACCGGGACGAACGCGCTGCTGATGTAGGGGATGAACATCACCGCGTACGTGAAACCGCCCGCGGCTTCGGGTGATCGGGCGAGCAGGCCCAGCGCGAGGGCGATCCACGTGACGGCGTGGGCGAACAGCACCAGCACACCCAGCGCCGCCAGCCACGCGAGAACGCCCGCGCCCGTGCGGAATCCGAGCGCGAACGCCACCGCGAACACCACGCCACCGGCCGCGAGATTGCGGAGCGTCCCCTCGGCCGCGTGCCCGGCGAGCAGCGCCTGACGGAAGCAGGGCAGCGTGCGGAAGCGCTCGACCGCGCCCGAGCGCACATCCGTCGCGACCGCTGTCGCGGTGATCGAGGCGCCGAAACCCGTGCACAGCAACAGGATTCCGGGAATCACGTAGTCGAGGTAGGGCATGCCGACCTCGATCGCGCCGCCGAACACGTAGACGAACAGCAGCATGATCAGGATCGGCAGCAGCAGCGAGATGACGAGCGTGTCGCGCCCGCGGATCGTTCGGCGCGCGGCGCGCCGGAACATGACCGCGGAGTCGGTCACCGCCGCCACCGCGCGGTTCATGCGTCGCGGAGGACCGCTCGGGGGTGCGCGGCCCGCGGCACCCGTGCGGTGCCGCGACACGGCTCGTCCGAGCCGAGCCCCGGCTCGGAGCCGACGGCACGTTGACCGCCGGTCCGGGCTTCCCGGCCGCACGCGGACCCGCGTGATCGCCTCGCGCGAGCCGCGTCGCTCATTCGGCCGCCCGCTCGACGATGTCGGCGGTGCGCTGGGTGGCGTCCGCGTTCGAATGCAGCTCCGCCGACAGCGTTTTCGCACGCTGCGCGGTCTCGGGAGCCAGCAGCGTGCGCACGCCCTCGGCGAGGCGGTCGGCGTTCAGCTTCTGGAACGGCAGGTGCGCGCCGACGCCGAGGCGCTCGACCTGACCACCCCACATCGGCTGATCGAACGACACCGAGCACACCAGCGTCGGCAGGCCGGCGCGCAGGCTCTCGAACGTGGTGCCGATGCCCCCGTGGTGCACGGCCGCCGCGCACAGCGGGAACACGATGTCGTGCGCGAGCGGGCCGACCACCCGCACCGACGCACCGGTTTCGGCGTTCGCGGCGTCCAGATCGCTCCAGCCCGCGCTCACCAGACCGCGCCTGCCCAGGCGCGCGCACACCTGCTCGACGATGGCCAGCACGGCGTGGGTGTCGCGAATCGGCATGCTGCCGAAGCCGAAATACACCGGCGGCTCGCCCTCGCCGATCCAGGCGAGCACCTCGCCGTGGTCGACGGCCAGCTCGCCGATGGCTTCGCGCGCGGACCGCTCCAGCGGCAGGAAGCCGACCAGCGGCCTGCGCTCGCCCCACTCCTCGGCCAGGCCGGGTACCAGCGCGCGGTCGTAGATCTGCACCTCGGGCACACCGCGCTTGCCGAGCACCGCCGCCGGGCTCGCCGCCGACTTGGGCAGACCGAGTTCGCCGCGCAACTGGTTGAGATAGCGCAGGAACACCACGCGGCGCAGGTTCTCGCCGATCGACCAGGTGGCGCGGTTCACCCAGCCCGGTGGGCGCCAGTGCGGCGGCAGCGTGCCGGGGAAAGGGTACGCGCTGTTCTTGCGGCCGGGGAAGCCGTGCATGGTCACCTGCGGCACGCCCATGGCCTCGGCCACCGACATGGCCCGGTCCTCGGTGAGCAGCGTGGAGACGATCACGTCGGCGTCGCGGCACACCTCGATGACCTCGCGGTTCATCCGGGCGGCGTACTCGGCCATCTGCTTGCCGACCAGCTGCATGAGCCGGAAGCTGCTGCCCGCGGCCAGCGCCCGCTGTCCCTCGTCGGAGGAGTAGAGCTGCTGCACGTCCGGGCCGCAGGGCAGGGCGGTGAGACCGGTGCGGGTGGTGAAGTCGACCAGGTTGGGCGGCGCGCCGACGACCACGTCGTGGCCGCGGCGGCGCAGTTCGAGGCCGAGCGCCACCGCGGGCTGCACATCGCCCCTGGTGCCGGTCAGCGGGATCGCCACCCTCATGCCGCCCCATTCCGCTCGGCGCGTTCTTCCCTCATCGGTCCTCCTGCGTCCGTACGGTGGTGACCATGCACGTTGCGCTGTTCACCGATTTCCACCCGACCACCGTCGGCGGGATCCAGACATCGGTGAACGCCCTGCGGCGGGGCCTGGAACGGGCCGGTCACCAGGTCACGATCTTCGCCGCGCCCACGCGCGAATCTACCGAATACGACCCCGACCTCGTGGTCCTTTCCGCACTCGCGGGCGTTTCGGTGAACGGATTCGCCGCCGTGCTGCCCACCGCCGAGAACAACAAGCGCATCGACGCCGCGTTCGCGGTGCGCGGACCGGTCGACGTGGTGCATCTGCACACCACCTACGGCGTGGCCGTCGCGGGATTGCGGGCCGCGCGCAGGCACGGAATTCCCGTGGTGCAGACCGTGCACAGCCGCGACGACGCGTTCATCCAGCACACCTCCCCCACCCCGTACCTGTCGGCGCTCACCATGCGCGCCCTGCACGGCCGTTTCGTCCCGCACGGCGACCCGCTGCCGCCGCTGCCGGAATCCCGTGCGGCCCATCATGCTTGGCGCACGATGGTCGGTCACGCGCGCAACGCCGACCACGTCGTGGTGCCCACCGAGCACTTCGCCCGCCGCTTCCGCGACCACGGACTGGAGCGCCCGATCACGGTGATCTCCAACGGAATCGACGACGACCTGCTGGACGCGGCGCGCGCGGCGGTGGATTCGGGCGTGGCCGGGTCACCCGCGCAGGTCGCGAATTCCCTGGCCGCCGAGGATCTCACAACGCGAGTAACTACCGGGTCCGACATTGAGCGCACATCCCTGCGTGTCGTGTGGTGCGCGCGGCTGTCCGCCGAGAAGCGGTTGCTCGAGGCGATCGAGGCCGTGCGGCTGGCGCCGGAGTGCACGCTCGACATCTATGGGAGCGGCGATCAGGAGGGGGCCGCGCGGGAGGCCGTCACGGCGGCGGGGATCGAGGAGCGGGTGCGGCTGCACGGGGCGGTGCCGCAGGGCGAGTGCCTGGCGGCGATGGCGCGCCACGATGTGCTGCTGTTCCCGTCGATGGGGTTCGACACGCAAGGGATGGCGCTGCTGGAAGCGGTCGCGATGGGCTTGCCGGTGGTCTACTGCGACCCCGACATGGACGAGACCGTGCCGAAGGGCGGTGGGGCACGCACGGCCGACCCGTCGCCCAGCGCAATCGCGCGGACCCTGCGGGAGCTGGCCGCCGACCCGTCGCGGCTGGAGTCGATGCGGTACGCGCTGGCCGGGCACACCGATTCCACCCGCCAGTCCACGCTCACCGGCGCGATGGTCGCGGTCTATGAGTCCGTGGCGAAAGAGGTTTCCGTTCAGCGCCTTTCGGACGTGCCGACCGCCCCGGGAGGGCTCCCGCTGCTCGGGCACAGCCTGGTCGCGCTGCGCGGCGGGCTCGATTTCGTCACCTCGCTCACCGACCTCGGCCCGATCGTGCGCATCTACCTCGGCCCGCGACCGGCCTACGTGCTCACCACGCCGGAGCTGATCCGCGAGGTCGGCTTCGGCACGGCCGGCGCGTTCCACCGCGAGGAGATGCGCGAGGCCGTGCACGACGTGCTGCGCGGCGCGTCCAACGTGCTCAGCGGCACACCCCACGAACTGCGCCGCCGCATGATCGCGCCCGCGCTGCGACAGCGCAGGCTCGCCGAATACGCCACCGTCGCCGCCGGACTCGCCGACGAGTGGGCGCGCTCGCTGCCCGCCGACCGCCCGCTGAACCTGGTGGCGGAAGCGCACCGGCTGGTGCTCGACGTCATCACCGCCACGCTGTTCACCGCCGATTTCGGCGCCGACGCCAAAAGTGAAGTGCGCCAGAATATTCCGTGGCTGCTGAGCCACGTGGTGCAGCGGGCCGCGCTGCCGCCGCCGGTGCGCAGGATGCGCGTGGTGGCCAATCACCGGTTCAAGACCAAGGCCGCCGCGCTGCGCCGCGAGATCGGCGCCGTGGTGGCCGAATACCGGCGTGCCGACCGGGATTTCCACGATGTGCTCTCCGCGCTGGTGCGCCACACCGACGACGAGACGGGCGCGACGCTGTCCGACGAGGAGATCGTGGACGAGCTGATCCTCATGCTGGCGGCCGGCGTCGGCTCGACCGCCTCGATCATGGCGTGGGTGTGGCACGAGGCCGCGCGCGATCCCGGGATCGGCGACGAGCTGCGGCGCGAGCTCGACGACTTCGTGGGTCGCGAACCGGTGCGGCCCGAGCACGTCACCTCGCTGCCCTACCTGCGGAGCGTGGTGCTGGAGACGCTGCGGTTCTGGGGGCCGTGGGTGAGCACGCAGACCGCCGACGGACCGGTCACGCTCGGCGGCGTCACCCTGCCCGACGGGGCGATGGTGGTGTACAGCCCGTACCTCGTGCACCACACCGAGCGCTACTACCCGGCGCCGGAGACCTTCGACCCGGACCGGTGGTTCCCCGGACGGGTCGAGGAGATCGACAAGAAGGCGATCCTGCCGTTCGGCGTCGGCGCCCGGCACTGCCCCGGCAACACCTTCGCGATCCTCACCGTCACGCTGGCCACGGCGGCGCTGTTCGCCCGCTGGCGGGTCGACCCCGACCCCGGGCACACGGTGCGCGCGAACACCACGGACTTCGTGCCCTCCCCCGACCGGCTGCCGGTGACGCTGCGCCCGCGCTGGTGAAGACCATAGGCACTTCACCTGCGGTTTCCCTCTTCTCGTGGGCACGCGGCGGTAGGCTCGACCCGGCGTGTGCCGACCACCCGAGGGAATGGAATCCGTCATGGCCCCAGGACGCAACACGATGCCACCGCTGCCGCTGGTGCGGGCGGTCGAGCGGTTCCGGGCGGGACTGGTCTTCCTGCACCGCAAGCTCGTGCCGAGCGAGATCGCGGTGCTGGAGATGATGACCGCGGGCTGGCTGGCCCAGGCCATCGCCGCGGCCGCCGAACTGCGCATCGCCGACGAACTCGCCAAGGGGCCCCGCTCCGCCGCCGATCTGGCGACCGCCGTCGGCGCCGATGAGGACGCGTTGCGGCGCCTGCTGCGGCTGCTGATCAGTCACGGCTTCTTCGCCGAGGACCGCGACGGCCGCTACCGGCTCAACAAGACCGCCCAGGTGCTGCGCGGCGACTCGCCCGTGACGCTGCGGGACATGGCGCTGTTCGTCGGATCGAAGCTGCACCGGGAACGCTGGTCGCAGCTCACCGACGCGGTGCGCACCGGACGCCCGATCGCCTCGGGCGGCGCCGAGTTCTTCGAACTCGCGCAGACCGATCGCGAAGTGGGCGAATTGTTCGACAGGGCGATGGCCAGCGTCAACAGCATCGGCCGCGAAGCCCTGCTCAACGCCTACGATTTCAGCCGCTACGGGGTGATCGTGGATGTCGGCGGCGGCACCGGAATGCTGCTCTCCGAGATCCTGCGCCGCACCCCGGGTGCGCGAGGCGTCCTGCTCGATCTGCCGCAGGTGGTGGCCGACGTGCCCGACCGGCTCGCGGAAGACGGCCTCGCGCAGCGGTGCGAGGTGGTGGGCGGCTCGTTCTTCGAGTCGGTGCCCGAGGGTGGTGACGCCTACATCCTCCAGCACATCGTGCACGACTGGCCGGAGGCCGATCTCGCGCGCATTCTCGGGGCCGTGCGCGCGGCGATGAAGTCCCACTCCCGGCTGCTGCTCATCGAGATCGTGCTGCCCGAACACGATCGGCCCCACCCCGGCAAGTACATCGACCTCGAGATGCTGGTGAACGTCGGCGGGCGGGAGCGCACGGTGGCGGAGTACCGGGACCTGCTGGCGCGCAACGGTTTCACGCTGGAACAGGTGGTCCCCACCGTATCGCCGGAGAATATCCTGGTCGCGCGCCAGGCCGACGGGTAGTCCGCCGTTGTCAGGTGGGGGTGAGCACCACCGCTTGCGCGATCAGCGTGAGATACAGGGCGAACACGAAGCCCACGGCGGGCAGGATCGGGTAGTCCGGCTTCGTCCCGCGCCGGAACGCGACCGCGCCCGCCACCGGAATCACCAACAGCGCCAGGGGAATCCACGCGAGCGCGGCCTCCGCTCCGGTGTAGCCCCACGACCGCACCAGCAGGATGTCCACCACCGAGGCCAGCGCGGCGAACACGACGATCGCGACGGTGCCGCCCGTCACCCCGAGGGCATTCGAGTACAGGTGCTCCCCCGCGCGGTGCTCACGAGAGGTCTTGCGGGCGAACTCGAATTGCAGGAACGCGCCCGCGAACAGCACCGCCACGGCGAACAGGCGCGGCGTCGCCGACACCTCACCCGTGTCGATCGCCGAGACGAGCACATACGCCGTGAGCACCAGCTGCACCGGGTAGGTGACCAGCAGGTTGAGCAGGATGCCCTCGCGCACCGCCACCGACCGCCGCTCCACGGCCCACAGGAACAGCCCGTAGCCCAGCGTGGCGGCCATCGCCAGCGCCGAGCCCACCGACAACGCCAGGCTCGCGCCGACGGTGACGACCGCGATCACGGCCATGGCCGCCCGCAACTCCCCCGCGCTCACCGCGCCGGTCACCAGCGGCCGGTCGGGATTGTGGATGCGGTCGTACTCCAGGTCCTTCTGCTCGTCCACCATGCGCAGGTACAGCAGCACCGCGGCGACGACGGCGATCCGCACCACCGTCGCCCAGCCGGGCCGCCACGCCGTATCCGGTTGCGACACAAGGGCGGCCGTGCCCTCCACCGCCAGCACCCAGACGATGCCGTAGAGCAGGTAGTGCGGTTTGTACATGACGGCGGTGAACCGCCAGACGCGCGCGATCGATGCGAGCGCGCCGGGGGCATCGCTCACGCGTTCCACCGATCCCAATAGGTGACCTCGTCGGCTGGCGCGCGGCGCGGCGCGGGCGACGCGGACCCCGGGCGCAGGTGCGCCACCGGCAGCAGCGCCACCTGGGTGACCTCGTCGAACGGGATCGACAGCAGGTCGGCGATCTCGCGCTCGTAGACCAGGTGGGCGGTGGTCATGGTGGCGCCCATGCCCCGATCATGCAGGGCGAGAAGGAAATTCCACACCGCCGGATAGATCGAGCCGTAGAAACTGGCCAGGCGGTGGGCGTTGCCGTCGGCGGGCGGGCGGCCCAGCGAGCAGACCAGGACCAGCGCGGGCACCTCGTGCAGATGGTCGGCGAGGTAGCGGCCGGACTCCAGGTCACCGAGTTGGTCCGGGCGCGGCGTGCGCGCGGAGAGGTAGGCGGAGAACGCCTTTCGATAGTACTCGGCGATGGCCTGACGGGTGTCGGCGTCCTGGACGATCACGAAGCGCCACGGCTGCCGGTTGGTGCCGCTCGGCGCGTGCACCGCGATGTCCAGGCATTCCAATAGATCTCGGCGCGCCACCGGGCGGGTCAGATCCAGCCGCTTGCGGAACGCGCGCGTGGTGCGCAGCAGTTCGGAACTCATGCGCCGTCCACGATCGGTTCGGCGTCCAGCGCGTCCCCGGCGAACTCGACGTCGACGCGCGCCGCCACGGCCCCCGCCTGCCGGATCTCGCCGCGCACCACAGCGGTGCCCGCACCGGATTCGATGATCTCGCCGACGCATTCGGCCGGCAGATCCAGTTCCACGAATCGCTCGAAGGTGCTGGCCACGCTCACCGGGCGCGGCAGCTCCGGCAGCACCAGGCTCAGCCCGATCTGCCGGCACGCCTCGATGAGCAGGCTGCCGGGCACATGGTCGAGCTGGTGGTCGAACAGGAACGGGTGCGACAGGTCCGAGACCAGGTCGGCACGCGCGATATCGCCGTCGCGTTCGGGCGGGCCGATCACCACGTTGCGTTTGCTGCCCCGGCCCACCGACGCCGCGTCGGCCCGCTCCCCGATCGGCGCCGCACCGCGGAAAGGCCCGAGCCCCAAGCTCTTCCGGAATCCGTCGCGCAGGGCGGTCCAGTGGCTCGCGGTGGTCCAGGAGAACGACCCGTCGACGGTGAACATCGGTTCGCCGTCCGCGAAGATCTCCAGCACCATATCCAGGCCGTGCAGCACGTCGCCGCGCCGGTGATGATTCGGCGCCCGCACCCGCATCACCAGATCGCTCGGCGCCACACCGGTTTCCCAGGCGCGGGTGTCGGCGCCGGTGCCGTTGAAGGTGCGCACCACGAACGCGCGGTCGGTGGGCACGCCGTAGAACTCGTGGGTGAGCGCGATGGCCGCCTGCCGCGCCGCCTCCATCACCAGCAGCGGATCATGGCGCAGCCCTTGGGATCCCGCGTGATCGCCGTAGTAGGCGTGCATGCGCGGCAGCTGGGCGCCGACCAGGAAGGAATCCGGGCCGAGGGTGTCGAGGGAGGTGACGAACACCTCCGACACGGCGCACCGGTGCGCCAGCTGCCGTGGGATGGTGCTGATGTGCGTCGCCGCCTTCTCGGCGGCCGCGTGTGTCGTCACGATCGTCCCTCCATCCATTCTCGGGCGGTGACGGGCGGCAGGGTCTGCGACTGCGTTCCGACCCGCATCGGCAGCACGTAGGAACCGAGCACCAGCGTCGACCACGGATCCGGGCGCACCCCGGCCGCCCACGCCGCGTACAGCAGATCCGCGCCGTCGCCCTCGGCGGCGATACCGGCCCTGGCCAGGTCGTCCCGGACGACGCGCAGCGCCTCCTCGCGCTCGAAACTGCGGGCGGGCACGGTGCCGTACAGGTTGGCGGCGGCCGCGGCGGCGTCGGCGGAGCGGTCCGCGCCCGCCAGCGCCTCGGCCAGCACCTCGGCCCTGGTGTCCTCGTCGAAATAGATCGCCAGCTCGCGCAGGACGTCGGCGGGATCGTCGGGCGTGTGCACCAGGTTCAGCAGGAAGTTGTGGCGGCCCAGCGCGTAGCGCAGTTCGCCGGGCTTGCGGCGGCGCGGATCGGTGGGGCCCTTCGCCTCGGTGAGCCGGATCGGCACGGGCAGTTCGCCGTCGGGGGCGCGCACCACCAGAACCAGCACGTCGGAGATGCCGACCAGCAGGTCCGCCAACCGCCTGCGCTCGCGGGAGGCGATGTTCCAGGCGAAATACCACAGCGCGCGCACCAGGTGCGGGTTCACCGTCAGGCGACGCGCGGCGACGACGCGGAAACCGTTGGCGGGCAACCACTCCAGCGTCGGTTCTACGGAGCGGGCAACGATGGCGTCGGGCTTGAGCAGCAGCAGGGAGTGCCGGCGGGCGAAGGCGACCGGGTCGATCTCGAGGCGCTCGAGCTGTTCGGCGGTTTCCCGCACGTAGGTGTCGCCGACGTAGGCCGTGACCTTGTCCGGAGAGGGCGTGAGCCGGGTGAGGACGGCGCGCAGGCGGTCCTCGACGGTGTGCTGCGGTGCGGTGGTCATCGGCCGCTCCCGTCGAATCCGTTGGCGGCCAGGATCGCTTCGATCGAGGGCAGCGGAACCCCCAGGTAGCCGGACTCCAGGCAGTGGTCCAGCAGCAGCCGCAGGTAGTCCTTGCCGGTCGCGGGTGAGGGTCTGCCGAGCAGGATCTCCGCGCGGGTGGTCTCGAAGTCGAGGCGGCGCCGGAAGTACGTGGTGTACAGGGATCCGATGCGGCGGTAGTACTCCCGCTCCACCGGCTCGAGATCGTCTTCGGCGAAGGAGGATTCGGGGACGAACGTGGCCACCTCGAACGAGGGGTACTCGGCCAGCACGTCGGAGACGTCGCGCAGGGAGAGCGTGTCGCGGCCCAGGGCGTGCAGGGTGCGGCCGTGCGCGGAGTCGAAATCCAGCGCGGCGGCGGCGATCACGTCGGCCACGTGATCCACCGGGGCCAGCGAGAGGGTCGCGTCGTAGCGGCCGGGCAAAGTGCGCAGTTTGCCCTCGACCATCAGTTTCACGACGGTGTAGAGGTTCTTGTAGTCGCGGATCTCGCCGCCGCCGGTCGCGCCGGTGACGATGCCGGGGCGCACCACCGCCCACTGCAAGCCCCGCTCCCCCGCCTCTCGCACCAGCTGTTCGGCGCGGAACTTGCTGCGCTCGTAGCCGTTTCCGAAGGTCTGCCCCGCCTCGAGCTCGTCCTCGGTGACGGTGCCGCCGCGCATCCCGCACACGTAGGCGGTGCTCACGTGCACCAGCGGCACGTCCCAGCGCAGCGCGAGGTCGATGGCGTGGCGCGCGCCCCGCACGTTGAGTTCGTCGTAGACGGCCTCGGTGGCGTCGAACGCGGTGGTGGCCGCGCAATGCACCACCAGCCCGACCCGTTCGGCGAGATCGGCCTCGTCGCGCGCGGAGAGCCCCAAACCCGGGCGCCGGATGTCGCCCGCGACGGGCATGCCCGCCTCCAGCAGCGTGCCGTCATTGCGCACGATGTCGGCCGCGCTGTGCAGCACCGCCGCCACCGGCCTGCTCGCCGCCGACAGCCGCGCCACCACCTCGGCACCGACCAGTCCGGTCGCGCCGGTCACCAGGACTGTTTCGCGATCGCTCATGCCTGCCCCTCCCCGACGTAGTAGGCCGCGCTGCGCCGCACGGTCCGGACGGCTCGGGCGGGGCGGGATTCGGCGGTCGCGCGCGGACCGGACGCCGGTCGGGTGGTCGCTCCGGCGGCAGTCCCGCCGCACGCCGACATTGCGCCTTGGGTCCGAGGTGCGCTCCGCCTCAGCTCGGTCAACCGGTGCGCGGGGCTCATGAGGGCACCTCGCTGGTGGGGCGGGCGGCGCTCGCGCGGTCGACCAGGGTGATGACCTGGCCGACGCGCAGGACGCCGGCCAGGTCCTCGGGGCGTTGTCTGGGGAGGTCGAAGGCGCGTTCGAGGACGACCGTGAGTTCCATGAGGCGCAGCGAGTCGAAGCCGAGGTCCTCGATGAGGCGGTGGTCGTCGGCGAGTTCGGCCGGCGGTTCGGGGGCCATGGCCAGGACCAGGCGGCGTACGGCGGTGGCGGTGTCGGCGGTCATGTCGCCTCGCTTTCACGCAGGTGAGGCTGTTGGCCGCCGCTGGTGAGCAGGTCGCGGGCCTCGTCGAGGGGCAGGTCGGTGTTCAGGTAGGAGGCCAGGCGCAGCCAGTCGTAGCCGATGGCCAGGGTGCGCCGCCACTGGTCGCGCGAATCGAACGAGGCCGGGAACACGACGGCGGCGTCGGCCCCGCCCGCCACCCGGCGCACCAGCGCCACGAAATCGTCCAGCGTGGCCAGCGCCGAGGACGTGTCACCACCGGCGGCGAGCAGGTGCGAGAACCGCACGCGCCGTGCCGAATCCAGCAGTGCCAGCACCTCCGCGCGACCGGACGCGTGCGGAGGCAGCAGGCGCGCTACGGTTGCGGCCGGGGACACGTCGGCGGGCAGCGGGTGAATACCGAAGGCGGACAGCAGGACTCGCACCGCCATGGCGACCAGCCGGTGCGCGGAGATGTCGGCGACACCGCCCTGGGCGTCCTTGACCGCGCCCGCCAGATCCTCCCTGGCGTTCTCCAGCACGATATTCGACCACACCAGATTCAGTGCGCACTCGGTGAACCGGCGCGCGGGCAGCGGGCAGAGCGTCGCGACGGCCGCGTCGTCGCGGGCCGCGCCGGTGAGCCCGAGCGCGGGCGCGTACGCGCCGGGGACGGGCGTGCAGGGCGCGGCGACCTTGCACATGGCGAGCGCCGGGCGGATCACTTCCGCACCGCGCCATTGCAGGCCGACCAGGCCCAGACGCACGAATTCGCCCAGGTCGGGCGCGATATCGCGCGGGGCGCGGGCGAGCACGTCGCGCACGGAGTGCTTGAAGACCACCGAGCGCCACGCGGTGACAGCCTCGGCGGAGAGTACGAACACCTCGGCGTCGTCGCGCAGGACGTGCACGCGCCCGCCGATGGTCCACGTCGTCACGCCGGGACGGCGCGCGAACAGCACCCGGTGCGGATCGTCGGCGACGTCGGTGATGCCGAGATCGGCCACCAGCGACCAGAATTCGTCCCAAGTGGTGTTCGCGGCGAGGGCGCGTGCCTTGGCCGCGCCGAGGATGCCGGAACCGCCCTGCGGATCACGGCGGCCGTCGGAACCCTCCTCGCCGTCGCGTCGACCGTCGGAATGCTCCTCGCCGTCGCGCCGGTCGACAGAACCCCCGCCGTCCGCGCGCCGGCCGTCGGAGCTCTCGCCGCCCACGCGTCGGCTGTCGGCGAACCGATCCACACCCGACGGCAGATCACCCAGGTCTCGATCGTCCACCGTCCAGGCGGCCGGGTCGCTCAGGTCCCGGTACCGGTCGGCGAACGGGCCACCGAGCCGATCCAGTTGGCGCGGCAGCCATTTCGTCTCGACATAGGTCTCGCCCTGCCGGGCCGCCCACGCCTTCACCGCCTGGGTGAGTCCGTCGCGGGCCCATTCGATCGCCTCGTCCTCGGCGCGCAGCGCCCGCAGCGCGACGGCGTAGCGCAGGGCCTGGGTGGCGCGCGCCGCCCACCAGTCGGCGACGACATCGCGGAACACCCGGTGCGGCAGGATCTCCCGCAGTCCCGCGAGGTCCACCGCGCCGGATCGGACCACGGTGGCGTGCAGGAAGCGCTGACAGCGGTTGAGCAGGTCCTCGTCCAGCGCGGACGGGTCCGCCTGGGCCGCGCGCTCCAGTTGGCCGCGCAGCTGCGCGAGCGACCGGGTGCGCACCTCCACCCGGCGGCCATCGATGAACAGCACCGTCGGCAGCGTCGGCAACTGCTCGTCGCCGGGGGCCACCACCAGGAAGTCCACGTCGGAGCCCTCGTTGCCGAACCCCTCCGCGAGCGAGCCCTCGAACAGCACGGCCGAATCAGCCGGTACGACAACGCTTTCCAGCGCACCGTCGAGCAGCTGCTCGATCCGCTCGCGCGGCAAGGCGGGGGTGGGCAGGTCGTCGGCGGACCCGGATTCGCTGTGCGCCCCGGCCGCCGTGCCGCCCGGCGCATCGCTGGACACGCCGATCACAATCGAATCTCGTTGTGCCGAGGTGGCTTTCGCGTCTGCCGGATGCGTCAGCGCCGAGGTCCCGTCGGCCTCGTGCACCTCCACACCGGTGAGCCCACCGTCGCGGAACAGCTGCCACAGGTGACGGCGGCGCGGCTTCCCGCTGGACGTGCGGCGGATGGTGCCGCGCGGACCGGTGACGATCGTGATGGCGGCCGCCGGACCGAGCTCGCCGCGAATGATCTTGCGGACCTTGCCGATCCACTCGCCCGAGGGCGCCTCGGCGAACAGCGCGATGCCGGGCGCGCCCACGTCGGTGAGCGCGACGGCCGCCAATTTGCCTTTGGTGATGCCGGTTTCGCGGGCGACGCGCGATTCCACGTCCTCCATGAACACCGAACGGCCGCGCACCTTCAGGCTGGTGCCCATGCGGCCGAGCACGAACACCTCACCGCGGTGCAGGAATCCGGCGTCGCCGGAGTAGAGCCTGCCGTCCGCGAGGCGGGTGGCGGCGGTCGCCGAATCGCCCGTGTAGCCCATCGCCACCGAATCGCCGACGACGACCAGTTCGCCCAGCACACCGTCGGGCAGCTCGCGCCCGTCCTCATCGACGGCGAGCACAGTCGACTCCGGCGTGGAGTAGCCGAGACCGGTGATCCAGCCCGCGCCCTCCACCCGGCGTCGGTCGTCGAGGAATTCCTCGGCCAGCACGCCGACCGGCTCCCCGAAACGCAGAGTGGGCGTGTCCAGCCGCAGGGCGGTGATCGGCCGGTTCCGCGCCGACGAGGTCACCATGAGCGTGGCCTCCGCCAAGCCGTAAGCCAGGGTGTAGGCCGACATCGAGAACCCGCGCGGGCCGGTGAGCGCGGCGAAGGACTGGAGGTCGGCCACCTCGACCGGTTCGGAGCCGACGGCCAGCGTGCGCCAGCCCGACAGGTCCAGTTCCTCGATCTCCTCCGGCCGGACCCGGTGCGCGACGTAGCCGAGCGCGAACGACGGCGAGGGCGAGTGCTGGGCGTGCGCCATGGCGCGCAGCCAGCGCGCCGGGTCGCGGACGAACTGGTCGGGCCGCATCAGGTACAGGTCGCCCTGGTTGGTGACGGTGGTCAGGAACGCGCCCACCAATCCCATGTCGTGGTACAGCGGCAGCCACGACACCATCGCCTCGCCCGGCCGCCAGTCGATGAGGCGGGAGATCATCGCGATGTTATTGGCCAGGTTGTGCCAGCTCACCCGTACGCCGCGCGGCGTGCCCGTGGAGCCGGAGGTGAATTGCAGCAGTGCGCACTCGTCCGGCTCACCGAGCACCCGGTCGGCGGGCGGGTCGGGCAGGTCCGGGCCGATCACCAGCGGTTCGTCGGTGCGTCCCGCCGCCGTCGCCGCACGGCGCACCAGGTCCTCGAACTCCGGCGAGGTGACCACCAGTTGCGGTTCGGCGACCGCCAGGATGGACGCGATGTGCGCGATGATCTGCTCGAGATCGCCGAACATCGGCGGCGCGATCGGGGTGAACACCCCGCCGCACGCCCACACCGCGTAGAACGCGGCGGTACAGGCGAAGCCGGTGGGCATGATGACGCAGGCGCCACCCCCGCTGTCGAGTCCGTGCGCGCGCATGAGCGCGGCGATCGACCACGCCTGGTCCGCCAATTCGGGATAACCGCGGAATGCCCAGCCGTCGGCTTCGTCGGCCAGATGCACACCGGTGTCGGCGGCCGGATGCAGCAACCAATCCCGAACGGCCGCAACGTCTTTGTCAGGTGCCATCGCCGTGATCTCCTTCGGACAGCACAGTAACCGTTCCCGCGGTCCCGTCGACCCGAATCCGCATACTGGTCCGTATCTTTCTCGTGACGTCGCGGACCTGCACGACCGTCGGGACGCCCAGTTCGCGCGCCACGATCGCGACGTGGGTGAGCGGGCTGCCGCGCTCGATCACCAGCGCCGACGCCGAGGGCAGCGCCGCCACCCACCCGGGATCGGTGCGGTAGGCCACCAGGATGCCGCCCGCGACGTCACTCGGCTCGTCCACCACCACCGCCGCGCCCTCCACGACGCCCGCCGCCGAAGGGGTGCCCTCCAGCACGGTGCCCGCGGTCGCGGCCGGGGTGTCGGTGATCGGCACCCAACCCTGCTCGGCCAGTTCGGCCCGGCCGAAGGCGTCGCCGTGGGTGACGAAACGGGCGGGCGCGACCAGTTCGGCGTCCGGACCGCGCCGCGCCTTGCGGGCCGCGACCAGACCGCGCAGCGCGGCGGTGTCCGCGCCCTCGTAGCAGCCGCGCAGTTCGTGCACGGTGAGGTAGAAGACGTCGCCGAACTCGTCGAGCACGTCGCGCGCCACCAGATCGCGGCCCATGGCGCGGATCATCCGCTTGACCATGCCGAACGCCCTGGTGCGGCAGAAGCGCAGCCGTTCGCGGTGGGCGGCGCACCGCGACACCTTGGCGCGCAACCGCTCGTAGACGCGGCGCCGGACGCCGCCCAGGTGCGCGTTCAGGTAGTCCTCGGCGTCGCCGCGCCGGTCGTCGGGCGCGGCCTCGCCCACCCGGCCGAGCGCGCTGCGCAGCATGATGAACAGCCCGGACGGGTCCTCGCGCAGATCGGGGGTCTCGAGCTTGAGTTCGTCCAGGCTGCGGTAGCCGTAGCGATCGAGATAGGCGTCGACCTCGGCGCGGAAGGCGGGATAGTCGTCCAGCTTCGCCCACATCTCGCCGGGCGGGGTGGTGCGCACCAGCTCGGCGAGCGCCGGATCGGCGTGCACCGAGCGGGCCAGCGCGGTCATGGCGCGGGCGGGTTCGGCCGACTCCACGTCGGCGCCCGGACCCACCACCGCGTACAGGAACCACTCCGGGGCCTTGGGCAGGAAGAGCTTGGTGAGGATGTAGAGCGCGCCGGTGCAGGTGAGCAGAATCGCGTCCAGCACCATCAGCGGGCCCCAGCGTCGCACCAGGTCGCGATCCACCTCGCGGTAGGCCGTGTAGGCCCGCTCGCCGGAGAGGTTCGCGTAGTCGAGGGCGTCGTAGCGGTCGTACACGCGGTAGAACTCGTCGAGGAACCGCTCCACCAGCGCGTCGATGCCGAACAGGCGGCGCAGGTAGGTCACCGTGGTCACCGCCCGCGAGCGCGCCTTGGCGATCGGGTTGCGGAAAGTGAAGGGCCGCAACGTCTTCGCGATCTCATCGGGCAGCGGTTCGTCGACGCCGAGCGCCGCCTCGAGCACCTTGCGGTTGAGCGGATAGCCGGGCGCGATGCCGACCATGCGATACCAGTGCAGCAGGTTGTAGTAGACCCGGCCGTGAAAGTAGCCGAGCAGCACGGGAGTCCACGCCTCGGTCTGGCGCACCTGCGCGGGTGGTACCCGCAAAGACTCGGCGTAGCCGCGATATACGCGGCCGTAGATGTCGGCCGCCGTGGTGTAGGTGAGCGGAGACGTGATGCCGCTGAAGCTTTCGATGATGTTGGAGTTGTCCCAGATGCGCATCTCCCCGGGCGCCAGCGTTTCACCCGCGCCGCGCAACAGCGCCGCCGCGCGCCGGGCGGGCGCGAGCGGGGTGGTGATCGGGCGGGACTGGAGCACCCAGACCCCCACGTCGTCGATCGCCCACTCCACGTCCTGCGGTGCGCCGCAGACGATTTCGATCTTACGGCCCAGCTCCACCAGTTCGGCGAGCTCCGCGTCGGTGAGCGCGGCGGCACCGCGCGCGGCGGCGTCGACGTCAGCGATCGCGCAGCCCTGCTCCGCCCCGGGTGTGTAGCTGCGCTCCTTGTCGCCGACCACGGTGTCGAGCACGACGCCCGAATCCTTGTCCACCACCGTGGTGTCCGCGTCGACCGCGCCGGACACCAGACCCTCCCCGAGCCCGTACACCGCGCTGACGACCATCTCGTCGGACGCGCCGGTGCTCGGGTTCGCGGTGAACAACACGCCGCTCACCCGCGCCGACACCAGCCGCTGCACCACCACCGCGGGCGCTCCGCCGCGCGGCAGGTCGCGCGCGAACGCGTAGCGGGTGGACCGTTCCGAGAACGCCGACGCCCAACAGTCACGCACCCGGTCGGCCACCGCGTCGGCGCCGTTCACGTTGAGGAACGAGTCGAACTGTCCCGCGTAGGAGTGGGCGTCGCCGTCCTCGGCCACCGTGGACGAGCGCACCGCCACCGGGCCGCCGCCGAGGTCGGCGTACGCGCGGTCGATCAACTCCCGCAACGCGGCGGGCAGCGGTGCGGCGGTGATCGCGGCACGCAGCTCCGCGGACGCGGCGACCGCGCGGTCCTGGTCCTCGATCCGCGCGAACTCGGCGATCGCGGCGTCCACCCCGCTCTCGGCGGCGAAGGCCGCGAACACGTCGGTGCCGAGCGCCACCCATTCGGGCACCCGGAAACCGCCGTTGTGCACCCTGTGCAGTCCGCGCGCCTTGCCGCCCGCCAGCGGGCCGATCGTCGAGCTGTCGTTCCACGAACCGAGTACCTGCACGCATCTCTCCCGTCGACCCTGCTCAGCGCGCCGGAACGGGATACTCACCGCGCGCGGGAAATCAGGGCTTGTCTGGATATATCCGAGATTTGGCCGTGACGTTAGCCGTCAAACATGTGGTACCAGTTCACAGACAGTTCGTCGCGCGGCGCGCGGCACCGTTATGCTGCGGTCAGTTCGTGGGTTCGGTAAGGAGTGATTCGGCGTGGGTTGGACGTTCACCCCGGACGAGTTCGCCCATGTCTGGCGGGAGACCGAGGTGGATCGCCACCCGTTCCCGCTGCGCATCCTGGAGACGCCGCGCACCGAGCACGACGCCGAGGCCCTGCGCAGGCAGCTCGCCGAGCGACTGCCCCTCGGCGGCGACCCCGACCTGTCCGCGTGCCTGCGCATCCTCGCCGCACCGCACACCAGGATCGTCGTCATCGGCGGCGGGCACACGCCGGGCAGCGAACTGCGACTGCTGGCTTGCGCCGTCTACGACCGCGCCGTGCTGGCCGTGCAGGAACCCGGGAAGCGACCCGATTTCGGCGGGGGCATCCACCTGTCCATCGGGCACGTCGGCAAGCTGGGCCACCGGATCGCCGCGCTGCTGCCCACCGCCCCCGCGGGCCGCGAACCCGCCCGCGCCGCCGACTCGGCCGCCGTGCGCGACACCGAGGCCGTCAGCCGCAACGGCGCCACCTCCATTCGCAGGCTGCTGCTCAAACCGCACACCGCCGAAGGGCACATCCGCATCGAACCGCGGCTGGACCGCGACGAGCCGCCCACGCCCGTCCACTACACCTGGATCGACGTTCGCGACGACGGGCGCTACCTGATCAAGGCGGATGACACCGTGCGCGTGGTGCCCGCCTCACCCGACCAGATCGCCGCTCAGCTGCAGAAACGCATTCCGGCGCAAGCCCGCTGATACCGCGGAGCCGCTCGTCTCCGCCGGACCGAACGCGAATAATTCATCCGAATTGTCGCGTACCTCACGAAATTCCGCCGGACCCCGGTCGCCGCCGTGCGGACCATATGATCCGCCCTTAGACTGCGAATGATTTCGTGCGGATGGTAAGGCGGTATCGTGCAGAATTCTCCGAATCTCGTTTCCGCGGACAGACCGACTGCCGACTCGGTCCTCGGCGAGGCGCGGAGCCTGTTCGAGCCCGTTTACCGCACCGTGGTCGAAACCCTGCCGAGCGCACTGGCGGAAATTGTCGGACAGCACCGCGGATGGCATACGGCCGGCGCCTCGAAAACCGGTGGGCGGGCTATCCGTCCCGCGTTGGTCATCGCCTCCGCGCGCACCGTACCCGGCTGTTCCGGCCACACCGACGCGGTGCTCGCCGCCGCGGTTTCGGTTGAACTCGCTCACGATTTCACGCTCATTCACGACGACGTCATGGACGCCGACGAAATGCGCCGCGGCCGGCCCGCCGTCTGGGCGGAATTCGGGGTAGGCCCGGCGATTCTCGCGGGCGACGCACTGTTCGCGCTCGCGGTCGACCTCCTCGCCGAACGCGCACCAGCGGCCACTTCGACATTGACCCGCGCGCTGCGCACCCTCTGCGAAGGCCAATCCGCCGACCTCACCTTCGAGCAGCAATCGGATGTGGACATCGAAGCGTGCCTGCGCATGGCCGCCGGCAAGACCGGCGCCCTGCTCGAAGCCGCGTGTGCGCTGGGCGGCCGGACCGCGGGCGGCACCGAGCGCCAGGTCGACATCCTGCGCCGGTTCGGCGCCCACGTCGGCCTCGCCTACCAGATCGCCGACGATCTGCGCGGGATCTGGGCGCATCCGGCCGCCACCGGCAAGCGCGCGCACACCGATCTGGTTCGCCGGAAGAAGACCGTGCCGGTGGTGGCGGCGTTGTGCTCCGACACCGCAGCGGGTCGGGAGCTCCGCAGAAGGTACGCGACCCCGTCTGCCGCCTGCATCGAAGAGACCGTGGATCTGGCGGACCTGGTCGAGCGCGCCGGTGGCCGCCGTCACGCCGAGGCGCTGTTGCGCCAGCACTGCGACAGCGCACGCGACCTGCTGGTACGGCTCGGCTCGCCCCCGGACCGACTGGGCGACCTGCGAGCCCTGGTGACCCTGATCGAGCGGTGGCACTGAGCGCCACGTCGCGTCACACGTGAGCGAAGGACCACAGCAGCCCCGCCGAGGCCGCGACCACGGCGAGGCACACCACCTGCGCGTGACTCAGGTATCCGAGCCGCGTCGTGTGCCGGTGCCCGCGATACCGCTCCAGTACGAAGCGCACCGTCGCGTACCCCGACAAGTAGGCGGGCAGCGCCTCAGGAGTGGGCTCCGCGCGCACAACGACCCATGCCGAGATCGCTAGAAGCAGGGCGAGATTGGTGAGAATGTCCCAGACCTGGACGGCGTGCACCGGGGTCGTGGCCGACTCTCCGACGCTCACCTTTCGCCACCATTGGTCGGCCGGTCGCTGCGTCTCCCGCCGATACCGCACAATGAGCGGCCCCCGCCGACCCGGCGCAGGGCGGCCGTAGCAACAGCCGCTCAGCAGGCAGCCAGTGCGCGCGAAGCATGCCGCCAGCGGAAAGCAGAGGCCCAGAAAAGTAACCGCGACACGCCACGGTACGCCGGTGGCGACGACGAGCGCGAGAAAAATCGGCGTGAGCACCACCACCATATCGGTCAAGTAGGACCGCGCCGCCAGCCCCCAATAACGCTCCTTCGCCCAGAGCAGAATCGGGTACACGGGAAAATAGAACACGGCGACCGCGAGAATCGGTAAGCGCCATCGGTGATCATCCAGCCATAACGCACCCATACCGAAGGCGAGCAGCGCGCAGACCGCGGCCCCGATATCGTTGAGCGCGAAATAGGGGTGATATCGGGTACCCGTGATCTCGTGAGCCCGCCGGATGACAGTTTCGAGGCGGTTCTCCGGCTGAGCGGAGGTATCCAGCATCGTCGCTCCCTCAGTCTCCGGGGAAGAACTCGGCGGCACGCGCATCGAAGGTGTTCCAAAAGAGCACATTCGCCTCGCCGGCCAACTCGCGCGCCGCGGCGAACGCTTTGCCCGAGCACACCGGGTCCAACGACACACCGTCATCACCGGCCGCGCGGGCCACGGCGGCCGTCCCCGACGCGGTCGGATGCCCGTATCCCGCTCCCAGCCACTCGTCCCTGAGTTCCACGTGCGGCGTCCCCTCCGGCATTCCGACGCCGTGAGCGCGCAGGAACCGGTGACACTGCACCAGCAACCGGCGAAGCCGCCGCTCGTCACAACGGGGTCGATCGTTGATGATCACGCCCATGACCGTGGCGGACAGCCCGCCCAGGTGCAGGCCGGTCGCCAGGCCCGCGGCGGTGCCGCCGGTTCCGACGGGCAGGACCACGCGGTCCGGGCAGGGCAACGCGCCCGCCCGGACCTGTTCGGCCAGCTCCAACCCCGCTTCGACGTACCCGAGCATTCCCCGGACCGAGGAGCCGCCCGCCGGAATGATCCGTGGCCTGCTCCGGTGCCGGCTCGCCGCCGCCGCGAAGATCGCGGGCGCGGCCAGATACGTCCGGCGCACAGTGCGTGTGTGGTGCACGGTGGCGACGCGCCGGAGTCGCGCCATCTGCTCGTCGACCTCCGGACTCGGCGGCTGGTCCACCACCGCGACGTGGGTGGTGATGCCCACCCGCCGCGCGGCGGCCGCAGTGGCCAAGCCGTGGGCCGCTCCCGCTGCCGACGCCGTGCACAACACCCGCGCACCACCGCGCGCCGCGGCCGGCAGCAGCCATTCGAGCTTGCGCAGCTTGTTTCCACCGTAGTAGCAGCCGTAGACGCCGTCGTCCTTCAGCCATAGACCGTCCCCCGACAGCCGCCGGACCGGCGTAGGACTCCCGGCGTCCGCCCGAACGATTTCCGGGGACAGGCCGCAACGGCTGTGCAAGCGCGAGTCAGTCATCACCGTCGTCCTTCAGGATGCGCGGACGCGGGATCGCGGGAATCCGCCTCGGCAGCGCGCGAAGCACCCGCGGCCCGAACAAGGCGGACGGCGAACCACAGAGCGTGAGCAGATCCAGGGCGGCCGCTTGGGCTCCCGCGTCGACGCGACCGAGGTTCATCACGCGCTGCAGATACCGCCCACGCAAGTCCGGACGGTGCGCGTCGCCGGCCAACAGCCCCTGGTCGACACCCGTCGCGGTGAGCCAGGCGACTTCACCCGCCGAGGTGACCCGGGCCTGTAGGGCGCGCCCGCTGCCCGGGCCGAGCCCAGCGCGCAGGATCATGTCGCGCAGACTCAGCGCTGTCTGCGCCGCGACCGTCATGCCTTGGGCGTATACGGGATTGAAGTGACATGCGGCGTCCCCGACGACAACGAAACCATCCGGCCACACCGGGAGAGCATCGAACTCGAAACGGCGGTTGCCGGTGGGACGGAAGCCTGCCACCTCGATCGGGTCCACTGCTTCGAGCACACGGCCGAGCACAGGGTCGGCCAAGCCCGCACTGAACTCGCGGACGCCCTCGAAGTCGGCGGGCGGGCGATCGCCCAGACATCCGACGACAGTGAGCAACCATTCACCGTTCTCGATCGGAAGCATTTGGCCGCGCCTGCTGGTATGTGGCGCCGATTGCAGAACTATTCCCCGCCAGGGATCGGCCAATGCCAACGGCCCGTGGAACCGGACGCTGGTGTGGCCCGATCCGATGTCGACGACTGTTGATTCCGGCTCCCCGATGCCGAGTTCCTTCAACCAGGTGACGCCGCGGGCGTGCCGGCCGGTGGCATCGACCACCAGGTCCGCCCCGGTGAGCTCGCCGCCGTCGGCGGTGCGGACACCGTGCACTCGCGCGTCCCCCCGGGCGAGCAGACCCGTCACCCGAGTGTGGTATCGGAATTCGACATTCGGCAATGCGGCGACGATTCGACGGATGCGCCATTCCAGCAACGGCCGCGAGCAGGAGAGCAACCTGTGCGCATTGTCGAGGCGGTGGGCCCAGCCGTGATAAGTCCACCAAGCGAGATCGGCGGACATGGACAGTGGCACCACACCGTCCTCGGCGAGGTCGCCGAGGAAGTCACCGAACAACTCGGAGAAGGCGCGCAGTCCGCCCTCCATCAGCGTGTGGGTCAGGGCCGCGTGCGGCACTCCCGGGCGGCGACGAGGGCCTTCGGGCTCGGCGTCACGCTCGACGACGATGACCTCGCCCGCATGCGGAGACATTGCCGCTGCCAGCGACAACCCCGCGATACCGCTCCCGACGACAAAGACTTTTCCGATACGCATCGTCTCTCCGAGCTGACATGCCCCCGGGAGGACGCCCGGGCGGACGGGTGTGTGCTGACAAAATGTCACAGCCGGTCTTCCGCGGCCAGCCGGGTGGGCGATCTATGACCGAGATAACCATCGGCCGACGCAACGCACCACCGACATGAATTGCCCTGCGACACAGCGCGTTACCACTGAACTGTGATCTCGCCGTTAATCGTGGGCAACAGTGTGGCGAACACGCGGAAGTTCCCATCCCGCATATCCGGTTGCCAGGAAGCAACATTCGCGCTATCGGACCTGGCGCTCCAGTCGAGGAGCGCCCGAACACTATGCGAACCAGTGCCTTCGACCACCATGCACCGGCTCACGAGCCTTCATGAGCCAGAGCCCCCTCTTGCTCGGCGAGCGCATGTCGACTGCCGACCCCCGTGAACGCGACGCCCGCCGGACGCAGTGTGGCCGCGACTGCCACCCACCGGTGTCGCCGGCACCGGTTAATCTGGGTCGGACCGACCGAGCCCCGGGGGTGCGCATGACGATCGAGAACAGCCGAGCCGATATCGCGCGGTTCAAGCAGCAAGCGCAGGCAGGCACCGTCACGTTCGATCCCGAGGCGGCGCGGCGCTGCGCCGCGATGTACGAGCATCAGGCCGACCGGCTGATCCATTTGCAGCAGCGGCTGGAATCGGTGTCAGAACTGCGCGGCTTCGGCGGATTCGTCTCCGCCCAGCAGTTGCAGGCCGGGTACGGGCACAAGGCGCGCGACGCCGCCGCCCTGCTCGACCACTACATCGAGGCCGCCTACCGGATGAAGGAGGCGTTCCTGATCAGCGCGGGACTCTACGAGGAGGCCGATGCCGCGAGCGCGGCGGCGCTGCGCGCCGTCGAGGCGAGGTTGCCGCGATGACCGGCACCGATCCCGTCTACATCAACTCGATGGAGCACTTCGAGTCGATGCCGCACGAGGAGATCCACGCCAAGACCCAGCAGATCGACGCCGGCGAGATCCTGCGCGCCTCCACCGCCTGGCTCGAGGTGGCGGCCACGCTGGCCACCTCCATGCCGCTCACCCGCACCAGCGCCGACCGCGTGATGAACGGGATGGCGTGGGAGGGCGCGGCCGCCGAGGCCGCCTACGCCAGCACCCGCAGCTTCGCCGCCGCCGTCGAGGAACTGAGCGCGGTGATGGGCGAGGTGGGCGCGCGGCTCGGCGGTGTGGCCGCCGCCGCGGAGGCGGTGAAACTGGCCGTGGTGCCGCCCGGCGGGTCGGGGCCGATCGGGGCCATCGCCCAGCTGCTGGAGGCGGCGAACGTCATCGACGCGCAGATGGCGCAGGAGGCGCTGCGGCAAGAGGCCGTGCTCGCCATGAACATGATCTACAAACCCGCCTACACCCTGGCGGGGACCGGTGTGCCCGCGCTGCCGGAGCCGCCCGCGGTGGCCGATCTGGGCACCGTGCCGCCGCCGGACTACGCGCCGCAGCCGGAGGCGCCGGATGCGGAATACGTTCCGGTGCCGCAGGATTCGCCGTCGTCGCCCGGTGCGAATGGGCAGACGCCGGAGGCTCCCGGCGAGAACGGTCAAGCGCCCGGTGAGGGCGGGCGGACGCCGGAGGAAGGACAGGCGCCGACTCAGCAAACGCCGCCCTCGTCCGGGGACACGCCGCCCGAGGAGGGAACGCCCGCTCCGCAGGAGAGTCCGGCACCGCCGACGCAGCAGGCTCCCACCGAATCTCCCGCGCCGTCTCCCTCGGAGACACCGGCGCCCACGCAGGAAGCTCCCGCACCGAGCGAGGCACCGGCGCCCACCGAGGAGAGTCCGGCACCGCCCACGCAGGAGGCTCCCGCGCCCACGGAGGAGGCCCCCGTACCAAGCGAGGTACCGGAAACTCCGGCCCCTACGGAGGAGCCCCCGGCACCGCCGACCCAGCAGGCCCCCGCACCCACCGACGCACCGGCACCACCGGAACCTCCGGCACCCACCGAGGAGGCCCCGGCGCCCGAACCCGCCCCACCCCCGGACCAGCAGTCCCCACCGTCGGGCGAAACCCACCCCCTCGACCCGGGCGGCCAACCCGGCGTCACCGGCCCGATCCCCGGCACCGCCGAGGGCTCCTCCCACACCGACCAACCGGGCGTCATCCCACAACCCGGCACGGTGTGACGCACGCGGACGCCCCGGCGTCGTAGCGCGCCGCAGACCGAACCTCTGGGTCGAGAGCGCGAAACGGTCACGGGTGGTCGGACTGCGGCGCGACAATCACGGTGATCGTCGCCTGCGCTGACCGCCGGACAGTTCGTGCGATAGTGCTCGGCGCGCATCTCAGGCCGGTCGAGGCCGACCTCGGTGAGCAGGTCGTCGTCCTTCCTCCGCGCGCGCCGCCAGGCACTGCGCCGATGCACGATCAGCGCCCCGCCGTTGTAGGCGACGCGCGCCAAGGATCGCCTCACCGGGGCGTCGGCCACATCCGCTCCGAGCGGAACCCGTTGCCCGGCAACAGGTTCCGTGCCTCAGACCTTGACGAGGTCGTCGGCGTGGATGACGGGGCGCTGCATGGTGTCGGGGAGTTCGGTGGTGGAGCGGCCGAGCATGGTGGACAGCTCGGTGCTGTCGTACTCGACGACGCCGCGCGCCACCAGGCGGTGGTCGGCGGCGAGCAGATCCACCACGTCGCCGCCGTAGAAGCGGCCCTTGACGCCGATGATGCCCGCCGCGAGCAGCGAGCGGCGGCGGTGGGCGACGGCCTGCACCGCGCCCTCGTCGAGCACCAGCGCGCCCCGGCTGTCGGCGGCGTGGCGGACCCAGAACTTGCGGGCCGACAGGCGGACCGGGCGGGCGGCGAACGCGGTGCCCACCGTGCCCGACGACAGCGCGGTCGCGGCCTGTTCGGCGGCGGCCAGCAGCACCGGCACGCCCGCGTCGGCCGCGAGCCGCGCGGCCGACAGCTTCGACGCCATGCCGCCGGTGCCGAGCGCGCCGCCGCTGCCAGCGATCACACCGTCCAGATCGGCGCTGGTGCGCACCTCGGGAATGAAATTCGCCGCACCCTTGCGGGGGTCGCCGTCGTAGAGCCCCTCCACATCGGAGAGCAGGAACAGCGCGTCCGCGCCCACCAGGTGGGCGACCAGGGCGGCGAGCCGGTCGTTGTCGCCGAAACGGATCTCCTCGGTGGCCACCGTGTCGTTCTCGTTGACCACGGCCACCGCGCCGAGCGATCGCAGCCGGTCCAGGGTGCGCTGGGCGTTGCGGTGGTGCTCGCGGCGCGCGAAATCGTCGGCGCTCAACAGCACCTGGCCGACGGTGCGCCCGTAGCGGGTGAAGGAGGTGCCCCAGGCGTGCGCCAGGGCCAGCTGACCCACGCTGGCCGCAGCCTGCTTTGTCGCCAGGTCCCTTGGCCTGCTGGACAATCCGAGCGGCGCGATCCCGGCGCCGATGGCGCCCGAGGACACCACCACCACGTCCGAACCGGCCCGCATGCGCGCCTCCACGGCGTCGGCCAGCCGGTCCAGGCGCTCGGTGTCCAGACCGCCCTTCAAACTGGTCAGCGCCGACGACCCGATCTTGACCACCACGCGGCGCGCCGCCGCGATCGCCTGGCGCGCCTCGCTCAGCCCCTCGGGCGAAACAGCTCGCGCCAGTGCGGAATCGACCTCCGTCACAACGAAACTCCCCGTAACACCGCGGTTCGCACCGCGTCCTTCACGAATCCCCGTCCTCGGTGACCAGTCCGCGCCGCACCCGCGACGCGTGCTTGCGCTCGGCGGCGCTCACCCGGTCGGTCTGCTCCAGGCGCACGTCGGTGCCGCGGCCGGTGGGCACCATGTCCACACCCGCCGAGATCTGCGGCTCCCAGTCGAACGTGACGTCGCCGATGGTCACCGGCGCACCGGGTTCGGCGCCGAGGCGCACCAGTTCGTCCTCCACGCCGAGGCGGGCCAGGCGGTCGGCGAGGTAGCCGACGGCCTCGTCGTTGTCGAACTGGGTCTGGCGCACCCAGCGTTCGGGCCGGGTGCCGCGCACGATGAAACCGCCCGGCTCGTCGGGATCGGCGATGACACTGAATCCGGTCTCGTCCACCGCGATCGGGCGGATCACCGGACGCTTGGGCGCCGCCTTCGGGTGGGCCTCGCGGTACTCGCGCACCAGATCGGCCAGCGCGAAGGTCAACGGGCGCAACCCGGCCCGGCTCACCGCCGAGATCTCGAACACCGGCCAGCCGCGCTCGGCGAACTCGGGGGTGACCATCTCGGCCAGCTCGGCGGCGTCGGGCACGTCGATCTTGTTGAGGATCACCACGCGCGGGCGGTCGGCCAGATCGCCGAGGCCGGCGTCGGCGGAGAGCGCGGGCTTGTAGGCGGCCAGCTCGGCCTCCAGGGCGTCCACGTCGGACACCGGGTCGCGACCGGGCTCTAGGGTGGCGCAGTCCACCACGTGCGCGAGCACCGCGCAGCGCTCCAGGTGGCGCAGGAAGTCCAGCCCGAGCCCGCGGCCCTCGCTCGCACCCGGAATGAGACCCGGCACGTCGGCGACGGTGAAAGTGGTGTCGCCGCTGGCGACCACGCCCAGGTTCGGCACCAGCGTGGTGAACGGGTAGTCGGCGATCTTCGGCTTGGCCGCCGAGAGCACCGACACCAGCGAGGACTTGCCCGCCGAGGGGAAGCCGACCAGGCCGACATCGGCCACCGACTTGAGTTCGAGGACGAGGTCGCGCTCCTCCCCCTCCTCGCCGAGCAGGGCGAAGCCGGGGGCCTTGCGCGCCTTGGAGGCCAGCGCGGCGTTGCCGAGCCCGCCGCGCCCGCCGCGAGCGGCGATGTACCGGTTGCCCGCACCGACCAGATCGGCCACGATCTCGCCGTCCTGGCCCAGCACGACCGTGCCGTCGGGCACCTTGAGCAGCAGGTCGCCGCCGGTCTTGCCGTCGCGGTTGCCGCCCTCGCCCGGTTTGCCGTTGCCCGCTTTGGCGTGCGGGTGGAAGTGGAAGTCCAGCAGGGTGTGGACGTTCGGGTCCACCTCGAGGATCACATCGCCGCCGTTGCCGCCGTTGCCGCCGTCGGGACCGCCGAGCGGCTTGAACTTCTCGCGGTGCACCGAGGCGCATCCGTGACCGCCCTTTCCGGCACGTACGTGCAACACGACGCGATCGATGAACTTCGACATGGTCGAATCATCCTCCTTCTGGGCTGGTCGTTCGTCGGCGGCGCGCGGCGCCACGAGAACGCGAAAGCGGGTCAGGGCGTCTACCCTGACCCGCTCGGCTGTGTCCGGAGTGGCTACCTGGCGGTCAGGCCACCGGCTCCGGGACGACGATGTTGATGGTCTTGCGACCGCGCTTGCTGCCGAACTGCACCGAGCCCGCCGCCAGGGCGAACAGGGTGTCGTCGCCGCCGCGACCGACGTTCACGCCGGGGTGGAAGTGGGTGCCACGCTGACGGACGAGGATCTCGCCCGCCTTGACGACCTGGCCGCCGAAACGCTTGACGCCGAGTCGCTGGGCGTTGGAGTCACGTCCGTTCCGGGAGCTGGACGCGCCCTTCTTGTGTGCCATAGCTGTTTCTCCTCGGGATGTCTTACTTGATGCCGGTGACCTTCAGGACCGTCAGCGGCTGACGGTGACCCTGGCGCTTGTGGTAGCCGGTCTTGTTCTTGAACTTGTGGATGCGGATCTTCGGGCCCTTGGTCTGCTCGACGAGTTCCGCGGTCACCGAACGCTTGGCCAGCGCGGCCGCGTCGGTGGTCAGTTCGGCGCCGTCCACGACGAGGACGGGCGAGAGCTCGACGGAAGCGCCCGCCTCACCCTCGATCTTCTCGACCTTCACCAGGTCACCGACCGCGACCTTGTACTGCTTTCCGCCGGTCTTGACGATCGCGTACGTTGCCATCGGTCGGCTTCCTCCACTCGAATGTCTACTCGTGCTTACTCACGCCACAGTGGTGTGGCGCGACTGGCTTGGCTGGTTGCTGCACGGGGGCGCTTACCTTGCTGCTCAGCAGCATCGGGCGCATCGCCAGGCAGCGACCGACCAAGGCTACCAGACCCCCGCTCCCCGACCCAATTCGGTCCGGATGCGGTCCCTCCGGGCCACCGGAACGTCCTCCGGCGGGCACGGTGGACCCGCGCGCCGGAAGACGGGTCCGGCCGGTCCCCCGCGGAGACCGGCCGGACCTCGGGAACTTCCTCAGTCCTCGGATTCCGCGGGCGGCGGCCCGGCCGGGCGGCCGACGGCACGACGCCGCGGACGCTCCCGCCTGGGCACCTCCACCGGCTCGAGCGCGGCGAGCTCGGCCACCGGGGTGGCGGGCGGCTCGGAGCCCGAGAGGACGAACACCGCACCGGCGCTGTCGGCGGCGGGAGCCGACGCCGAGCGCGCCACACGGCGGCGACGCGGCGGCGGGGACGCGGAGACACCGTTGGCGGCGTGACCGGCCGCGGCGGGAGCCGGCTCGCTGGGAGCCTGCGTCGCCGGGGCGGGCTCAGCGGGAGCCTGTGCGGGCTCGTCGGGAGCCTGTGTCGCGGCAGCGGACCCGTGCCTGCTTACGGCCGGCTCGTCGACCTTCACCGCACTCGCGGGTTCGGACGCCGCGGCGACCGCGGCCTCGGCGGCCTCCACCTCGGCGCGCACGGGAACGGGTTCGGGCGCGAGCTCGGGGGCGTCGGCCTCGGTGACCGGGACGATCCCGCCGGCGGTCTCCACCGCCACGACGGCCTCGGCACGTTCCTCGGCCCCGTCCGGCGCCGTGGCGACATCCGTCTCGTCCTCGGCGGTGACGACCTCCACACCTTCCTCGTCCTCCGAGTGGTGCGCGGCCATCGCCAGCGCCACCGGATGCGCCCGCTTGACGGCCGCCTCCTCCTCGGGCGACTCCACCGGCTGCGCCGCCGGTGCCGGAGTCGCCGCGGCGGCGGGCGCGGGCGCGGTCTTGTCCTTGCCGCGACGACGGCGCGAACCGCTCTCGCGACGACCGGGCGCGTCCTCGGCGGGCGAGGGCTCCACCGGGTAGGTGTGCACGATGATGCCGCGCCCGTGGCAGTGCTCGCAGGTGCTGGAGAACGCCTCGACCAGGCCCGTGCCCAGCTTCTTGCGCGTCATCTGGACCAGGCCCAGCGAGGTCACCTCGGACACCTGGTGGCGGGTGCGGTCGCGGCCCAGCGCCTCGGTGAGACGGCGCAGCACCAGGTCCCGGTTGGACTCGAGCACCATGTCGATGAAGTCGACGACGATCATGCCGCCGATGTCGCGCAGCCGCATCTGGCGCACGATCTCCTCAGCCGCCTCCAGGTTGTTCCTGGTGACCGTCTCCTCCAGGTTGCTGCCGCCGGAACCGGTGAACTTGCCGGTGTTGACGTCGATGACGGTCATCGCCTCGGTGCGGTCGATCACCAGGGTGCCGCCCGAGGGCAGCCACACCTTGCGGTCCAGCGCCTTGGCCAGCTGCTCGTCGATGCGGTAGGTCTCGAAGACGTCCACGCCGTTGTTCTCGTGCCGCGCGACGCGCGCCAGCAGGTCGGGCGCGACGGTGCGGATGTAGCTCTCGACGGTGTTCCAGGCGCGGTCGCCCTCGATGACCAGCTTGGAGAAGTCCTCGTTGAACAGGTCGCGGATGACCTTGACCAGCAGGTCGGGCTCCTCGTAGAGCGTCTTGGGCGCGCCGCTCTTCTCCTTGGCGGCCTGCTCCTCGATGCTGCGCCAGGTGGCCTGCAACCGTTCCACATCGCGGGCCAGCTCGGCCTCGGCGACGCCCTCGGAGGCGGTGCGGATGATCACACCCGCGTCGGCGGGGACGATCTCGCGCAGGATCTCCTTGAGGCGCTTGCGCTCGGTGTCGGGCAGCTTGCGGCTGATGCCGGTGGAGGTGCCGCCCGGGACGTACACCAGGAAGCGGCCCGCCAGGCTGATCTGCGTGGTGAGCCGGGCGCCCTTGTGCCCGACCGGGTCCTTCGAGACCTGGACCAGCACCTGGTCACCGGGCTTGAGGGCCTGCTCGATCTTGCGCTCCTTGCCGCCCAGACCGGCGGCCTCCCAGTTCACCTCACCCGCGTACAGCACGCCGTTGCGGCCGCGGCCGATGTCGACGAACGCCGCCTCCATGCTGGGCAGCACGTTCTGCACCTTGCCGAGGTACACGTTGCCCACCATGGACGCCTGGCCGGTGTTGGTGACGAAGTGCTCGACGAGGATGTTGTCCTCGAGCACCGCCACCTGGGTGGCGGTCGGGTGGTTGGCGAAGGACTTCTCGCGCACCACCATCACCCGATCCACCGCCTCACGGCGGGCCAGGAACTCCGATTCGGTGAGGATCGGCGGGCGGCGGCGCCCGGCCTCGCGCCCGTCGCGGCGGCGCTGGCGCTTGGCCTCGAGGCGGGTGGAGCCGGTGATGCCCTGCACCTCGTCGGCGTTGGCCCGGCCGCGCGACTTGTTGCGCGGCTCGCGCTCGTGCACGACGGTGTTCGGCGGGTCGTCCTCGGCCGGCGTCTCCTCGGCGCCCTCGCCGCCCACCTTGCGGCGGCGGCGACGGCGGCGACGGCGGCTGGACCCCTCGGGCAGCGCGTCGTCGTCGGATTCGTCGTCGGACTGGTCCCCGGTGTCGGTCGCGGCGGCCTCGGCCGGGGTGGTGTCCTCGGCCTCGGATTCGGCGTCCTCGTCGTCGGTGTCCGACTCGTTGTCGGACTGCTGCTCACCGCGGCCGCGCCCGCGACCCCGGCGGCCGCGCCGCCTGCGCCGCGGCTGACCGTCCTCGCCCTGGGCGTCGCCGGTGTCGGTGTCGTCCTCGGCGGTGGTGTCGGGCTCGTCGTCGGTCTCGGCGACGGGCGGCTCCTCGCGCTTGGGCGCTTCCCGCTCGGCGCGGCGGCGCTTGCGCGTCTGCTCCACGGCGGTGGCGTCGGGCGGGAGGAACAGCGGCGCGGCCACGGCGGGCGCCTCGAAGACCGGCGGGGCCGGCGGCTCGTCCTGCGCGGAGTGGGTGAACAGCTGCGGCGCGGCGGCCGCGGGCGTGTACACCGTCTCCTGCGCGAAGACCGGATCCGGCGCGGAGAACAGCGGCCCGGCGCCCACGGCGGGCGCGGGGGTCTCGGCGGGGGGTTCGGCGGCGGGGGTCTCGGTGGTCGGCGCGTCCGCTTCGGCGGGCTGTTCGGGGGCGGCGAGCGCGTCGCGCACCGATTCCGCGACGGCCCGGTCGACGTTGGATTGCGCGCTGCGTGCGTCGGCGCCCAGTTCGGCGAGCTTGGCCAGAATGCGCTTGCTCGTCACCCCCAGCCGCTTCGCGAGTGCGTGAACTCGGATTCGCTCCGGCAATTGATCGGCATCCTGTGATGTTGTTTCCAGCGGCTCTTGATCGGCCACGAAGTCTCCTCGGGCCCCCGGGCGCGTCCCTGTCGGTAATTCAGTGACGCGGCCAACGCGGGGGCGCTGTCCGTACACCTCGCGCCGTCGACGCGAGGTCCTGTGGTCTCGCACCGCGTGCCCGGTCGGTACCTGTTCGTTCGTCGGTCGGGCTAACTGGTCACGCGGCGCCTGGCTGTTGGCTGAACTCCACGGAACGCACGTTCATCCAGCGTGCCGACGCGGAGCGCCGCGCCCTCGGCAATTCGGGCGTGACTCTCCGTAGCAGCGATGATCGGCATCGAACCGCGGTGTCATCCGGTCGCCCCCGTCACCCACCGTTCGCGTACCTGCGCGAACCGTCGGTATCGATGACGACCACTGTCAGTATCCCACACCGTGTGTGCCCGGCTCGCCATCGGCGCGTGAGCGGCGCGATGCCAGGGGGTTGCTGGGGTGGGTGTGTTGCCGGCACGGGGTGCCGATAGTGCACTCGCCGCGCCGGAACCTTCCGGCGCGGCGAGTGGAGTCGGGGTGCGCTCAGGCGGGGAACTCGGGGAACCAGAGCGCGATCTCACGCTTGGCCGACTCGGGCGAATCCGAGCCGTGGACGAGGTTGTACTGGGTCTCCAGGCCGAAGTCGCCGCGGATGCTGCCCGGGGCGGCCTTCTCGACCGGGTCGGTGCCGCCCGCCAGCTGGCGGAACGCGGCGATGGCGCGCGGGCCCTCGAGCACGGCGGCCACGACCGGTCCGGAGGTGATGAACTCGATCAGCGACCCGAAGAACGGCTTCTCGGCGTGCTCGGCGTAGTGCTCGCGCGCCACCTCGTCGGATACGTTCTTCAGCTCGAGGGCCGCGATCGTCAGGCCCTTGCGCTCGATCCGGGCCAGCACCTCGCCGACCAGTCCGCGCGACACGCCGTCCGGCTTGATGAGTACCAACGTCTGCTCAGTCACGGGCCACAGCGTAACGGCCCCCCGTTACAGACCACGAGCGAGTGCCCTCGACCGGTCTCAGCCCGGGTGCCGCCAGCCGCGCTCGATTCTGGTGAGTTCGGTGAATCCGCACTCGAGCAGCAGCGGGAGACCGGGCTCGCCGGGGTAGCGGTAGTCCAGCAGGCGGTCGATCGCGCCGAGGCGCAACCAGTCGGCGACCCGGCCGAACAACCAGCGCAGCACGTCGGGTTCGCCGTCGGCGTCGCACACGTCGGCCCAGCCGCCGCCGCGCGAGATCCGTTCGGGCGGGGTCAGATCGGTGTCGATCTCGAGCGCGCCGACCCGGGTGTCGCCGCGGCAGGCCGTGAAGACGGTGCCGAGTTCCCCCATCGACCGCCGCACCGTCAGGTCGGTGCGGTCGGGGTGGTGCAGATCGCGGGTGGCGGCCACCAGCACGATCTCGGTGACCGGGTCCTCCACCCGCACCCACCCGGTGCGGTCGAGCAGGGCGCGCAGGTGCGGCCACTGGTCGGGTAACCCGTAGACGGCCGGCGCGGGCAGCTTGCCGTCGTACCAGCGGTGTGCCGAGCGCCAGCGCGCGAACTGGGCGAGGCAGGCGGTCATCACACCGTCGGCCGCGGCTTGTTCGTCGGCGCCGACGGGAGCGAGGAACCATTCGATCGCCGCGGCGTCGCGGTAATCGCCCGAGACGCGGGCGTCATCGCCGTAGCGCAGCAGGTGCGCGGCGGCCACGATCACCCCGCGCTGTTCGGCGACCAAGGTCATCCGTTCGATCACCCACGGGTCGAGGATCGTCTCCTCCGGCCGCCGCTCGATGCGGCTGAGCACGGTGTTGACCGAGACGGAGGCGCCGGGATTCACGGCGGCGATGTGCCGGTCGACCAGGCGGGTGAGGTGATCGCGGTCGTCGCGGCGGAAAGGACGAATCACGAAGTCGGACATGGCGAATCTCCGGAGAAGTCGGCCGAGCACGCTCGGCGCGGGGATCCGCCAGGGGGACGGTACCGCCGGAACTCTAGCAGTACCGTCGCCCTCAGCGGCCCATGCGCTGGCTGGGCAGCATTCCTTTGTCCATGCGGCGTTTCACGTCGGTGCGCAGCACCAGGATGAACGCCCAGACCGCGACGAACAGCAGGCCGATGATGCCGATCGACAGGTGGATGAACGCGCCGAGCAGCAACAGCACTTGCAGGCCGAGATTGAACGACAACGCCCACGGGCGGCGCTGCAGACCGGCGCCGAGGATCATCAGCACCGCCAGCACCACCAGGTAGGTGCCGGAGAACCAGGTGACGCCGCCGCCGACGTCGGCCACCACGGGCAGGGCCAGCAGCACCACGATCGATTCGAGCACCAAGGTGCCCGCCATCACGCCGCGCAGGCCCTTCCAGGGATCGGGCGGGGCGGGCGCCGTGCCCTCGGGCTCACTCATGCTCACACCTCACGCCGGGTCCTTTCCGAACAGGGCGCGCGCCGCGCCCGCCGTCACCACCGAACCGGTGACGATCACACCCGCGCCCGACACCGCCTCGCCCGGATCGCCGACCTCCTCGGCCAGCGCGATCGCGGTCTCCAACGCGTCGGGCAGGGTGTCGGCGGTGACGACGCGCTCGTCTCCGAAGCGCTGCACCGCCAGATTCGCCAGGCCGTCGACATCCAGCGCGCGCGGCGAGCCGTTGGTGGTGACGACGATCTCGTCGAGCACCGGCTCCAGCGCCTCCAGGATGCCGGCGGCGTCCTTGTCGCCGAGCACCGCGACCACGCCGACCAGTTTGCGGAAGTCGAACTCGCCGGTGAGCGTCGCCGCCAGCGCCCGCGCGCCCGCCGGATTGTGGGCGGCGTCGATGAAAATGGTGGGCGCGCTGCGCATCCGCTCCAGCCGGCCGGGGCTGGCGACCGACGCGAAACCGGCGCGCACCGCGTCGATGTCGAGTTGACGTTGCGCGCCCGCGCCGAAGAACGCCTCCACCGCCGCGAGCGCCAGCACCGCGTTGCGCGCCTGGTGTTCGCCGTGCAGCGGCAGGAAGATCTCGTCGTACACACCGCCGAGCCCCTGGAGTTCCAGTTGCTGGCCGCCCACCGCGATGCGGCGGCCGACCACCCGGAACTCCGAACCCTCGCGCGCGACGGCGGCGTCCACTTCCACGGCGCGGCGCAGCAGCACCTCCATGGCCTCGGGCTCCTGCTCCGCGATCACCGCGACGGTGTCGCGCGGGATCAGGCTCTCCGGGGCGCGCTTGATGATCCCGGCCTTCTCCCCCGCGATGGAGGTGAGGTCGGGGCCGAGGTAGTCGGTGTGGTCGAGGCCTATCGGGGTGATCACCGCGACCTGCCCGTCGACGACGTTCGTCGCGTCCCAGGTGCCGCCCAGTCCGGTCTCCACCACCGCCACGTCCACCGGCGCCTCCGCGAACGCCGCGAACGCCATCCCGGTGAGCACCTCGAACTTGCTCATGGCGGGTCCGCCCGCCGCGGCCGACTGCGCATCGATCATCTCGACGTAGGGCTGGACCTCCCGGTAGGTCTCCACGTAGCGGGCCGGGCTGATCGGCGCGTTGTCGATGCTGATGCGCTCGGTGGCCAGTTGCAAGTGCGGGCTGGTGATGCGCCCGGTGCGCCGGTGCAGCGCGGTGAGCAGCGCGTCGATCATCCTGGTCACCGAGGTCTTGCCGTTGGTGCCCGCGATATGGATCGCCGGGTAGCTCTGCTGCGGCGAGCCGAGCAGATCCATCAGGGTGGCGATGCGGGTGAGCGAGGGCTCGATCTTGGTCTCGGGCCAGCGCCGGTCCAGTTCGGCCTCGACCAGAGCCATCTCGGCCAGGTCGACGGGCGAGGGCCCGGCGCCGAGCCGGGTGCCCCCGGAGTCGCCGCGGTATTGGCGCTCCGGCTCCGGGTTCTCGACCCCGTGCTCGTCGTCGGTCACTTGGCGCTCAGCTCCGCGAGGCGGGCCCGGATGCGCTCGACTTCGGCGGCGGCCACATCGCGGCGGGTCCGGATCTTGGCGACCACCGGTTCGGGCGCCTTGGCCAGGAACGCCTCGTTGCCGAGTTTGCCCTCGGTGCCGGTGAGTTCCTTCTCGGCGGCGGCCAGGTCCTTCTCCAGGCGGCGGCGTTCGGCGTCGAGGTCGATCGCGCCGGAGGTGTCGAGTTCGACGGTCACCGTGGCGCCCGACAGGCGCACCTCGACCGACGCCGTGGCGGTGAAATCCGGGCCCGGTTCGGTGAGGCGGGCCAGGTTCGCCACCGACGGGGCGAGCGCGGTGAGATCGGCGGCGTCGATGCCGAGGAGCTTGGCGGCCACCTTCTGCTTGTCGGCCAGGCCCTGGTCGCTGCGGAAGCGGCGGATCTCGGTGATCAGGCGCTGGGCGTCCGCGATGCGTTGCGCGGCGGTCTCGTCCGCAGTCACGCCCGAATCGGTGGGCCACGCCGCGACCACCACCGACTCACCGCCGGTGAGCGCCTGCCACAGCGATTCGGTGACGAACGGCATCGCCGGGTGCAGCAGCCGCAGCACCGCGTCGAGCACGGTGCCGAGCACCACCCTGGTCGAGGCCGCGCGCTCCTCGGCGCCGGAGAACTGCACCTTGGCCAATTCGAGGTACCAGTCGCACAGTTCGTCCCAGGCGAAGTGGTACAGCGCCTCGCACGCCTTGCCGAACTCGTAGCGGTCGAAGGCCGCGTCCACCTCGGCGCGCACCGCGTCGAGCCGGTCCAGGATCCAGCGGTCGGCGTCGGTGAGGGTGTCGCGCGCGGGCAGCTCGCCCGGGGCCGCGCCGTTCAGCAGCGCGAACTTGGTGGCGTTGAACAGCTTGGTGACGAAGTTGCGCGAGGCCTGCACGTGCGGCGGCCCGACGGACAGGTCGCTGCCGGGCTGCGCGCCGCGCGCGAGGGTGAAGCGGGTCGCGTCGGCGCCGTACTCCTCGATCCAGACCAGCGGGTCGACGCCGATGCCCTTGGACTTGGAGTACTTGCGGCCGAACTCGTCGCGGATCAGGCCGTGCAGGAACACGTCGTGGAACGGGACCTGCTTGCGCGCCGGGTTCTTGCCCGCGGTGATCGCCGGGTCCTCCGACACGAACATGCCGAACATCATCATCCGCGCCACCCAGAAGAACAGGATGTCGTAGCCGGTGACGAGAACGCTGGTGGGATAGAACTTCTCGAGCTCGGCCGACGACTCCGGCCAGCCCATGGTGGAGAACGGCCACAGGCCCGAGGAGAACCAGGTGTCGAGGACGTCGGGGTCCTGCACGTAGCCCTCGGGCGCGGTCTCGCCGGGGCCCACGCACACGATCTCGCCCTCGGGGCCGTACCAGATCGGGATGCGGTGGCCCCACCACAGCTGGCGCGAGATGGTCCAGTCGTGCATGTTGTCGACCCATTCGAACCACCGCGGCTCCTGGCTGGCCGGGTGGATCTTCACGTCCCCGTTGCGCACCGCGTCGCCCGCGGCCTTGGCCAGCGATTCGACCTTCACCCACCACTGCATGGACAGGCGGGGTTCGATGGGCTCGCCGGAGCGCTCGGAGTGGCCGACGCTGTGCACGTACGGGCGCTTGTGGGCGACGACGCGCCCCTCCTGCTCGAGCCGCTCGCGGATCGCGACGCGCGCCTCGAACCGGTCCATGCCGTCGAATTCGGTTCCGCTGTCGGCGATCCGGCCGGTCTCGTCCATGATCGTCGGCATCGGCAGATTGTGGCGCAGGCCGATCTCGAAGTCGTTCGGATCGTGGGCGGGCGTGATCTTCACCGCGCCGGAACCGAATTCGGGATCCACGTAGTCGTCGGCCACGATGGGGATCTGACGACCGGTGATCGGGTGGTAGACCGTGGTGCCGATCAGATCCTTGTAGCGCTCATCGTCGGGATGCACCGCGACGGCCGTATCGCCGAGCATCGTCTCGACGCGCGTGGTCGCCACGATCACGTGCGGTTCGTCGTCGCTGAGCGAGCCGTAGCGCAGCGAGACCAGCTCACCTTCCACGTCCTCGTATTTGACCTCGACATCGGAGATCGCGGTCTGGAGCACCGGCGACCAGTTCACCAGGCGCTCGGCCCGATAGATCAGGCCCGCGTCGTAGAGGCGTTTGAAGATGGTCTGCACGGCGTTGGAGAGGCCGTCGTCCATGGTGAAGCGGTCGCGGCTCCAGTCGACGCCGTCGCCGAGACGGCGCATCTGGCCCTGGATCTGGCCGCCGGACTCGCGTTTCCAGTCCCAGACCTTGTCGATGAACAGCGCGCGGCCGAAGTCCTCTTTGGTCTTGCCGTCCACGGCGAGCTGCTTCTCCACCACGGACTGGGTGGCGATGCCCGCGTGATCCATGCCCGGCAGCCACAGCACCTCGTACCCCTGCATGCGCTTGCGGCGGGTGAGCAGGTCCATGAGGGTGTGGTCGTAGGCGTGACCCATGTGCAGGTTGCCGGTGACGTTCGGCGGCGGCAGCACGATCGAGTAGGGCGGCTTGTCGCTGCTCGCGTCGGCGGTGAAGTACCCGGCCGCTACCCAGCGCTCGTACATCTCGGCCTCCACGCTGGGGTCCCAGCTCTTGGGGAGGGCATCGGCACGATTAGGCGAGTTGTCAGGGGCTGCGCTGGTCACTCCGTGATTCTAGGAGGTGGTCCCCGGCACGCCGCCGCCCCCCGCCCGCACGGCGCGGACCGGGGTGCGGACAGAAAAGAAGGCGGAGCCTTCGGTGGATGAGGGACACCGAACACTCCGCCTTACACCTGACAGCTTACCGCCGTTCACCGGCGCGGCCCCGAATCCACAACTAATTCTCAGACTCGGCCGTCTCACTTGTGACACGTCACCGCGCCGTGGCGGCCCCGCACGTGTCATGGGTGGCCGATGATCGCCAGTTCCTCGGGCGCTCAGCGGATTTCAGGGTTTCCCCGGGTTGCCGAAACGGACAAACGTGAGGAATCTGGAAGGGGTGAATCCCCCGCTCGACGCCGCTCCCCTGCGCTCACCGGAGCAACGCGCGCCGCTACCCGGCGCGACGGTGCTGGTCCCGACCGGTGTGCACGACCTACGCGGCCAGGCCGTGGACGAATTGCGCTACCCCGCGAGCGCGGCCGTGATCTTCGCCGGCGTGCCCGGCGCGGGCAAGAGCACCGCGCTGCGCATGTTCTTCGGCGCGACCGCGCAGGCCGAGGCGCCGCCCACCGGTCCGTTCGGCTCGATCGTGCTGGACTCGCACCAGGCGCGGGTGCGCTGGCGGCGGCGCCTGGGCTGGTTGCCCTACCCGCTGTGGCGCCCGCTGGTGCACCTGGCGCACTACGCGGGCATCCGCGCCGCGCTGCGCGACGCGCACGGGCCGGTGGTGATCCACGACTGCGGCACCTTCGGCTGGAGCCGCCGCATGATCGCGCGCTGGGCGGGCGGCCACGACCGCGACCTGCACGTCATCATGCTCGACGTGCCGCCCCCGGTCGCGGTGGCGGGCCAGCACGCGCGCGGGCGCCGCGTCAACGGCTTCTTCTTCACCCTGCACTGCCGCCGATGGGACCGGCTGATCACCGCCCTCCACGCACCCGAGCGGCCGCCGGGGCTCGGTTCGTCGTCGGTGGTGATCGCCGACCGCGACACCGTGAACCGGTTGTCGCGCATCGCGTTCCAGAGTTGGTAAGGGGCGCGCCGCCCGCATCGCGCCTCGGCCGGCGGCTCCCGGGCGATACTGCGCGTTCGGCAATCGACGCCCCAGCACGGCACCTTCGCATCGACCGCCGGTGTGACAGCACCCGCGCCGCGGTCACCGAGTGACAGTGCGCCACAGCGGATCAGGGCACCAGCACCGTCAACGCCGAGGGGACCGCGCGCACGGTGATCGGCAGCGTGCCCGCCGGTTCGCCGTCGGCGGTGGCCGGGGTGTTCGGCGCGCTGAGCGTCACCGCCGACGCGCGGTACCTGGTCACGGCCCGGTGCTCCACCCGTCGTCCCGAGGACAGGGCGGGCAGCAGGCGCAGCATCTCCCGCCGCGACACCGCGCCCACCACGGTCAGATCGAGCAGGCCGTCGTCCATCTCGGCGTCCGGGCACACCAGCATGCCGCCGCCGTAGGTGCGGGTGTTGCCGAGGGCGATCAGCACCGCCCGCGTCTCGATCGGGCCACCGCGCTCCGGATTGTCCTGCACGCCGTGCGGGGCGCCGGACAGCTCGATCCGGTAGGGCACGGTGAAGTTGCCGGTGATCTCGGCGAGCGCGGCGAAGGTGTAGCGCAACCGTCCCTTGGGCCAGCGCATCTCGTTGGCGCGCAAGGTGACTCGCGCGTCGAACCCGGTGCCGGTGATGGTCGCGAAGTACATGGGCTCAGCCCCACGGGACTCGATGCGGCCCAGATCCATCACGCGGGTGCGCCCACCCAGCACCACGCCGACGGCCGCCGCGGTGTCGTCGGTGGGCACGCCGAGCGCCCTGGCCAGATCGTTGCCGGTGCCGCTGGGCACCAGGCCGAGCGGCATTCCGGTGTGAGCGAGGGCGGCCAGCATTACGTTGATCAGTCCGTCGCCGCCCACGCACACCACCGCGTCGGGGCGCAACGCCGGATCGAGCGCGGCCAGCGAATCCCGCACGAGCAGCACGGTTTCCGCGGCCGAGGGCGCGCGGATCTCGGTGACGTCCACCCCGCGCGCGGCGAGTTCGGCGACGGCGGCCGACGCCGTGTCGTGCCCCTTGCCCCCGCCGGAGAGCCGATTGGTCACCACCAGCACGGAACGGATCTCGCGCGACGCCATCAGATCAGCTTCCCGGGATTGAGGATGCCGGCCGGGTCCAGCTCCGCCTTCACCGCGCGCAGCACCCGGATGCCGAGATCGCCGACCTCGGCGGGCAGCCACGGGCGGTGATCGGCGCCCACCGCGTGGTGGTGCGTGATGGTGCCGCCGGCCGCGATGATCGCGTCGCCCACAGCGTTTTTCGCGATACCCCACTGCGTGAGCGGGTCGTCGAGCTGCTTGGCGACGACGGTGAAGTACAGCGACGCGCCGGTCGGGTAGGTGTGCGAGATGTGGCACATCACCAGCGGCGGCGTGCCCTGGGCGCCCAGCGAATCCGTCAGCGCCGCAGTCACTTTCGCCTTGAGTTCGGCGATGTTGGACCAGGTGGTCGCGGTCTCCAGTGTCTCGCACAGCACGCCGGCGTCGAGCAGCGAGTCGCGCAGGTACGGCGCCCCGAAACGGCCGTGTTCCCATTCGCGGGCGGGGTCCTCGCCCAGCGCGGTGCCGCCCGCGGCCGCGAGCAGTTCGTGCGCCTCGGCGCTGCGCGCGGCCACGTGCGCGGCCGTGCCCTCGAAGGTCGTGATGGCCAGGCAGCCGGTGACGGGCGCGCCGCCGATGTCGCCCGCCCGCGCGAGGTTCATCCCGGTCTCCACCTCGTCGGACAGGCGCAGCACCGTCGGGGCCGCCCCGGCCTGCACGACGGCGCGCAAGGCCGCGGCGCCGGTGGCGAAGTCGGGGAACGACCACGCCTGGTAGGCGGTGGTCTCCGGCACCGGGTGCACGCGCACGGTGACCTCGGTGATCACGCCGAGCGTGCCTTCGGACCCGACGAACAGTTCCCGCAGATCCGGCCCGGCCGCCGAGGCGGGCGCGCGGCCCAGGTCGAGGGTGCCGCTCGGAGTGGCCACCTTGAGCCGCTGCACCATGTCGTCGAAGCGGCCGTAGCCGGCCGACGCCTGACCCGAGGAACGGGTCGCCGCGAACCCGCCGATGCTGGCGAACTCGAAGCTCTGCGGGAAGTGCCCCAGCGAAAGACCGTGCGCGGCGAGCAGTTCCTCGGCGCGCGGGCCGGTGAGCCCGGCCCCGAGCGTGGCGGTGCCGCTGACCGGATCGATCTCGGAGACCGTGTCGAGGCGGCGCAGATCGAGCGCGACGACGGCGTCGAACGCGCCGCGCACCGGGTCGACACCCCCCACGACGCTGGTGCCGCCGCCGAACGGCACCACGGCGATGCCGTGCGCGGCACAGTGGGCGAGCACGGCGAGCACCTGCTCGTGATCGGCGGGGAAGACGACGGCGTCGGGGGCGTCCTGCGGCCCCTCGGCGCGGCGGCGCAGCAGATCGGGCGTGCTCTTTCCGCCCGCGTGCCGGAGGCGGTCGCGGTGGTCGGCCGACACGTTGTCCGCGCCGACCACCTCGACCAATCCGTCCCGTTGCGCCGGCGTCAACGCCGACGGCCGCAGTGGCACGTCACCCTCATCGCGGCGCGCCACCGGGTCGCCGGACACCCCGAAAACCTGCGTCAGCAGGCCGCGGATCGTCGCCGACAACGGTTTCTGTCCGGCCGGGACACCCCAGGCGTCCCACACCATACTCGCTGCCCGCTCCGGCGCGTCGGGGTTTGCGGCGGGGATCGGGGCCCCGTCCGTGTGCTTCGTGTCGACCATGCGTTACAGTTTGACATAGACTGTCAAGCAGTAACGAACCCGATCTTCCGGTGGTGACCAGTGACCGACGCCGAGCCCTCGGCCATCGACCTCGCGATCTTCGACGCGGCTCGCGCCTGCGTGCAGGAATTCGGCGTGCGCCGCACGACCCTCACCGAGGTGGCGCGCCGGGCGGGAGTCAGCAGGCCGACGGTGTACCGGCGCTGGCCCGACACCGGCTCGCTGGTGGCCGAGCTGCTGGTGCGCGAACTGCGCGCCATCCTCACCGCCGCCATGCCGACGGCGGGCGCCGCGCGCACCCGGCTGGTCACGGGCGTGGTCACCGGCGCGGAGATGGTGCGCTCGAATCCCTTGTTCGGCAAGATCTTCCGCACCGACACCGACCTGATGCTCACCTACGTGTTCGGCAGGCTCGGCCGCAACCAGCGCACCCTGATCGACCTGTTCGCGGCGGGTATCGCCGAAGGGCAGCGCGACGGGTCGATCCGCGCGGGCGAGCCCGTGCACCTCGCGACAATGCTGCTGCTCATGGTGCAGTCCGCCGTCCAGTCCGCGGGCACGGTCGAGCCGCTGCTGCCCGGCCCGGCACTGGACGCCGAACTGGCCCGCGCCATCGACGGTTACCTCACCCCGGACCTCCCCGCGACGAGGAGGGGGCGGTGAGGTTGCCACCGCACACCCGAAAGGCCCTGCGATGACCTCTGATTCGATCGCGCGCGGCGATTCCGCGCTGAACGCCGCCCGGCGCGACCGCGAACTGCGCGCGCTCGGCGACGCACCCGAGATCGACGTGCTGGTGATCGGCGGCGGCGTCACGGGCGCGGGCGCGGCGCTGGACGCCGCCGCGCGCGGCCTGCGCACGGTGCTGGTGGAACGGCACGACCTCGCATTCGGCACCAGCCGGTGGAGTTCGAAGCTGGTGCACGGCGGATTGCGCTACCTGGCGAGCGGACAGGTCGGCATCGCGCACGAGAGCGCGGTCGAGCGCGGCATCCTGCTGTCCACCACCGCGCCGCACCTGGTGCGGCCGCTGCCCCAGCTGGTGCCGCTGCTGCCGAGTATCGGTGGGGCGCAACGGTCCTTGATCCGCGCCGGCTTCCTGGCCGGGGACGCGCTGCGACGCGGCGCGGGCACCTCGGCGGACCTGCTCCCCCGGTCGCGGCACGTCGCCGCAGCCGAGGCACTGCGCCTCGCGCCGACCGTACGCCGGTCGGGACTGCGCGGGGGTCTGACGGCGTGGGACGGGCAGCTCGTGGACGACGCCCGCCTGGTCGTCGCCATCGCCCGCACCGCGGCCGCCCACGGGGCGAGCGTGCTGACGCGGGTGGAGGCGCTGGATGTCACCGGTGAGTCCGCGACCCTGCGCGACACCCGGACGGGGGAAACACTGTCCGTGCGAGCTCGTTCCGTGGTCAACGCCACCGGCGTGTGGGCCGATCAGGTGGATCCGAGCATCGAGCTGCGGCCGAGTCGCGGTGCGCACCTGGTGTTCTCGGCCGAATCCTTCGGGGGGCTGACCGCCTCGCTGACGGTGCCGGTGCCGGGCAGCACCAGCCGGTTCGTCTTCGCGTTCCCCGCCGCGCACGACCGCGTCTATCTCGGCCTCACCGACGAGGACGCGCCCGGCCCCGTCCCCGACGAGCCGGAGCCCACCGACGCCGAGATCGACTTCCTGCTCGACACCATCAACACCGCCCTGCGGGAACCCTTGACCCGCAACGACATCCGCGGCCGCTTCGCCGGGCTGCGACCCCTGTTGCGCACCGGCGACGGCAGCACCTCCGACATCTCCCGCAAGCACGCTGTGCTGCGCGCCCCCAATGGCGTCCTCACCGTCGTCGGCGGCAAGCTCACCACCTACCGGCGCATGGCCGAGGACGCGATCGACGCGGCGGTCGCCCACGCCGGGCTCGCCGCCGCGCCCTGCCGCACGACCCGCCTTCCGCTGATCGGCGCGGTGGCCGGTTCGGCGCGCGACCGCGTCGCCGCTCCCCCACTGCTGGTGGACCGCTACGGCAGCGAGGCGCGCGCTGTTCTCGCGCTCGCCGAACGCGATCCGGTCCTCGCCGCACCCGTCGCCCCCGGAATCGACGTCACCGCCGCGGAATTCACGTTCGCCCGCACCCACGAAGCCGCCCTGGACCCGAGCGACCTGCTGGACCGCCGCACCCGCATCGGCCTCGTCCCCGAAGACCGGGCCGCCGCCCTGCCCGCGGCGGAGTCTGCCTTCGCCACCGCCTGAGCGGAGTCCGGGCGGCACCGCCCGCGTCGGGTCCCTTCCACCGGCTCAGGCCGAACGTGCGCTTTCCTCGGCGTGGTACCGGCGGTTGATCGCGATCAGCTCGTCGAGCCGGGCCCGGGTGTCGACGAGTTCGGCGATGTGCGCGTCGAGCTTGGCCCGCTCCTCGACCATCCGCTCCCAGGCCGCTTCGGTGGCCTGGGAGCTGGGCGAATCCACGCACGGCAGCACCTCGGCGATGGTGCGGCTGGACAGCCCGGCCGCGAGCATGCGACGCAGGAACTGCACCCGCGACACGTCGCTCTCGGCGTACTGCCGCTGCCCGCTGGCGCTGCGCGAGCTGATCAGCAGCCCCTGCTCCTCGTAGTACCGCAGCGAGCGCACGCTCGCGCCGCTGCGCTGGGAAAGCTCCCCGATCCGCATGTGATCCTCCGAGATCCGCGTCACAACACTTGCCTCTGACGTCAGTGTCAGCTTTTAGCGTAGCGCCATGACGACACTCTTCGACGCGTACACCGCAGGTTCGCTCACCCTGCCGAACCGTATCGTGATGGCCCCGATGACCCGGGTCCGCTCCGACGCCGACGGCCTCGCCAACGCCTCGATGGCCCGCTACTACGCACAGCGCGCCACGGCGGGCCTGCTGATCAGCGAGGGCGTGCAGCCCAGCAAGCTCGGCCAGTCCAACCCGTTCACCCCCGGCCTGCACACCGACGCGCAGGCCGAGTCGTGGCGGCAGGTCACCGACGCGGTCCACATCAACGGCGGCCGCATCTTCGCCCAGATCATGCACGGCGGCCGCATCAGCCATCCGACCACCTCGGGACTCCAGCCGGTCGGCCCGTCGGCGGTCGCCGCCCGCGACGTGCTGGTGTTCGCCCCCGCAGGGCGGCTGCCCGCCCCGGTGCCCCGGGAGCTGACGCTCGCCGAAGTGCCGCAGGAGGCCCACTCGTACGCCGCGGCCGCGGTGCGCGCCAGCGCCGCGGGGTTCGACGGCGTCGAATTGCACGGCGCGAACGGCTATCTCATCGCGCAGTTCCTCTCCAGCAACGCCAACCTGCGCACCGACCGCTACGGCGGCTCGATCGCGGGGCGCATCCGGTTCGCCGTCGAGGCGGCCGAGGCCGCCGCCGACGCCATCGGCGCCGACCGCGTCGGCATCCGCCTGTCCCCGGGCGCCGGCATCTGGGACGCCCACGAGACCGACATCCCCGAGTTGTACGGCGCGCTGCTGGCCGAGCTGGCCCGGCTGGACCTCGCCTACCTCCACCTCGAGGCGTCCACCGACGAGCAAACCCTGGTCGGCCTGCGCCGCGCCTGGCCCGGCACGCTCATCGTCAATCCCACCCACCCGGCGGGCGCCGAAACGGCCGGGCGCAAGCACGCCGACCACTGGCTGGGCCTCGGCGCGGACCTCATCTCGTTCGGCCGCGCCTTCCTCGCCAACCCCGATCTGGTCGAGCGGCTGCGCGCCGACCTGCCCCTGGCCGAGGCCGACGAGGAGACGTACTTCCAGGGCGGCGACAAGGGATACCTGACCTACCCGCACTACCAGCACTGAGCCGGCGGGGCACACGGGCCGACATCGTGATGACCACCGCCCCGGCAGAGCTGACGGACGGTCAGGTTCGACGGAATCGAGTCGTAGCCACCGGAGTTCACGACGTTCGCACCGGTCGCTCGGCGCGAGCCCGCTCGCGTGATCAGGGCTGCGGAGTCGACACCTGCGCATCCGGCTCGGTGCCGTCCGGCTCGAACTCCCACCCGGCGAGATCCGCGCGCATCGCGGCGCGCGGCCAGTGGTCCAGTCCGTGCGCCGATTCGGCCGCGCGCACCGCCAGCAGTTCCGGCGTCTCGTCGGTGGGCAGCACGTAGCGGAAGCCGAGCCGCTCGTAATACGGCCCGTTCCACGGGACTTCGACGAACGTGGTGAGCGTGATCGCGGACAGTCCCTCGGCCCGCGCCCACCGGATCGTGTGGTCGATGAGGCGCTTGCCCAGGCGCCGCCCGGCGTAGGCGGGCAGCACCGAGACCTGGTCGATGTGCGCGTTGCCGTCGACCAGGCCGGCCACCAGGTAGGCGACGGGCTCGTCCGCGGCGTCCGCGTACACCCAGGCCCGTCCGGCGCGCTGGAACTCGCGCAGCGTTTCGAGAGAGGGTGGCTCGTCGTCGGCGACGGTCCGCATTCCGATCTCGGCGAAGGGAGCGCCCGCCGCGCGCTCTATCTCACGCAAGGCGGGCAGGTCGGCCTCGGTGGCCGGGCGCAGGATCAGCATCCCCGCAGTATGGACCCCGCGGGCCGAACCGGTCGCGCGAGTATCCGCTAGGACGACCCGCGCGCCGATCCGGTGAACAGGTTGCTCAGGAAATCGGTGAACGGCACGCACACCGCCGCGCCACCGCTCAGCGACGGCGGAAAGCAGGTCACAGCCGACACTTCCGCGGCCCGCTCCGCCGGCGCGCTCGCCTGCGCGGTGCCGCCGAGGCCCGCCACACCGAGGGCGACGCCGACCGCCGCCGTTCCCAGTATCCGAGATGTGAGTCGCATGACACTGTCCTTTCCGGCATCCTCCCGCGCCGACGGTAACGCCGTGCGCGCGGCTCCGGCGGCCCCGAGTTCTAGGTGCGCACGGCCGCCAGCGCCGCGACCAGGCGGTGGCTGCGGGCGGTCATGTCCTCGGCGCTCTCCTGCGGGTGCCGCAGCCACCAGTTGACCAGCGCCGTCACCGCGCCCATCCACACGTCGGTGAGCGCGGACGCGTCGTCGGGATCGTCCAGTCCCGCGGCCTCCAGCACCGCACGCACCCCGCGCGCGGCCTGGTCGGCGATGCGGTGCCGGGCCCGCTTCACGGCGTCGGCCGCCGGGCCGTCGGCGGGATGGGAGCGGTCGAACAGCACGTTCCAGTCCTGCGGCCGCGGGGCCAGCGCGTGGAACACCGCGCTCAGCACCTCCCGCGCCATATCGATCGAGCCGGGCCCCGCGATCGCCGCCTCGATGGCATCGCCGAGCACCGCGGCCGCCCGCTCCACGCACGCGACGTACAACCCGTCCTTGGTCTGGAAATAGGCGTAGACCAGCGGCTTCGAGACACCCGCCCGCGTCGCGACCTCGGCGATCGACAGTCCCGCGTAGCCCACGCGCCCGATCTCGTCGACCGCGATATCGAGGATCTGCGCCTCGCGCTCGGCGCGCGGCACCCCTTTGGTTCCCGCTGTGCTCACGCTGTTCATCCAACCATTCGCCCGGCACCGCCCTGGCGCGGCTACTTCGCGATCGACACCAGGACCAGCCTGAGCATGGGCGCCGGCGCCCTCGGTTTCATGCTGCTGTTCAAGACGCTCACGCTGGTGCTGTTCGTCTTCCTCTGGGCGGTGGTCGCGCCGTGGCAGCTGCCCACCGACGCCTGGTGGTCCAGTTCTTCGTCCACACCGAGACCGTCGGCACGCTGGCCCGGCCGATCGAGTTCCTGTTCAACACCCCGTCGCACCACCGCGAGCACCACGGCAGCGACCCCGAATACCTGGACAAGAACTACGGCGGCATCCTCATCCTCTGGGACCGCCTGTTCGGGAGGTTTCAGCCGGAGCTGCACCGCCCGACCTACGGGCTCACCGAGCCGGTCGACTCCTACAACCTGCTCCACCTGCAACATCACGAGTACGGCAACATCCTGCGCGACGTGCGCGGCCACCCGCTGGCGCGACAAGCTCGGCTACCTGTTCGGCCCGCCCGGCTGGGAACCGAAACCGGAGCTGTCCGCGGCCCGGATCGCGGAGCCGTCGGTGTAGCCGAAGCCCCACGTCGCCCCGCCCTCCGTCAACCCCCGCGAACACGCCTCGGGAATCCGGCCACGCGTGCGCGAACCGCCTGGCGACGACCGGTGCGGGGCCGCCCACCTCGGCGCGGTCCCGTTCGGACGGGCGCTGCCCGGAACGCGCACCCCTTATGCTGGACGCCGAAAGTGCGCGGGAAGGAGGCGCGGGTGCGCAAGAACCCTGCGACCGTTGGGATCGCGCCGGGTGACGGACTGATCGCCCGATTCGGCGCGGTGGTGGTGTATCTCGCGGGTGAAACCGCGTCCACCGACCGGATTCTGGGGGCGATCGAGGCCGTCGCGTCCGGGGACCATCCGGGTGCGGCGATCGCCCACCGGCTGGCCGCGGTGGTGTTCGGCACCGGGTCCGAGCCGCCGCCCTTCGGCGTGGTCGCACCCACCGGCGACGGCACCGTGATCCTGCTGCGCGGTCCGGTCACCGCCGAGATTCAGGGCGCCGAAGGCGTGCGCAAGCTGTCCGGCGCGCGGGCCTTCACCTGGGTCGACGAGATCGTGCGCGAACCCGTGCGCCGCATCGCCATCAGCGGCAACGACGCTCCGGCGCATCCGCGCAGCGACCTGCGCGGCGGTGTGGTGCCCGGCGGCGGCTTCGAATGGCGCGTGGGCGTGCGCCGCGCCGGCGATGCCGACAAGCCCGCCCGCCCGTCCACCACCGCGACGCCGGTACCGGGGGAGCCGCCCGCCACCGCGCCCGCCGGACTCGAGGCGCTGGCCGACGAGTCCGAGACGCGCCCCGCCGGCGAACCCCGAGGCACCCAGGCCATGCCGCTGGCCTGGTCGCAGACCGGTCTCGACCGCGCCGCCGAACCGATTGCCCTGCAAAAGAATCCGCCCACCCGCGGCGCCCGCATCCCGCCCCCGCGCCGGGCCGAGGGAGCCGAAACCCCCACGGGCGCACTGGTCTACGAGGACTCCGTCTACCCGCTGGACCGCCCCTACGTGATCGGCCGCAACCCCGACGCCGACGACTCGGTGCGCAACGCCATCGCCTCGCCGCTGGCCGTGCCGCGCGACCGGCACGTCTCCCGCGTGCACGCCTACGTCTCCCTCGATCGAGGCAAGGTGTTCGTGCGCGACGCCGCCACTCCCGCGGGCACCTTCATCGCCGCGCCCGGCGTCGAGCAGTGGACGCGGGTCGGCACCGCCCCCGTGGAACTGCCGCCGGGCTGGAGCATCCGCATCGGCGAGAAGGTGCTCACCCACCGCAACGGCGAACGGCACCCGGCGGCGCAGACCCGCCGCGCGTGACACCGGTCACCCCTCGGCCACAGCGCCGGGAGCACAATGGCGGTATGCGTCGCCACGGCCCCACCCAGGACATCGATGAATCCGCGTTGACGGTCACCCCGCCGAAGCGGCAGGCCGCGGGCGTGACGGCGGTCGCGGTGGCCCTGGCGCGCTCGGTGGAGGAGATGGGCGTGGTGCGCACCGCTCGCTCGCTGGCGCGGGTCAACCAGGCGCACGGCTTCGACTGCCCCGGCTGCGCGTGGCCCGAGCCCACCGGCCACCGCCGCCCCGCCGAATTCTGCGAGAACGGCGCGAAGGCCGTCGCGGAGGAGGCCACGCTGCGCACGGTCACCCCGGAGTTCTTCGCCGCGCACTCCGTCGCCGAGCTGGCGGAGAAATCCGGCTACTGGCTCGGGCAGCAGGGCAGGCTCACCCACCCGATGGTGCTGCGCCCCGGCGACACCCACTACTCGCCGATCTCCTGGGACGAGGCCTACCAGCTGATCGCCGGCGAACTGCGCGCCCTGGACTCCCCCGACGAGGCCGTCTTCTACACCTCCGGCCGCACCGCCAACGAAACCGCCTTCCTGTACCAGCTGCTGGTGCGCAGTTTCGGGACCAACAACCTGCCCGACTGCTCGAACATGTGCCACGAGTCCTCGGGCACGGCGCTCACCGGCTCCATCGGCATCGGCAAGGGATCGGTGTCGATCGACGATTTCGCCGAGGCCGATCTGATCATCGTCGCGGGCCAGAACCCCGGCACCAACCACCCGCGCATGCTCAGCGCCCTGGCGGGTGCGAAGGCGGCGGGCGCGCGCGTGGTCGCGGTGAACCCGCTGCCCGAGACCGGTTTGCTCGGCTTCCGCGACCCGCAGACCGTCCGGGGCGTCACCACCGGGGTCCCCATTGCCGACGACTTCCTCCAGATCCGGCTCGGCGGCGATATGGCGCTGTTCCAGGGGCTGGGCAGGCTGCTGTTCGAGGCCGAGGACCGCGCGCCGGGCACGGTGATCGACCGCGCGTTCGTCGACGCGCACTGCGCCGGTTTCGCGGAGTACGAAAAGCAGTGCCGCGACGTCGATCTCGACGTGGTGGAGCGGGCCACCGGACTCACCCGCGCCGAACTGGACCGCACGGCCGATCTGCTGGCCGGCGCGCGCAACGTCATCATCTGCTGGGCGATGGGACTCACCCAGCACACGCACGGCGTCGCCACCATCGAGGAGGCGACCAATCTGCTGTTGCTGCGCGGCATGATCGGCAAACCGGGCGCGGGCGTGTGCCCGGTGCGCGGGCACTCCAACGTGCAGGGCGACCGCACCATGGGCATCTGGGAGAAGATGCCCGACACCTTCCTCGACGCGCTGGACCGCGAGTTCGGCATCACCAGCCCGCGCGCCCACGGCTACGACACCGTCCACGCGATCCGCGCCATGCGCGAGGGCCGGGCGCGCGTATTCTTCGGCATGGGCGGCAATTTCGTCGCCGCGACACCCGACACCGAGGTCACGGAGGCGGCGCTGCGCGGCTGTTCGCTCACCGTGCAGGTGTCCACAAAACTCAACCGCAGCCACCTGGTGCACGGACGCACCGCGCTCATCCTGCCCACCCTGGGCCGCACCGACAAGGATCTGCGCGGCGGGGTGAAACAGCAGGTGTCGGTGGAGGATTCGATGTCGATGGTGCACCTGTCCACCGGGCGTCTGGACCCGGTCAGCGAGCACCTGCGCAGCGAGGTCGCCATCGTGTGTGAGCTGGCGCGGACACTGTTCGGGCCGGAACATCCGGTGCCGTGGGCGCGCTTCGCCGACGACTACGACGCCATCCGCGACGCGATCTCCCGGGTGGTGCCCGGCTGCGCCGACTACAACCGCCGGGTCCGCGCGCGCAACGGTTTCGTACTGCCGCATCCCCCGCGCGACAGCCGGGAGTTCCGAACCACCACGGGCCGAGCGAATTTCGCCGTCAACGAACTCACCTGGCTGCCCGTCCCCGAGGGCAGGCTGATCCTGCAGACACTGCGCAGCCACGACCAGTACAACACCACCATCTACGGCCTCGACGACCGCTACCGAGGCGTGCACGGCGGACGCAAAGTGGTGCTCGTCAATCCCGACGACCTCGCCGAATTCGGTTTCGCGGACGGGGAATTGGTCGACGTGGTGTCGGAATGGACCGACGGCGTCGAGCGGCGCGTGCGCGGATTCCGTCTCGTCGGCTACCCCACACCGCGCGGCAACGCCGCCGCCTACTACCCCGAGACCAACCCCCTGGTACCGCTGGATCACGTTGCCGCGCGGTCGAATACGCCGGTCTCGAAGGCCGTGGTGATCCGGCTGGAACGCCACGAGCACGAGGTGCGCGCATGAGTCGCGTCACCGCCCGCCGCCGCACCGTGCGCCTGTCGGCGTCGGGCGAGACACGCAGGCCCGACACGCTCGCGGTGGAGGAACCCCTGGAGATCCGCCTCGGGGGTCGCTCGCTCACCGTCACCATGCGCACCCCCGGTTCGGACATCGATCTCGTACACGGATTCCTGGTGAGCGAGAACATCATCGGCGCCCCCGGCGACGTCGTGAGCGCCCGGTACTGCGCGGGCACCGACGACGAGGGCCGCAACACCTACAACGTGCTCGACATCGCCCTGCGCAACCCCGGCCCGGTGCCCACCCGCGCCTTCCTCACCACCGGCGCGTGCGGGCTCTGCGGCAAGACCGCGCTCGACGAGGTCCGCACCCGCACCCGCTTTCCCCTGCCGCGCGACTCCTTCACCGTCGACACCGATGTCCTGGCCGGGATGCCGGAAACGTTGCGCGACAAGCAATCCGTGTTCGACGCCACCGGCGGGCTGCACGCGGCGGGGCTGTTCGCGCCCGACGGCACGGTGCTCGCGGTGCGCGAGGACATCGGCAGGCACAACGCCGTGGACAAGGTGATCGGCTGGGCGTTGCGCGAAAACCGGGTCCCCGCACACGATCTGGTGCTCATCGTGAGCGGCCGGGCCTCCTTCGAGCTCGTGCAGAAGGCGCTGATGGCGGGCATCCCGATGCTGGGCGCGGTGTCGGCGCCGAGCTCACTGGCCGTCGATCTGGCCGACGAATCGGGTATGACGCTGGTGGGTTTCCTGCGCGGCGACACCATGAACGTCTACGCGGGCGCGCGACGCCTGCGCCATCGCCCGCTGGCGCGGCCCGCGAGCTGACGGTATTGCCCACGGCGCGGGGCCGTTCTACGGTGACATCACCCGGTCGTCACCCGGAGCGTGCCCGGCGACGCCGTGTCACGGTCTCCGGCCGGACGGACCTGCCTCAGCGCGAACGGAGACCCTCATGCGCTTCTCGGTGGACAACAAACGCGGCGGCGTCCGCGTGCGAATGAACTTCGAACAGCATCGCCACCGCTGGCTCGCCGTCCGAATCATGCTGGGAATCCTGGCTTTTCAGGGCATCGTGATCGGCCTGTGGGCGGTGTTCGCGCCGCACTCCTGGTACACCAGCTTCCCCGGGTTCGGGATGCGGTGGATCTCGGCGGACGGCCCGTTCAACCATCACCTGGCCGGGGATGTCGGCGCGTTCTTCCTCGCGCTCGGCGCGATCAGCGCGTTCGCGCTGTGGCGCGGCGGCAGCGCATTGGCCCAGGCCGCCGGGCTGGGCTGGCTGGTCTTCGCCGTACCGCACTTCATCTATCACGCCTCGCACAAACCCGAGGCGCTGGGCGCGGCGAGCTTCACGATCAGCCTGCTGGCGGCGGCCGCGCTGGTGGCACTGGGCCTGGCCGTCCTGCTGATCACCCCGCGCGGGGCGCAGGTACCCGACCCGAAACCGATCGAGTTCCGTCTCCCGCGCCGCCGCGGCACGCGCTGAGCGCGGACAGGCGCGTTGCGGCGTCGGCCGACGGGCCGACGCCGAGCGCCTCGAAGCAGGCCGCGCTCAGGCGTCGAGCGCCTTGAGCAGCGCCTCGCGCTGACGGGCGCCGAGTCCGCCGATGCGACGGTCCTCCGGGATCTCGGCCTGATCCATGAGCTTGGCCGCCTTGACCGGGCCGACTCCGGGCAGCGCCTTGATGACGGCGGCGACCTTGGTCTTCTTCACCAGATCGTCGGACTCCGCCTTCTTCAGCAGGTCGGCGACCGAGACCTTGCCTTCCTTCACCTTGCCGATCAGCTCCGAGCGCGCCTTGCGCACCGCGGCCGCTTTGGCCAACGCTTCGGTGCGCTGTTCCGCGGTCATCGTGGGCAGTGCCATGTCTCCTCCGCTTTCACTCGTCACTCGAACATCTGGTTGACCGCACCGAGTAAACAGCACGGCACCGTAGACGCTACGCCGACACACCGGTCGGCGTAGCCGATGAGTTTTCCCGCGCATCGCCGTCTGAACGGGTGAGCGACCCGCGTGAACCGGGTCGCAGCGACGAAAGGAAGCATCGCCATGGAACTGTCCCTGACCCAGTTCATCTCCCTCGACGGCGTCTACCAGGCCCCCGGCGGGCCCGAGGAGGATCCCTCGGACGGTTTCACGCAGGGCGGCTGGACGGCCCCGTTCGTCGATGAAGGCTTCGGCTCGTTCGTCGATTCGGCCTTCGCGCGGGCCGACGCGTTCCTGTTCGGCAGGCGCACCTACGACATCTTCGCCTCGTACTGGCCGAAGGTGGGCGACGAAGAGCCGGTCGCCAAGGCGTTCAACGCGCTGCCGAAATACGTCGCCTCCCGCACGCTCGACCGCGCGGACTGGGCCGGCACCGAGATACTGGGCGGCGACGTGGTCGAGCAGGTCGAGGCGCTGAAGCAGCGTCCGGGGCGCGAACTCCAGATGCACGGCAGCGGCGGCCTGGCGCAGACGCTGCTGGCCGCCGGGCTGATCGACACGCTGTACCTGCTCACCTTCCCGGTGGTGCTGGGCAACGGCAGGCGTCTGTTCCCCGCGGGCGCCGCGCCGACCCGATTCCGGCTCGCCGAATCACGGACCACCGGCACCGGAGTCGTGCTCGGCACCTACCGCGCCGACGGCGCACCGGAGTACGGCCTGATCGGCGAGTGACCTGCGTAACACCCGGCCCCACTCCGACGACAGCATGTACGACAGCTTCACCACGGGATCGAGGTTCAACGGCGAACCAGGGGATCAACGGCGCTCCCCGACCCCGCGATCCCGCCGAAGCCGCGACCGGCAGAGCGCACACTGCTACCCTGCGAACTGAAACACGTTACATTTTTCCGTTCACAGAGGTGTGCCATGACACGACAGATCCGGGATGTGGTCGAGCAGTACGTCAAGCTCGTCGGCTCCGGCCCCACCGACGCCATCGTCGAGCTGTACGCGCCCGACGCCACGGTCGAGGACCCGATCGGCACCCCCGTGCGCCACGGCCACGAACCCATCCGCGAGTTCTACGACGTGATCGCGGCCCTGGACCGCTCCACCGCCCTGCACGCCGACACCGTCCGCATCGCGGGCAACCACGCCGCCTTCATGTTCGACATCGTCACCAAGGTCGGCGACCAGACGTTCACGCTGACCCCCATCGACGTCATGGAATTCGACGACGAAGGCCGCATCACCACAATGCGAGCGTATTGGAGTCAGGACGATATGCGTATCGAACCGGCCTGAGAAACTTTCGACGCCGCACCGAATCCGGTGCGGCGTCGCTTGTCTCGTCAGCCGGACCGCACCGACCGGCTCGTCACCCGCGGCGGCGCAGATACGCGTAGAGGACGAAGTTGCCCGGGGTGACATCCATGCTCGAGATGTTCACCAGCTCCCACCCGAAGTGCTCGTCCAACCACTCGACGCAGACGAGCATCGCCGACACCCTGCCTTGGTAGTCGTCATCGAGCAGGGCGGACCCCAACGGGAACGTGGTCTGCGCCGTCGCGCTGACAGCCAGGTACTTGTGCTGATACGTCCGCATGTCGACCAACCGTTGAGGATGGCGACCGCATCCAGGACCCGTTCGGGCCCCACCGGATGCAGCGGTGGGGACGGCTGCACGTGCTATCGATCCCCCGGGCGCGCCTTACGCCGACTTCTCGCGGCGTTCGGTGCGCTGTGCCTTGCGCGGCACGATGGTGGGCAGCACGTTGTCGTTGACGGTGTCGGCGTTCACGACCACCTTGGCGACGTCGTCGCGGCTGGGGATGTCGTACATCACCGGCAGCAGGACCTCTTCCATGATGGCGCGCAGGCCGCGGGCGCCGGTGCCGCGCAGGATGGCCTGGTCGGCGACGGCCTCGAGTGCGTCCTGGGTGAACTCCAGATCCACGCCGTCCATCTCGAACAGCCGGATGTACTGCTTGACCAGCGCGTTCTTCGGCTCCGACAGGATCTTGACCAGCGATTCCTTGTCCAGGTTCGTCACCGACGCCACGACGGGCAGGCGGCCGATGAACTCCGGGATCAGACCGAACTTGATCAGGTCCTCGGGCATGACCTCGGCGAAGTGGTCGGTGGTGTCGATCTCCGCCTTGGAGCGGACCTCGGCGCCGAAGCCGATGCCGCGGTGGCCGGTGCGGTCGGAGATGATCTTCTCCAGGCCGGCGAACGCGCCCGCGACGATGAAAAGCACGTTGGTGGTGTCGATCTGGATGAATTCCTGGTGCGGGTGCTTGCGCCCGCCCTGCGGCGGCACGCTGGCCTGGGTGCCCTCCAGGATCTTCAGCAGCGCCTGCTGCACGCCCTCACCGGAGACGTCGCGGGTGATCGACGGGTTCTCGCTCTTGCGGGCGATCTTGTCGACCTCGTCGATGTAGATGATGCCGGTCTCGGCGCGCTTGACGTCGTAGTCGGCGGCCTGGATCAGCTTGAGCAGAATGTTCTCCACGTCCTCGCCGACGTAGCCCGCCTCGGTGAGCGCGGTGGCGTCGGCGATGGCGAACGGGACGTTGAGCATCTTGGCCAGCGTCTGCGCCAGGTAGGTCTTGCCGCAGCCGGTCGGGCCGAGCATCAGGATGTTCGACTTGTGCAGCTCGACGGTCTCACCGCGGCTGTCGCGGCCCTTGTCACCGGCCTGGATGCGCTTGTAGTGGTTGTACACGGCCACCGCGAGGGTGCGCTTGGCGGTGTCCTGGCCGATGACGTAATTCTCCAGGAAGTCGCGGATCTCGGCCGGCTTGGGCAGCTCGTCGAGCTTCACCTCGCTCGACTCGGCCAGCTCCTCCTCGATGATCTCGTTGCAGAGATCGATGCACTCGTCGCAGATGTACACGCCTGGTCCCGCGATGAGCTTCTTGACCTGCTTCTGGCTCTTTCCGCAGAACGAGCACTTGAGCAGATCGCCGCCGTCTCCGATGCGCGCCATCTCGTGGGTCCCTACTTCCTTGTCCGCGTGCAACCGTCCGTCCAGGTTGCCAGCAATCCGCCGAACTCGGGTGTAATCGCGAACACTTCGAGTTATCGCGGCGGGTCGAGCGTTGCCGTCAACCAAGAGACCAGGTCCCTAGCTTGACCGTACCCGGTGTGCGCGATGGAGGTCGACAACTCGCGCATGTTTCTCGCCGGGCCTGTGCGAGTTATCACGACATCAGAACACGTTCCGCGAGTCGTGCCCCCCGCCGGGGCGGCCGATCGTCCGGCGTGTCCGTTTCCCGCGACGAAATTCGCCGCGTTTGCGGAATGCAATTCACCCCGGTCCGCAGGGCCGGCCGGGCGGCGCGTTCTCGCGCACACCGCACGGCCGAATCCCGGACCGACCGGAGCGATTCGCGAGCGAGGGCCGCCGGAGCCGCCGCCCGCGACCACTCACTTCTTCTGCGCGCTGAGCTTGCGGTAGTCGAACACCTGGTCGATGATCCCGTAGTCCTTGGCCTCCTCGGCCGTCAGGATCTTGTCGCGGTCGGTGTCCTTGCGGATGGTGTCCGCGTCCTTGCCGGTGTGGCGCGCCAGCGTGGTCTCCATCAGGCGGCGCATGCGCTCGATCTCGGCGGCCTGGATCTCCAGGTCCGACACCTGACCCTGGATGCCACCCTCCAGCGCGGGCTGGTGGATGAGCACGCGGGCGTTGGGCAGGCAGGCGCGCTTGCCGGGGGTGCCCGCGGCCAGCAGCACGGCCGCGGCCGAAGCGGCCTGGCCCAGGCAGACGGTCGCGACGTCGGCGCGCACGTACTGCATGGTGTCGTAGATCGCCATCAGCGAGGTGAACGAGCCGCCGGGCGAGTTGATGTACATGGTGATGTCGCGGTCGGGGTCCAGCGACTCCAGCACCAGCAGCTGCGCCATCACGTCGTTGGCCGACGCGTCGTCCACCTGCACGCCGAGGAAGATGATGCGCTCCTCGAACAGCTTGTTGTACGGGTTGGACTCCTTCACGCCGAAGCTGGAGTGCTCGATGAAGGAGGGCAGGATGTAGCGCGACTGCGGTGAGTTCGGCGCGATGCCGGACAGTCCGGCGCGGGGGTCGATCAGAGCCATTTCGTCTCCAAAGTCTGTGTGTTCGACGGCGATTGGGTGCGGCGCTGGCCGCGGCTCACCCGGCCGAGCCGTTGGTGGCGGCGGGGTTCGCGCCCCTGATCACGTGATCGATGAAGCCGTACTCGAGGGCTTCCTGCGCCGTGAACCAGCGGTCGCGATCGGCATCGGCGGCGACCTGCTCCACGGACTGGCCGGTGTGCAGGGCCTGCAACTCGTTGAGTTCCTGCTTCAGACGGACGAACTGCTCGGCCATGATGGCGATATCGGCCGCCGAACCACCGATGCCCGCCGACGGCTGGTGCATCATGATCCGCGCGTGCGGCAGCGCGTGGCGCTTGCCCTTGGTGCCCGCGGTGAGCAGGAACTGGCCCATCGAGGCGGCCAGGCCCAGACCGTAGGTGGCGATATCGCACGCGGCCAGCTGCATGGTGTCGTAGATGGCCATGCCCGCCGACACCGAGCCGCCCGGCGAGTTGATGTAGAGCGCGATGTCCTTGGTGGGATCCTCCGCCGAGAGCAGCAGGATCTGCGCGCACAGCTTGTTCGCGATGTCGTCGTCGACCTGGGTGCCGAGGAAGATGATGCGCTCGCGCAGCAGGCGCTCGTACACCGAGTCACTGAGATTGAGACCAGCAGTCGCGGATGTCATGACCCCTGCCTGGTTGTTCGTCACGGATACCTGCCTTCTCTTCGCACCGGCTTGTCACTGAAAGCTACACAGCGCGCCTCGGCGCGCAGCTCTCAACGGTTCGTTGTCACAAACACTAACGAAGTAGGGCGGCACCGAACTTCCGGTACCGCCCTACTTCTCTCACAGCAGAACTTCGGGCGCGCCCCGGCCGGACGCACCGGCCGTCGCGGCGGCACACGAAAGCCCGTCACGCTGTGGATTCACGGATCTACTCGGCGTTCTCGGCGGCCTCGCCCTTGTCCTCGGCGTCCGCGGGGGCGCCGAACATCTCGGCGGTGTCCACGGCGCTGCCCTCGGAGTCGGTGACCTTGGCCCGGCCCACCACGCCGGCCAGCGCCTTGCCGCGGCGCACGTCGGCGAACACCGCGCCGAGCTGGTTGGCCTGCTGCACCTGCTGGATGAACTGCTCCGGCGACATGCCGTAGCGCTGCGCCTGGAACAGGATGCGCTCGGTGAGCTCCTCCTGGCCGACCTGGGTGTTCTCCGCCTCGGCGATCGCGTCCAGCAGCAGCTGGGTCTTCACCGACTTCTCGGCGGCCTCCTTGGTGTCGGCGTCGAACTCCTCGCGGCTCGAGCCCTGCGCCTCGAGCGCCTCGGCCAGCTTGGCCTCGTCGTGGTCGAAGCCGTGCACGGCGTCGTGCAGCACGGCGTCGATCTCGGCCTGCACGACCTTCTCCGGCAGCGGGATCTCGGTCTGCTCCAGCAGCGCCTCGAGCACCTTGTCGCGGATCTCGCCGGCCTGCTGCACCTTCTTGACGCGCTCGGCGCGGGTGCGCAGATCGGTCTTCAGTTCCTCGAGGGTGTCGAATTCCGAAGCCAGCTGGGCGAATTCGTCGTCGGCCTCGGGCAGCTCGCGCTCCTTCACCGACTGCACGGTGACGGTGATGACCGCTTCCTTGCCCGCGTGCTCACCGGCCACCAGCGTGGAGGTGAACTCCTTGGACTCGCCGGCCGACAGACCCACGATCGCCTCGTCCAGGCCCTCGATGAGCTGGCCGGAGCCGACCTCGTGGGACAGGCCGGTGGTGGACGCCTCGGCGACCTCCTCGCCGTCCACGGTGGCCGAGAGGTCGATGGAGACGAAATCGCCCTCCTGGACCGCGCGCTCGACGCCGGTCAGAGTGCCGAAGCGCTGGCGCAGCGAGGTGAGCTGCTCCTCGATGTCGGCGTCGTCCACGGTGAACGCGTCGACGGTCACCTCGATGTCGCCGAACTCGGGCAGGGTGATCTCGGGGCGCACGTCGACCTCGGCGGTGAACGCGAGCTCCTCGCCGTCCTCGATCTTGGTGATCTCGATGTCGGGCTGGCCGATGACCTTCACCTCGGAGGTGGTGACGGCCTCGCTGTAGCGGCCCGGCAGCACGTCGTTGACGACCTGCTCCAGGATCGCGCCGCGGCCCAGGCGGGCCTCGAGCAGCTTGGCCGGGGCCTTGCCGGGACGGAAGCCGGGGATGCGGACCTGCTTGGCGAGGGCCTTGTAGGCGCGATCGAAGTCCGGCTTCAGTTCCTCGAAGGGCACCTCGACATTGATCCGGACCCGGGTCGGGCTCAGCTGCTCGACGGTGCTCTTCACGGACATGCTCCTTGGTTCGGTGTCAGGTTGGTTCGGTGGTGTTCGGGCAGCGCGTCACGGCGGGTGCGCGCACGCATCCCGACCAGGGTAGTTGACCGGCCGTGGCGGCCTGCACTCGGTCGGGGCACGGCGGCGAGCGCCCACCGTGCCCCGACCGGCGTCAGGCGCCGACGGCGACCGCGTCGGTCACGAAGACCAGCGTCTCGTTGGGCGCGATGCCGTTGCCGCCCTGGCCGTAGCCCAGATCGGGCGGGATGATGAGCAGCCTGCGCGCGCCCTGCTGCACGCCGACCAGGCCCTGGTCCCAGCCCTGGATGACCTCGCCGCCGCCCAGTTCCAGCTCGAACGGGGCGCCGCGGTCGAAGGAGCTGTCCAGCTTCTGCTTGTTCGACCAGGTGACCAGCGAGTAGTTCATGGTGAGCGGCTGGCCGACGGTCGCGCCGGGGCCGCTGCCCTCGACGAGGTCCTTCACGACCAGCTGGGTGGGCGGATCGCAGTCGTCGGGGATGGTGATGGTCGGGTTCTCGCCGAAGCCGCCGGTCACGCCGATGTCGTCGGCGGTGCATTCGCGGCCGTGCTTCTGCTGGGCCGCGGCGGCGGTCGTGGTGGCGGCGGTCGTCGCGGCGGCGCCGCCGTCGTCGTCCGAACCGCAGGCGGTCAGCGCGAACGCGGCCGCGGCGGTGAGCCCGATGCCGAAGATCCTGCCGAGTGTGTGCATGCGGCCGAACCCTAGACGACCGGGCGCCCGCCGTGGGGCGCGCCCCCGCCGGATGCGGCCCGCGCTCACCTTCTTTCGCGGGCGGGCGCGGCCCGCGGTGAGTAGGCTCGGCGGTGATCTCCCGCCCGCCGGAAACGGCGGCGCGCACCGGACCGAACGACGGCGGACCCATCGGGGTACCGCCTCCGCGCCCGACCGTGAGGAGTCCTGCCGATGACCCGGACCGCAGGCGCCGAGGGCGACACCTCGGCCGACAACGTCGGAGCGCACGGCGGCGCTTCGATCGCCCCCACCCCCTACGTCCTGACCGACGCGCCCGGCCCGCTGGCGCACGAGGAACTGGTCGCGCTCGACGCCTTCTGGCGCGCCGCGAACTACCTCGCGGTGGGCCAGATCTATCTGATGGCCAACCCGCTGCTGCGCGAGCCGCTGATTCCCGAGCACATCAAACCGCGGTTGCTCGGCCACTTCGGCACCGTGCCCGGACTGAATCTGGTGTGGACGCACGCCAACCGGGCCATCCGCGCCCGCGATCTGGATGCGGTGTTCGTCGCCGGTCCCGGCCACGGCGGTCCCGGCCCGAACGCGTGCGCGTGGCTGGAGGGCACGTATTCCGAGCTCTACAGCGACATCTCGCGCGACGCGGCGGGGATGGGCGCGCTGTTCGCGCAGTTCTCCTTCCCCGGCGGGGTGCCCAGCCACTGCGCGCCGGAGACGCCCGGTTCCTTCCACGAGGGCGGCGAGCTGGGCTATTCGCTGCTGCACGCGTTCGGCGCCGTGCTCGACAACCCCGATCTGACGGTGTTCTGCGTGGTGGGCGACGGCGAGGCCGAGACCGGTCCGCTCGCGGGCAGCTGGCACGCGAACAAGTTCGTCAACCCCGCGCGCGACGGCGCGGTGCTGCCGATCCTGGCGCTGAACCAGTACAAGATCGCCAACCCGACGCTGTTCGCCCGCATCCCCGAGGACGAGCTGATGTCGCTGCTGCGCGGGTACGGCTACGACCCGGTGCTCGTCGCCGGCGACGATCCGAGCCGCGTGCACCAGGACATGGCCACCGCGCTGGACCGCTGCCTCGACCGGATCGCCGCCGTGCAGCGCGCGGCCCGCGACGGCGCCGACGGCGCGCGCCCGGCCTGGCCGATGATCGTGCTGCGCACCCCGAAGGGCTGGACCTGTCCGCCCGTCGTGGACGGCGACCAGGTGGAGGGCACTTTCCGGGCCCACCAGGTGCCGCTGCCCGCCGCCCGCACCGACGACACGCACCGAGCGGTGCTGGAGCAGTGGTTGCGGTCCTACCGGCCCGACGAGTTGTTCGACGCCGACGGCGCGCCCGTCGCCGCGCTGCTGGACCAGGTGCCGGTCGGCGCGCGCCGGATGAGCGCCAACCCGGTGGCCAACGGCGGCGAGCTGATCCGCGATCTGCGCCTGCCCGACTGGCGCGAATTCGGCGTGGAGGTCGAAGCGCCCGGTGCGATCAAGCGGGAGGCCACCCGGGTGCTCGGCGGGTGGCTGCGCGAGGTCACCCGGCGCAACCCCGACAACTTCCTCACCTTCGCCCCCGACGAACTGGCCAGCAACCGGCTCCAGGACATCCTCGAGGTGACCGGCCGGGACTGGCAGGCCGAGATCGGCGAGTTCGACGTGGACCTCTCGCGCACCGGCCGGGTGATCGAGGTGCTCTCCGAGCACATGTGCGAGGGCCTGCTGGAGGGCTATCTGCTCACCGGCAGGCACGGCGTGTTCACCTGCTACGAGGCGTTCATCCACATCGTCGACGCCATGTTCAACCAGCACGCCAAGTGGCTCGACGCGAGCGCGGCGGTGCCGTGGCGGCGGCCCCTCGCGAGCCTGAACTACCTGCTCTCCTCGCACGTGTGGCGCCAGGACCACAACGGATTCACCCACCAGGACCCGGGATTCCTGGACGTGGTGCTGAACAAGAAGCCCGAGATCGTGCGCGTCTACCTGCCGCCGGACGCCAACACGCTGCTCTCGGTCTACGACCACTGCCTGCGCTCGCGCCACTACGTGAACGTGGTGGTGGCGGGCAAACAACCGCAGGAGGCGTGGCTCTCGGTGCCCGAGGCGGCGGTGCACTGCGCGCGCGGCGTGGGCATCTGGGAGTGGGCGGGCAACGGCGATGTGACCGGCACCGCGCCCGACGTGGTGCTGGCGTGCGCGGGCGACGTGCCCACGCTGGAGACGCTGGCGGCCGCCGCGATCCTGCGGAATCGACTGCCGGACTTGCGCGTTCGCGTGGTGAACGTGGTGGACCTGATGCGGTTGCTGCCCGCCGAGGAGCATCCGCACGGCCTACCCGACAGCGAATTCGACACGTTGTTCACGCGGGACCGTCCGGTGATCTTCGCCTTCCACGGCTACCCGTGGCTGATCCACCGGCTCACCTACCGGCGCACCAACCACGCCGGACTGCACGTGCGCGGCTACAAGGAGAAGGGCACCACCACAACGCCTTTCGACATGGTGATGCTCAACGATCTGGACCGCTACCACCTCGTCATGGACGTGGTGGACCGGGTGCCGGGCCTCGGTGAGCGGGCCGCGGCGCTGCGCCAGGACATGGTGGACGCCCGCTGGCGGGCGCGGGCCTGGACGCGCGAGCACGGCGCCGACATCCCCGCCGTCGCCGACTGGACCTGGCCCGAACCGGGGCTGTAGCACGGAAACCTGGTTGCCGCGCACGCGCCGGTGGGACACGATCGCAGGATGCTCTTGACGATCACCTGCACCCGACCGGACGGCGCCGACTGGCCCGCGACCGACCTGGGCTTCCTGCTGCACAAGAACCCCGCGCGGGTGCAGTCGTTCGAGCAGTCCTACGGCACGGCGCACGTGCTGTACCCCGAGGCGGAGCCACAGCGGTGCAGTGCCGCGCTCGTGCTGGAGGTGGATCCGATCCGGCTGGTGCGCGGACGTTCCCGTGGCACACCGGATTTCAGCCTCGGGCAGTACGTGAACGATCGGCCGTACGCGGCGTCGTCGCTGCTGTCGGTGGCGATCGGGCACGTGTTTCGCACGGCGTTGCAGGGGCGCAGCAAGGATCGGCCCGCGCTGGCCGAGACGCCGCTGCCGCTGCGGGTCGAGCTGCCCGCCGTGCCGTGCCGCGGCGGCGCCGAAGCCGCCGAACGCGTCTTCGCGCCGCTGGGCTGGACCGTCGAAGCGACGCCGATCCCTCTCGATCCGGCGTTCCCGGAGTGGGGCGATTCGCACTACCTGCGCCTGTCGCTCACCGGGACCGTGCGCGTGGGCGAGGCACTGTCACACCTGTACGTGCTGCTGCCCGTCCTGGACGGGGCCAAGCACTACTGGATGGCCGCCGACGAGGTGGACAAGCTGATCCGGGCGGGATCGGGATGGCTCGCGGAACACCCTGAGCGCGGGTGGATCACGCGGCGGTACCTCGCGCGGCGCGAGTCGCTGGTGCGGACGGCCCTGGCCCGGCTCGCCGAGGTGGACGAGGCCGATCCGGACGAGCTGGGCGCGGTCGAGGATCTCGGTGCGGAGGGGGATGAGATGGGCGTGGAGGCCGAGGTGAGGGTGGACGCTACGGGTGCGGCCGACGCGAGTTCGATTGTGAAATCGGCGAATACGGCGGGCGCGACGGATGCGACGACCGCGGCAGGCCCGCCGGACACGGCGACCACGGCGGGCTCGGTGACCACAGCAGACGCCGCAGATGCGACGACTACGGCGACCACCGACGTGCACGGAACGCCCACGGACGCAGCCGAAACCGCCGAGCGCAAGCCGTCTTTGGCGGTCCTGCGCCGCGCCGCCGTGCTCGCCGCGCTGCACGAGACCGGCGCGCGCCGCGTACTCGATCTCGGCTGCGGTGAGGGCGCGCTGCTGCGTCAGCTCATGGCGGACCGGACCTTCGGCGAGATCGTCGGCGTCGATGTGTCGCTGCGGGCGCTGCACATCGCCAAGCGGCGGCTGAAGCTGGACCGGCTGCCCGAGCGGGCCGCGCGGCGGCTCACGCTGATCCAGGGTTCGCTCACCTACACCGACGCGCGGCTGCGCGGGTACGACGCGGCCGTGCTCATGGAGGTGATCGAACACGTCGACCCCCCGCGCCTCGGAGCGCTGGAGCACGCCGTATTCGGCGCCGCCGCACCGGGTTCGGTGATCGTCACCACGCCCAACGCCGAGCACAATGTGCTCTACGACAGTCTGCCCGCGGGCGAGTACCGCCACGACGACCACCGATTCGAGTGGACGCGTGCGGAATTCGCGGACTGGGCCGGCGGGGTCGCCCAACGGCACGGGTACCGGGTCGAGGTGCGTCCCGTCGGACCCGAGCACCCCGACCACGGGGCGGCGACCCAGCTCGCCCTGTTCACCAGGAACACCACCGCCGACGAGAAAGGAGCCGCGTGATTACCGACACGACCGTCGACCTGTCGGTGCCCGAACTGTCCCTCGTCGTGCTGATCGGCAGCACCGGCTCGGGGAAGTCCACGTTCGCGCGAGAACACTTCCCGCACACCGCGATCGTGTCCTCGGACGCGTGCCGCGGCATCGTGAGCGACGACGAGAACGACCAGGCCGCGACGCCCGACGCGTTCGCCCTGGTGCACCACATCGCGGGCATCCGGCTGCGGCGCGGCCTGCGCACCGTGATCGATGCGACCAACGTGCAGCCGCACGCCCGCAAGGAACTGGTGGCGGTGGCCCGCGCGCACGACGTGCTGCCGGTCGCCATCGTGCTCGACGTACCCGACGCGGTGTGCGTGGAGCGCAACAAGTCTCGGCCCGAACGCGCGCACGTGGCGGCGCACGTGGTGCACCGCCAGCAGCGCGAGTTGCGGCGCAGCCTGCGGCACCTGGAACGCGAGGGCTTCCGCGAGGTGTACGTGCTGCGCGGTCTCGAGGAGATCGCGCACGCGCGCATCGTGGACGAGAAGGCGTGGAACGACAAGCGCGATCTCACCGGCCCGTTCGACGTGATCGGTGACGTGCACGGCTGCCGCGCCGAACTGGAAACGCTGCTGGGCGAACTCGGCTACGCGCTGGACCGCGACGAGGCCGGGCGCCCGGTCGGCGCGCGGCACCCGGAGGGTCGCACCGCGGTGTTCGTGGGCGACCTGGTGGACCGCGGCCCGGACACGCCCGGCGTGCTGCGCCTGGTGATGGGCATGGTCGCCGCGGGAACGGCGTTGTGCGTCACCGGGAATCACGAGTTCAAGCTGGTGCGCGCGCTGGACGGCAAGAAGGTGCGGGTGGCGCACGGCCTGGCCGAATCGCTGGCCCAGCTCGAGGCCGAGGACGAGGCATTCCGCAAGGACGCGCTGGAGTTCTGCCGCGGGCTCATCAGCCACTACGTGCTCGACGGCGGCAACCTGGTGGTCGCGCACGCGGGCCTGAAGGAGGAGTACCACGGCCGGGCGTCCGGGCGGGTGCGTTCGTTCGCGATGTACGGCGAATCCACCGGCGAGACCGACGAATACGGCCTGCCGGTGCGCTACCCGTGGGCCGACGACTACCGCGGCCGCGCCACCGTGCTCTACGGGCACACGCCGGTGACGGAGCTGCGGTGGGTGAACAACACCCTGTGCCTGGACACCGGTGTGGTGTTCGGCGGAAAGCTCTCCGCGCTGCGCTACCCCGAGCGCGAGCCGGTTTCCGTTGCAGCCGAACAGGTCTGGTACGAGCCGGTGCGTCCGCTGGCGGCCACCACCGTGGCCACCGGCGACGCCGTGGTGCGCCGCGACCCCGGCGTGCTCGACCTGGACGACGTGCTCGGCAAGCGGGTCGTGCAGACCCGCCACCACGGCCGGATCGGCGTGCAGGAGGAGAACGCGGGCGCCGCGCTGGAGGTGATGAGCCGTTTCGCGGTCGATCCGCGCTGGCTGGTGTACCTGCCGCCGACGATGTCGCCCTGCGCCACCTCGGAATCCGACGGGTACCTGGAGCACCCGGCGGAGGCGTTCGCGTACTACCGCTCCGAGGGCGTACGGCGGGTCGTGTGCGAGGAGAAGCACATGGGGTCACGGGCGGTCGTGGTCGTCACCCGGTCGGCCGAGGCCGCGCTCCGGCGGTTCGGCCTCGAGGGAGACGGTGCGGTCTACACGCGGACCGGCCGTCCGTTCTTCGACGACCCGGCGCGGACTTCGGCACTGCTCACCCGGGTGCGGGCGGCAGCCGAGGCGGCGGGCCTGTTCGAGGAGCTGTCCAGCGACTGGCTGCTGCTCGACACCGAGCTGCTGCCGTGGTCGGCGAAGGCGGTCGGGCTGCTGCGCAATCAGTACGCGGCCGTCGGCGCGGCGGCCGGCGCGGCGCTCGGCGCGGCCGCCGAGGTGCTCGCCGCGGTGGCGGCGCGCGGACTGGACGTGGGCGAGCTCGCCGAGCGCACGGCGCTGCGCCGCGCCGATGCGGCCGCCTTCACCACCGCCTACGGCCGGTACTGCTGGCCGACGGAGGGACTGTCGGGCATCCGGCTCGCGCCGTTCCAGCTGCTGGCCGCCGAGGGCGTCAACCACGCCGTGCGCGACCACGGCTGGCACCTCGAGCGCGCCGACCGCCTGGTCGCCACCGATCCGGAGCTGTTCACGGCCACCGGACGCCGCGTGGTGGACCTGTCCGATCCGGAAGCCGAGGCCGCCGCGACCGCGTGGTGGACGGAGCTCACCGCGGCGGGCGGGGAGGGCATGGTGGTGAAGCCGCACGACTCCCTCGTCCGCGGTGGGAACGGCGACTCGCCCGAAACGACAGGACGTCTCGTGCAGCCGGGCGTGAAATGCCGTGGCCCGGAATATCTCCGGATCATCTACGGCCCGGAGTACCTGCGCGAGGACAACCTTGGCCGCCTGCGCCACCGCGGGCTGGGCCGCAAGCGGTCCATGGCGCTGCGGGAGTACGCCCTGGGCTTGGAAGCCCTCGACCGCCTCGCCGCCGGCGAACCCCTGTGGCGGGTGCACGAAGCGGTGTTCGCGGTGTTGGCGCTGGAGTCGGAGCCCGTCGATCCGCGGTTGTGAGCCGAGACGCGGCCGGTGCCGAGACGCGCCGCAGTGGTGCGCCTTCCAGCGGGGCTTGCTGAGTCGCACCGTGAAGGTCTGCCGGACGGCCCCGGTCGCGACCATCAGCTTGGAAGGCTGAGGTTGCGGCCGGGGTGGTCCGGTCGGCCGGGAAGCGGCCACTCCTCCGGTGCCCCACCCTCCCGCTTCATGCCCGCGATCGCAACCACAACCCCGCTGCCACCACCGCGCGTCCATAGGGGGCCGGCTCGGCCAGTGGGCGACCGCATCCTCGTGCGCGCGGAGGCCGTTTCCGAATCGGCGGGCAGTACGCTGAACGTGTGCGCCGATCATCGACCGAGGACGGCCGCTAACCCGGTGACCGCCCCTCCCCCTTCAGCTTCCGCCAGCCGCCCGCGCGGTTGTCGGCGATGATCTGCCGGAACATCGCCGACAGCGCGGGCGCGTTCACCGTCTCGCCCTCATAGACCGCCACCGTGCGCGCGGTCTTGTTGTCGTGCCCACCGGTGATGATCCCCTCCGGATCGGGCACGATCCCGCCGTCGTACAGGAACACATTGACGTGGTCCTTGGTCGCCAGCAGCGCGCAGATGTTCCCCTCCAGCACGAAATAGGGCCGCACCCGCCGCTTGATCGTCTCCTCGACCTCCGGGTCCGCGCCATGCACCAGCTCGCGCACCTGTTGACACACCGCCCGCTGCCAGGCAGGCAACGCGTCGATGTACTCGTCGACGCGCGGGTCCACCACGTAGGTCATGTCTCGATCGTGACACGCACCACAACCCGCCACCACCCGCCGCGCGCCGACCGGGGCGATTGGCGCAACGCGAACCCGATTCGGTACAGTCGTGGCGCACACGACATCGTGGCGATCCCATCGATGTCGTATGCCCGCGGGTGTAGTTCAATGGTAGAACCTCAGCCTTCCAAGCTGATGGTGCGGGTTCGATTCCCGTCACCCGCTCAAACAGTCATTCCTCGTCGGCGGCCCCACCACCGCGAGGCCACGGGGTGTAGCGCAGCTTGGTAGCGCATCCGCTTTGGGAGCGGAGGGTCGCAGGTTCAAATCCTGTCACCCCGACCATGACAGGTTTACTAGAACCATTGACCGTGAAAACACGGGACAAGGTCGGTAGGTCCGTCTTGGTAGACACAGCAGAAGCCTCCGCGATGCGGGGGCTTCTGCTGTGTGAGGTGACCGTGTCCACGCCCTCGCCCAGATAGGCGCGTTTCGCATCAGCGATCTCTTGGAAGATGGGCGTCTTCTGGTCGCGGGTGACACGGCTGTCATCGAGGTAGATGCGCTCGAAGAAGGTCTGGTTGAGGTGGCGCCGCGCGGCGTTCGAAACGTTGGCATAGAGCTTGCGCGGATCTGAGACGAGATGAAGGGCGTGGCGGAGCGCGTCGGCACCGGTCCCGAGCTCGATGGCAGCTGCCGAGAGCCCGGATTCAGCTCGTTCACGTTCGGACGCAAGTTCAAGCAGCCTGGTGCGGATCTTCGCTTGGGGCATGTCTCCGATAGCCGCGAGCTGAAGGAGACGGTCCTCCTGCTGGTCGATCTCTTTCAGGCGCCGTTTGAGGTTGGCGTGCATCGTGTGCGTCGCAGCTTTTTCGTCGTGCACGACCTGCTCAAGGCGTATCTGGACGGCTTCGGCGAAGTCCTCAGGTAGTTCGAGCGTCTGATAGTGGTCAGCAATAGCCTGCTCCACCAGATCGGCAGGAAGGTGCGGCAAGTCGCACGCTTTCTCCTGTCTGCCTCGGCATAGGAAGTAGTGATACTTCTTCCCAGTTCGGCCCTTGACTTCGACATAGATTAGCCGAGACACGCGCCCATTTTCGTAGCAACGATCGCAGAACAGCGCCCCCTTGAGGTAGTGCATAAGAATGCGATCACGCTGCCCGTAGGCACTGCGAGCGTTGAAAACATCTTGCACTCGTTCAAACAACTCCAGCCCAACGATAGCGGGATGCCGCCCCGGATACTTCTCACCCTTGTACACCACGTAACCAAGATAATATGGGTCGGTGAGCATCTTGTGCAACGTCGACGCTGCAACTGTCCTCGCCGCCGGGTGCCGGGGTGTTCGACGACTTGTCAGCCCCAGGTCCGCCATCGTAGCTTCCAATCGGTCAATACTGTAGTCACCAGTGGCATAAAGCTCGAAAGCGCGCAGCACTAGCGGTGCGCGCTCTTCATCCAGCGCAATTGTATTGACCTGCCGACCCTCAACTTCAACTCGAATATTTCGGTACCCTAGCTTCGCAACGCCGATGGTCCCACCATTGATCGCCTTGTTGCGCATCTTGATACGTATGTCCTCGCCGGACATCTTGTTTTGCATGTCGTTAAAGACATCCGTAATTGCTTCCATAGCCTCCGAGAAGATGCTGTCACCGAAATCCTCACGGGCGGAGACAAGCTTGACATCCAGCTTATCCAGCTCCCGCTTAGTTAGAGCGGCGTCGATGTAGTTCCGGAAAGCGCGGGAGCGCGCGTAGACAATCACGTACTTAACTTCCGGATGTTCGCGCAGGTATCGAATCATGTCCTGGAACTCGCTCCTTTTGTCGATAGTCTGCGCTGACACGCCAGGGTCGAAGAACTCCTCAACAATCCGAGCGCCCAGATTCTCAGCTCGACGATCGACGTGGACGCGCTGCGTCGCGATCGAGTTGCCATCAGGATCAATATCACGGGCGGTGTCGAGCTGTTTCTTACTTGACACCCGAAGATAGGATACAGCCGGGGCCAATTCGGCAGTCGCTAGAGAAAGCCCTGCAGAGAGTGCCGTTCGCGTCATATTATTTCCCCTTTCAGGTCCGCTGCCCGCCGCTTGCCCGACGGCGATGTTGCCAATATGATCCGTACGCCCAGCCGTGAAAAGTGTCCGCGCAACAGTTCAGCGTGATCCGTAGTGCGGGCGAAACGGTGCACACTAGGGAAAATGACATAGCGGATGTCAGGATGGTTCTTGAGATAGGCCAACAGGCGCCGCAGAGCGGGGCGACGACGCAGAGCGGTGGCAGGCGCTCCAATCTCGATGAATTCCTTTACAACGCCAATGCCGTGCTGAAGCGCCGTTCGGTGGCCAGCCTGACGCTGGAGGCCAATCCTGATGGGCTCGCCGCCAGCTGCGATGTCGGCCTGGCTGATCGCGGCGATGGACAGGAACATGACCGCCGGTGGAAAGAGCGGAATACAGGCGTGGTGCGGCCGGGCGAGCCGTTGCAGTACACGGAGCGGTTTCATGCGGCGCCCCCGTCAGGACCAGCAACGTCCGCAGCCCGGTGTCGGCGGGCGCGGCCGGTATCGAGTCCGAGCGGCGTATCCACGAGCCGACGTTCTGTCACGAATTCGGGGACGCTGAAGTGCACGGAAAGCTCGGCGGCCGTGCCGATGTCGTTGCTCCACGCCCGGCGAAGTAGGCGGTCAGGTACAAGAAGGTGATCGGCAAAGTGGTCGGCAGCTTGCTCGGCAAGGTAGCGGCTACTGGTGGCGTCTGTACTGGGATAGAGGTCGTCAGCGTGAGGGTAATCGAGGATGTGCTTGAACTCGCGGGCCAGCGCCCAGCGCTGCTGCTTCCAGCTATCGGCGTACGCAAGTTGGATGACCCACTGCCGAGCGGCGGTATCCCAGAATCCAGCGCTCGGTAGGCGTTGACCGGGAACCCATTCGACGCGAATCCCCCTGAGTTCAGTTATCACCTCCGCTGGAATCATTCCCGTGTCTACTGGATGCGCGTCGAGGAGCATCTCGGCCTGCCGTCGCGCCAGGTGCAGGCTGCGCTCAACAGGAGTAACTCCCACCGCGGCGATCGCCCTAAGCTTTGCCAGCGTTACCCGTGGGGGGTCATTGCCTTCTCTACTTGATTTCAGTGGTGGTACCGCCTGTGACATGTCACATCTCCTTTCTTTACATTTCTTCGCCAACCTCGCCTACTGCACACTTACGCGATAATCCGACGATACGCATGCAGCTCAATCTGATCCCTGGCGGCAATAGCGGCAATAGCTTGCTCAATATCGTCAGCCACACGCCCAGACACCCCTTGGTAGATGACGCGGATTGCGGGCTGGTCTTGCCTAGCTGCAGGTGTCAGCCATCCGGCGATGACATATAGCTCGTCGGCCGCGATGTCGAGGGCATCGGCTATCATGCGCAAGCTGTCTGGCGTCGGTTTGACGAAGACTTCCTGCTCGATTCTGGTTATGGTTGACGGATGCAGCCCCGATCGCTCTGCCAGCTCCGATCGAGTCATGCATAGCTCTTTACGTCGCGTTTTGATGACGTTCGCCAGATTGGCAGCGGAGCCCCTGCTCCTGGATGTACCCATAGTTGTTTCTCCTATTATTGTTACCCAGTCGGAAAATAACTCCTTTCTTGCGCGAAAGCAATTGTTTTTGACAATTTAACATCGCTTTCTCGCAAAAATGCGCCTCCATTTGTCGAACTAGGCTTGAATGCTGAATATCCACACGCCGTTCTCTGCGGGCAGTGGCACGATCACGCCGTCGGCCTCCAATTGAGCAGCCACAGCTTGGTAGTCGACAGCAACGAACGGACGGATCTCCTGGGGCATCGCCCGGTCGAGAATGGCCTCGTACGCCATCGGCCGGAGCTGTTCGCGGATGAAGGCAGCGGCCGACTCGTAGTGCCCCTTGTAGGCGCGGGCGAAGTGGTACAGCGGCTGACGGTCGTCTTCGTTGTATTTGGCCCAAGCGGCGAAAGCGGGGCCGTACTCCTTAATGCCGATGGCGATTTCGGACAGCGTGTCGATGCTGTCGACACCTTCGAGTCCGATCGCGCCGGTGGTGACGTCGAAGGCGCCGTAGTCGCGGTAGTCCCAGATGTACAGCGGATTCCCGGCGTGCTCCTCGTCTGTCAGCGCGCTGTACATTTCGGCCTCGATGTCGCGTGGCGACCGGGCCATATCCAGCCAGAGCCCAGCGGTGAGCTCGGTCCGGAGCGGCAGGCCGCGGGTGACATAGATCCGGGGGTTGAGCTCGCGTGGCTCGGGTTCGTGGCTAACGGCGCGTTCGAGCTGGGGCGGATGTTCGCCGTGTGAATGGGGAAGGCGTTCACTCACGACCACCTCCTTCCCCAGGCGCGGATGCCGTTCGTCCTGGTTCGCCTGAGATTTCGTGGCGGATCAGACGAAGGGCGACAGCTTCGAGCGCCCCTTGCAGGTCGCTGGTCGTGAGTTTGTCGTGCTCACCGGCGAAGCGAACGATCTCGTTGAAGACCTGGTTGGCCACGGCTGCTTCGGCGTGCATGTTCCCCTCACTGGTGGGGTCGAACTGATGCGTGAACCGCACGACTTTGGCGGCGACGCGGGCTGCGGCTGCGTGGTCGCCAGGATGTTTGGCTAGATTGTCCACGGCGGCCAGCAGGGCGTCGCTGATCGTCCACAGCAGTTCCCATTCCTGGTCGCTGTCGTGTTCTGGGAGCGTGGCTGGCATGGCGTCGGGCTCCTGGCGGTGCTCACCTGAATTATGTTGCGGATAGTGCTCTTTCATAGGCTCCTTTCGGGTTACGCTTGTGTGTTCGGCCGGACGGGTGGCAGAGAGCGTGAACGCTCGATCTGTCACCCGCCGGCCGTCACCGGGGGTCGCTGAGTGGGACTCAGCTGTCCGGCTGTCCGCTGTCCTGTTTGCCGGTGCGGCGGGTCCGGGGGCTAGGTTTGCTCTCGGATTCGCCGGTTGCCGTGTCATCCTGGGTGGGCGGCGGTGGCGTGGCGGCGAACAGGTTGGCGATGGCTGCCTGGCGGGCACGCGCTTCTTCTTCGATGGCGGCGCGAGCGGCGTCGGCTTTGGCCATCAGCTCGGAATCGTTCTTGGCGGCGTCGATGTAGGCATCGACGGCTTTGAAGCACTCGGTCTTCAGGTTGCTGCCGCGCAGTTCGGCGATCCAGGTGAGCTGGGCGTGCCGGGCGGTGTCGATCCGGATGGCAAGGGTGACTTCCTTGCCGCCGGACACCTCGGGTGTGGACATCGCTCCTCCTCGGTGCGAGCGGCCGGTAAACGCTTGCTGCGCTTACGGGTACGGCCGCATGACACCGAGGAGCCAAAGCTACGGTCCCGCGCGAGCCAGGCTCGGAACCGTGTTCATCCGGCTTCTCCCTGCCGGAATTTCGAGTCGGACGGCACCGGGTAGCCGGCGATGACAATGTCGGAGTCGATTTCGTTGCCCCAGGCATCCCAGCCAGGCTGCGACCTCCGGGCAAACAGTTCGAGATACGGGCCCTTCGAAACCCGTTCGATGATGGCGTACTGTTCCTCCGGCTTGTGGCTGTGGGACTGGAGCGGCGCGAACACCCAGGTCGGCTGCGCCTTGAAGTTGACCGGAGCGCGACCTCGGGTTCCGAGGATCATGTGTTCGGTGGTGTTTCTCAGGTAGACGCCCAGGCCGAGGCGCGGTTTGACCCAGGTGAGCGGACTGCGCGGAACGAACCCCCATGCCTCCATAACGTCGTAACCGATGCGCAGAGTGGCATTCGTTACCCAGAGCCATAGGTGGGCGTCGTCCTCGGCCAGATCGGCGACGGGGATGGCCTTGATTTGTTCGACGGTCATCAAGGGGTAGTGCTGGTCCGCGCCGCGGCCTCCGGTCTGGTGGATATCCCAGGGCGGGTCGGCCATGATCGTGCGGTAGCGGGTCCTTCGTGTGGGGTGAATGTGATCGCTACTGGTCATATTCGGCTCCTTTCTGCATGGCGAGGATGAGGTCGTGGGGTGCGATGATCTGGAACAGACCGTCCGGGAGGTGGCGGTCCTTGGCGATGGCCTTGCGCAGAGCGGCCCGCCGCCGCTTAGCCTTGGCTTCGGTATCAGCAGTCATCGACCAGACGACGGTCGGGAAGGTGTTGTCGGCGCGCTCCTGTTCGATGCCTTGACGGCGATATGACTCGTAGTCACGGCACTTCTTCAGCAGGGTCGGCAAATGTTCAGTGCCCATGTCGATCTCGATGAAGGCTGCGTCGACGTAGTCGCTCCCCGGCGGTGTCGCGGTCTCGGCGTACAGGTCAGGCTTGAGGGTCAGGCGTGCACCACCGACGCCAACGTACGTCCGCCAGGAGGTGGGCTCGATCTCGCAGCGCAGCAGTTCGAGTTGCCGGGCACGATCGGCTTGGACGAAGGCCACGTGAGCGTCGGCAATGCCCAGCTGGTGGTCAAGGAACCGTTGAGTTGGTTGTTCGAACCTCCGCCTCGCAGTACGTCCGCTGTCCAGGCGCAGCAGCCGGTCGCCAACTTCATCGACGTAGTGGACTGAGGCACTGCTGCCCGCCTGGTGCCCACCGATCCGTTGCGGCAAGCAGCTAAGAACGCGGTGCCGCCGGAGCCGTGCCAACACCCGTTGGGCCGACCGAAGTCCACTGGATTCAGGCTGATCGCCAAAATGCAGCGAACGGATGTGTGCCACGGACAAGAAGCGGTGTTCATCGACAGACCGCAGGATCGACCAGTCCCGCTCACTGAGCTGCTGGGCGAGCCGGGCCAGGTCGCGAACCGGCCGCCGAGCAGGCTGTGTGGTGCCCGAAAAGGCACCATCATTCCCCTCCCGCAAGGCAGGAAACTGCGGGGTCAGAAGGGATTTCGTGGTCAGGCCGGGACGAACAGCGGGACGAATACCGCTCCCAGATGTCGTTGCTTCATCTACGTCACTACTTCCGTACGACTTTTCAGACTTCATGACTGCCTCCTTCGGCGTCCGCCGCGTGGGTTGTCCATGTCGCCCGCCACCTGGTCAAGCAGTTCGGTGAAGCCCTGCTCGACTTCGTCGAGCGGCTGGCCGTAGCGTTCGCGGGACAGGCGCCGGATCTCATTCGGATCCGATGTGGCCGGAGGTGGTGGCAGTGTCACGCCTGACGCCCACGGCTGGACCGTGTTGTCGCGCATGGCGTTGACGTAGACATGGTGGGCAGGCAGCGCGCCGAAGTCCTCGGGGGCGAGGACGGATTGTCCGGTGGCCATGTCCTTGGCGTCGCCGGATTGGAGTTGGAAGGTGATGCGGCTTCTCGCGTTGTTGCGGAAGGCGTCCAGCATCGCGGGCGGCAGCTGCTTCTGGTACTGGTGCGCCAGGTGGAATCCGGCCCGCAGGCTGCGAGCGGTGGCGAGCGCATCGCCCAAATCCGTTGGCAGCTTGAGGTAGTCCTGGACTTCGTCGATGTAGACCATCACCGGCGTCCGAGTGTCTTCCGGCGTCCCGGCGCGCTCGCGGACGGCCTGCCAGAGTTCGGCCAGGATGATGGCCCCGAGCAGGGTTGCCGACTCCGGCCCGATGACGCCCTTCTGGAGCGGTACCAGGAGCACCTTGTTCTCCCGGAGGACTTGCCGGATGTTGAACTTCGGGTTGCGTTGTGCCAGCACCGCTCTCAGCTGCCGGGTCAGCAGGGGCCGGAGTTTGTTGCTGAGCGGGGCGATTTTGGTGTCGACCGCTTCGGGTGACAGCGAGTCGAACCATTGCCAGAACGGCCCGGCGGCGAACGGATCTTCTCGGATCACCCGCTGAGTGAGCGACCGCCGAAACCCCGGGTTGGTCAGCAGCAGCGGCAGCATGGTCAGGCTGGCGTCGTCGCGTTTGGCCAGAACCTCCAACGAGTTTCGGAGGATGTCGGCTGACCGCGGCCCGAGGTCGCCGTGGATGGCGTGGATGGTGCCGAACAGCGAGTCGGCGATCACCTCTGGCGTTCGGCCGTCGCTGTGCGCCAGCGGGTTGATGCCGACCGGCGCGCTGTCGAGCGGGTCGAGCAGCACGATGTCGGCTTTGCGGTGGTCGGGGATGCGCGCCAGGATGTCGGCCACCAAGTCCTTCGGCTCGATCACCACCACCGGCCGGCCCGCCTCAAGGTCCTGGACGATCAGGTTGAGCAGCAGGGTCGACTTGCCGGTTCCGTTGGGCCCGATGACCCAGGTGTGGCGCATGGCGTCGAGCACGTCGTAGCCGATCGTGCCGCTGACCCCAGGCGCGTTGGCGGTCGCGATCACCCGTTTCCCGCTGAGCAGTGCCGGGGTTGGTCGGACCGGGCGCGGATGGATAGGCGGCTGGCCTGGGAACCGGTCGTCGCGGTTGTCCGATACCGGCCAGGCCAAGAGGTGGCTCACTTCGGGGACGCTGAGCGGCTGGGCCGGGGTCAGGATCGACCAGGTGGCCTTGGGCTGATTGACAGCGCCGGGCTTGTCGTTCACCAGCTTCAAATGCGCCCCAGGCGTTTCCACCGTCCCGATGGCGGCAGCCAGTCCGAGCAGCAGGGATTTCCTGCGGTCCGCGGCAGCGGCCTGCACGCCGAGCCGGATAGCGGCAGTGAAGCCATGCTGGCCGAGCTTGCGCAGGAGGGCTTGTTTGGCGTTCGGGCGCCGGTCCGGCACCAAGCCGCTCCATACCTTTGAGGCTGTCGATTGATGGCTGCCGGTGGGCCGTTCGGTCGGGAGCATCGGCTGGCGGCGCGGCCCGAGCACCAGCTGGACGACCAACCGTTCGCCGGGGGCGTTCACCGCGGTAAGTGCGCTCAGGATGGAGCGGCTGGTGGCCACCCGGTCCGAGGGCTCCAACGGCCAGTCGGTCGCCGTCAGTTTCAGCCGACGCGCGGTCGCGATCTCACCTCGTTCGTTGCTGTCGAACGGGGTGACCACCGATCCCGGTACCAGCTGTTCAACCGAGCGCCGTACGCCATGGGCGTGCCGTAGCTGGGTGCCGACCAGGTATTCCACCCCGTCGACAGTCGAACGAGCCTCAAGAATCAGCTGCGGGGCGTGTTTCTGCGCCGCCCAGTCCCGGAGAAGCGCCAGGGCCGATGCCTCGCGAAACGGGCTGGGCCAGAATAGGAATTGCCAGACCAGTGAGTCGGCTGTCAGTTCCGGCGTTGCCGGGATGGTCGTCATTGGCGGTCTCCTTCTCGGACCTCGTCGCCCGGTGCGGCATCGGCGCCCGCGCTGTCGGCATTCGCCTTGGCGGTGTCCGTGTCGGCCAAAGCAATCGCGATGACGGCGCGGCTGAGCTTGTGCAGGTCAGGCGGATTGCGCTTCTCGCTGCGTACCGTGATGGTTCGCTCCGCCCTCGTGGATCCGCTGCGCCGCTTGGCTTCTCGGTCCACGCGGCGATGGTTGGGGCGTCCTGTTTTAGACATAGCTCTCCTCCTTGTCGAATTAGGTTGGTATTTCGATGAACTTGCGCCGAACGCTTGGTCGGCACTGGATTTGCGTACGCGCAAAATCCGTTCTGCGATTTACTATGAATTGCGCGGCTGCGGGGTCAAATCAAGATTGCAAAAACCACCACACCGGCGCGAACACGGCTTGCCGTAGTAGAAAAGGCGACATTATTGGCAGAATTTCGCCTACCAACCGCCACGCATCTTCCGGTAGATCGCGATGCCCGCGACCGGGACGCCGACGAGGGCGGCGATCCCGATTACGAGTACCAATGCGGGCCAAATAATTTCGATGACCGCCACTGCGGCGTAGAGGGCAACAGCGCCGACCAGGAAGGCGACACAGGCGCGCTTGAAGGCTTCGGCCAGGCCCGACGGGGAGTCGCCGCTCATACTCACCACTCCCCGTCAAGTTCGTCGGTATCATCCCCAAGGTCGTCGTCGCCCAAGCTCAGGGCGAACGCTTCGGACGCCGCGGATTTCCGCGCGCTGGCCGTCTTGGTGCTGCCAGCGGTGAACTCATCGAGCTTGTCCATCACCTCGTCGAGGACGGCGTGGTCGATCGTGGTGTTGGGCGCAATCAGGTTGGCGTGCGGGCTGCCGCCATTCGCGCGGATGGTGGCGTCGGCACCACAGCCCTGATGGTAGGCGCGGGCCAGCAGCCGAAGCTGATCGGCGCCCTTGACCGGCTCGCCCATCTTGGTGAGCGTCGCGCCGTAGACCCGCTCGGCCCGCAATCGGATCCGCGCCAGTTCGGGGCCGATGGCGTCGATGCGCCGCTGCATAGCAACCCGACGTTCCTCGATCGGCCCGAGAACCCCGGCCAGCTGGGCGATCTCGTCGGTCTGCAGCGAACCGTCTCGGTAGTGGACGAAGAACACCACCGCGTTCACAGTGATTACCACGATGGCGAAGAAGCCCCCGAGCATCACCGCGCCCATGGTGCCGCCGCCCGCGGCCAAACTCTCGCTGATAATCCGGTAGGCCATCAGGAGCCCCGCGCTGATCGCCAGCGCCACTGACAGCCCGCCGAACAGCAGCGGGATGACCCGCGCTCCCCCGTCCGGCATGGCCAGGTGTCCATGGGCGTCCTTGTAGCCCTTGAGTTCCCGACCGAGGAAACTGAGACCGACCGCCACCGCCAGCGTGCCGAGCAACGCGAACACCATGCTGGTGAGCAACGGCACCAGGCCGCCGCCCCATGCCGTGCCGTCCCCAGCCGTCAGTCCGGCAAGATCGACGTTGAACACCTGCGTGGTGAAGTGAAGCAGCACCGGGAAGTCCACCACTGCGGCCGCGATCGCCACGGCGCGCAGCGGCCGCGACACCAGACGGTGCTTGAGGCTGCCCTCGTCCCGCTCGCCGGTGACGGCGGCGCTGACTGTGCCCATGCGCTCGCGGACAGCTTTGGCCGTGGTGATCTCGCCGTTCGTGCCGGTAACGGACGTGGTGTCGAGCCGGCTGAGTTCGGCGCGCAGGACGGTCTCCTCGCCGGTCAGAGCGGCCGCCTGGTCGAGCAGCTTGGCCAGCTCGTCGGCGCCCCGTTCCCGGGCGTGCTCGGCGGCGGCCATGCCTTTGCTCGCCACGAACGCCTCCATATTCGACAAGCTGTCCGGCTCCCGGGTATACCCGATACGTTGCTGCTCCCTGGCCAGGGCGTCGACCTGAGCGACCCAGTCGCGCGGGATCGGGCGGCCGGTAGCCAGCGACCAGGCCATGTCGGAGGTGGGCACCGCCGGGGAGCGGGACGTGGTCGTGGGCGGGTCGGTGGCTTTGCGCAGCGACACCGGAGCAGATTCGGGCACACGCCCGTTTGTCGCGGTAGGGATAGCAGTCATGGCGAAATCTCCAATCGTGGTGCTGGACAGGGGTTGAGGAGGTGGGAGCTGGGGCACGGGGGTCACCGCCGCGCGAGTAGGAAGGTCATTTCGACGCGCCGGTTCTGCTTGGCTTTCGCTTCGTCGAACACGCCGTTGGTGAAGTTCGGGACGACGGGTTCGTGGGCATCCCGGCCAGCAACCGCACCGAGGACACCGCTCGGAAGGCCCAGGGAGACCAGGCGATCCGCGACGGCACGGGCACGCCGCTGGGCCAAGTTGTCCCTCGCGTCGCCGGTGCCGGTGTCGGCGATATGCCCGGTGATATCTACGCGCCTGATATGGCAGCGGAATACGGCCTCGGCAAGGGGGCGGAGGACATCGTCGGCTGACGCCGGCAGGACCGCGCTGTCCGGGGCGAAGTGCAGTACCGCGTCCGACAGCCGTGTCCACACCGGGCAGCCGGCCTCGGTGTAGGCCTCCGGCACCGGCACCACCGGCACTGGCGCCGTCGCGACCGGTGGCAGGGCTGTTGCTGACGGAGGAGCAACGCGGCAACTGGCGGCCCCCGACCGCTCGCACAGCTGGTGATGCAGGGATTCGATGAACGACCGGGTGAACGGCGGTAGCACCGGCTGCTGCCCGGCCACCACACCCAGCCCATAAAACGTCACGTGACGGCCAGGCAGGCGGGGTATGAGCCCCTGCTTTTCCACGCTGTCGATGACGGCATGCGGGTCGGTGCTCCACCCAATACGGCGCAGATCCACCGGCGCCTCGGTGCTGACGCCGGAGGTGAGGACGTGCAAATCGCCCGGTAACTGGCCAGCCCGATCCAATAGCGGCAGGACGCCGAGGCCCGGCTCGGTGGCCCTCAGCGCCCCCACAGTGGCGGCGAGATCATCGAGGGCAGCACGGATTTGGCGGTCGGCATCAGCCTGGGCGTGCTGGACTTGCCCGTTCGGCCGGAGCGGCGTCAAGTCGTGGGTGACCACCTCGCCGGTGGCGCTCATGACCACGTGGACGGTGGCGTCGCCGGGACGCTTGGCGCGCTTGGCCATGGCCACCAGCCCGCTAGCGAGCGAGTCCGGCAGCGAGGGGCGGGGTTCGGCCGCGGTGGCGGTGGCAACGATGGTGACCGCCGTGGTTGACGGGCTCTCCGACGGGGCGCAGCTGGTGATGCAGAGCGCCGCCAGCGCCAGCACGAGGATGGCGACCAGCGCCATCCTCGACGGCCAGATCGGCGCGAACGGCGCCACCGCGGTGCGCCTGGTACGGGAAGCTGGCATGCGGAAACTCCTTACCGGTGAGATGGATTCGGCAGCCGCGCAGCTCACGACGGCCGCGGCCAGCGCAGAGCCCATTCGGCGAGCAGCCGCTGGTAGCCGGCTGCGAGGTCGTGCACGTGATCGGCGCTGGTGGGCGCCCCGATCTCGCGTGCATTGGCGAAAAGGGTGATGCGGGACCGCAGTTCGCGAATGCCCTGGAAGACGTACGCCGTGATCTCGTGCACGGTCGACGGGTCATCACCCTCAGGGACAGCCAGTCCGGGGCCGGACGGTACCGGCGTGGCGTCAGGCTCATTCGCGGTGACGCCGCCCGAGGTGAGGTCAGAACCGACCTGTGCGGCCGCTGTGGGCCATTGCCGTATCCACTCCAGCAGGCCGGTGCTCAGCGCGCCGGACAGCTCCCAGGCGTAGGCAGCGATCGTTGGCGCGGCAGCGTAGTGGTGGTTCAGGAACTGCCGCAGGCGATCGTCGAACTGGCCGTGCTCCACGAGGACGTAGTTCAGGATGTCCGACGCGGTGGTCAGATCGTCCCCGGGCGGGACCAGTGGGCACAACTCGTCGGCCAGCTGCAAGCGGGAATAGGCGGTAGGCGCTGTCGCATCCATTTGCGCTGTCTCCTCCATTCAGATGAACGTCGCCGGTTCGTCCGGCGTACTTCGAGGAGAACCCCTGGGCTGTCGGCGAATCCGGTGGACGGTCCGGCATGAACTCGGGGAGAATCTGGGCATGTCGGCATCAGGGGGACTTCCAGACCACGCAGCGGTCGCCCGCGAGCTCCGTGCCGTTCGGGAGAAGGGGCTCGGTGCCTTACGGCGTCTGAACCTGCCGGTGCTGCACAACGTCGCCCGCCAGGTCGACCTAACGACCACCGATGTCGAGCCAGAGCCGGCAGCGATCGAAGCGTTGGTACGCCAAGCAGTCGACCACCTCGATGGCGGCGAGTTCCAGGAGGCCGCCGAATACACCTTCGGCCTCATCGGCGGCACCAAGTTCGCGCCCAGCACCGAGCGCCGCCGCCAAGCAGCCAAAGCCGCAAGCATCCAGCCCGAGACGTTCCGAAAGGGCATGGAGAAAGACATCATCGAACAGACCGCCGAAGCTGTGCTTGCTGTCTGCCACGATGCCGCTATGCGTCGGGCCCACCTAGCGATGGAGCGCCGCCACCCCGCAGATAGCCGACTGGCAGTGGCGTGGGTAGAACGGTTCGAGGCCTACTACCGGATCTGGACGCCTGTGTACGCGCTTGGCGCTGACCTCCGCGCAGCGCTCCAGACCTACCAAGAAGAACCCGCCGACCACCTGCCGTGGGACCCGGACAGCGACGAACCATTCGACCCGATCAAGGAAGCGCAAGGGTACGCCCGTAGCGCCCTGCACTGGTACGCCCGGTTCCTGCTGGAGGAGCGGCGGTTCATCGCCAAACACGGTGGCCTGTGGCTACTTTCCGACGCTGACGTCGAAAGTGAGGTCCGGGACGCTGTGTTCCGCGTCGGCTGGCACAACCCGATCAACGAGGAGAACGACTCGTGGCTCCGGCGGACGCTGGCAACGCGACAGCTCGAAGAGCCCGAGCTGTTCTACCGGGCCCTCGAAACCTCCGCCCAAGGTGAGATGATCCACGCCATCTGGCAGAAGTTCGTCCTCGACGGCCACCAGTCCGAAGTCGACGGCGATACCTCAAAAAGCCAGGTACACAGCACCATCCAGGCGTGCGACGACTACACCAGCAAGGTCGACGAGGACTGGATGAAGATCGCGGACTGGTATGCCCCGGGACAGGCGCCGCCGCGCGGCGTGGACGGTGCAGCGCTGTACGACGGGCTATTGTCGAGGAATGACAGTAGAGGCTGAGAATCGTCAGCGCAGGGTAATGTAATCAGTTTCGTGTCATGACGATCGGACGATTGATTGGTTAACGATTGATGTCGTGCGGCGAGCTGTTGGCCTAACGCCATCGAGCTTCCGCTCGGCATCGGTGGTGACGGTTCAGCGGTAGTCGCTTTCAGTACGGCTCCGTGGACCGTGCCGATACACCATGCGTGCCTGTGCCGACGACGAGTGCCGCGACCACAGGGCCATCGCCGTTGCGCAAAACTGGCGCTCAACTACGAAGCCGCGCGCCACAGCGTCCGGCGATCGCCCACTCTCAAAGACCGGACTCGCACCTCCAGCTGCTCAGCTGCGGCCGGCTTGTGCGGCGCCAGCCGAATGTACGACGCGATCGAGTGCAACTCGGCAATGTCCCGAAGTAGCCGCCACCCCGGCCAACTAAGCATGTCGTAGCCGTAGGCGCCGAGGAACCCGCGCCGCTCAGGCTCCGGACGCTGGAAGTGGTCCGGCAACCCGCCAATGAGATCCAGTTCTCGTGGGCCGATGCAGGATTGGTCCCAGTCGATCAGAACGTAAACATTTCCGTTCCAAACGACGTTCTCGGTGTGGGCATCGGCATGGACGACGCCGATACCGAGCGGAAAGTCGGTCACGCGGTATGCCTCGACACCAGCTGAGTTCTGCGGCGCAGGGGGATGGGGCAGAATTCCCGCCGCGGCGGGTGTGGCCGGACGATGCGGGATCGGTATGAGCAGGCCGGAACCGATGCCGGAGCGGGCGTTTGTGCAGGCGAGCGGCAAGCTGGCGGAGTTTATGTGCCAGGTACACCTGATGGAGCTGACGCCCGAACGGGCCCGCGAGCTTCGGTATGTCCACCGGTTTCATCACCCAGACGAGTGCCTCGTGCACCTGGAGGCGGCTTATCTGCTGCTGACCGAGGATGGCGGCTGAGCGATGGCGCCTTTCCTCGTTGCCATCCCCTAGGCAGAATCGGTCATCTTGGGGCGCTGAGCGCTGCGGCTATCGCACGTGCGTGTATCAAACCATGTCGAGAGACGGTAGTTCGAGACCCTGTACAGTCCATTATGGTCAAGTGGTCAGCGATTGGACAGATCCCACCGTCAACGCAGACAGCGACCTCAAGTCCGCTCGTATTCACGAACTCCTGGACCTCAGCGATCGTGATGGACGGACCTGGGCCCACAATTCCCGGGGTACCAGAGATATTCGCCGAGGTGGCTGCGATGGGGACAGGTGAGCGCACTGCCAACTCTCCGAGTAGGCCGACCTCGTTGACGACAAGCGCATTCGGTGATCCGACTGCCGCGTGCCTCTTTCCGTTTCCTGCGTCTCTCCAGGGAAGTATCAGCGCCAGATCACCAGGCCAGAATGCTGCGGCGAGTTGGTGAGCATCGTCACTGAAGACAAAGAGGTCGGCTGCTTCTCCTGGAGACCGGACGACAAGTGCGAGCGGCTTGGCGGCTGGTCGACGCTTACCTTCATAGATACGATCGCAGGCGACTGCGTCGCGCGCATCGGCACAAATCATGTACCACCGATGAGTTGGGATAACTACCAACTTACCGGCCGCCACTGCGTCGACCGCGACATCCAACTGGGTTGGCTCAATAATCTTCATGCACAGTATTCCTCTACATCCGATACCGGAATCAGTCCCTGACTGCGAAAAATCCGAAAGGCGTCGGCGCGACTAATCGGAGTTATGCCGCCATCAAATATCCGAGTTCGCTTCTGCGCTGTCGACCTCAGACTACGCGCCAGATCTTCCAGCGGGTCGGCAAGTTGTTCAGCCGCCTGGTCCCCGCAATCGCGGAGGCACAGGTCTACTGCCGCCAAAGGTGCAGAATCGGGGGCGATTTGGTCCAGCAGGCTGAACCCTGCGCAAACTCTGGGATTAATCTCGTGGATGCGATAGATTCCGTCCTGAATCACGCCGTCTACTCCGAATGCGCCAGCGTAACTGGTGTTTCGATGGAGCCGTCGCCCCAAAGTTTGGATAGCCGAACGGGCGTTTTCCAGCTCGGAGGCAGACAGCTCAAGCGGCCAGACGATACCCGGAGCATGTACTCGCCATGTTCGCTGATCCCAAAATACCAGCGCTTCAACGGGACCGAACTCGACCACCCAATTGCGAGCCAGGAAACCGTAGAAAGTGCATGGAATTCCGGTGTGAAGAGGACGAAGTACTACCGTGTCACAGTCTCGACCGAGTCGGCGTTTCAGTGCGGCGACGTTGTCACTGCTCGCATCCTTGGGGACGATGTAGGTGTGGCTCGATGACATTGCCAGCCCCTGACGCGGGATTCCCTGGATCACTGTTGGAGCCGGGACACCCCAATTGAGTTCGACCGAGCATACCGTGCCACCAACCAGCCGAGCCTGCATGTCTTTTCGTTCCGCGTCGGCCTGAACGGCCGTCCGTGCGCCTAACACCGGCCGACCGTCGACCTCCCTCACCGAGGCGAAGGAGCCAGCGTAGAGAAACGCGGAGCGGTGAGGGTCGATCATCTCAAGTCGGCTGCGTAGATCGGTTGGAGGTGATCTCAGGGTTGCCTCATACGCTGCGAAGCGTCCCTGAGTGTTGTCACCCTGATAGTCGAGCATGACGCTATCGACATGCGCTGCCGATGCCGCTTTGAAGAAGGCTGCCAGTTGCGTGCTGTGAGCTGCCGCGCCAACGAGTAAGACAGTCCGGCCGCGGACCAACGGAGCTACCAACCCAAGGGAGGTTTGCCGCAGGGGCACAGATGAGAGGTTCACAAGGTTCAGCTAGCGCCCTTGCCTAGATGCAACCAATGCAGGAAAGTCCAGCCATGGGTCTTTCAGTGCGGCCAGACGCCTCGACTGGTGGTCGACATGCGAGACGCGGAAGTACACCATAGTCCGCGGCGTGCTCGTTATGTTCGCACCGACCGCATGTGGAACCAGGTGATGCATTAGTAGCACATCACCGGGTTTGCCCAAGAATGGAATGCCCTTTTCCGAGTCGACATCCGGCGGTGTTTGATGAGTCAACCCGAGCGCCCATTCATCACGAAACCACTCCGACATTCGCAGGTGGCCACCAGGCTGGTAGTGGAGGGCGCCACCACTCGGGCTCCCGATATCGGACAACACCACTCCGACAAGAAGCGAGAACGTTCGAAGCTCGTTCGGGTCGAGATGAGGACAAGCCACCCCGTCGACGTGCATCGCCTTGGTCGGCTGCGGTTTGTGTAATTGGTTCTGCGGTAATCGGATCTGAATCTGGGCCGTCTTCACGGGACACGGCTCACCTACCAACTCTCGTACGGCACCGGCAACTTCACGGGTGTAGTACAGGTCGAGAAGAATTGGATGGCTTCCAAGTTCCGGAGCGAACGTCCGTTGGGTATAGCCTGCCAGGTGATTGAGGTCCATACCGGTTACGAGCCAGTCGTTGATCAGCGACCGTGCGGACTCGATCCGGTCGCACGCGATCAAATCTCTCTTAATTAAGACGCCATCAGTAGCGAATGATGCGCGATCCTCGGTCGTAAGCACTGTTTCTTGCCTGCCCTAGGTTGATCTGAATTCTTCTTGTTTCAAGAGTCGTTCCAATACCGGCGGACAGTAATTCAACGCGCTTTCAATGATGGCCTCGCCGATCTCGGACGTGGCACCGCGCGGATCGCTACCCATGATGCCGAGGCTGGAGATCTCGGCATCCCTCGATGTCCATGGCCAGGTGACACCGCGGTCGAGGATGTAGTCGCGGATCGACTCGCGACGCAGATCAGCTTCGGTGAAGGACTCCGGGATGCGATCGATGTGAACGTCCGCTGGCGACAGCGCGAGCATAACGCTGGTCTCGCGCATGCCAGCGTGAATTTCTGGCAACGAGGTTTGGATCTTTGCGGTGGACAGAGAACTCGGGTGCAGAACGCAAGCATTGACCCCGCAGTCTCGACGCAGCTCGTACAGTACGGCTTCTAAGATGCCGCGGTTTCCGCCATGTCCGTTGACGATCAATAGATTCCGTGCCGGTACCGATCGCGTATATGCGGCGACGACTGCCCTCAAGAGTGTGCTAAGGGTGTTAGTTGTCAACGATATCGTGCCAGCAGACCACGAGTGTTCAAGGGACAAACCATATGGCAGAGTTGGCAGTTGCCACAGATCAAAGTCATCGCCGTAACGTTCGACGATCCGCGCCGAAAACTGCTCGGCGATGACAGCGTCAGTATGCAGCGGCAGATGCGGGCCGTGCTGCTCGAACGAGCCTATCGGCAAGCACAAGATAGACTCCGGCGTTAAGCGGGACGTCTCCAGTGCTGTCAGCTGACCGAAGTTGCGTCCCGTCATCGCGGTGGAGTCCTTCGGCCTATGCGGATCACGAACTCATTGTCTTCTGGGAAGCTGTCGTCGCTACTGAATTTCGCGAGCTGTTGCCGAACGGCCTGCTCAAACTCGCTCAGCCGACCACCGAACAAGTGCGGAGCAGCAAACGATGTTGAGTAGAGATATCCGAGAATGCTCTCTGCTGACCATGTCCGGTGAACCGGAACCGTGAACTCCTCAACATGACTGAACGGCGATTCCCTCATGATTTCGCTGTACGGCCGATCATGATGCTTGAACGTGCCGTCACCAGCACGGCGTTCGTCTCCCAGGAAGTCCTTGACCACCGAGCGGACTGCGCTCTTCCAAGGACTGCCGGCTGCCCAGAAGCTACTGTCACCGAAGATGGCGACCGCGCCATCAGGCGCCACCTGGCTGTCCAGGCGCTGGAGCATCACCTCTTGGTCGATCCAGTGGAAGGCCCTACAGATGGTTACGAGATCAGCCTTCCAGTCATCCGGCGGCATGAAGTCTTCGGCTTCGATGGCCGACAGGGCGAGCGTTGTGCCGACTGGCAGTTGGGGCCGCAGCGCCGCTTCAGCAGCGGCCAGCATGTCGGGGTCATTGTCGATGGCAATGATGTCGTCGAATCGCCCCAGGAGAGCCTCGACAACCAGACCAGTACCGGTGCCGACGTCCAACAACCGGCGGGGCTTCCGTTGGGGGACCGCCTGATCGAGCAACACTGCCACAGACTCGGGGATACCTGGCCGGTACTTCCGGTAGTACTCAACGGTTCCCGTGAACATACTCATATACGGCTCCCTACCATGCGTTGGATGAGCGGGACTACCTGGCGAAGATCAGTGGCGACCATCACAGTACCGTCCTCCATCTCCTCCGGCATCGGTCGACCGCGAGAAATCCAGATTGGACGGGCCCCAGCCGCCAAAGCGCCTTTGACATCACATTGCCAACTGTCCCCGACGTGGATCATTGCCTCTACAGAAGCACCCACAGCATTGCAAGCGAAGTCAAAAGCGCGCCTATCCGGCTTTACGCATCCCGTGCGACACGAGGGAAAGAAATCCGTCACCCAAGGTTCGAACAATAAGCGGAGTTGCTTCATGTCTAAATCAACGGCGGAAACATTCGATATTGTAATCACCGTTCCATAATAACTAAGTTCTCGAACAACGTCGATAGCATGCCGATCCGGAACGAATTCATCTTCTCCGCGATCAATCGACAGAGCCGATTCAATTCCCAGCATTTCGCAAATTTCCGCCATTGTTGCACTTGAGACTTCAGGCAGCGCATATAGCTGCTCCCGTATAATATCTCGAGTCTCGTCGGGCGAGCGTTGGGAAGCTGATCGAAGCCGAGATGGCACACTCGGCGCCGAGCTTGACCCCAACGTTCCCCCGACGTCGAAACTGATGACGATGGGGCTTCTTCCATCTATCTGCGGCACAGGCGGCAACGCGCTGACTATAGCATCCACACGAGCTTCTCGGATTTCCGGTTTCACCGCCTCGGAAAGAAACGTGAGTGCATATTGGAGCTCCGCATCGTCGAGGACTGTCAAATCCCGTCGACGAGCCGACGCCGCTGCTTGCAGCTCAAAAGCTATCTGACGAGAACGTAGGCCATGTGGAATATGTAGGATTCCGGATTCATGGGCCCCGTCGGACAAGGCGCGACCCTCTGCCACTCTGAGCACGGTGATATCATCAAACGTTAGGATACGGACTGATCGTTTAATACCGTTGATCTCCAGCACTCCAGAAAGAAATGTATCATATCCGACGAGCCGCTCCGACAGGATGAAGTGATCGCCTTTAAATCGACCGGCGACAGGCAGGCTAATGGCAATTGCGGGCATCAGGCCTCCTTGGTGTCGTCCCCAATCCGCTCGTCGAAGGCACATGGAGCTCACCGTGCATAGGGAGGCATCCCTCGGCATACAGGCGCTGCCGTCGCGGCTCCCACTGCAGCTGGTATTCAACTGACTGGAAGACGTCACTATATGCGGCGGCCAGATGAATTGCAGGCATTAGTGAGCGACCATGCGGTGAGATCATTACCCCCAGCTGACGTGCCAGCAGCATGAGGCCTAGCACGCACGTGATCCCACCAAAGCCCACAACGTCGATAGTTAGGGCACGCAATTGTGCGATATCGAACTGATCGATCCTTTTATCGTCAATGGTGAAATACTCCCCAACGCTAAGCGGGACACCGCATTCAGCAATTCGCCTGTAGCTCGTGATGCATTCGTATGGGAGAGGGTCCTCAATCCAGACTATCGGTAGCCGACGGACCAAATGACAAAACTCCATTGCAAGGTCCAGGTCCCACGTTTGTAGCGCGTCGAAGGCGACTTGATTCACTGCGGACTGCGATACCTGAATTGCCAGCTTCGCGAGCCGGGCCGCGTCGCCCAGTTCGCTTCTTAATCCCCATTTAGTGAACGCCCATCCGTCCGCAGAGACCGCCTCGACTGTCGATAACGCGTCCGCTGAGGCGAGATCGAATCGAAGCCAAGATCCATAAGCTGGTACGACGGTGATTCGGTGGCTTGTAAGCAGGTCTACGACCGGCATACTCAGCAATTTCCCATGCAGATCCCATATTGCGCAGTCGAGCGTTCCTATGGCCCAGGAGCGACAGCGTTGGTCTACAACCGGACTCGGATGTCCGCGAAGGACTTCAACCGCCTTCTGGTGCTCGAATGGTGAGCAGCCGATCAGCCGATGCATGAGATACCGTTCGATGTAGCTGACGTGGTCGGCGTGGACCGGCCCATACCAGCCAGAGTGCCCAGCGGCATACACTCCGACAAAGAAGCCGGCATCGCCGTCCTCGACCTCGTCACTAAGGTCCAGTACCTCGATTTTCTCAATCGTGACGGTCGCCGTCATGCGGTTCTTTCCCGCTCTCTTGCAAGCTCGATAACCGCCTGCACAATGCCAGACGCATCTAGGCCAGCAGCGATGGCTAATCTTTGTTGCGATATCGGCGCCGGTGGTTCGCGCCATCCGATCACCCGGACGGGCTGGCGAATGCGTCCCGCCAGCAGGCCCCATATCGCAGCCGGATGTCCTAGAGTCACTACCAGCACCGCGGCGCTCCGGCCGACGTATTCGCCCCATTCATCAGGGCGCAGTCCGCGCGGCCAGTCGGCTGGGTCACCAAGCACTGTCAGATCGGCGACACCCACAACCCGAACACTGCCGACGCGCTTCCGCCTGAGCAGCGGGATTGCCGCGCCGACAGCGGTAGCGGGGATATCTCCGGCGCAGAGGATGGTCACGTCTGGTTCAGACGAGTCACTGAGATGCTCCCAGACGGACAGGCCACGTGACAGCTCCGATATCATGGACTGCGAGGGAAGCGTTGCCCGTGAATGCTTGCCCGCCACAATGACATTCACCCGGTTCGTAGAATCAAGGCTCTGCTCGAGAACAGCTCCCAGTCGCATCGGGTCGGCGGGCACGTACATGCGCACAGCCGGATCTGCTATACCCACCAGCGTCGTGATCAGGGAGGGGTCACCATGGGTGTATACGTTGTGCCATCCATATGACGTCAGCAATAGATTCAAGCTCGGGAGCTCCGATGTACGGAGGCGGCGTTGCTTCAAATGCGAAACCAGCCCGGCTGTCAGCAGAGTCGAGAATGCCTCGTAGGAGACCAGCAGACCGCGCCTGCCACTTGAGGTCCAGCCCGCCAGCCATCCGAAAAGGACTTCCTCGGCCAACACCTCGGACACCCATGAGGCACCGGCCAGCTGCCCGAGCCGGTTCGATTGCATCTCGTCGGGGCTGAAGACGCGGAAGTCGCCGCGCGCGCCGTGGGCTCCGAGCACGGAGGTGACGACATCGGTGAAATCCGAACTGGCACGTTTTGGACCAAGTGGCTCTCTCGCAAAGCTTCGATCCCGCGGCGGGGCAGAGCTATTGTCGATCCGTATCAGCTCCAGCGCAGCCTTGAGAGCGCCAGTCGGGCAACCGTGCTCATCAAATAGCAAGCGCGGCCGGTACGAGAACAACCACTCCTGCAGCTGGGCACGCTGGTCGGCCGACGTCGCCGCGGACGTCAACGGCGTCTTGTGCAATTTGGCTGTCCCGAGATACCGCACCCCATCCACGACGACGGGTCCACCCCAACCTTTCTCACACCGCAACACCAGGCAGCAACGTTGGCCACCTACAGTTTCGGCCGTTGCTCTTCGGAGAAGGTGATGGAACGCATCGTGCTCAGAGCCATCGGCAGCGTGAACGGTGAATATCCGACAACCCCAGCCCAGCGCCTCGAAATACCGCCTGACCTCGTCATTGCTCATTCTTCCCAGGATCGAACGGCTTCCCATTCGAAACTCATTGAGATGGATGATCGGTAGCACTTTCGCGTTTTCTAACTCGCGTGCCGCCAACCAGGACGCCGCCATGGTCGGTGTCTCGCATTCTCCATCACCGATGATTGGCACGATCACCTGATCGTTGTGGAGTGCAGCTCCACATGCGAATGCCAACGCACCGCCGAGGCAACCGCCGAGAAAGTCACCAGCTGGAAGGTCCGGATGGACTTCGGAACCAAAACGCGGGACATTGGGGAATGATTGAGCAAGCGCGGCCAGCCCCTTCTCATTGAGGCTATAGTCGGGGATATGTCGCCTCAAGTCGCCGGTCAGCCAACTCAATGCCAACTGGGCTACCCCGGTGTGCCCGGCACCGAGTAGGGGCACGAGGCGTACGGAAGAATCCTCCCCGGCGTGCAATCCGATATGCGCCAACAGCCACGCGGTACCTGGCACGGTGCCCCAGTGACCTGTGGGCCAAGTCTTGATGTCACCCGACCGCAGCGGACGCGTCAATAATACGTTGTCATTCAAATGTAGCTGAACGACGGAGACATACACGATCGCCCGCCACAGGGCATCAGCACAGTCTCTCAAGTCAACCATCTCTAAGGTACCAGCCGTTCACCGCCGAATGAGAAATACCACAACGGGCGGTAGCCTTCCCACGCTTGAGGTCGCAAGTTTGTGTCTCCAAATATCCGCTCGATCTCCATCCGCGCCTGCAGGTAGTATTCGATCTCGGATGCGGCCGGCGCCCGAAGTCCGGCCATGATGGCGTTATGCGCTTGGTAAACTTGGAAGTTGGGGAATTCTGTGACGTACTGGGCGAGGGGTGCAAGTCCTAACCGCAGATCGGTCAGGTGATCCAAACCGCAGATGTATGTAAACGATGTGTCCAGGCCATGCCCCTGAGCGCGACACAGGACATCCGGTATCTCGGCTGGCGTGAGGTCTGCCTTGCTAGCCTTCAGCAAGAGGTTGCGCCGAGTGAAGCACTCGATCGTCAGCCGCAGAACGAACGGCGCGACGTCAGTAGCCAATTTCCGAAACGAGTTATCGCTTCTAAGCACGGATGTCAGCAGACCGATCCGAGCGCCGATGCCATGATCCGACAGGGCACGACGGAGCCTCTCCAAGTGCGACAATGCCGCGGACTCGTGCTCAAAGCACCCAGTCGAGACAGTCACCTCCTGAAGCTCGGAAAGATCGCCCCGCGGGTGCTGTTCGCGCATCGCGTCCAGCAGTTCGGAAAGTTGGCGTTCTTCAGAAAGCCGTGGATCAGCTGCGGCCTCAAGCGTGTTAGGACAGAATGCACATCCCGTACAGCGACTACGTGCATTCGGATTCAATGTCGCCGCCTTGCCGCCATTACGAAAATAACCGCCAACTGCCTCGTCGGCATCTATCCGATGGACGGTACCCACGACCTCCGCACCGAGACGTAACTCGTTATCCACCATTATGAACGGTGATCCTGTGGCATTGAGCGGAACAATCACCATCCACGGTACTTCCATTTTGGTAGTCAGTCGGACGGTCACCCGAGCCCGATGTCGTGGCTGGTCTGAGGATATTCCGTACAGGTTTAATGCTATGAGTAGCGCATCCTCAGCTGGCACTTCATATTTGGCGGACAGTTGCTCAAGCTCATCAAGGAGCAGCGGATGGACCCGCGAGCCTACTACCATGCTTCACCCCGCAAAGAGTCCATTTTTGGGCGCCGAGACAGGCCGGATACTCCCCCGCACGTTCGACGAACGCACACCGCATCGTTCGATCACAGTTCCAGCCCTTCCACAGCGAAATAGACTGAGCCAGTAGTCCGGACCCCGTAGTCGGACGTTTGAGAGATCATCCCCAGTCCACGGCAGCTTACCGCACGTTTGTATGAGTCGCCGCCCTATGAACCAACGACGTCGACACAGCAGAGAAGTCCCAGCTCACCCTGCCGACTGCCGCAAATATTCCGGTTGATTCTACGGAGGAGCAGACGATACCTTGTCGTACGTTCACTTGATATTGCATCGGCAAGTGCATTTGCAAAGGACACTCGATGCGGTGCACAGCTCCACCCGCACCTCAACCATGCCGTATAGCTCAACTTTGTCGGCGCCCACGGCCCAGCTGAAGTCCTCATGGAGGTGCGACCTTGGTCGGACGAATGGAGCTTGCACTCAAGATCACCGAGGAGTGTGCCCGACTACCGGAACCACTCGGACGGGCGGCCGTCGTGGCCCTGGCGCTTGACAGGGAGAGCAATCAGACCGATCGCCGGTTCTTGCGCCAGCGGGTTGAGGAGCTTGCGGCAAGTCTCGATCGTGAGTCACGCACCGCCGTCCGCCGGATCGACCAAGCGTTCTTCATGTTGGCCGAGTCGATGGCAGAGACGGCAGGCACGGAAGCTCAAGGTGCGCAGGCACCGTCAGATGACGGTTGGTACACCGACTCGCTGACTGCCACCCTCCACCTGGATGAAGATCCAGTCCGTCTGATCGAAACGCGACGAATTGTGGCTACTGCAGATGAGCTCGATGAGATCGTATTCTCGTGGAGCGTTTCCGCATCCTCGGTCGAGCCGCGTCAATTGTCCGCCGAGGTCACATCCGGCGGAAAAATTCTCGAGAAGCGCACGGTCGGACGATCGCACGTTGATTTCCGAATGCGTCTACCGGAACCGATAAGCTTGAGTCAGCATCACGACTACACCGCTATTATCATCGCAGGCCCACGGCGGTCGATCCGTCCGTACTATATTGTTACACCGTGGCGCACATGTAAATTCTTCCGTCTGCGTATCTGTTTTGGGCCCAGGACTCCCGCGGAGATTTGGCGAATTCGCGGCCTCCCCTCGCGGCAGTAGTCGATCTTGAGCCCGACAGATGACATGATTCAGCACGACAGCATCGGTGAATTGCAGGTGGACTTCGACAGCCTTAGACTGGGGCGTAGTTATGGTGTGGGCTGGCGGTATTGAGGTCTATGGGCGAAAGTCGGGATGGAGCCCACTACCACTCCCACTCAAACCCAACCACCGTATGCTCCGCATAAGGTAGAAATCGATGCAGCTCGCGCGGTGGCGTGAAATCAACAGCAATTTTCTCCACCGCATTGCCGCCGTCGTAGCTGTCCCACACGCACCACCATGTTCGCCCGGGGAACGTGTCGTGGAAGATCACCCGCATATCGAAGTCATTAATACGGTTCCGCGCTGCTCGCCGAACCTGGGTGCAGGGCTCCAACATTTCCCGATGGGTAGTGAAATACTGGAGCGAGGTATGTTGCCCCATCCGAAGCGTTCGGCTCAATTTCAGCTCTACGCCGGTGAATCCGGGCACGCTGCGGCGATACCCACCGAAGCTGCCACCCGCCACGACATGTACGGCCGTGAGCGTGTCCTTGGGGCTGTAGCCGAAAGTATCGACGCCATCCTCTAGACCAACCGAGTATCGCCACCAGCGTCAAGCTCATCCTTCATCACCCACACAAACGCCACCCCGCTCCGCGGCATGACCCAGCCGTCGAACTGGAGCCCGATCATCTTGCCGGGCACCGTGTCTGGGCTTCGTATCGCCGTGCTCTTCTGGCTGCTCGCGATGAAGTCGATCATGTTGACGTAGGCAATGTCGGTGTCGCTGTAGTCGAGCTCGATGTCGACGCCGCGGGATGGTTGGTCAATGTCGAAGTGCAGCAGCCTGTTGTGCGCCGCGGGCACGAGCCGGTAGGTGTACGAGATAGTCCGCTCCTGGTCGCGCTCATCCTCGGGGATGCCGAGGTTGACGCTGTAGGTCTGGGCACCCTTGCGGGCGGTACGCCGGATCGGACGTTCGTCGCCATCGACCGTGAACTGCACCAGTTCGAAGGCCTCCGTGGTGCCGGCGTCGACGCCATTGCCGGGCCGGTAGTACCAGGCGAACGTCGAGGCGGGATCTTGCGTGAGATCGCGGTATTCGTCGATGTCCGACAGTGAAACGAAGCGGCGCACGTTGCTGGACGGCACCGTGGTGTGTTCGTGCCGGATGGTGACAACCAGCCTCGACGGGTCGGCTGCGGTGGTGGGCGAAGCGCCTTCGGCGCTTCGCTTAAGCATGCTTAAGCGGACAGATATTTTGACGTCGTGCCAGCGTTCGACCGAGCGGACGGCCTGGTCGCGGATGTCGGTGTACAGCTCGCGGGCGAACTCCCGGTTGCCCAGGCGCATGGCCAGGCTGTTGGTGATGATGTCGTCGAGCAGTTCAGGCGTGGCAACGCGGCGCAAGTCCTTGTCCTCGAAGGCAAATCCCTTGAGCACCGCGTCCTTGATCGTGGGCGCATGCTTGGTCAGCATCCGATCCAACCGTTCGTCGTCGGCCGCTTGCTTCTCGCGCTCGAAGTAGCTGTCGAGCCAAATACCAAGCAGGCCGGCGCCGACCAGGAGCACGCCCAGCTCGTTCCACGGCACGATCGCCAGCCATCCCAACTCTCGCACTGTCGGGATAATCTGGCCGAAGGTCATGAGCGACGCGCCCACCATGAACAGCACCAGACCGGCGAGGATCTTCTTGGTTCGGATGAGTCGGTGCAGCGTGTCGTCCATAAGCTTTGTTGCCCCCATTGTACCAAGTCATAGCAGTTTGGCATAGACGCACCAAAACGGCGGGTACCCATCGGATACCCGCCGTTTGCCGTGTCTTGGCCCGGGGTTGCCCAGGCGCCGCCGACTAGCCGTTGCCGCCGCTCATGGGGCCACCTCCTCCCGTGCCGCCCGTTCGCCCGCCAGCGGGCCGTGTAGCGGCCCGTTTCGGGGCGAAACCGGCCGTTTCCGGCCGTGCAAACCCTGAACATAAGGTACAAAACGCTTGGGGTCAATACGGTTGGGTACGTACCGCTCTGGCCGTTTGTGCACGGGCCGTATGAAGTTGGGGAACCATGCCCAACCACACCTCGCCCGACGACGCCAAGCCTCCGCTCAACGCGACGACGCGTGAGTTCGGTGCGCGGGTTCGTGACCGGCGGTTGACGATCGGCCTCAGCCAGGAAGCCGCGGCCGTGAAGTGCGGTGTCCACTGGACACAGCTCGGCAAGGTCGAACGGGGGCAGCGCAGCCTGCGGCTGGAGACCCTCATCAAGATCGCGGACGGGCTGGAGATCGACGCTGGGCTGTTGGTGAGCGGGCTGCCGGTGCCGGAGTCCACCGCGGACTAGCCTGCTGCGTCCCGGCGGCCGGACAGAGGCCAGCTACTCGAAGCCTGGTGCGGGCAGGGCGAACTCGTCCTTGTAGAGGCGGAACGGGCGAGGCGGTTCCGCCTCGGGAATCGCCAGCAGCGGGTAGGCAGAGGTCCGAAGTTGCCGCGGCCGGTAGCTGCCTTCGAACAAGATCATCACCGATCCGCCGACTCCGTTGTGTCCGCGGGTCGGGTTGAACTCTCGGCCGGCATTGAGCAAGCGCCCAAACTCCCTGCCGTCGTTGCCGACCGAGATGCTGCCGTCGTGGAAGAACTGGACGAACGTTCCGTTGTCGGCGCAGATCGTGGCCGCTTCCTCGCGGCCGCGCTCAGGCTCCGTCGGTATCAGGATGTCGGGCTTGTGCTGCTTGCCCGTTGGTCCCGCCACATCCAACCGGTCGCCGACGCCAATATGGACGGTCTCACCCAGCGCGTTGTGCGCCTCCCGACCGACGATCGTCCACAGATGAGTTGTTGACCAGACCTTGACGCGGCCGTCGAAGAACAACGACACGCGGTCACCCTGTCTGTTGCCGATCAGGTGCTTTTCCGGGTTCGCACTCATCCCGCTCCTTCAGGCCCACCGCAGCGATCTCGCGGCCAAGCGTACCCATCCGACTCGCTCGCTGCGGGCGGTCCGGCAGCTTTGCAGCACTCCCCCGGATCGCACGGAATTTTCGCCCGGCGCCGTATTTCAATGCGGCCTGGAGGCCCGGTTCGACGACGCACACGACGAACCTTCCACTACGCCGAAAGGAGGTATGTCGTTCCCCTGTGCGGCTGCCGTTCCGACGGTGACGACCGGCCCGGGCCCGCACCCCGTGCGGTCCCCTGCCATCGTCGTTTCGATGTCAGTCGCTACCAACGGCCGCTGGCGATCAGGCTGTCGGCATGCTCAACGATCTGGTCGATGAGCCGGTTGAGGGTGTCGAACGGATGGCGGGACGGCAAACCGGGTACTTCCGGATCCGAGTTGATCTCCAGCAGCACCGAGTGCACCCCATTCGACCAACTCACGCGGGAGATCCCAAGTTCCGTCGAGATGAGCTTCGCGCCTCCTCGGGAGCCGTCGAACGGCAGCCGCACGCCGCTCTTGAACGGGTTGTACGGATCGTCGGATATCTGGGTCGCATAGTCAGCGTCGCTTCGCGCCGACTGCGGTTCCGGATGCACGTCGACGTGGATGGTGACTTCGTCGAGGTCATTGGCGCACGCATGCGTGTCCACGTCGTTCGCGCTCGTCCGCCACGCTGTCCGCGCGTCTTGCAGCTGCGGTGACATCTGCGCAGCCTGGAGCGCCGACGCATCGAGCAGAAGGCACGCGTTCCGCAGCGGGGAAGGTGTGGACGGTGGAGGCTGGGGTGCCGGCTCGGCTGGAGGTGCAGCCGATGGCGGCGCTGCCGAAGTCGGCTGCGGCTCCGGGGTCTGCGGGGTCTCACCGTGTTTCACCACGCCGATCGTCACGTCGGTTGTGGTGCCAAGCGGGGTGTCAGTGGGAATCTCCTGTCGAGTGACCGTCCAGTTGCTGTCCACCCACACATTCCTGTTCGCGCCCGTATCGTCCTGCACCTGGACATCGAGATCGAGTCGTCCAAGTGTCTTGCGGGCCTCGTCCAGCTGCATCCCAACAACGTTGGGCATCGTGGCGTTGGCATCCCTGTCGAGTTCGGTCAGGGCTTCGCAGCCAGTCGCCAGCACCGCGGCGGCTGCGAGCATTCCTACAGGACCCCAATAGCGCGCCCGAGCAACACGATTCCCGCTGTGACGAGTTCGCCTGGAGATCCTTGGTTGCCCCGCCTTTCGGCGGATCCGTGCAAAGTGCGTAACCCGCACCGTCTGGATCGTGGCAGTCGGCAGAACCGCGGATCGGCCGGCCCCGCGGCGCCAGAACCGACCGCAGCCGAACCCGCCCACGAAGACGGCCAGCAGCCACAACCGCCACAGCGGGATCGCGTCAACCGATCCACTCGGCCGCCCGAGAATCGCACCAAACACTGGCGAACTGTAGCAGGCATTCATCCGGATCCCGGGGACACGACAACGACACAGAATCCCCACCCGGCCAGGCAGTTTGTACGCGGCCGGCATCCCTGCGACGTTCGCGATCGATACCACCAAGAGTCCGCCCAACCGCCGTGCAGCCCAAAACAACTCGCGCCCCATCGGTACAGTGGCAGGCGGCATCGACACACAGGGTGGCGGGTCGATGCCGATGGTCCGGCGCCGAACGACGATGAACGGCGGGCGCCAGTTCGACTGCGGCCAAGCGGTTCCCCCCAAAAGCCGGGACTGCACAACTACCCCGGTCGGACGATCACCAACCAGCAAGGGGGAACGAACATGACCGAGGAACCCTGGCGCGGTCACGCCCGCGTCATCCTCGACGAGGCGATTGAAAACCCGGCCAGTGTCGGCGCCACGTTGGCCCGCGTGGCCCTCGACGATTCGATCAGCGGTGATGAACTCGTCCAGATGGCGTTCTACTGGATCGACCAGCTGGCCCAGGCCGACCCAGGGACGCTCCACCTGATGGCAGCAAGCCGGCTGTCCCAACTCCAGCGATGGTCACTGGAATTGATCACCGCCCGGATCAGCGGCGACACAATCGAGACCGAACGGCTAACCCGGAAGCTGTTGGCCCGTCACTTCAACGAGTCGCTGGAGTATCTGGCGGTACTGGTGACCTTCGTGGGGATCAGCCTCCGCGAGGACATCCCTGGGGAGTGAGCCGGAACGTCGCGGCAGGGCCAAGGAAGACCCCAGGGTCGAGCCGCTCCGCTGCCGCGACACCACCCCGCAGCTGGACCTACGCGGTGGCCTTCTTGTACGCCTCGACAATCTCGGACGAAACCCGGCCGCGGCTCGATACCTCGAACCCGTTTTGACGCGCCCAGTCCCGAATCGCCTGGGTCTGCTCACGATCCGCCGCGGTACGCGCCGCCGTCACAGTGACAGTTCCCTTCTTGACGCGACCAGCCTTGCGGGCGTGGGGAATCCACTTCTCCAGGCTGTCCCGCAGCTTGCGCGCGTTCTTGGCGGACAGGTCGATCTCGTACAGGACCCCATCCAAGGAGAACGACACCGTCTCCTCAGCCTTCGACGTGCCGTCGAAGTCGTCGACCAGCTCGACAATGACCTTGCGCGCCATGCTCTTCCCTCCGTCTTCGAATGGTGCCCCCACAGTAGACCCGGGCGCTCTGCACTTCCCAATCGGATCATTGTGGCGTCCGCTCTTGTTATGCACTACGCGTAGCGCGTTGCGTACCTGGGCTCGCACGTGTCGGTCATGCGCGAGAGGCAGCGCGCCGATACGTTCGCCAGGGCTTATCGTTTGCCTGGCAGCACCAAAAGTCCGAGCAGACAATACGGAGAAACTACCAATAGCTCCCGCCTCGGGGTCGGCCGACGCGGTGCGGTAACTCGGACCCTACTATCTCGGGTCTGAGGTTCCCCCGCTTTCTCGGAGGGCTCTGACTGTGGTCCGATAGGACCGGAAGGAGTCATTCGTGGCAGCACCGAAGAAGTACCCGGACGAGTTGAAGGCGCGGGCAGTACGGCTGTATCGGGAGTCCGATCCGAAGCCGACGATACGGAAACTGGCCGCCCAGCTCGGTGTGCATCACGAAGCATTGCGGCTGTGGATCCGCCAAGCCGAGGCCGATGCCGGCGAGCGAGACGACAAGCCGACGACCGACATGCTGGCCGAGAACCGGGCCCTGAAGAAGCGGGTCGCGGAGCTGGAGCGAGTCAACGCCGTATTACGTGATGCGAGTGCGTATTTCGCCTCGGAGCTCGGCCAGACCCGGCGGTGATCGTGGCGTTCGTCAGCGAACACCCGCAGCACCCGGTCGAGCTCGTATTACGGGTTCTGGGGATCGCGTCCTCGACCTATTACGGCTGGTTGCGGCAGGCGCAGACGCCGTCTCAGCGACGTTTGGCCGACCAAGAGCTGCTGGCCGAGATCGTCGATATCCATACCAGCTCCGGCGGGACTTACGGGTCGCCGCGGGTTCACGCGATGCTGGCCCGGCGTGGTTTCTCGGTCGGCCGCAAACGCGTCGAGCGGTTGATGCGGGATGCGGGTTTGCAGGGCGCGTTCCTGCGTAAGAAGTGGCGGGTGGGTTCGACCCGGCAGGATCGGCGTGCCACCCCAGCCCCGGACCTGGTCAACCGCGACTTCACGGCTGGCGAGCCGGACCGGTTGTGGGTTGCCGATGCCACCCGCATCGTCTGCGGCGAGGGCGTGTTCTGGCTGGCCGCGGTCCGGGACGCGTTCTCGAATCGGATCGTGGGCTGGAAGTGCTCGGACCGATGTGACACCGAGCTGGTCCTCGGTGCTCTCGAGTACGCGGTCTGGACCCGCGATGTTCGTGACGGGCAGCTGGTTCATCATTCCGACCGCGGGTCGACCTACACGGCGATCCGCTTCGCTAACCGGTTGGCCGACAACGGGATAGCGCAGTCGATGGGGTCGGTCGGTGGCAGCTACGACAACGCGCCCATGGAGAATTTCTTCTCCACCCTGAAGACCGAGTTGGTATATCGAAACAGTTGGCGGACAAGGGAAGACGCCGAGAACGCCTTGTTCGCCTACATCGACGGCTGGTACAACACCCAACGGATCCAGAAGAAGCTTGGCTGGCGATCACCCGACGAATACGAAGCCAGCTACCATCATCAGGTTCCCGCTGGAACCAGATAATCCGCTCTCCTGATTAGCGGGGGAACCTCAGGTCTCAGTTCGCTGACCAGAAGATGTTGCCATAGGTGACAGCTATTTTAGGTGGTGACAGGCCGGAGAGTTGGTGCTAGCTTCGGTAGCTGTCGACGGGGGTGCCGCTGTCGGCCATATGCGTGTTTTCTGGGGTGAGGCGGGACTGGCATGAGGCTGAACATCTTTCGGATACCACCGACAGAGGCAGGTTTGCTACGCGGGCACATGGAGACGTTGAGGATGTCGGTCGCCCACCGAGACAACGCGGATGGGTGGCGCACCGAGCTGTGGCTGCACAAGGTTCCACACAAACCTGTCCCGTGGACCTTGTTCTATCGCCCGCTCCTCGGAGATGACGTGCCAACAGCTCCAGGGCTCTCAGGCGTGTACATGCTCCAGTCGGACGAGACGTGCTATGCAATAACCCACGGTAGTGCGCATTTTTTCGTGAGACCGTTCTGCGACTACGACTTCGGGATTGATGTTGCCAAGCGGATTGCGAACGAAGGCGACGTGACACAGACTGCGTCGAAACGCTTCCAGGGAATTCGGAGAAAGGAAATACGAAGCTACGCCGCCAACTCGCGACTAAGCGTGCAGGGCGGAGAATCGGTCGACTTCGTGCAGGCTAAGATCATGCCCGACTATCAGGCGCTGTTCGGCCGGTCAGGCAAGTTTGGAACCTCAGCCCAGCTGTCTCCCAAGTTGACAGTTTTTGATGTCGGACATTTTCTCAGTTCGCTGAGCGTGGAGATGAGGAAGCCGGAGCGATTCCGGGTTCCTCGGACGCTCGTCATCAAAGAGCCTGCGGAGGTCGAGCGTTTCGACCGGATACTGGTGGACGGTATTCGGTCGCCCGGCAGCACAACCGCGTTCGCAAGCGATAGCTTTGAGCTCTCCGGCGTTGAGTTCATCTTTGGAGGAAGCGGCGACATCTCGATCAAGGCGCCGCGAAAGCCGTCAGTAACGCTGGATTCTCCCTCGATAGAGGAGCTGCGCACCTACATTAATGAGCATAACCTGACTGACGACCAGATACTTCGAATCAACGTCACGCATATCGGCGACGACGGCTCATACCGGACTGAAAAACTGAAGGAATCGCTCGACTTTACTGTCGATGCTCAACGTGTCGTTCTCACCGGCGGCAAGTGGATGCAATTCAACCAGGACTATCTCGACTACCTGGACGAAGTCGTGCGCGGAATCGACACAGAAGAGACTGAAAGCTCGTTCAAGTCGATTTCTATGACTGAGACCGGATTCAACGCTTCACAGGCCGTCCGAGACGCGGGCTACATAAATGCCGACAAGGATTTCAGTATCTTCAAAACGAAGTCCTCGACCTCGATCGAGGCATGGGATCTCCAACGCGGCGATACCGTTTACGCTCTGAAGTTCGGTACCGCCCAGAAACTGGGTTACGTATGCGACCAAGCTTCGAATCTGCTACACCTGCTTTCGAATAAGGCCGGCGTGAAGCGGATACCCCAGTTCCAGCGCTACTGCCTGTGGCTAGGATACGAAGCGCAGACTGCACCCAAGAACATCGCCGATACAAACTCGATCATCCTCAAGCAGAAGATTGAGGCATGGGCACGGCTTTGTACCGACTTGGGCATCACGCCCGTAATCAAGATCAGCAAGAAGGTCAGCCGCCGGACGTCGCCATTCCCCAAGCGGAGGTAAGCCTTGCGCTCTTTCAGGTCCGGCGGACCCGGTTTGACTGGTGCGACGACGATGCGGATCCCTACCGCCCGCCTGCGCACGCAGCGTCCACCGAATGCACGACTGCAGTGGCGAACGCACCCAAACATCCCCATTTGTCTCGCGCACTAGGAAGCGTTGCATTCTATTGCGATTGTTCATACAATAGAATGCATATGGACAAGAAGGAATTCGAGCGGCAATTCGCGAAACTATACAGTCACATCGATACCCGACTTGATTCTATGGAAAAATCCCTAGCGTCAGACATTGACGACCTGCGAGAGGAAGTTCGAACAGGATTCGATCAGATCGCGTCGAAGCTCGATGACGATGAAGTTGAACGAGCCGCCATGAGCGCGCAGCTCGCTCGGCATGAACGCTGGCACCAGAAGGAGGCCAGCCACCTGGGCATCACCCTTCAGCCCGACGCTTGAGTACGCAAACCTCAGCGCACTCCAACGTCGACGATGAATAAACTACATCGATCCAACCTTGCATTTCCTAGCCGGCGGAGTTATATCTGATGTAGTGGGATGAACAGATAAAGATATGCAACAGATTCAAGATAGTATGCAAGGATGCAGAAGCCAAGTTTCACCAATTGATGTCAAGTACCGGGACGTAGAAGAACTACTGTCCAAGCGCGGGTTCTCGGCTAGACTCTGCGATACCGGCGGTGGCTGCTATGCACTCGTCGTAGAAGCAACTATTGGTCGGACAGTTCTCGTCACCGATCGCCTCGGCCCGCTCACCGACAACCGGCGGGAACAATCCGGATGGGGAATCGGCGTATATACCGATGAGTCATGCGACGAGCTTGTCTTATTTCGAGAGGTGGCCGAGCCAACAGGCGAGGCGCTCATCGCAACTCTTCAGACAATGCCCGAACTACATCGCCGCATGTCAGACAAGGTCACTACAGGCGATGCTCGCGAATAGGATTGAACCTTGCCATCGATTATGCGTGCCACATACGCGCGACGTGGATAAATTCGACACGATTGGACGTAGATCGAACGTTGATACTGTTCCATTGAAAGGCGATCCGCAGATACACTTTAGCGAGATCACCTCGCGGCGAGCCAGCCTTGCGAGGAGCTACGTCCGCGCCAAACTCGATGTGGAACCATGTCAATGAGCAAGAACCCTACGCCGAGCTCCGACGGCCGGACACCCCCAGGTCCGTCGATCCATAACGCCGTGGCTGGGTCCGTGTCAGGGCACGTCGTGCAGGTCGGCGCCCTCTCTGGCGATGTCCACCTATACGGTGGGGTTCCGGTGTCCGTACCGGTTCCGCGACAACTTCCCTCGGCGCCGGGATCGTTCGTTGGTCGGCGTCACGAGTTCACGCAGCTCGACGCGGTGCTGGACGCCCCAGGCTCAATGGTTGTGGTGTCTGCGGTCACCGGAGCTGGCGGTATCGGGAAGACCTGGCTCGTACTGCACTGGGCCCATCAGCATCTCGACCGGTTCCCAGACGGACAGCTGTTTGTCGACCTGCGTGGTTTCAGCCCTGCGGAGAGACCAATGTCGGTCGGGACCGCGGTTCGAGGGTTCCTGGATGCGTTCGGCGTTGAGTCCAGCAGGATTCCTGTAGATGTGGACACTCAGATCGGGCTCTACCGGAGTCTCGTCGCGCAGAAGTCGATGTTGATCGTGTTCGACAACGCCCGTGATGCCACCCAAGTGGCTTCACTCCTTCCAGGCACACCAGCGTGCACGGTGCTGGTCACGAGTCGCCACCAGCTATCGGGACTTCTTACGACACAGGACACGCGGCGACTGAACTTGGATGTCCTCGACGCGACCGAATCGCGCGAACTTCTCGCCGCACGACTCGGGCAGAGAAGGGTCGATGCAGAACCTGGCCCGGTCACTGAATTGCTCAACTACTGTGCGGGTCTCCCCCTCGCCCTGAGCATCGTCGCCAGCCGAGCCGCTGCCCACCCAACCTTCGCGTTGGCGGAGCTAGCGCGAGAACTCCAAAGTGCCGCCGCGCGGCTGGACGCTCTCGACGATGGCGATGCGGCTAGTATCACGACGGTGCTGTCATGGTCGTTTGCCGCATTACCTCCGGAGCAGGCCGAAGCCTTCGAAATGCTGGGAATTGCACCCGGACCGGACATCTCGCTACCGGCCGCAGGCGCGCTGCTCGGACTGTCGGAAGCGAAAGCCAGCACCGTACTGAGAGCCCTGGAGCGTGAGTCGTTGCTCCACCAGCACACTCCCGGCCGGTGGCAGATGCACGACCTGGTGCGCCTCTACGCTGTGCAGCAAGCTGAGCGTCTTCAGCCTGAGGACAAGCGACAGGTGTCACTCCACCGGCTGCTTGAGTTCTATCTCCACACAGCTCACGTTGCCGATCGGATCATCAACCCCCGCCGGCCTCCGATTGAAATCGATATTTCGATCACCTCCAGCAACTGGTCTCTGCCGTCGAGCCAGGATGCTGCTTGGGAATGGTTTGACGCCGAGTTTGCCTGCCTGGAGGCGAGTGAACGCCTCGCCGGCGATCAATGGCATCGTCTCGCTTGGCAATTGACCTGGGCGCTGGACACGTTTCGCTATCGACGGGGTCTCCTGAATGAGCGAATTTCCGCCTGGCACGCTGGATTAACCGCCGCTCGCCGCGACAGCGATCCAGATGCCCTGTTTATTGCGCATCGCCTGTTGGGCCATGCATACGTCCGGGTTGGCAGACACGATGACGCTCTTGAGAATCTGAGTCATGCGCTGGAAGTGGCCAAACGTACAGGAAATCTTCTGAACCAGGCGCATACCCACACGTTCCTTGTGAAAGCACAGGAGGTAATGGGAAACGAACAAAAGGCGCTCGCCCATGCCGCCGAGGCTCGTCGACTGTTCCAATCACTGGGTCATCCGGTATGGGAAGCGCAGGCTCTGACATCAATGGGTCAATACGCGGCTCGACTCGGCCAACACGATAACGCACGGCGGTACTGCGAGGCTGCACTGTCGATGTGCCGGAGTAATGGTGACAACCAAGGCGAGACCGAAGTACTGAATAACCTCGGATACTTGGCTCAGCTGGTTGGCAATCATCATACGGCGTTGAGCTACTATGAGCGATCGCTGGAACGCTATCGCGACCTCGGGCACACATACTACGAAGCCGACGTCCTCGATCGTGTTGGGCAGACCTACCAGGCACTCCGGATGGTCAGTCGCGCCCGCGCCGCTTGGTCCGAGGCCTTGGAACTCTACCAAGACCAACACCGCCGGGTAGACGCCGAACGCGTTCAACAGCTCCTCGCCGATCTCGGTGAGCCGTCGCGCTAACGGGCGGGCGGTCGATACCCGAAGTATGGTGGGCGATCAGCGCAGATCGGTATCGCCCTCGATAGAATCCGCCTGTACTACGTGGCCATGTACGGTGCCAGTAATCGTATTACCTCCGTGCTTCGGAGGTTGTGGTGGAGGTGCTGGAGGCGGCGCGGGCTTCGGCACCAGGGCTACAAGGGCGATTGTCACTGCTATCAGTCCACAGAACGCACTGATAACACTCGCTACCTTGTTGGCCTCATCAAGTCCGATCCTGGCCAGATAGACACCAAGTCCTACAAGAAGAGCTGCGCCGACCAGACCGGCGATGACTCCGACAAGCTTACGCTGGCTTGACATACGTCACAGTATGCACCCATCGTGCCGACTCGGAGTACGAATCCCGCTCCCAGAGAGAGCGATTGAGAGTTCGATCTGTCGCTAGACCACCCGCAGGCCCGACGTCGGGACACCGTGCTTCCCGCAGCTTTCAAATCGGGGCGACGCCCTAGTAGATTTCGAACGAGTCGCGCTCGATCCGAAACCCGCGCGAGGAATTCGCCTCGCGGCACGTCACCCCGGAGTGATAGTCGATCGAGCACCGGAACGGCCCGTAGGTCCTCGTCGTGTTGTATTCGAGGACCGGCAGAGACGGGTCGATCAGGGAGTCGGTGGCGCACGCGAAAGCCGCCCCGTGCCCCTCGGTAAGGACGACCGTTCGGCCGAAATGCTCTGGGGCGCAATTGGGCGGTGGCGGTGGCGGCTGGTACAGGACCTGCCCGGCGTCGCACCGGACCGAAGCCGGCGATTCGAAAACAACCAGACAGGAAAGGTTTGAGCTGGCCGATTGGAACCGGATGGGCGCCGGTGGCGGCGCCGACGAGTCGAACGTGGCGACACAGCCGCGAGCTGTCAACCCGAGCATCACGACCCAGATGGCACCGATCGCGAGCAGGAATGCTGTCGGCACCCGGCGGTGGCGCTTTCGGCGAGGTGGCTGCGCCCACTGTGGTGGGTAACTCGGTGGATACCGAGGCGGAGGCGGCGGGTACGACACCGGTGGCACGGTCGGACGGGCTTCGGTGCGCGTCGGCACCGGCCTCGCTGTCGCTGGCCCTGGGGTCGGCCGCGGAGGGGGCGGCGTCTCCGGCTTCGGTGCCTCGCGCTTCGGTTTCGGTGCTTTAGGCGGCGCTGCGGGCGATGGTGGTGGCGGTGATACCGGGAACCGGGCGGACATCGTGCTCAACAGGTCGTTGATCCCGGTCGGGCTGGCTGCCGGGCGCGCCTGCGGTTTCGGCTTGGGGGGCGGCGCGGCCGAAGCGGTTGCGGCCGTGTCGGTTCGACTCGACGCCCGGGGGATGGTCGGCGGTGTGCGTACTTTGGTCGTTCCGGATGCTGCGCTCATCATCGTGGCGTAGGCGGCCGCGTCCAGAGTCTTGAGCTGGGCGGCACGCGACAGGACCATCTGGGGAGTCAGGTTCGTTGCACGCTTGGCCTGATACAGCGTGACCAGCCCGGTCAGTGTGACAGTCTGGCCTTTCAGCTTGTAGAGGCCTTTGCCGTAGAGACGTTCGAGTGCACTCGCAACTGGGCCAAAGGCGACGACCGTAAAGTCGCCTTTTACGTAGGAGCCGAAGTTGATCAGGGCTACGGCGCCACTCCAATGAGGTTTGTATAGCCACTTCGTGGAGTCGACGGTGCCGACGATGGTGACCTGATCGCCTTGTCTGCGGCGGAGCGCGGCAGCATTCGAGGCCAGCATGACGGTAGGGGTTGGCGCTGCCGTCGCAGTGGCCGTCCGCGACTGGGTCGGCTTGCCGCTCAGCGCGTCCTCGATCTGTTCGTAGCTGGTGATGCACGCTTGCTTGAGCACCCTGGCCCGCGGCGCGAGCGGGCTTGCCAGAAGCGCGTCGAACACTTTCGACGTACCTGGGTCGGCGTAGTCGCTGGCGCTAAACAGAAGGTTTTGCCCGCCACCGCCGAACTTGTCCCAGAGATCGGGGTCTTGGGCGATCGCGGCCAGCGACAGATCGATCACGTAGGCCGAGAACAGGTCGAGATTCTCATCGAACCGGCTCCCGCGGTCAGGGTGTTGGTAGTTCGGGTGCCCACGCTCGGCAGCCCCGTACGGTTCCAGTTCGCGAAGGTACATGCCGTCGTAGTCGATCAGGGTGACGGCATAGTCGTCGCCAACCATGACATTGCCGTGCTGCAAGTCTCCGTGTGCCACATGGACGGCGCGCAGCCGACGCACGGCGTCCGCAAGGTTGCGCCGAACGGCCTCGATCGCGTCCGGCTCGTCGAAATGGTCGTCGACCCAGTCGCCGAGCGGATCGCCCGTGATCCACGGCATCCGCACCATCGGGTGCGAGGAACCGCCCACGACAACACCGTTCGTGTCGTAGCGGACGTCCACAAGGAAATCCAGCTGAGGGTTGCTGGTGACGAACTGGGCGATCTGGGCGTAGCGCTGCGCCAGCGTCGCGTCAGTAGTCAGCTTGTGGAAGCACCGCACAGCGTAGCTCCGGCCGCTGCCGGGGCTGTGGATTCGGAACGTGGCGGCAAATCCGCCCGACGCCACCGCGGCTGTGCCCAGAGGGGTCATCGCGGCCTTCCCGGCGCGCAGTTCCGGGTCGCGCGGGAAGGCGATCTCTGGGTGCAGGACAGCCTGCTGGTAATCAAGCAGGCTGGGCAAGCTCATAGCCACACCACGCAGATCGTCGTATCGTCGGGCGCCATGCCGCGTTCGGCGCGCGCGAAGTCGACCCAGGCTTCGAACTCGTCGTGCCGGACCATCACGTCAGTGCTGACCAGCTCTTGGTACAGCTCGCTGGGTCCACCCAGGAGGTAGGCCGCGGCGGCGTCGGTCGCGAGGATAAGCGCATCGCCGGGGCGAGCGATTGCCTCGTGGTGCCAGACGTGATCGAGAAACCCGTTCTCGCCTGGGCGCGTCGATACCAGCGACGGACGCGAACTGAAGTCCTGCGCCCGCTGCAGCGGACCTGCGCTCAGAACGTCGCCATCGCGGATATGAAGCAGGCAGGTGTCGCCAACACCGTTTGCCCAGTACTGCCCGTCAGCGTCGGGCAGCCGCAGTCCGAGGAATGTGGCGGCACCGCCTTCAGCCAGCTTGGCCGTTGCGTACCACGGCAGTTCAGGTTCGGAAACCTGGGCCATCCACTTATCCCTCAGCACGGCCAGGTGCATAGGATCGAGAGGGTCGAGCCCGTCATACACGAACGCCGTTACCAGCAGCTCGGCCCAGACCTCGGGACGTGCGGACCTGGAGGCACCGTCAGACAGGGCGACCCGATCGCCGGCGTGTGCGATCTGGTCTTCGTTGTCCTCGTCGGTGTCCTCGGGTTTCGGCACGCTGCATGCGGCGATCCGTGGCTCCGAAATGGCCATTGTGCCGGATTCAGCTGCCCAGGGCGGGCTGGCCGCTTGTCAGCTCCTTCAGCCCGGTCGGCGTCACCGCGCGAGTCCCGAGGTCCAGGAACTCGAATACGCTGCTCGCGTCGGCGTTATAGATGAACCCGCGGGCACCCGGTTCGAGCTGCTTGCCTGCGCAGCGGGCCGCTTCGTACAACGACGGCGGCAACTGGCTGGACATCCCGAACAGCAGATCCGCGTTCGCGTCGGGCATGCCAGCCCGGGAACTCGGGTACGCGAACGGCTGTTCCGCAGCATTCGAAAGATGGACGTTGAAGATCAACGACGAGCCGTCGTCGGTACTAATCGCCGCCACCCGCTGCGCTGCCGCCGTCGGATCCCCATCAGTGCTTTCACCGTCGGTGATATTGACAACGATGGGCGGAAAGCTCGACGCATGGTCGCTGCACCAAGCGGCCACGATGGGCTCGACCGTACGGAAGGCCGCGGTCATCGGCGTCATGCCGCCAAACACTGGGTCAATCCAGACAGGGAACGGCGATTCCACTGTCACTGGTCTCCCCGCGTGGTTCACCTCCTGGCGCTGGCGCATCTCGATGTGCTTTGGCGCCCGCGCCAACTCACTGATCGGCAGCACTGGCCGATAGGCATCGGTGCCAGACAGCTGGAGCTGCACATCAGCGCCGTACCCGAGCACGCAAATCTCGAAGTAGTCGTAAATGCGCGCAGTTCCCTTGCTGCACAACCCAATCGCGTTGTTCAGCGTCACGTTGACCGCCTGCGCCAGTGCCTGCGCCTTGCTGGCACCGGTTCCCGCCCACGGATCACTCATCGATGTCGACTGGTCGATGAGTAGCACCAGCAACGCCGGCCGCTTCCGGTTGATCTCCGCCGAGTACGCCACAACACCCTCCCTGTTCAGTGAGCCTTCTGCGCAGAACCCGCCCCTGACCACAACCCCTCAGCAGACGGCCAGCCCCACAGTACCGAGCCGCGCGCCCGCGCGCAGGCGACCAGTTGGTCGGATTCGATCACGCCACTTCGTACTTGGCGAGCCGCTCCGCTGCTTTGTCGTCACCGCGCAGCGACATGGCCAGCACACGCCGGCCTCCCGTGATGGCGACGTAGATCTGGGCGGGCCATTGGCCCCACAGCGAACGCGGCGTTGTCTCCTCCCCGGTGCTGGGGTCCATGAGCAGCACCTGCGTTTGCTCGCCGCGGGGGCTGGCGTGCTGGACCCACACGATCCGGGCGCCGTCATCAGCAGCGGCCCGGTGCAAGCTCAGCCACCGCACGCGGCCTTGCTTCTGCCGTCGGAACCACCGGTAGACCTCTCCCCCAAGGACGGGGAACAGCAGAAGCGCCACCACCAGAACCGTTCCAACGTCCGGCCGCATCCATAGCCACAGCAGCCCGAACAGGCACGCGATGACCTCGACTACCTTGGCCTTGCCCGCCGGACCATCGGCGACGGCCCGTACGACCGCAGCTCCTGGAACAAGCGTGACTACGAGGAGGTCGATGATCCCCGGCTGGTTGGCCAGAGCCGTCGCGATCATCACGACGCTGCACACGATGCCGCCGGCAACGGCGACTATGACCGGAATCGGCGTGCGGACCGCTGGAAAATCCGAAGCGTCATAGACCACGAGCCACCCCCTCCTGTCGTCAACCCCTTGACGGCACCCGCCGAACCACACGAGCCTGTCCGGCCGCCGTTCTCGCGTCACGAGGGTAGCGGACTGTGCGCCGCTTGGCAGCGGGCCGCCTCACCGACGTCGGTATCCTGTGAAGGCTCGGATCCAAATCGTCAGTGCGCGAAGGCGCAGCAGGTGGTCAAAGGGGTTTGTCAGGGTGGGCCGGGATGATCAGGCGCGACTCGGCGTGTATGGCGAGCGGAAGGTGACGCTGACTCGCCGGCACACACGCATCTCCGCCCAGGCGTACCAGGCCCTCCGCAAGGCGCTCCCCGCCATCGTCTGGTACAAGGCACGAACGCTGAAGCCCTTCCTGAAGGCCGCGTTCCGGGAGCACCCCGAGCTGCTCGACGGCGTCGACTTCAAGACGCCGACGAAGTGGGAGATCACCGATACGGTCGTCGACCGGTTGCTGGCCGGCGAGTCGCGGTACCGGGACACAACGCTTCACCTCATGCTCGAAGTCGCAAACATGACGCGGTTCCCGGATCTCGAAGACCTGGAGGACTCCGAACAGCGGATCAGCATCGCCCGAAAAGCTGTTGCCGAGATGAGGCGCCACACTGAGGGATACGAGATCCTCCAGGACGAGCGGGAGCGCCTCGCTGCTGAACATGCGGTACTCGAACAGCAGCTCGCGTCCCGCCGTGCGTTCGAGAACACACTGCAGACGATGCACCAGGACTTCCTCCGCCTGCACCAGCTCGACAACCCGCATTCCCGCGGCAAGGCGTTCGAGCTATTCCTGCTGCACCTATTCGGCCTGTTTGACCTGAACCCCAGAGGGGCGTACGAGCTTGAGCGTGAGCAGATCGACGGCGCCTTCACCCTCGACAGCGACGACTACATCCTCGAAGCGCGCTGGCGAAAGGAGAAGGTCACCCGAGAGCAGGCCGATGCCTTCGCGAGGAAGGTAGAGCGCAAGCACAAGAACGCTTCCGGGCTGATCGTCAGCGTCACCGGCTTCACGAAGGACGCAATCAACGAGTACGCCTCCGCGACACCGTTTCTGACCATGGATGGCACGGACCTCTTCTACGTCTTGGACAACCGCGTCCGGCTCGACGAGCTGCTGGCACGGAAGAAGCGCCACGCCAGCGAGACCGGGGAGTGCTACTTCCCGGTCAGCATGATGCTTACCTGAGGCCAGCGCGCACAGGCGGATCGAGGGCCACTTGGCAATTCATTAGCAAAACTAGGCTTCGACCGTGCCCCGGCCACAGAGATGCTGCCGGAAGGCCTGCCGATCTTGTTGCCGCGCAGCAGAAGTCCGCCGGCCACCTGCATGTTCATTGGATGTGGCCGACATCACGTTTGAAGCGTCAAGGACGCCGAGAATTGGCTTTCGCCGGGAATCCCACGGCTGTAAGATCGGACGTTGGTACACAGCAAACCCCAGGCCAAATGCCGAGGGGCTCTGGACCTGGGGCTTACGTGTCTACTTGGCGGTAGGGCGCTGAAGCTACCAGGAGGCTGTACCGCTGTCAGTGACAGCGGACACATCGTGACCAGAGCTTTACCCGCTGTTGCCTGGTCCGTGACGGATGTTGCGGGCCATCAGTGGAAGGTTGGCTCGATATGAGTCCGATCGGAACCATCGCCCGCACAGGCGAGCGTTGCCCGCAGAGTGGCGTTTGGGAGGTAGTCGGCACGCCGTCGACCACGGCACCCATCGCCAAGGGGAACGTTATGCCTCCGTACGGCGGCAAGGCCGTGAGCTGGAAGCTCGTTCAGCTGGCGTAGGGTCTATCGAACTACCGAGCCGGTCCTACAAATTGTAGGACCGGCTCGGTAGTTCCGAAGCTATAGGAAACTGTGGCGACGAGTGCCCTTCAGCCTATTCAGGCTCCACACTTCTATCGCATCGCCTAGCGGCGCAGCCAGGATTTTCATTCGAATGTAGGATAAATTACGGTGACATCCCTAAATACAAGATGGGCGATAGCTCGGCTTGAAGCATTCGTCGAAGCTGTAGAGCAATATAACTCTCTTGCGCCAACCATTCCCCCGACTGCTGAAAACAACGAAAAAAAGAGAAAGATGGAGTCAGCGTCAGTAGCCGCTGAGAAAATTCTTGATCGTATCATTCCCACATGGCGAACCGAACTGAAGACCGGCATGATGGACAATGTCTGGAGCCAACGTAAGGAATTCTGCGTCCGCGCCATCGAGGAAATACAGATGCAGAATGAGTTTGACGCGAATCTCGGCGACAACGCACCATCACTAAACGCCAACCAGCTGCATGACTGGGTATGGGAAGCCGCGAAGCCCCTCTGGATGAGCGGCCACTTTTCTGAGGCGGTCCGCGCTGCAAGTGTTGTCGTTAACGCACGAACCCAAGATAAGGTGGGCCGACGGGAAGTATCTGAGTCCGACCTGTTCGCGCAGGCATTTACGTTGGATGCTCCGAAGACGGGAGCACCCCGTCTTCGCATCATGGAGAATGACGGCAGCAAAACATACCAAAGTATTCACCAAGGCGCCGCAGCCTTCGCTCGCGGGTGCTACGCAGCCATTAGAAACCCTATAAGTCATACCGTGCATGAACAAATCAGCGAGCACGAAGCCCTTGAACATCTAGCGGCATTCAGCATTCTTGCGAAATGGGTCAGTCGCGCGATTGTAGAAATAGCACCGTCGAACGACGCTACCAAGTGAGGAAGACCATCGTCCGTCCGAAGCACCGGACAACTGCCTCACCTACCCCAATTACCGGCGTTAACGAACTATGCTGGCCACAAGTTGCGGACACTCAACTAATCACTGGCTAGTGCTTAGTATCTCCCGCATCGCGCCGGATAGCCCGCTGAACCTCTTTGGTAAACTCAGCCAGTTGGGAAGACGTTCCTCGTTCGATTACACGGCGAAACGCGTACCCCAGATCCTTATCGCTATAGCCTCGACCATCGAGCCAATCTAGTATAAGTCGAATGTTTAAACGCCTACCTTCCTCCTGATAGAGATGACGGGGCTCCGATTCGGATTCATCCTCGAACAACGACGACTGGGCAGAGGTTCTTGGATTACCCCGACTACTCGCCACATCCACACCCACTGTAGGCGCCACAGGCCAATTTCCTAGTGGAAGATCTGGAATGTGAACCCTATGTTTAAGCAGAAGCGTTGGACCAAAGGAAGTTGTCATCCATTGCCAATTACCAAGCTTTGAAACGTACACGTCACCAAACGGATGCACCCATCCAAGACCCGATACAGCTAGTTTCGAATCTGCAACTCCCAAGCTGTCCAGTGCAGATTTCGGTGCAGTCCATTTCAGCAAGTCCGGATAGGGGAATGCCGCAGTTTCCTCACCAAAGGAAATTGCCGCCAATCGTCGCGCTTCCGTAGTGATGTGCCCGATGTCGAGAAGCGGCGACGGAAGTTTAGCCGGACTTAACGCACCGACGATCGCCGCAGCCATCGTCGCTATTGTGTCCGTGTCAGTGTTGAGACGAGCGGCAGACAGTTGCGCAGACTGAGCAGGGTGATCAGGAAGCGCCCCGGCAAGTACTATCGCGGCAATCGAGGTCGTTAGACCATTTCCAACTGTACGGGCGTCATCGAGACTAAGCACTCGCACGAGTAACTCGTATGCGGCGCCTGCCATGACTCTATCGTTCCGAGAAGCGTGCAGCGCATCATACGCATCAACTGACTCGTAGAGCAGCCGTTTAGCGTGGTCCACCGTATTATGCCACTCTATATCGAATCGTCGTCCTGTGACCGATTCCCAACGAGGACGCCAGTATGCTGCGAGTTCCGCACAGTGATTGAAGATTTCGAATGACTCGTGGGCAACCTCAATAATCCTATTCCAGTTATCCGGACCAGGAGGACGTTGCTCCGCCATCGCAACTGTGAGTGCCGCTGCATGCAAAACGGCTCCGACTAACGCATTAGGATGGCCATGAGTGACGATCGAATTCTTAATTACGTCGTCAATATGACCGTACGACTGAAGGTCCGGCGAGGCGTAGACATGAGGCTGGATCCGCATGGCAGCGCCATTACCCCCGGACTTTTCCCATCCGGAGTAAAAGTTCGCTGCCCAATTCGCAGTCTGTTTCGCCATTGATGCCGAGGCCGCCTTGGTAGATCGGCCGCCGCCGAGCGCATAAGACTGCCAAACCGGCAGCTCCACTCGGGAGAACGCTTCGACATCGAACCCTGCAGACGAAATCGCTCTAGCCGTAGCCAGCCTTAGCTGTGTATCGTCCGAGTAACACCCTGCTGGCAGTTTGACTCGAGGCCCAGACCGTCCACCGATATTGCGCTCCCAAGCGAACGGCTCAGTGAGAGCACGCCCTTGAGTACGTCGCCGAAAGTTCTCCGCAGTGGTGAGCTCAGAAATCCAGCCCAAGGCATCCGCCCATGCCGCCCACAGCATAGAGGATACGGTTTGTTCTGCCCGATATCCGAAATTAGTCACTGAAATACCTCTGGACGGCAGGACACTGGCACATGCGGCACTTTGGGGAAGGTAGCAATTAGACCTTCGATGTAGTCCATGTGCTCCTCCTCCGGTACATATATCGCTCGTAGTCGAGCCAGCGACAGTTCCCCCGGATAAAGTACTTCTGCCTGATCATTTGTCGGCCGGTCGCTGGCAAGCCCAGCCTGACGCGTGCTCCGGTGGCCATACCAACCCCATGGCACCGATTCACTATACATGTCCTGAAGACCGGCGAGACCCTGCCCTCGACGAACAGTAGTCGTATACGTGTTGTTGGTGGTTGTAAACCATACGCCTTTATCAGCCAGTATATCGGGCTCAAAAGATAGCACAGCCCACCATACGCTATCTGTCTGATGCCAGTTCTGGGATGTTCCAAGCATGCGACGGTTGACCACGGATATCGACATGTTGACGTAGTCTGTCCACTCCGGGTCTTTGCGAACCTCGCAATTCGCCAGCCTGATATTCTCCAAATATTCGTCAACATCCAGCCTGTCTCGACTTCTTACAACACCAGAGGCGAATATTCCGACAAGTCCATGATTGGTTGTGAAGTGAACGACTTCGGAGATATTGCGTTCACGTAGGAACTTCAAGATCTCGTTATTCACAGTTCAATCTTTCGGTATGTCGAAGGGTTCAGGATACCAATTAATGTCGAGGCGGAGCCCTGCTTGAATCCGACGGTAACGGACTTTCGCGCTCTTCCTATGCCCATGGCCAGTAGCCGGCGCAAGTTCTCCAGTCCAGCGTCTCCCGCACCATCTCCATGGGGAGTGACTTCTTGGTTAAGACCAAGGATTATCACGTGATCGAACTCTAGACCTTTTGCCGAATGAATCGTGCACAGCGCCACAGTCTCCTGGCCGCCAGGCCACTTGCTCGATCGGGCGAGTTGGACATATGGAATACTGTAACGCTCAAGTTGTTCCTTGACGTAGCGGAACCATCCGCCGCCAAGAGGGTGCAGAAACACCACAGACTCGTCCGCAAGGCTTGCAATAGATACAACATTCGATATCGACCATTTCATCTGGTCAGAAAATTTTCCCACTAGCACGGTTGGGAGAGGTCCAGAATTATTCGCCGCACGCAGATCCGGCAGTGCACCGTCATCTCCAATTGCCATGCCTTCTACCAGGCCCCGGGCAAAAGCAGCTATCTGTTTTGTATTTCGGTAGTTTTTCTTCAGAGACCGACTCCGCGGCTGGATGACGCCAGCTTCCTTCCAAGTGAAGGAACGAGGGTATATTCTTTGCGCAGTGTCGACTACAAATGTAATCGAGTGATCGTCGGCAACATGCTTCAAGATTGCCCTCACTTGGTTCGCAGAAAAGTCCTGAGCTTCATCCACGATTACCACGTCCCACGGCATTCCGGAGGACTTCCCCGCCTCTAGTGCAATATCATTCCAGTCCCGGAGATGGCGGGTTTTCTTTTTGTCTAGGTATGGATATACGACGCGATCCAGGAGGCGGCGCCTAGTCGTTGTCTCCATTCTCGGGGAGAGCCCTCTACCGTCGCGCTGAGTCGTCAGATACTCGTTGATTCGATGTGGCTCAAACCGACCAAGTAGATACTGGATTTCATCACGAAGAAACGACTCGGGCATTCCAAAGGGTTCAATAAGCTCGCCCAGTATTTGTTCCGTCTCGACGACATCCGGCGTTGTTCCGACCAAATCGGTGGCAAATTTACCAAACGTTGTTACTGTCAGATGCAAATTCACATTCTCCTGCACCTGATGATGCGCCAGCTCTGATACATATCCCTCAAGGGTTCGATTATAGGTTAGAACCAGAACCCGAACCGGATCTTGAAGGCGCAACCGATTTCGACGTGCTAACCAAAATCCACAGAGGTGTTTCAGACGAAGTAATGCTGTCGTCGTCTTTCCGCTTCCGGCGGCGCCTCGAATAACCAATACGCCAGGACTAGGGTCGAGTAGAATTGTCAACTGCTCGGGTGTCGGACTGACGTCGGGCAATATGCGCATAGCCGCCTCCAGCAGGTTGGGGCCCAGTGTGCCAGGCTCACATGGCCAGGATGGTACGCCACGCGACGTCCTGTTGTGCACACCACACGCAGTGTCTCCTCCCCTTGAGGCTCATCCGTCGTTTCGCCGTTGGATGCACGCTGGCCACTGACGGTGGAATGGAGGTGTGCGTGGACGCGGGACTTCTAATCATGTCGTCCTTGCGCCGAGTAGTGCGTTTCGCGCCTGGCTCGAAGCAAGCTGCTTACACTTCGGCATCGGCCAGAGTGGCAGCTGCCCAAGGTCACATAGCGCAGCATCTTGACCTACACGTCGCCCTCGTGAATCCGCTCCTACTTCCTTGCCGGACGCATCGTCACCCCGTGAGCGATGAGGGCTTCACGGATGGTGCTGAAGGAGCTGCCGAGTTGGCGGGCGATGGTGCGGAGGGAATTGCCGTCGGTGTAGAGCTGGACGGCTTGGGTGATCTGGTCATTGGTGAGGGGTTGGCGGCGCATGGTGACGCCGTTGTCGGACAGGAGCTTGAGCAGGCTGCCCTTGGATAGTCCGTAGCGCTGGCAGAGTTCGGGCGTCGTGCTGCCGGCTTGGTAGGCAGCAACGATGGCCGTGATGGTATCGGGAGACAGGCGACGGGCGATGCGGTAGGGCGTGGGCGGTGTTTGCACTGGTCGGCGGCGGGGTGCGGACTCGACGAGGGCAATGATCCGGGCGAGGTCCTGGGCTGACCACTGTTTTGAATAGCGGGCGAGGAGGCCGACCAATACAGACTTACCGGAACCATCGACCAGGCAGATTCCGTCGGCAGGGTCCATCGCGATGACTACCGCGCAGATGGCCGTCCCGAATCGGGGATCGGTTTCCGAACGGTGTCCACAGTGCAGCCGACCGGGAACGGCGGGTCCCGCAGTACCGTTCACCCTCCCCTCGAACGAGCACAGCTTCCAGCGATCGCGGGTGGTCGTCGTGGTGTACGTCGCACGGCGAATCGCGGTGTCGCTGTGGTTTTCCGGTGACGGCCGTTCGTGTCGCACAATCACCGTCGCGGTGGCGTCGCGTGGAAGAAGGGATCATCCGGACGGTCAGGGTCCACCCATTCGACAGCACCGAGGCTCGCCAGTCGGCTTGTGCCGCGAGCGGCAGCGTTCGCGCAGGCGGTCTCTCCCTGAACGCGACGTCGGACTCGTAGGTGGTCGGAGGCAATTGGGTGTTGAGCGCTCCACAGGTGATGGCGGACAGGCTCGCCTTGTCGCCGGAGTCCCAGGCGGACAGCGCGAGCGCGGTAACCGTACGCCGTTGTTGTTCGGCGCCGAGGATAATGTCCCGACCGGAATCGTCGGCGGCCGCGCACGGCGAGGCGGACTTCACGACGGACTCTCGGGCGCCGGCCGGATAGGCGTCGACGGTGAAGCCGCGGTTGTCGGTGTAGCGGCGTCCGCGGGTGGCGGATTCACGAGTGAAGCCCCGCTCGGTCAGCGTGTCGACCCGGCCCAGCGTGGCCTCGATCGTTTCGTGGGTGACGTTCTGGAATGGGTGATCGACAGTGAACTTCCACGGCGACCCGGTCAGCGTCCGGGAAGCGTCGTAGCGGCACCTTCTTGCTTGGTCGTGCCATGGATGACCCTTCGCCCGGCCTCGGTGCGACGGAGACGAGATTGTCGAGAGCAATGGCTGCGGCGCCTTCGAGCGTCAACCGGTCGAGTCGAGAATGCCCTGATCAGTGGGGCCTTCGTCGGACAGATCCAGCCCACACCCAGCCGCGACGGCCACCACGACGAGTGCCACCAGACCACGGAGGCTCCACCCGGCGTGGCCTGAATGGTTCGAAGCGACTCCTCCCCGGATGAAACGGTCCGGTGGGGCCGGGCGGTCTCAACCGGGGAGGTGTCGGCGGCACCCCGAGTTCGGGTGCGGAACTCGGGGTGCGTGGTCGTGGGTATCGAGTGTCGGCGCATGGCATCCGACTCCTTTCATTCGCGGGGGCGGGTGGGTCAGGCGTGGAGCCTGGTGAGGAAGGCGTCCATGTTCTCGCGGACGCGGGCGATCTTCTCCTCGACCGTCAGGTCCTCGCGGTAGCGGCTGCCGAGCGCGGGGCGCTTCTTGCCGCGCGCGTAGAGCGAGCAAGCCAGATCGGTGCACATGTAGGTGCCGATGGAGTTGCCGCGACGGCCGGACTCGCCCGCCTTGTTCGCGGTCATGAGACGCACGCCGCCACCGGTGTGGGTGGTGAGGCAGATCGCGCACATCTGCGCCTTGCCGGAGCCACCGGTCTCGTGGCGCAGCGCCACGCCCACCAGGCGGTCCTCGCGCGGCACCACGACGTAGCAGCGCCCGGCCAGCGACGGGTCGCCCCAGCCGAGGAAATCCAAGTCCTCCCAGGGATATTCGACCAGATCGCGCGGCACCGACAGGCGTTTGGCGTCGCCCTTGGAGCAGTTGACGAACGACGACCTGATGTCGCGTTCGGTGACGGGTTCCATGACGGATCCTTTCCGTTCGGTAGTGACAAACCGCGGCGACGTTACGGATCGCCGCCCGCGACGGCAACGCAATTTCCGATCCCGCGCTTCGCGTGCCGCCACCGGATTGCCATGCTGGCATCCATGGCCTCCCACGACCGCCCGCTGCTCGACCTGGTGTCGGAGCTGCTCGCGACCGACGGCCCGCTGCCGATCGTGCAGGCGGGCGACCCGGTGCTGCGCCGCCCCGCCGCGCACTTCGACGGGCAACTCGACGACGCCCTGCTCGCCCGGCTGATCACCGCGATGCGCGAGACCATGCACGCCGCACCGGGCGTCGGCCTGGCCGCGCCGCAGGTCGGCATTCCGCTACGGGTGGCGGTGCTCGAGGACGCGGCACAGGTCTCCGAGGAGGTCCGCGCCGCGCGGGCCCGCGAGCCGCTGCCGTTCCGCGTCCTCGTCAATCCGGTCTACTCCCCCGCCTCCGCCGAACGCGCCGCGTTCTTCGAGGGCTGCCTCAGCGTGAGCGGATGGCAAGCCGTGGTGACGCGCCCCGCCGACATCCACCTCACCGCCCTCGACGAAACCGGCCACCGCGTGGACGAATTCGTGCACGGCTGGCCCGCCCGCATCGTCCAGCACGAGACCGACCACCTCGACGGCACCCTCTACCTCGACCGCGCCGACCTCCGCTCCCTGTCCACCAACGACGCCGTCACCACCCGCTGGCACCACCCCACCCCCCACGAAGCCGCCATCGCCCTCCTCTTCCCCCTCCCCCACTGACCCACCCGAAGCCCACTCCCCTGCGACATTTCCGGCGCGCGCCGCGCGGCAGATCCATGCGAATGGACTCGGCTCGGCGGCCGTCAGCGGATCGCGGCGAGGTGGCGGAGGTGGGTCGTCAGGGAGGTGTCGGTGACCGGGGCCAGGGTGAGGTGGGTGGCGGTGGTGAGCAGGTAGCGTCCATCGCCGGTGAAGTCGAGCCAGGTGCGGTGGCGGGTCGGCGGCGACATCGGGTCTTCCGGGGAGACGGTGACGGTGATGAAGCCGCGCGCGTCGATGGGGCGGTGCAGGGTTTCGCGGAAGACGGCGGCGCGGTCGGCGGCTTCGGTGCGGTCCCAGCGGTTCGGGTCGTCGTAGAGCACGGCCTCGCGCGGTTCGCGCATGGTGGCCAGGCGTCCGGGCGGCGTGTGCCCCATCGCGTCCACCAGGTGCCGTGGCACGGTGCGCGCGTGGCAGGCGATGACGGTGACGTCGCACGGCCCGGCGATCAGCACCGTCCCCCACACCAGATGCGCCGCCCCGAACGCGAGGATCGGTTCCTCGGCGCGCCCGTCGGCGCCGTAGCGGTCGCCCGAGACGGTGATGGTGGTGACGTCCGAGCGCGCGCACAGGGTGAGCGCGCCGGTGAGGTCGGGATCGGCGTTGCGGGGGAAGCGTTCGGCGAGATCGAGCTTCTCCCGGTCGTTCTCGCTGCGCACGGTGCCGCGATGGGCCATGTTGATCGGATACGGGCGGCGGTCGCGGCCGGTCTCCACCGACCACACGTAGGTGAACTCGTCGGGAGTGAACACCCATCTCACGGCGCGTCCTCCCCTCCCGGGCCGGGCCCGCCGAACGAGGGAACGGCGTCGCCGGAGGCCACCAGGGTCGTGTTGTAGTGAAAGGTCAAGGTGTCCTGGGCGGCGGCCAGGGCTTCGGCGGCGGCGATGTCGTACGCCATCTTGCGCGGCCCGCCGTCCACCGCCTCCACCACCGGATCCGGGTGCGGCGTATACGGTTCCGGCGGCGGCGGGATCGCGTCCCGGATCGCCTGCGCGGCCGCCGAATTCGCCTCCATCCGCCGGTACATATCGGCGCACACGTCGCGCACGGCGGCGCCTAGCAGGATGAACTGCTCGGTGGAGGCGCGCGCCGCGTCGGCGGCCTGTCCCTGCCAGTCGGCCAGCTCCTGGTGCACGGCCGCGGCGAAGGCGCCGAACAATTCGTCGAGTTCGTCGGCCCCGGCCTCCCAGCCGTCGGCCAGGCGGCCGAGTTCGACCGGGCGCAGCGCCTCGTGCACCAGCTCCCAGATCTCGCGGTGGGTGTAGGCGTCGAAGGACTCCCGGTCGGTGACGTACGGCGGGTCGGTCGCCGCGTCCGCGCCGTGGTTCACGCGCCGCCGTCCAGACGGTCGGCGGCCAGGTCGAGGGCGGCCCTGTTGGCGGCGTCGGCCTCGGCGACCAGGCGCCCGGCGGCGAGGAATCCGGCCTTGTAGCGCAGCGCGGCCTCCCGCAGGTCGGCCACGACCTCGGTGAACTGCGTGCCCTTCCCGGCGAACCCCTTGGTGAGCGCCACGCCCGAGGGCAGCTCCGGGAATCCGGTCACGTGGGCGAGTCCGGCGCTGGAGTTCCGCAGCGCGCCGAGTCCGTCGATCAGCGCGTCGCACGCGGCCGCCAGCCGTTGCGCGGTCTGCTCCGGCATCCGGAAATCCCCGGCCGCGGCGGCGTCGTAGAGACCGCTCCCGGCGTCGCGCGCCTGATCAGGTCGCACGGATCCACCCCCTCGCTCTCGATCGGCGCCACGGTCGTAGAGCAAGGCAGCCTATCAGCGCCGGTGCGCGCGGGGGCAGGGCCGCGGGGCGGTGTTCGTACATCTCACAAATCGCCGCCGGGCGCGCACGCCGGGAACCATCCTGACCAGTCGGTTCAGCACACCTTCGGCTGCCCCGAAAGCTAATGTTCAGCTAATGAAAAGTGGGGTGTAACACTTCGGCCCGGACGGCGATGTCATACCCGATCGCCATTCGCGAGGCAGCGAAAACTCGTTGTAAAACGCCGTTTTTCGCCGCCGGGTGGCTTGCTAGGATCCTTTTTGCCGGACGGGGGTATCTGGAAAGGGGGCGGTGAGCGTGCGCCGAGCGTGGTGGGCACAACCGCATAGCAGTAACGAACGGGGTGAGACCGGCATCTGTGCGCGCACAGGCCACCCGGGTACCGACCTGACCAGCGGCCGGTGATCGACATGGCGACCGATCCCGAACCGCGGGTGCGCGAGATGTGTCGCGACTGGGCGCGCGCCGTGTGCGCCGAACCGGGCTCGCACACGACGCCCGCGCAGCTGGAACCTGTTCTCATCGAGCTGGTGCAGCGGCTGCTGTATCTGGCCAAGCACGAGCCCTTCCCGGTGCCCGAGGCGCGGATGCTGGGCGCTCGCCTGGCCGACCCGCCGTTCGAGCGAACCCGGATGCTGGCCCAGGCGAGCCGCTGGCTACTCGGATTCCCCTCCGGGCGTCCCGGCTCGCTGGTGGCCACGCGCTGGCCGTTCGTGGCCAGCCAGGCCATCGACAGCTACGCCCAGGCCCTCCAGGAGCGCGCGCTGGCACAGCAGGAGCAGAACCTCTCGGCGAAGGTGTCGCTGCGCGTGCAGGAGATCGCCGCGCTCCAGCACCGGCTGCGCCACGAGGCCACCCACGACGCGCTCACCGATCTGGCCAACCGCACCCTGCTGCAGGACCGGGTGCGCCGCATGGCGACCGATCCCACCAGCTGCGTCGGCCTGCTGCTCATCGACCTGGACCGCTTCAAGCAGATCAACGACGGCTACGGCCACGCCGTCGGCGACGAGGTCCTCGTGGAGCTGGCCAACCGCCTGCGCGAGGTGTGCCCGCCCGACACGGTCATCTGCCGGTACGGCGGCGACGAATTCGTCGTCGCGCTGAACCGGGACGGCCAGACATTGACCGATATCGCCAATCGCATCGTGGTCGCGCTGCGCGATCCGGTGTGGACGGCGGCGGGCCCGGTGCCGGTGTCGGCGAGCGTGGGCACGGCCTTCAACCCGCCCGGCGCGCCGTGTGACTTCATCGATCTGCTGCGCCGCGCCGACCGGGCCATGTACACCGCGAAGACCGCTGGTGGGCGCCGTTTCCACTATTCCGACACCGACGAACCGGAGATCGGCGCGGCCGTCGCGGGCTGACGAGGGGGCCGCGCGCCGGCGCGCGGCCTCATTTCGGCTGGCAGGTCGGGCACCAGAAGAGATTGCGGCCGTCCAGCACCGCGTGGGCAACCGGTGACGCACACACCCGGCATCCGGCGCCGGGTCTGCGGTAGACGTAGGTGCGCGGGCGATCGGGGGCGTAGGACGGCTCGCCGTGATCGTGTTCGGGCCGCACCACGTGCATCCGCCCCGTCGCGACACCCACCGGCATCAGCTCGACCAGATCGTCCCAGAGCGCGGCCCACTCGTCGGCGCCGAGTTCCACGCCGGGACGGTAGGGCGAGATGCCGTGCCGGAACAGCACTTCGGCGCGGTAGACGTTGCCGACGCCGGCGAGCACGCTCTGGTCCATCAGCAGCGTGCCGATCGGCCTGCGGGAACGGGTGATCCGCCGCCACGCCCGCTCCGGCTCGGCGTCGGGGCGCAGCGGATCGGGTCCGAGGCGCTGGGTGAGCGCGTCCACTTCCGGCGGCAGCAGTATCTCGCAGGCGGCCGGTCCGCGCAGGTCGGTGCCGAAACCGGACGAGCCGGCCATCCGCATCCGCACCTGGCCGACCGGCTCCCCCATCGGCAGCTCGGCGTCGTAGAACTTGCCGTACAGACCCAGGTGCACGTGCACCGTGAGCCCGGATTCGTAGTGGTGCAGCAGGTGTTTCCCGTAGGCCTCGGCCCGCTCGAGCCGTTGACCGTCGACGCGCGCGGCGTCGGCGGCGAACCGGCCCTGCGGACTCGACACCCGCACCACGCCGCCCGCGAACCGCCGGTGATGCCGGTCCGCGAGGCGGTGCAGCGTGTGCCCCTCCGGCACGAGACGAACTCAGTACGCGGGAACGGCGGGCGCTTCCCCGGACTTCTCGTACTCGGCCAGGATATCGATGCGGCGCTGGTGGCGCTCCTCACCCGACCAGGGCGTGCTCACGAACGCGTCGACGATGGCCAGCGCCTCCTCGGTGGAGTGCATACGGCCGCCGATGCCGATGAGCTGCGCGTTATTGTGCTCGCGGGCCAGCTTGGCGGTCTCCACGCTCCAGGCCAGCGCGCAGCGGGCGCCGGGCACCTTGTTCGCGGCGATCTGCTCGCCGTTGCCGCTGCCGCCGAACACCAGGCCGAGGCTGCCCGGATCGGCGACCGTGCGGCGGGCCGCCTCGATGCAGAACGCGGGGTAGTCGTCGAGTGCGTCGTATTCGAGGGCGCCGCAGTCGACGACCTCGTGCCTCGCCTGCTCGAGGTGGGCCTTGACGTGATTCTTCAGTTCGAAACCGGCATGGTCGGCACCCAGGTATACGCGCATGGCTGCGATTGTGTCAGGCCCGTCCGGGCCGGTTCCGCGCGGGATCGTCCCCCTCGGGCGGGTCGCGCGCCGACGCGCCGACCGGCACGGCCGGCGATGAATAGAGTGCACATCATGCAGCCGCACGAACCGAATCCGCCGGGCCCGCAAGACCGGCCCGCGGACCAGTACGCGCCGCCGACCGGGTGGGAAGTCCAGCAACCGCCGTATCCGACCGCGCACACCGGCGGGTACCCGACCTACGGCGCGCCCCCGCCGCCGACGCCGCATCGGATGCCGCGCGGGCTCTCCCCGTTCGGCATGCCCGCCCGGCACAGCTGGGAGATCCCGCTGCTGGTGGCGGTCGTGGTGCTCACCGCGATCGCGTATCTGATCGCGGTGCTCGTGCTGATCGGCGCGCTGCTCGACGGCGCCGCGCCGAGCGATCTCGTCCTGCTGCTGGCGCTCGCGCCGGTGATCGTGTGGGCCGCGCGCGGTATGAATTTCGCGACGCAGCGGGTGAACGGCGTGAAGATGTCGCCGACGCAGTTCCCGGAGGGGTACCGGATGGTGGCCGAGGCGGCGGCCAGGTTCGGAATGGCCAAGGCGCCCGACGCCTACGTGGTGCTCGGCAACGGCCAGATCAACGCGTTCGCCTCCGGCCACGGCTTCCGCCGGTTCGTGGTGGTGTACAGCGACCTGTTCGAAATCGGCGGTCAGGCCCGCGAACCCGACGCGCTCGCCTTCATCATCGGCCACGAGGTCGGCCACATCGCCGCGGGCCACACCTCCTATTGGCGCCAGCTCGGCATGTTCCTGGTGCCGTTCCTGCCCATCCTGGGCAATTCGCTGATCCGCTCCCAGGAGTACACGGCCGACAACCACGGCTACTGCAACCGGCACACCGGCGCGGCCGCCGCGATGGGCACGCTCGCGGCGGGCAAGTACATGAACACCCTGGTCGGGTTCGACGAGATGGCCGACCGCGCCGCCACCGAGAAGGGCGGATTCGTCTGGCTGGTCAACGCCATGTCCACCCACCCGGTGCTGACCTGGCGGATGTGGGCGCTACGCGACCGCAGCAGGCACGGCAAGATGTTCTGGCGGCCGAGCCCGCGCCCCGGTTTCGGCGGCCCGCCGCCGCCCGCGCCCTACGGCGAGGTGCCGAGCCTGCCGCCGAAACCGGTGCCGTAGCGGCTCAGTCGAAGGCCGGTTCCTCGTGCCTGGTGCGCTTGAGCTCGAAGAAGTGCGGGTAGGAGGCGAGCGCGACGACGCCGTCCCACACCTTGCCCGCGTCCTCGCCGCGCGGGATACGGGACAGGACCGGACCGAAGAACGCGACGCCGTTGACGTGGATGGTCGGGGTGCCGACGTCGTCGCCGACCTTGTCCATGCCCGCGTGGTGGCTCTTGCGCAGCGCCTCGTCGTAGTCGGTGCTGTCGGCGGCCAGCGCCAGTTCGGCGGGCAGCCCCACCTCGGCGAGCGCGTCGGCGATCACCTGCTTGCGCTGTTCGGCGGTGGTCGGACGGCCGTAGGCGGTGTTGCCGTCGTGGAAACGGGTGCCGAGGGCGGTGTAGAGCGGGGCGAGCACCTTCTCCCCGTGCTGCTGTTCGGCGGCGATGGCCACGCGCACCGGACCCCACGCGGTCTCGAGCAGTTCGCGGTACTCGGCGGGCAGGTCGCGTCCCTCGTTGAGCACCGCGAGGCTCATGACGTGGAAGCGCACTTCGATATCGCGGACCTTCTCGACCTCCAGAATCCAGCGGGAGGTGATCCAGCACCACGGGCACAGCGGGTCGAACCAGAATTCGGCGACATCCTTCTCAACCGTGTCGGTCACGGGTGGTCCTCTCGATCGCATGCTCGAATACGCGACGCCCCGGCGCCGCTACTCCGAACCAACCACGGCGCCGCGCGATTCGTTCCCGGGCGGCGTCGCGATATCGCGTTGCCGGTGTCCGCGTGACAGTAGGCTCGAGGACACGAGTTCCCCCCGAGAGGAGTCCACGATGACCTCGGATCGGCATTTCGTGATCGTCGGCGGCGGCCTGGCCGGCGCCAAAGTGGCCGAAGCGCTGCGCGACAACGATTTCGACGGCAAGGTCACCCTGATCGGCGCCGAGGAACATCTGCCCTACGAGCGACCACCGCTGTCCAAGGAGCATCTACTCGGCAAGAAGGGCCTCGCCGAATTCACCGTCGACGCCGCGCAGTGGTACCGCGACCACCACGTCGAACTGCTGCTCGGCACCACCGTCATGGCGATCGACGCGGGCGCGAAAACCGTCACGCTGCCCGACGATTCGACCCTCACCTACGACAAGCTGGCTCTGGCCACCGGCTCCACCCCGCGCACGCTGCCCCTGCCGGGCGCCGACGCGGCGAACGTCTACACGCTGCGCACCATCGACGACTCGGACACGCTGATCGAACTGTTCGCCCAGGACCGGCGGCTGGCGATCATCGGGGCGGGCTGGATCGGGCTGGAGGTCGCGGCCGCGGCCCGCACCAAGGGCGTCACGGTGAGCGTGATCGAGTCCGCGGAGCAGCCCTTGCTCGGCGCGCTCGGCCCCGAGATGGGTGCGGTGTTCGCCGACCTGCACCGCGCGCACGGCGTGGATCTGCGGCTGGGCGCAAGCGTCGAGGAGATCGTCACCCGCGAGGGCGTCGCCACCGGCGTACGCCTGGGCGACGGGACCGAGGTGCCCGCCGACGCGGTGCTCGTCGCGGTGGGCGCGGCCCCCAACACCGGGCTGGCCGAGGCCGCCGGGCTCGCCGTCGACAACGGTGTGCTGGTGGACGCGAGCCTGGTCACCAGCGATCCCGACATCGTCGCGGTCGGCGATATCGCGGCCGAGGAACACCCGCACTACGGTCGCCGGATCCGGGTCGAGCACTGGGCGAACGCGCTGAACCAGCCCGCCGTGGCGGCGGCCACCCTGCTCGGCAAACCCGCCACCTACGATCGACTGCCCTACTTCTTCACCGACCAGTACGACCTCGGGATGGAGTACACCGGCTACGCCGCACCCGGCGCCTACGAGCGCGTGGTGATCCGCGGGGATCTGGACGCGCGCGAGTTCGTGGCGTTCTGGCTGGATGCGCGGAATCGCGTGCTGGCGGGGATGAACGTCAACGTGTGGGACGTGACCGACCGGATCAAGGAGCTCATCACCGCGGGCGAACCGGTCGATCCCGATCGGCTGGCCGACCCCTCGACGCCCCTGTGAGAACCGGCCGGAAGAATTCCCGAGCGGATACGTCGAAACCCGCTGTCCCGCGCCGACCTTCTCATGAGAGCGCCACCGGGGCGCGTCGACCGGCAAGGAGCCGACCGTGAAATACATGCTGATCAAATCCTACGGACCCCCCGCCAACTGCGACATCCCGATCTCGGAGTGGGCGCCCGAGGACATCGCGGCCCACATCGATTTCCAGCGCGCCCTCGGCGAGGAACTGGCCAAGTCCGGTGAGCTGGTGGACGGGCAGGGGCTGGCCGGTCCCGACGAGGCGCGCATCGTCAGTTCCGATGGGCGCTCCGCGCCGGTGGTGACCGACGGCCCTTTCCCTGAGACGAAGGAATTCCTGGCGGGGTACTGGATCGTCGATGTGGACAGCCCCGAGCGCGCGGTGGAGATCGCCGCGAAGGCGTCGGCGGCGCCGGGCCCCGGCGGAAAGCCGATCGGCGAGCACATCGAGGTCCGCGCGGTGATGAGCGCACCGCCGCGGTGATTCCGGCACGCACCGAGGACCTGCTGCGCGAGCTGGCGCCGCAGGTCCTCGGCCTGTTGGTGCGCCGGTTCGGCGATTTCGACGCCGCCGAGGACGCCGTCCAGGAGGCGTTGCTCGCGGCGGCGACGCAGTGGCCCGAGGAGGGCGTGCCGGAGAATCCGCGCGGCTGGCTGATCCAGGTGGCCCAGCGCAGGATGACCGACGCGGTGCGCGCGGAGGTGGCGCGCAGGCGCCGCGAGGTCACGGTGTTCGAGCGGGAGGTGCCCGACGGCGACGCCGCGGATCGCGACGACACCCTCGACATGTTCTTCCTGTGCTGTCATCCCGCGCTCTCGCAGGCCAGCGCCATCGCGCTGACCTTGCGAGCGGTCGGCGGACTCACCACCGAGGAAATCGCGCACGCCTTCCTGCTGCCGGAAGCCACGATGGGCCAGCGCATCTCGCGCGCGAAGAAGCGGCTGGCCGCGCTGGACCGGCCGTTCGCCCGTCCGGGTGACGCGCAGTGGCGCGACCGGCTCGGCGCGGTGCTGCACGTGCTGTACCTGATCTTCAGCGAGGGGCACACCAGCACCTCGGGGGCGCAGCTGCGGCGCGCGGACCTCTCGGCCGAAGCGATCCGCCTCGCTCGCGCCGTGCACGAACTCCTCCCCGACGACAGCGAAGTCACCGGCCTGCTCGCCCTCATGCTGCTCACCGATTCCCGCCGCGCCGCGCGGACCGGAGCGCACGGCGAGCTGATCCCCTTGCACGAACAGCAGCGCGGACTCTGGGACCGGACGATGATCGTGGAAGGCGTGCGACTGGTGACGAGCACGCTGTCCGGCGGGCTCACCGGCACCTACCAGGTGCAGGCCGCCATCGCGGCGCTGCACGGGCAGGCGCTGCGCGCCGAGGACACCGACTGGTCGCGCATCCTCGGCCTCTACGACGTGCTCGAACGGCTGGCGCCCAATCCGATGGTGACGCTGAACCGGGCGGTCGCCGTCGCCATGGTGCACGGACCCCCGGCCGGACTGGAGCTGGCGGAGACGGTGGCGGATCAGTTGGGGCGCGGCCATCGGCTCGACGCGGTGCGCGGGCACCTCTACGAGATGGCCGGTGATCGTCCCGCGGCGATCGCGCACTACACCGCCGCCGCGGCGCGCACCACCAGCGTGCCCGAACGCGACTATCTGATGTTGCGCGCCGCCCGGGTGCGCAGCGCCGCCGACTCCGACTCCTGAGGTGATCATGAAGTACAGCGCGGGCGTGCTGCTGTTCCGGCGCGGCGAACGGGCCGAGGTGCTGCTCGGGCACATGGGCGGACCGTTCTGGGCGCGCAAGGACGCGGGGGCCTGGTCGATTCCCAAGGGCGAGTACGAGTTCGGTGCGGAGGAACCTGCCGTCGCGGCGCGGCGCGAGTTCACCGAAGAGCTCGGCCTGCCCGTGCCCGACGGCGACTGGGCGTCCCTGGGCGAGGTGCAGTACGGCAGCGGGCGCGGGCGCAAGCACCTCACGGTGTGGGCGGTCGACGGCGACCTCGACCCGTCCGCAGTGACGCCGGGGACGTTCCAGATGGAATGGCCGCCGCGCTCGGGCACGCTCGCCGAGTTCCCCGAGGTCGACCGCGCCGAATGGTTCGACCTGGACACCGCCCGCGACAAACTCACCGCGGGTCAGCGGCCCTACCTGGACCGGCTGGCCGAATTGCTCGGCGAGAGCTGAACTCAGAGCTCCCAGGGGCGGCCGGTGATCAGCTCGTACGCCTCCTGGTACTTGCGGCGGGTGGCCTCCACGATGTCGGCGGGGATCTCCGGGCCGGGCGGTTCCTTGTCCCAGCCGGTGGAGGTGGACCAATCGCGCACGAACTGCTTGTCGAACGAGGGCTGCGCGCGGCCCGGCTCCCACTGGTCGGCGGGCCAGAAGCGGGAGGAGTCCGAGGTGAGCACCTCGTCGCCGAGGGTGAGAACGTCGCCGTCCCAGCCGAATTCGACCTTGGTGTCGGCGATGATCACGCCGCGGCCCGCCGCGTGCTCGGCCCCGCGCCGGTACACGTCCAGGGTGCGGTCGCGCAGCAGGTCGGCGACCTCGCGGCCCTCCTGGTGCACCACGTCGTCGAAGGTGATCGGCTCGTCGTGGCCCTCGGACGCCTTGCTGGTGGGGGTGAAGATCGGCTCGGGCAGCTTGTCGCCGTCGCGCAGGCCGGGCGGCAGCGCCACACCCGACACGGTGCCGGTGCGCTGGTACTCCTTCAGGCCCGACCCGGTGAGGTATCCGCGCGCGATGCACTCCACGGACACCATCTTCAGCGGCTTCACCCGGACCGCCCGCCCGGCGAACTCGGCGGGCACGTCGGTGGTGGAGACGACGTGGTTGGGGATATCGGTGAAGAACTCGAACCACCAGTTGGAGAGCTGGGTCAGCAGCGCGCCTTTACCGGGAATCGGCGTCGGCAGCACCACGTCGTAGACCGAGACCCGGTCCGAGGCGACCAGCAGCAAGGTGTCGCCGTCCTCGTACAGGTCGCGCACCTTTCCGGCGTGCACATGCTTCAACGTCGGGCCTCCGATTCCGGGAGTGGGTCAGGTGTGCGCCCGTGCGCACGGTCGCGGTATGCGTCGCGCCGGCCCAGCGTTCGAGGCGTACCCGAGTATGCGGTGAACGCGAGGTCGGACATACGAACCTTATCGTCACCGGCGCTCGAACCCTCCGGACCGGGTGGGTGGCCGACGGGTCGTTCCTCGCCGTGGCGAGCGCCACTTTCACGAGCCGGCCGGAGCGACAGCGAAATCCGCGCCGGAGGATCTACCTGCGGTTTCGTCCAGGCTCCGCGACCGGAGTCGAGGCCGGATACCGCCCCGGGCGGCCCTCGGCGCGAAATCGGTTATCCACATGTGGACAACTTTCGCCGCGGGCCAGGTCGCGCGGCGATCGGCCCGGCACGTCCGTCCGCTCGGCCGTTAGGGTTGGCGGGACGGCTCCGCGAGCGCGGTCCCGCCGGGTGGCGACGCCTGCGGGCGAGCACCCGTCGCGAGCTCGTACCGTGCCGTGTTCGTCCCCGAGCGAAGGAGTTCCATGTCCGCCCCGAATCTCACCCGCGACCAGGCGATCGAGCGCGCCGCCACCGTGGGCGTCGAGAACTACCGCATCGAACTCGACCTCACCGGGCAGCCCACCTCCGCCGACGCGCCGGTCTCCGACATCTTCGGTTCCAAGACCACCGTCACCTTCACCGCCACCCCCGGCGCGAGCACCTTCATCGACCTGGTCGCCGCGGGCGTGCGCTCGGCCACGCTCAACGGCGAGCCGCTCGACGTCACCGGCTACGACGAATCGCAGGGCATCGCGCTGACCGGCCTGGCCGAGCGCAACGAACTGGTCGTCGAGGCCGACTGCGTGTACTCGCACACCGGCGAGGGCCTGCACCGTTTCGTCGATCCCACCGACGACAAGGTCTACCTGTACTCGCAGTTCGAAACCGCCGACGCCAAGCGCATGTTCGCGTGCTTCGACCAGCCCGATCTCAAGGCCACCTTCGACATCGTCGCCACCGCCCCCGCCGACTGGGAGGTCATCTCCAACGGCTCGGGCAGCCGCAAGCAGGTCGGCGCGGTGGCCGTGCACACCTTCGCCACCACGCCGCGGATGAGCACCTACCTGGTCGCCATGATCGCGGGCCCGTACGCCAAATGGACCGACTCCTATGCCGACGAGCACGGGGAGATCCCGCTCGGCATCTTCTGCCGCGCCTCGCTCGCCGAACACATGGACGCCGAGCGCCTGTTCACCGAGACCAAACAGGGTTTCGGCTTCTACCACCGCAACTTCGGTGTGCCCTACGCCTTCGGCAAGTACGACCAGCTGTTCGTGCCGGAGTTCAACGCGGGCGCGATGGAGAACGCGGGCGCGGTGACGTTCCTGGAGGACTACGTCTTCCGCTCCAAGGTCACCCGCGCCTCCTACGAGCGCCGCGCCGAGACCGTGCTGCACGAGATGGCGCACATGTGGTTCGGTGACCTGGTCACCATGAAGTGGTGGGACGACCTGTGGCTCAACGAGTCGTTCGCCACCTTCGCCTCGGTGCTGTGCCAGTCGGAGGCCACCGAGTACACCAACGCGTGGACCACCTTCGCCAACGTGGAGAAGTCCTGGGCCTACCGGCAGGACCAGCTGCCCTCCACCCACCCCATCGCCGCCGACATCCCCGACCTGCACGCGGTGGAGGTGAACTTCGACGGCATCACCTACGCCAAGGGCGCGAGCGTGCTCAAGCAGCTCGTCGCCTACGTCGGGCTGGAGCCGTTCCTCACCGGCCTGCGCGCGTACTTCGCCGAACACGCCTACGGCAACGCCACTTTCGACGATCTGCTGGCAGCGCTGGAGAAGGCGTCGGGCCGCGACCTGTCCACCTGGGGCGCGCAGTGGCTCAAGACCACCGGCCTGAACATCCTTCGCCCCGAGTTCGAGGTCGACGCCGAGGGCAAGTTCCGCTCGTTCGCGGTGGTGCAGGAAGGTGCCGAACCGGGCGCCGGTGAGCGCCGCGTGCACCGGCTGGCCATCGGCGTGTACGACGACGTGGACGGCAAACTGGTGCGCACGCACCGCGTCGAACTGGATCTGGACACCGCCGAGCGCACCGACGTGCCGGAGCTGGTCGGTGTGCCGCGCGGGCGCTTCGTGCTGGTGAACGACGACGACCTGACCTACTGCTCGGTGCGGTTGGACGCCGATTCGCTGGACGTGCTGGTCAACCGGATCGCCGATATCGCCGAACCGCTCCCCCGCACGCTGGCCTGGTCGGCGGCGTGGGAGATGACCAGGCAGGCCGAATTCCGCGCCCGCGATTTCGTCGCGCTGGTGCAGCGCGGTGTGGGCGCCGAGTCCGAGATCGGCGTGGTGCAGCGGCTGCTCGTGCAGGCCGCCACCGCCATCGGCAGCTACGCCGACCCGGCGTGGGCCGCCGAGGTGGGCTGGCCCGAATTCGCCGACCGGCTGCTCGAGCTGGCGCGCGAGGCCGAGGCGGGATCGGACCACCAGCTGGCGTTCGTCAACGCCCTCACCGGCGCGCGCCTGGCCGAACGGCACACCGAGGTGCTGCGCGAACTCCTCGACGGCGAGCCCTCGGCGCTGGGGCTCGACGGCCTGGTTGTGGACACCGATCTGCGCTGGCGACTGGTCACCGCGCTGGCGGCCTCGGGGGAGATCGACGCCGACGGCACGGCCACCCCCACCATCGATCGGGAACTCGACAACGACCCCACGGCGGCGGGCAAGCGCCACGCGGCGGCCGCCGCCACCGCCCGCCCGATCGCCGAGGTGAAGGAACAGGCGTGGGCCACGGTGATGGGCGACGATTCCGTCCCCAACATCACCGCCCGCGCCATCGTCGGCGGCTTCGCCCCGGCCGGCCAGGGTGAACTGCTCAGCGGCTTCGTCGAGCGCTACTTCGCCGACATCCCCTCGGTGTGGGAGCGCCGCTCCAGCGAGGTCGCCCAAACGGTCGTCATCGGCCTCTACCCGTCCTGGGAGATCACCGAGGAAGCCGTCGCCACCGCCGACAAGTTCCTCGCCGCCGACCACCCCCCGGCCCTGCACCGCCTCGTCTCGGAAGGAAAAGCAGGCATCGAACGCTCCCTCCGCGCCCGAGCCTTCGACGCACAGTAGGCCGCTCCGGTGCGGGGCTCGATACGGGCCCCGCACCCCACGCTAGCTGCGGTGCGGATGGTCCCCCCGCTTCACACATTCTCTGCTGTGGGCGGATCTGCTGACGGCAGCGAACCGGTGGGGTGGGGATTTTCTGGGGCACGGTGGGGGCATGACTCAGGACGGGAAGACACCGCTGTTCGATCGGCATGCGCGGGAACAACTGTTGAGCAGGCGCATTCTGGTGCTGGACGGCGGGCTGGACGACGACAACGGCACCCTGCTCACGACGCAACTGCTCACGCTGGCCGCCGAGGACTCCGAGGCCGGGATCTCGCTGTGGATCCACTCCCCCGGCGGTTCGGTGCCCGCGATGCTCGCCATTCGCGACGTGATCCGGTTGATTCCGTGCAGCGTGTCCACGCTGGCGCTCGGATTGGCGTGCAGCGCGGGGCAATTCCTGCTGTCGGCGGGCACGCCGGGACGGCGGTTCGCGCTGCCGCACGCCCGGATCCTCATGCACCAGGGTTCGGCGGGCATCGGGGGCAGCGCGGTGGAGGTCGAGGCGCAGGCCGACGATCTGCGGCACACCGTGGAAACGGTGCTCGGCATCATCGCCGCCGACACGGGCCAGCCCTACGACCGCGTGTACGAGGACTCGCTGCACGACCGCTGGTTCACCGCGCCGCAAGCGCTCGAGTACGGGTTCATCGACCACATCGTCGAATCGTTCGACCAGATCGTCCCCCAGCGCAGGCGCTTCGGCATCTCGGCGTGAGCCGCCACCTACACCAGGAGCGAAAGACCATGTCCACGTACACGATTCCCAACGTCATCGCGCGGCATCCGGGCGGCGGCGAGCGCATCACCGACATCTACTCCCACCTGCTGGCCGAGCGCATCGTCTACCTCGGCACCCCCATCGACGCCGGCGTCGCCAACGCGCTCATCGCGCAACTGCTGCACCTGGAGTCGGAGAGCCCCGGCCAGGAGATCAACATGTACATCAACTGCGAGGGCGGCGACCTGCCCGCCATGCTCGCGGTCTACGACACCATGCGCTACATCCAGGCTCCGGTGCACACCACCTGCGTCGGCCAGGCCATCGCCGTGGGCGCGGTCCTGCTGGCGGGCGGCGCGAAAGGCAAGCGCGCCATGCTCCCCCACGCCCGCGTGGTCCTGCATCAGCCCGCCGCCCGCGGCCAGGGCGCCATCCCCGACCTGATCATCCAGGCCGACGAACTGGTCCGCATGCGCAGCGCGATCGAGTCGATCCTCTCCGAACACACCGGCCAGACCGTCGAGACCCTCCGCCACGACACCGACCGCGACCGCGTCTTCACCGCCGCCGCCGCCGTCGAATACGGCCTCGCCGACCGTGTCCTGGACCCGCGAGGCTGAGCCGGCACCGCTGTGTAGCGGGGGGTCATGTTCACCGAGTACGCCGTCCATGCACTCGCGATCGGTCGCGCACCTCCGACATACACCCGATTGCGTGGCACCCGTCCGCCCGCCGTATCTCCTCCCTGCGCGACAGGGGCATACCGGCGCATCTGGCGAGGCCGACGTTCGGTGTCGCGGCTGCCAGGGACTCTATGCGTCCGCGCATGCCGAACGGCATCGGCGGTGTGCGCCACACAAGTACCGGCGTTCAGCCGTAGTCGCGGGAGCTGTTCGCGCCCAACGCATGTCGACCGAACCAGCCGGTGAGGTTCCCCGCGAACGGGGCGAGACGCACGCGCGGCGCCGGCGGGTGACGCGCCCCTGCCGATGGCCCGCCGGTCTCGCGCGGGTCACTCCGGTGGACGGAACCGGGCCGGGTGCCGAGTTTCAGGCGGCCAGGGTGGTGGGGTGCGCAACGCGGAAACCCGGTGGCGCGCGGGCGAAGCTTGCGCGTCAGCCCGCGCGCGACGAGTACTACCCGGCGTAGCGGCTGAACCCTCGAGCTCAGGCGGCCAGGAGGGTGGGGCCGTGGGTCGAGCGGCGCAGGGCAGGGCGCAGGAGGGACAGGGCGCGGTCGCGGCGGATCTCGGCGGCGACCTGTTCGGCGAGTTCGCCGAGGGACGTGCCGAGGGCGCCCGCCATGGCGGCGATCATCTCGCTGGAGGGCTCCTTGCGGCCGCGTTCGACCTCGGACAGGTACTGCGGGGAGATACCCGCGCGGCGCGCGGTCTCGGACAGGGTCTCCCCCTGGTCGCGGCGGATCTCGCGGAGCCGTTCGCCGAGCACCTCGCGCCACAGCGGTTCGCCCGCCGCGGACCGCTCGGTGTCGCGCTCGGCGTCCTCGCCCCCACCCGGAATCGCGTGCAACCTCGCCTGCTCGCTCATGAGCCGACGATACGACACCACGGCGTCCCCCCGGCCGCACTTACGCTCAGGGCGTAATGGGTCAGCGCGCGAGGAAATGCCAGCCGAGCCAGATCCACCCCGCCACCGCCACCAGCCGCATGGCGCGCCCGCGCAAGGCCGCGCCGACCACCACGCCCAGCGGAGCCAGCAGGTCGCGGCGCAGGTGGGCCAGCACGGTGGCGGCGAGCACCAGGGTGAGCAGTACCGCGAAACCGGCGATTATCAGCGTTCGCTCGTCCATCGCGTCACCACCCACCAGCCGAGCGCCAACCACACCAACCACCCGAGGAACCGCACCGGCCCCTCCTCCAGCACCGGGTCGAGCAGGATCGACAGGGTCGGGTGCTCCGGATCGGCGCGCAGCCAATCCGGTTGCCGCACATACGCGAACGCCTCGAGCACCACCAATGCCCCGATCAACACCGACCACACCACCACGCCGCGCCGGAACGCGACGCGCGACACCGCCCCGGACGCCGACCTGTCCCGCCGAGACGCGCCACCTCGGTCACCCAACGCTGACCGGCGAGAGCTGGACACCGGGCGGCGGATTGTCGCCGACCCCGCGCATTCCGCCGGCGAACCCACGTCGTCCGCCGACGGGCGCGGACCGTCTCCGGGCACCGCCCCCACCGACCTCCGCACGACGAGCCCCGCACCCACCCGCGGCCACGCCACCAGCACGACCGCTCCCACTCCGAAAACCAAAACCATTGCGGTAGAAGCGAAGTGGAACGGCCGCGTGAACGCCCCGACCCCCGCGATCAAGCACAGCACCGCCGCACCCCACGGCAGGCGCGCGATCGGGACCGGCAACTTTGCCACTCTTGCAGGATATGACTTCCCGGCTCGACCTCAACCGCGTCGCAGGATCCCGCCGAGCGCATCGACCACAGGGGTCCAGGGAATGCGAGCGCGTCGGCGGCCATCACCCTCGTCGCCGAGAGGCACCGGCGCGTCGGGTATCGCGCGCCCCTCGGCGAGCCATCGGGGAGTTCAGCACCTCAGCGGAACGCGTCGACGTTGTCGCGGGCCCACTGCGCGAAACTGGTGGCGGGCTCCCCGGTCACGTCGGCGACGGTGGTGGTCGCGCGCTGCGGGTGGTCGACCATCGACTGCATCCCGTCCAGGTACCACTCCGCGTACTCGCCCATCATCGGTTGCAGGATGGCCACCGCCTCTTCCCGCGACACGTGCTCGACGGTGAGGTCGCGCCCCAGCGCCGCGCCGATCTGGCGGATCTTGCCGGCCCTGGTGATGGTCTCCGGGCCGGTCAGCTCGTAGATCTTGTGCGAATGCCCCTCGGAGAGCAGGACATTCGCCGCGACGCGGGCGATGTCGTCCATGGTGATCGGCGCGTTCCCCGCCTCGGGGTACCCCTCGCGGATCACGTCGGACGCCTTGATCTGCTCGGCCCAGATGGTCGCGTTCTCGGCGAACTCGCGCGTGTACAGGTGTGTCCAGTCCGCCCCCGACCCCTCCACGGCTTTCGCGATCGGCTGCCAGTCGGTGCTCTCGTCGCCGGAGAGGTCCACGATGTGGCGCACGCCCGCCTCCCGCGCCAGCGCGACCACCTCGTCCACCGTCTCGAGCAGCGGGGCGAGATACATGCGCTCGACGCCCTCGAACGCGGCGGGCAGCGAGGAGACCCGCCCGAGGTAGCCGCGCGCGACCTCGACGCCCTCGGGCAGCGCGGCCTTGGCCGGATTGGTGGTGAGCGCCCGCACCCGGGTGGCTCCGCCCGCGAGCAGGTGATCGACGACCTTGCGTCCGATGTTTCCGGTGGCGCCGGTGACGAGAATTGTCATGCCTCCAACCTGCTCGGCCGCGCCCCTCCCCGACAACCCCCACTTTCTGCGCCTGGCACTCGCGCGGGGATTCGTATCTGGGCGCGAACGCCCTCCCCGAAACTCTGGACCCCCGAAACGCCGACGGCGCGCCCACCGCAGGGGTGGGCGCGCCGTGAGCACGCTGGTGAACGTGGGGCGTCAGCGACCGATGGCGGCGGCCATCACGCGGACGGCGGAGACGAGCCCGTCGATGAGCTGTCCCTGCCGGATCGAGCTCAGCGCGGCGGTGACGCCGAGCTGGCAGACGCGGTCGTTCGCGCGGTCGGCGACCTCGTGGCCCGATCGGACCTCGACGGCCTTCTCGTTGGGCGAGACGGCGATGAGCACCGAGCGCGCCGCCTCGGGAGTGGTGGGGAACAGCGCGTCGGCGCCGGCGGCGGTGTCCGCGCCGAGGTCGCCGATGTAGACGTTGAAGCGCACCTTGGTCGCGCGGGTCGCTTCGGTGAGCGCGTTGTCCATGGCGAGCCGCTCGTCATCGCTGAACGGGGCTTCCTTGAACACGTCGCCGGCCTCGTGCACACCGGACACGCGTCCGCTGCTGGTGAGGGCGTATCCGTGCGGGAGGTCGGCCTCGACCACCGCGGGCCACTTAGAACTTGCCACTTGCCCGGCCTCCGATCGGCTCACCCTGGGCGGATTCGATAGCCGCATGGTTTCCGTGCGGCGCGGCGTCGTGGTGCCCGTGACCGGTCACCTCGTCGGTGGCACTCCACAGCACCGGCGGCTGGGTCCACTTCTGTCCGAGTTCGAAGTGGACCGGCTTCTCGCCGGGCAGCGGCTTACCGAGGTACGACAATCCGGCGATCGCCGCGTAGATCACCAGCGGGATGCCGACGAAGATCAGCACTGTCTCGAGAATGCTCACGGATCAACGGTAGACGATGGCGTGTAGTAGACGCTCGACCGGTCGCCGGCCGGCACCGTGTCGCGAGTGTCAGGACGGCCGAGCCGGCGGATCGCAGCCTTCGGTCGCCGTGGCTTTCGGCCAGCGGGACAAGGCGTTTCACCGTTCGGCCAGGCCGCCCGCGTTCGACCTTCACACCGATGTCAAGGCCTACTGTCGCCGACATGCCCCTTCCCGCGCTCACCGGCCGCGTCCTCGGCGCCTGCCCCGCCCTGCTGCTCGCCCACGGCGCGAGCAGCGATATCGACGACAGTTTCGGCCCGATCCTCGACAGCCTCGCCGCCCACCACACCGTGCCGGCCCCGGACTTCCCGGGCTCGGGCGCCACGCCCCGCGCGAACGCCCCACTGGACCCGGACGAACTCGCCGACGCCTTGGTCGATTTCGCGCACGCGGCCGCACACGAACGCTTCGCCCTCCTCGGATTCTCGACGGGCTCACCGGTCGCGATCCGCGTCGCGGCCCGCCACCCGGCCGAGGCCACGGCGCTCGTCCTGTCGGCCGGGTTCGCCAAGGCCAACCCGCGCCTGCGCCTGCTGGTGCGCACCTGGCGGGAGCTGGCCGCCACGGATCGCCGCGCGCTCGCCGCCTACCTGGTGCTGCTCGGGTGGAGCGCCGAATGGCTGGATCGGCGCACCGAACGGGACCTCACCGACCTGGTCGACAGCATCGCCCCCGCGCTGCCCGCCGGCGCCGACGACCAACTCCGGCTCCTCACCGAGATCGACGTGCGCGCCGACCTGCCCGCGCTCTCCCTCCCGACGCTGATCATCGACGCGCGCGACGACCGCGTGGTGTCGGCGGCGCACACCGAGGAACTCGCCACCATCCCCGCGGCGCGCAGGATCACCCTCGACGGCGGACACGCGATAGCGGCCGAACAGCCCGAAGCCTGGGCGACTGCCGTGGAGCAGTTCCTCGCGAGCGCCGGCTGACTCGGGCCCCTACCGCCCTCACACCAACCAGGCGGCGGCGTCCGGCGGCAGCTTCCCGTCGGCCAACGGCGCGCTGACCAGCAGCGGTTCGCCTGGCGGCAGGGCGATCGGCCGGCTGCCCGCGTTGAGCACGCAGGTCAGCCCGCCCGGCCGCCGGAACGCCAGGCACCCCTCGGGGCTGCCGTACCACTCGACCCGCGAACCGGCGAACTCCTCGCGCCGACCGCGCAATTCGATCGCCATCCGGTACAGCGAGAGCGTGGAGCCGAGCTGTTCGAGCTGCGCCTCCACGGTGAGCCCGGACCAGTCCGGCGGGATCGGCAACCACGATGTCTCGCCCTCGGTGAACCCGAACGGCGGCCGGTCGCCCTCCCACGGGATCGGTACCCGGCAGCCGTCGCGGCCGCGGTCGGTGTGACCCGACCGCTCCCACACCGGGTCCTGGAGCACGTCCTCGGGCAGGTCGTCGACGTTCGGCAGGCCCAGTTCGGCGCCGTTGTAGAGGAACACCGAGCCCGGCAGCGCCAACTCCACCAGGACCATCGCCCTGGCGCGGGCGACACCGCGCTCCCCGCCGCCGTAGCGGGTGACCTCGCGGGCGATGTCGTGGTTGGACAGCGTCCAGGTGGGCGACGCGCCGACCGGTTCGACGGCGGCGAGCGAGTTCTCGATGGCGTCGCGCACGGACTCGGCGGTGAACTCGGCCTCGGCGAGCCGGAAGTTGAAGGCCAGGTGCAGTTCGTCGGGGCGGACGTATTCGCCGAAGCGGGTGTTGTCGTCCACCCACACCTCGCCGATGGTCACCGCGTGCGGGTACTCGCCGACCACCTTGCGGATGCGGCGGTGGATCTCGTGCACGCCGGGGTTGTTGAAACGCGGGTCGTCATCGTCGTGGATCAGCATCTTGGTGGAGACCTCGCGCATGTCCGGCAGGCCTTCCGGTTTGGCCATGCCGTGGGCGACGTCGATGCGGAAACCGTCGACACCGCGGTCCAGCCAGAAGCGCAGCGTCTGCTCGAAATCGGCGACGACCTCGGGGTTCTCCCAGTTCAGGTCGGGCTGTTCGGGCGCGAAGATGTGCAGGTACCACTGGCCGGGCGTGCCGTCGGGTTCGGTGATCCTGGTCCAGGCGGGCCCGCCGAAGATGCTCGGCCAGTTGTTCGGAGGTTCGGCGCCGTCGGGCCCGCGACCGTCGCGGAAGAGGTAGCGGGCGCGTTCGGGACTGCCCGGCGCGGCGGCCAGCGCCGCGGTGAACCAGGGGTGGGCGTCGCTGGTGTGGTTCGGCACCAGGTCCATGGTGACCTTGATGCCGCGGTCGTGCGCCTCGGCGATCAGGGCCTCCATCGCCGCCAGGCCGCCGAAGAGCGGGTCGATATCGCGCGGATCGGAGACGTCGTAACCACCGTCGGCCATGGGCGAGCGCATCACCGGGCAGATCCACAGCGCGTCGACGCCGAGGAGTTCCAGATAACCCAGCCGCTCGCGTAGCCCGCCCAGATCACCGACGCCGTCGCCGTTCGAATCGGCGAACGAGCGCGGATACACCTGGTAGAAGACGGCGGATCGCCACCACGGTCGGTCGTCGCGCGACTCGGGCGCGGACTCGTCAGGTGTTGCTGTCACGCCGCTATAGTGCCAAAGACCGCCGACGTATTCCTCTCGGCGAGGCCGGTTTCCCACAATCTGGCAACTCTTCAGCGAATCGTAACGTCGCGGCGTCGCCGACCGGAACCGCCCGAGGATTTCACATCGGCGAGTTCACCAGCGAATACGCGGCCATCTCCATGTAGTCGAGCAGCTGTTTGCGGTGCGCGTCGTCGAGCATGTCGGGTTCGATCTCGGCGATGGCGATGCGCATACAGCGCAGCCACGCGTCCCGCTCGATCGGCCCGATCGTGAACGGCATGTGCCGCATCCGCAGGCGCGGATGCCCGCGCTCGTCGGAGTAGGTGCGCGGGCCGCCCCAGTACTGCTCGAGGAACATCCGCAGCCTGCGCTCGGCCGGACCGAGGTCCTCCTCGGGGTAGAGCGGGCGCAGCACCTCGTCGGCGGCCACTTCGCGGTAGAACGCCGCCACGATCCGCCGGAACGTGTCCGCACCGCCGACCGCCTGGTAGAACGACGTCGCCGTCTGCTCGCCCGAAGTCATCAGGTCCTCTCGATCGTGGATAGCGCCCACTCCATTGTGCCCGCACCCCGGCGGGCGGGCAGCGCGCGGCCGACACGGATAGCGGAGCGGCGGCACTTCAGCGGCAGTTAACCCAACATTGTGCGAAATCACCGTGCAAATGGCCGAGTTCCATGGTCATATTGGTGGCAGTCTCGCCGAGAGATAGCACATGATCTTGAACCGGACGAAATCGGGGTCACCCATGAAGCAGCGGCACGGCCGTCCACACGAGGCCAGGACTCACCGACAACTGAAGCCCGCCGACGTCCACAATCGTGGGTCGGGGGCTACTCCGCTGCACATCGTGTCCGACAATTATCCGGGGTCACACCGCTCCGGTGACGATCGATCCCGTGCCGACCACGGCCACCACCTCACGCCGGTCCGCACCGAATCCACCAGCTGGTCGAAGCGCCGGGTGCTGCTTCTCAACGCCACCTACGAGCCGCTCACCGCACTGTCCGCACGGCGCGCCGTCGTTCTGCTCATCTGCGACAAGGCCGACGCCGTCCACCACAATCCCGAAGGCCCGGTCGTGCACTCTGCGGGCGCCGAGGTGGCCCTGCCCTCCGTCATCCGGCTGCGCACCTACGTCCGCGTCCCCTACCGCGCCCGCGTCCCGATGACCAGGGCCGCCCTCATGCATCGCGACCGCTACCGCTGCGGCTACTGCGGCGGCAAGGCCGAGACCATCGACCACGTGATCCCGCGCAGCCGCGGCGGCGAGCACTCCTGGGAGAACTGCGTGGCCAGCTGCGCGCCGTGCAACCACCGCAAGGCCGACAAACTGCTCAGCGAACTCGGCTGGACGTTGCGCGCCCCGCTCGTCTCCCCCAAGGGCCCGCACTGGCGGCTGCTCTCCACCACCGCCGAACTCGACCCGGTGTGGTTGCAGTATCTGGGCGAGGGCGCGGCCTGATCCTCGGCGATCCGATGCACGATGCCGGACGGGCTTCGAGACGGCGGCCTACGTGTATTCGATGACCAGCGTCGCCCAGGTGCCGGGCTCCAGCGCTTCGAAGACGTGGGGCGCGTCGCCGGGGTAGGCGATGTAGTCGCCGGGGCTCAGTTCGGCTGGGGCACCGGTCGGGCCCACCAGGGCGCGGCCCGCACCGAGCAGGACGTGTTCGATCACGCCGGGGATGTGCGGATCGGATTCGCGCGCGTGACCGGGTTCGGCGGTGATGCGGAACAGATCGCGGCGCGTGTTCGCCGGACCGGCCGCCAGCAGCGTGGCCTGGTACTCCGCGCGCTCGGCCGCCACCACCGGCCCCTCGCCGGCGCGGATGATCTGGACCGTGGGGCGCGGCGGTTCCAGCAGGCTCGAGAACGGCATGTCCAGCGCGACGCACAGCGCCCACAGGGTTTCCAGGCTGGGGTTTCCGCTGCCCGATTCCAGTTGGGACAGCGTCGATTTCGCGATGCCCGCGCGCCCGGCGACCTCGCTCAGCGAGAGCCCGGCCCTGGCCCGCTCGCGGCGCAACGAGGCCGCGATGGCCGCCTGCGGTGTCGCCGCCGTGGTGTCCTCTCGCGTCATCTCCGCTCCCGTCGTGCGCCGTGAACCGCCCCACAGCGAACCACATTGACTTACCCGCCCGCCATGTTCACTATAAACAACATGCGTTCGATATGGCGAACACTGGATCGGGAGACGTTCACCGGCATCGCGGCGGTCTGCCTGGCGGTCGGCGTGATCGGCGTGTCCTACGGGACCACCGCCGTCGCGTCGGGCTTCCCGGTGTGGCTGCCGGTGCTGTTGAGTACCGTCGTGCTGGCCGGCGGCGCCGAATTCCTGTTCCTCGGCATCGTCGCGGCGGGCGGCAGTCCGATCGCCGCGGTGCTGGCGGGCTTGCTGGTCAACGCCAGGCACCTGCCCTACGGATTGTCGGTGCCCGACGTGGTGGGCACCGGCTGGCGGCGGCTGATCGGCGTGCACGTCATGAACGACGAGGCCGTCGCGATGGCGCTCGCCGAATCCGAGCCCGCCCGCAAGCGCGCGGTGTACTGGGCCTGCGGCCTCGGCGTGCTGCTGGCCTGGCCGACGGGTGCCGTGCTGGGCGCGCTGATCGGCACCGTGGTGCCCGATACCGCCGCGTTCGGTTTGGATGCCGTCTTCCCGGCGGTCCTGCTCGCCCTGGTGATCCCGGCGCTGCGCGACCGGACGACGTTCGGCGCCGTGGCGGTGGGCGCGGGAGTCGCGGTGCTGAGCGCGCCGTTCCTGCCCGCGGGGATGCCGGTGTTGCTGGCGCTGTCGGGGGTGTTGTTCGCCGCCTTGCGATTACGGCGGTCGGAGCGAGCCGGTGCGGAACGGAACGCCACCCCGGGTGAGTGCGCGTCGCCGGCAGATCGCACATGCGCTGCCGACGGCACGGGCCGGGGTGAGGATCGATGATGCTCGTCGCCGGAGTTCTCAGCCTGGCCGTCGGCACCTACGCGTTCCGGTGGGCCGGACCCGCCCTGCGCGACCGCATCCGGTTCCCCGAACGCGCGCGGCAGTTGCTCGAGATCGGCGCGGTGGTGTTGCTGGCCGCACTGGTCGCGGTCACGACATTGCCGTTCGGCACAGGTCATCTGGGTGCCGCGCTGCCCGCCGGGGTCGCCGTGGGCGGTGTGCTCGCGTGGCGGCGCAGCCCGCTGCTGGTGGTGGTGCTGGCAGCGGCAGCGACAACGGCTTTGCTGCGGTTGGCCGGGGTGCCGTAGCCCGGCGCGCAGAACCGGACGACCTGATGCGTGCTCCGCGCGAATCAGTTGGGCAGCAACGGGATACTGCCCGAGCGGCGGCGCGCGACGGACCCGTAGCGGGCGTCGATGCGCAGCCAGGTGGCGGTGGCGCGCACGCGGACGATCTCGGTGGGCGGGATGCGGCGGGCCTCGGCCTTGTCCCCCGAGTGCGGGATGAAATCCATGGCGGTGAGGGCGAAGACGACGCGCATCGGCACCCGCACCTCGGTGTCGTCGGCCGACACCGTGAGCACGGTCTGGTCGAGCAGGGAGGCGGGCGGGCCGTGCTGGCTGCCGTGCTCCTTCGCCAATTGCGCTCCGCGCTCGGCCAATTCGACCAAGGTGCGGGCGGGCACGTCGTCCACGTGGACGAACCCGTCGGCGGGCGGCAGCGCCCCGCGCCACGCGGAGTCCATCGAGTAGCCGAGGTCGATCGGGCTGCCGGTGCCGAGCCCGGCCAGCACCAGGTCCGCGCCGACGGTGACGTCGTCCACGCCCAGTTCGGCGACCACCGTGCGCACCGCCAGCGCCTCGAAACCCGTTGCCACCCACCCGGACACGAAGCGCTCACCGCGGCGGCGCAACCGGATCACGGCGGCCGGGTCCAGCCGCACCGCCCGGCTCAGGAAGGTGGCCAGGTTCTCGCGCTCGGCGGGGTCGGCGACGTGCAGCACCCGCTGCTCCCCGATCACGACCGCGCCGTCGTCACTTGTCGAGCCACTGCGCGAGATAGTCGCGCTCCTCCGGGGTGAACCGGCGCAGGCGCTGGGTCTCGATGTCGAAGGCCGCCAGCTGCGTGGAGGCGATCACGGCGGGCGGCGAGTCGGGGGCGGCGCCGTTCGGGCGGACCTCGTAGCCCACGGTGAAATCGACCGCCCGCAACCGCTGCACCCACATGGCGATATCGAGCGGGGTGTCCTCGTGCCGCAGCTGCGCGCGGTAGCGCACGTGCAGGTCGGTGAGCACACACCCCTTGCCGAGGGCCGACGTCGGGCGGTCACCCTCGAACAGCCACGGGATGCGCGCCTCCTCCAGCAGGGTCACCATGCGGGCGTGGTTGACGTGCTGGAACACGTCCATATCCGACCAGCGGATCTCCACCTGGGTGTGGAATCGCCTGGGCAGCAGGACCGTATCGGTGTGCGCCTGCCCGTTTCCGTTCAACGTGCTCGTCACAGTGGTACCTCCGGTGGGCACCCGGCCACTCGCCAGACTCCCACGCTGCGACTCCGCAACAGGCGACGAGGCGAGATCGCGGGTGCGACAGACTCCGATTCTCGACATTCAGATCCGGGCCGCATCGCTCGGATCGAGCCGATCCTGAGCGTCCAGTATCGCAAGCCGGGCCCGCCCGGTCGCGCCGGGGGCGAGACCCGCCGAGAAACCCGAGGTCGGGCGGGCACCGACCGGCGGCACCCGCCCGCGGTTCCTACCTCGGCACCTCCGACTGCGCGCCGACGCCGCTGACCATGCTGCGCACCTGTCGCGCCGCCACCGAGAGCGTCGCCAGATCGTGCGCGCCCGATTCGAACAGCTCCGACAGCGCGGCCCGCGCGCGACCCAGCCGGGACTGGTTCTTCGACTCCCAGTACGCGATCTTCTCGTCGGCGGTCTCCTCGGGTTCACCGCCGGACAGCACGTCGAGGGTGAGCGAGCGCAGCGACCCGTACATGTCGTCGCGCAGGGCCAGCCGGGCCAGCGCGTGCCAACGGTCGCCGCGTTCGAGGTGGCTCACCGCCTGGAGCAACCAGTCGATCTTGAGGTGCTCGTTGAGCGCGTAGTACAGCGCGCCCACCTCCTCGCCGTCGCGCTCGGTGATGTCGGCGATGTCGATCACGTCCAGCAGCGGGAACAGGTTGAGCAGGCCGAACACCTCGGTCGCGAGGTCGGTGGGCGCACCGCGCGCGATGAGTTCGGCGGACTGGTCGGTGAGCGTGGCCACGTGGTGACCGCGCAACCACTCCGGCACCTTCGAGGCCAGCTCCCGCACGCCCCTGGTGTAGCGGTTCACCTCCGCGCCCGCCGCGATGGGCTGCGGGCGGTTGCTCAGCAGCCACCGGGAAGCGCGGTCGAGGATGCGTTTGGTCTCGAGCTCGAGTTCGTCGCGCACCGAGATCGGCACATCGGCCGCGCGGATGCGCGCCCAGACCGTGTGCAGGTCGAAGATCCCGGCGGCCGCGGCGAAGGCGCGCACGGCGTCGGTGGTGGTGGCGCCCACTTCCTCGTTGAGCCGGAACGCGTAGGTGATGCCGCCGTAATCGACCATCTCGTTGACGATCATGGTGGTGACGATCTCGCGGCGCAGCCGGTGCTTCTTGATGGCCGCGCCGAACCGCTCCCGCAGCGGCGTCGGGAAGTACTCCGGCAGCCGTGCCGCGAAGTAGGTCATATCGGGCAGGTCGGACTCGAGCAGATCGGCCTTCAGCGAAAGCTTCACGTGCGCGAGCAGATTCGCCAGTTCCGGCGAGACCAGCCCCACACCGTCCTCGTGGCGGCGCTTCATCTCGGCGTCCGAGGGCAGCGCCTCCAGCTCGCGGTCGAGCCCGCGCCGCTGTTCGAGATCGGCGATGAGCCGCATGTTGACGTTCATCATGCGCGGCGCCTCGAAGCGCGCGATGCCCATCAGGAAGTTCTGGGACACGTTGTCCTGCAACACCATATCGGCGACCTCGTCGGTCATCGAGGCGAGCAGCGGGTTGCGTTCGGCCTCCGGCAGCGCGCCGGAGCTCACCACGCCGTCGAGCAGGACCTTGATATTGACCTCGTGGTCGGAGCAGTCGACGCCCGCGGAGTTGTCCAGCGCGTCGGTGTTCATCTTGCCGCCGTTGCGGCAGAACTCGATGCGGCCCAGCGCGGTCGCGCCGAGGTTGCCGCCCTCGCCGATCACCCGCACCCGCAACTCGTTGCCGTTGACGCGCACCGCGTCGTTGGACTTGTCGCCCACCTCGGCGTTGGATTCGGTGCTCGCCTTGATGTAGGTGCCGATGCCGCCGTTCCACAGCAACTGCGCGGGCGAGAGCAGGATGGCACGCACCAGTTCCGGCGGGGAGAGCGATTCGACGTCGTCGGGCAGGCCCAGCGCCACCCGCGCCTGCGGGCTGATGGGCACCGACTTCACCGTGCGATCCCACACACCGCCGCCCGCGCTGATCAGCGAGGTGTCGTAGTCGGCCCAGGAGGAGCGCGGCAGTTCGAACATCCGGCGCCGCTCCGCGTAGGAACTCGCGGCATCGGGATTCGGGTCGAGGAAGATGTGGCGGTGGTCGAAGGCGGCGACCAGCCGGATGTGCTCGGAGAGCAGCATCCCGTTGCCGAACACGTCGCCGCTCATGTCACCGATGCCGACGACGGTGAAATCCTCGGTCTGGGTGTCGATATCCATCTCGCGGAAGTGCCGTTTGACGCTCTCCCACGCGCCGCGCGCCGTGATGCCCATGGCCTTGTGGTCGTAGCCTGCCGACCCGCCGGAGGCGAAGGCGTCGCCCAGCCAGAAGCCGTAGCTCAGCGCGACGTCGTTGGCGATATCGGAGAACGTGGCGGTGCCCTTGTCGGCGGCGACCACCAGGTAGGTGTCGTCACCGTCGCGCCGGATCACCCGCGCGGGCGGCAGCACCGCGCCGGTGGTCAGGTCGACGTTGTCGGTGAGATCGAGCAAGCCGGAGATGAAGGTGCGGTAGCATTCGACGCCCTCCGCCCCCAGCGCCTGCCGGTCGGCCACCGGGTCGCCGGTGGGCGTGGGCGGCTGCTTGACCACGAAGCCACCCTTGGCGCCGACGGGCACGATCACCGCGTTCTTCACCGCCTGCGCCTTCACCAGGCCGAGAATCTCCGTGCGGAAGTCCTCCAGCCGGTCCGACCATCTCAGGCCGCCGCGCGCCACCGGCCCGAACCGCAGGTGCACGCCCTCCACCCGCGGCGAGTACACGAAGATCTCGAATTGCGGTTTGGGCTTGGGCAATTCGGCGATCTCGCGCGGCTCCACCTTCATGGCGACGAAATCGCGCGAGCGGCCCTCGGCGTCGGTGACGTAGTAGTTGGTGCGCAATGTCGCCTTGATCAACCCGAGGATGGCGCGCAGGATGCGGTCGGCGTCCAGGCTCACCACCTGGTCGATGCGGGCGCGCAGCTGGGTCTCCAGATCGGCGGCGTGGTCGGCCGATACGGTGTCGGGATCGAACCGCGCGGCGAACAGGTCCACGAACAGCCGCGCCACGTCGGGGTAGGTGAGCAGCACCCTGGCGATATTGGCCTGGCTGTACGGAAAACCGGCCTGCTGCAAATATTTCGCGTACGTGCGCAGGATCGACACCGACCGCCACGACAGCCGTGCGCGCAACACCAGTTCGTTGAGCCCGTCGGCCTCGGCACGGCCGTACCAGACCGCTTCGAACGCCTCGGTGAACCGCTCGCGCAGACCGGCCACCTCGTCCTCCAGCGCCTCGGCGCGGGCGGGCGGCTCGAGCAGTTCGGCGTCCAGATCCGAATCCAGTGCGCTGCGCAGCAGTTCGGGCCGAGCCAGCAGGCCGAAGTCGTAGATCCAGCGCTCGCCGTCGGCGTCGGCGCCGTCCGGGCGCACCCGGTACGGCCGCTCGTCGAGCACTTCCACGCCGAGGCTCTGCAGCACGGGCAGCACCTGGCTCAGGGAGACGCCGGTGCCCCCGATGTAGAGGGTGAAGCGCCAGGCGCCGGGTGCGGCGTCGGCGCTGCGGTACAGGTGCTGATCGATGACGCCTTCGGACAGCCGCTCCAACCTGCCGATGTCGCCGAGGGCGCGAGCCGCGCTGAAGTCCTGCTTGTACGCCTCGGGGAAGGCGCCGGCGTAGCGCTGCACCACGGCCGGATCGAGCACCGTGGAGTTGCTCACCGCGTCACCGAGGCGGTCGTCCCAGGTGTGGCTGGCCTCGTTCAGCAGGCCCTGGATGCGCAGGCGGTTGACCTCGGAGGTGTCGGCCACCTGATCGGCGTCACGCGGGACCGGGGAACCCTCGTCGGCTAGCCGGACCGTGAAATACACGCTGGCGAGCTCACTTTCGCTCACCCGCGCGGAGTAGTCGATGGAGACGCCGCCCAGTTCGCGGACCAGGATCTCCTGCATCTCGAGCCGGACCCGGGTGGTGTAGCGGTCGCGCGGCAGGTACACCATGCAGGCGACGAAGCGGCCGTAGGAGTCCGAGCGCATGAACAGCCGCACCTGCCTGCGCAGGCTCACGTTCAGCACCGCGGCGGCGGTGCGGCGCATGGTCTCGGTGTCGGAGGAGAACAGTTCGGTGCGCGGGAAGGACTGGATTACCTCGAGCATCGCCTGACCGGAGAAGGAGTCCAGGTCGAAGCCGTTCTCCTCGATCACCGAGCGCACCCGCCGCCCGATCACCGGGATGTCGAGCACGTTCTCGTGCACCGCGGTCACCGTGAATACCCCGATGAACAGGTGCTCGCCCCGAATCTCGCCCCGCTCGTCGAAATCGGCGACGCCGATGAAGTACGGGTACACCGACCGGTGCACGGTGGCGGGCACCAGACCCTGGGTGAGCATGAGCAGCGGCCGGTCGCCGCCGTTGATCGGGACGCGGAAATCGGTGCCGACATCGGGACGCAGCACGCCGAGGCAGGTGCCGGGCACCGGGCTCGAGGTGGTCTGCTCACCCTCGACGCCGAGGCGGTAGCGGGCGTAGCCGAGCACGGTGAAATTGCCCTCGGCGAGCCAGCGCAGCAGGTTCGCGCAGTCGACCAGATCGGTCGCGTCGAACGGCGCGGTCGGCCGGGCGGCGGCATTCTCCAACTCGTCGGCCAGCGCGCTCTGGACGTCGCGGATGGCCTCGGTGTCCCCGATGACCTGGCGCACGTCGTCGATGACGTCGGGCATGGACTTCTCGATGCGATCCAGGACGGCGCGACTCGTCGCGGGGTGCAGTTGCAGGTGCATCCAGGATTCGCGCAGGCCGGTGGCGCCGTTGCCGTCCACCTCGTGCGGGGCGGCGTCGAGCAGGTGGCCTTCCGCGTCGCGCTCCACCTCGAAGATCGGGTGGATCACCTCGCTGACGCTCACGCCCAGCCTGCTCAGCGAGGAGGTGATGGATTCGACCAGCAGCGGCATATCGTCGGTGACCACCTGCACCGCCGCGCCCAGTCCCGACCCGTCGTCGGGGTGGTAGACGCGCACCAGCGCGCGCTCGGGCCTGCGCGCCATCGCCAGGTGCAGGTGGCGGCGGAAGATCTGGGTGATGCCCGTGATCGCACAGTCCACATCGCCCGCGTCGACGTGGCGGAAGTACGCCTCCTCGAGCGCCGCGAGATCAGCGCGCAGCGATTGCGGCATACCCGCGGCCCACGCCGCACCGGACAACTCGGACGAGACCGTCATTTTTTCGCCAACTCCCTCGGATTTCGGTTCCGGAACAAAGTGACGCCGGTCCGAGAGTAGCTGTGCGGTGTGGACGCCCGACCGCCTAGGCACAGCACCCGATCGGACCCACGACATCACCCAGGGGCGGTCGCGGCGGGAAGGACCCGATGACCCGACTGCGCCTGCGCATGCACGCAGTCCACCCTAGTGCTCGGTGCGGGTCACGCGCGTCGGAATCGCCACCGATCGGAAATAATCCCGGAGGGTTTGCTCCGCCGGAGCCCGGGGGAGCGGCCACCGGCCGGAATTCGCCCGATCGCTACCGACGATCGAGGGTCTTTCCGGCCGGTCACCGTGGAGAAGCGCACCGCGGCGGAGCGTCGCCCCGCTGCGGCGGATACTCAGTCGCGGGTGAGCTTGCGGTGCGTCACCCGGTGCGGGCGGGCCGCCTCGACGCCGAGGCGCTCGATCTTGTTCGCCTCGTACGCCTCGAAGTTGCCCTCGAACCAGAACCACTTGGCCTCGTTGTCCGAGTCGCCCTCCCACGCGAGGATGTGGGTGCAGGTGCGGTCGAGGAACCAGCGGTCGTGGGAGATGACCACGGCGCAGCCGGGGAACTGTTCGAGCGCGTTCTCCAGCGAACCCAGGGTCTCCACGTCGAGGTCGTTGGTCGGCTCGTCGAGCAGGATCAGGTTGCCGCCCTGCTTGAGGGTCAGCGCCAGGTTCAGGCGGTTGCGCTCACCACCGGAGAGCACACCCGCCGGCTTCTGCTGGTCCGGGCCCTTGAAGCCGAACGCGCTCACGTACGCGCGCGAGGGCATCTCCTGCTGGCCGACCTCGATGTAGTCGAGCCCGTCCGAAACGACCTGCCACACCGTCTTTTTCGGGTCGATGCCGGCGCGGCTCTGGTCGACGTAGCTCAGCTTGACCGTCTCACCGACGCGCACCGTGCCGCTGTCGGGCTGCTCCAGGCCGACGATGGTCTTGAACAGCGTGGTCTTGCCGACACCGTTGGGACCGATGACGCCGACGATACCGTTGCGCGGCAAGGTGAACGACAGGTCCTTGATGAGCTGGCGATCGCCGAATCCCTTGTCCAGATGCTCGACCTCGACCACCACGCTGCCCAGGCGCGGGCCCGCGGGGATCTGGATCTCCTCGAAGTCCAGCTTCCTGGTCTTCTCGGCCTCGGCGGCCATCTCCTCGTAGCGATCCAGGCGTGCCTTGTTCTTGGCCTGCCTGGCCTTCGCACCGGAACGGACCCAGGCGAGTTCTTCCTTGAGCCGCTTCTGCAGCTTCTGGTCCTTCTTTCCCTGGACCGCCAGTCGTTCGGCCTTCTTCTCCAGGTAGGTGGAGTAGTTGCCCTCGTAGCCGATGGCACGGCCGCGGTCGAGCTCGAGGATCCAGCCCGCGACGTTGTCCAGGAAGTACCGGTCGTGGGTGACCGCGAGGACGGCGCCCGCGTACTGCGCGAGGTGCTGTTCGAGCCAGAGCACCGACTCGGCGTCGAGGTGGTTGGTCGGCTCGTCGAGCAGCAGCAGATCGGGCTTGCTCAGCAGCAGCTTGCACAGCGCGACGCGGCGGCGCTCACCACCGGAGAGGTTGGTGACCGGCTCGTCCGGCGGCGGGCAGCGCAGCGCGTCCATGGCCTGCTCCAGCTGGGAGTCGATGTCCCACGCGTCGGCGTGGTCCAGATCCTCCTGGAGCTTGCCCATCTCCTCCATCAGTTCGTCGGAGTAGTCGGTGGCCATGAGTTCGGCGATCTCGTTGAAGCGATCCAGCTTCACCTTGATCTCGCCGAGGCCTTCCTCCACGTTGCCGCGGACCGTCTTCTCCTCGTTGAGGGGCGGCTCCTGCAGCAGGATGCCGACCGTCGCGCCCGGCGCGAGGAACGCGTCGCCGTTGTTCGGCTGGTCCAGTCCGGCCATGATCTTCAGCACGCTGGATTTACCGGCGCCGTTGGGGCCGACGACGCCGATCTTGGCGCCGGGAAGGAAGTTCAAGGTGACGTCGTCCAGCACGACTTTGTCGCCGTGCGCCTTGCGAACCTTCTTCATTTGGTAGATGAACTCAGCCATGCGGTCAACCCTAATCGTCTCGAGCCGTGCGGCCGCATCCGGGCCGAAGCATCGGTCCAGCTACACAGCGGTTTTCGGTCGGAATCCCCCGGTGGCGGCGAATCGCGGGACCGGGCCCACGCCACCACCGGTGCGCCCCAGGTGCGCTCGTGCGATCAAGCGCTGACGGTTTCCGGTGCGACACTCCTGACAGGAACGCTACCCGTGGCCTCGACGGCGGCCACCACCCCCTCGCCCCCGCGCACGGGTTGTGCAGCGCCGAGCACACCGCCGTTATTCCGGACCTCGGCGTTCCCGGCCGGTTGCTCGCCACCGCGCCTGCGGACCTCCGTGGTGCACCGGGTGAGGTCGGGCCCCACCGCGCTGGCGCGCATCTCCAGATCGCGCCGGTCGACCCCCTCCTTCGTGCGGTACTCGTGCGTGCGCAACTGGCCGTAGACGAGCACCGGATCGCCGCGCCGCAGGGAAGCGTCGACACCGCCCACCAACCTCCGCCAGCAGGTGACCGTGAGGAACAGGGTCCCGTTGTCGACCCAGTCGCCGGTCGCGATATCGAACCTGCGCGAGTTGCTGGCCATCCGGAACGTGAGCACGCGTTCGCCGTTGCTCAGATCCCGGGTGACCGGGTTGGTGACCAACGTGCCCACCACTGTCGCCATCGCTTCGTACATGATTCCGCCCCTTCACATTCGGACCCGACCACCGGGCCGCCCCTCTCGGCGAGGGCACTTCCAGCGTCGCGCCACGAGGTGACCGGCGGTACCCCCGATCCGCGGATTGTGGATGAGCTCGATCCTGTGGACAACCGCGGCCGAACACCCGGAGAATCACCGAATTATGCTGTGCGGCACCTGTTTCACAGCGCCGTCAGGTCGGTGTTCGCCCCGCACAACACCACCACCGGCCGCTCCCCCGGCTCGGGAATGTAGGCCCCGCTCTGGATCGCGGCCAGCGCGCTCGCCCCCGCCGACTCCACGACGATGCGGAACTCCCGCCACAGATACTCCCGGCTCGCGGCGACGGCCTCCTCGGTGACCAGCAGCGACGGCACGTCGTAGCGGCGCGCGACGTCCAGCGCCAGTTCCCCGATCCGGGTGGCCCCCAGCGCGTCGGCGCCCAGACCACCCCGGCCGACCTCCACCGGCTCCCCGGCGATCAGCGCCGCGTGCAGCGCGGGCAGTTCCACCGGCTCCACGCCGATCACCCGTTGCCGCCGTCCCAGCGCGGCGCCGATCCCGGCGACCAGCCCGCCGCCGCCCACGGTGACCAGCACCGGCGGCTTCCCGCGCACCTGCTCCTCCAGTTCGAGGCCGACCACCCCGGCGCCCGCCGCCACGTCGGGCAGGTCGAAGGCGTGCAGCGAGAAGGCGCCGCGCTCCTCGGCCAGTTCGGCGGCGTGGCGCACCGCCTCGCCGTAAGTCGTGCCGTGCCAGAGCACTTCGGCGCCGTGCGACCACATCGCCGCGACCTTGGTGTGCGGCGCGGATTCCGGCACGACCACCGTGCACGCCTTGCCCAGCCACGACGCGGCCAGCGCCGCCGCGATCCCGGCGTTGCCCGCCGAGGCGATCACCACCTGGTCGGTCCGCGCGCTCGAGGCGAGCAGCGCGTTGAGGCTGCCGCGCACCTTGAAGGTGCCGCCGTGCTGGAGGTATTCGAGTTTCAGCGTCACGGGCACCGGGCCGTCGGGCCCGGCCACCGAGGTGTGGAACACCGGGGTCTTGCGGATCCGGCCGGTCATGCGGCGGCGCGCCGCGCGCACGTCGGCGCGATCCACCCGCCCGGCCGGGCGATGCGCCGTCACGGCGCCACAGCGGTCGGTCACGGCGCGAATCGTCTCACTTGCGTACCCCGTGGTCACGTTTGGCCAGTTCGGCGAACATCGCGTTGTGGGCGGCGAGTTCGGCGTCGTTGTCCCGGTCGGCGGCCCGGTCCAGCCGCTTGGCCATCCGTTCGTCGCTGCGCGACCACTGGATCAGCAGCGCCAGCATCACCACCACCAGCGGGACCTCGCCGCTCGCCCACGCCAGGCTACCGCCGGTGCGCTGATCGCCGAGCAGATCGTCGTTCCAGCCGAGCCCGAGCGAGCGGAAGAACCAGCCGCCCAGCACGGTGGTCATGCTCATCAGGGCGACGCCGAAGAACGCGTGGAACGGCAGCGAGCCGAAGACCATGCCGAGTTTGGTGAGCGAATGCACTTCGCGCGGTTTGGGATCGATGCCGATGACCACCCAGTAGAAGAGGTAGCCGCTGATCAGGAAGTGCAGGATCATCGCCAGGTGCGCGGCGTGCGAGTCGACGAACGAGTCGTAGATGCCGCCCATGTAGAGGGCGTAGAACCCGGCCACGAAGATCACCGACGCCACCACCGGCTGGGTCAGGAACCGCGACACCGGATTGTGCACCGCGAGCAGAATCCACTCGCGCGGCCCCGGCACGCCGCCGCGACCGGCCGGCGGCAGCGCCCGCAGCGCCAGCGTCACCACGCCGCCCAGCGCCAACAGGATCGGTGCCATCATCGACAGGGCCATGTGCTGCATCATGTGCACGCTGAACACCGCGGGCGCGTAGCGGCCCACGCCCGACGAGGTCGCGAACAGCAGCAGCGCGCAGCCCGACAGCCAGGCGATGGTGCGCCCGACGGGCCAGGCGTCACCGCGCTTGCGCAGTCGCCGCACGCCGAGCAGATAGACCACGGCCAGCACGATCGCGAGCGTGCCGAAGATCAGATCGAACCGCCAGTCGAACAGCAGTCGCAGGGTGGTCGGCGGACCGTCCAGGTTGTAGCCGAGCTCGACCTCGGCGGGCGTGGGCACCGACGTGGGCGGCGGGGGCGGCGTGCGGCCGAGCCCCACCGCCAGGCCCATGGTGGCCGCGAAGATCAGCGCCTCGACGCCGCCGAACCGCAGCAGGGCGGCGCGATCGCGCGGGTTCTCGGCGAGCGCGGGCAGGGCGGCCTTGCGCTGGAACCAGCCGATCACGCCGAGCACCGCCAGCGCGGCCACCTTGGCCAGCACCAGGCGGCCGTAGGTGGTGGTGAACAGGTCGCCGAACGGGACCCGCACCCACGAGTTGATCACGCCGCTCACGCCGATCACCACGAACGCGAAGGTGGCGACGAGGGAGAAGCGGCGAGCCGCGACATCGGTGTGCGCGCCGCCGCGCAGGGCGTGCGCGAGCACGGCGAACAGCCCGCCCACCCAGACCGCGGCGGAGATCAGGTGCAGGATCAGGCTGTTGGTGGCGATGTCGTGCGAGCCGCCCGAGGAGGAATGCCCGGTCAGCGCCAGCGGCATCATGGTCAGGACCGATCCGGCCAGCAGCAGCGGCGTCCACGCCCAGCGCAGCGCCAGCCTGCTGCCGACGGCGACGATCAGCGCGAACAGCACCGTGGTCCGCCACGCCCCGGCCAGTTCGACCTGGTCGATCGCCCGCCACAGCTGTTCGGGACGCCAGATGTCGGCGAACGGCTGCCCCGTGGTGTCGGAGATGGTCAGCGGCACCAGCAGCGCGGCGCAGCAGGCCCACGCGATCGCGAACACCGACGCGCGACGCAGCGCCCGGTACCCGCCCACGTCGAGCAGACCGTTCTCCTGCGGCGGCACGAAGAACGCCGCGAACAACAGCGAGCCCACCGTCAGCGCCGCGAACAGATCCGACAGCGCGCGCACGGCGGGCAGCCCGTAGGTGGTGAGCGCGCCCGGATCCGGAATGCCGAGCAGGGTCAGCGCCTGCGACGCCGACAGCCCGACCACCATCGCCGCGACCACCGCCGCCACCGCGCCCGCGAACACCGCCAGCGCGCCGAACGTCCCCGCGGGCCGCGCCGCCCCGGCGTCCGGCTCAGCTGGTGCGAGGGGCGGGTCCTGCGGTGACGACATACGACCCAGCGTAGTTCCAGCGGCGCGACGGGCTCCCGGCGGCCGGGCGTACCTCCGCCGAGGCCACGACGCGGCGTTTCGGCCGGGCGCCGCCCGACTGTGTCCACTAGGGTTGGGCGCAATCACGGGAGGGTGCGATGCCGGTCGTTCTGATCGCGGTGGTCGCGGTGTTCTTCGCCGCCATGGGCGGCTACGGGTTACTGCGACCGCGTCAACTGGCGGAGGTGGTGGGTCTGCTTGCCGACCGCGCCGACGCCGATGCCGAGGTACGCGCCGTCTACGGCGGGTTCGGCCTCGCGATCGCCGTCGTCCTCGGACTCGCGGCTGCCGACATCGGCGAACTCAGACCCGGCGTGTGCGTGACGGTCGCCGCAGCGCTCGGTGGAATGGCCTTCGGCCGGATCTGGTCCGCATTCAGCGAACGCCCCTCCGCCTTCTTCCCGGTGTGGTTCTTCCTGCTCGTGGAGCTGATCTTGGCCGGCCTCCTCGGCACCGCCGTCGCCCTCGGCTGACCCACCTCAAAAGGTTGCTGACGCTAAACATCAACTCATTTGGACGATCGCTATACTTTCCCGTGCTGGACACCACGGCCGATCTCGGCCATGGTGGAAACCGCTGCCTCCGTAGCTCAGTTGGATAGAGCAAGGGCCTTCTAATCCCTAGGTCGCAGGTTCGATTCCTGCCGGGGGCACTTTACCGCTCTGACCAGCACTTATAGCTGGTCAGAGCGGAAACCGGCCGAAGCACAAAGCTTCTACACCTAGAAACTTTGCGCAGTAGAATGCGTGCATGGGGCACGATCTGGACGACATCCTGGAACTCCGCGAGGACTTCCTCACCGAGCTGCGGCAGCAGAACAAGTCCCAGGGCACGATCGACGCGTACGGGCGCGACATCATCTACTTCCGGGATTTCCTTGTCGGCCGTGGGCTCGAGCCGACCTCGGAGTCGTTCACCAAGGCCAACATCGGCGCGTACATCGAAGACACGCTCACCCGGAAGAACCGGCGGACGGGCAAGGCTCTAACGCCGGAGTACGCCAACCGCCAGTACCGGAGCCTTCAGCAGTTCAGCAAGTATCTCGTCCGAGAGGAACTGCTCGCCGCGGATCCATTCGTGAACATGAGCCCACCAGCGGTCCCAGAGAAGCCGGTGCCGGTCCCTCCAGTCGACCAGCTACGCCAGCTGCTCGCCACGTGCGAAGGACCTGGCTTCGAGGAACGCCGAGATACCGCCATCATCCGGCTGTTCACGGATTCCGGTATCCGGATCGGCGAGATGGCACCGCTGGATGTCGAAAGCCTCGACTTCACCGAGAACACAGTCCTCGTCCTCGGGAAGGGACGGCGCCCTCGGAGCGCACCGTTCGGAGACAAGACTCGGACGGCTCTGCGTAGGTACCTCCGCGTGCGCTCCGGCCATACGTTCGCCAAGGGCAACCCCGCGCTCTGGCTTGGCCGGCGCGGTCGGATGACCGGATCTGGCATCCAACAGGCCATAGAGCGACGTGCCGAGCAAGCAGGAATCGACCACATTCATCCACACCAGCTGCGGCACTTCTTCGCGCACAATTGGCTAGCCAGTGGAGGGCAGGAGCAGGACCTGATGCGCCTCGCGGGCTGGCGGTCGCGTCAGATGATCGGCCGGTACGGTGCGTCGGTCGCCGATGAGCGCGCACGTGAGGCGCACCGGCGGGCACGCCTGGGTGACCAGCTGTAGGGGCGATCTCCGCCCCGATCAGATCACTTCCAGGTCGATCGGGACGGTCACCGCGGCGTACTGATCGGGGTTGTCGGTGAGCACCGGATAGCCGGTGACCTGGGCCTCCCACACGACTTGCGCGGTGTCGGCGCCGATCGGCGCGTGCGCGGTCTGGGCGACCAGCGCGACGCCGGGCACGATCGGTTGGCTGAGCGGCACGACGGTGAAGCCGTCCGCGTCGAAGTCCTCCGGGTCCGCGCCGGCGAGAACGGCGGTGTAGAGGCTGGTCGCCGGTATGACCAGGGGGCGCCGCTCGCGCACGCTGAACGAGAGCACGGTTTGCGCGAAGATGCTGCGCGGCAACGCAATCAGCGCGGAGGAGTCGAGGATGGTTCCGGCGGCAGTGGGCCTCACGCGGCGCCGTCGCCACGCTGGCGTTCGTCGGCCCGGTTGAACAGTGCACGCACGCGCGCTTCGGCCGCGGCGACCTCGGCCGCGGCGGGCGCGCCGGCGGAAGTGCGCCACCGGGCGATCACTTCGTCGACCGTGGTGCGGGCCTCGCCCGAACCGGCGGCGGCGGCGATGTAGGCGCTGACCGAGCGAGCCTGACCGGCGCGCACAGCCTTCTCCGCGCGCACCACCAGTTCCTCGGGAAGGCTGAGACTCACCTTTCGCGTGCCCATCCTGCGATCGTACCTTTATCGCACCCGAGTCGGCGAAACTTCGGCACTCTCCCCACCTCCTTCTTGTGGTCGATCCGGAGTGCGTGCGGAAACTGTCACCGCCCAGCTCCGGCGGAACTGCGCTGGCAGGGCGTGCACGACCGCCGCCGCGCTCCCTCGAAAGACCAGCCCGCCGAACGTGCGTGTACGACCGTCACCGTCCCCCACCGACGCAACCACGATGCCAAGTACGTCGAGAACGCAACGGGCGCTCCCCAACGCAACCACTCTCCCAAGCCAGCCTCTTCTTTTGTGGTCCTCTCTTGTGGTCCCTCCCTCTCCCCTTACTTACTCACTCTCCCCTCCCCTTGTTTGGTGTTGATCCTCCCCCCTCGGCTTCCCAACTCTCTTCGAACAGCGAAGCGGAAGAGAGTTGGGAAGCCGAGGGGGGAGGGGCAGCGCCAAACACCCCAGCTCAGCTGGGGTTTCGGGACCGGTACGCCGGGACTATGCCGGGACCACACAAGTCCCGGCATAGTCCCGGCTTTGTCCCGGCATAGTCCCGGTCAAGTCCCGGCTGAAATCTCTTGCACAGCACACGAAAACGCCCGCCAGGCGTGCGCCTGGCGGGCGTTGGGTGCGGTCGGTGGGCGGCGGCTGGTTCAGTCGTCGTGCGGCGTGAGGTAGCGCCATTCGATGCGGGTGACGGTGGTGTCGGGTCGGCATCCTCGGTGGGTGGCGCAGAAGAACTCGATGAACTCGGGGATGCTCATGTCGGGGAATCCCTCGGCGGTGAGGTCGGTGTGGGTGATCGCGGCGAGCGGTTCGCGGCGGGTACTGAGGATCTCGACATCGGTGAGGCGGATCAGAGGTTCGCCGTGGCGGCGGCCCATGACTTTGCGGCACAGGGTGATTCGTTCGCCGGGCTGGAGCATGGTCCAGCCGAGTCGGCGTGTGACGGTCTTGGTGCGGGCGCGGACTTGGGGTTCGGTCAGGGAGACCGACATCAGGCGGGGCATCGGCGGTGTCCTTCTTTCTCGTTGTGGTCAGGCGGCGGTGCTGGCGTGGTGTCCGAGGGCTTCGGCGACGGCGCCGACGAGGTCGCGGGCGGCGGGTGGGGTGACGGCGTTTCCGGCGAGGCGGACTTGTTCGCGGCGGGTGCCGAGCATCAGGTAGTCGCGGTCGAAGGCCATGGCCTGTTTGATCTCGTAGGGTTCGAGCATCCGGAATTCGCAGTCCTCGACCCGCGCGGCGGGGATGGTGAGGCCGTGGTGGTTGCCCGCGGCGGCGATGGTGTCGAGTGGTTCGTGCACCGATTTCGCCGTGTTGTGGTTACGCAAGGGCACGACCATGGCCCACCGGTCGCGGGTGGTCATGGTGCCGTGCGCGGCGCTGGTGGCGCGTGGTGTGCCGTTGCCGTAATACGGGACGAGTACGGCGGTTTCGGAGCGGGCCGTCCTCGTGCGCATCGGCGCGCGGGTCGGCTGCGCGGTCTTGCCGTCGCGGCCTTCGACCGGAACGAGCAGCGATCCGGCGAATTTGGCGAGGCCGGCTTCGATGCGGGCGATCGTCTTGGGCGCCAACGGTTTGGTGCGGTCGCCGATGCGTTGACCGCGCAGGTTCCAGTCGATCGCGGTCGCGGCGGGCAGCCAGTCGGGTTCGACGATGGTGTTGCGGCAGCGCGTCGACGGGCACCGCCACAGGTATTGGGCGCGGTAGCGGCCCCACGCCCGGGCCGGGTTCTTCCACGCCTGCACCGCGGACACGGTGCGATCGCACGTCGGGCACCAGACGGTCGGACGAGTCCAGCGGTCCAGGTCGGGGGTGTGGTCGCCGCGGCGCCAGAACACGACGTAGAGACGGTCGCGGGACTGGGGTGCGGGGTCGCCGCCAGCGCGGGCGTGCATGGAGTTGAGGTAGACGGTGCGGTACTGGTAGCCGAGTGCGGTCATGGCCGACAGCCAGGCCGGGAACAGGATCCAGCGGGCGGCATCGACGACGTTCTCGACGATGATCGCGCGGTAGCGGTGGTGCTCGGTGAAACGGACGACGTCCCACATGGTCGCTCGCGAGCGGTCGGCGGCCTCGTCGGGCAGGATCTCGCCGAACAGGTCGGGCGTGGCGTCGACGTCGCGGCGCCGACCACGCGCGACCGAATGGTTGGTGCATTCCGGGCTCGCCCACAACAGATCGGTGGTCGGGTAGCGGCGCGGGTCGACCTGGGACAGGTCCGCGCAGTCGTGGTCGGTGTTCGGGTGGTTGCTGCTGTGAGTCTCCACCGCCAGCGGCCAGTGATTCGCCGCGAGACGAACCACAACTCCGGGAGTTTGGACGGCGCCGCTGCTGGAGCCGCCCGCGCCAGCGAACAGGTCGGTCATGGTGAGCATGGTTATCCTTCGGCTATCTCGTTGTGGTCAGGGTCGGCCCGCGATGAGGCGGAGTCCGGGGTCGGTGTCGCCGGGGTTGTCGCTGGTGCGGTGGCGGGCGATGATCTTGGCGACGGTGGCGTGGTGCAGGCCGACTTCGGCGCCGATCTCGCGGGTGGAGTGGCCTTGGTCGGCGAGGGCGAGGATGCGGGTGTCGCGGTCGACCGGTGGTGTGGTGTCGCCTGCTGTCGCCGGACTGTTGGGCGGTGTCGCGTGGGTGTCGCCTGCTGTCGCTTCGCTGCCGCCTGCCGTCGCCTCGGTGTCGCCGGGTGTTGCCGAGCTATCGGCGTTCGTCTCCGTAATCCTGCCGACCTGGGTGGGGAGGGTGGTGTGGGTCGGGTCGGGTTGGCTGGGGACTTCCAGCAGTGCGGTGAGTCCGTGGGTCGCGGCCAGGCCGGCGACGGGGGCGGCGCCGGCGACGCAGGCGGCGATCATGGCGGGCAGCACGCGTTGCCCGGATTCGGCTGCGTGCAGGCCGTTTCCGATGATGGACACCAGTTCGGCGAGGATGACTTGTGCCCAGAAGAACACGGTGGTCGCGGTCGGGACGGTGACGCCGGACTTGCGGCGGCGCTGGAGCGAGACCAGGGCGACCGTCGCCTGGATGATCGCGCCGTCGACGATGACCGGGCCGATCCAGGCGAGTCGGGGCGTGATTCCGGCCATGACCGATAGATCGGAGAGCGCGGCGAAGCTCCAGGCGAACGCTCCGGCGCCGATTACGACTGTCATGAGCAGTGCGGTGATTTCGGCAGGGTCGAACCGGCGATGCGACGCCGGGGCGACAGTGGTGTCGCCCGCTGTCGCCGGACCGGTGGGCGGTGTCGCGTGGGTGTCGCCTGCTGTCGCTGGGGGCGACGGAGGTGTCGCGGGCATCGGGTGGGTCCTCTCGGATCGGTCCTGTCGGACGGTGGATTCGAGGGGCCGAAGACACGCGCTTGCGGGGTGTCTCCGGCCGTCTCGGGTCGGTCGCACGAAGTTCAGGCGACGGGCGTGGGGGTGTAGCTGGCGGTGAACGCGCGGGCCTTCGGGTAGTCGGGGTCGGGTCCGGTGAAGGTCACGGCGAGCTGTGCGCCGACTTCGAACTCGGCGTCTCCGGCGGCTTCGAGGGCCGCGCCGATGGCCTGTTCCATCCGCCAGGACACGAACAGCAGCCGCGGCCCGCGCGTGGTGTCGAGGGTGATGACGAGCTGGGTGACGGGCTGGCCGTTGTCGTCGAGTTCGACCTCGCCGGGCGCGCCGCCGTACTTGAGTTTGGGCTCTTCGGTGATCGCGACGATGCGGCCGGTGACGGTGGTGCCGGGCGGGGTCGACTTGGTGAACGCGGCCGGCGGGCGAGTCGCGCGACGGAACCGGTCGGTAAGCGTGTTGGTCATGAGTATCTCCTTCTCAGGGTTTGGGGTGAATCATGTTGTGGTTCAGCGGGTTCGGGTGCGGTCGGGTCGAAACGACCGCTCCTGCTGCTGGTGGTGGGGTGAGAGCTGGCGGTAGTGGCGGTCCAGGAACGGCACCGGTTCCAGGTCGCTCAGCTCGTAGCCGGCGTCGAAGTGGTCGGACAGGTCCTTGCCGCCGCGGGCCTGGAGCACGCGGACCTCGCCGACCCTGTCGGCCAGGGAGGCGGCGACCTTGTCGGCGTGGCGGTATCCGGGCTGGTCAAGGTCGGCGACCACGATCACGCGGGCGGCGCCGCGCAGCCACTTCGCGTGCTCGGGGGTCCATTTCCCGGCGCCCATCGCGTTGCACGTCGCGATCAACCCGGTCCGGTTGGCGCGCCGCACGTCCTTCTCGCCCTCGACCACGAAGATCTCGCGGCCGGTGTCGAGGGCTTCCCGGATGTCGGCGAGCTTCCACGGCAGCGGGGCGAAACCGCCGCGCTCCCACTTGGTTCCGGTCCATCGGGCTTGCCAGAATCCCTTGGCGTGCCCGTGCTCGTGCGGGGTGTGCACGCGGTGCACCGCGCCCTCGATGCGGCCGTCGGGCCACCGGTAGATGTAGGAGTCCTCCGTGCGCGAGGGCCCGGTCTGGGCTCCCAGATAGCGCTTGTGCGGCATGGGGAACCGGGCGGCCAGAATGGCCCGTTCGACCGGTGAGGCGACCTGCCCCGGCGTGCGGCCAGCGGGGCGGGCGGGCCGCCCGCCAGCGGTGTGCTGGCGGGCGAACCCGTTGCTACCGCGTTCGGGCAGCCGGTCGAACATGTCCCGCACCCTCAACCCGACCCGCGCCAGGACATCGGCGTCGTCGCACCGCGTTCCGGAGAAGCAGCGCACGATCGTCTTGGCCTGTTTCGGGTCGTAACGCACCCCCAGCGACGGGGTGTGCGGTCGGCCGTCGCCCTCGTGGACCGGGCACAGGTACCGCTGCCAGGACTCCGGGACACCGTTGCCCTTGCCGGGACCGTAACCACCACGCTCCAACGCGTCGATGATCGTTTCCCAGCTCCGGCCTGACCGGTGTTGGTGCTGCGAGTGCGGGTCCATGACTACCGCTCCCGCGTCACCTGCGACCGCGGCGTCAACGCCTCAACGCCGTCCGGTCGCGCCGATGCCGGGTACTCGCGCCCGGTCGTGCGGCCGTCGAACACCACCGTTCCGTCCCATTCGACGTAGCCGGCCGAGATTTGGCGCAGCCGGGGGTCGCGCTGGAACGCCAACTCGGTCGCCTGCTCACGGCTGCGGTCTTCGACCGTGCTCGGATAGTCCGGGTAGGAGCGCTGTTCGTCACGCGCGGCCAGCGCATCAGACGGCCAACGCCGGTACTGGATGTCGAACTCGACCAGCTCGTCCCATTCCTGGCGGAACGGCCCCGAGCGCCACCGCGAGGCCACCTCCGCACCGCGCTTGCGTGCTTGGGCGTGCTCGTCCGCCGGAGAGATCGGGGTGTCGACTGTCGCCGCGTACTCGCGGAAGTCGGCGCGCATAGCGTCTTCGTGTTCGCGTTCCATGGTTATCGGCTCCTCTCGTATCCGTTGCGGCCGTTGTTGTTTCGGGTCGCGGTCTCGGTGGTGCGGTCGGCGGTGTCGTGGGGTCGGGGCCAGGGCTGGGTGTGCTCGCCCTCGGTGCGCTGCGACCTCGTGGGGGTACTGGTGTCGGGCGGCTGGTCCCCGCCGCGGTGCTGGTCGGCCTGGCGTTCGCGCGAGCCGTAGCGGTCGGCGGGGTGGGTGCGCTCGGCGAGCTTGGCGACGGCCTGGTCGCGTTCGCGCTTGTACCGGTCGCGGTCGTCGATGGCCTCGAACAACTTGTCCAGGGTTTGCTGCTGGTCGGGGCGCTGGTCGAGTTCGGCGGCCAGGCGCAGGTTGCGGTTCTTTAGCCGGTCCTCACGCGCCTGGGCTTCGGTGAGCTGCTCGCGCAACGCGTCCCGGTCGGTGGTGACCGCGTCCAGACCGCGTTGCAGCACGGCGACCTTGCGCTCCAGCGCGGCCAGCCGGTCGGTATCCGGCGCGCCCTCGGCACGCCCGGACTCCGACGCCACTGCGGATTCCGGCCTGCTGGTGCGCTCCTGGTCGGGTCCCGGACGGTCTGGCTGCGGTGCGGCGTCCTTGACCACCCGCAGCCGCGGCTCGCCCTCCGGCGGCTCACGATCCGGCCGCGTCTCGCCGGCCTTGCGGACGGTGGTTTCGCGGGCGATGCGCAGCGACTGCTCGACCTGGTCGCGGACCTGGTCCGGGGTCCCGGCCCGCTGGTAGGCCCAGCGGCCGTTCCGGTCCTGGATCTCGGCGGTCAGGGTCGCGCTCGGGCTCCACTCGGAACGTCCGATGCTGCCCCGCACCCACTCCAGCGCCGCGTCCTGGGAGGCGAACCGGTCGGTCGTGATCGCCTTGACGCCCTCGTGGGTGCGCCAGGTCAGCCACGCCTCGTACGGGCGGTCGGCCGTGCGCGTCGGCTGGGTGCGCACCTGTTCGGCGAGCGCCTGCGTCCGCGGCTGGTGGTAGCTGTAGCCGTGACGGACCGCGTCGCGGTCGATGCCCAGGTCGCGGGCGGTGCGGGCGAGGTGTGCCCGGTACTGCAACGCGTCGATGCCTTTCACCTTGTGGGCGCGGGCGAACAGCTGGCCGGGCTCGTAGTCGGGCCAGGTGGTGGCGGCGTCGATCCCGTCCAGCGCGATACCGCGCTCGACCTCGGTCAGCCGGCCGTTGGTGACGAAACGGGCGCGCAGGTCGTCGGCGTGCTCGGCGAGCGCGTGGGCGTCGCGGGCGCGGCGGGTGTGGTCGACGGTCGGGTCGTTCGCGCGCTGCGCGACGGCCAGCGAGTGGGCCCGGTAGCGGTCGATCGACTGCTGGGTCCAGGTCAGCTGGTTGGCGCGGTCGGCGTCCTGGCGGCGCAGCTCCTCGCGCCAGGACCGCTTGATCAGCTTGCGCACCCGGCGCCGCTCCAGCCAAGTGGTGGCCTGGGCGTGGTGGGACAGGGCGGCCCGCATCGCGTGCAGGAATTTGCGGCCCTCGTCGGCGAGTTCGTCCTCGACACTTCGTTCGGACATGAATAGTTCCTTCCTTGTGGCGGTTCAGCGGTCGCGAGTGATCTCGCGCCGCGGGGACATCGGGGCTTGGCCGGCGTCGGTGCGGCCGAGCAGCTGGTCACGCTGGTTGGCGGCCGGGCCGGTGAGCATCAGCCGCGACGCCGGGTCCAGGGCCTGATCGATCTCGCGGCGCGCCCGGTCCATCTGCTCGGCCGCCGCCCGCACGTGGGCGGTGACCTGCGCGAGCGCGTCGTCGGGGCGGATCGGGGCGCCGAAGTGATCGGTCGTCGCGGTCGCGGGGTCGACGCGCTGGTAGCGCTCCAGCGCCGCCTGCGTCGCGGCGGTCACCTCGTCGATCCGTCCCGCCAGCAGGTGCAGCCGGTGATAGCTGTCCTTCAAGCTCGGCGGGATCTCGTGGTATCCCTCCTCGCCACTGGCGGAGTGGATGTCGTTGTGGTTCATGGTGTTTCGGTGTTCCTTCTCAACGGGGGTTATTGGGTTGCGGTGCGGGTGGTTTCGGTGCGCTGCCGAGCGCGGTCGAGGCGGGTGACGACGCTGCGGGTGGCGCGGACGGTGCCGCCGATGACGGTGGCAACGGCGCGGGCGAGTAGCGAGGCGGTGGCGGCGGCCAGGTGGGCGAGCGGGGGCCGGTAGGCGGCGTGCCAGGCCAGGAACGCGACCCATCCGGCGGCGTAGACGGCGAGCGGGGCGGCCACTATGCCCGGCTGGCCGTTGGTCAGCGCGACGGCGGCGATGACCACAAGCAGGGAGCCGGGCAGCGCGGTCCGCGCCCACCGCGGCACGCGCCGCCGGCGCGGCGCGGTGACGGTCACGGCCTGCGGGCGCAGCGCGGGCACCAGGTGCTCGTCCTCGACCGGCACCGCCGGCGCGGTGTCCTTGACCAGGCGCAGCCGCGGCCGGGACGGTTCCCGCTGCGCGACCGGCTCCACGGGTGCGGTGTTGTCGGGGGTGTGGGGGTGGGCGGCGGCCAGGCCGGCGAGGAAGTCCTCGGCCTCGTCGATCAGCTGTTCGGCGGCCTGGTCGACGGGGTCGCGGCGGGGGTCGGGCTCGTCGGGGTCGTTGTCGAAGTTGCGGGCGATACGCATGCGGGTTGTTCTCCAGTTCTGTTACGCGGCAGCCGTTTTCACGGTCGCCGTGGTCGTGGCGGTGTTGGTGGTGGCGGGTGTGGTGCCCGGCAGGGGACGCAGCTGGGTGCGGTCGACGGGCACGACGCGCCCGTAGAAGGCGTGGCCGGCCTTGGCGTAGACGACTTCGCCGGTGGCGAGCTGGCGCACCCGGTCGGGGTCGACGAGCCACTGCTCGCCGAAGCTGATCTGGCCCTCGTCGCCGTGGCGCTGCCCCTTGATCAGGTGACGGCTCGGCAGTGCGCGGCGCACGCTGCCGAAGTGCTTGCACAGCTCGCCGGCGTTCTCGCTGTAGCCGATGACCACACCGCCCGCGCACGCCTTCAGCAGCCGGTTGAGCGACCACTGATCCCGCGCCAGTCCTTCGGCGGACTGGGCGGCGAAGGTGACTGAAACGCCCTGCGAGCGTCCACGTTCGGCGACCTGCTCCAGCCCGAGCGAACCCTGCGCGGTCGCCACGGCTGAGGCCTCGTCGATGATCACCGTGACCGAGCGGCGGTCGTCGGCGGTGGTGCGGCCCGCGCGCTGCATGACCATGCGGATGATCGCGGCGACCTGGGCGCGGCCGGCGTCGGCGTCCATGCCGGGCACGGTCGCGAACAACACGTCCATCTCGTCGAGATCGCGGCCGCCGTCGAACACCATCGCTCCGTTGTGGTCGCGGAGCTGGTCGAACAAGTTCGACATTTTGATCAGGGCGTCGTCGAGCTGGGGGACCTTCTCGGCCTGCAAGGCCCGTACCTGGCGGATCACGTCCGGCGCCCCGCCCCACGCGTCGATCAGCACCTGCTCGTTGAGCCGGGCCAGGAACTCCCCGGAACTGCGCGGCGGCCCGGACGGGGCGTCGATCACCAGCGAGACGATCCGCTTGCGCATCTCGTCGAAGTGCTGGCCCTCCGAGGTGGTGGACTCCCCGGCGACCATCAGGTCGGTCAGCACCGCGCGCAGGTCGCGGGCGGGCATGTCCCACACGTTCAGGCGGTCCCCGCCGGGCACGACCATCCCGATCCGCTCCCGGGCGATCCCGAGCGCGAGCGCGTCGTCGCGCAGGACCTCGCCGAGCTTGCGGTCGTCCTCGCCGCCCTTGCACGCGATCATGACCAGCAGCGGGCGCGGGTGACGCGCGCGCATCTTCGGCACGTCGCGCCAGCGCTGCCACGCCTCCCACTCGCTGGTCAGGATCGCCAGCGCGTGCCGCTCCAACATCGTGGTCTTGCCCGCGCCGGTGGTGGCGACGATGGCCATGTGGCGGCGCACCTCGGTGTGCGGGATCGTCAGCCACTGCTGGTAGCGGGCGGTCAGCGACCGCCACACACCCAGCGGCGCCGCCGAGACGTGCTCGGCCAGCACCCCCAGCACGACATCGCTGCCCGAGGTGAAGGGGGCGCCGGCCTTCGCCGCCCGCGCCGCCGCACGCCCGCGGCGGGCGACCATCGCGGCCTTGGACCGCTCGGTGCGCGCCAACGACTTCTGACCCACCGAGTTGTTCTTGATCAGGAAGTTGGCCCACCACCAGGCGGCGAGCAGCATGCCCGCGGGCATCGCCACCACCAGCATCGGCGCCAGACCCGACCAGTCCCCCGCGGCCAGAGTGTCCGCGCCCGACCACAGCAGCGACAACGGCGTCGACCACTCTCCGGTCGTCATCGCCGAGGTGACCGGCAGCACGAACGCGGCCATCGCGAAGTTCCGCAACCGGGCCGGGTCCAGCGGCCGGGCCGCGGCGACCGCGACAGTCATGATCAGGATCGCGATCGTCGCGGTCGCGATGATCGCCGAGTTCCCCGCGATCGCGGTCAACCCGGCCGCATCGGGCAGGTTCCACTGCTCGACCGGCGGCGGGGCGGGCAGCTCCGGGAAACCGGGCGGCGCCTCCGGCGTGACCGTCGGCACCGCCTCCGGCGCGGCGGTCGCGGTCGGACCGCAATCGGACGGAGTGAGAATCGGTGCGCAGCTCATGATGCTTCCCTGGTGACGTGCAGCCCGCGGCGCGCGGCACGCGCGGCGGCCTTCTTCGAGTTCTTCTCGGCCAGCCACTTCGACCACTGGTCGTCGAAGTCCTGAACAACCAAATCCATTGCCAGCGCCGAGAATTCGGTCGGCAGCCGTTCCGCGGCGGCGTGCACGCCGTCGATCACCGCCGCCGAGCGGCACAGGTAGAGCAGCCCGACACACGGGTCCGGTTCGGCGTCCCGCGCCGCCCGGATCGCGCCCCGCAACGCGACATCCATCGCCTCGCCGCCCTTGCGGGTCAGCTCCACCTCCAACGCCCACCACTGGCGGCCCTCACGGGTGTGGCGCAGGAACCGGCCATCATGCACGTGCGGGCGATCCGCCGCCGGCGCGCGGCCGGTGCTGACCTGCCCGTCCCGCACCGCCAGCTCGGCGTCATGACGCAGACGCCGCTCCGAAATCCAGCGCTGCGGGTCCGCGCCGACCAGCATGATCCGCGCCTGCGCCACCGACCGATAGTGATTGGCATACATCAGCGGCGGCGTCCAGTCCTTCGGCCGCCACCCCAGATACCGCGCCGCCGTATCCCGCGTCGGCACAACCCATTTCGCGCCCGGCTGCACCTGCTCCAACGGCCGCACCAACCGCGCCCGCTCCAACTCCGCCACCAACACATACGTGTGATTGCGAGCCGTACCCAGAAAATGAGCCAACACGTCGAGCTGCATCCCGTGCATCTCCACCAACGCCGCCACCGCCGCACTCCGCCGACCCGTCAACGAGGCGGCGCGCTTCGGCTCACGCAGCATGTCCTGCACGGTGGAACGGGGCAGCCCGAGGATTCGGCCGGTCTCCGCGTGGCTGTGCCCGTTGGCGCGCAGGGCGGCGGCCTCGCCGAGGATGGCTTCGACCTTGCGGGCGGAGATCCCGAGTGTCGTGGCGATGTCGCGGTAGGACATGCCCCGGTCCCGCAGTCCGCCGACCAGTTCGGCGCGGTGCGCCAACTCCAGCTCGGCGTACTTCTTCTTGTTGTGGTTCATCGACTTCGCTCCCTTCCCTGCCGCTCCTGGGTCGGCCGGTCGCGCTGAGCGCGCCGCGCCGCCAGATCACGGCGGGCCTGTTCGATCAGCTCGCGCATATCGGTGGCGTCGATCCCGCGGCGCTCGGTCGCCTCCGCCGACCGCGTCCACCGCGCGATCCGCAACGCCTCCAACTGCGCCGGGCTCGGCTCCCGCTTGGGCACCGCCGACTCCGAGTCGTAGAGGTAGGCGCGCATCGGGCCACGCGACCCGCCCCGCGCCCGCAACACCTGCGCCTCGTACTCCCCACCCGGCCGCAAACCCTTCTCGGCCAACTGATTCCGAGTCCGCAGATGCGCCGGGGCCATCCGCCACGGCCACGTCGGCAACCCGAACCGCGTCCCCTCCGGATCCAGAAACCGGCTCATCGCGACCGCTCGATCCCCCGCGACGCGCGCCCCTTCACGGCAGCCAAGTACCGCGCCAGCGCCGCGTCGGTCTCCGCGCGCACCGTGGTCCGGTCGGCCTTGATCGCAGCCAACTTCGACAGCTCGGCCGAGGAGTCCGCGAAGTCGCGGCGCTCCATCGACGCCCACGCCGCGGCGTTGATGTCATCGAGCAAGTCCTCGACCGTCGCCAGACGCTTGTACTCCGCCCAGCTCTCCCGCCACGGCAGGCGTTCCACGCTCTCGGCCATCACCGCACCTCCTGCGGCAACTGCTCACGCGGAACGCACGAACCCGGACGCTCGGCCGGCACACCCGCATCCGCCGAACGGCAGACATTCGGGCTCGGCACGTAGTCCTGGTAGTCCACCCACGCGACCGAGCACCCCACCATCGCGACCGCCAGCAACAGACCCATCACCACGGCCTGCACACCCAACGGCAGCGCCCTCAGCGGCGCATACACCGCCCACGGCGACGTGAACTCCGGCCCCGCAAGCGAATCCAGCGTGTGATGACCAACATTGCGATCCGCCCGATCCAGCCGGTCCACGCGAGTGACCGCGTACCCCCGCGGCAACCGATCCGGCAACTGATCCCGACGCATCACCGCGACCGCCTCCGATCCAGACGATCGGACTCGACCTGCGCGACCTGCTCGGCCGGCGGGTACTCGCGGACCTTGACCGCCGACGCGCGCGCCAGCTCCAGCCAGCCCGACACGGTCTGCGTCCATCCAGCAGCGGTATCGAGACGGTTGGTCGTCGACTCCACGTTGACTTCGCCGAACTCGTCCGGCAGGAACTTGTACCCGCTGGGCTTGTCGTAGCGGCCCTCGTTCGCCGCCGACTGCAACGCGCGGTAGCGGGCCTGCAAGGCGACCATCCGCAACCGCAGCATCTCCTGCGCGCGGATGATGTCGTCGAGCTCGTCGTTCAGCTCGACCGGATCATGGAACGGCTCGGGCGCGTTCATCGCCGTACCCCCATCCGGCGCGGGCGCATCCGCCACAGCGCAACCGCGCCGAGCAGCATCACCACGAAACCGACCACATCCGGCGCCGTCAGCAGCAGATAACCCACCGCCACCGCACCGATCGCCATGAAGAACGTCCGCGGCCGCATTTACTGTTCACCGCCCTTGCGCCGGCCGCCGCGCTCGCGGCGCGCCTTGGCCGACTTCAACGCCAGCCGCGTGTAGTGCGCGCGGCGCGCGTGCTCGGCCCGGTAGGCGCGGTCCTCGGGGCTCAACAGCCCGTCCGGATCGACCAACCGCTCGAACTTGGTGGTCAGCGCCTCACGCGCCTTCGCGGTCCGCGCCGCACGGTCCGCCGTACGCGCCCACGACTCGTACGCGGCGATCCGCGCCTGCAACGTCCGCTCGGTCGGCGTGCTCATGCCGCACCACCGGTGGTCTTGCGGACGGGCTTGACCAGTGCCAAGACCTCGTTCTGGTCAACGCGGATGGCGAAGTCACCGACGCGGTAGGCCGGCACCTTCTCCTCATCGATCCAGCGTCGGAGCGTCTTGGGCGAGACCCCGATCAGGCCGGCCGCGTACGTCACGGTCACGAGGTTTTCCCTCGGTTGGGTCGAGTGCTGACTGTGCATACCGATGTCCTCCTTGAGACTCCCCCGTGGCTCCCTGTGTGACCACGGTTACCTATGCAGGTCTATAGTGACCCAACCTCCCTAGGCACGTCAATAGATCTGGTGGGTTGCTCATGGAAGCGAGATGGCGGGCCTCTAGGCTGGACAAATGACCGCGATTGATCCAGAGGACCCGAGGCCAGCGCGGCGACAGCTGGCCGACATGCTGCGGGCGGCGATCCTTACCGGAAAACTCAAGCCCGGCGAGAAACTCCCATCTGGCCCACAGCTGGTTAGGCAGTACGGGGTCGCCAAGGCGACCGCAGAACAAGCTATCCGCATCCTGAAGGACGAAGATCTTGTTGTCTCACGGACTGGAAGCGGCGTGTTCGTCCGGCAGCGCACAGAGAAGCCAGTGGGCCTACGCCCTCATCTGGAGAGAGCATTCGCAGAGCCGAACGTCACGATCGACTTTGCAGGATTCTCGGGCGAAACTCTGCACGGTGCTATATCAGAGCCCCTAGACAAAATTAGAGACGGCAGATTCCGCCCGGACTCGATCACTGTCCGAATCCTGGTACCTGACCCGGATATTCCATGGTCCCTGCCATCGCGCGCAGATGACCTTTCCGACAGTCCAGCCTTCCGCAAGCGGATGGCGCGAATAATGGAGCGGCACACGTTCGGAATTCTCGACGAAGTCAAGGAGCTGCACGACCTCGGCCTTGTCGAGTCTGCAACGGCGCAGGCACGCGTATACCCAGCTGTCTCGCTGTTCAAGATATACGTAATAAACACAACGGACCTGTTCTACGGATACTATCCGATCGAGAGGCATGATCTAGTCCTAGAGGGCGAGCCGACAACGATGCTGGATCTGACTGGCAAGAATACAGTCCTATTCCATATGGAACGCGATTCTGTCGACCCGGAGTCGTTCAAATCGCAGTTCATAGCACAATCACAGCAGTGGTTCGATAGCGCATGGAGTATTGGCCGCGAAATTCAACCTTAGGATGCATCTTATGCAAGGTCCACTGAGCCACCTCGGAATTGTTATTGTCACCTACAATAACGAGTCAGATTTGCCGCGATGCCTAGATTCCCTGCGCCAGTACGCGCCGGGCGCCCACATCGTGGTACGCGATTGCAGATCCACGGACAGCACCGTTGACCTAGCGAAGCAGCACCCGGCGGTCTCTCAGGTTCTTACGGGAGATAACGTCGGATTCGGCACTGCATGCAATGATGCTGCGCGGTCGATAGACCAGACTATCGAGTTTCTGCTGATCCTCAACCCGGATACTGAGATCGTGTTCGACCTGAGTGATCTCATCAGCCATGCTGCGGAGCTCGGCGACTTCGGATGCGTCGGGATTCAGCAGCGCTCGGCGTCCTCGCACGAGATCGTGTGGTCGTGGGATGAGTTCCCGTCGGTGGCGCTCGAATGGGACAAAGCCCGCGGGCGAAAAATACTCCAGCGCTCCCCGGAGGGGTACACCGACGACCGAGTCGTAGATTGGAACATGGGTGCCTTCATGCTATTTCGTCGCGAGTCCTTCGATGCAGTAGGCGGATTCGACGAACGATTCTTTATGTTCTGCGAAGAGATCGACCTCTGCATGAGGCTTTCCCTGACTGGGCGGAAGTCCTATTACGTCAATAACTTCCACTTCCTGCACGACCGGAGCGACAAGGCGTCGCTGTGGCGTGAGGTTCTGCGCCTGAATTCTCGACGGAAGTACGATGAGAAGTGGCTGTCTCGGTCTGCCACTCTAGCGTGCCAGACAGCACACACCTACCGGTGGATGCGGGACATGCTCTCACCGGGAAGCCCTCGCGACAGAAGACTTGCGGTTCCCCGGATACTAGCGACGTGGAATTTGGTGCGTGCGATAGTTCCGCCCGATCCCGCACAGTTCGACATCGACTCATGGCATGCAGTGGCACCCTTCTGGAGAAGCTGACGTGCTGATCTCCGACACGGATGCCGAGGAACTGCTTGCCGAGACGCGCGAGCGAGACCCCGACTTCGTCGGCCATTACATGGAGAACTATAAGGTCACGACGTCAACCGGAGAGCCTGTATTGCTGCGGTACGCTCGCCGAGACGTATTCCATGGGTACGACGCGAGAATGCTCACCGAGGCTGACGCCCTCGGCGCCGCCATGGCGCGCGGCGTTCAAGTGCCGGAATTGCTCTACCGAGGGGAAGATTTCCTAATCGAGCGATACATTCCCGGGTTGCAACCGGAGGTCAACTCGGCCGACCAATTGACCTGGGTACCCATGTTACTGACCGAGGTAGAGAAGGCCCAGAAACGCCCTGCGTACTATTCGAATCTGCGCAGTGTCTATGACTGGCAGCAGTGGCTACGAGCGTTCCTCGCCAACCTCTACTCGACATTGCCCGCCACCCACATGGAACGGGTAGCACTGCTGGGTATCCCGCCGTTGGATCGCGTCTGGAAGCCGGACTCGGCGCAATCGAATCGCGCTCTGACTCTCGTCCATTCCGACTTACACCCGTCCAACCTGCTCGTCAATTCGACTGGCGTCTGGATACTCGACTGGGAGCTGGCGATGATCGCGGATCCGCTGTGGGACGCTGCTGTAGCTCTCCACCGCACGCCCTGGCCGACCGCGGACGCCGAGAGGTGGGCTGCCGAACTCTGGCTGGCGATGCACCGCGCCGACGACAGGGATGTCGAACGGCTGGCGGAGTACCGGAAGCTTGAGGTATGGAAGTCACTGTTGGTCGACTCAGCGCGCTATCCCGCAGCAGTAGCGGAAGATCCAGAATGCCTATCGCACCGAGCGCGTCGCCTTCACGCGCTCCTGGAGGCCGGCGCCGACGCGTTCGGCTGCGAGTCCCTCCCCTTGGCCAGGGTCCGCGAGTTGCTGTCACAGTGGGCAATCGTCACGTGACGAATCGATTGGGGGCCGACTTCCGTGGGACACCGGGTCTGGCAGGGTCACGAGAGCCTGCCAGTGACGTTCGCTACACCTAGGGATTTTACTGCTATGCTTGTTCATAATCAGCAAAAGCGCAGGTCAGCACAGTGTTTTGGGGTCAGGAACTTCTAATCCCTAGGTCGCAGGTTCGATTCCTGCCGGGGGCGCCGCAGGACGCCGCATAGCGCGCTGAACAGCGCGTACGCGGTGTTGCCGCTGGAGTATCCAGGGAACGCGGTGCGTAAACCCGTCTCGCGGGAGTGCGTAGCGCCGAGGGTCTTCCCGCTGTGTGAGTCCGGCTGTGTGCGGAATGACTCGGCGGTGGTGATCCCGCCGACTCCGCCCGGCGCGCGCAACAGCGTCGCGTCGCCGTGGACGGGCAGCGGTTCCCTGGGGACGCCGGGGGCCGGAATGCGCCGCTTCGCGCCCGCGTTCGGCGGTCTCGGGGTGCGTGGGATCGGGCCGCCGTCGCAGTCGGTGGTCCACGAGCCCTCGAGGCCGGCGCCGGGCGATCCGGCAGCCGAACAGCATTGGAACCTCCTGCGGGACTGGGTCGCTCACGCCGGGCGACCGAGTAGCAGTGCCCGGCGGTTCGGCTCGCCCAGTGTGAGAGAGTGTTCGCGTTGCGCAGCCGCAACCACTCCACGACGCCCGGATCACCGGCTCTGCGTAAGGTTCGTCACCCTGAGGAACCGCGGGCAACTACGGAAAGATCCAGGAAGACCGTTCTTTCTCATGATCTGGGCTGACCGCGCTGGTGAATTCTGACGTCGTTACCGCGCGTTTCCTCGCTGAAGGGTCGAAACCTCGCGCCCTGGTTGCCGTTGGCGCGAGGCTCGTTTGCGTCGCCCCGCGTGCTGCGCTTTGTCAAGCGTGTGTCGGCAGCAGCTCGGCGACGAGGGCTTCGACGCGGGTCTTGATCTCGTCGCGGATCGGGCGCACCGATTCGACTCCCTTGCCTGCGGGGTCTTCCAAGACCCAGTCACGGTAGCTGACACCGGGAAAGGACGGGCAGGTGTCGCCACAACCCATGGTGATCACGACATCGGAGGTTTCCACGGCATCGTAGGTGAGAATCTTCGGTTTCTGGTCGGAGATGTCGATGCCGAGTTCAGCCATCGCCTCGACGGCCGACGGGTTGATCGTCTCGGCGGGCGCACTCCCGGCCGAGCGCACCTCGATCGCGTCACCGGCGAGGTGGGTGAGGAATCCGGCGGCCATCTGGGAACGTCCGGCGTTGTGGACACAGACGAACAACACACTGGGCTTGGTGGTCATGTACGGCGATGCCTTTCAGTTGGCCGACAGGTCGAGTTCGGTGAGCAGCAGACGGACGCGGGTTTCGATCTCGTCGCGGATCGGGCGGATCGCGGCGATGTCGAGGTCGGCAGGGTCGTCGAGGTCCCATTCCTCGTAGCGGCGTCCGGGATAGAGGGGACAGGCGTCGCCGCAGCCCATGGTGATGACGACGTCGGCGGCCTGGATGATCTCCTCGGTCCACGGTTTGGGGAACTCTGCGGTGATGTCGATGCCGACCTCGGCCATCGCGGCGATCGCGGCGGGGTTGATCTCGTCGCCGGGTTCGCTGCCGCCGGACCAGGCCACCGCCCGATCACCGGCGAGCTGGGTGAAGAACCCGAGGGCCATCTGGGAGCGTCCGGCGTTGTGGGTGCACAGGAACAACACGGTCGGGGTGCCGGTGTGGGCTTTGCCTTCGACGCGGGCCAGGGCGTGCAGGCGTTGGCGAGCGAAGCGTTCGGCCAGCAGCGGCAGGTAGTTGATCACGGTGGCGCGTCCGGCGAACTGGTCGTAGGAGGAGTGCAGGAACCGTTCGATCGTTTCGACGCCGAAGGTGCCGTCGAACTCGCGCTGCAATTGCGTGGCGGCGGTTTTCAGGGCGAGCTGCTGGTCGATGGTCAGGTCGTGGCGGGTGTTGGTGGGCGCGAGGGGGCTGTCGCTCATGATGTGGTCCGTTGCTCGGAGGGTGTGGTGAGTTCGGTGAGCAGGTTCTCGACCTGGGCGGCGATATCGTCGCGGACCAAGCGCATGCGCTCGATACCGTCGATGCCGCGTTCGGACGGTTCATCGATGTCCCAGTTGACGATCCGTACGCCCTCGACGGGTTCGATGTGTGCCTCGCGACCGAGGGTCACTACCAGATCGACCGTTCGGAGCAGTGCCGGGTCGATGGATCTGGGCGTCTCGCCGGTGATGTCGATGCCGAGTTCGCGCAGCGACTGCGCGGACAGGGCGTTGACAGCGGTGCCGGGCACGGTTCCGGCGGAATGGATCTCGACGCGTCCACCGGCGAGGGCTCGCATCAGCCCGGCCGCCATTTGCGATTTGCCGCCGTTCTTCACACACACGAACAGCACGGATGGGATGGCGCTCACCGCGATATCACCTCATCGGTCGTCGAGGTACCGGTTCGTGCGCTGGGCTGGAATCGCTTACGCAGAGCGAGCGACACATAGACCAGGGCCACCAGGACGGGGACCTCGATGAGCGGTCCGACGACTCCGGCCAGGGCTTGGCCGGAGGTGGCGCCGTACGTGGCGATCGCGACGGCGATGGCGAGTTCGAAGTTGTTGCCCGCCGCGGTGAACGCGAGGGTGGTGGTGCGTTCGTAGCCGAGGCCGAGGGCTGCTCCCATCGCATAGCCGCCGCCCCACATGATCGCGAAGTAGGCCAGCAGCGGGATGGCGATGCGGACGACGTCGAGTGGGTGAGAGGTGATTTGTTCGCCTTGCAGGGCGAACAGGATCACGATGGTGAACAGCAGCCCGTAGAGCGCCCACGGCCCGATCTTGGGCAGGAAGCTGGATTCGTACCATTCGCGGCCCTTGGCGCGCTCGCCGAAGCGGCGGGTGAGGTATCCGGCCAGCAGCGGGATACCGAGGAAGATCAGCACCGATTTGGCGATCTGCCACGGTGAGGCGTCGATGGTGGTCCGCTCGAGGCCGAGCCAGCCCGGCAGCACGGAGAGATAGAACCAGCCCAGCACGGCGAACATGATCACCTGGAACACCGAGTTCAGGGCGACCAGCACGGCGGCGGCTTCGCGATCGCCGCAGGCCAAATCGTTCCAGATGATCACCATCGCGATGCAGCGGGCCAGCCCGACGATGATCAGCCCGGTCCGGTACTCGGGCAGATCCGGCAGCAACAGCCAGGCCAGCGCGAACATCAAGGCGGGGCCGAGGATCCAGTTCAGCACCAGGGAGCTGATGAGGAGTTTGCGGTCGCCGGTGACGGTGTCGAGTCGGTCGTAGCGGACCTTGGCCAGTACGGGGTACATCATGATCAGCAGGCCGATGGCGATCGGCAGCGAGATGCCGTCGATCTCCACGGTCGAGAGGGCGTCGCCGAGACCGGGGATCATCCGGCCCAGCAGCAGTCCGGCGACCATGGCGACGCCGATCCAAACCGGGAGGAACCGGTCGAGAGTCGACAGCTTGCCCATGACGGCGGGGTGGTCGGAGGTGCTCACGCTCACGCGGAGACTCCCCTCGCGGTGCCGCTCTCGACGAGCAGAACTTCTGAGAGTCGTTGCAGGGCTTCGGGAACGACCCGGTAGTACACCCAGGAGGCACGGCGTTCGCTGTCGAGCAGCCCGGCTTCGCGCAGCACCTTGAGGTGATGGGAGATCGTGGGCTGGGTCAGGTCGATCCCGGCCGACAGATCGCACACGCAGGCTTCCTGGCTCTCACGGGAGGCGATCGTGCTCAGCAGGCGCAGCCGGACCGGATCCGACAGTGCTTTGAACACGCCCGCGAGTTCGGCGGCGTGGGGCTCGGACAGCGGCTCGCGCACCAGTGGCGCGGCGGAGCACGCCTGCACAGGCGTCACCACCACCTTTGACTTCGACATACGCCAATATTGACCGACATCAATACGACGACGCAAGCAAACAGCCGGTGAACGCCAGTCGGCGGGCGCTACCGCACCGGCGAGCGGCGTTCGAGCAGAACGGTGTCGCGCCAGACGCCGTCACGCCGCGCGATACGTTCGCGCACCCCGACGGTGCGATATCCGGCGCTGTGATGCAGGGCCAGAGACGCGCGATTGTCGGTGAAGATCGAGGTCTGCAACGTCCACAACCCGTCGTCGTCCGCGGCGACGACCTGCTTGTGCAGCAGGGCCTTGCCCACGCCGCGTCCACGGTGGGAATCGGCGACATAGAGCGAGGTCTCGGCGACACCGGCGTAGCAGTCGCGGCTCGATACCGGGGCGGCGGCGGTCCAGCCGACGACCCGGCCGTCGACCTCGGCGACCCACCGGTGGGCGGGCAACCACTGCTTGTCGAGGTGGGCGCGGGTGGGGACCTCGGTCTCGAAGGTCGCGATTCCGGTGGCGACGCCCTCACCGTAGATGCGCCGCACATCAGCCCAATCCCCGGCTTCCAGGGCGCGGACGGTGACATCGACGGGCAGGTCGGCGGGGCAGCACGGGCGCGGCCCGAGCAGGCCCATCACCGCATCGGCGGCGTGCGGCAGTCCGGCGCAGCATGCCTCGTTGACGGTGACGATGGTCGCGGCACCTTTCTTGTGCACGCGCACGAATCCCACGTCTGCGAGCTTGCGGACGTGATGGGACGTCGTGGACTGACTCGTGCCCAGGATCTCGGTCAACGTGCCGACCGTGACGCCCTTCGGGGTCGTCGCCACCGCGTGCAACAGCCGCACGCGCACCGGTTCGGCCAGGCAGGCGAACCACTCGGCATAGGTGGCGGCCTCGCCGATCGGCAGGACCTGCGCTCGGGGCAGTGCAACGGGCATGGGGCCAGTATATCGACGTAGATCGATGGTTGCATTCATCGATGCCGGTCGATACTCTCAGGCTCAGTCAATCGATCTGCATCGATGAAAGAAGGTCGTCATGAACTCCCTGCCCGTTGTTGTCATCGGAGCTGGACCCGTCGGTCTCGCCGCCGCCGCCGAGCTGGCCCGCCGCGGGCTGCCGTTCCTGCTGCTCGAACGCGGCCAGCACGCCGGTGCTGCTGTCGCGCAGTGGCATCACGTGCGCGTGTTCTCGCGCTGGGCCGAACTGATCGCCCCGGCCGCACGGCCCCTGCTCGACGCTCACGGCTGGACCGAACCCGACCTCGAGGGCTACCCGACCGGCGCGGAGTGGGTGGAAGGCTACCTGCGCCCGCTCGGTGAAGCGCTCGGCGAAGCGGCCCGGTTCGACACCGAAGTGACCGGTGTGGCGCGCCGCGGCCGCGACCGAGTCGTCGACGCGGGGCGCGACAGCGAACCGTTGACCGTGCACTTGCGCACCGCCGACGGCCACGAGGAGCGCCTCACCGCCCGCGCGGTCATCGACGCCTCCGGTACCTGGACGACACCGAATCCACTCGGCGGAGACGGGCTGCCCGCCGTCGGCGAAGCCGCGGCCGCACACCGCATCTCCTACCGCGTTCCCGACCTCACCTACCCCGACATCGCGGCCCGCCACGCCGCCCGCCACGTGGTCGTCGCCGGAAGCGGGCACTCCGCGCTCACCGCGTTGGTCGTGCTGGCCGAACTGGCCGGCGAGCACCCGGGGACTCGCATCACGTGGCTGCTGCGCCGAGGCACGATCGGATCCACCTTCGGTGGCGGACACTCCGACGAACTGCCCGCTCGCGGTGCACTCGGGTTGCGCGCTCAGGCGGCGGTCGAGGCCGGCCACATCAACGTGGTCACCGGATTCCGCACCGAGGCCGTCGAACGCACCGACCACGGTCAACTCACGCTCATCCCCGCCGACGGCGATCCCGTCACCGACATCGACGAAGTGATCGTGCTGACCGGGTTCCGCCCGGACCTGTCCTGGCTCTCGGAAATCCGCCTCGATCTCGATGCGACTTTGCAGGCACCGGCGAAGCTGGCACCTCTCATCGACCCGAACGCACACTCCTGCGGCACCGTCTACCCGCACGGCGTCAAGGAACTCACCCATCCCGAACCCGGGGTGTTCCTGGTCGGCATGAAGAGTTACGGGCGCGCACCGACCTTCCTGGCGATGACGGGCTACGAACAGGTTCGCTCGATCGTCGCCGCCCTCGCCGGTGACCACGAAGCCGCGCAACGAGTCGAACTCAGCCTTCCCGACACCGGTGTCTGCGGCGGATCCGGCCTCTTCGACGCCCCGGCCGATGAATCAGCGGGCGGGTGTTGCGCGGCCCCGGCTGCGGCGCAGGAGTCGACCCTCGGTGTACCGAGCGCGGTCACCGAACTGCCTCTGACCTCGATGCCCGCGCGCTGATCTCCACCGCGATGCAGGTTGTTTCGACACCGACCGCACCTGCCGCGACAGTGTTGCGGCAGGTGCTGGCGGTTTTGTGCATCACCGAGATCACCAGCTGGGGAATTCTGTTCTACGCCTTCCCGGTACTTCTCGGATCCATCGCCACCGACACCGGTTGGTCGGCCACCGCGCTGACAGCGGCGTTCTCGGCCGGACAACTACTCACCGCGCTCACCGGCGTACTCGTCGGCCGACGCCTGGACCGCCACGGACCCCGCACGGTGATGACCGCGGGCTCGGCGCTCGCGGTCACGGCGCTGATCATCGTCGCCACCGCGCAAACCCTGACAGCGTTTCTTCTGGGCTGGGCGCTGGCCGGGATCTCGATGGGCGCGGTGCTGTATCCCCCGGCCTTCGCGGCGCTAACCCGCTGGTACGGGCCTGACCGGGTGCGGGCCCTGACCGTGCTGACCCTCGCAGGTGGGCTGGCCTCCACCGTCTTCGCACCCTTGACCGCAGCCCTGGCAACCAGGTTCGACTGGCGCGCAACCTATCTGATCCTCGCCGCGATCCTCGCGGTCGTGACGATTCCCGGTCACTGGTTCGGATTGCGATCGGCCTGGCCGCCCCGGCCAGAGGAGAACGCCGAACACGCCCACCTGGACAACCCCGGCAGCATCGCGCGCAGCCGGGCATTCATCTGCCTGGCGATCGCGTTGAGCGTCGCCGGCTTCGCCTCCTTCGCGGTCGTGGTCACCCTCGTACCGCTGATGACCGAACGCGGGATCTCCACCACCACCGCGGCGGTCGCCCTCGGACTGGGCGGACTCGGGCAGGTCGTGAGCCGGATCGGCTACCGCGCGTTCGCCGACCGCACGAGTGTGCGCACCCGCACGGCGGTGATCCTGGTCGCGATCGCCGCCACCACGATGCTGCTCGGAATCTTCACCACCGCGGCAGCACTGACCGTCGCGGCGATCCTGTCGGGCATGGCACGCGGGGTGTTCACCCTGCTGCAAGCCACCGCCATCACCGACCGGTGGGGCTCGGCCCACTACGGGCGACTCACCGGACTCGTCTCCGCGCCGATGACCATCACCGTGGCCTCAGCACCGTTCGTAGCCACCGCCCTGGCCGCGAACCTGGGCGGCTATCCCGCCACGTTCCTGATCCTGGGCACAGCCGCTGCCCTCGCCGCGGCACTATCGCTGACCACCATCCCGAAATACTGAGCAAAAGAACGTCATTCGTGATCGACGCGATCGTCATCGGCGCGGGGCAATCCGGACTCACCGCCGCCCGCACCCTCGCCGACCACCACCTGACCCCGGTGGTGCTCGAAGCCGGGCCCGACCCCGTCGAGTCCTGGCCGCACTGCTACGACAGTCTCACCCTGTACTCCCCCGCCCAAATCGGCGCGGAAAGGTCCGGTCCGGATGTCGCGGAGTCTCAGCCGGCCCGGCGCGACCGACGCGCAGATGCGGGCCGCCGCCACCGCGGCCGGTCCGGACGAGGTGATCGAGCGTCTTTTCGACGGGTGGAACGCGCTGGTCGGCGAAGGCGACGCACACCTGCCGGGCGTTGAGCGCCAACGGGTTTCCCTCGCACGGGCGCTGTTGAAGGGTGCGCCCATCGTGATCCGGACCTGTTCAAGAACTCGATTCGGCGGACACGCTTCTGTGGTGCGGCGCTCGGTGTCCCGGCGCAGGGACACCGAGCGCGGGCGGGCCGATGCGCCGGGGCGAACATCCACGTGCGTGTGGGTGAGGGGGCGTGATCGCGGCGGCATTCGACGACCACTCGGACGGGCGCGCCACAGCCGGCGTGCCGAACGTCCAGGAACCAGCCCTCCGGGTCGGCGGTGTACTTGTCTCCCCATTGCATCAGGGAAACGACGACGGGCCATAGGTCCCAGCCCTTCTCGGTGAGCCGCCCGGCGCACGCGACGATCGCCCGGCAAGATGCTCCGATCGCGGCCGGTATTCTGTTGCAAGCCAAGGACTTTCACGACCACGGCGGCTGGCTGCTCGACTCGCAGTTCGACGCCGAGATGCCCTGTCTGCTGGCGCACGGACTCGGGGTGCCGGTGGCCGACGCCCGCGCGACGATCGAGATCCCTCGATCGGGCGCCCATCACCTCTGGGTCCGCACCAAGGCCTGAGTGCCCTCGCACCACCCGGGGCGCTTCACCGTCACCAACGGCGGACACACCCTCGGCCGCCCGGCTGGGCTTGCGCGTCGCGCTTCTCCGCAATCGCCCCGCGGGGGCAACGCCAGCGTCGACGGTGGCCTCGTCCGGAGTCGAATACTGTGGTCGGACAACGCCGGTCAGCGTGATCCCGCCGTCGAGGACCATCGACTCACCGGTGCTCCGGGCTGCCGTGGCGCGCGAGCGGGGACGTCGCGAAACCGTCGACGTCAGACGGTTGTACGTTCCCGCAACCTCCGCACCGCGTCGTCCATGTGTTCCACCAGCAGCGCTCGCGCCCGGCGCGGCGGTCCCGAGGCGATCGCCTCGCGCAGTTCGACGTGTTCGCGCGCCTGCTCGCGCAGATCGGGATAGGTGGTTTGCAGGGCGCCCAGGCACATTCGCGTCTCGATCAGCAGGGTGCGCGCGGCCCGGACCAGGCGCGGGCTGCCCGCGCTCTCCACCAGGGCCTCGTGGAACTCCTGGTCGGCGTCGGAGACCGCGACGGCGTCGCCGCTCTCGGCGGCCTCGATCATGCGCGCGAGGCTGGGGCCGAGCGCGGCCTCGGCGTGCTCGCGCCGACCGTCGAGGACGAGTTCGAGCGCGCCGCCTTCGATCGCGGTGCGGGCCCGGTAGATGTCGGCCACGTCGTCGTCGGTCAGCTCGATGACGAAGATGCCGCGATTGCGGACGCTGTAGAGCAGGCCCTCGGACACCAACCTCTGCATCGCTTCCCGGATCGGCCCGCGCGAGACCGCGAATCGGGTGGCCAGGTCTGCCTCCCCGAGCTGGACTCCCGGCGCGAGGGAGCCGCGCATGATCGCCTCGCGGAGACGGTCGGCGATCATCTCGGCGGTCGACCGCCGGTTCACGGGCTCGAAATCAAGGAGCGACACGGGCGTGCCTTTCCGCGAAGAGGGCGCCGAGCGCGGGGCAGTCCGCGTGCAGACCGGCAAGCCGCAACCCGGCCCAGACGGTCACCTGGTTGGCGGTGAGGACCGGTTTGCCCAGTGCGGCTTCGAGTTCCGGGAGAACGGCCAGGGTGTGCATGGCGGTGTCGGGGATCAAGACGGCCCGCGCGTCGGGGTGGTCGTTGGACAGGGCCAGCTCCCGCACCCGCGCCGCGTCCAGCGTGCCCACTTCGGCGGCGGTGTCGATGCCCGCGCTCGCCATGTGGACCACCTCCACCCCCGCGTCGGCGAGGAAGTCCACGAACAGGCGGGCCACGTCGTCGGGGTAGCTGGCGGCGACCGCGACCGTGCCGACGCCGAGCGCGCGGGCCGCGTCGGCGAAGGCGATGCCGGTGCTCGTCGCCGGCACACCCGCCGCGGCGGCGAGGCCGGCGGCCTGCTCGCGGGCGCCGCGCGGGCCGTAGACGAAACTGCCGGACGTGCAGGCCCACACCACGGCGGCCGGGCGGCGCGGGGCGAGCAGTTCCACGCCGTGGCGGAGCTTGTCGGGGCTGCCCAGGTCCAGCAATTCGGGGACGGCGTGCAGGTCGGTGCCGTAGATGTGCGCGACCTCGAGCTCCACCTCGAGCCCGGAGCCGGCCAGGATCGACGCCGCCAGGGGGTAGTCGTCCTCGGCCGCGTGGTCGGGGTAGATGAAGCCGATGGTGGGTGCGCGCATGGAGTGGTTTCCGTTCAGAAGACGTTGAGCAGCCATTTACCCGGCCCCATCATCGGGAGTTTCATGCGCCCGAGGCAAGCCCACATGGTGAGCTGATTGGCGGTGAGGACGGGTTTTCCGAGCGCGCGTTCCAGCGGCTCGATGACGTCGTAGGTGGGCAGGTTGGTACAGCTGACGAAAATCGCTTCCGCGTCGGGATGATCGGCCCCGACGATCCGCTCGGCGATGGTGCGGTAGTTGACTTTCCAGATGCCGCCGCCGAGCCCGAGATGGTCCGAGCGCACCACCTCACAGCCCGCCTCGTGGAGGAAGTCGTGCAGTTTGTTGGTGAGGATCTCGTCGTAGGGGGTGATCACGGAGATCTTGCCGATGCCCAGGTGACCGATCGCCTCGACCAGCGCGCCCGAGGTGGTGACGGCATCGCGGGCGCCGGCTCGGCAGATGGTGTCGCGCAAGGATCGTTCGTAAGCGAGTCCGTTGATGAAACTGCCCGAGGTGCACAGGTAGGCCACCACCTCGGGCTCCACGTGCAAGACGTTGCGGGTCGCGGCGGTCAGATGCGCCGGATCGGAAACAAGTTGGGCCATCTCCAGCGACACCGGCACGGGCTCGTACGGCGTGCGGGCCAGGTGCAGACTGACGTCGAGGGGCGCCCACCGCCAGAGTTCGCGTTCCAGCGCGAGGTCGAAGGGGGCGATGATCCCGATGCCCCGCTGCGCGACGGGGCCCTCTATGTCGGGAAAACTGGGTTCCACTGCGGCCCCTCTCGCGCTCAGCCGGGTAGACCTCCGAACACGATCGGATTGTTGACAATCATACGATGTGATTCTACCGTGTCAATGTGGACCAGGGCACGATCATCACCGTCCTGCACGACGACGCCGTGCCCGACGCCGATCTCATGGCCCCGATCGCGGACCGGGCCGAACTCCGCTACACCGACGCGTCGGGACTCGCCGACGCGTTGCGCGGCGCGCAGATCCTGTTCGTCTACGACTTCCTCACCAGCGCGCTCCCCGGAGCATGGCACGCGGCCGACCGGTTGCGCTGGGTGCACATGGGGTCCACCGGCGTCGATCCGGTCCTGTTCCCCGAGGCATTGGCCAGCGATGTCGTCATCACCAACACCCGGGGCGTCTTCGACACCGCCATCGCCGAATACGTCCTCGGGCAGATCCTGTCCTTCGCCAAAGACCTGCCCGGCTCGCTGCGGTTGCAGCAGCGCGGCACCTGGCAGCACCGCGATTCCGAGCGGATCGCGGGCGCCACGGCGCTGATCGTCGGCACCGGTCCGATCGGGCGCGCCATCGCCCGGCTGCTGCGCGCGGCCGGGATGTCGGTGCGCGGCGTCGGCAGGCGCGCCCGCGACCACGACCCCGACTTCGGCTCCGTCGGCGACGACCTGTTCGCCGAGCTGCCCGGGGCCGACTACGTCATCGCCATCGCACCGCTCACGCCCGACACCCGGAAGATGTTCGACGCCAAGGCCTTCGCCGCGATGAAGCCGCACGCCAGGTTTGTCAACGTGGGCCGCGGGGAACTCGTGGTGACCGACGACCTCGTGGCCGCGCTGGCCGGCGGGGCGATCGCCGGGGCGGCGCTGGATGTGGTGGACCCGGAACCACTGCCGCCCGAGCACCCGCTGTGGCAGCTGCCCAACGTCCTGATCACCCCGCACAATTCGGGGGATGTGGCCGGGTGGCGCGACGAGGTGGTGCGCGCGTTCCGCGCGAACTTCGACAACTGGATCGCCGCCCGGCCAATGGAGAATGTGGTCGACAAGGAGCTGGGGTACGTGCCCGGCTGAAGGAGCCCTGCTATGAGCCACCCCGGAAACGATCTGCCCGCCGACCCGCTCGCGATGACCGCCGCCGAACTCGTCTCGGCCTACACGGCGGGCGTCCTGTCCCCCGTCGAGGTGACCGAGGCGGCGCTCGACGCGATCGCGGCCCGCGACGGCGCGCTGCACGCGTTCTGCCTCGTCGACCCCGACCGGGCCCTCGTGCAGGCCAAGAACTCCGAGGCGCGCTGGCATTCCGGTCACGCGCGCGGGCTGCTCGACGGCGTGCCGATTTCCATCAAGGACGTCTTCCTCACCGAGGGCTGGCCGACGCGGCGCGGGTCCACCGCGATCGACCCGGCCGGGCCGTGGCCGGTGGACAGCCCGGTCGCGGCGCGCCTGCGCGCCGACGGCATGGTCTTCCTCGGCAAGACGACCACGCCGGAGATCGCGTGGAAGGCGGTCACCGACAGCCCGCTGACCGGTGTCACCCGCAACCCCGTCGACCCGTCGAAGACACCGGGCGGGTCCTCCGGCGGCAGTGCGGCGGCGGTCGCGGCGGGCCTGGGGCCGGTCTCGGTCGGCACCGACGGCGGCGGCAGCATCCGCATCCCCGCCTCCTTCTGCGGGATCGTGGGGTTCAAGCCGACGCACGGCCGGGTTCCGCTGTTCCCGGCCAGCCCGTTCGGCCCGCTCGCGCACGCGGGGCCGATGACCAGGACGGTCGACGACGCCGCGCTGCTGATGGACATCCTCTCGCTGCCCGATCCGCGCGACCCCACGGCGCTGGCGCCCACGATCACCACGTTCCGCGGGCAGATCACCCGCGACGTGCGGGGCATCACCGTGGCCTACTCCCCCACCCTCGGGTACGCCGAGGTCGATCCCGAGGTGGCCGCCGTGGTCGACGCGGCCGTGCACCGGCTGGCCGACGCCGAACTGCGGGTAACCGTGGCCGATCCCGGCTTCACCGACCCCTGCGCGGCGTTCGAACTGCTGTGGGCGGCAGGGGCGGCGGCCATGCTTGCGAAGTTCCCCGAAGGATCGCGCGAGCGGGTGGACCCCGGGCTGCGCGCGGTGTGGGAGCGCGGCGAGCGCGTCTCGGCGATCGACTACCTCACCGCCCGAGACGAGGCGGCCCAGCTCGGGATCACCATGGGCGCGTTCCACACCGCCTTCGACGTGCTGGTGACGCCGACCGTGCCGATCACCGCCTTCGAGGCGGGCCACGACGTGCCGCCGGGCAGCGGCATGGACAGCTGGGCGCGCTGGACGCCGTTCACCTACCCGTTCAACATGACCCAGCAGCCCGCGATCAGCATTCCGGCGGGGACCACCGCCACCGGCATGCCGGTCGGCTTGCAGATCGTCGGCCCCCGCCACTCCGACGACCTGGTGCTGGCGGTGGCCCGCTACGCGGAGCACGTGCTGTCGTCGTGAGCGGGCGGCTCGGCAGCATCGCCAGGCGGCCGAGGGACCAGACCGGCGGTCCGCTCGCGAACCCACTCACGCGCGCGCGAAAGCCAGTGTCTCGCCGTACACCCCGTGGATCCACAGGTCGTTGCAGGCGGCGGCGATGTCGGCCAGCCCCTCCTCGATAGTGGCGAAGACATTGCCGGGCACCCAGCCCAGATCGCCGTTGATCAGCAGGTTGTTGCGGCCGTAGAAGAGTGCGAGGTCGGTCGCGCCGAGTTCGTGATGCGCGGCCGACCCCGGTTCGTAGCCGTAGGCGGGGTTGCCGATCTCCCAGGGTTCGAAATCGAACAGGCAGACGTCGCCGGGGATCGGGGTGACGGTGGGGTTCTCCCGGCGCGGTGCGGCCGTGATGCGCGGCACGAGGGTGTACACCTCGTTGCGGGCGTATTTGGCGTGGAAGGCGGCGCCCTCGTGCGGCAGCGTGTCCCACACCGCCGCGCAGGTGGCCGGCGCTTCGTCGTCCAGCAGTCGCGCGCGGCAGCTGACGGCGGCCTTGGTGAGGGTGATGCTGATGTAGCGGGCCATGAAACCTGCTTCCGGGAGTCGGTGCGGGCGATCAGAGTTCGGCGAGGACGTCGGACCAGACGGCGAGCGCGTCCTCGATCTGGGATTCGGTGACGACGAGCGGCGGGATCATCCGCACCACGTTCATGTGCGCGCCGCAGGTGAGCAGCAGCAATCCCTTCTCGACGGCCAGGCGTTGCGCGGCCGAGGCGGTCTCGGTGTCGGGTTCGCCTGTCGCCGTGGTGAATTCGGCGCCCACCAGCAATCCGAGGCCGCGCACGTCACCGATGGCCTTGGTGGCGCCTGCGCGCAGACCGGCCAGCAGTTGCGCACCGCGCGCGGCGGCGTTGTCGACCAGGCCCTCCGCTTCGATCACCTCGAGGGTGGCGACGGCGGCGGCGCAGGCCACCGCGTTGCCGCCGTAGGTGCCGCCCTGCGAACCGGGCCAGGCCCGCGCCATGAGCTCGCGCGGGGCGGCGATCCCCGAGAGCGGGAACCCGCTGGCGAGGCCCTTGGCGATGGTGATCACATCCGGGCGCACGCCGAAGTGCTGGTGGCCGAAGAACCTTCCGGTCCGGCCGAACCCGGTCTGGATCTCGTCGAACACCAGCAGGATGCCGTGCCGGTCGGCGCGTTCGCGCAAGCCGCGGAAGAAGGTGGCGTTGCCGGGGATGTAGCCGCCCTCGCCGAGCATCGGCTCCACGATGAACGCGGCGGTCTCCGCGGGCGAGGTGAGCGTGGCGAACAGGTAATCCAGCTCGCGCAAGGCGAACTCGGTGGCCTCGGCCTCCGACCAGCCGTAGCGGAACGCGGTGGGGAACGGCGCCACGTGCACGCCGGACATCAGCGGGCTGAACCCCGCCGAGAACCGGGTGCCGGAGGTGGTCATGGTCGCCGCGGCCACGGTCCTGCCGTGGAAACCGCCGTGGAAGACGATGACGTTCGGGCGTCCGGTGGCCTGCCGCGCCAGCCGCAGCGCCGCCTCGATCGCCTCGCTGCCGGAGTTGGCGAAGAACAGCGCGTCCAGTCCCTCGGGCAGCACGGCGCCCAGGCGTTCGGTGAGTTCCAGCAGCGGCCGGTGCATGACGGTCGTGTACTGCCCGTGGATCAGCTTCCCCACCTGCGCCTGGGCCGCCGCGACGACGTGCGGATGGCAGTGCCCGGTGCTCGTGACGCCGATCCCGGCGGTGAAATCGAGATAGCGCCTGCCGTCGGTGCCGTAGAGGTAGCACCCCTCGCCGTGGTCGACGGTCACCGGGGTGGCCTGCTTGAGGACTGGCGATAGTTCGGTCATGGTGGTCCGCCTCCCGGCGCGCGGAGCGTGGCCCGCGCGCGGTCGTCGATATCGACTGTCATATTGTCGGATTGTTGACAATATGCATAACATGGCCGGAGGGTTCGCGGCAACGACCGCCGCGGCGGAACGGAAGGAGCGCGACCGATGCTCGCCGACACCACGCTCGCCGCGACGGAACGCGAGGCACTGGCCACCGTGCCCACCGGCCTCTACCTCGGCGGGCGGTGGCGCGAGACGGCGGCGCGGCTACCCGTCACGGACCCGGCCACGGGCGCGCTGCTGCGAGAGGTCTCCGACGCCTCCCCCGCCGACGGTCTCGACGCCCTCACCGCCGCCGCCGACGCGCAGGCGGACTGGGCGCGCACCCCGCCCCGCGACCGCAGCGATCTGCTCATGAGCGCCCACCGCGCACTGCTCGCCGACACCGAACGCCTCGCGGTGATCATGACCTTGGAGATGGGCAAACCGCTGGCCGAGGCGCGCGGCGAGATCGCCTACGCCGCCGAGTTCCTCCGCTGGTTCGCCGAGGAGGCGGTGCGCATGGACGGCGGCTACCTCCCCGCCCCCGGCGGCGGCTCCCGGTTCCTGGTCACCAAGCAGCCGGTCGGTCCCAGCCTGCTCATCACCCCGTGGAACTTTCCGCTGGCCATGGGCACCCGCAAGATCGGGCCGGCGCTCGCGGCGGGCTGCACCTGCGTGGTGAAACCCGCCGAGCAGACCCCGCTCTCGATGCTCGCGCTGGCCGACATCCTCGACCGCGCCGGGGTGCCCGCCGGGGTCGTCAACGTGCTCACCACCTCCGATCCCGGCGCCGTGATGACGCCGTTGATCCTGGACGACCGCTCGCGCAAGCTGTCGTTCACCGGGTCGACGGAGGTCGGCAAACGCCTGCTCGAACAGTGCGCCCGCACCGTCATGCGCACGTCGATGGAACTCGGCGGCAACGCGCCGTTTCTCGTGTTCGAGGACGCGGACCTGGACGCGGCCGTGGAGGGGGCGGTGGCGGCGAAGATGCGCAATATCGGGCAGGCGTGCACCGCCGCGAACCGGATCTTCGTGCAGCGCTCCGTCGCCGAGGAGTTCGCCGGGCGGCTCGCGCAGCGGTTGGCGGCGCTGCCGATGGGGCGCGGCACCGAGCCCGGCGTCGTGGTCGGACCGCTCATCGACGGCGCGGCGGTGGCGAAGGTCGAACGGCTCGTCGCGGACGCCGTCCGGCGCGGCGCGACCGTGCGCACCGGCGGCACCGCCCTCGACGGCCCCGGGCACTTCTACCCCGCCACCGTGCTCACCGATGTCCCCGACGACGCCGAGCTGTGCCACACCGAGATCTTCGGACCGGTCGCGGCCATCGCCCCGTTCGACACCGAGGACGAGGTGATCGCCCGCGCCAACGCCACACCGTACGGCCTGGTGAGCTACGTGTTCACCGAGAACCTGCGGCGCGGTCTGCGCGTGTGCGAGGCGATGGAGACAGGCATGGTGGGGCTGAACCAGGGCGTCGTGTCGAATCCGGCGGCGCCGTTCGGCGGCGTGAAAGAGTCCGGACTGGGCCGCGAGGGCGGCCTGACCGGCATCGACGAATTCCTCGAGACCAAATACATCGGAGTGCGACTGTGAGCTATCGAATCGCGACCATCCCCGGCGACGGGATCGGCGTCGACGTGACCGCCGCGGCCATCACCGTGCTCGACGCCGTGCAGCCGGGGATCGAGTGGACGGAATTCGACTGGTCCTGCGCCCAATACCTGCGCACCGGCGCGATGATGCCCGCCGACGGGCCGGACCTGCTGGCCGGGTTCGACGCGATCCTGCTCGGCGCCGTCGGCTTTCCCGGTGTGCCCGACCATGTTTCGCTGTGGGGCCTGCTGATCCCGCTGCGCCGGGCGTTCGGCCAGTACGTCAACCTGCGCCCGGTGCGGCTGCTCCCCGGCACGGAATCGGCGCTGCGCGGCCGCACGGCCGACGACCTCGACATCCTGATCGTGCGCGAGAACTCCGAGGGTGAGTACTCCGAGATCGGCGGCATCCACAATCCGGGGCGGCCCGAGGAATTCGTCCTCCAGGAATCGGTGTTCAGCCGGGTGGGGTGCGAACGCATCATGCGCTACGCGTTCGAGCGGGCCGCCGAACGCGACGGCTCGGTGTGCTCGGCCACGAAATCCAATGGGCTGATCCACTCGATGCCGTACTGGGACAGCGTGTTCGCCGACGTCGCCGCCGACTACCCCGATATCACGACGCGCACCGTGCACGTGGACGCCTTGGCGGCCGAGATCGTGCTGCGTCCGGATCGGCTCGACGTGATTGTGGCGTCCAACCTGTTCGGCGACATCCTGTCCGATCTCGCCGCCGCCGTCACCGGCGGGCTGGGCCTCGCGCCTTCCGGCAATATCAACCCCGACCGGAGCGCGCCGTCGATGTTCGAGGCGGTCCACGGCAGCGCCCCCGACATCGCCGGTCAGGGCATCGCCAACCCCGTCGCCCAAATCCTCGCGGGCGCAATGATGCTCGACCACCTCGGGGCGCACGCCCCGGCCGCCGCCATCCACCGCGCCGTCGACGAAGTCCTCGCGGAGGGGAACGTCCGCACTCCCGACCTGGACGGCACCTCTACCACCGACGAACTGGCCACCGCCATCGCCACCCGCGCGGCGGCGTCGGTGACCGACGCCGCCGCGCACCCGGGCTGATTCGGGGTGGCCGCACCGGCCGACGCAGATTCGGCCCCTTACCCCCGGACCGCGACGGCGTCCACCTCGAACAGCATTCCCGGCAAGGCCAGCGATGCGACGCCGAGCAAGGTCTGGACCGGTGGTGTATCGCCCCAGATCTCGGCGATCTTCGCGCCGAGCACCCCCAGCTTGTCCACATCGTGGTCCACGATGAACGTGCGCAACTGAGCGACATCACCGTAGCCGAGCCCGGCCGACCGCAACGCCGTCCCCAGATTGACGAACGCCCGCTCGACCTGCCCACCGAAATCCTCTCTGGTGACGTGCCCTTCGGCATCGGAGTCATACTGCCCGGCGATCAACACGAGCTCCCCACTCACCCGCGCCACATGGCTGTAGCCGAAGCCGGTCGGATCGTGCAGTTCGGACGGGTTGCTGATGGTCAGCGCCATGGAACTCTCCTGTTACTCGCGAATGGTCCACCCAGGAGACGAAGCACGAACGGGGAGTGTGACATGGGGTCACCTCACTACCATCACCTCGTATGACCGACGCATGGGCTATCGGGCGGGGTGTCGCCGACGTGACCGGGGAGCCTTGGGGCGTGGCGATGATGGGGTATGGGATGCCTGATCAGCGCACGTGCGGGATTCTGTCGCGGCAGTATGCGCGGGCGTTCGTGTTCGAGGGTGGGCGGGGGCGGGTCGCGTTCGTGGTGGCCGATATCGGGATGTTCTTTCAGGCGGCTGTCGAGGCGATTCACAAGCGGTTGGGTGAGCGGTTCGGGACGCGGTACACGGCCGCGAATGTTGTTCTGACAGCGACGCATACGCATTGCGGGCCGGGTGGGCACGGGCACGATGTGCTCTACAACCTCACGACAGCCGGGTTTCACGGGCGCACGTTCGAGCGTCTGGTGTCCGGTGTGGTGGAGGCGATCGCGGCGGCCGACGCCGATGTCGCGCCCGCGCGGGCGGTGCTCGCCAGTGAGCGGCTCACCGACGCGAGCGCCAATCGGGCCCGTGCGGCGTTCGAGCGCAACCCGTCCGAGGACCGGGAAGCGTTCCCCGAGGGCATTGATCCGCGCGGCCTGCTGTTGCGGGTCGAGCGCGACGGCGAACTGGTGGGCGTCGTCCACTGGTTCCCGGTGCACAACACGTCGATGACCAATCGCAACCGGCTCATCAGCGCCGACAACAAAGGGTGGGCGGCGACGCGGTGGGAGTCCGAGGCGCCCGGTCTCGTCGCGGCGTTCGCGCAGACCAACGCGGGCGACCTCTCCCCGAATCTCGACCTGGAGCCCGGCACCGGCCCGACCGGCGACGAACGCGAGAACACCCGGCTCATCGGCGAACGCCAGCTCGCCGCGGCCCGCCGCGCCGCCGCCTCCCCCGGCGACGAGCTCGCGCCCGGCCTCGACACCCGGCACCGCTACGTCCGCTTCCCCGCGCGGGCGATCCTCGGCGCGAGCTTCGCCTCGGGCAAGATGACCGACGGTCCGGGCTCGCCGTGGTTCCACGAGGGTAAACGCAACCCCCGGCTCGAACGGCTGAGCCGGCGCCTCTACGCCCGCTTCCCCCGTCTCGCGGCGGCGCACGCGCCGAAGGACCTTTTCCTGCCGGTCGGGCAACTGCGCTGGGTCCAGGAGACCTACCTGGTGCAGCTGGTCCGGCTCGGGCAGCTCCACCTGCTGTGCCTGCCGTTCGAGGTGACCGTGGTCGCCGGTCTGCGCCTGCGGCGCGCCGTGGCCGACGCGTTGGACATCGACCTCGAACACGTTGTGCTGCAAGGCTATGCCAACGGTTACGGCCACTACGTGACGACGCCCGAGGAGTACGACGAGCAACTCTACGAGGGCGGCGCGACGATCTTCGGGCGGCACCAGTTGGTGACCTTGATCGACGCGGCGACCTCACTGGCGGCCGCGATGCGCGACGGACACCCGGTGGAGCCGGGCACTCCCCCGCCGCCGCGCCGATTCCGGCTTCCCGAGAGTCCCGTCGGCTCGCCGCGCTGGGAACGGCGCGGGCCGGTCCGGGCGCGCCGGGCAGCCACGTCGGCGCGCCCGGGCGGAACCGTCACGGCCACGTTCGACGCCGACCATCCGAACGCCGCACTGCGCCCGACCTACCTGCGCGTCGAACGCCGCACCGACAACGGGTGGACCACCGTGGCCGACGACGCCGCCCCCGACACCACGATCGTCTGGCGCCGCGACCGGAAACTGCGGTTCACCGCCGACATCACCTGGACCGCAGGCGATCCGGGCACCTATCGGATCATCTACGTGGGGCGTACCGAGGCCGCCACGGCGCCGTTCTCCGTGGAATAGGCGCTCACAGCGCGGCGACGACCGCCTTGGCCGTCGCCTTGGCCGACTGCGGGTTCTGGCCGGTCACCAGCTTGCCGTCGACGACGACCTTCGGCGTGAACGGAATCAACCCCTTCTCGTACCGGGCGCCGCGCTTCTTCATCTCCTCTTCGGCGTTGTACGGCACCAGCTTGTCGACCCTGGCCAGCACCTCCTCCTGCCAGGCGAAGCCGGTGAGTTTGCGTCCGGCGACGAGCAGCGTGCCGTCGGACAGTTCGGTGTTGAGCAGCCCGCAGTAGCCGTGGCACACCGACGACACGATCCCGCCGCGCTCCCATATCTCCCGGGTGATCCGCTGCAAGCCCTCGCTGTCGGGGAAATCCCACATCACGGCGTGGCCGCCGGTGAAGTAGATCGCGTCGAAGTCGGCCGAGTCGATGTCGTCCGGGGCGGCGGTGTTCGCCAGCAGCGCCATCCGCTCCGCGCTGGCCCGCCACGCCTTCGCGGTCTTGTCGTAGTTCGGGAACGAGAGCGACCGGGGCTCCAGCGGGGACAGCCCGCCCTGCGGACTGACGATCCGCTGCTCATACCCCTGCTCCTCGAAGATGTGATAGGCGTGCGTCAGCTCCGAGAGCCACAACCCGGTCGGCTCGGACGGGTCGTCGTAATGGGCGACATTCGTGACAACGTGCAGAATCCGCTTGGTCATCGGTACAGCCTTCTCGATCCCGCCACCGATAGCTTCCAGCAGAAACGCTAGTCCGGCACCGCTCCACAGTGAACCGATTCCGGCCCGAACTATCGGATCACCGACGCCAGAGCCGAGCGCGCCGAGCGCCGGTCCGCGGGTGCGGACCGGCGAGGGCCGGGCTCAGCGGAACTTGACGTTGGTGGTCGCGAGGCCGAAGATCTTGCGGCCCAGCGACTTCGCGACGATGGCGATGACCGCGGTGCGGGTGTTCGGGTCGAGGGACTTCACGCGGCCGGTGTATTCGATCCGCCCGCCGGACTCGGCGCTCACGACGGTGTAGTTGGAGAGGCGGACGCCGTAGCGGGCGGCGGCGCCGGGGTCGCCCGACCAGGCCGAGACGAATCCCGCGCCCAGGCCCATGGTGAGCATGCCGTGAGCGATCACGTCGGGCAGGCCCGCGAGGCGGGCGATCCTGGCGTCCCAGTGGATCGGGTTGCTGTCGCCGGAGACGCCCGCGTAGTTGACGAGGTCGCCGCGGGAGACGGTGGCCTCGCGCAGCGGAAGCTCGAGGCCGACGGTCAGGTCGTCGAACGAGAGCGTGGTCGCCGGGGTGCGCGCGGCGCCCTCCAGGGAGTACCGGACCTCGCCTTGCGGGCGGCGCGGCATCGGCTCGTCGCTCGACACGACCTCGTCCCTGGGCGTGAACACGGTGATGCCGTGCATCATGACGCCGGCCACCGCACCCGTCAGCGCGGGATCCACGCCCTCGCCGGTGACGCCGACGACCGTCGTGTGCATGGCGTGCACGACCTCGCCCAGCGGATCGGTGAAGGTGTTGGTGACGGTGATCAGATCCTTGCCCGCGATCTGGCGCACCGAGGACAGTTCGACGTCGGTGACGAGCCGGTCCCCGGCCACGATCGGCTTGTACTGCTCGAAGACCTGCTCGGTCTGCACGAACGTGTCGTAGCCGCGCACGACCTCCTCGAACAGCCGCCGGTTGGCCGCCATCGCGGGAATCGAGACGAAGGTCAGCGGCGCCACCAGACCGGAGTAGCCGAGGTCGGCCGCGGCGCCCTCGTCCCAGTGGGCCGGGTGGAAGTCCTGCACCGCGCGCGCGTATTCGCGGATCTTCTCGCGCCCGACTTCGAACGTGCCCTCCGCCTGGTAGTAGTACCCCACTTGCGACGCGACGTCGGGCATTTGCACTGCCGAGCTCACGGTGACCCCATCCTTGGTCGAGGAACGAAACTCCCGGCACGATAGCCGAAACCCGGGCCCGGAAGTGGCGGACCGCGCACTTCGGTACACACCACGAGCACGGGTACCCCCGCACTGGCACACTCCACAAGGCACCGACGCGGGGTTGCCCGATATTCGCCGTTCGGCCACGAAACGGCTGTGACGGCGGACAATGGACGGATGACGCCGGAGCAGCGCCGCACCGACGCCGCACCGAGCTGGGCTTGGTACTCCCACCCGAGCCGCGCCTGCCGCCGCACGTGTCCGTCCCCTTCCGGTGGGTGCGTGTCGTCGGCGGCCAGTGCTTCGTCAGCGGACACGGCGCGCTCGACGGGTCGGGGCGCCCGCGCCGCCGTTCGGCCGCGTGCCCTCCGAGGTGTCGCTCGAGGACGCGCAGTCCTCGGCGCGCTCGGCCGCGCTCGCGATGTTCGCCGCGCTCCGGCGCGAACTCGGGAGCCTGGACGCGATCCGGGCGTGGGCGCGGGTCGACGGCTTCGTCAACGCCGACGCGGGCTACCGCAGACGACCGCCGTGATCAACCCGTTCTCCGAACTCGTGCTCGAGGTGTTCGGAGAGACGTCGGCGCGCACGCCCGCACGGCGATCGGGGTCACGGCGCTGCCGATGAATCTGCCCGTGGTGGTGTCGGCTCAGCTCGTCGTCTGACGGGGGCCGCCGACCTGCGCCCGAGCGCAACTACGGCCTGAACGCGTAGATTCGGCGGGGTCGGGAGTTTCGGGAGTTCCGGAAGGTATTCGCGTGGGAACGGTTCTTGCGGTGCTGGTGGGTGTCGTGATGCTCGGCATCGTCGCCGGGATGCACTGGTATGTGTGGCGGCGGTTGGTGCGAGACAGCACGGCGACCGGGTCGCTGGGCAGGCGGCTCGGGACCGGGGTGATCGTGTTCGGCGGGCTGTCCCTGGGCGCCATGCTGGCGACCCGGATCGGCGATGTGCCGTTCGCGCTCGTCCGGGTGGTGTCGACGGTCGGGTTCCTGTGGGCGGCGGTGCTGATCTACCTGTTGCTCGGCGTGCTGGTGGGGGAAGTGGTGCGGCCGCTGCTGGCGCGGTTGCCGTTCCGGTCGAAGGACGGTCGGGCGACGAGCACGGCGAGAGACCTTGCAGCCGTGGGAGATTCGGCCGAATCCAAGGGTGCCGCTCGGGCACCGAGCGATCGTGAAACGCCTGCGCTCACCACCGGATCCGCGTCCTCCGCGACGGACACACCCGAGCGCGCCCACGCCGGAACCGCCACGACCGAGCGAACTTCGTCCGAATCACGAACCGCCGGAACGGCTCCCGCGTCGAACGAAACCGTGGCGGTCACCCCCGCCTCGCCCGCCACGGAGCAAGCCGAAACCACAACACAACCCACTCCCCTCTCCCGCCGGGTGTTCGTCAGCAGGGCGCTCGCCGGTGTCACCGCGGTGGCGGCCGTCGCGACCGTGGGCGGCGGCACCTACGGCGTACTCAAGGGCCCGGCCGTCAACTATGTCACCGTGCCGCTGCGCCGATTGCCCGCCGACGCAACGGGATTCCGCATCACGCTGGTCAGCGACCTGCACCTCGGCCCGGTCCTGGGCCGCGACTTCACGCGGACGGTGGTCGACGCCGTCAACGGCACCCGTCCGGATCTGATCGCGATCGCGGGCGACCTCGTGGACGCGTCGGTCGCCGATCTCCGAGACGCCACCGCGCCACTGGCCGACCTGCGCGCCCCGCACGGCGTGTTCTTCGGCATGGGCAACCACGAGTACTACTCCGGCCCGGACGAATGGATCGAATACCTGCCCTCACTCGGCATGCGGGTCCTGCTGAACAGCCGTGTCTCGCTGGCGAGTTTCGATATCGCGGGCGTGGACGACGTGGAAGGCGAGGCCTACGGCCGCGGTCCCGATATGGCGGCGACCCTGCGCGGCCGAGACACCACGCGCCCGTGCGTGCTGCTCGCCCACCAACCGGTCCTGGTGCACGACGCCGTCGACCACGGCGTCGACCTGCAACTGTCCGGCCACACCCACGGCGGCCAGCTCTTCCCCGGCAACCTCCTCGCCGGCCTGGCCAACCCGACCGTCGCGGGCCTGGAACGCTACGGCGACACCCAGCTCTACGTCACCCGCGGCGCAGGCGCCTGGGGCCCGCCCACCCGCGTCGCCGCCCCCTCCGACATCACGGTGCTCGAACTCGTGCCGGACACGTCGGTGTAGCACCGTGAGCCGCTGATCATCAGTGGAACAACGCATTCGGCGAGCGCACCGGAATCGGATCGCCGGCAGCGTCCGACACCGCGACCCGGCCGGTGCGCCGTGTCAGGACTCCTTCGCCGGTACCGGCGCCTCGACCGCCGTTCGGCACTTCCGCAGCGCGGCGGGCACGGACGCGGCTACTCGAGGAGAGGCGGCAGCGGTTTTTCGACCGCGACTGTCTGCGCGCGTCAATCCAGCTCAACCGCGGCCGGATGATCGACCGGGGTGCCATTGCCCACGCGTGCCGGGTCGAAGCGATACCGCAGGGTGATCGGGATGAGAAGCGCCACAAGGATTGCCGCGATGACGACCAGGACGCCGCCACCGGAGACAGCGAGGGTGGTGCCGACCGAGGCCGCCGTGACGCCGTGGGCGAGGTCGCCGAGACGCTGGCCGCCTGCGACAGAGACGTTGAACAGCCCCTGGAGGCGGCCGCGCATGTCGTCGGTGGTGAGTTGCTGAATCATGGTGGAGCGGAAGATGACCGAGATCAGGTCGCCCACGCCCGCCAGGACGAGGAAGAGGAGCGCGGGGATCAGGCCGCCGCTGCCCAGCAGGGCGCTCAGCCCGAAACCGGTGATGCCCACGCCCCAGATGACGACGCCGACCACCACCGCCGCGCCGTGGCGGCGCACCCGCGACACCCAGCCGGAGAAGGCGCCGCCGAGCACCGAGCCGATCGCCAGCGCGGCGAACAGGACGCCGACGACCATTTCACCGTCCCCGCCCGCGGCGAAATGGTCGTCGGCCAGTTCCGGGAACAACACCCGGGGCAGTCCCGCCACCATCGCGACGAGATCGAGGAGGAACACGGCCGCGAGCAGCCGCCGCGAGGAGAGGTAGACCAGGCCGGACCAGATCTCACGAACCCCGGACGCGGTGACCCGTCCGCTCGGCGGTAACGCGGGCAGGCGGTAGGCCGCCCACACCGTCGCGAGCATCGCCACCGAATCGAGCAGGTAGGCGTAGGCGGGGCCGCCACCGGCGAGAAGGACTCCCGCACACAGGCTTCCGGCGATTCCGCCGATCTGGATGACCGTCATCTCCAGCGTGTTCGCCGCCGCGAGCCGATCGGCGGGCAGAATGCGCGGGAAGATGGCGTTGCGGGTCGGCTGGTTCACCGCGATGCACGCCTGCTGGAACACCAGGACGGCGTAGAGCAGCCAGACGTTGTCCAGCCGCAGGAAGGCCTGCGCGGCCAGCAGCGCCGTCGCCACGACCATCCCGGCCGAACTGGCGAGCAACAGGGTGCGCCGGTCGAGCACATCGGCCAGTGCCCCGCCCCACAGCCCGAACACCACCAGCGGCGCGAGCACGAACACGCCCGCCAGTCCCACGTAGGCCGACGATCCGGTGATCGCGTAGATCTGGAACGGCACCGCGATCACGGTCAGCTGCGCACCGGAGACCGACACGATCCCACTCAGCCACAATCGCCGGAACTCCGGGTGGGACAACGGTTTCCGGTCGATGAGCACCGCGCCGAGCCGGATGTCGCCCATCGTCTCCCCCATCTTCGCTTGCGCGGCGGTCGTTCACCGGGTTCACGGCACCAGGACGATCTTGTGCCGCACCCGAGCCGACCGCTCCCATGCCCGCGCCACCTCGGCCAGCGGGACGCGCTCGCAGTCGACCCGCAGCTCGCCCCGATCGGCCCATTCCGCCAGTTGCCGGTACGAGCGCGTCATGGCCTCGGGCCCGTGGTGGACCGGCATGAACCCGACGACCGTCGCGCCGAGCGAGCGCAGCACCTGCGCGGGCAGCGACGCAGAAGCCCCCGCGCGGTCGCCCACCTGCACCAACCGGACGCCCGGATTGCCCGCGGCCAGCGCGGCGACGGCCGGATCGCCCCAGGTGTAGTCGACCACGATGTCGACCCCGCCGCCCGAGGCCCGCCGGATCGCCTCGGTCAGACCCGCGATGTCCGACCCCCCTGCGGTCGACACCGTCGCGGTCGCGCCGAGTTCGATCGTGTCGGCCAGGGCTTCGGGGTCGCGGCCGACGACGGTGATGGTGCCCGCGCCGAGCAACCGTGCCGCCTGCACCGCGAGCCTGCCGACCACCCCACTGCCACCCAGCAGCGCGACGTGCTCCCCCGGGCGCATCCGCGCGGCATCGGTGAGCGGCATGAGGGCGGCCATCCCGCTGTTGCCGAGGGTGGCCGCGACCGGGAAGTCGACACCGTCGGGTATCGGTATCGCGAAACCCGGTGGTACCACGGTGTATTCGGCCATCGCACCGAAGGGCGCGAGCGGCCTGCCGAAATAGACGCGCCGGTTGTCGGCGGTGACGCCGGCGCCCTCGATCCCGGTGATCACCGGGAAGGACTCCGGGCTCAGGTAGTGCTCCCCCGCGGCGGTGATCCGGTCGATGGCGTTGATCGTCGCGGCGGCCACCTCGATCGCGGTGGCGCCGGGAAACGCGGCCGGATCGGGGGCGTCGAACTCCCCGTACTCCGGTGCGCCGAAACGACGCAGAATCGCGGCCTTCATGCCGCCCCCATTCGATGAATCAACATTCAGTGAATTACGATTCATCACAGTACACTGCCCGGGAACGCTGTCAAGGAGGGATCGACATCGCCACATCGGCCGGGCCGACGCGCAGGCAGTTGCAGGCGGCGCGCACGACCAGCGAGCTCAAGTCCGCGGCGCGGGCGGTCTTCGCGCGCCAGGGGTACCTCAACACCAAGATCTCCGACATCACGGCGGAGGCGGGGCGGGCGGCGGGCTCGTTCTACAACCACTTCCAGAGCAAAGAGGACATCCTCGCCGCGCTGGCCGACGACATCGGCGCCGACGCCGACGTGCGGGCCGAGCGCACACCGGCCACCCGCACCGGCGACGACCCGGCCGCCGCGCTGCGCCGGACCACCCGCGCCCACCTCTCGATCTTCTGGCACACTTTCGCGGCGAACCGGGACGTGATCGCGGCGATGGATCAAGCCGCGCTGGCCGCGCCCGCCTTCGCCGAGCGGATGCGCGCCTTCCGCGCCGAACAGCTGCGTCCGTGGGTGGCGTGGCTGGGCGAACTGGCCGCGGCGGGCGTCCGGCTGCCCGCCGACCCCGAGGTGACGGCGGGCATGATCGCCGCGGCGGCGGAGTCGATGGTCCGGTCCTGGACGGGCGATCCGGAGCGCGGGATCGACAGTCTGGTCGCCTTTTTTGTCGATGGGCTCAGGGCGGGGCGCGGGTAGAGGAGCGCTGCGATGCGGACGGGTCCGCGCACAAGCCCCTACCTCACACCGTGATTCGCCACCCCCGCGCACGCTCGCGTTCCCGCCAGAAGTCGCGGTAGCGCCCGGGCGCGGCGAGGAGTTCGGCGTGCGTGCCCACCGCCGTGAGTTCGCCGCCGTCGAGGACGAGGATCTGGTCGGCGCCCGCGATGGTGTGCAGGCGGTGCGCCACCACCAGCACGGTGCGGTCGGCGGCGAGGGTGCGCAGGGCGTCGGTGACGGCCGCTTCGTTACCGGGGTCGAGGGCGGCGGTCGCCTCGTCGAGCAGCACGATCGGGGCGTCCTTGACCAGCGCGCGGGCGATCGAAATACGTTGGCGCTCACCGCCGGAGAGGTTCGCGCCGCCCTCGCCGACGCGCGTGTCCCACCCGTCGGGCAGCCGGTCCACGATCTCGTCCACGCGCGCCCGCCGCGCGGCCTCCCGGATCTCGGCGGTGGTGGCGCCCGGCCTGCCGACGCCGATATTGGCTTCGATGGTGTCGTCGAACAGGTAGACATCCTGGAACACCAGCGCGATCTGGTCGAACAGGGCGTCGGCGGCGTACTCGCGCACGTCGACACCGCCCACCGTCACGGTGCCCGCGTCGGCGTCCCAGAAACGCGCCACCAGGCGCAGGATCGTGGTCTTCCCCGCGCCGGACGGCCCGACGATCGCGGTGACCGTGCCGGGGCTGGCTTCGAAGCTGATGTCCCGCAGCACTTTCCGGTCTCCATACCCGAAGGTGACGCGATCGAAGTACACCGTGCCCGGTGTCGTGGCACGCAGCGCCTCACCTTCCGGCAGCGGCGGGACGCGGAGCACTTCATCGATCCGGTCGAGGTCTTCCGCGGCCATCCGCAGCGCCGCCGCGTGATCCACGATCTCGACCAGCGGACCGAGGAACCGCGTGACGAGCACCAGCAGCGCGACGAGTTCGGCCGCGTCCAGCGACCCGCCGAACGCCAGCAGCACCCCGGCCACGATCAGCGCGAGAAACGCGATCTGCACCGCCACCGAGAACAGCACCAGCGCCGACACCGCGCCGCGATTCATCTCCCCGTAGGCGCGGCGCTGCCCGGTGAGCGCGTCGTCCAGCAGCCGGTGCCCCTCACCCGTGCGGCCGAAGGCGCGCAGAACCGGTTGGCGCTGCGCGAATTCCACCACGCGGCTCGCGGCCTCCACGGCGGTCGCGTCGATGGCGTCGAAACCGCGGGCGATCGCGGACTGCGCGGCGCGGTGCGTGCCCAGCAGCGCCACGCCCGCCACGACCAGCGCGAGGCCGAGCACCGGGTCGAACGCGATCATGCCCACGGCCACCACGGCGGGCGTGACCGCCGCGCTCACCACCGGCTGCATCAGGTGCGCCGGCACGCCGATGATATTGGTGGTGCCCTGCGAGACGGAGTGCGTGAGACGGCCGGTGCGGTCGGTGTCGAACCAGCCGAGCGGAAGCTTCGCCAGGTGGTCGCCGATGCGGTGGTGCAGGCCGAGCAGCAGCAGGTCGGCGACGCGCTGACCTTCGATCGACTGCACGTAGAACGCAACGCCCGACGCCGCTGCGGCCACTGCCAGCCCGGCCAGCCAGGGCATCGCGGCGTCGCGGTCGCCGTCGAGCAGCGGGCGCAGCACCGGGACCACGAGCAGCACGCACAGGCCTTGCAGCACCGAGAACAGCACGATCAAGCCGATCCAGCGCGCGAACAGCGGCCGGTCACCGGGATCGACGAGGCGGAAGAGCTTGGCGATCATCGTGATTCCTCCCAGGCGGGGGTCTGGGCGCGCCACAGGCGCGCGTATTCGCCGTCGCGGGCGAGCAATTCGTCGTGGGCGCCCGATTCGACGACGCGGCCGCGCGCGAGGACCACAATGCGGGCGGCGTCGCGAATCGTGTTCAGGCGGTGCGCGATCACCAGCAGTGTCCGGCCGGCCACCAGGCGTGACAGCGCGTCCTGCACGGCCGCTTCGGATTCGGGGTCGGCGAAGGCGGTGGCCTCGTCCAGCACCAGGACGGGCGCGTCGGCGAGCAGCGCGCGGGCGATCGAAACCCGTTGTGCTTCACCGCCGGAGAGGTGGGCGTCATCGCCGACCACGCTGTCGTAGCCGCGCGGCAGGGCCGTGACGCGGTCGTGGATCTGGGCGGCGCGTGCGGCCCGTTCGACCTCGGCGAGCGTGGCGTCCGGCCGGGCCAGGGCGATATTGTCGCGAATGCTGGTGCGCAGCAACGACGTTTCCTGGAAGACGAAGCCGATCTGCCGGTAGAGGTCGCGTTCGGCGATCTCGCGGACATCGACGCCGCCCATGCGCACGGCGCCGTCGGTAACATCCCAGAAGCGCGGAAGCAGCCGTGCCAGTGTCGATTTGCCGGAGCCGGACGGCCCGACCAGGGCGGTCACCGTTCCTGGTTCGAGGGTGAGGTCGACGCCGTCGAGCACGTCGGTGCGTCCGTCGTAGGAGAAGCGCACGCCGTCGAACTCGACGCGCGCCCCGTCCGGCGACTTCGGCGCCGTGGCGGGCGGCAGCTCCGGCGTGCGCAGCAAGGCGGCCAGGCGCCCCGCCGCAGCGGTCGCCGCTTGCAGCGACAGCGCGCCGAAACCGAGGGCGGTGATCGGCGCGCCGAGGCCCACGGTCAGCATGGCGAAGGCGACGATGTCGACGGGGTCGGAGCCGAGCCACACGCCGCCCGCCAACGCGGTGACGAGGAGGACGGGCGGTGAGATCACGGTGGCCGCCAGCGCCTCCAGGCCGCGCAACGGGACGAGCCATTCGCCGAGGAATCGGGCGAGATCGTCGCCGGCCCTGCGGTATCGGTCCTGCGCGCTGCCCGCGCCGCCGAACGCCTTCACCACCGCGATCCCGTCCACGAATTCCACGACGGCGGCGCCCAGCCGGTCCAGTTCGGCGCTCCACCTCCGCTGGCGCTCGGCCTCGCCGCGCGTCATCAGCGCCACCGCCGCACCCCACAGCAGGAACGGCACGAGGCTCAGCCCGGCCAGGCGCCAGTCGAGCCAGAACAGGTAACCGAGCGCGGCCAGCGGGGTGACCACCGCCGCGACCAGGTCGTTGAACGCGTGCGCGACCACGTGGTGCACGGCGCCCACGTCGTCGGTGAGCGCCCGCTTGACCCGGCCGGAACCGCGGTCGGCGAACCAGCCGAGCGGCACGCGGCCGAGGTGCGCGGCCATTTCGCGACGCAGCCGCAGGCCCAGGTCGGCGTCGGCGGCGTGGCTGAGGGTGTAGGCGGCCGCGCTGCCGAAGGTGCGCACGGCGAACGCCGCGACCGCGACGGCCACCCACGCCCAGACCGCGCCGCGATCCGTGGGGCCGTCACGGAGGAATTCGCGGGCGATCTCGACCACGGCGACGAAGGGGGCGAGTCCGGCGAGGGAGGCGGCGGCTTGGAGTGCGGCCGCCGCGATCAATCTGCCGCGCACCGGGCCGAGGACGACCCCGAGGCCTCCTTCTGGCTGGTTCGCCTCGTCCGGTGTCGGGCTCGGCGCGGTCATGCCCGCACCTCGCCCGGTCGGTGGGCAGCGCGCCGGATGCGGTTGCTCATGGGTCCCCGTTCCAAATTAGATCAGTGTTCTAATTTGGAGTGTACCGATGGGCGGAGCGGGCGCAAGGGGTGCGCGGGCGTCCAACCGGACCGAGCGAGGTTCGGTGCGAGTGCACGGCCGGCAGCCGCACCGGACCGGTGCGATTCGGCGGCGATCAGGGCCGCCCGACGTGCCCGCTAGGGTGGCGGGCATGCCCAGCGGTACCAGGCGCGCCTATCGGACCGGCCTCTCGCGCGACGCGATCGTGGCGGCCGCGGCCGCGCTCACGGCCGAACGCGGGCTCGACGGGTGGAGCATGCGGGAGCTCACCGCCCGGCTCGACACGTCGCTGTCGGTGATCTACCACCACGTGGGCGACCGGGAGAAGGTGTGCGCGGCGGTGGTCGACAAGGTCTACGCGGAGATGAATCTCCCGACGGACGACGAGGATTGGCGCGCGCTGCTGCGAAACATGCTGTACCCCATGATCGATCGGCTCGCCGAGTATCCGGACGTGGCGTCGTGGTTGCTGCGCAACGGGCCTCGCACCGAGCAGCTGGTGCCGGTGATGGACGCCGGGGTGTCGCGCATGCTGGAGGCGGGCTGGGGCGAGGAGGCGGTGACCGCCTACACGGTGGCGTTCAACACCTGCCTTGGCCTGATCGCCTTGGGCGACACTCGTTTTCCCGACGGCAACGACCCCGGCCTGACCGCGCTGCTGGACTCCCTGGACGCCCACCCCGGCCCCGGCGCCGAGCAGATGCGGCGCATGGCCGCGCGTTTCGCCTCCGGTGCGGCCGAGCGCGCCGCCGCCCACGCCGAATACTGCCGCTACGCCCTGGATCGGGTACTCGACGGACTCGAAGCCCGGCTGACCCTCATCCAGGGTGACCGCGCCTGATCAGTCGATGAGGCCGAGCGACTGCAAGTGGCGGAAGACCAGCATCGAGCCGGGGGCGACGTGGGTCATGGCGGCGTACTCGGCCACGGTGAAGTAGCGGAGTTCGGCGATCTCGCCGCTCGGGTGCGGGTCGCCGTCGAGGTCGGCGGTGAAGCAGGTCATGTGCAGGCGGGTGCCCGGCGCGTGCCCGTACGCCTCGGCCTCGAAATCCCCCAGGTGCGCGTAGGCGGCCACCCCGACCCCCAACTCCTCCCGGATCTCCCGGTGCAGCGCCGCCACCGGCGTCTCCCCCGCGTCGATCTTCCCGCCCGCCATGTAGAAGACGTCCTTACCGGTGGACCGCGCCTGCAACAGGCGGCGGTCCCGAACGTGCGCCAACGCAGCCGTGCGAATCATCTCCCCACAGTAGAACGGGCGTCGCCCGCGGCGAGCGGAGGGCCGGTCGCCGACGATCCGGCGCGCCGAGCGGATTGTCGCGGCTGGGCCGATGGCGTGACGCCCCGACGTGGCCGGTCCGCCTCCACAGTGGGCACCTCACCGTGGAGCGGCACCTCACCGTGGAGCGGCGCCTTGCCGTGGCCGATCAGCCTCACCTACACGAGGTGGAGACGTGGCACCTTCGGCGAAGGCGGCATCGAAGCCGTCCGCTCCCAAGGATTTTCGGGCCGCACCGGTGATGCGGTCGACGTCGAAGCGTTCGGCGGACGGGAGCGGGGCGCCCACCGAGCGGCGGGCGGCGTCGGCGGCGCCGAGCAGGCGGGCGGCCGAATCCGGGTCGCCCAGCAGCGTTTTCGCGCCAGCCATGCCTTCCAGCGCGAGGGCCAGGGCGCGGGGGCCGCCGCCGGTGGCCAGCGCCATGCGGTAGCCCTGTTCGTGCAGGCCGAGGGCCGTCGCGCCGTCGCCGCGGAGTTCGGCGATGAAGCCGAGTTCGGCCAGCGGGGTGAGGGCGGCGAAGGTGTCGGACGCCCGTTCGCCGGTCACCCAGGGGGTCAGCAGCCGTTCGGCGGTGGTCAGGTCGCCCCGCCTGCGCGCGACGAGCGCCATGCCGAACTCGGCGTAGCCGATCAGCCCCGCGTTGCCCTGGTTCACGGCCAGCGCCCGGGCTCGCTCGTGGTGGGCGTAGGCGGTGTCGAGGTCGCCGGTCAGCATGATGACCCGGCCCAGAGCGGACAAACGTCCGGCGATCTCCGGATCGAAGGACAGGTCCTCCGCGATCCGCAGGCCGGTCGACTGCAATCGGATCGCCTCGGCGTAGTCACCGAGGATCTCGGAGGTCCCGGCCAGGGTGTCGAGCGCTTGCAGTCGCCCCCAGCGGTCGCCGAGGGCGGCGAACAGTTCCTCCGCGCGCCGGGCGTCGCGGCGTGCCGTGGCGATGTCGTCGCGCAGCGACGCATAGCTCGCCAGGGTGGAAAGCGCGGCGGCGCAACCCCATTCGTCGCCCGCCGCCCGGCACGCGGCCAATGCGACCTCCGCCCAACGCGTCGCGACACCCATATCGCCGAAACCCCAGCGCGCGAAGGAGAGAAACCAGTGCGCCCGCGCCCGGCGCGGATTGTCGGGACCGAGCAGGTCCAGTGCCGCCTGCCCCTCGTCCTCGACCGCGGCACCGGGTCGCGACCACAGCGCCAATCCCGTGCGCCACACCGTGACCCCGGCCCGCACGTCGTCGTCCCCGCCGGGCAACGCCAGCGCGGCGTCGGCCGCGTCGAGCGCGACCCCGGGCCTGCCGCGCAGGAACCAGTACCAGGCGAGCGCGTCCACCAACCGCAGACGCCGGTCCACCGGTGAACGTGCCAGCGCCGCTTGCATATTCGCCTCTTCGGCGTCCAAGGCGCGCAGCCACGTGCCCTGCTCGCGCCCCCGCAGTCCGGGCTCCGCGCACTCGGCGAACCCCAGGAAGTACTCCGCGTGCCGCTCGCCGAACCGCTCGTCCTCCCCCGCCTCGGCCAATCGCTTGCCCGCGTACTCGCGCACCGACTCGAGCAGGCGATACCGGTCGCCGTCGGCCCGGACCAGCAGCGACCTGTCGACCAGTCGGGCCATCACCCCGGCCACATCGGCCACGGCGATCCCGGCTCCGCTCTCCGCCCCGCCGCCGACTCGCGCGCCACCCTCGTGCCCGAAACCCTCCGGCCCACGAACGCTCGGCCCGGAACCCGATACGCCACCGTCACCGCCGGAAGCCGGTACCCCTTCCCTCTTCGCGGCGGTCGAATCACCTTCGGCCGCAATCGCATTCCCCTCCGCGCAGGGGGACTCCACCGACGCGCGCGATCGCTCTGCGCACACCTCCTCCGCCGCCTCGAGCGCGCACCCGCCCGCGAAGACCGACAACCGGCGCAACACAACCTGTTCGGGTTCGGTGAGCAGCGACCAGCTCCAGTCGATCATCGACCACAGCGTGCGCTGGCGTTCGGGGACGCCGGGGCGGGGCGCGGACAGGGTGCGGAACCGGTCGCACAGCCGCACGGTCAGTTCGCCGAGACCGAGCCCGGGGAGACGGGCGGCGGCGAGTTCCAGAGCGAGAGGGATGCCGTCGAGACTTTCGCAGATCGCGAGGACCTGCGGCTCGGTGTGCTCGTCGAGGACGAAGCCCGGGTCGGCGTCGGCGGCGCGTTCGGCGAACAGGAGCGCCGCGCCGCTCGGAGGCAGCGGCGCCACCGGGAACAGCGCCTCGCCCGCCAGCCCCAACGGTTCCCGGCTGGTCGCCAGCACCACCAGGCCCGGCGCGGCGGCGAGCACGCGGCCCGCCACCTCGGCGGCCGCGCCGGTCAGATGTTCGCAGTTGTCCAGCACGAGCAGGCCGCGCACGTCGCCGATCACCGAGATCAGCTGCGCCAGCGCGTCGGCGGACCCCGCCCCGGCGCCCACGCTGGTGCCCGCCTTCGCCCCGAGCGCCGTGCCGATCACACCCGCTACGGCCGCGACGGATTCGCCCGCGCCCAGCCCGGCGAGTTCGGCGAACCGCACCCCGTCCGACAGCCGCTCCGCCCACCGCGCCGCCGCGGCCAGCGCCAGCCGGGTCTTACCGACACCGCCGAATCCGGTCAGCGTGACCAACCGCGCACCCGCCAGCCGCGCCACGACGCGCTCGACGTCCTCGTCGCGCCCGATCAACCGGGTCAGCGGCGCGGGCAGCGGCGGCGGCCGGTACCCCGCCGACGGCACGGGCGCCGAACGCAGGGAGGGGCTGTGCCGCAACATCTCCCGGTGTAGTTCGACCAGCTCCGGTGACGGGTCGGCACCCAGTTCGTCACGCAGCCCGGTGCGCAACTCCTCGAAGACGACCAGCGCCTCGTGCCCCCGCCCCGACCGGTACAGCGCACGCATCTGCGCGGCGCGCATCCGTTCCCGCAGCGGGTGCCGGGCCGCCACCTCGGCCAATTCGTCGGCCAGCAGTACGTGTTCGCCGAGTGCCAGCAGCGTCTCGGCGCGCTCCTCGACGGCCGCGATCCGCTGGTCGTGCAACCGGGCCACCACCGGCTGCGCGGTGAGCGCGTCGCCCAGATCGGCGAAAGCCGGTCCGCGCCAGAGGTTCAGCGCGTCGTCGAGCAGTGCCGCCCGCGCGCGGGCATCGCCCTCGGCGCGCGCCCGCTCCACCAGTTCGAGAAACCGTCCGGCGTCGACGGCCGTGCCGGGCACGCGCAACCGGTAGCCCGCCGCGTCGAACACCACCAGGTCGCGCCCGCCCGGCTCGGCGTCGTCCAGAACGCGCCGCAGCTGGGACACCTTCGCCTGCACCGCGCCCTTGGGATCGGCGGGCGGGCGCGCACCCCACAACTCCTCGATCAACCGGTCCACCGGCACGGGCTCGCCCGACCGCAGCAGCAGATGGCCCAGCAGCAGCCGGACCTTCAGTTCCGGGACCCGCACCGGCTCATCGCGCTCGGTGCGCACCTCGAGTTGGCCGAGCACACCGAAACGCACGCCGCCGACGTTACCGGACCTCGGACGCACCCGAAGCGCGTCCGAAGCGAACCCGAACCGCCCGGCCGCACCCTCGGGACGGATTCCGAACGAGGAGGACGCAATGCCCGACGACACCGCACCGATCCGGTTGGCCGTGCTGATCGCGAGCACCCGCACCGGACGTTTCGGCCCGACCGTGGCCGAGTGGTTCGCCGCCCGCGCGCGGGCCCGCGCGGACCTGAAGGTCGACGTGATCGACCTGGCCACGGCCTGGCTGCCCGAGGTCCTGGCCGGCGACGACGTCACCGAACCGCCCGCGCCGGTGCGCGAGCTGTCCGGCTGGCTCGACGCCGCCGACGCGTTCGCGGTGGTCACGCCGGAGTACAACCACAGCTTCCCGGCCGCCCTCAAGACCGCCATCGACTGGTTCTCCGACGAATGGCAGGCCAAACCCGTCGGCTATGTCAGCTACGGCGGGATCAGCGGCGGGCTGCGCGCCGTGGAGCAGTTGCGGCTGGTGTTCAACGAGGTGCACGCCATGTCGGTGCGCACCAGCGTGGCGTTCCCGAACTACCCCGAGCTGTTCGGCGACGACGGTGAACCCGTGGACGCGCCGCGCTACGACCGCTACGCCGACGGCATGCTGGACGAATTGGTCTGGTGGGCAGAGGGTTTGCGCCGCCAGCGCGCCCACCGTCCGCTGCGGGTGACCGGAGGCGGGCAGTGACCGCGCAGGAGATCCCCGCGAAGGCGGGCCGGCGGGAATGGCTGGGCCTGGGCCTGCTCGCCGCACCGCTGCTGGTGCTCGCGCTGGATGTGAGCGTGCTGTTCCTCGCGACCCCGCACCTGTCGGCCGAACTGCGCCCGAGCGCCACCCAGCAGCTGTGGATCCTCGACATCTACGGCTTCCTCATCGCGGGTTTCCTCATCACGATGGGCGGCATCGGCGATCGGATCGGCAGGCGCAGGCTGCTGCTCCTCGGCGGCGCGGCGTTCGCCGTGGCGTCGGTGATCGCGGCCTACGCGCCCAGCGCGGAACTGCTGATCGCCGCGCGGGCGCTACTGGGTGTCGCCGGCGCGACGCTGATGCCCTCGACGCTGGGGCTGATCTCCACGATGTTCCGCGATCCGCACCAGCGCACCTTCGCCATCGCGATCTGGATGACGGTGTTCTCGGCGGGCGTCGCGATCGGCCCCGTGGTGGGCGGTGTCGTGCTCGAATTCTTCTGGTGGGGTGCGGTTTTCCTGATCGGCGTGCCGGTGATGCTGGTACTGCTGGTCTTCGGACCCGCGCTGCTGCCCGAACACCGGCAGGCCGACGGGGCCAAGCGGATCGACCCGCTCAGCGTCGGATTGTCCTTGGCGACCATGCTGCCCGTGGCCTACGGCGTGAAAGAGATGGCGGCGCGCGGTGTTTCGGTGGACGCGGTGCTCGTGCTCGTGGCCGGGATCGTGGCGGGTGTGCTGTTCGTGCGCCGTCAGCTGCGGTCGCCGGACCCGCTGCTGGACGTGCGGCTGTTCACCCGGCGCGCCTTCGCGGGCGCGGTGGCGCTGATGATGCTCGGCACGCTCACCGTGAACGGCATCTACTACCTCACGCCGCAGTACCTGCAACTCGTCCGCGACATCTCGCCCCTCGGCGCGGGCCTGTGGCTGGTGCCGGTCGCGCTGGTCTCGGTGGTCGCTTCGCTGCTCACGCCGCGTTTCGCCCGGCGCTACGGCCGCCGGGCCGTGCTGGCCTGCGCCGCCCTCATCGCGGCGGGCGCGTGCGTGGGCATCCTGTTCATCGGGACCGGCACCGCGTTGCCCCTGGTCCTCGCGTGCGTGGCGCTCGCGACGTTCGGCGCGACCCCCACCGGCGTCATCGGCACCGACCTGGTGGTCGGCTCGGTGCCGCCGGAACGCGCCGGGTCGGCGGCGGCTGTGTCGGAGACCGCCGGGGAACTCGGCGTGGCCCTCGGCATCGCCACCACGGGCAGCCTGCTGGCCGCGACGTATCGCTCGCGGCTCCCGGAAGCCGCGCCCGACGGCCTGCCTGACGGTGTACTGGACAACGCGCGGGAAGGTGTCGCGTCGGCGCTCGACATCGCTGCGGGACTCCCCGGCGAGCTGGGAGCGGCACTCGCCGAGGCCGCCCGCTCGGCGTTCACGGCCGGGTTCGCGCTGGCGGGCGCGTTCGGCGCGGTGCTGCTGCTCGGGGTGGTGGTGCTCGCGAGGACGGTGGTCCCGGCGGAGACGCCGGACCCGGAAGAGGCTGAAGCGCAGGACGATTCGGCCACTGCCGGGGTCCCGCCCGCTTGATCCCGGAACCGGCCGGCCCATCGAATGCGCCTCGCGCTTTCGGTGGGCCGGCCACCTCGGAACCGGAGGGGCATCCGCAGCGGAACTCGTCATCCGAGCGCGGCGCCAACTCCGCCCGACGCATCCGGTTCCGAGATCACCTCGCCCGGCGTCGGCCCTCGCAGAGATATTTGAACGATAGTTCTATTTGTACTATCGTTCAAATATCTCATCCCGAGGAGGACCGCATGACCCGCACCGGCACCCGACCCGCCACCGCGCGCCAATGGGCGGGCCTGGCCCTGCTCGCCCTGCCCACCGTGCTGCTCGGCCTCGACCTGACCGTGCTCTACCTCGCCCTGCCCGCCCTGTCCGCCGATCTCGACCCGACGGCGACCCAAACGCTGTGGATCATGGACTCCTACGGCTTCTTCATCGCCGGATTCCTGCTCACCATGGGCACACTCGGCGATCGGATCGGCAGGCGACGACTGCTGGTGCTCGGCATGGCCGCGTTCGCGGCGGCGTCGGTCCTGGCGGCGTTCGCCCCGACCGCCGAGGCGCTGATCGCGGCGCGGGCCCTGCTGGGCATCGCGGGCGCGACGCTCATGCCCTCCACGTTGTCGCTGATCGCGACGCTGTTCCCCGAGCCGCGACAGCGCGCGGTCGCGATCGGCGTGTGGGCGACGATGTTCGCCCTCGGCATGGCCGCCGGACCCGTGGTGGGCGGCCTGCTGGTGGAGCGGTTCTGGTGGGGCGCGGCGTTCCTGCCCGCGCTGCCGATCGCGGTGATCGTCCTGGCCGGCGCGCCCCGGCTGCTGCCCGAGTACACCTCGCCCGGCCGCGGCCGGCTCGACCCGGTCAGCGTCGCGTTGTCGCTGGCGATGCTGCTGCCCGTCGTCTACGCGGTCAAACATCTCGCGGCGCACGGTCCGGACGTCACGGTCGTCCTGACCGGCGGGGTCGGCATCGCGGCGGGAATCGCGTTCGTGCGCAGGCAGATACGCCTCGATGATCCACTGCTGGACGTCACGTTGTTCACCGACCGGGTGTTCGCGTCGGCGTCGGCGGTGCTGCTGGCCGGGCTCGTCGGTGTGGGCGGGGCGATGTATCTGGTCACGCTGTACCTCCAAATGATCGCGGGCCTGTCCCCGGCCGCCGCGGGGTGGTGGATGGGGCCGCCCGCGCTGGCGATGTTCGCGGCGGCGATCGGCGCGCCGCTGCTGGCCAGGCGGGTGCGGCCCGGGTGGGTCATGGCCGGCACGCTGGGCGGTTCGGTGATCGGCTACGCGCTCCTGGCGACGGCGGGGACCGACAGCCGTCACGCCGTCGTGCTCGGCTTCGCGTTCATCTACGCCGGGCTCGGCGCGATCGCCGCGCTCGGCACCGATATGGTGGTCGGCGCCGCGCCGCCCGCGAAATCCGGTTCGGCGGCGGCGGTTTCGGAGACGGTGCAGGAGTTGGGCCTGGCCGTCGGCGTGGCCGTGCTCGGCAGTCTCACGACCGCTCTCTACCGCGCTCGGGTGCGGATTCCCGAGGGGACACCGCCCGAGGTGGCCGACCGGATCGGCGAGAGCATCGACGCCGCCGTCGCCGCGGCCGACCGCGCGCCCGCCGCCGCGATGGACAGCGCCGCCGCCGCGTTCACCACCGGCCTGAACGTGTCCGCGGCGGTGGCGGGCGTGGCGATCGCGGTGGTAGCGGCGCTGTGCGCGGTCGCGTTGCGCGGGATCCGGCCCCTCGGCGGCGGGTGAGCGTCGTCTAGCCTGTGGGCAGGAGGGCGCATGGGCGAGGAGGACGTGATCACCGACGGGCGGATCACCGACGGGCGCAAGGCCAGAGGCCAACGGCGCCGCGCCGAGATCATCGACGCCACACTGACGATCGTGCGGCGCGACGGGGCGGCCGGGGTCACGCATCGCACCGTCGCCAAGGAGGCGGGCATCCCCACCAGCCTCAGCACCTACTACTTCGCCACCCTCGACGACCTGCTCGTCGCGGCGCTCACGAGCGTCGCGGAGAACTACACCGCCCGCATCCGCGGCATCATCGACGGCCGCGACGACAAGCTGCGCGGCCTCGCCGAACTCATCGCCGAATCGGCCGGTCCGGGGCGCGACCGGGCGCTGGCCGAACGCGAACTGTCGACCATGGCGGCGCGCAGGCCCGCGCTGCGGCCGGTCGCGCGCCGCTGGCGGGAGAATGTCGCCGAACTCGGCGGGCACTGCACCGACGACCCCGAGGCGATCGCGTCGCTGGTCGCGACGTCCGACGGGCTGTGCACGGCCGTGCTGCTGGACGATATGCCCGCCGATGTCGAGCACATCGAGGCGGTGTTGCGCCGAGCGATCGGAATCGCTTGACGCGTGAGCGGATCCGCGACGCTCGACCCGGCGGCGCGCGGGTGGTCGCACTCCCCGACAATCGAGGAGCCCACTGGGTAAGGCGAACAACAGGATTCGCTGAGCGAGCCACTCACCCGCGCGGGATGCCGAGCACCATCCCGTCCACGAACTCGGCCACGGCGGTGCGGGCGCGGAACTCCTCGCGCATCCGCGACAGTTCCGGCAGCAACTCCCCGACGCGGTCGAATTCCGCGAACTCGTCCGGTGCCACCAGATCGCTCCACAGCGGGCGCGGGTCCCCCGCCGCGGCGGCGGCCGCGCGTTCGTCCGGGACGCGGCGCATCATGAGCTCGCCGAGCACGAAACGCCACATCGCCGAGTACATGTAGGTGCCGTGGCGGATGTCGGCACCGAGTTCCATTGCCGCGCCGACGAACTCGTCGAGGATCCACATCGCCGCGCGACCGAACGATTCGCCCGCGACGAGTACGTCCACCACCCACGGCAATTCGTGCAGCACCTCGATGACGTGCATCGCGAGGGTGATCAACCGGTCGCGGGGCGAGTCCGGCAGGTCCGGGCGCGGCACCCGCTCGGCCTCCTCGCTCAGCACGGCGATGAACAGCTGCGCCTTGCCCGGGAAGTGGTGGTAGACGGCGGCGGTGCTCACACCGAGTTCGTCGGCGAGTCTGCGCATGCTGAACCCGGCCGATCCGTCCTGTTTCAGCATGCGGGTGGTGGCGGCCACGACTTCCTCGCGGGTCACCCGCACGGGGCGTCCGCGTCGCCGGGGTGTAGTCGCGCCTGTCATGGGCCCATTCTTCGATGCGAAGGTCTCGACAGCGAGGTAAGGCTGTGCTGACCATAATAAACACACGCGTTACTAAATTATGGAGGTCGCCGTGACCACACGGACCGGAACCGGGCGGGCTGGACCCTCGCCGCCGTCTTCACCGTGATGTTCCTTGTGTCCCTGGATCTTTCGATCGTCAACGTGGCACTGCCGGATATCGACGCCGAGTTGGACTTCTCGGCGTCGGGGCTGAGCTGGGTGCTCAACGCCTATCTGCTCCCCTTCGCGGGCCTCATGCTGTTCGGCGGCCGCTTGGCCGACTTCACCGGGCGGCGCACGCTCCTGCTCGCCTGCCTCGCCGTGTTCGGAGTGGCCAGCGCGTGGGGCGGGTTGGCCCAAGTCGCACCGGAATTGCTGGCGGCGCGGGCCATTCAAGGTGTGGCCGCGTCGGTGCTGGCGCCGATGTCGCCGGCGTTGGTCACCGCGGAGTTCGCCGAGGGGCCGGCACGGTCCGGGGCCATGGCCGCGCGTGGGGCGGTGCGGACGCGGCCGGCGGTGCGGCCGGTGTGGTGCTGAACGGGTTGCTCACGGAGTACGTGGGGTGGCGCGCCGTGATGTGGGTGAACGTGATGTTCGTCGCGGTGGCGGTGTTCGCCGTGCTGCGCGGCGTGGACAACGCGGTGCGCGGGCCGCGCGGCAAGCTGGATCTGCCCGGCGCCGTGCATGGTGGACGCCTTCGGCGAGGACGCCGCCGACGCGGTGCTCGACGTGACCGGCGGGGATGTCAACGACGAACTGCGGACCGTGCGCGACACCGTCACCCGGCTCACGGGCGCTCCCGGTCGCTCGTTCCGGCAGTGGGCCGAGGAGAACGCCGCCGCCTTCCGCTGAGGGGGGATATGAGTTGACCTCGAGTTCGGTTGATGTTTCAGGATCGGGAGCATGAGCATCCTGTTCCACAACACCATGAAGATCACCGACGGCCATCTCGAGGAGTTCAAGGGGGCGGTGCGTCGCGCGGTCGCCTTCGTCGAGGAGCACGGGCCGCAGCTGGTGGTGCAGGTCTTCCTGGATGAGGCGCGCGGGCTCGCGCACAGCTTCCAGCTCTACGCGGACTCCGACGCGGTCCTCGCGCACTGGAAGCTGTCCGACCCCTACATCCGGGATGTGATGGCGCACTGCACCGTCCAGTCCTTCGAGACCTTCGGCGAGATGTCCGACGACGTGCTCGACGGTCTGCGGTCGGGGCCCGCCGGCGAGGCGACCGTGCGGCCGTTCCTCACCGGGTTCACCCGATTCGCCTGACCCGGCCCGGCGGTGGCGCGCGGCGCTACCGCAGCGGAATGTCGACGCCGTGCTGGCCGGCGGGGCGCGGGCCGAAGATCCGGCGCTGCGCCTCGGCGATGGCCACGTCGTTGATGCTGGCCTCCCGTCGCGACATCAGACCCTCGGAGCTGAACTCCCACAACTCGTTTCCGTAGCTGCGCCACCACTGTCCGGCGCGATCGTGCCACTCGTACTGGAAGCGCACGGCGATGCGGTTCTCGCGAAAACCCCACAGGCTCTTGCGAAGTGCGTAATCGAGCTCGCGTTCCCACTTGGCGGTGAGGAACTCCACGATCTCCGCACGGCCGCTCACGAAGGCGTCCCTGTTGCGCCACAAGGAATCCGGCGTGTACGCGGCGGCTACGCGCTCCGGATCGCGAGTGTTCCACGCGTCCTCGGCGGCTTGGACCTTCTGCGCCGCGGTCTCCGGGGTGAACGGCGGGAAGGGCGGGCGAACGTCCGGCATGGGCACTCCTCTCACAGGTGGAGAACGAACGTTCTCCACTCCCGCGCTACAGTAGGGAACGACCGTTCTCCACGTCAAGGGAGCCCCGATGCCCGCCGCCCTCACCGCCGAGCGACAAGCAGGCGACCGCGAGGCGCTCCTCGACGTCGCCGAATCGCTGTTCTACGCCCACGGTTTCCAGTCCGTCGGCATGGACCGTCTCCGCGCGGCGTCGAGCCTGTCGCTCAAGCGCATCTACGCGATGTTCCCCACCAAGGACGACCTCGCCGTCGCGGTCCTGCGCCGCCGCGACCTCCGCTGGCGCACCCGCCTGGTCGACTACGTCGAACGATTCGCCGACCCCACCCGGCGCGTGCTCGCCCTCTTCGACTGGCTGCGCGACTGGTTCGCCGAACCCGGCTTCCGCGGCTGCGCCTGGATCAACGCGCACGGCGAACTCGGACCGACCTCCGACGCCGTGCTCGCCGAAGTCCGCGCCCACAAGGAGGCGTTCCACGCTCACGTCACGGGGTGGGTGGACGCGGCCGGATCCGATGCGGGCGAAGCGATCTACCTCCTGGCGGAGGGCGCGATGGTGACGGCGGGTATCACGGGCGATCCGGACGTGGCACGCAAGGCCCGCGACGCCGCCGAACGCCTGCTCACCGGGGCACGGCCATAGACCCGACATCGCCGCGATCAAGCCCAGGTCCCGCTTGTCCGGAAACGCAACAGCGGGGAACCCGCCGCCATGGCGAATTCCCGCTGCGCGAATTACTTCGAGCCGATCAGGCGAGCTGCGCCTGGAACATCCAGCGCTGCTTCTCCAGTTCGGCCGTGATGCCGATGAGCAGATCCTGGGTCACCGGATCGGCGGTATCGGTCGCCTCGACGCGTTCGCGCATGCGGCGCACGAGCAGGTCCAGCCGGTCGGTGATCGCCTCGACCACGTCGTGGTCGGCGAGGTAGCCGGCCGGGAACTCGGGCAGCGCCGAGGTGGCGGCCACGGTCGCGGCGCGGCCGTCGGGCGAGATGCCCAGGGCGGCGGCGCGCTCGGCCACCGAGTCGGAGAACTCGCGGGCGCTGCCGACCAGTTCGTCCAACTGGAGGTGCAGCTCACGGAAGTTCTTGCCGACCACGTTCCAGTGCGCCTGCTTGCCGATCAGCGACAGGTCGATCAGATCGGACAGGGCGTCCGCCAACACCACGCCGACGGCCTTCTGCTCCGCCTTCCCCAACGGGCTGGTGATGGGGCTCTTCGGCAGGGTCGAAGTCATTGCAGCTCCTCTCGTGGAAAGTCCTCGGTAGGGCTTTTCTGGAATGACTCCAGATTAGCCTCGGACTCCGCGGGATGCCAGCAATCAGGAGATGAGTTGCTTCACAATCAGCCGCAAACGACGTCCACGGCACTCCCCAGCAGATCGAGGCCATGATCCAGCTCGTCGTCGGCGAGCGTGAGCGGAGGCAACAGCTTCACCACTTCGTCGAACGACCCGGAGGTCTCCACCAAAAGGCCACGCTCAAAGGCCGCCTGACAAACCTTCCCCGCGCGCGACGCGTCCTCGAAGACCAACCCGTGCACCAGCCCGCGCCCGCGCGTGGACACACCGGACACCGTCGCCGCGATCCGCGACAACACCCCGGCGATCCGCTCCCCCTTCGCCTTGGTGGAACGTTCGAGCGCGTCGTCCGACCAGTAGTGCTCCAGCGCGACGCGCGCGGTGACGAACGCCGGGTTATTGCCGCGAAACGTGCCGTTGTGCTCCCCGGGCGCCCACTGGTCCAGTTCGGATTTGAAAAGCACCAGCGCCATGGGCAATCCGTAACCGCCGATGGACTTCGACAGCGTGACGATGTCGGGGGTGATGCCCGCGACCTCGAACGAGAAGAATGGCCCGGTGCGTCCGCACCCCATCTGCACGTCATCCACGATCAGCAAGATCCCGCGCGCCGCGCACAGCTCCGCCAACCGGCGCAACCATTCCGCCCGCGCGACGTTCACGCCGCCCTCACCCTGCACGGTCTCCACTATCACGGCGGCAGGTTTGTCCACGCCGGACGACGGGTCGTCGAGGGCGCGCGCCATCCACGCCAACTCGTCGCCCGACTCGAGGTACCCGTCGTAGGGCATGGGCGTCACGTGCACCAGTGGCACGCCCGCGCCCGCCCGCTTCGCGGCGTTTCCCGTCACCGACAGCGCGCCCAACGACATCCCGTGGAACGCGTTGGTGAAGTTCAGCACCGCCTGGCACCCCGTCACCTTGCGCGCCAGCTTCAGCGCGGCCTCCACGGCGTTCGCCCCGGTCGGACCGGGGAACTGCACCTTGTAGTCCAGCCCGCGCGGCGCGAGCACCCGGTCGCGCAGGGTCTCGAGCAGCGCACGCTTGGCGACCGTCGACATATCGAGCGCGTGAGTGATCCCGTCACCCGCGATGTAGTCGAGGAGGGCGCGTTTGAGCACCGGGTTGTTGTGGCCGTAGTTGAGCGCGCCCGCGCCGGCGAAGAAGTCCAGGTACTCGCGGCCCTGTTCGTCACGCAGCCAGCCGCCGCTGGCCGTGCGAAACACCGTGGGCCAGGACCGGCAGTAACCGCGCACGTTCGATTCGAGTGCCTCGAAAACGGTCGACTCGGCGACAGTCATCGACGATCCTTCCTGTCGTGCGCGACCTCTCCACATATGTGAAGTGAGTGCGTTTCTAACACTCGCGCGACGGATCCGTGGCGGTTTCGGCCGAATCCGCGCCGAACACTTCCCCGTGCCGCGCGCGGGCTGTAATGTCAACTCCTTGTGCGCTGGGGTGAGGTAGGCCGGAATTCACTGACGGCGACCACCCGCACCCGCCGCGAAACCACCCTCTACTGGCGCCTCGCGGTGGCCGGATTCCGCCGGCAATCGCAGTACAAGCTGGCCATGTTCGCCGGCCTGTTCACCAACTGCGTGTTCGGACTCGTCCGCGCCTCGGTGCTGCTGGCGGCGGTGCGGGCGGGCAGCGAGTTCGGCGGCTACGACGAGGGCAGCATGGCCGCCTACGTCTGGCTCTCCCAAGGCATGATCGCCCTCACCCAATTCATGGGCCCGCCACTGGAATTGGCCGAGCGTGTGAGGAACGGCGACGTGGCCGTCGACTTCCTGCGTCCCGTCGACATCCAATTCGCCTACCTGGCAGCCGATCTCGGCCGCGCCACGTGCGCGCTCATCCCGCGTTTCCTGCCCAGCGTGCTGTTCGGGGTGGTCACCTTCGGGCTGGCGCTGCCCGGCACGCCCGGACCCTATGTGCTGGGCCTGATCTCGATGGTGCTGGCCGTCTCGCTGTCGTTCCTCGGGCTGTTCGCCGTGGGCCTGGTCGGGTTCTGGGTGGTGGAGACGCGCGGCGTGCGGACGCTGTACCAGATCCTCGGCACCTTCCTGGCCGGGCTGTTCGTGCCGGTGCACATGTTCCCCGACTGGCTGCGCGCGCTCGCCCACGCCACCCCGTTCCCGTCCATCCTCCAGGCGCCGATCGACGTCCTGTCGGGCCGCGTCCTGGGCATGGACGCGGTGAGTGTGGTGGCCACCCAGGCGTTCTGGGTGCTCGCCATCGGCCTGCTCGGCCGGTTCCTGCTGCGCGCGGGCCGGCGCAAGCTGGAGGTCCAGGGTGGCTGAACGTCTCGGCACCGCACCGGCGGGCACCTGGTTCACCCCGTACGCCGCCGTGCTGCGCTCGCGCATCCGGGCGCAGCGCGCCTACCGGCTTTCCTTCGCCAGCGAGATGTTCAGCGCGCTGCTGGTCGGTCTCGTCGAATTCGCCGAGGTGTGGGTGATCTTCCACAACGTGCACGTGCTCGGCGGGCTGGACCTGAAGGCGGCGCTGCTGCTGTTCGGCCTGTCCAACACCGCGTTCGCGCTCGCGCAGGTGCTCGTCGGCCACCTCGACACCCTGCCGACGCTGATCCGGATGGGCACCCTGGACGCGTATCACCTACGCCCGCAACCACTGCTGGCCCAGCTCGTGACCGGCGACATCTCGCTGCGCCGCTGCGCCCGCGCCGCCGTGGCGATCGTGGTGCTGGTGATCGGCTTGGCGCACAACGACATCGCGTGGACCCCCGCCACGGTGGCGCTGCTGGTGACCACACTCGTCTGCGGCGTCCTGATGTTCGCCGGGATCTTCGTGTGCGCCGCCGGACTCCAGTTCTATCTGATCGACGGCTCCGAACTCACCAACAGCTTCACTTACGGCGGCTCCTTCGCCGCCACGCAGCCCGCGTCGGTGTTCCCGACGCCGCTGAAACTGTTGTTCGGCTTCGCGATTCCGGTCGCGTTCACCGCGTATCTGCCCACCCTCGCGCTGCTGGACCTGCCCGGCCCGGCGCTGCTGCCCGCCTGGCTCGCGTGGTGGGTCCCGGTGGCGACGCTGTGGGTGTGGCTGCTGGCCTTCGGACTCTGGCGGCTGGGCACCAGGCACTATCAGGGAGGTGGGGGATGAACACGGCGGCGGCAGGCTTACCCGACGCGATCATCGATATCGAGGATCTGACCAGGCAATTCACGCTCTACCGCAAGAACGGCCGGTGGCGCCGCGAACGTGACGTGATCACGGCCGTGGACCGGATGACCTTTCGCGTGGAACGCGGTGCGGCCGTGGGCTATATCGGCGCCAACGGCGCGGGCAAGTCCACCACCATCAAGATGCTCACGGGCATCCTGGTGCCCACCTCGGGACACGTGCGCACCTGCGGGCTGGAGCCGGTGCGCATGCGGCGCGCGCTGGCCTCCCGGATCGGCGTGGTGTTCGGGCAGCGCTCCCAGCTGTGGTGGGATCTGCCGCTGCGCGAATCGTTTTCGATCCTCGCGGCCATCCACCGGCTCGATCCCGACCTCGCCCGCAAACGCACCTACGAACTGGTCGAACAACTGGAGATGGCCGAAACCCTCGGCACCCCGGTGCGGCAGCTCTCCCTCGGCCAGCGCATGCGCGCGGAAGTGGCTGCCGCCCTGCTGCATTCGCCCGAGCTGATCATCCTGGACGAGCCCACGATCGGACTCGACGTGCTCTCCAAACAGCGGCTGCGCGAGTTCCTGCGCGCCGAACGGGCCGACCGCGGCACCACCCTGCTGCTCACCACCCACGACATGGGCGATATCGAAAGGCTCTGCGACCGTGTGCTCGTCGTCGATCACGGCCGTCTCGTCTACGACGGCACCCTGCCCGGCCTCGGCGCGACGGTGGGTGCGCGCCGGGTCCTCGTGCTCGACCTCGCCGAGCCCGCCCCCGATCTGCGCGACCTGCCCCCGGGCGCGGAACTGCTCTCCAGCGAGGCCGACGGGATGCGCCAGCGGCTGGCGTTCGACGCCGAATCCGTCACGGCCGCACAGCTACTCGCCGCCGTCGCGGATCGGGCGGCGGTGCGCGACCTGTCCATCGAGGAACCGGGCATCGAGGACGTGGTGCGCCGCGTCTACGAGAACGCCCGCTGAATACACGAATCCCCCGCATGCCGAGGCACGCGGGGGATCACCGGCCGGTTGATCAGGGTTCGCGCGGACCCTGATCGAGCCGGAACGGCGGGTACTCGTCGCGCATCAGACCCGCGTAGGCCTGCACGCGCAGCAGCCACCGGTTGATGCCGACCACGAAGTCGTACAGCCCCTTCGGGTAGCGGGCGGTGAACAGCAGGCCGATCAGCGCGATGGCCACCAGCACGTGGATCACCGGCCAGCTCATCGCCAGGTTCCACGCGCCGGTGCCCTCGTCCTGCACCGCACTGGCCACGGTGCCGCTCATCAGCACACCGATGATCAGGTAGTGCGGGATGGCCAGCAGCCACCACTTCACCAGCACCAGCCCGCGATGCAGCTTCTCCGGGTGGTCGATCTCCAGATCGGCCGGGTACTCCGGGTCCGGCCGCAACGAGAACGGCGGATACTTGTCCGTGCCGAGCACGGTGAGCGCGTAGAAACTGACGCGCCAATTCCAGCGCATCACACCGACATTGAACTCGAACAACGCCTTCGGGTACTTCCCGGTGAACAGGATCGCGAAGAACGCGATGACCGTCACGACGGCGTACCCGATGTGCAGGAAGAACAGCACGAAGTAGTGCGGGATGGCGAGCAACCACTTCACCAGCCACATCCACCGGGACAGTCCGGGGTCCAGATCGCCCCTGACCCGCACCGGGTGCGCGGCCGGTTCCGGCTTGCCGAGCTCCATGTCCATGGTCGAGGCTCCTTCGGGCGGCAGCATGCTGTGAGGATTTTCACGATTCTGGCGGACGAAGAGCGCGGTCCGGCCACGATGCGGGCTCGACACGCCGACGAATCGCGGCGGGCTTCGTTGCGCCACCGCGACGGCCGCGCAATACTGTTCGGCGGTTGTTTCGAAATCCGTTGCGATTGGGGGGAATCCGACCATGCGTAGATCGCGCACCCTGGTGGCCGTCGTCGGCCTGTTGCTCATCACCGTGCTCGTCGTCAGCGCCTGCGGCGGCAGCAACGGCAAGCGCAAGCGCTCGCACTCCTCCTCCGGCGGCGGGGCGGCCGCCACCAGCACCACCGCCGCGCCCGCGTACCGCACCTGCGAGGACGCGTGGAACGCGGGCAAGGCCCCGCTGCGCCGCAATCAGCCCGGCTACTCGGTGCAATTGGACCGGCTCGACGGCGCCGAGGACGGCGTCGCCTGCCTGGTGCGCCCGAAATCCTGAGCGGGGCACTCAGCCTCGGCTTGTACCATCGGCGATCGTGACGTTCGCTGCCGCACGCCGCCCCGCCCCGCGGGCGGTCGTCGCGTTCGTGTTCGCGGCGTGGGTCCTGGCCCTCGTGCTGCCGGACTGTCACGTGTTCGCCAGGGCCGCCGCCGTCCACGAGCACATCGAGTCCGTCGGCCCGGGAGTCGAGAACACCGTCACGCTCTGGGCGGCGGCCGACCGGCACGCGCACGTCAACCCGCCGGAACGGCACCTGCCCGGCGACGCGCTGCTCGTCGCCCCGCCGCGCTCCGGTCCGTCCTGGCCGGATCTGCTGCCCGGCCTCGACACTCCCCCGGCCGCGCCGCCCGCCCCCGAGCGGCTCGGCGCGGCGCCCCGCGCGCCACCCGGTAGCGCCCTTCCGGTTCTCGGCGGCCGGGATCTCCTCGTCCGATTCGGGATCGATCGGAACTGATCGGTTCGCGTCAGGCCGCGCCCGCGTGCGCGGCCGGTGTCCGTGCGTCCCGCACCACACCCCGTCGGTGACGCGCGTCCCCGCGCGCCCCGACCCGCACAGAATCGGACGATTCCATGACCGCAGCCTTGCAGTACCCCCTGCCCGCGTCGCCCGACGCGACGCCGAGCCCCGCCGGACTGCTCACCAGCGCCCAGCGCTGCCCCCGCCCCGCCACCCTGGTAGGCAACACGCCCGTCCTCTGGATCACCGAACCACTCGCGCCCGCGGGCCGGGGGTTCTGGGCAAAGCTCGAAGGCGCCAATCCGGGCGGGATGAAGGACCGGCCCGCCCTGCACATGGTCGAACGCGCCACCGCGCGCGGTGAACTCGCGCCCGGCGCGCCGATCGTCGAATCCACCAGCGGCACACTCGGACTCGGGCTCGCGCTGGCGGGCACGGTGTATCGGCACCCGGTCACGCTGGTCACCGACCCCGGTTTGGAGCCGATCGTGGCGCGCATGCTCGCCGCCTATGGCGCGCGGGTGGAGACCGTCACCGAACCGCACCCGGTGGGCGGCTGGCAGCAGGCCCGCCGCGACCGCGTGACCGACCTGCTCGCCGCCGACCCGCGCGCCTGGTGCCCCGACCAGTACCGCAACCCCGACAACCGCGACGCCTACACCGCCCTCGCCACCGAACTCGTCGCCCAGCTCGGCCGGATCGACGCGCTGGTGTGCTCGGTGGGCACCGGCGGGCACTCCGCGGGCATCTCCCGGGCGCTGCGCCGCTGGTTTCCGCACCTGCGCTTGATCGGCGTCGACACCGTGGCCTCCACCATCTTCGGCCAGCCCGCCGGGCCCCGCCTCATGCGCGGGCTGGGCTCCTCCATCCATCCCGCGAACGTCGACTACCCGGCGTTCGACGAGGTCCACTGGGTCGCGCCCGCCGAGGCCGTGTGGGCGTGCCGGGCGCTGGCCGCCACCCACCACACGGGCGGCGGCTGGAGCGTGGGCGCGGTCGCGCTCGTCGCGGGCTGGCTGGCCCGCACCGGCGACCCCGACCAGCGCATCGCCGCGATCTTCCCCGACGGGCCGCTGCGCTACTTCGACACCGTCTACAACGACGCGTACTGCCGCGAACACGGTCTGCTCGGCGGGGAACCACCCGTCGAACCGGCCACCCTGCCCCACCCGTCGGCGGCCGTGGTGGACTCGTGGACGCGCTGCGCGACGGTGGTGGACCCGAAGGCGCGCCCGCTGACCGACCCGACCGAGGACCCGCACATGCCCGACGTACCAGCCCGGCCCGGGGCCGCGCGGTGAGGAACTTCTACGCCACTTACCGCAGCTTCGGCGCGCCCAGCCGGATGTTGATGGTGAACCAGTTCGCCATCAACACCGGGTTCTTCATGCTCATGCCGTACCTGGCCGCCCACATGGCGGGCCCGCTGGGACTGGCCGCGTGGGCGGTGGGACTGGTGCTGGGCATCCGGAACTTCTCCCAGCAGGGCATGTTCCTGGTCGGCGGCACGCTGGCCGACCGGCTCGGCTACAAACCGCTGATCGTCGCGGGCTGCCTGCTGCGCACCGGCGGTTTCGCGTTGCTGGCCGTCGCCGATTCGCTCACCGCGCTGCTGATCGCCTCGGCGGCAACGGGATTCGCGGGCGCGCTGTTCAACCCGGCGGTGCGCGCGTACCTGGCGGTCGACGCGGGCGAACGCCGGTTGGAGGCGTTCGCACTGTTCAACATCTTCTACCAGGCGGGCACCCTGCTGGGGCCGATCCTCGGGCTGGTACTGATGGCATTCGACTTCCAGGTGACGGCCGCCGCCGCGGCCGCGGTGTTCGCCGTGCTCACGGTGGCCCAGTTGCGCGCGCTGCCCCAGCACCGCGCGGCCCCGAAATCGGCCTCGGTGCTGGACGATTGGCGCACGGCGCTGGCCAACCGGCCGTTCCTGCTGTTCTCGGCGGCGATGATCGGCTGCTACGTGCTCTCGTTCCAGGTGTATCTGGCGCTGCCCATGCAGGCCGACCGCGTGGTCGGCGCGGGAGCGGCGGCCGCGCTGATGACGGCGGTGTTCGTGGTGTCGGGCGTGATCGCGATCGCCGGGCAGCTGCGCATCACCCGCTGGTTCGCGGCGCGCTGGGGCAGGCCGCGCAGCCTGGTGATCGGGCTGGGCGTGCTGGCGGCGGCGTTCGTGCCGCTGCTGCTGGTGCCCGGCACGGCGTTCGGCGTTCCGGTCGCGGTGGGTGCACTGCTGCTGACCGCCGCCGGACTGGGCATCGGTGCGGCGGCGGTGTTCCCGTTCGAGATGGACACCGTGGTGGCGCTGTGCGGTGACCGGCTGGTGGCCACCCACTACGGGCTGTACAACACCATCGTCGGCACCGGCATCCTGCTCGGAAACCTGGGCACCGGCACGGTGCTCGACGCGGCGCGCGCGGCCGGTGTGAGTTCGCTGGCGTGGGCGGCGCTGATCGCGATCGGGCTGGCCTCGGCGGCGGGCTTGTACCGCCTGGCGCGCACGGGGCGGCTGGAGTCACGCGTCCCGGTCGGCTGAGCGCACGGGGTGGGCCGGGTGCGTCGCGTCCGGCCCACCCCCGAAGCTCAGCGCTTCCGGAGCCGAAGGGCGCCGGCGCCCGAATGACAAGCCGAACTCGGATCCCGGTGCACGAACGCGAGTACCGGTGCACAGTTGTACTCGCGGCACAGTTGCCTTCGCGGCCAGGCGTGCGATCAGGTCGGCGCTTCCCCCTGCGCCGAATACAGACTGACCTCACCGCGTTCGCTGAGAAACGCGTTGACCAGCATGATCCGGTTGGCGCGCAACTCGTCGGGCTCCGGCGCGGTGGTGGTGATCGAGATCTGCGGAATGGCGCCCCAGTTCACGACATAGCGTTCGGGCGGGCCGCCGTCGTCGGACAGGCGCGCGAGCCGGTACACCGACACCGTTTTCCGGACGATCAGGCCGCGGACGACCTCCGCGATTCGCTCCGGGTCTTCCAGGGCGAACATGAAACCGAACGTCAGCTCCGGTGACGACACGTAGGCGGGCACGAACTCCGAGGTTAGCCCATCGACCGGAGGCGCGCAGCAGCCCCGCCGAATCGGTTGCCGCGCATATGCCGACCGCCATTCCGGCGCGGATCCCCGCGGATTCCCGGTGACCGAAACGTAACGGACGATAACGATTTCCCGCCGGCGCGTTGATTTTTACACCATACTATTGCGCGGTTTCCGCGCTCGCGCTTTCCTGAAAGTGTCCCGATTCACCGGGTCGTCTTCCTCAACGCACCGTCGCGTATTTCCCGGTCGCCCCGAGGCGTGCCGGGGGATCGAGTGGGGGCGCGCGGACTCGGGGCTGCGCCGGCGCCGAGGGGCTGCTCCTCCCCGAAATCCCCCTCGGCCCTGGCGCATCCACGCCGAGATCCTGATCGCGAGAGCGCCATGCCGACCGAATACGCCGTGAGCCGCGTCCGGGCCGACGAGCTGCCGCCGAGTTCGGCGCTGCTGCGCGCCTTCCGAGACCGGGACGGGCGCGGGCACCCGGTCCTGGACACCGCCCGCGAACTGGCCGCCTGCCACGAGCGCAGGCGGGCGCTGACCGCGGGCGCGGGCGACCCGCAGCGCACCGCACTCGAGGACATCGACGGGCACCGCGCCGAACTCGTGGACCGGATCAACGGCTGGGTGGCCACCCACGTCGTCCACCGCACCGGCGCCTCGTTGCACACCGAGACGCTCGGCGCGGTGATCGACAGGATGGCGGCGAAATGGATTGCGGCGCGACAGGCCCTGGGTTTCACCGACGCGACCGATCGGCCGCCGGCCGGGCTGGACGGCCAGGCCCGCCTGCAGTGGACCCGGCTGGCCGAGCTGGCCGACGGCTATCAGGATCTGATCACCGACGTCGCCGAACACCGGCGCAGGCTGCCGGTGTGGTGATCACCGGCGGTCGTCGACCTCCGTGTCGACGACCTCGGCCTCCACGAACGACGTTTCGGCGGTGGGCTTTTCGGTGGCGGGGGCCGCGGCGGCGGGCTCGTCGAACCCGGCCGCGGCGTCCTCGTCGTCGAACAGCGCCGCCTCCCGGTGCGCGGCGGCGTCCTTGCGGGCCGCCGCGGCCGCCTCGTTCATCTCGATCGCGTCGGTGATCCACTCACCGATCTCCCGGGTGACCTCCTGCACGGTGCCGGTGATGATCGTCGCGATATTTCCGACGTGCCGGGCACCGGACGACGTCAATTCCTGGATCAAATCCTTGTTGGTCTCGAATTTCCCGATCATTCACACGCCCACTTCGGTTGCCTTCCGCTGTCGCATCACGATAACACCGGGTGATGGCGACCCCTTGACGAAACGATCCGGCAGCGAGAGCTTGAAAATCTTCAGCCACACATCGCCGAGCTGCTTGCGCAGCGGCCCGCTGTTGTAGGGCAGGCCGTACTTCTCGCACAGCGCGCGCACCTCGGGCGCCATCTCCGGGTACCGGTTGGCGGGCACGTCGGGGAACAGGTGGTGCTCGATCTGGTGCGACAGGTTGCCGCTCATGATGTGGAACAGCTTGCCGCCGTCGATGTTCGCCGAGCCCAGCATCTGGCGCACGTACCACTCGCCGCGGGTCTCCTCAGCGGTCTCGTCCTCGGTGAACGTCTGTACGCCCGACGGGAAGTGCCCGCAGAAGATGATCGAGTACGCCCACACGTTGCGGACGATGTTCGCGGCGGCGTTGCCCAGCAGGGTGCTCACGAACAGCGGGCCGGTCAGCGCCGGGAAGATCACGTAGTCCTTCAGCGACTGCTTGCCCGCCTTGCGCCACCAGCCCTTGACCAGCGGCTTCAGGTCGCTCCACTTGCGCTTGCCCTGCACGATGTTCTCCGCCTCGGCGTCGTGCAGCATGACGCCCCACTCGAAGAACACCATGAGCAGGAACGCGTAGAGCGGGTTGCCCAGGTAGTAGGGGTTCCACTTCTGGCCCTCATCGATGCGCAGGATGCCGTAGCCGATGTCGCGGTCCATGCCGTGGATATTGGTGTAGGTGTGGTGCATGTAGTTGTGCGAGTGCCGCCACTGGTCGGCCGGGCACACGGTGTCCCACTCGAATTCGCGGGAGTTCAGGTCCGGCTCGCGCATCCAGTCGTACTGGCCGTGCATGACGTTGTGGCCGATCTCCATGTTGTCGAGAATCTTCGACACACCGAGCGCGGCGACGCCGGCCAGCCAGAACGGGGGCAGGAAGCCCAGGTACATCAGGCCGCGCCCGGCGATCTCGAGTCCGCGCTGCGCCTTGATGATCGAGTAGATGTATTCGCGGTCGCGATCGCCCAGGTCGGCGACGATGCGGGCGCGCAGCTCGTCGAGGGTCTTGCCGATCTCCTCCACCTGTTCGGGCGTGAGGACCAGCGGGCCGTCTTTGGTTTCGGTCAGGATGGTCATGTCGAGAGTCCCCTTCGTGTCTAGATTTCGATGTCGACATCGCCCACGGCGGCGCTGACGCAGAGCTGGATGGGCTGGTCGGGGTCGCTGTCGAGTTCACCGGTGCGCAGGTTGCGGGTGCAGCCGGTGCGGCGAACGGCCGTGCAGGAGAAGCAGATCCCCATGCGGCAGCCGTACTCCGGGTTCAGTCCGGCGGCCTCGGCCTGCTCGAGCAGGCTGGCCCCGGCGTTCTCGGAAGTCACGCCGCTGGCGCTGAACGTGGTCGCACCGGTCACCTCGCTCGCGTCGACGGGCGCGACCGAGAGGGTGAACTCCTCCGAGTGCAGGCGTTCGCCGAGATCCTCGGCCTCGAACACCTTGCGGACCGCTTCCATCATCGGCGGCGGGCCGCACATGAACGTCTGCGCCTCGGCGTACCAGGGCGCGACGCGCTCGAGCTCGTCGTAGCCGAACGGGCCGTGGCCCTGTTCCGGGTAGCGCATCTCGATGCGGAAGTTCGGGTGCCGCGCGGCGATCGCGTCGATCTCCGCCCGGTGCGGCACCGCCTCCGGGGAGCGCGCGTAGTGCAGGAAGGTGAGCTGCCCCGGGTAGCCCTCGTCGGCGAGGGTCCGCATCATCGACAGCACCGGCGTGATGCCGCTGCCGCCGCTGATCAGCAGCACTTTCTCCGGCCGCGGCGCGGGCAGGCGGAACACGCCCTCGGCGGGGCTCAGATCCACCACCGTGCCGGGCGTGGCGTGCTCGTAGAGGTACTGCGACACCAGCCCGCCGGGATGCGCCTTGACGGTGAGCTGGATGTGGCGGTCGCGGCGCCCCTCGGGGTTGACCGGCGAATAGCACCGGGTGTGCCGGACGCCGTCGATGACGACGCCGAGCTGGACGTACTGCCCCGCGACGTGCCCGCGCCACCGGCGGTTGGGCCGCAGGGTGAGCGTCACCGAGCCGGGCGCCGAGCGGCGCACGTGGGTGATCTCGGCACGCGTCTGCCGCACCGTGAGGGTGGGGCGGACCAGTTCGAGATACCGGTCCAGCGGGTGGGGCGTGGTCAGGGTCTGCACCAGGTCGATGAGATCCACCATTCGGTTCTCCGTGCCTCTGCTCGTGGGTACTGATGGGCTGTCGGGCGTGCGGATCGTCACTGGACGAAATTTCAGTGCACGCCTGTACACTCACTTAGTGTGACCGATGGACATGGGCCGGTGTCAACCGGCAAAGCATGTGACCCGAACTACACAACGTGGAAAAGCGAATGGTGAACGGATGTATGCTCACCCTGATGAGCGAGCAGGCAGCAACCCGGGGCGAGCGCAAGGAGCGCACGCGGCAGGCCCTGGTCGAGGGCACCTTGGCGCTGGCCGAGGACCGCGGTTTCGCGGCCCTGAGCCTGCGTGAGATCGCCCGCTCGGCCGGCATCGTGCCCACCGCCTTCTACCGGCACTTCGCCTCGCTCGACGATCTGGGCACCGCCCTGGTCGACGAGGGCGTCACCGCGCTGCGGCTCGCGCTGCGCGAGGTGCGCCGCAAGCCCGACGCGAGCGTGGCCGACACGGTGCGCTTCGTCTTCGACCAGGTGGCGGGCAAACGCGCGATCTTCGGTTTCCTCACCCGCGAACGGCACGGCGGTTCGGCCATCCTGCGCAAGGCGATCGCGCTGGAACTCCAGCTGATCGTGCGCGAACTCGTCGCCGACCTCTCGCGGGTGCCGACCCTGGACGACTGGAGCCCGCGCGATCTGGAGATCGCCGCCGACCTGCTGGTGGGCACCGTCGCCGACGGTATCGCCACCTACCTCTCGGCCGACGAGCGCGAGCAGCGCAACGCCGTCGCGAACACCGTGCAGAAGGTGCGGCTGATCGCGCTCGGCATGGACAACTGGTGGCCGCCGAAGGACCGGTGAGCGCGGACTTCGTCCGGGCTCCGGCGAGTCCGGGATTCCCTCCCGTGGTCCGTGCGGCGGCCGGAACACCGGTAGTGCGGTTGCCGGGCCCGGACCGGTAGTCCCGCCTCGGCGGCGGCTCTGGCTACCGTCCACGCGAGAGAGGGCCGGGCTCGTCAGACGGGCTCGGCGTGGTCAGGCGGGCTCGGCGCGTTCAGGCGGGACTGGCACGCTCAGGTCGGACCGACACACTCAGGCGGAACCGACACGCTCAGACGAGACCGGCGCACCGACGAGTCCGGCGCGTCAGACGGTCTGCGCCGAATCCCTCTCCGGCGCGCGCACGGGCAGTAGCACGAGCAGGCCCAGCCCGAGCACGATCAGCAGGCCGACGATGCCCGCCCGGTCGGCGTCGAACAACCACACGAACAGGCCGAACAGCGCGGGCGCGAGGAACGAGACCGCGCGGCCGGTGGTGGTGTAGAGGCCGAACATCTGGCCCTCGCGGCCGGGCGGGGCCAGGCGCGCCAGGAACGAGCGCGCCGAGGCCTGCGCCGGGCCGACGAAGATGGTGAGCAGCAGGCCGAACACCCAGAACATAGCCGGGCCCGACACGATCAGCAGCGCGACGCCGCACACCAGCATCGCCCCGAGCGAGCCCACGATCACCCGCTTGGGCCCGACCCGGTCGTCGAACCGGCCCGCGACCACCGCGCCCAGCGCCGCCACCACGTTGGCGGCCACGCCGAACAGCAGCACATCGGCGTCGGCGATGCCGTACACCTGCACCGCGAGGATCGCGCCGAAGGTGAACACGCCCGCCAGCCCGTCCCGGAAGACCGCGCTGGCCAGCAGATACCAGACCGTGCGCCGATCGGTGCGCCACAGATCGCGCAGATCGCGGAACAGCACGCGGTACGACCCGAGGATTCCCGCGCTCGCCGCGCCGGGATCGGCTCCGGTGCGCGGCAATTCGGGCACGGCGAAGAGCACGGGCAGCGCGAACGCGGCGAACCACACCGCCGCCAGCACCGCGACCAGGCGGATATTGAGGCCGTCGTCGGTGGGGATGCCGAAGATGCCCCGGGTGTCGCCGTCACCGGAGATGAAGCCGAAGTAGCAGATGAGCAGCAGGAAGATGCCGCCGAAATAGCCCATGGCCCAACCGAATCCGGAGACCCGGCCGACGGTCTCGGGCGTGGACACCTGGCGCAGCATGGCGTTGTAGGGCACGTTCGCCAGTTCGAAGACCGCGGCGCCGAACGCCAGCAGCACCAGGCCCAGCCACAGGTCGCGGTGGTCGTCGTGCACGAAGAACATCGCCATCATCGACAACACCACCAGCGCGGTCAGAACACCCAGCCCGCGTTTGCGTTTCGCGGCCGCGTCGAACCACTGCCCGCTGACGGGCGCGGTGAGCGCGACGACCACGCCCGAGACGGCGAGCGCCCAGGCCAGCCACGCGCTGGCCGACACGCCGCCGGGCAGGTCGTCGCCGACCTCCTTGGTGAGATAGACCGAGAACACGAAGGTCAGGATCACCGCGTTGAACGCCGACGATCCCCAGTCCCACAGCCCCCACGCGACCACCTGACCGCGCCCGGCGGCCTCTCCGATCGTGCCGCGCGCGTCCACCTCGGTCATGCCACGCAGCGTAATGGCTGCGGAGGTCGCGCACCCGGGTTCGGCCGCGCGACGCGCGCCGGAACGCTATGCACTCGGTTGCATAGTACTGTGAGTTCCGAGTAAAGTCGCCGCATGGCCCTCGAGCACGCGCTGCTGGTATCGCTGACCGAGCGGGCCGGTTCGGGCTACGAGCTGGCCCGCCGCTTCGACAAGTCCATCGGCTTCTTCTGGAGCGCCACCCACCAGCAGATCTACCGGGTGCTGCGGCGCATGGAGGAATCCGGTTGGCTGGACTGCGAATCCGTGGCGCAGGAGGGCAAGCCGGACAAGAAGGTGTACTCGGTGAACGCCGCGGGCCGCGCCGAACTGGCCCGCTGGATCGCCGCGCCGTCGAACACCGACCTGCCGCGCAGCGAACTCGGCGTCAAGATCCGCGGCGCCGCCCACGGCGATATCGACGCCCTGTGCGCGGAGATCACCCGCCACCGCGACGAGCACGCGGCCCGGCTCGAGGTGTACCGCCTCATCGAGAAACGCGACTTCGCCGCGCCGGATCAGCTCTCCGGCACGGCCCTGCACCAGTACCTGGTCCTGCGCGGCGGTATCCGCGTGGAGGCCGGGTTCACCGAATGGTGCGACGAGGTACTGCAAGCCCTGCGTCCCGGCGCGTCAGCCCCGCGCCCGGACCGAGCGAAAGGCGAGACGCCCCCATGAGTTCCTTCCCCCACCTGTTCGAACCGCTCGACCTCGGCTTCACCACGCTGCGCAACCGCGTGGTGATGGGCTCGATGCACACCGGACTGGAGGATCGCGCCTGGGATACGAACAAGCTGGCGGCCTACTTCGCCGAACGCGCGAAAGGTGGTGTGGGCCTGATCATCACGGGCGGCTACGCCCCCAACCGCACCGGCTGGCTGCTGCCCTTCGGCGCGAAGCTCACCAACAAGACCGAGGCCTACCGCCACCGCGCCATCACCAAGGCGGTGCACCGCGAGGGCGGCAAGATCGCCATCCAGATCCTGCACGCCGGACGCTATTCCTATATGCCGGGCAGTGTTTCGGCGTCCTCGATCAAGGCGCCGATCAATCCGTTCCGGCCGCGCGCGCTCTCCTCGCGCGGGGTCGAGCAGACCATCGACGACTACGCCCGCTGCGCTCAGCTCGCGCAGTTCGCGGGGTACGACGGCTGCGAGATCATGGGCGGGGAGGGCTATTTCATCAATCAGTTCCTCGCCCCGCGCACCAACAAGCGCACCGACAAGTGGGGCGGGTCGCCGGAGAACCGCAGGCGGCTGCCGCTCGAGATCGTGCGCCGCGTGCGGGCGGCGGTCGGTACCGACTTCATCATCGTGTTCCGGCTCTCGATGGCCGAACTGGTGGAGAAGGGGCAGACGTTCGAAGAGATCGTCACGCTCGCCAAGGAATTGGAGCGGGCGGGCGTCACCATCATCAACACCGACATCGGCTGGCACGAGGCGCGGGTGCCCACCATCGTGACCTCGGTGCCGCGCGCGGCGTTCGTGGAGTTCACCGCCAAGATCACCCGCGAGGTGAGCATCCCGGTGTGCGCGTCCAACCGCATCAATATGCCCGAGATCGCCGAGGAGATCCTGACTCGCGGTGACGCCCAGCTGGTTTCGCTCGCGCGCCCGTTCCTCACCGATCCGGAGTGGGTGAACAAGGCCGCGCAGGACCGCGTCGACGAGATCAACACCTGCATCGCCTGCAACCAGGCCTGCCTGGATCACGCCTTCCAGCACAAGACCGTCTCCTGCCTGCTCAACCCGCGCGCCGGGCACGAGACCGAGCTGAAGCTGCTGCCCACCCGCCGCGCCAAGCGCGTCGCCGTGGTGGGCGCGGGGCCCGCCGGCCTCTCGGCGGCGGTGAGCCTGGCCGAGCGCGGCCACCGCGTGGACCTGTTCGAGGCCGACGACAAGATCGGCGGCCAGTTCGACATCGCCCGCCGCATCCCCGGCAAGGAGGAGTTCAGCGAATCCATCCGCTACTTCACGCGGATGATCGAAATCCACGGCGTGCGACTGCATCTCGGCAAGCGGGTGAGCGCAGGCGAACTGCTCGAAGGCCGCTACGACGAAGTGGTGCTCGCCACCGGCGTGAAGCCGCGCATCCCGAACATCCCCGGCATCGACCACCCGATGGTGCTCTCCTACGCCGAACTAGTCCGCGACGGGAAACCGGTCGGCAAGCGGGTCGCGGTGATCGGCGCGGGCGGCATCGGTTACGACGTGAGCGAATTCCTCACCGTCGACGGGCATCCCGCGCTCAAACTGGAGGAGTGGAAGGAGGAGTGGGGCGTCACCGCCGACGACGAGCAGGTCCCCGGCCAGCTCACCACCCCGCGCCCCTCCCCCGCCGCGCGCGAAGTGGTGCTGTTGCAACGCAAGTCGGGCACGTTCGGCAAGAGCCTCGGCAAGACCTCCGGCTGGGTGCACCGCGCCGCGCTGAAGGCCAAGGGCGTCGAACAGATCGGCGGGGTGAACTACGAACGCATCGACGATCACGGCCTGCACATCAGCTTCGGCGAGAAACGCGAACGGCCGCAACTGATCCCGGTGGACAACGTGATCATCTGCGCGGGCCAGGAGTCGGTGCGCGACCTCGAGCAGCCGCTGCTGGCCGCGGGCATCACCCCGCACCTCATCGGCGGCGCCGAACTGGCCTCCGAACTCGACGCCAAACGCGCGATCGACCAGGGCACCCGCCTGGCCGCGCGGCTGTAGGCGGGCGGGCATCGCCTAGCATCGCTGGCGTGAGCCTGCCCTCCCCCACCTCCGAGAACCGCGCCGTCGTCACCGGGGCCTCCTCCGGCATCGGCACCGCCCTGGCCGCCGATCTTGCCGGTCGCGGCTATTCGCTGATCCTCGTCGCCCGCCGCGGCGACGTCCTCAACGAGCTCGCGCAGCGGCTCACGCTCGCGCACGGCATCACCGCCGAGGTGCGCGCGGTCGACCTGGCCGACCGCGACCAGCGCGGGCCGCTCGCCGAGGAACTGGCCGCCCGCGATATCGCGATCCTGTGCAATAACGCGGGCATCGCCACGTTCGGGCCGGTCGCCGAACTGGATCTGGCCTACGAACGCGCCCAGATGGAACTCAACGCGGTGGCGGTGCACGACCTCACCCTCGCCGTGCTGCCCGGCATGATCGCGCGCGGCGCGGGCGGCATCCTGATCAGCGGCTCGGCCGCGGGCAACATGCCGATCCCGAACAACGCCACCTACGCGGCCAGCAAGGCCTTCGCCAACACCTTCTCCGAATCGCTGCGCGGCGAGCTGAAGGGCTCCGGCGTGCACGTCACGCTGCTCGCGCCCGGCCCGGTGCGCACCGAGACCCCCGACCCGGCCGAGGCGTCGATCGTGGACCGCATGGTGCCCGACTTCATGTGGGTGTCCTCCGAGCACACCGCGAAGGTGTCCATCGACGCGCTGGCCCGCAACAAGATGCGCGTGGTCCCCGGCCTGATCAGCAAGGGGATGAGCGTCGCGGGACAGTACGGTCCGCGCGCGGTGACCGCGCCCATCGCCGGGGCGTTCTACCGCAAGCTCGGCGGCTGAGCCGGCGTCAGCGGTCCGTCAGGAACGAGCGCGGGCGCGTCAAGGAGGCGTAGGCGAGCGGTTCACCCGGCCCGGATCGGCGTAGTCCTGGCATCGGCCCCGCAGTGCCGAGAAAGCGGGGGCACACCAGGAGAACACTGTGACGCTGCTCGACATCTTCCCCTCGTTGAAGTCGGGAATGCCCTCGCGGCTGGACCCGGCGGTGTGGCCGCGCAATACGCACTACGACACCGAGGGACGGATCACGGTCGGCGGGGTAGCCCTCGCCGACATCGCCGACGAGTACGGCACGGCGGTCTACGTCCTCGACGAACACGAGGTCCGCGACCGCTGCCGCGCCTACCGCGCGAGGTTCCCCGAGGCGGAGATCATCTACGCGGGCAAGGCCTTGATGATCACGGGCGTGGCCGAATGGGTTGCCGCCGAAGGTCTTTCGGTGGACGTGTGCTCGGCCGGCGAGCTGGCCGTCGCGCTGGCCGCCGGCGTGGACCCCGAGCGAATCGTGCTGCACGGCAACGGCAAGACCTCCGAGGAACTGCGGACGGCGGTGCGCCACGGCGTCGGCCGGATCGTGGTGGACTCGCTCACCGAGATCACGCTGCTCTCCGCGCTGGCCACCCGGCGCCAGCGCGTGCTGCTTCGGCTCTCGCCGGGGATCGACGTGCACGGGCACCCGGCCGTGCGCACCGGCGTGGTGGACCAGAAGTTCGGGCTGCCGCTGGGCAGCGACGCCGCCGCCGAGGCCGTGGCACGCCTTGTCGGACAACCGAATCTGGAGCTCGTCGGCTTCCACTGCCACCTGGGTTCCCAGATCCACAACCCCGACCACTACGGCGAGGCGATCCGCCGGATGGTCGCCGCGGCGGCCGAGGCGCATCGCGCGCACGGCGTGCTGCTCACCGAACTCGACCTCGGCGGCGGGCACGCGGTGGCCTACCGGTCCGGTGACGCCGAGATGGACCTCAGCGAACTCGCCGACATCGTGGAGGACGGCCTGGACGCGGCCTGCGCCCGGCACCGCTTCCCCCGGCCGCGGATCGCGTTCGAACCCGGACGCGCCATCGTCGCGCGGGCAGGCGTGACGCTGTACCGGGTGCTCTCGGTCAAACACGTCGACGGCGGGCACACCTACGTCACCGTGGACGGCGGCATGGGCGACAACCCGCGCGTCGCGCTGTACGGCGCGCGCTACGAGGCGGTGATCGCCAACCGCCACCCGTGCGGGCCGCACATGGTGGCGACCGTCGTGGGCCGCTACTGCGAGGCCGGCGACGTGCTCGCCGCCGACGTGCGCCTGCCCGCCGACCTGCACCCCGGCGAAGTCCTCGCCGTGCCCTGCACCGGCGCCTACCACCACAGCCTGGCCTCGGCGTACAACGGCGTCGGCCGGCCGCCCGTGATCGCGGTGCGCGACGGACGCACCCGGGTGCTCGTGCGCCGCGAGACCGTCGAGGATCTGCTGGTGCGCGATATCGGGCGGTGAGGATGGTCCGGGGCGCTCGGTGGGCCTGACCTGCTCGGCCCGCTCGGCCACCGACCATGGCCCGGCTCGGCTTCCGCGCACGGCGGGACCCAGCCTCAACCACGGCCCGGGCACCGCCTGGTCGCGCTCGGCCAAGTCCGGCTCCCGGGCACCGGACGGCACCGGCTCGGCTCCCGCGCACCCCGGGTCGGCCGCCGAGCACGGTCGACCAGATCACTGCGTCGACCGTTCACGACCTCAACGGTCGACAGCCTCCGCTCAGCGGCGTTTGCGGGTGCCGAACAGGCTGCGGCTGATCTCGCGGCCGGCGGCGGAGGCGGCCGAGCGCAGGAAGCTCTTCACCGCCGGGTTCTTCATGATGCGCTCGGCGGCCGAGTCCTCCTCGGCGTTGCTCGGCGAACGGCCGGGGGCCCGCGCGGCCTCCGGCTGTTCGGCGGGTGCGGCGGCCAGCTTCGCGGCCAGCATCTCGTAGGCCGATTCGCGGTCGACGGTCTGTCCGTACTTGCCCGCCAGCGGACTCGACAAGGCGCGGGACTTGATGGCGTCCGCGCCGATGGTGTCCATCAGCGAGCGCGGCGGCACGATCCTGGTCCAGGCCACCGGCGTCGGCGCACCCTTCTCCGAGAGCACCGTCACCACGGCCTCACCGGTGCCGAGCGAGGTGAGGGCCTTCTCCAGGTCGTAGACGGCGGTCTTCGGGTAGGTGCGGACCGTCTTGGAGAGCGCCTTCTGATCGTCGGGGGTGAAGGCGCGCAACGCGTGCTGGATGCGCGCACCCAGTTGCGAGAGCACCGGATTCGGGATGTCGGTGGGCAGCTGGGTGCAGAAGAACACGCCCACGCCCTTGGACCGGATGAGCTTGACGGTCTGCTCGACCTGCTCCAGGAACGCCTTCGACGCGTCCGCGAACAGCAGGTGCGCCTCGTCGAAGATGAACACCAGCTTCGGCTTGTCCACATCGCCCACCTCGGGCAGCGTCTGGAACAGATCGGCCAGCACCCACATCAGGAACGTGGAGAACATCACCGGCCGCGCCGCCTGCGCGCCCAGCTCGAACAGCGTGATCACGCCCTGCCCGCCCGCGACGCGCAGCAGATCGGCCGGGTCCAGTTCGGGTTCGCCGAAGAAGGTGTCGCCGCCGTCGGCCTCCAGATTCACCAGCGCGCGCAGGATCACGCCCGCTGTCTGCGCCGAGACGCCGCCGATGCCCTTCAGATCCTCCTTGCCCTCCGGGCTGGTGAGGTGGGTGATGACGGCGCGCAGATCCTTCAGGTCCAGCAGCGCCAGGCCCTGCTGGTCGGCCCAGTGGAAGATCAGGCCGAGCGTGGACTCCTGGGTGTCGTTGAGGTCGAGCACCTTGCTCAGCAGCACCGGGCCGAACGAGGTGATCGTCGCGCGGATCGGCACGCCGATGCCGCCGGTGCCGAGCGAGACGAACTCCGTGGGGAATCCGCTCGGCGCCCAGCCTTCCGCGCCGGTCTCCTTCGCGCGTGCGGTGATCTTGTCGTTCGCCTCCCCCGGCTGGCTCAGGCCGGACAGGTCGCCCTTGATGTCGGCCAGCACCACGGGAACGCCCGCCTGCGAGAGCTGTTCGGCGATGCCCTGCAAAGTCTTGGTCTTACCGGTGCCGGTGGCCCCCGCGACCAGGCCGTGGCGGTTCAGGGTGCGCATCGGGATGCGGACGCGGGCGGTGGGGTCGACGGTGCCGTCGACCACGACCGTGCCGAGTTCCAGAGCCGCGCCCTCGGCGGCGTAGCCGGAAGCGATCTCCTGGGCGGCCGAGTTCGATTCGGCGGCGGCGGGTTTCGTGGCGGCGTCCGCGTCCGGCGACGATGTGCCGGTGTTCGCGGCGGCGTTCGCGCTCGCGGCGGTGGATGCGGCGCCCGCGGGATCCGGGTCCTCGGCGGTCGCGCCCGCGCCGTCGGTCGCGACCTGGTGCTCCGCCGCTTCGCGTTCGGCGGCTTCGGCCGCGGCGGCCGCCTCCGCCGCCACGCGCGCCGCTTCCTCGGCCGCCTTGCGCGCCGCTGCCGCCTTCTCCTGGGGGGTGGTCATCGCACGTCCTCCGTCCGGGTACCGCTCGCCAACCGCATCACCGGGCGCCGCGCCGGTCGTGGGGCGGGACCCTGCCGAAACTGTAGTCCCGGCGACCGCGATCGGAGGGGTGATAGCCGAGGTGGTGTCGCCGGCGCCGCGACGCGCGCGAGGGAAACGAACAGGGCTGTTCACCGAAGGTGCACACCGAGGTGGCAGTAATGTTGCCTGCGTGTCCGACAAACTTGTGGTGTGGATGGATTGCGAGATGACCGGCTTGCGTCTCGACGGCGACAAGCTGATCGAGGTGGCCGCGCTCGTGACCGACAGCGATCTCAACATCCTCGGTGACGGCGTCGACATCGTCATCCACGCCGATGACGAAGCGCTGGCCGCGATGCCCCCGGTGGTGGTCGACATGCACGCGCGCTCCGGGCTGACCGAGGAGGTCCGCCGCTCCACCGTGACGCTGGCCGAGGCCGAGCAGCAGGTGCTCGACTACATCAAGACCTACGCGCCCACCCCGGGAACCGTTCCGCTGGCGGGGAATTCGATCGCCACCGACCGGGCCTTCATCGCCCGCGACATGCCCGCGCTGGACAGCCACCTGCACTACCGCATGATCGACGTGAGCTCCATCAAGGAGCTGTGCCGCCGCTGGTACCCGCGCATCTACTTCGGCCAGCCGGAGAAGGGCCTCACCCACCGCGCCCTCGCCGACATCAAGGAGTCCATCCGCGAGCTCGAGTTCTACCGCCGCACGGCCTTCGTCGCCCCACCCGGCCCCTCCTCCGCCGAGATCAACGCCGTGGCCTCCGCACTCGGCGGCACCCCACGACCCGCCGCATCGGCCCAGGTCAACGGCGCGCCGGAAACCGATTAGGGATTCGGCGGGCCGACACGCTAGTATCTACCGCGCCGGTGTTTCACCGGCCACGGTGAGTGTAGTTCAGTTGGTAGAGCACCAGGTTGTGATCCTGGCTGTCGCGGGTTCGAGTCCCGTCACTCACCCTCCCAGACCCGGGTGGTCCGAGAAATCGGCCCACCCGGGTCTTTTCCGTTGGTGGGCGTGTTGTCCGCGAAAGAGCACCAAAAAGGGACCGGTGGCCGATCAGGCTTCGCGTCCTGACGGACGGTACACGGCGCTCTACCTGACGGTTCGTGGCGCGCTGGCTGACGATATGCGACGCTCTGACTGACGGTTTGCGACAGTCGTGACTGACCGATTGCGACGCTCAGACTGACCGTTTGCGACAGTCTGGCTGACCGATTGCGACCACCCGGCTGACGATCTGCGGCAGTCGGACTGACGCCACGCGACTACTGGCGCGGTCGGGTTCGCGGCCTCGATCGCGGCAGGTCGGGACGGCCCATTCGAGTAGTCGACCGCGTTCGGCTGCATCCCGTCAGATCGAGTCGGGCCGAGCGGGGAATGCGCCCAGAGAACCCGGTGCCGAGCCGGTCGCACAGCCCCTAGTGGTGTGAAACATATTCGTGTCCGAATGTGGTCCTCATCTCCCGACGGCGACGTAGGATGCCGGGTTGGGCGGTGTCGCGGTGACATCCGCCCGGAGAGTAGAAGGACAGCACTTCGTGAAGCGTTCCGCCGTTCTCGCAGCACTCGTCGGCGCGGCCCTGGTCGGCGGGTCCGGCGGGACCGCGACGGCAGCCGTCGCCCCCACCCCGATCGACCTGCCCGCGGGCACCGGAGCCGGAACCGGATCGGCCGGGATCACCAGCGGGTCGGCGTTCGACACCGGATCGTCCGGCGGCACCACGACCACCGGATCCGGTGACAGCGGGTCGGGGGCCGCGCTGGAACAGCTCATCTTCGGCGGGCCCTTGGTGTGCGCCGCCGTCGGCAGCGCCATGAACCGCAACCTCACCTGCGACGGCACCCCGGGCCCGAACATCCCCTGAACCACGAAGAAAGGCCCCCGATCTCGAAACCGGGGGCCTTCGTCGTACCAGGGTCAGCCGATGTCGGCGTTACCGGCCTTCCACTGCTCCCACGGAATGTTCCAGTCGCCCAGACCGTCCACACCGGACAGCGTGCCGCCCACGGTGTTCTTCACGATCGCGATATCGCCCCGCTTGGCCGTATTGAACACCCAGCGCGCGTTCTCCGGACTCAGGTTCAAGCAACCGTGACTCACGTTGCGGTACCCCTGATCGCCCAGCGACCACGGCGCCGAGTGGAAGAAGATGCCGCTGTAGGACATGCGCGTGGCCCAGTCCACCGGCGTGCGGTATCCGTCGGCCGAGTTCACCGACACACCGTAGGTGGACGAGTCCATGATGATGTGCTCGTGCCGGTCGGCGATGATGTAGACGCCGTTCGGGGTGGGCGTGGAATCCTTGCCCATCGCCGTCGGCATCGTGCGCACCACCTGGCCGTTCTGCTCGACCGTCACCTGCTTGGTGTTGTCGTCGGCGGTGAAGATCGTCGCGTCACCCACCACGAAATGCGAGGTGATGTTCTGCTGGCCGTACAGCCCGTTGCCCAGATCCTTGCCGTAGACGTTCACCTTGATGTCCACGCGCGTCCCCGGCGCCCAGAAATGCTCCGGCCGCCAGCGCACCTCGCGGTTGTTCACCCAGTAGAACGCCCCCTCCACCGCCGGCGTCGTGGTGATCTCGATCGCTTCCTGCGCGGCCTTGCGGTCGGGGATGTTCTCGTCGAACTGGATCGCCACCGGCTGGCCGATACCGACCACCTCGCCTTCGGCGACCGTCAGATACGGCTTGGTCTGATTGTTCGGCGAACTCGTCGTGAAGCTCAGCCGGGTCGAGTTCTCGCCGCCGAGACCGATCGCGTCGGCCGTCAACTGGTAGGTGCGGCCGTAGCCGAGCACCTCCGCCGTCTCCCACGTGCGGCCGTCCGCCGCCAGCGTGCCCTGCACCTGTTTGCCGTCGGGGTTGGTCAACGTCACATTCGTGAATTTGCCGTCGTCGACCTTGAACGCCATCGGCATCGCGGGCGAGACGCCCTTGTCGCCGTCCTTCACCGGTGACACCAGCTTCGGCTTGATCAGCTCGGTGATCGGATTGCTGTCGATCGCCACGTCGACGGTGCTACCCGAGGACGCCCCGCACGCCGTCAATCCGAGCACCACCACCGCGAGCAGGGCCACCGGCCCGCCGACTCTCCGGAACGGCCGATGTCGACCTCGACCAACGCTCATCATCAACCCCGTTTCAAGTCCCGGCGCCGCTCACCAAGCGCCGACGGCTTCGGATCCGACCGATTACTGGAAGCTCAACCCACCGCGCCGGGCGGGACCGGTCGAGACCACGCCTGCCATTCTGCCAGCCCCACCGCGACCGAACCACCGCCGACACCGCACGACACGAGCCGAGTTCCACCCCATAGATCCCCGCGCACCCCCGCGGCGTTAACACCGGGCCGCCGGCCCGCGAACACGCCTCACCAGGCGATTTCACATCTCCGGCCCTCTCCTGTTACTGTTTGTCCCGCACCGGAACACGGGGCAGGCGCCATTAGCTCAATTGGCAGAGCAGCTGACTCTTAATCAGCGGGTTCGGGGTTCGAGTCCCTGATGGCGCACCCTTTCTCTACTCACGAACAGAACAACCGTGTTCCGTGCTCTAGTGCACTGGAACACGCTTCTGGCGGCCCTTCTACCAGCGGCTTTCCTTCAAAGAACCAGGTCGGCACTGTTCCGCCGGTCGTTCCTTTGCCCTCTCCCGAATCGGTTGTCGTCCCGCGTGCGCGCGGACGACTCGAGGCGATGCCGCCCACGTCCTATAGCCGGGTCAAGGTGGTCTTCGGGTCGGTCTTGGTCAACTATGCCGGTCGGATCGCCGAACGATCGGTCCTGTCGTCGTTGGGCTGGGAGGCGGGAACGCCGATCCATATCGAGCCCGTACTGCCCGATGTAATCCTTGTCACATCGCCATCGGACGGCGTGTACGCCATCGCCCGCAACGGCCAATTGCCGATCCCCGCTCGGATCCGGCGGGCGGCGCGGGTGCGTATCGGCCACCGGGTGCTGCTGGCCGCGCACCCGGATCAGAATCGGCTGATCATCGTCTGTCAGAACGCATTCGACACTCTCGTCGCAGGTATCTGCGATCAGATCGACGGGGGTGGACAGCAGTGACCACCTCTGCGCAACCGGTCAACGAGGCCGAACTCGACGCCGCCCGCACGCTCCTGGCCCGGATGGGCATCACCCCCGCTGACCTGCTCGATATCCGCGCGACAGCACCAACTTTCGCCGAGTACATCCCCGTGGTGAGAGCCAGGGTGGTCGCACCGGGAACCCTCAAGACCTACAACACCCATTGGAAGGCACTCGAAAAGCTGTGGGGCGCACGTCGCCTCGACGAGCCGACCGTCGGTGAGATCACCGATATGCGAGACACCGCGCGGCGCAACGCCAAGCAGGATCGCAATGCCCGCGATGGCCGCGGAGCCGCCGAAGCCATGATCGGTGCCCTGCGGTTCCTGTACCGGCAGGCGGAGAACGACGGACTGATTCGCCCGGGTGACAATCCGGCGCGCCGGGTGCCCAAACCTCGCCGAGTCCCGTCCACCCGTCGAGGGCTGCCGCTGAGCCAGATCGCCGAGATCGCCCATGTCGCGGCGACTACCGGCAACGACCCGGATTTGGACACTCTCCTGCTGCGGCTGCATTCGGAGACCGCGTGCCGTCGCGGCGGGGCACTGGCGCTGCGGCCGGAGGATCTGGATCCGCAGCAATGCCTGATCTTCCTACGGGAAAAGGGCAAAGTCTCACGGTGGCAACCGGTCTCCCCGACACTCATGGCCAACCTGCTCCACCATGCCCAGACGCGCGGCGCGCATCCCGGCGAACAACTGCTGCGCTACCGCAGCGGCAAACCCATCACGCGCCGCCGCTACGACGGCCTGTGGACCCGCATCGGACTCGAGCTGCCGTGGGTGGAGAAGCAGCAGATCAGCACGCACTGGCTCCGGCACACGACCTTGACCTGGGTCGAGCGAACCTTCGGGTATGCCATCGCCCGCGCCTATGCCGGCCACGCCGAGAGCAAATCCGACGGCTCGACCGCGACCTACGTGCGGGCCTGCCTCGAGGAGGTCGCGCTCGCGCTGGCCACTCTCACCGGCGAACCACATCCACTCGCCGCAGCCTGATTCGACATCCGCACCCGACCGCGCAATAGCCCGTGTGTGGCACCGGCGCGAAGCGCGGTCGGGTGTCCGACGCTGATGGAGTTCTTCATGACCGTTATCCGGTCTTCCGTGCGCACGAGCGCAATCGAGTGCGCACAGCCCGTCCATGCCCGTTCCGAGTTCGGCTCCTCTGCTTCCGTCCGCTTCTTTTGGTGTGTGCTGATCGTGTCCGTCGCCGTGAGCATCTCCGGCAATGCGGTGCACGCCGTACTGCACGCTCGATCACTGGCGATCGTGGCTGCGGCGGTCGCCGTCGTGCCCCCGGTCGCGCTGATGACAGCGGTGCACGGCGTCACGATGCTGCTGCGTGCGCACGCCCGATCCAGGCTCATCCACTTGCTCACGACGTTCATGACCATGCTGATCGCGGCCGGGGCGTTCCGGTTGTCCTTCACCGCTCTGCGCGATCTCGCGGTCATGGCCGGAATCTCGGAACGGGAAGCCTGGATTTGGCCCGTCATCGTCGAGGGCTCCCAGGCCCAGGCGACGCTCGCCCTGCTCGCCATCGCCCATACCCCGATCACCACCCGTGCGCACGCGGCTTCGCCAATGCTGCCACCAGTTGCCGCAGTTCTGTGCACGCAGAACTCACCCGATCAATCAGACCCAGGCCCTGTGCCCGACGCCCACGAATGCGCTTCCGATGTGCGCACACCAGCTCAGCCCTCCCGCAGCGATGAATCCTGGATCCAGGTCGCGAGACTCATATGCGCGAGCGACCCTGCCCGGCGCCGTGACCCCACGGTGGTGGCGCGAGTCCCCACCCGTCATCACGAAGATGGGTGGAGCCCCTCGCAGATCGCTCGCGAGATGGATCGCAGCCGTTCGAGTGTCAGCCGGATTATCAGTCAGGCGCGTGACCTACTGGGCAACCATGCTCTGTCCAGGCCCGTGAACCCCATGTGTCTGGATGCGCTAGGCAGCTCGAATCCTGAACCGCAATCACGGAATTCGGTCCTGTCTGTGCCGGACTCGTCACTGGACAGTCGAATCAACGACTAGGCGATATCGCCACGCGGCCTTTGGGGCGGTGGGCGGGCGCACGCTACACCGGCGGCGTGGGCGGTCAAGCCGCGTGTGCCGACCACGGTAGGTGCCGACAGTTCGACCGTGGCCGGACGAGTGGGTTTCTCGGCTTGACCGCCCACTGACGCCGCCGGTGTCGACGCGTTGCGCCCACCGCCCCGAAGGCGCGGCGGACACCTGTACGCGGGTGTTTCGGCGCGCTTATCGGGCTCGTCTCGTTGAGGAGTCGTCGATGTCGTCGTTCGAAGCTGTGCTGAAGGAACCTGGTCAGTTCATCGCCGCGGTGCCGGCGATGCTGGGATTCGTCCCGGAGCGGTCGTTGGTCGTCGCTGTGCTGCGCCAATCGTCTGCCCACACCCATGATGTGCAGGTCGTTGCTCGTCTCGATCTGCCTCCTGCAGGGCAAGATTCGCTGCTGCCGGAGCGCCTTGTAAAGGTTTGCCGGAGCTCTGGTGCTGTCCATGCGCTGGCGGTGATCATCGATGACCGTGCCTCGCGTCCCGACGACGCTTGCGGTGCCAACGATGTCGAGCATCAACGGCTGGTCGATCGTTTACGACAGGATCTGGCCGCCTGCGATGTCGTACTCGCCGGAGCATGGGCAATGCCGCGGATCAGCGAAGCCGCTCGTTGGTGGAACATCGAATCACCGGAGTTCCACGGTCTTCTGCCGGACCCTTCGGCCTCGCAGGTAGCTGCCCAACACGTTTTTGCCGGTCGTGTGCTGCGATCGTCGCGAGAGGAGTTGGTCGATTTCATCGCCATCGACAAAGTGATGCGCGCACAGGTGTTGGCTCACCTGCCGGACGCGGCCGCCGATGCGCAGCGGCGGCTGGCTCGTGCGATCCAGATCAACAATCCTGACGCCTACACCAGGATGGCGTTGTGTCGGGTGCTGTCGGTCATCGCCCAGGCTCGTGCCGTGGTGGCGATTCCGGCGCGCGCGATCGCCGAAGTCAGTGTCGCGCTGCGTGATCTGGCCGTCCGCGACGTCATGTTCGGCGTCGCGGGTGGTGCGCACGCGCACGCTGCCGAGCACCTGTGGAGTGTTCTCACGCGTGCACTGCCCGACCCGGATCGAGCAGAGGCCGCTACCTTGCTGGCGTTCAGTGCGTATCTGCGTGGCGACGGTGTGCTGGCCGGGATTGCCCTCGAGCAGGCGCTGGCCTCTGATCCCGAGCACAGGATGGCGGTTCTACTCGATATCGGGTTGCAGACGGCGCTGCCGCCCGCGCGCTTGGCCAAGCTCGTCAACTCCGGGATCGAAGCCGCCGCTGATCTGCGCGTCGATATCGGTGCCGCCACAGCCGATTCCGGCACGGAGGGCGCGCGATGAGCATTGACCGTCTGGCATGGGCGTTACTGTCTCGCGCGGCATCGGGTCCGTGCGGCCCGCTGACTGCGCTGATCGATCAGATCGGCCCCAGCCGAGCGGCCCTGATGCTGCAATCCGGTGATCTACCAGTGGATCAGAATGTCCTCGATCGTGGTGCCTCCGGCCTGAAGGCCGCGGCGCGGGATCTGGACCTGGTGGAGCGTCTGGGCGGCCGGTTGGTGACTCCCGAGGATGACGAATGGCCGCAGGAGATGTTGGAGTGCCTGCCGTCGCGCTCGGACAACGTCGGTGACGCACCGCCGGTCGCGTTGTGGGTGCGCGGGGACCGGTCGCTGCGGGAGGTCACCGACCGTGCGGTCGCGGTGATCGGAGCACGAGCCAGCACCGACTGCGGCAACCATGTCGCCACCGAGATCGCTGCTGATCTCGCGGGTTCGGGCTGGACTGTGGCGGCTGGCGCAGCGTTCGGCATCGAAGCGGCAGCGCATCGCGCGGTGATGGCGGTCGGCGGGGTGACGGTGGCGGTGATGCCGTGCGGGCTCGACCGCCCGTACCCGTTCGCGCACGACCGGCTGCTGGACGCGATCGCCGACGACGGGCTGGTGGTGACCGAATATCCACCGGGCTCGACCGCTCGGCGGCAGACGTTCCTCGACCGGAACCGGCTGGTCGCGGCGTTGTCAGCAGCGACTGTCGTCGTGGAGGCCGGGGCGCGCTCGGGGGCGGCGTCCACGTTGCGCTGGGCCGCGCGGTTCGGCCGCCCGGTGCTCGCGGTTCCCGGACCGGTGACCTCGGCAGCGTCAGCGGGCTGTCACCGATTCATCGCGGACGGTGACGCACAGTTGGTGACCTGCGCAGACGATATTCGCCAGACCTTGGTCAGCCATTCTGGACCCACACGATAGCGGTGCCCGCAAATACGCTGCCCCCGCCCGAGGAAAAGGGGCGATGACGATCCTGCCGCAGACCTTATCAGGTGCGGGGTGTCGGTTTCGTCGCGTACGGGTGGTCGGTGGGCGGGCGCACGCTACACCGGCGGCGCGGGCGGTCAAGCCGCACCGCGCCTCACACCAACAGGCACAAACCGTCACATATCCGGCACCGATCGTCGGCGGAACGGCTTGACCGCCCTCCCCGCCGCCGGTATCCGCGTATAGCGCCCCACCGACCACACCCGCACGTCACGGCCAGTCCTGGTGCCGCCGCGGTTGTGACTGGCCCCGGGCGCGTTGTCGTCGGCTGGCGTGGGCATGTCATCGGGCCCACGCCAGCCGATCCCCATCCTTCACCCCATCGCCGATCCAGCACGGCCACGTTTCACGCCCAGGGGTCGGCTGGTGAATCCCTATCGCTTTCAAGGAGGTTCCCTCGATGTCGGCATACCAGAACCCGCAGGGCAGCACCGTGGTCGCGCAGCGCGAAGGTTCGATGCTGCATGTCACGCTGTCGCGGTCGATCGATGATCCGCCGATCTCCGAGGCCAGCTGGTCGGCCCAGCTGGCCGCGGCAGCGCGCCGCGAACTCGGCGGCCCGGCACGGCGGGTCTCATCCGGCGTGGCGTTCACCCGCGACTCCACCGGCGGGCGGCAGCAACGCCGCACCGCGACCTACACCATCGATTCCGCGTTCACGGTCACAGATCGCGGTGACGAGATGCGCGTAGCTGTTTCCGGGTCGCTCACTGCGGCCGGTGCCCGAGCGCTCACCGCGCGACTTCCGCTCGACTATGTGGTGCGCCGCCACCGTGGCGGGTGGTGGCTCGCACGCGAGGGCCAGGTCCTGCACAAGCTGAGTGTCGGCGCGAAAGTCGTTGTGGCACTGCCACCACGCTGCGAGCTGGCCGAGCACTTCGGCAAAGGCGTCGCCGCCACGACCCGCACCACCATCCGGGGATCGATGGCCCCTTTCCTCACCGTCGCGCACGCGTGCACCGCGCACACGCCGACACCGGAACAGATCGTCGCGCACAACCACGCATGCGGCGAAACGGTCGACTCGATCGAGATCACCGATCTGACCTCCGGGCGCACCGTCGTGTCCTGGACACCCGAACCCGCTGCGGCCACTTCGTGACCCTGAGCACCTATCCACACATCGCGCCGGGCCTGGCCCTCCCACTCAGGAGAGCCGGGCCCGGCGCGACCACTTTGAGGAGGAATACGCCGTGTCCCCCAACAGATTCCGTGACGCCGCCTACGCTGCGGCGGAGCGGGGGTGGATGGTCTTTCCTTTGCGGCCAGGCTCCAAACGTCCCGCCATCGTGGCCTGGCCAAACCAGGCCACGACCGACCACGATCGCATCACTCGATGGTGGACACGCAATCCCACCTACAACATCGGAATCGCTACCGGCCCCAGCGATTTGCATGTGATAGACCTCGACACCCGCCATGACCACGACGGGGCCGACACCCTCTGCCAGCTCGCGGTTGATGCATCGGCGCGGGCGTCGTTGCTCACCTTCGCGGTGGCGACACCGAATGGCCGTCACCTCTACTACCGGGTTCCCGCCGGTATGCGCCTGCCCAATACCGCCTCTCGAATCGGTGCCGGAATCGACTCGCGGGGACACGGCGGCTACGTCGTGGCCGCAGGATCGCGGATCGGACCAGGCTCCTACCGCGTTCTGTCTGCCCGTCCACCGGTGGTGCTGCCGGACTGGATAGTCGAACTGCTTGCGCCACAGCCACTTTCCCCGAACCGTTCGATGTCGACACCGCCCCGCAGTCTCGACGCCTACCTCAACGCCATCGTCGCCGCCGAAACCCACAACGTCCGCGCAGCGGAGCCGGGCGTTCGCAACATCACCTTGTTCCGCGCCTCGTTCACTCTCGGCCGTCTGGTGGCGGGCGGAGAACTCGACCAGCTGTTCACCCGTGACTCCCTTGCCGCCGCGGCGCAGGGCCACATCGGAATCCAGAATTTCACCGCCCGTGAGATGTATCGCACGATCGCCAGCGGCTTCACCATCGGCGCCAACCGGCCGCGCCGTCTGGCCCGACCGCAGTGATCTCCGCCGCTGGCCTTCCGTCCCGCAGTCTTTCCTTCCGCTCCCGAGGAGTGCTCATGCCTGAGTTTCGTGTGCTTTGGGAAATCGACCTCACCGCTGGGACTCCGTGCGACGCGGCGCGCCTGGCCCGCGAGGCACGGCTCGATTTCGACAGCAGCGCAACCGTATTCACCGTCACGGGTTCGGACGACAACATCGCCCATACGGTCGCTCCCGCTGTCACGGATTCGTCCCGGTGGTGACCCGATGTCGTGTGATCCGATCATCACGGCCGGGCTCTCACCTCGCCGCATCGCCCGCAACATTGCTCGGGTGTTCGCCGCCGCGACGCCACAGGATCTCGAGGCCGGACGCCGCTGGTATCCCGACGCACGTGCTCTCGCCACCCAGCTCGCTATCGAGGGCGAGGTCGCCGTCGAGACCGCCGCCATCGTGCTCGCGCACCTCTCGCCCCGCACCCCTTGGGCGCGCACGATCGGCTTCGCCCGCGCTCTACTGACCATCGGCGAGGCACGAGGGGCGATCGGTGCCAATGTCGGCCGTGCTCGCGCCGCTCTCGTCGCCGCTGATCCGTGGACGACGTTCGCCGCGACCGCACCGAAGACCCGTGCCTTCGCCGCCGCGATCCTCGGTGACCCGGACGCCGTTGTCATCGACGTCTGGTCCGCACGCGTCGCCGGAATCTCGGACCCGGCCCGCCGCCTGCGCCGCGTCGGCTTCTACGACGCCGCCGCCGACCTCTACCGACACGTCGCTCACGACCACTCGATCACCCCGACGGTCCTTCAAGCGGTCACCTGGACCGTCATCCGCGGCAAGCCCGACTGAATCACCCCAAGCCTCGGCGCGCCACCGGTCTCCTGCCCGCCGCCTCAGCGCGGGGCTTCATCGTGCCGCCACCACGATCCGACGGCGCCGACTCTCCTCCAACGGAAAGGACTCTCCTGTCATGGGTAAGGGAAGCAGCAAATCGACTGTGCAGCACTTCAACCGGCTCCCCGACGGTTCGATCGGATGCTGGATCTTCGGATGCAACAAGCCCGCGACCCGCTGGATCGATCTGGAGCGCTGGGGGATTCGCCGCTGGCTCTCCACGGCCTATTGCGACGACCACGGCGACGACGACTTACGCGACACATCCCATGTCCATCGCGTCCGGCCCATCCGCACCAACCGTCCTGATCGCAGCTCCACCCCCGATCCGGACTAGGTCCGCAGGCATGCCGCGATGGGATCAATTCATCTCTCGAACTCCAAACAAAGGTGGCAACAACGAATTTCGGCATAACCGGCACGGGCCGTAGTGCCGTACCTGGTGGCCACAGCTTGGCCTCCACACAACGACCTCCCCTTGATGGACCGGACGCACTCGCGCCCGGTCCATCTACCGTTTCCCGAAAGGACTGAGCAGCAATGGATTTCGACACGATCGGCACCGCCACCGCTGAGCTCTTGCTCCGCCAGGTCAGCAGGATATGCGGCAATTACGCCGAGCAGCACCAGTGGACCGAAGAGGAAATCGCGGCTGCTCAGCAGCGCCACCCCGGCCAGGCCGATGTGCTGTTCCACGCGTTCTACCTGATGCAGCTGACCAATGTGAACCTGTACTGCGAGATGCTGCTGCGCGCACACTGCCGCGAGCTTCTCGAACGCGTCGCCGCGGGTGCGGACACCCGCCCTGGTACGGCGGTGGAAGTCCTGTTGCTCACCCACCGCGCCAGCCTCACCGCGCCTCTGACCGCTGCCGCAGTCGGCTTGTTCCTGCGCATGTGGAAAGCCGCCTCTCTGCCTGATCCGGACAACCACACTGCAGCCCTCGACTACTACGAATCCAGCGTCGGCAGCGAAATCGACGAACTCGAAACCCGCGCGCGACGATCCGAGCAACAGGTCCAGCGCATCCCGGACCCCAGCCCCGAATGCGCGGGCGAACACCTCGGACAAGCAGTCACCTGCCGGATCGTGGGATCGATCCCGCGCCGTGCCGCTCCGGCACCTGGGATTCCGGACGCCGAATTCGCTTCTGAGAGAGGACCTCACGAATGTCCGGCATGAATTGGTCCGAGGTGTTCGGCCTACGTGTGGACGTCTACCGGTCGGTGAACGCAACCAAGACCGCGGTATCACTGCCAGCCACGATCAGCTCACCGTGGTCGGCCTCATCGACGAGACCAACGGCGGTCGGGTCGTGGCCACACCCTGGTGGCGGCAAAGCCGGCTCAGCGCCACCGCCCCGGCGGTGGTCGTGTACATCGAATACCGCTACCGGCTCGACGGCAGACAACCGCCCCAGAAATACGCCTAACCTGACACCGCTGGAACTCGACCCGGATAAACCGGCCGTCTACTACACAGCCCACAGCGGCAACTACGCCGGCGGCAGCGCGATGTTCAGCGACCCGATCGAGGCTCTGCTCGGCTATCCGCCAGGCCACGTGCTGCCCGTCCACGACCACAACCCGTTCTAGCCACTCATCAACTAGCTCCCGCACCTCGAAGGGCCAGGCAGTCCTTACCTGCCTGGCCCTTCGTCGTGTCCGACCCACGTCCGAATACGAAGGGACGCACCCATGTTGAAAGCCATGTCGTGGTTCTGCGGCGCCGGTGGCGACTCGCAGGCGATGGGCCAAGTACCCGGCGTCGAAGTGTTCTTCGGCGCGAACCACTGGGACCGCGCCATCGAATCTCACTCTGCCAACTTCCCTCTCGCCGACCACTTCTGCGGAGATCTCAGCAGCAAAGACGGACGCAGGCGAGTCGCGACATTGCCTGTCGCCGACATCTTCTGGGCGTCTCCGGAGTGCCCGCAATGGAGTGTCGCGCGAGGCAAGAAACGCGACTACGACGCCACCATGCAGGGTGACCTATTCGATACTCCCCGCGACGAGGAGGCCGACCGCAGCCGCGCTCTCATGGAAGAGGTTCCGCTGTACCTGCGTACGGTGATCGCCCGCGGTGGGCGTATCCGTGCCGGAGTAGTGGAGAACGTGGTCGATGTCCGCCAGTGGGACAAATGGTCGCACTGGCTGGCTTCGATTCGCGAACTCGGTTACCAGACACGGGTTATCGCGTTGAACTCGATGCACGCCCAGCCCGCACGTACCCCGGTCGCACCACAGTCGCGCGACCGGTTGTACGTCGCCTACTGGGACACCAAGCTGGGCCGCACACCGGATTGGTCGAAATGGTTGCGCCCGTTGGCCTATTGCCCCTCCTGCGATCAATGGGTCCACGCGATGCAGGTGTTCAAAACGCCAGGCGCGGATATGGGCCGCTACCGCCAGCAGTACATCTACCGGTGCCCGCACGTCCGGTGTCGCAACACGATCGTGGAACCGCCCGCCTACCCCGCCGCCAGCGTCATCGACTGGTCGATACCGGGCCAGCGCATCGGCGACCGCGACCGCCCCCTCGCCGAGAAGACCATGGCCCGCATCCGGGCAGGGTTGCAGCGCTACGCCATCCCGCTCATGGTCCCCGCCGGAGGCACCTGGCGCGACGCGGCGGCCCCGGTCACCGAGCCGCTGAGCACGCGCACCACCCGCGAGAACGACGCACTGGCGATCCCGGCCCCGTTCCTGGCGCTGCTGCGGTCCGACCGCGCCCGCACGGTGGGCTTGTTGGATCCACTGGCCACCATCGTCGCCGACGGCAGCAACCACGCCCTGGTCGTGCCGTGCGAAGGCCGCGACGGCAAGGAAGCGGTACCGGCCAGCCTGCCGCTACGCACCCAGACCACCCGCGCCGAAACCGGCATAGCATTCCTGCCCTTCATCGCCGAACTGCGCGGCGGAGCATCCGACGCCCGCCCGGCCACCGACCCCTTGGCAACGGTGACCGCCAGCGGCAACCACCACGGACTGGTCACCCCCGACCCGTTGCCCGAGCAGGTCCGCGAAGCACTACTGCTGCCCTACTACAGCAACGGACTGGCCCGCCCCATCGGGCAACCGGTACCCACGGTTTCCACCCGCGACCGGTTCGCGCTGGTCAATCCGGACACCATGGCCGACCTCGATATCGACGACGTGCGTTTCCGCATGCTCGACCCGGACGAGATCGGTCTGGCCATGGCGTTCGCCCGCGACTACGTCGTACTGGGCAACAAACGCGAACGCGTGCGCCAGTACGGCAACGCCGTCACCCCGCCCGCGGCCGAAGTCATCGTTTCCGCGCTGGTCGAGGCGATCACCGGCGAACAGATGGAGCGGTGGGCGGCCCCCGTCGCCGCCTAAATCCCCCGCACACAGTGGGTCCCGGGCAGTCCTTACCTGCCCGGGACCCCTCCAACTCTAACCAGGGAACCCCGATGCCCACCAACAACACCTTGCAGTTCGCGCGTCTCATCGCCGCACTGGCGTCCCAGTCCTCGACATGTCACGTTGAGCGCACGGGTGAACTGTCCGGCGGTCCCAGGCAAGTAGCAGTGCGCGGATCGAGCTGGTGTCCGGAGTGCTGGCGATCTGCCCCAAGGGGATCAGGGGTGGTCGGGTAAACCGCCGATGAACCTGCGGCACGGCGATGGGGACGAACCTCCGCTGGCGCTCCGGTCGCCGCAAAGAGCGCGGCGATCCCCATCCCCGCACCGCAGAACCCCCGCCGGCCCGCAGGGCCCGGCCCTCCCCTGATGGCGAAGCCGCAGATCGCCAGCCCTCCAGGCACCGCCCGATCACGGAGTTCTCCGGATCGGGGGTCGGGAGGGGTTGGGGTCAGTCCAATTCCGTTTCTCATTCGAGGAGTGCATTGTCATGGCTGGAGAAATCGTCGTCCCGGTTATGGGTAATCTCACCGCTGACCCCGAGCACAAGCTGTTGCCCAGCGGCCAGACCGTCGCGAACTTCACCGTCGCGCAGAACTCGCGCGTGTTCGATCGTGAGTCCAACGAGTGGCGCGATGGTGCCACGGTGTTCATGCGGTGCGTGGCGTGGGCCGAGCTGGCTGATCATGTCGCGGCCACGCTGGCCAAGGGCATGCGGGCGGTCGTCTTCGGTCGGCTGCGTCAGCGCAGCTATGAGGACCGCAACGGCATTATGCAGTGGATCACTGAGCTGATCGTCGATGACATCGGGCCGTCGCTCAAGTACGTCACTGCCGAGGTGCACGTCCGCGAGGCGGCCGACGATGAGCAGCCGGGTGCCCGCCGCGGTGACCGCGCTCTGGTCGGTGCCGGTGTCGGGGATCAGCCCGGCTTCTGATCGCTGTCACCTACGCAGGGAGCCGCTCATCCGTGAGCGGCTCCCTGCTGCTGTTCTGCACGACAACCAGGAGGTGGCTGTCGATGTCTGTCCGCGAATCCTCACCTGTCCCGTCCGTGGTGGTGCCGGGGGCCTGGTTAGCGCTGCTGATGCTGTCGCGTCAGGTCCGCGAATTGATCGTCGCCCGTGACGATCTGCTCGACGCCGCCGCCATCCACGCCCTGTGCGAGCACGAGGAGCGCCTGATCGGCCAGGCCCGCTACTACGACCGAACCCGTGCATGCGCAGGGCTGCGGTGAACACCTCGACCGCCCGTGAGCCATTCACGGAGGAAGGAGATCGATCGTGGGACTGATCTGGATCGCGGCCGTCGCCGTACTTGCCGCGCTGCTGCTGTGGTGGGCGTTCCCCACTCTGGCTCGGATCGTCGGGTTCTTCATCGTGTTCGACTCACTGCTCGCGCTGGTGTTGACCCCGGCTCGCGCGATTCCCGGCCGACTGGGGTGGCTCGCGCTCGGCCTGGTCATCTGGCTGGCCGGGCACTGGGCGTACGCATTCAAGCACGGCGCGTGGGCCTCGCCCATCGCCCTGCGCATCTTCGCCCTGCCCGGCCTGCGCTGGATGATCCCCCGCTGCACCCTCATCCACTTCGACGACCGCTACCGGTAGATCGCGCTCCCCGATCCCCGTGTCCTCACCAGGATCGGGGTCCAGTGTCGCGCTACGCAGCAGTTGCCGAACCCGTCCCACGCCGAGCCCGGTGATCGCGCACAACTGCGATTCGTTCATGCCCCGTCCGTGCAGGCGCGCCAGCGCGGCTCCTGCCCCGGCTTCGGCTTCCGCTTCCACCCGCGCATATCGCGCGTTCGCGGCGGCGATCGCGGTGTCCCGCCTGCACGCCGCCCGCCTCAGCCGCCCGTACAGTTTGCCGAACTCCACCAGATCGGACTCGTTCGCCCGCACCAGTCGGGCCTGCTCGGCGAGCATCTCCGCCATCACCCCGTGCGCCCACTTGCGCGCATTCCCTGTATCCGCCATCGCGGACCTCCCTTCCCGAATCCCGCGCCCGGGACCGTTTCGCCCGGCCTGTCCCGCGCGGTGAATCATTCATTCATTTCCTCTCTTCATCCAACATCCCACCCCTTCGTTACATTCATCAATCCCTCCAGAAATTCCTCACCATCACTCCCCATATGGGATTTATTCTATTCATCGACACACCTCTTGCATTCACATGCTTACTCGTGGGTAATGTCTTTTTAGAGTTTACATTCCGCGCTATTTTCGAAGAGGTGATGACCCTTCACCGCTTACACGCCGGAGACGGCTACGAGTACCTGACCAGGCAAGTGGCCAGCGGTGATCGCCTGCGCGACCGCACCCGTGACCTCACCGACTATTACACCGAGCACGGCACCCCACCGGGTGTATGGATGGGCCGCGGCGCGCGTGCACTCGGCTTGTCCGGAAATGTGACCGAAGCACAGATGCAGGCATTATTCGGGGAAGGATTGCACCCTGACGCGGACGCCATCATCGCCGCGGCGATCGCCGAAGGGAAGACGGCGAAACAGGCGGTCGAAGCCGCCCAAATCGGCAGAATCTTCTACGAATATTCCACCGAGCCCAGCCCCATTCGCAACATTTTCGACCGCAAGGTCGACGAATTCACCCTCACCCAGCGGTGCCGGCCCGACTGGGACGAGCGCACCATCCTGCGCACCGATGCCGCCCGCGAACACCTCGCCACGACACTCGGTCGCGTCCCGGACCGCGCTGAGATCGCCGAGGCGCTGGCGGCGGAGAAAGTCCGCACGCGCAAGGCAGTGGCCGGGTTCGATTGCGTGTTCACCCCGCAGAAATCGATCAGCATTCTGTGGGGGCTGGGTTCGGATGCGGTGCGCCGCGAGATCTGGCAATGCCACCTCGAGGCCGTGACAGAGGTGCTGGAGTACGCCGAATCCCGCTACGCGGTGACCCGCCGCGGCGCGAACGGCGTCAGGCAGATCGACGCGACCGGGCTGATCATCGCCGCGTTCACCCACTACGACAACCGTGCAGGGGACATGAATCCGCATACGCACGCGGTGATTTCGGGAAAGGTCCTCGGCTCCGACGGCGAATGGTCGGCGCTGGATGCGCGAGCGCTCTACGCGGCAGCGGTGTCGCTGTCATGCCGCTACAACGCCACCATCGTCGGAAAACTCAAGCGGCGCATGGGATGGCGCTTCGAAGAACGCACCCGCGGGCGCGGCAAACTGCCCGTGCTCGAAGTCGTCGGCGTAACCGAAGCCATGGTTGCCGAATTCTCCCGCCGCGACGACATCCTGGCCCGCTTCGAACAACTCGCCGCCCACTACCGGGACACACACGGACACAACCCGAAGCTGACCACCCAGTACAAACTCGCGCAGCAAGCGACCCTCGAGACGCGCCAGCACAAGCCGTTGCCGACCACATTGCGGCACATGATCGCCGAATGGGGCGTCCGATTCCGCGCCGTGTTCGGCCACCGCAGCGGGCAGGAATTCGTCGACCGCCTGCACTGGGAACACACCCATCCCGACGCGCCCCGGCCCTTCGATCCGAACGAAACCGCGGCCGCGGTCGGTGTCGACCTCGGCGGTATCGCCGCGCTGCCGGCCGCTGCTCCAGCGCAACTCGAGTACGCGATCAATTCCCAGCTCGATCGCTGCTTGTTCGATTCGCCGCAGGCGCGGACCGCCGCTCGTGCGCAGGTAGTTGCCCGGCTCGTCCCCGAGCCGGAGCAGGCCGTGCTCGATCGGATCGACGAGATCTGCGCCGTGCACAAGCGCAGCGTCTACGATCCTGCGGTCATCGCGGTCGAGGTCACCGAGATCGTGGGACGGCGCCGCCCTACATGGACCGAAGCCAACATTGCCTCCGTGGTCGAGGACCGCCTCGCCGTCTGCGACTTCGCCTCCGACCAAGCACACCGCGACGCGGTCGCCCACGTCACTGCCTTGGTCCGCGACAGGCACTCGATCCAGCTGAGCATCGACCCGGATCCTGTCCCAGCCGCCGTGGCACGGGCGTCCGGGGAGAGCATTTTCACCACCACCGGCTCCATCCGATATACCTCCCCCGCCGTGCTGGACGCCGAAACACGTCTGCTCAAGGCTGCCCGGACGCCCGTACGCGGACAGCTATCCGCTCCTGTTGTGGACAAGGCGATCAAGCGCGTCGAAGCCCGCGAATCCTGCCACTTGAATCCCGGCCAGCGTGCGATCGCCCGCTATCTGTGCACCGTCGACACGCGGCTCGCGGTTGCGATCGGCCCGGCCGGCACCGGCAAGACCACCGCCATGAAAGCTGTCGCCGAAGCGTGGCAGGCGGCCGGGCGGACCGTCATCCCGCTGGCACCGTCGGCCTCGGCCGCCCGCGAACTCGGCGCCAGCCTCCACGCCCCGGCCCGCACCCTGCACAAACTGTTCGCCCAAATCACCTTCGGAGTCCCCACCGGACTGACACCCGACACGATGCTTCTCATCGACGAAGCCGCCATGGCCGCCACCTTCGACCTCGACAAACTCCTGACAGTGGCCACCAGCCACGGCGCGATCATCCGCTGTATCGGCGACCCCGAACAGCTATCCGCCGTCGAATCCGGCGGCATCATCCGCACCATCGCCCGCGATCTCCGCGCTCCCCAGCTTCGACAGGTTGTCCGCTTCGACGACCCGAACGAAGCCGAGGCCACCCTCGCTGTCCGCGCCGGCGACGCCAAGACAGCGTGGGAGTTCTACCACGATCACGGCCGGATCACCCACGGCATGAGCGACCAACTGCGCACCGCCATCCTCACCGCACACCTGGCCGACACCGCAGCCGGAATCTCCTCGGTCATGATCGCCGCCACCCTCAACGACGTCTCCGCCCTCAACACCGCCACCCAAGCCGCACACATCAACACCGGACGCGTGCGCACCGATGGCGGCCGGATTCCGTTGTCCGACGGGCACTGCGGATTCCCCGGCGACATCGTCGTCACCCGCGCCAACAACCCCCACCTGAAGATCATCGGCGGGCGGCGCCACGGCACGCAGGTCGACAACGGCGACCTGTGGCGCATCCGCCGCGTCCACACCGACGGCTCGATCACCGTCACCGGTACCAGCCACCGCGGATCGGTCCTGTTGCCACCGGACTACATCAGCGAGCACGTCGAACTCGGCTACGCCACCACCGTCCACCGTGCCCAAGGCATCACCGTGCGCCGCGCCTACCTGCTCCTCAACGCCACCCTCGGCCGTGCCCTGGCCTATGTCGGTCTCACCCGCGGATCCGAACTCAACCGCCTCTACCTCGCCACCGACGCCCTTGTCGACATCTCCGGCGACCAGCAACCCGACGACCCGCAAGAACCGTTGCGCTGCTTCGCCCGCGTGCTCGCCCGCGAGGACGACAACCGCTCCGCCATCGACATCATGCGCGCCGAACAAGCCGCTGCCGACCGCCGCATCCACGCCAGCTACCAGCACGCCCACCAGCTGCTCGCCGACGCCCGCGCCGAATACCTGCTCGATCGGGCCCTACCGGTCATGTACTTCCATGACGCGAAACAGTCACCGACCTACCGGGATCTGCTCGACACGATCGCTCTCGCCGACGCTCACCACTTCGACACCGCCGAGCTGGTCGCCAGTATCGCCACCAACAACTACGACGATCTCGGCGAATCCCTCGCCACCGCCCGCGACACCGCCGCGGTCCTGCGTGCTCGCGCCGACCGCTGGATCCGGCACCGCCTCCCAACAACCACCCCCAACCCGCTCGTCATCGCCCCTCACGAGACCCTCACCGCCACAGACGAACACGCGCTCTTCGCGCTGGTCGGGCAAGCCAACACCGGACCCTCTCCCACCCTCGCGACACAGCCACGATTCCGCGCCCTACGCGACCTGTCCTCCGCCCGGCAGTGTCCACCCGTACCGACACCCTGGCCCGGCATCGACGTTCAACTCGCCGACTACGCCCACGAACTACGCCGCCGAGTCCTCGCGCGCGCAACAACCACTACACCTGTCACCGATCCACTGGCGCGCTCACGGGAAACCTCTGCCGTCACCACTCCCATGGGGGAAGAAACCCCAACACTCAATGGCACTCTGACTGCCACCGCCATGCCGGACACCGAAACACTGTGCGACGTCAGCGCATACGACGCTGCGTGCCTGATCGCGGACCTCAATGCCCACGAGACCCTCGCACTCAGCTCCGCCGCTCCCGTCGGCACCGAACCACCGACACCCGGTTCCGCGGTGAGTCCCGACCGTCTGGACCGGATGCGGGCCGACTACCACTCCTACGTCAAGGAACTCGCCGATTCCCACACCGACCGATGCCTCTACCGGGCGCTGCCTGCCGTCCTCTACCGACTCGCCACCCAATCCCGGCACTGGACACCCTTGCTCGACACCATCGCCCTCGCCGGCGCCCACCAACTTGACACCAGTTCGCTCATCGCGGCCATCGCCACCGACAACTACAACGACCTGGGCGCCTCTCTTCTCCTCACCGACGACCCTGCGCGCGAACTACGCGACCGCGCCGACGGATGGATCCTCCAGCACCTACCCGACCCACGCTCCACCGACCAAGCCCGCTTTCGCGCACTCAATGATTGGCCCTATTCCGGTCAGTTCAGACCGATCCCCAACTACCCCGGCCGCGACGAACTGCTGGCCGACTTCGCCGACGAGCTACGCCAGCGAATCGAACGGGCACGATCACTCAACCGCACCGCCGCCCCATCCACAACGACCACACCCGCCCCACCCTCGCCCGCGCCCGCGCCAAAGCGAACCACCACATCCGGCCGTCGCCGTGTCAAGTCAGCTACCCCCGGCGCCAACCACCGTCGACATCGGCGCGGGCTGTAAAACTAGTCTTCATCGACTGTCGCGGCCCCGGACATGGGCCCGGGAACAGGTCGCCATCCCGACCATGGCCGGGGACCGAGCTTCCCACGGAGACACGCGATTCGGTGATCGGCTTGGGCGCGGTCGACAGGAATGCGTACGGCGGTTTGCGCGGCCATGGTGGTCATCCGGAATTCGCGAAGATCACGAAGTAGCTCGTAACCTTCCCACTCGGTCACGTCGTGCCCGTAGACGTCGCAGAATGCCCGGTACTGCTCCGCGCTGATTTGGCCGAGCGTCTGGTACTTGATCGCGGTGTGGACGGTGTCCCATTCCGGTGGCCCGGTAGAGGTTCGTTCCAGGTCGAGCAGGATTACCTGACCGTCCTCGGTGGCGACGACATTGCCGCCCCATGCGTCACCGTGGACGACGGACCAGGGGAGCCCGGTCGGTCGCTGATCCCAGCGCATTTTCAGCTCGGCTAGGTGCTCACGCATCCACATGCGGTCATCGGCCGAGATGGTGCTCGCCGATTGGATTCGCTTATCCAGTCGCACAAAGGGATCCAGGGTGCCCAGGTCGAAATCCTCTGGTGGAGTAAGCGCATGGAGCTTTCGGAGCGCGGCAGCAACCTCGGTGGGTGTGCCGTGCCGGTGCGGCGGGAGCTCCTGCCAGAACGTCACTGCGCGCTCGTCGATGACGACCGGCTGATCGATCTCGGGAACGACGCGCACGGCTGGCATGCCCACTGATTCGAGCCATCGCGCCACCTGGACTTCGCGCTGTGCTGCGGCTTGCTGGCCGGGCCGCGCTATCCGTACGACGACGGCGCCTGGAAGCCGGTAGATGACATTCTCGCTGCGGTTCAGGACAACGGCTCCGCTGGAATCCAGGCCGACATGTTTGCAGGCAGCGCGCAGGACCTCACCGGTTGAATCGGCCGAAATCTTTGAGCTCATATGGCGACAAGTCCCTTGATGCGGTTGCTGAGCTTGGCTACGCCCGGCTGGTCTATCCGCCGGGCCGCGAATCTCTGCAGATCTCGCAAATCGTCGGCGGCTCGGTGGGAGCGCAAGCCTTTCGCGTCGGTGAGTGCCCGTGTCGCGATGGTCGTCGCTTCCTGTGGGTCGCCGAGAGCCATCACCAGAGATGACAGTTTGATCCCTGAGATGGCGCGGGAGCGGCGGTAGGCGTCGGTGTGCCCGTTGACCGCTGTCGCGAGTCGGTGTCGTGCTTCGGTGGCGAACGCTCCGCCCATGGCGAGGTCGTAGAGGGCGTGCCCGGTGTCTCCGGAATGCTGCGCCAGGTCGTAGTACTTCATCCAGGCGGGATCGTTGTCGGGGCGGGCGCGCGCGAATTCGTCGTCGGCCCTGCCGACCTCGGTCACGGTGTCCTGCACGCGGCCGAGCTTGGCCAGCGCGCGGGCCTTGGTGGTGTGCAGCATCGCTCTTTCCGTCGCGGTGAGCCGATCGGATCGGACGAAGGCCAGCTCGACCGAGGTCAGTCCGTCCTCGAGATCGCCCCGCCAGATCGATTGCCGGGCCATGGAGGAGAGCACCTTCGCACGAAGGCTCCAGTCGTTGCTCTTCTCGGCGCAGTCCAGCGCCAGCTGGAACATGGCTCGTGCGTCGGTGTGCTCGTAGCGGTCGAAGGCCATGAATCCCGCTGTGTGGCTGAGGAACCCGACCGCGGAGCGGAGTTCGGCCTTGTCTTTCGGTGTCGCGTTCGCGTCGAGCAGGCGCACCGCGTGACGCAGCTGCGCGAGGACGGCTTCGCGTACCAGACCGCGGCCGTCGGCGGCGTCCCACGAGCTGATCTGTTTGGCCGCGGTCCGGATCTCCTCGATTTCCGCCTCGCCGACCGTGGAGGGTACGGGCGTCGATTTGAGGGTGGAGATCAGCTCCAGCAGCGTCGCGGGGGCGAGCGTGATCGCTGCCGCGGTTCGCAGGAATCCCTGGCGGTTCACATCCTCGAGAGTATCGGCGTTTCGCATCGGCAGTTTGAACCACAGGAGATCGCCGGGGATCTTCAGTGTCTGGGCCCAGTGGATGAGTTTGCTCAGCTGTTCTGGTGCGGCACCGTTCTCGAGTCTGCTCAGCTGGCCCTGGGTGAGGTTGAGCCAGCCGGCCACCATTTCCTGCGCCAGCGGGCGGCCGTGGAAGGGGTGGGTTCGGTAGGCGTAGATCACGCGACCCATATGCCAGGTAGCCAGCGCGTCGTGCATCAGGTCGGTTTGCCAGAATTCGCGGGGCAGGTCGGGCGGCTCGAGGATCCTGGGTTCGCAAGCCGCGCACACGGATTCGTCGTTGTACCGGTTCAGCCTGGTCCCGCAATGCGCACAGTAGCGCCGCGGCGGCGGCATCCGTTTCATCCGACCGCTCCGGCCCGACGTTGGGGCATCGACCCCCTCGATCTCCCTGATCTGCGGAAGCTACCACGCCTCGGGGGTGGCCGGTATGTGTTCGACGCATATCGCGGCCCGTGCACGGGACATGGTTTCGCCCCTTCTCGGGCTGGACGCTTGGGCTGTCCGATTCGGTATCGAGAAAGGAGCAGGCTGTGGGATTGTCGTTGGTCGTTCCGCTGATCGGACCGCCTGCCGCAGGGAAGACCACGTTGGCCATGGTGCTCGGAAGCGAGCCAGGGCGGCGGATCTTCCGCCTTCGCGAACATGTGCCGCGACAGGTGCTGTCGGCCACCGCGACCGACAGCCAGCGGCTGGGGTGGATCGACGAGGACACCGTCGAAACGGCACTGCGCGGCTACTTCACCCGCGTCTACGAGGACCCGGATGTCCATACCGTGTTGATGGACAACTTCCCCGGGTCCGCAAGCCAGGTCGACCAGCTGGTGTCCGTGCTGCGGGAGTTCGCGCCGCCGTACCACATCGAAGCGATCGAGGTCGTGACCGACGCCAAGACGTTGAAGCAGCGAGCGCACAACCGGAAGGTCTGCCACCGCTGCGAGCGCGACCCGATCTCCGATCCCCGGCTACCCGCCATCCCGAAACCGAGTGATCCGTGGGCCTGTGCCCAGTGCGGGGGCCTGCTCCATCCGCGCCGGGGTGACTCGCCGCGGCTGCTGAAGGCCAGGATCCAGCGTTATCAGAACGCCGCCGGGGCAATCCGTTCCGGATTCGCCGATTCGGGCATCCCGGTCACCCAGCTCGACACCACAACAACCATCACCGGGGCTGCGGATCTGCTTGCCCCACTGCTGATCTCACGGAGCGCAGTCCAATGACATCGGTTTCACTGCCCACCCCGACCCTGCGGGCAGACGGCTACGGCCATGCCCGGATGCCGCGCAAGATCGATATGCCCGAACCCGAGCGGGTCGACCGCGTGCCCTATGGGCGGTTCCGGAACGTCTACCTCTACATCACCGAGGCGTGCCAATTACGTTGTGAGCATTGCTATATGGGCGAGCGCCTGGAGCGCGCGCTCAAGCTGGAGCTGCCGCAGATCGTGGACACGCTGTCGACCTGGCGGAAACTGGGCGGGTCCAAGGTGACCATTCTTGGTGGCGAACCGACCCTGCACCCCTACTTCGTCGATGCGATCCGGGGAGCGGGCAAGCTCGGCTACGAGGACGTCATCACCACCACCAACGCGCAGCTGCCGGCGGCGAAGAAGTTCCGGCAGATGGAGCCCTCGGACTTCGCCTACGTCCAGGTCAGCATGGACGGAGGCAGCGCCACGACCCACGACCGTGTGCGCGGCCCCAAGACGTTCGAAACCGCGCTCGCGACAACCGAAGAACTGACCGAACGCGGATTCGACACGCGCATCATCTGCACCGTCAACAAAGCCAACGAGACCGACGTCCTGCGGCTGCTCGACATCGCCGACGAGCTGGGCGTCAGCCTGGTGAAATTCCATGTGTTCAGCACCATCGGCACCGGCCACGGAAACCCCGACATGGCCATGACCCCACCGGAATGGGTCACCTTCTGCGACAACCTGAATCAGGTTGCCCTCGAATACAAGACGCGCGTCTGGTACCAGCCGACCTACGCCCGCCGCGACCAGATGGACCGCTACGCCGGTGAGGGCTATCAGGGCTGCATCGGCCGCACCCTCGACCGGATCTCGATCTTCCCCGACGGCAGGGCCTACGTCTGCTCGTACTTGTTCGACACGAAGATGAACTACGCCCAGATGACCGACGGTCAGGTCCAGCTCAACCACGGCCCCAATGAATTCGAGCTGTTCACAAGCGTGCTGACCGAATCCAGCTGCGGCGACTGTAAATCCAGCGCCTGCATGGGCGGCTGCCCAGCCGAAGAGCTGGTGATGGGCGCGTCCTCCTGCAGCGCCTACCCCGACATCGTGCCGGTGTGCCGACTGTGGAAATCCAGCGCCAAACCCGAGGAATGAGACCGATGAACGACACCAACGCCGCCGACCGCCTGGACCTGGCAGCGAACAAACTGTGCGAGATCGACTGGAACGACATCGACGAGGTAGAACGCGCGTCCTTCGAGTTCTTCGAGGAACTCGCCGCCGATCCGGCCATCGTGCGCGCACGGCTCGACGACCTGCCGAACCGGCCGCAGCTGCTCGCCTTGTGCGAGCACTACGACATTCTTGACAAGGTCGTCCTATTCAGCGACGACTCCGGCGTGCGGGTTCGGCTGCATGTGTTCCTGCCGGGCTACTTCGACCGGCCACACAACCACCGATGGTCCTACGCCAGCAGGATTCTGCGCGGGCAGTACCGGCACTACCTGTTCGGCAACGCCGAGGTCGACGACCAGATCGAACCCGCGAAACTGCCCGTCCTGCAGGTCCGTGAGGAACCGGTCGGCGTCGGCTACGCGCTGCATCACACGATGGTGCACGCCGTGGTCGCCGAACCATTCACTGTTTCGCTGGTCGTTCGTGGTCCGGCGGTCAAGGATCGCTTCCTGGTCGCAGACCGCAGGACCGGGCAGGTGTGGTGGCAATACGGTGCCGACCAGGAATCGCCCGAGGAGTCGGTGAAGAAGCGGATGACCGGCGAGCGGTTGCAGGAAATCGTTGCGCGCCTGGCGGAGTGGGACCTCTACTAATTGGCCGAACTGCGCGCCAGCATCGTGATCAGTGACTCCAGTTCGATCAGCGTCGGCAGTGGGGCGCTGTGCTGCCGTGCGCACCGCAGCGCCCCACTGGCCGAGCCGAGCAGCAAACTGCGGTCCATGGGGATACCGGCGCGCAGGCCGTAGAGCACGCCGCCGGAGAATGCCGCTCCAGCGCAATGCGTGTGACGCACCGGGACCCCGAAGGCGGGGCGGTGACCAGTTGCGAGCGACTGGCTGCGAGCGCGCCGAAAGCGCCGGCGGTCACGATCACCCACTGGGCACAGGTCTGCCCCAACAGTTTCCGAGCGACGATCGGTGCGTCGCGATGCGAGCTATCGTCGACATTCGTCTGGATCAGCAGATTCGCATAGCCCGCCAACTCGACCCGCAGGGTGTCCGACAGCGGCGTGCCGCCGAGGTTGACCAGCAGCCGCGCCCCGTGATTGCGGGCCGCTCGAACGACACGGAGCGCGGCTGCCTCGATGAGCTGGTAAGCGTCGAGATAGACGAACGCGGCGGCGCTGAGCGCGGAAAGGTCCACGTTGGTCAATTCGTTGGCTACACCGGACAAATGCGCGAACCACGTGCGGGTGTTGTGGTCGTCGGCGACGACCACAATCCGCGGCGTCGAGACCTCGGCGCTGGCTACAGCCGTCGTAGGCACTGCGCGTTGCTGTAGCCAGCGGCCGACCCGCCCGCCGGCCTCGTCGTTGCCGATTCTGTTAGCCACCAATAGCGTTGGCACGTCGAGGGCCGCCAACACTGCGGCCGTCATGGGTCCATCGGCAGCGATCGACTGCTCGGTGACCCGGACTTCGGCTCCGTGGTTGGCGAAAGGGAACTCCGGCACGCTCCACAGCTCGGCCGATGCCAGGTAGCTGACGCACACGACCGGTCTGTCTTGCGTGGTCATGGTGCTACCAGCCGTACACCGAGAATGGCTCGTCCGCAGCGAGGTGGTGCATCGCGGTGCGACAGTAGGCGATCATGTGGTCAGGCAGCGCGTGAATCGGAAACCATTCCAGCGCGACGCATTTGTTCGGTTCCAGGTTCGTCGGTTCACCCTGCCAGGTGTCCACGGTGAAGAAGAACGCCATCCGCCCGCCGGAGGACGAGTTGTGCATGATGTGGCCGAACCGCACATCCTCCGGTGCGATCCGCACACCGATCTCCTCATCCGCCTCCCGGAGCAGAGCGTCGACGACCGATTCATCGGCTTCGAGATGACCGGACGGCAGATGCCACGCCCCGTCCTCGTATCCGGTGTTCTGCCGCCGACCGAACAACACCTCATCACCACGGCGCAGCACCAGATGCACGTCCCCGGTGACCTTGTGACGCTGCGGCTTGGCGACCTGGCTCGGCTGGACTGTCGTTTCCAAGACCTCTCCCTTCGAACGATTCATGTGCGCTGAGCTGGACTGTTGGAACGAATCGTGGTCGAGCGCTCCGAGCCTAATGTGCTGAACGGAGGGTGGTTATGCGTCGGATACATACCGCACACCGTGGACGCCCGGAGAGGCCGTCCACACCACCGAGACGAAGGCGAAAACGTGCGCTCCACAATCGAACTGCGAGTTTCGGCATCGTGGCTATCAACTGCCACCACTCTCTGGTTACTCCAGGTATCGCCCTTGCCGCATCGACAGGCGAGTAGATTCCCGGCCCGATGGACAAGCATCGCCCCCAAGATTCGCACGCGAGGAGTGCAGCCCCCATGATCATCGCTCCACTGCAGCCCAAACACATCAGTGACATCCATCAGCTCATGGAGCGAGGCGAGCCATATGTTCATGCCCGCAACCTGTCCGATTATTGGCTGTACGCCGCCTTGTTCTCGTCGACATGCCCTATCGCAACCGACGGCGACAGCATCGTCGGTGCCGTCATCGCTTTCCGCAGCCAGGACAATCCCGCAGACGTCTACCTCCAGGACGTCATGGTCCATCCGCAGCACCAGCGGCGCGGCATTGCTCGGGCACTCCTGGACAGCGTGCGATCACAAGCCGAGACATGGGAGTGCGAACGAATCTACCTGACCTCGGAACCCGACAACGAAGCTGCTCACGTCACCTGGACCGCCCTTGGCTTCACGAATGTGCCTGGCGATCACGAGATCAATGGCGTCTCGGTCATCACCGACTTCAAGGGCCCAGGACGCAACCGCGCCGTCTTCGAACTAACCCTGACAGGTAAGTGAGGCAATCAATTTCAGCCCGAAGCTGCGGCGTGAACTGCAGTTAAGCCGCCAGAGCTTCTCTATCGAATTCCCCATCACGTGCGCCTGCCACGAAGGCCACCCACTCCTGGCGAGTGAACCGCAGCATCACACCGCTGTTGGTACGGAGTTCGACCCAACCCGTGTCGCCGATCTCGATGGCGGGCTCCGTGACGGCGCTCGAGCCGGTCACGGCAACCGTGACGAGGTGTTTCCACTGCGCCGGTGTCACGGCAATGATCGGCTCTGACACCGGATCGTTCGCAGGGTCGCGCCGGTATTTGCTGTCGCGAATGTAGACCCGGATACCGTCGCTCGCCACCTCGACGCAATTGCCGCCGGTGTTTCCGCTGTAGCTGGATGTCCGCCATGTGAGCGGGCGCGAGATCATGATTTGCTCCACTAGTTGTTGTCGATCGCTGCGATGCGCTCAGCAAGCATATCGGCCGACTCCGCTGGCGAAAGGGCTGCGGCGCAGAGCCGTTCGGCTGCCAGTTTGTACCAGCGCAGCTGGTCTTCGTCTTGAACGTAGAGGGCGCCGGTGGAGTGCTCGACGTATCCGATGCTGCGGTCGCCGGGCAGGTCGAGCAGCACGAAGTCTCCGTTGATGCCGTCGTGCACAGGCACCGAGAACGGCATGATGTGGAGTTCGACATTGTCGCGCTTCATCAAATCCAGCAGGTGCTCGAGCTGTTGGCGCATCACCGCGGGGCCGCCGACGAGCCGATGCAACACGGCCTCATCGATCACCGCGCGGAAATTCAACGGCGCCGTCTCGGTCTCCAGTCTTTGCCGGGCCATCCGGGCCTTGACGACTTGGTCGATCTCCAGCGGGGCGATCTCGATGCTGTCCGCGAACAGTGCGCGAGCGTATTCAGGCGTTTGCACCTGGCCCGGGAGCTTCATCGATTCGAAGGCGAAGAGTCCCTCGCACATCCCCTCCAATCCGACGAAGGTTTTGAACCAGTCGGGCAGCACCTCACCGAACGGTGTCCACCAAGGGTTCTGATCTGCGCGAGCGGCCAGCGACACCACGCGGTCGATGTGCTTCTCGTCAACGCCGTAGAGCGCGAGCAACTTTCGAATGTCAGCAGGTTGCTGCTGGGTACGGCCGGTCTCCAGATAGTTGATCTTCGCCGTGCTGGAGCCGATTTCCTTGGAGGCTTCGACCTGCGATATGCGGGCACGCTCCCGTGCCACGCGCAGCTCGTATCCGATCAGGAAGCTGACGGCTGTCGGGTCTGCACGACGCTCTGACATCGGACCATACCTCCTCAACTTGGCAGCGCGAGAGTACCGGGCGTCCCTCCACTACCACCGTACTCAACGCTCGTGAAGCTATTGCTGAATGTAGACCTACCAAGTAGTCTACATTCAATCCATCTAAGGGATGTCCCGTAAGCCGTTGAGCGGCAACGGGTATCGTGTCGCGGGTGGTGAACTCGGCGTCTGACCCGGTGATGGTGGAGTTGTTCTCCGGGCTGCGACCACGCACGTTCGCTCGCCTGATCACCCAGTTGCGGCGCGAGGGCGCTGATCGGCCGTTGCGGGGCCGGCCTTGGGGGTTGTGTTTCGAAGACCGGGTGTTGCTGGTGGCCTCCTACTGGCGGACCAACCTCACGATGCGTCAGCTCGCGGCGGTGTTCGGGGTCTCGAAATCGGCCGCGGCCCGGGTGATCGATGACCTGGGGCCGGCGTTGGCGCTACGGCCCCGGGCCCGGTTCGGCCGTGGTGCGGTGTTGATCGTGGACGGGACCCTGGTCCCGACCCGTGATCACAAGGTCGCCGCCCAGAGTAAGAACTACCGGTACTCGACCAATCATCAGGTCGTGATCGATGCCGACACCGAGCTCGTCGTCGCGCTCGGGCGGCCGTTGCCGGGCAACCGCAACGACTGCCGGGCCTGGACCGAGTCCGGTGCGGCCGAGGCTTGCCGCAACGCGGTGGTGATCGCTGATGGCGGCTACCAGGGCACCGGCTTGATCATCCCGCACCGCCGCTCGCCTGGTGTCGAGCTGCCGGAATGGAAACAGGCACACAACAAGTCCCACCGCAAGGTCCGCGCCCGTGTCGAGCATGCCTTCGCCCGGATGAAGACCTGGAAGATATTGCGCGACTGCCGGTTGCGCGGTGATGGGGTGAGTGTCGCGATGTCCGGGGTGGCGAGGCTGGCCAACCTTGCCCACGCCTGCTGATTCCTGGCCAGTGGACCGGCACTGTCACCGAGTCAGACTTACGGGACATCCCTTAGTGCCGTGTCCGAGAAGGTTGATGCGGTAACCGTCGTCGGGGTGGCGGGTTGATCATCTGACGGGGACCGGCGATGCTGCCCGGTGGAGGTGGTGCCGGTGGCTCGGAAGCCGGATGTGTTCGTCAGGGCCCTCACCTCGGAAGAGGGCCGCAAACTCGCGCAGATCGGGCGGCGCAGCAAGCAGCCGGTGCGGATGCGACGCGCGATCGTGGTGATGGCCTCGGGCCAGCACCAACCAGTGCCGCTGATCGCGAAGCTGATGCAAGTATCGGAAGCGTATGTGCGGCAAGTGATCCACGACTTCAACGAGAAGGGCATGGACGCACTGGACCCAAAATGGAACGGGGGCAGACCAGCGAAGACGGACCCGGCCACGCGTGACCGGATCTGTCAGATCGCTCGGTGCTGTCCCCTGGATCTGGGGTGGCCGTTCTCGACGTGGAGTCTGTCGAAGCTGGTAGAAGTGCTGCGGGGTAACGGAATTGCCGACATCAGCCGCGAAACTCTGCGGGGAATCCTCAAGGTCGGTGGGGTGTCATGGCAGGCCACGAAAACGTGGAAGGCCAGCAACGACCCCGATTTCGTGGAGAAGATGAACAGGGTCCTGAACCTCTACGACAATCCGCCGGCCGACGGGCGGGTGGTCTGTGTCGACGAGTTCGGGCCGCTGAACCTGATGCCGCGCCCCGGTCGGGGCTGGGCGCAGGCCGGGCGACCGAAGCGGCTTCGTGCCACCTACAACCGTCACGACGGGGTCCGGCACATGTTCGGTGCTCTGGACCTGCGGACCGGCCAGTTGTACTACCGGATCCGGGACCGGAAGCGGGCGGTCGAGTTCTTGGCGTTCGTGAAATCGTTGCGAGTTCGCTGGCCGGGTGAGCGGTTGTACCTGATTCTGGACAACTACTCGGTCCACAAGCGTCGTGAAGTGCGGGAATGGTGTGCCGACAACGAGGTCGAGTTGGTGTTCGTTCCGACGTATTCGTCGTGGTTGAACCGGATCGAGTGCGAGTTCGCCGCGCTGCGCTACTTCGCGCTCAACGGCACCGATCACCGCTCCCATGCGGTGCAGGACGCGGCGATCGGTGACTACATCCGGTGGCGCAACCAGCACGCCCGACCGATCCGAGACTTCGCTGTCGGCTCGAAGATCCGGCGCCCGGATTACCTAACCAACGTTGCCTGACGAGGCACTAGATCGGGTTGTCCGGCGAGCGGCCCGCGAATCCTGCCGAGGTAGCGGCTGGCCGTCCGCAGGATGACACCCGACACTACCGATTCGCGGTTCGCGAAGTGCCGGTACACGGTGGCCCTGGAGACGCCGGCCTGCCGAGCGATGTCCTCCATCGTTGTAGCCGAGAGTCCGATCTCTTCGAAGCAGAACTCCGCGGCATCGAGTAGGGCATCCGTCGTGTCACGCAGGGCCGTAGTTCGCGCACGGCGACGCACAGGTTTCGTCGTCACCACGACGAGTATGCCGCTCCTGCGTTAATAGAGCGCGCACTTCCGCTCCTCCCTCTCGGTGAGCACTTCAGCGATCGGATTTATGACACATATTGAACGATATGTCTCGCCCCGAATTCTATCCGGCCCGTTCGTCACGCAGCCGGGGCAGGAGATGGCGGCGCGCGAACCGGCGCGCGCCCTCAGGGGTGTCGAGGGATATGCCGGTCGAAGGGGTGAGCACGAACGACAAGATCACGCGGACCGTCAACTCGGAGACCACGCGAAGTTCGGCATCTGTGCGGTCATCATGGACCTCTTGTGCGAGTTGATCGGCCAGAAAGTTCGACGCGGTCTCGACAAGGCCGCCTCCCTCGATCGTGAGAAACGGTAGTAAGGACTCCGGCTCGGTCTCCAACAGGCGATTGAGCAGAGCGTGCCCACGGACTGCCGCCAGCGTGAACACGAATCCCTCGACGATCTTGTCCTCGAGATCCCGATGGCCCGACACCTCGGCTTCCAACTCCACGAGGAACCTGCCGAGTTCTCGCAGGATCACCGCCTCGACGATGCGCTCCTTGCTCGGGAAGTGTCGGTACAGCGTCACACGCGCCAGCCGTGCGCGACGCGCGATGTCCTCGATCCTGCTGCGACTGATCCCGACAACCTCGAACTGCCGGAGCCCGGCGTCGAGGATCCGTTCCGGGGTTCCAGTCGGCGTCGGCGTCCGGATCACCGACACTGCCTTCAGAAGCAAGCTGGTGTAGTTCATCGTCCTGATCAGGTCCTTCGATCCAGGCGGCTGGTCGGCTGCCGAGCGTGCCGGATCGCCGGTCGACCTTGAGCGTGTCCCAGACCCATCGTATAGCCCACTTCGAGAAACACTCTGAAGTGGGCATTGAAACAATAATACTAGATAGGTACCGTTATTCTCTGTGGTTCGCAAAGGGGCGACCCGGCGCATCCCCGGACTGACCGATGAACGGATGAGGACCAATAGGCACCGGCCCTCATCCGCAGATGCCCTTGCGACAGCCATCGCTGGAGTCGGCGTCCGGTACACCGCGCGGCCCACCGAGATATCACCTGTGCGCGTGACTTGCTCACCGCGGACCCACCGGAGACCAACGGGCGAACTCTCCGCACGATCAGAGTTTCCGATGATCGCGGTCGCATACCAGAAGTCCCTGCGGAATCGCTTTCCCGCCGCGAACGACGACGCCTGGCGGGGCTATCGATGGTTGAACTCACGAGCCGATGGTGGCCGGTTGGCGATCGTGGGAGACTCGGCGGGGAGATATCAGGCGGTCGCCACGCCACCCGCGGCTACTCGAGGAGCACCCAAAGGTGGCTGTCATCCGCAGTCGGCCTTGCTGGCCTTGAACCCATTAACGGATGCCACGCTCAAATTGGAGCGGATGCGCGGGCGGCTTCAGAAGGGCCCGCCGCCAACCTCCGCCGCCGTCGGGGCCATCGGCTTGTACACCGCCAACCCGTCCGCGAGAGTCTTCGCTGCCGGACGTGGGCGGATCGGCTCCCGCGGCGCTGCCCTGTCCTCCGGACACCAGGTCGGAATAGTGTCCACAATCGCGAAGGAGTAACGCGATGCCAATCGATTTGCACCACACACTAAACACCGTCAAACAGCGTCAATGGGCACTCGGCGACTTCGACTGGGAGGAGCCCGGGGCGGACGCGATAACGACCGAGCAACGCCCGCAGGTCAAACAGTTCATGTCTGATCTTGTCTGGATCGAGCAGGTCGGCTCGCGAGCGTTCATAGCGCTCGCCCATCAAACCCACGACACCACGCTGAAAGAGATCTACCGCTACTTCCACGCCGAGGAGCAAAAACACGCGAACGCCGAACTGGCCCTGATGCGCCGATGGGGCATGCTCGACGACGACGAGATCCCCGAACCGAATACCAATATCCGGCTTGCCATCAACTGGCTGGACAACTACGCCGACGATCTGCCGCTGTCCGTTCTGGGCTCGGCCATTCCAATGCTCGAGGTGGCGCTCGACGGAGCACTACTGAAGTTTCTCCTCGAGGAGATCAAAGACCCGCTGTGTCACAAGGTCTTCCAAAAGATCAACGCTGATGAGTCCCGTCATCTGGCTGTAGACTTCCACGTGCTGGACATGATCGGAGCGGGGCCGGTGCACCGACTGTTCATCGAAGCAGCCGGCACCGCGCTGCGCCCATCCATGCTCATCGGCATCCTCACCGGGTTGCCCCTGCTGACCCGTATGCACGACAGCATCATCGCGATGGGGCTCGACGAACAGAAGCTCTTCGACGCGATTCGGAAATTCGGCGTAATCGGAGACCGCAGCGTAGCCACCCGCCGCAATCCGATTTACCACGTAATCAAGTATTACGGCGAAATGGTCATGGACCGGTCACACCCCTATCACCTACTGGTCGGCAACGCTCTCCTGACGATTACTGAACGTTACCCTAGAAAATGGCTCGGACCGGTTCCCTCGTGGATCAACGAACTCACCTACCAACCGGTGTCCGCAGCATGATCGACAAGAGGCAGCAGCAGCGCGATGACCCCGGGAAAACGATCCCCGCCGTCACACGCGTGCTGATCATAGGTGCGGGGTTATCAGGAATCGGTACCGCAATTCGATTGCGTTGCGCGGGTATCGAGGACATCGTCGTACTCGAGCGCGCGACCGGACCCGGCGGCGCGTGGCGCGACAACGTCTACCCGGGTGCGCATTGCGATATTCCGTCGGTGCTGGGCTCGTTCTCGCTCGCCCGGAATCCGCGAGGGAGCCATGAATATTCGTCAGGTGCGGACATCCTTGCCTACATCCACGACGTGATCGCCCGTCACGGTCTCGAACGACGAATCTGGTACGGCCGCACCGTGATCGGACTCGACTTCGACGAAGCCGCAGGGACCTGGCGGGTGCGTACCTCGACCAGTGGTGGCGAGGAGGTCATCACCGCACGCTCGGTCGTGATGGCCGTTGGGCCGTTATCCAACACGAGCAGGCCCGACATCGTCGGTATTGACGGCTATCGCGGTCACAAGGTATACAGCGCCCGATGGGACCCCAGTCTCGACGTGACCGGACTTACGGTGGCGGTCGTCGGCACCGGTGCCACTGCAGTTCAGGTCATCCCGGAGTTGGTGAACCGGGCCCGTCACGTGACCGTGTTTCAGCATACGCCGAGATGGGTCCTACCTCACCCGCAGTACAGGGTGCCAGCGTGGAACAGGTCGTTGTTCGAGAAACTTCCGCTCACCAAGGATCTGACCCGGACCGCCTACTTCTGGGCACACGAGGCGATGAGGTCCGGTGTGGTGTGGCCAACGGGTCTCACCACTGCATTGGAACAGGTGGCCAAACTCCAGTTGAGACGTCAGATCAAGGACAAGTGGACACGACGGCAACTCACACCGAACTATCGGGCCAACTGTCAGCAATTGCTTGTTTCGAATGCGTACCTTCCGGCTCTAGATCGGGACCACTGCAAACTCCTCACCTTCCCGATAGTCCGTCTCACCGAACGCGGTATCCTCACCGTCGATGGTGTCGAGCGCTGCTTCGACACCATCGTGTTCGCAACCGGATTCGACGTACCCTGCAAGATCGGAACGCCATTCCCCATTCGTGGTCGTGACGCCCACCTCCTCCGGGAAGAATGGGCCGAGGGCGCCTGCGCGTACAAGAGCGTCCATGTTTCCGGTTACCCCAACCTGCATTTCACCTTCGGCCCGAACTCCTGTTCTGGTCGCAATTCGGCGCTGTTCTTTCTGGAAGCCCAGATCGACTACATCGTCGAGTCGGTGCGGATGCTCGAGCGATGGGGCCTGCGATACCTCGATGCGCGTAAGTCAGCGCAGGACCGATTCAACGCGGGTATTCGGCAACGCTTTTCCGGGACGACCCGGAATTCCAGATGCGCCAGCTGGCATCCGACGGAAGATGGATTCAACCCCACCATATTCCCGGGCTCGGCGCGCCAATTCCGTGCCCAAATGGATGAGTTCACGCTCTCCGACTATCACGCAGTGAGCCTTTCCGAGTAGCGGTGTGTCGCGGTCAGATGCTGCGACCGTGTTGAAGGTGTAGCAACACCAGAGCAGCCGCGGTGATCGCACCGATTCGCCAGGGGCACAAGCTGACTCGGCGCAGGGCCTTGAACCATTCGATTAGCGCGTTGCCGCGCTCGCCGACCGCGCGAACCTGGTTGTGGGCCTTGTTCGTGGCCGCCTACAGCCGGGAACGGGAGCAACTGCAACGAGGCACGATCGGCCGCAGGACGGCGGCCCGTGCACGCCGTCCTGCGCGGCGAATCCGTCGATGCCGACGAGCTGTCGCTGGCTCTGGGCCACGGCAATTCCGGACGGCGCTGATTCTCACCGCCGACGAGAACGCCGCCGAACCGGATGTCGTCCGGGCGCTCGAACGACAGGCCGCGGAGTACGCCACCGCCATCGGCGGTTCCCGTCCTTTGACAATCCCGAGTGCCGCCCGCAGCTTGTGGGCGTGGGTGGCCTCACCCAGACCGCCTGGGGAGACGGTCTCGCTCCCGCGACCGCGTGCGGGCATTCGTGTCGCGATGGGGACCGCAATCCCCGGGGTGACCGGTCCAACGAACTCGGGGGGTTTAGAACCGGAGCAGGAGCAATCCCGCCACCGCACCCCGGGCCTACTCAGCGATCGCAGGGTCGTGTTGTTCAGTTGCCCAACAGGATTCGCTTTCGTATTGACTGAACTATCAAACTTGTTCTCGCAGTTCAGGAGACAGATCTGGAGTCATTGATCTACGGTCGTTGCCCATGGCCTCGAACGAGGACGAGCAGCGGGATCTGGCGGTCCTGGTGGATTCGGCGGCGGGGGCGTTGGTCGCGACGGGCGATCGGTGGGAGCCATGCCGTCTGGTCGATCGCGACAGGGTGCCGCGTCGTTCTTTCGCGAGTTGCTGGCGGCCGTGACGCAGTCGGGCTACGGTTCGCTCGTACGGCGCCTCTGCCCCACCGACACAGGTCCTCGATCAGAACAGACCTCCCGATCCCGTCCAGGCTGGCTGCCCGAGACGAAATCCGCAGTCCCGCACGGTGATTCCCACGTTCACCAGGTAGTCAATCGGCCAGGCAGGCACCCAGCTCTACTCCGGCAGCACCGCCACGGCTACGCCGCAGACCTTCACCATGACCACCTCACCGCTCGAGATGCGCGGATACGGAGCCGAAAACCCTTACAACTAGAGGGTTTTCGATCGCTGCAGACCGGCCCACATCCACAGGTTGGAGCCAGCTCCGCTGTTACGGAGGCTGGTTCAGAGTGAGCTGGCGGCGATGGTGAGAAGATTTGCCAGAGCTTCCTCCAACTCCGGTAGCAAGGCTGCCTCCTGGGCTACCCGGACCGAGCGTAGCGATGGGGTCTCGTCGGATGTAGCGATTTGGGCGAGCCTCGTCCATGATTGCGCGGCCAGCCGTGCTGCGCTTGCGGCCGCGTCGACATGCGGGTTACGCGTGTGATCGGCAAGATCGACGCACCCCTGAGCGAGGAGCCGACGAAACAGGCCGCCTCCGGTGCCCGCTTTTTCGATGAAGGCGGCGAGTGCCCTGAGCACGGCCTCGAGGTCGGCGTCCCCGAAGATGTCGGGCCAGCGTGTGACATCGTCGGCAAAGCAGCGAACGCCGTCGAGTCCGGTGCCGGACACACCGTTCGCGGGTGGTGCGGCGATGGCACTCGGTCCCCCGTGTCGCAGGGTTGCCGCCGATTGTTCGAGTGCCGCGGCAGCCATGGACGGGAGGTCGGGCGCGGCGGAAGGCCATTCGACCATGTAGGTGGCGTGACGTGTGGGTGTCGGGAATCCGGTGGAGGAGCGGGCTCGTGCCAGCGCGTCATAAGGCACCGTCTGGATCTCATCGCGGTCGTTGTCGACAACATATGCCACGCGGGTCTCGTCGTCGTAGCCAACGATAACGATGTCGTGGCGGCTCATGCGCAGTCGTACCCGTAGGTACGGCAGTTCAGCGATATCGGCCCAGACCATGACGGGCCGGCCGGAGTCCAGTTCGGTCGTCACCCATTTCCAACCGAGAACGGGATCGTCGGTCTGACGTAGTTCGACCTTCGCGCCGAGGCGCCGCAACAGGTCGACCTCCAAATCGGCACCACGCCCCACCAGGTATATCGGCGGGTTCAGCGCATCGACGCGCAGGTACGCGAAATCGAGCGCACCGCCGAGGGTGAACACGAGTCCTTCGCTGAGCTGACCACCCCAGCCAAGTCCCGCCCAGGTCATGAGATCGCGCAACGCACCCGACCCGCAATGGCCGCCCTTCTGGTGCGGGTACGGCAGAACTAGCATCCGGTAGCCACCTTCAGACTCGACAGACCGCGGAAGGACAACCCCGTGCGCCATTGAGGCTGTTCGACGAGCCTCATGCCGGGAAAACGCGCCGTGAGGAGCGGGAAGAGTTCAGCTCCTTCGAGCCGGGCCAACGGCGCGCCGAGGCAGAAGTGAATGCCGGCGCCAAACGATAACGGCGGGATCCCGGTTCGGGTGATGTCGAGCCTATCGGGGTCACAGAATCGGTCCGGGTCTCGGTTGGCCGCCCCGAGCAGGGTCAGTACAACCTGCCCAGGGTGTAGGTCGACTCCCGCCAGCCGTGTCGGCTCGAGCACCGTGCGCCCGTTGGTCTGGACCGGCGAGTCGTAACGCAACAGTTCTTCGACGGCATTGCTCGCCAGGTCGGGCCGGTCGCGCAGTAGGTCCATTTGGTCGGGATGGGCTAGCAGCGCGGCAACCCCGTTACCGATGAGGTTTGTGGTGGTTTCGAACCCCGCCGCGAACAACAGAATCGCGGTGCCGACGCATTCGTCGTCATCCAAGACGTCGTCGCCGTGCGCGACAGCGAGTCGGCTGAGCAAGTCATCGGCGGGGTGGGCGCGTTTGACCGCCAAGAGGTCTGTGAAATACGTGGCGAGTTGGTCTTCAGCTTCACAGGCGGCGGTCAGCGCCGCGACGTCGGCGCCGGGTTCGAGTGAGGCGACCAGGGCACGCACCAGAGGCGCTGCCACTGCTCGATCGGCCACTGGCACTCCGAGAAGATCGCCTATCACATTCACAGGCAGCGGAAGCGCGAGATCGGTGATGATGTCGGCGAAGCCCTGGTCCTCGATGACATCGAGCAGGTGCTGGATCTGCGTGACGATGCGGCCGCGCAACTCTTCGATGTGCCGGGGGGTGAACACGTCAGCGACCAGCCGACGCAGCCGGTGGTGGTCCGGCGGGTTGCGGAACAGCATGGTGCGCCGGAACCGATGCATGGCCTGATGTTGCAATTCTTCAGGAATCTCGGACAAGCCGAAGCCCAGTGACTCATCGGCCTTGCCGAGTCTACGGTCGCGGAGCGCGGCCGCGCAGTCGTCGTAACGGCTCAACACCAGCACACCCGATCGCGTGACAAACACGGGCTGCGTCTCGCGCAGGCGCCGGAACGCCTCGTAGGGCCCGGCTGAGCCGTGATCGGTGAGCAAAACGTCGAGGAGCAGTTCCCTCTCGGTTGGTGCGGTCATGACTGCCTCCGAGTGGTCGCCTGCGACTGGAGGAAGTGTTCGGCCTCGACCACGATGAACAGGGCGGTGGCCGTGGCTACCGAGCGTCCCTCCGCATCCTCCATCCTGGCCGCGAGATTCAATTTCCGGCCATCCCGCGACCGCACATCGGCATGCAGGGTGTAGGGAGTGTCGAGCAGAACCGGGGCGAGATAGTCCAGGTCAAGACGGCGTGTCACAGCGAGTTCGCCGACCGTGTAGAGCAGGAAGCCAAACAGGTCATCGATGACGGTCGCCACCGCGCCGCCGTGTGCTATCCCGGGCGCTCCCACATGACGCTGGTCGAAAAGGTGGTGAGCGACGACGCCGTCTCCGCAGCGCCGCACCGACAGGGAATGCCCGTGCGGGTTCGCCGGCCCGCAACCAAGGCAATGGGGATGGTGTGGCGGCAACTCGGGCGAGCCGGACTCCAGGAACCGGAACGAGCGCGCCCAGTCCTCCACTTCGGGGTTGGACGACCAACTGACCGCATCCGACCTACCGACCTCATCCGAAGCCTTGCCCATGGTCAGACCTCCCTGTCGACTGACGCGCACCCAACACCGGTCTCGTGTGTGACCGTGATGCATCTACCATTGGAGACAATCAGCACATATTTGTCAACAAATGATCAGAAGTCCGTCGCGTGTCACATCATGGTTGCAACAAGCGGCGGCGATCACGCCAAAGTTGGACACTCGAAGAGAGGCGAGGAGATTGTCAACTCATGAACAAAACTGGCATTCTGTTACGCTCGGTTGAGTGGTAGAGGAATCGGTGAGGCTGTCGTTCAGACGGCACCTCCGCGAGACGGCAATCCGCGCGGCTCGCACCCTGACTGTCGAGAAGGGCTGGGAACGGGTCCGCTTCGGCGAGGTCGCCACGCTCATCGGGGTATCACGTGCCACCTTGTATCGAGAGTTCGGCGACAAGCAAGGCCTTGGGGATGCGCTCGTACTGTACGAGGCGGAGCGGTTCTTGAGCGGCGTCGAGGATGTGCTCGCATCGCACAGCGGAGCGGTGCCTGAATCGATACGCGCGATGGTGCGCTACACCCTTGACGAGGCTGCGGCCAGCCCGTTGCTCAAAGCCGTCCTCACCACTCCGGGTAGCAGCCCTCGCGACGAAACCGGCGTCCTCCCCCTGCTGACAACCTCTGCTTCCATGCTTCAGCTCGCGTCCGAGCGACTGGTCGCCTCGTTCGGCCAACACTTCCCCCGCCTTGACCTCGATGACGTCGCCGACGCGGTCGATGCGCTCATTCGCCTGACGGTCAGCCACCTCGTACTACCGGCCGACGACAGCACCGAAACGGCACGCCGAATCTCCGAGGTGGCGCTGCGTTACCTCGAAGCGGGCTCCACGGACCTCACACCGGATGGGGCAGCCGCGAGCCACAGCGCGGTACCCAGCGGGTGAGACTGCTGACCTGCTCGACGATGCGTGTGTTCAGGGCTGGATCTGCGAAGCCAAGTACGCGGCGAGTTTGCCCGGTCACGACGAGCCGTACCCGTCGATCGAGGAACAGCTCGCCCCCAGATATGGTCCGGCGTGATGGCGCGGATTCACCACGAACGGCCACCTACAACCGGTGGGCACACCAAGCCCGCCATGAACGAACTTGGTAGCGATCGAGCCTGGCTCCAAAAAATGCGGGCACGCACTCGCTGTTGTCAGATCACCGTCCCGAGGACCCGCCTCATCAGGCCGAGCGGGCGAGCACCAGTTCCGCCCGGTCGATGGGGAGTTGCTGCGTGATGACCCGCTTGCTGTATATGAAGTCACGGGGGCGGTTGATGCAGTCGGCCGCAATGAGCTCGCCCGCACGCAGGTAAAAGCAGGTGAAGTCGCGGTCCAGGGTCGGATCGCCGCTGAGGACGACTTCGTCGTAGCCGGTGTTGAGCCCGGCGATCTGGAGCTTGAGGTTGTATTGATCTGACCAGAACCACGGAAGCGCCGCTATCTTCTTGGACTTCCCGCAGACGGTCGCGGCGGCGACTTTGGCCTGCTCGCCCGCGCTCGGCACGGACTCGAGGCGTATGCGACGGCCGTAACGCGCCATGGTGTGGCTGGCGCAGTCCCCGGCGGCCACGATGTCGGGGTCGCTGGTCCGGGTCTGGTCGTCGATCACGACGCCGTTGTCGACGGCCAGACCCGCGGCGGCGGCGAGCTCGGTGTTCGGCTCCACGCCAATGCCGACGATGACGAGGTCGGCCGGAATTGCTTCGCCACTGGCCAGGACCACTTCGCGGACTCGGCTGTCGCCGGACAGCGCCTCGACCAGCGCGCCCGTCCGGATGTGCACACCCGACTCCCGGTGGATGCGGGCGAAGAACGCCGACACTTGGGGGGCGGTGACCCGTTCGAGGACACGCTCGGTCGCCTCGAGCACGGTGACCTCCAGACCCAGCGCACGTAACGAGGCAGCCGTCTCCAGTCCGATGTAGCCGCCGCCGACGATCACGGCCCGACGTCTGGGGCTGGTGGCCTCTCGGATCATCTCGACGTCTGCGGCGGTGCGCAGGTAGTAGACCCCGGCCAGGTCGGCTCCCGGGGCGGAAAGCCGACGAGGGCGGGCTCCAGTGCACAGCGCGAGCTTGTCATAGGGCAGTGCGTCGCCGGTGCTAAGTAGGAGGTGACCAGCCGAGCGGTCGATCGCCTCCACCGTCGCAGCCAGCAGTCGGATTCCCTGCTTGGCGTAGAATTCGGCGCTGCGGATCGCGAGCCCATCGAGTGTGCTCTTCCCGGCCAGGTATGCCTTCGACAGCGGCGGGCGGTGGTAGGGCAGTGTCGACTCCTCGCCGATGAGGACGATCTCACCGGTCCAGCCTTCCTGGCGCAGACTGGCCGCGAGTTGGACCCCGGCATGGCCGGTCCCGACGATGAGGGCTCGCCGCGAGCTCATGCGCTGGCTTTCGGAGTGAGGCGGACCATCATCTTGCTGATACCTCGGACGAAGTTGGACTGCACGTACTCGGGCTCGCCGACCACCTCGATGTTCTCGAAGCGAGGAAGCAGCTCCTCCCAGAGAATCCGTAGCTGCAACTCGGCCAGCCGGTTGCCCATACAGCGGTGGACGCCGAAGCCGAAGGAGATGTGGTTGCGGGCGTTGGCCCGGTCGATGATGAACTCGTCGGGCCGTTCGAACACGCGCTCGTCGCGGTTGCCCGAGGCGTACCACATCACTACCTTGTCGCCCTTGCGGATGAACTGCCCGTTCAGCATGGTGTCCGCCTTGGCGATCCGGCGCATGTAGGCCAGCGGGGTTTGCCACCGGATGATCTCCGAGACCATGTTGGGGATCAGGCCGGGGTTCGCCTTCAGCTTGTCGAACTGGTCAGGGAAGCGGTTCAGTGCGAGAACACCGCCGCTCATCGAGTTCCGGGTCGTGTCGTTGCCTCCGACGATCAGCAACACGAGATTGCCCAAGAATTCCATCGGGCGGTCGATCAGGTCCTTGGTGTTCTCGTTGCTCTGCAACATAGTGATCAGATCGAAGCCGGGTTCCTCCCCGGCAGCTGTCCGGGCCGCCTTGTCGTGCCAGAGAGCGCTGAGACCGCGCGCCATGTCGCGCATGGCGGGGAAAATCTCGTCGTTGTCCGAGGGACCGCCGTTGGCTTGCTCCATCGACGTTGCGAGATCTGACCAGTAGACGAGCTTGCGACGCTGCTCGTACGGGAAGTCCAGTAGAGTCGCGAGCATCCGAGCGGTCAACTCGATCGAGACGTTCCGCACCCAGTCGAACGGCTGATCCACGGGCAGGTTGTCCAGCACCTCCTGGACACGCGATCGGATCAGACCCTCCATCTCACGCAGGTTCTTCGGTGCGACAACACCTTGGACAGCGGCCCGCTGCGCGTCGTGGCGCGGTGGGTCCATCGCGATGAACATCTCGATATCAAGGAAACGAGGCGGGGCCCCGATGATAATGAACGGCTCGGCGGAGAAGAGCTCGTGGTTCTTGTCGACGGCCACGATGTCGGCATGCCGCGTGACGGACCAGAACGGACCGAACGGACTGTTGGGCTGATAGTGGACCGGAGCCTCGTTGCGCAAGCGCTCGAAGTAGGACTGCCAGCGCCCCTGACGATAGAGGAAGGGGTTGCTGAGGTCGATGTCGGCGAGCTCGACGTCCTCGACCGGCGGGATGGGGCTCTCGACGAAGAGCTTCTCTCCGTTCGTCCCGGTCACCCACCGCTGGGTCTTGTCATACAGATGTGCGCCCTGGATCTGAAGATCCATCGGGATCGTCGACTGAACTTTGGTGGTGATTGCTTCAGGAATCTTCATAACCTTGGTGGTGATTACTTCAGGAATCTTCATCACGTCTTAGCTGTCTCTCGTAGTCACATCTGGAACTCAGGTAGTTGGACGATCAAGCCGTCCCACTCCGCGGCGGCCGTCATCTGGCAGGACAGCCGGGAGGTCGGCTGGCGCTCGGGGTTCATCGCGAGCATCTCCTCCTCCTCGGGGCCGGAGAGGCCGACCTGCCCGGACCATTGCGGATCGACGATCACATGGCAGGTGCCGCACGCGGCTTCACCTCCGCAGTCGCCGTCGATGCCGGGCACCGCATTGTTGGTCGCGACCTGCATCAGCGACTGACCCTCCTGGAGAGGCACCTCGTGCTTCTGGCCGTCGTGGGAGACAAAGGTGACAACTGCCATAGCCAACTCCTGATACGTAGTCCTCAATCTGAATACTGGGTAAAAGTCTTGTCGACGATGAGCGCTACGACTATGTTCGACGGAGTCAGAAACTTGTGAATTCGGCTCAGCGAGACGATGGTGAACCTCAATGACGAGGGTGTGCACCAATGACGCGGGTGTGCCCCCGCTCGTGTTCGTGCAACTGCTCGAGAGCCAAGCGCTCGACCCCGACGCCGTCGCACGGCTCCGCACCATCATGGCTCGCGAAGGAACCGACGAGGCGACGCTGATCCAGCGTGACGCCCAGGTCCCGTTACGGTGGTTTCGGGAGGTATACCCCGAACTCGATGTCGATCAGGCAACCCTGCTCGGTTTCGCGTTCGCTGAACAGGCCCAGTTGACGTCCTTCGGCCCGTTGAGTTTTCCGCTGGTCAGCGCGGGCTCGGTGGCCGAGATCGTGGAGCTGCTCACCTATCTGCCGTTGATTTCGACAGCGGTCAGCCCACAGTTCCATCCGAGTGAGCACGGCCTCACCGTCGGGCTCACCGGGCACACACGTGATCCGGCGCTGGACTGCCTGGTCGTCACCTACAGCGGGTCGGCGCTACTGCGACTGCTCGACATGCTCGCCGGAGAGGTACGAACTGTGACACTCCATCTGAGTTGGCCAGCGCCGGCCTTCCCGACCAATCGCGAGGACATGCTGGCCGGGCGCCTGTTCTTCGACGCTCCGATGTCGTTCCTCCATATACCCGCTGACACTCTCAACGAGGTCTGCCGGTTCTCTGATCCCGTCGCGTATCGACTCGCCATCGTCGATCTGCGACGAACTCTCGACCAGCGCAGCGGAACCATATCGTTCTCGGAGAAGGTGAGACGGTTGTTGGAGAAGGATCCCGGACAGAGAAGTAGTCAGTCGGTCGCACACGAGCTGTCGATATCCACCAGCACGCTCAAGCGTCGCCTCGCCGATGAGGGGACCACCTTTCGCGGGTTGTGCCAGTCATTCCTGCGCGAACGCGCGGTGCTGCGGCTACTCGACCGATCAATGTCGGTAAGTGAGATCGCCACTGACCTCGGATACAGCGACCTCACCAACTTCTCACACGCCTTCAAGCGATGGACCGGCCGCTCTCCGAGCGAGTTCCGGCACACACAACGCTGAGTTGCCCAGGGCAGTCCGGAGACAAGATGGTTCGGCCTGTCGCTTCCGGTCCAATACTGGATCTGGCACGAGTTTCGTGATCCCGTCTGGTCGGGTTGTTCAGTCGCTCATCAGGATTCGCTTGCGAAGCAGGTCGGGTTTGGCCCGGCCGAACATCTGACGTTCGATTATCTTGACCCTGTTGACGTGGCCCTCGACGACACCGCTGCTCCATGACAAGGTGAGTCTCGGTCGTCGGCCCGGTGTCGATGAGGTCGACAGTCAGCGAATCGGGTTGTGTTTCCGCCACATTCGCGTTGTTCAGGCACTCGCGATGGCGGCGAGGGTGCGTTCGACGGCCTCGCCAAGGTTGTGCCACAGATGCCAGCGGTCGGCGACTTGCAGGGCAGTCGGTGCTCCGGCGGTGGCGACGTCGGCAAAGGCTCCCGCGCGGTCGCGGCAGATGATCTCGACACCAGGGTGCGCTCGGAGCCAGGCGGCCACCGTGTCGGCGGTGCGGTCGTCGAGCACTTCGACCGGCCGCCGGGACTCGACGTCGATCAGAATCGTGCCGTAGTCGTGGCCTCAGCGCAGCGCGAAGTCGTCGACCCCGCGCACCCGCGGCGTCGCAGGTTGCGGGTCGGGCATCGCGCGGATCTTGCGCAACAACGTCATCCGGCTCACCGACGCCGCCAGGTTCCGGGTCAACCGAGCCCCGGCGCGGCCCACCCACTGCCAGCGCGACCGACCGCACCCAGCACGCGCTCCAGCAACGTGGTGCGCCGCGCGAGCCCCGCCAGGCCGGGGAGCTGTTCGGCGAAAGTTCTTCGGTCGCAAGCGGAGTTGCTGCAGAACAACCGGCGCTCATAGCGGCTGTGCACCGGGCTCGACACCTGCCCGCAGTCCGGACACGGCACCGGTGCCTCGGGCGCGCTCGCCTCGATCCGGACGACGGCACCGGCCTCGACCACGCTCTCAATCCGCAGCTCACTCAGGTGCGGGAACAGGACCGCCAACGGCCCGACAGCAGAGCACGCGCGACATAATGAATCATCAACGGCCAACGCGCATCCCGATTGGGTCAATCACTCAATCTGTGCCAGATCCACAGTTGGGCCGAAGTTGACACGCCCACGCAATCCCCATCAACACCGGATGAGTTGAATGGGGAGGCCGTCGGAAGGGACCGGCAACGATGTGTTGTCCCAGCGGACACGGTAGCCTGCACGCCACGCGCGACGAGATCATCGACAACGTCACAAATCAGTTCACCGCGAGTGCTCGGCGCAGATGATGCTGACACAAGCAACGCCGAGAGGGCGGATCGGGCTGCTGGCATTGCAGGCCTCCTGTTGGTACCAGTCGGTGGTCGCGCACGATTCGTCGAGGATGCGCCTCTTGCCTGGGCTTGTCCGCCCGCAGATACCGGGTCGATACCGGCGGCGGGGAACGTGCTGGACGAACCCACCGGAGGGTTCGAGGAGAACCCAACCGCCCGATCCCGCCGAGAATTTGCCGCGGACGGCTACGTGGCGCGTTGCCCCGGCTTTTCGAGAGTGGGACTTGTGAGGGCTCCGGAAGCCATGGTTGAGTACTCTTCCACGTGTTCGGCCAGCCGGTGCCAGGCGGCGTGGACGGCCGGATCCGCCGGGTCGCCGTTCATCAGGAGATGGTAGGCGTGGATCTGGCTGCCCGCGAGGGTGTCGATCAGATCGCCGAGTGATTCGTGGCGATGTGTGATCGGCGGTTCGAGATGGGTGAGGTGGGCTGTGGCCCAGCCGTCGATCGCTGTGATGAGAGAGAGTCTTTCCGCATCGATGGCAGCGGAGTTCGTGAGTTTGAGTGCGAATCGATGCAGGGTTCCCAACTTGTTCGCGGGAGTGCTCAATGGATGGCCGCCCCTACTGTCACCGCGTATCGCCGCGAGTAGTTCCGCGCCGGTTGGTAGCGAAACAGCGTGCTCGGAGGGCACTGCGGAGAGCGGCTGCAGTGGAACACGATCGGCAGCCGCGGCGTTGGTGGACGGTGTCATGCTCGACTCCCGCGGTTGTTGGTTGCAGGTCGGTGGTGGCACCCGACGCGAGGTGATTCCAAATCGGTGGGGCGGTGCCGGACCGATTCGGTGGCGCGGGCACCTCGCGCCAGGTGCACGAATGATTGTTTCGCGGCCGAGCAACTATCGGGAGACCGGTCCCGCCCCCCATTGAGCCCCCCATTTTCGCGGCGGGCTCACCGGGTTCGGTGCAGGCAAGCTACCGTTTGGCCAAGCTCGGGACGCGGGAAGGGTCGGCTCGGTGGTGCCATCGGCGAGAAACCAACGGTTGGATCACATGATCAAGCGGCGGGGTTGGACACGCCGCGACGCCGCTGATGCCGTGAATGTGGCATATGAGCAAATCACCGGCAGACCAGGGGCATACACCGAGGAACGAATTCGTCGCTTGATCAGGGGTGAGATCACCTGGCCGCATCCGGAATACCGGCGAGCGCTCGAAGAGGTATTCGGGGTGCCGGTATCGGACCTGGGGCTGTTCAATCGCCGACGCGGGGTGGACGCGTATGTGAGCACGGCCCAGGGCGGCAATGGTGTTTCGGCGTGGGACATCGAGGCGATGGAAGGGAGGAGCGAGATGAACCGCCGGAACGTGATGGAGGCGATCGCGGTTCTCGGTGCGGCATCGCCGGCGGTCCTGGTCGGCACGAGCGGTGGCGACGAGACCGAACGGCTGGCCGGACCGGTGTCGGCACCGTGGCGTGTCGACGACGCGACGTTCGATATCGTCGAGGTCATCGTCAACCACGCGAAGCTGCAAGACGATCTCCTCGGCCCACGAGCGGCCCTCGGGACCATGCTCAGTCAGGCGCGGCTGATGGATTCGTTACTCGTCGGTGTCGACGGCGGACGGTTACGTTCGCGGGCACTGGTGCTGCGTAGCCATATAGGCGTGTCCTCCGGGTGGCAATGTTTTGATCTTGGTCATCACAGCGCTGCCGCTGCACATTTCACCGTTGCGCGTGAAGCAGCCGATGAGGCCGGCGCGCACGACACGTCGGCAATGGCAATGGCTGAGTGGTCCTGGACGGCCGGGGCGATCGGGGCCGCGACGCTCGCACTGGATCTCGCCGCCGCCGCGGAGTCCCGCGCCGCGGTCGCCGGTGACCCGCGGCTGCGCGCGCACGCCGCCGGGATCGCCGGGGTGGCCCTGGCCAGGCTCGGTCACGCCCGCGAAGCGCGCGCCGCGTTGACGCGCGCCGTGACGCCCGACATCGAGGCGGTCCGCGATCCCGCGGAATCGATCGCATACTTCTGCGATCCAGCGCACATCGCGCGACTGCGCGCGGAAACCCTCCGGTGCACAGGCGACACGGCGGCCGCGATCAGTGCGGCGACCGAGGCGATCGCGCTGCAGCCCCGGCGCGACAGCGCTGAAACCTACGTGCTGCTCGGCACGCTCCACCTCGAGGCCGACGATATCAACGCCGCCGTCGCCGCATTCTTGACTGCCGCCGACACCGCTAATCAATCCCCGCGGGTAGCCGGCCAGCTGAGATCAGCGCAAGATGCTCTCGAAACCGCGGCGCCACGATCGAGCGCTGTCCGATTGCTCGACGATCGACTCAGCGACCTGCAACCTCCGGCCCCTTGACTGCCAGTCCCCCGGACCGAACCCGCAGACCACGCTCGGTCGGCAGCCGGCGAGTTCGACGGAGGAATCCGTAGCGGGTGCCATCCGGTGGGCGATATCGACTGGGGTGTAGCAGGATTCGAACATCACAGGTCCTCGGCCAAGCCGCCGCAGTAGGCGGTCGCGGCCACGTCGGCCAGGCGATCAGACTGCCGCGCAGGCCGCGCGGAGCGCTTTAAGACAATCTATCCGCCGCTTGACCGGCCTGGATACGAGGGCTACCTTCTAGCGCATGAACACCTACAGTCAGGCTGTGGGTGGAGAAAGTGTGACAAAGTCCCTGATGGCGCACTCCACTCGATAGCAGGCCCATGCCCACGGAGGGCGTGGGCTTTTCTCGTTTCGTCGTGTTTTGCGGGGGCGCAGCCCCCGCGCCCCGCCCGGAGGGGCTTCGCCCCCCGGACCCCCTATTGTGGCTGGTTGCGTTGGGCGGGGGTGTCGCGGATTGTGCTTGGGCTTGCTGCCTGAGGCCCATTGTGGCTGGGTGCGTTGGGCGGGTGTGTCGCGGATTGTTCTTGGGTGTACGCCTGAACGCCATCGTGACTGGTCGCGTTTGTGGGGAATGTCACGTTTTGGTGGGTGGACTTCGGGGGGTTGCGCACCTCTCTCTGGTCCGCCGGGCGACGCACGGCGGATCTCGTCCATGAGTAAGCGGTCCCGTGTTCGCGAACGGGTGGCGCGTCGCTCGTGCACCGGGGTATCTCGGTGCGTCACCAGTCGCTGAAGCTGTGGCGAGTTTGCCTGCCCCACAACAGGAATGAAGCGTCGCGCTGCCGCCGGATCGGCCACCCGGTCAGCGACGGGGCCCGAGGGCCGCGGCGAGACCGTTGAGGCGCAGGGTGGTGCCGCCGCGCAGGTGGGGGAAGTCGGCGCTGCCGTCGCCGGTGCGGGCGAGGAAGGTGACCTGCTCGGTCCACGTCAGGAGACTCGTGCCGGGGGTGTCGTCGGCGAAGAGAATGGTGGCCAACGACGCCCAGCGCGGGATGTCGTCGACGGTCGATTCGTAGGCGAAGACGATTCGCCGGTCCGCGACGATATCCAAGTAGTGCGACCGGTAGGTGAGGCGTTCCGGTGGCGAATCCAGCACGGCGAAAGTGCTGTGCGCTTCTTCGCCGCCGCCGACACGGAACTCGTGGCGGTAGGTCGCGTCCGATCCGGGCAGGCGGAACCAGCGTCGGCGGATCGGCTCGTCCGCGAATGCGGCGAACACCGATGCCGTTGGGGCGTCGAAGTGGCGGGTGAGGGTGAAGCTATGGTGCCGGACGTCCAGCGCGGGATGCGGCGGCGAGACGGCCTCCGTATGAACATTCTGGGCTGACATGTCGCCTCCTCCGCGCCAGCCCAGGGGGCAATGGCTCGTCGGTAAGGAACACGGACGGTGCCGCGATCCTTCCCTCGCGACGAAATCGCCACCTCCATAGATGAATTCGCCTACTACCGCCCTGAGGACGGCCGGACCCGAGTCCAGCCACGGACGGTCGGCGGCACGGCCTGGCCGACTCAGGAAGAACAAGCGGCCGCGGATCAGTTCGGGGTGCGAGTCAGGGCCGTTCGACGGTGGGGAGGATTTCGGTGAGGTCGGCAGTGCCGGGCAGCCAGGTCGGAGCGGCGGTAGTGCTGAGCCCGGGGTGTTGCGGAACAGCACCACGCGCCATTCTCCGGGCGGCCCGCTGCGCGACGAGTGATTGGACGGCCGTTGGCGTCCGGGTTCAGCGCGGACCGGGCGGATGGGATCATGCCGGCGATCGCGCGCAGCAGGACGAGGGTGCCCAATGGCCGGGGTGCGTGATCCGGGCGTTATAGAAGGTGGCTCCAGAGGGTCGAATCGGCCCCCGGAGTCCGGATTGCCCTATCCGTGGCGCCTGTTACACGACTTCTTCTGTGACCTCGGGCACAGGATGTTTACCCGCAAACTCCCTGCATAGATCGCGTTTCGATAACGGCTTCCTGGGCTTTTCAAGATCGGTGACCCCATCCGTTCAACTCTCGTTCACCCGCCGTTTACCTTCCGTGACCATTCTGCAATGCGGGTCGAAGAAGAGACCTGAAGTCGGTTCGACCGAACGAGAACTGAACATCAGTCGGAATCGGCCGGGAGGGCACAGCGCCCCGAGAACGGCACCTTCCGACTTCGCTCCACCGTAGTGGAGTTCCGCGCGACGTCGCGGGGCGGGGCCCATGCGCCCGCCGCGACTACCCCGAGCCAGGGGCGCGTTCCGGGGACCCGGTGTCCCCCACAACCAAATCCACACAACAGCACATCGATCTCTGCCCGACGAGCGCTCCGCGCGCCCGCCGCCGGATTCGTGCTGCCTCGCGCGGCCCGGACCCGACCCTGTCCCCGAACAAGGAACGATCCAGATGCCTGACAGTCGCCTTTCCACCCTCCGCCGCACGACCCTGCGCGAGGGACTGACCTTCGCCGTCGCCGCGGCCGGAATCGTGGCCGTCACCGCCTCCTCGGCGGTGTCGGTGGCCGACGACAGCACCGCGCCCCGCGTCGCGATGATCGCCGAGCAGGAGCAGACCGAGCCGGCCGAACTGGTCGCCGAGGCCGCCCCGGTGGCCGAGCCGGTCGCGGAGGTCCCCCAGATCGACGAGCTGATCGCCCAGCCCGCGCCGATGCCCGAGCCCGCCCCGCCGGTGTACGAGAACAACCTGGACGGCTGGATCCGCCAGGCGCTCGACATCATGCGCGCCAACGGCATCCCCGGCAGCTACGAGGGCATCCACCGCAACATCCTGCGCGAGTCCTCGGGCAACCCGCAGGCCATCAACCTGTGGGACTCCAACGCCGCCAAGGGCATCCCGTCCAAGGGCCTGCTCCAGGTGATCGACCCGACCTTCGCCGCCTACCACGTGCCCGGCACCCCGTTCGACGTGTGGGATCCGGTCGCCAATATCGTCGCCGCGTGCAACTACGCCGCGCACCGCTACGGCAGCATGGACAACGTCAACGGCGCGTACTGATCCACGCCCCTCGAACGCCCCGCCCCGGCCCCGGCCGACGGCGGGGCGTTCGTCGTAGGATGCCCCCGTGGCCGATTACGCGCACACCGACGCGTCGGTCAGCCGCCGGGCCGAGAAGGCCCGCCGCTTGGCCGTCTACCTGTGGGACCGCGACATCAGCGGCGCCGAACTCCGCGACATGCCCGCCGCGACCCGCCGCAAACTGGCCCGCGCCGCCGACACCAACCCCCCCAGCACCGACGAGACCTGGCACGCCGTGGCCGACCTCCTCGACGAGAAGAACGCCTGGGCCGACCGCCACCCCGCCCACCCCGCCGCCCGGCGCGCCCACGCCGACGAGAAACTGCTCTGGGTGAAGCCCCCGATCACGCCTTGGTGAACCGGCATTCGGATCTCCACGGACCCCCGTGCCAGGTCCTGTCGTTCCGCGTCATCGTCACCCTCGAAACGACCTTGGCGCACGTCTGCGACCCGCCCGCCGCCCTGCAGATCTTGACCGAGAACCCCGTTCTGGGCAGGGAGTTCGCCGAGCCACCGGTCGGACTGGCGCACCTCGGCGCCTGTCTGGATCGCCTCGCCACCGGTCGGGTCGAAGGAAAAGTCCTCATCGACCCCGCGGCCTGAACGCCCGAGATGGCTGCCACCACCGCGATCACGAGGATCGGCGCTCAGTCCCGATGACCGTGCAGCGTGAGGGTGTCCTCGATGCAGCGGGTGAGGAAGGCGTCGTCGATGGGTCTCCCGCCGACCAGAACGCGGAAATACAGTGGTGCGGCAAGGGTTTCCAGGACCGCCCGCGGTTCGGTGTCCGGTGGGAGTTCACCGCGCTCGATCGCCCTGGTGACCACCGGCGAGCTGAGCTCGAACCGGTCGCTCCAGAACCGGCGCCGGGCCGCGTCGACCTCGGGATCGGCCGAGAGCGCGATCGTGGTCCCCACCAGTCGGCCGATCCCCGGCTGTTCGATCAGGTGCGACACCTGTTCGGCGAGCACCCGCAGATCCGTGCGCAGCGCGCCGGTGTCGGGCAGTGGGTTCGCCGCGGCGGCCAGTTCGGCGAGCGCCGCGGCGATCAGCGCCGTACGGGTGCCCCAGCGGCGGTAGATCGTGGTCTCGGCGACCCCGGCCCGGGCGGCGATGTCGCTGACGGTCAATCCCTCGATGCCGTGTTCGATGACCTGGTCCAGGGTCGCGGTCAGCACCGTCCGGCGCACCCGCGCCGAACGGCCCCCGGTCCGCTTGCGCGGGACCGGGGCCGAGGGGATCTGGTCGTCGGCTTCGCGGCCCTGCTCCATGGTCCAAGTTCTACTCGACCGGTACGCGCGTGCCCACTCCGCGGGCCGGGACGCGCGGCCACGCGTGCTCTCAGCGCAGGCAGGCGAGATCCAGTTGCCGAATTCGCACGCCAGATGCCGGACTCATGTACAGCGCGGCGGCCACCTCGTCGGCGAGGGTCGCGAAGGCATCGATGCTCGGCGATATAGAGCTTGGGCAGCGCCGCGGGGCACGCGACTTCGAGCTGGCTGCAGAACCCGTCGGCGGGCTCGTCACGGAATTGGTGGATACTCGAGCGCGAACTGGCGGTGTCGGAACGGATCACCCGGATCGCGGTCGCGACGAGCCGGGGCCGAGTCAAGTACTCGGTCACCCATCTGCGAGCGCCGGGCCTGTCAGCCGAACGATTCGCCGCCTGGTTCGAGAATCTCGTCGTTGTCGACGACGAGAGCGCGATGAACGCCGCGTGCCCGGATCACTACCTGCTACGGGGTTTGCCCGACGGACGCCAGGAGGTGGTCGAGACCACCGGCGGCTCCCCCGCGGCGACCCGCTTCCTCGTCGACTATCGGCTCACCGACGACATCACCGCCCCGGTCGACCCGGCCTATCCGGTCCAGATCGCGGGCACGGCTCTGCTGGACGACGGACTGGTCATCGGCGGAGTCCGGCACCAGTTCCGCGACCGCGACGGCGCGCTGGAGGCACTGCTGAGCGTGCAGTTCCCCGCCGCGGTGCCCGCCAGGAACATCCACCAGCACCAGTGGCACCTGGCGTGCGAGTTCAGCAACTGGCTGACCGCGTCGGCGCCGTTCGCTGCGATCGCGCGATGACCCTCACTAGCGAACGCACCGCTGGGGCCTGCGCGCCATATAGGAGGCCGCCGTGAAGTACGTGGCGGCCGCCGAACGAGCTGTCATCGACGAGATCCCGCGAATCCGCGAACAGGCGGCGCGGAGACCATCGCGGATCACACGTCCGCCAGGTCCGTCGTCTCCTCGACGGTCGCGCTCACCCGATCCGACAACGACCGCAACGCCGCCCCTTCGGCGTCGGAGAGCTGATCGATGAACAGCCGGCGCACCAGCTCCACATGGTTGGGCGCCGCGCGCTCCAGTGCTGCACGACCCGCCGGGGTGAGTTCGACGACAATCCCGCGGGCGTCCTCTTCCGAGGGTTTGCGATCGACCAAGCCGCGCGCGGCCATGCGGGCCAGGTGTTTGGAGAGGCGGCTCTTCTCCCAGCACACCTCGGCGGCCAGATCCTTGGCGCGCAGGCGCCCCTCCGGCGCGGCTGAGAGCGAGACCAGCAGTTCGTAGTCGGCCGCCGAGAGGCCGTCGCGGGCGAGCCCGGCGGCGAGGGCCGCGTCCATGCGCTGGCGCAGCCGGATATAAGCCTGCCAGGTCCGCTGCTCGTCGTCGTTCAACCATCGCACCACGGGAATGATCCTAGTACGCATATGGTTGACATGGACACCAACTGAGGGAACCGCAACAGGAGGACCCCATGCCCGCCATCGCCGTCGACAACATCCTGGTCCTGCCGCGCCTGCCTCGCCCGGACGAGACCCTGCGCCGGCGACCCGTCAAGCAGGTCGTCACCGCGCACAAGCAGCGCGAGGGTGCGGGCTTCGAGGTGACCCGTCCGTTCCCGAGTGTGGACCTGCGCACCGCCGACCCGTTCATCCTGCTCGACCAGATGGGCCCGGTCACCTACGAGCCGTACGAGGCCAAGGGCGCGCCGTGGCATCCGCACCGAGGCTTCGAAACCGTCACCTACATGCTCGACGGCACGATGGTGCACCACGACTCCAATGGTGGCGGCGGCACCATCGGCGAGGGTGACACCCAGTGGATGACCGCGGGCTCGGGCATCCTGCACGACGAGGTGCCGCCGGAGGAGCTGGTCGTCACGGGCGGGCTGTTCCACGGCATCCAGCTGTGGGTGAACCTGCCGCGCGCCATGAAGTTCGCGGCGCCGCGCTACCAGGATCTGCGCGGCTCGGAACTCACGCTCGTCTCCTCGCACGACGGCGGCGCGCTGGTGCGGCTGATCGCCGGCGAAGTGGGCGGATTCGAGGGTCCGGGATCGACGCACACGCCCATCGCCTACGCGCACGCGTCGGTGAGCCCGGGTGGACAACTGGAAACGCCGTGGCCGCAACACTTCTCGGCGATGGTGTACGTGCTGTCGGGCAGCGGCACGGTGGGCGAGGACCGCAGGCCGGTCGCCGAAGGTCAACTAGCGGTTTTCGGCCCCGGTGACGCGATCACGGTCGCGGCCGACGATCGCCAGCACAATCAGACCGGCGATCTGGAGATCCTGCTACTGGGCGGGCAACCGCTGCGCGAACCCGTCATCCAGTACGGGCCTTTCGTGATGAACACCCGCGAAGAGATCATCCAGGCCATCGAGGACTTCCAGTCCGGCCGCATGGGCAACATCCCCGCCGAGCACCTGACGGGCAAGCGCCTCGGCACATAACCGCTCCGTGCTGCCATCCCCTATTCGCGCCGATTAGGGGATGGCTCGGTTGACAACGGCGCGGCCCGTCGCGACAGTGGGTGCGGCGCCGCTCGTCGGGCGCCGAACAACCGACCGCAGCACAAACAGAGGAATACATGAACGTTCGCCGGCTCACCGTCAGCGTCGCCGCGGTGGGACTCACTGTCCTCGCGGCCCCGGCCGCCCTGGCCAACACCGGTTCCGCGGGAACCGGCTCTTCCGCCATCGACACCGGCTCGGCCGCCACCGGGTCGGCGGGCCTGTCGCAGACCGGCTCCGCGGGCGGTGCGTTCCGCAACTGCGACGAGGCCCGCGCGGCCGGTCGCGCCCCGATCTTCCGCGGGGAGCCGGGCTACGGCCCGCACCTGGACCCCGACGGCGACGGATTCGCCTGCCCGACGGTCTGATTCACCGCCGACAGACGAGAACCCCCGGCGCGGCTCGCACCGCACCGGGGGTTCTGTCGTTGATCGGGTCAGCGGAACAGCTTGACGAGCACCAGGCCCACCACCAGCGCACCCGCGCCGATCAGGCTGTACTTCACCTTGGGCTCGTTCAGCTTGGCGACCACCAGGCTCTTGGTGTCGTTCGCGATCCGCTGCGGATCGGCGCGCACGGCGATCTCGTCGAGGGTGGTCGCGAGCCGGGCTCGGGCCTCCTCGATCTCCCGCTCGATCCGCTCGGTATCCCTGGCCACGTCTGTCCTCCTGTCGATGGGCGTGCCGCCGGGCGCGGACCGGCCGCGGTGTTCGCACCGGCCGAGGTCCGCCTGTCAGCGGGGCTCGCGCTCGAGTGTATCGGTCCGGCGTCGGACCGGTCCGATACCGTGCACAGGGTGACCAACCAACGACTCTCCCCCGGCGACACCGCCCCCGCGTTCACGCTGCCCGACGCCGACGGCAAGGAGGTCTCGCTCGCCGACTACCGCGGCCGCAAGGTGATCGTCTACTTCTACCCCGCCGCGTCCACACCCGGTTGCACCAAGCAGGCCTGCGACTTCCGCGACAACCTCGCCGAACTGAACGAGGCCGGCCTCGAGGTCCTGGGCATCTCTCCCGACAAGCCCGCCAAACTCGCCAAGTTCCGCGACGCGGAGGGCCTCACCTTCCCGCTGCTGTCGGATCCGGACAAGGCGGTGCTCACGGCCTGGGGCGCCTTCGGCGAGAAGACGATGTACGGCAAGACCGTCACCGGCGTCATCCGCTCCACCTTCCTGGTCGACGAGCAGGGCCGCATCGAAGTCGCCCAGTACAACGTCCGCGCAACGGGCCACGTCGCCAAACTCCGCCGCGACCTGTCGGTGTAGTAGCAAAGAGGGTCACAGATAGGATCTGATCATTATCTATTTACACATATGGTCTCTTGGGAGACTATATGTGTATGAGCGAGATGACGACCTCGCAGGCGGCCGAGCTGCTGGGTGTCACGCCACGGCAGGTTGCCCGCATGGCATCCTCCGGTCGGATCGACGTGGCAAGACGCGTCGGACGAACCTTGCTGGTCGATGCCGGCTCGGTACATCGACTCGTCAGGCAGCGCCGACATCCCGGGCGGATATGGACTCAGCGCACGGCATGGAGTGCGCTGAGCCTGCTGTCCGGATCCGATCCCGTATGGGCGTCTTCTGCCGAGCGGACCCGGCTCATTCACCGGCTCCGGAGAATGGCCCCGGAGGAGCTCACTCACCTGAGCGCCAACCGAGCTGTCGTCCATCGCTTCCGAGGTGACTCGGAAGCCACGCACGACCTGCCGAACTACATCGCGGTGACCGGATCGTCAGCAACACGGCACCCCCTCTGGCAGCGCTTCGAGCTGACCTCCGAGCCGACAGGAGTTGATGGGTACGTCCCGGCATCCGAGCTGGAACCGCTGGTCGACCACTTCCACCTGGTCCCCGACCCAGCAGGTGAGATAGCGCTCCGCACAACAACTTTCGAGAGCGCATTCCTCGGCGGCCACACTCCGTGGGCGGCCGTCGCTGTCGATCTGACCGAATCGCTGGACACCCGCGAGAGTCGGGCGGGACACAACGAACTCACCGAGTTGCTCGAGAGGATGCGTCAGCATGACCGATAGCACCGCCCGCGCGCGCTGGCGTATTCCGGCACCGGCGGGCGGCTGGGGTCCACCATGGCCGCAGGTGACCGAGCTCGTCTCCGTATTTCCCGGCGACCTGTGGACATTGGTCGGCGGCCTGATGATCCAAATCCACGCCGTACACGCCAACCTGCCGATCCACAGGGCGACCATCGATATCGACATGGTGTTGCATATCGAAACCGGTGCAACAACGTTCGGCCAGGCACGGTACGCACTGGAATCAGTCGGCTATGAGCTTCGCCTCCCGGACACCCGGAAGGCGCCCGTGCACCGATTCCTGCGGGGACACCAGCAAGTCGATGTCATGATCGCTGATCACCTGGCGCCGAGCCGTCGCCCGACCGTGGCCGGCCACGAGGTATTTCGCATCCCGGCCGGCACGTCAGCTCTCCGCAAGACCGTGAACTGCGACATCGAAGTATCCGACGGCCAGACCATCACCGTGAGTGTGCCCAACGTTTTGGGCGCGCTGGTTCTCAAAGGTGCTGCCTACCTCGAGGATCCACGCGACCGAGACCGCCATCTCGACGATGCGGCCTTGCTGGCATGCGCGATCGCCAACCCACGCGCGTACGCCCGCGAGATGTCGGGAAGCGATTCCCGACGGGTCCAATCCCTCGTCACGCAGTTGCGCGATCCATTGCACAGATCATGGTTGGCCGTTCCGCCCGAACTTCGCGAACGGGCTCGAGATGCCCTGATCGCTACGGTTCGAGCCCCGCACGGGCAACCGCCCGTGCGACGACTCGGCGAGAGGTGAGTGTTGAGCGATGCAGCGCCCAGTACAACGAACTCCGCCGCGACCTGTCGGTGTAGTCAGCGTCCATAAGAGCTGAGGAACGCCTCGTAGCCGTCGAGTAGGCGGTCCAGGCCGAAGACGAAATCGGCTTCCGCCCAGTCGATGTCCTTGTTGTCGAAGGCGCGCTCGGCGAACGCGGCCAGCAGCGCGGGGAATCGCTGCGGGTCGAGCAAGTGACGCATCGGCTCGTCGAAGTCGATTTCGGCGTCGAGGTCGGCGGCGATGTCGCGCGCCATGCGCCGCCTGCCGATCACGTACAGCGACAGGTTCATGACCAGCTGTAGTTTCACCGATTCCGGCACCGGCACGCCGGACAGCGTGCCGAGCCCGGCCTCGAGCCACGCCATGTTGTTGGGCCCGAGCGGCGGCGTGCCGAGCGGGATGTCCAGCGCCCACTGGTGGCGGCCCAGCACCTCGTATTCGGTGCGCCCCCACAGCGAAAGCCCTTCCCGCCAGGACAGTTCCGGCCCGATCTCGGGGGGCAACCCCACCACGCGGTCGAGCACCATCTCCGCCAGCGTGCTCTTGCTGTCCACGTACCGGTACAGCGACATCGCGGTGAAGCCGAGTTCGCGCGCGACGCGGTTCATCGACATCGCCGCGTAGCCCTCCGCCGCGCCGACGGCGATGGCCGCGTCGAGGATCTGGTCCAGCGTGAGCCCGCGTCTGGGCCCGCGACCGCCCTCGCGCTCCAGCCCCCACATCAACGCCACCGACTTGGGCAGCACCTCTTCGCCCGGCGTCATCGCCTCGACCTCCTTCGCACACTCCGACTCTATCCGGGCCCCGGCGGGCTTCCCTTGCGCCACAAAACTATTTACTCTATAAACTGAGTTTATCTCATAAACAGTTTTGAACGGAGATCGCATGTCCCCCCACCCCGCCCTCACCGTGCGCGGCCTGGCCAAGTCGTTCGGCGCGCACACGGTGCTCACCAACGTCGACCTGGACGTCGCCGCGGGCACCGTGTACTCCCTGCTCGGCCCCAACGGAGCGGGCAAGACCACGCTCGTGCGCATCCTCACCACCCTGAGCAAGCCCGACCGCGGCGAGGTGCGCCTGCTCGGCCACGACCCGCTGCGCGAACCCGACATCGTTCGCCGCCTGATCGGCGTCACCGGCCAGTACGCGGCCGTCGACAACGTGCTCACCGGCGCCGAGAACCTGCGGCTCACCGGCAAGTTGCTGCACCTCGGCACGGCCGAGACCCGAAGCCGCAGTGCGGATCTGCTCGCGCGCTTCGACCTCGTCGAAGCCGCCGACCGGCCCGTGTCCACCTACTCCGGCGGTATGCGGCGGCGGATCGACCTGGCGATGAGCCTGATGGGCCGCCCGCGCATGGTGTTCCTCGACGAGCCCACCACCGGCCTGGACCCGCGCAGCCGCCGCGATCTGTGGACGGCCATCCGGGAACTCACCGCCGACGGCGCCACCGTCATCCTCACCACGCAGTACCTGGAGGAGGCCGACCAGCTCGCCGACCGCATCGCGGTGCTCGACGGCGGCCGCATCGTGGCCGACGGCACGGCCGAGGAATTGAAGCGGCTGGTCCCCGGCGGGCACATCAAGCTGCGGTTCGCCGACCACGCCACCCTCGCCGCGGCCGCCCGCGCCGTCGCGAACGCCCAGGCCGACCCCGCCGAACTCACCCTCACCGTGCCGTCGGGCGGCGCGGCCGTCGAGATGAAACTCCTGCTCGACCGGCTCGCCGACGCGGACGTCACCATCGAGCAGCTCACCGTCCACACCCCCGACCTCGACGATGTGTTCTTCGCCCTCACCGGGCACCCCACCGCGGCCGGCAAAGCCGCGTGACGAGAAAGCGACCCCTCACCATGACCGCACCGACCCTCGCCGTCCGCGCCCTGCGCACCGCGCAGGATTCCGGCACCATGTTCGACCGCAGCCTGCGCCACACCCTGCGCAGCCCCGACACCATGATCGTGACGTTCGCGCTGCCGATCGTGATCCTGCTGATGTTCGTCTACGTCTTCGGCGGCGCGATGGACGTGGGACCCGGCCCCTACATCGACTACGTCGTGCCCGGCATCATCCTGCTGTGCGCGGCGTTCGGCGCCGCCACCACCGCCGTCTCACTGTCCACCGACCTGGCCGAGGGCATCATCGACCGCTTCCGCACCATGGCCATCGCGCGGTCGGCCGTGCTCGCCGGGCACGTCGCGGAAAGCCTGCTGCGCAACCTGATCACCACGGCGCTGGTGATCGCCACGGCCGTCGCGCTCGGCTTCCGCCCCACCGGCGATCCGCTGCGCTGGCTCGCCGCGTTCGCGGTGATCGGGATGTTCGTGGTCGCGATGTCGTGGCTGGCGGCCGCGTTCGGCCTGCTGGCGCGCAATCCCGAAGCGGCGAACGGGATCACGTTCGTGTTCATGTTCCTGCCCTACGTCAGCAGCGCGTTCGTGCCGACGGAGACCATGCCGACGGCGCTGCACGCGTTCGCCGAGAACCAGCCGGTCACCCCGATCATCGAGACGCTGCGCGGCCTGCTGATGGGCACCCCCATCGGCAACAGCGCGTGGCTGGCGGTGCTGTGGTGCGCGGGCCTCGGGCTCGTCGGCTACCTCGCGGCCGGCGCGCTGTTCCGCCGCCGCACCGCCAACTGACGGTCGGGCCGCACGGCCGTCGCGAATGCTCCCAAACCGTCGGGAAACCCGGGCTCCGGCGTCACCACGGTCGCCCCTGACCGCCGATCCCGTGCCGGCCCGGGTCACGTGACATCACGCTCCCACCGGCCGCACCACGCGAAATGCCCGGCATCGCCGTGATGCCGGGCATTTCGAGACTCCTGTCCTTCCGAGACGAGAGCGTCAGCGCACGACCTGGTCGGTCCCCCAGCGCAGCATCAGGCGGAAGTGGTTGTCCCACCACCGCTGTGCCTCCGGGGTGAACGCGGGCGGCAGCGGCTCGTCGCCGCGGAACGCCGGGTCGCTGTGACCGGACGACGGAATCCCGGTGCCGGGCACCGGAACCGAGTCGGCCTCGCCCGCGACCTCCGTGGGCGCGACGGCGTCCTCCAGCGCGAGGGGCCTGCTCCCCCACTGTTGCACCGCCCAGGCCGCGTCGCCCGGAACGCTCTGCGCCGCCTGTGGTTTCACCACGGGGGCCGGACCCTGCGCGGGGTGACGTTCGTCGGGCACGAGGCCTTCGGGGAGCTCACCGGGCCGCACCGTCGACCCGGTGCTCAGACCCGCCGACGAGCCGCTGTCGGACACCACGCGCGAGTCGGCGGTGGTGCGCGCATCCACCACCGTGGGCGCCGAACCGTCGAACAGCGACCAGGCGCCGCCCACCGCACCGGCCGCCACCACGCCCGCCACCGCGAACAGCGCGCCCGCCCGGCGTCCGCCGCGCCGCGCGCGGGCCTCGGGCATCGGCACGACCGCGCCCGGGACGTCGTCCATGGCGAACAGCGCCGCCCCGAGTGCCGACGCCGTGGTCGCGATCGGACACGGCAGCACGGGCGCGCCGAACCGCTCGACCGCCGCGCGCACGGCGGGAGTGTCGGCCGACGAGCCGATCAGCACCACCGCGTCGGGCCGCACCGCCGCCGCCTCGATCTGATCCAGCGCCGCGGTGACGGCCGCGCCGAGCGATTCCGGGGTGGCGCCACCGGTCTGCGCCACCGCCGTGAGCACCCGGCTGCGGGCGCGGTCGACCAGGGTGAACGCCTGGTGGCCCGGCACCACCTCGCACAGCAGCAGGTTGTCGAATTCGTCGAGCCAGGTCATCGCGCCGGACGCGCTCAGGTGCGCCGACTTCGCCGACAGCAGCGAGGCGGTGTGCCACGGCGTCGCCGCGAGCGCCGTGACGACGGCGCGGCGTTCGGCCGCGTCGCGATACGCCACGGCCGCCCCGGCTATCTCACCGTCCACCTCGCCGGCGACATGGTCCATCGCTGCATGCACCGCCGCGGCCACGTCGGCTTTGCCGTCGCCGCCGGTTTCCTCGACCCGGTGCGCGAGCACCCGGTCGGATATCTTCCCGTCGCCGTCACCGAGCGCCACCGCGTGCACGGCGCCGCGTTCGGTGGAAACGCCGAGAGTTATCACAGATCGAGCTACCACAGATTCGCCTTCCCCAGTGACCACACCGAACGGATCGCCCTCGCGTGCGTGGAGGGCGCAACCCCTTGACAAGCGGGTGAATCGAGCGCGCGATGCACGCACGCTCGGTTGGTGTTCGGAGCCGTCACGGCGGTGGATGGGTGGTGAAATGTGACAGAGTCGGACACGCAGACTCGCATGCGCGTGTTGCCCACGTGCCGGTACCGCTAGCCTGGGTCTGTGGAAGTGGACACGGAGACCAGGGCGAAGCCGGTGAAGCGACACCTGGACCCCGCGTTGGAGTTGCAGGACGACCCGCAGGAGTTGATGCCGCGCAAGCGGCCGACCCAGGAGCGCAGCAAGCGGAAATTCGACGCGCTGCTGCAGGCTTCCCGCGAATTGCTGGTCGAGGTGGGCTTCGAATCGTTCACCTGTGAGGAGGTCGCGGCCCGCGCCGAGGTGCCGATCGGCACGCTCTACCAGTTCTTCGCCAACAAGTACGTGATCGTCTGCGAGTTGAATCGCCAAGACCTGGTCGCGGTTTCGCAGGAGCTGGCCGACTTCCACGGCGAGATCCCCTCGCTGGACTGGTTGCGGCACATGAACCAGTTCGTCGACCACCTGGCCAGCCTGTGGATGACCGACCCGTCGCGGCGCGAGGTGTGGCTGGCCATGCAGTCCACGCCGTCCACCCGCGCGACCGGCGCCCTGCACGAGAAGCAGTTCGCCGAAGTCGTCTCGCAGATGCTGCGCCCGCTCACCCCGCGCACGCACCGGGCGCGGCGCACCATGATGGCCGAGGTGCTGGTGCACGTCGTGTACTCGATGCTGAATTTCTCGGTGCAGGACGAACAGTCGCACGCCGAGGCCGTGTCCGAACTCAAGCGCCTGATGGTCGCCTATCTGCTGGTGGCGGAGAAGGAATCCCGCTCCGCCAGCCAGAAGAAGTAGCGGCGCTCAGCCGACGCGACCCTCGATGAGGTCGGCGAGTTCGCCGGGATCCTCGAGCACGACCATCGCGGCGGCGGTGTCGCCGTCGTGGGTCAGCGAGAGATGCACCCGCGCGCGCGGCAGGAATTCGGCGGCCAGCCCGTGCAATTTGATGCTCGGCCTGCCCCACGCGTCGTTGACGACTTCGATCAGCGGGTATGGGTTGTCGCCGATCTGCGGGCGGCGCGCGAACCGCGACGACGCCCAGGCCTTGAGCACCGCCTCCTTCGCCGCCCAGCGCGCGGCGTAGCTGCGCGCCGGATCGGTGCCCTTGCTCTGGCAGTAGCGCCGCTCGCCCGCGGTGAAACTCTCCCTGAGCATGGTGGTGCCCGATCGTTCGAGCTGTTCGGCGAACTCGGAGATGGTCACCAAGTCCAGGCCGATCCCCAAGATGGTCACTGCGCTCCTCGACCCTCGGTGGAGTGCGGCCGCGGCGCGGCCGCACTCCGTGTCACCCGGCCCGGCGGGTTCGCCGGGCCGCGCCGCCGGACGTACAGCGGCCTGGAGTGCAGGGTAACGGCCGGAGTTACTGCGCCGCAGTGCCTTCGCCGTCGAGTTGCCCGACGATCACCGCGCTCGCCCCGCAGCCGAACCCGTCGGTGCGGTACGCGCCGTCCGCGCCCAGCCGCGCCCGCGGCGAGAGCAGCACGTCGGCCTCGAGCTGACGCACCTGGTCGGACGGGGTGCCGTCGGCGCCCAAGCGCCGGTCGGCCGGCCGCTCGTACAGGGGGGCGCCGCCGCACATGGCCTCGGCGATGCGCTGGCGCCCGGCCAGCTGACGCCGCTGCGCCGCCTCCCGGTACTCGTCGCGCCGCCCCGGCTCGATGGCCTGGAGGAACGCCTCCGGATGCACCACCGCGAGCAGACCCGACACGTGCCCGAAGCCGAGCGAGGTCACCAGGCCCGCCTTGAGCGGGAACCGGTCGCCGAACCGCAGCGGCTGCCGCGGCCACACCAGGTGCGGGTAGGCGCGCATCTTCTCGTCCACGCAGTCCAGGCTCCGGTTCGGCGGCACCACACCGTTTTCCAGCACCTGGCACAGGCCGATCAGCTGGAACGCGGCGGCACCGCCCTTGGCGTGGCCGGTGAGGCTCTTCTGCGAGACCACGAACAGCGGCGCGCCCTCGGAGCGTCCGACCGCGGCGGCCAGCCGCTCGTGCAGCTCCGACTCGTTGGGATCGTTGGCGGCGGTGGAGGTGTCGTGCTTGGACACCACCGCGATCTCGTCGGGGCGCACACCGAGCTTGCGCAGTTCGGCGGCGAAACGGCTTTCGCGTCCGCCGCGGCCCGCGCCCAGCGCGCCGAGGCCGGGCGCCGGGATGGAGGTGTGCACGCCGTCGGCGAAGGACTGCGCGTAGGCCACCACGCCCAGCACCGGCAGGCCCATCTCCAGCGCCACGTCACCGCGGGCCAGCAGCACGGTGCCGCCGCCCTGCGATTCCACGAACCCGCCGCGGCGGCGGTCGTTGGCGCGCGAGAAGTAGCGGTCGCTGATGCCCTTGGCGCGCATGGCCGCCGAGTCGGCGGTGGCCGACATGTCACCGAAGCCGACGATGCCCTCGATGCCCAGATCGTCGTAGCCGCCGGCCACGACCAGTTCGGCCTTGCCGAGCTTGATCTTGTCGACGCCCTCCTCGACCGACACCGCCGCCGTGGCGCAGGCCGCCACCGGGTGCACCATCGCGCCGTAGCTGCCCACGTAGGACTGCACCACGTGCGCCAGCGCCACGTTGGGCAGCGCCTCCTGGAGGATGTCGTTCGGGCGCGGCTCGCCGAGCAGGTTGTCGATGTAGAGCGAGCGCATCGAGGACATGCCGCCCATGCCGGTGCCCTGGGTGTTGGCCACCAGGCTCGGGTGCACCCAGCTCATCAGCTCGGCGGGGCTGAACCCGGAGCTCACGAACGCGTCCACCGTGCAGGCGATGTTCCACAGCGCCACCCGGTCCACCGACGAGGCCATATCGGCGGAGATGCCCCACACCGTGGGATCCCAGCCGGTGGGGATCTGGCCGCCCACCACGCGCGACAGCTTGGCCTTGCGCGGCACCCGGATCTCGGTGCCCGCCTTGCGGGTGACCGACCAGTCGCCGGAACCCTCGACGGGGGTGATCACCGTGTGCTCGGGATCGGCGGCGTGGAAGGCGCGGGCCTCGGCCTCGCCGCCGACGGTGAAGGTCAGATCCTTGTCCAGGAACACCGAGGTCATCAGCGGCGCGGTGTTGTCGACCATGGCGGCGTCGTCCTCGTAGCGGCGCACACCGCAGCGGGCGACCACGACGTCGTGGTAGCGCTCGGCGAGCTCCGATTCCGGGACGTACTCGCCGGATTCGGCGTCGTACCAGCCGGGCTTGGGCTCGTTCTCCCAGACCACCAGGCCGGTGGTCCACGCCAGTTCCAATACGCCCGCCGCGGACAGTTCGTCGGAGACCTCCATCTCGAAGCGGGTGCGCGAGGAGCCGTACGGGCCGAGTTCGGCCGCGCCGACGATGACCACCATGTCGGCGAGATCGGCGGCGACCTCGCCCCATTCGGGCACCGGCAGCGCCGAGCTCACGGTGGGCGGCGCGGGCAGCGCCGGAATGGTCACGGCCGCATCGGTGTCGGCTTCGTCCGCGGCGGCGGCCTGCTCGGCGGCCTGCTTGGCCAGCGCGGGCAGGTCCAGCTTGGCGCGGGCCAGTCCGCCGGTGAGGTCGATCTGCTGCGGGCCGGTCGCGGTGACCTGCCGGGCCCGCGAGGTGCACCACTTGAGCAGTTCGTCGGCCATCTCGGCGGTCGACCAGGTCTGCACGCCGGCCGCTTCCACGGCCTCCACCATCGGATCGTTGTGGCCCATCAGCCCGGTGCCGCGCACCCAGCCGATCAGCGCGTGCACCAGCGTGACCCGCGCCGCCCACGACTTCTCGGCGCGCCACTTGGCCACCACCGCGTCCAGCGCGGCCTTGGACTCGCCGTAGGCGCCGTCGCCGCCGAACATGCCGCGGTTGGGCGAACCCGGCAGCACCACATGCAGTTTCGCGTCCACGTCGTGGTCGGCGCCGAGCTTGGAAAGCCCGCCGATGAGGCGTTCCACCGACCACAGCAGCACGCGCATCTCCATCTCGGCGCGCGCGCCCGCGTCGGCCAGATCGCCCGCCACGCGGGGCGCGGCGAAGGGCAGCAGCAGCGTCGGGGTGAGGGCGTCTTTGACCTTCACCTTCGCACCGCCCGTGGTCTCCACCTGTTCGGTGCCGACCCAGTCGATCAGGGCGTCCACGTCCTGGTAGGAGGCCATGTTCGCGGGCACCACCCACAGCTTCGCGCCGTCGCGGGCATTGTCGCGGTAGAGCTGCTTGTAGAAGGCCAGGCGCTCGTCGCCGAGGCTCGAGGTGGTGACCACGACGGTCGCGCCACCGGCGAGCAGCTTCGCGGTGGCCGCCGCGGCGATGGAACCCTTGCTCGCGCCGGTGATCACCGCGACGTCGTCGGACCACAGGCCCGCGTCCTCGGTGTTCAGCGCGGCCTCGGCGATGCGGGCGTAGCGGCCGGCCAGCACCGAGCGGGCCTCGTGCTTGGCCTTCTCCCGCCACCAGTTGGCCTGCGCGGCAACGGCTTCGCCCGCGCCCAGGTAGCTCTCGACCGAGGCGTCGGCGGAGTCGGCGTCGTCGAGCAGCCACAGCCGGGCCAGGTCCTCGCGGGCGGTGGCCCAGCGGTCGTCGATCAGCACGGCCTTGCGGGCGTCGAAGGCGGGCGCGACCAGACGCGGCCAGTCCGAACCCAATTCGGCCGAGACCAGATCCACCAGCGAATCCGTGGTGGCCTCCGGCGCGGACGCCTGCTCGGCCAGGCCGAGCTGTTCGAGGATGACGCGCGCGGCCGAGGCCAGCACGCCGTCGCGGCCGGTGATCTGCTCGGTGAACTCGCCGAGCGCGGCTGCGTCCACGGTGGCGCCACCACCGCCGCCCGCGCTGGGCAGCGAGACCGCGACGCCGCGCCGCGCCGCGACGGCCTGCACGGCCGCGTCGATCGCCGCGTCCACCGAGGCCGCGTCGCCCAGCGCGCCGGGCACCAGTCCGCCGAGATCGCCGCCGCGCACGCTGGCGCCCTCGCGGGTGCCGAGCGAGACCTCGGCGGTGACGTGGCTGGCCCAGCCGTCGCCCAGTTCCCACACCTTCTTGACGCGTTCGGCGACGGCGGCCGGGCGCTTGCCCGACGGACCGAACACCTTGCGCAGGTGGTCGTTGATGGCATCGGAGAGCACCGAGCCGAACGGCTTGTAGGTGCGCGCCAGCCGGTCGACGGTGGCCGCGAGCGCGCCCATATCGGCGTCGGCGGCGCCGTCGATCGCGCCGAGCGAGAGCTCGGAGCCGAGGTCGACCAGCAGCTGGTTGCGGCGCGAGGAGACGCCGTCGCACAGGCCCTCGATGGTGTCCACCGGGCCGATCTGGTCCAGCCGCAGCTTGGTCCACAGCGCGATGAGCACGCGGGTGGCGTCGGCGGCGGTGAACGCGATGTCGTCGGGGCGCGGTCCGCCCGCGCTCGCCGCGGGGGCGGGCGCGGCGGCGGCCACCGGGGCGGCGGCCTGCGCGGCCGGCTCGGCGACGGTCTCCTCCGGCTCGTCCACGTGGGCGGGATCGGTGTCGGTGGAGTACACGATCGCGGCTTCGCGCTCGACGTTGAGCACCTCGACGGTCGCGGTGCCGAACGCGGGCAGCTTGAGCGTCTGGCTCGCCAGGTTCGCCACGGTCGGCGTGGCGCCGAGACCGATCTCCACGAACCGCTCGACCCCGAGGCCGCCGTGCGCGGTGTCGGTGAACAGCAGGTCCTGGGTCTCGATCCAGCGCACCGGGCTGGCGAACTGCCAGGCCAGCAGTTCGATCAGCACCACGCGGCACAGCTCGGTCGGGCGCGCGGCCCACGACTCGAAGTCGGCGAGCACCGCGGCCAGCGGCTCCGAGGGCACCAGATCGGCGATCTCGGCGATGAACGCGCGCTCCAGCGAGAACGGGCGCGGTACCAGGTTCGGGATGTAGCGGCCGACAAGGACTTCCGGGTGCAGATCCTCGGGCAGCAGCTGCTCGAGCTTGTGCCGGAACTCGGGCACGCCCTTGCGCAGCACCGTCGAGTGGAACGGCACGTCGATGCCGGGCACCAGGATGAACGCCCGCTTGCCGCCGAATTCGGCACGGCGGCGGTCGATCTCGGTCTCCAGCGCCTCCAGGCCCGCGACCGTGCCCGCGATGGCGTACTGCGAGCCGCGCAGGTTCAGGTTCACGACCTCGAGGAATTCACCGGTGCGCTCGGAGATGCCGGAGACGAAGTCGATCACCTCGTCGTCGGGCAGGCCGATCTGCGAGGGGCGGATGGCGGCCATCCGGTAGTCGCTGCGGCCCTTGGCATCCCGGGGCACCAGCTCGTGCATGGCCGAGCCGCGCTGGAACACCACCTCGAGCACCGCCTCCAGCGGCAGCACCCCGGCCACGGCGGCGAGCGCGTTGTACTCGCCCACCGAGTGCCCGGCCAGCATCGCGCCCTCCACGAAGGCGCCCGCCTCGCGCAGCTCCGCGACCTGCGCCACGCCGAGGGTCGCCATCGCGACCTGGGTGAACTGCGTCAGGTGCAGCACGCCGTCGGGGTGGCGGTGCTCGACGCCACGCGCCTTGAGGTAGGTCGGGTTGTCGCGCACCACGGCCAGGATGGAGAAGCCCAGCGCCTCGCGGGTGTGCTTGTCGGCGCGGTCCCAGATCTCCTTGGCGGCCTTGGACCGGGTGCGGGCGTCCAGGCCCATCCCCTTGCGCTGGATGCCCTGGCCCGGGAACGCGTAGACGGTGCGGGGGGCGGCGGTGCGGCCGGTCGCGGTCATCACCAGGTCGCCGCCGGTGCGGCAGGAGACCTCCACGATCTCGGCGCCCGCGTCCACGGCGACCCGCTCGACGCGCACGTCGATCTCCGCGCCGGGGCGGACCATGCCGAGGAAGCGGGTGGTCCACGCGGTGAGAGTCCGTGCGGGAACGGAGCTTTCGGCGTCCACGGCCGACACCGCGTGCTGCGCGGCGGCCGAGAGCCACATGCCGTGCACGATGGGGCTGCCCAGCCCGGCCAGCTTGGCGGCGTTGTCGCTGGTGTGGATCGGGTTGTGGTCGCCGGAGACCGTGGCGAACGCGTCCATGGCGCGCGGCGCGACGATCGTGACGTCGCGGCGACGGCGGCGCGGGGTGTCGGTGGCCGACTCCGCGGTGCCCGCGGCGCGCGGCGGATCGGTGAGTTCGCCCGCGCCGTTGCGGCCCCGGATCGCGAAACGCTCGGTGAGCTGAGCCAGCGGCACCACGTCCAGGCCCTGGTCGCGCATCTCGCCGACACTCACCCGCACCTCGACCACGCGGCCCAGATCGGTGTCGAGCACCGAGGCCGATTCCGCGCGCACCACGAGAATGCTGGTGGTGGTGGGCAATTCGCGCAGCAGCTCGATCCGGTGATCCAGGTGGACCAGGTCGAGCATGCCCTCGATCACCGACGCGGCGTCGGCCGTGCGGGTCGCGCCCAGCACGGCGAACACGGCGGGCCAGCACGCGCCGACCAGCACGTCGGGCACGGTGCGTCCCAAGGTGCTCAGGTTCGCGGGCAGGCCCGAGCCGGTGACGCCCGCGTGGTCGGCGATCAGGTCCGGGGTCCACGCCACGTTCACGTGCGCGGCGCCGCCCTTGACCTCGGGCAGCGACTGCCCGGCCGCGACGGCCAGCAGCGCCGACATGGCGGCCTCGGCGTCGTCCTCGGTGATGACGGGCGCGCCGCCGTTGTAGCTGGAGGCCGGCACGGTGATCCGCAGGCGCACCGCGTCGCGGCGCAGCAGCGGGACCGTCAATTCCACGTAGGCGTGGTCGGATTCGGGTCCGGTGGTGGGCGTCAGCGTGGCGCCGGTGGGGCGGTGCACCGCGCCCTGCTCGTCCACGGTCCACTCGCCCAGATCGCCGAGGCGGTGGATCGGGTTGAGCGTGGTGCGCCCGGCCCACTGCACGTCGGGGGCGGCGAGCACGACGTCGAGCACACCGGAGGTGACGCCCGCGCGACGGCGCCCGTCCACGGCGGCCGGGACGACGCCCGCGCGCACCAGCGAGTACGCGGTGTCCTGTTCGAAGCGGTCGAGCAGTTCGCCGACCGGCTCGTCCACGCGGGTGATGCCCGCGACGGACACGGTGCCCGGGATGACGCACACCTGGTCGGCCGAGTAGCGCGGATCGTGAGCCTGCCACAGCGAATCCGAGCGCCACCAGCGCCGCACGTCGGCGTCGACGACCGGCACGAAGTTGACCGGCTTGCCCGGCGTCTTACACAGCGATACGAAGAACGGCACGTCGGCCGGGTGCAGCAGGGTCCGCTCGGCGGACGGGTAGCGCTTGCGCAGCGTGCACAGCGCGTCGACGGGACGCTCGAACGCGTCGTCGTCGGCGAACAGCGTGGCGATCTCGCCGCGGTCGGCCGGGTTGAGCCGGGATTCGGTGCGGCGCACCATCTCCGCGAAACGGTCGCGCCAGCTGATGTCCAGCCACACCGAGCGGGTGGCGTCCAGGATGGCCTCGCCCAGATCGCTGCCGCAGTCGAAGTCCTTGCGGCGGTCCAGCCCGACGGCCAGTTCGACGTAGCGCTCCAGCCACTCCGCGTAGGTCATGGTGGCGACGTCGCCGAAGTACGGCTTGGCGGTGGCGTCGAGCGCCTCGATGATCTCCGCGCGGCGGGCGGCCACGGCGTCGGCGTCGCCCGCGACCTCGTCGAGCAGGCGGCCGGTGCGCGAGGCGGCGTTGTCGATCTCGTGGATGTCGGCGCCCAATTGGCTACGGCCCGAGGCCATTCCGCCCGAGGCGGTACCCGCGCCGACCCAGTCGGGGGTGCCGGGGGTGTCCACCAGCAGCTGCTTGACCTCGGGCGCGGTGGTGGCCTCGAGCGTCGCCATAGCGGCGGTGCCGACCAGCACGCCGTCCAGCGGCATGGCCGGATAGCCGTGCGCCGTCGACCAGGCGCCGGTCAGGTATTCGGTGGCTCGCTCGGGGGTGCCGATGCCGCCGCCGACGCACACCACCACGTTCTCGCGGTTGCGCAGTTCGGCGTAGGTCTCGAGCAGCAGGTCGTCCAGGTCTTCCCAGGAGTGGTGCCCGCCGGCCTTGCCGCCCTCGATGTGCACGATCACCGGGTAGTCGGGCACCTCGTCGGCGATGCGCAGCACCGCGCGGATCTGGGCGACGGTGCCCGGCTTGAACGCGACGTGCGGAATGCCCACCTCGGTGAGCTCGCCGATCAGCGCGACGGCTTCCTCCAGCTCGGGGATGCCCGCCGTGACGACCACGCCGTCGAACGGCGCGCCCGCGCTGCGCGCGCGCTGCACCAGGCGCTTGCCGCCCAGCTGCAACTTCCACAGGTAGGGGTCCAGGAACAGCGAGTTGAACTGCACCGCGCGGCCGGGGTGCAGCAGCGTCTTCAGCTCGTCCACGCGGTCGGCGAAGATCTGCTCGGTCACCTGGCCACCGCCGGCCAGCTCGGCCCAGTGGCCCGCGTTGGCGGCCGCCGCGACGATCTTCGCGTCGACGGTGGTGGGGGTCATGCCCGCGAGCAGAATCGGCGAACGGCCGGTGAGGCGGGTGAACGCGGTCTCCACCACGATGCGGCCGTTGGGCAGGCGCACGGGCCGGGGCGCGTGATCGGCCCAGGCGCGCGGCACTTCCGGTGCGGCGCCCGGCGTGAGCAGGCTGCGCTGGCCCGGCCGGGTCGCGGCCGCCACGATACCGACGCCGGTGCCCTTGAGCGAACCGCCGGTGAGGCGGGTCAGCAGATCGCCGGGGCCGAGGTCCAGGATCCACTCCGAACCGGCCGCGAGCGCGCCGTCGACGGCCGCCACCCAGTCCACCGGATCGACCAGGATGTCCTGCGCCAGCGCACCCGCCAGCTCCGCGTCGAGCCCGCACTGCCCGGCCCAGCCCGACACCATGTCCACGGTCTCGGCCAGCGCCGGGTGGTGGAACGCGACGTCCACCGCGAGGTCCTCGAACACCGGCGCGAACACCGCGCCGCCGCGCTGCTTGGCCTCGCGGGCGCGGGTCTGCTCCTCCTGGATGCCCGCGCAGTGCTGACGCACCCGCGCCAGCTGGGCGGGCGTGCCCGAGAGCACGGCGCGCCTGCGCCCGTTGCGGATGGAGACGACCGGCGCGGCGGCCGGGTCCACGCCGGCGGCGACTTCGGCGACGACCTCGGCCAGCACGGCCGGGTCCACGTTCGACACGGCGACCATCGGGGAGCGCTCCCCCACCGGCATCAGACCGCGCCTGCGCGCGACGAGACTGCCCGCGGCGCCGATCAGTTGGGCGATGGCGAGGAGTTCCGCGTCGCGCGTGCCGCTGTGCTTCAGCGATTCGGCGGCCAGGCGGCCCTGGGAGTGCGCGATCACGGCGACGGGCGCGTGCTCGCCCGGATCGAGTCCTTGCAGGCGCAGCGCGCGCAGCGCGGCCAGCTGGGTCAGCAGCACACCCGGCATCGACACCGCCGAGGCGCGCAAGATCTGCTCCGACGGCGCGGCCGAAGTCTCCCCCTGATCAGCGTCGGCGAGGTCGTCCTCGAGCATCCACGCGACGGGGTCGAACCCGACGGGACGCACGACGAGCAGTTGTGCCGCAACGGGTTCCAGCAGCGCGGCGGCCTCGTTCACCAGTGCGGTGAGCTCCGGCTCCAGCGCGCTGTCGCGGCCGATCTCCTCCAGCTCACCCAACCACCGCGCACCTTGCCCGCCGAAGGCCAGCGCATACGGAGTGCCGTTCAGCAAACGATCCAGCAGCGGGGCGCGGCCGGCCACCTTCGCGTTCGCGGCGGCTCCGGTTTCGGTGCTCTTGTTGATCGTCAAGACGCTTCGACTTCCTTCTCCTGGCGACATGCCCGTGCCGGCACGCCGCTGCGTCGGGGGTGCGCGGATGTTCCTCAACCTGTGGGCCTGATGGGCCGAGAATGACACAAAATCATGAGGAAATCCTCACGTTTGGTGGCTCGTACGCCGAGTCACACGCAAGTTTCCCGTACGCAGGTACCAGAATCCGAGAAAACATGACCCCTCCTCATGTTTGAACCCGCAGGTCCCTCTGGTTACCAACGCGTAGGAAACATGAGTGCCCCTCATATTGGGCGTTATGGGATCGTTATAATCGCTGGTGAGGTTACCGGTGAGTACTTCGTGGGCGGCCCCGGACCGCTCGCCACGTTCGACGAGAAGATCGCCGAGGTGAAGGCCGACCTGCGGACTTCCGCCGCGGCGCTCGCATTCGGCTCGCAAGAGTCCGTCGCCATCGTCGAGCTCTTTCCGAATCCGGGTAATCCCGCCCTCGCCGACGCGTTTCCGTACGTCGGAGTCGAGCCGACCCCGCACCGATCACCCAGTTCGACACCGCGAAGAACATCAGCGCCCGAGCCCGCTGGGCCGCCGGCAACGCCATCGGCGACGTACCATCCGCACCCACCTAATTCGGCGAACTGGCCCCATCGCCACCAACCGTGACGTCGGGGGCGACCGGCAGATGGTCATCTCCCGGCTCGGCGAAACCCGTAACACGTTCGGCCACCACGCGGCCCTCGCGGGATTGGTCCGCTGCGCCGCAAAGGCCCACCCGGAATTGCCGTGCACCTCCGGGCACAGGACCGTCAGGGATCAGGGGAAGGTCTCGACGCACACGAAAATGGTGGAGCCCGTACAGTTTCGCCTGTGTCCGTGAACATTCATCTATCGCTGTACATCGAGAAGCTCGCCTCCCCGGACGAAGCCGACGCCGTCGAGGTCGCGGTGCAGAAGGTGTTGAACGACCACGGGATCGACTCGTGGATGTGCATCGGCGTGTTCCACGACCCACCTTGGGTCAAGGCGTGCAGCGAGCACGGGCCGATCATCGTGCGGGGATTCGCGGAGTGGAGCAAGACCTTCGAGCGTGATGTCACCGCGGCCATTCTCGGCGTCGCGCCCGAGGCGAAGATCGATCTGGAGTGGGGCTACCCGGACGAACGTTGAACCGCGTGGCTCCGCGCGGGTCGCGGCATGGACGGATGTCCCGGCCCGCTGAGTGACTGTCCCGGGTGACCCACCGACTTCGCGAGACAGCGCCACCGCCGCCTTCTCTTCGGCACCGAAGGCGGTGCCCGGCTGCGCGGGAACACCACGGTCGGCGCCGAGGTCGACCTCACCGTCATCGGCGACGCCGAATTCGAAGTGCTCGGGCCGGGCGATGTCCGCGAACCGTGCCGGATGCGATCATCCGACGTCATCCGGGCGCCCGGCGCCACCGATGTCGAGGAGACGGAGGTCGCTGATCGAACTCCGCGCACCGGATCTGCCGTGGCGGTACGCACCCTCGCGCCGCACGACAAGCTGCGACCGTGGCTCGGACTCGTCGTCGGTGCGCCGACAGGTCTCGCTCCGCGGGGCCGTGCCGCGCAGCGGTGCGCGCGGTGCGAACGGCGGTTAGCGCGTCGGTGCCCCGAATCGCGGTCGGGTGCGGTGTGGAATCGCAGCGTCACTCGCTTGTTGCCGAGGTGTGCGGCGGCGCGAGCGAGCAGGGCAAGGCGCGCCGCGCCTTGCTCGGTGGTCGGTCGGTCGGGGACGTCGTTCGGATCGACGACGACGTCGATATCGGGGTGTGCGAGTCGCTCACATTCGGTCACGACCCTCGTCGGCGACTTGCTCGAACTCGCCGGGACGCGAACGGATCACCACTGCGCCGACCGATCTGCCGCATCGGTTCATTCCGGTAAGTGGTCGGGAGAGTCGGGAACCGGGATCTCGAACTCCCAGGCACCGATGAGACCCGGACGGGCGACTGCTCGGCTGTGCACATGCAAGTAGTCCGCCCTGGAGAGTTCGATCGCGCCGAGGGACGTGAGGTGGCCGGTGGTCATCTGGCAGTCGATGAGGGGGAAATCCCAGGCGGCCAGCTGGGCGCAGAGCCAGTAGAGCGCGATCTTGGAGGCGTCACGGGCGCGCGAGAACATCGACTCGCCCGCGAAGCTGCGGCCGCGGGCGACGCCGTAGAGCCCGCCGAGGAGATCACCGTCGCGCCACACCTCCACCGAGTGCGCATGACCGAGGTGGTGCAACCGAAGATAGGCCGCCATCATGTCGGGGCCGATCCAGGTCCCGTCGTCATCGGCGCGCGGCGCGGCGCACTGCGCCATCACCTCGGCGAACGCGCGATCCATGGTCACCGTGTAGTCGGCATGGGCGACGGACCGGCGATAGGACCTGGTCACCCGCAGATCGGTCGGCACCAGCACACTGCGCGGATGCGGGCAGTACCAGTGGATCGTCTCGCCGGGGTTGTACCAGGGAAAGATGCCGGCGGAGTAGGCGCTCAGCAGCCGCTCCGGCGACAGATCCCCACCCACCGCGACCAGTCCGGTCGGATCCGCGAGCTCGACAGCGGGGAAAGGTTGGTCGGGATCGACCAGAATCATCCGCATCAGGCCGGTCGCATCGGTCACCGGACAGAGAGTACCGACCCGAGCCCCCGACCTCACATGCTGATCCGCCGCGGCTCAGTCCATGCCGCAGATCGCCTTGCACCCGGCGCATCGGAAGTTCGCGAAGACGCGCTGGCCCGGTACCCCTACCACCGGGCCGGCCGCGCGCAATGCCGCGTAGTGCGGATACGGACCGAGAATCGCTTCGATACTGAACGAGATTCTCGCGCGATACCGCAGGATGGAATGTCAACCGCCATGGGAACTCCTGTGCGTGGACTTGCTGGACAGAGCCGGGCAGCTCGGTACACGGGTGTGCAGGGAGGAGATCGATCGGGAAGCCGCCAGCACGGTCTTGTCCGGTCGCACGATCGCGGCGCTCGCACGCCCGCGGCGCAGCCATTCGCCGAGCTCGGAGGAGGCCGGTACTACCAGGATCGCGGCGCCGCGCCGATCGAGTTCGGTCCGCTGTTCGCGGGTGAGCGGGGTGACCGCGACAAAGAGAAAGCCCCCGGCGGCGATCTCGTCGATCCGCGTGCCGTGGTCGACGACGCAGTTCGGACACAGCGATCCCGCCAGGTCGAACGGCCGAGATCCCCGTCGCGCAACGAACATCGACCGAGACAGGCGCGGTGTGACGCTGTCAGTGACCGCGGAGCCGATGACCGGGACGTGGCCGAGGAGCGGCCACAGGTGCGTGCGGGCCATCTCCCCCGCCGCCCCGCTCGCCATCACCCTTCCGACGACGACAGCCAGACCGATCATCGAGGTCACGTGCGGTTTACGTTCGGACTGATAGGTATCGAGGGCGGCGTCCGGCAGTTCCGCGCGCAGGACGGCGACCAGCTTCCAGATCAGATTCTGGGCGTCACGGAGACCGGCGCCCAAACCCTGCCCGATGAATGGCGGCGTGAGATGCGCGGCGTCACCGAGCAGAAAGATCCTGCGGTCCCGCCATCGGTCGACCACGCGGGCGCAAAAGGTGTACTCGGCGGACCGGATCAGCGTCAGCTCGGGATCTCTCACACCTCTCAACCAGGGGGACACGAGCGGCTCGAGGGTGTCGAGCGTGGCGTACTGATCCGCGGATTCGTTGTCCCGGAGACGGAACTCCCAGCGGTAGCGTGACGCGCCGATGCGCATGTACGTCGCGGCGCGTTCGGGATCGCACACCTGGTGGACGCCCTCCCACCGCCCGAGATCGGCACCGGTGGCGATGTCGACCACCAGCCACCGCTGCGCGAAACCCAGGTCGCGCATCCGTGACCCCATCGACGCGCGCACGACGCTGTTGGCGCCGTCGCAGCCGAGAACGAAGTCCGCTGTGACAGCGTGACGTTCGTCTGTCTCGGCATCGCGAAACAGCACGCGAACGCGATCACGCAGGTTCGCCACATCGAGCACTTCGCACCCGCCCCGGATCCGCACGCCCTCCGTCGCCTCCAGTCTCGACCGCAGCAACCGCTCGAGATCGGGCTGGTCGAACATGTTGGCCTGCGGGAATCCGTGCCGCATCCGGTCGGGGTCGCGGCGGAATTCCGCGAACGTGGCGATGGTGGCGTCGACCAGCCGGAGGCCGAGGCCGGGTCGGGAGATCCCCGCGAACTCGTCGCCGAGCCCGAGGTCGGCCAGTATGCGGTATACCTCGTCATCGAGGTGCACTGCCCGCGGCCGCGGGTACACCTCGTCCCGGCGATCGAGGATCAGGCACTCGATGCCGTACCGCGCCAACAACAATGCGGCGGTCATGCCGGTCGGGCCCGCCCCGACGATCACGACCGGGTAGTGCTCGATCCGGCCTCGCTCACCGCTCATACCGCACCCTTGTGCGCTGAACGCCGAGGTCGATCGCGCCGTCCGGTGTCGAGACCGTCAGCTCCAGCACATCGCCGTCGTGCAGGTAGTCCGGGTTCGATGCCTGCTTGGCGAAGAAGATCTTCCACTTGAGCGCGGGCGGGATCAGTGACCCGAGGATCTCGATGGGTTTGGCGGGCGCCTTCAAGGCGGTGCCGCCCGGGGTGCCGGTGAGCAGCAGGTCGCCCGCGTCCATGCGCTGGAATCCGGTCAGGGCGCGCAGGGTTTCGAGTGGGCCGTAGATCATGTCTGCCACCGTGCTGTGCTGGCGTACTCGGCCATTGACGCGCAATGTCAGGCACAGATCGTGGAATCTGTCGAACTCGCCTGCTTCGAGCAGCAGCAACACCGGGCCGACCGGTGTGAAGGTGGGATAGGACTTGCCCTCGTAGAACTGGGTTTTGGGTAGTTGGACGTCACGGGCGGAGACATCGTCGGTGATGACCAGGCCGGCGATGAAGGCTTCGATGTTCGACTCGTCGAGTGCGGTGCCGACGGGCAGCGGCGCGCCGATGACGAGCCCGATCTCGATCTCGTAGTCCAGCAACCGCACGTGCGCCGGTTTGACGATGTCGTCCTCCGGACCGCTGATGGATCCGGACGATTTGCGGAAGAATGTCAGCGGAACGGTCGCCGGGTTCATCCCCGAATCCCGCACGTGCGAAACATAATTGGTCATCTGCGCGACCACCCGGCACGGTGCGGTCACCGGGGAGAGCAGCGCCAGGGTCTCCACCGGCGTGGTGCCCCTGCCGTGGCGAGCCGCTTCGATCGCGGCGCGGTCGGCCAGCAGTTCACCGGTGGTCGCGGCCTCGCTGTCGATTCGGACAGCCCCGTCTGGGGTCAGCACCCACCATGCGTCGATGGTGCGCACCACGGAAATGCTCATGAGCCGGCTACTTTCAGAAGGCCCCGCAAGCGCTGGGCGTCGAATTCGTTGTCTCGGTGTAGCGACGAGAAGATGGAGCGGAGTTCCTGCAGCGAGTTGCGACTCGGTGCGATGCCGAGGAAGTCCTTGGTCACCGGTGGGCCCCACTGCGCCAGTCCAGAGGCCGTCATCGGTGCCCAGCCCGGTTCCAGTGAGCTGTCGAACATGTCGCCGTCGCTGAAGTGCTCGACGAGGAAACCGTCGGGATCGCGCCAGTAGTCGAAGATCTGACTGCCCTGGATATGCCGTCCGATTCCCCAGGACCGGCGATAGCCACGCTCGGCCAGAAACTCGCCACCGGCCGCGAGCGCGTCGAGGTCGCACACCTGATACGCCGAATGCACGTAACGATCCGAGGGGCCGAGCGTCATGGCGAGGGTGTGATGGTCGGTCGGCGTGGTCCCGCGGTCGCAGCGGATGAAGGCCATCACCGGCCCGCGTTCGCGCTGTCGGTCGAAATACAGGAAATCGCTCACGATCAGGCCGAGATGTTCCAGATACCAGTTCAGGTTCTCGAGGAAGCGGGTGCGCGCGAGCACGACATGGCCGAGCCGCTCGACGCGGGCCGGCGCACGCGGAGGCCGTTGCGCCGCGTTGATCCGCGCGGTAGACGCACCGACGTTGAGTGGGCGTGCGGGCTGGCCCGGCAGCTCCGGCAGCCGATGCGCGCCCGCCACGACCCGTACGGTCCCACCACCCGGATCGTGCAAGGTGACGCCCATGCCGCCGATGCTCTCTGGTAGCCGTCGCACTCGATGACCTGTCGCCTCGGCGAGCCTGAGCAGGTCGGACCCCTCGGCGGCCTGAAACGCCGCGCCCGCGAAGTGGGAGCGCCCCGCCTTGCGGACGATCACGCACGGCGTGCCCGCCTGCGTGCCGCGCAGGTGCATCTCCTCCGAGCTGCGGTAGGCGACCGAGAACCCGAATGCCAGCGCGAACGCTTCAGCCTTCGGCAGGTCGGGCTTGCCGAACTCGAGCCAGGCGAGGTCAGCGACCTTGATGATCGGGCTCCTGGTACGGCCGGTGTGCTCGCCCGGCAAGGCGCCCTGGTCGACGTGCAAGTCGCGATGGGTGTCGCTGTGGCCTACCGACATCTCGCCTCCTCCTCAGCGCTCGAAGATTACTGACGATATCGTCAACTATGACTATTCGTTCAGTCAAGAGTTCTGAGCGATTCGTCAGATTTGAAGGTGGACTAGGATCACGGCAGTCCAGCGCCTCTACCGCCAGAAGGTTGACCGACGACGATGTCCCCCGCAGCGAACAGGCTCGAACGCCGCAAAGCTCGCACCCGCGCGGCCTTGATCGCGGCCGGGCAACGCTTCATCGCCGAGGGCAGGCTCAACGCGCCGATTCTCGAGATCACGCAGGCCGCGGACGTGGGAATGGGCTCGTTCTACAACCATTTCGACAGCAAGGAAGAACTGTTCGTCGCGGCGGTCGACAGCGCGCTGGAATCATTGGGCGCCTACCTCGACGCGCTCACGGCCGACCTCGCCGATCCAGCGGAGATCTTCGCCAAGTCCTTCCGGATCGTCGGCAGGCTGTTCCGGCTACAGCCCGATCTGAGCCGGGTCCTGATCAACTCCGGCGCCTCGCTGATCGAATCCGAGCACGGTCTCGCGCCGCGCGCCGCGCGAGACATCACCGCCGCGACGCGCGCCGGACGATTCACCGTCGAGGACATCGCCCTGGCCATGGCGCTGGTGACCGGATCACTACTCGGCCTCGGCCGCCTGCTGCTCCAACAACCCGACCGGGATTGCGCCGCGACCGTAGATGCGATGACCGTCACTATCCTTGTCGCACTTGGCCTCTCGCGTGAAGACGCCCAGGAACTGTGCAGCAGCCCCATGCCGTTGGACCTCATTACCACGGCCGACGACCCGAACCGAGAAGTTCGCAACCTCTCGGGGTGATGTCCTCCGGCTCCCCGAGTTCACCCGGATTCCGCGCGCTCGACGGTCGCTTTGCGGACACAGCAACCCGTGGCGAGGATGCCCGACGAGCAGTGGGCGGTCACCGACAGACAGCCCGACCCGGCGCCGCAAGCGGTGAGGAACGCGAAAGAAGTGACCGGCCGTTATCGCGACTGGGCCATCAGGTGATACCTGGGCCAACACGGTGCCGGAGTTCAGGCAGGTCAGCGACAGGCGCGTGCCGGGGAGCCATCCCAACGCGGTGAAGCAATGCTTGTCGGCGATCCGGCCCGCCTCACCGACCGTGCACAGCCCGTACACGATGGCGGGATCAGCGGCCCGAACCAGAACTGGCGACAGCACCGGCGAGCGCTGGGCGGCGCGGCCCAGCAGCGGAGTCCGGATGGTATGACGGGCGGGATCACCGGCGATCACCGCCGCCAGCAAACCCTCCGAACGTCGCCGACGGGCCGGAATCCGGCAGATCTGCCAACAATCGTCGCAGGTCAAGGGTCGTTTCCACAGGTCATACCTCGCGTGTCAAAGGGCCCTCTAACACGTGGCACGGAAATCCGGCACGTATGACGTGGATCTGTGCGCGAGAGGGGACTTGAACACGGATTCACGACAAAAGTGACGAAAGTTTGTGTTAGAGAGTATGAAATTTAGTTAGCGGGTGGGTTGATGTCAACCGGACGGGCGCATGTGATCGACGAATTGCATTCTACTGCAACAGGTTCCAACGGCGCGACATCAGTAGCTGCGGCAGTCGCCAGCGATGTCCGCAAACGGCTTGTGCGAGAGATCGCGAAGGGCAAATTCTAGGGCCGGCTGCCAAGCGGCGAGCTACTGACATGCTTCGTGAAGTCATGAGCATGTCAGAGCGGTTCGCGTGCAAAGTTGTTGGGCTGCATCGCGCCACATATCGGCGGCGACCGATCGCGGCGACACCGGCCAATCCAGACGCCGGTTTACGGGCATGGCTTCGCTCCTACGCGGTGAAACCCAGGCCATGGGTTCCGGCAGGCGTGGGCGGGACTGAGGTTCGACGAGGGCAGCGAGGTGAACACGAAGAAGGTACACCGGCTCTGGCGGGAAGAGGGCTTGCTGGTGCGAGCCCATTCGCCGCGGTAACGGGCGGGTTGTTCGTCGGCGCCGGCGATGGCCGCGGATGCGCGGAAGGTGTTGTAGGCGTTGGATTTTCAGTTCGACTCCACTGTCGATGGGCGGGCAGTGAAGATCGCGTCGATGATCGACGAGCACACCCGCGAGTCGCTGTTGCACATCGTGGAGCGCTCGATCACCGTCGAACGGCTCGTCACCGAACTCGATCGCGTGTTCACCGCCCGAGCAGGGGCACCGCGGGCGCTCCGGATGGACAACGGTCCAGAGATGATTTCCGTAGCCCTGCAACAGTTTTGCGCTGACAAGGTCGGGATCGTCTACATTCCGCCCGGTACGCCGTGGAACAACGGGTTCGTCGAATCGTTCAACCGCAGATTGCGGGCGGAGTGCTTGATCCACAACCACTGGACCAGCCTGCTCGAAGCGCGGGTGGTGATCGGCGACTTCAAAGACGACCACAACCGTCGACACCGGCATTCGGCGCTGGGCTACCGGACGCCGGCCGAGCACGCTGCGGCCTGCACGCATACCCATCACCCGATGGGCTGCGGCATCAACTGAACCGGAACGAACTCACCGGGCTCTGATTCCGGGTGGTCACGTTATCGGGGACCGGCCACGATTGAGACAACTTCTCTGATGGAGATTTCGTCGTCGATGAACGTATCGTTCCTCTTGCCTTCACCCGAGGCCGTGCTTCGATTCGACCGGTGACCGGTCCGCGACCCGCACAGATGCACGCTATTCACTTCCAGTTCGCAGTCTTATCGGAGGGACCGTGAACACACGGTCGCGTGTACGAGGGAGTCGTATTCCTCCAACCATTCCCTCTGTTCCGGTGCCAGGTTATCGGTTATCCATGGTGTGCGCGAATCATTCGCTCGCAACCGCGAATCGGCACAATACAGAAGGGCATCTGTCAGAGGAGCGACCGGATAGTTACGTAGTGTCTGCAGCGCCTGCTGATCGAGAACTCCGTACTGATCCGGTTGCAGGGACGACATGTAGCGGATGTAGCCGTCGATGAGGTCGCCGCAGTACGATCGTCCGAAGTCTCGTGCCGCATGCTCCGGCATTGTTTGTAGGACGTTGCGGCTCGGTGCTCCATCTCCCGGAAAGCTCGGGTTGTCCACCAGCCCCATCCACATCAGGTCACGTTCAGTTTTGGCCGGGATTTCGTGTTCCTCAACACCCCTGTCGGTGTGCTTGATTCGATTGAACGCCGCGTAGTCGGCAACAACGGTCTCGATCGAAGGATTTATTGAGTAGAACTGGCAGTTATCCTGAGACTGGAGCGGGCCCCCGGCGGAAGACTCTGCATCCGGCTGGGTTGCCGAAGTGCACGCCGCTATCAACGCTGCTGCGACCAGTGACAGCACAGTCGGAAGGGAGCGCGCGTACGCACTCGATCTGCGCAGCCGACGATTGATGAGTCGACGGCGATCCGTCACACGAACCCTATGCATGCGTCGTAAGACCGGAAGCGCCGATACGCGCAGTCGCATGTCGATTCAACCCATCTGAGAGATACTGTGGTGCAGCGGCTCTCAGTATCCGGCGGCCGAACGAGTCTCCGGTATCGACTGTTCGTACGACAAGCGCGTGCCGTAGCCGGCGTAAGAATTCCTAACAGGTCCTGTCGGGTGGCGATGAGTCCTGTTGTGGTGCAGGATGTTTGGCTGTGGCAGCGCCGTGGATCGTGGATGACCAGCTGTGGGCAGTGATCGAGCCGCTACTGCCGGTCAAGGCACCGGGAACACCGGGACCGGCACGGATGAACGATCGGCTTGTCTGCAAGGGATTCTGTTCGTGCCGATCACCGGCATCGGGTGGGAGGACCTGCCCCAGGAACTGGGATTCGGGTCCGGCATGACCTGCTGGCGCCGGTTACGCGACTGGCAGACCGCCGGGGTCTTCGAGGCCATGCACACCGCGATCCTCGCCCACTGCCACCGGGCGGGATTAATCGATTTCGACCGCGTCATCCCGGACGGCTCGCACGTGCGGGCGAAAAGGGGGCGCCGACACCGGGCCCAGCCCGGTCGACCGCCGCAAGACCCGGAACGAAACACCACATCCTGACCTGCGGCAACGGACTCCCGCTCGCGGTCGTGCAATCAGCGGCCAACATCAACGACCACCTGGTGCTGCCCGAACTGCTCGACCGAGTACGACCGCTGGGGGACGTCCCTGCCGGCCACGGCAGAAGATCACGACCCTGATCGCGAACAAGGGCTACGACTATCCGCGGGTCCACGACGAGCTCGAGCACCGACGGAACACCGCCTACATCCCACGACGAGGAACCCGCGACAAGGTCACTGCCGACCGCTGGATCGTGGAGCAAACCCTGGCCATGCAACACCAAGACCGGCGCCTGGCCACCCGCTGTGAACGTCGCACCGACATCCATCAAGGATTCCTCGACCTCACCGCCGCTCTGATCTGCTGGCGACGACCTCAGACCCCGGACATGGCGTCGGTAAGCCGGGCGTATATAGAGTGAATGTCTGGCCAGAAGCCCTCGGACGAATCTGTCAGGGCGATCTTCAAGGCCTCAGACATCATCTTGGACGCTGGCCGACCCGCCGAACCTGAGCCGCCGCTGATCTTATCTACTCCGGCCAAATGACCTGACCGAGAAGGTAGTCCGGCTCGACTACCACGACTGCCCTCTGCGAGAGATGACGGGCCGTTGCCGTACGCCGGCCGCGGAGGTATGAACGTATCGCTTCCACGGGATCGGCATCTGCGGGGACGTCGAGGTCCCTACCCATGAAGTCAACATGCCGCCCCGCGTAGCCGATGTCGTTTGGGTGGCGCCCGAGCACGGACGGGCCGAAGTCGCCCATCTTTCTCCGACGCGGGTACGCCTGGTCTGGGTGTCGGGCGTAGAAGGTGAAGACATCGAGGTCCTTCACGCCGGTCCTCCCGTCGATCCAGTGCAGCGCCGCGCCCTGACAGAGGGCGACCAGGAGAACGCGATCCGCCAGGACGCGAAGGTGTGCCTTGCGCCGGAAGAGGTCTGCACGGTCTGTACGTGCCAGTTCGGCGAGACGGCGAAGGTGCTCCTCAGTGAGCGGCGCGTACGAACGCTCGGAGGCTTCATCGGTGGTCATGGAACGACGATAGTACTGATCCCGCCCGAACTTGTTCCCTAATGGGCGCTCGACCTATTCGGCAAAACCCGCTATCGCGCAATTTGTGGTATTCGCGAATCCGATGAGGCGAGGTGCCGCATCTCCCTGCCCGCCCCCCCAATCGGCTGATGGACCCATTCTGAAACCTTCAGTATGATTTCCCGTCGGCCCCGACTCGGAGATTACTACCCAATGATGAACCATGCAAGAATGGTGAAGAAGAACGGCGTTTCTAAGGCGCATCGTTTCGCGGCTGGAACGGAGGTTCTACTGTTCTCTGCCGTATTGGTAATTGGTTGCGCTAACTGTTGCGGGTCATGAGGTTGTTGACGCTGGGGCAGGGGTGAGCTGAAGGGGGACGGATCTCCCGGCGGCAGGATGGAAAACGCCAATCCCCCATCCGCCCCAGCCGAAAGATCCGTCCGTGACCCACCGTAATGCCCCGCTGTCGATCGAAGGCCGCCGCCGTCTCGTGCAACGCTGCCGAACCCGCCCGATCGCCCATGTCGCCGCCGAGATGGGCATCTCGCGGCAATGCGCATCGAAGTGGGTCAACCGTCACCGTCAGTTCGGTGAGGCCGGGTTGCAGGACCGCTCCAGCGTTCCGCACCACCAACCGAGGGCCACCCGACCAGAAGTCGTGGTGCGGATCGAGAAGCTGCGGCGGGACAAGAAGTGGTCCGCCCGTCGGATCACCACCGAACTCGCCACCGACGATGTCGAGATCGCTGTGCGGACCGTCGGCCGGCAGTTGAAGCACCTGGGACTGCACCGGCGCCGGTTCATCGACCCGAACGGCGAGAACAACCGGAGACCACGCCGGATCACAGCCCGCCGGCCCGGTCACATGATGCATCTGGACGTGAAGAAGGTCGGACGGATCCCCGACGGTGGTGGCTGGCGCGTCCACGGCAAAGGATCAGCGCAAGCCAGAACCGTCGGCCGCGCCAAGAAGAAGGGCGCGCGAGCCGGATACGTCTACCTCCACTCAGCGGTGGACGGCTACTCCAGACTGGCCTACACCGAAGCACTCACCGACGAGAAAGCTGCTACAGCAATCGGATTCACTCACCGCGCCCGGGCGTTCTTCGCTGCTCACGGCATCAGGTTCATCGAACGGATCGTCACCGACAACGGGTCCTGCTACCGAGCCCACGACTTCGCGACCGTGCTGCACGGTGCCCGCCACCAGCGCATCAAGCCCTACACGCCCCGCCACAACGGGAAGGTGGAACGCTACAACCGGATCCTGGCCGAGGAATTCCTCTACGCCCGCGAATGGACCTCCGAACGGCAGCGCAGCGAGGCCCTCGGGATCTGGAACGTCCACTACAACTACCATCGGCCGCATACTGCTGCCGGCGACCGACCCCCGGCCAGCCGCCTCGACACCGGCGTCACCAACGTCATGGCCTCATACAGCTAACCTCGATCTTTGGGTCTGTCCAGAAATGGTGTAACTCGGTCTGATTGGGTTACTTCCGTCCGGCGGTGAGTCTGCCTTCGAAGGTGATGTCGAAGGCATTCAGAGCGGCTTTCCACCTGGTGACCCACCGTTTCTGCCCGGCTCCGGTGGGGTCGAGACTCATGATCGCCAGGTAGACGCATTTCAGGGCTGCTTGCTCGTTGGGGAAGTGCCCGCGGGCACGGACGGCGCGGCGGATGCGGGCGTTGACCGACTCGATCGCGTTGGTCGAGCACACCACCCGCCGGATCTCGGTGTCGAAGGCGAGGAACGGCACGAACTCCGCCCAGGAATTCTCCCAGAGCTTGACGATCGCCGGATACTTGCCGCCCCATGCTTCGGTGAACTCGCAGAACCGTTCCAGTGCCGCCGATTCCGTCGGTGCGGTATAGACCGGTTTGAGGGCTTTGGCGATCGCGTCCCAATGCTGGCGGGCCGCGTATCGGAACGAGGCCCGCAGCAGATGCACCACGCATGTCTGGACGACAGCGGCCGGCCAGACTCCGGCGATGGCGTCGGGGAGTCCTTTGAGGCCGTCGCAGACGAGCATGCACACGTCTTCGGCGCCCCGGTTGCGCAGCTCGGTGAGGATCTGCAACCAGAATTTCGCGCCCTCACCGCCGTCACCGGCCCACAAACCCAGGATGTCGCGGGTGCCGTCCACGGTTACCGCCAACGCGACATAGATGGGCCGATTGGCGACCTTGCCATCGCGGATCTTCACGTGGATGGCATCCAGGAAGATCACCGGATACACCGAGTCCAGGGGCCGGTTCTGCCACTCGGCCATCCCGTCGATCACCTTGTCGGTGATGGTGGAAATCGTCTGCTTGGACACCTCGGCGCCATAAACCTCCCGCAGATGCGCCGAGATCTCGCCGTGAGTCAGGCCCTTCGCCGACAGCGACAGCACCATGTTCTCGACCCCGTTGAGTCGCCGCTGCCGTTTACGCACGATCTGCGGCTCGAAGCTCGCCTCCCGGTCCCGCGGGACGTCGATATCGACCGGACCGACATCGGTGACCACGGTCTTGGAACGGGTCCCGTTGCGGGAGTTACCGCTTCCACGGCCGCCGGGATCGCCGTGGTCATAGCCGAGATGGTCGGTGATCTCGCCTTCGAGGGCCGATTCGACCACCATCTTGGTCAGCTGCTGCAACAGTCCGCGTTCGGCGGTGAGCTGCAGCCCGCTCGCGCGGGCCTGCTCCACCAGTTTGCCTACCAGCTCGGCATCCACCGCCGAGGTCTTCGCATCCTTACCCCCTGGCCACCGCAGCAGTATCGGCCACATCGGCTGCCGCCACATCAGATGTCACAGCGCTACTCCCTGGGTCGGAGTTACACCGTTGTCTTCACAGTCCCGTCGCCACGCTTTGTGCATTTGGCTCTCGTGGGAACCGGGACGTCGAGCGTGAGTGTCGTGCGCCCGTGGTACGGAGTGGTGTGTGGGAACCGGTCCCTGATCTTGTTGGCGTAAGTTGTCGAAGAGAGGGTTGCTGGTGGTTGGTGCGCTGCTCGCTGGGATTACGGCGGACTCCAATCTGCTGGAAGCATGGAATGTCACGCTGAGCCGGCTTCCGGAGGAGCCGGTACCACACGAAGAAGTCGCGCGATTCACTGGCGATTTGCTGGCGAATCTCGCGGAGATCGGGTCCGCGCTGCGGGACGGCGCGTGGCAGCCAGGGCCGTTGCGGCGCGCGGCTGTCCCGAAGAGGGACGGTGGGCAGCGGATCCTGCATATTCCGCCATTGGCTGATCGAGTCGCCGAGCGGGCGATCGCGGCGGTGATCACCCCGTGGGTCGACCCGCATCTCCAGCCGGACAGCTACGGATTCCGTCCCGGCCTCGGCGTCGATGACGCGGTCGAGGCACTGCGGGATCGAGTGGAGCAGGGCGAGCGGTGGGTGATCCGCACCGATATCTCCGAGTGCTTCGCATCGATTCCCGTCGAGGAGTGCCTCGCCGAGATCGCGCCGGTGATCGGAGATCCCGATGTCCTGGAACTGCTGGCCCGAGCGGCGCGCCGCTCGGTCGGCGACCGTCCGGGTCGAGGGCTGGCGCAAGGCGCACCACTTTCTCCGCTGTTGGTGAACTTCTACCTGGATCAGTTCGACCGAGACGGTTGGTCCGAGGGCGTCTCGGTTATCCGATACGTCGACGACATCGCGGTAGCGGCGACCGCCCGCGGTGAGGCGGAGCGACAACTGGGAGTACTGCGCCGGTGTGCGCGCCGCCGGGGCTTGGCGCTCTCGCCGGGCAAGACGCGGATCGTCAATGCCCGCGACGGCGTCGAGTACCTGGGCAGGATTGTGCGCGCCGACGGCAGGCGCCGGGTCGCGCCGCTGACCGACCCCGCCCGTGCCACGCTATACGTACTGCGGAGGGGAGCGGCGGTGCGCGCGTCGGGCACCCGCTTTCTGGTCACCGGCAACGGGAAGAACTTCCGGCATCCCGCGTCCCGCACCCGCATGATCATCTGCGGAGACCGTGTTCTCATCACCTCCGCCGCGCTCGGACTCGCCGCCCGCTCCGGTGTCGGGCTGGTCATGGTCGACGCCTATCACGATCACTCGGTGTTCCTCTCCCCGAACACCGGCCGCCACGAGGTACTCCGTGCGCAGTATGCCGCCGAGTCCGACGCTGAGCACAGCCTCCTGATCGCCGCCACCATGGTGCGTGGAAAGATCGCGAACAGCCGAATACTGCTCACCCGCACCAAATCCCGGCGGTTGCGTCTCGATGACCGCACGGTGCGTCACCTCGACCGCCTGCGCGATCACAGCGCCGCCGCGACGACCGTGGCAGGACTGCACGGCATCGAAGGGGCGGCGTCACGAATCTACTTCCATGCGCTGGGCGCGTTGATCGCTCCCGAGTGGAGATTCGGTGGGCGGACTCGACGCCCACCGCGCGATCCGGTCAACGCCATGCTGTCCTATGGCTACACCATCCTGGCCGCGGAGGCTCGCCGCGCGGTGGAACTGGCCGGCTTGGACCCCACGCGAGGATTCCTGCACACCGCACACCGTCGCAGGCCGAGCCTCGCGCTCGACCTGATGGAAGAATTCCGTGCGCCGCTGATCGACTCGACGGTATTGCGCCTGCTCAACACACGCGCGGTCCAGCCGTCCGGCTTCTCGGCCGGTGGCGGCGGCTGCCGAATGGACGCCCGGACCAAGCGCGTCCTGATCGACGAGCTGGAACGCCGGATGCTCACCAGAATCACCCATCCGATCAGTCGTAAACCAATAGCCTACCGAGAGTGCCTACACGAACAGGCGCTGCTCTTGGCCAGCTCGCTCGCGGGTCGCGGCGCCTACACACCGATGCCGTGGCGGTGAGTTTCTTGTCCCGCGCGCTGGTCGTCTACGACATCGCCGACAACGGCCGCCGCGCCGCGCTGTCCGCGATACTCGCCGAGTACGGTCCGCGTGTGCAATTGAGCGTGTTCGAGATCGAAATTCTCGACGCGAAGGACCGCCGTGTGCTGCTGACCCGCATACGCGACATCATCCTCGACGAGGAAGACCAGGTCCGGATCTACGAAATGCCGATGCACGCCTCGTCACGGACAATTATTGGTGAACGTGTACTCGAGGAGCGGCGGCCGTACTACTTCATTTGACAGGTAGTGAGGTTATTCTACGAGCCCTCCCCGTGTCTCGTCGAAACCCGAGCAGAGATCAGGTGCCGTCCACGATACCGGAACCCGTTCGGTGCGTTGCGGGCGCACCAGCAGCCAGTTCCGAAAATAGCCAGCCTGCCGCAGTGTCGCGATTGTGACACCAGTGGGCGAATGCGGGTATCGAAGACGCGTTCGTCACTGCGTTTACCGTATCAGGCGCCGCGACCAAGGTCGGTCTTCGCGCCGGAAGAAGCTCGACATCGTTGCGCCAAGCAGGCTCGGGCTGGCCACCACCAACTATTCAGAAAATTCGGGACGCCTCGCACGCAACTCATCAATAGCGGACATTACTACAGCCAAGGGTCGTTCTTGTTCCCTTCCGGGACGCGCTCTCGCGCAACCATAGGCACTTTCACAAAGGAACGCAATGACTACCAGTTTCTGTTCCCTTCCGGGACGCGCTCTCGCGCAACATCACTACCGTAAGGAAGAGAGAGCAATGAGCGGTTTCTGTTCCCTTCCGGGACGCGCTCTCGCGCAACGGAGGACAATGTACAAGGTCAACCTGACCAAGACGTTTCTGTTCCCTTCCGGGACGCGCTCTCGCGCAACGCAACCACAAAGGAGAAGACAATGTTCGGAATGATCCGTTTCTGTTCCCTTCCGGGACGCGCTCTCGCGCAACGTTCACTCACAGTACGAAAGGGAGTAAAATGACAGTTTCTGTTCCCTTCCGGGACGCGCTCTCGCGCAACAGCTCCTGAATTTTACCCCCTCCGACCTGCCGTTTCACCACCGGTTCGCACGCACCCCCGCACTTGCGGCCCTTGTCGCGCTCGTCGATCAGGCGCGGGCGCGTGACCAGCGCAAACACGTGCACGCACCTCCTTCGGACGTCTCGTTCGGCGTGTCGGCAGGGGTAGTCGGCGTCCAGTATCGGTTGTGGTTCGTACGAACGATACCCAGTTTGCTTGGTGGGCAGTAACATTGCTGACCAGTTGCGTCGATGGGAGGCCGGTGTGGTCGGTGGGGTGCGCGGTGATGTCGTGCACATCGAGGTCGCCGGTATACAAGAGTTCGTTTTCGGGTCTCGCACACTGGCGGACACCATTGGGCGGTCGAGCGAGCTGGAGTACCGGACCAGCGCGAGTTATATAGAGCGGCACGCCGATTCAGCGTGGGGAGTGGTGGTCGAGTTCGCGGCCGCGGGGCGGGTTTCGGTGCGTGTCGCGCACGGGTGCGGGAAGGCGTTCGCGGGGTGGATCACGCGAGAGTTCGCGGAGATGTCCGACCTGTTGCGGGTGACCGTGGCGATGGATGTGTGTGGGTCGGCGCAGGAAGTGGCGGATTCGGTGCTGGGCGCTCCGGAATCATTGCGGCGGGCCCGGCACGCGACGCTTCACTCGCGGAGCGGACCGGCGCGTAGTGCGGTGCCGTCGTTGGCGGGTGAGGCGCCGTGGGGGGCGCTGACGTGTGCTGTGTCGGGTGCTGCGGCGGAAACTCTCGATCCGGGTTCGCAACCGTGCGCGTGGGAAGTGGTGAGGGCTGAATCGTGGGGGAAGCGTTGGCACGCGCGTCAAGAGGAGTTGCTGCTCGCTGATGTCGCCGGTCCGTTGCGGGGGCGGCTCGCGTTGCCGCGGTTGACCGACAAGTTGGGCAGCACGCACGGGGTATCCAGTCATGTGTCGGTGCTGGTCGCCGATCTGAACGGGGTCGGCAAGCTCCTTGGGGAGCTCGCCGGGCGCCCGGACGCGCGCGAGGCCCTGAACGAGGCCAGTTCGGCGCTGCGTGAGCTGGGGCTGGGAGCGTGTCGGCACGTGGTGAATTCGATTGCCGGCGCGCTGGTTCCGGACGAATCCACGGGGGAACCGGTGGTGAGTGGGTTCCCGGCGGAATTGGGGTTCCGGCTGCATCACAGCGATGAGGACGGCCCGCGACGGTGGATGCTGCCGCTGCGACCGTGGGTGCTGGCCGGAGACGATCTGGTACTGGTGTGCGAATCGCGTATCGCTTGGTCGGTAGCGCTGGCGGTCCTGCGGTGGCTCGACGCGCCGGATCCACCGGAAGGTGATCCACGTGCGCGTCTGGACGCGCTGTTCGGGCGCAGACCGACGATCGGTATCGGTGTGGCGGTCGTGCCGGTCGGGTTCCCGCTGATCCGTGCGCACGAACTGGCGCATACGCTCTGCGAGAGCGCGAAACGGGCAGGGCGGCGGGATGATCCGGACCATCCGCAGCACGGTCTCGACTGGTACCGGGGTGGCGGCGCGCCTGAGTCCATCCTCGTCGAACGTACCCCGGACCGGCGGCCGTTCCATTTCGACAGCGCCACGACAATGACCGACTACTTCACCACGTGGCTCGGCGAAACGTCGCCGAACAGCCTGCGCGGCATCCATTTCCGTGAGCACCGCGGCTGGATTCGCGGTCGCCTCCGTGACGCGGCGCTCGCCGCGCGTGCCGACCCGGACGCGATCGGCACCGCGATCCGCTCCCTGAACCGCGCCCGCGCGGTCGCGGGCAAGTCCGCGGTGAATCTCCCCACGACACATCGCCATACGGCCGCGCTCGTCTTGCCGGCCATAGACCTGATCGATGAACACCTGGAACTGCGCGACGGTGGGGACGCGGACTGGGCACGACTCCCCTCGGCCACCGTGACACCGGTCGATGAGAAGCCGAACGATGTGGAAACGACGGCCACCGAAACAGCTGGCGGCGCGAAGGTGGCTGCGCGATGACCGACGACCTCGTGCGATGGGTACCGGTGACCCTGCAGATACAGGTGCGGACCACCTGCGTGGTCGGCACGGAGCCACGCGACAGTCACGATGTCGATGTGACCACGGTCGTCGACGAGAACGGACTGCCGTTCATCCCGAAGAACCGGATGTCGGCGCGACTGCGTGATGCGGCGTTGACGGTGTTGGGCGGACCACCCGAGCCGGTCCTGTCGACAGATACCGCACTCGCGTTGTTCGGCGGCGCCTACACCACCGAGGCCAGCCGTCGCGGCCTGCATGTCGGGGCGGCGGTGTGGCCGAGGCAGGCACAGGCGAGTGTGGTGCGGTCGTTGCGGAGCAAGTCCGGCCGCTACCCGGGCGCGGGTCGGCTTTTCCGGCAACGAATCACCGAGGCGCTGACCGTGGAGATCGCGCAGACCGCGATCGGCGCCGATGGTGTTGCGCTGCCGGGGTCGCTGCGTTTCGCCCGCGGGATCCGTCCGGGGGTGGTGCTGGAGGCGCCGCTGCGGTGGAGTATCGAACCCACGTCGGCGCACGTGGGGTTTCTCGCTCGATGTGTGCTCGCCTTGACACAGATCGGGGAGGGCCGGTCCGACAACCTCGGGCGCGTTGTGTGCAGCCTCGACGGCGACTTCGGTCGGACCCGCGACCTGGCCTACCCGGTCGGCGCTGTGGAGGCGCTGTGACCGAATTCGGTTTCGTCACTGTACGATTCACCACTCGCGAGCGTCTGCTGCTGCGCGGCAACGGCCCCTCCCTCGCGCCCGTCACGTTGCCGGTGATCAACGGTAGTGTGCTGCGCGGGATTCTCGCGCAGCGTTGCGCGCGCGACCCCGACCTACTCGAGCGCGTCATCATCTCCGGGTCCATCGCCGCGGCGCCGGGTTTCCCGGTGATCGACGTGGACGGCATGGAGCGAGTGGCCTTCCCGGCGCCGCGGAACCTGACGCGTGTGCGCACCGAACCCGGCCTGGACAGTGCGGCGTTCGACGGACGCGCCCACATCGCCGGGGACCAGACGATCGAGTCGGTGCGCGGTCTCGTCGCATTCGCGGGCCGGCAGTGGATTCCCGCCCAGATTCGGGTGAACACCCATACTCGGCTGGTCCGTCCGCGCGCGGGCGGCACGCGAGAGGGACTGGGACCATTGAGCTTCACCACCCTCGACCCGCACCACGTGTTCGAGGCTCGCCTGCGGCTGCGCGGGGATATCGAGCGGCGCCGAGCGCTGCGCGCCGACCTCGCCGGGCTCTTCGACAACCGGGGGCCGGTGGTGTTCGGTTCCGGGGCCGACGGCTCATACGGGGGTGAGGCCGTCGTCGAGGTCGGTCCGTTGGTCGACGATGCCGATCCGTGGCCGATCCGCACCGTCGTAGCGGGCGAATCCGTGGACCTGGTGTTGCGCTCGCCCGCGCTCGTGGCCGACCCTGGCACCGGTCACTACGACCCCACCGCGCTCGCACATCACCTCACTGCCCTGCTCGTGGCCCACGATGTCGCCGCACACGTGGTCGACAGTTCTGTGGTGGGCGCCGAAGTCGGTGGTGCGCATGCTGGTTACGGTCGAATGCGGCCGGATCACTGGGCGGCCGCGGCCGGTAGCGTGCTCACGGTGCGCTGCGAGGCCGATGTGACCGAACGGGACTGGCGGCGGCTGCTCGCGCACCGCGTCGGCGCACGGACCATCGACGGGCTCGGCGTGCTCGCCATGGTGCCACCGATCGCCCACACCATCGTCACCGCGCCGACGCCGTCCCTCGCGCGCACACCACACGGACTCGAGCCTCTCGCCTCCGGCCCACCCGCACAACCAGTTCCGCCGGAGACCACGACCGGCACGGCGGCCTCCCAACTGGAATTGCTGCGCGACCAGCTGTGCGGCCGGGCATCCGACAGGTGGGTGGACGACGCCGCGGTGACCATGGTCGAGGCCGTGGGAGATGCGGCACTCGGACTGGGAGTGTCGCTGCTCGGCAGGCTCCGCACCGCGGTGAACGACCCGGCCGACCTCACCGAACTCCTCGCCGGCGATGCGCCGGAAACACCGGGGACCGACCAACTGCGCCATTGCCGCCTGTCCGGCACGAGTCTGCACGCCTGGTTCACCGCGGCGATCTCCGCCGAATACGAGATCCTCGACGAGGCCTGGCAGATCGAGCTCGATGGATCGACGCTGTTCGAGAACTGGCGCACCGCAGTCGAATACGACGCTCTCGATGAGCACGACCGCGAGGGCCTTCCGGCCGCGCGGTGGATGGAGGACAACCGTCGGGCCGTGCTGCTGGAACTGGTACGGGCGGTGGTGTCGACCCTGTATCGAGTCCGGCCCCGCCCGGCCGCTGATTCGAGCGCGTCATGAGTCCATCCCCGGCCGCGCTCGCCCGCTTCGCCGGTGCGGGTGGCGTGCCACCGCGCGCCGATCTGCTGCTGATCACCGCGGAGATCACGTGCGACACCGACACCGCGATCGGTGCGGGCGGAACGGGAGACCGGCTTGCCGACAGCACTGTTCGCCGTGATCCCGCGACCGGGCTGCCGATGATCCCGGCGCCGTCGCCGACGGGTGTGTTGCGCCACCGCCTCGCCGAGCTCGCCGGGCCCGACCTCGCCGAGGCACTGTTCGGCACAGACCTGCGCGGCGCGGACGAGCAGCCGGACCGCCAGGTCCGGTCGGCCGCTCTGGAGCCTCGCGACGCGATCGCGATCGGCGGGGCGGCGGTCGGCTGGCGGACCGGCAACACCGTGGACTCCGCGCGGCGGACGGTGCGCCCCGGCGGTTTGTTCACCGAGGAAGTCGTCCCGGCCGGAACAAGATTCGTGATGATCTGGCAGGTGTGGGTGCCTCACGACGATGCCGAGTTGGCGCGGCGGGTGTTCGATGCCACCGCGGTGGCCGGACATCTGCTCGACAGCGGACTGATCGCGGTCGGCCGCCGCACGGGAATCGGCCGCGGCGTGCTGCGCACTCGTGACTGGCGCGCTCGATGGTTCGCTCTGGCCACCGAGCCCGCCGATGTCGCCGCCTGGTATCGCACTTCATACGACGACACGGCGACACTCACCGCGGCCGTCGCTGCCGAACCGACCGCCGCCGCGGCGCTGACACGGCTGCAAGACGCGCACGACGTCGTGGCGTTCGGGGATGCCTCCCGACTCGACACCGACCGAAGGCTGACGATCACCGGCACCCTGTCGGTCGCCGAGCGGGTCGGCGCACAGGTGGTGCCGTCGACAACGGTGTCCGAGCGATTCGACACCGACGCACCCACCGATTCCGGCGCGAAAGTGAAAGCACTGCTACGCACCACTGCCGCACGAGCGCTCGACTACATCGCCACCGGCGCCGCCGGATCCGCGGACCTCGACTGGGACATCGATCAGGCACGGCAGCGGGCCCGGTCCCTGCGCATCGCACTGTTCGGCCCGCACCCCGGCGACAACAGTCGCACCCCGAGTGCCTCACGGGTCGCCCTGGACGAAGCCCCACTCACCGGCGCGTATCCGGTCACCCTGTACCGGGTACGCAACCATCCACTCACCCGCGGCGTCGTCTCCGGTGCGTTCGGTGTCGTGAGAGCGCATTACGGCGGGTCGCGGACGCTGACCCTCACCGTGCGCGACCCGAACGCGGCCGAACGCGGGATACTCGCCTTGGTACTCAAAGATCTCTGTGAAGGAACCGCAACACTCGGCGGCCCGCACCGCAGACTGCTGGAGCGACGTTCCGTGCGGATCCGAGGGGCATCGAGTCGAGGGCCGCTCATCGGCTGGGAACAGATGCGCGACAACCCCGATGCTCGCGCGGACGTGACCGCGCTCGTCGATTGGATCAGGTATGGGCGGACATGACGCGCCGAGTCCGGCGGGACTGACGATCCTGCCCGCGGACGAGGAACTGGTCGCCGAGGTGGTCGAGGCGGTAACGGGCGCCACCGACCTCCCCCACTCCCTCGGACCACGCACCGAGTACCTGTTCGCGGCCTACTCCCACGGCTACGACGTCGCCCGCCGCGGCGACGCCGGATGGTCCTGGGGCTCATCGGTATTCGGACATGACGGTCCCGGCCACCCGAAACCCGGCGCGGCCGAGCAACTCGAACGGGTCCGCGTGTTCGGGACCGACGACGAACTCGTCATCGCCCGAATCGGCGACCGCTGGCGCGGCTGGTGGCACCACCACGAACAGGAACCGGCCATCGGCCCGCTGGCCCCGAGACCGCGCTCGTATCTGGTGACCGTGGGCCGCGGACTCCACCATCGAGGCGGATTCACCCGCATCGAGCATGGATCAGGCCAATTCAGTGTGCTGCCATACCCGTTCGCGCGACGGCGTGGGTACGCCCACACTCGTGAGTACTTCGCCGCCGACCGGCGAACCGGCGCCGTCCGTGTCGCGGCCGTGACCTGGACCGGCTACGGAACCGTTCCCCGAGCCAACCAGCAAGGAGGCGAACGGTGACGCCGCCGAACCCCGGTCAGATGCGGCGAAACATCACCCCGGCACCGCAACGCACCGAAAACCGGCCACCCCGGCCCGCCCCGGTGACAGCGCCCGAACACACCACCGCCCCCTACACATTCGTGCCGTTCGCCCCCACGATCTCGGCTCGTACGCTGTGGGCAGCACACGCGGATTCCGATTTCGACCCGACGGCCTCGTTCGACCGAGTTCTGCCGGGCACACACTCGGGTCATATCGACCTCACGATTACCGCGCTGTCCCCCGTGCACGTCGGGCCCGCGCATCAGGGCGCTCCCTTTCGCTGGCCCGGTCCCACCGACGCGCCCGGCCGCTTCGGGATCCCCGCCTACACGCTGCGTGGCATGGTCCGGGCCTATCTGGCAGCCCTACTCGGTGGTGGCCTCGGGCTCGGCGACGATCCGATGCCGATTCTCGAACGGTTTCCGGTGGGACGAACCAGAGGCCAGCCCGACAGTGTTGTCGAGCGCCACACCGTGTATCGGAAACGACGAGGCCACAGCGCCACGATCGGCCGTCAGCATGTCGGTTTGCTGTACTGGGACGGCCGCTCCGATACCGCGCGCCTGCGCGAGTGCCCCCAGTTCATCCGGCCCGTGCCGAACGATCCGGACAGCCGCAAAGTACCCAGCGTGCGATGGGAGGTCGTGCGGAGCGATCTGCTGACGGGACACCAAGCAGACGCGCGGGTCGTGCTGCACGGCCTTCGCGGGGCACGGATACACGCGGTCTGGGCGAGGGTTTCGGTCGGCGGGGTGCCCCGGCCGGTAGCGTGGAGTGTGCATCCCGATCGCGACGCCGCGATCGCGATCGCCCGAGCGACCGGCCCCGCGACCACCGGGCACACGACACGACTGCGATCGGTGTCGGCGTGGTCGAAACGGGGCAACGACAACAAGCGGCACCCACCCGAGTTCGAAGGTTTCCTGACCGAGACCTTCGAACTGGCCGACCTCAAGTCCGCCGAGACGGTGCCGTACGCGGTGCCGATGACCTTCTTCCCCACGAACCTGGCCAACCTGGACGAGCGTGGTGTCGCCACCGGTGACGCACGCCCGGCCGCGAACTGTTATCTGCTACCCGATCCGGGCACCGTCTTGACCCGCGACCGCACCTGGATGGGCGCCGCGAACGAGTTCCTCGTGCGGGACGACCCCGAGACCGGCCGTCTCCCCCTGCACACGCTCGGCCAGGTCCTGCGTGGACCGTACTGGAAGCATTCCACCACGCCGGCCCAGGTGAGCACGACCGGCTGGCCGGTGTTCTTCGATACGAACGCCGACGGTGAGGTCCTCTGGCTGGGCGGCAGCGGCGGATTCCCCATTCGCGCCGCGCACACCGTCGCCGACGCGGTCGCCAATTCCGGTGGCGTGTGGGCGAGTACGATCGCCGCCACCGTCGAGGACAACGACGCGGTGATCGCCCTGCTGGGTGCGGTATCGCAGAACGCGCAGATCGCCACGCGTGTCGAGGTCGGGCACGCCACCGCCCTCGACGCGGATATCGCTCCCTTGTCCGCCTACGAGGTCGACTTGCTCACCCCGCACCCGCAGTCCGCGCACACCCGGCTGGTCCCCGACCGCTCCACTGGGAACTCCGCCTCCTACAGCGATTCCGAGCCGAAATACCGTGGCCGCGAACTGTATTGGCATCGAGGAACGTGGAGCACGGACCTCGGCGAACAAGACGAGCAATGGTGGCAGGCGGTGCAAGCGCACCGGGCTCTGGCCGAGCAGGTGACCGGCGAAGCGCGGCAGCCGGAAGCGGCGAGCAAGACCGCGACCTCGATGGCTCCGCTGCCGGCGGGCACGACGTTCACCGCGCGCATCGATGTCACCAATCTGACCGACGCCGAACTCGGCGCGGTGCTGTTCGCACTACGCCTGCCACACGAAGTACACGACGGTGGTGAACCGGTTTTCGCGCACAAGCTCGGCGGTGGACAACCGTTGGGCCTCGGATCGGTGCACCTCACCGCGACGGTGCGCCTGCGCACCGCCGACCGCTACACCGCCCTCGCCGGCACCGGGTACATCGACCATGACGGCAACGAGTTCATCGACGCCTTCCTCGACCGGGTCGGCTGGACCGCTGAGTCGGCGCCGACCGCGAACGTTGCGGTGCCGGAGACCGGGCGATCCTGGCCGCCACATGTCGCCGCGTTGCTGACCGCGGCACGCTGGCGAGACCGGCCCGCGCCCGAGCGGACCGCCGAGATGGACGTCGCCCGGCACCGATTCAAGATCCCGATGCTGGAGGTATTCGACGTCGGCGACCCGCCCGTGCCGGGTCAACCCTCCGAGCGCACCTGATCGGGCAGGACATCCACAACCGGGTCCGCAGGGAAATGCGCCGCCCAGATCTGGTCGGCGTACGCGGTCAACCGCTGGGCCCGTGTGCGTGCCCGCTCCGCCTTGGCGGCCGCGCGCTGCGCGCGGTGGGTCATTTCCGCGATCAGGGCGCGATCGACTCGGGCCTGTTCCACTGCCAGTCCTGCCAAGCTCGCCACCGACTCGTCGTGCCAGCGGTCATAGAAGGCGTCCAGCGTGTGCCCGGTGAACTCGTCGGTGGCGCCCGCGCTCGTCAGCCGGGTCGACCGTTCGAGCGCATCGTCTTCCAACGCGCGCGGCTCGGGCACATCGGGTTGGGGCAGCGGCAAGCTGGCCGGCGCCTCCACACTGCGCAGCGAGCCCGCGCGGGTGTCGGTGAACGCCCAGCGCCTGCGGCGCGGCGAGTTGGTGAACATGGTGACCTCCTCGGTCGTGTCGGTTCATCAGGCTCGGTCAGCTGATGTTTTCGATTCCGCGTAGTCGCGACGCGACGTCCGGATCAGTCATTTCCGGGTGATTCGAGTTCGCCCCACCCTCCCCCCGGGTGCCGGCGATTTCGGCCGAGCGCCGGCGCAGTCCCGCTTCGGGGGTGGGTCGTCCTCGCCGAGAAATCACCGTGGCCCGAATTCGCTGCGACCTTTCTCGAGCGGATGCGGCGGCACCGGTACGACCGGGACCCCGTATCCGGCGCGCAGGTCCGGCAGTTCAGGGTGGTGTCGTTGGAAGAAGCGCCAGTACCTAGCCACAACCTGCTCGGTGCGCGCTGTGCAGCGCCGAATCCGCAAGGCGCCCACCGTCACCCGGTCCGCGCGCCGTTCCTCCAAGACGGCGAGTTGTTCGGCGATCGCGGCGAGTTCCTCCGACCACCGCCCGAGCGCCGCGGCCCGGGCTCGTCGTGCACGCACGGCCGCCACGCCGTCCGCGCCGTCCTCGAGCGCCTGGTGGCTCGCGTCACTGAGTTGCTCGAGCACACGCTCGCGGCGCTCCACCTGCCGGGCGCGTTCCTGGTCGATCGGCGCGCAGTCCGCCGCGGTGCGCAACCGCTCGGACTCCACCATCGTCGCGTTGAGCGAGCACAGCTGATTCAGGTACGGTGTCAACCCCGTTTCGGGGTCGGGGGTGACACCGCGCTTCCCGTCGCGGCGGCCCGCCCACCCGGCCGCCCACCGATGCGGCAGCCGAGGGGCCAGGCTCACGACGGGATCGGTGACGTCCGGCGGATGCGGGGTAGGCGTCTGGCGGGCGGAGCGAGTGCCGAGCATCTGTGCGGCCTTTCGGATCGAGGTGTCATGCACCGTGATCATCCGGGACCGGTTTCGAGCTCGTTCGGCTACCGGGTGTGCGTGCGCCCGTGCAAGTGTGTACGCACCGCGTCGAGCTCGACACGTACCGCGGCGCTGCCATCGCCGGCGGCCGCGCTCGGCGACCAGAGCCCGAACGGCAGCCAGCCGTTGGTGTCGCGCCAACGCGGCCAAGCCTTGTCGATGTCGAGACCTGGTGCGGTGAGGCATCTCTCCAGGGGTGTGGACCCAGCTCTGTCGTGGAGCACGATCAGGGCGCGGTGCGCCGCTCCGACCAGATTCACCACGTCCGCGGCCTGGTTGAGAACGGAGGTGCGGAACCTCGACACCACCTTGCGGATGATTTCCTCGTCGGCGGTGGCGGGAAGTCCCAGCACATGCACCGAACAGCAACCCCACCGGCCGGTGAGGAGTAGGCCCGCGCGCAGGGCATGCAGCGTGCGTTGTTGGAGCGGTTCTCCGGAGAGCAGCGCGGTCGGCGGCGACGGTATGTCATCGTGTTCGCGGGTGTGCTCCGGCGCCAGGCTCTGGTCGAGTGCGAGCTCTGCAGCACTTCGCGGAGCGGGCCACCACAGCTGGATGTCCGCATCGTCGAGCCCGTCCAGCAGATGGTCGGCAACGAGGTGGATTCGTTCGTCCACACGCCGGGGACGGTCGAGGGTGTACCTCGGTGAGAGGAAATCGGTCCACGCGGGACGGGCCCGGACCGGTTCCGGCTGTGCGCAGTGGGCAACACGCTCGTCGGTGAAGCGCACCTCATGGCGGCGGCCGTCCAGTCCGACGTGTTGCACCCGCGCTGCGGACTCGCGAGCGCGGCGCACCAAGGCCGCCGTAATGCCCTTCGGACCCGGTGTCACCATGGCATCGGTCACGTCGACCAGTTCCACGGCCTCCCACCCCTCCCACTCGCTGAATCCCGCCGAGCGTCGAATCTCGGCGGGGAGATCGACCTTCCGCGCATACCCCCGAAGTTGTGCTTCCAGTTCGGCGCTGCGCACACCGACACCGACGACCCGCCTGCCACCGTGGTGGGCTGCTTCCGCGATGGACACCGCGACCGCGAGACGCACCCCGTTGAAGGGGATCAGGACGGCCTGGTCGATCGGTTCCAGTGCGTCGACGGCTTGCGACCGGTCACCCGCGGACTCATTGAGCCACTTCAGGATTCCGGTGCCGACCTGTGCATGCCCGGCCGAAACATCGAGCTGCCACGGCTCGATGCGTCCCAGCCACGGCGCCCGGTCGGTCAGGATCTGCACCGCGGCGACCAACTGATCCCAGCCCTGGTTGCCGATTCCACGGGCCGAGATCATGCCCACCACCGTCGCGGAGCCGAATACCGCCCGTGCGTGCACCGAACGCCTGCCGAGGCTCTGGTACGCCTCGGGCACACTGGATTTCACCTCGATGGCCAGCACTCGATGCTCGTGCCGCAACACCAGATCGAACTCCGCGAAATCCGAGCCCGCGAGCTTCACCTTGACCGAGAACAGAACTTCCAGCGTGGTCAGGTTGTGCTCCCGCACACAGCGTGAGACAACCGCCCAGGCGAGGATCTCCCGTAGCTTGCCGCGGACAAGGTGGGGCTTGCCCGCGGGTTTGGTCACCCACTCGGGCTCGGGCAGGCCCAACTGCCCGGCCAGCGCGGCCAGCCTGCATTCGGCTTCGGTCGCCACGCCGGACGCGGTTCCGTTACGGTCCGCTCGGTCCAGCAGCTGAATCAGGTCCTCGATCAAATTCTCGATCTCGGTGGGGCTCAACTTGATCGGCCCGCGTGCGGTGTGCCTGATCCAGAACCCATGCATCTGCGCGATATCTCGTAGACGCAGCCCGGTCGAATCGACCGGCAGCGCCCCCGCCCCCCTGGCGTTCGACCCCGTGACCAGGTAACCGGTGTCCGGATCGACGTAGGACCGCAACCGCGCTCCCGCATCGGCGCCATCATCGTGATCTTCCAGGTGAGCCGTGACCGCGGAAACGGTCATGATCTTGTTTCCGCCGCTGTAGTCCAACAGGTACTCGGTGCTGGGCGGAATCTTGCGACTCGGCCGCGCCTTGCCTTCCTTGGCGGGTGTGCCGTCCGCACCGACGTGCTCGGGGGCATCGTCCCGGACGATCAGATCCCCATTCCGGAGCCGTCGGCTCAGCCCCTGGAAGTACTCGAGAGTCGGCGCGAATTTCTCGGCCGCACCGCAGCATTCCGATTCAGCGAACCGCGGCATGGGCACGAGCGCGTCATTCTCGTGACGTGGCCTGCCGTATGGGCCGCACGCACTTCTCACCGCACGCGCGACGACATCCCTGATGGCCTCGGCCTCGGCCTCGGACCCGGTGCTGTGCACCAGCACGACATACTCCGCCCGCGTAGTCAGAATCGCGAGCGCGACCGGCAGCGGATTCAGTCCCACGGTCGCGACCAAGACATGCGGCACCCAGCACTCCTCTCACCCTGGAGGCGACCGTATCCCACCGCGTCGGTGCCCGTCAGGACAACAGTTGCCTCAGTTCGGTGATCCGCGCGTCGATCCGCACGATCTGCGCCGGCGTGGCGACCGTGCCGTCCGGCAGCAGGTAGCGTTCCAGACGAATGTCGAGCAGGAACCGGAGTTCGGTGCCCAGCGGCACCAACGGACCGGATGCGCTCGAAGCGCATGCGCGGTCGTAGCCGTTGTCCGACAGCGCATCCAGGCTGCCGAGCAGCAAGTCGTGCGCAGCCGACTGCCACCGGTCATAGATCGCCATCGCCTTGTCCAAGCGTCCGTACCGCGGTTCGCACCGCTCCCAGGTCGCCTGGTCGCGCACGACGCACAGATCCGCGGCGATCCGGTCATCGGGGACCTCGACCAGCGGGCTGGAGACCCGCTTGCCGCGGTAGGTCAACACCGCGAGATGACGCAGCCGCCCCACCTCGGTGGCCGGGTCCTCCATCCCCAGGGAGATGCGCGCGTCGGCCTCCATCCCCAAAGCCACTCCGCGAATCACGTACGTCGCGGCGGCCACCTGAGTGGGCGTGAACAACGGTTCGCCACCACCGCGGCACAGGCGCGTCAGCGTCCGGTCCAGTCGCGCACCGAATACGGTGTGGGTGTTGATCACTCGGCCGATGTCGGCGATGCTGTCGCGCAGCGCGAGTTCCACGTCCCGGCGTTTGGCCGGCGCGTGCGCCGCATCGGCGCGGAGCAACGCGACGACCGCCGAACGCAGCCTGGCGGAAACCACCAGCGCCCCGTCGTCTCCGGCCCCGTCGCGTTCTTCGGCGAAATGGTCCTCACACTGCGCCGCGCGCAACAAGTAGGCCAGTCCTCGCTCGACCTGTCGCTCGTAGAGCCACTCGGGGCGTTGCGAGCGGGGTCGCCCGGCCGACGTGGTGAGACGGGACGTCGGCATGTATTCACGCAGCCGACCGTGATCGCGCAGATAGCGGCTCGCCACGGTCATCGCGATCGAGGCCAGCTCCTCACGCACGGGTTCCGACGCGCAGCAGCAAGCCTCGGCGCGCCGGGCGCAGGAGGGACGTTTGTGGTCGAGGGCACGGGCGGAAAGAAACACGAGGGCTCCCATTCACACGAGGAGACGCCGCTGTCGGGATCTCCTGGGAGTGCCTGTCCGACCACTGTGCAGTTGTGTAGCCCGGCACGGTACCGGTGCCAGCAACTATCGCCGGACCGCCAGGTGGTTGTCAACCCCATGCCGCGCGGCGAAACCGGTCCATGACGAACTCGACGTGGCCGAGCAGCCGGGCCGCGGAAGGAGCAGATCATGAACGGACCCATCGCCCCTGGCCAGTTCGAGGGCGGCGAGCACTCCCAGCTGGCCACCCTTGCGCGCCGGCGCGCCGAGCGACTGAGGCGGCTGCTGGCGCTGCCCTTACCGGTGCTGGTTCTCCTCGAAATCGCCTGGTGCTCGGCGCTCTTGGTCGCGGCGGTCCTCGAGGTTCCCCTGCTCGAGACGGCGCTGGCACGGATCATGCCCGGCGCGAGTGATCTGCTGATCCGTATCGGTTCGATCGCGTTCGTGATCGTCTACGCCGTGCTGTGGCACGCGGTGGGACACCGGCTCGCCGATGCGCATCTGCTGTCGATGTCCACGACGACCGCGGGCCGAGCCGGCGTCGTCAGCCCGGCCTTCGGATGGATCGGCGTCGGCCTGTCCGTCACGTTGAGTGCCGCGTTGATCGGCGTCGCCATCCGGCGCGGCCAGTCGCTGGCCGACACCGCCGCTCAACGGGCGGCCGACAACGCCGCGCTGGACGCGATGACGACGCCGACCGAGCCGGAGCTCGACGGAATCCGTTCCGCGGCATGGCATGCGGCGTTCTGGCCGGATTTCGGCTTCACCGTACTGGTCATGGCGATGCTGGCGGCGCTGGCGGTCTGGATCGGCTACAGCTCGCCGGTACGGCACGAAGCGTTGAGCCTGCACGCTGCCCGCGCGGGCGCCGAGTGGGCCAACCGGCGCGCGGACACGCTGGCCGCGCACCACGGCAATGCGCTGCAGCGCTTGGAGTCCCAACGTGTCACCGCCCGCGAACGTGCCGAGCAGGCCGTGCGGCTGACCAGCGCGCTCGAGCACCGGTTCGCACGCGCCAAGCAGGTGAGCAGGCACCACATGGCCGAGCACCAGGGACGGCCCGACGCGACGACCACGCTGTTCCCACACGCCGACGACCAGCCGGAGGCGGGCAGTTGATCGTCATCGGGATCCATCCGTCGACTCGAAAGGGAAGGCCCGTGCCGGTCAAGAAGTTCGCGAGCACGCTCCTCGCCACCGCGTTGACAACGCTGGTGCTCACCGCGTGTGGGTCATCACCGACGCAGCCGCCGGGTGCCGCGCTTTCCTGCGACGCCGGCCGTGGCGCGCTGGTGATTGCCGCCTCGGGTCGCCACCATTCGGCACGTGCCCGTGTGGACGGCGAGTTGCGAGCGATCATCGAACGCGCCGTCCGGGCCGAGGCGCCGGTGTACATCGTCGGCGTGGACGGCGAACCCGCACAGACATGGAAACGGCCCGCCGGTGAGCCGCCCGCCAATGGCCCCGCACTGCAGGACTACGTCGACTCCGGCGTCGCGGCCGTCGCCGCGGCCCTGAGCCGGGTGCGTGCCGACGACCCACAGGTCGATGTTCTCGCGAGCCTGTCGACCGCGGCCCGCGTCGCGCGTGGCGCCGGCACCGACGTCGCCACGGTGGTGCTGCTCGACTCCGGCCTACAGACCATGGGCGCGTTGGATTTCCGCGTACCCGGCGTGCTGGCCGCCGACCCCACCGAAGTCGTCGAACACCTGCGCCGCGTCGGAGCACTGCCCGACCTCGACGGGGTGAACGTACTGCTCGGCGGCCTCGGCGCCACAACCGGAGCACAGCCACGGTTGAGCGACGCTCAGATCACGAACCTCGTCGCGATCCACACCGCGACGGCGACCGCGGCCGGCGCCCGGTGCGTAGCCGTGCTCGACACCGTCGCCGACCCCCTTCCGGTCGAATCACCGCACCCGGTCGACCTGGTGCCGGTACCGGCCGCACCCACGTTCATCTCCTCGCTCCGTCCGACGGTCTTCCACTCCGACACCATCGGATTCCACCCGGACAGCGAAGACTTCCTCGACGCCGCCCGAGCCGGCCAAGCGCTGACACCGATCGTGCGTGCCTTGCGCGCCGACCACTCGCTGCGCGTCACCGTCACCGGAACCTGCGCCAGCGGCACCGGACATGGGCGCGACCCGTTCGAGCTGTCCACCGCGCGGGCGAACGCCGTACGGGCGTTGCTGATTCGCGACGGAATACCCGGCGATCGCGTCCTCGCGGTCGGCGTCGGCACGAACTTCCCCGAGTTCGTGCCCGATCTGAGCGCCGCCGGAGAACTACTCCCCGGCCCCGCGGCGCTCAACCGCTCTGTCCGCCTGCTCATCCACCCCTGATCGGAGCCGAGATGCGCCTGGTGAACTGCACGCCGCACCAGATCGTGCTGCTCACGGCGAGGGGCCCGCTACGGTTGCCGCCCGCGCGTCGACCCGCACGATTGATCGACGAAGACGCCGCGACGACCTTCGCTGCCACCGCGCTACCCGTTCCCGTGATCGACCGGGTATTCGGAACCGTGGTCAGTGACCTGCCGGAACCGCGCGGTGACACCCTCTGCATCGTGTCGCGAGCACTGGCGGCCGCCTGCCCCGACCGCCCCGACCTCCTGGTGCCCGGCGCCCTCCGCGTACGACCGCCCCATGGCGAACTCGGTTGCACGACACTGATCCGGTTCCACCACCGCACCACCGGCATACCCTCAACAGGTGCGGACGTGGATCCTTGATCTGACATACAAAACCGGTCAGCTGGCGGACGACCGGATGCGACCCCCGCGGGGCACCCAACTGCGAGAGATGGGCATCGCCCTGCTCGGCGAGCACGCCACCGACACCGGCGCGCACGACGACGACCTCAAGCCCCGCGCCCTCTGGCTGAACCCGCCCGGCCCCCGACACCCCGGCCTGCTCCAGCTGACGTGGCTGTCCGACCACTGGCCACCACCCCGCACACCACCACGCGCCGGACGACTCAACTGGGGCCAAGGAACCAGCACCGTCGAATTCCGTTTACGCGCAGAGGCTTCCACGACCACCGCCACCGCGCTGCACCACTACTTCCACGAACGCAGCGACACCGAAACCTGGACGACCTGCCGCCTGCGCACACGCTCCGGAGTCCTCTTCAAACGCGGCCACACCCACTACCTCAACGCCGCCCACCTGCTCGACGCGACCATCAACCGATGGCACCTGGTGACCAGCTGGACCCCACCCGGCACCCCACGACGCGACCCACCACTACCCGTACCCGATCACGTGGCCATCCGGTTGCGAACCGGAACCGCCCTGACCGTGCGCCACTGCACCGCCGCATCCCCACACCAAATCGCTACCAAAGCCCAGCGCAGCACACCCGCGATCCGCGAGACCGCCCTGGAGTTCGACGTCGATCTACACTGCACCGCAACCGATACCGAAAGCCTGTGCTGGTTCCGCACCCTGCTCGCCTTCGCAGAAATCGCATCCCTCGGCCGCTACACCCCCACCGGCCTCGGCGCCGTCACAGCGACCCCCGCCGACGACGCCACCAACCTGGTCGAGCCAGAACTCGAAAGCGGTCCCTGACATAGAAGATGTCAGAACACCCAGGAAGGGAGCATCCCATGCCGATCGACCAGCCGCCGCTCACCCCACAGGTCAGCGAAGTGCGCTACGCGCAGGAGCAGGACAAACTCCGGCGCCGCCGCGACGAGGAACGCAAGAAAGCACTCGCCGCCGAAATGCGCCGCAAGGCGCAGGAGACCAAGCAGGACAAGTAAGGTCTCCAGCATCGAGGGTCGCCACCACCACACGGAGGCGACCCTCGATACAGAACACACTCGCGCCGTTGACACACGCGGCGCCGACAGCGGATTCGCCCAGTCAGCGAACACGAAAAGCGCACCCCAACCATCCGACCACGCGATCAGACCCTGAACGCTGGGCCACGACCGCAGTAGTGCCCGGTTGGTTCTCACCGACCAGGCCGATGAACCGACGCCCGTTAAGATCCGAGCGCGGCAACTACCTGGGCCACCGCGATAGCCACGACACCGCCACACCGCGGTTCGCGCGCGACACGCCTGCTCAGCCACCTCTTGTCCCGAGTTCGAATTCCTCGATGAGTGAAAATGCCGTACGGCCCACGCCTTCGGAATAACAACTCATCGGAAACTCTCAAAATCTACATCGGCACACCAATCGTCGAGGTGCCGCCTATTCACATATTCCAACCTGCGCGAATCAATTCCATTTCAAGATCCACTAGCGCGGAACGTCGAATCAACACAATCCAATAGCCCGAGTAATTTACCCACCCTTCCAGGTCATGCTCGCACGCAACCGACAAGAAGGAAGGAAGAGGCAATGAGATTCAGTATCTGTTCCCTTCCGAGATGCGCCCTCGCGCCGCATAGGAGAATTCAATGCAGGTCGCAGCATTTAGGTTTCTGTTCCCTTCCGGGACGCGCTCGCGCAGCAATCAGGTCAACCAGTCCGTCGCAAACGTTGCGTTTCTGTTCCCTTCCGGGACGCGCTCGCGCGCAACGTTATCTAGGCCAAGAGCGTGATGCCAAGGAGAGTTTCTGCTCCCTTCCGGGACGCGCTCGCGCGCAACAACGAAAGGATACCCTATGGGTGTCTCGCTGACGTTTCTGTTCCCTTCCGGGACGCGCTCGCGCGCAACAAACACATCGTTGGAGGTCATTATGTGGATGAGGTTTCTGTTCCCTTCCGGGACGCGCTCGCGCGCAACGGTATAATGAACAAAACAGTTACATGGATGAGCAGTTTCTGTTCCCTTCCGGGACGCGCTCGCGCGCAACAGCTCCTGAATTTTACCCCCTCCGACCTGCGTCTTCACCACCGGTTCGCACGCACCCCCGCACTTGCGGCCCTTGTCGCGGTCGTCGATCAGGTGCAGGCGTGTGACCAGCGCAAACACGTGCATGCACCTCCTTCGGACGTCTCGTTCGGCGTGTCGGCGGGCAGGGAGTGGTGTCACGGTTGGCGCCATCGACCAAGCCAGGGTGGATCGACGTGCCGATGGTACGCAAGGTCCTTGCCGACTACGTTTCCACGGCAGAGACGGTTTCACTGTCTGCGAGCCGCGAATCAGCGCGTACCGCTCGTCGGCGTACCAACAGAACCCGCACCGCGAGAATCCCCGCGGCCGCGATGCAAACGGCCGAGCCCACTGCGATCATCCACCACCACCAGGGCAGCGGCGGCGCCACGCGCAGTGCGATGGCGTATTCGGTGACCTCACCGGATTCCGACACCAAGATGACGTGCAGGGTGTGGCGTCCCGTGGTGAGCCTGGTGGGCAGGTCGATCCGTAGTTCGGAAGCTCCGGCGCCCACTTCGCCGCCGCCGAGCGCGATGGGTGTGCTGCGTACTTCTGCCCAGTAGGTGCTCGGTCTGGACGCGGTGACGTGCACGGTGATGCACTGCCCCGGCCGGACCGAAAGGTCGAGGTCGGCCTGGGTGAGCGCGAGGGGTTTGCATGTCGGTTCACCGGTGATGACGTTGGGTGCGGTGCGCGCGCGGTCGCCGCCGGCGCCGGTCGGCGCCGCCGGTCCGCTCGACCACGAGGCGATGGCTCCCGCGATCCGCGTGTAGCCGAGCTCGGTGGGGTGGACCAGTTCCTGGGCGAGCGCCGTCCGCACCACCATGTCGGCGGCCGTCTTTCCCAGCGCTTCGCCCAGCCCGATGCCGGTGATGCCGGATTCGGTGTCGCACAGCGTGTTCGACGGCTGCATCGCGTACTCCACCGCGTCGATGAAATAGATGCCGCGACCGTCGGATACGGCGTCGGCGACCGCATCGCGCAGGACGGCGTTGAGTTCCCGCACCACCTTGTTGGCGAAAGTGACCTCCCGCGGCGCGAACTCGCCGCAGCCGATGCCGAGTACCTCGGGGAAGACCTTCGGGTATCCGAGCACGAATAGTGGTGCCTCGTGTCCACGCTCGGCGACCGAGTGGCGAACGTTGATCGCGTCGTAGAGCTTGCGGTAGGTGTCGGGCAGTTGCGTGCCCAGCGCGCTGAGTCGGGTGGCGAGGCCGGTCGCGTTGATCCGCTCACCGATCTCCATCCCCGCGGCGGTGGCGTCCTGTTGACCGCATTCGGTGTCGGCGACCAGCGTGGCGGGTCCGCCGTCCACCGTCGACGGCCCCGCGATATGCAGCTCCGCCCGGTTGATCCACACGCAATCTGCGACGACTCCGGCGAAACCCACGTCGTTGCCGCCTATGCTGACGAAGGCAGCGTCAAGCGCCGTACCGTTGCGACTCATTTCCTCGACCTGCGACATGATCGGCATCTTCAGCGGATACGGTCCGAACAAATGGTGCTGGACCGCTCCGGAGCAGGCGAAGTTCAATGTTCGTCGCGCACTGAAAAGCTGTGCGATGTGGGTGGATTCGGACCGATGGCAGCGCCGGTCGACCTTGTCGCTGCCCGGCAGATATGAACCGGCGCCTTCCCCGGACGCGTACGAGTCACCGAATACGCCGACCTTCGTCTCCGGGTCCCGGAGCAGCTCGGCGAGCAGTCCGCCCGCGACGTCGCCGTACGCGCCGGACTTCACCACCGTGATTTTCTCCTCGCGACCGCCGTACGCGCCCGATGCCGCGGTGGCGATGATCCGATATGTCGCGGTTACGCTGTCGTCGGTCATGGCGACCGGCAGCTTCCAGGTGAACTCACCCGCCTGTCCTGGCGGAAGGTTGCCGATTCGCACCACCGGTGGGGCGACCCTGGGGAACATCTGGGCGCCATCGACGAAGGCGAGCGAGATACGCACGTCTTTGGCGGATTCGGTGAGCGAGGTGTTGCGCACCGTCAGCGCCACGGTCGCGATACCGCCGCCGATGATTTTGGCGGGTGCGCTGACAGTGACGTCCAGGTTGCGCTGGGTGAGTTCGGCCAGTGCGTCGATCAGGTCCTGCCCGTTCTCCGCGCTGATGTAGCGCCCTTTGGTGGCGTCCACGATGCACTGGACCTCGTCGCGGCCGCTGCCGGACAGTTCGAACCCGACTCCGTGCACCTGGAGATCGAAGCCGTCCGCGACGATTTCCTTCGCGACCGCACAGGGGTCACCGCCGCAGGTGCTCTCTCCGTCCGAGACCAGCACCATCGTCGCGCCGGTGAATCCCTTGTCGGACAACGCTTTCGCCGCAGAACGCAGGGCCGGGGCCGTCGGTGTGCCGCCCGTGGGTCGCAAGGCGAGCACATCGGCGACGAGCCGGGAGCGCAGGTCGGAGTCGAGCGTGCGCATATCGAGTCCGGGCAGAAATCCGGCACCGGCACAGTCGTCACCGGCCGGGTAGGTCCACACGCCGACCGTCGCGCCCGCGGACATGCGCTGCACCGCCCCGAGCACCGAGCGCTTCGCGCTGCTGAGCTTGTGGACACCGTTGGAATCCGAATCGCCCATGGAGCCCGATGTGTCGAGCACGAGTAGTAGCGGGGCATCCTTGGTGGCGCCGACGGGTTGTGCCGCTGTCGGTGCCGGGTGCGGGCCGAACAGCGCGGAGGCCATTGTTATCAGAAGGACCGCCGCGACGGCGAACAGGCGCATGCTCAGTTCCCCTCGGTGAGGTCGATGATCGCGTCCTGGCTGCCGCGCACGGTTCCGGTCACGGTCAGCGACTCCGGTTTTCCGTCCACCGGAGTGATCACCATGGAGACTTGGAGGGCCCCCGATATGCGGGCGGTGAGCGTCTCTGTCGACCCGAATGCCACGTCCACCGTGCCGGACGGCCTGCCGTCGACGAAGATCTCGACCCGCACCGAGCTGCCGGGTTCGGTATCGGTGGGCAGGCCGAAGGTGAGCTCCAATTCGTCTACGGCGCCGGCGAATTCCCACATCGTGGCCCGGGGCCGGGCGCCGGGCCGGGTGTTCACCGAGCACGACAGCGCGTTGTCCCGCTTCGCACCCGCCTGTGTGTAAGAGCCGGTGCTACAGCCGTTCTCGGACGCCCTGAGGTCCGAGACGTAGGCGGTGGCGGGCGAGTCGGCGACGGTGACGGTGACCGTGTCGGTGAGGTCCTGGCCCGGCGCGGGCTCTATGCCGAGCACGGTGCCGGGCGCGACGTCGGGGACGTAGCGCCGCACGAAGACCGGCTGCGTTCCGAGTTCGATCAACTGGGAACGGATCTCGGCTTCGGTGCGCCCGTCGACCGCGGGCACGGCGGCTGGGGCGGAGATGGTGAGTGTCACCGTCTCCGGGTTGAGCGCACCGAAGGCGGGCTGCTGTTCGATGACGATGCCCGGCAGGCCCGCGTACGGGCGGACATCGGTTGTGACGCGGGCGCTCGAACTGCCGGAGTCGGCCAGGACCTGGCGCGCGACGTCCTCGGTGAGCCCGCGGACGTCGGGCACGGCCCCGGACTCGGCCGGAGCGTCGACAGCCGGCGCGTCGCCTCCATTCGTAGCGTCGGCCGCGTCGACGGTGGTGTGGGCGAGACGGGTGTTGTTCGCCCAGAAGCCGACGGCGACTCCTGTGCCGAAGAGTCCGATCAGCACCAGCGCCAGGGCCGCGGCGGCGGCGCGGCGGCCGGGCTTCTTTCCATCCGTTGTCATGCGATGTCGTTCCTGTCCGGGTGGGCGGTCAGATCCTGGTGAGGCACAGCACGACCCAGCCCGAGGTGGCAGAGCCGGTCCGCACCCACGTCAGGTTTCCGCATGCCGAGGTGTTGCTGGCGCGGCTCGAAACGCGGTGCGTGGCACTGCTGTTCGAGCAGGGCCGGGGGTAGACAGTGGTGTTGGAGGTACCGTCGGCGCGCCTGGACCCTTCGATTCGCTGGAGGCACGATCCGACGGCGGCGTTGCGGATCGCTTGATCGGTAGCGGCCGAGTCGGCGGTCGTGGTGGTGGTCGGATTCCAACTCGTCGTGGGGGTTCCGGTATGGAAGCTCGGGTAGTCACTCTGCGAGGAGAGTGCGAAGAGCCCCGTGAACAGGGACACGTAGAGAGCCGCCACCAATACGGTCGCGACGAGGCTGAGATAGCCGACGACGAGGCCCGCGACGGCCAGGCCGCGTCCGTCCTCCCCCCGCCGCCGGATCTGCCCGAGCGCGACGTGACCGAGGATCACCGCGACGGGTGAGCAGCCGACCAACGCGACCACGAGCGAGATGATCGCGAGCGGATTCAACTCGGGCCGTGGATATCCCTGCATCGGGTAACCAGGTGGTGGGATCGCGGCCGCACCGAGCGGGGCCGGATGCCGAGTTGCCTGTGCGGAATCCGCGGCGACGAGTGTGCGTGACCCGTCGCCCGACACCGGCCCGTTGGACGTCGACGGAGTTTCGCCGGTATTGCCTGCTGAGGCAGCGGCATGCCCCTCGGGCATAATCGGCGACTCCGTATCGGCGGCGCCGGCCCCGGCTACGGTGAGGTCCGCAACCGGTACTCCACCGGGTACCGCCGTCGCGCCGCCCGCGACCGCGGTACCCGCCGATCCGCCGCCCGGCATCGCACCGCCGGAGACCGCGGCACTGGAGCGAGCCTCCTCGGGCACCACGACGCCGGGGACCACCGGATGCGGCCCGGACATGGCGGTATTCGGCTCGACCGGGTGGTGGACACCCCGGCCAAAGGCCGCAGCAGCGAGCGCGGCCCCGGTCAGGGCGACCGGAACCACCACGTCCAGGTAGCCGTTCAGATATCCCTGCGAGGTGCGCAGGGCGATCGGCGCGAATGCCAGCAGCGCGGCGGGGAGAACCAAGGCGAGCAGAACAGCGCTGGGCGGAGGAGATCCGTCGGCGCGGTGGCGCCAGAGAACGACTGCGACGACGGTGAGCACGATCGTCGGCGCGGAGGTCGCCGCCACCGCGACGGCCGTCGACCACGGGGCACCCATCCGCCCGAACGCGCCTGCGAAATCCTTCACTACGCCCGCCGTCGCGCACGCCACCGCGAGCACCAACAGCGCGCGCCCGGCGGCGACCCGATCGAAGTCCGCCCCGTACCCCCCAGGCCGCCCTGCGAACTCATAACGCGCGCAGGCGTGTCCGGACACAGCAGCGAGCACCACGAAGACCCCCGGCAGATACGGGTTGTTCCCGAGGAACTGGATACCCTCCCGATAGGTGAACTGCGCAAGGACACCCGCGGCGAGCAACACCGCGGCGACGGCGATCAGCCCCGATCGTGCAGCGATCGTCTCGCGCACGCCCGGCAGCACGACCGTCGCGGACAGCACCAACGTCAGTAGTGCGGTCACACCGTAGTAGAACAGCGGATGGAAGTACTCCGAGCCGATGCCCTGCCAACGCAGTTGCAGCGCCATGGCCAGCGCCGCCGAGAGCCCCGCGGTCCCGATCACCGCGATCAGCGCACCCTGCCGCACGATCCGATATCGCCGCGCCGTCGCATCCGCGATGGGGTCCCGCGTCATCACCGGTGGCCACGCCGCCAGCACTGCCGCCGCGATACCGAACAGCGCGCCCGGCCCGACACCCGCGTGCGACACGATATGACTGCGCAATTCCCACGCGTCGAAGAACTGACGCACCCCGAAAATCAAGTCGTTGGCTACCACCAGCGCGGCGAGGAGCAGCAATGGCGCGTTGAGCCCGACCGCCGCCACGGCTCTCGTTCGCGCGGGCAGCGCCACGTACGGCAGCAGCGCGGAAGCCGGCGTCAGCAACAGGCTCACGACCATGAGCAGCGCGAAGAACACCGGACCTTCGGTGATGCGCCACTGGTTCGTCCACGGCAGGAACAGCGCGAACAGCATCAGCCCCGCGACCGAGACGATATGGACCGCCATAACGCGCCCGTCCGGCGCGACCGCCGGCACACCGCGCGCTATGCCGGGCTGCTCACCCCATCGGGGTCCCGCGTCCCCGTGCTGCTCCATCGAACGGCTCCCACTCTCCACCGGCCCAGGCATCAGACGAGTGGCACACCGCCCCGCGTTTGCTGCGTTTGCCGAGAGTAGCCCGAACGAGCGGATTCTCGTGTCGGTTGTTCGACCGATTTTCGGTTCGCCGCCACACTCCACCCGGTCCACGCGTCGGAAGAACGCGTTCTCATTCGAACGAATGATGGCGCGAATCGTTGCCACTGGGTAACGCGACGTCGCAGAATTCAGATAGGCCGAGCGCAGTGATCGACCAGTGTTGTTCCCCAGCTGCGTCTTTCGTCCAGCTTTCCGCGCCACGGATCTCCGTCGGCGGCAACCGCGTGCGTGGCACGCCCGTTCGGACCGCGAGGTGTCGATGCACAAACGTCCCACTCGCATCGGCGTCGTCGAGGACCATCGGGTCACCATCGCCGGCCTGCGCCAGATATTGGCGGGCGAAGCCGATCTGGAAATCGTCGCGGATGCACCCTCCGTGGCCGAATTACTGGCCGTCACCGACCAACTGGACCTGGTTATTCTCGATCTGCGTCTGCCGGACGGCTCATCACCCATAGCGAACGTGGAGCGGCTGCGGCGGGCAGGCATCGAAGCACTGGTGTTCACCTCGGGCGATGAACCGTATCTGGTGCGCGCCGCCGCCAGGGCCGGGGTCCTCGGCGTGGTCCGCAAATCCGAACGCGACGACGTGGTCGCCGCCGCTGTGCGCAGCGCAGCGCGCGGCGAGCCGACACCGACGATGGATTGGGCCGCGGCGATCGATTCCGATGACAAACTCGCCGACGTCGGATTGAGCCCACGGCAACGCGAAGTGCTCGCGCTCTACGCGTCAGGGGAGCCTGCGGCGCGGGTGGCACGGCTGGCTGGTCTCAGCGAGGACACGGTAAACGCCTATCTCTCACGCATCCGGCAGAAATACGCCGAGGCCGGTCGACCCGCGCGTTCCAAAACGGACCTGTACAAGCGCGCACTGGAGGACGGATGGTTGCCGATACCGCGGCTGTCTCGTCGCAAGTGGCGATAGCGCCGGATTCGGATAGGGCTCGGGGGGCGGCCGAGATCCGGATCGCGCGGCTATTCGGACGGTTCATCGGCTCCGGATATGTGTTCTATCTGATCCTGCTGTCCGGCGACATCATCAGGCAGGCCGCGGCCGTGGCGACCTGGTGGACCGTGTTCGCCGTACCCGCCGTGTTCGGACCGCCGATCGCCTTCGGCTTGCTGTCGTTCCGCCGCGATCTCGCGCCGATGCGGATGATGGCGCGCATCGGGGCGATCCTCTTCGTCGTCGCCGCGGTGACCTGGCCACTGGCATGGAACGGAACGTTACTGGAGCGCGACGCCTGGATCTCGATGTTTCCCGGTCTGGCCGGACTCTCGGCCGCCCTCGCCTGGCCACCACGCTGGACGATCGCGCTGCTGGCCACAGCCGTCGTCCCGGTCCAGCTCATCAACCACTACTGCCGGGTGCCCGAACTCGACGGACGGCTGATCCCGGACATGATGTTCGCACTCGCCTTCTGCCTGATCTACGTGGCGGCCGCGCTGATGGCCATGCGCACGGGCCGCCTGCTGGACCAGACCCGCGCCGCCGCCCACCTGGCCGCGGCCGGAGCAGCCGCCACCCAAGCGCGCGACGTACAGCGCGCCCGGTTCAACGCCCTGATGCACGACTGGGTGATGTCGACGTTGCTGGCGACCTCCCGGCGCACCGACCGGACCGAAGTGCGCCGCCAAGCCGAGCTCACCCTCGCCAAACTCGACGAGTTGGAACCCGACGACACCCGTGACTACACCGAGGCCGAACTGGCAGCACACCTGCGCACCGCGATCTCCGATGTCGACGACAGTCTCACCGTGCAAGTGCGTGGAAGCGGCGAAGCTGATGGCATGTTCCCGGCCGATCCGGTGCACGTACTCGGCGCCGCGGCCGCCGAGGCCGTGCGCAACAGCGTGCGGCACGCCGGCCCGGACGCCACACGCACGGTGAGCCTGGACATCCGGGCCGGACGGATAGAACTCACGATCGCCGACGACGGTGCCGGGTTCGATCCATCCGCGGTGCCGCCCCATCGGCTCGGGCTGGCAGCGAGCATCATCGGCCGGATGCGCCAATTACCAGGTGGTGCCGTCGAGTTGGAAACCGGGCCAGGCGCGGGCACCAGAATCCGGATGAGCTGGCAGGACAACTCCCGATGACAGGACCGAGCGGCGACGCGCGCACTCTGCTGGGAATGGACACCAAGGCCGCGTGGGCAATCGCCGGCTTCTACCTATGTGCCCTCACCAGTTTGGCGGTGAGCACCTGGGACGACGCACATCGCCGCTGGCCGATCGTGACGGCGCTGTTGATGACTGCCGCAGTGACAGCAGTGCTGCTGGTCGCGCGCCGTGACCCACTCTCGCCGGTGCCGACGGTAGTGCTGACTGCCTCGGTTCCCGCCGCGAGTCTGCTCGTGCTGCTCGCGGTGCCCTACCCACCGACCTCGCCGGCGCAGCTGTGGGTGTTCGGCGCCGGGACGGCGACAGCGACATTCATGTGCGTACGCGGGCGGACCGGCGCGGCGTGGATCGGCCTGTGCGCGATGATCGCGACGGCCGCGCTGCGGTCGGAAACGAAAGGATACGGCGCCGCCCATGGCTTGGGGCTCTCGGTGATCAATCTGGCTCCGCTGCTGATGGCCACCTTCTTCGCGTACACCATCCGGCCGGCAGCCCGCGAGATCTTCGCCCTGCACGAAGAATCCACCCGCCGATCCGCCGCGGAGGCCGCCGCATCCGCGACGCTGGCCGAGCGCCGCGACCAACTCCTGCGCCTCGACCACAAAGTGCGACCCATCCTGGAACGGATCGCCGGTCCCGACCCTCTCGGCAACACCGACCTTGCCGAATGCCGTTCGGTAGAGGCGCATCTGCGCGACACGCTGCGCGCGCCCGCGCTGGCGGTGGAACCGGTCACGACCGCGGCGCGCGCGGCGCGCGAACGCGGACTCGATGTCGTACTGATCGATGACCGCGGTCTCGACGGTGTATCCGATGAGATCCGTGACCGGTTGCTCAGACTGGTCGCAGCGGAACTCGATCAGGCCCCCGGCGGGACCGTGACGATTCGGATCCTGCCGCCGGACCGTGGGTTACTCGCCACCATTGTGGGTACACACCCGGTCGACGGGACCCGTCGCGTCGAGATCACCATCAGCGGGGTGCCACGGGAGTCCGCCGAGAAACCCGTCAACTACTGACCTCGGCTAACGATGACACCGGAATCTGGGTCAAGCAAGTGGAATCTGCTCAACTGGGTTGCTGTTCAGTAGCGTGATGGACAGTTCAGCGGACGCGGTCATGACCACGTCACGCAGGTTGGCCATCACAGAGAAAGACAACGGTGTGTCGACAAATTCTCGAACCGCATCCCTCGACGCGCCCGCGCTGAGTCCCCGCGAACGTCAGATCATGATCGAGTGGATTCTCAGCGACAGGAAATCCGATGTTTGCGGCAAACTCCACATCGCCCCGGGAACCATGAACTCCCACCTCAGCCGCATCCGCGAAAAGTACGACCGCGTGGGGCGGCCCGCCCCCACCAAAGCCGCCCTCCTCGCCCGCGCGCTCCAAGACGGATACCTCGACCTCCACCAACTCTGAATGGGCAGACGTCAGGGTCTTGCCGACCGCTACGACATACTGAAGCCTCGGTTCTAGTTCACCTCTCGACACTTACAAATCGCAGCACGGACGCGGCGACACTCGCAACGCCAATGCGCAGAAGTTTCGGAGGCAACGGGGACCTCCAGAGTTCGTCGGGAGGTGCCCTGTCGGCAGCGGACCGCGGCGACGCGATCCACATGGTCCTGCACAACCCCAACGAGAGCGACTATACTCCCGATGCAATTCAACCCACTTCCCAACTGGCCGCAGCCTCCCAGAGATTGGGCGCCACAACCCGGCTGGACTCCTGTCCCTCCTGGGGCGAACCATCGACGGGCTGACAGCTATGGATAGTCGATGACATCGAGATCGCGCAGACCCAGCGGCCTTTGCCGGCGCGGGCGGAGCGGGTTCGGCGGTCTCGGCCAACGATCATTGTGTGATGCGTTTTGTTGCCAAGAACGCTCTTCGTCGCCGCCGCCTTTTACGTACGCGACCGTAACGCAGAATGTATCGAGCGACTATTGACCGATTGGACCGCAGCCTTCAATGGCGTTGACGACCTGGCAGCACGTTTCGAACTGTCATTCCTCTCGACACACACGGGATCTGATCAATCCTTCGATACCGCGACACAACCGGGCGTAGAAAAACAGCACGATATCGACGTGCACTCCGGATTCACCGAAATCGCAATCTCCCCCGACCTATCCTCGGCGTATACCACTGTGACCATAAGAGTACGCATACAAGTTCCAGGCACGTACCTGACAAGCGGTGATGGAACTTACCATACATTAGAATTCGAGCTGGCGAAAGAATCTGGAGATTGGAGAGTGTGCGACTGGTGAGCCCCGCGTAATCAACCGTGACCGCACCACCATCTTCGGCTGGAAGCTGAACGGACCTCCTATACGATGACAGAATCGGAGACATACTCATTTCGCCCCGGGGACGTAGCTCGGCAACACAATACAGTCATACGAACAAAATAGCTAATAGGAGTCGGCGTGCGATCCGTACATCCAATGCACTCACTAGCCACTGCGGCGTTGATCCTGGCAATCGCCGGATGCTCCGGGACAGATCCGGAATCACCGACACCGATAGTCGCAGCGCCCACAACACCACCGGTGGCGCCCACAGGGCCTACAATCCGACATCTTAGCGAGGACATGCTGCTCCCCCGCTCGGAGTTCCCCGACGGCAACTTCCACTTCTCCCCAATCAGGACCGTTGACGGACTCGATCCGACTACCGACGAATGCGATCCCCGAGGCTGGGTTCGCGACGGCGATCAGGAAACTGCCGCAAATGTCACCTTCGACGAGCCCAATTTTATCAGATACAACATCGAGTTGTTCGCAGTGCACACGGACCCCGGCCTGGCAGAGTGGGAAGTAGAATGCCTGCCATACTCCGATTCGCGTACCACCTTTCAACCGGCGAACCTCCCCGGAGCACCGGAGTGGGCCACCACGATCGAGGTCTATGGACCCAACAGTGAATCAACGGCATACTCGGCAGTCGGATACTACCGCGGAATACTGGTGCAAGCGTACGTGAGCGGCAATCGCGACGACCTGAACTCCGATGCACTGGAGCTCGTCGCACTACTCTTCCAGAAGCAAGTGGAGCGACTTCAAGTCTGACCGTTACCCGATGTAGCGCCACCTATCCGCCGAGTCTCATGCCCAGAGTTGGCCTCAGTCGCCAGTCCGGTCCAGGCTCACCCCGTCTTCGCGGTTACGGGCGACCCGGACCACGTCGTCACGGAACTCTGGGGATTGGGATTGTGCACGATGAACATCCTTCCAGGCACACCTTCCGGCAAGCCAGATCGATGTCACCTATCCATGCATCAGGCCCCCATCTGGAGCCACCATGGCGGGCCTGGTTCCGATTCGCGTCAGCCGTATCTGCCGTGGAGCCGACATAGAGTACTTCACGGAAGACGTGCAGCGATCGAACTACCAGGCCCGGCAACGGGAGCACCGGCTCAGGCAGGACGGACTATCGGCTGTTTGCCCGTCGCCGCGATCACCACCTCCGATCCCCGCATTGCGGCACAATGAGCTGTCTGCCGACGACGTGCATCTATCCAAGAGTCGGACATAAGTTCTCGATTGTCCCGCTCCACGCCGCAACAGCTGGGTTGCGTGTGCCTGATCGACGCATTTCCTCGAGTTGCATTCTAATTTGCTCTGCGGCCGGCCCGCCCTTGCTCAGGTAGATGCATGTTGTGATTCCGTCGAGGACGCTGAGGTATTCGCACCTCTCCCAGAGTGCGATGACCTCTCGCCGGAGAGATTCTCCGTCTGCAACACTGGGATACGCCGTCGACTTTGCCCGAGCTACAACGTCGATCATGCGCACCGGAAGCGCGCATTGCGCCTCGAAGTATCTCGCCATGCCCCCGGCAGGCACAGCACCGACCAGAATTTTGTAGAGATCGGCATCTTCCCCTTTGAAAGCCGCACCCGGGTCGTATATCTGTGCCAGATGAACATCCCTCGTAGCATATTCTCGCCGAAGCTCCTCATAGGCCGACTCCAGATCACGAGTATCTTTTCTGATCCTGTCGATATCAATGTTCTGACCAGACAGTACTAGACACTGAGAGTCTCGGTCCCGATAAAACTCTTGGCCGGGTTGTGAGGTGCTGGCCGGTGACGACTGTCCGACCGAGGCCGGAATTCGCGTCGTCTCGGTAGCTTCTGATCCGCTGGTTCCATCGCGCACCCCTACGCAGGCAGACACTCCCCATACAATCGCCACGATTACCGCCGCCACACCCGAGCGAGTCAGAGTCACGGTGCCACCTTCCACAGTCTGATCCGCATGTCCGTACCGGTGCATCCGACGGCCGCATATTCAGCTCTTGGACTTACCGCCAATGATAGGACAGCGCAACGTTCGTTGTTGAGCGAGGTAGGCTCGTTCATCTGCTCGCTATTTTTGTGTACCCACACCGCCGATCCGGAATTGCGGTCGTCACCGCCATACACCACCGCAGTGCCGTCCGGCGCGAACTCGGCGACCAATAGTGTGGTCGTGGTATTCTGTCCACCGCCCGGTAGATCCGTGAATACTCCGGTTTCCGTGTTCGTAGTCCGTGCGTCCATCCCGACCGCACCAACGACCGTTGAGCCATTCCCACTGAGTCCGATTGCTCGACCCGAGCGAATTGTCATGACGTCAGTACTGGTCTCCGACGAAAAGTCCCACCGGGTCACCGATCGCGCGCACGCAACGATCAGGGATCGGTCATCGGCGGCGAAAGCGATGCGTACAGTCGTGGTTCGAATAGATTCGACGCATTGCCGCGTCCAGCTCATCGCCGCGCCAACAGGTTGTCCATTCTCGACGTCCCACACCCGTCCCGTATTTCCCCCTGCGGCCAGCAGACGACCATCGCTACTGAACGCTACGGCATTGATATTTTCGGCCCTGCTCGATTCCGGTCGATACACCGATAACGGCGCGCTGCGGAGAGATCGGGCTTCCAGGTCCCATATTCGGACTGTCCCATCTCCAGCGCCCGAAGCCAAGTATCTTCCATCAGGACTGAATGCGATGGAATACACAATGTCCTTACGAGGCGCATCCGGCGGAGAATCATGTACACCGAGAGTAGCCTCCGGGTTGCCCGTCGCAGTATCCCACAGCTTTACAGTGCCACTCCAGTCGCCCGTGGCGAGCAATCGCCCATCCGGGCTGAATCGCATCGCCGAAACAGGGCTACCGTTGGCACTTCCCAAAGTGGCGACGATTTCCGGTGCGACGGGGACGCTGACGGTCGTGGCATTGGTCGACGAATCTGCAGCCTGGGTTTCAGTCATCGAACCCTCAGAGTCACACGCGGCGGTCCCGATAAGCGCTACCACGCAAGCGAGGCCGAGAAGCGGACTCAGCCTCTGCATGCGGCCCGATCGCGACCCTCTCCATTCCACAGCCCTCACCCGCCAATCACGCGAAGTCGACAGCCGACCTATTCTTCCTCGTCGATTCCGAGCAGATTTAATCATACGATCTGATGGCCTTTCTCCACGAAACTTACGTTGATGGTTTTCGCGTCGACTGCAGCGGAGTAGATGGTAGACATCTAACGCACGCATCCCCGCGACCTCGTCGATCCCATGAAAGAGCATCAGAAAACATATGATCTCGAGAGCATGAGAAGTTCCGGCGAGTCGACGTTCAAAGCTACGGATCTGCATGCGACTGACGTGCCACTGCCATCCAACGAGGTGCTTCGCGTCCCTTCTCGATCCATCGGACGCTCTCCACTCTCCAACGGTCGCGCATCAAGGGAGAAACAACCATCAATCGGCCTACAGCGGATGTTGATGTTAGCCCGCAGAGCCCCATTCCGGTATCGGTTGTTCGAACGGCAACACACCTGGCGCGGCTGGTCGTGTCAACGTCACACGAGCACCCGGTTACCAATCCGGCACAGAGTGGCAGCGCTTGTCGAGGATTCGGCTCGCCTGATACTAGCCACCGAGACGCGGGACCACTATGGCCGCCACGGCTATCTGATCCTCAACGGCTTGGCGTCCACTCGTCAGAACTTTGATGGATATATCCGATCCAGTTTTCACGAATAGATTGGGACCGGCATCGACCGCCTCCACCCCGAGGTTGGGCACCAGGGTAGGCTGCGCAGAACCTCCGTCAAGCTGTTCGGCCAGGCGCTGCTCGTACTCAGAAGTCGGGAAAGTTGTCAGTTCGACATACTCGTCTTCCGAATCGTAGACGCAGCCATCCTCTCCACGGTCCTCGGCGGTTGAATAGGTAGTCCCCATGGCGTCGCTAATCTCTTCCAGGCTGGCAAACCGGCAACCCGAGTCCGCCTCTAGCGCTGTCGCGGGCGAGTCTTTACTGGCGGCGCCATCGCTATCGCTGTCACCGCACGCCGAAAGAGCCAGAGCCATCGCACCGAATGTTACGAAAGCGTATTTGATCATGTGTCGTTGCGTCACGCGCTGAACCTAACACCAATACTGTCAGTTTGTGCGTGGTACGCACTCGATTACCTTGTCGCAGGTTCCGCGCTGTTTCGTCAGCCGGCGAAGATTGGCCGACAGCGAACGCACGGGAAACGCAGACACCATCCCACGGCGGTTCGATGCCACTACCACTCCAACGGGGAATCGAACTTGCATCGCCAGCAGACGAACTCGGACCGGCCGGGCTCGACGTTCTGTTCAGCCCCGCAACGTGGGCAACGAATCTTTCCCCACCCCCGAGGGGTTCGCACTCGGCCCGGCACGACCAGCGCCACAACGATCCCGATCTCACCAGACACCGCCCCGAGCAGAAAGAATCCCACGCCGCTGCCGCCTTCGACTCCGCGATCGCAGCAGCCACCATCCCACACACCACCGCATACGCAACGAGGCCGATCAGGAACACGTTCGACGCGTTCGCCATGACTGCCATCCTCACCAGACTTGCCTTGTGATCAGCGCGGTGCCGGCGGCAGCTGTCACACCGGCGTGGAAAGGGCGTCTGAGCGCGCCCGCCTCGGGCGGCAACCCAGCCACACGGTGAGTTGCCGCCGGTACCGGGACCGGACGCGTGCTCGTTCCCGGGCTCGGCCCGACCGATTACTCAGGGGCAACGGACGGTGTAGTCCCATTTGGTGCCGCTGGGGCCGGTGACCCGGACGGTGACCGAGGTCGCCGCGCCAGCCGGGACTGTGACGACCGCCGAACCGGTGCCCTGGTTGATGTGGTCGCCCACGTATCCGGTGTCATGAATCTGAGCACCCTGATAGAACACCTGGATACGGTCGGGAACGTCGTAGGTCTCATAGACCAGAACGAAGCTGGTCGGTCCCCCGGTGCCGAGCTGATGAATCGTCGTGGTGATGCCCTCACCGCCCGACTTGGTCGAGTTGTTGCACTGCTGCGTCGCCGCCGATCCGCTACCGAACAGATCTCCCAGAATGCCACTACCGCCATCGAGGATGCCGCTGCCGGTGTCGATAACACCATCGAGTACCCCGCTGCCGGTGTCGATCACCGCACTACCGGAATCACTGCTGCCGGTATCCGCTAGCGACACGCCAGGTGCCGCACCAACTGACAACGCCAGCACCGCAAGGCCGGCCATCGCCAACATGGTCTTCGAATTCATGGTCGTGCGCACAGTCTGTTCCTCCGCTGGTTCCGCGTTCTCTTGCATCAGGCAAGGTCGTACAAACTCACTCGAGGAACCGTATGGCGTGAACAGAGAAGGAGGTATCGGTTGAACAGGGGACACTGTCTTCGATCGACACACCGATCGCGCGCTGGCCCGGTCCGGAAACGGAGGGCCGCCGCGATCTGGTTCGGCTGTGCCTGTCCAACGCCCTCGGCCGCAAAGAAGCACGCGCCGTCAAGACAGCGGCTGTCCCCGCACTGATATCTCAGTTCGACCCCGCCAAGGCCATCAGCGCCCGAGCCCGCTGGGCCGCCAGCAACGCTATCCACGACATACCATCCGCCCCCACCCAACTCGACGACAAAACAGTGCAGGGCCACGTCCTCGACACCCTGGCCGGGCTACGCGCACAAGGTGTCCGGGACCGGGTCGAGCCGTTCCTGACGTCGAAGAACAAATGGCACCGCCGCAGCGCCCAACGGATCGTGCGCTACGACCAGACCTGAGCAGCCTTCCACGGGTTTACTGCCAGATCCGACGCTGCGCGGTGAACCCTTCCAACGAACCCACCACGACTGAGCCCGCCTCGATCCGATACCGCTCGACCACACCGGTCGCGGGCCCCTCAGCGTGCTCGACGTGAACCTCGATCCCATCCGAGCCAGTCTCGGGAAGCCGGACATCACAGCGAACGCCGCAGCCCGGACCTCACTCCCACCGCCCCGAAAGTTCATCGCCGACGGGCCGGAATCCGGCAGATCCGCCAACGAGCGTCGCAGGTCAGGGAGCTTCTCCACGGCGATCGGCAGTTTGCTCCACGGGGCGACCCGATACCCGCATTAGCGACCGGCGGCGACCTTGTCGCCGGTTCTTCGTGGGATGTATGGCCACGGAAGAAGATCACGACACTGATTGCGGACGAGGGCTACGACTACCCGCGCGTGTATGCCGCACCCGCGCAACGACGGACCACAGGCTCCGGCAAGGCCATCCTCGCAGGGGGGCTACTTGGTCGTGCAGTTTGGGCAGCACGACCTCCCGCTTGTCTTCAGCATCAGTTCTCCGTCGCGGTGGCGTTTGTGCCGAGCGCGGCGAGGATGAGCTTGGCGAAGCCGAAGTACAGGTGAACCAGCCCGAGCATGGCGACCATGAAGTTGTGGTGCTCAATTCCTTCGCGCTGGGGATCCTCGGCAAGAGCCTCGTACTCCTTGCTGCGCCGGCCGAAGTGGATTAACTCGCCATAGTTGAACAGGTTGATGATGTCCGTTGGATTGACGTCGCCGTACATCTCGTGTTTGTCGATCTGGCTCGGTGAGCAGCCGTTCTGCTCAAGGACCATCCTGCACACGATGTTCTGTAGGGGGCGGTTCATCAGCTGGCCGCGCGCCTGACGCCACTCGGCAAGGACCGCCATGCGCTGATCGGCGTTCGAATCGGTTTCCTGCTTGGCGTACTTGGCGAGGATGTTGACCACCTTCGAGAAGTCCGGATCGCCGGCGGTCGAGTGGTGCAGTTGCCGGAACCTGACCGAGAACCCCACAGCCTCCTCGTCTTCGACCTGCTCGAAGGTCATCGCCTGCTCGCCGTTCTCCATGGAGAGCGTGACGCCACCTTTGTGGCTGACGACGCTGTAAGTCGAAGTCGTCTCGCAGACCTGGACAAAGCGCTGTAAGCTCCGCCTGTCTGCCCCGTCGATCGGGACCGTAAGAGCCGGGAACTGTGCGGGGTCGGGGAGGCCGAAGGCGTAGGTGAGATGCTGCCAGTTGTACTCGAAAGTCGAAGGGTCGGTGGCTCGCTCGACAAGCGGCGGTGGGAACTTCAGCGGCACCGGCAGAATCGAATCCTGGTGGGTGATGAACCTGGCGGTCAGAATGCCGCCGCTACCGCGCCTCGTCGGTGCAGGCTGTAGTTCGGGCAGGGACTGCCGCTGTTTCTTCGCTGGCCGTGGTGGCTTCGGAGGGCGATTCTGGTTCCTCCGCCCGACTTTGCCCTTCGACATTTACCCTCCTCGGTCTTGATCCGTGTGTTCGGTAGAGCATGAACCAAATAGCGGTTCTCGGCCAGTGCTTTCCGCGCGCAGCCGAGCGCCGCGCAAGCTTCGCGATTCCGCCCGAGCGCCCGGAAAAGAGTCGATCTACAAACTGAGGTTCCCCCTGGGTAGTGGACACCGAGTTGACAGGACTGTTGGTTCTGTTGGAAGGATGTCCTCATGCCTCCTCGCAAGCGTCGGTCGTTCACGGCCGAGTACAAGGTCGAGGCTGCGCATCGTGTGATCGATTCCAGTCGCACGATCGCCGAAGTGGCCCGTGAGCTGGGTCTCAACGATGGTTTGCTGAGCAATTGGGTCAAAGACGAGCGGCGCAGGATCGCCGCGGCTGAGGTGCACGGTGAGAAGCCACTCGAACCCGCGGAGAGAGCCGAATTGCTCAGGCTGCGTAAGCAAGTCAGCGAGCTGGAGAAGGACAACGCCTTCTTGGTAAAAGCTTCGGCGTACTTTGCCGCGATGCAGAAGAACCGGCCCGGCTCGATCTGAGGGCCGAGTACGCCGGCCCCGACGACCTCGCCGAGACCGCCGGCACCGCTGGCTGGGAGGGTGAGAAGTTCTCGATCCGCCGGATGGCACAACTGCTGAAGGTCTCGATGTCGGGTTACTACCAGCATGTGAAATGCAGGTCGGCGACGGTTCTCACGCCTCGGCAGCAGCGCCGCGCCGATCTGACGATGAAGATCCTGGATGTGCACGCCGATTCCGACGGCACCTACGGGTCCCCGCGGATCACTGAGGAGTTGCGTGAGCGCGGTGAGGTCGTCAACGAAAAGACCGTCGCCAAGATCATGGCCGGGATCGGGATCGAGGGCATCAGCCCGCGCACGTTCAGGGTCCGCACGACCGTGACCGATCCGGAGGCGTCGTTCCCGCCGGATCTGATGTTGCGTGCGTTCGATCAGGGCCGCCCGGACGCGGTGTGGACGACCGATTTCACCTATTTGACCTGTGGTGAAGGGGACATGTATTTGTGCGCGATCCGGGACGGGCACACCCGGCGGGTGCTCGGGCACGCCGTGGCCGGCCATATCGGCGCCGACGTGGTCGAGACCGCGATCGAGCAGGCCGTCGCCGTACGCGCAGGCGAGGTGCGGGGCACGATCCTGCACTCCGATCGTGGCGGTGAGTTCACTGCGGGCTTGACGGTGAGGACCTGCGCTCGCCACGGTCTGCGCCGGTCGATGGGCGCTACGGGCATCTGCTGGGACAACAGCCACGCCGAATCGCTGTGGTCGACCTTCAAACACGAGTTCTACTACTGGCACACCTTCACCACCAAAGCCGAACTCGTTGCCGCAGTTGACAACTGGATCATTCGCTACAACACTACGAGAAGACACTCCGCGATCGGCGGCATCAGCTCCATCCGCTACGAGCGATCTCGTGACAGTCGCAGCCAACGCTGCCTAACCAACTGTCCACGGTTCGGGGGGAACCTCAAACGCCCCATCTCACCGCTCACCGCGCAACTCGATGGCATCGCGGAGGCAACGGGCCCCGCCGATGCCGCGATGTCGAGCACCGCCGGACACACCCGCCCGCGCCGGGCGGTGACCGCGGCCCTGCCCGCCCCGGGCAGGTCTTCACCGACGCCTCGGTGATCGGCTTCGGAGTGGCGGCAACGCACCGCGACGGCGCTATAGCCGGTGTCACGATTGTCGGACTCGCAACGATCGTGGCGGATTTCGGTGACCGACTCTGACAAGCAACGATGGTCGGTGGTGCGACGTTCCGCCGAGGCGCGAAGTCGACGGCATCCCCGTCCAAAGTCGTGTTCATCGTCGGGCTCCAGCTGCGCCGATGTTCGCGAACCTGCACAAGTCCGGGGTCACACCGCTGCAGGTCGTCCTGACCCACTCCAGGATCTGACTCCGGGGAGCGTGATCGGCCTACACCCCCACGAGATGGCCGGGGAAGCCTCGCAGGCCATGGCAACATGCGAGAACCAGACCCGCACAGGTTCCACAGATCCACACCCGGTCTCGCCGGATGGACTGTCCTCCGACCGCATCTTGGATGTGATCATCGCGATGGCAACCCGCTCGCTTGTCCCCGCTACCGTTTCGTTGCCGGGCAACGGCTTGTGGGCGGTCGATCGACATGATGGCACGTCATATTGAGTCGGGCGTTCCGCGGCAGGACGGGCACGCTGCGAAATGCGCGTTGAAATTCCTGGACTGCGGGCTACATGCCGAGCATGGTGGGATCGGGCTCGCGCGTACCGGGAGCGAGGGGGTGAGGCTCGCCAGTCAGGGCCGAAAGGGCGGCAGCGACTTCTTCGATGGACGCGACGACGTAGGTCAACGTTGCACCGTCCGGCCCAGCGGGGATTGCCCAGCCGGCCGGGTTGGTCGGACCAGTCGGGGTGGCGTGCGCGGCGAACGTGGCAGCGACCGCGTAGCCGAAACGGCGCTCAATCCAGGTGAGAGTTGTGTGACGAATCCAGTGAGTCGAAACCTGCTGAGTGGCAACCCATTTGAGACGGCGTCCTACCCGTTCCCAGATGTGGTCGTAGCGCCGTCTTGTGATGGGCTTGCCGCTTCTGTAGCGCAGGAGTTGACCGGCGGGATCTGGGGACCGTTCGGCGTGGTCGATCAGCGCGCGGGTGAGGGTCGGGGAGATCGGCTGCCAGTGGAGGGTGCCACCCTTGCCATGGAGACGGACCAGGCAGTTGTCCTCGTCGATGTCGATCCGGCGGATCTTGAGCGCCGTGCCGGTGCGGCAGGCGGTTTCGAGGTGTATCCGGATGATCAAGGTGTCGAGTTCGGGATCGTTGCCAGTGGTCGCGACGATGTCCGTTATCTGGCTGAGCTGCCTCGGGGCAAGGGCGTGCCGCGGGCTGCGAAGACGGCGGGGTTTGTTGAGTTTCAGAGATGGGTTGGAGGCGGCGAGGATATATCCGTCACGAACAGCGAAGCCGTACAGGCAGCGGATAGCGCCGACCATGTGCTCGGCGGCGGAACGACCGCCTCGTGTGTTGCGCCTTACCACAGCGGTCTGGCGAGCTTCTTCGACGATCGCCTGCAGCTCGGTGGCTGTGGGCTCGTTGAGACGTCGATCGGGCCAGCGCTCGGACAGGCGACGCCAGTACGGCCGGTATGTCCTCAACGCACCCGGAGTCACCGCAGCGGTGACCCGCGGGATATAGGCAGCGAAGGTCGGTGTTGCGTCGTGATGGCGTGCAACGTCATGGGGTGCAATATCAAGTAGGACGCTCGGGTCCACGCCCAGCCGATCGAGCAGTAGCCGCGCAGCTTCCAGTTCGGCAGTCACGGTCGCGGCACCAGTGCCTCGCCGATGAACGGGAGCGACTCGCGCAGCACCGCAGGCGGCACCAGCACGACAACAAGCCGCTGCGGCATAGCGACCAAGAGCAGTTGGTCACCGGGCCGGATCCCTGCGGCGCGCTGAATAGTCACTGGAACGAAGATGTGCCCGGATGGACGCACAGCAGAATGCCCCTCGGCCTCTGATGATCTGATAGTTACCAGGCGCGTATCGGTCGTGAAATTTACTGGGTGTCCCGAATTCCAGCCCATCGTGGTGAATATTCGACTTGCAGCGAGGCGGGAGCGACCGTTGATCGTGGAAACAGCAAATACGACCGACTCGGTTAGGCCACGCCGTTGGAGCGAGCCCGTGGTCCCTGGTCGCGAGAAAATGGGACTGACCGGCGAGATCAGGGGGGATATACTTCCCCGATTGGGATGCACTTGTCACTACGCTTCCCCGTCCCCTGCGATTCCCGCTCTTTCATGAACCGGAATAGTGGAGCTGGCCATGCTCACTGTATTCAATCATCCATCATATTCGACCCTCCAGTAGGCGTAACGGCGACTGCAGCGAGGTTGATGCGAGAAATCCTTACCTCCCCGGCCGCCTCAGGCAGCTATGCAGCCGCCAGTTGGTTCGGGTAGCCGGTGATGAGCCGGATCGCGTCTGTCCCGGGGATTTCGGTGTGGTGCAGGCTGATGGCCCATACCGAATCTGCGTCGTCGCGGAGGTGGACGACGTCGGATGGCGATCGCGCGTAGCTGAGGTCGGCAGTGGTGTGGTTTATCCAGCGACGCTGGAACTCGGGAATTTCCATCATGCGCAGGAGGTAGGTCGTTGTCGCGGGTATGTCTCGCCAGCGCGGGACCTGGCTTCTGAAGCTGGCCACGGCGTGGTCTGCTTCGTGTTCCCAGTGCGGGAGGCGTTCGCGTGCCAACGGGTTGCGGAAGACCCAGTCGCCGAGGTTGAAGGCCGAGTCCTCGAGGTTGTCGAAGGGGATGAACGTCCGGAAGATCTTGTTCGCGCCGAGGACGTTGCAGAGGGGGTCGAGGTAGTAGGCGACGACCCCGCGTGTGTCGAGGTCGGCGAGCCGATCGGTGACGTCGCGGGGCAGGAGATTCCTCAGCTGCGCTGGTGAGCCGAGTTCCCAGCGTGCGGGTGCGCGTAGCTCACGGAGGAACCGGGCCGTCGTGTGGGGCAGCTCGTAGACTCTGATGAGGTGTTCGAGGACTTCTTCGCTGGGTGTGCGTGTGCCCCGCTCGATTTGGGTCAGATGCGAGTAGGACAGCCCGGCGATCACGGCGGCCTGGACTGTGCTGATGTCGCGCTCGGAGCGGAGCCGCTTGAGGTAGGAGCCGAGTGTTGGAAGCTCCACTGCGGTGGAGCCTGGGGTGCGGTGAGGTTTCCTGGGTGGGGGCCCAGGTGTCCGGGACATGCTTACCCCCCTTTCAGGGTCTTCCTTTGCGAGTATCGCGATGGATACGATGAAATGTTGCCCCCGAGTTCGTGGTTTCGGTTCTACCAGAACGGGTAAGGGTCGGCAAGCGTCGAGCGGCAGGCGGGTGCCGCCCGAGATTTGCTGGGACGCAAAGCGTGTCAGCGTTCCATGGTGCGGGCCCGCACCGCCACCACGCACGGGATTGGTGCCACGTCACCGACGGCTGCCGGGCGCATCGGATGCGACATCGTCGGTGCAGCAAGATTTTTCGCTCGACACATCGAGTGTCAGACCCAGCAGGGCGGCGAGTTCAGCGCACTGTTCAGGTGTGGCACATCATGTGCATCACAATCTGTGCAAGCGAGATAGCTAGCGCGGCAGCGTTTTTCGGGATTTGAATGGGTGTCGGTAATGCACCTGACCCGAAAGGACATCGACATGGATCCCTTCACGATCCTGAATCTGGTGAACGCCGGTCTCGGCGTTTTGAGTCACGGCCTGTTCATCGTGACGCAGATTCTCGGCCTGGTCTGACCAGGACCTTTCTTTCCCCTGGCCGGCCGTGCGCCTGCGTGGCCGGCCAGGGTTCCCGAGCCGCCGGGCGAGTTCGGTGGCGGCGATTTCACTCATCTTTGTTTGGGGGTTGTTTCAGCATGCCCGAAATACGAAATGCGCGGTCGCAGACCATGCGTCGGCGTGGCTATCGGCAGTGCGGTCGTGTGCTGGTGGTGGCCGGTCTGGTGCCGGTCGCGGCGATCGCGACGTTGAGGTCACCGGCGGCGGCGTCGACCGAGGTGGCGGCCGCGATCGCGGACCAGCCCGGTGTGACGGGCCCGGCGCAGCCGGGAACCACACCACCTCCCCCACCGCCACCTCCCCCACCGCCGGAGCCGCCCGCTGCGGAGCCGCCGGTGTATTACGAGCAGCCGCCACAGGTGCGCAACGAGGCTCCGGTGCGTCCGGCGCCGGAGCCCGCACCGGTGGAGCCGCTGCGGGTGCAGGATCTGCATCTGCCCGAGCCGGTGCCGCCGGTGGCGCCGATTGAGCCGCCCCCCAACACGATTCGTGTCGGGCAGTGGCAGGCGGAGTCGCCGCCGTGGCTGCCCGTGGAAGTGCGCGACACCATCAACGACGTGGCGGCGGGCGCGGAGGCGCATGTCGCGACGGCGCTGGATTCGATCGGGGTGCCGGCGGGGCGGTCGGATCGGGTCTCGGGCGCGACAATGGCCGGAGCGGCGGTCGGTGGCGCGATCGGCGCGGTGGGCGCGGGCGCCCCGGCCGCGGCGGTGGGCGCGGTGATCGGCGGCGCGATCGGCGGGACCATCGGCGGGATCGCCGGTGCGGCGCTGGGCACGATGGTGCCGGTCCCGGTGCTCGGGACGGTGACCAGCGGTGTCGCGGGCACCGCGCTGGGGGCGGCCGCGGGCGCGGCGGCGGGTGCCGCGGTGCTCGGTGGGCCGGTCGCGGTCATCGGCGCGGCGGCCGCGGGCACGGTGGGCGCCGGTTTCGGTGCGGGCGTGGGGGTCGGGCAACCGTGACCGCCACACCCTCTACTGTCGTGTCACCTCGTCGGCGGGTACGCCGCACCGTGTCGGCGGCGCTGGCCGCGGCGAGCGTGACCACCGCCGTGTACGGCACCGCTTCTACGGCAGCGCAGGCGGCCCCGGCGGGGTGTGCGGTGTTGGCGGTGATCGGTGTTCAGGGCACGGGCCAGTCGAGTCCGGGCGCGGACCCGACCGCCGACACCGGCGTGGTCGGCGCGCTGCTGGGACCGGTGGTGGCCGCGGCACCGGATCTGGTGTCACGCACATACATCGGCTACCAGGCGGGTTTCGGCGGTGTGGTGCCCGGCGGCGGGCCCGCCCCCTACGCCGAGTCGGTCGCCGAAGCGGCCGGTGGGGTGCGCGCGGCGCTGGCCGATATCGCCGCCCGCTGCCCGCAGACGCGGTTCGCCGGGGTCGGCTATTCCCAAGGCGCGCAAGCCTGGTCGGAGGTCGCACGCGAGATCGGCGCGAGCCGGGGACCGGTCCCGGCCGATCGAATCGCGGGCATCGCACTCTACAGCTCGCCGGATCGGGCGCCGGGATCCCCGGTGATCCCGGGCCGGCCCGGACAGACCACCCCGGATCCGGCGCCGGGCACCACGGGAGCCGCGGTGGCCGGGGTCACGATCGGGTCCGCGCCCGCCGGAGGGAGTGGAATCGCTTCGAGCGCAGCGGATTACGGTGCGCTCACGGGGCGTGTGGTCGATATCTGTGTCGAGGGCGATCTGGCGTGCTCGGCGCCGGACCGGGCCCTGGCGTTGCGGCTGGGCGCGCAACTGATCGCGCAAGCCGATCTCACCAACCCGGTGGCCGCGCTGGGCACGATCGGGAGCTTGCTGTCGGCGGCACTGGGCGAAGCGTGGACCACGGTGCTGCTCAACGATTTCCACCTCGGACCGGCCGGTGTGGACTACGTGCCGGGGGTGCCGTTGTCGCGGCGGCTGCTCGATGCCGCCGACCCCCGCATCCCCGCACCGTCGGCGCACGAGCACGACGCCGCGGGCGCGCGGTGGGGCGAAATCGTCGCGGTGATCGGCGCGGACCCGCTCGCACGGGTGCCGCGGCTGGCCGGCCAACTGGCCGCCGCGTGGACGCAGCTGGCCGCGGACAACGCGGACCTGCTCAACCCGGCGGTGTGGCTGCGGTTCGCCGACCTCGTCGCCCGCCACAACAACTACGCGGCGACCGGGCAATTGACCTCGGGCACGCAGTGGCTGATCGCCCTGGCCCACGACCTCGGGACACAACGATGACCAACCCTCTCGATCCCTCCGACATCGACTCCAGCGACATCCACTCCAGTCCCACCTTGCGCAGGGAGTCGGCGGCGCGGGCCGCCGCCGACGCCATGTTCCGCACCGCTCCCGAACTGGCCCCCGACCAGGGCGCCGGGGAGATCCTGCGGGCGCGGCAGGTCCGGGCGCCGCAGCTGGACTGGGTCGATGCCTGGCATCTGCTCTACACCTCGACCTCCTCGACCGAGGCGACGATCGCGGCGTCGGCGACGCTGCTCAGCCCGACCCTGCCCACGCTGATCGGGATGGGCCCAATCCTGTTGTACTGCCCGCAGTTTCGCGGATTCAGCGCGGAGTCCGCGCCGTCGGTGCAGCTGCAGGCCGGGACCGATCCCGACATCGAGCCGGTCCGGACGGCACTGGACCGCGGGTGGACGGTGGTCGTGCCCGACGGGGAAGGGCACGGTGTGCTCGACGCGGGCCCGCACACCTGGCTGGCCGGACGCGCCGCCGCCTACACCGCGCTCGACGCCGTCCGCGCGGCGCGGGCGATGCCCGATGTCGCGTTGACCGACGTGCCGGTGGCGATCTGGGGATACGCCGACGGCGGGCGCACCGCGATCTGGGCGGGCGAGCTGCACACCGACTACGCGCCGGAGGTGCCGCTGGCCGGTGTCGCCGCGGGCGCGCCGGCATTGGATCCGATCACGTTGATCACCGACCTCGACGGCGGGGCGTGGAGCGGGCTCGGGCTGGCCGGGATGATCGGGCTGGGCCAGGCGTACCGGCATCTGCCGCTGGATCATGTGCTGACCGCCGAGGGCCGCGACGCGGTCGCCGACGCCCAAACCCTCGACATCGCCGAACTACTCTCGCGGTATCGGGCGCCGCTGGGCCGCTGGTGCGAGGTGGTCGACCCGTGGTCGACGAGCATGTGGCGCTACGTACTCACCCGGGAGGTCGCCGGCACCGGCACCCCGACAGTGCCGGTGCATCTGTATCACGGGTCGCGCGATTCCCTGATCCGCCCGCAGTCGACCAGGGCGCTGGATGCCGCCTACCGGGCGCGGGGGGTGGCGGTGACCTGGCACGAGCCCTACGCCACCCACCTGCAGGCGGCTGCGGACGCGATCGGTGAGGTCATGACCCGCCTGACCGAGCTGGCCCACCAGGACCGCACATGACCACCACCACAGCCGGTGTGGGCGGGCGAGCGGTGAGCGTCGTGGTCGCGGGAGTCGTTGCGGCAGCAGTGATTCCGGCGGTGGTGTGGGCGGGGCCGACGACCGCGCCGATCGAGCAGCGCTGCCCGCGCCTGTACGCGATCGGGATGCAGGGACCCGGCGACGGGGACGCCTCGGGCCGCAGCGACACCGGCGCGCTGTCGGCGGCGTTCGGGCCGATGCGCGCCGAGGCCGCGAACCTGGCGCAACGTCTGGTGGTGCCGTTCCCGGCCGACGCCCCGGACGGCTACGCCACGGCGGTCGAGGCGGCGGTGGCCGATCTCGAGACCGTCGCGGCGGATGTGCGAGCACGCTGCCCCGCCACCGCCCTCGCCCTGGGCGGCTACGAGCAAGGCGCACAAGCGGTGTCGGAGCTCGCGCGGCGGATCGGCCGCGGGCAGGTCCCCGGGATCGCCGCAGAGGCGGTCGCGGCGGTGGCGTTGATCGCCCACCCCGGACGTGGCCTCGACAGTCCGATCCTGCCGGGCCGTGCCGGGCGCGCCACCCCCGACGCCCCCGACGGCACCTCCGGTGAGCATGTGGCAGCGATCCGGCTGCCTGCCCTGACCGGCACGGGCGGGGGCGGGTTGGACCCGGCCGACACCGACTACGGCGCGCTCGCCGGGCGGGTCGCCGAGATCTGCGCGCCCGCGGACCTGGCCTGCGACACCCCGGCGGGGACGCCGCTGGCGCAGACGATCGCCACCATCCGTGGACGGGCGAACCTGGCCGATCCGATCACCGCGATCGCCTCGATCGCCGAAGCGCTGGCCACGACCCTGCTGTCCACCACGGTCGGCATCGTCACCGAAGACCTGCGCGGCACGAGCCTGGACCAGCTGTCCTACCAACCCCAGATGACGCTGGGCCAGCGCCTGGCCCACGCCTCAGACCCCGCCACCCCGGTACCGGGTCCGGCCGAGGTTGTCGCGGCGCTGGTCCGGCTGGGCACCATCGGGCTGGCCTCGGCCGTGACGGTCGCCCGGCGGGTCCTGACACCGGCCACGATCACCGAACTGGCCGCGGTGGGCCTGACCAACCCGGCCGCCGCACTCGGAATGCTCGCGACCAAAGTCGGGCACGCCATCGTCGCGTTGATCCCGCCCCGCACCGCGATCGGCTGGGTCGCCGACGCGTTCGACGCGATCACCAGCGTGGTCACCGACAACGCCCAGATCGCCGAGCTGTCCACCCGCGCGACCTACAGCGACCCCGTGGGCCGCCGCTCCGGATACGCCGCCACCACCGATACCGGCGAATCCCGCCTGGCCGCGGTGGGTCGATGGTTCGCCGCGGCGGCCCGCGACCTCGACGCCGCACAGCAGGGCAACCCGCCGCAGCCGCCCCGTACCCCCTCGGCCACGAAACCCGCACCCTCGCAACAGAACTCGACCGTCACACCGTCTGCTCCGGTGCCGACGGCCACGACCGGGCCCGGCGCACCGCCGGGCTGAAGACCCCTGCGGAGGTCACCGGCCGCCAGATCGTCCCCTGCACGGCGGCCTCCGCAGGGCCCACCCCACGCACTGCACGCGATTCATGAGAACGGAGGTGACACTCATGGCTGCCGACAGCCCCACCACACCCGACACCGACCCGGCCTGGGGCTGGATCGACGACACCGACGCTACCGTCCACCCCCTCACCCCCGCCGCTCCCGCGCAGCCGCATGACACGCGCACCGGCGACCCGCGACCGGACGCGCCCGCGCCCGCCGACCCGGGATGGGCATGGCTGCACACCGCGCGCCCGCGCCGCGCTTCGGCCGAGGACCGCGGAGCCGGCGTCGGCGTCGGGCGTGGCGGGCGCGCGGTCCTGGCGGTGGCGTTCGCGGCGGCGGTGGCCGCGGTCGCGGTCGGGGGGGTGCTGGTGGTGCGCGCTGGTGAGGTCACCGAGATCGCCGCCCCGTCCCCGACGTCGGCACCGCCACCGTCGTCCTCGGATTCGGTGGCGGTGCCGGACAATCCGGCGTGCGCGGGTATCGACGCGCCGGTGGTCACCGACCGCGCGGGGGAGCCGACCACACCGGCCGGGCTGATCTCGGCGTGGGAACACGCCTACTACACCCTGCGCGACGCGCCCGCCGCCCTCACCCACGTGGACCCCGCGGCGGGGCTCTCGGTCGAGGCGCTCGCCGCCGGGATCGCCTCGATCCCACCCGGCACCCGCTGGTGTGTCGGGATCACCCCGATCGCGGAGTCCGCCGCGCAGGTGCATCTGGCCGAACAACGGCCCGGCGGCGACCGCGTGGATTATCTGCAGCTGATCAACCTGCGCCGCACCGGCAATCGGCTGGTGATCACCAACTTCCAGGCCCGCCCATGACCAGCGCGGTCGTGTCCGTGTCGGCCCGCCGCGACCGATCCCCGATCGTGGCGGTGCCGCCCGTCGAACAGCGCGCCGCGCACCGCGCCGAACCGCTGCCGATCACCGGACCGTATCCGCCGCTGCTGGCGGTGATGGCCGCCCACGGCGGGGCGGGGGCGAGCACGCTGGCGCGCTGGTGGGCCCACGCCGCCGACGCCGGCACCGCCTGGCCCGCCTGCGCGGCGACCACGCAGCGGGTCGTGCTGGCCGCGCGACTGTGCCAGCCCGGCCTGACCGCCGCGGCGACCCGGCTGCGCGAATGGCACGCCGGGCTGGCCCCGGACGGCGTCGAGGTGGCGGCCCTGGTCCTGACCGCGGCCCGCCCCGGCCGGGTCCCCGCCGAGGTCCGCCGCTACCGGCATCTCGTCACCGACCTCATCGATGGGCGCGTCCACGAGATCGGCTGGCACGACGAGCTTCTCGTGCACGACCTCGACGACCTCGCCCCCTACACGCCTCACGACCCGCCGCCCCCGCGGCGAGCCGGAGTGACCCGCGCGGTCCCCGCCGACGTGCACCGCGCCGCCGAAGCGATCACCGCCCAGGTGCTCGCCACCCGAACACCAAGGAGGACACCGTGACCCTCGTGTCGCTGATCGACCCGATCAGCACCCTGGCCCAGACCATCAATATCACCCCCACCCAGCCACCCGGTGCCTTGGGGTTCCTGCGGATCATCGACTACCTCGCGTGGCTGGTCACCCTGGCCGGTGTCGCCGCGATCATCTACGCCGGCGGGCGCTTCGCGTGGGAGCGCTGGGTGGGCGGACAGCTCGAAAGCCCGAAGATCGTCGCCGGCGCACTCGCCGGAGGCGTGGTCGCCGCCACCGCCGGCCCCCTGGTCACCGCCATCAGAAACGCCGCTACCAGCGACGCATGACCCCCGAATCCGCTGATACACAGCCGATCTCGGCACATCCATCCATCCTTCCTTCCGAGGAGTCCGTCATGAACCATGACCACACCACACCCACACCGGTGCGGGTGATCGAACTCGCCGACACCGCCTCGCGGCGCCCGCCCGATGTCACGCTCGTCTACACCTGCGTCGCCGGCGGCGCACCACTGCCGTGGACGGGGGTCGCGCGGCGAGTTCAGCGGATCGGGGGCGTGCGCCAGCTGGCGCTGGACCGGCGCATCGACGCCTCGGTCATGAACGCCGACCCCGCCCGCACCGGTCACGCGCTCGCCGCCGATCTGGACGCCGCCCTGGCGCATGCGTTCGGCGCGGTCGTGCTGGTCACCCACTGCCTGGGCGGCGCGCTGGCAGCGGCCTGGGCCGAACACCATCCACGCCGGGCCGCGATGCTCGACGGGCACGTGATGGTGAACGTGCCCGCCGCCCCCGACCCCGCCCTGGTCGGTGAGGAACTCCTCACGACACTGCGGGCGGTCCCGACGGTGCTGGTCACCGGCATCCAGGATCCGATCGCCGACCCCGCGTCGTGCCACCAGTGGGCCGAGCATCTCTGGGCCGAGGCCGATCTGGTGCCCGGCGGCGGGCACATGCTGCCGATGACCCATCCCGACGAAGTCGCCGCCAGCATCACCCACGTCATCGCCATCGCGCGTGCCGCCCGCGCGCACGCCGCCGACCTCGGTGAGATCCCGGGGGTGGAGTTGTGAATCTGCCTGCCGCGGTGCTGGATCCGATCACGCAGCTGCTGGGGTGGCTGGCCTGGCTGGTCATGCTGGTGTGCATCGGGCGCGTGGTGTGGATCGGCGGGGCGCTGGCGGTGCGCGCCTACCGCGACGAGGCGGTGGAAGGCTTCGCCGGGTCGCTGGTGGGGGCGGTGCTGGTGGGTAGCGCGTCCGGTGTCGCCGGTGCGGTCCTGACCCGATGAGCATCATGTCCGACCTCGCCACCAAGCCGAGCCTGCTGATGATCACGGCGATCGGTATCAGCGGGGCGCTGCTGCTGGTCTGGCTGGCCGGCTGCGACGACCCCGCACCCACCACCTTCCCGGATTCCGGCGCCGACCACCCCACCGGCGTGAGATGGATCGACTACCAGGGCGTCGCGGTGCCGCATGCCGATCAGGGGCCCGGTCGTGTCGAGGGACCGGCCGCGGCCGGGTTCGAGCACAGCCCGCCGGGTGCGGCGCTGGCGGCGATCCACGCGACGGTGCGGATGTCGCTGGCCCCCGATCACGACTGGGTGCGGGTCGGGCAGGCGATGCTCGCACCCGGACCCGGTCGTGACACCTGGGCCGCCGCGCGCGCCCAGCTCCACCTCGAGGTCCCGATCCCCGCGGCGACGGCCCCGCAGATTCTGGGCTACCAGGTCGCGCGCTACCACCGCGACCGTGCCGAGATCGCCGTCTACGTCCGCCACGGCGATGCCTCCCTGACCCGTCAGCTCGCCGTCGTCGTCTGGCTCGGCGAGGACTGGAGACTGCTGCTCCCACCCGAACCGGACGCGGTCGTGTCCGCCGTCGCGACCACCCCGGCCGACACCGTCCGGCTCGGCCGGTAGCGGAAAGGACCTGGGCGCCATGCGTATTCCGACCTCCTGGCCACGCCCCCGCACCCTGGCCGCCGCCGGGGCGATCACCGCCGTCGCGGTCCTCGCCGCGCTGCTGCTCACCGGCACCCGCGACCGCGCCCCCGACCCCGGCACCGTGCCCCCGGGCACAGGCACCGGCCCGCCGACGAGCCCGGCACCGAGGCCACCGAGCAGTGACCTGTTCGGTCATCGGCTCGACACCGCCGGCGGTGAGAGCGGGTCCACACTGCCACAGGACCCGGCGACCAGGCCCGATCCGTCGCGGCCGGACTATCTGGCGGCGCCCCCGGCCGGGCTGGTGTGGCAGCGCTTGTGGGTCGGGGCCGCCGCGCCGGTCTCGGCCAGCGACGGACCCGCCGCGATCACCGACGGGATCGCCACCGGGTTCGCCCCCACTCCGCAAGGAGCGGCGCTGGCCGCCGCCGACGCGCTGGCCCGCGCGCTCGCCGCACCGGACCCGATCTGGCGAGACGTCCTCGCCGACCGCTTCTACACCGAAACCCCGCGCCACCACCACGAATTGGCCGACCGATTCGCGCGGGCCCGCGCCGCGACCGGCCCGGTCGCCGCGATGTATGTGGTGGTGCCCTCCGGGGTGCGCGTCACCGCCTACCGGCCCGGGGAGTCCGCGCAGGTGCATCTGGCGTTCCGCGCCCGGGTCGGGTGGACGTATGCGACGTGGCCGATGGCCTGGGTCCAGGGTGACTGGCGGGTCCGCGTCCCGGTGGACGTGGAGCGTTTGTGGGCCGCGGCCACCCCGGTGACCGATCTGTCCGCGTTCGGCGACTGGACCACACCATGACCGCCGCCTCGCCCGCCCAGGGGTGGCGGCGGCAGCCCCCGGCCCCGGATCTGCCGCCGATCCCGGGGATTCCGCAGCCCCCGAGCCTGCCGGACTGGCCGGAGATCCCGGGCCTGCCGGAGCTGCCCAAGATCCCCGGGCTGCCCGACCTGCCCAGCCCCGAGGACCTCTGCGACCTGCCCACAGGCCCGCAGGAACTGTGTGATCTGGGCGAAGACCTGGATCGTGGTCGCGAACTCATCGAGGAAGGCCGCGACGCGGTGGGCTCGCTACCGAGCCTGGACCGCCTCGCCGAAAGCGCGATCGACGGGTTCGGCTCAACCCTGCAAACGTGCTTGACCTGGTGGACGAAGCTGCCGTCACCGGCATTGACCGCCGAGGATGGCTCTCCGGGCCCGGTGCTCGAGCGGGTGCTCGCCTACACCACCCAGTTGCAGGTGCTGATGCTGATCGCGGGGTGTTTGTTCGCGGCGGGGCGGCTGGCGCTGGCCCAGCGCGGCGCACTCGCCGGGGAAGCCCAGGAGACCATACTGATGGTCGGGCGCGCGGTGCTGGCGGCAAGCCTGATGGCCGCGATCGTCACCTCCTCCACTCGCGCGGGAGATGCGTTCTCGCAGTGGGTGATCGATGACGCCAGCGCCGGGGACGCGGACGCGGCCGTCGAGCGGATGATCCGATACGACCTGCTGCACAGCTCCGGGCTCGGGACCATGACGTTGATCATCATCGGCGTACTCGGTGCGATCAGCGCGCTGGTGCAGCTGGTGGCGCTGGTGATCCGCCAGGCGGTGCTGATCCTGGTGGTCGCCGTCCTGCCGATCGCGGCGTCGGCCGCAGGCACCGGACCGGGCGGGCAAGCCTACAAGCGTCTGCTCAGCTGGTCGCTCGCGTTCATCCTGTGGAAACCAGTCGGGTCGTTGATCTATGCGATCGCGTTCACCGCGGTCGGGTCGCCCGACAGCGACGCCCAGACCGTGCTGCTCGGCCTGATTCTGCTGGTGATGGTCGTGCTGGCGTTGCCCGCGCTGGTCGCGCTGGTCGCCCCGGCGGTCACCGCGATGGGTGGCGGTGGGGGCGGGGCGGCCGCGACCCTGGCCGGTGCCGGCGCCGGTGTCCTGATGGCCCGCACCGGATCGAGATCGGGGGGCGCCCGCACGATGAGCGAGCAAACCGGCCACCCGCCCGGCCCCTCCGGCAGCGGCCCCTCCGGGAGCGGCCCGTCCGGCAGCGGGCCCTCGGGCGGGGGCCCCTCGGATGGCGGCGGCCCGTCCGGCAGCGGCGTCCCGGCCGGCCCCAACGGTGCGGGTACGGCCTCCGCGGGCTCCGGGTCCGGGACGCGAGCCAACACCGCCACCGCACCAGCGGCCTCGACGACCACCGGCGGATCGGCGGGCGCACGCGGCACCGCCGCGGCCGGCGGCGCCGCGACGACCGCAGCGACCGCGGGTGCGGGCGCGGCGGCAGGCGCCGGTGCCCGCACCGGGACCGGCGGCGCCACCGGCGGTAGTGCCGGGGGCGGGTCGGGGGTCGGGGGCGCGGCGGGCGCCGCGGCGGGGTCGGCGGTCGGTGCGGCGTCGGTGATGGCCCATGACGGCATCGACGGCGCGGTGCCGGGACCGTGGGAGGTGCGGCGATGACGACCGAACGCCTCTACGGCCGCTGGGAACGCCCACGCTCGGCAGGATTTTTCGGACTGACGTGGGGCGCAACACTTCTCGGACTCGGCCTGGTGATCATGATCATGGTCACGGTGATGGTCACGCGCTCGATCGCGGTCGTGGCCGTCGTGGTCGCGGCCGCGGCGGCGGCGTTCGTGCCGACGGTGGTGACCGTCGGCGGGCGCACCGTATGGGAGATGGCGAGCCTGCGCACGCAGTTCGCGCTGGCACGGGCACGCGGGGAGACCGAGTACCGGGCCGGCCGCTTCTCCCGCGTCCCGGGCGCGGCGCGGCTGCCGGGTCTGCTGGCCTCATCGCGGCTGGTGGAGTTCGAGACTCCCGGCGGTTACCGGTTCGGGATGATCCACCTGCCCCGGCTCCATCACTACAGCGTGGTGTTCCGGGTCCAGCCTCAAGGCCAGGACCTGGTCGATCAGGCCCAGATCGATGCCTGGGTCGCCGGATACGGGCAGTTGCTGGCCGCCGCCGGGCGTGACGGCGAGGTCGTCGCGATCACCAGTGTGGTGGAGTCGGTGGTCGAGACCCATCTGCGGCATCGGCGCGAGGTCGCCCAGATGGTACGCCCGGACGCGCCGGAGGTCGCGCGCACTGTCGCGCATCAGGCCGCGGCCCTGGGTGGAATCGGGATACGCACCGAAGCGCGGATCGCGGTGACCTGGCGGGCGATCGGACGCGGCCGCCACGACGTCGCCGAGCAAGCGCGCGAGGTCGCCACTCGTGTGCAGGCGGTGCTGTCGGATCTGGCCAACGCCGGCCTGCCCGCCACACCGATGCCGGCGTGGGAGGTGACCGCGCTGGTCCGCAGCCGCTACGACCTGGCCGCGCAAACCGACATCGAGGCCGCCGGTCCCGCGAGCAACCTGTCGTGGACCTCGGCGGGGCCGGTGGCGCAGTCCGAGCAGTGGGGTCACCTCGTCCACGACGGGGCACGCTCGATCACCTGGGAGATGGACGCCGCACCCGCGGGCCCGGTCACCGAGACCGTGCTCGCGGCGCTGCTGCGCCCCCGCACCGACGTCCCCCGCAAACGGATCGCGGTCCACTATCGGCCCCACCCCGCCGACGAAGCCGTCGACATCGTCGACAGCGACTACCGCGACGCGCTGGCGGCCTCGCAGACCGAACGCGGGATCGCCTCGGCCGCGGCGTCGATCCGCGTCGACAACACCGGCGCCGCCCGCCGGGAGCAGGCGCTGGGAGCCGGCCTGGTCCGTTTCGGGCTGCTGATCACCGTCAGCGACCGCGCCGACGCCGACATGCCCGGCATCGAGCCCACCATCCAGGCGATGGCCACCGCCGCGCGGCTGGGTGTGCGGCGCTGCTACGGCAGCCAGGCCGCCGCGTTCGCCGCTGGCCTGGGGGTGGGCGTCGTCCTGCCCGAGCACGCCACTATCCGCAAACGGCTCTCGTCATGACCGCGCACCGCCAACCCCCGCCGCGGCGCCGTTCCCGCTCGACGGTGTCGGTGCGGGGTGTGCGGGTGCTGACCGAGCAGGCCCGCGCCGCCGCCGAAACCACGGCAGCACACGGGGGTTGGCGCGGTGCGCTGGCCAGGGTGCGGGTCGCCACCGACGATCAGCGCCGCGCCACCGCGCTGCGCCGTGTCGAGGACCACCGCATCGACGGCGGGTTCGATCGGGAGCTGGCGGCCGCGAGCCCGCGCGGATACACCGGAGCCGGGGGCGGGCGGATCGCGGCTGTCCCGATGCCGCCGGAATGGCGCGGCACGACGGTGCAGGTCGCCGGACTCTACCCGTGGTGTGTGGGCGCGGCCGCACCCGCGGTCGGGACCCCGGTCGGACGGCATCTCATCACCGGCGCCCCGGTGCATTTCGACCCCATGCGCTGGTTCCGGCGCGGATTCGTGACCGCGCCGAGCGCGTTCGTATTGGCCCTCAACGGTTTCGGCAAGAGCAGCCTTATCCGGCGATTGGTGACCGGCGCGGTCGCGGCCGGGGACACCGCGCTGATCCTGGGCGACACCAAAGGCGAGTACACGCGGCTGGCCGAAGTCCTCGGCGGCCAGGTCATCACCCTCGGCTACGGTCACGGCACCATCAACCCCCTCAGCATCGGGGCCGGACTGCTGCGCGAGCTCACCCGCCACCAGACCGACCCGCAGTCGTGGGAGCAGGCCCTCACCCGGGTGCGGACCACCCAGGTCACCGTCGTGGCCGCGCTCATCGAACTCGTGCGGGGCTCGCGGTGCGCCGATTTCGAGGAGCTGATCCTCACCGCCGCCATCACCGAGCTGGGACGGCGGGGGTTCGGTCCCGACCGGCACCCGCTGCTGAGCGATCTGCTCGCCGTGGTCGCCGACGCCGACGCGCTACAGGCCGCGGCCGAGGAAGACACCCCCCAGGACTACCGGGCCGCGACGAAACCCCTACGCCGCTCCCTGCGCGCTCTTGTGGAGGGCCCGCTGGCCAGCCTGGTCAACGGGCACACCACCCACGAACTCGACCCCGACGCCCCGGCCGTGGTGATCGATGTGTCCCGCATCCCCAGCGGGGACAGCAAATCACTGGCCGCGGCCATGCTGCTGGCATGGGCAGGAGGTTTCGGCGCGATCGCGGACGCGCACGTGCTCGCCGACGCCGGTCTGGGCCCGAAACGCACCTACACCGCGGTCCTGGACGAGATCTGGCGAGTACTCGCGCTCGGCGAGGCGATGGTCGGGCGCGTGGACGCCCTGACCCGGCTCAACAGAGAGTTGGGCGCGTCGGTGATCATGTGCAGCCATTCACTGGCCGATCTCGAAAAGCGCGGCGCGATAGGATTTTTCGAGCGATCTCGCGCCAAACTGATCGGACCGATCGGCCCGCAGGAGGTCGAGCGCGTCCGCAGCTGCGTCACACTCACCCAGACCGAGGCCGCGCTGGTGACCTCCTGGGCGGCGCCGCGCCCACCCGGCGACGACACCCCCTTCCAGCAGCACGACCGACGCGAAACCCCGCCGGGCACAGGGTGTTTCCTGCTGACCACCGGCGAAGGTGAATCACCCGGGATCCCGTTCCGGCTCGAATTCACCGACGCCGAGCATGCCCTCGGCGTGCACAACACCAACCGGCGTTTCGATTTCGACGACGACCCCGCCCCGGCACCGGCCGGGCGGGCCGGGTGAGCGGCGATGCCTGCCTCGAGATCGACTGCCGCACTGGCGTTGTCGGCGCCACTGTTGCTGATCGGGCTGCTGCTGGCGGTGTCGGTGGGCCCGGGGCTGCGCGCGGACTGCGCCACGGCTCCGGAGCTGGTCGCCGACCAAGCCCCGACCGGTGTCGCGATCGACGGGCTCACCGAGTCCCAGCTGCGGCTGGCCCGCCAGGGCGTGGTCATCGGGATCCAACGGGGTGCACCCGAACCGGTGATCCTGGCCCAGTTGATGGCCATGGGCGCCGAGAGCTCCTACCGCAACCTCGCCAACAGCAACGTTCCCGCCTCCCTGGGCTACAGCCACGACGGGGTGGGCTCCGATCACGACAGCGTGGGCCCGCACCAGATCCGGGTCAGCATCTGGAGCACCGACACCATCGGCATCGCGCAACTGATGAACCCGAGCTTCCAGATCGACTGGTTCTACGACCAGGCGTTGGCGATCCGCGGCGTCGAGCGCGCGCCACCAGCCCAGACCGCCCAGGCCGTCGAAGGCAGCGACCATCCCGAGCGCTACGCCGAGTTCACCGACCTGGCCGTCGACCTGTACGCGACATTCGCCGGCATCGACCCGGCCTCCCTGCCCCCGGCCGAACCGGGACAGCCCACACCGGGCTGCGGACCCGACGGCTCCGGGGCACCGGTCACCCCGGGCGCGACCGAATTCGGCGAAGCCGTCGTCGCCGAAGCCGAACGCTGGCTGGGCACCCCGTATGTGTGGGGTGGCGGCGATGTGCACGGCCCCACGATGGGCGGATTCGACTGCTCCGGACTGACATTGCGCGCGGTCTACGTCGCCTCCGGCGGGACACTGTCGCTGCCGCACTACACCCAAGCCCAGCAGGATCACACCGCGGCGCAGGTGGTGGCGTTCGCGGAGCGCGGCGACCTGATCTTCTTCACCGCGCCCGGTGCGGCCGACAGCCACCACGTGGGCATCTACTACGGCCAAGACGCGACCGGCACCGATCTGCTCCTGCATGCCCCGACCACCGGACAGAACGTCACTGTGACGCCCCTGTCGGCGTGGGAGGGCGAACGCTGGGACGTACGCCGCTACGCGCCCACCACCAGCGGAGATCCCCATGACTGAGCGCGTCCACCCGGTTACGGGCGTTCGTGAAAACAACTGCCCGCGAACGAGTTCCGACTCACTACACCGCAACGGCCGAAGGGGGCGAGCCGGCGTCGCGCAGCCGGAATCGGTTCGGGGCGTCAGCGGTCGCGAATCACCTGGCACCGCAACACGTCCCGTGTGCCGGAAGGGTCGCGATGACCAGCCGTGGCCGCCGCGCCGCGCACGCGCGGGCAAGATTCAGAGAGAGGGCGATCTTCATGGTCAACAACCGCATCTACCTCGACCCGCTGGACGGGGCTGCCGATCGGGAAATAGTCGTCGGATGGGACCCTCCGCTGGGCACCTTCTTCGCCTACGTCGCCGACCGCGGTGGCGAGTGGGAGGAGGATCTGTTTCTGCTCCACATCGGTACCCGACCCGATGACATCCTCGACCCCGACCGGATCGTCGAGGCGGTCCGCCCCTACGCGGCGATCCCCGACACCCTGACCGACACCCTACGAGCACAACACGATGCCCCCGGCGCCTCGGAGAAATCGCCGTTCATCGATCTGGTGATCGCGAGCATGGCCGCCGCAGATCCGCAGGAGTTCCCGGATTCCGCGCCGACCGCCGAACCAGGCACGCCGCCCCTCGACCACGGGCACGGGCTGTGACGCCGATGAGGACAGCCACCACCACGATGCTGGCCGCTGCGGTTCTCGCCGCGGTGGTCGCCGGATGCGGCCACTCCACCGAACCCGAGCGGGGCGGTCGGAGTTCCTGTGGCGCAGCGCGTTTCGAGCCGCCGTATGCCGCAGTGGATCCGTGTGATGCCGAGGCGGTGATGCTCGCCGCCGTGCCGGCGGTCTTCACCTACACCCCGGGTGCGGATCCGGCGCGGCGCGCGTTCGAGGCCGCCTCGCCGCTACTGGCGCCCGATTTCGCGCGCCGGGCACGGGCGGCGGCGGTCGCGCGGGCGCCGGTGGCCGCGGCGACCTGGCGGGCGTGGCGAGCGGGTGCGGTGCTGGTGCGCGCGCACGCGCGGATCACTGCCGATGACCACCCACCCGACACCTCCGTCACGGTCTCGCGCGTGCTGGCGGTGGAGTTGCGGCCCGCCGACACCTCGCCCGTGATCCCGATGACCGTGTACACCAGCGCCACCCGCCGCGACGGTGCGTGGCTCGTCTCCGCTCTGGAGGTGCGATGACCAACAGCAGCGACCCGGTCCAGGAAGCCTCGAGCACCGTGCGGCAGACCGCGTGGTCGGCGTTTCAAACCGCGGCGACGGTGACCGGACTGCTCCAGCGGCGCGCCGGGGAGGCCCGCACTCTGCTCGAGCACGAGCAGCGGATGGACACCGCGGCGGCGCGGGAGATGCGCGAGCAGGACATCCACGGGCTGAAAGTGGCGGGCTATGAATCCCGGGCCGACGACAGTGCCCGGTTGACCACCGCCCGCGTCGAGGAGATCAGCGACCGCCGCGAGCACGCCCGCCGCCTCGCCGACCTCGACGGCGAGGCCAAACAAGCGCTGCGGGCGCGCTTCGACACCGACCGGGAACGCCGTGTCGTGGAGAGTGAGGCCGCGATCGAGCGCGGCGGGGAAATCCACGAGCTGCAGAAGGCCGGCTATCTCGGCCGGGAACGCCGCGCGGAGGCGCTGTTCCGCCTCGATGAGATCGACAAGCAGTGGCGGATCTTTCTGCGGCTGCGAGGTGCCGGCATCGGCGACGGCCTGGGCGAGGACACCGATCTCAGCGAGGCGCAGCGGTGGGTGGCCGCGTTCGCCGCCGCCCAGGCCACCGGACCACTCAGCGAGCACCACCAGCGCGCCGCCGACGCCTTCGGCGAGCGATTCACCGACGACACCGGCCTGAACCTCGACGACCTCGCTGATCCAGTGACCGAGCCCGCACCCCCGCCACCCGACCCCGACCCCGGAGTCGGCCCGGATGGTGGTGTCGGGGAGCCGGAATCGGCGGCGGTCGAGGAGGATCCGATGCGGGAGCTGATCGTGGAGCTGGTGATGGCCGGGTTCCTCGACTACGTCAACGGCCCCGCTACCGACGACACTGCGACGTCGGTGGATGAGGCGGCGCACACGATCGACGGACAGGTCGAGTCCGTCGTGTGGGACACCGGTCTCGACGAAGGCACGGTCCCGGACCCGGGTGGCGCGGCCCCGGGCTCGACGCCGGGACCGGAGGTGGCGCCGTGACCACGCTGGGAGAAATCCCCACGCCGCAGGCGAACCTGCTGGTGGTGGTGTATCGGGCGGCGGCCTGGCAGGCCCGGCACCTCACCGGGCGCCGGTCGGTGTGGGATGTCGACGACGGCGCCGCGCTGCAGCAGTGGGCGCGGCGCACCACCGAACTCGCCGCGCAACGCGACATCGCCGAGGCACAAGCCCGCGCCGTCGGAACCCCCGCGCCGTGGATCGCGGCGGCTATCCAGGGCGGCGCCGCGCGCTCCGCGTTCGATGACACCACACCCCTGCCCGATGCCGTCGCGCCGCAGCGTGAGGTCCTCGTGGCGCAGGTTCAAGTCGAGATGGACCAGTGCCGGCACATGGTCTCTGTGAGCCAGGTCTTCGCACGGCACCCGGGCGGGCCCGCGCACAGCCCGATCGTGGCGCGGCGCGCGGCGCGCGCCGCCGAACTGTCCTGGACCCGGGTCGCGCTGCTCGCCCACGCGCTGGACCTGTCCCCGCGCGAGCGCCGGTCGCTGTGGGGGCGATCCGCGAACACACTGTGGCGCAACGCGTTCGCCGCACAACTGAGCTCGCCGGAGCCGCTGCTCGCGCGCTGGCGGGAGCTCACCGCGCCCACGGCCGTGCACCACCGCGCCATCGCCGTGTCCTACCTCTCGGCGGCGGAGCTGACTGTGGAGGACGCCCGCGCCGCCGGACACACGCCCCCGGAACTGCCCGTGCTGGCACAGCACCTGACCCTCCGCGCGGAGGCGGGCCCCGCGATCAGCACCGCGGTCACCGCCGCCGCCGACCCCACCCACACCCCGGTGTGGACCGACACCGCCACCACCCCGACCCCGCCGGACCCCGGCCCACCGGCCCGGCACCCGGAGGTAACCACATGACCCCGTACGACTGCCGGCTGCTCACCCACATGCCCGCGATCCACGACACCCCCACACCCTCCGCCACACACGAAAATCTCTGCGCCGCACGGCGATACCGGACGACGATGCAGTCCTGGCGGCAAGGCGCGAGTGTGGCCCTCGCCCACGCCCGGCTGTGCGAGCCCGAGCGGGCCGAGCTGTGGCCACACGCCCGCGAGCAGTCGCGGCGCGTATGGCGCGCGGTCATCGCCGGACAGGGCGAGCGGGCGGGCGCGGCACAATGGTGCGCGTATGCCTCGCCGCTGGTCTCGGCGATGACCCGCCACGTCCTCGACGCGACACCACGCAGACGACCCGCCCCCGCGCACACTCCGCTCCCGGCACCCGCGATCCCGCCGCACCAAGCCGCTGCGGCCCTCACCGGAGCCGGGTCGTGATGAGCGACAACGCCATCCAGCGGGCGTGGCACGCGCAGATCCTGCGCGGCATCACCCGCGCCGCCGCCGACCGCGCCCGGCGAGAACGCACGGGCGCCCAGCACTACGAGCGCTACGGCGGGCCGGGCGGCGAGCCCGACGAACTGCTGGCCGCGGACCTCGACGCCGCGAGCGCGCACCTGGAATCACTGGAACACACCGCCGCGACCGCCGGTATCCCGGCCGAGGAGATCGCCGACGCCCGCGCCGTGGGCGAACACGACGTTGCTCGCCGCGATCCGTTGACCAGCGGGTGGGATCACCAGGGACTGCCCGGGTTGCGGCTGGACATGCTCGGTGTCGACCTGTGGCACCTCGCCCGGCTGGTCATGCTGGGTGAACTCGCGACGGCGCGTGGCTCCGCTCTGGCCACCGATCCCGGCGTCACCGCCGCCTCCCGCGAGGTCGCCGAAGCGCTGCGGACACGGATCACGCTGCTCGCGCACACGTCCGGCCTCGACGCGCAGCGCGCGGCCGCGCTGTGGACGAGCCCGGACTGGTCCGGCCTGGCAGGCGCACTGTCACAACTGCCGACCTCCAGCATTGATGACCGGCTGTGGCATTACGCCGCCAGCGACCCGCTCGTCGTTCCGCCCTACCTGCCCGGCGGCGCCGACCGGATCCGGCTGGTCCCCGAACTCAGCCCGCCCAGCCTCGAGGAGATGAGCGCACACGCCCGCGCCGCCCTCGCGACCACCGCGCACTCCGCCACGGCAACGGGTGGCGCGAGGGCGGCGATCGAGGCGGCACTGCCCGCCACCGGGCACGCCGAGTGGAGCCCGCAGACGCCCACCGTCCCCGGCCTGGAACCGGTCCACGACTACGGCACCGGCCCCGGAACCTGACCACCCGAACCCCACCATCACCGTCGACGAGAGGAGAGCCCCGCACGATCCACGCGAACATGTTCTGACACAGCAGATTACGTGCGGCACGACCGCGATCGGTGCAGGGGACACGCCACCGACGAACCCACACCCACCCGGACACCGCCTGGGGCTTCAGGGCGTGGGATGTCCCCCGCAGGAGTAACTCGTGACCGATCCCGGCTCTTCGGCGCCGCGCATGTGGCATCCGTGGCTGCTGGCCCGTATCCAGAACACGTTCGCCGATCACCATCACGTCGCGATGACGCGGGTGCGCCGGCCGGTGACCGTGTGGCAGCGCGACTGGCAGGATCACCTCGCCGATCTGCGCGAACGCGCGACCGGCCTGGAAATCCGTGCCCGCGCAACCGGAGTCGACCTCACCGCGGTCGACGCGGCGGTGGCGGCCGGGCGTCGTGGCGAGTTTTCGACCGAGCAGCTCGGACCCAGCTCCCTGCTGGGGAACGCGGTGGAATCGGTCGCCCGCGACTCGTGGGTTCTCCAGCACATGGCGGTGGTGGGCGTGGAATACGCCCACCGCCATCACGTCCTCGCCGACGGCGCCGATGTCCGGCAGTTCGTCGCCGGCTTGAGTGCGTGGCGCACCCGCGTCGCGGTCGCTACCCGCGTGATCGCCATCCCGGCCGCAGAAATCGACGGCTTCTGGGCGCGTACCCCCGAGCAGTGGGCGCGGCTGGTCGCGCAGTCACGGATCACCGAACTCGACGCCGAGGAACTGGGGGCACTCTGGGGCGCCTACGCCAGCCCCGCGACCGAGAACGAAGCCAACGCGGTGATCATCCGACTCACGGTAGGCAGCGGCCTGGTCAACCTGTCCGCCCACGACGACACCCTGCCTCCCACCGCGGCTGACCTGATCCGCGCGGCGGAAACCGCTGTGGCCCGACATCGCGCCGAAACAGCTTCTAGCGCTGGTGAATACAGCACGGACGCGGCGATCGGGCTGCCACCCGAGCCCGCCGCGACATTCGATGCCGAGGAACTACCGCCCGACCCGCACCCCTGCCCACCCGACACCGGACCCGAACCCTGACCGCAGGAGCCGAACTCATGCCCACTCACCACCCGTGGCGGCGTGCCCGCACCGCCCACGCTCTCACCGTCACACACTCGTCGCGCCGGCCCCCGTCACCCGACGGCTGCGGACGTGTGCGCTTCACGCGGATCTGCCACGGGCACAGACAGTTTCATCGCGATGGATGAGCCGAAACTCTCGCCGCGCCAGGATCGGTTGCTGCGCTCGATCCACGGAATCGGGATCTCGCTGGGCGAGCACCACCCCGGCGACGGGTCCGGTGACAGCCTGCGCGAGGTCGTGGAGCTGGCGCAGGCCAGCCGGATCCTCGAGGACGTGGCCGGCCAGATCGGAGTGCCCCGCCGCTGGATCGCCTACGCGCGCACCAGCGGGGAACGGGGCGATATCTGGCGACCGGACCTGCTACTCGGTCCCGCGATGGACCGCGCCGAGGTGCTGGGCCGGCTCACCGTGCAAGTCCATCGGCTCCAGGACAACACCGCGGTGGCCGCCGAATACGCCCGCCGCCACCGCCTGCCCGAGGTGGATCCCGACGTCGGGCAAACCTTGGGGCTGGCCTGGCAGCGCGTCGGCGCACTCAGCGCCGCGGTCGCCCTGCACCGCACCGAACGCACACGGATCTGGGAACGCGCCCGCACCCCCTGGCCCCCGGCCGCAGCCGCCGCAGCCGCGGCGATGTCGAACACCGAGCTGAGCGCACGCCATCAAGGGTTGGCCGATACCCCGATCACCGAGGACGGGATGGCCGTGGCCGTGCTGCGCCGCCTCGGCATCGGCCACGACGAGATCACCGCCCATATGCCCGTCACGACCGAGGACATGATCGCCCTGACCACCCGCGAACTCACCACCACGATCACCGGGCACCGCATCGACACCGCCGTCCACGCCACCCCACCACTGGACACTCCCGGCATCGGATTCGACCCCGCACCCGAACCCGAACTCGATCCCGACGTGGACGCCGGACCGCACCTGTAGATCACCTCCGACTGTTCGGCTCGGCACCCCCGGTAGGGGTCGCCGGTGCAGGGGACGCGCACCGCAACGGCCGAACACCCCGCAACCCCACACGCGTGTGGGGGGTGTATCGCGGCCGTTTCTCCACACCTGAGAACAGGAGAAACGATGACCCACCCCGACACCCCGGACCCCAGTGGCCGCCATACCCCACATGGGATCGAGCCGATCGCCGAGGAGGCCGCGGCTGCAGCCGCCCGGGAAGAAGCGATGGCCCAGCTGGCCCACGACCTCACCGCGCCGGTGTCCGCCGACTACACCCTCGACGCCGCTACCGCGCTCGTGCACATGGAACGGCTACGCGCCGTGCAGGGCTGGGCGCGCGCGATCGACGCCGTCCGCACCCACCCGGTGGAACTCGAGCGATTCGAATGGAGTCTGACCAGCGCCAAACTCAGCGCCCGTGCCGACGGCGTGCCCGAAGCCGACATCGCCGCGGCCGAAAGGTTGGGGCGCCGCGGCGTGTCGTGGCCCGAGCAGCCCTCACACCCGGCGCTCGGCATGACCGAACAGCTCCTCGGCCACGTACAGGCGATGCGCGCAACCGCCGCACGGGCCGAAGAAGCAGCCCGCCACACACGCGACCTGCTCCAGGAAGCGGAGTGGCACCTGGGCCCGGACTGGCTGCACGGCCACACTCCCGAGACCGGCCGGACCACCAACCAGGACCGGCTCGCCGAAACCCTCACTCCCGCACCAGCTCCGGCCGAGAGCATCGCCCAGGCGATCGAGGCGGCAGGCCCGGCCACCGCGTCGGCATGGGAGCCCACCGACCGCTCCGAGCCCGGCGACACCTCACGCACCCCCGCGGTACCGCCGACACCCGGGATCGAGCCGTGACCCGGCGGCAGCGAACACGGGCGCCGCAGCGCGCTGCACCCGATGCCGCCACGGCGGAGTTCGCGGAATGAGTTATCAGACAGCACCTTTCAGCGCAGCGCACGTGATCGGCGCAGGGGACGCCACCGATTTGAACCTCGCCCCCACGTGGTGCGGGGCGGGTCCGAGAAGGGAGTAGTCCCATGACCGACGACGCGCCGCCGAGGTGGCAGCGCTGGCTGCTGGCACACCTGCAGAACGTGGTGGCCGATCACCACGATCTCCAGGATGCGCACGGCCCGGCCGGCGATCGAGAACGGTTGATCGACCTCGCGGTCGGCGCCAGCGTCTACGAACTGCGCGCGCGAACGAGCGGCGTGGCCTCCGAGGCCGTGGATCAGGCGATCGCGCTGGGTCGGCGCGGCGAACGGCCCAGCACACTCGACCTGCCGCGCACCGCGCTCGACCGGTCGCTGGAGGTCCTGTTCCTGGACAGCTGGACCATGCAGCACATGGCCGCCGTCGGTGCTGAACACCTGCGCCGTCACGGCCCCAGCACCGACACCAGCCAGCTCCAGACGAATCTGGACGCGATCGGTGTGCGGACCGCGCTCGGTATCCACGTCCATCAGATCCCGGCCGCCGACGTCGCCGGCCTGTGGGCCCGCACCCCTGCGGAGTGGTCGCGATTCGTCGCGGCCTGCGAGGTCACCGAGATGTCCGACGACGGTCTCGCCGAGGCCTGGAGGGCCTACACCCACCCGATGGTCGAGGAGCAAGCGCGGCAGGTGAGCATCGAACTCGCCATGGGTCGCGGCGTCCTCGAAATGGTCGGCGAGGGCGTGCCGGACACCGGAACCGTCCTGCTCGCCGATGCCGCAGCCGCGATCCGCCAGCAGATGCGTGACAGGGATTCCGTGGCGGCCGAATCCTCCTACAGCAGTGAGCTCGTGCTGTTGTACGAGGCGACTGGGACCTTCACCGCGCCCGACGACCCCTCGCCAGAACCCGACCCGGGCTCGCCCGACATCAGCCCCGACCTGTGAGCACCCAACCCTCACCACGCGGCCCGCCGACATCACCACCGACCCGGGCGCGATACGCGCCAACCAGCGAACACGGCCACCACCACACCGCACGCAGGTTCACCTCCGGCACCCGCCTTCGCGGGCGCGTGACCCGCCCCGCTGAGCCACCCGGCTGCCCGCTCTAACGGCCGGCAGACACGCTCGGTCGCACGACACCAGATCGCACACGTTCGGCTCGACCCCTCGATGCGAGGGCGTCGATGCAGGGGACACCGCAACGGCCGAACATTCAGCGCCACAACATATTCCGCGCTCACTCGGCCGTTTCTCCCACCCTGCAGGAGGAACGATGTCCGACCCCGCTCCAGTGCCGCTGACGCCTGAGCCTCACCACCGCCCCTGGCCGGGGTGCGAGGTCTGCGAGGTGTCGCCGTGAGTTGGCCGCCCCCGGGACCCCCGCCGACCGACCCGCAGTACTACACCACCGCGGCCAGCGAGCTCGAGCGCTCGGTACGCGCCGACTTCGCCCGCGCGTACCAGCTGGTCCTGATCGCGCCCGCCGCCGAATCCCCGGAGCAGACAGCGGACCTGGGACGCCAGGCCGCCGTGGTGGCGGACCGCTGGACCGGCCGCGACGCCCCCGACGAAGCCCGGCAGCTGTGGCAGCAACTCGCGTCCGCGGTCGCGGTGTGGGGGTCTCGGCCCGAAACCGCCCGCCGGATGGTGGCCCGGGTGTCGGCCGCGCGCGCCGACGGCGATCTCGATATCGACCAGACGGCGTGGCGCACCGTCGAGCAGGCGATGCTGCTCACCGGTCACGCCGAACCCCGCAACACCGGCCCCGCCGACGCCGCCCGCACCCCCGCCCGCGCCGCGGACGCGGCCCTCGCCGAGCAACTCCCGGAACGGGCGCGTCGGCTCACCCGGTTCCTGGGGCCACCCCGGCCAGAGCTCTCGCTCGACGAGGTCGACCGGATCATCACCGGCACCGAACACCAACTGCTGGCCGAGGCCCACGCAGCCGACGCCGACACCGGCGACGACGCCGACGCGGTGCTGCCCGCGCACGTACGCACCGCGCCGATCAGCACCGACTACACCGCGCGCGAAGCCACCGAACAACGCCAGATCGCCGCGCTGCGGCGGGTGCAGGACCTGAGCGCCGAACACACCCGCCGCGCCGACGCCGCCCCCTACCAAGGCCTGGATCAGACGGTCGAGCAGCGCGACGACGCGCTCGTGGCCTGGGCCGACGGCCTCGACGCGGTGCTGGAGGCCCTGCGCGCGGCACGCCGTGAAGCGCTCGACGCCGGGCTCGACGACCATGTCGTCCGCACCGCCTACGACGCCGGGCTCGACGGCACCTACTGGCACCAGCACCCCTGCGATCCGCACCTGGGCCGTATCGCCGCTCTCACCGAACAACGCGATCACGCCCTCGCCGAAGCCGCCCGGTTGCGCGACACCGTCGCCGAACTCACCGCCCGGCTCGATACCCCCAGTGCCGCACCACACTCCGTCGAACATGAGCATCTTCGCGCCGCCGACGACGTCATCGCCGCGATCGACGCCGTCCTGCCCGACCAACGCAGCGGTCCCGCAGCGTACGTCTGGGACCACCCGGGCGCGGACACCGTCCCCGACCACAGCGCGGCTGTCACCGATCACGGGGCCGGGCTGTGATGGCGCGCCGGCACACCCGCCGCCACGGGCACAGCGGTATCGCCGAGGAATTCGCCGTCCTGATCCTGGTGCTGGCGTTGCTCGGGCTCGGACTGCTGGTGTGGGCGGCGCTGAGCCTGGGCCGGGCCTGGGCCGGGCTGCCCGTCACCACCGAACCCGTCACCGCCCTGGTCGAGGTCCTCGACGGCAGCGCGCGCTGGCCCTGGCAATCCACCGCCGTCGCCGTAGCATTCGCTGTCCTGGTCGTGCCCGCGGTAACGGCGTTGCGCCGGATCGGCGGGCACGGTGACGACTACACCATCGCGGCGCGCACCATGCACCGGCCGCGGGAGCTGGGCCTGGGCCGTGCCCGCGACATCCGCGCCGCCAACCAACGGCTCCTGCGTGACGCGCCGCCCACGGTCCGGGACCGGCTGGGCCCCACCCTGGGCACCACCCTCATCGGCGGTGTCCCGTTGTATGTGCCCGCCGAACTCGGTGTCACCATCGCCGCCGGAACACGCTCGGGCAAGACGATGGCCTGGGCCGTCGGTGCCGTGCTCTCCGCGTGGGGGCCAGCGCTGGTCACCTCCAACAAGCCGGACCTGTTGCGGCACACCGCATACGGGCGCGAACGCGTCGGCCGCACCTGGCACTGCGACCTCCAAGGCGTCTCCGGTCGCCGCGTCTGCGACTTCTGGGTTGATCTCCTCGCCGATATCGACGGACTTCCCGCCGCCAGAAAGCTTGCGGGGTTCTTCGTCTCCGGATCCACCGCCTCAGCCGCAGAAGGCGCGAATGCCAAGGTGGACAGCTACTTCGACGGCGGAGCCCGCGAACTGCTGGCGTTGTATCTGCTGGCGGCGGCATGCGCGGGCGGGGATCTGCTGCACGTGGCCGAATGGCTCGGCCGCGACCAAGACGAAACACCCGCCCTGATCCTGCGCCACCACGGCCAAACCCGCGCCGCGGACCGGATCGGTGAAGCCCAAGCCCTCTACTCGCGTCAACGTGACGGGCTCTACGACATGGCCAGACGCTATTTGAACGCGCTCACCGACCCCGGCTACGCACAACTGGTCACACCCCCGGCACGGCGACGGCTCACCGCGAGCAGCAACGGCACCACCACCACGGTCACCGTCGAGACCGGTGCAACCACCCACCAGCTCCCGCAATTCCGTCCCTCCGCCTTCGTCACCTCCACCGACACCCTCTACGCGATGTCCATGGCCGGACCCGACGGCGCCACCCCACTGACCTCGGCGCTGATCGGCGCGATCATCGAAGCCGCCCTCACCATCGCCCGCGCCCGCCCCGACGGACGCCTCGCCATCCCACTGCTCGCCGTCCTCGACGAAGCCGCGAACTGCGCCCGAATCTCCGACCTGCCCAACTACTACTCCTACGCCGGCGGCTGCGGCATCATCCTCATGACCATCCTGCAGGTCCTCGAACAAGGTGAGGAGCTCTGGGGCGCATCGGGTCTGACCGCCATGCGCGCGCAAAGCATCGAGATCTACGGCGGCGGCATCGCCCACACCGGCTACCTCGAACAATGGCAGAAATACATCGGCGAACACGACGTCCTCGACCGCTCCTACAGCACCGGCGCCACCGGCCGCCAACGCACCACCAGCTGGCGCACCGAACCCATCCTCACCATCGCCCAACTCGCCGCCCTGCCCAAACACCTCGCCCTCGTCCGACTCCCCGGACACGGACCCGTCCTCGTCACCAAAACCTGGTGGCAACACACCGAATTCGCGCCCCTCATCCGCGCCTCCCTCGCCCGCGCCGAAAAAGCCGCCACCACACCACATCCCGACAACAACCACGGAGACCACACACCATGACCACCCCCGGCACACCGCCACCCCCACCGCTCTACCGCGACTACGCCCACTTCGCGACCGACTGGCTACTGCCCATGTACACCGTGCGTCTGGCCGAATCCCACCGAGAGAACACCTACACCTGGTGCACCGACTGGTGGCGACACCGACCCGTCACCGTCCGAATCGCCCACCTCCACCGGGCTTTCGAAGCCACCCGACGAAGCACCAGCGGCACCGCACTCAACACCTTCATCCTGGCAACCATCGACCCCGTCATGCGCTACATCACCGACGCCGCCAACGGACCCCTCCACCGCTGCACACGCACCCACCACACCCCATTCCCCTCACTCACCAGCACACCACCACCCCCGAACTGGTTCACCACACCGAAACCCCCACCCGCCACAGACCCCGACCACACACCCCGCTACCAACACTTCGCCCACTTCGTCACCGACTGGCTACTACCCATCACCGCCCTACGCACCACCGGCCGCGGCCGCGAAGGCCAATACACCTGGTGCCGCCAGTGGTGGCGACACCGCGCCGTCGCCATCCGATTCGCCGCCATCCACCGGGCTTTCGAAGCCGCACGAAAATCCACCGACCCCACCGCCATGATCACCCTCATCACCAAACACATCGACCCACAAACCCGAACCATCCTCGATGCCGCCAACGGCCCCCTCCACCGCTGCACCCCCGACAGCCACACAGACCTACCCGGCCTCCCCACCACAACCATCCCCCCGACCTGGCTGGAGACCCCCCACTCACCACCCGAGACACACGGATGGGGACCCGACTTCCGAACAACACCGCAGGAACGCACCGCGCCGTGAAGAAGGGCCGCATTCGTTGAACCGTCACGCGCAAACGACTGGCTCGAGATCCAGTGCGGTTCACCAAAGCGGCGGCGCGGTCGAACCGGCGGTACAGAGCACACTCTCCGAACCCAGACATGCTCCTGAGGATGACGGCGAACCGTGACTCATCGTGGCAACGAATGCGAGCGGAATCCGCCGACTGCCGCGTGGAGCAGGAGCTGCTGGGTTCGACCACTTCCCGGCGAACTTTATTCCACGGCCGCCGCCCCTCGCGAGGCTGTCGACCGCCGACGCCCCCCTGCGCGACGCGCAAGCGCGTAGAACTGTTCAGGAGCGCCCGGTCGACAGCCACCTTTCGACCAACTCGAAACCCGCCTCCCTCACCGCCTCCGACTTGGCGTCCGATGTCTTCGTGGCGGCCACGATCACCCGAATCTCGTCCCCACCGATGTGCACGAATACCGAGCGGCTGCCCGCACTGGTCAGTGCGATCATTCGCGCGAATGTACGCGAATCGAGCTTGTGCACAAGCAATTCCGCAGTACGGCAGGGTGCGAACAAGGCTCGAAACCGAATCCCGCGGCGGTGCTCGATGGACCACTCACTGACGCGGCGATTACGCAGGCCCGCCGCCCCGAAGGCGACGTCTTCGCCATCGCGCGAACGCGCGACTCCGCGCCCGGTCGCTCACCGGGTAAGGAGACCGGATGAGCCGACCAACACTTACCCATGGGAACACATGTTCGATATGATTGCCGGATGATAACGAAGCCCGCCACCACCGGGGAGCCCGACGACGGCCGCACCGCGGTGCGGCGGCTCCCGCACCCACGCCCGGTATTGGTTGATCCCAAGCGGATGTGGATGCCAGCGCAGCGTCCCGGTGCCGACCGGCCGACGCTCGGCGCGGCGGCGGCCAGTATCGATCCCTGTTTCCAGGAGCCGTGGCTGCCCGCCACCCAGTACAGCTGGGTGCGACTGCACTTCGGCCACTACCTGGCCTGGTACGCGGAGGTGGCGGTGGACTATCGGACCCGCAACAAACTCACCGAAACCACCCTGCGACAGTGGGTCCCCTGGGACGCGATACACCTCCCGGCAACCGGCACACAGCAGTAGTCGAGGTCAGGTCCGAACCACGAAATCGCATACTTCACAGGCCAATTCCCGGATTCCCGACTCCAGTACATCGGACCGATAGTGTGGCCACCTTGAGGTTCCCCCGCTAATCCGGGGAGCGGATTATCTGGTTCCAGCAGGAACCCGTTGATGGTAACCGGCTTCGTACTCGTCGGGTGATCGCCAGCCGAGCTTCTTCTGGATGCGCTGGGAGTTGTACCAGCCGTCGATGTAGGCGAACAGGGCGTTCTCGGCCTCGTCGCGGGTGCGCCAGGTCCGCCGGTAGACCAGCTCGGTCTCGAGAGTGGAGAAGAAGTTCTCCATCAACGCGTTGTCGTAGCTGTCGCCGACCGATCCCATCGATTGCGCGATCCCGATGTCGGCCAACCGATTAGCGAACCGGATCGCGGTGTAGGTCGAACCGCGGTCGCTGTGGTGAATCAACTGCCCGTCACGGATCTCCCGGCTCCAGACCGCGTATTCCATCGCGCCGAGCACCAACTCGGTATCGCAGCGGTCAGAGGTCTTCCAGCCCACGATCCGGTTGGAGAACGCATCGCGCACCGCGGCCAGCCAGAACGCGCCCTGACCACACGGAACACGAGTGGCATCGGCCACCCACAGCCGGTTCGGTTCCACGGCAGTGAAGTTGCGTTCGACCAGATCCGGCGCCGGTGTGGCCCGCGGATCCTGCCGGGTCGAGCCGAGCCGCCACTTCTTGCGCAGGAACGCTCCCTGCAACCGCGAGGCCCGCATCAACCGTTCCACGCGTTTGGGTCCGACCCGGAAACCTCTGCGCCGCAACATCGCATGCACTCTCGGCGACCCATTAGTGCCGCCGGAACTGGTATGAATGTCGACGATCTCGGCCAACAGCTTCTCGTCTTCGACATGACGGTCCGATGGCTGTCGCGCGCGTTTGCGCCATTCGTAATAGGTCGAGGACGCGATGCCCAGGACCCGTAGTAGGAGCTCGACCGGGTGCTGGCTGTTCTGTTCGATGAACCGCATGATCACCGCCGGGTCGGGCCGAGCTCCGAAGCGAAATACGCACTCGCAGAACGCAATATCTCGTTCACCCGCTCCAACTCCGCGACCCGCTTCTTCAACGCGCGGTTCTCGGCGGCCATGTCGGTGGTCGGCCTGTCGGCGCGTTCGCCGGCATCGGCCTCGGCTTGGCGGATCCAGTTCCGCAACGCCTCGTGATGCACCCCGAGCTGGGTGGCGAGCTTGCGGATCGTCGGCTTGGGGTCGGACTCCCGATACAACCGCACAGCCCGCGCCTTCAACTCATCTGGATACTTCTTCGGTGCTGCCACGAATGACTCCTTCCGGCCCCTACCGGACCACAATCAGAGCCCTCCGAGAAAGCGGGGGAACCTCACCCACCGCTTCCGATGGGGAGTACGCGATCGTCTCACCGTCACCGGAACCTGCGACACCCCGACACGATTCGGCGTCGGCCGCGGATACATCGCCGGATATCATGCCGAAGTCGACCTCGACGCACACCACACCACCACCCGCGGCTACGCCGAATACGTCGACGTCCGATAGCCCTCAGATCAATGAATCCGGGCAAGCCAGGACGGTGACATCGGGTGGAAATGTTGTTCGGGCAGGTGCGACTGCACCACGTCGGACCACCAGCGGAGTTCCTTGAACTCCATCGTCCTGACCGACCGCCGGCCGCGCCGCCAACCTGCTCGGTGCGGGTCGTGACGAAGTCGGTGAACGCCGTGAGCTGGGCCTGGCCGATGCCTTCCGGAGCGGGCAACCACTGCAGCACAGGTTGGTCCTCGCTCATCGTGGGCCCCCATCGGTCTCGCCCGAACACGGAACCTCGGAGCCGCGTTCTGCCCTGCGGAGCAGGTAGTCGAAGCCGGCCCGGATCTGCGTCGGGTCCCAGACCTGGCTGCGTTTGAATTCAGTTTCGGACTCGCTCGACCAAGCCTTCGGACCACCTGCCGACATGGACATGATCTGGGTGCGGCATGCCCGTTCAAGCAATACGGAATACATGACGGCTGTTTCCACGTCGGGGCCGACAGTGACCGCACCATGATTCGGGATGAGGACCGCGGCGCCGTCGCCGAGTGTGGTGGCCAACGCCTCGCCCAGATCGTCGGTGTCGATCAGGGCGCCGGTGTCGGTGAAGCGCGGCAGCCGCGAGTACGCGAACAGCACCCCGTCGTGGGAGATCGGGCGGATTTCGCAGTTCAGTGACGCGAACGCCGACAATGCCGGCGCGTGGGTGTGCACGACACTGCGCACGTCGGGTCGCGCCGCCATGATGGCGGTGTGGATGGGATATTCGAGGTGGCGTCGACCTGTTCCGTCGACGACGACGCCCGCGGGTGAGACGAGGACGACCTTGCCGTCGTCGATTTCCTCGAATCCCCACCCGGATGCCTTCATCCACACGCCACGACCCCCGGGGTCGCGCACCGAGGCGTGTCCCCACACCATGTCGCCCAAACCTGCGGCAGCCAGCGCCCGGCTCGCGTGCACAACGTGAGTTCGTGGGTCGGTCACGGAATCTCCTGGGGGTCAGCGGGAGCGGTCGGCAGCAGGACCGAGGGTTGCGGTCGCTGCCGGGGATTGCGGTCGGCGTCGGAACGTGACGGAGCGTCTTCTGCGCAGCCGAGCGTGACGAGGGCCAAGGTCACCAGAGCTGAGGCCAGCCGCTTGGCGGCGTCGGCATCGTAGCCCCAGCACAGGGCAATCGTTGTCACCTCGTCGCGGATTCGTTGGTGACCGTGGGCGATCAGTCGTGCGATATCACCATCGTCGCTCGCTCGGTCGGCTGCCTGACTCAGTGTTCGTACGGCGGTGTCGAGATCGGTGCTGCGGTGGTCGGAGCCCATCATCGTCCGGAGTCGGTCGCTGATCTGGCGCGGGCTGAGATCGGGAGCATCACTGGCAAGCGCGGCCCGCACGGCCGCGCTCACATCGGTGTGGGCGGTCTCTATCGTGCACACACGCCTACCGCGGGTTCGGGGCGTCGTCATGAGGTGGCCTGCCGGTACCAGTCGTCGGGGACGGTCCAGTCCCAGCGCAGGTGATCGATCGCGTCGTGCCGGCGCTGGTGGTCGATGTAGGCCCGATAGACCTCGCCCGATCCGGTGGCGTACGCGCCGAGCAGAACCAATCCCGCCGAGAGTCGATGCCAGATCACGGTTGTCGAAAGAAATCGCCACATCGGGCAGCTCCTGAGGAGAAGGGATAACCGGGTGACCTTCCATGACCTGGTCGGTCATGGAAGGTCGGGGCCGGGCGAGCTGGGTCAGCAACTCGCCGACTGCCGAGCCGAGCCGCGCTTTCGCCCGTGACTGCGGCCGCCGGGCGGGGCCGCGGCACGGTCGATAGTTCGCGAGGGACCTGGCCTCGGCGCGCGGGCGGCATCGATGTCGGCGAGCCGACCGCGAGTCCGGGTAGCGCTAGGGCGAGATGGTGCGCATGGTCGCGTGGTCGAGAACCAGTACTTCGGTGCTCGCGGGCGCGAGATTCTTCAGCAGCTGGCAGTGCATGTTCTGGTGCGCCGGTGCCAGGCCCGCCTGGTGAATCGGCACGACCACGCGCGGAGCGATCGACCGCAGATAGTCGATTCCCTCGCCGATCTTCATCCACGGCCCGCCGATCGGCAGTAACAGCACATCGACCGTCGTCGCGATCTCGTCGAACGCGTCACCTGGGTGGAAGACAGCGTCGTCGATCAGGTAGCCGACATTCTTAGAGGCAGGCAACGCGGAATGGACGCAGGCATGCTCACCGCCGGTGACCACGATGTCGTGACCCAGTACCGACAGCTTCTGGCCCGGCTGCGCCACGTGTGCCGGCCGGCGCATGGTGTCCGGGTGGTCCGGGTGATCGAGTGCCGCGAGCGTGTCCTGCCCGACGATCAGCCGCGCGGCGGGGTTGGCTGCCAGCAGCGTGGTGAGCCGAGGGATGTCGAGGTGGTCGGGGTGGGCATGGGTGATCAGGATCAGGTCGAGATCGGTCAAGTCTTCGAAGTCCTGCGAATAGGTGCCCGGATCGAACAGGATCCGCCGCGAAGCCGCCTCGCCGGGCAGTTCTACCAGAACGCAGGCGTGCCCGAAGTGGGTGATGTTCATAGCTTTTCGCCTTCTGTCGGGGGACTTCGTACTCAGGGGTTGACCACGCTCATCCACATCGGTTCCTTGCGGTTCACCATCGCTTCGACCGCGGTGTCGGCCTCGGCGAGGGGAAAGCGCTGGGTGATCAGGTCGTCGACGTTCAGCGCGCCGGATCCGAGCAGAGCGAGGACCTGTTCGGCGTCGGACCGCGTGCAGGCACGGGTGCCGACGAAGCGCCAGCAGTTCACCATCAGGGCCACGGGCGGCAGCGACAACGGTGTGGTGTTGCCACCCATGTGCGCGATGGTGCCGCCGGTGCGCAGCGCGGCCATGGCCTGGCCGGTAGCGGCGCCGGCCGGGATGTAGTCGGCGACCGCGTGGACACCGGCCGGGGCCAGTTCGCGCAACCGGCGGGTGAGGCCGCCGGTGCTCTCCCAGTCGGTCGGCAACTCGTCGAGGGCGATGGTGTCGACCTCGACACTGCCGGCCAGCGGCCGCACCGCGGCGAGCCGCTCCGCGGAGCGGCCGACCAGGAGCAACCGGGCGATGCCGAAATGCTCGGCCAGTTTGATCGTCGCGGTGCCCATCGTCCCCGTCGCGGCGGTGGTGACCACGGTCGAGCCCAGCGGCAACTGCGCGCATTTCAAGATCCGCACGACATTGGCCAGATCGTGGACCTTGGCACCGACGTCGAAACTGACATTGCCCGGGAGCTGATCGATCAGCCAGTGTGGCGCGCGGACGTATTCGGCGAGGCCGCCGTCGTGGTAGCGCTCGTAGAGCGGCATCGGCACCGTGCCGAAACCCGCGTGCCCGATCATCGCCTGTTGCGGGCACATCATGTCGCGGTCGGTGCGGCAGTAGTCGCAGCTGCGGCAGTTGAGGTTGGGGTGGACCCGTACCCGGTCGCCGACGGTGATGCCGGTGACCTGCTCGCCGACCGCGGCTACCGTGCCTGCGGCTTCGTGCCCGAGCGTCGTCGGAAGGTGTTTGAACGCGCCCATTTTCAGCAGCGCGATCATGCCGGGAGCCAGCCCGGCCGAGACGACCTCGACGACGACGTCGAGTGGTCCCGGCTCGGGAATCGGGATCTGCTCGAGGGTCAGGGTGTGCGCGCCTCGGGTGGCGCGGGCGGCCAGCATGGTCATCGCGAACTCCTTTCCCCGGCGAGGGCATCGAGGTATTCGGGTGCGCACGGCTGTGCGGTGCGGGTGGTCTCGGCGACCTGGGGCAGTGCGCGATGGGAAAGCACGCTGAGGTAGGCGCCGTCTTCATGGCCGACGCTCGCGCCGGCGATGCCGAGCGGAATGCGCACGAAGTCGCCTGGACCGAGTTCGACGATCCCGCGCTGGGTCACCAGGGTGCGCGTGCCGCTGATCTGGTACTGGATCTCGTCGGCGTCGAGGCGGCGGGTGTAGCGTCGAACCCCGCCCCGCTCGGCGGTGAATGTTTCTGTGCCCAAACGGAATCGGTCGGCGACGAAGAGCGGATTCGAGCCTGGGCCGACGGTGAACACCGACATCCGGTCGGGTTCGTCGTTGACGCGCTCGAGCAGCGCGTGCTCATCGATGGGGAATACCGCGATGTCGTGGCCGAGTGACCCCATGCACTGGGTGATGGCCTCGTTGAGCTGTCCTGGCCGCCAGCTGGGAAAAGGGGGCAGCACAGCGGCCGATGTGCGTACGGCGCTGCCCGTTTCGATGACCGGTGCAGGCACGTAGAACAGCAGGTGGCTTTCGGTGCGTCCGTAGTTGTCGTGGGCGACGCCGCGCGGGATGCGGGAGAACTCGCCTGGTCGGTGTTCGATGGTGCCGAGTTCGGTCATGAGGGTGCGTTCGCCGTCGATCTGGTAGGAGATCTCGTCGACATCGCAATTGCGGTGGTAGAACGGCTGACGGTTGTCCATCGTCTGCCATTCGATGCGGATCTGATCGTTCTCGTAGACCCCGCGCGGTGGGGCGAACGGCTGTGCCTGGTACTGCTGGGGGAAATGGACGACCGTCAGCGGCGGATGATCGCGCCATAGCTTCATCGGCGCCTTGCCCGGATGGGGTGCGGAGAGCAGGTTCCGTTCGTCGCGTTCGATGCTGCGCAGGGGAACCTCGGATGTCATGATCACGATGTCTTCGATGACAACACTCATGGAGAGACCTCTTTGTCTCGTCAGGAAACGGTTTCGGCGCTCGGCAGCGCCTGGTAATAGGCCGCTGCGCCGGGGTGCAGCGGAATCGGTGTGATGCCCATGGTCGGCGGGTCGAGCGGGTAGGTGATCGGGCTGCGCTCGGGCGCCAGATGCTGGTACTGCGCCTCGATCAGGTGGCGGGTCTCCCCCAGGATCCACGCGATGGCGTAGGCGAGGTCATCGGGCATATCCGCGCGGGCGAGGACAAGAAAATCGGAGAAATCCAAGGTCTGGAACTCGCCGCAGCCGGGGAAGTATCCGTCAGGGACGGTGGCGGCAGGCCAACCGAAGTCGCGGTCGAAGGAGGCGAGCACCTCGGGTTCGACTTCGAGGAAGCGGTAGTCGCCGCCGAACTGCTGCCAGTGCGGCAACATGACGGCCTCGTGCAGGATCGCGTCGGCGCGACCGGCCAGGACGTGATCGAGCGATTCGAAGGGCCGTTCATCGGTGAGGAACTGCCCGCCCCAGCCCTCGACGTCGACCCCCGACCGAACGAGCAGTTCGGTACCGGCGACGCCGACGGCGTTCACTCCGTCGTCGATGGAAGTCGCCAGCCGCAGCTGCGGTTTCAGCTCGCGTAGCTCGGCGAACGAGGTGACCCCGAGATCGGCGTGCACGGCGAGGACGAGTCGATCGCGTTGGGGCACGACGCCGAGGGCGCGCAGGTCCGGATAGTGCTCGTCGCCGTAGGTTCCGCGACCGTCGAGTGCGACGCGGGTGAACGCGGCGGGCGTCGTCACGGCGAGATCGACCTCACCGCGCCCCACCGCACGCACGTTGTCGGAGAACCCTCGTCCGTTCCAGATGGCGACGCGCGTATGTGGGCCGGCCCGGTCGGTCAGTTCCTGCGAGATCCAGCCGCCGACGCGATGGAAATTGGCCATGCCCCAATCACCTTGCAGCTGCACGCGAAGCGATCGGGCGATCCTTGGTTCGGTCGGTCGTGCGCTCATGCCGAAATCTCCACGCGACGAACCAGGTTCCTGACTGAGCCGACGCCGTCGATCTCGACGCTGACCTGGTCACCGTCGTGCAGGAACAGCTGCGGGTCACGACGATAGCCGACCCCGCCCGGGGTGCCGGTCAAGATCACGTCGCCGGGGTTGAGGGTGGTGAAGACCGAGATCTCGGCGATCAGCCGGGGGATGGAGAAGATCAGCATCGACAGGTCCGACTCCTGGACCTTCTCCCCGTTCACCACGGTGCGAATCCCCGCGCTCGACAGGTCGACCTCGGCCGGGGTCACCAACGCGGGGCCGAGCGGCGTGCTCGCCTGCCACGCCTTGCCCTGCATCCACTGATGGGTTTTGTACTGGAAGTCGCGCATGGTGATGTCGTTGGCCGTGACGTAGCCGAGCACATGCGCCGGCGCGTCGGCTTCGGCGATACGCCGGCCTGGCCGTCCGATGATGACGGCCAGCTCGCCCTCGTAGTCGACCTGGGTCGACTCCGGCGGGAGCACGATGTCGTCGTAGGCGCCCAGGAGGCTGTCGGCGAATTTGGGGAAGAGCACGGGATAGGTCGGCAGCTCGCGTTTGGTCTCGGTGACGTGCTCGCGATAGTTCAGCCCGACGCAGAACACCTTCGATGGGTTGGGCACCACCGGCAGCAGCCGGACGGAGTCGATCGCGACTCGACCGCTGGGGTCACGTCCGGCCTCGGCCAACACGTCCGAGGTGGTCCCGGTACCGATCTCGGTGAGCCCGTGCAGGGGAACCACGTCCGAACCCTGCACTTCGCCGACTCGGCGCACGCCGCCGTGTTCGTAGGTCACATATGCCATGTCAGTGTCCTTCGCTGGTCTTGCGCCAGGAGGCGAGCTGGCCGCCCCACAGGTTCACGGAATTGGGGATCGGCTTCCACCGGCGTGGCACGTAGGTCACGCGGTCGTCGTGGAACTTCTCCATCTCGGCGGACAGTTCGATGTGGTTGCCGGCCGGGTCGTCGAAGAAGACGAACAGGTTGTTGCCCGGGCCGTGGCGACCGGGACCCCAGGTGACATCGACGTTCTCGTCGGTCAGCCGGTCACACCAGGCTTTGAAGTCCTCCCATTCGGCCAGGTCGAAGGAGTAGTGGTCGATGTCGCCGCCCGCACCGACGTTGACCACGGCCAGAGTGTGGTGGTCGCGGTCACTGCGCAGCCACGCGAATCGGCCGTCCTCGAGCTGGTCGGAGATGCGGAATCCGACGGTGTCGACGAAGAATTCCACCATCGGCACCACGTCGGTGGTGGCCAGGGTGATGTGCTGGTATTTGATCGGTCGGCGACCGGTGTCGGCGGCGTTCTCGCCCTCGCGTGCTACCGCGGTGTGGAAGTGGACGGGTGTGCCGTGGGGGTCGGTGGTCACGATGCCGGTCGCTGTCCCGATTCCGGCGTCGAGATAGGCCGCCGCCAGCGGCGAGACGGTGTGCCCGGCGGCGGTCAGCCGCTTCGCGATGCCCTCGACACCGTCGAGGTCGCGGACCTCGAAACCGTAGTGGTGCAAGCCCTTGTCACCTGCGACCAGGTCGATGACGTGATGACCGGTACCCCAGCCCAGGCGAAGCCCACCCTCGGGTAGCTCCGCATGGACCTGTAGTCCGAGCACCCGGCCGTAGAACGCGGCTGTCGCCGCGACATCGGGCACGCTGAACCCGATGTGGGACACGGTGGTCCGGGTCAGCGTGCCTGCTGCGGCGCGTTCCTGCAGAACGATCCGCTGGGGTTTACTCATGGCTCGACGCCCTTTCTGTCCAGGTCGAGATGGTGGCCACCGTGTCGGTGGTCCGGTCGGGATGCCAGGCGGCCGCGACCACGCGGTCCGGTCGAATGAGCACGAACTGCTGGGCATAAGAGCCGAATTCGCGGGCCGCGGCGCCGTCGACATCGATCAGGATCCGGCGTGGCGTGCGAGGCAGGTACTCCCCCAGCGCGAATACGGCCGTTGTCGTCGCGAGCTGGGCGACGACCGGCTCGACCGCCGCCCAATCACGCTCGTCGACGTCGACACCGATCAGCGCCCATCCCGGACCGAGCACGTCGTCGAGCCGCGCGACGCGGTGCTCGACGGTGTCGAAGACCAGGGGTTGCCCCAGTGTGACCCCGACACCGGAATGCCGATCGGCGTCGAGGACCAAGCCTTCGCGGATTCGCTGCGGGGGTCGGTACCGCATTTCCTCGAGGTAGGCGCGGCCCTGCTCGCTGCCCAACGCTTGCTCGACCACTGTGTCGCGGCGGCGGGCCAAACTCGTGGATGTCGTCATCACGACACGTCCCATGCGTTCTGACATCCGTACCGTCGCCCGCACATGGCCCTCCCGTTCGCGCTGGTAGCTGGCCAGCACCGACGGCGCGAGCCGGCCGGTGAGCACGTCGGCGATCTTCCAGGTCAGGTTCGCCGCGTCACGGATACCGGAGTTGAGACCCTGTCCGGCGAAAGGCGGCATCATGTGCGCGGCATCGCCGAGCAGGAAGGAACGCCCGAGCATCCACTCGTCGGCGACAACCGCGTTGAACCGGTAGTTCACCGCACGTTCGACCTGCGTCGGCGCCAAGTCGCGGTAGCGCGCGACCAACGCGCGGATCAGGTCGAAGGACGGCGCCTCTCCGGGTGTCCCTTCGCCGTCGAAGAGCCGGAATTCGTACCGGCAGCGGCCGTTCAGGCCGGGCACGATGACGTGTGGACGTGCCGGATCGCCATGATGCATCGCGAAGCGTTCGGTGTGCGGATCGTCGAGGGTGTCGGCGACCAGCCACACATCGGGGTAGCTGCGCCCGGTCATCTGGATGCCCTGACCGAGTCGAGTCACCGATCGGCCGCCGTCACAGCCGAGAACATAGGCAGCGTCGAGAGTCGCCGGGCCGCTGTCGGTCCGAGTGTGGACGCGCACCGAGTCGGTCAGCTGGTCGAATCCGGTGACTTCGACACCGAACCGCAACGAGACATTGGGCAGCTGCGCCAGCGCTTTGACCAGGACACGCTCGAGATCCGGTTGCGCGAAAGGATTCTTGAACGGGTATCCCACACGGAACGGCTGAGGACCGCGCGCCTGAAACAGTGGCGTTCCGTGGCGATCGTAGTAGCGAGTGCCCGTGCCCGGAACCACGATCGGCAGTACCTGCTCGACGATGCCCGCCCGCTGATACACCCGCAACGACTCGTCGTCGATGCTGATGGCCTTGGGCTCGTCACTGGTCGAGGGATTCTGTTCGACCACAACCACCTCGACACCCCGCTCGGCGAGCAGGGCCGCGGCAGTCAGGCCGACCGGCCCGGCACCACAGATCACCACCTCGGTCTCGTCTGGCGACTTCACCGGCGCCATCACCTCACCTTCTCCCGCTGTCGGACGAACTCGATAGCCCAACCTTTGCATGGTGTCCTGCATTACAAAAGCCACGTCCTGTATCGCAGGACACAATCGGATTCGACGGGTCTGCGCATGAGCGATCTCATACCTCACTTTACTCTAGTTCTATAGCTATATTGATAGATTGAAATGATGTCCCTAGTTCCCCCTGGCCACGAGCCGTCGCCGATGTCGGCGCTGAGCTACCTCCGTCGGCCCAAGAACTGGCTGGTTCCCAGCGTCGTTCTCACCGCTGCCCTGTTCGTGATCACGGTGATCTTCACCGGTAGCGTCGCCGATCCCGCGGCCGATCTGCACCACGCGCCCATCGGTGTGGTCAGTGTGGACAAAGGCGTGCCCGACGGCTCGATGAACATCGGCGACCAAGTGGTGGCCGGCATCGTGAACCAGCCACAGCAGCCGAGTGAGGCGGTGAGCTGGCAGCGCTTCGACACCGTCGAAGCAGCCACCGCAGCGATCGCGGACAACCAGCTGTTCGCGGCGATCGTTCTTCCCGAGGACTACTCCGCCAAGCTCGGTTCACTACTCGGCCCGACCCCGCAGCGTCCGGAGATCACGGTGCTGACCAATCCCGGCTCGGGCACGATGGCGGCCGAGCTCGGCACACAGATCGCCGAATCGGCGGCTCGGGGCGGTTCGACGGCCGCCGCCGCGCAGCTGTCCGCGCGTACGCCGGGCGCGATCAGCCCCGCCAACGCGGTGCTGCTCGCCGACCCGGTCACCGTCGCCCGTCACCAGGCGCTGCCCTTCGGCGACCGGACCGGCAACGGCATGACCGCCTTCTTCTACGCCCTGCTGCTGATGATGGTCGGTTTCCTCGGCGCCAACGTGGTCAACGGCCTCGTCGATGCCGAACTCGGGTTCAGCCCGACCGAGATGGGGCCCATGCGGCGGATGTTGCCGCCGCGCCGGATCACCCGCGTCGCGACCTACGGTGCCAAATGTCTCACTGTGGCGATCGCTTCGATACCCGCGGCGACCGCGATCCTGGCCGCGAGCGTGTTCGTGATCGATCTTGACCTGCCACATTGCGGGCTGCTGTGGCTGTTCAGCCTGCTCGCGATCAATGCGATCGCGGCGGGCACGCTAGCGGTGGTGACCCTGTTGGGCCCGATCGGGATCGTGGTGGCCATGGTCTTCTTCATCGGCTGGTCGATCCCGGTGTCCGGCGGCGCGATTCCCCAACAGGCCATGCCGCCCTTCTGGCGTTTCCTCGGTTCGTTCGAGCCGATGCGGGCCGTCGCCGACGGCGTGCGCGCCATCATCTACTTCGACGCGCACGCCGACGCCGGCCTCAGCCGCGCGCTCACGCTCCTGATGATCGGCCTGATCGCCGGACTCACGCTCGGAGTGCTGGGCAATCTGTTCTACGACCGACGCCGGCTGCACCGAATCCATCCGCGAGCCATCGCGCACATCCAGGAGTTCCTGCACCGCGTGCCACAGCACAAGGATCCGACCGCACCCGCCGCGGCCGACGCCGCACCGATCCCACCCACGTCATGACACTGTCGCCGAGCCCCTCGTCGAGGAGCTCGGCGACTCTGCGCGCGACCTCGGTCACCCCCGGGCGGAGTGCGCACCGCTCATCAGTGCGGCCAAGTCGTCGGGTTCGAGGAACGACGGCGGGGGCGGTGGTCCCCAGGCGTACAGGCCTTGCAACCCTTCGAGCACCGCTGGGCTCCAGAGCTCGTCTTCGGGCACGGTGTCCATGTCGGAGTAGTACTCGGAGAAGTTCCCCGCGGGGTCCTTGAGATACCAGAAGAAGTTGGCGCCGGCGAAATGGCGACCCAGCCCCCAGATATGACGTTCCGGATGGCCTTCCAGCATCGCCTGCGCGCCCCTTCCCACCTCGTCGATGTCATCGACCTGCCAGCTCGTGTGATGCATGAAGGCGACCGGCGCGGCCATCACCAGCACATTGTGATGCTCGACCGAACACCGCAGGAACGCGGCCTTGTCGCTCATGTAGTCGCTGACCTTGAAGCCCAGGCCGTCGACGAAGAAGCGCATGGTCGTGGCGAGGTCCGTGCTCCCCAGCACCGCGTGCCCGAGCTTGCGCGGGCGGACCGGCTCGGTGCGCGACAGAAACGGCGCCCGGCCCCACCGGTCGATGCGGCCGGGGCCGTTGTACGGCGTCGGAGCCACGGCCGGCTCGGTGACGATTCGCGGTCGCACCAGCACGCGCACCACGGTGCCGGTGACCGGTTCGACGGCGCGCACCGACAGCGCGTCGCTCACACTCGGCACCCCGATCGCGGCGAGACTCCGCTGCACCGAGGCGATGTCATCGCTGTCGTCGGCGGCGACGGTGAGGTCGAGCAGCTTGCGCAGCGGCGCGTGGACCACCTCGAGCTGTTCACCGCCGTCGCGGGTCGCGAACCGCCCCTCACCGAGATGATCGAGACCGAAATCGGTGTAGTAGCTGATGGTTTCGGCAGGGTTGGGAACACCGATGGTGACCTTGCCCAGTCCGTGCAGTGCCATGGCGGCCCCCTACCGCGTCCCGACGAAGGTCTGCCGCAACGCACCGATTCCCTCGATCCACGAATCGAGCCGTTCGCCAGGCCGCAGAAACCGTTTCGGCTCGCGGCCGACACCGACTCCGGCCGGAGTGCCGGTGAAGATCACATCGCCGGGGAACAAGGTGACCGTCTGCGACAAGGCGGCGATCAGGGACGGCACCGGGAAGATCAGGTCCCTGGTGCGGCCCTTCTGCACTTGTTCACCGTCGATGGCGCACCCCAGCTCGAGGTCGTCGGGATCGGCGAACTCGTCCGGTGTCACCAGCCAAGGACCTTGCGGGGAGAATCCAGGGAAGGACTTGGCGAGCCCGAACTGCGGAGCGGGTCCACGCAACTGGGAAATCCGTTCCGAGATGTCCTGGCCCACAGTCAGGCCCGCTACCCCGGCCCACGCCTGCGATGGTTCGACGCACCGCAGCGTCTGTCCGATCACCACGACGAGTTCGACTTCCCAGTCCACACTTCCCTCGTCGGGGATGGTCACCGTGGTGTCGGGGCCGCTGAAGCTGGAGACGTATTTGGTGAAGACCGGCGGCAGATGCTCGGGCGCCTCGAATCCGGATTCCGCCGCGTGTGCCCGGTAGTTCAGCCCGACCGCGAAGACCTGCCGCGGGGCAGGCGATGGCGCGCCCAGCTCGGCGCGGTCCAGCGTGACCGAGTGCCGCTCGATCTCCTCGGAGGTCAACCCGGCCGCCCATTCCCGCACGCTCCCCCAGTCGGCATACAGCTCGGCGAACTCGCCACTGAACCGGCCACCCGACGCCGAGGCGATCTCCACGGCGCGCTCTCGACCCCGCTCGCCGTAGACGAGGGCTCCGTGACCCCGCACATTCGCAATTCGCATGACAGTTGTTCTCCTCTGTGTTGTGTAGGTCAGGCGAGGCCGGCGCTCAGGCAGGCGATGTAGTCGGCCGCCAGCGACGCGGCATCATCGACGGACGTGGCTGTGCCGAACACGTAGTGGTCGGGCCGTATCAGCACCGCGGCGAGGGAATTGGCGCTCAGCCATGCCGTCCACGCTCCGTCGCAGTCGCGCAGGTCCGGGTTTCCGCCGGAGGCCAACGACAAGGCCGTCACCTCTGCTGCGGCCAGCGACGCGCGCAGTGTCGGGTCGAGCAGATCGGCGACTGGTCGGTCCGCGGCGAGGATCAACAGCGCGCCGTAGCCGGTGGCAGCGTCCAGCAGGCCCACGGTGTCGTCGACAGCGACGGGGAACTGTGGGCTCATCGTCCCCGCGAGTTCTCCGCTGGGCCGGACCGCTCCTGGTCCCAGCACCGGGCGGGCTGTGAGGGGCAGGACCACCGTGGGATCGGCGTTTCCGGCGATCATGCGGGCGTCGCGCTGGGCCGCCTGTTCCGGATCGAGCACGCAGATCACCTTTCCCAGCTCCACCGACATCGCGATCGCGTGCTGCAGGTGAACGCTGCGTTCGCTGGTGTAGGTGTCGAGCAGATCCGGCGGCGACACCCGGCGTAGGACTCGATCCAGTTTCCAGGCCAGGTTGGCTGCGTCGCGAAGCCCGGAGCACATGCCTTGGCCTGCGAACGGCGGCATCTGGTGGGCGGCGTCACCGGCGATCATCATTCGTCCCTCGCGCCAGCGATCGGCCCATCGGGCGGCGAAGGTGTAGATCGCGTGCCGTTCCAGCCTGGTGTTGGTCGGCGTCCTACCCCATGAGGACAACAGCTCCCATGCGCGCTCGACGGTGCCGAGTTCGGCGGGATCCTCGCCGGGCAGCCGCATGAATTCCCAGCGGCGCCGGCCCGGTCCGCCGGAAACGATCGTGGTCGGGCGTGCCGGATCGCACAGTTGCCAGTTCTGCGGTGACCAGACGATGTCGTCGGTCGGGATCGTGTCGACGATCAGCCAATCGAAGAAGAAGCCCTGATCGTGCATCGTCGCGCCCATGCGCTTGCGCACCAGGCTGTTGGCTCCGTCGCAGCCGATGACATAGCGCGCGCTCAGCGTTCGGCTGACGGTAGCCGCGGGCGCGGCATGCCCGGCATCGATTGTCGTGTCGGCCACGCCGACGACGACCCGGCCGGGGTGTTCGTCGACGGTGACGACCTCCGTACCACGGCTCACCGTAACGTTGGGCATCGCCTCGACGGCATCGGCCAGGACCTGTTCGAGTTGCGGTTGGGAGAAGAAGTTGGCCGTCGGCCAGCCGTTGGGCCCCAGTCCCGACCAGTCGATGCGCAGCAACGCCTCGCCGGCCGCGTTTCGCCATTCGTAATGATCGGGAACCGGGTCCGCGATCTCCTGGATCTGCCGGGTCAGGTCCATCGATCCGAAGACCCGGCCGATCTCGTCGTCGAAGTGCACGGCGCGGGGCAGCGGATACGGTTGCGGCCAGCGTTCCACGACGGCGACATCATGGCCGCGCAGCGCGAGCATTCGTGCGGTGGCCAGACCGACCGGTCCGGCGCCTACGATCACCACATCGTGATCTGTACTGGTCATTGGTCCTCGCTTGAATGGTTCTCAGTTGCCTTGGTGGACGAGGTGCTTGATCTCTTGGAACTCCTCGATCGCGCGGTGGCCGTTGAGCCTGCCGACACCGCTGTGTTTGAAGCCGCCTTCCTCCATCTGGTCGTGGATGACGCCCCAGGTATTGGTCCACACGGTGCCCGCGTCGATCCGGCGTCCGACCCGCATCGGTCGATCGACATCCCTGGTCCAGATCGAGGCGGCCAGCCCGTATTCGGTGGCGTTGGCGAGCTCGATCGCGTCGAGTTCGGTATCGAAGATCTCGAACGTCGCGACGGGTCCGAAGATCTCGTTCTGAACCACTGGCACCGTCACGTCGGCCACTTCGATCAGCGCGGGACGGAGGAAGGCGCTCGAGCCGGAAGGCTCCACCAGCCCGCCGCGGACCAGCACCTTCGCGTATCCGGCCGCTTCGTCGACGAGCCGGTCCACGCGTTCGGCCGCGGCCCGGTCGATCAGTGGGCCCATCTCGGTATCGGGATCGGTGGCGGGACCGACCTGGACCCGGGTCAACGCCTCGGTCATCAACTCGCGCAGTGCGTCGGCAACACCGCGCTGCACCAGAATTCGGCTACCGGCCATGCAGAACTGGCCGCTGAAGGTGGTGATCGCGGCAGTCAGGGTCGGCACGACGACCTCGAGGTCGGCGTCGTCGAACACGATCATCGGCGACTTGCCGCCGAGTTCGAGGGATACCGGTTTGAGGCCGGGCGCCGCGGCCGCCATGATGGCGCGGCCCACCGCGGTCGATCCGGTGTAGCTGATCACATCGGAGTCCGGGTCCGACACCAGCACGGGGGCACCCTCGTTACCCGACTCGGTGAACGCGTTGACGACACCGGCGGGCATCGTCTCGGCGAGGAGTTCGTAGAGCAGCCCGTTGGTCAGCGCGGTCTGTGCGGGCATTTTCATCGCCACGGTGCACCCCGCGGCCAGCGCGGGAGCGAACGAGCGCACCGCCAGGATGATCGGCGAGTTCCAGGGCACGATCACCGCGGCTACCCCGATCGGCTGGGGCAATGTCATCGAGTACATCCCCGGCGCCAGTTGCGCGGCCCGGCCGCTGTCGGTCAGGGCGAGCGCCGCGTTGTAGCGCAGCTTGGGAATGGTGGCGTCCACCTCCATGGCCGCATCGGCGAGCTTCTTGCCGTTCTCGCGAGACAACAGCTCGACGAGTTCGTCGCGGCGTGCGGTCATCGCGTCGGCGAGTGCGAACAACGCTGCGGCCCGAGCGTGCCGATCCTGCGGCCACGTCGTCGTGTCGAATGCCCGGCGGGCTGCCTCGATCGCGGCCCGGGCGGTGACCGCGCCCGCGTCGGCGAAGGTGCCCAACGGCTGCCCGGTCGACGGGTCGACGCTGGTGCCGATGGCGTGGCCGTCGCGCCACTGGCCGTCGACGAGGTTGCGGGCGTACGGAAGTGTCATGGGGCCTCGAATCGGATGACGGGTTTGACGGTGATGCCGCAGCGCGCGTCGTCGACGGCGCGTTGCAGCGCGGTCGGTGGGTAGAAGCGCACGAGTCGATCCAGGGGTAGCCGTCCGGCGCGGTACAGCTCGATCAGTGCGGGGATGAAGGTGACCCGGTCGCTGCCGCCTTCGGTGACACCGAGCAGGGTCCGGCCGTCGATCATGGCGTTGACGTCGACAGCGATGCGGGTTCCCGCCGGAGGTGCGCCGATGACGGCGACGGTGCCGCCCGCGCGGATCTGTTCGAGCGCCGCTTCGAGCAGGTTCGGCACGCCGGTGGTCTCGATGATGAAGTCGAACTCGCGCAGTTCGCTCGCCTCCGTTGTCGTCGCGGTGGCGCCGAGCTCGCGCGCGAGTCCGAGCCGGGCGGGCACCCGGTCCACGGCCACGATCTCGCTCGCACCGCACAGCCGCGCGGCCATCACCGCCGACAAGCCGACCGCGCCCGCTCCGACAACGGCGATCCGCGATCCCGGCGGCGGGCGAAGGAGATTGAGGACCGCGCCGGCCCCGGTTTGGATGCCACACCCGATCGGGGCGAGCATCGCCAGTTCGTCGTCGTTCTCGACGGCTACCGGCACGACACTGTGCTGCGAGGCCACCGCGTACTGCGCCAGCGACGACTGGCCGAAAAACAATCCACCGATCGGCTGTCCCGCGTGATCTCGCAGTGGCGTCGTCCCGTCAGGTCTGCGGGCCCGGAAGTTGAGTGGAAAGTAGGTGGGGCACTGGGTGGGACGCCCGGTCCGGCAGCGAGCACACGCGCCGCAGGACGCGAAGGACAACACCACGCGGTCGCCGACCGCCGCGGTGGTGACACCGGCACCCACTGCTTCGACGATCCCGGCGCCCTCGTGTCCGAGAACAGCGGGCAGCGGCGTCGGCAACCGGCCCGCGAGAACCGACAGGTCGGTGTGGCAGACCCCGGCCGCGACCAGGCGGACCAGTACCTCACCGGGGCCGGGGTCCTCGACTAGGACGGTCTCCCACGAGAAGTTTTCCGCCGCCGCACGGGCGACAGCGGCCATGGATTCGATCGGCATGGCAGCCACGCTACGATTGTGTCCTGCATAACAAAAGCATCATCCTGTAATACAGGACACATCGGATAGCCGAGACGGTCTACCACTAGAGGTAACCTGAGGCGTGCCCATCACCGACCACGGCGACCTGCCTGCCGAGATCACCAGAACGAGCTGGACGCTGCATCGAGCCCTTCGGCAGAGCCAGGGAACGCCCCGTGGAGAGAACCCGCGACCGCTCGCCCAGGTCGAGGTCCTCAAACTCGTCGACAGCCGCCCCGGCATCACCGTCCGCGAGATCGCCGAGACGCTGCGAATGCAGGCCAACAACGTCAGCACATTGATCTCGAATCTGACCAGGGACGGATTCCTCGACCGGCGCGCCGACCCCGCGGACGGCCGGGTGATTCAGCTCCATCCCACCGCCAAGATGCGAGCCGCGAGCGACGAACTCGCCGACCGTCTCGACGCCGGGGTGTCCGATGCGCTGGCAACACTGAGCGAGCAGTCCCGGGCCCGCATCGCCGCGGCGCTGCCGGACCTCCGCGCACTCGCCGAAGCACTCGGCTCGCAGACCTGAGCGCGGTCACAGCACCCCACCCGACCGAGCAAGTCCTATAATTCAGCCGATCAATCCTGCTTTACAGGACGCACCCCGGGCGACTAGCGTAGGTCCATGGCCGAACGGAACACCACACCGAGCACCTACCGGGAACGCAACTCCACCGCCGATCGCGCGCTCGACATCCTGCTGCTGTTCTCCGCCGACAAGCCGGTCTGGACCGGCACCGAGGTCGCCGCCGGGCTCGGTGTCGCACGCTCGACCGGCTACCGGTACCTGCAGAGCCTGTCCAGCAACGGTTTCGTCGAGGAAACGCCCGGTGGATTCCGGCTCGGGCCCAGGATCTTTCAACTCGCTCGCCTCGCCCGCGCCGGCCTCGGGCTGTCCGAGGCGGCCTTGCCGGTGATGCGGGCGCTGGCCGCACACGTCGACGAAACGGTGCTGCTGACTCGCCGCTCCGGTCGCTCCGTGGTCTGCCTCGATCTCGTCGAGGCCCAGCACGCGGTCCGGCTCTCCTACGAGCGCGGCCAGGTCCTGCCGATCAACGCCGGCGCGGCCGCCGAAGTCCTGCTGGCCTGGGCCGACCCCGACGAGGTCACCTCGGTCCTGGAACAGGCCCCGCTCGAGCGATTCACCGCCAAGACCCTCACCGATCCCGCCGAGCTGCGCACGCGACTGTCCCGCATCCGCAAAGCCGGAATCGCGGTATCGCAGGGCGAACTCGATCCCCATGTCCTCGGGGTGGCCGCACCGGTCCGAAACGCCGCGGGTTCGGTCTGCGCCGCGGTCAGTGTCGCCGCCCTCGCCGCTCGCGTGCCCCGGACCCGGCTGCGCGATGTCGAGTCCTCGGTGCGAGAGGCTGCCGCGGCGATCTCCCAGCAGCTCGAACTCCGCGACTCCTGATCGTCAGCGCACCGATCGACGAGTCCGCTCAGCTGGGCGGTCGCGAAGCCGGCGAACTCAGTCGAGGTATCCCAGCAGCGGATACGAGCGTGCCGGGTGGCACAGCTTCGACATCGTCCTGGCTTCGATCTGCCGAATCCGTTCACCCGTCACGCCGAACAGACCGCCGATCTCGTCCAGTGATCGGGCGCCGGCGCCGTCGAGACCGAACCGCATCCGCATGACGGCGGCCTCTCGCGCGGTCAGGGAATCGAGCACCGCGATCACATGGCGCTGCATGAGCGCGAAGGACGCCGCCTCGGCGGCGATGACACCGTCGGAGTCCTCCACCAGATCACCGAGACTCGTGTCGGTGTCATCACCGACGGACTGGTCCAACGAGATCGGATCGAGCGCCAACTGCTCGAGCTCACGCACCTTGGCGGCGGAGATCCCCATCGCCGCGGCGAGTTCCTCCGTCGTCGGCGCCCGGCCGAGTTCCAGCACGAGTCTCCGCTGTATGCTTCCGAGCCGGTTGATCACCTCGACCCCGTGCACCGGGATTCGGATGGTGCGGCCCTGGTCGGCTATCGCGCGGCTGATGGCTTGACGGATCCACCACGTCGCGTAGGTCGACAGCTTGAAGCCCTTCTGGTAGTCGAACTTCTCGATGGCACGAACGAGACCACAATTGCCCTCCTGCACGAGGTCCAAGAAGTCCAGGCCACGACCGTTGTACTTCTTGGCGATCGAGACGACCAGTCGCAAGTTCGCTTCGAGCAGGTGCGCTTTGGCCCTGATGCCATCTCGCGCAATCCACGCCAGGTCTCGCCGCCGAGCGGCACCGGCTCGCTCCAGCCCGTCCGAGATCTCCCGCAGTCTCGCTGAAGCGACCAATCCCGCCTCGACGCGGATGGCCAACTCCACCTCCTGTTCGGCGGTCAGCAGCGCGACACGGCCGATCTGCCGGAGATACGACCGGGTCGAGTCGACCGCGACCCTGCTGTCGTCTCGCACACCGCGTGGTGCCATCGCTGTGGGATCAGCCGGCATGGTCGAACCTCCCGAGTAGTGGCATCGCGAGGTGTGTGATCGCGGAGAGGCCGTGGAATGAGCTGTGCCCGTGGGACCGCTATGTGACGATCCTGAGCGGGTTCTCGATCAGGTCCTTCAGGGCGGCCATGAACTGGGCGGCGACCGCGCCGTCGACGACTCGATGATCTGCTGACAGAGTCACTCGCAGTATCTTGCGGGAAACGACCTCGTCGTTGTCGAGGCGTAGTTCGTCGGCCGCCGCCCCGACCGCGAGGATGGCCGACTCCGGTGCGTTGATGACCGCGGTGAACTGTTCGATACCGAACATTCCGAGGTTGGAGATCGTGAAGGTGCCGCCTGTCATGTCCTCGGCGCGAAGCTTGCGCTCGCGGGCCCGGGCCGCCTTGTCGCGAGTCTCGGTCGCGATCTCGGAAACACGCTTACGGTCCGCGTCACGAATGACCGGAACCAGCAACCCGGCCGGGGTCGCGACGGCGACGCCGATGTGGATCCCGTTGTGCCGCAGAAGCTTGTCTCCCGCGTAACTGACGTTGATCGAGCCGTCCCTGCGCAGTGCGACAGCTACCGCCTTGACCAGTAGATCGTTCACGCTGACCTTGCCCTCACCCACCGCGTCCTGCGCCGCGTTGATCCGGGTACGGAAGGCGAACAATTCGGTCACGTCGATCGCGCTGGTCACGTAGAAGTGCGGCGCCTGCCGCATACTCTCGGTGAGCCTGGTCGCGGATACGCGCTGAACAGTGGTCAGCGCGACCTCCTCGAACTCTCCGGATGCTGGACGCTCCGGCACAGCAATGTCACTCGCGTCATCCGAGATTCCGGTGTCAGCCGACGCGGCGATCTCAGCGGCGCTGTGGGCGGCCTCCACGTCCCGTTTCGTCACCCTCCCACCCGGGCCGGTTCCCACGACAGAGTCCATGTCGACCCCCAACTCACGGGCGACCTTGCGGGCCAGCGGCGACGCTTTGACCACATCGCCTCGGCGTGCGCTCGCGAGAGGATCACGATGGGAAGCGCGCTGTGGCGCGGAGTCCGGGGCCGCCGGGCCGCCGTCGGGTAGCCCGTCGTTCGATCGCGTTGCCGCGGCAGTGGTCTCGCGTGCCGCCGGGACGTCACTCGATGCGGTGCCATCCCTCACGACCGCGATCGGCTCGCCGATCGGAACCCGAACGCCCGGCTCGGCGAGGATCTTCTCCAGAACGCCGTCGTCGTACGCTTCGAGTTCCATCAGCGCCTTGTCGGTCTCGATTTCGGCGACGATCTCACCGCGGGTGATCCGGTCTCCGACGTTCTTGAGCCACGCCGAGACAACTCCGTCTTCCATGGTGTCCGAGAGCCGGGGCATGATGATGTCAGGCATGGCGCGAATCCTTACCGACGGCCGCGAGGGTTTCCGTCACTGCGGTGTACAGCGATTCCGCGGACGGCAGGGCGAGCTTTTCGAGTGGTTTGGCGTAGGGCAGCGGGACCTCGGCCATAGCGACGCGGCGCACGGGGGCGTCGAGATAGTCGAACGCGCCGTCGGATATCGAGGCCGCGATCTCCGCACCGATGCCGTAGGTGAGCCAGTCGTCCTCGCCGATGACCGCGCACCCGGTCTTGCGGACGGAGGCCACGATCGTGTCGCGGTCCAGCGGGCGCAGACTACGCAGATCGATCACCTCGACCGATACACCCTCGCCGGCGAGGCGTTGCGCGACCTGCGTGGCGACCGTAGCCATGCGGGAGTACCCGATCAGGGTGATATCGCTTCCCTCCCGGGTGACCGCGGCCTTGCCGATCTGTGCGGGTGGCAGGTTTTCCGGCACTTCCCCTGTGGTGTTGTAGAGCGACAGATTCTCCAGGAACAGCACCGGATCGTCGTCCTCGATCGCGGCGATGAGCAAAGCCCGCGCGTCGGCGGGAGTGCTCGGGGCCACGACCTTGAGGCCCGGCACGAAGGCGTAGTACAGCTCGATGTTCTGCGAATGCGTCGCTCCGAGCTGTTGGCCACCGCCACCGGGAGTCCGGATGACCATGGGCACGCTGGTCTGCCCGCCGAACATGCCGTAGATCTTCGCGGCATGATTGACGATCTGATCCAGCGCCAGCAGCGAGAAGTTGATCGTCATGATCTCCACGACCGGGCGCAATCCGAGCATCGCCGCGCCGATCGCCGCACCGACGAACCCTTCCTCGGCGATGGGGGTGTCGCGCACCCGCTTCTCGCCGAACTCCTCGAGCAGACCGGCGGTGATCTTGTAGGAACCTTCGAAGACGCCGATCTCCTCACCGATCAGGAAAACGTCGTCGTCGCAGTGCATCTGTTCGCGCAGGGTTTCGCGTAGCGCTTCGCGGTAGGACATGACAGGCACGGTGGGAATCCTCAGTGGGTGAAGAGCGGATCGGCGGGCAGGCGTCGAGAATCGCCCGGCACGGCAGTGGCATAGGTGTAGTCGAACAGGCTCGACGGCTCCGGATGTGGGCTCCCGTCCGCGAATTCGACCGCGGCGGCGACACCGTCGGCCACCTCGCGCTCGAGATCGGCCAGCGCCGATTCGGTGAGCACTCCGGCGGTGAGCAAACGCTGCCGCCACAGCACGATCGGGTCGTGCTCGCGTGCCGCGGAAACGGTTTCGGTACTGCGATACTTGGCCGGGTCGACGACCGAGTGTCCCTTGAGCCGATGACACACCGCTTCGAGCAATGCCGGTTCGCTCTCCCGGCGGGCAGCTTCGATCAGTTCGCAGGCTGCGTCACGCACGGCCAGCACATCGGTTCCGTCCACCCGCTCGCCACGCATGCGGTAGGCGGCGGCGCGCTTCCACAGCTCCGGTTCGGCCGAGGACTTCTCGACCGTGGTACCCATGCCTGTCTGGTTGTTGATCACCAGGAACACCACCGGTAGCCGCCACAGCGCCGCGATGTTGAGCGACTCGTGGAAGGCACCGATATTGGTGGTGCCCTCCCCCATCTGGCAGACCACCACGTCGTCACCGTCGTGGTAGTCGATGGCCAGCGCCGCGCCGACGGCCAACGGAACCTGTCCGCCCACGATCGCGTAGCCGCCGAGCAGACGGGTCGCGGTGTCATACAGGTGCATCGAGCCGCCCCAGCCTTTCGATGTGCCGGTGGAGCGACCGTAGAGCTCGGCCAGCACGCGGCCCGGTTCGATGCCCTTGGCCAGTGCGTAACCGTGTTCGCGGTAGTTGGTGAACAGGTAGTCGGTGCGGCGCATCGCGGCACCGACGCCGACGACGGTGGCTTCTTCGCCGAGATTGAGGTGGCAGTAGCCGCCGATCTCGGCCTGCTGATAGCTCTGGGCGGTGCGCTCCTCGAAGCGCCGGACGAACAGCATGTCGCGGTAGAGACCGCGCAGAGTCTCCGGATTCTCCTCTGCAACAGCGGTTTCGAGTTCCGAGCCGACCGCACGTGCAGGGTCGGCTTTCGTCGGCTTGCGGACGGACTTTCGCCGCGCGGTGGTCGTGGTCATGTTCGGCTCCTCAACGCTTCGTGCGTGGCGCGATGTGTACCGGCAGTCCGAGACCGGCCATGGCCGCCTCCATGCCGATCTCAGCGAGGGTGGGGTGGGCGTGGATGGTCTCGGTCAGCTCGTCGAGCGTGGCTTCCAGCGACATCGCGAGGGCTCCCTCGGCGATCAGATCACTGGCGGACGGACCGATGACGTGTACGCCGAGCACTTCCTGATGTGCTCGCCCCGCGATGATCTTGACGAATCCCTCGGTCTCGCCGAAGGTCTTGGCCCGGCCGAGGGCCGCGAACGGGAACTTGGCGGTGATCACCTCGAGGCCGGCAGCGCGGGCGGCTGCTTCGGTGAGACCGACGCTCGCGATCTCCGGGTGGGTGAATGTCGCGGCCGGGATCACCGAGTAGTCGACGTGCGTGTCGTGCCCGGCGATCACCTCGGCCGCGGCGATGCCTTGGCGGGAGGCTACGTGCGCAAGCAGTGCCCGCCCGGTCACGTCGCCGATGGCGTAGACGTGCTCGACGCTGGTCCGCAGTCGATCATCGACTTCGATGAAACCGCGTGCACCCGTCTCGATACCCACAACGTCGAGGCCGAGTTGGGCGGTGTTGGGGCGCCGTCCGACGCCGACGATCACGACGTCGGCGTCGAATTCCTGCGGGGCAGAACCACCGACCGACACCCGCAGCACGTCGCCGTCACCCTCGGTGATCGCGGTGACGGTGGCGCCGGTGAGGACTGTGATGCCTCGCCTACGGAACGATCGGCCGAGGGCTTCGCCGATCTCTTCATCCTCCGACGGAACCAGACGATCCTGCATCTCCACGACGATGACCTCGGCGCCGAAGGTCGCGAACAGGCTGGCCCATTCGGCGCCGACCGCGCTGCCGCCGATGATCACCAAGCGGCTGGGCACCTCGGTGAGCCCGAACGCGCCGTCAGAGGTGACGACACCAGGCAGTTCAGCGCCCGGGAGCGGCAGCAGCGCGGGCACCGAACCGGTCGCGACGATCACATCGCGCGCCCGCACCTGGCGAACCGCCGGTCCAGCGGCGGCGCCGTAGCGAGGGCCGCCGTCGAAGATCGGCGAGACGCCGACCTCATGGATCTCGACCATCGTCGGCTCGATGAACCGGGCATGGCCTTCGATCAACGTGACCCCGTTGGCCTTCAACAGGCCCGCCACACCGTCGGTCAGCTCTTCGACGATGGCGTCCCTACGTTCCCGCACCGCAAGGAAGTCGTAGCGCACATTGTCGGCGAGGACTCCGAATTCAGCTGCGGTGGTGAGCGTGTGGAACACCTCCGCGGAGCGAAGCATCGCTTTGGTGGGAATACAACCCCAGTTCAGGCACACCCCGCCGGGGCGCTCCTTTTCCACAACGCAGACCCGCAGGCCGCGTTGCGCGGCCCGGATGGCGGCCACGTAGCCGCCCGGTCCACCACCGATGACCAGTAGATCGAATTCCAGCACTCGTGGTGCTCCTCAGCTCGAAGGATCAACCCCATCCGCGGTCGCAGTGCGGGCTGTTCCTCGAGTCTCACGGTCCAAGATTGCCCAATCAACGGACAGACAGCCCAGACTTCATCGCCCCAGAGTGGGCGCAGCGCCCAATTCGAGCACGGGATCGACCGTTCAGTCAGTGGTGATGGAATTCATCTCCAACGCGGCCAATGCCAGCGAAAGCTCCAGATAGGACCGCTGCCCTTCCAGCCGTCGCCCCAGCAGGGCGGAGATCCGCTGCAGCCGATTGATCACCGTATTGCGATGGCAGTGCAGCCGCGGCGCAGCGTGGGCCGCCGAACAGTTCTCGGCCAGCCAGATGTCCAGTGTGGACAGCAGGATCTCGCGGTCCTTGGCGGGCAGTTCGAGAATCGGACCGAGGGTGCGAGTGATCATCAACTCGGTCAGATCAGGGGAACGTAGTAGCAACGCCTCGGGAAAACGATCTTCCAGCGACACCAGACCCTGCGCTGATGTGGGCAGGGTTTCGAGTGCGAGCACGGCCAGCGCATGCGCCGTGCCGACCTGAGCCAGGCCGGCGACGACGGGCGAGGCGGCAGCCAGCCCCCGAATCCGCTTCCCGATCTGATCCAGCAGCACGGAGCTCTCGCGCTGCTCCACAGCAACGAGTCCGACCATGGTGTCGACCCGATCGTGCCACACCGAACGGAGACCCACCGCAGCCAACGCCGTCTCGGTGCCCAGCTCGATGTTCGGCCGTTCGCCACGGACCGCGACCACCAGGTAGCCCCCATGGGTGGGCAGATTCAGCTCACGCGCCGCCCGCGCGGCGAAGCTCGCGTCCTGCGCACCGCCCGCAAGCAGATCTTCGATCAATCCATGACGATGCCGCTCGTCGCGCCGCACCTGCTCCAGTTCGGTGCTTCGATAGGAGGTGACCAGCGCGGACGACATTCCATCGATCGCTGCCCACATCGCCGCACCGATGGCCCGAACCTCGACGGCGGACAGTTCGCCGGCCCGGTCCAGCAATGCCTCCCATACGACCTGACCCCCGAGCCGGAAAGTCCGCAACATGACCTCCAAAGGCACACCCTGGGCGGCGCGATCGCGACCGATCGCCGTGGCGACATCATCGCGGTCCGCCGCGGTCACCTCCCCCGCCAACAGATCGAGCACTCTGGCCAGATAGCTGCGACAGCCGGCGCGCAGGTCGTCCCGGCTCACCGGCGAGTAATCGGTCCATTCCGGAATATCGGTGAAGATCGCCGACATCAGGCGCTGGGTCAATACAGGCACTCGAGGTCGACACTCGACCGCCAGCCGCCGCGCCCCCTCCGAAGGGCCAGAGTATCCGGGTGTCCCTGCCATCCTGTTGACGCTACGCGAGGTGGCGTTGTGGCCATTGCTCGGAGAGATCGCGTTCACTGGCGATGCCGTCTACCCCAGGCAAGGCCCGTAAGGGCGGCACCCGGCTGACATTGCTCGCTGCGGCTGTCGACCCACGTCCAGAACACGGTGCAAGGGCCGATCTCATGCAGCGCCTCGGTATGCGGCACGTCCGGCTACCACGATGCATGTCGGCAGAACGTGAAAAATGGATCTGGCACGGTTTACGTGATTGACCGGTCCCGGATTGCCAACGGGTGCTTGATGATCGATCATGTCGCGGGTGTTCTGATCTTGGGCCGATCGAGGTCTTGTTCCCGCATCTGGATGGGCTGCAGTTCGACGCTGTGACAGCGGTCGGGCTTCGGGTGGACCTCGAAGTGAGGACTCGCGACGAGTACGCCGCCTGTCCGGGCTGCGGAACGTTGTCCCGTCGGGTCCATAGCCGCTATCGGCGACGGTTGGCCGACACCGCGATCACCGGTCGTGAGGTCGTGATCCGGCTGATGGTGAGGCGGCTGTTCTGCGACAACTCCGAGTGCGGCAGAAGGACTTTCGCTGAGCAGGTCACAGGGTTGGCGGCGCGGTATGCCCGGCGCACGAGCGTCTTGCAACGGCTGCTGTGTGCGGTCGCGCTGGCATTGGGCGGTCGTCCCGGGGCTCGGATGACCCGTCATCTAGCGTCTACAGTCAGCCGGATGACGCTGTTGCGGCAGATCCGGGCACTGCCCGATCCGGACCGGGCGACCCCACGGGTGCTCGGTGTCGACGATTTCGCACTGCGTCGCGGGCATCATTACGGATCGATTCTGATCGACATCGAGACCCGACGCCCGGTCGACGTGCTCGAAGACCGCCGTGCCGAAACCCTCGCAGCCTGGCTGCGGGCCCATCCCGGCGTCGAGATCGTCTGCCGGGACCGCGCCGGCGCTTACGCCGAAGGAATCGCCGCCGGTGCACCCCATGCATTGCAGGTCGCCGACCGCTGGCACATCTGGCACAACCTCGGCGAAGCAGTCGAACGTGTCGTTGCCCGGCACCGCGACACTCTGGTTGCCGCCGCCGAACAGGCGCAGGCCGACGCACCGTCAGCCAGCGAGCCGGACATCGCGACCCAACCGGAGATCCCGGTAACCAGCGCGAGGACCGAGCTACCGGCGGACAGGACAGACAAATGGGCTGTGCGGGCCCGTGAACGATATGCCACGATTCACGCGCTACTCGACGACGGCGTGAGCATCCTGGCCATCAGCGCCCGGCTCGGTCTTGCCCGCGGAACCGTACGGCGCTTCGCCCGCGCGGCCAGTCTCGAGGAGTTGCTGGTCAACAATGGCACCGGACAGCGTCCGAGCCTGTTGGAGGAGTTCAAGCCCTACTTGCATCAGCGATGGAACGAGGGCTGCACCAACGCCACCGAACTCTTCCACGAGATCAAGGCCCGCGGCTATCAAGGCGGAGCCAAGTGAGGTTCCCCCGGTTTCTCGGAGGGCTCTGACTGTGGTCCGATAGGACCGGAAGGAGTCATTCGTGGCAGCACCGAAGAAGTATCCAGATGAGTTGAAGGCGCGGGCAGTACGGCTGTATCGGGAGTCCGATCCGAAGCCGACGATACGGAAACTGGCCGCCCAGCTCGGTGTGCATCACGAAGCATTGCGGCTGTGGATCCGCCAAGCCGAGGCCGATGCCGGCGAGCGAGACGACAAGCCGACGACCGACATGCTGGCCGAGAACCGGGCCCTGAAGAAGCGGGTCGCGGAGCTGGAGCGAGTCAACGCCGTATTACGTGATGCGAGTGCGTATTTCGCCTCGGAGCTCGGCCAGACCCGGCGGTGATCGTGGCGTTCGTCAGCGAACACCCGCAGCACCCGGTCGAGCTCGTATTACGGGTTCTGGGAATCGCGTCCTCGACCTATTACGGCTGGTTGCGGCAGGCGCAGACGCCGTCTCAGCGACGTTTGGCCGACCAAGAGCTGCTGGCCGAGATCGTCGATATCCATACCAGCTCCGGCGGGACTTACGGGTCGCCGCGGGTTCACGCGATGCTGGCCCGGCGTGGTTTCTCGGTCGGCCGCAAACGCGTCGAGCGGTTGATGCGGGATGCGGGTTTGCAGGGCGCGTTCCTGCGTAAGAAGTGGCGGGTGGGTTCGACCCGGCAGGATCGGCGTGCCACCCCAGCTCCAGACCTGGTCAACCGCGACTTCACGGCTGGCGAGCCGGACCGGTTGTGGGTTGCCGATGCCACCCGCATCGTCTGCGGCGAGGGCGTGTTCTGGCTGGCCGCGGTCCGGGACGCGTTCTCGAATCGGATCGTGGGCTGGAAGTGCTCGGACCGATGTGACACCGAGCTGGTCCTCGGTGCTCTCGAGTACGCGGTCTGGACCCGCGATGTTCGTGACGGGCAGCTGGTTCATCATTCCGACCGCGGGTCGACCTAAGGGATGTCCCGTAAGCCGTTGAGCGGCAACGGGTATCGTGTCGCGGGTGGTGAACTCGGCGTCTGACCCGGTGATGGTGGAGTTGTTCTCCGGGCTGCGACCACGCACGTTCGCTCGCCTGATCACCCAGTTGCGGCGCGAGGGCGCTGATCGGCCGTTGCGGGGCCGGCCTTGGGGGTTGTGTTTCGAAGACCGGGTGTTGCTGGTGGCCTCCTACTGGCGGACCAACCTCACGATGCGTCAGCTCGCGGCGGTGTTCGGGGTCTCGAAATCGGCCGCGGCCCGGGTGATCGATGACCTGGGGCCGGCGTTGGCGCTACGGCCCCGGGCCCGGTTCGGCCGTGGTGCGGTGTTGATCGTGGACGGGACCCTGGTCCCGACCCGTGATCACAAGGTCGCCGCCCAGAGTAAGAACTACCGGTACTCGACCAATCATCAGGTCGTGATCGATGCCGACACCGAGCTCGTCGTCGCGCTCGGGCGGCCGTTGCCGGGCAACCGCAACGACTGCCGGGCCTGGACCGAGTCCGGTGCGGCCGAGGCTTGCCGCAACGCGGTGGTGATCGCTGATGGCGGCTACCAGGGCACCGGCTTGATCATCCCGCACCGCCGCTCGCCTGGTGTCGAGCTGCCGGAATGGAAACAGGCACACAACAAGTCCCACCGCAAGGTCCGCGCCCGTGTCGAGCATGCCTTCGCCCGGATGAAGACCTGGAAGATATTGCGCGACTGCCGGTTGCGCGGTGATGGGGTGAGTGTCGCGATGTCCGGGGTGGCGAGGCTGGCCAACCTTGCCCACGCCTGCTGATTCCTGGCCAGTGGACCGGCACTGTCACCGAGTCAGACTTACGGGACATCCCTTACACGGCGATCCGCTTCGCTAACCGGTTGGCCGACAACGGGATAGCGCAGTCGATGGGGTCGGTCGGTGACAGCTACGACAACGCGCTCATGGAGAATTTCTTCTCCACCCTGAAGACCGAGTTGGTATATCGAAACAGTTGGCGGACAAGGGAAGACGCCGAGAACGCCTTGTTCGCCTACATCGACGGCTGGTACAACACCCAACGGATCCAGAAGAAGCTTGGCTGGCGATCACCCGACGAATACGAAGCCAGCTACCATCATCAGGTTCCCGCTGGAACCAGATAATCCGCTCTCCTGATTAGCGGGGGAACCTCAGCGTGTTCGGGCCGGTGGCCTCGGATCCAACGGTGTCCCGGTTGATCACCACACTGGCAGCGGATGCGCCGAAAGCGTTGTCGGCCATAGCATCGGCCCGCGCGCAAGCACGAGCAGTTGCCTGGTCGAGGGCCGGTGACCGGGCTCCTGATCACGAGATCGACGCCGAGCATCCGCTGATCATCGACATCGACGCCACCCTGCTCGATTCAGACAGCGAAAAAGAATGCGCCGCAACGACATTCAACGCGGATACGGCTTTCACCCGCTGCTGGCGTTCATCGACCACGGCGCCGAGGGCAACCGGAGAGCCGGCCGCGGACCTGCTACGAGCAGGCAATGCCGGTGTCAACACCGCCGCTGACCACAAGACTGTCCCGGCCGCCGCGCTCGCCCAGTTGCCGTGGCAGCCCGACTATCGGGTCGGGCGCAAGGTACTGGTCCGCGCCGACGCCGGTGGCGGCACCCATGAGTTCCTCAACTACTGCCACGCCCGCCGGGTGCAGTACTCGATCGGATTCGGATTGAGCGAAAACATCATCGCCGCACTGGACTACCTTCCCGAACACGCGTGGACACCGGCCTACAACGGCGATGATGAAACCCCGTGACGGGGCCGCGGGCGCCGAGATCACCGGCCTGATCGACCTGTCGAGCTGGCCACCGGGCATGTGGTTGATCATCCGCCGCGAACGCCCACACTCCGGTTCCCAACTGCGGTTCACCGACCACGATGGCAACCGGCTCACCGCGTTCGCCACCAACACCAGAAAAGGCCAGCTCGCCGAACTCGAACTGCGTCACCGTCACCGCGCCCGCTGCGAAGACCGCATCCGCAACGCCAAAGACACCGGACTACGCAACCTACCGTTCCGCGGCTTCGACGCCAACCGGATCTGGCTGGCCATCGTCGCTCGCGCTCGACCTGACCGCCTGGCTGCAAAGACTCGCTCTACACGACCACCCCGCCCGCCGCTGGGAACCGAAAACCCTACGCCTGCACCTATTCCCAATACCCGCACGGATCGCTCGCCACGCCCGCAAGGTCCACCTGCGACTATCCCGCACCGCCCCGGCCACCAGCCTCGCGCTCACCGCCCTCGACCGGCTACACGCCACCTGACCAGCGGAAAGCCCGCCCCCACAACCACCGAAAGGACCATCCGGGCCCGTGGAACCCAGCAGCCAACCCGCTGCACGGGCCACCCCCTCACACCGTTCTACAGCCAAAACGGCCGCACACGGGCCATCCAACCAAATCAGGCCAGCACATCACCCACGTGAAAGAACGAGGCTAGGCAGATCGGCGATGTCCAGCTGCGCGTATTACCGCACACGCATATCGCATAACCGATCGGGAGTGCACGGTCGGCGTACGCGGGCACATGGTGGATCACGACACATCATCGCGTGGACAAAGGACGGAGTATCTCGTGAATCAGTTGCCCACCAAAACTATTGGGATCAGTGAGAGCCGAGCCGAGGAGTTCTATCGTGGTCCGGCCGATGCCGTGTTCGATGTGAACCTGCTGCGGCAGGCCTGCGAGCAGGTGATGGAACGGGTGCGGCCGCTGGTCACCGACCGCGCTGGCGATCGGGTGACCTGCGTGTCGCTGACGCATCGTCCCGGCGCGGTAGATCGGCCGGGCGATGGCTTGGAATCTCAGTTCGCCCCTGATGGCACCATTCGGCATCTGGAAAGCGAATTCTCGTGCTTCAACGACGAATTCGCCGATACCTACTTCGCGACAGTGTGGCGCTCGGTGAGGGCGTTGTTCCCGGTGGGCCGGATGCGGCTGATGATCATGCGGCCCCAGCAGATCTACCGGGTGCACGCGGATGCGACCAAGCGCGCGCACCTGGCCATCCACACCGACCCGGACGCGTTCCTGGTCGGCCCGGACGGGCAGGGGCATCACATCCCGGCGGACGGGCAGCTGCGGGTATTCGACACACGGCTGCGCCACACAGCGTTCAATGCCGGCTCGACCGACCGCGTGCATCTGGTGATGTCTGTGGCCGACACCGAGCGACGCCATCACAGCATCCTGCTGCCACACGCGGCGGGTGACCTGTCGTGACGATCCTGACCGGGGACGAGATCCATCGCCAGTGGCAGCGCGGAGCGATCCGGATCGACCCGTTCGACGCTGCGCGCTTGAACCCCAACAGCTACAACTTCACCCTCGGATCGACTCTGCGCGTGTACAGCTTTGCGGAATTGGACGCCCGACTCGACAACCCGACCACCGAGTTCACGATCGGTGAGGACGGCTTCGTGCTCGAGGCGGGGCGGCTGTATCTGGCGGGAACGGCGGAAGTGCTGGGCGGCACTAAGTTCGCGCCCACATTCGCGGCACGGTCGAGCATCGCGCGGCTGGGCCTGTCGATCCACCTGTCCTCGGGACTCGGTGATATCGGCTACGAGGGCCGCTGGACGTTGCAACTGCTGCCCACCGCGCCGGTGCGGGTGTATCCGGGCATGGAGATCGGGCAGATGATGTGGTGGGTCCCCTCGGGAGACATCGTCTGCTACGACGGAAAATACCAGGGCGCTCAGGGGCCGCGAGCCAGCGAGAGCTGGCGCACCCTCGACAGCGACCTTGCCCGCTTCCGGTTTCCCGGCTTGGATGGGCCCCGCCTGGATCCGGATCGGGTGGGCGCGAAAGCCGCGACGCTCGCGCGGCTCGCATCGGTGGTGCCGGTGCCGGAGTTGATCGTCGTACCGGCAACGGAATTCGCCTCGGCGCTGCCATCGGGAGTGGTCGAGCAGATCGGTGCGGTGTTCTCCGATCTACAGGCCACGGTCGGAGCCAACATCGTCGACGACGTGACCCGCCTCGCCGGGCTTGTCGGTGAGGTAGCGCTCCCGCCCCGGGCCTCGGAGCTGTTGGCGCGGCGGCTGCGCGAGGTGTTCGATCCCGGTAGCCGCTTCGCGGTGCGGTCCTCGGCGGCCGGAGAGGATTCGGCGGCGACCTCGCACGCGGGTGTGTACTACAGTGCGCTGGACGTGGACGCCGCCGGTGTGGCGGCCGCGGTCGCTGCGGTCTGGCGCTCGTTCTATTCGCTGGCCGCGGTCACCGCCCGGCTGCGCGGCGGGGATCTCGACCCGGCGCCACGCATGGCGGTCATCGTGCAGGCCATGATCGAACCCGACATCGCGGGCATCGCCATGACCGGCCTGGACCCCGCCGACCCGGACCGGACGCACATCGAAGCCGTGCGGGGCCGCGCCGATGCACTCGCCACAGGCACACAGACCCCCGACGAGGACCTGGTATCCGACCGTGACGCTGCGCGAATCGGTCAGCTCGTCGACGCCGCGCGCACGCACCTCGCGCAGGCGGCGGTCGATATCGAATGGGTGCGCGCCAGCGAGGAAGCGCTGTATCTGGTGCAGGCGCGCCCGAACACCGCCCGCCACACCAGCGCCCGCGATCGCCCCGCAGTCGTGCGGCTCTACGACGACGCGATCCCGTCCGATATCCCGCTCGGGCCGATCGGCCCAGCCGTGGCGCACTTCATCTCGAAGCGCCGGATTGCCGCCCAGCTCGCCACCGAACTGGAACTGGCCCGGGGTGCCGCGTTCGTGGTGTACGTCCCGGCCGATCCAGGGCCCGGCTGGTACGGCGACCTGGCGGCTGCTCTGGATCCCGCGCTCGAGGGTGCCCGCGTGATCGTCGACGCCAGCGAATTCGAGCGGCAGACCATCCTCGACTACGTGCACCTGCGCGGACATCTGGAACGGCTGCTGGCCGCCACGCCCGCGGAAGAACCGCTGACGGTGCTGGTCCGCCAATTCCTCACCGGGCGCCGGGGGGTGATCACCCGACGCACAAGCAACAAGTTCTACGCCGAGACCTCGACCGACGGACTGCTGGCCATGAACCGGGGCACCGCCACCTGCACCGAGATCCGGTTCACCGCCGCCACGCCCGCGCCCGCCGCGACAGTGTTCGGCGGGACCGCCAACGTTCGCCACGTCGCCCTGTTCAGCACTCGCCTGGAACAACAGCTGGGCCCGGTCGCGGTGGAATGGGTGGTCGACGTCCACGGCACCGTCTACTACATCGACCACACCGTGCTCGGCGCCGGCGAGCACGACGCGTTCGCGGTTCCGGCCTCCGCCGACTCGATCATGCTCGCCCGGGGGCGCTGTGTCGGGCGTGTCCTACGTATGACCGACGACGATGTGCTGCAACGATTGTCGATCGCCCCGGCGGTCAGCGTCAGCGGCGGCGTCGATGTCAGCGGTCACCGCGCCATCGCCGACGTCGTCGCCCGCGCCCGCGAGATCCACGCCCGCGGTGAACAGGTGATCGTTTCCGCCCACCACCCCTTCGCCATCCTCGCCGCCCTGCTCGGCCACGTCGACGCCTTCCTGTTCGACGCGGGCTCGCGGCTGTGCCACCTCGCAATCATCCTGCGCGAGAACAATGTTCCCGGCGCCGTACACCACGCGCCAGACGGCGTGCTGGTGATGATCGATGACGGCGCGGTCTACACACTTACCCCATCAGGAGGCCAGCAGCCATGACCACCGCACACGAGCACACAACGCCACCGACCCGAGTGTGCGTGCTGGGCCACTCCGGCGCGGGCAAATCCACCACCGCCGCCTTCGTCCGCTCCGCTGCCACGCGACGGCGGCTCTCGTGCGAAGTGGTGAAGGTCGCCGCGCCGCTGTACGACCTGCAGGACGCCTTCTATACCCGCCTCGGCCGACGGCTGCCCGACGGGCAGCAGGATCAGCAACTGCTCGAAGCGATCGCCCGCCTGATCCGCCACCGGCACCCCCGGTTCCTGGTCGAGGACTTCCTCGCGCGCGCCGCCGCCACACCCGCGCAGGTGCTGGTCAACGACGACGTGCGCTCCTACGACATCGACTACCCCGAACTGCGGCGGCGCGGCTGGACCGCCGTGCGGATCTCGGCACCGGACGAACTGCGCGGCAAGCGCCTGGCCGCCCAAGGCTACGTAAGCCTGTCCGATGCCAGCACCGCCGGCGTCGAAACCGTCGAGGTGGACTACGAGATCCGCAACGACGGCACCCTCACCGAGCTGGAATCAAAGGTATCCGCACTGGTGAACGAGGTGTTGCCGTGCTGACCGGGCCCGCCATCCGCGCCGCGGTGCGCCGCGGCGACATCGTGATCGCCCCGTTCGACCCGACCGGACTGTGCGCCAACAGCTACGCCTTCCACCTCGGTGAGGAACTGCTGCGATACCGTCCGCCCGAAGGCGGCATCCTCGACCCCCACACCGATATCGCGACCCTGTCGTGCCCGATCCAGGAGACCGGGTACGTGCTGCGGCCGAACACGCTGTATCTGGCAGCGACCCAGGAGATCATGGGCGGCACCTGCCACGCCGCGACCCTGCACGCCTGCCGATCGGTCTCGGCACTCGGGCTGCGGATCCAACTGTCGGCGCCGCTGGGGCACTGCGGCGCGGTCATCCCCTGGACACTCGAGCTGCGCGCGGCGATGCCGGTGCGCGTGTACCCCGGCATGACGATCGGCAAGATCGCGTTCTGGCCGATGCACGGCCACGCACGCCAGTACACCGGCCGCTACACCGGTTCCGGCGGGGTGGTGCGCTCCCTGCTGGCCGCCGGGTGCTCCACGCCGGACCGCAGGCAGTGATACCGTCCGCCGGACCCGCACCGACACCCCATCCCGTCAACCACGTGCCCCAGCGAGAGGAACCACAACGATGAGCAGCATCGATGTCATCATCCTCACCTACAACAGCGCCCGCCTGCTGTCCGACGCCGTCGCCTCGGTGCGCGCGCAGACCATCGCAGACCAGGTGAGGATCACCGTCATCGACAACGCATCCACCGACGACACCCTCACCGTCGCCCGCGATCTCGGTGTCGAACCCATCGCCAACCCCACCAACATCGGGTTCGCCGCCGCCATCAACCAAGCCGCCGCCACCGGCCACGGCGACTATGTAGCGATCCTCAATCCCGATGCGGCACTCGGTGATCCGAAATGCTTGGAAGCCCTGCGCGCCACCCTCGACGACGAACAGGTCGGCGTTGTCGGCACCCGCATGGTCACCAACGGCACCCCGTATCCGAACGGACGCAGGTTTCCCTCGACCACCACTGCGGCCCGTCACGCCGTCATGGGCATCCTCAGGCCGAACAACGCCGCAACCCAGGACTACTTCGGCGACGCATCCGACCACCCGGACTCCGATCAGATCGTGGATTGGGTGTCAGGATGCTGCCTGATGATGCGCCGCCCACTCTGGGAAGCGATGGGAGGCTTCGACGAGCGCTACTGGATGTACCTCGAGGACTGCGATCTGTGCTGGCGGCTGCGGCAAAGCGGCTACCGCACGGTCCTGTCCGGACCTGCCTGGGTCATCCACCACGGCGGCCAGTCCAGCCGCACCCGCAAAACCAAATCGCTGTGGCACCACCACCGCAGCGCCGCCATCTTCTACGCCACCACCCGCACCGGCTGGAAACGCGCACTCCTGCCCGCCGCCACTGCATTGCTCGCCGCCCGCCTCGGCGTGCTGATCGCACTGAACACCGCGCGCCGAATCACCCACCGCGCCTGAACGAACTCACCTGAACAACAACATATTCGGGGGTATTACTGCCATGCCTGAAAACCCTCCATGCTGGCTGATCCTGGGATCGTGGCGCAGCCGCTACCCCGACCCCACCCGCACCAGCGCAGACCGCGGCGTACACCGCCTCGTCGACGTCCACGCCGTCGGCGGCCACGCCACCCGCGTCCTGCGATGGGACCAACTGCGCGACAGTCGAACCGTGTACCACATCACCGACAGCGGCCGCATTGTCGCGGCCGACGAATCCGTGACCTACACCCACCTCACACTCTCGATCCACGGCAGCCGGCCGGTGCCCGACACGATGCCGCTGGCCCTGCTGGCACCCGCCAACAACGGCACGTGGCAGGTGTATCTGCCGATCCGCCTCGGCGCCGACGACGCCCTGTTCCACCACGTCGACACCCTCGACGCGAAAACCCGCCACCAGCGCCCACCACCACAGGCCCTCACCCACACACTCCAGCGACTGCCCGCGTACTCGAAACATGTGGGCAGCCACGAATGCTGGTACTTCACCCACGATCCCGACATCGAATACGAACACAAGTTCACCCTCGCCCCCGACACCGACATCTACACCCTCGCCCGCGACATCACCACCCAGATCGGCCACGACGAACTGAGCCGCTACCGCGCCGAGTTCCGCAACGACTTCGAGCTATGGCAATTCGGCAACCACATGTTCGACATCACCGGCCCCGACGAGTCCGATCACGGGTACGCCTCCTTCATCCCCCGCCTCAACGGCGGCTACACCATCAAACGCAAGCAGTTCCGCCACGACGGATTCGCCCGCATCGAACACAAACACAACTACCCGTACGCACTCGCCACCACCGACGACATGCACGCCCACCTCGCACGCCAACTCCGCCTTGACGCCTGCTACCTCGGAAGTTTCGACCGCATCCGCTTCGACGCCATGCTCGAAAGCAGCGAAACCGGCCACATCTACTCACTGATGACCGATCGATGCCAGTTCAGGGACCACGACGCGACCCTGCAGCAACTGGAAGTCGAATACATCCGCACCCGAGGCGACACCCGCGACTGCGGCAACGAGATCATCGACGAACTCGACCACCTGAAACAATGGACACAGAAGTTCCTCGCCGACCGCAACATCGCCTTCGAATCGGACTACACCTCGAAATACACATATCTTCGCCGACTGATCGAGGGGCCGCTCCCATACTACTAATCGCGGGGCCGGTCGGGTATCCCGACAACCTCAATTCCGACACATGACTTGCCTAACAAAGGCTAGAACGCCGCACAGAGCGCCGCAGGTTCGCGCAGACTTTGCCCCGGATGTCAATGGCCATTAACAAGTGGCTCTGGCCCGAATTTGATGGTCGATGCGTGTCGATCCCGGCAGGGCCGCAGGGTGATCGCTTATAGACGCAGTTCGTGGTGTTGGATGATGTTGCGAGATCCGTTGTCGGCCTGCTGTTTCCGCATCTGAGTAGCGTCCGGCTAGACGGAGTGTCCGCGACGAGCTCGACGATTCGGTTCGAGGCGGTGGCTGCGCTGCATCGGCGCAGTGCCCGTCATGCGGGTCTCGGTCGAGCAGGGTGCACAGTCGATACGCGCGATGGATCTGCGACTTTGCCGTGGCGGGTCGCGAGGTGGTGATCCGGCTGGTGGTGCGCCGGTTCCGATGCCTCGAATCGGGTTGCCCGCGAAGGATTTTTAGTGAGCAGGTCACCGATGGCGTCGGACGACATCAGCGCCGCTGCCCGCTGCTGGCGGAGTTTTTCACGCGCGTCGGGCCGGTGGTCGGTCAGCTCGTGGAGGTCGGTGTCGACGACTGGGCCTTCCGCCGCGGTCTGCCCGACCCCGACACCGCGGCATCGAATCCCACCTGGTCGAGGCGATCACTCACCTCGACCAGATGAAAGCTGCACCTCTCGCGTCATCGCACGATGAAGCCCTGGACGCCAGGCGCGTCGCAGGGCAGCAGCACGAGTGGCGCAGAGTGGCTGGTGTCGGCGTTGGGGATGCCTAGACACTTCCCGGAGGCAGGGTGGGTGAACACCGCAGCGGCCGAACCCTCCTGCCGCATGGCAAATGTCTGACTGCGCGGCACATTGCACTCCCATTGGATGACATGAGTGCCGTCCGCTGTCGACCTATCTTTGAGGTGCCAGCATTTACCCGCGAAGGTCAGGACCACCACGGTATCCTCACTCGCCTTTTTGATGATGAACCTTTGGCTCCGGTCGTCTGAACAGCCGAATTGCACAATCTGCCGGTGACTCTCGCTACCACCACCATAGACATCCAGACACTTGCCGGAGATCTCTCCACGCAAGGTGACAGGCGTCGGGGAGGCCAGCGCCGTTCCGCCGGTCAACAGGACGATCGCGGCAGCGGAGACCATCACGGTTGCACGCATCAATGTGCCTTCTCTCTCTGGGAAGGAGTAGTTCTACGAGCGGGCTACGCGACCGGTGTGTGTTTCACAGGGTAGATCGTCATTGCCGTTGAGCCATCGTTACGACACGGCCGAAAAGGTACACAGCGGACAAATCCCGCGCGGCTACGAACTGGCCCTCGACGACCACGACCTGCTCGCGACCCTGGACACCGGCACCCGCACCGGCCCGGACCCGACCGTCTACGGCGCCGTACCCAGCAGCACCACCACGTCCGCCTGATCGACCGCGACCCGGCTGTTGACCAGTTCGGTGCCGCCCCACTCCGCCGATGGTGGCTACGTCAAGCGCGCATGCGAGTACTGCGGGCGACCGGTTCGCAGTAAGGCCGGTGCGGACTTCCACGTCCCGTGTCGGCAACGTGAAGCCGAGCGGTTAGCGCGCCGCGAGGAGCGGCAAGTTGCTGGTGAGCCCGCGGTCTGCGTGCAGTGTGGCGGTGAAATCAACTACGATCAGGGGTTCAGCGGGCTGTGCCAGGACTGCCGAGAGCGGCTGCGCTACATCCCCAAGCCGCCGCGGAGCGCTGTTCTCGCCCCCGGCGCCCGGTGCGTGTACTGCGGTGCCACCGCGATGTGTATCGACCATGTTCGACCGATCGCCTACGGCGGCGACAGCTCACCGGAGAACCTCGAACCTTGCTGCGCAGACTGCAATCTCGACAAGAACCGCCAACCCATCGCGCGCTGGTTCGCCGGCCCCGACTCCACTGCGATCGGGCGCCGGGCCATGGCGTTGAGCCTGGCCCGCAGCGCGAAGGTAGCCGCGGAGTGGATGCGGCTGATCGGATAACACTGACCGGCACGTTCTCCCGCCCCGCAGATCTTCGTGGCGGCAGCCTATGCCAGCGCACTGCGCCGGGCTGGCGTGCCAGCGTTGGCGACCCGCTACTCCGGTGTCACCAACGCCTTCATGATGCTCGACGTCATGCGCGGCACGCTCGCCGCGGACGCGGCCATCACGCAGGCAGCACACGCTTTCGGTGCGAACCTTCACTCGTGAACGGAAGCCATTGGCCGAGTTGGTAAGTGAATCCGCTGGTCAACCGAATTGCATTCCGTGGCGGCAACACAGTAATCGGATCTGGAGACAGATCTCGTGGCCGATCATGGAGCGGGAATTCGACGTGCCCGTGAGTTGCTCGGAGAGACTCCAGAGGCGGCGCTGAAGAACCCACCCTCGCTGTGGGTAACCCCCGGGCAATCGTTGATAAGCCGGCCTCGCGAACCGGTTCCGTGCCGGACCCGTGGACCGCACGCGAGATCCCTCGTCCTAGCCGCATCCGTGCTGCCGCGCGCATCAATGTGCCTGACCGTTGGCCGAGGGCTGCTGGATTGCCTGCCATGGCACCAGCGCATCGAGAAGCAATGAGTGAGAGAAATGGGCAAGTCTTCGAGCGATTTCGCCTACGCCCGAAGATGCGAATCACATTGAATATAGACACTTCACAACCTCAACTCGAAAGCGGGCACACCACATGCAGACAGCACTCATCACCGGAGGTAGCGCTGGTATCGGGCAAGCCACCGCTCGCCTGCTGGCCAGCCGGGGCATCGGTGTCATCATCACGTTCCGGTCCCACCCCGAAGAAGCCGAACAGACGGTCACCGCTATCGAGTCCGAGGGTGGTGCGGCGCTCGCGCTGCCACTGGATCTGGCCGCGGTCAGGGGCATCGACGATTTCGTCGTCACGGTGACAGACGCGCTGCGAGCACGGTGGAGCACCGGCACGCTGGACTATCTGGTCAACAACGCCGGCTTCGGCGGCCCGGCGATGTTCGCCGACATCACCGAGGAGACCTTCGACGCCTTGCACAACGTATTGTTCAAGGGCTCATACTTTTTGACCCAGAAGCTGCTGCCGGTCCTCGCTGATGGTGCAGCGATTGTGAACACCGGCAGCACCTCCGCCCTGCCGTCCCGGACGACGCCGGGTTATTCCGCCTACGCGGCGTACAAGAGTGCCATGCACACCGTGACCGCGTTCTGGGCGAAAGAGCTCGCCCCTCGTGGCATCCGGGTGAACGCGGTCGCGCCCGGCACCACGCGCACGAGAATCGCCGACGACGCCTTCACCAGGATGCCCGAATTGGTTCCGGCGATCGCCGAGGCGGTCGCACTGGGCCGCATCGGGGAACCCGACGATGTGGCGAAGGCCATCGCGTTCCTGCTCAGCGACGAGGCGGCCTGGATCACGGGACAGGTGCTCGAGGTGTCCGGCGGCGAGCGCCTCTGAAACCCGCCGAATGCCCGCGGCGGGCGGCGCGGCTCGTCAGGCGGGCAGGTCAGGTGACGATGATGCGAAGGCGCGCTTGGCCTCTCGGCTCGGCGGCTCGCCGAACAACCGGCGGTACTCCCGGCTGAACTGCGACGCGCTGTCGTAGCCGACACGGTGAGCCACGCCGGTGACGTCGCGGGAGTTCGACGCCAACAGCAGTCGCGCATGTTGGAGCCGGATGTTCTTCTGGAACTGGAGCGGACTCTGCGCGGTGACGATCTGGAAATTCCGGTAGAACGCCGAGGAACTCATGCCGGACAGGCGAGCCAGGTCGTCGACCCGGAACGGCTCGTCGTAGTGCTCGCGGATCCAGCGCACCGCGCGCCCGATGTGGTGCAGCCCGCTCTCGGCGAGCCCGAGCTGTTGCACCGCCTCGCCCTGTTCGCCGACGATCAACCGCCACAGGATCTCCCGTGTCACCAGTGGAGCCAGCACCGCGCGATCACCCGGATGGTCCAACAGCCGGACGAGCCGAACCAGGGCATCAAGCAATTCGGCGGTCAGCTTGCCGACCGCAACCGCGGGTACGGTCCTGCGTTGCCTGCGTGGCAACTCGCCCGCGCCCGCCGCCAGCAGCAGATCGGCGATGGTGACCGGGTCGAGAACCAGGGCGAGCCCGAGCGCGGGAGTCTCCCTGCTCGCGCCTACGAACGAGCCGGTGACCGGCAAGTCCAGCGACGTGACGAGGTAATCGCCCGGCCGGTATTCGAACACCTCCTCGCCGACCGCGAGGCGCTTGGCGCCCTGCGCCAGAACCGCCAACACGGTGCCGGACATCTGCGTTTCCGGCGGGCCCGACCGGTGCACCTGCGCGATGTACAGGCCTGCGATGGCGGTCGTCTCATCGGGGCGCACATGTTTGGCCAGCAATGCGCGGAGTTCATCGAAGCTCATGCCTCGATGACACCACGCCATTGCATCAAACCTCCACACGAATGGAGTATCAGGCAAGTAAACGAGTCGATCATTCTACCGATTATGTGCTCTGAACAGCTTGAATAGAAGCATCCACTGTCCCGGCGCCGCAAATCTGACTTCGTCAGCCGGGAGAATCATATGAATGAAGGAGTAGCCGTGCGTATCGGTTATGGATTCAACGCCCTCTTGACCGCCAAGCCCGGAATGGCCGACCGGTTGGTGGAGCTGCTGCTGACCGGTCTCGACGACGGCAACCCCGGCGCCAGCGAGCACTGCGTGGTCTACCTGGTGTGCCGGTCGTCGTCCGACCCCGATCTCATCCACGTCACCGAAGGCTGGACAAGCCGGGAAGACCACCATCGACTCTTCGCCGGCGCGGCGGCCCAGGCCCTGGTCGCCGGAGTCCAGGAACTCGTCGCCGACGCGGCCCCCTACACCGATTACGTCCCCGTCGGCGGCAAAGCCGCCTTCTGAGCCCCGACACCAACACCCGCGAAGGATTCCGATGAAAACCCTGGCCCGTCCCGCCCTCGACCCCGAACTCGGGGCGCTCATCACGGACATGCCGCTCATACCCCGGATCACCTCCGAGATCCTCGGCCAGCTGCGACAGATGCCCTCTACGCCGCTGGAGACTCTACTGGCGGGCCGCCCGGTCGACCGCCGCGAAGTCCTCGTGCCCGCCTCCGACGGTTTCGACATCCCGATGACTGTCCTCACCCCTGCGACCGCCACCGCCGCGGCACCGTGTGTCTACTGGCTGCACGGTGGCGGCATGATCATGGGCGACCGCTTCTCCCAGCTGGACATCCCGCTGGAATGGTTGGACGCGATCGGCGCGATCGTGGTCACGATCGACTACCGTCTCGCACCCGAATACGGCGGCCTCGTCCCCGTGCGGGACTGCTACGCCGGACTCCTGTGGATCGCCGATCATGCCGACGAGCTCGGCATCGACCCGCACCGCATCGTCGTCGCGGGCACCAGCGCAGGCGGCGGCCTCGCCGCCGGGACCACCCTCATGGCCCGCGACCTGGACGGCCCGCCCATCTGCGCGCAGATCCTCAGCTGCCCCATGCTCGACCACCGCAACACGAGCACATCCAGCAGGCAGTACTCGGACGAACCGACGATCTGGACCCACGAGACCAACGCCTTCGCCTGGAACGCCCTGCTCGCCGGCCTCGCCGACGAACACATCCCCGCCTACGTCTCGCCCAGTCGAGCAGAAGACCTCACCGGTCTACCACCGACCTACATCGACGCCGGATCGGCCGAAGTATTCCGCGACGAGGACGTCGAGTTCGCCAGCCGCATCTGGGCTGCGGGCGGTCGAGCCGAACTCCATATCTGGGCGGGCGGATTCCACGGCTTCGACGCACTCTTTCCCCAGGCGGGACTGTCGGCCGCCGCTCGCCGCGTACGCACCGACTGGCTCCGCCGCACCGTGCCGTGATCGACAAGCCCACGCACCCCCGCCACCGATGAGAGATCCGGCCCGCCAGAGAGGGGTTCGAGCCACACCACCCGGCCGGGGTCGACGTCCGCACCGGCCGAGGCTTCCCGGCAGACGCGGGCAGGGTCGGTATCGATGGGCACTCGAGCTGACATGCCGTTTCGGACCATTCCGCAGCGGCGGATTGAGCCGGAAGAGTGGGGTCAGAGACTGTCGGTCGCTGCGGAGCTGAAGCTGATGGTGAAACTGCCGTGGTGGGCGGTGAGGATGAGTATTCCGTGGTGGGCGGCGTGGTGGCGGATCAGCTCGATCAACGTCACGCCGTCGAACGATTCGGTGAGGTCGATGTATTCGACGAAGTCGTCCCCGCCGACCGCGGCGCCGGAAAAGTTGAAGTGGCTGCGGTTGTCGTAGCCGACCGCGTACACCACCTTCGACGATCCGTCGGGTCGAGTCGGGTCGGCGAGCAGACGAGGCCGACCGTTGGACAGCAGATAGGTGCCCTCGTCTTTGGCCCATACCAGTGCCGGAGGCACCGGGTGGGGTTTGTCGGTGTCCCACTCGGGCCAGGAATGCTCACCAGCGGACATCGCGTGCTCGGCAATGGGCAAGACCTGCCGCAGCGGGAACCACAACTCGAACGAACTCGATCGACGCATGATGCGATACCTTTCGTTTGAACGGCACTGGGGCGTTGGCGGCTTCGAACACCGCGCGGTGTGCCGTAGCTGTTCCGGTGAGACCGGTGAGCGGGTGAAGGATCTCGGTGACGGCGCGTTAGCCCGGGACATCCGCCAGGCCTGTGCTGAGGGCCCGGTGAATCGAGGCCCCACACCCTGGAGGGACCTGAACGCGCGGTGCCGGTCGCGCCGCGCGAGGACGCCGTGAAAGTGGGAGATCGGCTCGGCGCTGTGGAACGCCGACCGCGTCGCGGTGGGCGGACTCACCGCGCTGAAGTAGATGCGCTGCGACAGGGTCGGCGTGACGAGAGGTGTGGCCAGGGCTGGCCCGGCGCTGGTCGCCGTTCAGCTCCTAGGCGTCGCTGGCGCCTTCCAGTTCGATGATCACGCGATCCTCGGTGATGTCGACGATGGTCACCGTGGTGTAGGTGTCGGTAATTCCGCCGTGCACGGTGGTTGCCTCGGTGGCGCGCACAGTACTGGTCACCCACCCGAACAGCGCCTTGATCTCCACTACCGCGGTATCGCCCTCGACCGCGACCAGGCGCACCGGCTTGCCGTACGCCGTCGCCGACGGGTCTTCCACGCGCCGGTCGAAGACCACCGTGCAGACCATCGGAACGCCGTTGTCACACGAGGCTTGTCCACCTGGACCGTTCTCCGTCGGGGTGGTGTACCACAAGCCGAAGAGCACGCCACACGGGCAACCACACAACATCACGACGATGAGCACATGTGGACCGAATTCGCGGAAGAAGTCGCGTCCCCACCCCATGTATCCGATCGTCGCACAGATTCTGTTCTCGAGAGCTCGATCCTGCTGTCGCTCTGTGTATCCCGCGTGCGGCCTGGGTTGCCCAGTGTTAGTGCTCGCAGTCGTTGTGCACGGGCGGGCTGTAGGTGGTGGCACCGCACACGAGGCAGGTGTGGGCGCGGTGGTGCCCGCCGACGCGGCGGCACGGCATGGCCGCGACGATCGCGCGTCCGGCGCCGAGGCGGTGCCCGTTCGGGCAGAACCGCGGCGAGGGCTCCGTCCAGATCCCGAGCCGCAGGTAGGGTCGCGCCGACTCACACACCGATGGGAACATGTGTTCGATTATAGTATCGATCCTGGAGGTAGGAGACTTAGTCCGGATCGGCACGAACGGTGTCAGCCAGTTCAAGATCCTCAACATCGATGGCACCACCGCCCGGATCGAACCGACCCTGGACGCCCCCCGGCGCGTACCCGTTCTCGATGCGGCTGGTCGATCTGACCCCCTGGACCGAGTGAGCACGATGAACGACGGCGGAGACGAGCCGAGCGGGCCCGCGCGGACCGAGGGCACCTTTCCTCGGCCGTTGTACCCGCAGGGGCGCGGCCACTTCGCACGGACCGTGGTGGAGTCGCCGAAGCCGGTGTGGGCGCGGCTGGACGCCATCGTGGTCCGCGATCCCGGCATGCCCCGCCACGTCAACGGCGCCGGACTGGATATGACCGGAGAACGCCCGGGCCTGCTCTCCCACTGGGTCCCGACCTATGCCGGGGACTGGCTGGGTTATGGCCACGGCGGTAATGGCGTGACAGACGAAGATGAACGCGGCGGGCGTGGTGGGCGATCCGTGCGGGAATCGAGAATAGTTGCAGGCGGAGTGTTTTCGGTTCCAGGCGCCGCGCCCGGTGGTGGTGCAGGCCGAGCGTCTGCAGCCAGGCGGTCAGATCGAGCGCGAGGGCGACGATCGCGACCTATATCCGGTTCGCGTCGAAGGATGTGAACGGCAGGTTGCGCAGTCCGGTGTCTTTCGCGGCGCGGATGCGGTCCTCGCAGCGGGCGCGGCGTCGATGCCGTAGCTCCAGATCGGGCAGTTGGCCGCGGCGGGTGTTGGTGACGAATGCCGTCAACCGGAGGCCGTCGACGTCGGTGAATCGCAGCTGAGCACCGGGATGTGGTCGCTCTTTGCGCACGATCAGCCGCATATCGTCGGGCCAGCCGACCAGCTCCGCCATGCCGGTGAGCTCGGCGACCCAGGCACCTTCACGGACTTGCTCGTCGGCGTCGTAGGCGCGAGTCCACACGTGTTCGGGGAGCGCGTCGACCGCCGTGACTATGGCGTCGGTGAGGGTGAACCCGAGCGAATACTGGAGTCTGCGAGCAGTGCAGTAGTCGACGAAATCATGGGTTCCGCCGCCGGAGTCGGTGCGCACCAGAACTTTCCGACCGACCCGATAGCCCGGCTGCCACGGCAGTTGCGCCAGCGCGGCAGCGAGGACCCGCTTGTGGTCGGCGGCGGTGTTGGCGCCGGCGTTGCCCGGGCGCAGCAGCTCGGCCAGGGGTTCGCCGGTGCCGTCGCGGCCGTGGTCAGCGAAAGCCAGCAGCGGATGGAACCCGAAACCTCGCTTGAATGTCGGTGTGGCGCATTCCTTCTCCGAGTGCGCGTCGAGCAGGGTGGCATCCAGATCGATCGTCAACGGGTCCTGCGCGGTGATCGCGTGGTCGGGTGCCTGGTCACCGGCGGCCTGCCAAACCGCCGCTCGCGCGGTGGCGCGAGCAGACGCGATGGCGGACACCACCTTCGGTGCATCACCGGCCAGTGTCGAGATCAGGCGAGACACCGTGGGGTCTGATGCCACGGAACCGAACACTCCCGGCTCGCCGCGCAGCATCGCCAGATCGGCGGCACAATCGCCGCCGACCGCGACCGACACGGCCAGGTCCAGCACGATCTTGCCTGGATCATGAGTTGCGAACCGCTTGCGCCACGGCGCAAGGACCTGCGACAACGCCCGATCCAACCCCACCCTCGCCGCCGTGCGCGGCAACGCGACCGCCCCGGCCTGCGAAACCACGCCCGACCCGACCCCGTCAACTTTCAGCGACGGGTACCACCCCGTAGACTCCCTCACCAGAAAGGTGCTCCTCGATACTGCTGATTCAACCTTCGACAAGTCGAATCCTTGCAGTTCAGAGCACCTTTCGCCATTCGAGAACCGCTATCTGTTCATCCGGCATGATTGGCCGAGGTTAGTCGCCCAGGAAGCGCTGGGTGGCGTCGTAAACGTCGCGTTGGTAGGCACGATCGCGAGAGCAGGCCGAGGACAGCTTCGCGCGTCCGGTGTCCACGCCGCGGACCGCACGGATGTAGCTGCCGCTCGGGTGGGCGGGGCGGGTGGCCGTCGCGACCACCGTGCGCGCCGGCCGCTCCGGTGTGGTCATCAAGGGTGCGCCGAGGAGGCCGATCAGGCGCAGCGGACCGCCCGCGCTGCGCTGGAAGCCGGTGCGCACGGCCCCCGGGTCCACCGCGTATACCTCGATACGGTCGCGCCACCGTTCGGCCAGCGCGTAGGTGTAGGCGAGGTTGGCGAGTTTGCTCGACGCGTACGCGTGCATCTGCGTCCACTCCCCCGGAAGTGCCCAGTCCTGGATCGGGCGGGCCCGCGCTTCCAGGTACGAGGTCATCATGATCACCCGCGCTGGTGAATTCCTCTGTTCCCCGATCGGTTTCAGGAGCGATTCGAGGCCGCGGGTAAGTCCGGCGGCCGCCAGGTGGTTGACGGCGACGGTCCGTTCGACGCCGTCTGCGGTGAGGCCGCGCCGATCGAACGCGGCGCCCGCGTTGTTGACCAGGACGCCGAGACCGTCCGGTGCGGCGCGGTGCACCTGATCGACCAGTCGCCGCACCCCCGACTGTGTGTCGAGGTCGGCATCGACGGGGATCAGACCGCCGGGCACGTCGCCCATGCGCGCTGCCGCGTCGCACGCACGCTCCGCGCTGCGCCCGTGCACCAGTACGGTCCAGCCGAGCCGCGCCAGCGCGCGACCGACCGAGAATCCGATACCGCTCGTCGCTCCCGTCACCAGCGCGGTCGAAGCCGACGGGACCGCCAATGAATTCGTTGTGTCCATTGTTCTCATTCTCGGAGCGCAGAATGGAATAGCAACACCAAAATCGAGTCCGGAGAAGCCGATGCCCATGTCCACCGATACCCTGACCGCCAAGGGACTACGTAGCCGCGCCAAGATCGTCGACGCCGCCGCGCGCCTGATGCTCGCGAACGGTGCGCACGGCACCACGATGGAGGCGATCCAGCATGAGGCGGGCGTCAGCGCCTCGCAGCTCTATCACTACTTCGACAACAAACGGGATCTGCTGGCGGCGGTCATTCAATCCAGCACAGAGGTCGTGGTCGCCAACAAGTGGCTGCTCGATATGCGCTCGCTACACGATCTGCGCGCATGGCGGGATGCGGTGGTCGCCGCGGCGCGCGCGACCGGCTGTCGCACGGGGTGTCCGCTGGCCTCGTTCGCCGAGGACATCCCCGACACCGATCCGGAACTCCTCGAACTGGTGGCCGCCGGATTACGCCGCCTCACCGCCGCCGTGGCCGAGGGCCTCACCGCCATGCGCGATGCGGGAGAACTGCGCCAGGACACCGACATCAACCGCCTGGCGCTCGTCGTCGTCACCGCCTACGAGGGCGGCATGCTCGTCTCCCGCGCCCAGCGCGAACCCGCACCGCTGGAAGCAGCGCTCGACGCAGCCGTCGCCTGTGTCGAGACACAGGCCGCTCGCACGGATCTGTGACGTCGAACGGATCGCGGCCCCAATGACAGCCCACACCGACCCACGACCACCTACTTCGCCACACGACCTACGTGTGAATTTGCGCGGCTACGGCTTCGTTGGAATGTTGCCGTGTTCCAGATAGAGCGGAATATGGCCTGCCAGTTGAGCTTTCGTTGTTCCCGTCAGTCGGCGAGCCAGTACTCCAGCAGGGTTCGCGCATTCACCGCGCCGAATCACGGGGCTGCTGTAGGGAGAGGTGACATCGTCGTCCCCCTCCCCGTACGCGGGCATTCGAGGAGTGCGTAACCGACATGTCACCCCGGACAGGTGCGCTACTTCCTCGCGGCGCAATCCGTCGACGCGGCGGCGCCGGTCGGTCGGGATGCCGACTTCCGCCGGATCGACCCGGGAACGCCGGGTAGGCAGGAAGCCGCGAGCCGACTCATAGACGCCGATGTTCTGGCCTACGTCTCCCCCGTCCACTCGGAGAACATCAACTTCTTCGGCGCGATCGAGGTCGACATCGACGCCGAACTCGCCGCGCTCGGCCCCACCGGCTACCGGCCGCTGCGCGTCCGCGACACCCTGTTCCGACCAGCGCGCCAGCAGACAATCCGCGTGCGAAACCGCCGAGACAGAACAGGATCGGGCGAGAGCGCCGCGGTCAACTCGCGCGGTCTTGGGACTGTTCGACCGGTAGACCGGCAAGGCGCCACTCGAGCATTCCTTCGTCGAGGCGCTTGACATCGCGGCCGACGGCTCTTGCGATACGGACCGCGTCGGGGGCCATGACGCAGAACGTTCCGCGGCAGTAGGCGACGATGTCGTGGTCGGCGGGCAGTTCGGCGAGCCGGTCGGCCAGTTCGGCGAGCGGGACACTGATCGCGCCGGATATGTGTCCGGCGAGGTATTCGTCGTGGGGGCGCACATCGATGAGGGTGATCTGTCCGGCATCGCGGCGGCGGATGAGTTCGTCGCGGGTGATGGCATCCTCGGGGGCGCCGAGCACGGCGGCCGCCGCGACGGCGACGTCGGCCAGATGCGCTTCGGCCACGGTCTGCACCAGCGCGAACAAGCGAGCGACATCGGTTCCGGCGAGCCGGTAGTACTGGCGGGTGCGCTCGCGGCGTGCCTCCACGAGACCGCCGGCCTTGAGCGATTGCAGGTTCGCCGACGCGGTGGTCAGGTTCATGCCGGTCGCGGAGGCGATTGCCTCGACGGTGCGCTCACCCTGGGCCAGCAGGTCGAGGATCTGCAACCTGCGCCCGTTGCCCAGCGCCTTGCCGACGCGGGCGATCTCGTCGAACAGGGCCGCTTTACGGCCGGTCGGCTCACTCACGCTTGCTTCTCCAATACTCTTTGGAATAGTTTATTCCATAGTTCCTTGGAACAACATCAGACGCGGTGATTGTATTCACCGCCCGCCTGCTCGCCCGAATTGGCGCACCCGACCAGGGAGAACGCGTGAACTACCTCTTCGTCCTGCACGACCCGCCCTACGGCACCGAACGCACCTACAACGGCATCCGCTGGGCCCGGCAGATGCTCGACGCCGGGCACGCGGTGCGGGTGTTCAACTTCGCCGACGCCGTCATCTCCGTCACCGCCGGGCAGAAGGTGCCCAATGGCTTCTACAACCTGGCCAAGATGACCACCGCGCTCACCAAGAACGGCGGACAGATCGGCAACTGCGGCGCGTGTATGGACGCGCGCGGTATGAGTTCCGACCAGCTCATCGACGGCGCGCATCGCTCCTCGATGGCGGAGCTGGCCGAATGGACCGCCTGGGCAGACCAGGTCATCAACGTTTGAAACCCCTCGAGTAGCAGAGGAAACGAGAAACTCATGAGCAAAACCGTCGCTGTGCTCGGCGCGGGCGTGGGCGGGTTGACCGCCGCCGCAGAACTGCGCAAAGTCCTTCCCGCCGACGACCGGATCGTCCTGATCGACCGGTCCTTCATCGGCAGCCTCGGGTTGTCGATGCTGTGGGTGCTGCGTGGCTGGCGCACCCCCGAGCAGATCACCGTGCGCCCGACCCCGGCCGCTCTACCCGGTGTCGACCTGCTCACCGGCGAGGTCGAAGGCATCGACCTGCGAGCCCGGACCATCGACTGCGGGCAGGCCGGAACCCTCGGCTACGACGCCCTGGTAATCGCCCTGGGCGCGAGCCTGGACGCAGCCCGCTTGCCCGGCCTGCCCCAGGCGCTCGACGCCGGGGTGGCGGGCCAGTTCTACACCGTCGACGGAGCCGCCGCGCTGCACCGCCAGGTCGAAGAACTCGCGTCGGGTCGGGTGCTGGTGCTGGTGGCAGCGGTCCCGTTCAAGTGCCCGGCTGCGCCGTTCGAGGCGGCATTCCTGATCGCCGACCAGCTCGGGGAGAAGTTCACCAGCGGCGCGGTGCGCGTCGATGCGTTCACTCCGGACCCGCTGCCGATGCCGGTCGCCGGCCCTGCGGTCGGTAACGCGCTAGTAGGCATGATGGGCAGCCACGGCATCGGATTCCACGGCGGCAAGGCCGCTACCGGCATCGACGCACAGGCCCGGACAGTCGAATTCGCCGACGGTACCCGCGAAACCTTCGATCTGCTCGCGGTCGTGCCGCCGCATACGCCGGGCGCGGCCGTCGCTTCGACCGGGCTCGGCCCGGGCGGCTGGATTCCCGTCGATCCCGCGACCCTGGCCACCACCGCCCCGGGGGTGTTCGCCGTCGGGGACAGCACCGCGCTGCTGCTGCCGGGCGGTAAACCGCTGCCCAAGGCGGCGATCTTCGCCGAAGCCGAAGGTGAGGTGGCCGCGCACCAGGCGGCCCGCTATCTCGGCTACGACGCCCCCGATACCCGTTTCACCGGCGAGGGCGCCTGCTATGTGGAACTCGGCGGCGGCCTCGCGGCCAAGGGCGAAGGGAACTTCCTGGCCCTTCCTGCCCCGCAGGTGAGCTTGGGTGAACCGTCGCCCGCCTACCACCAGGAGAAGGAGCAGCAGGAGAGAGACTGGTTGGCCCGCTGGAACATTCGCTCATAGTCCGCCACCTGGATGTGCCCGCGAGGGGCGCGCGCCCGGGATCCTCGCTGCCAGGAAGAACACTTTCGTGACCCATAGCGCCACCAGCACCGCCGACTCCTCTTTCCCCGATATCGCCCACGCTCAGCGCCGCGTCCTGACCGTGCTGGTGTCCGCGCAGATCCTCAGCGGCGCGGGACTGGCCGCCGGGATTACCGTCGGCGCGCTGCTGGCCCAGGACATGCTCGGCTCAACCAGCCTGGCCGGATTGCCCAGCGCGCTGTTCACCGCGGGTTCCGCGCTCGCCGCCGTCGCCGTGGGCCGGCTGTCGCAGTCTCGGGGCCGTCGCCCCGGGCTGGCCACTGGATATCTCATGGGCGCTCTCGGGAGCCTCGGCGTCATCGCCGCCGCCCTCGCCGACAACCCGATCCTGCTGTTCATCGCGTTGTTCGTCTACGGCGCGGGCACCGCCACCAACCTGCAAGCCCGTTATGCCGGGGCCGATCTGGCCACCGCCTCCCATCGCGGCCGTGCAGTGTCCACCGTCCTGGTGGCCACCACCGTCGGTGGCGTCGTCGGCCCCAACCTCGCCGCCCCCACCGGTAGCCTCGCTCGCGTCCTGGGCATCCCCTACCTAGCCGGGCCGTTCCTGCTCGCCGCGGCAGCCTACGCCCTGGCCGCACTGGTGCTGGCGGTATGGCTGCGCCCGGACCCCCTGCTGCTGGCGCGCGAGCTGGGCTCGACCGACCCCGGCGCAGTCTCGGCCACGACCGAGCCCCTGGAGGCGGAGGGTTCCAGCAGGGGCATCGCCGTCGGCGGGTTCGTGATGGCGCTGACACAGCTGGTCATGGTGGCGATCATGACCATGACACCGGTCCACATGCTCCACCACGGGCACGGCACCGCCGCCGCCGGGCTGGTGATCGCAATCCACGTCGGCGCCATGTATCTGCCCTCACCGCTGACCGGCTGGCTCGTCGACCGCTACGGCCGCCTGCCCGTCGCCGCAACCTCCGGTGTGACGCTGCTGGCCGCCGGAGTACTCGCGGGCCTCGCGCCCGGTGACTCGATTGCCGGGCTCGCGCTGGCGCTGGCGCTACTCGGGCTGGGGTGGAATCTCGGTCTCGTCGCGGGCACCGCCATCATCACCGACACCGTGCCCCTGGCCACGCGAGCCAAAACCCAAGGGGCGGTGGATGTCTCCATCGCCATCGCCGGCGCCACCGGAGGCATGGGCTCCGGGCTCATGGTCGCCGCCACCAGCTACCCGACACTGGCGCTCGCCGGTGGTGTGCTCGCCTTGGCAGTCGTCCCGGCCGCCGCGCTCACCGCACGACGAAACCACTGACCACACCACGGATGCCCACCCGACCGGCGGCATTCTGGGTCAGTGGCGCCGTGCGCGATACAGACGCATTCCCGCACGCAGCAGCCGCGGCGCGGTGAGTCCGGTCGCGATGGCTGCCAGAGGCACCACCACGTCGGTCCAGGAATCGCGGATCGGCCGATAGCGTGCCACGCCGTCACGGATCTCGATGAATCCCAGCGGTCGCACGTCCATACCGCCGCCGCCTCCACCGCCCTCACCAACCCTGTCCGCCGTCGATTCACGACCCAGACCGCCGCCGAATCCGAATCCCGCCCGAGCCACCGGCACGACCGTGACCCCGCGCTCGGCGATAGGGTCACCGAAAACCGTTGCCGTGCAAGCTCGCACACCCAGCTTGTCGGCCAATCGCTCCAGCAGTTGCGCCGAGGTCTCGACCGCGCCGCCGGTTCCGAGCCTGCTGTCGAACGCTTCCGATCCGCTCACGATCGCCGCCCCTCGGAGACGACCGCCGTGCCGAGGACGTGCTCGGCGGCCGGGAACGGAAACGCGGTGTCGGGGAAGCGGAATCGGTCGATCTCGGCGAGGGTGAATCCCGCAGCATCGAGGGCTCCCAGGGTGTCGCGGCCGCTGTGACAACCACCGTTGAGCACCGGCCATACCGTGGCATCCACCACGCGCTGCACGCGCCGCAGCCGTGCCGACTCCGCCCGGACATGTTCGAAGAATCGCAGAATCCCGCCCGGTTTCAGCACACGCGCGATCTCTGTCAGCGCCGCGCCCTGGTCCGGCACCGAGCACAACACCAACGACACCACCGCCGCGTCGAACGAATTATCCGGTGCCGGAATGTGTTCGGCCGAACCGTCCACGACCTCCACTGTCTGCTGGATGTGGGGCCGACCGTAGCGGGGCACTTGCGAATCTCACACCATGCGATCGAACGGTGTGAGTCCAAATTCACCAAGCCGTTCACAGGAAAATACATCGCGAAATCGGGTGGAAACAGGGCTAGGGCATAGTGCTAGCAGCGACGTAAGCCGTTGCGGGCCCACCGGGCCACAAAATCTCGGTGGGGTGAGGAGGAGTCTGCCCGACCCCACCTGGCCGCCGGTTACGGCTGCACGACTCCTCGATTGCCTAAGACATTCGAAGAGAAGTGAGGTGTCATGCAGCTCAAGGTAGTCATTGTCGTAGGAAACCCGAAGCCGCGTTCAAGAACACGCAAAGTCGCCGAGCTCCTAGTTTCTGAGCTTCTCGCACCAGGGTCCTACGACCTTTCGGTGATCGATCTTATCGATTATGCCGATGAGATCTTCGCGTGGCCGTCGGAGAAACTATCGAGGCTTAACGCACAAGTCGGTTCAGCGGATCTCGTCGTCTTCGCGACACCAACCTACAAGGCGACCTACACGGGGCTGCTGAAAGCCTTTATCGACAGATACCCGGCCAACGCGCTGGCGGGCGTGGTCGCTATTCCGCTTCACACGGGAGCAGACCTCGGCCATTCGATGGCCTCGACCCATACTCTTGCGCCGTTGCTCGCCGAACTCGGCGCCATCGTACCCGGGCGCGGGTTCTATATCGCGCTCAACGAATTCGACCATCTTGAGGAGTTGGTTTCCGCAATGGCTCGGGAGTACCGCACAAATTTGGCACGTCTGGCCCACCTTCTGTCACCCAGCCCCGTGTCCAGTTGAGCATGAGAACTCAGGAGATGCCATGACTCATTCCACAGCTCCGATATTCGATAAACAACGTCTGCGGGAAGCCTTGGGCCACTACGCGTCCGGAGTCACCGTGGTGACCGGTCGAGACCACGAAGGCCCCGTCGGGTTCACATGTCAGTCGTTCTACAGCGTCTCGCTCGACCCGCCGCTCGTCTCATTCAGCGTCATGAAATCCTCAACCTCCTACCCTCGCATCCGCAGCTCGGGAACATTCGCGGTCAACGTCTTGTCCGACGAGCAAAGTCATGTCTCCTCGCAGTTCGCCATCACCGGGGCCGATAAGTGGGCCGGCGTCACATGGACCGAGAGCAGGAAGAACAACCCTGTCATCAGCCGAACCCTGATGTGGATCGACTGCCGGACATGGGCGGAGTACGACGCTGGAGATCACTGGATCGTCGTTGGGCAGGTCGACGAGATCAGCTCCCCTGACTGGCACGAAGGCAAGCCGCTGTTGTACTTCCGTGGCCAGTACCGCCACCTGCGGGAACCGGACGAGCAGTCATGAACGCGTCAACGCCGCGGCGTGAGCCACAAAGACCAAAACCCCACAGCCACTATCCCAAGGAAGAATCATGCGTGAAACACTGATCCTGAACTCGTTCCACATGGCTGCGGCCAGCCACTTGTACGACGGGGGCTGGCGTAACCCGGCCGACGAGCAGAGCAAGTTCTACGAACTCGATACCTGGACCAAGCTGGCGGCAACGCTGGAACGCGGATGCTTCGACAGCATCTTCTTCGCTGATGTCATGGGCAGCGACGCCGCCTTCGGAGATTCGTGGGATATCTACCCGGAGCGGGGTATCCAGTTTCCCGTCCACGACCCGGTGACCCTGGCCGCAGCGCTGATCCCTGTCACCGAGCACCTTGGGCTCACCTTCACCAGCTCGATCATCCAGGAACCTCCTTTCACTTTCGCGAAACGGGTGTCGACGCTCGATCATCTGAGCGGCGGTCGGATCGGTTGGAACATCGTGACCGGTCATACCGCCAACGGGTTCCAAAACCTCGGCTACGACAACCTGTTGCCTCACGACGAGCGGTATGCGATGGCTGAGGAGTACGTGGAGGTTCTGTACAAGTTGTGGGAGGGGTCGTGGGACGAGGGCGCGTTAGTCAGCGACCGGGAGAAGGGCATCTTCGCCGACCCACGCAAGATCCACACGATCGATCACCGGGGCAAGCACTTCGCAGTACGGGGACCCAGCATCACCATTCCATCACCCCAGCGAACGCCGGTGCTCTTTCAGGCGGGAAGTTCGCCCACTGGCCGCGGCTTCGCTGGCCAGCACGCCGAAGGCGCTTTTGTCATCTGCCTCAACCCTGAAGGGTTGCGGCAGGCTGCCGCGCAGATGCGCAAGGTCCTCGCCGCGGCAGGCAGACAGGCAGACGATCTCACGCTGATCCAAGGGATGTCGTTCGTGGTGGGCAGCACGGAGGCCGAGGCCAAGCGCAAGGCCGAGGACCAGGACCAGTACCTGGACCTGCAGGCGGTCTTGGCCCGAGTCAGTCGCGACGTGGGTATCGACCTGAGCGGCGCCGAACTAGACCAGCCCCTCGACACCGTCAAGATCGAGCGAGTGCAGGGTATGGTCGCGTTTCTCAACGAAGCTCTTCCTGGCCGCCGGATCTTGGTCAAGGATCTTCCGTTGCTCTATTCCACTCGCATCATCGGCACGCCCGAGCAGATCGCCGATGAACTGAGCGTGTGGCGTGAGGCAGGGATGGGTGGCATCAATGTGGAGTCGCAGGTCGTTCCCGGCACGGATGCGGAATTCGTTGATTATGTGGTACCAGAGCTGCAAAAACGCGGGCTCGCGCAGCGCGAGTACGCGGCAGGTACTTTACGCGAAAAACTCTTCCCCGGACGCGGACCGCTGCTGAATGGCCGTCATCCCGCAGCCGACTTCCGTGGTGCGTTCACGCCCGCCAACAGTTGACAGGTACGTGGCCGACCACCGCTGGAACTGGTGGTCGGTGTTCCTGCGGCGCCACCGACCCACTGAGCGGGCAACAAGCGAAAGGCGGCCACGGGGTCTTGTTGATCAGCGCGATGTCCGAATGACGCGTTCACCGACCACCACTACACTACGCCACACCGCCCGTATTTGCCGGGGGTTCCCATCGTGTGGGCTCGATCGCGCAAGAGCGGACAGGTCGCATGGCCGAATGCATCGGCAGGCGTCAATCTCGCTCAACCGTGCTCACGGCAGCCTAGAACAAGGCGTTCGCAGTCGTCGACCTTGCCGAGCGTGTGCAACGTGATCGAGGCCGACCCAGCGGTGCTGACCCGACGATCGCGAAAGATGGCCGACGACACCCGACTGACTAGGAACTGTCATGTCTTGCCTCAACTCCCAAGCCACTCATCCGCCTCGGATTGCCGTAGACCTACTCGGCCACCATCCAGCGACGAATTCATCGTCTGTTGTCGGAGCGCCCCTGAACTGCGACAGATGGGTCGATTTGGCCGCGGAGCCGGATTCGTGGCGTGAGGTCATCCGGATCCGTGCGATGGATCTGCGCGCGGCCCAACTTGGTTGCGCGGCGAAGAAGTCAGAGATCGTTGCCGCAGGACGCGGTCCAGACGACGTTGATGTGCTCGTCGACATCGAGGTGATGATCGCCACCGATGCACCGACAGCTCGACGGCGCCTGGCCGAACTGGACTCTGTGGCAGATGGGACGTGGCGACCACAAACATTGCACTACGTCGGCACCCCAATAGGTTTGGCCAGGCTGATTGCCGACATCCACGTTGTCGGCATCGCGGACGGAGTGACGTTGTTGCCGCTGTCGCTACCCGACGTTCTCGGGCACATCACCTTCGAAACAATTCCATGGCTAGAATCGCTCGGCGCCCGCATATGTCCGCGCGGGATTCGAATGCTGCGAGAGCGTTCCGTGAACCCGCTCGCCGCGACTAGCCTTCCGACCAGATGGGCCCGGTCGTAGCCGAGTGCGCGAATCAGGCCGTGCGCATCCCGAGCCAGCGCCTCGGTACGAAAGGATCCGACATCGGCGGCGTCACTGCCGGTGGTGCGGCCGCAACCACGCTGGTCCGGCGCGACAACGTGGAATCCGGCCTCGGCCAGCGGCACACCAAGATCTTGCGCCACGAGTACGCCAGTTCGGGAAAGCCGTGCAGCAGCAACACCAGTGGACCGCGACCCGCCTCGAGAACGTGCACGCGCAACCCGTTGACACCATCGATGAAGCGCGAACCCACTCCGTCGGGAAGTCCCGGAAAGTCGATATTCTGAGCCATATTGTCGCCCCTCGATCCGCACGCGGATCAGTTACTTGTGGTCGCCGCGAACCCGGTCTGGTCGGCCGAGCCCGGACTCGCGACGCTGCCCGCGTGGGGCCGCACCGACATTATCAGCGAACACGGACACCAGCAGTCCGCGAAGTACGCTTCACCTACCCTCTTGTCAGAAGGCTGTGCGCGCGCTGGTTGAGCATCGAGTTACGAGGCGGGCGACCGTACGAGACCGCCGCGGGTTGGGTCGCCGTCGACCAGCTGCGGCCCTTGAACCCGTCGCCGACACGAGCGCCCGCGAGCACTTCCTTGGCGTCATCGGCTCGAGGATCGTCGAGCAGCCCCAGATCGTCGAGGAGTCGAAGGCCTTGGAGGACGTCGTAGTGCCAGTAGGGCGGATAGTGGGGCACAGTCCACGAGGAGTGGATCGCTTCCCCTGTCTTCGACCGTCGAAAGAGGCGGTGCTGTAGGAGCAGTTCAGCTGTTCGCGCCGCGGCGGCGGCCGCTTCCGGGTGCGAGAACTGCTGCGCGTATCGGGCGAGTCCTAGTGCCGTAGTGACGCTCTCGTGAAACGAGGACCTGTGTGCCATCGGTTTGCGGTCGCAGTTCCATCCGCCGTCAGGCCATTGCTTGGCCAGAACGATGCCGACGAGCTCGCCGACTCGTTCGTCGGCGCCGTGTCCGAGAACCGTGATCGCGTAGATCGCGTTTCCGTCTTGCGCGGCGTGCCAGCGGGGCCGAACCGGATCGGTCTGTGGGGGTACTTCCCGATCGGCGGACGTGAGCCAGGCCAGTTCCACCTCGACCGCAGCGTGACAGCGAGCTGGATCACTCGGTACGCCCAAGCGAACGAGCTCCGCCATCTCGACCAACCGCCAATGGATACCGTCGAACTTCGAATACGGGTGACCGCCGGGAAAGTCGAGGAGCTGCTCCATCCATTCCGCTCCGAGCCTCCCGATCCCGGCGGGGACCTGGCGTGTGCTCATGCCCGGTCTCGGGAGGACAATGTCATCACGGTGACCGGTAGGAAAATGTCGGTCTCCATTGCGCTGGGTTCAGCATGGTCGGCGACGCGGTACACCTCGAATGACGGCCGCGCGGCATCGAGCGTCAGGTCGGGATCGGCGTCCGCGTCGAGCCCGATCCGACGCCAACTGTCGGGAAGTGTGGCGTACGGACCATGATGCGTCAGCGTGGCGTAGTCGCCGTCAGGGAGTTCGAGCTCGACGAGGCCATCGGGAACGGGAGAAGCGTCTGTGACGATCACCGCCGCGTATCCCGTCGGCTCTTCATCGGTGTGTCTGTCAGCGGAGGTCGGGAACACCGCGACTCCGTAGGCGCCCGGACGTGCGAACAAGCCTGCGGGCCCTGCGATCTTCGCCAGCGCGGCGAACGCTTCGCCAACCATGTTGACGGGGCCGGTATGGGCGAGGGCGGCCAGACGTATCGAGTCGCGCCGGGTGAGAACGACGGGCATGACGTCTCCTCCTCGGAGTGGAACAGGTGAAATAGCGGGTGAGTTCGGGACAATGGAGAGAACGTCGACATGGATCGAGTTCGCAGCGGGCAACCGGTGCGGGAGGTCGGCCGATGGCCCGGTGCGGGCCTGGTGCAGAAGCATTCGCTGTCGAAACCTCACGGGTGAGAGGTGATACGCGCGCTGAAACGCGCGAGTGAACGACTCGTGCGTCGTATACCCCGCCCGGAAAGCGACCGTCGTCACCGCGAGCTCCGTGACACTCAACTCCACCGCGGCGCGCTCGAGCCTCAGCCGTCGATACAGCGCCGCGACGCTTTCGGTGAGTGTTGCGTGGAATACGCGGTGAAAGCGAGACGCCGACAAGCCGGCGTCCCTGGCCAGCATCTCGATATCGAGGGCGTCATCGAGACTTGACGCGATCTTCGCCGCAGCATGCCGCACGCCCTGCTCATGCGCTTCGACAGTCGACCTTTTCACGCGTCCCATTCTGCTACAGCCAACCCATCGCCCGCTTGATCGAAATTGTCGAGATCCGAATCGACTGAATCGGGCCCGCACGGGTACCCGCGGTCCAGCGGATCGCCGCGTTGGCGGGCGGGCGGGCGGGTTCAACTCGTCCGGCATCGGACGGATTGGTTACCCCTCCCCGTGGTGACATGGACGCCACCCCGCCCTTCTACGCGACAGTGGTCTACCGACAGGAAGTGCTGGTACGCAGGTTGGCAGTGGCACCGGCAATGACCGAGTCGAGCCGATCTCGGGTGTGGGCGAGGTCCGCGATGTGCTGGTCGAGGCGATCACGCTGAGCAGCGAGACCGTCGAGTAGCTCAGGTGTGGCCTTGCCCTCAACGACACACGGCACGAGCTCCGCTAAACTACCACGATCAGCGGTAGAACTGAAACCCAGCTGAACATCATGGGCAACTGTCCCCGCTCAATTTTGCACGGACACTGAAAGCAGGGTCGTTTGCGAGAATGTCATGTACCGCGGTCTGGTGAGTGGAGCTTGATGAGCTCGCTAACGCGTCAGCGAGAACTCTCCGAACACGTACATCGTCGTCCTTGGCAAGGCGCTCTCCCACGTGAATTGGACGACCGTGTTTCACCCATAGGATTGCTGCAAGTGATCGGAGGGGCCAGCTTTGCGCGGACAGAAACCCGATATCGTCTCGCAGCGTATCTCCGAGCTTTTGCAGGGTCCGCGCGGACCAGTAGTCTGACGTATCGTCCTCTCCTAGAACGGCGAACGTCTGATTTCTGATCTCGGTGCGCTGTTCGGAGCTCGTGGCGAGGCATGCCGCCAGATAGAGAGCCTTTTGACGGCTGTCGCCAAGGGTGCTGGTGATACGGAACGTACCGAGCGCATGATCGAGCCTCTTGTTTAGCTCGTCATGCTGCGACCGAGTAGGCGATGAGGCGTAGAGCATGGCCTCATGCAAGTACGTCTGGCGATCGTCTTCGTCGATATGCGGTGCGATGTTCGCTGCCGCTATAAGATAGTCACCTCGATCCCGGTCGCCAACGTGGGGGTCTTGAGCGCGCCGCAGAAGTTCCGCTATCGCGGGCACGAGTCGGGTAGATCCGAGTGCGGAAACAAGCAGGGAGTCTCCAACCGCATGGGTACCGACTGTGAACCTGTTCGGCCGATGGCTCAAAGGGGTAACCAACCGTTCAAGCGCGGCCTCGGCGACCTCCATGGATGTGCCGTCCGGAAAATGGGCAGCCAGTGTTTCCTGAGCCCATCTATTCCCTTCGGAGGCAAGCTGAGTGAGAGGCTCTTTCGCGATCCCGATATGGGATTCAATTGCCTCAAATGTCACGCTGTTGCGGGCCGCCTCAGACCGTGCCAGTAGTGCGACCAGATGCGTGATGGCCCGGATGCGGAGAGCTGGATAGCGAAGAGCAAACCGTGCGACTGCGATCGCTTCGTGCTTGTCATGCAGGCGGTAATGGTGTTCGCCTACTACTGGTTGGCGCTCGAAATGTTCCAGCGCGGCGTTGGCGGTGTCAGCTCCAATTCGGCTGGAGATTCCCGCCAACACCTGTACTGCTCCCTGGTATCGCGAGGATGACGAAATTCTCATATCGACCAGGGCCCCTTGTTCGGCTTCGGCGAACTCGGTGAGGATATGGCGGGAAATACCTGCAAGAACTTCCTCGGGAACGAGGTCTGCTTGCTTAGCTATCGCTCGGTAGGCGGCACCGACGGTCCAATAGTTGGTACCGTCTAGGTGGCCCACCACGTCGATGAACCGATTGGGAAACGTTGTGGCGAGGTGTTCAATTTGCTCGACTGCCGCAGCTTGGGCTAGATGCTGTGCTGCGCGCTCAGGTTCGTTGGATTCGATCAGAACGGAAGCGAGCACCCGCCGGGCCTTTTCCTCAGCGACCCAGTCGCTGGTCACGACCGCATCGCGTAGGGCCCTCTGTGCCGAGATCGCCGCTGACCGCAATTTTCCGCTCGCGATATCTTCCATCGCCTGCTGGTAGGCGCTCTCGTCGGTCTCGATTATTCGACTCGCTGGCCCCATTTCGCGTATCGCTCTCTCAATGGGCAGCAACTCGTCGCTTGAGAAGAGCTTCCAGCGGGCGCGGAAGCCACGACGGCTGAATATCCAGGTTGAAGCGTCTGACCAACGTTGCGCGAGGCACGCATCCCCGACTGCTTCGTCCCAGAGCGCGTCGGCTTCCTTGAACTTCTGTTCGAGCGCGCGTGAGCGCGCATAGCGCGCCGTGACAAGCCCGAGAAGTTCATGACCGAGTTTGAGTTGCCGTGCTTCGGACAGGAGTTCTGCCCAATCTCCAGTAGCCTCGGCGATAAGTAAACGCAAGCGAGTTCTATAAAGCTTGTCAGCGGTATCCAATGTGGACAGATTGGCGAGCGTCGGGTCAAGTCCAAATGCGTGGTGTATCGAAGTGATCGCCGCGTGACCGCTGCCGGTCAGGCGGTCAACGCTGCGGGATCCTCCTGTTCATCGCTGGGTTCGGTGTGGTTGCGGGAGCGGGCCAACACGTCGAGGCCGAGGTAGCGGCGGCCTTCGATCCATTCGTCGTGTTGTTCGGCCAGGACAGCGCCGACGAGGCGGATGATCGCGGTGCGGTCGGGGAAGATCCCGACGACGTCGGTGCGGCGCCGGATTTCCTTGTTCAACCGTTCTTGGGGGTTGTTCGACCAGACCTGACGCCAGATCTGTTTCGGGAAGCTGGTGAACGCGAGCAGGTCGGCGCGGGCCGCGTCCAGGTGCGCGGCGACTTTCGGAAGCTTCTCGGCCAATGCGTCGAGCATCCGATCATATTGAGACCCAACCGATTCCGGGTCGGCTTGATCGAAGACCGAGTGGAGCAGAGTCCGAACCCACGGCCACGACGTTTTCGGTGTGATCGACATCAGGTTGACGGTGTAGTGGGTCCGGCAACGCTGCCAGGACGCGCCGGGCAGGGTCGCTCCGATCGCCGCGACCAGCCCGGCGTGGGCGTCGGAGGTGACCAACTCGACCCCGGACAAACCCCGCGCGACCAGATCACGGAAGAACGCCAACCAGCCGGCACCGTCTTCACCACTGGTGACCTGCAAGCCCAGGATTTCGCGGTAGCCGTCGGCGTTGACACCGGTCGCGATCAGGGCATGGACGTTGACCACCCGCCCGTTCTCGCGCACCTTCAACACCAGGGCGTCCGCGGCGACGAACGTGTAAGGGCCTTGGTCGAGTAAGCGGGTCCGGAACGCTTCGACCTGGGCATCGAGGTCGGTGGCCATGATCGAGACCTGCGACTTCGACAGCTGCGTGACGCCGAGGGACTCGACGAGTTTCTCCATCCGCCGGGTCGAGACACCGAGCAGGTAGCAGGTCGCGACCACGCTGGTCAGGGCTCGTTCGGCGCGTTTGCGGCGTTCGAGCAGCCAGTCGGGGAAGTAGCTACCCGACCGCAGTTTCGGGATCGCGACGTCCATGGTCCCGACGCGGGTGTCGAAATCGCGGTGGCGGTATCCGTTTCGGGAGTTGACCCGGTCCTCGCTGCGTTGCCCGTAGTCGGCGCCGCACATGCTGTCGGCTTCGGCGTTCATGATCGTGTGGACGAAGCTGGACAGCAATTCTCGCAGCAGATCAGGGCTGGCCGCGGCGAGTTGGGTGTCGAAGGGCTTGCTCGGGTCGATACGCTGGATATCGGTCATCGCGTGATGTCTCCTTCAAGTGACTTTGGACGGTCTCTTCAAGGGTCACGCGGTGACCACCTCGTTTCCGGCTACGACACGCTCGGAACAGGGGGCTGCTCGGGTGGTCGGGCCGTACACCACGCTATTGGACGCAACCGAGCGTCGGGCACGATTCGTGCAACCAGCCGAGATTGCCGTTGGCAAGGGCGGTCTCACCCGCGAGCACTGCCAGCCTAAGTTGATCAGCGTTATCGCCCACCCTTAACCCTATGGCTGCTGGCAGAACCGCCAGCGGATTGAAGTACAGGTCCATGGCGATTTCAGCGACGTCGGCAAGCTCGGACGGCCCAACAGATTCCTCCCCGACAATTCCTTGTAGCCTTCGCTGGGTCATCTGAGCCGTATTGGTTAGCCCGCGGTCGAGCGCGCTCCATAATTCGTCCAATGCCTGCCTCGCAGCCTCATCGCTCCGTCCGAGCTTGGCAAGGAGGTTGGCGCGAGCGGGTTCATGTTGAACGGCATAGCTTTCGAATCCTGCGTCACGGAGTCTATGTTGAGCCTCTTCGATAAGCTGTAACGAGCGTGTCGGGTCATCTGAGGTCTCGCGAGCAACTCGTAAAAGCTCTGATGCACCAGTAACTTCTTCCGGGGTCCTGGCCAGCGCTTCGCGGATCGCCACCGCGTTCTCTGTCGGAACGACGGTCGGTTGAATCTCGAATGGAAGGCAGAAGCGTTCGGCAGTCGGCATGCCGAAGAACTCGATTACGATCCGGGGAGCACCTCTTAGAAGATCTGATAGCGCTTGTTTGTCCCAGAGGTCGAGTTCGATAGGAAGCAGTTCGCTTCGGAGCTCCCTCAAAGTCGTCAGTGTTTTCGTTGACTTGACTTCTCGGCTCACACCTATGATCAGGCGTTCCACCGGGAATGGTCGACTTGACGTGCGGAACTTATTTACCGCAGCTCTAAGCTGTGCTGGGCCAAACTGTTTGTACTGTTTGCTTTGTAGCGCGACCCCGGATCCCCCTGGGGTGAGAGCCACTACGTCTAGACCTTGCTGTGCCTGTCCGCGCTCGCCGTACATTTGAGCGTGGCGAAGTCCCTCAACGTCGCGCATGATTCGCCACTGAATCTTCTCGAAGTCCTCCCACGACGTCATCTGATCGAATGGCAGCAAATCCAACGCACCCATGACAGGAGCTGGAGTGATATGGGAGGGGCCCCGATGGATGTTGGCGCCCAGCGATATAGGACTCCACGAAGGTCTCGCGGCCATAGACTCTCCCGTCGTCGCTGGAGCCGTGGGCTTCAGGATGTCACAGCTCACCGCTGGCAGGTCTCGGTGGTGGTGTACACAGAGGTGTGAGTTCCGTCTTGAGTGTTGCCAGCATCGCGGAGCTGACCCCAGGCCGACACGGACGACGTAGTGCAGCTCTCCATCCGGTCGGGGATCGCGCCATGACCAGCGAGGATCTGGCCGCTGCGAGTGCCGTTGCTGGAGCTCCGGCAGCCTAGAGCTGGACTGCCGGCCAGCCACCGCCGCAGCAGCACGCAAGCAAGTCGCTCAGATCGAATCGCTCACGCGAGCAGAGACTAGTTTGGGGCTGCTGCAGCAGCGGTGGCACGAGTTTGGTCGCGTAGACCAGTATCTCGGTGCCCGCGTCAACGTGCTGCGGGGCCACGCTGGACGGGATCGCACGCCACGGCACGAACACCGGCACGCTCGTTGCGGTCGTTGCGGAAGTCATCGTGTTCTCCAAATGGGTCGCTGCTGCTCGGCTTTCGGGTTTCAGGTTCGGGCGTGGCGGCGCCGACGTGGCTGCCCGCGCCGCCGGGCACGGCGCGTTCTGCTGTGCTGGTCCTTATCGGGGTCGTGGCCCATCGCGCGGAAGGCCACTGCCAGAAGGGTCAGGGTCACCGCTGCGGCAGCCAGAGTGTCGAGCAGTACCCGGTGCGCCCACCCGGCCGCGTCCCACGAGCGTCCCGGGTGGGGGTGATCCCCGGCCAGGTGCGTGACCGGGATGGCCGCCTCCGCCGCGGCCTCACCGAGGGTGAGGAGACGGGCCGGGGCGGTGCGGGCCAGCACGGCGGCACGGTGGCCTGGCGGCAGGTCGGCGTCGACGGTGATGAGGACCGCGGTCAGCGCCCACACCGCCACCCAGGCCGCGACCCTCGTCGCCGACGATGCGGGGGCGAGGACCGCGACCCGGTCACCGGGGCCGATGCCGCGCTCGGTCAGCTCGATGACGATCTCGGCGGCCGCGACCGCCAGATCCTCCCACGTCCAGGCCCGGCCGTCGCCGTCGACGACAGCGATGGCCTCGGGGGCGGCGACCGCGGACGCCGCGAGGGCCGCCGCGACCGACAACTGCGGTACCGGACGCGGCGGCGAGATCGGGGGGCTGGAGGTAGTGATCATCGGGTGCGGGCTCCGGCGGTGAGGGCACGCAGGTCGGTGGTGATGGCGTGGAGGATTCGCTGGGTGGCGCGGCGTTGGATGCGGTCGGTGCGGTAGCGCGCACGCAGGGTCAGCACGGCGTGCTGGTGTTGCGCGGCGATGTCGAGGGTGCGGTGCTGGCGGGTGGGTGGCAGGCGCAGCGGGACGGGTGGTTCGGTCCCGATGACCGGTAGCGTGCCGCGCGGTTGGCCCGCGTAGGACACCGCGACCGCGTCGAGGTCACAGCCGAGTTCGGTGCTGAGGTGGTCGATCGGGACCGCGCCGCGATGCCAGCCCTGTGCCCACCAGTCGCGCACGGTCTCGGCGAGCGCGTGCCGACCGCGGGCACCGGTGAGGTACAGGCGGTGCGGGCGAGTGGCGGCGATCATGCCGACGGTGGCGGCTAGGCTGTCGGTACGCGAGGCCAGCTCGGTCGCGACCACCACATCCTCCGCGCCCGCCCAGGCCCCGACATGGATTGCGGTCAGGGTGATCAGGGTGCGCAGCAGGCTGGCGTGCCCGCCACCCAACCCGTGGGTGACCGCCGCCGACAGCGGGACACTCACGCGCAGCCCGGCCGAGGGTCCGGTGCTCGCGCTCCCGGCGGGGGCGAGCAGTCCGGGCTGGTAGCCGGTGAGCCGGGTAGTCCACCAATCCAGCTGCTGCTGGTAGACCTGCGGTGGTGTCAACTGCCGTTGCCAGCGGGTGTAGTCGCCGGGGCTCGGCGGGGGTGGCCCGATCTCGTCGGGGGCGCGGTAGGCCAGGGCCAGCTCACGCAGCAGCGCGCGCCACGAGCGGGTGTCGCACACCAGCTCGTCGGCGACCAGGACCAGCAACAGGACCGGGCCGGCGCCGGCCAGTGTCCACTGAGCCAGCGGCGCACCGCCGGTGTGGTCGAAGCGCGAACCCGCGAGCGCGTCGAGCGCGCGGCGGCGGGCGTCACCGGGCCCGGTCACCGGGGTCGGGTCGACATCGAGCACGGGCCGGGGGTGGATCAGTTGCTGCCAGCCCGCCGGGGTGTGCCGGATTCCGGTGCGCAGCGCGGGATGTCGCTGCCCGATGAGCGCCAACGCGGTCAGCAGCCGGGCGGGGTCGGCGCCGGTGAGCACCACCGCGTGGGCGTGGCGGCGGTGCGTCGCCGGGCCGGTGCGCGCCGCCAGTTCCAGGCGGGCTCGCTGCTGGAACGACACCGGATGTGCCCCCGGTGCGCGGGTAGCGGGGTCGGCGCTGACCGTCGGGACCGGCTGGGCAGCCAAGACGGCCGCCGCATCCCCGATCCGGGGATGGGTCACCAGCAGATCCGGCGGTGCCCCGTACGCGCGCAGGACCGCGAGCACCGCGGCCGAATCGGTGCCGGTCCCACCGAGGCGCACGAAATCGGTCCCGCCACCGATCCCCGAGGCCGCGACACCCACCACCTCGGCCACCGCACGACACAACGCCGGCACCACCATCCCGGCCCGCGCTTCGCGCGCGCGGGCATGCCGGGTGAGGGTGCGCACGCTCGACCGCGCACCGGATCCCCGAAGACCTTGCCCGCGTGCGCCTTCCGACGACCCGATCGTGGCGCTGCCGGCTGTCGCCGGGTCGGTGGTGGTGCGTCCTGTCGTGCGGCCTCGGGCCATAGGTGATGTGGGTGTCGTGTCCTGCATTCGCTCAGCCCTCCTTGAGGTAGTTCTCTTTGAAGATGTCCGCACCGGGCAGGGGCTTGACAGCGAAGGCGGCGACCAGGGTGGGCAGGTGTTCGGCGAGCACTTCGCGGTGGGCGTGGCGCTGGTCCTGGAAAGCGTCGAGCTCGGCGAGGGTCAGGTCCCTGTTGCGCTGGTACCACGTGCCGTGCTTGTCGATCGCGGCGCAGGTGTGTTCGCCGAGCAGCGCGGTGAGCAGTTCGCGCCCGCGGGGATCGAGGGTCAGGCTGCGATCGGCGGCCAGGCAGGCGGCCGCGATCCGTGTCGCCGCCGCCTCGGAGCGTGCGATGGCGGCGCCGTCGAATCCCTTGACATCGAGCCGTTTCCAGTCCGACTGGGCGATCGCGTCGCTCACGCCGCGTTCCCGGACTGCCAGCGCGACGCTGCCCGGCCAGGCTCCCGCGGTTCCGGGCAGCCACACCTGTGCTGTGTCGTGGCGCCCCGCCGCGAACTGGAGCAGATCGTTGGCGCCTTCGGCGGTCCGGATGGCGCGCGCGGCGCCGACCCAGTCCGGGATCCGGTTGGCCCGCATGTGTCCCTGCGCACCGGCCAGGGTTTGGCACCGGTCCAGTACCTGCCATGCCAGATTCGAGGCCAGCGGCTTGGTGAGCATCGCCAGCCGCGCACGCGCGGCTGGGGCCAGCCCCTGGGCGCGCACGGTACGCAGCCGACGGGCCATCGAGGTCGCGGCGTAGACGGCGGCGATATCGGTGACGAGTGTGTCGATCACGTGACCGCGCTCGATCAGCGCCGGACCGTTCGGGTCGGGACGACGCTGGAGCGCGTAGTTCACCACCCCGGCCAGCGCGGCGCGTGTCATCGCCAGCGCAGCGGTGGACAGGTCACTTCGGCCGGCGGTGAAATCGCCCACGCCGACGCGGAACATCTCGGGTTTGCTGCCCCGCATCCGGATCACGCCATCGGCGATCTGGCAATGGCGTCCGCCGAGCAACGCATCCTCGGGAACGAATACGTCGTCGAAGGTCACACGCGCGTGCGGCATCGGCGTGTCGGTCTGCGACAACTCCGTCACGCGGACCCCCTCGGCCAGGCCCGCCGCCGAGCGCAGGTCGAGCAGGAAAAGGTGCACTCCGTAGTCGGCGCGTCCATCCACCAGGCGCGCGGACACGGTCGCGACCACCGGGGTGTCGCGATCGGCGACGTTGGGCATGTTCTTTGCCGCCGCACCGCCGGTGACGGGGTCGATGTCGGGTGTCCGCAGCACAAATCCACCCCGCCCCCGGTCGCGGATCGCCAACGTCCGCACATCGGTGCGGTTGGTACCGCCGAGTTCGGTGTGGACCCGAACACCCAGCGCGGCACCGGCGTTGAGGGCTGCCAGCAGCCGCTGCTGATAGGGCGAACCGTTGCCGAGCCGTACGATCGCGCCCACGGTGAGATCGACGGTGCCGGTGAACGCCAGCATCGCCGGGACCGCGGCGACCGCCGCAGCGTCGATCGCCGCGCCCGCGAGTTCGGGGTCGGCGAACACTTCTTGCGGGGTGCGCCCGAGCGCGCCGAACAATGCCCGCAACTGCCGTGCGCCGGCGTGGGCGCGTTCATGGAAGGTTCCCGACCCGACCGGCAGATCGTCGACCGCCGCCGCGGCCGTCGCCGCCGCGGCGTGCAACTGGGCGTGCTCGCCGACTATCACCGGGCGCAGTGCTGCCACGATGTCGGGGTCGGCGGCCGCGTCCAGTCGCGGCATCCCGAGCAGGGGTGTCGTATTCATGTCACATCACCTAGCTGGTCGTTCGGTGGGCGAACCGGGTTCGCCGGGACGGGAATGGATCGGGCAGGATTGCGTGTCGGTCATCGATGACGGACCGGAGGGAACGTGACCGGCAGCCCCTGCAGCGCGCGGTGGAAGGGGCCCAGGCGCCATTGCAGCGCGGCAGGGTCGGGGATCGTGATCTCCGGTAGCTTGTCGAGGAGGTAGTCGATGGCGTCGGTGGCCACCATCACGGCGATCTTCTGGGCGGTGTCGGGGCAGCGGTGGATGCCGGTGCCGAACCCGAGTCCCCAGTCCCCGGTGACCCAGGTGCCGGTGCTCAGCGCCGGGTCGGTGCTGCATGCGGCCATGCTGACCACCAACGGCTCGTGGGCCGGCACCTCGTAACCGGCGATCCACTTCGGCGCGACCGGATAGGTGATGCAGAAATTCGCCAGCGGCGGGTCGGTGCTCAGAGTGTGCCGGACGGCATCACGAGTGGTCAGCGCGAATCCTGCTGCGCCGGAACGGCTGTCGTGGGTGAGCATCATCGCCAGCGTGTTCGTCACCAGATTCGTCAGGGGCTCGATTCCGGCGGCGTAGCAGGTGACGAGCGCGTTGATCAACTCGATGTCGTCGAGCCGCGTGTCGTGCTCGACCAAACGGGTGGCGATGTCGTCGGCCGGACGTGCCCGTTTGAGCCGCACCACTCCGATCAGCGCGTCGTCGAGCATCTGATTCACCGCCGCGGTGTCGGTGGATTCGAACATCAGAGCACTCGCCCGCGCTACCTGATGGCCGGTTTCGGCCGGGCACCCGAGCAGGGTGTTGAGTACCGCGAACGTCAGTGGCAGCGCGTAGTCGGTCAGGACGTCGGCGGTGCCGGTGGACGCGACGGCGTCGATCAGCGGGTCGGCCAGGCGCTCGACCATCCGCGAGATGGTGTTGATATCCACGCCGTCCAGAGCGTCGTTGGTCGCCCTGCGGTAGCGCTGGCGGGTCGCGCCGACCGAGCGCAGTGCGTTCGGTCGCCATTCCATCATCGGCAGTAGCGGGCAGCCCGGCGGGACGTGGCGCTGCCACAACCGGGGATCGGCCGGGAACTGGACTTCGTCGTTGAGAATCTCGCGGGCACGGTACAGATCGAGCACGAGCGTGGCCTGTACCTCCGGCGCCAGCCACACCGGCGCCAGCGCGCCCCATCGCCGGCGCATCGCCCGGTAGACCGCGTGCGGGTCGGCGGCGAACTCCTCGGTGTAGAGCGGGACTCGGCCCTCGACCTCACCCACCAGTGACATTCCAGGCCTGGCAGGAGACGAGGTGGACGAGGCGGCGGGACTGTTCAACGGGTTCACAGCAGGTGTCCTTAGGTTTGTGGTGGTGTCGTGGTCACACCGGAGTGACGGGCGGGAACGTCACCGGCAGCGCGACCAGTTCTCGATCGAATCCTTTTCCACGCCACAGCAATTCGCTCGTTTCGGTGGCCAGCTCGACATCGTGGATGGTGTCGAGGATCTGCTCGAGCGCCGTCTCGGCGATGATCCTGGCCAGTGAGGACGCCGGGCATCCACGACTGCCCAACCCCCACGCGAGGTGCCACCTGCCGCCGATGGAGCGCGGGAGATGTTCGCCGTGAGCGCTGGATCCGGTCACCGCGGGATCGGTGTCGGCGGCCTGGATGCTGACCACCACCGGGATCCCGCGCCCGACCGCCTCACCCTCGAAAAGCTGGTGCTGGGCCGTCCACCGGGTGACCGCGGCCACCGGCGGATCGGTGGCCAGGACTTCTTCCAGTGCCGACGCCACGGTCACCGATCCACCGATCACGTCGATGTCGTCGGCGTCCTCGCCGGTGTCGGCGATCAGCCGAAGCAGCCCAGAGGCGATGACCTTCCAGGTCGGCACCGTTCCCATCAGGTGCATGCGGGCCACGATGGCGGCCACGTCCACATCGCTCAACGCCGCCTGGGTATCGGCGAGCAGTGCCGAGATCACATCGCGGGCCGGGTGCGTGCGCCGGGCCGCGACCACCGCGCCGATCGCCGCGAGCGCCCGCTCGATCCCGGCGCTCGCCGCCGCGAGGTCGGTGGCGGCACGGACCTCAGCGGCCGCGGCGGCCACGTCGCGGCCGACCTCGGGTGTGAATCCCAGCACGCCGTCCATGACATGGGTGACCAGCGGGATCGCGTACTGCCCCAGCAGATCCGCGTGGCCGTCGGCACAGACTCGGCCGATCAGCGCGCGTGCCGCGCGTGCGGTCTCAGCGCGTACCGCATGCTCGTCCACACCGGCGATGGCCACCCGATAGCCGTGCCGGTGCGCCACCGCGGACTCACCGCGCGCCGCGCTGGGCGCGAACGCCGTGGCGGGCAGCATCGGGCACCGTCCGCCGGGCGCGACCATCTGCTCCCACACACCGCTATCGGCCGTGAAAAGGTTCCCGGGGTCGTTCAGCACGGTCACGGCGAGGTCGTAGCCCAGTATCAGCAACCCCGACCCCGTCTCGTCGAACTCGAGTGGCGCGACCGCGCCGTAGCCGGCCCGCACCGTCGACAGCACCGCCACCGGATCGCGCGCCGCTCCGAAGGCATCCGCGCTCACCACGGGCCATACCTCCCCTCGACCCGGCCGTCGTGACCCGTGTCGGGGCTGATCGCCGCGCCCGTGCCCGGATCCTGGCGTGCCCAGTGAGTGGCCTGCTCGCTACCGCTGCGCAGATGGCTGGCCTCAGGCATGGTCGGTGATCGCGACACCCTCACCCTCCCGTTCGCGGTGGGTCACCAGGGTGCGTGCGACCGCACACATCGCCGACAACTCACTGTCTTGGCTTGGTGCGCAATGGTTTTGGCGCAGCGGCTGGAGGCCGGTGGTGTCGAGGTGCAGGTCGTCGAACAGCTCGCGCAGCTGGGCGGGCGGCCGCGGAGTGTAGGCGGGTGTGGTGGTGCAGGAGTAGTGGTCCCACATCGTCGCCGCGTCCGGGTCGTCGTCGGTGCCGTCCCACCACACGAGGTAGCTGTCGGCCGCGAGGCCGCCCATCAGCCTCGCCACCGCGTCCCTGGCCTGCGACCAGGGACTAACCTGCCCGAGCACCCCGCCGGCCACGACCGCGACCGGCGCCCCGAGGTCGACGACTCTGCCGGCCGCGGTCAGGATCCGGTCGGTGTCACGCAGATCGGCGTCGAGGACCTCGACGCACGCGCCCGCGCGCACCGGCCGCAGCAGCGCACGCGCGTGGACGAGCACCACCGGATCGACATCGACGTAGACCACCCGCGCGGTCGGGATGATCGCCTGGGCGACCTCGTGAGTGTTGCGGGCGGCGGGCAGCCCCACGCCCACCTCGACGAACTGGTCCACCCCGGCCGCGGCCAGCCGGGCAACAGCGTCGAGCTGGAACGCCCGCCCCGCCGCGCACAGCGCCCCGATCGCGGGGTAGATCTGCGCACACGCCAGCGCGGTCGAGCGGTCCGCCGTGACCCAGTCCTTGCCGCCCAGCCAGAAATTCCAGACACCCCGAGCATCCGCCACCGGAACGCAATCACACTGTCTTACAGACTGTTTCGTCACGGCTTGCGCCTTTCGAAGCTCGCGCATTCGGGGGCGGGGGCGGGGGTGAGCGCGGTGGCCAGCGTGCCGAGCAATGCGCCGACCTCGACCCTCGCCAGCCGTGCCGACCGTCCACCCGGATCGCTCACCAGCCGCCCCGCCTCGTCCACGCGCACCGCGATCCGGCTGTGCGTGGTTCCCAGCCCGATCGCCGCGGCCAGCGCAGCGGGCGTGGCCAGCCGCAGCGGCGCGTCCGGGCCTTCGAGTTCACGCCATCGCCGCACGTGCCCGCGCAGTTCCGGCGTTCCGGGCAGCTCGGACTCCGACAAGCGGTGGCCGACCACGCTCGTATCGGTCAGGCAGATCTCCTCCGGCAGCGTCGACGGGTCGACCACCGTCACGTCCCGCACCCGGCGCAGCACCGAGCGGGCGGCATCGTGATCCACGCCGAGATACGGGTCGGCCCTGTCCCGCTCACACACCAGGGTCAGCGCGCACCGACTGGCCAAACCCAAACCCGCGCTGGCCGATTCGTCCGCGTCCAGGACGCGCGCGAGGTTCGTCAGCGGTCCAGCGCACACCCAGTGCACACGACGGCCGTAGTCGGGCAGGATCTGCGCGAACTTGCGCCAGGCGGTGGTGCTGACCGGCAGCTCGGTCTCCTGCCCGTGCCCGACGCCGGTCGGGATCCACCGCGACGGCGTGCCTTTCGGCGCGGGGGCGCCCGCCACCAGCACCACGCCGATCCGGCCGACATCGCGGATGATGTGACGCGCGGTCTGTGCCCGCGTCCGATACGGCCGCTCCTGGCCCGTGATCACCAGCGCGGCGCCGTCGAATTGGCGCGCGGCCCACCACAGCGTCAGCCACTGATCCGGATCACCACCCAGCCCCGCCAGATCCAACACGATCAACTCCGGTCTCCCGAACCCCCACCGTGAACGTGGCTGGTACGCCAGACGGCGATCCGGCGCGGGCCAGCACACCGGGCTCGCCGCGCCACCGCGAACCCCACCCTCGGCGGGGCCTCGTCCCCTCCGGAATCGAGGCCCCGCCACACTCGTGCCCCCGACCATGCCGGGGATCACGAGTCGTCCCGGCGGGCGCCGGTCAGCGCGTGCACCACCAGCGCATCCAGATCCAGCAGGCCCGACCAGGAGTAGCCCTCGCAGGCCCGCACCGCCACGGCCAGCGCCTCGGTCAGGATCCCGCGCACCGTGTCACCACCGGGCAGCGGATTGAACCGGTAGGAGTGGATCGTCTCGCAAGCCTTGGTGAGGGGAACCCCGCCGAGGTCGACCATGCGGGGCGCCCGCGCGAACTGGCGGTCCTCCCAGCGGCCGCGCAGCCGCCGCAGCAGCGTGTGCTGGTTGGGGCGCATCTCCAAGAGCGGATCCACGCGCGATGGCAGATCGTGCGCGGCGAAAAGCTCGGTGCGGGCCCACAGCGGCCCCAGGGTGACCTCCACCGCGTCGAATACCCCGCCCAGATCACCACTCTCGCCGCATACCGCGATCATGGCGCCGGTCTCGATCCGACGCCCCGGGCTCAGCACCACCGGCGTCGTCGGGGCGGGCACACTCACCACCCCGACACCGAGCAGATCATGGCCATGCCACACCGGATGCACCACAGTCACCAACCGGGTCGCACGGCTCAACGCCGACCACCGGACGACCTCGATACTGCGTGGAAGCTGTTGAATCACTGGAACTCCAAACGGTCAACGTTTCAGGAATGGAATCAAGGCAGAGCGGGGATCACGTTCGCCACGGGCATCGATGACCACGGGCGGCTGATCACGAGCCGTCGACGCCTCGGACATCGAGCACCGAGGCGACGATCGCGTCCAGATCCAGCCACGGGCTCCACCGGAAGACGTCGGGAACGGCCAGCAGCGCGATCGCCAGGGCACCGGTGAGCGCCGTGCGCGCCACGTCCCCAGAGTTCTCGTCAGGGCCGATCCATCGCGTGTGCAGGCCGGCCTGTCCGCACACCCCGGCCAGCGACACCCCCGTCACCGGGGCCTGCGCGCGGTCGTGCGCGGTATCGACCATTTTCGGTTGCAGCATCGACGGGCGGTTCACCCACCGATCACGCACCATGCGAAGCATGTCGTGCCCGGGATCCGACCGCAGCAGCATCGCCTGATCCAGCACCGGAAGCAGACGGTGGCCGGCCACGATTCGGGTGCGCGGCCACAGTCGGCTCACCGCGGCGTCGGCCCGCGCGAGCATCTCGTCGTATCCCCGATCATCCAGCGCGACATCGCAGCCGAACCGAATCCGCACCCCCGCCACGTCGATGGGGGCGGGCGGGATCGCGACACCGACCACCGCGACCGCCTTTTGCTGAACATGCAGGACGGTCACCAGGTCCGAGGTCGCCGTGCCGGTGGGCACCGGGGCGGGTACATCGACACGCACCACGGCCTACTCCCCCGGCGCCGGCGCCGGTACTGCCGACATCGCGGCCGGCGACCAGCTGGTCAGGCGCTGAGACAGCCAGGCCACGAAGTGCGGATAGTTCGCGCCGGTGCTGACGAGGACGGACCGGCCTTCGGAATGATCGATCCTCATCCGGCCGTCCTCGCCGACGGTGATCGGCCGCCGTGCCACGCGGACGAATCCGAGCCCCAGCGCGACGGTCAACGCCAATGGGTCGTGCATCTTGCTGGTGTAGCCGGTCGCTGCCTCCCATCGATCGAAGTGCTCGGCCAACAGTGCCGCCCACGCCGGCGCAGTGGGCGCGGCCAGCCGGATGAGGATCGGATGCCCGGGATACAGCGCGATCTCGTCGGTGAACGTCACATCGGATACCACCAACGTCAGGTACCGAGCATGGGCGAGGACGTAGCGTGCCGCGTCGGGATCAAGCCGGAAATTGTGCTCGGCCTTGTCCGGGTCCCGGTAGTTGATGGCACCACCCATCTGGGTGATCACCAACCGGTCGACCAGATCCGGTTGGGCACGCAGCACCGCGGCGAGTTCGGTCATCGGACCGCATCCGAGCCACCGCACCGGCCCCGCGCTCTGCGCGCAAATCGCACGCACGGCGCCCACCACATCAACCGGCTGGGCGGAAACCCCAGAAGGAGTTACCCCCGACATCACCCAGTACTTCCGATTACCGAGATCCTGCCCCGTGATCACCGGCTCATCCCCCCGACCCAGCAGGTCGAGCTGGTGCCGCGTGAATCGAGCACGCTCGCCACCGATTTCGGCGGCCGTGATCACCGCCGCCACCTCGGGCACCCCCGCCGCGCAGGTCACCATGGTCGCGTCGTCGGCATCTCCGCCGTTGTCGGTACTGATCAACAGCGCAGACCCCTCCAGGCCCCCGAGCCCGCCGGGCCATGCGGAGGCCGACGCCGCACGCGAGAACATCGGCCCGCCGCCGTCGGATTCCGTCGCGATCGGCCCGCCCGAAACCTGGTCACCGGACGCCGAATTATTCTGAATCACAAGCGAACTCCTGGGGAAGGGATGGAATGAGCGAGCGCGCAGGACGGGCTCGATTCATGCGCCGGCATTCCGACCGCCACGCGTGCTCGCTGTGGTGGGCTGCCATACCCGCCCACCACGTGCGCGGGACATCTCGGCGGTCGCAGCCGACCGGAGACGATCGCGTCGAGAAGCCGGTCGTAGCGGACCGCCTGCTCGAGCAGCACCGGCCCCGCGCTCTGCGCGCAAATCGCACGAACGGCGTGCGTGGTGGCGTACATAGTCGGCGTGATCGGTGTGCTCTCGCGGGCCACCCCGCGCGGCCGCTACGCCGACAACGAGGAGTAGCGCAATCACCGTGACGGCGAGGATGATTTCCATGTCGGGTGCCTCCAGCTCCCTGGAACGGATGGAGTGCACCCGACGCCAGGGGTAAGGGGCCGACCTGGCGGCGGGTGCTGCCTTCACCCTCGCGCGCGGGTTGCTCCGAATGAAGTAGACGCCGGTACACGCCGGTATACGCTCGGTCTACGCATCTCCCACCAACCAGGGGTAACGGGTATGCAAGAGGCATGGACAGGTGCCGACGTGACAGCGCTGCGGAAAGCGCTGGACATCTCGCAGAAGGAATTCGCGAGGAAAATCGGCATCCACGAGAGCACGGTCAAGAAGTACGCCGCCCGCGGCGAGACGATCACGTTGGACGCCGAACTCGCGGAAGCGATGGACACGGCCCTCGCGTTGGCGACGCCCAAGCAGCGGGCGCGATACCTCGCCGCTAGGCAGACCCGTGTCTCGATAGTCCTGCCCAGAGATTCCGACGGCCCGACCGAACCCGTTACGCAGCAATGGGAGCCGGGCGTCTGGACTGCGGACTGCACCGCGATAGCCCATGACCTCACCCGAAAGGATCTAATGGTGGACCGGCGGCAAGCCACCCGCGCGCTACTCGGCGTCATTGTCGGCGCGAACTTGCTCGAGCCCCTCGAGCACTGGTTAGGTGCACCGGATGGCCAGCCCGAGACAGTGACCAGCGCCGCAGGGATCGGTATCCAAGAGGTCGAGCAGCTCGAGACCGCCGCGCGGGTGTTCCGCGAGTGGGATGACCAGTACGGCGGTGGCCTGCGCCGCAAGGCGGTCGTCGGCCAGCTCGACGAGGTAACCGACCTGCTCGACAGCACCATTTCGCCAGAGTTGCGCCGCCGCCTGACCGCTGTACTCGCGCAGCTGGCCGAGACCGCAGCCACGATGTCATGGGATTCGGGACAGCAGGCCGTCGCGCAGCGGTACTACGTCCTGGCGGTCCGGGCCGCCAAGGCCGCCAGCGACGCGCCGTTCGCTGCGCACGCGCTTTCCGGTATGGCCCGGCAGTTGCTGTGTCTCGGCCGCGCACATGACGCGCTCGAACTCGTGCGCCTGGCGCAGGATATCGCCGCGGACGAGGCGGCACCCGCAGTCCGGGCAATGCTCGATACCCGCGAGGCGTGGGCATATGCACAGCTCGGTAGACCGACTGCGTTCCGGCGGACTTCAGACCGTGCGTTCGAAACACTCGCCGCGACCAAGCCCAGCGACAACCCGTACTGGATTGGCTATTTCGATGCCGCCGAGTTCGCGGGCACCACCGGCGGCCGTTTACTCGAGATGGCGCAGCGCAACCCCGAGTACGCTGCACCGGCCGCCGAATACATCGGGCAGGCCATCGCTCTCCGCAGGCCGGACCGCTTGCGCAGCACGGCCCTCGACCAGCTCGGCATCGCTGAGGCTCGCCTGATCGAGGGCGAGGCTGAGGAAGCGTGTCGACTCGGGCACGAGGCTCTGACCACCGTGGAACGGACCGCATCCGACCGCGTACGGGTCAAGCTCGGCGAGATGTACCAACGAACCAGCGCACTCGCCGACGTCGCGGTCGTGGCAGAGTTCCGCGACAGGATGCGCCCTCTCATCGCCGCACCTGTATAGAAGTGGGTATGACTCGCATCGGTGTGACCGGACACATGAACATCACCGCCGACTCGGTTCCGCTCATCTACAGCGAGATCCGGCGCGTCCTCGAAGAACACGGCGATGCAGCCGATCTCGTCGGAATCAGCTGCATCGCCCGCGGTGCCGACTCGGTATTCGCGCAGGCCGTCCTCGATACGGGCGGCAGCCTCGAGGTCGTGCTGCCATCGCGGAACTACCGCGAGCGCAAGGTCAAACCCGACCACGCGCAGCAGTTCGACGAGCTGATCCGGCGCGCCGACACCGTGCGAGTGATGGAGTTCGACGAGGCAGGCCGCGAAGCATACGAGGCCGCGAACGAGGCAGTCGTCGGCACCTGCGACACCCTGATAGCCGTATGGGATTCCCAGCCCAGCGAGAAGGGCGGCACCGGCACTGTCGTGGAGCTGGCCCGTGACAAGGGCGTGCCCGTCGTCATCGTATGGCCCGACGGCGCTACACGCGGCTGATCAATAACGCTCGTCTTCCACAGGCGCACCGCCATGACGCTCCGTCTCGGCCGTGTCAGCTTGCAGGCGATAGTGCGCACGCAAACGCACGGTGAGCGAATCGAGCGACTCGCCCGGCACATGCCCGACACCGTCCAGGACGGCGACCACCGAGGCGACGATCTCGGCCGCCGGTGGGTGGCGCAGTGAGGTTCCCCCGCTAATCCGGGGAGCGGATTATCTGGTTCCAGCAGGAACCCGTTGATGGTAACCGGCTTCGTACTCGTCGGGTGATCGCCAGCCCAGCTTCTTCTGGATGCGCTGGGAGTTGTACCAGCCGTCGATGTAGGCGAACAGGGCGTTCTCGGCCTCGTCGCGGGTGCGCCAGGTCCGCCGGTAGACCAGCTCGGTCTCGAGAGTGGAGAAGAAGTTCTCCATCAACGCGTTGTCGTAGCTGTCGCCGACCGATCCCATCGATTGCGCGATCCCGATGTCGGCCAACCGATTAGCGAACCGGATCGCGGTGTAGGTCGAACCGCGGTCGCTGTGGTGAATCAACTGCCCGTCACGGATCTCCCGGCTCCAGACCGCGTATTCCATCGCACCGAGCACCAACTCGGTATCGCAGCGGTCAGAGGTCTTCCAGCCCACGATCCGATTAGAGAACGCATCGCGCACCGCGGCCAGCCAGAACGCGCCCTGCCCACACGGAACACGAGTGGCATCGGCCACCCACAGCCGGTTCGGTTCCACGGCAGTGAAGTTGCGTTCGACCAGATCCGGCGCGGGCCTGGCCCGCGGTCGGTGTGCAGAATGCAACCGGCGACATCACCGCGGCGGGCGACTGCATTGTTCAGCGCGGTGACCGCGAGTCGGGACTTCATCCGTGAATCGATCGAGTAGCCGATGATCCGGTTGGAGAAGACATCTTTGATCGCGCACATTCTGTGGAATCTGAAATGTCCTGTTTATGGCGGCTTTTCGGGGGTTATGGGGGTGATGGGCAGCAGGGTGGCGGTGGGTGGAACGCCGATCTGTCGGGGTGTGGCTCCGGTTGGGGCGGGGATGTCGATGAGGCGTTCGAGGAGCTGGTCGAGGGCGCTGTGTCCCTCGTCGACGGCGTTTCGTTCTTCGTCGGTGAGCGGGATGGTGGCCAGCATCCGTTGCAGGTTATCCTTGGCTTCGAGGAGTTGGCCTTTGCTGGAGTTCTTCGGGGTGTAGAAATCGCAACGGGCGCAAGCCATTCGGTGGGGACACTGTTCGAAGAATGTGTAGGTGCAGAAGCCGTGACCGAGGTCGTAGTGCTGCCAGGGTTCTCCGGCGGCGGCTGCGCCGGAGGTGACAGCTTCTCGGTCGACGAGGACCTCGATGGTGCGGATGTTGCGGGCGAAGTATCCGGCCTCGGAATATGCCTTGGACAGGGTATTCGGGGTGATTTTGGCGTAATGCTGGGTGGTGTTCGGGGTGCTGTGTCCGAGCCATGCCTGCAGCTCGAACAGGGTCATCGGCTCTTTGGCGTTGTAGAGCTGACTCGCGATCGTGGAGCGAGCGCGGTGGCTGGTGATGTTGCCGCGGACGTCGGCGGTGGGGACACCGGCCTTGGCGCAGAGCGCCGGGATCACGGTGCGGTTGATGTAGTACTTGGCGACAGGATGCGCGCGGACCGAGAACAGCATGTCGACGTGCTCGCTGGTTTTGCGGTCGAGCCGTTTCGGCTGGTCTGGCCGCATTTTCTGCCAGGTTTCGATGGCTTGTCCGACGATGGGGTCGACCGGTTTGGCGAACGCGGTGCCGGTCTTGTGGACCGGAACATCGAGCAGGCAGACCGCATCCTCGGCGAGGACGTCGGCGGAGTCGCCGGGGATGGGCTGCCCTGCGTGTTGCCAGCGGATGCAGCCCACTCGCAGGCGGGAGAGTTCGTCGCTGCGCAGCCCGGAGAACAACCAGGTCACCGTGATGGCGCGCACGAGCTCCATCGGATAGGCGGTGTCGCCGGAGGTGCCGGGCATGTCGGCGGGTTCGAGGTTGAGCCCGGCCCACAAAAGTTTGGCCCAGACCTCATCGGCGATCACGCGGGGATTCGGGCCGATCAGCGCGGCGACGCTGCGGGGAACGGCCAGGGCTCGGTTCGGGTCGAAGCGGCGGGGAATCCATTCCCACTCCTGGCAGTCCCGCAAGAACGTCCGGGCGGCATTGAGATTCTGAGCCTTGGTGCGGGGTGAGATCGGGGTGCCGGCCCGTTTGCCGAGGGCGTCGTGACGCTGAACCCAGTCACCGACACTCATTCGGTCGACGGCGGCGACCCAGGCCGCGCAGGTCGTTCTGGTCCAGTGCGACGGTTCGGTGATCTCGGGGTGCTCGGCGGCCAGCCAGCGACCGGCTTTGGCCATGATGTTGCGGACCGAGGCGCGGACCTTCGGAGTCAAAGTGGAAGTGGCATACCAGCGTTCGACCCACTGGGCCCAGGCAGGATCGGTTCCTTCGATTTCCTCGAACGGGAGGTATCCGCTGCGGACCGGCGGGTCGCAGTGTCCCAACTCGGCAACGGCTCGTTGCAGCGCGTAAAGCATCGACCCCTGGTGGCCGACGGTCGCGGGATGGGCCCGCAGCTGCTCGAACGCCGAGGTGGACAGGTCGGCGAGGCGAGGGCTGCCGTTGAGCAGCAACGCCTGGCTGAACACGCCGTGCATCCGAGTTCGGGCACCGTCGAGGCGGTAACCCCACCGGTCGAGCACCTGCCCCGCCTCATCCATCGCCTCGGCGACCACGGGATCGCCGAATATCAAGCAGGCCAAGTGAAATCGGTTGAACATGCCCAGGCGATGGAAGTCGGTGAACCCGCCGAGAAGATAGGCCAGGGCGACCACGAAGGGACGCACTGTCGACTCGGTCGGCATCGGCCGCGCGGTGGTGAATTCGCGTGCGCTGCCGCCGCAGAGCGCGGCCCACTCCCATGGGGTCCAGCCCCACCAGCTGCGGCCGGTTTCGGCGCAGTGGGCCAGCACGACCGCTGCCGCCTGCCTGCCGGCGCGGCGGAACCGATTCGGCGCCGTCGTGATGCAACCCGGCCACCGTCGCGTCCAGAGGCTCGACCAGCCGGGCCAGTGCCCGCCAATGCACCGCGGTCCGCCGCGGAATGCCCACGGCCTTGTTTCGGCGCAGCTGCTGCGGATCGAGCGCGGCCAACGCCGCGATCTCGGTGTCGCTCAACATGATCCGCCGGTCCCACCGCATTGATCCAGGCAGCCGGTGATCAGCGGCGGTGCTTATCCGCGCCCGGTTGGCGGCGGCGCTCATGCCGGCATGTCCGGTCCCGCGCCGGAACTCCCAGCGCGGGTGAGCATCTCGAGGCGCCAGGCATGGATCTGCGCCATGGAGGAATTCAGTTTGTCCGACAGATCCCGGCCCGACAGGTGGATATAGGTCAAAGTCGAGTCGGTGCTGCGATGCCCGGCGAAGGTGGCGATAGCATGCAGCTCCCAGCCCATTCTCGCCAGGTCGGTCAAGCACAGATGCCGAGTGGTATGGGTCGAGAAGTTCGGCACCTCGGCCGCTAATGCGATGCGCCGCACCACTTTCGACCACGTCCACAACGTCAGCGGCTCACTGCGGTTGCGGCGCGATTCGGACAGAAACAACCCACCCCGAGCCCTGCTCACCGTTGCCCGATGCCGCAGATACTGCGACAACAGCACTCCGGTCGACGCCGAGTAGGGGACCATGCGTTCCCGGCGGGTCTTGGTCGTCTCCGCTCGCACCCGCAGCATGCGAAGCGCGGGGTCGAGATCATCGGTGCGCAGCGAACACAGCTCTTCGCGGCGCAGCGCGGCATCGTAAGCCAGCGCCAGCATCACCCGATTCCGGATCGGCTCGGCGGCGAAGGCCTCCAGCAGTCGCAGCCACTCCGCCTCGCTGGGAATCCACGGCAACTTCACCATCCGTGGCACCAGTCCGCGGCTATGGTCGCCGAACCGCCCGGAAGGTGTATACCGGCCCCGCCCAACGGGATTCGACTCCCGAATCCCTTCCTCGACAAGGAAATCGAAGAACAACCGGACCGCAACCAGCCGCTGCTGCAGCGTCGCGTTGGCCAACCCCGCCCCCGAATCCAGCACCACCACATTCGCGCCGCGACGGCTCGGGCGCGTCGTCAACTCCCGCACGAACACCGCCACATCAGCCCGTGTCGCTGTCACCGGATCGATCCCGTCCCGCTCACACACCTGCAAAAATTCCGCAAGCCCCCGCGCATAAGCGTCGATGGTGCGCGGCGCACGACCCAGATCAGCCCAGACCCGTAGCCACTGCGCTGCCCGCGCGTGCCGTCCCAATACCGGCCACCGGTCGACCACCCTCATCCCGCCGCTCGCATCCACCCCCATAGTTCGTGGTCACAGGGGGCGAGGATGGCTGCGAGATTCCACGTAACTTATAAATACAGCTTGCCTTCACCGGTGTGATATTCGGTGATATCGCTGAGCCACAGGCGATTTGGTGCGTCGCTGCGGAAGTTCCGCCGCACCAGATCGTCATGGACGGGTGGCCCGGGTCTGCCGTTCTTGCCACGCCGAGGCTTGCCGAACGCACTCCACCACCGATTGCTCGAGCAGATCCGCCACGCGGTCCGCTCGGCCATCGTTTCCCCGGCCTCACGGGCCTCGTCGGCGAGAAATCGGTACCCGAACTCCGGATCATCGTGGTGCGCGTCGAACAAGGCGTTGGCCCGATACGCCTCGGCGACCTCGCCAGTGGTCACCGGATCTGCCAGCCATCGGTAGTAGGGCTGGCGAGCGAGCTGCAGCACCCGGCACGTCACCGCCACAGGGATACCTTCGGCGGCAAGCTCTTTCACGAGCGGGTAGAGCCTTTTCCCGGGATCTGTGCCTGCGACAGATACGCCGCGGCGCGGCGCAGGACCTCGTTCTCCTGCTCGAGCAACCGGATCCGGCGGCGAGCATCCCGCAACTCGACCGACTCACTGCGAGTGGTCCCGGGCTTGTTCCCGTCATCGATCTCGGCTTGGCGCATCCATTTCGACAACGTCATCGGATGAACCCCGAAATCGGCCGCGACCTGCTCCAGGGTCACTCCGTCGTCGCGGTTGCGAGCGACCCGCACGACGTCGTCGCGGAACTCTTTCGGATACGGCTTGGGCACTGCGACATCCTCTCAGGCCTGCCTCTCGGCAAGCCATCTCGGTTGTCACCCACCCCTGCAGCAGCCCCGAACCTCAGGGCACATGAGTCGCTACTGCGGGATAGACTGGGCCGAAGGTCATCACGATGTCGCCATCGTCGACCAGGACGGCACCCTGGTATCGAGGAAACGGATCGGCGACGATCCGGCCGGATTCACCGCCCTGACCGAGCTACTCACGGCGGCCGGAGACACCGCCACCGACCCGATCCCGGTCGCGATCGAAACCCCGCGCGGGCTCATGGTCGCCGCGATCCGCGCCACCGGCCGACCGGTTTACGCGATCCGCCCGATGGCCGTTGCCCGCCACCACGAACGCCACACCATGGCGCGGTCGAAGTCCGACCACGCCGACGCGATGACCCTGGCCAACACCGAGATCGGCGACGACCGAACCAGGTTCGCCGATGCCCGCGCCTTGAAGGCCTACGCCGGAACCGCACCCGTCACCCGCGCATCCGGACGCAGCATCTCGATCACCTTCCGCTGGATCAAGAACGACCGCCTCGCCGCCGCGGGCTGGGTCTGGGGATCTTCAGCGGCCGCCAACTCCGGACCAGCCCGCGATCACTACCTCCGCCGCAGAGCACACGGAGACCGGCACTCCGCTGCCCTGAGACACCTCGTGAACAAGATGCTCGGCCAGCTCTATCACTGCCTCCACAAACGGGCAGGAATTCGACCCGGCGAGAGCATTCGGGCAACCCGTCACACCCTGTTGATCCGCCTCGGGAGCTAAGAGGAGCACTCACCGACGATCTCGAATCGGAGATCCACACCTGTCCGGAAGAGTGCGGCACTGAGCCTCGGGGCCGACGCGCTGACAGGAATGTCAGCGGTGAACATGCGCGGGCTGGGGAAACAGTTAGTCGGCTACGCTGCCTGGCATGTCTGTCTACCTGGTCACCGGTGCCGCTGGATTCATCGGCGCGAACTACGTGCACTTCCTGCTCGAACGCGAGCCGGACGCACACGTGGTGGCGGTGGACTACATCGGGTTCGCGGGCAACGTCGCGAACCTGGATGCAGTGATCGACAAGGTCAGCTTCGTTCAAGCCGATATCGCCGACCTGGCAGCGATGGAAGCGATCTACCGGCAGAACCGGCCGGACTTCGTCGTCAATTTCGCTGCCGAGTCCCACAACGATCGCGCGATCCTGGGGCCGTCGGTGTTCATGCGATCCAACGCCTTGGGCGCGCAGGTGATGGCCGAGTGCAGCCGGTTGATGCCGGTGACCTCGCATGTGCATGTGTCGACCATCGAGGTCTACGGGGAACTGGCCGCCGGGCAGCAGTGGTTTACCGAACGCTCACCGTTGAACGCGAAGACGCCCTACTCGGCGGCGAAGGCGGCCGGGGATCAGATGGTACGCGCCTACATGGCGACCTACCCGGACCTGAATATCCGCATGACGCACTGCGCCAACAACTACGGTCGCTTCCAGCTGCCGGAGAAGCTGATCCCGCTGGCAGTGACGAACCTGCTGCGCGGCCGCAAGGTCCCCGTCTACGGAGATGGCTCGCAGTCGCGGGACTGGCTGCACGTCGAGGACCATTGCGTGGCCGTGCACCAGGTGCTACACGCCGACCTCCCCCCGATTCCGGCGGCCGCGAGCACCGATCCGGGATTGCTGCCGATCTTCGACATCTCCGCGCGCTGCGAGGTCACCAACCTCGAAATCGTCCACCGTGTCGTGACTGAGCTCGGTCTCGACCCGAGCGAGTGGATCGAACACATCCCCGACCGGCCCAACCACGACCGCCGCTACCTCATCAACCCGACCAAGCTCGAAACCGAGCTCGGCTGGGCACCAACGCGCGACTTCGACGCAGGGATCGCCGAGACGGTGGCCTGGTATGTCTCCCACCGTGACTGGTGGGAGAAGATCATCACCGAAAAGGGCGACCTCGGGTTCGACTGGTCGCGGGTCGGCCCAGCCGCGGTCAGCTAGCGCGCGGTCGCGAGCGACGCCGCGACGGCGGCGATCACCTTCTCCACCGTCACGGTGTCCATGGCCCGCCATAACGGCAGGCAGATGTGGCGGGCGGCGAAGTCCTCGGCGTGGGGGAACCGGTCATGCACGTTGAGGTCGGCGAACACCGGCTGTCGATGCAGCGGTTGCTCGTAGACACCGCGGGCGAGGATCACTCCCTGCTCGGCGACTGCCGCCCGTACCGCGTCACGATCAGCACCGTCGGCCAGTATCGCGACGCATTTATGGCCGCTGACCTGGTTGTTGTCGCCGATCTCGGGGAAAGCCAAGCAGGGACCGGCGAGGCTACGCTGGTAGCGGTCGATGATGGCGCGGCGGGTGCGGGTGTTGGCGGTGAGCTGGTCGAGTCCGATCACACCGATCACCGCGCCGATCTCGGTCATCCGCCAGCTGTTGCCCGCCAGGGTGTGAACGCCGTCGCTGTCTTTGCCCTGGTTGCGGTATTGGCGCGCGAATGCCGCGAGGGTGTTGTCGCTGGTGGTGATCGCGCCGCCCTCGCCGCCGGTGGTGACGACCTTGGTCGCGAAGAACGACCAGGCCGCCGCGACCCCGAAGCCACCCGCCGGGATGCCGTGCAGGTGGGCGCCGTGCGCGTGGGCGGCGTCTTCGACCAGCGCCGCTCCCGCACGCTCGCACATCGCGACCAGCTCAGACAGTTGCACGCTGAGGTAGCCGCCGATGTGGACGACCACCACAGCGGCGACCGCGCTGGTCAGGCGCGCAGCGAGATCATCGAGGTCGGGATACAGGCCTGCGTCGTAGAGTTCGACGCGGGCCCCCGCCCGCGTCGCGGCCGCCGCTGTCGCGTAGTTGGTGTTCGTCGGGACCAACACGGTGCGGCCAGCGACATCTAACCCGGCGAAGATGATCTCCAGCGCGGTCGACCCAGAATTGACCGCGACCGCCTCACGGGCGCCGGCCAACGCGGCCACGCGCGCCTCGAACGCTTCGGTGTGCCGACCCAGCACCAGATCGCCCGACCGCAGGATTTCGGTGATCGCGGCCCCTGCCATGGCGATCTCGGCTTCGCTCAACGCGGCGGTGAACGGTGTGATCATCGTGCCACCTGCATCGACTCGCTGACCCACGGCTGCCCGGAGACCAGGCCCCGCGCGTCATCGACCGCGACCGCCCGATCGGCGCGCAACGCCACAGACTCCGACGTGCCGGTGATCGCGGCGGCGACGTGACGCGATGCGTGCATCGCCAGGGTCATCTTGCCGGGCAAGACCGTCCACAGCCCTTGGAGCTGTTCTCGGGCGGCGTGGTCGATGACCGCGAAGTTCGGTGCGGTGCCCCACTGGTCGGCGTCTTCGCCGAGGTGTTCGGTTTTCGAGCAGACCCACGCGCTGGCGCGGCCGTGGGCGATGATTCCCGGCGCGAGCCAGTCCCGCAGTTCGGCATCGAGCGCGGCGGCCTCGCCGGTGGGTACCGGCCACCGGGCCGCCCTGGTCACCGTGGGCTGGACCCCGCCGTAGCGCGAGGCCAGCACCACCCCGGCCGTAGTCGGCGCCAACGCGGGCCACCCGAACTCAAGCCCGATCAGCGGCCGCGACAGGACACCGGGGTAGGCGGTGAGCATCTCCAACCGCGACGACAACGCGGCGCCGATGATCGAGCCCGCGTCATCGAGCAAGGCGCGGGTACCGATGCCCGCGCACACCACCACCCTCGGCGCGGGTACCAGCGCGTGTGCTGCCGCGACGCCACGTACCCGGCGATCCTCGGTGACGATCCGCGCGGCTTTCACCCCGACCGAGATTTCCACACCTAGCCGGATACATTGTGCGGCAAGTTGATTCAGCAGTGCGTGGGTGTCGATGACCAGTTCGCTGATCGCGCACGCGGAGACATCGCGACCATCGACCCGCAGGACCTCGCTGATCTCGCGGCTATCGACGCGCTGGTGGACGATGTCGTGGCGTCGCCACAACTGACGGTAGATGTGCATCGTCTCCGGCGTGCCGTAGTACCAGCACGGTTGAGTGGTGACAACGCAGCCGGGAAACGCTGTCCGGTAGGCGATCTGGGCTTGAGCGCAGGCAGTGACGATCTCGGGATGCCATCGCGCGTACAGCGCCCCGGAGTGGATGAGGCCGTGATTGCTCGTCGTCGCACCCGCACCCAGCAGGTCACGCTCGATCAGCCGCACCCGCATGCCCGCGCTCGCTAGCCGTGCCGCGCTCATCAACCCGGCGATCCCGCCGCCGATGACGACACAATCGATCTCGCTTTTCATCGCACCCCCTGCGTTAGGTTGGGGCATCGGATTGGCCCGGTGTCTGGTCTCCAGGGTGGTGCGAATCGAGCCGGCATTGACGCGTTCGGCGTCTCCGGCCGTCTACACCTCGAGAGCATCGATCCATGACGACCCAGGGTCGCAGTGGGTGGGATGAGCGTGAGGCCGCCGCGGTGGCCGGCGCCCAGCTCAAGGCCTCCGGCGCGCGCTGGTGCGCTGCGCCGTCATCGGGCCGCGACGCCCAGTTCGGCGGCGCCACCGCGGCGCTCATCATGAGCGCCTGCCCGGCAGGCGGGCCAACCCGCCGTGAGCGGGAACCGGTGCGCGGTTGCCGCTGAACGGCGTAGGCTCGCACCGCCACACGTCGATCAGGCCAGCCGCAGCGCAGACGGCGGTGCGGGCGATGGTGGTCACAACGTCCTCCGTGCCGGGTCACCCAGCGCCGCGCTCACGAGCACATCCACGTCCAGGCCGGGCCGCGACCAGCGATACCCCGCCCCGGCCAGCTCGGCCGAGGCCAGCAACGCCATCGCGACCGCACCAGTCAGCGCAGCCCGCTCGACACCCTCCAGCCCGGGATCGGGACCGATCACCGTGCTCTGCAGCCCCGCCCGCCCACACGAGGCCGCCAACGGACTCGCAGCGGCTGTGCGCGGCACGCCGCTCAGGTCCCAGGCGGTGTCCACCAACTGGGGATGTTCGGTGAGCGCGCGATCCACCCACAAACCCCGCAGCGTGGTCAACAGGTCCTCACCGCCGACCTGCTGCCTCAACATGAACACGAGGTCCAGCGCGGTCAGCAGGTCGTGGACCGCGACGATCCTCGAGCGCAGCCACTGTCGGCCCACGGCCGCGCCGGCGATCTCCACCGCGGCGTCGAGATCGATGTCAGGGTCACAGACCACGGTGTCGTACCCGACCGGAATCAGCTGCCCGGCCAGTTCCACCGGTTCTCCCGGGATCGGTAGCCAGCACACCGCCACGGCCACCAGACCGGACAGGTCGAACACGGGGTGCAGCGCAGTCACCGCCATTCCGTCGACGCGAGCAGGCACAATCGCACGCACAACGACCTCCTAGTAATTGGGATTCAGTGGTCCATGGCGTCCAACTCAAGCGGATGCCGCGCGCTCCCGGGACAGACCCGGTCGCGGAGGCACCGACGGCGCGGACCGGCTGGACGTCGCGTGTCGAAACGTCGTAGTGCTCACCGGCCCGCGACGTGGCTCTTCGCCCGCCCACCCCGTCGGTCAGTCGACGCGTTTCCGGCGCACTGTGCTCATTCATCGCAGCGCCTCCGTGCACGCGGATTCTGTTGTGGTGTCAGGGATCTTGTGCGCGCCGGGAAGGCACCGCGACATCCAGGTATGGAACGCGATCAGATCGATCCGGGTCGACACCTCCACCGACGCGCCGCGCGGCACCCGATACATACGCGCGTCCGCCGCGATATGGATCGTCTCCGCTGCGGACTCGACCACGCCCGGCACACCCAGCGCCCACGCCAGTGCCAGGGGGTCGGCCATCCAGCTGCCCGGCCGCCACGACCGATCACCCACCGTGCTCGACGGCCGCCGCGCGAACCACCCCGCGGCGTTCGCCGCGACCACGGCAGTCTCCGGCGGCGAGTCCGGGCCGGTGAGCCATCCCATCAGCGGTGAGTCCGGTGTGAGCCGCAGCCCCGCGTCATTGGTGTGGGTCGACAGCAGCAGCCTCGGCGCCGGCACCATCCGCAGGACCAGGCCCGCCGCCGCGCGGTCCAGCCTGAGCTTGTGTGAGGCGCGCGACATGCACCGATACGCGTCGAGCCAGCCACCCATCTGCACCAAGGTGATCGCCTCGGCGAGATCGGGCCTTGCCACCAGCACGCGCGCCACGTCGGTCAACGGCGCCATCCCCACAACGATCGGCTCGGCCTGCTCGCACAAGTCGACCAGAGCATCCACCACCGCCGATTCGACAGCGCCAGAAGAGATGTCGGGGACCAGATAGTCAGGCAGAACGAACCGCTGCGGCGATCCCGGCAACTCCGAGCCCGCCACTACCCGGGCGTCCTCACGCCCTAATCCGTCGAGGAAGGCGCGCAGCACACGGGCACGGCGCCCGCCCGGATCATCAGCCGACACCACCACCAGCCGATCGCGGCCCACAACGCGCGCCGCGATCCAGATCGCGATCACGTCATCGAGGTCATACAGCGCGTCGGTCCAATGACCACGACGGCGGTCGACCGGAATGCCCATGGATTCACCACGCTGCTCCTGCATCTCGCACTGGATGTTCGGAACCCGCTGCGGCTGGTTCCGGGAATGGGTTCCTGGTGAAAATCGTGGCCTGTCAGTAGCATTGGGAGGAACGGCGCAGTGTGGGCGTAGTGTTGGCGTACCGTAGGCGTTTCCCAGTTCAGGAGCGGGAATTAGGGGGCCGCATGATACGAGGGCGGGCGTGGACCGGCTACGAAGCTGCCGTGTTGCAAGAGGCGATGAGACAACCGGTTCGGCAGTTCGCCGAGATGCTTGGCGTCGAAACCACCACGATCAGCAATTGGAAGTCGGGACTGAGCGCGGTCAAACTCCGCGCGCACACCCAATCACTCCTCGACACCGCCTACGCACAACGAGCCACGCCGGAAGACCGGGAACGTTTCGAACAGATCGTGGCCGAAGGCGAAACCGCTTGGCGTGCGCGCCACCCGAAAACCGCGCGTAAAGGCAAAACGGACTCGAAAACCGGTGAGGTGGCCCGCGCTGATCTTGCCGCTGCCCCCAAGTCAGTGGTGGTGAGAACGGACGTGCCGTTGGTCGGGAACCACGACTACCCCGCGCCGACCGGTGACCTCGCACCGATCAGCAGCGCGGCGTTGGTTGAGACCGATCACCCAGCAATCACGGAAGATCCTTCGGCGCTGATGCGAACGCGGGCTACGCCGGGATCTCTGGGCAGTTTCGCCGCCATGACCGATCTGCTGGCTGGTCAGCGCCAAAGCTTGGCGCCCGATGCGCTCATCGGTCCGGTCGAGGCTCACCGAGATGCTGTCGCGTCGTTGTTTCGAGCTGCGACCGACGGTGTGATCAAGCGGCGGGCGGGGGCGCTGCTCGGCGAGACATCCGTTGTGGCGAGCCGGGTGTGGAGCGCCATCGGTGACCGGTCGATGGCACTCACCCACGCTGCGTTCGCGCGCAAGCTCGCCGACCAACTCCAGGACAAGACGTTGGGCGGTATCGCACGAATCTTCGAGAGCAATCTCCGCTCGGATGCCGCCACGTTGATCAGTTCGGACGGTGACGTGGTCATCGGGCTCCGAGTACTGAACGAAGCAGCCGGCCTCGCTGCCTTCTTGCCACCGGCGGCGCGAGCACGAATCGGCGCCGAGCAGGCGCAGGCTTACGCGGTGCTTGATCTTCGGGATGAATGCGAGGCGGCGCTGACTCGCGCGCAGCGCGCCGCGGAGAGTATCGATGGAGACAGCCGCTCCGGCCTGTTCAGCGACTGGAACAGCACCCGGATCCAAGTCTATGTCGGCACCTGCCAACTCCTCCTCGGTCAACCGAAACACGCTGTCGCCGCCCTTGCCGCCGCGCTGGACTCGCCCGAGATGGACAGCCCCAACGTCGCCCTGGCAGCACGCGTCGACCTCGCTAGTGCGTACGCGCTGGCAGGAGAACTGGACGAGGGATGCCGGGTACTCGGCGATACCTACGAGGACCTGGCAACAATGGGCAATCGCCGTGGGCTCGAACGAGCGCAACGCGCAATCGAGAAGATGGCTCCCTGGCAGAACGAGAAGCCGGTCCTCGCGCTGATGGAGCGAGTACGCGAAACCTCGCCTAACGATCGAGCTTCGCAGCTGATCGAATCGTCTGTGCCGAACGGATAGCCTCGAGAACCTTGTCGGGATCCAGTCGGTCCACGACCGCATCCGGCGAGTGTTCCCACAGCTCCTCGGAGGCAATCCGGTGGGCCACCGCGACAACTCCGAATCCGGCGTGCCGAGCGGTAGCGATGTCATTCGGCGCGTCGCCGATGATGACGGTCCGCACAGGCTCGATGGGGTGCTGGTACTTCGCCTGATACCGGTCGGCGACGAACGCGGGCAGGGCGAACCGCTCCCGCGCGTCTGAGCCGAAGGCACCGATATCGAGGTCGAGGTGCGAGTCCAGGCCTGCAACAGCCAGCTTGAACTCGGCCGACACACGCAGGTTCCCGGTGAGCGCCGTCTGGACGTACCCGTCCTTCGCCAACGCAGCGATCGTTTGCACAGCACCCGAATACGCTGCCTGATCGCGGGCGAGCTCAGCCTCTCCCTGCCTCATGACCTCCATCAGCACCTCGGCATATCGGCTGAAGCCACGTTCGGCCGCATCCTCGGCGACTCCCGAAGCTACGGCCGTGTCCACGACAATGGACTCGTCGGTGTAGCCATGTATCCGCGCTGCGGGGAACACGACAGCTGACTCTTCAATGTCATAGGTCCGGGCTACTGCTCGCCGCAACCAGCGCAAATCGGCCGGAATCAGCGTGCCGTCCACGTCCCAGATGATCAGCCCTGCCCATGTCTCAGCCATGTTCACCGATTCTGGCAGACGGTAGCGGACCCCGCAGCGGCCAGCCGTTCACCCAGCACGTACAGCGCCCACGTCCAAGGAACCGCTCCCGTATCACCGTCCTCACGCACGGCCGGCAAGTTCATCTGGTCCTGCCTGGCGTACGGGATCGCCGCAACGATCTGCCCTCCTCCGATAGCCTCGACCAACTGATCCACGACATGAACACTCGCGCGACAGCAAGTTAACGCGGCCTAGCCTGGGGATTCCGCGAGAGGGCGAGCACTTATCCGGTTCATGGTCTCCCATCGCCACCGTCACCATGCAAACTCGAACGGACTGCTGTAGGGAGTGACCCGACCCCCGTGAGGTCGGGGACCGCTGCACAGGTAGGTGACGCCGACAAGCCCTCCGCACCCGCATCGGCGACCCCGACACCACCCGGGCCCAGCTGGAGATGCTGCCTGCGCCCGCTGCCCCCGACCGTGACGCTCGGTGTCCTGCCCCGGTCGCCGCAATTGCCTTCCTCGACAACGAATTTCATCCTCTACGACGACACCCCGCTGTCATGGACACGGTAACCGGGCAGCCTCCGGTTCACCGACCACACCAGCATCCGTGACTACCGCACCGTCGTCAACACACTCACTACGCGGGCGCGTTTTTCGGCACCGACGCCGAAACCCTCATCCGCCAAGCCATCACCAGCCACCCAGTAACCGGGCCTCGCCAGCCCCGCCGTCGCGGGAACCCCCGGCACCCACACGCGCGGGCGGGCGGGCGAAGTAGAGGAGACTCCGGGACAGCCGGTATCGGTGATGCCCCGCCGCCCGCACCGGTGTAGTTGTCGAACCGACCATGCCGGGGCGCGGCCCCTATGGCGACCGGGCGGAGCGGGAGCCGGGCATGGGGTTGCGCGGCGGGTGATGGGTGGCGTGCTAGCCCGGTGGAGCATCGCCACACCGAGACCCTTGACAGCTGTGGGGTCGAGGGCGGGGAGGCGGATGTAGCCCACCGCGACCGGTTCGAGCAGGATCACAGGAGTCGCTGGCTTGCGTTGTGGGAGTGTGATTCTCATGGCCGATCGTGATCCTGTGAGCGGTGAGCGTCAGGCGCTGGCGAGCAGTGTTGGTGTGGTGGGCAGTCGGTAGGTTCGCCGGTCCAGGCCGGTGACGAGATCGTTGTAGGCGTCGACCAGGACGGCCAGCTGGCGCCAGGCGCCGTGGACGCGAGTGTCGTCGGCGGGGTAGGTCATGAGCAGCCGCCACGCGCGGACTTGGGTCGCGGCGATCCGGTCCACCAGTACACCCACCGTCTTCGGATACACCCGTGCGGCCCGGTGCGGGCTGGGGAGTCGAGGCTGCAGCCACCTGTCGATCGCCTGAATGACACGGGCTCTGCGGGAACGGGTTTCGTGTTCTGCCGGGTGGTCGAGCAGACGGGTGTGCAGGATGCCGAGTTCATGCGCCCACCCGGTGATGGGGTGCGGGCCGATGTGCTGGCCTCGGATCGCGGCGAGCAGGCCATCCTGGCCCGGCCACGCCAGATCTTCCCCGCGGCCGGGCGAGGACCATGCGGTCACGGCAGCCTCACCTCCCTATTCGGAATGAGTGGGAGTGCTTGGTAAGAAGCAGATTTCGCCGCGTTCAGGATCTGGTCGCTGGGCGGCAATACCATTACACCCGAACCCGTGCCGGTGTTCGTGTTGGGGGCGCGGCGTGGTGCGGTGATCCAGTACCAGCCGGTGTGGGACGAGGTGGGCAGCGGCACCCGGCTGTCCGGAGCCAGCGTGATGACACCGCGCTCGGCCAGGGACCGCGCGGTGAGTTCCCCGATCACCACGCGGCTGGGCCGGACCAGAAACCGCCACTGCCGACGCCGGGGATGCCCGAGTACTGCTGCGGTGGGCAGGTGTCGGGAGACCAGCCGCCCGACTGGTTCGGGCATCTCCACCACACCGAGACGGTCGCTGGTCAGCACCGACAGGTTCACGTCGTTCTGGTCCACCGGAAGCCCGAGTCGCTCACGGTAGACGTAGGCGACCTCGTGCGGGGTGACACAAGAACCGATGAATCCGCTCATCTCGGGCACGGCGTCCCCCTCCGGCTCGCCAACGCCATCCGCACCGATTCGAGCACCACCATCCCCGAGGGCCGGAAAGTGCTGCATGGTGCGGTGATCCACGCCCGCACCTGTGCGCCCCTGTCGGTGGGTGAGGGCAGCACGATCTCGTGACCGCGTCGCAGCACCTGCACGCCGAACCGCCGCAGCTGGGCGATATCCGGTACTTCCCGCAGCGGGATGTCCGAGCGGACCAGCATCGTCCACGTGTGGCTGCGTGGGTGGGAGATGATCGGTCCGCCATCGCGCTGGCGGCGCTCCAGATCCAGTTTCACCGCGTGCCCGACATCGGCGGGCATCGAGATCGCCCACACCAAGTTCGTCGTGAAGCTGATCCGCCCGGTCCCATCCCGAACCGCAGCAGGCAGACCGCAGACGGTGCGGTAGTAGCGGCACCGCGAGACCGGGGTGTCGCTGGTGCCGGTCATGACGGCCACCCAGTTCCGGTGGAGCAATCCATGGACGCCTCCCTGCCAGGCTCGTCGGGTCAACGAGCACCCGGTACCGTGGACGCTCGTGCCCGCCCACCTCCACTCCCGGCGGGCGAGCACGCCGTGCAAGGGGTCACGGCGGATTTCCCCGGTACCGGGTGCCGGGTTTCAGCCTGCCCCGCAGGAGGTTTGGTCCGGAACCGCGTTATGGCGGCGTATCGTGGGCGTATTGTGGGCATTTGCCCAGTTCAAACGCATGCGCAGAGGTGGGGATCATGGTCAGAGGGCGGGAATGGACCGGATTCGAAGCAGCAGCCCTGCAAGAGGCGATGCGCTGTTCGGTCCGGGATTTCGCGGCGATGCTGGGCATCGAGACGACCACCGTGACCAACTGGCGGACTGGTCTGGGCAGTGTTAGACCGCGTACCAAAGCTCAAGGCATTCTCGACACCACGTATCAGCAGCGCACCACGCCCGAAGATCGGGAGCGGTTCGCCCAGATCGTGGCCGAGGGTGAAGCAGCATGGCGCCGACGGCGTTCATCCGCATCACGGCAGCGCGACTTACCCGAGCCGGTCGCGGCCATCGTGGCAGCAGACCACGACGTTTTCGAGGGGCCGTCCGAGGTGGTCGAGCGGATGCGTCTCCTTCAAACCCGGGAAGTCGATGACGCGGTGCTCGATGTCATCGATCTGGCGCTTGCCGATCTCCTTGACCGCTACGAGCTGGAGGGGCCCGTCCGCCTCGCGGGTGAAGTGCGCGCGTTGCGCCGGGAAGTCGATGCGCTACTCGACCTGTGCCGTCAGCCGCGACAATCGCAACGGCTGTTCCGGCTGGCGGGACAACTCGCCGGCGTGCTCGGCTACATGGCGGTCAACCGCGGTCGCTTCCACCACGCGAACATCTACAGTCGCGAGGCGTTGAGCGTCGCCGAGTTCATCCAGGACACCGACCTGCAAGCCTGGGCCAAGGGGACACAGAGCTTTTGCGCCTACTACAAGGGCGACTACCCCGGGGCCGTTGCGCTGGCCGAAGAGGGCATCCGACTCGCGGCTGGTGGTCCACAAGCGATTCGGCTCTACACCAACGGACTTGCCAGAGCACTGGGCCGGTTCGGCGACAGGACCGGCGTCGAGCGCGCGATCGACGCGGCGATGTCGGTCGCCTCGACAGTCGACACGCCGTCTGGCTTGAGCCCGGCACTGTCGTTCGCGGCGTACAGCGAGGCTCGATGGAAAGCCAACGCGGCCACCGCGTATCTCACCGTGGGTGAATACGATAAGTCCCTCGCGTACGGCCGACAGGTCGAAGACCTTGTCAATTCCTCGGATTCGGCATGGAGCCGTTCGTTGGTGCGATTGGATATGGCCACCGCGTTGGTGCACCAGCCACACCCGGACATCGAGTACGCCATGGATCTCGGTATCGAAGCACTCGACGCCTCACGCCACCGTCCGATTCGCTCGGTCTGGCAACGATCCCACGACCTCGCGAACGCGGTCGCGACCGTCGATACACGCAAAGTCGATGACTACATCGGCGAGCTACGCGAATGGACGGCCAGCGCCAAACCGATCGCCGCTCCCGAAAACCCTACGTCCCCAGCGCAATAGCGGCGCACTCCACCCAACGATACCGATGGTCGGTCCTCCACAGGCGAACAAGCTTCACCCGATCGACCGACACCGAAACCGGCTCGATGTCGCGCAGTGCCGCGACCATCTCGATCACCGGAGCCGCCGGACGCCGCTGATTGTTGTACGCGATGCCCAAATGCGGGCGAAACCGCGACGTCGGCTTCGGCGCAGGCGTGGGGCGAACGCTGATCACGCTCATCCGCAGCCGCTCATGGAGATCCACCAGCCGCTCCCAAGGCGTCACCGACAGGCGAATTGCGCTGCGCGAGCCCGCCAACGGCCCCACCTCCACCGAGAACGACGCCAGGCCGGCCAGCCGCTGTTCGGCGGCCGCGACGAACTGCGGTAGTTCCGGGTCTGTGATGTCGTCGGCCGCGCCCACCTTCACGAGCGTCACGTGCAAACCTTCGGGTGGAATCAGATCCAGATCCGTCGTATCGAGGCGATCCTGACACCGCGCGGCCAGCGCGACAAGTTCCTCTTCGGCGAAAGTCAGATACCAGTAGTACGCCGCGTAGCCCGGCACCCACGCCTTGAGACTCCAATGATCCTCGAGCTGCACCAGCTCCTTGTACGCGCGCCAATCGTTCACGCGAATCGCCTCGGCATCGGCGAGCGAGTCGGGTACGCCCGGGGGAAACGAAACGCCACCGGCCACCTCGTCGTCCATCCCAGCATCACCGTGCAGCGAGCGGTCAGCAGTGTTGAAGCGACGATTCACAACGCTGAGTCTAGGTGTCCCCGCGCGGCGGAAGGCCGCCTCATCGCATGCCCACATCCTGTCGAGCGCACACCAGCCAACGGCGGCCCCCACCGCCGTCGAGCGCGGCGAAGATCAGTCGTCTCGCCAATGTGGGACCTGGTCACGAACCCGGCATCGCACGGCAGCCTGGCTGCCGCGCGCCGATCCGGATCGGTCGCCGGGGCGTGGTTCGTCTTGGAGTTGCAGCGGTCAGAATGGTTGCGCCGCATCGTGATCGCCGGGGTTCTGACGTACTTGCGGGTAGTGGGGAGCCGGGCGCACGATGCTCGCGGTGGCAGGGTTGATGGACTCGATGATCTCGAGCAGCTGTTGCTGGGCGGTGTCGAGGTCATCGAGTTCGGCGGCGACGCGGTCTGCCGCGCGACGGGTTGCTCGTTGCGCTGTCCGGGTGATCATTTCACCGAGTTGGTTTCGGCTGAGTCGTTCGGTGCCGGGGCCGAGAGTGACGTCGAGGAGAGCTCCGCTGGCATTCACGCGAACGCGGACAAGCCGGTCGGTCGTTTCGGCTTCTGCTTCGACGGCCTGGATGCGAACCTTCGCCTGTTCCATCAGCTGGCGTTGCCGTTCGAGCAACTCGGTGAGCGCGGCGTCGGTGGCGTCGGTCATTCTGGGAGCTTCTTCAGGGCTCGGATCGCGGCCTTGCGGACGTCACTGCTGGTGTTCGTGACGAACGGCTCGATGAGGTGGCGAACGCCTTCTGCTTTCATCGTGCCCAGAGCGTTGAGCGCGGCGACGACAGCGCGGCCGTCGAGTTCACGGATCGCGCGTTCGCGGGCTTGGGCGGTCTTGACTCTCCCGAGGTACTCGATCAGGGGATAGCGGCCCGTTGCGTCGGGTGGGAGTTCATCGAGGACCGCAGCTATCTGTGGGAAGTGTGCTGGCGTGGCGATGCGTGCCAGGCCCTGGCACGCCCAGTCGCGTTGGGGCCGTGGCAGCGGTGGTTGTCGTCGAAGCTGAGCGATGAGCAGACCTACGGCCTGATCGTTGCCTCTGGCGGCGGGATCGATGAGGTTACGGATGAGCCCGGACCGGATGGTGGACCGGTGCTCGGTTTCCGATCCCGGGATCTTGGTTTCGAGGTTCGCCAGCCATTCCACGAAGATCGGAATACCTGCGGGGATCGTGCGCGGGCCGTTGGCGAGATCGTCCAGGGTGTAGCAGGGCACCCCGGCCGCGGCGAGTTCTTCCATGAGGCGCCGGTCGAACCCGTCGCGTCCGTGAACGTAGCGGGCGGGCAGATCGTTCATCCACTCCGTACCGCCGTTCTCGCTTCCCGGGGGCATGCCGATGTAGCTAACGGTCATTGCGGTCATTTCTTATCGTTGTTGTCATCGAGTTCTTTCCGAATGAGCTGGATCTGTCCGCTGTCGATCAGCGCCTGGATCTCCGGGCTGTTGATCTTGGTCCGGTGGTCGACGATCAAGGTCATCGTGTAACCGTTCTCCTGCGCCCACTGGACTTCAGTGAGGATCTGCTTCTTGTCAGGGCTAATCTCGTTGGTGTTCTTGACCTCAACCACCTGCTTGTTGACATCATCGACCCGGTCGGGGACCACCTCGGTGGTCTTGATACTGCCGTCAGGTTGGGTGACATCGACGTAGACGGTGCGCTTACGGCCCGCCGGGTTGATCCCGGATCGTCGTTCCCCTTCATCACCGGCAGCCTTGTTCTCGGTTTCGTTGCGGAACTTGACTTCCTCGGTGTTGCGCGGTGTGCGGTCGAGAATGGAGGACAGCACCTTCGTTCCCTCATTGACCATGCCGTAGATGCCGGAGTTGGAACTGACCGCCTCGGCGACCTTGGTTTCGATGTTGCCCAGGCGCGCGTCGATGGCGGCGGCGTAGGCGCGCTTGTTCATCTCGATGGCGCGGTCGATGTTGCGCCGAAGGCGCGAGCCACCGGGCAGGATGTAGGTCGGAATCTTGTCGGCCTCGTAGGAGGCTACGATCGCGGCCAGGAGCTTCAGCGACGTACGGCAATCGTCCTTGGCCGAATCCGCAGTCTGCGCGACATCCCTGCAGGCATAGGACAGATACGTCGCCGCATCCGCGGTGGCCGCAATGGCGGTACAGACGTTCACGACATCCTCGACATATGCTTCGAGCACAACATCCTCGGCTTGCGCAGCCGCAGGGAACGCGCCATTTACCTCGTTGTAGAGGGTGGTGGCCAGCTCGGACTTCTTCGTGCCATAGGCGGCGAGTTGTTCACCGACCTTGCCGATGCGCGTTTCGTCGCAGTCGGCCCACACCTTGGCTACGAAATCCTCGACCAGCGACCAGAACGTCGGATTGTCCTCCTTTCCGCCGACCGACAGTTGCTTGATCGGGGGGCTTGTCACCAACGTCGAGCCCTCGGGCGGTTTCGGCGGCGCGGTCTTCGGGCCTTCGTGCGAGTTGCTCTCACTCACGTCCAGGTTGTTGCCAGCCAGGTGGATCAGAAAGCCGAGCTCTCGGGCCGCGATCGCCCCGAGTCCGCCGGCCTCGAACGCATCGGACAGGCTTTGGTCGAAACTCATCGCCCACTGCGGACCGCCATACGGATACAGCCCCGCCGACCGTGAGATATCGAGGCCCTTGTCCAAGTCCAGAAGATCGGTCTCCAGGGTCAGACTCGCCTCAATGAGCTTGCGCGCTACCAGATAGTAGTCATCCGAATCCACCGTGGTCATCGCGGTCCCCCTCGCTACCGGCCCGTCATGGAGCGGTTTGCTTCCTCGGCCTTGATGTAGTTCTCCAGCGCGGTGCTCACCCGATCGCGCAGCGCCCGCAACTGCTCGATCAGCGGACCGGTTCCGGACTGCCAGCCTTGATGCGCGGTGTCGAACGACGCTGCCGCCGCACCAGAGAACCCCAACAGGAGCGCCTCCGCGGTTCTCTTCACCGCATCGCGCTCACCGCTGATCGCGTCGATCTGTTTGTCCAGCACATCGACGAACCGCTGCATCGCCGCTAGTGCCTCGTCAGGCAACGTTGGTTAGGTAATCCGGGCGCCGGATCTTCGAGCCGACAGCGAAGTCTCGGATCGGTCGGGCGTGCTGGTTGCGCCACCGGATGTAGTCACCGATCGCCGCGTCCTGCACCGCATGGGAGCGGTGATCGGTGCCGTTGAGCGCGAAGTAGCGCAGCGCGGCGAACTCGCACTCGATCCGGTTCAACCACGACGAATACGTCGGAACGAACACCAACTCGACCTCGTTGTCGGCACACCATTCCCGCACTTCACGACGCTTGTGGACCGAGTAGTTGTCCAGAATCAGGTACAACCGCTCACCCGGCCAGCGAACTCGCAACGATTTCACGAACGCCAAGAACTCGACCGCCCGCTTCCGGTCCCGGATCCGGTAGTACAACTGGCCGGTCCGCAGGTCCAGAGCACCGAACATGTGCCGGACCCCGTCGTGACGGTTGTAGGTGGCACGAAGCCGCTTCGGTCGCCCGGCCTGCGCCCAGCCCCGACCGGGGCGCGGCATCAGGTTCAGCGGCCCGAACTCGTCGACACAGACCACCCGCCCGTCGGCCGGCGGATTGTCGTAGAGGTTCAGGACCCTGTTCATCTTCTCCACGAAATCGGGGTCGTTGCTGGCCTTCCACGTTTTCGTGGCCTGCCATGACACCCCACCGACCTTGAGGATTCCCCGCAGAGTTTCGCGGCTGATGTCGGCAATTCCGTTACCCCGCAGCACTTCTACCAGCTTCGACAGACTCCACGTCGAGAACGGCCACCCCAGATCCAGGGGACAGCACCGAGCGATCTGACAGATCCGGTCACGCGTGGCCGGGTCCGTCTTCGCTGGTCTGCCCCCGTTCCATTTTGGGTCCAGTGCGTCCATGCCCTTCTCGTTGAAGTCGTGGATCACTTGCCGCACATACGCTTCCGATACTTGCATCAGCTTCGCGATCAGCGGCACTGGTTGGTGCTGGCCCGAGGCCATCACCACGATCGCGCGTCGCATCCGCACCGGCTGCTTGCTGCGCCGCCCGATCTGCGCGAGTTTGCGGCCCTCTTCCGAGGTGAGGGCCCTGACGAACACATCCGGCTTCCGAGCCACCGGCACCACCTCCACCGGGCAGCATCGCCGGTCCCCGTCAGATGATCAACCCGCCACCCCGACGACGGTTACCGCATCAACCTTCTCGGACACGGCACTAGATCATAGCTGCGCGCGGTCATGGCAGGTCGAGGCTCGATGTGGTCGAGGTGACGGTATCCGCGTTCTGATCATCCTGCTCGGTCAACGTGTTCGCTGTGGTTGTCAGGCTGGTCGCGAACTCGCTGATTTTGTCGATATGCTGGCCGAGTCTCGGCCGCAACTCCTCCCACACGGCTGAGGCCTGGTCAGCTGCCGGGCCTGACCACAGTTGCGCGAGGCTTTCGTGTTCGGCGCGTATCGCTGACAACGCCTCGTGCAACCGGAAATGATGCCCACGCAGATCCGTGGCCGCCTGCCGCAATGCCGCAGGGTCGGCTTGTAGACTGCCCTCGGCCATCGGCTACCCCCTGTCTCCGCACTGAACGGTAGCCACTGTATATCGCGACCGGCAAGGTGGGGACTCGCATGGACTGGCGGAGCACAGCCTCTCAACAAGCGCAACACGACCTTGACACACTCTTGCGCGACGCTGTCAACGCCGCCGCCCGGACTTTCGAATCCGCCGACACTTTCGATCCGTTCATGCTGGTCATCGACCTCAAAGGCAACACCACGATCCGCAGTCTTCCACCCGGCGGGCCTGCCCGAACCGAGCAACAGTTCCTCACCGACGTCCAGCTCCCAGCCGACCGCCAGCAACTGCGTGCTCGCGCCGCCGTCTTCGATGTCACCGCTACAGCGCCCATTACCGGCGACGCGATCAAGGCGATCCTGGAACACCGCGACGGCGTCGTAATCGACGTCCTCGTGCCCTACACTCTCACCCCCGAACGACTCGACATCCGCCTCAACGCCGCCAACGCTGCGGTTGGAACGCCCCGGCTCTGGGCTTGACCCAAGCCCCAGGCTCCTTGCCAGCGCACCTCAGACCGCCAGCTGCACTCCGTCGAGAATCGTGGTCACATCAGCGCGGATCGCGTCGGTCGCCGCAGCGTTCACCCGCCCGGTGACCATCACCGGATACACCGCCTCGCCAACCTCTATCGCAACACCCAGGTGGTCGTCACGCACCCCGGCGGGAGAGGTCGACGTCGAAGCTGCACGAATCCCACTGTGCCCGCACACATTGACCCGCTCATAGCCATCCTGCTCCCACCCGTTATCCGCGCGCGCCAGCAGGTCCAGCCGCGCCCACGCGCCCTCCACGCTTCGCTCTGCCGCCAGTAGCGTGACCGCCACCGTCCCATTCGGATTACCGAACCGCCCTGCCACGACGTCGCTGCGGGACACTGTCAATCCCGAACCACCGCCACTGGCCGTAGTCGCCTCCTCCCACCCCTCAAGCCGAGGAATCGACAACGTGAACGGACGCTCGGACGTCGGCCCCAGAGAGAACGTAGACCCGGAGGCTGCGCCTGCCGCACACGAGTAGACCTGAGCCACTGCGGAGCCGGGCGCATTCGTCGTCGCCGTGCCCGTATCCGATGTCGTCTCCGCCGAACACCCCGCCATCGTGACGGCGCACAACCCAACGACCACCAGCCGCCGAATCCCCAACACGACTCCTTCCGCGCGCCAGCCTGTCAGACGATCACCCTAACGAGCCTCAACCACGTTTCCACTCCGCGCCAATGCCTACCTGCACTGCTTCGCGCCGTGGGCGCAGCGTCGCCCACAGCGCTCCGCAGCCCACATACGGCTCGGTGCTTCCACGGGGTCTGTCCAGATAATTGATAGGCCACCCCAGTCTGGCAGCAGGTCGTGCCTCCGGAAGTCTCTGTCACAGCCGAGCCCGCCATCCGCTCAGCTTTGCCCTGCACGCATCTTGCATTCGGGCGACTAACTTGAACTATCGCTGGAAAGGTGACAGCCGAGGCCTTGTCCAGGTGGACTGTCGGGAGCAGTCGGTTTCGACACGCCGCGCCGACCTGGAAGCCATCGTCTCGAGTGAGGCCGCCGCTACGGTGAGGCGACATTGTCGCTTTTCCGTTGACAGGTTGGAGCGGTTCTTGGCGCAGATCCCTGGTTCGGCAGGACTGGTTCTCGTTGAGGGTGTGCGGCATCTCGATGAGGCGGCCGCGGTATTCGAGGGCATGCTCGCGGGCTGGTCGAGCCAGCAGCAATCGCGGCTGCTTGCGTCGACGACAATCGGTCCGCGAATCACGTTGCTGCGCCGGTTCGTCGAGTTCACGGCGTCCTACCCGTGGGCGTGGACGGCGTCGGATGTCGAAGACTTCACCGTCTCGCTGACCTCGGAGGCGGGCGGACGGTTGTCGCCGGGCACCATCCGCATCTACCACCTGACCGTGCGGATGTTCTGCGACTACCTGACCGATCCGCGCTACGAGTGGACGCGCCAATGCAGGGATCGGTTCGGGCAGGTCCCGACTCAGGTCTGCCACGAGTGGAACACCGTCGCACACCTGGCCGACTACGAAGGTCGCCCTGGTCGACGTCCGTTCTCCTACAACGAGATCCAACACTTGTTCGACTACCTAGACAGCCGCGTCGAACGGATCGCAACCTCGGGCCGCAAAGGAGCGTGGGCGGCACTGCGCGACGCGCAGATGCTCAAGACCGCCTACGCCTACGGTCTGCGCCGCAACGAACTCTGCCGTCTGGATTTGGTCGACATGCGACCGAACCCCCACGTGCCGGACTGGGGGACCTACGGTTCACTGCACGTGCGCTACGGCAAGGCCACCCGCGGCAGCGCACCCCGGCGGCGCACCGTGCTTACAGTTCCCGAGTTCGATTGGGTCGTTGCGGGAATGCGTCAATGGGTCGAGCAGGCCCGTCCGATCCTCAACGTGGCCGACCATCCTGCGCTATGGGTGACCGAACGGCTGACTCGCGTCGACGGCGGGTTCCTGGAGCGCCGCTTCGCGCGTATCCGCGCCGAGGCCGGCTTGTCGCCGGAACTGACGTTGCACTGCCTGCGCCACTCCTACGTCACGCACCTGATCGAGTTCGGCTACCCGGAACGGTTCGTTCAAGAACAGGTCGGCCACCACTACGCCTCGACCACCGCGATCTACGCCTCGGTCAGCAACGACTTCAAGAAGCAGACCCTGCGCGCCGCGTTGAAGCGGGTCTACGCGACCGGCGGACCGAAGGAGACCTCCTGGTGAGCAGTCGACGGATCGTGATGCACTGGCACCTGCGTCAGGTGATGGCCGCCCGCGGCATATTTCAGACCAGCGAGCTTGTGCCGCTGCTGGCTGATCGCGGAGTCACTCTGACCCGGCAGTACGTCCACAAGCTCGTCACCACACCCCCGCAGCGGATCAATACCGACCTGTTGGCCGCGCTCTGCGACATCCTGGCCTGCCAACCGAACGATCTGCTCGAACCCGTCCTGGCACAGTCCGAACAAACTCGCACCGGAACCGACCGTCATCCTGCCGAAGGACTCGGCATCGGTGAGCTGCGTCCAGTCCGCGCCGTCGTCCGGCGACCACACGAGCCTCCTCGATGAACCGAACGCAGCACACCGACTGTCCACGTTGCGGTCGCCTTGCTCGCTGCTCCCAGCGGTTCCTCGACGAAATGGTGTGCTACCCGTGCTATTTGCGAGCACGTCGCGATGCCCGGGTCTGCCCAGGGTGTGGTGAGCCGAAAGTACTGGCGTTCCACGATCAGTGGTGCCGCCCTGCATGCGCCGACTGCACCGGCAACCGGGCGGTCTTCGCCTGCCCAGGCTGCGGCCGTGAGGACAACCCCTACGGCCGACGCTGCGGACCGTGCACATTGCGTGAGCGCGCCACCGACCTTCTCGCCGACCACACCGGCAGCGTCCACCCGCGCCTACGACCTCTCTTCCATGCCTGGACGAGCGGCGACCGAGCACACTCCACCCTGATCTGGATCGTCAAGGCTTCCAGCAGAACCGACATCCTGCGTGCGATGGCATTGGGTGACCTGCCGATCTCACACGCCGCGTTCGACGACCTGCCCTCCGATCGGCGCGTCAACTACGTGCGCGATCTACTCGCGGCCACTGGCGTGATCGGGCCCTACCAGCCACTGATCACCCGGACCACCCAGTGGCTCGACGGCACCCTCAGCAAACTGCCCAGGCACCATGCCGAAATCATCCGCCCGTTCGCGCGGTGGCAACTGCTGCGCCGCCTGCGAGTGCTGGAAGACCGCGGACAGGTCACCCGCGGGGCCGTCCAGCGCGCACGCGCCGAAGTCCTGACCGCTATCCGGTTCCTGGACTGGCTCGACGAGCACGGCCTCATCATCCACCAGGCCACGCAGTGCGACCTCGACAGATACCTCGCCAAGCACCCCGGACGCGGATCAATCCTGACCCGCTTCCTCAAATGGACAAACCACACCCAACTCACGACGTGCCTGCTTGTTCCGACCCCCGCCCGTTCCGCCCCTCAAGTTCTGCTCTCCGACGACCAGCGCTGGCACCACATCGAAACCCTGCTGCGCGACACCACGATCCGCCGCCACACCCGCATAGCGGGACTGTTCATGCTCCTGTTCGCCCAGCCCCTATCACGGATCTGCCGAATGCGGCCCGACCAGATCGCCCTGCTACCCGACCACACCGTCACCGTCACCTTCGACACGATCGCCGTCGAACAACCCGCCCCACTCGACCGACTGCTGCGTGAGCATCTCACCACCAACGGACCGGCTTCCCACGCCAACCAAGGCATCTGGCTGTTCCCCGGACGAACACCCGGCAAGCACCTGGTCACCGAGAACATCCGAAACGAACTCGTCACACACGGCATCGCACCCCACCATGCCCGCCACGCCGCGCTGTTCCACCTCGCCGCCGAGATCCCCACCCCGGTCCTGGCCGAACTCCTCGGACTCTCCCCCTCCACAGCCAGCCGCTGGGCCGACCTCGCCGCTCGAACCTGGGGCCAGTACACCGCCATGCGCCGCACCACCCACCCGTAAAACAACTAGGCGGCCCACCGACCCTGGTGATTCACTTTCCAGATGACCGATACGAGCGGGATGACTGCCGCGCAGAGGGAAGCGGAATGGCAGAAGATCTCGCGCCACATCGAGCAGTTGATACAGAGGGTCGGCGATCCGGGCGGGTTCCCGGTGCCACCCGGTTCCATGCTCGCGCACGACGATGAGAAGACAGCACCTCGCCAGATCTCACACGCTTTCCACTCCTGCGTGACCGCCGGCATCGACCACCTGCATGCTCTGAAAACTCTCGTGCGCGACGCCGGCATCATTCACACGATGGCACCGTTCAGCCTCGCTCGCGGCGCCCTGGAAAACCTGTCGATCGCGTTCTGGCTTCTCCACCCCGCCCAGCGGGCGGAGCGACTCGAACACCTCCTCCGGTGGCACGCCCAGAACATCAACGATTCCCACACAGCGTTGGAGGGACGGGGACTTCCGAACAGCGACAAGACGCCGAAACTGGCCAAACTGCAGAGCGCCACGAAGACGATCCTTCCCCGCACGGACTTCCGCGTGATCAAGAACGGCCACACCAGCACCGAGGCCGTCAACTACGCGAACCAATTCGCGCCGACGGCGGGCAACGTACTGTTCGCCTGGCGGCTGTGTTCCGGCTACGCCCACGGCCGGGCCTGGGCGATTCTGGGGGCCTCCGATTACGTCGAAGACCCCACAGACGACCCGACTGTCGTCGGACTGTGGTTGTCCGCGAACGACAACGCTGTCCTCTGGGTCACCCACGCATCGAGTCGTCTGGCAGCGGATGCCATCAACCTCTACAACGAACGGTCCACTGCCCGCAGGTCAACAGAGACGAACCGCCGCGAATAGTTAGCAGCCCAATAGTGCGGGTCCACCGACATAAGTCGTGTTGATGTCCACCTGACGCGAAACTCGAAGTGCGACTATGGCCTACCGGTTGTCAACGCTCTGAATGAACTCTGGCGACCGTGGTCGCTGGGCTGAGCCCATGGGGGTTTGTCAGAGTCCGGCGTCATAGCCGGGACCGAGTACAGGTGCTTCAGTGTCGGGGATCTCGGTGTCGTCCAGGTGTCCGACGGTTGGGCTGGTTTGGGCGCGGTGATCGAGTTCGGCGCGCAGCGCCTGGAGTTCGGTGTGCGACTGTGGCGAGACTATGGTGTGCGTCGCTGGGCTTGTCGGGGTTGGGTTTTCGTTGATGCGGCTGAGGGTTTGGGGCCAGGTGGAGGGGTGGCCGGCGAGGTTGATGGCGTCGCGGTGGGTGCTTTCGGCGTGTGCGTGGGTGGCGTTATGTCTGCGGAGGAGTCGTTGTTGGTCGCCGAGTAGTGCGTCGATGCGTTGCTGAAGTGTGTGGCGTTCGGTCCGCCGTCGGGTGGGTGTGGCGTCGAGTGTGTCTCGGAGGTGCTGGGTTTCGGCGTGGTTGCGTTGGAGTGCTTGGCTGGCTTGTTGGTGGCGGCGGGCGGCGGTTGTGGCGCGTTCGATGGCGGCGCGGGCGGTGCTGTCGGCGTCGTGATCGGGATCAGGGCTGGGGGGTGTGGCGGTGTGGAGTTGTTGTTCGATGTCGTGGATGCGTTGTGTGAGTTCGGTGTTGGTGAGTAGGGCGTGGGGGGTGAGGAGGTGGGGGTGGTTGTCGATCCAGGTGTGGATGGCCATGCGGGTGGCGAGGTAGTGCTGTTGGAGGGTGGTGCGGGTGGCGTGGAGGTCGCGGCGTAGGCGGGCGGCGAGTTGGTGGGGTGGGTGGTGGGTGGCGTAGTAGTCGCAGCGGGCGGTGATGCGGTTGCGGGGGTGGTGGTCGGGGATGCCGGGTTGGTTGTTGTCGCGGCATTCGCTGCAGAGTCCGTCGTTGGATTGGCGATGGGGCGGGGGTTCGAGGTCGATGTTAAGGCGTTCGAGTCCGCAGCAGACGCACGGGAGGTCGAGTGTGGGGGTGAGTGTCCAGGCGTCGGTGTCGCGGGCGGGTGCGGTGTCGGGGTAGCGCTGCTCCTCGGGGAGCTGGATGCCGCTCTTGGCGCGTGGTTTTTGGTAGTAGGGGTGGGGTGCGCCTTCGGGGAGGGGGTTGTGGTCGGGGTCAGTGTCGAGGTCGGCGCGGCGGTCGAGGTAGTCCTGGTGGGCGCGCTGGGCGTCGGTTTCTGCGATGGTGCGGCGTGGTCGGGGTGGTGTGGTGTCGAGGCGGGTGTCGATGTCTGTGGCGGGGACGGGTGGGGTTGGTGGCGTGCGGGTGTCGTGGAGGTGTGGAAGGTGTTGGTGGAGTTGGGGGTTGGTGGTGGGGATGCAGGCGCGGATGAGGGTGGCGTATTCGGGGTGGAGGTGGTCGGCGGCCCAGCGCAGGCGGGCGACGGCGACGACGTAGGAGTGTTCGTTGAGGGTGGCGGCGACACGGTCGAGGATGTCGCGTTGTTCGGCGGTCAGGGTGTGGGTGAGGTGCCGGAACGCTGCTTTGGCGGCGCGGGTGTCCCCGGCGCGGAACAGTTCGGCGATGCGGGCGAGTTCGTCGGGGAGAGGGTCGGATTCGGTCTCGGCGGGTTCGGTCGCGGCCGGGTCGGTGGGGTGGGGCATGGCAGTGGTCTCCGCGGGTGGGGTGTGGGCCAGTTCGGTGTTCCACGGGGCGTGCCGGCGCGGGTTGGGCGTGGGTGTGGTGTGGGTGTGGTCGAGGCGTGACCACAGCGCGCTGGCGGGGAGGTCGTCGGGTAGTGGGCGTTGCGCGGCGGCGGTGGTGAGGTGGTGGGTGATGTCGATGCCGGCGCGGTGGGCGGTTTCGATGTCGGTGGCGATGATGGGCCAGTAGGGGTCGGTGGGCAGGCGTGGGTCGATTCGGCGGGCGATCTCGCTCCAGCGGGCGGTGGCGTTGTCGGTGTCGAGGACGGCGACGCGGGTGTCGAGGTGGTGTTGGTGGGTGCGTTCGAGCGCGGGTTGGCGGGGTGGTCCGGTGGGGCGCAGGTCGTGGGGGCCGACGTGTTGGGCGGCGCGCCAGACGGCGAGGTCGGCGACCAGGCCGGGATCGGGTCCGAGCAGCGGTCGCGCCCAGGCTGGTGCGGTGGTGGCGGTCCAGGTGAGGGCTTCGGTGCGGAGTTGGTCGGTGAGGGTGGTGATGATGCGGGCGCGGGCGTGCAGGTGCCCGCGCACGGTGGGGTCGGTGATGCCGTCGGGTATGGCGGGGGTCCAGGGCAGCGGCCCGCCGCGGGCGGAGTGGGCGCCGGTCGGGTCGAGTCGCCAGTCCAGGACTGCGGCCGGATCTCGGGCACTGTCGAGTTCGCGTTCGGCCGCCGCAGCGGTGAGGGCGGTGATCGGGTCGTGCCCGGACAGGGCGAGCACGGCCAGGTGCTGACGCAGGACCGGCCAGGCGGGGGCGTCGGCGAGGTGGGGGTAGACGGTGTCGGCGGCGTGATCGATGCGGGCGAGAAGGGTTGCGCCGACGGTGTTTTCGGCGGCGACACCGACAGCGTCGAGGTAGGTGTCGACCGCGGCGCCCAAGCGCGCGCGAGGCGCGAGGGCCTCGCGCAGGTGGGTGTGGGCGGACTGCTGGGCGCCGTCCCGGTCGAGGATGTGGAGCAGGACTTCGGTGGCGGTGCGCGGCATGATCGCGCGATCGCTGAGGAAATCGGCTTCGGTGCCGTCGAGGGTGGTGGGGACATAGACATGGTTGGCGCCGCGGCCGCGGGTGAGGGCCATGTAGAGCTGCTGGCGGGATTCGCCGCCGTCGAGGGCGATGTGGCAGGTGTCGACCGTCGCGCCCTGGGAGGAGTCGATGGTGGCGGCGTAGCCGAGGCGCACGCGGGAGCGCACGTAGTCGGCCGGCAGGGCCACGGTAGGTCCGGAGGATCGGCCGGGTCGGCGGCGTTGTGCGGTCAGCGACCCGTCGGGGGCGGTGTGGGTGACGGTCCAGGTGTCGCCGTTGCGGACCCAGTCGCCGTCGCTGGTGCGCAGGGCGCGGTTGTTGCGGGTGGTGCGGATCAGGTCCCCGATGCTGGCGTGGAGGCCGTCGGCGAGCGCGCATTCGGTGGTGGGGGGGCCGTCGCGGTGGAGGCGATCGGCGCGGGCGCGGGCGTTGAGGTCGGTGACGATGGTGTGGGTGGCGGCGAGCATGATGCTCGCGCGGCCGGCGAGGACGTCGGTGGCCCAGGCGGTGTAGGCGTTGTCGTGGGTGGCGCCGGGGTGCCCGGCGTGGACGCGGTCGTGGTCCAGATACCAGCCCAGCCCGATCGGATCGCCCTCGCGCAGCCGCAGTCCGGCCGCGGCTTCCCCGGCGGTGTTGAACCGCACGACCTCGCTGAGGACGGGGTCGGTGTCGGCGATGTCGGCTTCGACGCCGCTGGCGTCGATGGCCGGTAGTTGCCGGTCGTCACCGATCAGCCGGATCGAGGCGTCGCGAGAGGTCAGCCACCGCAGCAGTTTCCAGCGGGTGAGGGTGCCCATCTTGATCCACTCGTCGACGATGACGAGGGTGTCGGGTCCGATGTCGAGCACCCATTGCGGTATGGGCCGGGCTGTGTCGTTCTCGGCGAGGGCGAGGTGGGCGGGTGCGTGACCGTCGAGGATGTGCAGCAGTTTGTCGACGGTTTCGACCCGTCCGCCGATCTCGGCGGCCAGGACCGAGGCCGCCGAGGCCAGTGGCGCCAACCCGAGTACGGTGCCGCCGCCGGCCCGCCACGCGTCGGCCAGCACGGTCATCGCGGTCGTTTTCCCGGCACCGGCGGGCGCGTTGGTGGTCCGGATGCGGGGGCCGTCGGCGCGGGTGAACTCGGTGAGCAGGGCGACCTGGCCCGGATTGAGCGGGGTGTCGGGATGGGTCTGGTCGTGGCGGGTGACCGCGTCGGCGACCAGACGCGGGTCCAGGGCGCGCCCGCCGGGCTGGACGAACAGCTCGATCAGCTGGTGCTCGAGGGTCAGCATCCGCGCCGAGGTGTAGACGCTGTCGGCGTCGACTCCCGCGTACACGCTGGTGCCGTCGGCGCGCCGGAACATCTCCGGGGTCTGCGCGAGGACCGGTTCGAGCGCGGCATCGGGGTCCCCGCGCCGCACCACCCTGGCGGGCGCGAGCGCTTCGGCGAGCACCGCCTCGACCGCGGATGCCCACTCGTCACGGTCCACGTGGTCGCGGATCTGACGCTCGACTTCAGCGCGGACGTGCTGGTGCTGCCACACCGCGCGGTGCTGGCCGACCACTGCCACCACCTGGTCGGCGATCCGCTCTGCCCACTGCGCCGACCGCGGAATCGGTGGCCGCGGTAGGGGGTTCAACGCCGCGGTGACCGTGGCCGCGAGCTGGTCGCGGCCACCGAGGACCGTCGTGGCCGCGGCACGCCACTCGCCGCGCTGCTCGGCGAAAGATCGCACCGCCTTCTTGGCGGGGCGGGTCTGCAGGGTCGCGAGTTCGGCCAGCGCGTAGAGCTCGGTGGTGAGGGGTTCGCGTCCGAGCTCGGCCTGGAAGTCGGCGGCGAGCTGTCCCAGGCGAGCGGTGATCGCGGCATCACGCTGCGACCACGCCGTGATCAGTGTCAGTGGGACACCGACTATTTCGCGGATAGGGCGTTTGGCGGGGTCGGTGCCGGCCCGTTCGGCGAAACCGACACCGACATCGTGGGTGAGGTGGTGTTCGAGGCGGGTGTTGTAGATCTCGGAGACAGTGACCACGAATTTGTGCAGGGTGGCGCTGTCGAGGGTGCGCCACAACCCGCCCGCCAAGGTGCGGACCCGGTTACTGATCAGCACGTGCGTGTGCAGATCCGGGTCGCCGGCGCGGCTTTCCCGGTGGCGGAAACACGCCGCGACCACGCCCTCGACGTCGACGCGGCGGATCCCGTTGCGCCCCAGCCGGGTGTAGAGCGCGTGCTGTTCGAGCCACCGGATCGCGTCGGTCACCGCCTTGTCGTGGGCGGCTTCGATCCGCTGGGACACATTCAACGGGGCGATCGCCCACAACGCACTGACACTTTTCACCGGCGAGAAAGTGATATCGAACGCGGCGACCGCCGCTGATTTCGGCCGGGAATTCTTCGTCACCCATCCCGACAGCTCCCGCGGCCCCACCGGCGGCCGGTCGTATTCGGTGGTGAACATGGCGGTCGCGGCCCGGGTCCGGATCCGGGCGCGGTCTTCCTCGGGTACCGCAGTGAGCGGATCGAGGCCACGTTCGAGGTTGAATCGCGCGAATTCCCGCGCGCACCGACGCTGGAATTCGGGCACTTCCGCCGAGAACCGGAACGGCGACCCCAGTCGCGTCGCGCGATCCGCCGCGCGGGCGGCGTCGGCGGGTTCGGCACCGAGCGCGGACTCCATCTCGAAGATCAGGGACTCGATCGCCTCGGCGTCGGGGTGCCGGCCCAGCCCGTACAGGGACTTCATCTGCGCCTCGGTGACCTCCTCACCGACCGCGAGACCGAGCGCGGTCAACCCCGACCCGAGCCAGGTCCCCGGCGCTTCCCCATGCACCGAGTAATAGTCGCCCAGGCTCGACCGGCCCCGCCCCGTCTCGTCCTGCGTCGCCACATTCCGCAGGTAATACTCGTAGCCATTCCCCGCCACGACCCGATGCAGTGTCGCGGTCATACCTCCATCCAGCACCCGAATATCACCGGAAACAATGACCCAAATGTGCACAGTTTGTGCACACCCCCACAAAGCCCCAGATGTTTATCGGATCGTTATCCGGGATGCCAGAGGTCTGCTCTCTGAAAACGAGCGAGAAGGGTGAGATTTCAGGGGTGAGAGAGAAGGGAGAGGCGCGTCGAGGGTGGAGGAAGCGTGCGGGAGAGCAGGATTCGGAGAGATGAGGGGGCCGGGTTGAAGGTGCGGTGGCCGTGTCGGGCCGGTTCGGTGTGTGCCGGTGGTGATTCGGCGGGGCGGCGCGCGCCCGCCGATCACCACCGGCCCGCTCGACTTACCCGCGCCGGGGCACGCGGGCGCGCCGCGGGGCGGGCACCGGACGCCACCCGACCGGGTCGCAGGCATACCAGCGGTCGGCGACGGCGGCGAGGTCACCGACCGACATCGCGCGCGGCAGGCGAGCGTCGACTCGGTCACCGGGCCGTAGCGGGTGACCGTTGCAGGCGGCGAACACCCGCTCCAGCACGACGCGGTCGACCTCGTCGTCGGGCACCCCCGCATCGATCGCCAGGCGCACAGTCACGATGAGCCGCACCGGATCTGCGTGCCGGTAGGCCGAGAACGCCGGGCTCTGGTTGTAGAACACACGAACACGAACACCGCGGCGGCGCGTGAACAAGGCACGCAGTCGCGCGAGAACACGACGACGACTCGACAGCATCAACTTCTCCTCAGGACATCCGCGCACCGTCGTAGCCGGGCGCGGGAAGGATGAACGGTGGGAACCGGTCCGCCGCGGGACTATTCGCCGCGGCGGACCGGGGTCGAGAAATGTCAGGCCGCCGGGTCGGCGGCGGGCATCAATCCGAGCCAGACCCGGCAGGGCCCGCAGTAGCCGTCGGCCCACACGATGCCGGTCTGCCCGCACCCGTCGCACGCGCGCAACCGCTGTCCCGGGCCGACCCGGCGAGGACGACGCGCCCCGGACCGCCGACGCGTCGAGCGCTCGGCATACGGCGTGTGCGGTTCATCGTCGATGTGGATCGCCATCCAGCGGGTGATGATCCGCCAGACCGGACCGGCACTGCCCGCCGTGTCACGCCGGATCCGATCCAGCAGCGCGCGCGCATGCGCCGGGTAATGCTCGGCGATGTAGGCGCACCGCGACTCATGGAACTGCGCGGCCGTCCACGGCACCGGCAGCGCCGCGACACCGGCATGCCCGTCGGCCCGGCACTCGGCGCAGAGCCCGTCATCGGAGCGCCACCGACCCGCGACACGGTGCGCGTACCGGCGATCGGCGACGCACCGCTCCATCCAGCACACCACACACGGCCAACCACGATGCGCGAGTTCGACATCGGTGTCGAGCCCACCGGAACCGGCAGTGTCCCACGGCAACTCGGGCACGTCCTGCTGGGTGTAGGGCACCAGCTCGTCGTAGTCACTCGGAACCGGAATACCGGTGCGGTTCTTGGCCCACCGCATCTGCTCGGTCGCCGTGAGCCGCGACCGGCGAGGCCGTCGCGACCCGCGCGAGGCCGTCGTGCGGGGCTGCTCGTCGAGCTCGGGTGCGTGCTGGCGCAGATACGCGGTCGTCTCATCCTCGAGCGCCGCGTCCGAACCGAGCGTGGTCTCGGCGGAGGAACGCGCGGTGCGCCGCGGCGGATCGAGCACGTCACGGGAGCGTTCATCGAGCTGCTCAGCCACGTACAGCACGTAGGAGCGGTCCCACAACCGATCCCCGACATGACCCCACATCAGATGCTCCGGCTTACGCGGGCACTGCACCGGCGGGGTCCGGTCCTCCTCGTCCGGCCCGTCGATGCGGAACGCGCGCTCGGCGGCATACGCGCCATACAGCGCGTCGGCGGCGCGTTGCGCGCGACGAGCGCGCGCGTCGCGGCCGCGGTGACGCAACCCGTAACGCGCGCGACGCGCCCGGGCCTCCGGCGACAGACGAACAGCGTCGGTCGCCGCGGTCGGCACCGCCGCCACACGCTCACGATCCCGGCGCTCCCGAATGGATTGTCGCACCCACTCGGCGGCATCGACCGGCACGTGATGCACATCGACCGGGTCGGACTCGGGCAGATACAGACTCGGATCCGACGGTGCCGTCCACTCCGCCAGATCCGCCACCGACGGGTCCCTGCGGGCTCGGGCGGCGACATGGCGCGTGGCGATCTTCCACGGCATCCGCCCCATCTGATCAGCCACCCCCTGATAGAACTTCAGGTCCGCGGGGCTGAGCATCGCGAGCGCTTTGCCGAACAGGCGCACGGCCTCCTTCCGGTCTATCCGCAGCAAATCATCCACATCGGCGAGCGCGCCGAAGAACGCGTCACGGTCGGTGCCTTCGAGATCGGTCATGGTGTTCCTCCAAAGTGGTGCAAACGCACCAGCCCCCGCGACGAAGCACACGCTCCGCCACGAGGGCTGGTCGGCTGGTCGGGTGACCCGCCGAGTGCGACCGACCAGGGGAGCCGCGACACGGCCGCAGGGAACGCGCCGAAGACGGACGCGAGCAATTCCCCGCGCACACCCACCCACCGGCAGATCCCACGCGCACGGCGCGCCCGGGAATTGCTCGCGGCCGGGCGCGGGCCCGAAGGCCGTGGCGCGGCTCCCCTGGTAGCACTCGACAGGCGGGTCACCCGACCAGACGGGCAGCCCCCACCCACGAACCACAACCAGCACCCACAACACCCCGCGGGCACGAATCCGGTTGCCCCGCACCACAGTCACCGACGGATGAAGCGCCGCGAGCGGATCATGGTGTCGCCGCCGTCCGACGGCGGGCTCAGCGGTGGCCGATGAACGCTCCGGTCGCGCCGCCCAGCACAATCCACGCCACGATCGTGTAGACGAGCACGTCGCCGACCCCGAGTGGGGTCGGCGTGCTCGACAGCGTCTCCGATACGGCCACGACGACCGCTGCGGTGTACCCGGTCAGCTGTACCGCGAACCAGAGCCCCTCAGCGACCCTGCGCAGCGAGATATCGCGGCCGGACAACAGAGCGCGGGACCGACGGCGGAAGGCGAACATGGACACGACAGTCTCCTACAGGGGTTTCGATTCGGACTCAGAACACCGACACCTTCGAGCTACGCAAGGTTGCCCTGGGCGTGTGCACCCGCGACTTCGGCTCACCGTGCGTCCACGAGCACGCATGTCTGAGATGTCCGCAACTACGGCCTGATCCAGCGCAAAGACCCCGCCTGGAACAGATCCATGCCAACCTCCACGACCGACTGGAGGAAGCGAAAAGCAACGGCTGGCTGGGCGAGGTGGCCGCGATCGAGGTCAGCCTGGCCGCCGCCGCGCAGAAGCTCACCGCAATGCAGAACCTTGCCGGACACCATGCAGCAACCCATTTGGGGATGCCGGACTTCCGGGCAATCACAGGGCGACGCACGCACGAATCTCGAGCGACGTAGCAGATCACCCACCGGGGATCCTGCCCCGGCCGCGCGGTGCGGCGGCTACCAGTCGTTGTGGTCGAAGCTGAGCGGGTCATAGCTGCTGGCCCAGACCGCCGATATCGCCGCGCCCATGTCCTTGGCGCGCGGGGTGGTTCCGTCCAGCCAGTTGCGTTGCCCGGTCGAACATGCCCTGTCGACGCGCAGCGCTGCGAGTGCGGAGTCGAGTTCCTCGCGGCTCAGCTCCATGCCGCGTCGGCAACCCGATGCCCACGGTCTCCGGTGCCGGGGTCGGCGAGTCACCCGCGAGGTTCGGCGTCGGCGTCGGGGTCGGACGGTGGGGTCCGGGAAGCGGCGGGGGCGGGGTGGTAGGCGAGCGCCTCGCGTAGGTTGTGGGCGGCGGCCACGAGGCGGTGGCAGGCGTCGAGCAGGTCGGCCAGTGCACCGGGGATGAGGATGGCGGTCCGGACGATGAGCACGATCGCGCCGATCGCGGCGAGGATATGGGTGGTCACGCCGCAACGATGGGAGACAATGACCGTTCAGAGCACCACAGGCTGAACGCGCCGAACACGATCACGCCGAAGACGCCGCGGGTCGTGTGGGAAGGTTCGGCGAAGCGCTGAACGGTGAACGGTCCGACCGGAAGAAGATGGGGGCGGGGAGATGATCGTCGAGCCGAGCGCGGTCGTGACCCGCGCGGACCTGCACGAGGCCCTGCGCCGCCTTCACGAGCGGCACGACGCCAGCTACCAGAAGGTTGCCGCCGCCGCAGGGGTGTCGATCGGCGCGGTCCACGCCGCCGTCAATGGGACAACGTTTCCCACCTGGGAGACGGTGCGCGCGATCCTGTCCGTCTACGGCGTGCCTGACCGCCTGCTGCCCACGTGGCGGCGGGCGCACGAGCGGGCCGCGGCCAACAACCGCCCTGGCCGTGGCCGCCCCGCCCACAAGGGCTCCGACCGATCGGACGTCGACCGGGCGGACGGGCCGCGACTGGTGGATTTGGTGGTGCGCCGGGGCGTCGACGGGGAGCTCCCCCGCGCGTGCGAGCTGGATCCATATCTATTGTTCGTGACGCCGAGCAACTACGGCCGCGCCGGGGAATCCGGTGTAGGTGACCCGTACGTCGCGCGCGACGTCGACACCGAGCTGAGTCGAGCGCTGAGCAGCGACCGGCTCGTGCTGGTCGTCGGACCGAGCAAGGCGGGCAAGACCCGCAGCCTGTTCCACGCCGTGCAAACCCACCTGCCGGAGGCGCGGGTCGTGGTCCCGTCCCGCAATAGCCTGACCGATATCGCCGCCTGCCCGCAGTATCGTGAGCTGCCTGCGACGGTGGTCCTGTGGCTGGAGAATCTCGACGAGTTCCTCATCGGCACACACGCGTTGACTCCGGGACTGCTGGCCCGGCTCACCGCCCGTCCTCACCCAACGGTGGTGGTGGCCACGCTGCGCAGCGAGGTCCGCGACCGACTGCGCGCCCTCGCTGGGGGCGAACTCACCCAGGACATCCGGCACCTGCTCGACGAAGCTATTGAGGTCCGGCTCAACCCGACCAGCGACAACCCGGACGAGCAGGCCCGCGCCGCGGCCGCCTACCCCGAGCTGACGCTGGACCGGTTCGGACTGGCCGAAGTCCTGGCCGGGGCGCCGGAGCTGCTGCGCCGATATCACGATGCTCGCGCCAGTGACCCACTGCTGTGGACGGTGATGCGTGTGGTGATCGATTGGGCGCGGATAGGGCACCCACTCCCGATCCCCGAAGCCGTGCTCATCGACCTCGCCCGCGCCGCCGCCTGCGACCTGGAGCCGCACCGCGACATCCACGACAACGACATCACGACCGCGATCGCCAGCGCCCGCACTCCGATACCGGGCGGCGGCCGCGTGCCCGCACTGCTTGCCCACCCCGACCCGATAACCATCCGCGGCTACCGGCCCTTCGACTATCTCGTCGCTGCCGATGACGACACGCGCCGTGGCCGCGTCGTGCCCGACGAGTTCTGGCGTACTGCGACCTCAATCATCATCGAACCCGACATCTTGCATTATGTCGGATTGGTGGCGAGCCACCGAGAGCGGAAGGATTGGGCCGAAACCTGCTGGCGGCGCGCGGCGGAGGCCGGGGACTTCGCCGCCATGAACAACCTCGGAGGCTTCTTCCACAACCGAGGTGAGATCGGTGAGGCCGAGACCTGGTTCCTGCGTGGCGCTCGAGCCGAAGACCGCATCTCGATGGAAAACCTCGCAATGTTCCTCAAAACGCTAGGTAGGTTCGACGAGGCCGAGGACTGGTTCTACCGCGCCGCCCACGTCGGAGCCAGAAACATCGGGTACAACGCCGCGGTTCACATGCGCGAGCGGGGTGAGGCCGCCAAGGCCGAGGTCCAATTCCGGCAGGCCGCCGTCATGGGACACTGCAACGCCATGTATGAACTCGCGCTCCTGTGCGAGAAGCGCGGTGACACCGACGAGGCCGAGACCTGGTTTCAGCGCGCCGCCGACGCCGAACACAGCATGAACGCGCTCGCGCTTCCTATCGGAACGCCGGAGCAGACCGATACCTAGCTCCAAGCACGGGTGAAGCAGCCGAACCCGCCACTAGCGTGGGCGGCGTACAGGTTCCGGTTCAGCTCCCATACGCCTGAGTAGTTCAAGTAACGCCCGAGTGTCGCCGATGGTGGTGGTGAGCACGCCAGACGACAAGGGCGCGGTGGGAACGTCCTACCGGTGGAACGGCTCGGTCGAGCCGGGCCCCGCGCCGCTCAGGTCGTCAGGTCGGAACGGTGTCGGCGGATCTTGGCGATCGCCGCGACCGCTTGGGCGCCAGGACGGGGCACGTCGGCTTGCCATTGGTCGGCGGCCTCGCTCGCTGACGCGAAGAGCGGTGTGGGCGACCGATAGTCGATAGCGGCCTGGAACGTTCGCGGGCTGATGCGCTGCTCGATCAGCGCCACCCGCAGAGCCAAGGTGTCGCCGTGGCAGCCCGCCCAGCCCGCGCACACCCGTCGCCGATCGCTGTCGGCGTCGACCTGGTGACATTGGAACAATGCCACCGGCTGCTCAGCGAGGTCGGCGCGGTCGTAGGCACGCAGTTTCTCGTACTCGCTGGCATGCCACACCCCGCTGGGGACGTCACGCCGGTACGGGCAACTGTCACACGGGCGCGGCGCGGGTGGCCCCATGGTCTCCGGGCCCGGTGCCGGGCCGTCGCCGGGGACGGCTCGATCGCCTGTCATGCCGCGCTCCTTTCGGCACTGATAGTGCCACTATGCGTCCGCGTGCCCGGGTATCGGCGGGATCATAACGCGGGATCGCCGGCGTCGACGCGCACGCCTTTGTCGCCCGCCGCGGCGTCCGTGTTCGATTCCTCCGAGGGATCGGTGGGGGCGAAACCTGTTCCCGCGCTCCACGAGTCGTCGCGACGTGCGGTGGCCGGGCTGGTGGTTTTGCCGGAGCGGGTGATCTTCGCGGTCGCGTACCGCAGGGAGGCACCGAGTTCGTCGACGGCGAGCTCGACGACGGTGCGCTTGTCCCCCTCGCGTGTTTCGTAGGATCGTTGGATCAGCCGCCCCCTCACGATGACTCGCGAACCCTGGGTCAGGCTTTCCGCGGCGTGTTCGGCGGCCTGGCGCCACAGATTGCAGCGCAGGAACAGCGTCTCCCCGTCCTTCCATTCACCGCTCGCGCGGTCGAAAACCCTTGGGGTGGAAGCGACGGTGAAGTTCACGACCGCGGTTGCGTCGGGCGTGTACCTGAGTTCGGGTGGGGCGGTGAGGTTTCCGATCACCGTGAGCAGGGTTTCGCCGGACATGGCAGGTCTCCTTCGAGAGTCGATGTGGGAGAACAGGGATCAGACGGCGCAGTCGCAGCGGTCGTCAGCCGTGGTCTGCTTGCTGGGCCGGGTCAGGCACGGGTCGGTCCCAGGTCGACGCCCAGGTTTGTGGCGGCCCGGATCGCGTCGTCGGCCAGTCTCCGTAGGCGGGCAGGGCGAATTCCGAGGCCGATGATGGTGTCGAGCAGCACCGCGACGGGATGCTGGTCGTCGGCGTCGAGCGCCGCGTGCACGGCGATGCCCGCCAGCACGGTGTCACCGCGCAGGTAGGCGGTGTAGGCGAACAATGTTGCCGCCGCGGCGCGGTCACGACCAGTGGTCGACCGTGTCATCGCACTCCACAAACGCTGGGCGGCGGGGGCGTGATCGGTGATCGCCAGCGCGAACATCAGGTCGCGGATCACACGGTCGCGAAGCACGGCAGCGATCGCAGCGATATCCCTCGCGTCGGGCCGCGCATCGGCCTCGACCGTGTCGATCACGCTCAGCACGCGTCCGAGGGCGTCACGGTGATACGCATCGAGATCTCGGCCTGCCAGTGCGGCGGCGCGCCGATCCTGGTCCGCCGAAACCTCGTCCGGCAGAACCGCGGCGACCTGGGCGGCGGAGTTCAGGTCTCGGGCAAAGATTTCGGCCAGTTCGTCGCGGGTGCGGTGGATCGGTCCGCCGTTGGCCACGCGGGTGACCGCCATGATCGAGGTGGCCGGGTCCGGCACCTCGCCGTGGCGGTCATCGACCCAGCTCCACCACCGTTCACCGGCGGCGATCGACCGCACCGCATACGCCTCGACCAACCGCATCCCGGCGCGGCGCGGTGTGTCCATCACCGCGTGAAGGAACGCACGCCACGCGTCGGTGCCGTCCGGAGGTGGTTCACCGATGCGGTCGTCGACGACGAGAGCGGTTACGTCGGTTCCCCCGGCCGGGCACAGCCGCGCGAGAGCGGCCCCGATCTGCGCGGGAACGCCCGGGCGGCTGAGGTCGAGGTCGAAACGCACGACCACCTCGATCGGTGCGATCGCTCGCCCGGCCCGTGGTTTGTCGAAGACCGCGACGACCAGGGACCGCTCGGGGTGGAAACCCAGCAGCGCTGGGACCGCGGCGATGAACTCCCCGCCGTGATCGACACGCGGACGTTTCCCTCCGGGGTTGCTGAACATGAGATATCGCCTCCGTGGTCGAGATATCGAATGAACGTCGAGCCCCGCCGAATCAGGGTGGGCACGTGGGCCGCAGCGGACGGCGCGAACTCGGCGGACGGGGCCGCCGGACCCGAAGCAGGAGCGCGAACCCGCACTCGGGGGTGGACATCGTTGTGCGGAGCCGCCCCTCAGCGCGACGAGCGGTGCTGCATCGCCGCGGTGAGTGGGCCCAGCACGAGCCAGATCACGAACATGTAGGTGAGGATGTCGATGAACCCGAGGGGTGTGGGGTGCTCGACAGCAGCACCGTGATGACCACCGCGACCAGGGCGATGCCCGCGATCAGCGCGACGAGCGCTCCTGCCACCGACGGCGCGAGCCCACACGGACCCTGACGGCAGGAGCCAGATCGTGACGCCAGCGACGCAGGCGGGCGAAGACATGATGAGACAACGGATTCTCCTTCGTACGGTGAGCGTGGATGCCGATCGGATGCAGAAATCCCGCGCACGGGCGCACGAGGGCGCGCGGGCGGTCGGTCACGAGTCGAGCGGGTGGTCAGATGTTCGCGGTCGCGGCGAGGAAGGCGTCGTCGGTCGGTAGCGCGTCGAACGGCCAGGAGAGGACCAGCATGGCGGCCGGCCAAGGCGAGCCGTCAGGGTCCGAGCCTGGCGCGGGCTGCTCGGCGAACCTGCCGCGAGCACGGCGGGTGTGGTCGGAGGGGCCTTCGTAGACTTCGAATACCCTTGTGTCGGTGTCGATCACGTACCCGTAGTGCATCCCAGGGTCCCACGGCAGGGTCATGCTGCCGATGTCGGTGATGAGCCCGGCTTCGAGGATCATCGCGGGGTCGCTCTGGGTGTCTCTGAGCAGGTAGTACCAGTCGTACAGGTCGTCGAACGGGGGCTCGTTTCGGGTGACGTACTTGTGGAAGCGCTGGATCTCCTCGGCAGTGGGAACACCCACACTGTCGACGTAGCGCAGCCGCGCGATCGCCGCGGCGAGGGCGTCGGGATCGGTGACGGCCTCACGCAGCCATCGCAGAACCCGCAACCCGAGGTGCCGGGGACAGCTGCTCCACTTGTTGAACGACGATATCTCGACCCCGCCGGCGACAAAGGTGAGGAAACCTTCGGTGGACAAGACACTCCTATCGTGATCTGGGCAAAGCGAACCCGCTCGAAGCGCCACGTAGTGCAGAGCCGGACGAGGAGACCCGCACGCCGCTGGACCGCGGCAGGGCGGTATCGCGCACCGCGTTTGATGCTGATGACACCCGACCCCGGCGCGCGGAGCCCGCGGGGGGAGGTGTTCGGAAAGCCCTGGGAATTGCCGGGGGTGGGTCGGGCGCGAGCCGGCGCGGCCCGGCCCCACCCCCGGTGCGGGTCAGTCGAGGTCGATGTCGCGGTAGTCGAGGTCGCCGACCGCGGCCTGTTCGACGTCGGCGAGATGGTATTTCTCGCCGCCGATCTCGGCGAGGACGCGCAGCATCCGCACGGTGTTCGCGTCGGCATCGCGCCAGAGGGATTTGCTGGTGCCGGTGTGGTAGTCGGCGAGGATGATCGCGAACGCGATCACCCACTGGCGGTTGGGTGGGGCGGCGTGGATGGTGGTGACGAGGTCGTCGACGCTCGATCCGGTGCCGAGCATGTCGTCGAGCAGCATGCGGGTGGCGGCGTCGGATTTGCGTGCGAGGTGCTCGGCGACGAAACCCGCGGCCTGGGGCGGCGGGGTGCGCCGACGCAGGTATTCGTCGAGGAAACTCACGCGCCGGTCCGCGGCGGCCTCGCCGCGCACGTTGAGGATGCGGACACGCCGCAGATCGCGGCTGGCCGCGGTCCGCCGTTCACGTTCGGCGTCGGCGAGCCGCGCGAGCTGATCATCATCATCACCGTCGCCGTCGGAAGCGTCGGCGGCAGCGGTGGTGGTGGCCACGGCGAGACCGGAGTCGGCGAGTGATTCGGCGGGCAGGTAGTAGCGCGGGATCCACCGGTCGCGGTACTCGACACTGCTCGGGTGGCGTTTGCCCTCGGCGGGGCTGGCGTCGGGGTCGTCGGCGAGGTCGTGGTCGATGGTGTCGGGGTCGACCGGCGCCCCGGTCTCGGTGTCGACGAGGATCCCGTTCTCGACGCGGTCCAGCCACACCGTCCAGCGGGTGGCGTCGGCGCGGATGGTGTCCTCGGTGACCGGGTCACCGGTGGCCTCGACCAGCTGTGTGTCGGGCAGGAACGCGGGCTCGCCGCCGGTGTCCTCGGCCGGGTCGCGGGTCAGGATGCCGAAGCCGAAAACACCGTAGGGCAGCGAGGCCTGCATACGGGCGGCGTGCTGGGCGCGCTCGCGGCGGATGCGCGCGACCAGATAGTCGAAGTCCCAGCGGTTGACGCGAGTCAATCGGGCGACGGCGTCCTCATCGCCCAGGGCGTCGAATTCGGCGATCACCGCGAGCTGGTCGAGGCTGTACTGGGAGTCGTCGAGCATCGGGCGGGCGGTCTCGGAGCGGCCGATCGCGCCGAGGGCACGCAGCCGGGTCTTGGCGGCCGGGACCGATTCCTGCACACGCTCGAAACTGGCGCCCAGATCCAGGGCCAGGGCGATACCGCCGGCGCGGTCGCTGTCGCGCAGCGGGATCCGGCCGTCGTTGAACTCGAGCTGGTTCAGGACTCGCTCTCTGCGCCGGACGTCGGGATCGATGTCGGTGGGTGCGTCGGTGACCCAACCCGGCGCTGTCAACTGCCCCACGTGCTGGGCGATGATCGCACGGACCTGACCGTCGGTGACCACGATGGTACCGTCCGGTTCGCGTTCGGCGATGATCGGTGCCCGCACCCCGTGGGCGCGGATACGCGCGACCTGGTCGGGATGGTCGGCGGGATCGAAGTCCTTGCGGACGTTCTCCCCGATGACCAACGTCGACAGGACGAGAGTCTCCGCGCGCGCGTCGGGCGGCGGCACAACCATCGGCTCGATATCGATGCTGGTACCGGGATCGTCTGTGGTGGCCGGGGTTTCGGCGTCGGGCAGTTCGCGGGTAGTGACGGGCATGGGGCCTCCGGGGCAGGGTGTGGTTGCGCGGGCCATGAGGTCGGGTCGAGCGGCCCGCGCGAGGACAGAAGTAGGGGTGGGTCAGGCCGCCGCGCGGCGCCGGGTGCGGGTGCGGGGGCGGCGGGCGACGTTGACCGGGCCCAGGCGCAGCACGCCGCGGTGGTCGGGCTGGAATGCCCAGTGGCGGCCACGCCAGTCCCGGTGCGCGGTGCGCCAGCGCTCCCCCACGCTGGTGTCGCTGAGCGCGGCCAGGGTGCCGCTCTGGCCGAGACTGTCGAGGCGGGCGAACTCGTCGGCGGTCAGCGTCGGGACCGGCGGGGTATCGGAAGCGGTCATGGAATTCTCCTGTCGTGGGCGATGTTTCGGGTACGGGCGGGTTCAGAACGGGCTGGTGTCGAGGCTGACGGTGATCTGTGCGGGATCGGTGACGATGCGGGCGCGCAGGGTGCGGATGAGGGTGTGCGGTCCGTCCGACAGCCGGGAAGTGATCGGGCCGGGCACCGCGAACACCGGGCGGCCCAACTGCATGGCCCACTCGGCGGCGGACATGGTCCCGCTCTTGGCGGCGGCTTCGACAACCAGCACGGCGCGCGCGATCGCGGTGACGATGCGATTGCGGGCCAGGAACTGCTGGGGGGGCGGCGGGCTGACCGGGCGGGTACTCCGACAGCAGCAGCCCCTGCTCGGCGATCTGTTCGAGCAGAGTCTCGTTGCCCGCGGGGTAGATCCGGTCGATCCCGGTGGCCACAACCGCGGCCGTGCTCGCACTGGCGGCCAGCGCGGCGCGGTGGGCGGCGGCATCGATACCGTAGGCCCCGCCGCTGAGGATCGTGTGGGTGGCGGCGAGTGTCTGCACCATGTCGGTCGTGACGTGGACGCCGTAGCTGGTGGCGGCGCGGGCTCCGATGACCGCGACCGCGGACTCACCGGCCCGGTCGAGCCGCAGCGGGCCACGCGCCCACAGCGCGACGAGCGCACAGCGGGGCGCATCACCACGGGGGCGCAGAACACCGAGGCGGTCGCACCACTCGCGATGATCGGGCGTGATGAGCCGCGCTCCGCACGCGTGGGCGGTGTCGAGGTCGCGGCGAGCCTGATCACCCAGATCCACGGGCAGACCGGTGCGGTCCTGGGTGTGCAGCAGCTGGTCGGCGGCCCCCTCGACACCGGATCCGGCAAGCAGGTGCTCGACCAGCCGCGGCGCCTGCAGCGCGGCGCGAGCGGAGACCGCCCACGCCAGCACCCGCTCCGGCGGCGGATCGGACACGACAGTCTCCTTGTTGTTGGACACGAAACCTCCTGGAATGGAATCGGATACGCGAACGCCGCAGCGCGAATCGCCGTGCGCGGGCACGCGGCAGCCCGGGACGGCAATGAGGGTGTGGGCACCGGCTGGTGTGGGTGTGAACCGGGAACGATCAGCACGGGACGGGTTCGAGTGCACGGTGGTGGAAGGGTGGGCGAACCCGGAGGGGATTGGACGCGCCCACCCTCGCGCCTCGGCACACCACGCTGCGGCGGGTGCGGGGCGGCATCGAGACCCGGTCACGAGGTGACGGGTCCCGACCCGCTACCCAGGGTAGGCCAGGCCGGAGTGCCGAGAGGCAGATCGTACGGCACGGGATGAGGTAGTCGTCGACGCCAGCGGCGTGCCCGGTCTGGTGCGGTTCAGTTCCCGAATCTCGATCACGGCAGGTGCGGCCGGGACCGCGGTGGCGAGCGGGAAATCACCGGTGGCGGCGGTATGGCAGGCCAGCAGCGCGGCGGGTGCGCCGCGGTGGGTGGCGGGCACGGTGACGGTGAGGTGCTGCCACAGCGCGCCGGCGGCCCACCCGCGCGGAGTGATCGTCAGCGCGAGCATCGCGTCACGAACGACGTTGTCCCGCAACGCCAGTGCCGCGTGGGCGCGATCGCGCGCCGCGACAACGCGTCCGAGTGCGGCGAGCCTGCGGGCGAGCGCGCAAGTCAGTCGGTGTCGGTGAGCGTCCGCAGGGTTCGGTGTGCGGTGGTGAGAGCGTAGAGCAGTGCGAGCGGGTCGGGGCCGGTGAAGTCGGGCCCGCCCTCCGATATCCGGCGCAGGGCGCGGAACATCCTGTACTGCAAGGGGATTCCCGTGACCGGTGGTGTCGTGTCGTCGCCGGGGTCGTGGATGACGGTGTAGTCGTCGAGGCCGATCCATACCGCGTACCACGGGTCGGCGGGCGCGCCCTCGCGCACGGCTTCGCGGGGATCCCGTTCGGCCGAGGCCCACTGCGCGCAGGGGCAGGCGGGGTCCTCGCAGCGGCCGGGATGGTCGCGGCGGACGCGGAGGTAGTGCTCCATGCGTCCGGCCAGCATCGGGCAGGCGCGGCTCGAGTACGCGCCGCACCAGGGGTGGACGCCGGGTTCGGGTGCGATGCCGCGCAGGTAGTCGGCGGGACGGATGTAGAGCACGACAAGGTCGGTCAGCGGCTTGCCGCAGACCTGGCACAGCGACCGCGCCCACGTGTCGGCGAGCCGCTGGGCGTCGAGCCGGCCGAAGACGGCACGGGTGCGGTCGGTGTGGGCGAGGGTGATGTGGGGCACGACCATGCCCGCCGAGACGGGCGCGTCGTGCAGGGCCACGGGGATGGGCACGCGCGGGGTGTTGGTCATCAAAAGGCTCTCCCAGCTCAGGGGTCGGTGATCGGGTGGGCGCACAACCGCAGGTCCAGGTGACGGTCGGGGCGCCCGGCGCTGCGCACGGTGAGGTGGATGTCGGCGGTCAGCGCGCCCGGCACCTCGGGGTCGGTGCGCCAGGGGTGGAAACGCTCGGGATCGCACGCGGGCAAGCACTTTTCGATCCACCTGAGCAGCGCGACCGCGGAGTCGATCACGGGGTCGGAGTCCATCGCCGTCCGGTGTCGGGGTTGTGGTCGTGGATCGGAATCCGGATCGGTGCGCCGGGGACGCGTTCACGCACGGTGCGGGTCAGCAGCGCGTGACGGCCACCGGCGGCCCATGCCCCGTCGGCGAGGACCCACCGGAAACTGGTGGTGTCGACCTCGGCGGGCATCAGCCGGTAGTCCAAGCCGTGCGGCGAACACCCGTCTGGGTCGGGGTCGTGCTCGATGCGTACCAGCGCGTAGGTCGGCATCGCGCGGGGCACCGACGCTCGGTCGATCCCGCGGAACACCGCCACCGGGGTGCGCGGGGGTGGCGGGGTGGCGAACGCGGCGTGGTAGCCGATGACCAGCACCTCGGGTGGGGTGGCGGGCGGGTCGGTGTAGTGGCAGGGCTCGACGCGTACGAGGAACGGTTCGTGGGCTGCGGCGACCATCACCGGTCCCCGGGCTCGTGCCGGGTGACCGACTCGACGAAACACAGCGGGAGCAACACCGTCGCGGTGTGCGGTGCGTGCAGGACGGCGTGACGGCGGCCCAGCGCGGTGACGCGCACGTGCGGGTGGAGGTGTCCGCCTCGGGTCCGGATCGTCGCGTCCGCGCCGCTGCGGCGCACCTGATCGAGCGCTTCGCGCACCGTGTGAGGGTCGAGTGCGGTATCCGGCGATCGGCCGGGTGTCGGGGGCGGGTCGGCGCGGCCGAGGTGCCAGCGGCTCAGCAACTGCCGCGCCCGCGCGGGCAACGCCGGGTAGCGAAGGGGGTGGGTCATGGGTTCCTTCCTGAACAGGTGGCCGGGCCGCGAGGCATGCGCTCACGTCCCGGCCACCCCGGTTCCGCCGCCCGCGGTGGTCGCGTCGTGCCCGATCAGGCCGAACACGAAGCGATCTCGTGGAATCGCGATCGGCCGATGCGATGTCGAGGTGTCGGGTCGGGTGGCGTGTGCGTCGGGTGGTGGGGATGTGGCTGCGCGGCGGTGCTGGCATTCGGTTGCGCCGCGACCGAATCCCAGCGCGAGACCTTGTGCGGGGCCGTGAGATGGTCGGTGCGGGACCGTCTTCCGTTGCCGGTGACGCGCGGCACCGACTCCGGTGGTGGTCATGCCGCCGGTTCGGGTGTGGTGGACAGGACGTAGTCGCGAGCGGTGGTGGGGTCAGCTCGTCGGGGAGCCGGGCCGGTCACTCCGCTGCGAGGTCGCGGTGGTGGGGTCGTAGCCGCCGAGCTCGAGGTAGGCGCCGGTGGTGTGACCGCTGGGGGTCAGTGCGTCGAGCCGCACTCCGCCCTCGTCGATAGCGACGAGTGAGGTCGGTGCGAGGGTGTTCAGCCAGGCGATCAAGTCGGGCACAGCGAGCATGGCGGTGGGTGATCCTTTCTGCGGGGGCCGGTTCCGGTGGCGTGGGAGCGTCACCGTGTGCGGGGTCCGGTGGCGGTTCGGGGTAGGCGAGGACACCGGAGTCAGCGCGACACCGTCGACGACCTCACCTGGCGGTAGCGGTGAACCGGCAGGTGGTGGGGACGTCGCGGTGGCGGCCGTCGCAGGTGATCTCGCCCAGGATGCGGTCCGGTTGCGCGAGTTTCGTGCGGGTCAGGTGCTCGAAGGCGTCGATGTCGCTTCCGGCGATGGCCTCGTAGTGCGTGAGCACGTCCTCGGCGTCGAGGTCGGGGAGTCCGGCGCGGTGCCAGACTCGCAGGTAGAGGCCCGTCGCGGGGGTGTTCAGTGGTGTGGCGAGGCTGATCGTGCTCAGGGCGAGGGCGATTTCGATGTCGGTGGCCGGACGGGTGTCGGCGCCGACGGCGAGCCGGTCGAGCAGTTGTGCGGCGTGCGCGCGGAACAGGAACTCGCTCCGGATCTGCGGGTGGGTGGGGCGCAGCAGTTCGTAGGCGTGGTGGAGCAGATCGGCCGCGTCGGGGTGGCGGGCCCCGGCTGCGGTGATCTCCTCCTCGGCCCAGTCCAGCGCGGTCAGCTCCGTATCGATGGTGTACCGCAGGTGATCGAGAATCGAGACGATCTCACTGGCCTGGGTGTCCGGCAGGTCGGGGCGGGGATCGGTGGTGGATGCCAGGACGGGTCCTTCCTCTCTGATTGTGTTGGTGGTCAGGTGTATTCGAGATCGAAAAGATCGGCGTAGCGGTCGGTGCCGTCGAGTTCGGGGCAGCGGCAGCGGGGAAAGCGCTGCCGGCAGTCGAGGCAGTAACCGCAGTAACCGCAGTGCGGCCCATCGTCGAGATATGCCTGCTCGCCGCAGGATTCGCAGTCGTAACACCCGTGCGCGTCGTAGTAGCTGTCGAAGTCGCGGTAGCTGTGGTTGGAGTACCAGCGCGCCCGTTCGAGATCCCAGTGCCCGCGCTGCTCGTTGAAGATGTAGGCGCGGTGGGCATAGGCCGGGTCGAGGGTCAGCAGCACCATTTTGTCGCCACCGAGCCAGGCTTCGAGCCGGTCGCGGCCCGCCCAGGAATCCAGCGACCCGAACGGGCTGCGCGGCAGGAAATCTTCGGCGAAGATCCGCGAGTCCGACCGCTGATCACCCGGTCCCGGATGCACGGCATCGGGCAGGATACCGTTGTGCGCGAGCACAGTTCGCCCATCACCACCCACCGCGAAGGGATGGCAGTTGTCGGGTGCGCGGGTGCCGTGGGTGGCCAGCCGGGAGTGGAACAGGGCGGGCCCGTCGAGGTGGCGTGACCGCGCCTCGGTGAACTCGCCGAGGACGGCTTCGGGGTCCATGCCACGGCCGACGATGATGCGCTCAGGGGTGAGAACCGCGTACCCGTGGCCATGCGGGTTCGCGGCGGCGCCGCCGCGCAGCGCTTCCACATCGGGGGCGGCGCCGGGGCGCAGGAAGGTCAGGATGCACACGCCAAGCCCTCGCCCTCACTGTCGGCCGGGGTGCCGGCGATACCGAGGCGGTCGAGCTCGGCCAGCAGCGCGGCGTAGGCGGGCCGGACGCGCAGCCAGGCGACGAACGGGTCCCACTCCCAGCCACCACGAGCGATATCGGCCGCCGTCAGCGCACGGGTGTACTCGGCGGAGGCGGCGGCGAACCCGAGCGCGGCCTGCACCTCGCGCGTATCGAGTGAGCTGGCGAACACGCGCAGCTCGTAGGTGGGCTCGCTGCAGACGTTGATGGCCTGATATCGGCCATGGGTGGACGGCGATCCTTTGGCGTAGGAAGCGATCTCGGCGCGCGCCCCTTCATCGAAGGCCGCCCAGTACGGCGCGTCACGCCGCGCCAGGACGGTGACAGACTGCTGGTTGCGGTAGACGAACTTCATCCACCGATAGACATGCGAAGGGCCGTCGAACCCGTCGCGGGACAGGTGGACGTGGATACCGACCTCGTCGTCGGTGTAGGCGCCCAGCAGCCGCAGCCGCGCCAGCAGCGACCACGGGAAATGCTCGATCGCCCACGGAAACGACATGGGGTGGGTGACCAGCTCGAAGCCGCAGCTGATCGACCCGTCATGCTTCAGATAGCCCAAGCCACCGAGGTGTTCCACCGCGGTGGCCGCAGCCCGGTCCACGCCGTGCGGCAGCCGCACCTCGAGCTCGAGGCCCAGATACAACGGGCCGGACCCGTGGAAGACCGGGCTCGGCCTGTAGAAGCTGTCGAAGATGTCGTCGCTGTACTGAGTGGCTTCGCAGTGCCCGCAGTAGTTCTCGCCGTCACGGATGTAGGTGTCGCAATGCTGGCACTCGTGATAGCCGTGCCGAAGGCACGACGTACAGACTTCATCGCCGCCGTCGACTCCGACGGTGTCCTCGGCGGGACAGTCGCAGTCGAGGCAGTAGGTGTATGCCGAGGCGCACGAATCACAGACCTCGTCTCCGCCCGCCGTGGTGATCGTGAAGGAGTCGAAACGGCCGCAGTCGCCGCACCTGTACCAGTCCTCGGCGCAGTCCGCGCACAGGATCAGCTCATCGACGGTGCGCCGATCCGAGACCGTCGGTGCGCCGCACTCACTGCAGTCGAGATCGTGATCGGCATCGTCGGCGCGCTCGGAGCGCGCGGAAACAGGAGTCGGCAAAAGAGAGGATCCTTCCTGGGAACGAAGAAAGCCCCGGCGCCGCAACGACATCCGTCGCGGCACCGAGGCTCGAAAGAGGTGAACGGCTGGCAGGGCTCAGAAAAGGGACCCGATGACGGGCCGGGCGATCCGAGTCGCCGCGCATTCGCAATCGGGCAACGGTTCACGGCAGGCGAAACACCACCCGCACAGCCGGCAGTAGCGGCCACGACGGGCCTGATCGACGTGCCCGCAATACAGGCAGCGCAGCAGCCACCGCCCTGCCAGCAGCGGCGTCGCCCGGTAGGTGTGATTCGAATACCAGATGCCGCGCTCGACATCCCATACGCCGAGGTCCTCGTTGAGGATGTAGGCGTTCGACGCGTAGGCCGGGTTCACGGTGAGCAGGACGAGTTTGCTCGACCCGAGCCAGGACTCCAGACCACGCCGACCGCGACGCGTGTCCAGCGACCCGAACGGCTCGTGCGGCAGGTAGTCCTCGGCGGCGATCCGGGTATCGGACCGCTCGTCATAGGCGCCCGGATGCACCCGCTTGGGCAGAGTCCCGTTGTGCGCCACCACAGTTCGGCCGTCCGTTCCCAGCGGGAACGGATGACAGTTGGGCAGCCCGATCGTGCCCTTGGTGGCGTAGCGGGAATGGAACAGGGCCGGACCGTCGGGATGAGCGGCACGCAGGGCGGCGAACTCCGCCACCACCTCGCGGCCGTCCATCCCGTGCCCCACCAGGAGTTCACCGCCGGTGACGATCCCGTACCCGTGCCCGTGCGGATTGCGCCACGCACCCCACCGCAACGCGGTCGTATCTGGTAGCGCGCCGGGCGCGAAATAGGTCAGCAGGCACACGCGAGATCCTCCAATTCGCCGGTCAGCGGCGCGTACTCCGCACGCTCGGCCACCCAGGCGGCGAACCGCTCCCACTCCCACGCCCCGGCACACAGATCCGGCACCGTCAGCGCGCGGGTGTACTCGACCGATCCCGCCACGAACGCCAGCGCGGCCTGCACCTCGCGCATCTGGAGCGAACTGGCGAACACACGCACCTCCAGGGTGTGGCGCGGCTGCACATTCACCGCCATCCGCCGCGGCAGATCACGCACTGAGGCACCCTTGGCGGAATCGCGGGCACGGGCCCGAGCGCGCGCGTCGAACGGCGCGTACCGCGTCGAGCGCCGTCGCGCCAACCGCGTGATCGCAGTCTCGTTGCGATACACCAGCTTCAGCCACCGGTAGATGTGCGCCGGACCGTCGAAACCAGCACGGCTGACATGCACATGCAACCCCACCGAACCGTCTGCCTCACACCGCATCTCACGCAGATCCGTCAGCAGCGACCACGGGAAATGGTCGATCGCCCACTGAAACGACATGGGGTGAGTGACCAGCTCGAACCCGTTCGGCCGGATCGAGGAATCCTGCTTCAGATAGGCGAGATTGCCCACCCGGGCGGCGACTTCGGCGACCGCGTCGTCGTACACGAGCTCCGGGACGATGATCTCGAGCTCGAGCCCCAGATATACCGGCCCCTGCCCGTGAAACACCGGGTCCGGCTTGTAGACGTAGCCCCAGACACGGCGGGGATCAGCGCAACGATCACACGACCGACCCGGCCGCACCAGCGTGCCGCATTCGGCACACGACTCGAACTGCGGCCCACACACCTGACACACCCGCGACCCACCGGACAGATAGCGACTGTCGGCGCTGAACCGCGAGCACTGCCAGCACTGCTCGAAACCAGTACTCGTACAGGAGGCACAGATGACCGAATCAGTGTCGGTGGGCAGGGGCGCAATGGTCAGCCCACCGCACGACACGCACGCCCTCAGCTGGCCTGCGCACCCACGGCACACGCGACCACCACCGATCACATCGAGCAATTCGGCAGTAGCACAACCACATTCGTGGCAGCGCGGCAACACCTGAAAACACGACCAACACAACGGCCGGCCATCAGCGGTGTGCCGCGTCGTCGGACTCTGGACACCGCACACGGCACACGCGGGTATCAGATCAAGATCAGGCATGACAGCCTCCAGAAACGAAAAACGCCGCACCGGAACGCACTCCGATACGGCGACAGGGACGGACAGGGAACTGGGACTATCTCGCTAAAGGTGTTTCCGGCGGTTCTCTCAGTAGGTTCGGGCGTCGGGCCAGCGGTCGGCGAAGGTGATCGCGAACGCGTTGACCGCAGGCTTCCAGCGCATCGTCCATCGTGCCCGACCGGCGCCGGTCGGGTCGAGTGAACGAGTCACCAGATACAGGCATTTCAGGGCGGCTTGCTCGGTGGGGAAATGCCCTCGGGCCTTGATCGCGCGCCGGTAGCGGGCGTTGAGCGACTCGATCGCGTTCGTCGAGCAGATCACCCGCCTGATCTCGATGTCGTAGTCGAGGAACGGGATGAACTCATCCCATGCGTTGTGCCACAGGCGGATGATGGCCCCGTATTTCGAGCCCCAGCGTTCGGTCAGCTCATCGAGCGCTGCCCGGGCTGCATCTGCGTTTACCGCGGTATAGATCGGTTTCACGTCCCGTTTCAGCGCGTCCCAGTGCTGGCGTCCGGCCAGCCGGAAGGTGTTGCGGATCAAGTGGATGATGCAGGTCTGCACCGTGGCCAGCGGCCACACGTTGCCGACCACCTCCGGCAGGCCTTTGAGCCCGTCGCAGACCAGGAAGAAGACATCCTTGACCCCGCGGTTACGGATCTCGGTGAGCACACTCATCCAGAACTTCGCGCCCTCACCACCGCTGCCGGCCCACAGGCCGAGGATGTCCTTCTCCCCGGTCACGGTGACCCCGATCGCGGCATAGATCGGCCGGTTGGCGACTTGACCGTCGCGCACCTTCACGACCAGCGCGTCGATGAAGATCGCGACATACACCTCGTCCAGGGGTCGGCTCGACCATTCCTGCATCTCCGCGACGACTTTGTCGGTGATCCGGGAGACCGTCTCCTTGGACACCGACGCGCCATAGATCTCAGCGAAATGCGCCGAAATCTCCCCGGTTGTGAGGCCTTTCGCATACAACGACAGCACGATCTCATCGACCCCGGACAATCGGCGCTGCCGCTTGCGCACGATCTGCGGTTGAAAGCTGCCGTCCCGGTCGCGCGGCACCTCGATCGGCACCGGCCCGGTCGTCTCGGTCAACACCGTCTTCGATCTGGTCCCATTACGCACATTCACCGATTCCCGGCCCTCGGGCGCCTGGTTGGGTTCATACCCCAAGTGCTCGGTCATCTCCTCGTTCAGCGCGGTCTCGAGGACGGTCTTGGTGAACTGCTGCAGCAACCCGTCGGGCCCCGTCAGGGACAAGCCCTGCTGTTTGGCCATCCTCACCAACTCCGCCGCTGCCAGCTGCTCGGCCGAGGCCTCGGCCTTCTTCTTCGCCACGGCATCAAGTGTCGTCATCACGGCACCTTCCCGCTGACCATCCGATCAGCGAATCAGGCCGGAAACACCCATAAATCCACAGTCCCAGGGAACTGGCTCGAAGTACCGGTACGTGTGCCGCGGCGCACGATATCGAGTGCGCCCGAGGGGTTGCCGGGCTCCGTGTTGCAGCGGCGGACACAATAGACCGCACAGTCGAATCCAGGTGCGCAGCCTTCGATTCAGGCATAGCCGAAGTCGCCCGCAGGCCAGCGCCACGAAGCCAGAACGTTGATGAGTGCTCGTTGGTATTCTGGAGACCGACGTGGCGGCACGGGGACAGGTGCGCGTTAAGGAGAGCAGCGATGCCTAAGCGTCGGCCGCGGTCCCCCGAGGCGGTTCAACTTCTGGAAGCAATTCGCGAGCGACGACAACTCGCTCGCGCAGAAGCGCGCCAGCGGGAGCAGGCGATCGACACCGCAGTACGGGACTACCTGGCGGTGTGGGAAGAGATCGAATCGCTAAAGGCTGAATCCGCCGCCCAGATCGCGAAGCTGGAAGAGCAGGTCGCAACCACCCGCTCAACTACAGCCGAGCGAGTGGCAACCCTGGAACAACGACTGAGCCCGACAGTCGAAGCGATTCGACGTAACAGCCACAGCGACGCGGACGTCGCGACCCTTCTCGGTCTCACACCGGCACGCGTACGTCAACTCCTGCGGCTCGCCCCCACCCAGCAAGCCGCGATCGCCCCACCGTCTGAACCAGAAAGAAGAACCCCCAACACGCACGAGCAAGATCTAGATCAGACGTGATGGCGGGCAGCAAAGAAGACAAGACCGATCCGAACATCGCGCCTTACACAGAATAGAAATGCCAAACAATGCTCTGGAATGACAGCGGATGCAGTGCCGTACGAGTCGGAACGCCAGGCGGAGCATGCGCTGGCCAATGACAACTGTGGCACCGATGACAATACACCGCCGCTCCCCAGGCAGCGTAGGCAGCAGGGCGCCCGCGCACGATCCGATTCATCATTACCACTCTCCGCGCGGCGATACCGAAAAGGATCGCAGGCACAATCGCCAGTATCACCAAGAAGGTGACCGCCGCCAGCACCCGCATCGCGAAAGGGGCAGAATCTGCTTCGTTGGTGATCACCACGAAAGCAGGAAACATTCCTGCCAAGAACGGGATCGACGCGACCAGACCGAAGCCGATCAATCGCCCGACGGGTGCGACGTCGGGTTCCGGAGCCAGTGACTGGGCCAGCACTGATGTGCGCCTGTGCTCGGTGGTCGAGACGCCCAGGACCGGCACGACTCCCGACGATGTGATCCCGACTCCGCCCATCACGGCGCTGGCGATCTCAACGCCGGTTCCGCCGGAGTAGACCGCTGACACCCGCTGCACAAAATCGATCCGCCCGCATGTCGGACACGAAAGGTCAAGTCCCACCGGCCCTCCCGACCTCTGCTGCACAGTCACGCGTTTGCGCGCACACTTGCCTATCCATAGAACACCGGCGGCGTCCGGAAGTCGAGATGCCGGGACCGGAGTTTCGATATCCATGGCTCTCCCTCGTATTTGGATGGGTAGCACGTATCCCGGCCACACCGATCGCGGCGCACGCCGCAGCCCGGCGGTCGGAGGAGTCAGGAGTCACTCAGTATCGGCAGCCGCCGCGTGCTCGGCTGCCTCGGTGAGTATCCGGCTGATCGAGGAGCGGCTCTTGTTCACTGCCTGGGATATCCGTGTGGCGTTCCAGCCCTCGACGTAGTGGTAGGTGAGCGCTGCTGTGACGAGGTCGGGGTCACGGCGGCGGGCCGGGTCACGTGCGCACAGCGTCGCTGCCAGCGCGTCGATCTGCTCGCTCGACAGTCGTACCGCCACTCGCTGTGGCGTGCGCACGGTTCCCGACGGTGGGCGCGGCGCGGCGGGCGTGGAAACGACCGCGTCGTCGGGCGTCGGTGTCCGCGTCGTGCGCACGTCTGCGGCGTTGTGGTGGGCCAGAGTCAGTAGCGCGACGGTCGACTGTGCCATCGAACCCTCGATGATGAGCGGCCACAGCCACGCCTCACCTGTCGGAACACCTGCCGTGACAGCCAATGCCCGAAGGGCGGTGAACGAGAGCCAGAACGCGCCGATCGCGATGAACATCGTCATGGCGACAGCAACGAAGTGCGAGCCGCGCGACCCCGCGTGCGCACGCACCAGGACCGACACACCGTGCACCGCCGCCAGCAACGCCAACGGTGGGATGATGGCCACAATGGCGGCGATCGCCGGGATAGTGGCGCTCTCGTGTAGGAGAGCCTGTGTCGCGTTGCCGGTGATGCTGACCGCGGCGGCCGCAGCGAGGACTGACCAGAAGAACTTGTGCGCACGCGCGGTCGGTCGTTTCGGTACGGCGGTGTGCACGTCTGTTGCCGTGGAGTTCATACGCTTCCTCCGAGCAGGATCTGGACGGGGGGTTGTCAAAGCCGGACGAGGGCAGCAGGGCGCCCTCCTGGCGTAGATCCTCGCCCCGCGATCGGCGCGCCGATGATGTCGGTCCAGTAGGACGCGACCGGGCGGAACCGTGGGGTTAGGCGGGACCGTACTCGCGGTTCACCAGCGGATTCCGTGGCTGTGTCCGGCGACGATGGTCTCTACCGGGCCGGTGAAGCCCAGGTCGCGGGCGATCTTGCGGGCGCTGGCGAGCGTGGTCACGTAGCTGATCTGAACGTGCCAGACGCTGGCAAGTCCGCACTCGTTCGAGGTGAAGGCGGTGAACAGTGCTTCGACGACCTGGATGCGGTTGTTGTTGTAGCGGTAGATTGTCCGTGCCGCGTAGGGCAGCCGGACGCCGTTGTGGGGAAGGTCGCGGTAGTCGCGTGCGATGAGTTCCATTGTCCTGCTCGTGGTTTCGGTCGCTGGTGAAGCTCGGGGACTGTTTGACGCAGGAGAGCCGGGTGTGGCTCCTGCGGCACTGGTGGTCAGCAGAAGGGGCGGTAGGGGCCGCGCCAGTTGTGCAGAGCCGACAGTTGCCGATGCGGGGGAAGACTGCTTTCCTCCCGCCTGAGCGGTAGAAGCGATAGCATGGCCGGGCGGGTAACGGGTGCAACCGTTGAGAAGGTGCCAGGTTTGTCCCAGGTCCTGGTCGTCCCATTGTTCAGCTAATCCGGCGAATGCGGTTCAACTCGGACTCGCACCCCTCAACCTGGCTCGATTGAGACACGGACGGATGGCGTTGCGTTCGGACGCTCGAGGGATGCCAACTGTGTCGCACCGGCCTGACTTGCCCAGGTCAAGTGGTATTTCCAGTGTGCCGACAGTGTGCCAAGACAGGCACGAACACAGTGGAAAGGGCGGTACAGCCTGGACGCCGTACCTCCCCTGACCTGGACGGGCTGGACGGAGCCCCACCCGCTGGACGCCCCATGCGACACTGGCAGTGTGGGGGTCAGGGGTTCGAGTCCCCTTAGCTCCACTTCAAGGAGTAGGACAGATGTGCCCTACTCCTTATTCCCGTCTTTTCTGGGGTTTTTGGACATCACCGTGCGTTTAAATGGGCGTCACGAGTGCCGTTCAGTGTGTTTCTCCCGTGCCCGGTCCAGGTTTGTTTGAGGGTGTCGCGACTGCGCGATGCCGCAGTCATTCTCTACGGCCGACCCGTTTGCGCGGCCTCGGTGACGCCGTCGGTGCCGACTTTGGGGATATTGCCGCCGACGTTATGTTGAGCGCTCCTGGCCCGGTAGATACAGGCACGGTTCCGGCGTCACCGGCAGCAGTTGGGGTCTAGGACGCCGCAGAGTGCGGCGAGGGCGTCGCGGTGGACGCGGTGGATGACGTTCATGCCTTGGCGTTCGGAGTTCACCAGCCCGGCTTTGCGGAGTTGGCCGAGGTGGTGGCTGACCGTGGATTCGGAAAGTCCGACTGCGTCGGCGAGTTCCCCGCCGTTGCGGCCGGTTTCGGGGCTGGCCAGCAGTAGCGACATCAGCTTGACCCGCACGGGATCTGCCAGCGCTTTCAGGCGGAGTGCGACGTGTAGTGCGGCCTCGTCGTCGACCGGGCCGGCGGCTACGGGTGGGCAGCACAGGGGTGTGGTCATGTCAATGACGGGCAGCGCTTTGGGCATGAGGTCCATCCTACTCTCGATGTTGACATATGTCGAAAAGGTGGCAAACTGGCCGCTGTCAGTACTTCGATATACGTCACATAGGTGGTGGTCATGATGTCACGTGTTCAGCTCGCACTCAACGTCGACGATCTGGAGCAGGCGGTCGCGTTCTACTCGACCCTGTTCGGCGTCCAGCCGGCGAAGCGCAAGCCCGGCTACGCGAACTTCGCAGTCACCGAGCCGCCGCTGAAGCTGGTGTTGATCGAGAACCCGGGCCAGGGCGGCAGCGTGAACCATCTCGGGGTGGAGGTGGAGTCCTCGGAGAAGGTGCATGCCGAGATCGCGCGCCTGTCGGAAGCGGGGTTGTTCACCGAGGAGCAGATCGCGACGACGTGTTGCTTCGCGACCCAGGACAAGGTGTGGGTCACCGGCCCGAATTCTGAGCGGTGGGAGGTCTACACCGTGCTGGCCGATACCGAGCACTTCGGCACCGAACCCCAGTTCGCCGGGAAAGACGATGCGGAGGCGATGCAGGCGTGCTGCGGCGCCGACGGTCGTGGCGACACCTCCGGTGAGGAGGCCGAGGCGGGGCCGACGGTGGCGTGCTGCGCGCCCGCCGTCGCTCGGTAAACGGCCCGAGTGCCTCGACGTGACCGATACGACGACCGCGCCCGTGGTAGCGGTAGACGGGTTGCCGCGGGCCGGGCGCCGCCGAGTGCTGGCAGTGCTGTGCCTGACGCAGATATCGAGTTGGGGGATTCTGTATTACGCGTTTCCGGTGTTGTCGACCTCGATCACCGTCGATACCGGGTGGTCGGCGCCGGTGATCACCGCGGCGTTCTCGATCGGCCAGCTCGCGACAGCGCTCACCGGGATCCCGGTCGGCGCGCTCATCGACCGGACCGGCCCGCGGCGGGCGATGACCGCCGGATCCGTTCTCGGAGTGGTCGCGCTGATTACGGTCGCCGCCGCACCGAACCTGGCTGTGTTCTATCTCGGTTGGCTGGCAGCGGGAGTGGCGATGGGGGCGGTCCTGTATCCGCCGGCGTTCGCGGCATTGACTCGCTGGTGGGGGCCACAGAGTGTGACCGCGCTGATGATCCTGACCCTGGCCGGCGGTCTGGCGTCCACGGTGTTCGCGCCGGTCACCGCCGCCCTGGACACGCAAACCGATTGGCGTGCCGCTTATCTCACCCTCGCGGCCGTCCTCGCAGTGCTGACGGTGCCAGTGCACTGGTTCGGGCTGCGTGCCGGATGGCCGAATCCACCGCCGCCGACCGAGGCCGCGCATGCCGACCACAGCGAGATCGCGCGCAGCCCGCGTTTCGCCGCGCTGGTCGTGACCATGTGCCTGGCGGCGTTCGCCAGCTTCGCCGGCATCTTCAACCTCGTCGCCCTACTTCAAGAACAAGGCTTCAGTCCGAGCCTGGCCGCTACCGCGCTCGGGCTCGGCGGCGCCGGGCAGGTCTTGGGCCGGATCGGGTATCTGCCGCTGGCCCGCTACCTCGGCGTCACCGCCCGCACCGTACTGGTGTTGGTCGCGCTGGCCGCCTCGACCGCGTTGCTCGGGGTGGTGTCGACGGTCGTCGTGTCGATCGCGGTGGCGATCGGCGCTGGGTTGGTGCGCGGGGTCTTCACCCTGATTCAGGCGACCGCAATCACCGACCGGTGGGGTGCGACCCACTACGGGCGCCTCAACGGGTTGTTGTCCGCGCCGGTGGTCATCGTGTCGGCACTAGCTCCGTGGGCGGGCACCGTGCTGTCGGCGGCCACCGGTAGCTACGCGAACGCCTACCTAGTCCTCGGCGCGATCGCCGCCCTTGCTGCTGTGATCGCTCCTCTCGCCCGAATTACCGGATCGACGAAAGAGCTACTGTGACAAGCGAATACGCATAGACGCGGTGGTCATCGGCGGCCATGTCGGTGGTCGGCCTGTCGGCGCGTTCGCCGGCATCGGCCTCGGCTTGGCGGATCCAGTTCCGCAACGCCTCATGATGCACCCCGAGCTGGGCGGCGAGCTTGCGGATCGTCGGCTTCGGGTCGGACTCCCGATACAACCGCACGCCCCGCGCCTTCAAACTCATCTGGATACTTCTTCGGTGCTGCCACGAATAACTCCTTCCGGCCCCTACCGGACCACAATCAGAGCCCTCCGAGAAAGCGGGGGAACCTCACCGATGCCAGCACGGTAACCGCACGCGCGCCACGGGCTGGGAACAGTCTTCAGCATCACCATCCGCCCCGGCATGTGGCGGATCAATGGTTAGCCCCCCGTAGCCGGCGTGATTCGGGGCCGTGATCGTTGTGGCGGTTGCCGTGACGCGTCGGGCTGCGGCGGGGTCAGTGGAGTTCGTAGCCGCAGACTTTCCACTGGTCGTCGTTGCGTTCGAGGGAGGATGTGCCGTACATGCCGGGGAGTCCGGGGTGGTAGACGACGGTTTCGGTCTTCTCATGGATCACGAACGCGAAGATTTCGACGGCGTCGCCGGCGGGGTTGTAGGTCAGGGTTGGTTTGTCGGTGATCCAGCTGATGCCGAATTCGTCGAGGGCTTGTTGGGCGTCGGCGCGGATCTGGTCGTCGCTGCGGTTGAGGGTGTCTTCGGCGAGGGCGCCGCAGGTGAGCTGACGGATGGCGGTGGGGTCGGCTCGGTTGTAGGCATCGAGCAGTGCGTAGACCGCGCGGACCGGGTCGAGGTCTGGATTGGCGGGTTCGCTTCGTGTGGCGTTGGCGGTGAGCACACCGAGGGTCGCGCCGAGGACAGCGATTCCGGCGGCGAGGGCCGCGGCAAGGACTGTGCGGCGGTGGCGTGTGGATGCGGTCGGTGGTGTGGTGGTGGTCGGGTCGGTCATTGTGGTCTCACCACACCTTCCAGCCGGTCGGGGTGTTACGCAGGATCCATCGGGTGGCGCTGGATCCTTGCTTCTCGGAGTCGGTTTCGGCGACGACTTCGGCGCGCAGACCGGGTGCTTGCCAGTGGGCGGAGGTGATGGCGGTGATCTCCAGCGCGCCACCGTGGCTGGCGTTGAAGCTGAAGGTGTAGTCGACGTTCTCGGGGGTGGTGTTCTGCCAGCGTGCGTGGTCGGGCCCTCCGGGAGCGGTCAGGTCGAGGATCCGGTTGACGTCGCGGTCGGCTTGGGCGGCGAGATAGTCGCCGATCACCGTGCGGAAGTGTTCGCGGGTATCAGCGTCGACGTCGGTGAGGGCGCGCGTCGCGGCGCGCGCGCTGTCGGAGATCCGGTCGTCGTGGGTGAGGGTTCGAATGGTGAATCCGCCGGCGAACGAGACGACCGCGGTCACGGCGAGTGCTCCGAGGGCGAGGGGTCGGTTCATGTGCTGTACCTGTCGTTGTAGAAGGTCCAGGATTCGAGTTCAGCCGAGAGATAGGTGTAGAAGTCGTCGTGGACGGTGAGTTCGGAGCCGACCTGAACGACGCGACCGTTCGCGCCGGAGTCCTCGGGGGGCACCAGCAGCAACGACAGCGTGAGCCGGTAGCGGCCGCTGGCGAGCAGCATCCGCTCCAGCGGCGGCATCCCCAGCGGGTCGGCCACGAATTCCGTGTAGGGCGCTCCCCAGTCCACGAGATCACGGCAGTCCTCGCGCCAGGCGTCGCTCCCGAGTTCGTCGAGGCTGTAGAGGGTCGATTCATCGGCGTTGAAATGCGGCCATCCATCAACATGGCCGAGGAACTCGCGGTAGACCGGGTCGAAAGCGAAACCCAGCCGATGTTCGGCGGCGGTGATGGCATGTTCGGTGGCGCCCAGACGAGGTTGCCCATCGATGGGCGCCGATCTGTCCGCCCGGTCGATCTCGCGGCTGATCGCGGTGATCAGCGTCTCCCAGTCTCGCACGACGTGGCTCCTCGCGTTGTCGGTCAGATTGCCGGCGGGTAGTCCAGCACGCATTGCCCATCGGCCAAGCGCTGCCCCGGCTCGAACGCGCTCGCACGATATCCGACCGGGTAGGCGTTGTTCTGCCCGGCGATCGAGCTGTTGAGATGGCGGGTCATCGGCACGAAGCCGTTCGGCGACTGCGCCAGCGAACCCCAAGTCTTGTCCGGCGCGTGCCCGACCACCAATCCTTCGTACCGCTCCGGATGAGCCGCGCGCTCGGCGTCTGCGGCGCGCCGGGCGTCAGCGTTCAGCCCGGGGTTGCCGGGGACCTTCTCCAGGTAACCTACGACGGCTCCACTCGGGTCGGCTCCGCGGCCCCAGATCGCGGCCAGGTTGGCTTTGCTGATGTAGTCGTTGTACTGGCGGCGTTCCTCGTCGGAAGCGAAGCCGTCGCTGGCCGGGCACACCGCGACCGGTCCTTGGCAGCGGCTGGATTTCTCGGCCGTGGTGCAGGTGGTCTTGTCGCGGGATCGGTTGTTGTGGCAGGCGGATTCGGCGTGCCAGTTCGCGCGTCCGACGGCGTCGGCCACCGACATGCCCAGGGTGTTGCCGGACTGTCCCGCTTCCCACGCCTTGACCGCGGCGGCTTTAACCGCGTCGGTGTAGAAGCTGTTCGGGATGCCGGAATCCTTTTCGCTGCACGGGATGTCGAGGTAGTCCAGCTTTTCCTCGACGACCTTGTCGCGCTCTTCCGGCGAGGTCCGCGGCTCGGAACTGCCGTCCTCGCCCGGGTTCTCGTCACCGTCGGGTCGCGGCCTCGGCGGTCTCGGTGTCGGCGAGGGTTTGCCGGGCGGTTTCGGCCGGACCTGGGTGGTCGGCAGCGGGAACGAGGGCCGGGCCGGGGGTTCCAGCGCCGGTACCGCAGGCGCGTCCGATGGTTCACCCGGTCGCGGGATCGGCTGCGGCGCGCCCTCGCCCGACCCCGATGCCGGCGGGCGCGGCGGTAGCACGGTGGTGGGGCCGGGAATGATGTCGGTGCCGCTGCCCTGCGGCAGACGGCCCGGCGGGTTCCCGGATTGCCCCTCCACACCCCCGCCCGGAGCCAGCGTGGGCGCCAGGCCGGGCGCGGTCGGCGGCGGTGTCGTAGCTCCCGACCCAGCCTTCACCCGCGAGGACGGTACCCGAACGTTCGCACTCTCCGAGATCATGGTTTGCGCCGACCACACCGGCCAGGGTCTGGCTCGGCCCTTCACGACGAGTTGCTGCGGCCGCGCAAGGAACAGCGCGCCACACTGCTCGTCGAACCGAACAACGACGCGCGTACACCGCATACCGCCGCTGGGGGTGGTCGCGCATCGGTACCCTGCGGCCCGGCTGGGACAACGCGCCAACGTTCGACGTACTGATCCACGACATGAACACCCCGCACCTCATAAGAGCAATGATCAAGACCTGTGGATGACGGGAAGGACGCACCTTCCCGGATGATCTATCTGTCCGATGTCTTGATCCAGGCCGACGAAAATCGGCGACGTTGCTCGTGTAGAGCGGGATGTCGTCGACAGCGGCGATGGCGGCGATCATGAGAGCGAACTTGCGCGGCTTGGGATTTCGGCCCGCCGCGACCACGAGTTTCGCCATCGACGTGAACCGTCGCGCGGCGGCCGGGAAGAACGGCAACGCATCGAACGCGTGCTCGACCTCGAACAGGCGCTCGGTGCGCAAAGCGAGAACGGCCAGCGCCGTCCCGAGCCCGAGTTCAGCGACGGTCACCGCACTGATTCGGGACCGCTCCGGAAGGTCGTCGACTTCGATTGTCGGCAAGTCGATCAACACCCAGGCGTCAGGCGAAACCGACAGGATGAGGGTCAGGCCGGCTTTCAGTCATCGAGACGATCCGCGCCGAAGACAGCATCGATCTCGGCACGTGCTGCCGTCGCGTTGGCCGCACCGCCGAATCGAGCGAAGCGCTCCTCGAGGTCCGCGGTGGACACGTCCCGCACCTGCCGGACCGGGCGAAGCTCCCCCACCGGGCGCCCGTGGCGAGTGATGATGAAGTCCTGCCACGGCGAGCTCTGCGAGCGCGGGAGGGCCCCTCGGGGCGAGGTACCGGTAGGTTTGCGGGCGGCTGGAATGCGGATTGCGTTCGCCACGGGCGGCTTCGCCTGCGCGCGGTGCGCGAAAGATCCCGATCAATGGGATACCCCGTATTTGATTCGGGCACATTGCTGCTTCTGTGAGACGCGACACACAAGTTCCGGTCCTCCGGCATACCTGCAGTGGCGTTCGCCACGATGAAAGGCATCCCCACCCATGCGAATCCGATCTCTTCGATTGTCCATCGCGGCGATGGCGGCCGCGGTCGCGGCCACAACCGCTACCACCGGCGTCGCGTCCGCCGATATCGACCTCGGAAGCTCCGGCAGCAGTTCCGGCAGCAGCGGCGACATGGTCATCACCCTGGTGCGCCATGCCGAGTCCGCCGGTAACGCCTCCGGCCTGATCGACACCAAGGTGCCCGGCCCCGACCTGACCGCACGCGGCCGGACCCAGGCGGACAATCTGGCCGTCCAGCTGGCCGACAGGAATTACGACTGCGCCTTCGCGTCAAACATGGTGCGTACCGAGCAGACTGCGGCGCCGACCGTCGCCAAGCAGGACCTGAGCCTCGACATTCAGCCCGGTTTCCGGGAGATCGAGGCAGGCGAGTACGAGGGCACCCCGGAATCCGAGGCGCTGTCCGGGTACCTACAGGCGCCGATCAAATGGCTCTCCGGCGACCGGAACGCACGGATTCCAGGCTCCATCGACGGCAACGAGTTCGACGGCCGCGTCGATGAGGCACTGCTCACTGTGCAGCGCCGCGGCTGCGCCAACCCGGTGATCTTCTCGCACGGCGGCACCATCATGTTCTGGTCGATGATGAACGCCGACAACGCGGACCCGAACAAACTCGGCACCGATCCGATCCGCAATGGCGGCCGCGTCGTCCTCGAGGGCAGCCCCCAGAAGGGCTGGACGATCGTCGAATGGGTCGGCCACCCGGACCTGGACTGATTCGCCTTCCGCGCCCCGGATGTCACCGACACGATCGGTGGCACCGGGGCGCGGTTGCCTCTCAGCACAGGGTCACTCACGGCGCGGCCCTCCACCACACCCGGTGAAGGTCAACGCGTTCAACACCATTCGACGCACCTCGGCGGAAGTCCTCGGAGCTCTCAGCCCTCGCCGTCGAGGGTCAGCACGACCAGCGGAAGGGGACGGTCGACCTTGGACTGGAAGTCCGCCAGCAGGGGGTTGTTCGCCAACACCCACGCCGCGAACTCGTCGTAGTCCGCGCCTTCGAGCACCTTGCCGGTCGCCCCGTAGGTCTTGTCCCGGAGTTCGACAGTCACCTGCGGATTCGCCTTGATGTTGTACCACCAGGCCGGGTACTTGTCCTCGATGAACGAGCTCACATACATGATGTCGCCCCGGTACAGGGGACCCAGCGGAGTCGTGTGCCGCTTACCGCTCTTGGCTCCGGTAGTGGTGAGCAGGATCAGATCCCCGCCGGCATACGCACCACCCACCTTGCCCGAGTTCTCCCGGAACTCCTTGATCACATCATCGTTCCAGCCGACGATGCTGTCCCCCTCCCACGCCTGGTTCCACGGCGCGTTCGGATCGTTGTACTCGGTGATATCGGCCTGATCCGGCTGTCCCACTGTCGAGTCGTTTTCGCTCATGATTCGAGTGTGTCGCATGTATAGGACAGCGAGTGTCCTAATACGGACGGTGCGCACCGCCGACAGGGGGCTGCTGCAGGATTCGGTGACAGGTTGACCTGCCCCTGCAGCCGTCCCATGGGCGGCGCTGGACTCGCTAGTTCAACGAACATCCGATCGTTGACGTGCTTGTCGGACCGCGTCGGTGTACAGCGCGGTGGTCAGCTCTTCGGGAGTGACGCCGAGTTCTGTGAGTATTGCGCGCAGTTCCGCGAAGGCTTGGGGCAGGTCGGTTTCTTCGGCTTGGGTTTCCAGTTCCAGGAAGGTGCCGTCGATCTCCGGCACCTCGGCGATGGTGGCGAGCATGCGTCTGCCGGAGGCGGTGAGCTCGAAGTTTTCGCAGTGTTTGGTGAAGGACAAGGCGGGCTGGTAGCCGAGCCGGATGATGATTTCGTGGATGGCGTCGCGGTCGGTGACGAGGGTTTCGAGTTCGGGTTTGGATCCGGTCGCTTCGTCGACGGCGGGGTCTTTGAAGGTGAGTACCTGGCGGCGGTTGCCGGAGGTGTCTTCGATTGTGCGGAGCCGTAATTCGCGGCCGGTGCGGTCGAGATCCCGGGCTGGGGTGTCGTAGTAGGTGTCCTGGTAGGACACGGTCGCGGGGGTGGCTCGTTCGTGCAGGGCAGCGCGGACTCGGTCGGGGGTGGTCAGTCTGGCTTTGTATTCGGCCTCGATCACGGGTGCTGCCTTTCTGTGGCTGGTCAGACGGCGCGGTGCGCGGTGGTGATGGTCTGTTCCATGGTTCGGCGGAAGGCGTGGTGCAGGATTCCGAGGGGGTTGGGTTCGATTCGTTGGGTGGGGCACGCGTGGGCTTCGCGGTGGTCGGTGAACGCGGAGACGTACATGGTTCCGTGCTGTCCGTCGAGGCTGATGATCCGCCATACGGGTACGTGATCGTAGAGGTAGACCTCTACCCGGCGTCCGGAATCGACCAGCTCACGCAGTCGTGAGAGGGACAGGCGGATGCCGGCAGCGAACGACTCGGCCGATTCACCGATCTCCTGCGCACGGTATGCGGCGGCAGCCGAGTCGGGGTTGAGCAGAAGGGCACGTAGCCGGGCGTCGACCGGGATGACCTCGCGCAAGAGCGAGCCCTTCAATCCCAGGATGCCGAGCCCCCGCACCGCCATGACATCGATGGTGGCCGCAGTGCCAACCGCGGCGCGGATGTCCTCGGCGGCGTCGGCTTGGGACGGGTAGGTGCGAGTGATCTCGGTAGGGCCGGCCGATATCACGTGGTGTGCGTTCCGGGGTGCCAGTCCCAACGCGATGCGGGCCGAATCCGGCATACCCAGGCCGTCGGCCAGTCGCTGGTACGAACTGAGGCTGGTGACCTGTCGGCGCCGGTTGATCAGTTCGTTGATCCGGCCTTGGGAGATGGCCAGGGCTGTGGCCAGTCGTTGCTGGCTGGCCCCGGTGTGCTGCTGCACCAGCCGAAGGATGCCAGCGACATCACGGTCGACGAGAAGACGCTGGACTTCTTCACGTGCCCAGATCTCAGCTGGGACGACGATCGGCATGAACGCGGATCCCTGCACGGCTGCCCCTCATCCCGAACACCCACCCGGATTCATCTCACTGCGAGATTATCAGTCTGGCAGGTGATATCCCCTCGGTGTGGTCGAAAAACCCTCTGCGCCTTGGCTTACTGGATGCATCGTCCACGTGTTCGAAAGGCGTCGCGCATGCTCGAATCGACCCCGCTTCTTCGAAGTTCGCCGGCAGATACGGATGCTCCCGCCGACAACGGCGGGCACACCCGGTCGGACCACTCCCATGCCAAGGCGGTCAGGGCGGTTTCGGCGAGTGACGCCACCGGGCCGGACACTGTCGAGTTGCTGCATCGAGCGCTGGACCTCGGTCTGGAATTCAAGAATCGCGAGGAGATCTACGGCAGCCGTATGCCGCCGAACGAGATTCGCGACGTACTGCTGACCGAGCTCCCGGAAGCATCTTTGACGTATGACGAGATCTACCGGCAGTTCCGCGATCATGTTCTGCCGCTGTGCAAGAACGAGGCATTGCCGCGGTTTCTTGGTTTCGGCGACACCGGCGATGATCCGGCGGCCCTCATGGGCGGTGTCTTGTCACTGCTGACCCAGCAGAACATGATCAACCAGTCGTTCGACTCGCCCAGCGCCACCTTTATCGAGATCACGGTGCTTCGCTGGCTTCGAGAACTCCTCGGGTTCTCGAATCCTCCGGTGTCCGAGGTGAACTCGGTGTGGGATGTGGGTGGTGTGATCAATCCCGGCGGGACGATGAGCAACACGATCGCGATGATGCTGGCACGCGAGTCAGCGGTTCCCGGCACGATGGGATCCGGAATCACCGATCCGGAAAGGTTCTCGGTCATCGTCCCGGAAGGGATCGGGCACTACAGCGCCAAGGCCGCGTTGACATGGATCGGTTGCGGCAGCCAGGTTATCGAGGTTCCGACAAACGGGTTCCGCTACGACCTCGCCGCGCTCGAGCGCTCGCTTGGTGGGCATCTGGGCCGGGTGATGTCGGTGGTCGCCTATGCGGGCGACAGCCGTACGCAAACCGTGGACCACCTCCGCGCGGTACACGACGTGGTGCGTTCGATCGACCCCGGTATCTGGTTGCACGCCGATGCCTGCTGGGGCCTGCTCGCCGCGTTCAGCCCACAGTCGGGGGCGCTTCTGGACGGTATCGCGGAATTCGACAGCGTCACCGTGGATCCGCACAAGATCATGGCCGTCCCGTACGGGCTGAGCGCGCTGTTGGTCCGCGATCCAGCAGCGCTGCGGGCGGTATCGACATATTCGGACCTGATCATGCAAGAGGAATTCGCGTTCGGCCAGGTCACTCCGTTTCTCGGGACCAAGGACTGGAGTTCGTTGAAGCTGTGGATGATGATGCTCGGCCGTGGCCGGACGGGCTTGGCTGCCCTCGCCGATGACCGAATCGATACGGCTCGTCGGTTCGCCACGCTCGTCGATGCGCATCCCCGTCCCGTCCGTGTGAACGACCCCGATCTGGCGGCCGTCGTGTTCTTGTACCTCCCCGCCGGAGTCGACCAGTCCGTTCCGTTGTCCGATGCCGAGATTGCCGCCGTCAACGTGTTCAACCTCGGCATCCATCAACGGATGCTCGATGAAGGCCGGTGGCACCTGCATCAATTCACTCTGCCCGACAATCTCGGCCGACTGCGCCATGGCGCGATCCTGCGGCCGTTGCGGTTCATGGCCAACAACCCCGGTCTCACAAGCGAGCACATGCGCGAAGTCGTGGCCTATCTCGACCACCTCGCCACCGACCTGGACGGTGCCCCATGACGACCACCGATCGGTTCCGATCCGTCTACCGGACTGAGGGCGTCTACGACCGCCTGCTGCTTCGCCACTTCTTCGGCGGGATCGAGGACACCGAACTCGTACGGCGGTGGATGACCGATCTGTTCGGCATACCCGATGGTGCACTGCGGATCGCCGAGTTCGGCTGTGGCACCGGCCGCATCACGCGAGTGCTCGCCCCCTACGCTCATGAGCTCGTCCTGGCCGACTACAGCCCAACAATGATAACGGCAGTGTCCCAAGGCTTTCCGCACGCGCGGACACTGTGCGCCGATACCCGAGATGCAGTCACCGAGCTCCTCTCCGAGGGCCGACAGGCAAGTTTCGATGTGGTGGCAGCATTCTGGTCGTTGAGCTATCCGCTCGGAGAGATCTTCGAAACCCTGTCCACGTCCGGTGTCGTGCCGAACCCGCAACCGGGTTCCGCCCGGAATCGGGCGAGGGCCTTCGTATATCGGATGATCGACCTTCTCGCCCCGAACGGGCATTTGACGGTGCTGCTGTTCGACGCCGAAAGCCCGGAACAACGACTCGTCACTCGAGGCTGGGAACGAGTCGCGCCCTTCCCGGAAGGCGGCCGATCCTATACCCGCAACATCCTGACCGATGCCCTCCGACAGCTCGAAGAGCGTGGTCGAGGCAGGCTGAACCACACACGGCTCGGCGGAGTCGCCTGGGCACCGAATCCGGCGGCAGCTCGTGATTGGTTTTTCGGAGTCCACTTCAAACACCACCCACAGTTGACGAACGATCCGGAGCTCGCCCGGATCGTCGATGACTTCATCGACCGGCACCGCCTCCTCGACGGCGGCGTCACCCTTCCCAGCGGCGTGCACCTGATCGACTTCCACCGGGCCGACCATCCCCACGCGTCCCTACCTCGGGTGCTGCCATGACAGACGAGTTGTTCGCCGCGGCGGCGGCCATCAGGGTGGAATTCGCCTCGGACGGTTACGGACTCGCCTACGGCTCGCATGCCAGCGGACTCGCCGGGCCGACCTCGGATCTCGATCTCGTCCTCATCGGACGGCGGCGGTTGGAGAGCACACGGATGCGGGCATTGACCCACCGGGTGGTCTGGCTCCACCACATCTTCGGACTCGACCTCGACACCGAGGTCGCCTATCGGACGAAACTCTTCGCGACCTACAAGGACGTCGATGCCGCAGTGGAGTTGCGGTGTTTCGACCGAATCGACGGGCGCCTTGTCGCCGGACCGGTGATTGCCGAACCCTGGTGGCTGAATTCGACCGGATTCGGCCGGCGGCTCCTGCTCAACGCGTTCACCAGCGAACACGTCTTCCTCGGTGGCGACGTGCACCGCTACCGGCTCGATCGGAATAGGGCCGAGAACGGCATCGCCCAGCTCGCCGCCTCGATTCTCGGAAGCCATTCACTCTCGATCTCCGAGGCAGTCGAGGCATTGTGCCGCAGCGCTACAGGCGCCTACGGCAAAGACTTCCTCGGCTACACCCCTACCGCCCATCTCCGTTCGGTCGTCGCAGCAGGGATTGCGGCATTCGACGCCGCGCGGCGACCTCGAGATCCCCGTGACCAACGTGGCCGGCGACAGCCCGATCACACCGAAAGTCGTGCGATCACAGGTCCCTGAGATACTCGGTGCCTACCGTCGTTCAGAAAGGAATCCCAGGTGAAACCTGCCGGTGTGGTGCCGCTGCTCGGGTCTGTCGCTGCCGGTGTGGTGCCGCTGCTCGGGTCTGTCGCTGCCGCTGTGTCGGAGGCGATCGGCCGAGTCCGACCCGACCTGGCAGGAGCAGACCCGGTGGTGCGACGCTCCGACCGCGCCGACTACCAATCGAATGCCGCGCTGCCGCTCGCCAAGAACGCCGGGGCGAAACCCGTCGAACTGGCAGAATCGCTGGTGCAGCATCTCAACAATGACGGCCGCGAGGTCATCGAGTCCGTAACCGTCTCGGGGCCGGGGTTCCTCAACATCACTGTCTCCGATACCGCGATTTGGTCGCAGGTCGCGGCGCGACTGGCCGATGAGCGACTCGGTGTCCCCATCGACGGGGCCGGGCAGCGGGTCGTGATCGACTATTCGGGGCCGAACGTGGCCAAGGAGATGCACGTCGGACATCTGCGGACCACGATCATCGGTGACAGCCTCGCCCGCGTTCTCGCCTTCCTCGGCGCGGAAGTGATTCGCGCGAATCACTTGGGTGATTGGGGAACTCAGTTCGGGATGCTCATCCAATACATCGACGAGCACCCCGAAACATCATGGCGTCAAGACGAACTCAGTGATAGCGGGACCAGCGCGGTGTCGGCTCTGGACGCGCTGTACAAGGCCGCGCGGGCGCGGTTCGACACCGACCTGGACTTCGCCGACCGTGCCCGGCGCCGCGTGGTCGCTCTGCAGTCCGGGGACGAGCGGACGGTGGCCCTGTGGAAGGAGATCGTGGCCGAATCGGAGAAAGCGTTCGCCGCGATCTACGACCGCCTCGGTGTGCTGCTCACCCCGGACGATTACGCCGGCGAGTCGTTCTACAACCCGATGCTCGCCGACACCGTCACCGAACTCCTCGACAAAGGCGTCGCCGTCGACAGTGATGGCGCGATCGTGGTTGCCTCGCAGGAAGTTACCGGCACTGGTGACACCCCCGCGGTGTTGATGGTCCGCAAGCGCGACGGTGGCTACGGCTACGACAGCACCGACCTGGCCACCATTCGCTACCGCATCACCACCCTGCACGCCGACCGGCTGCTGTACGTCACCGATTCCCGCCAAGCCCTGCACTTTCGGCTGATCTTCGAGGCGGCCCGCCGCGCAGGATGGCTCACCGACGCTGTCACCGTCGACCACGTCGCCTACGGCACCGTTCTCGGGCCCGAAGGCCGGCCCTTCAAAACCCGTGCCGGCGGCACCGTTCGACTGATGGACCTGCTCGACGACGCCGTCTCCGCTGCCCGCACCGTGGTCGCCGAGAAGAACCCCAACCTGCCCGCGGACGAACTCGACCGCATCGCCGAGCAGGCCGGTATCGGTGCGGTGAAGTACGCCGACCTGTCCACCAGCCGGATCAAGGACTACGCTTTCGACCCCGCCCGCATGACCGCCTTCATCGGCAACACCGGTGTCTACCTGCAATACGCGCACGCCCGCATCTGCTCGATCCTGCGCAAAGCCGAAGATCTCCACGGTATTTCGATCGACACGCAGATCCCACTCGACCCGGGCGAACGCGAACTCGCACTCACCCTGGACGGGTACGGAACGGTCATCGCCGAGGTATCCGCCACCCTCGAACCACACCGCTTGGCCGGCTACCTCTACGACCTCGCCCGCGCCTTCTCCGCCTTCTACGACACCTGCCCCGTCCTCACCGCCACCGAACCCATCCGCGGCAACCGCCTCGCCCTCGCTCAGTTGACCGCCCGAACCCTCGCCCACGGCCTCGAACTGCTGGGAATCGCCGCACCGGAACGGCTCTGAAACAGGAAGTACCGCAGACGAAGAGGGCGCACCACACGCTCCGACTGTCCCGGGTACATGGTGTTCACCAGCACAATCAGCCAGGTCCTGTCCGGAAAGGCGAGCATGGGTGACGATCAGCTTCCCGGTTGCTGTCGCTTTTGGGTCGTCGTTCCGAGATCGCGCGCTGACCGGTGACGCCCGAACTCACACGCTCAGAACGTCGTTCCTGGTTGCTGCACCAGCGGTTGTCGAGCCACCTGACCAGATCCAGCTTCGAGTCCTGGCGGCCTTGTATCGAGCGCAACCTCCGGCGGCTTCGCGAGGGAGTTTCCGGAGAGCCTCATCGGCGGCACCTGGAGCGTTGGGCGTCGCTGGTCAATCGGGGTGACGTGCCCGGTATTCATCGAGCACTCACCGGACTGGATCGCGAATCCATTGAGATGCGCGAGGTTTCGCCGATGGGTGGACTGCTCCCGCAATTGGAGCGCGCCGAGGTCCTGCGGGGAGCTGATGCGCCGCCACTGTGACGCCGAAGTGGACAACAACGACGAAATAGACGCCTGGGCTCACGGCACGGATACCGGTTCGGCTTCAGTCATCCAGACGATCCGCTCCGAAGGCACAGTCGATCGCAGTGCGCTCTGTCGCCCCATCCGCAGTACCACCGAAACGGGCAAGGCGCGCTTTGAGATCCGCGGTGGACACGTCCCGCGCCTGCCGGATCGGGCGGAGCTCCCCCACCGGATGCCCGTCGCGGGTGATGATGAAGTCCTGCCCCGCTTCGAGCGCGTCAATCACTCGATCGCAACTGTTCCGCAGCTCAGCCTGACTGATTGTCCTGGTCACAGAAGCCATGATGACGGCAATGCTTTCTGTCGACGCATCGACCGCGCGGAGATTCGAAAGTGAGATCGTTGATCTTCCACTAGACAAGCGATCGACGGTCCGAAGCTGCAGGGTCAAACACCTTCGATGACGCGTTCGAGCGCCGCCCGCCCTATCGGCCCCCAGTGCGGCTTACCACCGGGCAGGCCTCGATCTCCGTTGTGCCCCATGTGGATCAGGAAGAAGCTCTTCAGGGCGGCCAGGCCGCGGGCGCGGCGGATCGTCGCTTCGTCCGCTCGCGCGTAGCTGTCGAAGAAGTGGGCGGCGGTGCCCGCGGGGAGCAGCACCCAGGCGGCGGCGAGATCCTGAGCTGGGTCGCCGGCGAACATGTCGCCGAAATCGACTATGCCCGAGAGGGTTCCGTTGGAGACGACAACGTTGGCTGGATGGGGGTAGCCGTGCGGCCACAGAGGTGGGCCGGCCCACGCGGGTGCCCGACGGCGTCGTTCCAGATTGATCGGAGGGCGGCGGCGATGTCTTCGGGCGCGAAGGTCTGGACGTAGTTCTCGAAGGTGACCGTGTAGTGCCCGGGGTGGTCTCCGCGGTCCGTGGCGACCGGCGCGTCTGCGGGTGCTTCCACGTGGAGCGCTCGGAGGAATTCCGCCAGCGTCTCGGCCGCATGGCGGCCTCGGTGAATCATGCTGTGGTCGAGCGGCTCCCCGGGAATCCAGGTCATGACGGTCCAGTGCTTGGGGAAGCGATCGGAGGGTTCGCCGACTCGCACGGGGTGGGTACAGGCAGCGGCAGGCGCGGAGCCAGTACGGGGAGCCACCGCCGTTCGTGGAGCTGATGTTTCGGCGTGGAGTCCATGCGCTGCCTGCGCACGACAAGCTCGTCGCCGAGGCGCCACATCTGGTTGCCCCAGCCGCCCGCCACCTCGCGGATGGTCAGGCCCGCGAGATCCGGATGCTGGTCCGCCAAGAGGGCGCGGACGAGGCTCGCGGTGATCTGGATGTCGGTCATCCGAAGTCACTGTACCGACGCGGCAGTCCGAGTCGCGGATCAGAGACTTCTCGACGGCACGGGCTGGCGGCCGAAGTGGAACAGCGTAGGACGTTTCCGGATGGCGCTCGGACCACTGCGCTTTCGGAAGCGGACCGCGCGGAGCGACGGCGACGGCGACGGCGACGGCGACGGCGACGGCGCACCTTCCGGCATAGCGGCAGCATTCCGAATCACATTCGGCCCGAATCGATTCCGCCAGTGATCGTTCGGTCGACGGTGGTGGCCGCTAGCGCAGTTCCCTCGGAACCGACGGGCGGTGAGCGCCCCCATCAGCTCCCCCGCCCAGCCCCAAGGTGTCCGATCGCCCAGCCGGGCGCAGCCCTCCTGTCACCTCCGCGCCAACCGCAGCAAACCTGCACGCAGGTCGGCACGAGGAGCCGAAACATCCAACTCCAACAGCGCGGTCTCGGCGATCGCGGCGACCAGCAGCACGGCGACCGGCACGGGATCGGCCCAGCCGAGGGCTTCGAGGTCGGCACGCAACAACTCGGCGGCAGCGGCGTTGCGGGCGGCCACCGCGGTGTGCAGCCCGGCGTCGGTGCGGGCCTGGACGAGCAGGCCCTTGGTCGCGGGTTCGGCCAGACAGCCGTCGAGGTAGGTGGTGATGATCGCGGTCAGGCGGGCTTCGCCGGGCTCCAGACCGGCGATGGCGGTCGTCACCTGGTCGGCGAGGTCGTCGTGGAAAGCGCCGTGCAGCGCGAGCAGGTAGGCCTCGCGGCTCGGCCAGTGCTGGTAGAAGCTGCCCTTGGCCATGCCCGCCTCGGCGGTGATCGCGTTGACCGACAGTTTGCCGAGGTTCTCGGTGGCCAGCAGGTGGCGGCCCGCGCCCAGCAGTGCGCGGCGGCCGGGCTCGGCGGACCTCATGAACTCGCCTCGGCACGAGCGGCGAGGAATTCGCTGACCGCGCCGAGGAATTCGGCCGGACGCTCGGCGAATGGTTCATGCCGAGCGTCGAGCAGGGCGATCTCGGCGTGCGGGAGGGCGCGGGCGAGGCCGCGCCGGTTCAGCAGCCACGGGTTCATGGGGTCGCGGCGGCCCCAGACCGCCAGGATCGGCAGCTCGGGCAGCAGCGGACCGTCCGCGGGTAGGTCGAGCCGAGGGTCGTCGAGGCTGCGCCACAGTCGGCGATAGACCGCGAGCCGCACCGGATCACCCGGAATCCCTTTCGCCCGTTCGAGAATGGGCCGCACGCCCTCGTGACGCGCGGAACCCAAGTACATCCTGGCGCAGGGAACCACGGCCCAGCGCGCCACAGCCGGGTGCGCCATCACGCGAAACAGCGCTCTGGTCAACAGGTTCAGCGGCACGAACCCGGCCGACTGCACCAACACCAACCCCCGGATCCGGTCCCCGGCACGCTGCGCCAACCGCACGGCGGCATAGGCCCCGACACTGTTCCCGAGCACGGTGAACGATCGAAATCCGCTGTCGGACAAGGACTCCACAACCTCATACGCGACATCGGCGAGCGCATCGACGGTCAACCCATCGGCAGCCGACGACCCGCCATAACCCGGCCAATCGACAGCCGCGATCGACCAGGCCTCCCCCAACGTCGCGGCGATCGGGTCGAAATCACGGTGATCACCCGGATTCGCATGCAGCAGTAGCAATCCCGACGCATCGCCCGGCGATCTACCGCTCAGGTGCACGACCACTTCCCCGTAAGCCGTCGACACGGTGCGGGTGTCCCCAGCGATCTCCATGAGCCGACCGTACCGATGACCGACCGGTCGGTCAAGGCTCGATGCGCTGCGACTGACCCTCCCACTCAACGTTCGAGCGGGCACAACGACGCTGCCCCCGAGCCGTGACCGTCCCGGGACAGATTCACCACCGAACAAGGTGGCCGCCGACACCACACCGCAGAACATCGACCGCCGCCAACCCCGACAGCCGATCGATCCGCACACGCACGATCGGCGATCGGTGGACTGTCCACCGATCGCCGATCGTGCTTAGGAAATTCTCACCGCGAGAGCGCGTTGCGCAGGTCGGTGATCGAGGCGCGGCGCTCGTAGGCGATCCAGGCGAAGATCGCGGCGAGCACGAGGGGGAAGATCGCCATCTCGGGCAGGTCGGCGATGAATGCCTGGGAGCCGGCGGCGAGGATGGTGAGGACGGTCAGGCCGGCGGCGGCGAGGGCGCTGAGCTTGGGGACCATGAGGCCGATGCCGCCCGCGACCTCGACGACGCCGATGAAGACGAGCAGCGCCAGCGGGATGGTCATGTTCTGCGGCGGGTTCTCCATCAGCACGTGCGGGATCACGAGCTTCGGGCCGCCGGAGGCGAGGATGAAGAACAGGCCGAGCACGATCTGCAGGGTCCACAGGACGCGGTTGCGGATCTTGCCGGGGCGGGCGGTGACGTCGGTGGCGAACGGGGCGGCGGCGGTGGTGGTCATGGCTGGTCCTTCTGGTCGGGTGCGCCGGGTTGGTAGCGCGTTCAAGGGATAGGACGGGCCGCCTGCCGAGGATTCATCGCTGTGCCCGAAAGTTTTTTCCCGGCCCCCTACCGCAGGCTCGCGCAGTGCTTCCGCTCCGCGGTCGAGAACCGTTGCAGATACCCGGCGAGGGAACCGATCGCTTCGCCCGCGGCCTTCTTCCAGCCGATCGGCAGGGGATCGGATTTCCAGCGTTCGACCCACGCGCGCACGTCGCGCTCCACCGTCTCCCCGCTGCCGTGCGAGACGCAGTGCACGAGTTGGTCGGCGAGCAGGGCCATCCAGCGCTCCGCGCGGTCGAGCCAGGAGATTCCCGCCGGGGTGAAGTGCGGGCGGAAGCGCGGGTGAGCTGCCAGCCACTCCTGAACGATGGAGGTCCGGTTGGTCGCGTAGTTGTTGCACACCACGTGGACGTCGAGTTCGGCGGGCACCCGCGCGTCAACGCTGGCAAGGAATTTCGTGAACTCGACCGCTCGGCGCGTGCGGCGTGATTCGGCGAGGCGCTCGCGGTGCCCGGTGCCGAAGACGGCGACGAGGCCTGCGGTGCGACGCGGACGCTCACGGGTGCGAGGTTCCGACGACCGAGCACCGGCGAACATCCGCCCGCCCGACTCCCGGTCCGTGCACAGCACCACCGCCTTCTCCGACGCGTTGCGGTAGAGCCCGACGATATCCACGACATTGTCCAAAAATGGCGGTGCCACAGGAATCTTGAACCACCCGGCCAGATGCGGCGCGAAGCCGAAACGCCGCCAGATCCGGCCGATCGTCGATTTCGACAATCCGGTGCGCGCGGCCATCGACGCCCGGGTCCAGCGCCTCGAATCGGCCGGGACCTGCTCCAATGTCAGCGTCACCACCTGCCGAATTCGGTCCGGCGGGATGGATTTCGGGCGGCCGGAGCGCGGCTGGTCGTCGAGTCCGGCGAGTCCGCGCTCGATGAACCTTTCCCGCCATTTCGCCACCGTCGGGGCGGAAACGCCGAGCCGGGCCGCGACATGACTGTTGCGGGCGCCGGGTTCGGCACACGCGAGCACGATCCGGCACCGCAGCGCGTAGGCCTGCGTCGATGTCGCCGCCCGCGCACGGTGCAGCAAAGCGCGACGCTCGGTAGCCGTTACTGTAAGTTCGCCATTCTTCGGCCGTCCGATATGCACCATCCGCCCGAATCTTACCAATACTCAACGAACTTCGGGCGCGATCCTTTGGAACACTACCCAGTGAAGCCGGGATTTCTCTGGGCTGTTGCCCAAAACAGCGCGGTCATACAGTCGACCGCACCGCCGACCGGCCTGGTTGACCACGAGGTCCCTGAACAAAAGTCGAATTGTTTTCTGAACAAAAAGGTTTCGAGCTTTGCCCATCGCTTTACACCGTCATGCGATCAGCACCGACGCATCCTCCCTGCTCCCCTTCCCGATATCCGACATGCAGAAGCTCCTCATGGTCGGGGCCAGCGACGGCATGCAGAATTCCGTGCGGCCCCACCTGTATCTGGAGCGCGAACGGGCCGGGCTCGATGTCCGCCGCTACGAGCGCGCCGTCAACGCGACGCTGGCCCGCCACCTGGACGTATTGGTCACCGTCACAACAGATCTGGAACTCCGCCCGATCGAGGAGTTCGTGCCGCTCACCGTGGGTTACACCGACCTGACGGGAGTGGAACCCGCTGCCGCCCAACGGGAACTCGACCGTCTCCGCGACGAGATGTCGACGCGTCCGCTGCCCTTCGACCGCTGGCCGTGGCTCGAGTTCCACGCCACCCGGTACGGCGACGACCGGGTGCGCCTGCACATCAACTTCAGCAACTTCTTCCTCGATCTCTACAGCGGAGCGAGTCTGCTGCACGAGATCGACCGCCTGTACGACGATCCGGCCGCACCGCCGGCCGAGACCGGGCCCACCTTGCGCGAGGCGACGCTGGCGCTCGCGGCGGTCGAGGCCGGCCCCTTGGGCAAGCGGGCCCGCGGCTACTGGATGGACCGGCTGGACTCCCTCCCGGAACCACCGCCACTGCCGTTGGTGCACAACGACGGTCGTCACGGCGGCCTGCGCCGCAGGCAGCTGGAGCTCGGCGCGCCGGAATGGTCGACCGTCAAGACGATCGCCGGCGAACTCGGCCTCACGCCGTCGGCCGTGCTGCTCGCCGTGTACGCCGAGGTCATCGCGCAGTTCAGCGGCTCGCGGCACTTCCTGCTCACCAATCTGATGACCCGCAGGCTGATCCCGGCCACAGCACGGGTGTTCGGCAACTTCTCCTCGGTCTACCCGCTCGAGGTCGATTGGCGTGGGGAGCTCACCTTCCTGGAGCGATGTCGCGTCCTGCAACGGCAACTGCTCCGCGACTTCGCCCGCACCCACACGGGCGGTCTCGACGTATTGGAGGCGTTGAGCCGGGCCCGGTCCGCGCCGGGCAGCGCGGTCTGCCCGTTCGTCGTGGCCGCCGGACTGACGGCCGGACCGCAGGAGCGCGTCGGGTTCAGCCGGCTGGAAACCCCGCAGGCCCTGGTCGATCATCAGTTCTGGGAGCTCGACGGCGGCAGCCTGTGGGTGGTGTGGGACGTGCTCGAATCCGCCTTCCCGCCCGGGTTCCTCGACGAAATGTGCTCCGCCTACGAGAGATTGCTCCGCCGCTTCGCCTCAGAGCCCGATGCGTGGCAGGAGCCGGTCGGCACGCTGGTCGAGCCCCGCGTCCTCGATCTGCGCGACGCCGCCACACCGGTCCACCCCGCGCCGAGCGAGCTGCTCACCGACCTGCTGCCCACCTACGCGGCAGAACGTCCCGGCCACACCGCTGCGATCGGCCTCGAAAGATCCCTCACCCGTACCGAGCTACACAGTGCCGCAAAAGCATTGGCCGCACGCCTACAAAGTTCCGGTGTCGTCCCCGGCGACCTGGTGGCCGTGATCCTGCCCAAGAGTATCGAGCAGATCGTCGCCGTGCACGCGGTGCTGCTGGCGGGCGGAGCCTACGTGCCGATCGACCCGGCCTGGCCGCGCGAACGGCGCGACGCGCTGCTGTCGATCGCCGAAATCAGCTCCGCGATCACCGAATTCGAGCTACCGGGTATCCGATGTCTCTCCCCGCAGGGCGACGACACGGGAGAACCCGCGCCCGTGTCGGTCGCACAGTCCGACCTCGCCTACGTCATCTACACCTCCGGCTCGACCGGAACCCCCAAGGGCGTGGCCTTGAACCATCTGGGTCCGCTCAACACCATCGTGGATATCAAGCGGCGCTTCGGGATAACCGATGACGACATCGTCTTCGCCGTCTCGGCACTGCATTTCGATCTCTCCGTCTTCGACGTGTTCTGCGGCGCCACCCTCGTCCTGCCCGACCCCGACGACCCGACCCCGGGGAGCTGGCTGCGTCTGCTGCGCACCCACCACGTCACCGTGTGGAATTCCGCCCCGGGCCTGATGCAGCTGCTGGTCGAGGCCGCCGACGGCGTCACCCTGCCCGCCCTGCGCCTGGTCCTGCTCAGCGGTGATTGGATTCCGGTCACCCTGCCCGACCGCATCCGCCGGATCGCGCCCAACGCCGAGGTGATCAGCCTCGGCGGGGCGACCGAAGCGTCCATCTGGTCGATCTACCATCGCATCGGCGCCGTGGACCCGTCGTGGACCTCCATCCCGTACGGCCGGCCCCTGGCCAATCAACCGTGGTACATCCTCGACGAACTGGGCCTGCCCGCGCCGACCTGGACGACCGGTGAACTCCACATCGGCGGAATCGGCTTGGCGACGGGATATCTCGGCGATCCGGACAAGACCGACGCGGCCTTCGTGCGGCATCGCGAGACCGGTGAAAGGATCTACCGCACCGGCGATCTCGGCCGCTACCTGCCGGGCGGCGAGATCGAATTGATCGGGCGCGCCGACCAGCAGGTGAAGATCCAGGGCTGGCGGATCGAGCCGGGCGAGATCGAACACGCGCTGCTCGCCGAGGCAGGCGTCCGCGACGCCGCGGTGCTCGCCTGCGACAGCCCCACCGGCAAGCGCCTGATCGGGTATGTGACACCGGACGACCTGGACGTCACCGCCCTCCGCACCGCGCTGGCCGAACGGCTGCCCGCGCCCCTGGTGCCCGCGGACCTGATCGCCTTGGACCGGCTCCCGGTGACGGGCAACGGCAAACTGGATCGGCGCGCTCTGCTCGCGCTGCGCCCGGACCCCGCGGTCACCACCCGAGAGCCCGTTGCCCCGCGTACTCCGAGGGAAGCCGCGCTGTTCGCGATCTGGGCCTCGGTGCTCGGGATCGACGCGTTCGGCGTCGAGGACGACTTCTTCGACCTCGGCGGTCATTCGTTCGCGGCGCTCCAGGTCGTCACCCGAATCAGGCAGCAGCTCGGCGTCGACGCGGCGCTGGGCACGTTGCTGACCGCCCGCACCATCGCGGCGCTCGCCGAGGGGCTGGCCCGGCCCGATTCCGCACTGGTCACCCTCGATAGCCACGGGACGCGGACGCCGTGCTTCTTCGTCCACCCCGCCGGCGGCACCGTCTTCGCCTACCGCGACCTGGCGGCCCGGCTGGATCGGCCGTGCCACGCCTTCCAGGTGGTGGCACCGCTGCCCGCGACGGTGGCGGAATTCGCCGCGCGCTATCGCGCCGAACTGCGGCGGGTCCAGCCGCACGGCCCGTACGTCGTCGGGGGCTGGTCGTCCGGCGCCGCGATCGCGCTGGAACTCGCGGCCGAGCTGGAACGCGAGGGCGAGCACGTCGAACAGCTCGTCATCTTCGATGCGCCCGCACCGGCGACGATGCCCGCTCCCGACCACGCCACCCTGCGGGCCTGGTTCGCCGAGGACCTCGGCGGCACCGATCCCGGCGGCGATCTCGACCACCTGTTTGCGGTGTTCTCGCGGGTGGTCCTCGCCGCGCGCACCTACCCGGGCCGGCCGGTGCGGGCCCCGATCCGGCTGCTGCGCGCCGTCGACGGCCGGGTGAGCGAGTTCGACGGCTACCCGGACGTCGAGGGCTCCTGGGGCTGGGATCGCTTCGCCCGCAACGGAGTCGAGGTTATCGCGGCGCGCGGCACGCACCTGACGATGTTCGATCACGGCGCCGCGCTCGCCGCGATTCTCGACGAGGAAGCGCCGGAACCGATGCACCAGCGAAACCGAAACGCCCACACGGAAAGTCACCTCGGATGATCAGCGACCTTCGCGCACTCGCCCGCACCCACGGTGACCGCGAGGCCGTCCTCGTCCTGCCCGACCGCGGCGACGAACTCGACCGAATCACCTACGGCGCACTGGATCTGGACGCCCGCCGGATCGCCGCGGCGTTGCAGCGGCGACTGGAACCAGGCGCAAGGGTCGTGCTCGCCTACCCCACCGGAATCGAATTCGTGCGCGCGTTTCTCGGCTGCCTGTACGCCGGGGTGGTGCCGGTCCCCGCGCCGTTGCCGCTCTCGCCGCGCAGCGGCAAGCAGCTGACGCGGTTGCGGGGGATCATCGCTTCCTGCCGGGCCGCGCTGATTCTCGCTCCCGACGGCTACACCGAATTGCTCAGTGAGACAGGCATTCCGGCGTCGACAGCTCCGCGCGGACGGGCCGAGGACTGGACGCCGCGTGCGGAACGCCCGGAGGAGATCGCCTTTCTCCAGTTCACCTCGGGCTCGGTCGGTGACCCGCGCGGCGTCGTCGTCACCTACGGTGCGCTCGCGGCCAATACCGATCTGATCCATCGGCACTACGCGTTGCCGGATGGTTTCCACGTCGGCAGCTGGCTGCCCCTGTATCACGATATGGGCCTGATCGGCGCGGTGCTACTGCCCCTGCGTTTCGGTGGACGGGCGACCCTCCTGTCCCCCACCGCCTTCCTGCTCGACCCGTATCGCTGGCTGCACATGATCGACGTGCACGACGTATTCATCAGTCCGGCACCGAATTTCGCGTACGACCTGTGCGTCCGGCGGATCCCGGCGAGCAAGGCGGCCGGACTGGATCTCTCCCGGTGGCGGGCCGCGCTGAACGGCGCCGAACCGGTGCGCGCCGCGACGCTGGCGGCGTTCGCCGACTGCTTCGCCGCGGCGGGGTTCCGGCCCGAGTCGTTCAGCCCCTGCTACGGCATGGCGGAGGTGGGCCTGTTCGTCACCGGCACGCCGAACGACGAGCCCCCGGTGGTGTCGCGCATCAGCGCCGAAGCGCTCGAGCAAGGTGCGTTCGTCCCGGATGCCGCCGGGGTGCCGATGGTCAGCTCCGGCCCGGTGCCCGACCACTACCGGCTGACGATCGCCGATCCCGGCACCGGCGAGCCGGTGGACGAGGGGCGCGTCGGCGAGATCCGGCTGTCCGGTCCCAGTGTGGCACCGGGCTACTGGGGGCAACCGGTCTTCGGACCGGAACTGCGCACCGGTGATCTCGGCACCGTCCACGACGGTCAGCTGTATCTGACCGGCAGGCTCAAGGAACTCATCATCATCCGCGGGCGAAACTTCTACCCGCAGGATCTGGAATACCTGCTGGGCCAAGTGGATTCGAGCTTCGAGGGCGGACTGGCCGCCGCGTTCTCGGTACCGGCCCAGGACGAGGAGCACATTGTCGTGGTGCAGGAGGTCCGGACCGATCACGGCGATCTCGACGGACTGGCGCTGAAGGCCAAGGCGGCGCTCGCCGAGCTGGCGACGGTGACGATCGCCGGGGTCTGCCTGGTCCCGCCCGGCGCGATCCGGCGCAGCACCAGCGGCAAGATCCGGCGACTGCACATGCGCAAGCTGTTCCGTGACAACACCTTGAATGCCACGCACGAGGAGCTGGACCCGGTGCTGCGCCGTACCTACCGAAAGGCCCCGTCGTGAACGACTTACCGAAGACCGTCGACACCGTGATCGTCGGCGCGGGGAAAGCGGGGCTGGCGACCGCCTACCACTTGCAAAGGGCGGGAGCGGATTTCGTCGTACTGGACGCGGCGGATCAGCTCGGCGAGCCCTGGCGGACCCGGTGGGACTCGATGACGTTGTTCACCTCGGCGCGCTTCTCCGCCCTGCCGGGGGCCGCCTTTCCGGGCGACCCGCACCGCTACCCGCACAAAGACGAGGTCGCCGATTATCTGGAGCAGTACGCGGATCGCTTCCGGCTGCCGGTGCTGCTCGGCCGGCGCGTGGATTCCCTGCGGAAGGTGGACGGCGAGTTCCTGCTGTCCCTCGGCGGGGAGACGTGCGCGGCCCGCAAAGTCGTCGTGGCCACCGGTGCGTTCCAGCAGCCCTGGGTGCCGCCGGTCGCGGCCGAACTCGACCACGGGATCGTCGCGCTGCACTCGCACGAGTACCGCAATCCCGGACAGGTCCGGCCGGGAACGGTGCTGGTGGTCGGCGGCGGCAACTCCGGCACCCAGATCGCCGACGAACTGTCGGCCACCCATCGGGTCGTGCTCAGTCGCGGCGCGCCCCTGCCTTCGATACCGCAGCAGGTTCTGGGCCGGGACGTGTGGACCTTTCTCCGGCCGCTGCTGCGCTTGCCGGTCGTCGGTCCCCTGCGCAAACCGGATCCGGTGATCGGGGCGCCGGACGATCTGCTGTCGCGGGTGCAGCCCGTCGGCCGGATCGAGTCGGTGGACGGCGCCGCGCTCGTGACCGCCGACGGCACCCGCATCGAACCGGACACGGTCATCTGGGCGACCGGCTATCGCGACGATTGGAGCTGGTTCGACCGGTCGCTGCTGGGCGAGGACGGCAAGCCCGCGCACGTCGCCGGGATCGGCGCGGTGCCGGGCCTGTATTTCGTCGGGTTGTACCGGTTGCGCAGCCGCGGGTCGGCGCTGCTCGGATTCGGCGGGCGCGACGCGGCCCGCATCGCCGAGGCGGTGCTGCGGTGATCGCGGAACTGGAGAAACGGCTCACCGATCCCGAGGGTCCGTTCGCGCCCGAGCGCGTGTTGCGAGGGGATCGCGACGAGTTGCTACCCCGCGAGGCGTGCCGGGCGCTGTACGACGCGGGCCTGCATCTCGCGTGCGTGCCGCGCCGGTACGGCGGCACGCTGGACGACTATTTCCGGACGGTGCAGGGCATCCGGCTGGTCGCGCGGCGCGATCTCAGCGTCGCGGTGGCGCACGGGCAGATCATGCTCGGCACCGCCCCGATCTGGGTGGCGGGCACCGACGACCAGGCCACACGGGTGGCCGCCGAGATCGCGGCGGGCGCGGTGATCTCGTTCGGCCTCACCGAGCGCGAGCACGGCAGCGACGTCCTCGCCAACGACGCCCACGCCGTCCGCGCCGACGGCGGCTGGCGACTGTCCGGGGAGAAGTGGCCGATCAACTACGCCACGCACGGCGACCTGATCTGCGTCTTCGCCCGCACCGAAAGCGAACCCGGCCCGCGCGCGTTCAGCCTGTTCCTGGTGGACAAGCGCGAACTGCCGCACTCCCAGATTCGGTACTTGCCCAAGACACACACCTTCGGGCTGCGAGGCGCCGACATCAGCGGCGTCGAGTTCACCGAAGCGCTTCTCCCCGAGCACGCCCTGGTCGGCCGTCCGGGCGACGGTGCCGCCATCGCGTTGAAGTCGCTGCAAATGACCCGGGTCGGCTGCGCGGGGCTGTCGCTCGGCGCGGCCGATCACGCCGTCCGGCTCGCGGTCGCCGCCACGGGCACCGCCGACCACGAACGGCGGCTGCTCGGCAGGGCCGTCGCCGGCGTGCTCACGGCCGAGGCGGTGGCCGCGCTCGGGGCCCGCTGCTTCCACACACTGCCCGGCGAGATGAGCGTGGTGTCGGCGGTCGTGAAGAGTTTCGTGCCCGGTGTGGCCGACGAGGTGGTGCGCCTGGCCGGCGCGCTGCTCGGCTCGGACGCCGTGCGCGACGCGAGCAGCGCCTACGCCAAACTCGAACGCGATCACCGCATCGTGGAGATCTTCGACGGCAGCACCTACGTCAACCGCACCGTGCTGATCAACCACTTCCCGATGCTGTCGCGCGCGTGGCGGCGCGGCACCGGCGACGAATCCGCGGTGCGGCTCGCGGCCCGGCTCGACGCCCCGGTGCCACCGTTCGATGCCCGGCGGCTCGGGCTGCTGGCTACGGCGGGCGCGAGCGTCGTGACGACGGTGCGCGAGCACCCTGTGCTGTCGCAGCTGGCCGAGGAACTGCACCGCGACCTCGCCTCGTGGCGCCCGGCGATGCGGGATGTGCCGCCCGAAGGATTCGAGCTGGCGCGGCGCTACGAACAGCTCTTCGCGGCGGCGGCGTGCGTGCATGTCCACCGCGCCAACGGTTTATCCGATGGGTGGCTGGAGGCGACGATGGCCTATCTGTTCGCCCCCGCCGACGCGGACGCGGTGTATCTGCGGCTCGCCGACGAAGTGCTCGCCGGTGCCGTACCCGGACCCGATTCGATCGATCCGACGGGGTGGGGACTGTGACGCCCGGTTTCGCCGCGACGTACGAGCGGCGCGTCGGCGACCCGTGGACGGGTCCGCTGAGCTATCCCCATACGGTCTCGAAAGATGAACAGGCTGAAGGCTTTCGGCACGGCACCGACATTCTGCGCGAGCTGTCGCTCGCGGCGGAGTTCGTGCCGAGATCGCTCGGCGGGCGAGGCGACGACCTCACCGCCGCCATGTCGGCGTTGCGGGCGGTCGCCCGGCACGAACCCGGCTTGGCGTTCGGCTACGGCGCGACTCGACTGGCGGCGGCCCGCACGGTGCTGCGCGCGGACGGGGAACACCACCGGCAGTCCGTTGTCGAGCGTCTGCTGGCGGACGGGCGGGTGGGGTATGCGGGCCCGGGAGCGGTGCTGCGCGTCGATGACTGGCCGGGACTTCCTGACGTGGTGCGTGATCGGGATCTCTTACGAGTCAACGGGATTCGCCGAGCGCTCGCCGCCGAGGACACCGATCTGGTCATCACCTCGGTGATGGTGCGCGAGCCCGACGGAACCGTGACGCCGCGCCAGATCGTGACCACCACGCCCACCGTACGGGCCGCGCGGCCGATGGTCGGGCTACGCACTTCTGCCCCTTGCGATCTCGTCTTCGAGGACCAGATCGGGTCCGGCGAGGAACTACTGGACATCGACCCACCCGGCAACGGCGCGATCCCGCTCGCCGACGAGGTGGGGATCGTCCTGGCCGGCGCGGCGGTCGGCATCCTCGACACCGGGTTGCGGGTGACGCTGCGCCACGTGTCCCAGCGACGCCTGTACGGCGCGACGGCGGCCGACATCCCCACCGTCCGTGCGATTCTCGCCGACGCCTACGCCGATCTCCTGTGGTGCGACGAGTACGTCCACACCGCGCTGCGGGCGCCGGATCGCCACGCCGCGGCGGCCTGCCGCCACGTCCCCGCCGTGCTGACGCGAGCCATGCACCGGCTCTCGACCGTCCTCGGGTCGGCGTTCTACATCCGGGAGGGCGAGAGCGCGGTGTTCCAGAAACTCCTGCGCGACCTGCGCACCGCGTTCGCCACCCGCGCCGCACCTGAGACGGAACCCGTTGCCGTGGAACGGAATTCCGGCATGTCGCGCGACGATCTGTTCGACGACCTGCGCACCCACCACGCCGAGGACCGCACCCTGGACCTCGAGCACCGACCGAGAGGCACCTGATGGACGACACCCTGTTCACCGAACGACGCGACTGGCTCCGCGCGAAAGTCGCCTACTACGTCGAACGCGAGCCCGAGGAGATCGGCTTCGACACCCCGCTCACCGCGTACGGATTGAACTCCGTCTTCGCCCTGACCATCGCCGCCGACATCGAGGACGAACTCGGCATCACCGTCGAACCGGAGGTGATGTGGGAGCACCCGACCATCAACGCCCTCACCCCCGCGCTGCTCGCCGGACAGAAGACGCCGACGACCTGAGCGTTAGGGGCCTGCGCCGGTCCGTGCTCTTCGGTATGTCGCGAAGAGACCTGACGGGAGGCATGTGGGGTGACCGGGGTGGCACGATCGAGCAACGCACGGAGTATCAAGGGGCATCTGCGGCAGGTGATCACGGGGTAGTGACCGTGCTGGTAGCCCTGTCGGCGAGCCTGGCGGCAGCCTCGGCCGCACCGCCGCGCGCACCGGTATTGCCTGCTCCGGCAGGTGGATTCGAGGAGGTGTTCGTACCGTCGAGCATGGCGCCGATCAAGGTCCAGGTGCAGTGGGCGGCGCGGGGGCGGCAACGCGGCGCTGTACGTGCTGGACTGGCTGCGGGCGCCGCACGACCACAGCCAGTGGACCAGCGAGACCGACGCTCTGCGCCAGTTCGCGGGTGAGGACGTCACGCTGGTGTTCCCGGTCGGCGGCCGTTCCAGCTTCTACGCCGATTGGTACCGGCCCGGCCACACCAACGGTCAGCGGTCACCTACGAATGGGAGACCTTCCGGACCAGGGAGCTGCCCGAATTCCTCGCCGGCCATGGCGTTTCGCGCACCCGCAACGCCATCGTCGGCGCCTCGATGGGCGGCAATGCCGCGCTGGTGCTGACCGCCCGCCACCGCGATCAGTTCGTGTTCGCCGGATCGTTCTCCGGTTTCGTCAACCCGACGTTCCCGCTGTGGAGCGAAGCGATGCGGGCCACCATGTGGGACGAAGGGCAGTTCACCCCCGACGATATGTGGGGACCGCCCGGCGACCCGGCGTGGAGGCGCAACGACGCCACCGTCCAGCTCGAACGCCTGCGCGGGCTGCCGATCTACGTCAGCAGCGGCAACGGCGTCCCCGGGCCGCCCGATCTGCCCCAGGGCGTGGGCCACACGATCAACGGCAAGGGGCTGGAGGTTGTCACGATGATCGCGGCGCAGATCTTCCGCGACCGCGCCGCGGCGCTCGGCGGCCCCGCCCGCGTCGACATCGTGAACGGCACCCACACCTGGCCGTACCGGCAGCGCGCGCTGGCCGCGGCGCGTCCGATGATCCTGGACGCGCTCGGCGTCGGCTGAGCTACTGGCGGTCGGTGGTTCCGGCGGACGATCCCGGAACATGCGTGCCGGGCGTCCCCGGCGTTCGCGATTCCCGCCGCGCCGACGGCGAGAACGGCGGCGGCGAGCATGGTGAAGACGAGGCGTGCTGCCATGGCGATCCTCCGATCGTGGCCTCCAGCGTGCGGCGCGGGAAGCGACGTGTCATGACCGGACAAGCCACGGGTGTGCCGGGGACGCGTCCTATCGTCTACCCATGGTTCGATTCGGAGGCTTCCCGTTCGCCGGCCTGGATTTCTACGAGGATCTGGAGGCGGACAACTCCAAGACGTTCTGGGCCGCGCACAAGCAGACCTACGAGGAGTCGGTGCGGGCGCCGATGGCGGCGCTGGCCGAGGAGCTGGAGGGCGATTTCGGGAGCGCGAAGCTGTTCCGACCCTACCGGGACGTGCGCTTCTCGAAGGACAAGTCCCCGTACAAGACCCATCAGGGCGCCGTGGCCGGTGTCGCGCCGGGTGTCGGCTGGTACGTGCAGGTCAGCGCCGCGGGGTTGTTCGTGGCCGGCGGGTTCTACAGCGGGTCGCCGGAGCAGCTGGCCCGGCTGCGCACCACCATCGACGACGAGGTGCGCGGAGCGCAACTGGCCGCGATCCTCGACGGACTCACCGCGCGGGGGTACGAGATCGGCGGGGACCGGTTGAAGACCAAGCCGAAGGGCTTCGCCGCCGACCACCCGCGTATCGATCTGCTCCGCCACAAGACCCTGCACGCGCACCGCGACTTCGGAGCGCCCGACTGGTTGGCGACGCCGCGCGCCGCCACCGAGATCCGCGCGTCCTGGGAGGCGCTGCGGCCGCTGGTCGAATGGTTCGGGGCGGTGGTGGGGTGAGGTTCGGCGGCGTTCACCTGCCGACCCGGGCGGTCAGGTCAATATTGCGGGCGGTCCCCAGCCAGGTGGCGCACAGGCGCTCACCCTCCTCCCCCACCGCGTACGCGTCGGCCGCGCAGACGGTGAGGGTGCGGCCCGCGTCGACCACCCGGCCCGCCACGCGCAGGTGGGTGCCCTCCGCGGGCGCCACGAGTTTGATGGTGCCGTCGACGGTCGCGTTGATCCATCCGGGCGGCAACAGCGTGCCCGCCGCGCCGACGGCGGCGAAGTCGGCCGCCGCGAACACCGCCGCCGCTTGCAGCCGTCCGGGGCTGAAGGTGAGCGCTTCGGCGATCGGGACGCGCAGCTCCACGCGGCCGCGTTCGACGACGTCGAATTCGACGCCGAGCGTGCGGGCCATGGGCATCGCCAGGACGGCGTCGCGGACGAGAGTGAGTTCGGGGTCGATCACGGTTGCTCCTCGGTGCGGTGGGCACGCGGCCTGCGATCCTCGAACCAGGCGATGTGCTCGATCAAGCGGTCACGCAGCGCGCGCTGTTCGGCGAGCTGGGCTTCGACGTCGGCGAGACGGGCGTGCAGGTGCGCGACCATCTCGTCGATCGTGACCGTGCCCGCCCGGTAGCGGGGCATGAGCGCGGCGATGGTGTCGAGGTCGAAGCCCATATCGCGCGCCATCGACACGAAAATCGTTTCCCGTACCGAGGATTCGTCGAACTCGCGGACCTCGCCGCGCCCGGTGCGGTGGGAGCGGATGAGTCCGGCCGACTCCCACCGGCGCAGCCGATGCACGGAGACGCCCGTGCGGTGGGCGAGCTGCGAAACGCGCATGGCCAGCAGGCTAGCGACCTTCGCACTGTGCGAGGCAAGACCCGGGGGACGGATTCTCCCGCCGGAGTTCAGTGTCGACCGGTCAGCAGATCAGGTCGACGATCGCGTTCGGGGCGAAGGACACGTGGACGTGGTCGTAGTGATTGGCGGTGGCACTGCCGCGGTCCTCCATGTAGGACCAGCCGTTGCCGTCGTTGTAGCGCTGCTGCCAGATCACGTAGGTCACGCCGAAGCGTTCCTTGTTGGCGAGCACGAACTCGGCGATGGCGTTGCCCTGGGCGGTGTCGGAGGTCATGAAGTCCAGTGCCAGCCCGGCGCCGTGGTCGTCGTTGCCCCGGCCGACAGCTCCGCCGATATCGGACACGGCGAATGTCTTCCCGATGAAGTGCCCCACCTGCGCGACGTGGGGCCGGGTGGCGGCCAGCACCGTCGAGCACGGGGTGTGCTGCTTGGCGACCTTCTCCACCAACTGCGACTGATCTACCGCGGCCACCGGCACGGGGCCGGGCGGCGGAGCGGCCTGTGGCTCGGTGGTCGGGGACGGGGCCGCGTCGGCGGCGACCGCGGGTGCCGCACCGACCGCGGCGGTGTTCTGCGGATCCTCGGCGGGTCTCATCATCATCACGAGGAGGGCGAGAACCGTCGCCGCGATCGTGCCCACGGCGAACAGAGCGACCCTCGGCGTCGAGGACTGCTTACGATGTTGACCAGGCATTTTCGGCAACCACCGGCTTACTGTCGGGAGTGATAACAGCAAGATTACGAAACGGTCGCGCGAATGTCACGTCGAACGTGATCCCGGGCGCGCCGCCCGGAGGCTGCCGGGCGGCCGCTCCGGACCCGCGCCCATGTGCCCATACCGCTCGCGACGCGCGGCACACCCGCGCCGGACATAGCGAGATCGGCCCGACGACTTCCCGACGAGTCGGCCGTGCGGCGAGCTCGGCATAATCCGGCCGAGACGGCAGGCCGGTCGCCGCCGAGCGGTGACACCCTCGGCGCGCTCGAGCGGCGACAATGACGACCGGCGGGGTCGGCCACACGTGTGGTCGGCATCGACGAGGGTTCGCGCGGCCTCTCGCGTCGAGTGGCGGCACCCGGTCGAAGACGCGTGCTCATACGGCGAACCATTCACCTGCCGAGAACCAGCAGGCAGCCCGCGCCCACAAGCGCCGCGAGCGCACCCACGTCGACCCGCGCCACGCGACGGGTCTTCGCGTTCAGTGCGGCGGTGCCGATCACGGCGGTCAGGGCGAGAAAGGAGCTGACGCTGACGACTCCGGCGGTGAGCGCGGCGACCCGGACCGGTGGGACGAGCGCGCCCGTGATCAGGGCGGCGCCGGTCGAGGCGAGCAGGACGGCACGGTGGCGCAACAGGAGCTCGAGATCCGGATTCGCGACGTCCGTGCCGTAGACGGAGGCCGCCCGGCCGGGCGCGAACGCGACCACACCGGGCGCCACATGCACCAGGCCGACCCCCAGCATCAGCGTTGCGGCGGCGACTTCCGCGACCATGCGATTCCTCCCTCATCTCGGCTGTGGTGCAAGCATGGCGAGTATGGGTGGACCGCCGCTTCCGGAAACATGTCACGCCCCGGCGACGGTGTGGCTGGGGGCCGGGCACGCCGCGTATCGCGGGCCGTCGCTGCGGCTCGGCACGCACTCCGGGTCGGTGCTGTGTCTCGCCGTCGGCATCGACGGCGAGTTCACCGTGCGGGCGGAAGCGATCGGCGAACGCGCCGTGCGCAGTCTGCTCGTCCCGCCGCGCACACCGCATCGCCTCGTCGCGGACACCCGAATGCTGTTCTGCTATCTCGATCCCGGCTCACCGCGAGCCGCCTCGATCCGCACTCGGATGCGCACGCGCACAGGGGAATTCGGCATCTACCACGTCCACGAAGACGCGATACTCGACCTCGCGAACGACGCCGAGTTCGATCCGGCCGCATTGCTCGACCTCGCGTGCGGCGCGAGCGGCCGGATGGACCCGCGCATCGCCACCGCGACGGCGATCCTGTGCGCGAACCCGGCGCTCGCCCTGTCCGCCGACCAGCTGGCCGCCGCCGTCCACCTCTCGAAATCCCGCTTCTTGCACCTGTTCTCCGCGCAGGCGGGCACGACGTTCCGGCGCTATCGACTGTGGGCGCGAATGCTCGCGGCGGGCCGCGCCATCGCGGCGGGCACCGACCTCACCACGGCCGCCACCCAGGCCGGGTTCGCCAGCCCGTCCCACTTCAGCGACACGTTCCGCGCCATGTTCGGCTTGACCGCGACGGATCTGCTCGCCGTCGCCCCGCGGATCATCTGCGAGGAAGAACCGGGGGAAAACTGCTCTCCGGCAGTCACTTCCACATAGGGCTGGTTCGCGCTGCTCACCGAACTCTGCGAATGATCTTGTGACGCCGGCGCCGAAGAAGCACCACCGCGACGCCGAAGGCGGGGTTGGTGGTGGGGATCGTCCACGGTCGTACCGCGCTCGGCCGAGGTCGTCACCGCACGTCCCCGAAGCGGTGAGAGCGATTCAGATGAGCCCGAGGGCGAGCATGGCGTCGGCGACTTTGGTGAAGCCGGCGATGTTCGCGCCCGCGACGTAGTCGCCCGGGGTGCCGTATTCTTCGGCGGTTTCCAGGCAGCGGTCGTGGATGGAGCGCATGATTTCGGCGAGGCGTTCTTCGGTGTGTTCGAAGGACCAGGAGTCGCGGGAGGCGTTCTGTTGCATTTCCAGCGCGCTGGTGGCGACGCCGCCGGCGTTGACGGCTTTACCGGGGGCGAAACGGACGCCCGCGCCGCGCAGGACGCGGATCGCGTCGGGGGTGGTGGGCATGTTGGCGCCTTCGGCGACGATCGAACAACCGTTGGCGACAAGGCGTTTCGCGGAGTCGACGTCGAGTTCGTTCTGCGTCGCGCAGGGTAGGGCGATCTCGCCCCGCACCTGCCAGACCGCGCCATCGGAGACGAATCGCGCTGTGGCGCCGCGCCGTTCGGCGTAATCGGAGACGCGCCCACGGTGCCCGTTCTTGACTTCCTTCAGGAGGTCGAGGTCGATGCCCGTGCTGTCGACGACATATCCGCTGGAGTCCGAGCAGGTGATCACGCGCCCGCCGAGCTGGTGCACTTTCTCGATCGCATATAGCGCGACATTGCCCGAACCGGAGACCAGCACCTGCTTGCCCTCGAAGGAATCCCCTGCGGCGCACAGCATTTCGTCCACGAAGAACACCGTGCCGTAGCCGGTGGCCTCGGTGCGCACCTGAGATCCGCCCCAGGTCAAGCCCTTTCCGGTGACCACGCCGGACTCGTACCGGTTGGTGATCCGCTTGTACTGGCCGAACAGGTAGCCGATCTCCCGCTGCCCCACCCCCGTGTCACCGGCGGGCACGTCGGTGTGTTCGCCCAAATGCCGGAACAATTCGGTCATGAAGGACTGACAGAACCGCATCACCTCCGCCTCCGACCGCCCCTTGGGATCGAAGTCGGAGCCGCCCTTCCCGCCGCCGATCGGCAGGCCCGACAGCGAGTTCTTGAAGATCTGTTCGAAGCCGAGGAATTTCACGATCCCGAGGTACACCGACGGATGGAAGCGCAGCCCACCCTTGTAAGGACCGAGAGCGGAGTTGAATTCGACCCGGAATCCGCGATTGAGCTGGACGCGGCCTGCGTCGTCGGTCCACGGCACCCGGAAGATGATCTGGCGTTCCGGCTCGCACAGCCGCCGGATCACCTCGGCATCGGCGTATTCCGGATGCTTGGCGACCACCGGCCCGAGGCTCTCCAGCACTTCGCGCACCGCCTGGTGGAACTCCAGCTCCCCGGGATTGCGGCGGGTGACTTCGTCCAGCACGGGGACCAGGCTCTCATCCAGCTCGGGCACGAACACTCTCCATTCGACTCGCGGGATCGCGAACACTACTTCCATTCGGACGCTACTCCGCGCGCCCGGCCGCCCGGCCACCACCACGGGCGAGCACGGTCACACCGCCGAGCGCGGCCCCGGCTCACCGAGCCGGAGCAGCACCGGATCGCCTTTTCGCCACGGTGGGCGGCGGTGTTCGGCTGGATAGCATTCCGCGGCAGGGGACATTCGCCCACTATCCGCCCCGGCGCAGCCCCCTCATCCCCGCTTTCCCGGCTGGAGAGTAAGGGGACCAACCCGGTTCAATCGTTCTCTCGGCTCCACTCCACCCACTCCGCGTGGTAATCCGCCCACACACCCTTCGGGTGCTCCTCCGGCGGCGTCAACAGTTGCGGCTGTCGACCGGCCAGACTCGGGTCGAAGTCGGGGTCGCCCGGGAAGAGGTGGGAGCGGTCGGGCCAGACGCAGTGCAGGATCGACCAGTCGGGGGTGTCGCGGTAGAAGCGGAGGGCGGCGCCGAAGAAGGTGCGGTGCCAGGAGTCGGCGATCGGGCGCAGGGTGACGCGGTAGTCGCCGGCCAGGACGTCGGCGAGGAGTTGGCCGGGTTCGAGGCGGGCGCCCGCGGCGACCTGGTCGCCGACGAGTTCGAGCAGGGTGACGCACTCCTGGGTGGGCAGGCCGAACAGGGCGACCTCGGGGACGCGGTAGCTGTGCCAGAGGCCGACGGTGAACGCCCAGCTACCGGCGCCGTCGTCCTCGGGGATCCCGAGCACGGCCCAGCCACGCCTGCCGACCTTGGCGACCAAACGCTGGTCGGCGGGGCGCATTTCGGCGCGGTCGCCGTAGTCGTGACAGATCACGCACCGACAATCCGAGTGTGTCACGGCGGCGAGGCTACTTCACTTCGCGAACGGTCACCAACGCTGTCCCCCGTTTTCCCGATCGGCGGGACTACTTCCCGGTGGAAGCGATCAGTTCGACGCCTCCACGACCCACTCGTGGTTGTTCACATCGACCTTGGTGTCCCCGTCGAACACGGCCGGTGTCGCGGCGCGCCCGTCCATGCGCGCGGTCAGGGCCTCCAGCGCGGCTTCGGCGTGGGTCTTGGCGGCGTCGAGCTTGGTACCGGTGGTGATGCAGGAGATGACGGCGTCGGGGGCGCCCGAGTCGGCGGCGAGCGTGGCGAGGTCCTGGTTGGTCAGGTCCGAACCGCCTTCGGAGGGCTGCTTGTCGCCGAACAGTGCCTCGTGGAACTTCGAGTAGACCGGGCCGTCACCGGCCTCGGCGACGCATTCGTTCGCGGCGATGGCGCGGGTCGAGTAGTCCTTGCTGCCCGACTTGGCGTCCAGGAAGTTGACGTAGCGGTAGCGCACGGCGAGGGCGCCCTCGTCCATCTTCTGCGCGATCTCCTGGCCGTAGACGGTCTCGAGCGTGCCGCAGGCCGGGCACAGCGGGTCCTCGTAGATCTCGAGGGTGTTGCGCGCATCGGGCTTGCCGAGCAGCACCGCGCCGTCGGCCTCGAGCACCGCGACCACGCCCGCGTCGCGCACCGGGCCGTAGCCGTCGTTGCGGACGGACTGGTCGTCCCGAGTCCAGCGGAAAGCCAGGACCACGAGCAACACGATCAGCACCAGCGCGACCGCGCCGAGCGCGTAGGTGGTGTTATTGGACATCGGCCGCGGGGTGTAGTTCGAACGCGATTGGCTCACGTGTCCACTGTGCCGTACGCCGCCCGCCCGGGGTGCGCCGGGCGGGCGGTGCGGCGGGTCAGAAGAGCGCTTGGTGATCGGCGGCGATGACGAACCCGGTGTCGCGACCGCTGTCGCACCGCACACCGTCGGGCAACGACGTGCAGCTGTAGCCGCGCACCATGATGGATTCGCCGTACGGGAGGATCTTGCCGCCCGCGGCCGTGCCGTCCTGCGGGATGCCGACGAAGATGCCCTGATTCAGGCACAGGAACTCCGAGGTGGGGCCGCTCACATGGGCCGCGACCGCCCGGTCGGGGGCGGGGGTGCAGCCGGGCAGCTCGGGCGGGATGACGGTGGCGTCGCGCAGCTGGCAGCCGACGCCGAAGTTGTCGTCCAGCAGGAAGCCGCACTTGATGTTTCCGGTCGGCGACTGGAAGTAGAAGTGATCGCCGATCTGGTACTCGCGGGCGTCGACGGGGCCGGTGCCGACGGGTGGGTAGGTGGTCGGCGCGGCCGTGTCGTCGGCGGGGGGCGCCTGCGTGACTGGACTCGTCTGTGCACTCGGGCTCGGCGCGGGCGAGCCCGCAGTGGCGGCGGGTTCGCCCGTCGTGGGCACGCTCACCGGAGCGGTCGTCGGCGCGGCCGTGGAATCGTCGCCGCCGCAGCCCGTCGCGCCGAACACCACCGCCGCGACCGCGACCGCCACGAGGAATTTCGCACTCATTTCGTCTCCTGCTCCGTTTTCCGCCCCGACGAATTCGTTGCTGCCCGTAAGTCGGAAGGATCGAGGGGTTCGTTACCGGCCGGCCCGGAATTCCACGGGCCGCGTGGGTATTTCACAATGCCCGGTACGGAAGGACGAAAACCGCTGGTTACCACGCGGTCACGAATCGGGTACGCGCCGATGGGAAACGCGCGGCACGGGCGGAATCGAAACGCGAAGGCGCGCCGACAGTCGAAAATCCGCGCGGCGGAGCGGAATCGCGTGCCCCCGATTTCCGGGGCACGACAGAATGCCGACACCGCACGACAATCCGCGCACCGGTGGGGCCCTCATACGCCGACCGGCACAGGGCGCGAGCCATGTTCGATCCCGCGCGACAAACCGCTGACCCGCAGCGCGACCTGGAGTCCCCCGTCCAGATGGGGTTGACGGGTCCACCACTCCGACCCCGTCACCCGACGGTCGACGCGCCGCCTTTGCCGAGTCCGGTCGGCCCGTCCACCACGTCGTCGCCGGAAACCCGATGACCCGCACCGTTCTCGCGCTCCCCGACCGCACCCCGGTGATCCACCACCCCGCCCGCGACGCCGAGATTCGCCTCCGCACCACCACTCGCGTCGCCGAGGTCCGGAACCTCCGCTGCCGCCTGCCGCGGCAACGTCTCCCCCACCACCGCCCACGCCAGCGCGGCCAACGCGAGCAGCCCACCGGTGGCAGCCAGCGCCACACCGTACGACGTCTCCTCGGCCAACGCGCCCACCGCGATCGGCCCCAGCACCGCGCCCAGATCGGCCGACATCTGGAACCCCGCCAGCACCGGCCCGCCGCGCGCCTTCGGCCCCAAAATGTCGGCCACCGCCGCCTGTTGCGCGGGCGTCATCATCCCCGACCCGAGCCCCGCCACGACCGACGTGATCAGTACCCACGTCATATCCGGCGCGTATCCCAGCCCGGCGGTGCCCACCGCGCACACCAGTGTCCCGACGATCAGGAACGGCTTGCGTCCCCACCGATCCGACAGCCGTCCGGAGAGGAACAGCACCGCGACGTTGCCCGCCGCGAACGCCGTGAGCGCCACGCCCGCCATCCCCGGCGGCTGCGACAGCACTTCCACCACGAGCAGCGGCACCAACGCCATCCGCACGCCGAACACCGCGGCACCGTTGGCGAAGTTCGACCACAGCACCGCGCGATAGGCGGGCCGGGCCAGCGCCTCGCGGAACGACATCAGGCGCAATTCGCCGCTCACCTCGGGTGCGGCCAGCACCGATCGGCGCAGGCTCAGGTGCACGGCCAGGCTCACCGCGAGCAGCGCGGCCGCGTAGATCAGGAACGGCGCCCGCAGTCCGAGCCCGGCCAGCGCACCGCCCACCAGCGGACCGCTCACCGACCCGACCAGGAAGCTGGTGGACCACAGTCCCGAGACCCGCCCGCGCTGTTCGGGCGGCGAGATCCGGATGACCAGCGCCAGCGACGACACCGTGAACATGGTCGAGCCGATCCCGCCGACCGACCGCAACACCAGCAACTGCCAATAGGTCTGCGCGAACGCGCTCGCGCCCGTCGACACCGCGACGATCACCAGACCGCCGAGATACACCCAGCGCTCGCCCAGCCGTTGCACCAACCGACCGCTCATGGGCGCGAACAACAACCGCATGAGCGCGAACGCGCTGACGATCGCGGACGCGGCGGCGACGCCCACCCCGAAGCTGCGGGCGAACTGCGGGAGCACGGGCGCGACGAGCCCGAATCCAATGGCGATGATGAACGCGGCCCCGACCATCACCCAGATCTCGGCGGGCAGGGCCTTGGTTCTAGCGGTCACCGGACAGCGCCTTGCCCACCATCTCCTCGGCGGCGGCCTGCACCTGCGCCAGGTGCTCGGGGCCGTGGAACGACTCCGCGTAGATCTTGTACTTGTCCTCGGTGCCCGAGGGGCGCGCGGCGAACCACGCGTTCTCGGTGGTGACCTTGACGCCGCCCAGCGGGGCGCCGTTGCCCCGTGCGCGGGTGAGCACGGCGGTGACCGGCTCGCCCGCGACTTCGCGTGTGGTGATCATGTCCGAGGACAACTTCGCCAACCGGGCTTTCTGTTCCGGGGTGGCGGCGGCGTCGATGCGCTCGTAGGCGGGCGCGCCGTAGCGGCGCTCGAGTTCCACGTAGCGCGCCGACGGCGTCTGACCGGTGACGGCGGCGATCTCGGCGGCGAGCAGGGCCAGCAGCAGACCGTCCTTGTCGGTGGTCCACACGGTGCCGTCCATCCGCAGGAACGACGCGCCCGCGCTCTCCTCACCGCCGAAAGCCAGGCTGCCGCTGAACAATCCGGGCACGAACCATTTGAAGCCGACCGGTACCTCGTGCACGTCGCGGCCGAGCACGCTCACCACGCGGTCGATCATGGACGAGGTCACCACGGTCTTGCCGATCTTGGTGAGCGCGTCCCAGCCCATGCGGTTGGCGACCAGGTATTCGATCGCGACGGCCAGGAAGTGGTTGGGGTTCATCAGCCCGCCGTCGGGGGTGACGATGCCGTGGCGGTCGGCGTCGGCGTCGTTGCCGGTGGAGATGTCGTAGTCGTCCTTGATCGCGACCAGCGCGGCCATCGCGTAGCGCGAGGACGGGTCCATCCGGATCTTGCCGTCGCCGTCGAGCGTCATGAACCGCCAGGTGGGATCCACGAACGGGTTGACGACCTCGAGTTCGAGGTCGTAGCGCTGGCCGATCTCCTCCCAGTAGTCGACGCTCGCGCCGCCCATCGGGTCGGCGCCCAGGCGGATGCCCGCGCCGCGAATCGCGTCCAGGTTCAACACGTTCGGCAGGTCGGCGATGTAGTGGTCGAGGTAGTCGTAACGTTCCACGCTCGCGGTGAGCGCGTGCTGCAAGGTGGTGCGCTTGACCTCGGCGAGGCCGCCGCGCAGCAGTTCGTTGGCGCGCGCGGCGATGGCGTCGGTGGCGACCGTGTCGGCCGGGCCGCCGTGCGGCGGGTTGTATTTGAAACCGCCGTCGCGCGGCGGGTTGTGCGAGGGGGTGACCACGATGCCGTCGGCCTGGTGGCGCGCGCCGTTGCGGTTGTGGCGCAGCACGGCGTGGCTCAGCGCGGGCGTGGGGGTGTAGCGGTCGCGCGAATCGATCACGGCCGTCACGTCGTTGGCGGCGAGCACCTCGAGCGCGGTGGTCCACGCGGGCTCGGAGAGGGCGTGGGTGTCGCGGGCCAGATAGACGGGCCCGGTGATGCCGCGGGTGGCGCGATACTCCACGATCGCCTGGGTGATGGCCAGGATGTGCGCCTCGTTGAAGGCGGTGTCGAGGCTGGAACCGCGGTGGCCGGAGGTGCCGAACGCCACCTGCTGGGCCTGGTCGCCCGGGTCCGGGATGCGGCTGTAGTACGCGGTGACCAGGTGCGCGATGTCCTCCAGGTCGCTGGCGCGCGCGGGACGCCCGGCTCGATCATGGGCCACGCTCGGGTCTCCCTTCCGTGTCGGCTGCGACCGGCTCGTCATCAAGATCATGCCGGTCCGCCCGGCACCGCCGAACCGACAATGATAACGGCCGAACTCCCCAGCGGCAGCGGAGAATTTGACCGGCGTACCACGCGCGGCCGGACGGCGGCCGGGGTGCGAGGAGCACACGTCCGCCCGGCCCGGCTCAGGCCCGGAGGCGGTAGCGCGGCGTCACCACGCAGGGCCCCGGGGCAGGCGGAATCCAACACCGCTGACCCCCTTCCGTCGTGCCGTCCAAGTCGTCCACCGCGTCACCGACGCGCCGTTCACCGTGCACCGCGCCGCGCCGGGCGACGCCGCCACCGTGCACGGGGCGGCCGGGGGCCTCGGCCGCGACACCCGATCCGTGCAGTCTACGAAGCTCGGGGCCGCAGGTCGAAAACCCGGGGAACCCGGCCGCACCGCAGCGACACAGCAGTCTGTTGGCTACCCACGCGAGAGCCCTCGGAATCCTCCGATTTTCCCCGGCGCGACGGCGGCGAGTTCACCGGCGGCAATCGTATCGGTAGCGGCCCGGTGGCGGGTGGGCGGGGACGTGGGCCCGGAATCACGTCGTCCATCGACACCAGGCGGTCCACCGACCGAGGACGCGCGAAAGTCATGCCGAACCGCGAACGTCCCCGTATCGAACTGAGGGGTGAGGACTCCGTTCGTTCGACCCCCTACCCCCTCAGTTCTGGAGCGACGATGGTGGCACGACTGGCAATACCGCGCACGACCCTGACGGCAACGGGTCGGTCCGAGCAACCTTTCGGCATCGGATCGCTCCTGCGCGTGGCGCTGGCGGCGGCCGCGGCCGCGGCAACCTGTCTGGGTTTCGCCGCGCCTGCCGCCGCGGTCCCGATCTACCCCGTCCCCTCCGCCGACGCCTTCTTCGCGACGCCGGGCGATCTGAACGCGGCCCGCCCCGGCGACGTGCTGCGCAGCCGGACGGTCGCCGCGCCCGGCTTCCCCGGAGCGACGGTGTGGCAGTTGCTGTTCCGCTCGACGAACTCGGCGGACCAGCCGATCGCGGCGGTCACCACGCTGCTGGTGCCGCCCGGCGGCGGGAACAACCGGCCGCTGGTCTCGTACCAGCCGTTCGTCAATTCGCTGGGCACGCACTGCGCGCCGTCGCAGACCCTGTTCAACGGCGGACTCCAGGAGGCGCCCGCGTTGAATCTGCTGCTGGCGCGGGGCTGGGCGGTCGCGGTGCCCGATCATCTCGGTCCGAACAGCGCCTACGGAGCGGCGCGACTCGGCGGACGTATCACCCTCGACGGCATCCGCGCGGCGCAGCGGTTCGCACCCGCCGGACTCGGCGGCAGCCCGGTCGGCATGGCCGGGTACTCGGGCGGCGGGATGGCGACCGGCTTCGCGGCGGCGATGGCGCCCGAGTACGCGCCGGAACTGAACATTGTCGGGGCCGCGCAGGGCGGTGTCCCCGTCAATATCGGCAAGCTCGCCCTCGAGGTGGGGAGTACGCCGAGTCCGCTGTTCGGGCTCGGTTTCGCCGCCGCGATCGGTCTGGAGCGCGAGTACCCCGGTCGGATCGATATGGCGCGCAACCTGAATCCCGCCGGCCGGGCGCTGCGGGACCGCATCGCCAACGCCTGCACCACCGAGATCATCGACGCGGGCGCGAACCGCAGCTTCTCCGATGTGTTCACCGGGGCACTCGACGCCGATCCGGTGACGGTGCGCGTCCTGCACGAGAACAGCCTCGAGATCTACCCCGGTGTGCCGCGGGTGCCGGTGTACCAGTGGCACGGCCAGTCCGACCAGGTGAATCCGTGGCTGGTGCGCGATCTCGCCGGACGCTATTGCGCGGCGGGTACACCGGTGCTGCTCGACCTGCTGCCCGGCGCCGATCACGGCACGGCGATCGCGCAGGGGTCACCGCGGGCGTTCACCTATCTGGCCGACCGATTCGCGGGGGCCACGCCACCGAGCAACTGCTGACGGAAACGACTGCGCCCGCGTCGGTTGAAGCCGGCCCGGGCGCAGTCGTTTTCCGTGTGCGGCTCAGTGCGCCAGCACCGGCTCACCCTCGGCGGGCGCGGGCGCGGTGTTCGGCATGAGCACCGCCGCCAGCACGGCGCCGGCCACGAAGATCGCGGTGGCCCACCAGAAGCTGGTGGTGTAGCTCTCGATCTGGGCCTGCGCGGCGGCCAGCGGGCCGGGCTGCGCGGTGGACAGGTAGTCCGTGGCGGCCGAGGCGGCGATCGTGCTCAGCAGCGCGGTGCCGATGGAACCGCCGACCTGCTGGCTGGTGTTGATCATGGCCGAGGCCACACCCGCGTCCTCGTGATGGACGCCGGCGGTCGCGCCCTGGAACGCGGTCGCCATCGCGCCACCGAGGCCGAGGCCCATCAGCACCAGAGCGGGCAGGATGTGGGTGGCGTAGCCGGTGTCCAGGCCGATTTGGGTCAGCCAGGCCATACCGCCCGCGGCGATCAGGAAGCCCGCGGTCACGACCACTTTCGGGCCCACCTTGGGCAGCAGGAACGAGGGCGTGGTGGTGGACGAGACGATCATCGCCGCCACCATCGGCAGGAACGCGACGCCGGTCATGATCGGCGAGTACCCGAGGCTCAGCTGCATGTAGTAGGTGAGGAACAGGAAGATCGCGAACATCCCGATGCCCATCACGAACACGGTCATGTAGGAGCCGGAGCGGGTGCGGTCCAACAGGATTCGCATCGGCAGCAGCGGGTGCGCGACCCGGGTCTCCAGCCAGACGAACACCGCGAGCAGCGCGGCGCCGCCGAACAGGAAGGCCAGGGTGACGCCGTTGCTCCAGCCGTCGGTCTCGGCGTGCGCGAAACCGTAGACGATGCCGAACAGCGCCGCGGTCACCACGACGGTGCCGGGGATGTCGAGCTTGGGGCGCTCGGTGGCGACGTGCTTGGCCAGCAGCAGCACCGCGCCGACCAGCGCGACGGCGGCGAAGATCAGGTTGACGAACATCACCCAGCGCCAGTTGGCCCACTCGGTGAGCGCGCCGCCGAGCAGCAGGCCGATCGCGCCGCCGGTGCCCGCGACGGCGCCGAAGATGCCGAACGCCTTGGCCCGCTCACCGGGCTCGGTGAAGGTGACGGTGAGCAGCGAGAGCGCGGCGGGCGCGAGCAGCGCGCCGAACACACCCTGGCCCACGCGGGCGGCGACGAGGACTTCGAAGTTCGGCGCCGCGCCGCCGATGGCGGAGGCCACCGCGAAGCCGACCAGGCCGACGATGAAGGTGTTGCGGCGGCCGAAGAGGTCGCTGAGGCGGCCGCCGAGCAGCAGCAGACTGCCGAAGGCCAGGGCGTATCCGGTGATCACCCACTGGCGATCGGCGTCGCCGAACCCGAGGTCGAGCTGGGCGGCGGGCAGGGCGATGTTCACGACGGTGGCGTCGAGCACCACCATCAGCTGGGCGACGCCGAGGACGGCGAGCACCCACCAGCGCAGGGCGTGCGAGCCGCGGCGGCCCGACGGTGACTTGTCGAGGTCGGTCCCTCGATCGATCGCGGTGGTCATAGGTCCCCTCGGACTGAGTCGTAGAAATCGATGCGGAGGAATTGCCTCCGCTTACCGATGAAGCTATCACGTTAACGGAGGGATGTCCTCCGCTTAATCCCGATCGTTGGTAACATGGGGGTGTGAATCACGCCACGGCCCCCTCTCCACCCAGGCGCCTGCGTGCCGATGCCGCGCGAAACCAGCAGCGCATCGTCGCCGCCGCGCGCGAACTCTTCGCCGACCACGGACTCGAGATCACCCTCGACGACGTGGCCGAACGTGCCGGCGTCGGCGTCGGTACGGTCTACCGCCGCTTCGCGAACAAAACCGAACTGATCGCGGAGGTGTTCGAGCAGCACCTGGGCGATCTGCTGGTCGCCGCGCAGGAGGCGGCGCGGCACGAGGACCCGTGGCTGGGACTGGTCGAATTCTTCGAGTACGCGTGCGGGCACTTGGCCGCCAATCGCGGCTTCGGCGAGGTGATGCTCGAATTGCAGCAGGATCCAGAACGATTCGTCGCGCTGCGCGACCGCATCAAACCCGCCGTCGCCGAGGTCATCGACCGGGCGCGCGAGGCGGGCGCGCTGCAGCCCGACATCGAGTCGTCGGACTTCTTCGCCATGATCCACATGCTCGACGCGCTCACCGAGTTCACCAATCCGGTCAACCCGGGCACCTGGCGGCGCTACGTCGCGGTAATGCTCAACGGCGTGCGCTCCGACTCCGTCCCGCGCATGCCCCTGACGGTGCCGCCGCTCACCGATGACGAAGTGGAGCGCGCGAAGGCCCACGCCTGCGCGAGCCACCGCCGCCGGTAATCGAAAGCACCCTGCGGGTAGCGCGGGTCACACCCATGTCCTAAAGTTGGACACATGACCAAATGGGTGAACTGGGCGGGAGATCAATCCTGTACCCCGGCGGCCATCGCGACGCCGGGCAGCCCGGACGAACTCGCCGAACTCCTCACCGGCGCGGCCGACCGCGGCCAGAGCGTGCGCGTCGCGGGCGCGGGACACTCCTTCACCGACGCCGTCCTCACCGACGGACTACTGGTGAGCATGGCGAAGATGAACCGCATCCTCGCCGTCGACGCCGCCTCGGGACTGGTGCGCGTCCAGGGCGGGATCACCCTCAACGCCGCGAGCAACGCGCTGCACGCCGCCGGACTGGCCTTCCCCAACCTCGGCGATATCGACGTGCAGACCGTCGCGGGCGCGACCGCCACCGGCACCCACGGCACCGGCGCGACGCTCCAGAACATCTCCGCCGCACTGCATTCGGTGGAACTCATGACCGCCGAGGGCCGGCTCGTCGAACTCGACGCCGACACCGATCCCGACGGCTGGCGGGCGGCGCGGGTCAGCGTCGGCGCGCTCGGCGTGGTGACGGCCGTGACCTTGCGGCTGGTGCCCTCGTTCGTGCTGGAGGGCATCGAGCGACCGGTTCCGGTCGAGGACGTGCTCGCCGATCTGGACGCCTACGTCGACGGCAACGAGCACTTCGAGTTCTACATGTTCGCGCACAGCCCGCTGGCGATGACCAAGCGCAACAACCGGGTCGAGGAGGTCGAGCAGCCGCGCGGCAAGGCGCTGGACTGGTTCAACGACGTCCTCATGTCGAATCACGCGTTCGACGCGCTGTGCCGGGTGGCCAAGTGGCAGTCGGCGTCGATCCCGCTCATCCACCGTTTCGCCGCGCACGCGGGCAGCTACCGCCGCCAGGTGGACCGCTCGTATCGGGTCTTCGCCTCCCCCAGGCTCTTCCGTTTCACCGAGATGGAATACGCCATCCCGCGCGCCCATTCGGCCGACGCCATCCGCGAGATCAAAGAGGTCTCCGCGCGTTTCGCGACGCCGATGCCGATCGAGGTGCGCTGGGTGGCCCCCGACGACGCCTTCCTCTCCCCCGCCGGCGGCCGCGACACCTGCTACATCGCCGTCCACCAGTACCGCGGCATGGAGTGGGAGCCGTACTTCCGCGCCTGCGAAGAGGTGTTCGACCGCTACGAAGGCCGCCCCCACTGGGGCAAACGCCACTTCCAGACCGCCGAAACCCTCCGCCCCCGCTACCCCGGCTGGGACCACTTCACCGCCGTCCGCCGCCGCCTCGACCCCAAGGGCCTGTTCACCAACCCCTACCTCGACCGAGTCCTCGACCCGATCGGCTGAGGGGACACGGGACGCAGGGCTTTGATCTCCTCGATCTTCTGCTGCGACATCATGATCCCCTGCGAGAAGGTCTCCACCCGCGTGCGGGAAACCAAGGCGACGGTGAAGGTCGCGCAGACACCGGTATCGGTCCACAGCAAACCCGAGAGCTCTTTGGGTTTGCGCCCGTGGATCTCCACGACCGCAGCACCGCGCTGCCATTGGTCGGCAGCTTCGCCGGAGACAGGCCGGTAGTCGTACCGGAAGTCGAGTTCGCCGACCCGATCACTGTCGATGGTCAGCGACGATGATCTCGACACCGCCCGGATCGTCTCGATCATCATGACGACACGAACCCTGCTCGAGGACTGCTCCACGGCCACCACCAGATCCCTGGTCTCCCCGACCTCGACGCCGGCCGAACTGCGGCGTTCGGTAAGGGTGCCGACCCACGTCCCACCGAGCCATGGCTTGCCGGCGAAACGGTCGATGGGCGGCCAGCGCCAAGCCCGCGTGTCGTACAGCCAGTAGACGCCGATCGCCACGAACGGAAGCGTGAACGCGCTCCGGACGACAAGGTCGGGCAGGTCGATGTCGTACACCAACAGCAAGGCGTAGACGACGCCCACCATCAAGTAGGCGGTGACTTTGACGAGACGCTTGTTGGGCATGGCTCCCCAGCTTCGGATGACGTGGACGGTGGGTGACGCGTGTGACACTCATCGCCCCACCACAGCTGCGGGGCCTCCAGCCGTCCCCCTCGGCAGGTAGTCGTATCGTAGCCGAGAACAGGAAAATGGTTCCACAATGGGGTGGCTACCCTTTCCCGATCATCGATGCCGTTTGGCTAAAACACCTGCTAGCGTCCGCACCGAATTCGTCGCATCCTGACACGCCGGGTGGCATAGTGTTCCGCATGGGTGGCCAGGACAAATGGAAACACCTCGCCGCACAGGTCATTGCCCGCAGGCAGGAACTGGGCATGAGTACCAGGCAAGTGCTCGCCGACCACACCGGCTTGAACTATCGGGTACTGGGGGACCTGGAGCGCGGAACGAGGGGGGTGTCAGCGGGCACGCTCGCGATCGTCGAGCAAGCTCTCGGCTGGATGCCAGGAAGCGCACGACGAGTACTCGAGGGCGGGGAACCGGTCACTACCGACCGACTGGTCACCGCGGTGAGCGCCGCGGTCGACAAAACGTCGGGATCGCCCGCGACGCAAGGCGCGACAGCCATCCGGGGTCTCAGCGAAGCGTACGGAATCGCCGCCGAATTGACCGAGCGTGGCGATGCCACCACCGGCAACAGGCTGCTCCAGGCGTTGGCACGGATCGGACGCGGAATGCTCCTGTACTCCGACGATCTCCGAGGCCCGGACGGCGCATTGGCCGACGGCGATCAGATCCGCCGACAGACCCTTCCACCCGAACGGTGGCCGGACCCGGACCAGCCCGGGTCGCCCTCCTGTTGAACGTGCGCGCCCGCGGACGGCGCAGCATGTCGGACCCCGCGTGTAAGTTATGAAAACGTGATCATCCTTGGGTTGGTCCCGGCGATCCTGCTGGCTGTCGCGCTGCGGCGCGCGCGCTCGTGGGGTGAGCCGATGACCCGTCGCCTCACGATCGCCCTCACAGCGCTGGCGGTCGCCTCGGGCTGCACCGTCTGCGCGGTCACCGACGTCGCCGAGACGCTCGGCGCCCGCCATTTCGGGCTGGGCGGCCTTCCGGAGTTCATCAGCCATGTGGCGGCGCTCATCGCCTGCGGGGCAATGCTCGAGTGGAGCATGGTCTCCGCGCGGCACGAGCCACGACTGCCCGTGTTCCGCGTGGTGACGGCGACAGCCGTGGCACTGCTCGTCCTCCTGTACGCGGTCACAGGACTTTCCGCACCCGGAGGTCCGGGCATTCTCGCGGCGGGGACGCTGTCCTCACGCGCGTACGCCCTCGTGTACGCGGGCACGATCGCCTGGGCCGCGGCGCACCTCGCGTACCTCATGGTCGACGCGATCCGCAGGCGCACCGGCGGCAAGATCGTCTGTGCCGCACTGGGGTTCGCGAGTGCCGCGGCCATCGTGTACAGCGTCGGCGTGGTGGGCTTCGGTATGATCCCGACATCGCCCGAGATGATCATCCGGTGGACCTGGCTCACCGCGGGTCCTTCACTCCTCGGCTTCGCGGTCGCGGGCGCGGTCGGCTGGTTCCCCGGCCACAAAGGCAGCCAGAGCGAACACACCGATCCTGACGCTCCCCGGCCCGGCGACGACGACCCGCGCTTCGATCGCGTCTTCGATCTGCGGCACATCGAAGTGGCGACCGGCACGGACCGCCCCGCAGTCCCACCGCGCAGGGGCGCCGCACGCTTCGCATAGTCCGCGCTTCCGGGTACGGCCGCGCGCTGAGCGCGGTCAGCTCGACAGGATCTCCTGGACCAGGCGGGGGACGGCGGTGCCGATGGGTTCGCGGATCACTTCGGTGGCGAGGGTGTCGTAGGGGGTGGGTTCGGCGTTGACGATGACGAGGTCGGCGCCGGAGCGGACGGCGATCAAGCAGAGTGAGGCCGCGGGTTCGACCTGCAAGGACGTGCCGATGGCGAGGAACAGGTCGCTGGTCTCGGCGGTGAGGGCGGCTTTGGTGAGGCTGCGGCGGTCCAGTTGCTGGCCGAACATGATGGTGGCGGCCTTGAGGATGCCGCCGCAGGCCGGGCAGGGCGGATCGGGTTCGCCCGCCGCGACCCGCTCCAGCGTCTCGGCCATGGTCGCCGCGAAATCGCACTCCACGCAGACCACGTCGAACATGTTGCCGTGGATCTCGATGACCCGCCCGTCCGGGAACCCCGCCCGCTGGTGCAGGCGGTCGATGTTCTGGGTCACCACGGTGACCGCGCGCCCGGCCTGATTCAGCTCGACCAGCGCCCGGTGCGCGGCGTTGGGCACCGCCTGCCAGGCCGGGTTGTCGCGCCGCGCGAGCCAAGAGCGCTGCCGCAGTTCGGGATCGGAGACGTAGGCGTCGTAGGTCGACAGCAACTCGGCGATCGGGTCCTTCGTCCATACGCCGCGCGGCCCGCGGAAATCCGGGATACCGGAGTCGGTGGAGATGCCCGCGCCGGTGAGGACGCCGATCCGGCCGGGTCGGGTGCGCCAATCCGTCGTCATGAATCCCAGCCTAGGGGTGGCGCACCGGCCGCCACCCTGCCAAGATGATGAGAAGATGTTAGCTTAATCATCTCATCGTATTGCACCGTGCGACGATCAAAGGAGATCGCCATGACCGCGTCCGTCGCCGTGGACCTCACGCCGCGGAACCAGCCGCCCCGCCGCCCGATCGCACCCGGTACCCGGATGTGGGACGAAACGGGGCTCGTCACGTTCTCGCTCACCGCGGGATCGGCGTTCCTGCTCCAGACGATGGAACCCACCATCGCCGCCGTCGTCGACGAACACTCGACCTTCCGCACCGACCCGATGGGGCGCGCGCTGCGCAGCCTGGCCTCGGTGATGATGTGGATCTACGGCGGCGAGGAGGCCCTGGCCGAGGCCGACCGCCTGCGCGCCATGCACGCCTCGCTCAACACCACCGACGCCGAGGGCGTGCGCCACAAGGCGCTCAGCGCCGGTCCGTGGGCCTGGGTCCTGCACACCGGCACCTACGCCTTCACCGAGAACGCGAAGTACTTCGCCCGCCGCCCGCTCACCTACGCCGAGAAGGAGGCGTACTACCAGGAGACGTTGCAGCTGCTGCGCAACTTCTCCGTCGCGCCGAAGGAAGTGCCCGCCGATTTCGCGGCCTTCGAGACGTACTTCGCCGATATGGTCGCCAACCACTTGCAGGAGACCTCGACCGCGCACGACTACCTGCGAGTGATCCGCTCCGTCGCCCCGCCGAAGCAACTGCCGCGGGTGTTCGCGCCGCTGTGGCGAGCGCTCGTCGCGCCCGTGGGCCGGTTGCAGTACTTCGTCACAGTGGGCACCACCCCCGAACCGGCCCGCCGCAAACTCGGCCTCACCTGGACCGAATCCGACGAACGCAAGCTGCGCGCTTTCGGCTGGATCATCGCGCGCACCGTCCCCTTGTTGCCGGAGCGGTTGCGCTACTTCCCGATCGCCTACGAGGCACGCAAGCTCGAACGCGACCGCGCCCGCCTGCGCAAGGTGATGGACCTGCGCCCCATTTAGTAAGAGCCCCAAGCACTCTCGGACCGGCGGTCGAGTTTCTCGACCGACCGGTCCGTTCGCATGTGCGCGGAAATTTTCACCACGGCAACTCCTTTCGCAGCGCGACGCCCCTAGCTGCGCAAACATCCGGCGACCGGGCGCGGAACCGGGAGTGGCGAGCACCGGACACGCCCCCGTCCGCAGCGCGCCCCCGCGCGTATCCCTTACGCTACGACAGCGTTTCGACCCGGTCTGGGCGAAACGGGCACCGCACGACCGAAGTACCAGCCACCGAAAGGCGTCCCGATGGCCCACAAACCCAGCGTGCTGTTCGCCTCCGCGTGCGACGCGGGCCGTTCACAGATGGCCGCCGGGTTCCTCACCGAGCTCGCCGGTGACCGCATCGACGTCCGGTCCGCGGGCGTCACGCCCGCCGAGCGCCCCAACCCCGTCGTGGTGGCGGCGATGGCCGAGGTCGGGATCGATATCGCCGGGCGCATCCCGCGCAAACTCACCGACGAGGCGGTCGGCGTCTCCGATGTGGTGGTCACCATGGGCTGCGGCGACGCGTGCCCGTTCTTCCCCGGCATCAGCTATCGCGACTGGGTACTGCCCGATCCGGCGGACGAGACGATCGAGGTGGTGCGCACGATCCGTGACCGGATCCGCATCCTGGTCGAGAACCTCATCGGCGAGCTGGTCCCCACCCGCACGCACTGACCGATTTCTTCAAGACCGGCCCGCCGCGGCCGCCTTACGCTGCCGCTATGACACCGCGACTCGACTTCATCGGCATCGTCGTCTCCGACATGGCCGCCACCCTCGACTTCTACCGCCGCCTCGGCCTCACCTTCCCCGAGGGCGCGCACACCCAGCCGCACGTCGAGGCGGAACTGACCGGCGGCTTCCGGCTCGCGTTCGACACCGAGGAGACCATCCGCGCCTTCATGCCGGACTGGCGCGCTCCCGGCGATTCCGGCCGCATGGGCTTGGCCTTCCGCTGCGCCGACCCGGCCGAGGTGGACGCGAAATACGCCGAGCTGGAAGCGGCCGGCTATCACGGCGAGAACAAGCCCTGGGACGCGCCGTGGGGCCAGCGCTACGCCTCGGTGCTCGATCCCGACGGCAACGGCGTCGACCTCTACGCGCCGCTGGGCTGACCGCCGAGCCACTCGCCCAGCGTCATCCCGGAGAACTCCCGCATGTCCCGCGCGAGGTGCGCCTGATCGGCGTAACCCGTGCGGGCCGCGGCCTCGGCGGCGGGCGTTCCGGCCCAGGCGGCCGCCAGCGCGCGCTGCAACCGCAGGATGCGGGCGAGGGTCTTCGGCCCATAGCCGAAGGCGTCCAACGCGCGCCGATGCAGGGTGCGCGCGCCGATGCCGACCGCATCCGCGCTGGCGGCGACCGAACTCCCCGCCGCGAGGGCGCGCACCACACCGGTCAGAGCCCGGTCGGGCGGATCGGTGCGCGCGGCACGGCGCAGCGCGATCGCTTCCACCGCGGCGGCCCGGTCGGCGGATTCCCCGACGCGGCCGGCCAATGCGCGCACGGTGGCGGCGGGGAACAGGTCGGCGAGATCGACGCGCCGGTCCCGCAATTCGTGCGCGGGCACGCCGAGCAGCGCGGGCGCGGCACCGGGAAAGAACCGGATGCCCGCGTAGTGCCCACCGCCCGCTGGGAGATACGCGGCCGTGTCGGGCCCCGCGACGAGCAGCGTGCCGTCGCACCAGATCAGATCCATGCAGCCGTCGGGCAACACCGGACGCGCGCCGCCGACTCCCGAACGCGTCCACAGGACCGCGCCGGGCAACCGCGACGGCCGCTCGCGGTAGTCTGTCACCTCGACCACGACCCGAGCCTACCTGCGGTTACCGACACCGTGATTGCGCCGGAGCCGGGACCTTCCTAATCTGATGTCACCCGCCCTCAGCCGAGGCGGGCCGGTGTATCGGGGACGGCGCGGTCCGCGCCCGCCGCGCCGGATCGAGCGCGAAAGGACTCCCGATGACCGAGCACGCCGCCGAGGACGCCCCGCCCTTCACCGACATCGTCAACGGCGCTCTGGAATTCACCGTCCCGGCCGCCGCGAAGATGGGGGTACGTGCGCTCGACGTGCGGCGCGGTTATGCCGCGACCACGGTTCCGGTGGAGGGCAACGGCAATCATTTCGGGGTGATCTACGCCGGTGTGCAGTTCACCGTCGCCGAGGTGCTGGGCGGCGCGATCGCCGTGGCCACCTTCGACAATTCGGCGTACTTCCCGCTGGTGAAGGGGTTCGAGATCAAATTCGTGGGCATGGCGCGGTCCGAGCTGCGCGCCGAGGCGACCCTGTCGGAGGAGGAGATCGCGCGGATCGAGGCGGAGGCGGCCGAGCGCGGCAAAGCCGATTTCACGCTCGAGGCCGTGGTCACCGACGCCGAAGGCAAGACGGTCGCGGTGACGAAGGGGCTGTACCAGCTACGCGCGCACGGGAAGTAGCGCGTCAGCCGGGCAGCACGCCGCGCGGCACCACCAGCACGTAGCGCAGGGCGGCGTCGGTGACCGCGTTGTCGGCATCGGCGCACCCGACGGTCACCTCCGCGCCGGGCGGGGAGGAGAACGTCCACAGCGTGATCCACCGCTTGCCGCCGATCTCCTCCTGTTTGCGCGGTTCCTCCGACCGCAGATCCTCATTGCGTCCGGTGCCGTCGGTTACCGTGCAGCGCACGGCGGAGGCGGCGTCACCCCATTCGGCGGGCGCGTTGATATCCAGTACCGCGTCCGCGGGCACGGGCACATTCACGCTCTCGCCCAACGGAATTCGCACGGCACCGGGAATATCGACGGGTTCGGACGCGGGTGCGGCCTCCGACGCCGTGGCGCTCGTCGAGACCGGAGTGGTGGCGGCCTCCTCGGTCCCGTTGTCGTCGGAGCAGCCCGTCATCGTGGCGACCAGCAGCGCGGGCGCCGCCATCCAGCTCAGTTTCACGGTTCGACCTCTCTTCACCCGGCGCGGGACGCCGGGCCAGTCAGCGGAGAACAGTCAACGAAAAACCTTCCCGATGCTCTGCACAGTACCCGGACGGTAATTGCGCAATTGGGCGGCAAATAGCGTGTGTCGCCGCCGAATCGAACGGCTGACTAGGATTTCCGTGACCGGCTGCCACTCTCCGAGGATTTCGATGCCCCACGCCGTCACTTTTCGCACGCTCGACGTCCCGGCGCTCGACGGCGCCGCCGACGCCTACCTCGCCCGGCCCGACGACGGCACGGCGCACCCCGGCGTGCTGCTGATCATGGACGCGTTCGGCCTGCGGCCGCGGCTAGGCGAGATGGCCGAGGAGATCGCCGCCCGGGGGTACACGGTGCTGGCGCCGAACGTCTTCTACCGCACCGGCCGCGCGCCGGTGCTGCCCATGCCCGATCCGGCGGTCGAGGGTGCGCACGCCGCGTTCTTCGCCGCGCTCGGCCCGGCGCGCGAGGCGCTCACCCCGGACCGGGCGATCGGGGACATCGGCCGCTATCTGGACTGGCTGGACGCGTCGGAGTTCGTGGCGCCGGGACCGCTCGCCGTGACGGGCTACTGCATGGGCGGACGGCTCGCGTTGCGCGCGGCCGCGGAGTTCGGCGACCGGATCGCCGCGGCGGCGAGCTTCCACGGCGGCCGCCTCGCCGCCGAGGACAGGCCCGACAGTCCGCATCACGCGGCCGACCGGATCAGCGCGGAACTGTTCATCGCGCACGCGGACGCCGACCAGTCCATGCCGCCGGAACAGATCGCCCGCCTCGACCGCGCCCTGGAGGACGCGGGCGTGCGCCACACCTCGGTGGTGTACGAGGGGGCGCGGCACGGATTCACGATGAGCGACATCCCGCCCTACGACGAGGCGGCCGCGCGCAGGCATTTCACCGATCTGTTCGCCCTGCTGGACCGGGCGCTGTCCGGGTAGACGAGCTGGTCGTTACGTCATACCGATCCGAGCGATCCCGGAAACACCGGCCGCGCATCCCGTTAATCTCGAACGATCGGACGGAGGCAGGAATGGCACTGGAATCCCTCATGATCCCGCTCGGCACGCCGGCGCCGGAGTTCGCGCTACCCGATCTGGACGGCCGCGTCCACCGGCGCGCCGACTACGCGGACGGCCCCGGCCTGCTCGTGATCTTCGCGTGCAACCACTGCCCGTACGTGAAGCACGTGGAAGCCGAACTCGGTGCGGTGGTGCGGGATTCGGACATCCCCACCTTCGCGATCTGCTCGAACGACGCGACCGCCTACCCCGACGACGGGCCGGAAGGTCTTCGCGCGCAAACGAAACGGGCCGACTGGACCTTCCCGTACCTGATCGACGCGTCCCAGGAGGTCGGCCGCGCGTTCGGCGCCGCCTGCACGCCCGACTTCTTCCTCTACGGCTCGGGACTCACACTGGCCTACCGGGGCGCGTTCGACGAATCCACCCCGGGCAACGGCAAACCGGTCACCGGCGGCGAGCTGCGCGCCGCCCTGGCCGCCGTGCGCGCGGGCGCGGCCGTGCCGGAACCCCACCGGCCGAGCATGGGCTGCTCGATCAAGTGGCGGGACGGCTGAGCGTCAGACGCCGACGACCGCGTTCATGATGGTGCCCGCGCTGGTGGCCACGACGCCGCCGAGCATGGCGCCCGCGACCATCTTGGGCGATTGCAGGCCGCCGCCCGACCACTTCTCCCAGGCGAAGCGCCCGCCCGCGAAGGTGATGGCGGCGATGCCGGAGAGCAGCACGAACCAGGTCAGATAGCGGACCATCTGCATGATCTTGTCCGAGATCGGCGGGGCCTCCGGGGTCGGATTACCGACCTGGGCCAGAACTGCGCCGTACATATCCTGTGCCGTAGCGAGAATCGTGCTCACAGCCGTACCCCTCTTCAGCTATCGCGACAGTTCGAGAACGCCGTAGCAGATCGTACCCCTTACCGGCCGGAAACATTGCGGGCCAGCGGGATTCATCAAACAAAACGACCGGTCGGAAATCGAGAAAAGCGGCCATTCCGGACGAGCATCGGCACCCCGCGCACAACGGCTCCGGCCGTTCGGGCCGCCGCGCTCACCGACATCCGGGCGCGACGAAATCCGACGCCGCGCCGACCTCGGTGCGCGGGTGATACTCGCCCATCGCCGCCGCCGGATCGTCCGCGTCCGCCCGCTGAATCGAATGGTAGAAGTCGTTCGCGGGCAACATGTTCCGCAGGATGAGCAGGGTGGCGAAGCGGGTGGTCGGCAACCACGCCACCCCGCATTCCGCCGTCGCGTGCGCCGGGCGGTCGGCCGGGTCGGAGACCACCACGGTGAAGTACCCGTCCGCATCCACCGGCACCTCGTCGTCGACCACGCAGGCCGACACCCGGGTGCTGAACAACTCGTTCGAGCACAGCGACCAATACCGCACCTCCCCCGCGCCCATCCGCGATTCCCCGCCGACCGTGGCGGGCGTGGCGGGGGCCTTCGCCCGCACCACCGCCACCTCCCCGGCGCGCGGCGCGACACGCGACGTCAGGTACTGGTTGTCCGGATTGGCGAACAACCCGTTTCCGCTGGTCTTGGACCAGGTTCGCCCCTCGCGACCGGGCAGGTCCGGACCGCTGGGCAGGTGCACCGTGCCGGGATCGGCGGGACTCGCCGCGGGTGGGCAGGCGGGCAGCGTGCGCGATCCTTGCGCACCGTTGACCGTGATCTCGGGCAGCGGTTCGCCACCGAGCGCGTCACGTCCCGCGTCCGGGCGGTACACGCGGTAGATCAGCACGGCCAGGGCCGGATCCGCGTACAAGGTGTTGGGTTCGGGCCGCTCCGGACGCGGACCGGGCAGCACGCGCACGGTGTACGAGCGGTCGGTGGCGGTGCGATCGGCGCCCGGAAGGAAGGGATTGACGCTGCCCGGGTCCGGCGCGATGCGCAGGTCGTCGAGCCCGTCGAACGTCTGCGCACCGCGATAGCTGGTGAACGAGATGTAGCGGCCGTGCGGGAACCGCCCGCGCAAGGTGACACCCTCCGGCGGCAGCGCGGGGACGGCGGCCACCCAGTAGTTGGCGAACGTGTCGGGCAGCGCGACGTTGAGGGTGTCGGCCCCGACCCGCCCGCTCCACCCGCACTCCGACAGCGGTGCCGCCTGCGCGGACGTCATCGGCAGCACGCCCAGCGTCACGAAGGTCAACACGGCGAGCGCGCGGCGCAGCGCGGAAGAGGCGATCACGCACCGAGTATCGCCGATCGATCGGGGGTGCGCGCCCTTGACACCATCCGGCGGGGCGGCATGTAATCAGGACCCCTTGTCAGGCGTCCACTTCGGGCGCGGGAGAGGAGCGCGCATGACCTCGCACGGCGACCGGCCCCGGTTCACCGGGGTGATCGGCCAGGCCGACGCCGTGCGCGAGGGCTTGATCTCGGCGCGCGAACTCACCGAGCAGACCCTCGCCCGCATCGAGCGAATCCAGCCGCGCCTCAACGCCTTCACCACGGTCCTCGGCGAGGAGGCGCTCGCCGAGGCCGACGCGCGCGACGCCGCGGACGCTCCGCTGGGCCCACTGCACGGCGTCCCGATCGCGATCAAGGACGAGGCCGACGTGGCGGGCGCGCGCACCACCTACGGCGGCGCGGCCGTCACCACGCCGGCCGCCGCGGACTCCGAGATCGTGCGGCGGCTGCGGGCGGCGGGCGCGATCATCGTCGGCAAGACCGCGATGCCCGAGTTCGGCGCCTGGCCCTACACCGAATCCGCCGCGCACGGCTACACCCGCAACCCGTGGGACCCCACGCGCGGCACCGGCGGCTCCAGCGGTGGTTCGGCGGCCGCGGTCGCCTCGGGCGCGGTGGCCGCGGCGACCGGTGGCGACGGCGGCGGCTCCTTGCGCATCCCGGCGGCGAGCTGCGGCCTCTTCGCGGTCAAACCCCAGCGCGGGCGCGTGAGTACGGCGCCGCACCGCGATCTGTGGCGCGCGCTCGGCGTGCTGGGCGTGCTCACCCGGTCGGTGGCCGATAGCGCGCTGCTCCTCGACGTGATCAGCGGCAACCAGCAGACCGACCGCTGGCGGCCCGCACCACCCGCCACGCCGTTCGCGGACGCCCCCGAATCCGGCCCGCTGCGCATCGCGGTGTCCGTGCGGCCCGCCGTCCGGTTCGTCCGGCCCGATCCGGAATGCGTGTCGGCCGTGCACTCGATCGCCGACACGCTCGCCGGCCTCGGCCACCACGTCGAGGAGTTCGAGCTCCCCTATCCCGAGGCCGCCCCCGCGTTCCTGCCGCAATTCGTCGGCGGGCTCGCGGAGGAAGCCGCGCGTGTGGACCGGCCCGACCTGCTCGAGCGGCGCACCCGTCGTATCGCGACGGCGGCTCGACTGTTCACCCCGGAGCGGGTGCTGCGCGCGGCCGAGGCGCGGGGCGACCGCATCGCGGAGCGCGTCAACACCGTGTTCGACCGGTTCGACCTCGTCCTCACCCCGGTGCTGCCCACGCTGGCGCCGACGCTCGGCAAGCTCGACGGCGCGGGCGTACTGCGCGCCGCCCTTCGCGGCCTGCCGTTCACCGCGTACACGGCGATGTGGAATCTGTGCGGCAATCCGGCGGCGGCGGTGCCCGCGGGCTGGTCGCGCGACGGTCTTCCGCTGAGCGTGCAGCTCGTCGGCCGCCCCGGTGACGAACTCGGAATCCTGGGCGTCGCACGGCAACTCGAAACGGCGCGGCCGTGGGCGGACCGTTGGCCGGACGAATCAGTCATTTCCGGCGCGCCGCACTGATTCTCAGGCGACTCTCAGACAACAACGGGTGCGCGGCTCAGGTAGACGCCGTTGAATCCAGGGTGGCTGCCCCGCCCGGTTCCCTCTACATCGGGCGGTAGGCAGCGCCAAATCCCTTGGCCGTCAGTGCGGCACCAGCTCCGCGCGCTCGGGCACGCTGACCTTCTCGACAGCGGTCGAGCGCCGCGCCGTCACCAGGTACGCCACCACCAGCAGCACGCTCAACCACACGTAGGTGTTGCCGATGAAGTGCTGCCACGGCGTCCACAGCGACTCCTTGTCCTCACCGCTCGGCAGCCAGTTCTGCGGCCCGTAGACGAACACCGCCGCCGTCGCCGTGGCCACCGTGAGCCAGACCAGCGCCGTGCGCCACGGCATCCGCACCGCGTAACCGACCATCGCGAACAGCGCGGGCGCGATCCAGATCCAGTGGTGCGACCACGAGATCGGCGAAACCAGCAGCGTGAACACCGCGTTGATGGACAGCGCCAGCGCGGGCAGGTGCTGCGCCTGGCGCATCGCGGCCACCACCAGCACCAGCAACGCCGCGCCGGCCGCCAGCCAGATCAGGGTGAACGCGGGCTCGGGCACCCGCAATCGCGCCAGCACCGCCTGGATGGACTGATTGGTGTGGAAGGCCGAGCCGCTGAGCCCGTCCACGTTGAGGCCGCCGAACCAGTACTTCATCGACATGCTCGGCAGCACGGCGAAACTCAGGCCCGTCGCGACCGCCCCGGTGACGGCGGCCGTCGCCGCGGCCTTGTAGTCCTTGCGCACCAGGAAGTAGAGAACGAACGCGGCGGGCGTGAGCTTGATGGCCGCCGCGATGCCGACCAGCATGCCGCGCCGCCACTTCGGTTTCTCGGTGAGGCAGTCGGCCGCCACCAACGCCATCAGCAGCAGGTTGACCTGCCCGAAGTCCAGCGTGGAGCGGGTCGGTTCGAGCAGCATCGCCAGCGGTGCGGCGCACGCGGTGGCGAACAGCGCGGTGCGGCGCACGTTCTCCTCCGGCCAGACGCGGCGCGCCACCAGGTAGAGCGTGAGCGTCAGCGCGGCGGTCGAGGTGATGAAGAAGGCGAACGCGGCGACATCCCACGGCAGCAGCGCGAACGGCGCCAGCACCAGCGCGGCGAACGGCGGATAGATGAAGGGCAGTCCGATGCCCAGCGTGGTCTGCGGGAGCTGGCCGTACATATCGCCGCCGTGGCGCAGCGTCTCCACCCCGAGCCGATAGACCTGCAGGTCGATGAAACCGCCGCTGATCTCCTTGAACGGCCACAGCGGGGTCCGTAGACAGACGGTGGTGAAGACGACGAGCAGCGCGGGCACGAGCCACACCACGCGCTGCATGCGGCGGCTCGACGACTTCGGCACATCACGGACGGAACTACTCATCCGCGGCGACTATACCGATCGAGTCGCCCGCGTTCGAACCACAGGCGGAAGATCGGCGCAGATCAGCACGTTGCCTAGCGATTGCTAGGCGCCGGTCAGGCGCACTCCGGACCAGTCGGGCAGCTCTTCGCAAGAGGCCCGCCACGCGGCGGGCACCAGCGACTCGCCGAGGATGCCGCCGACGATCGCGCAGGTGGTGTCGACGTCGCCGCCCACGCTCGCGGTGACCCAGTTCGCGGTCGCGAAGTCGAGGTGGTGCGCGGCCACCCACAGGCAGAACGGGACGGTGTCGGGCGCCGACACGTCGCGTCCGTTCCCGAGGGCCGCGGCGGCCGCTTCGGGGTCTCCCGCCAACGCGCGCGCCGCCAGGATGCCCTCGTGCACCGCGCCCGCCGGCGTGCGTGCGGCGACCGCATCCAGGAACTCGGGTCCGCGCAGCTCGGGTTCGGTCGCACGCAGGGCGGTGGCGAGGCCGACCGCGACGGCGCCCGCCACGCCTTCCGGATGCGCGTGCGTCACCTCCGCCGACGCCGCCGATTCGGCGACTACCCGGTCGAGATCGTCGGCGAAGTACGCCCCGATCGGCGCCACCCGCATGGCCGCGCCGTTGCCCCAGGACCCCTGCCCGCCGAACGCGTCGGTGGCCAGCGTCCGCCAGTTCCCGCCTTCCTGGCGGATGAGCCGCAGCATCCGGTTGACGCCCGGCCCGTATCCGCGATCGAAGTCGTGGCGCTCGGCGAACGACGCGGCCAGCGCGTCCTGCTCGATCGTGCCGAGCCGCGCCAGCACCGTGACGACCGAGCACGCCATCTCGGTGTCGTCGGTCCACGGCCACACCGGCGGCGGGAGGGTCCGCTCCCGCAGCGCGGGGAGATTGGCGGGAACGAAGAAGTTGGCGCCGAACGCGTCGCCCACGGCAAGGCCGCGGAGGGACGCGACGGCGCGGGCGAGGCGGTCGGTGGTCATGGTCGCGATTCTGCCGGGAGGTGTCGGATTTCGCCATGAGCCGACGTGGTCGCGCGATCACCGGGCTGCGGAGTCCCGGAAAGGTATTGTCGCAGCGCACTGTTCCACCCACGGGAGGCATGACATGTGCGCACCGAGAATCGTTCAGGTCGCCCACGAGCGGGCGCGGCCGAATCGGCGGGCCGTGCTCGCGGCGGCGGGGGTGGCGGCGCTGGCCGCGACAGTCGCGCCCGCGCGGGCGGTCCCGACGGCCACAGGGGTCGTGGATCTCACGCACACGCTGCATCCCGGGTTGCCGACGTGGCCGGGCAGTCCGCCGTTCACGTCGATTCCGGTGTCGTGGCACGCGATCAGCGGGTTCGACCAGAACGCGCTGGCGTACTGGGAGCATTCCGGCACGCACGTCGACGCGCCCGTGCACCGCATCCCGGGCGGGGCGACGGTCGACGCGCTGCCCGTCGCGGATCTCGTCGCGCCGCTGGTGGTCATCGATATCAGCGCGAAGGCCGAGACCGACGCCGACGCCGCGCTCACCGTCGACGACATCGACCGCTGGGAGGACGAGCACGGCCGCGTTCCCGACCGCGCGCTGGTCACCCTGTACTCCGGCTGGGAGCGCCGCCTCGCCGACCCGGCCGCCTTCCTCAACCTGCGCGACGGCGTCCCGCACGCACCCGGCATCGACCCGGCGGCGGCGGAACACCTTGTCGCCCATCGGAATGTGGTCGGCGTGGGCGTCGACACGCTCAGTCTCGACACCGGACGCAGCCGCGACTACGGCGCCCACACCACCATCCTCGGCGCGGGCCGCTACGGGGTGGAGATGCTGGCCAACCTCGCCGCCGTGCCGCCGTCGGGTGCGACCGTGGTGGTGGGGGCGCCGAAACATGCGGGCGGCACGGGTGGTCCGTGCCGCGTGCTGGCGCTGGTGTGACCTGATATCGCGGACGCCGTCCCGGACGAATCCGCAACCGCCCGGCTTCTCGGTGGAGCGGGCGAACAGCGGCTCGCTCAGCCGGGCCGGCCGATCGACAGCGCGTGCCGGAAGACTCCTCGTGGGTCCCAGGTCTCTTTGGCGCGCAACAACTTCGGATAGTTGTCGCCGTAGTAGAAGTGGTGCCACGGCAGGCCGGACCGGTTCCACCGGGGGTCCGCCAGATCGGGGTCCGGGTAGTTGATGTAGCTGCCGCCGTTGCGCTCGTTCGGCACGGGAACCCCGCCCGTCTCGGCGTAGACATCGCTGTAAAGCTCACGCGCCCAAGCGATATGGCGCTCATCGCCCTCGGGCAACCGCCACGCCGTGTGGATGAGCATCTTCATGAAGGAGTCCCGCACGGGCATGGCGGTGGCGTCGGGCGCGACGGCGTTGATCGCGCCGCCGAACGGCAGGAACTCCAATTCGGTCTCGCCCAGCACCGACAGGTCCGTGATGTGGCGGTAGAAGGTACGCAGCTGGCCCTCGGTGTAGGCGCGGCGCAGATAGCCCGTCTTCACCTTCACGCGCGGCGGCAGCGGCGCCTTCGCGTAGTAGACCTGGGACACCGTGTCGGCGTAGGAGGTTGTGGTGATGGGCTGGGTGACCGGCAGCGCGTCGACACCGTCCAGCACGGCCGCGACGAACTCGTCGTAGCGGGTGCGGGCATCCGGTGCGTCGGCGTCGAGCAGTATCAGCAGTTGCGCGAAACCGGTGCCCGTGGTTCGAAAGCTCAGCGGCGCATACAAACCCGCAAACCTGTTGCCGGGTGCGCTGTACCGCTCGAAGAAGGCGATGTAGTTGCCGAGCAACCGCACGAACGCTGATTCGCTCAGCGCGGGGACGACCAAGCGCGAATGCATCACGAGGCCGGGCGGTTTGGGCAAGGCCGTCGCGGGGTGGGCACCGTCCGAATCCGGCGAGCGGAACAGGAACCGCGTCACCACACCGAAATTGCCGCCACCCCCGCCGGTGTGCGCCCACCACAGGTCGGCGTGCGGGCCGTCCTTCGTCGCCAAGACGATGCGAGGTTCGCCGTCGGCGCCGACGATGACCACCTCCACTCCGTACAGGTAGTCGGCCACCAACCCGAATCGCCGTGACAGCGGGCCGTATCCGCCGCCGGGCACATGCCCGCCCATCCCCACCCCGAGGCAGATCCCGGCGGGCAAAGTCACTCCCCAACGATGCAGCGCCTCGTACACGCCCTTCAATTCGGCTCCGGCGTCCACGGAGAACGCGCGGTGCTCGGCGTCCCACCGCACCCCGTTCAGTTGGCCGAGGTCGATGATCGACCGCGTTCCAGCGTTGTCGACGAAATCCTCGAAGCAGTGCCCACCGGACCGAACCGCGAACCCCTTCCCCGTCGACAGCGCTCGCGCCAACGCCTCCCGCACTTGCTCCCCGGCGCTCGGCAGGAACACATTGTCCGGCCGCACCCCGTAGCGCCGGTTGTAGCCCCGCAACACCAGCGGCAGGTATTCCGACTCCCCCGCCCCAACGACTCTCAACCCCTCGGCCCGCGCGACCGGCATCCCGGCGATCGCCGCCGCACCACCCAGCGCCGACACACCGATGAACCGCCGACGCGTAACTCCCATGTGATTCCCTCGAATTGGCTGACGCAAAACAGGGTCACCGTAGCCGGATGCGCGCGGCCGGCCAAGCTTATGGCGTCATCCGCGCGTGAGCTGTCGAACCGCCACCGCACCGGCGGCGACGCCGATGATCAGGAACGCGCCGGCCATGATCATCGATGTCTGCCGCTTCTCGGCACGGGTGTGACCACGGTAGGGCCCCACCGACTCGTCGGACGGGCGCACCAATTCCTCGCCGGGATCGGTGTCCAGGAGGCAGATGTCCTGTTCGCCCATCACCTCACCACCGCATCGATCGGCGGTGAACATCACGTAGGCCGCCGCGAGGAACAGGAACACCATGAGCGCGAGCGGCACCACCACGGCGGAACGCCAGACGTCGCGCCAGCCGAACCACATGAATCCGATTGTCCCAGCGCGGTGCTCGTCCGTCAGCCCGCAAGAACTGGTGTCCCCGGCCGAATCCAGCGGCGCTGTCGAGACCGGTGCGATGCGGGCGAGGCCGGGTGGTGGCACCGCGGAGCGAATCGGAGAAAACTACCGCTACCGCAGGACTTCGGCGATATCGGCGGCGGCGGTCATGATGATCAGCAGCGGCACGAGCTTCTGAGCCGGGATCCGGTACGCCCCACGCCCGTGCTGTTCGACGATCTTGGCCGAACTCAGCGCCCGCACATGGTGGTACAGCTGCCCCTGCGAGGTGAGCCCCACGGCCTCGGCCAGCTCCGCGCCGGTGTGCGGGCCGTCGAGCAGCACCTCGACCAGCGCCCTGCGCACCGGATGACCGAGGGCCGCAAGCACATCCACGCGCGCCTGGGCGGGCAGGTCCACGACGGCGGCGGCGCTGTAGCGGATGGTCCAGTCCACCGGTCCGCCGAAATCGACGCTGCCGCCGTACTCCACGAAACCGCGTTCGGCCGGGGCGGTCTCGGGCCGTCCCTCCAACGCCTCGATCCGCGCCTCCAGTTCGGCCAGTTTGGCCGCCACATCGGTCATACGACGCAGGCTAGCCGCCGGAACATCTCCGGCTCCATCATGGCCCGGACCAGCACCCCCTGTTCACTGAGCGTCGTGACAGCCTCGGCCCAGGTCTCGACGGGCATGCGGCGATTCAGCAGGACCGCCGTCGCGACCGTACCGTCGGCACCGCGCAGGTAGATCGCGTCGGCGAGCACGCCGGGCAATGCGCCTCCCTTGAATCCGATCGCCTCGTAGCCGGGGGGCGCGGGCTGCCATTCCAGGTGCGCGCGGGCGATATCCACGCCCGAACCGAAGCTGCCGTCCGCGATCGAGCGGTGCATGTCGGACAGCTGCCGCGCCGACGCCGTCCCGGTCGTCTCGGCCCATTCGGACTGAATCTCCAACGGGGGCAATGCTTTCGACTGGACCGAGGCGCGATATCCGGGATCGTTCGCGTAGCGCCGCGCCGTCTCCCATTCGTCGCCACCGGGCTCGATCAACCGGATGAGTTCGCCGAGCTTGCTGGAGGGCCGGTAGTCGTCCCAGCCGCCGGCCGCCGCGGCCTCGATCAGCGCCCGGTCGCCGAGCCGGTCGCGCAGGTAGTCGGGCACCGCGTTATCGCTCTCCTGGACCATCGCGCTCACCATCTGGTCCAGGGTGACCGAGTCTCCACCGAGCCGGGCGCGAGCTTGCTCGTGCGCACCCCCATCCGTGCCGGGGAGATACCACCGCTCCCACTCCGCGACCGGCACCACCTCGCCTTGATCGAGGTCCCCCACCGCGACGGCCCGCGCGTAAGCGGCCAGCGCGACCACCTTCGTCGCCGACGCCACCGGCTGCTGCTCCTGCGCCCGTCGCGCGAGCACCTGCCCCTGCCCGTCGTCCACCAGGACCGAAATGTTCTGCGGCTCAGCGTGAATGCGCCCGAGCCAGCCGTCCGACGACGTGACGCCCGCCGGCGGAACCGGCCCGCACCCTTCCGCCTCGGACTCCGCCCCGGAACATCCCGCCACCAACGGCACCAGCACCGCGGCCGCGATCATCGCCCTCCGCATCAACCAACCTCCAAAATTCCGGAATTACGAAACTACGGATATCGGCGACTGTACCGGATGGATCGACCGAATCGCACACCTCGGTGAACACGAATCGACAGTTGGCGCCGACAAGGCGAGCCGACGGCGAGCCTCTTGTCCGATCCGGAGACGATGTCGGGCAAGGGATGGTGGCTGATGACCCCGCCCACGCACCGCCACGTCGAGCGCGTGCGGTCTGCCTTCCGGTTCGGCAGGGCTCGGCAGCGGCTCGTCCGGGCTGCCCAGCGGTTCGTCCGGTCGGTGAGCCGCGCCGGCACGCCGCACCAACCCGGTTGCGGGTTGGTGCGGCGTGCCCGGCGTTGCGCGGCGCCGCACACTCGAATCACATTGTGAGACAGGCTTTCACAGCCGCGCGGCGAGTCCGTCCCGCAGCGCGTGCGCGGCATCGAGGGTCGCCACGTACGGCCGGCTGCCGACGCCCAGGAAGTTCAGGTAGCCGTGCGGCAGGTCGGTGAAGCGGCGGTGGCTCACCGGAATGCCCGCGGCCGAGAGCTTTTCGGCGTAGGCGTCGCCTTCGTCGCGGAGCGGGTCGAAACCCGCCGTCGCCACGTACGCGGGCGCGACACCGGTGACATCGCCGAACAGCGGTGACAACCGGGGATCGGTCAGGTCGACGCCCTGCGGCACGTAATTGGCGGTGGCCCAACGGGTGTGCTCTCTCGTGAGGAAGAATCCCTCGGCGAACAAGCTCCGGGAGCGATGCTCGCCGGTCTGATCCGTGGTCGGGTAGATCAGCAGCTGGAACGCCGGAGCCGGTCCGGGCCCCTGCGCGGTGTGCTGCGCGACGACGGCCGCCAGATTCCCGCCGGCACTGTCACCGCCGACGGCGATGCGCGCCGGATCCGCCCCGAGATCGGACGCTTTCGCGATCGCGTAGCCGAACGCGGCCACCGCATCTTCGACGGCAGCCGGGAACGGATTCTCGGGAGCGAGCCGGTACTCCACCGAGAGCACCCGCACACCCGCGTGTACAGCCAGGAAACGCGCGACAGGGTCATGGCTCTTGCGCGATCCGACGCAGAACCCACCCCCGTGATAGAAGACGAGCAAGCCCGCGTCCTCGGGCAACCCCGGCGGCGCGTACAGCGTCGCCGGAACATCGTGATCGCCCACCGGGATCACGAACTCACTCGTCTCCACCGGCCCGGCCAGCTCCCCACCGGTCACCGCCGCGTTCTCATCGGCGTTCACCCGCGACCGCGCGAGCGGTTCCCCGAGCACCCGCACCCCCGACAGCCGCTGTAACCGCGTGACGAGCTGCACGTCGAGATCGTGCTCCTGCCCATCGATCCGCGCCGGCGGCCCCGCCAACACCCGCCGCACCCGCTCCGGAAGTCTCAACGCCCCACCCACCGTCACCGTCTTGACCGGCACCGGCATGTTCCCAAGCAACGCAGCTCGAACGTCCATCCGCCGACCCTACTGCCCGGTACGCACCGAGGGTAGAGAACTCCGGTCAGAGCCTCCGGCACGCCCCGGTCGCGCGGCGATAATCATTCGGCGAGACCGGCGGCTTGCAGCCCGGGAACGACCGAGACCGCATCGGCCAGCGAATCGGTTCGCACGCTGTGGTGAGCGGCCTGCGCCGCCAGCGCCGACGCGTTCAGCGCGACGGCGAACCCCACGCCCGATTCATCACAAATCGATCACCGAGCAACAATCAAGTTTCGATTGCATTCGAAATGAGCCTCACGAATCGACTACCTACCCCGGCAGCAACACCGAGCCGGTCGGCACCCACACCCGAAACAGACGCACCGGGCCAGGACAGTATCGAGTGTCCGGCAGGCACAGAAGATCACCCGGGAGGCCCGGCGTGTGAAGTGACACCAGGTCGGCGAACCGGAGCCTCACAGTCCCGATCACACGAACACAGGTAGCCCACGTCTCATCACATGGCCGGACCCGTGAAAGCCGCACTCGAGCCGACCGCACCCCGGTGTTGACAGCGCGCCTATGTCGGGGCGGCACCGGCGTCGCGCAACCAGTCGCGCAAGGAGGCCCGGGACGCGACAGTAGATGCGCGAGCCGGCGTGCGCGCCTGCACCGCGCACGCCACTGGACAACCAGACCTGGGGGCGAGTCCGGGGGCACAGCATTGACGTAGGCAAATCCGAAACGGGGCCTGGGAGGACGGCACCGAGTAGGCACACCGGAAGTAGGGGGTCGGAGGCGCGGCATTGGGTAGGCACACCCCAAGCGGGGTCCGGGGGCGAAGCCCGCCGGGTGGGGTGTGGGGGCTGCGCCCCCACACAACACGCGGAACCCACAAAGAAGGCGAGCGCTCTGCGCGAGCACTCGCCTCCGTTGGTGGAGCTGCCGGGAATCGAACCCGGGTCCTCCGCCGTGTCTTCAGGACTTCTCCGTGTGCAGTTCGCTGTGTCTCTGCTCGGATCTCTCGGTCACGCGAACAAGCCGAGATGACGATCCCAGTCGCTGTTTGATGTCCCGTCCGACTCCGCGACCGAGGCGGACGGTGAGCCCTCTAGCTGATGCCGGCACCGGGACCGAGGGCGTATCCCGGGCCGACAGAGACGCTGTCGCTTAGGCAGCGAGAGCGTACTCGCGCTGATGAGAATCGGCGCTTAATTGGTTGCAACGACGCTTACGGTGGTCTCTTGCCTGCACCGACACGCTTCCCCTGAATCAACGTACGCAGTCGAAACCGTTCAGCCCCGTACGTACCCGCACCTTGCGGGCCAGTAATGTTAACACTACACCGGCACCGGATCATTCCCATTTTCCACCGCGATGTTCGCGCTGGTCAGGGGAAGAATCGAAGATCGCGGACAGGTCGCCCGGGCGACCGGCATCTGGGACCTACTCGCAGCGACCGTGACGGGGAGCCTTCCCCACGGACACCAGGGCACCGCACCATCTCGCCGGCGAACACCAGCGCACCCACGGTCCGCAACCCCTGAGCACACCCTCCACCGCCCACCTCACCCACAAACCCCGGTCCGCACGCCCCGGAACGGGAAACTCGCACGGCACCCCAACCCCACACCGGTACGACGCAGTACATCACCCCGAACCATCCCAACCGGAACCTTCTGCCCCCGTTGGCGATTCGCGACAACAGCGCACAGATACCGCACCACGAATAACTGAAACGAATACGCTCCGAATCACCTGCCGGCGAAACCGCGGCAAACCGCGGATTCCACCCTCGTCCCGAGTTACCGACAGGTACTGTTCCTGTTCGGCCGTACCGGAATTCGGATCATCCGGCGGCCTGACAGGGAGCGAAAATGGGCAGCACAGACAGGCGGCATCGCCGTCTGTTCCACTCCGCGGCGATACCGGTCCTGCTCGGACTGATCTTGACCGCGGCGTGTTCCACTCCGGTGGACACCACCGGACCCGGCGTCACGGACGCGCCGTGCCCGGAGGCAATCGACGAGAACAACGGGTGCGTCTACCTGGGCGTTCTGTCCGATCTCGGCGACGGACCGTTCGCCGCGCTCGGCACCGCCATGCAGGACGGGCAGCGGGCGTTCTGGACGGAGGTCAACAAGGCGGGCGGCATCGGCGGGTACGAGATCGACGTATCGACCTACGCCAGGGACACCGCCTTCGACCCGCACCGCCACCTCACCGAACTGCGGGCGATCGAACCGCACGTGCTCGCGCTGGCGATGAGCCTGGGCACGGCGCAGACTTTGTCGGTGCTGCGAGAGATGGACGATGCCGACATGGTGACCGCGGCGGGCACCATGTGGTCGGGGTGGGAGTACCCCGAATCCGATATGAATCTCGTGCTGGACAGCGGATATTCGTACTGCACCGAGGCGATCATGGGCCTGGACTGGTTCGCCGAGCACCAGTACCGCCCCCGCACGCTCGCCGTCATCGCCTTCCGCGGGAACTACGGCGGCGACTACGCGGGCGGCGCGATCCACTGGGCGGTGCACAATCACGCGATCGTCACCGCGCGCATCGACACCGGGCCGAACACCGAGGTCGGCAACCAGGACCGCCCGGTCGCCGAGATCATGGCCAATCCACCCGACCTGGTGATGCTGGCCACCGGCCCCGCCGAGACCGCCGAGATCGTCGGCAAGCTGGTCGCCGCGGGCTATCAGGGCAGGTTCCTGGGTTCGGCGCCCACCTGGAACGGCGCGCTGCTGAAAACACCGGCGGCGCAGGCGATCTCGGAGTTGTACAACTACACCTCGCCGGTCGAGGGCTGGAACGGGCAGAGCGTCGGCGCGCAACGCGCGAGGGCCGCGGCCCTGTCGGAGCCCACGAACTGGGGTTACAGCCTGGGCTGGGCGGTGTCGTACACGATGCGGGCGCTGCTCGAGCGCGCCGTGGAGGCCGGGCCGTTGAGCCGCCGGAGCATGCGCCGCGCGCAGGACGCGCTGACCGTCGACTTCGAAGGCATGGCGCCGCCGCACACCTACGGATCGGGACCGGACTACGCCGCGCAACGCGCCACCATCGGCGCGCCCGACGCGACGGCCGCGCTGGGCTCGCGCGACGTGGCCACCCACTACGCCGGGCCGACCCTGCCGCAGCTCACCCTGCACGGTCCGTGCGCTCGGCTCTGAGTCGCCCTCCGATCGAAATAGCAACGAGGAGAAGAACTTTGGCAGCATCTCGCCGCTCGCTGAGGCGCGGCGCAACAGCCCTGATCGCGGCGAGCCTGGCCCTGGCGGGCTGTTCGACCTCGACGCCAGAGTCGGTGCCGGGCGTCACCGCCGAGCCGTGTCCGGCGGCGATCGACCCCGACAAGGGCTGCGTCTACCTCGGCGTACTGTCCGACCTGGTCGACGGGCCGTTCTCGCCGCTCGGCAAGGCTGTCCAGGACGGGCAGGCCGCGTTCTGGAACGCGGTCAACAAGGCGGGCGGCATCGGCGGCTACGAGATCGACGTCACCACCTACGCCAGGGACACCTTCTACGATCCGCACCGGCACGGCGAGCAGTTCCGCGATATCGAACCGCACGTGCTCGCGCTGGCGATGAGCCTCGGCACCGCGCAGACGCTGTCGGTGCTGCCGGAGATGGACGCCGCCGACGTCGTCACGGGAGCGGGCACGCTGTGGTCGGGCTGGCAGTATCGCGAGACCGATCGGAACCTGGTGCTCGACTCCAGCTACTCCTACTGCACCGAGGCGATACTTGGGCTGGACTGGTTCGCGCAGAACAAGACCAACCCCGGCAAGCTCGCGGTGATCGCCTTCCGCGGCAACTACGGCGGCGACTACGCCAACGGCGCGCTGCGGTGGGCCTCGGACAACGGCGCGGTGGTCACCGCCCGCGTCGACACCGGACCCAACGCCGAGGTCGGCAACCAGGACGGGCCGGTCGCCGAGATCATGGCCGACCCGCCCGACGTGGTGCTGCTGGCGACCGGTCCCGCCGAGACCGCCGAGATCGTGGCCAAACTCGTCGCGCGCGGCTATGAGGGCCGGTTCCTCGGCTCGACGCCGACCTGGAACGGCGCGCTGCTGAAGACGGCGGTCGGGCCGAGCCTGGCCGAGCTGTACAACTACACCTCACCGTACGATCTGTGGGACGGCGCCAGCGAGGGCGCGCGCAACGCCAGGGCCGCGGCCCCGCAGGTGCCCGCGAACTGGGGTTACAACCTCGGCTACGCGGTGTCGTTCCCGATGAAGGCGCTGCTCACCAGGGCGTCGAGCATGGGGATGCTCACCAGGAAGGGGCTGCGCGAGGCGCTGGACGGACTGTCCGTCGACTCCGAAGGCATGACCGCCGTGCACAACTACGGTGCGGACGGACCGGATTTCGCGGCGCAGCGCGCCTTCATCGGCGCGCCCGACGCGAGCTCACCGCTCGGATCACGCACCGTCACCGCGGATTACCACGGGCCCACGCTGGACCGCATCACCCTGCACGGTCCGTGTGTGAGTCATTGACCGGCACCGGCTTTCGCGCACCGGGCGCGAAAGCCGGTGCGGCTCAGCGCATGCCCTTGACGCGGCGGCCGATCTCGCGGGTGACCTCGCGCTCGGCCGTGCGGCGGGCCAGATCCTGCCGCTTGTCGTAGTCCTGCTTACCGCGGGCCAGCGCCAGTTCCACCTTGACCTTGCCGTCGGAGAAGTACATCGACAGCGGCACCAGCGTCTGGTTGCCCTCGCGCGATTTGCCGACCAGGCGCTCGATCTCGCGCTTGTGCAGCAGCAGTTTGCGCACGCGACGCGGCGAGTGGTTGGTCCAGGTACCGTGGCTGAACTCGGGGATGTGCAACCCGCGCAGCCACACCTCGCCGTTGTCCACCGTGGCGAACGCGTCCACCAGGGATGCCTTGCCCTCGCGCAGGCTCTTCACTTCGGTGCCCACCAGCGCGATCCCGGCCTCGTAGGTGTCCAGGATCGTGTAGTTGTGCCGCGCCCGGCGGTTGGTCGCGATGACCTTGCGCCCCTTCTCCTTCATAACGATCCACTCTAAGTGACGCGGCAACCGGATTATTCCGTGCGTCGGCCGCGCCGGATCAACCCCCGGGGCGCAGCGCGACGTACAGGCTGAGCAGGGCGATGAACACCGTCACCAGCAGGACGGTCGACAGGCGCGGCCTGCCCAGGTGGGCCGGGGTGCGGCGCCTGCCGAGCCACACCGAATCCACCGCCGGGTCGAGCCGGCCGCGGGGCAGCACGGGGTCCGGTGGGTCGGGCTGTGTGCCGTCCATCGTCTCGATCTCGTCCCCGTCGTCCCCTGCAGCCATGCCTGCACGGTAACCGCGAAAACCGCGCGCGGCGCCGCCCGTGACCGGGGTGTTGTGATTCGGTGACGTACCGGTCAGGCGAGCCTGCGGCGGAAGACCTCCGTGCCCGGGCCGCCCGCCGGGTCTACGGTGACCACGCCCAGGTCCATCGCCGAGGCCGTGAGATCGAGCGTCATGAAGCCGAGCTGGTCGTAGTTCTCGTAGAGCGCGGGGACGGCGGCGCCGCCGCTGCGCTTGCCGCCGACGGTCTTGGCGGCCGCGCCGGAGATGAGCTGGCGGGTGCCCTTGCTCTCGATCGTGGGCTCGAGCACCTGGAGCGAATGGTCGTGGCCGGAGAGGATGAGGTGGCACCGGCCGACCACGTGGTCTTCGAAGAACTGCTTGGCGTGCACGCCGTTGATCGGCGGGATCGGGATGCCGTCGTACTCCCCGGCGCTGCCGTGCGGACCGTTATTGAGGTACGGGTGGTGGGTGCAGGCGATCTTCCACGGCGCGGGCGACTCGGCGAGCGCGCGGTCGAGCCAGGCGCGCTGTTCGTTCATGTACTGGCCGTCGACCGCCCAGTAAGGCACGAGCAGCGGGGGCAGGTACGCGGCCAGCGGGTTGAGATCGAGCACGAAGAACTCGACCACCGGCTGTTCCTGCGGCACCCGCACCGAGTAGTAGCGGCTCGGCATCCACCACCGCCGCGAGACGGCGTGGTAGGCCACCTCGTGATCGCCGCGCAGCAGCCAGCCGCCGTCGCCGGGCCACACCGAGCTGGTGTCGTGGTTGCCCAGCACCATCGCCCAGGGGAAGTCCAGTCCGGTGTTGGGATCCTCGAACTTGGTGCGGAACTGTTCGTCGTCGACGCCGTCGGGGCCGCTCTCGTAGATGTTGTCGCCGAGCCCGAGCGCCAGCGTGAACGGCTGGCTCGTGTGCAGGGCGCGGGCCGCGTCGGCGACCGCCCATTGCGCCGGTTTGCCGGTGCCCGCGTCACCGGTGACGAGCACCCGCACGTTCCGGCCGCCCGGCAGGCCGAACTTCTCGACGCCCTCCCGCACGGGTACCGCCTGTGCCGGGGTGAGCCCGAGCAGCGTCGCACCCGCCGCGACGGCCGCCGCCCCCGTCAGCAGATCCCTGCGCCCGATACCGTGCGCGCCGCTCATCGCCACCTCCATGTCATTCGATCAGCACAGTCCCGCACCATACTGGACCATTGACCAGTTGGTAGTCGATCCGCGGAATGGACAGTTCACAGCCTGTACATCGGCCGGTCGAGCACCGGTCATCCGGCGCCGAGCACCTCGAGCACCTGCTCGCCGTACTTCGCCAGCTTGTTCTCCCCGACCCCGCCGACCGACGCCAGCGCGGCCATATCGGCGGGTTTGCGCGCGGCGATCTCGCGCAAGGTGGCGTCGTGGAAGATGACGTAGGCGGGCACGCCCTGCTCCTTGGCCTGCGCCGCGCGCCATTCGCGCAGTTTCTCGAACACCGGCACGTCGGCGGCGGCCAGATCGGCGGGCGCGGCCTTGGCGGACCGCGCGGACCTGGCCGGTTTGGCCGCGCGCTCCGGCTCCCGGCGCAACCGCACCTGCCTGCCGTCGAACAGCACCTCCTGGCTGGCCTCGGTCAGGGTGAGCACGCCGTACTCGCCGTGTACCGCGAGCATGCCCTGCGCGAGCAGCTGACGGACCACCCCGCGCCACTCGTTCTCCCGCAGGTCGGTGCCGATGCCGAACACCTTGAGCTCGTCGTGGCCGTGCTGGAGCACCTTCGGATTGCGCTTGCCGAGCAGGATGTCGATCACCTGGCCCGCGCCGAACCGCTGGCCGCGTTCGCGCTCCAGCCGCAGCACCGCGGAGAGCAGCTTCTGCGCGGCGACGGTGCCGTCCCAGGATTCGGGCGGATTCAGGCAGGTGTCGCAGTTGCCGCAGGGCAGACCGGGTTCGCCGAAGTAGGCCAGCAGCTGGGTGCGGCGGCAGCTCACGGTCTCGCACAGCGCGAGCATGGCGTCCAGGTGCAGCTGCAACTGGCGGCGGTGCGCGGCGTCGCCCTCCGAGGAGTCGATCATCTTGCGCTGTTGCACCACGTCGTTGAGCCCGTAGACCATCCACGCGGTGGACGGCAGCCCGTCGCGTCCCGCGCGGCCGGTCTCCTGGTAGTAGCCCTCGACCGACTTCGGCAGGTCCAGGTGCGCGACGAACCGCACGTCGGGCTTGTCGATCCCCATGCCGAACGCGATGGTGGCGACCACCACGAGCCCGTCCTCGCGCAGGAACCGCGCCTGGTTCGTGGCGCGGGTCCGGTTATCCAAGCCCGCGTGGTAGGGCACCGCGCCGATGCCGTTCTCGTTGAGGAACGCGGCGGTCTTCTCCACCGAGTTGCGCGACAGGCAGTACACGATGCCCGCGTCACCGGCGTGCTCGGTGCGGATGAACTCGAGCAGCTGGTGGTCGGGACGGTTCTTCGGCTCGATCCGGTACTGGATGTTGGGCCGGTCGAAACTGGAGACGAACCGGCGCGCCCCACCCAGATCGAGCCGCTGCACGATCTCCTCGCGCGTCTTCTCGGTGGCGGTCGCGGTGAGCGCGATACGCGGCACGTCGGGCCAGCGCTCGTGCAGCATCGACAGCTCGAGATAGTGCGGCCGGAAGTCGTGGCCCCACTGCGAGACGCAGTGCGCCTCGTCGATGGCGAACAGCGCGATCTCGCCGCGGTCGAGCAGATCGGCCGTGGCCTGCACCCGCAACCGCTCCGGGGCGAGGTAGAGCAGGTCGAGCTCGCCGGCCAGAAACTGCGCCTCCACGGTGCGGCGCTCGTCGGGGAACTGCGTCGAGTTGAGGAACCCGGCGCGCACGCCCAGCGCGCTGAGCGCGTCGACCTGGTCCTGCATGAGCGCGATGAGCGGCGAGACGACCACGCCGACGCCGGGCCGCACCAGCGCGGGCACCTGGTAGCACAGCGATTTACCGCCGCCGGTGGGCATGAGCACCAGCGCGTCACCGCCCGACACCACGTGGTCGACGATGGCGGCCTGGTCGCCGCGGAAGCTGTCGTACCCGAAGACGCGGCGTAGAACCTCTTGCGCCGCACCGGTTTCGGTACGTACGGGGGCGGACGGATCGGCCTGGATCGCGGCGTCTGGAGTCACGGGGCCCATCCTACGAGCGCACCCCGACGCTCACCCGGCGCTCGCGCATCACCGTCCTGGGCGAACGCCGGAGTTGTCCACATGGGGATGAACGACTTCCACCCGCGCACGCGGAGTTCCCTCGGACATAGGTACGCACGCGCGCGGCGTTCACTCGCGCACGTAATAGCGCAGCGTCGCGTACGCGGCCACCGCGGCGACCACCACGCCGACCGGGGCGATGGTCAGCGCCACCACCGCGATGTCGTCGCCGGTGATGCGCGGGAACACATTGCTGTCGAACAGCGGCCCGAGCGCCCGGTCGATGACCAGCGGACGCGCGATGAGCAGGCCCGCGATCGCCAGCAACGAGCCCGCCACGGCCGCGACCACCGCCTCCAGCAGGAACGGCAGCTGTGTGTACCAGCGCGTGGCGCCGACCAGCCGCATGATGCCCACCTCGGTGCGCCGGGTGAACGCCGCGATCTGCATCATGTTCGCGATCAGCAGCAGCGCCGCCAGCGCCATCACCGTGGCCAGGCCGAACGCCGCGTTGCGCAACCCGTCGAACAGGCGCAGCAGCCGGTCCACGAACTCTTGGTCGTTGGCCACGGTCCGCACGCCCTCGCGCAGCGCGAACGTCTCGTAGATGTGCTCGTACTGGTCGCCGTCGGTCATCTTGACCCGCATGGACGCGGGCAGCGGCGTCTCGGAGATGTACTGCACCATCTCCGGCTGATCCTCGAACAGCGTCTTGGCCTCCTCCAGCGCGGCGGCGCGGTTGAGGAACTGCACACTCTCCACACCGGAGGTGTTCTTCATGTCCGCCAGCAGCGATTTGCAGGGCTCGGCCGCGCAATCCGGATCGTTGTCGGAGATGTTCTCGTCGAGGTAGAAGCGCACCTCGAGCCGTCCGGTGAAGTACTGCTCGGTCTTGTCGGCCATGCGCACCGACAGCAGACCGCCGCCGAGCATGGCCAGCGACACCGCGGTGGTGAGGATCATCGCGATCGTCATGGTCAAGTTGCGGCGCAGGCCGGTGCCGACCTCGTTCGCCAGGAAGCTGCCGCGCATCAGCGATCCACCCCGTACACGCCGGTCGCCTCGTCGCGCACCATGCGGCCGTGATCGAGTTCGATCACCCGCCTGCGCATCGCGTCGACGATGTGGTTGTCGTGGGTGGCCATCAGCACCGTGGTACCGGTGCGGTTGATCCGCTCCAGCAGCATCATGATGTCTCCGCTGGTGTCGGGGTCGAGGTTGCCGGTGGGTTCGTCGGCGAGCAGCACCAGCGGCCGGTTGACGAACGCGCGCGCGATCGCGACTCGCTGCTGTTCACCGCCGGAGAGCTCGCCCGGCAGCCGGTCGGCCTTGCCGCCGAGCCCGACCATGTCGAGGACCTCGGGCACCGTGCGGTCGATCATCTCGCGGCGTTTGCCGATCACCTCCAGCGCGAACGCGACGTTCTGCTGGACCGTCTTCTGCTGGAGCAGGCGGAAGTCCTGGAACACACAGCCGATGCGCTGACGCAGCTTGGGCACCTTGCGACCGGGCAGTCGGTCGACCCGGAAGTCGGCGACCCGGATCTCGCCCGTGGTGGGCGTCTCCTCCTTGAGGAGCAGGCGCATGAAGGTCGACTTCCCGGAACCGGACGGTCCGATGATGAAGACGAACTCGCCCTTGTCCACATCGACGGTGATGTTGTCCAGCGCGGGTCGCGTCGAGGTCTTGTACGACTTGCTGACGTTCCGCATGGTGATCACGGCAAGCCAGTGTAAGGGGGCCGCCGCGCGCCGCCGCGCCGACCGGGCCGGTGCGAGCCCTTCAGCGATCCGTCAGTTACCGGCAGGAGCCTGCGGTTCGCCGCTCGGCGGCGCCGAATCCACCGGCGCGGGCACGGTATTCACGACCGGCCTGATCGCCGGGGGCGCCGGAGTTTCCGGCTTGACGAACAAGTAGAGCACGAATGTCCCGACCCAGATCAGGCCGAGGACCGCGGTCGATCTACGTGGTTTCACTGATACCTTCCCTGCGCAGAGCCGCCGCCACGCGCACCCGCAGTTCGCGCCCGACCTCGAACTGCTTGCCCGGCAACGTTCTGGCAACCATTCGTATGTTCATCTGGTCCATGGTGAGATCGTCCACACCCATCACGGTGGGCTCGTCGAGCAGCAGCGGCTCGAGCTTGCGGTCGCGATAGGCCTCCGCGCCCACCTTGTGCAGGATCTCGTTCACCTTCGTGATGTCGGCGGTGGCCGCCACCGGCACGTCGATCGCGGCGCGCGCCCAGTCCTTGGACAGGTTGCTCACCTTCACGATCTGCCCGTTCGGCACGGTGATCACCTCGCCGTCGGCGTTGCGCAGCGTGGTGATCCGCAGCGTGACGTCCTCGACGGTACCTTCGGCGATCTCCGCCGATCCGGTCACCGAGATGCGCACCACATCACCGAAGCCGTACTGGCGCTCGGTGATGAGGAAGAACCCGGCCAGGATGTCCTGCACAATGCGCTGCGCGCCGAAACCGAGCGCGGCGCCCAGCACCGCGGCGGGCGCGACCAGGCCCGTGACCTGGAAGCCGAGCCGCTGCAGCACCTCCATGCCGACCAGCACGTAGACGATCGTCAGCACCACCCAGGTGATCACCTGGGCCAGGGCGTGCCGGTGTTTGGCCGCCTCGGTGCGCACCAGCGCGTCGCTGCTGCGGAAGCCGGCGTCGATCTTCGACGTCACCCGGTCGCGCACGAAAGTGGCGAACCGGCTGAACAGCACGGCCCCCAGCACCAACAGCACGATCTCGAGGCCGTTGGAGCGCAGCCAGGCGGTGGGTTCGGCGGCGGCGAGCACGGTCATCGCACCCACCACCGTATCGGACGATCCTCGAAACGCACGCCAGACAGGTTACAGCGCAACCTGATTCGCCTGCTCGCGCATGCGCCAGCGGATTCCGGACTCGATGAACGCGTCGATGTCGCCGTCGAGCACCGCGGTCGGGTTGTTGACCTCGTAGTTCGTGCGCAGGTCCTTGACCATCTGGTAGGGGTGCAGCACGTAGGAGCGCATCTGGTTGCCCCAGGAGGCGCCCTCGTTGGTCTTGAGCGCGTCCATCTGGGCGCGCTCCTCCTGGCGCTTGCGCTCGAGCAGTTTGGCCTGCAGCACCCGCATCGCCGAGATCTTGTTCTGCAGCTGCGACTTCTCGTTCTGACAGGTCACCACGATGCCGGTGGGGATGTGGGTGATGCGCACCGCGGAGTCGGTGGTGTTGACGCTCTGGCCACCCGGGCCCGAGGAGCGGTACACGTCGACGCGGATCTCGGTCTCGGGGACCTCGATGTGGTCGGTGGTCTCCACCACGGGCAGCACCTCGACCTCGGCGAACGAGGTCTGGCGGCGGCCCTGGTTGTCGAACGGGCTGATGCGCACCAGGCGGTGGGTGCCCATCTCGACCGAGAGCGTGCCGTAGGCGTAGGGCGTCTTGACCGCGAAGGTGGCGCTCTTGATGCCCGCCTCCTCGGCGTAGGAGATGTCGTAGACCTCGGTCGGGTAGCCGTGCCGGTCGGCCCAGCGGATGTACATGCGCATCAGCTTCTCGGCCCAGTCGGCCGCGTCCACGCCGCCCGCGCCGGAGCGGATGTTGACCAGCGCCTCGCGCTTGTCGTACTCGCCCGAGAGCAGGGTGCGGACCTCCATGGCCTCCACGTCGGCGTGCAGGGACGCGCGCTCGGCGTCGGCCTCGGCGAGGGCGGCCTCGCGGGCCTCGCCCTCCTCGCCCTCGGCCAGTTCGTAGAGGACCGGCAGGTCGTCGAGCCGCTGGCGCAGCTCCTCGGCGCGGCGCAGTTCGCCCTGCGCGTGCGAGAGCTCGCTGGTCACCTGCTGGGCGTGCTCCTGGTCGTTCCACAGGTCGGGATCGGCCGCCTGGTGCTCGAGTTCATCGATGCGGCGGCGCAGTTCCTCGATGTCGAGGACCGACTCGACCGTCTTGAGCGTGGTGTCGAGTTCGGCGAGATCAGCGGAAACGTCAGGATGCACGATCTCCAAGGTTACCGGTCCCGCCGTCGACCACGAAACAGCGCGCGGGCTCAGCCCGAGACCGCGCGCAGTCCGCCGGGCCTGCGGCCGGTCAGCGCGTCGAGCGCGGCGGCCGTGGCGGCATCGGCGGGCAGGTGGACGACGATCTGCTGGTCGTCGTCGGCGGAGAGGTCGAGTTTCTCGTAGGCCAGGCGCAGCGGGCCCGCCTCGGGGTGCGCCAGCCGCGTGACGCCGGTGGCCGCGGGCAGGCTGGGCACGGTCTCCACCCGGCGGGTGAACTCGGCGCCCGCCACGACGGTGAGATGGTCGGCGAGCACCGCGACGGCGGGGTCGGCGCGGAACGGGCCTTGCTTTATGGTGGCGACCCACTCGTCGGCCACGTGGTCCCAGTCCGGGTAGAGGGCGCGGGCCCTCGGGTCGGTGAAGACGTAGAGGGGGAAGCTGGCGGGGTCGTCGTCGAGCAGGCCGGTCGGACCCATCAAGCGGTGGTAGCCCTCGGTGCAGGCCAGCACTTCGCCGACCCGGTTCACGACCGCCGCGGGCGCGGGATCCAGTTGCTGCAGCACCGCGCGCACGGTGACGCGCACCTCGCGGTTCGGGGCGACTCCCCCGGTGCAGCTGAATCCGGGATCGGCGCCTTTGGTGAGCCGATACAGGTGAACGCGCTCGACGGGGGTGAGGCGGAGAGCGTCACCGAGTGCCGAAAGAACCGAAGGCGAGGGATGACGATCACGCCCCTGTTCCAACCGGGTGAGGTATTCGACGCTCACGCCGGCGAGTGTGGCGAGTTCGGAGCGACGTAATCCGGGAGTGCGGCGGCGCGGGCCCGCGGGCAGGCCGACCAGCGCGGGCGGCACCGCTTCACGTCTGCTGCGCAGGAACAGACCCAGCTCGTTCTCGCTCACCCTTCGACCGTACAAGCGGTTGCGCGCGCGAGGGTGTCCCTGCCACTACCACCCTCCACGCGGCCTCCCCGGCATGGCCGACCGGCGACAGAGTTGATCTCGGCGGCGCTCGTGCCGCCGGAGACCAGCAGGAGGGAACACCATGTCGTCATTGAAACTCGCGGTGATCATCGGCAGCGTCCGGGAGGGGCGCTTCGCGCCGACGGTCGCCGCCTGGTTCGCCGACCAGGCCGCCGCGCACGGCGGATTCGAGGTCGACGTGATCGACCTCGCCGAGGCCGATCTGCCGCTCGCGCTGCCCGCGGTGCCGCCCGCGCTGGAGCCTGACCCGCCGCGCCCGGCCGGGATGCTCGACCTCACCGCCCGGCTGGCCGCGGCCGACGCGTTCGTCGTCGTCACTCCCGACTACAACCGCAGCTACCCGGCCGCGCTGAAATCGGCCATCGACTGGCACTTCACCCAGTGGCAGGGCAAGGCGATCGGCTTCGTCGGCTACAGCGGGGCCAGCGGCGGACTGCTCGCCATCGAGCACCTGCGCCAGGTGTTCGGCGAACTCGACGCGCACACGGTGCGAGAATACGTCGCGTTCCCGCGCTACTACCTGCTGTTCGACGACGAGGGAAAGCTGCGCGAGCCCGACGAGCCGGTGGCCGCCGCGGCGGTCATGCTGGACCGGTTGCATTGGTGGAGCACGGCGCTGGCGGCGGCGCGGGGTGCGCGCGTGGGGGTCTGAGCGGACAGCCGTCTGCCCGTCCTCGCTCACGGGCGCTAGGGTTTGCGATCGTGGCTGCTCACTCCTCCGATCTCGAACTCGCGCTGCGGCTGGCCGACGAGGCCGATGCGATCACCAAGGCGCGGTTCGGCGCGCTGGACCTGAAGGTGGACGCGAAGCCGGACCTCACGCCGGTGTCCGACGCCGATCTCGCCGTGGAGCGGGAGCTGCGGCGGGTGCTGGGCGCCGAACGTCCCGGTGACGCGGTGCTGGGCGAGGAGTTCGGGGGTGACGCGGAGTTCACCGGCCGCCAGTGGGTGATCGACCCGATCGACGGCACCAAGAACTTCGTGCGCGGCGTGCCGATCTGGGCCAGCCTCATCGCCCTGCTGGAGGACGGCGTGCCGGTGGTGGGTGTGGTGAGCGCGCCTGCGCTGGCGCGGCGCTGGTGGGCGGCCACCGGTTCCGGCGCCTGGTCGAGCTTCCATCCCGGTGCGCCCCAGCCGATCTCGGTGTCGGCGGTGCCGGACCTGGGGTCGGCGAGCCTGGCGTTCTCCAGCTTGTCCGGGTGGCGCGAGCGCGGCCTGCGCGAGAACTTCCTCGCGCTCACCGACGAGGTGTGGCGGGTGCGCGGCTACGGCGACTTCTTCAGCTACTGTCTGCTCGCCGAGGGCGCCCTGGACATCGCGACCGAACCCGAAGTGTCGCTGTGGGATCTGGCCGCGCTCGACGTCCTCGTCCGCGAAGCGGGCGGCACCTTCACCTCCCTGTCCGGCGAGCCCGGCCCGCACGGTGGCGACGCCGTCGCCACCAACGGCCTGCTCCACGACACGGTCCTCGCCCGCCTCGGCGCGGACTGACGGGCGGCCGACCGGGGGCCAACCGCGCCCAGGCAGCCACAAACTCCGCGAACCGTGATCCGATCTCGCGCATCCCACTGCTGCCCGGCCACGCAGTGACACGTCCTCCGGGTACGGGTGCCACCCGCGCCGCAGTGCAATTCACCACGCGCCCGAACCCGGACCCGACTCCGGATGCCGACTCGGCCGCGGTCGCGCCCGAGCTCGCACACTCCAGGCGAATTCGGCGGCATGGCCGAGGCGTACACGGCAGACTACGCCGCCACCCGCCCGGGCCGAGCCTCTACCGGCGCCGTTCGTCGGCCGGGGTCAGATCGATGCCCGCCGGTGGGGTCAGGCGGCGCAAGGTGCCGTCCATGCTGGTGACGTACAGCGCCCACCCCGTGCCGTCGCGGTCGATGCGGACCGAGGTTGCGCCGTCGGGCGGGTTGCGGGTGGGACCGGGTTTGATCAGGCCGGAGATGATCGCGCAGGCCGCGCCCGTGGCCGTGTCCACCTGGAACACCGCGCCGTGCAGGTGGTCGGCGACGAAGAGGGTGCCGTCGCTGGTCGCCTCCATGTCGTCGAACATGCCCAGCGTGCGTGGGGCGCCGGCGATGACGGTGTGCTCGCCCGGGGCGTCGAGCGGGATGCGGTAGATCCGCATGGTGAGGTCGTCGGCGAAGATCGATCGGCCGTCGGGGGCGAGGGCGATGCCGTTGCTGAGCGGCAGCGCCGACCACGTCTCGGTGTACTCGCCGGTCGACGGGCGATAGCGGGAGATGCCGGTGGGCGTCCCGCGCACGCCGATGGTGGTGAACAGCAGGTCGCCGTCGGGGAGCAGCAGGAGCCCGTTCGGACCGTTGAGCCCGGTCAGCAGCACCTCCACCGCACCGGTATCGATGTCGTAGCGCTGGAGCGTGCCCGGCGCCTCGGCCAAGCCGTCACCGGTGAGAAAGTACACCGATCGTCCCGAAACACGCACGCCCGCAGGGTGATCGAGCCCTGTGACCAGCTTGTGGAACTGTCCGTCGGCGTCCACGTGGGCCAGGTAGCCGTCGAGGAGGCCCGTGACATAGAAGCCGCCCGCGCCGTCGCTGTCGAGGTTCTCCAGGTTGCCGACGCCCTCGACCACCGTCTCCGAGGTCCACCCGTCCGAGCACGTCGCGGGCTCGAAAACCGCACCCGCCGTGGGCGTTCCGCACAGCACGGCCGTCGCCGCGACCACGGCGACGCCGAACCGCTTGCTCCCCATCCCTTTACGCATACGCACAAAGCTAACAGCGCCGGGCCGGGTCCCGGAGTCGGCCGGGAGGTATCCGGGACTCGGAGCGCTGCGCGGCAAGACGGAGTAGACGCCGATACCGGATTTCGCCGACAGCGCGGCCGATGACGATCGAGTCCGGGCGGTATCGGAGTGACGGGCGCGCTCTCCTGTGCGACCGCGTCACGAAGGAGGTCATCGAGACGGCCCGCGATACCGCGCGCCAACACGCCGGAGGGGCACCGCCTACGCCTGTACCACCTGCCCAGCGAGGTAGTCGCGGATCGCGTCGCGCTGCGCGCCGAGCCGGTCCCGCTGCGCGACCAGCTCCGCGATCCGCTCCTCGGTCTCGGCGTGGCGCCGCTCCACCAGCGCTAGCGCCTCCTCGCAGGAGACACCCACCGCCCGGGATCGAGCGGGCACGGCATCAGCCCGCGGATGTCGTCGGTCGACCGTCCCGCGGCGAGCAGTTCGCGGATGCGCGAGACGAGGTCGACCGCGCCGGGATCATAGGTGCGATAACCCTTCCCGTCGCGGCCCGGCCGCAACAGTCCCTGCTCCTCGTAATAGCGCAGCAGGCGCGCGGGCACCCCGCTGGCGCGCGACAACTCCCCGATCAGCATATGACTCCGATCACACATCGTTGGCCTTCACCTCCAGGCGTAGGGCCATGCCAAGGCGACCACTGACCGCCCCTATGGCGTTCGGCACAATATGCCGAGCAATACGCCGAAGGCGTTGGCTTTCACACCCATGTCAAGCCCTAACTTCGGCCCATGGCAGAGATACCCTTGCGCACCTCGGTGACCGGCTCCGGTCCCGGCATCGTCCTGGCCCACGGGGCGGGCGGCACCATCGACACCAACGCGCGCTGGCCGCCGCGATCCCCGGTGCGGAGTACACCGAGATCGAGGCGGGACACGTCCTCGTGGCCGAGCAGCCGGACCGATGGCACGAGACGGTGCTGGACTTCCTGGCCCGCCACGGGCTGTAGGGCCTTGGCCGACCTGCTGTCCTCGATCGGCGTGCAAGTCTTCGGCCGCGATGCCTACGAGGGCGTGACTGCACCGGAGTCACAGTCGGCTCTTCCGTGGTTCGGATCACCCCTGGCCGCGTTGTCGTCGTCGCCGAGACAACCCCGGCTCCCCCGCCTTGCCAGACGATCCGAACCACGGCTGCTCCGGCCGGACTCCGAGACAGCCCCTACCCGAGCCGGCGGACCTCCGGCCAGAGCTGCGACCACGGCGCGCGGGTGCCGCGGCAGACGAACAGCGGCGCGCCCTGTTCGTCGTTGTCGATGCCGAGCCCGTTGTCGAGGTGACCGGCCGGTTCGATACTCGCGCACAATGATTCGAGCCGGTCGCGGTCGATCCCGACGGTGATCAGCTCGGCGGTGTCGGGCGGCGGCCCCCACCACCAGTACGAGTTGTGCCCGGAGTGCGGTGTCGGCAGATCGTATGGCGCACCGTATCTTTCGATCGCACCCGCTTCCCCGTAGTTGTCGGTGAGCACGGCGACATCGGGGCCGAGTCCCGCACGCACCGCGCCGATCTGACGCACGAATTCGGGCCATCCGACGGTCTCCCCGGCGTCGTAATTGACCGCGAGCACCGGTGTCTCGGGCAGCGATTCGACCGGGAACACCGGAAGGAACAGCAGCGCCGAACCGACCGCGTTCACCGCGACCACGGCACCCACTCCCGCCCACCGAATCCGATGCCCGTCGAGCACCCGCGCGAGCCCGACCGCACCGGCCGCCAACAGAATCGGATACATCCCGCCCAGGTAGTAGGCCTTGCCCCCGGCGAACAGGAACACCACGAGCAGCACGACATAGGTCACGACGAAAGCGCGATAGCGCACTCCCCGCCACAACCACCACAGCCCATAGATCCACAGGGGTACCAGCAACGGACCCATCAGCCCGAATTGCAGCAGCACAAACATCACCGGGGAGTCCGAGGTCCCCGACGAGCCGCCCGCGATTGCGCGGCTCAACTCCCACTGCGGCCAACCATTGCGCGCCTGCCACACCAGATACGGCAGCCAAAGCAACCCAGCCACCCCGACGGCGACCGGAAAATACTTGCTCGCGAACACCTTTCGCGGTCCCACCACGGCCAACGACACCGCCAGCACCCCTACCGGCGCGACCAGCAGAAACTTGTTCAACAGGCCGATCCCCACCACCGCACCGATCGCCGGCCATAGATATCCCGGCGTCGCCCCCTCGCGCAGCAACCGCAACACCAACACCGTCAGCACCGACCACACCGCGAGTTCGAACCCCGCCGTGCTCAACATATGCCCGACGCCCTGCACCATCGCGGCACTCGCCACCGCACCGGCCGCCAGCGCCTGCGCGCCTCGCCCGCCGCCGAGTTCGCGCGCCATCAACCCCGCGCAGATCACCACGACGACCGCCGCCAGCACCGCGGGCATCCGCAGCAACACCAGCGAATCGGCATCGATCGCCGACATCGCCCGCGCCACCGCCGGGGTCAGCGGCGGCTGATCGGCGTATCCCCAGGACAGGTGACGGCCCGCCGCGAGGAAATACAGCTCGTCCCGGTGGTAGCCGTACCTATTGGAGAAGGCGACCAGAACGACGGCGAGCACCCCCGCGACCCAATACATGCCGTCACCATCGCATACGGCCACTCACCCTGCTGGATGCTTCGCCCCGGGGGTGGGGGCGCGCGTCACGCGCACGCCCCCAGTCGGTCAGCGTCCCGAACCGGTGCCCGAGCCCGAGGCCGAACCGGAACCGCCGGAGCCGGAGGACGACCCCGAGGGGAACCCGAACTCACCGGAACCGAGGTCGATGCCGAAGCCGCCCTCACCCGACCCGAAGTCGAGCACCGGTGCGCCCGAACCGAAGTCGAGCACCGGACCGCCGGGATCCACGTCGACGGGTATCAACGGCAAACCGGGCGCCGCGGCGGCGGGCGCGGCCCCCAGCCCCACCACCGCCGCGATTCCCGCCATACAAACAAGGCGTTTCATGAACAAGACCTCCATCCAGGGGGCAGACAACGTGCCGACACGGTAGCGAACCCCGACACTTTGTGAAGTAGATTCGTTTCACTATTTGGCAATCGTGACTCTTCACCAGAAAAACGGCCCGCGACCGGGGTTGCGCAACGAAAATCCCACCCATCCGGCCCGCGCGGCAGTCAAGCGGCAGCATCGAGACCGTAGACCCCTCGACTGTCTTCTTACTCTGGAGTAAGATAGCCTTACTCAGGAGTAAGATAGCTGGGGCCAGACCTCACCCACCCACCCGAGAAAACAGGTGATGATGAGCACTCGAGACAGCGCAACGAAGCGACGTCAAGACACGTCCGCCGTCGGCCTCTCCCAGCCCAAGCGGGACTGGATGGGCGCCGCGATGCGGGTCATGACGACTCTCACCGGGTCGGAGCTCGCCGAGAAGTACAACCTGCGCAAGCCGATCGAGCGAGTCACCTACGAGAGCACCAAGACCGGTTTCCGCACCCTCGGCGCGGCCACCCGCGCGTTCAACAAGGTCGCGGGCGGCGGCCAGCCGAAGCGGCTCGCGGACAACGAGTCCAAGGGCAAGGACCTCTTCGACATCACGCCGTCGGACGAACAGCAGATGATCGTCGAGACGGTGAAGGAGTTCGCCGCCGAGATCCTGCGCCCGGCCGCCTACGAGGCCGACAACTCCGCCAAGGCCCCGCGCGATCTGCTCGAGCGCGCCGCCGAACTGGGCATCACGCTCATCAACGTGCCCGAGGAGCTCGAGGGCGCGGCCTCCGAGCGCGGTGCGGTGACCAACTCCATGGTCGCCGAGGCGCTCGCGCACGGCGATATGGGCCTGGCGCTGCCGATCCTGGCGCCCAGCGGTGTCGCGGTGGCGCTGTCGCAGTGGGGCACCGACGCGCAGCAGCAGACCTACCTGCCCGCCTTCACCGGCGAGAACGTGCCGCAGGCGTCCGTGGTGATCAGCGAGCCGCGCGCCCTGTTCGACCCGTTCGCCCTGCGGACCAAGGCCACCCGCTCCCCCAGCGGCTACCGCCTCAACGGCGTGAAGAGCCTGGTCCCCGCCGCGGCCGACGCCGAACTGTTCCTGATCGCCGCCGAACTCGACGGCCGCCCGGCGCTGTTCATCGTGCCGTCGGACAGCAAGGGCCTGGTGGTGGAGGCCGACCCGAGCATGGGTCTGCGCGCCGCGGGCCTGGGCCGCCTGGTACTCGAGGACGTCGCGGTGCCCACCGACGCGATCCTGGGCGAGGGCGACGCCAAGTCCCGCGCCGAGGACTACGCCGACGCGGTGCGCCTGGCGCGCCTGGGCTGGGCCTCGCTCGCCGCGGGCACCGGCCAGGCCGTGCTCGACTACGTCATCCCTTACGTCAACGAGCGCGAGGCGTTCGGCGAGCCCATCTCGCACCGCCAGGCGGTGGCGTTCATGGTCGCCAATATCGCCATCGAGCTCGACGGCCTGCGCCTGGTGACGCTGCGCGGCGCCTCCCGCGCCGAGCAGGGCCTGTCCTTCGCCCGCGAGGCGGCGCTGGCCCGCAAGCTGGCCACCGACAAGGGCATGCAGATCGGCCTGGACGGCGTGCAGCTGCTGGGCGGACACGGCTTCACCAAGGAACACCCGGTCGAGCGCTGGTACCGCGATCTGCGTGCCATCGGCGTCGCCGAGGGTGTCGTGCTCATCTGACCGGCCCGTTCCTTACTCCAGGAGAGACCTGAACATGATCAACCTCGAACTCCCCAAGAAGCTGCGGGCCAGCGCCAACCAGGCCCACCAGGTCGCCGCGGAGATCTTCCGCCCGATCTCGCGCAAGTACGACCTCGCCGAGCACGCCTACCCGGTCGAGCTGGACACCATGGCCGCCATGGTGGAGGGTCTGGCCGACTCCGGCACCCAGAAGATCGGCGGCGCCGCGGGCGGCCGCGAGGACGGCGGCGAGAAGAAGGACCCGCACGCCACCGAGCTGCTCGGCAACACCAACGGCGGCAACATGTCCGCGCTGCTGAACGCGCTCGAGACCTCGTGGGGCGACGTCGGCCTGATGCTGTCGATCCCCTACCAGGGCCTCGGCAACGCCGCCATCGCGGCCGTCGCCACCGACGAGCAGCTCGAGCGCTTCGGCAAGGTGTGGGCCTCGATGGCCATCACCGAGCCGTCGTTCGGCTCCGACTCCGCGGCCGTCACCACCACCGCCGTGCTGGACGGCGACGAGTGGGTCCTCAACGGCGAGAAGATCTTCGTCACCGCGGGCGAGCGCTCCACCCACGTCGTGGTGTGGGCCAGCGTCGACCGCAGCCTGGGCCGCGCGGCGATCAAGTCCTTCGTCGTGCCGCGCGACGCTCCCGGCCTGTCGGTGGCGCGCCTCGAGCACAAGCTCGGCATCAAGGCGTCCGACACCGCCGTGCTGCTGCTGCAGGACTGCCGCATCCCGAAGGACAACATCCTCGGCAGCCCGGAAGTCAACGTGGAGAAGGGTTTCGCGGGGGTCATGCAGACCTTCGACAACACCCGTCCGCTGGTCGCGGCGATGGCCGTCGGCGTCGCGCGGGCCGCACTCGAGGAGCTGCGCGCCATCCTCACCGACGCGGGCATCGAGATCTCCTACGACACCCCGGCGATCAACCAGCACGCCGCCGCCGCCGAATTCCTGCGGCTGGAGGCCGATTACGAGGCGTCCTACCTGCTGTCGCTGCGCGCGGCGTGGATGGCCGACAACAAGAAGCCCAACTCGCTCGAGGCGTCGATGTCGAAGGCGAAGGCGGGCCGCACCGGCACCGACGTCACCCTCAAGGCCGTCGAACTGGCCGGCACCATCGGCTACTCGCAGCGCACCCTGCTGGAGAAGTGGGGCCGCGACTCGAAGATCCTCGACATCTTCGAAGGCACCCAGCAGATCCAGCAGCTCATCGTGGCCCGGCGCGTCCTCGGCAAGACCAGCGCCGAGCTGAAGTGAGCTGATAAACTCGGATCCGTCACGCAAGTGATGCCGGGAGGTGAAGCGCCGCGCGAACGACGCTCCACCGGTGGGACTAGCTAGCCCGCACGACTCGGCGGACCACTATGAGCGCCCCGGCGACCACGGCAGCACAGGTCAAGATGATGCCGTAGTCGACCGGGGCTTTGCTCTTCTTCCGGCGATGTTTCGCCATCCCCCACCACCTCCTCTCTGGGCGCGGTGTGTGGACCGAGTCCACCGCCCCTCGACAGGAGGTGCGACGACCATACGTCATGGCGGCGACCGGTTTCTTTGCCCCGCACCGTGTTCCGTGCGTGGCCGGCGACGACGCCGGGCGCCTCGTGGGCGACGTGGTTATCGTGGGGATATGGGCATCATGGGTGAGCTCTTCCCCGGGAAGAAGCTGAACAACGAGGAGAGCGGGGACAGCAACGGCCAGGAGGAGCGCCCGCGGCTGGAACTGGATCTCGACTCGGGCGTGGTGCGGTTGTCACCGCGGGGTGCGAGCACCGAACAGGGCGAGTAGCGCCGGCGATTCACTCGACGAGGATCGTCTTGGTCGCCTCGCCGCGCACATGATCGGTGATGTGGCGGTCGGCGCGGTCGAACGCGCCGAGGTGGGTGGTCACGTCCTGCGGGGCCAGGCGCCCGTCGCGCATGAGATCGAGGACGGCGGGGATGTGGGCGCGGGCGTGCGACCGGGCCAGCTCGAGGGTGATATTGCGCCCGTACATGAGCGCGGTGGGGATCCGGCTGATCCGGTGCAGCGACGCCAGCGACAGGCACACACCGTCGGGCGCCGTCTGCCGGACCGCCATGTTCAGGCCCGCCGAGACCCCGCTCGTATCCACCACCAGGGCGGCCCGCCCGATACTCCTGCGGCCCTCGAGCTGGTGCGCGTGCAGACCCAGCGCCTCGGCGTGCCGGCGGACGTGCGGGCGCCGGTCCACCAGGTGCACGGTGCGGGCACCCAGCGCACGGGCGACGAGCCCCGCGTACAGCGCCACGCTGGCGCTGAACGGCGGCCTGCGCGCCACATCGGCGAAGACCACCACCTGGGCGTCGGCGTCGCGCGCGAGCAACTCCGGTAGGCGCGGCGCGATCGCCCGGTACCCGTCGGTGACGTTGTCGGCCACCGACGCCGCGGCCGCCGGATCGATCCCGTCGGGTAGCGGCACCAGCATCGCGTCGGCGAAGGGCACGGCGAGCAGATCCGAGAAGGTACCGCCCCAGTGCCCGCCCGTGAGCCCGAACCCGAACATGGAAATAGGCGGCACACCAACGCAATTCGCGGTGAGTCCGGACGTACACGGCCCGCACGTTCCGCAATTGATCTGGAACGGGACGACGACCCGGTCACCGGGACGAACGGTGGTGACCTCCTCGCCGATCTCCACCACCTCCGCGACGCACTCGTGCCCGAAGTGCATCGGCAGCGGGAACGGCGTGCGCCCCAGCGCCATCGGCCGGTCCAGATCGCAGGTCGCCGCGGCGATCGGATGCACAAGGGCCGCACCGGGTCCCGGCAGCCGCGGCCGGGCGACGTCACGCCAGCGCAACCGCCCGCCGGGACTCGCGACGAGCGCCCGCATGGTGCCGCGCGATCGGTCCCCGCGCTCGGCCACGGCGCCGCGCAACCGCCGGAACCGTTCGCGCGCCGAATGTTCCAGCATGATCCGCGCGGCGGGTATCGCCGAGCCGGAGGTCGCCACGGCCGCGAGGTGCCCCGGCCAGCCGCGCGGCCGATGCCGGTTGCCCTCCGGAATACCGCAGACGCGGGCCGCGGGCGTGATCGTCTCGGACTCCACCGTCATCGCCGTCCACCCTTTCCGGGGTCGTGGCCGAACGTTCTACTACAGACTGTAGTTGACAATCGGGGGCGCGGGGGCGGAAATCGCCCGAATCTCGAATTCGCGGCTCCCCCCGGGATTGCCACAGGTTGTCCCGGCGATCGGCTATGGTCCCGGGTGGCATGTCCGCGTCGATTCAGCGGACGAATTCAGCAAGGGCAGTACCAAGGATTCTCTGAGGAGCATTGGTTATGCGTGGTCTGAGCTTCATACGTCATCTCACCGCGGTCGCGGCCGCGTCGGCACTGTTCGCGGGGGTGTTCAGCGGCAGCGCGACGGCCGAGCCCGCCGCGCTGGACTGGGTGTCGGCTGTGCAGCAGCTGCGCGTGGCCGCCGAGGGCAACCCCGACGCGGAGGCGGCCGTCGATCGTTTGCTGGCCGAGCCCGAGCGGCTGGCCGAGGCGGGCGAAATCGCCCTGCCCGCACAGCCTTTCCAGGTTCCGGCCAACTCCGATATCGGCCGCGGCCAGGGCCCCGGCGTGTACGGGTCGGGCATCGCGCTGGGCATCGACGGGTTCCGCTTCGGCTTCTTCGGCGGCCCCGGCACCATCTCGCCGAACCAGACCGGCGCCAAGCTCGAGGTCGTGTGGCTGAACCTGGCCAACGGCCGCAGCGGCACCGACCTGCTCATCGAGCACCAGGACATCCCGGTCGACACCACCATCCGCACCCGGGTCCTCGACACCGGCGCGGGCCCGGTGGTGGCGGCGGTCTACGGCTCGCTGTGGCACCGCTGGTCGGTCCCGGTCAGCGACGATCACCCGGACGGCTTCCAGTACCAGCTGGGCACCATCTCGTTCCCCTCGCTGGGCGCCGTCTACAACTGACCGAGACCGTGCTGCGGAGCACCTCCGCGCACGGCTCCGTATCACCGGGAGAGCTAGGGTTGGCACTGCGTGCCAACCCTAGCTCTTCGCATCACGCCGTCATCGACGCAGGTCCGGCGACCATTACCGCGTCCGGCGCGGCCGCGACGCCCACAGTCGACTGTCCGGTTTGTCGTCTTTACCTGTGATGACGCACACGTTCACTGCTACGGTAAGCATCCACACAAGATAGAGATCGCGGGTCGTCCGGCTGCGCGACAGTTCAGTGGAGGTGTTGTAGGTGACGCGTGTGCTGGAAACCCTGAAGGCGTTGGGGGTGTTGCGGTCCCGCGGAGTCAGCGATCCCAAGGCCCCGCTGGAGACGCTGAAGACCATGAAGGAGACCCGGATCTACGGCCCGCACGCGGCCCTGGTCCGGCACTCGGCCCGTATCGCGCCCGATCAGGCCGCCCTGGCCGACGAGCGCGGCGAACTCACCTACCGCGAACTCGACGAGCAGTCCACCGCCGTCGCGCGCGGCCTGCAGGCGGCCGGCATCACCGAGGGACAGGTCATCGCCGTCCTCGCCCGTGACCACCGCGGCCTCATCATGTCCAAGATCGCCGCGGGCAAGCTGGGCGTGCGCATCGCGCTGATGAACACCGGTTTCGCCAAGCCGCAGTTCGCCGAGGTCTGCGCTCGCGAGAATGTCACCGCCGTCCTGCATGACAGCGAGTTCCTGGACCTGCTCGACGCGCTGCCCGCCGATCTGCCGCGCTTCCTGACCTGGGTGGACGAAGGCACCGCACTCCCCGAGGGCGCGCAGACCTTCGACGACCTGATCGCGGCCAACAGCACCGAACCGCTGCCCGCGCCCAGCAAGCCCGGCGGCTTCATCATCCTCACCAGCGGCACCACCGGCCTGCCCAAGGGCGCGCCGCGCACCAAGGTCACGCCGATGGCCACCGCCCAGTTCGTGGACCGGGTGCCGTTCCCGCGCCGCGGCGCCATGGTGATCGTGTCCCCGATCTTCCACAGCACCGGCCTGGGCACCTGGCTGGTCGGCACCGTGCTGACCAACAAGATCGTCATGCGCCGCCGCTTCGACGCCGAGGCCACGCTGAAGATGATCAGCGACCACAAGGCCGAGATGCTGGTCGCGGTGCCCACCATGCTGCACCGCATGACCGAGCTGCCGCCCGAGGTGCGCGCCAAGTACGACCTGTCCTCGCTGCGGGTGATCCTGCTGGCGGGTTCGGCGCTGGCGCCGGAACTGTGCATCAAGGCCACCGAGGCGTTCGGCCCGGTGCTGTACAACCTGTACGGCTCCACCGAGGTCGCCATCGCCTCCATCGGCACGCCGGAAGAATTGGCCATCGCGCCGGGCACCGTCGGCCGCCCGCCCATCACCTGCGACGTACGTCTCTACGACGACAACGACCAGCTGGTGGAGGGCAAGAACGTCACCGGCCGCATCTTCGTGCGCAGCGGCGCGCCGTTCGAGGGCTACACCGACGGCAGGAACAAGCAGATCATCGACGGCTACATGTCGAGCGGCGATGTGGGCCACTTCAACGACGAAGGCCTGCTCATGGTGGACGGCCGCGATGACGACATGATCGTCTCCGGCGGCGAGAACGTCTTCCCGCAAGAGGTGGAGAACCTGCTGCTCGAGCGCGACGACGTGTTCGACGCCGCCGTCATCGGCGTGGACGACGTGGAATTCGGCAAGCGCCTGCGCGCGTTCATAGTCCCCGAGCCGGGCCACAACCCGGACGGCGAGGAGATCAAGAGCTACGTCAAGAACAACCTCGCCCGCTACAAGGTGCCGCGTGAGGTGATCTTCCTCGACGACCTGCCACGCAACCCGACCGGCAAGCTGCTGCGCCGGGTGCTCGTGGAGTACGACGTCACCGCCTGACCGGGTCAGGCCCTCCAGGAGGCAGCGCAGCGTCACCACGTAGGGCCCCTGGTCAGGCACGATTCGATACCGCCTGACATCCCGGACCTCACCGCCCCGAATCGGGGCGGTGAGAGACAGGACACATCGAGTGACAGTTGCTTGCTATTGTCAGCAGCAGCACTGGATCTCGAAGTTGCGGTCCACACCACCCCCGTCTCGGTGCGTGGATCGCGGAAGGTTGTTCCCTGATGTCTTTGTCCCTTCCCGGGCTGGGTGGCCCCGTGCGCAAGGCCGGCGAGCTGGCCCAGAGCGTGCGCGTCATGACCAAGCGGGGCCTGTTCAACCCGCTGCGGCCCGATCACGCGGCCCGGTCGGCCGTCAACGTCCTCAAGTTCGGTCCGTTCGCCGGCGTCGTCATGCACGCCGCGCAGACCAGGCCGCACGCCGCCGCCATCGTCGACGAACGCGGTGAGCTGACCTACGGGCAGCTCGACGAGCAGTCCAACGCGTTCGCGCGCGGCCTGCGCGCCCAGCGCGTCGCGCCGGGCGACGTGGTCGCCCTGCTGGCGCGCGACCACCGCGGCATGGTGCTGAGCATGCTGGCCGCGGGCAAGCTCGGCGTGCGGGTGGTGCTGATGAACACCGGTTTCGCCAAACCCCAGTTCGCCGATGTGGCCGCACGCGAGAAGGTCAAGGTCGTCCTGCACGACAGCGAGTTCCTCGACCTGATGAACGCCATCCCCGCCGAGATCCCCCGCGTGCTCACGTGGGTGGACGACAAGGACGGCGCCGACCCGTCGATCCCGACGGTGGAGTCGCTCTCGGCCGGTCGCGCCACCGATCCGCTGCCCGCCCCGGCCAAGCCGGGCGGCATGGTCATCCTGACCAGCGGCACCACCGGCACCCCGAAGGGCGCGCCGCGCGACCGGGTGAGCCCCTTCGCCTCCGCGCAGTTCCTCGACCGGGTCCCGCTGCCCAACGGCGGCACCATGGTGATGGCCGCGCCGATCTTCCACGGCACCGGCCTGTCCCAGTTCACGCTCGGGCTCGCGCTGGGCAACCGGGTGATCTTCCAGCAGCGCCGCTTCAACCCGGAGCAGACACTGGCGAATATCCAACGCTACAAAGCGGATTCGCTGGTCGTGGTGCCGACGATGTTGCAGCGCATCCTGGATCTGGACGAGCGGGTGCTCGATTCCTATGACGTGAGCACCATCAAGGTGATCTTCGCGGCGGGCTCGGCGATCCCGCCCGACGTGGTGACCCGCACCCTGGACCGGTTCAACGACAGCCTCTACAACCTGTACGGGTCCACCGAGTGCGCGGTGATGACCGTCGCGACTCCGGCCGACATGCGCAAGTCCCCCACCACGGCCGGCCGCCCGCCGGTGGGCATCCGCATCGTCCTGCTCGACGAGAACCGCAAGCCGATCACCGAGCCGAACGTCACCGGAACCATCTTCGTGGACAACGGTTTCGCCTTCGGCGGGTACACCGACGGCCGCAACAAGGAGATCGTCGACGGCATGATGTCCAGCGGCGACGTGGGACATTTCGACGCCGACGGCCTGCTCTACATCGACGGCCGCGACGACGACATGATCGTCTCCGGCGGCGAGAACGTCTTCCCGCTCGAGGTGGAGAACCTGATCGCCGGGCGCGAGGACGTGTTCGAGGCCGCGGTGGTCGGCGTGGACGACCGCGAGTTCGGCAAGCGCCTGCGCGCGTTCGTGGTGCCCGGCCCGGAATCCGCGCGCGACGCGCAGGAGATCAAGGACTACGTCAAGGCGAACCTGGCGCGCTACAAGGTGCCGCGCGAGGTGGTCTTCCTGGACGAGTTGCCCCGCAACGCCACCGGCAAACTGCTGCGCAAGCCGCTGGTGGAGATGGAGATCGAGGCCTGACCTGCCGCGACGCCGTGCGGCCCGCACCACGTGAGCCGCACGGCGGGCACCCGGCGTACTAGGCTGTCGCCCGAGAGGCAGTTCGAGTGACAGGGGACCGATGTCCAGCGTGATCGGCAAAGGTGGAAACGTCACTCTCGGCGGGGGCAGGCTGCACGTCGCGGCGACACCCGCGGGCATCGATCTCACCGTGCTGTGCCTGCGCGAGGACGGCAAGGTGGGCGGCGACGAGGACTTCGTCTTCTACAACCAGCCCACCTCCCCCGACGGCGCCGTGCGACTGGCCGAAGGCGCGGTGAGCATCGACCTGCCGCGCGTCGCGGGCAGCACCGACCGGCTGGTGGTGTCGGCCTCGGTCGACAACGGCGTGTTCGGCGGCATCCCGCTGGCGGTGCGCATCACCGAAGACGGTGGGCTCGCGCACGATCTGCCGATCACCGGGCTCACCTCGGAGACCACCGTGATCCTCGCCGAGGTGTACCGGCGGTCGAACACGTGGAAGCTGCGCAACGTCGGTCAGGGGTACGCGGCCGGGCTGGCCGGGCTCGCGACCGATTTCGGCATCGCCGTGGACGAGGAACCCGCTGCCGCGCACCAGGTTCCGGTTCCCCCGCCACCTGCCACGCCTTACGCCGCGCAGTCCCACCCGCAGGGCGGAGCCCCTCCCCAGCAGTTCGGCGCGCCCTATCCGCCCGCCGCACCCGTGCCGCCGCACCCGGTTCCGCCGTCGCAGTACGGTGCGCCGAATCCGGGATCGCCGGCGCCCCAGCACCTTCCGCCCAACACCGCGTACCCGGCGCCGCCGAACGCCACCCACCAGGTGCCGCCTCACGCCGCTCACCATGGGTCGCCCGCTCCCGGATCGCCGCTGCCGCACCAGGTTCGGCCCGGTGCGATGGACCCGATCGAGATTCCGTCGAGCCCGCCGCCACCGGCGTTCTTCCCGCCGTACCCGGGCTCGGCGCAACAGACGGCGCCGCAACAGGATCCGGCTCCGCCGCCGACGCCACCGCCACCACTCGGCCCGTTGAAGTCCGGCGTGAACTTCGCCAAAGGCGCTGTCACGCTGATGAAGAACGCGCCGCCGGTGCTGCTGGAGAAGACGCCGGTGATCCGCCTTCGAGTGGCCTGGGAGAGCGGCACCGACTACGAGGCGTACGCGCTGGTAGTGCTGACCAGCGGTGATGTGGTGCACGTCGCCACCTTCGACGCCAAGGGCACCCCCGCCAATCCCCGTTTCCGGGACCTGGTGCGCCACCTGGGTGACCGCGGGCGCGGCGACGTGACGCGCGGCGGCGGGCGCGCCGAGGAGATCATCGAGATCGGGTTCGCGCCCGAGATCGCGGCCGTCATCCCGGTGGCGTACTCGGCCATCAATAACGGCACCGGATCGTTCCACAAGTACAAGGTGACGCTGTCCATCGAGAACGGCGGCGACCAGGTGGTCATCCCCGCCGACCAGGCCAAGAAGTCCAGCTGGATCTTCACCTGCGTGCCCGGCATCATCTACAACCGGCCGGAGGGCGTGCTCATCGAACGGCTCGAGTACTACAGCAGGCGGTTCTCCGAACACCGTCCCGCGGCCGTGCTGCACCCCGACGGGCGGGTCGAGGTGCGGATGGACAAGGGCCCGGTGAACGAGTTCAAGGCCGATCGCACCCGGTAGCGGGCGCTCGGGCCGGTCGGGGGTGGTGATCGCCTCGGGCTATCATCAGCGGGTGAGTATCGAGTTCGGCCGGTCCGCTGCGGGACGTCGCAGCGCCGTCGCGCGGTTGCGCGGCGGGTCGGCCGGAGCGATCTCGGGAACCGCCGCCATCGCCGCGCACGGCTGGGCCTCCGGCGGCGCCGCCCCCGACAGCACCACCCTCGCGCTGCTGACCGCGGCGTCCGCCGTCGTCGGCGCGCTGGTGGCCGGGCTCGCGCCGCTGCGCGACACCGCGGCCGGACTCGTGGCCGCGCTCGTCGGCGGGCAACTGCTCGGGCACGTGGCGATGGGCATCGGTTCCGGGCACCTGCATCACGGCGACGCTCAACTCACGCCGCAGATGCTCACGGCCCACGTGCTCGCCGCCCTCGCCGCGGCGGTCGTCATTCGCGGTGCCGAAGCGGCCTATCGGATCGCCACCGCGGTGCTCGCGCGCGTGCTTCCGGTGCGCCATCGCGCGCCGACGATCCCCGACCCGGCGCCGTTGCGGACCGCGCACCGCGACCGGGTCGTGCTGCGGATTCTCGCGGCGGAGACGCTGCGCACCCGGGGTCCGCCGGTCGCGGTCGTCGTCTGATTCCTTTCACCCGGTGCGCGAATGTGTTCGCGTGTCGTTGATGTGTGCCGAGATGGGTTGCGGTGTCCTCGTTTACGCGGGTGTCGCGTCGTTGGTCGGCGATCCACCGACCGTGCGAGCGTGTCCGAATGCGCTTCGCGCCCACGCGGACCCGGCCGACCGCTGAACGGTGATGCGCCGGGCCCACACGGCTTCCACGACGGTCGGCTCGACCATCGGTGTGCCCCGCCGAGACATCGATCGCGGTGTCATGGGCGAGGTCGCCGAAGGGCATTCCCACCCGCCACGCCGAACGCACACCGACGTCGCCGTATCGCGCGCCAGCACCGGGTGTTCTCCGAACCTCCGAAACGAAAAGACCGTGAGCACAACAGAAACGATCACCCCGGACGCCGGCACGTCGGCGTCACCACCCGAACCCGCCCGTCGCGGGCCGGGCCGCAACGGCGTGCAGGCGCTCGCCATGCGGCTGCATTTCTACGCGGGCGTCTTCGTGGCGCCGTTCATTCTCATCGCGGCCGTCACGGGCGCGCTGTACGCCCTGTCCCCCACGCTGGAATCCTTCGTCTCGCGCGACCTGCTGACGGTCACGCCCGGCGAGGCCACCCGGCCGCTGTCCGAACAGGTCGCGGCCGCCGTCGCCACGCGGCCCGATCTGGCGCTGGCCGCGGTCTCCCCCGCGCCCGGCGCCGAGGACACCACGCGGGTGATGTTCACCGATCCCACGCTCGGCGCTTCCGAGCGGCGCGCGGTGTTCGTCGACCCCTACACCGCGCAGCCGGTGGGCGAGTCCGTCGTGTACGGCAGTTCCGGTGCGCTGCCGATGCGCACCTGGATCGACCGCCTGCACCGCGACCTGCACCTGGGCGAGCCCGGCCGGCTCTACGCCGAACTCGCCGCGTCCTGGTTGTGGATCATCGCCCTGGCCGGTCTGGTGCTGTGGTGGCGGCGGGTGCGATCCCGGCGGGCGAAGAACTCCGTGGGGCGGCTGTTCGTCCCGGATCGCACCAAGGGCGGCCGTCTGCGGAATGTGAACTGGCACGGCGCGATCGGCGCGTGGGTGCTGCCGCTGGCGCTGCTGCTGTCGGTGACCGGCATGACCTGGTCCACCTACGCGGGCGCGAACATCGGCGACCTGCGAAAGCAGATGAGCTGGACCACGCCCGCCGTGGACGCCACCCTGCCCGGCGCGGCCGCACCCGCCCCGTCGAGCGGTGGCGACCACCATCACGGTGGCGATCACTCGCCCGCACCGGCGCCCGCCGATCAGAACGACCGTGTCGCGCAACTGGATCGGGTGCTCGAGGCGTCGCGCGCGGCCGGGATCGACGAGGCCGTCGAAATCGCCGTTCCCGCAACGCCGGACGCCGCGTTCACGGTGAAAGAGCGTCGTATGCCGGGCATTCTGACCATCGACGCGGTCGCGGTGGACGGACGCAGCGGCTCCCTCACCGACCGGCTGCCGTACGCGGAGTGGCCGCTGATGGCCAAGCTCACCAACTGGGGCATCCAGTTCCACATGGGCCTGATGTTCGGGCTGGCGAACCAATTGCTGCTGTTCGCGGCCATGGTCGGGCTGATCGTGATGATCGTGCTCGGCTACCGCATGTGGTGGCAGCGCCGTCCTGCGCGCGCGACCGGGCTGCGGCCGGGCCGTGCCCCGCGACGCGGCGCGCTGCGCGCCACCACGCCGTGGATCGTGGTGCCGCTGCTCGGGGCGGCGCTGGTGGTCGGGTGGTTCGTCCCGCTGGTCGGGCTGAGCCTGCTCGCCTTCCTCGCCCTCGACGTGCTCCTCGGCGCGATCGGTAAGTTCCGCACGGCGAACCGGTAGTCCCCTGCGCGTGTGACAACGGCCTGCCCCGGACACGGCCGTCGTCCCGCCGTGCGCTCCCCCGGTTCGAACCTCTACTGACACAAGGAATTCCAAGCACAATGAAGAGCACGAAGCTCGCCCTCGCCACCATCCTCACCACGGCCGCCCTGGCCGCCACCACAGGCACGAGCGCCGCCTCGCCCGATGTGGGGGTGATCAATTTTTCGGCGTCGGCTACCGAGACGTCGTCGATCATCTCGATTGATGCGGGGTCGTTGGTGGTCGAGGATCAGGTGGTGAAGATCAAGGCCACCGATGGGTCGGTGGTGGCGGGGATGCCGTTGTCGTTGCGGATCGATGAGTTCGAGTTCCCCATCGCCGCCGAGATCGCGGGCCGGACGGTGACCATGACTCCGCAGGTGTCGCTGGACACCGCGGTCTACAAGCCGGTCGCGTTGCCGTTCGAGGACAAGGCCCCCTGGAAATCGGAGTACGAGCGTGAACAGGCCGCGTGGTCGCGTATGACCTCGACCATCAGTTTGGGTGCCAGTATCGCGACCCTGGTCGGTGGTATCGGTGGCGCGGCCGTCGGGTGTGTGCTCGGCGGGGTCCTGGGCGGCACCGTGGTCGGTGGCACGATCGTCGGGTTGTTGGGTCCGTTCATCCCCGCCGCCCTGGCCGGGTGTGCCGCGGGTGCGGTGATCGCGGGACCGTTGGGTGCGGTCGCGGGTCAGATCTTCATCACCGCCCCCGTCGCGATCGCCGCGGCGGTGCAGTACTTCACCACCATCAACGCCCCCTTCAACCCACCCACCAAATAGACACCGGACGTCCCACCCACACCGGGCGGGACGGTCCTCTCCCTAACACTTTTCGACAACCTGGCCGGACACGGGCACGGCCAGGTTGTCGGGCTCCGTGGGGCCGTGGAGTGGGTCGGGGTTGGTGCGGGAGGATGGGGGGATGAAGATCGAGCAGGTTTCTGATTCGGTGTATGTGGTGGCGGGGACCAATGTGAATTGGGCGCTGGTCAGTGATGGGGCGGGGGTCACGGTGGTGGACGCCGGGTATCCGTGTGATGCGGGTGCGGTGGTGGAGTCGGTGCGACAGATCGGGCATTCGGTCGGGGATGTGGCGGGGGTGCTGTTGACCCACGCGCATCTCGATCACATCGGCGGGATTCCCACGCTGGTCGAACAGGCGGGCGCGCCGGTCTACACCGGTGATGAAGAGGTGCGCCACGCCAAACGTGAATACCTGCAACAGATCACGCCGCTGCAGATGGTGCAGCAGCTGACCACGGTGCGCGGTGTGCGCTGGGTGACGCGGACCGTGCGCGCGGTCGTCGGCAATATCGGTATGAGCGTGCCTTCGGCCGAGCCCGCCACCCCCTCGGCGCTGGAATCACTACCCGGCGGCTTCGTCGCCATCCCGACGCCGGGCCACACCGACGGCCACACCGCCTACTTCATGCCGTCGGAAGGGGCGCTCTTCTCCGGCGACGCCCTGGTCACCGGCCACCCGCTGGTCACCGGGACCGGACCGCAGCTGCTGCCGAAGGTGTTCAACCACAACGAATCCGGTGCGGAGACCAGCCTCGCCGCCCTCGCGATCGAGGACGCGAAAGTCCTGGTGCCCGGCCACGGTACGGCGGTGCGCGGCGACATCGCGACCCTCATCGCGGAGTCCCGCCGCGAGCGGTGACACAACCGCTGCACAGCCCCGCGCCGGCCCGGCATCCAGCGGATCGCCCGGCAGCGTCTACGTCCGCGCCCACCCCTGCGCCCGGTCGGACAGGTTCCACCACGAAACGAACCGGCTGTCTTCGGTTTCCAGCCGCCACCGCGCGTCCAAGGCGTCGAAGAAGGCGTCATCACCGGTCTTCCCGCCCCGCGCCTCACCGATGTACAGCACCCTCCGACCGCCCGCGGCCTCGAAGCGGGTGAGCGCGTCCGAAGCCATGGTGCCGCCCCACCCGGGCGGCCAGCACAGGAACAGCACGGCGTCCGCACTGCCCTCGCGGAGCCGTTCTTCGAACGCGTCCACACCGTGCACCTCGTGCCACACGTCGCGCTGACCCGCGGCATCCGGAAACGACACGTTGGCGACCCGGCCGGGCGGTTCGGAGTCATACGCACGAACCGCGACTCCGGCCCGATGCAGCTGCGCCGCCCAATACCCCCGCCCCGCACCGAGTTCGAGCACACTACGACCGGCGCAGAACTCGGCCGCCCACGCGACAGTCTCGGGCGACGGCACGGCGTAGGCATAGCTCGCTTGCAGAATCGTCTGCGCGTACCCGAGCCGCGCACTCCCCGCCGCGCGCCCACCGTCCACCACCCGCCGCCCCTCCCGCTCCGACACGGAACTCGCGACGATGTCCCAGTACGGATTCGCACTCACCCCACCGGTCATGAAGTGCACGAACCGCAGATCGAACGCCGCGTCCGCCCCCTCGTCCCCCGTACCCGGCAACGCGACACCCAGATAGTCGGCCACCTTCGGAAACCGAGCCCGCAACCCCACCTCATCCCCGAGCAGCGCCACCAACTCCGCCCGCCGCTCGACCGTCAACTCCACCATGCGCACGATTCTGACCGGCCGCGGACGCTCACACCGCCCGTTCGACGGATCAGGACCGTCAACCGATATCCGGCCGGACAATCCACAGCTCGGCACCCCCACTCACACCCCGTAGTACGACTTCACCAACCGTTCGTACACCCACCCCGGGACGAACCTTCTGGTCCAGAAGGAGGTTCGGACGTCGCGGCCGCAGAGGTAGGTTTGGCGGGGTTTGGGGGTGGAGAGGATGGTGTGGAGGCGGCGGGCTACGGCTTCGGGGGTTTGGCCCGCCTCGAGGTAGCCGGTGACTCGGGAGAGGACCGAGGCGCGGGTGGTGTCGTAGGCGGGGATGGGGTTGGTGGCGTGCGGGGAGTTGGCGATGATGGGGGTGACGGTCCAGCCGGGGGCCAGGACCGAGACGTGGATGCCGAAGGGCGCCACTTCCATTCGGGTCGCCTCGCCGAGCCGTTCCACCGCGCCCTTGGTGGCCGAGTACCAGCCGCCGTAGGGTTCGGCGATCGCGCCGGCGCCGGAGCTGACGACGACGATGCGCCCGGAGCGCTGGGCGCGCATGATGGGCAGCACGGCGCGCAGGACGCGGTGGGTGCCGAGCACGTTGGTGTCCACGATGGCGGCGGCCTCGTCGGGATCGGTCTCCTCCACGGAGCCGACCACACCGTGGGCGGCGAAGGTGACGGCGGCGTCGATCCGGCCGTGCCGTTCGTGCATCTGCTTCACCCAGAAGTCGACGGCCTCGGTGTCGCGCACGTCGACGGTGGCGATCCCGTCGGCGGCCACCTTGTCGCACCCCTCCACCTGGTAACCGAGCCCGGCGAGATGGGTCATGGCCGCCGCGCCCATACCGTTCGCGGCGCCGGTGATCAGGACGACTTTTCTCATGCCGCACACACTTTCAGCGCTCGGGGCAGCACCTCGAGGCGCGCCGACTTCACCATCGTGATCTCTCCGTCCAGTTCCAGCGGCGTGACTTCGGCGGGCCGCAGCTCCACCGCCGACGCCCGCTCGCACACCGTGCGCGGCCGCCCGGTGAACTGGCCCCGGTACAGCGCGGCGATCAGCCCGACGGTCTGCCACCGCCCGGCCCGCTCCCAGATGTTCACGTCGAACATGCCGTCGGTGCGGGTGACCGGGGTGTCGTAGCGCATCCCGCCCGCGAAGTGCACGCTCTTGAGCACGCCGACGTTGGTGACCGGCGCGGCGTAGGTCCAGTTGTCCCCGCTGACGCGGATGTCCAGCGGCCGGTGCGTGACGATATTGCGCAGCGCGGTCGCGATGATGGCCGCCTCCACGTTGCGGCCCTTCAGCCACCCCACGAGTCCGGTGGCGTGATTGAACGAATGATTGCCCGCCGCAACGAGTCCCACGCTCGCGTTCAGCAGGAAGTACCGCACGGCGGTGCTGCCGTCGGACAGCGTCAGCGTCGCCTTGCCGATATCGACCGGCTCCGCGCTCGCGGCGTCCACCCGGACGGGAACACCGTTGATCCGGGATTCCTCGGCGACGGGCTTGTGAAAGTCGTTGGAACTGCCGAGCCCGACCGCGCCCAGCGCCACGTTCTCGGCGCCGGCCCGGGGGCGATCCGTCGCGGGGTCCATCAACGCGTTGAGCACCAGGTGCACCATGCCGTCACCCCCGGCGGCTGCGATCACCGGCGGCGCACCGGCGTCCACGGCGGTGCGCACGAGTTTGACGGCTTGGTCGGCGTCGGCGGGCATTTCCACGTTCACATCCGAATACCGGTGCCGTAGTGCGGATTCCACCGGCTCCCAGCGCGAGAGACCGGCCCCCGCGTTCGCGTGCGGATTCAGGACGACAAGCATGGTTCCTCCTCGATGCCCAGCCAGCGGTGCAGGGCGGGCCACGGCCCGGTCTCGACCAGCCCGGTGCGGGCGCAGTCCGTGGGGATGTCCTTCGGGTCCACACCGACCAGGAACACCGGGATTCCGATCAGCGCGGCGGGCGCGTCGTTCACCGGATCGTTGCCGACCATCACGCAGTCGCGAGCGGTGGCGCCGAGCCGATCCAGCAGCCCGGTGTAGAACTCGGTGCGCGGTTTGGAGCGGGTCATGTTCTCGCCGCTCGTCCGCATCGCGAAGACGGCGGGATCGTAACCACCCCAGCGCAACCGGGCCAGCACGGTGCTGTCGGGCCACATCGGGTTGGTGGCCACCACCTGCGTCACACCGGTCTCCGCGAGCCGCGTCACCGTGTCACGAGCGGCGGGCAACGGCGGGAAGCAGAACCGCAACCGGGGGAATCCTTCGTCGGCCAGCACCCGGAATCGTTGCGCCGCTTCGGGTTCAGTGAGCCCGGTGCGTTCGGCGAGCAGCCGCACCATCAGCGCGGTGTTCGTCAGCTCGCCGTCGTTCGCCCGCGCCTGCCCGACCACGCCCGACAGCACACGCAGAAACCGGTGCGGCGCCACGAGATCGCGGAACACGTAGGCCGCCACGGCGGGCATCGCCACCTTGAACGGCAGGCGGCGCAGCCCGACCAAGGTGCCGTCCAGATCCCACAGCACCGTCCGATAGCCGCGCTCCGGGCTCATTCCTGACTGTCCATCACCGCTTGCAGATCCGCGCGGGTGAGCCCCAGCTCGGCGGCGAAATCCTCGATGGTCTTGTGCTCGCGCGCGCCGCCCACGCCGACCCGCCCGGCCAGCTCCGTGCCGTAGGCGGCGCCGAGGTCGACCACGGTCTTGGCCAGCGCCGCCGGGAACAGCCAGCGCCCCAGGTCCCGCTGGAACACGCGGGTCAGGCGGTAGGGCGCGGACACCCGGGCGCCCAGGGCCGAGAGCCGGGAGGGCTCGCGCAGCGAACTCATGCGCTCGGCCTCGTCGGCGGGCACCACCAGCAGGTTCGACCACAGCGTGCCGAAGCTGGCCAGCTTCTCGCGCGGCGCGCCGGTCATGTTGAACTCGGTGTAGGCCTTCTCGATCCGCGAGGTGTGCGTGGAGCGGCTGCGCAGCAGAGCGTGGATGTCGGCGGTCTTACGGGCGGTGTCGTAGCGGGTGAACCGGTCCACGCGCGGCGCGATCCGGCTCACCACCCGCGCGAATTCCGGGATCGGCACCAGCCGGTCGGCGAGCGAAAGGGCGTGGTACATCAGCCGTTCGGTGCCCGCCTTCTCGATCTCGGCGAGCAGCAGCTCGTAGTCGAGCTCGCCCGCGGCGTAGCGCGCCAGGTTCCAGATGTCGGCGAGTTCGCGCACACCGGTCTTGTAGTAGGGCAGGTGGACGCCGAGGTGGTGCAGGTTGTCGGTGTGCGACATGGCCCACGCGGGCACGCCGTGGAAGTCGATGCGCCGCACGCGATCCCAGATAGCGTCGTAGTCGATCGGGTACCCGGCGAGCGGGGTGATGAGTCCCCAGTGCGTGCCGACGACGAGCGCGCCGTCGCGCGAGACGAACGAGGGCAGGTGGTGGGAGCGCTTGGCCCGTGCCTTGGGCGCCTTGCCCAGCAGCTCGGTGGTCGCGAAAAGGCCCAGCTCCCGGTAGATCTCTATGGCGGCCTCGACCTGATCGAATTCGATGAGGATGTCCAGGTCGTTCATCCGCTTGTAGCGCGGGTCGCGGTAGATCTCGGTGGAGAACAGCATCCCCTTGAGCACCACGCACCGGATGCCCGCCTCGTCGAACCGCTTCACCAGTTCCAGCGCGCCGCGCAGCCGGCGTTCGTTGGCGTCGGCGATGCGCTCGGTGACGGCCGCGAAACCCTCCCGCACCGGCTCCGGCACCGCGTCGAACAACCCTTCGCGCTCGAGGCGGCGCTGCACCAGCGGCACGGTCGCGTTGACCTTCGCCAGCTCGAGCACCTCGGACCAGTCCCCGATGCCCCCGGCCGCCTCGGCCAGTGCCGCGCGCTCGGCCTCGGTCGGCTCGGCCAGCGCGGCGTGCACCAGCAGCCGTTCGGCCGGGGAACCGCCCGCGGCGATGGTGAATCCGGTCATCTATCGCACCCGGCCTTCCTGTTCGGGATGGAAACCGAAGCGGCGCGCGACGGTCGAGATCTTGTCCAGCGCGAAGTCGAGCTGCGCGCGCGTCAGCGTCGCCATCATCGACACCCGCAGCCGCTGCAATTCGCGCGGCACGGCGGGGAATTCGACGCCGTTGACGAACACGCCCTCGGCGTGCAGGGCCGACACCACCTCGCGCACGGCCAGCCGTGCGGGCACCGGGATCGGCAGGATCGCGGTCTCCGGGTTCACGTCGAAGCCGATGCGCCGCAGCTCCGACACGAAATACCGCACGTTCTCGTGCAATTGGGTGATGCGCTGCGGATTGGCCTCGATGAACTCGATCCCCGCCAGCACCGACGCCAGCACGGCGGGCGAAAGCGAGGCGGAGAACATGTAGGAGCGGGCGAAGAACCGCAGCGTGTCCACCATGTCGCGGGACCCGGCGACGAAGCCGCCGGTGGTGGCGAACACCTTCGAGAACGTGCCCATCGAAACCTCTACGGGCACACCGCCGAAGTGCTCGGCCGTGCCGTGTCCCTTGGCGCCGAGCACGCCGGTGCCGTGCGCGTCGTCCACCGCCAGCCACGCGCCGAACGAATCGCACAGCGCCCGCAGCTGGGGCAGCGGCGCGATATCGCCGTCCATCGAGTACACGCCCTCGACGGCGACCACGATGTTCGCCCCGGGACTGCGCCAGCGCACCTGCATGAGGCGGTGGCGCAGGTGGTCGAGATCGTTGTGCCGGAACGCCATCGAGCGCACCCGGCCGAGCTGGATGCCGTCGTAGAGGCTGGCGTGGTTCTGCTCGTCGTAGACGAGGATGTCGCCCTTGCGCATCAGCCCCGTCACCCAGCCGACGTTCGCCGCGTAGCCGGAGGAGAACAGCAGCGCGGACTCGCAGCCCTTGGACGCGGCCAGCCGCTCCTCCAGCCGAGTGTGCAGGGTGGTGGTGCCGTTGAGCAACGGCGGTCCGCCGCAACCGATTCCGTATTCCCGCACGGCCGCGACCGCGGCCTCCATGATCTCCGGTTCGCTGCCGAGCCCGAGATAGTTGTTGGAGCCGAGCATGATCAGGTCGCGCACCTCACCACCCGGATCGCGCACCTGGACGACCGGCCCCGCGGGCCCGGCGATCTCGCGCAGCACGAACCCGGTCTCCCTGGAATGGGTGACCCAGGGCCGGAATTCGGCGAAGCGCTGGTCGAAGGTGCCCGCGGTCGGGTCGAGATAGTGCTCGAGGCTGAAGTTCTCGCCGTGCACCGGTTCGGGCGGCGCCTCGGGCGCGGTGTCCATGCTCGTCATACGTCTTCCACCTCCGAGGAACGGACGCGCTCCGCGAGCGTGACGGTGCCCGCTTTGCCGTCGATGACCACTTCCGCGCCGTCGGCGATGAGGCGGGTGGCGTCGGCCACGCCGACGACCGTCGGGATGCCGAGTTCGCGGCCGATGATGGCGGTGTGCGAGAGCACGCTGCCCTTCTCGCTGACCAGTCCACCGGCCGCGACCATGAGGAACACCCAGCCGGGATCGGTGGTCGAGGCCACCAGGATCTGCCCGTCCACCGCGACCGTCGGGTCCGGTTCGGTCAGCACCAGCGCGGGGGCACGCACGCGGCCCGGCGCGCAGCCGACGCCGCTCAGCACACCGGTGGCGTCGCCGGGCAGCGACGGCCCGGTGCGGGCGAGTTCGGGGTCTTCGAAGTGTGCCGCCGCGATGCCGGTGGTGACGACGCGCGAGGGCAGGTCCTCCGCGCGCCACCGCTCGTGGTCCCGCTTGCGCAGGGCGACGGTGCGGGCGGCGTCGGTGTCGACGGCGGTGCCGCGGGTGAGCGCGGCGATCTCCTCGTAGGTGAGCCAGAAGATGTCGCGCGGGTCGTCCAGCACCCCCGCCTCGTGCAGTTGCCTGCCGTACTCGCGGAACAGCCGCTTGATCAGGCCGAACGAGCGGCTGCGGCCCAGCCGCATGTTCTCGCGCTGCTTGACGTGTTCGCGCGCCAGACGCAGCGCGATTCGGAACGCCAGCCGCGGCGCGACGGCCTCGCGGAACAGCTCACCGGCCGTGCTCTCGGCCTCGGCGCGGATGAGCTTCTCCCTGGCCTCCATGGCCGCGATGTCCTGGCCGCCGCGCACGTAGTTGCGCAGCATGGGCACCAGCAGTTCGGGGCGCTCGCCGAGCGGGTCGGTCTCGAGTTTGAGTTCGTCGAGGGTGCGGTCGCCGAAGAGCGCGATGTGGCGCAGGCAGGCGGCGCGGAAGCGGTCGAACCGGGGCTCGGCCAGCGTGCGCCACACCTGGGCCGCGTCGTCGGAACCCTCGAACAGCGCGCGCAACGCGTCGTCCTCGCGCACGGCGGCGGCCAGCTCCAGTGCCGAGCGCACGGGGTCGACGCTGTCGACGCCCTCCTCACCGCAGAACAGTTCGTTACGCAACGTCGCGGCCTGCGCCTCGGAAAGCCCTTGGCGTTCCAGCAGAATGCCGACCAGGTGGAACATCTGCTGGGCCAGGAAGTCGTTGAAGATCTGCACCGAGTAGGCGGGGATCAGATCGCTGATGCACCGCTCCATCCAACACAGCAGTTCTTCCGGTTCCCTTGCGCGCGAGGGGTTCTCCGGGTTGAGGCGGTAGTCGAGATCCGCGGTGAAGGCCGACAGCTCGGTGAAGAAGCGCCGCAGCCGCTTCGGCAGTCGCAGCCACCCGATGAGCACGATCGCGACGACGCGGATCCGCAGCAGATACGTCTTCAGCTTGGCCAGGCCGCGTTCGGGCGGGGCCGGACGGCGGTACCGGTTCTCGATATTGAGCGCCGCCTCCCACCCCGCGATGGCGAACTCCATACCCGGGATCTGGAGAAACAGCCGGTACCAGTTGCTGATGTTGTAGTAGATGCGCCCGTGCACCGTGCCGACCAGGTAGGGGTACAGGCTCGACGCGTTGCGCGCCACGATCGCGCCGGTCGCGCCGAAATCGCGGTGGCAGGCGCGGAACACCTGCTCGTAGGCCAGCCGCAACACCGAGAAGGTCAGCGGGCTGGACAGTCCCGGATACGACTCCGCGACATTGACGTTGTCGAAGATGGTTTCGCGATCTCCGGTCGCGGTCACGGGACGCGCCTGCAGCAGGTACAGCACGCCCGCGTCGTCGTAGGCCCACTCCACGTCCTGGGGCGCGCCGTAGAGTTCGGCGAGATCGGCGGCGACGGAGGTCAATTCGAGCACCTGCGCGTCGGTGAGCGCGGAATCCGCCACGGCCTCGGGCAGTTCCCGGACGACGGTGCCGCCCTGCGAATCCGATTCCACGCGATGCCGTTTCGCCGTCACGGTACGTGCCCGCACGGCACGCGCGGCCACGTCCACGAAGTACGTGTCGCATTCGACGGTGCCCGAGACGACGCCCTCGCCCAGGCCCAGCCCGGCCGAGACCACGGCCTCGTTCTCGTCACCGGTCTGCGGGTTGCAGCTGAACACCACACCGGCCACGGCGCTGTCCACCAGCACCTGCACCAGCACGGCGCAGTCGATGGCGCCGTTGTCCAGGCCCCGGTGCGCGCGGTAGAACAGCGAACGCTCGGAGTAGGCCGAGGCCAAGCACTCGAGCACCGCGTGCTCCACCTCGGCGGGCGCCACGTTGAGCAGCGTATCGAGCTGTCCGGCAAAGGAATCCGATGCCGAATCCTCGCCGCTCACCGACGAGCGCACGGCCAGGCGCACGTCCGGGCCGAACGCGGCCACGGCGGCGGACAGGTCGGTGCCGATATCGGCGGGCACGGTCAGTGCGGTGACGAGCTTGCGCACGGTGTCCGACACCGCGCGCAGCGAGAGCGGATCGGTGTGGTCGAGTCCGGTCAGCGCCTCGGCGATCGGCTCGGCCACCGCACCCAGGATACGGTGGCAGGCGTCGGCGGTGAGCACGGCGAACGGCGGTACGCGGTGGCCGGCCGCCAGCAGCCGGCCCAGGTTGGCCGCCTTGGCTCCCACCTGCGCCTGTGTCACCCGCCCGAGCGCGGCCGCGGGCAGCACCGCATCGGTCGTGGCGTTGTTCACAGGACCTCCAGCTGGGGTTCGGGTGCGACGGCGGCGCGGCGGCGCAGGCGCACCACGACGGGATCGGGCGTGTTGGAGATCTCCGGGTTCTCCCTGACCCGCATGCCGTTGACGAGTTCCAGGTCGTAGCGCGAGAGCAGCAGCGCCAGCCCGACCCGCACCTCCACCAGCGCCATGTGCTGGCCGACGCACAGGTGCGCGCCCCAGCCGAACGGGAAGTACCGGAATGTCGGTCGCGCCCTGGTGTTCTCGCGGGTGAATCGGTCCGGATCGAAGGTGAGCGGCGAATCCCAGAACTGCGGCAGCCGGTGGTTGACGAATGGGCTGATCACCACGATCGCACCGGGTTCGAGGTCGAAGCGGTCGAAACTGTCCGCCTCCAAGGCGGTTCGGCTGAACGCCCAAGCGGGCGGGTGAAGGCGCATCGCCTCGTCGGCTGCCCGGCTGACGTAGTCGAGTTTCGGTGCGGCGTCGGCGATCGCGGTCGCGTAGTCGTCGGCTCCCGCGAGCGCGGCGTCGACCTCGGCCTGGGCCGCGGCGAGAACCGCCGGGTTCCTGCCCAATTCGTAGAGGGTCCAAGCCAGCGCGCCGCCGGTGGTCTCGTGTCCGGCCAGCAGGAAGGTCAGCACCTCGTGGCGCAACTGCTCCTCGTCCATGGCGTGCCCGGCGTCGTCGCGCGCCGCGAGCAACCGGCCGAGCAGCGATTTCGCCTCCGCGTCGCCCCCGTCGCGGCGATGTCCGGCGATCACGTCGTCCACCACGCGGTGCAAGCGCGAAAGCACGCTGCGGAACCGCCGGTTGGCGGGTGTGGGCACTTCCGGCGGGATCTGCACGGGCGCGGCCATATGCCGCATCACCCACGAAACACCCTCGCGCACATCGTCTTCGATCTGGGGCAGCACATCGTCGATATCGGCGCCCATCACCGCGCGGCACACCACGTCGGCGGCGAAACCCATCAGCTCCGGCACGATGTCGAAGGCCTCGCCGCTGTCGGCCAGCCGGTCGAGACGATCCAGCATCCGCTCGCCGCAGGCCACCATCTGCGGCACTTCCGACTCCACGTGCCGGCGGCCGAACGCGGGTTTGATCAACGCGCGCTGCCGTTTCCACAGCTCGCCGCCGCTGGTGAGCAGGCCGGGGCCGAGCAGGTAGTTCAGGCTGCGGTAGCTGATGCCCTTCTCGTACTTGGTGGCGTGCGTGACGAGCACCTGGTTGATGTGCTCGGGATCGACCAGCAGGTGCACGTGCTGGTTGGCCATCCGCAGCCGCACACTACCGCCGTAGGCGACGGCCTGGTCGTAGAACAGGGTGAGCGGGTCGGACCGGTACTGGTTGTACCAGCCGAGCGGGTGGCGGCTGGACGGCCCGTCCAGCTTGCGAGCGGTCACCGCGCGCTCCCCGCGCCTGCCAGCTCGGCGTCGGAGAGGAAGCGCCTGCGCGCCTCGGCCCGTTGCACTTTACCGCTGGTGGTCTTCGGAATACTGCGCGGCGCCACCACGTGCACGTCGGCGGGCAGCACGCCGGTGGCCTTGCTGACCGCAACCCGCACCGCGCGGCGCAGCGCGTCGTGTTCGCTGTCGTCGGTGGAGCTTTCGACAATCAGGTGCAGATCTTCGGACAGGCCGGATTCGTCGGCCAGGCCCACGGCGGCGACGCCGCCGAGCCGCACACCCGGCACCGCTTCGGCCGCGAGCTCGAAGTCGGTCGGCACGTAGTTCGCGCCGCGGATGATGATCAGATCCTTCTCACGACCGGTGACGCGCAGCCGTCCGTCGCGCAGGTAGCCGATGTCGCCGGTGTCCCACCAGCCGTCGACCCAGGCCTCCGCCGTGGCCTCGGGCAGCCGGAAGTAGCCGGGTGTGGTGGACGGGCCGCGGAACTGGATGCGCCCGATGCGGTTCTCCCCCAGCGGGTTTCCTTGTGCATCGGCGATGCGCACTTCGGTGCCGGGTACCGGAGGGCCGCAGTCCACGACGCGCACGGCGTCGGCGTCACCGTCCTGCGCGTCCGTCACGATGCCGTCCTCGGCCATCGCGGCGCGCGACACGATGTCGTAGGCGACGGGGCGTGTCGGCTGCGAAACCGTCACCGCGAGTGAGGCTTCCGCCATGCCGTAGCAGGGCACCAGCGCGTCGCCGGGCAGGCCCCACGCGGTGAAGCGGTCCACGAAACCCTGCACGGTGGGCGCGTGGATGGGCTCCGCACCGCAGAACAGGAACCGCCAGCTGGACAGGTCCACGCCGTCGAGTTCCTCGTCGGTGACGCGGGCGGCGGTGTAGCCGAACGCGAAATTCGGTGCGGCGGTGATGGTCCCGCGGTAGCGGCTGACGTTGCGCAGCCAGTCGCCCGGCCTGCGCAGGAACCGGCTGGGCGGCATGAGCGCCGCGTCGCGGCCACAGAAGACCGAGGTGAGGAAGCCGCCGATCAGGCCCATGTCGTGGTGCAGCGGCAGCCAGCTGACCCAGCTGTCGCCTTCGCCGATGGCCGCGACGCGCGCGATCTGCTCGCAGTTGGCGGCCAGATTGCCGTGGCTGATCCGCACACCCTTGGGCGTGCCCGTCGAGCCCGAGGTGGCCTGGATGAACACGGTGTCGCCGGGTTCGGGCAGCCGGGGGGCACGGGTCGGGGCGGACGGGTCGAGCGCGAGCGCGTGCAGCGCTTCACCGCTGATGGTGGCGATGTGCTCGGGCAGCGTCGCGATGTCCAGCGACATCGGCGTGCCCACCACGGCCGCGGGCTCCAGGTAGTCCGCCAGGCGGGCGAGTTTCTCCCCGAAGATGTCGGCCGAACCGAAACCGCCGGGCGTCGCGACCGCCGTCGGCACCGCACCCACCAGGAGCGCGCCGAAGAACGCCGTGGCGAATTCCGGTGCGGTGGGCAGGCACAGGAGCACGCGGTCGCCGGGGCCGACACCCAGATCGGCCAGTCCCGCAGCGGTTTTCGTCGCCGCGACGGCCAGGTCCTCGTGCCGCCAGATGGTTTCGTCGCCTTCGGCCTGATCGGCCCGCTCGGGGATGAAGACGGTGCGCGGACCGTCGGCGCCGCGCTCGGCGGCGGCGAGCAGCGCGTGCACGATGCTGGCGTGGCGGGGACGGAACTCGCTCACGCGGCACCTCGCACGTGCGCGACGATCTCGCCGACCGTGTTGAGCCGAGCCGCGACGTCCTCGGGGATGTCGACGCCGAACTCCTGCTCCAGCTGGATGGTGAGTTCGATGGCGGTGGGCGAGTCCAGGCCGTAGTCGACCAGCGGTGTGCCGGGCTCCAGATCACCGGCGGGCACCCACAGCACCTCGCCGACGATGGTGCGCACCTTGGCTTCGATATCGGTCGTCGTACTCATCCGAAAAGCTTTCCTTCCGTGACGCAATCCCGCACCGAGCGCTCCAGATCGGCACCGTCGCCGGTGTCGATCCGATGGAACGTGACGTGCGGGAATGCTTCGGCCAGCGTGCGCTGCACGCGCAGGTAGCCCTCGCGCAGCGCGGTGAGGTGCTGGGCCGTCTCGTGCGCCTCGCGCGGCGCCGAACCCGAGCGCTCCACGCAGCGCGCGGCCGCCTGCTCGGGCGGGGCGTCCAGCCACAGCACCGCGTCGGGCAGGGTGGTGCGGAACCGGTGGCCGAACGCGGCGACCGCCTGGGCGGTGTCGCGGCCCACCAGATCGGCGACCTCGTCCAGCACCGACCAGAGGTCGGGCGAGGCGCCCAGACGCGCGGCCTCGGCGCGGTGCCAGGCGCGGATATCGGCGAACGTGCCGGGCGCGTGGCGCTCCAGCACCGCCTCGATCTCCGCTTCCTTCACCGACGCACGCCACTGCGGCCGCGCCAGTTGCGTGTACAGCGGGCCGTAGACCAGCAGCTCGACCAGCGGGTGCCGCTCGAACACCAGCACCTCGGGCGCGAAAGTGTCCAGGAAGTGCCGCTCCACCGGCCCGAACAGGGTCATCTGGAGGTACATGGCGACGGCCTTCATCTCCAGGCCGCCGACCTCGTCGCACCCCACGCTGAACGCCTTGAGCTGACGGGACAGGTCCGCGCACGGCACGTCCCTGGTGTTGTGGAAGTCCGGGCACGTCATGGACGCGAACGCGGTGGGCACGGCCGCGCCGCTCGCGCCGGAACGGTCGCTGTCCGGCGCGAGTTCGCGCAGCCGCGCCATGATGGACGACTTGCCCGCGCCGTCGATGCCGACGACGGCCACCCGGCGGGTCATCGGTCGTCCTCCCGCAGCCGCTCCAGCATGGCCTTGGTGATGTCGGCCTGCGGCTGGGTGCCGTCCAGGCGCACCCAGGCGAACTCGGCCGCCAGGTCCTCCAGCGCGGCGTGGCTGCGCTCCTGGAAGTCCAGGAATACCTGTTCGTCGCCGTACCCGGACTCGTAGTCGCTGCGCAATTGCTTGCGGCCCAGCGCGTCCTGCGGGCTGACGGTGAGGTAGAAGGTGCGGTCGGGCTCGGGGAAGCCGGCCGCGAGCTTGCGCAGCACCTGCGGGTCGCCGCCGTGAGCGACCTCGGTGGCGTAGTACTTGTACCAGTACGCGTTGGCGAGCACGGTGTCCGCACCGCGGTCGGCGGCCAGGTCGAACGAGAGCTGCATGGCGTGGAACAGGAAGTGCGCGCGCGACAGCGGCGAGAGCACCTTCAGGTACGCGTAGACCTCGCTCGGGTTGCCGAACGGCAGCTTGCTCGACACCTTCGGGTCCAGGAACGCGTCCCAGATGGTTACGGCGGCGACGCTGTGCCCCTGCGCCTCGAATTCCGCGGCCAGCCGCGCGATCTGCGTGGTCTTGCCCGACCCGTCGCCACCGGCGATACAGATGAGGCGTTTGCGTGCGATCAGTGATTCATCCCTTCCACGGGCCGCCGGACGCGTCGCCGCGGGGCGGATCTCGGTAGCCGACGTCCCCACCCCGACGTCCTTCGCACGCGCACCGGATTCCGGGCGCGCGATTTGACCGTCCCCCGCGACGGTCCCGTCTCCGGACGGGTCTTCTTCTTGTGCGGCAATGACTTCCATGGAGCTGTCCGGTGCACGGCCGGTGTCCGACGAGGCTGCCACGCGCTCGGCGACGGACTCGTCCGCCGCGCGCGTCTCCGATCCGGCCTGCGAAGTATCGGCGTTCGGCACCGATTCCCCTGCGGCACCGTCGGTTTCCCCGGACTCCAGCACGGTGATCACACCGGTCCCGCCGTCCACACGGATGCGCTGTCCCGAGCGGATCGCCGCCGTCGCGCCCGCGACGTTCAGCACCGCCGGGATGCCGTACTCGCGGCCGATCACCGCCGCGTGCGAGAGCATGCCGCCGACCTCGGTGACCACGGCCGACACCAGGCCCAGTGCCGGGGTCCAGCCCGGATCGGTGAAGCGGGTGACGAGGATGTCGCCGTCGCGCAGGCGGTCGATCTCCGACAGCGAGGTGATGACGCGCGCGGTGCCCTCGGCGATGCCCGGACTGCATCCCAGACCGGTCAGATCGCCGTCACTCGGCGCGGCGCCCTGTGCCTCGCTCACGCCGCCGCCCAGCTCGTGCGGCGGGACGAGATCGCGGTAGCCCGCGTACATCGCACCGCGATAACGGATTTCGGGCGCCAGTTCGGCGATGGTGACGCGGCCGCCGACCAGATCGGCGAGTTCGTGGATGGTCAACAGGAACACGTCGTCGGCGCGGTCCAGGGTGCCCGCCGCGGCCAGGCGCGCACCGGCCTCCACCACGTACGCCCGCACGATGGCGTAGCAGCGCTGCGAGAACTCCCGCATCCGCTCCCGCGCGATCAGGTAGTTGCGCATCCGCTCCACCTGGCGGTCCAGGCCGCGCGCGTACCGCACCCGCGTCCCGGCCTTGGCGCGCACACGGTCGCGCAGCGCCGCCAGTGCGGTCTCGTAGCGGTGACGCTGCTCGACCAGCGTGACGTCGGGATCGGCGGGCGGGGCGCCGCGTTCGAGCATCGGCGCGATCATGTCGCGCACGCGCTTCGGGTCCTCCGACCAGCGCGGGCAGGTCAGGTCGAGTTCGGCGTCGGCGTGAAATCCCTGGTCCGCCAGGAACTCCGCGAGCGCGGCGTCCCATTCGGCGCTGTCCAGACCGTGTTCGCGCCCCACCCGGTGCAGCGCCACGATGCCGCGCTGCAACTGCATGTGGCTGATGTCGGCGAGACCGCCCATCAGGTCGAGCACGGGCGTGCTGCCGCCGGTCGCCGCGTCGACCTTGTCGATGAGCTGCTTCACGTCGGACTGGACGCTGGAGTTGTAGTAGATCGTGGTGAAGTACGAGCGCTCGGTGTCGGCGTGGAAGGTGAGCAGGCACTCCTCCAGTTCCGTAGCGAACGTCGCGTCGTCGGCCTCCCGCACGCGGGCCGCGCGTTCGCGCCACCGCGCGTACTCGGCGGGCCAGCGCCCGGCGAATTCCTCGACCCGGCGCAGTTGTTCGCCGTATCCGCTCTGCACGGCGAGCGCCGCGGGCAGGGCGCGCGCGATGGTGGCGGGGGTGGTCGGGGTGTGGATCGGCCCGGCCTCGCCGTAGTTGTTGAGCACGCCCAGGTCGTCGTCGAAATGCCGTTCGTCCCAACCGGGAATGTGCCGGAAGCACGACTTGACCGCCTGCACGTTCCAGTAGGCGCGGCCGTAGTACATGGCCATCCAGTCGGGCTCGGTGCCCTTGGCGAGCAGCTTCAGCCCGCGGAAGAAGCGCTGCATCGAGTACTGGAAGGCGTTGTCGTACAGCGAGTACATCAGCGGCGTGCAGACGCGCGCGGAGACGCCGCCGTCGCGCAGATCGGCGTCGGAGAACTGGCCGATATCGGTGCGCCAGGTGATCGCGGTGATGGCGCGCGACTGCAACAGCCACAGCGTGCCGTCGGCGTCCAGCGCCCACTCGATGTCCTGCGGGCGGTGCCGGAAGGCCTGCACCGAGAGCAACAGCTCGGCCAGTTCGGTGAGCGCGCCCGGGGCGAGCGTCACGTCTTCGCCGCCCGAATCACGGTCCAGCACAACGCCGTCGCGCAATCGCAGCGAGTACCTGGTGGGCGTCACGTGGCCCGACACCAGACGTTCACCGAGCCCGTGGCAGCACTCCACCAGCGCGTTGTCCTCTATGCCGGTCAGCGGGTCGATGCTGAAGCCGACACCGGCGACCTCGGCCGCGACCATCCGCTGCACCAGCACCGCGACCGTCGCCTTCGCCTCCGCGAAACCGCTGCGCGACAAGTAGGTTCGCACCCGCTCGTTGTGCGCCGACTCGCGGCACTCCGCGATGCGGGCGCGCAGATCCGCCACATCGGTGATGTCCAGATAGGATTCGTACTGGCCGGCGAAGCTCGCGTCGTCGAGGTCTTCGAGCACGCCGCTGGAGCGCGCCGCCACCGGGAAGCCGCCGAGCCGTCCGACCCAGGCGGACAGGTCGTCGTCGCTCACCGCGTCGAGGTCCAGCGCGGCGGGCACCACGAACCCGGGCGGCACGTGGAAGCCGCCCGCGATCAGCTCGTGCAGGGTGCCCGCTTTGCCGCCCGCGCGGTCGGTGTCGAAGTTCTCGGCGCCCAGGAACATCGGGGCGTCGGTGGTCGATCGGATGTCGGTCATGACGGGTCCTCCAGAAGCCGGCCGCACCGGGCGCACGTCGTGCCGGTCGGCCAGTGCGCGGGCAGCGCGCACGCCGGACACCGACAGCGCGCCGTAGGACGGGCTGTCGGTGCGTGGTTCGAAGCCGAGCAGGATGGATTCGGCCAGGCAGGCGTAGACGACGCCGGGCGCGAGGCCGAGTTCGGGCAGGTCCGGGGTCTGCTCGAGCGGCAGAGCCATGCGGCCGCCGGAGACCAGGGTGACATTGGGCAGCTCGCCCGCCGCCGCGGTCACATCGCCGGGCACGGCCAGATCGCACACCACGACGGGCCCGGCGCCGGCCAGCAGGTCGGCGGTGATCGGTGGCTCGGCCGCGTTGGTCGCGGTGACCACCACGGCGCAGTCGCGCAGCGCCGCCATGTCCTCGCTCACCTCCACGGTGCCCGGCAGCGTGGCGGCCACCCGGCGCAGCCGCGACCCGGAGCCGGGACGCCCCACCAGAACCACGGAATCCGCGTCGGGAGCGAGCAATTCGGCCATGACGGCGCCGATATTGCCGAGGGCGCCCAGCACTCCGACGCGCCGCGCTCCCGGGCGCAGCTTCGCCAGCTCGGCCCGCACCACGTCGTGCGCGCAGGCCGCGGTGAGCGAGTTCCCCGATGTCACAGTGACGTTGTCCTCCACGACCTCGCGGGCCGCGTCGGTGACGATGGAGGTGTAGCCGCCCAGGCCGATCACGCTCGCGCCCAGGCCCACCGCGTGATCCACGGCCGCGAGCACGAGATCGCGCAGCCAGGCGCGCTGCCCGCCGCGCTGACTCTCGGCGATCTGCGCCGCCGTCACCGGCACCGCGATCACCACCACCTCGACCTGCGCACCGGAGGGCGAGTCGACCACCCGCCTGGTGAGTTCGAACGGATCCGCGACACCGCGCAGCCGCTCGAACAGGTGGATGAACCGCTCGTCGGACCAGTCGTCGAGTTCCGGTGCGAGCCTGCGCAAGTCGGCCGATTCGGGCAGGTTCGCCAGGAAGGCCACGCGGCGCGGCGCACCCCACGCGGGCGGCGGCTCCGACACCGACCGTTGTGGGCGCGGCGCGCGCTGCGGCGCGGGCGCCTGCGTGCCGACCGGTCCGGTGAGGTGCGCGAGCAGGCGGGTGTAATCGCGGGCGTGCAGGATCTTGGCGACTTCGTCGAAAGCCGTGATCAGCCGGTCGATTTCGTCGGCGCCGAGCCCGACCGAAGGCTGGACGCGCAGCGTCGTCGGCGCGGACAGCGTGGGCAGCACGCGAATCCGGTGGTGGTGCAACAGGTATCCGGCCACGAGATAACCGAGCATGTCCGGCGCGCAGAGTTCACGCAGCAGCGCGGAATCCGGGTCGACCGGCGCCATTTCGATGCCGTGGATCAGTCCGCGTCCGCGCACTTCGGCGATCACGCCGGGCCATCGCGCGGCCAGTCCGGCCAGCCGATCCGCCAAACACGTTCCGGTGTCCTGGATTCGGGGCAGGTTGTCCCGCATGAGGTCCAGCGCGACGTGCGCCAGCTCGGCGGACAGGTCGTCGTCGGCGAAGGTCGAGGTGTGATAGCGGCCGAAGTCCGAGATCGCCCGGCCCGCGTCCACGAGTAGCGCCGAGATCTTGGCCAGTCCGCCGCCGAGCGACTTGGACAGCAGGTAGTAGTCGGCGCGCACGCCGGACGGTTCGGCGGCGAGAAACGTTCCGGTGCGGCCCATTCCGGACTGGATCTCGTCGAACACCAGCGCCGCGCCGTGCCGGTCGGCCAGCTCGCGCAGGGCGCGCAACGTCTCGGCGGGGACCAGGCGGACACCGCCCTCCCCCTGCACCGGCTCGGCGAACACCGCCGCCACCGGCGAAATCTCCTGATACGTCCGCAGCGGACGCCCGTCACGGTCGACGCTGATGCGACACAGCCGAAGCATCTCGGCGTCGAGCGCGCCGAGGATCTCGGCGGGCTCCCAGGTGCGCAGCCGGTGCCTGCGCGGCCCGGCGACGATGAGGTCGGCCGGGGTGTCGGCCTGTTCGGTGAGCGCGAAGGCACCCGCCGTCTTGCCGTGGAAGGCGCCGGCGAGCGAGACGAAAAGCGGCCCGCGCGAACGCAATTCCGCCACGTCACGCAGGGCGTCGGTGAGTGTGTCGGCGACGGAGCGGGTGTCGTCGTCCGTCGTGGGTTCGGGGCGCATCCCGTCGATCCCGTCGCGACGGGCCCGCCGCAGATCACGGCGCAGCTCCTCCTCCAGCCGGGTGAGCGTCCGCGCGTGCACGACCGCCGCATGCCGGATGGCGCCCTCGACCGCGTCCGCGCCCGTGGACCCGAAGGTCACCACGTAGCGGCCGCCGGTGGTTTCACCGACCAGCTCCGAGAGCCGGCGGGCCAGCGCCGCCGGACCCGGCCGGATGCTGCCCTGCGCCACGAACGGCATCTGCCGGTTGAGACCGGCCGTGGCCACCCGTACCAGCTCAGGGTGGTTGTGGCCGAACAGGGCCGAACCGAAGCCTCCGACGAAATCCAGGACCCGCGTGCCGTCGGCCGTGATCAGCTCGTCGCCCACGGCGCCGGTGTAGACCACATCCAGATTGCTCGCGCGTAGCAGAGCGGCCAGGCCGGGGCGGTGATATCCGGCGTAATCAGCGAAAAGCCGGCCCGAATCGGGCGCGATCACCGGCTACGCCCCGATCCTCGCGGGCCCGGTCTTATCGGCCACGTAGTCGATCACATTCCGCGCCGTGTGCATCGTCGCCGCTTCCTCGTCGCTGATCTCGATGCCGAATTCGCGCTCGATTTCGATGACGAGTTCGGCCGAGCGCACGGAATCGAGTCCGTAGTCCAACAGCGGGGTGTCGATATCGATGTCGGGCACCCGCAAGCCGTGCCGGAACAGCGCACACACCCGGTTGCCAACATCCGAATCCACAGCCACTTACCCTCCGATTTCCGCTGGACCGGCGCGACGACGCGCCCGGCGTTTATCCGACCGCACAAGCCTCAGCGGCGAGAGCCGTGCGTTTTCACAGGACTACAGGAGGCGCCGGATGCACGCAATACGACAGGATCGGGGGCCGGTTCACCCCGGGGCGGTTAGCTATTTTTCAGCTATCTAAGCAGTGTCAGATTCGATTCGTCGCGTAGCACGAGATACTTCGGAACGCATTGCTCCCCGGCGACAAATCCGTGAAGTGGTTGAAAAATCCAATAATTCGAGCCAGGGCCCGGAATTCCCGAAATGGCCCGGATCACGCCTGTTCACCCCCCATTCACCGCAGCGTCCGGCGATTTCCAGCCGACCGGTAGGTACGTTATTGGCCCGCCGATTGCCAGCGGCCGCGCGGCACGCCGAGACGGACCCCGGCGGCCCGCAAACGATTTCGCCCGTGATGAAGTGTGACGACTTTCATCGCAATCGTTAGTGACGGCATCCGAAACCGGACGCGGTCCGGTACTCGAATCCCGCATCACTCGAAGAATCAACCATCACAATCCGGACGAATCGCCGGACTCGCGCTTCTCGTCGTCCGAACGGGCGGGCGGTTCGGTCGGCACCACCGGCCGCAGCAGCACCCAGGCGAAGAACGCCACCGACACGGCGCCCATGCCCAGCCCCGCCCAGATGTTGACGTTGATGCCGCCGGTCTTGGCCTCCTCGGCGGCGGTGTCGTGCACGAGCCCGGTGATGACCAGGACCACGGCGTAGAGGCCGAGCAGGGCGCCGACGATGGTGCGGATGTCGAAGAGCATCGGTGAACTTCCTTATCCGACAATGATGTTCAGGGCGATGACCAGCACGAGCGCGATCCCGGCGAGCAGCACCGGCCGCTGGTACCAGGGCAGGGTGGCCGCGTCCGGATCGGTGCGCACGGACTTCGGCGTCTCGGAGTAGACGAGGCCGACCAACTCGGCGGCGGGCTTGGGCTGGGTCACCTGGGTGACCACGACGCTCACCACGATGTCGACCACGAACGCGACGCCCGCCGCCACGAAACTCGCGCCCTGCCCGGACAACTGGAACACCTCGAGCTCGTGCAGGATGAACACCAGCACGGCCGAACCGGTTCCGGCCACCAGGCCCATCCACCCCGCGGTCGGCGTCATCCGTTTCCAGAACATGCCGAGGATGAACGTGGCGAACAGCGGCGCATTGAAGAAGCTGAACAGCGTTTGCAGGTAGTCCATCATGTTGCTGAAGTTGCCCGCGATGAACGCCGTGAAGATCGCGGCCACCGTCGCGCCGACCGTGGCCAGGCGGCCGATCCGCAGGTAGTAGCCGTCGGGCTTGTCCTTGACCACGTACTGCTGCCACAGGTCGAAGCTGAAGACCGTGTTGAACGCCGAGATGTTCGCGGCCATACCGGCCATGAACGCGGCCAGCAGACCCGCGAGGCCGATGCCCAGCAACCCGTTCGGCAACACGTCCTTCATCAGGTACAGCAACGCTTGGTTGTAGGTGACATCACCGCTGTAGTCCGGGTCGGCCGTGACCGCCTGCTTGTACTCGGCCATCTCCGGCACCAGCACCGCGCTGATCATGCCCGGGATCACCACGATCAGCGGGATGAACATCTTCGGGTAGGCGCCGATGATCGGCGTGCGCCGCGCGGCGGAGATGGAGTGCGTGGCCATGGCGCGCTGGACCTCGACGAAGTTCGTCGTCCAGTAGCCGAAGGAGAGCACGAAGCCGAGACCGAACACGATGCCCAGCACCGAGAGGAAGTTGTTGGCGAACCCGCTCAGCTCGTTGCCCGGCCAGGATTCCAGCTGCGCGGCGCCGCCGGGCGAGGCGGTCACCTTGTCGCGCAGGCCGTCCCAGCCGCCGACCTTGTGCAGGCCCACCAGCGTGAGCGGCAGCAGCGCCGCAACGATGACGAAGAACTGGAGCACCTCGTTGTAGATCGCCGCCGACAGGCCGCCGAGGGTGATGTAGGAGAGCACGATCACCGCGGCCACCACCACCGACACCCACAGCGGCCAGCCCAGCAGTACGTTGAGGATGGTGCCGAGCAGGTAGAGGTTCACGCCCGCGATGAGGATCTGCGCGACGGCGAAACTCAGCGCGTTCACCAGGTGCGCGCCGGTGCCGAAACGCCTGCGCATGAATTCCGGCACCGAACGGACCTTGGAGCCGTAGTAGAACGGCATCATGACCACGCCGAGGAACAGCATGGCCGGGATCGCGCCGATCCAGAAGTAGTGGAAGGTCGGGAAGCCGTACTCGGCGCCGTTGGCGGACATGCCCATGATCTCGACGGCGCCGAGGTTGGCGGAGATGAACGCCAGGCCGGTCACCCAGGCGGGCAGCGACCGCCCGGACAGGAAGAAGTCGATGCTCGACGAGACCCGGCGTTTGGCCAGCAGGCCGATGCCGAGCACGAAGACGAAATAGACCGCTACCAGCGCGTAGTCGACGGGGTCCGCGTCCAGGCGCAGGCCGGACTGGGCGAGTGGCTGTCCCGCGGCGTGGTGCAGGGAGTGGAGCAGGGGTGAATCGGCAAGCGGCACAGCGTCGTCCCTCCTGGCGATGGCAACCGGGTGTCGGGCTCGAGGTCCAGCTCTCGGTATCTACTGTGCGTGATTGTGCCGCACCGGCGCGGCACAATCGCGGATATGACCTGGACGGTCGCTCAGCGCGTCTCGCGTGCGCTCAGGGTTCGCGGTGCGCGCCCGCCGCGGGCGTCACCGCGAAGACGCGCGGCCTGAGGAAACCGCGCCGGGCGAACTCTTCTCGCACCGCACCCGCCACCGCGTCGGCGTCTTCGCTGTCGACCAGGGCGATCGCACTACCGCCGAAACCGCCGCCGACCATGCGCGCGCCGTGCGCTCCGGCCTCGGCCGCCGCCGCGACGGCGACGTCCAAGGCGGTGGTCGAGACCTCGAAATCGTCGCGCAGCGAGGCGTGCCCGTCGAGCAGGATCGGACCGATGCCGCGCGGGTCGGCGCCCGCGCGCAACAGCGCCGCGACCTCCTGGACGCGCGCGTTCTCGGTGACCACGTGCCGCGCCCGCCTGCGCAGCAGCAGGTCCTCGAGCCGGACGACCGCGTCGGCGTCCACGTCGCGCAGCGCGGGCACCGCCAAGGCCGTCGCGGCCGCTTCGCATTCCGCGCGCCGCCGCGCGTAACCGCCGTCCACGAGGGCGTGCGGACGGCCGGTGTCGAGCACGAGGAGATCCAGTCCGGCGGCGGCCAAGTCGAACGGAATCTGTTCGTAGCCACCGGTTCCCGCGTGGAACTCGCGCACGTCCAGCAGCAGCGCGTGCCCCGGCGTGCACAGCACGGCGGCCGACTGGTCGAGCACGCCGGTGGGCGCGCCCGCATAGTCGTTCTCGGCGGCGCGAGCCAGGTCGATCAGCGCGCGGTCGGAGACCTCCGGGGCGAACAGGTCGCGCACCGCTATCGCCACCGAACACGACAGCGCCGCCGAACTGGACAGGCCCGCGCCGATCGGCACCGCGCCGTCGAGCACCAGGGACACCCCGGTGATCCGGTGTCCGCGCCCGGCGAACGCGGCGACCACACCCAGCGGATACCGCGCCCAGGAAGGCAGTTCGGCGCGCACCCGCGCGAGGTCGCCGAGCGCCACGTCCACCGATTCGCCGGGCCGCTGGCGTGATTCGACGCGTACCCGGCCGGTGCCGTCCGGCTCGGCGGCACAGCGTGTGACCAGCGGCAACGCGATGGGGAGCGCGAAACCGTCGTTATAGTCGGTGTGTTCACCGATGATGTTGACCCGCCCCGGGGCCACCCACGTCCGCATCGCCACCTCGCTCGTCACGCCGCCCTGCTCGCTCATGCGCCACACGCTACGAGACACGCCGCGCCGCGACGGCCATTCGCCCACTGTGCGTGCGCGATTCACGTTCGTGCCGCAGAGTCGAATTCGAAGCAATCGCGGCCTGCAAATTGGGCCGCCGTTCTCCGGAGGGCACTATGATTCACACGACCCTACGCAGCGGCCTGCTCGGGCTGCAGTGGATCGATCGACTACTTCCGCCCCTCGGCAGGCCGGAGCGTGACGACCGGCGTTCGCACGGGGCACCACTGACGATCGAGATCGGCGCCGCGACGGGGGTGGGTGCGACAGCGCTGTCCGCCTTCGACGCGGCACTGCGTGAGCTGGGAGTGGGTGATGCGAACTTGATCCGCCTTTCGTCGGTGATCCCGCCGCGCGCCACCCTGGAACGCACCGCCCGGATCCGCAAACCGATTCCGTGGGGCGACCGGCTGCACTGCGTCTACGCCGCACACCACGCCGAGGGCCCCGGCCGCACCGCCGCCGCCGGTATCGGCTGGGCGCTGCGCGAAGATCGCTCCGGCGCAGGGCTTTTCGTGGAGCACGAGGCCGCCACCGCCGCCGAGGTGGAACGGATGATCCGCGCCAGCCTGGCCGATATGACCGCCGCGCGACCGCATCGCTTCGGGCCCGTGCACCTGTCGGTCACCCAGGCCGAGAGCACCGGCGACCCGGTGTGCGCGCTGGTGCTCGCCGCCTACGACACCGCCGGGTGGGGTGCGCGATGAGCGAGCTGCACGTGACGGTCGAGACGGCCATCCCCGAGGACCGCATCGAGGGCTTCCACCGCCTCTACGAGGAGGCGTTCGGCCCGCTGCGCGCCAAGGCGGTCGCCCGCCAGGTGCTGCACCGCGACGAGTTCCGCGAGGAGATGGTCGACCCGCGCGTGCACAAGCACGTGGCCCGCACCGCCGACGGCGAACCGATCGGGCTCACCACGCTGACCAGGCACCTCGAGACCGTGCCGTGGATCAGCCCCGAGTACTTCGCGGCCCGCTACCCCGAGCACGCCGCGCGCGGCGCGATCTACTACGCGGGATTCACCCTTGTCGCACCAAGTGCCCGACAGGGGGCGGCATTCCATGCCATGATCGAATCGGTGGTCCGGGTACTGGTATCGGAACGCGCCGCGGTCGGCTGGGACATCTGTTCGTACAACAACACTCAGCTCTCGTTCGCCGACGGCATCCGGTCGGTGCTCGACGAGCACACGAACGTCGAAGTCGCGGTGGAGGATTCACAGACGTACTACGCCGCGCGGTTCACCGGGGACGGAGCGACCGAGGGGGGCTGATGACACCGGGTGCCGAGCAGCAGAACCACAGCCGACCGTTCCACGGAAACCTCTGGTGCGCAGCGCTTCTCGGGGGGTGGACGGCGCTGATCGCGCTCCCGCTCGCGGTGGGTTCGCGCACGCTGGCACTGCTGACCATGCTGGTGGTGGTCGTGGGGGCGCTGGGCATGATCGGATTCGGCCTGCGGCGGCACCGCCCGCCCCGGCCGATGCCCTGGTATCTGCTGTCCATCTCGGCGGTGCTGTTCGCGGCGGGCGCCTCGCTGCGCGACCACTCCGGCTTCGCGCTGGGCCCGCTCGACGACGTGTTCACCCTCACCGGCTACTTCGGCATCGGCGTGGCCGCCTGGCTCTGGCTGCGCCCGCGCCAGGCCGAGCACTGTTTCGATCTGCTGCTCGACTCCGCGCTGATCGGGCTCGGCGCGCTGCTCGCCTCCTGGACCTTCCTCATCTCGCCCATCCTGCACGCGCGGCCGGGCGGTGGCGCCGCCGTGATCGCCGCGTCCTACCCGATCCTGGACGCGCTGCTGCTCACGCTCGTCGCGCATTCGATCGCCACCTCCACCCGCTCGGAGACCTCGCTGCGGCTGCTGCACCTGGCCATGATCGCCGTGCTCATCGGCGATCTCGGCTACAGCATGCAGGCCGCGGGCTCGGCGCGGTTCGACCACGAAGTGCTCATGACGCCGCTGCTGATCGGGTACGCCGCGCTGGGCATCGCCGCGCTGCACCCCACCATGGCCGGGCTGGGCGCGCCGCGGCGCATCCACCCGCATCGGTCGCGCCGGCGGGCCAGCTTCATCGCGGTGGTGCTGATCGTCGCGTCCTTGGTGCCGGTGGTGGGATCGAGCCTGGGCGCCGTGGACCGGGTGGTGGTGTCCTCGCTGTTCGCGCTGCTGCTGGTCGGCGTGCTGGTGCGCAGCGAGCGCGCCGTCCAGCGCAGCACCCGCAGCGAGCGGCGCGCCCAGTACCAGGCCGACCACGACATGCTCACCGGGCTGCTGAACCGGTCGGCGCTGCTGCGGGCGCTGGACCGCGACGACCCGCACTGGCGCGACCAGCCGCTGTGCCTGATGTTCATCGACCTGGACGGCTTCAAGATGGTCAACGACAGCTACGGCCACGCCGTCGGCGACGAACTCATCGCCAACGCCGCCTCCCGCATCCGGCGCGTGGTGCGCCGCGACGACGCCGTCGCCCGCTACGGCGGCGACGAGTTCGTGGTGCTCGCGCCGCTGGACCGCGCCCAGGCCGCCGTGACGGCCGAACGACTACTCGGCGCCTTCGTCCGGCCGTTCGAACTGAGCGCGGGCGAAGTGCCGATCACCGCCAGCGTCGGGCTCGCGTGCGTGGGCCGCGAGGACACCGGCGCGACCGTCTACGACCTGTTGCGCGACGCCGATTCGGCGATGTACCACGCCAAGGAGTACGCGCTCGGCTACGCCTTCCACGACGATCTGCGCGCCGCGCGCCGCGCCGTCACCGAACCCGGCAGGCGGGCCTGGCCCTCCAGCACCGCGGTCTGAGCGCTCAGTCCGTCAGCTCTTCCAGCAAACGCCTGGCCTGCTCGAGCTCGGCCTGCAACTGCTCCACTTTGGCCAGCTGCGCGCCGCGCGCGGCCTCCAGCACACTCGCCACCACCTCGGCGACCTCGGGATGCAGCAGCTTCGCGGCCTGGGCCACCGCAGAACTGTTCACCGGCAGGCCGCGCACCGAGCGCTTCTTGCCGCTGACCACCTCGACCGTCCACTCGCCCTCGGCGGTGCCCGACAGGGTGACCGTGACCTCCGGCGCCTTCGCCTTGCGCGCGGCCGCAGCCTTCGCGGGCTTGGCCGCCGGCGCCGCGGGCTTGGCGGCCGGTTTGGCGGGATCGACCGGCGCGGCGTTCGCTTCCCGCTGGGCCACAACGGGTTTCGCGGCGGGAGCCGACGGCGCCTGGGTGGGGGCAGGGGTGGGAGCGCTCGTCTGGGTCGACGGCTGGGTCACGGTGGAATCCTTCCTGGTTGTCGACTTCGGCCGGCCGGATGGGGTGGTCGCCTGCCGCTCGCGCGACGGCTTGGTCAACGTCACTTCGGTCGGAGAAAAGGACAGTACATCCTTGGAGCCGGTGGGCCGCACCTGCAGGAAGTCGCCGTCGGACGGGTCGCCGAGCGCGATCACCTTGCCGGAGCGCCCCTCCGGGACACCCACGGCGTGCGCGGTGAACCACACCATGGGCGGTCTGCCGTCGGCGATCTCGGTGGCGATCTGCTCGATCTCGGTGTCGGACAACGGCTTGGGTTTGGTTCGTGGCGACGGCATGGTGCAACTCCGAGCGGTCTTCGTGGATGTCTGCGTGCACAGATGATGCCGCACGCCACCGACAGGTTCGCACCGCGCCGGGAAATCGGGCGGGTGCGCGACGGCGGTATCGAGACAGCGAATTCCGAGCTACACCACCGGTCACACGAAGGTTCTGCCCCGGAACTCGCACGGCGACAGGCAATCCGCCGATCCGCTCCCCCGCGCCCGCCCGATCGGGCACACTCCGAACGGGGCCGACGCCACCCCCGCGCGCGAGGGCGTTTCGCGCACGACGAGTAGGGAAAACCACAGATGACGAACTCCATGGACATGCGCGCCATGGCCGCGGCGGTGGCCGGGCGGCTCACCGGGCCGGGCGGGGCGTTCGAGATGGCGGTCGAGGACGTGCTCGGCGCGCCGCTGCCGGTGTTCCGGAACCGGCGGCGCGCCCTGCGGGAGATCCTGGTCGGCGCCACCGCGCTGGGCGAGCGCGAATTCCTGGTCACCGAGGACCGGCGGATCACCTACGCCGAGCACACGGCGCAGGTCGCGGCGCTCGCCACCGCGCTGCGCGACCGGTACGGCGTGGGCAAGGGCGATCGGATCGGCATCCTCGCGGCGAACACCCCGGAGTGGGTGGTGGCGTTCTGGGCCGCGCAGTGCCTCGGCGCGATCGCCGTGGGCTACAACGCGTGGTGGGCGCCGCGCGAGATCGAGTACGGACTCGCGCACACCGAGCCCTCGGTCCTGATCGCCGATCGCAAGCGCGCGGAACTCGCCGGCGACATCGCCGTGCCCGTGCTCACCATGGAGACCGACATCCCCGCGCTGATCGGCGAATTCGCCGGCAGCGAGCTGCCCGAGACACCCGTGGCCGAGGACGATCCCGCCGTCATCCTCTACACCAGCGGCACCAGCGGACGGCCGAAGGGCGCGGTGCACTCGCACCGAAATCTCTTGGCGGTCATCGATTATCACCGCTTCAACGACGCGATGGCCGCCGCGTTCACCGGCGGCGCGGACGACGGCGCGCCCAAGGGCCGCCGCTTCCTGCTCACCTCCCCGCTGTTCCACATCGCGAGCCTGCACAACCTGGTGCTGCCGCGCATGGCGACCGGCGACACCGCCGTGCTCTACGCGGGCGCGTTCGCCGCCGACCGGGTGCTGCGGCTCATCGAGCGCGAGCGCGTCACCAACTGGGGCGCCATGCCGACGATGGCGGTGCGCATGCTGGAGGCGGATCTCGCCGGCTACGACCTGTCCTCGCTGGCGGCGTTCTCGCTCAACTCGGCGCCGTCCTCGGCCGCGCTCCAGCAGCGGTTGCGCGAGCAGTTGCCCGTCGCGCGCACGGCGCTGGTCACCAGCTACGGCATGACCGAATGCGGCACGGCCGCCACCCTCGCCACGCCCGCCGAACTCGCCGCGTTCCCCGACACGGTCGGGCGGCCGGTGATCGGGGTGAGCCTGGAGATTCGCGACGAAATGGGCGAACCCGTCGGCGAGGGCGTCGAAGGCGAGATCTGGGTGCGCAGTCCCTATGTGATGCTGGGGTATTGGAACGATCCGGCCGCCACGGCGGCGGCCCTCACCCCGGACCGCCGGCTGCGCACCGGCGATATCGGGGTGCTCGAGGACGGCAGGCTGCGGCTGTCGGGCCGGCGTTCGGATCTGATCCTGCGCGGTGGCGAGAACGTCTATCCGACCGAGATCGAACAGGTCCTCGACGAGCACCCGGCGGTGCGCGAGAGCGCGGTGGTCGGCGTGCCCGACGACGATCTCGGGCAGGCCGTCGCGGCGCTGGTCGTGGTCTCCGACGAAACCGTCGGTGCCGACGAGCTGCGCGACTTCGCGCGCGAACGGCTGGCCTATTACAAGGTGCCCGCGCGGTGGCGGCTCACCACGGAACCGCTGGCGCGCAACGCCACCGGCAAGGTGGTGCGCGCCGGGATCGCCGACGCGCTGGCGCACCCGGTGTGATCCAGGTCTCGACCGCGGCAGGTGCGCGGTCTACCTTGGGACCAAGGCGTCGCACACCGCACGCGTGTCCACTCGCAAGGAGGCGACGTGGCGATTTTCGCGCACCAGGGCCGCAAGGTTGTCTACGACCGGGCGGGCAGCGGGCCGCCGATCGTGTTCCTGCACAACGCCGGAGCGCAGCGGCATATCTGGGACGACCAGGTGGCGGCGCTGCGGCACCGGCACGAGGTGTTCGCGCTCGACCTGCCCGGCTACGGCGAATCCGACCGGCCGGCGAGCGGGTATGAACTCTCCGACTACGCGCGCATGCTCGGCGCGTTCCTCGACGCGCACGAGTTGCGCGAGGTGGTGCTGGTGGGCAACTGCCTGGGCAGCGCCACCTCTCTCGCCTACGCGATGGCGCATCCGTCGGCCGTGCGGGCGCTGGTGTTGATCAGCCCGCTCACCCGCAACACCGTGCGGCGCGGACAGCAGGCGCCGCTGGCCTGGCTGGACGGCATGCTCCCGCTGGGGCCGCTGGCCCGGCGGATCGCGCTGCCCGACCAGGTGGTGTCGCTGATCGTGGCGAATCAGCTCGGGTCGCGGGGGCGCAGGCTCGGATTGCGGCATTCGCGGCGGCTGGGGGCGCACTGGGGTGATCCGGGGCGGCTGCAAGCGCTGCACGGCCTGGTGCAGGGATTCCCGGCGTACCGGGTGCTGGACGAGTTCACGCCCGGCCCGGATTTCCCGCCGATCTGCACGATCTGGGGCAAGCAGAACCGCATCCTGTCGGCGTCGGCGGGCGCGGTGCTGGACCGGACGTTGCGGCCGCGATCCAGCGTGGTGCTGGCCGATTGCGGGCACCTGCCCATGGTGGAGGACCCGGACGCGGTGACGACGGCGATCACCGATTTCCTCACCGATCCCGCAGTGCGCCCGTATCGCGGCGGGCGGTCGCACGCCACCGGCTGAACCGCCCTGACCAGCGCGAACGAGCCCATTTCCGGTGTCACACGGGTATGCTGATCTTGTTGTTTGGCATGGAAAACCGCGGGAACCCGATCGATAGGCCATCGAGGAAAGGGTTGACCTTCATGTTGCTGCGCCGACTTGCCCGACCGCTGCTCGCGACCGCTTTCGTCGCCGACGGAATCGACACGCTGATCCACCCGCAGTCGCGGGCGAAAACCGCGGCGACGCTGGTGCAGCAGGGGGAACGTTCGTTGCCGCCCGGCGTCGTGCAGAAGCTGCCCTCCGACCCGGGCACCGTGGTGCGCGTGAACGCGATCGCGCAGGTGTCCGGCGGCGTGCTGCTCGCGCTGGGCCGCGCCCCGCGCTTCGCCTCGCTGGTGCTCGCGGCCACCGTGGTACCCGCGACCGTCACCGAACAGGACTTCTGGGCCGAGCAGGACCCGGACCGCAAGATCGCCAAACGCAACGCCTTCCTCAAGGACGTGAGCCTGCTCGGCGGCCTCCTCATCGCCAGCGCCGACACCGAGGGCAAACCCTCGCTCGGCTGGCGCGGCCGCCGCGCCGCCCGCAACGCCGCCGCCACCGTCTCGGCCGCGCTCCCCTTCGGTGCGACCGCCGACAACGCCACCGGCGAGGCGCTGCGCCACAACGCTCACGAAGCCGCCGAACGGGCCAAGGCCCTCGGCAGCACGGCCGCCGCCAAGGGCGCCGAGGTGGCGGGCACGGTCCAGGAACACGGACCCGACTGGGCGGCCACCGCCCGCAAGCGCGGCGCGGCCCTCGCGGCGGTCCTCATGGCGCGCGGCGCCGAATTCGCCAGCGCCGCAAAAGAACACGGCGCGGAGTGGGCGGAAGTCGCGAAGGAACGCGGGGCCGAGGCGCGGCATCGCGGGGCGGAGTTGAGTGAGGTCGCGCGGCACCGGGGAGCGGAGCTGGCGGAGGTGGCCAAGGAGCGCGGCGCCGAACTCGGCGAGGTCGCCAAGACGCGCGGGGCCGAACTCGGCGAGGTTGCGAAGGTGCGGGGCGCCGACCTGGGCGAGGCAGCCAAGACGCGCGGGGCCGAACTCGCCGAGGTCGCCAAGGAGCGCGGCTCGGAGTTCGGCGAGGTCGCCAAAGCGCGCGGGGCCGAACTCGGTGAGATCGCCAAAGCGCGCGGGGCCGAACTCGGCGAGATCGCCAAGAAGCGGGGCCGTGGAGTTGGGTGAGGTCGCTCGGCACCGGGGCGCGGAGTTCGCCGACACCGCCCGCCGACGCGGGGCCGAACTCGATGAGTCGGCCAAGGTGCGCAGCGTCGAGCTGGCCGACGCCGTGAAGGAGCGCGGCCAGGACGTCGCGGAGAACACCCGCCGCCGGCGCGGTTGATCCCCACGGGTGAGGTGCCCGGCCGATCCGATCGGCCGGGCACTTCCTGTGTAGAGAGCCGGGCTCGCATCAGTGACCCGACGGTGTGCCGTCGGCGTTCGAGCACCCTCCCGCCCGGGATCGGCGCGTCCGTCGCACGCGATCTGCCGAGGGCGCAGGCGCCGGGCCGAAACTCCGTGTACGCGGGGCAGCACCCACCCCGGGGCCGACGTGCCCCGCGCAGGACAACACCCACACCGGGCCCCACGCACACCATGTCGACTATCGAGTGGACTGCCCGTTCCGATCCGTGGATGGCCGCCTCCGCTGTGAGAACGCACAGCGCCGACCGGGCCTTCGTGAGAGTCCACAGGCTCGGCAAACCCCTGGTGTGAATTGCCACACCGGCGGATCGGCTGCCCGCGCACCACGGTCGGCGTTTCCCGGCGATTACGGCTCGTGATGTGCGTTCGACATCGATCGCCTTGGGACGCAACGGCGTTCACGATGCCAACAGTTCTGGGGGCAGCGGGCCGAAACATCCACCCGCAGGGCGGCATTCGCGTCTCACGACCAGGGGTGTGAACAATTCGTACAAGAATGAACGATCCCCCCGCAGCGCCGGACGAGCCGCGGACCCACGCGGCGGATCAGCGGATGCAGCCCGAATCAGACTGCGCCACAAGATATTCGAGCGCATCAGCCTCGAACACGGCGACCCCGGAGCGCATCAGCACATCTCACACCCGCCAGGCGATACCAACGGTGACGGATAACAGAGGGGTACAAAACACAAACATAGGGCTCGGCAAACGCGGAGCATTCGTTGATAATGGGCCGGAGAGGTTCGCGTCGCGGGGTCCACGCCCGGCGCGGGGAACCTTCGACCGGGGATTGCGCGTGGAGTCCCCGGTACCGTGCCCGAGCAGTCAGATTGTGAGCGTCCCCGTGGATCTCGACCGTCTGGACCAGAATGCCGACCCCGACGCCGAGCTGGCCGGCCAGCTGAGCAGCCCGCTGCTGAGCCGCCTGGTCCGCACCACCGTCGGCCTGTCCCCCGAGTCCATCGACCTGCTCACCCGCATCAGCGACCGCCTGCGCACCGCCGAGGGCGCCCTTCCCGACCCCGCCTACTTCTGACGCGGCGCATGCGCCCCGAGCCCGGCCAGGTCCTGCACTTCTCGGAAGACCCGCGGATCACCCGTTTCGTGCCCAGAACCACGGGACACGCCCCCGAACCGCTCGTGTGGGCGGTCGACGCGGCCCGCGCGCCGGACTACTGGTTCCCCCGCGAGTGCCCCCGCGCCATGGCGTGGACGACGCCGGACACCACCGCGCGCGACCGCGACCGCATCCTCGGACCGGGCGGCGGAGACCGCGTGCACGCCGTCGAGTACCGCTGGTCGGCGACGCTGCGCACGGTGCGCCTGTGGGCCTACCGGCTCCCGGCCGACGGGTTCCGCCCGTTCGGCGAGCCGGTGCCGCACGCCCACGTCACCACCGAGGAGGTCCGGCCACTGGGCCCGCCCGAGCCGGTCGGCGATCTGTTCGCCCTGCACGAAGAGGCCGGCATCCAACTGCGCGTGCTGCCGAACCTCTGGGCATTCTGGGACGCGGTGGTGGACAGTTCGCTCGGCTTCAGCGGCATCCGGCTGCGCAACGCCGAACCGCGACCTCCGGTCGTCCGGGACGGTGCCGGGCGGGCACGGTCGACGGACCGCCCGCCGTAGTCCATATCCCCTGCACGCCGTGATCGACCCCGCCTCCGAGACGTCGCGGCCCGGTGCAGATTCGAACCCACTTCAGGGACACACGCTCGGCGCCGATCGAACCCACTACCAGGACGTCCGTGTCAGGTGCAGATCGAGCCCGGCTCCGAGATGTCCGCTCTGTGCGGATCGGACCTGCCCCCGGGACGTCCCGCACAGAGCGGATCGAGACCGCCTTCGGCGTCCCGCCCGGTGTGGGTGGGACGTCCGGTGTCTATTTGGTGGGTGGGTTGAAGGGGGCGTTGATGGTGGTGAAGTACTGCACCGCCGCGGCGATCGCGACGGGGGCGGTGATGAAGATCTGACCCGCGACCGCACCCAACGGTCCCGCGATCACCGCACCCGCGGCACACCCGGCCAGGGCGGCGGGGATGAACGGACCCAACAACCCGACGATCGTGCCACCGACCACGGTGCCGCCCAGGACCCCGCCGAGCACACACCCGACGGCCGCGCCACCGATACCACCGACCAGGGTCGCGATACTGGCACCCAAACTGATGGTCGAGGTCATACGCGACCACGCGGCCTGTTCACGCTCGTACTCCGATTTCCAAGGGGCCTTGTCCTCGAACGGCAACGCGACCGGCTTGTAGACCGCGGTGTCCAGCGACACCTGCGGAGTCATGGTCACCGTCCGGCCCGCGATCTCGGCGGCGATGGGGAACTCGAACTCATCGATCCGCAACGACAACGGCATCCCCGCCACCACCGACCCATCGGTGGCCTTGATCTTCACCACCTGATCCTCGACCACCAACGACCCCGCATCAATCGAGATGATCGACGACGTCTCGGTAGCCGACGCCGAAAAATTGATCACCCCCACATCGGCGGGGGCCGCGCTCACGGTGGCCGTCACGGTCGACAACGCGGCGATCGCCAGGGCGGCGGGCGCGACCGATTTCCTCATCAGCATGCTGCTCAATTCTCATCCAGACCTCGGCCGCGCGGGTGCACGGCCGGGGCACTATGTTAATGAAAATGGTTATCGTTTGCCAGAATGAGGTGTCCGGGTCAGATGACGCCGGGGATCAACGCCTTGCGCTCAGCGGGGTAGTCGGCGAACTTCTCCCGGTACCAGCGGTGCGTCGCGAACGCACGCGGCACCAGGTTGCCCGCCGTGATGAGGAAGATGACCACGCCTGCCAGCGACCAGGTGAGCAGCGCGAAACCGGCCCACGCGATCAGTTCGCCCAGGTAGGCCGGGCTGCTCACGAACCGGAAGCCGCCGCCGAACGGGATGCGGTACTCGGTCGCGCCCGGATCGTCCTTGTCGCGCAGGTTGCGCACGATCGACTCCGAGCTGACCAGCAGCGCGAACCCGGCGAGGTAGATCGCGAGCCCGATCAGGAACCGCGGATCGGTGAGCCACGCGGTGCCGTACTGATTCTTGTAGTCGTGGCTGAAGAACGCGCCGTTGAGGTAGCCGTGCAACGTGGTGACGAACATCCCCGCCGCCAGCACCGACACGTTGAAACTGCTGCGCTTGCCCGGCACCTGCCGGATCGACAGCGGGAAGAACCAGCCCCGGTTGCCGTAGTGCAACAGCCAGATCGCGGCCAGGATGAGCGGCACCGGCTCGAACCGGTCCGGCCCGGTCAGATAGAACAGCGCGAACACCACGGTCGCCGGAATCTCCATCAGCCACCAGCCGAGCTTCGGATTGAGGTTGAAGCCGACCTTGGTGGTGGCGAACCGCCCGTACGGGCTCTGCGCGAACATCCCGCCGATCAGCACGAACGCGGCGAAGCCGAAGCCGATCGCGAGCACGGTGTCGTAGGTGGTGTTCCCGGTGTACCAGTCCATCGAGATCCTTTGTCGAACGGGGCTCCGGAAGGCCGACGGCCGATCCCGGACGCCGGAATTAGAACTTGTTCTACCATGGATCGCAGCCGCGCCACCCGACCTCGAAGGAACCCGTCATGCCGTTGAACCCGACCGCCGAGGACCTGATCGCGGCCGTCCAGGCCTCGCCGCGCGCCGTGGCCGCGCACGACAAATCGGCGTGGTTGGCCTTGTTCACCGACGACGCGGCGGTGCACGACCCGGTCGGTTCGCGCGCGCACGTGGGCCGGGAGGCGATCTCCCGTTTCTATGACACGTTCATCGGCCCGAACACCATCGCGTTCGATGTCGAGCGCGACCTCGTGAACGGTCGGACGGTGGTGCGGGACCTGCACATCCGGACGACCATGTCCACGGGCGCGACCGTCACGGTGCCGATGCATCTGCGCTACGACCTGGTGGAGGCGGGCGCGGGGTGGCGCATCACGCGGCTCGCGGCGCACTGGGAACTGCCCACGATGATCGCGCGTCTGCTGCGCACCGGCGGGCGGGGCGTGCTGGCCGGGACCATTCTCGGTCCGCAGTTGGTGCGCAACCTCGGGATCGGCGGCGCGGCCGGCATGATGTCGGCGCTGCGCGGTGTCGGGGGTGCGGGAAAACGGTTGACCCGCAAGCTTTTCGAGGCGGCGGCGGAGACCGATATCGGGCGCGTCCGCGGTCTGCTCGGCGAGCGCATCGTGATCGAGGCGCTCGCGGGGCAGCGGCTCACGGTCGAGGAGTTCACCAATCGCGCGCGAAACATGCGGTGGGACAAGCTGATCGCCGCCGGGCGCACGGTCAGCGCGAGCGTGACGTTCGACGGGGCGGCGGGCGTGGTGTTCGTGGATTTCGCGCCGCGCGGGGTGCGGGTGGAGCGGGTGACGTTGTTCCTCGACGCCTGAAGCCGTCATGAAGGTCCCCGCTGGCGGCTCCGTGCGCAGGGGGGGGGGACAGGAAAGTCGCGGCGTATCGATGTTCTCGATGCCCGAAGCCGTCGCGAGTGCGCCGGTCCCGACCTGCGGCGCGTGTGCGGCGGCGGCCGGAAGCTCGCGGCTACCGTTACGAGCCGATCGAAGGGGATGCCTGCACGCCCCACACCGCCCGCGCGCCCGAATCACCCACGCGCACGCAATGCACCGTCGCCGCCGTCGCCACGACCACGGCAAGCACCGCGAGCGCTACCGTCAGCCCCCGGCCGGGTGGGCGGCCGCGCACCTCGCGCACGTGGGCGAACGCCAGCAGCAGCGACACCACCAGCAGCGGCACGACAAAATAGATCATCACCTGTCCCAGCTCCATGTGGGTGTTCAGCGCTTCGGCCGGTTCTGGATAGCGCTGGGCCAGCGCCTCGCCCGCGCGGGTGGTGACCGGGGTCAGCGCCACCGTGACCGCCGCCAGCGCCACCACCAGCCAGACCAGCCGCCTGCGCACGGCGGGGACCACGGCGGACAGGGCCAGCAACAGCGCCGTCAGCGGCACCAGCACCAGCACGCCGTGCACGAGCAGCACGTGCGCGGGCAAACCGTTGATCGTCGACATCGGCGCCTCCTCGGCTGACGGCCTCTGCCGTAGACCACGGTGCGCGCGGGCGGATGGTTCACCGGTGCGGCGGTCAGAAGTTCCGGCGCACACCTTGTCGCGCGCGACTATTAATTCGCCGCCGCCGCGTTGTTACGTTGAGTGCGAGTGCAGGACCGGAGATTCCGGCCGGACGGCGACGCCCTCGAACGGGTCCGCAGGAAGGACCGACACGATATGAGCGTGGACATCGCGGCCGAACCGCTACCGCTGACCGATCCGGATCGCCCGCTGGTTCTCGAAGACGATCCGTTCTATCGCGTGTCCGGCGACCTCGCCCACCACCTGCCCGGCACGGTGCTGCGCACGCGGCGCGTGGAGATCGCGCTGTTCGGCATACTGCCGCAACGGGTTTCGGCCTGGCAACTGCTCTACCGGACCTGCGATCTGCACGGTGTTCCCGAGGCGGCGGTGACCACGGTGCTGCTGCCGTGGGACGCGGATCCCACCGTGGCACGCCCGCTGCTGTCGTTCCAGTGCGCGATCGACGGCGTCTCCTCCCGCTGTTTTCCGTCGTACGCGCTGCGGCGCGGGGCCCGGGCGCTGGGCGCGATCCCGCAGGTCGAGCTGCCGGTGATCGCCAGCGCGCTCACGCGCGGGTGGGCGGTGTCGGTGCCCGACCACGGGGGCATGGCGGGGCAGTTCGGGGTGGCGCGCGAACCCGGCTACCGCGCGCTCGACGGCGTGCGAGCGGCATTGAACTGCACCGCGCTGGGACTGCCGTCCGATACGGCGGTGGGCCTGTGGGGATACTCCGGGGGCGGGCTGGCGACGGCGTGGGCGGCGGAACTAGCGGCCGAGTACGCGCCCGAACTGAACATCGTGGGTGCGGTGGCCGGGTCGCCGGTCGGTGATCCCGGGTCGGCGTTCGTGCGGCTCAACGGGACGCTGCTCGCGGGGTTCGCGACGGTGTGCGTGGCGGCGCTGCGGCGCGCCTACCCCGCGCTGAACCACGTGCTGCGCGAACACGTGCACCCCGAGTTCCTCGATATGCTCGCGGCCACCGAGTCGCTCACCACCTTCGAACTGCTTCCGCGCCTGGCGCGCAAGAACATCGACGATTTCAGCACCACGACGTTCGCCGACCTGCTCGCCCGGCCCGAGATGCGCGACATCCTCGACGACATCCGTCCCGGCGTGCGCGCCCCGGCGATGCCGGTGCTGGTGGTGCAAGGCGTGAACGACGAGTTGATCGCCGTCGCCGACGTGGACGCGCACGTCGATCGCTATCGCCGCGCGGGCGCCCACGTCCGCTATGTCCGCGACCGGCTCAGCCTGCACCTGCCCCTGCTGTTCCTCAGCGCGCCGCTGACCATGAACTGGATGGCCGACCGCTTCGCGCATCGCGATCCCGGACCCGCCGGGACCAGCACGGTGTGGTCCGTCGCCCTCGGTCGTCGCGAAGTCCGCGCTCACCTGGGTTTCGCCCAGCTGCTGGGGCGAATGGTCCTGTCCCGGCCGCTGTTCGGGCCTCGCACACCGGAGGCGACTCGCGTCCGACAGCGCACGGTCGCCTGAGCGTCACCCTCGCGGGCCGCTCCCCGCACTCCCGCCACCACGGTCGGTGACCGGCGAAACCTGTTCCCAGCCAATCGAAGCCGAGGCTCGCGGAAGGACCTCGTCCGCGACGCGTCGGGCGCGATCCGCATCTCGGCGGCCGAGGGACGTGCCGAGACTTCGGGGCAGCCCCGTCACACAGCGCGGGGGATCGTTCCAGCCGGCGAGCGCCTGCGCTCGGAGCGTGCCCACGCCCAGCCGAACGTGGCGAGCAGGGCCATCAGAACCACGGTGTTGGACAACAGTTTCGCGGACCAGTCGCCGGTGCCGACGGGTGGGACGGCGAAGGCGAGCAGAGCGGTGCAGGTCAACGGGGCGAGGGCGACCGCGAGAATCTGGGCCCGGCCCCAGCCGACGAGGCGGGACCAGCGGTACAGCAAGTAGCCCAAGGGAATCAGGACCGCGAGCGAGGCGGCGACCCAGGCCCAGGCGAGCGGGCCGAGGACGGGTTCGGGGCCGCGCAAGATCGTGTGGGCCCCGATCGCCAGCAGGGAGACCAGCGCGACCCACACGGGATGCGGTGCGCGAGCGGAGCTTTCGCCGGCGAAGTGCCATCGGTCCGCGCGGCGGGGCAGCGCGAACGCCGTGACGACGAGTGCCGCGACGACCGCCGATACGCCGATCAGCTCGGCCGGGGAGCCGACCAGTCCCGGCGCGACGGCGAGTTCGTAGCAGAACAACGCGGCGGCGGCCAGGTACAGCAGTCCCATCAGCGCGAGACCCGGCCTGCCGAGCCAGGGTTGCCCGGACAGGCTCGGAAAGAGTCCTTCCACCAACGCGATCGGGGTGGCGAAGGTGACCATCAGGTGTCCGCCGACGAACACGAGAACCTGACTCACATCGATGCCGAGACCCGGCACCTCGGTCGCCAGGCCGGTCCAGTACGGGGAATCGGCGAAATGCGCTTGTTCCAACAGGCTTTGGTCGATCAGCCCCGCCTGCACCAGCCCGAACGCGCCGCACAGCAGCAGAATCGACGCCCAGCCGAGTCCGGCTCGCACCCCCACCTCGCGAATCAGCACCGCGACCGTCCCGTACAGCGGCCCGGCGATCAGCACGCCGGTCAGCACGCCGAGGGGTGTGGCGTGGCCCGAGTAGCCGCTGAGCACTTCGGCGGTGAGCGGAGGCAGCGAAAACAGCAGGGCCACCGCGAGATAACGCGCGCTCATCGCACGCCCCGGTAGGTGAGGCGCCGCAGCAGGGTCTCCGCCGGGCCCCGGCGTTCGTAGCGCGCCAGCAGCACCGCGAAACCGACGGTGAGCAGCCAGATCGCGACGCCGACGGCTGCCGCGGCCGCGACGCCCAACCGGCCGAAGAGGTCGCCGAGCAGCGGTTCGGTGAGCACGAACCAGCCCACGGACTGGAGCAGGTAGCACGTCATGGACCGCCGGCCGACGGCGACGAGCGCGTTCGTCACCGGTCCGCGCCGCGCACCCAACCGCACGACTACCAACCCGATCAGCGCCGCGTAGCCGAGCCCGCCCCCGATCCCGGTGAGCGTATGCAGCGCGCCGGAACCCCACTGCGCCCACCCGGAATCGGGCGACCACCACCCCAGGAACCGCGCGACCATGGGCATCGCGCCCGCGACGGCGAGGGGCAACCCGAGCAATGCCACCCGGCGCAACACCCGCACGTGCCGCCACGGTTCGTCGAGTAAACCGTTGCGCGCGGCCCAGATTCCCGCCATCATCGGCGCGATCGCCATGACCGCGCTCATGGGCGCGATCAGCACCACCGACCCGAGCCGCTGGAGCGCACCCACCAGCAGGTCGGCGGGCGGGCGCGGTTCACCGGACTCGCCGAGCAGCACCTGCAAGGCCCCGAACCACATCGCCCCGGCCAGCGCACCGGCGATCCCGACGACCGCCAACCGGCGATCCGCCCACCGCACCGCACCGGCCATCAGCAACGCCAGCAGCCCGTAGGCGGCCAGGATGTCGCCCGCGTACAGCAAGGTGGCGTGCGCGATCCCGAGGACGACGAGCCATCGGCCCCGCCTGCGCAGCAAGCGCCGCGCCTCATCGGGCGACTGTCCGCGCGCCGTGCCGCGCCGGAAGATCTGCACCAGTCCGTACCCGTAGAGCGCCGCGAACATCGGATACGCGCGGCCGTCGACGAGCGTGGTCAGCACCACCTGCACGAGGTCGTCCACCGGCCCGGGGCCGCCGGGCATCTCGAGCGCGGCGCCTCCCGGATGCAGAATCCTGGTGTGCGCCAAGGCAATCAACAAGAGCATCGCACCGCGCGCGAGATCGGGGGCCAGCGATCGTTCGGCAGTGGACATCGGGCCCGGCGCGGCGATGGCGCGGGGGGTCGGAGAGTCCGGCATACCTACCAACATTAACAGAGTAGCCACTCTAGTAATAGAGTTGATCTGTGCCGAGAACCGTCGACCCCGCCCGTCACCGCGCCCGCCGCCTCCAGATCATCGACGCGGGCCTGAGCGTCCTGGCCGAGCACGGCTACGACGGCGCCACCACGGCGATGATCTGCAAGACCGCGGGCATCGGCTCGGGCACCTTCTTCCACTACTTCCCCACCAAGGACTCCCTGGTGGTGGCCGCCGTCGAACTGGGCACCGAGGAGATCGGAGAGTTCTTCGCCCAGCGCGCCGACCGAACCGATCATCGCCAGGTGCTGGCCGAGTACGCCGAGCACGCGGTGGCCGAACTGGCCGATCCCCGCGCCCCGGATTTCATCCGGGTGGTGGGCGGCCTGATGCACCGCCCGGGGATCGCGGCGGCGCTGGCCGCCGACGACGCCGTGGTGCGCACGAACCTGACCGCCCGTGCCCGCGCGGCGGCCGAGGCGGGCCAGATCGGCACGGACCTGGAACCCGAACGCCTGGCCGCCTGGATCATGGTCCTGCTGGAAGGTCTGGCGGGCCGCGTCGCGGCGGACGCCTCGTTCGACGCGGCGCGCGAAATCCCGGTGTTCCACCGCCTGCTCGCCGAACTGCTCGACAACGCGCCCTGACCTGGGGCGCCGCATACCTTTGCACATGACCGGACCGCTTCGCTCGAGTACGGCGCGGGCGCGTGGTCGTCGGACGGCTATTGTCGAAGGTGTGACACACGGCAAGGGGGAGCCACAGATCCGGCCGGACCCGAAGCACGAATCTTTTGCCTCGCGATTGCGCAACGCGATATTCGACGCGCATGCCGAAGCAGTGCGCACCGCGGGCGGCGTCCGGGCACAAGACATTCCGCTGAATCGCGACCTGATCGAACTTCTCGCGTTGCAGCGCAACATCATCCGGATCGCGGACCAGCTCGGGAACTCGCAACTCTGCGACGGTCGCTGTGTTCCCCGAGCGGGGCCGGCCGATTCGTCGCCACCGATCCCCCGGCGCGCGCCGATCGGACCTGGGGGCGGCAGGGTCATCGAACAGCCGGACACCCCAGCGGCGGACCCGGGCCCGCGGTTCAGGCGGATGACCGGCCGCGGCGTCCTCCCACTATCGTTGGCCAAGTCGATGACCGACCCCGGAACATGGCCGTGGTCGGCAGATGAACTTCGATCGGAGGAGACGATCATGGGTGTGACGTTGGCGAAGGGCGGGAATGTCTCGCTGTCCAAGCAGGCGCCGAATCTGACCGCGGTGGCCGTCGGACTGGGATGGGATGTCCGGGCGACGACCGGCGCGGATTTCGACTTGGACGCCAGCGCCCTGGCAACCGGTTCGAACCAGAAGGTGCTCTCCGACCAGCATTTCGTCTTCTACAACAACCTGCGCTCGCCGGAGGGCACCATCGAGCACACCGGCGACAACCTCACCGGTGAGGGCGACGGCGACGACGAGGTGATCAACGTCGACCTCGCCGCCACGCCGCCGACGATCACCAACATCTTCTTCCCGGTCTCCATTCACGACGCCCACAGCCGCCAGCAGTCCTTCGGCCAGGTCCGCAACGCCTACATCCGAGTCGTCGACCGCGCTACCGGCGCCGAACTCGCGCGGTACGACCTCACCGAAGACGCGTCCACCGAAACCGCGATGGTGTTCGGTGAGCTGTACCGCAACGGAGCCGAATGGAAGTTCCGCGCCATCGGCCAGGGCTACGCCTCCGGCCTGGCGGGCATCGCACGCGACTACGGCGTCAACATCTGATCCGTCGAGTTCCCCGACCCGCGCGGCATCGCCCCACCCCCAAGGTGGCCGCCGGGCGATGCCGCGACACGTGATGGACTCCCGCCGCGCGGATCACGCTGGCGGTTCGCCATGTTCAGGTCAGATCCGCGAAGCGCTCCACCTCGTAGGTACGATGATCCACGGGTCGGTGGCGAACCCCATCACACTGTCGGAGTACAGCGCGACCGGCGTTGTTGTACTCCGAGACCGCGTGGAAGACGCCCAGGTAGATGGCCCGGCCGATCGACTGGTCATATCCGAGCCAGAATCGGACGGCGAGTACCGTCGCGACGATCGCCTCGATCAGCAGACTCATCCGGAGGACGCCGACCACCATGCGTTCGCTCTCGCCGAGCTGGAGCGTTCTCGCCTCCGTCTGCGCGATCAACTGCATCCGCAGACCCATACGCCGCGCTACCAGGAGCCCTGGCAACGAGGCGAGGGTGATGGTCCCTAGGCCGCCGATCCGGATGAGCCCCAGAATGACCACCTCACCGAACAAAGACCAATGGCTCGCCGTGTCCACCACGACGAGCCCGGTCACGCACACCGCCGAGACCGCGGTGAACAGCGCGACCACCGGGCCCGTGACTTCGCCGGACTCGGTGGCGAAGGGCATCATCAGCAGGACGGTGCCGACCGCGGTCGCGGCCCCGAATCCGAAACGACCAGCCGCGCGGGACGGCGGGCTTCGGTCACCCACCGGCGCGCCACGGCGAGCGGTCCCGATGGATGCTCAGAACGTAAGCCCACCGCGGCGCCCAGCCGACCGCACGGGTCTGTGAGAAACGCGGAATCGCCCGAGCGGCGGGAGCCCCGGCCCGCGGCCCCGCCATCGCTGTTCGTGAAGCCACGATCGGCGAGCTCGAGCTGCTTTCGCCCGAACACTTGGTCCGTGGACCGTGAGGATTACATCAAGACTGACACAGCGGGCCGCGCCCAGGCCGGACGCCGGTCGACGGTGTGATGACCACACCGGTGCGCCAGAGGCACCGGTGGCGAAGTCGCTTCACGCTTCCAATCGGGCCCGGACCGAGTCCATTCGTTGCTGAAGTTCCGCCTCGTCGATGACACCGCGTGCCACCATCGTGTGTGCCAGGGCGACGAGCTGGCTCTCGGGGTAGGGCAGGCCGGCGTACACCGTCGCCGACAGCGAATCCTCCGCGTCGCGTCGCTCCGCGAAATCGGGAACACCCTGAGCGCAGCGCGCTCTGTCGAGAGCGTCGCACATACCGTCCAAGCTCGTCTTCCAGGGCGGGACCGGGTTGTCGACCCCATACTCGGCCGCCATCCGAGGCCATACCTGATTACGTGCCACAATACTGCGCAGTGACGCGTACGCGGGGGCAGACGAAGAGTCCGGAGTGCTCACGATCAGGTGTTCCTTCCGTCGACCGGGTGCACAGCGGGGCGAGTGTCAGTGATGACGTTGCTCGTGACACCGGGCTTCGGCAGCGCGACGCCGATCAGGCAATCCCGCGTGACGATTGCGGCGAGCTGATCCTCATCCCATCCGTCGGTGCCTTCCGGACGCACCGGCATCACCATGAACCGGTGCTTCTGATTGGAGTCCTGCACCCGGATGGCGATATCGTCGCTCAGGTTCAGCCCGAACTCCGCCAGAACCTGACGCGGCCAGCGCACCAGCCGACGACGATAGTTCGGGGTGCGATACCACTCCGGTGAATTGCCGAGAATCGGGCGCGGGTAGCAGGAACACAGCGCGCACACGATCACATGATGCAGTTCCGGCGTGTCCTCGAGGATCTCGAAGGCGGTGAAATCGCTCGGCGTCCCGAATCCCGTGGGTTCGAGCCAGTCCACCCCGACTTCTTTGCTCGCGGTCATCGGCTCGGCCAGGGCGAGTGCTTTGAAGTCGGGGTCGAGCCAGGCCCGTGCGACCAGGTGCGCCGCGGGTGCCGGACCGATCTGCTCGGCGAACTCGGTGAATCGGCGATGTTCCTCGGCGGTGAAAATGCCCTTCTCGATACACAGTTCACGCAGTGCGATCTCCAGAACTTCGAAATCGGTCACCTCATCGACCATCGGCGCGATCGTCCGCTCATGATCGTGGTCGTGTTCGGTCATGGGATCCCTTTCTGTCGCTGCGCCGATCGGTTCGATGCGCTGACCGCGAGCTTCAGGCGGCAGGCTCGAGCCAGCGTTCGGGGAGTTCGGTCTGCAAAGTGTCCGTGGCAGGCCCTGCGTAGCCGCACCACAGGTCGGAGAGTCTGAATCGCACCACGTAGAACCACTCCGGCTGCGCATCGGGACGGTCCCATGTCTCGTCTTCGGCCGCTGGACTCTCGTAAGCGACCGACGCGATCTCGCCTGTGGCACCACGGACGTACTCCGGTGTGCGCGTATACAGCAGTGCGGGCATGTCACGAACGACAACGGGGTCACCGGTGCGGAATCCGGGCTCTCCCGCCCGGCCCGCGAAGACCTGCGGGTCGCCTTTTCCGACGGCACGGATGTGATGGTCGTTGCGTTCGATCCGTGAGCCGTCACCGTGGAACTTGGGTCGCGCCGCCAAGGTCTTACCGGCGAGGCCGCCCGCATACCGTTGCTGAACCTCCACCATTCTTTCGCTCAGCTCGCCCAGACCGATGTGGTGCTTCTCGACGAGAACTCGGGCGACGGCCAGCAGCCAGCGCCCGTAGTACGGCAGGCCGAGATAGATGGCGCGACCGACATCCACGTTGCCCATGCGGCGCCGCTCCTCCGAGAGCCAGATCCCGCGCCAGGCGAGCACTTCGCAGAGCACATAGGTGTTGTGCTCCCATACCTCGTACTGCTTGTTCTGGTACGTCATGGGCGAGTCCGGCTCACCGCCGACATCGTGAACGGTCTTCAGATAGGCGCGAAACCGCGCGTGATCGATGAGATCGGGCGTCGGCGCATCCGGGAGCTCGGGATACGAGGACTTCAGCCGGGCCACCAGTTCCAGCTGCGCAGCTCGCTCTGCCGCCGTACTCATAGTGACTCCTTCCTGGCGAAGGTCGGGCAGCTATCGGAGATCTATCGAGCGTCAACCCGTCGACGGCCCGGGCGGCGTTCGTCGCGGATACCCGGTCGCGCGATCCATAGTGCGATGCGCGTCACACTCTCGAATTTATGCCCGCCACACGGCCCGAGGTGGCATTTCCCGCAAAACCGCGCCACGAGCGGCGGGTATGCCGCAAGTCGCCGGGCTCGGCATCGGCCCGCGCGCCATGCCGCGAGCGGACGCCCGATCAGACCTGTGTGAGACCGACTTCGGTGCGGCCCTGCCGCAGGGTCTCGAAGCCGAACCCCGCTACCGGACCGACGACGCCGGAGGCGGTCGGCGGCGTCGTGGCCAGGCGCCGTGCCGCCCAGGCCATCAGCTCGCCGGTCAAGCTGTAGGCGCTGGGGCCTTCGACGCGGACCTCCGCCGGCGGAGCGGATGCCGGGGACGCGACGGCGACGACGTAGGAGCGGGTGCGGGCGCGTTCGGCGGTGTCGGGGCCACCGGCGGGTCCGATCATCGGAGGGGTCGCGATGTCGACCAGCCCCGCGCCCCAGACGATTCCGGGACGCCACCGACGCGAACGCCGACAGGGCCGAGGTCGGCCGGGCGAGGGGCGGGGCACCATCCGTTGTAGACGGTGACGTTGCCGAGATTCGGGAAGGTCGCGGGCAATGTCGGCACTTCGGTGCCCGAGACCAGAAAAGCGTTGCGACGGGCGCCCAGTACGGAGAAGCCACGCACCTCGGAGGCCGTGCGCTCCTCGACCAGACGGCCGTCGCGCCACCGCGGCGTGGGCAGCGTGAGACCGTCGCGCACGGTGGTGCGGGTGCCCGGACCGAGCCCGCGCCAGAGTGGGCCGGTCACGAAACAGCCGACGTCGATCGACCGGACCCCCGCACCGCCCTGCAATCCGGCAAGAGTCGCAGCGAGAATCCCGTCACGTAGTCGTACCCGAAGGCGGGCAGCATCAGCGATCCGGCGGCGTGGGCCCGCTCGTGTAACTGCCTGCGCAGCGCGAGCACGAAGCCCGCCTCACCCGTGGAATCGATGTAGTGCGCACCGGATTCGGCGGCGGCCCGCGCGACGATGTAGCTGAAACGCTCGAACGGGGCGAGCGCCCGATGCCTCGCGATTGCGCCCCGCCACCACAGGTTTCCCGTCCCGGCGCAGCAAGGCGTCGAGTACCAGCCCTCCCGGGTAGTCGGTGGTGCCCAGTAGAACGATTCGTCCGGTCGTCCGGTCGTTCTCCTTCGGAGGGATGCGCAGGTGCGTCATCGGTTCGGGGCGGGTGCCGCCAGGGCCAGGGCCTCGCGAATAGTGTTGCCGCCGGAATCCGATTCGATCGACGATCGGACGGATGAGGCCGGGGACGCGGGCGGACAGCGCGTCGGCCCTGGGGACGAGGAGGAGGTCGGCGCGCTGTTCGATCCCGAGATGATATCGGCGACGACAGTTTCCAGCGCGACCATCTTCCACAGTCCGCCACTGTCGCCGCCCCACAGGACGTTTCCGGCGGGATCGGCGTGGACGAAGTCCATCATCGGGGTTCGGAAGAACGTCGGGTGCGCACTGCCCACACCGACGCCGAGGTGTCGCAACTCGAGCCGCACCGAGTCGCACAGCGCCCACACCCGGCCTTCCTCGCGGTGTACGCCCCTTGGAAGGCCGAGTGCACGTGGACAATGCGGTCGAGCTGGTTCGGCCGTCGATCAACGCCCCGGAACTCACGATCTCGTGGTCGAGAGGTTCCGCCCGCCCGCCACCACCGATCATCCAGGCGATGGCGGCCAGAACCGCAGCCCGCCCTGAAGCCACGCCAACCTCCCACCCGAGACAGTGGCACCGATCTTCCCAGACCCACACGCCGAAACCAGAACGCTCCGCCGACCGCACACAACGAAAAGGCCCGGAACCTGATGGTTCCGGGCCTTTCCGTCTAGTAGCGGGGACAGGATTTGAACCTGCGACCTCTGGGTTATGAGCCCAGCGAGCTACCGAGCTGCTCCACCCCGCGTCGGGTGAACACCACATTACACACGGGTGCGCGGGGATGGCAAATCGCCTGTCGGGCCGGGCGGTTGGGGCGCGGAGCCCGGCCCGATCGCCCCGAATCGGGTGTTCAAACGTGACCGCCGCCACTATTTCGTGGTGATCTCACACACATAACGGGTTGATAACATGACGACCATAACCACCACTCGAGGCGTTTCCCACCTGCATATACACCGGAATTCGAGTCATGTGTTTCAGACAATTCCGGTAGTTATCAAGATGTGATCTGCGGGGAATTCTTGGCTACCGTTCGGATCGCGGCCCGGATCAACCGTGATGGGCTCGAACTCGAATCGCCGAACACCGCTGTGACCCCTGCCCCGCGGTTCGAGGATCCCCGACCTCCCGGGGGCAGGGACGCGGCGACGACCTCGCCGGCGCGGTGGGCGCGGGGAGGGAAACACCATGTCCGACAACCGGAAGATCAGCAGCACTCGTGCCTTCGGCCTGGCCGCCCTCACCGGCGCGCTGGTGGCCGCTCCGCTCGCCCTGTCCGCCACGGCGTCGGCCGCTCCGGCCTACAACTGGGACGGCGTCGCCCAGTGCGAGAGCGGTGGCAACTGGGGCATCAACACCGGTAACGGCTACTACGGTGGCCTCCAGTTCTCGCACAGCACCTGGACCTCGCACGGTGGCACCGGCTACGCGCACAATGCGAGCAAGGAAGAGCAGATCCGCGTCGCGGAGAACGTGCTGAAGACCCAGGGTGTCGGCGCGTGGCCGACCTGCGGCCGCTACCTGCAGGCCGCCGAGCCGCAGCCCGAGCCGGAGCCGGAGCCCGTGGCTCCCGCGCTGCCCGCCCCCGCCCCGCAGGGCACCCAGGCCCTCATCGACCAGGCCAAGGCCGTCGGGTCGGATCTGGCCAAGCAGTACGGCGTCGAAGGCCAGTACCAGCAGCTGCTGGAGCAGAACGCCGGCCTGCTGGACTCGATCGGCGGCTGATCGCACTCACCGCCGAACGCGAACGGCGCCGTCATCCTGTGATGACGGCGCCGTTCGGCGTTTCCGGCGGATCACCCGGTCAGCGACCGGCCTCCTGGTAGGCGTTGACCGCGGTCTCCAATTCCTCCAGCGCGCGGCCGAAGTCCTCGAAGTTGCCCGAGCGCATGGCGGCGCGCACGGCCTCGATCTTGCGATCCAGTTCCGCGGCCGCTGCCTCCTTGTCCGGGGCGGTCGCGGGCGGCGCCGTCCCGTTCGCGGGCGGTGTCTCGCCGGCGGGAGGCGGGGTGGCGCCCTCTACCGGCGGCGCCGCACCCGGCTTCGGGCGCGTCGCCGGATCACCGCCGAACGGCGTGGCCAGCGCGCCCGCACCCGGTATCACCTGGTTGAGCGCTTCGGCCAGCGTCGAGGCGTAACCGACCTTCACACTGCCCGCCGCGTCGCGGTAGCTCACCAGCACGCGCAGCAACTGCGGGAAGGTGGCCGTGTTCGGACCGGTGTTGCGTTCGTTGTAGAACGGCTCGACGTAGAGGATGCCGCCGTCGGCGATCGGCAGGGTCAGCAGATTGCCGTATCTGATCTTGTTCGAGTTGGACAGCAGGGTCTTCTCCTGCGAGACCCGTGGCGCCGTCGTCATCGTGTTCTGCGTCTGCTGCGGACCCTGGGTCTGGGTGTCGGTCGGCAAGCGCAGGATCGTGAACTTGCCGTAGTCCTCCGGGTCGGAGCGCACCGAGATGTAGGCCGAGAGGAACTGCCTGTTGTAACCCACCATCGCGCTGGTCAGGTTGAAGACCGGCTTGTTGGTCTCCTTGTCGCCCAGCAGCACGTAGTACGGCGGCTGGTTGAAGTTGCCGCCCTCGGTGGTGGGATCGCTCGGCACCGACCAGAACGCGTTATTGGTGAAGAACTCACGCGGATCGTTCACGTGGTACTTCGTCAGCATCTCGCGCTGGACCTTGAACAGATCCTCGGGGTAGCGGAAGTGCTCGCGCAGCTCGGGCGAGATCTCGCTCTCGTCCTTCACCGCTTCGGGGAACACCCCGCGCCATGCCCGCAGCACCGGATCGGAGGAGTCCACCTCGTACAGGGTCACCGTGCCGTCATAGGCGTCGACGGTGGCCTTCACCGAGTTGCGGATGTAACTGACTTCCTTGCGCGGCAGCAACCGGCCCGTGCGTTGATCGATGCTGTCCTCGACGGCGCCGTCCAGAGAGGTCCGCTGCGCGTACGGGTAGCTGTCCAGGGTCGTGTAAGCGTCCACGATCCAGACGATCCGTCCGTCCACCACCGCCGGGTAGGCGTTGCCGTCGGCGGTCAGCCACGGCGCCACCTTCTGCACCCGGTCACGCGGGCTGCGGTGGAAGATGATCTTGGAGTCCTCCCCGATGGCCGAGGAGAACAGGATGTTGCGCTCGGCGTACTTCGACGCGAAAGCCAGCCGGTTGAACCAGTTGCCGATCGACACGCCGCCCTGACCGGTGTAGGTGTACTGCGCGACGTCCGAGTCGTACTCACGGGGCGCCTGGCCCTCGACGCCGCCGACGATCGCGTAGTCCGGATCGGACCGGGCGATCAGCTCGCCGTAGTAGATGCGCGGCTGCTCGACCTTGATCAGCTGCCGTTCCTCCGGGGTGAACAGGTCGCTCACGATGAAGATCGGGTAGCCGCTGTCGCTGGAGTCGCCGGTGGCGTTCGGGTCCTCGGTCTGCGGTTTGTTCACCCGGTTGGCGGGCGCCGCGACGAAGCCGTTGCCGTGCGTGTACACGGTGTGCTTGTTGATCCAGTCGGTCTGGTTGCCGGTCAGCGCCGTCGGATTCAGCTCACGCGCCGCGACGATGTAGTCCTGCACCTCACCGTTCAGCTTGTACCTGTCGATGTCGAGAGCCTCAGGGAACCCGTAGAAGTTCTTCAGCTGGCGCAGCTGGGTGAACGTGGGCGAGAGAATGTTCGGGTCGAGCAGGCGGGCGTTGCCGATGGTGGCCGCGTCGACCGGAACGTCGAGCGGACTCTTCGCGCTCTCACCGCGATAGTCCTGGTACTCGATCTTGTCGTCGGTGATGCCGTACGCCTGCCTGGTCGCGGCGATATTGCGCTGGATGTACTCGCTCTCCTTGGTGGCCGCGTTCGGGCGCACCGAGAACTGCTCCACCACCAGCGGCCACACCGCGCCGACCAGGATCGAGGACAGCACCAGCAGCGCCGCCGCCATGGCGGGCACCCGCAGATCCCGCAGCACGATTCCGGCGAAGAACGCCACCGCGCAGATCACCGCGATGGACAACAGGATCAGCTTGGCGGGCAGCACCGCATTGATATCGGTGAAGGAGCCGCCGGTGAAGGTGGGTTCCTTACGCGAGCTGGACAGCAGCTCGTAGCGGTCGAACCAGTAGGCCACCGCCTTGAGCAAAACGAACAGTCCGGCGATCACGGCCAGCTGGATGCGAGCCGGCCGGGTGAGGGTGCCGTCGCGCCCGCTCAGCCGCAGGCCGCCGAAGACATACTGAGTCACCAGGTTGGCGAAGAACGCGATGACGACGGCGACGAACAGCCAGTTCACCACCATCCGATAGAACGGCAGGTCGAAGGCGTAGAAGCCGACGTCGAGGCCGAACTGCGGGTCGCGCTCGTCGAACGAGCCGCCGTTGAGGAACAGCTGCACGGTGACCCAGTTCGACTGGGCGACCAAGCCGGACAGCACACCGAACAGCACCGGGATTCCGATGCCGAAGAGCTTCAGTTTGCTCATCACGGTGGTGCGGTAGCGCGCGATCGGATCGTTGGGACCGACCACCGGCACGAACACCGGCCGAGTCCGGTAGGCGAGCAGCAGCGCCAGCCATACCACCAAGCCGATGATCACCGCCACCACTACGAACAGTAGGACACGTGTCCACAGCACGGTCAGGTACACATCGCGGAAGCCGACCTCACCGAACCACAGCCAGTTGGTGTAGGTCTCGATCATCCGGGGCCCCAGCAGCAGCAACACCGCCACGATGGTGGCCGCCACCAGCAGCACGCGACTGCGCCGGGACAACGAAGGTAAGCCTGTTGGGGGCCGCATGCCCACGGTGCCACACTCCAGGGTCCGGCGGCGCCCGCACCGATTCCGGCCGGTGCGCCGCATTCGACGTTGCGGTTCGGCCCTTGCGGACCGTCACGCTGCCACTCTACGGAAAACGGACATCCGAGTGTGGCCGGGGCCTCGCAGCGGGCCGGATCGGTGATGCGAGGATGTCCCGGTGACCGCAGATCTGCACGCCGAACTCGTCCTGTCCCGCGCCATCCGCGAGGTCGCGGAGTACGCCCACGCCGAGGGCTGGGGACGGCCGCCGCAGATGTTCGCGCTGGTGCCGACCGCCGACCTGGTCGCCGCCGAGCCGAGCCTGCTCGATCAGCTCGACCAGGGCGACGAGCTCACCCCGATCGCGCAGGAACCGCTGCCCGAGGACATCACCGGCGGCTCGATGGCGCTCGACGAATTCCTCGCGACCACCAGCTGGCCGCCCGCGGTGCGTGGCTGCGTGCTGGTGCAGGAGATCGTGGTGCTGCCGCCCGACGCGGAAAGCACCCTCGACGACGCGCTCGCCCCGCTGCTCGCCGATGCCGACGCGGCCGACGCCGCGGGTCGCGCGGCCGCCGAGGCCCATCCGGAGCGCAGGCAGGCGCGGCTGTTCGCGGCGGTGCTGCGGGAGGGCGCGGGCCTGGCGCTGCTGCAACTGAAGCCCGACCAGGATGCCGACGACTTCGGCGATCTCGACCTGCGCACCTACCCGAACCTGGCGCCCAACGTGCTCGACGCGCTGCGCCACACGCTGGACTGAGACGGGTTCAGCCGCAGCTGGGCGCCTCGGCGCCGGTGTTGATCGCGTTCAGCGCCTGCACCGCGCCGTCCAGATTCTCCACCTTGACCAGGCGCAACCCGTCGGGCGTGCGCTGCCGGGCCTCGTTGCAGTTGGCCGCGGGGACCAGGAACGTCTCCGCGCCCGCCTCGCGCGCGGCGGCCATCTTGTATTGGATGCCGCCGATCGGGCCCACCTTGCCCTCGCCGTCGATGGTGCCGGTGCCCGCCACGAACTTGCCGCCGTCGAGCTCGCCGGGGCTCAGCTTGTCGATCAGGGCGAGACTGAACATCAGGCCCGCCGACGGACCGCCGATATCGGCGAGGTTGAAGGTGACCTCCATCGGCGGGCGCGCGCCCTCGCCGGGCGTGACGCCGAGGTAGCCCTTGGCCGGATCGTCGGGGCGCGCGCCGAGCGTGACGGTCTCGGTGCGCTCCTGGCCCTCGCGGCGCACCACGAGCGTCAGCTGCGTGTCGGGCGCGCGCGTGGACACGGCCTGCACCAGGTCGGCGGGGGTGGCGATCGGCGCGCCGTCGACGCTGATCAGCTCGTCGCCGGGCATCAGGATGTCCTTGGCGGGCGCTTCGTCGCCCACCTCGCGCACCAGCACCACGGTCGGCAGGTCCAGGAACTTCAGCGCCGCGACCTCGGCCTGGCCCTCGGAATCCTTGAACTCCTGCTGATTCGAGCGGTCGATCTCCTCGCGCGGCACCCCGGGCGGGTACACCTCGGCGCGCGGGACCAGGCCGTGCTGACCGCTGAGCCACAGCCCGAACGCCTCGAACAGGTTCAACCCGTCGCGCACGGCCACCGTGGTCATGTTGAGGTTGCCGGTGGTGGGGTCGACCTCGACGCCGACCACCTCGACCACCGCCTTGCCGTCCACCTCACCGAGGGTGTTGAAGGTGGGTCCGGGGCCGAGCGCGACGAACGGCACCTTGACCACGGTGCCGATGACACCCAGCACGAGCACGGGGACGAGCGCGGCCAGGAGAGTGAGGATCCGACGATTCACCCCGCCAACGATAATGATCGTCCCCCGATCCCGGCGCCGCAGGCGGCGAGTTCGGCGCGTGGCGCGCCGTCGCGGTTTCGCTGTGCGCGTAATCCCGGCGTACGCGGCGTGTGCTGGCCCACCGCGGATCGCGCGCGTGTGGTATCCGCGTAACGTTGGAAGCATGACTGACTTCCCGTTCGGATTCTCGAACCGTGATGACGATGACGCGCGCAAGCGCCGTGAGGAACCCATCGGTCCCGGTGCGAACGATCCGTTCGGTTTCGGCGCGGCGGGCGGGTTCGACCCCTCGCAGCTGGGCCAGATGCTGACCTCGCTGGGCCAAATGCTCAGCGGCATGGGCCAATCCGGTTCCGGCCAGTCCGGCCCGGTGAACTACGACGTGGCCAAGCGGCTGGCCCGCCAGCAGCTCGGCGCCGCCATCGCCCCCGTCTCGGCGAGCACCGGCCAGGCCATCGCCGACGCGGCGCACCTGGCCGAACTCTGGCTCGACGGCGCCACCACGCTGCCCGCGGGCGCGACCAAGACCGTCGCCTGGACGCCGAACGACTGGATCGAGGAGACGCTCACCACCTGGAAGCGCCTGTGCGATCCGGTGGCCGAGCAGATCGCGGGCATGTGGACCTCGCAACTGCCCCCGGAGGCACGCGAACTCGCCGGGCCGATGATGGGCATGCTCGGCCAGATGGGCGGCCTGGCGTTCGGTTCGCAGCTGGGCCAGGCCCTCGGCCAGCTCGCCAAGGAGGTGCTGACCTCCACCGATATCGGCCTGCCACTGGGCCCGAGCGGCACCGCCGCGCTGCTGCCCGCCGCGATCTCGGAGTTCAGCGCCGGGCTCGAGCAGCCCGAGAGCGAGATCATGGTCTTCCTGGCCGCCCGCGAGGCCGCCCACCAGCGGTTGTTCGGGCATGTGCCGTGGCTGCGCCAGCAGGTGCTCGGCGCCGTCGAGGACTACGCGCGCGGTATCCGGATGGATTTCTCGGCGCTGGAGCAGGCCGCCCAGGGCATCGACCCGATGTCGCTGACCGATCCGTCCAAGCTGGAGGAGATCCTCTCCCAGGGCGCGTTCGAACCGCAGACCACCCCGGAGCAGAAGCAGGCGCTGGAGCGGCTGGAGACCCTGCTGGCTCTGATCGAGGGCTGGGTGCAGGTGGTCGTGGCCGAGGCCGTCGGCGACCGGCTGCCCGGCGCGGGCGCGCTGGCCGAGACGCTGCGCCGCCGCCGCGCCACCGGCGGGCCCGCCGAACAGACCTTCGCCACCCTGGTCGGCCTGGAACTGCGCCCGCGCAAGCTGCGCGAGGCGGCCGACCTGTGGCGCAGGCTCACCACCGACGCGGGCATGGAGGCGCGCGACGGCGTGTGGGCGCACCCGGATCTGCTGCCCGATTCCGAGGATCTCGACTCTCCCGCCGGCTTCATCGACTCGGTGATCGGCGGCGGCACCACGGCGTTCGACGATCCGCTCGCACAGCTGGCCGAGACCGAGGCCCGCGAGCGCGCCGAGAGCGAGAAGGGCGACCGGGACCAGGGCCCCGACCTCGGCAAGGACTCGGACGCGTCCTGATCCACACCCGGTTGTGAACACCGCGAATCCTGGGGATAACAAGGGTTTTCGCGGACGGTAGGGCCGGCGCGGCTCCGCATACTCCTGGCATGACGACAACGCGCACGCAGGGCCCGATGCTGCATCCCCGGGTGACCGTCCTGGTCCGCCCCTCCGGCACCGTCCAGCTCGGCTGGGATCCCGAGCGCGCCGTCGCGCTGGATCCCCCGGATCTGGACACCCAGGCCGTGCTGGGCTTCCTGCGCTTGCTCGACGGCCTGCACACCCGTCCGCAGATCCTGTGGCTGGCCGGTGAGGTGGGCGTCCCCGCCGAACGCGCCGAGACCCTGCTCGACGCGATCGATGCCGCCGGTTTGCTGCTCCACCCGAGGAGCGACGCCGACCGGATCACCACCGTGCGCGTCCACGGGCGCGGGCCGCTCTCGGACGCGATCACCGCCGGTTTGCGCCGCGTCGCCGTGCGCGCCACCCGCACCAACGAGGACACGCCGAGGCTGTCCGCCACCGCGCCGCGCGCCGATCTGGTCGTGCTCACCGACGCCGTGGTGGCCGATCCCCGGTTCGTCGGCGCACTCGTGGTGCACCGCCTACCCCACCTCCAGGTCCGGGTGCGCGACGGGAAGGGCCTCGTCGGGCCGCTGGTGCTGCCCGGCGCCACCAGCTGCCTGCGCTGCCACGATCTCACCCGCGCCGACCTCGATCCGGCCTGGCCGCATCTGGCCGCTCAGCTGCTGGGACGGGTCGGTCACGCCTCCCCCGCAGCGACGGCCGCCACCGCCGCGCTGGCCCTCGGCGAACTCGAGGCGATCGTCGCCTGCTCGGCCGAACGCACCCCCGCGACCCTCGACGCCACCCTGGAATTGGACCTGGATTCGCAGGTGCTCCAACGCCGCCACTGGGCCCCGCACCCCGACTGCGGGTGTCGCGCACTCGGCGCCGCGGCGGCGATGTGAGAGTGAGAACTCGGATTTGCCATGGCATATCCACCCACTCGTCCGCCATGATGGGGTGGTGTCCGAGATCGTGCGCCGTAGCTCATCCCGCAACGCCAAGTTAGCCAAGATTCCCTTGGGGATCGCCGGACGGGCCGCCGTCGGATTCGGCAAGAAGCTGGCGGGCGGGGACAAGTCCGAGATCAACGCCAAGCTCAACCAGAAGGCCGCCGAACAGCTGTTCACCGTGTTGGGCGAGCTCAAGGGCGGTGCGATGAAGTTCGGGCAGGCCCTGAGCGTGATGGAGGCCGCGGTCCCGGAGGAGTTCGGCGAGCACTATCGCGACGCCCTCACCAAGCTGCAGGCCGCCGCACCCCCGATGCCCGCCGAGACCGTGCACCGCGTGCTGGACCAGCAGCTCGGCACCGGGTGGCGGCAGCGTTTCCGCTCCTTCTCCGACACCCCGTCGGCCTCGGCCAGCATCGGCCAGGTGCACAAGGCGGTGTGGTCGGACGGCCGCGCGGTCGCGGTGAAGGTGCAGTACCCGGGCGCCGACGAGGCGCTGCGCGCCGATCTCAAGACGCTGTCGCGGATGACGGGCCTGATCTCGTCGGTGATCCCGGGCGCCGATGTGAAGCCGATCCTCGCCGAGATCACCGAACGCACCGAAGAAGAATTGGATTACCGCAACGAGGCGGCGAACCAGCGCGCGTTCGCGAAGGCGTTCGACGGCCATCCCGACATCGTGGTGCCCAAGGTGGTGGCCTCGGCGCCGAAGGTGATCGTCACCGAATGGCTGGACGGCACCCCCGTCTCCCAGATCATCAAGGCGGGCCAGGAGGACCCGGAGGGCACGCACGTCCTGCGCAACAAGGTGGGCCTGTTGATGGGCCACTTCCACTTCTCGTCACCCGAGACGGTGGGGCTGCTGCACGCCGACCCGCACCCCGGCAACTTCATGATGCTGCGCGACGGCAAGCTCGCCGTCATCGACTTCGGCGCCTGCGCGCCGCTGCCGAACGGTTTCCCCGAAGTGCTCGGGCGGATGCTGGCGCTGGCGGCGGACGAGGACTACGACGCGCTCACCCGGCTGCTGTACGACCACGGCTGGGTGATCCCCGGCCGCACGGTCACGCACGCCGAAATCGCCGACTATTTGCGGCCTTTCGCCGATCCGATCCGGACCGAGTCGTTCCACTTCACCCGCAGGTGGATGCAGCGGGTCGCGGGCAAGGCCACGGACTTCACTTCCCAGGAGATGAAAACGGCACGGGCGCTGCAACTTCCGGCCGAACACGTGATGATCTTCCGGGTCCTCGGCGGATCGGTGGGCATCCTGGCCCAGCTCGACGCCGAACTCCCCTTCATGCAGCTGGCCGCGACCTGGCTGCCCGGCCTGCGCGACGAACGCTCGGCCAGCTGAATCCCGCTCCCCCGCAACGCAAACGAGCCGCCCACCTGATCTCGAGGTGAGCGGCTCGTCTGCTTTCTCGTTCCTGAGCCCGCGTGCCGTCCGGTGCGGACGGTGGGGCGTCAACGCCCGGAGGGAGGGAAGTGAACGAGCCGGCGCCCATGCACGGCATGAGCGCCGACCCTGACTGAATTCGCGCGCTGTCGCGGGCGGATCCGGCACTCATGCCGGGACCGCGACCTTGCGCGGGCGACCACGCGGACGCTTGCGGGCGATCACGACACCCTGGTCGAAGATCTCACCGCCCCAGACGCCCCACGGCTCGCGCCGGTCCATGGCCGCCGTCAGGCAGCCCTTGCGGATCGGGCAGGACGCGCACAGCGCCTTGGCCTGCTCCAACTGGATCGGGCTCTCCGCGAACCAGAGATCGGGGTCTCCGGCGCGACAGGGCAGGACCGCGGTGACCTCTCGGGTGGCAGCGGTGGCCTCTGGCCAGTTCTCTGCGGGGAACACGTGTTCTCCTTCAGCTCGTATGCAGCGGTTTGTTCGTTTCTCCACGAAACCGGTGGCAATCGGCTGAAGGGCCGCTTAAAAATACTGGCCACGGGTTTCGCTTCGTGCGATCCGTGGCCAGAGGGTGGGGAGAGAGTCCCTACCTAGTTCGACATGGGTGTCGATCTCTGAGCACGGTCGCGGGGTGTGCGGTGCGGAGACGTGCCGCCTGGACCCCGGCGTCTGCCGAAATGGGCAGCAGCGCGGGCTCATAGCCGGCTTCGCGGGCGAAATCGCCTGCGGGCGCACCGAAGACGGGGCGCCAGCCTCCCTTGGGCTCGTCCTGAATCAGTGGGAGCGGCAGATGCGCCGGCGCACTCTGCACCGGCGTACCGAATCCGAAATCTCCGACCGAGGACATACCGATCCCCTGCATAGCGAGGATCCCCCGGGAGGCAGCAGCATTCATCGCAGCGCATTTCACGCCGAGATTCGCGATGTTGTCGTTCACTGTCCGCCTCCCTCCTGTACTCGTAGTGTCGTATCCGAGCGCACCGGAATGCCCTCCCAGTGCGTGATTCCCACCATAGGCAATGTCGGAAGAACCGACAACCTATTTTCTACCTGCGGTTTTGTGATGTGGACCGTACTCGCGACGCCACGATCGCCAGCACGTCGGCGCCGTAGTCCACGATCTTCTTCGCGCCGATCCCGGGGATCGCGGCGAGCGCGGCGTCGTCGGCGGGCAGTTGCTCGGCGATCGCTGTGAGCGTGGTGTCGGTGAACACCACGAACTCGCGGACGCGCAGGGCCTCGGCCTTCTCCGCCCGCCACTCCTTCAGCGCCGCCAGCAGCGCGGCGTCCAGTTCGGCGGGGCAGCGGCGGCAACGGCCGAGCATGGTGGCGTAAGTGCCGATGAGAGGTTTCGCGCAGACCCGGCAGGTCGGGCGCACCCCTTTCGGCTCGGTGCGCCCCGCCGCCGACGCGACCCGCGAGGCCGGGGAATCGTCGGGGACCAGGCCGTTGAGGAAGCGGGAGCGGCGGCGGGTGCGCCTGCCGCCCTCCCCGCGCGCGAGCGCCCACGAGAGGCGCAGGTGCACGCGGGCCCGCGTCACGCCGACGTAGAGCAGCCTGCGCTCCTCCTCGAGTGCGGCGAAATCGGCGACCGATCCGTCGTCGGCGAGCACGTGCGCGATCGGCACGGTGCCGTCGGACAGCCCGACGAGGAACACCGCGTCCCACTCCAGGCCCTTCGCGGCGTGCAGGGAGGCCAGCGTGACGCCCTGCACGGTCGGTGGGTGCCGGGCCTCGGCGCGGGCGGCCAGCTCGCGCAGCAGGCCGGGCAGTTCCAGCTCGGCGTCGTGTTCGACCAGTTCCTCGGTGAGCTGGACCAGCGCGACGAGGGAGGCCCAGCGTTCCCTGGCCTGCGCGCCCGCCGGCTCCTCGGCGGTGAGCCCGGCCGGGGCGAGCGCGGCGCGCACCAGGGTGACCAGGTCGGTTCCGCGGGTGGCGCGTTCGGGCAGGTCGTCGCGCGCCGCCGCCTGCCGCAGCAAGCTGACCGCCTGTTTGACCTCCGCGCGCTGGAAGAACCCCTCGCCGCCGCGCACCTGGTAGGGGATGCCGCGTTCGGTGAGCGCCTGCTCGTAGGCCTCGGACTGGGCGTTGATCCGGTACAGCACCGCGATCTCCGCCGCGGGGGTGCCGGCCTCGATCAGCTTCGTGATGCGGCGGGCGACACCGGCGGCCTCGGCGGGACCGTCGTCGTATTCGGCGAACTCGGGTTCGGGCCCGTCGGGGCGTTGGCCGATCAGTTGCAGGCGGGTGCCTGCGATGCGACCGCGCGCCGCGCCGATCACCCGGTTGGCCAGCGACACCACCTGCGGTGTGGACCGGTAGTCGCGTTCGAGCCGCACCACCGTGGCGTCGGGGAAACGGCGCGAGAAGTCGAGCAGGTAGGCGGGTGTGGCGCCCGTGAACGAGTAGATCGTCTGGTTGGCGTCGCCCACCACGGTGAGGTCGTCGCGCTCGCCCAGCCAGGCGTCGAGCACGCGCTGCTGCAACGGCGTGACGTCCTGGTACTCGTCGACCACGAAACTCCGGTACCTGCCCCGGAATTCGTCGGCGACCGACGGGAAGTCCTCGAGCGCGGCGGCGGTGTGCAGGAGCAGGTCGTCGAAGTCGAGCAGCAGCCCTTCCGGCGTGGTCTTCAGCTTCTCGTAGGCCGCGTAGACCTCGGCGACGCGCTGCGCGTCGTAGGGGGGCTCGCGGTGGTGTCTCGCGGCGGCGGCCGGGTAGTCCTCGGGCGCGACGAGCGAGGATTTGGCCCATTCGATCTCGCTCGACAGGTCGCGCACGCTGTCGGTGGCGGCCGAGAGCCCGGCGGCGTGCGCGGCGCGCGCGACCGCCTGGAACTTCGTGTCCAGCAGCCGCCACGGCACCTCGCCGACGACCTGCGGCCAGAAGTACTTCAACTGCCGCAGCGCCGCCGCGTGGAAGGTGCGCGCCTGCACCTGGTTGGCCTCGCCGCCCAGCCCGAGCGCGCGCAACCGGCCCCGCAATTCCCCGGCCGCGCGCGCCGTGAACGTGACCGCCAGCACCTGGTCGGGTTTGACGTGTCCCGCCGACACCAGGTGCGCGATGCGATGGGTGATGGTCCTGGTCTTGCCCGTGCCCGCGCCCGCGAGCACGCACACCGGCCCGCGCGGCGCCTGCACGGCGGCCGCCTGTTCGGGATCGAGGGCATCGAGAGCGAAGGCGGGCACGGCGTCCATCATGGCAGTCCCCGCCGACACGGCCACCCGCCCCGCGCCCGACGAAGACACGCCGAGTGCGACACGCCATAAATCGCCGGGCCGGTGGAACACCGCCGCGCGCGGCCGCGTTGAATCTCCGCGTGACTGAAGTAAGCCCCGCCCTGACGATGTACTCGACCACCTGGTGCGGTTACTGCCGACGGCTGAAGAAGCAGCTGGACGAGGCCGGTATCACCTACGTCGAGGTCGATATCGAGCAGGACCCCGCCTCGGCCGAGTTCGTCGGCAGCGTCAATAACGGCAACCACGTGGTGCCGACGGTGAAGTTCGCCGACGGTTCCACGGCGACCAACCCGTCGCTGGTGGCCGTGCAGCAGGCGCTCGCCAAGATCGCCTGACCGGCCACGGACGCCCGGTCGGCCATCCCCCGACCGGTCAGGCCACGCCCACCCAGGACTCGACGATCGTGCGCGCGATGGAGATCGACCCGGGGAGCAGCAGTCGCGCGTCCGCACGCCGCGCCGACCAGTCGCCCGCCGCCAATGCCTCGCGCACCTCGTCCCTGCCGAACCAGTGCGCTTCGGCGATCTCCCCGTCGGAGAACACCAGCGGCTGCTCCGGGTCGGCGACGGCGGCGAATCCGAGCATGAGCGAGCGCGGGAACGGCCAGGGCTGGCTGCCCAGGTAGTGGATGTCGCGCACGTCGAGACCGACTTCCTCGCGCATCTCCCGCTCCACGCAGCGCTCCAGCGATTCGCCCGCCTCGACGAATCCGGCCAGCAGCGAGAACAGGGTGCTCGGCCAGGCGTGCTGACGCGCGAGCAGCACCCGGTCACCGCCGTCGTGGATGAGGCAGATGACGGCCGGGTCGATGCGCGGGAACTCCTCGTGCCCGGATTCGGTCACCCGCGTCCACCCGGCCTTGCCGGCGGTGGTGCGCGACCCGTCGTAGGCGCTGTAGCGCGATTTGTCGTGCCAGTTCAGCAGCGCGAGCGCGGAGGTGAGCAGTCCGGCGGTGAAATCATCGATCTCCGCGGCGAGTGCGCGCAGGTCGGTCAGCTCCCCGGCCAGAGCGTCGTCGCGCACCGCCCACAGGTGCCGTCCCTCGGCGATGCCGAGGAACACCGCCTCCTGGCTCGGCTCGGCCGACAGGTCGGCGGCCGCCTCCAGCACCAGCACCCCGCCGTCGAATCGGACCTGGCCGCGCCGGTTGACGCGCAACAGTCCCGCGCCCGCCCAGCCCTCCTTCAGCGCGTGCTCGTCGGTGCGGAGTTCGTCGGCGCGGTCGACGGCGGCGCGCGACAGCAGGGGAATGCCGTTCAGCTGAAAAGACACGCTTCGAGACTACTTCCGCGCGGTGCTACTTCGCCGCGCGCCGGATGTAGAGCAGTTTGTCGCCCGCCTCGACGGCGTCCACGGCCGGATCGCCCACCCGGATGAGTTCGCCGTCGCGCACCACGCCGAGCACGATGTCCTTGAGATGTCGTGGCGAACCTCCGATCTCGGAGTCCTCGACTTCACGCTCGGCGACCGCGAACCCCTCCTCCGGGGTGAGCAGGTCCTCCATCATCTCCACGACGGTCGGCGTGGTGGTGGCGATGCCGAGCAGGCGCCCCGCGGTCTCCGAGGACACCACCACCGAGTCGGCGCCGGACTGACGCAGCAGGTGCATGTTCTCCGCCTCGCGGATGGCCACCACGATCTTGGCGGTCTTGTTCAGCTCGCGCGCCGTCAGCGTCACCAGGACCGCCGCGTCGTCGCGGTTGGTCGCCACGATCACCGACGACGCGTGCTGCACGCCGGCCAGCCGCAGCACATCGGACTGGGTGGCCGAACCGTGGACCGTCACCAGGCCCGCGTTCGCGGCCCGCTCCAGGGCGACGGTATCGGTGTCGACCACCACGATGTCGCCGGGTTGCACGCTGTCGCCGAGCATGGCGTCGATGGCGGTGCGCCCCTTCGTTCCGTAGCCGACCACAACCGTGTGATTACGCACTTTGCGCCTCCAGCGCTGAATCTTGAACGCCTGCCGGGACCGTTCGGTGAGCACGCTGATGGTGGTACCGACCAGCACGATGAGGAACAGGACGCGCAAAGGGGTGATGATGATGATGTTCGCCAGTCGCGCCCCCGGCGAGGCCGGGATGATGTCGCCGTATCCGGTGGTCGACAGCGACACCGTCGCGTAGTAGAACGCGTCGAGGAACGACAGTTCGGTCCCGGTGTTGTCCCGGTAGCCGTCGCGGCCGATGTAGACCACGGTCGCGGCCAAGAACAGCAGCGCGATCGCGAACAGCACACGCCGCCACAGTGATACCCACGGACTGATCTGCGGCGCGGGGATGCGCAATACACCCACCAGCGCGAAGTCGGGCCCCGACGCCTTGCTCGGCCGCATGACACGATTCCTGATATCACCCAGAAACATCGCGCACACCCGCCCGCCGCGCCGCTGTGGCGGCTATCTCCGGCACTGTCTCTCCCTCCGGCACAATCCGGGAGCCTACCGGGTCGATCGGCCGGTGCCCGGACTCGACGCGAGCGCCCGGCGAATGCCAAGGTAGGTAACCATGGCAGAGATCGAATCCCCCGCCGGCGACAGCCGCACACCCGCCCTCGCACTCGCGGCTCTGCTGTTCGGCGCCGGGATCCTGCACTTCGTGATGCCCAAGCCGTTCGACGCGATCGTGCCGCGTGCGCTGCCCGGCGAACCCCGCGACTACACCTACGCCTCGGGTGTCGCCGAACTCGGTGTCGCCGCCGCGCTGGCCGCCCCGCGGACCCGGTCCCTGGGCGGCAAGCTGGCGGCGCTGCTGTTCGTCGCGGTGTTCCCCGCGAACGTGCAGATGGCGATCGATGTGAGCCGCAGCGAGAAGGCCTCGCCCGCGTTCAAGGTGGGCACGATCCTGCGCCTGCCGTTGCAGATCCCGCTGATCGTCGCCGCGCTGAAGGTCGGCCGGGGCTGAGCGCTCTCGGAGCACGAGGCGGTCGGCCGGCAGCCCGAGTGGCCGCGACGACGCTGTGGCCGGCCGGCATCAGCCCTCGGTGAGGTAGCGGACCGCGATGCCGAGGACCGCGACGTTGTAGAAGAACCCGAGCACCGCGTGGATCACGGCGGCCAGTCGCACGCGGGTGTCGCGGATCGTCACGTCGGAGACGGCGAACGAAGTGCCGATGGTGAACGAGAAGTACACGAAATCGGCGAATCGCGGCGACGGGGTGCCGGGGAAGTCCAGGACGCGCTCGGGCAGCGCGGCGACGTAGGACTCGCGATACCGCTCGGCGTAGGCGAAGTGCAGCAGCGTCCACGCCAGCAGCACCGCGGGCACGGCCGCCACCTGGGTGGGCACCGCGCCCTGCTCCGGGCGCACCGAGATCGCGAGGCCCGCCGTCACGCCGATGACGCTGCACAGCACGGTGAACACCTGGGCGAAGAACCGGGCGGTGGGATCGCGCGCCACTCCGCGCAATTCGCGATCACCCACCGACCACCGGTCGTGATACAGCCAGGCCAGGCGCACACCGAGGTAGACCACGGCCAGCGCGTCCCACAGCAGCAGCGCGCCCACCGAATCGGCGGTGAGCACCACCACCACGCCGACCGCGATCAACGCGAATTCGACCACGAACGAGATTCCGGCCAGTGCGTATCGGATCATCGATGTCTCCTGGTGAAGGGGCGGCGGTGGGCAATATCGTCACAGAGTCGGTGGCGGATCACGTGGTGGGGCGGAGGAGCGGATGAGGTCGGCCAGTTCGTCGGGGCCGGGGAGGGTGCCGGGGGCGATCGTGCGGCCCGAGCGGATGTAATGGAATGCGGCGCCGACCTTTTCGAGCATCTCGCGCTCGGTGCCGCCGTGGCGGGCGACCATGAGGCGGGCCCAGGCCAGGCGGTAGATGGCCAGCTGCATGGCGACCGCGGGTTCGTCGTCGGGGCCGGGTTGCGCGCCGGTCTTCCAGTCCACGACCAGCCAGCCGTCGCCCTCGGCGAAGACCGCGTCCATGCGGCCGCGGATGACGGTGCCCGCGATCGAGGTCTCGAACGGCACCTCCACCTCGAGCGGACTGCGGTGCGCCCAGGGCGAATTCAGGAACGCGTCCTGCATCTTCGTCAGCTCGGCGTCGGCGCCCGCGTCGGCCGTGGCGCCGCCCGCGCCGGGCAGTTCGTCCAAACCCAGCAGGCGGGTGCCCGCGAACCAGCGCTGCACCCACGCGTGGAAGGCGGTGCCGCGCCGGGCCATCGGGTCCGGCGGGAACGGCAGCGGCCGCCGCAGCCGCCGCGCCAGCCGCTCCGGATCGGCCCGCATCTCCACCAGCGCCGTCGCCGGAATCTGGCCAGGCAGTTCCACTTCCCGCTCCGCGGCCCGGCTCGCCTCGAACTCGGCGAGCAACGCGTCCACGTCGGCCTTCCAGCCCTCGGGGTCGTCGGGATCGACGGGCCCCGCCGCGAACGCCCCTTCGTCGGGCGGCGGTTCGAAGTCCTCCGGGAACGGCGCCTCGTCGTCGGCGAACAGGGCGGCGAAGTAGGCGTCGTCGGGTGGGACGGAGGCGAACTCGTGCGTCGGCGAATCAGCACCGTGCGGTGGGTGCGCGAGGGAGACCTCGGACGGCGCGAGGGTCTGCGGACTCGGACTGGCCGGGGACGCTGGGGCGTCTGTTGGGGAGGCGAAACCTTCTGGCGGCGGGGCGAATTCATCCGGCGGCGGCACGAATCCGTCGGGCGGCGGCACAAAATCATCCAGCGGCGGCACCAAGCCTTCGGGCGGCGGGGCGAAGCCGTCGGGTGGAGGCGCGTCCCCGTCTGCGGCGAGATCGGCGAACTCGAACAGCGCGTCCGGCTCGGCGGGCGCACGACTCCCGGACTCGCGCGAACCCGCGTCCGACAGTGCCGAGTCGCGATCGGCCGACGTATGCCGACGCCGCCCCGGTCGCCCGGCGAACGCGCCACCTTCCGGCTGCGACACCACGCCCGACACCGCAGACCGCTCGCCCGCAGCCGGATAACTCTCGGGCGCAACATGGTTCACCTTCCGCGTCCGCGCCGCGGCCTCCTGCGCCCGCAGTTCGGCGAGCGCCGTGCGCACCAGCGCCGCGCCCTCTTCGATCGGGTCGCGGCGGGAGCCGAGGGGGTCGCGGGGCCATTCGGCGGTCGCGGGGTTGTCGGTGAACGGGTTGGCGGTGCCCGCTTCGGGCGGGTCGTCCCAGCGGGCGATCTCGACCGTGCCGTGGGCGGGCGTGCCGGGGGTTTCGGCCGCGGCCTTCAGTTCCAGCAGGAAGTCGGAGGGGCCCTTCGGCTTGTTGCCTGTCTCGGCCCAGTGGTGGGCCGAAACCAGCAGCACCCGTTCGGTTCTGGTGAGCGCGACGTAGAACAGCCGCCGTTCCTCGTCGAGGCGGCGGCGGTCCAGCGCGGCCTTGTGGTCGTTGATCGCGGCTTCCAGCTCGGCGCGGTCGTGCAGATCCGACAGGTCCAGCACCGGCACACCGTCGGCGGCGTCCTCGGTCGCGCGGTCGCCGCGCAACGAGGTGGGCAGCTCGGCCAGCGCCCCCAACCACGTCGCCGAGGCCGCACCCGACGGGAACACCTTCACCGACACGTGTGGCACCGCGACGATCTCCCATTCCAGCCCTTTCGCGGCGTGCACGGTGAGCACCTGCACCCGGTCCTTGGCGACCTCCACTTCCCCCGGCTCGAGCCCGTTCTCCACCGATTCGGCGGCGGCGAGGAAGGCCAGCAACCCGCCCAGCGAGGCACGGGAATCCGCCGCGTACCCGGCCACCACCTCGGCGAAGGCGTCCAGATGCTCGCGACCCGCGCCGGTGCCCGCCATGGCGCGGCGGGCCTGGGTTTCCACGCCGACGCCGATGGTGCGCTCCACGTCGGCCACCAGTTCGGTGAGCGGCTGCCCGCTGCGCTCGCGCAACGCCGCCAGCTCGCGGGCCAGGGCTACGATCCGCGCGTATCCGGCCTCCGAATAGTGTTCCGCCGGACCGGGATCGGCGATCGCGTCGGCGAGTCCCGCCTGTTCGGCGGGTTCCGGCGCCACCTCGCGCAGCGCGTTGTCGAGCGCGGCGCCGTCGGTGATCGCGTCGGAGGCGTCACCGGTCGGCCGCCCGATCGAGAGGTCCCGCGCGCGCCGGGCCAACGCCCGCAGATCCGCGACACCGATCCGCCAGCGCGCCCCGGTGAGCACCCGCACGGCGGCGCTGCCCGCACCGGGCTCGGCGATGAGCCGCAGCGTGGCCACCACATCGGCCACCTCGGGCGTCGCGAGCAACCCACCGAGGCCGACGATCTCCACCGGTAATCCGCGCTCGCGCAACGCTTCCGCGAGCGGCGCGGCATCGGCGTTGCGGCGCACCAGCACCGCCGACGTGGGCGGCGACGCTCCGGCGGCGTGCCGGGCGGCCCATTCGGCGGCGATCCGCTCGGCCGCCCACTCACGTTCCGCCGCAATGTCTTCGATCAACGCCAGCGCGACAGCGCCCGCCTCCGCACCGGGTCTGGCGCGCAGCGCGTCCACGGTGACGCCACCGGATTCCAGCGCGCGCTGCCGTAGCGGGTCCGACACCAGGTTCGCCAGCGCCAGCGCCTCGGGCGGATTGCGCCAGCTGGTGAGCAGCGACAACGTGGGCGCCGGCACACCGGGCGCGAGCGGGAAGTCCGTCGCGAACCGGGGCAGGTTCGCCGCCGACGCACCGCGCCAGCCGTAGATGGACTGCATGGGATCACCGACGGCGGTCACCGCCAGCCGCTGCTCCCCCGGGTCGTCGTGCAGTCCACCGAACAAGGCGGACAACAGGATTCGCTGGGCATGGCCGGTGTCCTGATACTCGTCGAGCAGGACGAGCCGGAACCGCCCCCGCTCCGACGCCGGCACTTCGGGATGTTCGGCGGCCAGCCGCGCGGCCAGCGACATCTGCGCGCCGAAATCCAGTGCGCCCCGCCGCCGCAACGCCGCACCGAGTTGCCGGACCAACGGCAGCAGCGCCACCCGTTCGCGCTGGGCCTTCACATAGCCCTGCAAGTTCTGACTGGGCCCGCCGCGCTGGCGCGGTCCCGGCGGCAGCGAGAACACCAGCTTCTCCAGGTCGGTGTGCGCCTCGGCGAGCTGTTCGGGCTCCACGAGATGTTCGGCCAGCTGCCCCGACAGCGCGAGCACCGCCTCGGTGACCGACACCGGCGTGCGCTCGGTCTCCAGATCGCCGTCCCAGGTGCGCACCACCTGGTGCGCGAGCTGCCACAGCTGGGTCTCGGTGAGCAGCGTCGCCGACGGTTCGACGGGCAGCAGCAAGCCGTGTTCCCCGAGCAGCCGCCCCGCGTAGGAGTGGTAAGTGCTGATCTCGGGTTCCGCGCCCGCGAGCCGGGTGCGCAGTTCCCCCGTCGGGTCCAGTTCGCGCAGCAGCGGCGACCCGGCCAACCGGGCGAGGCGGGTGCGGATACGAGAAGTCAACTGCTGCGCGGCTTTTCGCGTGAAGGTCAGGCCGAGTACCTGTTCGGGCGTGACCAGCCGGTTGGCGACCATCCACACCACGCGCGCGGCCATCGTCTCGGTCTTGCCCGCGCCGGCGCCCGCCACCACCAGCGTGGGCCCCGGCGGGGCGGCGATCACCGCGCTCTGCTCCTCGGTGGGCGGGGGCAGGCCGAGCGCCTCGGCGATCCGCTGCGGCGACACGGCGGCGGTGTTCACTCGTCGGTCACCTGTCTTCCGGTGTCCTGCACCGGGCAGCTGCCCGCGACCGCGCAGTGGCGGCACCCGTCGTTGCGCATGGCCAGGAAGCTGGGGCCCTTGGTGGCGGCGGCGGCCTCGTGGATGGTCTCGCGCCACTCCTCCAGTGAGTCGGGGCCGAGGGGGTCCTGCGTGCGCTCGGTGGCGCCCTCCTTGCTCGGTTTGGCGACGTAGACCAGCCGCGCGCCGCCGGGTTCGGCCACGGCGCCGGATTCGGCGGGCGCACCGTCGTTCTCGGCGTCGAGCGCGCCGTGCGCCGCGGCGACCTGATAGGTGGCGAGCTGGGCGTGGTCGGCGGCGGCCTGTTTGGTGATCGGATTCTTGCCCGTCTTCACATCGACGATGACGTAGCGGCCCTCGGCATCGCGCTCCAGCCGGTCGACGCGGCCCCGGATCCGCACGGGGCGTTCGTCTTCCGCGCGCGCGGGCAGCACGCAGTCGACCGGCACCTCCACGCCGGCCTGGGTGAGTTCGCCCCTGGTGTTGCGCACCCACGCCAGGAACGTCTCGAGCATGGCCTCGGTGCGGCGCAGTTCCTGGCGGGAATGCCAGCCGGTGCCGGGATCGACGGCGCGCCAGGTCTTGTCGAGCGCGGCGCGCACCTGCGACTCGGGAACCTTGCCCGCCAACGCCTGCACGAGGGTGTGCACCAGGTTGCCCTGGACGGCGTGCCGGTTGTCGCCGTCGGTGCCGCCGTGGCGCTCCAGTGCCCAGCGCAGCGGGCAGGTGCGCAGCTGGTCGACGGTGGAGGGCGAGAGCGCGACGGCGCTGTCCTCGTCGTCCCACAGCGTGTCGTGCGAGCTGAGATCCGCTGTGCCGTACCACTCTTCGGGGTGCGTGCCGGGGACGCCCGCGTACGCGAGCCGGGCCAGCTCCCGCGCGGCACGCGACCTGCGCTCCGGATCGGATTCCGGATCGCACACCGCGCCACGGAGTTCGGCCACCAGCGCGTGCATGACGAGCGCGCGTCCCGGATCGGTGACGGGCAGCGCGCCCGGCTCGGTGTCGTCGTCGTGGCCGAGCAGTTCGGAGAGGAAGCGGGAGGGCACGAGATCGCGCTCCCCGGAGACCGATTCGACGGCGGTCACCAGCAGCGAGCGCCGGGCGCGGCTGCACGCCACCAGCAGCAGCCTGCGTTCCTCGGCCAGAATCGGGGCGGTGCGGCTCACCGGCTCCCCCGTGAGCGCGATGCCCGCGGTGAGATCTACGAGGTCCTCGGTGTGCAGCAGGGTGCCGCGCGGGCGCGGGTTGGGCCAGATGCCTTCCTGCACACCGGCGATGGCGACCACGTCCCACTCGCGGCCCGCCGCCGCGTGCGCGCTGAGCAGTTCGACCGCCTCGCCCGGCGCGGTCACCGGCGCGCCGTCCTGCGGAATCTCCTGTCCCAGCAGGTATTCCACGAAACCCTCGAGACCGGCGCGCGGCAACCGGTCGACGTAGGCCGCCGCCGCGTCGAACAGCCTGACGGCGGCGTCGAGGTCGCGATCGGCCTGCATCCCGACCGCGCCTCCGCGCTCGGACTGCGCCACCCACCGCCGCTCCAGCCGGGACGCCCTCCACAGCGCCCACAGCACGTCCTCCAGTCCGGCGCCACGACCGCGCGCCGCGCGCGCCCGCTCCAGCGCCGTGAGCACGCGCCGCAGGGGCGCCGCCTCCACATCGGTCAGCCGCTCCAGCAAGCGACGGTCCCCGCCGCCGACGAGGAGTTCCCGCAGCACCTCGGCGGAGGAGCGGTCGAGAAGCGAAACCTGTTCGGCGGACTCACCATCCGAGCCGTCGGCGGGGGATTCAGGATCGTCCTCCGCCACAGGATGCTCGACCGGTGAGCCGTCGGCGGGAGTTTCCGATTCACCCTCCACCACAGGATGTTTGACCGGCGAATCGTCCGCGACGCGATCGTCCGGCTCCAGCCCCCAGCTCAGATCGTCCTCTCGCCATTCGGTTTCATCGACCACCCACCCCCGCTCGTCGGCGGGATCGGGTGGCGGTACATCGTCCTCCTCGGGCGGCACCTCGAGGGGCGGCGCATCGTCCAGCGGTATCACGCCGCCCTCGGGCGAAGCGTCACCCGCAGAAGGCCTCTCGCCCACGAACGGCGTCCCCTCCGTGGACGACACCCCGTCCACCGCGGGCGCGACCCACCCCGCAGCCCGCTCCGCCTCCAGAATCCCGCGCCGCAATCCCCTCCGCAGGCGCCGCAGCGCGATCTGATCGGCACCCCCGAGCGGCCCGGACAACAGGTCGAGCGCGTCCTCGGCCGTGAACATCTCGGGGTCCGCGCGCTCTCCCGCCAGCAGCGCCCGCAAGGCCAGCAGCATCCACGCGGCACCCCGCCGACGAGCCAGCGGCACATCGGGCGCGGGCTGGTGCACGGGCACCCCGGCCGCGAGCAGCGCGCGGCGCAGCGGCGCGAGCGACAGCGGCACCGAGCGCACGATCACCGCCATGTCCGACCAGGCCACACCGGCCGTCAGGTGGGCCCGCCGCAAATGGTCCGCGATCAGCGCGGCTTCCTTGGCGGGCGTGGCGAGCACCCGCACGCGCACCGCGGTGCCGTCGTCCTCCGGCAGCTGCTCGCGCGCGAGTCGCGCGGGCCGCTGCGGCGCGCTCCCCGGCAACTCGGCAGCGACCCGCGACACCGCCAACCGCACCTGCGCGCCGGAACGGTGATTGCGGCGCAACACGATTCGCCGTTCCTCCGGTCCACCGGGGTCGGCCGCGAACGACAGGTCCGCGCCGCGGAACGCGAACACCGCCTGGTCCGGATCGCCCGCCACCACCGCGGTGTGCGCGGCCGCGCCGATCACCCGCACCAGCAGCGCGGCCTGCGGGTCCAGGTGCTGCGCGTCGTCGACCAGCAGGTACCGGATCCTGGCCCGCTCCTCGGCGAGCAGGTTCGCGTCGATCGCCAGCGCGTCCAGCGCCGCGCCGATCAGCTCGGCGGCATCCAGCGCGGGCGCCGTCGCCTCCGGCGCCTCCACGCCCACCGACCACCGCAGTAGCAGTGTCTGCTCGTAGCGCGCGGCGAACCGCCCCGCCGCCTCCCACTCCGGTTTGCCGTGCTCGCGACCGAGCCGCTCCAGATCCTCCGGCCCGAGCCCCCGCTCGGTGGCACGCAGCATGAGGTCGCGCAACTGGTCGGCGAACCCGGCCAAGCCCAGCGCGGGCTGCAACCGTTCCGGCCACAGCGCGTGCGCGCCGGCGGCGATGTCCTCGAGGTCGCCGCGCAGCAGTTCGCGCAGCACGGCATCCTGTTCGGCACCGGTCAGCAAACGCGGCGGCGGGTTGCCGTGGGCGGCGGCGTGCCTGCGCAGCACCGAGAACGCGTAGGAGTGCAGGGTGCGCACCAGCGGTTCCCGCGTCGCGCCCGGCACCCCGCCGGACTCCGATCCGGGGGCGGTCAATCGCGCGGTGACGGCGTCGCGCACCTCGCGCGCGGCCCGCTTGGAATGGGTCAGGACCAGCACCGATTCCGGATTCTCCCCCGCCGCGACCCGCCCCGCCGCGAGGTCGACCAGCAGCGCGGTCTTGCCGGTGCCCGGCCCGCCGAGCACCTGCCACGGCTGCCAACCGGGCCGCCTCGGACCCGCGCCCGCCGCCGAGTCGAACAGCGCGCGCACGTCGGCACCCCAGATCCGCGCCCGGGGTGTCGTCGCGTTCCGGCGCACAAGTCGCACCGCGCTATCCGATCGCACCACAGCGGCTATTGCAACAGACCGGGCCGACAGGATCGCGGCCCGCCGTGTGCGGGCGTTGTGCACGTCACGGCCACCTCGCCGACACCGCGCGGTCACCGGGATGCCGCGCCCGCCGGGACCCGACACAATGGTGCGGTGCCGTCACTCCACGTCCACCGTTTCGGTCCCGCTTCCGGTCCCGCCGTCCTCGCCCTGCACGGGCTCACCGGACACGGCAGGCGCTGGGAACCACTGGCCACCGAGCATCTGCCCGAGGTCCGGGTGATCGCGCCGGACCTGCGCGGACACGGGCGCTCGACGCCGTTGCCGCCGTGGGATTTCGAGACCGTCGTCGCCGACCTGGCCGTGCTGCTCGCCGACGAGGACGGGCCGGTCCTCGTGGTCGGCCACTCGTTCGGCGGCGCCGTCGGGATCCACTTGGCGGCGACGCACCCCGAGTTCGTGCGCGGCCTGGTGCTGCTGGACCCGGCGATCGCGGTGGACCCGGCGCTGCTGGCCGACATCGCCGAACGCACGCTCGCCGAGCCCGATTTCGCCGACGTCGAACACGCCCGCCGCGACAAACTCGCCAGTTCCTGGCATGAGGTGGAACCCCGGCTCCTCGATATCGAACTCGCCGAGCACCTGGTCCCCACCGAGGGCGGCCGGGTGGGCTGGCGGCTGAGCCTGCCCGCCGTCACGTCCTACTGGGGGCAGCTCGCGCGCCCCTTCGTCCTGCCGCCCGCCGGCCTGCCGACGGTGCTCGCGCAGGCCATGAAGGTACAGCCGCCGTTCGTGAGCGCCGAGTTCCGCGCCGCGCTGGCCGAGCGGCTCGGCACCGCGCTCACCGTCCGCGAATTCGACTGCGACCACATGATCGCCCAGGCCAGGCCCGCCGAGACCGCGGCGCTCGTCCGCGCGGCGCTGTAGACCATGGCGACCACCGACGCCGAGATCGAGCTGGTCCGCGCCCTGGTGGCGAGCATCCCGCGCGGGCGGGTGGCGACCTACGGCGATATCGCCGCGGCGGCCGGGCTGTCCACGCCGCGCACGGTCGGGTGGATCATGCGCACCGATTCCGCCGACCTGCCCTGGCACCGGGTGCTGGGCGCGAGCGGGCGTCCGGCCGCGCACCTGCGGGGACGCCAGCTGCGGCTGCTGGCCGAGGAAGGCGTGCCGATCCGCGACGACCGGGTGGACCTGCGGGCCGCGCGGTTCCCGTTTCCCGAACCTCCCGAACGGCCGCCCGCCACGGGTTAACGTGGATGTCATGTCGACTCGGCTGGCCTGTGTCGTGTTCGACGCGCGGCAGCCGCGCGTCGTCGCGGACTTCTGGGCCGAGCTGCTGGGCTGGTCGGTCACGCTGGACCGGCCCGACGAGGTCGACGTCGCCGCGCCCGATCCCGACGGCATGGACATCGCGCTGACGTTCCTGCCCGCCGCGCACCCCAAATCCACGAAGAACCGCCTGCACCTGGACCTGGCCAGCCGGTCGCGGGACCACCAGCGGGTCCAGGTGGACCGCGCGCTGGCGCTGGGCGCCCGCCACCTCGACATCGTCCAGGGCGACGTGCCGTGGGTGGTGCTCGCCGACCCCGAGGGCAACGAGTTCTGCGTGCTGGAGCCGCGCGAGCACTACGTCGACACCGGCCCGGTCGCGGCCATCGTGGTGGACACCCGCGAGCCCGCCCGGCTCGCCGAGTTCTGGTCGGCCGCCTCCGGGTGGCCCGTGGCCCACCTCGGCACCCGGGTGGCGGGGCTGCGCTCGGCGACCGGGCTCGGGTGCTGGCTCGAATTCGTCCGCAACCCGGAGGTGAAGCAAGGCCGCAACCGGCTGCACCTGGACCTCACCTCGTCGGCCGACCGCGGTGCCGAACTCGCGCGCCTGCGCGAGGCGGGTGCGCGGAGCGTGGCGGGCGGTTTCGGCGGCGCCCCCGGCACGGTGCTCGCGGACCCGGAGACGAACGAGTTCTGTCTGCTGGATCCGGCGCCGGACCTGTCGCGGGTGTGAGGCGGGCAGGTGGCGGATCGCCCCGGTCACGCCCTGTGTCGAAGGCCGGCCGGGCGGTCGAACTAGCATTTTCCGCATGAGGTACCTCGCGGCGGAGCGCGACCGATGACGGTCGGGGACGCGATCGTGCTCGCCGGCGGGCGGGCCAGCCGGATGGGCGGCGTCGACAAACCGGCCTTGGTGATCGGCGGCCGGTCGATGCTCGAGGCGGCGCTGAGCGCGGCGGCGGGGTGCGCGCGGATCGTGGTGGTGGGGCCGCACCGGCCCGAGTTGGCGCCGGAGATCGGGCAGGTGCGGGAGACCCCGGCCGGCGCGGGACCGGTGGCCGCGGTCGATGCCGGGTTGCGCGAGCTGGCGGATTCCGACGCACCCCACGTCCTGGTGCTGGCCGCCGACATGCCGTTCCTGTCCCGGGACACCGTGGACGAACTGTTCGGGCACGCCGCAGAATCCGGTGCGGACGCGGTGTTCGCGGCCGACGGGTCCGGCCGCCCGCAGTACCTGATCGGGGTGTGGCGGCGCGACGCGTTGAAATCGGCTCTGGCGGAACTGGACTCGCCGATCAACCAGCCGATGAAGGTCCTGGTCCCGCCGCACACCGCGACGATCACGCTCGCCGACATCGACGACTGCGACACCGAGGACGACGTGCGCGAGGCCCGCGAGCGGATCGCCGACACCGCGCCGCTCGCGCTGTCCGAGGCACGGAAGGCCCTGCGCGAGAAGCTTTCCCCATTGGCACGAGAGCGCAGGCCACTACGCGACGCACGCGGTGCGGCGCTGGCGGCCTCCGTTCTCGCCGAATCCGCCCTCCCCCGATTCGACGTCTCCGCGATGGACGGCTACGCGGTATCCGGCGACGGACCGTGGAAGTTGCGGCGCGACATAGGATTCGCGGGCGGCGAACGCCCGGCCGGATTGCAGCCCGGCGAGGCCGTCCGCATCGCCACCGGGGCTCACGTCCCCGACGGAGCCACCACCGTCCTCCGGGACGAATTCGCCGACGTGCGTACCGATCACACGCTGCACCGCGTCCCCGATACCCCGATCCGCGACGACGTGCGCCGCCGCGGCGAAGACCGTGTCCCCGGCGACGTGGTCGCGCCGGAGGGCACGCCGGTCACGCCCGCGCTGATCTCCGCCGCGGCGAGTGTGGAGGTGACCGAGGGCGAGGTGCGCGGCCCGCTGCGCGCCCGCATCGTCATGACCGGCGACGAGATCCGCGGCGAAGGCCCCCTCCAGACCGGGCAGACGCGCGACTCCATCGGCCCGATCCTGCCCGATCTGCTGACCCGCTGCGGCGTACAGGCCGCCGACCGGGTGCACCTGCGCGACACCGCCCGCGGATTCGACGAGGTCCTGGCCGCCGCCACCGACTGCGACCTGCTCGTCGTCGTCGGCGCCACCGGCGGCGGCGCGGCCGACCAACTGCGCGGCGCCCTCTCCCGGACCGGCGCGCGGGTGGTGGTTCCGCGCCTGCGACTGCGCCCCGGCGGTTCCACCGTCATCGCCGAAACCAGCGGGAGCACAACGGTTCTGGGATTGCCAGGCAATCCCTTCGCGGCCGTCGCCACCCTCCTCGCCCTCACCCCGGCGATCGTCGAGGGCCGCACCCGTGCGCACCCCGGGCGCCCCTTCGTGGGACCGCTGCACAACGCCTCCGACATCTCCGGTCCGGTCGCCCGCGTGGTGCCCGCCCGCATCGCGCCCGCCGGCGGCTGGATCGGCGATCCCGGCGTCCGCACCGCCCACCTGGGCGGGCTGGTCGACCGCGACGGCCTGGTGATCGTCCCGCCCGACGCCGCGGACGGCACGCTGGTCGAGTTCCTGCCGCTACCGCGATAGTCACTGCGCCGGAATACGCCCCCGACGGGCGGATCTTCCGAACGCCCGACGCTCACCGAAAATGACCTGTCGCATTTCCTTCCCCAATTGATGCACGATCGCTATCGTGATCTCGTTAGGCGAACACTCACATACCCGAAAGGACCGAGTGGAAATGGCTGACAAGTCCAAGAAGACGCCTAAGAAAATGCCCAAGCAGATGCCGAGGCAGCAGCAACAGCAGCGCCAGGAGCAGGGCGCCGACCCCCGGGCCGAGCGGAGCACCGACGACCGCCGCCCGCCGGACCGCCGCCACAACTGACCGTCCGACCGCGGCCGCCGGATCCCTCCCGGCGGCCGCGTCGCGTATTCCACGCAGGCTGCGCGCAAACCTGGCCTCGCGCGGCCGAGCCGGGATTTCCTGAATGGATGTCCGTCCCCAGCAACGCGCGCGGTTACGAATCCTTCGGCGGAACCGTCGGCCGCACCACCGCCGAATCGACCCCCGAGTGGACCTATCCACCCACCGCCGCGCCGGATGCGCCGAACATCGTCGTGGTCCTGGTCGACGACATGGGGTACAGCGATATCGGCCCGTTCGGTTCCGAGATCGACACGCCCACGCTGAATCGCTTGGCGGACAACGGCGTACGGCTCACCAACTATCACACCACCCCGCTGTGCTCGCCCTCGCGCGCGTCCCTGCTCACCGGGATCAACGCCCACCGCGCGGGTTTCGGCTTCGTCGCCAACGCCGATCCCGGGTATCCGGGGCTGCGGCTGGAACTGGCCGACGACGTGCTGACGCTCCCGGAGATCCTGCGCGCCAACGGCTACGCCACCTACGCCGTCGGCAAGTGGCACCTGGTGCGCGACGCCACGATGAACCCGGCCGCGCACCGCGATTCCTGGCCCACGCAGCGCGGATTCGACCGCTACTACGGCTCGTTGGAGGGACTGAACTCCTTCTACTATCCGAACCAGCTCGTCTCCGACAGCTCGGTGGTGGACGTCGAGGAGTATCCGCCGGACTACTACCTCACCGACGATCTCACAGACAAGGCCGTCTCCTACATCAAGGATCTGCGCGCGCACGACGCGACCAAACCGTTCTTCCTGTACTTCGCGCACGTCGCCATGCACGGGCCGCTGCAGGCCAAGCCCGTCGACCTCGCGAGGTACCGCGGCCGCTACGCGCAGGGCTGGGACCGGCTGCGGCAGGAGCGGTTCGCGAATCAGCTCGCGCAGGGGCTGTTCCCACCGGGCACCCGGCAGAAGCCGCGCAACACCGAACCGGGATACGAAGCGGCCGAATGGGATTCGCTCACCGCTGACGAGCAGCGGCGCTTCGCCCGGTACATGGAAGTGTACGCGGCGATGGTGGACAGCATCGACCAGAGCGTCGGCCGCATCCTCGGCACCCTCGAACAGCTGGGCGAACTGGACAACACCATCGTGGTGTTCACCTCCGACAACGGCGGCACCGCCGAGGGCGGACCGGAGGGCACCCGCACCTACTTCGCCGAGTTCGCCCGCATCGACGACCCCGACTGGGTCGGCGACGTGCCGCACGACGAGGAACTGATCGGCACCGCCCGCCTCGGCGTGCACTACCCGCGCGGGTGGGGCCAGGCATCCAACACACCGTTCCGCTTCTACAAGGGACAGACTTTCGCGGGCGGGGTGCGCGTGCCGCTGCTCGTATCGTGGCCGAAAGGGTTGCCGCGCACCGACGGTGACAACGGAATCCGGCACGAGTACGCCTACGTCACCGATCTCGCGCCCACGCTGCTCGAGCTGGCCGGACTGACCCGTCCGACGGTGCGCAACGGGTTGCCCGCCAAGGATTTCGACGGCGTCTCCGCCGCCGCCCTCCTGCGCGACCCGTCGGCGAAAACCCGTCACACCGAGCAGTATTCGGAGATGGCCGGCCACCGCGGCTTCTACCGCGACGGCTGGAAACTGTTGTCCCTGCACGAACCCGGCCGCGACGTGGACGACCCGCACTGGCAGCTGTTCGACGTCCGCGCCGATCCCACCGAGCTACACGACCTCTCCGCGCGATTCCCGGACAAAGCCGCCGAGCTCGCGGCCGCCTGGGACGAATCCGCCTGGGCCAATGCCGTTTTCCCGCTGCTGACCCGTCAGGACCTGGCGCATCGACGCCCCGAAGAGGCCCGATTCGGCGACCCGCTGCGCCTGCTGCCCGGCACGCCCACCCTCGAGCGCTACCGCTCGCAGCGCCTGATCGCCTACCGCGACTTCGAGATCACCGCGGAGCTGGCGGGATTCGAGCCCGGCGACGAAGGCGTGCTGGTGGCACACGGCGATCCGCTCGGCGGCTACCTCCTCTACGTCGAGAACGACCGAATCGTCTTCGGCATCAACAGCTATGGCGACTACGCCCAGACCTCGGCCTCGCTCGCCCCCGGCACGACGCGGATCACCGTCACCGCCACCGTCCGCCCCCATCTGCGCTGGGACTTCACCCTCGCCCTCGGCGACACCCCGGCCGCCGAACTCCGCGATCGCGTCCAACTCGTCGGCATGTCCCCGTGGACCGGCATCTCCGTCGGCGTCGACGCCCGCGGCCCCGTCTCCTGGGACCTGCGCGAACGCCGCGGCCCCTTCCGCTACACCGGCACCCTCCGCAGCATCACCTACACCCCGGGCCCCCTGCGCGTCCCCCAACGCACGATCGAGGAGGTGGAGCGGGAAGCGGAGTTCGTGGCGGAGTAGCGGGGCGGCGAGCGAGCCGGGTACGGCGGGTTGGGCCCGGTCGGATACCGTTCACCAGGGAGAATGCCGGTCTGTGCGGAGGAATCGATGGAGGACAGTTCCCTGATCTGGGACGACGGCGCGCTGGTCACCCTCGATCAGCGCGGACTGCCGCACGAGGTGCGCGAGCTGCGGCTCGGCACGGTGGACCAGATCATCGACGCGATCCGCACGCTGGCGATCCGCGGCGCCCCCGCCATCGGCATCGCGGGCGCGTTCGGCGTGGTGATCGCCACCCGGGCGCACACCGCGGGCGGCGTGGTGGACGAGGCGGCGGTGCAGGCCGAAGCCGACCGGATCGCGTCCGCGCGACCGACCGCCGTGAACCTGGCCTGGGCGGTGCGGCGGGTGCGCGCGCACGTCGCGCGCGGCGCCGACGCGGTGCTCGCCGAAACCCTCGACATGCTGGCCGAGGACGGGCGCGTCAACCGGGCCGCCGCCACCCACGCCGCCGATCTCGCGCAGCGCCTGTGCGGCGAGCGCCCGCTGCGCGTGCTCACCCACTGCAACACCGGCCGCCTCGCCACCAGCGCGTTCGGCACCGCGATCGGCGCGCTGCGGGTGCTGGCCGACCGCGGCGCGATCGAGAACGTGCTGGTCGACGAGACCCGCCCGCTGCTGCAAGGCGCGCGCCTGACCGCCTGGGAGCTGGCCGAGGCCGGTATCCCGCACCGGCTCACCATCGACTCCGCCGCCGCGTGGGCCATGGCGACCGGACAGGTGGACTGCGTGCTGGTCGGCGCCGACCGGATCACCGCCGACGGCGCCGTCGCCAACAAGATCGGCACCTACGCCCTCGCCCTGGCCGCGCACCGGCACGGCATTCCGTTCCTGGTCGTGGCACCCGAGTCGACCCGCGACCCCGGCACCGCCACCGGCGCGGACATCGTAGTGGAGGAGCGCGCGGCCGCCGAGGTCACCGGGTTCGGCGGTGTCGCCACGGCGCCGGCCGGGACCGAGGCGTTCAATCCGGCGTTCGACGTGACCCCGCCCGATCTCGTGACGGCGGTGATCACCGAGAACGGCGTGGTCTACGAGAACGGCGGCATCCCGGAACGCGCACCGGGCGCGGAAGGCAGTGGCGCGCAAGAGGATGCGTCCGATCTCGCTCGGATGGCCCGCGAGCTGTACGCGCGCGGTTGGATGCCCGGCACCGCGGGAAACATTTCCGTGCGCACGGGCGACGAGGCTCTGATCACCGGCAGCGGACTGTCCAAAGGGCAACTGGCCGTGGCGGATATGGTGCGCGTGCGGATCGCGGACTCCGCGCCGTTGCCCGGCCAACTGCGGAAACCCTCCGCCGAGACCACCATTCACACCGCCGTCTACCGCACCACCGACGCCGACGCCGTCGTGCACGTGCATTCCCCGTTCGCGACCACCCTCGCCACGCTGCACGGTTCCCCCGACGCGCGAACCACCTTGCGGATCACCGATCTCGAACTCATCAAGGGGCTCGGCGGCGCCGATCCCACCGCCGTCGACCTCCCGGTGTTCCCGAATTGGCGTGACGTGCCGCGCATCGGCGCGGATATCGAACGATTCCTGCGTGAAAACCCCGACGCCCCACCGATTCTGTGTATCGCGGGGCACGGGATCACCACGTGGGGTGAGGATCTCTCCCGGGCGCGCGATCGTGCCGAATGCCTCGAGGCCCTGTGCGAACTCGTGTCGCGCACCGGGCGGCGGCACGCCTTCGCCACGCCCACCCCATCGCTAGAGATTGGATCGACATGACTCTGCTGCAGGTGATGGCCGCCGACGACGCGGCCGCGGTGCGGGTGCGCACCTCCGACGACGAGGTGATCGCCGCCGAATTGGCCGGGCACGGCATCACTTTCGACCGCTGGCCGGTGGTCGAGAACGCGTCGGTGGTGCCGTCGGACGAACTGCTCGCCCACTACGCCGAGCGGATCGCCGAACTCAACGCCTCGGGCCGCTATCGGCACATCGACGTGGCGCGCATCCACCCCGACGACACCAACCCGGAGTGGCCGGCGATCGCCGAGGGCGCCCGGCAGAAGTTCCTCAGCGAGCACCGGCATGCCGAGGACGAGGTGCGCTACTTCGCGTCCGGGCGCGGCTGCTTCTACCTGCACCTCGGCGAGGAGGTGCTGGCGGTGGTCTGCGAGGGCGGCGATCTGCTGTCGGTGCCCGCGGGCACACTGCACTGGTTCGATATGGGCACCAGGCCCGATTTCATCGCCCTCCGGTTCTTCGAGGAGGAGGACGGCTGGGTGGGCGACTTCACCGGCGACCCGATCAGCCAGGGCTTCCCCACCCTCGACGAGCTGCTCACCGCCCCGTGACCCGCGCGATCGTCCTCGATATCGAGGGCACCACGAGCCCCACCAGCTCGGTTCGCGAGGATCTCTACGGCTACACCGCGGCCCGGCTGCCGGACTGGCTGGCCGAGCATCGCGACGATGTCGCCGCGCCCGTGCTGGCCGGCACCCGCGAGCTGGCCGCGCGGCCGGACGCCGAGGTGGGCGAGGTCGCCGAGATCCTGCGCGGCTGGCTGGGTTCGGATGTGAAGGCCGAGCCGCTGAAGACCGCGCAGGGGCTGATCTGCGCCGAGGGGTTCCGCAACGGCGCGCTGCACGGCGAGTTCTTCGACGACGTGCCGCCCGCACTCGTCGCGTGGCACAAGGCCGGATACGCGCTGTCCGTGTACTCGTCGGGTTCGGTGCGCAATCAACGGGATTGGTTCACCTTCGCGCGCGGCGGCGACCTCTCCGCACTGATCGGCGACCAGTTCGACCTGTCCACGGCGGGCCCGAAGCGCGAGCCCGCCTCCTACGAGACGATCGCCCGGTCTCTCGGGCTCCCTCCCGCGGACATCCTGTTCCTCTCGGATCACCCTGACGAACTCGATGCCGCGGTGGCGGCGGGCTGGTCGGCAATCGGCGTTCACCGTGACGGCGAACCGAACGCCCCCCGACCCCCACACCGCTGGATCAGCTCGTTCACCGAAATCGACCTGCCTGGCGTTTAGCCCCGCCCGAACCGCGCGACGAACACGTTCTCCGGGGACGGCGCCGAGATCGCAGCACACGCGGACTCACCGTGGAAGTCGGCGGCCGGGCCGGGCGGTCTCGCGCAGTCTCGGCGTGTCGGTGCGCACAGACGAAGAATCGGGTGCGACATTGTGCCGCACCCGATTCGGTTCGGGGATCACCCGTTGGAGACCCGGATCACCGGTGGGCGGCGTGGCCCCGTGCGGGCGGCGGCGGTGGTGAAGATGTGGCGGGCGCGCACGGCGGCCGGGCTGGTGGACCAGGGCGCGAGCGCCGTGGTGAACATCAGCTCGCACCACGACAGCGCGGGCACCTCGCCGGCGGCGAGGGTGGCGATGAGCGACATCTCCACGTCGTGCCCCGACCAGGCGGCCAGCAGCCAGGCGGCGTCGAGGCGGCCGAGGAATTCCTCGGCGTCGTCGGGCGGACCGTGCGGGGTGTCCACGGCGAGGTGCACGGCCGCCGAGATCGCGTGCCGCAGGGTGGCATCGAGACCGGCGGCGTCGCGCAGCAACAGCGATTCCAGCGCCGCGCGCAGGTCGACGGCGGGATCGGCGGCAGGCTCCGTCCGGAGCTCGTTCGCGTTGCGAGTCACGGGCAACCCCTCCTCGGTGTCGGTGTTCACGGGCGGATGGGTGCCGGCCGCCCGCACCGAGCGCAGGTGCCTGCCCGGTCTCGGTTCGGGTGCTTCGGCGTCGACCAGGCTCAGCAGCGCCCCGGGATTCCAGTCCAGGCTGCCGAAGACGTGGCACCAGTCCAGCGCCGGATTGTCCTCGGAGTAGACGAGATCCAGCACGAGCCCGGACATGGACGCGGCACACGCCAGCGTGATCTCGTCCACGTCGGTGTCGGTGACGGTGAGATGCAGGGTGGCTTCGGAGTGCCCCGCGTCGGCACGGGCGCGGCCCGCCAACCACACGGCGCGCGACGCGGCGGCCATGGTGCCGGCCAACCGGTCGCCGCGGGGATGGTCGGCATCGCTGTCGAGGAACGGCCCGTACCACAGCGCCCGCCCCTCGTCGGCGCAGACCGCGAAGGTTCCGTTGCCGCAATCGGCCGCGGCCGCCAGGGAGATATGCGGAGTGGATCCACTGTCCTCGGCCATGTGCACTCGCCTCCCGCAATGTTCGCGCAATTCGGTTGTCCGCCGAATGCCGGGCGCCGCAGCGGCGTTCGCCCGGCATCGGGCCTTGAAAAGATCAAAGACGGTCGCGAGGGTGAATGTCCAGAGTCGGTGTGCATTACCGCGCGCCCCAAGGGGTACCTACACCGAGCAGTGCGCGCCCTACCGGGTATGACTGCCGATCCGGGCACGGCATATCACCGGCAATGCGTTTCCGCACATTACTCCCCCCGGTACCGTCGAGACATGCCCCCTGTTTTCGCGGCGTCCGGCATCGGGTGCGGGACCGAGCACCACCCGGTCCCGTCGCCGACGCGAGCGGGGCGAATCACCGCGCGCCCCATCGGCCTCGAATCGCGGTGTGGGTCAGGACTCCTCGCGCGAGCGGGCCGCGGCGGGTTCGGGGCAGGAGGTGCGAATGCCGAGGAAGAATTGGATGCGCCCCGGGTGGTTGCTGGAATCCACACGGAAGAGTTGCGCGTCGAGACTGAAGCATTCGCCGGTGCGAAGGTCGCGCAGGTGCATATGGGGCCGGTCACGTCCGTAGGTGGTGTGGCCGGCCGACCACATGCGGCGGAATTCGGGATACCGGCCCAGTTCCTCGAGGAGTTCGGTCGACCAGGCGGTGTCGCCGGACTGGCCGATGAGCCCGCGCAGCCAGTCGACGGTGAGCATGGCCTCGCGCTCCCATTCGACCATCACCCGTTGGGACACCTCGTTGCCGAAGAACCAGCGCAGGATGTTCACGTCGTCCACCAGGCCGGGGAAGGCCTCGGCATAGGAATCGTTCCAGCACAACAGGTTCCAGCGGGTGTCCAGGTAGCCGGCCACGTTCGGTTCGTGCAGGGCCAGCCTGCGGCGCATATCCGCCCCGATGCCCGCGCGCAGCTGCGCCACCGTGGGGAAACCGTCCTCGGAGAGCCCGGCCAGATCGAACAGGTGCCTGCGTTCGGCGTCGGAGATCGGGCTGATGCGGTTCAGGTAGCCGACCAGCGCCTCGACCACGGCCTTCGTGGGATGCTCGCGATCCCCACCCTCGAGGTGCGTGACGTAGCTGGAACTGACACCCGCCGCGAACGCCAGCTTCTCGCGGGAGATCCGCCGATCGTCGCGCAATCTGCGCAACACCCCTCCGAAACTCGGTGGCCGCAGCAGACCGTTTGAGCTGACCTCGCTCGACTTGCGTGACACAGCAATCCGCTCCTATGAGAAAAGAACACGTATCAAAACAAGTGGGGCACTTCGCTGTCGACTGCTCGAATCGCGCGGCCCGCGCCGCGCCGACTCCGTTTCCCTTCTCCCGTCTTCACCAGTCCCCGGGCGACACCCGTCGCGCACGATATTAACTGACTTCTCTCATGTATATTCGCTCCAAACCCGGTGTCGGAGTTAAATTTCAGCTACATTCTTCCTGGTCACCGCGCTTCGCGGGCCGGTCGGCGCGGGGTACGCGGGTGTGCGCGGGTCCCGGGAAAACGCGCGAGATCCGGTCGCGCCGGGGAGTGTCGCGGGGGCCGGGAAAGTGATACTCCGCGTCACTTGAATCAGCCTGCCGGAAGTCGCGGCATCCGTCAGGCGACAGCTCGAGAAGTGTGCGCTCCCTCGAAATCTCCGTAGCGGGCCGGAGGACTGCGGCGACCGAATCGTCGCCCGGGTCGCCGACCATGCCGGGCCCGCGCATCGCGTCACCGCCGACCAATCCCCTAACGGTGCGCGAACTCTCCGCTTCGCGTGCCCGCGAGGAAGGCGTCCCACTCGGCGGGGGCGAGGATCAGTGCGGGGCCGGTCGGGTTCTTCGAATCGCGAACGCCGACGGCGCCGTCCAGATGCGCGACCTCGACACAGTCACCGCCCGTCTTGCTGTAACTGCTCTTGAACCAGTCCGCTGCGGACATGCTGACGTTCATTCCCCGCACTCCTCCGCAATCGCCCGTATCAGCGACCTGGACTCGGTATCCCCCAGCGCGACGCGTTCGATCTCGCCGATGGCGGCACGATACTGCTCGATCTCAACACCTTTGTCCAGGTACAGGGCACCAGTGTAGCCCTCGACGTACACCACGGGCGGCTCTGTCAGAGAAGGATTGGCGTGCTCGGGGAACTCGAGTAGGACGAACGAACCGACCTGCAGCCCCAGCCACCCGACGGCGGTCATGGGGATGACTCTGATGGACACGCCAGGGTGGTCGCCGAGAAGGAGTAGATGCCTGGCTTGCTCAGACGTGGTCCGATCGTCCCCCATGCGATGCCGCAACGCCGCCTCGCTCAGGAGTACGTCGAAACGAAACACATCGCTCGATTCCGCCAGGCGCTCTTGGCGTTTCGCGAGCACCGCCAGATGGCGGTCGACATCGCCATCCGACAACGCCGGACGATAGGCACGCGCCATCGCACGCCGGTAGTCGGCGGTCTGCACGAGCCCCGGCAACATCGTCAGCTGGAACGACACGATGCGGCTCGCATACTGCTCCAGTTCGATGAACAGGTTGTTGTGGTCGAGAATCGCGTTGCCGTACGACTGCCACCAACCCGTCTTGCGCGACTCCTCCGCGAGCCAGAACAGTTCTCGCCGCAGTTCGTCCTCGACCCCGTACACGTCGCACAGTTGACGGAGCACACCTCGCTTGATGACGGCGACCTGAGCTTTCTCCAAGCGCCACAACGTCTGTGAACTCATCTCGCCGAGCTTCGCGGCCTTGTCGCGGGTGAGGCCGGCGGCCTCCCGCAGCAAGAGCAGGCGGCGAGCGAGCAGTCGCCGGGGCGGCGGCGTCGCCTGCGGCGCCACTGTCCATTCCGCCGAATCGTCTGCCATGAAACCCCCTTGTTCGACAGGGCCGCCGAACCATTCCAGTTGATTTGGAAGGAATCGGCCTTCCTCTAATTCTGTTGGGAATATTAGCTTTCGGACCCCGCAGTGGTCTACTCACAGAGCCCAACAATTTCTCGCATACGTCCGACGATCGGCGATTCCAACGATCCCCCGGACGAGGTTGGTCCTGTCCGAAATTCCTATGTCGCACCCGATGCGCCGCCGGCGCACCGGGGGGAGGGTTGATACCTTGGACCGCATACCTTTTGGCGCAACCGTGCAGGAACGTTGCTACTTCTATCGTCGGATATGCGACCTTCCAGCTGTGGTCGATCCGCCATTCCTCGGCCGGATCACCATTCCGGCAACACACGTGTGGGCGCTCATCATGCCCGCTGGACTCGGGGAAATCCGTCATGCAAGAGCTCCGCTACCAGAATGAGAACCTCGGCCCGATCCTCCACCACCCCCGCTCGGACCGCTGGTCCTTCCTCGTCCGCCCCGACATCCCCGACGACGTCGGACTATTCGCGGAACTGTTCCGCGCCAACGTCTCGGTCGTCCGAGAGGGGCCGCCCACTGCATGCGAACCGCGACAGCGGTAGAGCTCCCGACTCGAGCGAGACCGGACAAGCACAGGCTGCGTCTGCCGGCCCGCGAATGGCACATGTCACCCGCGCCGGGGGCGATACACGGTAGGTGCTGAAAATCGGGCGGAACCGTGGCGGCACCGGCTGCGTCATATAGTTGCAGCGGGGGAAACTGCCACGTCGACGCCAGGAGAGCCATGCGCATCGCTCACGCCCTACGCACCGCGATCACGGGGGGTGCGGTACTCGTGCTGGCCGCGGGGTGCGGAACGGAGGTCGGTGGGCAGGCCGAGTCCACATCGACCACCACCACGCCCGCCATGGACAACTTGCTCAATCCGTGTACGGACATCCCGGACGAGTGGTTGGTTGAAACGGGCGTCGATCCAGCGAGCGAGCGTGACACGGTGAACCCCTCCGACGCGTCTGCATGGCGAGTATGTGGCTGGAACTCCGTCGAGCTCCCATATCGGGTCGACGTCATGTCCTCCAGCCGCAAACTGGAAGAGATTCGCGCCAACCCAAGTCTCGTCCTGCTCCGCGAGACCACAATCGGAACCCGCCCGGCTCTGGTCACCCGCAACCAGTCCGACACGGATACGGAGAGCTGCTATGTAGCCTTCCCGGCGGATCAAGGCTCGTTCACAATCGCCGTTGGTTGGCGCGCATCTCAGCCGAAGACTCACGATCGATGCGATTTGGCAATCAAGCACGCCACTGATCTGGAGCGCCACCTACCCAATTAGGGCGCCGCCCGCAGCGGCGATGAAGACATATCGCGAGGGGAGCATGACAATGACTGGTGACATGCAAGGCCATCTGAAGACCTGGCAGAACTTCAAAGACCAAGCGATAAACGGCGAGTTCACGATGGACCACGAGATCGGCGCGGCTCTTCGTGATCGCTGCAATACCCTTCTGGTCGCCCTCGATCAAATGAAAATCGACGCCCAGAACCTGCAGTATCTGTCTGGCTATGGCAGCCTGCCCTCGGCCCAGGACTTGCAGAGCAAGTTCCAGAAAAAGGCGACCGGCGGCGCTGACCACGACCCCGATGACAATGCCGTCCACCGCATTCAACAGCACATCGAGGTGGTCAAGACGATGCGCGACGCCTACCTCGCCGCGATCGGTGAACTCCAGAACACCGATCAGAACGCCGGAAACCAGATGGGCACCCAAACCGAGCAGGTGAACTGATGGGATTGAATCCGTTCGAATCCGTGGCCGACGCGCTCAATTCGGTCAATCCGTTCACCGCCCCGGCCGCGATCTTCAACTCCCACGACAAGTCCGACGAGAACCGTGACAGCGATCGGAACCGCGCCACCGAGGGCGAGAACGCGTGGAAGGACGATCGCCAGATCATCCAGAACGAAGGCAATCAGCCAATTCGACGAAGTCGCTCACCGTCCTCGGTCTCGGCGATATGGGAACGGCGCCGGCACGGTCGTGGGCCGGCGCCGGGTACGCCGTCACCGTGTGGAACCGCGGTCCCCGAACAGCGCCGGAGGGTAGCGCGCCCACCTCCACCGCCGCCGAAGCCGTCGCCGCCAACTCTCTCGTCGTCGTCTGCTTGCCCGACGACGCGTCCGTGCGCGCGACACTCGACGGCCTCGACCTCACCGGCCGCGACATCGTCAACCTCACCACCGGCACCCCCGGTGAAGCACGGGCGCTCGCGGAGTGGATCGGCGCGCGCGGTGGCCGGTTCCTGAACGGCGGCATCATGGCGGTCCCGTCGATGATCGGGGTCGCGGATTCGGGCGCGTACATCTTCTACAGCGGGTCGGCGCAGGCGCACGCGGCACACGCCGAAGCGCTGGCCGTGCCCGCCGGCGTCGAATACGTCGGCACCGACCCGGGTTTCGCGGCGTTGTATGACATCGCCCTGCTCAGCGCGATGTGGGGCATGTTCGCCTGCGCCGCGCACGCGTTCACGCTGATCGCGAAGGAGGACATCTCGCCGGTCGAGTTCGCGCCGCGCATGGTCGCCTACCAGCGGGCCATGGCGGGATACGCCTTCGGCACGGCGGCGCAGCTGGCGGGCGGCGACTACACCGAGGGCATCGAGTCGACCACCGGCGTGGTGGATCTGCTGCGCCGATAGCGCCCGCGCCGCACGGCCCCGTGCGGAAAGATTCCTCGAGAAAGTTCGGGAGATGTGTCGAAGGGTGACGCCCTGCTCCGACCGATAGGTGACAGGACGTTCTTACAACGAGTGAGGAGATCATCATGGGCGTCACCACTTTCTTCTGGTTCGAGGCGCAGGCGGAGGAGGCCGCGCGACGGTATGTGGAGTTGATTCCGGGGTCGCGGGTGGTGGAGGTGTCGCGGCAGCCGGACGGGTCGGCGTTCGTGGTGGCGATCGAGCTGCAGGGGCAGTCGTTCACGTTCATGAACGGCGGGCCGGGGCATCCGCTGACGGATGCGGCGTCGGTGCAGGTCACCGTGGACACGCAGGAGGAGGTGGACCGGCTGTGGGCGGCGCTCACCGAGGGCGGGCAGCCGGGGCCGTGCGGGTGGCTGGTGGATCGGTACGGGATGCACTGGCAGGTGGTTCCGGCGAAGCTGACCGAACTGCTGGCGGGTGAACCGCATCGCGCCGCGGCGGCGGGGGCGGTCATGCAGACGATGTCCAAGCTGGATATCAAGGTGCTGCAGGACGCCTACGACAAGGCGTGACCCGCCGGGTCCGCTGGCTTCGGCCCATCCGTGGTGTCCGCGCGAGTGGCCACTCGCGTACAACCCACCCACAGGTCGCTGACCTCGTATCGGGGTCGCTCCGTCGAACAGGCACGGAGCGACACCGATTCGGCGCCATCCCGGCTCGGATCGGTAGCCCTGTGATCGCCAGCAACCACGAACCCGCCGTCCACACTGCACCAACTGGACGCTTGATAGCAACCGCGCGATCCGGTGAGCTGCATCGCTCACCGGATCCCGGGTTTCCCGGCGGCCAACGCGCCCCGGTGATCGACACGAGCACCTGACACCCTGGCCGAGTGGCATGACCTGTACGTTTCCGGTGCGTCGCACACAATGGCCCACCACACCGGCCTCCCCATCACCCACACAGGTCGAACGATCAATCGCACCGGCATCGCCCGCGTGCTCAGCGTCACTCCCCTGGCGGCGCGGGATTGCGGATAGCATCGCCTTGCCTTCGGTGGCGGTAGCTGGGCGGTGGAATTCCGTTGTCGGACAACGGTCCCCGATCCGGTATCCCGGCACACGCCGCCGCTGCGCGCTGTCCACAGCGTGGTGGGCGCACCCGTTCTTCCACCGGCACGACGGCGTGCCGCCCCGGGATACTCACCAGCAAGGACCCCAATAGATGAAACATCTATCTGCGGACTACTTTCGGGCGCCCCACGACTTCACCGCCGGCTTGCGGGCCGAGGGGCCGGTGCACCAGGTCACGTTGCCGACGGGAGCGCGAGCATGGCTGGTGGTGGGATACGACGAGGCGCTGGAGGTGCTGCGCCACCCCGATATCCGCAAGAATCCGCCGGGAACGCCGCCGAAACGGGACGACGCCGCGGTGAGCCCGCGGGTCAAGCGGCACCTGCTGAACACCGACCCGCCCGAACACTCCCGGTTGCGCAGACTGGTGACGCCCGCGTTCGCGCCGTCCAAACTCGCCGCGCTCGCGCCGCGCGTCGAAGCCGTCACCGACGAGCTGCTGGAGCGGATCGGGCGGGCGGATCGGGTGGACCTGCTGGAGGAGTTCGCGTTCCCGCTGCCGATCATCGTGATCTGCGAGATGCTCGGGGTCCCGGCACGCGACCGGCCCCGGTTCCGGGAGTGGTCGACCGTGATCGTCGACGTCAGCAAGGCCGACGCCTCCGAAAAGCGCAGCGCCACCGACGCTTTCGCCGACTACCTCGACGGCCTGATCGATGCCCGTCGTGAAGATCCGCGCGCGGACATGATCTCCGACCTGGTCGCGGCCAGCGACGACGGCGGCAGGCTCACCCGCGACGAGCTGGTCGCCATGGTGTTCCTGATCCTGGTCGCCGGGCACGAGACCACCGTGAACCTCCTCGGCAACGCGATCTACACGCTGCTCGACGACCCCCGCCGCTACCGCGCCCTGCGCGCCGATCCCGGACTGGTCGCGCCGTTCGTCGAGGAGATCCTGCGCTACGACGGCCCGGTCAACTTCACCACCGTCCGCTTCACCGCCACCGAGGTCACGATCGGCGGCGCGACGGTGCCGGAGGGCGAACTGGTGCTGGTCGCGGTGGGCTCGGCCAACCGCGACGAACGAAAGTTCCCGGACGGCAAAAGCTTCGATCCCGGCCGGGGGAACTCCGGACACATCGCGTTCGGCCACGGCATCCACTACTGCCTCGGCGCCGGGCTGGCCCGGCTCGAAACACGCATAGCCCTGGACGGATTGGCGCGGCGCTACCCCGACCTGCGCCTCGCCGCCGGGGACCTGCGGTGGCGTGAGAGTCTGCTCATCCGCGGACTGCACAGCCTGCCGGTGCACCCGCACGGCGCGCCGTCGGCCGCGGTGGCGTGATCCGTCAGTCGGCGACGAACGCCGGCGTCCACGGTCGCGTGCGGACGATGCCCCGGCGCGCCGAGAGGATATCGGCGCCGTAGCGCAGCAGCCAACGCGGCAAATGGAACTGCACGGCCATGAACGTGTCGAGGATCCGGTAGCTGAACGCCGGATACTGCGACAGGTCGGCGAGGGTCGCGTCGAGCGCGGCGACCGCCTTGTCGATCTCGGCGCGACTCACGGTGAGCGGCGGAAAGATCCGCAGCGCAGGGTGTTTCGCTGCCGAGTTCATCGAGATGCCGGTCAGCACGCCGCGCCGCACCATCTGCAGGAGGATGCCCTGTTCGACGAGCGGATTGAGCACCTTCATCCCGACCATCAGCCCGCGCCCCTCGACCTCCAGGACGAGGCTCGGATACCTCGCGGCCACCGAGGCGAGTCGGTCGAGGAGGTAGTCCCCGAGCCTGGCGGCATTGCCCGCGAGATCGTCGGCGACGATCTTCTCCATCGCCGCCGCGGCCGCCGCGCACACGAAGGGTGACCAGCCCGCCTCGGTGTCGAAGGGTAGTGCGCCGCCCGAGGTTTCGAGCGCCGCGGCGAACACCTCGTCGCGCACGACGGTCGCCGAGATCGGCACATGACCCCCGGACATCGCCTTGGACACCACGAGGATGTCGGGCACCACGTTCTCGCGATCGACACCGAAAAGCGTTCCGGTGCGGCCGAATCCGGTCTGCACCTCGTCCGCGATCAGCAGCGCGCCGTGCCACCGGCACAGGCGGGCGACCTCCGTGAGGTAACCGTCGGGCGGCACGGTCACGTAACCGCCACCGACCACCGGTTCCAGGCACACCGCCGCGACACCGTCGTCCAAGGCCGCCGCCATGGCGCGCAGATCACCGTAGGGCACGAAACGCGTGTCGGGATCGGCGTCGAAAAACGGTGCCGTCAGATGGTTTTGGCCCAGTAGTGCCATCGCCCCGAGCGTCTTGCCGTGGTAGCCGGTGGTGGCGGCGACCATCCGGGCGCGGCCGGGGCGGGCCAGCCGTGCGAGCCGCCGCGCCACTTCCACCGCTTCGGAGCCGCTGCCGCTGAGGATCACGTGCTCGAGATCGCCCGGCGTGATCCGCGCCAGCGTTCGCTTCAACTCCTCCGCGGCGGCCGTGCGCAGTGGGGGCGGGACCATCGCGAGCTCCGCGAGTTGGCGTTGCGCGGCCCGCTGCACGTCCGGATCGAGGTGGCCGAGCCCGAAAACCCCGTATCCGGCGGAGAAGTCGAGGTACTCGCGGCCGCGCTCGTCGACGATGGTGTGCTCGCGGGCGCTCACCTCGATGGGCAGCCGGCCCGCGCGCATCATCAGGGACAGCGAGGGGTTGTAGTGACGCCGGTAGATGTCGAGCACCGCGCGCCGGGATCGGGCGGTCATGCGATTCGCTCCTCCGCGACCGTGCCCACCGCGTCCACGGCGGCGCGGATGCCGTCGAGCGCCCGCTCGAGTTCCGCGCCCGTGCAGATCAGCGGCGGACGGAGGCCGAGGACGCCACGGTCGAGTGCACCCTCCCAGGCCAGCACGCCGTGGGCGCGAGCCTGGGACGCAGCGCCTCTCGCCGACGCCGGGTCGTGGAAGGTGATCGCGGCGAGCTGACCCACGGAGGCGACGGATTTCACCACTTCGGCACGCCGGAGATGAATGTCGTTCAGTGACTGCCGAATTCGTCGCGCGTTGATACGACTGCGGCCCGGCAGGTCCTCCCGCTCCATCACGTCGAGCACCGACACCGCCGCCACACAGGCCAGCGGATTGCCGCCGGTGGTCGAACCGTGCAACCAGGGCCCGCGCCGTCCGTAGACGCGACGGTTGATCGCCGCCCTGGTCACGTAGGCCCCCACCGGCAGCACCCCGCCGCCCAACGCGCCACCGAGCACGAGGACGTCGGGCACCACGTTCTCGGCGTCCACCGCGAACCGCGCACCGGTGCGCCCGAGTCCCGTGATGGTCTCGTTGACGATCAACAGCGCGCCGGACTCGTCGCAGATCTCCCGCACCGCGCTCAGGTACCCGGCGGGCGGGACCGTCAGCCCCTCCCCGGTGGCGATCGGCTCGAGGACGACAGCGGCGGGCCGTGCCCTTTCCACCGCCCGGCGCAATTCCGTTGTGTCACCGAATCGGACGAACGCCACGTCGATCGGCGCGCCCGCAACCTCGGCCCTCTCCGGAGATCCGAGGCGCGACACACTCATCGCGCCACCGCTGCCGCCGTGGTCGGAGCCGAGGGTCGCGACGAAACCCCTTCGCCCCGAACGCCGGTGGTAGCCGAGCGCGAGCTTGAGCGCGCCCTCCATCGCCTCGGCGGCCGAGTTGGCCGGATAGGTGACCGCCAGGTCGCCCGGCGTGCTTTCGGCGAGGTGGCGCACCAGATCCGCCAGCGGACGGTTCAGGAACATGCGCGTCGACTGCGGCAGTACGCTCAGCTGCGCCGACACCGCCTCTCGCACAACGGGATACTGATAGCCGAAAGCGGCCGACGCGCAGTCGATCAGCTCGCGGCCGTCGGCGGTGCGCAGGGTCGCGCCGGACGCGCCGACGATCACGGGTTCTGTCACGGGCATGGTCGAGTTCCCCTTCCCTCTCGACGGCGACCGTCAGGTCCACCGTCCGGTGCCGAAGGTTTCCGCGGTGCCGAGCACCTGTTCGCGCAGCGCGTGGCGGCGCACCTTCCACGTGGAGGTGCGCGGCACGTCCTCCCACGGCAGCACCACCGGCGGCCCGAGCGGCGGCAGGTCCCGCGTCGCCCGCGCCCACAGCTCCTCGTCCAAGGCGCCGCCGGCCAGGCACAGCACGGGCACCGGCAACCGGCCCGGCACGCCGAGCACGACCACCTCGGTGGCGTGCTCGAGGCGGTCGAGCAGCAGGCTCTCCACGTCGATTCCGCTCATGCCGGGGATCATGTCGACCTCCCGGTCCAGCAACCGGAAGCGGCCGAGCAGGTCGCGATAGCCGAGATCGCCCGTGTTCCACCACTTCCCGTCGACCTTCTCGCGATGGCGTTCCGTCTCGCCGAGGTAGTCGACGCAGCGGCCCTTGCCGCGGGCCATCAGCAGCCCGGGCTGTCCGATCCGTTGCCGCGCACCGGTCACCGGGTCGACGACCTTGGCGCGGCTGATGCCGGGAACGGTCCAGCCGATATCGCTGGTGACCGCCGACTTCCCCGAGGCCCACCGCACCCGGGTGCGGTTGTAGAAGCCGCCGGTGATCGGTCCGGTCTCGCTCTGCCCCCACCCCTGCAACCACAGCGGGAAGCGGCGGCGCGTCGCACCCAGGAACGCGCGCACGGTCGACGGGTGGATGAGATCGAAGGTGTTGAAATACAACCGGATCCGCTCGAACAGTTCCGGATGCGTGCGCGTCAGGGGCTGCCAGTGCAGGAAGATGTTCGGGCACGCCTCGAGAATGGTGACGCGATGGTTGCGCAGCACGCTGACGGCGTTGTCCGGCTCATGATTCGAGAGGATCACCAATTTCGCTGGAGCCAATGATAATTGCGCCGTGAAGGTGCCCGCCGCCCTGGCATGCGCAAAGGAGACCGCCGAGGCGTAGACATCGCGGTGGCCGCTGGTGAGGACAGGGAAGGGAATCGTGTCCAAGCGCGTCGCGTGATACAGGGTGGTGGTCGTGTGCACCACGAGTTTGGGCAGTCCGGTGGTGCCCGAGGTGTGGCAGAGGAACGCGGGCTCGTCGTCGGCACGCAGCCGGACGGGCGCCTCCGGCCCGCCGCGCAGCTCCTCGAAGTGGATTACGTCGCCGATCGACTCGGGGTAGGAATCCTCGCCCACCACAACGATCCGGCCCGCCGCCTCCGGCAGTTTCTCGCCGCCCTCGGTGAGTGCGCGAATCACGGTGGGCGACAAGATGGTCACCGCCGGTTCGGTCGAGGTGATCAAGTGCCGCAAGGTATCCGCGGGCGCCGCCGACGAAAGCGCCGCGGGTACCGCGCCGATGCGGGCGGCCGCGGCGACCAGGAACTGGATGTCGAAGTGGTTGTCCTTCACGATCGCCACCCGGTCGCCGGGACGAGCGCCCGCCGCGTGGAGCCAACCGGCGGCGTCCCGGACCAGGCCGGCCGCGGCGGCGCCGTCGATCACGGTGCCTTCCCACGGTGCGATGTCGAACGGCCGGTCCAGGTGGAAGGTCGTCTGCTGCGAACGTCCCGCGTGCCAATCCAGCAGTGCCGCCACGTTCTTCGGTTTCCGACTGCCCACTTGACCCCTCCTCGATACCGCGCGGTGCGGCGGGCCACGGCACGACCCGCTGCGAGTGGACCGCCGATGGTCCGGTGTGGAATGGTTCGATCGACAAGGAACGCGTTGTCGCCGAATAAGCCTATCGCCGAGTTGATTTCGGACTCTTATATCGTGACGCAGGCATTGGGTATTCGGCAATACCAGGCGCGTGGTTTCTTTACCTTTCTCGCGACGGCACAGGATAGCGGTTTGGCAGACAGTATCGGCGTCGGTGCTCGTCGCGAATCCGGCGCTTATTCAGGAATATTCGAGTATTCGACCGTCCGGCTGTGACACAATGCCGGACGGCCGGGTCATTCGTCGGCGATCACCTCGGCAGGTGAACTGTTCGCGACGGAACGGCGGGCGATCCACAGGGCGCACGCCACCGCCGCCAAGGTCACCGGCAGGCTGACGCCGATCATGCCGAGCGGCAGGTCGATCCGGGGCGCGAGTCCGCTCATCAGGGACTGCACGCCGAGCATCGCGACGGTCACCAGCAGGCCGGCCGGCACGGCGATCACCCAGGCCAGTCCGGCGATGACGGCCGCCTCCGCCCCCAGCAACCGTTCGCCGGGCCGGGGATCGCCGGACAGGGCGGTCAGCACCAGTCCCCGCCGGCGCTCGAAGATATTGGACGCCAACGTGGTCACCCCGACCACGGCCGCCACACCGAACATCACCCACGCGAGGACGCCGAACGAGCTCATCAAGCGTCCGAGGGTGGAGCTCACACTGGCGCGATAGGCGTCGCGGTCCAGCACGGCGGCGCGCGGATACCGCTGCGCGAGCAGGCTTTCCAGACCGGCTGCGACCTGCGCCTCGGCGCCGTCGGCCACCAGCACGGCGAAGGAGTAGGCGCCCTTGCCCGTGATGTCGCGATAGAGGTCGGCGCTCACGTAGACCAGGCCGCCGTCGGAGGTCGAATCGTCCACGATGGCGACGACCCGGCCGGTGCGGGTGCCGTCGGCGATTGGGAGTTCGACGGTGTCACCGACCCCGACCGACCGCGTGCGGGCGAAGTTCGACGAGGCGACGACATCCGAACCGCTCAGGTGATCGAGTACGTCGGCGGGCCCCTCCAGAATCCGCGCGTCCGAAGCCTGCCCGATATCGCCGGACAGCGACGACACCTGATAGCGATCCTCGCCCAGCACCATCAGCGACATCGAGAAGGCGTACACCCCTTCGACGCCTGGCAACGCCCTGATCTCGTCGGCCAGCGCGGGGGGCAGGGTTTCGTCGGCCAGGTTCTGGCCGATCGGCGCCGCCTGCACGAACACGTCGGCCTGGGTCCAGCGCACCATGGACGCCTCCAGATCGCCGCGGATACTCCCCGACGCGCCGGACACGGCAATGGAGGTGACGAGCGCGATCGCGAAAGTGATGGCCAGGGCGGCGTTGCGCCGCCAATACACTTCGAGCTGCCGCCCGACGAACAGGGTGGTCGCACCGGACCCGAGTCGCCGGATCGCGGTGCCCGCGACCACCGGCAGCACGACGCTGAGCACCACGATCGCGACGACCAGCAACGGCACACCGGCGGCCGAGGTGACCGACGACCACACCGGGGACGCGACACTGCCCGCGCTCGCCACGACCAGCGCGCCCACCGCGAAGCACACCGCACCGGCGGCGAGCGGCCTGCCGACCCCCGTCGCGTGCACGGCCGTCTGATCGCGGCCCGTGACCGCGTCGATGGCGGTGACCTGGCGCAGCCCGAGAATGCCCGACAGCCAGGCGAATCCGAACATCACCACGGCCGTCGCGAAACCACCGGCCAGCGGGATCGCGATGCCGGTGCGCGAATCCAGCGCCTGCTGGGTGAAATTCGCGATCTGCGCGCCGATCGAGTCCAGGCCGCGGCCGGTGGCCAGACCCAGCGCGGCGCCGAGGGCGTAGCTGCACAACAGCATCGGGATCATCACCAGGCCGGAGCCGAGAACCAGGTCCGAGGTGCGCACGCCGATCAGGCGCAGGCGCGCCAGCACCGGACGGGCGTCGGCGAGCGCGAGGCGCCAGGTCAGGAACGTCACCACGGCGCCGGTCAGCAGGCCGACGAGGAGGAACATCCACACCAGCAGCAGCGGGGTGCGGAAGACGCGGGAGTACGGCGCGAAGATCTCGTCCGGCGGCCCGACCAGCGCCGCGCCACCCGCGATCTCTCGCGCGCGGTCCGCGACCTCGGCGTCGCCGCGCAGCAGGAGGATGTCGACGGCGCTGCCTCGGTCGAAAGCGGCGGACAGGTCACCGATGCCCATGATCACGGCCGGTCCGCCGCCCGTAGCTTCGTCGCCGAGCACATCGGCCACCCGCCAGGGGCGTGCACCCGTCGGTGTCACGATCTCGACGCTGTCCCCGGCGGCGATGCCGTGCTCGTCCGCCCACCTCCTCGGCACGTAGACCTGGCCGGGCAGTAGGGGCGCGAAAGCCTCGGAGCGAGCGTCGGATTCGAGCATCGAGGGCAGGCCCGTGTCGACGCCGAGGACGCGCGCGGGGGCGTAGTCGGTGTCGCCGCGAATATTCGTGCTGGCCATGAGGATTCGCGCCGACTGCGCGCCGGTGGCCACGGTGATGTCGGTGGCCAGCTCGGCCGACAGGCCGACCGGCGCCTTCGCGGACACCGCGACCACCTCGGGATCGATCGCCTCGAGCGGCGCCAAGCGCACCGATTGCAGCACCGGCACCGAGATCGTGAGCACCGCGACCGCGAGCAGAACACCGCCGACGCCCCCACACACGGTGGCGATCAACCGGATCGGCCGCCGCCACCAGCCGCGGGCCAGCGCTCGCGCGACCAGTGCCACCGCCGAGGCGCGGTTCACCGCGCGCCTCCGCTCCGATCGAGCACTCCGTCGGACATGTGCCACACCGCATCCGCGTCCGCCGCGACGTCCGGATCGTGGGTCACCAGCACGCCGGCGGCACCGGATTCGCTGACGAGTTTGCGGAACAGTTCGCGCACGGTGGCACCGTTCTGGCGGTCCAGCGCGCCGGTGGGTTCGTCGGCGAACACCACGGTGGGCCCGGCGATACAGGCGCGCACCACGGCGGCGCGCTGGGCTTCGCCGCCCGAGACGAGCGTCGGCCAGGATCGCGCCCGGTCCGCCAGGCCGACCCGGTCGAGTGCGTCGCGGGCGGCGGCGAGGGCGGCCTTGCGCTTGGTTCCGGCGAACATGAGGGGCGCGGCGACGTTCTCCTCGATCGTCAGCCAGGGCACCAGATTGTCGCGCTGGAGCACGAATCCGAGGTGGCGGGCGCGCAATTCGGCCAGCTCGCGTGTCGAGAGGCCCGCGAGGTCGCGGCCGAGGATGGACACCGAACCTGTGGTGGGGCGGTCGATCCCGGAAAGCAGGTGGCACAGTGTGGATTTGCCGCTGCCGCTCTTGCCGACGATCGCGACCAGCTCCCCCGCCCGCACCTGCGCGTCACAGGGCCGCACCGCCGCGACGGTCGCCTCGCCGATCCGGAACTCACGAGAAACGCCCCGAGCGACGACTACCGCGTCCTCCGTCATCGGCACCCCTCGAATCCGCGGCCGCCGCACGGGCGACCCGGCCGGACTCCCCGATGAGCCGACACGACACTCCGACAACCCGGACCTCGATCGCACCGAGCTCAGGGCGCCCTCACTGTATCCCCGCCCCGAACCCCCGGCCCCCGGCTTTGCCGAAACTCGAGCGCTCCCGGAAATACCGAACGCCACCCCCACCGGATCGCGGTTGGGGGCGGCGTCGACCAGCGCGCGCGGCTGTTCACCAGCGCGCCGAACTCACCGCCAGCGCTCGGGCGTCACCGGCGCCTCCCACGCCTTCGCGTACCTGCGCGTATCCGCAGCATTCGACTGCTTGTGCCGGTAGACGATGTACGGCCTGGTCAGGTACCCCACCGGTGCGCTGAACATGTGGACCAGCCGGGTGTAGGGCCACACGCCGACCAGCACCAGCACGACCAGTCCGTGCAGTTGGAAGGTCCAGGGTGTGCCGACCATCAGTTCCGGGTGGGGGCTCAGCGAGAACAGGCTGCGGAACCACGGGGAGACGGTGTCGCGGTAGTTGTAGGTGCCCCAGAGCAGGTTGCTGCCCCAGGTGTTGAGCAGGCCGGTGACCAGCGCGGCGGTCAGCAGGATGTACATCGCCTTGTCGTTGGCGGTGGTCGCCTTGCGCACCGCGGGCACCGTGAGGCGGCGGTAGAGCAGGATGCCGACGCCGGCCAGCACCATCGCGCCCGCCACCGAACCGGCCCCGACGGCGATCAGGTGATAGGTGTGCTGGGTGATGCCGACGGCCGCCGTCCACGACTGCGGAATCAGCACGCCGAGCACGTGCCCGAAGAACACGCCGAGCATGCCGAAGTGGAACAGCGGGCTGCCCAGGCGCAGCAACCGGCTCTCGTAGATCTGCGAGGAGCGGGTGGTCCAGCCGAACTGGTCGTTGCGGTAGCGCCAGATGTGGCCGAGCACGAACGAGGTGAACGCGACGTACGGCAGGATCAGCCACAACTCGACGGGGACGGGGATCGATCCGTTCATCGGCGGCCTTCCGAATCGGCGAACATGGTCGGGTCCATGGAGAACGGCTCGAGGCCCACTTCCTCCTCCGGCGGGCCGGCCGCGGCCAGTTCGGCGATGCGTCGCCGGTCGGCGGTGGTGAGCGGCGGCAGCGTCGCCACCACACCGGCGAGCGCGGCGGCGTACGGGGATCCGCTGTCGGACAAGGAGAGTCGCAACAGTTCGATCACCGGGAGGTGTTCGCCGAGGAGGCGTTCCCCGCCGACCGGGTCCACGGTGGCCGCGAATTCGAGCAGGACGGGCAGGTGGTCGGGCAGTTCCTCGTCGCCCAGCTCGACGCCCGCGTGGCGGTAGGCGTGCTTGAAACGCAGCAGTGCCATACCGCGTTTGCGGGTGTCGCCGTAGGCGTAGAAGGTGAGGTGCAGGCTGGCGCGGCGGCGCAGGTCGAAGGTCTGGACGTAGTCGGCGGCCAGGTCGATCGGCGGTGTGCCGCGCTGGTGGGCCAGCAGCGCCTCGAACCCGGGGCGAACTTCGTCGGGCAATTCCGCTGCGGCGGCAGATAATTCGTCCAGCATGCCGAGCAGCTCGCGGCCGGGGTAGTCGAGGACCAGCGCGGTGAGCCGCCAGATCAGGCGACGGTCGCGCTCGGACATCCGCACCGCGGGCTCCGGCCTGCGGCGCAACTTCAGCAGGCTCATCGTGGCGCCCCGCTGGCGGTGGGGGCCGGGGCGGTGCCGTTGCCGGCGGCGCCGTTGCCGCCGGTGCCGGCCCCTCCCGCGGCAGCGCCGTTGCTGCCGTTCGCCTGCGCGCCTTCGGCTTTCGCGGCGCCGTTGCCGTTCGAGGGCAGCAACCCGTCGGTGCTGCGTCCGTCCCAGTTGAGCAGGTTGATGCGGTTCGACTTCTCCTCCGGCGCGGCGCCGTTGGAGTCGGTGAGGTGGAACTTCTCCACCATCTGGTCGAACGCCGTCATCCCCGGCCCGCCGTCGGTGTCGAGACTGCACCCGGTCGCCAGCGAATCCAGTTCGTGCGCTTGCGAAGTCGCGCCCTGCGGGATGACGTAGCGGTGCTCGTACTTGGCGATGGCCAGCAGCCGGTACATCGCCTCGATCTCCTCCGGCTCGAGCCCCACCGACGGCGCGATCGCCGGATCGGGCTCCTGGCCGAGGTTCACCGAGCGCATGAACGAGCGCATGCCGGCGAGCCGTTGCAGCGAGGCCCGCACCGGGCCGACGTCACCGGCGGTGAACAGCTCCGCCAGGTATTCGACGGGGATGCGCAGCGCGTCGATCGCGCCGAACAGGGTGCCGTGGTTCTCGCCGTCGTGCCCCGTCTCGCTCAGCACGTCCACCACCGGCGACAGCGGCGGCACATACCAGACCATCGGCATGGTGCGGTATTCCGGATGCAGCGGCAGCGCCAGCTGGTAATCCACGATCAGCTTGTAGACCGGCGAATCCTGCGCCGCCTGAATCCATTCCGGCGAGATGCCGGCGCGCTCCGCCTCGGCGACCACGCGCGGATCGTGCGGGTTGAGGAACACGCCCAGCTGCGAGGGATACAGATCTTTCGTGTCGGTGACCTGCGCGGCCTCGAGCACCTTGTCGGCGTCGTAGAGCATCACGCCGATGTAGCGCAGCCGCCCGACGCAGGTCTCCGAGCACACGGTCGGGATGCCGACCTCCACGCGCGGGTAGCAGAAGGTGCACTTCTCCGCCTTGCCCGTCTTGTGGTTGAAGTAGATCTTCTTGTACGGGCAGCCGGTGATGCACTGGCGCCAGCCGCGGCACTTGTCCTGGTCGACGAGCACGATGCCGTCCTCGGCGCGCTTGTAGATCGCGCCCGAGGGGCACGACGCCGCGCACGACGGGTTGAGGCAGTGCTCGCAGATGCGCGGCAGGTAGAACATGAAGGTCTCCTCGAACTCGAGTTTGACCTTCTCCGACAACTTGTTCAGCAGCGGGTCCTTGCCGACCTGTTCCGGGCCGGAGCCCAGGTCGTCGTCCCAGTTCGCGCCCCAGGTGACCTTCGTATCCTCGCCGGTGATCACCGATTTCGGACGCGCCACCGGGGTGGTGTCCATGGCCGGGGAGGACAGCAGGTTGTCGTAGTCGTAGCTCCACGGGTCGTAGTAGTCCGATACGGTGGGCAGATCCGGGTTGGCGAAGATGTTGAGCAGCCGCTTCATCCGCGAACCGGACTTCAGCGTGAGCTTGCCGCGCCGGTTGAGCGTCCAGCCGCCCTTCCACTTCTCCTGATCCTGGTACTGGCGTGGATAGCCTTGTCCCGGACGGGTTTCCACGTTGTTGAACCAGACGTACTCGGTGCCACCGCGATTGGTCCACGCCTGCTTGCAGGTGACCGAGCAGGTGTGGCAGCCGATGCACTTGTCCAGGTTCATCACCATGGCCAGCTGTGCCATGACGCGCATGTCAGTCCCGCCTTCCCGGGTCGGTGACGGGCGCCGGGCTGTGGGCGCGCACGTCAGTACTCCACTTCTTGCGAGCGACGGCGAATGGTGGTGACCTCGTCGCGCTGGTTTCCGGTGGGGCCGTGGTAGTTCAGGGCGAAGGACTGCTGGGCGTAGCCGCCGATGAGATGCGAGGGCTTGATCATGATGCGGGTCAGCGCGTTGTGGATGCCGCCGCGTTTGCCGCGCGCGTCGTCCACCTCAGGGGTGCCCTCGATGCGCGGCACGTCCACCGCGCGGTCCTGCGCGTGATACATGAACACGGCGCCCTCGGGCATCCGGTGCGACACGATCGCGCGGGCCACCACGATGCCGTTGCGATTGATCGCCTCGATCCAATCGTTGTCGCGCACACCGATCTTCGCGGCATCCTTGTCCGACATCCAGATCGACTGCCCGCCCCGCGAGAGCGTGAGCATGTGCAGGTTGTCCTGATAGGCGGAGTGGATGGACCACTTGGAGTGCGGCGTCAGGTACCGCACGGTGACTCCCCTCTCGGTCACCGTGCCGACGCCGGGTTCGTGGAACAACGCCGTCATGTCCAGCGGCGGACGGAAGATCGGCAGCTGCTCGCCGAGTTCGATCATCCAGTCGTGGTCCAGGTAGAAGTGCTGGCGGCCGGTGAGCGTATGCCAGGGCTTGAGCCGTTCGGTGTTGATGGTGAACGGCGAGTACCGGCGCCCGCCCGTCTCGCTGCCCGACCATTCGGGCGAGGTGATCACCGGCACCGGGCGGGATTGGGTGTCGGCGAATGTGATTCGCTTGCCCTCGTGCTCGGCGGCCAGGTCGGCCAGTTCGGTGCCGGTGCGGCGTTCCAGCGCCTCGAAGCCCTCCACGGCGAGCCTGCCGTTGGTGGTGCCCGACAGCGCGAGCACGGCCTCGGCGGCGAAGGTGTCCTTGGCCAGCGACGGACGCCCTTGCGCCACACCGGAAACCACGGTGCCGTTCACACCGGCCAGGTACCGCACCTCCGCCTCGGGGTAGGTGGTGATGCCCTTGGTGGTGAGTCCGAGCGATTCCACCAGCGGTCCCAGCGCGGCCATCTTCTCGGCCAGCTTCGGATAGTCGCGTTCGATCACCACCAGCTTCGGCATGGTCTTGCCCGGAATCGGTTCGCACTCACCGGCTTTCCAGTCCAGCACCCGGCCGCCCGCCTGGGCGAGCGCGTCGGGGCTGTCGTGCTGCAAGGGCACCGCGACGATGTCCTTGCGCTTGCCGAGATGCTTCTCCGCCATCCAGGAGAAGCCGCGCGCGATGCGGTGGAACGCGTCGAAATCGGTCTTGGCCTCCCACGGCGGGGAGATGGCGGGCGAGAACGCGTGCACGAAGGGGTGCATATCGGTGGAGGACAGGTCGTGCTTCTCGTACCAGGTGGCGGCGGGCAGCACGATATCGGAGAACAGCGTGGTGCTGGTCATCCGGAAATCCAGGGAGAGCAGCAGATCCAGCTTTCCGGTGGCGGCCTGCTCGCGCCACACCAGTTCCTGCGGGCGCACGCCGGTGGCCTCGCCGGTCTGGAGGTTGGAGTCGGCGCCGAGCAGGTGCCGGTGGAAGTACTCGTTGCCCTTGCCGGAGGAGCCGAGCAGGTTGGCGCGCCACACCGTCAGGCAGCGCGGGAAGTTCTCCGGTGCGTCGGGGTCCTCGCAGGCGAAGCGCAGATCGTTCGACTTCAGGCCCGCGACAACGTGATCCGCCGGGCTCACCCCCGCGGCTTCGGCCTCGTCGACCAGGTCGAGGGGATTGCGGTCGAAGGTCGGGTAGCTGGGCATCCAGCCGAGCCTGCTGGCCAGCGCGATATTGTCGGCGGCGGTGCGGCCCGCGAACTTGCCCTGCGCCAGCGGCGAGGCGAACGATTCGGCGGTGAACGGGTCGTAGCGCCACTGGTCGTTGGTGAGATACCAGAACACCGTGCCCTGCATCTGGCGCGGCGGGCGCTGCCAGTCCAGGCCGAAAGCCAATGTGGCCCAACCGGTGACCGGTCGGCACTTCTCCTGCCCCACGTAATGCGCCCAGCCGCCGCCGTTCACGCCCTGGCAGCCGGTGAGCAGCGTGAGGGTGAAGAAGGCGCGGTAGATCTGGTCGGAGTGGAACCAGTGGTTGGTGCCCGCGCCCATCAGGATCATCGAGCGTCCGCCGGAACGGTCGGCGTTGTCGGCGAATTCGCGCGCGATGCGTTCGGCCTGCGCGGCCGGGACGCCGGTGATGCCCTCCTGCCACGCGGGCGTGTAGGGGGTGGTGGCGTCGTCGTAGCCGGTGGGCCACTCGCCGGGCAGGCCCGCGCGGCCCACGCCGTACTGGGCGAGCAGCAGATCGAAGACGGTGGTGACGCGGTGGCCCGCGACGGTCACGGTCGGGACGCCGCGCAGCAGCACTCCCGCCGAGTCGGAGTCGAAGCGCGGCAGGCGAAGTGCGATGCCCTGCGCGCCGTCGCGCCCGTGCAGGGTGAGCAGCGGGTCCACGCCCTCGAGGTCGAGGTTCCACTTGCCCGCGTCGTCGGCGCCGAAGCGGTGGCCCAGAGAACCGTTGGGCACCACCGGGTTTCCGTCGGCATCCAGCAGCACCGGCTTGTGGGCGGACCCTTCGGCGGTGTCGCCGAGGTCGGCGGCGGTGAGGAACTTGCCCGCCAGCGCGCCGTCGTGGTGGTAGTCGCCCTCGGCGTCCCAGCCCTTCGGGTCGTCCACGCACACCAGGTACGGCAGGTCGGTGTAGCGCTTGACGTAGTCGAGGAAGCGGGGCGTGTCACGCTCGACGAAGAACTCCTTGAGCACCACGTGACCCATCGACATGGCCAGGGCCGCATCGGTTCCGGGCCGCGCGGGCACCCACTCGTCGGCGAACTTGGTGTTGTCGGCGTAGTCCGGCGACACCACCACGACCTTCTGGCCCCGGTAGCGCGCCTCGGTCATGTAGTGCGCGTCGGGCGTGCGCGTGACGGGCACGTTGGAGCCCCACATGATGAGGTAGCCCGCGTCGAACCAGTCGGCCGACTCCGGCACGTCGGTCTGGTCGCCGAACACCTGCGGCGAGGCCACCGGCAGATCGGCGTACCAGTCGTAGAACGAGAGCATCGACCCGCCGAGCAGCGAGATGAACCGCGCGCCGACCGCGTGGCTGACCATCGACATGGCCGGGATCGGCGAGAAGCCCGCGACCCGGTCGGGGCCGTAGCGCTTGATGGTGTGCACGTGCGCGGCGGCCGCGATCTCGGCGGCCTCCCACCACTCGGCGCGCACGAAACCGCCCTTGCCCCTGGCGGATTTGTAGCGACGGGCCTTCTCCGGGTCCTCGACCACGTCGGCCCAGGCCAGCACCGGATCCTTCAGGCGCTCCTTGGCCTCGCGGTAGAGCTCGAGCAGGGTGCCGCGCACGTACGGGTAGCGCACCCGCGCCGGCGAATAGGTGTACCAGGAGAACGACGCGCCGCGCGGGCAGCCGCGCGGCTCGTACTCCGGCTTGTCCGCGCCGACGGAGGGGTAGTCGGTCTGCTGCGACTCCCAGGTGATCACGCCGTCCTTGACGTAGATCTTCCACGAGCAGGAGCCGGTGCAGTTCACGCCGTGTGTGGAGCGCACCACCTTGTCGTGCGCCCAGCGGTCGCGGTAGAACTCGTCCGCGCCGCGGCCGCCGACCTTGTGCAGCACCCGCTGGTCCTCGGAGACCTCGCCGCGCCGGAAATACTTGCCGAGCCGGAGCAGGACATCGCCGGCATCGGGAGAACCGCCTGCCGGATCATGAGTGCGCGAGGTGACCACGACGCCCCCTTCGAGCTGTGGAATCGGGCTGATGTTTCGACTGTAGGGAGGTCGTTTCGCGCGGCAAAACGATTCTTTCACAGCGCTCGAAAGGCCACGGTGAGTTGTGAGGTCGAGGCAATATGCCGGTCACGGTACGGCGCGCGCGAATATCCGGCGACGACACGGCGACCAGGGGCGATGGGCGCTGAACTCGGGTTTTGCGGGGTGGAGGGGTCGTCAGGGGGACTTGCCGGTGATGCTTTGGAAACAGCTGGTTCTCGCGCGGTTTACAATCGTTAACACGTTTTCGGGAGAGGGAAAGCCTCGAATTGTGGTTTCGCACACGGAGATTTGCGCACCCGCTGTCCGCCTCCTTGTCCGCCTCTCCGCGTTCAAGGCGGCTGCGTCAGGGGCGGGGATCGTTGGGTGGCCGTCTGCCGTCGTTTGATGGGGCTGAGTTAGCCGGTACCCGGCGAGTTACCCATGTGCGAGCGAGATCAGTTGTCACCTCGAGCAGATTGATGAATGGCCATGTAATGGGCCACGAAGGCGGCCACGGATCCACCCGATCACGCGGATGCGGCGAGACGGTTGTGGACAGCCAGTGGGCGGAAATGCGCGGCGGCCGTGCCGAACGTCAGTGCGGCACGGGTGTGGGCGGTGGCAGCGATGCCGCAGGTGCCCGGAGGCTTCAGCGGAGGTGTGTTGCCGATTCGGTGAGCCTGGCAAATCCGTGGCATGCAGCGATGGACAGGGCCGGGAGGACCGCATCATCCGTGGACGCCTCGGCAAGCGGTGGTATTCAGCGAGAGATCCGGCCGACAACCAGTCTCGACCGCAACGACGTGTTTGCAGGCGTTCGGCGAGTTACCCAAGGCAACAACTGGTTTCGCCAGCACATGGGTAACTCGCCGGGTACCGGCTGACTCCGCCCAGCAGAATTCCGGAGACGGCAGCGAACCGACGTCCGCGCCTGACGCAGCCGCCGCCTTATACGCGGAGAGGCGGGTGGGCTGCCGCGCGGTAGCGGTCGGCAATAAGGCGCACCACCGCCGGGTGGACGCCGATCGGCTCGGCTACCCCGTCGGCGCCCGCCTCGTGCAAGCGCTGCTGGAACAACCCGTGCGCGAGCAGATACGAGGCGATGAACACGCGGCGCGCACCGGACTCACGCAATTCCGCGACAACCTCGGGCACGCGGGGCGCACCCGTCGCCACGTAACCGATGCGCACCGGCGCGCCGAGGCGCTCGGCCAGCATCGCGGCCGCGCGCCGGACATCTTGGCGCGCACGGGAATCCGATGAGCCGGCGGCGGCGAACACCACGGCGTCACCGCGACGCCACCCGGCCGCGCGCAGGCGCATGGCCATGATCGCGGCCAGCGCCGGATCGGGGCCCATCGCCGGGGTGACGGTCGCGGCCGGATGAGCGCTCTCGGTCACCTCGCGCGGCACATCCTGGTAGACGTGGTAGCCCGAGGCGAGGAACGCCGGAACCACCACGGCGGGAACGGTTTCCGCGCCGGCGTCCAGATCCCGCAACACCTCGGCGGGCGACGGGCCGAGCACGTCGACGAACGCCGTGCGCACCGCCGGGACGCGGGCGCCGCGCCCCGAAATCGCGGCGCCCGCGGGCGCGCCGAGCTCACGGGCGACCGCCTCGGCGAGCGCGGCGATCATCTCGACACCTTTGGTGCTGCGCGTGCCGTGCGCGACCAGCACCAGCGCGGGGGCGTTCACCACGACCCCATCGGCTGGGGCGCGTAGCGCGGCGAACGGACCGGGTTGCCGATGCCGGGCGCGGCCGGGCGGGTGTGCGCGGGCGGCTGCGCGTGCGGGGACGTCAGGTCGCGCGGCACCGGATCGCAGTCGGCGGCGTCCAGCGCCAGCCGGTAGCCGCGCTTGACCACGGTCTGGATCGCCTTCGGCGTGCCCAGGCCCGCGCGCAGGCGGGCGATGGCGGTTTCCACGGCGTGCGTGTCGTCACCGCCGCCGGGCAGGGCGGCGAGCAGGTCCTCGCGGGACACCACGCGGCCGGGCTGGCGGGCCAGCGAGCGCATCAGCGCCATCGGCGCGGGCGCGAGCTGGCGCACCTCACCGTCGACCACCACGCACGCGCCGCGCACACTGATGATGTGCCCGGCGGCGTGAATCCGGCTGGCGCGCCGGGGCAGTTCCTCGGCGACGTGGCGAGCCAGCGCACCGAGCCGCGCGCGGCCCGGCATCGAGGTCGGCACGCCGAGCTCTTCGAGCGGGGCGGCGGTGATGGGGCCCACGCAGGCCGCCAGCACCCGGCCGCGCAGGGCGTGCAGCACACCCTCGAGCAGACCGGTTTCCTTGGCGCGCATCAACATCGAGGCCACGGCGGGCGCGCTGGTGAACGTCACGCAGTCCAGTCCGGCGGTGACGATCAGCTCGATCAGCTGATCCATCGGGCCCTGATCCTCGGGCGGGATCCAGCGATACACCGGCACCGGCACGACATCCGCACCGGCACAACGCAATACCTCACAGAAGTCGGGCACCGGCTCCCACTCGGTGGTGGCGCCGTGCAACTGCACCGCGATCCGTACGCCCTCCACGCCCTCGGCGAGCAGGTGGTCGAGCACTTCGGCCGAGGACTCCGACGCGGGCGACCACTCCTCGCGCAGTTCGGCGGCGCGGATGGCGCCCTTGGCTTTCGGGCCGCGGGCCAGCATCCGGGTGGCGCCCAGGGTGGCGCGCAGATCCTCGGCCAGGCCCCAGCCCTCGGCGGCCTCCATCCAGCCGCGGAAGCCGATACCGGTGGTGGCCACCGTGATCTGCGGCGGCTGGGCCACCAGGGTGCGGGTGACCCGCTCCAGTTCGGTGTCGTCGGCCAGCGGAATGATCCGGATGGCCGGAGCCGACACGATGGACGCGCCCCGCCTGGTGAGCAGCGTGGCGAACTCCTCGGCTCGCCGGGCCGCCGTGACACCGACGGTGAAGCCGGCCAGGGACGCGCCGGCGTCGATTGTCGTCATATGTTCATCCGTCCGAGGCGTCGAGCGCGGCGGGCTCGTTGGAAATCGAAACGATGCCGTCGTCCACACGCACCGCGTACACCGGCAGCGCCGCCGATGCGTCGTCCAGGCAGCGTCCGTCGAGCAACGAGAACGCCTGCTTCAGCAGCGGCGAGGCCACGATGGGCACGCCGCCGCGGTCGCCGACGATCCCGCGCGACATGACCGCCGCCCGGCCGAACGGATCGATGTTCCCGACCGCGTAGAGGGCGCCGTCGCCCAGCAGGAAGAGCGCGGCCTGCTGGCCACCTCTCAGCAACACCGCGACCCCGCGGCCGGGGATCAGGTAGTCGAGTCGGCACGCCTGCGTCCAACCGGTGGCCGTAGCCGGGGAAATGCTGGGTGTATCGATCACGGTCATCGGGTTCCTCCTCCGAACGCCTTACCCATTGGTACCGGCGTCCTGTTTCCACACGGTTAAGCGGCTATTTCCCGTGCGTCGCGGTGTTGTCTCCCACCCGCGCCGCCCCGACGGCGATCTGTGGCACGCCCAACAGCACGGGCACCTTCCGCTCGCCGCTGTCGTCGAACGCGATGGTCGGGTCGGCCTCGGCGGGCGCGTTGACGAACGACACGAAGCGCGACAGCTTGTTCTCGTCCTCGAGCACCGCCGCCCACTCGTCCTTGTAGCCCTCGACGTGCTTGGCCATGGCCGACTCCAGCTCCTCGGCGAGGCCGAGGCTGTCCTCGCAGATGACCTGCCGCAGGTACTCGATGCCGCCCTCCAGCGCCTCCTGCCACGGCGCGGTGCGCTGCAACCGGTCGGCGGTACGGATGTAGAACATCAGGTACCGGTCGATGTATTTGATCAGCGTCTCGTCGTCGAGTTCGCCGGCCAGCAGCACCGCGTGCTTCGGGGTGAGACCGCCGTTGCCGCCGACGTAGAGGTTCCAGCCGTTCTCGGTGGCGATGACGCCGACGTCCTTGCCGCGCGCCTCCGCGCACTCGCGGGCGCAGCCCGACACCGCCAGCTTCAGCTTGTGCGGGGAACGCAGTCCGCGGTAACGCTTTTCGAGCAGCACGGCCATGCCGACCGAGTCCTGCTGGCCGTAGCGGCACCAGGTGGACCCGACGCAGCTCTTGACCGTGCGCAGCGATTTGCCGTAGGCGTGGCCGGACTCCATGCCCGCGTCCACCAGGCGCTTCCAGATCAGCGGCAGCTGCTCGACGCGCGCGCCGAACAGGTCGATGCGCTGGCCGCCGGTGACCTTGACGTAGAGGTCGAACTCCTTGGCCACCTCGCCGATGGTGATCAGCTGCTCGGCGGTGACCTCGCCGCCGGGCATCCGCGGCACCACCGAGTAGGTGCCGTTCTTCTGCATGTTGGCCAGGAAGTGGTCGTTGGTGTCCTGCAGCGCGGCCTGCTCGCCGTCGAGGATGTGATCGCTGGAGGTGGACGCCAGGATCGAGGCGACGGTCGGCTTGCAGATATCGCAGCCCGAGCCCTTGCCGTACTTGGCGATCAGGCCCGAGAAGGTGCGGATGCCGGTGACCTGCACGATCTGGAACAGCTCGGCGCGCGACTGGCTGAAGTGCTCGCACAGCGACTTGGAGACCTCGACGCCGGACTGCTCGAGCAGCTTCTTCAGCATCGGCACGCAGCCGCCGCAGGAGGTGCCCGCGTTGGTGCAGCTCTTGATGGCGGGCACATCGCACGCGCCGTCGGCGATCGCGCCGCAGATGGAGCCCTTGCTGACGTTGTTGCAGGAGCAGATCTGCGCCTCGTCGGGCAGGGCGTCGGCGCCCAGCTCCGCGCCGGCCGGGGAGATGAGCGAAGCCGGGTCGGCGGGCAGCGGACGGCCGACCAGCGGGCGCAGCGCCGAGTAGGCCGACGCGTCGCCCACCAGGATGCCGCCGAGCAGGATCTTCGCGTCGTCGGAGACGACCAGCTTGGCGTAGGTGCCCTTGGCCGCGTCGTGCAGCACCACCGACAGCGCGCCCTCGGTGGTGGCGTGCGCGTCACCGAAGCTGGCCACGTCCACGCCGAGCAGCTTGAGCTTGGTGGACATGTCCGCGCCGGGGAACTCGCCCTGCCCGCCGAGCAGACGGTCGGCGACCACCTCGGCGGTGGAGTAGCCGGGGGCCACCAGGCCGTAGCAGACACCCTCGACCGCGGCGCATTCGCCGACGGCCCAGATGTTCGGGTCCGAGGTCTGCAACCCCAGGTCGGTGATGATGCCGCCGCGCGGGCCCACCTCGAGGCCGGCGTCGCGGGCGATCTGATCGCGGGGGCGCACGCCCGCGGAGAACACCACCATCGCGGCGTCGATCACGGTCTCGTCGGAGAGGGTGACCCGCAGGCCGCCCTCGGTCTCCTCGATCGAGGAGGTGCCGACGCCGGTGTGCACGTTCAGGCCGAGATCGGTGACCAGGCGTTCCAGGATCGCGCCGCCGCCCTCGTCGACCTGGGCGGGCATCAGCCGGTTGTTGTACTCGACCACGTGCGGGGTCATGCCGAGCAGGCGCAGCGCGTTGGCCGCCTCCAGGCCGAGCAGACCGCCGCCGACCACCACGCCGCGCGCGCCGGGACCGGCCGCCTCGGCGGTGGCGCGGATGCCGTCGAGATCCTCGATGGTGCGGTAGACGTAGCAGCCCGGCAGGTCGTGGCCGGGGACCGGCGGCACGAACGCGTAGGAGCCGGTGGCCAGGATCAGCGCGTCGTAGGCGAGGGTGTCACCGGCGGAGGTGAGCACCTTGCGCGCCTCGCGGTCGATGCTCTCGGCCCGGTGGCCCAGCCGCAGCTCCACCAGCTCGTCACCGGCGTACTCGTTGCCGGGCAGCGCCAGCGCGCTGGGGTCCCAGGCGCCCACGTAGGACGACAGGCCGACGCGGTCGTAGGCGGGCAGCTGCTCCTCGCTGAGGACCACGATCTGCCAGGTGGCGTCCTCGTCGCGGGACCGCAGGGCCTCGACGAAGCGGTGTCCGACCATGCCGTGGCCGACGACCACCGCGGTCTTGCGCCGAGTGGGATCGACGGTGGGGTTCATAGTGACCTCCCTGGAATGGTTCGGCGTCAGGCGCGAGCCGACGGGCTGGACGACGCGGCGGCCTCGGCTTCGAGGACGAGCGCCTCGGCTTCGACGACCACGTCGGAGTCGGTGGCGGCGGGGCGGCGCAGGAACACCAGGTAGGTGACCGCGGCGCACACCACGTAGAAGGCGGTGAAGACCCAGAACGCGGTGGTCGCGGAGCTGGTCGAGGCGTAGGACGAGCGCAGCACCAGGTTGATGCCGACCCCGCCCAGCGCGCCGATGGCGCCGACGAAACCGATGAGCGCGCCGGCGGTGTTCTGCGACCAGGCCGACTGTTCGGCCGGACGCACGGGCAGCGACTTGGACCTGGCCTCGAACACCGACGGGATGATCTTGGTGACCGAGCCGTTGCCGATGCCGGAGATGACGAACAGGGCGATGAAGCCGGCCACCATGGCCACCATCACCACACCGGTCGGGCGACCCGCGCCGTCACCGAGGGCGCTCGCCAGCCCGACCAGCACAGCCGCGCCGATCATGACGGCGAAGGTGAACAGCGTGACCTTCGCACCGCCCAACCGGTCGGCCCAGCGGCCGCCGTAGGGGCGGGCCAGCGAACCGAGCAGCGGGCCGATGAACGCGATGGACGCGGCGTGCACGGCGGCCTGGGCGGCGGTGTCACCACCGGCGACGAAGTTGAGTTGCAGCACCTGGCCGAACGCGAAGCTGTAGCCGATGAACGACCCGAAGGTGCCGATGTAGAGGAAGGCGATGGCCCACGACTGCGGCACCCGCAGCGCGTCGACCATGGACGAGAGGTTGGCCTTCTGGCTCGGCAGGTTGTCCATGTAGAGCGCGGCGCCGAAGCCGGCGACGGCGATCAGGGCCAGGTAGATCAGGCAGATCACCGATGCGTACTCGGCGCCCAGGGTGGCCAGCACCAGCAGGCCGAGCAGCTGGATGACGGGGACGCCGATATTGCCGCCGCCCGCGTTCAGGCCCAGCGCCCAGCCCTTGAGCCGCTGGGGGTAGAAGGCGTTGATATTGGTCATCGAGGAGGCGAAGTTGCCGCCGCCGAAGCCCGCGAAGGCCGCGATGACCAGGAACGTGGTGTACGAGGTGCCCGGCTGGTTGATGAAGTACAGCGTCAGCAGCGTCGGGATCAGCAGCGCCAGGACGCTGAAGATGGTCCAGTTGCGGCCGCCGAATCGCGCGGTGGCGACCGTGTACGGGATGCGCAGCACCGCACCGACCAGCGTAGGCACCGCGACCAGGAAGAACTTGCCCGCGGGATCGATGCCGAACTGGTCGGCGGGCATGAACAGCACCATCACCGACCAGATGGACCACACGGAGAATCCGATGTGCTCGGCGACCACCGACCAGATCAGGTTGCGCTTGGCGACGTCCTTGCCGCCCGCCTCCCAGGCGGCGACATCTTCGGCGTCCCACTGCTCAATGTTGCGATTACGCGTCAGCGTGCTCAACAAGGGCCTCCCAAATTCCGGTTGGCCCAACGGTAGGAAACAGGTATTGCCGTAATGCTGCGGTAGATGACCGTCAAATCAACGGTTACTCACCTCGCTCCGGTCAGCGAGGTGAGCCCCTTCGAATGTTTCGGGCATGTGACACAACGGTTTCCGCGAGTGACAAACAGCCGACCCCGCCGGAAAACCGCGTGAGATGTGACGTGCACAGCATGCGCCCGGGGCGGCGACACCGCAACAGCTACGTCCCGATCGCCGCGGCTAGCGGGCGTGGGCGACGTCCACCGCGCGGTCGAACTCGTCGTCCATTCCGGTGTCCGGGGTGTAGGTGGCCAGGCTGACGGCGATCGAGACGACCACGTTGACGAGGAAGCCGGGGACGATCTCGTAGAGGGCGACGCCGTAGATGTCGGGGCCGTAGGCGGACCAGAGGATGACGGTCAGCGCACCGGCGACCATACCGGCGAGCGCGCCCCAGTTGGTGAGCTTGCGCCAGTAGAGGCACAGGAGCACGGCCGGGCCGAAGGACGCGCCGAAACCGGCCCACGCGAACGCGACGAGTTCGAGGATGGTGCCGCTCGGCGAGATCGCGAGCAGCCCGGCGATGACCGCGACCACCAGCACGCACACCCTGCCCAGCGTCAGCAGCGTGCGCTGGGAACTCTCCCGGCCGAAGACGTGGTACAGATCCTCGACGAATGCCGAGGAACAGACGATCAGCTGGCTCGACACCGTGCTCATGATCGCCGCCAGCACCGCCGCGAACACGAAACCGACGATCAGCGGATGCAGCAGCAGCTGCGAGAGCGCCAGCACCACATGCTCGGGATTGTCCAGGGATTCGCCGCTGGTCGAGAAGTACGCGATCCCGACCAGGCCGCAGGCGACCGCGCCGGCCAGCGACACGATCATCCACGTCATGCCGATGCGCCGGGCCGGTCCCGCCGACTCGGCGCTGCGCATCGCCATGAAGCGCACGATGATGTGCGGTTGCCCGAAGTACCCGAGGCCCCACGCGGCCGCAGAGAGGATGCCCACCACGGTGGCCGCCGTCAACGAGCCGCCGCCCAGCCAGGACAACCGGGCGGGGTCCACCTCCCGGATCGCGTCGACCGTCGCGCCGGGCCCGCCCACCGCGACCATCGCCACGACGGGCACCACGAGCAGCGCCAGCAGCATCATGGTGCCCTGCACCACGTCGGTCAGCGACGCGCCGAGGAAGCCGCCGATGAGCGTGTAGGCCAAGGTCACGGCGGCGACGATCAGCATGCCGCTCAGATACGAGGTGCCGAACGCGAGCCGGAAGAACTCACCGCCCGCGACCAGCATCGAGGACACGTAGAAGGTGAAGAAGACCAGGACGATGGTCCCCGAGGCCACGCGCAGCAGCCGGGTGTCGTCGTGCAGCCGGTTCTCGAAGAAGCTGGGGATGGTGATGGAGTTGCGCGCGACCTCGGTGTAGGCGCGCAGCCGCGGCGCGACGAACCGCCAGTTGAGGTAGGCGCCGATGGTGAGGCCGATGGCGATCCACGCCTCGATCAGGCCCGCGGCGTAGATGGCGCCCGGCAGGCCCATCATGAGCCAGCCCGACATATCGGAGGCGCCCGCGCTGAGGGCGGCGGTCCACGGCGGCAGCTGCCTGCCCGCCAGCATGTAGCCCTCGTGGTCGACCGTCTTGCGGTAGGCGTAGACACCGATGGCGACCATCGCCCCGAAGTACACGACCAGCGCGATGATCTGCAGGGTCCGGTCGGACACGCTGCCCCCTTTACCCCGGTGGCCGCGCGGGCTCCGGCGAGATCGGCGGGAGGTTTGTCCGGTTACGGTATCCCAGCCCGGGGTTCTTCCACGGCGCATCGCCGGTTAGCGACTCGGACGTGTCCTGGGGAACCTACGCCGCGACGACCGGCTCCCGTTTGCCCCAGGTGTCCTCCAGCAGGCGCGGTTTGCAGGCTTGCCAGGCGCCGAGGAGCAGGACCAGCACCGCGACGCTCAGCATGGCGAAGGGGGCGAGCCAGCCGCCGGTGGCGGTGTGCAGCATGCCGAACAGCAGCGGGCCCAGGCAGGCCACGGCGTAGCCGACGCCCTGGGTGAAGCCGGACAGCGCGGCCGAACCGCGCGGGGTGCGGGTGCGCAGGTTGATCAGGGTGAGCGCCATCGGGAAAGTGCTCGGGCCCAAGCCCAGCAGCACCACCCACAGCACGGGCGCGGCCATCGGCGCGATCAGCAGGCCCGCGAAGGCGGCGAAGAAGAAGACCGCGCAGCCCAGCACGATGGGGAACGGGTTGCGGTACCGCGCGACCAGGGTGGGCGCGGTGAACGCGGCGACGAGTCCGACCAGGGCGAACAGGCCGACCATGGTGCCGCCGAAGGCGTCGCTCGCGCCGGCGTCGCCCAGGATGCGCGGCAGCCAGGCGAACATGGCGTAGGTGGTCAGCGAGGTCATGCCGAACATGCCCGCCATGCCCCAGGCCAGCGGCGAGCGCCACACCCGGCCCGCCGCCGCGCCCGGCTCGGTGGGCAGCGCAGTGACGTCGTCGCGGTCACGGCCCTCGCGGCTGCGCAGCACCGCGATCCACGGCACCGCCGCGGCGAAGCCGAGCAACGCCCACATGCCGACGGACACGCGCCAGCCGAAGTGGTCGGCCGCGGGCACCGCGACCAGCGCCGGGAAGACGGTGCCCAGCTGCACCATGGTGATGTAAAGGGAGCTGATCACCGCGAGCCGGTCGGGGAAGTACCGCTTGACCAGCGGCGGGATCACCACGTTGCCGATACCCATGCCGCCGAGGGCCAGCGCCGAGAACACCAGCAGCTCGCCGGTGCCGTGCATGAGCGAACGGATGAGCATGCCCGCGCCCGCCATGAGCATCGCGGCCAGCGCGGTGCGCTCCAGGCCGAGGCGGCGCACCATCAGCGGGGTCAGCAGGCCCGAGACCGCGAACATCGCGGTGGGAATCATGCCGAAGACGCCGACGACGGCGGTGGAATAGCCGATGTCGGCGCCGATGCGTTCGGCCAGCGGGCTGTAGGCGGTGACGGCGACGCGCAGCACGAGCGCGGACATGACGATCGCGGTGAGGACGAGTAGTCGCCCCTCCAGCAGCGCGCGACGGCGCGCGGCGATATCGACGGTGTCCTGGCTCGGGGCATCGGGGAGGGTCGCTGTCACCGAGAAATCATAGGATGACCCCATGATCGGAGGCAACCGTTTGTGACGGGCGGTACCCTATTGCCGTGCAACCAGTCCGGCGCACCAGCCTCATCGCCCAGGTAACCGAACAGCTGCGTGCCGAAATACGTTCCGGCCGTTGGCCCATCGGCTCCCGCATCCCCACCGAACCGGAGCTCACCGAGCTCACCGGGACGGGCCGCAACACCGTGCGCGAGGCGGTGCAGGCGCTCGTGCACGCGGGTGTGCTGGAACGCCGCCAGGGCTCGGGCACCTATGTGATCGCGGCCTCGGAGGTCGGCGGCACGCTCGGCAAGTTCTTCGCCGACGCCGAGGAGCGCGATGTGCTCGAGTTGCGCCTGGCGCTCGACACCACCGCCGCGGCGCTGGCGGCCCAGCGCCGCGACGAGTCCGATATCGCCACCCTGCGCCGCCTGCTCGCCGAGCGCAGCAACCACTGGGACGACGACATTCCCACGGCCATCGCCGCTGACGTGGAGTTGCACCGCGCCATCGTGGTCGCCAGCCACAACGCCGTGTACCTCGAGTTCTACGATTCGCTGCTGCCCACCATCGAACAGGTGATCCGTTCGCGCACCTCGAAGTCCGACGACTCCTACGACGCCGAGCACAACGAGCTCGTGCAGGCCGTCATCGACGGCGACGGCGAGCGCGCCTCGCAGGCCGCGAGCTGCTTCCTCGGCTCGCTCATCGCCGAATATCCCGACGCGCGCTGAATTCCGACCGGTCGGGCACGCAGGAAAACCCTCTCCGCGGCCGATCCCACGATGTGAGTCGGATTTGCCGGGAACGTCACCGAAGGCCACGGGGACGCAACAACGGGCTTCTACTTTTGTCTCGACCGTACTAAGGCAACTCGACGGCTCCACCCGATTCCGGGGCGAGGGGCGAATCCCGAGACGAACAACGTCGCAACGGCGCGACGGTGCCGCGATGAGGGTCGGTCGAGATCGAATCGAGAGGAAGCCGATGACCGCCACAGTCGCTGCCACCGGCCAGACGCCGGACACCGCGTTCACCCACGAGAAGCGCGGCCGCTGGCTGGATCACTGGGAACCGGACAACGAGAAATTCTGGGAATCGGGTGGCAATCTCACCGCGCGCAAGAATCTCATCTTCTCGGTGTTCGCCGAGAATCTCGGATTCAGCGTGTGGGTCATCTGGGGCACCGTCGTCACCAGCATGGGCGCGGCCGGATTCCCCTTCCTCGCCGGTCTCGGCCAGGGCAACCCGACCGCCGTCAGCAACGCGCTGCTGCTGACCTCCACGCCCACGCTCGTCGGTGCGGCACTGCGCATTCCGTACACCTTCGCCATCCCGCGCTTCGGCGGGCGCGCGTTCACCGCGTTCAGCGCCGCCATGCTGCTCATCCCGACGCTCGGCCTGGCCTGGTTCGTCAACCAGCCCGGGACGCCGATGTGGGTGTTCATGGTGCTGGCCGCGCTCGCCGGTTTCGGTGGCGGCAACTTCTCCTCGTCGATGGCGAACATCTCGTTCTTCTTCCCCGAGGGCAAAAAGGGTGCGGCACTGGGCATCAACGCCGCGGGCGGCAACCTCGGCGTCGCGCAGACCCAGCTGGTGCTGCCGCTGCTGATCACGCTCGGCACGCACATCATGGCCAAGGACGCCGCGGGCTACCGGTTCGGCATCACGCTCTCGGTGCTGGTCTGGGTGCCGTTCATCCTGGTCGCCACGTTCGGCGCACTGCGCTACATGGACAGCATCAGCACGGCCAAGTCCGACGGCAAGTCCTACAAGCTGGCGCTCACCAACCGGCACACCTGGATCATGTCGTTCCTCTACATCGGCACTTTCGGCTCGTTCATCGGTTTCTCGTTCGCGTTCCCGACGCTGATCAAGGCGAACTTCCCGAGCCTGGCCAATATCGGCTGGATCACCACCCTGGGCAACCTGGCCTTCCTCGGCGCGCTGGTGGGCTCGTTCAGCCGTCCGTTCGGCGGCTGGATCTCCGACAAGGTGGGCGGCGCGAAGATCACCGTGATGGTGTTCGGCGGCATGGCCGTGGCGGCGGTCGCCATCCTGGCGGCGCTGGAGCTGAAGAGCTTCCCGCTCTACCTGACCGCGTTCCTGGCGCTGTTCATCCTGACCGGCATCGGCAACGGCTCCACCTACCGGATGATCCCGTCGATCTTCAGCGCGGAGGCCAAGAAGTACGCCTCCGAGCACGGCACGGACATCGCCGAGGCCGCGGCGTCGGCGCGGCGGCAGGCGGGTGCGGCGATCGGCGTCATCGGCGCGATCGGCGCCTCGGGCGGCTACCTGCTGCAGCAGGCGCTGCGCCTGTCGAACATCAACTTCGGCAGCATGTCGCCCGCGTTCTGGGCCTACGCGGCCACGTTCGTGGTGATGGCGGGCGTGACCTGGTTCTTCTACCTGCGGTCCTCGTTCGCGGTGGGCCGGATCTCCTCGCTCGCCTACGCGAACGTGTAAGTCGCACCGGGCATCCGGGACCGAACCCCTCGGATGATCGCGACGCCGGCGACCGGCGGCGCGCCCGGTGAGACCCGAATGCCGCCGGGAAGTCTTCCTTCCCGGCGGCATTCGGTGTGTTCGTATGCAAGTTGTTGCCCGGCAACGGTTTTCACTACAGCAGGAACCGCACCATATCGGCGGTGCGCGCGAGTCCGGGCAGCGCCTCCGGGGTGGAACGCGGATGCAGCGCGTGCACCGCGAGCCGGAACATGACCGCGCGCAATAACATCTGCGGCCACTCCGGCAGATCCGCCCAGCGGTCGACCAAACCGTCGTCGGCCCCGCCCCACGACAGCGCGTCCACCACGATCACCCCCGCCGCCCAGCCCGCGGGCCGCCAGTACGGGGTGATGTCGGTGAGCCCTGGCGTGTACTGCCCGGCGAACAGGACCGTGCCGAACAGGTCGCCGTGCACCAGTTGCGCCGGTGTGTGGACAGGTTTGCGCAGGGTGGCCAACTGGCCGATGAGCTCCATGCTGCGCTGCCCGTCGGGCGAGGTGGGCAGCACCGCGCCGCCCGCGCGCAGACTGCGCAGCGGCACCGATTCCCAGGCCGCGCGATCGGCGGCCACGAAGATGTCCACGTCGACCCACGGCGCGACGGGCGGCTGCACCAGGAAGCGTGGGCGCTCCAGCCGCGAGGTGGCCTGGTGCAGGCGCAGCGAGATGGAGACCACCTCGTCGTGGCGGGGTTCCGGGCTGCCCTCCAGGTACGTATCGGCCCGCCAACCCGAGACGACGTAGCGGCCGTCGGTCGCGCGCACCGGCCGCGCCAGCCGCAATCCGTCCACCTTCAGCGTCTCGCGGACCTTCGCCGACCACGCCGCGCGCGCGTGATCGGCCACCGGGCTCAGCACCACGTCACCGCACCGCCAGCCACCGTCCCAGTCATTGAGCGGGACGGGTGTCACTTCGCGCAGACCGAACGTGGCGCGCACGTGCTCGGGAGGTTCCACAGAAGTCACGGCCGTACGGTACCGCCGGTCAACGGCGGAATTCGGACGCCGCGCCGGTACCGAGTCGCGCCGGTGACCGTCCTCGCCGGCCATCCGCTCACCGATCTCGCACTCCCGGCGGCCCGCGCCGGCGCCGTGTTCGGCGTCCACCATCTCAGTCGGTACTGGCCTGTTCCCGGTGGGCGGATCGGCCGCCGACCGGATCGGGACCGCCACGAGGGTGACGTTTTCCAGACCGTCCACCTCGACTGCAACGCGGGGTGGACGGTCGCGGCGGCCCGGCGCGCGGGCCACCGCGGCGGTGTCAGTAGACGGGCAGGCTGGTGTCGACCTGGCGGGCCCAGGCCACGATGCCGCCCTGCACGTGCGTGGCGTCGGCGAAGCCCGCGCTCTTGAGCACCGCCAGCGCCTCGGCCGAGCGGATGCCGGTCTTGCAGTGCAGCACGATCGGGCGGTTCTGCGGCAGTTCGGCCAGCGCCTCACCGGACAGGATGCGGTCCTTCGGGATCAGCTTCGCGCCCTCGATGTGCACGATGTCCCACTCCACCGGCTCGCGCACGTCGATCAGCTCGATCTCCTTGCCCGCGTCCAGCAACTCCTTGAGCTCGGTCGCCGTGATGGTGGATCCCGCCGCGGCCGCCTGGCCCTCCTCGGACACCACACCGCAGAACGCCTCGTAGTCGATCAGCTCGGTGATCGGCTGACGCTCCGGGTCACGGCGCAGCTTGATGGTGCGGTAGGTCATGTCGAGTGCGTCGTAGACCATGAGCCGGCCCAGCAGCGGGTCGCCGATGCCGGTGATCAGCTTGATGGCCTCGGTCACCATGATCGAGCCGATGGAGGCGCACAGCACGCCGAGCACGCCGCCCTCGGCGCAGGAGGGCACCATGCCGGGCGGCGGGGCCTCGGGGTACAGATCGCGGTAGTTGATGCCGCGGCCGTCGGGCGCGTCCTCCCAGAACACCGACGCCTGGCCCTCGAACCGGTAGATCGAACCCCACACGTACGGCTTGCCGGCCAGCACGGCGGCGTCGTTCACCAGATAGCGGGTGGCGAAATTGTCGGTGCCGTCCAGGATCAGATCGTACTCGCGGAACAATTCGACCGCGTTCTCGGGTTCGAGGCGGAACTTGTGCAGCCGCACGTCGATGCCGGAATTGATCTCCAGAATGGAATCGCGCGCGCTGTCGGCCTTGGAACGACCGATATCGGACTGGCCGTGGATCACCTGCCGTTGCAGATTCGAGGCGTCCACCTCGTCGAATTCCACGATGCCGAGCGTGCCCACGCCGGCGGCGGCCAGGTACAGCAGGGCGGGCGAGCCGAGGCCGCCCGCGCCGATCACGAGCACTTTCGCGTTCTTCAGACGTTTCTGCCCGTCCACACCCACATCCGGGATGATCAGATGCCTGCTGTAGCGAGCGATCTCGTCCTTGCTCAGCTCGGCGGCCGGTTCGACCAGCGGCGGCAGGGACTTCGGTGATGACACGTCCAGGACTCCTCGAATCGAATTGGCCGATCGCGTGGTGCAACGCGCGCGAGCGGGCCGTTCTTCCCGATTATCGCGCCGTGCCGCGCCGCGTCAGCCGCGGGGGTAGGGCCAGGGGTTGAAACGACAGCGCTTGCCGTCCATCGGGACCACACCGTGCGGATCGAGTTCGGCGATGTCGTTGTTCTTGGTGCCGAACGTCTGCTGCATCATGATCGGCGCCAGGCCGCCGTCGGTCTCGCACGGCTGATGCTGGTGGTAGCCGATGGCGTGGCCGACCTCGTGATTGATCTGGTACTGCCGGTAGGAGCCGATATCGCCCTCGAAGGCCAGCGCGCCACGCACCCAGCGCACCTCCGAGAGCACCACGCGGTCCAGGTCGGCGTGGTAGCAGGACGAATCGATGGGGATCTCGAACCCGCACACCTCGCGGGTGGTCTGGCGCGAGGTGAGCGAGATCCGGAAATCGGGCTCGCCCTGGTCGATCCGCTGGAACGCGAACTTCGGGTCGTGCGACCAGCTTTTGGGGTTGGCGAGGGTGCTGTCGATCATCTTCGCCACCGACTCGTCCCCGCCGAAGCCGGAGGTGTCGATGCCGTCCTCGATCTCGACGGTGTAGCGGAAGCTGTACTCCCGGCCCTCGCCGACCTTCGCGGTCGTGCCGGGCACGACACGCCAGGTGCCCGTGCCGTCCTCCACGAACGGCCCGCCCTCCGGCAGTGCGCCGGTGGGCAGATCGGCGGGGAACTGCCCGTCACCGGGCGGTGCGCCGATCACGCCCGCCGACGCGGCGCGCGGACTGAATCGGCCGAAACTCGGATCGGTGTTCGCGCCCGCCCCCTCGGCGCCGCCCCCGCGCACCGCGTCCACCACCACGAGGACCGTGACGATGAACAGGATGGGCAGCGCGTAGGCGCGCCATCCGTAGGTGGAGACGAATCGGCCGATCGCGCTCTGCTTCTTGGTGCCGCGTTCGGGGCGCGGCCGGCTGCGGCTCTCGTCGGGAGCGGTGGGGTCCCAGCGCGCTCGCAGCGGCTGATGGGAACGGTCGGCCCCCTGGTAGAGCCCGAGGGGGTCGTAGATCTCGACGCCGTCGCGGGTGCGGGCCGGTGGCGCCGCGTCGCGATCGGAGGGGGTGTCGCCCGCGCGCGGCCACGGTTCGCTGATGCGAGGGACCGCGCGCTCGGGTCTGGATCGGCGGCCCGGCGCACCGGAACGCCGCGCGGTGCCCGATCGGGCAGCCGCGCCCGAACGCGCCTCGGGACCGGACCTCGCCACGGGGTCCGACACTACGGAACCGGGCGTCGCCGAGCCAGTGGGGCGGAGCGCGTCACGCCCGCCGCCGGACGGTCTTTCCGGTCGGTCGGTCACACCCATCAGGTTCTCACAGGGCGCAAGCTCCCCGCCGGACGTCCCATCGGGTGAACTTCGTCGCAGGGCCGGGTCCGCATGCGACGGGTTAGCGGGTATCGTTCTTTGGATACCCGGTGCACAACCCCATTCAGCCGGGGAACCGACTGGGAGAGCCGAAATGACCGACCTCGTGGACCGGATGACGTCCCGCAGAACGTCGTCCGAGGCCATGGCACCGACCAAACGCGGTACCCGCCTGCCGCGCGACGAGCGCAGGCTGCAACTGCTCCAGGCCGCGAGCGAGGTGTTCGTACTGCGCGGCTACCACGCCGCGGGCATGGACGAGATCTCCCAGGTCGCCGGCGTGAGCAAGCCGGTGCTGTACCAGCACTTCACCAGCAAGCTGGAGCTGTACCTGGCGGTGCTGCAGAACTACGTCGACATGCTGGTCTCCAGCGTGCGCCAGGCGCTGCGCTCCACCACCGACAACCGCCAGCGCGTGCGCGCCGCCGTGCAGGCGTACTTCGATTTCGTGGACAACGAGATGCAGGGCTTCCGCCTGGTCTTCGAGTCCGATCTCACCAGCGAGCCGCAGGTGCAGCGCCGCGTCGAACAGGCCACCGAGGCCTGCGTGGACGCCGTCTTCGACCTGGTCGCCCACGACTCCGGCCTGGACCCCTACCGGGCCCGCATCCTGGCCGTCGGCTTGGTGGGCACCAGCCAGTTCACGGCGCGGTACTGGCTGGAAGCCGATCGCCCGATCCCCAAGGACGAGGCCGTGGATACGACGGTGGCGCTGGCATGGGGCGGCCTGTCCCACGTCCCTTTGCATCCGATCGGTTAGCCCCAACCATCAGATCGAACAAGAAAGGTCCCTGGCTTCCGAGAAGCCAGGGACCTTTTCGTTCTTCACCCACGCAACACCTGATCTCGCACCTACATGGGTAACTCACCGGGAACGCCCAGAACTCACCCTGCACAGAACAGGCGGCCCGGCACGAAACCGAACCACGCACTCACGACCGGCGAAAAGACGCGGAGAGGCGGGTAAGCCCAGATCAAACAGCGGCGAAACCTACGCGGCCGCCCGTGGCGGTGCCGATCTCGACGTACGCCACCTTGGACGCCTGGATCAGGAACTTGCGGCCCTTCTCGTCGGTGAGGGCGACGACGCCCGAGGTGCCGCTCAGCGCGTCGGAGACCAGCGCTTCGACCTCGTCGGGGGTCTGTCCGCTGACGATGACGAGTTCGCGCGGGCTATCCGCAATACCGATCTTGACCTCCACGGCCAACCTCCGAACCTAGAGTCCTGTGCGGCACCGGGCGTCGCGGCGCCCGAGCGCTCTTGCTGTCGGTCCAAGGCTAATGCAGGGCCGCGGCCGTCCGGCACGGCCCTGCCTGCGCTGTCAGCGAACAGCGGGCCGGGTGGGCTATTTCGGTTCGACGAGCTGGATCTCGAGTTCGATGGCCACCGCGTCGCCGAGGAAGCCCGGCGCCGACGGGCCGACACCGAAGTCGGATCGCTTGATGGTCCCGGTGGCGGAGAATCCGGCGTGGCGTTCGCCGGTCTCGCCGAAGGCCTGCACACCGCCCCATTCGACGTCCAGGCGCACCGGCTTGGTGATCGCGCCGAGGGTGACCTCACCGTCGACGGTGAAGGTCTCCGCGACACGGACCGGGCCGAGCGCGCGGAAGGTGAGCGTGGGGCGGTTCTCGACGTCGAGGAAGTCGGCGGTGCGGACGTGGGCGTCGCGGTCGGGGTTGCCGCTGTCGAAGGAGTCCAGGTGGATGGTCGCGCCGAGGGTGGCCTCGCCGTTCTCGTCGACGACGAATTCGGTGTCGAAGCGGGTGAAGCCGCCGCGCACCTTGGAGATGCCGAGGTGGCGGATGGCGAACGAGACCGACGAGTGCGCGGTGTCCAGCGCCCAGGAGCCGGCTTTGAGCTGCGTGGTCGAAGTGGTCATGGCTACGACGATGTGCGCGCGGGCGGCGGGCAGCCAGACCGCCGTTATCCTCGCCCTCGCAGGGCGCGGCTACCGGTACCCGGATAGGGCATGGTGGAACCATGGCACGCAACGCCTTCGCCGAGTTCCTGGTGGCCCGCCGCGGTGAGCTGCGGCCCGCCGACGTCGGCCTGCCCGAGGGCGGCAGGCGGCGCACGCCGGGCCTGCGCCGCGAGGAGGTCGCGGTGCTGGCCGGGGTGAGCGCGGACTACCTGGCACGGCTCGAGCAGGGCCGCGACACGAACCCGTCGCTGGCCGTGGTGGACGCGCTCGCCGACGCGTTGCGCCTGGACGGCACGCAACGGCAGCACTTCGGTCTGCTGGCGCTCATCTCCGGCAACGAATCCCGCTGCCCGGGAGCCGAATCCCCGCACGAGCAGATCAGCGACACGGTGCGTGCGGTGCTCGACGCCCTGGACCCCACGCCCGCTTTCGTTGTCGGCAGGCGCTGGAACATCCTGGGCTGGAACCACACGTGGGCCGAGTTCGCCGCGCCGCTGGGCCTGATCGACCGCGCCGAGGAGGCCAACCTCGCCGGGTACGTGTTCACCGATCCGCGGGCGCGCCACATCCTGCGCGACTGGCCCGCGGCCGCCGACTCCTTCGCCACCGCGCTGCTGCGCGCGAAACTGCGCTGGCCCGGGGACAGCAAACTGCTCGCGATGATCGACGCACTGCGCCGCGAACCCGAATTCGACCGTCGCTGGCAGCCGCAGCGCGTCGGCGCGGGGCCGATGTCGAGCCTTCTGCGGTTCGACCATCCCACCCACGGCACCATCGACGTGCCCGTCGAAACAATGGAAACCGACAGCGATCAAAGCGTGGTCGTCTGGCTGGTCGACCGCGCCGCCACCCACTCCCCCGGCCTGCGCCTGGTCCACAACCGCGCGGCCAACGAATAGGCATCGGTATATCCAGCCCGTAATTCGGCGGTGACGAGCGGGAGAAGGCGCGGAAACCTGGGTCGAAAACGATGGGGGCCATGGCTTCCCGCAACACGAAGGCTCCGCGCCCGGTCGACGAGATCCCGCCGCTGAAACGGCTGTTCCCTTTGGCCGCGCAGCACGTCCTGGCGATGTACGCGGGCGCGGTCGCGGTGCCGCTGATCGTCGGCGGCGCGATGGTGAGCGCGGGACGGTTGCAGCAGTCCGACATCGTGCACCTGATCATGGCGGACCTGTTCGTCGCCGGCCTCGCGACCGTGCTGCAAGCCGTCGGATTCTGGCGGTTCGGCGTCCGGCTGCCGCTCATGCAGGGCGTCACCTTCGCCGCCGTGGGCCCGATGATCACAATCGGCGTGAACCACGGCGTCACCACCATCTACGGGTCGGTCATCGCCTGCGGGCTCTTCATGATCCTGCTGGCGCCGGTGTTCGGCAGGCTGATCCGGTTCTTCCCACCGCTGGTCACCGGCACCATCATCCTCATCATCGGGGTCTCGCTGATGCGGGTGGCGTCGGGATGGTTCGGCGGCGGCACCGGACCCGAGTTCGGCGATCCCGCCGCGATCGGCATGGGATTCTTCACCCTCGCGGTGATCATCCTCATCGAACGGTTCGCCCCCGAGGGCCTGCGCCGGATCTCGATCCTGCTCGGACTGATCATCGGCACGGTGGTGTCGATCCCGCTGGGGCTGACCGACTGGAGTCACCTCGGCGACTACGACTGGGTCGGTGTCGTGACACCGTTCCAGTTCGGCCTGCCCACCTTCGAGATCGGCTCGGTTCTCGCGCTGCTCATCGTCGCGATCGTCGTCATGACCGAGACGACCGGCGACATCGTGGCGGTCGGCGAGATCGTCGACGAGAAGATCACCCCGCGCCGGTTGGCCGACGGTCTGCGCGCCGACGGGCTCGGCACGGTGCTCGGCGGGGTCTTCAACACGTTCCCCTACACCGCGTTCGCCCAGAACGTGGGGCTGGTCGCCCTCACCGGCGTGCGCAGCAGGCATGTGGCCACGGCGGCCGGAGCATTGCTCGTGGTGCTGGGTCTGCTGCCGAAACTGGCGGCCGTGGTGGAAGGGATTCCGCTGCCGGTGCTCGGCGGCGCGGGTGTGGCGCTGTTCGGCATGGTCGCGGCCTCCGGGGTGCGCACGCTGTCGAAGGTCGCGTTCGACAACACCAACATCCTCGTTGTCGCGATCTCGCTGGGGGTGGCCATGCTGACCGAGGCCAAGCTCTACTACACCGACCGGTCGGGCGAGGCGCCGGTGAACGTGGCGCTGGACCTCTACAGCCAGTTCCCGGACTGGTTCCAAACGGTCTTCCACTCGGGGATCTCGGCGGGCGCTATCACGGCGATACTGCTCAACCTGCTGCTCAACCGAAACCGCACCGCCGACCCCGGCGAGCCCGACGCCCACGACGCCCCGCGCGCGGCGCGCCCCGATCCCGGCGACCTGGCGCGCGCCGCGGAACCGTCGCGGGCGGAGCGGGGAGCGGAACCGGCCTAGAGGCCCAGGACCGCCATGCGCTGGGCGTGGCTGTCCTGCATGCGCTCGAAGAGCGCGGCGATGCCGTTGAGATCGCCGGTGGCGGTGAGCACGAGTTCGGCCAGTTCGTCGCGCTGGGCCATCACGTACTGGGCCTGGGTGATGGCCTCACCCAGCAGCCTGCGGCCCCACAGGGTGAGGCGGTCGCGTTCGGAACGGCTGGTGGTGACCGCGCGGCGCACCTCCTCGACCACGAACTCCGAATGGCTGGTCTCGGCGAGCACATCGCGCACGACGGTGGCCACGGCCGGGTCCAGCGCGCCCGCGATCTCGGTGTAGAAATCGGCGGCGATGCCGTCGCCCACGTAGAACTTCACCATCGACTCGAGCCAGGTGGAGGGGTCGGTGGACGCGTGGTAGGCGTCCAGGGCCCGCACGAACGGCGCCATCGCGTCGAACACGTCGACACCACACTCGGCCAGCGCCGTCTCCAGCGTCTGGAAGTGCGCCATCTCGGCGGTCGCCATCTTCGCGACGGCCACCTTCCCCCGCAGCGTCGGCGACAGCTTCGCCTCCTCCGCCAACCGGTAGAACGCGGAGATCTCGCCGTAGGCGAGCACCGCGAAAAGGTCGATCACACCGGGGTTGTCCGCGGCGATGGGCGAGGTCGAGACACCGGACGTTGCAGGGGACTGTGCTGCCATGCAGCCAGCCTAATAGGCACCGATGGGCGCAGCCCATTCGAAACACTGCGCACGGCCGAAGCGCAGTCCGTCCATGCCCGGCAGACGCCCGACGAGCGGAGGCCATCACTGCCCTGCGCGCGGCCTGAGCGGGACGAGACGCTGCACACGCCCCAGGAGAAACCGCGGCTTGCCCGAACTCCCGCGCCGCGAATGAGGCGGAACGCGAACGGGATTCGCCGGTCAGCTCGCGTCGCGTTCGGTGAGGAACTTCTCCAGGTACACCCAGGTGGTGTCGCGGGCGGTCTCGCCGGTGAGGATGCCGAGGTGGCTGCCGGGGGCGGTTTCGTAGCGCACGGTTTCGGCGCCGGTCAGGGTGCGGGTGCCGGCCTGCACGGCGGCGGCCGCGGTGATCACGTCGGAGGGGCCGCCGACCAGCAGCACGGCGGCGGTCACATCGGCCAGCCGGATGCGCCGCTCCCCCAGGCGCACCACGCCGCGTCCGATGTCGTTGCCGAGGATGAGCCTGCCCCACAGCTGCCCGTAGAACCGGCCGGGGTAGCCGGGCATCTCGGCCATGAAACGGTCGATCGATTCCATCTTGGCCAGCGTCTCGGTGCGGGCCAGGTTGGTCGCGACGAACCACGGCCGCTTGAGCTCGCGCTCCCACGCGGTGACGCGATAGGCCAGCCGGGTGAGCGGTGCGGGGATGCCGCCCGCCGCCCGCACCGCCGTGGTGGTGGCGATGCCGCCGGTGAGCTTGGCGACCGCGCGCAGTTGCGGGATGCCGGTCATCTTGTCGTAGTCCAGCGGCGAGCCGACGGCGGTGATCGAGCGGATCGGCAGTTCCGGATGGGCGGCCGCGGTGAGCAGCGCCAGCGTGCCGCCGATCGACCAGCACACCAGGTCCACGGGCGCGCCGCCGCGATCGGCGGAGGTGCGCAGCACGGCGTCCGGGATGATCTCGTCGATCCAGTCCTCGAAGCCCATGGCGCGGTCGGCGAAGGTGATCTCGCCGTAGTCGATCACGTAGGTCGCGCGGCCGCTGTCGCGCAGGTGGCGGGCCAGGCTCTGGTCGGGCCGCAGGTCGAAACAGGTGGCCGGCGCGGCGAGCGGGGGCACCAGCAGGACGGCGGCGTCCGCGACCGGGGTGGGTCCGCCCTCGAACCGGCGCAGCTGCCGGTGCGGTTCGTCCCACAGGATCGTCGACGGGGTGGGTTCCGGCGACTCGACGCCGGAGCCGAAGGTCAGCGCCCACGCGTTGCGGGCGGCGGTGGTGACCGTGTCTGCGATGCTCACCCCAAGAATGTCTCACATCCCAGTACCGCCGGTAACAGGCAAGTCCGCTTCCCGACGGTTTGCCGCCACCGCGACACTCGGGCGCCGGGCGGGCCCGCCGCCGCTACCGCCCCGCGCGCGAAGCATTCCGGCGACCATGAATTGTCAAGTCCCGCACCATACATCGGGTAAACCGGACGGGCGCCCGCGGAGTTTCGCCCGCGAATAACCCGGGCGCCATTTCGGGCGCAGCACAATATCACGCTACAATCACCACGGACAACGGAAAATATCGTTCCCCACGCATGCGCCACGGCGCCGCCACGGGGCTTCCGAGGTCCAGGAAAATGTGCGCGCACCAGATCCGCATCCCGCGTTGCGCCGATGTTCCCGGGTAGTTGCCGTCCCACGATGGCACCCTGACGACATCCGGCCGCGACCCGGAGCACCCGCCGGATCAGTGGTCGTCGCGGACCGGCCGGTCCGCCCCACACCTCGTGCGCGCGTGACGCGATATCGAGGAAGGCACGAACCTGAGCAAGATCACTGTCGAGCAGGAGCCCGGCCTGGCGGACACGCTGTTGACGGCCGAACTGGACGAGACACACACCGCCCCGACATTCACCGAATTGGGGGTGCGCGACGAAATCGTCCGCGCGCTCGCCGAGATCGGTATCGAACGCACCTTCGCGATTCAGGAACTCACCCTCCCGCTGGCGCTGGCCGGCGAGGATCTCATCGGTCAGGCCCGCACCGGTATGGGCAAGACCTTCGGTTTCGGCGTGCCGCTGCTGCACCGCATCGCGACCGGTGATTCCACCACCCCGCTGGACGGCACGCCGCGCGCGCTGGTGATCGTCCCGACCCGCGAACTGTGCATCCAGGTCACCCAGGATCTGGAGAACGCGAGCAAATACCTGCGCAACGAGCGCGGCAGGCTCGCGGTGGCCTCCATCTACGGCGGCCGCCCCTACGAGTCGCAGATCGCGGCGCTGCGCGAAGGCGTGGACGTGGTGGTCGGCACGCCGGGCCGACTATTGGACCTGGCCAAGCAGAACCATCTGATCCTCGGCAAGGTCGGCGTGCTGGTGCTCGACGAAGCCGACGAAATGCTCGACCTGGGCTTCCTGCCCGATATCGAGCGCATTCTCACCATGGTCCCGGACAAGCGCCAGACCATGCTGTTCTCGGCCACCATGCCGGGCCCGATCATCACCCTGGCCCGCACGTTCCTCACCCGCCCGACCCACATCCGGGCCGAGGAGCCCAGCGATTCGGCCGTGCACGACCGCACCGCGCAGTTCGTCTACCGCGCGCACGCGCTGGACAAGAGCGAACTGATCGCGCGCGTGTTGCAGGCGGAGACCCGCGGCGCCACCATGATCTTCACCCGCACCAAGCGCACCGCGCAGAAGGTGGCCGACGACCTGGCCGACCGCGGCTTCGCCGTGGGCGCGGTGCACGGCGACCTCGGGCAGATCGCGCGCGAGAAGGCGCTGTCGAAGTTCCGCAAGGGCGCGATCGACGTGCTGGTCGCCACCGACGTGGCCGCGCGCGGCATCGACATCGACGACGTCACCCACGTCATCAACTACCAGTGCCCCGAGGACGAGAAGACCTACGTGCACCGCATCGGCCGCACCGGCCGCGCGGGCCGCACCGGCGTCGCGGTCACGCTGATCGACTGGGACGAGCTCAACCGCTGGGCCGGCATCGACAAGGCGCTGGGCCTCGGGATCCCCGAGCCGGTGGAGACGTACTCGCGCTCGCCGCACCTGTACTCCGATCTCGGGATTCCCGAGGGCGTCGGCGGCACCGTGCGCAAGGCGCGTCCCGCGAGCGAAGAGGACGACGCGGTCGTGGTGGAGCGCGAGGCGCGCAGCCCGCGCAAGCGCAACCGCAGGCGGACCCGCGGCGGGCAGCCGGTGGACGGCGTGGAATCGGGCGCCGCCGAGGCCGCCGGTGAACAGGGCGAGGACGCGCAGCTGGGTCGGCGCAGGCGCAGGCGGCGCCGGTCGGGCGGCGGCGAGAACGGCGCCGACGCGCAGGTGACCGAGACGGGTGGCCAGGTCGCCGAGCCGGGTGCCGACGCGGCGGACGCCGAGCCGGGTGCGGCGCAGGGCGAGGCGCCCGCGCGGCGCAGGCGTCGGCGGCGCAAGCCGGCCGAGTCGGGTGCGGGTGACGTGACCGACGTGCAGTCGGATGCGTCGGCGAACGGCGTTTCGTCGGTGGGCGCCGAGTCGGCTCCGGTGGCTGACGCGGCGGCGGTTCAGGCCGAGGAGCAGGTCTCCAACACTGCGGCAGTTCAGTCCGCTTCGGCACCGGTCTCGGTCGAACAGGCCGCGACCGATCAGCTGTCGGCCGTGGCGAACACGGCGCAGCCGGTCGCTGCTCCCGTCGAGCAGCCCGCTGTTGTCGAGCCCGGCACCGCGACGGCCGAGCAGTCCGCGACCGTGGCCGAAGCCGCGACCCCGGCGACGGCCGGGGAGAAGCCCGCGCGACGTCGGCGCACCCGCGCCACCGCGAACGCCGAAACCGCTGATCAGGCCACCGAAGCCGGTGCCGAGAAGCCGAAGCGCACGCGGAAGAAGGCGGACGCACCTGCCGAGGCCGCGGTGGCCGACGGCGCCGAGGAGAAGCCGGCCCGCCGCACGCGCAAGGCCGCGGTGAGCGCCGAGGGCGAGTCCGCGGAAGTCTCCGCCGAGGAGAAGCCCGCGCGACGTACCCGCGCCCGCAAGGCCGACGCCGACACCGCGAACGGGGAGGAGGCGGCGCCGCGCCGCCGCACCCGCAAGATCGAGGCGAACGGCGAGGAGACGGCGGAGGCCGAGAAGCCGGTGCGCCGCAGGCGCGCCAAGGCGGAGGCGACCGCCGAGGCCGAGGGTGACCCGGTGTCGGTGGGCGCGGCAGGGACAACCGCTTCGGCCTAGCACCTGGCTCGGAGCACAGTCGCAGCGATCGCCGTCCGGCGACGCGGAGGAGGAGCCGACACCGGGGTCGTCCCGGCGGCGCCGACAACGCGGCCGGGCAGCGGTCCGCATCGCGGAGACGCCGGTGGGGACACCGATACGGAGCCCGCCCCCGCGGATCGGCTAGTCTCGCTCACGTGCTCGCACCCGAGCGGCGGACGCGCGCCGATATCATCTCCGCAGTCGCGATCGTCGTGCTCGTCGTGGTCGCGGCGCTGGTCGTCTGGGCGCGCGGCGACGCCACCGGCACCGAGTCGGTGACGGCGCCGAGCCCCCCGCCCACACCGCCGACGGCGGGCACGCTCCCGGTCTCCCTGCGCGAACTGTGGCACGCGCCCGACGGCGCGAGCACGCGCGCGCTGGCCTCCGGTGGCGCGGTGATCACGGCCGAGGACGGCACCGTCACCGGTCGTGATCCGGCCACCGGCGCCGAACTGTGGCGCTACCGGCGCGACATGCCGCTGTGCGGTGTGGAGTCTCAGTACGGTTCAGTGGTGGCGGTCTACCGCGACCAGCGCGGGTGCAGCCAGGCCACACTGCTCGACGGCGACACCGGCGAACGGCGCACGGCGCGTAGCAGTTACATGGACGAGAACGTGCGCCTCTCGGTCGACGGCACCTATGTGCTGGCCAAAGGTGAACGGCGACTGGAGATGTGGCGTTCGGACCTGGTGCGCACCATCGAGTACGGATACGTCGACGCGGCGATCAACGTGAAAACCCAACCGCGCAAAGGCTGTACGTTGCTCTCGGCCGGGTCCAGCGCGTCGCGCCTGGCGGTGCTGGAGCGCTGCCCCGACGACCAGTCCGACCGGTTGACGCTGCTCAATCCCGCGCCGAAGGACAACACCGTGCCCGAGGAGTACGGCTCGCGCGTGCTCACCGGGCCGGGCGCGGGTTCCCCCGGGGCGCGGGTGATCGCGGTATCGGAGAACCGCGTCGTGGTGTATCTGCCCGGCGGAAGCGGTTCCGGCGCAGAGGAATCCGCGCCGCCCCGCCTGGCAGTGTTCGACGCCACCGGCAATCCGGTTGTCACACACCATCTTTCCGCGCCACTGGACGACGTGATCGACGTGTCGCGGGTCGGTTCGGCCTACTTCCTGTTCACCGGCAACAGCGTGATCGCGTTGAACGCCAGCACCTTCGACCCGATGTGGACCGCCGCCGACGCACTCGGCGCGCCCGCGTTGATGGCGGGCCGTTTGCTGCTGCCCGTCACCGACGGGATGGTCGCGCTGGACCCGGCCAACGGGCAGGAGGTGGCGCGCATTCCCGTGCAGCGCTCCACCGCGCCCGAGGGGCCCATCTCGGTGGCGGTGCTCGGCAGCACGGTGCTCGAACGCCGCGACGGCGAGCTGTACGCGCTCGGCTGAGCCGGACCGGGCGAACTTGTCGGTGCCTCGAGGCAGACTGTGGCCATGTCTGAAAGCCATTCGCCCGCCGCCGAATCCACCATCACCGACTACGACGATCCCAACGCCCCGTGGAACAAGCTGGCCGAGGACGGTGACGTCGCCGGCTGGAACAACGACGTCATCAGCGAGTTCCGCGAGCAGGGCGGCAAGGTCGGCGGCGACTACGAGGGCGGCGATCTGGTGCTGCTCACCACCACCGGCGCGAAGAGCGGCAAGCAGCACGTGGTGCCGCTCGGGCTGTGCTACCGGGGCGAGATCCCGTACGTGAGTTCGTTCGTCGAGGACCGGTACCCGGCCTGGTACCACAACGTGAAGGCCGACGGGCGCGTCGTCATCGAGCACGGCTCGCACACCTACGACGGGTTCGCGCGCGTGCTCACCGGCGCCGCGTACGACGAGTTCGCGGCGTTCGCGTTCGCCGACAACCCGATGCTGGCCCAGTGCCAGGAGCGGGCCGGCCACCCGCTGCCGCTGGTGGTGCTGGAGTTCGGCGAGCCGAGGAAGTAGTCGCCCGCCCCGGTGCGGGCGGCACCGGTCCCCCGTCGCCATGATGGAGGGCATGCCCGAAAGAGACGACGCCAAGCTGGTTCTGCTCCGGCACGGGGAGACCGACTGGTCGCGCACCCGCCGCCACACCGGCCGCACCGATGTGCCGCTCACCGAGACCGGGGAGCGCCAGGCCGCGGCGGCGGGCTCGCTGATCGCCGGGCTGGACTTGCTTGACCCGCTGGTGCTCACCAGTCCGCGGCAGCGCGCGACGCGCACCGCCGAACTCGCCGGCCTGGGTGGCGCGGTGCCCGACGACGACCTCGTGGAGTGGGACTACGGCGACTACGAGGGCCTGACCTCGCGGCAGATCCGGGAGTCCGCGCCGGGCTGGACGATCTGGACCGGCGCGGTGCCGGGCGGCGAAACCGCCGAGCAGGTGCGGGCCCGCGCCGACCGGGTGCTGGCCGCCGCCGCGACGGCGCTGCCCGACCGCGATGTGGTGCTGGTGGGCCACGGGCACTTCTCCCGGGCGCTGATCGCCCGCTGGGCCGAATTCGCGCTGGTGGAGGGCCGCCGCTTCACCATGACCACCGGCGCGGTCAGCGTGCTCGGCTTCGAGCACGGCAATCGAACCATCCACGCGCACAACCTCGTTCCGACCTCAGGAGGGTTCCGATGACCATCCGCCGCGCCGCCCCGGCCGACGTGCCCGCCCTGGTCGAACTCGTCTACGACCTGGCCGAATACGAGAAGGCGCGCGACGAGTGCACGCTCACGGCCGAGCAGTTGCACGCCGCGCTGTTCGGGCCGGCGCCCGCCCTGTTCGCGCACGTGGCCGAGGACGAGACGGGCATCGCTGGGTGCGCGATCTGGTTCCTGAACTTCTCCACCTGGGACGGCGTGCACGGCATCTACCTGGAGGATCTGTACGTCCGGCCGGACACCCGCGGCAAGGGGTACGGCAAGGCGCTGCTGGCCGCCCTGGCGCGCGAGGCCGTCGACCGCGGCTACAGCCGGGTGAGCTGGTCGGTGCTCACCTGGAACAGCCCGTCCATCGACTTCTACCGCTCGCTCGGCGCCGCCGAACAGGACGAGTGGGTCGGCTACCGCCTCGCCGGCGCGGAACTCACCGCGCTCGCGGAAACCGCAGGCTGAGAGCCGCCGCACCATGCGGATCACCCAGCCGGACCGCTGGCCGCGCACCGCTGACGAGGCACGGGCCATCCAGGACGAGTTGCGTCCGCTGGTGGTGGCAACCGATCCGGAACCGCCCCGGTTCGGCACGGTGGCCGGGCTCGACTCGGCCTACGACGACGAGGCCGGGGTGGTCGCGGCGGCCGCCGTGGTGCTGGACGCCGACACCCTGGGGACGGTCGAATCGGAGGTCGCGCACGGCACGGTCGAGTTCCCGTACGTGCCGGGACTGCTGGCGTTCCGCGAGGTGCCCACCGCGCTGCGCGTGCTGGAACGCCTCGACACCGAGCCCGATCTGCTGGTCTGCGACGGCCAGGGCCTGGCCCATCCGCGCCGTTTCGGGCTGGCCTGCCACCTCGGGGTGCTCGCCGGCCTCCCCACGATCGGCGTCGCCAAGAACGCGTGGGGCGAGTACACCGCACCGGGCCCCGAACGCGGCGACAGCAGCAACCTGGTGCTCGAGGGCGAGGTGGTGGGCCGCGCCCTGCGCACCCGCGCGGGCGTCAAACCGGTCTTCGTCTCGGTGGGCCACCTGATCTCCCTGGACACCGCCTGCGCCCAGGTGCTCGCCCTCACCCCGCACTACCGCCAGCCGGAAACGACCCGCCGCGCCGACGCCCTCTGCCGCAGCGCGCTGCGCGCCGCTCTCGACTGAGACCCGGCAGGCTCAGTCTCCGCCGTACTCCGCGGCTATCCAGCGGGTCGAGGCGGGGACGAACAGCAGGACCAGGGCGCTCACCACCACGACGCCCAGGACGGTGCCGTAGACGGGCTGGTGGGAGTCGGTGAGCAGGGCCCACACGACGGGGAGCAGCAGGATCTGGGCGATGACGGCGATCGCGCGGCCCCAGCGCTGACCGAGCAGCAGGCCGATGCCCGCGGCCAGCACCGCGCCGCCCAGGATCGCGAACCACGCGGCGGTGCCGTACCCGCTGGCCTGGGACTGATCGTGGCCGAGCAGCCCGCGGACCACGAGCACGATCGCGACACCCACCGCGACCGCGCCCTCCAGCGCGACCAGCGCCCCCGCGCCCCGCACCGTGGGCGGGGTCGCGCCCGCCGAAACTTCTCCCTTGCCGCTGTCAACCACGGGCCCAAGCCTACGACGCGCGCCGCGGTGCGGCCGGTGCCGCCCGACCCGCGCGGAATCGGCCCGCGCCCGGCCGCCCATTAGGCTGCGAACGTGCGGACGCTGCTGATCGTGAACCCGAATGCCACCTCCACCACACCGGCAACCCGGGATCTGCTGGCCCACGCGCTGGAGAGCCGGACCCAGCTGACCGTCGCGCACACCCAGCACCGCGGCCACGCCGCCGAGCTCGCCCAGTGGGCCGCCACCAGCGAGATGGATCTGATCGTGGTGCACGGCGGTGACGGCACCGTCAACGAGACCATCAACGGCTTCCTGCCGCTGCCGCAGATCGACGACGGCCAGGCCTGGCTGCCGCGCCTGGGCGTGATCCCGGGGGGCTCGGCCAACGTCTTCGCCAGGGCGCTGGGCATCTCCCCCGATCCGGTCACCGCGACGAACCAGCTCATCGACCTGCTCACCGTGCGCGGGGACCGCCGCATCGGACTCGGCCTCGCCGACGACAGGTGGTTCACCTTCAGCGCGGGCGTCGGATTGGACGCCGATGTGTGCGAGGCCATCGACGCCAGCCGCGCCAAGGGCCACACCGCCACTCCGGCCCGATATCTTCGAACAACTGTGCGACAATTCTTCCGGGCGAAGCGTCGTGAACCAAGCGTCCGAATCGAAATCCCGGGTTTCGAACCCGTCGAGAGTGCCCATTACGCGTTCGTGACGAACTCGAGTCCTTGGACCTATCTGGACGCCACCCCGGTGCACACCAACCCGGGCACCAGCTTCGAGACCGGCCTCGGCGTCTTCGCCGTGCGGTCCATGGCGGTGCTGCCCACCCTGCGACTCGCCGGGCAATTGCTGTCGAAGAACGGAAATCCCAAGTCCCGCATATTGTTTCGCGAGGACGACGTGCCGTCGGTGCATATCGAGACCAAGGAGCCGATCGGCCTGCAAATCGATGGCGACTTCATCGGGAAGCGGAACGTGGTGGATTTCACGGCCGTGCCCGATGTGCTGGAAGTGATCGCCCCGCGGCCGTCGCGCTGACGAAACGCCGCGAAAAACTGGCGGTTGTGCTGCGAAAACCGTCCGGAGCGAGTACAAAGGACCGGGCAGGCTCCCCATGCGGGGTCCTCGATTGCGTGAGCTTCCCCACGGTGCACCGGATACCTATTGACATCTACGGTGTTCGTGAAAGCATTCACAAGCAACCGTGCGGAAACATTCGAGTCGCACAAGTGAACGATCCACTAACGACAGGCGCCCCTTGTGGCGCCCAGCAAAGGAGCAGAGGAATGGACTGGCGCCACAAGGCCATCTGTCGCGACGAGGACCCCGAACTGTTCTTCCCGGTGGGTAACAGTGGGCCCGCGCTCGCGCAGATCGCCGATGCCAAGCTGGTCTGCGCCCGCTGCCCCGTCACGGCCGACTGCCTGTCCTGGGCCCTGAAGTCCGGACAAGACGCCGGCGTGTGGGGTGGTATGAGCGAAGACGAGCGTAGGGCGCTGAAGCGTCGCAACGCGCGCACCCGCACCCGCACCGTCGTCTAGAAGAGTAAAGACGACCGGCCTTACCGGGCCATCCCAGCCCGGCCCGGTAAGCGCATGAAGCCCGGCACCGAGAGCGGTGCCGGGCTCAGTTGTTTTCGGGGAGTTCTCAGCGCCCTGAGCGGCGACCCAAAGGCACCCGCAGCACCGCGTCCGTTCCCACGTCCGCGCCCGGGTGCAGGCCGATGGAGCCGCCGAGTTCGGCCGTCACCAGGGTTCGGACGATCTGCAGGCCCAGGCGGTCGGAGGCCTCCAGGCTGAAGCCGGGGGGCAGGCCGCGGCCGTCGTCGCTGATGATGACGTCGAGCCAGCGGGCCGAGCGCTCCGAGCGGATGGTGACGGTGCCGGTCTGGCCGGAGTCGAAGGCGTGCTCGATGGCGTTCTGCACGAGTTCGGTCAGCACCATCACCAGCGGCGTCGCGCGCTCGGCGGAGAACACGCCGAGTGAACCGGCGCGGCGCACCTTGATGCGGGTGGTGTGGACGGTCGCGACGTCGGCCATGATCGGCAGCAGCCGGTCCACCACCTCGTCCAGATCCACTTCCTCGTCCACCGACATGGACAGCATCTCGTGCACCGAGGCGATCGAGGTGACGCGGCGCACCGATTCGGTGAGCGCGACCTGCGCCTCCTCGTTCTCGGTGCGGCGGGCCTGTAGGCGCAGCAGCGCCGCGACGGTCTGCAGGTTGTTCTTCACCCGGTGGTGGATCTCGCGGATGGTGGCGTCCTTGGACAGCAGCGCGCGGTCGCGCCGCTTCACCTCGGTCACGTCGCGCACCAGCACCGCCGCGCCGGCGAGCTTCCCGTGCGGGCGCAGCACCAGCGTGCGCAGCAGCACGGTCGCGCCGCGCGCCTCCACCTCCATCCGGCGTCCGGTGCGCCCGGCCAGCGCGGCCTGAATGTCGCCGACCACCTCCTGCGCGTCGAACGGGTCGGTGATCAGCGACCGGGTGGTGACCGCCAGATCCTGCCCCTCCAGATCGGCCTGCAACCCCATCCGGTGATAGGCCGACAGCGCGTTCGGACTGGCGTAGACGACGATGCCTTCGGTGTCGAGGCGGATGAAACCGTCACCGGCGCGCGGACTGGAATGCGTGGCCGCGCGGTCCTCCGGGGTGGGGAAGGTGCCGTCGGCGATCATCTGGCACAGGTCGTCGGCGCAGGCGACGTAGGCGGTCTCGAGCGCGCTGCGCATCCGGGAACGCTGCAGGTCGGTGTCGCGGGAGAGCACCGCGATCACGTCGTCGCCGCAGCGCACCGGGATGGCCTCGCGCACCGCGTGCACCGGATGCGGATGGTAGACGCCCTCGGCCTCCACGTCGCGGTCGGCGCGCACGATGTCGCCGGTCCGCAGCGCCTGGAAGACCTGGGCGTGCTCGTCCTTGCTCGCCGCGGCGCCCACCTTGTCCTCCAAGTGCACGGTGGCCGCCGTGGTGGGCCTGCACTGCGCGACGCAGACGAGGTCGGCGCCCTCGTCGACGGGGCCCGCGCCGACCCACAGCAGCAGATCGGCGAAGGAGAGATCCGCCAGCAATTGCCAGTCGCCCACCACGCGCTGCAGGTGGTCGACGGCGCTGCCGGGTAGGTCGGTGTGTTCGGCGAGAAGTTCGCTCAGTGTGGCCACGGTGGGTCTACCCGCTCCGCCCTAGGAGATGACGGCGATGAGATCGCCCTGCTGGAGGACCTGGCCCGGCCGCACCTCGAGAGCGGTGACCTCGCCACCGACCTCGGCGATCACCGGGATCTCCATCTTCATCGACTCCAGCAGGATCAGCGTCTGGTCGACCGCCACCTTGTCACCCACCGCCACCTCGACGGTCAGCACGGTGGACACCATCTCCGCGCGCACTTCCTCGGCCATGACACCCCAATCACTCGTCGGTCGGACCGGCCCCGCGGGGGGCTGTTCGGCGCGGCGCCGGGTCGCGACCGTATCCGCTGAAAGTACAGCCAACCACACATGAAACAATGACCGACGACCAGATGTGTTCCCCGCCGGATCGCGGGGATGAGCCGCCGGAGGAATTCGATGGGTAAGCGAGGACGGAAGAAGCGCAGCCGCAAGGGGAACGCGGCCAACCACGGCAAGCGTCCCAACGCCTGAGCCGTCACAGCGCGAAAACAGAGCGGCACGCTCTTCCGTGATCGGAAGGCGTGCCGCTCTTTTCGTGGGATGTCGGACCCAGCGTTGTCGGACCCGCGCGGGTCAGGACTCGGTGGCCTCCAGCGGACCGGAGGTCTCGATCCGCGTCACCGTCACGGATCTGCGGATCTCCAGGGTGAGCCGGTCGCGCAGCGAATCCGGCGCCCGGTCCCCGCCGCACTTGCGGCTGAGCAGGCTCTTGATCTTCTCCTCGATCCCGTACGCCTCGATGCACGGGGAGCAGTGGTCCATGTGATGCTGCAGGCGGGCGCGGGTCGCGTCATCGCACTCGCCGTCGAGCATCAACCAGACATCGGCCAGTACCGCCGTGCAGTCGAGCTCCATATCGGGGTCCCGCTCCACACTCACTGCTTGACCTCCTGGCGCTCACCACGATTGAACCCGCGTTCGCGCGCCACATCGGCGAGCAAACCCTTCAGCTGCTTGCGGCCGCGGTGCAGCCGCGACATGACCGTGCCGATGGGGGTGCCCATGATCTCGGCGATCTCCTTGTACGGGAAACCCTCGACATCGGCGTAGTACACCGCCATGCGGAACTCCTCGGGCAGTTCCTGCAGCGCGGCCTTGATGTCGTCGTCGGGCAGGGCGTCCAGTGCCTCGACCTCGGCCGAGCGCAGTCCCGTCGAGGTGTGCTCGGCGGTGGCGGCCAGCTGCCAGTCGGTGATCTCGTCGGTCGGGTACTGCGCGGGTTGGCGCTGCTTCTTGCGGTAGGAGTTGATGTAGGTGTTGGTGAGGATGCGGTAGAGCCAGGCCCGCAGGTTCGTGCCCTCTTTGAACGATTTGAACCCTTGGAACGCCTTGACGTAGGTCTCCTGCACCAGGTCCTCGGCGTCGGCGGGGTTGCGGGTCATGCGCAGCGCGGCGCCGTAGAGCTGGTCGAGCAACGGGAGCGCGTCCCGCTCGAACCGCTGCGCCAGCTCGGCATCGTCGACCGCGGCACCGACCTCACCGTCGTCGGGCACCACGTCTTCGTCGCTCGTCACACCTGTCCCTTCGGTCGCCGTACCTGCCAAATCTACCGGCAGGAAGGAAACCGGGGCGAACCCGGCCGCCGACGGCGAGGTGTCGACCGCGACCGGACGTTCGTCGAGCAGTACGGACACCGACATCTCCTCCATGTGTTCCAACGTGCGATGGGCCCGGTGTGGTGACCGAGCGTCCCGCCCACCGGTATCGCGTGCAACATGTCCCGCGGGCGGTGTGTTCCCGAGTGGTGGGAAATCCGGTTGCGGGAAGGCTGCCGGGCACGATTACGGTGGCGCGCATGGCAGGCGCGTCCACCCCCGCTGTCCGCACGCTGAGCGCCGCGAAGATCGCGCATCGCGTGCATTCCTACGTCCACGATCCGCGCGCCGAGTCGTTCGGCGCCGAGGCGGTGTCCGCGCTCGCCGCCGGACTCGGTGTCGAGGCGGCGCAGATCTTCAAGACCCTGGTCGTCGAATTGTCCACGGGCGCGCTGGCCGTCGCGATGCTGCCGGTGCCGGAGACGCTGTCGCTGAAGGCGGCGGCCGCGGCCCTCGGCGCGCCGAAGGCGGGGATGGCCGACAAGACGAAGGCCGAACGCGCCACCGGCTACGTGCTGGGCGGCATCTCCCCGCTGGGGCAGCGCAAGAAACTGCCGACGGTGGTGGACGCCTCGGCGCTGCGCTGGGACCGGATCCTGTGCAGCGCGGGGCGGCGCGGACTGGAGATCGAGGTGGCGCCCGCGGACCTGATCCGGGTCGCCGACGCGGTGACGGCGCCGATCACCGCCTGACCGGGTCAGGCCCGGAGGAAGTAGCGCAGCGTCACCACGCAGGACCCCCGGTGCGCGCGACACGTCCGCAGGTGCGGGACTTTCGCCCGCGGCCGGGCGCGGTGTGCGTTACTGGTCTGTGCGTTTCCGAGCCCGCGGGCTCATGTTCTCGAGTGCAAGGTCCGATCGGCCCGACCCAGAGGATGTGATGCGTGATGTCTCGTCAGCGGTTCTTCCCCCGGCGGCGCGGTGCGGTCGCCGCTCTTTTCGCCGCGATCGTGCTCGGCCTGGCGACACCCGTGCTGCCCGCCGCCACCGCCGCGCCGGGTCCCGCGCAGAGCGACCCCTTCGCGGGGCTCTCCGGTGACACGCCGTCGGTGTCCCCCGAGCGGCAGGAACAGGACGAGAAGGCGGAGAAGGCCGAGAAACTGGGCGGCGGGGTGACCACGAAAGTGATCGATCTGTTCACCGACGTCATCAAGTGCGGGTTGAATATCGCGACACCCGCTGTGAAATGCAAAATGTGAAATCCTCGCGCACAAACCGGGCCGATCGTTATGACCGATCAGCCCGGTTCGTGCGTTAATACACCGTTTTCGCCGGTAACGTCCCCCGGACTCAGTCAAGCCTATACTTTGTGAATGTCAGCACAGCACTGGTTGTAGGAGTGATAGGTGAGCGGGCTTTCCCCGTCTCCCGTCGGCGATATCGCGCGGCGGTCCTGGCTGGACGTCCTGCCCTGGCTCGGTGCGCACCGCCAGGGTCCCCCGCTGCTCGGCGAGGGCGAACTCATGGCGAACGCCTGGATGTCGACGGCGCCGGGTGACTCGGCCTCCGACGAGCATCTGGCCGAGATCTGCCGGCGGCTGGCCACCGTCTTCACCGAGCACCACCGTGGGCTGGCGCTGGCCGAGGCGTTCCCGTTCGCCTTCCCCACCGACGACGCGGACCTGTCGTGGCTGGGCCTGCGCGAGCGCACCGCCGCGACGCTCACCGCCGCCGGTGTCACCGATTCGGGCGCGCTCGGCGCGCTGACGGTGGACGGGCTGGCCGGATTGCGGCGGGTCGGCCCGGCGGTCGTCGCCGAGGTCGTCACCGCGCTGGTGCGGCGCAGCGTCTCCGCCGACACGGCCACCTCGGCCGCGGTCGACGAGGTCGAGCGGTTCGTCGCGCCCCTCGGCGAGCGCGATCGCTTCCTGCTCACCGCGCGCATCCTCGGCGACCGGCGCGTGACGCTCGCGGAATGCGGTGCGGCGCTGGGTATTTCACGGGAGCGGGTGAACCAGCTGGACAACCGGCTGCGCGAGCGGGTGCACGCGGCGTTCCACTCCTCCGCGCCGCTGCGCGCCGCGGCCGACGCGCTGGCCGCCGCCGCGCAACCGGTCGCCGCGCTGGACCGATTGATCGCGGCCACACCGGAACTCGGCGCCGTGGCGCCGTCGGCGGGCGTGCCGCTGTGGTTCGTGCTGACGCGGCTGGATCAGCGCGTCGACGCGGTGGACGGCTGGGTGGTCGCCGAGACCATCGATGCCGCGCGCTCGCGGGTCAAGGCCGCGCTGGCCCAGCTGGCGGGCGACGAGGGCCTGGTCGCGCTCACCGAGATCGCCGCGCACCTGGGCATCCCGGAGGCCGAAACCGCCACGTGGCTGGCGTATTCGGGCTACCGGATCGCGGACGGCCACGTGCTCACCCGCTCGGGTTCGGTGCACGACAGCGTCGCCGCGATCCTGGCGCTGGCCGGGGAACCCATGACGCTCAACGAGATTCACGCGGCCGTGGTGCCGGCGCGGTCGCTGTCGAGTGTGCGCAACGCGATGGTCTCCGACGAGCGGTTCGTCAAGACCGATCGCGCGCGCTGGGGCCTGGCCCGCTGGGGCACGTCACGCTACGTGCCGATCCACCGGCAGATCGGCGAGATCCTGGACGCGCGCGGCGGCAGCATCCCGGTGGACGAACTGGTCGAGCGGCTCACCACCGAGTTCGGGGTGAAGGAGTTCAGCGTCCGCACCTACGCCGCGTCGGGCGGTTACACGACGGTCGACGGCGTGGTCACCCGCCGCAAGCAGACCTACAAGCCGCGCAAGTCCCCCACCAAGACGCGCCACCTGTACCGCGAGGGTGAGGTGCTGCGCTGGCGCACCACGGTGGCCGCGCCGCACGCGAAGGGTTCGGCGTTCAACCTGCCGACGGCGCTGGCCGGACTGGTCGGCGCCGGCCCCGATCGCTCGGTGGAGCTCACCAGCAGGCTGGGCCCGCAGTCCATCCTGTGGGTGGCGGTGCAGGCGCGGTCGGGCACGATCAAACGCTTCCTGGACGATCTCGGGCTGGTCCCGGGCGACGACATCTTCCTGGAGTTCGTCCCCGACGCCACGGACCGGCCGCAGTTCGACGTGCTTCCCGCGCAGCCGGTCCCCGATTCGGGCAGCCCCGCGCACCGGGCGCTCGCGGCGACCGGCCACGCGAACGCCGCGGGCCTGTCCGAGCCCGCGGCGCTGGCGGCGCTCGCGGAATCGCTGTGGCTGCCGTCCACGTCGGATCAGGCCGCCGTCGTGGCCGCGTTGCGCGGGCGCAAGGAGGACGAACTCGCCGAGATCCTCACCAGCGCCCGCTGAGCCGGCGGTGCGCACGCGCCGTCGCGGCACGCGAATCCTGCCGCCTCCCGGCCACACGGTGCGGCCGCCGACGGACTCGGGCGTCGGCGGGGGCGCCTCGGAGCAACACTTCTGCGCCACGCGCCGAATCCGCGGGCGCTCAGTCACGCCCGCGGCATGCGCAAGGCGCGGCAGCGGTGCGGTCGGCCGACTTGCCGAACCGCCCGCGCCCGCCGCCGAGGCCGAGGAGGGCGCGGCAGCGCACGAGATCGAAGTCGGCGGCACGACCGCGAGGCAGCGCCAGCACCCGCAGGCCGGGTGCGCGCACGCCCGCAGCGCGCAGTTCGACAAGGTCGGCCAGGGAACAGACCAGGACCGAGACGGCGTCCTCGCGCAACTGGCGATCCACCCGGGCCGCGACGGGCCCGCGGTGCCCCCGCAGCGAGAGACAAGCGCCGCGCGATAGGGCCGCCAGCACCACGGTGACGACCGCGCGTCCGGTCAGTGTCCCCGAGACGGCGACCACGTCGTCGGCCGTGATGGACACGGCGGCGCCCAGTTCCTCGGCAGCCGCGGTCAGCGCGGCACCGTCCACGGTGATCGCGCCGACGCCACCGGAGAGTCCGAAGACGAATCCGCCTCGGCCGCCGGGACGCGCGCTCGCCCGCCGACGCCGCACGAGCGTGTAATCACCCGCCACCGCGAGCACGGACACGCCGGTCGCGCTGATGTCGCCGACCAGTTCTTCGACCAAGTGGCCGTCGCCGATGTGCCCGATGATGTGGTCGGCCCCTGCTTGCGCGAGGGCGCGCTCGGTGTCCTCCGGCGAGTCGTAAATGTCGAGGGGCATCGCGGTGGCGCCGAGGTATTCGACGGACAGCAGGGCGAGCAGAGCCTCGAAACCCGAGCCTACATACACGGCGGCCCGCTGCCCCGGGAACACACCCGCCTCCGCGAGTTCGGCGGCGAACAGCTGCACCGCCTCCCACAGCGACGCGTAATCGTGCATGCAGTCACCGTCGACCACCGCGAGACGATCGGCGAACGACGCCGTCGCGGCCTCCATCGCGTGGGCCACACACATCACCGGCACGACACACCTCCCGCCACAACCTCTACCCGATCCCCGCGATGCGAATATCCTGCCATATAGGGAAGGCAAACCTAAGTTCGCTCAAGGACTGTGCAGCAGCTCACACCAACGCCGGCCTGCGGCATCCGGCCCACAGCGAAGCGGTGTCCGCGCCTATCGGCGTAACCATCAAGTCATTCCGCGCCGAGTCGGTTCGTCCGCCCGGCCATGGCTCACTTGCGCCGGGTGTCGATGACCACGGGGCGAGCGTATGTCTCCCCCGCTTCAGACGGCACCATAGCTCTCGCCCCTCCGAGGCATGGCTCGGAGGGGCAGGCCACCCGGAGGAGCCCGCGGCCGCCCGTCAACCCCACCGAATCACCTTTCGGCCGAGACATTTTCCTCACTGCCCAACTGACGCAGCGGACCGAGCGCACCCCACAGCACGAGCGTGAGCACACCCCCCAGCGCCCCGTACACCAGGAACACCTCGCGCGCCGGAACCAGTTCCGAAACTACGCCTGCCACCACCGCGCCGACCGCCGCAGCGACGGTCACCTGCGCGGTCCATACTCCAGACACGCGCCCACGGAACTCGTCAGGCGTATTCTGCTGCACCACAGCGAATTTCGCGATATCGCCGACCACGCGGCCCACTCCATAAGCGAACAGCCCGACAAACGCGCACACGGTCGTCCCAACCATCCCGGCGCCTGCCAAACCCGCCGCCGAAACCAGGGCCGCCCCGAAGATCACGATGCCCCCGCGTCGCAACCCACCGGTCCAGCCAGAGGTCAGCGACCCGGCCACCGCGCCGATAGCCGGTGCGGCGAAAAGCAATCCGGCGACGGCCGATCCACCGTGCAGCACCTCGCCGACATAGGCGGGAATGAGCACGCTCCATCCGGCGAGCACCATCGTTACCACGCCGGCGAGCAGCGTGCTGCCGATGATGCGATGCCCGAACGCGAACCGGAATCCGGAAACCATGGCGCGCACCGATGATTCAGCGTGCGCCCGGTGCGGTGGCATGGCGTCCAGGCGCGCGATCAGCACGGTCGTGACCAGGCTCGCGACGGCTGCCAGCCAGTAGTTCGCGGCCACACCCGCCCACGCGATGAGCAGGCCACCCAACGCGGGCCCGACCATGGTGCCCAGGTCGACGGTCAGCGCCATCAACGCGCCGGCCGCCGCCATCTTGTCGCGCGGGACGAGCCCCGGCATCGCCGCGACCAGCGCGGTGGCCGAAATCCCGCCCGCCGCACCGTCGATCACCCCGCAGGCGAGGATCAACCACACTTGCGGCGAGGGCAGCATGGCGTTCACGGCGAGCAAAGCGAATCCCAGCGTCGCCGCCCCGCGCGCGACCACGATCACAGTGCGCCGATCGACCCGGTCGGCGAGCGCACCCCCGATCAGCGTGCCGCCGAAGGTGGCGGCGCCTGCCACCACCGTCACCATCGCGATACGCGCGGTGGAGCCGGTGAGCTGGTAGACCTGAATCGGCAACGCCACCATGAGGAACCCGATCCCGAGCACCGAGATGGCCCGGGCGATGAACAAGGTCCGGAACTCACGACTGCTGCGCAGGGGGTCCAGATCGATGGCGATCCTACGCGGCGACATTCGCGTCATGCGCCGAGCGTGCCGAACCGGCCGGACCGCGCCGGATCCGGTGCGCGGCGGCAGGCGGCCCCCTTCGGGTCCGCATCGATGACCGTCGACCCGGCACCGCGCGGATCAGCTTGCGCGACGATGGCCGTGTGCCACGTGCCGCGGACGAGCGTGCGAAGCATTTCGTTTCTCCCACTGCATGATTCGACGATGTGACGGCCGGCGAGAAGCGCTTCGGCCGGTGCCGGCGAGAACGTTCGGTACGAACTCGGTGAGATGAAACCCGTCGCCGCCACCCTGTTCCCGGGCCCCGCCGCCGTCCGCATACCCGCATCGGCGATTGACTCGACAGGCCGGCCGATCGGGATGCCCGACGCCGCCGGCCCGGTGCGGCGAGGCAGCCCGACCGGCCGCGAACCCGCGAGCACCGCCTTACCCGAGGCGATCGCGCCGTCCGATCGGCCCCACCGGAAGACCCTGCGACGGACATCGGCGGGTCCGGAGCCCGGACCCGCCGATCGAACCGCTCGGCGCCGTGGCTACTTGGCCGGAGCGGCGGGCGGCAACGGCGCCGTGACGGTGCTGAAGTACTCGATCGCACCCGCGATGGCGACCGGGACGCCGACGAGCAGCGCGCCGGCGATGGTGCCCACGGGAGCCAGCATCACGGCACCGGCGATGCAGCCCGCGATCGGTCCGCCGCCCAGCAGCAGGGCGACCGGAGCGGTCAGCGCCCCACCGAGCACGCCGCCGGCCACACAGCCGACCGCGGACGCGCCCACCGCGCCGACCAGCGCGCCGACGGCGGCACCGACCGACAGGCGGCTACCCAGCTTCTGCCAGGCCGCCTGCTCGCGCTGCGCCGCCGTCTGCTCGCTGATCTCCTTGGCGGCCGACAGTGCGGGGCGGAAGTAGGCGCCCTCGGTGGTCGGGGTGAGCTTGGCGGTGTTGCCGGTGATCTCGGCCTTCACCGGGTAGGCGATCTCGTCGACGGTCACCTCGAGCGGCACGCCGCCCACCAGCCTGCCCTCGGCATCCGTGATCTGGAACTGCCCGCCCACGACGGTGAGCGCGCCCACGTCGGTGGTGATGATCGCCGAGGTGCCGTCGTTGGTCGCGGTGTAGTTCACCACGCCCGGGATGATCGGGGTCGCGATGCCGCCGGGCGGAGCGACCGGTGCGGGCAACGCGTTGGCGGTGCCCCCGGCGATCCCTACCGCGGCGATCGCCACCATCGCGGCGACCGCCGTGTTCCTCATCTTCATGCTGCTTCCTTTGCCTCTTCGATCGCAGACGGCGTCACAGCCGCCTGCGATCCGTCGGGAATGTCCCGCCCGGCCGATCCGCAGCGGAGTCCCAGCACCGGACGGTGCCGGTCTCGGGCTCGGCGAATCCCGCCCAGCGGAACCCGAGCAAAGTTAGCCTATCCTTCATAACCGCACAAGAGGTTGCGATTCATCAAGTGCGACCGGGACACGAGAGCACCCGCGCCGGCGTCGCCGACGGGCGATCCGGCACACGACGGCACCGCACAGCCCCGCACGTCGGACGTGCGTGTTGTGTGCGAGAGCGACGGACGTGGCCCGGGGCGTCAGCGCGACTCGGCGGCCTCCGGTGCGCCGTCCACCGGCGCCAGCAACTCCGGCCCGTTGTTGCGCACGCTGTTGACCAGCGTCGACACCGGCCGCGCCACGATGCTCGCGACCACCTCCTCCGACGGCGTCTCGAGCAGGCTCGCGGGCGCGGGGTGATCCGGGTCCAGCCAGGCGTCCCAGTGCTCGCGGGGCATCGGCAGCGGCATCCGGTCGTGGATGCGGGTCAACTCGCCCACCGCGTCGGTGGTGAGGATCGTGCAGGACAGCAGCGGTTCACTATCGGCCACCGACCGGTCCCGCCACACCGACCACAGGCCCGCCATGTACAGGCGGGAACCGTCGGCATCGGCCATGTAATAGGGGCGCTTGACCGCCTTGCCCTTCGCGCCGCCGATCGGGTCGGGCTCGACCAGCCACTCGTACCAGCCGTCCATCGGCACCAGGCAGCGCCGGTACTTCACCGCGTCGCGGAACGACGCCGTGGTGGCCGCCTTGTCGGCGCGCGCGTTGAACAGCGGCTTGCCCTTCACCGGCACGCCCGGCTCGGCCGCCTTGGTCCACACCGGGATCAGGCCCCACCGCATCCGCCGCACGCGCAGGCGCGGATCGTCGTCTGGGTGGTCGCGGTCGTGGCGGGCGACGACGGTGAGCACCTGGGTCGTCGGGGCCACGTTGTAGTTCGTGAATCCGTCACCGCGGGAATCGTTTTCGCCGGTCTCGTCGATCGCGTCGAGGTCGGCCGCGAGCCTTCCCGGGTTGGTCGTCGTCGCGTATCGTCCGCACATGTCACCGATCCTCCCACCCGGGGCCGACATCGCGCGGACAATGGGAAGGGCAGGGGTGGTGACCAGTTGAGAGTTGTGGAATAACATTCTCTCAACGGATGGGATGAGCGTCACACCCCCGTCCGCACCGGCACGCGCACCGACCGGCCGATCGCACCGAGGCAGAGGAGAGCACCACCCGTGACTACCATCGAGACCACCCCCGACACGTCGCTCGAGTCGGTGAATCCCGCCACGGGCGAGGTCATCGCCACCCATCCGATCGCCGACGAGCAGGCCGTGCGCGCCGCCGTCGCCACCGCCCGCGCCGCCGCCACGACCTGGGGCGCACTCACCTACGACGAACGCCGTCACCATTTGCTGCGCTGGGCCAGCTACCTGATCAACAACGCGGACGAGTTCACCGCGCTCATCCACCGGGAGAACGGCAAGCCGCTCGACGACGCCTACCTCGAGCTCATGCTCGCCGTCGAGCACGTCTCCTGGGCGGCCAAGAACGCCAAGAAGTACCTCTCGCCCAAGCGCGTCTCGCCCGGCGCGCTGATGTCGAACTTCTCCGCCCGCCTCGAGCAGCGCCCCCTCGGCGTCATCGGCGTCATCGGCCCGTGGAACTACCCCGTCTACACCCCGAACGGTTCCATCGCCTACGCGCTGGCCGCGGGCAACACCGTGGTGTTCAAGCCGAGCGAGTACTCCACCACCATCGGCAACTACCTGGCCGACGCCTTCGCCAAGGCCAATCCGGAACTGCCCGCGGGCGTCTTCGCGACGATCAACGGCTTCGGCGCGACCGGCGCGGCCCTGGTCAAGGCCGACATCGACAAGATCGCGTTCACCGGCTCCACCGCCACCGCGAAGCGAATCATGGCCGCGGCCGCCGAGAACCTCACCCCGGTGTTGCTCGAAGGCGGCGGCAAGGACGCGGTGATCGTCGCGGCCGACGCCGATGTGAAGGCGGCCGCCGACGCGGTCGCCTGGGGCGCCACCTCCAACAGCGGCCAGACCTGCGCGGGCGTGGAGCGCGTCTACGTAGACCGATCGGTACGCGACGAGTTCGTCGCCGAGGTCAAGCGCATCCTCACCGACGTCAAGCCCGGTTCGGGCGACAAGGCCGCCTACGGACCCATGACCATGCCCAAGCAGGTCGACATCGTGCGCCGCCACATCGAGAGCGCGCTGAGCAACGGCGGCACCGCCGTGCTCGGCGGACCGGAGTCGGTCAAGGGCCCGTTCATCGAACCGGTCGTCCTGGTCGATGTGGACGAGAACTCCGAGGCGGTGCAGGAGGAGACCTTCGGTCCCACGATCACCATCAGGACCGTCGACAGCGTGGACGAGGCGGTCGATCTGGCCAACAATTCCCGCTACGGACTGTCCTCGGCGGTGTACTCGAAGCGCAACGGCCTCGATATCGCCCGGCGGCTGCGCGTCGGCGCGACGTCGGTGAACTCGGTGCTCGCCTTCGCCGCCATCCCCGGCCTGCCGTTCGGCGGCGTCGGCGATTCCGGCATCGGCCGCATCCACGGTGAGCCGGGCCTGCGCGAGTTCACCCGTCCGCATTCCATCGCGGTGCAGCGCTTCGCCATTCCCGGTATGGCGCTGCTGAGCTACGCGCGCACCGATTCGACCATGAAGCTGCTGCGCAAGATCACGCCCCTGCTGCACGGGCGCCACAAGTAGGCCGGCCGCGGGCGGTCGCGGTAACGGATCCGCGACCGCCCGTGTGTCCCGGACGGCGATGGGTCAAGATGGACGGGTGACTTTCTGGCCAGCGCCCCACGTCGATGTCCCCGTACACGCGACCGTCACCCTGCCCGGTTCCAAATCGATCACCAATCGCGCGTTGATCCTGGCCGCCCTCGCCGACGGGCCGTCCACCCTCACCGGCGCGCTGCGCAGCCGCGACACGGATCTGATGATCGCCGCGCTGCGCGCGCTCGGCACCGGCATCGACGGTGACGGCGACACGCTGACCATCACCCCCGCGCCGCTGGGCGGCGCATCCGTCGACTGCGGGCTCGCGGGCACCGTGATGCGTTTCCTGCCGCCGGTCGCCACGCTCGCGGGCGGCGACGTGGCCTTCGACGGCGACGCGCAGGCGCGGGTGCGCCCGCTGAGCACCATCCTCGACGCGCTGCGCGGGCTCGGCGCGCGCATCGACGGCGACGCGCTGCCGTTCACCGTGCACGGCGCGGGCTCGCTGCGCGGCGGTGCGGTGACCATCGACGCGTCGGGTTCCTCGCAGTTCGTCTCGGGCCTGCTGCTCTCGGCGGCCCGCTTCGACGAGGGGCTCACCGTGCACCACGACGGCAAGGCGCTGCCTTCGATGCCGCACATCGAGATGACGGTGGAGATGCTGCGCCGCGCCGATGTGGCCGTGCAGGCGCCCGCCGACAGCCGCAAGGCGCAGACCTGGACCGTCGCGCCCGGCCCGATCAGCGCGGTGGACTGGGACGTGGAGCCCGACCTGTCCAACGCCACGCCCTTCCTCGCGGCGGCCGCGGTGACCGGCGGCGAGGTGCGGATCCCGCACTGGCCGCGCCTGACCACCCAGCCCGGCGACGTGATCCGCGAGATCCTGGTGCGCATGGGCGCCGAGGCGCGGGTCTTCGACGGGGTGCTCACGGTGCGCGGGCCGGAGCGGCTGGCGGGCATCGACATCGACCTGCACGACGTCGGCGAGCTGACCCCGACCGTGGCCGCCCTTGCCGCACTGGCGGATTCGCCGTCCTGGCTGCGCGGCATCGCGCACCTGCGCGGGCACGAGACCGACCGGCTGGCGGCGCTGTCCACCGAGATCAACCGGCTCGGCGGCAAGGTCACCGAGACCGAGGACGGCCTCGAGATCGTTCCGGCCACCCTCCACGGCGGCCAGTGGCACTCCTACGCCGACCACCGGATGGCCACCGCCGGAGCGATTCTCGGCCTGCGGGTGCCCGGTGTGGAGATCGAGGACATCGGCACGACCGCCAAGACGCTGCCCGCCTTCACCCTCCTGTGGGAGCAGATGCTGGCCTCGGCCGGCGAGGGAGCGGCACGCTGAGCCGCCCGCGCCGCTCCGCCGCGGGGTACGACGAATCCGATGTGCGGGTTCGTCCGGGCCGCAGTTCCCGTCCGCGCACCAAGAATCGCCCGCAGCACAACGACGCCGAACCGGCGATGGTGGTGTCGGTGGATCGCGGGCGCTGGGGGTGCGTGCTCGACGGCGATCCGGAGCGGCGCATCGTGGCCATGCGCGCGCGGGAACTGGGACGCACGCCGATCGTGGTGGGCGACCAGGTGGAAGTGGTGGGCGACCTGTCCGGCCGGCCCGACACGCTGGCGCGGATCGTGCGCGTGGGTGAGCGGCGAACGGTGTTGCGCCGCACCGCCGATGACACCGATCCGTTCGAACGCATCGTGGTGGGCAACGCCGAGCAGCTGTTCATCGTGGTGGCACTGGCCGATCCGCCGCCGCGCACCGGTTTCGTGGAGCGCTGCATGGTCGCCGCGTTCGTCGGCGGGTTGCGGCCGGTGCTGTGCCTCACCAAGCACGACTTGGCCGCCGATTCCGAATTCGCCTCCGCCTTCGACGATCTGGATCTCACCATCGTCTACGGCGGTATCGACGACCCGCTCGAACCCGTGCTCGAACTCCTCACCGACCGGCTCACCGCGTTCATCGGGCACTCCGGCGTCGGCAAGTCCACGTTGGTGAATCGCCTTGTGCCCGACGCGGATCGGGCCGTCGGTGAGGTGTCGGGGGTCGGCAAGGGCAAGCACACCTCCACCCAGTCGGTCGCCCTGCCCCTCCCCGACGGCGGGTGGGTGATCGACACCCCCGGCGTCCGCTCCTTCGGCCTGGCCCACATCACCCCCGACGACGTCATCCACGCCTTCAGCGACCTCTCCGAAGCGATCGAGGACTGCCCCCGCGGCTGCACCCACCTCGGCCCACCCACCGACCCCGAATGCGCCCTGGATTCCCTGCCCGGCAAGCAACGCCGCGTCGCCGCCATCCGGTTGCTGCTGGTGGCGTTGAATTCGAATGATCCGTGGTGAGAGGCGCTAGCCACGCACAGTTGTCGTCACCGCCGAATCGAATGTACAATTTCTTGTACGTCAGCTGAAATGGTGGTGGTCATGATGCGCACGATGTCCTACTCCGAATCGCGGGCGCGCTACGCAGAGGTCCTCGACAGTGTCGTCAATGATCGGGAGGAAGTAGTGATTACGCGCGCTGGACACGAGCCGGTGGTCATGGTGTCTCTCGACGATTACGAATCCCTCAAAGAGACCGCCTACCTGCTGCGCAGCCCGGCCAACGCGCGCCGGCTGCTATCCGCGATCGAGCGGTTGGAAGAGGGTGGCGGCACCATCCGTGAGCCGATCGAATGAAGCTTGTCTGGGACGAGAACGCCTGGTCCGACTACCTGTGGTGGCAGACTCAGGACCGGAAGGTCCTCAAACGGGTCAACCAGTTGCTCGCGGACATCGATCGCAATGGCAACGAGGGAATCGGCAAGCCGGAGCCACTGAAGCACGGGTTCCATGGCTACTGGTCGCGGCGCGTCACCGACGAGCATCGGCTCGTCTACAAGATCGTCGGTGACGAGATCCGCATCGCGGCCTGCCGTTACCACTACAGCTGAGCCGGCCGGTTCTCCGGACGCAGGATGGCGTCGAGGAATTCGATCTGGTCGGCGAGAACCTTGGTCCGGTTCTCGGGGCGGTAGATGTCGAAGTGGGAGAACGAGTAGTTGATCACGCGGCCGTGCGGGGCCAGGTCGGCCAGCTGCCTGCTGTCGGAAGCCGCTGTCTCCTTGTCGAATTCGCCGACGCACACCAGGATCGGCATGCGCAGGTTCGGGGCGTGCTCGCCGGGTTTGTAGCGGGCCATGGCGAGCAGCGAGCGCGGGGCGACCTCGTTGCGCCAAGTGGCGCTGTCGAGTTCCGCGACCGCGGCCTGCGCCTGCGGGCCGGTCATGACGGCGACCTCGTTGGTCGCGCCGACGGCGGGGATGTAGTACGGCGGGCGGCCGAGCATCCCGCGCCAGCGGTCGCGCAGGATCGCCGCGAGCACCTTCAGCGTCGCCCACCGCGACCGTCCCTCGACCCGCTTCGGAAAACCGTTGTACGGCACCTGCGCGACCACGGCGGCGATGGCCGGGTCAGCCGCCGCCACGGTGACGACGTGTCCGCCGCCGAGGGAGGTGCCCCACAGCGCGATGCGGGACTCGTCCACGTCGGGGCGCGCTCGTGCGGCGGCGATCGCGGCCTCGATGTCGAGCGGCTGGCCCGCGATGTCCACGAGCTGGCGCGGCTCGCCGCCGCTGCGGCCGAAATTGCGGTAGTCGAAGGTGAGCGCCACATAGCCGGCGGTCGCGAACGCCGCCGCGGCCGCCTCCAGGGACGGGGTGTCCTGGGTACCGCCGTAGCCGGTGCACAGGACCACACACGGGTGCGGCCCCGCCCCCTCCGGCAGGTACACGAATCCCGCCAATTCGGTATCGGCGACGGTGAATTCGATCGGTTCGACTCTCATCGGGGCTCCGTTTCTCGGATCTGCGGATCGGCGAGCATCCGCGCGAGCAAGGCGAGCAGGTGCTCGCGATGCCGCGCCAGCTCGAAATCTTTTCGCGCGGCGTAGGTCTCGTGCAGTCCGGTCAGAGCACCCAGCATCGCCGCGGCCGTGAACTCCGCATCCTCGACGTCGAATTCGCCCGCTTCCACACCCTGCGCGATGAGCGTGGCGAACACCGGAAGAAGCCGCGCGGCAACCGATTCCGTGACGCGATGATGCACGTCGGCGAACCCGCCGGAATGCAGATCCGCCGCGAGCTCCGCCCCGCTCGGCCGCGCCGCCAGCGCGTAGTTGTGGTCGACGTAGTCCACCAGCCGCCGCCTCGGCGAACGCGTTTCGTCACCCAGGATCGCCACGTACTCACCCAGCAACCGCTCGGCCAACGCCTCCACGCACGCCTCGAACACCTCGGCCTTGGACGCGAAGTGGTGATAGAAGCACCCCTTCGCCACCCCCATCCGCCCGATGATCGCCCCCACCGTCGTCCGCTCGAACCCCTCCTCCGCGAACAACCCCGTGGCCGTCTCCACGATCTCGGCCTTCCGCACCTCGGGCTTCTTCATCTGCCGCACACGGGCAGGCTACCGACCGACCGTCGGTCTGTCGATACCTATACTCCCCTGCACATATGTCCCTGAAGCGCACCATGGTCTACGCCGAGGCCGAGGACCTCGCCGCGATCAAGGATGCTGCCGCCCGGACCAATGTCAGCGAAGCCGAGATCATTCGGGACGCGATCCACTTGGCGGCCATGCGGGTGCGACGACGCAACGAGCCGCTGCGGCTACGCCGATTCGCCAGCGGCGACCCGACGTTGGCGCATCGCGTAGACGAGATCCTCTCGGAGGACGACGAGAACTGATGACCCATTCCCGGGGGGTCGGAGTTTCCGGAACCGGCATCGTCATCGCCGACACCTCCGGACTCATCGCGGCATTCGACACATCGGCACCGGAGAGCGAGGACGCTTTTCGCGCGTTGGAGTCAGCGGGCCTCGTCGTGATCTCGCCATTGATCCTCGCCGAGATCGACCACGTCGGCCGAGGCGCGATCGGCCGGGGACACGCGCTCTCCATGATCGAAGACCTGACCGCGCAGGCACGCGCCGGGCACTTCGAGATCGCCGCCGTCACCACCGAGGTGCTGGACCAGGCGAACGCAGTGCGGACCCTCTATCCCGATCTACGCCTCGACCTCGCGGACGCAGTGAATGCCGCCCTCGCCGCGGACTACGAGACCGAAACGATTCTCACCCTTGACCGCCGCGATTTTCGGGCGCTGACACCATTGACGAAGCACACCGCCTTCCGGCTGCTGCCGGACGACCTCGACTAGCGGTCATCATCAGATACCCCGAGCATCCCGATTCGGGCCACGCCCAGGTATGTGAAGCACCGCCGAAATGAGTGCTACATTTTGGAGGGTTCACGGTGCTCGATTGCTCGCGAAAAGCGGGGCGCGGGACCGGAATTCGATAAATTTCCGGGTGGAAGGGTTGGGGGAATCCCCCTTCGGGGCGTGCACTGGACGGGATTCGGAGCGAATCGGGCAATCCGCGAGCGTAATCGGGTCTAGGGTGACGACTGATTCATTGATTCGTCAACGGCATCGGAGCCAGAAGGCGAGGCAGTTGTGGACAAGGATTTCGGAACCCGGTTGACCCTGGCGTTCGAGATGTGGGAGCGACGGTACGGGCGTCCACTCTCCGATGAGATCGTGGCCGGGTGGCTCACCGCCGTCGGCCATCGCGTCTCCGCCGACTACGTGCGCCGATTGCGCAAGGGCGAGATCACCGCCGTCCCCGCACCGACCAGATCGGCCCTGGCCCAGGTCTTCGGCGTGGACCCCGGCTATTTCGCCCACGTCCCCGTCCTGGCCCACTCCCACGACCAGGACGTCGTCGCCGATTTCGACAACCCCGCCCTGCGCCACCTCGGCCGCGTCGTCACCGGCCTCTCCATGCGCACCCTCCTCTACCTCGAATCCGTAGCCGACGCCCTCCGCCGAGCCGACGGCCTCCCACCCGCCAACTGGACCGCCCAGATCTGATACGAAAGAAGGTGCCCGGAAACCCCGGGCACCTTCTTTTTCGCGGCCCCCAGATTCTTTTCGCGACCCCTGCGCCTGCGAAAGCGACCGGAGTCGCATCGTCTCGCGACCGAATCAATCAGGCGCGCACCGAAACTCAGGAGACGAGCAATACTCCCGTGCCCGGGATGAGGGAGATGGGCATGGGTGGGGCGTTCCACTGTTCGCGCTGCTCGGTGGCGGTGGCGAGGATCGGGCCGGGGCCGGTGGGAGCGGTGGCGGCGGTGGGGAGGGAGGCGGCGTAGCCGGTGCTGCCCGAGGTGGGGTTGGTGGTCCAGTGGCGGATGTCGACGCTGCCCGTCGCGCCGGTCTGGAGGTTGCGCCAGTGGACCGTGATCCAGCGGTAGTTGTATTGACTGTCGTACGGCGCGAGGACCGGAATCGAGAAGGTCGCTGCGCCAGGTGTTTCACCGACGGTGCCCACCACACCGATCGTTCCGAACGAACCGCCCGGCACGCCGCCCGGCCCCACCTCCAACCCCTTCACCACCGGGATCTGGAACGCGACGTGCGTCGGCGCCGCCTCGGCGACCGGCATCCCGAGCCCGAACAGCAACGGCACCGACACCAGAGCGCCGGCCATCATCTTCTTGACACGCATGTACCCCTCCAGGACAGTTGACTTTCATGTTGGGACATCTATGTATCATTTCCAGCGCCTGTCACAGTAACCACTTCCCCACCGGATAGCCACCCACTTTGGCGAGCAGCTGCATTCACAGCGCAAAAACGAAGGCGCCCAACTGTTTCCGGTTGGGCGCCTTCGTGCTGGGCTCGGTCGCGGCGGGGACCCGCCACGGGGCTCAGTGCTTGCGGCGGCTCTTCGGCGCGCGCTTGCCCTTGGCCTGGGCGCGGGCGGCTTCGCGGCGCTCGCGGCGGGTGGCGGGGGCGCCGCCGTCGCCGTCGCCGTACTCCTCGGCGTCGCTGTGGACGGCCGCGTGGCCGCCCTCGTCGGGACCGGAGTAGCTGAAGCCGCGGGTGTTATTGGACTCGTCGATCCCCTTGGCGCGCAAGGCCGCCGGGGCGGCGCTGCCCGAGGGGGCCGGGGCGGCGGGGACCGGGGCGGGCGCTGCGGCGCCGACCGGGGAACGCAGGCCCGGGTCGACCGAGACGCCGGCGGGCTGCGGCTGCTGCACCTCCACCTGGAGGTTGAACAGGAAGCCGACCGACTCCTCCTTCAATCCGTCCAGCATGGCGGTGAACATGTCGAAGCCCTCGCGCTGGTATTCGACCAGCGGGTCGCGCTGCGCCATGGCGCGCAGGCCGATGCCCTCCTTGAGGTAGTCCATCTCGTAGAGGTGCTCGCGCCACTTGCGGTCCAGCACCGACAGCAGCACCTGGCGCTCCAGGTTGCGCATCGACCCCTCGCCCGCGAGCCCGTCGATATCCTGCTCGCGCTTGGCGTACGCGTCGTGCGCGTCGTCGAGCAGGGTCTCGAGGAGTTCCTCGCGGGTCAGGTCGCCCGCCTCGCCGACCTCGGTCTCACCGGTCAGCTGCTTGTGGTCGACGCTCACGGGGTACAGCGTCTTCAACGCGGTCCACAGCTTCTCCAGGTCCCAGTCCTCGACATAGCCCTCCGCCGTGGCGCCCTCCACGTAGGCGGTGACCACGTCGGTGATCATGTTCTGGACCTGGCCCTCCATGTCCTCGCCGCGCAGGATCCGGTTGCGCTCGCCGTAGATCACGGTGCGCTGCTGGTTCATGACCTCGTCGTACTTGAGGACGTTCTTGCGGATCTCGAAGTTCTGCTGCTCGACCTGCGTCTGGGCGCTCTTGATGGCCTTGGACACCATCTTCGCCTCGATCGGCACGTCGTCGGGCAGGTTCAGGCGCGTCATGATCGCCTCGAGCGCGGCGCCGTTGAAGCGCCGCATCAGCTCGTCGCCCAGCGACAGGTAGAACCGCGACTCACCCGGGTCGCCCTGACGGCCGGAACGACCGCGCAGCTGGTTGTCGATACGCCGCGATTCGTGGCGCTCGGTGCCCAGCACGTACAGGCCGCCCGCGGCGCGCACGTCGTCGGCGTCGGCCTCGGTCTGCTCCTTGACCTTCTCCAGGGTGGGCAGCCAGGCGGCCTCGTACTCGTCGGGGGTGTCGATCGGGTTCAGGCCGCGCTTGCGCAGCTCCAGGTCGGCGATGATGTCGGGGTTGCCGCCGAGCACGATGTCGGTGCCTCGACCGGCCATGTTGGTGGCCACCGTGACCGCGCCGGGCCGGCCGGCCTCGGCGATGATCTGGGCTTCCTGCTCGTGGAACTTGGCGTTGAGCACATTGTGCGGGATGCCGCGCTTGGTGAACTGCTTGGACAGGTATTCCGAGCGCTCGACACTGGTGGTGCCGATCAGCACGGGCTGGCCCTTCTCGTGCCGCTCGGTGACGTCGTCTACCACGGCGGCGAACTTGGCCTCTTCGGTTTTGTAGATCAGGTCCGACTGGTCGGCGCGGATCATCGGCTTGTTGGTGGGGATCGGCACCACGCCCAGGCCGTAGATCTGGTGCAGCTCGGCCGCCTCGGTCTCGGCGGTACCGGTCATACCGGACAGCTTGTCGTAGAGGCGGAAGTAGTTCTGCAGCGTGATGGTGGCCAGCGTCTGGTTCTCCGGCTGGATCTCGACGCCTTCCTTGGCCTCGATGGCCTGGTGCATGCCCTCGTTGTAGCGGCGGCCCACCAGGATGCGGCCGGTGAACTCGTCGACGATGATGACCTCGCCGTCACGGACGATGTAGTCCTTGTCGCGCTGGTAGAGCTCCTTGGCCTTGATGGCGTTGTTCAGGTAGCTCACCAGCGGCGAGTTCGCGGCCTCGTACAGGTTGTCGATGCCGAGCTGGTCCTCGACGAACTCCACGCCCGCCTCGTGCACGCCGATGGTGCGCTTCTTGATGTCGACCTCGTAGTGCAGGTCCTTCTTCAGCAGCGGCGCGATGCGCGCGAACTCGGCGTACCACTTCGAGGACGCGTCGGCCGGGCCCGAGATGATCAGCGGGGTGCGGGCCTCGTCGATGAGGATGGAGTCGACCTCGTCGACCACGGCGAAGTTGTGCTTGCGCTGGACCAGATCGTCCAGCGAGTGGGTCATGTTGTCGCGCAGGTAGTCGAAGCCGAACTCGTTATTGGTGCCGTAGGTGATGTCGGCGTGGTAGGACGTGCGGCGCTGGGCCGGGCTCATCCCGCCGAGCACCACGCCCACCTCGAGCCCGAGGAAGCGGTGCACGCGGCCCATCCACTCGGAGTCGCGCTTGGCCAGGTAGTCGTTGGTGGTGACGATGTGCACGCCGTCGCCGCTGAGCGCGTTGAGGTAGGCGGGCAGCACCGAGGTCAGGGTCTTGCCCTCACCGGTCTTCATCTCGGCGATATTGCCCAGGTGCAGCGCCGCGCCACCCATCACCTGCACCTTGTAGTGCTTCTGGTTGAGCACGCGCCAGGAGGCCTCGCGCGCCACCGCGAACGCCTCGAGCAGCAGGTCGTCGAGGGTCTCGCCGTCTGCGTAGCGCTGGCGGAACTCGTCGGTCTTGCCGCGCAGCTCGGCGTCGGTGAGATCCTCGTAGTCCGGGGCGAGCGCGAGGACCTCGTCGGCGAGATGGGACAGCCGCTTGACCGTGCGACCCTCACCAATCCGTAGCAACCTCGTCAAAGTCAGCGCAGGCACGGGTCTCGTCAGTCCTCTGGTCGGTGTGTCATTCGTGGTGTGGTGGTCCGCCCCGGCCGCCCGCCGGGCAGGCGGAATCTCCCAGCACGCCCCCATGGTAATGCCGCGACCGCACCGAGCGCCGGTGACCAGCGTCGTCACAGGTCGTGGCGCGACCTCGCCGGAGGCGTACCACCTCACCGTACCCGCACCGCGCAGTACTTCGACTGGGCAATCCCCACCGCCTGTGGTCGAATCGGTCAACACTGCCACGCGAACCGACGCGGGTGAAGATGTGCGCCGATTTCGCTGGAAATGCCACAGATCCCCTTCGGAACCGTTGTCGGGCACGACAATGGGTCGCAGGACACAGCGGCATCGGAAGGAGCATCGGGCAGCGTGATCACGCGATTGACGCCGCAGGACGCGTCGTTCTACCGGCTCGAATCGAGCAGCAATCCGATCCACATCGGCTCCCTCGCGATCGTCCGCAACGGCGACGACGAGCCCGCGCTCGACTACGACCGGCTGGTCGACCTGGTCGAGAGCAGGCTGTCGCTGGTCCCCCGCTACCGCCGCAAGGTGCGCGAGATCCCGTTCGCGCTGGGGCGGCCGGTGTGGGTGGAGGACAGCCGCTTCGACATCACCTATCACATCCGCCGCTCGGCGCTGCCCAAACCGGGCACCGACGACCAGTTGCACGATCTGGTGGCCCGCCTCGCCTCGCGCCCGCTCGACCAGAGCAGGCCGCTGTGGGAGATGTACCTGATCGAGGGGCTCAGCGGGGGTCGCAGCGCGATCTTCACCAAGACCCACTCCGCGCTGGTCGACGGATCCAGCGCGCTGGAGATCGGGCACGTGATCCTGGACAACACCGCCTCGCCGCGCGATTTCGCCGACGACTCCTGGATCGCGCCCCGCGAACCCAACGACGTGGAGCTGCTGGTCGGCGCGCTCACCCACCTGGCGGGGCAACCGCGCGAGGCGCTGGAGGTGGCCCGCGACGTGAGCGCCGACGCGTTCGCCATGATCAACGCCGCGGGCAAGGCGGTGGAGTCGGTGATCTCGGCCGTGCGCACCGCCGCGATCGGCGCGCCGGACAGCCCGCTGAACATCCGCACCTCGCGGCACCGCCGGTTCGACGTGGTGCGCACCGACCTCGAGGACTACCGCACCATCCGCAAGCGCTTCGACTGCTCGATCAACGACGCGATCCTCGCCGTGGTGACGGGCGCGCTGCGCAACTGGCTGCTCTCGCGCGGCGAGGCGCTGACCGAGTCGACCACGCTGCGCGCGGTGGTGCCGATGTCGGTGTACGTCGACGGGCAGGGCTCCGAACGGCTCGAACCCGACAGCGAGGTGTCCTCGTTCCTGCTCGATCTGCCGGTGGGCGAACCGAATCCGGTGATGCGCCTGTCGCACATCGCGCACGCCAACGAGGCGGGCGCGCGGCACCGGCGCGGGGTGCGGGCGCGCACGCTCGTCCATATGGCGGGTTTCGCGCCCGCCAGCCTGCACGCGATGAGTGTGCGGGCGGCGAGTACGTTCGCAGAGCACACGTTCAACTTGGTGATCACCAACGCGCCGGGTCCGCAGACGCCGATGTACATCGGCGGCGCGCGGATGCTGGAGATGTATCCGGTGTCGCCGTTGCTGCGCAACCAGGCCTCCAGTATCGGGATCACGTCCTATGACGGACAGGTGTTCTACGGGCTCAACGCCGACCGCGACGCGATGGCCGACATCGGGGTGCTGGCCGCCGCGGTGCACGAATCCATGGAGGAGATGCTCGGTGCCTGCGCCTGACCGGAACGAGACCACGCGGGTCTACGTGCCCGCGACCGTGTCGATGCTGCGGAGACTGGTCGCCGACCGGGAGCTGTTCCCGCTCGGCGGCACCGCGTTCGCGCTCACGCCCACGCTGCGGGAGGCGTACGCGTCGGGCGACGACGAGGAACTGGCCGAGGTCGCGATGGCGGAGGCGGCGCGCGCCTCGCTGCGGCTGCTGGCCGGTGAGCGCGAGGACGCCGAGACCGACCCCGCCGACGACGAGCCGTCGTCCTCGGGCCGCCCGGTCTACCGCCGCGCGGTGATCGCGGCCGACGTGTCGGGCGTGAAGCCGCGCCCCGATCTGGACGACGCGGTGGTGAAGCTCTCGGGCCCGATCACCTACGACCGGATCGCCTCGGTGCACGTCGACCTGGCCGAGGCCGAGCCCGCCGTCGCCAAGGCGGTGGACGTCGTCGATGCCGCCGACCTGGGCGATCCCGATGCCGAGTTCGTGCTCGGCGACGCCGAGGACCACCAATTGGCCTGGTACGCCGCCCAGGAACTCCCCTTCCTGCTGGATCTGCTCTAGTACGTGCGCGGGCTCACCGGAATCGCTAACCTACGATGCCGTAACCTTGCCCTATGACCGGTCGCCGACGGTGGCCGTCCCGACGGAAAGACGAACGGCAGCGAATGGTCCTGAAGAATGTCCGCGAGTGGCTCGAGGCACCCGCGGCGAGCGTGGCCGAGCGAGGTGGGCGGCTCAACGTGCTGCGCGGCGCCGTCGCCCGGGTCACCACGCCGCTGTTGCCCGACGACTACCTGCACCTGGCCAACCCGCTGTGGTCGGCACGCGAACTGCGCGGGCGCATCGTGGACGTCCGCAAGGAGACCGCCGATTCGGCGACCCTGGTGATCAAGCCGGGCTGGGGTTTCGACTTCCGCTATCAGCCCGGCCAGTACATCGGCATCGGCATCCTGGTCGAAGGCCGCTGGCACTGGCGCTCGTATTCGCTGACCTGCCCGCCGGACTGGAACGATCCCAGCCGCGGTTCCGGGCGCCTGATCTCCATCGCGGTCAAGGCGATGCCGGAGGGTTTCCTGTCCAGCCACCTGGTCAACGGCGTCAAGCCGGGGACCGTCGTGCGGCTGCAGACCCCGCAGGGCGGATTCGTGCTGCCCTACCCGCCGCCGCCCAAGGTGTTGTTCCTCACCGCGGGCAGCGGCGTGACGCCCGTCATGTCGATGCTGCGGGCGATGGATCGCCGCGACACCGTCACCGACGTGGTGCACCTGCATTCGGCGCGCACCGCCGACGACGTGATGTTCGGCGCGGAGCTGAAGGAACTGCACCGCCGCCACCCCGGCTTCGAATCGCACCTGCATCTCACCTCCGAGCAGGGCAAATTCGCGCTGGCCGACCTCGATACGCGCTTCCCGGACTGGAAGGAACGCGACACCTGGGCGTGCGGTCCGGCGGGCATGCTGGACGAGATCGAACAGCACTGGCGTGCGGCGGGCATCGAGAACCGGCTGCACATCGAGCGTTTCGAGATCGAGCGCTCCGCCGTCGGGGAGGGCGGTACCGTGACGTTCGGCAAGACCGGACGCAGCATCGAGGCCGACGGCGCGACCAGCCTGCTGGAAGCGGGTGAGTCGGTGGGGGTGCAGATGCCGTTCGGCTGCCGGATGGGTATCTGCCAGACCTGTGTGGTGACAATCAGTTCCGGGCACGCGCGCGATCTGCGCAACGGCGAGGAGCGTCGCGAGGGCGACAAGGTTCAGACGTGCATCTCCGCGGCCGCGGGCGACTGCACACTGGACGTCTGAAACACCCCCGACAGCCTGGCTCGCCTTCGGCGGCGCTTGCCCGGGTACCCTCGATGCAGACCGCCGAACGACGAAGGGACCCCGGTGGCCATCACCGACATTCAGGCGTTCTCGCACCTCACCGACTCCGACATCGAAGCGCTCGGGCAGGAGCTCGACAGCATCCGGCGCTCTGTGGAGTTGAGCCGTGGTGAACGCGACGCCAAGTACATCCGCCGCACCATCGCCGCCCAGCGCGGCCTCGAGGTCGCGGCGCGCGCTGTGCTGTTCGGCAGCCGCAACCGCTGGGCTTGGGTCGCGGGCACGGCCATGCTCTCGGTCGCCAAGATCATCGAGAACATGGAGCTGGGCCACAACGTGAGCCACGGCCAGTGGGACTGGATGAACGATCCGGAGATCCACTCCACCTCGTGGGAGTGGGATATGACCGGGCCGTCGGCGCAGTGGCGTCGCGCCCACAACTACTCCCACCACACCTACACCAACGTGCTGGGCAAGGACGAGGACCTCGGTTTCGGCATCCTGCGGATGACCCGCGACGAGGAATGGCGCCCCGTCCACCTGGTGCAGCCGTTCGCTAATCTGCTGCTGGCCGCCACCTTCGAGTGGGGCATCGCCCTGCACGACTGGACCATCGACAAAGAGCTGTCCGGCACGCCCCGCTACCAGCTGGCCTCCGAACCCAACAAGCTGTTCGCCCGAAAGATCGCGCGGCAGGTGGGCAAGGACTTCGTGCTGTACCCGCTGCTCACCGGCCCGGCCTGGAAGTCCACACTGAAAGCCAACGCGACGGCGAATCTGGTGCGCAACCTGTGGGCCTACGCGGTGATCTTCTGCGGGCACTTCCCCGACGGCGCGGAGAAGTTCACCATCGAACAGCTCGACGGCGAGACGCAGGCCGAGTGGTACCTGCGCCAGATGCTCGGCAGCGCCAACTTCAAGGCGGGCCCGGCGATGGCGTTCATGAGCGGCAACCTCTGCTACCAGATCGAGCACCACCTGTTCCCCGATCTGCCGAGCAACCGCTACCCGGAGATCGCCGCGCGGGTGCGCGAACTGTGCGACAAGTACGACCTGCCCTACACCACCGGCTCGCTGGGCAAGCAGTATCTGCTGGCGTTCCGCACCATTCACAAGCTCGCGCTGCCGGACCGCTTCCTCATGCGCACCGCCGACGACGCTCCGGAGACCTCCTCGGAGCGCAAGTTCGCCGGGATCACGCTGCCCGCCGCGGGGTGGACCGAGCACAACCGGCTGATCACCGACCCCGAAACCGGGCAGCGGCGCGGGCTGCGCTCGGCGCTGCACGAGGCGAAGGTGGCGCTGGAGGAGAAGGCGGCCCACGAGAAGCAGGTGCTGAGGGAGGCGAAGGCCTCGCTGAAGGAGAAGGCCCGCCACGAGAAGCAGGTGCTGCGCGAGGCCAAGCGCTCGCTGCGGGAGAAGGCCGAACCGCGCCGTAAGTCGCTGCGGGACCGCGTTTTCCGTGCGCGGGCACGCTTCGCGTGATATAGCACTCGTACGTTGCTGTGGCAATGCGGTATTTGCCACAGTATCGGCACGATCCCGGCAACCTACGGTGTCGTAACTTACGGTACTGTAACCGCCATGGCGATCTCGGATGTCAAGGAATACGCGCATCTCACCGCTGCCGACGTGGAAGCGCTCGGCGCGGAATTCGACGCGATCCGGCGGGAAATCGAAGCCTCGCGCGGGGAAAAAGACGCGCGCTACATCCGCAACGTGATCCGGCTACAGCGCGCCCTCGAGATCAGCGGGCGCACCGTGCTGTTCGCCAGCTTCCTGCCGCCCGCGTGGCTGGCCGGCGTCGCCCTGCTCGGCACCGCCAAGATCATCGAGAACATGGAGATCGGGCACAACGTCATGCACGGGCAGTGGGACTGGATGAACGATCCGGAGATCCACTCCACCTCATGGGAATGGGACAACACCGGCCCGGCCAAGCACTGGAAGCACACCCACAACTACCTGCACCACAAGTACACCAATGTGCTCGGCATGGACGACGACATCGGCTACGGCCTGCTGCGCGTCACCCGTGACCAGCGCTGGCGGCCCTTCTACCTGGGCAACCCGGTCTACAACCTGCTGCTGCAGCTGTTCTTCGAGTACGGCGTGGCCATCCAGCACCTGGAGCTGGGCAAGCTGGCCGCGGGCAAGTACAAGCCGGGCACGCCGGAGCGGGCGGAGTTCGAGCGCAAGCGGCGCGAGGTGCTGACCAAGATCGGCAAGCAGACCCTCAAGGACTACGTGATCTTCCCGGCCCTGACCGGCCCGGCGTTCCTGACCACGCTGACGGCGAACCTGGCCGCCAACATGGTGCGCAACGTGTGGACCAACGCGGTGATCTTCTGCGGCCACTTCCCCGACGGCGCGGAGAAGTTCACCAAGCACGACGTGGAGACCGAGACCCAGGCCGAGTGGTACCTGCGCCAGATGCTGGGCAGCGCCAATATCGACGGCGGCCCGATCATGCACTTCATGACCGGCAACCTGAGCCACCAGATCGAGCACCACCTGTTCCCCGATCTGCCCAGCAACCGGTACGCCGATATCGCGGTGCGGGTGCGCGAACTGTGCGACAAGTACGACCTGCCCTACACCTCCGGCTCGCTGCCGGTGCAGTACTTCAAGTCGTGGCGCACCATCCTCAAGCTCTCGCTGCCGAACAAGTACCTGCGCCAGACCGCCGACGACGCCCCCGAGACCTCCTCGGAGCGCCGCTGGGGCGGCAACGCGGTCCCCACCGTCGACCCGCTGACCGGCAAGCGCCGCGGCCTGCGCACGGCTCTGGAGCAGGGGCGCAAACGCGCCGTGGCGGAGGGCCGCAAACGCCTCACCCGCCGCGTGCCGGTGCTGTCGAAGGTGGGCTGAACGACCCACTACGCTTCGCCAGGTGGATGATCCGACCGGCCACCTGATTTCGTTCGAACCGGACTCGCCGTCGCGCCAGAGGGTGCGCCACGCGGGTGGCGGCGAGAACGGCACGGAAGGTTCGCCGCGAACGGACGACGCCGATCGAGTTCGCGGCACCGCCTTGGACGCGCCGGCCCGCGCGGGCGTCTACGAGGCCATTCACCTGCGCCGTGACGTGCGCGCGGAGTTCACCGGCGAGACCGTGGACGAGTCCACCCTGTGGCGCATCCTCGATGCCGCGCATCGCGCGCCCAGCGTGGGCAATTCGCAGCCGTGGGATTTCGTGGTGGTGCGCGATCCGGACCGGCTGGCCGCGTTCGCCGCGCACGTCGCCGAGCACCGGATCGCCTTCCGCGACGGGTTGCCGCCCGAGCGCGCGGCCGTCTTCGAGCCGATCAAGATCGAGGGCATCGTGGAGAGCGGGACGGGCATCGTCGTCACCCACGACGACAGCCGCGGCGGCCCGCAGGTGCTCGGCCGCGCGACCGTCCCCGAAACCGGCGTCTACTCCACGGTTCTCGCGATCCAGAACCTGTGGCTGGCCGCCACCGCGGAGGGCGTCGGCGTCGGGTGGGTGTCGTTCTACGACCCGGCCTTCCTCAGCGACCTGGTCGGCCTGCCCACGGGTATCCGGCCCATCGCGTGGTTGTGCGTCGGGCCGGTCCGCGAGTTCCAGACCGTCCCCGATCTGGAACGGTTCGGCTGGCGCTCCCGCCGCCCGCTCTCGGCGGCGGTCCACCACGAAACCTTCGGCACCGCAGACTGATCCGCTGCGGCCGAAGGACCACCGCTCACACGCGTTCCAGCACCGCCGAGGCGCCGATGCCGCCGGCCGCGCAGATGCCCAGAAGGGCCGCGTTCTTTCCCGAGAGGGCGAGCTCATTGGCCATGGTGGTGACCATGCGGGCGCCGGTGGCGCCGAAGGGGTGGCCCAGGGAGACCGAGCCGCCGTGGACGTTGAGGCGGTCGACGTCGATCTCGCCGACGGCGGTGTCGCGGTCCAGGCGGGTCTTGGCCCACTCGTCGCTGGCCAGCGCCTTCACCACGGACAGGGTCTGGGCGGCGAACGCCTCGTGGATATCCACGAAATCCACGTCGGCCAGCGACATCCCGGCCTTGTCCAGCGCGCGCGGCATGGAGATGGCGGGGCCGATGAGCACCTGGTCGGTCGGGTCCACGCTCACGTAGCTCCACGAGCGGAACGCGGCCAGCGGGGTGAAGCCCAGCTCGCGGGCCTTCGCCTCGCTCATGAGCAGCACCGCCGAGGCGCCGTCGGTGAGCGGGCTGGCGTTGCCCGCGGTGACGGTGCCGTTCTCCGCGAACACCGGCTTCAGCTTCGCCAGCTTCTCGACGCCGGTGTCGCCGCGCACGAGTCCGTCGCGGCTGATCTCCACGCCGTCGGGCGTGCGGACGCTCAGCACCTCGCTGTCGAAACGGCCGGAGGCGATCGCGGCGGCGGCGCGGGCGTGCGAGCGGGCCGCGAACTCGTCCTGTTCGGCGCGGGTGACGCCGTGGATGCGCGCCATCTTCTCCGCCGACTCCCCCATCACCTCGCCGGTGGTGCGTTCGGCGATCTTGGGCCGACTCGGCAGCAGATCGGTGAACGGCGCGAGCTGCGCGGCGGCCGAGAGGTAGTCCTTGACCTTCGGCTTGCCCAGCGCCAGCGGCGCGCCCGCGTGCACCAGCTTCTGGGGCAGCTTCACCTCGGCGTTGCTGGTGGAGTCGCTGCCGCCGGCGATCATGATGTCGTACTCGCCTCGCTCGATGGCGGCGACCGCCGAGGTGACGGCTTGCAGTCCGGACGCGCACGCCCTGGTGACGGTGTGGCCCTCGCACCCGGGGTCGAGCTTCAGGTCCAGTGCGATCTCGCGCGCGATGTTCGGCGCGGCGCTCGGCAGGATCACCCCGCCCCACACGATGGCCTGCACCTGGTCACCCGGCAGCCCGGTGCGGTCGAGCAGACCGCGCACGGCCGCGTCGGCAAGTGCGATGGAATCCATCCTGGTGAAGTCGGTGAACGCGCGCACGAACGGCGTGCGGGCACCGGAGACGATTACGGCACGGCGAGCAGCGTCGGAGGCCATGCGGAGTCCTTTCGAGGGAGATGTACCCCACAAACTTACTTGGAAGTAAGTTCAAGGGCCAGTGATACCTCCACCAATCCTTCCCGCACCCCACCGGGCGGGAAGGCCGGCAGACCCCTCGTTGGATACGCCGACGAGCCGGAAGGGCTCAGCGATCCCCTCCGTGCCGCTGAGCCCGCCCGCGCCGTCACCGCGCGGGAGCCCGTCCGTCGAACGCCCCTGCTCGCCCCGGACGGCAGGTCCGGCGCTCCGCCACGCACGGACCGCACCCTACGTCCGGCGCGAAAGAACAGTAGCGTTCTTTCCATAGACTTTTCAAATCTTTTCTATGAAGTTGTCATTTGTACCATCGGCCGCTTAGCATGAACGGCACTATGAGAAGCCCTTCGGAGCTGTCGCGGCAGAAGCGCTTCGGCCGGATCATCAAGGACCGCCGGGACGAACTCGGCCTCACGCAGCTGCAGATCGGCGACCTGGGTGGGCCGTCGGCTCCGACCATCCGCAAGATCGAGGACGGCGACGCCGCGATCAGCACCCACACGCTGAACAAGCTGGACGCCCCGCTGCGCTGGCTGCCGGGCAGTGCGGCGCGCACGTACGCGGGCGGCGCGCCCACCGCGCACGAGAGCGCCGCCGCCCCCGACGAATCGGTCGTCGCCGGGCCGACCTCGATCCGGTTCGACATCGCCGACCTCACCGGCCTGCTCGCCGCGACCGGCAGGCTCAGCGACGCGGTCGAACACGGCCGCACCACCGAACCCGCGATCACCGAGGCCGTCGCGGATCTCAACCGCGTGGTGTCGCGGCTGTCGGCGCGCTACGCCACGGTGATGCTGGAACGCAACGGCGGGCCGGGGCGGCAGCTGCACCCGCTGGTGGAGATGGCCTTCGCGCATCTGCTGGAGACCCCCGCCGACACCGACGATCCCGAAGAACTGGAAGAGCGCCGCTACCGGCGCTGGCTGGCGGGCCGCCCGGCGGACCTGACCGCCGCGGCCGAAGCCCGATTCCGCGCCCGCTGGCTGGCTGCGGGCGGAACGCCGACCACGAACGGCAAGCACTGAGGTACCATGCCCGACACCGTGAACCTGACCCTGAGTCACAAGATCAACCGCTTGTTCGCGGTGATGCATCCCCGCTCGGCGCCCGAACGCAGCACCGAATCGGTGGCCGAACAGGTCGCCGAAGCGTTGAACCGGGCGGTCACCCCGGACTACCTGGAACAACTGCGCGACGGCCGCGTCGATCAGGACGGCGCCGACACCGAGGTGCTGGCCGCCGTCGCGTCGTGCTTCGGGGTGGCGCCGTGCTACCTCACCACCGCGGGCCCGGCCGCCGCGGGCATCGATCGCGAACTCGAACTGCTGGCCACCATGCGCGACGCGAACGTCGCCAGCATCGCGCTGCGCGGCTCCGCGATCGACCGGTCCGTGCTGGCGGCGGTCGTGCGGGAGGTCGACGACACCGCGGGCGAAATCAACCGCTGATCGTGGATTCGCGGCGCCGACTCGGCAACGGCACCGACTCCGGTTACCATCGTCAGCCACGGGGCGGGACCGCGGAACTGCTGTAGGAGAACGCATCGCATGGCCGGTATGGATACCCGCTTCCGGGAGCTGTCCCGGGACGTGCCGATACCGCACCCGTGGCGCCTGGACACCTACCTCGACGCCGTCGCGGAATTCCGCGGCCGCCCGATCAGCCTGCATCCCGTGGACACCGCGGTGCTGGCCGGGGCGGGCTGCGGCACCGGCAGCGGCCTGTGGATCGCCAAGCGCGACGCCGACGTCATCGTCTACGGCGCCGACACCACCGAGTGGCACGCCGAGCACATCATCGCCCACGAACTCGGGCACATGCTGCTCGGTCACGGCCCCGACACCGAGGAGACCCCGGACGGGCCGACCGCGCGGACCGTCGCGGCGGTCGCCGAGCTGCTGCCCTCCATCTCCCCGGAGTCCATCGCGCACGTGCTCGGCCGCACCGACTACGGCACCACCCGGGAACGCGACGCGGAGACCTTCGCCGACATGGTGATGTTGCAGGCCATGCGCCCGCCGCACCGCGATTCGCTGCTGCACCGGACGTTCTTCCGCGACCGCCGCAGGTGAGTTCGCCGATCCCAGGCCCGGTCGCCGCGCCGCTGATCGCGTTCGTCGCCCCGGTGACGATCGGCCGCTGGATCCTCTTGCGCCGCACCGCGACCGATCGCCTGCTCAATCGCGCGCTGGCGTGGGCGGGCGCGGGGCCGCTGCTGCTCGAACGCGGCCTGGCCCCGCAGTTCGGCAGCCTCATGCATCAGGTGTCGATGGGCTGCATGGTGAGGGGCGTGATGAGCGCGTACGGCGCGGCGGCGCTGTGGGCGGGCGCCGATCCGGCGACGGCGCGCGCCCGGCAGCGACGTTACGACCTGGTCGGCGTGACGGGCGCGGTGACGATCCTGCTGGTGGGCACCGAGTCGCGGGGCGAGGGCAGGTTGCTGGGACTGGGAGTCGGCCGTGTCGGCGCCGGCGCTGTGCCTGCCCGCGGTGGCCTGCGGGCGGCTGATGTGGCGGGCGCTGTGGCGCGAGGCCCGGCGCGCCGACGCGACCCGGCGCGAACGCCTCGTCTACGGCACCCTGTTGGCCGCGCTCACCGCGGGCGCGGCCGGGTTGCCGTTCTCGGCGGCGCTGCTGATCGGCCGCCGCACCGTGGACGATCCGGAACTGCTGCGCTGGGCGGTGCCCAATTTCGTGGTGATCACGGTCGCCGCCGTGCCGCTGGCCGATGTCCTCGCGACCCGCGCCGGACTGGATCGCTCGCGCTAGGCGCTGCCGCCGACTGCTGCCGCTGTGGCGGGACGTGACGGGCGCCGAGCCGGCAATCGTGCTCGATTCGGATGCCGCGCCGCACCGGGGCGACGCCGACGTCCGCCTGATCCGGATGACGGTCGAGATCCGCGACGCCCTGCTGCACCTGAATCGCTATGTGCCCGAAGACCTTCCGGACACCGGTGACGATCCGCCACGCCGGTACGCCACGCGCATCGCCGACGCCATTCGCACCGAGCGGGCGGGCACCGGCCCGGTGCGCACCAACCCGGGCTCGGCACCGCTCGGACCGGAGTGCGCCGATATCGACGCCGAACTGCGGCACCTGCTGGCGTTGGCGAAGGTGTCGCCGGTGGAGACAGGCGCCCGGCCGGCGCCGCGAACGGCACCGGCCGGGTGGTCCGGACGCTTCGCTACGCGAGCCTGATCAGGCCGTAGTCGAAGGCGTGGCGACGGTAGACGACCGACGGTCGGTCGGTCTCCTTGTCCTGGAACAAGAAGAAATCGTGGCCGACGAGCTCCATCTGGTACAGGGCGTCGTCGACGGACATCGGCGTGGCGGAGTGGACCTTGGTGCGCACGATGTGGCCGGGACCGGCCTCGTACTCGATCTCGTCCTTCTTCGCGTGCTCACCGGGGTGCTCGTGCGCGGCCGACCCGTTGGTCAGCGTGAACAGCGAGTCGTCGATGAGATCGGCGGTGGCCTCGGCCACCGAGAGCGGGGTCTTTTCGCCGTAGTGCACGCGGCGGCGGTCCTTGGTGCGCCGCAGCCGGCTCTCCAGCTTCGCGGTCACCGACTCGAACGCGGCATAGAAGCTGTCCGCGCAGGCCTCGGCCCGGACCACCGGGCCCTTGCCGCGCGCCGTGATCTCCACACGCTGGCAACTCTTACGCTGACGACGGTTGCGTTCGTGGAACAGCTCGACGTCGAACAGGAATATCGACGGGTCGAAGCGTTCGAGACGGGAGAGTTTCTCCGCGACATAGATTCGGAAATGATCGGGGACCTCCACATTGCGGCCCTTGACCACGATGTCGGCTCGGGTGGCCGGTGGCCGGTCCGCTTCGGATGGGTCTGTCGCGTCCACGACGCCGGCGAGCGTCGAGGGATCAGCGGCTTTCGCTGAAGGTCGTGAAGTAGTCGTCACGCGTACCTCCCGGATCTGGCCGCACGAACCGAATACCCGTGCGGCGGGATTGAACCGTGCCGAACGAGAATCCTGACGAATGGGAGCGCGGACCGAGAGAGGTCAGCCAGGCTGACGCCTTCGAGCGAGCTCACACCGGGGAATCGCACGACACGTAGATGTCCGAGGCGCCACCTCCAAACTCTCGGTTCGGGTGTGTGTTCGCGACGCTAGTACGCCGCGCGGCAGTCCGCCAGTGTTCACGCAAATTTCCCGGAGTCAAGCAGCGCACGTCACCAGAACGGCACGTGTCGCCAGCCCGGAACGGGCCAGCGCACGCACCGATTCGCGGGCGGTCGCGCCGGTGGTGAGGACGTCGTCGACCACGATCACCTCGGCGTTTTCCGTCACCTCCGCGTCCGGTACGCGGCGGTGGCACACCGATACCCGCCCGCTCAGGTTGTGCACGCGCTCACGAGGGGTGAGGCCGACCGAATCCCGCACACCCCGCCCGGCACGCAGGATCGGCGCCACCCGGCAATCGTCCAGCCAACCCGCCGCCACCCGCGCGGCGCGCAGCACCGGATCACCGCCGCGCCTGCGGGCCGCCGCGCGACGGGTCGGCGCGGGCACTACCAGCAGCGGACGTGCTGGCGCACGCAACCGGGCCAGCGCGAGCGCGTACGCGAAGCCGACCGGATTCGCGACATCGCGGCGCCCGGATTCCTTGGCCGCCAGCACCGCCCGCCGGGCCGCTCCGCGATACGGGGCGATCGCCCAGCACGGCACCCCCGGATCGGACCGCGGACGCAGCCGCACCGGCCTGCGGGCGAGCACGGCGGCGCAGTCCAGGCACCAGCGCACCCCGGGCGCGCCACAGCCCGCGCAGGCCAGCGGGAGCACCAGGTCGGCGAGGGTCGATTCCATGGGCGGATTCTGCCCCGCCGCACCGACATCCGGCCGGGCTCAGCCGGGCAGCACCGGAGCGGTGTCGGAGCCGGAGAGGCCGGGGATCTCGGTCCAGTAGCGCAACTCGCTGGTCTCGTTGCTGGTCAGCCCGAGCACGCCGCGCGAATCGGCGACGTACTGGGTGGTGGGCGAGGCCGCCACCACGCGCACCGGCGGGGTGAGGTTCTGCGAGGTCGTCGACACCTGCTCGGACCCGTCGATGGCGACGGTCACCACCGGGTCCACATTGCCCTCCCTGGCCACGATGATCCGGTCGCCGCCGAGCCAGTTCAGCGACACCGCGCTGGTGCTGAGCACGGCGATCGGCAGCGGCGAGGTGAGCACGTAGCGGCCGTCGGGGCGCGGCTCGACCACCGCGACGAACACCTTGCCGTCGGCGATGATCGCGGCGCGCACGCCCGTGGCGGAGACCCGCAACTCGGTGATGGGCCCGCGCAGCGCGGGCGCCGAAGGCGAACCGAAGAGCGCGGAGGTGTCCACATCCCGCACCGACACGTTGCCGGTGCCGCGGTCGTTGACGGCGCGGATCACCCGGTCGCCGTTGATCACCGCCCAGGCGGCGCCGCCGTCGGCCGTCCACGACGGTCTGCTGATGGTGTCGCCCTCCGCGACGGGGAACGCGCCGCCGCCGTAGGTGCCGATCATCAGCGTGCGTGGCGGTTCCGGGGCCGGGCGGCCCGCCTCGGCCACGGCCGCCACCAGCTGGCCGTCGGGGCTGAGCGCGATCGAACGCAAGTTGTTCACCCCGCCGAAGTAGCCGGGCGCGTTCACCACCCCGCTGTCGGTGACCTGCACCAGCGCCCCGTCGCGCAGCGCGTGCAGGCCGATCCGGTTCTGCGCCACCGCCGTCGGGCCGAAGTGCTCGACGTCGGCCACCGACCAGCCGTTGGCGGCGAACCGGTCGTCGAGGGGTTTGCCGTCGGCCAGGAGCATGTACGGGCCGAGGATGTCGGCGGCGGCCAGCGTGAGCACCACCTGCGCGGCGAGCAGTTCTCGATCGCGCGGGGCGAGTTCGGAGGCGCCCGCGAAATCGATGCGCACCCCGCCCAAGCCCACACCGACCTCGTCGGGATCGCCGTTGGCCTTGGTGATCGGACCGCGCAGCGTGACGGGGGCGGCGAGTTCGTTGCGCACCACGGCCGCCAGCGCGGGCTGGCTGCCCTCGGTGAGCAGCGTCAGCAGCCGCTGGGTGAGCTGGTTCTTGGGCACCGAGATCCAGCGCAGATCGGGCACCACGGAGGCGCCCGACGGGTCGGCGAAGTAGAGCACGTTGCGCCGGTAGGACTTGGCGAACGCGGTCTTGTCCATGACCACGCCGTCGGGCAGCTCGTCGATGCGCCACTCGCCGTCGACCCTGGTCATCTCGATCTTGTTCTCGACCGTGCCCTCCACGGCCCGGTAGGACCCGTCGGGCGCCAGTTCGGCCACCCGCTGCGCGCGGATCACGTAGGTGGCCTGGTCGCCGGAGCGCGACTCGCGCAGGGTGTCGGGCTTGTCCACGATGAGGGTGCCCGCCGAGTCGTCCCACTGGGCCGAGGCCGCGGGCGTCATGTACTGACGCGCCGCCAGGTGCCGGTTGGTGGGGTCGGCGGTGGCCTGCAGGAAGTCCCGCAGCAGCAGGTCGGGGTCGCGGCCGGGCAGGGGCGGCGGCGGGCCCTCGGTGGTGGGCTCGCGGTTGAGCGTGCCCAGCGCCTGCGGCGAGGAGGAGTCGGGCAGGCTCGCGCAGCCGCCGAGCACCAGCAGCGCCGCGAGCAAGGTCGCGCACACCGCGAACCGGCGGGGGGTTCTGGCACCGGGCATCGTCATGACTGTACGTCTCCGCGTTCGGTGAGCACCGAGCCCGCGGCCGTGTCGGCGGCCTCGGCCGCACCGTTCACCGGCGTGGCCGGGGGTGTCGTGCCGTCGCCGCGCGCGGCGGGCTCGGCGGGCGATTCGGCGCGCTGGAACGGCACCGTCGGCACGTCGCCGTCGGCGAGGTCCGCCGTGCGCGTGGGCTTGCGCCCGGCCGGTTCCAGCGGCAGCGGGCTCACGCCCATCTTGCGGCCGCGCACCATCGGCAGGGTGAGCCGGAACGCCGCGCCGACGCCGACCTCGCCCCACGCCTCCAGCCTGCCCTCGTGCAGGTTCGCGTCCTCCACGCTGATCGACAGGCCCAGGCCGGTGCCGCCGGAGCGGCGCATCCGCGACGGGTCCGAGCGCCAGAACCGGTTGAAGACCAGCTTCTCCTCGCCGGGCCGCAGACCGACGCCCTGGTCGCGCACGACCATCGCGACGGCGTTGACCTCGGCGTCGCCCCGCATGCGGATGAGCACCGGTTTGCCCTCGCTGTGGTCGATGGCGTTGGCCAGCAGGTTGCGCAACACGCGCTCCACGCGCCGCGGGTCGACCTCGGCCACCACCGGGTCCTCCGGCAGGTCGATGACGATCTCCACGCCCGCGTCCTTGGCCAGGTGGCGCACCGTGGAGATGGCCGCCCGCGCGCACATCCGCACGTCGAGCGACTCGATCTGCAACTCGGCCACGCCCGCGTCGTGACGGCTGATCTCGAGCAGGTCGTTGAGCAGGCCCTCGAACCGGTCCAGTTCGGTGACCAGCAGTTCGGCGCTGCGCGCCAGCGTCACGTCCAGATCCTCGCTGCTGCCGTGGATCAGGTCGGCGGCCATGCGCACGGTGGTCAGCGGGGTGCGCAGTTCGTGGCTCACATCGGAGGTGAATCGGCGCTGCAGGTTGCCGAATTCCTCGAGCTGGGTGATCTGGTTGGACAGGCTCTCGGCCATCTCGTTGAACGCCTGCGCCAGCCGCGCCATATCGTCCTCGCCGCGCACCAGCATGCGCTCTTTCAGGCGGCCGTCGGCGAAGCGGCTCGCGATGCGCGCCGCCGAGCGGATCGGCAGCACCACCTGGCGGGTGACCAGCGCGGTGATCGCGGCGAGCAGGACCAGCAGCACCAGGCCGCCGATCATCATGGTGCCGCGCATCAGGGCCAGGCTGCGTTCCTCGTTGGCCAGCGGGAAGATCAGGTAGATCTCCAGGGTCGGCACCTCGGCGCTGGGGCTGCCGATGATGAGCGCACTGCCGTGGTAGCCGTCCGGGTCGTCGACCGTGGCGAACTGGTAGCTGACCTGGTTGCGCTGCACGAAACGGCGCAGCTCCTCGGGCACCTCCTGGATCGGGCCGGAGGCGACCTGCTGCGGCGGGGTGCCGCCGATGACGCTCAGCGCCGAATCGAAACTGCCCGCGGCGCCCGCGGATTGGCCGGTGCCGCCGCGATTGGACAGGCTGTTGCGCGTCTCGTCGAGGCGCTGGCGCTGCGCGCCGATGTCGTGCACGCCCGAGAGCTGGCTCTCGACCGTGTTGCGGGCGCGTTCCATTTCCTCGACGGCCGCGTTGATCTTCGCGTCCAGCAGGCGGTCGGTGATCTGACTGGTCAGCACCACCCCGAGGATGGTGATGACGATGAGCGAGAGCGTCAGCGTGGACACGATGACGCGCAGCTGCAGCGAACGCCGCCACAAGTGCCCGAGGGCGGTGCCCGCGTCCTTGAACCATGCGATCGCGGGCGCGAGCCAGGTTTCCAGGCGTGCGATCACCCCGGCCGGCGGCCGAACCGGGTCCCCCGGACCCGACGCGTCACCGGCGGGGCGATCCGCGTCGCCATCGGTCACGGCGGTCCGGCCTTGTACCCGACCCCGCGGACGGTCAGCACGATCTCAGGATTCTCCGGGTCCTTCTCGACCTTGGCGCGCAGGCGCTGCACGTGCACGTTCACCAGGCGGGTGTCGGCCGCGTGGCGGTAACCCCAGACCTGTTCCAGCAGCACCTCGCGGGTGAACACCTGGCGCGGTTTGCGCGCCAGCGCCACCAGCAGGTCGAACTCGAGCGGCGTCAGCGAGATCTGCTGACCGGCCCGGCTCACCTTGTGCGCGGGCACGTCGATCACGATGTCGGCGATCGACAGCAGCTCCGCCGGCTCCTCCTCGGTGCGGCGCAGGCGCGCCCGCACCCTGGCCACCAGCTCCTTCGGCTTGAACGGCTTCACGATGTAGTCGTCCGCGCCGGACTCCAGACCGAGCACCACGTCGACCGTGTCGGTCTTGGCCGTGAGCATGACGATCGGGACACCGGAATCGGCCCGCAGCACGCGGCACACGTCGATGCCGTTCATGCCGGGCAGCATCAGGTCCAGCAACACCAGATCGGGGCGGATCTCGCGAACCGCCGCCAGGGCCTGTGTGCCGTCGCCGACCACGTGCGGGTCGAACCCTTCCCCGCGCAGGACGATCGTGAGCATCTCAGCGAGTGCCATATCGTCGTCGACGACCAGAATCTTCGGCTTCATAATTACTATGTTGTCATCTCCCAGGCCAGGATCGGGCCGCCACGCCAACACCGATGCGTAACAACCGGCCGTTCACACCGCGTAGCCGGACGAATTGTTTCGCCGCTCCACACTAATGGACGCGACCGGAACGGTCACCGTCAGGCCGCACCCGCGCGACCCGCTCATCTCGCGCGGATTTCGGCGATCCGCGCGGCCAGCACCTCAGGGTCGTCGCCTGGGGCGTGCACCCACCACCGGCCGTGCCATCCGGTCTCGACGAGTTCGCGGTAGACCTCCAGCGTGCGCTGCTGTAGGTCGGCGTCGCGTTCGTAGGCGTCGAGCGCGCGCGTGCTGTCGAGTTCGCCTCGGCGGCGCGCGCGTTCGGCCGCGAGTTCGGTCGGCACGTCCAGCAGCACTTGCGCGTCGGGTTCGGGCATGCCGAACCGACCGAACTCCAAATCCGCTGTCCAGCGGGTCATCTCGCCGTCGGCGGACTGGTGCAGGCGGGCCGCGTTGTAGGCGGCGTTGGAGGCGACGTAGCGATCCAGGATCACGATGTCGTTGTCCGCCAACAGTTTCGCCAGTTCGGTGCGGGCGTCGGCGCGGTCCAGCGCGAACAGCAGCGCCATCGCGTACACCGAGTCGGCCAGATCGCCGTGCGCGCCGCGCAACGCCTCGGCGGCGAGATCGGCGTGCGCGGAACGTCCGTAGCGCGGGAAGGCCAGTGTCGCGACCGAGAGTCCGCGCGCGGCCAGCGCCGCCACGACGGCATCGGTCAGCGTGCGCTTACCCGCGCCGTCCAGCCCTTCCACCGCGATCAGCACTCCCATGGCACGCACAGTACCCCCGCCCGCGCGAGGCTCCGGGCCGAGGTCGCGACGGCGACCGGATGCGCCGCGCGCCAACGCAATACGCGAAAGGCCCGGCGGTGCGATGCCGCCGGGCCTGTCACAGATCGACCGGAAATGTCAGTACCGGTAGTGCTCGGGCTTGTAGGGGCCCTCGACGTCGACGCCGATGTACTCGGCCTGGTCCTTGGTGAGCTTGGTCAGCGTGCCGCCGAGCGCTTCGACGTGGATGCGCGCGACCTTCTCGTCCAGGTGCTTGGGCAGCCGGTAGACCTCGTTGTCGTACTGCTCGGGCTTGGTCCACAACTCGATCTGCGCGATCACCTGGTTGGAGAAACTGTTCGACATCACGAACGAGGGGTGCCCGGTCGCGTTGCCGAGATTGAGCAGACGCCCTTCCGAGAGCACGATGATGGACTTGCCCGACTCACCGAAAGTCCACAAGTCGACCTGCGGTTTGATGTTCAAACGCGTGGCGCCGGACCGTTCCAGGGCGGCCATATCGATCTCGTTGTCGAAATGCCCGATATTGCCCAGGATGGCCTGGTCCTTCATCGCCTTCATATGGTCGAGGGTGATGATGTCCTTGTTGCCGGTCGAGGTGATGACGATATCGGCGCCGCCGATCGCCTGCTCCACGGTGACCACGTCGTAGCCGTCCATCAGCGCCTGCAACGCGTTGATCGGGTCGATCTCGGTGACCTGCACCCGCGCGCCCTGCCCGGCCAGCGACTCCGCGCACCCCTTGCCGACATCGCCGTACCCGCAGATCAGCACCTTCTTACCGCCGATCAGCACGTCGGTGCCGCGGTTGATGCCGTCGATCAGCGAGTGCCGGGTGCCGTACTTGTTGTCGAACTTCGACTTGGTCACCGAGTCGTTGACATTGATCGCCGGGAACACCAGCTCCCCCGCCGCCGCGAACTGGTACAGGCGCAGCACACCGGTGGTGGTCTCCTCGGTGACACCCTGCACGCTCTCCGCGATCGCCGACCACTTGCCCTTGTCGGTCTCGAAACGCTCGCGCAGCAGGTTCAGGAACACCTTGTACTCGGCGGAGTGCTCCTCCTCCTCGGGCGGCACCACACCGGCCTTCTCGAACTGCGCGCCGCGCAGCACGAGCATGGTGGCGTCACCACCGTCGTCGAGGATCATGTTGGCCGGCTCGCCGGGCCAGGTCAGCATCTGCTCGGCCGCCCACCAGTACTCCTCCAGCGTCTCGCCCTTCCAGGCGAACACCGGGGTGCCCTTCGGCTCGTCCACCGTGCCGTGCGGGCCCACCACCACCGCCGCGGCGGCGTGATCCTGGGTCGAGAAAATGTTGCACGAGGCCCACCGGACCTGCGCGCCCAGCGAAGTCAGGGTCTCGATCAGCACCGCGGTCTGCACCGTCATGTGCAGCGAGCCCGAGATCCGCGCCCCCTGCAACGGCTGCACCTCGGCGTACTCGCGCCGCAGCGCCATCAGACCGGGCATCTCGTGCTCGGCGAGCCGGATCTCCTTGCGGCCGAACTCGGCCAGCGACAGGTCCGCCACCTTGTAGTCGATGCCGTTGCGGACATCGGGGGTCAGGGACACACGTGCGGGAAGTTCTGAGGTCGTCATCTGCCTCTCCATGGTTCGGCTGTACCGAAGCAAGGCTAGCCGTTGTGTCCCGGCCGGTGTGGCGCGACCGCCGACGGGTCAGCCGAAGGGGATGCCGCTGGGCCAGAGGCTGGACTCGGCGGTGACCGATCCGTCCGGATCGTCGGCGAATTCGCCCGCGCAGTCACCGTTCAGCGCGGCGCGCACCTGCTCCCACACGACCGGCAGCACCGGTTCGAGGCTGTGGTCGAGGCCGCCGTTGCCGAGCGTGGCGAAGGGCGTCAGCCGGCACTGTCCGCCGTCGAGGTCGCCGGTGGTCCACTCGCGCTCGCTGCGGATCGAGTAGTAGGCGGTGTCGCCGGGGGTGTCGTCGCCCTCGTTGAGCGCGGCCATGAAGTCGGTGCCCGGGCACACCTCCGCGCCGACGGGCTGGCCGCACGCGCCGGGCGAACCGTATTGCGGCGCACCGATGGACACGTAGGTCGCCACCGACTCGGTGCCGCCGAGATTGCGCAGGTAGTAGCGGGCGCTGACGGAGCCGATGCTGTGCGTCACGAGCGAGACGGGCACGCCGGGATGGTCCGCGCGGGCGGCGGCGACGGCCGCGCCGATGACGGGCGCCTCGGCGGCGAGGTCGAATCCCTCGAGATCCAGCACGATCGGGGTGTAGCCCGCGCGGCGCAACATCTCGGCCATCGGCTGGTACGGCAGCGCGCCGAGATACTGACCGGGCACGATCACCACCACGCCGCGCGACGGGTCCTGCGCGTGCGCGGGCGCCGCGAGACCCGCCGCGACGAGCACGAAGAACAGAATCCGCTTCATCATCAGCTGAGCCTTACCTGAGCACGATGTGTGCCGGAAGGTTACCAAGCGGCGGCGGCACCGTCGGGAAAGTGGGAGTCAGCCCACACCGTGCTGGGCCAGCAGCTTCTCACGCTTGCGCGGCTGGATGTTCGCGCGGGTCACGTCGCCGCCGTAGTGCTCGAGCACCCGGTGATCCATGATCCGGCGCCACAGCGGCGGGATGGCGGCGAACACGATCATGCTCGCGTACCCGCCGGGCAGTTGCGGCGCCTGCTCCGAAGTGCGCAGCGTCTGGTAGCGACGGCCCGGGTTGGCGTGGTGGTCGCTGTGCCGCTGCAGGTGGAACAGGAAGATATTGGTGACCAGCCGGTCGCTGTTCCAGCTGTCGCGCGGGGAGCAGCGGGCCCAGTGCCCGTTGGGCCTGCGTTCGCGCAGCAGACCGTAGTGCTCGACGTAGTTCACCGTCTCCAGCAGCAGCGCGCCGATCGCGGCTTGCAGCAGCAGCCACGGCAGCACCTTCGGGCCGAAGGCCACGACCAGTCCGCCGAAGAGCACCAGCGTCATCGACCACGCCTGCAGGATGTGGTTGTCGAGCGACCACCAGCCCTTGCCCTTGCGCGCCAGCCGCTCCTTCTCCAGCCTCAGCGCGGACCGGAAGCCGCCCGCGACCGTGCGCGGCAGGAATTCATAGAGCGACTCACCCAGCCGGGCGCTCGCCGGATCGTCCGGGGTGGCGACGCGCACGTGGTGGCCGCGGTTGTGCTCGACGAAGAAGTGGCCGTAGGCCGACTGCGCCAGCGCGATCTTGGCCAGCCATCGCTCCAGGTGCTCGACGCGATGGCCCAGTTCGTGCGCGGCGTTGATGCCGATGCCGCTGACGAAACCGAGCGTCGCGGCCAGGCCGAGCTTGTCGACCACGCTGAGGTCGTCGCCCGCCCACATATAGGAGGCGATCATCAGGCCGATCATCTGGATCGGGAGGAAAATGAAGGTGCACCAGCGGTAGTAGCGATCGTTGGACAGCAGTTCATAGTCCTCGTCGCGGGGGTTGCTGCCGTCCTCGCCGACCACCCAGTCCAGGACCGGAATGGCCACCAGCACGATGATCGGACCGATCCACCAGAAGACCTCGGAGCCGGTGTGGAGCACCAACTGCGAGGGCAGCAACGCGGACGCGGGCGCGATCAGGCCGAGAACCCACAGATGGCGTTTGGGATCGGGTGATCCCGCCGGTTTGCCAACCGTTTGCACGTTTGCCCCGCTAAAAAAGACCCTGACTCAGCTATACGAGAATACTGACAGACCTTACGTCTCCCACACAGGGTCCATCGCTTCAAACGTGGTGACGGTTACAACCGTGGTGGTCGGTTTTTGAGCGGGTTCACCTGTGACCCGCGACACGGCACACTGCGCGCAAATCAGAAATGAGCAAAGTTCAAATATGGTGAGAGGCGGAGCAACTCGGGGTTCGCCGAGCCCGGAACCGTTCAGCGAACTTCGCGCGCGGCGAGAATCGCCTCGACGTACGGACCCAGCAACTCCGCGAGTTCGGACGGGGCGTTGCTGCCCGGGGCGGGCGGAGTCGGGATGTAGCTGAGCGCGATGCGGACCACGGCGTGCGCCAGGATCCGCGACTGTTCCGCCGTCGCGTTCACCCAGCTGTGCTCGAACACCGAGGCCAACCGCGCACCGGCGTGCTCGAGCAGCGGCCCCGCGTCCAGCGTGATCAGGCGCAGCAGATCCAGTTTCACCTCGCCGGCCAGCAACGACCGGACCAGCGGGTCGGACGCCGCGTCCAGGAAGAAGCCCGACAGCCCCTCCCGGAACGCGGCCCGCACATCACCCACATTGCCCGCGATGGCGGCGCGCACGTGGTCGACCAGGTCGTCGGCCAGCCGCAGCGCGTAGGCCTGCGCCAAGCCGGAGCGGGAACCGAACTCGTTGTAGAGCGTCTGCCTGCTCACCCCGGCGCGGCCGGCCACGTCGCCGAGGGTGATCTTGGACCAGTCGCGTTCGGTGAGCAGTTCGCGCATCGCGTCGAGGACGGAGGCGCGCAGCAGTTCCCGCGCCGCCTCCTGATACGGGACCCTCGGACCTGTGCGCGGCATACCCGCGAGGTTGTCACGGGCATCGGCCGCAGTCAAAATCTCACGACCGCTCGATCTCGACCATGAAGAAGTCGGCCTTGGCCGCGCCGCAGTCCGGACAGGTCCAGTCGTCGGGGATGTCGTCCCACCGGGTGCCCGGCGCGATGCCGTCCTCCGGCCATCCTTTCGCCTCGTCGTACTCGAAACCGCACTGGATGCACTGGAAGAGCTTGTACTCGGTCACTTGCTCGACACCTCCACCGGTTCGAAGTCGATCTTGTCGCGAACGCCACAATCCGGGCAGTTCCAATCGTCGGGCACCGCGTCCCACGACGTGCCGGGCGGGAAGCCCTCGTGCGGCGCGCCTTTCGCTTCGTCGAAGATGTAGTCGCACACCGGACAGCGATACGAACTCATGCCCGCTCCTGCGCCCCGTAGCGCGCGAGCACCCGCTCGCGCTTGGCCGGATGGATATTGGCGCGGGTGATGTCGCCGTCGTAGTGCGCGAGCACCCGCTTGTCCATCACCTTGCGCCACAGCGGCGGGAAGTAGGCCAGCAGGATCATGCTCGCGTAGCCGCTGGGCAGGTTAGGCGCGCCGTCCCAGCTGCGCAGCGTCTGGTAACGCCGCGTCGGGTAGGCGTGGTGATCGCTGTGCCGCTGCAGGTGGTACAGGAAGATATTGGTGACGATGTGGTCGCTGTTCCAGCTGTGCGTCGGGGCGGGCCGCTCGTACCGGCCCGACGCGGTGCGCTGGCGCACCAGCCCGTAGTGCTCGAGGTAGTTGACCGCCTCGAGCAGGCTGAATCCCACTACCGCCTGCAGGATCAGATACGGCAGCACCTCGAGCCCGAACACCGCGACCAGCGCCGCGTACAGCACCACCGACATCGCCCACGCCGAGAGCACCTCGTTGTGCCGCGACCACGGCTTCTTGCCCAGCCGCTCCAATCGCGCCTTCTCCAGGTGCCACGCGGACTTCAGGCTGCCCCACACGGTGCGCGGCCAGAACGCCCAGAAGGTCTCGCCCACACGGGAACTCGCCGGATCCTCGGGGGTGGCGACGCGCACGTGATGGCCGCGGTTGTGCTCGATGTAGAAGTGGCCGTAGAAGGACTGGGCCAGCGCGATGCGCGACAGCCAGCGCTCCAGATCGACCTTCTTGTGCCCGAGTTCGTGGGCGGTGTTGATGCCGATGCCGCCGATCATGCCGACGGTGATGGCGATGCCGATCTTGTCGGCCACGTGCAGCCCGCCGTCGATGCCGAGCCAGGACAGATCGCCCGCGGTGATCAGGTAGCAGGCCATGATCAGCGAGGCGTACTGGAACGGCAGGTACAGGTAGGTGAGGTAGCGGTAGTACCTGTCGTTCTCCAGGTACTCCATGACCTCGTCGGGCGGGTTGTCCCCGTCGGGGCCGAAGAAGATGTCGGCCAGCGGGATCACCAGGTACACCAGGATCGGCCCGAGCCAGAACGGCACGTGCGCGAGTTCGGTCCACCCCAGCTGATTGAGCGCCCAGATCATCGGCAGCCCGATCGTGAACAGTCCGGTCGGCGCGAACAGCCCCCACAGCCACCAGTAGCGCTTGCGGTCCCGCCAGGCCGGAACCTCGACCGGGCGATCCGGCGCGTCGGCTTCCGTCGACATCGTTGTCTCCCATCACGCGGCGTCACGCTGTGACGCGCACAACATCTTGCTTTTGACAGTAGAACGCCGACTGTCGTCTGTCTATACAAATGACAAGATTTGTAAAGTTGTGACGGGTGGGGTTCTTGTGACGTGGACAGAACGGGGCACGCCCGGTTCGGCGCGTGGACCGAACGGGGCGTGCAAGGTCGCCGGTTGCCGGTCGGCTGATGGCTGAACCGATCCCGGCGTGCGGGAAGGACGGAGCGGGCCGACGCCCGGCCGCGCGAGCCCGTCAGCGCAGGAGCACGTCCGCGTCGGCGGGCAGGGCGTCGACCGGCCACCAGCGCAGGTCGGTGGACTCCGCGCTGCGGATCGGGACGGCGCCGGGCGGGGCGGTGATGCGGAACAGGAGGTCGAGGTGGCGGGTGGGCCGGCCGAGGGAGCAGGTGATGGGGTGGGCCTGGGCGCCGTAGAGACCGGGTTCGAGGCGCAGGCCCGCGATGCCGGATTCCTCGGTGGCCTCGCGGAACGCGGCGGCGGACACGGTGTCGTCGGACTCCTCGCAGTGCCCGCCGAGCTGGATCCAGCGGCCGACCCTGGGGTGCAGGGTCAGCAGGATCTCGCCGCCGTCATGGGAGAACACCAGCGCCGAGGCCGTGATGTGCCCGGGGGCATGTTCGCGTAGGCAGCCGCGCGGTGCGGAACCGAGGAACGCGAGCATCGCCTCACGCAGCGATTGATCGGAACCCGCACTCGGCGACCAGGATTCGAGCAGTTCGGTCGCGGAGGCGTGCAACGACTCGGCGCTCATCGGGGGCACCTCGCCGCGGGCGCACCACTCACAGCTCCACCAGCCCCGCCCCGGAGGGCACAGGCGTACGCGGAGCCAGCTCCTCGAGCGGGTGTCCGATCGCGATGGCGCCCAACGGGTTCCAGTCGGACTCCAGGCCCAGCACCTCGCGGGTGATCTCCGGGGCGAAGATGGTGGACCCGATCCAGCAGCTGCCGATGCCTTCGGTCGCCAGCGCCACGAGCAGGCCCTGCACGGCCGCGCCCACGGCGACGGTGAACATGGTGCGCTCGGCCGCGCGGCGACGCTCGTCGGGATAGTCGTGCGCCCCGTCGGGCACGCACACCGGAATGATCACCTCGGGGGCGTCGCGCAGAATCTGCCCGCGCCCCACCCGGCGTTCGACGCGCTCGGGGTCCAGACCGTCCCCGGCGAGGTCGGCGCGCCACTTGTCCGCCATAGCGTTCAGCAGCCGGGCCCGCTTCTCCGGATCGCGCACCCACACGAACCGCACCGGCCGCGTATGGTGCGGCGCCGGCGCCGTCAGCGCCACCGACACCGCCGCGCGGATCCGCTCGGGATCGACAGGGGTGTCGGCGAATTGGCGCACCGATCGTCGCAACAGCACGGCTTGGCGCCGGCCCAGCTCGATCGCCTCCGCCGTGCCGAGCCAGAACAGATCCTCTTCCCCGCCGCGCAGCAGATCCGCGGCGCTGGACCCGTCATCGGTGACGGGCAGCCCGCGCACCACCGCGACGGGCACGCCGCCCAGCTTGCCCTTCACCAGATCGGCCGCGGCGGCCAGTTCATCGGCGATGGCCACCTGGGTGACGTGCAGTTCGTTGCCCTGTCCGTCCACCGCGCCCGCGTAGTCGTGCAGCACCCGCAGCCCGGCCGCGCCGATCGCGGCGTCGATCTGCCCGTTGCGCCACGCGCGGCCCATGGTGTCGGTGACGACCACCGCGACCGTCACCCCCAAGCGCTCGAAGATCGCCGTGCGCAACGCTTTCGCGCTGCCGTCGGGGTCGGCGGGCAACAACACCAGCTCGCCCTGCTCCACGTTGGAGCCGTCCACGCCCGAGGCGGCCTGCACGATGCCGAGCTTGTTCTCGGTGATCAGGGTGCGGCCCTTGCGCGCGAGCACGCGCACCGCCTCCTGGTCGACCAGCGCCCGCCGCGCGCTGTCGCGCTCCTCGGGATCGGTTGGGGCGGTGACGATCCTGCCCTCCGCCTTGGCGACGATCTTGCTCGTCACCACCAGGATGTCGCCGTCGGCCAGCCACGGCGCGGCGGCGGCGATGCGCTCGCCGAGGTCGTCCCCGGGCCGGAACTCCGGCAGTCCGGTGATCGGGCGGATGGTCAGCTCCCCCGCCGCGTGGTCGTTCACCACTTCACTCCCGCGAGATCCAGTGCCGCACGCACGATTTCGGCCGTGGTGGGCGGGTCGGTCATGAGCAAGGGCACGCTGCGCACCTCCACGCCCGGCACGTCGGCGGTGTCGGTGGTGTGGATGAGCCAGCCGTCGAGAATACCGGTGGTGGCCCGGGCGCCGTAGTGCCGGCCGACGGCCTCGGCCGTGGTCTCCACCCCGATCACCGACAGGCACTCATCGGCCATGCCGCGCAACGGTTTTCCGTCGATCACGCCCGACACCCCGATGACCTTCGCCGGCGTGGTGCGCAGCGCGCCGCGAATGCCGGGCACCGCGAGGATGGACCCGATGCTCACCACGGGGTTGGACGGGGCCAGCAGCACGGCGTCGGCCGACTCTATGAGATCGATCACATTGGGCGCGGGTTTGGCCTCCTCGGCCCCGATTGTGGCGAATCCATGGGTCTCGATGTTCGCGCGGTAGCGCACCCACCACTCCTGGAAATGGATCGCGCGACGTTCGCCAGGGTTGTCCGGATCGCTCACAACGACATGCGTTTCACACCGATCGTCGGTCGCCGGGATCAGCTTCACGCCGGGTTGCCAGCGATTGCACAGAGCCTCGGTGACCGCCGAGAGGGGGTAGCCGGCGCGCAGCATTTCGGTGCGGATCAGGTGGGTGGCGATATCCCGGTCGCCCAGGCCGAACCAATCCGGCTGCGCGTGGTATTTCGCCAGTTCCTCCTTGGCGTGCCAGGTCTCGTCGATCCGGCCCCAGCCGCGCCCGGTGTCGATCCCGCCACCCAGGGTGTACATGCAGGTGTCCAGGTCGGGACAGATACGAAGGCCGTGCATCCAGACGTCGTCGCCCACGTTCACGATCGCCGCGACCTCCGCGCCGGGCAGCAGTTCGCGCACGCCCTGCAGGAAGCGCGCACCGCCGACGCCGCCGACCAGGACGACGATCTTCGGCTCGGTCGCGGGCGCGATGTCCGCTTGTTGTCCAGTCACATCCGCACAGCCTATGCGGTACCCGTGACGCACTCCGTTCACACCATATTTGCTGCTCATTTGCTATTGCGCCCATCAAGATCAGCGCGGAAATCGGTCGCGGATAGTAACGGAATAGTGTCGGCAGCTTGACCATCGACACGTACGGCGTGTCTAATCACAGTCATGTCATTCCGGGTTCGCGCGAGAGGGCAAGGCGCGGACGGCTTTTCGAACGGATGTTCGCATCGGGATGGCGAGCTCGGGGATGTCCGCGGGACAACGTCGCGGGGTACGGCCGCCGGTGTGCGCGTTGATCCGGCGGAAAGAATCATTCTGCGCTAACACACAGTGAGGAGGCGGAGCGATGACCGAAGACATGGTCTCGCGAAGCGATTCCACAGCAGGCGCAGCACGTGGCGTCTGCGCAGACATCGACCGAAGCGAGCACGACGGCGGTGACGCGGTGCCGACACCCCGGCTCAGCCTGGTCGTGACCGGCTTCGACGAGATGTTCGACACCATCGAGGAGCAGTGGCAGGAGCGTGCCCTGTGCGCGCAGACCGATCCGGAGGCGTTCTTCCCCGAGAAGGGCGGCTCGACCCGCGAGGCGAAACGGATCTGCATGGGCTGCGAGGTACGCGACGAGTGCCTGGAATACGCCCTCGCCCACGATGAGCGCTTCGGCATCTGGGGCGGCCTCTCCGAGCGGGAGCGTCGTCGCCTCAAGCGCGGCATCGGCTGACAGTACGGTGTCGCACCGGCCTCCGCGGCGGGGTCGGTGCGAGTTCACCCCGGTGCCCTGATTCCCCTAGATTCGGAGCATGTCCCGTTCCCGCAATCGACGACCGCCGACCGCGCGTTCGGTGATCCGGCGCGGCCGCGGTGTGCGCGGGCCCATGCTGCCCCCCACCGTCCCCGCGTGGCGAACCCGCGGCCAGCAGTTCGACCGGCTGGTGCTGGAGGCGTTCGCCCCGCTCGACAGTCGCTGGCACGACCGGCTCACCAAGCTCGACATCGCCGTCGACGACGTGCCGAAAATCCGCCCGCTGCATCCCGATACGGTCACCTGGCCCGACGAGGTGGTGGCCGACGGCCCGGTGCCGCTGTCGCGCCTGGTGCCCGCCGGCGTGGACCGGCACGGCCAGGCCACCCGGGCGCGCGTGGTCCTGTTCCGCAAGCCGCTGGAGTTGCGCGCGGGCGATCCCGACGATCTGGTCGACCTGCTGCGCGAGGTGCTCGTCCAGCAGATCGCGACGTATCTGGGCGTGGATCCCGATCTCATCGATCCCGAGGCGTGAGAACACCGGTGTGAGCCGAGACTCGCACCCGCGTGTCTGTCCACATCCGGGGGTCGAGGGGGTTACTCTCATCGGCGTGATCCCCATGCGTCGTTGCTGCCGACCCGGCTGCAAGAACCCGGCCGTCGCGACGCTCACCTATGTGTACTCGGACTCGACCGCGGTGGTCGGCCCGCTCGCGACGGTGGCCGAACCGCACTCCTGGGATCTGTGCGAAACCCACGCCTCCCGGATCACCGCCCCGAAGGGCTGGGAACTGGTCCGCCACGAGGGCGGGTTCTCCACCACCCCGGACGACGACGATCTGACCGCACTGGCCGAGGCCGTCCGCGAAGCCGGACTGCGCCGCCGCCCCCCGGAACCCGATCAGCGCGGTTACCGCGACTACGCGCCCCCGCCGCCGCGCCCCACGCGCACCGGCCGCCGCGGCCATCTACGGGTCCTGCCCGATCCGCCCAACTGATCCTCCGCGGATCCCGCCCTGGCCTCCACCTCCCGCTGAGATCCCGGCCCGCCGTCGAGCATTCGCGGATCCGAGCCGCCGCACCCCGACCTCCTGCCGCACCCCTGACCTCCAGCGGCCCGCCACTCCCCACATCGACTCCGCGACAACGGATCGCCTCGACGCCCGGCCGCGCGCGGTTCCGCTCACCTCCCGCCCGAGCACACACAGTCCCCCAACCGGACGAAACGCCGAAACCGACTGCGCGCCCGGATCTCCCGGAGCGTCCGCCACCCGCCGTATCGCCGCCCGCCAACCGCGCGGCAAGCGGAAATCGGGCCGCCCGGCAGGGACCGTCCCGGCCCCGCGCGCGGGCACACTAGGGTAGGTGCCATGACAGTCGCCCGCTCTGCCGAATTCGTGAACGCGGTGATCAAGGCTTACGACGTTCGCGGTGTGGTCGGTGAACAGATCGACGCGCGGTTCGTCGGTGACGTGGGCGCCTCGTTCGCCCGGCTGATGCGCGCCGAGGGCGCCACCCGCGTGGTGATCGGCCACGATATGCGCGCCTCCTCCCCCGAACTGTCCGAGGCGTTCGCCGAGGGCGTGCGCGAGCAGGGCCTGGATGTGGTGCACATCGGCCTGGCCTCCACCGATCAGCTGTATTTCGCCTCCGGCCACCTCGGCTGCCCCGGCGCCATGTTCACCGCGAGCCACAATCCGGCCCGCTACAACGGCATCAAGCTGTGCCGCGCCAACGCGCTGCCGGTCGGGCAGGACACCGGCCTGGCGACCATCAAAGACGAAGTGATCGCGGGCGTGCCCGCGCACGACGGCCCGCGCGGCGGCGAGAGCCGGGTCGACCTGCTCGCCGACTACGCGAAGTTCCTGCGCGGCCTGGTCGACCTGGAGAACATCCGCCCCCTCACCATCGCGGTGGACGCGGGCAACGGCATGGGCGGGCACACGGTGCCCGAGGTGCTCGGCACGCTCGCCCCCATCACGATCGTGCCGCTCTACTTCGAGCTGGACGGCACCTTCCCCAACCACGAGGCCAACCCCCTCGACCCGAAGAACCTGGTGGACCTGCAGCGCCTGGTGCGCGAGTCCGGCGCCGACATCGGCCTGGCCTTCGACGGCGACGCCGACCGCTGCTTCGTGGTGGACGAGTTGGGCGAGCCGGTCTCGCCGTCCGCGATCACCGCGCTGGTCGCCGAGCGCGAGCTCGCCAAGGAGCCGGGCGCCACCATCATCCACAACCTGATCACCTCGCGCGCCGTACCCGAGCTGGTGCACGAACTGGGCGGCACGCCGGTGCGCACCCGGGTCGGGCACTCGTTCATCAAGCAGCAGATGGCCGCCACCGGCGCGGTGTTCGGCGGCGAGCATTCCGCGCACTACTACTTCCGCGATTTCTGGGGCGCCGACTCCGGCATGCTCGCCGCGCTGCATGTGCTGGCCGCGCTCGGGGAGAAGGACCGCCCGGTGTCGGAGCTGATGGCCGCCTACACCACCTACGCCGCCTCCGGGGAGATCAACTCCACGGTCGACGACGCCGCCGCGCGGACGATGGCGGTGCTGGACGCCTTCGGCGACCGGGCGCAGTCGGTGGACCGGCTGGACGGCGTCACGGTGCAGCTGGCCGACCACGCCTGGTTCAACCTGCGCGCCTCCAACACCGAACCGCTGCTGCGTCTCAACGTCGAGGCCCGATCGCCGGAGGAAGTAGACGCACTCGTAACCGAGATTCTGGGCATCGTCCGGTCCTGACTGGAATAGTGGAATCACAGACAGTGGATTCGCCCGACCCGGGCTCGGTGTGGACGATCCGGACGCAGCGCGATGAGGGGAGGTGGAACGCGGAGATGATCGCGGGAACACCGGTGCTCGACCTCGACGATGCCGCTTCGCTCGAGGCAGCCGACAACGGCGGCGCACTGCGCTCGGCCGCCTCCGGCGGCGCCCAGGTCCGGGCCACGGCGGCAGCCGTCGCCGAACAGGCCCTGGCTCGCCTCACCGATCTGCGCCCGCGCAGCCTGGTACTGGTCTCCGGTTCCGGGCGGGCGGCGCGCGCCGCGGCGATCCTGGTGGCCGCGCTGGGCGACCGGGCGGGCATGCCGGTGGTGCCGGTGTCGGCGCTGCCGCCCTGGGTCGGCCCGCTGGACGTGGTGCTCGTCGCGGGGGACGACGCGGGCGATCCGCGCCTGATCGACGCGGTGGACCGCGCGCTGCGCCGCGGCGCCGAGGTGGTCGTGGCCGCACCGCTGGAGGGTCCGCTGCGCGCCGTCGCGGCGGGTCGCGCCGCCGTGCTGGAGCCGCGGGTCCCGGTGCTCGATCACAACCGCCTGCTGCGCTATCTGGCGGCCGGAATCGCCGTCCTGCGCCTGGTGGACCCGGGCCGCACCGGCGCGTCCGTGCCGGACCTGACGGAGCTGGCCGACGTGCTGGACGCGGAGGCGTTGCGCGACGGCCCGCACAACGAGGTCTTCCACAATCCCGCCAAGACGCTGGCCGCGCGCATGCAGCAGCGCGGTGTGGTGCTGGCGGGCGACTCCCCCGCCGCGGCCGAGCTGGCCGGGCACGGTTCCGAGGTGCTGTTGCAGGCCGCGGGCCGTCTGGCCGCCGAGGCCGAACTGGCCGAGGCCGTCGCGGCGCTGCCGCGGCTCACCGCCGCCGCGGGCGCCGCGGCCCCCGACTTCGATCCGCTGTTCCACGACGAGGAACTCGACGGTCCCGCACCGGTCGAGCGGGTCCGGGTGTTCGTGCTCAGCGCCGACGCCGATCAGTCGGCCGCGCGGCGCAGGCTCGCCGTCTTCGGCGGCGACTCCTCGGCCCTGGTCGACGCCGATCTGGTGAGCGCCGATGTGGACCTGCTGCGCAGCGGGCTCACCGACCCGGCCGCACCCACCCCGCCCGAGGACGCCGAAACACCCTCGCGCGGCACCGAACTCGAACAGCTGGCGGTGCTGGCGCTGCGCCTGGAGATGGCCGCCGCCTATCTGCGGCTGATCGGCTCGCACGGCACCGACACCTCCGCGCGAGCGCCCTACGGCGGCGACCAGTACGACGGGGGACGCTACTAGTGCACGAACTCGTTGGTGCACTGCGTTCCTACGCTTGGGGTTCGCGCACCGCGCTCGCTCGGCTGTGCGGAAGGCCGGTCCCGTCGGCTCATCCGGAGGCCGAACTCTGGTTCGGCGCGCACCCCGCCGACCCCGCGCACGTGAAAGCCGCCGAGGGCACGCTGTCGCTGCTGGAACTGGTGGCGGCCGATCCGGAGGGCGAACTCGGCGCCGTCGCGGGCGAATTCGGCGGCAAGCTGCCGTTCCTGCTGAAGATCCTCGCGGCCGAGGAGCCGCTGTCGCTACAGGCGCATCCCTCGGCGGCGCAGGCGAAGGCGGGCTACGAACGCGAGAATCGCGCACGGGTGCCGCTGGATTCGCCGATGCGCAACTATCGCGACGACAACCACAAGCCCGAACTCGTGGTGGCACTGGACCGTTTCGAGGCACTGGCCGGGTTCCGCGAACCCCGCCGCACGGTCGAACTGTTCCGCGCGCTCGAGGTGCCCCAGCTCGTCTCCTACGCGGATATGCTGGCCGCCCAACCGGATTCGGCCGGCCTGCGCACCCTGTTCACCACCTGGATCACGCTGCCGCAGCCGGTGCTGGCCACCCTGCTGCCCGCCGTGCTGGACGGCTGCGTGCGCTACCTGTCCGGAAAAGGCAAGCGGCCCTTCGCCGCCGAGGCGCGCACCGCGCTGGAACTGGCCGAGGTGTACCCGGGCGACGCGGGCGTGCTCGCGGCGCTGCTGCTCAACCGCGTGACGCTGGAACCCGGTCAGGGCCTGTACCTTTCGGCCGGCAACCTGCACGCCTACCTGCACGGGCTTGGCGTGGAGATCATGGCGAACTCCGACAACGTGCTGCGCGGCGGGCTCACCCCCAAGCACGTCGACGTCCCGGAGCTGTTGCGGGTGCTGGACTTCGAGCCCATCGACCTGCCCGCCGTGCTGCCCGAACCCGCGGGCGACGGCTCGGTGCGCTACCGCACGCCCGCGCCGGAATTCGCGCTGCGCCGCTTCGACCTCACCGAGGGGTCGGGTCAGGTGCCGCTCATGTCGGCGGGCCCCGGCATCGTGCTGTGCACCGGGGGCACGGTGCGACTGCTGCGCGACGAGACCGAACTGATCCTGGGCCGCGGCTCGGCCGCGTGGATCTCGGCATCCGACAACGATATTCGTGCCCAGACCGTGGACGGACCGGCCCAGGTCTTCTGCGCGTGCGTCGGGCCGGGGGCCTGAACCGAGACGTCCCGGCGTGAGCGCGCTATCTTGACCGAGGTTCGCGCATACGAGAGAGGGCGGTCGGACATGTCGGCTAGCGGTGGGAAGAAGGCGATTCTGGCCGCGTTGGTGGCGAACGCGGGTATCGCGGTGGCGAAGTTCGTCGGCGCCGCGATCACCGGATCGGCGTCGATGCTGGCCGAGGGCGTGCACTCGGTGGCCGATACCTCCAACCAGGCCCTGCTGCTCTACGGCCAGCGCGCCGCCGCGAAGGAGGCCACCGAGCTACACCCGTTCGGGTACGGCCGCAACCGGTACTTCTATTCGTTCGTCGTTGCGCTGGTGCTGTTCACCCTCGGTTCGGTGTACGCGCTCTACGAGGGCATCCACAAGGTGCAGCACCCCGAGGAGCTGAACTCGCCGATCGTCGCGATCGTCATCCTGGTGATCGCGATCGCGCTGGAGACCTACAGCTTCATGACGGCGGTGAAGGAATCCCGCCCGCTCAAGGGCGGCGCGAGCTGGTGGCGGTTCATCCGCAACTCGCGCAGCCCCGAGCTGCCCGTGGTGCTGCTGGAGGACACGGGCGCGCTGGTCGGCCTGATCCTGGCGCTGTTCGGCGTCGGCCTGACGATGATCACCGGCGACCCGGTGTGGGACGGCGTCGGCACCCTGTGCATCGGCGTGCTGCTCGGCGTTATCGCGATCATCCTGATCATCGAGATGCAGAGCCTGCTCATCGGCGAGGGCGCCACCCCCGAAGAGGACCGCGCCATCCGCGAGAGCCTGGTCGACGGCGAGCGCATCGACCGCCTGATCCACCTCAAGACCCAGTACATCGGCCCCGAGGAGATCCTGGTCGCCGCCAAGGTGTCGGTGGTGCGGGGACTCGACATAGCCACCATCGCGGCCGCCATCGACGCCGCCGAGGCCCGGGTGCGCCGGGCCGTGCCCGCGGCGCGCACCATCTACATCGAGCCGGATCTGTATCGCACGGAGAACAGTCCGGCCAAGTGAGCGAGGCCGCGTCCGGATACGGCCTTCCGGTCGTTGCGCGCAAGTCATTTCGCGGCGACGCTCAGGTCCGGGCTGGGTCGTGTTTCGCGGCACGCGCACGTGCGGACCGGGCAGGTTCCGCGGCAACGCTCGAGTCCAGACCAGGCGTGTTCCGCGGCACGCTCACGTTCGGACCGGGTCGTGTTCCGCGACAGCGCACACGTTCGGACCGGGTCGTGTTCCGCCGCAGCACTCAGGTGCGGACCGGGTCGTGTTCCGTGGCGAACGCCAGCAGCCTCTGCATCACCTTGTCCTTGATGGCCCACGGCATTTCGTGGCCGACGCCGGGGTAGACCTCGATGTCGGCCGCGGGGATGTGGTCGCGGATGCGGCGGGCGACGGCCTCCGGATCGTTGACCACCGTCGCTGCGCCGAAAAGGACCAGCAGCGGAGCGGTGAGGGCGCGCAGCTGATCCTCGGTGAGCGGGCGCTCCCACGGCAGCGCGAACCGGTACTTGCGGCCGGCCCGCACCATCGCCCGCTCGTTCTCATCGAGTTCGAGTCCGGGCGTGAGCCATTCAGTCAGCTTGCGCATCCGCTCGTCGGTCGGTCGGAGACCCGCCACCAGGAACTTCCACAGCACGGACAAGCGCGGTCTGATGAACGCACCGCCGCTGGGCTCCAGCATGATCACGCTCGCCAACCGGTCGGAGCGGTGCGCGCCCACCACCCCTGCCATCCACGCCCCGAACGAGACGCCCGCGAGGTGCACGCGCTCGACGCCCAACCCGTCGAGGACCTCCACCACCCAGTGCGTGATATCGGCCTGGTCCAGGATGGGCGCGGTCTGCCGGCAGCGGCCCGGCCAGCCCATGATGTCGGGCGTGTAGACGACGCGGTCCTTGGACAACTCCTCGACGAACCCCCGCGACGCCATCCCGTTGCCGGTGATCCCCGGGAACAGCATGAGCGGCGCCGGTCCGCTTTCCCGCGTCGTCCCACCGATCGCAGGAGCCTCCCCGGACCTGCGCACTCGCGTTGTGCCGAACGAGGTTTCGATATCGAGGTCGGTGAACGACACCGGCCACTCCGCGCCAACCGCCTCGTACGCCCGCAGGAACGCCGCCTCGTCGGTCGCGTTCCGGAACCGTCCGATCTTCGCCATGGTCTCCCCTTTCCTCCGATCCGAGCGCTCAGGTCCGGGCTGGTTCGTGTTTCGCAGCGAAGGCCAGGAAGCGGGGGATCACCGTGTCGGTGCGCGCCCACAGCAGGTCGTGGCCGACGTCCGGGTAGGTCTCGACGTCGGCCGAGGGTACGTGGTCGCGGAGGCGGCGCGCGCCGATTTCGGGGTCGTTGACGACGGTGTCGCGGGCGAAGAGGACCAGTAGCGGGGCCGTGAGGGCGCGCAGCTGGTCGTCGGTGAGCGGACGCTCCCAGGGCAGCGCGAGCCGGAATTTGCGGCCCGCCTTCGCCATCGCCCACGCCTCGTCGTCGAGCGCGACGCTCGGCGTGAGCAGCGCCGCGATCTTACGCATGCGCCTGTCGGTCGGCCACAGCCCGGCCGCCAGGAGCTTCAGCAGCAGGCTCCACTTCGGTTTGGCGAAGGTCGCGCCGCCCGGTTCCAGCATGCTCAGGCTGGCGAGGCGATCCGAGTGCTTCGTTCCGACCAGGGCGGCCAGCCACGCGCCGACGGAATATCCGGCGAGGTGCACGCGGTCGACGCCGAGTCCGTCGAGGGTTTCCGCCAGCCAGCCGATGATGTCGTCCTGGTCCCGGATCGGCGCGGTCTGCCGACAGCGGCCGGGCCAGCCCATGATGTCGAGGGCGTAGACGACCCGGTCGCGCGCCAGTTCCTCGATGAACGGCTGCCAGAACAGGCAATTGCCGGGCATGCCCGACAGCAGCACCAACGGCGCGTGGTCGCCCGACCCGGATTTGCGTACTCGCGTTGTGCCGAAAGAGGTTTCGATATCGAGGTCGGTGTATGGGACCGGCCACCGCGCGGAGATCGCGTCGTAGGCCCGGAGGAACGCCGCCTCGGCCTTGTCGTTGGTGAACCGCCCGATTTTCGCCATGGTCTCCCCTGTTCCAAGTATGTGATATGAGCGTATCAGTTAAAGCGATACATGCATACCATCAAAATCGGGCGGTGGGACCGCCGTGTCGGGATCGCGGGGCGGGGCGGTCCGGGTAGCGTCGCGCGCATGGCGTCCAGTGGAGGCAAGGCGGCGATCTTCGCGGCGCTGGCGGCGGATGCGGGGATCGCGATCGCGAAGTTCATCGGCGCGGGGATCACCGGGTCGTCCTCGATGCTGGCCGAGGCGGTGCACTCGGTGGCCGACACGTCGAATCAGTTCCTGCTCCTGCTCGGGCAGAAGCGGGCGGCGCAGAGCCCGGACCGGTTGCATCCCTTCGGCTACGGGCGCAACCGGTATTTCTACGCGTTCGTGGTGGCGCTGGTGCTGTTCTCGCTCGGGTCGCTGGCCGCGATCTACGAGGGCGTCGGCAAGATCCGCGAGCCCGAAGAGTTGACGTCGCCGCTGGTCGCGATCGTGATCCTCGGGGTCGCGGTGGCGCTGGAATCGTTCAGCCTCGCGACGGCGCGGCGCGAATCCCGGCCGCTCAAAGGACGTTCCAGCTGGTGGGAATTCATCCGCACCTCGCGCAACCCGGAACTGCCCGTGGTGCTGCTGGAGGACAGCGGCGCGCTGGTGGGCCTGCTGTTCGCGTTCGCGGGCGTCGGGCTGACCGTGCTCACCGGCGATCCGATCTGGGACGGCATCGGTACCCTGGCCATCGGCGTGCTGCTCGGCGCGATCGCGGTGGTGCTCATCGTGGAGATGAAGAGCCTGCTCATCGGCGAGGGCGCCACCCCGGCGGAATACGCCGCCATCCGCGCCAACCTCGTCGACGGCGAGCACATCGACCGCGTCATCCACCTGGAAACCGAATACCTCGGCCCCGAGGACATGCTCGTCGCCGCCAAGATCGCCATCGTCCCCGGACTCGACATCGCCACCGTGGCCACCGCCATCGACGCCGCCGAAGTCCGCGTGCGCGCGGCGGTGCCGCACGTGAACCGGATGTACTTGGAACCGGACCTGTATCGCGCGGTGCGTGCGGATACGTGAGCCCGCGCGTCAGCGGGACCGAATCTTGCTGTCGCGCACCAGGTCCAACGGTTCGGTGTGGATGTCGAACTCGCGGCGCAGGACGCGGTGGGCGGCGTGGAGGCCGCACATGCCGTGGACGCCGGGGCCCGGTGGGGTCGCTGACGAGCACAGATAGACGCCGGGAAGTGGTGTGGCGTAGGGGTTCCAGCGGGGTGCCGGGCGGAATGCCGTCTGCAGCAGCGTCATCGCGCCCGCGGAGATGTCGCCGCCGACGTAGTTGGCGTTGTGCGTGGGCATTTCGGCGGCCGTGCACACGTTCTTCGCGAGGATCAGGTCGCGGAATCCGGGGGCGAAACGTTCGACCTGGTCGATCACGACCTCACTGATGTCGATATCGGAGCCGTTGGGTACGTGGGCGTAGGTGTAGAAGGTGTGTTTGCCTTCGGGTGCGCGCGTGGGGTCGACGACGCCGGGTTGGATGGCCAGCACGTAGGGCCGGTCGGCGTGGCGGCCCGAGGCGACCGCGCCTTCCGCCGCCATCGCCTCGGCCCGGCTGCCGACCAGGTGCAGGGTGCCCGCGCGATCGCAGCCCTCCGCCGCCCACGGCACCGGGCCCGACAGGGCGAAGTCGACCTTGCACGCCGCGCCGCCGTAGCGGAACTTGCCGAGCCGCTTGGCATATCGCTGCGGCAGCCGGTCACCGGCGATGCGCAGCAAGCCCGCCGGGGCCAGGTCGAGGAGAATCGCTCGCGCACCGCCGAATTCGTCCAGCGAGTCGACGCGGTGGCCGGTGTGCACGGTGCCGCCGAGGGATTCGAGTTCGGCGATCAGCGCATCGGGGATCGCTTGGCTGCCACCGCGCGGGATCACCCAGCCCTCGGCGTGCGCGAGGGTGCCGAGCAGCAGGCCCGCGCCCACGGCCGGGAGCGCGCGCGGTGACGTGATCGCGTGCGTCGCAACGCCACTCAGCAGCGCGGGCGCGGCGTCCTCGCGGAAACGGATGTTCCACAGCGGCGAGCCCTGTTCCAGTAGCCGCAGCCCGAACCGCGTCGCGGCTCCCAGATCGTCGGGGATGCCGCGCAGATCACCCATCGCGACGTCCACGACCCCGGGCCAGTCGCGCACCAGCGGCCCGAACAGCCGCCGCCACGCCTTCCCGTCGAGCCCGAGTCCCGCCACGGTCCGCTCCAGATCCCGCCACGCCACCGCACCCCGCCCGCCGTCGAGGGGATGCGCGTACGACGCCTCGGGGGTGAGCAGTTCCACCCCGTGCGCGGGCAGGTCGAACGCCCGGAAGAACGGTGACGCCGCGGCCATCGGATGCGCCCCCGCGCACACATCGTGCCGGAACCCCGGCAACGTCAACTCCGCCGTCCGCGACCCACCCCCGGCCGTGTCCTGGGCCTCGAACACCTCCACCGACAACCCCGCCGCCGCCAACGTCACCGCCGCCGCGAGCCCATTCGGCCCCGACCCGACCACCACGACATCAGCCATACGCCCACGCTACCCGCGCCCCAGGTTATCGATGGCCGGTGCCACGTCGCCGTGAATACAGTCATCGACGGTGCCACCACCCACTCGACCACCGACCCGGTCCGCGCACCGTCCGACGGCTGCGGACCGCTCCATGACGTGCGTCACATCGGGCGCCGAAGCGGTGAGTTCGACCGGTTCGTCTCGTCGGAAGGATGAACAGCGAGATGAGGAGAGTTCATGTCCGGCAAGCCGAGTGGTCCCGCTTCCTATTTCCCGTCCATCGAAGCCAAGTACGGCAAGCCGGTGACCGAGTGGTTCGAGTTGCTGGCAAAGTCCGGGGTGGCGGGGCACAAGGGATTGGTGGAGTGGTTGAAAGCCGAGCACGGGGTGGGGCACGGGCATGCGAACGCGTTGGTGCAGGTGCATTTGAATCCCGAGAAGTGGGGTTACTCCGCGTGATTCACGAACGAAGGGCCCGCGGATCGCGCGGGCCCTTCGTCGAGGGGGCGGGCGGCACCGGCGGGAGCTAGGCGCACGGTGCCGCCCTGGTCCCCGGCCCGGGCCGGGGACTGGCAACCGGGATCAGACCGGTACCAAGGACTTCGGTTTCGGGTCGGGTTCGGGGGAGGCGTGGTCGTCGACCATGGTGCTTTCGTCGAACGGGATCTCGCGGGCCAGCACACTGCGGACCCGGTCCACGTCGAGGGTTCTCGTCCAGGTGCCGATGAGCACGGTGGCGACGGCGTTGCCCGAGAAGTTGGTCAGCGCGCGGGCCTCCGACATGAACCGGTCGATGCCGACGATCAGACCGACCCCGTCGAGCAGTTCGGGCCGGTGACTCTGCAGGCCGCCCGCCAGCGTCGCCAGGCCGGCGCCGGTGACACCCGCCGCACCCTTCGACGCCACGATCATGAACAGCAGCAGCCCGAGCTGTTCGGGAATGCTGAGCGGCACGCCGAGCGCGTCGGCGATGAAGATCGACGCCATCGTCAGATAGATCGCGGTGCCGTCCAGGTTGAACGAGTACCCGGTGGGCACGACCACGCCCACGGTGGTGCGCTGCACGCCCATGTGCTCCATCTTCGCGATGAGCCGCGGCAGCGCCGACTCCGACGACGAGGTGCCCACGATCAGCAGGTACTCACGCCCGAGGTAGCGCGCCAGCTTGAAGATCGACACCCCCGACACCACCCGCATCAGCACGCCGAGCACGCCGAACACGAACACCAGGCAGGTCAGGTAGAAGGCGATCATCAGGGTGGCCAGCTGCACCACCGCGTCCAGCCCGGTGCGCCCGACCACGTTGGCGATGGCGCCGAACGCGCCGATCGGCGCCAGCCACAGGATCATCGCCAGGATGCGGAACACCAACTTCTGCACGATGCCGACGGCCTCGAGAATCGGCTCGCCCGCCGACCCCATCGCCTGCACCGCGAACCCCACCAGCAGCGCGACGAACAGCGCCTGCAACACGCTGCCCGCGGTGAGCGAGGAGACCAGTGTGGTCGGGATGATGTCGTGCAGGAATTCGATGGTGCCGCCCCCGCTGTGCGCCTGATCGGCGTATTTCGCTCCAGCACCGGCATTTTCGGCGATGTCCATACCGCTGCCCGGATCGAGCAGGTTGCCGACGACCAGGCCGATGCCGAGCGCGACGGTCGACATGACGAGGAAGTAGCCGAGCGCGAGCCCGCCGACCTTGCCGACCGTGGCGGCGGTGCGCACCGAGCCGATGCCGAGCACGATGGTGCAGAAGATGACCGGGGCGATCATCATCTTGATCAGGTCGACGAACATGGTGCCCAGCGGCGCGAGCGACTGCCCGACCCCGGGTGCGAGCCAGCCGACCAGCACGCCCGCGACGACGGCGACGATGACGGCCAGGTAGAGCCAGTGCGTGCGGTCGCGTTTGCGGGCCGGAGCGGGGGCGGCGTCGGTGCTGGCGCTCATCGGTTGACCTCCCCGGTGCCGCCGGGCGGCGGGGGCGGGCACTGGATGGCGCGCCCGTGCCCGGAGCGCCACGGCGCGGACAGCCGATCGCGTCGCGCGCAGTCGACACCAGCGTGCGACAAGCGCGCTGATCTAGATTTATCGCTCATGGCGAATCCTGCTCTCCGATTTGATGCCGGAATTGGCGGCCGCGCTGCCCGTGTGAGGCGGGTACGGCGTCGGAGCCGGGGTATGCACCGCGCGGCCCGATGTGCACAATGTTCTCGGCCCCAGTGACGCGGGTCACTGTTTGGTGCATAACGTTCAACGGTTATGCATAACGTTCGATGGAGGAAATCAAGTGCGACGTGATCGACCCGCATCCGGCGCGGGGTCCGATCCGTCCCCGCGACCTCGCCGGTTCCGGCACGGCCGCTATCGGCTGTCGCTGGCCGCGCAGGCGTTCGTCCTGCAGCTGGTCGTCCTGGCGCTGGTGATCGTCGGCGGTACCGTCGCCGCGGTCTTCGAGGCGCGGCGCACCAACGACCTCACCACCGAACGCGAGGTCAGGGACATATCGGTCAGCGTCGCCCAGGCTCCGTCCACGCGCGAGGCGGTGCTCTCGCCCGACCCGACGGCGCGGTTGCAGCCGGTGACCGAACAGATCCGCGTGCGCACCGGCATGGACTTCATCGTGGTCATGGCCCCCGATCGGACCCGGTTCACCCACACCAATCCCGCACAGATCGGCGGACAGTTCGTCGGCAATATCGATCGCGCGCTGGCCGGCGAGACCTTCACCGAGACCTTCACCGGCACCCTCGGCCCCTCCATCCGCGCGGTGACACCGGTGCGCGACGACGACCGGGTGATCGCCCTGGTGTCGGTCGGGGTCACCCGCGCCCGCATCGGGGATCAGGTGGCGGCGCGCCTGCCCGACATCCTGGGTGTCGCGGCGGCGGGCCTGGTGGTGGCGGCGATCGGCTCGTTCCTGCTCAGCAGGCGGCTGCGCCGCCAGACCCACGGCCTGGACCCCGACGAGCTGCGCATCATGTACGAGCACCACGACGCGGTGCTGCACTCCGTGCACGAGGGCCTGGTGGTGTTCGGCACGAGCGAGCTGGCCGAGGTGGTCAACGACGAGGCGCGCAGGCTGCTCGATCTGCCGGACGGGCCGGTGCGCCGTGCCGACCTGCCGCTGTCGCTGCGACGGATGGGCGGCGGCGTGGTGCGCGACGAGATGCACGTGACGGGCGATCGCATCCTGCTGGTGAACCAGGACATCGTCACCTCGCAGGGCCGCGCGCTCGGCACCGTGATGACGATCCGCGACCACACCGAATTGCGCAACGTGCTGGGCGAACTCGACTCGGTGCGCAGCTTCGCCGAATCGCTGCGCTCGCAGGCGCACGAGGCCGCCAACCGGTTGCACACCGTGGTCACCATGGTCGAACTCGGCAAGCCGCGCGAGGCGGTGGAGTTCGCCACCGCGGAACTCGAACTCTCCCAGTCGCTCATCGATCGGCTGATGGCCGCGGTCGGCGAACCCGCGCTGGCCGCACTGCTGCTCGGCAAGGTGAACCAGGCCGCCGAACGCGGCCTGGAGCTGACCGTCTCGGAGGACACCGCACTCGACTCCACCGCGCCGCTCACCGCCCGCGAGGCGGTGACGCTGGTCGGCAACCTGGTCGACAACGCCATCGACGCCGCCGCGGGCAGCTCCGCCGCATGGGTGGAAGTGGCGGTGCGCCAAGATGATTCGACGCTGTTCGTCCGGGTGTCGGACAGCGGGCCCGGCATGACGGCGGAGACCTTCGCCAGGGCGGCCGAGCGCGGCTACACCACCAAGGATGATCACCACGGCCTCGGGCTGGCCCTGGTGCACCGGGTCGTCGCGCGGCATCACGGGGTGATCACCGCCGACAGCACACCGGAAAGTACTGTCACCGTGACGATTCCGCGGGGGGAAGATCGAAAAAGCGCCGGACACAACGCAATACCGGCGCGAACCACCCTGGAAGGACCGTCGTGATCCGAGTGCTGATCGTCGAGGACGAACCGTTGATCGCCGAGGCGCATCGCGCCTACGTCGAGCGCATCCCCGGGTTCACCGCCGTCGGCGTCGCCCACACCGGACGCGACGCCATGCGCGCGGCCGCCACCGCCGCCGCCGACGAGAGCCCGATCGACCTGGTGCTCATGGACATCGGCCTGCCCGACACCAGCGGCCTGGACGTGGCGGCCGCGCTGAGCGGGCTCACGCCGAGCCCCGACGTCATCGCCATCACTTCCGCGCGCGACCTCACCATGGTGCGCACGGCCGTCGCCAACGGCGTGGTGCTGTATCTGCTCAAGCCGTTCACCTTCGCGGCGTTCCGCGACAAGCTGGAGCGCTACCGGGAGTTCCGCACCGCGCTACCCGCGGGCGAATCCGCCCTCTCCCAGCTCGACATCGACCGCGCGCTGAGCGCCCTGCGCACCCCCGACCAGCGCGCCAACACCCCGAAAGGCGTTGTGCCGCAGACACTCGAGGAGGTGTCGCGGTCGGTGCGCGCCGCCGCGAACGGCATCACCGCCGCGGAGGCCGCCAACACCGTCGGCGTCTCGCGGATCACCGCGTGGCGCTACCTGGAGAAGCTGGCCGACGACGGCCTGGTGCTGCGCAAGTCCGACTACGGGCGCGCGGGCCGGCCGAAGACGCGCTACCTGTGGAAGCGCGCCGACACGACCTGAGCTCAGACGTCGGTGGAGAAGCGGATGCCGCCGTCGGGGATCTCCACCCCCGGCCACACCCGCGCACCGCGCAGCAGTTCGCAGCGGGCGCCGATGTTGGCGCCGTCGCCGATGACGCCGTCGCGCACCAAGGCGCGGGGGCCGATGCGCGCGCCGAAGCCGATGATGGTGCGTTCCACCGTCGCGCCCGCCTCCACCACGGCGCCGTCGAAGACGACCGCGCCGTCCAGCCGCGCGCCCGCGCCGATCTCCGCGCCGCGACCCACCACGGTGCCGCCGATCAGCACCGCACCCGGCGCGACACCCGCGCCCGGGTGCACGAGCGATTCGCCGCGCTGACCGGGCAGCGCGGGCGAGGGCGCGATCCCGCGCACCAGATCGGCCGAACCGCGCACGAAGTCCTCGGGCGTGCCCATATCGCGCCAGTACGAGGAGTCGACGTGGCCCTGCACGCGCGCGCCCTCGGCCAGCAGCGCGGGGAACACCTCGCGCTCGACCGACACCGGCCGCCCGGCCGGGATCTTCTCGATGTACTCGCGGCGGAAGACGTAGCACCCGGCGTTGATCTGGTCGGTGGGCGGGTCCTGGGTCTTCTCCAGGAACTCCAGCACGCGGCCGTCGGCGTCGGTGGGGACGCAGCCGAACGCGCGCGGGTCCGAGACGCGCACCAGGTGCAGCGTCACATCCGCCTTGGTGGACTCGTGGGTGTCGAGGATGGCGCCCAGGTCGGTGCCGCCGAGGACGTCGCCGTTGAACACCATCACGTTGTCGGCGCGCAGCTTGGGCAGCACGTTGCGGATGCCGCCGCCGGTGCCCAGCGGCTCGGTCTCGGTGACGTACTCGATCTCGAGCCCGAGTTCGGCGCCGTCGCCGAAGTGCTCCTCGAACACCTCCGCCTTGAACGACGTGCCAAGCACCACATGCGTGATCCCGGCCTCGGCGATGCGCGCGAGCAGGTGGGTGAGGAACGGCAAGCCCGCCGTGGGCAGCATGGGCTTGGGGGCCGACAGGGTCAGCGGCCGCAGCCGCGTGCCCTGACCGCCGACCAGAATCACGGCGTCGGTGCCTGGATTTCCTGCCATCGGTGTTCCCCTGTTCGCCTCTCCACGCGGCGCTGGTGCGCCTGTTGACCGCGCCTCGGGGACCGTTACCGGCCCTGCTGGCGCAGAGCGGATCGAACCGCAATCCGGGAGCGGATCGCAAGTCCGGCGCGCAGCGCCAGCCGCAGCGGTGCCTGCCACCAGTGCGGATGCCGGTCGGCCTGGAAGCGGTACGCGCTGGCGTGGTGCGCGGGCAGCATCACCTCGGGATGCCGTCCGGCGGCGTGTCCCTTGGCGTGCGTGACCTCGGCCGACGGCACGAAGACATTCTGCCAGCCCGCCTTGCCCATGCGGTCGCCGAAGTCGACGTCCTCCATGTACATGAAGTAGCGGGAGTCGAAGCCCTCGATGGCGTCGAACGCCGAGCGGCGCACCAGCAGGCAGGAGCCGGACAGCCAGCCCACCGGGCGCTCGGAGATCTCCTCGTTCTCCTGGCGGTAGCGCCGCGTCCACGGGTTGCCGGGCCACACCGCGCCGAGGATGGCGTGGCCCGCGCCGTCGGCCAGGCCGGGCACCCGGCGCGCGGAGGGGTAGACGCTGCCGTCCGGTTCGCGCACCATCGGCCCGAGCGCGCCCGCGCGCGGCCACCGCTGGGCGGCGGCGAGCAGGTCGTCGATGGCGTCGGTGCCCCAGCGGATGTCGGGGTTGGCGATCACGATGAACTCGATCGACGGGTCGATCTCGGCGACCGCCCGGTTGATGGCACCGCCGTACCCGATATTGCCGCCGGTGCGCAGCAGCCGCACGTGCGCGTTGGCCTCGGCCACCAGCTCCGGCACCCCGTCCACCGACCCGTTGTCGGCCAGGATCACCCGCGGTTTCTCGCTGGTCGCGTGGGCCAGGGTGGTGATGAAGTGCTCGAGGTGCTCGCCGGGCGAATAGGTCACCGTGACGACGGCAAGGCCACCGGGGGCCGCGGGATCGGGTGCGCTCACGCCACAGCCTCGCTGGCGCTCGCCCGCAGCGTGCGCGCGGCGCACTGTGACATGGTTCGCTCACTACGTTCGCTCACGACTCCGCAGCCTAGTAGGAACCACGCCGCCGCGCGTGGCCGGTTCCACACTCGCGCGAGACCGGACGGTCTGGATCGGCGGGGCCGGACGACCCGAATCCGGTACGCGCCCATCGTTTCTCATCGCGCGGGTGGCGGGCCTTCCGGCTCGGGCCGCGCAGGGCCTGGGCAGCGGATCGACGTCACGGACCGGTCCGCTGCCTGCCGCCCCGCGGTATGTCGGCCAACGCGGGCGGTTCGCCGACGGGCCCGTTCGCGAAGTGCATCGCGCCGTTCCACCGGCCTACGTGCCGCCACAGATCTCCGGCCGAAGGCGAGCGTCGATCACCGCTCGTCCGACAGCGCCGCGTGCAATGCCGCGCGCCAGTCGCGCAGCGGGGTCAGCCCCGCCTCGGCCCAGGCGCGGCCCGAGAGCACCGAGTAGGCCGGGCGGCGGGCGGGGCGGGGGTAGGCGGACGAGTCGACGGGACGGATGCGCTCGGGATCGGCGCCGATCTCGGCGAATACCGCGCGGGCCAGGTCGAACCAGGTGGCATGCCCGGCGTTGGTGGCGTGCAGGACGCGGGGAGCGCCGGGGTGCGCGGCGAGTTCGAGCAGACCGGCCGCCAGGTCGCGGGCGTAGGTGGGTGAGCCGAGCTGGTCGTTCACCACGGTGAGGGTGTCGCGTTCGCGCTCCAGGCGGCGCATGGTGGCGACGAAATCGCTGCCCACGCCCGTGTAGACCCACGCGGTGCGGACCACGTGGACCTGCGCGGCGCGTTCGAGCACGGCTCGTTCTCCCGCGAGCTTGGTGCGGCCGTACACCGATCTCGGGCCGGTCGGGTCGCCGGTCTCATAGGGCGCGCGCGCTGTGCCGGGGAACACATAGTCGGTCGAGAGGTGGATGAGGCGCGCGCCGACCCGTGCGCAGGCCGCGGCGAGCACGGCGGGTCCGGTGGCGTTGACGGCGAACGCGGCGCCCGGATCGGACTCGGCGGCGTCCACGGCGGTATACGCGGCGCAGTTGATCACCACGTCACCCGGCGCGATCACCGCGCCGACGGCGGCCGGGTCGGTGATGTCGAGCTCGGCGCGGGGTAACCCCAGCGCAGCGGGGTCCAGTCGCAGGATCTGTGCGCCGACCTGTCCCCCGGATCCGGTGACGAGCAGGCGGCGGGCGGCGGGCGATGCGGCGGTCACGGCCGCAAGTCTGGCACGCCGGTACACCTGCGGGTCCGGTCCGCCGGGGTAACCGTTCGTTAGCCTGGGGGCGGGGTATCCGGTCGGCACGGCCGCCGGAACGCACTACGGGGGGCCACCGGACGCGGGGGCGGTCGGGGCGAATATCGGGCTTTGTCGAGAGGATGCGCAGTGCAGCGGAGGAGTACACCGGCAGCCGCGGCGCGGTTCGACCGGCGCCCGCTGGGCGCGCTGCGCCTGTCCGCCGCGGCGCTGGCGGCGGCGGTGTTCGTGGTGACGGGTTTCGGCTGGCACAGCGTGGACGCGCTCATCTCGGGCATCGAGCGGATCGGCGGGCTCGGGCTGGGCGGCGGGCGCGACGGCGCCGTCGACATCCTGCTGGTCGGCGTGGACAGCCGCACCGACGCCCACGGCAACCCGCTCAGCCAGGCCGAACGCGACATGCTGCACGCGGGCGACGAGGTGGGCACCAACACCGACACCATCGTGCTGGTCCGCGTCCCCGACGACGGGCGCTCCGCGACCGCCATCTCCATCCCGCGCGACTCCTACGTCGACATCCCCGGCTTGGGCAAGGGCAAGATCAACTCCGCGTACGGCGCCACCAAGGAGGCCGAACGCGCCGAACTCATCGAGAGCGGCGTCGCCGCGGACCGCGCCGAGCGCGAGTCCACCGAGGCGGGCCGGCGCGCCCTGGTCGAATCCGTGGCGAACCTCACCGGCATCACCGTCGACCACTACGCCGAGGTGAGCCTGCTCGGGTTCGTGCTGCTCACCGATGCCGTGGGCGGTGTCGAGGTGTGCCTGAACAATCCCGTGAACGAGTGGATGTCGGGCGCGAACTTCCCGGCGGGCCCGCAGCGCCTGGACGGGCCGCGGGCGCTGAGCTTCGTGCGCCAGCGCCACGACCTGCCGCGCGGCGATCTGGACCGGATCGTGCGCCAGCAGGTGTTCATGGCCCAGCTGGTCGGGCAGGTGCTCAGCGCGAAGACCCTGGCGAATCCGGGCCGGTTGAGCGAACTCACCGAGGCGGTCGGGCGCACCGTGGTGCTGGACGAGGACTGGGACGTGATCGCGTTTCTTCAGCAGCTCCAGGACCTGTCCGGCGGGCAGGTGACCTTCGAGACCATCCCGGTCGCCGACCTCAACGGCACCACCGCCGGCGGCGAATCGGTCGTGCGCGTCGATCCGAAGACGGTCAAGACCTACGTCGCCTCGCTGGTCGGCGAGCAGCAGGCCGACGAACCCGCGGTGGACCCGAGGACGGTCACCGTGGACGTGTTCAACGCCGGCGGCGTCGCCGGACTGGCCGCGCAGGTGTCGCAGGCGCTGGGCGGCAAGGGTTTCCGGCCGGGCGAGGTGGGCAATTACCAAGGGGCGGGCGTCACCGGCAGCCGGGTGCTCGCGGCCGACAGCTCGGACCCGAAGGCCGCCGCCGTGGCCGAGGCCCTGGGCGGACTGACCGTGGTCGCGGAACCGGGCATGGCGCCGGATGCGGTGAGCGTCGTGCTGGCGAGCGACTATTCTGGTCCGGGCTCGGCCGCGAGTTCGGTGTTCGACTTCTCCGGAACGTCGGGCACCGCGACACCGGTTCCCCCCGCCCCTCCGATCGACGCAGGCCAGAACGGACCGAAATGCGTGAACTGAAGCGTGAAGGAACCCATGCGTGACCACGGCGCGCCGAACCTCACCGAGGCGGTGCTCGATCCGATCCTGTCCAGGGACCCCGCCGGGCCGCGGGTCACGTATTACGACGACGCCACCGGCGCCCGCGTCGAACTGTCCGGCCTGACGCTGGCGAACTGGGCGGCCAAGACGGCCAACCTGATCCGCGACGAATTCGGCCTCACCCCCGGCGCGCGCGTGGCGGTGCTGCTGCCCGCGCACTGGCAGACCGCGGCGGTGCTACTGGGCTGTTGGTGGGCCGGGACCGAAGTGGTGCTGCGCCCCGATCCCGACGCCGAACTGGCGCTCGTCACGGCGGGCCGGATCGACGACGCCGACGGTATCGATGAGGTGGCCGCGCTGTCATTGGACCCGCTGGGCGCCCCGATCCGCGATCTGCCCGTCGGCATCACCGATTTCGCCACGGCGGTGCGCGTGCACGGCGACCAGTTCTTCCCCGGCGGCGCCGGTGTGGCGCTGGACGGCCTGGCGGTCGCCGAGGTGCTCGCGGCGGCCCGCAAATCGGCGGCCCGCCAAGGGTTCTCCGAGGGCGACCGGGTGCTCTCCAGCGCACCGTGGGACACCCCGGAGGAACTGATCAACGGGTTCGTCGCGGTGCTGGCGGCGGGCGCCTCGCTGGTGCAGGTCGCCAACCCCGACCCCGGCCGTCGGGATCGGTTGATCGAATCGGAGCGGGTCACCGCGCAGGTGGGGTGAGCGCGAACCGGCGTCTCCTACCGGAGTAGGAGACGCCCTCCGACTCCGGAACAGTTCCCCCGTCGGCCGCGAATCCGTACCGTGGATGTTGTCCGCACAACGATGGGGTTGATGGGATATGAAGCCGCAGTACTGGTTCCGCTGGCTGTCACAGCAGGGTCTGCCTCGCCTGATCCTGCGCACCCGCGCGCGGCGCGGGGACACGTTCGCCCAGTTGATGGGCGGGCCCGCGGGCATCGCCGATCCGTATCCGCTGATCGAGGACCTGCGCGGCCGCGGCCGGATGGTCCGCACGCCGCTGGCCTGGGCCACCGTCGATCACGAACTGTGCCGCACCATTCTGCGTGACAACCGCTTCGGCGTGCGCACCACCGAGAGCTTCGGCATCCCGAAGCCGCTGCAGATCCTGGCCGACCGCTCGCCGCTGCCGCCCAACCCGGTCGAACCGCCGTCGATGCTGGTGATCGACCCGCCCCAGCACACGGCCATGCGCAAACCGGTCGCCTCGGCGTTCACCCCGCGCGCCATCGGCAGGCTGCGCGACCGCATCGAGTCGGTCACCGTGGAACTGCTGGACGCGCTGCCCTCCGGCGGCTCGGCCGACCTGGTCGCGGCCTACGCCTCGCAGGTCCCGATCGCGATCATCTCCGAGATGCTCGGCTTCCCCGACCGGGACCGCGCCATGTTCCTGGAGTGGGGCGACCGGATGACGCCACTGCTGGATCTGGGCATCCCGTGGCGGGCGCACCGGCGCGCGCTGGTGTCGATGGAGGTGATGAACGACTACCTCGATCAGCACATCGCCCGGCTGCGCCGCGATCCCGGCGAGGACATCCTGAGCACCCTGGTCGTCTCGGGCGACCTGGACGACTACGCGCTCAAGGCCACCGCCAGCCTGCTGATGGGCGCGGGTTTCGAGACCACGGTCAACCTGATCGGCAACGGGGTGGTGCAGCTGGTCCGCAATCCCGATCAGCTCGCGCGGCTGCGCGAGGAGCCGGACCTGTGGCCGAACGCCGTCGAGGAAGTGCTGCGCCTCGACTCCCCGGTGCACACCACGGCGCGCACCGCGCACGAGGACGTGGAACTCGGCGGCGTGCGGCTGCGCAAGGGCAACACGGTGGTGCTGTCGCTGGCGGGCGCGAACCGCGACCCGAAGGTGTTCGCCGACCCCACCCGCTTCGACGTGGGGCGGGCCAACGCCAGGGATCACCTGTCGTTCAGCAACGGCATCCACGTCTGCCTGGGCGCGGCCCTGGCGCGCATGGAGGGCACGTACGCGTTGCGGGCACTGTTCGAACGGTTCCCGGATCTCCGCCTGGACGGCGCACCCCGCCGCCGCGAACTGTTCACCCTGCACGGATATTCGCGGATGCCGGTCGATCTCGGGCACCGCGCGCCGCTGCGGACCACGGCGAGTGTCTGAGGAATCCGGGCGTCCGAACGTCGCGCGTTTCACCGCCCCTCGCAGGAGCGGGCGGCGCTGAATACACGCCGCGGCCGGAGTGTCGGGTACGCGGATGCGGCCCTCGTGGCTCGGACACGACCTCGAGATCTCGGCCGACGACGGGCGGGTCCTGGATCACGACACCGATCGCGACGATGACGACTGAGGGCTGACCGCCTCGGCGGACGGTGGGTCGGCGGGCGCGGTTCGCCTGGCGCGCAAGCGAACCGCGCGCACCGCCACCACCGCCGCCCCGGCGACCGACGCCACCACCAGGAAGATCGGCGCGGACGGCAGCACGTACAGCACGTGCTCGTACCCGCCCGCGCGACCCGCGAACACCAGCGAACCCAGCTGGGGCAGCAACACCAGCGGGGGAATCGCCGCCAGATAAGGCAATTGGGTCGCCACGGTACGCGCGAGCGGCCATCCGGCTCGACGGTCGGCCCAGCCCTTGGCGCGGCCGATCAGCACCCCCGCGCCCACCACCACACCGAGGGTGGCCGCGCCGAGCGCCCAGTCGGCGTAGATCCCGGCCGGGCGGCGCACCTCGGGATCCTGGCCTCGGGTCAGCGCGACCAGTCCGTCGGCGATGATCGCGGGGTCGTCCTCCAAGCCCATCCCCATGTTGGCGAGAACGGCTATGCCGTAACCGGTTTCGGGGAGCAGCACCTGCTGGGCGGTATAGGTGAACCAGTCGCCGCCGTGATAGACGCGCGTGGGATCGGTCTCGTCGTACTGCCACCCCATGCGATAGCCGCCGACCGGAGACGGGGCGTGCATCAGATTCACCGACTCCTCGGTGGCGATCCGCGGCCCCTCCCCCGCGCGCCCGCCGCCGTTCTGCACCGTCAGCCAGCGCGCCAGATCCGCCGCCGTGGTGACGATGCCGTGGCTGCCGTTGACGAACCAGTCGATCTCGCCGACCGCGATCGCCTTGCCGTACAGGCGGATATGGCCGCGCGGTACGTCGTGCGCGTCGGCCGGGCGGTCCACGGTGTAGCTGTCGGCCATGCCGATCGGCTCGAAGATGTGCTCGCGCAGGTAGTCCCCGTACGGTTGCCCCGCGACGACTTCCACGATGCGGGCGGCGACCTGGAAATTCGGGTTGTGATAGTGGTACTCGGTCCCCGGTTCGGAGGCCAGCTCGGCGTCCTTCAGCCGCGTCACCGCCTCCTCGAGCGAATGCGCCTGCGGCATACGCAGATCCGCGAACGCGCTGTCGGCCATCCCGGAGGTCTGCTGCATCAGCTGCCGCACGGTGATGCGCTCGGCGCGGTCGTCGGCCATGACGAAGTCGGGCAGGTACCGTCGCACCGGCTCGTCCAGCGAGACCCGCCCCGCTTCCACCAGCTGCATGACCGCCAGCGCCGCAAAGGATTTGCTCACCGACGCGACGGGCATCGGGGAGTCACCGGTGATGGCGGCCCCTGTCGAATCCGTTCCGTACCCCGCGACGTGCACCACCCGGTCGCCGTGCGTGATCGCCACCGCCACCCCGGGTAATCCGGTCCGGTCCAGGTACTCCTCCACGAACCTGTCCACCGCCGCCGCGTCGACGTCACCGGCCGCCTCCTGCGCACCGACCGGCCCGGCGGGAAATACGGCGAGCAGCAGGAACCCGAACACCGCGAGCAGCGCCCCGCCCGCGACCCGCCACGACGCCCCGCCTCGACCACCCATCACGCCACACTCCAATCCGGCACCCGAACCTCGGCGGATGCCGAACGCACCACCAGCCGCCCCCACCCGGCACATCCGGCCGGGCTCGACCGCCCCACCAGTCTGCCCGAGCCGATCCGCGAGCCCCAGGCACCAGAAATCGGGTCCACCGGCCCGACTGCGTGGCCCCGCGCTCAGCTGAAGCCCACGGCTTGGTCCCCCCAGGCGGTGAAGAGCTGTTCGTCGGGGTTGTCCACCACGCGGTCGGCGGTGTCGATGACGAGGGTCGTGCGGGTGGCCGGGTGGTACGGGGGCCAGTGCTTGGAGCCGTCGAGCGCGGCGGGCACGCCGTGGGTGGCGAAGGCCAGCCAGCGCCGCATCATGCGGCCGGAGATCTCCGTCGCCACCTTGCGGCCACCCAGCCAGAAGGTGGGGTCGTGGTTCAGCGTGCCGAAATTGCCGAAGACATACGGCAATTCGGTCGCGTGTCCCGCGCCGACGCGGGCGGCCCGCAACATCGGGGTGGCGGCGTCGAAGCGATAGGCCCAGGTGCGGGAGTGCTGGGCGTGGGCGTCGGCCACCCAGTGCGCGGGCATGCGGAACGCCGCGTCGGTGGACATGGCCAGCGCGCCGCGCGTCTTGTCCAGATCCGGGTAGGCGGAGGTGATCTCGGCGATGCGCTCCGGCGACATGTCGGGGTGGCTCTGCGCCACGTCGCGCAGCATCACGTTCACCGCGTCGGGCGTCACCGGCATGATCGGCGAGCGGAACACCCGGAACAGCGACGCCTCGTCCTTGTTGGTCCCGATGATCAGCGGCACCCGGTGCGAACGCCCCTGCTGGAACCGGTCGATCGGATACCCCGGCAACAGGTCGCCGTCGACCACCGGCGCGGCCGCCAGCCGTCCCGGCTCGGCCAGCGGCACCTCGTCGAGCAGGATGTCCGCCGCGCGCACCACCCGGTCGATCGGCAGGTCGATCAGTTCCAGCGCGCGCGAGGGCGGCAGCTCCAACAGCTCGAGGAATCGGCAGGCCACCCGCGCCGCCCGTTCCTGCCCGAAAACCGTTGTCGCGGGCGGACTCTGCGCGATCGCTCGGTGGAACAGCCCCTCGGCCGCCGGCGAGGTGAGCAGGGCCGTGACGCAGCCCGCGCCCGAGGACTCCCCGAACAGCGTGACGTTGCCGGGGTCTCCGCCGAACGCGGCGATATTGTCGCGCACCCAGCCCAGCGCGGCCAGCTGATCGTGCAGCCCGAGGTTCGGGGTGAAGCCGTGGAACAGCGAGGAGAGGTCGAGGAACCCGAGCGCGCCGAGCCGGTAGTTCACCGTGACGACCACCACGTCGCCGGTCTCGGCCAGCCTGCGCCCGTCGTAGATGGCCTGTGCGGCGGTGCCCAGGCAGTACGCGCCACCGTGCAACCACACCAGCACCGGGCGCGGCGCCTCGGCCGGCGCGAGCGGGGCCCACACGTTGAGCCACAGACAGTCCTCGCCCATGTGCAGGTCGGAGTCGACCGGCACCATGTTGCCCATCGTCTGCGGGGCGATCTCGCCGAACATGACGCAGTCGCGCACGCCGTCCCACGGCTCGGGCGGCACGGGCGGACGGAACCGGCGCGTCCCGGTGACGGGCGCCGCGTACGGGATGCTGCGCCAGACGGCGATCCCGCCCTCGGCCTGGCCGCGCACCCGTCCGGAGGTCGTCGGGACCACGGGGGCCGCCGCGTCGGCGAGGGCCCGGTCCTGCTCGATCCCAGTGCTCATGGTTCGCACCTCCTGCCACCGGCCCCACGTGCGCTGCGGAGTAGCCACACCGCGGCCGGCGCTTCGCGATCTTCCTTCGATGCTACGTCCGCCCCGGAGGTGCCACCGGGACGACGCACCAACCGTGACCGCGGCGCTACCCTGATCGAATGCCGAACTACAGCTTCCGATGCCGCAGCTGCGGGGATACTTTCGAGGTGAATCGGCCCATGGCGCGGTCCGCCGATCCGGCGACCTGCCCGAGCGGCCACGACGACACCGTCAAGCTCCTGACCACGTTCGCGACGGTCGGGAAGGCCGGTGCGGGCGCACCCCCGCCGCCCGCCGCGCCCGCCGGCGGGGGCGGTTGCTGCGGCGGAGGCTGCTGCGCCTGAGCGGCGCGGATCGGCTCAGGCGGACGGCCCATCCGCCTGACGGTCGGCATGACCGAGATCACGGTCCGGGGCGACCTTGTCGCGCACCCGCTGCTTGAGCACCGCGATCTCCGGGAACCCGCCGTCGGCCTTGCGCTCCCAGATCTGCGCGCCGTCGACGGTGATCCGGAACACCCCGCCCTCCCCGGGCACCAGCGCGACCTCGTCCAGGTCGGTGGCGAAGGTAGTGAGCAGCTCCTGCGCCATCCACCCCGCCCGCAATAGCCAGCGGCACTGGGTGCAGTACTCGATCGCAACACGTGGCATAGGGGTCGACGCTACTCGAGCGCGGGGGTGCGCGCCGGGCGGGGATCGGCCGCGTCAGGCTTCGATCACACCGTCCAGGTACATCCACGCCCCGTCTTCCCGCACGAACCGGCTGACCTCGTGCAACTCTCCGCGCCCGCGATCGTCCCGATAGTGCGCGACGAACTCGACCACCCCGGTGTCGTCGAACGGCCCGCCCCGCTCGGTCCGCAGCACCTCCAGGAACAGCCACCGCTGCCCGGGGTCGAGGTCGATCGTCGCGGGCCGGGTCCGCGCCGACCACGACCGCAGCAGGTAGTCCGCATCGCCGGTGGCGAACGCCGTGAATCGCGAGCGCATCAACGCCTCCGCCGTCGGCGCGGGCTTGTCTCCGGAAAGCGCGGGCCCGCAACATAATTCGAACGGCTCACCCCTTCGGCACGGGCACACCTGCGACTTTCCCATGCGCCCCATCCTGCCGCGCCCGGTTCGCGCTCGGGCGACCGCCCCCGCCCAGCGAACACGGCTCGATACCCACACCCGGCGGGCACAGCGCGAGCCACTACCCGCACCCCGCGAAGCCGGCTGGGGCAACCGCACCGCACCCAGCGAAGTCGGCGCACGCCACTACTCGCACCCGGCCAACGGCTCACGCCTCGGCCCGAACCCGTCACGACCGCCGACAGGCTCGGCGCAGGCTCACCCCTCGGTCCGCACCCACGTGTAGCCGTGACCCGCCAGCGCCTCGGCCACCGCCGCCGTCTGCTCCCGCCAGCGGCGCAGTTCGGTGACGCTCGGCGCGAGTTCGTAGTCGTGGTGGTGGGCGGCACGTGAGAGTGCCGCCCACACGGCCGCGACCTGCGCGGCGACCTCCGGCGTCGTGTACACGCGCAGCGCGACGAGCTGGGCGCGCATCGGGCAGCGGGTCAGCTCCGGCGCCTCGCGCGCCCACAGCTCGTCCACGGCCTGTTCGAGGGCCAGGCGCAGGATCCACGCCGTCGCCCGCGACCACACGCCACCGGCGGCCGTCACCTGGCCGTCGAGCAACCGGTCCACGGCGTCGAACCGTTCGGCCACCGACGGTCGCGGCGCGCGCGGCGGCCGCGGCGGGCGTTTCGCACCGTGCGGGCGCCGACCCGGACCGCGGCGGCCCGTCACCGGCTGATCCAGGCGATGAAACGTTCGGTGTCGCCGATCAATTCGCGCACACCGCGACGGATCGGCACGTGCGCGCCCGCCGTGACGTCGCGCAGCACGCCGACCAGCCAGCCCGCCTCCCGCGAGAGATGCGCGTTGAGGTGGTCCACGTTGTAGGTCACGCCCATGACGGCCAGCGCGACCATCGCCCGGGTGGTGTGCGCGCCCTCGACGTGGCGTTCCACCTGCCGGTGGTGCATCCCGCCCGAGAGCAGCACGCGCCGCGCCTTGGCCAGCGCCGCCGCCTCGATCGCCGAGCGGCAGCAGGTGGCGACGAGTTCGTCGGCGATGGCGGGCGGCAGCTGCGGGGTGCGGGCCAGCGACCGCGCGTCGTCGAGGTAGCGGCGCACCGGGTCGCTCGCGGTGCGCACCTCCACCACCGACCGCTCGCGCCGCTGCACCTCCAGCACCCGCGCGTCGAGTTGCATGCGGCGCACCGCCTCGGCCAGCCGCTCGTCGTGGGTGAAGACGACCACCTGCCTGCTCCACGCCACGAACGCCAGCACCCGGGCCAGCCCGTCCACCTTCGCCGGATCCATCGCCTGCACCGGATCATCGATCATGACGAAGCGAAAAGGGCTGTCCTCCACCGTGGCTCGCGGCAGGAACAGCGAAAGGCCCAGTGCGTGCAGCTCACCCTGGCTCATCACGCCCAGCGCCGCGCCGTCCACCTCGTCCACGGTGACGTCGAGCAGCACCCGCCGCGCCGTTCCGGCGTTGCCCTGCAAGCGAATCGCGCCCAGCTCCACATTGCTCTGCTGGCGCAGTGTGCGCCACACCCACCGCGCCGTGGTCTCCAGCGGCGCCATCCGTTCGTCGCGCAGACCGGCGGTGGCCGACTTCAACCACTCCTCGGCGCGCTTGAGCGTGCGCAGTTCGGCGGCGTTCACCGCCACCTCGCGCGCCCGCGCCAGCCAGCCCGCCACGCGCGGCACCAGCGGCGCCCACACCTCGTCCAGGCGGTCCAATTCCTTGCGCGTGCCCTGCTGGAGCAGATCCAGCTCGTCCACCAACCGGGTGTGCGCGGAACGCAGCCGGCCGGGCAGCCCCGGGCTGTACTCGGCGGAGCGCAGCGCGGCCCAGGCGGCCCAGGCGCGGCGCACGGCGCCGGTGTCGACGGTGGGCGGGTTGCTGGGATCGAAATCCAGTTCGGCGGGCACGTGCTCGGGCAACGACCGCGCCGCGCGCACGGCGTTGTCGAGTTCGGCGCGCGCCGTGGTGAGCGCGTCCACCTCGGCCGAAAGGCGCGCGATGGTCGCGTCGGTCTCGCGTGCCCACTCCTCGCCGAGAGTGCCGCGCCCGCACACCGGACACGCGCATTCTCCGCTCGCCGCAACGTGTTCGCGCGCACGGCGCAGCAGGTCGAGCACCCGCAGGTCGGCTTCGGCGTCGGCGGTGGAATCGCGCGCCAGCGCGTCGGCGCAGCGTTCCAGCCGTGCCGCGACGGCGTCCACCTCCGCCTCGGTGGGCAGCGCGAGCCGCACGATGGCGCGCAGTTCGGCCGGGCCACCGGTCTCGTCGGCGCCCATCATGTCGCGGCCGACGGCGGTGAGGTCGGGTTGCGCGGGACGCAGCAGTTTCGCCATCCGCACGGCGCGGTCGTCGGCCAGGCCGTCCAGCGCGGCGAGCAGATCCAGCTTCTCCTGCCGGGAATCGCGTGCGGCGCGCTCCAATTCGAGCCTGCGCGCCCGCAGGCGGTCCTGGGCGGCGGTCAGGTCGTCGAGGCCGAGCAGCTGATGCAGCGCGTCGAACAGATCGCTCGGCTTGCCGTCGACCAGGGTGCCGAGTTCGCTGTAGGAGAGGAACGGCCGGTACAGCTCGAGCGCCGAAGACCAACGCGCGGCGTCGAATTCGGACTGCGCGCCGGAGGACCGGCGCTGGGTCCAGCGCGCTTCGGTGAGATCGTCGTGCTCGGACCACTCTTTCGTGATGGTGAGGTCGGGATCGCCGCCGCCGGTGAGCAATTCGAGTTCGATGCGGGTGCCACCGCCGTCGTGCAGGTTGCGCCACCCCTCCCGCCACGCCGCCGAACGCCCCTCCCACCGGCGATTTCCGCCGGTGAACGCGAGTTCGGCGGCCTCGGCGAAACTGGATTTACCGCTGCCGTTGCGGCCCACCACCAAGGTCAGGCCGGGGCCGGGCGCCAGGTCCAGGGTGGTCTCGGCGCCGATGCCGCGGAAGCCGCGCACCCGGATCGAGCGCAGGAAGATGCCGGAGTCCTCGAATTCGGTGGCCGGGTCGCCGGAGTGCACACCGCCCAGCGCGCCGAGCACCGCGTGCGCGACATCGGGGGTCACCGCGGGATCGTCGTGCAGTCGCCGCGCGACCACCTCGGTCAGACTCTCGGCGACCTCGGCCGCCGTGTCGACCGCGGGCTCGGGACACACTGTCTGACCACCCCTCCACCACCGCACCGCCGCGCGCCCTCCCGCTCGCACGCTCGGTGTCAACCTGTCGAAAGCTGAGCGAAACGCTACCCGATCGGCACGCATTCCCGCACTCGCGAACGGGTGCGACGGTGGGAAGGCGAATCTGCCCGCGGGGATGGATATGGCCATCGACAACCACGGCGGCGTCGATGTCCACCCCTCGGCCAACCCCGGCGGGCAGCTCGATGGTGTATCACCCGAAGGGGGGTGGCCCGGACGAAGCCGAACAAGACAGAATGCCAGACGAATTCGCGGTGCACAAGACCTGAGTGGTCGCGAATTCAACCATCGCCCAGCCGTTTCCACCGGCCCCTGGTGGGCGCGTCGACTGTCGGTGTGGTGGGGTAGAAATCGGGACGGCGGGGGTGGGGCCCTTGCCGTCGCGAAAGCAGGAGGCGAGATGACGCACGGCCCGATGAGCGCGCCGTGGCCCGCGGAACGGGTCACCGCGCTGGCGCCCGACGCGCGCTCGCTGGCCGCCGCGCGGGGCCTCGCCGATCGGTGGTCGGACACGGGATACCTCGGGGACGCACTGTGGGGGCGGTGTCGTGGCACGCAGATCTACGAGACCGTGGTCGATATGTCCGGTCCGGCGTCGCGCTGTTCGTGCCCGAGCCGGAAGTTCCCCTGCAAGCACGCACTGTCACTGTTGCTGGCGTGGTCGGCGGGCGCGGTGCCCGAGGCGCAACGGGTGGCCGATTTCGCCGAGTCGTGGCTGTCGGGGCGGGTCGCGCGCCCGGCTCCCGTCGCGCGCACCGCGAACCCGGCCACCGCCGAACAGCGCCGGGTGCGGGTGACGGCGGGGCTCGAGGAACTCGACCTCTGGCTCGGCGACCAGATCCGCACCGGCCTGGCCCAGACCGATCGGTCCTTCCGGGCGTTCGAGGCGGTGGCGGCGCGCATGGTCGACGCGCAGGCGCCCGCCGTGGCGAGCGTGTTGCGGCGGTTGCCCGGCACGGTCGTCACGCGCGCCGACTGGCCCGCGCGGATGCTGCGCGAGTTCGCCGGCCTGCACCTGCTCGTCGCGGCGCACCGCCGCCTGGACGAGCTGCCGCCCGGCCTGCGCGCGAGCGTCCGCACCCACATCGGCTACCCGACCCCGGCCGAGTCGGTGCGCGCCGAACCCCGCGTCCGCGACGAGTGGATGACGCTCGGCGTGCGCGTCACCGAGGACGAGCGGCTGTACACCCGCCGCACCTGGCTCTACGGCCGTCACACGCACCGCTGGGCCGTGCTGGTGGACCATTCCTTCGGCGATCCCACCTTCGCCGCCACCGCCCCCGCGCTCGGGTTCCAGAGCGACGCCGACCTGCACTTCTATCCGGCCGCCGCGCCGCTGCGCGCGCTGTGGGGGACGCGGCACGGGGCGGATGAACCGTTCACCACGCTGCCGAAGGCGCCCGATACAGCGGAGTCCTCCTCGCCCGGCGAAACTCCGGTGCCCCAACCAGCCGTGGGTCACTCGTCGACCGCACGCCGTGGGCCTGTCGCACGGGCGCTGGAGGAGCACGCGGCGGCGCTGGGGGCGGACCCGTGGTTGCGCGGGTGGCCGGTGCTACTGCGGAATGTGGTGCCCGTGGCGGCGCAAGCGCCGGGTGCCGAGGAACCTACCGGAGAGGGCGGTCTCGGCAGGTGGCGGGTGGTGGATGCGTCCGGTGCGGCGCTGCCCCTTGTCGCCGGTGCGGAGCCGTGGATGTCGCTCGCGGTGTCAGGTGGGTATGCGGTGGCCGTGGCCGGGGAATGGACCGCCGACGGTTTGGTGCCGGTCTCGGTGTTCACGTCCGGTGAGTGCGTGGGCTTGGAAAGCGAAGGCGGGCAAGGGAAAGAGGCCGCGTCCGAGTCCCCGGACGAACTGGTCTCCGTGGCGCTGCTCGGGACCGCGCGCCGAGCGCCCGACCCGTCGCGGCTGCCCGAACCGGTGGCCGCCGCCGCGAGCGCACTGGACACCGATCCCGCCGTCCTCCTTCTCGAATCCGCCGCTCTCCGCGACTCTTTCGCACGTGGCGGGGTGGGCGCGGATACCGCCGATCCGCCATCCGCCGCCGTCGACGACGACCGTCCCGCACTCCCCCGGGCTGTCGCCGCCCGTCTGTCCGACATGCTGCGCGACCGCTCGCCGTTCCTCCCGGAGTGGTTCGCCGCCACCGCCGCGCGCGACTTCCGCGCCCCCGACGCGCTGTGCCCGCAGGTGCTCACCGCCGCGCTGACTACACAGGAACACCGCGAACAACTGCTCCGGCTGGCGGGCGCCCGTGGCCGGTGGCTCGCCGAGCAGCATCCCGAATGGCGGAACCTGTTGTCGCTGTGGCCTTCCGACGACGACGGCGACGATCTGTGGTGGCACGGCACCCCTGCGCAACGCCGCTCGTGGCTCGCGCGCCTGCGCCACCGTGACCCCGATGCCGCCCGCGAGATCCTCGCCGAATCGTGGGCGAGCGAACCGGGCGCGGAGAAAGCCGATCTGCTCGGCATTCTCGCCGACGGGCTCGGCACCCGCGACGAATCCCTGCTGGAGACCGCGCTCGACGACCGCAGGGCCGAGGTGCGCAGAACGGCCGCGAGCCTGCTCACGGTACTGCCGGATTCCGCATTCGCCCGGCGGATGCGGCACCGAGCGCGCGAGTGGGTTGTCCCGAACGCCGACGGCTCCCTGGCCAGGATCGCGGTCCCCGACGACCTCGACGCCGAGGCCCGGCGCGACGGAATCACCGATCGCACCGTCGAATTCGCCTACCGCTGGAACGGCGCACCCGATCTCGCCGCCGGCCGCCTGCGCCAACTCGTCGCGGCCACCCCGCTGGACCACTGGGCGGCCGTCCTCGGCCCACCCGCCACAACCCTGCGGGTCACGGTCGAGGAACGTTTCCGCCAGCCGCTGTTCGACGGCTGGGTCGACGCGGCCCTCGCCCACGGCGATCCCGACTGGGCGGCAGCGCTTTTCGCGGGCGGCATCCCTTCCGACACCGCACTGCTGCGCCGCCGCGAACTGTTCGCCGAATTCGCCGCCGAGGACCGGGTGCGGCATCTGCTCCGCCTCGACGGCTCCTGGCTGTCCGAACTGGAAGCGCTGCTGCCCGCCGCCCCGCACCCGTGGCCGCAGGCGCTGGCCCAGCACGTGCTCCTGCTGCTGTTCGAGCGCGCCCGCGTCGCCGCGGGACGCACCGCGGGGCACGGCGTCGGCCCCGCCGCCCACCGCTCCCTGCTCGCCGCGGCCGCCGCCCACCTCCCGGTCGACGCGGCCGACGCAGCGAGCGCCCTCGCCGCCCGCTGCGAGGACCCGGCCTGGTCGCGCGCCTTCGACCGCCTCGCCACCGACCTCACCTTCCGATCCGAAATGCTGGAGGAATTGCCGTGATCGAAGCGCTGTTGCGTCCGCACGCCGAGCAAGCGCACGCCGAGGAGTTGCGCGCGCTGGCCGCGGCCGACGACCGGCCGCGTCCGCCCGCGTGGCGGCTCTCGCCGTGGGCGGTGGTGACGTATCTGCTGGGCGGCACGCTCGACGACGGCACCGTGATCACGCCGAAGTACGTGGGGCCGCGCCGGCTCATGGAGGTCGCCGTCGCCACGCTGGCCACCGACCGCGCGCTGCTGCTGCTCGGCGTGCCGGGAACCGCGAAAACCTGGGTCTCGGAACATCTTTCGGCCGCGATCTCCGGCGCGTCCACGCTGCTGGTGCAGGGCACGTCGGGCACCACGGAGGAGTCGATCCGCTACGGCTGGAACTACGCGCGCCTGCTCGCCGAGGGGCCGAGCGAGGCCGCGCTCGTCCCCTCGCCGGTGATGACAGCGATGCGCACCGGCGCGCTGGCCCGGATCGAGGAGCTCACCCGCATTCCCTCCGACGTGCAGGACGCGCTGATCACCGTCCTGTCGGAGAAGACGCTGCCCGTACCCGAACTCGGCACCGAGGTGCAGGCGGCGAAGGGCTTCAACGTGATCGCGACCGCCAACGACCGCGACCGCGGCGTGCACGAACTCTCCTCCGCGCTGCGCCGCCGCTTCAACACGGTGGTGCTGCCGCTGCCCGCCGACGAGGAGGACGAGGTCGCGATCGTCACCCGCCGCGTCGCCCAGCTCGGCGCGGCACTGGAACTGCCCGCCACCCCGTCCGCCGCCGAGGAGGTGCGCCGGGTGGTGCGGGTGTTCCGCGAATTGCGCTCGGGCGCCACGGCCGACGGGCGCACCAAGCTCAAATCCCCCTCCGGCACCCTGTCCACCGCCGAGGCGATCTCGGTGCTCACCAACGGCATCGCCCTGGCCACTCACTTCGGCGACGGCGTGCTGCGCCCCACCGATGTGGCGGGCTCCCTGCTCGGCGCGATCGTCAAGGACCCGGTCACCGACGCCGCCATCTGGACCGAATACCTGGAAGCCGTTGTCCGCGAACGGCCCGACTGGGCCGACCTGTACCGCGCCTGCCGCGAGGTCGGCGAGTAGACGGACATGGTCGCGCCACTCGAAGGGTCCGGAGTCGACCGGCGATCCGACAGCGTGGACGCCGGGATCCGTCGTGCACCGGAAGCCGTTCGCGCCGAGCATGATTCGGCTCGGTCGGCCAACGGAGCGGTGGTTCCGACCGCCGCGCCCGAGTCGGCGACGCCAGCCACTACACGCCCTCCGGCTACCGCGGGTGCCGCCGAATCCGAGGTGCACGATCCGCGTGCCATCGGCGACGACGTGCTCCCCGACGCGGATCCGATCACCCGCGTGTTCGGGATCCGCCACCACGGCCCAGGTTCCGCGCGCTCACTTCGGTTGGCGCTGGAGAGTTTTCGACCGGACACGATCCTCATCGAAGGACCGGCCGACGCCGACAACCTGGTGCAGTACATAGCCGACGAGGGGATGGAACCGCCCGTCGCGCTGCTCGGATACCTACCGGATCAGCCTGCGCGCGCGGCGTTCTGGCCGTACGCCGTGTTCTCCCCCGAGTGGCAGGCGCTGCGCTACGCCGCCGAACACGAAGTGCCCGTGCGGTTCTGCGACCTCCCCGCCTCCGCCGCGCTGGCCACCGGGTCGGAGCCGGGCGATCGCGTCGACCCGCTGGCGCGGCTGGCCTACGCCGCCGGATACGACGACGCCGAACGCTGGTGGGACGCGGTGGTCGAATCCAACACCGACACCGATATTTTCGACCCCCTCACCGAGGCGATGGCCGCCCTGCGCGAGGAGCCCGAAGCCCTCGACGACCACACCCTGCGCCGCGAGGCGTACATGCGCCAGACCATGCGCAAAGCGTTGAAGGCCGGAGCACGGCGGCTCGCGGTGGTGTGCGGGGCCTGGCACGCACCCGCGCTGGCGGGCCCGCTCGGCCCCGCCGCCCCCGACGCCCGGCTGCTCAAGGGCCTGCCGAAGGTGAAGACCGCGCTCACCTGGGTGCCGTGGACACATTCGCGTCTCGCCGCGGCCTCCGGGTACGGCGCGGGCGTGGATTCGCCGGGCTGGTACCACCACCTCTTCACCGCAGGCGAGCAACCGATCGCGCGGTGGCTGACGAAGGTGGCGGGCGTGCTGCGCGCCCACGATCTGCCCGTGTCGAGCGCGCACGTCATCGAATCCGTCCGTCTGGCCGAAACTTTGGCGACACTGCGGCAACGTCCCCTCGCCGGGTTGTCCGAGGTGACCGAGGCGGTGCGGTCGGTGATGTGCGGCGGCGACGAGACCATGGTGCGGGTCGTCACCACCAAACTGGTGGTCGGCGAAGCGCTGGGCACCGTGCCCGAGCACGCCCCGACCGTCCCGCTGGCCGCCGATCTGCGCGCCCGCGTGCGCCGCCTGCACATGAAGACCGAACCGACCGCCCGCACCGTGGATCTGGACCTGCGCAAGGAGCGCGAACGGGAACGCTCGCACCTGCTGCACCGCCTGCGTCTGCTCGGAATCGACTGGGGCACACCGACGGAGAGCGAGACCGGCAACACCGGGACCTTCCGTGAGACCTGGACCCTGCGCTGGCGCCCGGAATTCGCGGTGTCGATCATCGAGGCCTCCCGCTGGGGCACCACGCTGCGCACCGCCGCCGAGGCGAAGATCCTCGACGTCGCCGACCGCGACGACCGCACCCTCGCCGAGGTCTCGGCGGCGCTGGAACAGGCGCTGCTCGCCGATTTGGGCGATGCCACACCGGGTCTCATCGCCCGCCTGGCATCTGTGGCCGCGCTGGACCACGACATCACCCACCTGCTGGCGGCCCTACCCGCCCTGGTGCGCACCCTGCGCTACGGCGATGTGCGAGGCACCGACACCGCCGCGCTCACGCACGTCGCCGACGGGATGCTGGTGCGCATCTGCGCCGGACTCCCCGGCGCGGTCACGGGTTTGGACGCCGAGGCGGCCGCCCAGCTCCGCGGCCAGATCGACGCCGCGCACCTGGCCATCCACACCCTCGACGACACCCGGGCCACCGCGGCCTGGCTGGACGCGCTGCACCGCTTGGCGAACCGGCCGGATGTGCACGGCGCGCTGGTCGGGCGGGCCGTGCGATTGCTGTGCGACGCCGGGCTGATCGAGGACGCCGAATCGGCCCGCCGCCTGGCCGCCGCCCTCTCCGTCGGCGCGACCGCCGCCGCGAAGGCCGCGTGGGTGGACGGGTTCCTCGGCGGGCGCGGCCTGTTGCTCGTGCACGATCGAGACCTGTTGCGCCTCATCGACTCCTGGCTCGCCGCCCTCGACGACGACCAGTTCCTGGAAACCTTGCCCGCCCTGCGCCGCACCTTCGGGGCCTTCGAATCCGGGGAGCGCCGAGCCATCGGACGAGCGGTCCAGGACGCCGCGCCGACAGCCGAGCAGACCGCGCTCGACATCGAAAGAGGGCGCGTCGCCATGCGTACCGTCGCCGAGATCCTGGGGGTGCCGGTATGAACTCCCCCGCACCGAAGGGTGCGTCGACCGTGCCGCATCCGCGTACTCGAACCACGAGCACGCGTAGCGGATCTGCGAACGAACCGGGCGACCCGAGCCCGGCGCCGACACATCGCCGCGCCGACCGCGGGAGGCAGCAATGACCACTCCCGACGAAACCCGCGCGCGCCGTTGGCGTCTCGTGCTCGGCACGGCCGCCGAACCGGAGCTCGGCGGGCTCGGCTCGGCCGACGACCTCGCTGTCGACCGCGCCCTCGGCGCGCTGTACAACACGGGCGACGAACCGGCCCCGGGTCGGCGCACCGGCGGCCTCGGCGGGTCCGCGCCGCGCGTCGCACGCTGGCTCGGAGATATTCGCACCTACTTCCCCAGCAGCGTCGTGGAGGTGATGCAGCGCGACGCGATCGACCGGTTACAGCTCACCGAATTGCTGTTGGAGCCGGAGCTTTTGGCGGCCGTCGAACCCGACGTGCATCTCGTCGGCACCCTGGTCGGACTCAACCGGGTGATGCCCGAGACCACCAAGGCCACCGCGCGCACCGTGGTCGAGAAGGTGGTGCGCCAGATCGAGGAACGCATCGCCACCCACACCCGCACCGCCGTGTCGGGCGCGCTGAACCGCGCGGCCCGGGTGTCGCGCCCGCGCCCCCGCGATATCGACTGGGACCGCACCATTCGCGCGAACTTCGCCCACTACCTGCCCGAGCACCGCACGGTGGTGCCGGAGCGGCTGATCGGCTACGGCCGCAACACCCAGGCGGTGCGCCGCGACGTGATCCTGGCCCTCGACCAGTCCGGGTCCATGGCGGCGAGTGTGGTGTACGCGTCGGTGTTCGGCGCGGTGCTGGCGTCGCTGCGGGCGCTGCGCACCTCGCTGGTCGTCTTCGACACCGAGGTGGTGGACCTGACCGAGCTGCTCGCCGACCCCGTCGACGTGCTGTTCGGCGCGCAGCTGGGCGGCGGCACCGATATCAACCGCGCCCTGGCCTACTGCCAGAACCTCGTCACCCGCCCCGCCGACACGCTGTTCGTGCTCATCTCCGACCTGTACGAAGGCGGGATCCGGGAGGAGATGCTGCGCCGGGTGCGCACCATGACCGAGTCGGGTGTGCAGGTGATCGTCCTGCTCGCACTCGCCGACGACGGCGCCCCCGCCTTCGACCACGACAACGCCGCCGCCCTGGCCGCCCTGGGCGTCCCCGCCTTCGCCTGCACGCCGGACCGCTTTCCCGACCTGCTCGCCGTCGCGTTGGACCGCGGTGACGTGCACGCCTGGGCCGACGCCAACGCCGGCCGGTGAACTCCTCGCGCCCGCGGCCGGGCCGGTTCGCCGAGATGTTCGATAGGCTCGGACGGTTCCGAGTCAGTCGAGGGGGTGCGTGTGCTTCGCCGGGGTGAGACGTTCGCCGGGTACGTCATCGAGCGGGAGCTCGGGCGCGGCGGCATGGGCGCGGTCTACGCGGCGCGGCACCCGCGACTGCCCCGCCTCACCGCGCTCAAGCTGCTGCACCGGGAGATGTTCGGCGACGACGAGCTGCGGGTGCGCTTCGAACGCGAGGGCGATGTGGTCGCCCAACTGGACCACCCGAACATCATCACCGTGTTCGATCGCGGTATCGAGGACGACCGGCTGTGGATCTCCATGCAGTACGTGGACGGTCCCGACAGCGCCACCGTGCCGCGCGACGGCATGTCCGCGGAGCGCGCGGTCCAGATCGTGGTGCAGACCGCCGCCGCGCTCGACTACGCGCACGGCAAAGGCATCCTGCACCGGGACGTGAAGCCCGCCAATCTGCTGCTCTCGCGATCGGCGGGCGTCGGCGCGGGGTTCGACGAACGGGTGCTGCTCACCGATTTCGGCATCGCGAAACTCCTCGACGACACCGGCCAGCTCACCCGCACCGGCAACCTCACCGCCACCCTCGCCTACGCCGCGCCCGAACAACTCACCAACACACCGCTGGACCACCGCTGCGACCAATACGCCTTGGCGTGCACGCTGTTCCGGCTCATCACCGGCTTCGGCCCGTACGACGCGCCGAGTGTCGGCGCCGTGGTGTTCGGGCACATCCAGGGCCCGATCCCGTCGATCCGCGCGGCCCACCCGGAGCTGCCCGCGGAATTGGACGCCGTGCTCGCCAGGGCGATGGCGAAAGATCCCGCGCAGCGCTACGACTCGTGTGGCGAGTTCGCCGAGGCGGCGCGCTCGGCGCTGCGCGATCCGGCGCGCCTGGCCCTGACGCTCCCGCCGCACGTGCCCGACTTCACCGCGCCGTCCGGTCCCGAGCCGACTCGGCGCGTTGCGCCGCGACTGATTCCGGACCTGTCCGTGCACTCGAGTGGCGATCACCGGATAGACGAAACCGCCTCGACCTCGCGTGGACTTCGCGATTCCGGCACACGCGCCGATCCCGAACCCACACAACACAATTCGGTGCACCCGAGCACCGACAGGACGCTGCGCCGGGGCGAGATCCCTTTGGGCCGAACGGGATACCGGCCTTCCGCCCGGGGGACGCACGCGATCACCGCGCACCCGCCCTTGTCGCCGCACGACCTGCGCGACGCCGTCCTCGGCTGCCTGCTCGGCGGTGCCGTCGGGGACGCGTTGGGCGCGCCGATCGAATCCCTAGACCTCGAACGGATCCGGCGGCGCTACGGTCCCCGGGGACTCACCAGCGACCCCGCCGCCTACGAAGGCCGGATCTCCGATGAGACGCAGCTGACCCTGTTCACCGTGGAAGCGCTGATCAAGGGCTCGCAGCGGGCGCGCGAGCGCGGGGTGGGCGGCGCGACGCTCGGCCTGATGCAGCAAGGATTCCTGGTGTGGTTGCAGGGGCAGGGCGTCACCATCCCCGAACAGCCGGTGCCGCTGCACAGTTCGCTCGCGGCGTATCCGGAGCTGATGCAGCGACGCGGGGTCTCGCACGCGGCGTCCACCGCGCTCCAGCAGGCCGGGGCCCGCCGCGCGCCCACCGACCCGCTCGGCACCAGGTCCGCGCCGGTCAACGATTCCAAGGGCTGTGCCGCCGTGGTACGCGCCGCGCCGTGCGGGTTCGGCTACGCCAGCGACAGCACCGGCGCTGTGCTCGAGCACGTCTTCGAATTGGGCTGCGACGCCGCCGCTCTCACGCACGGCCACCGGTCGGGCTGGCTGCCCGCGGGTGCCATGGCCGCCCTGATCTACCGGCTGTGCCGGGGCGCGTCGCTGTCCGCCGCGCTCGACGACGTGCGCACCGAACTGGCCCACCACGACGGCCACCAGGAGACCACCGACGCGCTCACCGCCGCCGTGGACCTCGCCGCCCGCACCACCGGCGACCCGCGCGCGGAACATGTCGAAACGCTGGGTAGCGGCTGGGTGGGGCCGGAAGCGCTGGCCATCGCGGTCTATTCGGCCCTGAGCGCCGAATCCGTGGGCGGCTCACCGGAAGCGATCTTCCGGACCGGAGTCCTGCTGTCGGTCAACCACTCCGGTGACAGCGACTCCACCGCGTCCCTCTGCGGTCACCTCCTCGGCGCCCACCTCGGCCGCACCGCCATCCCGTCGGCGTGGGTGACGCCGCTCGACGCCGCCCCCGTCATCACCACCCTCGCCAACGCCTATTACACGGAGTTCGGGCCCGCACCGGTCACGCCCTGAACGGCTTCTCCGCTATCGTCGGCCGTAGTGGACGCCCGGCAATCCCGGGTGCGGCCGCCGCGATCGGCACCGGCCGGAATCGTGCCCGATGTGGGTGATCCCACACCGAAGTTCGATAGGCTCGGGCCGGTTCCGAGGTAACGGGGGAGACAGTCGTGTTGCGCCGAGGTGAGCTGTTCGCCGGGTACGTGATCGAGCGCGAGCTCGGCCACGGCGGCATGGGCTCGGTGTACGCGGCGCGACATCCCCGGCTGCCCCGCCTCACCGCACTGAAGCTGCTGCACCGGGAGATGTTCGGCGACGACGAGATCCGGGTGCGGTTCGAACGCGAGGGCGATGTGGTCGCCCAGTTGGACCATCCGAACATCATCACCGTCTTCGATCGGGGCGTGGAGGACGACCGGGCTGTGGATCTCCATGCAGTACGTCGACGGTTACGACAGCGCGTCGGTACCGCCCACCGCGATGTCGCCGGAACGCGCGGCCCAGATCGTGGTGCAGACCGCCGCCGCGCTGGACTACGCACACGCCCGGGGTGTGCTGCACCGGGATGTGAAGCCCGCCAATCTGCTGCTCTCCCGCTCGGCGGGCGTCGGCGCGGGGTTCGACGAACGGGTGCTGCTCACCGATTTCGGCATCGCGAAACTCCTCGACGACACCGGTCACCTGACCCGCACCGGCAACCTCACCGCCACTCTCGCCTTCGCCTCGCCGGAACAGCTCACCAACGCCGCGCTGGACCACCACTGCGACCAATACGCCTTGGCGTGCACGTTGTTCCGGCTGCTCACCGGCATCGGGCCCTATGACGCGCCCCGCGTGGGGGCGGTGGTGTTCGGGCACCTGCACGCACCGATCCCCTCGCCGCGCATCTATCGTCCCGACCTGCCCGCCGAGCTGGACGCGGTCCTGGAGCGCGCGATGGCGAAGGAGCCGTCCGAGCGGTTCGATTCGTGCGGGGCGTTCGCCGACGAGGCGCGGCGGGCGCTGCGCGGGCGTTCGGGTGGGGTATCTCGGCATTCGAAAGTGGATGTTCCCAGCGGATTGTGCCTCTCGCCGACTTCGGGGATAAACGCTCGCACTTGGTGACGCCCGCCGAACCGGCGGTCCCCGAGCCCGATACGCGGCGGACGGTCACCGACGAGGATGCGGAAGGAGGGTCCGAGGAGGCCCTGATGACCGCCGGAAAGCCTTCGCCCGCGGCGGCCGAACACTCCCCGCCGAAGGCGAATCCGCTCTCGCACGAACGTCCGGAATACGTTGCTGCTCAATTAGATTCGCCAGACTGTGCACCGCGTCCCCCGGCGGCGGCACCCGCCGCTGCCCCACATGCCGTGCCGGCGGGCGGCGAACCCGAACACTCGTCTCGCCCACCGGCGGCAGACCAACCCCGCCTCGCCCGCGACCACGAGAACGCCGTGCTGGGTTGCCTGCTCGGCGGCGCGGTCGGTGATGCGCTCGGCGCGCCCGTGGAAACCATGCAGCTGCACAACATCCTGCGCCGCTACGGCCGACGCGGGGTCACCGGCGACGCCGAGACCTACAAGGGGCAGATCTCCGAGGAGACGCAGGTCGCCCTGTTCACGGTGGAAGCGCTCATCAAAGGTTCGGTGCGGGCGCGGGCGCGCGGAACCGGCGGCGCGACACTCGGTTTGATGCAGCAGGGCCTGCTGGTCTGGTTGCAGGGGCAGGGTGTGGTGATCCCGGAGCAGCCGGTGCGGATGCGCAGCGCGCTGGCCGGCTACCCCGAGCTGATGGCGCAGCGCGGCACCGCGCACGCGGTGGTCACCGCCCTGCGCCGGGCCGCCGCCCGCCGCGAGCCCACCACCCCGCTCGGCACCAGGGCCGACCCGATCAACGCGTCGAAGGGCTGCGGCGCCGTGGCGCGCGCGGCGCCGTGCGGGTTCGGCTACGCCCTCGACAGCGCGGGCGCATCGCTCGAGCACGTCTTCGAATTGGGTTGCGACGCCGCGGCACTCACCCACGGACACCCGTCCGGCTGGCTGCCGACCGGGGCGATGGCCGCGCTCGTCTACCGGTTGTGTCGCGGTGTGGGGCTGCTCGACGCGATCGAGGACGTGCGCACCGAACTGGGCAGGCACAGCGGGCACGAGGAAACCTCGGCCGCGCTCGCCACCGCCGTCGACCAGGCGCGCTGGACCGTCGACCAGGCCCGCCCCGAAGACGTCGAAACGCTGGGCCGCGGCTGGACCGCCCCCGAAGCACTGGCCATCGCGGTCTATTCGGCGCTGTGGGCCGAATCCGCCGGCGGCCCAACGGAACAGATCTTCCGCACCGGAATCCTGTTGTCCGTCAACCACTCCGGTGACAGCGACGCCACCGCCTCCCTCTGCGGCAACCTCCTCGGCGCCCACCACGGCCCCCGCGCCATCCCCACCCCCTGGCTCACCCCCCTCGACGCCGCCCCCGTCATCACCACACTCGCCACCGCCTACTGCACCGAATTCGGGCCCACGCCACCACCGGTGGGGGTGTGAATGTTTTCCATGCCGGGGGCGTCCCGGTTTCCATCGAGCGCGGCCGGGCAAAGGTGAATGAAAGTCCGTATGCTCGGCCGAGAAACCGCAGGTCAAGAAGTATGCTCCCCGCGCACGCGGGGATGAGCCCACGGGGAGGCGATAGCGGCCGACCTACTGACGATGCGCACGCGGGGACGAGCCGGTCAACCAGAAACGCAGGTTCGGGTCGGTGATATATGCCCCGCGTATGCGGGGATCAGGCCGCCTTCGACCTCGGCTTGTCGACAGTTACATTTGCTCCCCGCGCAGGCGGGGGATTGCCGCACAGACCCTCGGCCGGGCGGTTCGAAGCCGCCCGGCCGACAAGTCCGGTTACAGGTCCGCGATCGCCGCCAACGGTGGCGTTCGGGCCGCGCGGATACCCGGCCACACCGCCGCCAGGATGCCCACCACCGCCGACGCGATCACGACCGCGACCAGCTGATCCCATGGGATCGCGATCTGGTCGATCCCGAGGTCACGCAGGGTGCGCAGGAATCCGATCCCCAGACCGAGGCCGAGGATGACGCCCACGATCGCGCCGAAGACGGCGATCAGCATGGACTCCAGGTAGATCGTGCGCCGCACTTGCGCGCGGGAGGTGCCCACGGCGCGGAGCATGCCGATCTCGCGACGGCGTTCCACCACCGAGAGGGCGAGCGTGTTGACGATGCCGAGGATCGCGATCACCACGGCCAGCGCGAGCAGTCCGTAGAGGATGGCGAGCATGGTGTTGATCTGGCGGCCCTGCTCGCCCTTGAACTGCTCGCGGTCCTGCACCTGGATGATGGCGAACCGGTCGGTGGCGTTCTCCAGGTCGGTGCGCAGCGCGTCCAGATCGGTCCCCGGCTGACCCTTGACCAGCACGAAGAAGTTGCTGCGGAAGGCCGTCGGCGTCACCTCGTCGAACACCGCGGGCGGTGCCACCAGATCGCCGAGCAGCGGCGACGCCTTGAACACGCCCGCCACGGTGACCGGCACCTGCTCGTTCTTGTCCAGCGTGGTCAGCTCCACCTGCTGGCCCGGCTGCCAGCCGTGCTCGGCGGCCTCGTCCTCGGAGACCAGCACGCCGCGTTCCCCGAGATCGCGCGACCCCTCGATCAGGTCGATGCTCAGCAGCCCGGTGAGCGGCCCGTCGGGTGCGATACCGGCGATGCGATCGTCACCGACCCGCGCCGCCACACCGCGCAGCCCGACGACCTGACCGGCGGCGGGCACCTCGGCGCGCACGGTGTCGGGCACGCCCATCGGCAAGCCGATGAACTGCTGCGGCGGGCCGGTGAGTACGTAATCCGCCTCCACGCCCTTGTCCACCAGCACGTCCACGCTCGCTTTGGCCGAGGCGCCGAGCATGCCGATGGCCGAGACGAGCATGAGCCCGAGGGTGAGCGCGAACGCCGTCGCGGCGGTGCGGCGCGGATTGCGCACGGCGTTATTGCGCGCCATCCGCCCGATCGGTCCGAACGGGCGCAGCGCCGCACCGAGCGCGCCGACCACCGGCCGCGACAGCGCGGGCGCGGCGAGCAGCACCGACAGGATCAGCCCCAGCGCGCCGACCCCGACCGTTGCCGCGGCGCTGCCGCCGGTCGACTGCGCACCCACCACCACCAGCGCGATGCCGGCGACAGCGAGCACCGCGCCGACGAGCGTGCGGACCCGCAGCGAATCGCCCGCCGACGCGAACTCCTCGCGCATCGCCTCGACCGGCGGGATCTTCGCCGCGCGCCGGGCGGGCGCGTAGGCGCTGATCACGGTGACCGCGATGCCGACGAGCAGCGCCACGATCACCGTGCGCGGCAGCACCGCCATCGTGCCGGTCGGCAGGCCGAGATCGAACGCATTGAGCAGAGCAGCGAGCCCGAAGGCCAAACCCACACCCGCCGCGAGTCCGATTGCGCTGCCGATGATTCCGATCACCAGCGCCTCGCCGACCACCGACCCGCCGACCTGCCTGCTGCTCGCGCCGACCGCCCGGAGCAACGCCAGCTCTCGCAGGCGCTGCGCGACGATCATCGCGAAGGTGTTGTAAATGATGAACGTGCCGACGATCAGCGCGATCGCGCCGAAGGCCAACAAGAAATAGTTGATGAAGTTCAGCGCTTCGGAGACTTGGGATCTCAGGTCCTCGCGCACCTGCTCACCGTTCTGCACCTTGTAGCCGGGCAGCGCGGCGGCGATCCGTTCCTGCGTGGATTCCGAACCGTCCGTGGCGATGTCGACGTAGCCGACGTGCGCGCCGTCGGTGAACAGCTGGCGAGCCTGCGCGTCCTCGAACAGCACGCCGATGTATCCGCCTGTGTCGGACGGGGTTTCGTAGATGCCGGTGATGGTGACGTCCAGCATCGGCTGCTGCTGGGTGCTCTGCGAGGGGATGAGGACCTTGGTGGTGTCACCCACGGCGAGCCCCGCGCGTTCGGCGCCGCTCTTGTTCAGCGCGACTTCGTTCGTGTTCGCGGGCGGCGCGCCCTCGAGGAACTTCTCGGGTTCGGCGACAGCGCGTTCCGGCGGGAGGTAGGACTCGCCCCAGCTCGGCGCGCCACCCGTCTGCACGGGCTTCTCACCCGCCGGATCGAGCAGCACCAGCGGGCCGCCCACGCTCGGCGCGACCGTGCGCACGCCCTCCATGCCGGCGATCTCGTCGACCACGCTGTTGGGGACGCCGAACGACTGCTGCTCCTCGGGGCTGACCCGCACGTCCACACCCATCGCCTCGTTGGCGAAGATGCCGTCGAACGTGCGCTGGAGGGTGTCGGTGAACACGAACGATCCCGCGATGAACGCGGTGCCGAGCACCACCGAGAGCAGGGTCAGCGCCAAGCGCACCTTGTGCGCGGCGAGATTGCGCAAGGCGACCTTGCGCATCGGCGAGCCGGTCATGCCTGCTCCAGCGACTTCATCCGGTCGAGCACGGATTCGCTGGTGGGATCGCGCAATTCGGAGACGATGCGGCCGTCGGCGAGGAACACCACGCGGTCGGCGAACGACGCGGCGTGCGGCTCGTGGGTGACGATCACGACGGTCTGCCCGAACTCGTCCACCGCCGCACGCAGGATCGACAGCACCTCCTCCGAGGATCGCGAGTCCAGGTTGCCGGTGGGTTCGTCGCCGAAGATGATCTCGGGTTTGCCCGCCAGCGCCCGCGCGCAGGCGACGCGCTGTTGCTGCCCGCCGGACAGTTCGCTGGGCCGGTGCCCGAGCCGGGCGGTGAGCCCGAGCCGCTTGGTGACCGTGTCCAGCCATTCGGCGTCGGCGGCGCGGCCGGCGATGTCCAGCGGCAGGGTGATGTTCTCCAGCGCGGTCAGCGTCGGCACCAGGTTGAACGCCTGGAACACGAACCCGATCCGGTCGCGGCGCAACTGCGTCATCTGCTTGTCGCCGAGCGAGGTCAGATCGGTGTCGCCGATGCGCACCTGCCCCGAGCTGGCGCTGTCCAACCCGGCCAGGCAGTGCATGAGCGTCGACTTCCCCGACCCCGACGGCCCCATGATGGCCGTGAACTCCCGCTGCGCGAAATCCACCGACACCCCGTCCAGAGCCCGGACCTGCGTGTCTCCGGACCCGTACACCTTGACCAAGTCCACGGCGCGCGCCGCCACCCCGGTCCCGACGGCCTCAGCCGTCCCAGCCACTCCACCGTGCGAAGTCATGCACTCCAGTCTGTCGGTGATCGGTGCCGCGCGCCATCGGGGAAGTCCCCGATGGCGCGGGGTTGATGCAGATCACCCTCGAGAAGTAGGTGGTGCCGTGCCTCGATCGGTCTCCGGCTCGCGCCGGAGGCGGTCGAGGCGATCGGCTTCGGCGCGGGCCTGATCGCGCGCGCCGTGCAGATAGGCGATCGTCCCGATCATCACCTGTTCGAGCGGATCCCCCTCGGGGCCGAGCAACGCGAGACGAGCCGCCATCTTCGCGGCGACCTCCTGCATGTTCAGCCCCTCCGACGCCAACGGAAGATTGCGCCACCAGATGTCCGCGAAGGTGTCCGCCATCTGCTCCGAGGATTTCGCGAGCCGCTGCCAGATGTCGACGATCTGCTCCCGGTAGGCGTCCACGGTCTCGGGAGGGAACTCCGACTCGTCGTTCATCGGTGTCCGCTGCGTTGCCGTGTGGCTCCGCCCGCCCGCCCCTGAGCCCCAGCGCGCGGGTGCACGCCGGCGACTACCAACGCACCCGCCAGCAGCACCACACCGAAGACTCGTCGCATGCTCACCCCCACTACCCACGCCGGGCCTTCATCGTTGCTGCAACTATACAAACGTCCACCCCTGACCGGGTTCCCGCCCAGATCGACCATCCAAAGTGCGGCTTGGTCGGGCATCCGCGCCGCCCACCCACCGTCGACGGCGATCGCGGGCGTGCGACAACTGCCCACCGGGCAGTTTCGAACCACCAGGGCAAGGTGCTGATGCGGAGATCCACACGCGCGGGGAGCGTGACGCCGATGGCCGGCACTACTTCGGCGGCCCAGGCTCAACCCCGCCGGCGCGGGGAGCACGTGCTACAGGCACGGTAGGGATGGATAGTACCGCCGGAGATAGTATCGCCAGAGATACTATCGCTCGCGATACTATCCATTTCGGTACGAACACTTCGGAATCCGCTCACGGGGCGGAGTCGCACGGATTCCACCAACGGCGATGATCGCGACTCTGCAAATGGTTGACCGCCTGGCACTTCGGCGCCGCCCGGCTGGGGGGGCATCGTGAACCATCTCCGCATGCGACTGGAGCATCCGAGCGGGTCGATCAGCGCGCCCATGACGCCGAGGCCCATCCCCGCATGCGCGGGGAGCATAAGGGGACCACCCAAGAACTCATGGCCGCCGCGGGCTCATCCCCGCACGGGCGGGGACCATCTCGGCGTCGAAATTAAGGCCGACACAACAGGGGGCTCATCCCCGCACACGCGGGGACCATGACTCGGCGGTCAGCAGGGTGATCGGGGTGGCGGGCTCACCCCCGCATGCGCGGGGACCATACTTCTTGACCTGCGGTTTTTCGCAGAGCTGAGCCAATTCTCATTCACTTTCGTCCGACCACGGCCATCGCGTCCGGACGCGACATCCACCGTATCCCCTCACCGTAAGATCAGCAGCGCCGATTTCTCGATCCGGTCGGCGATCTCCGCGTACGACGCGTAGCCCATTCCCGCGCGGACCAACGCTCCGGCGTAGAGCAGTTCGAGGGATTCGACGATGTCGGGGTCGGGGTCGGGGCCGAGGGCGCGCAGGATGCGTTTGCGGATTTCGGCGCCGATGCGGTCGCGCAGGTGGGCGACGTCGGGGTCGCGGCCGAGCAGGGCGCTGGTGACGGCGCCGGAGAGTTCTTGTTCGTCGGCGACGAGCAGGGCGATGTCGCGCAGTTCGGCGATGACGCGGACCACGGGGTCGGGGTCCTCGCTGGCGGGCGAGGGGGAGGCGATCAGGCGGCGCCAGAAGATCTCCGCGACCAGGTGTTCCTTGGAGGAGAAGTAGGTGTAGGCGGTGGCGGTGCCCACGCCGGCGGCGGCCGCGACCAGGCGGACGGTCATGCCGGCGAAGCCCTCGCGCGCGAGCACTTCCACCGCCGCTTTGGTGAGCTTGTCGACGGTGTCGGCCTGCTTGCCGCTGAGGCGACGGCGGGTCGCCTCCAGCATCACGAAATCACCTTCAGACATGTGTCCAGACGCTATCAGGGTCTAGCCGTCTTTGGCGGCGGCCCTCCCGGCACGGCGGCCGTAGAAGCTGCCGTCACCCAGCGACGCACCGCTGACATAGCCGCCGGCGCACAATCCCGACGTGCACCGGCCGGCCGCGTACAGACCCGGGATCGGCTCGCCGGACACGTGCAGGACGCGCGAATCCAGATCGGTGCGCAACCCGCCGAGGGTGAATCCCGCGGTGAAGTTGCGCATGTCGAAGCCCGCCAAGGGCGTACCGATCGGCCGCACCCATTCCGGCTTCTTCCCCAGCACCGGATCGTGCCCGTCGGCGGCGTGCCGGTTGTAGACCTCGACGGTGGATTGCAAAGTGCCGCTGGGCAATCCGATCTCGGCTTCCAGTTCGGCGACGCTCTCGCACGCCCACGTGGGCGGCTGCCGGAAAAACGGCGTGGCGGTCACGGTGGCCAGCGCCTCCTCGTAGGACCGCTCGTCGATCACCAGGAAGGCCTGATTCTCGTTGCGCAGCAACGTCGCCTGCCCGATGTGGCCGCCGTAGGTGTCCTCGGGGACGTAGCGCTGGCCGCGCCCGTTCACCAGGATGCCGCGCGCCAGCAGCTGCGGATCGCCGAAGAACGCGACCTCGGTGGCATCCATGTGGGCCAGGTCGGCGCCGAGCGCTTGCGCCACCCGGATGCCGATGCCGTCGTGCTCCTCGATCGCCGCCGCCGGACGGCCGATCAGGCGCGGCGCGTAGCCCTGCACCATGGACTGGGCGTAGGCGAAACTGCCGGTGGCGAGCACCACGCCGCGCTCGGCGCGGATCGCGACGCGCTCGCCGAACCGGGTGGCGAGCACGCCGACGACGCGGTCGTCGTCGTCGACGATCAACCGGCGGATGCGGGTGTCGAATTCGACTCGCGCGCCGAGCTTTTCGGCGGTCTCCGCGAGCGGCTTCATGAGCATGTAGCCGCCGCTGCGCTGCCCGGGGCGCTTATCGGAGTACTGCGGAACATGGCCGCGCGGTGCGGGTTTCGCGAGAGTGTTGAAGGGCGCGGAGTTCTCGCCGCCGGAGTAGCCGAGCCCTTCGTCGTGGGGCACCTCCCACCCCGGCTCACCCCAGAACGCTTCGCGGAACGGCACTCCGCACGCCACGAGCCATTCGTAGTGCTCGACACTGCCGCGGCAGTAATCGGCGATCCTGGCCTCGTCGGCGCCCGGCCCGACGGCGGCGAGCAGGAACTGCTCCATGTTCTCCGGGGTGTCCTCGAAGCCGAGCGCCTTCTGCAACGGCGTGCCGCCGCCGAGGTAGATCCAGCCGCCCGCCATGGACGCCGCGCCGCCCCAGCCGCCCGCGCGTTCGAGGATGAGCACGTCGGCACCGGCCCGCGCCGCCTCGACGGCCGCGCACACCCCGGCGATCCCGTAGCCTGCGACCACCACGTCGGCGGTGTGCGCCCAGGTGTCCACGTCGCGGGCGCGCAGCGGTCGGACGGTGTCGATATCGGTCACGGTTTCTCCTCGGATTCCGTCGCGCGGGCCGCGTCGGTGCGCGGCGCCGCGAGGATGCCCACTCGTTCCGGAACGCGGTCCGGAGTCACAACAGCAACAGTAACTTGTTCCTGTTTTCCGAGTGGAGAACTTACCCGCCGCGACTCGATCCCATCGACCCATTGTCCCGGTAGCCGGTGCACTGATAGTGTCCAGACACATGTCCAGCTACGCGTCTCCACGAGTCGGCAACCCGGCGCGTGGTCGCGAGAACTCGTTACGGAAATTCCGGACCGAGATCGACTCGCCGTCACCGACCTTCGACCTGCGCGACACGTCCGCGCACCCGATCCCCGTGGAGAGGTAATGCCGCGCTTCGAACCCCATCCCACCCGCCGCCCCGCCCTGATCGCGGGCGCGTCCTCGGGCATCGGCGCGGCTACCGCCGTGGCGCTGGCCGAACTGGGCCATCCGGTCGCGCTCGGCGCGCGCCGCGTCGAGTTGTGCGAGGAACTGGCCGGCAAGATCCGCGCCGACGGCGGCGACGCGCTCGCGCACCGGCTCGACGTGACCGACGCCGACTCGGTGGACGCCTTCGTCACCGCGGCCGAGGACGCGCTCGGACCGGCGGAGATCCTGGTCTCGGGCGCGGGTGACATCGAATTCGCCCTGGTGCAGGACATGGATCCGGAGAGCTTCCTGCGGCAGGTGCACGTACACCTGGTCGGGGCGCAGCGCTTGGTGCATCGGGTGCTGCCCGGCATGCTGGCGCGCAAGCGCGGCGACCTGGTCCTCATCGGCTCGGACTGCGCGCCGCAGCCGCGCCCCCGCACCGGCGCCTACACCGCCGCCAAGGCGGGACTGGAGGCGATGGCGACCCAGTTGCGAATGGAGTTGGAGGGCACCGGGATTCGCTCCTCTGTGGTGCGCCCCGGACCGACGCTGACGAATATGGGCATGAACTCGACGCCCGAGGTGGTCGGGCCGCTGCTGGAGGACTGGCAGCGGTGGGGTTTCGCCAGGCACCCCTACATGCTGCGCGCCTCCGACCTCGCGGCGGCCGTGGTGGCGGTGGTGTCGGCGCCGCGCGGGGCGCACCTGGTGCTCGTCGAGGTGCAGCCCGAGGCCCCGCTGAAGTGAACGGAGATCCGGTAGCGTGGCGCTCGGGGTGGGCCGACGACATCGAAGAGGTGTAGACGCGTGAGCATTCGCGAGATTCCGCTGCGGACCCTGACGGGCGCGCCGACCACGCTGGCCGAACTGGCCGGCGACAAGGCCGTGCTGCTGGTCAATGTGGCCTCCAAATGCGGTCTGACGCCGCAGTATTCGGGGCTGGTCGAGCTGAACAAGACCTACGGTCCGCGCGGGTTCACTGTGATCGGCGTGCCGTGCAACCAGTTCATGGGACAGGAGCCGGGCACCGCCGAGGAGATCGAGCAGTTCTGCTCCACCACCTACGGCGTCGATTTCCCGCTGCTGGAGAAGACCGAGGTGAACGGTGAGAACCGGCACCCGCTCTATGCCGAGCTGGTCGAGACCGCCGACGCCGAGGGCGGCGCGGGCGATATCCAGTGGAACTTCGAGAAGTTCCTCATCGACCGCGACGGCAAGGTGGCCGCGCGCTTCCGCCCGACCGTCACGCCGCAGGACGCGACGATCACCTCGGCCATCGAGGGCGTGCTCTAACTCAGCGGCGCGGACTGCCACCAGGCCATGAGCTCCTCGCGCGTGGCGATGAATCCCACGCTGTAGAGGAGGAAGGTGGCGCGGTCGGCGTCGCCGGAGAACCAGGTGACCATGCGCGGACGCTTGCTCACCGGATTGTCGTCGAGCAGGTAGTTCCGGTACAGGTACGGGCCGTGTTGCGCGGTCGAGACGGTGTACCCGGGCAGGTGATCGATCGCGACCTGCGCGCTCTCGGAGTCCTCGTAGACGAACAGCTGGTAGTTGGCCTTGTTGTCGCCGCCGAAGCAGTACCAGTACGCCGAGAAGTCGCCGAAATCCGGTGCGCCCGCGTCCATCGCGTTCGGTGAGCCCGCGTCGTGCGCGAAACAGGTGCTGCCGTTGAAGCCGTCGCCGATGTGGACGATGCCGTCCGGATCCACCGGCGGTGTCATGCCGGGGAACGCGGTGCTGATGCGGGTGAGCCGTTCGGCGAGGCTGCCGGAGAGTGGTGGTGACGCGGGCGCGGAATCGACCGTCGTCGTGGGCGTCGTCGTGGATGCCGCAGCGGGCTCGGTCGTGATCGCGGCCGCCGACGCGTCGGATTCGCCGCCGCGATCCAGGGCGAACACCGTCGCGCCCGCCCCGACCGCCACCGCCGCCACCAGGGCGAGGCCGATCCCCAAGGCGCGGCGGGATCCGGACGCGCGCGGCGGGCCGGGTGGGAGCGGGCTGTCGGAATCGCGGACGGGCGCGGCGTTGTCGTAGGCCAGGGGTTCGTGTGCGCGGTACGAGTCGGAGTCCGCCCCGGTCGCCCGCCCCTGTGCGAAACCCGGCCCAGCCGAGGAGAACTCGGCGGACCGCTCGGATGCGAAGCCCGGCTCGGCGGCACCGCCGGGCGGAAAGCTCGAATCGCCCGGCCGGCCCCGTCCGAATCCCGGTCCGTCAGCGTGGGCGAACCCGAAATCCGAAGCCGCAGGGCCTGGAACGAAGGTCGCGCCGGCGGCCGATGGTGACGCGAACCCTTGACCCGCACTCGGGCCGGGGGCGAGGGGCGGACCGTCCACGAACTTCGGTGGCGCACCCCATTCCGCGGTGACCGGCGCGCCGAAACCGTTGTCGCCCGGCGCATCCGGCGCGGCCAATGCGCGCCACGCGGCGGCCGCGAACTCCGTGCACGAATCGAACCGATCCGCGGGTCTTTTCGCGAGGGCGCGGGCGAGCACGGCGTCCAGCGCGACCGGCAATCCCGGACGGGCCGACGCCAGCGGCGGCGGTTGCCGCTGCATGTGACCCTGGATCACCGCGACCGGGTTGTCCGCCTCGAACGGCACCGCGCCCGTGAGCAACCGGAACAGCGTGCAGGCCAAGGAGTACTGGTCGGAGCGGTGGTCCAGCGGCACGCCGGACAGCTGCTCCGGCGAGGCGAAAGCCAGGGTGGCGGTGAAGGTTCCGGTCTGGGTGAGCTTGCGCTTGTCGTCGCGCAGGCGGGCGATGCCGAAGTCGGTGAGGAAGACCCGCTCCCCGGCGTCGGCCCGCTCCAGCAAGATGTTGGCGGGCTTCACATCCCGGTGCAGCACACCCTTGCCGTGCGCGAAGTCGAGGGCCTTCGCGGTCTCCGCGACGATTCGCACCGCGCGATGCGGCGGCAGGTGCCAGGCATCCAGCGACGCGGCATCCTCGCCCTCGACGTACCGCATCGAGATCCACAGCTGCTCGTCCTCGATGCCCCGGTCGAACACCGTCACGATGTTCGGGTGGTCGAGCCGGGCCACCAGATCCGCCTCCCGCTCGAAGCGGGCGCGGATCTCGTTGTCGTGGAACAACTCCCGATTGAGCAGCTTGAGCGCCGTCAGCCGGGGCAGGCGTGGGTGGCGCGCCAGGTACACCGACCCCATGCCCCCGCGACCCAGCAGGCGTTCGACGGTGTACCCGGCGAAGACCGCGCCGTTGTCCAGCATCGGGTCAGTTCAGCGGCGCCGAGCGCCACCAGCGCAGCACCTCGTCGATGGTGCCGACGATGCCGTCGGTGTACATCAGGTACTGGCCGCGGTCGCCGCCGAACACGGTGACCATCTTGGGCCCGCTGTCGTCGAACTTGTAGTTGGTGTAGGACTCGCCGCCGTTGGTGTCGGTGGACTTGGTGGCGCTCGAGGGCAGGTTGCTCAGCGCGGCCTCGGCGTCGGCCGCCGTCTCGTACACGAAGAACGTGTAGAACGGGTCGTCGTTATTGCCGCCGCCGTAGCAGTCCCACTGATAGGCCCAGTTGCCGAAGTCGGGCGTGCCCTGCGTGGGGTAGGCCGGGCTGTCGGGGGTGTGCGCGCTGCAATCGGCGTCGTTGTAGCCGCGATCCTCGCTGGTGGACGCCGGGACCATGCCGGGGAATTCGGCGCTGATCGACTCCGCGGTGGCCGCGACGGGACCCGAGCTGTTCGAGCCCGTGCCCGGCGCACCGGCGGTGGTGGACGTGCCGCCGCCACCGCTCGAGGACGAGCCGCCGCTCGACGCCACGACGACGATGCCGATCACGACACCGATCAACACCACGACGCCGAGTGCGAGCGCGACGATCAGTCCCGTATTCGACTTACCGCCGCCCGCACCCGCGCCGGTGCCGCCGCCCACGCCACCGCCGGGCGGCGGGGACGCGAACCCGTAGCTCTGCTGCGGCGCCGAGGCGTACCCGGCGGGCTGTTGCTGCTGACCCGAGGCGTACCCGGTCGGCTGCGGCTGCTGACCCGAGGAGTACCCCGCTGCCTGCGGGTGCGGGGCCGAGGCGTAGCCCGTGGGCTGCGACCCGGTGCCGGTGGGCGTCGAGCCCTGGTACGTCGGGGTGTTGCCCTGGTACGTCGCGCCCTGGTACGTGGGCGCGGTGCCCTGATGCGTCTGCTGACCGGTGAGCGGCTGTGATCCGCTGGTGGTGGGCCCGGGGAACCCGGCACCCATCACCGGCATCTGCCCGCCGGTGGACGCGTACGGCATCGCGCCGCCGGTCACCGGTCCGCCCGCCAGCGGCATCGCGGGCATGCTCTGCCCCGACAGCGCGGCCTTCGCGGCGGCGGCGAAATCCGAACACGAGTCGAACCGGTCGTCGGGCCGCTTGGCCATCGCCTTGGCGAGCACGCCGTCCAGCGCGTTGGGCAGGCCCGGCCGCACGCTGCTCAGCGGCGGCGGCGCGGATTGCAGGTGGCCCTGGATGACCTGGGCCGGATTGGTCGCGGCGAACGGCCCGCTGCCGGTGAACAGCCAGAACAGCGTGCAGGCCAGCGAGTACTGGTCGGACCGGTGATCCAGCGACGCGCCGGTGAGCTGCTCGGGCGAGGCGTAGGCCAGGGTGGCGGTGAAGGTGCCGGTCTGGGTGAGGTGACCGGTGTCGTCGCGCAGGCGCGCGATGCCGAAGTCGGTCAGGAACACCCGCTCACCGCGGCCGCCGGTGGACCGGGCCAGCAGGATGTTGGCCGGTTTCACGTCGCGGTGCAGCACGCCCATGCCGTGCGCGTAGTCGAGCGCGTCGGCGGTCTCGGCGATGATCTGCACGGCCCGTGCGGGCGGCAGCGTCTTCGGATCCACCGACGCGGCATCGACACCGTCGATGTACTGCATCGAGATCCACAGCTGCTCGTCCTCGAGCCCGCGGTCGTAGACGGTGACGATATTGGGGTGGTCGAGCCGGGCGACCAGATCCGCCTCCCGTTCGAACCGCGCCCGCACCTCCTTGTCGAAGAACATCTCTCGGTTCAACAGCTTGAGCGCCGTCATCCGCGGCAGCCGCGGATGCTTCGCCAGATACACCGAACCCATGCCACCGCGGCCGACTTGCCGCTCGATGACATAGCCGGCGAAAGCCTCACCGCTGGCCAGCATGTCTGCTCCACTTCTCGCCTGCACCGGGACCCGCCGGGAACAGACGTCCAGCACGAACGCGCGGACGGGTGGGCCCGACCACGGAAAACACCGAAACCTTAGCAGCGTCACCCGGTCCCGGACGGTCCGAGAGCGGAGCGCAGCACCTGCCATGCATAGCGAAAAGCTATGGCGGAGGCCGTTGTTCCGGTGGTTGCGGGCTGCTTCCCGCTCCCGGCGCGGCGCGCGGCCTGCGCACCTGATCGGGCAAAGCGATGGTGATGGGGCGCACCGGCCGGCCCGACGGGCGAGCCGAGCCCGGTGCGCGCGGGGGTTCGCCCGAGCCGGCACCCGGCGGACGCGGTGACTCGGCACCCGGCGGACGCGGCGGGCTCGCGGAGTGACGCGCCTGCTCGGCGGGGCTCGAAGCGGCACCGCGCACCGGTTCGGCCGGGCCGGAAACCGGGCCGCGTACCGGCTCGGCCGGGCCGGAAACCGGGCCGCGCACAGGCTCGGCCGGGCCGAAAGCAGAACCCCGGACGTGCTCGGCGGGGCTCGAAGCCGCACCGCGCGCGTACTCCCCCGGAACGGGCCCGCGCACCGGTTCGGCGGAACCGGAAACCAGTCCGCGAGTAAGCGGGCTCGGACCCGAAACCGGGCCGCGCACCTGCTCCGCCGGGCTGGACACCGGCCCTCGGCCCCGCTCACCCGCGCCGGAGGCGGCTCCACGGCCCTGCTCACCGTGACTCGGAACCGCCCCGCGCCCCTGCTCACCGGGCACCGACCCCGGTCCACGGGTGTACTCCGGCCCCGTCCCCGGCCGACGGTTCCCCGACGGCCCCGCACCCGGGGGACGTGACGGCTGAGCGCCCCGATTCAGGTCCACGGGTGGTCCGTACGGCGGCATCGCGCCGGTGGGTGGCATCGCCCCGGTATGCGGGGCGACCGGCCGCCCGTGCGGCGCGACAGGCGGTCCGGGCCGCGGCGGCACGGCCCCGGGCGGAACGGCTCCGGTGTACCCCGGATAGGGCGGCGCGACATTCGGCCGCGCCGGGTATCCGCCGTACGTCGGCATCGGCGCCTGCGGGACCGAGTGCGGGTACCCGGGCGGCACGTGCCGGGGCGGCGCGGGCGGTGCGGCGGCGAGCGCCTGACGGGCGGCGGCCGCGAATTCGGTGCAGCTGGCGAACCGGTCGTCGGGCCGTTTGGCCAGCGCCCGCGCCAGCACCGCGTCGACGGCGGGCGGCAGCCCCGGACGCATCCGGCGGGCCGAGGGCACCGCGCCGTGCAAGTGCCCGTGCATGACCGCGACGGGCGTGGACCCGTTGTAGGGCACGCTGCCGGTGAGCAGCCAGAACAGCGTGCAGGCCAGCGAGTACTGGTCGCCGCGATGGTCCAGCTGTTCCCCCGACAGCTGTTCGGGCGCGGCGTAGGCGAGGGTGGCGGTGAGCGTGCCCGCCGAGGCGAGGGTGGTGTCGGAGTCGCGGATGCCCGCGATGCCGAAGTCGGTGAGCAGCACCCGCTCGGCTTGGCCGATCGGCATCTTGGCGAGCAGGATATTGGCCGGTTTCACGTCGCGGTGCAGCACTCCGTTGGCGTGCGCGAAATCCAGTGCCGAAGCCGTCTCGGCCACGATCTGCACCGCGCGGGCGGGCGCCAGCACGCCCACGTCGGCGCTGGAGGCGTCGGACCCGGAGATGAACTGCATGGAGATCCAGAGCTGGTCGTCCTCGGCGCCCCGGTCGTACACGGTGACGATATTGGGGTGATCGAGCCGGGCGACGAGATCGGCCTCGCGCTCGAAGCGACCGCGGCTCTCCGGATCGCCGTACAGCTTGCGGTCCAGCAGTTTCAGCGCCGTCAGTCGGGGCAGCCGCGGGTGCTGAGCCAGATAGACCGTGCCCATCCCGCCCTTGCCGAGGACACCTTTGATGACGTAACCGGCAAACACTTCGCCAGCACGCAACAAGTGAATTCACCCCCCTCATCGGGTCGAGCACGCGTCCTACGGATGTATCTCGCGCGCGCCCTCCAGCGCAACAGTCCCCACGATTCTCGCACCGAATCGGCACCTCGCCACCGCGGTTCGCGTGTCGGTGCCCCCGGCTACGCTGGCCGCATGCGCATTGGAGCACATGTCCGGCTCGACAGCGATCCGATCGGCTTCGGCGAACAGCTCGGCGCCGAGGTCATCCAGCTCTTCGTCGTCGACCCGCAGAGCTGGGACAAACCCGTCCCGCATCCCAGGACCGAGCAGATCCTGGCCAGCCCGATCGACGTGGTGGTGCACTCGTCGTACCAGATCAATGTGGCCAGCCTGAACAACCGCCTGCGCATGCCCTCGCGCAACGCGGTGGCCCAGCAGGCGAAGGCCGCCGCCGAGCTGGGCGCGTTCGGGCTGGTCGTGCACGGCGGGCACGTCCGTTCCGACGCCGAGATCGAGACCGGGATCGACAACTGGCGCAAGCTGTTCCAGCGCCAGGAGGACAAGGGCGGTTTCGCGGTGCCGATCCTGATCGAGAACACCGCGGGCGGCAATCACGCCATGGCCAGGCATTTCGACTCCATCGCCCGGCTGTGGGAGGCGGTCGGCGACTACGGCGCGGGCTTCTGCCTGGACACCTGTCACGCGTGGGCGGGCGGTGAGGACCTGGTCGGCGTGGTGGAGCGGATCAAGGCCATCACCGGCCGCATCGATCTGGTGCACCTGAACTCCTCGCGCGACGAGTTCGACTCCGGGGCCGACCGGCACGCCAACTTCGCCGACGGCACCATCGACCCGCAGCTGCTGGCCGAGGTGTGCCGCACGGCGGGCGCGCCGGTGGTGCTGGAGACGCCCGCCGAGGGGCTCGCCGAGGACCTGGCCTACCTGCGCGAACACGTGGGCTGACGCGGGCACGTGTTGCGATCGGGCCGAGAGAAAACCTGGTCGCCGCCGGAGCCGGCTGGTGTGCTCTAGGGCACCAATCCGGCTCGACCAGCGAAGGTGATCACGTATGACGATCGCAGCCCCCACCGTCACGGTGACCAAGCTCGGCGCCCGCATCGGCGCCCTGATCGAGGGCGTCCGGCTCGGCGGCGAGCTGGACGCCGACACCGTCGGCACCGTCCGGCGCGCCCTGCTCGAGCACAAGGTGATCTTCTTCCGCGGCCAGGACCACCTCACCGAGGACGGTCAGTACGAGTTCGCCCAGCTGCTGGGCACGCCCACCACCCCGCACCCGACGGTCACCTCGCGCGGGCAGAAGAGCCTGGCCATCGACTCCGAGTACGGGCGCGCCAACAGCTGGCACTCCGACGTCACATTCGTCGACCGCATCCCGAAGGCGTCCATCCTGCGCGCGGTGACGCTGCCGGAGTACGGCGGCTCGACCACGTGGGCCTCCACCGTCGCGGCGTACGAATCGCTGCCCGAGGCGCTGAAGCTGCTGGCCGAGAACCTGCGCGCGGTGCACACCAACGTCTACGACTACACCGCCACCCACCGTGACAAGGCGCGCCCGAAACAGAACGAGTACCGCGCCGAGTTCGAATCGACCCATTACGAGACCGAGCACCCCGTGGTGCGGGTGCACCCGGAGACCGGCGAGCGCACGCTGCTGCTGGGCCACTTCGTCAAGAACTTCGTCGGGCTGTCCGGCAACGAGTCGCACGCGCTGTTCCGGCTCCTACAGGACCGGGTGACCCGGCTGGAGAACACGGTGCGCTGGAACTGGCAGCTCGGTGACGTCGCGATCTGGGACAACCGCGCCACCCAGCACTACGCCGTGGACGACTACGACGACAAGCCGCGCAAGCTCACCCGCATCACCCTGGCCGGTGACGTGCCGGTCGGCGTCGACGGCACGCCGAGCACCGTGCTCACCGGCAACGCCGAGCACTACTCGATCGTCGACGAGCCCGGCAAGGCGGCCTGAGCGGGTGGGCGCTCGGCGCCGGGAACGGACCGAGCGCCCTGCCGCGCGGCCCCATGGTCCACACTGGTGGCCATGAGTATTCGGCCGCTGGACGGTATCCGCGTCCTCGAGCTCGGCAATTACATCGCGGCCCCCACCGCGGGACGCCTGCTCGGGGACTTCGGCGCCGAGGTGATCAAGGTGGAAAGGCCGAAGGTAGGCGACGAGCTGCGCAACTGGCGGCTCTACGGCGGCGACACCTCGATGCTCTATCGCACCGTCAACCGGAACAAGAAGTCGATCACCCTGGATCTGCGCACCGAGGCGGGCCGCGAGGTGGTGCTCGGGCTGTTGCGGCACTGCGATGTGCTGCTGGAGAACTTCCGCCCCGGCATGCTCGAGAAATGGGGCCTGGGCCCCGAGGTGTTGAACGAGGTCAACCCCGCCCTGATCATCACGAGGATCTCGGCCTACGGGCAGACCGGTCCGCTGGCCGAGCGTCCCGGATTCGCCGCGGTGGCCGAGGCCGTCGGCGGCCTGCGCGAACTGGTCGGCGATCCGGACCGGCCGCCGGTGCGGGTCGGCGTCTCGATCGGCGATTCCATCGCGGGCATCTACGCCGCGTTCGGCACCGTGATGGCGCTGTTCCAGCGCGAACGGGGTGCGCGGGCGCCGCTGCGGGAGCGGATCATCGACGTGGCGCTCAACGAGTCGATCCTGTCGGTGATGGAATCGCTGGTCCCCGACTATCTCGCCTACGGCATCCGACGCGAACGCGTCGGCGGGCGGATGGAGGGCATCGCGCCCAGCAACGCCTACCCCTGTTCGGACGGGTCCAGCATCATCATCGGCGGCAACGGCGACGCGATCTTCCAGCGCTACATGGACGTGATCGGCCGCCCCGACCTGGCCGCCGACCCCGAACTCCAGGACAACGCGGGCCGCTGGCGCCATCGCGAACGCCTCGACGCCGCGATCGGCGAATGGACCGTGCGCCACACCGGCCCCGAAGCGCTGGCCATCCTGGAGAGCGCGGCCATTCCGTGCGGCCCCATCTACACCGCCGCCGACATCGTCGACGACGAACAGTACAACGCGCGCAACATGATTCAGCAGTTCACCGTGGATGTCGGTGCGTCGGAACCGAAGTCGGTGGGCTTTCCCGGGATCGTGCCGGTGATCGGCGAACAGTCGCTGCCAATTCGCAACGTCGGGCCGGATCTGGGTGAGCACACCGCCGAGGTGCTCTCGGAACTGCTCGGCATGAGCGCCGACGAGATAGCCGCGCTCGGGGCGGACAGCGGGGTGAAGGCATGAGCGCCCGGCGCAGGCGGACCAGGCGCAGGCCGGTGGGGCGTCGCAGCTGGGATCTGAGCTCACCCGGCCACGTGCGCCCGACAATCCATCCGAATCCCGCCGGGGCGCACCGCAAGCCGTGGGCGGGCGTGATGTGCGTGCCGCAGCAGGCGCGGGAGGACAAGCACCGATGACCGGGGCCGTGCTGCGCGACGTCACGCTGCGCGACGGGTTGCAGCTGACCGGTAAGACGCTGCCGGTCGAGCGCAAGGTCGAGGTGGTGCGGACGCTGCTGGCGCTGGGCGTGCCCGCGCTCGAGATCGGGTCGATGGCCCGCCCGGACCTGGTGCCGCCGATGGCCAACACCATGGAGCTCGTGGCGGCGCTCACCCCGGAGGAGCTGTCCCGCTGCTGGGTGTGGGTGGCCACGCCCCGCCACGTGGAGAAGGCCGCGGCCGCCGGCGTGCGGAACTTCCAGTACTGCTTCTCGGTGTCGGACGCGCACAACCGCGCCAATATCGGCCGCGACACCGAGCAGAGCGTGGCCGCCATGCCCGACGCCGTGCGCCTGGCGCGGGACGCGGGCGGGTCCATCCAGCTGTGCCTGGCGACCAGCTTCACCTGCCCGTTCGACGGACCGGTCGACCCGGAACGGGTGCTGGCCATCGCGGCCGACCCGCGCACCGAAGGCGCCGAGGACATCGTGCTCGCCGACACCCTCGGCCAGGCGCACCCCGGCCAGGTGAGCGCGCTGGTCACGGCGGTGCGGGAGCGGACTCCCCCGCGCCGCGTCGTCTTCCACGGTCACGACACCTGGGGCATGGGCGTGGCGAACACCCTCGCCGCCGTCGCCGCCGGCGCGGCCATGGTGGACGGATCGCTCGGCGGGCTCGGCGGCTGCCCGTTCGCCCCGGGCGCCAGCGGCAACACCTCCAGCGAGGACATCCTGTTCGCCACCCGGCCCGCCTGGTTCACCCCGGCGACGCTGGCGACGCTGGTCGGGTTGACCGGCGGATTGCTCGCCGACCTGGGCGAACCCAACCGCTCTCGCACCACCGAGGGCGCGCTGTCGAAGGCGGAGGCTTTCGAATGGGTGGTCTCTCACCCGAAGCCGTAGCTCACGAAATCGTGGACGGGCCGGTAGCCGATGGCCCGGTAGATCTTGTTCGAGGTGGGGTTGGCGAGATCGGTGAACAGGCAGACGTCGAGTCCGTCGGCGCGCAGCACCCGCGACACGTGCGCGGTGAGCGCCGACGCGTAGCCGCGGCCCCGCTCGGCGGGCGGGGTGTAGACCGGGCCGATGCGCGACCAGCCCGCCACCGGCACCTGATGCGCGACCAGGCTCACCGGCACATCGTCCACCTCCCACAACCACCAGCGCCCGGCCGCCACCCTGGCGCGAATCGCGTCGGCGGACAGGCCGGGCGCCGAACCCAGCGCCTCCCGGTTCATCGCGGCCGCCCAGGCGACGCACGGGTCGACGTCGGCCTCGGTGGCGCGCCGGGGCGCACCGGGCGGGGCGGCGGGCGCGTGCAACTCCTCGAGCCGAAACAGTCTGGGGCGGTAGCGTTCTCGCGCCTCGACGCCGAGCAACGCGCACCATCGTTGGGCGAACGCGTCGGCATCGCGGAGTGTGGCTTCCACCCCGCCGTTGTCCGGCGCGACACCGGCCAGGACCTCGGCGACGGCGACGGCCCCGCCCTCCGGGAGAGCGCCCAGGTAAGCGTCACGACCCGCGGTGCGCATCGCCGCGCCGACGACCACGTCGTCGGCGTCGCGGGCGCTGAGGAAGAACGAGGTGCCCACCTCGCCGTGCAGGCCGGTCAGGAGGTTGCTCACGGCGGTCGCGATCACGCTGTGCCGCAAGGGATCACGATCCAGGAAGGGGGCCGCGGCGGCGCGGTAGGCCGCGGCGTCGGAGGTGATCTCGATACGCATCCACCGCACGCTAGACGGACTCCGCCGCGCGGGCACGCGGTTTACGCGCGCGGGTGGAAAGGCTTGTGATTCAGTCGGATTCGGACGATGCTCCGGCGTCGGCACGGAGCTTGAGCAGGACCAGTCCGGCGGTGCAGGCCAGGATCAAGCCGGCGACGGTGATCTCCACGTGCAGCCCGGCGATGCCGAGCACGGCGCCGACGAGGCCGCCCGCGAAGAACAACCAGGCGAAGGACCTGATCAGCAGGGTGGACATGGTGCGCGCGGACGGTGCGGGTGACTCCCGCCGCGCCGGTTGTTTCGCTTCGGCGGCCGCGGTGAGCGGCGCGGATGTCGAGTATGCTCCCATCATCTTCTCCTCGTTGACGCCGATCGAAGTGTTGCCGTCACTCGGGCGGCGCGTCTCCCATCTCGAACCAGGCGTCTCACGCGTAACTTTGCTCACACGCTACGTCGCGCGGACGGCCGAACCCCGCGACACGTGCCCGCGACACGCCGAAGAAATCATTTCGATATCTGAACTAACGATGTTTGAGATGCCCCGGTGGCGGCCCCGCGGGACGCGGCCCGAATAGCCCGGCCACCCCGCCTGGTTTAAGGTGGGGCCACTCGAAGTACACGAGGAGTGTTCGCGGATGGATCGCAGCAGGGCCAGGATCGCGGGGCCGGCCGCCGCCGTGGGGGCGGTGTCCCTCGGACTCGTCGTCATCGGCTCCTGCGGCATCGGCGGCGAGGACGTCTACGTGCCGCCGCCCCCGCTGCCCGACGGCCCGGCCGCCGCCGCGGTCGTGCACGACGGCGCGACCATCACCGGCTCACGCATCGTCATCCCACCCTCCCCGACCTGGCAGGTCGCCCCCGAGGGCCCACCGCGCAGGCCCGCCGGATTCGTCACCATGACCGTCTCTCCCGACGAAGAACACCAGGACGAGACCACCCGTCCCACGCGGCCGGGCCGCACCACCACGCCACCCGCCGACGTCGACGCACCGACCACCACCACCCGCACCAGGACTCTGTCGGCCACGCCCACCGCCCCGCCCACCACCGAGGCGCCCGAGCCGACCACTCGGCCCACCACAACGGCGGCCCGCCCGACCACGACGACGCCCGAGTACGAGAACGAGTACGAAAACCCGTTCGAGTACGAGGACGAGTAGCCCTCGAAATACCAGGGGCGGCGACGCGAGAACGCGCCGCCGCCCCTGGTGTTTCTCAGAGCTCGACCAGGTCGTAGTTGCCGACCCCGGCCGTGAGCACCTTCAGGTGGTCCAGATCGCCGCCGAGGGTGCGCCCGATGGCGGTGAGCCGCGCGACGTAGTGCCCGACCGGGTACTCGGCGGTGACGCCGATACCGCCGTGCATCTGGATGGCCTCCTGCCCGATGTGCCGGGCCGACCGGCCCACCTGCAACCGCGCCCGCGAGGCGACCACCGGGTCGTGCGCGTCGTCGGCCAGCGACCCCGTGACGTACAGGCTCATGCTGCGCGCCAGTTCCAGCGAGACGTACATGTTCGCCGCCCGCTGGGTGAGGGTCTGGAACTTCGACAGCGTGACGCCGAACTGCTTGCGCGCCTTCAGGTAATCGGTCGTCAGACGCAGCGCTTCCTCCATCGCGCCGATCGACTCCGCGCACAGGCCCGCGTGCGCGTGCCCGAGCGCGATCGAGACCGCTTCGGCGCCGTCCCGGTCGCCGCCGAGCAATTCGCCGGGGGTGCCGTCGAATTCGATCTGCGCCCCGCGCTGACCGTCGACGGTGCGGAAAGGCTTGCGCACCAGGCCCGTCGCGTCGGCGGCCACCAGGAACAGTCCGGTGCCACCGCCGGGCAGCTTCGCGCTGACCACCAGTTCGTCGGCGCAATCCCCGTGCGGCACCGGGTTTTTCACGCCGGACAGCACGTATCCGTCGCCCTGCTGTGCCGCCGTGACGAACAACTCGGTCGACGGCCAGCGCACTCCGGGCTCGTTGTGCGCGAAGGCGAGCAGCTTCTCCCCCGCCGCCACGGCGGGCAGCACCCGCTGCCGCTGCTCGGCGCTACCGATCTGCGCGACAATCGATCCCGGCACCAGCACCGCGTCCAGCACCGGCTCCGGCGCCAGCCTGCGCCCGATCTCCTCGAGCACCAGCATGGTCTCCACCGGCCCCGCGCCCACGCCACCGTCCTCCTCGGAGAACGCCAGGCCGAGCACGCCGAGATCGGCGAGCTGACCCCACACGTCGCGACTCCAGCCGAGTTCGGTGTCGGTGATCTTCAGCCGCGACTCGGGATCGTAGGTGCGGGCCAGGACGTCACGCACGGTGTCGCGCAGCATGACCTGTTCATCGGTGAGTTCGAAATCCATGGCGCGACCTCACAATCCGAGGATCGTGGAGGCGATGATGGTGCGCTGCACCTCACTCGACCCTCCGTAGATGGTTGTCTTGCGGTAGTTCAGGTAGCCGGGGCCGCTGCGCTGCGCCCAGTCGGGCGAGGCGATATCGGCCGCGTCCACCGGCAGGGCGTCGGGGCCCGCGATGTCGAGCAGCAGTTCGGTGGCGGCCTGCTGGAGTTCGGAGCCGCGCAGCTTCAGCACCGACGAGGCCGGATTCGGCTTGCCGTCCGAGGAATTGGAGACGACCCGCAGCTGGGTCAGCTCCAGCGCCAGCAGTTCGTTCTCCAGTTCGGCGACGCGGGCGGCGAACACCGGGTCCTCGAGCAGCGTGCCCGACCCCGACTTGATCTGGCGCGCGTAGTCCTTCGCGACACCGAGCTTGACCTTGGTGCGGCCGACGCCGGTGATGCCGGTGCGCTCGTTGCCGAGCAGGAACTTCGCGTAGGTCCAGCCCTGGTTCTCCTCGCCGACGAGCTGATCGGCGGGCACCCGGACGTTCTCGAAGAACACCTCGTTCACCTCGTAGCCGCCGTCGATCAGCTTGATCGGGCGGATGGTGACGCCGGGGCTCTTCACGTCGAACAGCAGGAAGGAGATGCCCGCCTGCTTCTTCGGCGCGTTCGGATCGGTGCGGACCAGGCAGAAGATCCAGTCGGCGTACTGGGCCAGCGTGGTCCAGATCTTCTGGCCGTTGACGATGTAGGAGTCACCGTCGCGGACGGCGGTGGTGCGCAGCGAGGCCAGGTCCGAGCCCGCGTCGGGTTCGGAGAAGCCCTGGCACCACCAGATGTCGAGGGCCGCGGTGGGCGGGAGGAAGCGTTCCTTGAGTTCCTGGGAGCCGAAGTGCGCGATGACCGGACCGACCATCTGGGCGTTGAAGGTGAGCGGCTCGGGCACCGAGGCCAGCTGCATCTCGTCCTGCCACAGGTGGCGCTGCATGGGGGTCCAGTCCTTGCCGCCCCATTCCACCGGCCAGTTCGGCACGGCGAGCCCGTTGTCGTTGAGGATCTTGTGGGCGGTCACGACGTCCTCGCGGGAGAGTTCGCGCCCGCGCTTCACGCGCTCGCGGATCTCGGCGGGAATCTGTTCGCGGTAGAACTGCCGCAACTCGTCGCGGAAGGCCACCTCGTCGGGGGACAGGGATAATTTCATACGCAGCTCCCGTTGTGTCTCGTACTTCCGAGTGCAAACCTACCCCTCGGTTCACCGGCACTGTCGAGTGGATCACATACCCGCCCCGCCGCGGACCATCCCTCGCCGAGATCGCCGCGCCGCGCCGCGTCACATCCGGCGTCGACCCGGGCGGCGCGGGCCCCGTCGAGCTGGTACGTTGCTGGCCAGGGTTCGGGGAATCCCGTGGTTCATATACGAGGAGTACTTGGTGAACGGCAGAACCATCGCACGTGCGGCCGCGACGGTGACCTCTCTCGGCCTCGGCGCCGTTCTGGCCTTCGCGGGGCCCGCCGCCGCCGCGCCGGAGGGGCCGGTCGGCGAGGCCATCGCGCAGCTCACCGAGCGCGCGGGCGAGGACGCCGCCGCTCGGGCCGGTGTGGGCGCGCTGGACAAGTACACCGACATGCTCGACATCCCGCAGGTCCGCGAGATCGCGGGTCAGTGGGCCCCCTTCGCCTACGCCGCGCCCACCTTCGGCTGCGGCACGCACGGCCCGATCACCACGATCATCGCGGCGGCCACCACCGGGGGCAACACGCCCGACCACGCCGAGAACCCCGATCCGGGCACGCTGCGCTTCAGCGCCACCCCCGCGCACTCGGGCGTGCCGCTCAGCTCCGGGCTCACCGTCGCGTGGGTGAACGTGAACAACGGCCGCAGCGGCATCGATGTCCTCGATGACACCACCGACCACAACATGCCCACGCTGTCCAAGACCGTGCACAGCGGTCCCGGCACCGTGCTGGCGTCCATGTGGGGCATCATCGGCTACCCCGGCGCGCACTGCGTGATGACGCCGACGGTCGGCATGTTCGTCGTCCCGGATCTGCCTCCTCCGCCCCCGGCGCCCGCGCCCGAGGCGCCCGGCACCCCCGCCGCGCCCGCGCCCGCACCGCAGGCGGCGGTCCCCGCGCCCGGCGCTCCGGGTACGCCCGCCGCGCCCGCGCCGGCGCAGGCACCCGAACCGGCCCCGGCGCCCGCTCCGGCGCCCGCCGCGCCGAACCCCGGTGTGTCCGTGCACAACTGACGACTCACGTCCGGCCGCCGCGGAGATTTCTCCACGGCGGCCGTCGTGTTTCCGAGGTCAGGCCGATGCCTTGGCCCGGTGGTCGATGGCGTCGAAGCAGGCGCGGATGTCGTCGGCGTGCGCGGCCGGTTGTTCCATGGCGACGAAGTGGTTGCCGGTGTTGCCCTCCGGCCAGTACGCGATGTCGTTGTCGCGTTCGGCGAGCCTGCGCATGAGCGCCGAGCCGCCGCCGTACACGCCGGTCGGCACCAGCGTCTGCCCGGCGGGCCAGCCGAATCCGCCGTCGGCCAGCCCCTCGTACATCGGCCACGACGAGGTGCCCGCGGTGTCGGTGAACCAGTACAGGCTCGCGTTGACGAGCAGATGGTCGCGGTCGATGACGTCCTCCACGTGGTCGGCCATCGGCGTGAACTCGGCGAACTTCTGCATCAACCAGGCCAGCAGGCCCACCGCGGAATCGGTCCACGCGTGCGCGAACGTGCGCGGGGCGGCACGCAGCAGCGTGTGGTGGTCGACGCCGCCGGTCATCCACTGCCCCATGAGATCCCATTCGGCGCGCTCGTCGGGCGTCATCCCGGGCACGTCGGCCTCCGTCGGCATGCCGATGCCGCCGTCCAAGTGCACCCCGACCACGCGGTCCGGGGCAAGCGCCGCCACCCGGGGCGCGATGTAGGCGCCGAGGTCGCCGCCCTGCACGCCGTAGCGGGAGTATCCGAGCCGGTCCATGAGCGCGATCCACATGCGGGCGACCCGGTCCACGGACATATCGGGGCCGTGCTCGGAGAAAGCGAAGCCGGGCACCGACGGCACGATCACGTGGAAGGCGCGGGCACCGGGGCGACCGTGCGCGGCGGGATCGGTGAGCGGGCCGATGGTCTTGGTGAATTCGGCGAACGAATTGGGCCACCCGTGGGTGAGCAGCAGCGGCAGGGCGTCGGGGTCGGCGGAGCGCACGTGCACGAAATGCACGTCGAGGCCGTCGATCCCGGTGACGAACTGCGGGAACTCGTTGAGCGCCGATTCCTGTGCGCGCCAGTCGAATCCGGTGCGCCAGTACTCGGCGAGCTCCTTCAGGTAGTCCAGCGGGACGCCACGCTCCCAGCCGTCGCCGGGCAGGGCGTGGGCGCTCCAGCGGGTGCGGGCCAGCCGGTCGAGAAGGTCGTCGACGTCGGCCTGCGGGATGTGAATGTGGAAGGGGCGGATCTGCTGGTCGGTCATCGAGTACTCCCTGCGTCGTTCTTATCGTTCGTAGACGAAGGTAGAGCGCATATAGGACCATTCAAGTCCTAGTTCTCCGTCATGATGGAAAACGTGAACGACACCCCCGCCCGCCTGCTGAAACTGCTCTCGCTGTTGCAGACGCCCCGTGTGTGGCCGGGCAGCGAACTGGCCGAACGGCTCGGCGTCACCGACCGCACCGTGCGCCGCGATATCGACCGGCTGCGGGCGCTCGGCTATCCGGTGGACGCGGAGCTGGGCGCGGTCGGCGGCTACCGGCTGGCGGCGGGCGCGGCCATGCCGCCGCTGCTGGTGGACGACGACGAGGCGGTGGCCATCGCCCTCGGGTTGCGGGCGGCCGCCGCGTCGACGGTGGCGGGCGTGGGCGAGGCATCGGTGCGCGCGCTGACCAAACTCGAGCAGGTGCTGCCCACCCGGCTGCGCAGGCGGGTTCGCGTACTGAGTACGGCTACCTCCCACCGCATTTCGGCGGAACCCGCCGTCGACGCGGAGGTGCTCACCACACTGGCCGCCGCCGTGACGAACCGGGAACGCGCCCGCTTCACCTACCGCGACGCGGCAGGCCGGGCGAGCGCCAGGCACGGCGAACCGGCCGGGCTGGTGGCCTCGGGCCGCCGCTGGTACCTGGTCGCCTACGACCTGGATCGCGGGGACTGGCGCACCTTCCGCGCCGACCGGATCGAGAATCCACGGGCGACCGGGGCACGCTTCACGCCACGCCCGCTACCGGCCGAGAGTCCGGCCGACTACGCGGCAGGGGCGCGCACCAACTGGGGCACACCGGTGCTGCCCGTGTCGGTGACCATCCACGCTCCCGTCGCGGCGGTCGCGGGACCCCTCGCCGACGCACCGGGTGAGCTCGTCGCGCTCGACGAGACGAGCTGCTGCCTGACCGGCGAGGGCGACGACGCGCCGGAGTGGTTGGCGCACCGGCTGATCCGGCTCGGCGTGGACTTCGAGGTGCACGAGCCGAGGGAGTTGATCGAGGAGTTGCGTGTGGTGCGGGAGCGGTTGGAGCGAGCGTTGGGTGCGAGGCGGGCGGAGTAGCAGGGGGCCGGACGGTGGCCGGCACCCCTCCGACCCGGGACACGGCGAGCTCGGGGGTGCGGGGATCTCTACCCCACCGGGTGGAGGCGGCCGCCGTCCAACGTGAGGGTGCGGTCGGCGAGGCGGGCGACGACCTCGGGCTGGTGGCTGATGAGGATCATGGCCAGGCCGGTGCCGCGCAGATCGTCCAGGAGGTCGAGAACCGCCGCGCGGGAGCGGATGTCGAGCGAGGCCGTGATCTCGTCGCAGATGAGGACGCCGGGGCGAGCGGCCAAGGCACGGGCGACGGCGACCCGCTGCTGCTGTCCGCCGGACAGGCGGCCGGGGCGGCGGTCCAGGAGTGCCTCGTCCAGGTGCAGCGAGGCGAACAGGCGACGGGCCTCCCGCTGGGCGGACTCGTGGTCCAGGCCGTGCAGCAGGCGCAGGGTGCGCCGCACCTGCGCGCCGACCGGATAGACCGGATTCAGCGACGTGGCCGGATTCTGGAAGACCAGCTGAATCGCCCTGCGCTGCGCGATAGTTCGCCGATCCACGCTCGCAGGGACCCGCCCGCCCTCGAACTCCACGTGCCCGGCGTTGGGTGCGTGCAAGCCCGCCAACGCCCGCGCCACCGTCGTCTTCCCGACACCCGACCGCCCGACGATCGCCAGGCACTCCCCTTCCGCCACAGCGAAATCCACGTTATCGAGCACGCGCGTCCACCGTCCGTGGGCGACGGACAGGCCGGTCACCCGCAGGACCGGCGCGCCGGGTTCGCGGGCGGCAACACCGCCGGTCGGGACCGATTCCACGCCGGGACCACCACCGCCCCTGTTCGATTCGGCGTCGGAAGCGCCGCCCGCCCGTCCCGGCACCACGCCCTTGGCGCCACTCGCTCCGCCCGGCGCCCGGCTCGAAGTGCCTCCTGCCCAGATCAATTCGCCGCCCAGCGCCCCCTCCGACAGGCCAGGATCGCCATCGGAAACATCGGCCGTCCCGCATGGTTCACCAGCAGATGCGCCGTGCGGTGTGACCGGCCCGTCGTCGGAAACGGCATCCGCCCTGCCCGGCTGATCGGCTGCCGCGATGGTTGTGCCGGTGTCCTCGGTCGCGTCATCACCACGAGAAGGGGGCGGGGCGCCGGTCGTATCGCATTGCCGGGTGCCGGGCGTCAGCGCGTTTCCGACGGGCGGACGCACGGCCAGGTGCACCGGGCCGCTTTCGCCGGGCTCCGCATCCGAACCAGGTGTCGGGCCGAAGGAGACGAGCTTGCCCTGATCGAACTCCGCTACGTCGTCGACGACCGGGGCGAGGCCGGCGAGGTCGTGGGTGACGATGAGAAAGGTTGCGGTGGTGGAGTTCTTGATGTCGGTGAGGGTGGCGACCAGGTCCGCGCGGGTGCGGGGATCGAGGCCGGTGGTGGGTTCGTCGAGGACGATGAGCGCGGGGTTGCCGGTGAGCGCCATGGCGAGCAGGACGCGTTGCTGCTGGCCGCCGGAGAGTTCGTGCGGGTAGCGGCGGCGGAATTCGGGGGTGCCGGGCAGGCCGACGCGTTCGAGGGCCGCGGCGACGACGCTCGCGCCGGCGCGGCGATCGTGCAGGCGGGCGATCTCGCGCAGCGACGTGCCGATCCGCAGCGCGGGATTCAATCCGGCCGCCGGATCCTGCGGCACATAGCCGACGGTGCGCAACCCCTCCGTCACCGGGGTCGTGATCACGCCCGTGGCGCGCAGGCCGCGCGGCAGGGCGCCGAGCACCGCCGAGGCGAAGGTCGTCTTCCCCGCGCCGGAGGGTCCGACGACCGCCAGACTGCGGCCGCGCGCCACCGACAGCGAAACCCCTTCCAGCACGGCGCGACCGTGCCGGTCGTGGACGTCGAGATCGGAAACAGCAAGTCCCGCATCGGGATCGGAGGCTAGGCGTGCCAGGCGCGAAGGTGGCGGGACGTGTCCGCCCAGCAGCCCGTCGACCAGCAGGTTCACCGACACCACCAGCACCATCACCAGCGCGGCGGGCGCGAGCACCGACCACGGCTGCACGACGAACCCCGGCCGGTTCTCGGTGATCATGAGCGCCCAGTCCGCCGAGGGCGGCCGCAGGCCGAGGCCGAGGAATCCGCTCACCGCGACCATCGAGATGGTGCCGGACACGCGAATTCCCGCGTCCGCCAACACGACCGAACGCAGGTTCGGCAGCACCTCCACCACGGCGACGCGCCACCACGGTTCGCCACGGGCGCGCGCCGCCTCCACGTAACCGCTGCCCGCGATCTCGAGCACGGCGGTGCGGACGATGCGGATGATCCAGGGTGAGGCGGCCAGCGTCGTCGTCACCACGATCGCCGCCGGACCGGGCCCCATGGCGGTGGCGATCACCGCGAGCAGCAGGAACCACGGCACCACCACCAGCGCGTCGACCGGGCGCGACACCCACGGATCGGCGCGGCGCCGCAGACCGGCGAGCAGCCCGAGCGCCAGGCCGAGTCCGTAGGCCGCCATCAGCGCGGCGGCGGTGATCGCGACCAGCGACAGCCCGCCGTGCAGCAGGCGCGAGAACACGTCGCGCCCGACGACATCCGTGCCCAGCGGGAACTGCCCGGACGGCTCCGTGAACGGCCTGCCGACCGGCGACGTGGCCGGATGCGGCGCGAGCAACGGGCCGAGCACCACCACGGCGAGCACCGCGAGCAGCAGCGTCGCGGGCACCACCACACGCAGTCGTACTTTCGAACCCCTTTGCACAGCAATACTTTCCACCGACCGCCCGGCACTCATGCCGCACCCCCGAGCACTTCCCGCCGGGCACGCGGGCTCACCGCCAGCGTCGCCAGATCCGCGAGCAGGTACACGGCGAGTCCGAGCGCCGCCATCAGCACCGCGGCCGACTGCACGAACGGGAAGTCCCGCGCGGCGATCGCGCGCAAGAGTTCCTGGGAGAGACCGGGATAGGCGAACAGCGTCTCCACCACCGCCACGCCGCCGATCAACCCCACGATCGATCCGGCGACCGGATGGATCGAGGCCGACACGGCGTTGGGCGCGACATGCCGGGCCAGCAGGCGCCATCCGCCCACCCCGTTCGACCGCACGGCCGTGATGTAGGGGCTCGCCATCACATCGGCGGTCTGCGCGCGCACCACCCGCACCGGGTGCGGCGCCAGCCCGATCAGCAGGCACAGCACCGGCAGCACCAGGATCTCCGGCCGCTCCCACGGACTCGTCCCGGTCGGCAACAGCGACACCGCGGGCAGCAGATGCAACGTCAGCGACACCGTCGCCACCAGGATCACCCCGGAGACGAAGGAGGGCAACGACTCCGCGACGAGGGCGAGCGAACTCACCGCGCGGTCGGTGCGCGATCCGGCACGCGAGCCCGCCAGCAGCCCGAGCGCGAGCGCGAGCGGGATCAGCAGCGCGGCCGTGATCGCCGCCAGCACCACGGAATTGCCGAGGCGGCCGAGCAGCACCTCGCGCACCGGCCGCCCCGACAGCAGCGAATCGCCGAGGTCGCCGCGCACGAAATCGCCGGTCCACTCCGCGAATCGGACCGGCGCGGGCCGGTCGAGCCCGAGTTCGGCGCGTTTGGCCGCGAGCTGTTCGGCCGTCGGCTGACCGCCGCCGTGGCGGCTCAACGCCACGGCGGCGGCATCGGAATCCAGCAGCTCGAACAGGCCGAACACCACCAGCGCGACCGCGAACAGCACCGCGATCGCGCCGCCGACGCGGCGCAGCAGATAGCGGATCACCGCGAGACCGCTACTCCGCCAACCAGGTGGTGGTGAAGTTCGCCCAGTCGTCGGTGCCCGGCACGCCGTCGCGCACGCCCTGCACGCGGACGTGCGCGACATCGGGACGCTTGGCGAAGCTGTGCAGGATGTAGCCGCCCTCGTTCCAGAGTTCTTCCTGGAGTTCGAAATACAGCTGCCTGCGGCGCTCCTGGTTCATCTCCGCGCGGGCGGCCGCGAACGTGGCGTCCCACGCCGGGCGGCGCCAGCCGGAGTCGTTGCTGGGCGAATCGCTGGTCATCGTCTGGCCGTAGAAGTAGTCCAGACTGTAGTTCCACCAACCGATGTGGGAGAGCGGCGCTGTGCCCACCACCTCGGTGAAATAGGTGTCGGCAGGCACGGTTTCGAGCCGGATGGTGATGCCCGCGGCCTTGGCGTGCTCGGCGAACAGCGTCGCGGACTCGACCATGCCGGGGATCGCGTCGGCCGTCGGCAGCGTGACGGTCAGGTTCTCCCGCCCCGCCTCCCGCAGCAACTGGCGCGCCCGCTCCGGATCGTAAGTCCGTTGCGGCAGTTGGTCGTTGTAGAACGGCGCGCCCTTGCCGTAGATGTCGTTGCCGACCTCGCCGAAGCCGTAGTACACCGCCTCGACCATGGCCTCGCGGTCCACAGCCAGCCGCATCGCCTGGCGCACCCGCACGTCGTCGAAGGGCGCCACGTCCACCCGCATCTGGAAGGCGCCCATCAGGCCCGCGGGCGGGGTGACGACCTGCGCGTTCGGATCGTTCGCCAGCGTGTGCGCCTGCAGGTAGGACATCTCGTGCGCGGTGTCGGCCGCACCGGAGAGGAAGGCGTTCATGCGCGCTTCGGTCTCGGCGATCTGGATGATCTCCACCTCGTCCAGGTGGACCGGGCCGTCCCAGTACTTCTCGTTGCGGCGCAACAGGGTCCGGTCACCCGGCGACCAGTTCGCCAGCGCGAACGGCCCCGTGCCGACGGGCAGCGTGTTCCGGTCGAACACCGTGGTGCCGTCCTTGATCACGTAGCAGTACCACCCGGCCAGCACCGAACCGAAGTCCGCGATCGGCGTCTTCATCGCCACCACCACGCCGAGGTCGCCGTCGGCGCGGGTGCGCGACATGTCGACCACGGCCAGGTCGCCGGAGGAGGGCCGCGCCGGGTCGAGCATCCGCTCGAAGCTCCACAGCACATCGCGCGCGGTGAGCGGGCTGCCGTCGCTGAACACCACGCCGGGGCGCAGGGTGATGCGCCATTCGCTGCCGTCGGCGTTGGGTTCGAGCGCGCTGGCCAGGCGAAAGCGCAGGGTGAGGTCGTTGTTGTAGGCGACGAGTTTGTCCCATACGTTCTTGCTCACCGCACCGCCCGCGGAGCTGCCCGCCAGGTGCGGGTCCAGCACGTCCACGCTGGCGGCGCGTCCGGCGATCGCGGCGCGCAACCGGCCGCCCGCGCGCGGTGGACCGCCCTGGGGCCCGGTGCCGCCGTCACCGCAGCCGGTGAGCGTGAGCGCGCCGGTCGCGAGCAGCCCCAGTGCGCCCGCGCTGCGCAGCAGCATCTCCCGGCGGCCGAGTGTCCGCCGGTGTCGTATCGAGTTGTCCATCGCCATCCTCGTGGAGTCGTCCCGGTGCCGGCCGACGCAGGTGTCCTGGCTCCCGGATCGACGCTCCCCACCGGCCTTCCAACCCGGGCAGGTCGTGGCCGTACTGCGGCGGTTCGCTCCTCGGTGACAGTTGCGGGACAGCCCCGGATTCGCACCGGTGTTCCCTGCGTCGAGGCCAGACCCTACCGCCCCGAGAAGCGGGCGCGGGCGGGCTCGTCGGTGAACGGCCCGGTCAGGGGTCAGCTGGGGCACGAACGGCGAATCGGCGGAAAAGTGTAGCCGGTGGCCGTGCAGGGCGGTGAACTCCACTGAGTCGCAGAAGTTTTGGCACTATCGGTACATGTTCTACTTCGACGGCGCGCGCGGCCGGATGCACTATCGGCGGTGGCCGGTCGACAACGCGGTGGCCACGGCGGCACTCCTGCCGGGGCTCGGTCAGCACAGCGGGCACTACCACCGATTCGCCCGGAGTCTGGGGGCGGCGGGCATCCGGCTGTGGGCCCTGGACACCTTCGGGCACGGGCTCAGCGAGGGCGATCCCCTGCACCCGGGCACGCTGGCCGAACTGGTGGCCGACGCGACCGCGTTCCTGGACCGGGTGCGTGCCGAAGCGGCGGGCCCGCTGGTGCTGATGGGGCATTCGCTCGGCGCCGTCACGGCGCTCGGGACGCTCGGCGCCGCCGTCCCCGACATCAGCGCGGGCACCGATCTGAACACCGTCGAGGCCAGCTATCCGCTCACGCCGAGCGTGCCGCACGAGGCGTTGGCGGGGCTCGTGCTGTCCGGCGTGCCGCGCCGGGCGCTCGGCGGCGGACGCCCCGATGCGCCGGGTACACCGCTGCCGTCGACGCTGCCGATCCTGGCGGTGCACGGCACCGACGACCGCCGCGCGCCGGTGGAGGCGATGCGCGAATGGGCCGGGCGGCACCCGTGGGCGCGCTGGCACGAATACGCCGACACGGGCCACGACGTGCTGCACGAACCCCGCTACGCCGAGGTGACGGCCGATGTCGTCGCCTGGCTGCTGGAGCGGGCGCACAGCGCGGCGGCAGCTTCGCGCTAGTCCGTGACACACTTCACAAATCCGGCCGAGCCCGCCGGCGCCACGATCGGGCGGGCCTGGGTTCCCCGCGTGTCGACTTCCCCGGCCGTTGGTGTTTTACGACAAAGGCGACATCGGTGGGGGACAACGCGCCCGGGTACCTGCTTAAAATTGCGGGGACCATCGGCCCCCGGGGAGTGACCGGCCGGGCCGGTGCGCGCGGCGACGGTGTGCTCGCGCGCGGTGGAGCAGGCGCCGCCGTGGGGTCGGCGCGGCGCGGGAGAACCGAGTACGGCCGCGGGGCACGCGGCACGATGAGGAAGGGGGACGGTCGATGCGGCCACAGGTCACGAACCTGAATCAGGCTGTCGACGAGGGCAGGCTCTGGATCGACGGTGTACTCGTCGCGGACGGCGCGCACGAACGGTGCGCGCGCCGCTACGAACAGCTGGCCGATCAGGTGGAGGCCCAGATCCACGGGCTCACGGCCGCCACCTCACTGCCGGGGTTCGGCGGATTCGCCTCCGGTGACGCGCTGCGCGCCGGCTTCGAGGGCAAGGCGGGCGAGGCGATCACCCGGCTGCGGGCCTACGCCGACTCCGCGCGCGAGCTCGCGGCGACCTTCCGCGCCGCCGCGGCCGCCTACAGCGCGGCCGACGACGGGCTGGCCGCGGCCGTCGCCGAGGTGGACGCGGCGGGGGTGGCCCATGCCTGATCTGCCCCGCACCGATCCGGCGTACGCGCCGACCGTCGAGGTGTTCGACCACCTCCAGCAGCGCGAGATCCATCAGAAGGTGCAACTGCTCGACCCGGTCGCGCTGCACGCGGGCAGCCAGGCGTGGCAGGGCTCGGCGACCGGGCTCACCGACGCGGTGGCGCAGGCGCACACCGAGATCCGCGCGCTCATCGCCGACGGCTGGCGGGGCGGTGCGGCGGGCGCGGCCGCCGACGCGGTCCGCGATTTCGAACAGCACGGCCAGCGGTTGGCCGATGTGTTCGCCGCCGTCGCCCAGCGGCTCGGCCAGGCGGGCGACGCGGCCGAGGCGCTGCGCGCCGCCATCGGCGTCGGCGAGCAGACCGAGGCGGATCTGTCCTCGGCACTGCTGGATCCGACCCAGGCCACCGCCATCGTCGCCACACAGAAGGCCGCCGAGCACGACCGGCAGGATGTGGTGCAGGCGATGGACAGCATCTACACCAACGTGTTCCTCGGCGCGGGCACCGGCGTGCCCGCCTTCCCCGACGCCCCCGCGGGCATCGGCACCCCGGGTTCGGGCGAGCCCGCACCGGGCATCCAGATCACCACCACCGTCGACCCGTCGGGAACGCCTGTCTCCCAACCGGTTTCGAACGTCGTGTCCACGCCGCAGGCCGAGACGCCCGGCGCGACCGAGCCGGAGCAGGGCCAGGAACCGCAGCCGGAGCGGGAGCCCGAGGCGTCCACCGTGCCCGCGAGCACCACGCCCGCCGCCGTGCTCCCCACTATCCCGGGCGGCACCGACACCACGCCCGCCGTGGCCAAACCGGTGCCGGTCGCGGCCGACACCGCGTCCGCAGCGGCCGCGCCACAGGATCGCGCGGTCCGTCCTGTCGCGGGCGCGCCGGTCACCGCCGCACCGGCGGCCTCGGTGCCCGCGGCGACGGTGCCCACCACCACGACTTCGCCCGCGTCCGCCGACGACGAGCGCAAGCGCGAGGAGCGCCGCCGCGAGACCAACGCGGGCGACGCCGCCGTCACCGGCATGGGCGCGGGCGCCGTCGGCGGGCTCATGGGTGGCGCGCTGGCCGCCGCCGACACCACCCGGCAGGGGTCGAGCGTCGCGGCGAACGCGTCACGCCCCGCGCGTCCGGAGGAGGACGAGGACGACGACGATCTGCTCTGGGAGGACGACGATCTCACCTTCCTGGAGCCCGGCGAGGAGAACAGCGAGCTGATCGGCGAACTCGATCCGACGACGCCCCCGGTGGTCGGTGAATGGACCGAGCTGGAGTGAACTGGACGCTGACCCCGGACCAGTTCGCCATGGCCTGGGAGCGCACCGACGGGGACCGCGTGCCCTACCCGCTGGCCGTCCGGCTCTCGGCGCGCGACTCCGATGAACGCGCCGCGCAACTGCCCGAACTGCACCGCTGGTGCGAGCACACGCTCGACGCCGATCTGGAGGCCGCGCTGCGGCTGCTGACCAGGCCCGCGGTGCTGGTGGAGGTGTACGGCGAGCACCGGCGCACCCTCGGGCCCGCCGTCGCGGACGACGAATGGTCGGTCGACACAGCGGAATTCGCCATCGGCGCGACCGGTGACGCCGCGGACGACACGGCCGGCGCACCCGCCGCCGAGGCGAAGCCGGTGCGCGTGCTGGCGGTGGCGGCCGGCGAGGTGGCCGTGGTCGCGGCGCAGCGCCCCGGTCCGCTGCCCGACCGCGGCGGCGACGTGCGGCTGTTCGTCGGCAACACCAAGAACCTCGCGGCGCGCATCGTGTCGACCCTGCCCGAACAGCGCCCCGGCACGCTCGGGCGGCTCAGCTCGCCGCTGTCGCGGGTCAAGGAGGACAGCCGCGATCTGGTGACCGTGCCGGTTTCGGGGCCGTCGGCGCCCGCGCGAATCCGGCGGCTGCTCAACCGTCCGCGCGACGGCATCGGGCAGATCGTCATCTCGGTGCGGCGCGGTGCGGAAATGCGGCCGTTCGGTGTGCTCTCCTGGATCGACGTCGCCGAGGACGGCCGCTACGCGGTGCGCACCGGCGCCGATGTGCACGTGGCCCCGGTGCATGCCGAGGCATTCGCCGCGCACCTGCGGCCGATGCTGGCCGCCGCCGAGCAGGCGACAGCGCACGCCGAACGCTGGTAGACCTGGACGCGTGCCACTCTACGAATTCGAAGGCAAACGGCCGCAGGTCGATCCGACGGCGTTCGTCGCGCCCACCGCCACCCTCATCGGCGATGTGCGCGTCGAGGCGGGCGCGTCCATCTGGTACGGCGCGGTGCTGCGCGCCGACCTGGCGCCCATCGTCATCGGCGAGCGCGCCAATATCCAGGACAACGCGGTGCTGCACGTACCGCCGGACGTGCCGATGACCATCGGCGCGGGCGCGACCATCGCGCACAGCGTGGTGTTCCACGGCGCGTCGGTGGGCGCCGAGGCGATCGTCGGCAACGGCACCACGGTGCTGGACCTGGCGAAGATCGGCGCGGGCAGCATGATCGCCGCCCATTCGCTGGTGCCGCCGGGCGCCGCGATCCCCGACGGCGTGCTCGCCGCGGGCTCCCCCGCCCAGGTCAAACGCCCCATCGAAGGCACCCAGGCCGAGATGTGGGTCCGCGCCAACCCCGGCTTCTACGCCGAACTCGCGCAACGCCATCGCAAGGGGATCACCGAGGTCTGATCGACGCCGCCCCGCACGCCGCCGTGGCGACCGGTGACCCGGGGCGGGCGAATCCGGCTGCGCGCCGGCCCCGTTCAGGCGAGCAGCACCGACACTTCCTCGTCGGCGAGCTGGTGGAAGTCCCGGTACGCGGTGCCCACGCCACCGAGATCCGGTGGCACCAGCGGGCACACCACCTCGTCGGCCTCGCCCGCCGCCCGATGCACCGCCTCCGACGAGGACACCGGGACGGCGACGACCACGCGAGCGGGCTGGTGCAGCCGCACCACGCGGCAGGCCACCACCACGGTCGCGCCGGTGGCCATGCCGTCGTCGACGATGATCGCGGTGCGCCCGCCGATCGGCACCGGGCCGCCGCTCCCGCGCCAGACGGCCAGGCGGCGTTCGAGTTCCGCGCGCTCCAGCCGTTCCACGCGGGCGAGTTCGGCGCGCGACACCCCGGTGTGCCGGATCACGTCCGGGTTGAGCACGCGCACGCCCTGCTCACCGATCGCGCCCATGGCCAGCTCCGGCTGCCACGGCACGCCCAGCTTGCGCACCAGCAGGATGTCCAGATCGCCCCCGATGACCGAGCGGACCGCCGCCGCCACCGGCACACCGCCGCGCGGCAGCCCGAGCACCAGCGGCATCGATGCGCGCAGATGCTCCAGCCGGGCTCCCAGAACGCGACCGGCCGCCGTGCGATCGGGGTAGGTCATCCACTCCGACGCTACTCCGGTGCGCGCTCGGTGATCGCGAATCGCCGCAAGGCCAGGCTGGGATTGACGGCCCGCACCTCGGCGAGGCGGTCGAGTTCGACGGTCGCGGTGAGCACACCGGGCTCTGCACCGAGTTCGGCGAGCACCGCCCCGGTGGGGTCGATGATCATGGACGCGCCCGCGCCGCGCGGGGCGGCCTGGTCGGCGGCCGCGACGTACACCGTGTTCTCGATGGCGCGCGCCCGCAGCAGGGTGGTCCACTGATCCACCTTGGCGGGACCGGGAATCCACTGCGCGGGCACCAGCAGCGCCTGCGCGCCCGCCGCGGCGAGACGCCGGAATCCTTCGGGGAAGCGCAGATCGAAGCAGGTCTGGACGCCGAAGGTGACGTCTCCCACGGTGAACACGGGCGGCGCGGTGAGGGCGCCGGGCTCCACCACGTCGGATTCGAGGTGGCCGAACGCGTCGTAGAGGTGCACCTTGCGGTAGCTGGCGACGAGGTCGCCGTCCGGCCCGTGCACGAGCAGCGTGTTGCGGATGCGATCGGCGCCGGGCGCGACCTGTTCGATCATGCCCGCCACCAGGTGGACCCCGAACTCGCGCGCGAGGCCGGCCAGTCCGGTGGCGAACGGCCCGGTGAGCGGCTCGGCGACGGCGACGACCCGCTCGTCGAGGCGCGTCACGGCGTACATCGAATACTCGGGCGCCGCCACCACCCGGGCGCCGCGGCGCGCCGCCTCGGCGACGTGGTCGCGCAGCGCGGCGAGGTTGTCCGCGGGCTCGGTCGTGGGCGCGAACTGCACCACCGCGACCGGCACCTGTGCGGCAAGGTGATTCCGATGCTCCGGCGCGTCGTTGGGTTGCATGGGTCTCACCGTATTGGCCCCGTGGCCGGAACGGCCACCGCGAGGCAGTAAACTCCTGGTCAATGAGTACCAATCAGGTCGACAGCGTTCCTGGCGACAACGACAGGGATTCGGGTGGGGACGAGGACACGGTCACCCACCCCGTCGGTCCTACCTTCGCCGATCTCGGCATCGATGACCGCATCCTGCGGGCCATCGCCGACGTCGGCTACGAGTCGCCCTCCCCGATCCAGGCGGCGACCATCCCCCCGCTGCTCGACGGCGCCGACGTGGTCGGCCTCGCGCAGACCGGTACGGGCAAGACCGCCGCGTTCGCCATCCCGATCCTCATGGGCCTGCAGGACTCCGGCAAGGAGCCCCGCGCGCTCGTGCTGGCCCCGACCCGTGAGCTGGCGATCCAGGTGGCCGAGGCCTTCGGCCGCTACGCCACCCACATGCCCGGCCTGCACGTGCTGCCGATCTACGGCGGCCAGTCCTACGGCGTGCAGCTGTCCGGGCTGCGCCGCGGCGCGCAGGTCGTGGTCGGCACGCCCGGCCGCGTGATCGATCACCTGGAGAAGGGCACGCTCGACCTGTCGAAGCTGCGCTACCTGGTGCTCGACGAGGCCGACGAGATGCTCAAGATGGGCTTCCAGGAGGACGTCGAGCGCATCCTCGCCGACACCCCCGCCGAGAAGCAGGTGGCGCTGTTCTCGGCCACCATGCCCTCGGCCATCCGCAAGATCTCCAAGCAGTACCTGCACGATCCGGTGGAGATCACGGTCAAGGCCAAGACCCAGACCAACACCAATATCTCCCAGCGCTGGGTGCAGGTGTCGCACCAGCGCAAGCTGGACGCGCTGACCAGGGTGCTCGAGGTGGAGACCTTCGAGGCCATGATCATCTTCGTGCGCACCAAGCAGGGCACCGAGGAGCTCGCCGAGAAGCTGCGCGCCCGCGGGTTCTCCGCGGCCGCCATCAACGGCGACATCGCGCAGAACCAGCGCGAGCGCACCATCGGCCAGCTCAAGTCGGGCGCCCTCGACATTCTGGTGGCCACCGACGTCGCGGCGCGCGGCCTGGACGTGGAGCGCATCTCGCACGTCGTGAACTACGACATCCCGCACGACACCGAGTCCTACGTGCACCGCATCGGCCGCACCGGGCGCGCCGGGCGCAGCGGTGAGGCGCTGCTGTTCGTGGCGCCGCGCGAACGCCACCTGCTCAAGGCGATCGAGCGCGCCACCCGCCACCCGCTGACCGAGATGCAGCTGCCCAGCGTGGAGGACGTGAACGCGCAGCGCGTGGCCAAATTCGGCGACGCGATCACCGAGAACCTCTCCTCGGCGAACCTGCCGCTGTTCCGCAAGCTCATCGAGGACTACGAGCGCGAGCACAACATCCCGCTGGTGGACATCGCGGCCGCGCTGGCCGTGGGCTCCTACGACGGCGACAACTTCTTCATGGAGCCCGAGCCGGAGCCGCAACGCCGCGAACGCCCGCTGCGCGAACGCCCGGCGCGCGCCTTCGACGAGGGACCGTCGCGGCACCGGGCCACCGGCGCGGAACTGGCGACCTACCGGATCAGCGTCGGCAAGCGGCACCGGGTGGTGCCGGGCGCGATCGTCGGCGCCATCGCCAACGAGGGCGGCCTGCGCCGCAGCGACTTCGGGCACATCAGCATCCGGCCGGACCACAGCCTGGTGGAGCTGCCCGCGCACCTGCCCGAGGAGACGCTGGAAGCGTTGCGCCGCACCAGGATCAGCGGTGTGCTGATCCAGCTGCAACTCGATTCCGGTCCGCCCTCGCACCGTCCGTTCACCCGCGGCCCGCGCCGCGACCGCGACGGCGGCAAGCGACCGGAGCGCCGCAAGCCACGCTCCTGAACCGGGCGGTGTCCACCGCGGCCGCGAGAAGTGGCTAAGGTGTTGCCGTTGTCCCGGCGTAGACACAGGAGGGGCGCGTTTGTTCGTGTTCGGTGATCGTGTCGTCTGCACCGCCGCTGATCTCGTGCGCGCGGCGCGCTGTGAGTTCGCGATGCTGCGCGCCCTCGACGCCGAACTGGGCACGGCGCCCGGCGAGCCCGCCGCCCCACCGCCGTTCGCGGCGCCGGGCGGCTACGACGATGCGCGCGAGCGCAGGCTGGCCGACCTGCGCGACCGCTACGGCGGCGCGCTGGTCGAGATCCGGCAGCCCTGGCAGAATCCGGACGACCCTGCGGCGCGAATGCGGGCGCTGAGCGACGCGCACGAGGCCACGGTGGCGGCGCTGCGCGACGGCGTGCCGGCCATCCGGGGCGCGGTGTTCTTCGACGGCCGATTCACCTGTTCCTGCGACGCCGTGGTGGCCGCCGGGTCGCGGTACACGGTGCACGTCACGGCGCCGACACCGCACGACCGGATGGCCGCCGCACTGGAAGCGGCCGCGTGCGCCGACGCGCTCACGGCGGCCGACGCGCGCAGCGAACCCGTGGTGCGGCTGTACCCACCCGGCGCCACGACGCCGCTCGCGGAGTTGCTGCCGGTTTACCAGGCGCGCAGGCGGCGACTGGAACGGATCGTGGACGAGCAGCTGGGCGAACTGCTACCCGTCCAGTGGGGCGATCCGAGGTATCTGGCGTGCGGACGCTGCCCCGTCTGTGTGCCCGAACTGACCGCCGCGCGCGACCCGCTGCTGGTGGCCGGGATGACCGGCACCGCGCGCGCCCGGTTGCGCGAGGCCGGGGCGAGCACCGTGGAACGGCTGGCCGGACTGGGGTCTGCCGTACCCGGCCTGCCGCCGCGCACGGTGAAGGCGCTGCGCAGGCAGGCCGAGATCCAGTCGCGCGCAGCGGATTCCGGCGGGCCGGTGTACGCGGTGCTGGACCCGGTGGCGCTGGGCGCGCTACCGCCCGCGTCGGACGGGGACCTGGCGCTGACCCTGTCGGTCGATACCGCAGGCGACCCCGCGAGCTTGGCGGTCGCCGGATACGAGGGCACGCTGCTGTCGTTCGACGCGGCGACGGACGGCGGCGTCGAGGGGCTGCGGTCGGCCCTGCGGCGCTTGTTCGGCCTGATCGAGCTGCGGCGCCGCACCTATCCGGATCTGCGTCTGTACCACCACACTTCGGCGGTGCGGGGCACGCTGACGCGCTGGACCGGCGCGCTGGGGGTCGGGGAGGAACCGCTCGACGAGTTGCTGCGCGCGGGTGCCGTGGTGGACCTGTATCCGATCGTGCGGGGCGCGGTGCTGGTCGCGACCACGTCGTACGACCTCGCGCGGCTGCGCCCGCTGGTCGGCGGCGAGGGCACGAAGACCGTACTGTGCCTGCGCGACTGGCTGCTGGACCTGGCCACCGAACACGACGCCCCGCCGTACCGCAACGACTCCGTCCCGCTCGGAACCGATCTCGGGCCGAGCCCCTCCTCCGTCGAAGCCGCGCTCGCGGAATACGCCGCGACGCAAGCCGATCCCCAGCACCCGGCGGCCGCGATGGCGGCGGCGCTGGGCTACCGGCGACGCGAACGGCAGGCGCTGTGGTTCGCGCACACCGACCGCCTCAGCCACCCGGTGCCGGAATGGCCCGACGCGCCAGGCGTTCTCGTCGCGGAGTGGGGCACCGTGGACACCAAGTGGCACCACAGTCCGCAGCGCGCCACCATGCGGCGCTACCTCACGGTGACCGGCCGCATCGGCACCGGCGACACGGGCGCGGGCATCCCCGCCCCCGGTGACACCGTCTACACCTTCTACGACCGCTCCGTCTCCCCCGGCATGAGCGGCGGGCCCGGCTTGCGCGCCACCACCACCGCGACCGTCCTGGGGTGCGCCGTCGACGCCGATTTCGACGACACGGTGCGCCTCGAGGAACATCTCCCCGCGGGCTGCGCTCCCTTCGACGATCTCCCCATCGCCCTCGCGCCCGCGTTGCCGCCCTGGGACGAAAACGCCGAAGCCGCCAGGGAATCGGCGGCCCAGCACCTGTTGATGACGCTGCCGCGCATCCCCGAGGGCGCGCTGTTCGACATTCTCGCCCGGCGCGCGCCGCGCCTGCACGGCGATGCCGCGCTGCCCGAGGTGCACGGCGACCACGCCGCGGCCGTCACGGCGGCGGCCAGGGCGCTGGACGGGTCCTACGTGGTGGTGCAGGGCCCCTCGGGCACCGGGAAGAACTCGACGCTCGCGCGCGTGCTGGAGCGGCTGGTGGTGCGCGACCGGTGGCGCATCGGCATTGTGGCGCAGGCACATTCGACGGTGGAGAACCTGCTCGACGCGATCGTGACGATCGGCGTACTGCCCGAGCTCGTCGCCAAGCGCGACGCCGAATCCGTCGCGCCGGAATGGGCGGTGGTGGAGGCCGCACGGTTCCCGCGTTTCCTGGACAACGCCGTCAACGGCTGCGTGATCGGCGGTCTGCCCGCCGATTTCGCCGACGACGCCGTGGTGCCCACCGAGAGCCTGGACCTGCTGGTGATCGCCGACGCGGGCCGCTTCCCGCTGGCCGAGACGGCGGCCGTGGCGGGCAGCGCGCGCAATCTGCTGCTGCTCGGCGATCCGGCGCCCGCGCTCAGCCGCGCCGGACATCCGGCGCCGGTGGGCGATTCGGTGCTGGACTGGCTGCTCGACGGCCGCAACACGGTGCCCGCCGAGCGCGGCTACTTCCTGGACCGCACCTGGCGCATGCATCCGCGCGTGTGCGAACCGATTTCGCGGCTCTACTACGACGGACGGCTGCGCTCCAACGAAACCGTGGCCCTGGCAAGGACTCTCGACGGTCTGGCGCCCGGGATCGGCACGATCCTGGTCGAGCACCGGGGCGACGCGACCGAATCGGTGGCCGAGGCGCGCGAAGTGGTGCGCCAGGTGCGCGCCCTGCTGGGCATGTCGTGGACGGCGGGCACGACGACCCGGCGGCTGCATCCGCACGACATCTTCGTCATCGCGCCCTACGGCGCGCAGGTGGGGCGCATCCGGAGCATGCTGGCGCGCGCCAAGATCGAGGACGTGCTGGTGGGCACGGCCGAGAAGTTCCGCGGCCGGGAGGCGGCGGTGGTCCTGCTGTCGATGACGACCTCGAGCCCCGCCGACGCGCCGCACGGGATGTCATTCCTGTTGTCGCGCGGGCTCGTTCGCGCCGCGCTCAGCCGCGCGATGTGGCGCGCGGTGATCATCCGGTCCCCGCTGCTCACCGAGTATCTGCCCGCGACACCGCGCGAGGTCGCCGAGCTCGCCGGGTTCCTCAGCCTCGGCTGAGCGTCAGCCGAAGTTCTTTCCCTCACCGCGATAGGTCGGCACCGTGACGCGCGAGCCGTCGGATTCGACCAGGTGCACCTCGTCGAACCGCTCGCACAGTTCGCCCGCCTTGGCGTGCCGGAACCACACGCGGTCACCGATGCGCAGTTCCGCGGCGGCCTTCAACGGCGTCTGCACCTCGCCCGCCCCTTCGGTGCCGATCAGGCGTAAACCGTTGGGCCACACAGGCTTCGGCACGCGAGTCGGACCGGCCGGACCGGACGCGATGTATCCGCCCGCGAAGACCGTGGCGATGGACGGCGCCGGCTTGCGCAGCACCGAGGTCGCGAAGAACAGCGCGGGGCGCGGGGTGAAGGCGCGGTAGTGGTCGAACAGCGTGGGCACGTAGAGGCCCGACCCCGCGGTCACCTCGGTCACGTCGGGATCGACCACGCTGACCTCGATCGACCCACTGCCGCCGCTGTTGACGATCTCGAGCGGGCCGGTCACCGAACGCACCGCGTCGACCACGGCCCTGCGGCGTTTGGTGATCTCGGCCGCCGAGGCGCGCTTGACCAGCCGCACCGCGATATTGCTGTCGGGCAGGCCCGCGATCTGCGCTTCGTAGGTCATCACGCCGACCACCCGGAACCCGCGCTCTAGCGCGGCGCGGGCCAGGGCGGCGGCCTGGTCGGGGGTGCGCACCGGGGAGCGCCGCACGCCCAGGTGCACCGGACCGATGCGCAGCGAGGCGTCGACGTCCAGGCAGACGCGGGGGTGCACGCGGTCGGAGCCGACGGCGGTGCGGATGAAGTCGAGTTGATCGACGTCGTCGACCATCAGGGTGATCGAATCGAGCAGCGTCTCGTCGGCCGCGAGTTCGGCCAGCGCGGCCCGATCGACGCTCGGGTAGCCGAGCAGGACGTCGCGGGCGCCGAGGCCGACGAGCCAGATCGCCTCGCGCAGCGAATAGGACATGATCCCGGCGAATCCGCCGTCGGCGGTGAGTCCCGCATCCAGCACGGTCTCCAGGATCGCGCGGCAGCGGACGGATTTGCTCGCGACGCGGATCGGGACCCCGCCCGCGCGGCGGGCCAGGTCGGCGGCGTTGGCGCGCAGCGCAGTCAGATCGAGGGCGGCCAGCGGCGGGTCCAGCTCCGCGGTGGCCGCGTGCAGACCGGCGATCGGCGATATCTCGCTCACCGGATCCACTCAACCACCCAACTGGTCACATGTCCAGTATCGAGCGGGAATGTCGTCAGACTTCGACCGCGCGGCCGGCCAGGCCGGTGACCAGGTCGTCGAGCACCACCAGCGTGGTCTCGTCATCGCAATCGGCCAGCCAGCGCAGGACCGTGCCCTGCAACACCGAGACGACGTAAGCGGCGATCGCGTCGACGGGCTCGATCCACTGCGCGCCCGAGCGGCGCGCACACAGTTCCAAGAACTCGGCGACTTCGCCGTCCATCTGACGGAACCAGGCGGAGGCGACCGGGTCGGGCACGCATTCCGACTGCTCCTCCCACCGCTCGCGCAGGGTCTGCACGGTCTCCTCGTAGGCGCGGATCGACTTGGTCGGCGCGGCCTTGACCTGCGGCCAGTAGGCCGTCACGCCGGCGTGCAGCAGGACCCGCAGCGCCCGCACTCCGGTGATATCGAGCGAGGCGGCCGCCTTCTCGACGGCCTCGCAGAGGGCCGGTCGCAACCGGCCCTCGACTGTTTCTCCACGTACGCTCAACGACGACTCCCTCGGGATGAGATCACGCGCCGTCGCACCGGCGCGTCTCGCTGAACTCGGACGGGCAACCCTGACAATCCCTGGATTGTCCGGTCCAACGTTCATCAATGGTAGAGGGTTTTCGGGGTTTGAGAACGGGTTCGGTGGGTATTTCCAAACTGGAAGAATGTTTTGTTATCCAAACGGAATGACTCCGCAACGCCGCGGTGCCCCCATTCCGCTGCCGCTCCCTGCGCCCGTCACGGCCCCTCGCGGCCGTGACACACGCTTGTTCCACAGTACGGATGGACAGACGACACCCCCGCATTCTGTGGCCGATCACACAGTGACTACGGACAAACCGGACGCCGAACCCGACATTCACCCCTCGCTCCGGCGCTACCCGCCCGCCATCGGCGGTCGATAGCCTGGACCGGTGACCCTCACCCCACCCGCCGACACGCCCCCCACCGACCATTTCCTCGTCCCCGGGACGTTCAACTTCCGCGACACCGGCGGCCTGCGCACCGAGGACGGCGCGACCGTGCGCCCCGGGGTGCTGTTGCGCTCGGCGCAACTGAGCGGCCTCGACGGCGACGGGCACCGGGTGCTGCGCGACCTGCGCGTCACCGATGTGTTCGACCTGCGCGGCCCGGCCGAGATCGACCACGTCGGCCACGACAACCTGCCCGGTGACGTGCGGCTCACCATCACCCCGTTCGACACCCGGATGGGCGAGACCCCGCCGCACGACGCGCAGACCTCCGCGGCCCGCATCCACATGATCGAGGTCTACCGGGCCTTCCCCACCCTGCCCGAATCGCACGCCGCGATCACCGCGATCGCCCGGACCCTGGTGGACGGCGAGGGCGCGGTACTGGTGCATTGCGCGGCGGGCAAGGACCGCACCGGCTGGGCGGTGGCCACGCTGCTGCGCGCGGTGGGCGTCACCGAGGACGAGGTGTTCGGCGACTTCCTGCTCAGCAATCACGCGGTGCCCGCGCTGCGCGCGATGATCGCGCCGAAGCTGGCGGCCGGCGCGAACGTGTCCGACGATCTGCTCGGCGTGCATCCCGAGTACCTGCGCACCGCGCTCGACGCGGCGGTCTCGCACTTCGGCGATTTCGACAGCTACCTCGAGGCGGCCGGGCTGACGGATCCGCTGCGCGAGCGGCTGCGCGAGCGCATGCTGCGCTGACGCGACGCAATCGCCGGCCGCTCACGCTGTTTCGCGCCGGACCAGGCCGTCGGCCCCGATGCGCACCTGGTCGCCGGTGTGGAACCAGGTGCCGGTGAAGCGGTGCGCGGTGGCCTCGGGATCGTTCCAGTACCGCCGCGTGACATTCGGCCCGCGACACAGCAATTCGCCACACCCCAGTTCGGCGCGCGGACCCCACAGCGCCAATTCCGTACCGCCGAACGGGAATCCGAGCACGGTGGCCGAATCGTCCTGCGCCACCGTGTCGTCCACGGCCAGCCCGATGCCGCTGGTCTCGGTGGCGCCCCACACCGACCACTGCCGCGCCTCGGGGAAGGCGTCGCGCAGCGCGGTCACCGATTCGGCGGGCACCGGCGTGCGATGCCCGGCGTTGCTGATGCGGCGCACCCGCGCGGTGTCCAGGCCCTCGCCGCGCAGTGCGGCCAGGTGCGGCAGCAGTCCGGCGAACAGCCGCGGTGTGCCCGAGACCATATCGATCCGCTCGGTGACGAGCGCCTCGGCCAGGCGGCCGGTGTCGGGGGCCAGCACGACGGTGCCGCCGACCGCGAAGGTGGGCAGCAGCTGGTCGACGCAGCCGCTGGCGTGGGCCAGGGGCAGCAGCACCAGGTTGCGCAGGCCGTCGGCGGGCAGGTCCAGCGCCCCGACCACCGACCGGATCGCCGAGAGCAGGTTCTCGTTGGTCAGCTCCACGCCGCGGCGGGTGCCGCTGGTGTAGCAGAGCAGGGCCAGATCGCCCAGCGCGGCGCCGTCGTCGATGAACGCGGCGCCGTCGGGCAGGTCCGCGTCGCCGTCCCCGAGCACGAAATCGGCTCCGGCGTCGGCGATCACGCGCTCGGCGACCGGGCCGGGCAGGGCGTGATCGACCAGCACCGGCACCGCGCCGCTGAGCAGGGCGCCGAGGAAGGACCGCACCCAGCGGACGCCGACCGGCAGGTGCACGGCCACCCGGTCGCCGTAGCCGATGCCGTGCTCCTGCAACCCGCCCGCGATCCGGGAGGCCGAATGCCACAGCTCCCGGTAGGTCAGGCGCGGGCCGCCGAGTTCCACGACGGCCTCGCGATTCGAGAACGCGTGCACCTGCAGATCGAGCAGTTCGGTCAGCGCCGGGGTGAGGTTGCCGTACCGCAGCACCCCGTCCGCGCCCCTGGCCAGGGGATTGTCGCGCGCGAGCGGGCGATTCAGGGGGTACTCGACCAAGATCTGCTGCGACATGTGTCCTCCGCGCGGTGCCTCGAGCTGCCAGGCACCTGCGACTATATGACGCGGATCACATTTTCGCGGCGATTAGTGGCCGACCGTGTCCGGCCCGTCATGTCCCGGAGTAGGTCGCCTTGCCCGGACCGACCTCGAGGAAGCTGCGCACGGCGCCGCGCAGATCCTCGGTCGCGAACAGTGCGCCCGACACCTCCGGCGTCACCGAATCCGCGTGCGCCACACCGCCGGAACGCCACGCCTCGATGATCCGTTTGGTCGCCGCGTGCGCCTTGGTCGGCCCGTCGGCCAGGCGGTGGGCCAGCGCCCGCGCGGCCGCGTCGACATCGTCGTGCACGGCGTTGACCACGCCCCAGTCCGCCATCGTCGCCGCGTCGTAGAGATCGCCCGTCATCACGAATTCGCGGGCCCGCCCCGAGCCCGCGCGCTCGGCCAGCCGCTGCGGGCCGCCCATCGAGGGCGTCAGCCCGACCACGGTCTCCACCAGACCGAACTTCGCGCGCGGCGCGGCCAGGATGATGTCGCAGGCCAGCGCGATCTCGAACGCGGCGGTGAGGGTCAGGCCGTGCGCGGCGAACACCACCGGGCACGGCAGCGCCTCGATCGGGTGGATGATCTGGGCGAACAGCGTCTGCCACAGTTCGGCGCCCTGCTCCTCGGTGAGGCCGTCGAACACGTGCACGTCCACCCCGCCGGAGACGACCTTGCCCTCGGCCCGCAACAGCAGCGCGCGCGGCGGTTTCGCGCTCAGTTCGGCGAAATCGGCGGCCAGCGCGTCCAGCATCGCCCGGTCGAAGAGGTTCAGCGGCGGATGGGCCAGGGTCAGCACGGCCACTTCCGCACCGCCACCGGTGTTCTCGCGGTCCAGTCGGGTCGCCTTCGAATCAGTCATGCCGTCAGCCTAGAACCGCGGGCCCGCCGATCTGCCAGACTGGCGGGGTGAGCGAGGCGGTATCGGAGAGCGGTTCCTACGTGGAACCCGGTGAGTTCAAGCGGGACACGAACTACATCACCACGCGGATCACGGCCGACGGCCGCGACGGCTACCCCGTCGAGCCCGGACGCTACCGGCTGATCGCGGCCCGCGCCTGCCCGTGGGCCAACCGCACGCTGATCGTGCGCAGGCTGCTCGGCCTCGAGGACGTGCTCTCGCTCGGACTGTGCGGGCCCACCCACGACAAGTACAGCTGGACCTTCGATCTCGATCGCGACGGCGTCGACCCGGTACTCGGCATCCCGCGCCTGCGCGAGGCGTACCTGGCGCGGTTCCCCGACTATCCGCGCGGCATCACCGTGCCCGCGATCGTCGACGTGCCGACCGGACAGGTCGTGACCAACGACTACGCGCAGATCACCCTCGATTTCTCGACCGAATGGAGCGCCTACCACCGCCCCGGCGCGCCACAGCTGTATCCGGAGCATTTGCGCGAGGAGATCGACGCGATCAACGCCGTGGTGTTCCGCGAGGTGAACAACGGCGTGTACCGCTGCGGGTTCGCCGGATCGCAGGAGGCCTACGACGCCGCCTACGACCGGCTGTTCACCCAGCTCGACGCGCTCTCGGCGCGGCTGGCCGGACAGCGCTACCTGGTGGGCGACACCATCACCGAGGCCGACGTGCGGCTGTTCACCACGCTGGTGCGGTTCGATCCCGTGTACCACGGCCACTTCAAGTGCAACCGGCAGAAGCTGAGTGAGATGCCGGTGCTGTGGGCCTACGCCCGCGACCTCTACCAGACGCCCGGTTTCGGCGACACCGTCGATTTCGGGCAGATCAAGACCCACTACTACGTGGTGCACACCGATATCAACCCCACCCGCATCGTGCCCAAGGGCCCCGAACTCACCGATTGGCTCACCCCGCACGGGCGCGACGCGCTCGGTGGCAGGCCCTTCGGCGACGGCACCCCGCCTCCGCCACCCCCGCTCTCGGAACGTGTGCCCGCGCTGCGCGGCCCGCAGTTGTGACGACGTTCGCTCCGGCGTATCCGGGGAACCCCGGTCGGGAAGCGGTTCGTTGTCGTGTTGGGCTGGTACACGACCGGTGCCATAGAGTTCTGCCAGCGAAGGCTGAGACTTAAGGGGTGTTGCCGATGAGGCACAGCGCGTTCGAGAAGACCGTGGTCGCGTTGCTCGAAAACGGGTCGAAGCTGCAAGCGCCCGCCGTGGAGAAGTACATCGATCGCATCCGGCGGGCCCACCCCGACGAGACCCCGGCGCAGGTCGCCACCCGTATCGAACGGCAGTACCTGCTCGCGGTCACCGGCAGCGGCACGGCAGCGGGCGCGACCGCGGCCATGCCCGGCGTCGGCACCGTCGCCTCGCTGGCCACCATCACCGCGGAGACCGCGTTCTTCCTGGAGGCCTCCGCCCTGTACACGCTGGCCGTCGCCGCCATCCACGGCGTCGCGCCCGAGGCCAAGGAGCAGCGCAGGGCGCTGGTGCTCGCGGTGGTGCTCGGCGATTCCGGCATGGAGATCGTGGAGAAGTCGGTCGGGCACTCCGCCAAGAACTGGGGCACCCTGCTGGCCAACCACGTGCCCGGCCTGGCCGGGATGAACGACTCGCTGATGAAGCGGTTCATCGTCCGGTTCCTCACCAAGCGGATGGCGCTGATGGCGGGCAAGGTGATCCCGATGGGCATCGGCGCGGTGATCGGCGGCGTCGGCAACCGCGCGCTCGGCAAGACCACGATCGTCAACGCGCACAAGGCGTTCGGGCCCGCGCCGCGGGTGTGGCCCGCCAGCAGGCAGCTGGTGATCGACGCCGAGCCGCTCCCCGCGCTGGAGGCGCCGCAGCAGCCCGTCGATCCGCGATGACGGCGGCCAGGCAGGTGCTAGCCGCGCGCGGGCTCGGCAGGCGATTCGAGATGTACGCGGCGGTCACCGACGTGTCGTTCAGCGTCGCGGCGGGCAGTGTCGCGGCACTGGTCGGTCCGGCGGGGGCCGGCAAGACCACGCTGGTGCGAATGCTGCTCGGGCTGCTCGAACCGACCTCCGGCTCGGCCGAGGTCGCGGGCCGCACGATCCCCGCCACCATCTCCGACGATCCGCGCGAAGACGCGGCGGCGCAGGTGGGCGGGATGCTCGTGCCGCGCGGTCTGCATCCCGCCCGCGGCGCCCGCGACCACCTGCTGGTGTACGCGGCGGCGGTGAATGTCCCCGACACGCGCGTGGACGCGGTGCTCGAGACCGTGGGGCTCACCGACGCGGCACGGATCGCGGCGAGCGCGCTCTCGGTCGGACAGCAGACCCGGCTGGCGCTGGCGACCGCGCTGCTCACCGACCCCCAGCTGCTGATCCTGGACGAACCGACCGAGGGCCTGGACGGCGCCGAGCGCGGCTGGTTGCACGATTTCCTGCGCAGGCACGCCCGGCGCGGTGGGTCGGCGCTGCTCACCGCGCGCAGTCTCGCGGCCGTGGTGCCGATGTCGGATCAGCTGATCGTGCTCTGCGGCGGTTCCGTGGTGTACCAGGGAACGCCGGCCACGCTGCGGCGCGGCCACCCCGACCGGTTGGTCGTCGCGTCGTCGTCCCCCGTCGCGCTGGCCACCGCGCTCGCCGCACGCGGGCACACCGACGCCGTCATCCGGCCCGACGGACGGCTCGCCGTCGCCGAGACAACCGAGGCCCAGCTGCACGAGGCCGCCGCGGCCGCCGGGGTGCGGCTGGACAGCGTGACGCCCGATCCGATCCACCCCGACCGGGTGCTGGCCTCGCTCGTCAAACCCGCCGCGCCGCCCGTGCTGCAGGGCGCGGCCGTCCACCGTCCGCCGACGCCCTACGGGATCCCGCGATGATGCTGCTGCCCCCGGACCTCGTGCCCACCGTGAACTCCGAGGTCCGCAAGGTCTCCACGCTGCGCCGCAACTGGTTGCTCGCCGCGGGGCTGCCCGCGGTGGCGCTGGTCGCGGCCACCACGACGGCGCTGACGGCCGGGCCCACCGACCCCGAGGCGAACCCGGCCACCGGCGCCGCCACCATCGGGCTCTACCTCGCGTTGCTCGCCACGATCCTCACCGCGGCCGCGGTCGGCGCGGCGGGAGCCGGCGGGGAGTTCCGTTACCGGTCGATGCCGCTGACCGCGCTGTTCACCCCCGACCGTGACCGGATCGCGGCGGCCAAGGCGCTGGTGACCGGCGCGGGCGCGCTGGCCGTGGCGCTGATAGTCGAAATCGTCGTGCTCGTCTGCCTTTTCGCGTTCGGGCGCGGCAAGATCGCCTTCGGCGGACAGCTGTTCGCGGTGTGCGGGATCGGATTGCTCGCGGTGGTGTGCTGGGCGCTGATCGGCACCGCCGCCGGGCTGCTGCTGCGCCAGTCGACGGGGGCGGTGGCGCTGATCCTGGGCTGGCTGCTGTTCGCCGAACCGCTGATCTGGGTGATCGCCGACGCCATGGGCCTGGGCGGCCTGGTCACCCTGCTCCCCGGCTCGGCCACCGTCGGCGCCGTCGCCGTCGGCTCCTTCCCCGACAGCGACATCCTCGCCCCCACCCCCGCCGCCTTCGTCGTCCTACTGCTGTGGACCGTCGCTCTCTCCGCCGCCGCCTGGTGGCACCTGCGCACCCGCGCCGTCTGACCTGATCCCGCTGCGCACGCCGTCGGAGCGACCGCCGCGCAGCAGCTGGAGGATCTGCGTGACGCCGTGCTCCACCTGCCGCACCTGGGTGCCCAGGGCGCCGATGCTCCGTTCCATGGTGTCGAGGCGTTGGCCCATGTTGTCCAGGCGTTGGTCCATGGTGTCCAGGCGTTGGTCCATGGTGTCCAGGCGTTGGTTCATTGTGTCCAGCCGTCCGTCGATGGCGTCCAAGCGCCCGTCCACCGCATCCAAGCGCCCGTCGATGGCGTCCAAGCGCCCGTCCACCGCATCCAAGCGCCCGTCGATGACGTCCAAGCGCCCGTCCACCGCATCCAAGCGCCCGTCGATGACGTCCAAGCGCCCGTCCATGGCGTCCAGGCGCAGATCTTGTTTGTGGAACCGTTTGTCGATTCGGCGGAAGCCGCGATCCATCTTCTGTTCCAGGACCGCGACCTGTTCGTAGACGTCGTCGACGTCGTGGCGAAGCTGCTGGTAGCGCCGTGTGAACTCCCCCTGCGTGGTCATGCGAGCGACGGTAGACCGAGTTTCGCGACCTGCCAAGCGAGCCTGTGGACAACTCGGTCGGGCGCGGCGTGTCGGGATGTGTCGCTACCTTCGAGTGGGAGGTGAGTGCGGGTGCGTGAGGGTGCTGTGCGGGAGCGCGGGTGGGTGCGGCGGCTGTGGGCCGAGAGCCGTGCCTATCCGGGGACGGTCGCGGCGGTGGGAGCCGCGATCCTGGCGGGGGCGCTGGTGGAGGTGGCCGCGCCGCTGCTGACCAAGCGTGCCATCGATGCGGCCGGGGTCGGCGACACCGAGGTGATCGGGACGGTCGCGGCGCTGCTGGTGCTGCTCGCGTTCGGCCGGTTCGGCGCGTCGTTCGGCAGGCGGCTGCTGGCGGGCAGGCTCTCCCTCGACGTGCAGCACTCGCTGCGGATCCAGGTGCTCGGCGCGCTGCAGCGCCTGGACGGGGCGGGCCAGGACGCGCTGCGCACCGGCCAGGTGGTGTCACGCTCCATCACCGACCTGCAACTGGTGCAGGGCCTGCTCGCGATGGTCCCGCTGTCGGGGATGGCGCTGCTGCAGTTCCTGCTCGCCGCAGCGGTGATGCTGTGGCTCTCGCCGCCGCTGGCGCTCGTCGCGCTGCTGGTGGTGCCCGGGATCGCGCTGGTGGTGTACCGGATGCGCCCGCGCGTGTTCGCGGCCACCTGGTCGGCGCAGCAGCGCGCGGCCGAGGTGGCCCAGCACGTGGAGGAGACCGTCACCGGCGTCCGCGTGGTCAAGGGTTTCGGGCAGGAAGCCCGGATGGTCGACGTGCTGGAGGGCCACGCCCGCAGGCTCTACGCCGAACGCCTGCGCGCGGCGCGGGTGGATTCCCGCTTCGCGCCGGTGGTCGCGGCGGTGCCGCAGGCCGGGCTGGTCGGGGTGATCGGCTTCGGCGGCTGGCTGGCGCTGCACGGGCACGTGGGCCTGGGCACCTTCCTCGCCTTCGCCGCCTACGTCGCGACGATGACCTCCGCGACGCGCGCGATGACGTCGGTGATCATCCTGGCCCAGCTCACCCGCGCGGCCGCCGAACGCGTCTTCCAGGTCATCGACACCACGCCCGCGCTGACCGACCCGCCCGACCCGGTGCCGCTGCCCGACGGCCCACTCGGCATCGAGATCGACTCGCTCACTTTCGGTTTCGATCCCGACCGCCCGGTCCTGCGCGACCTCGACCTCACCGTGCGCCCCGGCGAGACCGTGGCGATCATCGGCCCCACGGGTTCCGGCAAGACCACCCTGTCGCTGCTGCTCCCCCGGTTCTACGCCCCCGACGCCGGCCACATCCGCCTGGTCGGCGGCGATCCGGCGCACCCGGTCGACATCGCCGACGTGCGCGCCGCCGAGCTGCGCGCCGCCGTCGGCGTGGTCTTCGACGAGCCCTTCCTCTACAGCGCCTCGATCGCCGCCAATATCGCGCTGGGCCGCCCCGACGCCACCGACGCCGAGATCAGGCAGGCCGCGAAACTGGCCGCGGCCGACGAGTTCATCGGCGAACTGCCCGACGGCTACGACACCGTGGTCGGCGAACGCGGCCTCACCCTCTCCGGCGGCCAGCGCCAGCGGGTGGCGCTGGCGCGGGTGCTGCTGACCCGTCCGCGCGTGCTGGTGCTCGACGACGCCACCTCCGCCGTCGACGCCCTCACCGAGGCCGCCATCTTCGACGCGCTGCCCGACCGCGGCGGGCGCACCACCCTCATCCTGGCCCACCGCGAATCCACCCTCGCGCACGCCGACCGGGTGATCCGCCTGCCCGCGCCCGCGCATCCGCCCGCGCCGCGCGTCACCGAACCCGAGGCGCCGCTCTTCCGCAAACCCCGGGCGACCGGCCGGACCGGCGGCGGTTTCGGCGCGGCCAGCGCCGCGCTCGCCGAAACACCCGAATTGCGCCGCACCATCGACAGCCTGCCGCCCGCCACCGAGGAACCCCACCAGGACGACGCCGACCTGCGCCGCCCCGATCCGCACTTCCGCCTGCCGCGCCTGCTGCGGCCGGTGCGCGCGCTGGTGGCGGCCGTGGTCGGGCTGCTCGCGCTGGACGCGCTGATCGGCGTCGCGTTCCCGCCGCTGGTCCGCTACGCCATCGATCACGGCGTGCACGCCGCCGACACGGGCGCCCTGCGCTGGGCCGCGGTCCTGGGCGCGCTGCTGGTGGTGGCCGGGCTGATCGTGGGCGCGGCCACCATCGTGCTCACCGCCCGCACCGGCGAACGCGTGCTCTACGGGTTGCGGGTGCGTAGCTACGCGCACCTGCAACGGCTGGGCCTGGACTACTACGAGCGGGAACTGTCCGGCCGCATCATGACCAGGATGACCACCGACGTGGACGCCCTGTCGACCTTCCTGCAGACCGGGGTGGCCACCACCGTGATCGGCGGGCTCACCCTGGTCGGTATCCTCGGCGCGCTGCTGCTCATCGACCTGTCGCTGGCCTCGGTCACGCTGCTCGCGCTGCCGCCGCTGATCCTGGCCACCGTCCTGTTCCGCCGGGTCTCGGGCACCGCGTATTCGGTGTCGCGGGAACGGGTTTCGGCCGTGAACGCCGATTTCCAGGAGAACGTGGCCGGCCTGCGCGCCGTGCAGGCCAACCGGCACGAGCCGCGCGCCGCCCGCCGCTTCGCCGAGTACTCGGCCGGCTACCGCGCCGCGCGCATGCGGGCGCAGCGGGCGATCGCGCTGTACTTCGCGTTCGTCATCGCCTGGGCCGACGTGGCGCTGGCCGCCGTGGTGTTCGTCGGGGCGCGCGAGGTGGCGACCGGCGTGACGACGGCGGGCACGCTGGTCGCGTTCGTGCTGTACCTGGAGCTGCTGTTCGGCCCGATCACCCAGTTGTCGCAGGTCTTCGACAGCTATCAGCAGGCCCGGGTGGGCCTGCGCCGCATCGGCGATCTGCTGCGCACCCCGTCGACCCTGGCCGAGGACCCACCCGACGCGACGCCGCTGCGCGGGCGGCTGCGCGGCGAGGTGCGCCTCGACGAGGTGCGTTTCCGCTACGGCGACGCGGGGAAACCGGCGCTGGACGGCGTCACGCTCGATATCGCGCCGGGGTCGACCCTGGCGCTGGTCGGCCCGACCGGCGCGGGCAAGTCGACCATCGTCAAGCTGCTGGCCCGCCTGTACGACCTGCCGCGCGCCGACGACGCGGGCGCGGTCACCGTGGACGGGGTCGACATCCGCGACTACCGCCTCACCGAGTACCGGGCCCGGTTGGGGATCGTGCCGCAGGAAGCTCACCTCTTCACCGGCGACGTCGCCAGCAACATTGCGTTCGGACAACCTTTCGCGACCGACGACGAGGTGCTCGCGGCCGCGAAGGCGGTGGGCGCGGCCGACATGATCGCCGCCTTGCCGCTGGGCCTGCGCCAGCCGGTGGGTGAACGCGGTCGCGGTCTCTCCGCGGGCCAGCGCCAGCTGATCGCGCTGGCCCGCGCCGAACTGGTGCGCCCCGACCTGTTGCTGCTGGACGAGGCCACCGCCACGCTGGACGCCCAGAGCGAGGCATCGGTGCTGGTAGCGAGCAGATCGCTGACCCGAGGCCGGACCACCGTCGTGGTCGCGCACCGGCTCGGCACGGCCGCGCGGGCCGACCGCATCGCGGTGGTGGAGCGGGGCCGGGTCACCGAGTTCGGGACGCACGAGCAGCTGCTGGCGGCCGACGGCACCTATCGCAGGCTGTGGGCTGCGGCTTCGCCGGGCGCGGCGCCCGCGCGCGGGTGAGCGGGCCGCGGGCGCGGGTCGGGTGCGGGGCGCCGGTCAGAAGGAATATTCTCGCTTCGGGACGGGTCTGCACAGAGGAGTTCGTGTCTGTCCGGTGGTGGGTGGCTCCCTCGATTTGCCGCTGGGCATATCCTCGACAGAGGGTGAATCGGCGCCCATCCGCCGATCCCCGTGCCGGGCACGTCACAAACGTCGCAGCGCGAAGAACGAAATGAGGCGAACACCTGCTGTGAGCAGCTCAACTTCCCAGTTCGGACAGAACCAGTGGCTAGTCGACGAGATGTATCAGAAGTTCAAACAGGACCCGTCGTCGGTCGATGAGAGTTGGCACGAGTTCCTCGCCGACTACACCCCCGAGGCCACGGGCGAGTCCACCGACAACTCCGCCGCAGCGCCGACCGCCAACTCCGCCCCCGCCCCCGCTCCCGCGCCCGCCAAGCCGGTGACCTCCGCGCCCGCCCCGGCCCCCGCGCCCGCCGCCGCCGCGCCCGCCCCCGCTCCCGCGAAGGCGGTCCCGGCTCCCGCCAAGGCCCCCACCCCGACACCGGCGAAGGCCACCGCGCGCGCACCGCAGACCACCCCCGCCCCCACCTCCAACGCCGCGCCGACCTCCGGCGGGCCCAAGCCCGCCGAGGCCACCGACGAGGCGAAGGTGCTGCGCGGCGCGGCCGCCGCGGTCGCCAAGAACATGTCCGCCTCGCTGGCCATCCCGACCGCGACGTCGGTGCGCGCCATCCCGGCCAAGCTGATGATCGACAACCGGCTGGTCATCAACAACCACCTGGCCCGCACCCGCGGCGGCAAGATCTCGTTCACCCACCTGCTCGGCTACGCGATCGTGCAGGCGGTCAAGGCGTTCCCGAACATGAACCGCCACTTCGCCGAGATCGACGGCAAGCCGAACGCGGTCACCCCGGCGCACACCAACCTGGGCCTGGCCATCGACCTGCCCGGCAAGGACGGCAGCCGCTCGCTGGTCGTCGCGGCCATCAAGGGCACCGAGGCGATGACCTTCGGCCAGTTCCACACCGCCTACGAGGACATCGTGCGGCGCGCCCGCGACGGCAAGCTCACCACCGAGGACTTCACCGGCGTCACCATCTCGCTGACCAACCCCGGCACCATCGGCACCGTGCACTCGGTGCCGCGCCTCATGCAGGGCCAGGGCGCGATCATCGGCGCGGGCGCCATGGAGTACCCGGCCGAGTTCCAGGGCATGAGCGAGGAGCGCATCGCCGACCTGGGCGTGGGCAAGCTGATGACGCTCACCTCCACCTACGATCACCGCATCATCCAGGGCGCGGAGTCCGGCGACTTCCTGCGCACCATCCACCAGCTGCTGATCTCCGACGACTTCTACGACGAGATCTTCCACGGCCTCGGCGTGCCGTACGAGCCGGTGCGCTGGCGCAAGGACATCCGCGAGCGCGGCGTCGACAAGAGCGCGCGCGTGCTCGAGCTGATCGCCGCCTACCGCAGCCGCGGCCACCTGATGGCCGACACCGACCCGCTGCGCCTGGTCAAGGACAAGTTCCGCAGCCACCCCGACCTGGACGTCACCTCGCACGGCCTCACCCTGTGGGACCTGGACCGCGAGTTCAGCGTGGCGGGCTTCCACGGCCAGGAGCGCATGAAGCTGCGCGACGTGCTGTCCATCCTGCGCGACGCGTACTGCCGCCACGTGGGCGTGGAGTACACCCACATCCTCGATCCCGAGCAGTTGCAGTGGATCCAGGACCGTGTCGAGCAGAAGCACGTCAAACCGACTGTCGCGCAACAGAAGTACATCCTGAACCGGCTCAACGCCGCGGAGGCGTTCGAGACCTTCCTACAGACCAAGTACGTCGGCCAGAAGCGCTTCTCGCTCGAGGGCGCCGAATCGGTCATCCCGATGATGGACGCCACCATCGACCAGTGCGCCGAGCATTCGCTCGACGAGGTCGTCATCGGAATGCCGCACCGCGGCCGCCTCAACGTGCTGGCCAATATCGTCGGCAAGCCGTACTCGAAGATCTTCACCGAGTTCGAGGGCAACATGAACCCGGCGGCCACGCACGGCTCCGGCGACGTGAAGTACCACCTCGGCGCGCAGGGCACCTACCTGCAGATGTTCGGCGACAACGAGATCGAGGTCTCGCTGACGGCCAACCCCTCGCACCTGGAGGCGGTGGACCCGGTGCTGGAGGGCCTGGTCCGCGCCAAGCAGGACCTGCTGGACAAGGGCGACGGCCCCGAGGGCTTCTCGGTGATGCCGCTGATGCTGCACGGTGACGCCGCGTTCGCCGGTCAGGGTGTGGTGGCCGAGACGCTGAACCTCTCGGGTCTGCGCGGCTACCGCGTGGGCGGCACCATCCACATCGTGGTGAACAACCAGATCGGCTTCACCACCGCCCCGGAGAACAGCCGCTCCACCGAATACTCCACCGATATCGCGAAGTTCATCGGCGCGCCGATCTTCCACGTCAACGGCGACGACCCGGAGGCGTGCGACTGGGTGGCGCGCCTGGCGGTCGACTTCCGGCAGAAGTTCCGCAAGGACGTGGTCATCGACCTGATCTGCTACCGCCGCCGCGGGCACAACGAGGGCGACGACCCGTCGATGACCCAGCCGTACATGTACGACGTCATCGACACCAAGCGCTCAGTGCGCAAGAGCTACACCGAGAGCCTGATCGGCCGTGGCGACATCTCGCTGAAAGAGGCCGAGGACGCGCTGCGCGACTACCAGGGCCAGCTGGAGCGGGTGTTCAACGAGGTCCGCGAACTGGAGAAGTACCCGCCGGAGCCGAGCGAATCGGTCGAGGACGACCAGAAGGTCCCCGCGACCGTGCAGACGGCCGTGGACAAGTCGGTGCTGCAGCGCATCGGCGACGCGTTCGTCAACGTGCCGGAGGGCTTCAGCGTGCACCCGCGCGTGAAGCCGGTGCTGGAGAAGCGGCGCGAGATGGCCTACGAGGGCAAGGTCGACTGGGCCTTCGCCGAGCTGCTGGCCTTCGGCACGCTCATCGACGAGGGCCGCGCGGTGCGCCTGACCGGTCAGGACTCCCGCCGCGGCACCTTCACCCAGCGGCACTCGGTCATCATCGACCGCAAGACCGCCGAGGAGTACACCCCGCTGCACAACATCGGCTCGGCCAACCCGGGCTGGTTCGCGGTGCACGATTCGGCGCTGAGCGAGTTCGCCGCCGTCGGTTTCGAGTACGGCTACTCGCTGGGCAACCCGAACGCGCTGGTGCTGTGGGAGGCGCAGTTCGGCGACTTCGTCAACGGCGCGCAGTCCATCATCGACGAGTTCATCTCCTCCGGTGAGGCCAAGTGGGGCCAGCTCTCCGATGTGGTGCTGCTGCTGCCGCACGGCCACGAGGGCCAGGGTCCCGACCACACCTCGGGCCGCATCGAGCGCTTCCTGCAGCTGTGCGCGGAGGGGTCGATGACGGTGGCGGTGCCGTCCACGCCGGCGAACTACTTCCACTTGCTGCGCCGCCACGTGCACGACGACATCCGCCGTCCGCTGATCGTCTTCACCCCGAAGTCGATGCTGCGCAACAAGGCCGTGGTCTCGGACCTGAAGGACTTCACCGAGTCGAAGTTCCACTCGGTGTTCGACGAGCCCACCTACGAGCAGGGCGTCGGTGACCGCGGCAAGGTGAAGCGGGTGCTGTTGACCAGCGGCAAGCTCTACTACGAGCTGGTCGCGGAGAAGACCAAGCAGAAGCGCGAGGACATCGCGATCGTGCGGGTCGAGCAGCTGTACCCGATCCCGGCGTACCGCCTCAACGAGGCGCTGGCCGGGTACCCGAACGCGACCGACATCGCCTGGGTCCAGGAGGAGCCCGCCAACCAGGGCGCCTGGCCGTTCTTCGGCCTGAACCTGCCCGAGCTGCTGCCGGAGCGCCTCGGCAAGCTGCGCCGCGTCTCGCGCCGCGCCATGTCGGCCCCGTCCTCGGGATCGTCGAAGGTGCACGCGGTCGAGCAGGCGGAGATCATCGAAGAGGCCTTCGCGCCGACCGCCTGATCGGGTCAGGCCCGGACGCCGGGTGCGAATCCTCCCCTCGGGGAATCGGATTCGCACCCGGCGTTCGCCGTGTCCGGGGTCGGTCAGCCGCCGATGGCGGCGCCGCGCAGGACCTCGCCGAGGTCGGCGTGCAGCGCCATGGCCAGGCTGATGAGGGATTCGACGAGCAGTTCGACCAGTTCGTCGCGGGTGATGGGTTCGGCGCGCAGCCAGGTGAGGGTGGTCTCCTCGACGAAGGCGATCCAGCCGCGCATGCCGAGCATCAGGCGGGGGTGGACGGCCGGGTCGATAGGGACCGGCGCCTCGGCGAGGATGATGCCGATGATGGCGTCGCGGGTCTGCTCGACCAGCGGCACCAGATCGGGGCTGACGCTGGTGGGCCCGCGCAGCAGCGCCAGATACGACGTGCTGTTCTCGCTGACGTAGTCCACGTAGCGGCCGATGGAATCGCGCAGCATGTCGAAGATGCCGAGCGTGCGATCCGGCGAGACCCGTTCCAGCAGTTCGGCGTTCGCGTGCCGCACCACTTCGCGCTGGAAGTCCTGTTTGGTCGGGAAGTAGTGGAAGAGCAGGCCGCGCGAGATGCCCGCCTGCGCCGCGATCTCGCTGACGGAGATCTCCTCGATCGAGCGCTCGCCGAGCATCTTCACACCGAGGGCGAGCAGCTGTTCGCGGCGCTCCTCCGGGGTGAGCCGGGTGCGCTTGCCGTTCTCGCCGGGGCTTCTGCGGTTCACGGGACTCATGTTACTGAACGTGGTTCAATACTGTTGACTCCTGCTCAATAGGATCGTAAGCTAGGTTACATGAGTCGTAAGGTTACAGACAAAGCTGTCGGCAACCGGCCTGCCCGCCACCTCGAGACGATCATCATCGGCAGCGGGTTCGCCGGGCTCGGTCTCGCCATCCGGCTGACCCAGCAGGGCCGTGACGATTTCCTGGTCCTGGAGCGCGGCAGCGATGTCGGCGGCACCTGGCGCGACAACACCTACCCCGGTGCCGCGTGCGATGTGCCGTCCCACCTGTACTCGTACTCGTTCGAGCTCAACCCGAACTGGTCTCGCTCGTTCTCCCGCCAGGGTGAGATCCAGGCCTACATCCAGGGCGTCGCCGACAAGTACAAGGTCCGCGACAAGCACCTGTTCGACTGCGACGTCACCGGCGCGCGCTGGAACGCCGAGCTGGCCCGCTGGGAGGTCACCACCTCCCGGGGCGAGTTCACCGCCGACACGCTGGTCTCGGCCGTCGGCGCGCTCTGCGAGCCGAACCTGCCCGATATCAAGGGCATTCACGACTTCGAGGGCGAGATCTTCCACTCCGCCCGCTGGAACCACGACGCCGATCTCACCGGCAAGCGCGTCGCCATCATCGGCACCGGCGCTTCCGCCATCCAGATCGTGCCCGCGATCGCGCCGCAGGTGGCCTACCTCGACGTCTACCAGCGCACCGCGCCCTGGCTGCTGCCGCGCCTGGACCGCCCGTACCTGGGCATCGAGAAGCTGGCGTTCAAGTACGTGCCCGGCGTGCAGCGCCTGTCCCGCGCGGCCATCTACGCCGCCCGCGAGACCCAGGTCGTCGGCCTGGCCAAGGTGCCCGCGCTGATGCAGGGCTTCGAGCTGCTGTCGAAGGCCAAGCTGCGCTTCGAGATCCGCGACGCCGAACTGCGCCGGAAGGTCACGCCCGACTACCGCATCGGCTGCAAGCGCATGCTGATCTCCAACGACTACTACCCCGCGCTGGACCGGGACAACGTCGACGTGGTGACCGATCCGATCGCCGAGATCCGCGCCGGCTCCATCGTCACCGAGGACGGCACCGAGCGCGAGATCGACGCGCTGATCGTCGCGACCGGCTTCCACGTCACCGACTCGCCGACCTTCGAGACGATCACCGGCAAGGACGGCCGCACGCTGAGCGAGGTCTTCGACGAGATCGGCCAGCAGGGCTACAAGGGCGCCTCGATCGCCAACTTCCCCAACATGTTCTTCCTGCTCGGCCCCAACGTGGGCCTGGGCCACACCTCGATGGTGTACATGATCGAATCGCAGATCAACTACATCGCCGACGCGTTGAACACCATCGCGAAGCAGGGCCTGCGCACCGTCGAGGTCCGCCGCGAGGCCCAGGACGAGTACAACAGGGAACTGCAGGCCAAGCTGGGCAGGTCGGTGTGGAACACCGGCGGCTGCGCCAGCTGGTACCTGGACAAGCACGGCAACAACACCACGCTGTGGCCCGACTTCACCTTCGAATTCCGCCGGATCACCAAGGAATTCGATGTCGAGGCCTACGAGACCACCACCGCGCCCGCCGAACTGAAAGCAGTGTGACACCCGTGAGCAAGGACGCTTACTTCACCAACAAAGTCTGTGTGATCACCGGAGCCGGCTCCGGCATCGGCCGCGCCCTGGCCGAGGATCTGGCCGCGCGCGGCGCGAAGCTGGCGCTCTCCGATATCGACACCGACGGGCTGGCCGAGACCGTGCGCCGCTGCGAGCAGCTGGGCGCGCAGGTCAAGTCCGACCGGCTCAATGTGGCCGAGCGCGAGGCCGTGCTGCTCTACGCCGATGCCGTCAAGGCGCACTTCGGCGTGGTGCACCAGATCTACAACAACGCGGGCATCGCCTTCCACGGCGAGGTGCTGCGCTCGGAGTTCAAGGACATCGAGCGCATCATGGACGTCGACTTCTGGGGTGTCGTCAACGGCACCAAGGCGTTCCTGCCGCACCTGATCGAGTCCGGCGACGGCCACGTGGTGAACGTATCCAGCCTGTTCGGCCTGATCGCGATCCCGGGCCAGAGCGCCTACAACGCCGCCAAGTTCGCGGTGCGCGGCTTCACCGAATCGCTGCGCCAGGAGATGCTGGTGGCCAAGGCCCCGGTCAAGGTCACCTGTGTGCACCCGGGCGGCATCAAGACCGGCGTGGCGCGCAACGCCACCTACGCCGAGGGCATCGACGGCGCGTCCGCGGCCGCGATGTTCGACAAGATGCTGGCCATCCACACCCCCGAGATGGCCGCGAAGACCATCACCGAGGGCGTGCGCAAGGGCCACGGCCGCGTGCTGATCGGCTGGGAGGCCAAGGCGCTGGACCTGTTCGTCCGCGCGACGGCCTCGGGCTACCAGCGCATCGTGTCCGCCACCACCCGGCGCTACCTGCCCTGAGCCGCCGGAATGCGTGATTTCGACATCCCGCTCCCCGTGGGGCGGGCGCTGCTGAACCCCGTCTTCCGCGTCCTGCTGCACCACCGGCTGCCGTTCGCGATGCAGCGCGGGCTGATGGATCTGGGCTCGCGGGCCCAGCTGCTGCCCGACGGCGTCACCATGCGCCGGATGCGCCTGGCGGGCCGGGTCACCGAACTGCACACCGCGGGCGACACCGCGCCCACCACCGCCGTGCTCTACCTGCACGGCGGTGGTTATGCGGTCGGCTCGCTCGCCACGCACCGCTCGCTGGCGGCGCGTCTGGCGCGCGACAGCCGGAGCGCGGTCTACGTGCTCGACTACCGGATGGGCCCGGAGCATCCGTTCCCCGCGGCCTTGGACGATGCCACCGCCGCGTTCCGCGAACTGGTCTCGCGGTGCGGATTCCGGCCCGACCAGATCACCGTCGCGGGCGATTCCGCGGGTGGCGGTCTGTCGCTGGCGCTGGCGCAGCGACTGATCGCCGAGCACGGTATGCGCCCGGCCGCGCTGGGCTTGATCGCGCCGTGGACCGATCCGAACGCGGTGTCCTCGCGCGAGCGCGATCTCGTGGTCAACGGGCCGTGGTCGCGCGCCTGCGCCGCCGCCTACCTGGGCGCCGGCGACGGGGCCGACACCGGCTACGCGCCGTTGCGCGGTGAGATGCGCGGACTGCCGCCGACCTACGTCCAGGTGGACGTGAGCGAGTTGCTGCACGAGCAGTGCCTGGAGCTGGTGGCCGCGCTGCGCGCGGCCGGCGTCGAGGTGCACTACACCGAGACCGAGGGCCTGTGGCACGTCGCGCAGATGCAGGCGGCCTGGTTCGCGCCCGCCGCGCGGGTGCTGGGCGAGCTCGCCGACTTCCTCCGCGCGGCCGCCTCGCCAGTGGCGTCCGCGACCGAGGAGACCCCGAAGGGCGCGCGGCGATCGCGCGGCCGGAAGTTTGCCTAGGATGGGCGCGCCAATGCGTCCGGACCGGGCGGCCGAATGCCGAACAGCGGAGTTTTCGGTGGTCGATGACGCGCGCCGGCAAAAGGTGTCGTAGATTACTGGCGAGTTAACCCACGTGGAAGGGCACTGATGCGAGAGTTCGAAGTCCCGGCTTCTTACACCATTCCGGACGACGCGAACAATTCCGACAACGTCTTCCGCCATGCCGAACAGTCACCGAACGCGGTGCTGTTCAACGTCCCGAACGGCAATGGCGGCTGGAACGATGTGACCGCGGCGCAGTTCGCGAAGACGGTCACCGGCGTGGCCAAGGGCATCATCGCCTCCGGCGTCGAACTCGGCGACCGCGTCGCCATCATGGCGCCCACCCGCTACGAGTGGGCCGTGCTCGACTTCGCCATCTGGGCGGCCGGTGGCGTGACCGTCGCCATCTACGACAGCTCCTCGGCCGAGCAGGCCAAGTGGATCCTGCAGGACTCCGCGACCAAGCTGCTGGTGCTCGACAACGACAAGCACCAGGCCACCATCGACGAGATCGAGGCCGGGTCGCTGCCGGACCTGCGCGAGACGCTCCAGTTCGAGAAGGGCGCGGTCGATGAGCTGATCGCCCGCGGCGCCGATATCGACGAGCAGCGGGTGCACGAACGCCGCGCCCAGGTGGGTGCGGCCTCGCCCGCCACCCTGATCTACACCTCGGGCACCACGGGTCGCCCGAAGGGCGTGTCGCTGACCCACGCGAATCTGTACGCGGAGTCCAAGTCCGACCGCATCGCGCTGAACAAGTACGTCAGCGAGGGCAAGCGCACGCTGATGTTCCTCCCGCTGGCCCACGTGTTCGCCCGTGCGGTCGCGCTGGCCGCGTTCGACGCGAAGGTCGTCGTCGCGCACACCTCGGACTGGACCACCCTGGTGGAGCAGTTCGGCAGCTACAAGCCGCACTTCATCCTCTCGGTGCCGCGCGTGTTCGAGAAGGTGTTCAACGGCGCGAAGCAGAAGGCGCACGACGGCGGCAAGGGCAAGATCTTCGACGCCGCGGCCGAGACCGCCATCGCCTACAGCGAGTCCCTCGACAAGGGCGGGCCCGGCCTGGTGCTCAAGCTCAAGCACACGGTGTTCGACAAGCTGGTCTACAGCAAGCTCAAGACCGCGCTCGGCGGCCAGTGCGAGGCGGCCGTGTCCGGCGGCGGCCCGCTGGGCGCGCGCCTGGGCCACTTCTTCCGCGGCGTCGGCGTGACGATCTACGAGGGCTACGGCCTCACCGAGACCACCGCCGCCATCACCGTGAACACCCCCGAGCACATCCGGGTCGGCTCGGTGGGCCGCCCGATCGAGGGCCACGCCGTCAAGATCGCCGAGGACGGCGAGCTGCTGCTGCGCGGTTCGGTCGTGTTCGGCGGCTACTGGGGCAACGCCGAGGCCACCGAGGACGCGTTCCAGGACGGCTGGTTCAAGACCGGCGACCTGGGCGCCATCGACGCCGACGGCTTCGTCACCATCACCGGCCGCAAGAAGGAGATCATCGTCACCGCCGGTGGCAAGAACGTCTCCCCCGCGCTGCTGGAGGATTCGCTGCGGGCGCACCCGCTGATCAGCCAGGTGATGGTCGTCGGTGACGGCCAGCCGTTCATCGGCGCGCTGATCACCCTCGACCCGGAGGCGCTGCCGGGCTGGAAGGAGCGCAACGGCGTCGCCGCCGACACCCCGATCGAGACCCTGATCGAGAACAAGGCCCTGATCGCCGAGGTGGACGCCGCGGTGGCCGAGACCAACAAGAAGGTCTCGCACGCCGAGCAGATCAAGAAGATCCGCATCCTCCCGGTCGACTGGACCCAGGAGACCGGCGAGCTCACCCCGAAGATGTCGCTCAAGCGCGCCGTCGTGATGAAGCAGTACGCCTCCGAGGTGGAGAAGATCTACAACTAGGTCAACCGGGAAGGCGCCGTCCGCGAGTTCTGCTCGCGGACGGCGCCTTTCGCGTGTCCGCCGTGGACGCGGTCGAGGAAATCGCCGACGAGCGGCGCGATCTCGGGCAGGTGGGTCTCCAGCGCGAAGTGGCCGGTGCCGAACAGGTGGAGTTCGGCGTCCGGGAGATCGTCCAGGTAGGCGCGCGCGCCGGGTGCTCGACACCCCCGCCCGCCTGGACGAGTGGCCGGCACTGGAAGCGGACCGATTCGGCGAGCCGGTGCCCAGCCGGTGCACCGCCGCCGACCTCGCCGCCGTCCGCGACGTGCGCGCGCACCTGACCGCGGTGCTACACGCCTTGCTGGACGGTCGCCCGCCCGCCCGCCGCCGCGCGGGCGGGACTCACCGCCGCCCAATCCGCCGCGTCCGCCGTACGCGAACTCGGCTGGCACGACGGCGCGATCACCGCCACCCCGCGCCGCGCGGGCGCCTCCGGCACTCGGCTCGCGGCGGTGCCGGCCGAGGCCGCCGCCGACCTCCTCACCGATCCAGCGCTGGCCCGGCTCAAACGCTGCGAAGCCGAGGATTGCGTCCTGCTCTTCCTCCCGGCGCATCCGCGCCGTCGCTGGTGCTCGCCCACCCGCTGCGGCAACCGCGCACGGGTGAATCGCTATTACCACCGCCACAAACAGGATTGACGACGTCAGGCCGAAAGGGTGTCGGCAGGTTGGGGTTTCGACGTATCGACACGCTTGCCGTGGCTCACGAAAAGCGCCGAGGCGACCACGCCGAGCAGCAGGATCGCGGCGGGCAGGAGCACGGATTCGCCCAGCGCCGTGCTGAATTCGTCGAGCACCTGCGGTGGCACGGCCCCGTGCCCGAGGCCGCCCTCGCTCACCTGCGCGTCACCGAGCCCGGCCGCCGACATGCGCGCGGCGATGAGCGCGCTGATGGCCGCGCTGCCCAGCACCGACCCCACCTGCCGGGTGGTGTTGTAGACGCCCGCGCCCGCCCCCGCGAGGTGCACGGGCAGGTTGTGGGTGGCGGTGGAGGCCAGCGGCGCCCAGATGCAGGCGTTCGCCAAGCCCGCCAGACCGGCCGTCACCAGCAGCAGCACCAGATTCGACTCGGGCGTCATCAGCATCGCCCACCAGAAGGTCGAGGCCGCGAACAGCGCGAAGCCGGCGGTCGGGACGATCTTCGGGTGCAGCCGGTCGGAGAACCGGCCGATGAACGGCGCGCTCACCCCGGTCACGATCGCCATCGGCGCGAACACCAGCGCCGACTGCGTGGGCGTCATCTCCCGCACCGCCTGCAGATAGAAGTACAGCGGCAGCATCACCGAGGTGACCGCGGCGCCCATCGCGGCGATCGCCACGTTCGACAGCGCGAAGTTGCGGTCACGGAACACCCCGAGCGGCACCAGCGGCTCCCCGCGGGTGCGGGCCTGGTTCACCACGAACAGCACCAGCACCGCCAGCCCCGCGCCGATCAGCACCCAGATCCGCGGCGACCAGTCGTAGTTGCCGCCCTCCTGGATGCCGAACACCAGCAGGAACATGCCGGCGCCGCTGAGCACCACGCCCACGAGGTCGAATTTGTGGGTGTGCGTGGGCAATTCGGGCACCAGCCACATCGCCAGCGCGAACGCCGCGAGCCCGACGGGCACGTTGACGAAGAAGATCCACTCCCAGCTCAGCGCGTCCACCAGCACGCCGCCCAGGATCGGCCCCACCAGCGTCGCGAGCCCGGCCACGCCGCCCCACAGGCCCATCGCCGCGCCGCGCTTGTCCGGCGGGAAAGTGCGGGTGATGACGGCCATCGTCTGCGGCGTCATCAGGGCCGCGCCCAACCCCTGCACGGCGCGCGCCGCGATCAGCATCTCGATGCTGTGCGACAACCCGCACCACAGCGAAGCGGCGGTGAAGATCGTCAAGCCGATCAGGTAGATGTTCTTCGGGCCGAACCGGTCGCCGAGGCGGCCCGCCACCAGCAGCGGCACCGCGTAGGTGAGCAGGTAGGCGCTGGTGACCCAGATGACCTGCGGGATATCGGCCCCGAGGTCGGCCATGATCGAGGGGTTGGCGACCGACACGATCGTCATGTCCAGCAGGATCATGAAGAAGCCCACGACCAGCGCGAACAGCGCCAGCCACGGATTGCGTTGGGTGGACACGGATTTCGTTCCTCTCTCAGGACGGCAGCGGGCCCGCCGCGGGCGGCGTGCGTTCGCCGTCCCCCGCCCGGGGGGTGTCGGATGCGGTGCGGCGCGCACCGGTGTCCGGATCGAACTCCTCCCACTCCAGCGCGCCGCCGGACAAGTCCGTTTCGAACTCGCGCAGCCACGTCAGTTCGGCGGCGCGAGTGGCACGCAGGTACGGCAGCGCGAGCCAGTACCGCCGCCGCACGGCGTGCTCGCGCGCCCGCGCGCTCATGGCGTCGAGCGCGGCGAGCTCCTGTTCGAGGTGCGTGACGCGTTCGCGCACCAGGGTGAGCACGTCGGCCTTCGGCAGGTTGTGCGCCTCGGCGAGCGCGAGCGGGAACAGCGGGTACTCCGGCGCGGGGTAGCGCAGGATCTCGGAGACCCTGGCGCGCAACGCCTCCCGGCCCGACGCGGTGATCCGGTAGGTGGTGCGTTCGGGCCGGTTGCCCGCGCGGTCCACCCCCTCGGCCACCACCAGCTCCTGACCGGCCAGCCGCGCCACCGTGTGATAGAGCGAGCCGGGCCGCAGCTTCACGAGCTGGTCCTCACCCCGCTCGATCAGCGTCTGGTACATCTCGTAGGGATGCATGGGCCGCTCCTCGAGCAGTGCCAGCACCGAGATCCCCAGCGCCGTCACCTGAGCACCCACCCGCCCACCTCCTCGAGGTGTTCCAGACCAAATATTCCATTCGGAATATACGGCGCGGGGTACGGGGCGACAAGGGGGATGACGCAGACCACATTCCGGGCTCTACCTGCTCAAATGCGACTATCGGGACACACAGGACGAACGCGGCCGCCCCTTGGGCGTACCCGGAAGATCGCCCGAGGGTTGGCTCCGCCGCGCCCGCGCCCGCCGCACCGGCAGGCCACCGGGCATCCCCTACAGCGCGTGCGCGTCCAACCACTCGCGCGCGACGTGGCTCGCGTCGGCCCCGCCGCGCACCCGCTCGATCATGGCGAGCAGTTCGTCGGTGGTCAGTTCGCCCGCGACGTAGTTCAGCTTGCGGACGCGCCGGTCGTCCAGGGAACCCTTGCGGAACAGCGGGATCACGTTCTCGGCGCGCACGGCGAAATCGTCGTCGGCGAGTACGGTCAGGCCTTCGGTCGCGCGCTCGTCGTCGGGCGGTCCGTTCAGGATGCCCGCGCGAATCCGGCCGTCCAGCAATGCCTCTCGCAGCGCGACCGCGTCGGGCAGCTCGACCACACCGGCGAACGAGCAGTCCGCCACCGTCACCGCCGGACCGCGCACCAGGTCGGGTTCGGGCGCGACGCCCGCCGGGATCTCGGGGCAGCGGGGCGCGAGATCGGCTACGGCGTCGGCGTTCTCGCTCTCCACGACGAGCACCCGTCCACGCAGATCGGCACCCTCGGCCGGGTCGGCGACCACCAGTCCCTCCGGCAGCGAGCGGTTCAGCGCTTCGAGCACGTCGTCGGGGGTGCGGGCCTCGGACCGGTCGTCGAAGTGCGCGAGCAGCGCCCCGGTGTGCTCGCCGACGAGCGCGACCCGCCCTTCGTCCAGCGCGCCGAGGTAGTCACCGCGCTCCCCGAGCCCCGGCTCCACGGCCACCCGCAACCCGGTGCGCGCCAACGCCCCGGCGTACACTTCGGCGAGCACGCGGGATTCCACCGCGTCACCCGCGCCGACCGTGAACTCCGGGCCGGGGTCGTCGTTTCCGCAGGACAGCACCGTCCCCGCGGCCGCGACCATCAGCATCCTGGCCACCCACCGCCGCGACGCGCCCGATTTCATCCGGCGACACCACCCCTTCGAAGACGAGTTCAACCCACGTGATCGCCCGGTTCCGGGCAGTATGGACACCCAGAAACATACCGCTGGCCCCAGCGCCTCGGTCGCACCGCCCGCACCTGCCGGAAGGACTTCCGTGAAGACCACGATCACCCCAGCCGCCAGGCAGTCGGCGGTGCGCATCGCCCTGCGCGCCGCCCGCTACCTCGCCGCCGCGGCACTGCTGGCCGTCGGCATGATCCTGTCCGCGTGCGGCGACTCCGATCCGCTCGCCCAGTCGGGCACCTGCGAAGGCGAGAGCCTGATCGTAGGCTCGGCGAACTTCCCGGAATCGGAGACGGTGGCCAATATCTACGCGGAGGCCTTGCGCCGCAACGGCTTCCAAGTGGACACCAAACTCAATATCGGCAGCCGCGAGGCCTATATCCCCGCGCTGCGCGAGTGCGCCATCTCGGTGATCCCCGAATACACCGGCAACCTGCTGCAATACCTGGACGCCGACGCCACCGCGACCAGCGCCGCCGACGTCGAGGCCGCACTGCCCGGCGCGCTCGGCACGGAGCTGGCCATCGCCGCGCCCGCGCCGGGTCAGGACTCCGACGCGGTGGTGGTCACGCGCGCCACCGCCGAGCGCTGGAACCTCACCACCATCGCCGATCTAGCGCCGCACTCGGCCGAGGTGACCTTCGGCGCGCCGGCCGAGTTCCAGCAGCGCCGCGGCGGCCTGCCCGGCCTGAAAGAGAACTACGGTCTCGACATCGCCGCCGAGAACTTCGTCCCGATCGCCGACGGCGGCGGCCCGGCCACCGTGCGCGCGCTGGTCGACGGCCAGGTCACGGCGGCCAATATCTTCACCACCTCCCCCGCCATCGCCGAGTACGACCTGGTGGTACTCGAGGACCCGCAGAACAACTTCCCGGCGCAGCACGTGGTGCCGCTGTTCAATGCCGCCAAGCACTCCGAGAAGGCGGTCGCGGTGCTGAACGCGGTGTCGGCGAAGCTCACCACCGAAGAACTGATCGGGCTGAACGAGGCCGTGTCGGGCGAGTCGAAGACCGAGCCGAAGGACGCCGCGACCGCATGGCTGGCCGCGCAGGGGCTGGATCAGCCGATCGGGTGATCGCGCCCGATCAGGAAGGGTCACGTTGTCCGACATCGAGTTCCGCGGCGTCAGCAAGATCTACCCCGACGGCACGCACGCCGTCACCGAGCTGGACCTGCGCATCGAATCGGGTTCGTTCACCGTGTTCGTCGGCCCGTCGGGGTGCGGGAAGACCACGTCGATGCGGATGATCAACCGGATGATCCAGCCCAGCTCCGGCACGATCACCGTGGCCGGGCGGGACATCTCGACCGTCGATCCGGTGCGGCTGCGCCTCGGCATCGGCTACGTCATCCAGAGCGGCGGCCTGCTGCCGCACCGCACCGTGCTCGACAATGTGGCGACCGTGCCGGTGCTGCGCGGTGATTCGCGGCGCGCGGCGCGGGCGGCGGCGCTGGAGGTACTGGATCGGGTGGGGCTGGATCGCGGGCTGGCCGGACGCTACCCGGCGCAGCTGTCGGGTGGGCAGCAACAGCGCGTCGGTGTGGCGCGCGCACTGGCCGCCGATCCGCCGGTGCTGCTCATGGACGAACCGTTCAGCGCGGTCGACCCGGTGGTGCGCGCCGAGTTGCAGACCGAGATGCAGCGCCTGCAAGCGGAATTGCGCAAGACGATCGTGTTCGTCACCCACGACATCGACGAGGCGGTCACGCTCGGCGACCGGGTGGCGGTGTTCGGGCGCGGCGGTGTATTGCAGCAGTACGACGCGCCCCAGCGCGTCTTGGCGCAACCGGCAACGGATTTCGTCGCGGGATTCGTGGGCCGGGATCGCGGATATCGCGGCCTGTCGTTCCGTTCCGCCGAAGACGTTCCGCTGCACGACATCCGCACCGTCGTGGCCGAGGGCGTCACGGCGTTGCGCTTGGCGCGCGGCGAATGGGTGCTGGTGGTGGATGATTCGGGTCGGCCGCTCGGCTGGGTCGACGTGACGGGTGTCGAATCGCACCGGGCGGGCACGGCACTGGCCGACTGCCTGGCGGCGGGCGGATCGCTGTTCGGGCCGAGCGGCGATCTGCGACAGGCGCTGGATGCCGCCATCTCCTCCCCCTCGGGAATCGGTGTGGCCGTGGACGACTCGGGCGCGGTGCGCGGCGGCGTGCGCGCCGATGAGGTGATCGCCCAACTCGCCGCCCAGCGCACCGCCGAGGACGACGCCCGCAACGCCCTCGCTTACGAACACGGCCTCGGATGAACTACCTCCTCGACAACTTCGGCGAGATCATCGGCATCACCCGCACGCACCTGTTCCTCGCGCTGCTGCCGCTGGTCTTCGGCCTGCTGATCGCGATCCCGGTGGGCGCGTCGATCCGCCGCGTGCCATGGTTGCGCCGGGTCACCGTGACCGCCGCGAATCTCGCCTACACCGTGCCGTCGATCGCGCTGTTCGTGATCATCCCGCCGCTGGTGGGGATTTCGGCGATCGACCCGTGGAACGTGATCATCGCGCTCACCATCTACTCCGCCGCCCTGTTGGTGATCGCCGTTCCGGTGGCGCTGGATTCGGTGCCGGCCGACGTGGTGGACGCCGCCGACGCGGTCGGGTTCGGGCCGCTGCGCCGCATCCTCACCGTCGAAATGCCGCTGGCCATCCCCGTTTTCGTGTCCAATCTGCGCGTGGTTGTGGTGACGAACATCGCGATGGTCTCCGTGGGCGCGCTCATCGGCGTGGGCGGGCTCGGCAAACTGTTCACCCAGGGCTACCAGCGCGATTACCCCGACGAGATCATCGCGGGCATCGTCGTGACCTTGGTGCTGGCGCTGCTCTTCGACCGCGCCGTGCATCTGCTGGGCCGGTGGGCGACGCCGTGGACGCGGGCCGATCCGCGCGTCGGCCGAGGGGCGGGCGCGTGAACCTCTTCCTCGACGCTTGGCGCTACTTCACCGACGGTGCGAACTGGGGTGGACCCACCGGCATCGAATCCCGTGTGGCGCAACATCTCTGGTACACGCTGCTGGCGGTGGGGCTGTCGGCGCTGATCGCGGTGCCGCTGGGTCTGGTGATCGGGCACCGTCGCCGGGGTGCGGCGCTGCTGGTGGGTTTCGCCAACGCCATGCGCGCGCTGCCGACGCTCGGTCTGCTGACCTTCCTGGTGCTGTTGCTGGGCCTGGGCCTGGTGCCGCCGATGCTGGCGCTGCTCACCGTCGGCATCCCGCCCTTGCTGGCCGGCGCGTACGCGGGCGTGGCGAACGTGCCCGCCGACGTGGTCGACGCCTCGCGCGCGATGGGCATGACCGAACGCCAGATCCTGCTGCGCGTCGAGGTCCCCAACGCCGCGCCGATCCTGCTCAACGGCCTGCGCGGCGCGACGCTGCAGGTGGTCGCCACCGCCACCATCGCCGCCTACGTCAACCTCGGCGGCCTGGGCCGCTACATCTTCGACGGCCTCGGTCTGTACCGCTACGACCTCGTCCTCGTCGGCGCCCTCCTCGTCGCCGCCCTCGCCCTCACCCTCGACGCCCTGCTCGCCCTCCTCGTCTGGGTCACCGCCCCGGGCACCGGCCGCCTGCGCACCCCCACGAAACTCCCCACCTGAGCACCTCCACGAATGGCGAAGGGCGCCCGTTCCTTTCCGGAACGGGCGCCCTTCTCGCTCTGGTGGTTACGCCACGCCCTCCGCGCGGGCCGCGGCGGCGACGGCCTCGGCGACGGCCGGGGCGACGCGCGGGTCCAGGGGGCTCGGGATGATCTTGTCCGGGGACAGCTCGTCGGCGACGACGCCGAAGATGGCGTTGGCGGCGGCGACCTTCATGCCCTCGGTGATGCGGCGGGCGCCCGCGTCCAGCGCGCCCTTGAACACGCCGGGGAAGGCGAGCACGTTATTGATCTGGTTCGGGAAGTCGCTGCGGCCGGTGGCCACGATCGCGGCGTACTTGCGCGCCACGTCGGGGTGGATCTCCGGATCCGGGTTCGACATCGCGAACACGATCGACTCCGGCGCCATCGAGGCGATGAGCTCCTCGGCGATCAGGCCGGCCGACAGGCCCAGGAACACGTCGGCACCCGCCAGCGCCTCCGCGGCGCCACCGATCAGGCCGCGCGGGTTGGTGCGCTGCGCCAGCTCCGCCTTGACCTCGTTGAGGTCGGTGCGGGTGGTGCTCACGATGCCCTTCGAGTCGAGCACGGTCACATCGGCGACACCGGCGGCCAGCAGGATGTTGGTGCACGCGACACCGGCGGCGCCCGCACCCGACACCACGACCTTCAGGCCGGAGATGGCGCGGCCCTGCACCTTGGCGGCGCCGTTGAGCGCAGCCAGCACCACGATGGCGGTGCCGTGCTGGTCGTCGTGCATGACGGGGCAGTCCAGCGCCTCGATGACGCGCTTCTCGATCTCGAAGCAGCGCGGCGCGGAGATGTCCTCCAGGTTCACCGCACCGAAGCTCGGGCGCAGGCGGATCAGGGTCTCGACGATCTCGTCGACGTCCTTGGTGTCGAGCACGATCGGAATCGAGTCCAGACCGGCGAACTTCTTGAACAGCGCCGCCTTGCCCTCCATGACCGGCAGCGAGGCGCGCGGGCCGATGTCACCGAGGCCCAGCACCGCGGTGCCGTCGCTCACCACGACGACCAGGCGGTCGGTCCAGGTGTAGCGCTTGGCCAGCGCCTCGTCCTTGGCGATCGCGCGGCTGACCTGAGCGACACCGGGGGTGTAGGCGATGGAGAGGTCACGCTGGGTCTCCAGCGGAGCCGAAAGCTCGACCGAGAGCTTGCCGCCGAGGTGGCCGGCGAAGATCTCTTCCTGCGTGATCTCGGACAGGCTCGCGGTGGCATTCGGTGCGTCAGTCACAGGTGACACGATTTCACTCCTGCTCGGGTCGGGCTGAACCGGGGGACGGTTACCGCCGGGTAGTTGGTCATAGCTGATACGTTCCGCTCATCGAGTGCGCTGACCGGGACGTTTCGGGTAGATGCGGAATCGCGATCCGGCTGTCCTCATCGAGACGTGGCGCTGCACTGATCTGCGGAGCGGAACCGGACGGGTGGGTCCGGATACATCGTGCGGGGCGATCTTCGGGGTGCGACGGTGCGTCGCGCGGCGGAGGTCACCGTGGTTCCCGGACCCGGCGGTGGCAAAGGACGGGAATCCGCAACATTCTGCCAGTCGGTCCGACCGGTTGACAAACCGGTGTGCCGGGTACCGACTGCGCATCATGAATCGAGGGTAGGCCGCCGGAATTGCCCCGACGTTAGGGGAAACTCGCACCCCGGCGCGAGCGTCCGGTGAGCTGTCTCGGGCGGTCGCCCGGCGGGGTGTGAGGTGCTACGCGGACGGCAGACCCGATTCCACCCACTCGGCCTCGGCCGCCTCCGGGGCGATCGGTGGCGTGGGCGGCAGCGCCGGAGCCGGCTCCATGCCGACGGGCACCTGTCCCCGCACGACCGACGGCGGCGGGAGCACACCGGCGTCCTCGCTCGCCCGCGGCAACGCCTCCGGGATCGCGGGCAGCGGGATGGTGTCCACCCACACCTCGTCGAGCCCGCCCGAGAGCACCCGCGCCCGCCAATCGGCGGTGGTGGCGGGATGGTCGGTGCGCTGGTGCATGCCGCGGGTCTCGGTGCGGGCCAGCGCGCTGTACTTGGTCCAGCGGGCCACGGCGAGCAGGGCGGCGGCTTGGCGGGCGCGCACCCGGTCGGCGCCCGTGCCGCCGAGGTCGAAGGCCGCGCCCGGCCACATGGCGTCGAGTTCGGCGATGCTGTCGCGCAGGCTGCCCTCGCTGCGCCAGTAACTGCGGCGCAGCGGCAAGGTGTGTTCCTGCACCAGCCCGATCACCGCGCGGGGATCGACGTGCGCGACCGGGCCGAGCCCGGCGCCGGGCACCGCGCGCACAGCGCCGGGTCTGCCGCGCTCGCGCGCGAACCGTGCCGCCCCGGCCCCGGCCCACACGCCCGACGCGATCGCCCACGCCCCGCTCTGCCCGCCGAATCCGCTCATCGCGCCGGTGATCGCCTCGCGCGTGGCCGCGTCACCGGCGGCGAAGAGTCCGAAAACATCGGTGGCGCAGTCGTTTCCGGTGATGCGCAACCCGCCCGTGCCGCGCACGGTGCCCTCCAGCACGGCTCGCAGCGGCACGCGGCTGCGCCGGTCCACCGCGCCTTGCCTGGTGAGCCAGTGCCGGATCGTCTCGGGCACGTCGTCCAGCGCGGCGAACACCCGCCGCCCGCGCGAGATCGCCCCGAACGCCGAGCGGTGCCCATCGATGACCTCGCCCGTCTCGTCGTAGAGCGTCGCGAAATGCAGCGCCAGCCCCGGCGCGTAGCTCGAATGCATCGACCGCGCACCGGAATTCAGCACGGGCGCGAGACCGTAGGCGCTGGAGAACTCCATCCCCGACAGCCGGGCGCCCGCTTCGGCGGCGAGCAGCAGTCCGTCGCCGGTCGCCACCTCCGTTCCGGCGCTGCCGGACAGGAACGCGCAGCCGCCGGTCGCCACGATCACCGCCGAGGCCCGCACCGTCCACGGACGAAACCTGTTGTTGCGCTGCACACCCGACGCACCCGACACCGTCCCGTCGGAGTCCACCAGCAGTTGCAGCGCCGGATGATGGTCGAGGACGCGCACTCCGGCCTCGAGTACGGCGCGGCGCATCCGCCGCAGATAGCCCGCCCCGTCGAGGCATACGCGCAGCGAGGCACCGCCCGCGCAGTCCTCGGGAAACCTGTGCCCCCAGCTCGCCAGCTGCCCCACGCGGCGATGCGTCTCGTCCAGCACCCGGTACATCAGCTCCGCGTCGCCGAGTGCGCCCCCGTGCGTGTACGCGTGCCGCACCGCTTCCTCACGCGCCGCGCCGGGAGGGATGTTCCACAGCGACGTGCTCCCGAACGCGGAAGGCCCGCTGCTTCCGCAACGGGCCTTGTCCACCAGCACCACACGCGCTCCCGCGCCGGCCGCCGCGACGGCGGCCCACACCCCGGCGGGTCCACCGCCGAGGATCAGCACATCCGTCTGGATATCGTTCACAAGACAAAATATTCGGCCACAATTCACCCGGCCGCAACCAGTACACGACCCTCAACCCCACCACTGTGTCCACAGCAACGTTCCCGTGACCAAGAAAACGACCGCGCATCCGGAGAACGCCGCCGAACCCCGACGCCGATCCGCGAAAATCTGCGCCGCGAGCACCACCGCCGAGGCCACCAGATGCCAGGTCACCGACTCCGCGCCCGGTCCGGGAAACCCGCGCTGCCCGCCCAGCACCGCCGCTCCGACGACCACCAGGGTGAGCAGCACGGTGCCGGCGGCGGCGACACCGCTCAGCCCCCGTAGCAGCCTCACCGGGCGATCACCGGCACGCCGGAGGACTTGCCCACCAGTTCCTCGAATTGCGCCGGTTCCGTGGTGAATTCACCGAGCCGGATGGTCTTGTTCCGGCCGTGGTAGTCCGAGGAACCGGTGGTGATCAGCCCGAGTTCGCCCGCCAGTCCGGTGAGCAGCACGCGGTCGGACGCGGAGTGGTCGGGGTGGTCCACCTCGAGCCCGCCCAGCCCCACCTCGGACAGCGCGCGGATGTCGTCGACCGCGAGCAGGCGGCCCCGCTTGCGGGCGCGGGTGTGGGCCAGCACACTCACACCGCCAGCCGTGGCGATCATCTCCACCGCGCGGCGCAGCGGCGTGTCGGCCTTCTCCGCGTAGTAGCGGCCGTGCGGGGCGAGCAGGTCGGTGAACGCCGCGTCGACGGTCGGCACCACGCCCGCCTCCACCAGCGCCCGCGCCAGGTGCGGCCGGCCCGCCGACACGCCCGCCGAGGCGAGTACCGCGTCGGGATCGATCGGCAGTCCGTCGGCGGCCATCCGCTCGGCCATCGACCGCAACCGGTCGACCCGCTCGGCGCGCAACCGCTCGCGCTCCTCGGCGAAGCAGCGGTCGGCGGGGTCGAACAGGTAGGCCAGCAGGTGCACGGGCACCGGCCACCCGTCCTCCCCCAACCCCACGCACGACATCTCCATCCCGCGCACCAGCGTCATCCCCTCGGGCAGCGCCGCCTCGGCCTCCGCCCACCCGGACGTGGTGTCGTGATCGGTGATCGCCACCACGTCGAGCCCGGCGGCCGCCGCGTTCCGCACCAGCTCGGCCGGACTGTCGGTCCCATCGGACGCGGTCGAATGAGTATGCAGGTCGATGCGCACGCCTCCAGTCTTACAGTGCGGGTTCCGAGTGACGCACGCGCCGCCGACGTCTCGCTCACATGCGCATGACATGCGCATGTGCCCTGGTGTCATGAGTGTGGCAATTCAGATCAAGGATGTACCGGAAGAGATTCGGGACGCGATCGCGGCACGTGCTGCCGCACGCGGCCAGTCCACCCAGTCCTACCTGCGGAGTTTGCTCGAGCGCGAGTTCCGCGCGGAGCGCAATCGGCATCTGCTCGAGAGCATGGTCGGGCATCGGGGGCTCGAACTCACACCCGACGAGATTCTCGCCGAGATCCGCCGTGACAGAGGGTCCGACGATTGATCGTCATCGACGCCGACGTGATGGTTTTCGCTCTGGTCGATCACACCCGGGCCGGTGACACCGCGCGCGCCGCGATGATCGCCGACGACGACTGGTCCGCACCGGCGCACATGCCCTTCGAAGTCCAACGGACCCTGCACAAAGCTGTTGTGGCGCGCAAACTTCCAGCCGCGGATGCCGACACCGCCACCGAGGCGCTCGCCGCGATGCAGATCGAGTACGTGAGCACCGACGCGACCTTGCTGCGCACCGTGTGGCGATTACGACACAACGTCTCCGTCTACGACGCGACGTATCTGGCGGTCGCCGCGCTGGAGGACACCACTGCGGTCACGTTCGACGCCCGGCTGGCGAAGGCGGCGGAGTACTGCGGCCTTCCCGCCGCGGTACGACTGCTCACCTACTGACCTGGCGCGCGTTCCCGTCCTCGCACGCGCCGCCGACGTAGCATCGTCGGGTGCCGTCCATTCCGCCGATGCCGTCGTTCCGCGGTCCCGGGCGCGCGACGCCGGCCGCGTGGGTGCCGGTGCCGACCGCGCGGGCGATCGTGGACTGCGGCGTGTACGTGGACGGGGAGCGGCTGCCCGGACGGTTCACGCACGAGGCGGCGCTGGCCGAGGTGCGCGAGCGCGGGTCGGGGTTCGTGTGGGTCGGTCTGCACGATCCCGATGAGCACCAGATGGCCGATATCGCGCACGCGTTCGACCTGCACCCGCTCGCCGTGGAGGACGCGGTGCACGCCAAGCAGCGCCCGAAGCTGGAGCGCTACGACGACACGCTGTTCCTGGTGCTGCGCACCGTCAGCTACGTGCCGCACGACATCCACGCCATCTCCGAAATCGTGGAGACCGGCGACATCATGGTGTTCACCGGCCCCGATTTCGCCGTCACCGTCCGGCACGGCGAACACACCGGGCTCGCGGGCGTGCGCCACGAATTGGAGTCCAAGCCTGAACAACTCGCGCTCGGGCCGGGCGCGGTCCTGCACGCGGTGGCCGACCACGTGGTCGACTCCTACGTCGATGTCGCGGGCTCGGTGGAGAACGACATCGAGGAGATGGAGGAGGCGGTCTTCACCCCGCGCAACCTCACCACCGTCGAAACGATCTACCAGCTCAAACGCGAAGTGGTGGAACTGCGCCGCGCGGTGAACCCCCTCGCCCTGCCGCTGCAACTCCTCGTGCACAAGCCGGATCTACCGCTGCCCAAGGAGATTCGCCGCTACTTGCGCGACGTGGCCGACCACCACACCACCGTCGCCGAGCACATCGCCGACTTCGACGAATCCCTCAGCGAACTCGTGAGCGCGGCCCTGGCGAAGATCAGCGTCCAGCAGAACACGGACATGCGCAAGATCTCGGCGTGGGTCGCGATCGCCGCGGTGCCGACGATGATCGCCGGCATCTACGGCATGAACTTCGAGCACATGCCGGAACTCAGTTCACCGTGGGGATATCCGGCGGTGTGGATGGTGATTCTCACGATCTGCACGGGGTTGTACGTGACCTTTCATCGCAACAATTGGTTGTGAGGGTTCCGAGTACAAGCAGAGCTTTTACCAACTGCGCGCCACCGGACGGAAACTCGCCTCCAGGAGTTTGTGGAGTTCGCGTTCCATCTCGGCGGCCGAGCCCGGCGCCAGCGTGAAGTCCTGCTCGGAGTGATTGTGCAGCAAGTACCTTCCGTCGGCGGGCAGATAATCCATCCAGTGGAACCCGCGCCCGTCGCCGGTGGGCCTGCTGTCGTAGGCCGCCCCGCGATACACCATGATCTCACCCAGGCTCGAACGTGGGCGACGCACAAGGCGATTCAGTTCCTCGGTGGGCGACAACCGCGTCGGATGCTGTCCGTACTCGGGACGGTCCAGATCGGAGCGCCGCCCGCTCAATGGACGATGCTTACCGGGCCCGCACTGGGGCAGATTGCCGACGATGTGCGTGACCGCACCGCGCGCCGGGCATCGATACAGAATCACGTCGCGTCCGTATTGCTGTGTGGGGCCGGACATTTGCACGGCGACGGTCGCGCTGCGCGCGTCCAGTCCGGCGTGGATGCGCACCACCTGGGCGAAATCCGGGCCGTAGAATCCGTGCACTTCCACCCGGACCCGCGGTTCGAGCAGCACGGTCAGCGCCTCGTACAGACGCTCGTCGGCGATGCCCTGCAAGCGCCGCGCCGCGTCCACCCGCGCCCGCAGGTAGTCGTCATGCGCCTCGACACCCTCGACCTTGTACCGCAGCGGGTAGGGCAACCGATCCCGCCCGAACGCCTCCAACGCCAGCTGGAACATGAAACCGTCCATGCGCCACTGGAACTCATTCATGCCGCCGCCTCACCGACATTCCCAACACCATGAATCCACCCGCGCACCAACGGTTCCCGCGATGCTTGTCCGGTTCTCATCCGCCGATCACCCCACCGGGCGGGAGCGCGGGCGGCTGCGTGCCCAGCAGTTCGTCCCCGTGGTCGTAGACCAAATAGTCGGGGATCTTGTGGTTTTCGTCGTCATCGCCCTTGCCGCGAGCACCGGCGCCACCCATACCGGGCATACCGGCCATTCCGCGCCCCATACCGGCGCCCGCGCGATTGTTCGCACCGTTCAACCCGGGCTGCTGCGTGGTCGGCGTCGCGGTCACACTGCGCCCCGCCCCCGGCCCCGGCGTCCCGGGCCCCGGCACACCGGGAACCCCCGGCCCCGGCGTGCTCGGCGTGGTCGACTTCGGCAGATCCGTACTGGGGATCTTGGTGTCGGGCACGGTCGACGCCGGATTCGTCGACGCCGGATCGGTCGACAGCGGATTCGACGACGGGTCGGTGCTGGTATCCGTGTCGTCCGGGTCCGTCGACGGATCCTCCAGTTCGGTTCCCGGCTGCGTGGGGTCCTCGGTGGTGCCGGGCCCGGGGCCTGGCCCCGGACCACCCGGACCGGGACCGGGCTGGCCGGGGCCGGGGACATCCGTGTCGTTCTTGATCGTGCTCTTGGGTTCGGGGATTTTCGGGGTGTAGGGGTCCACTTCCTCGGCGACGCCGGGCTGGTAGACGCGGTCCATGAAATCGCGGACGCGGTTCTCCGCCTCGTCGGCGCGGTATTGGGCGCTTTTCAGAACGCCGTTGCCGGGGATGTGGCCGATCAGCTTGTCCGCCCACGACAGTTCATGCGGAGGATCTACCGTCTGCTGAGCCTGAGCCAGATAGCCTTCGGTCAGATCGAGGCCGCGCGCCACCATCTCGAAGGAAACGAGCAGCTTGTTCAGCTCGCCCGCGTACGACTTCGTCGACTCGACCACCGCGTTGGCGGTCTGCCCTTTCATATAGGCCTCGATGTCGTCCTTCACACCGTTGGCGAACACGTCGCTCAGTTCCCGGCCAGCCTTGACCATATCGCGCCAGCCGTTGGCGCCGTCATTGATCTCCCCCGGCTTAACATCTTTCAGGTTGTTGTAAATCCAGTCGTGCGACGCCGTCAGGAAGGACTCTTTATTCTCCCCGACCACCACGCGATCCGAGTACCCGCCCTCGTGCTGCGATTGCAGATCCGACCAGTTCTTGTTGACAATCGCCCGATCCGAATCCCACTGCTGCTGCGCACCGGACTTGCGATCATCGAAGTCCTTCGACTGCTGCTCCGCCTCAGATCTGGCGTTGAAGACATCCTTGACGATATTGATCGGGTCGGACGCATAGCCACCGATATTGTTGAGCCATTCCCACGTGGACGTTCCCACAACCCCTCCTACACGTCCGTATTGTTGAGATCGTTGGCGTTGGACTGGTCCTGGTCGGCCAGTTTCTGGGTCGCCAGTTTGTAGGTATCGCGCATGAGAATGACCAGGTCAATATGCTTCTTCAACTGGTTGACTGCCGAGTCTTGGTCGCCGTCGGCCTTCTTCTCGAACTTCGACTGCAATGCGGTAGCCGAGGGCAGTTCTCCAAATCCGCTGAGCTGCCGGAGGTTGGTCGCCCGCCGCAGGAGTTCGGTCCGCAGACCATCGAGCAACGTGTCGCAACGCCCCTCCAGAGCACCACCCAGCTGAGAATCCAGTTTGAATTCTCCCGATTCAGCCTTCTGCTTGTATCCGCGCCACTGCGCCAGGGACTGATCGATAGAACTTCCCTGTGTCATGAGGCCACCTCCAGACACAATCCAAGAAACTCCCCGTACATTTCGCCACCATTCACGATCATGCTGGGAGATGGGGTTCGAAGTACTCCATGTGACGGACCGCCAAATCACACGGTGGCGTATCAGCAGTAGGCTGCGGCTCACCGTACAGCCATGTGATACCGAGCTCGAACATGCCTTGCGCAGCAGGAATACTCACATGACAGGTCAGTTCATCCGGATCATCGGGATTCGTGGTCACCACACCTGCTCGCGTACCGATGGTCACGTCACGGACGAAGCGACTTCGCTCATTCGATCTGCGCTCTTCCACCGTCCTCCGCGTCGAGAAGATACTGACGCCATAGGGGCCGTCGGTGGAGTCCCAATCGCAGATCTTCCACCAGCTGGGCGGACCGTCCTGCCTGTCCACGGTCACCTGCTTGGACGCAGGATCCAGATCGGCCCCCGCCAGCACCTCATCCGACAGATCAGTACAGGGATTGAACAGCGGGATCGACTCATCATGACTGGTCGGCGCACTCCCCTGCCCTTGCTCGGTAGCCGTCCCGTCAACCGTCGACGAACACCCGGCGAGCACCGCGACCGCCGCCACCCCGACAGCCGCCAAACGCACCGCACCCCGGCTCGTTCCACCAACCATCACGCCCGCACCCTCCTGATCTCAAGCGCACCCCGCACCGGGAGCAGGACGCAACCAGGCCCCCCGCAACTCCCACTCGGGCAGGACAAGGCTAACCGACCATCGACCCCCATCCAATCGGACGGTTGCACAATCCCACCCACAAACCTCCGCGCTTGCACCCCACACTCGCTGCCCCCAGCCGCCCACCACCACGAACAGCGGTACACCCCACCCTGGATTCGCAGGCCGCAACAAGCGCATTCTCACAGGCCGCCCCCACCCGGGCCTCACGCACCCACTCGATGCACCGCCGGTGAGGTGTTCGGTGCCAGCTCGTCGGAGCCGACCCGAACACGGCCGCCGATCACGCTCGGGAACTCGGCCGCAGCCGACCGTGGTAGGGCGCGAGACGGCGGGACAGCGGACGATGAGGCCGACCTCTCCTCGCGTATCTCGGATCGGCGAAAGAGAACTCGAGAAGATACTCGGTGGCGGTCGAGCCGCGCGGTGTGGTGGGCTGAGCGAATACGTGTGGACTCCGGATGATTCCTTCGCGGGACGTGCCGGCGGTGGATGGCGAGGGCTGTTGTGCGGATAGATGATGCTGCCTGGCAGGTGATTCTCGGCGCCGCCAGCGTTCCGGGGCAGCCTCCGACGACGCCGAACGAAATTCTCCGGCACTTCGGCGTCGAGGACGGGAAGCGACTCGGGCTCGACCTGATGGAAAGCACTGCGGCGCGGCGTGATCCCGACGATCTCGAAGCGGCCATGATCGTGGCGAGTCTCTTCGGGATCGATGCGGACCACGTCGAGATCTATCTCCGGCTGGCGACGGAAAATTGGCATCGAGCGCAGGAGAGCATCACGTTCCAGCTGGGCCTGTTCGGCGATCCCCGCGCGGTCGACGTGCTGCTCCGGCTGTGCGAATGGGTGCCGGATCACCTGGCCTGGGACGACAATCGGGCGCTGGCCTCGAAGGCTGTGCACGCCCTGGCGCGGATACCCGGCGACGACGCCGAGCGAGCGTTGCTGTCGGTGCTGTCGTCCGAGGATCCGACCGTCCGGGCCATGGCGCGCAGACAACATGACAAGCGAACTCGCCAATAATTCGTCGACGCCGAGAGGACCACGGCCCCAGCAGTTCGTGAACGGTCTCCGGACGCACCCGCGCCTCTCCGGCATCGAGGGCACGGGATACGACGTATACGTGGCCTTCCTGCCGGGCCTTCACTCGCGCACGGGATGGCCCCTGGCTCTACGACTTCCGCGAATACCTCGCCGACAGGTTCGGTGACGAGTGAGGCACACCCGAACGGCGCAGTCCAACGACGGATCGATGAAGTGAGAGTCCTGAACAGAGCAGTCCCCGGTAGTCTGCATCGAATCCATGAGCCTCAGTCGTCGCTGACGGCTCCGGTCTTCGACTGGCTTGCCGGGGGCCTGGCCGGATCTCTGGAGGATGTTTCGCGTTCTCCGAACGTCTTCTTCGAGCGTTGCGCACCCTTCGGTGTTCCGGTGTAGTTCCAGTGTCCTCCTCATCCGGCGGGAGTCAAGGGGTGGTCGCGGGAGATTTGCCCGGGGTTCGGTCCCGGTCCGGGACCCTCCGGCACCTCGGTGGAGTCGATGCTCAGGCGGCCCGCGCGGACCAGCCGTGATGGGTTTCCCGGGTGCGGGCGGGGACGGTGGCGACGGGTGCGCCGGAGCAGTCGTCGCTCGCGAAGACGAGGTAGCTGCGGGAGCTGCGGTTGTCGACGTCGATGTCGCGGGGGAAGCCGGAGGCCCAGCATTCGTCGAGGTTGCTGATCTCGAGCACGCCGTCGATGATCACCACCTGCCTGCCGTCACCGAACGAACCGGTGGGGATCGCCGACGCGGTGGGTGCGACGACGGCCGCGGCGGCGAGGACGAGCGCGCTTGTGCAAGACAGCATTCCGAGTTTCACACCGAGCATGCTACGAGCGCGAGGTGGGCACGTGCATCCGCCTCGAGGATGACGTTCGACGCGCACGCACCACCGGCGCCGGTGCCGCGAGCAGCCCGAACCGGGCGGCGCGCCGGCGCGATTCGGCCTGGTCCGCGCGAAGCGCCGCGCCACGACCGCAAGCCACGCACTAAGGCTGGTGCTCATCGCACGGTCTCGGAGAACTCGGTCATGGCCGGGTCGTCGGTGCAACTCCGGTCGAGCGGGTCCCCGAGGTTGGTGAAGGTGCGCGACGCACGTGAATCACCTTCGGCCAGAAGTACTTTCCCCGGACTCACGCGGACGCAGAATCGCGTCCCCCGCTTCCACGTACCTCTGGAACAGGTCGGTGACGTCGTTCAACCGCTCCCGCGCCCGCGGCCCGTCGGCGAGTTCCGCACCGTCGCGCAGCACGTCCACGAACCGCCGCGCCCGCTGCTGACTGGCCGCCAGGAGGTTCTCCAACCCGCCGCACGCCTCCACGAGCAGGCGTCGGCTACCGGGCTGCGGGATGGTGCGGGCGAGCCCCCAGGACACCAGCTCGCGGACGGCGGTGCTCACCGCGCCCGCGCTGGCCCCGGTGAGCGCGCCGAGGTGGTCGAGGCCGACCGGTTCGGATTCGAGCAGCAGCCTGCCGTAGACGCGGCCGGTGGCGCGGGCGAGGTGCCAGGCGGCGAACAGGTCGCCGAGTTGCTGGGCGAACTCCTCGCGTTCGTCGGCGCTCACCGCTCGATTCCCCGCAGGAAGTCGACGAGCACCGCACCGACGGCGTCGGGGGCGTCCAGCGGCGCGAGGTGGCCCGCGTCCGGGATGACGTGGTCGGCGACCCCCTCGGCTTCCGCCCATCGCCGCATCGCCGTGGCGATATTGCCGGTCCGGTCACGCTCGCCGCGAATCAGGCAGAGCGGCAACGGAATCCGATACCCCGGATCCGGATCCACCAGGCTCGCGGTGGCCCGCCAGACCTGGACGAACTCGGCCTTGCCGATCCGCGCGAACGCCTCGGCGGCGTAGGAGCGGGCCGCGGGCGTCTCCGCCGACGCGTCGGCCATCAGCCGGGGCAGCGATCGCGCCGGGATCAGCCGCAGCATCGGCGCCGCCAGGCGCAACAGCGCACGCTCCCCCGCCCGCAGCGGCCCGGAGTTCCACGTCGAGTCGATGACGACCAACCCCGCGAAGCGCTCCGGCGCCCGCCGCACCGCCGCTTGGCTCAGATTCCCACCCAGCGAATGCCCGACGAGCACCGGCCGGTCCAGGTCGAGGTGGTCGATCAACGCGGTGAGATCGGCCAGCGCCCGCTCGGCGGTGAATCCCGCGCGGTCCGGGCGCGATTCACCGTGGCCGCGCAGGTCCCAGCTCACCGCGCGGAAACCGGCCCGCACCACCGCGTCCACCTGCTGGTCGAACATGCGCGCATCGACACCGGCCCCGTGGGTGAACACCACCGGCAGACCTGTCTCGCCGCTGTCGCGGAACCGGAGGTCGCAACCCGAAAGAGCAAGCGTGTGCGTCATATTCATAATATTCTGAATATAGCGCAGATTGAAGGAGATGTCCGGTCGAACGGCACCCGGGAGGGACAGGTGCCGCCGACCGGGAACACGCTGGTTTCAGCTGACCTCGTCGAGCACTTCGTGGAGGACCCGGGCGAACGCCTCCGGCTCCCCCGCGTAGCCGGACTCGGGGCCCGTGAACCCGCCGTGATGGCTGGGGAAGACCGCCGGCTCGAGACCGAGCCGCGCGGCGACCGCCGTCGAAGTGCGTTCGGTGACCGTGCCCCTCGACTCCTCGCCGTAGCCGAGCACGATCCGGGTCGGCGCCGCGGTGAGCGCGGCGATATCGGGGCGGTAGCCGACGACGGCCCGGGACCGCTCCGACAGCAGCGGGTCGTCGCGCGAGCCGTCGTCCTCGGTGGGCAGGCCGAACATCGCGGGGTCCGCGGCGGGCGCGGCGAAGTACTCGTCGGTGTATTCGCCCTGCCAGGACGTCATCGCGATGAACGCCGCCATGCCCGCGCCGAAACCTTTGGCGGCGTAGGCGTTGCGGTATCCGTCGGCGGCGCGTTCGGCCGCCGCGGCGTCGGGGAGCACGGACAGCAGGGGCGGTTCGTGCGCGATGAGGGTGGTCACGTCGTCGGCGTGCGCGGTGACGAGCGCGAGCGCGACGATGGCCCCGCCGCTGCTGGCGAAGATCTCGACCGGGCCGGCGTCGAGGGCGCGGACGACGGCGTGCACGTCCTCGGCGTGGACGGCCGGGTCGTTGTCGACCGCGCCGTCGGTGCGGACGCTGCGCCCGAGGCCGCGCGGGTCGTAGGTGACAACCGTGCGCTCGGGGAAGTACGAGGCGAGCGTGGCGAACCCGCTCGCGTCCATCGGGAGTCCGGTCATGAGCAGCGGCGGCCGCCCGTCGGCGGTCGGGATGGGCCCGTGGACGTCGTAGGTGAGCGTGGCGCCGGGCACTTCGAGCTTGTGTGTCGTCATGCCGGTAGTGACGGGGCGGGTGGCGAGAACTCATCGGCGAGTGCCCGATCTTTGCCCGCGCCGGCGCGACGCCTGGACCGTCGACAACCCGGACATCCCTCGCCGCCCGACTTCGCCAGGGACCGATACTCGATCGAGCGGCGTCCTCGCCGGCATTCACGGATCACGCAACGTGCCGACGCTTCACGAACTCCTACAGCGACGCCGCCCCGCGCCCCGGATCGCGAGTGTCGATCCCCGCCTCGGCCCACGCATCCCGCAGCGCCCCCGCACCGCGCACCCGGACCCACGCGGCCTCCGTCGCCGTCACCGGCGTAACCGTCAGGTACCGAACGGGTTCCGCAGGTTCGGGCAGCGCCACGGCGGGAATGTCGCTGTCCCCCAGCAATACCGCGGTGAACACCGCGCCCTGCCACAGCGGTTCGCCCAGGTCCAGCAGCGCATCCGGTTGCAGGACAACACCTTCCACGGCGGGCGTCGCGACCAGGATGCCGAGCGATTTGGGCAGTCCCGGCTGCGCGGTGCCGATCCGCAGGCTCAGCACCAGCTCGGCGCGCGGCCCGCGCACCGGGTCGGCGTGCAGGTCGCCCGGATCGCCCATCGGGTGGCGGGAACCGCCGAGGGTGACGTAGTGGACGATCTCGCCGTCCGGAATGCGCAGGATCTCGATCGGCTCGAGCCCGAGAAAGGTCACCGAGGCGGAGTCGATGGCGCCGCGCTCCACCCCGAAGTGGTCCAGCACGCCGGTGCGGACCGCGTCGATCACGTCCATGCGCTCAGATCGCCAACCGCGCCAGCATGTCCCGCGCCTGCTCGGCCGACTTCGGGTCGCACAGCACGTCGTAACGGCCCGCCACCAGTTGCATGGTGGAGGCGAAGTCGCGCTGGCCCTTGGTGGCCGCGTACGGGATCGACGTCGAGATGACGCCGAAGATGATGCCGCCGACCAGGCCGACGAGCAGCGGGCCGAGGGTGCCGCTGGTGGTGAACAGGCTCAGCAGCAGACCGAGGAACAGGCCCAGCCACGCGCCCGACACCACGCCGCCGCCGATCACCTTGCCCCAGTTCAGGCGGTAGAGCACGCGCTCGACCTGCATGAGGTCGACGCCGACGATGGTCACGTCCTGCACCGGGAACTGGCTGTCGGCCAGGTAGTCGACCGCCCGCTGCGCCTCGGCGTAGGTCGGGTACGAGCCGACCGGCCACCCCGACGGCGGGGTCGGCAGGCCCTGGCGGGCACGATTCGAGTTCCCCAAGGGATTCGTCATAACACCATTCTGCTATCCGGAACCGTAGTTGGGTGGTGTGAAACGCGTCGTTCGCGCCATCCCGGCGGCCCGGCCCTTCTCGGCGATCACCTGCGCCATCTTGGCGCTGGCCTCATCGATCATCTCCGCACCCAGCATCACCGCGCCGCGCGCGCCGCCCTCGATCGACGTATGAAAGGCATAGGCGTCCAGGATTTCTTCCGCGCGATCGTAATCCGACTGGCGGGGGCTGAAGATCTCGTTGGCCGCGTCGATCTGGCCCGGGTGCAGCACCCACTTGCCGTCGAAACCCAGGGCGGCCGTGCGGGCCGCCGCCCGGCGGAAGCCGTCCACGTCGCGGATCTGCAGGTACGGGCCGTCGATGGCCTGCAACCCGTGCGCGCGGGCGGTGAGCAGGATCGTCATGAGGATGTGGTGGTAGGCGTCGCCGGTGTCGTAGCCCTCCGGCTGCTCGCCCACCACGAGTGTGCGCATGTTGATGCTGGCCATGAAGTCGGCGGGCCCGAACACCAGCGCCTGCACGCGCGGGCTCGCGGTGGCGATCTCGTCGATATTGCGCAGGCCGAGCGCGTTCTCCAGCTGCGGCTCGATGCCGATGCGGCCCGGCTCCAGGCCGTTGGCCTTCTCCAACTGCGTGAGCAGCAGGTCCAGTGCGCGCACCTGGCCGCCGTCGGTGACCTTGGGGAGCAGGATCGCGTCGATGGCCGAGCCCGCGCCGTCCACCGCGGCGATCACATCGGCGTAGGTCCACGGCGTGGTCCAGTCGTTGACGCGCACCACCCGCAACTGCCCGCCCCAGCCGGGCTGGTTCAGCGCCGCGACGATGTTCGCGCGGGCCGCCGCCTTGGCGGCGGGCGCGACCGCGTCCTCCAGATCCAGGAAGACCTCGTCGACGGGCAAGCCCTTGGCTTTCTCGATCATCTTCGGGTTGCTGCCGGGGACGGCGAGCACCGAACGACGCGGCCTCATCGAACACTCCTCCCGTGCCGTGGTGCGGTCTCCCGGCACGTCAACCTCTAGCCTGGGCAGCATGGCAGCTACCAGGGTGTACGTCGCCAGGCTTGCCGGATTGGCGGTTCTGGGACCCGACGGCGAGTCTATCGGCAGGGTCCGCGACGTCGTCGTGGCCGTCCGCTACGACCGTCAGCAACCCCGCGTGCACGGCTTGGTCGTCGAATTGCCGACCAGGCGAAGGATCTTCGTCCCGATGTTGCGCGTCACCTCGATCGAGCCCGGTTCCATCGCGCTCAACACCGGCACCGTGAGCCTGCGCCGCTTCCAGCAACGGCCCGGCGAGATGCTGGCGCTGGCGCAGATCGTGGATTCCACGGTGCGCGTGGAGGATCCGGAACTCACCGATCTGGCGGGCGTGGACGTGTTCGTGGTCGATCTCGGGCTGGAGCTGACCCGCACCAGGGACTGGCGGGTGTCGCGGGTCGCGGTGCGCGGGCACCGCAGGATCGGGCGGCGGCGCACGGTGCACGTGGTGGACTGGTCGACGGTCTCCGGTCTCACGCCGTACGAGATCGGCAGGCCGGGCCAGGACGTGACCCAGCTGCTCGAACGATTCGAGGGCCTGCGCCCGGCCGACGTGGCGCACCAGCTGCGCGAGCTGCCGGAGAAGCGCCGCATCGAGGTGGCCGAGGCGCTCGACGACGAACGCCTCGCCGACGTGGTGCAGGAACTCCCCGACGACGACCAGGTGGATCTGCTCGGCCACCTGGAGGTGCGCCGCGCCGCCGACGTGCTCGAGGCCATGGACCCCGACGACGCCGCCGACCTCCTCGGCGAACTGCCCACCGGCGAGCGCGAATCGCTGCTGGCGCTGATGGATCCGGAGGAATCCGAACCGGTGCGCCGGCTGCTGCAGCACTCGCCCGACACCGCGGGTGGCCTGATGACGCCCAAGCCGGTGATCCTGACGCCGGCCACCACGGTGGCGGAGGCGCTGGCCAGGGTGCGCAACCCCGACCTCACGCCCGCGCTGGCGTCGATGGTGTTCGTGGTGCGCCCGCCGACGGCCACGCCCACCGGCCGCTACCTCGGCTGCGTGCACATCCAGCAGTTGCTGCGCGAGCCGCCCGCGCACCTGGTGGGCGGGATCATCGACGCCGACCTCGCGCCGTTGGGCCCCGAGGTGCCGCTCACGGCGGTCACCCGCTATTTCGCGACCTACAACTTGGTGTGCGGGCCGGTGGTGGACGACGAGAACCACTTGCTGGGCGCGGTCAGCGTCGACGACGTCCTGGACCATCTGCTGCCGGAGGACTGGCGTGAAGAAGAACGGCACCAAGGGGTCGCGGTCCATGACTGAGAAGGGCGCGTGGCCGCGGCCGGGCACGAGCTCGGCGCGCCAGCGGCTGGAGACGCCGATGGAGTCGCGGTTCCGCTTCGACTGGGATGCCGAGGCCCTGGCCCGCAGCTCCGAGCGGGTGGCCCGATTCCTCGGCACCGGCCGGTACCTGGCGATCCAGACCGTGGTCGTGATCGTCTGGATCATCCTCAACGTGACCGTGGTGGCGCTGCGGTGGGACCCTTATCCGTTCATCCTGTTGAACCTGGCGTTCTCCACCCAGGCCGCCTACGCGGCGCCGCTGATCCTGCTGGCGCAGAACCGTCAGGACAACCGCGACCGGGTGGCGCTGGAGGAGGATCGGCAGCGCGCCGCGCAGACCAAAGCCGACACCGAGTTTCTCGCCCGCGAACTCGCGGCGTTGCGGTTGGCGGTCGGCGATGTGGCCACCCGCGACTACCTGCGCCGGGAGTTGGAGGAGCTGCGCGAAGTCCTCGACCGCATCGCGGTGGCGACCACCGACGGCGCGTCCGCGACACCCGAGACCACGGCTGGAAAGGTCAAACGCAAGAAATCCTCCGGTGGACGCGCCGCAACACCCCAGGTCGCGCCGCCGGTCTCCGATGATTGACCGGAAATGCTCTACAACATCCTGACCCCTGGGTAACCTGGACAGCGTTGTCCCGAGCGGGCCGGGTCGGGGGTTGCGAGGGCCGGGTAGACGCCCGTCCCAGCCGCCCCCTGTCGACACGCTCCCGTGACGTTGAAGGATTGGTGTGGCCGAATGCGAGTATCCGCCCCGATAACCATGTCGGCCCTCGTCGTCGCTGGTCTCGTCGCCTCGGGCTCGGCCGCCCAGCACGCGACCACCAGTGAGCCCCCCGCCGCGCCGGAGGCGTTGCTCGCCGCGTCCGCCCGGCCGAACGGCACCGGCGAGGAGGCCGCCGCCGACGGGGACGCCGCATTGTCCCGGACAGTGGGACTGCTCCCGGTCACCCCTGACTCCCCCCGCAAACTGCGAGCTATGAACCCGACGGCCGACGGTCTGCCGCCGTTCGCGGGCACCGTGCCGCTGCGGGAGATCTCGCTGCCCAACACCGGCGGGGCACTCGGCATCCCCGAGGTCGTGCTCGCCGCCTACCGCAACGCCGAACTCGCCATGCAGTCCTCGCAGCCGGGCTGCGGGCTCACCTGGAACCTGCTCGCCGGCATCGGCCGCATCGAGTCCGGGCACGCGGGCAGCGGGCGCACCGACGCGGCGGGCACCACCGTCACGCCGATCTTCGGCCCGGCGCTCGACGGCACGCTGCCCGGCAACGAAATCATCAAGGCGGCCGACGGCGGTTACGTGCGGGCGATCGGGCCCATGCAGTTCCTGCCCGGCACCTGGAGCCTCTACGCCGCCGACGGCAACGGCGACGGCGTGGCCGATCCGCACAACGTCTTCGACTCCGCGCTGGCCGCGGGCAAGTACCTCTGCTCGGGCGGGCTCGACCTGCGCGATCCGGCGCAGGAACTGCGCTCGGTATTGCGCTACAACAACTCGATGTCCTACGCCGCCGACGTGCTCAGCTGGTCGGCCGCCTACCGCACCGGCGGGTCGCCCAGCCAGGTGACCATCTCGCCCGATCTCATCCCGCCCGGCTCGGCACCCATCCAGGCGGGCCCGGACATGCAGGCCGTCGGCACCACGGTGCCCGGCGCGCCCACCTCGCCCGCCGACGCGCTGCCCTCGACCACCTACGTGGTGCCGCCGCAGCAGACCCCGACCCAGGTGATGATCACCATTCCCGGCCTGCCGCCGATCCCGTGCGGCATCTTCTGCCCGCCGCCACCCCCGCCGCCGAATCCCTGTGAGCCCGTGGTGGTTCCGGCGCCGATGCCGCAGCCCGGCGAGCCCGCGCGGCCCCTCGGTCCGGACGGCAAGCCGGTCGGCACCGAGCAGGAGTTCGGCGCGCAGGGCGATCCGGCGAACGCCCCGGAGCCGAACCCCGCGTGCGCGCCCGCGCCCGAACCGGGTCAGCCCGGTCCGCAGCAGGCCCAGGAACCGGCACCCGCCGCGCCGCCCGCGCCCGAGGTCACCAAGACCCCCGAGCCCGGCCCGGCCGAGGCTCCGCAGGACGTCCCGCCGCCCCCGCCGCCGGCCCCGGGCATCACCCTGCCGTTCGGAATCGTGATCCCGCTGCCGCCCGGCCCGCCCGCTCCGCCGCAGGGCTGAGACCAAACCTCAATCCAGATCACGAAGTAGTAACAAAAACGTCTCGAATACGGTAATCTCTCCTTCGTCCACGAAGGTGACCCAGCGCTCCCCGCGCACGGACACTTCGCGGAACGCAGAGCCTCAGCGCTATTGGAGGAGGGTCACCACACCGTGGGGCGTCACCGCAAGCAATCGCCTGCCACCGTCAAACGCGGCTCCGTTCTCGCACTGACAGGATTGGTTCCCACCGGATTCGTGGCCTGCGCCGCGGCATCCGATCTGAATTCCGGCCACACCGCCGTCCAGGAGGTCGCCGAGGAGGGCGGTCTCCTCGGCGCCCTCGGCGCCGCGGAGGTCACCGACGACGGTTACGTCGAACACGCGATGGCCGCACAGGGCGTCGCGGCCAAGCCGGTCGTGAAAACCGTTGCGCTGCCCACTGATCGGGCGAAGGCCGAACTCCCCGCCGGGCCGGGCGGCATCCCTGGCGTCGCGGTGGCGGCGTACCAGAACGCCGAGCAGTTGCTCGCCGCGCAGAACCCGGTCTGCAACATGGAGTGGACCCTGCTGGCCGGCATCGGCCGCGTCGAGTCCACGCACGTCTTCGGCGGCAAGGCCGATGCCGAGGGCAATCCGCTCGACCCCGTCTACGGTCCCGTCCTGGACGGCTCGCTGGCGGGCAACGCGGTCATCCACGACAGCGACGGCGGTGCCCTCGACGGGCTCGGCGGCTACGACCGCGCCGTGGGCCCCATGCAGTTCCTGCCCGAGACCTGGACGCGATACGCCGCCGACGGCAACGGCGACGGCATCGCCGACCCGCAGAACCTCTACGACGCCGCGCTGACGGCCGGAAAGTACCTCTGCGACGGCAATCTGGACATGCGGGATCTGTCCCAGCGCTCCCGCGCGATCCTGCGCTACAACAACTCGATGGCCTACGTCGCCAACGTCATGGCCTGGGCCAACTCCTACGGCACGGGGGTCGCACCCAAGCCCGCGGAGCTCCCCCGTATCTGAAGCCCGTAAAATTCGGATATGCCAGTGGTAACGGAAACGGACGTGCGGGGCGCGCTCGCGAAGGTCGACGATCCGGAGATCCGTAAACCGATCACCGAACTCGGCATGGTGAAGAGCATCGGGATCGATGCCGAGAGCAACGTCCACGTCGAGGTGTACCTGACGACGGCCGGGTGCCCGTTGCGCACCGAGATCATCCAGCGGGTCACCAAAGCGGTGGCCGATGTGCCGGGTGTGGGTGCCATCTCGGTCGACCTCGACGTGATGAACGACGAGCAGCGCACCGAACTGCGCAAGCAGTTGCGCGGCGATTCGGCCGAGCCGGTGATCCCGTTCGCTCAGCCCGGATCGCTCACCCGCGTGTACGCGGTCGCGTCGGGCAAGGGCGGCGTCGGCAAGTCCAGCGTGACCGTCAACCTGGCGGCGGCGATGGCGGCGCGCGGCCTGTCGGTCGGCGTGCTCGACGCCGATATCTACGGCCACTCGGTGCCGCGCATGCTCGGCACCGACGCGCGGCCCACGCAGGTGGAGCGGATGATCCTGCCGCCCGTCTCACACGACGTGAAGGTCATCTCCATCGCCATGTTCACCCAGGGCAACACGCCCGTGGTGTGGCGCGGCCCGATGCTGCACCGCGCGCTGCAGCAGTTCCTGGTGGACGTGTTCTGGGGCGATCTGGACGTGCTGCTGCTCGACCTGCCGCCCGGCACCGGCGACGTGGCCATCTCGCTGGCCCAGCTGATCCCCAACGCCGAGATCCTGGTGGTCACCACACCGCAGCTGGCCGCCGCCGAGGTGGCCGAGCGGGCCGGGTCGATCGCCCTGCAGACGCGGCAGCGGATCGTCGGCGTGGTGGAGAACATGTCGTGGCTGGACCTGCCCGACGGCACCCGCATGGACCTCTACGGCTCGGGCGGTGGCCAGACCGTGGCCGACAGCCTCACCCGCGCGGTCGGCGCGAATGTGCCGCTGCTGGGCCAGATCCCGATCGAGCAGGCGCTGCGCGAGGCGGGCGACGAAGGCACCCCGATCGTACTGCGCGACCCCGACAGCGCCTCGGCCAAGGCCCTGCTCTCCGTCGCCGACAAACTCGCCGTCCGCCGCCGCGGACTCGCGGGCATGTCGCTGGGCATCGATACCACCCGCCACCTGTAGGGGTCCGCGCCGGCGGGCTCTCGACCGGGGCAGTCGCGATCGCCGCTGGAGGGGTCTGCCCCGGCGAGCTCCCGGCCGGTCCGGTCGCGATCGCCGGGCGGTGAATTGGTGCTGCGGTGCTCGGTGCTGGAGAACCCGTTCGGCAGCGGGGGCGCGCGGTAGAAGGGTGCGCCCGTCCCGGGTGTCGGCGCGGCCAAATAAGCTCGGGGCATGCTCACGCTGCTGATGTACGTGGTGTTCGTCGGGCTGGTGGCCGCGGCGCTGTTCTTCGTCGCGAGCGCGATCTTCGGACGGGGTGAGGAACTGGGCCCGTTGCCGGAGGGCACGACGGCCACCGTGCTGCCCGCCGAGGGGATCACCGGCGCCGATGTGCGCGCGCTGCGGTTCCAGCAGGTGGTGCGCGGGTACAAGGCGGCCGAGGTGGACTGGGCGCTGGCCCGGCTGGCCGCCCGCATCGACGAGTTGCAGATCGAACTCGCGCAGGCGCGCTCCGTGCCCGCCCCGCGTCCGGCGACGGGCCGCGACTCCGAATCCCGGACCGGCGGTACGGCGTCCACACCCGAGCTCGCCAAGGACGACGTGGGCTTCAACGGCACGGCCGGGCAGACGTGGACTCCGGAGGCACCGGGCGGCACCGCGACGGGCCCGGGAACCACCCCCGACAACGGTGCCTCGAGCACAGCGACCGGGTACCGATATCCCACGGCCTGGAGTGCCACCGGCGAACCGGCCACCTCCGGCTACGACCAGCAGACCACACCGGCTGGCGGCACACCGACCAGCCCGGCAGCGAGCGGTGGCGACACCGCCGGATCGTCCGAGCAGACCACCACCGGCTGGGGCACCCCGCTCAGCCGCGACGAGCCGGCCGCCCCCGCCGCGCAGCCCGGCGCGACACCGTCCTCCGACAGGTGGGGCATCCCGTTCAACCTCGCGTCCGAGCCGGCCGAGGGCTCGCGGCCGCACCGGACCTCCGGCCCGTCATGAGCGACGACTTCACCCAGCCGCCCGACGGACGCGTGCGCTGTGAGTGGGCGGACGGGTCCGATCTCTACCGCGCCTATCACGACCGCGAGTGGGGCAAGCCCGTCCACGGCGACGACGCCTTGTTCGAACGGGTCTGCCTCGAGGCATTCCAATCCGGACTGGCGTGGATCACCATTCTGCGCAAGCGCCCGGCGTTCCGCGCCGCGTTCGCCGGCTTCTCGATCGAGCGCGTGGCAGGCTTCGGCGACGACGACGTGGCGCGCCTGATGGCCGACGCGGGCATCGTCCGCAATCGCGCGAAAATCGAGGCGGCCATCACCAACGCGCGCGCCGCACTCGCCCTGCCCGACGGGCTGGACCGGCTGATCTGGTCGTTCGCGCCGCCGCCGCGCCCGCGCCCGCGCACCCTCGCCGACGTCCCCGCCACCACGCCCGAATCCGTCGCTCTGGCAAAACAATTGAAGAAACAAGGCTTTCGTTTCGTGGGACCCACCACGGCGTACGCGCTGATGCAGGCCACGGGAATGGTCGACGACCACCTCGCGGACTGCTGGGTGGGCGGCGACCCCGGCGATACCGACCCGGCGGTCACATTTCGAACTCAGGTATCCGTCCACATCGGCGATAGGGAAGAATAGGACCGGTGTAGCTCGCCGAATACCGGCGAGCTGCCTGGTTGGTGACAACTGTAGTTCCAAGAAAGTGCGCAGAAGACCGCGCAGATCTGGAGGGAGCAGAGGATGGCGGCCATGAAGCCCCGCACCGGGGACGGTCCCCTCGAGGCAACCAAAGAAGGGCGTGGAATCGTGATGCGGGTTCCACTCGAGGGTGGCGGGCGTCTGGTCGTAGAGCTCACGCCGGATGAGGCGGCGGCGCTCGGTGACGAACTGAAGAGTGTCACCAGCTAGTCCCACGACACTCGCCGAGGTGGCCGGCCTGCTGGCCTGCCCGGAGTGCCACCTCGGCCTCGAGGTGGCCGACCGGGCGCTGCGCTGCGGCCGCGGCCACAGTTTCGACCTGGCCAAGCAGGGCTACGTCAGCCTGCTGACGGGTGCGTCGACCAAGATGACCGGCGATTCCGCCGCCATGCTCGACGCCCGCGCCGCCTTCCAGAGCGAAGGACATTTCGCGCCGATCGCCGATGCGGTGGCCGCCGCCGTCGGCGGGCACGCGCCCCTGCTCGAGGTCGGCGCGGGCACAGGCTACTACCTGGCCGCCGCGCTGGACGCCGCGCCCGAGGCGCGCGGTATCGCGCTGGACGTGGCCAAACCCGCCGCGCGCCGCTGTGCTCGCTCGCATCCGCGCGCCGCCGCGGTGCTGGCCGACGCCTGGCGCGGGCTGCCGGTCCGCGACGGCGTGCTCGGTGGTGTGCTCTCGGTGTTCGCGCCGCGCAACCCGTCGGAGGTGGCGCGGGTGCTCGGCGCGGACGGACGGTTCGTGGTCGCCGCGCCCACCGACCGTCATCTCGGCGAACTGGTCGAGCACCTGGGCATGGTCGGCGTGGACCCCGACAAGGACCGCCGCCTCGCCGAGACCATGGCGGGACACTTCGCGCCCGGCGACCGCACGGTGGTCGAGTACCCGATGAAGCTGGGCCGCGCGGCGGTCGCGGCGGTGGTCGGCATGGGGCCGTCGGCGCACCACGGCACGGACGAGCGCGCGGCCCGCCTGGCCGCACTCCCCGACCGGGTGGAGGTCACCGCGTCGGTGGTCGTGACGACCTACCGCCCGGTCTGAGCGGGGCTCGCCGCCGCCCTGACCGGGGTTCGCCCCGGCACCTGCACGCGCGCCGCGCATCCGGCACCATCCGTCACCGGCTGGCGCGGCGCGTACTCAACGGCTGGTACCCGGCCCGACAGGCGCCGGCTGGGCGCGAGGCGTACGCGGCGGCTGACCTCCAGGCCCCCGCACGCCTCCCGGCCCCCGCACGTCCACCCGGCCGCGACCTGGCTACTGCCCCGGCTGACCCACCCGCTCGGCGCGCGCGTGCCGGTACACCTCGACGGTGCGTTCCGCGATCCGGGACCAGTCGAATTCCGCGATGGCGCGGGCCCGCCCGGCCGCGCCGAACTCCGCCGCGCGGATCGGATCGCCGGCGACCTCGTTCACCGCGTCGGCCAGATCGCGTTCGTACTTCTCGACGGCGCCCGGGTCGTAGTGCACCAGCCGTCCGGTGTCGCCGTCGACGACCACCTCGGGGATGCCGCCCACGTCGGAGGCCACCACGGCGGTGGCGCAGGCCATCGCCTCCAGGTTGACGATGCCGAGCGGCTCGTAGACCGACGGGCAGACGAAAACGGTGGCGGCGGCGAGGATCTGGCGGATCTGCTCGGTGGGCAGCATCTCGCGCACCCAGAACACGTTGCCACGGCGGGCGCGCAGCTCCTCGACGGCGGCCGCGGTCTCTTCGGCGAGCTCCTCGGTGTCGGGCGCGCCCGCGCACAGCACCAGTTGGATGTCGGGCGCGAAATCGCGTGCGGCGGCGAGGAGGTGCCCCACGCCCTTCTGCCGCGTGATACGCCCGACGAACGCGGCGATGGGTTGGTCGGTGCGCACGCCCAGCTCGTCGAGTATGTGCCGGGAGCCGGGCTCGGCGGGCCCGGGCTGCCACAGCGTGGCGTCGATCCCGTTGTGCACCACGTGCACCCGGGCGGGGTCGATCGCGGGATAGGCGTCGAGCACGTCCCGGCGCATGCCTTCACTGACCGCGATGACGGCGTCGGCGTGCTCCATAGCGTTGCGTTCCGACCACGACGAGAGCCGATAGCCGCCGCCCAGCTGCTCCGCCTTCCACGGCCGTCGCGGCTCCAGCGAATGCGCGGTGAGTATGTGCGGGACGCCGTAGAGCGTGGCCGCCAGATGTCCGGCGAGGCCGGTGTACCAGGTATGCGAATGCACCACATCCACCTCGCCGACGGCGTCGGCCATCCGCAACTGGGTGGACATCATCTGCAACGCGGCGTTGGCGGCGTACAGCGACGGATCGGGTTGGTGCACCACGGCATCCGCGCGCTCGGCGCCCATGCAGTGCACCGTCACCTCGCACAGCCTGCGCAGCTCGGCGGTCAGCTGCGTGACGTGCACGCCGGCGCCCCCGTACACCTCAGGGGGATATTCGCGGGTCAGCATCGCGACGCGTAACAGGTCGCCGAGCTGCCCCGTCTCGCCGGAAACCGCCGTCGAGCGCCCGCCGTCCGTGCCGAAACTCACCGGTTCAAAGTAGACGCTCGACTGCGCAGGGGCCACCCGCGCCCGCACTTCACGGTAGTTTGTGGACTGTGAGGAGCCAGCCGCACGTATTAGGGATCGTGCTCGCCGGTGGCGAGGGCAAGCGCCTGTTCCCGCTCACCGCCGACCGGGCCAAGCCCGCGGTCCCGTTCGGGGGTGCGTACCGGCTCATCGACTTCGTGCTGAGCAACCTGGTCAACGCGGGCTTCCTGCGGCTGTGCGTGCTCACCCAGTACAAGTCGCATTCGCTGGACCGCCACATCTCCCAGACCTGGCGGCTGTCCGGGTTCGGCGGCGAGTACATCACGCCGGTGCCCGCGCAGCAGCGGCTCGGCCCGCGCTGGTACACGGGCAGCGCCGACGCGATCATGCAGTCGCTGAACCTGATCTACGACGAGGACCCCGACTACATCGTGGTGTTCGGCGCCGACCACGTGTACCGGATGGACCCCGAGCAGATGCTGGCGCACCACATCGAGTCCGGCGCGGGCGTCACGGTGGCGGGCATCCGGGTGCCGCGCAGCGAGGCGAGCGCGTTCGGCTGCATCGATTCCGACGAGTCCGGGCGCATCACCCAGTTCCTGGAGAAGCCGGCGCACCCGCCGGGCACCCCCGACGACCCCAATGTCACCTTCGCCTCGATGGGCAACTACGTGTTCACCACCAAGGTGCTGGTGGACTCGATCCGCGCCGACGCCGACAACTCCGACTCCGACCACGACATGGGCGGCGACATCATCCCCGCGCTGGTCGCGGCGGGCGAGGCGGGCGTCTACGACTTCGCCGACAACGAGGTGCCCGGCGCCACCGAACGCGACCGCGGCTACTGGCGCGACGTGGGCACCATCGACGCGTTCTACGACGCGCACATGGACCTGGTCTCGGTGCACCCGGTGTTCAACCTCTACAACAAGCACTGGCCCATCCGCGGCGCGGCCGAGAACCTGCCGCCCGCCAAGTTCGCCCAGGGCGGGCTGGCCCAGGAGTGCATCGTCGGGGCGGGCAGCATCCTGTCGGCGGCCACGGTGCGCACCTCGGTGCTCAGCTCCAACGTGATGGTCGACGACGGCGCCACCGTGGAGGGCTGCGTCCTCATGCCGGGCGTGCGGATCGGGCGCGGCGCGGTGGTGCGGCACGCGATTCTGGACAAGAACGTGGTGGTGGGCGAGGGCGAGATCATCGGCGTGGACCTCGAGCGCGACCGCGATCGCTTCGCCGTCAGCAACGGCGGTGTGGTGACCGTCGGCAAGGGTGTGTGGGTGTAGCCGTCAGGGCTGCGGCGCGATGCAGAACGGCTCGCACGGGCCCGGTGTGCGGGTCACCCCGGGCGAGGGCGCCTCGTCACCGAAATCGGCGGTGGAGACCAGCGCGGCCAGCACCACGGCGATCACCAGCAGGATCCCGAACACGACGGCCGCGCCAGCCCAGTCCTCCGGCCGGTTGCGCTGCTGATCGTCGTCGTTCCTGAACATCGGCTGCTGCCCTTCCGCCCCGGACCATCCGAACACATCGGCGTCGTCGCGGAAAGACCCCACGGTGTCGTAGCGGCCGCCGGACGGGCGTGGGCTCGGGTGGGCGCGCCGGATTCGCTGCTGTCGCTTCACTGACGATCCTTCGTGCGGAATGCCACGCCTCCCGGCGCGGCGGTCTATCTGTGCGCGTTGCGGGTGACCGCGCCGTCACCGCCACGAGTGTGCACCCGCGCGGCTACCCGCGCGACGCGCACAGCAGCCCGTCGCCCACCGGGATCAGCACGCTGGTGAGTTCGGGATGTTCGGCGATCGCCCGCGTGGCCGCGCGGACCGACTGGGTGGCCGGATCGCGCTGCGCCGGATCGGGCACCCGCCCGCCCAGCAGCGCGTTGTGCAGCACGATCGCGCCGCCCTCGCGCAACAGCCGCACACCCTGTTCCACGTATTCGGGGTGCTCGAGCGGCGCGGCATCGATGAAGACCAAGTCGTAGGCGCCGTCGGCGAGGCGGGGCAGCACGTCCAGGGCGCGACCGTTGATGAGCCTGGTGCGGGCGGGCGGGATATCGGCGGCCCGGAATGCCTCCTTGGCCGCCCGCTGATGCTCCGGTTCGGAATCGATGGTGGTCAGCGTGCCGTCCTCGCGCATGCCGTCGAGCAGCCACAGGCCGCTGATGCCCGCGCCGGTGCCGACCTCGACGACCGCCCGCGCGCCCAGCAGCTGGGCGTACATGCTCAGCAGCGCACCGACCGACGGCGGTACGGGTGCCGCACCCAATTCGGTGGCGCGCTCGCGCGCGCTGACGAGGATCTCGTCCTCCACGACGGATTCCTCCACGTAGGAGAGATTTCGCTCCAGGTTCGATGCCACGGGTATGAGGCTAATGCGGTGCGGCTCTCAGCGGCGTCCCGACAACGCGCTTTCCGCGCGGATCGGTTTTCTCAGGTGTCCCTCAGGATCTCCATATCCGGGCCATATCAGGACAGGAAAGAGTGAAGGCACCAGACCAGCCGACCGTGTCACACGGGGCTCGGGAACAACGACATACAGGTAGTCGGTTGTATCTCGTACGCGAGGGTCCGTGACCCGGACCCGCGTGCCGCCCCGAGTTCTACGGTCCTTAGCAGGAGGTAGCCCCATCCACATGGTCACAGGTTCGTTCGCGGCGCAGGGGCGCTCCGAGGTCGCCAAGGCGTCGCCCGCCCTGCCACCCGAGTACGCCACGCTGCCCGAGCAGATCGTCGCGCCCGAGGACGCCGACATCGATCCCGCCGACCTCACCGGCACCGCGGCCTTCGACGCGACCGGCGACCGGTCGGTCATGCCCTCCTGGGACGAGCTGGTCCGCGAGCACGCCGACCGCGTCTACCGGCTGGCCTACCGCCTCTCCGGCGACGCGCAGGACGCCGAGGACCTCACCCAGGAGACGTTCATCCGGGTGTTCCGGTCGCTGTCGAACTACCAGCCGGGCACCTTCGAGGGCTGGCTGCACCGCATCACGACCAACCTGTTCCTGGACATGGTCCGCCGCCGCAACCGCATCCGCATGGAAGCGCTGCCCGAGGACTACGACCGGGTGCCCGCCGAGGGACCCGGCCCCGAGCAGGTCTACCACGACGCCAGGCTCGATCCCGACCTGCAATCCGCCCTCGACGCCCTGGCGCCGGAGTTCCGCGCCGCGGTCGTGCTGTGTGACATCGAGGGCCTGTCCTACGAGGAGATCGGCGCCACGCTCGGCGTGAAGCTGGGCACCGTGCGCAGCCGCATCCACCGCGGGCGTCAGGCACTGCGCGAGCACCTTGCGCATAATGGAACACACCAGCGGTTCGCCGCTGACGCGAACATCGGGTGATCGGCCGGAAGGCGTCGCCCGGATCAGAGCACGTCGTCGGAAGGGTGAGCACCGCATGAGTGGCGAGTCCAGTACGTTCGGTCATCCGCCGCACGGGGCGGACCGGCGAACGCAGGGCCGCACGCCCCGGTTCGCGCCGACCGAGCACCTGGCCAGCGAGGCGGTCGTCGCCTACGTGGACGGCGAACTGCGCATGAACGCGTATCTGCGCGCCGCCCAGCACATCTCGGTCTGCCCGGAGTGCGCGGCCGAGGTGGACGCCCAGCAGCAGGCGCGCATCGCGCTGCGCCAGTCGGGCCCGATCTCCATCCCGCGCGGGCTGCACGACAGCCTGACCCGCATCCCGCTCGCCGAACTGCCCGGCGGCACCACCGAGGGGCGCGGCGTCGGCGGAAACACCCGCAACGAGGCTGTTTTCGGTTTTCTGCCGGATTCGCGCACCGCGACCCGGTGGGCAGCGTGGTGGCGCAAGTAGAGTTTTCCGCGTGACCACCGAAGCGAGGAACACCGGACCCGTGCCGGACGGGCGGCCCACCGAGGGCGACACCCCCGATTCGGCGGCCGACAGGGGGACCCTGAGGCCGCCGGACGCGCCCGTGCTCGGCCCCCGCCCGGTGGTACGTCCCCACATCGACAACCACACCGCGCACACGTTCCGCAGGCCGTCCGGCCAGAGCGGGTCGTTCGCACCCCGCGCCGCGACGCCCGCCGCGCCCGCGGTGCCGGATCTGCCGCAGGCCCGTCCGCCCGACGCGGTGCTGGCCGAGGCGTTCGGCCGCCCCGAGGGCTCCGACGAGCTGTTGCAGCGCGATCCCGGCGCCGCGGGTTCGGCCCCGGCCACCGCCGCGCCCGCCGATCCGTGGCGCGATCCGCACGCCGCCGCCCGTCTGGGCGCGCCCGCGATCCCCACGCCCGAACCGCAGCCGCTGCCGCAGTACCGCAAGCTCACCGCCCGCGAAGTCCTCTTCGGTTCTCGCGTGGCGCCCAAGGCGCTGGCGCTGCTGGCCGCCATCGCGCTCGGCATCGGTCTCCTCGGCGGCTTGGCGGGCCGGCTCACCGCCGAGCAGACCACCAATCTCACCTCCCGCAAGGTCACCCTGGAGCAGACCGAGGGCATCGAGCAGCCGCACGGCCAGATCGCCAAGGTCGCCGACGCGGTGCTGCCGTCGGTGGTGTCGATCCGGGTCACCGTGGGCGACAACGGCGCGACCGGTTCCGGCGTCGTCATCGACGGCGCGGGCTACGTGGTGACCAATAACCACGTCATCTCGATGGCCGCGCAGGACACCAGCGGCCGCGCCGTCATCCGGCTCACCTTCGCCGACGGCAGCCGCGTGCCCGCCGAGATCGTCGGCCGCGATCCCAAGACCGACCTCGCGGTGCTGAAGGTCGACGTCAAGAACCTCACGGTCGCCACGCTGGGCAAGTCCGACGAGGTCCAGGTCGGCGACGACGTGCTGGCCGTCGGTTCGCCACTGGGGCTGAGCAAGACCGTCACCTCGGGCATCGTCAGCGCCCTGCACCGCCCGGTGAAGCTGTCCGGCGAAGGCACCGACACCAACGCGGTGATCGACGCCGTGCAGACCGACGCCTCCATCAACCCGGGTAACTCCGGTGGCGCGCTGGTGGACATGCAGGGCCGCGTGGTGGGCATCAACACCGCCATCCGCAGCGAGACCGGCGGTTCGGTGGGCCTCGGCTTCGCCATCCCGGTCGACACCATGACCGAGGTGGCGCAGACCCTGATCCGCGACGGCGTGATGCACCATCCGATGATCGGCGTGGCCGCCAACACCCGCACCGTCGCCAACGAGGTGATGAGCGGCGCGGCCGTGGCCGATGTGGTGGCGGGCGGTCCCGCCGCCAAGGCGGGCATCGTCGAGGGCGATGTGATCGTGCGGGTGGGCGACCGCGAGGTCACCGGTCCGGACGAGCTGATCGTCGCGGTGCAGTCGCACGAGATCGGCGACACGGTGAACGTGCGGTTGATCCGTGATGGCAGGCAGGTGGATGTGCCTGTGACGTTGGAGTCCGACTGACCTTTCGCGCCGAAGTGCGGGTAGCCTGGTCTCGTGTTCAGCAACATCGGGTGGGGCGAGATGATGATCCTGCTCGTCGCCGCCCTCGTCATCCTCGGGCCGGAGCGGTTGCCCGGCGCCGTGCGCTGGACCACGCAGAGCCTGCGACAGATCCGCGACTACGCCAGCGGCGCCACCGCCCAGCTGAAGAACGAGCTCGGCCCGGAGTTCGAGGATCTGCGCAAACCGCTGGCCGACCTGAACGAGCTGCGCGGGATGACGCCGCGCTCGATGGTCACCAAGCACCTGCTCAACGGCGACGACTCGGTGCTGCGCAGCCTCGAGAAGGCGGTGCCCACCAAGGACGAGTTGTACGGCGCCAACAGCGGAATGCCGGATCACCCGAAGCCGAAGCTGGAAAAACCGTTGGCGCACAATGAACGTCCGCCGATCGATTCCGACGCCACCTGACCGGTGTGTCGCCCGGCGCGTCGTCGGAAAATGCCCGGTGAGGCCGAAACAGACTGGGCCGTCGCGCAGTACGCGATGTCAACGGCTCTAGACACCTGATGCTGTTCAGCTGTCTAGACTTCGCACATGTCGGCCGATGACGTGGCGCGAGTCTTCGCAATCGAGGACAAAGTCGAAAGACTCAAGGCGGCCACCGAGGGGGTGGCGGCGGCGCAGCAGACGATCAACGAACTCACGCGGATCCGCAGGGCGGTCATCAGGGAGCTCCACGCCGAGGGGTGGACGTTCGCCAGAATCGGTGCGGCCGCGGGACTTTCCCGTGCGCGCATCCACCAGGTGAGCACGCAGGGGCCCGCACCGGAGGGGTTGTTCTTCGGGCACGGGTCGCTCACGATCCTCACCCCCGAGGTGCGGGCCGGGCGGGTGCTCGGCGCACCCGATCCCAGCGCGTCGGCGCGGTTGGTGGAGCTGTTGCGCGAACTCGGGTTCGCCGTGTCGGTGGAGACTTTTGCGCCGGGACGGCCCGTGGACCTGAACCGGGACGGGCTGATCGTGCTCGGCGGGCCCGAGCTGTCGCCCAACCTGCGCCAGCTGGTGGCCGCCGATCCGCGCTTGCGGCGCACCGTGGTTCGGGCGGGCGACGCGCGGCGCGGCATCGAGGACCGGGCGGCCCGGCGCGTGTACCGGCCCGCGGGGCCGGAACCGCACGACATCGCGTACCTGGCGCGGCTGCCGCGGCCCGACGGGCGCGGGACCTGCCTGGTGATCGACGGGCTGCATCCGCCCGGTTCACTGGGGGCGGTGCGCCTGCTGGCCACCCGGCTGGCCACCCTGCACGAACGCGCGGCGACCCACCTGTTCTCGGTGCTGGTCGCCGTGCGCTACGACCGCACCAGCGGCGAACCGGTCGACGCGGATCTGCTCACCCCGGTGTACCGCCACGACGGCGATCATCGCCCCTTGCGGCCGCGCCCGCGCCGCTGATCGGATGCCGATCGATTGCCGGTGCACCGAAAGCGCCACGGGCGCACGCAGATAGAGCCGCGGCGGTTTTCCTGTGGCGCATGTCACCCCACCCTCTTATCGTCGTCTTACGAGTCGATGTTTAGATAGCCGTCGAGTAACTGTCGTCCGGGTAGGTGAGCATTCATGGCACACGAGACACGCACACACGCCGGCCGCGGCCCGAGCCGCCGTTGCGGGGAGTCGCGATGAACGTCCTCGTGATCGCCGGACTCCTGGTGTTCCTGCTGACTTTCATCGCGGTCCTGATCGGCGTCACCCGCCGCTCGAACTCCCCCGAAGGTCAGCTCACCGTCGCAGCCCTCCAGGCTCGCCTGGCGCGCGAATCCGACGCCCCCGAACCGTCCGACGAGGACGACGCGGAGGTTTCGTCGGCCGAAATCGAGGAGCCCGCCGACCGCTGACGCGGGCCGGTAAGGCCGTCATCGAGAGCCGCCTCGTCCGAGGTGAGGGGCTGGGTCCCGTGTTCGGCGGGCACCCGCCAGGCCTGGTTGCCGTATGTCGGCGCAGGCGGTGGCCCCGCTACGATCGCCGACGGCTGCCCGCCCGCCGGAGCCAGGCGCTGTCGCGGAGTCCGACCGGATCGGATTCCGTGGTTCGTTGTCGCCGCAGGGCAAGGCCGAGGAGGAGTCGATCACCGGGGCGTGCCGACAAGAACGCGGCCGAGGCCGGCCACGGCCGCCGGATGGAACTTCGCGGCGGGATCTAGCGGTGGATCGGGCCGTCGAGGTGGATGAGGGGGCGGGCGGTGGCGTTATTGCGGTCGGCGAGGATCTGGGCGGCGATCGAGATGGCGGTTTCCTCGGGGGTGCGGGCGTCGAGGTCGAGGCCGAGGGGGCTGCGGAGGCGGCGCAGAGCCGCCTCGGGGACGCCCTCTTCGCGGAGGCGGGCCAGGCGTTCGGCGTGGGTGCGGCGGGAGCCGAGAGCGCCGACGAAGGCGAGGTCGGGCAGGGCCAGGGCGGCGGCGAGCATGGGGACGTCGAATTTCTGGTCGTGGGCGAGCACGCACACCACCGTGCCGGCGTCGACCCGCCCCGCGGCGTGTTCGGCGGCCAGGTAGCGGTGCGGCCAGTCCACCACCACGTCGTGGGCGGCCGGGAAACGCGCCGGGGTGGCGAAGGTTTCGCGGGCGTCGACCACCGTGACGCGGTAGCCCAGCTGACGACCGGTGCGGCTGAGCGCGCGCACGAACTCGTTGGCTCCGGCCAGGATCATCCGCGCCGGCGCGGCCCACACCTGCACGAAGACGCGGGGGCGCCCCGCCGCGCACTCCTCGGTGCCGACGATCCCGCTGCGCCCGGCCGCCAGCGACGCCGCCGCATCCCGCTCGACACCGCGCCACGCGCCGGAATCGCCGGGCCGCAACACCTTCCACTCCCCGGCCGAGTCGAGCACGGTCGCCAGAGCGACCGGCCGACCGGCCGCGAGTTCCGCTCGCACGGCGGACAACTCGGGCAGCCGCGCGGCATCGACGCGCTCCACGAACACCTCGATCTCGCCGCCGCAGGTGAGCCCCACCGCCATCGCGTCGGCCGCCGCGTACCCGAACCGCTCGGTCACCGCTGCCCCGTCGCGCAGCACCGCGCGCGCCGTCTCCACGACCGCGCCTTCCACGCAGCCGCCCGACAGCGACCCGAACACCTCGCCGGATGCCGTCACGATCATCGCGGCCCCGATCTCCCGCGGCCCGGCCCCGGTGGTGTCCACCACCCGCGCCACCGCCACCGGCCCCGCCGCGACGAGCCCGATCAGCCGCTCCACCATTTCCCGCATCAACCCACCGGCCCTTCCTCGAACCGGATCGGCAACCATACCGATCCGCCCGGGCGCCGTTGCCCCCATGCTAGTTGTCCTGCGAATATCTGCCACGCCACCACCATCGGCGGCACGCATCGTTATCCGTCAGCTATCAATAGGCAATCATTGCCGACGGGCCGCGCCATCGCCGCATACCCGCACCGGACACGGCCGCGCACCCACAGTCGATCGCCGGTCCGTGCGAATGCTCGGCAATGTCGACCGGGGCCAGGGTTTCGGACAACGGTCCACCCTCGCCCCCGGTACCTGAGGCGAGTGCACGACTCGCGCGCGTGGCGCCCCGACCGAGAAGGGTTGCCCCACAGAGGCATCTGCCACTGACCGGGCCGCGCGCTCCGGCCGTGCCGCTCTCGTCCCGCGGCCGCTGCGATCGAGCGGGCCACGTCGCGAATCGGCCGACCGGGATGCGCGCGCAGGGATTCCCCCGGCATCACGCGAACCCCTACCGCGCCGCCGCCTCTCGCCCTACGCCGCCACTCGCGACGGGCGCAGGGTGTTCATCGGGGGCCGGTCGGCCAGCGACACTTCCGTGCTGTGCGGGGTGAAAGCGTTTTCCACCAAGGGGAATTGGGTGAGGGCGGCGCCGGAGTCCTGGATGCCGCTGCGGCCCAGGACGGTGCCGAGGATCTGCCTGCTCATCACGCCGAGGTCGGCGAGCGGGCGGTTGCGGTGGGTGCGCACGCCCAGATTGACCTGGCCGATGGCGGACAGGCCCAGGCGGTCGTAGGTGTCGAGCAGCAGCCCGATCTCCACGCCGTAACCGGGGGCGAAGGGTACCGAGGTGAGCAGTTCGCGGGTGCCCGCGTATTCGCCGCCGAGCGGTTGCAGCACCGAGCACAGCTGCGGGCGCAACGCCGCCAGCAGCGGCCGCGCGACGAGTTCGGTGACCCGCCCGCCGCCGTGCGCGTCGACGGACATGCCCTGACGCAGCGGCCGCCGGTAGTACGCCTTCACCAGGTGCATGTCATCGACCAGCAGCAGCGGGCCGAGCAGCTTCGGCACGAACGCCGGATCGGGATCGATGAGATCGGAGTCCACGAACGCCACCAGATCGCCGTCGGTGACCGCCAGCGACCGCCACAGCACCTCGCCCTTACCGGGCATCGGTTCGAGTTCGGGCACGGCCTGCTCCCGGGTGACGACGCGCGCCCCCGCCGCCCGCGCCCGCTCGGCGGTGGCGTCGGTGGAGCCCGAGTCGAGCACCACCAGTTCGTCCACGAGCGTGCCGAGCAGCGGCCGGATGCTGGCCACCACGTCGGCGACGGTGCGTTCCTCGTTCAGCGCGGGCAACACGACCGAGACCGTGCGCCCGCCCTTGGCGTCGATGAGTTCGTCGACCGACCAGCCGGGGGTGTCCCAGGTGTTCGTGGTGGCCCAAGCGGATTCGCGGTGGTGGATTGTCATACCAGACCTCGCAGGGTTCGTGCGGGGGGCCGGATGCCCTGGATCGCGGCGATCATGTCCACGACCCGCCGGGTTTCGGCGACCTCGTGTACGCGAAAGACGCGGGCGCCCGCGGCGGCCGACCACGCTGTCGCTGCCAATGTGCCCTCCAACCGTTCGGAAAGACCGACACCAAGAGTCTCCCCGATGAAATCCTTGTTGCTGAGCGCCATCAAGACCGGCCACCCGGTTTTTACGAGAACGTCGATTCCCCGCAACAACTCGAGCCCGTGATAGGTGTTCTTGCCGAAATCGTGGGTCGGGTCGATGAGGATCGCGTCCTCGCGCACGCCCGCCGCGCGCGCGTTCTCCGCGGCCCGCACCACCGTGTCGGTGACCTCGCGCACCACGTCGGCGTAGCGCACCCGGTGCGGGCGCGTGCGCGGCACCGCGCCGCCGGTGTGACTGCACACGATGCCGACGCCGAGTTCGGCGGCCACCCCCACCAGACCGGGATCCGCGCCCGCCCAGGTGTCGTTGATCAGGTCGGCGCCCTCGGCCACCGCCGCCCGCGCCACCTCCGAACGCCACGTGTCGACGCTGATCAACAGGTCCGGGTATTTGTCGCGGATGGCCGCGACGAACGGCACCACGCGCCGCGACTCCTCGGCCGCGTCCACGGTCTCGCCCGGCCCGGCCTTCACACCGCCGATATCGACGAGGTCGGCGCCCTCGTCCACCGCGCGGCCCACCGCGTCCATGGCGGCGGCGTCGCCGAAGGTGGCGCCCCGGTCGTAGAACGAGTCGGGCGTCCGGTTCACGATAGCCATCACCAGCGCCCGATCCGTCGCCACCGGCTTGCCGCACAGCGTGGGGAGCGGCACTGCGGTCGGGCTGAGCATGTCCTCGACTGTAGCGGCCCGGTGACCGTCGCCCGGTGCGGAGCCCGCGGCGGTCGGGTGCCGCTCACCCACCCGCGTCCGGTCTTCACGCACTGCCGCTACCTCGCCGGAGATCGCCCGCACAGGCCGGTCGTCCGATCTTCGCGACCGGCGGCAGGTGTCCGCCACCGGTCGCCAGGGTCCGTAGCGCCGGCGAGCTAGGCAGTGGGGGCCTTGCCCGCCGCCACGTCGTCGGCGTACCCGTCGTAAGCCGGGACGTAGCCCTCGGACCGCCCGGCCAGCACGTAGAGGGCGGTCTCGCCGTCCGGCGCGTAGCCCTGCTTGCGCAGTTCCACCTTGCGGCTCTTGAATGTGGAGGTCTGCTCGAGTTCGTCGACCACGCGCACGAACAGCGGCACCGCGTAACCGGGCAACTGCTCGAAGGCCTTCGCGGCCAGCGCGCGGCCGTCGAACTCGGCGCCGGGCTGCAAGGTGATCGCCGCCATGCCCGCCTTGCCGTCGGTGCCCGGGATGTCCACGCCGAACACCACGGCCTGCTCGACGGATTCGTGTGCGCCGATCGCGCCCTCGACCTCGGTGGTCGCGACGTTCTCGCCCTTCCAGCGGAACGTGTCGCCGAGCCGGTCCACGAACGCGATGTGCCACCAGCCCTGGTCGCGCACCAGGTCACCGGTGTCGAACCAGGCGTCGCCCTCGGCGAACGCGTCGCGCACGAGCTTGGATTCGGTGGCGTCGGCGTCGGTGTAGCCGTCGAAGGGCTGGCGGTTGTTCACCTTGGCCAGCAGCAGGCCGACCCCGCCCGAACCCACCTTGCGCAGCCGGCCGTCGGGCCCGCGCTTGGCCTTGCCGGTGGCGTCGTCGTACTCGACGATCGCGTACGGCAGGGGACCGAATCCGGCCGTGCGGTTCACCCCGAACGCGTTGACGAACGCGATCGGCGCCTCGCTGGCCCCGTAGAACTCCACCACGCGCCGCACGCCGAACCGGCTGGTGAAGTCGTCCCACAGTTCCGGACGCAGGCCGTTGCCCACCATCAACCGCACCTTGTGCTGCCGGTCGGTGATCCGCCGCGGCTGGTTGAGCAGGTACCGGCACAGCTCGCCGATGTAGATGAACGCGGTGGCGCGCTCACGGATGACCTCGTCCCAGAAGCCCGACGCCGAGAACTTGCGCCCGAGCGCGTAGGTCGCCCCGCCCGCGAGCACCGAGGACAGCGCCACCGTGAGCGCGTTGTTGTGGTACAGCGGCAGGCAGCAGTAGAGGGTGTCGTTGCCGCGCAACCGGACCCCGAGTCCGCCCAGCCCCGACATGCTCTTGGTCCAGCGCTGGTGGGTCATCACGCTGGCCTTCGGCAGGCCCGTGGTGCCGGAGGTGAAGATCAGGAAGGCCCGCTCCCCCGCCTCGATCCGCGCGGTCACGTCGGGATCGGCGGCGTCGGCGGTGCGCGCGGCGACCGCGAGTTCCTCGCTGGACAGCACGTTCGACAGCGGTTCGGGCAGCGAGCTGAGCGCCTGCGCGCATTCGTCGCCCACCACGTTCAGCACGCTGTCGAGCAGGCCGAAGCTGTGCGCGAGCACCTGGTCGCGCTGGTTGTGGTTCAACAGCCCCACGGTCGCACCGAGCTTCACGACGGCCAGCACCGTGAACATCGTCTCGGGCCGGTTCGTCATGAGCACGCCCACCACGTCGCCGCGGCCGACCCCGCGCTGGGACAGCACATCCGCGTACCGGTTGACCTCGGCGTTGGCCTCGCCATAGGTGTAGGCGCGTCCTTCGAACCGCAGGAAAACGCGGTGGGGATGGCGGTGCGCGTTGCGCTGGAAGAAGAGCCCGATGGAGGCCTTCGTCCCCGAGCGCACCAGCATGCCGGGCGCGTTGCGCAACATGCCCGGCGCGTCCAGCGCCATCCCGGGCAGGGCCGTGAGCAGATCGCGCAGGCGCACGGTCGAACGGCTGTCGGTACTCACTCGCTTCGTCTCCTAGCTTCGCGCGGCACTGACCCCCAGTGCCGTCGGTGTCTCCGGGTCAGCCCGGTCGCAGCGCCTCGAAGGCGCCGTGCAGATCGCCGGCCACGGTGATGCGGCCCAAGGCGCGGCCGTTGACGAACCCGCGGTCGCGCAGTCCGTCCACCCAGCGGAAGAGCCCCTCGTAGAAGCCGTCCTGATCCAGCACGACCACGGGTTTGCCGTGCTGGCCGAGATACCCGCCGGTCCACGTCTCGAAGAACTCCTCGAGCGTGCCGATGCCGCCGGGCAGGGTGAGGAACGCGTCGGCGCGGTCCTCCATGATCTGTTTGCGCTCGCGCATGGTGTCGGTGACGACGAGTTCGTCGGCGTCCACGTCGGCGACTTCCTGGTGCACCAGGTGTTTCGGGATCACGCCGATGGTGTTGGCGCCGCCGGCCCGCACCGCGGTGGCGACCGCGCCCATCATCGAGACGTGTCCGCCGCCCGACACCAATTGCCAACCGCGGCGGGCGATCTCGGTGCCCACCCGGGCCGCGAGCGCGAGCGCGTCGGGATCGGTGGTGCTGGCCGAGCAGTACACGCAGACCGAGTAGGGCGCCGGGCTCACCACTTGTCCTCCGTACCGAGGGTGTCGATATCGGCGCGCTCGGCGGCGGCGCGCGCGATGATGTCGACCACGTCCTCCACCCGGTCGGTCACGTGGATGAGGTCCAGATCGGTGTGCGAGATCTTGCCGGACCCCTCCAGGGAGCCGCGCATCCAGTCGACCAGCCCGCTCCAGTATTTGGTGCCGAACAGGATGATCGGGAACCGCGTGATCTTGCGGGTCTGCACCAGGGTGAGCGCCTCGAACAGTTCGTCGAGGGTGCCGAAACCGCCGGGCAGGCAGACGAACGCCTCGGAGTACTTCACGAACATCGTCTTGCGCACGAAGAAGTAGCGGAAGTTGATGCCCAGATCGACCCACTCGTTGAGGCTCTGCTCGAACGGCAATTCGATGCCGAGCCCGATCGAATAGCCGCCCACCTCGCAGGCGCCGCGGTTGGCGGCCTCCATCGCGCCGGGGCCGCCGCCGGTGATGACGGCGAATCCCGCTTCGGCCAGCGCCGCGCCGATCGCCATGCCCGCCTGGTACTCCGGGTGGTCGACGGTCGTGCGGGCCGAACCGAACACGGTGACCGCGCGCGGCACCTCGGCCAGCGCGCCGAAACCCTCCACGAACTCGGCCTGGATCCGTAGCACCCGCCACGGATCCGTGTGCACCCAGTCGCTGTCGCCGCGGCTGTCGAGCAGGTTGCGGTCGGCGGTGCCGACCCCCGGCCTGCGGTCGCGGCGGAACATGATGGGGCCGCGGAACTTGGCTGTCGACTTCGGCTTGCTGGAGACCTCGGGATCGGCGGCGTCGGCGGACATGCGGACCACGTTACCGGTCCGTAGGTTCACCTCGCGGTGCGACCGGTGAACGCTGTGCGGACTCCCGGTGGCGGCCGTGTCAGGCGGTGCCCTCCAGGTAGCTGCGGAGCATCGCGGTGACGGCGGTGATCTGGGCGGTGGGGACGCGCTCGTCGCGTTTGTGCGCCAGATTCGGGTCTCCGGGGCCGAAGTTGACGGCGGGGATGCCGCGCGCGGCGAAGCGGGAGACGTCGGTCCAGCCGTACTTGGCGCGCACGCCGCCGCCACCGTGGCGGTTCACGGCGGCGATCAGGTCGGCGGCGGCGGGGGCGGTGAGTCCCGGCAGCGCGCCGGGGGCGGAGTCGGTGAGCGCGATCTCGAGATCGAGGCCGTCGAAGACCTCGCGCACGTGCGCGAACGCCTGGTCGACGGTGCGGTCCGGCGCGAAGCGGAAGTTGACGTGCACCTCGGCCTCGTCGGGGATCACATTGCCCGCGACACCGCCCGACACCCGTACCGCCGAGAGCCCCTCGCGGTAGACGCAACCGTCGATGTCGACCTGGCGCGCCTCGTAGTCGGCGAGCCGGCTCAGGATCGGGGCCAGCTTGTGAATCGCGTTGTCCCCCATCCACGCCCGCGCCGAATGCGCGCGCACTCCGGTGGTGCTCAGCCACGCGCGCAGCGTGCCCTGGCAGCCCGCCTCGATCCAGCCGCCGGACGGTTCGCCGAGGATCGCCAGATCACCGTCCAGCCACTCGGGCAGGTCGCGTTCGATGTGGCCGAGGCCGTTGTACTCGGCGGCGATCTCCTCGCCGTCGTAGAAGATCAGCGTGAGGTCGTGCACCGGTTCGGCCACCGTCGCGGCGAGGTGCAGGAATACGGCGTCACCGGATTTCATATCGACGGTGCCGCACCCGAACAGCACCTCGGCACCGCTCTCGTCGGTGGTGTACCGGCTCGGCACGTTGTCGGCGATCGGCACGGTGTCCAGATGCCCCGCCAGGATCACCCGGCTCGGCAACCCCCGATTCGTCCGCGCCAGCACCACATTCCCGTGCCGCACCACCTCGAACCCCGCCGCCTGCGTGCGCAACGCCGCCTCCACCACATCCGCGATCACCCTCTCCTCCAGCGAAACGCTGGGGATATCGACGAGCGCGGCGGTCAGCGCGATGGGGTCGGCGGTCAGGTCGATGCTCACCCGCTTCACCCTACGGGCGGGCGACCGGCACGGACATGCCCACCTCGCTATCGTCTGGCGAACACGACAGGACCGAGCAAGGGGGGACCGTGACCGTCGAAGCCTTGCGCGACGATGCCCGCGCAGTGTCCGATCTCGGCGATCACATCAGCCGCGCCGCTGAAGCCGCCCGATGTTCAGTCTGAATCTGCGGCGGGCCGAAACCGGCAAAGACATCGTCATCGGTGTCTCCGTGCGCGGCTACAGCGAGAGCTTCCGGGCGGTCACTGTCCGGCTGCTCGACGATCGGATCGATTGGGAGTACACCCGCGGCCGGAGTATCGCCTACACGGCGAGCTCGATTTCCCTGGCCGACGTTCTCTTCGTACACCCCGTTGAACATCCACGCGGCGCACCGGAATACCTGTGGTTCGCCGCGCCCGACAACTATCCGTTCTATTCCCGGCGGCGAAAGTGGTGGTTTGCGGGTTCGAAATCTGTCTCGCGACATCGTCATCCCGAACCGCAGGCCGGAGCTGGCGGCCGAGGTGATCGCGCGGCGGATCCGGCGGTTCGAACGGATGCGGCGCGGCGGGTGGTAGATCAGTCGGCGAAGGGGGCATGCGTGGGCAGCGGCACAGAGGTGGGCGAACACTTCTGCGGCGGTGCTCGGTACCCTCTGTGGCGTGAGCATTCAGGGAGCAGCAGCAGTCGGTATCGCCAATGTGACCGCGGACGGCACCGTCCTGGACACCTGGTACCCGAGTCCCGAGCTCGGCGAGTTCGGGGAGACCGGCACCAAGCGCCTGGACGACGCCCCCGCCGAGTACGCGGCGCTGCTCGGGCCCGATGAGGCGCGCGGCGTCGAGGTGATCGCGGTGCGCACCGTCATCGCCGATCTGTCGGCCGCGCCGGTCGACGCGCACGACGTCTACCTGCGCCTGCACCTGCTCTCGCACCGGCTGGTCAAGCCGCACGAGGTGAACCTGGACGGCCAGTTCGGCCTGCTCAGCAACGTGGTGTGGACCAACCACGGCCCGGCCGCCGTCGAAGGGTTCGAGGCCACCCGCGCCAAGCTGCGCGCCCGCGGCCCCGTCACCGTCTACAGCATCGACAAGTTCCCGCGCATGGTCGACTACGTCATCCCCGCGGGTGTGCGCATCGGCGACGCCGACCGCGTGCGCCTCGGCGCGCACCTGGCCGCGGGTACCACCGTGATGCACGAGGGCTTCGTCAACTTCAACGCGGGCACGCTCGGCGCGTCCATGGTCGAGGGTCGCATCTCGGCGGGCGTCGTCGTGGGCGACGGCTCCGACGTGGGCGGCGGCGCCTCCATCATGGGCACCCTCTCCGGCGGCGGCACCACCGTCATTTCGATCGGCGAGCGCTCCCTGCTCGGCGCCAACGCCGGCGTCGGCATCCCCCTCGGCGACGACTGCGTGATCGAAGCCGGCCTCTACGTCACCGCAGGCACCAAGGTCACCACCCCCGACGGCACCGTGGTCAAGGCGTCCGAACTCAGCGGCCGCGACAACCTCCTGTTCCGCCGCAACTCCACCACCGGCGCGGTCGAGGTCGTCCCCCGCAAGGGCACCGGCATCGAACTCAACGCCGCCCTCCACGCCAACTAAGACCCTTCCGGCCGCGACCGCTCCCCTCCCCTGGTGAACACAAAGGTTGGGAAAGCGGCAGATCGCCACCACGACCGGTTCGGATCGAGCCATTCCTCGCCCGTCTCGAGATCGTCGGCGCGGGAACGATCGCCGCGAATCCGATTCCTGCCGAGCGGGTTCGGCTAGTCCAGGCCGAAGGCGATGATGCGGTCGGGGTGGAGGCGGATGAGGGGGGCCGGCTGGTCGGACAGGTAGGTGGGGACGGCGGTGAGGGGTTCGGCGGTGCCGCGGACTTCGACGCAGCGGACGCGCCACGGGGAGACCGAGACGATGTCGTCGACGACGAAGGAGACGCGGGGGTTGGTGGCGAGGTTGCGAAACTTCTTGGAGGCGGCCAAGTTGTGGCCCGCGATGTCGATGGTGCCGAGTTCCGGGTTGTAGCGGAAGCCGACCGGGTTGTTCTGCGGTGAGCCGTCGGGGCGCACGGTGGCGAGCCGGCCCAGCCGCTGGCCGTCCAGGTAGGCGATCTGCTCGGGGGTGAAGGTTGTCATGGAAACTACGGTAGGACCTCGAGCGAACTCGAGGTCAACACCTCAGCCGAGCTTCTTCTTCTGCACCTTGCCCATGGCGTTGCGCGGCAACGCGTCCACCACGCGCACCTCGCGCGGGCGCTTGTGCACCGAAAGCTGTTCGGCCACATGGTCGATCAGCTGCTTCTCCAGCTCCGCCCCGGCTTCCCCACGCGGCACCACGAACGCGACCACGCGCTGCCCCAGGTCGTGATCGGGCAGCCCGACCACCGCCGCCTCGGCGACCGCCGGATGCCCCAGCAGCACCGTCTCCACCTCGCCCGCACCGATGCGGTAACCACCGGACTTGATGAGGTCCACCGACTCCCGGCCCACGATGCGATGGAAGCTGTCCGCGTCGATGACGGCCACGTCGCCGGTCTTGAACCAGCCGTCGTCGGTCCAGTTCTCGGCCGTCACCTCCGGCCTGCCGAAGTACCCGTCGAACAGCATCGGACCGCGCACCTGGAGACCGCCGATGCTCTCGCCGTCGTGCGGAACGTCGGCGCCCGCCTCGTCCCGCAGCCGGGTTTCCACACCCCGCACCGGGAGGCCCACCCAGCCCGGCCTGCGTTCCCCATCGGCGCGGGTGGACAGCGTGATCATCGTTTCGCTCATCCCGTACCGCTCGACGGGCGCGTGCCCGGTCAGCTCGCGCAGCCGCTCGAACACCGGCACCGGCAGCGGCGCGCTTCCCGACACCAGCAGTCGAGCACCGGCCAATTCCTTTGCGACATCGGGATCTTCGACGATGCGCGACCACACCGTCGGCACACCGAAGTACAGCGAACCCTTCGCGTCGGCGTACGCGCGCGGCGTCGGTTTGCCGGTGTGGATCAGCGGGCTGCCGACGCGCAGCGGACCCAGCACACCCAGAATCAGGCCGTGCACGTGGAACAGCGGAAGTCCGTGCACCAGAACATCCCTCGATGTCCACTGCCACGCCTCGGCCAACGCGTCCAACCCGGCGGCAATCGCACCCCGACTGAGCACGACACCCTTCGGAAGGCCCGTCGTGCCCGAGGTGTACAGGATGAAAGCCGGTGCGGCAGAAGCGGTTTCGGGGTAGGTGTGCCAGGACCGCGCGTGCAGGCGCACCGGAATCACCGGTAGTTCAGTACCTTCCGGAGCCTCACCGAGCCACGCCTGCGCACCCGAATCCGCCAGCATGTGCGCGAGTTCGGCCGCACCGGAATCGGGCGGGATCGGCACCACGGTGACGCCGGCGATGAGCGACCCGACCACCGCCAGCACCGTGCGCGCGGTGGGCCGCGCGAGCACGGCGACCCGCTCGGCCCGCGCCACGCGCTCGGCCACCGACGTCGCCGCGCCGAGCAGATCACTGCGCGAGAGGGTGACGCCGTCGATGGTGATCGCGTCGGGAATGTCCGCGCCCGCGGCGACCGCGGCCGGATTCAGGGAACGCAGCAGCAACACCCGCCCAACCTACTGCGTCGCGGGGCGGCGGGCGGCGCGCGGGCTGCACGAACCACCTCGGGTTGCCGAGAACGGTGATGGCCCGACACGCCCGCATCACCGCGTCACGACAGGAAGACGGTTGCGCGGTCCCTGTTGACACCCTCACGAGACGGTGAGAAGGTCAATACACATCCTTCTCAACGACGAGAACGGGGTCCACGATGACCGCACCGCAGCGCGCGCACACCGCGCCCCCTACGGACTTCGACATCGAAAACCACCTGGACGGTTCCGCCGCTTTCTTCGGCGCCGCCGCGAACGTCATCATGCAGCTCAGTGCGCCGCCGGTCGGTTACGGCGTGCTCGAAAGCACCGTCGACAGCGGCAAGGTCATGCTGCACCCCATCAAACGCACGCGCACCACGCTGACCTATCTCGCCGTGGCGATGATGGGCACCGACGAGGAACGCACGGCCTATCGGGAGGCGGTGAACCTTTCCCATCGAGCGGTCCGGTCCACCGCGGGCAGCCCCGTGAAGTACAACGCGTTCGATCCGCAATTGCAGTTGTGGGTGGCGGCCTGCCTGTACTGGGGTGCGCGCGATCTCTACGAACGCATGCACGGGCCGATGGACGCGGCGACCGCCGACGAGTTCTATCGTCACGCGGAACGCCTCGGGACGACCCTGCAAATGAGGCCCGAGCAGTGGCCGCCCGACCGGGCCGCTTTCGACGCCTACTGGAACGCGCACCTATCGAAGACGGTCATAGACCCTCCGGTTCGCGAGTACTTCTGGGACCTCGTGAACCTGAAGATGTTCCCGCGGCCCGTCCAACTCGCCCTGGCACCTTTTCACCGCTGGGTCACGGCGGGCCTCCTACCCCCGCACCTGCGCACCCAGATGGGCATGCACTGGACTCCGCGCGATGACCGCCGCCTCGCCCGCATGCTCACCACGATCGGTGCCGTCGAGGGCCGTATGCCCAAGCAGATCAAGGCATTTCCCGTGAACGCCTTCCTCTGGGACATGCGCCTCCGCCGCCGCCTCGGCCGCAGCTTGGTGTGAACTCAGACCTCGCCGAGATCAATCTCCACCGCGAACGGCGCGGTCACCTTGACCGTGCCCGTATACATCTCGCCCTCGCGGTACACCATCGTCGCCGGATCGAGAACGTAGGTATAGACCAACGGAACCCCGGTCACCGCCTGCTCGACCCGCCAGTAGAAGGCGATACCGGCCTTCGCGTACTGGTCGACCTTCACGATCCGGTCCGTGGTCTCCGATCCAGGCGAGACGACCTCCACGACCATCAAGACATGCTCGGGACGAGTGGGAGTCACGTCGATGGTGTCCGCGCGGTATACGACCACGTCCGGGCGGCGGTTGTTGAGCGGGACATCCTGCAACCGGACGTCGAAATCCGTGTCCGCGTTCCAGTCCGGCCCGGCGGCCGCGTCCAAGGCATTGGCGAGGATTCGCGCCAGCCGGTTGTGCTGCTTGGACGCACTCGGGCTCACGACCACCATCCCGTCCACGATCTCGATGCCTGCACACTGCTCCTCGGACCAGGAGTCGTACTCCGCTGCCGTGATCTGCTGGTGCATCCATGCAGGGGTCACGATTTCAACAGTCATGACACCGCACCTCCCATGGCACCGTCGAGCCGGATCCCGCACGGACCAGTGTAAAGCGGTTTGCACATGATCCGGCCGCTACCCGCGGAGTACTTGCTCAGTCCGCGGTGGGTACCCGGAACGACACCACCACGTGGTCCCGGGCGAACTCTCGCAGCGCGGCGTCGTCGCCGAACGGGATCACCGTTTGCGGGGTGAGGGCGAGGGAGACGGCGGTGCGCGCGATCATTTCCGCCAGGGGTTCCGGGTCGTAGGCGGGGAGCTTGCCTTCAGCCTGGAGGCGGGCGATGAATTCGGCGACGTAGTCGCGGCCGAGTTCGATGACGGGGGCGCCCTTGGTGGTGAGGTAGGGCAGGACGAGTTCGGGTTCGGTGGCGAGGAGGCGGTGCACGAGCTTGTTGTCGCGCAATCCGTTGGCGAACGCGACGAACAGTTCGACGATCTGGTCCTGCGCGCTCGCGTCGCGGTCGACTTGGCGCGCGACCACCGCGTCCACGCTCTCGATGAACTCCCGGGTCTGGCGCAGCCCCACCGCCTGGATGAGATCGCTCTTGCTGGCGAAACGCCGGTACAGCGTGGCCAGCGACAGCCCGCAGCGCCGCGCCACCTCCACCATCGAGGTCCGCTTGATCCCGAAGTCCAGGAACGCCACCAGCGCCGCGTCCAGCACCGGCGCCTGCCCGCTGTCCTCCGGCCCCGACCCCCGCACCAACGGCAGCAATCTCGTCAGCCTCGCCATACCCCCACCCTACCCACCAGAACGACATGGTGAGGTACCTTCCCTCGCACCTCCTCACGTGCGATGCGTACCCTACGACTTGCTGACCAGTGCACGGAGGAAGAAGGTGAGGTTGGCGGGGCGTTCGGCGAGGCGGCGGGTGAGGTAGCCGTACCACTCGTCGCCGTAGGGCACGTAGACGCGGACGGTGGCACCCGCCTCGGCGAGGCGGCGCTGCTCGAGGTCGCGGACGCCGTAGAGCATCTGCTGTTCGTAGCGAGCGGGGGTGCGGCCGGTCTCGGCGGCGAGGCGTTCGGTGGCGAGGATGAGGACCGGGTCGTGGGTGGCGACCATCGGGTAGCCCTCGCCGCGCAGCAAGATCTCGAGGCAGCGCAGGTAGGAGTCGGTGACCTCGGCCGAGCGCTGGAAGGCGACCTCCGCCGGTTCGCGATACGCCCCCTTGCACAGGCGGATCCGCGACTCCGGCCCGGCGAACGCGGCGCAGTCGGCCTCGGTGCGGTGCAGGTACGCCTGGAGAACCGCACCCAGCCAAGGGAATTCGGGCCGCAGCGCGCGCACCGTGGCGAGCGTGGCGTCGGTGGTGGTGTGATCCTCGGCGTCGACGGTCACCCAGACGCCCGCCTCCACCGCCTTCGTGCACAGCGTGCGCAGGTTCTCGGTGGCGATGGCGGGCCCGTCCCCCGGCAGCGCCTGCCCGAGCGCGGAGAGCTTGACCGACACCTCCACCGCCCCCGCCGGCGCCCCGAACGACGCCAGATCGTTGATGAGCGAAAGGTATTCGGCGACGGTGGCGTCGGCGCGGGCCCGGTCGGTGGTGTTCTCGCCGAGGAAGTCGACGCTCACCGACCGCCCGCTCGCCAGCAACTCCCGCACCACGGGAATCAGTTCGGCCCGCGACTCCCCCGCCACGAAGCGCCGCACGATATCGGCCGTGATCGGCGCCCCGGTGAGCACGCGCTTCATCCGGGGCGAGGCCGCCGCCGCCAGGATCACCGGACGCAACGGGTTCATCGCCTCACCTCCTGACGCTCACGAATTCATGTGCGGGTAGCGGTAATCCACGGGTGGCACGAAGGTCTCCTTGAGCGTGCGCGGCGCCACCCAGCGCAGCAGGTTCAGCGGCGAACCCGCCTTGTCGTCGGTGCCCGACGCGCGCGCCCCGCCGAACGGCTGCTGCCCCACCACCGCACCCGTCGGCTTGTCGTTGACGTAGAAGTTGCCCGCCGCGTATCGCAGTGTGGTGGCGGCCTGTTCGATGGCGTGCCGGTCGTCGGCGAAGATCGCACCGGTGAGCGCGAACGGCGCGGCCGATTCCGCCTCCGCGAGAATCGTTGTGTACGCGGCAGGTTCGGCGTCGTCGTAGACGTGCACCGACAGCACCGGGCCGAAATACTCGGTACGGAAGGCCTCGTCAGATGGGTCGTCGGACAGCAGTACGGTGGGCCGCACGAACCAGCCCTCCTCGTCGGAGTACGTGCCGCCCACGGGGATCGTCAACCCCGCCGACCTGGCGCGCTCGATCGCGGCGACGTTCTTGTCGTAGGCGCGCTCATCGATCAGCGCCCCACCGAAATTCGACAGATCCGCGACGTCGCCGTAGTCGATCTCGGCGGTCTGGGTGAGGAAGTCGTCGCCCATCTCCCGCCACACCGAGCGCGGGATGTAGGCGCGCGAGGCCGCCGAACACTTCTGGCCCTGATATTCGAAGGCACCGCGAATCAGCGCCGTACGCAACACGTCCGGGTTCGCGGAGGGGTGCGCGATGATGAAATCCTTGCCGCCCGTCTCGCCGACGAGTCGCGGATACCCGTGGTACCCGGCGATATTCGCGCCCACCTGCTGCCACAGGTACTGGAAGGTCTTGGTGGAGCCGGTGAAGTGGATGCCGGCCAGGCGCGGATCGGTGAGCGCGACCTCCGACAGGTGCACCCCGTCGCCGGTGACCATGTTGATCACACCGGGCGGCAGTCCGGCGGCCTCCAGCAGGCGCATCGTGTAGAACGCCGAAAGCGTCTGCGTGGGTGAGGGTTTCCACACGACCGTGTTGCCCATGAGCGCGGGCGCGGTGGGCAGGTTGCCCGCTATGGCGGTGAAGTTGAAGGGCGTGATCGCGTAGACGAACCCTTCCAACGGCCGGTAGTCCATCCGGTTCCACACGCCGGGACTCGACTGCGGCTGCTGCGCCAGGATGTCGCGCGCGAAGGCGACGTTGAACCGCCAGAAGTCGATCAGTTCGCACGGCGCGTCGATCTCGGCCTGGGTGACCGATTTGGACTGGCCGAGCATGGTGGCGGCGGCGAGGGTCTCGCGCCAGGGGCCGGAGAGCAGGTCGGCGGCGCGCAGCAGGACCGCGGCGCGTTCGTCGAACGGCATGGCCCGCCAGCCGGGCGCGGCGGCGACGGCGGCCTCGATGGCACTGCGGGCCTCGTCGTGGGTGGTATTCGTGTAGGTCCCCAGCACGTGGCGATGCCGGTGCGGTGCGACGATCGGGCGGCGCTCACCGATCCCGGGACGGTGCTTACCACCGATGACCAGCGGCACGTCCACGGATTCGGCGGAGATCTCGGCGAGCTCGGCGACGATGCGCTCCCGCTCGGGACTGCCCGGCGCGTAGGTGTGCACCGGCTCGTTGGCGGGCGTGGGGACAACCGTGACAGCGTCCATAACTCAGGCTAGCCCCATTCCCGCACCCCGTGCGGGCCACGCCGGACCCGCGTGTCGTCGGCACTGGTCAGGAGCTGTCTGCCGCCTGAGGTCCCCACCGGCCGCCGACTCAACGCGGCCCGACAGCGATCACTCGACCGGATCGCCCCAGCCGTACCGGCCGCTGTCGACAGCCCGCCGCAGCGCCCAACTCGCCCCGGTGCCAGACCTCGCCGCAGCCGCGAGCTGACGGCTGCTGCCCAGCCAACTCTGCCCGGGCATCGGACCGTGGTTCAGGTCGTCAACCGCTGCGCCGCCGCCGCGACCCGCTCGTCGGTCGCCGTCAGCGCGATGCGCACGTGCTCACCCGAGGTGGGCCCGTAGAAGTCGCCGGGCGCGGCGAGGATGCCGCGCTCGGCCAGCCACTCGAGGGTGACGCGACAGTTCTCGCCGCGCGTGGACCACAGGTACAGCCCCGCCTCGGAGTGGTCGATGCGGAAACCGGCCTCGCGCAAAGCGTTTCGCAGGATCTCGCGGCGAGCGCGGTAGCGTTCGCGCTGCTGCGCCTCGTGCGCGTCGTCGCCGAGGGCGGCGGTCATGGCGGCCTGGATGGGGTAGGGCACCATCATGCCGGAGTGTTTGCGCACCTCGAGCAGTTCGGCGACCAGCTCCGGATCGCCCGCCACGAACCCGGCGCGGTAGCTGGCCAGGTTCGAGGTCTTGGACAGCGAGTGCACCGCCAGCAGGCCGGTGTGGTCGCCGTCGCTGACCCGCGGGTCCAGGATGGACACCGGTTCGGCGTCCCAGGAAAGCCCCAGGTAGCACTCGTCGGAGGCGACGATCACGCCGCGCTCGCGGGCGAACTCCACCACCTTGCGCAGGTGCTCCACGCCCAGCACCTTGCCGCTGGGGTTGGCGGGCGAGTTGAGGAAGATCAGCGCGGGCGACTGCGGGCCCAGACGGGTGAGGCCGTCCGCGCGCAGCACCTGCGCCCCTGCCAGCAGCGCGCCCACCTCGTAGGTCGGGTACGCCACCTCGGGGATGACCACGAGGTCGTTGGCGCCGAGCCCGAGCAGGCGCGGCAGACCGGCGATCAATTCTTTGGTGCCGATCACCGGCAGCACGGCCGCCGGATCGAGACCCGTGATGCCGTAACGACGTTTGAGTGCGTCCACCGCGGCGGCGCGCAGTTCGGGAGTGCCGTGCGTGGTGGGGTAGCCGGGCACTTCCGCGACCGAGTTCAGCGCGGCGCGGATGAGCGGGGCGACCGGATCGACGGGCGTGCCGACGGAGAGGTCGACGAGTCCACCGGGATGCGCGGCGGCCTTCGCCTTGACGGCCGCGATGGTGTCCCAAGGGAAATCGGGCAGCAGCGCACTGACCCGCGGACGCGAACCCACCCCGCGCTCACTCACCCATCGGAGGGAGTTCTTTGACGAACGGCGGGTCGTAGTCGACCTTGCCGACCTTCGTCGCGCCGCCCGGCGAACCCAGCTCGTCGAAGAAGTCGACGTTGGCGTTCACGTAGCCGGTCCACTGGTCCGGGGTGTCGTCCTCGTAGAAGATCGCCTCCACCGGGCAGACCGGTTCACATGCACCACAGTCCACGCACTCGTCCGGATGGATGTACAGCATGCGACCACCCTCGTAGATGCAGTCCACGGGGCATTCCTCGATGCATGCCTTGTCCTTCACGTCAACGCACGGTTCAGCGATGATGTACGGCACTGCCGTTCTCCTAGTCTGTCCTCACCTGCGGGGATGGTCCGCCACGCGAAACCCTATCCCGACCATCCCACGTTACTACCGGTCAGCCTGTCCTAACTTCCGCCGGCTCCGCCCCCATGTGGGACCGGCGCCGACCACCGCCGACGCCGCTGTCCAGTACTGCCGATGGTAGGCCCGATCCGCCCCGCGTGCGGGGCACGTGACAGGTCACACGGGGCGGTCGGGGCGGCATCACGACAGCGAGAGGGAAAGCGGCTTGGGCTTGGCGGGCACCGGGCCGTAGACGGTGTTGCGTTCGCGGGTGGGACGGCCGATGCCGTCGGCGATCTCGACGAGTTCGGCGACGGTCTTGGCGGAGCCGTGCTGGGAGCCCGCCATCCGGGAGATGGTCTCCTCCATGAGGGTTCCGCCCAGGTCGTTGGCGCCGCCGTTGAGCATCATGCGGGTGCCCGCGGTGCCGAGCTTCACCCAGCTGGTCTGGATATTGGCGATGCGGCCGTGCAGCATGATGCGGGCCAGCGCGTGTGCGGCGCGGTTGTCGCGGATGGTGGGGCCGGGCCTGGCCGCCCCCGCGAGGTAGAGCGGGGCGCTCTGGTGCACGAACGGCAGCAGCACGAATTCGGTGAAACCGCCTGTCTCGTCCTGGATTCCGCGCAGCACGCGCAGGTGGCCCACCCAATGCTTCGGGCTGTCCACGTGCCCGTACATCATGGTCGAGCTGGACCGCAGGCCCACCTGGTGGGCGGTGGTGATGACCTCCACCCACGCCGAGGTGGGCAGTTTGCCCTTGGTGAGCACCCAGCGCACCTCGTCGTCCAGGATCTCGGCGGCCGTGCCGGGGATGGTGTCGAGCCCGGCCTCCTTCAGCGCGACCAGCCAGTCCCGGATGCTCTGCCCGCCGCGCGAAGCCCCGTTGACGATCTCCATCGGGCTGAACGCGTGCACGTGCATCGACGGCACCCGCCGCTTCACCGCGCGCACCAGGTCGGCGTACCCGGTGACGGGCAGGTCGGGGTCGATGCCGCCCTGCATGCACACCTCGGTGGCGCCGTCCACGTGCGCTTCCCAGGCCCGGTCGGCGACCTCGTCGGTGCTCAGGGTGAACGCGTCGGCGTCGCCCTTGCGCTGGGCGAACGCGCAGAACCGGCAGCCGGTGTAGCAGATGTTGGTGAAGTTGATGTTCCGGTTCACCACGTAGGTGACGTCGTCGCCGACGGTGTCGCGGCGCAGCTGGTCGGCCAGCGCGGCGACCGCTTCCAGATCGGGGCCGTCAGCCGTGGCCAGCGCGAGGTACTGGTCGTCGGTGAGCCCGGCCGGGTCGCGTTCGGCCGCGCGCAGGGCGGCGAGCACGTCGGAGTCCAGGCGTTCGGGGGCGGCGGTGGCCAGGTCGCGGGCCTGTTCGCGAATGGTTTCCCAGTCGCCGAACGCGCCGACCACTTCCTGCCCGAGCCCGGAGTCGCTGCGGCTCTCGGTGTTGCGGCCCTCGGTGTCGATCGCGGTGTTCAGGTCGACGCGGCCCACCGAATCCCACGATTCGTCCGGTTCCTGCCAGGGCAGGCCGACGGGGATCGCGTCGGCCTCGGCCAACCCGGTCTCGGGATCGCTGAGCGCGGCCACGTGCGCGCCGATGCGCGGGTCCACCCACGGGTTGCCCGCGCGCACGTACTTCGGGTGCGCGGAGGTGCGCTCCACCAGGGTGAAGCCGGCGGCCTCGGTGAGCTCGCGCAACGTGTCCAGATTCGGCCAGGGCCGTTCGGGGTTCACGTGGTCGGGCGTCACGGGCGACACCCCGCCCCAGTCGTCGATCCCGGCGTCGAGCAGGGCCTGGCACTCCTCGAGCGACACCAGGTTCGGCGGCGCCTGCACCGGCACGTCGGGCCCGAGCAGCAGCCGGGTGACGGCGATGGTGGCGCGGAACTCCTCCAGGTTCGCGTCGGGCGCGCCGCGCATGGCGGTGTCGCTCTTGGCGCGGAAGTTCTGGATGATCACTTCCTGGATGTGTCCGAACGCCTTGTGCTGCTTGCGAATAGCCATGATGGACTCGGCGCGTTCGGCGATCGTCTCGCCGATACCCACCAGGATGCCGGTCGTGTACGGCACCGAGAGCCGGCCCGCGTCGGTGATGGCGCGCAGCCGCACCGCCGGGTCCTTGTCGGGGCTGCCGTAGTGGCACTGCCCCTTCTCGGTGAACAGCCGGGTGGAGGTGGTCTCGAGCATCATGCCCATGGACTGCGCCACCGGCTTGAGCCGCGCGATCTCCTCCCAGCTCATCACACCGGGGTTCAGGTGCGGCAGCAGCCCGGTCTCCTCGAGCACCATGATCGACACGGCGCGCAGGTAGTCCAGGGTGGAGTCGTAGCCGCGCTCGTCGAGCCACTGCGCCGCCTCCGGCCAGCGGTCCTCGGGGCGGTCACCGAGGGTGAACAGCGCCTCCTTGCACCCCAGCGCGGCGCCGGCGCGGGCGATGTCGAGCACCTCGTCGGGTTCGAGGAACATGCCCTTGCCCTCGGCGCGCAACTTGCCGGGCACCGTGACGAAGGTGCAGTAGTGGCATTTGTCCCGACACAGGCGGGTCAGCGGGATGAAGACGTTGCGGGAATAGGTGATGGTGCCCGGCCTGCCCGCGGATTCGAGGCCCGCGTCGCGCACCCGGGCCGCACTGCGGCTCAGATCCGCCAGGTCCTCGCCGCGCGCGTGCAGCAGCACGGCGGCCTCGTCCACGTTCAGTGTCACCCCGTCACGGGCCCGGCGCAGCGCCCGGCGCATGGCCGACGGGCTGGGCGGTGCGGGTGGAACGTTCGGGCTGGGTAGCTCGGTCACGCCCTCGATCATGCGCCAACCATCCTGGACTGTCTCCCTCCAAGGCTCGTGAGCCTTGACAACCTCCGCGCCCGGCGGGGTTATTCCACGGCGCGGCGCGCCGTCGCGCGTCACCGTGCAACCATGACAGGCATGTCGCAGCCGCGCACGATCATGGCCGATCCCGCTTGGCGTCCGAGCCCGAAGGCCAAACTGCTGTGGACGATCCAGGCGGTGCTCTCCTGGATCGCGCCGTTCGTCGCGCTGGCCGTGTGGGCGGTGCTCGACGACCAGCGCCGGGGCTGGCAACTGCTTGTGCTGCTGATCGTGCTGGCGTGGGCGGTGTTCAGCGTGGCGGTGGTGCCGTGGTGGCGGTACGCGGTGCACCGATGGGAGGTCACCGAGGAGGCCGTGTACACGCGGGTCGGCTGGTTCACGCAGGAGAGCCGGGTCGCGCCGATCTCGCGGGTGCAGACGGTCGACACCGAGCGCGGGCCGCTGGAGCGGCTGCTGGGATTGGCGACCGTCACGGTGACGACCGCGTCGTCGGCGGGCGCGGTGCAGATCACCGCGCTGGACCTGCCGATCGCCGAGCAGACCGTCACGCGCCTGACCGAGATCGCCGCCAGACACCGGGGAGACGCCACGTGACCGAGCCCTACCCGGCCCCGCCCGTGACCGAACAGCTGTGGGCGCGCCTGGACAAGCGGATGCTGCTGGTGCATCCGGTGACCGAGGTCGTGAAGTTCATTCCGGTGCTGATCGGTTCGGTCATCCTCGGCACCAGCAGCGGCAATCCGCTGTGGAGCGTGATCCCGCTGATCGCGATCGTCGGATTCGCGCTCACCCGCTGGTTCACCACCACCTACCGGGTGGGGCCCACGCACGTGGAGCTGCGGACGGGGCTGGTGCAGCGCCGGAAGCTGTCGGTGCCGCGCAGCCGGATCCGGTCGGTGGACATCGAATCCGATCTGCTGCACCGGGCGCTCGGGTTGTCGGTGGTGGTGATCGGGACCGGTCAGCAGGCCGAGGGCGGGGAGAAATTCGAACTGGACGCGCTGGACGCTCGCGTGGTGCCCGCGCTGCGCACCGAGTTGCTGGCACACACGGCGGTTCCTGCTGGTGCGCAACAGGTTTCCGATAGCCCTGCGCCCGGCCCGGAGCCCGAGGGTCGCGAGATCGGACACTGGGAGCCGGGATGGGTGCGCTACGCGCCGCTTTCGCTCACCGGGTTCGCCGTGGTGGCGCCGATCGTGGGCCTGGCGTTCCAATACGGGCTCGGGGAAAGGGTTTTCGACTCCGACGCCGCCCACGACATCGGTGAGCGGGCCGCCACCGGCATCGTGATCGCCATCGGGTTGCTGGTCGGCGCGGTGGTGCTGATCGTCAGCCTCGCCGCCTGCGCCCGCTACCTCGCGACCTATCACGGGCTGCGCGTCGTGGATTCCGGACGCACCCTGCACATCCGCCACGGCCTGTTCACCACCCGCCAGATCACGTTGGACCTCGCGCGGTTCCGCGGGGCGACCGTGAACGAGCCGCTGCTGTTGCGCTGGTCGGGCGCGGCGGAGCTGGAGGCGATCATGGTGGGGGAGAATCCGCGCCAGAAGATCCTGCCGCAGGCGCCGCGCGAGGCGGTGGAGCGGACGCTGTCGGAGTTGCTGGGGCCGCGTGCCGCCCAACCGGCGGCACACGTCTCCGACGCCGAGCGCCGGACGGCCTCCACTCCGAAAACGCCGGACGCACAGGGCGATTCTCCCGCACTGCCGCAAATGGCGGTCCCCCTCACCCCACACGGCCCCGCCGCGCGCCGCCGCCGCTACACCCGCGCCCTCGCCCTGCCGGCCCTCGTCGCCCTGGCCGTGCTCGTCCTCTCCGTCACTACCGATCTGTCCGTCTGGTGGTGGCTGCTCCCCCTCACCCTCCTCGCCCTCGCGATCGCCCTCGCCGAGGACCGCTACCGGGGCCTGGGCCACGCCGTCCTCCCCCGCACCCCCGCCGGCCCCGCCTGGCTCATCACCCGCTCCGGCTCCCTCGACCGCGACCGCGACTGCCTCGAATCCCCCGGCGTCATCGGCTGGACCGTCCGCCAGACCTTCTGGCAGCGCCGCGCCGGCCTGTCCACCGTCGTCGCCGCCACCGCCGCGGGCAAGAAGCGCTACCTGGTGATCGACATCCCCGTCGACCAGGCTTGGACGCTGATCGACGCCGTCACCCCGGGCCACCTCGGAAACCGTTGAGCGGCTTGCCGACTCACCCGCTCGGGCGGAGGGAGAGGGGGTCGTCGAGGAGGGGGGTGAAGGCCAGTTCGGCGGCGCCGATGAGGGTGGCGTCGCCGGCGAGGGCGGAGGTGCGCAGGCGGACGCCGTCGCGGACGGCGCGCAGGCCGTCGGTGGCGAGGCGGCTGCGGACCTGGGCGGCGGAGGCGAGGTAGATGCCGCGCAGGACGCCGCCGAAGACCACCATCGCGGGGTTGAAGATGTTCACCAGGTTGGCGACGCCGTAGCCGAGCCAGTCCCCCACCTGGTGCAGCGCGTCGCGGGCGGCCACGTCGCCGTGGGCGGCGGCCTCCACGATGGCGTCCACCACGGCCGCGCCCGGCGGATCGGTGCGCCCCGCGGCCGCGATGAGCGCGAGTTCGCCCGCCTCGGCCTCGAGGCACCCGCGGGAGCCGCACGCGCAGGCCCGCCCGCCCGGGTTCACGATCATGTGGCCCACTTCGCCGCTGTAGCCGCCCTGGCCGCCGAGCAGGTTGCCGCCCATGATGATTCCGCCGCCGATGCCGATATCGCCGTGCAGGTACAGCAGATCCGGCACGCCCGCGGCGACCCCGCGTTCCCGCTCCGCCAGCGCGCCGAGGTTGGCGTTATTGCCGACGGCCACGCGCACACCGAGATCGAGCCGCTCGGAAAGCAATTCGCCGAACGGCACGTCGGTCCAGCCGATGTTCGGCCCGTAGCGCACCACGGCGTCGGACTCGCGCACCATCCCGCAGAACGCCACACCCACCCCGACGCACTCGGCTCCCGGCGCCACCGACGCCATCAAGCCGCGCGCCATCTCGGTGAGCGCGCCGGCCACCTGTTCCGGATCGAACGCCCCGTCACCCCGGGGCGCCTCGGCGCGGCCCAGCACCGTGCCGCCGAGCCCTACCAGACCCGCCACCAGACGGTCGGCGCTCACATCGAGCGCGAGCACATACACCCGCTCCGATTCCGGGCGCACCACCAGCGAGGGGCGGCCCGCGCGGCCGGTCTGGCCCGGCAGCTGTTCGCTGACCAGACCGGCCGCCACCAGATCGGTGGTGAGGGCGAGAATCGTGCTGCGGTTCAACCCCATCCGCTCGGCGAGCACCGCCCGCGACAGTGGACCGTCACGGTGCACATGGCGCAGCAGCACGGCGAGGTTGCGCCGCCGGATCTCGTCGGGAGCGGGTGCCGCTCGCATTCACCTGACCTTCACCGATCGTCCGTATCGGGTCATCGCTGCGGTGCGGCGCGGGTGCGTGACAGGGCGTCCACACCGGCCGCCAGCAGCAGGACGAATCCTGTCACAATGAATTTCGTCCCCGCGCTGTACCCCATCAGGCCCATGCCGTTATTGATCACCGCCACCACGGCGGCGCCGAGTACGGCGTCGAGCATGCGCCCGCGCCCGCCGAACAGGCTCGTCCCGCCGATGACAGCCGCGCCGACGGCGGTCAGCAGCACATCGCTGCCGCCGGTGTTGGGGTCCACCGAATTGGCGCGCGAGGCCGCGATCAACCCGCCAACGGCCGCCATCGTCGAGCACAGCACGAACGCGGCGATCTTGATGCGGTCCACCGGGATACCGGCCCGCCGCGCGGCTTCGGCGTTGCCGCCGACTGCGTAGATGTGCCTGCCGAATGCCGTGCGGCGCAACACGAATGTCCACAGCAACAGCAGCGCCACGAGCAGCGGGACCACGATCGGCACGCCGCGCAACGAGTTCAGATCCGGATTGCGGCTGCGTTCCTGGTTGAGCACGAACACCGCGATCCCGGCGATCAGCGCCACCGCCGCGACCCGCAGCCCGACCACGGCGAGGGTGTCGCTGGTGAGCCCGCGCGCCGTGCGGGCGCGGTACGAACGCAGTTGCACCACAGCGAATCCCGCGACCAGCACCGCGCACAGCAGCCAGCCCAGCGCCGGTGGCACGTTCTTGTTCGCGATCGCCAGGACGGTCTGATCGGTGATCGAGATGTTGCGGCCGTTGTCCATGATCTCGAGCACGACCCCTTGCAGCGCGAGGAAGGCCGCCAGCGTCACCACGAACGACGGCACGCCCACCCGCACCACGATCGCGCCGATCGTCAACCCGATCACCGCACCGGTCAGCAACGACACCGCTACAGCCGCGTACCAGGGCCACCCCTGATCGGTGAGCAGCGTCGCCAGCACGGCCGCGCACACCCCGGAGGTGAAGCCCGCCGACAGGTCGATCTCCCCGAGCAACAGCACGAAGATCAGGCCCATGGCGATCACCGCGACCGCCGCACCCTGCGTGAACAGGTTGGCGAAATTGGCCTCGGTGAGAAACGCGGGCCGCGCGAGGGAGAACACCACCGTGAGCACCACCAGCGCCACCACCGACGGCAGCGCACCCATATCGCCGCTGCGCACCCGGCGCAGATACGCGCCCGCCGTCTCCGCGACGGGCGCGAACGAGGGCGGCAGCTCCCGCACAGTTACCGTCATCGCAGCGCTCCGTTCTGGTCGAGGCCGAGTTCCCCGCTGCGCCCCGCGGTGATCAACTCGACCACCTGGGCGTGCGTGACGTCGGTGGTGCGCACCTGCGCCGCCACCCGGCCCAGGTACAGGGCGGCGATCCGGTCCGACACGGCGAACACGTCGTTCATGTTGTGCGAGATCAACACCACCGCAAGGCCTTTGTCGGCCAGCCTGCGCACCAGCTCGAGCACCTGCTGGGTCTGCGCGACGCCGAGCGCCGCCGTCGGCTCGTCGAGGATCACCACCTTGCTGTTCCACAGCACGGCCTTGGCGATGGCGACGGTCTGGCGCTGCCCGCCCGACAGGCTCGAAACCGGTTGCCGCACCGAGCGAACCGTCCGCACGCCGAGCGAGGACAGGGTGCTCGCCGCCGACTCCTCCATCGAGTACTCGTCCAGCACCGCGCCGCGGCGCAGCTCCCGGCCGAGGAACATGTTCTCGGCGATGTCGAGGTTGTCGCACAACGCCAGGTCCTGGTAGACGATCTCGATGCCGAGGGCGGCGGCGTCGCGCGGATTGCGCACGTGCACCGGCACGCCGTCGAACAGGAACTCGCCCGCGTCGATGGGATGGGTGCCGCCGATGCACTTGACCAGCGTGGATTTACCCGCGCCGTTGTCGCCGACCAGCGCGGTCACCTCCCCCGCGTGGGCGCTGAAGCAGACGCCGTGCAATACCTGGACCGCGCCGAAACGCTTGTCCACACCGCGTAATTCGATGAGTGGGGACATGCCGGCTCGTCAGATGCCGTTCTCGGCGCACAACTGCGCGAATTCGTCACGGCACAGTTCCGCCTTGTCGACGAAGCCGTCGGCGACGACGTCCTTGACCTCGGCGCGGAAGATCGGCTTGGGCTCCAGCAGCACCGAGGGCACGTCCGATCCCGAAATCGGGTCCCGCACAGTGCCGTTGGTCTCGCCGGTGCGGCCCTCGAACAGCGCGACGGCCAGCGACGCCGCCGCCCGCGCCTCCTCACGGATCGCCTTGTACACGGTGAGGCACTGGTCGCCCGCCAGCACGTTCTGCAAGCCCTGCACGGTGGCGTCCTGCCCGGTCACCGGGATCTGGCCGTTGAGGCGCTGCTTCTTCAGCACCGCGATGGCGGCGTTGGCGAGCCCGTCGTTGGCCGCGACCACGCCGGCGATATTCGGTGTGCCGGTGAGCATCTGCTCGAAGATGGTGCCCGCCTTGGTGTTGTCCCACTCCGGGACGTCCTGGTCGGGGCCCTTCACGTATTCGCCCGAGGAGAACTTCGGGGCCAGCACGCCGTCGTAGCCGCTCTTGAACAGCGCCGCGTTATTGTCGGTCGGGCCGCCGTTGAGGTAGGCCACGACGGGCGCCTGCGCGTTGCGCTCGGACAGGCAGCGGGCCAGCGCGGTCACGGACGCGGTGCGTGAAGATGTAACCCCGACAGGTCAGCGCGGGGCGAGGGTTCCTTCGTTGACGCGGAAGTACACGTAAGCCATCGGCGGCGCGAGTCCGCAGACCAGCAGCAGCAGGGTCGGCCAGTCGCTCATGAGGACCAGATCGCCGCCCGGTCCGGCGACGGTGCAGGCGAGGAAGGCGAAGGTCCACGCGACCACCGGGAGCAGAGCCACGCGCAGGCTGTCGGTGAGGGTGCGGGCGGCGGCGACCAGGGCGACGTTCAGGACGCCGGCGAGCAAAGCGGTGATCGGGAAGACGAAGACGCCGTGGCCGGCCTGGGCGGCCAGCGGCGCGGCGACCAGGGTCTCGGTGCCGGTGCGCAGATCGGTGGAGCCCAGGTAGATCGGCAGGTACAGGACCTCGAACGCGAGCGTGAACACACCGCTGAGCGTGAGCAGCACCAGCAGGATCGCGCGGACGGGGGCGGGCCAGTCCGCGTCGGGTTCGGCGGGCGCGGCGGCGCGCTTGTCGAGATCGGTCACGAGACGGGCGGGTAGCCGAGGAGGGTCAGCAGGTGGCTCTGCATGTCGGCGAACGCGTGGAGCACCGACATGTACAGCTCGTGCTGCTGCTGCGCGCCGGGGCGCAGACTGTCCACGAAGGCCGCGATCGCGTCCTGGAGCTGCCAGTTGTACACGTCAGCAGTCTAGGCGCACGGATCCGGCGACCGTTCCGCCGCCGGACCTAGTCACCGTCCACCGGAAGGTTCGCCACCACCGGGAACTCACCCGTGTACCCACGCCGTTCCTGCGCGATCGCCAACACGCGCCCGCGGCACACGAACCACCCCACGATCAACGCGGGCACGATCAGCGCCAGCGTCGCGACCGTCCACGTGCCGACCGGATAGTCGATCCCCGTGAGTACCACCACGAAGAACAGGAAGACCAGCGTGACGATCCCCGTGTACGGCGCGCCGAACAGCCGGAACGCGGGCCGCTCGACGCGCCCCTGCTTCGACCACCGCCACAGCTGCAACTGACACAGCACGATCGTCGCCCACGACGCGATGATGCCCAGCGAAGCCATGTTCAGCACGATCTCGAACGCCGAATCCGGCACCACACCGTTGAGCGCGATGCCGAACAGCGCGATCAGACTGGTCAGCAGGATGCCGCCGTAGGGCACGCCGTTGCGGCCCATCACGCCGGTGAACTTGGGCGCGCTGCCGTTCATCGACATCGACCGCAGGATGCGCCCCGTCGAGTACAGCCCGGCGTTGAGGCTGGAGAACGCGGCCGTGAGCACCACGATGTTCATCACGCTGCCGATGCCGGGCACGCCCAGCGCGGTGAAGAACGTGACGAACGGGCTCTCCTTGGACGAGTACGCGGTGTAGGGCAGCAGCAGTCCGAGCAGCACCAGCGACCCCACGTAGAACACCGCGATCCGCACGATCACGGCGTTGATGGCGCGCGGCATGATCGCCGCCGGATTCTCCGTCTCGCCCGCCGCCGTGCCCACCAATTCGACCGCCGCGTAGGCGAACACGACGCCCGACACCACGACCACCAGCGGCAGCACGCCGGTCGGGAACAGTCCGCCGTGGTCGGCGATCACCTCGGGCCCGGTGGGCGCGCCCTGCACGGTGAACCGGCCGAGCAGGAAGACGGTGCCGATGATGAGGAAGGCGCTGAGCGCGAACACCTTCACCAGCGCCGCCCAGAACTCCATCTCGCCGAACCACTTCACCGACACCAGGTTGATGCCGAGCACGAGGAGCAGCGCGATCAGCGCCAGCACCCACTGCGGCACCGAGGTGAACCCGGACCAGTAGTGGAAGTACTGCGCGATCGCGGTGGTATCGGCGATACCGGTCATGGACCAGTTCAGGAAGTACATCCACCCCGCGACGAAAGCGGCCTTCTCCCCGAAGAATTCGCGCGCGTAGGAGACGAACGAACCCGAGGAGGGCCGATGCAGCACCAGCTCACCGAGGGCCCGCAGGATCAGGAACGCGAAGAACCCGCACACCGCGTAGACCAGGAACAGCCCCGGCCCGGCATTGGCGAGGCGCCCGCCCGCGCCGAGGAACAGGCCCGTGCCGATCGCGCCGCCGATGGCGATCATTTGCAGCTGCCGGGGTTTGAGGCTCTTGTGATAGCCCTCGTCCTCGGCGCCGAGGTGATTGCGGTCGCTGACTGTCGTCATGGAGCGTGGGTTCCTCCGCGTCGGGTCGTCTTGTGGACGAAGGCACCCTACCCGCACGCCGCCTAGCAGCAGATATCCAGCTACCCGTAATGACCTGGGATAACCGGCAATTCAGACAAGACCGGCAAACAGGTCGTGCTCCCGGCCGTCCGCCCCGGACGGACCGCGCCTGCCGCGCACCAGCACGTAGTGCTCCTCCGGCAGCACCGGCTGCGCGACCCCGTTGGACAGCGCGAACTCCCGCCCCGACGGCGCCACCGTGACCTGCGTGGCATGGGCCCGCAGCGCCGCGCGCTTGGCGGCCAGCACGTCCGACACCTCCACGACCGTGGTCACCGTATGACTTGGCACACAAGCCAGTTCGCCCACCGAAGGCAGCCGCCAGCCCTTGGGCAGCGCGCCCGGCAACCCTTCGGCGGTGCGGCGGGCCAGCGTGTCGGTGTGGACGCGCAGGAGATCGGCGTCGGTGACGGTCCAGTAGAACTTCGGCACATCCCAGCCGCGTCCGGCGGCCGCCTCGACCGCTCCGGTCGTGACCTCGTGCGCGCGGATGTGGTCGGGATGACCGTAGCCGCCCCTCGGGTCGTAGCCGATCACCACGCGCGGGCGAAGTTCCAGCAATACTTCGGTCAGCGCCTCGACGGCCTCGGCGCCGGAGCGCACGAACGCGCGGGGATGCTCCGCCGATGGCGTGCCCGCCATCCCCGAATCCCGCCAGTGACCCGCGCCGCCGAGAAAACGGGGCGGGCCCGCGTCCAGCGCGTCGAGCGCCCTGGTGAGTTCCAGCACGCGGTAGCCGCCCAGCTGGTCGGCGCGGTCGGCGGTGAGCTGCGCCCACTCCTCGCCGATCACCTCGCCCTCCTCGCCGAGCGTGCAGGTCACCACCGTCACCGGCACCCCGCGACGGCGATAGTGCGCGATGGTGCCGCCCGTGGTGATGGATTCGTCGTCGGGGTGCGCGTGCACCAGGACGATCCCGCCCGTGCTCATTGGATGCGGCGCCACATCGCGGCGTCCCCGAAGATGCCGACCTGGATCGCCCCGCTCAGCGACGCGCCGTCCACCCGCGGGCCCGCCGCCGCGACCACGTTGTCCTGCACGATCGGCAGCACGGTCCCCAGCGCCCACAGCGCCGGTTCGGCCGCGCCCAACGCCGCGGGCACGTCGATGCCGTGCAGGGCGGCGTCGATGGCGGGTTGCAGCACCGGATCGCACACGCCCGAGAGGTTGCTCGGCGCACGCCGCGCCGCTTCCACCGCGGCCTGCGCATCGTCGCCGTCCTCGGTGCCCACCGGGACGGGCGGGCAGCCGAACCGCGATGCCAGCACGGTCGCGGGATCGGTCCCGGCGACCTCCCAGCCGACGATCGCCTCCACGCCGCCTTCGACGAGTTCCTTGCCGTACAGGGCGTCGGCGTCCAGACTGCGCACGCTGGCATTGATACCGGCGCTGCGCAATTGGTCGGCGGCGGTGTTGGCGACGGCCAGCGCGGTCGCGTCACCGGTGACGGCGCCGATTCGGATCTCGAGCGCCCGCCCGTCCTTGGCCACCGGCCGCGGCTGCGGGGCGGGCGAGGTGGGCGACATCACCGGCGGCGGCTCCGGCGCCCGCGCGAAACCGGCCTCCTCCAGTAGGGCGAACGCCTCGTCGGTGGTCGGGCGCGGCGGCGCGGTCGCGGTATAGCCGGGGTCGGACGGGGTGAGGATCTGCGCGCGCACCGGCTCCACCCAGCCGCCCGTCTGCGCGCCGACGGTCGCCAGCAGCGCCGGATCGAGCAGCGCGAGCAGGCCGTGGCGCACCCGCCCGTCGACCAGATCGGCGTCGCGCCCGTTGAGCACCAGTTGCAGCTCCCGCGACTGCGGCATGATCGCCGTGCGCACCGAGGGGATCGCCGCCAGTTGGGCCTGCGTGGCGATGCCGCCGTGCACCAGCGCCATCTGCGCGTCGTCGGTGCGCAGCGAGTCGGCCAGCTGCGCGGGAGTTCCGCCGCGCCGCAACAGGATCTGGTCCGGCGCGGCGGGCGTACCCCAGTAGCGATCGTTGCGTTCCAGCAGGATCTCGTCGCGGCCGATGTCGACGGACTTGATCGCGAAGTTGCCGCCCGAGACCGGGATGCCCTCGGCCAGCCCGTTCATGAACCCGCCGGGCTGATCCTTGATCAGATGCGAGGGCAGCAGATTGGCGAACAGCTCCCGCCACGCCGGATACGGCCTGCCGAGCACCACGGTCACCGTCTTCCCGCCGCCGGAGGAGCCGACGTCGGTGATCAGCCGGTAGCCCGCCGGGTCCGCCACGCCGGGCTGGGTCACCATCTGCTGCCACAGGAAGCGGAAGTCCTCCGCCGCGATGGGCGCGCCGTCGGACCAGTTCGCGTGGTTGCGCAGCTTGTAGGTGACGGTGAACGGCTCCTGGGAGGTCACCTCCGCCGACTCGAGCAGCGCGGTGTCGGGCACCCACTCCGTCGCGCCCGGCACCGCCGGACTCGGCACCGGCCGGAACGGGCTCGGCAGCACCATCGAGCTCACCGCCGAGGTGGCGGGCGACTGATTGGCACGCAGATGCGGGTTGAACCCGATCCCGATGTCGTCGATCGCCACCACGACGGTGTTCTTCGTCGGCTTGGCCGGCGTGGTCTTGGGGCTGTCGGTGCTCTCGATCGGCGGCGGCGGGTTCGCGGTGCACCCGGCGAGCACCGTCACCGAGGCCGCGAACAGAACCGATAGTGCGCGCAGCGTCGCGCGTCGTCTTGCCCCCGAGCTCACCTTCGGCACTCTACAACGCGGCCCGGTCCCGTGCCTTCCGCCGCGACAGCTCGCGTGCGCGCTCGTTGGCGTTGAGGATGACCTTGCGCACCCGCACCACCTCCGGGCCCACCTCGACGCATTCGTCGCCCGCGCAGAATTCCAGCGCGCCCTCCAGGTCGAGCACCAGCGGCCGGGCCAGGGTCTCCAGCACGTCACCGGTGGAGCTGCGCATGTTCGTCAGCTTCTTCTCGCGGGTGACGTTGATGTCGAGATCCTCGGCGCGCGGGTTGATGCCCACGACCATGCCCTCGTAGGTGTCGGCGCCCGGCTCCACGAAGAAGGTGCCGCGGTCGGCCAGCTGCAACATCGCGTAAGCGGTGACGCTGCCCGCGCGGTCGGAGACCAGCGAGCCGGTGTGGCGCGAGCGGATCTCGCCCGCCCACGGCGCGTACCCGTGCGAGACGGCGTTGGCGATGCCGGTGCCGCGGGTCTCGGTGAGGAAGTCGGTGCGGAAGCCGATGAGCCCGCGCGAGGGCACGATGAACTCCATGCGCACCCAGCCGTGACCGTGGTTGGTCATCTGGACCATCTTGCCCTTGCGGGCGGCCAGCAGCTGGGTGACGGCGCCGAGGTGCTCCTCGGGCACGTCGATGGTCAGCTCCTCGAACGGCTCGTGGATCTTGCCGTCCACCACCCGGGTCACCACCTGCGGCTTGCCGACGGTGAGTTCGAAGCCCTCGCGGCGCATGGTCTCCACCAGGATGGCCAGCGCCAGCTCGCCGCGGCCCTGCACCTCCCAGGTGTCGGGGCGCTCGGTGGGCAGCACGCGCAGCGAGACGTTGCCGATGAGCTCCTGGTCCAGGCGCGCCTTGAGCAGGCGGGCGGTGAGCTTGGTGCCGCCGTTGCGCCCCGCCAGCGGCGAGGTGTTGATGCCGACGGTCACCGAGATGGCGGGCTCGTCGACGGTGATGCGCGGCAGCGCGACCGGGTTCTCCGCGTCGGCGAGGGTGTCGCCGATCATGATCTCCGGGATGCCCGCGACGGCGACGATGTCACCGGCCTCGGCCTCCTCGGCCGGATTGCGCTCGACGCCGACGGTGGTGAGCAGCTCGGTGATCTTGACGTTCTTGGTGCCCTCGGCGCTCATCCACGCGACGTTCTGGCCCTTGCGCAGGGTGCCGTTGTGGATGCGGACCAGCGCGAGCCTGCCCAGGAACGGCGAGGCGTCGAGGTTGGTGACGTGGGCTTGCAGCGGGGCCGACGCGTCGCCCTTGGGCGCGGGGACGTACTTCAGCAGCACGTCGAACAGCGCGTCGAGGTTCGGGGCGTCGGGCGCCTGCCCGTTCTCGGGCGCCTCGGTGGAGGCCTTGCCCTCGCGGCCGGAGGCATAGAGGACGGGCAGGTCCAGCGCCAGCTCGGCGGCCTCGGCGGCCTCGTCGTCCAGATCGGAGGCCAGGTCGAGCAGCAGATCGTGGCTCTCCTCGACGACCTCGGCGATGCGGGCGTCGGGGCGGTCGGTCTTGTTCACCACCAGGATCACCGGCAGCGAGGCGGCCAGCGCCTTGCGCAGCACGAACCGGGTCTGCGGCAGCGGGCCCTCGGACGCGTCGACCAGCAGGACGACGCCGTCGACCATGGACAGGCCGCGCTCGACCTCGCCGCCGAAGTCGGCGTGGCCGGGGGTGTCGATGACGTTGATGACGGTGACCGAACCGTCGGGGTGGTGCCGGTGAACGGCGGTGTTCTTGGCGAGAATGGTGATGCCCTTCTCGCGTTCGAGATCGCCGGAGTCCATCACGCGGTCGACGGGCTCGGCCCGCTCCGCGAAAGCGCCGGATTGGCGCAGCATGGCGTCGACGAGCGTCGTCTTGCCGTGGTCCACGTGGGCCACGATGGCGACGTTGCGGAAATCGCGTGCAGACGACACGCCTGGATCCTCCTGCTGTTTCGGTGTTCGTTGGGCGGGCGAGCCCGGGACCCTTCGCACCGGCGCAGGCCGCTGCCTCCGGGTCCATAGCTCGCACCGCGCGTTGGTGCCGGCCGACCCCTGCAAACAGGTGGACAATGAAAGACGCACCGGGCATCGCGGCCAGCTACACACTACCGGCAACCGAACTCCCCCCGGGAGTCAGGCGTTCGAGTAAGGGTACGGTAACCAACTGTGGGCAAGGTGAAGGCGAGCAAGGTTTCGAAGCTGAAACCGAAGAAGAAGTGCTGTCGGAAGAAGACGCGCTGCCTGAAATGCCCGGTTGTGATCATGCGGATGAAGAAGCAGGAAGCCGCCGGGGTGAAGGGCAAAGACCTGAAGAAGGCACTGAAGCAGGCCCGTGCGGCCTGACTTTCGCCGAACCCGGTGCACGCCCGGCAAACGGGGGTAGAACCGAGGTATGGCGCTCCTATCCGAATCCGACATCGCCGAGGGGCTGGCCACGGTCCCCGAATGGACGCGCGCGGGCGCGAGCATCAGCCGCACGGTCCAGGCACCCACCTTTCTCGCGGGCATCGATCTGGTGCGCGCCGTCGCCGCGGCGGCCGAGGCCGCCGATCACCATCCCGATATCGATATCCGCTGGCGCAAAGTGACTTTCACGCTGTCCACCCATTCCGCGGGCGGGCTCACGGCGCGTGATTTCGCCCTCGCGCGCGAGATAGATCAGCTGGCCGCGCGGCCGGACTGAACGGGCTCGGCCGGCTCCGCCGGGGACCGCCGCCGCAGCGTCACGCGGGGCGACCCGGCGGGTTCGGCGCGGCGCGGGCCCATCACGATCACCCAGACGAGGAACACCAGCACGCCCGCCACGTCGACCGCGCCGAGCCAGGCCAGCAGTCCCGGCCGCGAGATCTCCCAGATCGTCGGCTGGAAGAACGAGAGCACCCACGGCACGCCGATCAGCGTGGTCACCAACCAGTAGCCGGCCAGCAACCGCGCGCCCGGGGCGTCGCGCAGCGGTCCGTAGACCAGCCACAGCACGGTCGGCAGCAGCCACACCCAGTGGTGCGACCACGAGATCGGCGAGACCATCAGGCCGAACAGCTGCACCAGCAGCAGCGTGCCCAGCCGGTCGTCGGGGCCGAGCGCGCGCCAGGCGAACCACGCCAGCGCGGCCACCACCAGCACCGCGCCGATCCACACCGGGCCCGACTCCACGTCGTAGCCGAGGACGCGGCTGAGCGCCCCGCGCAGCGACTGATTCCACACCGAGCCGACCGGGCCGATGCGGTCGGCGTCGCCGAGCAGCGTGCCGAAGTAGCGGGTGGCCTCGTGATCGTTGATCAGGTAGCTCACGCCGACCGTCGCGCCGAACACCACCGCCGACCACACCGCGGTGCCCCAGCGCCGCCGCGCCACGAAGTACAGGCCGGTGATGGCCGGGGTGAGTTTGATGCCCGCGATGACGCCCACGAGTCCGCCCGCGATCCACCAGCGCGTGCTGCGCACCGCGAGCATCGCGCCGAGCACCAGGAACACGTTGACCTGTCCGTAGTCCATGGTGGTGCGCACCGGTTCCATCCACACGCCGACCGTCGTCCAGCCGACGGCCGCCACCCGCCACGGCGTCTCGCGCATCCGCTCGCGGCCGACGAGCAGTTCCAGCGCGATCCACACCACGCCGAACAGCGCCGCCACGATGGCCAGCAGCCATCCGATGGCTATCACCGTGAAGGGCAGGTAGTGCAGGGGGAAGAAGACCAGCGCCGCGAACGGCGGGTAGGTGAACGGCAGCGGGAAGTCCGGCGTCTTCTCCGCGTAGGTGAAGTCGTAGAGGCGATCGGTGAGCAGCGCCGCGGACCCGTCGACGTAGACGTGCAGATCGACCAGGTTCATCCCGTTGGGCGAGACCAGCATCCACAGCAACCGGGCCAGCACGGACACCCCGAGCAGCAGCACCGCCCAGCGCAGCAGGACGGCCGGACGGTGGTCCGACCGGGCGCGGTCTCGGTTCAAATCGCGGGCTTTCGCGTCGGGGAGGGCCGCGCCGCCGCGGCGACCCGCCGATGTCGGGGGTGTCGGCGCTGTGCCGAATGCTGGGACTAGATTAGCGGCAGCGCCCGATCGCCCCCGCGCAGGCATCGCATCACCGGTAACATTTGCATCAACTTTCACACCAGTAACAGCACGGCGCGCTACCTTCTGATAACACTGATCGTCCACCGCACTACGTGAGAACCGCGCCCGCTGTACAACTCGTGGGCGTTGTCCTTAGAGTGACCCACGAAACAATGGGTTTTCACCCCCCATTGCCCAGATGTACCCGAGGTAAGGACGGCTAGACCAGTGCTTCGCACCCGAGGATCGCGGATCGCCTTGACCGCACTCGCCCTGGCGGCGAGCGCTTCGCTCGCCATGCCGACCGCAGTAGCGGCACCGGCGCCCGCCCCCGCCGCGGTTCCCAGCGTTCCGATGGTGCCCGAGGGCGTCCCGGTGGACGCGATCGCCGCGCTCACCCCCGCCATCGTCGGCGCGATCGCCGGTCCGGCCGATATCGCCGAGGGCCCGCAGGCCGCGATCCTCGATCAAGCCCGCGCGCTGCTGGCCACCCTGAACCTGCCGCCGCAGATCAAGGCCACCCTGGAGCGGATCATCACGTTCCTCGACGGCAGTGGCGGCGGCGGTCCGGACATCCCACCGCAGGACGGCCCGGCCATCGCGCAGTTCCTGTACCCGACCATCGGCCGCGGCTGCATCAGCCCGACCGCCGACTCGGTGGGCACCGCACTCGCCGTGCCCGGCCCGGCCACCCTGCCGCCGCCCGGCCCCGCCGCGGGTCAGACCGGTTTCGTGTTCACCGCGCTGGGCACCAAAAAGCCCACGGCCGTGCAGAACCCGCCGATGACCGTGCAGTGGCTCAACCTCGACACCCGCCAGACGGGCGTCCAGGCGCTGACCGACGAGGCCAAGATCAACCCCGACGGCCCGGCCACCCTCTCGGCCATCGCGAACACCGGCTCCGGCCGCGTCGTTGCCGTCGTCGGCGGTTCGCTGACCACGCAGGCCGACGACGCCGAGCCGCGGACCTGCTCGTTCCTGCCGACGCTCGGGTTCTTCACCGTCGCCTGATCGCACCTCGGAGCCCGGTGGTCACCGCGACCGCCGGGCTTCGTCGTGTCCCGGCCCGACACGCTGCGCCCGAATCCCGGCGGATCGGCCACGACCCCCGAGGCGGTGTGGTAGACCGAGACCATGGCCACTGTCGCACGTCAGGTCCGGTCCGGCCGCTCCGTCCGGAGCAGGCATTCGCACCGATCGATCCTCTCGATCCGGTCGGAAGGCTCGATCCTGTCCATCGGCTCGGCCTACTCGATCCTGTCCATCGGCAGCGTGGGCTCGGTGCTGTCGATCGGCTCGGTGGGCTCGTTCGCCTCGGTGATCTCCTCGGGCTCGTTCGTCAGCCTGGGGTCGGCGCTGTCGGGGCTTTCGCGCTGGTCACTGCTGTCCTGGCTGGGCAACCACGACGCCCCCGACACCCGGCCGACGCTGCGCGTGGTGCCCGACGACGAGCCGGACCTGCGGGTCGACCCGGCCTGCCACTGCCAGACCTAGGGATTCACCACTGCCCGTATTCGGGCTTCAGGATGTTGTTGAGATCGATGCCGATGCCGTCGATGGCGCGCTTGTCGATCTCGAATTGGTGCAGGTGCGCGGCCGGGTGCACATAGCCCTTGGGCGTGCCCCAATTGTGCTGCCAGAACCAGGAACCCAGCCCGGCGGCGCGGGCCAGGTCGATGGTGGGGGTGTTGGCGTAGACGCCCACGTTCCGCTTGCCGAGCACCGCCTCCCAGCCCAGCAGATACGGCGCGATCATGGTCGCGAATTCGACGGCCGTCGGGTTGTCGTCGATGGAGGCGTAGATGGGCCGATCCTCCGGTCCGCCCGCGGCCAGATGCAATTCCAATCCGCGTTCGGCGTGCTTCTTACCGGCTTCCAATCCGCCGCGCCAATCGGCCGTCGGGCCCTTTCCGAATTGATAGCACGAGACAATTTTCAGGCCGGCTTCGTTGAGCGCTTCGACCTCGTTCGCGCGCAAGGGTTTACCCGCCATCCATTCCGCGCCGGGGCGCCGATCGGAGACATAGCGAATGACGCCGAGATGCCCGGCGTCGCGGATGGCGGTGGCCGACGGGACGCCGCCGGAATAGTCGATGAGGGTGCCGAGCGAGGCGGCCGAGGCCCGGCCGGCGGTCGCCGTGATGCCGACGGCGGCGGCCGCGGCGGTGTAGGCGAACAGCTTGCGCCGGGACAGATCTGAAGAACGCATCGCAGGACTCCTTCGCGCAACCCCCATCGGCTGGCAGCGTGCCCGGCGCACCTTCCCCAAGGCTCGTGCGCGCGCCGGGAGCCTCGAACGTGGACTCATTTCACCACAATCACAGGGGAACCGCCAGACCCATCGGGCACTCTCATCCCATTCGTCACACGGGTCACGGACGGGTCAGGCGAGGCCGTCCATCCGGGCCGCCACATCGATGGTCCGGCCGGAGCTGTCGGCGAGTTCGCCGCGCACCACCTCGGCCACCTGGGCCACCACTTGCTTGCGGATTCCGGCGATCGCGCCGAGCGTGGCGGCGCGCATGCCGTGTGCTTTGTACTCGAGTGTCAGATCCGCCGGATCGGGCGGCACGACGTCGATGACGATGAGCAGCGGATCGGCCGCCCGCGCCGTCAGCCGCAACGGGATGTCGACCTCCGCGCGGTACTTGTTGGCCTTGAACACCTGCACCGTGATGTCCAGGCCCACCGGCAGTGTCAGGTCGAAGCCGACGTGTTCGACCGCGTCGCGGTCGACCAGCACCGGCCGCTCGATCGCGCCCTGCACCGTGACGGTGGCCCGGTTCTTCGGCCCGGTGCGCAGCGGCCCCACCTCGATGGGACGGCCGGTCATCTTCTCCAGCACGTCGAACACGCGGTCGCGGGTGACGATGCGCTCGAAGAACCGGTGGCCGAACTCGCCATAGTCGATCCAGGTGAACTCCGCCCGCTCGCGGTGGGTGGATTCGACGCCGTCGATGATGGCCTCCACGTCGAACACGCGCCCGCTGCGGACCTGCGGTTCGGCCAGGATCGCGTTCACCCGGTTGGCCACCTCGCGCTGGACCATCCCCGCGATCGGCTCGAGCAGCCACTCCCAGGCCGCCTCCACGGCCTGGGCGCGCAGCACGAAACTCACGTCGCGGGTGGTCAGCGGCGGGATGTCGATGACGATCAGCAGCGGGTCGGCGGTGCGCGCGTGCAGGGTCAGATCGATCTCGACCACAGCGGCCAGGCGCAGTTTGCGCCCGCCGAGCAGCACTTTCACCGCGAGCGTGAGCGGGACCGTGACCTGGAAGACGACGTGCGGATCGTGGCGCAGCACCTTCGGCTCGCCCACCTTGCCCTCGGCCACGAATCCCGCGAGCCCGGCGGGGCCCAGGTTGAACGGCCCGATCGTCATCCCGCGCCCGGCCATGCCCGACACCGCGGCCACGATGCGCTCCTCGGTCACCGCGTGGGTGACGAAGCGTTCGCCGAACTCGGCGTAGTCGATCCAGCGCGGATCGTTCGTCGTTTCTCCGGTCGGCTGCATCAGAGTTCCGAAACCCTCACCTTTCAACGGACACCCGACACGGTACGCGACGAGATCGACGGCTCGGTGGCAGCGGCGGGGCCCTGTCCTGCTGATGAGGGGGTAGCAGGACAGGGCCCATACGGCAGCGCTGCCGGGCGCCACCACCCTCCATAGTACGACCGGCGCGACGTCCCGAGGAGGGCTCGCGGACCGGAATTCCGGCTGAAAGACCAGGGTTTCGGCGCTCAGAACCGGCCGATGCCGACCACGTCGCGCACCTGCGACAGCGTGAACCGGTGCAGGCGCACCTCGCCGAACTCGTTGCCGCCGATGGTGGTGACCTCACCCCCGGACGCCGCGAGCACGATATTGGTGTGCTGGGTGAACTGACTGTCCGGCCCGTAGAGCAGCACGTCACCGGTGCGCGGCTGGTAGTCGGCCCCGATCGGGACGAATCTGCCCTGGGCCTGGTAGTACTCCTGGAGCGTGTAGACGCCCGGGATGCGCCACGACCCCGAATGCGGGTTGGCCAGCGGGCGCCCCGCCTCGCGCATCACCCAGCTCACGAAATCGGCGCACCACGGTTCCTCCACGCCCTCGGCGTATTCGGTGCCCGCGCCGGGATCGGCGTACTCGCGTTCCAGCACCTCGACCAGCGCGGATTGCGACGAGTCCAGCGCGGACCGGTCGAGCGCCGGAAACGACGACGGGCTCTCCCCCACCACCGCCGGACGGTCGGACCCGATCAGCCACCAGCCGACGGCCACCGCGACCACCCCGGCCACGACGGCGAGCGCCAGCGCGGACCACAGCCCCGCGCGCATTCGTGTGGACATCCCGCTCCCCCGTTCTGCCTGGCGGGTCCGCGTGCGACCCACTCGAAGACTAGGACGAACGGGCGGGCCGATCGGTTCCCGCCCGGCGAGATCAGGTGTCCTTCTTGCCCATCGGGATGCACGCGGTGAGCACGATGGCCACGATCGACGCCGCCACCGCGATGTAGAAGGTGGTGTGGAACCCGTCGCGCGAGGGCAGCACGTGCGCGCCGAGCGAGACGGTCATGTGGGCGAGCACCACGCTCATCACGGCGGCCGAGGTGGAGGTGCCGATGGAGCGCATGAGCGAGTTGAGCCCGTTGGCGGCGGCGGTCTCGGTGATCGGCACCGCGCCCATGATCAGGGCGGGCATGGCGGCGAAGGCCAGGCCGACGCCGCCCGCGACGATCACGCCGGCCAGCACGATCTCCCAGACGCTGTTCATCAGCAGCACCGCGCACAGATAGCCGACGCCGATCACCGCCGCGCCGAGCATGAGCGTGACCTTCGGCCCGCGCGCCGCCGACAACCGCGCCGACACCGGGGAGAGCAGCATCATCACCACGCCGCCCGGGGCCAGCGCGAGGCCGGCCTGCACCATCGACAACCCGAACCCGTACCCGGTCTCCTCCGGAGCCATCAGCAACTGCGGGAACGTCAGCGACATGCCATAGAGCGAGAAGCCGACCGCGATCGACGCGAGATTGGTGAACAGCACCCGGGGGCGCGCCGACACCCGCAGGTCGACAAGTGGTGCCGCCCTGCGCAATTCGTAGTAGCCCCAGCCGAGGAACACCACCACCGACACCGTGAACAGCGTCAGAATCGAGGCGCTGGACCAACCCCAGTCCACGCCTTTGGTGATGCCGACCAGCAGCGCGAGCAGCGCTATGGACAACCCGATCGCGCCGAAGAAGTCGAAACGCGCGGGCGTGCGCACCGGCGACTCCGGCACGAACGCGAACACCAGCGCCGCGCACAGCACACCCATGCCCGCGGCCGCCCAGAACAGCACGTGCCAGTCGGCGTTCTGCGCGATCAGCGCGGCCACCGGCAGGCCGATCGCGCCGCCGACGCCCAGCGTCGCGCTCATGATCGCCATCGCCGAACCGACGCGCTCGGGCGGCAATTCGTCGCGCATGATGCTGATGCCGAGCGGGATCGCCCCGACCGCCGCGCCCTGCAACGCGCGCCCCGCGACGGCGGGCGCCAGCGCGGAGAAGCTCGCGCAGATCACCGAGCCCGTGATCAGGAAGAGCAGGTTGATCAGCAGCACGCGCCGCTTGCCGTACATATCGCCGAGCCGGCCGCTGATCGGGGTGAACACCGCGCCCGCCAGCAGCGTCGCGGTGATCACCCAGGACGCGTTGGCCGCCGAGGTGTCGAGCAGGGACGGCAGCACCGGGATGATCGGGATGACCAGCGTCTGCATCAGCGAGACGACGACACCGACGGTGCCGAGCGTGGCGATCAGCAGTCCGGGCGACGGGCGGCGTGTGGGCGTCGCCCCGGTGGCCGTGGCGGCCGCGTCGGCTGCGAGAGACATGAATGTGTACGGTACACATCATGTGTATGGGCCACAATTTGGTGCGCGCGTGACGGGCGCGACATAGTGGACGCCATGTCCGACCGGGACCCCACCGCGCTGGCGCGCCTCGCCTTCGAGCTGACGCTGTTCTCGCGCCATTTCCCCGCCTCCGTCCTGCGCCGCCCCGGCTTCCGGCTGGACCGTTCGGCGTTCCTGATCCTCACCCGGCTCGAGATCGACAGCCCGCTCAGCCTGCGCGAACTCGCCGACGCCTTCCGCCTGGACATCTCCACCATCAACCGCCAGGTCGGCGCGATGCTCAAACAGGGCCTGGTGGAACGGGTTTCCGATCCCGACGGCGGTATCGCGCGCAAGCTGCGCGCCAGCGCGGAAGGGCTGGCGCAGCTCGCCGCGGACCGCGCGCTCAGCCGGACGAACATCGGCACCGTGGTCTCGGACTGGAGCGATGACGACATCGCCCAGCTCAGCGGGCTCATCGCCCGGTTCAACGGGTCGATCGAACAGCTCGAGGAGAATCCCTGGCCGCGCCCGCCCGACGCGCGCTGAGCCGGATTCCGCCGAAATCGCCGCGCCGCCGGCGGATCCCACTAGGCTCCCCACGGTGGCAACACATCGCCGGTCCCGCCTGGCGTGGGACAACTTCCTGGTCGGCGTCATCGGCCTGGTCTTCGCCGTCGCCTTCGGCACGGCCGCCGCGATTCTCGCCGAGGCGGGCCACTATCCCGCCGCGATAGCGCTGGCCGTGGCCGCGGTGCTGTTCGCGCTGCCCGCGACCGTGCAAGCCCTCGGCGAACTGCTCACCGGGGTGCTGATGGTCGGGATGCTGCTCGGCTCCGTGGTGTTGCTGCCCGCGCTGCTGGTCAGTCCGTCGTTGCGCCGGTGGGCGAAGCGGTACTGGGCGCGCGCGACGGCCTGACGACCACACCATCCACCACATCGACCTCGGCCGTCAGGTACGTCTGCACGGTCGGCGCGATCCACTCCACGACCTGCTGCCGATCCATCCCCGCCAGCGGCGGGAACGCGAGCACGTACCGGCACAGCGCCATCCCCAGGATCTGAGACGCCGCCAGTCCCGCGCGGATCGGCGCCGAGCGCGGGTCCGGGTCCAGCTTCGTCACGACGGGTGCGAGCTGCGCGGCGAAGATCGTGCGCATGCGCTCGGCGACCGACTCGTCGACCACGCCGGCGCGCAACAGGATGATCAGCGCCTCGTCGCGCTCCCACCGCTCCACGAAGTGGCGGGCGACGGTCTCGCCGAGACGCTCGCGCGGCACATCCGATAGATCGGGCAGCTCTAGGTCGAAGTCCACGGCCGCCGCGAACAGCCCCTCCTTGTTGCCGAAGTAGCGCATCACCATCGCGGGATCGATCGCCGCGTCCTTGGCGATGGCACGGATGGTTGCCCGGTCGTACCCGTCGGCCGCGAACCGTTCGCGTGCCGCCGCCAGGATGACCGCCTTCGTCTCTTCCGCTGATCGCCTCATGTCAACGAGTGTAGGCCAACAACTGTTGACATAGCCAGCGGCGCGGGTCTACCGTAAGTCAACAGATGTTGGCCAACGATTGTTGACAAAGGAGTGGTCATGATTCCCACCACCACGGAGGTACTGATCGTCGGGGCGGGCCCGGTCGGACTCGCCGCCGCACTCGCACTCGTCCAGCGCGGCCACGACGTCACGATCGTGGACAACCAGGCCGAGGGCGCGAACACCTCGCGCGCGGCCGTGATCCACCCGCACACCCTCGAACTGCTCGAGCCCTACGGGGTCACGCCCGCACTGGTCGCGCGGGGCGTACACATCCCCACCTTCACCATTCGCGACCGCGACCGCGTGCTGGTCGAGGTGCCGTTCGACAACCTGCCGACCGCCTACCCCTACACGCTGATGATCTCCCAGGCCGACACCGAGGCGTTCCTGCTGGCGCGGCTGGAAGAGTTGGGCGGCAAGGTGATTCGACCGGCGACCGTCACCGCGGTCACGCAGGACGCCACCTCGGTGACCGCCACCTTCCAGGACGGGCACCAGGTCACGGCGCGCTACCTCATCGGCGCGGACGGCATGCACAGCACCGTCCGGGAGCAGGCCGGGATCGAGTTCACCGGCGGCACCTACGCCGATTCGTTCGTACTGGCCGACGTCCGGCTCTCCGGCGGCGTGCCGGCCGACGAGGTGATCCTCTACTTCTCACCGGCCGGGCTGGTGGTGCTGGCGGCGTTGCCGGACAACATGTTCCGCGTCGTTGCCACCGTCGAGGACGCGCCGCGCGAACCCGGCGCCGCGTTCGTCCAGCGGCTGCTGGACCAGCGCGGGCCGGAAGCGAATCCCGTGGTGGTCGAGGAGGTCGTCTGGAGTTCGCGGTTCCGCGTGCACCACCGCGTGGCCGCATCGTTCCGCGCCGGACGCGTCCTGCTGGCGGGCGACGCCGCGCACGTGCACTCCCCCGCGGGCGGCCAGGGCATGAACCTCGGCATCGAGGACGCGATAACCCTCGGCGACAACCTCTCTCGGGTGCTCGGCGGCGCGGACGACCAGCTGCTCGACGCGCACGCCACCGCCCGTCGCGCCGTCGCCGAACAGGTGGTCGGGTTGGCGAGCAGGCTCACGAAGCTCGCGACCGCGTCGGCGGGCAAGCGGCCCGCGCGCAACCTCCTCGTGAGCCTGGCCGGGCGGCTGCCCGTATTCCGGCGCAAGCTCGCTCGCCAACTGTCCGGCCTCGAGCGCCGCTGACATCCCCGCGGAGAAAGGCAACATCATGCGAATCATCAACGACCACCTGGCCGTTCCGGCCCGCCTCGGCGAATCCGACGACAACGGCTATCTGCTGCTCGCCGCCGAGGTCGGCGGCTGGCTCGGACTTTTTCCGCTGCCGAGCAAGACGCGCGCGCGGCTGGTCGACCGGGTCGCCGAACTCGCCGAGAAGCTGGACGCCCGCGCGGATGTGGTGCAGGCGGTCGCGTTCCGCGCGATCTTCCGCACGCCCGGCGAAGGCAGCGAACTGCTGCGCCGCCACGGCGTGCGGCCCGCCCGCTACGACGTGGCGGTGCTGATCAGGACCAAGACCGTCGAGGCGATCGACGATGTGCGCGCCGACAACGACTTCCGCGCCCTACGGGCCGCGCTGGCGGAGTCCGAGCGGGTGCACGAGGTCGCGAGCCGCAATATCGCACGGATCGCCGAGGTCGCGGTGGACGATCGGAAACCGTTTCTGTTCAACTACTTCCATGCCACCGATACCGAAACACTGATCGACGTCTGGCGATACACGGCCGGCTGGTTCCAGGAGAAGACGCATCTCCCGGATTCGACGCTCCTGCGGCCGATTCCCGGCGAACCCGGGGACTACGGCATCGTGAACTTCGCCAGCTGGCCCAACGTCCGGACGTTCCTGCCCAAGCTGGTCTTCCACCCGCAGTTCCGCCGGTTCGTGCTGGCCAACTTCGCCGCGAACGGCATTGCGGCGCAGCCGATCATCTACCGGCACGTCCCGGCGCGCTAGCCGCGCCCCTTCGGACGCACGCGCAGATGGGCACGCTCCCCCTGTTTGCCGAACAGGCTCAGGATCTCCGCCGGCTGATCACCGGCGGAGCCGAACCAGTGCGGGACGTGGGTGTCGAACTCGGCGGCCTCGCCGGGGCTCATCACGAAATCGTGCTCCCCGAGGAGCACGCGGAGCCGGCCGTCGAGTACGTACATCCACTCGTAGCCCTCGTGCGTCTGCAACCGGGGCGCGCGGCCCGGATCGGCGGGCGGGAGGATGATCTTGAACGCCTGCACGCCACCGGCCCTGCGCGAGAGCGGCACCATGGTCAGGCCGTTGCTGGTGACCGGCCGCATGTGCACGCGCGGGTCGCCGGTGGGCGGTGCGTCCACCAGTTCGTCCAGCGTCACGCCGTAGGCTCTGGCCAGCGGGAACAGCAGTTCCAGGGTCGGTTTGCGCGCGCCGGACTCCAGCCGGGAGAGCGTGCTCACCGAGATGCCGGTGGTGTCCGACAGCTCGGCCAACGTGGTGCCGCGGGCGCGGCGCAGGTCGCGCAGCCGGGGGCCGACCGCGCCGAGGGCATGATCGAGATCAGTGTCCACCCCTCCAGTTTGCCACGTCGGCAAATTACTTTGCCACGCCGCTGGGAGCCGACGCATAGTCGGACGCGGAGGTGGTCCAGTTGACCGAAAAGCTGAACAGCAGCTACGAAGTGGTGGTCGTCGGTGGTGGCCCGGCCGGGTTGAACGGCGCGCTGATGCTCGCGCGATCGCGCCGCTCGGTGGTGGTGATCGACGCGGGTGCGCCGCGCAACGCACCGGCCGACCGGGTGCACGGCCTGCTCGGCCGCGAGAACACCCCGCCCGGTGAGCTGCTGGCGCGCGGGCGCGAGGAGGTGCGCTCCTACGGCGGGCAGGTGGTGTCCGGCGAGGTGGTCGACGCGCGGCCCGACGGGGACGGGTTCGTCGTCACCCTCGCGGACGGGCGCACGACCCGGGCCCGCCGGCTGCTCGTCACCACGGGCCTGGTCGACGAACTACCCGACATCACCGGCCTGCGCGAACGGTGGGGCCGCGATGTTCTGCACTGCCCGTACTGCCACGGATGGGAGGTGCGCGACCGCGCGATCGGCGTGCTCGGCACCGGGCCGATGTCGGTGCACCAAGTGCTGATGTTCCGCCAGTTGAGCCCCGAGGTCACCTTCTTCCGCAACGGACTCGAGATCTCCTCCGAGGACGAAATCCGTTTGCGGGCAAGGGATATCACCGTCGTGAACCGCGAGGTGACCGGCCTCGACGTCGCGGACGACCACCTCACCGGCGTCCGCCTCGCCGACGGCACCTCCGTCGCCCTCGACGCCCTCGCCGTCGGCACCCGCATGGTCGCGCGCAGCGGCCTCCTCGACCGCCTCGGCCTGCGCCCCGAACAACACCCGATGGGCGAGTTCTACCCGTCCGAGCCGACGGGCCGCACCTCGGTACCGGGCGTCTGGCTGGCGGGCAACGTCACCGACCTGTCCGCCTTCGTCGGCGGCGCCGCCTCCGCGGGCGCCTTCACCGGCGCCCAGATCAACGCCGACCTCATCGCCGAAGAGACGGAGAGGACGGTCGCACGTTATCGGGCGGAGGAGTTGACGCCGGCAACAGATTAGTGAAACGTGCGCTGATCCCCTTGTGCACGAGCCGATCTCGCCGGCGACGGTGACGGCGAGATCCGGCGCACACCTCATGGCGCCTCATCGGCCAGGAGGGTCGGGGTCGCTCAGACCTCGAGGTCTTCTTCGATGCCCTTGAGGCGGTGGCGGGCCAGGGCGAGGTTGGCGCGGCCGCGGTCGAGGGCCAGGTAGAGGAACAGGCCCTTGGATTTGCGGCCGGTCATGGGGCGGATGATGTGGTACTGGCCGGAGAGCGTGATGAGGATGTCCTCGATGGCATCGTTGAGCCCGAGCTGTTCCATGGTGCGCAGCTTCGCGCGCACCACTTCGGTGTTGCCGGCTCCCGCGACCTGCAGGTCGAGTCCCTTGGAGCTGCCGAGCATCCCCAGCGACATCCCGCTGGTGTAGTCGACCACGGCGGCGCCTATCGCGCCGTCGATCACCATCATGTCCTTCAGGGCGACATCCATTGCGGACATATCATTCCTTTCCATCGGTGTTCGAAACTTGTTGTCTTCGTTGGTCTTTCGTGCGAGCCGCCAGATGCTCGCCGATCGCGCGGGCGGCTGGACGCGATTCCAGGTGCAGGCGGCCGACATTCACGCCCGGCCCGGCCAGCACGGTGAGCGCGGCCGCCCACCCGGCCGCGTAGATCACGACGTTGCCCGCGGACCCGTTCACCACCACCTCGTCGAAACCACCGCCGTGCGCGGTGGTCGCGACCCGATGCGAGAGCGACAACTGCGAGGCCGTGAGTGCGGCCATCCCGTTGGGTTCGATGTGCGGCGGCAGATCGTGCGCGATGAGCAGGCCGTCGGTCGAGGCCACCAGCGTGCCGGTCAGTTCGGGCACGCGATCGCCGAGTGCTTTGAGTTCGGCCAGCACGATCGCGCTCGGTTCGGGTCCGGTCGTCGGCATCTTGGTCAGCCTTCCTATCAGTTCACCGAATCGCTTCCTGCGCACCGCTATGTCAACTCCCGCAACGCGACTCGGAGCCGGACGAGCAGGTCTCGGTCGACCGGCTGCCACCGGTCCGCGGCCGGCACCGGCACACTCGCCTGCGCGCGGCGACGCAGCGGCAGCGCCGGAGATCCGGCCTGCGGGGGCGAATGACGCACGAGGCCAACGGAATCGGAGAACTCGGCCGATTCCACCCGAGCATGCCGCGGACCACGGCGGGCAACGCCGTCGCTGCCACGCGAAACCGCCTCGGCGGGAACAGCTTCCGGCGGCGCGATGAGACCGGCTTCGGTGAGGTCGCGCACCGCCACCAGGCATCCGTACGTCGTGCGGCCCAGTTCCCTGGCGATCCCGGCGATGCTGCGGCGCGCGTCGGCGGCGGCCAGCACTTCGGCCTGCCCACCGGTGAGCGTCACCCGCTCCTGCGGCACCCGTCGCGCGGGGACGACCGGCACGCGGTCGACCAGGTCCGCCAACCAGGGCCCGGAGTCCCCCCGCCGCACGCATTCGCGGACCAAGGCGCGCGGACGCACCCGGCACACCCCGGACAACCAATGCGGAGCCGTCGGCCGGAATTCGGGAGCGGCGTCGGAGGTCAGCACGAAATAGGCCGCGTCGTACACCGAGAGCACCGCCAGCGTTTCCAGCTTCGGCTTTTTCAGCAGCGGCGCGGCATCCCCAGATCCGGCGCGCCGCCAATCCTCGGTGGTCACCACCCCCGCTTCGACGGCGAGCCGCTCCAACCCGGTCGTGCGCGGGCAATCCACCGAGGTGATCGCGCCGTCCGAGAAATGGAAGACACCGTCGCCCGCACGCAGTACGCCGGTGCTGCCCTCCTCCTCGAGGCGACACAGTTCGCCGGCCAGATCAACGCTCATCGATGCCTCCGGCGAACTCTTCGAGAATTCCCCGCAGCCGGAATCTCGCCAGCGCGAGATTCCCGGTGTCTCCGTCGAAGACGACGTGCACGAACAGCCTGCCCTCGAAGTCGCCGTCGACCAGATTCACCAGGTGGAATCCGTGATCGCCGCTGACGACGATCTCGGTGACATCGTCGCCGTGATGGCCGTTCGCGAAAGCGGGACAAGCCAAGACGGCCCGGACGACGTCGGTCGTGGCGGCCGCGTCCTCGTGCTGGTCGGTGGGGCCGGGCAGGCCGGCCGAGGCGATCGCCAACCCGCTCGCACTGTCCGCCAAGGTCGCCCCCCGGGCTCCGGGAATCTCCATGATCCGATCCAGACAACCCTCGATACCGATCACCGCATCACCATTCGCCTACCTGCCTGCCATTGGCACGAGACGCTACAGGCAACCCCTCGGGAAATCGCGGGCTACTGCCGAATTTTTCGGAAAATAGGGGAAAGAATACCTTCCGGTATTTCATACCGGAAGGTATAAGATACCCCCCGGTAGCCCGTGTTCCGATAATAAACCGTACGGAACTCTATACCTCCTGGTCGCTTACCGATCGGTATTCGGTTCGGTTCGGAAACCATTCGGGTGCGGGACATTTCGATGTCCGAACTCCACGGTTGGCAAAATCGCAGCGTCCTGGACTGCGCGGGATTCATGCCGACCGGTCGGCAATGTTCTGGCTTCTTCCGGGCCGCGATCTTTCGAGTCGACATCCCGGATGGATATCGCAGAGTGCGCGATTCAAGTAGGTGAGCTCCGTTGCGAGTCCCGCTGTGGGCCACCGTCTCGAGCAGGTCGGCCATCGGCACTCGCCGCGTTCCCGTCGAGACCGCTGAACCGGGGGCTCGGGTCCGCGCCGGGTGCGCCGATCTCGGCAACGGTGCGCCGGCCCCTTCGACCGCACCGGACGCGCCGTCGCCGTCCACCTGCGCCGCCTGCACCCGGCTGCGGATCAAGGTCTCACCCACGCAGAGCCCCATGAACGCCGACGGGATTACCGCACACGCACACCACCGCACGCATATGACCACCCCGCCACACGCGCGTGCCCACCGGACGCCCAGGATCGCCAGGCGAGCACTGGCTTGCCGAGATCAGCTCAGCACCAATAGCTCTCGCAACTGCGCCGCCCCCTCCAGCAACGCCTCGGAGCGCGCGAGGATGCTCGCATCCCGAGCGGCCAGACCTTCCGCGACCTCCTCCCACCGCCGCGCACCGCGCAACCGCGGCATCAGCTGACGCAACGGTTCGATCCCATACCCGGCCAGGCGGAGTTGATGCACGATCCGCGCGTCCCGCACAGCGGCGGGCGGGTACTTCCGCGCTGCGCCCACCGAATCACGTTCGGGAACAACGAGTTCCATAGCATCCCAGTGCCGCAACGTCGACGTGCGCACACCGAGCGCTTCCGCCAGCTCGGCGATGCTCATCTCATCCGCGGCGACCGGTTCCACGATCGGCTCGTCTGCGATGAAACGCACTGCCGCCCGCGCGGATTCGAGATCCCGCCGTTCCGCGTGCAACCGCGCGTGCACCTCGTCGAGCAGAGCGAACATGCGGGGCGGTGACTCGTGCGCGGCCCGCATGATCCGCTTCGCCTCCACCGGCCCCGCACCACGCGCCAACGCCCGATACGCGCGCGCCGCCACCACGTGCGGACGTCCGTACACCCGGTATCCACTCGCTGTGCGCGCGGCAGCCGGCAGCACACCTTGCCCCTCCAGATTCCGGATCTGCTGCACCGAGAACCCGGCGGCCCGCGCCACGTCCGCCGTCCGCAATGCACCCGATTGGAGACTTTCCACAGATCCACCTCCAGAAACCGGCCAGAAGTCCACACGAGCACTTCAATGTAACGCTGGAACCATGACCATCGACGAGATCATCACCTACCTCGAATCCCTCGGCGGCACCCTCGTCCTGCGCCCGACCGAGGGCGACGGCTCCCCGGAGATCGCCTGGGGCGACGTCTTCTTCTACTACGCGCCCGACGGCAACGTCCCCACCACAACCCAACCCTTCGCCACGATCGTCACCAAGGACTACCCCGACGAACCGGCCTCCCGCCTCGACCGCCCCGGCGCCTTCCGCCTCAACATCAACGCGGGCCGCGACGCCTTCGTCCACCACACCGGCCACACACCCCGCGAAACCCCGAACCACCCCTTCGACCCAACCGCCGAAGACACCCTGTTCCCCCACCCGACCTACTTCTCAGCAGCCTGGCTCTCGGTCGTCAACCCCGGACCCGGCACTTCGGCCTCCGTCAACGACCTCCTGCACTCCGCCCACGAACGCGCCCGTGCTCGATACGAGCGCAAGGGGTAGTGCGTGGCGAACCCACCCGGCAAGGGGCACGCCCGCGATACACACCACGCCCGTTATCGGACGCCCCTGCGGTTGCCGACCAGGCCGTCACGGGCAGCCTCGTCACCTCCATTCCGACGCGAACCGGGTCGGGGTGTCGCCGCTCCGCTCCGCCCCGGACGGATCCCATCCCGATCCGCGCCGAAATACTCAGCGCACCAAGGTGATTCCGGCGTCGGTGCCGTCGCGCGTCCCACCGCGCCGGGTCGGATATGGCGGGCCACGCCACGTCCGCAGCCACCCGCCGGAACTGGCCACAGCGCATCCAGCGACGGCCGCGCGTCCCCGACCTCTTCGATCTGCCTGCTGGTCAGATGTCCACCTCGACCTCGACCTGACCCGACGAGGGCACTACGGTCCAGGATCGTGGGCCAGCCTCCGGAAGAATCGACACCGCCGACTATCTTTCGATCTTCGTGGGCCCGTTGGGCAGAGATGTTGTTGTTGGGCTTGATAGCGGTCGGGGGCGGCTGGTTGCTACTCGTGACGACCACGCCCGGCTCGCCGCTGATGTTTCCCGTGGTGGCGCCGATCATCGTAGGATCCCTCGCCCTCCTTCTCGTGCTGGACCGCGTCATCCGTCCCACACCAGAACTGGTAGTCGATGATCAGGGGCTGACGTTCAGCCCATTCGGCCGAATCCCGTGGGCTGCGATATCGCGCATCCATCTGATCACGGCCCACGGCACGAGGTACCTGGCCGTCGAACTGGTCGATCGCGGCCCGAAGGTCACCGAAAGCCGTTGGCCCAGATGGATTCTCGGACCGATAGGCAGACTTGCGGCCGGCTACCCGCGCACCCTCGCGGAACGCTGGCTACGCCCGGTATCGCTGGACGACATCGCCGCCGAACTACACAGCCGAAACCCCAGCCTGATCATCACAAGATCCGAACGCGGAGGCTTTCGACGCACTCGTCCGTAGCCGCTCGACCAGGCGAGTCAGGATGGTCACCGCCAATGGTCCGCGCGGGCGATGCCCTGACGCCAGTGACAAGTCGCCGCAGGTCAGGCGATCTGCATCAGCGGATGAGCTGCATCCGGTCAGAGCAAGCCATTGGAGCGCGCCCATGTCGGGAATTCGGATCCCTTGCAGGGCAGCCGCAATCCACTGTCATCCAACATATCGACCAGGTTCGAGGTCTCGCCTTCGGTGAGTTTGCCGTCGCTGCAGGCGCCCGCGAGCAGCCACAGCGTGCCGTGGACTTCCAGCCCGTGGTTCCTGGCCACCTTGATAGACGCCCGATCGTCGGTGATCGCGATACCGTTCAACAGCTCCGCCGCAGCGAAGACACTCGCCTCTCCCATATCGCGACTGCCTGCACCGATGCGCCGGACTCACCCGTCGAACGCGAGAAGTGCTTCGGCCGTGTCGAGTTGCTCGACGCTCAGCCGATCCGCTTCCGACGCACGGCGATTCCGGATACTGTCCGCAGCCGCCTCGCAGCTCCTCACGGACGAACTCCGTGGTCGAGCATTCATACTCGACCAGAACACATCCCAGAACATCCACGCGGTCGATGCGGGCGAAGCGCGCGAGACACGTTGTGTCGAAGACGAGCCGAGATCGTTCGCTCACGGCTCGTCCGCGCTGTCATCCTCCACGCCCAAGTCGTCGCGCGTGACCTGGCCGTGCATCAGCTCGATCACCCGCGCGACCGTGATCAGGTTGCCGGTCCACGCGGTGAGGACCGCATCGGCATACCCCGGTGGCACCCGTACTCGATCGAAGTCCGGGGGCGGAGTCCATTCGACCGCCTGTCTGATCTCGGCGTGCGTCGGCTTCGACGACGACAGCCAGCGGACCTCGTCCGAGGGGTCGATCAAGCCGGCAACGATGGCCTGCCTGATCGCCAACGTCCACGATGTGCGATACCTGGCCGCGAGCTCGATCAGGTAGGCGCGCGGGTCCCCGGTCGGCGGACCGCTCTGCCGGATCGCCGCCACCGGCAGCAGGAGTTCGGCGGCGAACGCATCGATGACCGCCTCTCGGTCGCGCCTGGCCGAGGCGACGCCGCCACCCAGGTCGCTCGAGTACTCGTCACCGAGCACCATGTGCCCGAGTTCGTGCGCCGCGGTCGCCCGCCGCCGCCCGGGATCACGCGTACTGCTGACCACCGCGACCGCGAGGTCGTCCTCGATCAGCGAGGCGCCGTCACCGGGAACGTCGACCACGAGCACGAGCTGGCCGGCCTTTTCGCACACCGACATCATCGTTTCGATGGGCCCCCGATCGAGACCCAGCTGCTTTCGCGTCCAGTTCGCCACACCACGCGCGTCGTCCGCGGTCTCGACGCTGCCTGGGTAACGCAACAGGGACGGCGGTTTCCACGAACCGAAGCCGAGGACATCCCGGACATCGCGCAACCACGCCGCCAGAACTGCCTCGACGCGATAGGACACTTGTGCCGTGGGCGAATTCGTATCGTCGACCAGCGGTGTCCGCTGGGAGATCACCTTCGGCCGAGCGTGGAGGAAGTGCCCCAACGGCATGCCCAGTTCGGTAGCCAGCCGCGTCAGTTCCACCGCACTGATCTGCCGCGCGCCCGCCTCGATCTTGGTGATCTTGCTGCGCTCCAGCCCGACACGCTGCGCCAACTCCCCCTGGGAGAACCCCGCGGCGAGCCGGCTCTCGCGTACGCGATCGCCGATCTCCGCCCACAGGCTTTCGTCCACCATGGTGCGATTTCGCACACCAGCGCCGTGCCGTCACCCGTCTCAGCAGTACGAATTCCGGGGATCTCGTCGGCCCGATAGGCAGGGTGGAGTGAACGCCGCCGACAGACAATCCTGTGTCCTCTGGGCTGACCATCGATGCGCAGGCCTTCAGAGCTTCCGGGCGGGTCACATCCTCACAGAGGCTAGTCCTCGGGCATTCCGACGATGCCGAACACGACGAAGAGCGCCACCACCACGACGAGCAGCAGCCCACCGACGACGATTCCGCCGATCGCAAGAGTTCTGCCCTGCTCACCGGTCCGGTTGATCTGTTGCAGCGCGATGATCCCGAGCGCGATCCCCGCGATCGACGCGAGCAGAGTAGCCGCGCCGAAGAAGAGCGCGCTCGCGGCGAGCCCGACCACCGGAGCAGCCACTGCGCCGATCGCCAGCCCGTTCGTACCGGGCCGTATGCCGAAACGCTCACTCATCCGTCGATGGGTAACGCCCGCCGTCGCGGCGCCTACTCCCTGGATTCAGACCCACGACTCCGCCCCATCCACCACGATGATGCGAGCGGAGAGGGCTGGGCACGTTGCGTTGAGGACGAGCCCACCGGATCGGGTCGGAACGTCAGACGTTGAACCTGAACTCGACCACGTCCCCGTCCACCATCACGTAATCCTTCCCCTCCATCCGCACTTTGCCCGCGGCCTTGGCGGCCGCCATGGAACCGGCGGCGACGAGGTCGGTGAAGGCGACGACTTCGGCTTTGATGAAGCCGCGTTCGAAGTCGGTGTGGATGACGCCGGCGGCTTTGGGGGCGGTGTCGCCTTGGTGGATGGTCCAGGCGCGGGCTTCTTTGGGGCCCGCGGTGAGGTAGGTCTGGAGGCCGAGGGTGTGGAAGCCGGCGCGGGCCAGTGCGTGCAGGCCGGGTTCGGTCTGGCCGATGGATTCGAGGAGTTCGGCGGCGGATTCGTCGTCGAGTTCGAGGAGTTCGGCTTCGACCTTGGCGTCGAGGAAGACGGCGTCGGCGGGGGCGACGGAGGCCGTCAGTTCGGCGATCTTGGCCTCGTCGGTGAGGACGGACTCGTCGGCGTTGAAGACGTAGAGGAAGGGCTTGGTGGTGAGCAGCGACAGCTCTTTGAGCAGGTCGGTGTCGACCTCGCCCTGCGCGGCGAAGAGGGTCTTGCCGCCGTTGAGGATCTCCTGGGCGGCCTTGGCGGCGTCGGCGACCGGCTTGCGGTCCTTCTTGACCTTCGCCTCCTTGTCGAGGCGCACGACGGCCTTCTCCAGGGTCTGCAGGTCGGCGAGGATCAGCTCGGTCTCGATGACCTCGATGTCGGCGGACGGGTCGACGCGCCCGTCCACGTGCACCACGTCGTCGTCGGCGAACACGCGCACCACCTGGCAGATGGCGTCGGCCTCGCGGATATTGGCGAGGAACTTGTTGCCCAGGCCCGCGCCCTCGGAGGCGCCCTTCACGATGCCGGCGATGTCGACGAACGACACGGTGGCGGGCACGATGCGTTCGGAACCGAAGATCTTCGCCAGCTCGTCGAGCCGCGGATCGGGCAGCGGCACCACGCCGACGTTCGGCTCGATCGTCGCGAACGGGTAGTTCGCCGCCAGCACGTCGTTCTTGGTCAGCGCGTTGAACAGCGTCGACTTTCCGACGTTGGGCAGGCCGACGATTCCGAGGGTGAGACTCACGAGATGGGGAGTCTACGCGCTGGTCTCCGCCCCTCGGACGTCGCCGTCCGCCGGATCCAGCTACCGGCCGAGGGAGCAGGCGCTGCCGACCCGCTCTCGGATCGGGATGCGACGCGAAGCCCGACGTCCCCACTCACGGAACCAGCACGACCTTCCCCAGATTCGCCCGCCCGGCGATCACCGCGTGCGCCTCTCCCGCGTCGTCCAACACGAACTCGGCGTGCACGGCGGGACGCAGCTGACCGGAGGCGAAGTACTGCCAAAGCTCTTGGCGCAGGTCGTCGTACACCTCGGGCGCCAGGCGCGCGATCTGGAAACCGATGATCGACTTGGCGTCGGTGAGCAGGTCGTCGGTGCCGACGGCGCCGCCACCGGAGCCGAACGCGACAAGTCGCCCACCCGGAGCGAGCGCGGACAGTGCCGGTGCCAGATGCCCGACACCGTCGAGGGCGTAGTCGACCGGCTCGGCCGGCGGCTCGGCGTAGACGATCACGTCGTCCACGCCGAGGTCGCGCAGGAAATCGCCCTTGGCCGGATCGGAGACCGCCGCGACCACGCGCTTGGCGCCGCGCACCCGCGCCAACTGCACCGCGAGATGACCGACACCGCTCGCCGCAGCCGTGACCAGCGCCGATTCCCCCGATTGGGGACTCGCCGCGTCGAGTGCGCCGAGCGCGACCAGTCCACCGCGCACCAGGGCGACGGCGTCGACGGCCGACGCGCCGTCGGGGATCGGCGAGGCCAGATCCTCGCGCAGGATCGCGTACTCGGCGTAGGCGTGCCCGGTACAGAGCCCGGTGACGCGGAAGCCGGGCGCGCAGGTGGTGACGCCCTCGCCGACCGCGATCACCTCGCCCGCGATCTCACCGGCGAGCACGGCCGGGTCGCGCACGACGGGCAGGGTGACGCCGATCGCGTCGACCTTCACCAGAAGTTCGCCGGCACCGGGCACCGGTGTCTCCGCCGTCTCCGGTTCGAGCACGTCACGACCACCATGGCGCTCATAACGGATTCGACGCATGACACCTCCACTCTTCCAGGACCGCGTAACGGTAACCGTCTGGCAACCGCATCTCACAGGCCGTGACCGGCCCGTGTGCGCGATCTCACCGCCCCGGTGAGCGCGGCGCGCGCCACTGCGCGAGCCCGCTCGAAGCCGTTTGCGGATCGCCCGCACGGGCGTACCGTGACGCGTATGGAGCCCACCACGGAGGTGGTGAGAGCACGCCCCGCGCCCGCGCTGGCCGGCTTCATCGACCACTACCTCGGCTACCGGATGACCGGTTACGCACCCGGTCTGCACCGAGGGCTGCCATCACGCCACATGACGTTCATCGTCGCGATCGGCCCGACCATAGATGTGGTGGCGCAGACCGATCCGGCACAAAGTCCGCAGGATTACCGCTGTGTGCTCAGCGGGTTGCAGGCGGCCTCGGCCTCGATCTCCCACACCGGGAATCAGGAGGGCGTCGCGATCGCGCTCACACCGTTGGGGTGCCGCACGCTGTTCAGTGCCCCCGCCCGCGCGCTGTGGAACATCTCGCTCGAATTCTCCGATCTGGTGGGCAACGTCGGGGACGAACTGTGGGAGCGCTTGCAGGGCCCGGCACCGTGGTCGCGGCGCTTCGCCATCTGCGACGAGGTGCTGACCGGGCTCGCCCACCCGGACCGCGCCGTGGGGCCCGAGCTCACCTGGGCTTGGCGCACCGTCACCCGCACCGACGGCACCGTGCCGATCGGTGCGCTCGCCGAGCGCGTCGGCTGGAGCAGACAACACCTGACCCGCCGGTTCGCGGCGGAATTCGGGCTCGGCCCGAAGCTGGCGGCGCGCATCGCCCGGTTCGAGAAGGCGCGGCGAATGCTGGAACGCACGCCCTCGTTCGTCACCATCGCGCAGGTCGCGGCCAGCTGCGGGTACTACGACCAGGCGCACCTGAACCGCGACTTCGCCGAGCTCGCCGGATGCAGCCCGACGGTGTGGCTGGGCGAGGAGATTCCATCCGTCCAAGACGAACCCGACCTGCGCGGATGAGGCTGAGACCATGACGAATACGACGAACACCACCCGTACCGCACTCTGGCCCTGTCTGTCGTTCCGCGATGCGCGGGCAATGGTCGACTTCCTCGTGAACGCCTTCGGTTTCCAGCAGACCGCGCTCTACGCGCGCGAAGGCGACCCATCCATCGTCGAACACGGTGAACTGCGCTGGCCGCTGGGCGGCGGCCTCATGTTCGGCAGCGCCGACAAGGACGACAGCCCGTTCAGCCGCCCGCCCGGCACCGACACTATTTACCTGGTCTGCGAGCACCCCGACGACCTGTTCGCCCGCGCAACGGCGGCCGGGGCCGAGGTCGTGCGCGGGATGCGCGATGAGGACTACGGCTCGCGCGGGTTCAGCGTGCGGGATCCGGAGGGCAATATCTGGAGCTTCGGGACGTACTGGGGCGAGTGATCTCCGGCGAGGTGTTGCGGTCGCGCGCGGGCTCGCGATGTTGAGGTGTGGAGCGGTTGGCTTCCACCTGCGGGCCCGCGGCGCGGGAGCGTCCGGACCGATCGGCACGGGGCGCGGTGGTGCCGGCCGTGAGCGATACGCGACCGGAGGCTGCTGATGATCACCGAAACACCCGTTCACCGCCGGGGTGACGGCATGTCCGGGAACGGGCGCGGTGATCGCGCGGCGCGGAGTCCCGGGAGATCCGCGGTGCGGACGCGCGGTTCGCGCTGCGTGGACGGGCCGTCGTGAACGACCGTCGCCCGGCCCGTGAGGTGCAGGTGTTGGTCGTGGGTGCGGGGCCCGCCGGGTTGACCGCGGCCGCGACGCTGGCCCGATACGGCGTGTCGACGTTGCTCGTGGACCGGCGCGCGGAGGTGGGTGCGGCGCCGCGCGCGACCGTGATCAGCCTGCGGTCGATGGAGATCTTCCGTGCGATGGGGTTGGAAGCCGAATTGCGTGGCGGCTCAGTCGATGTGGAGATGCTGGCCTGGCGATGTCGCACGCTCGCCGAGGTGGGGAACGGTGAGGCGTCCGATGTCGGGTTTCCGTCGCGCGGGCGGGCGGCGCGGCTGAGTCCCACCACACCGTTGTGCGCGCCGCAGGACCATCTCGAGCGGGTGCTGTCGCGCTATGTGGGCGCGTTGGCACCGGTCGAGGTGCGACGCGGGGTGGAACTCGTGGATCTGGAGGTCGGGCCGGACGGAGTGGACGCGCGGCTCTCGGATTCGACCCAGGTGCACGCGCGGTACCTCATCGCCGCCGACGGCGCGCACAGCACGGTGCGGAGCATGCTGGACATCGGAATGACCGGCCCACCAACAGAATTGACCGGGTTCACCGTCGTGATGCGGGCGCCTTTGTGGGATCGGATCGGGCCGCACCGGTATCTGATCTACAGCGTCGGTGCACCCGGAGCGGAGGGCGTATTCATTCCGGCGGGACCCGCCGACAGGTGGGTGTACGCGGCCGAGACCACCGCACCGGACTCGGAAGCCGCGGCGCTGGAACGTATTCGGGTCGCAGCCGGCGATGCTTCGCTGAGCGCGGAGATTCACGGCATCCACCGAGTGACCGCTGTTTCCCAACTCGCCGAACGCTTCCGGCACGACTCGGCGTTCCTGGTGGGCGATGCGGCGCACCGGGTGACGCCGCGCGGTGCCACCGGCATGAACACCGCCGTCCACGATGGCTTCGACCTCGGCTGGAAGCTGGGCTGGGTGCTCGCGGGGTGGGCACCCCCGCACCTGCTCGACACCTACGAGGCCGAGCGCCGCCCCGTCGCCGAACACAACGTGGCGCGCTCCGCCGACCCGACGGGCTCGTGGCGCAGTGCCGAACAGGAACTGCGCGCCGACCTCGGCGGCCGGCTCCCCCACGCCCGCCTGCGCGACGGCAGATCGACGCTGGACCTGCTCGGGCCGGGCTTGACGATCCTGCGCCGCCGCGCACCCGGCCGTCCACCGCCGCGCACTCCCGACAGCGCGGCCATGATCACGCGTCTGGTGGACGAAAAAGCCTCCCGGGCAATCGGACTCGATGAGAACGGCGTGATCGTCCGGCCCGACGGGAAGTACGTCCGCACTGCGCGCGCGGCCCGCATCAGGCACACGGCCCAATCAGACGCCGCCGTGCGCTGAGCCCGCGCCCGCCGCCTTCCGCACAAGCCCCCAACCTCACCGCCCACCCAACCCCGACATCGCCGTCCCGCGCAGGAACGCCCGCTGCGCGACGGCGTACACCGCGACCAACGGCGCGAGAATCACCATCGCCGCCGCCATCAGCAGCGGCCACTGCGAGTAGTACTGCCCTTGCAGGCGCACCAGACCCAAAGTGGCGGTGGCGTATTCATTCCGCTGGATCATCACCAGCGGCCAGAGGAAGTCGTTCCACACGGTGATCCAGGTGAGGACCGCCAGGACCATGAGGGCCGGGCGGGTGTGCGGGAGCAGGACGCGCCAGTAGACCTGCCAGGTGGTGCAGCCGTCGAGGATGGCCGCCTCCTCCAGTTCGTCGGGGAGCGTACGGAAGAACTGCCGCATGAGGTAGGTGCCGAAGGCGCTGCCGAACAGGCCGGGCACGATCATCGACCACGGCGTGTCCACCCACCCGAAGGCCCGCATGAGCAGGAACTGCGGGATAACGGTGACGGTGAGCGGCACCATCAGCGTGGCGAGGTATGCCAGGAACAGCACGTCCCGCCCGCGAAACCGCAAGCGCGCGAACGCGTATCCGGCCAGCGAGCAGAAGAACACCTGCCCCGCCGTGACGCACGCGGCGTAGACAGCGGTGTTGAGCAGCATCCGGCCCATCGGCAGCACCTCGAACACCCGCCCGAAGTTGGACCACCGCGGGCTCTCGGGCAGCACCGCCGGCTCGACGATCTCGCCGTCGGACTTCAACGCCCCCGACAGCGCCCACAGGATCGGCCCCAGCGCGCACCACGCGACGGCCACCAGCGCGAGGTAGACGCAGATGCCCTGCACCACCCTGCGCCGAACCCCCTGCTCGGCCCGGCCCTTCGGCATCACCGCCGGTCACCGGTCGCGGGCCGCCCGGACCCGGGTCCGGGTGCCCCGACAGCGTTCGGCTCGGGCACTCGCGCCTCGCGAATCAGCACCCTCACAGGTCACTCTCCGCCCGCCGCGCCAATCGCAGCTGGATCACCGTGAGCACCAGGAGAATCCCGAAGATCACCCACGCCAGCGCTGAGGCGTACCCGACCTCGTAGAACCCGAAGGCGTGCTGGAACAACATGATTCCCAGCAGGTACGTCCCCGTCTCCGGTCCGCCGTTGCCGCCGGTGAGCGCGTACGCCTGGTCAAACGCCTGCACCGAATTGATCACCGTGATCACGAAGACGAACGAGAGCGGTCCCCGGATGAGCGGCAGCGTGATCGACCGGAACCTCCGCAGCACACCCGCCCCGTCGATCTTCGCCGCCTCGTACAGCGTTTCGGGCACACCCTGCATCGCGGCCAACAGGATGACGGTCGCGAACGGCAGGCTCTTCCACACCGTGACGATGCTCAACGAGACCAGCGCCCAATCCGGATCGGTCAGCCAAGGCACGGCCGGTACGCCCGCCCAGCCGAGCATCACGTTCAGCAGCCCGCCGTCTGTGGTGAACATGAACCGCCACACCACCGCCATCGCCACAGTCGAAGCGACCAGCGGCAGGAACGCCATGGTCCGGAATACGCCTATCCCCGGCACTTTTCGATTGAGCAGACCCGCGATCCCCAACCCGATCACTACGGTCGGCACCAAGGTCAGCACCGTGAATACGGCGGTATTGCGCAGCGCGATGAGGAACAGCGGATCGGAGCCGAACAACCGACGGTAGTTCCGCAGTCCGACGAACTGCGGCGGGCTGAACAGATCCCACGAGTGGAAGCTCAGGTACAGCGAGAACACCAGCGGAAACACCAGGAACACCAGCACCGCCAGCAGATTCGGCGCGATGAACAACCACCCCGCCCGCTCCCGGGTCCGCGCGAGCGCGCCGGGACGTCCACCGGTGTCCGCCGAAGCCGGTGCCACCGCGCGCTTCTGCGACGCGCCGAGAACCCCCGCTCTCATCGCGCCTCCAGCAAAGCGTTCACGTCCGCCGTGAATCCGCCGCCCAGCGACTCCGCCGTCGCCGCGCCTCGCAGCACCCGGTTCCCGCCGCGCTCGAGCAGCGCCGACACCTTCCCCCACGTCGGCGTAATCGGCAGTGCCCGTGAACTTTCCGGCCCTTCGGTCAGCACCGCCAGGTTCGCGATATCGCGATGCGCCCGCGCGAACCCCGGCGACGCCATCGCCGATTTCAACACCGGCACGAACAATCCCGACGCCGCCACGATCTCCTGCCCCACCGGCCCCGTCGCGAACTTCACGAATTCCCAGGCCTGTTCGATACGCGGACTGTCGGCGGCGATGGCGAGCCCGGTGCAGCCCACGTCGGTGATCGCCCCGGGTCCACCGTCCGGACCGACCGGCAGTACCGTCAGATCGATGGGCAGGCCCTCGATCCCGGCGAATTCCGAATACAGCCAGTGCCCGCCCAACGCCACCCCGGCCCGCCCGCGCCGGAACAGATCGGGCGCCGAAATCGACTGCCGGTCATCGACTCTCGGCGCGACACGGTGCCGCACGGCAAGGTCGGCGTAGAACTGGAATCCCGCCGCGAATCCCGGGTCGTCGAAGTTGGCGCGCACCGGATCGACCGGGGGCGTGAACCATTCCGACCCGTTGTTCATGCCGAAGCAGGCGGCGGAGAAGTAGGGCACCCACGCGTCGGCGAAACCCCATCGCGTGCTGCGCCCGTCGTGCCGGGTGAGCGCGCGCGTGGCGTCCAGGAACTCCTCGTAGGTCCAGGCGTCGCGCCACCGCGCGGGCGGGCGCACACCGGCCGCAGCGCACAGGTCGCGGTTGTAATAGAGGAACACCCCGGACCACTGCTCGGGCAAGGCGTACTGCCCGCCTCGATAGGCGAACGTGTCGTAGAGCGTGGCATAGCTGTCGGCCCGCAGCGCCGCCGCGTACTCCGGCTCGCGGTCCAGCAGCGTGTTCAGATCCAGCAGCACACCCCGCGCCGCCAGGCCCGCGTAGAGCAGTTCCCACGCCATCAGCACGTCGGGGCATTTGCCGCCCGCGCAGTAGGTGAGCATCTGTTGCAGCGGATCGGGCCCGGACATGATCGTCCGCACCCGGATGTCGGGGTGGCGCGCCCGGAACTCGTCGATGATCCGCAGCCGCACCCGTGCCTCCTCCGGGCGGGCCTGGAAGAAGAAGGTGAGCGCGTCGTCGTCGGCGCCGCAGCCGCCCGCGAGCAGCGGCGCGGCCAGTGCCGCGCCGATCAGCGTCCGCCTGCGGAACCGGGCGGGCGACGGCGGGATCGATTCCAGTGCGGCTTCCTCCGGCGACGGCGGGCTGCGGACCGGGTGGGAGCATACGTCCGGCGGCTGTCGCGGTGGCCGACGACACACGAACAATATTTAACGGTTGTCCGGCGGCGACCCGATACGGCACGGCCCCGAACGGCGATCGGCTACCTTTTCACCTGTTTTCCGCAAGATCCTGTGCGTTTCGCAGGGGAGAGTAGGGCAGATGGCGACAATCGAATATCTGCGGACCGACCCCGGCCTGCCGCCCGTCGGCGTGGTCGACCGGACTCCGATGACTCCGGCCAAGAAGGCCGTGTTCGCGGGGATCGCGATACTCGGTGCGCTCGCCTGGGCCATCCTGGCCCTGGCGCGCGGGGAGAACGTCAACGCGGTGTGGATCGTCATCGCCGCGGTCTGCACCTACGTCATCGCCTACCGCTTCTACTCGAAATTCATCGAGTGGAAGATCACCAAACCGCGCGACGACGTCGCCACCCCGGCCGAGATCCTGGAGAACGGCAAGGATTTCATGCCGATGGACCGGCGGGTGCTCTACGGACACCACTTCGCCGCCATCGCGGGCGCCGGACCGCTGGTCGGCCCGGTGCTGGCCGCGCAGATGGGCTACCTGCCCGGCACGATCTGGATCGTGGTCGGCGTGTGCGTGGCCGGAGCGGTGCAGGACTACCTGGTGCTGTGGGCCTCCACCAAGCGCCGGGGCCGCAGCCTCGGGCAGATGGCGCGCGACGAACTCGGCGCGGTCGGCGGCGTGGCGGCCATCGTCGGCATCCTCGTCATCATGATGATCCTGCTGGCGGTGCTGGCGCTGGTCGTCGTGAACGCGCTCGGCGAGAGCCCGTGGGGCGTGTTCTCCATCGCGATGACCATCCCGATCGCGCTGTTCATGGGCGTCTACTTGCGGTACCTGCGGCCCGGCCGGGTCGGTGAGGTCTCCGCGATCGGCCTGGTCCTGCTGCTGCTGGCCATCGTGTCCGGCGGCTGGGTGGCCGAAACCGACTGGGGCACGGACTGGTTCACGCTCTCGCGCACCACCATCGCGTGGCTGCTCATCGGGTACGGGTTCCTGGCCTCGGTGCTGCCGGTGTGGCTGCTGCTGGCCCCGCGCGACTACCTGTCCACGTTCATGAAGATCGGCACCATCGCGCTGCTGGCCGTCGGCATCCTCATCACCATGCCGGTGCTCAACGCGCCCGCCGTCTCCGACTTCGCCATCTCCGGCACCGGACCGGCGTTCGCGGGCAGCCTGTTCCCGTTCCTATTCATCACCATCGCCTGCGGCGCGCTCTCCGGTTTCCACGCGCTGGTGTCCTCGGGCACCACGCCGAAACTGCTGGAGAAGGAATCCAACGCCAGGATGATCGGCTACGGCGGCATGCTGACCGAATCGTTCGTCGCGGTCATGGCGATCATCACCGCCTGCATCATCGACCAGCACCTGTACTTTGCCATGAACGCGCCGCTGGGCCTCACCGGCGGCACTCCGGAATCGGCCGCCGACTACACCAACTCGCTCGGCCTGTCCGGCCCGCCCGCGACGCCGGAGACGTTCTCCCAAGCCGCCGAGGACGTCGGCGAGGCCAGCGTCATCTCCCGCACGGGCGGCGCGCCCACCCTGGCCGTCGGCATCGCCGAGGTGTTCCACCAGTTCCTGGGCGGCGAGAGCATGAAGTCGTTCTGGTACCACTTCGCGATCATGTTCGAGGCGCTGTTCATCCTCACCACCATCGACGCGGGCACCCGCGTGGCGCGGTTCATGATGTCGGACGCGCTGGGCAACTTCGGCGGCCCGCTGCGCAAGTTCAAGGACCCGTCCTGGCGGGTGGGCGCGTGGGTGTGCTCGCTGCTCGTGGTGGCCGCGTGGGGTTCCATCCTGCTGATGGGCGTCACCGATCCGCTGGGCGGCATCAACGCCCTGTTCCCGCTGTTCGGCATCGCCAACCAGCTGCTGGCGGCGGTCGCGCTGATGGTGGTGCTCACGATCATCGTGAAGAAGGGCCTGGTGAAATGGGCCTGGATTCCCGGCATCCCGCTGGTGTGGGACCTGATCGTGACGATGACCGCGTCCTGGCAGAAGATCTTCTCCGCCGACCCCAAGGTGGGTTACTGGAAGCAGCACAGCATCTGCCAGCAGGCAAAGGAGGCCGGGCAGCTGTGCCTCACCGCCAAGACGCCCGAGGAAGTCGACACCGTCATCCGCAACACCTTCATCCAGGGCACGCTGTCCATCGTGTTCGCCGGACTGGTACTGGTGGTCACGGTGGTGGGTGCGCTGGTATGCCTGAAGGCGTGGCGTTCCGGCGGCACGTCCACCACCGAGTCGCCGGAGGAGCCGTCGAAGATCTTCGCGCCCAGCGGGTTCTTCGCGACCCCGGCGGAGAAGGCGGTGCAGAAGGAATGGGACGAGCTGATCGCCTCGGGCAAGGTGCGCGCGCCCGGCGCGGCGCTCACGAAGGCGGAGACGCACGCGTGAACGTCCCCGCGCCGCGGGACGCCCGGTCCGGACCGGGCGTCCTGCGGCGCGCGGGCGCGGGTGCGCGCGGCCTGCTGCGCTGGTTCGACGCGATCGTCGGCGGGCAGGACTACCAGCGCTACGTGGCGCACCTGCGCCGCACGCATCCGGACCGTCCGATTCCGACCGAGCGGCAGTACTGGCGCGAGCGGCACGACGCCGCCGACCGCAACCCCTCGAACCGCTGTTGCTGAGGGCGCCGGCACGGCTTCCGCGCAGGTGAGGCCACGTTCCTCGTACGCGTCCGTTTTCCGCTAGCACGGTCCGGCGGGAGCTGACATTGTGGAGGACGTGACCATCACGGGGTTGGATTTCGAACGATGCTATCGGGCGGTGTCGACGCGCGACTCGCGCTTCGACGGCCAGTTCTTCACGGCCGTGCGTACCACCGGAATCTATTGCCGCCCTTCATGTCCCGCGATCACGCCGAAGCGCGCCAACGTCACCTTCCTGCCGACGGCCGCGGCCGCGCAGCACGCGGGGTTCCGGGCCTGCCGCCGCTGCCTGCCCGACGCCGCGCCCGGTTCGCCGCTGTGGAACACGCGGGCCGATCTGGCGGCGCGGGCCATGCGGCTCATCGGCGACGGCGTCATCGAACGGGGTGGGGTGCCCGCGCTGGCCGCCACCCTCGGGTATTCGCAGCGCCAGCTCACGCGGGTGCTCACCACCGAACTCGGCGCCGGACCGCTGGCGCTGGCCAGGGCCCATCGCGCGCACACCGCGCGGCTGCTCATCCAGACCACCGACATGCCGATGTCGGATATCGCGTTCGCGGCCGGGTTCGCGAGCATCCGCCAGTTCAACGACACGGTGCGCGAGGTGTTCGCGGTGAGTCCCACCACCATGCGCACCGAGGCCCAGCGCGCGCAGCGGAATCCGGCCCGGTCCGCACCCGTGGCGAACGGCGTTCTCTCCCTGCGCCTTCCGTATCGGGAGCCGCTGGACAAGGCGTGGCTCGAATGGTTCCTCTCGGCGCACGTGGTGCCCGGTATGGAGCTGTGGGAGGACCGCGTCTACACCAGGAACCTGCGCACGCCGCACGGTCACGCGGCCGCCCGGCTCAGCTTCCAGCGCGATCACGTGCGCGCCGAGCTGGCACTGCACGACATGCGCGATCTCGCGCCGACCGTCGCCCGGGTGCGGCACCTGCTGGATCTGGACGCCGACCCGGTCGGGATCGATGAGGCGCTCGGGGTGTCGGGGCCCGACTCCGGTGGCGCCGCACCGGATGACGCCGGCGGCCGATCGAACGGTCGTTCCCGTCCCCAGCTGACGCCCGGCATCCGAGTGCCAGGCTGCCTCGACGGCCCGGAACTGTTGTTGCGCACCATGATCGGGCAGCAGATCTCGGTGTCGGCGGCCGCCACCCACACGGCCCGGCTGGTGGAGGCGCTCGGCGAACCCGTCGAGGGTCCGGTGCCGCGACTGTTCCCCACCCCGGCCGTGATCGCCGAGCGCGGAGCCGAGGTGCTCACCGGGCCCGCGCGCCGCATCCGCTCGATCGTGGGCGCGGCCGCCGCCCTGGCCTCCGGCGATCTGGTGCTGCACGCCGGGCGCACCGCCGCCGACCTGCGCCGCGACCTGCTCGCGCTGGACGGTGTGGGCCCGTGGACCGCCGATTACGTGACCATGCGCCTGCTGGCCGATCCCGACGTGCTGCTCGCCACCGACCTGGTGGTCCGCCAGGGCGCGGACCTGCTCGGCGTCGACCTCACCGACACGGGGCGCTGGGCGCCGTGGCGGTCCTATCTCTCCATGCACCTATGGCGCGCCGCGCTGCGTCAGCGCGCCGCCCGACCCTCGGATTCCCTTGCCGCACAGCCGAAAGCGAGCATCTCATGACCACCTCCAGCACCGCCGACTACGCCTTCGTCCAGACCAGGATCGGTCCGTTCACCACGATCGTGGACGGTGACGGCGCGGTCCTCGCGTCGGGCTGGACCGGCGATCCGGAGACGCTGCGAGGCCTCATCCACCCGAGCCTGCGGCCCGCCGACCTGCGGCCGCGCGACTCCCTCGGCGAGGTCACCGACGCGGTCGGCGCGTACCACGAGGGCGATATCGCGGCCATCGACGACATCCCCGTGCGCCAGCGCTCCGGCGAATTCCTCATGCACGCCTGGGACATCCTGCGCAAGGTACCCGCGGGCGCGCCCGTCACCTACACCGAGTTCGCCGCGCTCTCCGGCCGCCCCGACGCCACCCGCGCCGCCGCCAACGCCTGCGCCCGCAACGCCGCCGCCCTGTTCGTCCCGTGCCACCGGGTGACGCGCATCGGTGGTGCGCTGGGCGGGTTCCGCTGGGGATTGTACGCGAAGCGGTGGTTGCTGGCGCACGAGGAAGAGTAGGTCGGCGATCCCGACCTCTCGGTGCCGTCCGGTGCGCGCCAGCTCCCGCTGCGCCGCGAACGCCCGCTGCCAATGCTCGTCATCGGTCGGCAGGTACTCGTAGGACTCGCGACGGGCGCCGCGCACCCGCTCGTACTCCCCGGCGCCGCGCGCGCTGAACAGCTCAGGCGACAGTGGTGCGGAGGTGGGAGCCGGTGCGGTCGCGCAGGACGTGGAGGCGGCTGGGGATGCGCTGGCGCATTTCATCGACGTGGCTGACGATGCCGACGACGCGGCCGCCGGCGCGGAGTTCGTCGAGGACGCCCATGACGGCGTCGAGGGTGTCGGCGTCGAGGCCGCCGAAGCCCTCGTCGATGAACAGGGTGTCCAGGGCGATGCCGCCGGATTCGGCGGCGACGGTGTCGGCCAAGCCCAGCGCCATGGACAGCGACGCCATGAAGGTCTCGCCGCCGGAGAGGGTTTTGGCGGGGCGGATGGCGCCGGTGTAGTCGTCGCGGATGTCCAGGCCGAGGCCGCCGCGCCTGCCGTGGCGGCCCGCGCGGTCGGTGTGGACGAATTCGTAACGGCCACCGGACATTCGGCGCAGCCGCTCCGAGCCCGCCAGCGCCACTTCCTCGAGCCGGGCGGCCAGCACGTACGAGCGCAGCGACATCTTGCGGTTGTTCTCGCCGCGCCCCGCGACCACGTCGGCCACGCCCGCCAGTTCCTCGTAGGCCCGCCTGCGCGGACCGATCCGCTCCACCTCGGTCCACAGCTGGGCGCCGAGCTCCTCCAGCAACTGCACCCGCCGCGCCGCCTCGGACTGCGCGGCGGCCGCGGTCTCGAGGCGCTCGCGCGCCTCGTGCAAGCGGCGTTCCAGCTCGGCGGGGTCGTCGAGTTCGGCGGTGGCCGCGGCGGCGCTCTCCGGCTCGGCCAGAACCTGTTCGGCGTGCGCCCGGGCGTGCTCGGCGGCGGTGAGTTCGGACTCGATCTCCCGCTGTCGCTGGGGGGTTCGGGCCGCCGCCTTCACGACCGCGGCGTAGGCGGCGAGCAGGGCGATGTCGTCGCGGGGCGGGGTGGCCGAACCACGTTCCGCCGCAACGTTATCCGGTGCGGCGCCTGCCGAACCGGTCTCCGCGCGCACAGCGTCCGCCCCGGCGCGTACGCCATCCACGTGGAGTTGCGTGGAATCCGTCGCAACGGAATCGGGATCGGCGGCCGACTCCCCTTCGAGCAGGAAACCTGCGGCGCGGGCGAGGTTTTCGACGCGATCGGCGAGCGCGGTGACCTGTTCGCGGGCGGCGGTGGCGGCCGCGCGGGCGGCGCGCAGGGCGTCGGCGGCCGCGACCAGTGCGTCGAGGCGGGCACGGCGCGCTTCGACGGTCGTGTCCGCGCCCGCGGCGGCGCGCAGGCGTTCGGTGAGTTCGGCGAGGCGCGCTTCGCCGGCCGAGAGCCGGGCGGCCAGCGCGCTGCGGCGGGCTTCGGCGGCGCGCAGATCGTCGTGCAGGCGGGTTTCGTCGGTGCGCAGGCGGGTGACGTCGGCGGAGGCGGCCTCGATCTGTTCGGCGGCGTCGGCGGCGTCCTCGTAGCGGGCGGTGACGCCGCGCAGAGCGGCGGCGAGTTCGACGCGGTCGGTGTCGCCGCCGCGCGCGATCAGCGCCTCGATCTCGCGCTCCAAGCCGGTGACGACCGTCAGCGCGGTATCGCGCTCGGCTTCGGCGGCGCGCTCGGCCTCGGCCGCCTTCCGTTCCGCCGCGTCGGAGACCGCGCTCGCCCCGGGCGTCGCCGGATCGGGATGGTCCGGCGATCCGCACACCTTGCACGGATGGCCCGTGACCAACTGGCCCGCGAGCTCGGCCGCCATCCCGGACAGGCGGCGCTCGCGCAGGTCGAGCACCCGCTCCTTGGCGTCGTTGTGGGTGGCGCGGGCGGTCTCGTAGGTGACCCGGGCGCGGTCCAGATCCGTTCGGCGACCGGTCAATTCGACGGCCGCCGCGGTGGCCGATTGCAGACGTTCCAACTCGGCGCTCAGCGCGGGCAGCGTCGCGGCCGCGTCGGACACTTCGCGCATCCTGGCCTCGGCGGCGGCGATCGCCGCGGGCAACCGCTCCCGCGACGCCGCCAGCTCACCCATGCGCCGCGCCACCGCCTCCGATTCGGTGCGCAGGCCGGCCAGCTCGGCGGACAGCTGTTCGGCGGCCTTCGCGTCGGAGCGGACCTCGTCCAGCGCGCCGATGCGTTTGCCCCACCGCAAGATCGCGGCACCGAGATCGGCGTCCACGCGAATCCCCGGCTCGGTGGCGGGGCCGGCCCCTGTGCCTGATTGTTCAGGGTCGGCGGCGGATACACCGGTCAGCAGGTCCAGCCCACCGAGGTCCGCGGCGCGCGGGTCCAGCAGTGCGTCGGCGAGTTTCCGTGCGGCGGAATGCGCTTCGGATTCCCGCTTACGCGAGTTCATCACCGCGTCGCGCGCCTCATCGATGGCTTCCTTGACGGGCTGGGCGCGGCGGGCCAGGTCCAGCTCGGCGGCGAGGGCGGAGCGATGCGGCGCCCCGGCGGCGTAGTCGTCCAAACGATGCCGGGCGGCGTCCATGCGGCGGCGCTGTTCGGCGAGCCTGCGCTGTGCGTCGGCGTGCTCACTCAGGCGGGTGGATTCGGCGCGGCACCGTTCGACCTCGGCGGAGGCGGCGGTGAGGTCGGCGCGGGCGGCGGTGAGCAGGTCCTGGGACCAGCCGACGGCGTCCACGGTGCCCACCGAATCGGTCGCGCTCAGCCCGGCCGCGCCCCGGATCTGGGCGATGAGCCGCTCGATGTGCTCGCGCTGGGTGTCCAGTTCCGCGCCCGCCACGCGTTTGCGTTCCAGCAACCACTGTTCGGCGGTGCCGAAACGCTCGGTGTCGAAGAGCTTTTCGAGCAGCTTCTCGCGCTCCTCGTTCTCGGCGCGCAGGAACCGGGCGAAATCGCCCTGCGGGAGCAGCACCACCTGGAAGAACTGGTCGGCGCTCATGCCGAGCAGGCGGATGATCTCGTCGCCGATATCGCTGATGCGCGCCAGGTTGACCCCGGCGCCGTCCAGCCATTCCAGCGTGGCCTTCGCGGGCTCGGTGCGCATACCGGTGCCGCGCAGCTTCGGCCGCTCGAATTCTGGTGTGCGCGTGAGCCGCAGCCGCCGCCCGCCCAGCGTCGCCTCCAGCACCACGCGCGGCGGCGTCTGCGGGGACGCGTGATCCGAGTGCAGCCGCTTGCTCTCCCCCCGCGCGCCCGGGACCTTGCCGTACAGGGCGAACGCGATCGCGTCGAGCACGGTCGTCTTGCCCGCCCCGGTGTGCCCGTGCAGCAGGAACAGCCCGTCGGCGCCGAGGGCGTCGAAATCGACCACCGTGGGCGCGGCGAACGGGCCGAACGCCGTCATCTCCAACCGATGCAGCCTCACCTCACCACCCCGATCCCACCCGTCGAGCCGTGTGGCGGGCTCCCACGCTTCCCCGCGAACAGTGCCCGTCCTCGTCCGGGCGCTCGGGTCTCAGCGGCGGCACCGCCGCGTTCCATCGGCCGCGACATCCCTGCCGTGATCACCCACGTGCTCATGCCGCGCGCCCGCTCGTCTCGGCCACACGCGACGCACACCGGCAGCTCACCCACCCGCGCATTCATACGCACCGCGCCCGCTCGGCTCCAGCACGCGCGGAGCGCGCCAGCAGCTCACCCACGCGTCGTGCCCCCTCAGCGCAGGCGAAGCGCGTCAGCGGCTCACCCCACCCGCTCATGCCGTCAGCCCCTCCGTCACCGATCCGTCCTCGAGGACGACCGGAGCCGGCCGATCCGATTCGCGCACCGCCGCCGCCAGCGCGCGCTCCACCCACACCATCTCGCCCGCCGTGGGCTCGCGGCGCACATCGGTCAGAAAGCTCTGCGCCACTTCGGCATCGCGGCGGCCGCGCACACGCTCACGATAGTGCAGCTCCGGATTGCCGCCCGGCCGTTGCCATTCCACGTGCACGGCGTGCGGAAAACGTTCGCGCAGTTTGCGCAGCGCGTCGATCGGGCGGGTGTCGTCGGTGAGGATCGCGGACACGTAGTGGTCGACCACGGCCTCGTGCGTCGCGTCGGAAAGCAATTCCTCCAGGGTTCCGGTGAGGTTGCTCAACCCGCGCACAACGGGCAGATCGCGGCGCTCGACCGCACTCAGCCCCGACTCGTCCAGGTCCACGATCCACACGGCCTTGCGGTGGGAGTTCTCCGCGAACGAATACGGCAGGGGCGAGCCCGAATAGCGCACCGACTCCGAGAGTGCCTGTGGCGAATGCAGGTGCCCCAGCGCCACGTAATCGATGCCGTCGAACGCCGAGAGCGGGACCGTCTCGACCCCGCCCACCGAGATGGACCGCTCCGAACCGGTCGCCGCGCCGCCCACCACGAACGCGTGCGCGAGCACCACCGTGCGCACCCCCGGCCGCTCCGCGATATCGGCCCGGATCCGCGCCATCACGGCGTCGAGCACCTCGGCGTGCGAACGCGCCTGCGGCACACCGAGTTCGGCGCGCGTGACATCCGGCTCCAGGTACGGGATGCCGTAGAACGCGACCTCGCCGTGCGCGTCGGCGAGCAGCACCGGCCGGTGCGCCTCGGCGACGGTGGTGCGCAGGTGCAGCCCGCCGGCGGCCGCGAAACTCGCCCCCGCGCCCAGCCGGGTGGGCGAATCGTGATTGCCCGCCGTGGCCACGATGCGCGCGCCGGCCGCGCGGATCGCCTCGAAACCCCTATTGCACACCGCGATCGCGTCGGCACTCGGAATGGAGCGGTCGTACACGTCGCCGGGCACCACCACCACGTCCACCGATTCCGCCGCCACCAACTCGGCGACGGCCGCCAGCGAACACGCTTGATCGGCAAGCAGATCGACGCCGTGGAACGTCCGGCCGATATGCCAGTCCGAGGTGTGCAGGATCCGCATGGCCCGAAACCGTAGGCCCACCCACCGACAAGTGGCAATCGGCTGGCGTGTCGCCACGCGGACACGCGGGCAGGTCCGCGAACCTGTCGGTGGGGTGCGGCACTATCGGCGCCATGACCGCACCGATGCTCGTCGCGTTGCTGCTGGTGTTCGCCGCCGGGGCGGGCATCGGCTGGCTCGGCCACGCGGCGCGCGCGGGGCAGCGGGCCGTGGCCGCCGAGGCGCGGCTGGCGGCGGCGAGCGAGAACGAGCGGCTGCTGCGGCAATCGCTGCACGCGGCCAACGAGGATGCGGCGCGCAGGCATTCGCACGCGGTGGGCACGCTGGTGGAACCGCTGCGCGAGGCCGTCGGCGTGCTGAACCAGCAGATCCAGCAGGTGGAGCGCCACCGCGTCGACGCCTACGCCGGGCTGCGCGAGCAGGTGGCCACCATGCAGCGCACCTCGCACCAGCTGGCGGGCCAGACGAGTCAGCTGGTCGCGGCGCTGCGGGCGCCGCAGGTGCGCGGCCGGTGGGGCGAGATCCAGCTCGAGCGCGTCGTGGAACTGGCGGGGATGACCAAGCACTGTGATTTCTCCACCCAGGTGCATCGCGCGGCGGGCGACGAGCACCGCACCGGCGTGGTGCGGCCCGATCTGGTGGTGCACCTGTCCGGTGGCAGGCACATCGTGGTGGATGCCAAGGTCCCGTTCTCCGCGTATCTGGACGCGGCCACCACCGACGATCCCGACGTGCGCGCCGACCTACTCGCCCGCCACGCCAAACACTTGCGCGCCCACGTCGACCAGCTGGCCGACAAACAGTATTGGGCGGCGTTCGACCCGGCCCCCGAGTTCGTGGTGCTGTTCGTGCCCGGCGACCCGTTCCTCGACGCTGCACTCACCACCGATTCGGGCCTGCTGGAGTACGCGTTCGGCCGGAACGTGATCCTCGCTACTCCCACCACGCTCGTCGCCCTGCTGCGCACCATCGCGTTCGGCTGGCGCCAGGAGGCGGTCTCGCGGGATATGGCGGCGGTGCAGCGGCTGGGCCGCGAACTCCACACCCGGCTCGGCATGACGGGCAGGCACCTGGACCGCCTCGGCACCCAGCTGGGCAAGGCCGTGGACGCCTACAACTACGCCGTGGCCTCGGTCGAATCCCGGGTGATGGTCACCGCCCGCAAGCTCCACGACTTGGAGATCGCCGAACAGGAGGTACCCGCGATCGGCCGGGTGGACGTCCGGCCGCGAACGGTCGGTTTCGCCGACGTGGACGATCCACACTGACGGGCCGACGCCGCGCACCGCCGTAGGGAAGGCGCAGGTGCCCCTTCGGCCCTGCGTTGACACCCACCGCCGCCGTGGCGGTTAGTGTGCACTGTGTGGCTCCTTCCCAACGTGTGCGATCCGAGGTGCCCGCGCCGCAGCGTTCCATCCTGCCGACGGTGCCGGGTGTCCCGGCCTGGTCGGCGGTTCTGATCGCGGTCGCGTGCACGCTGCTCGGCTTCCTGATCGATGCCCACGGCGACCAGACCGACCTCACCGGCAGTTTCGCCGCGCTCTACGTCATCGGCTGTGTCGCCGCGGTGCTCGCCGTGCGCTACCGGGGGATCTTCACCACGCTGGTGTTACCGCCGCTGCTGTTGTTCCTCGCCGTGCCGCTGGCGTACCAGCAGCTCACCGGAAGCTCCTCCACCGGCATCAAGGACATCCTGTTCAACCTGGCGATCCCGCTGGTCAACCGGTTCCCGACGATGATGCTGGCCACCGCGCTGGTGCTGGCGATCGGCGCGGCGCGCATCCTGCTGCACCGGCGCGAGGCGGCGGCGGAGAAGTCGACCCAGGCCAGGCGGGGCACCAGCTGGGGCCGCAGTGCGATGGCGAAGCGCGAGGACAAGCGCTCGATGAAACGCGCGGAGAAGCGTCCGGAGCCGCGCGTCGCGAAGAAGGAGGCGCCGCAGGCGAAGCGCCGCCCGCGCAGGCCGCAGCCGGAGATCGATGATCCGGTGACCGACAAGTACGAACCCCCGCGCCCCGGCCGTCGCCCGCCCCGCGACGTCGCGGACGCGCCGCCCCGGGTAGGCGCGCGCGGACGGGAAGGCAGGCCCCCGGCACGCGGTGGCAGGCCCGCGGCGGTGCCGCGCGGCGAGGCCGAGCCCGCGCGCGGGGCGCGCGGACGAGCCGAGGCGCCACCCCATCCGCAGCCGAACGTCCGCTACCGCGACCGGGAACCCGGCCGCCCCCAGCGGCGCAAGCCGGAAAGTCTCTAGCGGCGGGCGGTGCGCAATTCGCGGGGCAGCGCGAACACCAGCGTCTCGTTGGCGGTGGTGACCGGCTGCACCTCGCCGAAGCCGTACTCGGCGAGCATGTCGAGCACGCCGCGCACCAGGATGTCGGGCACCGACGCGCCCGAGGTGATGCCGACCGTGCGCACGCCCTCCAGCCAGGCCGGGTCGACCTCGCGGGCGTAGTCCACCAGGTGGGCGGCCCGTGCGCCCGCGCCGAGCGCCACCTCGACCAGCCGCACCGAGTTCGACGAGTTGCGCGAGCCGACCACGATCACCAGATCGCACTCCGGCGCCATCGCCTTCACCGCGACCTGGCGGTTCTGGGTGGCGTAGCAGATGTCGTCGCTGGGCGGATCCTGCAGCGAGGGGAAGCGCTCCCGCAGCCGCTGCACGGTCTCCATGGTCTCGTCGACGCTCAGCGTGGTCTGGGAGAGCCAGATCACCTTGCTCTCGTCGCGGACGGTGACGCGGTCCACCGCGTCGGGACCGTCCACCAGCTGCACGTGGTCGGGCGCCTCACCGGCGGTGCCCTCGACCTCCTCATGGCCCTCGTGGCCGATGAGCAGGATGTCGAAGTCGTCGCGGGCGAAGCGCTTGGCCTCCTGGTGCACCTTGGTGACCAGCGGGCAGGTCGCATCGATCGTGTGCAGGTCGCGCGCGGCGGCGGCCTCGTGGACGGCCGGGGAGACGCCGTGCGCTGAGAACACCACGACCGCGCCGTGCGGCACCTCGTCGGTGTCGTCGACGAAGACCACGCCGCGCTCGCGCAGCGTCTCCACCACGTGGCGGTTGTGCACGATCTCCTTGCGCACGTAGATAGGGGCGCCGTGCTTCTCCAGCGCCTTCTCCACGGTTTCCACCGCGCGGTCGACGCCGGCGCAGTAGCCGCGCGGCTCGGCGAGCAGCACGCGCTTGCCACCGTCGGCCTCGGTTTTCACACCGCCCGCGGAGCGGGCGATTCCGACGTTCAGGGGGATGGCCGAAGACATGCCCCTCAGCTTACGTGGGCCGGGCGAGTGGCGAGCGCCCGGACGAAGGCCGGGCTGCGGCATCCGGCGGGCTTCCTACAGAATGTGTCTGTGACAGCAATTAACACTACGATCGGCGAGTACACCGGGTCACTCGACGCGCGCCCGCCCGGCCGCGGCACCCGGAGTCTTTGCAGATCACGACGTATCAGGCAGGCTATGACCATGTTTCGACCTCCGTTCGTGGCACGGGTCGCCGCCGGTGCCGCCGTCTACGCCATTGAAGAAACCCGCCGGCTACCGACCGTCGCGCTGAACTTCCCGATCACCGCGATCAGTCAGGTGCTGCAGACCACGATGCACGTCCAGCAGTTCGTGACCAGCCTCGCTCTCAAGGGCGACGGCGTGTTCGAGCGTCTGGGCGGCAAGCCGGTCGAGCAGCCCGAATGGGCCACCTTCGACGAGGATCTGACCAACGGGCAAACCTCCGGCGCCGCCGCACAGGTCAGCGCGTTCGACCTGTTCACCGCCGAGGAGCCGGTCTCGGCCAATGGCCACGCCGCCGCGCAGGCCGAGGTAACCGAGATCACACCGGAGCCGGTCGCGCCGGAGCCGGTGGAGATCGTGGTCCCCGAGATCGCGGTCCGCTACGACTACGACAACATGACCCTGGCCCAGCTGCGCGCCCGCCTGCGCATGCTGACCATCGACGACCTCACCGCGCTGCTGGACTACGAGCAGCAGACGCACGCCCGCGCGCCGTTCGTCACCATGCTGACGAACCGGATCGCCACCGTCCGGGCCCAGTGACCGCTGTCCCAGCGGCCACGCGGCGGGCCGGCCGAGCACGAACCGGTCGGACCCGCCGCGTATACCTGTCCGTATGACACAGAGCGGGCAGCAGACTCCGGCGAATTCCGCCGAGAATCCCTGGCCGGTGCGCTCGGTGGCCGTGAAGGTCATGCAGTGGATCGAGCGGCTCGGCAGCGTCTGGGTCGAGGGCCAGGTCACCCAGATCTCCCTGCGCCCCGGGGCGCGCACCGCCTTCCTGGTGCTGCGTGACCCGTCGGCCGATATGTCCCTGCAGGTCACTTGCGAGGCCGACCTGTTGCGCCGCTCACCCGTCCCGCTGCAAGAGGGCAGCCGGGTGGTGGTGTACGGCAAACTCACCTTCTTCACCGGGCGCGGCACGCTGTCGCTGCGGGTGGTCGAGATCCGGCCCGTCGGCGTCGGCGAACTGCTGGCCCGCATCGCGCGCTTGAAGGCGCTGCTGGATGCCGAGGGCCTGTTCGATCCGCGGCTCAAACGGCCCCTCCCGTTCCTGCCCCGCACCGTCGGGTTGATCACCGGACGCGCGAGCGCCGCCGAGCACGACGTGGTGAGCGTCGCCGAGAACCGGTGGCCCGCCGTGCGTTTCGCGATCCGCAACACCGCCGTGCAGGGGCCCACCGCGGTGCCGCAGATCCTGGAGGCGCTGGCCGAGCTGGATCGAGACCCGTCCGTCGACGTGATCGTGCTGGCGCGCGGCGGCGGCAGCGTGGAGGATCTGCTGCCGTTCTCCGACGAGGCGCTGTGCCGCGCCATCGTGGCCGCCACCACGCCGATCGTGAGCGCGATCGGTCACGAACCCGACAACCCGCTCTCGGACTACGTCGCCGACCTGCGCGCCGCCACCCCCACCGACGCCGCCAAACGCGTCGTGCCCGACGCCGCCGCCGAACTGGCCGGTGTGCGCGAACTGCGCGCCCGTTCGGCCGCCGCCCTGCGGGGCTGGGTGGACCGCGAGACCCGCGCGCTCGCGCAGCTGCGGTCGCGGCCCGTGCTGGCCGATCCGCTGCGCGAGATCGACCGGCGCGGCGAGGAGATCGCCCGGCTGCGCACCGCCGCCCGCCGCGATGTCGACCACCTGATCCGCGCCGAGTCCACCGCCACGCGGCATCTGCGCGAGAAGCTGACGGCGGTGGGCCCGGCCGCGACACTGGCCCGCGGCTACGCTGTCGTGCAGCGCGTGACCGGCGCCGAACGCCATGTCGTGCGCACCATCGAGGACGCGCCCGCGGGCAGCCAGCTGCGCATCCGGGTCGCCGACGGCGCGGTCACCGCCGCCGCCCTCGGTACCCGGGAACTCGGCGCCCGCCAGCACACAGGAGGGAAGTGACCTTGGCCGAGCCCGGCAAGGACGAACTGGCCGAGATCGCGACCTTCGGCTACGAACGCGCCCGCGACGAGCTGGTGAACGTCGTCAAGATGCTCGAGCAGGGCGGGCTGGACCTCGACGACTCGCTGGCGCTGTGGGAGCGCGGGGAGGCGCTGGCCAACCGGTGCGAGGAGCACCTGGCGGGCGCGCGCAAACGGGTCGAGGACGCGCTGAGCCATGGGGAATCCGAGAACGACTGACGCCGCAGACTGACCGTCCGGGGTCACGGCCACGGGTCGGTGGCGGGGTTCCTCGGCCGCACTCCGCCGCGCATCGCACACGCCGACGATCCGCGCGGTCCTCGCGACGACAACGGCCCGCGCTCCGATTCGGAACGCGGGCCGCGTATCGACGCCGATCAGGGCAGCGGCGGCACCGCGCCCTCGTCGCCGTCGAAGTCCACCGAGGAGTACTCGCGCAGCTTGGTCAGGCGGTGGTAGGCGTCGATCATGCGGACGGTGCCCGACTTGGAGCGCATCACGATCGACTGGGTGGACGCGCCGCCGCCGAAGTAGCGCACGCCGCGCAGCAGGTCGCCGTCGGTGACGCCGGTCGCGCAGAAGAAGACGTTCTCGCCGGCGACCAGGTCGGAGGTGGTGAGCACGCGGTCCAGATCGTGGCCCGCGTCGATCGCCTTCTGGCGCTCGTCGTCGTCCTTGGGGGCCAGCATGCCCTGCAGCTCGCCGCCCATGCAGCGGATCGCGGCCGCGGCGATGATGCCCTCGGGGGTGCCGCCGATACCGACCAGGATGTCGGTGCCGGATTCGGGACGGGCCGCGGCGATGGCGCCCGCGACGTCGCCGTCGGAGATGAGGCGGATGCGCGCGCCCGCGTCGCGGGTCTGCTGGATGAGCTCGGTGTGGCGGGGCCGGTCCAGGATGCAGACGGTGAGGTCGGAGACCGAGGAGTTCTTCGCCTTCGCGACGCGGCGGATGTTCTCGCCGATCGGGGCCGAGATATCGATCACATCGGCGGCCTCGGGGCCGACCGCGATCTTGTGCATGTAGAACACGGCCGACGGATCGAACATGGCGCCGCGCTCGGCCACCGCCAGCACCGAGATGGCGCCCGGCGAACCCTTCGACATCAGCGTGGTGCCGTCGATCGGGTCGACCGCGAAGTCCACGTCGGGGCCGGTGCCGTCGCCCACGGCCTCGCCGTTGTACAGCATGGGCGCCTCGTCCTTCTCGCCCTCGCCGATCACCACGACGCCGCGCATGGACACCGAACTGACCAGCTGCCGCATGGCGTCGACGGCCGCGCCGTCGCCACCTTCCTTGTCACCGCGGCCCACCCAGCGACCGGCGGCCATGGCGCCCGCCTCGGTCACGCGGACCAGTTCGAGCGCCAGGTTGCGGTCGGGCGCCTCGCGGCGGCTGGGAGCGGGGGAAGATGCCGTCATTGCGGGGTGCCTCCTCGGTTGGTACGTACCGGACGATTGTCTCATTCCGCGATGGCGCGCCCGTGCACCCCTGGTCGGAGCCGGTGGGGTGCCCGGCGACCGGCGATCCCGGCACCGTGGATACTGGGAGTGTGTCGTACCAAAAGCCACGCATCCTGCACAGCTACAAGGATCTGTTCTTCTCGCTGATCCCGCTGGTGCTGATCGTCGTGGTCTTCGCCGGGCTGGCCAGTCAGTGCACCTTCGCCGCGCAGGGCCCGACGCCGGGCCAGATCCCGAACTTCGATGTGGACGCCGCGCTCGGCTCCGACGCGCGCACGCTCTCGTTCCCGATCCGCAACCCCGACCTGCCCGAGGGCTGGACGCCGAACTCCGGCCGCCGCGACACCATCACCGGCGAGGGCGGCGGCGCCGTCAGCGTGGTCGGCTTCCTCACCCCGCAGGGCCGCTACATGCAGGTCGCGCAGAGCAGCGCCACCGAGGAGTCCTTCGCCCGGTTCCTGCTCGGCTCGCGCTACGCCACCGGCGCCGAGCAGATCGGCGAGCAGAAGTGGGTCGTGTACACCGAGCCCACCGAGGAAACCGCCTGGATCGCCGACTTCGGTGATGCCCGGATCGTCATCAAGGGCGCGGGCAACGACGAATCCTTCACCACCCTCGCCACCGCCCTCACCAACGCCACCCCCCTCCCCCGCACGCAGTAGGGACTGCCCGGCGGACAGGAGCACAGTAGGGCTGTCTCCGGGACGGGACCACCGCAGGAGCGCGCCGCTGCCCCGCACACGGCGGCGGCCGTCTCCCGGACGGGCACACTGCTGGAGCCACCTCCCGGTCGGCACACTGAAAGAGCCACGCATCCGGACAGGTACGGCCGTGGCCGGTACGCAGTAGAAGCCACCCTGGACAGGCAAAGAGCGAGAGCCGCCGCTTCCAGGGCGAGCACGGCCGCCCACGGTGACATGGTGCGCACCAATGGATCCGGGCAGGCCACCCGATAGCGGTGGTGTCGCGGCGGGATAGCGGGGATGTCGCATTGTGGATTCCGTATGGGGTTCGGGTGCGCGGGACCGGCGCGGCGGGGAAGATGGGGAGGTGATCGTCGGGCATGAATTACGTTTCAGCGCAATGGAACTCGTCAAAGAGACAGTTGCAGTGGGAGTCGGTGCGGGCGGGGGTCACGGGCCGCCCACCGTGCTGGTGGAACGGGCGGACGTTCTCGTCGTCCGGACCGGGGATGTGGTCGTGAAGGCGCACGCGACGGAAACCTGTGGGGTGGAATTGGTTTCGCGACTCACGCTGGCCGAGGAGTCGGGCGCGCACGGCCCGCTGTTGCGGCCCGTGCGGGTGGCCGGGGCCCTGATCACCTGGCGCAAGCGGCGGATGCTGACGGTGTGGCCGTACGGGAAACCGGTCGACCCGGTCGATCCCGACGTGGCGCCGTGGGAGGAGGCGGCCGCGCTCCTGGCGCGGTTACACGGAACCGAAACGCGGGGGCGGGGTTTGCCGCGAGCGGGCGGACCCGGCCGTGTGCGGCGCGCGGTGCGGCGGTTGCGGGACGCGGGCGACGCGGTGCACAGCGCCGCCGCCGAGGTCGTGTGCCACGCATTCGCTCGATTGCCGGAACTGAATTCGGCGGGCCGGGCGTTGACGCACGGCGACTTCCACCTGGGCCAGCTGGTGTGCGTGACGGACGGCGGCTGGCGGCTGATCGACATCGACGACCTCGGAATCGGCGATCCCGCTTGGGATCTCGCCCGCCCCGCCGCGATGTTCGCGGCCGGCGTGCTGGAACCGGCCGCCTGGCAGCGTTTTCTCACGGCGTACCGCGACGCGGGTGGTGTCGCGGTGCCCGCCGAGGGCGACGAATGGGCGGCGCTGGACCTCCCGGCACGAGCGGTCGCCGTGCAGGCGGCGGCGCTCGCGCTCGTCACCGCCGCCCTGTCTGGACGCGAATTGGATGATCTGGACACGGCTTTGGTGGACGCGTGCCGGCGGATTGCTGCCGTAGACGCCATATCGTGATGCGCGCATAGGTCGTCGGATCCGAGTAGCGTGGCCGGAATGCAGTGTCCGAAGTGTGGGTTTCATGCAGACCTACCACCGCAGCAGGGTGCAGATCGAGCAGTGCGGTAACTGCCGGGGGATCTCCTGGACTGCGGCGAGCTCGAGAATCTGACCCGCCTCGAGGCCGGCTACGCGGCTCCGCCGCCCCCCGGTCGCGCCCGTCGCGCCGCCCGCCGCCCCCGCCTGGGGCGCGCCCGCTCCGCACTACGGCTACGTCCATCACCACAAGCACCGCGCCTTCGGCAAGATGCTCTTCTCGTCCTGATCACTGTCCGCCGGAAACGGCAGCCGCGCACCGGCCGGAGAACGGCTCGCCGAGCAAGTCGCCCGCTCGGACCGGGGCACGCGACACGGAGCCGCCCGGGAGTCGGTTTCGACCCGACTTCCGGGGGCCGTTCCTGTGGCAAACCGCTCAGGCGTGGCAGCCCCACAGGCCCCGCGCGCGGCATAGGGTCGGGTTCATGACCGAGGAGACGCAGTACCGCATCGAGCACGACACCATGGGCGAGGTCCGGGTACCTGTGCACGCTCTGTGGCGGGCACAGACCCAGCGGGCCGTGGAGAACTTCCCGATCAGTGGACGCGGGCTGGAGCGGGCGCAGATTCGCGCGCTCGGATTGCTGAAAGCCGCGTGCGCGAAGGTGAACAAGGATCTCGGGCTGCTCGACGCCGCCAAGGCCGACGCCATCATCGCCGCCGCGACGGAGATCGCCGAGGGCAAGCACGACGACCAGTTCCCGATCGATGTGTTCCAGACCGGTTCGGGCACCAGCTCCAATATGAACGCCAACGAGGTGATCGCCTCCATCGCCAAGGCGAACGGCGTGGACGTGCACCCCAACGACGACGTGAACATGTCGCAGTCGTCCAATGACACCTTCCCCACCGCCACGCACCTGGCGGCCACCGAGGCCGTGATCAAGGAGCTGGTGCCCGCCCTGGACCACCTGCGCCTGGCGCTGCTGGACAAGTCGACCGAGTGGCGCACCGTGGTGAAGTCCGGCCGCACCCACCTGATGGACGCGGTGCCGGTGACGCTGGGCCAGGAGTTCGGCGGCTACACCCGCCAGATCGCGGCGGGCATCGAGCGCGCCATGGCCACGCTGCCGCGCGTGGGCGAACTGCCGATCGGCGGCACCGCGGTGGGCTCCGGGCTCAACGCCCCCGACAGTTTCGGCACCCGGGTGGTGGCCGAACTGGTCCGCACCACCGGCATCGACGCGCTGTCGGAGGCGCAGGACCACTTCGAGGCCCAGGCCGCCCGCGACGGCCTGGTCGAGCTGTCCGGCGCGCTGCGCGTGGTCGCGGTGAGCCTCACCAAGATCGCCAACGACATCCGCTGGATGGGGTCGGGCCCGCTCACCGGCCTGGCCGAACTCCAGCTCCCGGATCTGCAGCCGGGCAGCTCGATCATGCCGGGCAAGGTGAATCCGGTGCTGCCCGAGGCGGTGACGCAGGTGGCGGCGCAGGTGATCGGCAACGACGCGGCGGTCGCGTTCTCCGGCGCGAGCGGCGCGTTCGAGCTCAACGTCTACATCCCGGTGATGGCGCGCAACGTGCTCGAGTCGATCACGTTGCTGGCCAACGTGTCCCGCCTGTTCGCCGACAAGTGCGTGCGCGGCCTGACCGCCGACGTGGAGCGCCTGCGCACGCTGGCCGAGTCCTCGCCCTCCATCGTGACGCCGCTGAACTCGGCGATCGGCTACGAGGAGGCCGCGGCCGTGGCCAAGGAGGCGCTGAAGGAGAAGAAGACCATCCGCCAGACCGTCATCGACCGCGGCCTGATCGGCGACAAGCTCACCGAAGAGGAGCTGGACCGCCGCCTCGACGTGCTGTCCATGGCGAAGGTGCGCGAGCAGGGCTAGACACGGCGAAGGCCGGGCGGTGCGACACCGCCCGGCCTCCCACCGGATCTCACGCGGGCAGGAATTCCCGCAGGTACTCCAGCTCGGCGCGCGCCGTACGGCCCTCGTCACCGAGGTCGGTGCGCTCGAAGACGTTCCAGCGGCGCAGCAGCGGCGCGAACACCAGCTCACCCTCCTTGGCCGGATCGTAGATACCGGCCTCGGCCAGCAGCTCGTCGCTGGAACGGCCGTCGGGCAGCTGCGCGGTGGGCACGTGGAAATCGGCCACGCGATCGGCGATGGCGCGCATGGTCTGATCGGGCGTGAGCGCGAACGCCGCCGCCACCAGGTCGGCGAAGAACTCCGACTGCAGTTCGTCGTCGGCGGCGATGCGCTCGGCGATCGCGGTGACGATCGGGTTCTCGTTCAGCGCCGCGGTGTTGCGGTGCCGGATGCCGGAGGCCGCCTCCTCGAACGCGCAGTTGGCGAGCACATCGATCAGGTGCAGCGGCGGGCGGCGGAAGCCGTTGGTCATGTGCGCCATGCGCAGCCGCTCCAGTTCCACCGGATCCACCGACCGGGTGACCATGAGGTAGTTGCGGATCATGATCTCGTGCCGGTTCTCCTCGGCCGTCCAGCGGCCGACCCAGCGCCACCACGGCCCGATCCGCAGGTACTTGCCGATCTCGCGGTGGTAGGAGGGCAGGTTGTCGGCGATCAGCACGCTCACCGTCAGCGCCAGCTTGGCGACCTCGCTCAGCTCGGACTGCTCCGGCGACCAGTCGACGCCGCCGAGGAACTCGAAGTTGCGGCCGTCGTCCCAGGGCACGTAGTCGTGCGGCTGCCAGCCGTCGGCGACGGAGATGTGGCGACGCAGATTCAGTTCCACCTCGTCCGCCAGCTGCTCGAGCAGTTCGCGGTCGGTCCAGAGATTTTGCACCATGACAACCTAGCTGCTCGGGCCCCGCAGCGGGGCACTACGGACATCGAACCGTCACGACACCCGCGAACGGGCCGCGGGTGTCGTGACGAATCACTAATTCCGGGTGACGGTGATCTCGCCGTTGATCCAGGTGATGGTGCCGCCGGTGAACTCGCTCTGCTTGCCGCCGGGGACGTCGGTCTCGTCGCTGGTCGGATAGCCGAGGTCGCCGTTGGCGCCGCCGTTCTCCTCCCACGCCTCGCGGATCAGGCCCCACACGATGTGCGGTTCGCCCTCCTCCGGCTCGTAGATGGTGCCGCCGACGAAGTCCTGGTAGCGGCCGTTGTTCGGGCCGGTCTCCTCGGCCTCCTCGGGGGCGCCGAGCGGACCGGTCAGGCCGCCCGATTCGAGGTACTTCTCGTAGATGTCCCCGGAGATGGTGACCTCGGCGCCGCCCGGCGTGGCGATGGTGGTCTGCTCGCCCGCCGCACCGCCGGGGGCCGGCATCGCGGTGCCGTCCGGGGAGGTGGTGTGGTCGCCCGCGTGCGTGGTCGTGGCCGCGGCGGCGGTCGTGGTGGTGGCGCTGTCGCCGTCGCCGTCGGTGTCGTCGCCGCAACCGGCGATCAGCAGGCCGGCGGCCGCGAGTGCGATGGTGAATCCAGCCGTGCGTCGAGCGTGGTGCATGTGGTCCCCTCTCGAGTAGGCAACAACGGGCAACGGCCCGGCGAATCGTGAGACGACCCGCCGGACCGCGCCCGAACTGGGTAACTCGGCGGAGTCTACCCACCCGCTGTGGTGTGAAACACGCACCTGGCTATCACATGTTGGGCCCGTACTCCTCCAGCATCTCGGTGACGAGCGCCGCAATCGGCGAACGCTCGCTGCGGGTCAGCGTGATGTGCGCGAAAAGCGGGTGCCCCTTGAGCTTCTCGATCACCGCGGCCACACCGTCGTGCCTGCCGACGCGCAGGTTGTCGCGCTGGGCGACGTCGTGGGTGAGCACCACCCGCGATCCGGTGCCGAGCCTGCTGAGCACGGTGAGCAGCACATTGCGCTCCAGTGACTGCGCCTCGTCGACGATCACGAAGGAGTCGTGCAGCGAGCGGCCCCGAATGTGGGTGAGCGGCAACACCTCCAGCATGTCGCGGCTGAGCACCTCCTCCATCACCTCCGGCGAGGCCAGCCCGTCGAGGGTGTCGAAGACCGCCTGGGCCCACGGGCCCATCTTCTCGCTCTCGGTGCCGGGCAGGTAGCCCAGATCCTGGCCACCGACCGCGTACAGCGGGCGGAACACCACCACCTTGCGCTGGGTGCGGCGCTCCAGCACGGCCTCGAGACCGGCGGTCAGCGCCAGCGCCGACTTGCCGGTGCCCGCCTTGCCGCCGAGGGAGACGATGCCGACGCTCTCGTCGAGCAGCAGGTCCAGCGCGATGCGCTGTTCGGCGGAGCGGCCGTGCAGGCCGAACGCCTCGCGCTCGCGCACCAGCTGCACGCGCTTGTCCGCCGTGACCCGGCCCAGCGCACTGGAACTCGGGCCGAGCAGCCGGACGCCGGTGTGGCACGGCAGTTCTCGCGCCTCCTCCAGATCCACCACCGATTCGGCATAGAGCTGGTCGATGCGGTCGGTGACCACGTCGATCTCGGTCATACCGGTCCAGCCGGAGGTCACCACGTCCTGGGCGTGGTACTCGTCGGCGTGCAGACCGACCGCGCTCGCCTTGACGCGCAGCGGGATGTCCTTGGACACCATCACCACGCGGCGGCCCTCGGCGGAGAGGTTCAGCGCGCAGGCCAGGATGCGGGAATCGTTGCTGTCGGTGCGGAAGCCCACCGGGAGCACGGAGGGGTCGGTGTGATTGAGTTCCACCTGCAGCGTTCCGCCCTCGGTGCCGATCGGCACCCGCTGATCCAGCCTGCCGTGCTGCAGGCGCAGATCGTCCAGGTTGCGCAGGGCCTCCCGCGCGAACCAGCCCAGTTCGTGATGATGCCGCTTGCCTTCGAGTTCGCTGATGACGACCAGCGGAAGCACGACGTCGTGTTCGCCGAACCGGGTGAACGCCCAGGGATCGGAGAGCAGGACCGACGTATCGATGACGAACGTCTTGGCACCGGCGTGACGGGTGTGCGAGGGGCGGTCCCCCTTGGTGTCGGAAGAGACAGCGGCGTCCGAACCAGCGGAACGGGAGGGCGCCGAGGGGGCGGAAACGGAGCGTGCAGCAGTCACGGTGGGCTCCTTTTGTGTCCGCGCGGCACCCGTGCGGACGATCTCGCTGGACCGGTCCGTCCTGATGGACCCGACTTGCGTCAGATGCCACGAGGGCCGGGTGCCGGCCCCCTCGTACTGAGTAGCTCAGTCACGGTCAGGACCTCCCGTACGGACCACACCGACGCGACCCGCACCACCGACGCTACCGCCGACCACCCGGTCCGCGCTCGCCGACGAATAGGCGTGTCGGTGAAGATCCCGTTAACGGGCGCATCGCACGTCCCGTTCGCCAGGGTGTTCCCGCAGGTCACCCCCGCCGGATAGAGTCGCTGACATGGCCGGTCAGGAAGAACTCGAGAAGCTGTCGTCCAAGGAACTGCACGACCGCGCGGTGCGGCTGGCGGTGCGGCGCGGGGACGTCAAATACCTGTGGAAACTGCTCACCCGCATCCCCGCCGCGGAGGCCGCCGCGGGCAATCTCGGCGAGAGCGAGGCCGAGATCAAGTACGTGCTCCCGCTCATCGACGACTACATCCACGCCGGGGACGGGGCGCTTGCCGAACAGTTGCGGCCGTACTACCTGGACTACTTGGTCGAGCATTCCTGACGCTGGCGGCCGCGTCCCAGAGCGGCTCGTGCGGCGCCCACCGCGACCCCGCGCAGCAGGTTCTCCCAGCTGAAGTGGTCGTGCCACAGCGTGATTCGGCCGTCGCGTAGCTCGAACGTGCCCGCCACCCAGAACTCGACGCGCAGCGGGCCGAAGATCAGGATGTCGGTGCGGTCGGTGAGCACGACGTCGCGGTCGGCGGCAATGTGGTGGATGCGCACGTCGAAACCCAGCCACGGCCGCTCCAGGCCGCGCAGCACCCGCCCCACCATCGCACCGCGCATATCGGGGAGCGAGGTGTTCCGCCATACCGCGTCCGGGGCGAGCAGTTCCAGCGCCTCGTCGACGGCGCCGAGCCCGAGCGCGGCGAAGAACTCCCGCACCGTGGTGATCGAGTCCTGCTGGAGGTCGAGTTCCTCGGACATTTCTCGACTCTAGGCCGAGCCGGGCGTCGGCGGGTTCGAGATGGCCCGATTCGCGATCAGGGCGGCCAGGCCGTCGAGGATGCGGTCGATGCCGAAGTCCAGTGCGGCGCCGGAACTTTCCTGTTCGGCCTCCTCCGCGAACGCGGCGAGAACCGCGGGGTAGCGGTCGCCCGCGGCCGCGAAGGTGTCGCGATAAGCGGACTGGATGCGGTCGGCGCTGACGTCGTCGGAGGCGGTGCCCAGTTGCTGGGCGAGGGCGCGGACGTGGCCGCTGAGCAGGACGACGGTGTCGAGCCGCTCCGGGCCGGTCATCCCGGTGCCGTCCATGGCCCGCAACGCCGCGTCCAGCCAGCCCATCTCGTTCGGGCCGATCGGGCGCGGGCCGACGGCGAGTTCCAGGGCCCACGGGTGCGCGCGGTAGCGCGTGAACAACGCGTGCGCCCAGTCGCGCAGACCCGCTCGCCACGAGTCACTCGCGCGGGACGGCGGTTCCCCCATGGCCGCGTCCAGCATCAGGGCGGTGAGCTGCTCTTTTCCCGGCACGTAGCGGTACAGGGACATCTTCGTGAAGCCGAGACGCTCAGCGAGCCGCTGCATCGACAGGTTCGCCAGTCCGTCGGCGTCGGCCAGCCCGATCGCGGCGTCCACGATGCCGCCGAGCGTGAGCGCGGGTTTCGGACCGCGGCGGGCCGGTCGCGCGGTGCCCCATAGCAATTCGCCGGTGCTCGGCGACGTCATCGGCGGCTCCTCCGGGGGTTGACCAGGTAACTGTGTCTACCATACGCTAATTTGCGTCCATCGGAAACAGATTCCGTCGGACGCAGTAGATTGGAGACCTCATGCGCGCGCTCATCTCCGGTGCCGGTATCGCCGGGCCCGCGACGGCCTATTGGCTGCACGATTCGGTTGGACCGTCACCGTCGTGGAACGCGCCGCCGCGCCGCGACCGGGCGTGCAGGCCGTGGACTTCAAAGGCCGCACCCACCGCACCGTGCTGGAACGTATGGGCATCTGGGACGAGGTACATCGACAGCGCACCGGCACGACGGACTTCGTATTCGTCGACGAAAAGGATCGACGCCGCGCGACGCTGCCCGGCGAGTTCACCGGTGGCGATGTGGAGATCCAGCGCGGCGACCTCGCCGAAATCCTCTATCGCCACACGGCGGACACCTGCACGTACGTCTTCGGCGACACGATTGCGGACCTGTCGGAGGCGAGCGACGGTGTGCGGGTCACCTTCGAACACGGTGCGCCGCAGACGTTCGATCTGGTCATCGGCGCGGACGGAGTACATTCCCGGGTCAGGCATCTGGCGTTCGGGCCTGAGCGCGAACACGTCAAGCACCTGGGGTATTACAACTGCGTCGCCGCCGCGAGTCCGTGGGGTGATGAGCAGAACCGTGATCGCCTCACCGCATACGGCTTCAACGCGCCCGGCCGACTGGCGATGAGTGGCGGGCCGAAAGCCCAGCAATTCTACCTTTTCGCGTCCGACGAATTCGCCTATGCGCGACGATGTGGACGCGCAGCGACGTATCGTCCGGGAAGGCTTCGCGGGACTGGGTTGGGAGATCCCCCGCATGCTGACGCCGCTACGCCCAGCTCGGCGGGCAGACGAATCCCGGGCGGTTCCTGGCCCCGCGGACCGCGACGGGCATCCGGCTGCGCAACCGGTTCGTGAACTCGCCGCTGTTCGCGCTCATGACGCGGGGTCGGCGACAAAGCCGCCGAGGACATCGACCTGATCGACTATCCGGCCGTCGCGGCGCGGTGATCAGAGGTAGCGGTGATCAGAGGTAATCGATTGCGTTTCAGTGGAACCCGGCGGGGAGTGGGTGCGTCTATAGGGTCAAACGAGCACTGACGAAGGGGCGTCGAGATGACGGTGCGAGGCACGGACGGGCGGGCGATCACCGATCCCGAGAACGCGCACAGCCTCACCCACGCCGAGATCAAGGCCGCGGCCGACGGTATGGACCCCGGTGCGGCCGGTGCCGCGAGCCGAGCGTGGGCGGCACTGGCGGCCACGGTCGCGGGGGCGGGCGAGGAGTTCGGCGCGGCGGCGGCGCAGGCGATGGAACAGGGCTGGGAAGGCGAGGCGGCGGAGTCGGCCGCGCGGCACGTGCGCGAGTTCGTCGCGGGACTGGGAGACCTGGGCGCGGCGTTGGGGGCGCAGAGCGAGCCGATCGTCGCGGCGGGGGAAGCGGCTGCGCGGTTCAAGGCCGCCATTCCCGAACCGGGCGGGTCGGAAACTGCAGCGGGGGAACGTAATTCGGCGGAGGAACAGGCGCGCGACGATATGCACGCGCTGTATATCGAGCCGTTTCTGCGCGTCGCGGGGAGTCTGCCGACCTTGCCGGAGCCGTTCGCGTCTTCGTCGGGGGCGGGTGGTGGTTGGGGTCCGCTGCTCGGGGTGTGGAGCGGCGGATCCGGCGATCCGGGGGGCGAGGAGGGCTGGGGTACGGACGCCGGTCGCGAACCGGACAGCGGCGCGGATCAGGGAGCTGATGCCGGTCACGGAACCGGTGCGGGTCACGGAACTGATGCGGGCGAAGGAACCGGTACGGGTGCAGGCACCGATGCCGATCAGGGAATCGACGCGGATCAGGGTGCGAACTCGGAGGTGGATACGAATCCCGCCGGGGACGACGGTGACGGCGCAGGCGGGAATCGACCCGAAAATTCCACGCAAGGCTCGCAGGACTCCTTGCTGGGCGGCGACCAGCCCGGCGAACAGGGCCGGCCCGACGATCAATCCGAGGCCCAGGGCGATCCCGCCAACCAGTCGGGCGACGACCAGGCCGAGCCGGGTGCGACCCCCGAGAGCGAGTCGCCGGACCAGAACCCGGAGGATCCGGCCGCACAGGAGAATCCGAGCGGTACGGACCCCGTGACAGATCCGGACCACGCCACGGATGATCGATCGTCGGACGGTGTCCCGCGACCCGGTGGCGGCGAGACGAACTCCGGTGACCAACCGGGTAACAACCACCCGGCCCCGGGCACGTCCACACCGAACGACACCACCCCGTCGAACTCGGTTACCGCGCAGTCGCTTTCACAGCCACCCGCACACCAACCGCAGGGATACCAGCCCGGCCCAGCACCCACGTCACCCATCGGCACCACCCCCATCGCAAGCCCCACACCAACGCCCGCACCCGCATACACAGGCCAACCCGCACCGCCAGGCTTCTCCCCCACACCGGAAACCCCTTCCCGCCCAGGCATTCCGACGGGCAGCACCGGTCTCCCCACTCCCCCACCCGCGCCGGGCTCGTCGGTCGCCGCCACACCCACGACTCCCCAGCCACAGCCCGGCCAACCCCGACCTTCTCTTCCCGGCGCACCGGGTTACGCCGGTGCGTTCGCCGCCGCACCCCGGGCGCGAAAGGAGGAGGACGGCGAACACGACACGGCCCGGTACCTCCGCTCCGAAGAGCACGGTCGAGAACTGATCGGCGAGATCCCCAAGACGGTGCCGCCCGCCCTGGGGGCCGACTGATGAGCCGCTGGACGTTCTCGTCCGAGCAATTCGCGGCGCTGTGGTTCGGCACCGGACTGGATCGGATGCCGTTCCCGTTCCGCTTCACCAGCCGCTACCCCGGTCTGCGCGAATACCGCGACTACCAAAGGGATTTCCGCGCCGAACTGGAGGACGAGGAGCACACGCCGCTGCACCGCTGCCTGCACGTGCTGGCCCACCCCGACTGGCGCGTCGAACTCCTTGGCATCGACAACCGCAAGGGCGGGATCGAGATGCGCGGTATCGGCTGCGGGAACCGCGCGGGTGCGGGCATGGTCGCATTCCAGAACCCGGCGCCCGATGGCGGGAAGATCCAAGTGCGTCGCTGTCGCGTCGACCAGCTCGCTACCGAACTCGTGCGGCTGCTGCCCGATCCGCCGCCGGGCACCGTCGCCGAACGCGGCTACCTACTCGACGACATCGCAGGCGACCGCGCCGCCGACAACGACACCAGGGAGCGCTACCACCGCTTCTGGCGCCAGAAATACACCACCCGCGGCGCCGCCACCGTCCTGCTCGGCCCCCGCAATGCCACCCCACAACGCACGGGCCGCATCCGCTGGATCGACACCCCCGACGGCCGCTACTGCGAAGTCCCCGCCAACCGCTCCCTCATGATCCGCCCCGCCCGCAGCACCGACATCATCCGCTACCTGGACGAGTCCATAGTCCGCACCCGCGCCCGCCTCGACCGATGAGCGGACGCCCCGCTCGGGACAGCGATGCTCGTAACTTGCACAATCACCTGAGGGGTTCCCTGCCTGTCACTCGAATCGGTCCGGACGACGACGCCCTCGACAGGGCGACGCGTTCGATGGGAGCCACTACCGACGACGCCGTCAGCGCCGCACGCGGCGGCCTCCAGCGCGCGACGCGTGAACGCGGCGCGACGGCGGCGCGCACGCGGACAGCGTGGCGATTTCGAGCAGACGGCGACCGCGCACACTGCCGCGAAAGCCGCGCAGAAGAAGGTCTTCGAGCAGTGATCACCTGACGGCCAGCCCTTGAATTGGTCAGCTTATCTGACTATATTGATCAGATAAGCTGACCAACTCCCGAAGGGGTGACCCCATGGTGCACCGTGTGGAGCTGTTCGTCGATCCGGCGTGCCCGTACACCTGGATCGCGTACCGGTGGCTCAGCGAGGAAGTGCATCAGCGCAGGCCGATCGCGCTGCGCTTGCGCCTGATGAGCCTTCACCTGCTCAACACCGCCCCCGCACCCGACTACCGCGCGCAGCTAGCGGTCGCCGACCGGCTCACCCATCTCGCCGCCGGGATACGCGCCGCGCACGGGGAGGCCACGTTCACCCGGTTCTACCGCGAGTTCGGGCGCACATTCTTCACGCCCGCCCACACCGACATCGTCATCGCCGCCCGAGAAGATCAGCGGCCGTGGGCGACTCAGCTCACCACTGCCGTGGACGCCGCTCTCCACACCATCGGCCTCGAGCCACCGGCCGACATCACCGCCGCCGACGCCACCCTGCGCGCGGAGCACGCCGAGGCCATCGCGGCCGTCGGCACCGACGTCGGCACACCCGTCCTCCGCATCGACGGCGCGGCCTGCTTCGGCCCGGTGCTCAGCGCCGTCCCGCGCGGACGCGACGCCCTCGACCTCTTCGACGGCGTCCGCCTGCTCACCGCCCACCGGCACTTCTTCGAACTCAAACGAACCCGCCTGCGCGAGTTGAGTTTCCACTGAAACGCCGAGCGGCACCACCCACTTGTCGTCGGTTACAGCGAATCTCGGCATCCACTGAACGCCGACCGCCACCCACGTGAGCTACCGCGGAACTCGACCTCCACGGAAAACGCCGAGCGCCCCCGCACCAACGGCACGGGAGCGCTCGACGAAAACGGGCTCAGCCCAGCAGGTTCCAGTCTTCCAGACCCTGGTACAGCGGCACGCTCTGCGCGAGTTCGGTGACGCGGCCGCGCAGCGTCTCCACATCGGAACCGCCGGCGAGCGCGGTGGCGATGATGTCAGCGACCTCGGTGAACTCGGCGTCGCCGAAACCGCGGGTGGCCAGCGCGGCGGTGCCGATGCGCAGGCCGGAGGTGACCATCGGCGGGCGCGGGTCGAACGGAACGGCGTTGCGGTTCACCGTGATACCGATCTCGTGCAGCAGATCCTCGCCCTGCTGGCCGTCGAGCTGCGAGTTGCGCAGATCCACCAGCACCAGGTGCACATCGGTGCCGCCGGTCAGCACGCTGACCCCCTTGCCCGCCACATCGGCGCCGGTGAGGCGCTCGGCCAGGATCTTCGCGCCCGAGAGCGTGCGCTCCTGACGGTCACGGAACTCCGGGGTGCCCGCGATCTTGAACGCCACGGCCTTCGCGGCGATCGCGTGCATGAGCGGACCGCCCTGCTGGCCGGGGAACACGGCGCTGTTGAGCTTCTTGGCCCACTCCTGCTTGGCCAGGATCAGGCCGGAGCGCGGGCCGCCCAGGGTCTTGTGCACGGTGGAGGAGACCACGTCGGCGTAGGGCACCGGCGAGGGGTGCAGCCCGGCGGCCACCAGGCCGGCGAAGTGCGCCATATCGACCCACAGGTAGGCGCCGACCTCGTCGGCGATCTCGCGGAACGCGGCAAAATCCTGGTGGCGCGGGTAGGCCGACCAGCCCGCGACGATCACGCGCGGCTGCGCCTCCCGCGCGATCTTGCGGACCTCGTCCATGTCGATCCGGTGGTCTTCTTTGCTCACCCCGTAGGAGTGGACCTCGTAGAGCTTGCCCGAGAAGTTCAGGCGCATGCCGTGGGTCAGGTGACCGCCGTGCGCGAGGTCGAGGCCGAGCAGCTTCTCGCCGGGGTTCATCAGCGCCATCAGCACCGCGGCGTTGGCCTGCGCGCCGGAATGCGGCTGCACGTTGGCGAATTCGGCGCCGAAGAGTTCCTTGGCGCGGTCGCGGGCGAGCGTCTCGACGACGTCGACGTGCTCGCAGCCGCCGTAGTAGCGGCGGCCGGGGTAGCCCTCGGCGTACTTGTTGGTGAGCACGCTGCCCTGGGCCTGGAGCACCGCGCGGGGCACGAAGTTCTCCGAGGCGATCATCTCGAGGGTGTCGCGCTCCCTGGCGAGCTCGCCTGCCATCGCGGCAGCCAGCTCGGGATCGAGCTCACCGAGGGACTGGGAATTGACAGAGGCGGTCGTCTGCGTCACCGGCCCAGTCTATGGGGCCGCGTCGGCGCAGATCACGCGGGGTTCGACCGGTGACCGCGGGGTGATATGGCACACATCCGGCCTCAGGTCCGCGGCGGTCCGGCGTCGAGCAGCAGCGCGAGGTTGGCCGCCACGTCGTCGAGCGGGCGGGTCGTCTTGCCCGCGCGGGACTGCACGATGGCGCCCTCGATCGCGCTGATGACGAAGCTCGCCAGCGAGCGCGACCGTTCGGCGCCCACCCCGTGCTCGGCGAGAGCGGCGGCGAGCAGTTCGGTCCAGTCGCCGAAGACCTCGCCCGCAGCCGATTGCGCGCGCGGCTCCGATTCGGCCAGCGCCGCGCCCACCACCGGACAGCCCGCGGTGAAATCGCTGGTCTCCAGGGTCTGCTTCCACCAGTCGACGAGCGTCGCCAGCCAGTCGGCCGGCGCACCCTGCGCGGTGACGCCGGTGAGCAACGCCGACATCCGCCGCCCCGCCGCCTTGGTCGCCGCCTCGACCAGTTCGCCCTTGCCGGACGGGAAGTGCTGGTAGAGCGAATTGCGCGAGGTGTTGCTGCGTTCGAGCAGGGCGGCCAGTCCGGCGCCGTGCACCCCGTGTTCGCGCACCAGCTCGATGGCGCCCTCGATCAGCCGGTCGCGCGGCCCCATACCCATGCGTCGCTCCTTCCGCTTGCGTGGACCGATCGGTCCATGTTGCAATCATGACAGATGTGGACCGATCGGTTCACCGAAAGGACGGAATCACCCATGAGTACCGCCGCCCCGATCGATCCGGCCCAGCTCTCCGGGCTCGAATTGCTGCGCACCGCGCTGGCGCTGGAGGACCGCCCGCCCGTCATCGGCGATCTGCTCGGCTTCGAGGTCGAGGAGATCGAGCACGGCCGCGTGACGTTCGCGCTGCACACCCGGCCCGAGTTCGCCAACCCGCTGGGCACCACGCACGGCGGCATCTGCGCCACGCTGCTCGACTCGGTGATGGGCTGCGCCGTGCACACCACGCTGGAGGCCGGCGTCGGCTACAGCACGCTCGAACTCAAGATCAACTACATCCGCGCCGTCCCCACCGACGGGCGCAAGCTCACCGCCACCGGCACCACCATCCACGTGGGTCGCACCACCGCCACCGCCGAGGGCCGCGTCCTGGATGCCGAGGGCCGGCTCGTCGCGCACGCCACCACCACCTGCGTCATCTTCCGCTGAAGGAGCCCACCGTGCCGACCTCGACGAGTCTGCGAAAGTTCAAGCGGGAGCGGTTCATCGGCCGCTACCTCGCCAATCCGGCGGTCGCCGCGCTCGACCGCGTCGGCATCCGGTCCAAGCTGGTGTCCGAACTCGAGACGACCGGCGCGAAGACCGGACTGCCGCGCCGGGTGCCGGTGACCGCGACCTTCGACGACGACGGCGCCTGGGTCATCTGCCAGCACGGGCAGCGGGCGGGCTGGGCGCGCAATATCGCCGCCGACCCGCAGGTGCGCATCCGCCGCGGCGACCGCTGGTACACCGGCACCGCCGAATTCGTCCCGGACGACGACGTGGTGGCGCGGGCGCGGACCTTCGCCGACGGGCGGATCATGCGGTCGGCCGTCGCGTGGACGGTGCGGGCGCTGGAGACCGACCCGGTCTCGGTGCGCATCACCTTCACGTCCTGACCGGGGTCCGGCGATCACCCGTAGGCATCGCCCGGACCGAGCGAACCGCCCTGAGCTGGGAATACGTCTGTCGACCCGAATATTCGGGGCAGGACAACGGGTAACGAGAGGCCCGGCGCGGACCGGTCTACCGGGTGTACGTCACGCCCGACCATCCGAAGGAAGTGTCACCCATGCTGCACCCGGTCTCCGTGCCCAACAACCCGATCGAAGCGCTGCTGCGCACCATCTCCTGGCTGATCTGTTCGATCTCGTCCGGCCAGGGCTGCGCGATCATCCAGTGACGGCGCGGCCGCTCACATCCGGCGCACGGCGGCGGGTGTGAGCGGCTCGTCCAGCAGCCGCCGGAAGCGCTCGGCCCGGTCGTCGGCGTCGGCCGCGCGATCCAGCCACCCGCCGAGCAACCGATACCCTTCCACGTAGGTGCTGATGTAGGCCCGCCACAGCGGCGAGGAGAGGAACCGCAGCGATTGGCGCGCCCGCTCCGGCGGCAACAGATTCCACCGCTGGAGGAACTCCGCCACCTCGGTCTCGTCGAGGCGGCGGTCGTGCAGGAGCAGCGCCGCGTCCTGCCGCACACCGAGCAGTTGCGCCGACGCCTCGGCCAGCCGCTCGGCGCGTTCCCCGTCGAAACGCAAGCCGAGATCCGCGTAGATCTCCTGCGCCCACTTACCCCAGCCGGGGCCGACGATCGACCGCAGGGCCAGATCGGCCAGACCCTCCGCCATCAGGCACTGCGGCGTGTTCACCAGGAACAGCGTCTGTTCCGCCTGTCCCGCCGCCACCAACCCGGCCTCCTTGCGGCAGTGCTCGGTGTGGTGGCCCGGATAGGACTCGTGCGCGATCAGATGCGGCAGGTTCGCCATGTGCTGCTTCAGGTCCGAGTTGATCGCGACCGTCGACCGGTAATCGCCCAGGTAGTAGTTGAATCCGGACCACGGCTTGTCGCCGACCACCTCGTAGGCGACGTGTTCGTGGTCGGGCAGCGGATAGCGGGCGCGGACCAGTTCGCGCAGCGCGCCGGAGAACGCCTCCACGCAGTCGCGCAGCCGCTCCGGCGGGATCTCGTCGGCCTTGCGGTGCGCGGCGACGCGTTCGGCCAGCGTGCCGTCGCCGGCCAGCACCTCGTCCATGCGACGGTGCGCCTCGCGGTAGTCGGCCTCGTCGCCGGGCGCGATGTCGACGTCGAAGTAGGAGCGGACCTCCTCGACGAACGGGATGTCCTCGCCGGCGAACTTGCGCGCGGAGGTCTCCAGCGCGCGCAGGTGCGCGTCCAGGAATTCGGTGCGCTCCGGGACCAGGCCCGCGTCGGGCAGCGCCGAGCGCAGATCGGCGGCCTTGCGGGCCAGCTCGCGCGGCTGCGGCGCGGGTGCGTTCTCGCTGTCCCTGCGCAATTGGGGATCGCCGGTGTAGGCGTCCACGAAACCGGATTCGAGGCGATCGAAGGCTAGACCGAGCCGCAGGTACTCGGTGACGAGCGGATGCGCTTCCATACCGGCCGACCCTAGCGCGCACGCGCGCGCGTGTTAGGCGCTGTGATGATCACCGCACGTCCGGGCGGTTACCAACCGGTAGCGGGACCCCCCGTTTCACCCCGCGCCGGTACCGGGGGAACAATTCGTCCATGCGGCAAGAGCTGGACCGAATCTCACCGGGGGGACCCGACAGGAGTGCGTGTTTGCCGAAACGGAGCGTCGGGTAAGTGGCACGAATGAGCGAGCCGAGTCCGTATGTGGAATTCGACCGGAAGCAGTGGCGAACCCTTCGCAAATCGACTCCCCTGGTGCTCACCGAGGAAGAACTCATCGGTTTGCGCGGTCTCGGCGAACAGATCGACCTGGAGGAAGTGGCCGAGGTCTATCTGCCGCTCGCTCGTCTGATCCACCTCCAAGTCGCCGCCAGGCAACGGCTTTTCGCGGCCACCGCGACATTCCTCGGGGAGACGCATCCGGACCGCCAGGTGCCCTTCGTGATCGGCGTGGCGGGCAGTGTCGCGGTCGGGAAGTCCACCACGGCGCGTGTGTTGCAGGCGTTGCTGGCGCGCTGGGATCACCATCCGCGTGTGGATTTGGTCACAACCGACGGGTTCCTCTACCCGACCGCGGAACTCACCCGGCGTGGGATCATGCACCGCAAGGGATTCCCGGAGAGCTACGACCGCCGCAAGCTGCTGCGCTTCGTCACCGAGGTGAAATCCGGTGCGTCCGAGGTGTGCGCGCCGGTGTACTCGCACATCTCCTACGACATCGTGCCGGGCAAACTGCACTGCGTGCGCCATCCCGACATCCTGATCGTGGAGGGGCTCAACGTTTTACAGACGGGTCCGCGTTTGATGGTCTCGGATCTGTTCGATTTCTCCATCTACGTCGACGCCCGCATCGAGGACATCGAGAACTGGTACGTGCAAAGGTTTCTCACGCTGCGCGCCACCGCGTTCGCCGACCCCGACGCCCATTTCCACCACTACGCCAATTTCACCGACGAACAGGCCACCGCCGCCGCCAAGGAGATCTGGAACTCCACCAACCGCCCCAACCTCGTCGACAACATCCTGCCGACGCGGCCGCGCGCCACCCTCGTCCTGCGCAAGGACGCCGACCACAGCATCAACAGGCTCCGCTTGCGGAAACTCTGAAATATTCAGACATACCGGGCATTACAGGCACCGGCGCACCGAACACCCCGCGCGGCAGCGGGAATAGCTACATAGAATCGAATTCCACTGGGGTGCACAAACTCCCGATCTACAATGCCCAGGCCTGATCCAGGCGGGTCGCCACGTCGATATCGAGGACGGCGGCGATGTGAGGTTTGCGGAGTTCGGCGCTGAGATACGTGGCGACGAAGCGGCGGATCTCCTCGTCCACGCCCACCAGGTGACGAAGGAGCTGGGCGCGTTTCGTGCCCGCGGCCACGTTGACGCGCACGTCGCGCGGATGCGGGTCGGCGATGTCGATGAGCACGCGCAGGGGCTCGGCGGTGCGGGCGGCCAGGCGCAGCTGGATGGCGCCGTCCACCTCGAAGCGGTGCCGGTCGATACCGAGATCGACCAGCAGGCCCACGCGCAGCGGCAGCACCAACCCGAAGTCGATGATCTCGTCGACGCGACGGTGCACGAGCGGTTCCCCGAGCCGCACGTGGGCGGCGACCTTGGCCAGCCGGGCGGGCCCGACCCGGATCGGACCGACGTCGAAGGCGGTGCCGGTGAGCGCGGCGAACGCGGCCGCGATGCGCTCCTCGGAGACGGCGTACTCGAGGAAGCGGCGGCCGAACTCCTCGTAGCTGATCGGGCGCTCCGGTGCGGCAACCGGCACCCGCGGGGTCTGCGTCAGAACATGCACGGACCGGACGGTACTGGAATATTATCGTTTCAGATGCCGAAACGGCGATGACGGGCCGCGTAATCGCGCAACGCCCGCAAGAAGTCCACCCGGCGGAACTCCGGCCAGTACACCTCGGTGAACCAGATCTCGGAGTACGCGCTCTGCCACAGCAGGAACCCGGACAGCCGCTGCTCGCCCGAGGTGCGGATGACCAGATCCGGATCGGGCTGCCCGGAGGTGTAGAGATGCTGGCCGATGGCGTTCACCGTGATCGACTGGACCAGATCCTCCCCGGTCTCCCCCGCCGCGATCTCCTGGCGCACCAGCGAGCGCACCGCGTCGGTGATCTCCTGCCTGCCGCCGTAGCCGACCGCCACGTTCACGTGCACGCCCTGACGCCCCTCGGTGCGCTCGGCGGCGGTGCGCAGCCGCTTGGCGATCAGCTCGGGGAACCCGTCCAGCGAGCCGACGATCCGCACGCTCCACTCGCGATCCGGCGCCGACAGCTCCTCCACCACGTCGGTGATGACCTCGAAGAGCGTCTCCAGCTCGTCGGGATCGCGCTGCAGATTCTCCGTCGAGAGCAGGTAGACGGTGACCATCTCGATGCCGGCGTCCGAACACCAGCCGACCAGTTCCGCGATCTTCAGCGCGCCGACCCGATGGCCGTGGCTGACGTCGGTGAACCCGTTCTCGCGCGCCCAGCGGCGATTGCCGTCGCACATCACCGCGACGTGGCGTGGGTGTTGTTTTCCGGCCAGCTGCTTGGACAGCCGGGCCTCGTAGATGCGATACGGCAGCACGCGCACCCGACTCCGAAGCTCCACGGCGTCCAACAGTACGCCTCGCCGACGCGATACCGGCATCGACCGCGATAGCGTGGGGCGCTGGCGGAGACCGATAACCTACGCTAGCGTAGGTTACTCGCCGGTTCACCAGGAGGTTATCCGTGTCCGAACCCGTCGGCACCGCAGACCCGGAGCTGCTCGGCACGTCGCCCGCCGAAGCGCTGGCCGCGCTCGTCAAACCGAGCATGCGCGGCTGGATCCACACGTGGGCCGTCGGCATCGCCGCGATCGCGGTGGCGGTGCTGGTCGCCACCGCCGCCACCGTGTCGGCGACGGCGGGCTGGTCCACGTTCGTCTACGGCGTCACCGTGTGCGGCTTGTTCGGCATCAGCGCCGTCTACCACCGCATCACCTGGAAGTCGGTGCGCACTCGCATCCGGATGAAGCGCGCCGACCACTCGATGATCTTCCTGTTCATCGCGGGCAGCTACACCCCGTTCGCGCTGCTCGGCCTGCCGGGGCGCACCGGGCAGACGCTGCTGGCCGTGGTGTGGGCGGGCGCGCTCGCCGGCGTCGCGCTGAAGCTGCTGTGGCCCACCGCGCCACGCTGGGTGGGCGTACCGCTGTATCTGCTGCTGGGCTGGGCGATCGTGCCGGTGGCCGGGCAGCTCTACGACCGGATCGGGCTCGCGCCGCTGATCCTGCTCGTCATCGGCGGGCTCGTCTACAGCATCGGCGCCATCCTCTACGCCACCAAATGGCCCAACCCGTGGCCGGAGGTGTTCGGGCACCACGAGTTCTTCCACGCCGCCACCGTGCTCGCCGCGCTGTGCCACTACATCGCGATCTGGCTGGTCGTCTTGCGCTGACGCGTTCGCGCCCTCGGCGCGGGTGTGACGGATAAGCTCGTCGTTCGTGTCACCTGTCGCCCCGCGGCCGCCCGGCCGCACCCGTCTGCCGTGATCGCGAAGCTCGTCGTCTGGGCGCTCAAGGCGCGGTGGGGTCTGGCGACACTGTTGACCGCCGCCCACCTCAGCGGCCTCGCGGTGATCTTCACGCTGCTGGTGCTGAGCGGCTTCCTGGGCAGGCTCGGCACCGACTGGGTGCGCGCCCTGCTGATCATCGGCATCTACCCCGTGTTCGGCTTCGCGGTGGGCCTGGTGATGGCGGTGCATGACCGCGCCGCGTACTTCGGCTGGTTGGACCAGACCCGCAGACCGACCACGGAGGAGGCGCGCAGGCTGCTGCGCCTGCCGATGGCGGTGTCGCTGCGCGCGCTGGCGCTGTGGATTCCCGGCGTGGTGGTCGCGACCGTCACCTTCTCCCACCTCACCGAACACGATCCCGCCGTGACGGCCGCGCTGTTCACCATCGGCGCGTTCGAGACCGCCGCGGTGACGTTCCTGATGGTGGACCGGCTGATCCGCCCGACCATTCCCGTGCTCACGGCGGTGCTGGGCACCACCGTCCACTGGAGTTCGTCGGTGCTGGTGCGGCTGCTGCTCACCTGGGCGGTGGCGGGCGCGCTGCCGCTGCTCATGCTGATCGTGGTGCTGGCCGACAAGGTCGCCACACCCGCCGACCGCGTGCGCACCGGCATCTACCTGGCCGCCGTCAGCATCGGGGTGGGCGCGCTGGCGACGGCACTGCTGGCCCGCGCCGTCGCCTTCCCGCTGCGCACGCTGCGGTTGGCGCTGGATCTGATCGGGCGCGGCGAGCTGGAGGCGCGGGTGCCCGTCACCAGCAGCGGTGAGATCGGGCGGCTGGAGCATTCGGTGAACGAACTGGCCGCGAACCTGCGCGAACGCGAGCGCATGCGCGATCTGTTCGGCAGGCACGTCGGCGCGGAGGTGGCCGAGCGCGCGCTGGCCGGCGGCATGGACCTCACCGGCGACGTGCGGGTGGTCTCGGCGCTGTTCGTGGACGTGACGGGGTCGGTGGAGCTGTCGACCGGGCTGGCGCCGCAGGAGTTCGTGGCGAAGCTGAACCGGTTGCTCACCATCGTGGTGGCGGCCACCGAGGAGAACGGCGGGCTGGTCAACAAGTTCGAGGGCGACGCGGCGCTGTGCGTCTTCGGCGCGCCGATCGCGTTGCGCGACAACGCCACTCCCGCGCTGCGGGCGGCCCGGCGCATCCGCGACGAGGTGACCGAGGTCGGGGAACTCGACATCGGCATCGGCGTGGCGCACGGGCGGGTGTTCGCGGGCGACGTGGGCAGCGACACCCGCCTGGAATACACCGTCATCGGCGACGCCGTGAACGAAGCGGCTCGCCTGACCACCGAGGCGAAGACGGTGCCGCGTCGAATCCTGGTGAGCGGCGCGGTGATCGAGGCCGCCGACGCCGCCGAACGCGCCCGCTGGACCCGCTACGACGACATCCTGTTGCGCGGTATGGCGGAGCCGACCACCTGCTGGACCGACATCATCGGCGCGACACCGGTCCCGCCTCCGGTGGTCACGGAGGAACCGCCGGTCAGCGCGATGACCGAGATCCACGGGTCGGCGGCCGAACCCGAGGTGGGGTGATCACCTGCGGGCCAAGGACTCCTGAATCGCGTCGGCCGTCGTCACCGGGAGGTCGCACACCGAGCCCCGGCAGATGTAGGCGGCGGGGGCGGTGCCGACCAGCGGGCGTTCGGCCAGCAGCGGAGCCGAATCCGGTGGCGCGGCCAGGATCACCGAACCGCCCGGTGCCCAGTGGCGGGAGGCGGAGAGGAGTTCCGTTGCGGTGTCGGCGGTTTCGGCCGAGACGGCGATCGCGACCTGGATCGGGCCGCGCAGGGCGGCTTCGGCGACCGCCAGCCACTGACCGGCCGAGCGCGGGGCACGGGCGAGGACCACGGCACCGCGGGCGAGGGTCCGGTCGGCCAGGTCGCGGTAGCGGATCGCGCGGTCGGGGTCGCTGAGGGCCGCGGCGGTGAGCAGGGCTTCGGCAAGCGAGGACGCACCGGCCGGGGTGGCGCCGTCGACGGGATCGCGGGGGCGGGCGACGAGAACCTCCGCGTCATCGGCGGTGTCGAACCAGCTGCCGGGGGCGTCGGGATCGGCGAAATGCTCGATGGCCGAGTCCAGCAGACGTTGCGCGTCGGTGAGATGGCCCGGGTCGCCGTCGGCTTGATACAGCGCCAGCAGCCCGGTGACCAGCCACGCGTAGTCCTCCAGCACGCCGGGCGAGGCCCCCGCCCGCCCGCCGAGCGAGGCTCGCCGCACGCGACCGTCCACCACGTGCTCGGCCAGCAGGAACCGCGCGCAGCGGTCGGCGGCCGCGACCCAGTCCGGACGGCCCAGTGCCGCACCGGCTTCCGCGAGCGCGGTGATCGCCATGCCGTTCCACGCGGTGACCACCTTGTCGTCGCGCTCGGGCTGCGGGCGGGTGTCGCGTTCGGCGCTGAGCCGGGCCACCACGCGCTCGAGCAACTCGAGGTCGTCGGGGTCTCGGTAGCGGGTGAGCACCGAGGTGCCCTGCTCGAAGTTGCCTCCCGTGGAGACGCCGAAGAACTCCGCCGCCCAGGTGCCGTCGCGCGGGCCGAGCACACCGACGAGTTCGGCGGGCGTCCACACGTACGTGGCGCCCTCGACGCCGGGACCGCCCGGCTCCAGATGGGTGTCGGCGTCCAGCGCCGAGGCGAACCCGCCGTGCTCGGTGCCCAGATCCTTCAGCAGGAAGTCGACCGTCTCGCGAGCCACGCGCAGCGCCAACGCTTCTCGTTCCCCGCCGGGGAATCGGCGCGCGAGATGGGCGTAGACGCGCAGTAATTGGGCATTGTCATAGAGCATCTTCTCGAAATGCGGCACCACCCAGGCGGCGTCGACCGAGTAGCGCGCGAACCCGCCGCGCAGCTGGTCGTAGATGCCGCCGCGCGCCATCGCCTCCGCCGCGCGCCACACCACCTCGGCGATCCGGTCGTCGCCGGTGCGCTCCCAGCCGCGCAGCAGACCCTCCAGCAGCGCCGAGGGCGGGAACTTCGGCGCGCCGCCGAACCCGCCGTGCTCGGGGTCCTCGTCGCGCAGCACGGTGGCCGCGGTGTGGTTCAGCAGTTCGGCGGTGATGGTGAGATCGGCGTCGGGCAGGCCGGCGGTGTTCGCGCGCAGAGCCTCGGTGACCTGCGTCGATGCCTTGTCCACCTCGTCGCGGCGGGTGCGCCAGGTCTGGATGACGGCGGTCAGCAACTGCGTGAACGACGGCATGCCGCCGCGCGGCGCCTTCGGGTAGTACGTGCCGCAGTAGAACGGTTCCCCGGCCGGGGTGAGGAAGCACGTCATCGGCCACCCGCCCTGCCCGGTCATCGCGACGGTCGCGCTCATGTAGATCGCGTCCAGATCGGGCCGCTCCTCGCGATCCACCTTCACGCACACGTAGTTGTCGTTCATCAGCGCCGCTGTGGCCTCGTCCTCGAACGACTCGTGCGCCATCACATGGCACCAGTGGCAGCTCGCGTACCCGATCGACAGCAGAATCGGCACATCCCGCCGCGCCGCCTCCGCCAACGCCCCCGCATCCCACTCCCGCCAATGCACGGGATTGTCGGCATGCTGACGCAAATAGGGCGAGGTCGCACCGGCCAATCGATTCACCCTGCCAGCCTCCCACACCTCCCATGCGGCACACGAGATCCCGGCCAGTGCGATCCGGTCGTGACGCGAAATGGTCGTCCACGGCTCCGGCGGCGCGACGTGCGTCCTCGGACGACCGCCTCCAGCAGCGGGAACGCGCGGGTCACGGCCGGATGACGACCACTGAGCCTCCCACCAGCCCTGCGTGGGGTGCCTCCCAATCGGCGCACTCGATGATTCCCGCCCGGCATCATGCCTTCCCGGGCTCGCGGGAACTTCCCGAGAACCTACAAGTCGTCGGGCAGGAGCGTGAACGCCTTCGCCTGGGTCAGCGGGCGAATTGTTCGGAAGTCCCGGCGATCGAGTGTCAGCACCGCCTCGGTGCGGAACTTGGCGGCGAGGGCGACGCTCACCGCGACCGCCAGATCCAAATCCAAACCGGCGTAACGGCTTTGCACTGACCGAGCCAGCGGAAGCAGCTCCCGGTCCACGTCGGGGACGAGGAACCTCATACGCTCCACTTGCGTCAGGATCATGTCGATGATCTGTGTGCGTGCCGCGGAACCGAACCGCTTCTTGGCCAGATGATCGACTTCGGCCAGCACCAGGGGTGACACGATAACCGTCCCAGCCTGCTGCAGCACCGACCGGCAGGCGACCGATTCGGCGGCATTGCGATCGGAGGCGGCGATGATGCCCGATGTGTCAGCTACGAGTATCACGCCAGTCCGCCCCCTCAGCTACCGCTCTGGTCACATCATCCCCGGAAACGGGCTCCCCGTTCCCCTCGAAGGTCGGCCAGTCGAGCGATTCGTCCCACACACGATACGAGAGCGCCGCCAAATGAATGCCCTCGCGAATGATCTCCGCTTCCGCAATGCCCCGCTGCTTCGCGGCTTGCTTGATCAGCGCTAGATCCTCGGCATCGGCATAGACGTTAGTTCGCTTCATCGACATGTACCAAAGGTAGCACATGTACCAATGGCTACATACGCTACGCGGAGGCACCGCGCGACGACAACTCGTGCGATTCGCACTTTCGCAGCAACGACACGCCACGGCCTACGACACTCGCCGATTCACCGGACCCGAACACGGTTCCTGTATTCGGCTGACCAGGGAAGGCGAGGCCGCCGAAGCGGCGCTGGCGGTCTACTACTCCGCGCTGGGCCGGCGCGGTGCGCTCCAGCCTGTCGCGTTGACCGATATCGTGACGCACCCACGCGCCCTGCTCGCCCTCGCGACCGAATCGGAACCGGATGACGCGCGGGCGCATCTGTCACTGCTCGCGCTGGCGAGCCGTTTCAGGATCTCGCCGACAATGCCCAGGCGTTCATGGGTTCGCCGCAGAACGTGCGCGACCTGCACGAGGCCGACGTCGACGCCTTCCTCGCCTACGAGGACCGGCTCATCGAGTACCTGGAGCGGTTCATCAAGAATCTGGTCGGCACCGGGGCCGAGATCGCCGGTCTCGTCGTCGAACTCGACGGACGCCGGTTCGAAACCTGCTCGATCTGGCCGCGCTGCGCGAATCCGCCGAGACCGCACCGGACGGCACCGACGACTTCCGCGAGCGGGCGTTCGCGCGAGTACGGCCGAACAGGATCGGCGCCGACACACAACCCCGGGTGGACGAACTCTCGGTCCGATCAGCTCTTCACCGGCCATGAATGAGAATGCGCGGTCACCTCGACGCCGGTTTCGTGGACATACGGACGCTTGATTGGTGGTCACATAGACGGACTTCAGTGGTCGCTTGGACGCTGCCTCCAGCGTGGGCCGTGCCGCTCGGTCACCGTGCGCCCACGACGGCGATCGAAACATGGTCACCGGGCCGGCGATGAACGGCGCCGCAATCGTCCGGTCACCGATTCAGCTCGGGCCGCCGTCCGGCACCTCCACGTTCGTGTGCCACGTCCCTTCCGGATACGTGATGTACATCGGTCCCAGGTTGCACGGGTTGAGGCAGCCGGTGGGGGTGATGAGGGCGTCGGGGTGGTCGGTGCGTAGCGTGCGGTGGAGGGCGGCCGCGCCGTAGACCGTGCAGCGGGGGCCGCGGCAGACCAGGATGTGTTCGGTGTGCTCGGGGATCTGCGACCAGGCCGGGCTGCGGAAGGCGCGGGGGCTGGCGGTGACCGGGCTGCCCGGGGAATCCATCAGGCCGCGCACCACGTCGGCGAATCCGGCGGCCGCGTCGAGACTTTCGGCGATCCGCACCTCGTCATCAACCCCGCGGACCTCCTTCCAGTTCGCCACCGCCCGCGCGATCCAGGTCTCCAGGTACCGGTCGCGCGGCACGGCCAAGGGGATCAGGGTGACCGGCTCCCCCGCCGCGACCGCCTCGTCCAGCACGGTCCGGATGGTCGGCTCACCCTGATCGAGCAGGGCGTAGCCGATGCCGCACTCGGCGGCCAGCTTCTCGACGGCGGCGAGGTCGACACCCGAGGGCGTGGGCCGCGCGACCAGGACGTAGCGGCGGTTCATCGCGCCCGCACCGCCCGCGCGGCGGGGACCACCAGCGGGGTCCCGGTGGCCGGATCGTCGATGACCAGGCAGTCGAGCCCGAACACCTCGGCCACCAGGTCGGGCCGCACGACGGCCGCGGGCGCGCCGCTCGCGACGATCCCGCCGTCCTTCATCACGACCAGGTGGTCGGCGTAGCGGGCGGCCAGGTTCAGGTCGTGCAGCACTGCGATGATGGTGCGCGGCAACAGGTTTCGCAGCACCTCCAGCACGTCGAGCTGATGGGCCAGGTCCAGGAAGGTGGTCGGCTCGTCGAGCAGCATCACTTCCGGGTCCTGCGCGATGGCCAGCGCGATCCATACCCGCTGCTTCTGCCCGCCGGAGAGCAGGTCGACGGGGCGGTCGGCGAGGTCGAGGGCGTCGGTGAGTTCGAGGGCGCGGCGCACCGCGGCGTCGTCAGCGGCGGACCACTGCCGGAACCAGCGCTGATGCGGGTAGCGGCCGCGTCCGACGAGTTCGGCGACGCTGATCCCGTCGGGCGCCTGCGGCTGCTGGGGCAACATGCCGAGGCGGCGCGCCAGCGTGCGCGCCGGGGTGTCCGCGATGTCGGCGCCGTCGAGCAGCACCGCGCCCGCGGCCGGACGCACCAGCCGCGCCAAGCCGCGCAGCAGGGTCGACTTGCCGCAGCCGTTGCGTCCGACGATGACGGTGAGCTGCCCGGCGGGGAAATCCACGGTGGCGTCCGTGACGACGCGGCTGTCGCCGTAGGCGAGGCCGAGGCCCGCGGTCGTGAGATGTGCGGTCATCCTGCGTGTCCGATTCGAGTAGCGCGGGCAAGGAGATAGACGAGCACCGGCGCGCCGAGGATCGCGGTGACGACCCCGACGGGGAGCTCGGCGGGAAACAGCCGCCGGGCCGCGAGATCGGCCGCCGTCACGAGCAACGCGCCCGCCGCGGCCGCCGGAGCAAGCCCGGCACCGCGTTCGGCGAGCAACCGGCGCACGATCTGCGGCGCGACCAGCGCGACGAAGGCGATCGGCCCGGCCGCGGCGGTGGCCAGGCTCGCCGCGACGGCGGCCAGCACCGTCGAGGTCACGCGATGCGCGCCGCGCCGCCCGGCCAGGGCCGCGGCGAGATCGTCGCCCAGTTCCAGCAGCGGCAGCGTGCGGGCGAAGACCACCAGCGGCGGCACCACCGCGCCCACCGCCGCGGCGGCGAACCAGACGTGGGTCCAGTCGCGGTTGGCCAGGCTGCCGGTGAGCCACATCGCCGCCGTGTGCGCCTGGTAGGAATCGGCCCTGGTGAGCAGGAACGAGATCGCCGAGGTGAGCATGGCCGTCACCCCGACCCCGACCAGCACGAGCCGGTACCCGTGCAGACCGTCCTTCGTCGCCACCGCGACCACCAGCGCCATCGCCACGACCGCGCCGGCCAGCGCGCCCCCGACCATCGCCACCCCGGCGACGCCGAGCACGGTGCTCACCGCGAGCGCGCCGAGCGAGGCACCCGCGTTGATCCCGATGATCTCGGGACTGACCAGGGGATTCGACGCGATCCGCTGGAGGATCGCCCCCGAGATACCGAATGCCGCGCCGGTGCACAGCCCGGTGAGCACGCGGGGCAACCGGTCGGCGTAGACCACGTCGTATTCGATGAGCGTGCCGCCTCCGCCGAGCACCCGCACCACGTCGCCCGCGCCGAGCGGATAGTGCCCGACGGTCATCGACCACAGCGCCACACCCAGCGCGGCCGCCGCGAGCAGCACGGTGACCAGCACCGACCTGGTGTGCACCCGCACCACGACCCGGCGCCCGGGCGAACTCAGCAACACCGTGCCCGCGGGCAGCACTCCCTGCGCCCTCACAGCGTCGACACCTTCCGGTTGCGCACGAGGTAGAGGAAGAACGGCGACCCGGCGAGCGCGGTGACGATCCCGGCCTGGATCTCCTGCGGCGGCGCGACGACGCGCCCGAGCACATCGGCCAGCAGGAGCAGCGCCGGTCCGAGGACGGCGCACCAGGCCAGCACCCACCGGTAGTCCTGCCCGGCGAAGGCCCGCGCGACGTGCGGAACGACCAGCCCGACGAACCCGATCGGCCCGGCGATCGCCACCGCCGACCCGGCCAGCAGCACCACGCTCACCGCACCGGCCGCGCGCACCGTGGCGAGCCGGGCGCCCAGTGTGCGCGCCATATCGTCGCCGATGGCGAGGGCGTTCAGCGCCCGCGCCAGCGCCACGGCCAGCACCGCGCCCACCGCGACGAACGGCGCCGTCGCCGCCATGGTCTCGGTGTCGGCCCGGCTCAGCGACCCGACCACCCAGAACCGGAAGTCGTCGAAGACGTTGCGGTCCAGCAGGGTGACGGCCGTGGTGACCGACCCGCACAGCGCCGTGAACGCGGCCCCCGCGAGGACCAGCTTCACCGGCGTCGCGCCGCCCAGCCCCAGCGAACCGAGCGTGTAGACGAACACGGCGGCAACGGCCGCGCCGAGGAACGCGAACCAGACCAGCCCGGCCGGCGCCGTCATCCCCAGCCCGCCGATGGCCGCGACGATGGCCAGCGACGCGCCCGCGTTGATGCCGAGCAGACCGGGACCGGCCAGCGGATTGCGGGTCAGCCCCTGCATCACGGCACCCGCCAGCGCGAGCGCGGCACCGGCGAGCAGCCCGGCGACGGTGCGCGGCACCCGGATGTAGCGCACGATCCGGTCGGTGTCGGTGCCCTGGAAATCGGTGAACGCCGAGAACACCGCCGCCGGGGTGAGCGCGTGCCTGCCGACCAGCACCGACGCCAGGCAGGCGGCGGCGAGCCCGACGCCGGCGACCAGCAGGCCGACGCCGCGAGACGACGGGTTCACCCGCCGAACAGATCCGGGTGGATCAGCCGCGCCACCAGTTCGGTCGCGTGCGCGAGGCGGACCCCGGCGGCGCGGTCGGCGAACAGGAACGGGTGCACCGCGCGCTCCCGCACGGCCGTCAGGTTCGCGAACGCGGGATCGGTGAGGATCTTGTCGGCCTGCGGCTGGGCGTCGGCGCGCGTATAGGTCGCCTGGCAGCACAGGCTGGTCAGGATGATGTCCGGGTCGCGCGCGATCAGCTCCTCCGCGCCGATCTGGATATTGCGCCGTTCGGTGCGGTCCTCGAAGACGTTCACCCCGCCCGCGGCCTCGATGAGCTGGGTGACGAAGTCGATGCCGCTCGCGATGCTGTAGGTGCCGTCGTCGCGGGGCGTCACGACCGCCACCCGGGGCCGTTCGGCGCCCGCCACGGTCGCGCGCACCGCGTCGATGCGGGCGCTCAGATCGGTCACCACCTGCTCGGCCCGCTCGGACACACCCCACAGCGCGCCGAGATCGCGCAGGTCGGCGTAGACGTTGTCGAAGCGGACGGTGGCCGGGTCGATGGCCTCGTCGGCCAGGCCGTCGGCGCTCGGGCACAGCGGGCTCAGCACCCAGGTGCGCACGCCGAGACCGTGCAGGCTCGCGCGGGTGCCCACGCTGGACTGCGCCGACTCGGCGAACATCCCGTTGTAGCCGGACAGCACGAAATCCGGGTTCTGCGCGAGCAATTCGTCGCGGCTGGGCAGCCGCTCGACGTAGGCCGAGCGGGCCTGCGCCTCCTGGTACTCGGGCAGCACCGCCGCGTCCAGGAACGCCGTCCCGGCCAGCCGGTCGGTGACGCCGAGCGCGTGCGCGATCTCGATGGACGGCTGATACGCCGCGTAGATCCGCTGCGGCGGGCCGTCGACGGCGACCTCGATCCCGCAGTTCACCCGGGTCGCGGCGGCCTCGCCCGCCGCGGCCGGTTCGGGTGGTGCGGCACAACCGGCCAGCGCGAGTGCGCCGACGATGAGCGCGCCGAGACGCGGGCGCGCGAAAACAGATGGGGTCACCGTGACCGCCTTCCAGGTCCTCGTGGAGCGGGTAGCGCCGTGGCCGGTCTCCTGGCTGACGGGTGGTGCGCGGCGTATCTACCTTCCCAGGGCGGGCCCCAGTGGCTCCGGACGCGCGGGCGCCCGGGTCGATATGTCACTCCCGATCACAGTGGCGAGGGCCGCACCGGTTCCACACCGGTTTCCCGAACACCACGGCCCCGGGACCTTACCAAGGGCAATGAACCTCCGGGTGACCCAGCGGCCGTCTCACCACTTGCGGCCGGTGTAGGCGAGCAGCTTGCGGTGCGCGGGGGCGTCATCCTCGATGGGGACCTCGGCGTCGTAGATACCGGGGCGGCGGAAGACCTCGATGCCGCCGCCCGCGTACATGGCCGCGAGGAGTTCGGCGCACAGGCCGTCGTCGGCGAGGTCGGGGCGGTCGATGGCCAGGGCCAGATCGACGCCGTGGACCACCACCTCGGCCAGGTGGATGAGCGCCGCGGCGCGGCCGGGCAACGGGCCGAGCGACAGGTGCACGGTGGCGTCGGAGACGTCGGGCCGGTGCCAGGCGGCCCGGTCGACCTCGGCGGCCGCCGAATAGGCGCCCAGCGCGTCGCCGCCCAGCCAGTCGTCGCCGCGCGCCCCGCGCGGATCGATGCCGCACAGCGCCGCCGCGTGGGCGTGCATACCGCCCACGGTGTGGTTGAGCACGGCGCGCACATCCCAGTCGCTGCACGGCGTCGGCGCGGCGAGCATCTCGTCGTCGACGGCGGCGACGATCGTGCCGGTCATGTCGAGGGCGCGGTCGATCTGGCCGAGGAGAGTGTCCATGGAGGTCCTTCGGTCGAGCGGAGTTCCCGCATTGATAGCACAACCGAGTGACCACCGCCGGATGACGGAACGCGCCGTTGTGGTCCACCCCAATCGACACGAAAAGTATTGTGTCACCGCAAGTATCGCGTGGTGCGAGGTACGCGGACCGCGACCCTGGATGTCGGTGTTCGTACCGGTCCGCGAGGGTGTCCTCGATGTGAGCGGAGTCATGCCCGCCTGTCCAGATCCCTTGCCGCGCCGGCCCGGCGGCTCAGCCGGTCTGCGGCTTCCCGCCCGCTTGTGCGTCGGGCTTCTCGCGCGGCACCGCGCCGGGCTCGGTGCCTTCGTCGGCCGCTTGATCCGGCTCCGGATGCTCCGGCTCGAAGGTGTCGGGCAGGTTCTTCAGGTGGCGGTTCATCGACCGCACGAGCAGGAAGGTGCCGACGAGCAGGACGAGCACGATGGCCAGGCCCAGCGGCGAGGCCTTGCCGAACTCGGGACCGGTCGGGGTGTTCGGGGTCTGGGCGAGCAGAACGAGCATCACCGCGACGCGTCCTCGATACCGGCGAACAGATCGGTCTCCGGGATGGCCGTGCGCACGCGGGTCTTGGCCAGCTCGAACTCCTCGGTGGGCCACAGCCGCTGCTGCAACTCCAGCGGGATCGCGAAGAACGCGCCGTTCGGGTCGATCTGGGTGGCGTGCGCGCGCAGGGCGTCGTCGCGCTGCGGGAAGTACTTGCCGCACTCCACCTGGGTGGTGACCCGCGCCATCACGTCACCGCGCTCCACGGCGTGCGAGCGGATCCGGTCCAGCCAGTCCTGCAGCGGGAACGGCTCGCCCATGCGCTCGTACTCGGCGGCGAACACCTCGAGCCGCTTCATGCTGAACCCGTGGTCGTAGTAGAGCTTGAGCGGCGTCCACGGCTCCCCGGCCTCGGGGAACGCCTCCGGATCGCCCGCCGCGTCGAACGCGGCCACCGACACCTGATGGCAGCGGATGTGGTCGGGGTGCGGGTAGCCGCCGGTCTCGTCGTAGGTGGTGATGACGTGTGGTTTGAACTCGCGCACCACGCGCACCAGCGCCTCGGTGGCCTCCTCGAGCGGCACCAGCGCGAACGACCCCTCCGGCAGCGGGGGCAGCGGATCGCCCTCGGGCAGCCCCGAGTCCACGAAACCGAGCCAGGTCTGGCGCACGCCCAGCGCGCGCGCCGCCGCCGCCATCTCCTCGCGGCGCACCTCATCGATGCGTTCGAGCACGCCCGGGGTGTCCATCGCGGGGTTGAGAATGCTGCCGCGCTCACCGCCGGTCAACGTCACCACCAGGACCTCGTGGCCCTCGTCGGCGTACCGTGCGGTCGTCGCGGCTCCCTTGCTGGATTCGTCGTCCGGGTGGGCGTGCACCGCCATGAGGCGAAGGCCACTCACGTCTCGTTCACCATCGCTCTCGGTCGCGGGTGTCGGGTCTTCGTTCCCTATAGTTCCATTCGACCGACTTTCTGTTCCGACCCACCCCCGGGAGCGAGAAGATGAGCGATACTGCGCCCGGCGGCGACGCGGCCGCGCGACACGCCGACCGGTACGGCAGCGCACCGCCCGCCCGCCGCCGCGGACTCGCCATCGCGCTCGGTGTCGGTGTGCTCGCGGCCGGTGTGGGCGTCGCCTACCTGGGATTTCAGAAGTACGGGCCCGACGAGATCAACGCCGAACAGCTCGGCTACACCGTCGTCGACGATTCCACGCTGAGCGTGCGCGTGAAGGTCAGCCGCGACGATCCGGCCAAGCCCGTGGTGTGTTTCGTGCGGGCGATGGACCGCGATGGCGCCGAGGTGGGCCGGCGCGAGGTCCTGGTCGAGGCGTCGGACTCCGGCACTGTCCAGTTCACCACCACGGTCCGCGCGTCGAGCAGGCCCGCCGCGGGCAGCGTGTACGGGTGCAGTGACAGGGTGCCCGCGTACCTGCGCGCCCCGTAATCCGGCCGCCGGATTCGCGATGTCCGGCTACCGTCCCCGCGTTTTCACCCGCCCAGGCACCGCCCCCACGGGCGAAAACGCCGGGCGACGTCCGGAAAATTAACTCCGACCTGCATGTTTGTGATTCATGCTAAAATGGCGTCACACACGGTTCCGGGCCACGGAGCCGTGTTTGCTGCATTGGCGGCCAGCGCTGCTGCGTTCCGGGGTCGGGTTCACCCGGAACCGGGCCTGTCGGGGTTCGTAGAACTTCCCCAGGATCGCTCTAGCCGTCGGCTGGTGCATGCCCGCCTCCGGGTGGGTACTGCGGCAGTGATCAGGGAATCCCGGCTCGCGCCGGGAACAACTACTAGGGAGTGATCGAGATGACCGAGACGAATGTGACCTGGCTGACCCAGGAATCGCACGACAGGCTCAAGAGCGAACTCGACGCGCTCATCGCCAACCGTCCGGTCATCGCCGCCGAGATCAACGAACGCCGCGAAGAGGGCGATCTCAAGGAGAACGGCGGATACCACGCCGCGCGCGAGGAGCAGGGCCAGCAGGAGGCGCGCATCCGCCAGCTGCAGGAGCTGCTGAACAACGCCAAGGTCGGCGTCGCGCCCACCAAGTCCGGCGTCGCGCTGCCCGGCTCGGTCGTGAAGGTCTACTACGACGGCGACGAGTCCGATACCGAGACGTTCCTCATCGCGACCCGCGAGGAGGGCCTCGGCCACTCCGATCTCGAGACCTACTCGCCGAACTCCCCGCTCGGCGGCGCGCTCATCGACGCGAAGGTCGGCGAGACCAGGGAGTACACCCTGCCCAACGGCAACACCATGAAGGTCACGCTGGTCAGCGCGGAGCCGTACCACAGCTGACCGGTTCGGTCTCCGCGCCGCGGATCGGCACGACCCGCACTGCCGCATCCCGGCGCGTGGACACCGCCGCAGCACCGCGTGTCCGCCGGATCGGACCGCCGGCCGAAGGACGGTCGCCTCCTGATCGGCCGTTTCCGACCGGACGTGCGGTCTTTCCGGCGGTCTGGTGAGTGACGGACGGTCGAGCCCCGAGCTGGTTACGCCCGGGCGCCGCGACCCTCGACAGACGCGAGCGGCCGCACTCGATCTCGAGTGCGGCCGCTTCGTCGTCTTCATGCCGGTGTCAGGCCAGCGCCTGCTCGACGTCGGCCAGCAGATCGCTGACGTCCTCGATCCCCACCGAGAGCCGCACCAGATCGGCGGGCACCTCCAGCACGGACCCCTCGGTCGAGGCGTGGGTCATGGCGGCCGGATGCTCGATCAGCGACTCGACGCCGCCCAGCGATTCGGCGAGCGTGAAAATCTGTGTGCGCGAGCAGAAGTCGTGGGCCGCCTCGCGTCCGCCGTGCAGGCGCACCGAGATCATGCCGCCGAACCGGCGCATCTGCTTGTCGGCGACGCCGTGGCCGGGATGCTCGGCCAGGCCCGGGTAGATCACCTGGGAGATGGCCGGGTGGCCGGTGAAGAACTCGGCCAGCTTCTCGGCGTTGTCGCAGTGGCGCTCCATCCGCACCGCCAGCGTCTTGGTGCCGCGCAGGGTGAGGAACGCGTCGAACGGGCCGGGCACCGCGCCCGCGCCGTTCTGCAGGAAGGCGAACGCGGTGTCGAGTTCGGCGTCGTCGGTGACGAGCGCGCCGCCGACCACGTCGGAGTGGCCGCCCAGGTACTTGGTGGTGGAGTGCAGCACGATGTCGGCGCCCAGCGCCAGCGGCTGCTGCAGGTACGGGGTGGCGAAGGTGTTGTCGACCACCAGCTTCGCGCCCGCGGTGTGCGCGATGTCGGCCAGCGCGGGGATGTCACCGATGCTCAGCAACGGGTTGGTGGGCGTCTCGATCCAGACGAGCTTGGTGTTGGGGCGGATGGCCGCGCGCATCTCGTCGGTGTCGAAGACGTGCGCCGGGGAGTGCTCGATGCCCCACTGGCTGAACACCTTGTCGATGAGCCGGAAGGTGCCGCCGTAGGCGTCGTCGGGGATGACGATGTGGTCGCCGGGGCGCAGCAGGGCGCGCAGCGCACAGTCGGTGGCGGCCATGCCGGACGCGAAAGCCCTTCCGTAGCGGCCGGATTCGAGCGCGGCGAGGTTGGCTTCCAGCGCGGTGCGGGTCGGGTTGCCGGTGCGGGCGTACTCGTAGCCGCCGCGCAGGCCGCCGACGCCGTCCTGGGCGAAGGTGGAGCTCGCGTAGATGGGCACGTTGACCGCGCCGGTCTGGGGATCGGGATCGAAACCGGCGTGCACGGCCCGTGTGGAGAATCCCAGCTCACTCATGGCCACAGCCTAGATGCGGCGTTCGCGGGACTTTCGCCGGGGCACCCCCTTTCCCGCGCGAGGGTCTGCTGCGCGCCCGCGCCTGCCTTTAGGCTGAGGCCCATGGTGACTGTCGAGGAATTGTTCGCTATCGATACCCTGCTCTCCGCCGAGGAGCGCGAGATCCGGGACACGGTCGCGGCTTTCGCGGCGCAGCGGCTGCGCCCGCACATCGCGGACTGGTTCGAGGCGGGCACCTTCCCGGCCCGCGAGATCGCCCCCGAGCTGGGCAAACTCGGTCTGCTGGGGATGCATCTGGAGGGGTACGGCTGCGCCGGGATGTCGGCAACGGCGTACGGCCTGGCCTGCCAGGAGCTCGAGGCGGTGGACTCCGGCGTGCGCAGCATGGTGTCGGTGCAGGGGTCGCTGGCCATGACCGCGATTCACAAGTTCGGCTCCGAGGAGCAGAAGCAGCGGTGGTTGCCCGAGATGGCGGCGGGCACCGCGCTGGGCTGTTTCGGCCTCACCGAACCCGACTTCGGCTCCAACCCCGGCGGGATGCGCACCCGCGCGGTGCGCGACGGCGACGACTGGGTGCTCAATGGCGCGAAGATGTGGATCACCAACGGCACGGTCGCCGATGTCGCGGTGGTGTGGGCGTACGCGCACGAAGGCGACGCCAAGCCCGTGGTGCGCGGATTCCTGGTGCCGGCCGGCACGCCCGGATTCACCGCTCGTGAGATGCACCACAAGCTCTCGCTGCGGGCGTCGGTGACCGCCGAACTCGACTTCGACGACGTGCGGCTGCCCGCCGACGCGGTGCTGCCGGACTCGCGCGGGCTGAGCTCACCGCTGGCCTGCCTGAGCGAGGCGCGGTTCGGCATCGTCTTCGGGGCGCTGGGCGCGGCCCGCGACTGCCTGAGTGCGGCGATCGACTACTCCCGCACCCGCGAGGTGTTCGACAAGCCGCTGGCCGGCTACCAGCTCACCCAGGCCAAGCTGGCCGATATGGCGCTCGAGGTGGGCAAGGGGCAGCTGCTGGCGCTGCACCTGGGCCGGCTCAAGGATCGCGGCGAGATCACCGCCGAGCAGATCAGCGCGGGCAAGCTCAACAGCACCAGGGAGGCGATCGCCATCGCCCGCGAATGCCGCACCATCCTCGGCGCGAACGGCATCACGCTGGACTACCCCGTGCTGCGGCACGCGAACAATCTGGAGTCGGTGCTCACCTACGAGGGCACGGCCGAGGTGCACCAGCTCGTGCTCGGTAAGGCGCTCACCGACGCCAACGCGTTCCGCTGACCGATCGTTCACCCGAAGTGTCGCGCGCACCGGCGGCACCCCGACGCCGACCTGTTCCGCCGACCGATCGTTCGCCCAAAGTGTTCGCGCGCCGACAGCACCGCGACGCCGACGCATTCCGCTGACCCGATCGCCGGTCGTTTGCCCCAAGCGCCGCAGACGCCGCGCGGCGCTACGGGGTCACCGCGTAACCCGCTGATTGCCGGGCGCGCGGCCCGGATCAGCGAAAAGCCCTGCGGGACGGCGTGATCGAATCCGCGGGCCGGATCAGGCCGCCGCCGATCGCGACCGCCAGCGTCGCGCCCACGGTCACCAGAACCGTGACCAGGATCGGCACCGTGACCGACGCGGGAACACCGATCAGGGCCAGCGCGGCCACGGCTCCCGCGCCCCACACGAGCACCGCGGCGAACCGGCCCAGGATCCGTCCGTAGGGCGGCGCGCCCACCATCGAGGTGACGATCAGCCGCACCTCCTGTCCTACCACCGCCGCGACCACCGCGAGCACGATCGCCGCCGCGCACCTCGGCAACCAGGCCACCACGTCACCGAGCAGCGCGCCCACCGCGGTCGGCCCGAACACGCCCAGGCCGAGCCAGAGCGCGACCAGCAGAACGGTTCCGGCCGAGGCGGCCGTGAGCAGGCCGGTCGCGCCGTGACCGTACGGGAGCCCGCGCACGAGCCGGTCGAAGCCGGTCAGCCGCAGGACGCACGTCACGATCGCGGCGACGGCCCGCGCGACGAACCAGCCCGCGAGCAGGATCGCGAGGAACCCGGCGACCATGGTCAGGAAGGTCGCGACCGAACCCCACGCCTCGGCGAACCCCCACTCCGGATCGACCCCCGATCGAGAGGTGTGCACGGGCCCATCCCTTCGGAATCCGACGATGCCGAGCACGGTTGCCCGCCACGGCTCCAAGGCCGGTTATACCCCTGGAAGTGCTCGATCATAGGCAATTGCGATGAATTTGCCACATGCGTCGCCGCGACAGGCCCCGGTGCGCCGAAGCTGGACGGTCGTCCACAGCCGGACGCACGCGCTCACCGGAAAAGCCCACCGCCCGGACGCGTACGCCGACCGTCGCCGTCGGGCCCGAACTCAGGCGCCGATGCGCCCCGTGCTCAGGAACCCGAGCAGGTCGTGGCGGGTGATGACGCCCACGGGCTTGCCGTCCTCGACGACCATCAGCGCGTCGGTGTCCGACAGCGCCTTGGTGGCCGCCGAGATCGGCTCGCCCGACCCGATCAGCGGGAACGACGGGCTCATGTGCTCGGCCACCGAATCGGTGAGCTGGGCGCGGCCCTCGAACACCGCCGAGAGCAGATCGCGCTCGGTGACGCTGCCCGCCACCTCGCCCGCCATCACCGGCGGCTCCGCGCCGACGACCGGCATCTGCGACACCCCGTACTCGCGCAGGATCTCGATGGCGTCGCGCAGCGTCTCCGACGGGTGGGTGTGCACCAGGTCGGGCAGGCCGCCGGTCTTGCCGCGCAGGACGTCGCCGACCAGCGGCTCGGGGCTGCCGTCCAGGCGGCTGCGCAGGAAGCCGTAGGAGCTCATCCACCGGTCGTTGAAGATCTTCGAGAGGTAGCCGCGGCCGCCGTCGGGCAGCAGCACCACCACGACCGCGTCCGGATCGCGGCGCGCCACCTCGATGGCGGCCACCACGGCCATGCCGCAGGAGCCGCCCACCAGCAGGCCCTCCTCGCGGGCCAGCCTGCGGGTCATGTCGAAGGAGTCGGCGTCGGAGACGGCGATGATCTCGTCGGGCACGGCCGGGTCGTAGGCGGTGGGCCAGAAGTCCTCGCCCACGCCCTCCACCAAGTACGGGCGGCCGGTGCCGCCGGAGTACACCGAGCCCTCCGGATCGGCGCCGATGATCTTCACCTTCCCGCCGGAGACCTCCTTGAGGTAGCGGCCGGTGCCGGTGATGGTGCCGCCGGTGCCCACACCCGCGACGAAGTGCGTGACCTTGCCGTCGGTGTCGCGCCAGATCTCCGGGCCGGTGGTCTCGTAGTGGCTCTCGGGGCCGCCCGGGTTGGAGTACTGGTTCGGCTTCCAGGCGCCCTCGATCTCGTCGACCAGGCGGTCGGAGACGCTGTAGTAGCTGTCCGGGTGGTCCGGCGGCACGGCGGTCGGGCACACCACCACTTCGGCGCCGTAGGCGCGCAGCACGTTGCGCTTGTCCTCGGACACCTTGTCGGGGCACACGAACACGCACTTGTACCCGCGCTGCTGGGCGACCAGGGCGAGGCCGACGCCGGTGTTGCCGGACGTCGGCTCGACGATGGTGCCGCCCGGTTTCAGCAGGCCGTCCCGCTCGGCCGCCTCGATCATCTTGACGGCGATCCGGTCCTTGGAGCTGCCGCCCGGGTTGAGATATTCGATCTTGGCCGCGACCAGCCCGGCGTTCGGGCCGACGACGCTGTTCAACCGGACCAGGGGCGTGTTGCCGATGAGGTCCACGACATGATCCGCGATGCGCATTGCCCCATCGTTGCAGAAGGCTCCGGAGCGGGTTCGCCCACGCCACCCTCGAGGTGACGATTCCGACATCGAGGCACCGGCCGCGCTCCGCGCTTAGGATCGGGAGCCATGAGGCAGACCTCCATCACCAGGGCCGCCATCGTCCTCGCCGCATCGGCCGCCGCCACCGTCCTCGGATCCGGTGCGTCGGCGCACGCGGCCACCGTCGGCTTCCCGGACGTCCCGACGGTCGCGCGCGGCGGCCTGTGCTGGACCACCATCCAGACCTGGGCCGACACCAGCCCCGAATGGCCGGGCCGCGCCATCCTGAACATGCGCGCCGCGCCCGTCTCCGGCGTCGGCCCCGGCCGCTACCCGCTGGCCCCGCTGTGCGAGGTGAAGGCCACGGTGGCCTGGCGCAATGTGACCACCGGCGCGGCGGGCGTCTACGAGAACATCGTCGTCACCGGCATCTACGGCAGCATCCAGTACGCCCTGTTCCAGGACACCGGGCCCGGCCGCGTCGACGTCACCGTCACCACCGACGCGCCGAGCATCCCCGCCCACGCCTCCTTCGACGTCCCCGCCTGACCCATCCCGGCCCGCTCGCGTACCTCGTGAGCGGGCCGCTTGCTGCTCGGCGTACCGGGCGGTGCGGGCGCGTTGGCCCGACAGCCCCGAATACCGTCGACCCGCGCCGATCTCGCATCCTTCGGTCCCGGCGCGACGCGCGACCGTCGTCCCTGGTGAGCGGCCCGGGCGGGCGCGAGCACGTACCATGTCTGAACGTGGGCGCACCTAGGATCAGCTGGCGCACGGCCGCCGTGACCGGTGCCGCGACGCTGATCGCGGGATCGGGCGCGGGCACCGCGTCGTGGGTGGCGTATCGATGGTTGATGGCGCAGGCGGGGGCGGCGCGCGGCGTCATCGGACGCGACACCTCCAAGCCCCCGGAGGCCGACGGCATCTACACCGCGGGCTGCGCGGCGCCCGAACCGTGGCGCACCGGCAAGCACGCCGACCTGCACCTGATGATCTTCGGCGACTCCACCGCGGCCGGTGTGGGATGCGCCGACGCCGAGGGCGTACCCGGCGTGCGGATCGCCCGCGCGCTGACCGAGGCCACCGGCAAGCGAATCCGGTTGAGCACCAAGGCGATCTCCGGCGCCACCTCCAAGGGCCTCGCGGGCCAGGTGGACGCGATGTTCGTCGCGGGGCCGCCGCCCGACGCGGCCGTGATCTTCGTCGGCGCCAACGACATCACCAAGAAGCACTCGATCAGCGCCTCGGCGCGCAGGCTGGGCGCGGCGGTGGCCCGCCTGCACCTGGCGGGCAGCGTGGTCGTGGTGGGCACCTGTCCCGATCTGGGCACCGTCGCGGCCATCCCGCAGCCGCTGCGCACCATCGTCCACAACTGGAGCGTGCGGCTGGCCAAGGCGCAGTTCGCCGTCACCACGGCCGCGGGCGGGCACCCGGTGCAGATGGGCGTGCTCGGCCGCGAATTCCTCGCCGCGCCCGACGAGATGTTCTCCGCCGACGGCTTCCACCCGTCGGCGGCGGGCTACGAACTGGCGGCGGCGCAGATCCTTCCGGTGCTGCTCGAGGCGCTGGAACGGCGCGGCGTCGACACCGACGACGGCGCGGCGCGGGCCCGGCGCGGGCTCGCGGCGCGGCTGGTCGCGATGGTCGCCCAGAAACCGGCGGCCGACGCCGGAGCGCGCAATGGCCGGGGCGACGTTCCCGGCGCTCTCCACATTCGGTACACATAGAGGTGCCAGTACAAAACTGAGCAGCACGCACGAAGGAGCCCTCATGCCAGAGGCAGTTATCGTTTCGACCGCCCGCTCTCCCATCGGCCGCGCAGGCAAGGGTTCCCTGGTGAGCATGCGGCCGGACGACCTCGCCACCCAGATGGTCCGCGCCGCCCTGGACAAGGTGCCCGCGCTGGATCCCACCCAGATCGACGATCTGATGCTGGGCTGCGGCCAGCCCGGCGGTGAGGCCGGCTTCAACATGGCCAAGGTGGTGGCCACCCAGCTCGGCTACGACTTCCTGCCCGGCGTCACGCTGAACCGCTACTGTTCCTCGTCGCTGCAGACCACCCGCATGGCGCTGCACGCGATCAAGGCCGGCGAGGGCCACGTGTTCATCTCGGCCGGCGTCGAGACCGTGTCGCGCTTCCCGAAGGGCACCTCCGACGGCTGGCCCGACACCCACAACGAGCAGTTCGCCGAGGCCGAGGCCCGCACCGCCAAGCGCGCCGAGGGCGGCTCCGACGGCTGGGCCGACCCGCGCGAGGCGGGCGAGCTGCCCGACGTCTACATCGCGATGGGCCAGACCGCCGAGAACGTCGCCCAGTTCACCGGCATCTCCCGCGAGGACCAGGACCACTGGGGCGTGCGCTCGCAGAACCGCGCCGAGGAGGCCATCAAGTCCGGCTTCTTCGAGCGTGAGATCACTCCGGTGACGCTGCCCGACGGCACCGTCGTCTCCACCGACGACGGCCCGCGCCCCGGCACCACCTACGAGAAGATCTCGCAGCTCAAGCCGGTCTTCCGCCCCGACGGCACGGTCACCGCAGGCAACGCTTGCCCGCTCAACGACGGCGCGGCCGCGCTGGTCATCATGAGCGACGTGCGTGCCAAGGAGCTGGGCCTGACCCCGCTGGCGCGCATCGTGTCCACCGGCGTCTCGGGCCTGTCGCCCGAGATCATGGGCCTTGGCCCGATCGAGGCGGTCAAGAAGGCGCTGGCGCTGGCGGGCAAGACCGTCGGCGATATCGACCTGTTCGAGATCAACGAGGCGTTCGCCGTGCAGGTGCTCGGCTCGGCGCGCGCGCTGGGCATCGACGAGGACAAGCTGAACGTGTCCGGCGGCGCGATCGCGCTGGGCCACCCGTTCGGCATGACCGGCGCCCGCATCACCGCGACGCTGCTGAACAACCTCCAGACCTACGACAAGCAGTTCGGTGTGGAGACCATGTGCGTCGGCGGCGGCCAGGGCATGGCGATGGTGCTCGAGCGCCTGAGCTGAGCGCACCCCCGAGCCGAAGGGCGGTCACCGGTCGCGGTGGCCGCCCTTCCGCTTTACCTCGCGGGTAATCGACTCCGGCCTCGTCGCGCGGAAGTATGAAGGGCGACAAGCAACCCCATCGCCCAGGAGGCCACGATGCCCGCCTACGCCGTCGCGCATCTGCACAACGTCGATCTCGGACCCGGAATCGTCGAGTACCTCGAGCGGATCGACGCCACGCTCGCGCCGTTCGGCGGGAAGTTCCTGGTGCACGGCGCGGGCCAGGTGGTGAAGGAGGGGCCCGCCGACGGCAACGTGGTGGTGATCCAGTTCCCCGATATGGCCGCCGCGGAGGGCTGGTACGACTCGCCCGCGTACCGCGACATCCTCGCCCTGCGCACCGACAATTCGTCGGGCGTCGCGGTGCTGGCCCCGGATTGCGGCGACGACCACGTCGCCACCGACGTGTTGAAGGACCTCGGCTGAAGGTCCGGACGAACGAAGGGCGGCCACCGGAATTCCGGTGGCCGCCCTGTGCCGGTAGCGGGCGTGACCCGCGGTCGGCTAGTCGCTCTGGAAGTAGGTCAGCAGGCGCAGGATCTCGATGTAGAGCCAGACCAGCGTGACGGTCAGGCCCAGCGCCACGCCCCAGGCCGCCTTCTCCGGCGCCTGCGCGCGGATCAGCTGATCGGCGGCGTCGAAGTCGAGCAGGAAGCTGAACGCGGCGATCGCGATGCAGACCAGGCTGAAGATGATGGCGATCGGGCCGCCGTCCCGCAAGCCGAAGCCGCCGTCCATGAAGAAGCTCGCGACCAAGTTGCCCAGCATGAGCACCACGACGCCGATGGTGGCGCCGATGATCATGCGGGTGAAGCGCGGGGTGACGCGGATGGCGCCGGTCTTGTAGACCACGAGCATGCCCGCGAACACGCCGAACGTGCCGAGCACCGCCTGCGCGATCAGACCGCTGCCGCCGACGCCGCCGAAGGAGATGTCGGTGAACATGAACGACAGCGCTCCGAGGAACAAGCCCTCGGCCACCGCGTATCCCAGCACGAGGGCCGGGTTGTCCATTTTGTTGGCGAAGCTGGCGACCAGCACCAGCACCAGGCCGGTGAGGCCGCCGACGATCACGAACAGCGGCGCGAGACCGGTGTTCATCGAGGTGAGGGCGTAGGCGATGATCGCGCTGACGGCCAGGACACCCAGGGTGATGCCGGTCTTGGTCACCACGTCGTCGATGGTCATCGAGCGGGTGGCGGGGGCCTGCTGGTACGGCTGGCCGTACCCGGCGGGGTACTCACCGTACTGCTGCTGGCCGTACTGGTGCCCCATCTGGCCGGCACCCGCTACGCCCGACCCGAAGTTGGCGTAGCCGCCGCCCTCCTGCCGAGGGAGGTTTCGAAAAACCGGATTGCTTGTCGTGCGCACCGTCAGTGCCTTTCTGGAGTCGTTGCCGCTGTCTGTCGGGGCAGTGCCCGATATCCAACTGCCTTCTCCAACGTACGGGCACCCGTACCGAGTTCCCGTCACGTCGGGCGAGGCGGACAATTCGGACTCTACCGCTGCCGGACGTCGTGCAGACCACGCACCGACCGTGTCACGGTGAACTTCCGGTTCCGGCCGACCACATCGGTCCGCCCGACCATCCGCTCCACAACGCCACGATAGTCCAGATGGGTGTTGTACACAGTCCAGAGTTCGCCGCCGGGACGCAGCACCCGGCCGGTCTCGGCGAACATCTTGATGGCCGAGCCGGTGTGCACGGCCGCCCCGACGTGGAACGGCGGATTGCACAGCACCAGGTCGGCGCTGTTGTCGGCGGCCGAGGACATGGCGTCGTCGCGCACGACCGCCACCCGGTCGGCCAGGCCGTTGGCCGCGACGGTGGCGCGCGCCGAGGCGACCGCGGCGGCGGACTGGTCGGTGCCGGTGACCCGCAGCGCGGGCCGAGCCTTGGCCAGCGCCACCGCCAGGATGCCGGTGCCGCAGCCGAGATCGATGGCCTCGCGCGCGTCGGGCTTCATCAGCTTGAGGTGTTCGAGCAGGAAGCGGGTGCCGATGTCGAGCTTGGCGCCGGAGAACGCGGCCCCGTGCGCAACCACCTCGATGTCCAGCTCCCCGATTCGCTCGTACACCGGAAAGGGCGGCTCCCCAACGGTTTTCGGACCCGAGACGAACAGCGCGCGGGACTTCTGCCTGCCCAGGCTCGCGCGGACCTCCGAAAAGTATTCGCCCAGCACGTCGTTCATGGACTTGGTGAGATGCTTGTCACGCCCACCCGCGATGATGCGCACCCCGGGCGCGGCGTAACGGGCGATGGCGTCGGCGATCTCGGCGAGCCCCGACAGCGCGCGCGGCAGGCGCATCAGCACCACGGTCGCGCCGGTGAGCAGGCCGGGGCCGAGCGGATGGGCGGTGTAGCGGTCGGTGCGCCCGGCGGCTTTGGCGTTGTTCGCGAGCGCGAGTTCGCCGGTCAGCAGATCCTGGTGCACGCGCACGTCGCGCAGGTCGTGCGCGGCGATGGCGCCGAGCGTGAGCGCGCCGTAGCTGTCGCCGATAATGGCAACCTCCCCGCTACCGGCGCTCGCGAGGGTGTCGGCGGCCACGTCGAGGATCAGCCGATCGGCGGCGTCCACGGCATAGAGGTTCGCCGCCTCCACATCCGGATACCGCCGCAGGCGACCCAGCACATCCTCGACCTCGTCCACGACTCAAGTGTGCTAGATCGTTGCCCGATCGGCGCGACCACCCCGGGGATCGGGGTCGTAATGGCTTGTGCCCGCGTCGCGAGTCCGCGTTATGTCAACCGGCGCAAGCGAATTCGACAGGATCGCGCGATTACTTCCGACGCGAAAAATGCGCTGCCCCAACGACCGGCGTTCCGGACAGTGGGACGCGAACACGGTTTCGCCAGGACGCGCACGATTGCGAACCGCAACCTTCGTTTCGAATTCCGCCCGCACGCGTCCGAGACCCGTCGGGGCAGCGTCGCACCCCGCCGGAACCCCGGACGCGGAGGCGTCCGCCGTGCGGCTTTCCGGCATACCGCTGGCGACCACGCCGGCAGTCGGCGAAGCCATCGCGTTCCCCGGCAACGACTTTCACCACCCCGATGCGGGAACTTCCACTCGCGGAGCGAGTCTCGTCCTAGACTCGCGTGGGGACACATAACAGCACCACCGCCACACGCCGAGTCCCGGCGATCCCACCGCAACCCCCGCGCGTCTGAGTAGCATCTGTCACATGCGCAACAAGTTCTTGGTGGCGATCGCCGCGGTGGCGGCCCTGGTCGCGGGCTGCGACAGCGACAGCGGATCGTCCGCCGAACCCGGCACCACGGCGGTCGCGCCCACCTCGGACGCCGCACCGCCCGCCGACGCGCAGCCCAAGCGGGGCGAACACTCCCCCGGTGCCGCCCTCACCGTCACCGATATCCGCATCGGCACCCATTCCGGTTTCGACCGGGTGGTGTACGAGTTCGGCGGCACCGGGACGCCGGGCTGGCAGGTCGGCTACACCGACCGCGCGGTGCAGGACGGCAGCGGCGCCGTGCTCGACATCGCGGGTCAGTCGTTGCTGGAGGTGCGGATCACCGGCTCGGCGTATCCGTTCGACAGCGGCGTCACGCCGTACGAGGGCCCCGACCCCGCCACCGACGCCAGCGCGCCGCTCATCGCGGGCGTGTACCGCACCCTCGTCTTCGAGGGCACCACCCAGTCCTTCATCGGCGTGAACGACGAGCGCCCCGCCTTCGAGGTCACCACACTCACCAACCCCACCCGCCTGGTCATCGACATCGCCGCTCCTCACTAGCGGTTTTCGATACCAACAGGGGGTACAGGTAACCACCCACCCCACTCCTCTACACTGGCGGCCGTGGACCTCGAGCCCGCCCCGCAGCGCGCATCCGGACTCCTCCGGCTGCTGGGCCTGCTCGCCCTCATCACCGGCATCCTCGCGATGCACACGGGCCTCGTCACCGGCCACGGGTCGGCCGACGCGACGCGTGCCGGCCACCACCAGCCGGGGGCGGGCGACCTTACCGCCGCACGTTCCTCCGCCGCGTTCCCGGCCGACCCTCACCACGCTCTTCTCGACTCTCGCCAGGCGGCCACCGGCTCCGCTACGAGCTTTCCCGCCGAACCTGCGGCAGGCGCCGCCTCACTGACGTATCTGCCTGACGACGTTGCGGCCGGCGACCGCCCGCACGACCCCACCACCCTCACTCACGACCCGATCGCCGCCACCTGGGCCGAAGCTCTCACCGTGCCCGCCGACGCGTCGCTCACGCACGCCCACCACATCACCGACTCGCCAGTGAGCGAGCCAGGCTCGGCGAGCGCACCCACTGCCTTCTCCCCCGCTCCCGGGTGCGCGGACTGCGACGACAACCACGCCGGGCTGCACGCGTGCGTGTTCATCCTGACCATGCTCGCGCTGGCCGTGGCCCTCGTCGTGCTCTACCGCCTGGCCGTGGACCGGCCGGGCGGGGGTGTCACGCGGCCGCGACATTGGCGGCCGCGGCGGGAGCGCTCGCCACCGTGGACCGTGTTATCCCTGGCCGAATTGTCGATTCTGCGGATCTGATGGGCCTCCCGCGCCCGTGGCACAGCCACGCGGCGCGGTCGCAGCCTGCCCATTTCCGCACGAAGTCCCCAGGAGTACAGACATGTCCCGCACCCGTACCCGCGTCGCCGTCACCGCCGTCGCGGCCGCCGCCGCCCTGTTCGCCGCCGGCTGTAGCGACGACACCGAATCGACTACCACCGCCGACCACGGCACCCACGCGACGACCGCGTCCGCCACCACCGCACCCGCCGCGCGCACCGATTTCACCGACGCCGACGTGATGTTCCTCCAGATGATGTACCCGCATCACGCGCAGGCCGTCGAGATGGCGCAACTGGTGCCGTCGCGCACCCAGAACGCGGCGCTGCGCGATCTGGCCGCGAACGTGGAGGCGGCGCAAGCCCCCGAGATGGCGCAGATCAGCACCTTGCTGGTCGCGTTCGGCCAACCCGCGCCCACCGCCGACGCCAGCGCGCACGGCGACCACGGCATGGCGGGCATGATGACGCCGGAGCAGATGGCCGCGCTCGAGGCCGCCTCCGGTGACGCGTTCGACCGGATGTGGCTGGAGATGATGATCGAGCATCATCTCGGCGCGGTCGATATGGCGAAGACCGAACTCGCCGAAGGCGTCAATCCCGACGCCCAAGCGCTGGCCCGCACCGTGATCGCCGATCAAGAGGCGGAGATCACCACGATGCGCCAGATGCTCGGCCAGAACTGAGCCGACCTGCGCGCGGCGGGCCCCGACCGGCCCGCCGCGCACGGGGGGCGTATATCGGTTGGCCATCGATATCGGCACGCCGAGCCGACAGGGAACACCGGGAGAAGTAACGTCGAAGCCGACCCGGCGCGATCCGTTTACGCCGATGTATCGAGGGGAAGGCGAACAGACATGCGACGATTGGAACGCGCGGGCCTGACCGCCACCGTGGCCGCCACCGCTACGGGACTGATCTTTCTGGGGGCGTGTGCCGAGCAGGTGACCGGCACACCGGAGGTGAATCAGGCCGATCTGGCCGCGTACGCGTCGGAGGTCACCTCGTCGTCGGTGGCGGCGTCGTCGTCGCGGGCGGCGGCGGCCGCGCGGGCCGCCGAGAGCGCCTGCGAGACGTTCGGCACCGCGAACGAGAGTTCGGTGGACACCTTCAACGCCTACATCGACGCGGGCAATAACAATGCGCCCGACGTCGAGGCCAAGGCGAACGCCGCGGTCGAGACGCTGCGCGCGAACGCGCAGGAGGTCGACGAGGCGATCACCCGGGACCTGCCGAGCGATCTGTCGGACAAGCTGACCGCCTACCGCGACGACACCAACGCGCTCGCCGACACGCTGGAGCAGCGCGCCGACGTCGACACGCTCAACGCCGCGATCGACACGTTCAACGACACCAAGGACGCGCTGCGCGAAGCCTGCCGCGCGTACTAGGCGCTGTTGCGGGACTTCAGGCTACAGTCCAGTTCACCAGGTCGTGCCCGTGCGCGCGCCGGGCGCCGATCGCGTCCAGCACGCCCGTGAGAAACGGTGCGGGCCTTGGCAGTTCGTAGCCGGGCGGCCAGAGCCAGTGCCGTTCGTCGGCGGTGATCCTGCGCCCCTCGCTGAGCAGGGGCAGGGCGATCTGGTCACCCCATTCGGCGATCCGCACGCCCGCGTCGGCCAGGCGCGCGCGGTCGTGCGGTTCGCATTCGGGAATGCCGTCGGTCAGGAACACCCAGCGCGCGGCGGCGGGGTCGGCGTACACGGGCCCGGCGTCCTGTTCGGGCTGGAGCAGCCGCTGTACGAGTGAACCGAGCGGGTCCGGCATGGACACGGCGCCGACCGCGCCGATCCGCAGGACCACCTGTGTTCCGGCCAGCGCCACCGGTATCCGGTACAGCTGCCGGTAGGTCATGTACGTCTGCCGTACTGTCATCGTCGCAATCCGCCTTCCGAGGGACCGGCCACCGTGGCCGGGGCATCGCGACGCGGTCGCGCATACGTCGCGCAATCTCCGCTTCGATCGTGACCTGGGTCTCAGTCCTGCGGCAACGCGATCCGCGATCGCTGGGGATTTCACCAGCGGGCCGACCGCCGCCCTGGAGATCCCACAACGAGTCCTCGGGACCGGCTACTAGTATGCAACTTGTGTCTAAGACGTATTCATCGGCCGAGCAGGCCTATCGCGCGGTCAAGGAGCGCATTCTCACCGGCGCGCTGGCCGGCGGCGAGCTGATCAGCGAGGGCGAGGTCGCCGCCGAGCTGGGCACCTCGCGCACGCCCGTGCGGGAGGCGTTCCTGCGTCTGGAGACCGAGGGCTGGATGCGGCTCTACCCCAAGCGCGGCGCACTCGTGGTGCCGATCCCGCCGGACGAGGCCGAACACGTCGCGCACGCCAGGTACGTGGTCGAGACGGCGGCCGTGCGCGCACTGGCGGTCACCGACCGCGCGGGCATCGACGCGGCGCTGCGCGAGTCGCTGGCGCGGCAGCGGGAGCTCGCCACCGATCTGGACGCGTTCGCGCTCGCCGACACCGACTTCCACCGCGCCTACGTGGCCGCCGCGGGCAACCCGCTGCTCACCGGCTTCTACGACTCGCTGCGGGAGCGTCAGCGCCGGATGAACAGCCTCGCGCTGCGCCGCGGCCCGCTCGACGTGCCGCGGATCATCGACCAGCACGCGCACCTGGCCGCTCTGATCGCCGACGGCGACACCGCCGCCTTCGCGACCGCGCTCGTCGAGCACCTTTCCGGCGTGCACCAGCTCGCGCTGCGAGGGCTGTGATGGCCACGCTCACCACCACCGCCACGCCGCCCGCGCGCTCCGGCACCGCGCCGCGCGCCTGGTGGGGCGTGGCCGCCGCCGTGTTCGCCATCGCGTGGGGCGGCAACGAGTTCACACCGCTGCTCGTGATGTACAAGAGCCACGGCCTGGGGCTCACCACCGTGGACCTGCTGCTGTTCTACTACGTGCTCGGCATCGTGCCCGCGCTGCTGATCGGCGGGCCGCTCTCGGACCGATGCGGTCGCCGCCCCCTGCTGCTGCCCGCGCCGCTGATCGCGGCCACCGGCTCGCTGCTGCTCGCGTTCGGCGGGGATGCGGTGCCCGTGCTGACCGCGGGCCGGGTGCTGTGCGGCGTCGCGCTGGGGTTGGCGATGGCGGTGGGCGGCAGTTGGCTCAAGGAACTCGCCCAGCCGCCGTTCGGACCGGCGGCGCGCACCGGGGTCGGGGCACGCCGGTCGGCGATGAGCCTCACCGGCGGGTTCGCGGTCGGCGCGGGCGTGGCGGGTGTGCTGGCGCAGTGGGGGCCGCTCCCCGAGACGCTGCCGTACCTGCTCAACGCCGCCCTGTGCGTCGCCGCCGCCGCGTGGATGGCACGGGCTCCGGAAACTGTGGCACCACAGGCAGATCCGGGACGACTGGTGGACGACCTGAAGATTCCGGCGGCGGGGCAGCGGCGCTTCCTGCTGGTCGCGCTCCCCATCGCGCTGTGGCTGTTCACCTCCGCGGCCACCGCCTACGCCGTGCTGCCGACGCTCATGCTGCCGCACGTGGGCGGCGCGCCGATCGCGTTCTCCGCGTTGATCACCGTGATCACCCTCGGCTGCGGATTCGCCATCCAATCGGTGGCGCGCCGCATCGACCGGCCCGGCACCGCGCGGGCCGCCGTGGTCGGCCTGATCCTGGTCACCGCGGGCATGCTCGTCGCGAGCCTGGCCTCGGCGGCGCTCACCCTGTGGACGACGGTGCTCACCGCCGTGGTGCTCGGCGCGGGCTACGGCATCGGGCTCGTCGCGGGATTGCAGGAGATCGAGCGCCTCGCCCGCCCCGACGACCTCGCCGGCCTCACCGCGGTCTTCTACTCGGTGAGCTACCTGGGTTTCGGCATCCCCGCGGCACTGTCGTTCCTGCACCGCAGCACGGGGCTCGGCTACCCGATCATGTACGTGGGCCTGGCGGTCGTCGCGGCCGGCTGCCTGGCCACTGTGACGCGCCACTACCGGGCGCCCATGAACTCTCCGGCAAGGGAAGTCGGGGCGCAGGTGGGAGGCCGTTTCCGGTAACGCGCACCCGCCTCTTCCGATCTCACAACCGGGTCGAGGGAGACGGAGGACAGACGGTGCGGCGGTTCACGAAAATCCTTGCGGCTCTGGCTATCACACTTCTCGTGGCGACGACAGCCGGTAGTTTCCCCGGCACTGTGAGCGCCGCGCCCGCGGAGTTGCGCCGGTGCGCACTGCCCATGGGCCGCGACTTCCAGACCGCCACACCCGAGGAGGTCGGCCTCGACTCCGCCGCCCTCGCCCCGGTGCGCGCGATCATCGACGCGCCGACCCGGCTGAACGTCAAGATCTTCCGCAACAACTGCCTGATCGTCACCGGCCCGCGCAACGCCGCGACCGGCGGGCTGCCGTGGAACCTATGGAGCGCGACAAAGCCCGTGGTGGCGCTCGTCGCGGGGCTCGCGGTGGACGAGGGCCTGCTGGATCTGGACGCCCCCATCGACGCCTACCTGCCGCCCGGCCTCGGTGACGCCGAGCATCGCGCGCTTCTGGTGCGCAACCTGCTCACCGAATCGTCCGGGCTGCGAGTAGCCGTTGTCTCCGAAGGCTTTTCCGGCATCGCACACCTGGACTCGAATATCGTCGCGCAGGCTCTGGCCATTCCGTTCGAAGCGCCGCAGGGCACGGTGTGGAAGTACAGCCAGCGCGTGGTCGACCTACTCGCGTACGTCGTGCAGCAGGCGGTCGGCGAGGACTTCCAGTCCTACGCCCAGCGGAAGCTGTTCGACCCGTTGGGCATTCGACCCACCGACTACCACTGGGCGCGCGACCGCAGCGGAAACGCCTACGGCCACGCGCATCTCATCATGGCGCCCGACGATTTCGCCAAACTCGGCCTGCTCGTGGCGAATCGGGGCATGTGGAACGAGACGCGCGTACTCTCCGCCGGCTATCTCGCCGACACCGCGCGCCCGTCGGCGGCGATGCCCTGCTACGGCTATCTGTTCGTGGTGAACGGTCCGATCTGCGAACAGGAATTCCCCGGCCTGCCCGCCGACGCGCTGAAGATGAGCGGCATGATGCGCCAGGACAACTACATCGCGCCGAGCCTGGACCTGCTGGTGAGCTGGACCGGGATCACCACACCGGGCACCGACACCGCCTTCGCCTACCGCGTGATGGAGACCGTCACCGGCGCCTTCCGCGTACCCCGCCTGCCCACCCTGCCGCCGTTCATCGAGCCCACCGACGTCAGCGTCACCGACCCGATGATGACCAACCTGGACGCCACCCTCGCCGCCTTCGGCCTCGGCCCGTACGCCTACCCGGGCTGCGATCCCCTCGCCTGCCTCGGCAAACCCCTCCCGCCCCCGTTCGCGGACTGGCCCGCCGGCTGTTTCGTGATCGGCTGCTTCAACCCGCAACCCGGACGCCGCTGACCCCGTGCCGACGCGCCCGCCCACCGCCGGGCTACGGTGGTCGGGCCGTCGGTCACAGGAGCGAACTAAGGTGCGCTCCTCTTCGGAACGAATCACCCCGAACGGGTCCGTCTCCCACGTCACCGGCGACGTCGAACGCTGCCTCGCGGAGGACGGGGCGATCACCATTCCCTGTGCCGATGCCTTGCGGCGCGAATTCGATCTGCCGATATCGGTACATCACAGCGGTGAATTGCACAGAATACAAGCACCTTTGGCGGTTTGTCGCACGGAATCGTGCTACGGCTTGGCGCGGGGCTGGCTGGTTCACGAGGACGGTTCCGTTCCCGACGCGGTCGTCCTCGCCCACGAATACGACCGCGTCCGTCTCGCGCGCCTCGCGCCCGAAGCCCTCACGAATGCCGTCGTCGCGGGCGACCCGTGCTACGACCGCCTGTTCGCCAGTCGTGAACTGCGCGAACGGTATCGCGCGGTACTCGGCGCACCACCCGGCACCACGGTGGTCACACTGTCGTCCACCTGGGGCGCAGGCTCACCGCTCGGCAGGCACCCCGACCTGATCGATGATCTGATCAGCCAGCTCGACATGGACGAGCACGTCGTCGCCGCGATCGCCCACCCCAACGCGTGGTTCGCGCACGGACCGCCGCAGATGCGCGCCTGGTTCACCGACGCCCTGCGCGCCGGCCTCCGCCTCATTCCGCCGGAAAGAGGCTGGCAGCAAACGATTCTCGCGTCCGATCTGGTCACTGGCGACCACGGATCGGTCACCGGATACGCCGCCGCGCACGGCATTCCCACGATGCTTGCCTCATTCCCGCGCGAGGAGGTGGCCGGGGGGCACGGCCATCGACCTGCTCGGCCGCATCGCCCCCATGCTGGACACGGAAACCGCACTACCCGAATAGATTTCGCGGGGCATCACGACCTGCGATCGGGACGCACTCGCCCAAGTCGCACGACTCACCACCTCGCTCCCGGGTACCGGAGCCGACGCCCTGCGCACCGCCTTCTACCGGCTGATGATTCGGCGTCGGAGTCCGCCTCGGTTCCGGCGGACCTTGGTGGACGCAGAATTTCGGCACCCCCGCGTAGTTCCGAGGTCGATAGCGGCGCCCCGGTCTCGATGACCCGGGGCATCGCGCCACGACCGTGACGGCCTCGGTCTCTGCGCTCACTGCCGGACGCCCCGGCCCACAAAGGGCCGGGACGTCGCGCCACCCTTGACACCCGGTAAATGAAAGCGCACGCTTACGTATGTGACGGCTTTCGAAGATGTAGATCTGACCCTCCTCGGCGATCCGACGCGGAAGGTGATCTTCGAACGACTCGCCCGCACACCGTCCTCGGTCGGCGACCTGGCCGAGGCGCTGCCGATCACCCGGCAGGCGGTGTCTCAGCACCTTCGGGTGCTCAAGGAGGGCGGGCTCGTGATCGCGACACCGCAGGGCACCCGGCGCATCTACCGGGTGAATCCGGACGGGCTCGCCGCGTTCCAGGCGTACTTCCAGCAGCTGTGGGACCACGCGCTGAGCAGTTTCCAGAAAGCCGCCGAAACCGATTCCGAGCGGAAGGAACCGTCATGACCGTGCCCGTCTTGCGCCGCAGCACCGGCGTCGCGCTGCCCCTCGAGAAGGCCTTCGCCTTCTTCACCGAATCGTTCGGCTCCTGGTGGCCATCGGACTACCACATCGGTGCCGCCGAGGTCGCTGAGGCGATCCTCGAACCGCGCGCCGGCGGGCGCTGGTACGAGCGCGGTGTCGACGGCAGCGAATGCGACTGGGGGCGCGTCCTGGTGTGGGAGCCGCCGCACCGGCTGGTTGTCACCTGGCAGATCAACGGACAGTGGCGCTACGACCCAGATCCCGAGCGCGCCAGTGAGGTCGAGGTGCGCTTCACCGCCGACGGCCCCGACCGCACCACCGTCGAGCTCGAACACCGCCACCTCGACCGGCTCGTCGACGGCCGCGCCATGCACGACCGCGTCTCCGCCGAACCCGGCGGGTGGGGCACCTTGCTCGGCATCTTCGCCGAAACCGCAGGCGGACAAGGCTGACCGCCTACCGGGCGACTTGGATCACCGCGTACTCACCCGTCGTGCGCCAGGGTCGTCCGGTGGCGTCCAGTTCGCGGACGCACTCCGCGGTGAGTCCCGCGATCACATCGGATTTCAGGGTGCGCAGGGCGGCGACGGGAGTGGGGAAGTACGCCACGAGGTCGCCGAACACGGTGGTGGGTGGCCAGTTCCGGTCGCCCAGTAGACGCCGGTAGTTCAGGTCGCCCTTGAGGATGGTGAGAGTGGAGCGCGCCAACTCCGTCGCGAGATCTTCGGGCAGATCGCGGTAATCCAAGGGGGCGCAGAAGAATTCGTGTGTGCGGAGTTCCAGCTGCCCGTCGACCATCGCGTCGCGGAGCCGCCGCCCGATCGCCGCCGCACCCTCGAAGCGGCTGTCGATCATCACACGGAGCGTGGCCAGCAGGTCGGCCATTGTCGCATCGGAGACGTAGTAGGGCGCGGGTTTGAGATACAGCGAAACCCGCTGCGCGCGGCTGGTGTTGAGGAGGTGGTCGATCAGCACCAGGTCCGGCAGCAGTTCTCGCCCGGCATTATCGGCGATGACCGCGACTGCGGCATTTCCGTTGTGCGGCAACATATCCCAGAGCGCAGCGCTGTCGTCCACCAGCAGCGGTGCGCGGGTGGCCGCGGCGGTGACCAGTTGGAAGCTGAGGTCGGCCTGATTGCCCCACAGCGCCGACATCAGTAGCGCGGTGCGCGTCTCCTCGGTGTCGGGGAACTCCCCGAGCGCGGACAGCTCCGCCTCGACCTCGCCCCCGCACAGTTCGGCCCTCTTGGTGGGCGCGAACGGATCCACCCCGCACCAGATTCCAGGACGGTCGTACTCTACCGCCGCCAGAATCCGCCGGTAGAAATAACTCTCGCCCCACAGGAACGATGCCTCGCTCCACGGCCGCCCCCACATTCCCCGGCCCCACTCCTCCCATCGCGCCGCGTCGGCCGGATTCCCCGGAATCCGTTCGATCACGCCGCCGGTCGATTCCGCGAGCAGCTCACGCAACGCCGCCCGCTGCGCCGCCCCGTACGGGTGGGCGCCGATCACCTGCTCGATCAGCTTCGGGTGGCGTTCGTGGAACACGCTACGGGCGAACGAGTCCGGTGTTCCGAGGGAGATCGGCGGTGGCAGGTCCATGGAGATGATGGTGTCAGTTCACCGCCAGCGCGAACCACGCCGATGCGGCGAGCAGGATCACCGCGATGGCGTACACGGCGCGGGTTGTGTAGGTGTGGCGCATGATTACCCCGTTTCAGACGAAGTCGAAGCGTTCGGTGTGCACCCGTTCGGCCGGGATGCCGAGGGCGGCGAGCGCGTCTTCCACGGCGGTCACCATCGGCCCCGGCCCGCAGAGGAAGTACTGCATCCGCTCGCTGCCGGGCGGCAGGTGCCGGGCCAGCATGGCGCGGTCGAGGAATCCGCGTTCGCCCGTCCAGCCTTCGGGCGGGTGCTCCAGGACGCGGACGACCGTGACGTCCACGCGCTCTTCGAGAGCGCGGATCTCGTCGTCCAGGGTGGCGTCGGCCGGTGAGCGGTTCGCGTAGAACAGGAGGCAAGGCCTGCGGTCGCCCCGATCGGCCATGGTGCGCAGAATGCTGGTCATCGGGGTGATGCCGACGCCGCCGGCGATCAACACGAACCCCGCCCCTTCGTTGCGGTCGGGGCTGAAGACACCGTGCGGCCCGTCCACGAAAGCGCGTGTGCCCGGCGCGATTTCGCCGACCGTGGAGGTGAAGTCACCGAGCGATTTGATCGTCATCTGCACCGCGTCACGGCGTTCGGCGCTGGAGGAGAACGAGAACGGGTGCGCGGTGACCGAGAACGGCGAGCGGTCCACGACCAGCCAGCCGAACTGTCCCGGCTGGAACCGGAATCCCCCGTGGCCCACGGGTTTCAGGGTGAGCGTGTGCGCGTCGCCGCGCTCGGCGGTGACCTCGGCGACCTCCCACGGGCACCGCAACCGCAGCACGATCGGTTTCACCACCCGCACCCACGCCAGCAGACCGACCAGCGCCACCGTCATCGCGACCCACAGCAGCTTCTTCCACAGGTCGTCGAGGTAGTAGCCGACGAGCAGCATATGGGCGAGCGCGAACGCCACCACCAGGACCGACAGCCCGCCGTGCAGGACCTGCCAGGTCTCGTATCGCAACCGCAGCCGCTTGCGCCAGATCGACGTGCCGATCACGATCAGCAACAGCACCGTGGACGCCACCGCGAACCTCGCGCGCGGCGGCGCCTGCGCGAGGTTCAGCAGCGCGACGATGTCGGTGCCCGCGACCTGCAACAGCACCGGATGCGCCAGGATGAACGCCAGCGCGACGTAGGACACCTGCCGGTGGAACTGCACCAGCGCGTCCTCGCCGAACGGCGCCGCCACCGCCTGGAACCGCGCCACCAGCGCGAATTGCAGCCCCATCATGGACATGCCGACGAAGCCCAGCGCCACCGAGAATTCGGTGAGGAACCCCCGCCCCTCGGGCGCACCCCCGGCCACCGCGAACACCAGTGGCACCACCGCCACCACCAGATACAGGCCGAACCACGCGATACCACGAGTTACCAGCGACAACACATCCTCCTGACGGTCGCGCCCCGGCTACTGCAGTTCGGACACTTGCGATCGGAGATCGGTTGACGAGGAGTCTAGCTACGGGTGGTGCGGAAACGAGGGAAACGAGCCGCACTCGCCGCGCGCTCGTCGGCCTGCTTGCCGGGACCGTTCCGGTCGGAAACCCGGGACCGTTCCAGTCGGGAGCCGCAAGTCAGCGCGTCGGCCAGCACGGCGCCGACCGGGAGCCATGAGTCAGCGCTTCGGCCGGCACCGCACCGGTCGTGAGCCGCACGTCACCGCGTCGGCTGACGACCAGCGTCTCCCCCATCACCGGATGAGCCGGTGGGTGTCCTGCCTCGTCGCCTACAAAGTTCGCTCGATGAACACCCGAGCGGAGACGGCGCACAGCGGGCCACACGCTAGGAAGCGGGCAAGCCTTCCAATTCCGCTGCCGTCCTGGCGATTTCGGCGGCCTCGGCGGGCGGTACGCCCGAGGCGATGAGGGAGGCACGGGCGACGACGACGGCGGGCTGGGGGTCGGTCCAGGATTCGTTATTGCGCTCTTCGAGAAGGGTGAAGATCAAGGCGGTCTGGGTGCGGGCCAGCACATCGGGGGGTAGGTGGTCGGCGAAGTCGCCGCGCCGCTGGCCCTCGGCGATCAGTGCCCGGCACACCGCGTAGACCGGCGCGAGACGCTGTTCGATCCGCTGCTTCAGATCGGTCTCGGAGAGGCGCAGCAGCAGCCGGTACCTGTCCCCGACCTGCCACAGCGAGATCGTGTACCGCGCCGCGGTGACCCGGACCGGCTCACCGGGCTCGGGGTCGTGCAGCGCCTGCTCGATGTCGTCGAAGGCGCGGTCCACGATGCCGTCCAGCAGCGCGTCGCGGTTGGGGAAATGCCCGTAGAGCGTGCGGCGCACCACGCCCGCCGCCGCGGCGATGTCCTCCATGCTCGCCGACGGGTTCTCGGCGAGTTCGGTAGCCGCGACGTCGAGGATGCGACGCCGGTTGGCCTGGGCGCGCGCGCCACCCGGCGCGGTCATGGTTGCGGTCGAGCTCATGTGAATCCCTTCACTTCCTCCGCCGCCATAGTTGCACATCGGAGTGCAAATCTCCTAAATTGCACACAACTGAGCAATTTCACACCGGTGTGCATAAACGATGGAGGAACTCGGATGTCCCTGATAGTCACGACACCGGTCGCGCAGCTCGACCGGGCCTACGGCCGGCGCTGGGCCGCGCTCGCGGTGCTGTGCCTGAGCCTGCTCATCGTGGTGATGGCCAACACGTCGCTGATCGTGGCCGCCCCGGATATGACCATGGATCTCGGGCTGACCAGCAACGATCTGCAATGGATCATCGATGCCTACACCATCCCGTACGCCGCACTGATGCTGCTCATGGGCGCGATCGGCGACAAGTACAGCCGGCGCGGCATGCTGCTGGGCGGCCTGGCGATCTTCGCGGCGGGCGCGGTGCTCGGCTCGACCGTCGACGGCGTCACCGGCGTGATCGTCGCCAGGGCGGTGATGGGCGTGGCCGCCGCGATGATCATGCCCGCGACGCTGTCGCTACTGGTGGCGACATTCCCGAAGCGCGAGCGCGCGCTGGCGATCACCCTCTGGACCGCCACCTCGGGCTTGGCCATCGCCGCGGGCCCGCTGCTGGCCGGCGCGCTGCTGGAGGGCAACGGCTGGGCGTCGACCTTCCTGATCAACGTGCCGATCGCGCTCGCCGCCATCGTGGCGGCCGTGGCGCTGGTGCCGCCGTCGCGGGCGCAGTCGGCCGGGCAGCTGGACCTCGTCGGTGGGGCACTGTCGGTGATCGCGGTCGCGGCGCTGGTGTTCATGATCATCGAGGGGCCGCGCAACGGCTGGCACCTGTCGGCGGTCGTCGCGGGCGTCGTCTCGGCGGTCGCGCTGGCCGGGTTCGTCGCGTGGGAGCTGCGGCACCCGAATCCGATGCTCGACATCCGCAAGTTCCGCGACCGGGGCTTCGCGGGCGCGAATCTGGCGGTGCTGCTGTTCTTCCTGGCCGCCTTCGGCTCGATCTTCTTCATGGCGCAGCACCTGCAGTTCGTGCTCGGCTACAACGCGCTCGAGACCGGCATCCGGCTGCTGCCGCTGGCGGGCGCGGTGTTCGCGGGCGCCGCGATCACCGGTGTGGTGGCGCCGAAACTCGGCCTGCGGGCCACGGTCGTGACCGGGATGACGCTGGGCACCGGTTCGCTGGCGTGGCTGATCGCGGTGGACGCCGCGTCGGGCTACTCGACGTTCCTCGGGCCGCTGATCCTGCTCGGCCTGGCCATCGGACTCAGCGTCGCCCCCGCCACCGACGCCATCATGGACGCGTTCCCCGAGCGGCTGCTCGGCGTCGGCGGCGCCGTCAACGACACCTCGCTGGAGCTGGGCGGCACGCTCGGCATCGCCATCCTCGGCTCCCTGCTGTCGAGCGCCTACAGCTCCGAGCTGGCCCCGCAGGTGTCCGGCAGGCTCCCCGCCGAGGCCGCCGACGCGGCGCAGGACTCCATTGGCGGCGCCCTCATGGTCGCCGAACGGGTCAGCGCCGCGGGCATGCCCGATGCCGCCGCCCAACTGGTCGCGGCCGCCGAAACCGCTTTCGCCGGTGCGGTTTCCAGCGCCAGCGGGATCGCCGCCGTCATCCTGGCGGTGGGGACCGTGGTGGTCGCGGCGCTGCTGCCGCGCAAGAGTGCGGCGGAGCCGGATGCGGCCGACGCCGAGCCCCAGGCGGTGGTGGTACGGCAGTCGTAGGACCGGGCCGGAGCTGGTGACGGTCGGGCGGACGCAGCACCTCTAGAGTGCGAGTGCCCAGTGCACATCGATTGTGCACCGGGCATTTTCGCGTTGTCCTCCGCGAGCTACGGCACCAGCACCGCGGCCCCGTCGAACCTCCCGTGCGCGAGGTCGCGCAGCGCCTGATCGGCGCGGTCCAGGGAATAGGCGTGGGTCGAAACGTGCAGCCGATGCCCCTGGGCGAACGCCAGGAACTCGGCGGCCTGCCGCCGCGTATTCGAGGTGACGCTGCGAATCTGCCTCTCGCGGAACAGATGTCGCTGATAGTTCAACGGCGGGATGTCCGTCAGGTGGATGCCCGCCAGGGCGAGGGTGCCGCCCGCGTCCAGCGCCTCCAGCGCCGGCAACACCAGTTCCCCCACGGGTGCGAAGAGGATCGCCGAGTCCAGCGGTTCGGGCGGCGGGTCCGACGCCCCCTGCACCGAATGCGCTCCGAGCGCCGTCGCCAGTTCACGAGCCGCGGCGCCCCTGGTCATCACGTGCACCCGTGCGCCCCGCGCCAGCGCCACCTGCGCGGTGAGATGCGCACTACCGCCGAAACCGTAGATCCCCAGTACCCCCTTCTCTGGCAGATCGGCCCGCAGCAGCGCGTGATACCCGATGATCCCCGCGCACAACAGGGGCGCCACCTCTTCATCGCCGTAACCCGGCGGCAACCGCAGCGCGAAATCAGCTGACACCGTGGCATATTCGGCGTATCCACCGTCGGCGTCCCACCCGGTGTACCGCGAATTCGGACACAGATTCTCGGCGCCCCGCCGACAGTACCGACACTCCCCGCACGTGTACCGCAACCACGGAATCCCCACCCGCTCCCCCACCGTGAACCCCGCCGCCCCCTCGACCACCTCACCCACGATCTCGTGACCGGGCACCACCCCCGGCCGATGCACCGCCAGATCCCCCTCCACCACGTGCAGATCCGTCCGGCACACCCCACAAGCCAGCACCCGCACCAGCAACTCCCCGTCCCCCGCCTCCGGCACACCCACGGCCTCCATCACCACCGGCGCCCCATCCACCGGCCCCGGCTCCTTGACCCGCCATGCCCGCATCTTCCCACTGTGACAGCCCAGGCAGCCCGACGCACGCACCGCGGGCGTGCAACGGATTATCCGTCGACCCGACCGTGCGGCTGGCGCAGCCGTCCGGCCGGTCGCGTATAGGCCGTCAACGTCGAGCCACCTTCCTCGTACCGGCCGGGGAAGGTGGCTCGACGTAATCGGCGGTCACCTCACGCCAGGAAGAAGTACCACCGGCCGGACTCGAGCCAGCGATCGTTGAACTGCATCGGCGCATTCGGACTGAAGCAGTGGGAGATCGACCAGGCGAGGCCCGGGTGCGAGGATCCCGGGATCAGTTGATCCCGGGCGGCATTGCACTTCTTTGCTGTCGTAGGCACCGAAAGCGAGTTCGTCACTCCCCTTGGGAATGCAATTGACGGCGATCATTACGAGGGCGCCGCCGATCGTCGCGGCGATCGATCCGCCGGTGCCAGACCGCACGCGACTGCCATGCCAGCACATCGGCCTCGGGCGAATCGAGCAGTGCGGACGTGGCGCGCGGCCCCTCCGCGACGGCGGCGCGGCACAGCACCGCTGGACCGGCTGCTGACCGCCGTCGAGGATGTCGACACCGACGACGAACTGGACGACGAGGCGAAGGCGGCCGGTCTCCGGATCGCCGAACGACTGACACGGCGGTGGGCCGCGGACCCGAATCCGCCGATCGCGCTCGACGCCCGCCGGACCCGAATCCCGGCATGGACGACCACGATCCGCGCCGCCGCGTCCAGCACCGCGGCACCGATCCAGAAGGTGACCGACGCCGCGTCCGGACTCGAGTACATCAGGGCGCCCGGCAGCAGTTCCGGAACGCGGATCACCGTATCCGCTTCCGGCGATCTGCCTGCCGCCGCCGATCTCGTCCGTGTCCGCGTTCTGGACGGCGGAACGACACCCGATCTGCTGATCCCACTGTCCCCCACGGAGAACGACCGCCTCGCGGGCCGCGTCATCACCACCCGCATCGCGATGTCGGACGAACTCGAAGGGTCGATCGCCGACGTGTCGTCTCTGGACGCCGCGGACGCCCTCGCCATCACCGAATCCGTGCACGCGGCGCCGATCGCGGGCCGCAACGCCTGGCGCCGGATCGCCAAACGGTACCCCGACGACCACCCCGTCCGGGCGGCGGTCCTGGAGGGGCTCCGACGCCGGTGATCGGATCGGCGTCGCTGATCCACATGGTCACCGACGCCGACACATTCACCGCCGCGCGCGGTCGACGTCGCCGTCTCACCACAGTGATCGCCGAAGCGCTTGCCCCAGCGCATAGTTCGCACCCCATTCGACTCTCCCGGCCGGATTCGATGGCTGCCGAATTTCGGGCGGCGCGGCGTATCTACGCGTTCTTGTAGATCACCCCGTCCTTCATGATCACGTCGAAGTTGGTCGTCGGGTCGCCGATGAGGTCGATATCGGCCAGCGGGTCGCCGTTGACGAGGATCAGGTCGGCCAGGGCGTTGGGCTCGACGACGCCCAGCGTGCCTTGGTAGGGGCTGCGGAGGCCGCTGAGGGCCAGGAGGCCGGCGTTGTCGAGGGTGGCCAGGCGCAGGAGTTCGGCCGGGGCTGAACCATTCGGCGAGGGGGAGCAGGAAATTGTTCTGCTCGGCGTTCAATTCCGGCTCGAACAGGAAGTCGGTTCCCCAGGCCAGTTTCACGCCGGCGTTCTTGGCCATCGGCCAGACGACCGAATTCCCCTCCAGGACGGCTTGGCGCTTCGCGCGGCGCTCGGCCGACATGCTCTCGGTATTGGGGCGCAGGTATTGGCCGCTGAGCCAGACGCCGCGTTCGGCGAGCAGATTCACCGTCGGTTCGTCCAGCAGTTGCCCGTGCTCGACGCAGAGAACACCGGCTTCGACGGACCGCTGCACCGCTTTGGGCGTGTAGGCGTGCACCGCCACATAGGTGTTCCAGTCGCCGGCCGCGTCGACGGCGGCGCGTAATTCGTCGAGCGTGAACTGCGTGACGTCGACCGGGTCGTACGCCGAGGAGGTGCCGCCACCCGCAGTGAGTTTCAATTGGCTCGCGCCCATGCGCAGGTTCTCGCGCGCTGCCGTGAGTACTTCGTCGCGGCCGTCGACGATGAATGTCGCGCCGATTTCCTCGGCGCGCGACTGCTTTCCGGTGAAGCGGCGCGACCTTTCCTCGGGAGTGCGGAAGTCGCCGTGGCCCGAGGTCTGGGAAATCATCGCGCCCGACGGCCACACCCGCGGCCCCTTGGCCTGCCCCGCATCGATGGCCGCTTTGAGCGGGAAGATCGGGCCGCCCATATCCCGGACGGAGGTGAAACCGCGCATCAGCATCTCGCCGGCCGAGGTGAGTGCGGCGCGGGCGTAGAACTCCGGGGTCTTCTCGGGATCGTTCAGGTCGGCCATCGACGCGCTGCCGAACACCAGGTGCACGTGGTTGTCGATCAATCCGGGCATCAAGGTGCGGCCACGCCCGTCGATGACCTCGGTCTGGTCGGCGGCGGGCTGACCCGTGCCGATCGCCGAAATGGTATTGCCGCGAATCAGGACATCCGTCGGATCCCCCAGCACGCCCTGCCGGACATCGAGCACCCGCACATTGCGGAACAAGCTGTCCGGCTTGGGCGGCGGCGCGGGAGTCGTGGTCGCCTACACCGGACTCGGATCGTCCGACGTGCACGCGCTCGTCAGCACCGCGGCCCCGATCGATGCCACCCCCAGCACGGCGAAGAAATGCCGCCGAGTCAACCCTGCGGACAATCGACAGCTACACCCCGGAGATCGCGACATGGCAGCGTCCTTTTCCGTTCAGGGCCAGCACCACGTCCGGTTACCAAACAGTGAGCAGAGCGCCGGATGACCGATCGTCGAGTCCGGGGACAGATCCTTCGGGACGTGACACAACGCCGAGATGATCTTTCGGGCGTCAGAGTACGCCGCGCTGGTCGCGACCAGCGCCATTTGCTGCGAGGAAGTCCGGGGGCGACATCCGCCGGAGGAATTCGCACACCGCGCCGATGGCCTGCTCCGATTGCGGGTACACGCCGATCTCGGGGAAGAAGCCGTGAAATACCCCGTCGTAGCGAATGGCGGTGGCCGGGACTTCTTCCGCCGCCAGGCGCGCGGCGAAGGCTTCGGCGTCGTCGCGGATCGGGTCCACTTCGGCCGTCACGATCAATGCGGGCGGCAGGCCGCGTAATGATTCCGCCCGCATCGGGGCGGCCAGGGCATCGGAGAACTCGGCGCCGGCATATAGGCCGTAGCACCATTTCGCGTCGGCGGCGGTGAGCAAGGGGGCGTCGGCGAACTCCGTCCACGAGTGACGCGCGAACCGATTGTCGACGGCGGGATAGGCGAGCACCTGGGCGACCGGCATGGGCCCGCAGGCGTCGCGCTGCGCGAGACACAGTGCGGCCGCGAGGTTTCCGCCCGCCGAGTCGCCGCCGACGGCGATCGCGGCGGGATCGATCCCGAGGCTCGTCGCCGAGGCCCGGAGCCAGGCGAACGCGTCCACGGCGTCCTCGAGTGCGGCGGGGTACGGGGCTTCGGGGGCGAGCCGGTACTCGAGCGAGATCACCGCCCATCCGGTGCGCGCCGCGATCGCGCGGCACAGCTCGTCCACGCCGTCCAAGGTGCCGAGCACGAACCCGCCGCCGTGCAGATACAACAGGGCCGGCGCGCGCTCGGCCCGGCTTCGGCGATACAGGCGGGCCCTGGCCGCGCCCGCCCGGGTCGGAATCAGCATCACCTCGACCACGTCGACGGGCGTGCGCGGAGTATCCGCCGGTTGGGTCGCGAGCAGGGTTCTGGCGAGTTCCGGCCCCAGTTCGCGCAGCGGCGCGGGGAGTGCGGCGGCGATTGCCTCCGCTACCGCTCTCGCGTTGTCGTCCAAGAGATTCCAGCAGCTGGGCGGGCCCTCGCTCATCGCGGCCACCTTCCGTGTCGTTGACAAAGTGTGATCCGTACCGCACCATCATAGTCAAATGACCCAGACAAGCGACAATGTGGGACCGTGATCAACCGGCCCGCCGCGCACGCGATCCTGCCGAGTCGAAAGGACCGGAGATGACCGAAACCATCGCGCCACCGGCGCGCACCGCCGGAGCAGCCGCGGACGTCGAGGTGCGGCTCGAGGACGACGCGAGCCCGATCGTCCGCCTGATCGGCCGCACGCTGCGGGACTCGGTCCGCGCGGGCCACGCCCACACCACGTTGCGGGAGCTCAACGCCGTGGTGGCCCTTCGTTCCCACGACACACCACAGGCCGCGACGGTCGTGTTCGGGGGCGGTGTGATCGCGGTGTCGAGCGGCGTGTTCGTCGAGCCCGATGTGACGCTCGTGGTCGATCTGAACGCGCGATTCGCCCCCGCCGTCGACCCGGACGGCCCCGCCGACGTGGCGGCCGCCATCCTGGACGCCCTCCGCCCACCGGTGCCCGACTGGCGCGAGGCGGCCGCGAGCTTCTGGAGCGCCGCGCGCTCGCTGCGCGGCATCCCCGACGTGCTGATCGCGGTCGCCGCCGACGAGACGGGCGGCATCGAGACCGCCGTGCTCGGCGAGGGCGAGACCCAGTATCTGATCGCCGGTCCCCCGGACGCCCTGGCCGGGATCTTCAGCGGCGCCGACGATCTCGTCGCCGTTCTGGCGAGCGGCGCGATCGGGCTGCGCGGCACCATGTCTCAGCTATCGGTCGTGGCCGGCGCGTCCTGGAAGGTTCGTTACGATGTCTGACCTGCTCATCCCCACCGTCGAGAACGCCTCCGAGACAACGCGTCCCGGCGTGCGGGCCTACCGCCTCGAGGCCACGAACCACGACGGCTCGTTCCTCGGCAAGATGGTGGCGCCCAGGAAGTTCGCCGCGTGTTCGAGCTCGGGCTTCGCCTTCGCCGATCTCCTGTTCGGCCTCGATCTGGGCAACCAGCCGCATTTCGGCTTCGCCTACCCCTCCTGGCGCGGCCACCTCGAGGACCTCTACTTCCGCCCGGACATGGCGACGGCGGTCGCGTGGAGCCCCGAGGTGACCTCGGTGATCGGCGACTTCTGGCTGAAAACCGGTGAGCCGGTGTCGATCTGCCCGCGCAATCTGGTGCGCAAGATGGTGGACCGGCTCGGCGCGCTCGGCTACACCGCGACCATCGCCGTCGAGATCGAGACCACCCTGTTCGAGGAGTCGATCCACGAGGCGCGGGCGAAGGGCTACCGCGACCTGACGCCGCTCGGCGGCTCCGCGGGCACCGCGTATCACCTGGCCAGGTCCAAGGATTGGATCGACTACATGACGGCGGTGGAGCACCGCCTCGACGAGATCGGTCTCGAATGGGAGGCATGGAGCGACGAGGACGCGGCGGGCCAGGCCGAGCTCAATCTCGTTCCCGGAGCGCCGATCTCGGTCTGTGACGCGTGGGCGCGCGCTCGCCAGGTACTGCGCGAGGTGGCGTTCGAGCGCGGGCACACCGTGACGTTCATGGCCAAGCCCACCGCGGGCTACGGCCAGGCCTCGCACATCAACCTGTCGTTGCGGTGCGACGGCGCGAACGCGTTCTTCGCCGAGGAGGGCCCGTCGGAGGTGATGCGGCACGCCATCGGCGGCCTGCTCGCGACGATGCCGGGCGCCACCTCGATCGTGCTGCCCCAGATCACGTCGTTCCGGCGGCTCGTGGACCTCAGCGGTCCGCCGACCACCATCTCCTGGGGCATCAGCAACAAGACCACGTCGGTCCGCGCCGTCTGCGGCCACCCGGAGTACTCGCGCCTGGAGTATCGCGTGCCCGGCGCCGACGCCAACCTCTACCTGGCGGTCGCCGCCGTGCTGGCCGGCGTGATCGCCGGACTGGAACGCGCGATCGAACCGCCCGAGCCCGTGAGCGATATGGCGTGGTGCGTACCGCCGGGGCTGGGCATCGAACGGATCCCCGACACCATGTCGAAAGCGGCCGACGCCCTCGACGCGGACCCGGTCCTGCGCGAGATTCTGGGCGAGGAGTTCGTCGACTTCTGGGTCGGCTCGCGGCGCTGGGAGTGGATGCGGTTCCACACCGCGGGCGGCGATCCGTTCGCGGAGCTGTCGGAGTGGGAGTCCTTGCGCTACTTCGAGTTCCCGTGAGCGCCGACCGGAGGAAACCGCTGATCGGACTCACCGGCCGGCGGTTCCGGATGAATCTGATCAGCGGCAGCCACCCGGGCTACGGACACCGACTCACCGACAGTTTCATGTCCGATTTCGCGCACCGGATCGCGCGCGCGGGCGGCGTGCCGGTGATGCTGCCCTACGACGCCGATCCGCACGCCCTGTGCGATTGGTTGTCCGGCGTGGTGATCACCGGCGGCCAGGACGTGCACCCGAGCTGCTGGGGCGGAGACGAGTCGGCGGTCCGCGATATCGACCCGCTCTCGGATCCCGGCGTCCACGACCTGGACCGGGACATGTTCGAGACCGCGCTGACCACGGCCGCGCTGGACCGCGAGCTCCCGCTGCTCGGCGTGTGCCGCGGCATGCAGGTGCTCAACGTGACGCTCGGCGGCACGCTGATCCCCGACCTGCCCGCGGGCCCCGTGCGTCACCTCATGGCGACGGGGCCGCTGTCGGACGGCGACCCCGAGCACGTGGTGACATTCGATCCCGGCACCCGCGCGCACGCGGTGTTCGGCGACCGGCTGGTGACCAATTCGTGGCACCACCAGGCGATCGACATCTGCGGCAAGGGACTGGTCGTCACCGGCCGCACCGCGGACGGCGTCGCCGAAGCGGTGGAGCTCTCCGACGCGCCAGCGCTCGGGGTCCAGTGGCATCCGGAGTGGATGGTGGGCGACGACGGCGCACTGCGCTGGATCGTCGACGCGGCCGCCGCGCGACTCTGACCGACGCGAATGCCGCTGCCGCCCAAAGATAGTGGGCAGCAGCGGCATTCCGTCAGCTGACGCTCACCCAGGAGACGAGCGAACGCTTGGCCTGCGCGGGCTCCACCTCGGGAACCACGGCGGCGGGCCCGGACCCGGCACCGAGGTTCGCCGCCATCCACACATCGAGCGCGCCGAGGACGAGGTCGATCTGCCGCCGGGCCGCCGCGCTGTCGTCGAACACCAGCCAGTTGAGGGCGAACCCGTCGGAGAGCGCGGTCACGACATAGGCCAGTTCGTCGAGGGTGTCCGAATCGACCGTCCGGCCCGAGGCCGTGGCGTCGTTCTCGAGGATCGTCCGGATGGTCGCGAACGCCTCGTTGTAGACCATTTCGGCCTGCTCGCCCTCCTGGCGTTTGGCCCAGCTGATCAGCTCGACGATCGCCGCGCAGAACTCCCGGTTCTCCAGGTACCACTCCAGCACACCGCGCATCAGCCCGCGCGCGGTGGTCTCCAGGTCGCCGTGCACATCGCTGCGCACGAGCACGTCCCGATACTGCGCGGCGACGTATTCGAAGACCGCGGAGAACAGCACTTCTTTCGAGGAGAAGCAATAGTGCAGCGTGGCCAGCGGCGCGTTCGCCGCCTCCGCGATGCGGCGCGTGGTGGCGCCGTCCACCCCGTGGGTGGCGATCACGTGCACGGCGGCCGCCACCAGTTCGGCACTGCGTTCGGCGGCGGGAATGCGAGCCATACGTCTCTCCTGTCGAGCCGGTACTGAACAGATGATCAAGTCAAATCTACGTTACCAGTGTCTTCCGTTCGAATTTATCAGTCAAATGACTGGATCATTTGACTGCAATGGGCTACTGTCTATGACAGGCCTCACAGACCGATTCCCGCCGTGGCGCGTTCCGGCTCCCGACGTCGCGATCGGCCCGTCCGTCACCGTTCCAGCCCCGGAGAACCACATGACCGAAGTCGACTCCCTTCGCACCGAGCGCGAGACCGCGCTCGATCGCCTGGCGATGGATCCGCCGATCGACACCCTCGTGGGTCTGCTGGCACACCGGGCCGCCGAGTCGCCGGACCGCGAGTTCCTCCGGTTCGAGCGGGGATCCTGGTCCTTCGGCGCGATCGAGGAGTGGACCGCGCGCCTGGCGCGGCGCTTGGCGACCGAAGACGGGGTCCGCCCCGGCGACCGGGTCGCGATCATGTTGCCCAATGTCGTGGAGTGGCCGGTCGCCTGGTTCGCGATCCTGAAGGCGGCCGGCGTGGCGGTGCCGGTGAATTCGTCGTACCGCAGCGCGGATCTCGAATTCGTGCTCCGCGATTCGGGTGCGCGCGTGGTGTTCACCGACGCCGAGCACACCCCGCTGGTCGAGGAGGTGCGCGCCGCGAACGGCGAGCTGCGCGACCTCCGCATCGTCGAGGTCGCCTCGCGGAGTGAACTCGCGGGCTTTCCGGCGGCCGGGCCGCAGGTGGTCGTCGCCGCCGAGACCCTCGCGAACCTGCAATACACCTCGGGCACCACGGGATTCCCGAAGGCGTGCATGCTGACCCACGACTACTGGGTCCGGCTGGGCTGGATCTGCGCGGGCGCGGCCGGCCTCGGGCCCGACGACGTGGTGCTCACCTCGCAGCCGTACTCGTACATGGACCCGCAGTGGAACACTGCGCTGTGCCTGACGATCGGCGCGCCGCTGGTGGTGCTCCCCCGGTTCTCGGCCTCCGGCTTCCTGGCCGATGTCCGCAGGCACCGGGCCACCTTCTGCTACGTCCTCGGCTCGATGCCCACACTGCTGTTCAAGCAGCCGCCGACCCCGCAGGACCGGGACAACGACCTGCGCCTGGTGCTGTGCTCGGCGATCCCCGCCGCGCTGCACGCGCGGCTCGAACAGCGGTGGGGCGCGCCGTGGCGGGAGATCTACGGGATGACCGAGAGCGGGGCCGACCTGGTCAGCCTACCCGGGGACACGGCCGATGTCGGCAGCGGACGACTCGGAAATCCCATCCCCACCAAGCGGATTCGGATCGTCGATCCGGAGGGTCACGAGGTGGGCGAGGGCGAACCCGGCGAGCTGATCACCTCGGGCCGCCCGATGATGCTCGGCTACTGGAATCGCCCCGAGGACACCGCGAAGGTCCTGCGCGACGGCTGGCTGCGCACCGGCGATGTCGCCGTGCGCGACGCCGGCGGCTACCGCCTGGTCGGCCGGATCAAGGACATGGTCCGCCGGGGCGGGGAGAACATCGCGAGCGCCGAGGTCGAACGCGTCCTCGAACGCGACGACACCATCGTCGCCGCGGCGGTGGTGGGCGTCCCGGACGAGTTGTTCGGTGAGGAGGTCAAGGCCTTCGTGCAGCTGAAACCCGGCGTCGAGGAGAGCCACGCGACCGCGGAGCGGATCGTGAACGCCGCGCGGAACCAGTTGGCTCGCTTCAAAGTTCCGCGCTATGTCGAGTTCGTCGCCGACTTCCCGCGCACCCCGTCCGAACGGGTCTCCAAGCCCGCGTTGAAGGCGCGCGCCGCCGAGCATCCCGGCACCACCTACGACCTGCGGCCACCGCGCACCGGCAACTGAGGAGCCAGCCATGACCGACAGCTATCTGGACGAGCGCCTCGACCGCGACGTCGCCGTGCTCACCCTGAACCGCCCGGCGAAGCTCAACGCGATGGACGTCGCCACGCGCGTGCGGCTCGCGCGGGCGATACGCCGTTACGGGACAGGCGATCTCGTGCGCGGGATCGTGCTCACCGGCACGGGACGGGCGTTCTCCGCCGGCGAGGACCTCCAGTCGGTGCCGTCCACCTACGACGAGATCCGCGAGGCGTTCGCGACGTTCCACGACATCACCCGGGCCGTCCTCGCGACGAGGGTCCCGGTGATCGCGGCCGTGAACGGGATCGCGGTCGGCGGCGCCTCGGAGATCACGCTGTGCTGCGACGCGCGGATCGGCACGCCCGCCGCCGAGTACTACCAGCCCGAAAACCACCGCGGGATCATCATCTCCAACGCATCGAGCGTGCTCATGGGTCGTTTGGTGGGCAACCACGCGATGCGCGTCATCCTGGGCTCGCCCCGGATCGACGCCGAAGAGGCCCTGCGCATCGGGCTGCTGGACGAGATCGTGGCGCCGGAGGCACTGCTGGACCACGCCATCGACACGGTCGCGCAATGGAATTCGGACCCCCGCACCACAGCGCTGCACCTGGGCCTGCTGCGGCCGCGGCCTGAGGACATCGAGGCCGCCTTCGCCCGGGAGGACGACGCCGCCCGCCAGGCGTGGGAATCCGGCGCTTTCACCGAGGGCATCGGCGGCTTCTGGGCAGCCAAGAGCACCGCGCCGACGGCGCCCGAGACCAGCAACCGAGATCGGAGCCGATTGTGATCACCACCGAGGCAGCACTGCTCACCGCGCTGAACGAGCCGCTCGAATTCACCGACATCCTCGTCGACGATCCGCAACCGCACGAAGTGCGCGTCGCGGTCTCGAATGTGGGCCTGTGCCACAGCGATCTGCACTACATGACCGGCACCGTGCACGCCGACCTGCCGGTGGTCGTGGGCCACGAGGTGGCGGGCGTCGTCGAAACGGTGGGCGAGGCCGTGACCTCGTTGCGGCCGGGCGACCGCGTGGTCGGCGCGCTCACCCCCTCGTGCGGGCTGTGTCGCAACTGCGCGGTGGGCCGCTCGACGCAATGCGAGCGCGTCGCGGAGATCCGACGGCGGCCCCGCCCGGCGTTCCAGCTACCCGACGGCCGCGCCGTCGAACGGCTCGGCGACATCGGCGCGTTCTCCCGCCACACCCTCCTGCGGGAGAACTCGCTGGTCCGGGTGCCCGACGAGGTGGGCCTGCACGTCGGGTGCCTGCTCTCGTGCTGCGTGGTCACCGGCGTCGGCGCGGTGTTCCGTGGCGCGCGGGTGCGGCCGGGCGCCACGGTGGCCGTAATCGGCTGCGGCGGTGTAGGTTCGGCCATCATTCAGGGGGCACGCCTGGCCGGCGCCTCGGCGATCGTCGCCATCGATCTGGACGACGCCCGGCTGGCGGCGGCCCGGCGGTACGGCGCCACGCACGTCGTGAACGGCACGTCCGATGTGCCCGCCGAGATTCGCGAGGCGCTCGGCGACGGGGTGGACTACGCGTTCGAGGCCGTCGGTTCCGCGCGCACCGCGGCCACCGCGCTGGCGGTGCTGCGCGCCACGGGCACCGCCTGCCTGGTGGGCATCGCGCCCGACGGCACCGAACTCACCCTGCCCGCCGCCGACTTCTTCTTCGGCGAGAAGCGCCTGGTCGGCTCGTACATGGGGTCGGGCCAGGCGCGCGAGGACATCGCGCAGTTCGCGCGCCTGTATCTCCAGGGCCGACTGCTGCTCGACGAGATGGTCACCGACGTGATCCCGTTCCGCGCGATCGACAAGGGCTTCGAGGCGATGACGTCGGGCGAGGTGACCCGCATCGTCGCCGACCTGACCGTGTGACCACACCCCGACATAGGAGGCCGCAGATGTCGAATCCGTCACTGCCCCAACCGATCAACTACATCGCCGACGAGTGGTCCGAGTGCCGGACGGTCCCGGACGCGTGGAATCTCGACCCCAACTCGGGCGAACCCGTCCACCGCACCGTCACCACCGCCCCCGAGGATGTGGAGCGGGCCCTGCGGCATGCCGAGCGGTCCTACGGTTTCGACCGCTGGGAGGACGCCGCGAGCGAGGAGCGCGCGGCCGTCCTCGAGCGCGCGGCCGCGCTGCTCGAGACCCGGATCGAGGACATCGCCAGAACCGACGCCCTCACCAGCGGCGTCCCGATCGCGAAGGCCAGGATCATCGCGGGGTTCCTCCCGCACCGGATTCGCGCGACCGCCGCGGACCTGCGCGCGCTCCCGCGGCGCACGGCGCTGAAGTCCGACGGCCGCGACGTGCGGCTGTACAAGGTGCCGTGGGGGCCCGCGGCGATCCTCACCCCGTGGAACGGGCCGAGTTTCATCCCCGCGGCGAAAGTGGTGAGCGCGCTGGCGGCCGGGTGCCCGGTCATCCTCAAACCGTCCGAGCACGCGCCGAGCAGTGCGCAGATCGTGGTGGAGTGCTTCGTCCGGGCGGGGCTGCCCGCCGGCGCGCTCCAACTCGTCCACGGCGCGGGTGAGGTGGGCGCGGCGCTCACCGGCGATCACCGGGTGAAGGTCGTCTCGTTCACCGGCGGTCCGAACGCGGGCCGCGCGATCGCCCGCGCGGCCGCCGAGGACTTCAAGGTGCTCCAGCTCGAACTGGGCGGCAACAACCCGGCTCTCGTGCTGCACGACGCCGACATCGACGTGGCCGCCGACGGGATCCTCGAAGGCATGACCAAACTCAACGGCCAGTGGTGCGAAGGTCCGGGCAAAGTGTTGGCGCACAAGGACATTGCCCAACCGCTGCTGGACGCGCTACTCGACCGCATCGCCCGCGTCGACATCGGGCATTCCCTCGACGAGAGCACGCGGCTCGGCCCGATCTCGAACGCCCCGCACTTCACCACGCTGCGCAACCGGATCGAGGAACTGCGCGCCCTCGGCGCGACGATCCATCAGCCCGCGCGGCTCCCGGCCTTCGGCGGGTTCTTCCTCTCGCCCACCGTCGCTTCGGGAATCGACCCGTCGGCGGCGACCGCCGAACTGTTCGGACCGCTGATCAGCCTGCACGCCGTCGAGTCCGACGAGGAGGCACTGCGCGCGGCCAACGCCAACCCTTCGGGCCTGGACGCGTATGTGTTCGGTGGCGATCTGGATCGCGCGATCGAGATCGGCTCCCGGGTGCTGTCGGGCGAGGTGCGCGTGAACGGCGCCAAGATCGCTGATCTCGGTGACGATTCGGCCCAGAGTTTCTGGGGCACTTCGGGAATCGGCGGGCACGGGCCCGGCGAATCCGTTCGGGTGTTCTGCGGCGACCGCGTGGTGGGCGTGGATTCGCCCGACCTCCCCCTGTAGCGCGCACCCACCTCGGAACCCAGGGACACGCACACGCCGCGAATTAAGTCAATTGATCCAGTCTTAAGACCACTATTCAGAAAGTGCCGATGCCATGAACTCCACCCCCACCCCGGCTCCCGCGGTCGTCGATGTCATCGGCGTCGGCGCCGGCTTCTCCGGCCTCTACCTCGCGCACCGGCTCACCAACGCCGGCTGGACCTTCGCCGGTTTCGAAGCCGGACCCAGCGTCGGCGGCACCTGGTTCTGGAACACCTATCCAGGCGCCCGCTGCGACGTCGAGAGCATCTACTACTCGTACTCGTTCGATGAAGCGCTGCAACAGGAGTGGACGTGGAGCCAGCGGTTCGCGCCGCAGTCCGAGATCCTCGCCTACATCAATCACGTCGCCGACCGCTTCGACCTGCGCAAGCACTTCACGTTCGGCACACGCGTGGTCGGCGCCACCTGGCACGCGGACGAGCGGCTGTGGGAGGTGCGGCTGGACAGCGGCGAGACGCGGCGCGGCCGGTATCTGATCTCCGGAGCGGGCGGGCTGTCCACGCCCAAGGATTTCGACGTGCCTGGCCTCGAGAACTTCGCCGGCCTCCAGGTGTCGACCAGCAGCTGGAACATCTCGCTCGACGAGCTCGCGGGCAAGCGCGTCGCGGTGATCGGCACCGGATCTTCCGGCGTGCAGGCCATTCCGCTGATCGCGGAGGTCGCCGAGCACCTCACGGTCTTCCAGCGCACGCCGAACTACGTGATGCCCGCCCGCAACGCCGAACTCACGCCGGAGCAGGTGGAGGCGATCAAGAGCGCGTACCCGGAGATCCGTGAGGAATGCCGGCACTCCCCCGGCGGCATCCCCGACCGCCCCGCCACCGACCGGGCGTTCGACGTCTCGGACGAGGAGCGGCGGCGGCGCTACGAACGGGCCTACGAACTCAGCGGATTCAACGGCGTCGGCGCCGAATTCGCCGACCTGCTCACCGATCCCGAGGCGAACCGGACCGCCTCGGAGTTCATCCACGACAAGATCCGCGAGATCGTCCGTGACCCGGCCACCGCCGAACTGCTGGTGCCCAAGTACCACCCGCTGGGCGCCAAGCGCAGCTGTTTCGGCACGGCCTACTACGAGACCTACAACCGGCCGAACGTGTCGCTGGTGTCGTTGCGCCAGGAGCCGATTCAGACGATGACCGCGAACGCGATCGTCACGGCGGAGGGCACGTACGAGGTGGACGCCGTGGTGCTGGCCATCGGGTTCGACGCCTTCACCGGCCCGTTGTACGGGCTCAACCTCACCGGAGCTTCCGGACGGATGCTCCAGGAGGCGTGGCGCGACGGAGTCCGCACCTACCTCGGCATGATGACCGCCGACTTCCCCAATTTCTTCATGGTGGGTGGTCCGCTGAGCCCCGCGCTGGCCAGCAACGTGGTGATGACCATCGAACAGGCCGTCGACTGGATCGCCGACCTGCTCGACCACGCCCGCGAAGTCGGCGCCACCGTGGTCGAGGCGACCCCCGAGGGCCAGGACGACTGGGTGAACATCACCGAGGAGACCGTGGCCGCCACGCTGTACGCCACCACCGACTCCTGGTATCGCGGCTCCAACGTCGACGGCAAACCCAACACCTTCATGGGCTACGTGGGCGGCGTGGGCAAGTACCGCCGCATGTGCACCGAAATCGCCAAACGCGGCTATCCCGGCGTCGCGATCGACGGCGAAGCACAGGCCCGCACCCTCGGCCCGATCCACCAGGAGATCTCATGAGCACGGTCACGCATCGGCGCTACGTCGCCTTTTCCGACGCGCACTACGCCGGGAACCTGGTCGACGGCGCCTTCGCCTTGAAACTGTTCGGTGACGTCGGGACCAACCTGGCGATCGAGATCGACGGCCACGAAGGACTTTTCGCCGGCTACTCGTCGGTCGAGTTCCTCGAACCGGTGCGCGGCGGCGATGTCGTGGAGGCCCAGGCCACGCTGGTGAAGAAGGGAAATCGCAGCCGCACGGTCGATTTCGAACTCCGCGTGCTCTGCCGCGCCGCCGACGACACCGGCCGCTCCCAGGTGCTCGAGACGCCGCTCGTCGCGGTGCGCGCCCGCGGCACGGCCGTCGTTCCCGCGCAAGGGGCGTGATCGACATGCGACTTCTCCACGACACCGGCTGGGCCGGGCAACCTGCCACCGTCGAACCCCCGCCGTCCGGCGACCTCGACTGCGAGGTAGTCGTGATCGGTGGCGGCGGAGGCGGCATGTCGGCCGCGATTCGCCTCGCCGACAAGGGGATCGACGTGGTGCTGCTCGAGGCGAAGACCCTCGGCTGGGGCGCGACCTCTCGCAACGCCGGGTACATCACCAACTCGATCGCCGCCGATCCGGCGTTGCTGGGCCTGTTGCTGAAGCCCGAGCGGCTGCGCGCGCTGTACCGGTATGCCGAGAACGCCGTGCACTTCGCCGAGAGCGCCCTCGCGCGGCACCGCATCGACTGCGGCTACCGGTCCGAGGGCATCGTGATGGCCGCAGTGTCGAAAGGCCAACTGCGACATGCCCGGCGCAACGCGAAAGTCCTTGCGGCGGCGGGCTCTTCGGCCGAGTTCGTCGAGGGCCCCGACGCGGGGCTGCCGGAGGGCTTCCTCGGCGGCCTGCGCGAGGGCGTCGGCGGCACGCTCAATCCCGGCGAGTTCGCCCTCGGGCTGCGCGCCGCGACGCTCGCGGCCGGCGTGCGCGTCCACGAGTACACCCCCGCCCTCGATGTCGTCGACACCGTCGGCGGGGTGACCGTCGAGACGCCGCGCGGGCGGGTCCGCGCCCGAAAAGCGTTGCTGACCACCAACGCTCACACTCCGAGCTTGCCCGGGGCGCCGAAGAACCTCGCCACCCCGGTGTGGACTTCCCTGGTCGAGACCGAACCCGTCGCGCCCGAGCGACTGGACGAGATCGGCTGGACCAGCCGGGCCCCGCTGGTGACGCTGCACATGATCCTCGAGAGCTATCGCGTCACCCCGCGCGGGACCATCGCTTTCGGCACCCGCCGCGTGCAGGCCGGCCGCATCCCGCTGCCGGATCGCACCCCCGCGCGCCACGTCGCCGACGACCTCGTCCGCGGCTTCCGCGAGCGCTTTCCCGGACTGCGCGATATCGAGCCGCGCCGCGCCTGGGGCGGCTGGATCGGGATGAGCTCCACCTGGTTGCCGGTCGCCGGCGAGGCCTCCGACAACGTGCTCTACTCCCTGGCCTGCAACGGCCACGGCTTCGCCCAGGCGCAGTACGTCGGCCACCTGCTGGCCGACCGCCTCGCCGGCGCGGCGCCCCACGCGGACCTGGCGGCGATCTGGCACGGCCGAAAGCGCTTCTGGCCCAGCCTCGTCAGCGGTCCCGCGCTGTACGCGGGCTGGCTCGCCGACCGCGCCTCCGACCGGCTGGCAGCCCTCACGAAATAACCCTCGACACCGTCCGACCGGCGTCACCCCCGAAGGAGAAGGTCATGACCATCCGAGAGTCGCTCTTCATGGTCGCCGACATCTGGATGATCGCCGTTGGATTCATCTACGGCGTCAAATTCATCCGGCACTACCGGAACTATCTGCTCGGCCTCGAGTGGATCATCGTCGCGACGTCGGGGACGAACTTCCTGATCTACGGCATTCTCAAAGCCGGTCACGACAGCCCGATGTACACCGCGGCGTACTTCCTGGACGCCTTCTCCCGGTCGATCGGCATCACCCTGATCCTGGTCCTCGGACTGATGAAGGTGACCCACCGCTACAAACCTTCCGCCGCCGTGGACATCGGCGCGTTCGCGCTCGCGGGCGTGGTGGGGTTCTTCCTCAGCGTGTACGCCGAGGAGATCGGCACCCCCGGCAAGATCTTCTACATCGTGGCCAACGTGCTCACCACGGCGTTCCTGATCTACTTCGTGCGGCGGCTGTGGGAGATCGGCGAGCGCGGCCACGCGGTGTGGGCGGGTGTCGCCACGGCCTGCGGATTCGTCATCTCCGCCACCTACGACTTCGTCCACATCCCGGGCGACGATTCCGAGCGGACGATCTTCTACATCTTCGCGCTGTCCACCTGGGGCTTGCAGATGTTCGCCTACTTCCGGGCCTACCGGGCGTTCGACGCCCACAACAAGCGCGTCGACGCCCGGGTGGTCGCGGTCGGCGCTCCGGTCACGGCCTGAGCCGGACCTCTCCCTTCGATCGCCCCACGGGCAGGAGTCCCCATGACAACGCATGAAGTACACGACGTGGTCGTCGTCGGCGCCGGCATGGCGGGTTTGACGGCGGCGACCACCCTCGCGCCCGACGCTGACGTGGTGGTGCTCGAATCCACCGATCGCACGGGCGGACGCGTGGAGACCGTCCGGCGGGGCGACTACTGGATCAACCTCGGCACCCAATTCACCGAGGGCACCGGCACTTTGATCAAGGCGCTGCGCAGGCACGGCATCGAGATGGGCTCGCTGGCGGACAAGAGTGTCGCGCTCTACTTGAACGGCGCGATGGTCGATACCTCGAATCCCGCGCAGCTCGTGTTCGGTTCGCGGATGAGCCTGCTGGACCGGATCGGGATGGCCGTCGTCGGCGCGCGCATCCTCGCGGTCACACCGTTCATGGAGTCGGAAAGCCTTGTGGCGCAGCGTGTTCGGGCGAGGCTCGATACCAAGCTGGCCTCGTACCTGTTGAAGGGCGTCCGGTCGGAACTGGCCGCCACCGTCGTCCGGTCGTGGTCGGCGCAGTGGATGGGCTGCGAGGTGGAGGAGACGGCCGCCACGCAGTTCGTCACGTCGGTCGGCATCGCGCTGGCCGATCCCGCGAAAGTCCCGAACTTCTCACTTCCGGTGGGCGGCAACCAGACGCTGACCGACGTGCTGGCCGAGGACCTCGGCGACCGCATCCGACTGAACTCGACGGCGCGGTCGGTGGTCCGGGACGGTGACGGCGTGCTCGTCGACTATCTCGACGGCGATCGTCCGGTGCGGCTGCGAGCGAAGCGCGCGATCGTCACCGCGCCCGCCGACATCGCCGAGCGGATCATTCCCGACCTGCCGCAGCGGCACCGCAACGCCTTCAACGACATCACCTACGGCCGGTACGTGGTCGTCGGCTTCTTCACCGACGAAACCGGGCCGCAGCGCTGGGACGACCACTTCGCCGTCTCGACACCCCAGCTCTCCTTCCAGGCGATGTTCAACCACGCCGCGGCCCTGCGCGGCGAGGGCGACCGGAAACCGGGCGGAGCACTGGCCTGTTTCGCCGGCGGCGCGAGGGCCGACGACCTGCTCGACCGCTCCGACGACGAGATCGTGGCGCGCTTCGCCACCGACCTGCTCACCGTCTTCCCCGAGCTGGACGGGAAACTCGGCGAGGGCATCGTCCGCCGCCACCGCCGCGTGGTGCCCTTCTGGGCGCCGGGACGCCGGAATTCGCTGCCGGCACTGCGTGATCCGCTCGATGGGATCTACCTGGCCGGTGATTACCAGCTCGACCTGCCGTCGCTGGCGGATGCGGCGACGTCGGGTGAGCGGGCGGCGCAGGCGGTGCTGGAGAGTTTGGGACGTGTCCGGGGGCCACGCGGACGCCCGCACTGATCATCGCGAGGCGGAACGGCCGGCGGGCCGCGCAGTCGCGCAACGCGGCCTCGGTGGCATCGGGGTCGGCGGGCACCTGGCAGGTGATGATGTCTGACCAGCTCACGGGACCCGGTCGGTGCACGTGACGCACCCTGGTTTCGCGCTTCGACGAAAGGCCGGGTGAAGCACGCACATACATCCCGATTTGGCGCTACAGTCACGCAGCAGCGGTTCGGCGATCGGACGGAGGGCCCGATGCGAGAGGTGCAGGCGAGAGAGCAGTGGGGGTCGCGGGCCGGCTTCCTGTTGGCCGCGATCGGATCCGCGGTCGGCCTCGGCAATATCTGGCGATTTCCCTACGTCGCCTACGACAACGGTGGCGGCGCGTTTCTGCTCCCCTACCTGATCGCGCTGCTGACCGCCGGCATTCCGGTCCTGCTGTTCGAGTACGCCATCGGTCACAAGTTCCGGGGCTCGCCCCCGCGGGCCTTCCTGCGGCTGTCCCGGCCCGCGGCTGCGATCGGGTGGTGGCAGGTCGCGATCTGTTTCGTCATCGCCACCTATTACGCGGTGATCATCGCCTGGGCGGTGCGCTATGTCGGGTTCTCGGTCGGTCAGCAGTGGGGTGACGACACCGACGCCTTCTTCTCCGACTTCATCCACCAGGCCGACGAGCCGGGATTCAGCACCAACTACGTGGCCGGTGTGGCCGTACCGCTCATCGCCGTCTGGGCGATCACGCTGGGGGTGCTCGCATTCGGTGTACGGCGGGGGATCGAGACCGCCAGCAAGATCTTCATCCCGCTGCTGGCGGTGCTGTTCGCGATCTTGGTCGTGCGGGCCTTGTTCCTGCCCGGAGCGGCGCAAGGGCTGGACGCCTTCTTCACGCCCGACTGGTCGGCCATCACCGACGGCAGCGTCTGGGTCGCAGCGTACGGGCAGATCTTCTTCTCGCTGTCGGTCGGCTTCGGCATCATGATCACCTACTCCTCATACCTGCGCCGACGCGCGGATCTGACCGGTTCCGCGCTGGTGGCCGGGTTCGCCAACAGTTCGTTCGAGATCTTGGCCGGCATCGGCGTCTTCGCGGCTCTCGGGTTCATCGCCGCCCAATCCGGCGTCGCGGTGAACGAAGTCGCGACCAGCGGTATCGGGCTGGCGTTCGTAGCCTTCCCCGAAATCATCTCGCAGCTGACCTTCGGTGCGGGATGGTTCGGCCTGCTGTTCTTCGGATCGCTTGTCGTCGCCGGCCTGACGTCATTGATCAGCATCGTGCAGGTCATCATCGCCGCGGTCCAGGACCGCACCGGCATGACGCGGGTGCCGGCCGTTCTCATCGTCGGCGGCGCTACCGCCGCGGTCTCGATCGCGCTGTTCCCGACCGAAGGCGGACTGTTCCTGCTCGATGTGGCCGATCACTTCATCAATTCCTACGGCATCGCGCTCGCCGGCCTGATCGCGTTGATCGTCGTGGTGTGGCTGCTGCGCAAACTGCCGGTGCTGCAAGAGCATGTCGACGAGATCTCGGCGATCCGGCTCGGCCGAGTGTGGACGCTGACTCTCGGAGTGATCACTCCCGTCGTACTCGGCTGGATGATGATCGACACGCTGCGCGCCGAGTTCGCCGAGAACTACGGTGGGTACTCCACGGGTTTCCTGGTCATCGCGGGGTGGGGCGTCGCGATCGGCGCGGTGGTCGTCGGCGTTGTGCTGGCGATGATCCCGTGGCGCGACGTCGCCGCGGACGGTCCCGCGGTGACCCCGGAAACCGGTGGCGGTCAGGCGCAGACACGGAAGGCGGAGAACTGATGTCGGCGGGTGCGATCATCATGATGATCATCGCGATCACGGTGGTCTGGGGCGGCTTGGCCGCATCCATTCTGCTGTTGCGGCGTTTCCCTGAGGCGCCGGAGGACCAGGACTGATCGGATGCGCGGACGCTGAGCACCGGAGTGCGCGGCTACCGTGCGAGCAAGTGCGCGGTCACCGCGTTGGCCAGCCAATCGCGGTACTTGGTGGCCGGCCAAGCGCTTTCACGGCGCAGCAGCCGGAAGACGTGTGGCGAGGCGAGGGCGAAGAGGCTGTCGGCGGCGGTGTCGATGTCGATGTCCGGGCGCAGGGTGCCGCGCTCGGCGAGGCTGCGCACGAACGCCGCCCAGAAGGCCCGGGTGGCGGCCGCGCCCGCTTCGGCCCCGGATCTCATGGCGGGGTCGGCGGACGCCGCGTCCACGCCGACCATGATGAGATCCCCGGCACGTTCGAGCAGGCCAACGGTGTAGTCCACGATCCTGTCGACGGCCGCCCGCGGATCGGCTTCGGCCAGCGCGGCCTGGACTTCTGGTCGTTCGGCCACCGCGATCGGCTCCTCGTCGCCCACCGTAGCCACGTCGAGAGCGTGCCGGAACAGCGCGAGCTTGCTGGGGAAGGCGTCATAGAGTGTGCGTTCCCCGACTCCCGCCCGATGCGCGATCTCCCGCATCGGCGTGCCGGCATAGCCACGCTCGACGAACAGTTCACCGGCCGCCTGCCGAATCGCGGCCCTGGTCGCCGCGGCCCCCTCGGCGCGTTTGGTGGCCCGGTACGGCCTCTTGACGGGTTGGCTCACGAGGAGGATTCTAGCAACATTCACCGCAGTGGCACTGCGGCTAATTCGAGGAGGTGGCCCCGATGCCCGATCTCGCCGGCGTCCATCACGTCAAGATCCCGGTCTCCGACCTGCCCCGGTCGGTGCGGTGGTACCGCGAAGTCTTCGGCTTCCGCCCGACGATGCAGTTCGCCGACAGCGGCGACGGCGTTGTCCGCGGCGCGGCCGGCGACATCCCAGGCCTCGGCATGGTCGCCCTACGCGAGACGCTGACCCCTGAGAGTCCGTGGTCGCGATGCCGGATCGGACGATTCGCTCGAGCCCGGCGCCGTGCGGGAAGCCGGTGCTCGAACGGGGTTCGGACGCTGGTTGCCGGTGCCCCCAGTCGGATTCGAACCGACACTGAATGGATTTTAAGAACCTCCGGCCCGCCGTAAGCACACCCCGGCCACCTGCGTCAACAGTCGGCGCGCTGGTGCATCGCCGCAGGTGAGTGGCACTAATTGACCACCTACTGCGCATCGCTGCGCACCTACCGCGCACCGCTGACACCCCGCCCGGTGCCGGGGTGGTGCCGGGGTGCTCAGTCCTCAGGGACCGGAAGACCGTCCAGCAGTGCGCCGGGGGTCGTCTTGAGCCCGGCAGCGAACCGCACGATGTTCTCGATGCGGGAACTGCGATGCCCACGTTCCACCTGACCGAGATACGTCCAGTGGACGCCGATCTCGTGCGCGGCCCGCTCCTGACTCCAGCCCAGTTGCACGCGCGCGGCCCGTACGCGCTTGCCGTAGGCGCGCAGGGTCGCGTTGGCGGCTGGCTTCCGGTTGGGCTCTGGCATGACGAACCAAGCTCATCCGTCCCATGCACAAATGGCCAGAGCGTAAACGTCCTACTCCCAGGTGACGTGCTATTTTTCTCACACGGGTCGGGCAGTGCAGACAGCGAGGAAAACGTGAAGAAGTATGTGCTCGTCCTATGGGCGGCGGCGTTAGTCCTGAGCGGATGCGGCAACGACGACAGTGCGTCCGGCGATGCCACAGCAGCCCCGACGCCAACTACCACGACGACTACTGCGATGCCGCCGATATCGCTAGCGCAGGAGGCCCAGCCATACGCCGAAGCCGTCCATCAGCGCGTAGCGCCATGCTTTGACAACAACGGCGGGGTCAGCGCAGTACACGCGATATCACAGCAGTGCGCGGTGGCAATCACGTCGACAGTCGCCGCATTGAACGAGTGGTACGGACGCCTGCACAGCGGCGCCCCGAGTGCTCGCACGAGAATCCAGACTCACATCTCGAACCTCGAATACTGGCGCGACTTCTGCGTTCCCTCGCAGCCGAACTCGCCACAGCGGATGTCGTGCGTCACGTTCCTACCCACCAACGACATCGGTATCAGCATCATGTCGGCCTTTTCAGAGGACGCTAACCGAGGCCGGTAGCCTGCCCCGATCCCCGATGCACCGCCAAGACGCCGGCCGAGAAAGCGTTTAGCACCGCTCCGAGCCATCTACGGAGAATGCGTCGGGTACTGGCTTACGGAGTCGCCGACTGCCGGGGGACGCTTATAGCCTGGCCGGGGGTAGCGCAAGGCCATTCCCTGCGGGCCGAGTTCTTGCCTGCCGCTTGATGTGCCGCACTGGCAATGTTGGGGCGGGCTGGGCGGCTCATCGGCTTACGTCCGAACTCGACGGCCCGCCGCTCCCCTGGGAGAAGCGGCCGAGGTGCGCTTGCTGGCCTTGCTCCCGGCCGAAGCCTTCCGCGCCGGGTTCGGCTTCACCGTCACGGTGAGCGTGCGCGCAGGCTTATCCAGCTTCGGGGTGACATCCAGTTGCCGGTCAGGCTTGCCGTGGTACCCCACAATGGCTTTGGTGAGCACTCCGCGTCCGCCTGGTGTACGGAACTCCGCGCCCAGCTTCACACCCTTGTAGTCACCGCCCTGGCCGACTTCGAGATGCTTCTCGAAACTGCCGCTTACGTACGCGCCACGTGCACTGGACGCAGCCTTGCGCGCCCCTGTCGCAGCAGCCGACCGCGCCGCCCTGCGCGCTGCCGTGGCGGTTGCGCCAACCTTTGTTCCCGCCATCCGCGCGAACCGACCGCGCGCGTCGCGCTTATAGGTGCGGCGTGCCATCAGTCCTCCCCCGCAACACGTTTGCGGAGTTCCGCTAGCGCGGCAGGCTCGACCATCTTGGGCGAGATACCCCGATACCGCCCGCCCTGGCTTGGTGGAGCGTCCTCCAGACCGACCGGGGTATGCCCCCGACCCCATGAAAATTCCGCGGCGGCGTTCCGATGTGCGCTGTGCCTGTCGCGTTGCTGTGGTGTGGGCCGACTCATTGGAAATTCCTTCGGGCTGAGGCGAGTTGGGCATTCCCGCAAGCAGTCGCAAGCTGTGCCGGTCAGCGTCAGGACCACACGGGCGGGGTGTAGGTACTGTCCACAGTCACCTTGAGAACGGCAGCCGCACCCCGGTGCCGAACGCCGGTACCGAAACCACGAGCGAAGAACGAATCTTGTAGCGGGTATCGCTGATCGCGACCGGGGATGATCCGCAGACCCTGATACGCCGGATTGACATGCTGCCGCAGCGCCACCGGGTTCAGTTCGCTATTCGGCCCACCGGTCGCCACGCAGGCCACGTATCCGGCTGGCAAGTAGTACGACTGCACCACCCATGCAGGTCCATAGCTACCCGACACCGGCATCCCTGCGAACTCGCCGGGTGCGACCTGCCCAACGATGTTCTCCTCCGTGAGATAGGCGGGCGCTGCGGCACTCGGGATGAAGTCGTACTTCGGCATCACGTCACCGGTTTCGCCACCTTCGCGGGGGCGGCTCGGCTCACCACGCTTGAAGGTAGCGATGGCGTCGCCCTCAGCCGGGTTGCACAGGATGAGCAGTCGGGTGTTCAACTGAGTGCCGTAGCCCTTGCTGCGGACCGCCGTGATCAGCAACTCCAGATCGGCACTGTCGATGACGCTTGCGCCGCTGGCGAACATGTGGGTAGTGCTCCCGCTGAACTCCTGCCCGGCGAAGGGCGGCGGCACCATGCCGTCTGCGTTCCACAACGGGTACACCGGATGCTGAAATTCATTCGCGCCCTGCGCATTATCGAACAAGCGGCGCAGAATCGCACCGGTCACCAACCGGTTGTCCGCCGAAATTGCACTGTCGATGGCACCGCGCACCTGCTCGACGGTGGCATCTCGCAGGAACTTCCATGTGAAACGAGTAGCCAGGTCGTAGTCCTTGAAGTCATAACCGACTATCAGCGCCTCAGGACCCGCGCGCAGGCCGCTTGGTTCGCCGAACTCCGAAGCCTCCTCGAAATGGTCGGCGGCAATCACCTGCGGAATAGGGTCGGCTACCGATGTCGTCGCAAAACTCACCAGCGCGGCGAGCGCGGAACGGTCTCGGTTCGCCTCCGACAGGACGCCCGACAGCTCGTTCCAGATATCGTTAAGGTTCACACCGTCGCTCGTCCGGTCGACGAGGACGTCTCCTTCGGTCGCGTAGCCGCTGTCGCCGCCGAAAACCGGTAGCAGGAAAGGGTCGAGCAAGGTATCCATGGGTTCGCTCCATTCAGTGGGCCAAATTCTTAGCCTCGCAACGCGGGCACGTTGCGGGGATGGCCACGGGCCAGACAGTTCCGATCCCTGCGGGAGCACTGCTCGCATGCACCGGGCGGTACCTTCATTGTAAACCCTTGCAGTGCAACAGTTTTGACTACCAATACTGCATCGAACAGTCAACGCTTGCCACCTTTTGGCCGCACATGTATAACTGGGGTGTGTACTCGGCTGCCGCGCCGGAAGCTGAGCCAGTTCGGACCTGAGGTCCATCGCCAGGGCAGAGCCCACTGACTTCTTTCGATACTTCCGTCGAGAGCGTGTGCGCCAATGTGGCCCCTCTCGACGCATCGCCTTGAGAGGTAGTGGCAGCAAATGGGCAGAACAAACACCGTTGCTCGACGCACGGTTGAAGACTACTCGGAACTCCCGACGATCTACGGCGGCAAGGGGGTTATCGAATTCGCAGCACGCGAACTCGGCGTGTCTGTCACTCCAACACTCGTTCGCCGTGCTACGGAGGCGCGGCGCTTGCAGGTATTCAAAATCAGCACACGCAACGTCTATTCCGAACGTGGAATCTACAACTGGATTATGTCCATGGCACGGGGCGGCGCGAAATGATTTACGAACGCGGCGAGTCGCGTGAAGAGTACGTTCAGCGCATTATGAGCACCTACCGCGAGGCCACCCCGCTAGGCGAACAGATCGACGCGGCTCTTCGAGTAGGAGATTACGAGTCATTCACGCCCAGATGGGATTGCTTCCCGGAGGTAGTGAAGGCAGTCGACAGTGTGCGAAATATGCCCACGACTGTCCCTAACGAAGTGTGGTTGCGGAAGCATAGAGTCGATTGGCTGCACAGCAATCTGCCAGGGCGGAGGGTACTCCCTGCGCGATACGGCAACGGATACAACCTAACGGCCGAGTTCATCGGAAATGGAGAGAACGCCCCCGCCCGGCGCGCCGCGTTGCACGGAATCGAAGCCGAGTACGCGCGCGAGCTCGCCATTGCCATTACCGGGCCTGTGATGCCGCAGTGCGTCGCGATTTATGGCAAATCTGCACTTCGGTACGCACCGCCCGTCATAATAACCGAACTCGAAACTGGCGAGGTCGTTCGCATGAATACGTCAATTGTGGCGTGCCCAGTGCCGTACGGCTGGAGCCTTCTGCGCATTGCCCGAATGATGGCCGAACAAGCCACACATTGCTTCTGGTGCGCTCGAATTGGTGACATTGACGGCGATACTCGAATGCCCTTTGCTCTATTGGTCACGACGGGCACCCTACTACGGGTTTTTCCAGCGTGCACCAGTTGTCGCATAGCGTTCGATTCCAAATACGGATTCGACGGGCTGGACTGGCTACACCTGGACGACTGGGACCACGCAACCGGATATCCCGCCGAAGAGTTCCGCTGAATAGAGAGTGTCGGCCGGGTCATCACTACCGGCCGACACTTCCTGGAGAGCGGCTATTCTCCCTATTTCTGGCCTGGAGCGTTGGCCAATTGGTACAGCCTCCGAAAGAAGGACCATACCGTGAGCAATAGTAACACCGGCGGGTACCGCACACATACGCGTCGGATACGCGAGGGCGAATACGCAATTTCATTCCGCACCCACAATTTCCCGCCGTATATTCCCGAGGGACTGGCCGATATGCGCCCGGTCGACGCCGCCCTGGCCTACGCCGAGGCGGGATGGTACGTGCTGCCGGTGATACCCGGCACGAAGAGGCCGAGGCCGGATAAGTGGCATAAGCGTTCCAGCTTCAACCCCGAAGTGATCCGCGAGTGGTACCGAAGATGGCCGAATGACGGCGTCGCGCTGCACGCCGGTCGTTCGGGCGTCGTGATCTTCGACTTGGACAGACACGACCTAAATGAAGTTCCCGAGGAACTTCGGGAATCCTTGCGAAAAGGCAGGTTCCAACGCACTCGCGAGGGCGGAAGCGATCGCGGGCATTACGTATTCGCGGCACCGCGCGGCGAGAGCTACGGCAACGGCGCGGGGGCGTTCGCTCCATTTGGTGACGTGCGCGGGAAAAACGGTGTGATCGTCGTTGAGCCCACCACACACCCGTCTGAAGGCGGGCTGTACCACTGGCCTACGGCGGGTGCTGTACCCGCGCTGCCTGCGGCACTACAGGCGTGTCTAAAGGCTGCCAGCAACGAGGCCGAGCCCCTGCACGCGGCCGAGCTGGATGCGTTTTACGCCCGGCACACCGACAACCAGCGCCCCAAGGCGCTAGATGTATGAGGCCATGACGTTGGTGACGCCGGTGTCGAGGCGGCTGGCCGGGGGTCGGTCGCCGGCAGCAGTATGCGGCCGATGGTAGTTGTAGTGGACGTTCCAGATCCCGAGGGCCTCGCTGCGCTGCCGTTCGGAGGTCCATTCGCGGGCGTAGAGGAATTCCTCGGCCAGGATCCGGTTGTAGCGTTCCACCTTCCCGTTGTGGCGGGGCGTGTAGGGCTTGATGCGCTGGTGGCGGGCACCGTGCAGCACGGTCGCGAAGTCGTGGGCTCGGTAGCAGGACCCGTTGTCGGTGACGATCCGTTCGATGAACCTGATGCCGTGAGCAGCGAAGAACGCCCGGGCGCGGTGAGTGAATCCGATTGCTGTAGCAGCTTTCTCGTCGGTGAGTGCTTCGGTGTAGGCCAGTCTGGAGTAGCCGTCCACCGCTGAGTGGAGGTAGACGTATCCGGCTCGCGCGCCCTTCTTCTTGGCGCGGCCGACGGTTCTGGCTTGCGCTGATCCTTTGCCGTGGACGCGCCAGCCACCACCGTCGGGGATCCGTCCGACCTTCTTCACGTCCAGATGCATCATGTGACCGGGCCGGCGGGCTGTGATCCGGCGTGGTCTCCGGTTGTTCTCGCCGTTCGGGTCGATGAACCGGCGCCGGTGCAGTCCCAGGTGCTTCAACTGCCGGCCGACGGTCCGCACAGCGATCTCGACATCGTCGGTGGCGAGTTCGGTGGTGATCCGACGGGCGGACCACTTCTTGTCCCGCCGCAGCTTCTCGATCCGCACCACGACTTCTGGTCGGGTGGCCCTCGGTTGGTGGTGCGGAACGCTGGAGCGGTCCTGCAACCCGGCCTCACCGAACTGACGGTGACGGTTGACCCACTTCGATGCGCATTGCCGCGAGATGCCCATCTCGGCGGCGACATGGGCGATCGGGCGGGTTCGGCAGCGTTGCACGAGACGGCGGCGGCCTTCGATCGACAGCGGGGCATTACGGTGGGTCACGGACGGATCTTTCGGCTGGGGCGGATGGGGGATTGGCGTTTTCCATCCTGCCGCCGGGAGATCCGTCCCCCTTCAGCTCACCCCTGCCCCAGCGTCAACAACCTCATGACCCGCAACAGCTAGACGGGATTGTGAAGCGGTTCCGGGAAGAGGTGGACGACGGTAGCTCCCGACACGAAGCACTTGTGCGCGTGCTGCCGTGGGCTTTCCGCGAGGCGCGAATCGGTCGTTTTCCTGCGCAGGACGCCGCCGACCGATTGCGGGCTGCATACCTGGAGATGTTCGAAGGCGTCCCGGGGCGGCGACCCGAGCCGGGCGAATTCGACCGGCTCGCGAAATGGGCTGCTGCGCAGGCACTCACCGCCGAACCCGCCGAAATTCAGGCGCGGGTTGATCGAGACGCCCCGCCTACGCCGGAGCCGGCCGAGAAGCGGTTCACTATCTTCACGGCGGCTGAACTGGCCGAACCCGTGCCGCCGATGGAGTGGTCGGTTCGTGGGGTGTGGCCGCGCTATTCGTTCGGGCCGTGGGCTGGCGAGAAGAAGACCCTCAAGACGTACAACCTGCTCGCGCTGACGGTTGCCCTTGCCAGCGGCAAGCCGATGTTCGGGGAGTTCGAGGTTGTCGCGCCTGGCCCCGTGCTGTATTTCGTGGGTGAGGGCGGCAAGCACCCGTTCCAGCGCCGCCTACAGGCCGTGGCGCGAGCGTACGGCGTGGACCTGCGCGAGCTGGCTATTGGCGCGGTGTTCGACGTCGCTTCGCTGGCGAGTTCCGATTTCACGAATGCGCTCAAGCGCGGGCTGGACGAAATGCAGCCCGAGATGGTGATTGTCGACCCGCTGTATGCCTTTCACCCGCCGGGCGTTGAGGCGCAGAACCTGTACGAGCGCGGGCGGATGCTCGCCGAGCTGGGCGCAATCGTCAACGGCGAGACGGGGCTCATCGTTGCGGACCACTTCAAGAAGACCGGCTCCGCGGACCTGGACCTGGATTCCATCGCGCAGGCGGGCATGGGCCAATGGGCCGACAGCTGGGGACTGCAGCAGCACCGAATACCGCCTGACCTTGCCGCCGGGGAATACCGCCTTTCTGTGGAGTTCGGCTCACGGCAGTGGGGCGGCTCGCGCTACGAAATCGACTGGACCTTGCCCGCTGTGGGCGAACTCGAAGCGGGCGAAGCCACCTCCGCTGAAATCGCTTGGAGCGTCCGCCAGGGCGATGGGTCAGCGCGAAGCAAGGGAACTAGAGAAGACCTGAGCCGGGTGGTTGAGGAAATTCTGACCGACCATTCGTTTGAGCTCACCAAAACGCAGCTCATCAACGAAATGAAAGGGAACAGCAGAAAGGCGCGGGAAACCGTGGCCGCGATGATCGCCGTCGGGAAGGTGGAAATTCGCGACGTGGAGCGGGCCGAGAAGGACGGTAAAACGCGCAGTCGCAAGCTCATTGGGCTGAGCGATCAGCCGAAACTCAAGTTTGGGCGGGTTGGGTAGGCGGGCCACTGTTGGCCCGTGTTGGCCCGACCTTGACGCCGAAAGCAGCATATTGCCTGGTAGGTGGCCGTTTTGTATACGGGCCAGCGTTGGCCCGAGTACGAGCAGGCGGGTACCGGGTGCCCGGCGGCCCGGCAAACCCGGGCCACCCGGGCCAAACCCTTAGGCCCGTGTTTGTTTGGCCCGTGTTTGGCGGCAGGCCGCAAAACAGCTTTCACAACAAGGAAATTTAGGAAAAGGGAACGGAAATGGACGAGGCAACAGAGGAATTCGAGTTCGACAGGGAAGATTCGGCGGACGAGCCGAAGCAGCGACCGAAGGAGGTGGTCTGGGGCGACGGGCGGACACCCGATCCATCGCGGATTTGCAGCGCGCACCGCACCAACGGCGAACCGTGCCGAAAGACCGCGCTACGGGGGACCTATCCACCTTTGTGCGTGAGCCACGGCGCTGGCGCGCCCGCTGTGCGGCGCAGGGCGCGTATCCGCCTGGAGATGGCGGCCGACCGCATGGCGAAGGAACTGCTCGGCATCGCCACGGATGACAGCGCGCCTGTGCCCGTCAAGCTCGCTGCGATCAAGGATGCGCTGGACCGCGCAGGCGTCAGCGCCAAGACTGCGGTGGAAGTTGAGGTGACCGCGAAGCCTTATGAGAACGTGCTGGAGGCCGTACTGACGAGCGGCAGCCGGTCGGAAAGCCGTGCGGCACGGGGAATTCCGGAGAAATCGGACGGGGATCCACGGTGGGCGGAATACGTGGCGGACATCGTGGACGCGGAAGTGGTGGAGGAATACGAGCCGTCCGCACCCCCGGACCCCGCCAGCCAGAGCAGCAATCTCGGGGAGGACGACGCGCCACCACTCCTCAGCCTCGGCCTGGTCTCCATGGAGGATGCCGTGTCCGGGTTGGCCGCCCGGCAGCGTGCCGACGCGCTAGCCAAGCCGCACGAGTCGCGCGTGAGCCGCACAAGGCGCACGCAGCAGTAACCCCCGCCCCGGCAGTTGCCTACAACGCCAATCCCCGCCCCCTACCTTCGGATCTGGGGCAGTTGAGCGGCTGCCGGGTACGCGGGCCTACCTACGCGCGCAATACGCGGCATATCCGAAATCTGTTGTGTCGCAGGACTATTGATTGCATTCGAACGTATGTGCCCATACGTTGGGGCGCAGGGGGCGCACGCAGGGGCGCACCCCACGCACCCCAACAGCAGGAGGCAAGAGTGAAGGTCATCGGGTACGTGCGTGTCAGCACGAAGGAGCAAGGCGAGAGCGGGCTCGGCCTGGAGGCGCAGCGCGAAGCACTGGCGCAGTGGTGCGCAGCCCACGGACACGAACTGCTCACCGTCATCACGGACGTTATCGGCGGAGCCAAGAACGATTCCATGTTCGGGCGCGAGGTTGCTATCGCCGCAGTGGAATCAGGTGTGGCGCAAGGACTTCTGATCCGGGCACTGGACCGGGCGACCCGCGATCAGCTGGACGGCGCACAAATCATGAAGCGCGCCAACGATTATGGATGGCGGCTCGTAGATTGCGACGGCACTGACAGCGGCGACCCGAGTCAACGCCTGGTCGCAGACGTGCGGCTCGCAATGGCGGCGGAGGAACGCCGCAAGATCAGCACTCGCACCCGCGAAGCCCTCGAGCAGAAACGCAGCAAGGGCACGCCGGGCCTGATCAGCGTGAGCGCGCAGCGCCGTATCCAGGTGCTCGCCGGGCAAGGGCTCGGCGCGAAGGCGATAGCCGCCCAGCTCACCGCCGAGGGAATCCCTACCGCTACCGGCGGCGCGGTATGGCACTACAGCACCGTGCGGCGCGTGCTGGCCCGCATCAACGAAAAGGCGGCCTGACATGGCTTACCTTCGCACGCACGAAACCGCTCAGCGTCGCAACGGCAAGCCCGTGAAGCGGTACGAGGTCGTCTGGCGGGAGTTCGTCCGCGATGAGTTCGGGCTGCCGGTGCCGGTGAACCCAGACCGGCCCGAAGGCCGGAAGAAGATGCGCGCCTACCAGGAGACCTATCCCGACCGCGAGTCTGCCGAAGCCCGCCGTGACGAGTTGAACGCCGCGCGCCACACCACCGGCACAACCGCCCTGGCAGAAGCTCGCAAGGCGGGCGATCTGCCTTTCGGGTACTACGCGCGGGCGTGGTTGGACAGCCTGCAACTGAAGGTTGCGCAGGGCCGGTTGAAACAACGCACGCTCGACGGATACGAGGGATACCTCCATCGGTACGCGCTGAAAACGTTCCGCGCGAAGGCAATTGCCAGCATCACCCCGCACGACTGCGAACAGTTCCTTGCTGGGCTGGTGCGCCAGCAGTCGCGGCAAGGTTCGCAGGGCGACACGCTCTCCCCCGCCACGGTGAGACATGCATGGGGTGTGTTCGGCCGGGTGCTCAAGTATGCCATCCGGCATGACGCCATACCCTCAAATCCGGCCGACCGCGTGGACTTCGATACGCACCGCGCAACCGGCGATCATGAAGGCTTCGAACACAATCCGCTGACCGCCGAACAGGTGGCGCAAATCAGCACAGCCATCGCGGGCGAACTGGTGGTGACACCGGGCGGCGCTGAGGTGTGGCTACCCGCGTATCCCATTTACGCGCTGATGGTGGACTTCTTGGCTTACACCGGGCTGCGCGCCAGTGAGAACGCCGGGCTGGAAGTCCGAGACCTGGAGTTTCGCACCGCACCCACGACGGACTCGGCCGCCCCACAGATTCGGTGCGTGGTGCACATTCGCCGCACCAAAGAACGCAAGAACAGCGGAGTCCGCGCCAAACGCCTATGGGTAACCAGCACGCCCAAGTCCAAGCGCAGCAAGCGCGCCGTCCCCCTCCCGCCCTGGCTGGCTGCGCGCATGTATGCGTACCTGTTCGGGGGTGAGGGTGCGGACTCCGCTGTGCGGCATCCCCGTTCCGCGGAACCGACCGCACCACTGTGGCCGAGCCGCAAGAACGGAGGCGGGTACCGCCGCGCCGGACAGCGGTACGCGGTGCCGTACGACTGGACGCAGCCGATTGCGATGGGCACGTTTTACGACACCATTTTCCGCCCTGCGCTCGCGGCGGTGGGCCTGCCGGTCAGCGCGCCCACGATTCCCGCAACAGCCGACACCCCGGCGATACCAGCGACCCGCGGTGTACGGCTGCACGACCTGCGGCACACCTTCGCCGTCATGCAGTTGATGGCCGGCACGCACTTTATGCAAGTGTCGAAGTGGCTGGGGCACAGCACGTTCACCCTCACGCTGAACACCTACGGCGACTGGATTCCCGAGGAGGAGGGCGGAGGCGCAAATATGCTGCCCGAACCACCCGCCCCGGCTGTGCTTACGGCTCCGGCGGTTGAGGTTCCGTCGAATGTGGTGCCGCTTTTCGGCCGACGTACCGCTGGCTGACGACTGTCAGTTCACCTGGTCGGTCTGGGTGTTCATCTGCTGGCTGTTGTTCTGGTCGACGTTCTGGAGCTGGCCGATGGCGGCGAGATAGGCGTCGCGCATGGTTTCCACGATCTCGATGTGCTGGTCAATGCGGTACACGGCGTTGTCGTTTGCGTCGTGCTCCGGCGCACCCGCCGCCTTGGCCTCGAACTTGCGCTGGAGGTCCAGAGCGGAGGGCAGGCCGCCATACCCGCCGAGGTGGTTCAGTCGCTGGGCGTCGCGCTTGCACTCGTACAGGTTCTCTACCAGCGTGTTGCAGCGGTCCGCCAGCGCTTTGCCGATGTCGTATTCCATCTTGAAATCGCCGCTGATGCCCTGCTCTTTGTACTTCTGCCAGGTCTTCAGGTGTTCGCTCAGATTACCGTCGTCGGACATGTTGTCCCCCTTAATATTTGGCGACTACTTCGGTAGGTGCGGCTCGAGGTCTGTGGCGTGCTTAATGGCGAGTTCGCAGCGGTCGTGGGTGGGATTACTGGCCAGCCAGCCCACCGCGATTTCAAACATCCCCTGCTCGGCGGGCAGGCTCACGTAGCAGCTTTCGCCGTCCGGGTCTGATTTGTCTTGCGCGACAAGGCCGGACCGTGCATTGACCGTGATCTCGCGGAGGATGTTCAGGTTGGGGTTGGCGCGCGCCTCGTCAATAGTTTTGCTCGTGGACAGCAGGTCCATCCGGTACGGCAGATCGACCGACTTCCACCCGCAGATCCGCCACGCCGACGCGTCAGTGGGGTTGACGATGTCGCGCTCGGTGGAGGGATCGAGCCCGGTCTCGATCAGCCATTCGTCCGGGATATCGGTGCACGGGTTGAGCAGGTTGTCCGTTGCGGGCGTGGTCGGCGCGGCCGACGTCGGTTGTCCACCGATCTCGGTTCCACACCCGGCGACCAGCCCTAGGACCGCAGCCCCGGCGACAACGGCACGTGCAGCGATGGTGGTACGCATGTCCCTCCCTGGCGTCAGCAGATGGCCGTCACGATATAGGACGCAACCGGAGCGGCCACGGTTCCACCAACACGGGAACACGCGATACCTTGCCGCCGCCCCGAGCCCTCACCAACCCGCCGCCGTGCCGGGGTGGTGCCGGGGTGGTGGGGAGGGTGCGGACTGCCCACATCAACCGAAACCCGGTCTACCTGCGGTTTCATAGTGCCCCCAGTCGGATTCGAACCGACACTGAATGGATTTTAAGTCCACTGCCTCTGCCAATTGGGCTATAGGGGCTGCGCGGCCAGACTAGCCGACTCGTACGCCTGTACCGGAATGATCGGAGGGGTAGGTCTCGGAGGATGGGATCGGGCGGAGCGCCGGGGTTGCCGGAGAGCCGCCGGTTTCTAGTGGACGCCCGCCATGTAGCGACTGATCCACGGTGCCAGAGCCGCGACGATCAGGCCGACCCCGATCGCCACCGCACCGGTGATGCCAAAGTAGGCGACTTCGTTGTCCGTGTCGTAAAAACGAGCGAGAACGCCCGACATCGACGTACCAATACCGACGGAGAAGAAGTACAACGCCATCATTTGCGCCCGGAACGCCTCGGGGGCGAGCTGGGTGGTGACGGCCAGGCCGATCGGCGAGAGCAGCAGTTCCGACACCGCGAAGCCGCCCATGATGAACAGCACGAACAGCGCGGGCACCGAATCCAGCCCGGCCAGCGGCACGAACAGCAGGAACGCCGCGCCCATCCCGATCACGCCGTAGGCGAACTTGCGCGGTGTGCTGGGCGCGCGGTTGCCGAGCTTGGTCCACATCAGCGCGAACAGCGGGGAGAGCGCGATGATCCACACCGGCTCCACCGAGCCGATCCAGCTCGCCGGCGCGGTCCAGCCGAAGATGTTCCAGTTCATCCGCTCGTCGGAGTAGACCGCGAGCACGGTGAAGATCTGCTGGAACAGCGACCAGAACACCGCGTTGGCGAGGAACAGCGGGATGAACGCGCGTACCCGGCTGCGTTCGAGCTGATCCACCCTCGGGCTGGTCAGCATCACGGCGAAGTAGACGATCGAGGCCACGGCGATGACGCCCGCGGTGACGTCGGGCAAGTTGTCCAGGTCGACCAGGCCGGTCGCGAAGGCCGCCACCACGACGACGGCGGCCGCGACGACGAAACCGACGATCCGTACGATCTCGTTGCGCCGCAACGGGTTCGGCACGTCACGGCCCGCATCGCCCAGATTGCGCCGGAAGATCACGTACTGGGTGAGGCCCAGCGCCATGCCGATGGCGGCCGCGCCGAAGCCGTAGTGGAAGCCGAGGCGGGTCTGGAGCAGACCGGTGAGCAGCGGGCCGACGAACGCGCCGAGGTTGATGCCCAGATAGAACAGCGTGAATCCGCCGTCGATGCGGGCGTCGTCCTTGGGATAGAGGGTGCCCAGCAACGACGACGCGTTCGCCTTGAGCGCGCCGCTGCCCAGCGCCACCAGCACCAGACCGACGCCGACACCGGCCAATCCGGGCAGGATCGCCAGCGCGATGTGGCCGGCCATCACCACCACACCGCCGTAGAAGACGGTGCGCTCCATGCCCAGCACCCGGTCGGCAATCCAGCCGCCGAGCACGGTGGACAGGTAGACCAGGCCGCCGTAGGCGCCGACGATGCCGACGCCCGTGCTCTGGTCCAGCCCGAGCCCTCCGTCGGTCACCGAGTAGTACAGGTAGTACCCGAGGATGGTGACCATGCCGTAGAAGGAGAATCGCTCCCACAGCTCGACCCCGAACAAGTTCGTCAACCCGATCGGGTGACCGAACACCGTCCGGCCGGGTGACGGCCGGTCGGATTCCACTACTTGGGACATGACGAGCACCTTGACATAAATCGCAACTGTGCAGCAACTCACGTCTCCCGCGTCGCGCACATCGGATCACACGCCACGGGCGGCGCGGGGATTTCGGCCCTACGCTGGAACGCGGCGCCAGCCCAGACGAGCCGGAGGTGCGACCGTGTTGGATGCCGAACTGACCGTGCCGGTGAGCGCCCCCGCCGCCTTCGGCGTGCTCGCCGACGGGTGGCTCTATGCGAGCTGGGTGGTCGGCGCGTCCCACATCCGCGAGGTCGATCCCGGCTGGCCCGAGGTCGGCACCCGCATCCACTACAGCGTCGGACTGTGGCCGGTGATGGCGCGCGATGTGACCACCGTGCGCGCCGTCGACCCGCCCCGGCTGCTCGAACTGGAAGCGCGGCTGTGGCCGGTGGGCTCGGCGCGAATCCTGTTGGAGCTGGACGAGTTCCAGCCCGGCGAGACCAGGATCCGGATGACGGAGCACGCGGTGAGCGGGCCCGCCGCCCTCATTCCCGGCGACGTGCAACGCCTGGCCATCAAGCTCCGCAATCAGGAGTCCCTGTCCCGGCTGGCCCACCTCATCGTGGGCCGCGCCGCGCGCTGACGCGATCCGGCCGGATGGTCCGGCCGGATCGCGCCCGCCCTAACTGTGGATGCTGCGGTCCTTGGTCTCCACGATCAGATACGTGCACAGCACGCTGAGCGCGGAGAGTCCCGCCAGCAGCAACCCGACCCAGATCGCGCCGGGCCCGGCGATCAACGGCGCCGCGATCAGCGGGGGCAGCGCGCCGCCGAGGATGCCTGCCAGGTTGTAGCCCATGCCCGCGCCGGTGTAGCGGTAGCGCGCCTGGAACATCTCGGGCAGCAGCGCACCGGCCGGGCCGTAGGCGATCCCGAAGATCAGCAGGGTGCCGAGCAGGCCCACCGCGAAAGCCAATCCACCGCCGAGTTCCAGAATCGGGAAGAGCAGCAGCGCCCACACGACCGCGGCCGAGCAGGACACCAGGATGACCTTGCGCCGCCCGATCCGGTCCGACCACAGCGCCGAGGCCGCCGTCGACAGACCGAAGCAGACCGCGGCCACCATGCCCATGCCGAGCACGAAATCGCGGGACAGGTCCATGCTGTCGACGCCGTACTTGGTGAGGAACGCGGTGCCCATGTAGAACAGCGAGAACAGGCTGGCCAGCGCACCGGCGGCGATGAGGATCTCCCGGCTCTGGAAGCGCACCGCGTCCAGGAACGGCAGCTTGCGCGCGGCCGGTTCGGCGGCGGCGCGCTGTTCACGGAATACCGGCGTCTCGGCCACCGCGAGCCGCACCCACAGGCCCACGCCGACCAACGCGAAGGACAGGATGAACGGGATGCGCCAGCCGTAGTCGAGGAACGCGCTGGAGGAGGTGCCCAGCGTGCGGCTGGCGATCAGGAAGGTCGCGCTGGAGAGGAAGAACGCGAAGGCCGGTCCGAGCTGCGGGAACATCGCGTAGAGACCGCGTTTGCCCTGCGGCGCGTACTCGGCGGTGAGCAGTGTGGCGCCCGCCCATTCGCCGCCGACGGCGAACCCTTGCAGGAAGCGCATGGCCACCAGCAACACCGGCGCCCAGATCCCGATCCCGCCTTCGGCGAAGCCGAACACGCCGCTCTCGTAGCCGGGCAGCAGGCCGATGGCCACGGTGGCGAAACCCATGATCAGCAGGGTCCACACCAGGGTGCGCTTGCGCCCGATCCGGTCGCCGAAGTGGCCGAACAGCACCGCACCGACAGGACGGGCGAAGAACGCGACGGCGAAAGTCGCGAACGACGCCAGCGTCGCGGTGGTCGGATCGGCGGCCGGGAAGAACACCGTGGGGAAGACCAGCGCGGCGGCCGTGCCGTAGATGAAGAAGTCGTAGAACTCGATGGTCGTGCCGATGCTGCTGGCCGCCGCGACTCGGCGCAGACTGGTCTTGCCCCGCAACGTCTCCGGGGTCACCGGATCGGGCGGGGACGGCGGCGCGGATATGCGGGAGGTCGTCACCGTTGTCTCACTCTCTCGAAGCAGCCCAACGACTTCTTGGGCGTGGAGACCTCAAGGTAGTGATTCAGGTCACGTCGGGGTTACCCCCGAATGGGTGTAGGTCCGGTCCGCGCGGCAGGCGGATCAGGCGATGGACAGCGCGATCCCGTCGAGGATGTCGTGCTCGCTGACGATCAGCGCACCGATGTTCGCGCGCCGCGCGAGTTCCTCGGCGAGCACCTCGGTGATGAGCGCACCGCCGCCGATCACGTCGACCCGGCCCGGATGGATGGGCCCGAGCGCGGCGCGCTCGTCGTGGCTCATGGAGAGCAGCCGCGCGCACACGCCGTGTACGTCGTCGAGGGTGAGCTCGCTCAAATGCACACGGCTGGCGTCGTATTCGGGCAGGCGCAGCCCTACGGCGGCGAGCGTGGTCATGGTGCCCGCGACGCCGACCCAGGTGTGCGCCTGATCGACGGGCACCTTCGCGAACGCTTCGGTCAACCGCTCGGCCGCGAATTCCCGTGCGGCCGCGACCTGTTCGGCGGTGGGCGGATCGGAGTGCAAGCAGCGCTCGGTGATGCGCACGCAGCCGATGTCGGCGGAGAACGCCGCGCGCACGCCGTCACCGTCGCCGAGCACCAGTTCGGTGGAACCGCCACCCAGATCGACCACCACGAAAGGCCCTGCCGCGCTGGACAACTCACCGACCGCGCCGGTGAACGAGAGGCGCGCCTCCTCGTCGCCGGTGATCACCTCGGCCTGCGCGCCCGCCACCACGGTGCCGAGTTCGGCGCGCGCCATCGCGAAGAAGTCCTCGCGGTTGGCGGCGTCGCGGGTCGCGGAGGTGGCGACCATGCGCACCTTCGCCACACCGTGCTCGCGCATCAGCGCGACGTAGTCGGCCAGCGCGACCCGGGTGCGCTCGATGGCCTCCGGCGCGAGCGAACCCGTCGCGTCGACGCCCTGGCCCAGCCGCACGATGCGCATCTCGCGGTGCACGTCGGTGAGGCGGCCGTCGGCGCCGGAGTCCGCGATCAGCAGGCGAATGGAGTTCGTGCCGCAATCGACCGCGGCGACCCGCTCACTCATCGGTGCTTCCATCCTTCGGATAGTAGGCGGGCCAGTCGGCCGGCACCGCGGTGCCGCGCAACCCGTGATCGGCGGCGAGAGCGACGGATTCGTCGCCGAAGGGATTCACGCCCGGCCCCTTCGCGAGGCTGTGCGCGATGAGCACGTGCAGGCACTTCACCCGGTCGGGCATGCCGCCGCCGGTGAAATCGGTGCCCAGCGATTCGATGGCGTCGCGCTCGGCCAGGTAGCTCTCGTGCGCGGCGCGGTAGGCGGCGGCCAGCTCGGGATCGGCGGCCAGCCGCTCGGTCATCTCCCGCATCACCCCCGCCGACTCCTGCCTGCTCGCCTCGGCGGTGAGCCGGGGATCGGTGAGGTAGTACAGCGTCGGGAAGGGGGTGCCGTCCGGCAGGCGCGGCGCCGTCTTCACCACCGCGGGCACCCCGTCGGGGGTGCGGTAGGCGATGGCGAGCACCCCGCGCGGCTCCCGGCCGAGCTGGGCGGCGACGATCTCGAGATCGCGGTCTGTCGGTGCGGTCACCTGGGTCCTTCCGGTCCGGGCGGGGGCGGGGTGGTGGGAGACGGCGCGGGCTCGGTGGTCTGCGGCGGTTCGGAGATGGTGCGCCACAGATCCGTGTACCAGGGGTCGGGCACCTTCGACTTCGTCGGCGGGGCCGGGCGCGGCGGCGCCTCGATACCGGGCACCTGCACGATGTAGGGCGTCTCCCCCGGCATCACCAGGCGCAGCCGGTCCTTGGCCTCGGAGCGGATGTAGGCCGGATCCTGTTGCTGGGCACGGCGATCCCGCAGCCGCGCCAGATCCGCCTCCAGCTCCCTGCGCTCCTGCGCGAGCTGCGCGGCCTCGGCCCGCTGGCCGAAATAGGTGCGCATCGGCACCGACAGGGTCAGCGCCAGCGCGCACACCACCACCGCGAGCACCACGGCCTTCCCGGTGGACAGGCCCAGGATGGTGCGCTCGGGCTTGTCGGCGGAACGGGCCGCGATCTTGCGCGGCTCGGCCTTCTTCTTGTCGGCGCCCTCGCGCCTGCGGGCGCGTTTGGCGGCGGCGGGCCTGGCCGCGGACTCCGGGTCGGCGCCCGCCCGCGGGCGTGAACGCGCGGCGCGCGACGTGCGGCGGTCCCCGCGTCCGGCCGGACTGGTCCCACGCGCACGTCGCTCCGTCATCTCACACCTCGGTATCCGTGTTCACGACGCGGCCGAGGGTCTCGCGGTCGACCCGCCCCCGGACCGCATCGCCGTCAGCCCTCGAACGTGAAACGCGGGAACGCCACGTCGCCCGCGTACCTGGCCGAGTCGCCGAGCGCGTCCTCGATGCGCAGCAGCTGGTTGTACTTGGCCACCCGCTCGCTGCGCGCCGGGGCGCCGGTCTTGATCTGGCCGCTGCCGACCGCGACGGCGAGGTCGGCGATGGTGGTGTCCTCGGTCTCGCCGGACCGGTGCGACATCATCGTCTTGTAGCCGTTGCGGTGCGCGAGCTCCACCGCGTCCAGGGTCTCGGTGAGGGTGCCGATCTGGTTGACCTTCACCAGCAGCGCGTTGGCCGCGCCCTTGGCGATGCCCTCCTCGAGCCGCTCGGGGTTGGTGACGAACAGGTCGTCGCCGACGAGCTGGACCTTGTCGCCGATCTGGTCGGTCAGCACGACCCAGCCGTCCCAGTCGTCCTCCGACAGCGGGTCCTCGATGGAGACCAGCGGGTAGGCGGTGAGCAGCTCGGCGTAGAACTCCGCCATCTGGGCGGCCGTGCGGTCGCTGCCCTCGAACTTGTAGCCGGTGCCCGCGGTGTAGAACTCGGTGGCGGCCACGTCCAGCGCCAGCGCCACATCGCTGCCCAGCTTCAGGCCGGTCTTGGCGACGGCGGTGCTGATCAGGTCCAGCGCCTCGCGGGTGCCCGCCACGTCGGGGGCGAAACCGCCCTCGTCGCCGAGGCCGGTGGCCAGGCCCTTGGACTTCAGCACGGCCTTGAGCGCGTGGTAGACCTCCGCGCCCCAGCGCAGCGACTCCTTGAAGGTGGGCGCGCCGATCGGGGCGACCATGAACTCCTGCACGTCCACGCCGGTGTCGGCGTGCGCGCCGCCGTTGAGGATGTTCATCATCGGCACCGGCAGCACGTGCGCGTTCGGGCCGCCCAGGTAGCGGAACAGCTCCAGGCCCGAGGACTCGGCGGCGGCGCGGGCCACGGCCAGCGACACGCCGAGCAGGGCGTTCGCGCCGAGGCGGGACTTGTCGGGGGTGCCGTCCAGATCCAGCAGGACCTGGTCGACGGTGCGCTGCTCCACGGCGTCCAGGCCGATGACGGCGGGCGCGATCTCGTCGAGCACGCCCTCGACGGCCTTGCGCACACCCTTGCCCAGGTAGCGGTCGCCGCCGTCGCGCAGCTCGACGGCCTCGTGCTCACCGGTGGACGCGCCGGACGGGACGGCGGCACGGGTCAGCGTGCCGTCGTCGAGGGCGATTTCGACCTCGACGGTGGGGTTTCCGCGGGAATCCAGGATCTCGCGAGCTCCGACCTGTTCGATGATGGCCACGAAAACGACACTCCTTCGGCTGGCTGGCACGGTTTGTCTCACGGAAGGCCCGTGCGGTGCCGAGCCTAGCGCCCTCGGGCCGCGCGGGGTAACCGGCACTCCGGGGCGGCTCAGACGCGCCTGCCCACGCTGTAGGCGGCGGCGCGGTCGCGCACGGTGAGCAGATAGCTGTTGGAGCGGTTGTAGGTCATCAGGGCACCGTGCCAGCCGCGCTCCGAGGTGAGGTCGCCGCCGCTGGCGCACAGGTAGCGGGCGGCGGTCAGGGCCGCGTCATCGATGTTGTGCGGATCCGCGACGCCGTCGCCGTTGGCATCCACGCCCCAGCGCTGCCAGGTCTCGGGGATGAACTGCATGGGACCGACAGCGCGGTCGTAGACCGTGTCGCCGTCCAGCACGCCGTCGTCGGTGTCCTCGATGCGCGCGACACCGGGTGACCCGTCCAGCGGGATGCCGATGATGGGTGGGCTGACGTTGCCCGCGTCGTCGGCGGAGGCACCGCGGTGGGTGCCGTGCGCGCTCTCCACGCTGCCGATTCCAGCCAGCGTGGTCCAGGCTATGCCGCACTCCGGGCGGGAACGGGCCATCACCGCGGCCGCGTATCCGTACGCCTCCAACGCGATCCGGGGGATGCCGAGCGCGCCGGCCTGACCGTCGGCCCAGTCTCGCAGTTGCAGCGCGGTGCGGCCGGGACCGTCGACATCGATCAGCGGCAGCGGCACGCCGGGGCCCGGCGGGATGCCCTCGGGGATCGGTGGCAGATCACGGCCGACACCGCAACCGGCGAGCAGAACGGCCACCACAGCGGCGGCCACGGCGCCGGACTTTTTCGCGAACACCCTTTCCATCATCCAGACGCGCGGAAGTGCGCACCCGCGCGTCGCTCGCTCGCGCCGGTCACGGCGGATTTCCGCGCACGCGACCGTGTTTGTCGTCACGCTCGGGAGAATGGCGCCGGTCGCCCTGCCGACCATCGCGGGGGATTCCCTGGGCACTCACGGGCCGGATCGCGCGCGTTCCCCGCCGGAGTCGTCACGCGACCCGCGCGACCGCGGCCCGGCGCGATGGACCGGAATCGCGCCCCTGACGCACCGCCGCCGGAAGCTGCGGCACGCGCGCAATGACGACTCGCCACACCGGAAATCATTCTCGACGCCTGGAACACCCTGCCCCCGCAAGGAGTTCCACATCCGTTCGGTGCACCCAGCGACACCGCTCCAACCAGGGCAGGCTAGCCTAATTGCACTGTCCGCCTACGGATATGACGTCAGAGCGGTAGCACTCCCGCCGGTCACGGGCACGATGTCCGGGAAACGGCGTCGGCACTACCTCCGGGATTTAACCTCGGTGATACGCGCACGCTATTATCTCTCGCAGCAATTAGGCAAGCCTTGCTTAAGAGAGCAAGAGCCGCTAGCTTCGCAGATCGATCGTCACCACCCCGATTCTCGACCCGATGCGAAGAAGGGAACATCCGGTGAAAAGCGTTCTCTCCGAACGTAAGACGTTTCACCCGCATGATATCGAACGCCGCGAGCTGAGCGCCGCCACCGCCGCGGCGGTGCGCCGGATCGCCGGTGAGATCTGCGCCACATTACCGGACGGCCCGCGCGCGGCCGTGGCGCGCACCCTCACCGACCCCGCGCTGCTCACGCTGATCGAGGAAGGCACCGCCGATCTGCCCGAGGAGGTGCGCCACGCCATGCGCGCGCCGGGCGACGCGGGCGCCTGCGTGGTGCGCCGGATCCCGGTGACCGACGACGAATTCGGCCCCACCCCGCCCAGCTGGCGCGAGGCCGCCCGGTGGAGCGCGGATACCCGGCGCGGCAACTCTTTCCAGCTCGACGTCGTGCTGCTGCTGCTCGCGCGCGCCGCCGGTGAGCCGTTCGGCTGGCACGGCCAGCAGGACGGCCGCCTGGTCAATAACATCCTGCCGACGCCGGGCCACGAGGACGAGCAGTCCGGCGCGAGCAGCAAGACCCTGCTGTGCCCGCACACCGAGGACGCCTTCCACCCGGCCCGCGCCAACCTGCTGATGCTCGGCTGCCTGCGCAATCCGGACAGGGTGGGCACCACCGTGTCCTCGGTCCGCCGCGCCGAACTCACCGACGACGAGCGCGCGTTGCTGAGCACGCCGACGCTGCCGATCCTGCCCGACGTCTCCTACGGGACCGGGCACGAGAAATACACGCCGCCCCCGCTGCCGACCATGTGGGACGCCGCCGAAACGAGCGGCGGCGCTTCGGCTCCCACGCTGCGCTACGACCCCGCCTACACCCCGCTCGACGACGCCGATCCGGAATTCCGGCGCGCCTACACGCGACTCACCGCCGAATTGGAAAGGGTATGTGTCACCGCGGCGCTGGCCCCCGGCGAGCTGCTTCTGGTGGACAATGACGTCGCGGTGCACGGCCGGGTGCCGTTCACCGCGCGTTACGACGGCACCGACCGGTGGCTCAAGCGGGTCAATATCCGCTTGCCCGAACGGCCGCGCCGTCCCGCGGAAGCCGACGAGAATGGTTACGGGCAACGAATTGTCGCCCCGTTCCGGAACGGAAACGGCCGAGCGGAGACAGAGCGGGAAACGACGACACATGATCGAGGAACCGTTGAACACTCGTGATCGGAGCATGCCGCTGCGCGTGCTGAGCCGCAGCGACCTCGCGGACGTTCCCATCACCCCGCACGACGTGGTGCGCGCCGTCGAGGAGGCGTATCTCGCGCTGGCCGCGGGCGATTCGGACAACCCGCGCAAACTGAGCGTCGCCAACCCGGACGGCTGGTCGGTCGCCTACGCCATGCTCGGCCGCGACGGGCGCAGGCGCGTGGTGGCCATGAAGACCTCCTACAAGTTCGATCCGGGCCACGACCGCAGCACCAAGCGCTACTACACCACCATCACGCTCTACGACGACACCACCGGCGCGCCCATCGCGATGATGGACTGCGCCAGGGTCGGGGCGCTGCGCACGCCCGCCGTGTCGGCGCTGCTGGTGCGCGAGACCATGCGCCGCGGCGCGGAGAGCGTGCTGCTGATCGGCACCGGCACCCAGGGCCGCAACGCCCTGCCGCATCTGCTCGCCGCGAATCCGCAGCTGCGCAAGCTCATGGTGTACGGCACGCACGCCGAAGGACTCGCGGCGGTGCACAGTCATCTGGCCGCGCACAATCCGCACGCGGTGCTCGAGACCGTGCCCGACCCGCGCGCCGCCGCGGCCGCCGCCGATGTGGTGCTGGCGACCGCGGGGCCCGGCACCGAAGTGGCGCTGGAGGCCGACGATCTCGCGCCCGGCGCCACCGCCGTGCTGGTGGGATACGGCCTGGCGCCCTCCGCGCTGGTGCACGCCGACCGCGTGGTCGCCACCAGCGCCGAGCAGATGCGCCTGACCGGCACCGATATGGCGGGCCCCGACGGCACGCTGCGCGCCGTGGACGCCGAACTGCCGCACATCCTGACCCGCCGGGCCGTGGCCCGCCGCTCCGACGAGGAGAAGATCTTCGTCTACAACAGCGGTCTGGTGCTCACCGATATCGCGGTCGCGCACGCGCTCGCCGAGCGCGCCATCGCCGAGGGACGCGGCACGGAGGTGCCCCTGTGGGATTAGAGGTCGCCGCCGACAACGTCGCCGAGCCCGTCGACCCCGACGCCATGATGCTGTTCGACATCGACCCGCCACGCCAGGTGCGCGGCGGGTCCGCTGTGCCAAGCGATCGCGACGACCCGCTGCTGGAGTTCGCCCCGGTCCCTTGCCCTTTCGACGCACCCGCGCCACCGGCCCCCGGGAATCGCGACGACAGCACCTCGAACGCCTCACCGATGGATGTCGCGCTGCCGTTGCCGGAGCTGGAACATGTTGCGCCGCAGGTCATCGCGCCCGAACCGGCATCCGCGACTCCGGATCGTGCGCGCCCGCATACCGATACGCCCCCGCCGCGCACGATCGGCACCGCGCCGGAGGACAACGACACGCCCGCCCCGGAACGCGGCGGTGTGTCCGAACACGAACACGCGGAGACGAGCGCGGACCAGACGCCCACCGCCTCCGACGACTCCCCCCTGCTCGAGCTGGCGGCCGAGGAGATCGCGGCCGAGACCGCGCCCCACGGCATCACCGCCCCCGCCCTGCCCGCGCACCTGGACGAGTGGGAGCGGCGGGTGCTCGCCGATCCGGATCTGCTGGCCGATATCGCGTACGCGGTGGGCGGGCCGTTCCACCTGATGTATCCCGCGCGAGTCGGCCAGAACATCCGCGCGTTCCGTGACGCATTCGCCGCCGCGGGGGTCGACGGGGTCGTCTACTACGGCAAGAAGGCCAACAAGGCCGCGTGCGTCGCGCGGGCCTGCGCCGAGAACGGTGCGGGCATCGACGTTTCCAGCGTCGGCGAGCTGACCTCGGCGCTGGCGGGCGGGGTGCGTGGCGAGGACCTGGTGGTGACCGGTCCGGCCAAGGCGCGCGAGCTGCTGTGGCTGGCCGTGCGCCACGGCGCGCTGCTGGCCGTGGACGATCTGGACGAACTCGATCGCCTCGCCGAACTCGCCACCGCCGCGCTGCCCGCCCGGGTGCTGTTGCGCGTCCTGCCCCCGGGTTCGGCGAGCCGCTTCGGCATGTCCGCCGAGGAACTGGACGCGGCGCAGGCGGTGATCGCGGCGTCGGGTCCGGTCGGGCTGGAACCGATCCGCTTGGAGGGCTTCAGCTTCCACCTGTCCGGCTACGACGCCGTCGCCCGCGCGGAACTCGCCGCCGAGCTGATCGACCGCTGCGTCTCCGCCCGCGAATACGGCCATCCCGTCACCACCCTGTCCATCGGCGGCGGCTTCGGCGTCGACTATGTGCCGAAGGACGCGTGGGAAGAGTTCACGGAAGGCGTCGATCGCGCCTGGTTTCACGCCGGGAAGTCGTTCGGCTCCTACTACCCGTATCACTTCCCCACGCCCGGCGCCGCGATGCTCGCCGAGATTCTCGCGCACAACGACCTCGCGACAAAGCTGCGCGACAACGACATTCGCCTCGCCGTCGAACCGGGCCGCGCCCTGCTCGACCGCGCCGGCAGCACGGTGTTCCGGGTGCAGGGCGTGAGAACCCGTCGGGCGCACGGCGCCCCGTACGACTTGCTCACCGTGGACGGCAGCAGCCTGAGCCTGTCCGAGCAATGGTTCGACAGCGAATACCTGCCCGACCCGGTGCTGTGGCCGCGGCGCCCCGGCACGCCGACCCCGACGAGTGTCGGCGCGGCCAGCTGTCTGGAATCCGACATGCTCAGCTGGCGGCGGATCCCGTTGCCGCGGGCGGCCGCGGTGGGCGATCTGCTGGTCTACCCGAACACCGCCGGTTACCAGATGGATTCCAACGAATCGGGCTTCCACGAGTTGCCGATCCCGCCCAAGGTGGTACTCGCGGAAGAACCAGGCGGCCGCCGACGCTGGTCGCTGGACGCTCGATAACCCCACGCACCACAGGCCGCACCGCACCCGCCCCGGCGGTGCCGCCCGCCCGCACACCCGAGGAGACTCCCATGCCGATCGTCACGCGTGTCACGGACCTGATCGGTCGCACCCCGCTGTTCGAGCTGGCCACCACCGACACCGGCACCCGCCTGCTGCTCAAGCTCGAACCGTTCAACCCCACCGGCGCCGCCAAGATCCGGATGGCGCGCGCGATGGTGCTCGAGGCCGAGCGGCAGGGTTTGCTGCGAAGTGGCGGGCATATCATCGAGTCCACGTCCGGCAATACCGGACTCGGCCTCGCGGTGGTCGCCGCCGAACGCGGGTACCGGTTCACCGCCGTGGTCGACCACCACGCATGTAAGGACAAGCTGCGCGCGATGCGAGCGATGGGTGCGAAACTGGTGTTCGTCTCCGCCGAGGGCGACGACGACCTGGCCACCTCGGCGCGGGAGGACCTGGCCGAGGCCATGGCCGCCGAGCGCGCGGACGCCTACTTCACCGAACAGCACAACAACCCGGCCAACGCGCTGGGCTACCACGCTGTCGCCGAGGAGTTGCTGGAGGACCTGGATCGGGTCGACATCCTGCTCTCCGCGGTCGGCACCGGCGGGTCGCTGTTCGGCACCGCCGCCCGGCTGCGCCAACTCGGGCAACCCCCGTATGTCATAGGCGTGGAGCCGGTGGGCTCCATCGCGTTCGGCGGTCCCGGCGGCCCGTACTGGCAGTCCGGCACCGGCACCCCGCCCGGCGCCACCATCGGCACGGCCGTGGACTATTCGCTGCTGGACGAGGGTGTGAAGGTCTCCGACGAGGCCGCCTTCGCCACCGCGCGCGCCGTCGCCGCCAAGCTCGGACTCATGATCGGCGGGTCGGCGGGCGGCTCGGTGTACGAAGGGCTCACCCGGCTGTCCGACTTCCCGCCCGGCTCGACCATCGTCACCATCGTCTGCGACGGCGGCGAGAAATACCTCGACACCGTCTTCGACGACGAGTGGATGGCCGCGCGCGATCTGCTCGCCCCGGACACCGAACGCGCCGTGCTCGACCTCCTGGACCGCTACGCGCCCACGCGCCGAAAGCAATTGGTGGAGGTGCGGTGAACCTGGGCGAGTTCCGCGCCGACGGGCGACGGCTGGCCGCGCTGGCCACGCCGATCGCCATGACCCAACTGGCCCAGATCGCGGTGTCCACCACCAATATCGCGCTGATGGGCACGCTCGGCGTGCGGCAGGTGGCCGCGGGCGGGCTGGCGATCGTGCTGTTCAACCAGATCCGCACCATGTGCGTCGGATTGATCACCGGCACGGGCAACCAGATCGCGTCCGCGGTCAGCGCGGCGGGCAAGCGCGGCGAATCCGCCGACCGCGAGGTGCGGGAGGTGGTGCGCTCGAGCTTCCTGATCGCCACCCTCGCGGGCCTGCTCGGCGGTGTGCTGCTCGTCGGGCTGGGCTGGTCGCTGCAATGGCTCGGCCAGGACGCGGGCGTGCTCGCCGACGCGCGCCCGCTCATGGTCGCGCTCGCGCCGGGCTTGCTGCCATGCCTGTGGTTCCAGGTGCTGCGCCAGTACACCGTGGGCCTGCAACGGCCGCAGGCGCTGCTGCTGGTGACGCTCGGGTCGGTGGTGCTGAATCTGGTGCTGGCGCTGGCGTTCATGCACGGCTGGGCCGGGCTGCCCGCGCTCGGGCTCACCGGCATCGGCGTGGCCACCTCGCTGGTCTTCCTGATCACCTTCGCCGTGTTCTGGGCGATGGTGCGCCGCGACGCGGAACTCGGCCGCACGCTGGCGATCCGGCCGTGGCCGGTGCAGCGCGCCACCGTGGTGTCGGAGTTGAAGCTGGGCACGCCGATCGCGCTGACCTACGGGTCGGAGGCGGGCATGTTCTCGGTGCTGGCCCTGGTGATGGGCAGCATCGGCCCGGCGGCGCTGGCCGCGCACAATGTGGTGTACCAGATCATCTACATCGTGTTCCAGGTCGCGATCGGGCTCTCGCACGGCGCGTCCATCCTGGTCAGCCACGCCGTCGCGCGCGACGAGTACACGCACGCCAAGGCGCTGGCCTGGCTCGCCCTGCGCTACGCGGGCGTGATCGCGGTGGTCACCGGCCTGGCGTACGTGCTCGTGCCCGATCTGGTGCTGCGCCCGTTCCTCGATCCCGGCGACACCGGGACCGTCGAGTTGGCGCACACCCTGCTGTTGATCGGCATCGTGCTGCAATTCTTCGACTCGGCGCAGAACATCGGCACCGGATTGTTGCGCGGGCTCAAGGAGACCCGGATCGGATTCCGGCTCTCCCTGGTGGGGTACTGGATGGTCGGCCTGCCCAGCGCGCTGCTGCTCGCGTTCCCGGTGGGCCTGGGCGCGGCCGGTGTGTGGTGGGGCCTGACGGCCGGTCTGGCCACCACGGCCGTGCTCATGCTGTGGCGCTATTTCGCGCTGCTCGACGGCCGCGCCGCCGAATACCCGCGCCCGCTGCCCGGCCCGGCCGCCGAGCGCGAACTCACCCGGCGCCGCGGGGCCTGACCGCGACGAGAACCGCCCCCGGCTCGATCACGAACCGGGGGCGGACATCTCGCGTGGGTGCGACCTAAACGTTGACGCCGTAGTCGCGCGCGATACCGGCCAGGCCGGAGGCGTACCCCTGGCCGATGGCCCGGAACTTCCACTCCGCGCCGTGCCGGTACAGCTCGCCGAACACCATCGCGGTCTCGGTGGACGCGTCCTCGCTGAGGTCGTAACGGGCCAGCTCGGCGCCGGTGACGGCGTCGACGACGCGGATGAACGCGTTGCGGATCTGGCCGAACGACTGGCCGCGCGCGTCGGCGTCGTGGATCGAGACCGGGAAGAAGATGTTGGTGATCGTCGGCGGCGTGGCGGCCAGGTCGATGTTGATCACCTCGTCGTCACCCTCGCCCTCGCCGGTGAGGTTGTCACCGGTGTGCTCGATGGTGCCCTCCGGCGAACGCAGGTTGTTGTAGAAGATGAAGTGCTTGTCGGACAACACCTTCAGGTTCTGTCCCGTGGCGAGCGCACTCGCGTCGAGGTCGTAGTCCGCCCCCGTCGTAGTGCGCACGTCCCAGCCCAGGCCGACGGACACTTTGGTGAGATTCGGCGCCTGCTTGGACAGCGAGACGTTTCCGCCCTTGGCGAGTGTGACGCTCATGGTCCCCTTCCCTTCGGCGCGGGTGCGCCGCGTTTCCTCTTACAGTTTTACCCGGTTCAGTGGTCGTGCTCGCGCGCCCATTCCCTCAGCGTCTCGACCCGGCCCTGCAACGCCCGCAGCTCGGTCTGATCCAGCACGGTGCGCTGAATGCCCTTGTCGACCTCGAACGCCGACTGCCGGTGATCGTCGATCACCGCGACATCGATGCGCACGGCCACGTAGTCCGGCGCCTCGGGCATCGGATCGGCGATCACCTCGGCGGTGCCGCGCGCGCAGAGCGCGACGTTGCCGCCGCCGAGGATGACCAGGGCGACCTCGGGCCGCTCCCGCAGCCGGGCCAGCGAACCGCGATCGAACTTGAGGCTGATCAGGATTCGCCGGTCGCCCGCGCGCACGGGCCACGACACCGGGATGGCGTGCGGGGCCGGATCGGTGGTCACGAGGACGGCGATGGTCTCGCGGGGCCATTCCGGGAGCACGTCCAGCTCGGGATGTTCGGTCGAGTGGTCTTGACGTTGCGCTGGGCTCACTCCGGCTGCCATCTTCGTCACCTCGCGGATCGTCGCGCGCGACGGGCTGTGCCGCGCTGACAGCCAGTCTAAAACGCTGCGCCACATGCCCGCTGGCGCACCGAACTCCGAGCGGGGGATCTCAGGGAGATTTCAGGACCCGCCGGGGCCGCTCAGACGGCGGCCAGTTCGCGGATGGGCAGCGACCGCGCCCACTCGCGCGCCATGTCCTTCACCTTCACGTCGGTGGAGGCGTCGTGGCGCCCGTGCTCGCCGACTTGGACCGCGCCGCGCGCGGTCAGCTTCTCCGCGCAGATCTCGCCGCCGCGGTTGAACGTGTCCTCGTAGACCGAATCGCCCAGGCCGAACACGGCGAAGCGCAGGCCGGTGAGGTCGGGCTCGCGGGCGTCGAGCGCGTCGAAGAACGGCTCCGCGCCGGTGGGCAGGTCGCCGTCGCCGTAGGTGGAGCAGACGATGACGTGGAAGTCGGCGACGTCGAGGTCCTCGGGGTCGTAGTCGAGCATGTCGTAGAGGGACACGTCGTGGGCGGCCAGCTCGTCCGCCACGCTCTCGGCGGCGGACTCCGAGGTGCCCATCTCCGAACCGAACAGAATGACCACACGCACCGCGAACGCTCCTTTCCGTGCCGCCCCGGCCTGCGCCGGGACCCGCAGAATTCGTTTTGGCGAGGCTACCCTAATTTCGGCCCGAATGGGCAGCCGGGCCGGGCCCGATCGCCCCTGTTCGCGCCTCCGATTGACGGAATCCTCGCGCGGATGCATCATTTCTGGCAACGCCCTGTTCAACAGGGGTTCTTCTCCCGGTCGGCCGACGATTGCCCGACCGTCGCGCTGCCGCCGGTCCGGCCGCACCGCCGTATTCCGGTCCAGCGCTCCCGTCCACGTCGACGCTTCGGCGTCCCGCCGTAAGTGAGGTGAGAACTGGTGTCCCGATCGTTCGTCATCCGGCGTATCACCGCGTTCCTGCACTACGGCAGCGCTCCCCATTTCTGACTCCGCACCGCACCGGGTAAGGCCGTCCGCGACGCGACGCCGTCGCACGGCCCGCCCGGCTCCCGGTGCGGTGCGAACGAGCGCGCGGGCGAGTCATCCGACAGCGAAGTGGAGGCGAAGTGGACATCGAATCGGATACGGCGCGCGTGGGTTTCGGCACGGTCGGCGCACTGGCGGGCAATCTCGCCGTCGCGGAGACGACCGTCGCCGACCTCGGCTATCTGCGCGGACAGCTGGCGGCGGCCGAAGTGCCGTTCCTGCTGGTCCGCGACACGGGGCACCGGTTGATCCTGGCCGCCGACGCGGCGCACCGCGCCATGGTCGCGCGGGTGACCGAAGCCGCCGAGGCCGCGGGATTCGCCTGCGAGCCGGTGGGGTCCGGTGTGCTGCGGCTGGGCCGCGACCCCGATCCCGCGCACCACGTGGAGCTGGAACTGTGGGAGTACCACGGTGACACCGTCACCTGCCCGCGCCCGAACGCGTTGACGCGCACCGTATTCGACCTCGCCGATGTGGAGACGACCCAGATCCGGCTCTACGACCGGGTCTGGCCGACGCTGGCGGACATGTTCGCGCCGAATGTCACCGACGTGAACTTCGACATCGACATCGTCTTCTCCTGGGTCGACGGTTCCGATCCGGAGTTCCGCGCCCGCCGGGCCGGGATGATGGCGCAGGTCGTCGTGGGCGAGGGCGACGACGCCGACGCGCGCATCCGCCAGATCGAGGAACTGCGCTACGCGCTGCGCTCGGTGCACAAGAACGCGCCGTGGATCCGGCGCATCTTCATCGCCACCGACTCCCGCGTGCCCGACTGGCTCGCCGACCACCCGCGCGTCACGGTGGTGCGCGCCCTCGACCACTTCCGCGACACCGACGGGCTGCCCACCTTCAACTCGCACGCCGTGGAATCGCAGTTGCAGCACATCGAGGGGCTCAGCGAGCACTTCCTGTACTCCAACGACGACATGTTCTTCGCGCGGCCGGTGCGCCCGTCGATGTTCTTCACCCCGGCCGGCGTGAGCCGGTTCATCGAGGCCGACACCCGCATCGGCGCGGGCCGGAACAACGAGCGGCGCAGCGGATTCGAGAACGCCGCCCGGGTGAACCGGCAGCTGCTGGCGCGGCGTTTCGGGCACGTCATCACCCGGCACCTCGAGCACACGCCGGTGCCGCTGCGGCGAGATGTGCTGCTGGAGATGGAGACCGAGTTCGCCGAGGATTTCGCGCGCACGGCGGCGAGCCGATTCCGTTCGGCCACCGACATTTCCGTCACGAACTCGCTCTACCACTACTACGCGACGCTCACCGGGCGCGCGGTGCCGCAGGAGGCGGCGCGGGTGCGCTACGTGGACACCACCAGCCGGGCCGGCCTGGCGCTGCTCGACGAGCTGGCCGCGCACCGCGACGTGGACTTCTTCTGCCTCAACGACGGCAGCTTCCCCGAGATCCCGGAAAGCGAACGGGTGCGGGCGGTTTCGCAATTCCTGGCGCACTGGTTCCCGGAACCCGCGCCGTGGGAACGGATCAGCGCACCGCCCCGTCGCCCGCTTGCCGATCCGACGGCGGGCGCCGCATGACATGCGGGATGCGCGCGGCGGGCGGGATCACGATGCCCGCCGCGGCCAGCTTCTCGGCGGCCTGCTCGGGGGTGGCGGGCTCGCCGACGGTGGGGCCCGCGTCGATCGGGACCACCGTGTGCACCACGGTGTCCGGGTAGACGTGCACGAAGTTGAACGCCTGCGCGCCGTCGCGGCCGCGCAGGCCCCCCTCGGCGACGCCGAGGTCCTGGGTGTAGCAGGTGGCCGAGGACACCGACACCGGGATGCCCGCGAACGTGGCGAAGGTGGACAGGTGCACGTGACCGGCCAGGATCGCGCGCACGTCGGAGCCGTCCAGCACCGCGGCCAGCCTGCGCTGATCGCGTAGTTCCACGGTGACGGCCAGGTCCAGCACGCACGGCACCGGCGGGTGGTGCATGGCCAGGACGGTGCCGAACGGGGCCGGCTCGGCCAGCACCGACCGCAACCAGTCGAGCTGTCGGTCGCTGATCTCGCCGTAGTGGTGGCCGGGAACGGAGGTGTCGAGGGCGACGATCCGCAGTCCGTCGACCATGTGCACCCGGTCGAACGGCTCGTCGGAGGCGGTCTCGCCGAGCAGGCCGCTGCGCAGCGCGCCCCGGTCGTCATGATTGCCCATCACCCACACCACGGGCGCGCCGAGTTCCTCGGCGAACGGGTCCACCAGCGCGCGCAGTTTCGCGTATGCGCCGGGCTCGCCCCGGTCGGTGAGGTCGCCGGTGAACACCAGCGCGGTGGGGCGGATGCGGCTGGCCGCCGCGTGGTCGAGCAGCTGGCGCAACCGTCGCTCGGCGTCCACGGCGCCGTAGAGCGCGTCGTCACCGGCGATCAGATGGGTGTCGCTGAAATGGAAAAGCACATGATCCGGCCGCGGGTGCTCCGCGACTCTGCTGATGGGCACCGGACCGCAGTCCCTCCCGGCGGGTCTCCGCCATCGGCTTCGGGTCGCCGGACAGAATAGCGAACCCGTACCGTTCTTTTCTCCCCCACCACGGTGACGGCCCGCTTGCGCGCGGGTGAGAGTTCGGTGTCGACTCGGAATCCGCAGGTATCGCGCCCGTCGCGGGGTTGACTTGGAGTGCGCTCCAGGTCATAGCCTGGCGGCATGCGACTCGGAATTCATGTGCCGAACTTCGATATGCCCGGTGGACCGGGCGCGATCGCGCCGGAACTGGCGCGGGTGGGGGCCGCCGCCGAGGAGGCGGGCGCCGACTGGCTCTCCTTCATGGACCACTTCTTCCAGATCCCGCCGCGCGGCGAGGCCACCCAGCCGATGCTGGAGGGCTACACCTCGCTCGGCTACCTCGCGGCGCACACCTCGCGAATTCGCCTGGGCCTCTTGGTGACCGGTGTGACCTACCGGCACCCCGGCCTGCTGGCCAAGATCGTGACCACGCTCGACGTGCTGTCCGGCGGGCGGGCGACGCTCGGGATCGGCGCCGCGTGGTTCGAGCGCGAACACCTCGGGCTGGGAGTCGAGTTCCCGCCGCTGGCCGAACGGTTCGAGCGCCTGGAGGAGGCGCTGCGGATCGTCCAGCAGATGTGGGACCAGGGCGAGAACGGGCCGTTCGAGGGCAAGTACTACCGGCTCGCGGAGACGCTGTGCTCGCCGCCGCCGGTGACGCAGCCGCGCCCGCCGATCCTCATCGCGGGCGGTGGTGAACGCAAGACGCTGCGGCTGGTCGCCCAGTACGGGGACGGGTGCAACCTCTTCTTCGACACTCCCGAGGGCGTCGCGCACAAACTGGACGTGCTGCGCGCGCACTGCGACACCGTCGGCCGCGACTACGACGCGATCGAGAAGACCATGATCTACGCCGCCGGACAGCCGGGCCCCGACTTCGCCGACCGAATGAGCGATTACGCGCGGCTCGGCATCGATACGGTGATGGTCGCCCCGCCCGGCGACCACCCGGCGCAGTGGATCACCGACGTGTGCGCGCCGCTGGTACCGAAACTCGCGGATCTGCCCAGGAATTGAGCCAACGCCTTCAGTCGTAGGCGGGCCAGTGGGTGCGCCAGTCCTCCGGGGACAATGGAAGGCGTTCGCCCCGAACCGATTCCGCGGCGTCCTCGGCGGCGCGGATATCGGCGGCGAACGCCAATGTCGCCTTGCGCAGGCGTTCCTCGGCGCTCTCCGGCTCGCCGAGGTGCACGATGCGCAGGGTCTCGGGGACCAGATCGTCGGGCAGTCCGGCGCGCGCGCTGCGGGCGCGCACCTTCTCCGCCAGCGCGAGCGCGGGCTGCGCCATGGCGATGCCGTCCAGGCAGGAGCGGCGCGCCTTCTCCGTGGATTTGCGCTCCTCCCAGGCGCGTTCCTGCGCGGCGATCTTCTCCTCGACCGTCGCGTCCGGCCCCAGCTCCGACTCGCGCAGCAGCGGGCTGCGATGCACCAGCTTGGCCACCAGCGCGGCGGCCACGTCATCGACGGTGAATTCGCCTGCCGCTTCGGCGATCCGGGAGTGGAACAGCACCTGCAGCAGCAGGTCGCCCAGCTCCTCCTTGATGGTCTCGGCGTCGGCGTGCTGGATGGCGTCGAGCAGTTCGTAGGTCTCCTCGAGCAGGTAGGGGCGCAGCGAGTCGTGGGTCTGGGTGCGCTCCCAGCCGCCGAAATGCCAGAGCCGGTCCATCACCTCGACGGCGTCGGCCAGCCCCGCGGCCACCGTGCGGCGGGCCTCGTCGCGTTCGGCGCGCGTCACAGGCCCGCGCTCGCCTCGGTCGCGACCGTGAGATCCACGGCGCCCTGGGCCTTTCCGTCCAGCGCCAGCAGCAGATCCGCCACGAACTGCAACAGCCGCACGTCGCGCACCCGCTCCGCGCCCACGCTGTCCTCCACGCGCGGCAGCGGCAGCTGCACCACGCCGCTGGCGGGCTTGTAGCTCGCGCTCGGGTAGATCCGCTTGAGCCGCAGCTGTTTCGAGTCGGGCAGGTTCAGCATCGGCGAGATCTTCAATGTGGTTCCGGTGACGGCGATCTCGGTGACGCCGTACTCGCGGGCCAGCAGCCGCAGCTTGGCCACCGACACCAGCCTGCCCACCTCCACCGGCAGCGGGCCGTAGCGGTCGACCAGTTCCTCGATCACGGCGGCCAGCGCCGGATCGTCCTGTGCGGAGGCCAGTTTGCGGTATGCCTCCAGCCGCAGGCGGTCGCTGGCGATGTAGTCGGGCGGGATGTGCGCGTCCACCGGCAGATCGATGCGCACCTCCTTGACCTCCTCTTGCACGATCGGCTTGCCGTCGGCGGCCGCGCGATACGCCTCCACCGCCTCACCGACCAGCCGCACGTACAGATCGAAGCCGACGCCCGCCACGTGCCCGGACTGTTCGGCGCCCAGCACGTTGCCCGCGCCGCGAATCTCCAAGTCCTTCATGGCCACCGCCATGCCCGCGCCCAGATCGGAGTTCTGCGCGATGGTGGCCAGGCGGTCGTAGGCGGTCTCGGTGAGCGGCTTCTCCGGCGGATACAGGAAGTAGGCGTACCCGCGCTCGCGGCTGCGCCCGACGCGGCCGCGCAACTGGTGCAGCTGCGAAAGTCCCAGCGCGTCGGCGCGTTCCACGATGAGGGTGTTCGCGTTGGAGATGTCCAGGCCGGTCTCGATGATGGTGGTGCAGACCAGCACGTCGTATTCGCGCTGCCAGAAGCCCTGCACGGTCTGCTCGAGCATGTCCTCGTTCATCTGGCCGTGCGCGACCACCACCCGCGCCTCGGGCACCAGATCGCGAATCTGCTTGGCGGCCTTGTCGATCGAGGACACCCGGTTGTGCACGTAGAACACCTGGCCGTCGCGCAGCAGTTCGCGGCGGATAGCGGCGGTGACCTGTTTGTCGTTGTAGCCGCCGACGTAGGTGAGCACCGGATGGCGCTCCTCGGGCGGGGTGAGGATGGTCGACATCTCGCGGATGCCCGCCAGGCTCATCTCCAGGGTCCGCGGGATCGGGGTGGCCGACATGGTGAGCACGTCCACGTGCGTGCGCAGCGCCTTGATGTGCTCCTTGTGCTCCACACCGAAACGCTGCTCCTCGTCCACGACCACCAGGCCGAGGTTCTTCCACCGCACACCGGTCTGGAGCAGGCGGTGGGTGCCCACCACGATGTCGACGGAGCCGTCGGCCATCCCCTCCAGCACCGCGCGCGATTCGGCGGGATCGGTGAAGCGCGACAGGCCTTTCACGGTGACGGGGAAGCCCGCGACGCGCTCGGTGAACGTCTGGAGGTGCTGCTGGGCGAGCAGCGTGGTGGGCACCAGCACCACCACCTGCCTGCCGTCCTGCACGGCCTTGAACGCGGCGCGCACCGCGATCTCGGTCTTGCCGTACCCCACGTCGCCGCACACCACGCGGTCCATCGGGACCGGCTTCTCCATATCGGCCTTCACCTCGGCGATGGCCGTCATCTGGTCGACGGTCTCGGTGAACGCGAACGCGTCCTCCATCTCCTGCTGCCAGGGCGTGTCGGGTCCGAACGCGTGCCCGGGGGCCGCCTGGCGCGCGGCGTAGAGCTGCACCAGTTCGCCCGCGATCTCGCGAACGGCCTTGCGCGCCTTGCGTTTCGTGTTCGCCCAGTCCGAGCCGCCGAGTTTGGAGAGGCTGGGCATCTCACCGCCGACGTAGCGGGAGAGCTGGTCCAGCGACTCCATCGGCACGAACAGGCGATCGCCCGGCTGGCCGCGTTTGCCCGGCGCGTACTCGATGACGAGATACTCCCGGCGCGCGCCGCCGACGGTGCGCTCGATCATCTCCACGAACCGGCCGATGCCGTGCTGGTCGTGCACCACCATGTCGCCGGCATCGAGCGCGAGCGGGTCGACCTGGTTGCGCCGCTTGGCTGGCAGGCGCTTGCCCTCGGCGGGCGCGGTGACGCGGTTGCCGGTGAGGTCGGATTCGGCGACGACCACCAGTCCGGCGTCGTCGAAGATCACACCGTCGTGCAGCGAACCGCACAGCACCCCGACCACTCCGGGCGCGGGTTCGGCCCCCGGGTCCAGCGAGCCGGCAGGGACGTCGGCGTCGGACAGGCGCTCCAGCACGCGCTGCGCGGTGCCGTGACCCGCCACCACCACGACGGCGCGCCCGCCGGTGGCGACGTGCGCGCGCAGCGACGCGAAGATGGTGGCGACCAGCTCCTCGGACCCGCGCGCGGTGGGCCCGGCCAGCACCGGCAGCACCACCTCGGACGGGTCGCCCGAAGACAGCGGGCTCAGCGTCCACCAGGGCAGGCCGTGCCGGTCGGCGCTCTCGTGGATCTCGGGCAGCGCGCGATACGAGGAGGCCGCCAGGTCCAGGCCGTGCCCGCCCAGCGGGGCGGTGCCGCCGAACGACGCCGCCGTCCAGGACGCCTCCAGGAACTCCTCGCCGGTGCGCACCAGATCGGCCGCGCGGGTGCGGATCTTCTCCGGATCGCACAGCAGCACGTGCGTGCCCTCGGCCAGCTGATCGGTGAGCAGCCGCAGCTCACCGGGTTGCAGCACCGGCAGCAGCGCCTCCATGCCGTCCACGGGGATGCCCTCGGCGAGCTTGCTCAGCATCTCCACCAGCGCCGCGTCGGCGGCGTTCTCCTCCGCGACCAGGGCGGCGCGCTCCCGCACGGCCTCGGTGAGCAGCAGTTCGCGACACGGCGGGGCGACCACCACGTCGGCGGCGAGGTCGGTGAGCGAGCGCTGATCGGCGACGGCGAAGGGCCGCAGCTCGGTGATCTCGTCACCCCAGAACTCGACGCGCACCGGATGGTCGGCGGTGGGCGGGAACACGTCCAGGATGCCGCCGCGCACCGCGAACTCGCCGCGCTTGCCCACCATGTCGACCCGCGTGTAGGCGAATTCGACCAGGCGGGTGAGCAATTCGTCGAAGTCGAACTCGGCGCCGACCCGCAGCACGATCGGCTCGATGTCACCGAGGCCCGCCGCCATCGGCTGCATGAGCGAGCGCACCGTGGTCACCACCACCCGCAGCGGTTCCCCGAAGTTCGGGTCCTCGGGGTGGGCGAGGCGGCGCAGCACTTCGAGCCTGCGGCCGACGGTGTCGGCGCCCGGAGAGAGTCGCTCGTGCGGCAGCGTCTCCCAGGACGGGAACTGGGCGACCGATCCGCCGAGGATCTCGGTGAGCTCGACGGTCAGGTCGTCGGCCTCGCGGCCCGTCGCGGTCACCACGACCAGCGGGCGCTTCGCCGCCACGGCCGCCGCCACGAACGGCCGCACCGCCGAGGGCGCCACCAGCTCGACCGACGACTTGCCGACCAGCTCGGCGACGGTCCGCAGCGCGGCATCCGCACCGGCCGCCGCGGCCAGTCCTGCCAGTGGTGGACGGTGAGGCATCGACACAACTCCTGAGCTCGAGCGGGACACCCCGCCACTGGCGCGTTCACGGCCGGTCTATCAGTCGCCGCCACCACCTCCACACGACTAAGTCGGCAGGTCGAAGTGATGTTTCGGCGGTTAAAAACATACCTTGCCCGCCTCCCCGCGATTCTTGCCGGTCGTGGGAGCGGAGGCGCTTCGGGCACCGGGCCGGGGGTTGGCAGGGTGGTTGTGTTCTGGGCGTCGCATGCCCGCCTCCCCGCGATTCTCGCCGGTCGTGGGAGCGGAGGCGCTTCGGGCACCGGGCCGGGGGTTGGCAGGGTGGTTGTGTTCTGGGCGTCCCCGGTGAGTTACCCATGTTCGTGCGAAATCACGGGGGACTTGGATAGCTGGTGGGATGGGGCTCGATAGGTTTTCGTCCTGACTGGGGCAAGCACCGTTCAGTGCCAACGGGTCCCTCCGGCGTGTCCCCCGCTCCCCCGACTACGCGTCACACGGTCTCGCACGACCGTGGGTCACGCACCGGGTAGGCCCAAAAGGCTTGCAGTACACCGCTGTCGGACCTCACGCACTCCGACGACCGAGGGTTGGAAGGTGCAAAAGAACCATGTGATCTCGTACCTACATGGGTAACTCGTCGGGAACGCCCATAAGGCAACCAACCCCACCAACCGCCGGCCCGGCGAACCAACCCACCCCCACTCCCACGACCGGCGAAAAAACGCGGAGAGGCGGAGGAGCGCAGCCCTAGGGCACGTAGCGGCGGAGGCGGCGGGCGGCGAATTCCCTGAAGTACGAGAGCTTTTCCGCCGGCACGATGGACGGCAGCAGGAAGTACCAGGCCCGCTCCATGCGGGTCGCCATCTGGTCGATCGACTCCGTGCCGATGGCCACGATGTGCACGCCCGCGGTGATCTCCTGCAGCAGCATGCCGATGACCTCGGGGTCGAGGTCGGGTTCGAGATCGCCTTGGGCGATGGCGCGTTCGGACAGGACGCGGTAGGTGTCGCCCCAGTTCTTGGTGATGTTGTCACCGGAAGCGCCGCGGTAGTCACCGATCTGGTGGGTGAGCTTGAGCATGGCGCCGACCATCGGGTCGTTCATCGACAGGTCCGCCACCACGTAGGTGATGCCGATGCACGCCTCCAGCGCGGGGACCCGGGAATCGAAGAAGCCCTGGCACGAACTGACCAGTCGCTCGTTGCCCTGATCGACGACGGCACGCGCCAGTTCTTCCTTCGACCCGAAGTGAAAGTACAAGGCGCCCTTGGTCACGTTGGACTGCGCGATGATCTCGCTGAGGCTCGCGTTCGCGTACCCCAACCGCAGAAAGACATCGGCCGCGCCGGCGAGTACGGAATCGCGAGTGATCTCCGCGCGCGCTTGCCTAGCCATCAGCTCCGCCTGTCATTCCTGAAACCAGCCATCCTGAAGTAGACCGACATCTCGAACCAAGACCGACATACCGCCCGAACAGCACCCAGAGGTTGGGAGCACCGTACCACCAGCGCGGTGCGCGACAGTCACTTCGCGCGTTCCCCCCGGACGCCGGCGCAATCGTCCCGCTAATCATCGCGGCGTTCGGCCGCCGGCCATTCCGAGTCCAGCCGCGGGTCCGCCTCGAGGTGACTCAACCCGTTCCAGCACAGGTTCACCAGGTGGGCGGCCACCACCTCTTTGGAGGGTTCCCGCACGTCCAGCCACCACGTCGCCGCGGTCGACACCATGCCGACCAGCGCCTGCGCGTACAGGGTGGCCAGCCCGGTATCCAGATCACGCCGCTCGAAATCGCCCGCCAGGATGTGCGCGACCTGGTTCACGGCCTCGTTGAGCAGGCTGGAGTAGCGGCCGTCGTCGGTGGTGGCGGCCTGATCGCGCACCAGGATCCGGAACCCGTCGGTGCGCTCCTCGATATAGGTGAGCAGCGCCAACGCCACCTGCTCCAACCGCACCCGCGACCGATTCTGCGTCAACGACGAAGTGATCATGTCCAACAGCATCGACATCTCGCGGTCCACCACCACCGCGTACAGGCCTTCTTTGCCCCCGAAATGCTCGTACACCACGGGTTTCGACACCTGCGCCCGCGCGGCGATCTCCTCGATCGAGGTCGCGTCGTACCCGCGCTCGGCGAACAGGGCACGCCCGATCTCGATAAGTTGCTGCCGCCGCTGCGTACCGGTCATCCGCGGCCGCACCACTCCTCCGCCTCTCCGCGATTTTTCGCCGGTTGTAGGTGCCTCGGACGTTCGGTCGCCGGGCCGGCGGTAGGTATCCGGTCGGGTTCTGGGCGTTCCCGGCGAGTTACCCATGTACGTACGAGATCACGTGGTTCTTGTGCACCGGCAACCATTGCTGGTTGTCATGGTCGCACGGTGGGCGTCGGGCCGACAGCCATGTACGGCAAGCCTTTTGGGCCTACCTGACGGACATCCCGATCCGCGCGAGGTCAGGTGGTGCGATACGCAGACTAGCAGCGGAGACTCGGGTGGGGGACAGCTGACCCAGTCAGTCCGCCCGCTCCGCCTCCCTCTTCCTCACCGCATCCCGCGTTATCCCCGGCATCCCGCGAGAACTCGCTGGACCTGGCGAGCACCTGGACAGCCCTTCGCCCCACGAAAACGACCTGCTCCCCTCGCCCGCGTGATCTCGCGAAGACACAGGTAAACCGCCAGGAACGCCCAACATTCACCCCCACAGAAACAGCTGACCCGGGCCGAAGCCAACCACCGCCCCGCCACCAAACCTCCACCCACCCCCTCCCACCGACCCCAAAGCACCCCGTGATCTCGCAACAACATGGGTAACTCACCAGGGAACGGGCTAACCCACCCCCTCCACGACTGGACACGGCAACCAAACCCCACCCGCACCTGACGCAGCCGCCTTGAACGCGGAGAGGCGGGTTAGCCCTTGGGTGGGGTTTTGTGCGAGGATTCTTCGCGTGCCGAGGCAGCAGCGGCGGGTCGTGAGGACCGCCGGTGTGACGGTCCGCCGTAGTGTAATGGCAGCACCTCTGATTTTGGTTCAGATAGTTCAGGTTCGAGTCCTGGCGGCGGAGCACACCGGCACGGTGACTATCGTTGGCCCCGCACATCGCGACCACGCACAGCCAGCACGATGACAGGCAGCCGAGGGAGATCCATGCCACAGCAGACCGCCGTCGTCGTTCTCGCCGCCGGAGCCGGGACGCGGATGCGGTCGAAGACTCCCAAAGTTCTGCATTCGCTGGCCGGCCGGAGCATGCTCGCCCACGCGCTGCATGCCGCCGACGAGATCGACCCCGCGCACCTCATCACGGTGGTGGGCCACGACAGAGAGCAGGTGGGTGGCGCGGTCGCCGCGGTCGCCGCCGAACTCGGGCGCGAGATCACGCCCGCGCTCCAGGAGGAGCAGTTGGGCACCGGGCATGCCGTCCAGTGCGCGCTGCGGGCGTTGCCGGAGGACTTCACCGGCGATCTGCTCGTCACCTCGGCGGACGTGCCGCTGCTGGACGGGCACACGCTGTCCGCGCTGCTCGACGAACATCGCAGCTACACGCCGCGCTCGGCGGTGACGGTGCTGACGTTCGTGCCCGACGACCCGAACGGCTACGGCCGCATCGTGCGCGACGCCGACGGCGGTGTCGTCGAGATCGTCGAGCACGCCGACGCCACCCCCCAGCAGGCCGCGATCACCGAGGTGAACTCGGGTGTGTACGCGTTCGACGCGGCGGTGCTGCGCACCATGATCGGGCGCCTGTCCACGGCGAACGCCCAGCACGAGCTGTATCTCACCGATGTGCTGCGGCTGGCGCGCGAGGCCGGGCATCCGGTGCACGGCGCGCGCCTGGTGGACGCGGCGAAGGTGACCGGCGTCAACGACCGCGTGCAGTTGTCGGAGGCGGCGCGCACCCTCAACCGCTACATCCTGGAACGCCACATGCGGGCCGGTGTGACGGTCGTCGATCCGGCGACCACCTGGGTGGACGCCTCGGTGAGCATCGGCAGGGACGCGGTGCTGCGCCCCGGCGTGCAGTTGCTGGGCGCGACCGTGATCGGCGAGGACGCCGAGGTCGGCCCCGACAGCACCCTCACCGACGTGGTGGTGGGCGACGGCGCGTCCGTCGTGCGCACCCACGGGGAAGGGGCCGCGATCGGGCCCGGCGCGACCATCGGGCCGTTCGCCTACCTGCGGCCGGGCACCGTGGTGGGCGATGCCGGCAAGCTCGGCGCGTTCGTGGAGACCAAGAACGCCACCATCGGCGCGCACTCGAAGGTGCCGCACCTCACCTACGTGGGGGACGCGACGATCGGTGAGCACAGCAACATCGGCGCGTCCAGTGTGTTCGTCAACTACGACGGGGTGCGCAAACATCACACGGTCGTCGGTTCGCATGTGCGGACGGGCAGCGACACCATGTTCGTCGCGCCGGTGACGGTGGGTGACGGCGCCTATACGGCGGCGGGTACTGTACTGCGCAGAAACGTTCCACCAGGGGCGCTCGCGGTGTCGGGTGGAGCACAGCGCAATATGGAGAACTGGGTGCAGCGGAACCGGCCCGGAACCGCTGCGGCGATCGCGGCGGCGGCAGCCCTCGCGGCCGAAGAGACGTCGGGTCAGGCAATCGAGCAAAAGGATGGCAAACAGTAGTGACCGCGTCATGGATCGAAAACCAGAAGAACCTGATGCTCTTCTCGGGACGCGCTCATCCTGAGCTGGCCGAACAGGTCGCCAAGGAACTCGACGTTCACGTCACCCCGCAGATCGCGCGCGATTTCGCCAACGGCGAGACGTTCGTGCGGTTCGAGGAGTCGGTGCGCGGGTCCGACGCCTTCGTGCTGCAGAGCTTCCCGGCTCCGGTGAACCAGCACATCATGGAACAGCTCATCATGATCGACGCGCTCAAGCGCGGTTCGGCCAAGCGGATCACCGCGGTGCTGCCGTTCTACCCCTACGGGCGCCAGGACAAGAAGCACCGCGGCCGCGAGCCCATCTCGGCCCGCCTGATCGCCGACATGCTCAAGACCGCGGGCGCCGACCGCATCATCACCGTCGACCTGCACACCGACCAGATCCAGGGCTTCTTCGACGGCCCGGTCGATCACATGCACGCGCTGTTCCAGCTCTCCGAGCACGTCCGCGCCAACTACAGCCTCGACAACATCACCGTGGTGTCCCCCGACGCGGGCCGCGTGAAGGTCGCCGAGAAGTGGGCCGACGCGCTGGACGGCGCCCCGGTGGCGTTCATCCACAAGACCCGGGACCCGCTGGTGCCCAACCAGGTCAAGTCGCACCGCCCCGTCGGTGACGTGGACGGCCGCACCTGCATCCTGATCGACGACATGATCGACACCGGCGGCACCATCGCCGAGGCCGTGCGCGTACTGCGCGAGGCGGGCGCGGGTGACGTCGTGATCGCCGCGACCCACGGCGTGCTGTCGGCGCCGGCCGCCGAGCGGCTCGCGGGCTGCGGCGCCCGCGAGGTGGTGGTCACCAACACGCTGCCGATCACCGAGGACAAGAAGTTCCCGCAGCTGACGGTGCTGTCCATCGCGCCGCTGCTGGCCCGCACCATCCGCGAGGTGTTCGAGAACGGTTCGGTCACCGGCCTTTTCAACGGCAACGCCTGATTCTCCGCGCCGCACCTCGGCGCTGGATTTCCGCACGGCCCCGGCTCGACGCCGGGGCCGTGCGTGTCGCCGGGGCCGTGCGTGTCGGCGAAGTCGTTCGCACCAGCGGCCGGTCGCCTCGAACGCCGGTCCCGCGGACGGCGGTGCGCGTCGAGATCGCGCCGGGGCCGACCCGCGAAGTGGTGTGCGGCCGGTGGCTCGTGATACGCATGTGGGGCAATCGCAGACTTCGGAGGGGACTCAGATGACGACGCCGCAGGAGCCGCGGCCGGGACTCGATCTCGGCAAGGGGGGCGCGCAGGACGATCGGCGTACCGCCGAAACCCAGGTGTACCAGCCGGGATCGTCGACGGGCCCGTCCGGTGCCGCGCCGGAGACGAAGGTCTACCAACCCGGCACCGCTCCCGAGACGCAGGTGTACCAGCCGGGTGCGATGCCGGAAATGCCCGGGCTGCAAGGGGGTTCGGTGTTGGAGCCGCCCGCCTACCAGTTCGGTGCGCCGTACGACGCGCCCGCGTACCCGTCCGATCCGATTCCGCAGCCGCCCGCCGCGCCGGGGTACCAGTCGGGGTCGTCGGCTCAGCCCGCCGCCTATCCGGAGGGTGGAGTGTACGGCTATCCGCCGGTCGGGGGGACGCCGCCGGCGGGGTATCCGCAGCAGGGTGGTTATCCCCAGCAGGCGGGGTATCCCGCGGCGGCGGGGTATCCGGCACAACCCGCCTATCCCGCGCAACCGGGCTACCCGCAGCAGGGCGCGTACCCTGCCTACCCGCAACAGCCCTATGGCTATCCCCCCACGCCCGGCGGTTACGGGTACCAACCCACGCCGACGCAGACGCTGTCCATCCTCAGCTTCGTCGGTGCGGGCTTCACGGTCCTGCTCGGACTGTGCGGCCTGGCGGCACTCATATTCGGTGTCACGAGCATCGTGCTCGCCGGCGTCGCCAAGAGCAAGGGCGAGCCGCTGGGAACCCGGGCGCTGATCGTGAGTACGAGCGCGTTCGGTGTCATGGTCGCGATCCAGATCGTGATCCAGGTCCTGATACGCGTCTGACGCTCGGCGTGGTCGCCCGCGACCAGCGATCTTGTCGCGAGCGACCCGGCTGTTCGCCGCTGACCCGCCTATCCAGCGGTGATACCCCGGTCCCAGCTATCCAGCTATTTTCCGGCGAGTCAGCAGCGACACGCGGGCCGCGCGACGATACTGGTCCCCATGAACCGTGAGCCACTCGATATGGACATGGGCGACGACGAGCAGGCCGACGAGATCCGCGAGTACGAGCGCTATGTGGAGGATCCGCCCGCCGACCTCACCATCCGCAACCGCGAGAACGAGGACGACGGACGCCTCGGCATCGGCGAGGAACTCGATCAGGAGTGGACCCGGCGCGCCCAGCGCGCCGAGGACCTGGAGGCGGACGACCGGCCCGCCGAGGTGGCGGCCGTGGAGATCGTCGACGACTCCGACCTGTAGTGATTGACGCCCGCGACGAGTGGTACCCACGGTTCGGCGACCGAACTCGACAAGGAGGGCGCTGATGACCACCCCGAACGATCCCGGCGAGCCCGGCGAGAAGTCCGCCTCCGGCGACCGGCCACCGACCGGCGACCAGGAGTCCCCCTCGCTGCCCGAGCCCGGCGAGGCACCGGGGACAGGGTGGGCGACGCCCGCCGCATCGCCGGCGTGGGAGCCACCCGGATCCGACACATCAGGGGATACACCCTTCGGTGTGGGTGCGGGGGATGCGGGGGCGGCGACGCCGGGTTCCGGCACCCCCGGCGGCGCGGACCTGGGTAAAGCACCCTATGGAGCCAGCGGTAAAACGGGCACACCCAGTGGCACCCCGTCCAGCGGGGACCCGAGCCAGACGCCCTACGGCTCGGGACCTCCCGGCGCGACACCGCCAGGGTCCGAGACTCCCGGTGGCACCCCGTACGGGACGGATGCGGGCCAGACGCCCTACGGGTCGGGACCTCCCGGCGCCACGCCGCCCGGTCAAGGTGGCTGGGGCCAACCGGAATCCCCCGCCTACGGGCAGGCGCCGTACGGTTCGGGCCCGAGCGCGTACCCCGACCAGCCGGATTATCCGTCCGGGCAGCAGTACCCGTCTGATGATCAGCGCTCGTTGAGCGGGCAGAGCTACACCCCGCAGCAGCCGGGCGGATACCCGTCCTACCCGCAGGGTTACCAGCCCTACGACCAGGGCCAACCGGCCAAGCCCGGGACGCAGACGTTCTCCATCATCGGATTCGTCTGCGCCGCACTGGCTCTGGTGATCTGCCCGATCATCTTCGGACCCGCGGGCATCATCCTCGGCCTCATCGGCCACAGCAAGGGTGAACCGCTCGGCCGCTGGGCCGCCATCGCCGCGGGCGTCGCCATGCTCCTCGGCTTCGTGATCGGCTTCGCTGTCCTCAACACCGACATAGTCCCCGATCAGAGCTGACCGCGAGCCGGGCCCGATCCTTCGATCGAGCCCAGCTTTCGCCTGTCCGGGACCCCTCTCACACCCGGGTGGCGAGCAGCAGGGCGAAGCGGTCGGCGGGGTCGGTCCAGATGTGTTCGGTGCGCAAGCCCGCGGCGGCGAGTTCGGCGGTGAGGGTGCCGGGGCGGAACTTGGCCGAGATCTCGGTGCGGAGCTGTTCGCCGCGGGCGAACTGGACCGTGAGGTCGAGGTCGGTGAGGGTGACGGTCATGTCCTCGGTGGCCGCCAGGCGCATCTCGATCCACTCGCGTTCGTCGTCCCACAGCGCGATGTGCTCGAACTTCTCCGGGGTGAAGTTCGCGCCGAGGCGGTTGTTCAGCACGTACAGCACGTTGCGGTTGAATTCGGCGGTGACGCCCGCCGCGTCGTCGTAGGCGGGCACGAGGACGGCCGGGTCGATCACCAGGCCCGCGCCGAGCAGCAGGTGCTCGCCGGGTTCGAGCACGTCGTGGATGCCGCCGAGGAATTCGGCGCGTTCGGAGGGCACCAGATTGCCGAGGGTGCCGCCCAGGAAGGCGATCATGCGCCGCCCACCGCGCGGCAGGTTGTGCAGGGTGTCGGTGAAGTCGCTGACCACGCCGTGCACGGCCAGGCCCGGGAACTCCACGGCCACCCGCTCGGCCGACTCGCGCAGCGCCGCCTCCGAGACATCCTGGGGTACATAGGTTTTCAACGGCCCCTCGGCGGTGAGCGCCGACAGCAGCAGCCTGGTCTTGGCGGCCGAGCCCGCGCCCAGCTCGATCAGCGCCTCGGCGCCCGCCAGTCGCGCGATCTCCCCCGCCACGCGCTCCAGCAGGGCGCGCTCGGTACGGGTGGGGTAGTACTCGGGCAGCGCGGTGATCCGCTCGAAGAGTTCGCTGCCGCGCGCGTCGTAGAACCATTTGGGCGGCAACCACTTCGGGTCGGCGGTCAACCCGAGGCGGGCGTCCGCGCGCAGTGCCGCGGTGAGATCGGCGTCGGAGAGGTGGACTTCCAGCGTCGGTGCGGTCATGGCGGTGAGCCCTTTCGGTGTGGCTGAGTGGTGCGGATCGTGCTGCGGCGGTGCGCGTCTCAGGTGGGCGTGAGCTCGTCAACGGAGAGCTCGCCCGGTCGCGCGACCACCAGCTTCCGGTCGGCGACGGGTTGCCAGCGCGGGTCGTCGTCGTACGGCTCGGAGGCGAGGACGGCCGCGTCCTCGGTGACCAGCGCCGACAGCCCGTGGTGCACGGAGACGGCGAGGAGTTGTTCGCCGTCACCGAGCAGCAGGGTGAGCCGGGCCTCGGGCGCGTGCCGCAACACCGCCTCGGCCACCAACCGCAGTGCGGTGGCGGGCGATTCCCCGTATCCGCCCGATTCGGCGGAGGCGATCAAGTCGCTCAGCAGCACCCACAGCACCGCCGAATCGGTGAGCGCCTCCGCCTCGAGCAGCCGCGCGGTTTCGAACAGCCGGGTGGCACCGGCCCGGGTCGCTTCCACGTCCAGATCCGACGAAACGGCGGTGAGCACCTCCCGCCAGCGCGGCACGACACCGTTGTGGCTGAACGCCCACCGCCCGGCGGTGAACGGCGCGCAGGCCGACCGCTCCACCGGCATCCCGACCGTGGCCGACCGCACCGACCCGAGCACCGCGCCGGAGGTGAGCTGCGGCAGCACGTCGGTGACAGCCGGGTCGGTCCAGATCGGCGCCGGGTTGCGGTAGCGGCGCACGGCGCCCTCCTGCCACCACGCGACGCCGAACCCGTCGGCGTTGATGGTGCCGCCGCCGCGCATATCGCGCGGGGCCCACGACTGATGATGCAGCGAATGCGTTCCGCGCGTGAGGATTTCCCCGACACCGACGGACGGACCGACGTACCCCAGGTGACGGCACATCAGCGCTCGTCCCGCCGCAGGTCGCGGGCCAGCCGGAAGCCGGCGAAGATCTGGCGGCGGATCGGATGGTCCCAGTTGCGGAACGTGCCCCGGCACGCCACCGAGTCGGTGCCGAACGAACCGCCGCGCAGCACACGGTAGTCGCCGCCGAAGAACACGTCGGAGTATTCCTGGTACGGGAACGCCCGAAACCCCGGATAGGGCTCGAAACCCGAAGCGGTCCACTCCCATACGTCACCGATGAGCTGATGCACACCCGAAGGCGACGCACCCGCCGGATAGGCGCCCACATCGGCGGGCTCGAGGTGGCGCTGCCCGAGATTCGCCGTGGTGGAATCGGGTTCGGCATCGCCCCACGGATACCGGCGATCGGTCCCGGTCGCGGGGTCGTGCCGCGCGGCCTTCTCCCATTCGGCCTCGGTGGGCAACCGCTTGCCCGCCCAGGTGGCGTACGCCTCGGCCTCGAACCAGCACACGTGCACCACCGGCTGGTGCGGGCGCAGCGGCGTCATCACGCCGAACACCCGCCGCCACCAGGCGCCCGACGGGTCGCGCTCCCAGAACTGCGGCGCGGTGAGCCCGGCCTCCATCCGGTGCGCCCACCCCCGCTCCGACCACAGCTCCGGCCGGTCGTAGCCGCCATCGGCGACGAAGGCGAGGTACTGCTCGTTGGTCACGGGTGCGGCGTCGATCGCGAAACCCGGCACGTGCACGCGGTGCGCGGGGCGTTCGTTGTCCAGCGCCCACGGGTCGGTGGAGGCGCCCATCGTGAACTCCCCGGCCGGGATCACCACCTCGCCGGTCACCGGTGCCACGGCGGCGGGCGCCCCCGGCGCACTCAACACCGCCGCGCCGGAACGCAATTGGTGGGTGGCCAGCATCGTCTCGTCGTGCTGCTGTTCGTGCTGGGCGATCATGCCGAACGCGAAACCGCCGTCCACCAAGGGATCTCCGCGCAGATCGCTGCGCGCGAGCACGTCGAACACCTTGTCGCGCACGGTGCCCACGTAGTCGCGGGCCTGCGCCGGGTCGAGCAGCGGCAGTTCGGGACGGTCGGCCCTGCGGTGTTTGAACGCGTCGTAGAGCTCGTCGATATCGGCGCGGACCGGCTCGCGGCCGCCCACATCGCGCACCAGCCACAGCTCCTCCTGGTTGCCGATGTGTGCGAGGTCCCACACCAGCGGGCTCATGAGGCGGGAGTGCTGGGCGACGAGTTCGGCCTCGTCCACCACGTCGGTGAGGCCGAGGGTGCGGGTGCGGGCGGTGACGAGCGCCGCGGCGATGCGGTCGCGGAGGCGTTCGGTGTCGGAGTGGTCGGACGGTGCGGAAAAGGTGGTCACGGTACTGCTCTCCGGATTCGAGATGGGGTGCCGACGAACGATGCTGGGCGCGAGTATGTTTGGCGGTGCCCGGGGTCAGGGACCGGCCGCGACGCCGTCGGGCGTGTGCCCGCGGCGACATCGGTGCGCGGCGGCGTCGAGTTCGGCCCGCGCGGCCCGGGTGGGTGCGTGGGCGGCGGCGAGGGCGAGCACGTCGGCGGCCAGGGCGCGGATCTGCGGATCGGCCAGGCCGTGGCGCGCCGCGTCCAGCCAGGCGTCGGCCAGCGGCGCCGCCAGCTCCGCCGCCTCCGCCGCCACGGCGGGCGCGCCGAGCAGCGCGTCGACGGCATGGATGGGTGCCGTCCAGGCGCCCTCCGGCTGCGCGTCGAGGTAGCGGATCTCCAAGTGACCCGACGCGCGGACGGGCGGGAACAGCGTGGTCAGGTGGTAGTCGAGATCGTCGCGGCTCGGGCGGCGGCCGATCTCGTCGTCGAGCGCGCCCGAGAGCCAGTCGGCGAACGTCGCGCCCGGCGGGGCGCACCAGTCGGCGCCGTTCGCGCCGCACGGGCCGCGCACGCACAGCAGCGGCACGTCCAGCGCCCAGCGGCTGTAGGCGGCGACCGGGTCGGACCAGTCGGCGACGGGCGGGCGGGTGCGGGTGCCGTCGAGCCGCAGCCAGGTGCGCATCCGCTGCGAGGCCCACATACCCGCCGGTGCGCCCCGCAGCCCGGGTGAGCGGGCGAACGCCGCGATCAGCGCCGGGCCCACGGCGTGGACGGTGCGCCAGCGGGCGGTGACCTCGGCGCGGTCGGCGCCGGCGTCCACGCTGACCTGGGTGGCCGCAGTGTTGCACATCATCAGCCTGCCGAACGGGCCGATGCCGTCGAACACACGCTCCATGGCGTGATAGCGGGGGGAGGCGAGCACCCGTTCGGGGAGGCGGTGGGCGTCGGCGGCTTCCGGGACGATGCGGATGCGCTGGGTGGCGAGCAGCGCGCGAAGGGTGCGGATATCGGAGTCCAAGCGCGCGCACAGTTCCGCGGCGGTGCGGAAAGGGGCGCTGGAGAGTTCGATCTGACCACCGGGTTCGACGGTGATCCGGCTGCCACCGGGCAGCGGTAGCGCGGGCGAATCGGGGGCGACGGAAGGGGGAGCGTGCGGGCCGAGGGCGGCGGCGAAAGCGGACGAGGGCGGGCGGGGCGCCGGACACTCACCGTGCTCGGTGAGCCATTCGAGTTCGGCGCCGAGGAGCCCCGGTGGACCGAGCTTGAAACACACCCCGCCGACGTAGGCCTCGGCCACGGCGCGCGAGGTGAGATCACCCGGCGCGCGGGCCGGGCTGGTCGATTCCGGATGTTCGAGAGTGACCGCCATGCCAACCTCCACCTGGTTCGTGCACGGCGCCGGACCAGGTGTCCGGACGCCCGATCGTCGCTGTCGTCATCGGTCCCGCGAGCGGCCACGCGGGGTGGCCTCGTGTCGACCAGGGTAGCGAGAACGACCGACAGAAATCCGGCGAGAACGTGAATAATCGGCCTGACCTGCGGGTCCGTCACGGGGATTCGCGGGCGGCTAAGGTCGTCGGCATGCTGGACGACACACGCGTACGCGACGACACCCCCGGCGTCGGATCGGGCCTGGTCTTCCTCGACAGCGCGGGCTCCTCGCTGCCGCCCCGCGTCGTCGTCGACACCGTCGTCGGGCACCTGCGGCGCGAGGCCGAGATCGGCGGCTACCGTGCCGCGAACGAACGGCTCGCCGACCTCGACGGCGTGAAGACCGCGATCGCCGCACTGATCGGGGCCGAGCCCGCGTCGATCGCGCTGAGCGACAGCGCGACCCGTGCCTGGGCGGACTTCTTCTACTCGGTGCACCTCGGCCCCGGCGACCGGGTGCTCATCTCCGGCTCCGACTACGCCAGCAATGCCATCGCCGCGCTCCAGCGGGCGCGCGCGTCCGGCGCGACCGTCGAGCGAATTCCCAGCGACAGCACCGGCCAGCTGGACCTGGACGCCCTGGCGGACCTGGTGGACGAGCGCGTCAAGGTGGTGTCGCTGCTGCACGTGCCCACCAACGGCGGGCTGGTGAATCCGGCGGCCGAGGCCACCCGGATCGCGCACTCGGTGGGCGCGCTGGTGCTGCTCGACGCCTGCCAGTCGGCGGGGCAGATCCCGCTCGACGTGACCGAGCTGGACGTGGACGCGCTGTCGGTGACCGGGCGCAAATGGTTGCGCGGGCCGCGCGGCACCGGCTTCCTGTACGTGCGTCCCGAACTCGCCGCCACCATGGAGCCGGGGCGGCTCGATCTGCACTCGGCGAGCTGGACCGGGCCCGACAGCTACGAACTGGCGCCCGACGCGTCGCGCTTCGAGTTCTGGGAGTGCGACGTGGCGGGCCGGCTCGGGCTCGGGGCCGCCGTGCGCTACCTGCTCGAGCTCGGCCCGGACGCCGTGTACGACGCGATCGGGGCGCGCGCCGAATACCTGCGCAAGGCGCTGCCGGAGATCTCCGGGGTCACCGTGCGCGATCTCGGGGTGCGCCACAGCGGGATCGTGTCGTTCACCGTCGACGGGGTGGCGGCCACCGAGGTGCGCGACCGGCTCGCCGCCGAGAACATCACGGTGACAGTGAGTTTCGCGCGGTCGACGCTGCTGGATATGACCGGGCGCGGGCTCGACGCCGTGGTGCGGGCGTCACCACACTGCTTCGTGAGCTTCGACGAGCTGGATCGCTTCGTGGCCGCCGTCGCGGCGCTGTAGGTGTCGCAGCGCGAACTGGTGGTGCTGGGGACCGCCAGCCAGGTGCCGACGAAACAGCGCAACCACAACGGGTATTTGCTGCGCTGGGGCGCGGAGGGGGTGCTGTTCGATCCCGGCGAGGGGACGCAGCGGCAGATGGCGTTCGCCGGGTTGGCGGCCGGGGACATCACGCGGATCGCGATCACCCATTTCCACGGCGACCACTGCCTCGGGCTGCCCGGGATCGTGCAGCGGATCAATCTGGACCGGGTGGCGCATCTCGTCGACGCGTACTATCCCGCTTCGGGCGCAGTGTATTTCGAGCGGTTGTGCCATGCGACGGCGTTCTATCGGACCGTGGAGTTGCGGGAGCATCCGATCGCGGCGGCGGGGCCGCTGGACGCGCCGGGCGCGCCGTTCGGGCTCGAGGCGGTGGGGTTGTCGCATCCGGTGGAGTCGTTCGGCTACCGGCTGACCGAGCCCGACGGGCGGCGGATGCTGCCGGATCTGTTGCGCGCCAAGGGGATTTCCGGGCCGGACGTGGGCGGGTTACAGCGCGAGGGTGCGCTGGAAGTGGACGGCGTGCGAATCGCGCTGGACGAGGTCAGCGCACCGCGCCCCGGCCAGAGTTTCGCGTTCGTCATGGATACCCGCCTGTGCGAGGGCGTCCACGAATTGGCTTCCGGCGTAGACGTTCTCGTCATCGAGGCGACGTTCCTCGACGAGGAGGCCCACCTGGCCGAGGAGTACGGTCACCTCACCGCGGGCCAAGCCGCGCGCGCCGCCCGGGACGCGGGCGCCCACACCCTCGTCCTCACCCACTTCTCCCAGCGCTACCGCACCCTCGACGCCCACCGCGCCGAAGCCGAACGCTACTTCCCCGGCCCCCTGATCATCGCCGAAGACCTCACCCGCATCCCCTTCCCACCCCGCGGATAGGTATTCAGATGAACAGATCGTCCACGCTCTCGGCGGTGGCGGCCCGGTCGATCCACCGCCCGAGCTGCTCGAGATCCTCGCAACCCTCGATCCGGCCGCGCACATCGTCGGGCACGACGATCCGCCGAGCCGCCAACACCCGCAACAGCGCGTCGGCCTCACCGGCGACTCGCCACTTCTTGGCAAAATTGCTCTGGGGTTCGAAGTTCTTCAGCACATCGGCGTTCATCAGCGACTCCCATACGGATCGGACTGTCTCCGGCAGCCGTGAGAAGACGAAGCATTCACCGCCATGCCGTCGTCAGATGAACAGATCGTCCACGCTCTCGGCGGTGGCGGCCCGGTCGATCCACCGCCCGAGCTGCTCGAGATCCTCGCAACCCTCGATCCGGCCGCGCACATCGTCGGGCACGACGATCCGCCGAGCCGCCAACACCCGCAACAGCGCGTCGGCCTCACCGGCGACTCGCCCCTTCGAGAGGTGAGTCTTGGCAAAATTGCTCTGGGGTTCGAAGTTCTTCAGCACATCGGCGTTCATCAGCGACTCCCATACGGATCGGACTGCCTCCGGCAGCCGTGAGAAGACGAATTCATAGTATCGCGAGCCCCGGTCCGTCTCGACCTTGCCGAGGGCGGCCATGAGGGCCTCGAAGGTGGCGCGCGGGTCCGGGTAGTCGGGATGGGCGACGACCGACAGGACCGTCAGTTCCGGCAGTCGCACCGCGACCTCGGGATCCGTGATCAACGGCACCCCGCGCGGGTCCAGGACCAGTGGGCGCAGCAGCGCGGGCGGGCTGCCATAGCCGAAATCGACCGGTTCGGCGGCCCAATCAGCAGTGCGCTTGTCGGGGCACAGCACGAGCAACACGGTGGGGCATCGTAGCCGGGCGCGCAGCGTGGCCGCGTACACCGGCCACGTCCATGGCTTGTCGGGGTCCGGGCGGAGTTGGACCTCGACCACCACCGCGAACACCGGGCGATCAGCGGCGCGCAACACGACAACGGAGTCGGCGTGGAACTCCGTGACCGCCAGCGCCGGGGTTTCCTCCGAATGACTTTCCGCTCGATCGAACTTCGGCAGCGGACAACCGAGCGCGTCCAGCAACGGCGCGACGAGCCGCGGCTGGCTTCGAAACAGATCGACGATCATTTCGTGCGGAATTGAGGGCATGGCGAGCAAGCTAGCGCATCACACCGCCTCGAACAAATGCCGAAATCCGTTCGCATTCAGCAATTTTCAGCATTTCTCCGATGACATCACCAATGGTTCGATCGTTACTGATGAGGCGGTGACTATGATGGGGCCAGAGGGGTAACGCGACCCCAATATGCACCTCGCGAGCACCGAATTGGCGGGACTATCGCAACCGAATCGGCGCATTGCGGACGACTATCGTGGCGAGGCCCCGCAACGCGCTTCGGCCGGTTCACCGGGGAGTCAGGTGCGGCATCAGGGAAGGTTTCGCGGGGTGCTCGACCGGGTCCGGGGGCGGGAGAATCCACGTTGTGGCGGAAAAGGGGTTAACGCGGGCGGGGTGGGGCGGGATAGTGGGGAGAGGCCGGGTGGTCGGCCCGGCTGGTAGCTAGGAGTTCGGTTGTGAGCAAGTTCACCGACGAGATGTTTGCGACGGCGCTGTCCTCGGAGCGCGGGTTGATCACCGGGGAGCCCAGCGCGCCGCTGCGGCAGACGTGGGGCGAGATACATCGGATCGCGCGGCGCATGGCGGGTGGGCTCGCGGGGGCGGGGATCGGGCACGGGGACGCGGTCGGCGTGCTGGCCGGGATGCCGGTCGACATCGCGCCGGCCTGTCAGGCGGTGTGGATGCGGGGCGCGTCGGTCACGATGCTGCACCAGCCCACCCCGCGCACCGATCTGGCGGTCTGGGCGCGCGACACCGAGACCGTGCTCGGCATGATCGAGGCGCGCGCGGTGATCCTCGGCGCGCCGTTCGACGCCGCCGAACCCCTGCTGCGCGAGCGCGGCATCACCGTGGTGCGCATCGACCAGCTCCCCGACGGCCCCGATATCGATCCGGTGCCGACCACCGAATCCGATATCGCCCTGCAACAGCTGACGTCGGGTTCCACCGGATCACCGAAGGCCGTCCGCATCACGCACGGCAATTTCTACGTCAATGCCTACGCGATGTTCAACCGCGTGAAATTCCAGCTCGACGCCGACGTGATGGTGAGCTGGCTGCCCCTCTTCCACGATATGGGCATGGTCGGATTCCTCAGCGTCCCCATGCAATTCGGCGCGGAAGTGGTGTGCGTGACGCCGATGGACTTCCTCGCCCGCCCGCTGCTGTGGGCCGAATTGATCGGCAAGTACCGCGGAACCGTCACGGCGGCACCGAACTTCGCCTATTCCCTGCTGGCCCGCAAACTGCGCCTGGCGCCCGACGGCGCGCTCGACCTGAGCAGCGTCCGCTACATGTGGAACGGCGCCGAACCGGTCGATCCGGAGACCATGATCGCCATGGCCGAGGCCGGAAAACGCTTCGGCCTCAACCCGATGGCGCTCACCCCCGTCTACGGCATGGCCGAGACCACGCTGGCGGTCTCGGTCCCCGACGCCGGTCACGGCCAGGTGCTCGACCTGGTGGACGCCGACCTGCTGGAATCCCTCGGCAAGGCGGTGCCGGTGCCGCGCCACCACGCGGGCCTGGCCACGGTGCGCGCGCTGCCGACGCTGGGCTACCTGGTGGACGATCTGGAGGGCCGGATCGTCGACGACGACCGCAACCCGCTGCCGGTCCGCTCGGTGGGCGTCATCGAATTGCGCGGCCCCGCCGTGACTTCCGGCTACGTGACGGTGGACGGCTTCCGCCCGGCGCAGGACGAGGACGGCTGGCTCGACACCGGCGACATCGGCTACTTCACCGAGGAGGGCTTGGTGGTGGTGTGCGGCCGGGTGAAAGACGTGATCATCGTCGGCGGCCGCAACCTCTTCCCCACCGATATCGAACGCGCCGCCCTCCAAGTGCGCGGCGTGCGGCCGGGCAACGCGGTCGCGGTGCGCCTGGACGCGGGTGAGAAGCGGGAGAGTTTCGCGGTGGTGGTGGAGTCCAACGACTTCCAGGATCCCGACGAGGTCAAGCGCATCGAACGCGAGATCGTGCACGCGGTGGTGTCCGAGCTCGGGGCCCGCCCCCGCACGGTGACGGTCCTGGGTCCCGGCGCACTGCCGAAGACATCGTCGGGCAAGCTGCGCCGCGCCGCCACCGCTGTGCACTTGCGCTGAGCGGCGCGCGGGTAATAGCCGAAAATCGCGCCGACTCAGTGCAACTGGTTCTGCGCGGTCTCCAACCCCACGCGCAGCAGCAGTTCCACCGCGTCGGCGGCCTGCTCCACCACCACCGGTACTTCCTTGCGCTCCGGCGCGGAGAACGGCTTGAGCACGTAGTCGGCCGGATCCTGACGCCCCGGCGGGCGCCCGATCCCGATGCGGGTGCGCAGATAGTCCTTGGTGGCCAGCGCGCTCGACACCGACCGCAGCCCGTTGTGGCCGCCCTCGCCCCCGCCGCGCTTGAGCTTGATCGCCCCGAACGGCAGGTCGAGTTCGTCGTGCACCACCACGACCTCGGTGGGCGGCACGGAGAAGAACCGCGCGAGCGCCGCGACCGGCCTGCCGGACAGGTTCATATAGGACCGCGGTTTGGCGATCAGCACCTGACGCCCGTCCAGGCGGGCCTGCAACAGGTCGGCCCCGGACTTCTTGTGCACGGCGAAACGGCCGCCGACGCGCTCGGCGAGCACGTCGGCGACCAGGAATCCGACATTGTGCCGGGTGCGCTCGTATTCGGGGCCGGGGTTGCCCAGCCCGACGACGAGCGCGGGCCCGGTGTTCTCGGTCATCGGTGAACCGCTGGTGCTGTCCTTATTCGGCGGCTTCGGCGGCGGCCTCGGCCTCGGCTTCGGCGGCCTCGGCGGCGGTCGGCTCGGCGGCGGGCGCGGCGATGACGTTGACGACGAGCAGGTCGGGCTCGACGTTCAGGCTGACGCCGGCGGGCAGGGTCAGCTCGCCCGCGGTGATCTGGGTGCCCGGCTCGACGCCCTCGACGGAGACCTCGATGGACTCGGGCAGGTTCAGCGCCTCGGCCTCGATGGACAGCGTGGTGGACTCCTGGGTGACCAGGGTGCCCGGGGCGGCCTCACCGGTGATGGCGAGGGTGACGTCGGCGGTGACCTTCTCGCCGCGCTTCACGATGAGCAGATCGGCGTGCTCGATGTAGCGGCGGATCGGGTGCACGACAACGGATTTGGTGAGCGCAAGCTGCTTCTTGCCGTCGATCACGAGGTTCAGCACCGCGTTGGTGCCGTGCTCGCGCAGGATCGCGGCGAAGGCCTGGGCGTTGACCGACAGATGCTGCGGCTCGGCCTGGTGGCCGTACAGCACAGCGGGAACGTTGCCTGCGCGACGGGTGCGGCGCGCGGCACCCTTGCCGAACTCGGTGCGAACGGCGGCTTCGAGAACGTTGACGTCGGACATGACGGGATCTACTCCTACGGCTCTTCCGGGCTGGTCACGGTTGCCCGCCAGGGAGGGTGGCGCCCTGGACTGGGGTCTGGTCTACTCGTCGGGGCGAGACCGAACTCCGGACGGCCGGAAGCCGCGCCGCGTCGATCACGGTGTCCGCATTAACGTCTGCGGACACCCTCGCCGAGACAACCCGGACACTGTACCGCAGCCCAGCGCCCACCCTTGAATCGGGTGGTCACGGCGGGTCGGGCCGGTCGCGAGCGCCGTCGCGTAGTCTGGAGCGGTTGTCGATCCGGCCGTACGCGAAAGGTTGCCCCACGTTGACCGCCCCTGAGGACGTCGTCGCGCCCACACCGCGCGGTCTGCCCGCCGAGGTCGCCCGGCGTCGCACCTTCGCCGTGATCTCGCACCCCGACGCGGGCAAGTCGACGCTCACCGAGGCGCTGGCGCTGCACGCCAGGATGATCTCGGAGGCGGGCGCCATCCACGGCAAGGCGGGCCGCAAGTCCACCGTGTCGGACTGGATGGAGATGGAGAAGGCGCGCGGCATCTCGGTCAGCTCCACCGCGTTGCAGTTCAACTACCGGGTCGAGGGCTCGGACGTGGACAACGTCATCAACCTGGTCGACACCCCCGGTCACTCGGACTTCTCCGAGGACACCTACCGCGTGCTCACCGCCGTCGACGCCGCGGTCATGCTCATCGACGCCGCCAAGGGCCTGGAGCCGCAGACGCTCAAACTGTTCCAGGTGTGCCGCCACCGCGGCATCCCGGTCATCACCGTCATCAACAAGTGGGACCGGCCGGGCCGCGCGCCGCTGGAACTGCTGGACGAGATCGACGAGCGGATCGGCCTCACGCCGACGCCGCTGTTCCTGCCGGTCGGCATCGCGGGCGATTTCCGCGGCCTGCTGCGCCGCGGCCCCGACGGCGCCGCGCTCGAATACATCCACTTCACCCGCACCGCGGGCGGCGCGACCATCGCACCGGAGGAGTCGCTGACGGCCGAGGACGCCGAGGCCCGCGAGGGCGAAGCGTGGACCACGGCCGCCGAGGAGAGCGAACTGCTCTCGGCGACCGGGCAGGACCACGATCAGGAACTGTTCCTGGCCGGGCAGACCTCGCCGGTCATCTACGCCTCGGCGATGCTGAACTTCGGTGTGCGCCAGTTGCTGGAGACGCTGGTCGCGCTGGCGCCGGCACCCGGCCCGCGCAAGGACATGCAAGGCGTCCCGCGCGAGACCACCGATCCGTTCAGCGCCGTGGTGTTCAAGGTGCAGGCGGGCATGGACACCGCGCACCGCGACCGGTTGGCGTTCATGCGCATCGTGTCGGGCGAGTTCGAGCGCGGCATGGTGGTGACCCACGCCCAGACCGGGCGCCCGTTCGCCACCAAGTACGCGCTCACCGTGTTCGGCCGCGAACGCGCCACCGTCGACACCGCCTACCCGGGTGACGTGGTGGGCCTGGTGAACGCCACCGCGCTCGCCCCCGGCCACACGCTGTTCGTGGACAAGAAGGTGGAGTTCCCGCCGATCCCGTCGTTCGCCCCGGAGCACTTCGCGGTGCTGCGCGCGCAGAGCGCGGGCAAGTACAAGCAATTCCGCAAGGCCATCGACCAGCTCGACTCCGAGGGCGTGGTACAGGTGCTGCGCAACGACCTGCGCGGCGACGCGTCGCCGGTGCTGGCCGCCGTGGGCCCCATGCAGTTCGAGGTCGTCACCGCCCGCATGCTGGCGGAGTACAACGTCGAGACCACCATGGAGCACCTCGGCTATTCGCTGGCCCGCCGCACCGACGCCGCCTCCGCCGACGAGCTCGGCAGACAGCGCGGCGTCGAGGTGTTCACCCGCACCGACGGTGTGCTGCTCGCCCTGTTCAGCGACAAGTGGCGGTTGCAGTACATCGAGAAGGAACACCCCGGCCTCACGCTGGAACCGCTGGTCGCCGCGGCCGACAACTGATCGGTCAGGGGCGCAGCGGTTGTTCGGCCGCGGCCGGGTCGTCGACCGGCAGCGGGAACGAATGGTGTTCGTGGGAGACGACCCAGCGCTCGCCCTCCTTGCGCAAGCCGAGGGTGATGCGCAGGCGCACCGACGGATCGGCCAGCGGCGCGCCGGCCCGCCCGCATTTCAGCAGCGCGTGCGCGAACGCGACGTCGGTACCCGCCGTGACCTCCACGGCGAGCGGTTCGAACACCGCGCCGGTGGCGAGCCAGGCGAAGAACGGCGGCCAGGTCTCGCGGTAGGCGTCGAGGCCGCGCGCACCCTCGTTGGGCGGGGGCACGTCGAACATGACGATGTCGTCGGCGTGGTCGCGCAGCACTCCGTCGAGGTCGGCGGCGTTGATGGCGGCGAACCAGCGGTCGATGAGATCGCGGATGAGTTTCTCGTCGCTGGTGGTCGTGATGGTCACGAGGACTCCTCGGATTCGGTGGGCGGGGCGGTCCCGCGCACGTATAACCCGGAGCGCGACGCGAACTCATCGGTGCGCGCGCAGAAAGTCCCTCGCCGGTTCAGGACTCGACGTACTCCGGCAGCCCGAACATCGGGAACAGCGCCGGGTGCAGGAACGACACCACCTCCGTGATCGCCCCCTCGCGCACCGCGATCACGTCCAGCGCCATAGCCGCGAACACCTGGCGCTCCTCATCCCACATATAGGTGCCGAACGCGGGCTGCCCGTTCGCGGAGGCAGGCAGGAAACGCCACCGATGGTGCAGCGGACCCTCGACCAGGAAGTCGCGGATGGCCGCGTGGCCCGCGTACCACTCGGGCAGCGGCGGCATGGAGTAGCGGGCGTCGGCGCTGAGCAGATCGACGATGGCGGACACGTCGCCCGCCTCCCACGCGTCGGTATAGCGGCGGGCCAGCTCGCGCAGCTCGCCCGCACCGAAGTCGCGCAGCGCCCGCTGCTGGGTGTCGCCGGCGAGCCGATCGTCCACCGCGGCGCGCGCCCGTTGCAGCGCGCTGTTGACGGCGGCGACGCTGGTGTCGAGCAGTTCGGCGGTCTCGCGCGCCGAGAATCCCAGCACGTCACGCAAGACGAGCGCGGCCCGCTGGTTACCCGGCAGATGTTGCAGCGCGGCGACGAACGCCAGCTCCACCGCCTCGCGCGCCTCGTACCTGGCCTCGGGCGCGCGGCCGCGCACATCGGCGTCGGGATAGGGCTCCAGCCAGGCGATCTCGTTGAGCGGCGCGCCCGGCCCCAGATCGACGGGCAGTTCCCGGCGGCGCCGCGTCTCGATCAGGGTGAGACAGCGGTTGGTCGCGATCCGATACAGCCACGGCCGCACACCGGAGCGGTCGGTGAGCCGGTCCAGATGCCGCCAGGCCCGCAGCAGCGATTCCTGCACCGCGTCGTCGGCGTCGTGCACCGAACCGAGCATGCGGTAGCAGTGCAGGTGCAGCTCGGCCCGCAGCGGTTCGACCAACCGCTCGAACTCTTCGCCGGGCCCCTCGCTCACTCGGTGCCGGGCTCCCGGCGCAGCGGTGTGGTGCCGGGATCGCGCTCGACGGGGGCGATTCCGTCCTCGCGCGCGATCAGACCCCAGCGACTCGACGTGAGACGCAGGCTGGGCAGGTCGCTGAGCGAGAGCACCACCTCGTAGGTGCGCTCGTACCCGGTGTGCGCGATGCGCCACCGCCCGTCCGAGCAGCGGACGTATTCGTCGGAGTAGAAGGCCGCACCGCGCAACAGCATGTTGTGGGCGGGGATGAGCACCGTGTCGGCGAGATACCAGGTGCCGGTGGCGGAATCGCCGTCGATATCGATCTCGGGGTGATCGCAGCGATGCTCGGTGATGACGTGCGGACCGAGCGTATTGCGCATGAAGGCGAGGAAGGCGTCGCGCGATTCGAACTGCAGGTACTCGCTGTAGGTCGCGGTGGCCTCGGGAATCATGGTGTCGGCGAACTCTTCCCAGGACTTGGTGTCCAGGGCGCGCAGATAGCGGAACTTGAGGCGGCTGATATCGGCCAGATCGTCCCCGGTGGGGCCGCGGTCGCGGGGCACGGGACGCACCCGGTGCGTCGTGTCGGCGTCGCGCTCGGCGCCGTTGGGATCACCACGCCCGCCGACGGGCGCGTCCACCGCCGCGTCGCCGCGCCCCTGCTCGCCGCTGCCCTGGTCCATACGTCAACAATCCCATCAGAAGACGCCGAGCTGTACGGTTTGGGAGATTTGTATCAGATCGCTATCACCGTGCCGGGTCTTTCGACCCGGAAGATCAACTTCCGATGGTAAAGCAGGTGCGGCAGAAATCCTCGCCGAACTCGGTGAGCCGCAGACTCTTGCGCACGATCTTCGGCGCGCGGCCCGCCTTCTTCAGCGCCGCCTCCACCACCGGCTGCACCTCGAGCACCATGTAGCGGCTCAGCACCACCGGGTCCTCGGAGGTCATGGTGAGACCGAGGCGGTTGAGGTTGATCAGGTAGGAGCGCGCCCGGTCGGGGTAGCGCACGCCGGCCTGTTCGGGCACCGAGGTGAGATCGCCCTGCACCAGCTCCGAGCCGATGCCCAGCGGGCGGTTGGTGCGCACGTCGACCGCGGGCTGCGGTCCGTTGAGCGACATGAACCGCAGGATGCGCGCCTCGTCGGGGGCGATCTCGTCCAGGATGCGGTCGTAGGCCGGGTGCACGTCCTCGGTGAAATAGACGTCGGCCGAACGGGCCAGCAGCGCGTCGCCGCGCCTGCGCAGTTCCTCGGTGCTGGCCGAGCGCACGAGCGAGCCCATCGGGATGGCCTGCTGATTCGGCCCGGTCGGGGTGGGCACGTAGCTGACGATCTCGCGCACCGACCCCTCGGTGACGCCCAGGGCGCTGCGCGCGATCGAGCGCAGCGCGTTGCCGGTGCGCTCGGCGATCTCCGCCGAGGACTCGCCGTCGAGGGCGGCCTTGGTGATCTCCTTGGTGACCTCGTAGGAGGTGTTCACCGCCCACTGCCCGCCGCGCACGGCCGTGCCCGCGGCCAGTCCCGCCGCCCGGAACACGCCCCTGATCAGCCGCGCCTCATTGCTGATCTGCCGCTGTTCGACATCCGAGCTGCGCTCCACGGCGCGGGAACCGGCTCGGGTCACGTCCTGTCCGGTCCTGTCGTCTGTCACGTCTTCTCCGAAGTATCGCCGAGTGAACGAATCCGCCCACAGATTATTGCCCGACCGTCTTCCAGGCGTGGCGAACCCGATTGTTCGCCGCGTCCCGGCCGACCCCGACTCGTCGAACCGATCGCCGGCACCCTGCTCGTGTAGTCACGGCCCGGATGTGGTGCGTGCCATTCTCTCGTCCCGATAGAGACAATGCCGCATTCCGGACACGTTCTGTGACTGATGTCTCAGACACTACCCTGTGTCCTGGCACACCCCGCTGTGGACCCAGTTCCGCACCTCACAGTAGGGTCACGCTGCCTACTCGGTGTTAGTTTGGGGTGCCGGTGAGGCTGCGGTCACCGGTTTTTTCGGCAGGAGGGTGTCGTGCTAGAGAACGTTTTCGGGGTTCACCCCACGATCCTCCTGGAACTACTGACCATCCCGCTTTTCACAGGTGTGATCGGGTATATCACCAACTGGACCGGCGTGCTGATGCTGTTCCGTCCCATCGCATTCCACGGCATCAAGGTGCCGGGCCTGCGCGCGCTGTACCCGTTCCTGCCCAAGCGCATCCAGGTGCTGCCGCTGCTGTCCTACGACGGCCGATTCGGCTGGCAGGGCATCGTCCCGTCGCGCGCCGACAAGATGGCGAGCATCGCCGTCGACAAGGGCCTGGCCAAGCTGGGCAGCGTCGCCGATTTCTACCGCGAGCTCGAGCCCGACAAGCTGGCCGAACACCTGGCCAGCATCGCCGACGCGCAGATCACCGACATCGTCGAGGAGATCCTGCGCCGCGAGCATCCGCAGCTCTGGTACAACCTTCCCAGTCAGGTCCGCGAGATGGTGCACATGCGGGTGCGCCAGCAGCTGCCGGACATCCTGCGCGAGCTGACCGTCGAGCTGGGCGAGAACATCGACCAGCTGCTCGACGTGAAGCAGATGGTGATCCGCTACTTCCAGGCCCGCCCCCACCTGCTGAACACGCTGTTCCAGGTGCTGGGCGCCAAGGAACTGCGGTTCATGCAGAACTTCGGCTTCTACTTCGGCGCGCCGATGGGCGTGGTGCTGGTGGGCCTGCTGCACGTCACCAAGCCCTACCTCGGCACCTGGACCAGCTGGGTGGTGCTGCCCATCGGCGGCGTGATCATCGGCTGGGTGGTCAACTGGATCGGCATCAACATGATCTTCGCCCCGGCCTACCCCAAGTGGTGGTGCCCGTGGCGGCAGGGCCTGCTGATCAAGCGACAGTCCGAAATCACCGACGGCTACGCCGAATTGGTGTCCAGCCAGGTCATGACGGTCGCCAATATCGGCGACGAGCTGCTCAACGGCCCGCGCTCGGACCGCACCATGCAGATGCTCGAGGACACGCTGCGCCCGGCCGCCGACCGCGCGCTCGGCCCCGCTCGCCCCGCGGTGAAGTTCATGCTCGGCAGTCGCGAATACGACTCGCTGCAGGCGACATTGACCAATGAGGCCATGTCCATCGCGCCGATCGCCTTCGCCGACCCGGACTTCAACCTCCAGCAGGGCAAGCAGATCAACGACTACATCGCCAAACAGATGGCCAATCTGAAGCCCCCGGACTTCGTGGAAATGCTGCGATCGGCCATCAAACAAGATGAATGGTTGCTTTTCGTCCATGGCGGCGCGCTCGGGCTCTTCGCCGGATACGCTCACATCCTGGTCTTCGGAACAGGAGTGGCGACTTCATGGATATGACGGATCCGAGTGGCGGCGACGCGAAATCGGACGCGCGGGGTGACCAACCGAGCCCCGCGCCGTCCACCGAGGTCGCGCGCTGGGAGGCGCCCGAACTCGAACCCGTCGACCGGCAGCGCAGGCGGGTGCCCTCGCCGCGCCAGACCGTGCGCGCGGCGGGCGGGGTCGCCAAGGTCGCGCTGACCGCCGCCTCCGAGGTCACCTCCTGGACGGTGGACACCGCGCTCGGCGTCACCGGCACCGTCGTGAAGGGCAGCATGGCGGGCGTGCCGCCGCGCGAAGTGCTGGCCGAGGCCGAAGCCGAAGTGCGCGACGCGGTGCGCCGGGCCCTCGGCCTGCCACCCCAGTCCGCGCTGCGGGCCGATCCGGCCGTGCCGACGTTGCGGGAACAGGGCGCGGAACTGCTGCGCCTCTCCTCCAGCCCGCGCGGCGACGGTTCCGAGATCCACCCCGCGTTCGCGGGCATGCTCGCCGAACTCACCCCCGACGAGGCCCGCATCCTGCGCTTCGTCCACGTCGACGGACCGCAACCGTCTATCGATATCCGCGTCGGCCGCCCGCGCGCGCTCGGCGCCGACCGCTACCTGTCCGGCCTCACCCTGATCGGTGACCAGGCCGGGCTGCGCTTCCCCAACCGGGTGCCGCAATACCTGACGAACCTGCGCAGGCTCGGGCTCATCGAGTTCGCCCGCGAACCCGTCGACAACCCGAACCGTTACCAGCTCCTCGAGGCGCAGTCGCCGGTGCGAGAACTGTTGAAGCGCTCCGGTTTCGGCACCAAGGTGATGTATCGCAGCATCGTGCTGACGACGTTCGGCACGGACTTCGTGCAGACCTGTCTGCCGGTGGTCACCGAGGGACGCGAGTCGAGCTAGATCCGGGCTACGCGCCGTCGGCCAGTTCCAGCCAGCGCTCCTCGGCCGTCTCCTTCTCGGCGAGCACCTGTTTGAGTTCGGCGCCCAAGGTCATGAGACGGTCGGGTTCGGTGGCGGCGTCGGCCAGGGCCGCGTGCAGCTTCTGTTCGCGCTCGGTGAGCTTGTCGATGGCGCGCTCCAGGCGCGTGAGCTCCTTGCGTGCCGCACGGTAGGCGGCGGAATCCGTTGCGGTGGCGGGCTTCTCGGCCGACGGCCGGGCGGCGGGCGGCGCGCTCATGGCGGCCCGCTTGGTGAGGTACTCCTCGATGCCGCCGGGCAGGTTGGTCAGTTTGCCGTCGCCGAACAGCGCCCAGGTGGTGTCGCAGATGCGCTCGACCAGGTAGCGATCGTGGCTGATGACCACCAGGGTGCCCGCCCAGTTGTCGAGCAGGTCCTCGAGCTGTTGCAGGGTGTCGATGTCCAGGTCGTTGGTCGGCTCGTCGAGCAGCAGCACGTTCGGCTCGGACATGAGGATGCGCGTCAGCTGCAACCTGCGGCGCTCACCGCCGGAGAGGTCGCCCACCGGCGTGCGCTGGCGAGCCGGGGTGAAGCCGAGCCGCTCGGCCAGCTGCCCGGCCGAGATCTCCTTGTCGCCCAGCATGATTCGCTGCGCGACCTGCTGCACGGCCTCCAGCACCCGCATCTGGGTAGGCAGGTCGTCGAGTTCCTGTCGCAGCCAGCCGATCTGGACGGTCTGGCCCTGAATCCGCTTGCCCGCGGCCAGTTCCGCGTCGCCCGCGAGCGCGCGCAGCAGCGTGGTCTTGCCGGAGCCGTTCACCCCGACCAGGCCGAGGCGTTCGCCCGGCGCGAGCCGCCAGGTGAGGTCGTGCACGAGTTCGCGGCCGTCGGGGGTGGTGAGAGTGGCGTCCTCGAGCTCGATCACCACCCGGCCCAGGCGTTTACGGGCGAACGCGGCCAGCGAGACGCTGTCGCGCGGCGGCGGCACGTCGGCGATCAATGCTTCGGCGGCCTCCACGCGGTAGCGCGGTTTGGAGGTGCGGGCCTGCGGGCCGCGCCGCAACCACGCCAGTTCTTTGCGGGCCAGGTTGCGCCGCCGCGCCTCGGTGGCGTCGGCCTGGCGCGCGCGTTCAGCGCGGGCGAAGATCCAGTCGCCGTAACCGCCCTCGTAGCTCTCGACCTTGCCGCCGACGACCTCCCAGGTGTTGGTGGCGACGGTGTCGAGGAACCAGCGATCGTGGGTCACCACGATCAGGGCGCTGCGGCGGTCGATGAGGTGGCGGGCCAGCCACTGCACGCCCTCCACGTCGAGGTGGTTGGTCGGCTCGTCCAGCACCAGCAGATCCAGGTCGCGCACCAGGGCGGCGGCCAGCGCGACGCGGCGACGCTCACCGCCGGACAGGTTGCGCACCGGCGTGTCGAGGCCCAGGTTCTGGATGCCGATGCCGTCGAGCACCGAACGGATGCGCGGGTCGGAGGCCCATTCGTGTTCGGCCACCTCCCCGGAGAGCGCGTCGTCGGCGAGTCCGGCCAGCACGACCTCCCCCACCGTCGCGCCGTCGGGGAGCACGCCGCGCTGGGTGACCACGGCCATCCGCAGGCCGCCGAGCCTGCTCACCCGGCCGCTGTCGGGCTCCTCCAGACCGGTCAGCACTTCGAGCAGGGTGGTCTTGCCGCCACCGTTGAGCCCGACCACGCCGATGCGCTCCCCCGCGTGCACGCCCAGCGACACGTTGTCCAGCAGCGGTTTGATCCCGAAGCTCTTGGAGACCTGTTCCAGATTGATCAGGTTGGCCATGAACCCTGTTTCCACCTCTCGCGCGCCGACCTTACGAGCCTACTCACCGGGGGCGGGGCACTTCCGCACGGTGTGGGTGCCGAGGGCGGGGCCGACGCCGGTCGCGCGCCTCGACTACCGGGGTCGAGGTACGGAGCACTCCCGCACGGTGTGGGAGCCGAGAGTGGGGCCGACGCCAGGTCGCGTGCCCGGGGTGCGGGGCACTCCCGCGCGGTGCGGGAGCCGGGTACGGCGCGGCTGCCGGGTTTCACGTGCCCCCGGTACGTGGAGCAGTGGGACGCGGCCCGGACCCTCGTCGCGGCCCGCCCGCGCCCGCCGCCACTCGGCCTGGGTCGTCCACGCTCGACCGGGGACGTGCACCGAACCTGGGTCAGCGCTTGTGAGGGTCCGGATCGATGACGCGGGCGCCGGGAACGGGGCCGTTGGCGGTGCGGATGCCGCGCGCCACACCCGCGCCCGCGAGTTCCGCCGCCACCGAGACGGCGGCCTCCTCGGATTCGCAGAGGAACGCGCAGGTGGGGCCGGAGCCGGAGACCAGTCCGGCCAGGGCGCCCGCGGTGACGCCGCCGCGCAAGGTGCGGCGCAGTTCGGGGCGCAGGGAGACGGCGGCGGCTTGCAGATCGTTGCCGAGCAGCGGGGCGAGCTGGTGCGGGTCGCCGGAGGCCAGGGCCTGCATGAGCTGCTGGGGTTCGCCGAGGCGCGGCGGGTCGCCCTGTTCGCGCAAACGGTCCAGTTCGGCGAACACCGACGGCGTGGACAGCCCGCCCTTGGCCAGCGCGAGCACCCAGTGAAAAGTGTTGCGGGACAACACCGGGAGCAGTCGTTCACCGCGCCCGGTGCCGAGTGCGGTGCCGCCGTGCAGGGCGAAGGGCACATCGCTGCCGAGTTCGGCGGCGACGGAGGACAATTCGTCGCGGCTCAGCCCGATGTCCCACAGTTCGTTGAGGCCGACCAGCGCGGCCGCGGCGTCGGCGCTGCCGCCCGCCATCCCGCCCGCGACCGGGATGCCCTTGGCGATGGTGATTTCCACCAGCGGGGCGCGCCCGGCCAGGTGCGCCAACCGCACGGCGGCCTTCCACACCAGGTTGGCGCGGTCGGTCGGCACCTCGCTCGCGCCCTCACCCGTCACCCGGACGGTGAGCGCGGCCGCGGGCGCGAGTTCGAGATCGTCGCCGAGCGAGAGGGCCTGGAACACCGTGGTCAGATCGTGGTAACCGTCGGGGCGCAGGTCACCGACCCCCAGGTGGAGGTTCACCTTGGACGGCGCGCGCACGGTGACGGGGCTCGGCACTACTGACAACACGAGGTTCAAGCCTAATGCGTGGGTGCGACAAACGCCGGGCTCGACGACGGCCGTTCACCCGCCGGTCAGCCGCGTCACGGGCGCACCTTGCCGACAGATACCCCCATAGGGTATTTTCGCTGTCGTCGGGGATACCCCTGGACCGTATGATGTCAGCGAGCGAAGGAGTCGGACATGGCCACCACCACCTACACCGTCAAGGGCATGACCTGCGGTCACTGCGTCAGCTCGGTCAAGAGCGAGATCGGCAAGATCGACGGCGTCACCTCGGTCGACGTCGACCTGGCGACCGGACTGGTCCGCGTGGACAGCACCGGCCCGCTGGCCGACGCCGACATCAATGCCGCGGTCGACGAGGCCGGCTACGAGGTCGCCGTCTGATGCGGAACCGGCTGCGGTTCGCCGCGGTCGGCGTGGGACTCGCCGCGCTCCTGGGCGCCGCACTGGGGATCGGAGCCCTGGTCGGTGAGCCGGAGCGCGGCGCAGTCGCCTTCGACGCGAGCTACTGGCCGACCGGGTTGTCGGAGGAGGCATCCGCCTTCCGGATGTCCGAGATCAGCGCGCCCGACGTGCCAGGCCGCGCGGGCACCCTCAGCTTCCGCATCACCGGGGTGGACGGGGCGCCCTGCACCGATTTCGAGATCCGGCACGAGAAGCCGCTGCATCTCATCGTGGCGCGGTCCGACACGGCCGAGTTCCGGCATGCGCATCCGCAGATGGCGGCCGACGGGACGTGGACTGTCGACTGGACCTGGGCGAGCCCGGGGGTCTATCGCGTGTTCGCGGATTTCGCGCCGGCCGATAAGGCGCTCGCGTTCGACGGTGTGGTGCTGAGCCGCGAGTTCACCGTCGAGGGGCCCGCGCCGTCGCGGCCGCTGCCACCGCCCGCCGACGTCGCGACGGTGGACGGTTACGAAGTGCGGCTCGCGGGCGCGCTCGCCACGCACAAGGCGGACGAGCTGCGCTTCACCATCACTCGCGACGGCCGTCCGGTCACCGATCTCGAGCCGTACCTCGGCGCGTACGCGCACCTGGTCGGGCTGGAGGAGAAGACCCTCGCCTACATGCACGCGCATCCGACGGGCGAGGTCGGGAGCACGCCCGCGGGCCCGGACGTGGCCTTCTCCGTGGGCGCCCCGGCATCCGGCGAGTATCGCGTCTTCCTCGAATTCGCCCACGGCGGTTCGGTGCACCGTGCCGAGTTCACCGTTCCCGCCGCTTCCACAACGGAATTCGCGCCCGACGGGGCGCACGAGCACGGCGACGGGCACCGCTGAGCGAATCGCGATCAGCGCGTCGGCCCTGGATTCAGGCGGGCGAGTCGCCGTGAGCGGGTCGCCCGCGTCGCCGGTGTTCACCACGCCGGCGGGCTCGATGAGCATTATTTGCACCTCGCCCTCGGCGATCGGGCAGTGCTCCACGCCTTTTCGGCACCACGAACAACTGTCCCGGCCCAGGCGCAGGTCGCCGTCGCGCAGTTGGATGGTCAACTCCCCCGCGATCACGAAGAACAGCTCGTCAGTGTCGTCGTGCATGTGCCACACGAACTCTCCGCCGAGCTCGACCACCTCGACCTCGTGGTCGTTGAGCCGCGCCACGATTTTCGGCAACCACTGCTCGGAGAACAGCGCGGGCTCGACGGGCTCGTTCGGCATGGTCCGATACGACATGGGCTGCCGGACCGTGCCCCCGGCGCTAGCCCTGTTCGGCCAGGCGGACGAAGGCGGCCGTATCGAGGGTTTCGCCGCGGGCGGTGGGCGCGATGCCCGCCGCGGTGAGGCGGCGTTCGGCTTCGGCGGGGGAACCGGCCCAGCCGGCCAGCGCGGCGCGCAAGGTCTTGCGGCGCTGGGCGAACGCGGCGTCGACGACCTCGAAGACGCGGCGGCGATGCTCGGCGTCGATCGGCCACGGCGGTTCGGCGAAGCGCTCGACGCGGACCAGACCGGATTCGACGCGCGGCACCGGCCAGAACACTTGGGTCCCCACCGCGCCCGCGCGGCGCACGGTCCCGAAGAACCCGGCTTTCACGCTCGGCACGCCGTAGGTGCGGCTGCCCGGTTCGGCGGCCAGCCGGTCGGCGACCTCGGCCTGCACCATGACCAGCGCGGTGCGCAGGCTCGGCAGCTCGGCCAGCAGGTGCAGCAGCACGGGGACCGCCACGTTGTACGGCAGGTTCGCCACCAGCGCGGTCGGCTCGGCGGGCAGGTCGGCGGCGCTCACCCGCAGCGCGTCAGCTTCCACAACCCGCAGGCGGTCCGCCAGCTCCGGCGCGCGATCCGCGACCGTGGCCGGAAGATGCCGCGCCAGAACGGGATCGATCTCGACGGCGACCACCGAGTCCACCACATCGAGCAGCGCCAGCGTCAGCGACCCCAGTCCCGGCCCCACCTCGAGCACCACATCGTCGCGCCCCACCCCCGCCGCACTCACGATCCGCCGCACCGTATTCGCGTCGTGCACGAAGTTCTGCCCGAGCTGCTTCGTCGGCCGCACCCCGAACCGCTCCGCCAACACCCGCACCTCAGCGGGCCCCAACAGCGCAGCACTCCCACGAGCGGATTCCTCAGCATCGGACACCGCTAGAACCTATCAACCCGGCGAACTACGCCGGGACACCGCGCGGGTGCGCCGACACGACACGGACACCGGCGCCTCTGGCGATACTTGATGGGGAGGCAAGGAGGTGGCGGTGTGATCGATGTGTTTCGCGATGCCTTGTTCACGCCTACGGACGTGTCCCATCACCTGCTGATTCCTCGCCGCACTGTGAACAATTGGCTGGCCGACGACACACCGTCCGGACCGCTGGTCCACCACGTCCCTCCCGAACGCCGTGGGGCCGCCAGCGTGCCGTATCACTCCACCGCCCAGTACACGCGGTTCACTCCGACAGGGACGGTACGCCTATCGGAGTGAGGCCGAACGCACTGCGGCGCCGCACGGATTCCCGTGCGGCGCCGCGGTGTTCGTCTTGGAGAGTTCAGCTCAGCCCGAGGCGGCTGGTGCAGGAGGGCCAGGCGCCCCAGCCTTGGCGGGCGCGGGTGACTTCGGCGATGGCGATTTGTTCTTCGCGGGTGGCCAGGTCGGCGCGGGGGGCGTATTTGAGGCCGCCCTGGCGGGCCCAGGTGTTCTGGTCGAACTGCACGCCGCCGTAGTAGCCGTTGCCGGTGTTGATGGACCAGTTGCCGTTGGACTCGCAGCGGGCCAGGGCGTCCCAGATGTGGCCGTCGCGTACGGGCGGGACCTCGGTGCCGGGCTTGGCGCCCTTGCGCACCGTCTTCGGCTGCGCGGGGACCTGCACGCTGGCGCTCACCTGCGTGCGCTCCACCTCCTGGCCGTTGACCAGGGTCACCGCGAAGGTCACGTCGTGCACGCCCGGCGCGCCGGGATTCTCGACGATGGTGCGACTCATGTTCAGCGTGGGGTCCTCGATGACGTTCTCCGGCGGGTCGAACGGCAGCGTCTCGGTGCGCTGTTCGACGCGCTTGCGCGTCACCACGATGTGCTGGCCGTCGGTCAGCGGGGTGCTCGCGGCGGGCTCGACGGTGTCCTGCTCGATCAGCGGCACCCCGGCCACGGCCAGGAGGTCGCCGACGGTCGGCGCGGCCAGCCGCAGGTCGACCGCCTGACCGGCGCCGTCGACCAGCGTCACCGCGCGCGGGCTGGCCACGTGCAGCTTCGCGCCGTCCAGCGGCAGCGGCTCGTCGCGGGCCGGAGAGACGAACATCTCGGCGGAGAGGTTCAGCTCGTCGAGGGCCTCGCCCGCGGTCAGGCCGGTGGTCCACACCTGCTCGACCTTGCCGTCCAGGGTGAGCGCCACCTCGCGCGCCCGGTTCAGCACGATCGTCGCGCCGTCGGTCACCGACGAGCCGCGCCCGGGGCGGACCAGGTCGCGATCGGTCACGTCGTATCCGGCCGCACGCAGCACCCCGTCGACATCACGGGACATGGTGGTCAGGATCGAGCGCTCGCCGTCCACGACGACCGTGACCGTCTTGCGGTTCACGATCGCCATCGAGGCGCCGACGATCAGCGTCAGCAGCAGCGCCGCGATCGCCGCGTACAACAGCGGCGAGCGGGACTGGTTGATCCTCGTTAAGGGGGACATGGTCACAGTACGATAACGAAGCGGTCAGCGCTGGACAACCGCGCCGCCGTGACCGGTACCAGCGGTGATCACGAATTGATATCGACGCCGCAGGTAGATCACGGCCTCCGAGACCGGAAGTGACCTGAAACACATTCCGCGTTTGCCCGCGACACGCCGGGGTACGCGTCGCGCGGGCGCCCGCGTTCACTACTCCGCGCGAGCACCGCGCACGAGCACTACCGCGCGAGCGCCGACGCACGAGCACCCCGCGCCAGCGCCACGCACGAGCGCTCCACGCACCTCACCGAGCAGTTCAGCGCTCCCCGCGAACCTCACTCAGAAACCACTCCCCGCCCCTCGCTCAGAACCGATACACCCGCCGCGCATTGGCGGTCGTGATCTCCGCCAACTCCCGCGGATCCTGCCCGCGCAACTCGGCCAGCGCCCGCACCGTGTACGGCAGGCAGTACGGCTCGTTGGGCGCGCCCCGGAACGGATGCGGGGTCAGGTAGGGGGCGTCGGTCTCCACCAGAATCTGCTCGTCGGGCACCACCTTGGCGGCCTCGCGCAGCTCGTGGGCGTTCTTGAAACTCACCGTGCCGGAGAAGCTGAGCACATACCCCTCCGCGACGCAGGACAGCGCCATGTTCGTGTCGGAGGAGAAGCAGTGGAAGATCACGGTCGGCGGCGCGCCCTCGTCCAGCAGCACCGTGAGCAGGTCGTGGTCGGCCTCGCGGTTGTGGATCATGAGCGGTTTGCGCACCCGCTTGGCCAGGTCGATATGCCAGCGGAAGCCCTCGACCTGGGTCTCGATATCGGCGCAGCCGTCCAGCTTGCCGGGCCAGTAGTAGTCGAGCCCGGTCTCGCCCACCGCGACCACGCGGGGATCGCCCGCCAGGGTTTCCAACTCGGCCTTGGCCGCGTCGTCGAGCGCGTTGGCACGGGTGGGATGCAGCGCCACGGCCGCGTACACGCGCGGGTCCCAGTGCGCGGCCTCGACGGCCCACCGGGCGGCGGCCAGGTCGTCGGCCACCGTCACCACGCGGCCCACACCCACCGATTCGGCGCGGTCGACGATCACCGCGGTCGACGCCGCGTCGGTCGCACCGCACGCGTCCAGGTGGGTGTGCGCGTCCACCAGCGGGGTCAGCGGTTCGGGCAATTCGGGCGCGGAACGCTTGGCGCTCATCGGCACTCACCCGCGAGCCGGACCGGCGCGCCGGGGCCGGAGACACAGACACGGATATTCACGTGGGCGACGGAATGCACGCGCACTACAGTAGAGCCACCATGACTGCAGCCGGACGCACAGCATCCTCTGGTGCCGAGGCACCAGCCTTCTACATCACCACGGCCATCGCGTACCCGAACGGTGCGCCGCATATCGGGCACGCCTACGAGTACATCTCGGCCGACGCCCTGGCCCGGTTCAAACGGCTCGACGGGTACGACGTCTTCTTCATGACGGGTACCGACGAGCACGGCCAGAAGATGCAGCAGGCCGCGGCGGCGGAGGGCGTTCCGGTCCAGGAGCTGGCGCGGCGCAACTCCGACGTGTTCGAGCAGCTCGACAAGACCCTCGACATCTCCTACGACCGCTTCATCCGCACCACCGACGAGGATCACAAGCGCGCCAGCATCGCGATCTGGGAGCGGATGCTCGCCGCGGGCGACATCTACCTGGACAACTACTCCGGCTGGTACTCGGTGCGCGACGAGGCGTTCTACACCGAGGAGGAGACCACCCTGCTCGACGACGGCACTCGCGTCTCCACCGAGACGAACACGCCCGTCGAGTGGACCGAGGAGTCCAACTTCTTCTTCCGGCTCTCGAAGTACCAGGACCGCCTGCTCGCGCTCTACGAGGAGCACCCCGAGTTCATCGCGCCCGCCACGCGCCGCAACGAGATCGTCAGCTACGTGAAGGCCGGGCTGAAGGATCTGTCCATCTCGCGCACCACGTTCGACTGGGGCGTGCCGGTGCCCGACCATCCCGACCACGTCATGTACGTGTGGGTGGACGCGCTCACCAACTACCTCACCGGAGTCGGCTTCCCCCAGACGGATTCGGCGGCGTTCACCAAGTTCTGGCCCGCCGACGTGCACATCATCGGCAAGGACATCACCCGATTCCACACCGTGTACTGGCCGGCGTTCCTGATGTCGGCCGGCGTCGAACTGCCGAAACGCGTGTTCGTGCACGGGTTCCTGTACAACAAGGGCGAGAAGATGTCGAAGTCGGTCGGCAACGTGGTCGACCCGCTCGAGCTCGTGAACGAGTACGGCGTCGACGCGGTGCGCTTCTTCCTGCTGCGCGAGATCTCCTACGGCCAGGACGGCAGCTACAGCCACGAGGCGATCGTCTCCCGCATCAACAGCGATCTGGCCAACGAGTTCGGCAACCTGGTGCAGCGCAGTCTGACCATGGTGAACAAGAACTGCGGCGCGGCCGTGCCCACGCCCGGTGAGTTCACCGACGAGGACCGCGCACTGCTGGACCGCGCGCACGGCCTGCTGGAGCGCTGCCGCGCCGAATTCGACGCGCAGCAGATGCATTTGGCGCTCGAGGCGATCTGGCTGACGCTGGGCGAGACGAACAAGTACTTCTCCGCCCAGGCGCCGTGGGCGCTGCGCAAATCGGGCACCGAGGCGGACCTGGCCCGGATGGCGACCGTGCTGTACGTGACGCTGGAGGTGGTGCGTATCGTCGCGCTACTGGTGCAGCCGGTGCTGCCCGCGTCGTCGGCGAAGATCCTGGACCTGCTCGCGCAGGAGGGCCGCACCTTCGCCGACATCGCCACCCCACTCACGCCCGGCACCCCGCTGCCCGCACCGGAGCCCGTGTACCCGCGCTACCTGGACAAGAAGGACGCGTAATCGCTGGACGCAGATACGTGGCGCGCGGTGTTCCCGGCGGATATCGCATCTGGGACAACAAGAATCGCCGCTACCGGGGTGAGCTGTACGAGCTGTGCCCCGACGATCTGCTGACGGAGCTGAACGGGGCGCGCGACTACGCCCGGATCACCGCGTTGCTGCGGCGGTACCGGGCGTTGCGGCGGTGAGCCTCGCCCCGTCGCCCGCTCAGATCCAGCGCGCGAGCAGGCGGTTCGCCTCCTCGGCGAGGGCGGCCTGGAGGAACGGGCCGAAGCTGATGCGGGCGACGCCCTGCGCGGCGAGTTCGGCCTTGTCGGACTTGTCCGGCAGGCCGATCGCGTTGACGGGCAGCGGGAGTTCGGCGGTGAGCCTGCGCTGCACGTCGGCCGCGTGCCTGCCGACCGGGTAGAGCACGTCGGCGCCCGCGTCGGCGGCCAGCTTCAGCCGGGCGATCACGCGGTCGACCCGGTCGGACTCGTCGCCGTCCTGGCGCAGGAACAAGTCGGTGCGCGCGTTGACCACCAGGTGCACGCCCGCGGCGTCGGCGTACTCGCGCAAGCCGTGCACCAGTTCGGCGTGCTCCTCCGCGCCGCGCAGGCGCTTGCCCTCGCCGTGCACGGTGTCCTCGATATTGAGCCCCACCGCGCCCACCTCGAGCAGGCCCTCGACGAGCTGGGCCGGGCCGAGCCCGTAGCCGGATTCGATGTCGACCGAGACGGGCACGTCGACGGCGCCGGTGATCTGGCGGACCCGGGTGAGCAGTTCGGTGAAGGTCATCCCCTCGCCGTCGGCGCGCCCCACCGAATCGGCGACGGGGTGCGAGCCCAGGGTGAGCGCCGAGAATCCGGCCGCCACAGCGAGATTCGCCGACCACGCGTCCCACACGGTGGGCAGGACCACCGGGTCGCCCGGACGGTGCAGCGCGAGCAGGACATTGGCCTTGCTTTCGAGAGAGGTCATATCCCGATCATCCCCGGCGGTGCGGTACTCATGCACGGGCGACACACGAACAGCGGGTGAACCGCTCGCTCGGCGGGGAGATTCGACAACTCGGCCCGAGCCGTGCCGTCGCCGCTGCGCGGCGCCCTCGTGGCCCGGTTCGCGGCGAACGGCGTCGATCACCGCGTGGTCACCGGCACCGGGCAGCACACGGAACTGAACGCGGCGATGTGGGCGGCGATGACGGAGTTCCTGGCCCAGCTGCGCGCCGCGCCCACCGAACGCTGAGGTAGGAACCCGCACAGATAATCGGTGTCTCCCGGCGCGCGCCGTGCGGCGCGCAGTACCCTGCGGGTGCCGTATCGGGCTAGTGAGATGGGGATGCCGTGGTGCTAGGTGTGGGGCGGCGGCGGATCGGCCGCCGTGACTTCCGGGGCGCGAAAGTGCTGGTGACGGGGGCGGCCAGCGGGATAGGGCGGGCGACGGCGCTGGCGGTGGCCGAGGCGGGCGGTGAGCTGGTGCTCACCGATATCAACGCCGAGGGGCTGGCCGCCACGGTCGCCGATATCGAGGCGGCGGGCGGACAGGTGCCGGCCTGGCGCGCGTTCGACATCACCGATTACGAGGCGGTGGCCGCGTTCGCCGTCGACGTGCACGCCGCGCACGGCAGCCTGGACGTGGTGATGAACGTGGCGGGCACGTCGACCTGGGGCACGGTGGAGAACCTCGAGCACCGGCACTGGAAGCGGATGGTCGACATCAACCTGATGGGCCCGATCCACGTGATCGAGAGCTTCGTGCCGGAGATGGTGCGGGCCGGGCGGGGTGGCGCGCTGGTGAACGTGTCGTCGGCGGCTGGGCTGCTGGCGCTGCCGTGGCACGCCGCCTACAGCGCGGGCAAGTACGGCATCCGCGGGGTGTCCGATGTGCTGCGCTTCGATCTGGAACGCCACGGCATCTCGGTGCACCTGGTCGCGCCCGGCGCGGTGAACACGCCGCTGGTGCACAGCTTCGAACTGGTCGGCGTCGACAAGGACGATCCGAAGGTGCGCCGGTTCACAAAGGTGTTCACCAAGCACGCGGTCGCGCCGGAGAAGGTGGCGGCGGCGATCCTGCGCGGTGTCACGCGCAACCACTACCTGATCTACAGCTCGTTCGACATCCGGTTCGGGTACTGGTGGGCGCGCAAGTTCGCCTTCCCCTACGAGTTCGTGATCCGCAGGGCGAGTGCGCAATTCAGCAAGTTGCAGGATTCGCTGACCAAGTAGGGGGTCAGCCCGCCCGCTCGATGGACTTGCTCCCGGACACGCTCTCGATCGGAATCACCAGGGGCGCACCGGAAACCGGATCGGTGATGATCATCGCCCGCAAGCCGAACACGGCCTCGAGCAGATCCGGCGTCAGCACCTCGGCGGGCGCGCCGGTGGCCACGACCGCGCCCTCGCGCAGGACGACGAGGTGGTCGGCGTAGCGGGCGGCCTGGTTGAGGTCGTGCAGCACCAGCACCAGGGTGCGCCCGTCCTCGGCGTTGAGCCTGCGGCACAGCTCCAGCACGTCGAGCTGGTGGGCGATGTCGGGGTAGGTCGTGGGTTCGTCCAGCAGCAGCACCGGCGTGTCCTGCGCGAGCACCATGGCCAGCCAGACCCGCTGCCGCTGCCCGCCGGACAGTTCCTCGACGGGCCGGTCGGCCAGCGCGGTGATCGACGTCGCCGCCATCGCCTTCGCCACCACGCGCTCGTCCTCGGGCGACCACTGTCGCAGCAGCCGCTGGTGCGGGAACCGCCCGCGTGCGACGAGATCCGCGACGCAGATGCCGAACGGCGCGACCGAGGTCTGCGGTAGCAGGCCGAGCCGGCGCGCCACCTCCTTCGCCGAATACTTGTGGATGTCCTTGCCGTCCAGGATCACCTGCCCGGCGTCGGGGACCAGCAGGCGCGAAAGTGCCCGCAGCAGCGTCGATTTGCCGCAGGCGTTGGGCCCGAGGATGACGGTGATCGCCCCCGCCGGGATGTCGACGCTGAGATCGCTCGCCACCCGCCGCGAGTCGTAGGACAGGTCCAGTCCCACCCCGCGCAGGGGTGTGGTGTCGGCCTCTGGCATGTGATCCCTCCGCTACACCTGTTTCGACCGGCTGAGCAGCCAGATGAGATAAAGGCCGCCGACGATGCCGGTCATGCGGCCGATGGGCACGCTCGCCCCGATCGGCAGGGTCCGGGTGATCACGTCGGCGGTGACCAGCAGGAACGCGCCCATCGCCGCCGCGCTGAAGACCGGCAGCGTGGTCGATCGGGTGAGCCGCAGCACCAGTTGCGGTGCGGCGAGGGCGATGAAGGCGATCGGCCCGGCCGCGCCGGTGGCCAGCGCGGCCAGCAGGACCGCGCCGAAGATCAGCGACAGCCGGACGCGTTCGACAGGCACGCCGAGCTGGCCCGCGATGTCGTCGCCCATCTCCATCAGCGTCGAATGCCGCGCGATCACCGCGATCAGCGGGACGATCACCAGCACGCCGATCAGCACCGGCACGGCGTGCATCCACTTGCGCGACTCCAGAGAGCCGGCCAGCCACATATCGGCCGCGATCGCGTTGTCCAGATCGCCCTTCACGAGCATGAGACCGTTGAGCGCGGCCAGCACCTCGCCGACGCCGATACCGGTGAGCACCAACCGGTATCCGCCGGTAACTCCGGCTTTCACCGACAGCAGGTACACCACGACAGCGGTCGCGACGCCGCCCAGGATCGCACCGAGCGCGACCTGCAACGGGCCCGCGCCGAAGAAGACGATCTGCGCGATCGCGCCCGTCGCGGCGCCCGTGGTGAAGCCGATGACGTCGGGCGAGCCGAGCGCGTTGCGCGATACCGACTGGAACACCGCGCCCGAGACGCCGAGCGCCGCCCCCGCGCACACGGCCGTCACCACGTGCGGCAGCCGGATGTCGCGGATGATCCGCTCGTACCGGCCGCCGTCGCCGCCGGTGAGGGTGGCCAGGATGTCGGCGACCGGGATCGGCAGCGTGCCGAGCGTCATCGCGTAGACCGCGCCCGCGACCGTGAGCGCGGCGAGAATCGCGGTGACGGTGAGCACTCGGGGCCGGATGACGACGGAGTGCTTGCTCCCCCGCCACACCCGTCCCGTGGTCCGCACCGGCGCGCTCACAGCTGCACCAATCGACGGCGGCGCACCAGAGCGACGAAGAACGGTCCGCCCATGAGCGCGACCATGATGCCGACGCCCACCTCGCCGGGCGGCGCCACCACCCGGCCCAGCGTGTCGGCCGCGACCACCAGCACCGCCGAGATCAGCATCGAGTACGGCAGCACCCAGCGGTGATCGGCGCCCGCGACGAAGCGCGCGATGTGCGGCGCGGTGAGTCCGACGAAACCGATGGGCCCCGCCGCGGCCGTGGCCGCGCCGGCCAGCACGATCACCGCGACCGCCGACAGCGCCCACACCCGCAGCGGTTGCGCGCCCAGCGCCCGGCTCAGGTCGTGGCCGAGCGCGGCCGCGTCCAGCAGCCGGGCCAGCGCGGCCGCCAGGAGCAGGCCAGCGGCGACCAGCGTGACGACCGGGATCAGCACGTCGTAGCCGCGCCCTTGGAGCGAGCCGACCATCCAGTGCCGGAAGCGGTCGAACACGGCTTCCTCGCTGTTGACCAGGATCACCTGGGTGAGCGCGAGCAGCACCACGGTGAGCGCCGCGCCGGCCAGTACCACCCGCACGGGGTGGGTGCCGCGGCCGACGCCGCCGAGCAGGTAGACCGCCGCGCCGGCCAGCGCGGCGCCCGCCAGCCCGAACCACATGTACCCGCTCACGGTGGTGACGCCGAAGAAGGAGATCGCCGCCGCGATCGCGACGGTCGCGCCCGCGTTGACGCCGAGGATGCCGGGATCGGCGAGCGGGTTGCGGGTGAGCGCCTGCATGATCGTGCCCGCCACGCCGAGCGCGCAGCCGACCACGATGCCCAGCAGGGTGCGCGGGATGCGCAGGTGCCGCACCAGCAGGTGATCGCTGTCGGCGGGATCGAACGCGACGATCGCGTCCCAGGTGTCGGCGAGCGGGATCGAGGTGGTGCCGGTGATGATGCCGAGCACGACGAAGACGGCCAGCAGCGCGAGCAGCACCAGCAGGCCGTTGCGGCGCAACGCGCGCTGACGGGCGTGCGGGCGGCGGGTCGGATAGGCGACGGTGGACATGGGGCGGTCGGTGCGCCGGAACGGCCGCCCGCGCCGGGCGGGCGGCCACCCCGTCACTTGCCGAAGTTCTCGACCACGCCGTCGACGATCTCGATGGCGCTGTAGTAGTCCATGCGGAACGAGTTGAGCCCCAGGCCGTACACCTGGTTCGCCTTGACCGACGGCACATTCGCCAGCACCGGATCATCGCGGAACCCGGCGGCGCGGGCGTTGTCGGCGCTGAGGATGAACGTGGTCTCGGCGGTGAGCTTGGTCAGGTTCTCGTAGGCGGTCCACACGAAGTCGGCGCGCGGCTGCGGCTGGGTGTGCCAGCTCGGGTCCGGGTCCTCCACGGTGAAGCCGAGCGCGGTGAGCAGTTCGGCCTGCGCGCCGCCCGCCCTGGCGATCGGGTTGTCCTGGCCGGGGCCGTTGTAGGAGATGATGTTGGCCGTGCCCGCGGGCACGGTGATCTTCGCCTTCGCCTCCGCGACATTCGCGTCGAAGTCCGCGATCACCTGCTCGGCGCGCTCCTCCAGACCGGTGGCGGTGCCGAGCTGGCGCGCGAGCGACTGCCAGGTCTGGCCGCCGTAGTCGACCACGATGGTCGGCGCGATGCGCCCGAGTTCGCCGACCTGGTCGACCAGCGCGTCGCGGCCCGAGGTCACCACCACGATCAGGTCGGGCTCGGCGGCGTACACGGCCTCGACGTCGAAAGTGCCGACCGACCACAGGTTTTCGACCCCGCGCTCGGCGGCCACGTCGGCCCACTGGTCGAAGAACCTGCCCTCGGTGGCGGCGGCGCTGGCCACCACGGGCGCGTCGATCGCCAGCAGGGTGCCGGTGACCGAGACTCCGGTGGAGACGATCCGCTGCGGCTGAGCGGGGATCTCGGTGGTGGTGCCGTCGGCGTTGGTGAAGGTGCGCGGCCAGGCGCCCGACGACGCGGTGTCGCCGGTGGCGGACGTGTCGTCGGAGCCGGAGCACCCGGCAACGGCCAGCACGGCCGCCAAGAGCAGGGCGAGCAGCGCCATGAGACGCGTCCGCGGCGATCTCGACGTGGCAGGCAGGGGTGACATGGGTGCCCTTTCGTCCGACGGGCCCGGACGACCGGGTCACGCTGATGGATCGGTGGCCATACCCGGACTACTTCCAGGCTCTGCCCGCAGAAGTATAGGCTAACCTAAGCCGACCTGGTCAACTCCCCGCAACCGCCCCGTCTCAGCAGGTGGCGGGCTTCGTCGGGCAGTTCAGATGCGTGTCGAGCACGTGCGCGCCGGGGCCTTCCTCACCGAGCCGGTCGTGCTCGTTGACGAGTTTGCAGGTGCCCAGCGAGAGGCAGCCGCAGCCGATGCAGCCGGTGAGGTTGTCGCGCAGGCGGGTCAGCTGATTGATGCGATCGTCGAGGTCCTCGCGCCACAGCGTGGACACCGTCTCCCAGTCGCGACGGGTGGGCGTGCGGCTCTCCGGCAGGCGGTCCAGCGCGTCGCGGATCTGGCTCAGCGGGATGCCGACCCGCTGCGAGATGCGGATGAACGCGACCCGGCGCAGCGTCTCCCTGGTGTACCTGCGCTGATTGCCGCTGGTGCGGCGGCTGGAGATCAGACCCTCCCGTTCGTAGAAGTGCAGTGCGGACACCGCCACTCCGCTACGCTCGGAAAGCTGTCCGGGGGTCAGTTCCTTGGCTCGCCAATCGGCTGTCGACATCACGCTCCTCCATTCACCTCAACAATAGTCGAGGTTTTCTGGGGGCGGAGCGAAACCGGACACCCCGCGCCATTCGGTGGCCGATTTCCGTGCTCCCGGGCCCGCGGCGAACTACGGTCGGAGCATGGGAGCAGATGCTGTGCCCGTGAACGGCGGGACACGCTACGGAGTGACCTCCGAGGTGGGCGCCCTGCGCACGGTGCTGCTGCACCGGCCCGGCGCCGAGCTGCGCAGACTCACCCCGCGCAATAACGATCAGCTGCTGTTCGACGGCATCCCGTGGGTCGAGCGCGCGCAGCAGGAGCACGACCTGTTCGCCGATCTCCTGCGGGCGCGCGGCGTGGAGGTCCTGCTGCTCTCGGACCTGCTCACCGAGACCGTCGCGGTGAGCGGCGCGGCCCGCATCCAGGGCATCTCCAAGGCCGTCGACGCCCGGCGGCTCGGCCACCCGCTGGCCGACGAGCTCGCCGCCTACCTGCGCGGCGTGCCCGCCCCGGAGCTGGCCGAAATCCTCATGGCGGGTATGACTTTCGACGAGCTGCCGTTCGGCCACGACACCACGTCGCTGGTCCGGCGCATGCACCAGGGCGCCGACTTCGTCATCGACCCGCTGCCCAACCTGCTGTTCACCAGGGACTCCTCGTTCTGGGTCGGGCCGAGGGTGGCCATCACCTCGCTGGCGCTGCCCGCGCGGATGCGCGAGACCTCGCTCACCGACCTCATCTACGCCTTCCACCCGCGCTTCCTGGGCGTGCGCCGCGCCTACGAATCGCACACCGCGCCCATCGAGGGCGGCGACGTGCTGCTGCTCGCGCCCGGTGTGGTGGCGGTGGGCGTGGGCGAGCGCACCTCCCCCGCCGGCGCGGAGGCGCTCGCGCGCAGCCTCTTCGACGACGGGCTGGCCCACACCGTGCTGGTGCTCCCGATCGCGCAGACCCGCGCGACCATGCACCTCGATACGGTGTGCACCATGGTCGACACCGACGCCGTGGTCATGTACCCCGCCGTGCGGGACGAATTGCGCGCCTTCACGATTCGCCGCGACGACGATTACACCGCCTACGAGCACGGCGGCGTCACCATGCGCGGGCCCGACCCGTTCCTGCCCGCGGCCGCCGAGGCCATGGGCATCGGCAAACTCCGGGTGATCGACACCGGACTCGACGGCGTCACCGCCGAACGCGAACAGTGGGACGACGGCAACAACACCCTGGCCCTGGCGCCCGGCGTGGTGGTGGCCTACGAGCGCAACGAGATGACCAACGCGCGGCTCACCGACGCGGGCATCGAGGTGTTGCCGATCCCCGGTTCGGAACTGGGCTCGGGCCGCGGTGGCCCGCGCTGCCTGTCCTGCCCCTTGGCCCGCGACGACGTCTGAGGCGACCATGCTGACCACCGTCAGGATCGACCACGACTCGCCCGTTCCCCCGTACGAGCAGCTCCGGCTGGCGGTGGTGGACCGGGTGCGCTCCGGCCGCTTGACCGCGGGCACGAAGATCCCGACCGTGCGCGCGCTGGCCGCCCAACTGGGTCTCGCGCCCAACACCGTCGCCAGGGCCTACCGCGAACTGGAGGCCGACGGCGTGATCGAGACCAGGGGCAGGCAAGGCTCGTTCATCGCGTCCTCCGGCGATCCCACCCGGGACGCGGCCGGGCGCGCCGCCATCGCGTACGTGGCGACCATCCGCCGCCTCGGCCTCGACGACGACGCCGCACTCGGTTTCGTGCGCTCGGCGCTGGAGACGGCGGGCTAGCGCCAGCTCGGCAGCCAGAGGTGGTCCTGCCAGGAGCCGGGCGTGATGGACTGCCCGGTCAGGATCGGCCACAGCCAGGCGAAGTTCACGATCACCAGCGCCAGGTAGAGGCTGACCGCCAGCAGGCCGAGTCCGTAGCGTTCGCTGGGTGGGGCGGGCAGGAACGTGCCCTTGGGACTGCGCGCGACGCGCACCGGCCGCGCGGGCCCCAGGATGTCGCCGAGGACGAGCGCGATGCCCATCATCAGGAACGGGGCCAGCGGCACCGCGTAGAAGAAGTACATCTGGCGGTCCAAGGTGAGGAACCAGGGCAGCAGGCCCGCGCCGTACCCGGTGAGCACCGCCGCGTAGCGCCAGTCGCGGCGCACCACCGCGCGCCACAGCATCCAGCCGAGCACCGGCAGCGCCACCCACCAGATGGCCGGGGTGCCGACCAGCATGACGGCCTTCACGCATTGGGCCTCGCCGCAGCCGCCCACGTTGTTGTCGGCGAAGTAGTACAGCATCGGGCGCAGGCCCATCGGCCAGGTCCACGGCTTGGATTCCCAGGGGTGGTGGTTGCCCGCCGAGTTGGTGAGTTCGGAATGGAAGCGCAGGGATTCACCGCTGTAGAACCACAGCGAGCGCAGCGCGTCGGGGAAGAACGACCACGGGCCGCCTTCGCCGACCTGATTGCCGACGGCGTAGCGGTAGACGCCGGTCTCGCTGGCGAACCAGGCCCAGTAACTGGCCAGATACACCCCGAGCGGGATCACCACCAGCGCGTACAGCGCCGGGCCCACATCGCGCAGCGCGGTGCCCGACCACGGCCTGCGCACGCCGTAGGCGCGGCGGGCGGCGAGGTCGAAGCAGACGCTCATGAGGCCGAACGCGGCGATGTAGTACAGGCCCGACCATTTGGTGCCGCAGGCCAGGCCGAGCAGCACGCCCGCGCCGAACCGCCACCAGCGCACGCCCAGCCGCGGGCCGAACGCGGTGAGCCCGATGCGGCCCTCCGCGTCGACGCGGGCCATCCTGGCGCGCACCTCGTCGCGGTCCACGATCAGGCAGCCGAACGCGGCGACCACGAACACCGCCATGAAGATGTCGAGCATCGCCATGCGCGAGGTGACGAACAGCATGCCGTCGGCGATCACCAGGATGCCCGCGAACGCGCCGACCAGCGTGGAGCGGGCCATGCGCCGCACGATCCTGATCACCAGCAGCACCAGCACGGTGCCCGCCACCGCGGAGGCGAACCGCCAGCCGAAACCGTTGTAGCCGAACAGGAATTCGCCGATGGCGATCATCTGTTTGCCGACCGGCGGGTGCACGATCAGGCCGTAACCGGGGTTGTCCTCGACGCCGCCGCCGGTGAGCATCTGCCACGCGTGCGGCGCGTAGTGCTTCTCGTCGAAGACCGGGGTGCCCGCGTCGGTGGGATAGTGCAGGTTGACGAACCGGGTGATCGCCGCGATCAACGTGAGGAACCCGGTGACGAGCCAGCCGCGCAGGGTGTCGCTGGGCCCGAAATCGGGCGCGGGACGCAGCGGGGCGGGGCTCGACCAGGTGGGCACGGCCCCGGTTACGGTCGCGCGGGAGGTCACCTGGGTCACGCCCCGATCGTATTAGGTCGGTGCGCACCGGCCGCGCATCGGTGACCGAGACACCGCGCGAATCACAGGCGCGCGGTGCGGGTGCTGGGAATCCTCACTTCGCCCGGGCCGCTGCACTCACCCCGACCCGGCAGCCGCGAGCGCGCTTAGTCCGGGTTACGGCGAGAGCAATGGCCAGGCGAACGGTTCGGCATGCCGGGTGGTCCGGCGGTGTCGATAGGCTGGCTCGGGAACTGTGAACCAGAGGTGCGAAGCGGAGGCGTGGTGGCGGACGGGAACGCGGGACGGTTGGTGCTCGCGGCGACGCCGCTGGGCGATATCGGCGACGCCTCGCAGCGGTTGCGCGACGGGCTCACCACCGCCGACGTGGTCGCGGCCGAGGACACCCGGCGCACTCGCTCGCTGGCCAAGGCGCTGGGCGTGGAGATCGGCGGGCGCGTGGTGAGCTTCTACGACCACGTGGAGAACGCGCGCATCCCCGCCCTGCTCGAGGACATCGAGTCCGGCCGCACCGTGCTGCTGGTGACCGACGCGGGCATGCCGTCGGTGAGCGATCCGGGCTACCGGATGGTGGCCGCCTGCGTCGAACGCGGCCTGCCGGTGACCTGCCTGCCCGGACCGTCGGCCGTCACCACCGCGCTGGCGCTGTCCGGAATCCCGGTGGAGCGCTTCTGTTTCGACGGGTTCCCGCCGCGCAAGTCCGGCGCGCGCAAACAGTGGCTGGGCACGCTGCGCACCGAGCCGCGCGCGTGCGTGTTCTTCGAGGCGCCGCACCGGTTGGCCGACTGCCTCGCCGACGCCGTCGACGTGCTGGGACCCGACCGCCGCGCCGCCGTCTGCCGGGAACTCACCAAGACCTACGAGGAAGTCGTGCGCGGCACCCTCGCCGAGCTCGCCGCGTGGGCCGTCGAGGGCGCGCGCGGCGAGATCACGGTGGTGCTGGAGGGCGCCGTCCCCGTCGCCGCCGACCCCGCCGACCTGGTCGAAGCCGTCGAATCCCTCACCGCCGCCGAAGGGTTGCGCCTCAAGGACGCCTGCGCGCGCGTCGCGGCCACCCACAACGTGTCCCGCCGCGAGCTCTACGACGCCGTCCTGGCGTCGCGTGCGGACGACGACTAGGCGATCCCACGGCTCCGGTTCGCCCGTCAACGCCCCAGCACCGCGAGCATGCCCGCGACCGCGCGGGGCCAGGTGAACTGTTCGGCGCGGGAGCGGGCGGCGTGGCGGCGGGCCGGGGCGGGCAGGGCGAGGACGTCGGTGACGGCGCGGGCGAAGGCGCCGGGGTGGTCGGCGGCGACGGCACCGCAGTCGGCGGTGACGATGTCGGCCAAAGCGGACGAGCGGCTGGCGACGACGGGCGTGCCCGCGGCGAGGGCTTCCAGCGCGGCCAAGCCGAAGGTCTCGTGCGGGCCGGGAGCCAGCGAGACATCGGCGGTGGCAAGCAGTTTCGCGACCATCGAGCGATCGCTGATGAATCCGGTGAAGTGCACGGCCGGCTGGCCGCCCGGCAGCGGGGGCAAGGTGCGGGCGCGACGTTCCAGCGCGTCGCGGCGCGGCCCGTCGCCCGCGATCACCAGCCGCACGCCCGCCCCCGCCTTGCGCAGCGCGGCGACCGCCTCGATGCTGCGGTCCACGCGCTTCTCCACCGAGAGCCTGCCGCAGTGCACCAGCAGCGGCTGCCCCGGCACCGCCAGCTCCTCGCGCAACCGCAGGTCGCGCCGGCGCGGGCTGAACAGATCGAGGTCCACCCCCAGCGGCACCAACTCCACGTTCGGCGCGCCGATGCGATCGAACTCCGCGCGCGCGAATTCGGTGGTGCAGACCACGATGTCGTATTCGTCGGCGGTGCGCCGGTTCGCGAGGTCGGCGCCGCGGCGGGCCAGCGGGCCGGGCAGCACCTGCCCGAGCAACCGGTCCAGCCGCTCGTGCGAGATCATCACGCTCGCCACGTCACGGCGGCGCGCCCAGCGCCCGAAACCGCGCAGCGTGAGCCGGTCCGACACCTCCAGCACGTCCGGCCGCAGCCCGGCCAGCACATCGGCCACGCGGCGCGGATCGGCGGCGCGGTAGCCGCCGGTCCACGGAATCGCCAACGCGGGCAACGTGATCCGCACCGCCCCGCCCGGCAGCACCTCCTCGGCCCGCCGCGGCCCCGGCACGATCAGCACCACCTCGTGTCCCGCCGCCACGTACCCGGCGCCGAGGTGATGCAGTGCGGTGCGCAGCCCACCCGACCGCGGACCGTAGAAGTTCGCCAGCTGCACGATGCGCACCCGCCGATCGTCGCAGCGCGACGGACCCTCCCGTGCAACACGTGGTGAACAGTGGGCGAAAAGCTACCGCCCCTCCTAGTGCTTGGCGACCCCGCGCGTCACCCGAGGCAGGTCCAGATCCAGCGGGATCCGCCCCAGCGCCAGATGCGCTTCCACCTGGTCCGACGGCATGGGCCGCGCGATCAGGAACCCCTGGGCCCGGTAGCAGCCGAGACCCACCAAGGTCCGGGCGGCCACGGCGGTCTCCACGCCCTCGCCGACCACGCCCAGCCCGAACGACCCGGCCAGGCCGATGATGGACTTCACGATGGCCAGATCGTCGGTGCTCGCGCCGAGCCGCTGCACGAAACCGCGGTCGATCTTCACCGCGTCCACCGGCAGCGCCTTCAGGTGCGACAGCGAGCTGTAGCCGGTGCCGAAGTCGTCGATGGCGATCTGCACGCCCATCCGCTTGAGCCCGCGCAAGGTCACCTGGGTGCGCGCCAGATCCTGCACCACCACGTGCTCGGTGATCTCCAGGCACACCGAACTGCCGTCGATGCCGAACAGCCGCAGGATGTCCTCGATGCGCTCCACGAAATCCAGGCTCACCAACTGCACCGGCGAGACATTGATGCGCATCACCACGTTGGAAGCCAGTCCGCGCCTGCGCCACTCGGCGAACTGCGCGCAGGCCGAACGGATCACCCAGCGCCCCAGCTCACCCGCCAGGTTGGTGGCCTCGGCCACCGTGACGAACGCGCCGGGCGGCAGCAGGCCCCTGGTGGGATGCATCCACCGCACCAGCGCCTCCAGCGCGACGATCCGCCCGGTGCGCAGGTCCACCTCGGGCTGGTAATGCAACAGCAGCGACCCGTCCGACACCGCGCCGCGCAGGTTCAGCTCCACATCGTCCTGTAGTTCGAACTGCGCGCGCATGGCGTCGGTGAACACCGCGACGCCGTTGCCGCCGCCCGACTTCGCCGACAGCAGCGCGTGATCCGCGCGGCGCAGCACATCGGCGACGGTGGTCTCACCGGGGATGCCGACGGCGACACCCACGCTGGCCCCTCGGCTCACCGACTCCCCGCCGACCTCGACGCGGCGGCCGATGAGCTGCTGGATCCGGGTGGCCTCGAGTTCCGCGGCGACCGCGTCCATGGGTTTGGCGGGCACGATGACGAATTCGTCGCCGCCCAGCCGGGCGATCATGTCGTGCGAGTCGAGGTTCTCGCGCAGTCGCGAGGAGAGGGTGCGGATGAAGTTGTCACCCGCGGTGTGACCCAGGAAATCGTTGAGCGCCTTGAGCCGATCCAGATCCAGGAAGAAGGCCGCGACCGGGCCGGGGCTGCCCGCGCGTAATCGCTCCTCCATGTGCTCGAGCAGCGCGCGGCGGTTGGCCAGGCCGGTCAGGTCGTCGTGCAGGGCGATGTAGCGCAACCGCTCCTCGGCCACCACCCGGGCCTGCACCTGGGCGAACAGCGCGGCGATCGCCTGGAGCACATTGAGCTCCCTGGTGCTCCAGTCCCGGTCGCCCTGTTTGACGAAACCGAGCACGCCGGTGGATTCGCCGCGCGAGACCAGCGGCACGCAGGCCATCGCGACCTGCGGGATGCCGGAGGAGCGCTGGATCGTCTCCTGGTAGTCGGCGTAGCTGCGGCCCGGCCGCACGATCACCGGTTCGGTGGTGTGCTCGAGTTCGCGGAACACCGAATCGGCGTTCTCGAAGTGCACGACGCGCAGCGGATCGGGGTCGGGGATATCGCTGCGGTGCGGCCATTCCGCGACGAGCAGGGTCGCGCGCTGTTCGCGGTCGGTGTGGCGCAGATAGCTGAAATCGACGTCGAAATGCTCGACCAGCCACGACAGCACGCGCTCGCTCGCCGCCACCATCGTGGTGGCGTCGACGCCCATCAACTCGGCGGCGACCTGCGTCACCAGTGAGTCGAGCGTTCGCCGAGGCACCTTGTCTCCGATCGTGCTAGCCGCGGTTGCCCGCACCCGGCACCGGAAGCCGCCTGCTGCGGACCGTGGCTGCTGCCGCGTAGCTCAGGCGAAGCACCAATGCCATGATCTCATGTCCGGGCACTCCCAGCAGGTCCAGGAAACGGCCCTGAAGTGACGTTAGTGTATCCGCGAAACCCGGGGAAATCGCGATCAGCTCATCGGGGTGGCGGGCATAGAGGAACACCGGCGAGACCGGTTGCACGGCCAGACCCCGCCGTCCGGCCTCCAGCCACACCCGTTCCAGGGCCGCCCCCGCCCGCGCGTAATCGGCAAGACCGGGCGCGCGGTCGGGGCACGGCAACGTCACGGCGATCACCGCCGAACTCGATCGCACCCGGTCGCGGGTGTATTCGCCGAGCGCCCGGCCGACCGACCAGTCGCGCAGCCGCGACATCACATCGTCGCGGCCGGCGATGCGCAGCTTGGCCTGTTCGTCGGCGGCCAGTTCCATCGCGCGCACGTCGATTCCGGTGCGCAGGTCCTCGCCCGGCCAGCGCAGTTCGCCGAACATCTCCTCGTGTAGGCGCGGGGTGAGATGGCGCACGCGGTCGGATTCGCCCAGCAGTTCGGCCACCTCGGCCAGGCGCTCGGGGCTGGAGACGGCGCGCACGACACCGCCTTCGGCGGCCGCGGCGGTCTCCAGACCGGCCAGCACCGCGTCGTCGAGCGGTGCGCCGTTGCCCATCCTGCGGTTGGTCTCGCGAGCCAGCGCGGCCGGGTAGTCGCGGGCCAGCAGCGGGTCGGAGCCCACGCCGAACTCGAGCACCGCCGTGAGCCCGGTGCGCTCGTCCTCCACCAGGTGGTGCGGGCCCAGGATGCCGTGCGCCGCGGCCGCCGCGCGTGCGTTGTGCAGCGCGGCGCCGATCGCGACGGCGCTGGCGCGGTAGCCGATGTCCATCGCCGAGGAGCGATGCGGTGCGAGTTCGAGGTGCACGGCGTCACCCAGGTCGCGGATCGTCCACGGCTGGGTGTTGCCGCCCGAGGGCGCGCGCTGGGCGCATTCGAGCACGTTGATCCGGGCGGGGCCGGCGGGCTGCACGGTGGCGGCGCCGTCGTCGTCCCAGTCCAGTTCCTCGACCGGCGCGGGTTCGGCCAACCCGTCGAGCCCGCGTTCCAGGTCGATCCTGGTACGGCCCGAGGACAGCTTGTGGCCCAGGCCGATCCGGCGCACGGCGGCCGCCACGATGGCCGCGCCCAGTTGCACATCGCTGCCCAGCTGCGGCCAGGTGGTGACGGTCTCGTCGATCTCGGCCATGCTGGCCGCCATCCGCGCCGACAGTTCCTTCGGATCGAGAATGCGCATCACGTGTGGCGCCTTGTCGTGGGTGGACAGGCCACGCAGCTCGGCGGCGGTGGTCGCGCCGAGCAACCCGTGGAACGGCGGGCGGTCCGGTTCCAGGTCGTAGCGCTCCACGTCGAACAGGCCGCGGTCGCTGGTGTCCATCAGCAGCGGCAGCCGGTGGCGGCGCGCGCCCTCGCGGACCGCGAATTTCACGTCGAGGGAATCGCATTCCTCCACCACGATCGACAGCCCGTGCAGGAACGCGTCGAGGTTGCGGTCGTCCACGCCGCCGGTGAACACCTCGACCGGCAGGTAGGGGTCGAGTTCGGCGATCCGGCGCGCGGTCACGACGGCCTTGTTCACGCCCAGGTCGAACAGGTTGCCGGGCACCCGGTTCAGATTGGACAGCTCGATCTCGTCGAAGTCGGCCAGCCGCAGCGCGCCGCAGTCGCCCTCCATGGCCAGCGTGTGCGCGATGGCGTGGCCCACGCTCTGCCCGACGATGCCGACGGCCAGCCCGGACAGGCGGCGCTGTTCGGCGCGGGTGAGCTTGTTGCGGTTGCGATCCAGCCGGACCGCGCGGTAGGCGCGTTCGCCGAGCAGGCCGACCAGGGTGCGCCGCCACGGGTAGTACACCCACCGGTCCTGTTCCGGGCCGCCGACGTCACCGGGCGGATTGTGGACGCCCGCGAGTTCGGCGCGCAGCGCGTCGCGCAGGTCGAGGATCCGGATCGTCGGCGATTTGCGCAGGTCGACCAGCACCTGCGCCTGGTCGGGCACGTTCTCGTCGAGGATCAGCGGTCGATGTTCCGCGCCGGGACCGGGGTCACCGTTCATGCCTGAGCCAGTCCTCCGATCCGCGGCTCGCGCGTCGGCGTGCGGTGCGACGGCCACGGCCGGGTGCCGAGCGTCGCGCGTTCCAGGGCGAGAAGCGAACCCTGCAACTTGGTGGCGTGTGTCCGATATGCCCGAGTATCCCACCATAGCGGGACCGTTCGATACCGGTCGTCCGGATACGGCACCGGCGGAATGCCCTTGGCGATACGCCCGCCGCTGGACTCGTAGAGCCGGGCGCTGTGAGCGGCCGCGGTGACGAAACCGTAGCGGGCGCCGAGCAACCAGGCCGCGTGCACCACGCAGCGGGCCACGGCGGCGCCGAGCTGGGACCGGCAGGAGAGACCGGCGCGGGTCACCCAGACGGCCTTGGCCTCCACGACACCCTCGTCCATCCGCTCGGCCAGCGCCTCGCGCAGCGCACCCGCGCCGGGCCTGCCCGTCCACGCGCCGAGGCCGTGCACCTCGTCCGGATTCCGGTAGGGCCCCTGGGCGCGCAATCCGGCGACGACCTGGCCGTCACCGTCCACTGCCGCGAAGAACAGCGAGGTCGAGCGGCCGTCGGCGACCCGGTCGAAGTCCAGTGCGCGCTCGACCCCGTACTGCCGGTAAACGTCCAGCGCACCGGACAGGTAGCGCCGCCACAGGTCGGGGTGGGCGTCCGGGGTGGCCACCTGGACGACGAATCCGGAATGCATGTCGCGAAACCGCAACACCTCGGCATCGCGCGCATCGCCGGCGCCGATCGCGACTGTTTCGACAGTCATGGTGTTCCTACTCCGTTGCCACCGCGCCCGCGCGCGGTTTTCGAGCCGGTCTGACCCACGCTCCCGGCGACTCGCGCTCCGGGAGGGTTTGCCTAGGGCAGTATCCGTCATCTGAAAGAAATTGACCAGGCGTCTGGTTAATCTCCCGGAAACTAATCGGAAGCCCCGAAATCACCGCAGGTCACGGGGTATGAGTTGCTCGAACCCCGGAATATGGAGACCAGTCGGTTCACGAATAGCTAACACATGGCTATCACACCAGGATGGAGATGAACAACTCCACCGATTCCGCACCGCGCCAGACCTCGATCTCCTCCCGGTAGGCGCGGGTGATCTCCGCCGACGCCGTGGCGTCGTCGACTTGTGCCCATACGTCCTCGACGGGGTCGTGGTAGTCCCCGTTCGGTTCGAACCGAGCGTAGACGCCCTTGGGCACCCGCACGAGCAGATCGCCCACCGGAACCGCCGCCGGGTCGGCGTACTCGAAACACACCATGGCGTTGTAGTTTCCGGCGGGATCGGGCACGTACACCGTGTGCATCGGCGCCTCGGCGGCGCCGCGATCGCGCAGCCGGTCCTTGAGGAACTCGATCAGATCGCTGTTGCTGACCTTGAAGCTCGGCCGCACCCTCGGTACCACCAGCCCGCCGTACAGCGCTTCGGCGCGGACCGCGATCGCGTAGGTCATCGTGGATCTACCGCCAGATAGAGATCGATCTTGTAGGCGTGCGGGTAACACTCGAAATCCCCGGTGTAGGTGCGTTTTATGCGGTTGTGCTCTTCGGCGTAGGCGATCTGGGTCCACAGGTCGGTCATCACCTGCGGGAAATTGCCCACCGAGGAGAACCGCGCGTACGGGCCCGCGGGCAGTTTGGCCACCAGGTGGCCGCGGGTCACCTCGCCGAACGACGCGCACTGGTAGCCGACGATCTGGGTGTTGTAGGTGCCGAGTTCCCCGGTGTAGTCGGTGTAGGCGCTGGCGAGCGGGCCGCCGAGTTCCTGATGCAGCACCGCCGCCCAGGCCGCCTCGAGATCGTGGTCACGCAGTTCCCCGAGGGCACGTTTCGGGCTGCGCACCGGGAGCCCGGCAACCCACGTCTCGTCCCGCTCGACGATTTCAAACTGCATGGAAAGACTCTTTCGAGGTGCATCCGGAGGTCCGCCCGCATCCGGTCGGCTAGAAACGCCATGCTATCAACACGATCCCGGCGTCGATGATCACCGGCCCGGCCGGGAGCCACGCCGCGCGCCCGCGCTGAACTGGACGGATGTCCTGAACAACGCCTCCCGAGACAGCGGCGCGCGAGGTCGCGGCACACGCCGTCCACCGGCCGCGCGCGCCGGGACCCACTGCCACTCGACACCTCTCAGCGAAGTCACGGCAACCTTTCAGCGACCATCGCTCCCGGCGTGTCGCGACCCGCGCCGGTCCCCTGCCGCGCGCGGCGCCGGTTTCCTTACCCGGGCAGCGCATCCTGGTCCAGCGGGCGGATCAGGCAGGCCAGGAAACGCGGCGCGGAGCCCGGCATCCGCACGCAGTGCAATTCCACCGCCCGCCACTCCCGGCGCAATGTCAGCAGCCGCACGGCCACCCGCGCCCGGTCCAAGCGGCCGTCCACCAGTTCGCGCAGGCCGGCCAGATACGGGGCGAGGTCGTCTGGGTGTACCAGATGCGTGGTGGCCAGGTTGAATTCGCGGCCCTCGCCCGACGGGTCCAGCCCGCGCGAGGCCGGGTGGTGCCGCCACGCGATGCCCTCCAGCGGCGGCGTCAGCCATTCGACGATCTGCATGGTGCGCGTGTCGATCAGCGCGGCCGTGCCACCGAGCAGCGCGACCGCCGCGTCGTCGCGATAGGTCGGCGGCAGCGGGCCCGGCTCACGGTCGGCGGCCACCTGGATCAGCAAGCCCCGCAACAGGCCACGGTCGTCACCCCGGAAGAACCCGTACACACCGGCGGTGCCGCCGTCGGCGGTGCGCACCTGCATGGCGCCGCGCCAGCGCGGGCCGGGCCGGGGGTCGAGGGCCGCGGCCATCAACCGGTCGCGGTCCTCGCATTCGATGATCCGCGAGAGGAACCACGCGCCGTGCAGCAGTGGATGTCCCGCGGGCAGCACCGGGCCGCCGGTGCCGTCGCTGCGCAACGTCCACTGGTGACTGTCCCACACGAACGCGTCGACCGCGGGTGGCTCGGGCGGCTCCGCCCCCGCCGCGCCGGCCCACAGCCGCACGGCGAGCGGTTCACCGTCGGGGCCCGGGACCGGCAGCGCCAGCACCCGTTGCGGCTCGCCGCGCACCAGGACCTCGCGACTGCTCGGCGCCCGGTCGGCGATCGCCTGCGCGACCACCGAGCCCGCCACCGCGGCCAGCGCGGCGGGCCGGATCGCGCGATGCAGCGACCGCACCCGCGCCGAACCGTCCTTGGCCACGTGCCGGATGCCCTTGTCCGGCTCCGCGCTGTCCACCAGAAACCACATACGCCCTCCCCTTCACGTATATCGGCCGAGCGCCGGAACACCCCTACCCCTGGCGACCGTCCGCCCGCGGATCGGACCGCGGGTATCAGGACACCGACTGTAATCGGCGCAACGGGCAAATGCGCGCGATCGGCCGGCGCCGCCGCCGCGGCGCGCGAGGCCGGACTCCCGCCCGCCGCGCCGGGATATCCTGCACCCGGGGGCCGAAACGCGTTCGGCGCGGAGGGCTCTCGCGCGCCCGCGGCCGGCGGCGAGCGCGCGCCACGTCCGGACGCGCCGGCGAGGAGCCATCGTGACCAGGTTCGCCCACGCCCGCCGCCCCTTGTCCGTCGTCGTGCTGACGCTGCTGGTCGGCGCGCTCGCACTGCTCGGTGCGCCGCACGCCGGCGCCGCCGAAGTCGAGCGCCGCACCTATTCCGGCGCGACGGGCGCGCGCGACTACTACCTGCACGTCCCGGCCGGTCCCACCGCGGGCAAGCCGCTGATGATCTACCTGCACGGGTGCACCGAGCCCGAAAGGCAGCTGGCGGGCACCGGTTTCGCGCTCACCCGGCTGGCCGACGAACTCGGTTTCGTGCTCGCCTACCCGCTCCAGGATCGCGCCGCCAACGAGCGCTGGTGCTGGAACTGGTACGACACCGCGCACCAGCGGCGCGGCGACGGCGAGGCGGCGCTGATCGCGGGCCTCACCACCGCGCTGGCCGAGGAGTTCGGGCTGGACCGCTCGCGCGTCTACGTCGGCGGCTACTCCGCGGGCGGCGGGATGAGCACCGTGCTCGGCGCGGGCTACCCGGACCTCTACGCCGCGATCGCCCCCATGGCGGGCGGGCCGTACGCGCCGAGCACGCGCCCGATGCTGGCCGACCTCACCGGCGCGTCCATCGTCGACGCGATGGGCGAGCGGGCCCGCCCGATGCCCGCGCTGTTCCTCCAGGATCTCGCCGACCAGACCAGCGTGTACCCGCTCGGGCGCGCCAACCTCGCGCAGTGGCTGGCCGCAGGCCGCCGCGCCGGACTGCCTGTCGCGAATACGCCGAGCGCCGTCACCACCCGCACCGATCCGGTGCCGACGACCGTCGAGCACTACCGCGTGGGCGACTGCGAGATCGCCCGCTTCCTCACCCCCGTCGGCCCCGACCACATCGCGGGCGGCCTGATGATGCAATCCGAATGGGGCCTGCCGATGCAGCGGGAGATGATGGATTTCCTGCTCTCGCACCGGCTCGCGCCCGGGCACACCGCCTGCGGCTGACCGGATTCCGGCACAACGCCGGAGTGCCCCTTTCCGTGCAGCCGACAGCACCCCGGCAAATCATTGTGTCCTGGACCACTCCTGCGCTACAGTCGCGATCTGAGACCGGACGGTTCCACAGATCCGGACCAGCCACGGAGGGGCCTCGACGATGAGGACGACTATCCGGCTGAGCGGCGCGGCGCTCACCCTGCTGCTCGCCATAGCCCTGCTCGGCGGACGCGCGAGTGCCGAAGCGCCCACGGCGCAGGAGGAGTTCAACCATCCCGGCGCGCATCCGGTCGCCACCGAGGTGCGCACCGCGCCCTGCCGGGAGTCGATCGCGGGGATGGTCGCGCACATCACCGTGCACCTGTTCGGCAACACCGGCGATCTCGCCTGCTCCCGGGCGTTCCCTTACGGACTGGAATCGCCTGTCGGCGTGCACACCTACTACCCGGCCGACATCGCGGACCTGCCGAGCGCGCCTTTGCTCGTGTACACGCCGGGCATCACCGCCGAGCCGGGCATGTACGAGTCGTTCGCGCGGCGGTTGGCCGGGCACGGCTTCGTGGTCGTGGTGCCCTACGACTTCTTCAACTCGCTGGCCTACGTGCCCGCGCTCGGACTCGGCGCGGCGATACGGGCCGACCGCGATCCGCATTCGCCCCTGCACGGCCGAATCGACCTGAGCCGCACCTTCTTCGGCGGTCACTCCGCGGGCGGTGGCGCGTCCATGCAGATCGCACCCCTCGCCACCGCCGCCGCGGCGGCGATCGATCCCGGGTTCCGGGTGGCGGGGATCCTCGCGGTCGCGCCGGGTCCGGTCGGGATCGGCACCGCGCTGACCGCGCCCACGCTGTTCCTCACCGGCTACAACGATGCCGTGGCCCCCGACTTCGGGTGGGTGCGGTGGTGGCAGTACAACCTCACCGCGAACGCGCCCGCGTGGATCGCGAACGCCCGTGGCGTCGGCCATTTCTCACCGGTCGACGAGGTCGAGCACTTCCGTTCGGCGGGCACGGCCGTCGCCTGGTTGCGCTATCTCGCGTTCGGCGACGAGGCCGCGGCGCGCTGGTTCACTGGCCCGGACTGGCTCCTGCGCACCGATCCCACATACTTCAGCGTGGAACGCAATCCACGCGCCGACGCTCTCGCCGGATGATCCGCACCACGCACGCAGAAGGACTCCCCACCATGTACCTGCGCCGCACCGCACGGGCGACGTTGCTCACCGCGTCCACGCTCCTGACGGCCGCCCTCCTCGCCCCCGCCGCTCCGGCAGCGCCCGCCGACTGCGCCGAACCGGGGATCGGTCAGCGCGCCGAGTTCCGCGACCCCGGCGCGGTCGGGATGGACGCGGCCGCCGTCGCCGACGCGATCGAGTTCGGCAAGCGCACCGGGGCGCACGCGGTACAGGTCTACCGGCACGGCTGCCTGGTCGGCGATCACACGCCCACCGGGAACGTGCCGATGCCGCTGGCCAGCGGTTCCAAGGGCGTCGCCTCGGTGGCCGTGGGACGCGCTATCACGTTGGGGCTGTTCGGAGTGGACGATCCGCTCTCGAAGTTCTTCCCCACCGCCGACGCCGCGCACGCGGGGATCACCGTGCGGCAGGTGCTGAACCAGACCACCGGCATCCACTTCAGCTGGCCCGCCGACGTCGCCGGGCTCACCACCGACTCGGTGCTGCAAAACCTCAGTGCTCCGGTCGAATTCGAGCCCGGCACCACCTTCCAGTACGCGCAGAACGTGCTCGCGTTGCTACCCGAGATCATCGAGATCACCTCCGGCGCGGACTTCCAGGACTTCGTGCAGCGCGAAGTGATGGGCCCGCTGGGCATCGCGCGCGAGAACTGGGTGTGGCTGCGCGACCGCAGCGGCAACACCGCCGTGAACGGCGGATTGGCCATGCGCCCTGACGATCTCGCGCGCATCGGGCGACTGCTGCTGCAGGAAGGCACGTGGGGCGGGCAGCAGCTGATCGATCCCGGCTACATCCGCCGAGCCGCCTCGCCGTCGGAGGCCAACGGCGGCTACGGATTCCTGTGGTGGCTCAACGCGAGCGACACCTACCGCGGGGTGAACGTGCCGATGCCCAAGAGCTACGACCATCCCGTCTTCGTCGGCTCCCCGCGCGACATGTACGCGTTCTCCGGCGCCCTCGGCCAGTTCCTGGTGATGGTGCCCAGCCGCGACCTGGTGATCGTGCGCCTCGGCGTCCCCGCGAGCCTGGGCCGGGGCGATATCTCCAGCGTGCTCACCGGCACCGCGAACCCGGACAACCCCGAACTGTTCCGCCGCCTCTCGGCCGCCGTCACCGACGTGCCCGCCACACCGTACCGGGACCCCTACGCCTACGCCGACACCGGCGGCACGCAGAGCCGCACCCCCGAGGAACTGGCGCAACTGGCCGATCCGATGACCGTCGCCCAGATCCTGCTCGGCGCGGGACCGTACGCGTCCGCGCAATGCAACGTGCTGTGGTGCGACGGGCGACTGCTGCCGCAGGACGTGTTCCGGCTGATCCTGGATACCTCCCACCAGATCGCGGCGGCCAACGCCGCCCTGGGGAACACGCCGAGGTAGAGGTTCGCCCCCGAAATTCGGTGGCTACTCCGCGCGGCGCGCTGCTACTGTTCCGCGCACCATCGACACCGCGACCCAGTCGCACCAAGGAGGATGATCTATGACCCGGCCCGCGCCGAGAGCGCCACTGGTCCGCCTCTCCGCGTTTCTCGCCGGTCGATAGCACCGGGCTGAGTCGCTCACCGGGCTGCCTGTCGACCACTGGTCGACCTCTGGGCGTCCCCGGCGAGTTACGAGAACGCTGACGCCACTCGAGGCGCGCTCGGCCTGCTCCGCTGCTGTACGACAAGCCACGGAGTAAGGAGAATCCGGGTGTCCCCCAACATTTCTCAGCACGACGGCCCCAGTCCGTCACTACGCACCGCCACCTTCGAATGCGTGCGGTGCGGTCTGCTCGTTTCCGCGCTCACGCCCGGCGACGACAGACGCAACCACTGCCCCAGCTGCCTGCACTCACGACACACCCTCGACCACGTCGCGGGTGGCGCCTCCGACTGCGGCGCCAGGATGGCCCCGCTCTCGATCGCGGTGCTGCGCAACGGTTCCTGGGCTCTGGTCCATCGCTGCACCCGCTGTCACGAACTCGCCATGCACCCCGTGTCCGGCGACGACAACCAGCTCGTGCTCATGCGCCTGGCGGTGCGGCCCCTCGCCGAACCACCCTTCCCGCTCGAAGTCTTCGGCGATCTGTAGGGGGTGCGCGATGCCACGGCGAAAGTCGAGAAGCGTTCGCGCGCAACGCCGCAAGACCGTGCTGCACGGTCGCGGCGGCGAGGCCGGCGAGGCGTTCCGCTGCGTCGGCTGCCGCCGGGACGTGCCGCTGTGGGCGCCGGGCACGGCGCACCGCAACCACTGCCCGCACTGTCTGGCCAGCAAGCACGTGGACGGCCGCATCCCGGGCGACCGGGCCGCGACCTGCCGGGGCCGGATGGACGCGGTGAGCCTGTCGGCCCGCGACGACGGCGAATGGTTGCTCGTGCACCGGTGCGTGGCGTGCGGCACGCTCAAGGCGAACCGCATCGCGGGCGACGACAACGCCCTGGCGCTGCTGCGCCTGGCGATGCGTCCGCTGGCCGATCCAAGACCGGCGCGACAGGCGTTACTCGCGTTGTGAGGGGGCGGGGCCGGATCCTCCCGGCCCCGCCTCACCACCAACCCAGGATGGGCCCGAGCTGGCGGCCCAATTCCGGTGCGAGGGAGCGCGAATAGCTCGCGGTGAGGTGGTGCTCGTCGTGGTAGACGAGGATGTTGCCCTCCACCACCGCGCACACCTCGGGCCCGCACATCGCCCGCGTCATGTCCACGGGGAACACGTTGGGGAAAGTCGCGGCGGGCGCCAGCGCGGGATTCACCTCGTCGAGCGCGTCCGCGGTGCGGATACCGCAGCTCAGCGCGTCACCGTTCTGCGCGAGGCAGTCGATGGCGCGGTAGCGCACGCCGTCGCGGCGCAGCCACGGGGTGTCGCGCATGGCGATCACGTTGAGGCCGTGGTCGGTCAGCCGCGACCACACCGCCACGTAGTCCTCGGGCGTCTCGTCGCCGATCTGGTCGCGCGGGCGGGTGCCGGTGGTGAACACCCAGTCGGGGCGGTCCACGCCGAGCCGGTCGATCACCTCGGCCGACCAGTCCCGGCAGTCCGGGATCTGCTCGCCCTTGTACATGGGCTCGGCCGCCACCGTCAGCGGGCAGCCCATCTTCAGGTACACGCTCACCCGGAAACCCTGTTCGCGCCCCAGTTCGTCGAGCGCGGGCACCCAGTGCTCGGCGTGTGAGTTGCCGACCACCGCGAGCGTGCGCTCGGCCTCCGCGTCGCCGTAGACGCAGGTGATCACCTCGCGGGTGTCCCAATCGGAGATACAGCCGTCGCGCGTCGGGTAGGCCGAGTCGGCGGGCGCCTCGAACACCGTCGGGCGCATCTTCGCGTGCGGCACCGCCGCGCCCGCGGCCAGCGCCTCGGCGCCGGGATAGCGCTCGGGGTCCAGGTAGGCTACGGGCTGCGGTGGCAACATGGTGGTCACCGCGTCGGACCCGATCGCCACCACCGCGACCACCGCGCCGACGGCAGCCACCGTGCGCCCCGTGCGCCTGCGGTAGTCCGCCGAGGCGTCCACGGCCCCGCTGCGCAGCGGTTCCTCGATGAAGCGCAGGGTCAGGTAGGCCAGGACGAACGAGACGGCCAGCACGAACAGCCCGGCCTCCACGCCGGCGGTCGGCGTGCCGCGCTCGGCGAGCACGAAGATCAGGATCGGCCAGTGCCACAGGTACAGCGCGTAGGCCAGCTCACCCAGCCGGACCATCGGCGCCGCGGCGAGCAGCCGGTTGGGCAGCGGCTGCGCGCCCGTCGCCAGGCCCGCGCCGGACAGGATGAGCGCGATCGTCGCGCCGACCGGGATCAGCGCGTACGGGCCGGGGAAGGTGTTGGCGCCGTCGACCAGCCAGCCGCAGGTGAGCACTAACGTGGCGCCCAGCACCGCCAGCACCACGCGCAGCGCGCGGGGCAGGTCGATGCGCGGCGCGACCACGGCGAGCAGCGCGCCCGCCATCAGTTCCCAGCCGCGCGCGAAGCTGTCGTAGTAGTTCCAGCCCTGGTGCAGGTCGGTGCCGCGCGCGGCGTAGGCGAACGACAGCAGGCCCAGCACGACCAGCACCGCGGCCGTCGCGGGCCGCAACGCCGATTCGCGCGCGAACTTGCGCAGCAGGGCCACCAGCAGCGCGATCCCGGCCAGCGCGCCCAGGTAGAACTGGCCCTGCACCGACATCGACCACAGGTGCTGCAGCGGGCTCACCGACGGATCGGCGGCGAGGTAGTCCGTCCAGGAGAACGCCAGGTACCAGTTCTGGTAATAGAACAGCGAGGCCAGTGTCTGCGAGGCCAACTCGGTCCACTGCGTGTACGGCAGGATCAGCACTGTGCCCACCGCGACCGCGGCGAGCACGACCACCAGCGCGGGCAGCAGCCTGTGCGCCAGTCTGCGCGCGGTGCTCACCAGCGGGACGCCGCCGGTCGATTCGGCCCGCCGCAGCAGCGAGCCGGTGAAGAAGAAGCCGGAGAGCACCAGGAACACGTCGACGCCGCCCGACACCCGGCCCAGCCAGATATGGAAGACGACGACGAGCGCGATCGCGACGCCGCGCAGGCCGTCCAGATCGTGCCGGTAGGTGGTGCCCGTCTCGCGCCGGAGAGTGCGCGGCGCCGCGGCGGCGCCAGCCCGCTCCTCGGTCCCCCGCCGTGCCGTCATCGACCGATTCGACAGGTTCGGGCAAACACGCCGCGCGACCAGGTGCCCGTATGCCGGACAGACGGTGTAGTGACCATGAAGAACCCTCTTTATCGCGTGCGTGTACCCGGGTCCGAACGCAGACCCGTGCGCCCGCCGCGAACGGCGGAGCAACGACCTGATTACCCAGTTGTCGGTGACTGGACACTCCTGATTCTCCGACAAGTCCCCGGCCGATCGCCAATCGGCAACATCTCCGCACCCGCGGCCCGGGTCGGTCGGGTGTCCCGGAATCGGTGTCTCACCTGGGCGAGAGCGCTCCACAAGAGACCAAAAAAGACCATATGGTCTTTTATTCCTGGATCACCTTCATCCGGCCGCCACGCCGCTCCGAATCAGATTCGTAGGAATCTCAGCTCGAAAAGAGGATGCCCATGGGCACATACGAGTCACGTCTCCCTTTCCCCTCCTTCTCCCTGCGGACCGCGACGCTCGTCGCGGGGGCGCTCGCCACGGCGGTGATCACCGCGGCGCCCGCGCTGGCCGAAGCCCCACCGGCCGACCCACAGGCTCCGGTGGCGGCCGTCACCGAACCCGCGCCCGTGCTCGGGACGAGTTTCTTCGGCATACCGTTGCCCGCTCCGGCGCCCGTCGCCGAACCCGCACCGGCCCCGGATCCCGCGCCCGTCGCGCACACCCCGCAGGTTCCCATCCCCGACACCGTGATCCGGGTCGGCAATGTGGAAGTCCCCCGGCCCGATTTCGTCACCCCGGAACAGGCCACCCAGTTCAACGACGCCAGCCTCGGCGCGGAGAACGGCCTCGCCAGCGCGCTCACCGCCGCCGGAGTGGAACCCTCGCGCTCGGATCAGATCGCCGCCGAAGTCCTCGGCACCTCCGCCCAGGGCGCGGTCGTCGGCGCGGCGCTGTCCACGCCGATCGCGGCCACCGGAGCGTTGATCGGCACCGTGGCGGGGCTCGTCGCGGGACTGCCGTTCGCCCCCGCGGGTCTGGTCGTGGTCCCCGTCATCGGCGCGGCGCTCGGCGCGGCGATGATCGCGGTCCCGTTCGCGGCGGCGGGTGCGGCGGTCGGCGCCGCCGTCGGCGCGGTGGAAGGAGCGCTCGCTCCACCCCTTCCGGAAGCCACTCCCTAACCTCTATTCCTTTAGCGCACAACGCAGTACAAGGTGATCGCGGGCCCGGCACACCGGGTCCGCGAACCCTCTCGGCGTCCGGTCCTCCACAGCCGCATCAGCCGATATTCCCGCGCACAGCGAACTGTCTACCGGCGGCGCTCGAACGGAGGCGGACTGCCGCTCAGACCTCAGCCGCGCCGGTCCGACAGTGCCCAGGCGGTGGCGGAGACTACGCCGGAGACCACGGCGACCGACGGCCACGCGCCGATCTTCTCGGCCTCTCCGCGTCTTTCGCCGGTCGAATGAACCAGCCGCGCGTCCGGTGCGTGTGTTTCTCCAACGACACACCCGGAGAAGTTCGATGGCTACCTTTCTGTTCGCGTCCGTCGCGATCGAGGCGCACACCACCAACCCGATGCCGATCGCCGCGCGGCTGGTCGAGCGCGGGCACACGGTGCTCTGGTACGCGGGCAACGCCTTCCACGACCGGCTGGCGCGTACCGGGGCGAAACCGCTGCCCTACGTCGAGGCGCCCGACTTCAGCGGGGTCGATATGTTCCAGTTCTTCCCGGAGTTCCGCGGCATGTCGGGGCCGAAGATGATCGGCAAGGGTTTCGCGGAGATCTTCGTCGGCCACGCGCCGCAACGCGTCGCCGACCTGCGCCGGATCCTCGCCGACCACCCTGTGGACGCCATGCTCACCGAGGGGTTGAGCTACGGCGTGGGCATGGCGTCGGAACTGGAGAACATCCCGTGGGCGACGTTCGCCGACGGGCCGCTCCCCTACGACGATCCCGATACACCCCCGTTCGGGCCCGGGTTGCTGCCCATGCGCGGCCCTCTCGGGCCCCTGCGCAACCGCGTCATCCGCGCGGCGGCCGCACGGCTGATCTTCGCCGACGCCGAGCGCACCTACCGGCGGGTGCGGGCCGATCTCGGCCTGCCACCCGACCCGAAACCCGCTCTGGCGGCGTTGATGTCGCCGATGCTGCACCTGCAGGCGTGCACCCCGTCGTTCGAGTACCCGCGCCGGGACCTGCCCGCGCACGTCCACTGGATCGGCGCGCTGCGCCCCGACCCGCCCGCGTGGGAGCCGCCGGAGTGGTGGTCCGAGCTGGCGCGCGAGGAGCTTCCGCTGGTGCACGTCACCCAGGGCAGCCTGCGCAACGACCTCGACGAGCTGATCGTGCCCGCCCTGCGCGGACTCGACGGCGAACCGGTCCGCGTGGTCGTCACCACGGGCGGGCCTTCCCGCACCGAGGTGGAGCGCGCCTACGGCGGCCACCTGCCCGCCAACTGCGTGGTGGCCGAGTGGATTCCGTACGGCATCCTGCTCGCCCGCGCGAACGTCTTCGTGACCAACGGCGGCTACACGGGCGTCACTCTCGCACTGGCGCACGGGGTTCCGATCGTGCAGGCCGGGACCACGGAAGAGAAGGCCGAGAACGCCGCCCGCATCCAGTGGTCCGGCGCGGGCTTGCGCCTCGGCAAGACCCACCCCGCGCCCGGACGCGTCCGCGACGCCGTGCGCCGCGTGCTCACCGAACCCGGATTCCGCGCCGCCGCGGGGAAGATCAGGGACGAGATGGCCGAGCACGACGCCGCGAACGAGAGCGCGGACCTGCTGGAGAAGCTGGCCGCGACCCGAAAGCCGGTGGCGCGCACCGCGTGAGGCGACGATCCCGCTCACGGGAAGAGCGCCGCCACCTCCGTGGTGATGCGGGTCAGCACCGCGTCCTTGTCGGTGTTCGGGTTCCCATCCTTCTTGACCAGGTACACCGAAGCCGTTGGTATGGACGGGTTTTCGGGATCGATATCCGGATCCGGCACGTCCGCGATCGGCAGGTGGTAGGACAGCAGCGTCGCCTGGTCGCGCCGCGTGACAGTGCGACCTGCGACCGTCACCTCGCTCGCGGCCACATCACTGCCCGGCTCGGGCTCGGTGCCTAGCAACGACCGGGAGACGTACTCGTAGTGGATCATCGCCTGCTCACCCTCGAAGGTGAACGCGCAGACCGAACTCTGCTGTTCACCGGGCGTCGGGACGGCGTCGAGCCGTTCGAGCGCGGCGCACGGATCGGCGCCGACGAGAGCGGTGCGGGTGGGTACCTCGGAGGCCGTGGGCTCGGCCGCCCACCGCTCGAGCGCTACGCGCGCGGTCGACTCCGCGATCGCGCACGCCCGCTCCGTCGACGGCGCGTGCACGTAGGTCCCCAGTTCGACGCCCGCGGGGAGTTCCCAGCGCGCCGAGCACCCCGGCATGCGCTCGTGATCGGTGGCATCCGGGCCCGGCCGCCCCACGACCGAGCGCAACCGCCCCGACACCTCGCCCGCGGTCAACGCCGTGCCCTCGGTGGAACCGGCGCGCGCACGGGCCGCCTTCCCTGTCGCGACAGTCGTGCCGATCAGGATGCCCGGCGCATCCAACGAATCCAGCCGCGCCTCGCAGCGGTCGACATCGGCGTACCGGACCTTCACCACGGTCCCGTATTTCGCCAGTTCCTCGCCCGGCACCAGTGCGCACGGATCGATCGCCCGAGCCCGCTGGACCACCTCCCCCTCGCGCTCCCCGGATTCGGGTTTCACCGACCAGAAATCGGGCTCCTCGCGACTCTCCGCCGAACCGCCGCACCCCGCGGCGACGAGCACCAAGCCCGCGAGCACCAACCGACGAAACATTCGACCCCCTTCGCGTCCCGGAGCCGCCAGGGCTCCGCGGTCATTCGACCACGCGACCGAACTCTAGCTTGACGATCCGGTCGGCCAGCGAGAAGTACCGGTCGTCGTGGGTGATCACCACGACGGTCTTCCCGCGCCGTTTCAGGTCCGACAGGATCTCCCGGTAGAAGACCTCGCGGAAGCGGGGCTCCTGGTCGGCGGCCCATTCGTCGAACACGTAGATCTGCCGGTCCTCGAGCAGCGCGGTGAGCAGCGCCAGCCGTTTGCGCTGCCCCTGCGAGAGCGCGAGCGTGGACAGCCGCCCGTCACGCACGGTGACCTTGTCCGCGATCCGCAGCACCTCGAGGTAGTGGCGCACCTCGTCGTCGAGGTCGGGCCGGTCGAAGCCGAGGTAGTCCTCGAACAGGTGGAAGTCGGTGAACACGGCCGAGGAGTTCTGCCGGAACCACTCGATATTCTCGTGGTCGATCTTCTCGCCGTTGAGCGCCAGCGAACCGGTGCGCGGCACGTACAGGCCCGTGATCAGTTTGGCCAGCGTGGATTTGCCGCTGCCGTTGCCGCCGACCACGAACGTGATCTGCCCGGGTTCGAGCACGAGATCGATCGGGCCGAGGGTGAAGCCGTCCTCGGGGTCGCCGAGCGGGGGCGGCCCCATCGGCACCGGCCTGCCGTCGGCGCGACCGTGGTCGAGGCGGCGCGCGCCGTTCACATCCGGACGCCCGCCGGGATGCGGGCGGCCCGGCCCGCCGTGGCCCGGGGGCGGGAACGGCGGCGGTCCACCGTGCCCGCGTGGCGGAGGCCCGCCCGCGCCCACCGGCACCGGCGGGGGCGGCTCCATCAGATACGAATAGCTCACGTTCGCCAGCTCGAGCCGCGCCTCGTCCACCGGCGGGCGGTCGTCGAACGGGAGCCGGTCCTCGTCGTGGAAGGTCTCCATCGACAGGTTCATGGCGCGGATCTTGGCCAGCGCCACATCGCCGCGCAGCAGATCGGGGATGCGGTGCATGAAGTTCTGCATCGGCATGGCCAGGAAGGTCGTCACCAGGACGTAGCCGATCATCACGTCGCGCGGCAGGTCCAGCGCGGCGGCGATCACGAACAGGATCAGCGCCATGGTGGCCAGCTGCAGCAGCTGCCCGAAGCCTTGCGCCACCGAGAATTTCGTGCCCGCGTCCACGTTCTGTTCGCGCAGCTCGCCCGCGGTGCCGAGCAGGTGGCGATCCATGAAATCGCGCCTGCGGCCCCGGTGCAGTTTGAGTTCCTTGATCCCGAGGGTCACCGATTGGAACGAGCGCAGCAGCGCGTCCTCGTGCTCGCGCGCGTCCCGGTAGATGGCGCGCACGCGCTCGAGAACCATTTCCACGCAGGCGATGCCGAGCAGCGTGCCCGCCACCGTCACCAGGAAGATCGGCCCCGACACCACCGCGAGGAACACGAAGCACCCGATGATGGTGGCCACGTCGACGCAGATGGCCGGGATCGCGGTCACCGCCTGGGAGAGCGCGCGCACGTCCTCGGTGAGCGTCGCGACCAACCGGTGCATGCCGAGCCGCTCCAGATGCTCCAGTGGCGCGGCGACGATCCGGGCGCTGAGCTCGGCCCGCAGCCGGTAGATCGCGTCCTGCGCGAGCCGCACCAGCAGCACCTGCGACAGCACCCCCGCCACCAGCACCACCGCGACGGTCGCGGCGAAATGCAGCGCCAGGTGTTCGCGGTGCGGCTCCGGGGAGACGACGCTCTTGATCAGCGCCACCAGATAGGTGTTGGCCGCGCCGGTCACCAGACCGGCGAGCACGACGGCCGCGATCCGCGCCCAGGAGATGGAGATCAGGAATCTGACGAGTTGCACTGTTGCCGCCCTTGCGATTCGGCGCTACGGCCGGACGATGTCGAAGACGAAGCCTTCGAGCGTGACACCCGGCGCGAAGGAGAACCCGACGCCGGTGGACAGCGGCGCCGTCGCCTCCTGCCGGATCATCCGCTCCAGCACGAAGATCAGCGAAACGCTCAGCATGTTGCCGTACTCGGCCAGCACTTCCCAGCTCACCGCCGCCCGATCGGCGGGCAGGCCGAGCGAGCGCGCCGACTCCTCGATGATCTTGGGGCCGCCAGGGTGGATCGCCCACAGGTCGATGTCGGACTTGCGTAATCCGTTGCGCTCCAGCACTTCCGCGAGCACCGGGTCGACGCCGCGGTAGATGTAGTCGGGCAGGTTCTCCGACAGCTCGCAGGTGATGCCGTTGTCGTTGACGCCGAGCACGATGCCGTCCTCGGCGTCGTCGAACAGGTGGCTGAAGCTGTCGCGGAGCACGATGCTGCCCGCCGCGAGCGGCTGATGCACCTGGCTCGCGCCGATCACGAGCGCGCCGCAGCCGTCGCCGAACAGGCTGTGGGTGATGACATCGTTGATGTCGTCGTCGAACACCGCGTTCACCGAACTGAGTTCGAGGCAGATGACCAGCGCCTTGCGGTCGGGGTGGGCACGCACATGGTCCACTGCGGCGCGAATGCCATTCATCGCGGCCGCGCACCCCATGAAGTTCACCACTACGCGGTGCACCGTGGGCGCGAGCCCGAGCTGCTTCACCACCGCCACGTCCACACCGGGCGCGATCAGGCCCGTGCTGGTGACGAACACCAGCAACCCGATATCGGCGGGCTCGCAGCCGGCATCGGCGAGCGCCCGGCCCGCCGCGTCCACGGCCAGCGGCACGGCATGCCGGTAGAAGAGATGCATCCGGTCCCGGATGGTCGCGGATTCCCTGCTGTAGGAGAGGAATTCGGGATCGACGGGGTCGACGGCCAGGCGCCGGGTCGCTATGCGGGTTTTCTGGTAGACGCGCGGAATGCGCGCCCGCTGCGCGGGATCGGCGAACAAGCCCGCCACCAGGTCGGCGGCCGCGGCCTGATCGACGGACCGCTCCGGAGCGGCGGTGGCGACGCCCTCGATCACGCCGACCGTGGTCGGCGGGGCGGGTGGCAGCGCGTGGGCGAAGTCGTGCCCGCGCCGCGCCGTGTGCCGCGACGTCGCGGGCGCGACACCGCCTTCGTCGATGGTGACAGACACAGGAGTGGATTCCTTTCGGACAGAGTGGGTTTCGACGGGCACGCTCAGACGGTCCCGATTCCGGTGAAGCCCTGGACCGTGTACACGGCGCAGGTCTTCAGGGCGGTGGGCGAGCAGTGCTCCCGCACGAAACCCCAATCGCGTTCCTCCGCTTCGTGAGAGCGCGACATCAGGTAGGTCTTGACCAGCGCCGGGAAGCGGTCGCCGAAGAAGCTCTTGGGCGGCAGCCATTCGACGCCGAACTTCGCCGCCTCCTCGCGCACCACCTCCTCGGTGGCGATATTGGCGAATCCGCTGCGCTGGTAGGGCAATACGTGGTGCACGCGATGCGGGCTCAGGCCCGCCGAGAGGAAGCAGTCGACGTAGCGGTTGCCGACGACGGTCAGGTCGTAGGCCTGCTCGAGCTGGTTGACGCCCCAGTCCTCGGTGTCGGTGTGCAGATCCTCGGTGTCGACGTCGAAGTCGTGACTCGCCACCACGAGGAAGGTGCTGATCCACAGTGTGATCACGAATTGCAGTGCCCAGGCCCAGAAATCGCCCGCCAGGACGAACAGCACCAGCTCGGCCACCAGCAAGAAGCGCACCCCGAACGACCCGATGAAGTGCGGCAGCGCGCCGCCCCAGGTGCCGTACATGTCCTTCACGCCCACCTTGCTGGTGAGGCGGCACACGTCGAGCAGGCGGATCGTCATGCCGGTGACCGTGTGCCCGAACTTGTGCAGCGTGTGGATCGGCACCCGGTACAGCCGCGGCACCCGCATCATCATCGTGAAGACGTTCTTCTTGATGTCGACTTCGCTCTGCGTGTGCGGGTGGTGCAGCAGCGCGTGACCGTCGGCGGTGACGAACGAGAGCGCCACGTAGTTCAGGTCGAAGGCGTTGGTGTAGATCTTGTTCATGCCCTTCTGGGCACGGTGGATCGCGTAGTGACCGAACCCGGCGAGCGAGCTGCGCAGCACCACCATCAGGAAGACGAACAGCGGCAACGGCATCCACGCCGGCACCGACAACCGCAGGCCCTGCACCGCGAAGTAGGCGATGACCATCAGCACCGCCACGACGTCGAACAGGCGGTCCATGCGCTTCAGTTTCGCGGCCATCGCCGGCTCCTTCAGCCGGGCCTTGACCTTGTGCAGCAGGTCGTTCTTGTCGTCGAACCGGTACTTGGGGGTGTCGCGCCAGCTGTCGAAACCCTCCTTGAACAGGAAGTCGGGCGCGTTGTTCTTCGGGTGGATGTCCTCGGGCAGCGCGCGGCGGTCCAGCGCGTAGCGCTCGATCATCTTCCCGATCTTCTCCGGATCCTTGTGGTAGGAGCCGATGATCGAGGTGATATCGCGATTCTTGGTGCGGCCGATGAAGAATTCACCGCCGGGATGCTTCGAGATCCACTCGCTCAGGTCGTAGGCGCGCCCGTTGTAGACCCACACGTTCGACACCGGTGGCGGTCCGGGCGGACCGGGAGGCCGACGGAAGTCCCGCTCCTCGACGTCCGGGCGGTCACTCGTCGTCATCTGCATTCCTCCGTGCGCGGTCGTCCGATCGGAATCGGGCGTCCGCCGATCATGGTCATTCGCCGGTTCTGCTCCGGCACTGCGGCGTCGCGGGCTACGGCCGTGCGAACTTCCGGGCCGTAGCGTCCGCGCGACGCCTTGTATTTCACTGAACAATCGCTTAATCGGCTGCGCCGCCGCCTTTCTCACGGCAGCGCGCGTGACCGACGGCTCGGCGCCGTATCACGGTGCGCCGAGGCGTATCCCGTGAACGCGAAAGACGCCGGAACGCGGCCGGGAGTCCACGGGCAGGACTCCCGGCCGGCCGTTCGGCGGTGAACGACGGAGCGGAAACCGCTCCGGCCGTGCCGGTTTCGTCAGCCCTGCGGCTTGACGACCTCGACCTTCTTGCCCCACCCCGACAGGGTGACGGTGACGGTGCCGGAATCCTTGGTGACGACGGCGCGCACCAGGTTCGGGCCGGTGCCCGGCGACGCGTCCTGCGAGGGCAGCGACACCTCGGAGGTGGGCGGGGCGACGTCGGTGATCCACAGCGTGATCGGCATGGTGCCCGCGTTCTCCCCGACGCGCGGCACGATCGGGTCGATGACCTTCGCGTCGATGGTGCCGGTGACCTTCACGGTGTCGATGCCGTCGATCTTCTCGCGCGCTTCGGCTTTCGCGTTCTCCACGTTCGCGAGGACGTTGGCCAGACCCTTGTCCTTGTCCAGGATCACGCCCGGGTCGTACATCTTCTCGGCGTCGCCGACCGGCGCGTAGGAGGCGCCGCCGGTCTGCGCGTACAGCGTCTTGTCCACGACGATGAACTTGGAATCGATGAACGGGCCGTCGGGTTCGGTACGCACCTTGGCCTCGCCGATGGCCTGGCCCGCGCCCTGTGGCTGGTTGGTGACGTCGGCCGAGACGCTCTCCACCGGCAGGCCGGGGATGTTCGCGACCAGCAGGTCCAAGTGCACCGACTGCAACGTCTGGGTGGTCTTGGAGCTCTCCTGCACCAACTGCGCCCCCTCGGGGAGCGGTGTGCCGGGCGGCGGTCCGGCCGAAGCCGGTTCGGAGTCGGAGCCGCCGCCGCACCCGGCGACCAGCGCCGCCGCCATCGAGGCCGCCGCGACGGCCAGCAACGGCTTGCGCAAGCGCCGGGCCCGGACGCGCCCGCGAGATGCCAAGTCAGTCATGTATTTCAAACCCCCGGAGAGTTAATCCGTAAACGCATTCGCGTAGGACAGCAGCCCGCCGCCCCGACGTAGTATGCAGCACCCTCCCCGTTCCCGCCCACCGGATACCCGACCGTCCGGAAATATCGCACCGCGAACCGGTACCGGCGCAACAGCTTTCACAGCCTTTCGCTATTACGCCGCAGCGAAATCCCTGACGGAATTGCCGTTTCCCATTTCGGATATCTACGGTTCGGAGTCGTAATGGACACGCGGACAATGACGGCGGCCGCGTCGAATTGCCCGATGTCGGACCTCCGTGAATACGGCGGCAGGCAACGAATCGGCGCGCCGATCTACTGGCCGCACCGATAGTCGCAGGGACCCGGATCGGGGACGGGTGCACGCGGTGCGGTGTGCGTGAGTGACTCGGGGAGGTCGGCGGCTCAGGCCGTGCGAACGGCCCGCCGAGTGCGACGGCCAACCTCCCGATGGACGCGCCACCGCCCACGGCCCCCGGCTCGCGAAAGGTAGCTCGCACAGGAGACCGCGCGGCGAGTTACCGTGGGACCCACCTCACGCGGGCGTTCGAACGGAGAGCTCATGTGTGCTGACAAGATCGACGGTACGGCGTTGCGTGGTGTCCCGGCGACGGCGCTGTGGACGTTGCGCAATCGCGCGGTCGAAGCCCTCCGGCCCGATTCCACGTACGAGGACCCGGAGTCGGTGCGGCTGTACGAGACGATCGACTACCCGTACGACGACTTCGGCGGGCCGAGCCAGACCCATCCGCTGCGGGCGCTCACCTTCGACAACGCCATCCGCGACTTCCGTGCGGAACATCCCGACGGCGTGGTGGTCGCGCTCGGCGAGGGTTTGCAGACGAGTTTCTGGCGCCTCGCCGACCCCACCGTGCGCTGGGTGTCGGTCGACCTGCCCGAGATGATCGCCCTGCGTGAGCGGCTGCTGCCCGCCGAACCCCGCCTCACGCACGTGGCCGCGTCCGCGCTGGACCGCTCCTGGTTCGACGCCGTCGAGCCGGGCACGCCGACGTTCCTCAGCGCCGAGGGGCTGTTCATGTACTTCGAGCGCGCCGACGTCCTCTCGCTGATCGCCGACTGCGCGGCCCGCTTCCCCGGCGGCAGGCTCCTCTTCGACAGCATCCCGGCGTGGTTCAGCAAGAAGACGCTGTCGGGCATGAAGCTCGCCAAGCATTCCGACTACCAGGCCCCGCCCATGCCGTTCCACCTCTCGGTCGCCGAGGCGGCCCGGTTGGCCGGCGAGATCCCCGGCGTCGCGTCGGCCACCGACGTGGACCTCGCCCCCGGCCGCGGGCTCTGGGGTTCCCCGCTGCTCAGCTTCTTCTCCCACGCACCGGTGCTGAAGAACTACCGGCCGTGCCTCACGCTGCTGCGGTTCGCGAACTGAAGGCGGATCGTTCCGGCCCCTGAGCACTCGGCAAAAGGCGGCAACTGTGAGGTAATGGTTCATGGCCACCGTGCGGGCGGTGCCTGATCCGGCGCTCATGCCCAGCGCCTCCAGCGGTCGCCGTTCCACCCTCGGCGGCGGAGTTCACACGGTCCTCGGCGGTGCGCGGTGACCGTGCCTCCCCACCCCGGCGCTCGCGCCCGCGTGGGATCGCTTCGTCTCCCGCGCCGAGGTGCACGCCGTCGCCCTGCGCGGCGCGCCCCGCTCCGACATCACGCTCCCCCTCGCCGCCTGGCGCGGCGGCGTGGACGAATCCCGAGCGGCTCGCCTGCTCGCCGCGTAATCCGTTGCGGTTCATACCCTTCGATAAACCTCGGATACCCCGATCCCGGCCGGTGCGCGGATGCGCACCGACCGAGATCGGGCCGAGGGCAGGGATCCCTCCGCATACTCAGCGTGAGTTCTGTGTCACGCCAGCTACTTTCACTTCACCGGGAACGGTTCGTTGATGGTCGTGAAGTACTGGATCACCGCCGCCGTCGCGACCGGCGCGCCCACGAACAGCGACCCGCCGACGGCCCCGATGGGCGCCAACGCGCCCGCGCCGATGAGACAACCCGCGATCGGTCCCGCGCCGAACATCATCGCGATCGGGCTGGTCGCCGCGGCCAGCGTCACCCCGCCGACCAGGCAGCCGATCACACCCGCGCCGACGGCGCCCGCGATGCCGCCGACCACACCGGCGACCGTGATCGTGCTCGCCATCCGGGAGAACGCCGCGACCTCGCGCTCGTAGGGCGTCTTCCACGGCGCCTGATCCTGGAACGGCAGCGCGACCGGTTCGGTCCGTGCCCGGTCCGGGTCCAGGGACGGCGTCAATCGCGCTGTCCTGCCGTCGATCTCGGCGTCGATCGGGAACGCGACGTTGTTCACGTTGAACTCGAGCGGCACCCCGGCCAGCACCGTGCCGTCGTCGGCGCGGATCTGGAAGCGCCCATCGTCGACGATCAGCTGCCCCGCGTCCACGGTGATCACCGCGGTCGCACCGTTGTTGTAGGCGGTGTAGTTGACGTTCGGGGCGAGATCGACGCTCAACGGTTCCGCGTGGACCGTGCCCGCGGTAACCGAGAGGGACGCGACGGCCAGGGCCGCCGACGCGGCGAACTTACGAACCTTCATGAAAACGCATACCTTCGTTCGTACTTATTGTTGACATCAGATACAAGTTGGTGGCGCCGCGAAAGCACCCGCGACGCCACCGAACTCAGACGTAGAGGTGTTCGCCGGGAACGGCTTTCGGGTCGTTACGCACCTCGGGCGGGTTGGTCTCCTTCAGCACCCAGGCGCTGAACACCGTGATCAGACCCATCAGCGCCAGGTAGACCGACACCAGCACGGTCGTGCCGGTGTTGGCGATCAGCGCGGTCATGATGAACGGCGTGCCGCCGCTCACCGTGATGGCGGCCAACTGATACGCCAGTGACGCACCCGAATACCGCAGCCGCGGCTCGAACAGCTCGCCCATGAACGCGGCCAGCGGACCGTAGGTCATCGACTGGAAGATCGATCCCACCGCCACCGCCACGAAGAACAGCGGCAGCTGCGCGGTGTCGACGAGCAGGAAGTACGGCACGGCCCACAGCGCCAGCCCGGCGCCGCCGATCAGGATCAACGGCCTGCGCCCGACGCGATCGGACCGCGCGCCCGACCACAGGATCACCGCGCAGCCGATCAGCGAGGCGAGCAACGACATGGACAGGATGTCGTTGTGGTTCATGCCGAGATCCTTTGTGGCATAGCTGAGTACGCCCGCGATGCCGATGTAGAACGACGCGTTGGTCGCCGCGAGCAACCCGCAGCCGAGCAAGATCTTGCGCCAGTGCGACCGGACCGCCTCCGACAGCGGCGCCTGCGCCACCGCCGTGGTGCGCTTCTGCGCGACTTCCTTCTGCAATTCCCGGAATTCGGGAGTGTCCTCGACCTTGGTCTGGATATAGAGCACCACCGGGAACAGCAAAGCGCTGCACAGGAACGGAATTCGCCAGCCCCAGCTCAGGAAGGCCTCCTCGGAGAGCGCGGCGGTGGCGATCAGGAACACCACATTGCCGAGGATCACGCCCAGCGGGACGCCCATCTGCCCGAAAGTGCCTGCGAATCCCCGCTTTTTCGGACTCGCCGATTCGGTCAGCAACAGCACGATGCCGCCCCACTGCCCGCCGCACGCCATGCCCTGCACGAAGCGCAGCGAGACCAGCAGGATCGGCGCGGCGACGCCGATCGCGTTCGCGCTGGGCAGGCAGCCGATCAGGAAGGTCGCCACGCCCATCCCGATCAGGCAGACGACCACGGCCGGCTTGCGGCCGTACTTGTCGCCGAAGTGCCCGGCCAGCACGCCGCCGAGCGGCCGCGCGACGAACCCCGCCCAGAAGGTGCTGAACGAGAGCAGCGTGCCCATCAGCGCGGAGCTGTTCGGGAAGAACACCTGGGGGAACACCAGGGCGGCGGCGGTGCCGTAGAGGAAGAAGTCGTACCACTCGATCGAGCTGCCGACGAGTCCCGCGGCGAGCAGTTTGCGATGGGCGCGGCGGTTGTCGCGCGGCGGCGCGGCGGGCGCCGCGGTGCGGCCTGCGGGGTCCTGGGGTGGTGCGGTCATACGCGTGCTCCTCCGGCTGCTTCGCCCACTCCCGGCGCGAGGCCGAAAGTAAACTTGACACCAACTTCAATACGAGTGCGCCTAGTTTGAGACAGGAGCGGAGTAATGTCAATCACATCTTTTCGGCGAGCACCGCGGACCGCACCCCGGGGCCCGAGCCGAGAAGAGTTGTGTAAGTACTGTTCACAGGGCCCTTATACCGACATACCCCGCATTCGCACCTGCGAGAAGGCGAATGCGGGGTACAGCCCGGGCCACTTATCTATAGCAATGTCACATCACATTGTGGCCCAGGATCTTTCGCGAAACACTCACGGCGCCCCCTCGAGCAGGGAGCGCTGGTAGCGCCGCATCCCCCGCAACCACCGGTCGTAATCGGCGCCCTTCTGCCGGTACATGTCGAGCACCTCGGCGTGCGGCAGGATCAGGAAGCGCTCCTCGGCGACCGCGTCCAGCACCGCCTTCGCCACGTCCGCCGGTTCGAGCACCGCACCCGCCGTGGTGACCGCCCGCGACGCGGCGGCGCCGAGCCGGTCACCCGAATCCTCCCCGGCGTAAAGCAGTTTCGTGTTCACGCCCATCGGGCACAGGCAGCTCACTCGAACACCCTGGTCGCCATAGGTGACGCTCAACCACTCCGCGAACGCGACGGCGGCGTGCTTGGTCACCGCGTAGGTCGCCGAACCGATCTGCGTGAGCAAGCCGGCGGCCGAGGCGGTGCTGACGAAGTACCCCTCGCCGCGCTCCACCCAACCGGGCACCAGCAGCTGCGCGGCTCGGATGTGCGCGCGGAGATTGACCTCGAGCGAGCGATCCCAGTCCGCCTCCCCCGCGTCCAGTCCGGGCGCGCCCGCGATGCCCGCATTCGCGAAATACAGGTCTACCGGGCCGAATTCGCGTTCGGCGAGCGCGATCAGGGCTTCGATTCGCGCCGCCTCGGCGACATCGCCACCGACCCCGACCGCCACCCCATCGCGGCCGTGCGCGACAGTCCGGGCGACGTCCTCGGCCGCCGCGCCATCGATATCGGCCACCACCACGCGCGCGCCCGCGGCGACGAGTCCGGCGGCCAGCGCCGCACCGATACCCGCACCGCCACCGGTGACGATCGCGACTTTCCCTTCGAGTTGCACAGCCGATCCTCTCCTCCGCGCGGGCGCATCCTGCCGCACACCGCGTCCTGACCGCAGCCTATCTCGAATCTGACGTCAGATTCAGATACTTGGCGCACAGATCGGCGCCAGTACTTAAAATTGACATCAGATTCATATACGCTCGGTGTGGTCCAGATCACAGTGCGCACCGAAGGATCCCGCCGATGGCCACCGTCTCCGACCCCGTCCGCCGCCATGCCGCCTCGACACCGGACCGGCCCGCGGTCCGCTCCGACCGGGTCGCATGGAGTTACCGTCAACTGTTCGAACTGAGTTCGCGCTACGCGGGCGCCCTGCGCGCGGCGGGCTCGCGACCGGGCGACCGCATCCTGCTCGCGGCGCCCTCGGTGCCGGAGTTCGTGGTCGCCTACCTGGGCATCCAGATCGCGGGCGGGATCGTGGTTCCGGTGAACACGATGTCCACGCGCGCCGAGGTCGAGTACTACCTGATCGATGCCGGATGCTCGCTCGCGCTCGCCTGGGACGACCTCGGCCCCGCCGTCGCCGAGGCCGCGGCGGCGACCGGCGTGCCGTACCGGGAACTCACCGCCGGCGCTGAAGCCGACGCCGACCCGATGCCCGCGGTCGAGCGCGACCCCGCCGACACCGCCGCCATCCTCTACACCTCCGGCACCACCGGACGGCCCAAGGGCGCCCAGCTCACGGTCGGAAATCTGTTGGCGGGCGGGGAGATCGGAGTGTCGGCCGCGCGCAGCACCGCGGCCGACCGCGTGGGGACGGCCCTGCCGCTGTTCCACGTGTTCGGCCAGTCGGCGGTGATGATGTCGTGTTTCACCGCGGGCGGTTCCCTGTCGCTGCTGCGCCGGTTCGAACCCGCCGCCATGCTGACGATGCTGCGGCGCGACCGGCTCACCGTCCTGGCCGGGGTCCCCACGATGTGGAATGCGATGCTGCATGCGGCGGCCGACGCCGATCCGGCCGATTTCGCTGACTTGCGGGCGGCCATCTCGGGCGGCGCGGCGCTGCCAGGGGAGGTCGCGCGCGCCTTCGAGACGAAGTTCGGCTGCACGATCCTGGAGGGCTACGGACTCACCGAGACCACCGCGTTCGGCACCTTCAACGACCTCGGGCGCGGGCCGAAGATCGGCTACACCGGGCACGCCGTCGACCGGATGCGGGTGCAGATCCGCGACGTCGACGGAAACCTCTGTGCGGCAGGCGAAGTCGGTGAGATCTTCATCGCGGGGCCCACGATCATGAAGGGCTACTGGAACCGTCCGGAGGCCACCGCCGAAGTGCTCCTCCCCGACGGCTGGTTCCGCACCGGCGACCTGGGCGAATTCGACGCCGACGGCGATCTGCGCATCGTCGACCGCCTGAAGGACCTGATCATCCGCGGCGGCTACAACGTGTATCCGGGTGAGGTGGAGGAGGTGCTGTACGAGCACGCCGACGTCGTCGAGGCGGCCGTCGTCGGCGTGCCCGACGATCACTACGGCGAAGAGGTAGCCGCCGTGATCGTCACCGTTCCCGGCGCGGCCCTGGATGCCGCCGAGGTGTCACGATGGACGCGAGAACGGCTGTCCGCCTACAAGGTTCCGCGCATCGTCCAGTTCGCCGATGCGCTCCCCAAGGGCGCGACCGGCAAGATCCTCAAGCGCGCCATCGACCGCGAGGCGCTGCGGCGCGAGACCGTCGGCCGGTAGCGCGACGGCGCGCCGCGGATCACACCGGCGGCGCGCCGTGCACGAGGCCGATGCCGCGCACCCACAGCGTGCACAGCGTGGCCGACGCGGATTCGGCGTCGATGTCCGCGTCGGTCTTGGCCCACTGCGTGCAGAACTCGCGGACCATGCCGCACAGCGCGGTCGCGGCGTAGCGCGCGTCGACGTCGCGGGCAGCGAGGCGGTTGTCCTGCAGGCGGGTGATCATCTGCTCGGCACGGTCGATGAACAGCGCGATCTCGGCCTGTAAGAGGTCGTCCAGATCCGGGTTGAGCCCGGCGACCTCGCCCCACATCAGCATCAACCGCGCGTGGTCGCGAAACGCCGAAACATACGCGCGCACCGCCGATTCGATCGCCTCGACGGCGGTGGCGGGCGGAGCGCCGCGCCGGGCGCGCACCTTGTCGCGCATATCGGCGATGAGCTCGAGCACCACCGCGTGGAAGACGGCGTCCTTGGAGTCGAAGTAGACGTAGAACGTGCCGTGCGCGACGCCGGCTTCGGCGACGATGTCGGCGACCCTGGTCTCGACGAACCCGAGCCGGGCGAACACCACCTCGGCGGCGTCGACCAGCTTCGTGCGGGTGCGCTCACCGCGCGGCGTCAACGCCGACGTCTCCTTACCGACCCGCGTGGTCCCCGGTTCCGACACCGGCACATCGTCCCAGATCACGGCGGGCGCGGCCGACGGCGGGTTGGACGGGCGACCGGAACCGCCCGTCCCCACCGGCTGTCGCCTCGAGCCGGTTTCCCGTCCGCGAGGGCCCGCCGTGTCGCTCACGCGGCGATGCCGAACCTTTCGGCCAACTGCCGTTCGGTGTCGGCCGTGTCGGTGTGCAACACCCCGGCGATGCCCAGACGCGCCGCACCGTCGAGGTTCTGCCGCAGATCGTCGACCATCACCGCGCGCTCCGGGCGCACACCCAGTCGGGTGCAGGCGATCTCGTAGATCCGGCGTGACGGTTTACGAATCCCGACCTCCGCGGAGATCACCGCGACATCGGCGAGCGCGGCCAGGTCGAACCCGGCGTAGCAATCCCGGCCGAACGCGTTGGAGACCAGCGCCACCGGGATGCCCGCCGCGCGCAGCCGCCGGATCAGGTCGAGGCTCGCCTCGTCGGCGGTCAGTCCGCTCTGCATTCTGGCGCTCACGCCCTCGGCGTCGATATCGGCGCCGTGGGCGCGCAGCCGCTCGGCGAAACCGCGATCGAAGGCGTCGGCGTCGATACGCCCGGATTCGTGGTCGACGAGCAGGCGGCGCGCCTCGTCATCGGTGCTCAGCAACGTGATCGGCAGGTCCGGATCGCCCAGGGAGGCGCCGAAGGCGCGGAACGCGTCGAGCACGCTGCTGGTGAGCACACCGCCGAAGTCGACCAGGACGGCGTCGCGCGGGTCGATCGTCGAGGTGCTCACGGCTGGAACACGATTCGTCCGACGGTGCTGCCGTCACCGAGGCGCCCGAGACCGTCCGCGACGTCGGCCAGCGCGAGCCGCTCGCTGATCAGCGGCTTGATCGCGCCGTCGGCGGCGAGCCTGGTCAGCTCGACGTGGCAGTCCTGGATGGCCTGCGGGTCGTACTGCTTGTACAGGCCCCAGTGCAGTCCGATGATCGAATAGTTCTTGATCAGCGCGTGATTGAGCGCCGGCTCCGGAATGGTGCCGCCCGCGAATCCGATGACCAGGATACGGCCCTCGAACGCAATGCATTTCGTGGACTTGGCGTAGGCGTCGCCACCCACCGGGTCGTAGACCACGTCGACGCCGCGGCCGCCGGTGAACTCCTTCACGACGGGCAGGAAGTCCTCGCTGCGCCGGTCGATCACCAGGTCGGCGCCGAGCGCCCGGCAGTACTCCGCCTTGTCGGCGCCGCCGACGACGCCGATCACCGTCGCGCCCGCGGCCTTGCCGAGTTGGACGGCGGAACTGCCGACACCACCCGCCGCCGCGTGCACCAGCAGGGTCTCCCCCGCGCGCAGCCGCGTGCGCCGGTGCAGCGCGAACCAGCTCGTCTGGTAGCCGATGCTCAGCGCCGAGGCCTCGGCGTCGTCCAGCGCGGGTGGCGCGGGGAACGCGTTGCCTTCGTCCAGCACGGCCAGTTCCGCGAACGCGCCGCCGGGCAGATTCGGATTGCCGATCACCCGGTCGCCCACCGCGAACCGCGTGACGCCCTCGCCGAGGGCCACCACCTCACCGCACAGTTCCACGCCGGGCGTGAACGGCAGCGGCGGCGTGATCTGATACCGGCCCCGGCACAGCAGCACATCGGGGAAGTTCGCCGGCGCCGCCGACACCCGGACCAGCACCTGACCCGGGCCGGGCGCCGGATCCGCGGTCTCCTCGAGCCGCAGCACCTCGCGCGGTTCGCCGAGTTCGTGTACCCGCCAAGCTTTCACTGTCGACTCCTCGTGGTCGAATGTCTCGCCGTCCGCGCGCGGACGCTAAATCCCTGCGGCATCGGCGATTTCGGTCGCCTTACGCACCAGCGCGTCGATGCGCTCGACGGTCGGCGTGCCCGCCGCCGCCTTGTTCTGCGGCTCGTCCATGGCGCGGCGCATCACGCCCTCGGCGATCACCGCGACCTTCCACAGACCGAGCACCTGCCAGTACCACAGGGCGGCCGCGTCGCGGCCGGTCTCGGCCAGGTACTGCTCGGCCAGTTCGTCGCGGGTCGGGAACCCGGGCAGGGTGGAGGCCGGGAAGTCGCCGCCGGTGTCCTCGCCGGGTTCCGGCCAGTAGGCGAGCATGCTGCCCATATCGGCCAGCGGCTCACCGAGTGTGGAGAGTTCCCAGTCCAGGGCCGCCACCAGATCGCCGGATGCGCGGTCGGCGATGACGTTGCGCAGGTGGAAATCGCCGTGCACCAAGGTGATTTCGCGCTGTTCGGGAATGGCGGCCACCAGCCTGCGGGTGAGGGCGTCGAGTTCGGGCAGCTCCCTGGTCTTGGACTGTTCCCACTGGCCGGCCCAGCGTTTCAGCTGCCGCTGCGCGTACGGCTTGTGGCTGGCCAGATCCGACAGCCCGACGGCCTCGATGTCGACGGCGTGGATCTTCGCCAGCGTGCGCGGCAGTTCCCGCGCGATGTGGGCGCGCCGCTCGGGGGTGAGCGACCGCGCGATCTCCATCGTGTCGATGACCTGGCCGTCGACGAATTCCATCAGCACCAGCGGCACGTCCGAGACCGCCGCGTCCTGGGTGACGCCGAGGATGCGCGGCGCGGGCACGTCGGTGTGCTCCAGCGCCGCGATGATGCGCGCCTCGCGCACCACGTCGTGCGCCGAGGCCAGCAGGTGCCCGAGCGGCGGCCTGCGCAGCACCCAGCGCCGGTCGGCGGCATCGGTCACCAGGTAGGTCAGATTGGATTGGCCGAGCCCGATCCGCTGGAGCCGCAACGGTTTCGCGTGTTCGACGCCCAGCGCGTCGAGCCACTCCGCCACCGCCGCCGGATCGACCGCGGTGGTGTCCCGTACCTCAGGCATCGACCGGCACCCCCTGGCGGAACAGGGCGGCGTTGCCGAGCCGCTGACCGCCGTCGATCACCATCGTCTCGCCGGTCACCCAGTTCGCCGCGTCGGAGGCCAGGAAGGCGACGGCCGCGCCGATGTCCTCCGGTTCACCGATCCGGTTCAGCGCCGTCATCTGGGTGAGCAGGCCCTCGTGTTCCTGCCACAGCGCCGCCGCCAGTTTGGTGCGCACCACGCCCGGCGCGACCGCGTTCACCCGGATGCGCGGCGAAAGTTCCAGCGCCAGTTGCTTGGTGAGGTGGATCAGCGCGGCCTTGGTGGCGTTGTAGAGACCGAGATTCGGTTCGAAACCGAGTCCGCCGATGGAGGCGGTGTTGATCACGGAGCCGCCGTGCTCACCCATCCAGGTCTCGGCGGCCAGCGAGGTCCACAGGATCGGCGCCCACAGGTTCACGTCGAAGGTCTTGCGGAACCGGGCGTGATCCTGGTCGATCACCGGGCCGAAGGCCGGGTTGGTGCCCGCATTGTTCACGAGAATGTCCACGCTGCCGAACTTCTCGAGCGTCAGCTCGATGCACCGGCGCGCCGCGTCCTCCTCGACGGCGTGCGCGGCCACGCCCAGCGCCGAGCCGCCCACCTGCGCGGCCGCGGCGTCGGCGGACTCCTGCGAGCGCGAGGTCAGCACCACGTTGCCGCCCGCCGCCGCGATGGCGTGCGCCGCGGCGAGGCCGATGCCGCGGGAGGCGCCGGTGATGATGGCGGTGCGCCCGCTCAGATCGATACCCGTCATCACGCCGTCACCTTCTGTCCGTTGGTCGCGGCGGCCTCGGCCGCGCGGTACTTGCCGAGTTCCTGGCGCGCGATGGCGCGCTTGTGCACCTCGTCGGGGCCGTCGGCCAGCCGCAGCGTGCGCAGGTGCGCCCACGCCATGGCGAGCGGGAAGTCCTCGGTGACGCCGCCGGCGCCGTGCACCTGGATGGCGCGGTCCACGATCTTCAGCGCGATATTGGGCGCGGCCACCTTGATCGCGGCGATCTCGGTGCGCGCCTCCTTGTTGCCGACGGTGTCCATCAGGTGGGCGGCCTTGAGGGTGAGCAATCGGATCATCTCGATCTCGATGCGCGCCTCGGCGATCCAGTCCTGGATATTGGCGTTCTCGCTGATCGGCTTGCCGAAGGTGCTGCGCGACCGGGCCCGCTTGCACATCAATTCCAGTGCGCGCTCGGCCATTCCGATCGACCGCATGCAGTGGTGGATGCGGCCGGGGCCCAGGCGGGCCTGGCTGATCGCGAAGCCCTCACCCTCCCCCTTGAGCACATCCTTGGCCGGCACCCGCACGTCCTCGAACTCGATCTCGGCGTGGCCCTCGCGGTCCTGGTAGCCGAACACCGGCAGGCTGCGCACCACCGTGACGCCGGGCGCGTCGATGGGCACCACCATCATCGACTGCTGCCGGTGCGGGGCGGCGGTCGGATCGGTCTTGCCCATCACGATCAGCACCTTGCAGTTCTTGTGCATCGCGTTGGAGGCGAACCACTTCCGGCCGTTGAGCAGGTAGTCGCCGCCGTCGCGCACCATGGACAGCTCCACGTTGGTCGCGTCCGAACTCGCCACGGCGGGCTCGGTCATGGCGAACGCCGACGCCATGGTGCCCTCCAGCAGCGGCTTCAGGTATTTCTCCTTGTGCTCGTCGGTGCCGAAGAGCGTGAGCACTTCCATATTGCCGGTGTCGGGCGCGTTGCAATTACACGCCTCGGAGGCGATGACGCTGCGGCCCATGATCTCGGCCAGCGGCGCGTACTCCAGGTTCGTGAGCCCCGGGCCCCACTCCGGGTGCGGGTGGAAGAGGTTCCACAGCCCGCGGCGGCGCGCCTCGGCCTTGAGCTCCTCCAGGATCGGCGGCTGGAAGTGCGGATCACCGGATTCCCGCATCTGCCGCTCGTAGACCTCTTCGGCGGGATAGATGTGCGACTCCATGAAGTCGAGCAGATCCGCCTGATACTTCGCGGCGCGATCGGAGATATCGAACAGGGACATCCTGGCTCCTGACGGTCGGGCGGGTTGTCGGTGGGGCGCGATCCGGCGCCGGGAGACATCGGATCCGCGATCCACATCCCTCCCCAAGGGTATATCTGAAACCGGCTTCAATTTCAAGTATCGCCAGCGGAAATGGTCGTTCACCTGCGTATACGGTAGTCGAATTCTGTGCATCAGAGCGGTTGTTTCGAGGGCGGAAACCCACCGATGCGCCGCCGGCGCCGAGACGCCCGGCTTGCACTCAACCGCAGTTGAGTTGCGACCGTCGCTCGCATGGCGCTGTCGAACACCGAGGCCGACCCGCAGGCGGCCGGGCCACCACCGGAACGGCGGCCTCGCCACGCGCTCGCCTTCCCCTCGATCCTGTCGATCCCCTACACGATCGACACGACCCTGCCCCGGCTCGCCGCCGCCCTGCGGTGACATCAAGGGCCTTCCCCGAAAACGATTGCCGCTCAATGGAACACCACCGTGAGCGCGGTGTGCAGCGACGCCGCCGCCACCATGGCGGCGTGCGCCGCGTCCATCGCCACGAGCACCACTCGCTCCCCGCCACCGGAGCGCTCCCCCGGCGCGGCCACCAGCACCACGGCGGCGTCGACGGCCAGGGCTCGCGCGGGCCGCGCGCCGGTGCCCTGTTCGCCGCCGCCGATGACGTCCACGCGGTCGCCCGCGCGCAGGATCTCCGCGACGGCGGTGTCGGCGAGGCGGATCGGCACGATCCTGGCGTCGGCGCCACCCGTCGCGACGTGTGCGAGCCTCGGGCCGACCACCCGCAGGTCGGTGAAGATCTCGCCCGCGCGCATACCGCCGGTCAGCGTCGAGCCGACCAGATCGGCGGTGGAGGTGGTGGCGCCCTCGGGCAGCGTGCCGGATTCGCGCGGCACCGTGCGCAGATCACCCGGTTCGAGTAAGCGGCCCGGCGCCAGTTCGCGCTCCGCGACCACGACCTCGGTGCGGGCGGCCTCCGGGTCGCCACGCACGACGAGGATCAGCGCGAGGACGGCGAGCGCGGCGGCCAGCAGCCGCCGCAGCAGGACACCGTCGGCCCAGGACGGGCGATTGTGGAACACCGACCGCAGGGTGTCGGCGCGTCCGAGATCGGCGAGTGCGCGAGTCATGGCCGAAGCCTATGGCCGCGAGCACCCCCGGCAGGCCCCGGAAACGACCTCCTGTGGAGACCGCCGGGCCTGGGGATGAATCAGGAAATCAGCTGGCCACGGCCGTGCTGGTGGACGAACTCGCGGTGCTGGAAGACGCCGACGAACCCGAATCCGAACTCGACGAACTCGACCCGCCGTCGGACTTGGCCGGCTCGCTCGCGGTGGACGCGCCGCCGCGGCTGTCGGTGCGGTAGAAGCCGCTGCCCTTGAACACGATGCCCACGGAGTTGAACAGCTTGCGCAGCTTCCCGGAGCACTTCTCGCAGACGGTCAGCGCATCGTCGGAGAAGGACTGCACGATGTCGAAGCGGTTGTCACACTGGGTGCACGCGTATGAATAGGTTGGCACAGGATCCTCCGCAGGTTTCGTCGATCTAGCACTCTACCGCCGACAGTGCCAACGCCGCCAATCGGCCGTTCATTCCGCTGGACGGCCGCCCAGCCACCGCAGTCCGCCGCGCGGGGTCAGCGCCCAGCCCATCCGCAGGTCGTGCGGCTCTTCCGGCAGCGATTCCACCAGCTCGTCGTCGCGCACCACGGCGACCAGCAGCGCGTCCGGCCGCGCCGCGCCCAACGTCCGGTCGTAGTGCCCGGCCCCGCGACCGAGCCGCACCCCGCGCCGGTCCACAGCGAGCGCCGGAATGAGAATCAGCCCCGCTTTCCCGACCGCGTCACTCCCCAGCCGCGGTCCCGCGGGTTCCCGCAACCCATACTTCGCCGGGCGCAGGTCACGTTCCCCCGTGTACTCCGCCCAATCGAGCGGTTCCTTCCCCCCGGTCAGCGGCAGCAGCACCCGCGCTCCCCCTGCGCGCAACGCGTCCAGCATCGCGATCGACCCCGGCTCGCTCCCCACCGGGACATACGCGCACACCCACTCCGGAACGTCCAGGCCGGCGACCGTTTCCGCCAATCCCGCGGCGTCGCGGGCCCGCTCCTCCGCGGGAACAGCTGAGCGCCGAGTGAGAATCTCCGCACGCCATGCATGTTTGTCCCGCCCACCGGGCATGTTCATGAGGATCACCATAAGCTCACCGGGTGCCGCGCGGTCGCGACGACCGCCCGGCCATGGCACGGATGGATAGGGTGTGCGTATGACAGCAATGGCAGGACCGTCCGCGAACGACGCGGCGTTGTCGTGTTTCCGCACGGCCGTCGTGCCCGCGGCAGGGCTCGGGACCCGGTTCCTGCCCGCGACGAAGACGGTGCCCAAGGAACTGCTGCCCGTGGTCGACACCCCGGGCATCGAGCTCGTCGCCACCGAGGCGGCCGAATCCGGCGCCGAACGGCTGGTGATCGTGACCTCGCCGGGCAAGGACGGCGTGGTGGCGCACTTCGTCGAGGACCTGGTGCTGGAGAGCACGCTCGCCGAGCGCGGCAAATTCCAGTTGCTGGAGAAGGTCCGCAAGGCGCCCGCGCTGCTGGACGTGACCTCGGTCGTGCAGGAGGAGCCGCTCGGCCTCGGCCACGCCGTCGCCCAGGCCGAACGGGTCCTCGACGACGACGAGGACGCGATCGCCATCCTGCTCCCCGACGATCTGGTGCTGCCCTCCGGCGTGCTCGACGTGATGAGCCGGGTCCGCCGCAAGCGCGGCGGCAGCGTGCTGTGCGCCATCGACGTGCCGAAAGACCAGGTCAGCGCCTACGGCGTCTTCGACGTGGCCACCGTGCCCGACGCGGTGAACCCGAACGTGCTGCGCGTCAACGGCATGGTGGAGAAGCCCGCCCTGGCCGACGCGCCCTCCACCTTCGCCGCCGCAGGCCGCTACCTGCTCGACCGAGCCATCTTCGACGCGCTGCGCCGGATCGAGCCCGGCGCCGGGGGTGAGCTGCAACTCACCGATGCCATCGCGCTGCTGATCGCGGAGGGTCACCCGGTCCACGTGGTGGTCCACCGTGGGTCGCGCCACGATCTGGGCAACCCGGGCGGCTATCTTCGAGCTGCGGTCGATTTCGCACTGGAGCGGGAGGAATACGGCCCCGCCCTGCGGGAGTGGTTGCAGCACCGGCTCGGTCCCGACTGGGATCCGCAGCTGGTGACCGGCGAATAGCGGGCGCGCGGGACTTCCGCGCGACACGGGCCGTCGGGTAGTACAGAGGGTTCACCGGACGCGGCGGTCCGGTCGAGGTGCGGAAAGGATCGGGAAGAGCTGGATGCGCTCGGTTGAGGATCAGCAGATCAAGGTGACCGCGGCGGCGGTCGCGCCCAGGCCGGTGCGCGTCGCGATCTCCGAGGCCCAGGGCCTGCTGTGCGCCGAGGACGTGGTCACCGAGCGTCCGCTGCCCGGTTTCGACCAGGCGGCCATCGACGGATACGCGGTGCGCAGCGTCGACGTGTCCGCGGCCGGCTCCGACATCCGCGACGAGGACGGCGACCTCGTCGACCTCACGCTGCCCGTGGTCGGCGAAGTGGTGGCCGGTTCGCGCCAGCCGATCCGGCTGCAACCGCGCCAGACGGTGCGCGTCGACACGGGCGCCCCGCTGCCGACGCTGGCCGACGCCGTGCTGCCGCTGGACTTCACCGACGGCGGCCGCGCCAGGATCCGAATCTACGAGCCGGTGCGCTCCGGCGATTACGTGCGCCGCATCGGCGACGACGTGCAGCCCGGCGACGTCGCCGTGCGCGCGGGCACCATCATCGGCCCGGCCCAGGTGGGTCTGCTCGCCGCCGTCGGCCAGGACAAGGTGCTGGTGCATCCGCGCCCGCGCCTGTCGGTGATCTCGGTGGGCGGCGAACTCATCGACATCGACCGCACACCCGGCCCCGGCCAGGTCTACGACGTGAACTCCTACGCGCTGGCCGCCGCCGCGCGCGACGCGGGCGCCGACGTGAACCGCGTCGGCATCGTCAGCACCGACGCCCGCCAGCTGCGCGACGTGGTGGAGGGCCAGCTGGTGCGCTCGGAGGTCGTGGTGATCGCGGGCGCGGTCGGCGGGTCGGCCTCCGAACAGGTGCGCGAGGCGCTGGAAGGGCTCGGTGACCTCGAAATCGCCAGGGTCGCCATGCATCCCGGCTCGGTGCAGGGATTCGGCAGGCTCGGGCGCGATGAGGTGCCGACGTTCCTGCTGCCCGCCAATCCGGTCGGCGCGCTGGTGGTGTTCGAGGTGATGGTGCGGCCGCTGATCCGGATCGCGCTGGGCCGCAGACATCCGATGCGCCGCGTCATCCGGGCCAGGACCATCACGCCCATCAGCTCGATGGAAGGCCGCAAAGGTTATCTGCGGGCGCAGCTCATGCGCGACGAGACCACCGGCGACTACCTGGTGCAGCCGCTCGGCGGCTCGGGGTCCTCGCACCTGCTCACCACCATGGCCGAGGCGAACAGCCTGATCATCATCGATCCGGAGGACACCGAGGTGAGGACCGGGGACGAGGTTCAGGTCGCCTTTCTCTCCCAGCGCGGCTGAAGCGTGGAGTCGATGAACGTCTTCCGGGTCACGCAGCATCCGGGGTGGCCCGCGCACCTGGGCCCGGTGCGCGTCGCGGCGGGCAAAGTGACGTTGCGGCCGGTGCGATTGCGCGACGCGGCCGCGTGGAGCCGCATCCGGCTGCGCGACCGCGAACACCTCGAACCGTGGGAGCCGACCGGGCGCGGCGCCTGGGAGGCGCGCAACCACGCGTCGAACTGGCCGTCGCTGTGGTCGAGCCTGAAAGCCGAGGCCAGGCGCGGATCGATGATCCCGCTCGTGATCGAGGTGGACGGTACTTTCAGCGGCCAGTTGACGATCGGCAACATCGTGCGCGGGGCCTTGCGCTCGGCCTGGATCGGGTACTGGGTGGCCAAGGACCTCAGCGGGCAGGGGGTCGCGACGGCCGCGCTCGCACTCGGTCTCGACCACTGCTTCGGCCCCGTCGGACTGCACCGCGTCGAGGCGACGGTGCGGCCGGAAAACCTTGCCAGCCAGGCCGTTCTGCGCAATGTGGGCTTCCGGGAGGAAGGTCTGCTGCGGCGCTATCTCGACGTGGACGGCGCCTGGCGCGACCACCTGCTGGTCGGGCTCACCGTCGAGGAGATCAGCGGCACGGTGCTGGACCGGCTGGTGCGCGACGGGCGGGTCATCCTGCCCTGAACGCTCGAATTGGTTGCTGCCGCATAGCTGAATGGCGTGCGGCGCACCGCATCACACAATCGATAGACGGCCGGGAACGATACCGCCGTGACACGTCATGTCCGGCGCGAAACGCGGATAGGTGGGGCAGATTTGTGACGGGTGTGGCGGATGTGCACGGCGCGCCTGCCGGATTCGCGCGGTGCGCCGAATTAACCTACGGACGTCGGTGCTGCGTCCTGCGGTATCGGCAGGGAGCCAGTGCGGCGCCGGTGACCGTGGGCCGCGTCCGAGCGCGTGAGCGGGACCGAACGCACACCGCGGTGCGTCACACCGGGCACGGGCACGGCGAGGAACAGGCGGGACCGGAGGTGATGACCTGATGCCGAATTCGATTCTGTGGATCGGGCTGGTCGTGCTCTGGGTGTTCGTGCTGTTCCCGATCCTCGCCGACCGGCACCCGAGGATCAGGCGGACCACCGATGCCGCGCTGAACACCCGGGTGCTGCACCGCGGTGGCTCCAAGCGGCGCATGAAGAAGGGCCCGGCTGCCGGACACGACAGTGATCCGGACTACCGGCCCACCCGAGTCCACAGAAGGCGAATCCACAGCGATGATGCGGAGGACCGGATGAGCACACCGGCCGACGAGAACGTCACCGAGAACGACGAGAACACCGGCGCGGCGTCCGCGGGCGGGAAGACCGGGCGGGGCGGTGAGCGCCGTGGCGCCGAAGTCGCCGAATCGGATTCGACGCGGGAGCCGGACGCCGAAGAGTCGGCGGGTGCGGACTCCGAGCAGACTGTCGTCGCCTCGGAGGACGTGGTCGCCGAGGGTGCGGAGTCCGACGGCTCGGACGTGGTGGCCGATTCCGACGACGACGCGGACGTCTCGGGGACTGTGCGCGCCGATTCCGACGACACCGCCGATGCGCGCGGCGCTGCGGACGAGCGCGACACAGCTGACTCGGAGGACGCGCCTCGCGAACCGGCTACCGCGCGCATCCCACCGGCCCGTTCGGCCGCGCCCGCGCGCGTCCCCGACCTCGAATACGACGCGGACGACCCCGAATTCGACACCGACTTCGTGCCCACCCGGCGTGGCCGCGGCGGCTTCGACCCCGAAGCCGACGCCATCGCCCGCGCCGCCCGCTACACCTTCCGCCAGCGCGCCGTCCTCGGCCTGCTGCTCGCCGCCATCCTCTGCGGCGCGCTCGCCCTGGTGATCAACCCGCTGATCTGGTGGGCCTCCGGACTGTCCGCCCTCGGCCTCATCACCTACCTCGCCTACCTGCGCAAGCAGGTGCGCATGGAAGAGGAGATCCGCCGCAGGCGCTCCGCGCGCCTCGCCCGCAACCGCGACGCCGAGCACGCTCAGGACGACGACACCGAACTGCGCCGCGCCGCCCAGCGTGCCATGGACCGCGACACCGCCCGCGCCCTGCGCCGCCGCTCCGTCCTCCTCGATGCCGACGACGAAGACCCCGCGTTCGACCACCTCGACACCTTCGACCCCGCCACCGCCCGCGCCCTGCGCGACCGCACCGGCACCGCGGGCATGCGCCGAGCTGCAGGCGAATAACCCCAGCTCAGAGGTACGATTCGGAATCCTGTGACCAGTCCTGCTACAGTGTCACAGCGCGGTTCGCCCGAGCCGCACGGGGCTATAGCGCAGTTGGTAGCGCGTCTCGTTCGCATCGAGAAGGTCAGGGGTTCGATTCCCCTTAGCTCCACTCTTGCCGGGCAGGTCAGGGCTATGATGGCGACTCTCACCGAGAAGTCATCAACAGCACCGATCAACACCTGCCCGGTTTTCTGCGTTCTACGGCAGTCTCCGAGCGGCGTCGAACGGGCTCCGGGAGGAGTCGAGAAGTGTCGAGTATCCGCATCAACACCCGCCGCGATGGGTCTACCTACACCCAGATCCTGTTCCGGGAGCACGATCCCGCCAAGGGCCGCAAGGTCCAATCGTCGCTGTCGTTCGACGACCACGGCGCCGCGCTGAAGTGGCAGAAGGTGCTCGATGAGGTCGGCCCCGAACGCGTACGCGCGATGCTGGCCGCCGAGGACGAGGCGCGCGAGGAGAAGGTCGTCACCCTCAACAACGACTGGGCCGAGACCTACATCCGCGGCATCACCGGAGTGGAGGAGGCTACCCGGAACCGGTACCGCCGCTACATGGTCAACGACATCGGCCCGGCGATGGGAGACCTCCCCCTGGCGGCGTTGTGCGTCGCGGACGCCGACGAGAACTCGGTGGTGCAGCAGTGGGTGAACGAGATGGAGGCCGACGGCGTCAGCCCGAAGACCATCGCGAACAAGCACGGGTTCCTGTCCGGCTGCCTGCGGGTCGGGGTGAAGCGGAAGCTGCTCCCGTTCAACCCATGCGAGGACACCAAACTGCCCAAACGGCGGCGCGAGACGGTGTTCCTGGAGCCGGAGGAGTTCGACATCGTCTACGCGGCCGTCCCCGCGCGCTGGCGGCCGATGGTGCTGTGGCTCGTGACCACGGGCATGCGCTACTCGGAGGCCACCGCGATCCGGGTAGGCGACATCGCCCAGCACGCTGGCGATGACGGCGAGAAGTACTACACCGCTCGGATCTCGAAGGCGTGGAAGTACACCGGCACCAACGAGCGCAAGCTCGGCGGCCCGAAGACTCAGCGCGGATGGCGCACGATCAACGTGCCTGCCGAGACGATCGCCGCGCTGAACCTCGACGGGCGCGGCAAGGATCAGCTGCTGTTCCGCACCAGCCGGGACAAGCGGATCATCCCCCAGCAGTTCCACAACCTGGCGTGGAAGCCCGCCATGGAGGCGGTCGCTGAGCGGCTCGGCAAGAAGCCGCGCCCCCACGACCTGCGGCACACGTGCGCGTCGTGGATGTTGAACAACGGTGCGGAGATCACCGACGTGTCAGCGCATCTCGGTCACGAGAGCATCAAGACCACGGTGGACGTGTACGGGCACCTGGACCGCCGCTCCGGGCACAGGGCGTCGACGGCGATCTCGAAGGCGCTGGTGCGCACCGTGGTGCGCGCGGCCGCCTAGAGGTCCATGTTCCACGGCCGCCGCTGGATCAATGCCTGGTTCACCGCGGCGCGCTCGCGGTGGGTGAGGTGCCGCAGGCGCACGCGCAGAGTCAGCTCGTCGACCCAGAGTTCGTCGGCGAGCGCGGCGCGGTCTTCGAGCCCGACCCAGTGCAGCGCGTCGGTCAGCGCGCGCAATGAGATCAGTCTCCGTGCGGCGAGGTTGGCGACGATGCGCTCCTCCATGGCGGCGAACGCGGGGTGACGCGGAACCGGGCCACGCTCGAGGTGGATGATCTCGTGGGTGAGGACGCACCGGCGCTCGGTCTGGTTCAGCGTGTGCTGGAGGAAGATCGCGCGCTTGGTCCAGGTCGCGCGGAGGTTCTCAGGGAGTTCGCAGCGGATCACGGCCACATGGGGGTAGTGCTGGCCGAGATGCCGCCAGGGATGCCAAATGCGTGCTGCGCGATACGTGCCAGGCATCAATGCATTAGAACATGCGTTCGATTGAGTTGCCAGGTAATCGCGAAAAGTTAGCTGGCGCTATGGATGTCGAGTCAGCGCCCCTTGGTCAGCAGCGCCGGATCGATGGTGTCGGCGATCTGCTCGATGTGAAGTCCGGTGACGCGATCGATCGCGTCGGACTCTTTGCTGATCACCGAGTCGAGCGCTTGGGCGAATGTCTGATCTCGCGAGACCCCCAGACGCTCGAACGTCCACCGATCCCCGAAGAGCTGGGTATCCTTGCCGATCGGCAGCGACCAGATGGCGCCCTCGCCTGCGTTGTGGCTCAGCACTGCGCATCCGCCCTCGTCGAGCTGGTCGAGAATCCAGCCGATCAGGTCGTCCGGCTCGACGGCGATCAGCAGTCGTTCGGTGGTCACCAGGCGCGGCTGACGCGCTTTCTCACCCGGCCCGTAGAGGCCGGCCAGAACGGCGTGATTGAGGTGCGCAGCGGTGCGCTCACGTGCGTCGTACGTGTCGGGGTCGCTGTGGGTCCAGCGGATCAGGTATTCGTCGCCGGTTGGGTCGGTTACGAGATGCTGCTCGTGGACGTACAGCTGGTCGAAGGTCTGGCCGGGATCTTTCGCGAACTCGATGATGTCCGGGGTGTCCTGGATCAGCTCGGCGATGGTCTTGCGGCCGCCGATCAGCTCGGGGATCTGGGGGGACTCGATCGTCCATCCGTAGTCGGGCCCGGCTTCTCCGTAGATGATGTGCAGGTCAGTCAATTCCGAGCACCTCCTTCGCTTCTTCGATCGTCAGCCCGGCTTGCTTGACCAGGACGCCGCGCACGTCTTTGGGCGGGACGGTCACCTTGTTGTGGAACGCCCAGCGGATGCGGGGTCGTCCCTCGGCCTCAAGCCAAGTATGGCTGCCTTCTCCGCTCTTGGGTACCGGGCGGTAGCCGAGCTTCTTCCGCAGGATCTGCTTGAGCTTGGTCGCCTTCATCGACGGCCAGTCGTCCCTCCCCACGTCACCGCCCCTCGTCATCGTCGTTCGGCGGACCGGCCGGGTAGTCCTCATCCCCCGGCCTCGACCGCTTGACGATCTCCATCTCCTCGAGAGACATCCGCCACGCCGCCAGTTCCTCAGCCGGTTCGTAGACGGGCTTGCTGCCGTCGTCGGCGGTTGGCTCGGGGTGCTTGACGGGGTGGCGAGGTTGCGGGACGTTCCGCTTCCGGCGGCGCCGCGTATCGCCCCTCCCGCCCGCTGGCGACTGGAGTGCCGACGAAACCTTTCCTGCGTCGTGAAGTGCGGGCGGTGCCATCGCCCGTATGACCGCCAACACGGCGTCTCTCTGCTCCGCGGTCAGATCATCGGCATTACCTGGAAGCATGGCTGCAAGTTCCGACTGGCGCCGAGTAACCGGCAACCCGATCGACGCAGCGGTCGCGAGTACGACGGATGTGACATCGACTTCAAGCGCATCGGCCATCGCCCGGATCGTCGCCGGTTCGGGAAACTCCTTGATGCGGACATCGGTGCCCAGTTGCTGCCACCGCTGCGCGGACACGACATGGTCGGCGCGGGCCGAGAGCGTGCGGTACGACCATCCGCGTTCTGCGCGGCGCGCCTGAATGAGGTCTGCGAGATTGGGCATGCCGGAAGACTGCTGGCTGCTGTCATTCCCACGCAATAGACGCTCCTCGTTGGGCTCCTACCGGCATAGCGGCGTCGTCGGACGCTAAGCCGCCTACCAGTTGACAGTAGCAATCCTGTCGCATATCGGCTGACTACCAGGGATTCAGTCCGGCAACCACTTGACAGGTGCCTACCGGTAGGCGCTATGTTGCTGCTTACTACTTGACAGATAGGCGCCTACTAAGCAGGATGGAGAACGCGATGGCAACCCGCTACCGCAGACGGCCGAAGGGAACCTGGATGAGACTGCGCAGCGCAGCCCTTCTCCGGGCGCTGGTCGGGCCCGAGAAGGACAAGGTGATGTCCGGGCGCAAGCTCGCGCGCTACGCCGATGTCCACCCGAGCTTCATAGATCACCTTCTCCATGAACGCCGACGTGGCTGCGAGCCGCTGACCGCCGACCGCATCGCGGAGGCGCTCGGGGTTCCCACCGAGGTGCTTTTCGAGGAGAGGGTGTCAACTACTGAGCGCCCAAGCGTCAAACGCAAGGCGTTGGTCGCATGAGAAAGGCCCTCAACCTGGTGCAACAGGTGAGGGCCGTGAACGAAAGGAGATCGTCGGTGACCGACGATACCGCACCCGATCTGACGGCCGCCGCCGCGCGCTCACAGCGCGACGCGCTGGCTGAGCGGGTCGACGTGCTCGACAAGGTTGGGGCGCTGCGAATGCTCCCCGATGACCTGAACGTCACCACCGAATCCGTCGCCGTGTTCTATGAGGTCGGAGTCGAGGCGATCAAATCCCTCGTGAAAGACAACCGCGACGAGGTCGAGGGAGACGGCTACCGCGTCGTCGCCGGTGACGAACTCAGGTCCCTGAAGGACCTGAGTCTGATCGACCCGCGCACTCCCTCGCTCGCCCTGTTCCCCCGCCGCGCGGTCCTCCGCGTCGGGATGCTGCTGCGCGACTCGGCGGTCGCCCGTCGCGTCCGGGACATGCTCCTCGACGCCGAGGCATCCGCCGCGCCGATGCCGACCGGGCCCGAGCTGCTGGCGCACGCCGTCCTCGAGGCACAGAAGATGCTGACCGACCGGGACCGCCAGATCGCGCAGCTCACCGAGAAGGTCGCCGAGGACGCGCCGAAGGTGCACTACGTCGAGCTGTACGTGGCCGACGCCGACCTGCTGAAGCTGCGCACGGTCGCGGCGGCGAACGAGGTCGGCGAGGAGTGGCTGCGCGACCTGCTCCTCTCGAAGGGCTGGATCTACGTCGAGACCGAGTCCCGGTGGTCGAACACCAAGGGCTGCATGGAGATCCGCCGCCGCTACTCCGCGTACTCGCACAAGCGGCAGTACTTCCGGCCCGTCGAGGTGCACGAGGCCCCGCGCTTCAAGGGCGAGGTCATGCACACCCTGAAGATCACGCCCGCTGGCGCCGAGGCTGTCGCGCGGCTCATTGACCGGGAGCGTGCCGCGTGACCCCGCCCGACCTGCGTCTCTACGACCTCGCCGAAGCGGCCGAGGTCCTGCACGTCACCGAGTCGTGGCTGATGCGCCAGCTCCGCGAGCGTCGTCTCGCGGGCCGCAAGATCTCGCGCCGGTGGATGCTCACCGAGGCCGATCTGCGCGCCGCGATCGAGTCGATGGCCTCCCCCGCTATCGCCGCCCGCCCGGACCCCGCCGGCCTGACGCGCACCAGCCGGCGCAACCTCACCCGACGCCGGGCGGTCGGTGCCGCATGAGCGATTTCGTGTTCTGGTCCTGCCCTGACGAGATCGAGACCTCCGACGCGATCGTCGCGGTCGCGGGCGTTGACCGCGCTTTCGGTGATCCGGCTGCGCGGGAACGTATCGCGGTCGCGGTCACCAGTGGCGGCACCTTGGCGCGCGCTTTCCTCGACGCCGAGCAGGCCGACGCCCTGATCGAGTCCCTGACCAACGCGCGGGCGGCGCTGCAACCGCCTACTCCATGACCCCCCGTAAGACGGCCCGCCGAGCAGCATCTCGACGGGCCATGAACACCCCAACAACAGGAGATATCAGGATGTTCAAGCTCAAGAATACCGTCGCCGCCCTGGCCATCGCCGCGCTCGCGGTGCTCGGCGCGACCGCGTGCGAGCCCGTGGAGGGCAAGCCCACCCCCTCGACCACGACGGGGATCGACGCGCCCGGTCTGTGGATCGCGCCGACCAGCACCCTGCCCGTCGCCCCCGCGAAGCTCGACCCGCTGAAGTCGGAGGGCACCTGGCTGGTGCCGGGCGACATCGCACCGGGCACCTACCGCGTCACCCCGACCGGATCGTTCTCCGGATACGTCGAGTTGTGCGCGGATCTGGCGTGCGAGATCGACTTCGACGGCAGCGATTACACGGGGATGATCAGCAACGAGCTGTACTCGGGGCCGGGGTTCCTGGTGGTCCCGGATCACGCGGTCGCGGTGACGTTGCAGCGTGTCGAGCTGGAGCCGTTCCAGTGACCGGGTTCCTCGCGTTCGCTCTGATCTGGACGATCGGCGCCGCGATCCTCTCCCCGCTGCTGGCCTACCTGCTGTGGGGGTGGCGGCGATGACCGAGCCCGTGCCGTACTCCGCCGAGGAGCGGGAGATGCACCTCCGGAAGATCCAAGCGTTGCGCACCGAGGTGAAGAACCTCCGGGCGCAGCGGGACGAGCTGCGCGGCAAGCTGTTCGACAAGGTGCGCGCCGAGGTCGCGGCGCGAGTGCCGATGGCGAGGCGGTCGTGATCGCCTCCCTGCGCGCCCGTCGCCGCGCTTATCACGCCTCGGCGGGGTGGTGGCCGTTCGTGGCCGACCTGGTGCCGCCCGCGCTCGTCCTGCTGCTGATGCTCGCGCCGGCTGTGGGGTGGGTGCGGTGACGGCCGCCCTGCCGGAGCTGGCCGGCATCGAGCACCTGGACCACGAGCCGGTGTGCGAGCGTTCGGAGTACGGACGCTGCGTGCATGCCGATGCGCCTCGCGCGGACTACTGGGTGGTCATACATGGGTGCTGGGAGCGGTTCTGGTGCGCCAGGTGCTTGGAGTTCATGCGGGCATGCGAGAAGCGTTTCCTGTGCCTGGTCTGCTGGAAGACGTTCGCCGCGTTCGACCACGCCATCACCCGGGTGGTGCCGCTGCGATGACCGAGATCGTCCTGACCCCTGCCGATCTGGCACAGATCCTGTCCGGAGCGCTGAAGGCGGTGCTGCTCGCGGCCGCCGACGCGGACCCGGCGCACCAGACCGCGCTGACGCTGGCGGCGGTGGAGATCGAGACCGTCACGGATCTGCTGCCGCTGCTGTCGGGGGTCGCGACCCTGCCCATACCCGTCCCCGAGGGGACCTGATCCCGCCCGGCCAGCGGTGTCTACCCCTGCTGGCCGGGCGTCACCAAACCCAATAGCCATCCCCGCCGAGCTGCTACCTCGGCGGGAACAGAGAAGGAGTCTACCTGTGACCGACACGAATCGGGCGATCGGCGAGTGGGCGGAGGGCCTGCGGGCCGCCACCACTCCCGCCGACGCCATCACCCCGCCGGACCCGGAGACCGTGCAGGCGCGGCTGCTGGACCTGGCCCGCCAGTTGGAGTGGATGGGCGCGACCGAGCAGGCCGCCTCGGCGTCCGCCGTCGCCTCGGACCTGACCGAGCTGTTCGACAGCTACTCCCACCTGCGTGCCGACCTGGACCTGCTGGCCACCTACGCGCCGGGGATCTCCGAGTTCGTGCGCACCGAGGCCGATCGGCACCTGAGGCGGTGGACCGCGTGATCGCCCTGGGCCACATCCTCCAGATCGTCTACGTCGGCATCCTGGGCGCGATCGCGTTCGGGATCTCCATCCACCACCGGCCCGACGACCTGGTCGCCGCCGCCTGCCCGTTCTGCGCCGCTGAGGGCTGCGAGCACTGCGCCTGGTCGGGGGAGATCGAGATCGCCGAGCTGGAGCACGAGGAGGCCGCATGACGGCGGAGTTCGTGGACGAGCTGCCGCCCACATCGGGCAGGCGACGGCTGGCCGAGTTTGCGACCGAGTTGCGTGAGCAGCCGGGCCGGTGGGCGAGTTGGCCGAACCCGATCTACGCGACCTCGGCGCGCGCGATCGCGTCGAACGTGCGGCGCGGCCAGTACCGGGCGTTCCCGGGCGGTGAGTTCGAGGCCGAGCACCGCGACGGCGTGGTGTACGTCCGCTACATCGGGGGTGGGGCATGAGCAGGCGCCTCACGAGGAAGTGGTGGTGGGAGCCCTACGAGCAGCCGGGCCGCTCGGGTGAGGTCGCGGAGATGACGGTGAAGCGCCCGCCGCGGGAGACCGCGATCGGACGCTGCATTCCCGAGGCCGACGCCGACGACGAGGCGGTGCCGTTCGACCCGGATCGCGCCCGCGACTACATGATCGCCGACGAGACGGGAACGTTCTGATGGCGCGCTACACCGATCATGACGAGACGGCCGCCGAGGCGCTGGCCCTGGTGGAGGAGGTGCGTGACCGGGCGCCGCTGGCGATGTATCAGCGGGTGGCCGCGCACTGCCGACGCGATCCCGAACGCATGGCGCAGGTGCTCATGTGCCTGGCCGCGTTCGTCGACCCGGACGAACCGATTGGCGCGCTGATCGCGCGGGTCGAGGCCATCACCGCCCCGAGGGCGGTGAGCGCGTGACCGACTTCGTCCTGTCCGATGGCCTGTCGACGCTGGTGATCGAGCGCGATCCGGATGGCCGGGTGCGGATCGCGGTGCATGACCGCGAGCGTCCTGGGTTCACGGTCACCTGCGGCGCGTTCCAGGCCGGGGAGATCGCCCTGTTCCTGCGCGGGACAGAGGCCGGATGACGGCGCCGACCGCTACCGGGCTGTACCCGGACATCCCGATCGAGGTGTACCACGGTGACCTCACCTCGCTGTCGTCGTCGTGGGCGAAGAAGCTTTTGCCGCCGTCCTGCCCGGCGAAGTTCGCCGCCGAGCGCGGCAAGCCGCAGGAGTACGTCAAGCACTTCAACGACGGCCACGCCGCGCACGCCCGCGTCCTCGGTGAGGGGCCGGAGATCGTCGTCATAGACGCCCCGGACTGGCGGTCCAGCACCGCGCGTAAGGAGCGAGACGCGGCGTTGGCCGAAGACAAGATCCCGTTGCTCCCGCACGAGGACGAGATGACGCGCGCGATGGCCGAGGCCGTGCACGAACACCCTCGGGCGGCGGCGCTGCTCGTCGACGGGCTGGCCGAGCACTCCCTGTACTGGACCGACCCCACGACCTGGACGCGGCTGCGGACCCGGCCCGACTGGATCACCGTGCTCGGCGGCCGGACCGTGTTCGTCGACTACAAAACGGTCCGGTCCGCCCACCCGGGCTCTTTCCGAGCCGCAGCCAGTGATCACGGCTACCACCAGCAGGCCGCGTTCAACGTGGCCGGGGCCCGCGAGGTCCTCGGCGAGGACGTGGGCGTGGTGTTCATCGCGCAGGAGAAGGAGCCCCCGTACCTCGTGTCCGTGCACGAGTGGGAGCCCGAGGACATCGCGATCGGACACGGACTGAACCGGCTCGCCATCGACATCTACGCCGCCTGCATGGCCGAGGACTACTGGCCCGGCTACGGCGAGCACATGAACCGGATGCGCCTGACCTCGCGGGCGCGGTACTTCGCAGAGGAGCTGCTCCGATGACCGATCATCCCACCATCTTCGAGGCGCTGAGCGCGGTGATGGCCGCGGTGCGCGCCGTGGAGAAGAAGGAGCGCAACACCGCGCCGGGCGCGAACTACACCTTCCGCGGTGTCGACGCGGTCACCAACGCGGTCGGACCGGCGCTGCGCGACCACGGCGTGATCGTCGCACCCAGGGTGCTGGACTGGCAGTACGGGACGGTGGAGGCGGGCAAGAACCGCACCCAGATGAGCCATGCCCGGCTGCTGATCGAGTTCACCTGGTACGGGCCGGCCGGGGACTCGCTGGTCACCGTCGCCGCGGGGGAAGCGTTCGACTCCGGCGACAAGGCCACGGCCAAGGCGCACTCGGTGGCGTTCCGTACAGCGATGATCCAGACGCTGTGCCTGCCCACCGACGAGCCCGACCCGAACGAGCAGCACTACGAACGCTCAGCCGCGGAGTCGGTGGACCCGGCGACGGTCGCGCGCACGGACCTGCTGGCGCTGCTCAAGGAGATCGATGTCGAACCGGCCGAGGCCGCTGACCGGTTCGCCGCCGACGGTCACGGCAACATCGGGCTGTCCACCGACGCCGCCGCGATCCGCGGCCTGATCGCCCACTACAAGACGACGGCGGGCCGGTCATGAGTGTGCCGCAGAACGCGAACGAGGTGGTGCTCGCCCTGGCGAAATTGGCGCGCCAGCTCGACGAGGCCACCCGGGCCCTGAACGAGGCCGACGTGGCCGCGGTGAACGCGCGTGAGGCCGCGAAACTCGCTGAGGCGAAAGCGTTCCTGGCGGCCGAGGGGTCGGTGGAGGCGCGTAAGAACACGGCGCTCGTGGAGACCCACGAGGTGCGCCTCGCCGCCGAGGTGGCCGAGGCGGGGGTTCGGGGGTTGCAGCGCACCATCCGCACACTCCAGACCCGCATCGACGTGGGCCGCACCTACGGCGCCACGATCCGATCCGAGATCGCACTGTCCGGGGCGGGGGTGCACGGGTCATGACCTCCTGGCCGAAATCCCGCCCTCGTGCTCCGCGCCGCCGCTACACCGGTCCGTCCGCCGCGGTGCTGGATCTGGTGCGCGCCCGCTGCGGCGGCCGCTGCGAACGCTGTGCACTGCCGTTCTTCGGGCGCAACGGCGGCGACCCGCACCACCGCACCCCGCGCGGCGCCGGGGGTACGCGTGACCCGCGAATCAACTTGGCGTCCAACGTGATTGCCGTCTGCCGCCCGTGTCACGACTGGATCGAATCCCGTCGTGACGCCGCCCGGGTGGATGGGTGGCTGGTGCCGCGCGGCACCGACCCGGCCTCGGTGCCGGTGCGGTCCCGGCTGCACGGGCTGGTGCTGCTCGGCGAGGACGGCACCGTCACCGCGGTCGTGGCGACGGTGCTGGACACGGTGGCCGAGGCCACCCGCCTGAGTCGGGGGACCAATACGCACGGGAGGTGCCCTGATGGCACGTGAATACGCGCAGATCCGGCTGGCGATCTGGAACGACGACGACTTCCGGGCGTTGTCACCGGCAGCTCAGCACCTGTACTTCATGCTGCTCACCTCGCCGACGATGACGTATTGCGGTGTGGCGGACTGGCGTCCGGGCCGCACGGTGGCCAACGCCGGAGCGTGGACGGTGAGCCAGTTGCGCGCCGCCGCGGAGGAGCTGGCGTCAGGGTTGTACGTCGTGATCGACGAGAGCACCGAGGAGGTGCTGGTGCGCTCCTACATCCGGCACGACGGGCTGATGAAGAACCCGAAGACTGCGGTGTCGATGACGATCGCGTTCGCGGGCACGGCGTCGCCGGTGCTGCGCGGGGTGATCGTGCACGAGTTGCATCGGCTGCGGGAGCGGGAGCCGAATCTGGGTAGCTGGGCGCTGGAGAAGGTCGGGGAAGTGATGGCGCGCAAGGCCATCGACCCCAAGGGTTTCCCCCTGCCTTTCGAGGTGGGTTACGGGGTGGATCAGGGCCCGGATTACCCCCTGGATCACCCCCAGGGTTTACCCCTGGATCACCCAGTAGCTTTCGGTGAAGCCCAGGGGGTGGGTTTACCCCAGGGTTTCCTACCTGCTCCTGCTCCAGCTCCATTAACCAGCTCCATAGGTGGTTACGTAACTGGGGTACGTCACGTGCCCGAACCGCTTCCGCCGGCAGACGCCCCACCCCCGAAGTTCCATTCCGAGCACCCCGGCGCTCACGTCGCCGACTGCGCCGAGTGCGGCATCACCGCCGAGCGGTACGAGGCATGGCTGCGCGGGCGCCTGGCCGCCACCGAGCCGCCCCGGTTCTGCCCTCGCCATCCCGGCGGCACCAGCGACCCGTGCCACGACTGCCGGACGCTCCGCGAGCTGCACGAGCGCTGGACCGCGAGCCGCAAGCGCGCCGCCGACGCGACACGCGCCGCCGAGCGCAAGGCGAAATCCGAAATCGAGCGCCGCGCCGTCGAGGCGTGCTCGCTGTGCGACGACGACGGCTACCGCGGCACGACGCTCTGCACGCACGAACCGCCGCGAACTCGCCCGACGCTGCGCGAGCAGTTCGAGGCCCTGCGCGCCGAAACCGCCCAGCCCGCAACCGAACCCGAGGACTCTCATGCCTGAGCACCGGCCGGTGATCCTGACCGCCGACGAACGCGCTCTCCTTCGCGCCCGCCACCACGACCTCGGCGAACTGCTCGCCGCGCCCGAGGGCGCGATCGAACGCTGGCGCCAGGCCACCTACTCCGGAGGCGGAGGCGGGTTCAACTTCAGGTACCTGACCACCGCCCTCGCCGGCACCTGGCACGAATGGCACGTCATCGAGACATGGCCCGACGGCAGCGCCAAGCTCTGCAAGCCCGGCGCCCTCATCCGCGAAGTGCGGATCACCTACCGCCGCCTGCGCGCCTGGCGCGACTCCCTGCCGCCCGAGGTGCTCGCGCAGGCCCGCACATGGTGGGCGACCTGGCCGCAGAACACCCGCCGCCTCGACCGCCTGGACGCCCTCGTCCTCGCGCAACTCGCCGACCCCGCCCCGCCAACCGAGCCGACCCTGTTCGACCTCCCGCAGGAGCCCGCCCATGCCTGAGATCACCGTCTACGGCCGCCCCGGCTGCGGCCAGTGCCTGGCCACCAGTCCCCGCCAAACCACCGACACCGAAGGATCCCCCAGTGCCTGAGCCCACCAAAAGCCCCAGTCTCGCCAACGAGATCGTCATCGACCACGACCGCGGGGAGATCCGCATCGACGATGCACCCGCCCCCTGGCTCATCGCCCGCGCCCGCATCGACATCGAGGTCGACTACAGGGGCGTGTCCATCGTGCGGTTGCCGATCCTGGCTGACAACGTCCGCGTCATCGGCCTCCCCAAGGGCGGCGACCGTGCCTGACCTCACCGACGACCACCTGCGCCAGATCGCCCACGGCCAGGAACGCCCCACACTCGCGACGACCCACCGCCTCGCCGCCGACCTGGTCACCGCCCGCGACTCCCTGCGCGAGGCGCGTGAGCGGCTCGCCGCATTCGAGGGCCGGGTGTGGTCGGATCTGGCCCCGCCCGGCGGGTGGGTGTGCGCGGTGTGCGGTGTGCCGGTGGAGTCCGAGCCGTGCTCCGAGCACGAGCCGCCCGCAGTCCGGCTCGAGCTGGCTGAGGCGTGGATCGCGCACCTGGAGGGCGCCTACGGCATCCCCGCCGATGCGCGGGAGCGGTGGATGCGCCTGCGCGCTGCTGGAGCGCTCGAAAACGCCTCGCCCTCACCCGAACCCGCGACCGCCCCCGAAAGTCGCTCCACGGGGCAGTGGGGCGGCAAGACCGCCGCCCCTGTGCTGACCGTCGCCGAGCTGGAGCGGCTCCGGCGGGTGATGCTCGCCTCGTGCGGCGGGATCGAACCGGCCGCCGACCTCGAGCCGCGCCTCGCGCACTTCGCGCTCGAGCCGGATGGCGGCCTGATCGACGTGATCGACCTCGCCACCACCCTGGCGCGCCGCGTCGAGGAGCTGGAGCAGCGGGCTCTGGACTCGATGCCCGCGGGCGTCGACCAGGCAGGCGAGCTGGAGGGGTGCAGCGGGTGCACGCCCGCGCCGCTGCCGCCCGACATCGAGTCCGCGAAAGCCCGCATCGCCGAGCTGGAGGCCGAGCGAGACCAGGCACGCCGTGCGGCGGAGCACCTCGGCAACAAGCCCGATTACCCCACGTGCCCCATCTGCGATCGCGTGCAGGTTCACGGCACCGTCTATGCCGAATGTGAGTGCCCGTGATGAGCAGATTCCTGATCGGCTCGCTCTGCGGCGTCGTCTCCGGAGCGGTCACCTGGTGGCTCACCAGCGACCCCAGCATCACGACGATCGCGGCGTTGGTCGCGGCTGTTCTCGTGTGGCTGTTCGGCGGCCTGGCCCTGGTGCTGATCGATGAGTGACCCCGCGAACACCTGTCTGTACCCCCAGCGCGATCCCGACACCGCGTGCGGCTACGCCGTGCGCACCGACGACTCCGAGGAGGCCCTCGATGACGAGTGACCGCGACACCCTGGCCGAGGCGGTGAACGCCGCAATCGAGTCCTGGCCGAATCGCGCCTGGCTCGTCCTTCCCGGGCCGACCGACATCGGATCGGAGCTGGCGGGACACTTCGCCAAGGAGCTGGCGGGCTGGCGTCCACCCGCCCGCGAGATCACCGACCCGGCAGAGCTGCCGCCCGGCTCAGTCGTCATACGGGACGGCGTCGCGTACCAGCGGGAAGGCGACCACTGGTCGATGCGAGGCACCAAGACCAGATGGGACAAGCCGCACGGGAACGGCCCGATCATCCTGCTGTACGTCCCCACCGAGGAGGCCAGCCGCCCCAGCGGCGCCACCCTCCAGTGCGGTCAGTGCGGTGTCGTCGCACACGCACCCGCCTCGCCGGACGGGCGCACCGTGCCGATTCAGCCGCTGGTCGGTTGGACCGTGATCCCTGACGAGCACGTCGTGCGGTGCCCGTCGTGCCCCACCGAGGATGCCTGCCCGCACGACAGCCGTAGCGGTGCCGGCGGGCGGTGGCGGTGCGATGAGTGCGGCGCCGATTGCGGACCGAACACCTACCTCCTCTGGACACCCGAGGAGACGAACCCCGATGAGTGCACGGAGCGCCGCGAATACCGCGTCGTGGTCGCCCCCGGCACGCGCGGCGAGTGGAGCGTGTCAGTGCCCGGTGCGACCATGCGCGCCGCCCGCAGAGTCGCCGGCCAGTTCGCCGTGCCGACCCGCATCGAGGAACGCGTCATCGTCACCTACACCACCGGGTGGGAGCCCGCGGCGACGGAGGTGGACCAATGACCCTCGACCGCACCGGCGACGACATCCCAGACCGCTGCCCCTACGACTGCCGCCGTGGCTGGCTCACCCCCGACGACGCCGACGTGATGCGCGCCTGCCCCATCCACCGGCCCCGCCCCGCCCAGGCCGACACCAGTACCGGCCACATCAGCGCGCGCGCCGCCGAGGCGATCGCGCGCGCCGACCGAGAGGACCGCAATGCCTGACCGCTACCGCAAGAAGCCCGTCGAGATCGAAGCCATGCACTTCCGTGCCGACATTTCGGCCCCAGACGCCATGCGGATCTACCACTGGGTGGAGAAGAACACCCTCGGCTCATTCGATCCCCTGGAAGTGATCGAGGGGCGCAAGCCCTACCCGGCCAGCGGTGTCAGCATCGACCCACGTGACGGACGCATGATCATCTCCACGCTTGAGGGGCTGCACTGGGTCGACCGGGGCGACTGGGTGATTCGGGGAATCAAGGGCGAGTTTTACCCCTGCAAGCCGGACATCTTCGGGGCCACCTACGAGCCGGTGGGAGACGGCCATGTCTGAAACCCCCACTGCTGCCGAGCAACTCGCCGCGATCGACACCGTGCTCGAGATGCTCTCGCCCAATCGCAGGAACCTGATGAGCGAACTGCGCGGGATTCGGGAACGGATCGCCGCCCGCCTCGACCTTGAGCGCCGGATCGGCCTGGCCTACGGCCGCAGCGCAAACCTGTACCTCGACGGCGAGCCCACGCCGGAGGATCCGGCCAACCTCGGCGCGCTCATCCGCGCGGCCGTCGAATCGACCGGCGCCACCATCACCGACCCGACCCACGCAAAGGCCGAGGAGGACGACCGTGCCTGAGATCCCCGAACCCACCGTCCGCTGCACCTGCACGCACCGGCGCACCACCCACCTCCACCGCATCGGAGCCTGCCAGGGCCGAGGACTGCTCGGCGGACAGTGCCGGTGCGAGGTGTACGAGCCCGCCGAACACCACGGGGAGAGCCATGCCTGAGGCCGTGTACGCCGTACTCATGCGGATACCTGACCGGTGGCGGGCGCGGATAGCCCGCCACCTGCGCGACTTCGCAGACGAGATTCACCGCGACACCGCGCCACTCGCGTTCGGCGGCTACTGGAATCACACCCCGGACGGCATCAGGGTCGTGGTCACCGAGGGCATCCAGGTCGGCCCGAGAGTGCCGGGCTGCCCGCTGTGGTACATGGCCGACGACTATGACCGAGCCTGGGAGGGGATGCCCCATGCCTCCTGAGGCTGCCGCCGCACCTGAGCCGTTCGGTCGGTGGGCGCTCCCCGATCGGGAACGCGACCGTGGATTCCCCGCCGCCACTGAGGTGACGCGCTGGGTCCTCACTGAACACGTCCAGCAAACCGGCATCACCTGCCCGAACAGGATGGAGCGCCATGCCTGAGCCCGCCGACGAGATCCGCGCCCAAGCCGTCGAGGTGATCGGCCGCCTGATGTTCGGCGCCGACTTCCCCGATGACAGCGAGGAGTGGGAGGACTGGGCGACCCGGTATCGCCGTCACGCCGCCCCCTACGTGGATGTCCTCGCTGCCGTTGGTCTCCTGCCCACCGACATTGAGTGGGGAGTGATCGGCTATCACGACGGAGAAGAATTCAAGGACAGCATCGACGTGTACACCCGCGAGGACGCGGAGCGGAAACGCGACCGCCACTACCCGCGCGGGGCAGCAGTCCGGCAGCGCTACGTCACCGACTGGCGGGAGGCCGACCGGTGACCCGCTCCATCGTGGGCCTGGACCTGTCGCTCACCTCCACCGGCATCGCCGTCCTCCACCCCGGCCGGCCACCGTGGTGCGGCACCATCGAAACCCGAGGGAAGGCCGACGACACGTGGCCGGTCCGCTACCAGCGGCTCACCGACCTCGCCCGCCGCATCCTCCCGCCCATCCCGGACTGTGCGCTCGTCGTGATGGAAGGACCCGCCTACTCCCGCACCACCGGCTCCCAGTGGGATCGCGCGGGCTTGTGGTGGCTGATGTACGACCTGCTCGCCGGAACCACACGGCAGGTCCTGGTCGTCCCGCCGAACACGCGCGCCATGTACGGCACCGGCCGAGGCACCGCGGGCAAAGACACCGTTCTCGCCGCGGCCGTCCGCCGCTACCCGGACATCGACATCACCGGCCACGACACCGCCGACGCCGTCCTGCTCATGGCCATCGGCGCCCGCATGACCGGTGCCCCGATCGACGACCCCATGCCCGCCACCCACCTGCGGGCGCTGGCGAAACTCGCACTGCCCAAGGAGGACTGACCCATGGGCTGCGACATTCACGCCTACCTGGAACGCCACAACGGCCAGCGGTGGGAGTACGTGGCAGACGCGTTCGATGTCCGCCAGTACGGCCTGTTCGGCTGGCTCGCCGACGTTCGCAACTATTCCGCCGTTCCGCCGATCTCCCCGCCATGTGGCCTTCCCGGCGACGTCACCCGGCGGGTTCGCCGGGACTACGAGGAGTGGGGGTTCGACGCTCACACCGCCTCATGGCACCTCCTGGAAGGCCTGCTGGCCTTCGACTACGACGCCACCTTTGAGGACCGTCGCGTCAGACTCGGCAACGACTACGGCCACACCGCCGAGCCGGGTGGCGGGAAGGTCGTCACCTACCGGGAGTTCCTGGGTGGCTGGTACTTCGCGGAGCTGGAGCGCCTGAAGCTGCTCGCCGACGGCGCGCCCGCGCGCCTCGTGTTCTGGTTCGACAACTGAGGAGGAGTGACGTGGACACCCACATGTTCATCGACCGCCATGATCGCAAACTCCTGCGCGACCTGCTGGCGTCCCTCCCGCGCCTGCTCGAGGACCTGGAGACCACCATCACCAAACAAGCCCGCATCGACATCCAGGTGCGTGGCGGGCGCTCCAAGAAGCCCTCCGTTCACCCGTGGCCGTACTACGTCGACGCCGCCGAGGCACGGGCCGCGCTGCACGCCAGCCTGGTCGGGTGGGTGCGACTCACCCTCGAGCACCGAGGCATGCAGTTCGACCCGACCGACATCCGGCAGCAGTGGCACGCCCTGGGCGTCCTGCCGGGGGAGTTCGTCGGCCCCCACCATCCCGACCGCGCCCGCGCCGTGACCGTGCCCTCCGGGCCGCCCTCGACCGCCACCCTCGCGCGCTGGCTGTGGCGCCACCTCATCGCCCTCGCCATGACACCCGGAGCCGAGGGGGCGTATGAGGAGCTGGCCGGGCACCGCAAGGCGCTGGCATGGTTCGTGTGCCCGCCACCGTCCCGCATCGTCGTGAACGAGGCCAAACGACAGGAGGCCCGTGCGCTCCAGCTCAACGCGCGCGGCATCGCGGCGTTGGCCTCCGAGTTGGGTGAGGAGTACCGGAACTTGACCCAGCGGCGCGTGCGCTACCTCGCCGACCACGGGCACGTGCAGCCCATGCCCAGCCTGATGCCGTGGCGGGTGTTCCTCGTCGGCGCCGTGCTGGACGCGCACCTGGCCGTGCCGATCCGGGAGCGGCACGCGGTCGATGATGAGGCGGTGAGCGCGTGAAGACCGGCACCGGCGGGCGCCCATGGGTCGCCCTGGAGCAGCCGAAGCCCACGCCGGTGGATGACCGTTACGCGTACTGGCTGAACGCCCCGCCCGAGTCATCGGCGGCGTGTGTGTATTGGGTGCGTCAGATCGAGCGGGGGTGGCTGCCGAACCGGCGAATCTCCCAGCAGGGCTACGACTGCTCGGCGGGATGGTACGGCGTGTACATCTGGGAGTACTTGAACGTGATCTCCCTAGCAGTGGAGGCCGCGCGGACACGCTCCAGCCGCCTGACCTGCATGGGCAGGGCTAGATGTTAGGCTATCGCCATGGCGAGAGTTGACCTTGAATCTGGGTCCCTCCCCGTTCTGCCGTAGCGCGTCAAACCGGCACCCCACCGATCCGTCCGGCAAGCGCCCCAACGCACCTCGAACCCTCCGGGATTTCCGGTAGGTTCGCGTGCCGCAAGCCCGGCCCGACCTTCTTCCGGGTGGTCACGCTGCGCGCTACGACACCCCTCATGTCTCGCGAAACCGCTGGTCGCATCGAAAACGCCGGTATGTTTCGCCCGATTCGCCCGAATTTAGGAGCCTGCCATGCTGTCCACCCTCTCCGCTGCCCTGACCGCCGTCGACCTCGGTGAGGTCGCCCGCGGCGTGCTCATCATCCTCGGCGCGATCGTCGACGGCCTGCTCTGATGAGCGCCCCCAGCGTCGGCCGCATCGTCCACTTCCAGCCCCTCAGCGACAGTGTCATCCCTGCCGAGCCGTACGCCGCGATCATCGCCGCCGTGCGCTCGGAGGACGTGTTGCTGGCGGTGTTCGACCCCGACCTGGGCCCAACCCTTGTCGCCGCACGCCACGCGCTCCACGACGAGCCCACGCCGGGCCACTGGAACTGGCCGCCGAGGACCTGAGGAGCATCATGCCCAGCCCGTTCAGCGCCAAACGCATCCTCATCACCGGAGGCGCGGCACCCATCCCGGCCGCGACCTGGACCCGCGGCGAGCGCGAGTTCGTCGTCACGATCCGCAACGACGCCAGCGGCGGCGGGCCCGTGTACGTGACGAGCCTCCCGGACGGCGGCGTCGACGATGCCCACCCGATCCCGAGCGGCGACCTCATCGAGATCCGCGTCCCGGCAGCGTCACCGTTCACGCCACCGACCACCGAGACCGCGTACGTGTTCGCCGACACCAATCGGTACGCCTACGTGTTCGTAGCGCCGCATTGATGGCCGGCACGATGAGCGTCATCGGCGTCGTGGCACTGACGGTCGTGGTGCTGAGCCTGGCGGCGAACCTGTGGATCCTGTCCGAGATCAAGCGCCTCGGCCATGAAGTCCAGTCTGAGATCGACCGCGTGAAGGCGCGACAGGTGGAGATCGGCCCGATCCATTACGCATCGGGCGGCCACATCCAAAGCCCCGCCCTCCCGGACGATTCGATCCCAGCGTGGCTGGACAACGGCGCGCACAGCCTCGACGGCGGCCGCACCTGGATTGAGTCGTGACCCGTACCCCTGAGCAGGTAGCCGCCGACGACGCCCTCGCCGACGCCATCACCGCCGCCCAGCTCGCGCACCACGGCACCGCCGAGGGCGTGCTCACCACCTATGTCGTCGTCGCCAAACGGCAGTGGTGGGACGAGCAGGGCGGCCGATATGTGGCGTACTACAGGAACCTCCGGGACGACGACGTGCCCCTGGATGAGCAGCTGGGACTGCTGGAGTACGCCGCGACCCGCGTCCGCAAGCTGATCGCCGCTGACGAGGAAGCTAACTGATGGCCTGGTCCCGCGACCCCGACCGCTACCGAGGCGTGGACCGCACCACAGCACGACGCATCCGAACCCGCGACAACGTCACCTGCCAGAAGTGCGGCAACCCAGGACATCAGGTGGACCACAAGCTCAGCGTCGCCGCCGGCGGAACCGATGCCGACGACAACCTGTGGACCCTCTGCGACGACTGCCACGGAGCCAAGACCGCAGGGGAGTCGGCAGCCGGCCGAGCCCGATGGCGTCAGCGGCACAGTCGGCTCCGCGAGCCCGAGCCACACCCCGGCGCCCTCCGCCCCAGGGGTGGGGGGTGACCCTCCCGACCGGCCTGTCTGGCGAAGCAGCATTGCACCTCGGACCATGCGTGCACTCCGCTCCTGTATTTCCCCAGGTCAGCGAACCGAGCTGACCGAAGCCAGCCGCCCGGGTGGCGGTCGAGACCCTGGAGGTCACATGGCATCGAAGCCCGCCCCGCCGAAGGGGCTCAAGCCAGCCGCCCGCAATCTATGGAACTCGGTGGTTGGCAAGTGGGACCTGCGCCCGGATGAACAGCGCGTGCTGCGCGAGGCGTGCCGCGAGGTCGACCTGATCGACGCGCTCGAGGACGCGCTCTCCGGCGACAGCATCATGATCCCCGGCTCCATGGGCCAGCGGGTGGTCAACCCGCTGGTGACCGAGCTGCGTCAGCACCGTGCGACGCTCGCCCAGCTGCTACGGCAGCTGAAACTGCCCGACGCCGATGGTGGCGAGGCGGAGAAGGAAGCGCGGTCGGTCGCGGCGCGCGCGGCCGCGAATGCCCGCTGGGGCAACCGTGGCAAGAGCGCGTAGCTCTGGCCCCGCGCTCATCACATCGGTCGAGGACGAGTACCGCGAGATCATCCGCTGGTACGAGGACCTGCTCGAGACCACCGCTCCGCCGGTGGATCTGGAGTACGAGCCGATCAAGGTCGGCCCGGTGTGGCAGTGGGACAACGGCTGGCTGCTGCCCGAAGCCACGTTGGGGTGGCGGCTGCTGGCCTGGTACGGGAAGTGGCTGCGGGACAAGAACGGCCGCCCGTGGCAGTGCACACCCGAGCAGGCACGGTTCGTGCTCTGGTACTACGCGCTGGCCGAGTCCGGCGACCTGCTGTACCACTCGGCGGTGCTGCAGCGGCTGAAGGGCTGGGGCAAGGACCCGATGGCCGCGGTGATCTCGTGCGGCTCGTCCTTCGCCGAGGTCGCGTTCGACGGCTGGTCGAATGGGCGCCCGGTCGGGCGCGAGGAGCCTAACGCGTGGGTGCAGATCATCGCGGTCAGCCAGGAGCAGACGAAGAACACGATGAAGCTGTTCCCGTCGCTGATCCCGCCGGAGACTCGCCGCCACTACGGCATCCAGATCGGCAAGCTGAACGTGTACGGGCGCAGCGACACCCGCCAGATCGAGGCCGTCACCTCCTCGCCGCTGGCGATCGAGGGTGGCCGCCCGACGCAGGTGATCCGCTGCGAGACGCAGAACTGGAACTCCAGCAACGGCGGCCACGACATGGCCGGCGCGCTGGAGGGCAACGCCGCGAAGTCCGAGGGTGGCGCGGCACGGATGCTCGACATCTGCAACGCCTACCGGCCGGGCGAGGACTCGGTGGGCGAGCGGATGCGAGAAGCGCACGACGCCACCCAGGGCGAGGACGCGACAGCACGGGATTTCGGCCTGCTGTACGACTCGCTCGAAGCGCCGCCCGATGCCCCACTCACGGCGGAAGCGGCACCCGCCGTGGTGAAATCCATTGCGGGCGACTCGCATTGGCTCGATACCCGCCCGAACGGGCGCATCGTCAAGAGCATCCTGAACCCCGCGAACCCGCCGAGCGAGTCGCGGCGCAAGTGGTACAACCAGGTCGTGGCCACGGCCGACGCGTGGACGGTCCCGCAGCAGTGGGACGCGCTGGAGGCCCCGGATGTTCGCCCGCCGGCCGGTGAGGGCATCTTCCTGTTCCTGGACGGGTCGAAATCCGATGACGCGACGGCGCTGATCGGCTGTCGGCTCGACACCGGTGACGTGTTCACCGTGGGGATCTGGGAGCGCCCAGCAAACCACGACCCGAAGACGCCGTGGCTGGTCGACCGCGGCGACGTGGACTTCCGGGTGCGCGCGGCGTGCGAGCAATGGGATGTCCTGGGCCTGTGGGTCGACCCGTCCGACGCCCGTGACGACGAGTCGGGCGAGCGGTTCTGGGAGCCGCTGTGCGACGAGTGGGCCGAACTCGAGGACTGGCGGCTCCCGGCGGTCCCGAACGGCGACTACCGACACCCGGTGATTTGGGACATGCGCTGGCCGAGCCACGCCCGCCAGCACACCGAGCACGCCGAACGCACTGTCGGCGACATCAAAGAGCGCGCGTTCCGGCACGACGGCCACCGTCGCCTCCGCGCCCATGTCCACAACGCGCGCAGACGGCCGGGCAAGTACGGGATCGGGCTGGGCAAGGCGGCGCGCGGATCGGCCCGCAAGGTCGACGGCGCGGTCGCCATGGTCGGCGCCCGGCTGATGCGCGCGAAATGGCTGGTGCTCCACCCGGAGCCCAGCGGGGAAGCGATGTTCGTGTGAGAGGCGGTGATCGGTGAACCGACAGTCTGCTGTCGACGCCGTCCGGCACATGCTCCAGGGTCCGCGCTGGTATGAAGCCCAGCGGCTCGAGGTGCTGGCGGCGGCCATGCGGCCGTGGACGGCGCGAACGGCCCTGGCGGCGCTGGAGATTCGCGGCGTGACGACAGAGCAGATGGAGGGATCCCTGGCGGCGCTAGCGGGCCTCGCTCGCAAGAGTCACACCAACTTCTTGCCTTTGATCCTGGATGTTTTCGGCCAGGCGCTCAAAGTGGACAACTACCTCACCGGCGGCGAGGTGGATCCGCAGACCGGCCGGCGGATCAACCGCACGACCTCGAGTCCGTGGACGTGGTGGCAGCGCAACCAGTTCGGCGCCAAGCAGACCGGGATCAACCGCGGCGCCCTGCACTACGGGGTGTCCTACGCGACGGTTCTGCCGTCACTGGTAAGCCAGCAGACGGCGGTGCACATGCGGCCGGTGTCGCCTCGGCAGATGACCGCGCTGTACGGCGAGCCACTGGAGTGGGACCCGCGCGAGGGCGGCCCGGTGGATGACGCCTGGCCGATCGAGGCGATGGAGATGAAAGGGCCGATGATCCGGCTCTACGACGAACGCGCCGTGCATTTCATCGGAGTCAAGCAGGTTCCACAGTCGGCGCTCGGCTGGCGCGACCCGTCCTACTTGTCGGTTAACAATTTCGAGTACATCGAGGGCCGCAACCACGACGTTGGCGTGTGCCCGGTCGTGCGGTTCCAGGACCGGATCCTGCTCGACGGGGAAGAGCAGTACGGAATCATCGAACCGCTGCTGACGATCCAGGAGCGGCTCAACGAAACCACGTACGAGATGTTGGTCGCCCAGTATTGGAGCGCGTTCCGGCAGCGGTACGTAATGGGGTGGATTCCGAAGTCGCAGCAAGAAGCATTGCGGCATGCAGCCTCCGACACCTGGTACTTCAAGGACGCGAACGTGAAGGCCGGCCAGTTCGAGGCGACCGAACTGAAGAACTACATCGAATCCAAAGATTCTGGCTTGCGCGACCTTGCGGCGATCGGCCAGGTGCCCGCACAGCAACTCGGCTTGTCCGGCATCAGCAACATTTCCGAGGCATCCTTGGCCGCGCTCGAGGCGGGTAAGGACCGCAAGGTGAGCGAGATCGAGACCTCGCTCGGCGAGAGCTACGAGCAACTGCTCCGCACCGCAGCGCACATCGCCGGCGACGAGGCGGCGGCTGCCGACTTCGCCAGCGAGGTCGTCTGGGCCGACGCCACGGCGCGCAGCTTTGCGCAGACCGTTGATGGACTCGGAAAGCTCGCGACCATGCTCGATGTGCCGGAGGAGATCCTGTGGGAGGACATCCCCGGCTGGACGCGGGAGAAAGTGCTGCGCGCCAGGGAGGCCCGCGCCGCGGCGGGCGACCCGCTGATCGAGGTGTAGTCGATGCTGTCCGCAATTCTGCGGGCGCTGCACGCCGCCCTCGGCGCCGCACTCGCCAGGGTGATCCTGCGGCGGATGCGCACAGACGGGGTGCCGATCACCCCAGACCGGCAGGCGCAGATGGCGCGACGGCTCCATCGCGAGGTGGTGGCGGCGCGACGGCAGAGCTATCGCCGCACAGTGGCGGAGATCCGCCGCTTCGATCGGTCGCTGACACCAGCGCCGATCCAGCCCTACCCGATCGAGGCGGTGCAGGCGGCGATCGAACGCGCCGTCGCACCTCCGCCACCGCGCCGTCGGCCATCTCGCCCGGCACCGCTACTGAACGAGGGCGTGCGCCCGTCCGGTGAACCGTCCACCGAACCCGATCCACGCGTCCGGGTAAGCGGCCCCGAACCGCCCGCCCCCACGGGCGATTCGTCCCGCGCCACGGTCACCGCACCAGAGGGTACGCCCCGCCGGGCGGTCGTAGACGCCCCCGAAGTGGAGCGCCCCCGCTCGGGAGTGGTCACCACCGCCGACATCGACCCCGTCACCCGAACACGCGTCCGGGCGAGTGTGTCCGCGCCGACATTGGAGAACCGCACCGACCCCCGCGTGATCGCGCGAGTGTCCGAATCGCTCACGGCAACCCTGACCCGGCACGTCGCCGCGGCCAGCCGGACCGCGATCGAGCAAACCGCCGACAACGCCGGGGAGGAGATCGGGTGGGCTCGCGTGCTGTCCGGCACCGAGAACTGCCCCTGGTGCGCGATGCTCGCCAGCCGTGGCCCCGTCTATAAATCTGACAAGTCGGCGGGCTATGTCGTCGGCCAGGGTCGCGACAGTGCTGGACCACGCCGCGGTCGAGGTGGTCGCCGGCGGCAGGGCGACGGCACGCGCGGCAACCAAGCCCTCGGGCAGCCGTACCACGACAACTGCGACTGCGAAGTGGTGCTCGTCCGCCGCGGCCAGCCGTGGGAGGGGCAAACCGAGCATGAGTGGCTGGACTCGCTGTGGACGTTGACCTCCAACGCGGCCGAGGCGACCGGCGACAGCCTCGAGCAGATCTGGAGCCGCGCCTACCGGCGCATCCAGAAAGAGCCCGACCTCTACGACGAACTGATGGACCTGTGGCAGACCTCGACTGCGGGCCTGTCCGGATCGGCCGCGCTGCGCGCCTACCGCGCCGCGGTGAAGGAGAACACCCCAGCCGCCCTGGCGGCGGCCCGACGCCCCAGGAGGGCAACGTCCGATGAGTGATACCCCGCTGACCCCGGCCGACCCGGCACCCGTCGTGGATCCCGCCGAGCCCGTGTCGAGCCCCGCACCCCCGGAGCCCCCCGCCGATCCGGCGCCGCGCACCCCGGACCAGTACGAGGCCGAGATCGCGCGACTCCGCAAGGAGGCCGCGGGCTGGCGCACCAAGCTGCGTGAGGTCGAGCCGAAGGCGCAGGCCTACGACGAGGCGCAGGAAGCGCAGAAGACCGAGATCCAGAAAGCGCAGGAAGCGGCGCAGGAGGCACAGAAGCTCGCCGCCGCCCGCGAAACCGAACTCGCCGTGCTGCGCGCCGCCGCGAAACACGGCGTCCTCGAAGAGGACTACGACCTGCTGGGGTCAGGCACCCCGGAAGAGCTGGACGCCCGCGCCGCGCGCATCGTCGCGCGGTACCCGTCCAGCGCCCCGCCCCCGCCGCCGTCCGATCGGCCGGTCGAGGCGCTGAGGCCCGGTGCCTCGCCCACCCCGCCGCCCCCGGCGGATACCTCCTACCCCGCGGCATGGAAGCCGTAGGGAAACGCACACGGAAAGGACACCCTCATGGCGAATGAGGTGGCACCCCTGTTCCGGCCGGGCCGAGACATCACCGCCCAGGCCACCGCCGCCGTCACCGGCGGCCGATTCGTCGGCATCTCCGCCACCCGCGACGCGACCAGCGGCCTGATCAAGGTCGCTCACGCCACTGCTGGCGCGCGCGCCTTCGGCGTCGCCTCGGCCGACATCGCCTCCGGCGCGGTCGGCGCGATCCTGCGCGGCGGCGTCGTCCCCGTCCTCGCGGGCGGCGCGATCACCGCCGGCGCCCAGGTCGAGGTCGGCTCCGACGGCAAGGCCATCGCGCTGGCTTCGGGCATCGCGGTCGGCATCGCCGTCGAGACCGGCAGCAACAACGTCCCCGTCTTCGTCGCCCTCCACGGCGCGTAAGCACAGAAAGGAGAAGCGACGATGGCAACCGCATACTCGCAGGAATACCCCCTCGGCACACCGGTCGTCGTGGGCAACGCGCTCACCGTCGACATGATGCTGAAGGAGCCGACGCGCATCAACGCGTACCTGTCGGACCTGGCGCTCAAGGGCTACTTCGCCGAGCGCATCTTCGCCAACGGCGGCGGCGTGTCCGGCGGCGCGCTGGTCTACGACCAGCTGAAGGCGAACGACCTGTTCCCGACCCGCGCCGCGCAGCGCGTGGCCCCGGGCGCCGAGTTCCCCGAGGTGACCTTCGACCGGCCCGAGCCGAAGACCGCGCAGGTCGAGAAGCTGGGCGGCAAGTACCGCGTCACCGACGAGGCCCGCGACCGCAACGACCTCTCGGTGATCCAGAACGAGAGCGTCAAGCTGGGCAACGACATCCAGCGCCAGCTGCACGTCCGCGCCCTCACCGAGCTGGAGGCCGTGATCACCGAGGTCGGCTCCGATCTCCAGATCACCGGCAACAGCTGGGCCGACGCCACCGAGCTGACGCTGTCGACCGAGAACAAGGCGGCCCTGCCCGCGGCCGACCTCGCGGAGATCCGGCGCCGTGCGGCCGTGCACGAACTCGGCGCCGAGTTCAATCTGCTCGTGCTGCACCCCAATGAATTCGCGAACCTGTCGATCATCTACGGCGACGCCGAGGCGTGGCTGCGGTCGCAGGGATTCGGCGTCGCCGTGTCGAACACGGTCACCGCGGGCACCGCGTACGCGGTGCGGGAGGGCCAGGTCGGGCAGGTGCGCTACGAGCAGCCGCTGACCACCGTCTCCTACCGCGACGAGGGCACCGAGTCGACGTGGGTGAAGTCCTCGATCCGCAGCGTGTTCGCGGTGACGAACCCGTACAACGCGCTCAAGATCACCGGTCTGGCGGCGTGATGGCCGGCGTCGAGCGCACCATCCGCCCCGGCTCGATGGTCTACATCGACGCCGATGGTCGCCGTCGCCGCGCCGATCATGGCGCGGTGGTGCAGGTGCACCCCGATCACCTCGAGCGGTTCGATCGGCTCAACGTACTCCAGGGGCAAGCCCAGGAGGCTGCACCCGCCGAGTCGGTCGCTGCACCCAAGCCGGAACCGAAGCCGCGCACCGCGACCCGGCGCTCCAAGGAGTCCTGATGGCGTTCGCCACGCACGGCGACCTCGCAGCCCGATGGCGTCCCCTCTCCGCTGCGGAGCAGGCCCGCGCTGCCACACTGCTCGGGGACGCCGCGTGGTGGCTGGGCGTCTGGTTCCGGCCGTACGGCGATCTCGAGGCCCTGGCGGCCGGGGACGCCGAACTGGCGGAGGGCCTGCTGATCCTGTCGTGCGCGATGGTGAAGCGGGCCATGACCTCCGGCGCGATCGAAGGCGCCCAGTCGACCTACCAGGTCATGGGGCCATTCACCACGCAGATCGCCTACAAGAACCCCGACGGCTCGCTGTTCATCTACGAGTCCGAGCGAGACGCGATCCTCACCCTCCTCGGGGTGAATACCTCTGGCGCGGTCTCGATGACGGGCCTCGGGCTGTGACGCTCGAACTGCCCTACGGCGAATCGTGGCAGGTCCTGCGCGGTGCCCGCGACCGCGTCGGCGACGAAACCCCCCTGGCGGTCGTCGCGACATTGGAGCGGTGCGCCTACTGGCAGAACGCCCCCGTCGAACCCGGCGGGGCGTACCCGGCGACCGCGCGCGACCAAGCATCCCTGACCGGCACCCTGGCGGTGCCGAAGGGGTCGGACGTGCGCAGCACCGATCATGTGCGCAGGGTGTCCACCGGTCAGCGGTACCAGGTCCTCGGACCACCCCAATGGGACGGTGTCCATCCCATGACCGGGTGGGACCCGGGATACGTCACTGTGACGATCAAGGCGGTGGTCTGATGGAGCACAACATCCCGTATCGGGATGCCTCCGGGGGTGGCAGCAACCCAGCGATCGCGGGGCTGCTGCTGTCGGCGAGGATGCGCTCGCTCATGTACGAGCGTGCCGAAATCGCCCAGGCCCTGTACCGGGAGATCGTCTCCAAGCGCACCGGCCGCCTGGCGCGGTCCGCGCGCGTCGAGACGTTCATCGGGGGTGCCCGCAACGACCGTTGGTGCTCACGGCTGATCGTCGGCGGCGCGGAGGCCCCGCATGGTCTCGCTCACGAATTCGGGTACGAGATCGACCGCGACGACGAGCCGATTCAGGTCGGCGGCGCCCACGACCTGAATCTGGTGCTCAACGCCATGGGGACGCTGCTGTGATCGAGTTCCCCGACTGGTACCAGGGCGGCTTCCCCGACCGTGAGCTGGTCGTGATGGATCTCGTGCAGACGTACCTGAACCTGTGCACCCCAGCGGGATTGGCGTGCACATGGCTACCCGACAACGTCAACGCGCTCGTCGACGCGGGCACCCCGGTGGTGCGCGTCTATCGAGGCGGGCTCGGTGCTGACGGACTGTGGGACGCCGCGGCTGTACAACTCGGCGTCATCGCCGCCACCCGCGCCGACTCCTGGTCGGTCATGGAGTACCTGCGCCAGATCATGCTGTCCTACGAGCACGGCGGGCCCGTGCGCCGCGAGGACGGCTCGATCACCATGCTGCAGAGCGTCTCCGAGATCGTCGGGCCGCAGCAGCTGCCCGAGCTCAACCCTGATCACCGGCTGGTCCCGGCGACCTTCCGGGTGGAATGCCGGATCCCGCGCGATGTGCCCGACTACGCGCTCATCCGCGAATCCCTCCCTCTCTGAACCCATTCCCGACCGACGACCCCGCGTCACCGCGCGGGGTATCGGTTATGCCCGAAAGGAGGGGCCATGGCCCCGACCACCTTCCTCGCGCTCAAGGAAAAGCGCGACCCGCTCGTCTTCTCCGCGCTGGACTGGGCTCTGCTCTTCCACGACTGGAGCAGCGGCGCGTCCTACATCCCGGCCGATCTCACCGACGGTTCCGGCGTCCTCCAGGAGCTGCCCGCTGGCTGGGTGTCGGCCGGTGAGATCCAGAAGCAGGCGGGCGTCAACCTGACCCCGTCGACCCAGTCGACCAACATCGAGGGCTACGGCTCGCCTGGCCCGCGTCGCACGATCATCACCAACGAAGGCTTCGCGATCGACTTCCTCGCGCAGGAATGGCGCAAGAAGAACCTCGAGCTGTACCACAACACCGACATGTCGACGGTCGGCGCCGACCCCGGCAAGGGCTTCCGCGCGCGCAAGACCTCGCAGCTGTCGGTGCGCTACTACTCCGCGATCGCCATCGGCTACGACGGCAGCCCGACGCAGGAGCTCTACCCGTACTTCATCTACCCGAAGCTGGCAGTCACCAACCGGCAGGCAATGGCGGGCCAGCAGGGCAGCGAGCTCGGCATGCCGATGACGATGACTGTTTTCGACGACTCGGAGTTCGGCGCGCTCTACGACTTCGGTGTCGCCGGTGCGGGCTTCGACTCGATCGCGACGATGGCCGGGTTCACCGCGCCCGCGTCGAGCATCATCGTGCACCCGTCGGCCGTCGAGCTGGAGGAAGGCGAGCACCTGCAGCTCACCGTCCTGGACAACCACGGCGTCAACCGCACCGCCGAATGCACCTGGGGCTCCGGCACCCCGGCCGTCGCGACGGTGTCGTCGTCCGGTCTGGTCACCGCGGTGTCAGACGGCAGCGCCACCATCACCGCGACGCTGGGCGTGCTGACCGACACCTGCGCGGTCACCGTCCCGGTCTAACCCCGTGCGCCGTCCCCACGCCGACCTGGCGGGGCGTGGGGGCGGCTCCCGCCAGGACCCGTCAGGGACAGGAGGCATCATGCCCGCCACCCCGAAGAAAGCGCCGCGCAAGCGCGCCACTCCAGCGCGGAACACGGACCGCGCCACGGAGATCGACGCGTTCGAGGCGTTCCGTGCCCGTGCCCGCGCCGTCGACCTGCCCACTCCGACCACTCCCGACCAGCTCATCATCGGCCGCGAACACGGGTTCGATCCGCCGCTCACCGCGACCTGGCCGAAGACCGCCGTCGGCCGCAGCGCCCTCGACCTGTGCACGCGGTCCATGGACGTCAATGGGATCCTGTGGGCGCTCCTCGGCCCGCAGCAGGTGCTGCGCGTCGCCAGCCGGTTCGAAAGCCACGACGCCGCCGAGGTTGATCAGCTCATGGCGGGCCTGGCGATCTACATCCTCGAGCACATGATCGGCCCGGGCGCCGGTGATGTGCCGGGGGGTACGCGGGCCTCGTCGACCTCGTAGGTCGCCACGGGGCCGACCTGCGCTACGACCTGCACCACGAACTCGGACTCGACCTCACCGACTGGCTACGCGGCGAACGCGACTGGCGAGACCTGCTCGAACTCGTCGAGCGCCTCCCCCAGGGTGGGCACTACCGATCGGCGCGCATGGCCGATCCCGAGGTGATCGCCGCACTCGCCGAGATGCCGCCCGCCACCCCCGGGGACCTGCCGCTCGTCGGCTACGACCCGCTCGTCGCACGCCTCGCCAATCTCGAAGACCTTCTCTATCAGCTGATTTGGGTCACCGCACGCGCCGATCCATCAAACGCGCCGCGCGCGGTTCGGCCGGTGACGCCGATCGAGAAATGGCGCGACGAAGTGAAGCGCACCAAGAAGCACGGGCTACTCGCCCGCATCCTGCCGGAAGGGGGGTAAGTGGCCACAAACTTCTCCGCCGGCACCGCCAGCGTCGACATCGAGCCGAACTTCCGCCATTTCGTGCGCGACCTCAAAGCCGACCTCGAGCGCGTCGAGGCGAAGCTCGGCGTCGAAATCAAGGCCGACACAGCCGGGTTCGCGCAGGAACTCGAGACCTACCTGTCCGGGACCAAGGCGTCACTCGGCGTGGAGATCGTCGCCGACACAGCCGGATTCGCGACCGACCTCGAGGCGTACCTGTCGCGGGTCAACGCAACCCTCGGTGTCGAGATCACCGTCGACGCAGCGGGATTCACCACGGCGCTGGAGACGCACCTCCAGGGCGTGCGCGCCTCGGTCGGCATCGAAGTACACCCCGACCAGGCCAGCCTGGCAAACCTCGAGTCCGAGATCCAGGCGAAGCTAGCCGCGATGGACCTGTCCGTCGACGTACAGGTCGGCGCCGACACGAGAGTCGCGGCCGCTGAACTGGCCGGCCTCCAGGCCGCCTACCGACAGATGACGATGCGTGTCGACGCCGACACCGCTGCGGCCGCCGCGCAGATCGCGGCGCTGCGTGGCACCATACCGATCGGCGTCAACGCCCGAGGCGGCCGAGGCGGGGGACCGCTCGGCGGATTCATGGGCGCCGGCATTCTCAACGCCGGGGCGCTCGGCCTGGCCGCCCTGCCCGCCGCAGGCACCGCGCTGGCCTCGATCGGCGCTGACGTGCAGGCGCTGACGCAGGGAATCGCGCTGCTGCCCGGCCTCGCAGCTGCGGCAGGTGCGGGCATCGCGACACTGGTCGTGGGCATGCGCGGCTTCGGCGATGCTCTCGGCGACGACCCCGAGAAGGCCGCTGAGGCTATCGCCAGAATGGCGCCCGCCGCACGGGAATCGGCACTGGCGCTGCGCGAGTATCGAGACGAACTGGGGCGCATCCGCCAGGGTGCGCAGCAGAACCTGTGGGAAGGCTCCGCCGACCCGCTGCGGGGGATGCTCGACGCCCAACTGCCTGTCGTCGAGACCGGCATGGAAGGGCTCGCAGCCCGGCTCGGCGAGGGCATGCGCCTGGCCATCGGCGAACTCGGCAGCGACCGCGCCACCACGGGCGTGGCCACGATCTTCCGCAACTCCGCCGACGGTGCTCGCGAACTGAACGCCGCTGTCGTGCCGCTGATCTCGTCGCTCGGCCGCCTCGCCGAAACCGGCTCCACCTTCCTGCCGCAGTTCGGTCAAGGTGTCGCGAACCTCGCAACCCGTTTCGACGCGTTCCTCACCCGCGCCGACGAAACAGGGAACCTCACTCGATGGATGCAGCAGGGCATCGACGCCACCACGACATTCGGATCGGTCATCGCGAACCTGGGCTCGTCGCTGTCCTCGATCTTCCGAGCTGTGCGTGGCGACGGCGACGGCTTCCTCGTCACCGTCGACGCGATCACCGAGCGGTGGGCGCAGTGGCTGAAATCCACTGAGGGGCAAGTGGAACTGAAGATGTTCTTCCAGGACGGCCGCGAGCAGATGGAGCAGTGGCAGCCGGTGCTGGCCAGCCTCGGCGGCATCTTCGGCACCGTGCTGGAAGCGACCCAGGCATGGAGTGCGATCCTGTTGCCGTTCCTCCAGGCCGCGACCGGCCTGATCGCGGGCAACGAGACCGCGGTGAAGGGCCTGTTGATCGCGTGGCTGGCGTTCAAGACGCTGAGCCCCGTCATGGCGGCGGTGCAGAGCGGAATTGCCAGCGCCACTGCTGCCACCGAGCGCTATCGGGACGCATCAAACCGTGCCGCCACCGGCGGAGCCGACAACCTGAGGAGGTCCGCTGCCGGCCTTGGCGCGGCACTCGGGACCAGCGGCGTTCTTGGCCTGGGTATCGTCGCCGCCTCCATCGGCCTGAGCATGCTCGCCACCCGCCACCAAGAGGCCGCCCGCGCCGCCGAGGAGCAGAAGCGCCAGCTGGAGGCGCTGCGGCAAACCCTAGACGACCAGACCGGCGCGGTCACCGAGCAGACCATCTCGGAAACGACGCAAGACCTGCTGACCCGCGGCTTCCTCGAGAGGGCAGAGACCCTGGGCGTCAACCCCCGCGACTACGTACGCGCCGGGCTGGGCCTCGATAACGACGGTCGCACCGCGATCAACGAGCAGATCACCGGCATCATCCTGGAGCAGCGCCAGCAGAACCGCTCCGGCGGCTCCGTCTGGGAGACCGCGCGCCGCCAGTCCGGGATGACCGACGAGCAGATCGCGCAGGCACTTCAGGGCATCCCATCCGCCGTCGAGCAGTTCTCCAACTCCGGCAGCGAAATCACTCTGACCAGGCTAAAGGAGGCGCTCAACGACGTAGCCGAATCCGCGGCCACGCTCGGCGGTGAAATGAACGGCCTCGGCACCCGCACCGGGGAGGCGCGAGAGCAGCAGCGGCTGTTCAACGAGACCATCAATGGGACTCACACACTCACCGACGAGGCGAAGCAGAAGTTCGATGACCTCGGCGTCTCTGTGAAGTCGGTCCCCGACGCGCGCACGATCGAGATCGCGTCCACCACCGATGAGCAGCGGGAGAAGCTCCAAGAGCTCGGGTACACCGTGACCCACATGCCCGACGGCACGGTGAAGATCAACCTGGACGACGAGCAGGCCAAGGCTGAGATCCGCGAGATCGTCAAGCCGGAGACGAAGCCGGTGTCGATCACCTACACCGGCGAGTTCAACAAGCCCGAGGGGATGCGGCAGCCGATCCCGCGCGCCGCTGGCGGTTCGATCACCGGCGGAATCCCCGGCCAGGACAGCGTCCCGATCCTGGCGATGCCCGGCGAGCACGTGCTCACAACCTCGGATGTGGACCGCCTCGGCGGCCAGTCCGGGGTGTACAGGTTCCGCGCAGCCCTCCAGGCCGGGCTGGTGCGCGGGTACAGCACCGGCGGGGCTGTGGGCTGGTCGCGCGAGGACGAGCTGAAGCTCGAGCAGGCCCAGGTCGACGTGATCCAGGCCGAAGAGAAGGCCACCAAGGTCAACAACAACCCGAAGTCGTCCGAGGCGGACAAGCGCGAGGCGCAGATCCGCATCGAGAAGGCGCGCCTGAAGGTCCAAGAGCTGGAGAACAAGAAGGCCGGGCGTGCGTCGGGCGGGACGGACGTGCTGCCGCAGGCCCCGCTGCCGGGCCGCCGCTCCAGTGAGGAACTCGACATCGAAGACGCCCAGTCCTCGGTGGATGAGGCGAACACGAAACGCAACGCGGTCTATGCCGACCCGAACTCCACCCCAGAGGAGCGCGCCGCCGCTGACCGCGACTACCAGCGCGCCCAGAACCGGTACGAGGATCAGCTCGAATCCCGCACCAGCGAAGGCGAAACGGGCCTGCCCGAGGAGTACACACTGCCGGGCATCCTCGGCGCGGCGGGCAACATCATCGGGCAGGGCATCCTGGCTGCGTTCGGACTGGAGAACAGCATCTTGTCCGGCAGCAACCCCTACAACCGGGGGTTGAACTCGGCGCTCGATTTCTACACCAACCGCGAGCAGGGCACCGAGGGCGCTGCGACGGACGGGTATTCGTACGAGCCGAAGAATCTGCCGGTCGACAAGAGCGACGAGAGTTACGGCGATTCGTCGGTGGGTTCGTCCAGCTCGAGCGAGCACGCCTACGACCCGGCGGGCGGGGTGGAGCAGTGGCGGCCCACGTTCGCCTCGGTGCTGGCCGCGCTGAGCCTGCCTGCCTCCTGGATCGGGCTCGGCTTGGCGCAGATGAACACCGAGTCCGGCGGCAACCCCAAGGCCATCAACAACTGGGACTCCAACGCCGCCAAGGGAATCCCATCCAAGGGCCTGATGCAGGTCATCGACCCGACGTTCGCCGCCTACCGGTCGAGTCTCTACCCCAACGACATCTGGGACCCAGGCGCCAACATCGCCGCGGCGCTCCAGTACCTCGTCGCCCGCTACGGCGGTCCCGAGGGCGTGTGGGGAGTGGGACGCGGATACGCAGACGGCGGTTGGGTGTTCGGCGCGGGCGGCCCCCGCTCGGACAGCGTGCCCGCCCGGCTGAGCCCAGGCGAGTTCGTGGTCAACGCGGCGCAGGCGGCCGTGAACAGAGACTGGCTCGAGGCGGTCAACGCCGGACTCGCGATGCCCCCCGTGACGCCACTGCCCTCGGGCATGACCCCGCGCGGCGGCGACACCAGCGTGCGCACTGACCGGTCCCTCAACCTCTACGGCTCAGTGAATCTGGCCGACGCCAACGAGTTCATCCGGGAGATGGAGCGACACCAGGCGATGCAGATGCAGGGCGAAATGGCGGTGCTGCGATGAGCGCCTGGCTCAAGCTCATCCTGGTCGACCGTTTCGGGCACCGCTGGAACCTCACCGATGAGACCGAGGGCGTGCTCCTGCGGCCGGGGCCGACGAAGCTGATCGACGCTCCAGCGCAGACTTTCTGGATCGAATCGGCCACCGGAAGCCACTACCAGGGTATGCGCTTCCAGCGCAGAGACCCGGTCTTCTCGGTGCAGATCCACGACGACGACCCGCTGCGCTGGGCCGACATCGACTCACGGTTCCGCATGGGCCTGGGAATGGTCGGCGAGGACACATTCCAGCTCGAGGCGCACTCCCCGTACGGCATCCGCCGGATCACGATGCGCCTGCTGGACGACCCGAAGGCGTACGAGACCGGCGACTACGAGGGCCGCGATCCCTGGCTGACCCACGACTCCACACTCGCGATCAGCGCAGCGTGCGAGCAGCCGTTCTGGGAGTCCTCCCCGATCGAGCTGGAGTGGCAGTACACCGGCGCATCGAGCACCGGCACCGTCATGTTCGAGAACCGCGGCGACGTACCGGTCTGGTGGAAGGGGTTCGTCAACGCGCCGGGGCGCTGGCGGGTGCCGGACCGGTCCTGGGGCCAGAAGCTCTACGCGAAGCCCCAGTACCCGTTCCACCGCGCTGACGACGACGCGGCCCGGATGGAGTGGCTGCCCGAGCTACTGGCGGGCGAGGACACCGACATCGACACAGACCCCGATCAGCCCACGCTGGTCGCGGTGAACGGCGCCCCCGTCCAGGCCAGGTGGCAGTCCCGTGGACTGCTGTACCCGATCGCCCCCGGCACCCTCCCTACCCCGGTCACGGTGCAGGTAGAGGGCGCCAATCCTGGTGCGGGGATTCGGTTTTGGCTGCCACGCCGATTCTCGCGACCGTGGGGGGTGACGCTGTGACGACCACGCTCGCCGACATCCCGGCGCTGCGGGAGCAGGCCGACGAGATCCGGGAGAACCTGGCGCTGCTGCGTCGCCAGCCGCCACTGATCCGCGTGTGGCACAACGACGGAACGCCCGGCCTCTCCCTGCGGGGGCGGGTCGCCGACCACATCGCCGGGAAATTCCCGTGGCAGAACAACCGCTCCCGCGGCGGCATGACCCGGCTGCGCCTGGATCACCATCTCGCGCGCTGGCTCGTCTCCATCCCCGACGACGACGAGGCGAAGAAAAACGTCGTCATCACCGTCGACACCGTGGGCGGAAAGAAACGCTGGTCCGGCCTGCTCAAGAACTGCCGAGTCATCACCAAGAACCGCATCCACTATTTGCAAGTGGATTGGGTCGACGATCTCCAGTTCCTGAATTTCATGCTCGCACCTCCCAATCCTGCACTGCCGATTTCAATCTTCCAATTCCCGCGCGTTCTTCCGATTTTCGGGCCTGCCAAGTGGGCGATTTCCATGCTGATCCTGATGAATCTCATCCGGCTCAATGGGCACCCGTGGACGCTACCGAACGATCCGTTCAACGTGGATTCCTGGGACGATCTATTTGACTGGTCGGACTGGCAGGTCCATATCAAGGCGAACGCGTTCGATCTCGACGACAGCAGCATGTGGACGCTGCTCGCGGTGCGCATGGACAAGATCGCCGACGCCGTCACCGACGCCCTGGACGACGCCCAGCTCACCATCACCTACCGGCGCATCCTCACCGTGGACGGGGAGGAATCCCCGATCGACGGCGTACCCGATATCGCCAACGGTGCACTGGTCTTCGAGGTGGTGGACAACTCCGGCTACTACGGCCCGGACGGCACCGGCACCGGCGGCGGCATCGCTGGCGGGCTCGCCCGCACTGTCGCCAGCTTCCTCGCCGGTTTCGTGGAGGACGTTCGCCTGTTCGTGGACGACGACCAGTCCATCTGGCCTGACGAGTACTACCAGAATCACTGGCACGGAACAGTCCCATCCAGACCCCATGTCACGATCAGAGACAGCCGATATAGCCAGATCGAAACAGCCGAACTCGTATGGTCGCCAGCAACGGCCGTGAGTGTCATTGTCGGCGGCGACAATCCGCTCGCGAACAACCTGGCGAGGCTGACGATCGAATCCATCGCCGCGCTGATCGGATACTTTTTGCTCGGCGGATTCTCTGGCCTCGGGTCTATTGTCGCCGACGCCGTGATGCCGTTCCTCGTCGGGACAATATTCGCGTGGTTGCAGTGGACGAATCACACTCGCGCGCACAATCTCGGCTGGGTCCACCTCTACGAGATTTTCCATCAGGGCGGCGACAACAACGCCTGGTCGCTGTCCGCCGTCGCCGCGCTGCGTGCCGGGTTCGCCGCCACGAAAGCCCAGACCGCACACGTGCTCACCCTCCGCGAGGGCGGAGAGTACATCCCCGGCCTGGACTACGACATCGGCCACCGCATCGCCTCCACCGCATCGCACGTCACCGACAAGCTCCTGGTCGACCAGGTGGAGGAGATGGAGATCGACTGGGACTTCGAGGCCGCGCAGTTCTTCGGCTGGTCCACCACAGTCGGCAAGGCCGAGGGCGCCATGTCCATGGCCGAGCGCAGCGCCCGCCTGCTGACCAAGGCGTTCGCCACGATGCAGGGCATAGGCGTCCGGCTCGTCGGCTGAGAAAGGAAACCCGTTGCCCGACAATGACAACACTCACCCGCTGTTCCATGACGACGCCGACCAGCTCGAGATGATCGCCGCGATCCTGGACACGTTCCCCGGGCAGGCGGGGAACCCCGAGTTGCAGGTGCCTATCCATCCGCAGGTGCGACGAGCGTGGGCGGCGCAGATGATCCGCCGCGGCATCGTGCTCGTGCCCGCACTCATGGAGGAACTGCCCGTCGCTGTTGGCGGGCACCCGGAGGCCGGCTGGCTGCAACCGCACCAGTGGCTCAAGCGCGCGCAGTACGAACGCGCCCAAGCTGCCGCCGCTGAGTCTGGGTCGACGCCGGAGCAGCAGAAACGCCAGGCCGAGGACATGCTGCGCGCGATCCAGCCCAGCCTGGCCGACCGGATCGCCGCGCTCACCGACCCTGAACAGCGCGCGGCGATGGCCGCCGAGCTGGAGCAGAAGATCCCCGAGGCGATCGACCGTGTCCGCGCGGCGGAAGAACACCTCGCCCGCGCGAGATCCCGAGCGAAGGAGCAGAGTAATGGCTGATCCCCTGTGGCTCCCGGACGTGCTGCGCGCGGCCGGACTGGTGGTGCGCGAGCACCCCGGTTGGCGAGATCGTGGGCACGGTGACTTCGGGGCGATCTGGGGTGTCGTCGCGCACCACACCGGCAGCAACCCACCCAGCAACAACCCCGGGTACATCGCCCAGCACCCATCCCTCGGCCTCGCCTCCCAACTCCATCTGTCACGTGACGGCGTGTACACGGTGTGCGGCGCCGGGATCGCCTGGCACGCCGGGTCGGGTTCGTACCCCGGACTGCCGCCGAACAACGCCAATCAGGTGACGATCGGCATCGAGGCGGAGAACAACGGCCGAGAGGGCTGGTCCCCGAAGCAATACGACGCCTACGTGCGCGGCGTTGCCGCGATCCTCACGAAGCTCGGTCGGGGCGCGGGCAACGTCATCGGCCACAAGGAGTGGGCCGGACCCAGCCAGGGGAAATGGGACCCGGGCGGGATGGACATGAACAAGTTCCGGGCCGACGTGGCTGCCGCGATGAAGGGCCAGCCGCCACAGAGAGGAGAGGGCACCGTGTGGGGCGAGATGTTCAAGAACTTCAAGGGGACTCAGGTCTCGTACGCGACCGCCGTGTACTACATCGACAAGCTCGTCAACGACATCGCCGACCAGGTGACGCGGGGCTGGAAACAGCTGGGCCTCAACGAGAAAGGCGAGCCTCTGACCCTGGTGGACGCCGTGGCCGAGCTGCGGTCCGACGTGGCCGAGATCAAGCGGCTACTCGCGGAGCGTGAGGCGTGACCCGCCCAACGAACGTCGTCGACCTGGTGCGCGATCAGGTGCTCGAGCAGATCCAGGGCCGGATCGACGCCGCGGTGCGCGACGCCGAGGCCGATGCCCGGCGGAGGCTGGAGACGTTTCTGGCGGACCTGCCCCGCCCGGGTGAGGAGCCGCCCGACCCGCGTGCGGACGCCCGCGAGCGCGCGACCCGTACCGCCCTTCAGGGCGCGGTCGCGACGATCGCCGTCGCCGTGCTCCTCGCGGTCGCGGGCGTGATCGGCGGGGGCGAGTTCGACGTCACCAGCGCGGGCGACTGGAAGGCGGTGGCGGGCGCGGCGATCGGCGCGGTCATCGCGGCGGGCACCGCCTACGTGCAACGGCTCGTCTCGCCACCGCGCGGGGGCAGCGAGTGAGGCGTGCCGTCCGCTGGGTCGATGCCGAGAGCGTCCGCCACTACCAGGTGATCGTGTACGCCGCGTTCGCGTGCGCGGGCGTGCAGGCGATCTCGCTGGGTGCGCCTCCGCCCACCATCGCCGCGGCGATGGGAGAGGCGGTCGCGGTGGCGTGGGTGGCGATGCTCATCGGTGGCCCGGCCCTGACCCTGTCCGGGCTGTGGCTGGACCGGCGGCGGCGCCCGATCGGGCTGTGGATGCAGATCGCTGGTGATGCCCAGGTGACGGCCGCTGCGGCGGCTTACGCGACCGCGGTCACCCAGGCCACCTGGGCGGACCGGGCGACGTTCGCCGCGTGGCTGTCCGCCGCGATCGCCGTGTGTGCGCTGGCGATGGTCGTCCGCGATATCCGCCGTGTCGTGACTGCGGTGCGGATGGTGCGGCAGATGGAGGCGGAATGACCGATCTGGCAACCATTTTCGTGGGTGGTGGTGCGGCCTCCGTCGTCGTGGCAGTGATCGGATGGCTTGCTGCCCGCAGGCTCAACTCGGCGAACTACGCCGACATCGCGGCGCGCATGGCCAGGGAGATTGCTGATGATCTGCGGGAGGACAACGCTGCGCTCCGCAACGATGTCGAGACGTTGCAGCGCAGCGTCGACAACCTCCGTGAGCGCGTCGGAGAGCTGTCCGACACTCTGCGCATCGCCATCACGCGCCTCGACGAATACGGCCATGACACCGAGCACCTGCGCGCCGTGCTGCGCGGTGGCGGCCGGAATGGGAGACCGGTGTGACATTCCCTCCTGGCGCAGGATTCGACGGAACCGAATGGGGTGTCGGCAGTTCGGGCGCGCCCAGTATGGCGGGGCGCACCGAGACGGCGGTCACCGACCATTTGAAAACCACCATGGGAGATGGCCGGTGGGGGCAGATCGAGGGCGGGATCTTCGCGATCATCGCCGCCGCGATCGCAGCCATCCTCGGCGGCTTCGCCACGGTGCTGGACGCGATCTTCGGGATCGTCGACAACCAATACGTCAGCGACCTCCCGATCATCACCGATCACACCCAGCAGCTCGCCGACCTGGAGGCCGCTGTCCAGGCTGCCATCCTCCAGGGCGACGCGTGGGTTTTCGTCGACGGCGAGGTCTGGACACCCTCGCAGGGCGTCCTGTTTCTTGAGGTGATCCTGATCGCCGCCGGGGCGGGTGGCGGCGGCGGCCGTGGCGACGCTCTGCCGGGCCAGCGTTCAGGCGGGGCAGGTGGTGGCGGAGGCGGCGAGGTCCACTACCTACGACTCCCGGCGTCGCTGCTGCCGAAGGATGGCTCCGGCGCCTTCCTGCCCCTGGAGATCGGGATCGGTGCGGGCGGGGCGGGCGGCGCGGCCCGCACCGGCAGTGATGGCTTCGGCGGGCAGGGTGGCGGCAACACCACGTTCGGCCCGCTCGGCCAGCCCGCGTGGCTCACTGCGGGCGGCGGCAACGGCGGCGGCGGCGGACTCGGCGGCGGCATCGGCGGAGGCGGCGGCGCCGGGCGCGGCAGCCACCCCGGCCTCGGCGGCGTCGGGATGATCCCCGGCGGCGACGGCGGTGCGGGTGGTGGCGGTGACGCCGACCTGGCGATGGGCAGCCACGGCGGCGGCTCCTATGCGTCTCATGATCTCTACGGGGGCGGAGGCGGCGGGGGCGGAGGCGGCGGAAACAACATCGGGGGCAATTCGGTGGGCGGTTTCGGCGGGCAGGGCGGCATCAGCCCCGGCGGCATCACCGGTCAGCCCGGAACCTCGCCGAGCGCGGTCGTCGCCACGGGCGGTGGCGGCGGCGGTGGCGGTAGTGCCGTGCAGGCCGGTGCGGCCGGCGGCTATCCCGCTGGCGGTGGCGGAGGGGGTAGCGAGAACGCCTCCGGCGGGGCGGGCGCCAACGGTATCGCCTACATCATCGAGCGGTTCTCGTGACCGAGGAGCACCACATCATCCTCGTCATGCACGTCTACACGACGAACGACATCTGGACGCGTCCTGAGCGCCTGCTCCGCCTCGACGCGTTCATCCGCTCCGGTGGTGGCGCGGGAAGCTCCACGGTCGGCGGTGGCGGAGGGGCGGCCGTGCTCCTGGAACGCATTCCCCTGCATGACATTCCAGCGAGCAGCGCCGTGCTGGTCGGTGCCGGAGGAACCGCCGGTGGCGACGGCGGCGCGAGCCAGTTCATGGACGTGGTGGTCCCCGGCGGACTCGGCGGACTCAACGGCGGCGCAGGCGGCCTGGTTGCGGGAATGCGCGGCGGGCGCGGCGGCACGGCCGGCGAGGACGGCGAGAGCATCACCAACGCACCGTTCAGCCTGCTGTCCGGCGCGGGCGGGGGAGCTGGATCGGGCAGCCGAACCGGCGGCCGATCCGGACTCGTCCCGCCGAACACCAGCGCCCCGTCCCTCTGGGAGTGGGCGCAGACCGGCAGCGGCGGCAACACCGGCTCCCCAGGTGGATTCCCCAGCGGCGGAGGCGGCGCCGGAGCGAGCGGTGCGGCTGGCTGCGTGACCATCCTCGAATACCTCAGGGAGGAAATCTGATGCCCCACACCGCACGAGTGCATGCCCAAAACGTGCCCGGATTCTTCGGCGAGGCAAGGTGTTTCCGGCTCGACCCACCGCGGGTAATCGCGGGCGCAGAGCGAGACTTCGTCACGGTCGTGGTCGCCCCCGCGGTCGGCCAGCACGCACCGTCCGTGCGGGTCTACCCCGCCCGCGAGGACGGCGGGAGCGCCGCGCGGCAGCTCGCCGCGCAGGTCGGATCGTTCACCCCGGAGGAACCCGTCGACACCGAGGGCTGCTACGCCCTGGCACTGATGATGCTCGGCGTCACCGAGGTGACGGCATGACCGTCATCAGTTCCCCGGTCTCCAGCATCGCGGGCGCCGACGACAGCACGGTGTTCGCGTTCCGCTCCATCCTGGACCGGGAGTCCGACGACGGCACGGGCCTGATCACCGCCGCGCAGAAGACATTCCAGGCTGTCGGCGGGGTGCTGACCACCACCGAACTCGACCCCGGCCCCGCGTACGTGTGGGTCGGGCCGACCCGGTACCGGATCGAGGTCCCCGACAGCGACACCCCGATCCTGCTGTGGCCGCTGATCCAGGCCGGGCTACCCGTCCCGCCCGCGCAGGAGGCGTCCGCGGTGCGCAACGGCGGGGGAATTGCTCGGGCGCAACGGATCTCGCAGACCGCCTACGACGCTCTCGAAACCCCCGACCCCGAGACCCTGTACGTGGTGCCGTAACCACGATCCCCACCCAAGGCCCTCGCATCGCGGGAGCCTTTCGCATACCCGGAGCAAGGAGAACACCATGGCAGTCAGCGCAAAGTGGTACGGCCTCGGCTTGCAGTCGCTGGCCAACGGCGAAATCGACTGGGACACCCACACCATCAAGGTGATGCTGTGCACCAGCTCGTACACGCCGAACCAGGACACGCACCGGTACAAGTCCGACGTGACGAACGAGGTCACCGGCACCGGCTACACCGCAGGTGGCGCGACGCTAGGGTCCTGCACCGCGAGCTACAACGCCGGCACCAACACCCTGGCCCTGGACGCTGCGGACACGTCCTGGCCGAACTCCACGATCACCGCCCGCTACGCCGTCGTCTACGACGCCTCCCCCGGCTCGGACGCCACCCGAGCACTGCTGGGTTACGTGGACTTCGACCAGAACATCTCGACGACCGCGGGCACGTTCAGCATCGTGTGGGACGCGGCGGGCATCCTCACCATCTCGGCGGCCTAGGCCCACATGGGGATCTTCACCCGCGGCCAGCCCACCCAGCGCATCTACCTGGGCGAGGAGCGCATCACCCGCGTCTACCTCGGCGACCAGATGGTGTGGTCCGACCTCGCCGCCGGTGTCGTCGGGGTGGCGGCGGCGACCGCGACCGCCCTGGTGCTCGCCCCGTTGGTGACGCCGGGGTTCGGCGCGGCCCGAGCCACGGCCATGGCGGCCGCACTGCCTCCAGCGGTGTCGTCGCACGTCACCGTGTCGGTGCCGCGCGCGACCGCGTCTGCCGCGATGCGCCCAGCGGATACGCCTCGCGTTGCTGCGGCCGTGGTCGCGACCGCCACTGCGGCGATGCTGCCGCCGGGGTATGTGGACGCCGAAGTCGTCTCCGCTCCCGCCGCCGCCGCTGCGGCGTTCATGCCGCCGCCCGTGGTTGGCATCGCTGTCGCACCGCCTGCTGCCGCGGCCTCGGCGGCGGCAGGCGCTCCGGTCGTCACCGCCACAGCCACCGCAACCGCGGTAACCGCTGCGGCCACGGCAAATGCTCCCACCCCTGCGTACGTCATCGCCGTGGTTGCGCCTGCGGCAGTGGGCAGCGCGGCGGCAGGGACCCCTGTCGTGACAGCTACGTCGGCCGCCGAGGTCCTTGCGGCCACCGCGACAGCCCAAGCGCCGCCACCGGTCGTGGGCATCGCCGTCGCCCCACCGACGATGACCGCGAGCGCAGCGGCAGGCGCCCCATCGGCGACGGCGGCGAGTTCTGCCACCGCCCCAGCGGCGACAGCGACTGTGGCGGCAGTGGCGCCGACGGTGACTGCCGACGCGTCGATCGCCCCGCCAGTGGCAACGGCCGCCGCGGCGGGTCACGCGCCCGTGGTCACCGCGATCCAGTTCCAGCCCAGCGGCATGACCAAGAACGGCACCCAGCTACTCGGTACGTCCTACGCACAGATCCCGAACTGGGTCGCCGACACTGCGAACTACCCCGGGTCGACGGTGGTGGCTCATGCCCTGGTGTCGAACGGCGGCAAGTCGAATGCGACTGTGGCAGCGTCAATCCCGGTCAACAACAGCCAGTTCGCGAACGTCAACGGTCGGCTGCGGTTGATGCGCAACGGCAGCCTCCTGTTCGAGGGGGCGAACATCGCCATCCCTGCGGTCGGATCGGGCACGCTCACCGTCACCGCGACCGGTGTCACGGTCGCCGACGACGACGCCATCACCGTCGAGGGTATGGCCGCGATGGCGAGCTCGCTCACCGTGCAAACGGGAGCGAGCACGTGGGTGCGGATCACCTAGCTGCTGGCCCGGCGGACGGGGGTGTTAGGGCTGGCGTGCTGGCCGAATCAGCGCAGCGCCAGCCAGCACGATCACTCCGATCCCGGCGATTGGCCAGAAGATAACTCGACGGACAAGGGCTGCGTCGGCGCACTGTTCCGTCAGCTGCTCTCCGTGCGGCCCGCCGATCTTGGATGAGCCGTCCATTGGCTCGATCCTCAGCGCGGAGCCGCAGTCGACAGATCGGGAGCCGAACATGGCGGGCTCGGAGATCGACAGTCCCCACAGCAGACCTGCTGCGCCGACGATGATCAGGGTGACACCGACAACGGCGGCGAAGGAGCGAATAGACATGGCTCCATGATCGCCCGGTGACCGGCGGCTGTTACGTCCATCCGACTGCGCCCCATCCCCGCCGTCACGGGGTGGGGCGCTTCTCGTGTTTCCGGGCCAGCTCACCCCGCAATTCAACCGGGGGGTTGACACAGTTTCAACCGGGGGGTTAAAGTAGTGTCACCACCAACCGGAAGGCCCCGAAATGTCCGCCCTGCTCGACGCCATCGCCCACCACGAAACCCTCCCCGACACCGACTACACCCCCACCCGCCACCCCGGCGCCGTCGCCACCGTCATCTACACCTACGGCTCGGAGACCGGCCCCTACACCTACGTCGAGCACTACCGGGACATGGAGTACGCGGAGGTCTCCTACGAGGAGGACCGCGGCAGCGCCCGCGACAACCGCCGCCGCGCCGAAAAGCGAACCCCGGCCGAGATGTTCGAGGAGCACGGCGGGGACTGGATCACCGAGGTGAAGCTCAAGCGCTGGATCTGACCGCCAGGCCCCGCCTTCGGGCGGGGCTCAACCCGTTGCCTAGCGCAACGAAACAAGGAGCACCGACATGTCGTCCAGCCACTGGGCCGCCCTCGCCGAGCAGGCGCGCCGGCTCGCCGTCCTCGCCGAGGAGTCCGCCGCCCGCGACCCCCGCGCACTCGCCCCGACCGGTGACGCCGACCCGTTCGGGGAGATGATGCGGCTCGCCGCCGAGGATCTCGCCGCGCAGGTGCGGGCGTGCCGCAACGCCACATGGCGGAAGCTGCGCGCCGAGGGCGCCACCCTCGCCGAGATCGCGGCGCTGTGGGGAGTCAGCATCGCCGCGGTGTCCAAAGCCCTACAGAAGGGCTAGCGGACACCGCAGCGCTCACCGGCCCGGATCGGCTTCCTCGTCGCGCGCGACCTGGGCGCGCAGGGCGTCGGTTTCGCACTCCCAGTCCGAGGCGAGTGAGTCTTCATCACGCCTCACCGAGCCAGGCCCGCACTGTGCGGGCGCGGGACAGTCCGGTGCGTGCCGCGATCGCGGCCTCGGAGACCCCGTCCCTGGCGGAGAGGATGACGATCTGCCGCATGGCGGCGCGGGCGGCGGCCTCGTCGCGGCGTGTGCGCGCGAGTTCGTGGGCGGCGTCCTCCAGGCTGGTTTCGCCCAGTAGGTGCTGCACGGTCGCGGACAGGGCCGCGTCACGCAGATCCTGGTCGTCGGGGTCCGGGTAGCGGGCGGCGATCGCGTTGGCCGAACGCGCGAGACGTTCACGCTGCGCGCCGTCGAGTTCCGCCCAGGCGGGGCCAGCCCACGCTTCGAGTTCGTGCGGTTCGATTGGCATATCAGATCTCCTCGTCGGCGGTTTCGCAGGCCCAGCAGTCGCAGGCGTAGGGGGCGACGGTTTCGCCGCCGACCGCGCGGGCGAACGCATCCCCCTCGGGGGTACGGTGCTGCTCGGGAGCGTGGTAGATGGGCATCTGAGCGGCGGCGGTCTCGTAGAGGCGGCGGGCGATGCCCTGGCCCTGGTAGTCGGTGTTGACCTCGATATTGGCGATCTCGGCGCGCACCATGTCGACGTAGAGGGCGCCGATGACGGTGTTGTCGATGGTGGCTTCCCAGATGTGGAGGTCGCCGTCGCCGTAGTGGTCGTCGGTGCGGTAGGTGATCGCCGTCTCGCTCATGTACACCAGTGTACAGCACGTGTGCACTGGTGTACAACCCCCAGTTTCAGCCCCAGTCCGATGGCCAGAAAATCATCGCCACCACTACCGCGACCGGGATGGCGATCACCGCCGCGAGACCCACCGTCACCCAGCTCACCGCTGCACCCGCGACGGGCGGACGAATCCCGGCCCGTACCCGATGTACGGGTGGTGAGCGCCGGGTGCGATGAGGTCCGCGACGCCGGTCACCGCCAGCTCGGCTCCGTCGACGTGCTGGTGGCCGGGCGCGACGACGGCGTGCGCGCCGAGGTGGTGGACGCTCTCGATGAGCCGGTAGATCCAGCCGCTCTCGGTGCGCCGGTAGGTCATGGTGTCGGTGAGGTCGAGCCCGTGGCCGGCGGCGAGGCGCCGGAGTTGATGCCGGGCTGTCTCGGCGTCCTCGGTGAGGTCTAGGCAGATCAGGCCGAGCGCGTCGCGTGTCCCCACGGCACCTCCTGTCGCTGAGCGTCCAGTACGGCGGTGAGTGCGGCGAGCACCGACGACATCGCGGGGCGGAACGCGTCGCGCGCGGGGGTGTCCCAGCCCATCACCTCCGAGTGCGGGCCCGGCAGCGGCAGCAGGGTGCCGGTGTCGAGGACGCGCACGCCGGTGGCGCGGATCGCGGCGACCGTGGTGTCGTCGAGGTCGACCTCATCGTGGGCGCCGGTGAGGAACGTCAGCTGCCGGATGGGGTGCCAGATGATCGGCCCCGCGATCCGCCAGTCCGCGAGGTGGTCGCGGACCCGGTAGCCCCAGTACTCGGGCATGGTGACGGCGCGGAGGTTGCCGCCGATGGTGGCGATGATGCGGCCCCGGTCGTCGGCGTGGACGGGTAGGGCGGCGACGGTGCGCAGGTAGTGGCAGGTGCCGAGGGCGTCGGCGGGAACGGACATGTGGCCCCCTGGTCGCGGTCCGGTAGGACCCCGGCACCGGGGGGTCGCACGTCGGTGGGCGACCGGCTCGCGGAGCGGGAGACGCGGGCGCCCCGGTGTCGGGGGTGTCCCTCACGCTACGGCCGTGTGAACAGGCGATTGTTCGAGGAATGTTCGAAGCGAACACGGGTAGTCTGGCGGGTATGCAGTCCGGAGATTCTGTCGGCGCGCGGATCGCGCAGTGGCGCAAGACGCGCGGCCTCACCCAGCACCAGCTCGCGACGGCGGCGAACGTCTCGCGGTCGATGCTCGCACAGGTCGAGCGCGGCCACAGCTCGGCCTCGTCGGTGTGGATCGGCGCCGTCGCCCGCGCGCTCGGCGTCGACGCCTCCGTGCTGCACGGCGTCGAACCGGAGCGCCGGGAGCTGGACGTGGTGCCGATCCTGCGCCGGACGCTGGCGGCGACCGACCTGATGGACCCGTCCCTGGAGCCGATGCCGCTGTCGGAGCTGCGGCGGGTGTCGGCGCAGGTGGCGCAGTGGCGTCGCGACACCCAGTACCGCAAGATCGCACAGGTGCTGCCGGACCTGGTGGACGGGCTGCTCATCTCCGGGACCGAGCACGGCGAGCCCGCGTACGCGCTGCTGACCGACGCCTACCGGGCGGCGAACACCGTCGCCCACAAGCTTGGCTACGCGGACCTGAGCTTGACTGCGACGGAGCGGATGGAGTGGGCGGCCACCCGCTCCGGTGACCCGCTGCTGCTAGCCACCACCCACTATGTGAAGGCCGCGACCCTCGCCCGAATCGGTGCGTCCGGGGCCGCGTTGCGGCTGCTGGTGCGGTCGATGGCCGACCTCGAGCCGGTCGTGGACGACGACGCCACCGCTGCTGCCGTGTACTCCATCCTCCACATGCGGGCCGCGACGATCGCCGCGGCGACCGGGGACGCCGACACCGCCCGCACCCACCTGGCCGAGGCGCGGGTCCTCGGGAGAGGCGTACCGGACGGCACCGTGTACGGGACGCCGGTCGGGCCCGCGAACGTACGCCTGTACGAGCTGTGCGCGGAGGTGGATCTCGGGGAACCGGGGCGGGCGTTGGAGGTGGCGCGTGGGACGAGGCTGCCGGCGGGGATGGCGACCGAGCGGCAGGCACAGTACTGGCTGGACAGAGCCCGAGCGCATCTGCTGGCGGGTGATCCGGACGCGGCGATCAGCGCGCTGGCCGAGTCCCGCATGGTGGCGCCGGAGCATTTCCGAGCATCGTCGGCAGTGCGGAACATCATCACGACGACAGCGACGCAACAGCGGCGGGCGTCGGACACGCTGCGCAGCCTGGCGAACGCGGCGGGCATCGCGGACTGAACCGACCGGGTGGTCGTATCGGTGAGAGGTATGCGGCGTTTCGCGACCAGCGGTGGCACGCCGATGCTATACAGGTTCGCTACCGACAGATCCCGATCTGGCTCGAAGGGATGCGTTGACCAGACCGAAACACCCTGATAAGGACCTCGAGAAGCTGATTCGTGACCTTGAGGCTGCACACTGGACAGTGCAGAAGAACACTTACTACCGCGCAAGCTGCCCATGCGGGCAGCACCTGAGATGGATACACTGCACACCTTCCGGTCCGAACTACGCCAAGAGGTGGAGGACGTGGCTGGAGAACCAAACATGCTGGGATGGGCAATGACTACTACTTGGTACGTAGAGTTCTCGGCTACGCCGCCGACGGGGGTAGATCGGCCTCAGCTGGAGGAGCACCTCGAAGCGGTGCTGGTTGAGCTGGACAAGCTGGACGGCGTCACCGACGCTGACGCGTTCGTGGACTACAGCGAGCCGCGCGTGGTGTTCTCGATGGCAGTGCGAGCGGCCGACCACACCGGCGTGGTCGGCCAGGTCGTCTCATCCATGCGGACCGCGATCCATGCGGCGGGTGGCGGCACGAAGGGATGGGAGAAGGTGGCCGAGAGGATGTCAGCCGTTTCTCGGTACGACATCCGCCGGGAGGACGTTCCTGTGTGACCCACACTCGATACGTCTCTAGGAAAGACACCCGAGCCCTGTCAGCGCACGCTGCGGCAGGGCTTCGGCGTTTCAGCGCCGCTGGCACTTGCACACTGGCTCGTCCAGCGGTGGGTCGCAGAACTCGGCGCCGCACTCACACAGGCTGGTGCGGTGCCCGCCACGGGTGTCGGTGTGGCAGGGCGTCCACCCGATCCGGTCGATGCGTAACCGGTGTCCGGCGGGGCAGTGCACGGGCGTGGGCTCGACGCAGGACCCGTCGGGCAGCATCAGGACCACCACGCCGACTCGGGCGCGCACCAGCTCCCGGTCCGGGATGATCCGCCCGCGGTACTCGTACTCCTGGCGCATTCATTCAGGATGGCTCGAGGGTCCGACAGGGGTTTCGACGCGAGAGGTCACAGCGCCCACTCGTCGCGGTGGTCGGGGCGGTCTGCCCACCGGTGCGCGAGGCAGCGCAGCAGCCCGTCGGCGAGGTGCTCGTCCGGGACGGCGAGGGCGAGCACCTCCCCCGCCGCCGGTTCCATGCCTGTTGATGACATCAACAACCGAGCGTAAATCGCCTGGTCGCGAACACACGCCGAAGATTCTCCAGAATCACTCAGCCGCAGGTCAGGGGCTAAAAACCTCCGATTCTCAAGGGGTTCGATTCCCCTTAGCTCCACCAAAGGGTCACTACTAGAACCCAGGGCTGAATGAACGCCCTGGAGTAGGACCCCTACTCCTCCCTTCATTTGGGCGTTGCCTGATCCAGGAGTATCCCGGCTTGTCTTGTGCCGGGTTGCGCCGCATGTTCCTGTCTGTGCCCGTTGGGCGGCGTGTAGCTGTCCGAAGGGGTCGTGCAGGCGGTGGCCGTTGATCTGCTCATCGTCGATATAGAGCTGTTGGAAGATTGCCTGATTGAACAGGCGGCGCTGCTGTTCGTTGCAGCGGCGATACAGTTCTTGGGGATTCTCCAGCAGTGTGAGCGCGGCTTCGATGAGTCGGGCGCTGGATGACAGGTCTTCGGTCGTTGTTGCCAGGCGTTCGGTCAGCCGTCGCCGTTGGTGGGCGATGTCGCGGAGCTTGGCTTTGATCTTGGGCTGCGGAAGGGTGGCGTCGGCGGCCAAGTCGATGAGGTTCTCTTCCTGGGCGTCGAGTGCCTGCAGCTCGGTGGTCAGTTGCTTCTGGAGGAGCCGATCGGCGGTCTCTTGAGCGTTGATGGCTTCGGCGATCTGGTTGCGGATGCTGGTGATGAAGTCGCTGCGGAATCGGATCGTCGCGTAGTGCGCCTCGACGGCGTCTTCGACGAGTGCGACGTTGATGTGGGGCGCGTTGCAGGTGCCCTTCTGTTTGTTGCGGCAGAAGAAGTAGAGGTATTCGTTGCCGTGTCGGTTGGTTGTTCGCTGGATGATCATCCGCCCGACGGTCCCGGTCCGCTGGCAGCGTCCGCAGAACAGTGACCCTTTGAGGTAGTGGTGGTGGACTCGTCGGCGTTCGTTGGCGTTGGTGCGGGATTCGAGGATCTCTTGGACGTTGTCGAAGAGGTTCTCGTCGATCAGCGGCTCGTGTCGGCCCTGCATCTCCTCGCCCTTGTAGATGACGTAGCCGAGGTAGTAGCGGTCGCGCAGCATCTGCGAGAGCTTGTTTCTGGAAACCCGTTGGGCGGGACGGCGATGGCTCGGCCGGGTGCGCAGCCCGCGGTCGTAGAGTTCCTCGGATAGCTCGTCGAGGGTGTAGTCGCCGGTGGCGTACAGCTGAAACGCGAGCCGGACGAGCGGAGCGCGTTCGGGGTCCACACCGATGGTGCGGATCTCGCGGCCGTCGAACCGATCGAAGACATTGAGGTACCCGAGCCGGGCACGGCCGAGCGTGCCGCCGTTGCGTGCCTTCTGACCCATCTTGTAGGAGATGTCGGCGCCTGACTCGCGGGACTGGTACTCGTTGAAAGTGGCGAGGATGCCGTGCATGAGCTGGCCGACCGGCGAATCATCGATGGATTCGGTGGCGGAGACCAGGGTGACGTTTCGCTTGCGGAGGTCGGCCATGACGATGGCGTCGTCGAACCGGTTTCGGGCCATACGAGACAGTTTGTAGACGATGACGTAGTCGACGTCTTGATGGTTTCGAATTCGAGCGAGCAATCGTTGAAACTCGACTCGTTTCGACATTTCAGTCGCACTCCGACCCGGCTCGATATATTCATCGACAATGGTCAGGCCGAGTTGATTTGCCTTGTTCTGGCAGGCGACACGTTGAGCGGGAATGGATATGCCTTCGGGGTCATAGTCGGTCTTGACCTGCCCTGGCGATGATACACGTAGGTAGATGACAGCACGATCGCCCGCCTTCAACGGTGCTGGCAATGATGGGAGTTCGGATGTCAATTCGTCATCCGCATCGTTCCCCGGACCTACATACGCGCTCACCATGCTGATTCCTTATTCTCGACATCGCGGTATTATCGCGATCAATATTATTATGATTCAACAGAGGGTTATATATTCCCCTTGTGGCACTGATTCGAGATCTGTCAAATTTGCGAATCGAGGGATTTCAGGCAGCATTTTTATTGGAGTGGAATTGCGTAGTTTCATCCAGGATTGAGGAATTCTCCGGAGCTTCTGCCGCGTCTTCATTGCGTGACTCGTCTGCCGTGGTCAAGAAGCTGGACAGCAGACGAGCAAGCCTGCGGGTATCGGGAGGGTCTCGGCGGGTGTCACGTACAGAAACGCGCAGCGCTCGTGGCTTCGCCTGCCTATCACGATGTTCGTCTCGGTTGGTCGAAAGTTGAGCCGGGTGCGGCTCATCGGTTCCCGCCGGCACGGGTTCGGCAGCGGCTTCGGTCAACGAGCCGATCGGGTCGTGCCCAGATGGCAGGTTCACTCCGATATGAGGGTCGGGTCGGTTCACGGTGGTCCTCCACTGTCCAGATCTGTCCACCGACACCAAGGTGGTGCCGAGGCGGTCTCCACAGGTAACTCCTCGATTTCGGCCCCGAATTGGACACACCAACCCCCGTAAACCACTCCACCGACGGCCGAGAGGGACAGTCGGCTTCGACGTAGTGGCATGTCCGGAGGCCCTGTGTCGCGGCGGTCGAAGCACACCCTCGGCGCGGGGATGCAGAGTGGTGTGATGGTTGTGGCCTTGAGTGGCAACTGTGCGCCGGCCAGGGGCGAGGGCGCTTGAGATCAGCCCGGCGCCTCGCATCGGGCAATCGGTTTCTCCGGCTGGCTTGTTGTCTTCTCGCCCCGACTCCGGGGCTGGCGGCTTCACATGTTGATGGTCATGGCCCACATGGTGGGCCTGGCACCTACTGGTAGGTGGAAGCTTTCAGCGGTCGCGAACCCGAGTCGTTGGTAGTAGGGGATGTTGTCTTCCCGGGTGCATACGAGGTAGGCCGGGGTGCCGGGACGCGATGTCAGGAGATCGGTGATCAGGCGTGTGGCGTAGCCCTGTCCCTGTTGTGCGGATGAGGTTCCGACGTTGGCCAAGTACCAGTGTTCGGGCTGGTGGGGGTGGTGTCGATCGAGAGTACGCCGGACGGTGATCGCGGCGAATGTGCGGCTGGTGAGGGCGGGCAGGAGGTCGGGTGCGGCACGCAGGGTGGTGCTGACGGGTTGGTCCCATCGGGCAGGTGGGTCCCAGACGGCGACCGAGCGGATGACTCCGTTGGTGTCGGTGGCGACGCGAACTCCGCCGCCGGGGAGGTGGAAGTGGCGCAGGGAGGCGGTGAAGTACCTGGGCAGGGCGCGGTGGCGCTGCTGCGGGTTGGGCCAGATCGCGCTCATGAGCGGGTCGTCGCGGAATGCTTCGGCGAGTACGTGGGCGCAGTCGGTGATGTCCGCGGCGGTGGCGGCACGGGTGGTGATCGGCACGGCGGACTCCTGATGGGTTGGCACACTGATGGGTATGAAGATGGGGCGGTGCCCGTTCGCGGCGGGAATTCATGCGGTCGACGAACTTCACGAGGATCTCAGAACCAGTGAACCTGGTGTGCATGAGGCCGAGCTACCGGACGGGTCGCCGGTGTGGGTGGTCACTGGATGGGAGGCGGTGACCACGCTATTGGCCGATCCCCGGATGTCGGCGGCCAAGGCCGACTCCAGCACCGGCTTCCGGGGCCAGAACCTGCCTGCGGCGTTGGAGGCGAATCTGCTCAATATCGATGGGGAGCAGCATCGGCGTGTGCGGAAACTGGCGGCCGAGGCGTTCGCGCCCGCACATCACGCCGAGCAGGAACAGGTGGTGCGGGCTGCCGTGACGGAGCTGGTCGACGCATTGCCGGCGACTGGTGATATCGACTTGATGGGCGGGCTGTGCGAGCCGTTGCCGCCGCAGGTGATCGGTACCTTGCTCGGGTTGCCCGCCGACAAGCTCGATGCCTTCCGTGCAGCGGCCCGGCCTCTGTTCCTGATCGACACATCGACGCAAGGCGCGGCGGTGCAGGGTGCGATGGGGACGATGTTGATGCTGGTGGCCGGGGTGATCGACGACAAGCGCCGCGATCCCGGCGATGATCTGCTCTCGCGCTGGCTCGCCGCCCGCGACGGGCAGGATCGTCTCAGTGAGGACGAGCTGATCAGTTTGGCGTTCGCTGTGATCATCGGCGGATTCGAGAACGTCACCTCGCTGACGTCTGCGGTGCTGGATGAACTGGTCCGGCACCGCTGTGAGGAGGCGCGCGAGTTACTGGGGTCGCCGCCGGAGTTCGCCCGGCTGGTGCGGAAGGTGATGGGTGCCGTGGCGCCGGTGAACTATGCGTTGCGCCGGTTCCCGCTGACCGACATCGATGTCAACGGGGTCCGCATCCCCCGGGGGCACACCGTGGTCTTGTCCCTGCGGTCGGCTCATCTCGACCCCGCCCGGCGGGAACGTCACGACCTGGTATTCGGACACGGTCGACATTTCTGTATCGGTGCCGCCTTGGCGGAGATGCAAGCCGTTCATGTTGCCCGCGCGGTCTTGGAGAAGTATCCGGTATTGAAACCGGTCAAGCCGCGCGAGCAGTATCTGTTGCGGCCGTCGTGGCTCACCTATGCTCTCGCGGAGCTTTCCGTATCCACCGTGTGACCTGCGGTTCGAGCGCGGTTTCGGCGCGCTGTTCTAAGATCGGTGAAAGATTCAATCAGGAAGGAACAGCGACCTCGGAGATCGACGCGATGCCGAAAAGCGGATGGACGCTCATCGAAACCTTGGAGCCAGGTCGGCTCACCGTCGTTGCGCGCGGTCACGAAGCCCGAGATCGAACCTCCTTCGAGCGAGCCGTCACCGACCAGCTGAGAATCGGCAAAGCCCCAGGGCACGAGGCTGCACAATGGCTGGAAGCGCTGATCGCCGACATGCGGTCGCATCCCGAAGCGGCGGCCACGCAACGCGTCCTGCGCAACGGTCACACGGTCGGGGCGCGGATCGTGCCTGTGATCGGGCCGGACAATACTCTCCACGGCGCACATGTGTGGTTGGGTACCGACGGGACGAAACCACAGCAGCGGCCGGTGTCGGCCTTCGCATTCACCTGGGACTCGAACCTGCGGCTCGCGGAGTTTCCGGCGGCGCTGACCGACGGGACGCCGCGCTCGCAACTCACGGCACCGGAAATCTTTCGCTTCGTCGAACCAGCAGACGGGCTTTCGCTGATCAGGGCGCTGCTGTCGTCGCAACCGGGCGACAGCTGGAGCGGTGCGGTCACCGTAACGGTCGGTAAGAACAACAGGCCGGGTCATGTCGTCATGGCCGCTGGCACGCCCCCACAGCCTCCCGCGAAGTGGCGTGGACTGCTGTTCGAGACCTCGACTCCGATGGCCGGGATAAGTTTGGAGGCGGCGGCATTGGCGGCGATACCTCGCATGTCCCAGGTCCATATGGTGCTGGTCGACATCGCCAAGATGCGGTTGATCCGCTGGATCACCGATCCGCTACCCGACGTCCAGTGGAAAGGGCAGGTCGACCAACGCGACACCCCACATCCTGACGACGTGAAACGCATCTTCGCTGCTGCCGCCGACGTGTTCACCGGCAAGGCCGAATCCGCTGAAGTGCACGATGTGCGGTTGCGGCGCCGCGGGGGCGGATGGGTTGTCGTTGACGGTACCGGGGCCATCGTCGGAACCTCTGACGCGGGTCCGGCCCTTGCCGTGCTGCAACTGCGGGTGACAGGGCACTCTGACGAACCCGACCCGGTGGCCCCCACGGATACAGGGCATCCCGGGCTTGACGATCCTGAACAGCCGGATCCGCTCCCGCGCTGACGGAATGTGAACACCTTCCACCTCGAATAGCCGTTTGTTATGATGGCGAAGTTCTGATTCCCGGTACCAGTCTCTGACGGACGCCGGATGAGCGCTCGAGTCCTGCGGACCGAGCGCGGGTCTCATCCAGGCAAACCAGGGAGGTACCGATGAAAGGCTCGCCCATCGATCAGCGGCAATCAGCCACGATGGCCGACGAGATCATCGAGTTGCCGACGAGGGTGAACCGGCTGTTCAGCACGTTCCACTCTCGCACGGAACCCGAGCAAGACTCGGCAGATGTCGCTCGCAGTGTCAGCGCGATCGTCGGCAAGACCATACTTGCCGAGGAAATCATCGCGCTGCGGACCGGCAGCACGAGCGGTGGAGTCGACCCTACGGTGCTGCAGGCGATTGCCCAGCACTTCCACGTCCTGCCGGTGTATCTCACCGGTACCTCTGACGAGGCGCGCCCCGTCGACCGCCAGTTGCGGTTGCTCTCGGCGGCACGCGATGCCGGCGTCAGGCATATGGCGTTGCGCGGCAACGATATCGATATCACCGCTTTGATTCGCGAGCTGTCCAGGCTCGTGCCTCCAGACCACAGCGCAGCCTGACCAGAGGGACCGGGCCGTGCTTTAACACAACGCCGAATGCGAAGGAGATCGCCGCACACGCGACGCCACCGGGAGGGATGAATACCAATGAACGACACGGCAGTATATGTCCAGGAGACCGCACGGATCGTGCCGGTGCCATGGCCGTGGGATCCGAACGAGTACGTGACGCGGGTCGCGGAGTATCGGCAACGGCCGATCACGGTGTGTCCCATCGACGCGAATGCGTTGTCGGGAGCCGGGTGCGGGACCGGTAGCGGGTTGTGGATCGCTCGGGAGCACGACGACATCATCATGGTCGGGGCCGAGACCGAATGGCATGCCGGACACATCATCGCCCACGAGATCGGGCACATGCTCCTGGGACATGGCTCGTCCACTCCGGAGTCGGACGGTGATGTGCTGCCGTTGCAGGCATTGATGCCCCTGCTGGATCCGGCGTCGATCCGCAGCGTTCTCTGGCGCCGGGACTATGGGACCGCCCGCGAGCAGGCTGCCGAATCGTTCGCCGGGTTGGTGATGGTGGAGGCGACCTTGCCGCGGCGACGACCCTCGCAATTCCGATCCACGTTCTTCCTCGGGCGGCACCGATGACCTCGCCGATTCCCGGCCTGCTGGCCTGGCCCGTCCTGGTTGCGGTCATCGCGATCACCGCCGGACGGTGGTGGCTGCTGGGCGACAAGGTCGTCGATCGGCTGATCAACCGGGCTCTGCTGGCAGCGATTGCCGGACTACTGTTGCGGGAAGCGTGGGCCGAAGACCTGGCCGCGCGCCTCGTGTGGTTCGTCGGCGATGCCGAGATGGTGCAGCTGTGCCGCCAAGCTTCGTTCGGGGCAATCCTGGTGACCATCTCGTATATCTATGGCATCGCGAAATTGTGGGAAGGGGCGAATCCTGCAGATACCTGGCACCGACAGCGCGCCTATGACCTCGTCGCCCTCGCGGCGTCCGCGGTGATCCTGATCGCCGGCACCCCCGCGCGCCATGCGGATCAGCTGATCGACGAGGCATTGGGCTGGCCGGCGGTGATCGCGTGGGTGGCGTTCTATCTGCCGCTCGGGATCACCGCATGGGTGATCGCCCGCATCAGCTTCCGCGAGTTGCGCGGTGACGCGCTCCTGCGCGAGCGTGTGCTGTACCTGGGTGTACTTGTTCTCGCCACCGGCCTCGGGCTCAGTTCGCTCGCAATTCCATTCCAGACCGGGTTCGCCGTCGTGCAGAGCCAACCGTCTGCGGACCCGGAAATGAGCAGCAAAGGCTGGACCTTCTTCTTGGCCACTGTTGTCGCGTCTGCTGCGGTAGCAGTGCCGTTGATCAGCACAATCCTCATAAGAACCGGGCAGGACCGGACCAGCCGCTATTGTCGCCGCCTGCAGCCCGTGTGGCGCGACCTGACCGCCAGTGTCCCCGAGATCGTGCTCGCTCCACCCGGAGATGGCGGCGGGGTGGGACCGGCGCTGCGGCTTCACCGGATGATCGTCGAGATCCGCGACGCTCTCCTGCATCTCAAGCCTTACACCGCGGCCAGATACCCGGCTGGCCCCGAACGCGACGGCATGCTGTCCTATGCGGTGGCAATTCTCGCGGCGATCGACCAGAAGAACGCCGGGCGAGCACAGCAGGACGACCCCGGCCCCAAGCTCCAACCGGTTCGGCTCGGTCCGCGAGACTTGACCACCGACCTGAACGAACTGCTGGACCTGGCCGGTGTGTGGCCGACGGCCCGACATATCGCCTCGATCGAAACGCCCTCGAGCGCTCGGTGCGCGGCACCCTCGACCAGTAGGAGCACGATGTGATGGCGATCAGCCCGCCCCGGACCGGCAGCGACGACGCGGCAGCATTGCCGCATCCGAGGTGGAGACTTCCCGTTGTTGGTGACCTGTTCACCATGAACGTGGCCAAACCCACCCAGACATCGCTGCGGGACGCCCGAAGGCTGGGGCCGATCTTCGAGCGGCGCATCGTCGATTGGCCGATGATCGTGGTCTCCGGCGCCGACCTCATCGCCGAAATCAACGACGAACATCACTGGACCAAACACCTCGGAGTGCCCCTGCGCAAGCTGCGCCGAGTCGCGCGGGACGGACTGTTCACCGCCCGCAACGACGAACCGGCCTGGGCGGTAGCACACAACATCCTCGCGCCCGCCTTCACCCAAACAGCGATGCGCTCCTACCACCAGACGATGGCCGCCACCATCGGTGAACTGCTCGACACCTGGGGCGACACGCACCACATCGCCGACATCGCGGAGGAAATGAACCGGCTCACCTTGGAAATCATCGCCCGCACCGGGTTCGGCTACTCGTTCGATTCGTTCTCCTACACCCCCGGCCAAGCGCACCCCTTCGTCGAGGCCATGCTGCGCGGCCTGACCTACATCAACCGCAACGCCAACCTCCCACCGCTGTTGCAGAACACCCTGGGACGGCGCGCAGCCGGGCAGCATCGCCGCGACATCGCCTTCATGCACCGAACCGTCGACGACGTGATCGCCGCGCGCCAGGCCAGCGGCACCGTCGGCCAGCACGACGATCTGCTCGACCGCATGCTCACCACCACCGACCCGGACACCGGCGAGCATCTCGATGCCACCAATATCCGCAACCAGATCCTGACGTTCCTGGTCGCGGGCCACGAGACCAGCGCGGGCGCACTGGCTTTCGCGCTCTACGAGCTGGCAAAGAATCCCGAGGTCGCGGCACGAGCGCGCGCCGAGGTCGACGACCATTTCCCAGGCCGGGACCGGCCGATAACCAGCTACGAGGACGTCGCGAAGCTGCGGTATCTGCGGCGGGTGGTCGATGAAACGCTGCGGTTGTGGCCGGTCGCGCCCGGTTATTTCCGCGAGGCGCGCCATGAGGTCACGATCGGTGACGGCAAATACCGCTTCCAGCAAGGTGATTGGGTATTCGTGCTCACCTGGTATGCGCACCGCGACCCGGAAACCTGGGGGCCGGACGCAGAACGTTTCGACCCGGACCGGTGGGCCCCGCAGCGGCAGCGTGAGCTGGACCGCCGTCGCGTATACAAGCCGTTCGGGGTCGGGCACCGCGCCTGCATCGGCCGCCAATTCGCCTACCACGAAGTCCTGCTCGCCCTCGCCCACATCCTCCACCAGTACGAGATCCACATCGACGGTGACTACAGCCTCGACATCGCCGAGCAGATCACCCTCAAACCGGCTGGGCTGCGGGTACGAGTCGACCGCCGCACGGGTCTGCCGGCGCATTAACCGGCCGACCCTGCGAACAAGCGCGCCCGCCGTCCAGGCGACCTGTCGCAGCAATGCATATCGCCGGATTCAGTTCCGAGACTGGGAGGCCGTCGATTTCGGGTGTCGGGTCGACGGGCTCTCCTTTCGTGCGCCGTTGGGAGAGGCCGACCGATGGTCGGTCACATGTTCTGAGTGCAGAGCGGGTGGGACGGCGACGCCGGCGGCTTCGAACTCGCCGAACATGGTGAACATTCGGTCGAGCACGTCCTGCTGGTGCTGGTCCAGCTTGGCGAGAGCAGCGTGTACTTGATTTCGCAGCTTGGCCCCGGTAGCCAGGGTTTCGCGCGCGTCTTGGACGATCCGCTGCAGGTGGGCGAAGAACCCGCCCCGGTCGACGTATTCGAGCAACCGGTCGGCACGCCCACGACGGGCCTTGCCCGCCATCGCGTGACGTTTGTTGTCGATCACAGCCTGCCGCAACGGAATGGACATGTACGTCGCCAGGTCGGCGGCACACAGGAGGATGCCGTCGCGGATTGCGACACCATCCACCGTGGCCGGCATCGATGCGCTCACGAGCACCCCGAGACCGGCGTGATCACGATCGACATCACGGACAAGCTTAGGAATCCACGCCGAGCTGAAGTGCTTCGTTCTCTTGCACTCCCACAAAATCGATCCCCAGCTTCGGCCGTCGACACGCACGATCTGGAGGACATCACCGCCCTTCTGACCGTTCCGAATCACCGAAATCTCATCTTCGGGGTAGCGGCGCTGCAGTTCCTCAGCGAATGCGTGCTGGTAGGCGACTCCCGTCGGCTGTGGTGGCGGCCCCGGCGAAATCTTGCTCTCAGCCAGAGCAAGCTGGTCCAGCGCCCGCTTCTCCCGGTTCTGGTACTCCAGAATCACCGGACGATATCTCCGTTCCGCCTCCTGCTGCGCCCGTTTGCGTTCACTGCGAGTGACCTGATCTCGCATCCGCGACTGCGCGGCCTGCATCTGCTCGAGGTGTGCCTGAGCCTCGGCCAGCGCGACCGTCGCGGCCTGAGCCCGCTGCTTCTCCGTTGCCGCGGTTTCGTTACTTCGCTGCGCTTGGCTCCGCAGCCGATTGACCTCGTTTCGCATCCCTGCACGGACCCGTGTCAGGACGTCGTTCTCCATGGCTTTCTCTCGGGCAGCGAAATCCTCTTCCAGTTCGAGGCGCACTCTGGCGACCTGTGGTGCTGCGAGCTGTTCGATGAAGGCAGAGCCGAGCTCTGCGCCGCACCGTGGACAGATTGCTGCCGGATGGGTTACCGATCGAGACCTTGTTGTGCTCGCCATCACTTGCTCCTCGGCCGAACGATTGGGACACCAATAGTCTCCCCACCTGCACCGACATTCTGCGACCTGCGCATCCGACCGAACGATTGCGAAGCCGAGAGCGGGCTCCTGCTAGATCGGCGGCGACCGCCTCACAGTCGTCACCCGGTTGTCTATCGGCGCCGGGGGCTGCGTCCTGGGCGTCGCGCCCGCGCCGGGTTGGTCGTCTGGCGTCCGCGCGGCCTCGGGGTTCTGTCCGGGTAGGTGATGGCGGCTGTGGCGAACCGGTAGTAGGCGTGGTGGTCGAGGTGGAAGGTGGTGTGGTCGGCTGGGTCCTGGTCGGCGAGGAAGAACATCCAAGACCGGACCGAGCTGCCTGCATGTTCCCGTGCCTGTTTGGCGGCGGAGGTGATTTCCCGGCGCAGGCTGGCGCGGAGCCGGTTGTCCCAGGATGACCAGTCGATGACGACCCGGTAGGGGTTGGTGACCTTCGCTGGTGCGTCGGGGTCGCGTTCGCCTGCGTAGGGGTAGACGGTTGCGGCGGTGTCGGTGAGCACGGGGCCGATGCTCCAGGCGACCTCGGCGTAGAAGATTCGCCGGTTCGGGTAGGCGGTGATCTTTTCCTTGTCCAGGCGTTTGAAAGCGTAGAGGTATTTGTCTACGTCGACACCGGGCAGGCTGATGGACAGTTCGGCCCGGTTGTTGGGGTAGAGGATGAACGTGCGGCAGAACGGCCGGATCGTGGTCGCGGTGCTCGGTCGCCGTCCCTGGCCGCCTCCGGTGGATCCCGCTCGTTGTCTGTTGCGAGTCGATGGCCGCTCCGGTGGGTCGACAGCCGCGGGGTCGACCTGCTCGCGTTTGTCGGGTTCGACCATCCGAGCGGGATAGTCGGCGGTATCGGTGAGCTGTTCGCGGCCCGGTGCCAGCACGCCGTCGCGGCGAACCAGGGCGGGGTCGCCCGAGATCATGCAGTCGTCTAGGTGTTTCGCCCGGAAGTGTGCCGTGGTGTGTTCGGTGTGGACCGCGACCGCGGTGGCCGGCTGGAAACAACCGAGGCACTCGAACGGGCCCAGGTCTGCACCCTGGTGGTAGGCGAGTTCAGCGGCTTCGACGATCACCTGCCGCCGCACATCCCATGCCACGTCCATCTCGAGCTCCTCCCCGCTCGTGCTCGCGCTGCACCTCGTGGTGGCCGAGCCCGTCCACCAGGATGGCAGCTCCGGGTCGACCGCTGAGCGGTTATCGACGCGGTTGTGAGGCGGTGAACAGGGTGACGTCGCCGATGTCGGTCAGGTGATACTCGCCGAACGCCGCGTCGAGTGCTGCGGCGAGGTCCGCTCGGGTGTCGTGGCGGTTGTTGAAGGCGCCGACGCGCCGGTAGGTGGTGGTGAGAAGTCGGCCGAATCTGGTGTGCGGTGTGTGGTCCCCGAGGACGGTGGAGCCGAACAGCGTGCCGTCATCGGCGAGCACCCGGGCAAGGTGGGGGAACGCAATCCCCTTCGTGGTGAAATCGCCAGGGACGCAGTGTAAAACGAAGTTGATGCCGATCGAGTCGTAACCCGCTCCGGCCGGGTCGGGAGCTGGCTCGAGAACACTGGCGACGGTTTCGTGCACGATGTGTCCTGCCTTGCGCAGTCGACGGGCGGCGTAGGCAAGGGAGGTTCGGTTCAGATCCGTCAGCGTGATCTCGGCGCCGTCGGGGAATCGGGTGTGGGCCGGATACCAGCCCGAACCGGGGCCGACTTCGAGGTGGCGGCGACCGGCGTGGCGGTGATATGGGGCGAGCATGGTGTCCGCGGGGCACCGCCATCCGAATCGGTTACTCAGCCGGATCACCCAGATGTCGTAGATGGCCAGAAACGGCAGGCAGTACGGTGCCGCCGCCCTACGGACTGCATCGCTGGACACCGGAGATCCGGTGTCATCGTGGGAACCGCCCATCACCACCCCGCATTGTCTGCTCGTTGTCAGTCCCGGGACACAGCCTTGCACACGCCCACCCCGGTGCCCAGGCTGTTGTGTGGATTTCGCCAGCACCGCATTCAGTTCGGAGCGACCGCGCGAGATGTGGTCGCGGCGTCCTGGTTGCGTTTCTGGAAGCGCTGTTCGAATGCTTGCTGCAGGGCATCGTCGAGATCTTCCGCCCGTCCGATGAGCCAGCGCCGGTACAGCTTTTCCGTGGCGTCGGGGTCATCTGGGGAAACCGGTGCGGCCAGAGATTCGCCGAAGGCGATCTCGACGAGCGGATGGACTTGGGTGCCACGGTTGGCTTCGAGGATGCTCGTGACGAACGGGCCGACGATGCCGCTGATGGCGTTATCGAGCTTGTCGATCGCGTTCGGTAGCTCGGCGATGGGTGCGGTTCGGAGAAACCGTTGGGCATCCAGTAGTGGCAAGAGCTGTTCGAGGCTGAGGCTGATGTTGGATGCGCCTGGCTCGAACGCGGGAGTGTCGGACTCGACCGGCACCGGTGGCCGGCGGTCGTAGTAGGCGGCCCGCGCTGAGCCTTCCTTCCATGCGAGGCCGGTGTCGAACTTGGCGAAGGTGCTCGGCCGCACATTGGCCGACAGCTCGCAACGGTCGGCCCGCTGCTGGGCAGGGACCGCTGGTCCGCCGCGCTCGTGCACCTCCGGCATCGTCAGATTGCCCAACTGCTGACGCCGCTCGCGCACCACCCGGGCGAAGAACTCGTCGTGGGCTCCCATGAGCAGAACTGTACCCGAAAAGTTCGTAAAAGTCGCCATCAACAGCCGCGCTAGTGAGCGCATAGAGAAAAGTTACTGTTTTCTTCTTGAAAAGTGCGAGATACGTGCATAGTTTGGGTGGTGTATCTCACGACTTGGTGGGAGGAGGGGCCGCCCCGGGTCGTGACCGACGCAGAAAGCGAGGCAAGTCATGACTACATCGATGAACAGCCGTCCGGATGCTGCGGTGCCCGGTGCGGCGGTGGTGGCGGCAGCGCGTGCTGCCGGAGGGGGCCGTAGCTCCTCCGTGGGGATCTGGGTGATCTGGATGCGCGGCAGGCGAGTGGTGAGTTGCGAGGCGGTGTTCCGGCTCGACCAGGACATTCCAGCGTGCCGACCGGACGGGGTCGACGCTGCCGTGGTGGTTGTCGTCGCGCCGTCGCGGTTGGTCGACCCGGTGATCGGGCGCGCTGAGGTCATTGTCGACTACCTCGACGGGCAAGGCGTCGAGGTTCGTGTGGTGCACGTCTGCGCTTTGCATGCGGGGGCGTTGTGGACTTCGTTGCGCGGTCCTGCGGTGGGTGGGGTCGTCGGGGCGACCGGACCGGTGTTGCACTCGTCTCGGAGGCATCGGTGGCTACCGGGATTCGGGGCCTGTGCAGGGCATCGTCTAGCGATGGCCGCGCTTGTCCCGTTGGCGGCGGCGGTGTTCGCTGTACCGGTTGCGCATGCGGGTCCGGTGGGTCAGCCGGGAGTGATCTCGGACCCCGGGCCAGGACAAGCGGGCGTTGTAGGCCCCGTGGTTCCGGAACCGCCGACAAGGACCATTCCTGTCGGGCCGGACGGGTCGACTACCGATGAGAAGACCGAAACCTCGGCGCCCGCTCAGATGCCGGCCCCGATCTCACCGGGACCCCGGGTCATGCCTGAGCCGGAGGCCGTTCCCGAGCCCCGGATAGTTCCTGAACCCCAAGTGTGGCGGGAGCCCCCGTCGGTGTCCCGGCCCGAAATGGGCTATGAGCCGCAGGTCGAGCCGCAGGTGGCTGTGGAACCAGCGCAGCCAGTTGTCCAGGTATACCCGCAGACGAGCACCAGCGACGGTGACGCCGAAGTGGAGACGTCGGTGGCGGGCGAGGATTCGCTGCATCTCGGTGGGGTGAGTGTGCCGTGGCCGGGGTGGATGTCACCAGAGGTCGCGCAACGGGAACGCGACTGGAACGACATCGTGGTCACCGAGGCCGCCGAGGTCTTGGATCAGGCTGGGCTGGCGGACCCTGGTGTGGATGCTGTGCTCGGTGTCGGCACTGAGCCTGTGCCGCTACCGGTGGTGGTCGCGGAGGTCGAGGCCGCGGTACCGCAGCCGATTGTCGACGAGGTGACGGCGGTGGTGGTCAGCGAACCTGTCGCCGACGTCGTCGAGACGGTCGAGTCCCAGGCTGCGCAGGTGCTCAACGACGTGCTGGCGCAATGGCCGCCGGCGCTCGGCTGACCGAGCGGGGTGCTTCGGAGATGAGAAGGATCGACCCTCAGGACGAGTCGAACGACGACCGGCAGATCGTGCTCGACGGGCCACCGCCGACCGAAATAGCCGAATGGCTGGCCTCCGCCGGTGCGCCCGATACCGTGGAAGATCGACGCTGGCTGACTCCCGAGTACCGCACCGGTGGGCCGGGTAGGGCGCGAGGCGTCCTGGGCGGCGTGGTGATGGTCGCGGTGGTCGCTGCCACCCTGGTGGTGGCGACCATGCTCATCTCCGGCGTTGACGGTGCAGACCACGGTGTTGACGTACCGATGTCCCTCACCGCCGCGCCTTCGCCGTCTCCCGGTGGCCTCGAACGCGCACTCACCGTCACCGGGAGCACCGCCGCCTGTGGTCCCGAAACCATCGAGGCCACCGACGCCGTAGCCGGGCCTCGCCCACTTCGGCCGGCTACCGGCGCGGCGGCAATTGCTGCGTTCGAGGCCGCCTACTACCACGCCCGCGACGGCGTACTCGCTCGCGAAGTCGTCGCTGCCGACGCAGCGATATCGGATGCCGCCACCATCCAGGCCGGCATCGACTCGGCGCCGCTGGGCACCATCTACTGTGTCCGGATCCGCCGGTTGAATCCCGGCTTGTACGCGGTCGAGATCACCGACACCCCGCCCGGTGCGGCGCCGCGGGTGTGGCGGCAACGGATCTCCACCACACAACTCGACCGGCACTCGGTGATCACCGCGATCGTGTCCGAGTAGCCGGATCCCCATCCCTGTACCCCTTCGCCGACCCAAGGTGACGAATGGATCGGCGACCGACAACCAAAGGGGGCGGTGACCGTGCTGATCGCACTCACCGGACTGAATCCTCACACCGGAGTGACTACTACCGCGGTCGCCCTCGCCAACGCATGGCCGGGCGCGAAACCCGCTGTCGTGGTGGAGGCAGATCCTGCCGGGGGACGACTCGCGCAGCTCGCCGACGCCGACCCTCACCGCGGACTGGCCAGCCTTGCCGCTGCCACCACCCAGTCGCCAGGAGATTCTCCGGTTTCGACACAGTTGTGGGAGCACGTCCAGACGCTGGGTTCGGGTGTGCCGTTCCTCGCCGCACCTCCAAGTGCCGATGCCATGGCAGCGACGCTGTCGGCCCCGGTGAGCATGCCCGCCGCCGCGGTCCCAAGGCTGGCAGAGCTGGTGGTTATCGCCGACTGCGGTCTCGCCGATCCGGCCTCGCCCGCCACTCCGATCGCCGCCGGCGCCGACGTTCTGATCGTCGTGGTCCGTGGCGACCTCGCCGACCCCGTCCGCGCCGGCCGGCGCGTCCGCGAGGTCACCGCCGGCGGTCGGCGCTGCGCGGTGCTGCTGGTCGGCTCGGATCGCACGGGCGAGTTCGCCGAGCATCTCGGAGTACCGGTGCTCGGCAGGCTTCCACTCGACCGCCACGGTGCCGAAGCGCTGCTGACTGGCGCCCGATACTCCCGCCGAGGACGCAACGGGCTCGCAGCGGCTGCCCGCGTCGTTGCCGCCGCACTGCATACACAACTGACCCCTCCACACTCGAATCCGCTTCTAGGCCGGCAACCGTCGCCGTGGCCCCGGTTACCGGGCCGGCGGCGCCTCGGTCTGGGGGTCTGCATCCGGGCGGATGCGCTCCGCGTGTATCGAGTCCCCCAGCCAGTTGCCGATCGAATCCCGGGCGAGGACGCCGCCACGGCCGTGTCCCCAGTAGACGACCTCGGCTTGGAGGTCACCGATGCTGACCAGCCCGCTACGGAGGCATTGTCCGTTGCGCGTGATGCCACCCCCGTCGCCATCTCGGCGAACGAATCGGCACCGGGTGGGCCGACCCTGGCGGTCGAGGTGTTCGGGCCGCTACGTGTCAGCTGGCACCGCGACGACGGCGTTGTCGACATCACCACCCACTTGCAGCCCCGGAGCCGCGAACTGCTGGCCCTGTTGACCGTGCACCCAGAAGGGATTTCCCGCGAAGCTCTGATCGCTGATCTGTGGGGCGAACGATGCCCCCGTCGACCGGTCAACGCACTCAACACCGCGATCAGCCGACTTACCGCCGCTATCAGAGACGCGACCGACGGCACGGTGCCCCGGATTCTGGTCGGCGACCACATCCGCTATCAGCTCGAGCACGCCATCATCGCCACCGACTACCAGCAGTTCGCTCGTGCGGTACGTCAACGCCGCCACGCGGGCAACGGCACAGAGCGCGGTGAAGCGTGCCGTCACATCATCGACACCTCCTGCCGAGGAATCCTGGCCGCAGATCTCATGGCGGACTGGGTAGCACCGATCCGGGAATCCGCCCGCCGCGACACCATCACCGCGGTCGGAGCCCTGGCCGCCACCGTGGTCGACCAGGACCCACGTCGCGCCCTGAACCTCCTCGAATCCGCCCTCGACCACGACCCGCTCAACGAACTCCTGTGGCGCGACATCCTGCGCCTGCACGCCCGCCTCGGCGAACACACCGCCATCGAACGCACACTCAGCCTGCTCGCACACAAACTCTCCAAAATAGGAGAAGAACCCACCGCAGAAACACGAGAACTTGCAGAAAGACTCCAAAAACAAGCCCGGTACTGAAACCGGAGTCTTCTCACCCGAGGTGCGTAATGGCCGAGAAACACCTCGGCGAACACACGAGATGGGATAGGCGGAAACACTGGGTCGAAGGTAAAGGCTCGTCGGATGAGACGAAGGCGAGGATGGAGAAGTCCCTCGCCCGACTCGAGTGCAGCAACCACGCGGGACGAAGACCGACATTCGCCTCGGGCATTCGAGATGGTAGCCGCCGCCATTTATGGGCGGTACGCAATACTGGTCAGAAGGTGCGCGTGCTTCTCGGCATTTCGTCAGGTAAGGTATTAGCCCAGTGGGGTTTGCGGATATGTGATCGCTATTTACGGAATTCAATTGAGAATGGAATTCCGTATCGAAATTTCACTGCGCTACGGGTGGATGTTCGCAATTTCAACGGGTTTCGGAGATTTGTCGCCACGGGGTGAAGCGCGCGTTATCGCGGTCTGGCTGATCGGGGAGATCGTTAGGTGGATCGTTAGGTGGGTCCATTGGCGGGTCGATAGGTGGGTCGGTCAAACCGACCCGCCTCGATGCTGCAAACTACCAGCTAGGCGCCACTATCTGACCCAACCGGCTTCCCAGGATTACCCGCAGGGAACAGAAAGAACACGTAGGGGCGGGCGCGGCCCGCTGGCGTCGCTGCCATCGTTCGGCCGGCCCTGCTGATATGACTCCGCTATTCAACTATCGATATCCACCATCATTCATGCATTCCAATCGGGTTCAAATCAACAATTACCTCACGCGCGGTCCGCTGCCGGCCCGGCTGCGCTAACGCATTCCATCCCGTGCTTGCCGTGCAATTGTTGCCCTGATCTGCGGAAATTGGTCGAAAAAAGTGGCAAACGGGGTTGAATTCCCGAGATGAGTCGAGATAGCGTCGACCCGCACCCCGGGGAAACGAATTGTCAACCAATCCGAAACGACCACCGCGCCACCGCTATGCCAGGATCCGCCGTGAGCGGCGCAACAAAATTCGTGCAGTGCGAAGGAGAAACGAGATGACTTCCCCCACCGGCCCGGCCCCCGCACCGGCCAACCGCCTCGGCAATGGCGAACTGCGCCGCATGGTCGCCAAAATCCTCACCGACAACCCCGGCACCGAATACACACCCCGCGAAATCGCGAAACTCACCGGCCGTTCATCCGGCGCGATCGGAAACGCGATGAAAACCCTCACCGCCGCCGGACACGCCGACCAGACCAGCGCCAAACCGCTGCGCTACCGCGCCAACACGAACACCAGCAGCGCCGCGACCGGAGCCCCCACCCCGGCACCCGCCACAGGCACGCCCGCCGGAACCCCGGCCAAGCGGCCCGCCCGCCGGGCGCGTAAGGCCCCTGCCGCGCCATCGGGCACCCCGAGCCCGGCCCGCACCGGTTCGGCCGTGACACGGCCGAACGGGCAGCAATACCACCTGCGGACCCTGGCGGGCCGCGCCGATGTGGACGTGCTGCGCACCATGCGCGACCACGAGGTCCCGGTCCTGCTGTACGGCCCGCCCGGTACCGGTAAAACCTCGCTGATCGAGGCCGCCTACGGCGACCTGCTGACCGTCCAGGGCGACTGCGACACCACCGTCGCCGATTTTGTCGGGGAATACACGCAGAACCCCGACGGGACCTTCGCGTTCGTGCACGGGCCGCTGGTCCGTGCCATGCGCGAGGGCCGGGTGCTGTTCATCGATGACGCCACCCTCATCCCGCCGACCGTGCTGTCATGCGTGTACCCGGCCATGGACGGCCGCCGCGAGATCGTGATCAAAGCCAACAGCGGCGAAATCGTGACCGCCGCGCCGGGGTTCTTCGTGGTGGCCGGGCACAACCCCGGCGTGCACGGCGCGATCCTGTCCGACGCCCTCGCCAGCCGGTTCGCGTTCCAGGTACAGGTCGGCTCCGACTACGACCTCGCCAAACAGCTCGGGGTGGACCCGAAAGCAGTCCGCGCCGCGCGGAACCTGGCCACCCGACAGGACAAGGGCGAGATCGGGTGGGCACCCCAGCTGCGCGAACTGCTGGCGTTCCAGAAAATCGCCACCGCCACCGACACGAACACCGCCGCCGCGAACCTGATCGGGGCCGCACCCGAAGACGACCGCGCCATCGTCGCCGACGTGGTCCGCACCGTATTCGGCACCCGGCTGGAACCCCTGGCCCTCGGCCCCCGCATCTAACCCACCCCGGCCCGCCCGAACACGCCCCGGAAGGAACCCCCGCGATGACCGGCCACCTGATCGCCGACCCCACCACAACACCCACACCACCGCCCGCCACCGCCGGATGGGATGCCCTGTCCGCCGCCCTCACCGACGAAGCCCCACCGATCGCCGACCGCGACGACCTGGTCGTCACCATTGCCCCCGGCGCGGCGCACGGGCACCCGGCAGTGTTCATGCCCCACAGCGCCGCCATCGAAATCGACGGCACCCGCCTCGGCATCGACCCCGCCACCGCGCGGCCGGACCGCAACAGCGACCGCGCCCGCTACGCGGCCACCTGGGGCGCGTTCGTCCACGAATGCGCCCACGCCCAATATTCGGTCTGGGAAGCGCCGCCGGTGGCGAATCCGGCCGTGGTCGAGGCCGCCCTGCTGTTGGAGGAATCCCGCATCGAGGCCGCCCAGATCCGCCGCCGCCCCGACGACCGGCACTGGCTGCGCGCCAGCGCGACCGAGATCGTGATCGGCGACAACGGCGGCACCGATGCCGCCGCCCAGATCCCGCCCACCGATTACGCCGCCGCCCACAACGCCGCCCTCCTGCTGGGGCGCGTGGATGGCGGCATCCTCACCGCGTCGGAATGCGCGCCCGCCGCCGGGGTCATCGAGTCCATCCTCGGCAGCGACAAGCTCGAGAAGTTGCGCGCGATCTGGCAGCAGGCCCACACCGTGGCCGACGACGACACCAACACGATGCTCGAACTCGGGCAACGGTGGCTCGATATCGTCGGCCCCGACCCGCACGCCGACCCAGATCCGAACTCGCCCCTGTCCGCCGCGCTCGGCGACACCGTGGCCAACATCAGCAATGCCGTTGCCGCGCAACCGGTCCCGGCCGACCCCGCCGAAATGGCGGCCACCGCGCAACGAGAGGCGCGACGCGCCGCCCGGCGCGCGGCGGCACGGGCACAGAAAGTGTTCGGCAACGGCAACGGGACCGGCACCAGTGCCAGCACTCGCGCCACCCGCGTGCCGCACCCGGACGAACGCGCCGCCGCCCGCGTGCTGGCCCGTGCCCTCAACAACGCCGCACAACGCGAACGCGCCACGGTCAAAACCACCTCCGCGCTGCCGCCCGGCCGGTTGCGGATGCGCGGCGCGCTGGCCCGCGAAGCCCAACGCGCCGCCGGGGCGATCCCCACCGCCGAACCGTTCACCCGCACCAGCCGCAAAACCGTGCCGATCCCGCCGCTGCGGGTCGGTATCGCCTGCGACGTGTCCGGTTCCATGAGCGCCTACGCCGACCCGGTCGCCTCGGCCGCCTGGATCATCGCCCGCGCCGCCGAGCTGGCCACCATGCCCGCCGCCACCGCCACGGTCACCTTCGGCGCATCGGTGGCACCGATCACCTACCCGGGCACCGCGCCCACCCGGGTCACCCAATTCAGCTGCCCCGATTTCCTGCACGCGATCGACAACGCCATCGAGGCCCTCGACGGTGCCCTCGACCTGTCCCGGCCGGAAAACACCCGCCTGCTGGTGATCATCTCCGACGGCTACTACGACGGCAGCAACCGCGACCGCGCCCAGAAACTCCTCGACCGGCTCCGCGCCACCGGCTGCGCCGTGCTGTGGCTGGCACCCGACACCGGCACCGCACCCGACCCCCTCAACGGCGCAAACACGCACCTGATCACCGACCCCGCCACCACCGCCCACGCCATCGGCCGCGCGGCCACCGCCGCCGTACGTACTGCCTGACTCCGTAGCGGCCAACCACCAGCGGGATCCAATCGCCCGCACCGAACCCACACCGAACGAAGGGAAAGAACATGGACACCCACGGCACCACCCCAACAGCAGCGGAAACCCCCGATCCGCAGCCACCGACCGAATCCGACAGCGAAACCTTGATCGGATCGACTACCCGGCCGATCTGGTTCCACGGCGTACAGCTGCCGACCGGAACTCTGGTCCGCATCGTCCGATTCCGCCGCGACGGCACCGCCGAGATCATGCGCACCGACGTGTTCGGCCTGTCCAAGCGCGTCGCAACGGATGCCCTCGACTGCCCATAGCACACCGACCGAGACGAAATCGGCACACTACCAACCTCTTTAGGAGTTCGGCCATGACGAACAGCGACACCACACCGACGGTCAACCAGGTACCGGTCAGCGCGGCGAACACCACCGGCGATCAGGTCAGCCGATTCGGGGCCGAGTGCCCGATCCAGGTCGGTGACGAGGTGACCAGTCGTGACAACCCGACATGGCGCGGCCGGGTCCGCTCCATCTACCTCAACGACGAGGTCGCGGAATGCGCCATCGAAACAACCGACGGCAGGCCCGGCTTCGCGCCACCGTGGGCACTGGTGCCCGCCGATACGGAACCGTCCAGCGAATGGCGAGATCGGATGCAGACCTTCCAGAAGAGCCAACGCGACCACGCGATGGAGACGCTGCGCCGAAAGCAGCACGAGGCCGCTGAACACGCCGAAGACCTCGCCGGGCGGCTGAACTCCATGGCCACAGCACTCCGAGACGGCGACACCCCCGACCCCGGCGAACCCGTGGAAAACCTCGCCCATACCTTTGCCTTCGCGCTGCACGAAATGACCGAACTCGACGACAGGATCGTCGCCGCCGGGCTGTCAGCCACCGACGAGCCTCAGCGACACACCCCCGCCGAACCGGCCGGTCCCGACGAACTGCTCGCATGGTTCCGCGACCTGCAACAGCGCATCCGCGACGAGATCGACTCCTACAGCACCCGTGAAGACGGCACCGAGGACCCTTCTGCCTCCGCCGACCACCACGACCGGCTCGAAGCTCTGTATGCCGAGGCCAACGACACCATGGGCGCGCTCGATAACCACCTGGACACCGGCGGGCCGCTACCCGCCGCCTGGGCACACGTGCCCACGCCCCACCTCCACTGACCACCGCCCTGGCGGCCCAGCCACCTCATCCATCCGCATCCGAGTCACCTGCGGCCACCGAAACGTCCCGAGGAGCCACGTCATGAACTGGAACGAATCTGCGACGAGCAGCGCATCGGCCACTGCTCCAAGCCGCCAGCACACCGACGCACTACGCGCCCAGCTGGAAGCCGCGTACGACCTGCCCTTCGGGCGTGCACGGGAACAGCGCATCACCGACCTCGTCCTCGCGATCATCACCGCCGAGATCGGCCGTCGCAGTCCCTCGATCAGCACAGTGCTCTTCGACTGGGCACCCTACGGCGGGCTCGGCGTCGCCGGGTTCCGCGACCACAACGGCAACAACATTCGCGACCACGAACTCGACCTCGACATCAGCTTCTACGCCAGCGATATCCGCGCCACCGACAGCAACAATGCACTGACCCAGCCACCACACGAGCAGGGGCTATTCCGTCTCGACCTGCACGACACCATTCCCGCCGCCGATGAACGAGAAGAAGGGAAACAACCGCGATGACCACACCCCGCGTCGGTGACCGCATTCGTATCACCGGGCTCATGCCCGACGATCCCGCGCCGCCGGAAATCGGAACAACCGGAACGGTGACACGGATCCCCAGTTCATGCCCCGGCCAGATCTTTGTCGACTGGGACGACGGGAGAGCACTGATCCTGCTCGAATCCGACCCGTTCGAGATCCTTCCGACGCACTCGCCATCACAACCCGGCGACCGAGGACCCGCTCTACCCGGCCCGGCTGCCGCCCACACCAGGATCAGCAGACGCGGGCCATATTGACCCGCGCGGAATGCAGCACCACGATGCCCTGGGCCCGCCATACCGGCGGGCCCAGGGCATCAGCAGCGGCCTATCAGCTTTCTGCGTGCGGGGGTCTCACCATGCGCCTGGTGACCGGCTGGCCCAAATCAACTGGGCCACCAACCCCGCCGCCGGGTATGACACCGGCGAACCTGTCACCGAAGGGCCCGACTGGCGATCACCAACAGTCCTCGCCACGTTGCCACGGCGGCACGGGTACTGCCCAGCTCCCGGACTTGTCCTTTTCCCTTTCTCGCCGGAATTCGTCGCGCTCGCGGCGAACCTGGTCGGCGAGGTCGTAGATCACATCGAGGTCCGCGGTCGTGCCGCCCATCACCTCGACACCGACCATGCCGTCTTCGACCTCGTAGTCGAAGTAGACGATCGCCTCGGCAGCATGCCGCGGGCACCCGGGGACGGTGACGATAACCTCGTCATCGAAGATCCGGACGCGCACCCGGACCTCACCACCACCACATGATGAGTACCCCCAGCCCAGCCGACGGGAACGGTCCGAGCCGAGCAGGCACCCGCGACAGTGAACGGCTTCGGCCGTCATGGACAGCACGGCAGCCGAGTCCATGGCCGAATCGAGCAGGTCGCTCAGCCGCCCACCGGTGATTCGATCCAGCTCTCGCAGCTTCACATCCACCCCGTAGTAGGCGGCGGCAACGGTCCTCCACTCGACACAGCGGATCTCGGCGTCGGCACACACGCGCTTCAGGTCGTCGAGCACCTGCGTGACCTTCGTGCGGAATTCCTCGTTCAACTCGCTCTGGCTCAGTGTGTCTCGCTGCCAGTAGGGCACGACCACGGTCATCGGCGTCAACTTGGCGGACTGAAGTGCGTGGACCTTCGGCAACAACACATGAGCTGCGGCGAGGACATCCTCGCAGGTGGGATCCGCCAGGTCGTCCTGGCCCAGTTGTTCGGCATCGTCACGGCGCCAATACTTCTCGGTGCCGTCGACGCTGATCTTCAACGGACGCAGCCGTGAGTTCCTCTCGGCCTGCTCCCGTGCCTGCGCGGCCTGCTTTTCGCCGCGCCGGAGAGCTTCGGCATACGTCACGCCGTCCTCGGCTGCGATCCTGCGAGCGCGACGGCGCCGCCGCGCACTGCTGTTCTTCGGCATGTTCTCGTCCATTCCCGGCAGAGGCGCCCACGCCACCCTGCCTGTGACGAACAAGCATGCGAACAGGGGAAAGTGTGAACGCGGGCCCCGGGAAGGACCTTGGCCATCAACGTCACCGAACCGGCGTGGGCGAGGCAACTCAGGCGAGAACGAGGAGCGCGTGCGCGGCCTGTCACTCCGCAGGAGAGCTTAACCTCTCGCGCGCTCGTCAAGAACCAACTTCGCCGAGACCACCAACCACGAGCTGGGGCCCGGCGTCTGCCGGGCCCCAGCTGGCCGCCCTGCGCGGGTCCGGCCGGATTCATAGGTTCACTTGCTGTTGTCGATGCTGCTGGCGAGCCAGTCGAGGACATCCTGGACGCCGGGGCCGTAACCGGTTTGGTGTACTCCCGAGGTGTAGAACTCGGCCGCGTCGCCGCCTTGGCGGGCAAGGTCGGCCATGTCGGAGAGGGCGGCGCTGGTCTCGGGGTCGGTGCGGGCGGTGAGGTCGGCGGCCAGACCGGTGAGCTGGCTGGCTCCGTCTCCGACGAGCGCCGAGGCCGCGGTGGCGGCGAGGTCGGCGGCTACCGGGACGAGTCCGGTCAGTTCGAGGCCGGCGCCCACAGGATCGCCAAGAGCGAGTTTGTCGACGGCACGCCAGGCGACCTCTTGCGCGAGACCGATGTCGGTGGCGACACGGCCGAGGTCGACTCGAGCGATGATGTCGACAACTTGCGCGGCTACAGCGGTCCAGCCGCTGGGGTCGGCGGCTGCGGCCATCGAGAGTGCACGTGCGACGAGGTGCAGGTCGACCTCGTCGGCAATGCGAACCAACGGGCTGAACAGGTTGTTGAGTTCGCCGCTGATGCGGTGGGCGCCACCGATGTCTCCCGCCAGCACAGTGGGCGGCAGGCGCAGCACGTTGTCACCGATGGCGGGCAGGTTCGCGGCGAACTCGGCCAGACCGCCGAGCACGAGGATGACCTGCCGTGTCACCGAGGAAGGATCGAGCACACCAGTCGAAGACGAAGTGCCGGCGTCGTCGAGGAGAGAGGAGCTGCCGGTGAACGCGCGGCCGACAGCGGCGAGACCGGGCGAATCTTCCGGAGAGGTGGCGCAGTACAAATCGCCGACGGCACAAACGGTGCGCACTCGGTCGGCGAGGCTGCCGAAGTCGTCACGGGGGCCGGCGATCCCTTGCCCGTCGACCGGTTGTCCGAGCTGCGGTGTGCTCGGGTCACGATTCGGGTCGGACAACAAACCAACGCCCAGCACCCGCGAGGCCGGAATCGGATTTTGGCTGCGGCCGATGGTGGAGGTGACGTCGCCGACGACATCGGCGCCCTGCGAGTACCCGGCCATGACGACCTGAGTGGTCGGACACAGCCCCGCCAGCAGCCCGGACAGAGCGTGTACTCCGCCGGATTCCGACTGCTGGTACGGGGCGGGGGCAGCGGCATAGGCCAGGGACCGTACGTCGATGTCGTTGCCGTAGCGGGCGCGCAGCCCGTCACCGATCGGTGCCAGCATGCCCACCGATCGGGTGGGGTCAGCGCCCGGGTTCGTTTCGCCGGTGCCGGGCACCAGGACCGCGGTCCATCGGGGGCAGGCCGCGCTGCCGGGTTCTGCGGTGGCTACTCCGGTCGCGGCGGTGGTGACGGCGGTAGCGCTGACAACCACGGCAGCCGCAGCCGCCACCACACGCGCGGCGAACCGTGGTGCTGTTGCGCGGTTGCGGCGCGCGGGGGCACGCCACGGTGTGAGTCGGTGATTGAACATATGGGGCTCCCAGGGACGTCGTGTTCGGCCGTGCGGGTGAGTTCTCTCGCCGCACTGGGAACTCCGGGTTTTCAGGCGCCTTTTGGACACGACGGGTCAGCAAAGCCATCGAGAGGAACGGGACGAGCGAACAGAATGTCCCTCGGCGGTCTACCGATGGGTGTGGCCCGACTCAGAGGGGTATTCGGATGCGTTGGCCGGTGAATCGGGATGGTCAGAGTCGGCCGTACCGACGTGCGAAGCCGCGCCGACGGTTGTCGTTTGGGGCGGCCCTGGAACGGGGGGCAATGGGACCAGCGAAGCAATCGCGACGGCCTCGCGCAGCGACGCGCGAACGTCCAAGAAGAGGCCGAGAGCGGGAGTAGAGCAGCTGCCCTTGACAAGGTGGCTGCTCTACTCCCGCCGGGTGTCGGGTGGTTCAGGACTGGGAGGACGGCGCGAGTGCGAACTTCTTGGGGCGCGCAGTCGTCATCTCTGCCACCCCGGTGTCGGTGAGCCGTACGAGGGCGTTGTGGACGGCGCCGGAGGACCGGCCACCGAGCGCCTTGCCGATCTGGTGCGGGGTGAACTCCTGGCCCGGGTGATCACGCAGGTGGTCCTCGACCAGTCCCCGCAACGCACCCGGCGCGAGCTTGTCCGGATGCGGCGATCCCTCGATGGGCTGTCCGGCTGATCCCGAACCATCGTCGCTGTCGGTTGCCGGTGTGTCCAAAGCTGCTTCGCCGTCACCGGTTTCGGTGTCATTCGGCGGCAGAGTGGGGTCATCGAGATGCGAGGTGTCGGTCTCCGGTGCGGAGGACTCGGCTTCAGTAGCGTCAGGGGTTTCGTCGTCGTCGGAGGTGTCGGCGTTGTTGCCGGGTTCGGTCGGCGCGATGCTCCAGCGGGCGGCGGAATGGGGGTTGGTGTCGTCGGTGTGGCGGGAGATGCTGCCGTCGGCGGCCCACATGTTGAGGAGCTTGCGGGTCTTCGACTGACTGATTCCGGCGTCGTTCGCCAGTTCGGTGGCAGGTTTGGGGTCAGTGCTGATGACCGCCCACAGGGCGTCTTCGACGGCAGTGCGGGCAGATTCTGTCGTGGTGGACATGACATTCTCCTGGGAAATGGTGGCTGGTGGTGTGTTTCGTCATGTCCCGGCCGGGACGGCACCCCGGGAATTCGGATTCGTGGGCGCCGGTCTCCATGGACGCTCGATACAGGGTGAATTGTCAAGCGGAATCAGGAACAAAGCGGTCCATTCGGCGGGACACCACCGAAATTCCAGTGATCGCCGGGCATGGGGATTGATTTCCACCCGGGATGGTCTTGACAAACACCGGACTATCGAGCGTCCATGGTCGTGGAACCCCGTGTTTCGGCATACCTGCCGACGAATGGGCGACCGCCCCCGGCCGGGTTACCAATCTCGAATCCCTCGACCAAACCCCGGAGAAACGTCATGCCCACTGACCACGACCATCGCGAAAGCAACTGAGCCGCAGCCCCTTCCCGAGTCGGACTCGGAACACTCCTGGCGACTCTCACCAGCCGCCGGCCAGGCTTGGGCCCCTGTCGCAGAACCACGTACGCGAGGCCGACGGAGATATCCCCGTGGAATCGCCCGCGACACCCATCTTTCGGAAAGTTTGGAGACCTCTAATGGAAAACACCGTTCTCACTGCGCGTCTGGACGAGTCTTATACCGTAATCGGCACCACTGAATGCGTCCACCGCATCCGGGAAGTCACTTTTCAGGTGACTTCTACTGATGATTGTGACCACAGCGAGGGCAGAATCTGTACCGAGTGCGCGTCGTCGTGGCAGCTGGACTATGAATTCGACGAGCCGTTCCCGTTCGAGCGTGTCCGCCGGGTAACCGTCCGCGAATTGCTCGACGCGGGACGTTTGCGTGCGGGCGACCGATTGGCCAGTCCTGACAGCGAGGTCACGGCGGTGATCACTGGCTGTGGCGGCTTGATGCTGCCCGATGGCCGAATCTTCACCAACCCGTCTGCTGCCGCCAACGCCGTTGGCGGTAGCAGAACCGAATAGCCCGCAGCGCGTGACCCGCGCGGCTCGTTTCCTTCGCGAGACCCGCGCGGGTCACGCCTGTCGCCCCCACACATCGCATCCAGCACAAGCAAACGATGGGGTATTCCCCGTCTACGCCGCGATATTCGGTGCCCTTCCATCGCGGTTGGGTCTGCCGGGCGCATGTCAGGCTGCCTCCGCGCCCAGCGGGCCTGCGTGGATGCGCTTCCGGGAGCAGCGGGCACGACGGTTTCAGGGTGCGGTGTTGTCGGGATGTTCGTGATCCCAGGGGAGGGGTTCGGCGAATAGGTGCTGGGATTTCCACAGAGGGGCGCATTCGGCGCAGATCGTGTCTTGGTGCTGGCATCGGCGGGGGTCGGCGATGGGGATCTCGACTTCGTCGATGTGGTGCACGAGTTCAGTGCCGCCGGGCGGGATGTGGGCGAAGTCCGCCAGCGCGGTGACGGTGGCCGGTAGAGTCATTGAGAAGCCTCCTGTCGAGAAGTGACGGCTCGCTCCAGGAGCGATCGGTCTAGAGCTGCGGTGCCGGACCGGCAGCGGGCGGCGGCGCGAGGTCGGTGGGTCGAGTGGCCTTGTAGTAGTCATCGCCGCTCCACCGGTAGTCCGAGATTTGAACGGGCTCGTTGAATGTCGGTGCGTGCAGCATCTTCCCGGCGCCCAGGTAGATGCTGACGTGGTGGACGTCGGCGTCTGTGCCGTAGAAGAGGAGATCACCGGGCAGGAGTTGGTCCTCGGGGATGGCGGGCCCGGTGTGGACTTGGTCGTAGGTGGTGCGAGGAATGGCGATGCCCGCGCGTGCGTAGGCGGCTTGGGTGAGACCGGAGCAGTCCCAGCCTCCGGACACCTCGGGGCCGTTGCCGCCCCACACATACGGTTGCCCGAGTTGCTGGCAGGCGAACGAGATCACCATCGCGGCAGTGGGACTTGCGGCCCGCAAGTCGGCGCAGTCACCACTACCGGACGGTGGTGCGGTGGCGTGTGTGGAGTAGCGGTCGGCCTGGGCGAGAACGTCGCGGACGTACCAGTCGGCGTGGTTGTAGGCGAAGATCGCCGCGTAGAGGTCACCCGGGGCACCGGAATCGCACAGGTAATGCGCGGCTGCGTGGACGGCGTCGTGCGGGTTGTATCGCGACGGAGGCGTCGCCCCGCCAGCTGGCAGCGGATGCCGCGCGACGACGGAGTCGAAGGTGGGGGCGAGGAACTGCATCGGGCCACCGGCTCCGGCGAAATTCTCCCCGGCGGCGACGCCGGGCAAAGTGGAGCGGCCGTGGTCGGTTTCGATCTTGCCGATTGCGGCGAGTACCGACCAATCCAAGCCCGGACACGATCGGGCGCCTTGCTGATACAGCACCAGCATCTCCGGCGGGATATCGGTCAGGGCCTCGGTACTCGGCGCGGTGCTCGCGCCTGGTGCCGGAGCCGTGGTGGGGGCGTGGTCGTAGACGGCGACGGTGGCGACGACCGCGGCGATCACGACCGTGCAGAACACGATCGCGGCCGAGCCGACAGCGAGTGCTTTGGCGAACATCACGAACCTCCGGTCTCGCGGGGTGGCGTCGGTGACGGCGGGTCGAGGACTGCCGGCCCACTGGTCGTGGTCGGCGCGGAGTACTGCGGGATGCTCGCCGGGGGCGGCGTGAGATGCGGCCACGAGGCAGGGAGCTGGTGCGGCGCCAGTCGTTCGCCGCCGTGATCATCGAGCGCCAGCCAGACACGGTCGGCGGGGCTCGGATGTCCTGCGGTGGGATCGAGAAGATCGGCAGCGGCGGTAGCGACCGGCACCGCGCCGGGGTCGGGCAGCGTATGCCACGTCTCGAGGAGAGCGCGGCGGGCGGTGGTTTCGCGGCCGGTGGTCGGCACCCACAGCAGAACGGGGGTGACGATGCCGGTGGAGCGGGCGAGTTCGGCGTAGCCGGCGAGTTTGCCGGTCACCGACGACAGGGTGATGGTGCCGAGGTCGTATTCGAGGAAGAAGTCCAGGGTCGCCCCGGGGTGGGTGTAGCGGCCGTAGGCGTCGGGGCGGACGAGATCACCCCAGAGCCCTCGGCTGCGCCCTTCCGACCACCACGCCAGCACCCGCCCGTGTCCGGGAGTCGTGACGAGGGCGGTGAACCATTCGTTGATGCCGACGGTGTGTGCGAGGTGCAGGCTGTGGGCGATAGCGAGGGCGCGCTCGTGGCGGTAGCGCAAGTCACGGACCTCGATACCGGCTTCGGCGGCGACCACTGCGGCGCCGGCGGGGGCCAGGACCCAGTGCCCGGGGGCGGTGCCTCGCGCGCGCAGCGGCCGGAACCGGTCGACGACCCGATATCGGTGCAACAGGTTCAGGCGGCGGCGGGCTTTGATGATGGTGGGGAAGGCCAACTCGGCGAGTTGCGTGGTGGTCAGGACTCGATGCTCGAGCAGCATCCGCAGAATCCACCGATCCCTGCCGGTGAGCCGCACGGCCAGACCGGCGTGGCCGATCGCCGACGGTGCCCGGGGTGCTCGCAGATCCCTCTGCCTATCCGGGTGATTGATCATCAGAGCAACCTCCGAGAGTCGAAGTAGCTTGCTAGGCCGGTGAATCCGTGTGGATTCACCGGGGTCAGGACAGGCGGGGATCGCCGCCACCGGCCGGTGGAGCAGCAGGTTTGGTGAGATCCGGTCCCGGTTCGTCGTCGGGTTCTGCTGGCTCCGTGGTTGGCGGTGGTGCGGCGAGGCGAGCACGGGCAGCGGCGCGGATTTCGCGGGCGCGCCCCGGCACGGCCGGTGGCAGGGGTTGGGTGGTGAGGGTGAACGGTGGCGCCTGCTGGCCGCGGACCAAGACTCGGGCGGCGGCGTGGAAGGCGTCGAGGTGGGTCAGGTCGTGCTCGGACAACCAGGGAGCCGTGTGGCGAGCCAGGTCGCGGGCATCGTCCGGGGACGCGGTGAAGATGACCTTGTTGCGTGCATTGGCCGACACCGCGGCACGCATGTCGGTCGGCAGCTGGCCGAGGTTCTGGTGCGCGAGAACGAGCGACAGGCGCAGGCCACGAGCTTCGGCGAGCATGTCCTCGAGTGGGGTGGCGAGGTTGAGGAAGTTGTGGGCTTCGTCGAGGGCCAGGGTGGCATCGGGGCGCTGGTCGGGGTGGGTGCCGACGCGGGCGGTGGTGGCCTGCCAGGTACGCGCGACGAGCAGCGACCCCATCAGGCGGCTGGTGTCCTCGCCGAGTGAGCCTTTCGGTATCCGGGCCAGGCAGATGCCGCCGTGGTCGAGCACATCACCGAGATCGACGGTGGAGCGCCCGGCGGCGAGGGCATCGCGCACGAATTGCCGGAACAGGAAGTGCCGCAACTTGTTCAACAAAGGGCCGATGACCTGGTTGCGGGCGGAGTCGGTCAATTCCTCATACGAGGACCAGAATCCCCGCAGGATGGGGTCGGTGGTGGCGCGGGTGACCCGGGTGCGGAACGCGGCCTCGGTCAACAACCGTGGTAGATCGGTGAGGGTGGCGACGCCGGGCTGGCGGCACAGCGTGAGCAGGCTCGCCCGCAGGACGTCGTCGGTGCGCGGGCCCCACCATTGAGCGAAGGTGCGGTGGAAGATCGTGGCCAGATTGTCCACGGCGCGGTCGGTGCCCGCCCGATCTGCTGGGGTGTCGAGCGGATTCAAACAGGGTGGGCGGCTACGGGAGTCGGCGTCGAACAACACGACCCGATCGGCGCAGCGGCGGGGCAACCGGGCGAGGATGTCGGTGATGAGGTCGCCTTTGGGATCGACGACGACCACGCCGCGGTCCTGATCGGCCTCGTCGAGAATCAACCGTCCCAGCAGGGTGGACTTGCCGACGCCGGTGGGTCCCAGGACGTGCAGGTGGTGTCGGGCGTCGGCGACGCGCACGGCCACCGACCGTCCACCGGGACTGTCAGCTACACCCAGCGGCTTCGAATACGGTCCCGCCACCGGAATCTCCGGGGTTGGTGCGATGGCGCGAGCTCCGGCCCGCTGCACACCAGGAATAGCGGGATCGTGCGGAAGATGGGCGATGGCAGCCAGCTCCGGCACCGACAACAGATCGCCACGGCCCAACCGTCGCTGGGAGAGCGCCGAGCTGAGTCGCCGCTGGCGGCGGTGCCGGTAGTAGTTGTGGTCGGTGCAGGACCCGAACACGACTGCGAGGGCGTCTGCCCGGCCCCGTGCAACGTCTCGCGCCGCGCTCCGGTCACCGGTATCGGGCACTGTCACCGCATAACGGATGACGGTCTCCCAGTGCGCGCCACGGGCTTTGCCGGCGGCGGCCCGCTGCTCAGTGGTCTCGCGCATCGCGGCCTGCCGATCACTCGACTGGACCGCTACCGCGGCACGGGTGCGGCCGGCGCGGCGGACTGGGCCGGGGGTGAGCAGATCGAGCACCTCCCGCAGCAGCGGGATAGGCCATGCCGAACCGGTCCCGGTTCGGGTGCCGCGGCGCACCCGGCGGCCGGTGACCGGCCGTGCGAGAACCTGTACGCAGGCGGCCTGCCCCGGGCCCAGATCATCGGCGGCGGAGATGAGATCACGAACCAAATCCGCGCCGCCGTAGTCGGTGCGGATCGGCAGCGCCTCTCGGCGCCCGAGCCGCAGCGCACCTCCCGACAGCAGTCGACGATCCTTAAGCCCAGGAAGCGTGAGCGGCGGGGAGACGGCGTGGTCGGTGCGGGTGTGCGCACCCGGCCACGCGGAGGCCACCGCTCGCTCGACCAATCCTGGCGGAATCCGGCCGGGCACCCAGAGTCGAATCGCCACTCCGTGCTCGGGGGTGATGCTGTACTCGAACCCCAGGTGCGGTTGCCCGAACAGCATGCGCCGCCAGGACGGGCGCAGCTGTCCGGTCAGATGCGCCCACAACGCCTCCGCTCCCTTCGGATCCACCTCGGGCGGGGTGAGGACGGTGACCTGGCGGGCATCGACGGCCAGCCGGCGTCGGCGTAGCCGCTCGGCAACCTTCGCCGCGGCGAGCACGCCCACCACCAGCCCCACGGTGATCACCACCGCGGGACCGGTCACCACCTGTAGGGCGGTGTCAGTGAGTTCGCGCATCGCCGCTGCGGGGTCGAGCAGCAGCCTGCCCACCACGCCGTGGTCTGCGGCAAACAGCAAGAGGGACATGGCCTATGCCGCCTGCACATCGACGTAGAGGTCTCCGTCGCCGTCCTCGTCGTCCGCCGATGCGGCGTTGATGTCCTCGTCGTCGGTGACGTTCGGGGTGAACGGGGTGGGTTCGGTGAGATCGAGACCGGACTCCTCGGCATCGGTGGTGTCGGCGAGTTCGCTGGGGTCGGTGGTGACGAGAACGTGCTCCTCGACAGAGGCCATCGAGGCGAATACAGCCCTGTCGGTGCCGTCGAGAGCGATCAGCCCTTGCCCGCGGGCCGCCGACAACAAGAACTGTCGTTCGCCGTCGGAGAGTTTGAATGCGGTCGCGACCTCGTCGATCGCCTGCGGCGCCTGGTGCAGCAGGATCTGGGTGGCCGCGTTGGACACGATCGCCTTGCCGAGTTCGGTGCCCAGGACGTCGGCGCAGTCCTGGGTGGCGACCGTCAGTCCGGCCCAGTACTTGCGGAACGACTTCGCGGCCCGGAACAAGAACTCGGCACCGGCGGTCTGGCGCATGATCAACCACGCCTCGTCCACGGTCACCATCCGTGGCCGACGATTCGCCGGATTCGATACTCGCCGCCAGGTGGCATCCAAAACGAGCAGCGTCCCGATCGTCTTCAACTCATCCGGCAGCTCCCGCAATGAATAGGCCACCATCGCTGCGTCCGGGCTGACGGTGGTCGGCCCGTCCAGCAGTCCGGCGAACGCACCTTCGCCGACGAACGGAGCCAATGACGCGGCAAGGTCATCAGCGACGACCGAACCGAGCGCGGCCAACTGCTCGCACAGGACACCCAGGGTCGGGGCGGGCCTGGTCCACGTGGTGGGATCCTCGGTGATCCCCACGCTCGCGTAGGTGGCGGTCACGGCAGTGTCCAGCGTGGCGCGCTGCGCAGCCGTCTGATCCCCGAGAAGAACACGGATCACGGTGTGACAGAACAGTTTCCGCCGGTTCAACGCATCCGAGGGTGCGGTGCGGCGGCCGTCGGGGCGGGTGTGGACTTCCAAATCGAAGGGGTTGAGCCGGATTCCGGGAGTGCCGAGGTGGATGTAGGTGCCGCCGACTGCCTCGGTCAACGCGCGGTATTCGTTTTCGGGGTCGATGATCACTTGTTCGATCCCGCGATACAGCGACCGCAGGATGTCGGTCTTGACCAGGTAGCTCTTGCCGGCACCGGAACGGCCGAGTACGACGGCGTTGTGGTTGTGGGCCTCGGGGCCGAACCGGTCGACGAAGACCAACCCGGATGCGGCGTCGCGCCCGTAGAGCACTCCTTCTGGCGATGCCGCGCGGGCGGGATCGCCGACGGGCAGTTGTGGACTGGAGAAGGGGAACGCCGCCGCGAGGGCGTTGGTGTCGAAGGTGCGGTGCACCTTCACCAGGTCCAGTCCCAACGGAAGTGTGGAGATCCAGCCTTGGGTGGTGCGGTAGGACAGATGGCAGGTGTCGACGAGCAGGCTGGCTGCCAGAGCGCGCACAGCGGCGACCTCGTCGGCCAGCTCGGTTTCGGAGCGGGCGTGCACGGTCAGATACAGCCCGATGCGGAACAGGCGGGCTTCGGCGCGTGCCACCCGCGAGGACAGATCCGCGGCATCCTCGGCCGCGACCTCGACCAGGGGGTCGGTGCGGCGGCCGTAGCTGGCATCGTGGAACCGGGTCGATTCCAGCCGGGCGAGCTGGCGCCGCAATCGGGAGGCAGCGGTGACCGGGTCGACCGGATCGATGTGCAGGGCGACGTCGAGGCGGCCGGGGTGTGACAGCAGCGGCGCCAGCCAGCCGGCGGTGACCTCACGCGGATACCCGGTGACGGCGAGGGTTGCCACCCATCCCGTCCCGACCTCGAGGTGCCGCGCGCCGATTGCCAACGCATCCGGCCCGAATCCATGTGCGGTACCCGCGATCTGACGACCGCGACGACGCAGGAATCCTCGCCGCTGTGTCGGCTCGTTCATGTCCTCGGCAGGTTCGATGTCGCCGAAGGTCGCGGTGTCCGCGCCGTCGGTTGTGATCACGGTGTGGGGACCGGCGATGTCCGCGGAGGAGGGGACGAGACTGCCGGGATTGCAGGCACCGGTCACCACAGCGGTGGCCTGCGCGTCATCGAGCGGTGTCACGGCGACACCCATCGGGGCGAGGAGGTCGGCGGCCTCATGCACCCGCCGCAGCAGCCGGGCCTCCGCGGCACGCCGTGCGGCAGCCGACAATTCCCGGCGAGCACGCCGACGCCCCGCGACCAGCCAGCCCAGCATCGCCGCCGGCGTCGGTCCACCCAGGTGGTCGTTCGACGCCGGGAGGTCGAGAGGTTCACGCCAGACCAGCAGTACTTGCCGGTGCATCAAGTCCTCCCCGGCCGCGAGCCCGGCCAAGTGGTCGGCGTGACCGTGCGCGGCAGCGGCCAACTCCGGTGACATCTCACCGACCGAATCCCACAGACTCTGTAGCTGGCCGGTCAGATCCAGGCGCGTCGACCGCAACAGGATCTGCACCGGCTGGCGCAACGTGTGCAGCCAACCCCCGAGCTGGGAGACCAGGGCATCCTGCTCCTCGGGAGTGCGCAGGGCGAGGTTGACCGTCCCGGCCGCTGCGACCACAGCCAGCCCGTCCGGGCCCAGGTCGACCACCCCGACCCCACCGGCGCCGGTGACCGACTCGGGAAGATTTAATGCTGTGGCCGACAACGGTTGCGGCACCGGCGGCTTCTTTCCTCGCCCCGCAGCGCGGGTGAGCCACCGTGGCGCAGCAACGATCCCTTCAGGTGCAGACACCAAGTGAGAAGGCCGCAGACGCTGCCGAACGGCGGCCAACAGCAACCGGTCACCCGACAGGCCGTCACGGGTGGTCAAGATCAGCACCGCGACCGCAGTGCCGATCGGGACAGCCCCGGCCAGAAACGCTGCGGGGGCGATCACGTCACGGGTTGCGGTCCACGCGAAATACAGCAGCAGCGTGGTGACCGCGAGGACAGCGAGCTGGCGGGCGGTGAACGGGCCGATCAACCGGTCTTTGCGGTCAACATCGGCAGGAATACGAACGGGTGTGCTCATCTGGGGTTTCCTTCTCGGGGAGTGCGGCGTGCGCGGCGGCGGACGGGCAGATCGGGCAGCGGCAGATGCAGCTGACGACCTGTCGGTGTCGAGGGACGTGGCGGCGGAACCGGTGGCGGTGTGCTCACCCGCTCGGCGGGGCGGACCCGGGTTACCGGGAACGGCAGCCGGTACTGGCCGCTGCGCAGCGGCCGGTTGCCCTCATACGGGTCGGGCGGATCGAACTCGAACGCCAACTGCGTGCCCTGCCGAGGACGCGGCACCGACGAAGGCGACGCCGGTGCGGGCGCTGCGGGAGGCCCCGCAGGTGCAGGTGTCCGTCGGACCCGGCTAACAGGGATCGGCAGCGGGTACTGGCCGCGGTGATTGGCGCGAATCCCGCTGTAGGGGTCCGGCGGGGTGAAATCGAACGCGAGCTGGCGGCCTCGCGATCTCGGGCGGGTCGTCGGCGCAGGGGCGGTGCCGGGTGAGGCCGGAGCCGATGTGGTGGTGGCCGACTGCGACGGTGGTGTTGCAGGACCCTGCGTTCGCCGGACCCGGTGGACTCCTTCAAGGGGCAACATCATTTGGCCGTCCCGCGTCGACCGTGTCCGCGCGTATGGGTCGGCGCTGCCTGCGGCAGCGGCGGCACCTCGGCGGCCGTTGCCCACCCTGGTACCGGTAGATGCGTTGCCCTGTGGGGTGGGGCGTCGGATGGCCGTGGCGGCAGCCTCCTCGCCGCTCTTGAGCAGGCCGAAGGTCTTGTAGGCGACGTAGCCGCGTACCAGGGATCCGACCATGCTGCGGCCGTGGCCGATTCGCATGGTCGACATCAGCCAGAACGGGATCTTGATGAGCACGCCCATCAGGGCGAGCCCGATGATCAGGCTCACGACGCCGTCCATGTTGGGCCCGAAGAATCCCCATCCACCGGGGGTGAGGAAGACCCGCAGGGTGGTGACCAACACCAGCGACTGGACCACCTGAATTGCCAGGCACGCGGCGAATGAGCGCCACCACCAGCGTGCGATCGAGTCCAGCCCTGGCAGTGCATGACACATCAATGCCAGTGGTGCGGCGACGATCAGGATGATCGTGATCGCGACGCGCACGACGTAGGTGATGAGCAGCACCACCAGCATCACGACAAGCGCTGTTCGCAGCAGAACCAGGAAGATGCCGTTCCCGGTGACCGACCCGGTGAGCTCCTTCAGCGCGGTGGTGGCGGAGTCGGAGTCCACTCCGCTACCAGCGAATGCTTCGGCCAGCGCGTTGGCGAACACGATCGCCTGGGTCGCCAGGAGCATGCTCATCGCCCCGGCGATGAACCCAACCACAATCCGCGGCAGCAGTTCTTGCAGTGACCAGCGGGTCTGTAATGTTTCGCGGACCATCAGCAGGATGCCGGCAGCCATCACCAGCAGCCCGTACATCGCCAGCATCAGATGCCACGACGAGTTCCACAACTCACCGACCCGCGGCAGGTCTCCGGGCTCGGGGGTGGTCAACAGCGTGTGCGACAGCAGCTCCAGCAGCGGGTTGAGCGCTGAATCGACCAGGCGGTCGAAGAAGCCGTCGATCGCATTCGCGACGCAACCGGAGATATTGCGAATTCCGCAGTCGGAATCACCCGTATCCGACGGCGCGACCGGTCCTTGGTTGGGGTCGGCCGGCCAGGAACCTTGCGGAGTAGGCGATGGAGTCCCGGGCGTGGTCGGGGCTTGCGATGTAGGCGGAGGCGTCGGTGTCGGCGCGGTCGGTGTCGGTTGCTGGGGTGTCGTCGCCACCGGCGGCGGTGGCGGCGGTGGCGCAGTCGGTTCGGCGGCGGCCCTCGCGCCGATGCCGACCCCGATCACCAATATCGCGACCACGGCTGCCGCCACTCGCGACGCCCATGCTGTTCGGGTGTGCGGTGGTGAAGTGCCGATCGGGAAGGCGGCGGTCATGGTCAGGCACCCACGATCGACTTGAGAACGGCGACGATCACCGGCGCGAGCATCGCCAGGCCGTAGCCCAGGCACGCCGCGCGTAGCGCGGTCTTGGACTTCTCGACCTCGCCCGGGTCACCGGAGGCCAGCACATAGCGGGCGCCGCCGATGGTCAGAAACACCGTCGCCAGCCCGGCGAGGATGCCGACCAGCCAGTTCCGGATGTTGTCGAGTACCTGGTCGAAGGACTCGGCGATAGCAAGCACCGAAGTCGGCTCGGCCGCAGCGGAACCCGCGGCCACGACGACTGCCAGTGCCACTGTCGCGAATACCGTGGTCGCGGCAAGAGCCCGCCGGATCGAGCCGGACCGGACCGTCCGGCGCGACGAGGTCGCAGAACGAACTTCAGGGAAACCGATCATGCGCATCGGCGATTCACCTCCACCTGGGTTGCCGGTTGTGCGGGGGCAGCCGATGTCCGCCCGCACTGGCTACTCCGCGTTTGCGAGCCACATTTGGACCCGGGAGTGTCCGGAAAATCGCCAGATCGGCCAGCGCTGGACGTCGACTGCGAGGTGGTGAGGGAGATCGCCGATGCTGCGGGAGTACCTGGTGAACTCGACCGCCGCGGCATGTTCTCGCCGGCCGTTGTGGTGTCGTGCTGGCCGAGGGCGAGGACCGCCGACCCGAGCGGACTGAGGGCGTACTGCCACGGCGGCACGCCACGACGGCCGACACCAGGGCGGGTACGGCGACACCGGGTCAGCACTCCACGACGGGTCAGCGCCGTCAGTCTCTTCCGCGCGGTATCGACGCTGGGGAACAACAGATCGGCGACCTGATCGGCACTCAGACCTCGCTCAGCGTCGAGCAGTCGCAGCACCTCCAGGTCCCGCTCGGTGAGTCGCTGTCGCTGCACGGCCACTTCCGAGCCCTGGTCATCGGCCGAGCAGGACAGGAGCTGCAGAGCGCGGTGCTCGACGGTGCTGGTGCGTGCTGGGTCGGTGGCTGCCGCGCGAGCGGCCAACCAGTCGAGGAGATCGTGTTCGCCCCGTTGGCGGGTCTTGCGCAACGCCCAGTGCGACCCCGCAGCATCGCTTGCCAGGGAGGTCACCGACCACCCCTCCAGCCGAGTGGCGGCGATCAACTCGGCAACCTCGGCGGTGATCACGTTCTCCGCGACCGCCTCGGCGAGGATCTGTTCGGGGTGCCCCGCCGGAGTCCGCATCATCTGCACTGGTTCGTCGATGCCGGTGGCGGGTTCTGTTCCGGTGCCGACATCCTCGTGGGGTACCGGGGAGGCGGCCTCTCGCCGCACCCAGGCGCGACCACCACGAAACAGTGCCCACCGCAGCCGGAACCACAGAAACGGGCGCTCGACATCGATGCGCGGCAACTCGGCAAGGAACTCGGCCAACAGATCGGCCTCGACATCGTCGGTGCGGGCATCGCGCTGGCGGGGACCGAACACACTGGCCATCCCCGCCAACATCGGCGCAGCCATCCCGGCGCACGTGAGGGCCGCATCCGAACCGCGGGTTCGGGACCGGCGAATCAGCCACACCCAGACCTCGTCCACGGTCTCGATCGGCAGCGCCGGGTCCGACAGCACCTGCCGCAACTGGCCCCACGTATCCACCGGCCCGCCGAGCCCCGGCACCGGGCTCCCCACGACGGGTAGCGGGTGATCGGCTATCCGGTCGAACGCCGACCACACCACCGACAACGGCGAGGCTTCCGCACGATCCGGCCTCCCCGCAGAAATACCGTAATTCGCATTCATGACCATTCCCCTTGCTCGAGGCGTTGAGAAAATCCGACTCGGCAAGGACACAGAACGGCCGCCACCAAAAAGCCTCCAGAGAACTTCCAAACGACCTCGAGATGACCTCCGAGCGCTTACCGGTCATCGGAGTTCGGCCGCGAAAATCCGGTACGAATCACTCGGGGAAACACTCAGGAAACCGTCACTACCAGGGACTATGTACGTTTGGTGGCGCCACGGTGGCGCAGTACACCGCGCGAGAAGGTCTCTGGTGAAGCCCCCTGAAAAAAGTGCCAGAAACTGCGCTCAATATCTGCTTGTATCGAGAATTGATCACCTGAATTGCATTGTTTTCGGGACGGTTCGATGTCCAAAAACGGCGAATTCTTGAGGAGTTGACCAGTGCACACATTCCCATGCACTGGAACCGACAAGGACCGCGCCGATGACCGAACACACCCCAGCCCGCCGCCGACGCCACACCGGTGGCTCCGCCTCGCGCCGCGCTCCGGCGGTCGAGGTTCCTGCAACCATCTGGGCCGCGGGAATCAACCCGATCGAAGCCACCGACCAGTGGCCGACACCGATCGTCTCCCGCGGTGTTACCGAGTTCTCCCACCCCGGTGATCAGGTGCTGCTGGTGCCCCCGGCCTCAGCCGCCCCCGGCACCCGGCCCTTCTTGGCGCCGGACACGGCCACCGCGCTCACCATGATCGACGACCTCGGACGCCACAGCCTGATCGAACGCCCCGCCGGCTCCCCCGATGCTCGCCACCCCCAGAAACCGCACGATGAGGAATCTGTTGCCCTCATTCTGGCCAGCTTCCTGCCTCCTGAGACAACACCACCCTCGTCGGTTGGCGAGGTCGTGGCGCTCGCCGCCTCACGCCTCAACCCCGGCGGCGTGCTCGTCGTACTCACCCGCTGCACGCACACCCGCGACGGTGTCCTGCTGGATCCGACCGGCTCGACAGTAGCCGCCGCCCAGGCCGCCGACCTGCTATTCCTCCAGCACATCGTCGCCGTCCCGATCGCCGGTGACGCCGTCTCCGCACCCGCGATCAATCACACCAGGCCAGCCCAGAGACACCGCATTGTGCATGTGGATATCACTGTGCTGCTACGGCCCTGACCCCGCAGCGATGACCCTGCTCGTACCGCCCCCGGCACCCACGGCGCCGCGCATGTGGAGTGCGGTACGTAGCTCCCGACTCCCGAATCGAGGCACCCTTCGATGACCACCACCCACAAAACCGACAACGCCGGAGCCGTATCGGTTTGGCCGACCGCGCAATCCGCACCGGCCAGCCAGCGCACCAACCGCTACCACCCCGACAGCGTCAAACACCCCGCGAAAATGCTTCCCGCCATCGCCGCCCATGCCATCGAGGCATACACCCAACCTGGCGACCTGGTCCTGGACCCGATGTGCGGCATCGGCACCACTCTCGTCGAAGCCCTGCACCGAGGCCGCCGCGCTGTCGGCATCGAATACGAAACCCGGTGGGCCGACCTCGCCCGCACCAACACCGACCTTGCCCACGCCGCCGGCATCAACCTCGACGCCGCCGTCTACCAAGGCGACGCCCGAAAAGTTCCGACGCTGCTCCCCGACGACCTGCGCGGACAGATCGACCTCGTCATCACCTCACCCCCGTACGGCGACTCCACCCACGGCCACGTCCGGGTCAAGCCCGGCGAAGGCGTCCGCAAATACGACCACCGATACGGGGCGGTCCTCGACCGCGGCAATCTGGCCAACGTCGGCATCGGTCGGCTCCTGACCGGATTCACCAAAATCCTCACCGGTGTCGCCGACTACCTCAGACCCGGCGGACACGTCGTCATCACCGCCCGCCCCTGGCGGCAGCACGCCGAACTCATCGACCTACCCACCCACATCACCACCTGCGGCACCCTCGCCGGACTCACGCCCGTCGAACGATGCGTCGCGCTGCTGGGCCGCCTCGCGGAGGACGACATCATCGCCCGCAGCAGCTTCTTCCAACGCGACTTCATCGTCAAAAATCGCCGCGGAGGACTCCCAGTGCACCTGATCGCCCACGAGGACGTAATAGTTCTCCAACGCCGCGACGCGCCAGAATCGTTGCAGCTCAAGCAAACTCACCCAAGCCGCAACTTGATGTCCACGGCTGCCTGGGTCGACCGCAAATGGGCGGCATGAACTCCGACAATATCCACAGGGCGGGGCGACCGGGTTCAGCGGAACCCGGTTCGCCCCTGTCCCCGGAGGCAGCCCCGTGCGGCTGTGGCCGTGGGCAGACGGGGCCCGGCGCCGCGTTCTAGGATCAAGCCAGTGGGGAAAGATTCAGAAACCGCCCAGCTGGCCTCGTCATTGACAAGCTGGCTCGCCGACGTCCGGGTCACGGGCCTCTCAGCGCGGGAAGCGACAGCGTTGATCACCGAACAAACGGTTCGGTGGGCGCACGCCAACGGCTGGACGGTCGACCTCGAGCGCGAGGCATTGATCGCCAGGCGCACGGGACGGCGGATGTACCACGGCCACCTGGACGTCTTCTGCTGGCGCGACGACCATCTGCCGTGCATCGCCATCGAGATCGACCGCTCGAACAAGCGATGGTCGGTGGAGAAACTGCTCGCCGAGGCCGACACCGGCAACATCGCTCTCTGGGTGCGCTGGTACGGCACCACACGAATCGTCCTCCCGAACACCGTCGGCCTCGTCGACATCAGCGCGACAGCAGCGTTCGAACGCCCCCGAAGGGAACCCAGGCGGAGAGAACGACGCGCACCCCGCATATAGGGGAAAGCGCATCGAAGAGCAGGCACTTCCCAGGTGCCGGAAGGCGTCGCTATGCTCGCGCGCCATGGAGTCCGCCACCGCAGCTATCGCCGATATCGTTGCCGCCATCACGCCAATCGATGAGATCGAACAGCAACATATCCAGCAGACACTGTCCTGGCTTGCCCGAACCGACGACGTCTTCCGTCGGATTGCACCTGCGACGCCGCCGCAGCATTTGGTCGCATACGTGGTGTTGGTCGACCCCGGAGAGCGCGGCATCTACCTCGGCCGGCACCGCAAATCCGGTCTCGATCTGCCCATGGGTGGACACCTCGCGCCCGGCGAACACCCGCGCATTGCCGCGCGTCGGGAAGCGCGCGAGGAACTCGGGTTCAACCCGAGGTTCGATGTCGTGGGCGACCAGCCCCTGTTTCTGACCGTTACCCCTACCGTTGGACCAACCGCCGGGCATGTCGACGTTTCGATCTGGCATGTCGCCCGGGGCGACCGATCCCGGGACTACGACCTCGATCCCGCCGAGTTCGACGGGGGCCGCTGGTGGGACCTCGACCCACACCGACTGCCGGGCACCGATCCCCACCTCCCGCGGTTCATCCGCAAACTCGACAGCATCCTCCAACCCGCCGCCGCTCGATTACCGGTAACCACCGATATTCGACCGTGCGGAATGAGCAGCTGATGGGCAGGGATGGTGACGCAGCTCCGGCGGGTTGCTTCCGGTCAGGTCTGCCTGCGGACAAGTTCGGCGGCGTAGCCGTGGTGAGTATTTCCCGCTGCGGTGGTCCAGTTTTCGGCCGTAGGGATCGACAGGCCGAGAAGGCTACTGATCACGGCGGCAGGCAGTTCTGCCGCCAACTCCATCAGTGCGGAGTTGCGGCCGATGCGAGCCGGGATGCCGAGTGGCTGAAGCCGCTGCATCTGATGCATCGCTGTCAGATGGCGACCTGGGATGCCGCCGGGGAACAGCCACGGGTGGTCGTCGGTGTGACCGAAGGCTCCGTGGCCGCGGCGGTTGTTGACCAAGCGGAGGACCAGCTCACTCATGGGTGCGGGCAGTTGGACCGGCTTCGATCCGAGTTTGAGGTGGACGCCGTGTTCGTCGGAGATGACGTCGCTGGTCGTCAGTGTCACGGTTTTCGACAGGTGTTGGGCGTAGAGCAGCAGGAGCAGGCCGGCTACGCGGTCGCGGTCGTCGATGCTGTCGTCGTGCAGGAGGCGTCGGGCCAAGGTCCAGCGCTGGTCAGCGTCGGTGAAGACGGTGCGGTGCTCCGGGCAGGTCCGCGCCGGGACGACGAGGCGCCTGCCCGCGCCGTGTCGGGCCGCCCAGCTGAGGAACTGTCGGATTGTGAATCTGGTGGTGGGTCCGTCGTCGAGCCATGCGTCGACGTCTGTTTGGCGGCATGTTGCGAGGGTTCGGCCGTTGTCCTGCAACGAGTTCGACAGGCTGACGATGTTGCTGACCTCGACCCTGACCACGGTCTGCTGCCGATTGGTGATGGGGCTGGATCGGCGCAAGCGTCGCAGGTGAACCCAGGTGATGTATCGGCGCACGAGGCCACGGTCGGCTGTGTCGGCTATGGCTTCCAGCGTGGGCTCGAGCCATCGTTCGAGCCTGATGAGGTATTCGTCGCGGGCCGGCAGGTGTCCAGCGGTGACGAGGACTTGTCGCAGACGGAAGATTTGACGCTCGGGACTCAGAGTGTCGAGGACGGCGTGAGTCACCGGCCCGTGGGCTGCGGCCAAGCTCGTCATGACGGCGCGGCCACCAGGACTGTTGATCCACGACAGGACACTGCGAGGAGTGCTGTTGGCCAGCAGTATCCGTACCACCGGCTCGAGGTCGGGGCGGATGACTCCGTCGGGTCCGGCCAGGACTGCACGCAGCAGCGGCGGGCAGGCACAGCGTTGGCATTTGCCGTGGACCTTGGGGGACCTTACTACAACCCTGAAACCGCAGGGAGAAGCCCTGAAACGCCGGCAGAAGCCCTGGAGTTTCTGATCCAGAAGCTACCCGACCCGACAAGTCCGGCCCCGCCACCCGTGGAGCACCCCAAACCCCGGCGGGTACGGCAACTCGACGCCGAGGAAGTCGCAGAGCTGATCACCGGATACAAGGCCGGAGCGACCGTGTACGAACTGGCCAACCGATTTGGTATCGAACGACGCACAGTCAGCGGCATCCTCCACCGACACGATGTACCGATGCGCCGCCGGGGCCTGTCCCCCGACCAAGTCGACACTGCCATCCATCTCTATAGGCTCGGCTGGCCACTCGCAAAGGTCGGCAACCATCTCGACGTCAACCATACAACCGTTCTGGCCGCACTGCGTCGACGCGGAGTACCCACGAGGGATTCTCAGGGACGGGCGCGTCGGTGATCGACACCGAACCGGGTCGCGGCCGACTCGACCTTGCCTCGACAGCTTTCGGTCGAGCTCGTCGGCTGTCGAGTAGACCACGCGCGGGCGCGCAGGATCAGGCAGGTGGTGGTGGCGTGGGAGACTCGGTTGCATGAGCGCCGACGTCGGCCCGCATCGGCAACCCCGCCGCAACGATCCGCTCGAGGTGGGCGATGCCTTGCACATGAGAAAAGCCCATGTCCGGTCCAATCCCCGTGTTGTGACAGCCTTTTTCGTCCGGCATAGCTTCGGTGTAGGCGAGCCGGGCAGAAGCCGTCGACCGCGGAGTGCAGGTAGAGACATCCAGCCATTGCTCCGAGCCGTTTGGCTGCGTCGGCGGTTCCAGATGGCGCGGAACCGCGACCGTGGGCCCGCCGGCCGCCGCCATCGACGATTATCCGGGCCGGGGCATCGGCGGTGGTGGCGAGATAGTGCCGTTGGTGGTGAACCATGATCAGGTCATTCTGCCCTAACCGATCCGGCTGATCCCCGACCACAGGTCGCAATGATGCTCGGCGGCGAAGGAATCGGCGGTGCTGATCCCAGAGCTGCTCATTTCGAGAGTGGAGCCGGGGGTGGTCGGCCAGTCGACGAAGTCCGCTGTCACCGGATCGCCGGTGTGGGCGAAACGTGACCAGCTCTGCTGGATGCGGCGGGAGAGCTGGTCGCCTGCCGGAGGAAGCGGGATCGGGATGCCGAGCATCTCGGTGAACACATAAGGAAGTTCGGCCGCGTGAAAGGCGCCGGGAAGCATCGGGTTCTGGCCGAGCGGCGCTTCGTTGAAACGGTATTGCCAGACCTGGGCGCCACCGGCACGCGCGGCCTCGGTAGTGAACAGTGCTGGGCACGCGAAGAATCCGTCGGTGAGCACCTTTTCCTTTGCCTTGGCCGGGGAGGAGAAGTCGGCTGGCGGGTATCGGTGCAGAACCAGGCCGGCATTGTCGCCGAACAGTTCCTGCGCCCAAGTCAGGTAATCGGATTCATCGGGGATCATGCCTTTCAGGTAGTCGAGCAGGGCGATGAAAGTAGCGCCCTCGTCGGCATTGCTGCCTACCACCAGCGGCAGGTCGCGGGCGGCTCCGGCGGCGAGCGCCTGTTCGGGAGTGGAGGTCAACACGACCCCGTCCCGTACGGGGCTCCAGGTGACCGCCATCGAATGAAGTTCGACGCTGGGCGAATCCAGGAGCTTCTCGACCGGAAGGGCGCGCAGGCAGTTCAGTCGCGTGTGCGGATTGCGGCAACCGAGGCTCGCCGCGTAGTCGGCCGACCGCTGGAAGGCGAGTTCGGAGTCCGGCGGTGACAGCGGGCTGCGCGCGCACGACCCGCTCTGAATGATCGCCCGGTGGAAAAGGCCCCGTGCCAGCGGCGAAGCGAGCTGCGTGCACACACTCATTCCGCCGGCCGATTCGCCGAAGAGGGTGACATTGCCGGGGTCGCCACCGAACGCGGCCGCGTTCTCCTGAATCCAGCGCAGCGCGGCCTGTTGATCGAGCGTGCCGTAGGTGCCGGTGATGCCGCCGGTACTGTCGGCCAGTTCGGGTAGTGCGAGGAAACCGAACGGACCGACCCGGTAATTGGGGATCGCCACGATGACCTTGCCCTCCCGCACCAGCCGGTCTGGGGAGTCGTACTGGGCGTTGGAGCCGAGTACGAAGGCGCCACCGTAAATCCACACCATCACCGGAAGATCCGCGCCCGCAGAGTTCTCCGGCACATAGATATCGATACTCAGGCAGTCCTCGCTCGATTCCTGCACCGCCAGCCCGAACGGCGCCGGCGAAGCCTGCGGGCACTGCGGCCCATGCGCGAGGGCCGCACGCACACCTGCCCACGGAATGGCCGGTCGCGGTGGAGCGAAGCGGTATTCACCCGAGGCGGGTGCGGCGAACGGAACACCGAGGTATTCGACGATCCCATTGGTGTGCCGACCGCTGATGAGTCCGCCTGTGACGGTGACCACCGTGTCATCGGGTGCCGCCGCGGCGGGCGGAACCAACACCGCCGCACCGACACTCGCGAGGACGACGGCTGCCACCAGCAGCCAACGGAAGAATTTCGGGCTCTGCAACGCACGCTCCCACAGTGAAATACTTTTGGAACAAAACTATTGTAGGTGACCGGCCTCACAGCGGGAAGAGTGCACGACCTATTCGTCCAGCACGGACAGCAATCGTTGCAAGGCCGGAACCGCGGATTCCAGGACTTGCTGATCCTCTGGTGACAGTTTCGCCAACGAGTCCCGCAGCATCGCCGCACTGGCCCGGTCGTATCTGACCAGCAGTTCCTTGGCCCGCGCCGTCGCGACAAGCACCACCCCGCGCCCGTCCTCGGCCGACGGAACTCGATCCACCAGATCCGCCATCGTCCGCACCAGATTGCTCACCGTCGACTGCGCCACCTTGAGCTCGAACGCCGCCCGTCCCGGAGCCAGGCCATCCCGCGACACCAGCAATCTCAGCAGTTCGATCTGCGCCTCCGGCAAATCGGGCAATCCCTCCAGTACCCGCGTCCGTCGCAGCACCGCTCGCCGCAACGGTCCGAGCAACGCACTCAACTGAGCTTCGACCTCGCCTGCCATCCCGCCATTCTCCCGGCCTCGCATGACAGAGTGTGCGTGGTGTCTCGCAGGAAGCTCAGCTTCCACATCCGAGCGCACCGCCCTGTCGTCAGGCTCGCCCGTCAACCGAGCCACCGGCAACCGCGTCACCACCTCGCCGACAACGAGGCTGGATGCGGGATCACTTGTTACATTGTTCGACCGACAGTTCCGGCCGACATGGAGCGGCGGCACCGAGCGGAGCCCAGTCGCCTGATCCCGATGATCAATGCGGCAACGGACCCGAGAGCAGCGATACCCGGGCCGATAACGCGTAGCGCCGCGATCTGTTTGCGAGCAGCGGCCACCTGGGTGGCCATCTGGTCGATCGTCTGATCGTCGAATTTCAGGTCGCCATCGAAAACGGTTATCCGGTCGGGGGCATCGGCGGTGGTCGCGAGGTAGCGCAGCTGGTGCTCGTTGATGATCACGACGGCGCCGGTGGTCGGCTCGACCCAGTAATCCCGCGTTGCCGAATAGTACAACGAGACTCCGACCAGTTCATCGCCGCCCTTACCGCCCAGGAGCCTGGCCGGGAGGTCCACCCGCCCACGCATCGGGAGCAATCCGCTGAGATCGACAACCGGGATGTCAGCACGGAAGTGCAACAGTCGTAGACCGTTTCGGACGGTGGAGTCATCGACGTAGGCCATGGTCGTCTCACGCTGCGAGATCGCGTCGAAGTATGGATGATCACGCTTCGCCGTGCCGAAGGGAAACTTGTATTGCAGGCCGTGGCGGACAGTTTCGAGCGGCTTCTGATCGAGTTCGAACACGGTCATGGCTGGTCGCCGCTGAGGCATGCCAGTGGTTCTGCTGACGGTAACCTGATCGACCGACGCGTCGAGCAGTCTCGATGTATCGGTGCGATCGCGCCGAGTGACTTCGAAGGAGACGCAAAGTGTGACCACGTTCGAGTCCGTCGGAACGACGCTGTTGACCAGGGTGGTCAGCTGTACGGGAACCTCATGGTCGATGTGCACCGTTCCCTCCAGCAGTTGCCTGAAGTCCAGCACGTCTCCCGTCCCGGTCGCGACGGTGACCTGATGGATCCGGTCCGGGAATTTCACCAGACTCTTTGCCACAAGGGTGGGCAGGACGATCGCGACAAGGGCGAGAATCGTGGCGGTACCCACCGCGATATAGCCGAGACAACGGGCGCGAGACCGGGTTTCGCGGGCCGCACCCGCGGGCACGGACGCCGGCGGGCGCCGGGAATGGACAGCGTTGTCGGGCATGGTCGGTCCCTTCGAGTTCCGCTCCCGCCGGATCGGTTGCCGCTCGGGTGTCTATCGGCCGACTGCGGCGAGCGAACTCGTACAGCCGTCCGATCGGTCGGGGGGAGGTGGCTCGGTTCAGTGATGGACTCCCATCGCCGTACCACCAAGACATTGATGACGATATCGTCACATGCGACGCAAGTCTCAGTCAAGGAAATATGACGAATTCGTCACTATGTGGTGCGCACACCCATGTGCCATGGATTTCACGGCCAACCTCAGGTGCTCGATGAGACGTGGATTTTCCGGCATCAGCACCGCCGGAGCCGGATCTGCACTGCCTGTCGCCGCGCAGCCGGCAGCCTCGACGACCGCATAGGATGCGGGGTTCGTGTGTGGACCGGGTCGATTCGAGCTGGAGAGTGCGGGCGTGACGTAGGTGCGGATCGGGTATCGCCGACCTCGAACACCTCCCGGCCGACCGGCCGGGAGGTGAGGGAAAACCGCTACCGGATTTCCCCTGCTTCGGCCGCATCGCGGGCGCCGTCCGACCAATCGCAGCGGCCGCGATAGACCACTGGGCAACAGGTGTCCGGTACCGGCAGGCGGACAACCGCGTCGCACAGACGTGATAGGTCGCGGCCGGCGCACTGAACGGTGCCGTCGGGGCGGATCAGAGCTGCGCGGGCGCGCCCATGGCGCAGCCAACGATGGAGTTCCTCCCCGGCGTTGGTGATGATCAGGACCGCAGCGCGGTCCTCCACCATCGCGCGCTGGGCCGCGGTCGGTGTCTGCGAGGTGATGAGGGCGAACCGGCCCGTGATGAGGTCGTCGAGTCGCCGGCCGTCCGGTAGTGGTGGATTCGGAACGAGTCGTCCAGCGAGGCTGGTGAACCGCGCAGCCTTGGTCACCAGGCTGCTGTGGTGCAGGGCGGGGGTCTCGCCGTTTATGAAACGCCGGTCGAACCCGGGCATGCGGTGCACATACGGTGCGAAGACCCGGCGAGCTCGGCTACCGATCTCACCACCGGCGGTCATCGATGCGCCGAGCAGCATCGCGATCCGAATCATCGCCTGCGCGTGCGGCTTTCGTTCGATTTCGTAGCTGTCGAGGGCGTCGTCGCCGAGCTCGCCACTGAGTACCGCGGCCAGCTTCCAGCTCAAGTTCGCGGCATCTCGGAGTCCGGCGCCCATGCCCTGGCCGATGAAGGGTGGTGTCAGGTGCGCCGCGTCGCCCAGCAGAAAGGTGCGCCGGGAGCGCCACTGCTGGGCGACCCGTGCACAAAAGGTGTACTCGGCCACCCGAAGCAGCTCGAAATCGGCGAGCGCGACCGACTCGGTCCAGGGCCGGATCAACGGCAGCAGATCCTCCATCTTCTGATAGTCGGAGGCGGATTCGTTCGGCAGCAGCTGAAATTCCCAGCGATATCGCTGTTCCCCGATACGCATGAAGGTGGCGGCCCGGTTCGGGTCGCTGACCTGGTGTATACCGTCCCACTGTGCCAGTTCGGCGCTGGTCGCCACATCCACGACCAGCCAGCGTTGCCGGAAACCGAAGTCTCGCATGCCGACGCCCATCGATGTGCGCACGATACTGTTCGCACCGTCGCAGCCGAGCAGGTACCGGCCGCGGATCGAATTCCGAGCACCGGTCCGGCGGTCGATGTAATCGACACGGACACAATCAATTTCATCGACATATCCGATGACCTCCACCTCGCCACGGATAGTGACCTCGGAGCGGTGACCGGCATTTTCGCGCAGTATCGCTTCCAGCTCCGGTTGATCGAACAGATTGGCCTCGGGATGCCCGTTGCGGCCCGGGTTGGGGTCACGATCGAACTGCGCCAGTACATGACGCCCGGCTCCGTCGATCAAGCGCAGCCCGAGCGCGGGCCGGGAGATGGCATCGAATGCGGTGCCCACCCGCAACCGGGTCAGTATCCGGCGGACCTCACCGTCGAGATGCACCGCGCGGGGTTGCGGATAGACGCCGTTCCAGCGCTCCAAGACAACCGTTTCGATACCGTACTGCGCGAGCAGGGTCGCGGCCGTCAACCCGCTGGGCCCCGCGCCGACGACCACGACCGGAACTGCGGCAGTGCTCATCTCAGCGCGCGCCTCGCACGGTGGTGCGCTGGGTGCCGAGGTCGATGGCTCCGTCGTCGGTGCCGATCGATACTTCGATGAGGTCTCCGGGTTGGAGGTACTTCGGATTCTTGGCCTGGCGGTCGAAGAAGATCTTCCATTTCAGCTTCGGCGGCAGCAGCGATCCGATCATCTCCACGGGCTTGGGTGGTGCACTGAGCGCAGTGCCGATCGGCGTCCCGGTCAGCAACAGATCCCCGGCATCCATGCGCTGGAACCGAGTCAGGCTTCGCAGAGTCTCGACCGGCTTGTAAATCATGTCGGTCACCGTCATATCCTGGCGGATATCGCCGTTGACCCACAGGCGCAGCCTCAGTTCGTCGAATCGCTTCAACTCGTCGGCGTCCACGAGCACCAGCGCCGGACCGACCGGAGTGAAAGTCGGATATGACTTTCCCTCGTAGAACTGGGTTTTGGGGAGTTGCACATCGCGTGCGGAGATGTCGTTCGTGACAACCAGGCCGGCGACGTAGTCGGCCAGATTCGCTGCGTCGATGTGCGATCCGACCGGCATCGCCCGGCCGAAGACCAGCCCGATCTCGACCTCGTAGTCGAGCAACCGCACATGCTCGGGGCGAATCACATCGTCATAAGGCCCACTCACCGAACCGGATGACTTGCGGAAGAACGTGAGCGGAACCGACTCCGGATCGCCTCCCGAATCCTTGACATGCGACGCGAAATTCGTCATCTGCGCCACAACCCGGCACGGAGCGGTCACCGGCGACACCAGCGCGAGCTCACTGACCGGAACCAATTGCGGCGCGAGTTCGCTGATGGGAACAACTTCGCTGTTGCGGCACGCGGCGTTGATCGCGGGCCGGACAGCGAGGAGTTCGGCGGTGGTTGTCGCATCCGTATCGATCCGGGCCGCTCCTGCGGGTGTCTGCACCCACCAGGCATTAGCGGTGCGAAGAACGGTCACAGTCATGTACGGGCTACTTTCATCAGGCCGAATAACCGGCGAATGTCGAATTCGTTGTCGTTCTCACCGACTGCGCGAAGTATCGAAAGCAGCTCACGCAGCGATTCCGGGCCGGGCGATATCCCCAGGAAATCTCGCGTCGCAGGTGGACCCCATTGAGACAGGCCGGAGGCCGTCATGGGAGCCCAACCTGGCTCGAGGGTGTTGTCGAACATGTCACCGTCGCTGAAATGCTCGACCAGGAAGCCGTCGGGATCGCGCCAGTAATCGAAGATCTGGCTCCCTTGAATATGCCGCCCGATACCCCACGACCGGCGATATCCGTGATCCTGGAGATATTCACCGCCCGCAGCGAGTGTGTCCAGGTCGGCCACCTGAAACGCCGAGTGGACGTATCGATTCGAGGGACCGAGCGTCAGCGCGAGCGTATGGTGATCGACCGGGATCGACCCCTGATCGCATCGGATGAAACTCATGACCGGGCCACGATCCCGCTGCCCCGGGAAAAACAGGAAATCGCTGACGATCAAGCCGAGGTACTGCAGGTACCAATCGAGCGTCTGCCGATACCGAGTCGTCTGGACGACTACGTGCCCCAGACGCTGAATACGCGCCGGCGCTCGCGGGGAACGCTGCGTGCTGTTGATCCGAGTCAGGCGTTCCCCGAAGTTGAGGCTCAACGGAGGGGGTGCCGGTAACGAATCGAGTTCACGGGTGTCGCAGACAACTCTGACGCGAAGCCCGCTCGGGTCGACGAGCGTAACCGCCATCCCACCGACCGATTCGGGTAGCGCCACAACTCGCGACCCCACTGCGTCGCCGAGTCGCTTCAGGTCCGACGTTTCGGCGGCGCGAAAGGCCGGACCGAGGAATCGGGAGCGGGGAGCGCGGCGTACCCGAATGCATGGTGAACCAGGTTCGGTTCCACGGAGCTGCAACTCGGCCTCGGTCCGGGACGCCGTCGCGAACCCGAACGCATGGGCGAACGCCTCGGCCCGGCGGAGGTCGGGTTTTTCGAACTCCAGCCAGGCCAGATCCACGACCTTCACCACCGGGTTCACTGCCCGTCCCAGGTGTTCGCCCGGCCGGGCGCCCTCAGCGCTGTGCAGGCCCGCGTGAGCGTCGTGACGACCGTTCATCGGAGCGCGCCCGCCTGGTCGCTGTAGATACCCTCGATCGTCTCGGCGTAATTGCGGAGTACAACGGCGCGTTTCATCTTGAGGCTCGGGGTGAGTTCGCCGGATTCCACGGTCAGATCGCGTGGCAGTATCCGGTACTGTTTGATCGTTTCCCAGCGGTTGAGCCTGCAGTTGACCTCGGTGATTGCCTGCTCGACGGCGGTCGACACTGCATCGTCCGGCAGGTCACCGCGCACTTCGGGGTCGATGGTCAGCAGAATGCTCACGAAGTTGCGTCCGTCGGCGACCACAACTGCCTGCGACACCAGTGGGCAGGTGGCCACTACCGCCGATTCGATCGGGGCCGGTGCGATGAACTTTCCACCGCTGGTCTTGACCAGATCCTTTTTACGATCGGTGATCTTCAGGAACCCGTCGGCATCGACCTCACCGATATCACCGGTGGCGAACCAGCCGTCGGTGTCGATGACCTCGGCAGTTTGCTCGGGTAGACCGTGGTAGCCGCGCATGATCCCTGGGCCACGCAGCATGATCTCCCCGTCGTCGGCGATGCGGACCTCGGTTCCCGGGAAGGGCTGTCCGACGGTGCCGATACGAATATCGCCCGGCCGGTTCACGAATGCGACGCCCGTGGTCTCGGTGAGGCCGTATCCCTCGTTGATCGCCAGGCCGATGGCCGCGAACCACTCGGCGATCTGCGGCGACAATGCTGCACTACCGGAGACGAGGTACTCGATCCGTCCGCCGAAACCTCGCCGGATCCGCGCGAAAACGAGCCGGTCAGCAACGAAGAGTTGCATCCGTTGCAGCACCGAGCTGGCCCGACCGGCCGAGCGTCGGCGAACAGCGTCGACCCCGACCGCGATAGCCCAGTCGAAAAGGGCTTTCCGCATGCCCCCCTGGGCAGTGACCATGCTGACGACCCGGGCGTGAATCTTCTCGAAAACGCGCGGTGCAGCGGCCATGAAGGTCGGCCGGATGATCGGCAGGTTGTCGACGATCCGGTCTATCCGGCCGTCCACCGCCGTAACGAACCCCGTTTCGTACTGGGCGGCGAGCAGCAACTTGCCGAAGACATGGGACAACGGCAGCCACAGAAACTGCACGTGGTCGGGCCGGACAACGTCCTCACTCGCCACCGCCGCGCCCAAGTAGAGCCAGTTGGCATGGGTCAGCTCCACCCCTTTGGGTCGTCCCGTGGTGCCCGAGGTGTAGATGATCGTCGCGAGTTGATCGCGACCGACCGCCCGCACGGACTTGACAACAGCATCCGCGTCTTCTCGAAGATGCCTGCGGCCGAGCAGCGCCAGTTGCGCAAGCGTGAGGACCGAATCATCGGCAGCGTCGGCGTCGCCGTCGAACAGCACAACATGGCGCACCGCGGTTTCGGAGGCTCGAATCTTTGCCAGCTGATCACGATCCTCGGCGAAGACGACGACAGCGCCGGCGTCCGCCAGGATGTAGCCGACACCTTCGGCGTTCGTGCTCGGGTACACAGTGGTGGTCGCCGCGCCGGCCAGCGCAATGGCGAGATCGGCAAGGATCCATTCCAGACGGGTCGAGCCGGCAATGGCAACCCGGTCTTCCGCGAGCACACCCAACGCAAGCAAACCTGCGGCGAGGTCCGTGGCACGCCGAGCAGCCTCCGACCACGTCAAGGTCAGCCAGCCCGTATCCGTCTCATTGGGCGCACGGAACGCCGGTGCATGCGGCGCCCTCCCGGCCTGAGCGAGGAAACACGCGCCGACCGAGTCAAATTTGTCAACGGCGAGAGTGGTCATGTCACAGCTTTCGTGTGGTGTTTGCGAAAGACGGAAGGGACGCCGGACCCCATGCGAGATCGCAGCGCGTGCCGTGATGGTCGGCCATCGTCGCCAACCTTCACTGATGACGATATCGTCACCTACGAACAGCACGTCAGTCAAGACAATTGACAGAATCGTCATTACTGACACCACGCAGGTATGATCGACCGAGTGACCGTTCCCCAGAATCGGCTCGAACGCCGCAAGCTGAGAACTCGGACAGCGCTCATCAGCGCTGCCCAATCACTGCTCGCGGCAGGGAATCAGAACGTGCCCGTCCTGCAGATCACGCAGCTCGCCGACGTCGGGATGGGTTCCTTCTACAATCACTTCGAAACGAAGGAACAGCTGTTCGAAGCAGCGGTCGACAACGCGCTAGAGGCGCTCGGCGATGTACTCGATGCGCTGACCGACCACCTGACCGATCCGGCAGAAATCTTCGCGCAATCCGTCCGGTTGACCGGACGCCTGCATCGACTCGCACCAAAGATGAGCAAGGTCGTACTCTCGGCAGCACCCGGCCAGATGTCATCGGATCGCGGACTTGCCGCACGCGCCCGCCGCGACCTCGCCAGCGGCATCGAAGCCGGCCGCTTCTCGATCCCCGACCTCGACCTCACGCTCGTTGTGGTGTCCGGAGCCGTCGTGTTCCTCGGTCAACTGCTGCACGACCAGCCCGACCGCGACGACGCGGCCGCCAGCGACCGAATCACCGAGGATCTACTGCGTTTCGTCGGAGTTCCCGATGAGGAAGCACGTGCGATCTGCGCTCAACCACTCCCCGACCTACAACAGCTGCTCGCGGACACCGCGATCTGTTGATCAGTGGGCACGGTAATGCTCGGTCACGATCGTTCGCCGGACCCCGGATCTGGTACAGCTCACGGTCACCTACCCGGACAGCTACGCATCCAAATTCGACCTCGGCGTGTTCTGGCACGCGCAGTCGCCAGCGCTGCTAGAGGTCGGACCCGTCCTGCACCCCGACTACGCGGTAGCCGGCAATATGGACGCCCTGTTCAACCGAACAAGCCGACCACGCGATCGACCTCTACAGCCGAGGCTGGTCCCTGGCCAAGGTAGCCCGACACATCGCCGTCAACCCGACCACAGTCCTGACCCGACTGCGCGAACGCGGCGTCCGAACTCGCGACAACCCACGGACGAACCCGGCCCTGACAACCGACAGCCAGCTGGCCTGAAGGCAGCCGAGTCCTCCCGACCTAATCAACACCAGGAGCAACGAAGACACTTTAGGGGAACTAGAACCCTCACAACCAGGATTTCCCCTGCTCAGCGCCACGTCCAGGTTGAGCGTCCAGTAGCAACAGTGAACCCCCAAGTCTCTGACCTGGGGGTTCACCTATGGTGGACCTTGGGGGACCTTACTACAACCCTGAAACCGCAGGTAGAAACCCTGAAAGGCAGTTGGTAGCCCTGGAAAACCTGATCCAGAAGCTACCCGACCCGACAACTCCGGCCTCGCCAACCGTTGAGCGACCCAAACCCCAGCGGGCACGGCGACTCGACGCCGCGGAAGTCGCGGAGCTGATCACCGGATACCAGTCCGGAGCGACCGTGTATGAACTGGCCGACCGATTCGGCATCGAACGGCGCACGGTCAGCAACATCCTCCACCGACACGAGGTACCGATGCGTCGCCGGGGCCTGTCCCCCGACCAGGTCCACACCGCCATACACCTCTACAAACTCGGCTGGTCACTCGCACGCGTCGGCAACCATCTCGGCGTCAACCACACCACGGTCTTGGCTGCATTGCGTCGGGCCGGGATACCCACGCGGGATCCTCGTGGGAGAGCGCGGCTGTAATCGCACTTACTCCACCGAATGATCCCGGATCCGAACAGCAGACTTACGGCGGCGACATCGCCGATCATCAGTCGTGATCGCGGGGGCGCGTCTGCTGCGAGGCCCGGAACGATACCTGACTCAGCCGGTGCGTGGTGCGTACATGATGACCGCGACGCCGAACAAGCAGATGACGGCACCGACGATGTCCCATCGGTCGGGACGGAAGCCGTCGGCGGCCATGCCCCACACCAGGGAACCAGCGACGAAGACGCCACCGTAGGCGGCGAGGATGCGCCCGAAGTGGGCGTCGGGCTGCAGGGTGGCAACGAACCCGTAGACGCCAAGGGCGATGACCCCGGCACCGATCCAGCCCCAGCCACGATGTTCGCGCACCCCTTGCCACACCAGCCAGGCCCCGCCGATCTCGGCGACGGCGGCCAGAACAAACAACACGATCGAACGCACAACAGTCACGGGCAGAGCCTAGAAACCCGCCCTCACGATGGTGTAACCACGGTGCGGCCGAACAAGAGCTCGCGCAAGCACCCTGGAACTGTGTGGCTGTCGCATCCGATGCGGCAGCCACGCACACAGCGGGCAATCATCCGGAAACGCCGAACGCGAGAAGCGCGAAGCCCGTCGGTTCAGCAACCACCGGCGCCGGTGTCGTGGCTGGCAGCGTCGAACGGCACCGGGCAGGAAAGGCTTTCGCTGCATGTGAGCAGGTCGTCGCAACCGGCGGTAACCGCCGCGCGTAAGGTGTCGCGCACTGCAGTGAGCTCGGCCAGCCGGGCATCGATCTCAGCCAGTTTCGCCGCGGCGCGGGCCTGCAACCCGGCGTCGGTGCGGTGGCGGCGGCTCCGCTCGGTGGCCGTGAGTAGGTCGGCGACCTCGTCCAGGGTGAACCCGAGCCGCTGCGCGGCCTTGATCACCCGCAGCACAGTGACCGCATGCTCCGGATACAGCCGGTGCCTACCCAGCGACCGAGTCGGTTCGGCCAACAGCCCGCGGCGTTCGTAGTAGCGCAGCGTCTGGGCGTTGACGCCCGCGGCCTCGGCGAGCTGGCTCGTGCGCAGCCCGCTCACCAGCGCTGCCCACCGATCGCAGCGTCGACCTGAGCGGCGAACGCGTCCAGCACCTCGACATAGGCAGCGGGGACTCCGACCTGCATCACCGGCCCGATGTCGGTGACGTGGAAGACGAAGGTGAAAAACGAGCAGCAGCTGGTCTCGCGCGCCGCGAGATCGCGAGCGGCGGCCTCCGCGCCCGCGGTGAACAACAGATCCAGCCGCCTCGGCTCCGGTCGGTCGAGGCGCTGGACGGACTCGGCGAAGAACTGGTCGAACTCGGCAACTCGAACCAGCTGCTCCACCGTAGGCAGGGTGCACGCTTGCGGCACCCAAGCGCCCTGAGCTGGTGAAGTCGTCATGAATCCACGGTAAGCCTGTACCCAGGTACAGGATGCAACACGGAATTAAGTTCATTGTTTTATGAATACAGATTCTGATGTAACGTATGGGTTTATGGAGACGTTGCCGGTACTGCACACCGGCGCCTTGGCCCGGTTCGGGCACGCACTGTCGGATCCGACCCGCACACAGATTTTGTTGAGCCTGCGTACCGGACCTGGCTATCCATCGGAGATGGCCGACCGGATCGGGGTGACGCGCCAGATCCTGTCCAACCATCTGGCGTGCCTGCGCGGGTGCGGGCTGGTGGTAGCGGTACCGGAGGGGCGGCGCAGCCGCTACGAACTCGCCGACTCCCGGATCGCGGCTGCGCTGGAGGATCTGTTGGGGCTGGTACTGGCCGTGGATCCGGCGTGCTGCCCGGCGGCAGCGACCCAGGACTGCTGCTGAGAGCACTCTGTCGAGGACATGAGAGGCGAGAGAAGACGAGCGACGCGTGCTGCGGCATCGACGAACCCCGCGACAACCAGCACACTGCCGCTGAGCGGCCGGACCGGTTGTGGCAGGTGCGGGAACTGCAACTGGCCGCTGCCGCGGGCATCGCGCTGGTGGCCGGGTTTGTCGCCGACTGGACGGGTTTCGGGACAACCGCAATCGTGCTGCATCTGGCCGCCGCGGTGATCGGTGGCGTGACGTTCGTGCCGGGGACGGTGAAAGCGCTGGGACGGCGCCGGATCGGTGTGGGCACGCTGATGACGATCGCGCTGGTCGGGGCGCTGGTGCTGGGTCAGTTCGCCGAGGCGGCAATGCTGGCGTTCCTGTTCTCCATCAGCGAAGCCCTCGAAGACTATTCGCTCGCACGCACCCGCCGTGGCCTGCGAGCACTGCTCGCTTTGGTTCCGGAACGGGTCCGAGTGCTACGTGCCGAGGGCGAGGCGGTCATCGACCCGGCCGAACTACGGGTGGGCGATCGGATGCTGGCACGGGCCGGGGACCGTATCGCCAGCGATGGCATCGTGGCTGAAGGTCGCTCCAGCCTCGACACCGCCGCGGTGACCGGGGAGTCGGTGCCGGTGGAGGTCGGGTCTGGGGATGCGGTGTTCGCCGGATCGATCAACGCCCACGGCGCGCTGGTCATCGAAGCGACCGCGACCGTCGCGGACAACTCCCTGGCCAAGGTCGTGCGCGTGGTCGAGGACGCCCAGCAGCGCAAGGGCACTCGGCAGCGGCTGGCCGACCGGCTCGCCCGGCCTCTGGTGCCTGCGGTGATGGTGCTTGCTGCCGCCATCGCCGGGCTCGGCGCGATATTCGGTGATCCCGGGGTGTGGATCGAGCGGGCGCTGGTGGTGCTGGTCGCTGCCGCACCGTGCGCGCTGGCGATCTCGGTCCCGGTCACCGTGATCGCCGCCGTCGGGGCCGCCACCCGGCTCGGAGTGCTGGTCAAGGGCGGCGCCGCGCTCGAGACACTGGGCGTGGTGCGCACAGTTGCGCTCGACAAGACCGGCACCTTGACCCGCAACGAGCCCACCGTCGTGGAGATCGTGCCCGCCGCCGGGCACACCCGCGAGCAGGTCCACGCCATCGCCGCCGCCGTCGAAGCCCGCAGCGAACACCCCCTCGCCGCCGCGATCCTGGCCTCCGCACCCACGTCGGTCTCGACCGCGGCCGACGTCATGACCGTGCCGGGTGCGGGCATCGAAGGCATTGTCGATGGGCGTGCGGCCCGGCTCGGCAAACCCGGCTGGATCACTCCCGGCGCGCTGGCCGGCGATGTCGACCGGCTTCAGGACACCGGGGTCACCGTCGCCGTCGTCGAGCACGACCACATCGTGATCGGGGTGATCGGTATCCGCGATGAGCTGCGTCCCGAGGCCGCCGACGCCGTCGCCGCGCTGCGGGCCGCGGGGGTGCGGGTGGCGATGCTGACCGGTGACAACACTCGCACCGCCACCGCCCTGGCGACCCAGGCCGGTATCGACGATGTGCACGCCGAACTGCTGCCCACCGACAAGGCCGACCACATCACCAGGCTTCGTCGTGAGTGGTCCGGCGCGGTCGCGATGGTCGGCGACGGAGTCAACGACGCCCCGCATTGGCGACCGCCGATATCGGGATCGCCATGGGGGCCATGGGCACCGACGTCGCCATCGAGACGGCCGATATCGCCCTCATGGGCCACGACCTGCGCCACCTGCCCCAAGCCATCGCGCACGCACGCCGCGCACGCCGCATCATGCTACAGAACATGGGCCTGTCCGCCGCCATCGTCGTGTCGTTGGTGCCGCTCGCGGCCACCGGCATCCTCGGGCTGGCCACCGTCGTGTTCATCCATGAACTCGCCGAAGTGTTCGTCATTGCCAACGGCGTGCGCGCCGCGCGCCTACGACCCTTGCCCGGCACACCGCAACCCGGCAGCGCCGTCCCGGCTGCTGCGGCGGCACAGCCCAAGTCACTGCGGACCGTCGCCTGCGCGTGCTGCCCACCCTCGGAAACCGCCGCGCCCACCCAGGTCACCGTGGCGCGCGACAACCTGCTCGCACTCGCACCCTCACCGATCACCCTCGCATCCACCCCGGCCGGTCGCGACTGCGACTGCTGCGACTGACCAACCGACCCCGAAAGGACCTGCGATGGCCTGGATTCCGGCCGCGGCACGCACCGCCTACGACAACGAAATGCACGCCGCGAAAACCACACCCGATCCCGCGCAACGCTGGGAACATCTCGAACGCGCCCACATCCTGTCCCAGCCCGACCCCTGGCTGCACACCCGCAACCACATCGCCATGTTCACCCTCGCCGTCCGCCAACGCGACCGCCGTGAAGCCCTCGGCCAAGTCGTCCGCATCATCGTCGCCGCACCCGGATCACTGGCCCGCCTCGCCCCCGAAGGCAACACCGGCCGCGCTGCTGTGGGCCTGCGCCAAACCATGCCCACCCCACCAGAACTGGCTGCCCTGCTGAACCCAGCCGGGGCCTGAGCGGTCCGGCCTATCCAGGCTTGCGGACCAGCACCCGGAATGCGACACCACCGCGACCTGTCCGGTAGGCGAAACCGATGTCAGCCCACCACCGCACCGTCGGGCCCATAATCCAGAATCGGAGCGGATGACAACGGACTCGCCGACCTTCTCCGTGTCGCAGCAGTTTGCAGGTATGCTTCCTCGCCGCGTGATCCATGTTCTTGTTCGGTGATCCCCTACCGTTGCTTACACAGGCGGTGTCGGGTTCCGCGGAGGCTGAGGTGGACCGGTGTTGCGGTACATCGCCGTGTTGCCCCGTGTTCGCGTTCGGCCGCTTCTAGCTGGTCGATCCTGGCTTGCAGCCGAGTGATCTCTGCGTGGGGTGAGCCAGGTGCGGGGTGCACCCGATTCCGGTCGTGCAGGCGATCCCATTGGTCGCGGATGTCCTTGCGGTAGCGGCGTTCCAGCCAGACCACTACGCCCATCTCGGCGGCGCAGGCCAGCAGCACCATGAGCACGACGGTCTCGGCGGTTGTCATGGCGTGTGCACCTGCCGCTTGTCAGTCGGCGGCCTTGGCGTGAGGTTCGCCGTCATTCGGCGGGTGGGTAGGAATCGGGGTGTGCGGGCCGCGTAATCGGTCCAGTCCGTTCCGAAGCGGGCGGCCGCTTCTGTTTCCTCGCGGATCGCCAGGCGCCGGTACATCCATGCCAGTACCGGGAACATGATCAGGGTGGGCAGGGTCGGCCACATGAGCAGGAACCCGATCATGATCGCGAGGAAGCCCGCGTATTGCGGGTGGCGCACATGTCGGTAGACGCCGGAGGTGGCGAGGGTTTCGGTTCGCGCGGCTGCGTGCAGTTTGCGCCAGCCTGCGGCGATGAGGAGGAATCCGCCGACGATGAAGGCGTAGGCGGCGAGGTGGAACGGGCTGATGTGCGGGTCGAGTTTCCAGCCGATCAGGTCGTTCCAGAGGTGACCTTGGGCGTGGGTGAATCCGAGGTTGGGGAACCGGTTGCCCAGTGGTCCGGCCAGCAGGTAGATGGTGAGCGGGAAGCCGTACATCTCGGTGAACAGCGCTACCGCGAAGGCGCTGAAGCCGCCCAGGGCCCGCCAGTCGCGGCTGGTGTGCGGGTGGAAGAAGCCGGCGGCGAAGGCCACCAGCACGACCGTGTTGATCACGACCAGGGCCCAGAGGCCGTATCCGTAGTCGTTCATGGGATCTGTTCCTCAGTCGCAGTGATCGTGTCGGCGGCGTGCGCGTCGGTCACCGGTCCCGATTCGCGGCGGCGACCTGTGTCGGGGATAGGGCTTGGGCGGCACCGCAGTTCGGGCGCGAGGATCGGGCGGGCCTTCAGTAGTTCGACCACGACGGTCAGTTCGTCGCGCTCGGATCGGCATGGAGCACACTGGCTCAGGTGTGCGGCCACTGTGGCCTCCTCATCGGGTGCCAGCGCCGCGAGGGCGTAGGCGGCGAGCGATTCGCTGATCTCGCCGCATCGCGTCGTGGGATTCGCCATGGCCATCACCGCCTGCGCCGCTCGTAGTCTGCGCGGTCAGGGACGATCGTTGCGCCACGTGCTAGCGCTGTGGCCGCGCGGTTCGCCTGGGCCGGCGGTGACGTTGCTGCTCGGGTCGGTCTTCGGCTGGTGCCACAGGGTGTCGAACCGGTCGATGATCGTCGTCTTGCCGGTGGTCGGTGCGGCCTTGATCAGGTCGGGACCGTCCGGTCCGGCGGAAGAACCTTCGACCGGGGTGTTGGCCTGGCCGGCGTTCATGGTCTTCATCATGAACATCATGCTCAGTGGGCAGGCAGCGAGGATCAGCAGCGGCGCCGCGGCCAGGATCCAACCCGGCTTCAGCACCAGTACCGCGACGGCGATGAGGCCGAGGGTGAGGAGAATCTTTTTGTTGAAGCACATGGTGATCACTCCGAGGGGGATGGCCGTGGGGATCGCGGCGCCTTGTATATCGGTTGTAACGAGACGGTAGGTGTTGGCTGTGAAGAATCTGTGAGCTCGGGATGGGTGCTCGATGTGCGTCCTGATCCCACCGCGAGCGCACCGGCGGCGGGCGGTGAATCGGCTGCGGGAACAGCGGTATCCGCGGCGGCGGGCGGGCCGCTGTTCCGCTGCGGGCGGCGCACGTACAAGAAGATGGCGGCTGCGGTGAACAGCAGCGCGGCCGTCCACACGTTCAGTCGTAGTCCGAGTATCTGGTTGGCGGGGTCCACGCGCAGCATCTCGATCCCTGCCCGCCCCGCTGTATAGGCGGCGATGTAGAGGGCGAACACGCGGCCGCGGTCGAGGCGGAACCGGCGTTCGGCCCACAGGATCAGTCCCACGGCCAGCAGGTCCCAGGTGGCCTCGTAGGCGAACACCGGGTGATAGGTGTCGGCCGCCGGGGTTGCCGCGGGTCGATGTGCCGGGTCGATGACCAGCCCCCACGGCAGATCCGTGGGTCGTCCGTAGAGTTCCTGGTTGAACCAGCAGCCCACCCGCCCGATCGCCTGACCGACCAGCAAGGCTGGCGCCATGGCGTCGGCGAAGACGGCGAAGCCGCTTCCACGACGACGCAGCGCGATCCACGCGCCGAGCACACCACCGGCGACCGCACCCCAGATGCCGAGTCCGCCCTGCCAGACATACAGGGCCGCAACCAGATCGCGGCCGGGTCCGAAATAGAGCTGCCAGCTGGTGAGCACATGGTAGAGGCGACCTCCGACGACGCCGAAGGGTATGGCGATGACCGCGACGTCGATGACGGTGCCGGGTGCGCCGCCGCGCGATCGCCACCGCCACTCACCGATCGCGACGCCGACCAGGACTGCCAGGATCACCATGATCGAATACCAGTGCAGCATCAGCGGGCCCACGTCCAGGTAGGGGCTGGGCGGGCTGGGGATCGAGGCGAGATTCATCGGCCCTGATGCCCTGTCCTCGGCCCGGTGTCACGGGGTACCGCACGGGAGGCAGGACAACCGCGCGGAACGTGGCGGCGGTCAGCGCATGCCATGGTGATCGCTCTCGGCGCTGGTGCCCATCATCGGCCCCGGCATCATTCGGCCATCCATCATCGGCGCCGACATCATGCCGCCAGGGCGCATCATGTCCTGCATCATCGCTCGCGCCTGGTCGCGGTCACCGGCGGGTAGGGCGTCGGTGCAGTGGCGGATCATCGATTCCTGGGACTGCCCGGCGCCGGGATCCTGCTGCTGTGTGGTCGACGGCGGTTGTGTGCCGGGCTCGGTGGGTTCGGGTGTCTGAGCGGTGGCGATGCCGAATGCACCCGCGCCGAGCAGGGCACTCCCTGCGACCGCTGCGATTGCTGTGCGTTTCTTCATGGGTTCGCCCTCTTTCAGGTGGGGTTTCCGGGCCCTGGTTCGCGTCGATGAGCCTCGGGTGCTCTCGAAATTAGGCAGCGGCTGTGAAGAAGCCGTGAAGGGCTGATGTGGGACCGCTGTGCGCACCCCTCGACCGGTATCAGCGCCGGCACGGCGCCGGTTATACATACGGGTACCGCGCAAAGGTAGTCGATCGGTTCGACACGAAACAACGCGGTGGGCAGCGGTCTCGCGGATTGGCGAGGCACCCGGAACAATGGAGGCGAGCGCATGCGGAATCGGATTCACCGACAGCGACAACGGGCGTGCACCTCAGCGCGTCTGGTAGCGGCTCTGCAGCTGAGGAGAATGTCATGAGCGCGGACAAGATCGCAGTCCTGATTGCGTCGGCCTGCTTGATCGTGGCGTTGGCGTGGTTCTTCTTCGGGCCGCGCAAGTCGCGGACCGCGCAACTGCGGGAAGGGGTGCAGGAAATCGGTGTCACCGTCAAAGGCGGGTATGCCCCGGATCTGATCCGGGTCCGTCAGGGTGTCCCGGTACGCATGCTGTTCGACCGGCAGGAGAGCGGCGAATGCACCTCACGGGTGGTTTTTCCCGACCTCGGTGTCAGCAAGTCGCTGCCGGCGTTCGAAACGACGGCGGTCGAGTTCGTGCCGGATACGGCAGGCCGGTTCGGGTTCGCCTGCGGCATGAACATGGTCCACGGAACGCTGGTCGTCGACCCGAACGAAGAATCGAGCCAGACCCCCAGCCCTGGCCAGGCTGCCCAGCCTGCGACGGCACGGGCGGCCGGGGATGGCGCCGCGGAGGAGGACACCGAGGCCGCGGAGCGGCATGCCGAGATCAAGGATCTGTCGCGTCGGGTGTGGGTGGGTGCGGTGTTGTCGGCGCCGGTCGTGGTCGCGGTGATGCTGCACGAGCTCTTCGGGGTCGACGTGCCTGGGCTTTTGTTGAATCGCTGGTTCCAGTTCGCGCTGATCACTCCGGTGATGTTCTACACCGGTTACCCGATTCACCGGACCGGGTGGCGGGCGCTGCGTAACCGGTCGGCGGAGATGAACTCGCTGATCACGTTGGGCACCTGTGCGGCGTATGGGTACAGCGTGCTGGTCACCGTCGCGCCGGGGCTGCTGCCGGAGTCGGTGCGGGAGGTCTACTACGAGGCGGTCGGGGTCATCTTGACCCTGATCCTGCTGGGCCGGTTGTTCGAGGCGAAGGCCAAAGCCGGTACCGGGCAGGCGATCCGGGAGCTGCTGGGTCTGCAACCCAAGACCGCACGGGTCGTGCGCGACGGCGTCGAGGTCGATGTCGCGGTCGAGGAGGTCGTGGTCGGTGATGTGATCGTGGTCCGGCCCGGTGAGCAGGTGCCGGTGGACGGTGTCATCGTCGATGGCCGGTCCTCGCTGGATGAATCGATGGTGACCGGGGAGTCGATCCCGGTGACCAAGACCGTCGGTGACGAGGTGGTCGGTGCGACGGTGAATCAGACGGGTGCGTTCCGGTTGCGGGCCACCCGGGTGGGGGCGGATACCGCGCTGGCGCAGATCATTCGGCTGGTGCGCCAAGCCCAGGCGTCGCGGGCGCCGATCCAGCGGATCGCCGACCTCGTGTCGAGCTATTTCGTGCCCGCGGTCGTGTTCATCGCCATCACCGCGTTCGCGGTCTGGTATGTCGTGGGGCCCGACCCGGCGTTCACCCTCGGTCTGGTCTCGGCGGTGGCGGTGTTGATCATCGCCTGCCCGTGCGCGCTGGGGTTGGCGACCCCGCTCTCGATCATGGTCGGCACCGGCAAGGGCGCCCAAGCCGCCATTCTCATCCGCTCGGCCGAAGCTCTCGAGACCGCGCACCGGTTGCAGACCATCGTGCTGGACAAGACCGGCACCATCACCGAGGGTCGCCCCGCACTGACCGACGTCGTGCCCGCGGCGGGTTTCGACACCGACGAGCTCATCGCGCTGGTCGCCTCGGCCGAACGGTCGTCGGAGCATCCGCTCGGGCGCGCCATCGTGGACGGTGCCGTCGAGCGCGGTATCGCCACGACGGACCCGGTCGAGTTCGACTCGGTCACCGGCCAGGGCATCCTCGCCACAATCGCGGGCCGCCGGGTGCTGGTGGGTAAGGCCACGCTGCTCACCGAGGCGGGTGTGGACCTCGCGCCGCTGCGCGAGGATGCGGAGCGGCTGGCTGCTCAAGGTAAGACCGCCATCTTCGCCGCGGTCGACGGCCGCCCGGCCGGAGTGGTCGCGGTCGCCGACACCGTCAAAGCCGATTCGGCCGCCGCGGTCGCCGCCCTGAGGCGGCTCGGCCTCGACGTCGTGATGATCACCGGCGACAACCGGCACACCGCCGAAGCCATCGCCCGCGAGGTCGGCATCGGCCGGGTGCTGGCCGAGGTGCTGCCGGAGAACAAGGCGATCGAGGTCCGCCGTCTGCAGGACGAAGGTCGGCAGGTGGGCATGGTCGGCGACGGCATCAACGACGCCCCCGCCCTGGCGCAGGCCGATGTCGGGTTCGCGATCGGCACCGGCACCGACGTGGCGATCGAAGCCTCCGACATCACGCTGATCTCCGGCGCACTGGGCGGGGTGGTCACCGCGATCCGGCTGAGCCGGGCCACGATGCGCAACATCCGCCAGAACCTGGTGCTCGCGTTCGTGTACAACACCGCCGGCATTCCGCTGGCGGCCGGCGTGCTGTATCCGTTCACCGGGTGGATGCTCAGCCCGATCATCGCGGCCGCGGCGATGGCGCTGTCGTCGCTGTCGGTGGTCGGCAACGCCAACCGGCTGCGCGCCTTCACCCCGGCACCACTGCCCTCGACGCCAGTAGGCAGCATCAATGCTCGACCGGTGGAGGTGGCGACGCCGTGACGGGCGAGACGGTGCTGGTCGTCGATGACGAAGCCAAGCTTCGGGCGCTAGTGCGTGACTACCTGGAACGCGACGGATACCGCGTGCTGGAGGCGGTCGAGGGCCGCGGGGCGCTCGACCTGGCGCGCACCGCGCAACCCGATCTGATCATCCTGGATCTGGGCCTGCCGGGACTGCCCGGTGATGAGGTCGCCCGGCTGCTGCGCCGCGACTGCGATGTGCCGATCGTGATGCTCACCGCCCGCGCGGCCGAGAACGACCGGGTGGCGGGGCTGCGGCTGGGCGCCGACGACTACGTGGTCAAACCGTTCAGCCCCCGAGAGCTCGTGGCGCGGGTGGAGGCAGTACTGCGCCGCGCGGGCAGCGGTCGCGCCGCTACCGAGACCGCGGTGTCCTACGGCGAAGGGGCGCTGCGGATCGACACCGAACGCCGAGAGGTCTACTCCGGGGGCGAGCCCGTGGAGCTGACCCGTTCGGAGTTCGACCTGCTCGCCGCGCTCGCGTCGCGGCCCGGACGTGCCTGGAGCCGCATGGAATTGGTCGGCCGCATCCAAGGCCACACGTTCGAGGCATATGAGCGCACGACCGACGTCCATGTGAAGAACTTGCGGCGCAAACTCGGCGACGAGGCGCCGTTCCGGATCGTGGTCACCGTGCCCGGCGTCGGCTACAAGCTGGGAGTCGAGCGCGATGCGTGAATTCTTGCGCGGCCGATTCGCCCGCCGCCTCGCGCTCGCCTTCGCAACACTCGGCGCGGGCGCGGCCCTGCTGACCGCGGTCCTGGTCAACCTCGCCTTCGGCGCCCGCTTCGACGAATACCGCGCCGCCCAGCAGCAGATCCGCCAGCAACAGCTGGTCGCCATGTTCGCCGCCGAATACACCCCAGCCGACGGCTGGAACCGCCAGAAGCTGAACGAACTCGCCCCGACAGTCACGATGACCGGCTCCCAGGTCGAGCTCCGCGCACCCGACGGCACGCAGGTGTGGTCGCTGGCCGACGCCGATGTCGACGACGCGATACTGGCGATGCACCGGGACATGATGGGCGTGGGAGACCTCGGCCCACCCCAGCAACTCCCCGTCGTCGTCGGCGGCCGTCAGGTCGGCATCCTCGACGTGCGGGTGCCACAGGGCCCGATCCCCGCGGTCGACCGCACCTTCCGCTCCGACGTCAACAAGTTGCTGATCGCCGGAGGACTCACCGCCTCGGTGATCGCGCTCGGCGTCGGCCTCTACACCGCGCGCCGCGCGACCGCGCCGATCGCCGAACTCACCCACGCCGCAGCCGATCTCGCCGACGGCCGCAAAGACCGGCGGGTCACCCGCATCCCGGACAACGAAATCGGTTTGCTGGCAACCACCTTCAACACCATGGCCGACCGCATCGAGCGAGAAGAGGAACTACGCCGCCTCTTCGCCGCCGACGTCGCCCACGAACTACGCACACCACTGGCCATCCTGCGCAGCGAACTCGAAGCAGTCCAAGACGGCGTCCGCGAACCCACGCCTGCCGTGATCTCTTCCCTGCACGAGGAGACCCTTCGCATGGGCCGGCTCATCGCCGATCTGGAAACCCTCGCCTCCGCCGACGCCGCTGCCTTCACCCTGCAACGGCGCACCCTCTCGCTCACCAACCTCGTCGCAACCACTGTCGAGGACTTCCGCGAACGATTCAGCCAGGCCGGCATCACCCTGAACACCGAACTCGCCGAGGTCTTCGTCGACGGCGACGACGACCGGCTCCGCCAGATCATCACCAACCAGCTCACCAACGCCCTGAAATTCGTTCCCCCCGACGGGACCGTCACCGTCACGGTTGAGCGTCTCAGCGGCTGGGCCGAGCTGCGGGTCAGCGACACCGGTCCGGGTATCCCCGACTCCGACCTGCCACACATCTTCGACCGCTTCTTCCGCAGCCGCACCGCCCGCGCCGACGGCTCCGGCATCGGACTCTCCGTCGCCAAAGAACTCGCCACCGCGCACGGCGGCACCATCACTGCCACCAGCGCCCCTGGCCGAGGAACCACCTTCACGACCCGGCTACCAGGGGTCGCCGTACCATCGGCCGAGGGGCTGTCTCGGTAAAAATCCACAGTCCCTCGGCCGAATTTCGGGCGGATATGGGGTAGCTGCTGGTAGTGGGTGCGGGACGGGCCGGACCCGATGAGGCTGGTCAGTTCGCGCATGGCCTGGGGGGACGGTTTGATGTAGCGGCGTAGGTTCTCGGGTTTGCGGTGGCGTGATTTGGCCATCAGTTCGAGCAGGCTGGCCTGGGATTCGCCAATGTGTGTCAGGCCGGAGTGTCGGAGTCGTGCAGGTTCCAGCCGGTGCCGGGCCCGCCGGTGGCGGCGTCGAGGAGATCGCGGACCTGGGGTCGTAGGACAGTCGCGCGAGTCCGGTGTCGGGGCACAGGTCGCGGTCGGCAAGGTATTTGCCGGGGCCCAGGTCAGCGGTGGGGCACGAATACCGGGCCGCCGCGGGTGCAACCGCGGATCAATCACGGTAGAAGCCGTGTGGTGCCGACCTCTCAGTACGCGGTTTCCAGGACGTGTTTTGGTGGGTGGCGCCGCGGCGGCAGACGCGGGGTTTGGCGCCCTTGGATTTCACTCGGGCGCACCGGCCCGGCCGGTCGAGGTCTTCGATGTCGAGTTGGAGCATTCCTCTGTGCGAGCGCAGGTTTCGCACAGCATCCGCCACAGCGACTTCTCGCGGATGTGGAGTCGCGGCGGGCGATGAGCCGGTCGATCGCGGTGCGCGAACGCACCGAGGTCTGCGAATCCGGCGGCGTAGAACGTCTGGCCGAGGCCAGAACGGTGGGTGCGTCCTATCCTTATTCGCGGCACCACCTCAGCCATTTGCCCACGGCGGCGCGGCGCGCGTTCCACGTGTTGACCGCCGCGGTATCCCACAGCGGTTCGAGGGGCGTCGCCGACTCGGCGGCGGTCACCGATGCCAGTGCCCGGCTGGTCCGATCGGCCCGTCAGGCCGCGTCCGTCGAGCTGGTCGGTGGTCTTGCCGATGGCGATGATAGGCGCGGCGGGTGCTCGTCGGGCCGATCGTGTCCAGGAACTCCTGAGCCGCTACCCGCACGGTGCGCGCGGTGCGGTGGTGCGGATCCGGTGCAGCCACCGGTCGGGCTGGGACACGATGTGGGCGCGTACAAGATCCGCCCAGCGCTGGGCGGGGTCGGGCGTGGTCTTGGCGGCTTGCATTTCCTCGTGGTAGCGGGCGCGGGCACCGGCGGGGATCTTCGCCATTGGAGTGTCCTTTCGGGGGTGGAGTGGTCGTGGGTGGCAGTCAAGCCGTCTTCGCTGGTTCCGCGGGGCCGGGCACGGTGGGCGCTTGGGGTGTTGGCTGGCAGGCGCCGTGTCGGGTGAAGGGTTCGGCGAGCTGGGCCAGGTAGCCGGTGGGGTAGTCGGGTTTGGCGGCCATGCCGAGGTCGGTGCTGGTGAACCGGCGGGCCGGGTCGTAGCTGTGCGTGCGCAGCAGGTGGTCCCAGATGAGGGTGAACAGTCCGAAGTTGACGTCGCCGATGCCGGCCCATTTCAGGTGGTGGAACCGGTGGCCCTCGTTGAGCGCCAGCACATACTTCAACGGTCCGACCCGGTAGTCGGCGTTGGAGTGCTGCAACAGCAGCTGCACCGCCACCGTCAGCGACAGTGCCGCAGCGACCGGGACCGGGAGCCCGGCCAGCAGTAGCGGGATGACCCCGGCGGTCATTTCGATGGTTTGGTGCAGGGGGTGTTTCATCAGGCCGTTGAGGCCGTAGAAGCGTTGGACGCTGTGGTGCACGGCGTGGAAGCGCCACAGGAGCCCGATCTTGTGGCTGGCGTAGTGGGCCAGGGTGATCCCGAGATCGGCGACCACGACCGCGATCAGCACCTGCACGAGGAACGGCCAATCACCGGGCCAGATCCCGTCGCCGGGCACGAGCGCGGCCAGGGCGGGGATGGCAGCGACGCTGGCCAGGATGAGGGTTTCGTTGACGAAGGTGTGGATGGTGTCGCGGCCGGTGTCGCCGTGGGGGGTGTTCCACGAGTCCTGGTAAGGCAGTAGGTGTTCGGCGGTGAACGACACCGCCACCGCGACTGCGAGCAGGACGAGTAACCAAGCCTTGTGGGCGCCGGTGGCGGCTACGGCGATACCAGCGCCGTTGATACCGAGCAGCATGAACGGCGCGTAACCGTAGCGGATGAGGGATCGGGCGAGCGTGGACATGGATTCAGCCTCGCGCCCGGGCCAGGGTGGAGCTTGAAGAAACAGGCTGACTTCGCCGCGCCGTACGTGGTGTCCGACGTGGAGGTCATCGCGGAGTGATCTGTCGGCGAGTGGCCAACGGCCCGAGTGTCGCACCGAAGGTCAGCTACATCCCGGTTACAGTCTCAAGTGACACTTCATTCTTTGGGGTGGTTGTGGTTGGTGTGATCGGTGGTGCGGTTCGGGTTGTGGTTCCGGACCGGCCGCCGCGGTTCTACCGAGGTAGGAGTACTGGTGCCGAACTACGCCCGCAAACAGCCCTTCGTGCTTCCCATGGTCGCGGTCGCTGTGGTCGCGACGCCATTCGTGGCCGGTTTCCTCGGCGCTGGGGGGCAGTACCGGTTCTCCAATGACAGCGATCCGGGCCAGAGTGCGCAAACAAGGACCACTGTGGTCGCATTGTCGCAGTCTCCGACGGCGGTGGTGCCGTTACGCGAGCTGGCGGGTATGCCGTTGCCGGACCTGCGGGTCGGTGATCTACGCCTGGTCCCGGGTGCGCCGCCGCTCCCGGAGGGTTCACGGGTCGGGCCGGTCGGTTTCATCGCCGGCGAGGGAGTCGCGCCGATCTCGGCAACAACGCCTGCGTTGGATGCCGGCGTGGTGCCCGAGCAGTTGGTCGATCGAGTCGGGGCGCAGGTCACCGAGCTCACTCATCCCGGTCGTTTCAGCATGATCGGCTTGACAGCGCCGGACTTGGGGGGCATCACCACGATGGTGCGGGCCCGCCAACTCGATGGCTCCTGGGGACCGTGGTTCGAGGCCGGAACCGACGACAGTGTTGCGGCCCGCCGCCCAGGCCCGGGGCGCGTGCAGGGCAGCGAACCTGTTTATGTCGGTGACACCGACACGGTGCAAATTCTCAGCACCCGAGCAGCCGCCGGACCGGGTGTGTCCGGACCGCAGGAGCCGCGCACGATCACCGAGCCGGTCCAACTCGGTCCCGCGCAACTGTCGGCGGTGCTGCTCGATCCAGGCCGGGGCGAGCAGGATCTGTCGGCGGTTGCGGCACCGCCGGCAGGTGGTGGTCCCCGGGTGATCAGCCGGGCACAGTGGGGCGCCGATGAGTCACTGCGGTGTGAGGAGCCGACCTACGATGACGGCCTGGGTGGGATCGTGGTGCACCACACCGCGGGGCGCAACGACTACAGCAAGGCCGAGTCGGCGGCGATTGTGCGCGGCATCTACGCCTACCATGCCGAAACGCTGGGGTGGTGCGATATCGGTTACCACACGCTGGTGGACAAGTACGGCCAGATCTTCGAGGGACACTTCGGTGGTTTGGACCGGCCCGTGCAGGGCGCGCACACCGGTGGGTTCAACGAGAACACTGCCGGGGTGGCGTTCATGGGAAATCACGAATCCGAAGAACCGTCGCAGGCGGCGATCGCCGCGATGGGGCAGTTCATCGGGTGGCGAGCGCGGGTCGCGGGGTTGGATCCGCAAGGCACCACGACCATGATCTCCGAGGGCACCGAATTCACCCCGTACGGCGAGGGCGAACAGGTGCAGTTGCCGGTGGTGTTCTCCCACCGCGATGTCGGTAACACCACCTGCGCAGGTGATGCCGCCTACGCGCTCATGGACCGTCTTCGTTCCATCGCCGCCGGTATGAGTTCGAGCGTGGGGGCCGGACGAGCTCCGGCGAGACCGGGCTCGTCACCGGTACCCGATCCTGATCCGCATCCCGATGCTGATGTGTCCTTGTTGGCGGCGTTGACGGGCAAACTGTTGGGTCTGGTGGACCGCAGTGTGGTGGCTCGGTATTGGGTCGATGCCGGTGGCCCGCAGGGGCGGCTGGGGTCGGCGGCCTCGGAGCTGATGTTCACCGCCGACGGGGCACAGTACGCCCGGTTCGTCAACGGCTACCTGTTTCAAGCTCCGCAAGGTCAGATCTATGAGGTGGCCGGGCGCATCGGGCAACGGTTTGCTCAGCTCGGCGGGATCGACGGCGTGCTGGGCGCACCCCACAGCAACGAGTACCCCGTGCCCGGTGGTGTACGAGTCGATTTCGGTGGGGGGTCGTTGGTGTTCAACCAGGAAACCGGTACCGTCACCACACTCGCACTACCCCGACCGGTTGCCGATCATCCGACGCCTTCTCCCGCGTCCTCGACGCCCGCCTCAGCAGAGCTTCCACCGGCGCCAGTACCGGCAGATGCTGCACCGGCGCCGCAGCCCCCACCGTCGTCTGGCGGGGCCGAGGCTGATCTGGGGCCCTAATGCGGTGGCCGGACTGAAGTAGTTCTCGCGTCGCGAGCAGCGTTATCCGGGTCCGGGCGGGTTGTTTGCTGGTAGCGGTCGCCATCCGGTGGCGACGAGGGCTTCGGTCGGTGAGATGCCGATCAGGTCGCGGCAGGTGGGCACTGTCGGAGAATCCCGCTGCGTGCGCGGCCCGGGCCAGGAGCCGCCGCCCCGCATGACAGCGAATCCGAGCCGCAGCCCTACCCAACGCCGCCACGCCCCATAGGGCAACCGGACCTGAGCACTGAATATGCGGGAGAGGCGACTCGCCGAAATTCCGATGTCAGCAACGAGTTCGCCCAGAGTGGGTCGCCATTCTACCCAGCCGGGTGCCCGGCGAATGCCTCGGCCACGACCGGATGCGAGGGTCGGCACGCGACCGTGGCCGTAGCGTTGTCGATGAACGCGTCGCTGCGGTGCTCCCCGTCGCCCCTGACCGGATGCTGATAAGCGGCGGGGTCGACGTGGCGGTGGAGTTGATCGTGAGGGCGTTCGTTATATGGGTAGTACGACCGCGGTGACGAATTCGTTGCGCAGCCAGCCGATGAAAACTGCCCACGCGCCGCTGACCAAGGCTGCGCCGACCAGGATCAACATGATCCCACCGGCGATCTGGATGGTCCGGGAGTGTCGGCGCAACCATCCGACACCTCGCAGAGCTTTCGCGGAGCCGAAACCGAGAACGACAAACGGTGATCCGAGTCCGACACAGTAGGCGATGATCAGCACCACGCCACGTGCGGCGGTCGTGCCTTCTGTTCCGGCTGCGACCGAGAGCACCCCCGCCAATGTCGGCCCCAGGCACGGTGTCCATCCCAACCCGAACACACCCCCGAGCAAGGGGGCACCGGCGAGCGAGGAGACCCGCAACGGGGCGAAGCGTGTGTCCTTCTGAAACGCCGGGATGAGCCCGACGAACGCCAGCCCCATCACGATCGTGACCACCCCACCGACACGCTGAAGCAGATCCTCGTTGAGCCGCAACGCTCCGATGACGCCGAACACCGACGCGGTAGCAAGGACGAAGACGACGGTGAACCCGGCGACGAACAATGCCGCCGCACCGGCGACGCGCCATCGGTCCCCGGCCGAACCTCGCTCACCGGCGCCCGCGTGCGATGTGCTGGCCCCGGAAACACCGGCGAGGTAGGACAAGTATCCGGGTACCAGCGGCACCACACACGGCGAGGCGAAGGAGACCAGACCGGCGAGCATGCAGGCGGCGAGTGCGAGCAGCAAGGGCCCGGTCGCGGCGGCGGTCTGGAAACTTGTGCCGATCCCCTGGGCCAAGGTTGTCACTGTTTCGGTTGTCACCGTTCTGCCGCCACGCGTTCGATCACGGGTTGCAGGTCCTCGGCCAGAAGGGCACGCAGGAACACCGCCGCCACCCGGTGCTGGCGATCCAGGATCAGGGTGGAGGGGATGACGCTGGTGGGATAGCTGCCGCCGAGCGCGATCAGGGTGCGCATCGAGGGGTCGTAGATGGACGGATAGCCGACTTTATAGGAGATTACGAAATCCTGTGCTTTGTCCCGCTGGGAATCGCGGACGTTGATACCCAGAAACTGCACGCCCGAATCCTTGGTGGCGGCATACACGCGTTCGAGGTCGTCGGCTTCGGCGCGGCATGGACCGCACCATTGACCCCAAAGGTTGATCACCACCACCTGTCCGGCGTAGTCGGACACCGACACCGTCTTGTCCTCGGCCATGAGATCGGGCCCGGCCAGCACCCCGATCTTGCCGCGGCTGCCCGGCGGGTCGTAGAAGATGTCGGTCTGCCCACCTGGTGACACGAATTCGAACGTGCCACCACCGGTGGCGACCGAATCGGAGCCGGAAGCGCAGCCGCTCACGGTGATGGTCAGGCACGTACACAACGCGAGCACAGCGGCCCATCGGGGTTGCCGCGTTCGTGTGCGCGTCGATCGTAGGTCTGATCGCCTGCCCAGTTGCTGGATCATCGGGTCACCTCACTGATCGCGGCCCGAATCTGGGCGGGGTCGTCGAACACGGCCGGAGCGGTGATCCGCTCGACCGAACCATCCGGTTGGACAAGGAAACTCAGTGGCAACACCGGAGGCGCGGCCAGCGCTCTGCCCACGTCGCCGGTTGTGACGAACGAGGCGTAGCCGGCGCCCAGGTCTGTCATCAGCTCCAGTGCGGCAACGGGGTCGTCTTGTACGTTGATTCCGATGACGCGGACCGAACCGGGTTGCTTCGCGTACGCGTCGAGCACGGGGATCTCTGCCCGGCACGGCCCGCACCAGGACGCCCAGAGATTGATCAGCGTCATCTCTCCGCTCAGCGCGGCGCCCAAGTCCACCGTGTCGGGCGAGCCGAGGCACCGCGCCGAGAATCCGCGCAAGCTGGCGACAGTGAACCCCGACACAGTGGGTGCCGGGCAAGGCCGCGGTGGTGTCAGTCCCGCGCGACCCACCTCGGGAGCAGTTGCGGCGGAGCCTGCGGCCGCGGTCGCAGACGCACCCGTTCGCGCAATCCGAGTCTCCGACGAGGCCGACCGCGGCCAGATTGCCACGATCAACGCGGCGATCACGACCAAGGAGAAGACGAACCAGCGAGCCCTGGGCTGCATGCACGATCCCTTCTCCACCATAAACCCGTATCTACTACACATCGTAGTACATCCTGATTTCGCGCGTTCACAGCAGCGTGCTCCAGTAGGTCCAGAAACGGATGCCGATCAAGGCAACGATCGCGAGTGCCCAGATGGTGAGCGCCACACCGTGGTACCCCGCCGAGACATCGACTAGCCGACGAACCACCACCGGTGCAGGCAGAACGCCCACGACGAGGTTTCGCAGGGTGACATAGACGAACACCGGTGTGGTCACCGCCCAGACCACTATGCAGTAGGGGCACAGGGCCCCGATGCTGTACAGGGTGTGGTAGATCAACCAGTGCACGAACACCACGCCGAAGGTGACACCTGCTTGCAGTCCCAACCAGAACCAGCGCTGAAACCGTGCACCGGCCAGCAGCCCGGCGCCCACGGCGGTGACGACCGCGAAACCGGCGATCCCCAGCAAGGGGTTGGGGAAGCCGAACGCCGTGGCCTGCGGGCTGTCCATGACCGACCCGCAGGAGATGATGGGGTTCAGGCTGCAGCTGGGCACATAGGTGGGGTTTCGCAGACGTGCCATCTTCTCCACGGTGAGCACGCTGGCTGCCGCCGTGCCGAGGAGACCGCCGATCAGCAGCAGCCACGGCAACAACTGCGGGAACGGCTCCTGATAAGCCTCACTCGCCGGCGCCCCCGTGGCAACCTCGGCCTTATTCGGCGAGTGCGGCATCGATGGCCTTCGTGAAGTCTTCAGCGGAGCGTGGTTGGAGCTTGACACCGTTGAGGAAGAACGTGGGCGTTCCCTGCACCCCGAGGGTCCGCCCGTCGGCGACGTCGTTGTTGATCCGTTGCAGGGTGGCAGGATCGTTGTAGGCGTTGTCCCACTGCGTCATGTTCAAGCCCAGCTCGCGTGCGAAACCACGGAAGACCTCGTCCTTCGCGACGCGCTGCTCGGCCCAGTCGGGCTGGGTTTCATACATCTTCTGATACATCGCCTCGAACGCGCCCTGTCCGGCGGCGGCCTCCACTGCCCGTGCCGCGCGTTCGGCGTTGAAGTGTGACGGGATCGGGAAGTAGCGCGCGACGAAGGTCACTCGCCCGCTGTAGGTTTCGCGCAGTTGCTCCACGAAAGGAAACACCGCCCCGCAGGCCTCGCATTCGAAGTCGAGAAACTCCACCAACGTGACCTTGCCGTCACCGGCGGGGCCGAGCCGATGGCTGTTGTCGCGCACGAGCATGCTCTGCGTGTCGGCCTCGGCGACGGGCTGGTCCTTGTTGTCATCGGAGCCGGAGTTGATCGCGACGAGTACCGCAGCTACCACGAGGAAGACGGCAACGACTGCCGCGGAGATCATCGCGTTCTTCCTTCGGTGAGGAGCGGGCCTTGCCTGGCGCGCCACCTTCGGGAGCTGGCTGCTGTCGTTGTTGTCTTGCCGCTGTGGCATGTCTGGTCCTTTTCGTTGCGAGTCGGGCAGGTCGCGGTGATACGCGCGTCCGGGTACCGTCAGCCGCGCTCAATTGCTGACCGCGGTTGTCCGCCGACCATGTGAGTGGCCACGATGGGCAGTTGCCTGAGCCGAATGCCCGTTCGGCCGCGTATCGGCGGTTACCGGGGTGATGGTGTGGGGTGCCGAGATCGGTCTCGGCAGTGGTACGCGCGGCTCGAGGACTGCCGGGTGCTTCTATGTGCGCAGCACGCAGAGCATCGCGAGGCTGGGCGCGTGGCAGCGTCGCTGGGCAGGCGGCGGATGCGGCCCGCTTCGAGCCGATTCGACGACGGCGGGGCTGGGGCCGGGGCCGGAACGCCACGTCACCGCGAGCAAGGCACTGAGGAGCGCAACAACGCACAGACCGAGCACCCAGTCCGGGGCCTGCGGGGCGCGTGGGTTCACGGCAGGAAGACCGGCGGCATCCTGGCGGTCTCCGAGTACTTCCGACGCCGCCATTCCCATGTCGGCGGCAGCGCTCGCGCCCCAACCGGCGGTCGAGCACACGACGTCGTGACCGACGAACGCCTCATCCGCGCACGGCGAAGTCTGCATCATCGCCAGCCCCACCAGAGCTGCGAGCACGGCGGTCAACCGAGCGAGTCCCACTCGCACAGCTTTCCTACGACGCCCGTCCTGCACGTCGCCAGGGTAGTAGATGCGCCGAGATCACTCAGGGCCGACCGTGGGCCGAGACGATTTGAGGTAGGTCCCGGGTTTGTTCTGGCTGCCTCCAGCGCCGCCCGAAGAAGTTGCTGGGTCGCCTCAGCAGCGCTTTCACCGGGACCGGCACTGGTACCGGTAGAAGCTGCACCGGCACCTCAGTCCCCAGCGTCCAGCGGGGCCGAGAATGCACCGGGCCCAGATGCGGTGGCCGGAGGGTGACCTAGTTCGGGCGTCGCGAAGAGCATTATCCGGCTCCGGGCGGGTCGTGTGCTGCTGGTGGCGGCCGCCATCCGGTGGCGATGAGGGCTTCGGTCGGTGAGATGCCGATCAGGTCGCGGCAGGTGCGGGTGAGGTGGGCACTGTCGGAGAATCCCGCTGTGTGCGCGGCCTGGGTCAGGGTTCCGCCGTCACGCACGACGGTGAATCCGAGCTGCAGTCGTATCCAACGCCGCCACGCCGCATAAGGCAACCCGACCTGAGCGCTGAATATGTGGGAGAGGCGACTCGCCGAAATTCCGATGTTGGTGGCGAGATCATTCAGCGAGGGTGGCCCTCCCACCCACTCGGTTGCCCGGCGTTGTGCCTCGACCACGACCGGATGTGAGGGCGGGCGGGTTGGCGGCGTGACCGGGCCGGCGACGGGCGGGGTCGAGGCGGGTACGGCGACGCTGACCCAAGTGGTGGCTGCCTGGCGAGGTTGCTCGCCAAGTCGGGCCAGTGCTGCGTGAGCGGTCGTGCTGTCAGGGTCGAGGAAGGCGAGGAATCCGCTGGTGCCGGGTTCGGCGTGGACCTGGTGGACTACACCGGGTGGGATGATCGCTGCGAGAGCGGGGGTGGTGAGTCCGGTCGCATCGGTCAGGGCTAGTCGACCGCGTGCAACGAAGAGCACTTGCACTGCGGCGTGTGCGTGTGCAGGCGCGTCGCCGATGTCCCCGGTGAATGTCATGAGCCCAGAGGTCAGGGAAACCCCGCCGGACCAGGGGTGCCTACCAGTACTCACCTCCGCGCCCACGGTTTGGGGCAACGCTTGGACAGCAATGGGCAGTACAGACAAGCCACTGTTCCGGCCTCCTGGCATCGTGATGTGGTTTGAGCGGACATGGGGCGAAAGCTCAGAGGCCGAATGCGCCGCCGCTGACGAGGATGACGATTCCGAGAACGATCAGCACGAGCGGGAACAGGATGTGTTCCCACCGTTCCAAGATCTCGGCGATGGCCTTGCGGGTGGTGAGGAACTTCGCGGTGAACACCAGCACGCCGACCAAGAGCAGGAACACGACCGAGTAGGCGACGATCGCCGCTGTACCCACGGTCGCGAAGACCGGGACGTAGACGCCGATGTTGTCGCCGCCGTTGGCGAAGGTCACCGCCGCCACCGTCCAGACCGCGACCTTCTTGCCCTCGAACCGTTCATCGTCGTCGCCGTTGTTGCGCCATGCTCTCCAGGCGGCGAGCAGACCGAGCAGCAGAGGAATGAGCCCGAAGTAGGCGATGGCTTCTTCGGGCAGCAGCGCCGTGACTCCCAGCGCTACGAGGACCGACGCGGCCAGGATCGCTCCGAAACCGAGATATTGTCCGGTCGCGATGGCGGCCGTTGTTCCGCGGGTTCCCGCGCCGCGGGCGAAGAACAGCGAAAGCACGATGATGTCGTCGATGTTGGTCACCAGGAAGAGTCCGATGGCCTGCAGGATCGAGGTAACCATTCCGGCGGATGCCCTTTCTCGGGGAGTGCACTGCTGATCGGCTGCCACGCAGTTGTGTCGCGTGCCGTAGCCGCTGTCATGGGAGTGGCTATTTCAGTTTCGATCACGCGCCGGTGATGTCGGCGCGGGCGCAGGAGTGTGGTTGGGGAGTTTGGCGGCGATGGCCGCGGCCAGTAGTGCGCTGATGGCGGCGCTGGCAAGGAACACTGCGGACATGGCGTGGCTGTAGGCGTGGGCGCTGGACGCGGCCAGATCGGCGCCCGCTGGGCCGGGAATCTGGGTCGCGGCAAGTTGCGCTCCGGCGATGTTGTCACGCGCCGCGCTGACCACTGGTTCGGGCAGGCCGCTCAGGTGGGGGTCGAGGTCGCGGGTGTAAACGACGGTGAGCAGGGTGCCCAGGATCGCGACGCTGAACGCGGCACCGACCTGTCGAATGGCCATCAGCAACCCAGCTCCTGCGGCGCTGCGATGCTCGGGCAGGCTCGCCATGACCGCGTCGACAGCCGGCGCCAACGCCAGCCCGGCTCCCAGGCCCACGGTCGCCAGGCACACCGCGACGAAGCCGTAGCCGGAGTCGACGGTGATGCGGGATGCGAGCACGAATCCGGCCGCGGCGATCACCATGCCGGTGACGATCGGGATTTTGGCGCCGAGTCGGGTCACGATCTTGTCCACAGCGGCTGCGGCGACGATGATCGCCAGCACCAGAGGCACCAAGCGCAGGCCGGTGCCGAAGGCGTCGTGGTAGCGCAGTATCTGCAGGTATTGCGGCAGCACGAACAGCACGCCGACCAGGGTGAAGGTGCCCGCGGTTGCGGCCAGGGTGGGCCAGGTGAAGGCCGGATTGGTGAACAGTGCCAGATCGACCAAGGGGTCGCGGGCACGGCTTTCCCACACCAGAAATCCCGCGATCAGCCCCACACCGGCCGCCAGAGCCGCGAGCACGACGGGATCGGTCCACCCGTACGCGGGAGCCTGGATGATGCCGAATACCAGCGCCGCCGTACCGGGCACGGCGGTGAGGATCCCGAGCCAGTCCAACGCCGGTGCATGCGGGTCGACCGATTCGGGCAACAGCACCACACAGGCAACCAGGGCGGCGACACCGACCGGGACGTTGATCAGAAACACCGAGCCCCACCAGAAATGCTGCAGCAGCCAGCCACCGACGATCGGCCCCAGCGGCAACCCGACACCCAGTGCACCGACCCACACCGCGATCGCGCGGCGACGCTGGTCGGGGCCGAACAGGGTCGGCAGGATCCCCAGCGACAGCGGCACGATGATCGCGGCCCCGATGCCCATGACCGCGCGGGCGGCGATCAGCGAGCCGGTGGACCCGCTGAAAGCGGCCCAGGCTGAGGCGGCGACGAAGGCGACCAAACCTATCAGCAGCAGCCGTTTGCGACCGTAGCGGTCACCGAAGCCGCCGGCGGGCAGCATGAGCGCGGCGAAGACCAGGGTGTAGGCGTTGACGATCCACTGCAACTGGGTGGTGCTCGCGCCGAGGTCTTGGGCCAGGGTGGGCAGGGCGACGTTGAGAACCATCAGGTCCAGCCCGACGGTGAGCAGGGCGACGACCAGCGCCGCCAGCCCTGCCCACCGACGTGACGGGCCCGGCTCAGTTCCGGTCGTCGGCGTGGTGTTCGGGTGAGAGTGGTTCTCGCTCATCGGAGTTTCCGATCAGAGTGGCGTTGATGAGGGCGGTCGCGCCGAGCACGATGAAGGTGTCGGCGAGGTTGAAGGTGGGCCACCAGCCGGTGTGCAGGTAGTCGGTGACCACACCGTCGGGGGCCCGGTCGATCACGTTGGCAACCGCGCCGCCCAGGATTGCGGCGAGCGCGACGCGAGTGAGCAGGTTCGCTCGCGGCGCGACCACCCATCCGCCGACCGCGACCGCGGTGGTGATCACGGTGGTGATGGTGAGCATCACCCAGCTCGGTGCGTCGGCGGCGATCGAGAACGCGGCGCCGGGGTTGAACGCCAACTTAAGGTCCACCGGACCCGCCTCGATCGGGGCCCCGGCCAGCGTGGTCTGCGCCCACGCTTTGAGCGTGAGGTCGATACCGGCCAGCGCGGCCGCGGCAGCGACCCACCGCAGTCGCCGCCCCCACCGCGACACGGTGGGAGCAGACGACGCGGTGGCGGTCACGCGGGCGCTCCGGCCAGTACCGGTGCGGGCTTTGCCGCCGAATCGGTCAGCGAGGCCAGGGGTTTGGTGCGTCCGGCGCGGACACCGTTGGCGATGACGACGATCTCGGCGAGTTCGTGCACCAGCACCACCGCCGCCAACCCGAGAATCCCGAACAGCGCGAGCGGGATCAAGATCGTGATCAACCCCAACGACAAACCGACGTTTTGCAACATGATCCGGCGAGCCCGACGAGCGTGCTCGAGAGCCCGCGGCAGGTGCCGCAGGTCCTCACCCATCAACGCCACATCCGCGGTTTCGATAGCGACATCGGTGCCCATCGCGCCCATCGCCACACCGAGGTCGGCGGTTGCCAGTGCGGGGGCGTCGTTGACGCCGTCGCCGACCATCGCGGTGAACCGGTCGCTGCGCAGTTCGCCCACGATGTGGGCCTTGTCCTCCGGGCGCAGATCCGCGTGCACGTCCTCGATCCCCGCCTCAGCGGCCAGAGCGGCGGCGGTGCGGGCGTTGTCACCGGTGAGCATCGAGACCCGGATTCCCAGCGCGTGCAATCGGTCGATGACCTCGTGTGCCTCGGGCCGCAGTTCGTCGCGCACAGCGATCGCACCGATCACCTGGCCGTCGAGCTCGATCAGCACCGCGGTCGCCCCCGCGTGCTGCATCCGTTCCACATCGGCGGCCAGAACACCCGGTTCGATCCAGCCCGGACGGCCCAGCCGCGCCCGGCGTCCGTCGACGCGGCCGGTCAACCCGGCACCGGTGACCGCCTCGACGTCGGTGGCGGGAGTGACGGTGTCGACGGCGGCGAGGATGGCGCGGGCGAGGGGATGTTCACTGCGCGATTCCAGCGCGGCCGCGACCGCCAGCACCCGGTCCCCGTGCACACCGCCGGTGGCGGCGATCTCGACGACGGCAGGCTTGTTCGCCGTCAGCGTGCCGGTCTTGTCCAGCGCGACCTCGCGCACCCGGCCCATCGCCTCGAGTGCGGCACCGCCCTTGACCAGCACACCCAGCTTGCTCGCCGCACCGATCGCGGCGACCACGGTCACCGGCACCGAGATCGCCAGCGCGCACGGTGAGGCGGCGACCAGCACCACCAGCGCACGTTCGATCCAGGTGACCGGATCCCCGAAGAGCGCGCCGATCACCGCGATGGCTGTGGCGGCGATCATGATGCCGGGCACCAGCGGTTTGGCGATCTTGTCGGCCAAGCGTTGAGCGTCGCCCTTGCGGGCCTGCTCGGCCTCCACGATCCGCACGATCCGTGCCAGGGAGTTGTCCTCGGCGGTCGTGGTGACCTCGACGGTCAGCACACCGGTGCCGTTGATCGCCCCGGCGAACACCTCCGCGCCCGGCCCGGCCTCTACCGGTACCGATTCGCCGGTGATCGCCGAAACATCCAGCGCGCTACGCCCGTCGACGATCACCCCGTCGGTCGCGACCCGCTCACCGGGGCGCACCAGCATCCGGTCCCCGACGCGCAGCTCGGCAGGGGCGATGACGGTTTCGGTGCCGTCGCGTAGCACGGTGGCCCGGTCCGGTACCAGGTTCAACAGGGCGCGCAGCCCGCGGCGGGTGCGCGCGACCGCGTACTCCTCGAGGCCCTCGCTGATGGAGAACAGGAACGCCAGCATGGCGGCTTCGCCGACCTCGCCGAGGATCACCGCGCCGATCGCGGCGATCGTCATCAGCGTGCCGACACCGATCTTGCCCTTGGCCAGCCGTTTGAGCGTGGAGGGGACGAAGGTGTAGGCACCGACGAGCAGTGCGGCGATCTCCAACCCCAACTCGACGGCGCGTGGGCCGCCGGTCCAGCCGACGATCAGTGCCGCGACCAGCAGCACTCCGGCGACCGCGGCGGCGCGCAGTTCACTGACTTCCCAGAGCTTTTCGGGTTCGCGTTCCTCGGCCTCGCCGTCACCGGCGGGTTCGTCGTGGCCGCAGCCGCATGCGTCGCTCATGCTCGTACCTCCGCGCTCTCCGTCTCGGTGGTGGAGTCGGTGCCGTAGTTCGGGCACAACGCCACCGCATTGCCTGTCGCCGCGAGCAAGGTCTCTGCCGAGGCGAGTAGGTCCATCAACTCCGGGCGGGCCAGGCTGTAGAACACCTGCCGCCCTTGCGGGCGGCCCACGACCAGCCCGCAGTCGCGCAGGCACGCTACGTGCGCCGATACCGTTGACTGAGCCAGTCCGAGCCCGGCCATCAGGTCCGAGACCCGCGCTTCCCCGCACGCCAGCCGGTGCACGATCGCCAACCGTGTCGCATCGGAGAGGCTGTGGAACAGGGCCACCGCCGGATCCAACCCCTGCGTCTCGACGAGGCAACCCCCGCCATCATTAATCGCCATAAAGCGATGATAGCGGCGAAAGCTATTGATATCGAGTGAGAGTGTGATTAATCTCGTTTCAACGATTACATCGTGATATGACGATCAATTCGTGGTCGCTACGGAGGGAGAACGCGTGAACCAGCAGAAGTCCGCCGTCGTCGAGAACTCGCCTCAGCAACCATCGCCGCCGGGCTCGCCCGGAGTGCTATATCGGTGGGGCGTTCTGATGGCCCGGCGCAGACGTGCGGTCCTGGCGGTCTGGGGACTGCTGCTGGTGGTGTGCGCGGTGGCCTACCCGCTGCTCGAGAACCGGCTCGGTGCGATGGATTTCGGTGTCGAGGGCTCGGAGTCCACCGAGGTGGATCGCCTGGTTACCCGGCACTTCCCGCAGTTCGGTACGGAACAGGCGGTCATCGTGCTGCAGTCTGGCGCGGTCACCGCCACCGACGCCGAGTTCCGTGCAGCGGTGGCTCGCACGATCACCGCCGCCACCGCGGTCGAGGGCGTGGTCGACGTCGTCGGCCCCTACGACGGGCTGCCCGGATCCCAGATCTCGGCCGACGGTCACGTCGCGATCGCGCTCGCCGGCATGAACGGCGACATGGCCGAACGCGCGAAAGTCGCGCGCGACCTGCAAGACGCCATCGCCACCACCGGCGACGATTCCATCGACGTGGGGGTCACCGGGTACTCGGCGGTACAGAACGCGGCCACCGAACTGCAGAACGCCGACCTGGCCCGTGCCGAGGCAATCGGCATCCCGGTCGCGCTGGTCCTGCTCGTCCTCGCCCTCGGCGCCCTGGCCGCAGCGGCGGTCCCGATCGCAGTGGCCATCGCCGGGATGCTGACCGCGGTCGGAGTGTTGTTCACCCTCACTGCTGTGACCGCGTTCGACTCGCTGACCGTAGCCATGGCCACCATGGTCGGCCTCGGCGTCGGTATCGACTACGCGATGTTCATCGTCAGCCGCTTCCGCGAAGAACTCACCCACCACACCGGGCCAGACCATGCCGCGATCAGCGGCGCCGTCGGTCGCTCCCTCGCCACAGCAGGCAAAACGATTCTGGTCTCGGGCTTGGTGGTGATGATCTCGCTGTGCGCGTTGATCATCATCCAGGCACCGATCTTCCGTGGCATCGCCATCGGCGTCGCCACCGCCGTCACCAGCATGCTCACCGTCGCCGTCACCCTGCTACCCGCCCTGCTCGCCGCCTTGGGCCCGGCTGTCAACCGCGGTAGTCTCCCGGCCCGCTGGCGCCCTGCCGACAGCGCCACCGACGCTCCCGGCGTTCTCGGTGGCCGCTGGGCGCGCTGGGCGTATCTCGTCATGCGCCGACCCGTCCTCTTCGGCACCGCGGCCGCAGCGGTGCTGGTCCTCGCCGCGCTGCCGGTATTCGGGATCCGCTACGGCCTCGACATGGGCACCACCGCCCTCGACGACAGCCCGACCGGACGCGCCAGCACCGCATTGACCACCAACTTCCCGCCCGGAGCACTCTCCCCGGTCGAGATCATCGCCACTGGCCCCGGCGACACCCCACTCACCGCAGACGCCGAAGCACGGGTCAACCGATTCCTGACCGAGATCGACGGCGACGCCCGCATCGACACCGTCCTGCCCGCCCAGCTCAATGACGGTCGAATGCTCGCGATGGCGATCCCCTCGGTCACCTTCGACTCGATGGCCGCCACCGACCTCGTCCGCGACCTGCGCAACACAGCCGCCGGCGCAGCCGGAGCCGAGATCCGCATCGGCGGCAGCACCGCCGAATTCGTCGATCTCTCCGACGAAATGACCACCAAACTTCCGCTGGTCGTAGCCCTGGTGCTGACCGCCTCGCTGGTCTTCCTCATCGCCGCTTTCCGCAGTATCGCCTTACCCCTCAAGGCCATCGCGATGAACCTGCTCGCCACCGGCGCCGCCCTCGGTATCACCGTCGCGGTGTTCCAGTGGGGTCTGGGCGAGAACGTCCTCGACTTCACCAGCCCCGGATTCGTGCAGGTCTACCTACCCACCGTGGTGTTCGCGCTACTGTTCGGGCTCTCGATGGACTACGAGGTGTTCCTGATTCGTCGCATCCGCGAATACTGGGACGCCAGCGGCGACAACCAGCGCGCCGTCGCGGCCGGGCTCACCCACACCGCACGCCCCATCACCGCGGCCGCCGCGATCATGATCGCCATCTTCGCCAGCTTCCTCACCGCCGACATCCTCGAACTCAAACAACTCGGACTCGCCCTCGCCGTCGCCGTCGCCATCGACGCCGTCCTCATCCGCCTCGTCCTCGTCCCCGCCCTCATGCGCCTGCTCGGCGCGTGGAACTGGTGGCTGCCCTCCCTCAGGTTTCGCCCCAACACTCGCGCACCACGGGCCGCCGCTGAGTAGCGCGGCGATCAGGCCAGGTTGATTCGTCGCGGACACGGGACCGGCCGCCGGGGCCACACCGCCCTCGGGGGCAACCGTCACGGCCGGTCTGACCTTCGAGTCGAGTCGAAGGTTCAGGGTCGCGGGGTGGTGATGATGCGTATTTCCCAGCTGGCGCGGCGGAGCGGTGTCCCTGCCACCACGCTGCGGTTCTACGTCGGATCTGGCCGAGTTCGTGGAGGCCGGACCGTTCCTGGAAGCGTTCCTCGTGTTGATCGTCATCCCACTGACGCTGGCGTGGCTCACCCCAGGTGTACCGCGCCGAGACCGGGCAGTCGGTCTCGGCGCGCGGTGAGCACCGGCGATGGCGCCATTGACGGCTACGGTGCTGATCACCGTGGTGGCCTCGCAGGCGCCAAACTCGGTGACGGCCTGAGCCAGGTCGCGGCGGTGGTGCGGGCCGGAGTGCCCGCGTCGCCGGAAGGTGTGGCTGCGCAGCCCTCATCGCAGCCGCGGGCGCGAGTCATTGGCGGGACCAGATCAGTCCGAGGAGCCCGAGTCCGATGGGCGAATCCGAGCGGTTGGAGCCATGACAGGCTCACCAGCAGCGTGCCGCTGCTCAGTGCTACGGCCGCGATCAGCAGCGGGGCACCACCGCGCAACAGCCCAGGCAGCAGTGCCGCGGTCCCGATGCAAGCCCGCCAGCGGCGTGTCTAGGTCGCAGCAGCCACAACGGCCTCCCCCGCAGCTCGCCGAGCCACCGCTGCCTGGCGCTGGGTTCGGTGTCGATGGGACAGGGCAGCAGGGGGGATTCGCTGCACTCGAGCAGGTCTTCGCGTCCGGCCGCCAGCGCGGCGGCCAGGGTGTCGCCGGACCGCGGTGAGTTCGGCGAGCTCGGCATCGACCTCGGCGAGCTTGACACCCAGTCCCAGCCGCGGTGAACCCGCCGACGGTGAGCGGCTGCCGAGACGTGAGGGCTGTCGAGGGCGTTCATGTCCGGTCACCGTCCGGTACCTGGTCGATGCGGGTGCAGCACGTCAGGGCGGCGGCGTTGTCGGCCGCGAGCAACCGGGCGAGCAGCACCAGTTCGGCCACGCGCGGGTCTCCGACCGTGTACCGCAGCTTCTTGCCGTCGCGGCGCGCGACGATGTATCCGCAATCGGCCAGACACGACAGGTGCACCGACACCCGCGGCTGGGAGATGCCGGCGTGGGCGACGCAGTCGGCCGAGGTGCGTTCGCCGGCGAGGATGTATTCCAGCAGCTTCAACCGGGTCGGATCCGACAGGGCGCGAAAGAACTTCGCCGTCGTATCCAGATGTGTGCACGCCAGCTCGTCGCCGGGCACGGCGGTCGTGGACCGGGACATGGGGCACCTCCACACCACTTGAACTATTCGCTTAAGCGCATAGTATGAGCCCTGTAGGTATTCGTCAATGCGAATAGCAACCGTTGGCTGGCGACGCGGTTGCTCAACCCCTCAGGAGGCAGGCGTGGCCACGACACAATCCCGTCCGGATCTGGCGATCGTCGGGTCCGGTTCGGCGGCGTTCGCCGCCGCTATCGCCGCGGTCGGCCACGGCAGGTCCGTGGTGATGATCGAGCGCGACACCGTCGGTGGCACCTGCGTGAACGTCGGGTGTGTGCCGTCGAAGACGTTGCTGGCCGCCGCGGAGGCCCGCCACGCCGCAGCCGCCGCCGACCGGTTTCCCGGCCTGGGTGCCGCTGCGGTGCCGCTGGATTTTCCGGGCCTGATCGCCGGTAAGGACGCGCTGGTCGCGCAGCTGCGGGCAAACAAGTACATCGAGCTGGCGGGCGAGTACGGGTGGGAGATCGTCTCCGGCACGGCAGTGTTCGACGGCACGAGTGCGGCGCCGGGGTTGCGGGTCGGAGCGAACGACGGCGGGACCCGGGTGATCGAGGCTGGCCATTACCTGATCGCGACCGGTGCGACGCCGTGGATCCCGCCGATCGACGGTCTGGTCGAGGCCGGGTATCTGACCTCGACCACCGCCATGGACCTGAAGCGGCTCCCGGAGTCGCTGATCGTGATCGGCGGCAACACTGTCGGGCTCGAACAAGCCCAGTTGTTCGCCCGCCTCGGCACCCGGGTGACGGTGATCGAGGCCCTGGGGCGGCTGGCGCCGGGCGAGGAACCGGAAATCTCGGCCGCGATCGAGGCTGTCTTCGCCGATGAGCATATCGCCGTGTTGACCGCGGCCACCGTCGAGAAGGTCCTGGCCGGTGGCGGCCACAAGCTGGTGAGCGTGCGCACTCGGGCCGGGGTCAGCGAGCTGCGGGCCGAACACGTGTTGGTCGCGACCGGTCGCCGCCCGAACACCGCGGGGCTGGGCCTGGAGGCGGTCGGGGTCGGTGTCGACGGGCGCGGCGCGGTGATCGTCGATGACCGTCAGCGCACCGGCAATGCCCGGATCTGGGCGGCCGGGGACGTGGCCGGGGGCCCGCAGTTCGTGTATGTGGCCGCCTCGCAGGGAACGCTGGTGGCCGACAACGCGTTCGCCGACGCGGATCGGGTCCTGGACTACGCCACAGTGCCGCGGCTGACGTTCACCAGCCCCGCCCTCGCCGCCGTGGGGCTCACCGAGGCCGAGGCGGTGACGGCCGGATACCGGTGCCGGTGCCGGACGCTGGCGTTGTCGAGTGTGGCGCGGGCGCTGGTCAATCGCGATACCCGTGGCCTGGCCAAGATCGTCGCCGACGCCGATACCGGCCGGATCTTGGGCGTGCACGCGCTGGCCGAGGGTGCCGGAGACCTGATCACCGCCGCCGGATACGCGATGACCGCGGGTATGACCGTCGACCGGCTCGCCCACAGCTGGGCGCCGTATCTGACCATGGCCGAAGCGTTGAAACTGACCGCCCAGACCTTCACCACCGACGTGACGAAACTGTCCTGCTGCGCAGGCTGACGATCTCCTCCAGGAAAGGCCGAGATGAACGGGCACATGACGATCGGCGTGTTGTCGGCGCGGACCGGGGTGAGGGTGAAGGCGTTGCGTGAATACACCGACCTCGGGCTCATCCACACCCTGGGGCGCAGCGCGGCCGGCTACCGCCTCTACACCGATGACGCACTGTGGTGTGTGCGGTTCATCGGCGAGCTGCGCGGGCTCGGGCTCACCATCGCCGAGATCTGCCAGCTCACCGATGCCGCCGTCGATAGTGGAGACGGAGCGGTCGGCGCGCGTCTGGCCGAGCTACTGGAGCGGTCGCGACAGCGGCTGCACCGCCGGATCAGCGACGCCCAGCAGATCCTCGACCGCATCGACGACTTCACCAGCATCCACCGTGCGCGGTGGGCCGCCGACGATGTGTGCTGGACCGAGGTCCCGTGCCGATGCCCGAGGCGGGCTTGACTCTGCCCCCGGGGACAGACCCTACCGTCATCGACATCGCACCCGACGCATTCTCGGAAAGGCTGACTCTCATGAGCACCGACTCCATTCCCGCCGACGTTTTCGCCACGATCGCACCAGCCGACCGTGACCGGGCGCTGCTGCGGGCCGCGCTGCGGCTGCTGGCCCACGGAGCGCCGGTCACCGTCACGGAGTTGGCGGCCGCAGCCGGTGTCGACGCCGGAGATCTCGAAGAGACACCGATCGGCGCCGACATCGAATACGACGAGCAGGGCCGGGTCCTCGGGTGGGGATTGACCCTGAATCCGACCCCGCACCGATTCACCGTCGCAGGCCATCAGCTCTACACCTGGTGTGCGCCCGACACGCTCGTCTTCCCCGCCGTGATCGGGGCGAGCGCACACGTCGAATCCGAGTGCCCGGTTACCGTCAGCGCCGTGCGATTGACCGTCGATCCAGTCACGGGAGTCACCGACCTGCAACCGGCCGCCGCGATGGTGGCCTTCGTCGACCCCGCCGGGATCCGGGGCGGGCAGGTCCGCGCCACCTGCTGCAATCCGCAGATGTTCCTGGCCACTCCCGACGCCGCCGAGCAGTGGCGATCCGAGCATCCTGGGATGACCGTGCTACCGGTCGCCGACGCCTACACCCAGCTCGCACGCCCACTGGCCGAGGCGCTCATCGACCCGGCCGGCGAGGCGCCGTGCTGCTGACTCAGAACAGGGTGTCGCGCACCCACAAGGGCCGGTACCCGGTCGGGCCGAGCTGGGCGAGTTCGGCGTCGATATCGGTCTTGAACGCGCCGAAGAAGACCTCCGATCACACCAAGAGGTCAAGCCGCGATCTCGAAGGACGCGTCCTGAGCGGGCCCGAACGCCTTGATCGGGTCGTAGTGCTGACCGGTTTGCAAGCAGTAGTGGAGCTGCCCGAGGAAGCGGTCGAAGAGGTGCCGAAGCGCAGCGGCGTGCCGATCGCCGCGGTCGCGTCCTCGGCGTTAATGGTCTTGGGGTGCGCCGGCTTTCGCCATCGCGGCGAACGCCCAAAGGAATCCTGCAGCGTTGAGTCGGTTGTTCTTCACCACGCGGCGGGTAATCGAGATGCTGCGCCCGGAGGCCCGCGTGATCAGCACAGAACCGGCGTAGGTCCTTCAGCGAACGGGCGTCGGTGAACCGCTCGCGGTCGTCGCCGATCTCGCCGAGCACCCGAGCGCCGGAGAGGTCAGCCAGGCCAGGAAAACTGGTGATCACCGCGTAGTCGGGGTGCTGCTGGAATGCCTTGGTAGTGGCCTCGGTGAGCTGATCCACGGCGGCGCATTCAGCATCGACGCTACCCAGCAGCGCGAGGGCCTGGCGGCCGAAGGCATCCGCTGATCTACAGATCGAGAGTCAGGGTGGCGGTGCGCGCTCGAGATACGCACGGGTAGATGACGTCGCGGCGGTCGCGTTGCCCAGGAGGGAGCACGGTGTCGCGGTGGTCGGGGACGCCGTCCAAGACCGGGGTCTCGCAGCTGCCGCAGAAGCCCTGCTCGCATGACGACGACACCGCTCCCGGCGCTGCGTCGCGCAGGACGCAGAGCAGGCTGCGGTCGGCCGGAACCACCAGGTTCTGTCCGCTGCGCCGCAGTTTCACCGTGAACTCGGTGTCCGGGCCGACGGCCGTTACCCGTGGTTGCCCGCGACCGAACCGTTCGGTGTGCAGAGGGCGGTCGGGGAATTCGGTAGAAATCAGATTCTCGAGCGCTGTCAGCATCGGCTCGGGCCCGCAGGCATAGATCGCCGTTTCGGGTGAGGTGGCGGACACTGCCGCAGCGAGATCGGGCAGCCCAGCGATATCGGCCGGAACCAGCCGGACTCGGTCACCACCGAAAGTGACGAGTTCGTCGGCGAAGGCCATGGCCGAGCGAGACCGGCCTCCGTACACCAGACGCCATGGCAAGCCCGCGGATTCGGCGGCGCGGACCATCGGCACGATCGCGGTGATGCCGATACCGCCGGCGACGAACAGGTACTCCTGGGCCAGCACCAGCGGGAAATTGTTTCGCGGGCCGCCGATGTCGATCCGGTCGCCCGCCCGCAAGGTGTGCACCTCGGCCGAGCCGCCGCGACCGTCCGTGACGTGCAGGACCCCGATGCGATACGACCCGGTGGCGGCGGGCTCCCCGCACAGTGAGTACTGCCGGATCAGGCCCGACGGCAGGCACACGTCGATATGCGCGCCCGGCGCCCACCCCGGCAATGGCGCACCGTCCGGGTCGGCCAGGTCGAGGGCGACCACACCGTCGGCTACTCTCTGCACTGCCTGAATCTGCATCGACTGTGTTCGGAGCCGAGCTGTTTGCGCAGGAGGCGCCGTGCCGGACCGGGCTGAGGAAATACCACCGTCGTTTCGGCGCCCGACCAGTAGACGATAGATGGCAAGGAAGGCGATCGACGCGACCAGGGCAAGCGCGGTCGCGCGTACGAGAGTCCGGTCGGTCCCGGCGGTGAGCGCGTGCACGGTCGCAAGGGCGAACAGCACGAACGCGGTGGTGTGTACCCAGCGCCACCACCGATGCGGGATACGTGACCGCAGCAGCGACGTCACCTGTACCGCGCCGAGCAGATACACCGCGATCACACCCCACCCGACGGCGACGGGCCGGTACTGCGAGGTGAACGGGACCAGCACCTCCAGCACGCCGAGCCGTACCCAGCGATCGGTCAGCAGACCGGCCAGATGCAGCCCAAGAAACACCAGCGACAGCACCGACACGAACCGATGCAGGTCGTACAGGCGCGCGGGCATCGCCCGCGGACCGAGTACCCGGCTCGACATCAACAGCCCCCACACCACCGTGGCCGACAGCAGCCACCAGGAGACCAGCCCCCCGGAACGGGCTATGTACCAGGACAGTTGGGAGCCCACGTCACAAACCTTTCCCACGGGCCGGCGCGATGCCCTGACCCGTCCTCGGTCACGATCAACCCCGCGACACCCCACTTCTCCAGCACGGCCGTCCCGGCCGCGATCCCCGCGATCAGCGCGGCCTTGGCCAGGACCTCGGCCCAATATGCCTCGCCCGCAATCACCGTGACGGCGTCGACGCCATTGCTCGTAGAGGTCCCGGTGCGTGGGTCGATCAGGTGGTGGCGGTCGCGCCCGTGCTGCTGCCAGCGCCTGCGCAGCCGAGTCGATGTCGCGACCGCTCCCTCGGTCATGGCCACATGAACAAGGTCGGATTCGGGGGCGGTTTCATCGGCGACCGCGACCCCCCACGGCTGTGCGCCGGGCGCGACTCCTGCCACGCGTAGGTCACCCCCGAGGTTTACGCTGACGCCCTCGGCGCCGGCCGCGATCAATTCCGCCGCGATCAGATCCGCCGCGTAACCCTTCCCGATGCCGCCGAGATCGATCCTCACCCCCCGAGGCAGCCGGACCATGTCGCGCCGGAACTCGATCCCCGCGCACCCCGGTGCCGGCACGGGCATCGGATTGGCAGGTGAATCCGGCTGTGGCGCACCGAAACTGCGGAGGTAGCCGACGGACTCCAGCGCGGGTAGCACGGTCGGATCGAAGAGCCCGCCGGTCACCTCCCAGGCTCGCACCGCAAGCGATGCCAGTGCGAGCGTGGGGGGCGAGAGCCGAATCCAGCTGCCCGCGGCCGCGTTGAGAGCACACAGTTCACTACTGGATCGGAACCGCGACCAGCGTGCCTCGCACTCCTCGAGCCTCTCGCGTGCGATGGTGAGCAGCTGCGGGTCGCCGACCACGATCAGGTGCCCGTCGCTGCCCATCACCGGGAACCGTGACTCCGCGTGCTCAGCTGCCATGGCTGCGCGTCATCGGAGCAGGCGGTGTCGCCTGCCGTTGCGGCTGGCCCGGCGCGGCGGCCGACGGTGCGGCAGCCGTTGTCGGGACCGTCGGTCCGGTCTCGGCTTCGCCGCCACCACAGCCGCTGCCGCTGCTGCGTGTCATCGGCGCAGGCATCGTGGCTGTGCTCGGTGCCGGGGTGGCCGTGGTGGGCACTGGCTGGCCCGCCGAAGCGTCGGCGGTTACCGCGACCGCCAACGGCGCAGGATCGGACTGTTGGCCGTTGGTGATCAGCACCGTGGTCACCGCGATCGCGCCGACTATGCTTGCAGCGCCCACCCCGATCCGCGTCGCGATACGTCGGTCCTGTTCGTCGGCCTGATCCGGCTGGTCAGCCATCACTGCCTGCCTATCTCGCGATAGTCACGGTGCCGGGCCACCACGGTGGCCCGGTCGTCGAGTGCCAGCGTGGCTCTGTCGCCGGGGGAACCGATTCTGTGCATGTCAGCGGCAACCTCTCTCTGGGCGGGGCACTGTGGGTGGTTCTGGTCAGTTCTGTCCGAGCGGCGGCATGATCACTTGCCGTTCGTCGTGCCATCCGTCGCTCCGGTATTGCCGTTCATGCTGCCCATCCCGTTCATGCCACCCATGCCCATGCCCATGCCCATGCCCATGCCGCCGTTGTTCATGCCCATGCCCATGCCGTTGCCCATACCCATCCCGTTGTTCATGCCCATGCCGTTGTTCATGCCGGGATTCATCCCCATTCCCATTCCCAATCCGGTCTGCATGCCCATGCGCATGGCCTCCAGCCACATCTGCATCTCCATCGGGGACATGCCGGCGGTGCCGTTCGGAACGACCGGCGTTGTCGGAGCGGGTGTGGCGGCCGGTGCTGGGGCTGGCGCGGTGGTGGGCTGCGGGGCTGCCGGAGCGGGTGTACTGGTCGGAATCGTGTTGTGTGACGGCATGTCGGCGGTACTCGTCGCCGCGGCGGTGGTGATCGCTGGGGTATCGGGTCCGGAGCTGATCGCCACTCCGGCGACGACGACAGCGACGCCGACCGTCACGACTCCGGCCGCGATCGCGAGGGCGGAGCGGTGTTTGATGCCATTGACCATGTTCTTGTCTTCCTTGTCTGTGGTTTCGGGGGTTGTTTGCGGGTGGGCTGTCACTGTTTGCGCAGCGGCTGGAATCGGCGTAGTCGCAGGCTGTTGGACACCACGAACACCGAGGAGCTGGCCATCGCGGCCCCGGCGATCAGTGGGTTGAGCAAACCGAGGGCAGCCAGCGGCAGAGCCGCGACGTTGTAGGCGAACGCCCAGAACAAGTTGCCCTTGATGGTCGACAGGGTTTTGCGGGCCAGCCGGATCGCGTCGACGGCGCCGAGCAGGTCACCCTTGACCAGGGTGAGGTCCGCGGCGGCGATGGCGGCGTCGGTACCGGTGCCCATCGCCAAACCGAGGTCGGCTTGGGCCAGCGCCGCGGCGTCGTTGACGCCGTCACCGACCATCGCCACCACCTTGCCCTCGGTCTGTAGCCGCTTGACCTCGGCGACCTTGTCTTCAGGGTGGACCTCGGCGATGACCCGCTCGATGCCGACCTCGGCGGCGACGTGCCCGGCGGCGGCGGTGTTGTCACCGGTCAGCAGCACCGGGGTGAGCCCAAGCGCCTTCAACTGCGAAACAGCTTCGGCGCTGGTCGCCTTCACCGTGTCGGCCACCTCGAACGCGGCGCGAACATAGCCATCCCACGCCGCGAAAACCACGGTGCGCCCGGCCTTCTCGGATTCCCGCTGGGCGCGCAGCAGCGCCGGGGGGATCTCCAGATCCCGGTCATCGGCCAGCCAGCTCGCCCGCCCGGCCAGCACCTCACGACCGTCGACGGTGCCGGAGACACCGCGACCGGCGTGGTTGACGAACCCGATCACCGGCGCCAGGTCGCCGGTCTCCTGCACGGCTGCGGCGGCGATGGCCGCCGCGATCGGGTGTTCGCTGGCGTGTTCCACCGCGCCGGCCAACCGCAAGACCTCATGACGATCCTCACCCTCGGGCAGGACCACGCCGACCAGGCGCATCCGACCCTCGGTGACGGTACCGGTCTTGTCCAACACGATCGTGTCGATGCGGCGGGTCGATTCCAGGACCTCGGGGCCCTTGATCAGCAGACCGAGCTGGGCACCGCGACCGGTGCCGACCATCAGCGCGGTCGGCGTCGCCAAACCCAGCGAACACGGGCAGGCGATGATCAGCACCGCGACCGCCGCGGTCAACGCCATCGCGGCGGGGAATCCGAGGATCAGCCACGCGAACAAAGTCTCAATCGCCAGCAGGATCACGACCGGGACGAAGATCTCGGAGATCGAATCGGCGAGCCGCTGCACCTCGGCCTTACCGGTCTGCGCGTCCTCCACCAGCCGCGCGATCTGCGCGAGCTTGGTATCGGCACCCACCCGGGTGGCGCGCACCACCAGACGGCCACCGGCATTCACGGTCGCACCGGTCACCGGATCACCCGGACCGACCTCCACCGGCAACGATTCACCGGTCAGCAGCGACTCATCCACAGCCGACGAGCCATCGACCACCACACCGTCGCTGGCGATCTTCTCACCCGGCCGCACCACGAACTCGTCGCCGACCACCAACTGCTCAATCGGAACTCGCGTCTCACGACCGTCACGCAGGACGGTCACGTCCTTGGCGCCCAGATTCATCAGCGCCCGAATCGCCTCGCCGGCCCGGCGGCGGGCCCGTGCCTCGAAGTAGCGGCCGGCCAGGATGAACGCCGTCAGCGCGGCCGCGACCTCGAGGTAGATCTCGGCCTGCCCGGTCGCCCCGGCGTGCGGGAGCAGCGAGAAGCCCATGCTCATGCCCGGTTCGCCCGCACCACCGAAGAACAGCGCGTAGATGCTCCACAGCCAGGCGGCCAGCACGCCGAGCGAGACCAGGGTGTCCATGGTCGCGGCCTTGTGCCGCAGGTTCAGTGCCGCCGCGCGATGAAACGGCCACGCACCCCACAACGCCACCGGCGAGGCCAGCGCGAACACCAGCCACTGCCAGAACCGGAACTGGAAGGCAGGCACCATCGACAGCAGCACCACCGGCACCGTCAGCGTCACACAGACCACCAGCCGATCCCGCAGCGCCCGCACATGCCGTGCCTCGTCGTTGTCGGCACCCGCACCGGCATCATTGCCCGCCGATTCGGCGGTGGGTACGGGAGCCGGAACGCTCGCCCCGTATCCGGCGGCTTTGACCGCGTCGATGAGATCCTGTGCCGCGAGATCCTGTGGGCCCTCGACGCGGGCGCTGGCCGTTACGAAGTTCACGGTCGCGGTGACATCGGGCAGCTTGTTCAGCCTGCGCTCGATCCGCGCCGCGCATGACGCGCACGTCATCCCGGTGATGGACAAGTCAATGGTGCGGGCCGGTGCTCCCGAGCCGGATGACTCGGCAGCAGGCAACTCGATGGTGGTCGTCACTGCGGGGATGCGCCCTTTCTGTCCGAAGCCGTGCACACCGCGCGGCACACAGGTGCTTCTCGGCGCCGGGCAACTCCCGGGCTCACAGAAAGGGTTACACTTCCAGTCGACTGGAAGATCAAGGGGAAATCGCATGAGAATCGGTGAAGTGGCCGAACTCACCGGAGTGAGCACCAAGACCATCCGCTTCTACGAGGAATCCGGCCTGGTCCCACCCCCGGGCCGCACCCACAGCGGTCACCGCCGCTATGGCAAGGACACCGTCGACCGGCTGCGATTCATCCGACGCTGCCAGACCGCGGGCATGTCACTGACCGAAGTGCACGAGATCCTCGCCCTGCACGACCGCGGCGAAATGCCCTGTGGTCAGGTCGAGCAGACCCTCACCGATCGGCTGCATCACGTGCGCGCCCGCATCGCCGAACTCGAGGTGTTCGAAACCTACCTGGCCACCCTGCTCGCCCACGCCGCCAACGAAGGCCGATCCGCGCACCAAGCCGGGGCCGAAGTGTGCTGGATCCTCGAAAGCGCCCCCGAGCCCGCGCCGCCCCTCGGCCGGTCCGCCGGCAGCGGTCTCACCGAATTCCGGTAATGGCTACGTGCCCGGAACCAGCCGACGAGCACCGTATGTACCCGATCATCCGGTCGCCACGGTGGCAGCTCCCTCGACGGGCAGCCGGTGCGCGACCGAGTGTTGCGCTGCCAGGCTGAAGCTACCTGCGGCAGATGCCGCTCGTCGAGCCGGGTCGGCGCGCCCGAAGGGGCGCCCGTGCAGACCGGCAACCCCGTCCGGCCACGCCAGCCTGGCCGGTCGCCGTACGGACCGACCGGCCAGGTCGTGACGTCACATCATCGGACAGCAGGACCCCATCGCACGGCATAACATGTCGCAGATCATCTGCAGGGGATTCATCTGGCTCACCCCCTTTCGCGTTGCGGCCCCTAACGGGGACTTGCTGAATACGACAACCAACGATGGTCGCGTCGAGTGTATGTGGATCAGGCGCAGCCGAATCCCCATGCACTCATCAGAGGGCCTGCGTAGGCCACCGAGGCAGCGCCCAGACCCGTCACGGCCACCGCGACAGCGATGGCGGCCGAGACACCCAACAGTGAGCGCGCCGACCAGTTCGCGGTGAGTCCGGCGGCGCGGGGCGGCGCGAGCGCCGGCAGATCGCTGGTGATCACCGACAACTCGCCCATGGTGCGCGCCCTATAGGCAGCCGCGACCCGCTCGGAGAATTCGTCGAGTGTCAGCCGCCCCGCACCCGTGTGGCTCGCCAACGCCGACGCCACCCGCTCGCGGTCGGCGTCCGCGGCGCGAATATCAGCCGGAGTCATCGCCATACCTCCTGTCAACGAACCTCATTATTCAATGGGGTATCCGTGTGGCTATCACTCAATCCGGCGATCTTGTGGCGCGGACGCCGGTGTCAGTCCGGCTTCTGCGGGCGAGGACACGGCGTAGCCTGCGCTCGGACAACCGGCCGAAGGAAAACGGTGCACCGTCGACAAGGACGCCGGGGGCGAACAACACACCCGCCCCTTCGGCGAGTCGGCGGCCTTCTTCTAAGGCCAGATCGATCTCGGTGATCCGCAGCGGGTAGTCGCGGCCCACTCGCTCCAGCACCTGTTTCGCCTGATCGCAGTAGGCGCACGCGTGCTGGGTGAGCAGGGTGATCTCGATCGGTGCGGTCACGAGATACGTTCCTTGCTCAGGTCGGCGAGCATCTTGTCGGTCGGCAGGAACATGGTGTAGTCCGGTGCGCCGCCATAGTCGGCGCGCCAGGTGATGGCGCCGTCCGGGCCGACCAAAACGAAGCTGTGTCCGGCCATCTGCCCCTGCATCATTCCGTACTTCTGGGCGTCGTAGGCGCGGATGACCTGCTGGGAGGGATCGGACAGGATCGGGGTCGACAGGTTCTCGTCGGCGGCCTTGCGTGCCTGCTGATCCACCGAGTCGTGCGAGATCGACACCACTGCATCGATCCCGGCCGCTTGCAGCGCGGCGGTGTTGGCCTCGAGGTCGGCGATCTGGGCCCAGCACGGCTGACACATCAGGCCCTCCTGGAAGTAGAGCAGCACACTGCGGCCGCGGAAGTCGCTGAGCCGCACGGTTTCTCCCGTGGTCGAGGTCAGCGCGAAATCCGGGGCCGGGGCACCGATACCGGGTTCGCCAGCCACATGCCGGTAGCCACTACCGCCGTCGGTGGCGTTCCGGGCACCCTGAGCATTCTGGTAGATGAGGAACAGCACCCCGAGGGCGAGGACAGCCAGCATCGCGACGATCATCGGCCACCGCCGCGACGTGGATCCGCGCGACGACGCTGCGAGGCGCACCGTTCGATGCCGCCGGTCTTTGGCCCGATCCCGCTTACCGTGCGGCGGCGTAGTGGCGGTCTTACCGCTGCTGGCGTTCATGTCGATTCTCCTCCACGGACTCCGGGCTGAACCCGGAGGCGTCGTTGTCGTGGCAGCACCTGGGCGCCGCGTTCTCGGTGAACGTGACGGAGGGTGCTGGCCTTCGGATAGCGCGGCGGATGAGGACGGCGAGGCCGAGTAGCAGCAGCGCGGCGAATACCCAGCCCGGCAGCCAGGACACGGCGTCCTGAATGCGCGTGCTGGCATGTTGTAGCCACGCGCTGACCTCGGATTGCCAGCCACCGGCGTTCATGCCCGCACCGGTGAAAGCCAGCAGACCCGACAGCAGGCCCATGGCGATCAAGAGTGCGCCGCTGAGGGCGGTGCCGACTGCCAACGGGTGCTCCCAGCGCCCCACCCGCAGCCACAGCGTTCGTTCGGTCAGCAATCGGGTGGCGCCCTCGCGGCGGCGGTCCCAGACGAGCGCGATCAACGCCAGCGGCGCGACCATCCCGGCCACATAGGCCAACCCGACCGCGAGCGCCACCGGGAACGACGACGATGCGCCCGACAACACGGCCACACCGACCAGAACAGGCGCACAGCATGCACTGGCGACACCGGAGAACGCACCGAGTACATAGGCAGAACCGAAGCTGCCCTCCCGCGCCGCACGGGCACCGGGCATAGGCAGATTCGGTTTCCACCCCGACAGGACCGCGATTCCGCCGAGCACCATCAGTGCACCGCCGATCGAGAACAACCACACATGCTGTTCGATGAACAACCTGCTCAACGCGGTTGCCCCGAGACCGATCGGCAGAATCACCGTCGCCACCCCGGCCCCGAAAACCAATGTCGCGGGCACCACCCCACCCCGATGCCGGAACCCGGTCGCCAGGTACGCCGGCAACATCACCGACACACAACAAGGCGCCAACAGGGCTACCACTCCGGCGAAGAACGATGCCAACAGCGTCGTCCCGATCAGAAGTTCACCCATGGCGATTGTCCTTACTCGACCAAACGGAATCAGCCCAGCAGCGTTCCGTGATCGATGTGTACGTAATTGCTGTCAACGGCGGTCCTACAGCCGAACCATCGATCGGCACTGTCACGCTTCCGGCCCCGGCCTACCGACACGCTAGATACGAGGCGTGAAGATTCCGTGAAGGCGCCGTGTGCAAATCCTGTTGCCCAGGACGTGGCAGCGACCCCTCGTCGGCAAAGCGAGGTCGACAGCGGCGCCTCGACAATCGAGTTGACCTTCCATTCGACTGGAAGGTGCATGATGAGCGAGTGATCCGGAACTACCGGACGCCCATTTCGACGATGCAGCAGCCAGTAATCCGAGCTCGTGGTCATCTCGCCGTGTCCGGCAGCTCACCTACTGGTGTTTCGATATCAAGTACAAGTCACGGAGTCGACAATGTATGGCCGGTCTGTAGCCCCCGATATCGCCGCTCAGTCCGGCGGTGACCGCTTACAGTGGCTGACGATTTCCGCTCTTGCACTCTCCGTCGGTGCCGCGGCACTGCGGGTCGTCGGGGTGCCGACGGTGGACCTGCACGGCCCCCTGCATTACATCGGGATCATGGATCCGTTCTGCGGCGGGACCCGGGCCACGTTTCTGCTGCTCACCGGTGACGTTGGCGAGTCGATTCGCTACAACCCGGGCGTTGTCGCGCTGGCAGGCGTTGTCGTCGTTGTGCTCGTTCGAGGTGCAGTCGGTGCGCTCACCGGATGGTGGCTACACATCACACTGCGTCCGCGACTGCGCCGACTGCTGCTGATCGGTGTGGTGGTCGCCGTGGTGGCGCTGTGGGTGCGTCAGCAGGTCAACGCGGACCTGCTGACGCAACCCTGGCCGGTCGGGTAACTATTCCACGACCGCGGCGGTGTAACCGAGTTCGGTGATCGCGGCGATCACATCCTCGGGCGTGTTGACCGCGAGGTCGAGGTCGACGGTGCTGCGTGCCTTCTTCATCGAGGTCTGCGTGGCGCGAACGCCAGGAAGGTCCTCGAGGGCGTCGTCGATGAGCAGCGCGCAACTGCCGCAGTGCATGCCGTCGATACGGAAGACGTGCGTTGTCATGCCGATTGGTCCCTTCAGAGAATGGTGATCATGCCCGAGTACATGCCCATGCCGCAGGTGTAATCGAGGCGGCCGGGCTGCAAGGTGCCCAGGTCGATGCGGGTCTCGCCGCTGGTCGGCAGCGTTTTGGTGATGCCGAGGCTCGGGAAGACGATCGACCGGATACATCCTTGGGTTCGGTCGGTCTTGACCACCAGCGTGGTCGGCATGCCGGAGGTCGCCTCGATGTTCTTCGGGCTGTAAGAACCGGTGTTCGCGTTGATCGTCAGGGTCTGGACGCCGTTGACGATCGTCGCGGCTGAGGCATCCGCCGCCGGCGGTTCGAATCCGACGGACTCCGCCAACCGGCTGGCCGCGAGCGGAGATCCGGCCAGCTCCAAACCGCCGTTGAGGGTGTAGAAGCCCATGGCCAGCACGACAAGCCCGGTGGCCAAGGCCAGTCGGCCCCGCCACGCGGTGGCCGCGACCCGAGCGGCGTATCCGAGTACCGCGAACAGCGGGCTGGTACCGAGCACGAATACCGCCATGATCGCCGCACCCCACCACGGCGACCCCGACGCCAGCGCCAGCGCCTCCACCGACAGCGTCACGCCACACGGGATCAGGATCGTCAGCACACCCAGCACCGCAGGCGCCAGCGCAGCCTGGGAACGCGCCCGCTTGCGCAGCAATCGCATCCACGAGGCGGGCGGTTCGACCACAATGCGCCGGAAGCCCGGCACACCCAATTGCGCAAGACCGAACACGATGATCAGCAACCCGGCCCCGATCTGCAGCCAGGTACGCGCACCCGTCGACAACTGCACCGCACCACCGAGCGCGCCCAGCACCGCACCGAGCACGGTGTGCGACGCCAGCTTCCCGGCGAGGAACCCCCCGACCGGTGCGAGATCGTCGGCGACGCGTTGCCGCCATCGCGGCTCGACCGCCGTCATCACCGTCGCGCCATCGCCCGGCCCCGCAGCCGACGTATCGGCGACGGTCGCGGCCCGCTGACGGCTGATCAGACCAGTGAGCAGGCCGCCCTGAACAGCAGCACAAGAAACGCCTCCGGCGAACAAGCCGGTGACAAGAACAGGAACAAGATTCACAAAGACTCCTGCGAGTGGAAGGACAGAGAAAGGGCATGAGTAAGTCACGCCGGCATTCCAGACGCCGACGCGATACCCGAGACCGTCGCAATACCCGACACGTCCCGGGCGCCCGCTCTCTATGTCCGCAACACGCAGAGTTCAGCCAAAGTCGGTGCTCGGGGCAGCACCGACCGCACCCCCGTCATCTCCGCGTCCTGAACCAACCGCACCCGATGGGTGAGTCCTCCCCGACGCGGTAGCGCGAACGCCGCCAGCAGCGCTAGGAACACAGCCAGGCAGGCCATCACCAGCCCAGCAGGAAACACCGGCTCGGGATCCTCGGCGACCTGCACGGCCATCGGCGCATCGAGGCCAACGGCGACCATTCCCGAATCGTGCCCATAGTCGGCAACGTGCCCTGCCCCAGCATCGACCGGCACCACACCGCACTGGTCGCTCGTCGCGCCGTCGATCGTGGCGAGCGACTGTGCCATCGCCATGCCCATCGGCATGCCGGCCTGGCACTGCGCCCCCTGAATAAGCGCGATCCCGACGAACGCCGACACCACGACCGCGAGCCGCAGCAGCACGACTCGTCGCGGAACCAGAGGCGCGAAGATCACGTGGCGATACTACTAATCGTCGTCGTAGATCGCACGCAGGGCCTGGAAACCCGCTTTCAGCGACGCAAGCTCGCCAGCCAGCCTGGCACTGGCTTGTTCACCACCTGTTCGCTTGCCGCACCGGTTAGATAGCTGTCAATATCGATTGATGTCGAAGTCGCAGTTGCGAGTAATACCCGATGATGCCTGCAGCCCCGGGTTGCAGGTGCGTGAGCCTTTATCAGCGGAGGCAGCGGTGGAGTTGGCGGCGGTGTTCAAGGCGCTGTCGGACCCGATCCGGCTGCGGCTGCTGAGTTCGATCGCCGCCCACACCGGCCAGGAAGCCTGCGTATGCGACCTGTCCGAAGGCATCAAGCTCACCCAGCCGACCATCTCCCACCACCTGAAGGTGCTCCGTGAAGCGGGACTGCTGACCAGCGAACGCCGAGCTTCCTGGGTGTACTACCGGGTCGTGCCCGAGGTATTGACCAAGGTTTCGCACACATTGCTGGCCGAAAGCGACGCGACCGCCGAGGTGAACGCATGACCGCCACCGACACCCCCACGTCCGGCGCCGAGCATGGTGTGGTCGGGAAGCTGTCGACGCTCGACCGATTCCTGCCGGTCTGGATCGGCATCGCCATGGCCGCCGGGCTGCTGCTGGGCCGACTCATCCCTGGCCTCGGAGACGCGCTGGCGGCAGTGGAGATCGACGGAATCTCGCTGCCGATTGCGCTCGGGCTGCTGATCATGATGTACCCGGTGCTGGCAAAGGTCCGCTACGACCGCCTCGACACCGTCACCGGCGACCGGCGCCTCCTCGTCGGATCGCTCGTGCTGAACTGGGTGCTCGGCCCGGCGCTGATGTTCGCCCTGGCCTGGCTGCTGCTGCCCGATCTCCCGGAGTATCGGACTGGGTTGATCATCGTCGGCCTGGCGCGCTGTATCGCCATGGTGATCATCTGGAACGACCTAGCCTGCGGCGACCGCGAAGCCGCCGCTGTCCTGGTGGCGCTGAATTCGATCTTCCAAGTCATCATGTTCGCGGTCCTGGGCTGGTTCTACCTCTCGGTACTGCCCGGTTGGTTGGACCTGGAACAGACCACGATCGAGGCGTCGCCCTGGGAGATCGCGAAATCGGTGCTGACCTTCCTCGGCATCCCGCTGCTCGCGGGCTATCTCACCCGCCGGCTTGGGGAACGCACCAAGGGCCGCGACTGGTACGAATCCACCCTGATCCCGCGGATCGGGCCGTGGGCACTATACGGGCTGCTGTTCACCATCGTGGTGCTGTTCGCTCTCCAGGGCGACCGCATTACCTCCCAGCCGCTGGATGTGGTGCGGATCGCGGTGCCGCTGCTGGCGTATTTCGCGATCATGTGGGGCGGCGGCTACCTGTTCGGGGCGGTCATGGGTCTCGGCTACGAGCGCACGACCACGCTGGCGTTCACCGCGGCAGGCAACAACTTCGAGCTCGCCATCGCGGTCGCGATCGCCACCTACGGCGCCACCTCCGGCCAAGCCCTCGCCGGTGTGGTGGGCCCGCTGATCGAGGTCCCTGTCCTGGTGGCGCTGGTGTACGTGTCGCTGGCTCTGCGCAACCGATTCGCACCGGTTACCTCCGAGGCGGGACCGCGATGAGTACGACTCCAACGGTGTTGTTCGTGTGCGTGCGCAACAGCGGCAAATCGCAGATGGCAGCCGGACTGATGCGCCAGGCCGCCGGGCAGATTGTTGCGGTCTCGGCGGGCACCGACCCGGGTACGAATCTCAACGCGCTGTCGGTGGCCGTTCTCTCCGAGGTCGGGGTCGATATCAGCGGCGAGCACCCGAAACCGGTGGATCCATTGCTGCTGCCCACCGTGGACCTGGTCGTCGTGCTGGGCCGCGAAGCCCAGCTCGACATCCCGGACAGTGTGCGGGTGCTGCGGTGGGACACCGATGAACCCTCGGAGCGCGGGATCGAGGGGATCCAACGGATGCGGTTGGTCCGTGACGATATCGCCGCCCGCGTCCAGACCCTCGCGGCCGAATTCAACTCACCCATCCAATCCTGATCCATCCTTCTCGAGTATCGGACAACGGATATGACCGAATCACCCCTCCCCACCGCCGCGTTGCGTGCGGATCTGAGTATCGACCAGCATGTGGCGTTGAAAACTGCTGCGGCCCGGTTGCAGCGGGAGTTCGATGGCACCTTCGGTGTGGAAACTATCGAACGATTCCTGCGCTCCTCCTACGAGCAGTTCGCCGGCCGCGCCACCGTCGTGAACTTCCTGCCCCTGTTGGCCGAGCGGTTCGCCCGCCAACGCCTTCAGGCGTTGGCCAAGGTGGAAGGGCTCCACCACACCGGGACTCCGACCGTGCTGTTCCTGTGCACCCATAACGCCGGCCGTTCCCAGATGGCGCTCGGCCTGTTCACCCACCTCGCCGGCGAGCACGCGATCGGCTGGTCCGGCGGCAGCGAGCCGGGCGAGGAGATCAATCCTGCGGCGGTCGAGGCGATGGCCGAGATCGGGATCGACATCACCGGTGAGTACCCGAAGCCGTGGACCGAGGAGATCCTGAAAGCCGCCGACGTCATCATCACAATGGGCTGCGGCGATGCCTGCCCGGTGTATCCTGGCCGCCGCTATGAGGATTGGGATCTGCCCGATCCCGCCGGTCTGGATGTCGCCGCGATCCGCCTGATCCGCGCCGAGATCGAAGCCCGCGTGCGCGCGTTGCTCGCCGAACTCGACGTCCCCATCGTCTGAAAGGCCGCTGTGACCGATAAGCCGAGTGTGTTGTTCGTCTGCGTTCACAACGCCGGCCGTTCCCAGATGGCGGCCGGATTCCTCACCCACCTCGCGCACGGGGCGATCGAGGTTCGGTCTGCGGGCAGCGCTCCCGCTGATCAGTTGAACCCTGCTGCGGTGCAGGCCATGCGCGAGGTCGGTATCGATATCACCGACCAGGCCCCGAAGATCCTCACCCTCGACGCGGTGGAATCGTCCACGGTGGTGATCACCATGGGTTGCGGTGACACCTGCCCGGTGTTCCCGGGTATCAGCTACCGCGACTGGGACCTCGACGATCCCGCCGGGAAAGGCGTGGAGTCGGTGCGCCCGATCCGGGACGAAATCCGCGCACGGGTCGAGGCACTCATCGCCGAACTGCTGCCCACCCACGCATGACTTCCCCGCAGTAGACCGAGGTCGCGGAAGGAGGATGGCCGCCGCCGCGACTGTACCGAGCCCAAGAGTCGGGGCTGCCGCGCGATATCGCACGGAAGTGCTCGGCACCGGGATGCTGACGGGGGCACCCGGGTTTTCTCGGCAATCCGGCCGTGGTCATGGGTGCGGTCGTGCTGGGATTGAATCCGGTGTCGACGTTGGTGATCGCGGTATGCCAACTGGGTGGTTGCCTCATCGGCTACGGCCTGGCGACCGCGTGGTGGCCCGACACCGGCCATCGCCTCGATACCCTCACTGCCTGATCAGGGCCTCGGCCAGGGCGCCTGGGTCGACGTGATGGCCCTGCCCCGGAAGGGTTTTCAGGGTCGGGGCCGGGAGCGCGGCGGTGAGCTGGTCGGCGGCGTCGAGGAGGTAGTCTGCGCTGGTGGTGCCGGTGATCACCGTGGCCGGCGCGCTGATCGCACTGTAGCGGCCCACCTCCGGATCCAGGTCGGCCAGCACCCTCGAGGTCGCGACCAGAGTTGGGGCCTGGGCAACCTTGTGCCACCACAACGGATCGCTGCGCAGCGAGGCCAGCTCAGCTGGGGAGAACCCGCCTGATGTGGCGGAGGCGTCCAGGACCAGGCGCTCGTAATCCCCGGCCGCTATCGCCGTATCCACTGCCGCGAGATCAGGGATCGGGTAGGTGACCGGCAAGGGTGGTTCATAAACGGCCAGCCGTGGCACCTGTTCCGGTGCGCGTAGCGCGGTTTCCAACGTCAATACCGCGCCGAACGAATAGCCGAACAGTACTTCGATCGGCCCGACTGCGTCGATCACGGCGGTGATGTCGGCGACCTCGTGCGTGATGTCCGGCGCCGACTGCGGGGTGCCGGAGGTACCGTGGCCGCGGCAGTTCATCGCCACCACCGTGTAGTGCTCGGCGAGGTGACCGGAGAGCGGCAGCATGCTCACCGCGCTACCCAGCCCACCGTGTACTGCCAGCAACACCGGCCCCGCACCCTGGACCAGGTAGGTGATCGGGGTGCCGTCGGCGGAGACCACGTGTCCGCCGCGGACCAGTATCTGTGCGGTCGTGTCCGCTGGTGTGGTGGTCATCGTGCGTGCTCCGGGTGCCGTGCGGTCGCGGGCCGCAGATGCCGCACCAGATAGGCCGCGTCGCGTCCGACCCCGCGCAGCGAGTTCGACGACGGGGTCCGCTGCCATTCCAATCCGAGGAACCCCAGCCCGGGGTGGGTGAGCGACACGCCCTGACGGTGTCGCGGGGCCCCGGCATCGGTGAGCGCCCCGGTTCCGGCGAGATAGCGCAGGTGCGGGCGGTAACCGGTGGCGAAGACGACCGTATCCACCCGAGCGCGGGTGCCGTCCGGCCACACCACGCCATCGGCGGTGAAGGCGGTGAACATCACTCGTCGCTGCGGTTTCCCGGTCGCGAGCGCGGCGCGGTAGCGGCCTTCGTCGAGCACCGGCTGCGTCGGCGCCTGTTTCACGATCCGGCCCAGCGAGGCGGCGTCGAATCCTGTGAGGCCGAACCAGAAATGGACATCCCGGCCCAGCGGGCGCTGCGGCACGAACTTCACCGGCGCCCGGCTAGCCAACACGGTCTCCGCGTGTTCGGCCAGCTCAGCGGCAATCTGCACTGCCGAGTTCCCTCCCCCGACCACGACCACCCGTTGGCCCACGAACTCGCCGGGGTGGCGGTACTGGCTCGCGTGCAGAATCCGGCCCTCGAACTCGTCTTGTCCTGGCAGCGCGGGCAGAAACGGGGAGCCGAAGGATCCGGTCGCCGCGATCACCCGCGGTGCGGTGAAGACCGTCCCGGATGCGGTGGTAACCGTGAATCCGTCGCCGCTGTTCGCGGTGACGGTCTCGACGGGAGTGCTGGTGTGGATATCGGTGTCCAGTCCGGCGGCGTACGAACGTAGGTAGTCGATCACCTCGTCGCGGTGCGGATACCGATCCGGGTCTCCGGGGAACCGGCGGCCGGGCAGGGCGCTGTAGCGGGCCGGGGAGAACAGGGTCAGGCTGTCGTAATACCGCGGCCAGGAGCCGGTCGCCTCCGGCGCGGCTTCCAGCACTACGGTGCGCTGACCGGCACCAGTGAGGTGGTAGGCGGCAGCGAGGCCGGACTGGCCGCCGCCAATGACCACCGCGTCGTATGCGTATTCGCTTGTCACAACATCTCTTTCGTCGATCGGGTAATTCCGGTCAGAGGAGCGATCACCGCGGCAAGGGCGGCGATCACACCGAGGACGAGATAGGCGTTCGCGTAGCTACCGGTGGCCGCCGACAGCACGGTGCCCGCCCACGGAGCCAGTGCCGACACGATGACCACCGGCGCGGACAACAACCCGTTGAGGCGCCCGTAGTGGGTCGCGCCCCACCGGTCGGTGATCGCGGTCGCCTGAATCAGCGTGAAGACCCCGCGCACCAACCCAGCGCCGATCGCCACCGCGATCGACACGACGACCGTCGACACCACCCCGAGCAACGCGGTCGAGGCGGCCAGCGCGACCAAGACCAGCACTGTGCGCGGGGTGACGTCGGCGTTGCGGGCCAGCGGCAGATACCCGATCCGGCCCAAGACCTGTCCGGCGCCGCCGAGCCCGAGCGCGGTAGCGGCCAGGCTCGGGCTGAAGCCGTGTTCTTGAAGTAGGGCGACGAGGTTGAAGATGCCGGCGAAGCTGGCGAACGCCGCCAAGCACATGGTCACGACCAGCGCGGCGAAACGCGGGCTGCGCACGATCTCGCTGTGGTCGGCATGCGCGGCCTCGGCGGGCGGCGGTGGGTTCGGCCATCCGGCACGCAGCCCGAACCAGTGCACTGGCACCGTCAGCACCGCGAGGACGGCAGCGAGGACGAGATATGCGGCGCGCCAACCGGTTTGCGTGCCCAGGGCGGCGGTGACCGGTGCGAATACCGTGGACGCCAGGCCACCGGCCAGGGTCAGGATCATCAGCGCGGTCACACTCTGCGTCCCCCACCAGCGGGTCAATGCCGCGAACGCCGGCGGATACAGGACCGCCCCCATCGCCACTCCCGCTGCCAGCCAACCGAGATAGAACACAGGCAGGTTCGGTGCGGCGGCGACCACGATCAGCGCGACCACTCCGAGAACGGATCCGGCGGTCATCACCCGCCGCGGGCCGGTCCGGTCGATGAGCGCGCCGACCGGGATCCCGGTGAGCGCTGTTGCGAGCTGGCCGATCGAGAATGCCGCGGTGATCACCGGCGCCGACCACCCGGTATCGACGGTAATCGAGGTCGACAGTACCGGAAACGCGTAATACAGAATCCCCCAACTCGATATCTGCGTCAGGCACAGCACCGCCAGTACTCGGCGCCGCTCGGCCCGCGGCAACCCGTCTACCGCGACCACGGGCGCGGTCGTCGTACCGGTCACGTCGAGGCACTCGGGCCGTTTTATCGAGCGGCGGCGGGCGCGCAGCACGCCACCGTCGGCCCCGCCTCGGCCTCCTCAGCGGTGGTGTCGCCACGACCGTCGGTGCCGCAGCACGCCTGCACCGCCTCCGCATCGTCTTTCCCGACGAACCGGGGTTCGGTGCCGAAGTGCTCGGTATCGGCCAGCACGGTGTAGACCTCCCACCGCTCGGAATTCGGGCCGGTGACCCACACCTTGTCCTGGGTCGCGAAGCAACAGGTCGTCGCGATCTGCTCCTCGGTGAACACACCCGCCTCCGACAGACGCGCGATCTCGGCATGCACCTTCTCCGAGGACTCCACCTCCACCCCGAGATGGTTCACGCTGCCGCCCTGGCCGGGGTTCTCGATCAACACCAGCTTCAGCGGCGGCTCGGCGACCGCGAAGTTCGCATACCCCGGCTTCCGCTTCGCCGGCTCCACACCGAACAGGGTCGAGTAGAACTCGACCGCATGCTCCAGATCGTCAACGTTGAGCGCGAGCTGAACACGTGACATCATGACCACCACCTATGTGACGTATATCGAAGGGCTGACAGCGGCTAGTCTGCCACCTTTTCGACATATGTCAACATCATGAGTAGGATTGATTCCATGCCCAAAGCGCTGCCCGTCATCGACATGACCACACCCCTGTGCTGCCCACCCGTAGCCGCCGGCCCGGTCGACGACGAAGCCGCCCTGCACGTCGCACTCCGACTGAAAGCCCTGGCCGACCCCGTGCGAGTCAAACTGATGTCGCTGTTGCTGGCCAGCCCCGAAACCGGCCGCAACGGCGGGGAACTCGCCGACGCAGTCGGACTCTCCGAATCCACGGTCAGCCACCACCTCGGCCAGCTCCGCAAAGCCGGGCTGGTGAACTCTGAACGCCACGGCATGAACGTCATCCACCGCGTCCACCGCGACGCCCTCGCCGCACTCTGCGTTGTCCTAGACCCCAACTGCTGCCGGTGACACTGGAAGCGTGCCTGTATCTACCGGGCCAGGAGCGCTCAACATAACGTCGGCGGCAATATCCCCAGAGTCGGCACCGACGGCGTCACCGAGGCCGCGCCACACCCAGTAGACACCGACGGTTCGGTCGCAAAGCAGGCTGGGCGATACCGCCGGGGACAGCGGAGCAGCGTCGGACAACCGATGGCGGCGCCGAGCCCGAACAACTGCGTGTCGCGGCCGTCTGCAGATCTACATACTGGAAGCCTTGTGGCCATGTCCCGAAAGAAAAACCGCGTAGGCCGACGTAACCAGTCCCAGGCCCCGAAGCGGAATGCACTTGGACCGCCCGAAACACAGTTGTCCGCTCCCGAACAGCCGCCATTTGCGACACCGGCCGAGTTGTCGGCATGGAGCGCGTCGCTGCCCTCGGTCGTTGGGTCATCGTTCGGGTTGCAGCCGGACGGTTACGTGAATGTTCCGGACCGGCCCGACATTGTGGCTTTGGCCGAGCGGATCAAGGCGCGACGGAAGGAATTGGGGTTGAGCCAGGCAGGTCGCGCCATGCGGGGCGGTCCTTCCGCCGGAACGATCGGCGAGATCGAGCGATGCCGAAACCCCTTCCGCTCCCTGAAGCACTGGACAAGCTCGATCACGCACTCGGCTGGGAGCCGGGTACGTCCGACACGATCCTCCGTGGCGGCGTTGCTGGGCATGTTGCCGAGGCCGCCGCTGCTCGCGGGAGACTCCGGTTGATCCTCGCCACCAGCTGATCGTGGCGTACAGAGCTGTGGTGGACTGCGGGCATGAGACACGAGCAGCAGCCGATCCCGTTTCCCTCCACGGTACGTAACCAGCTCCATCAGGTTGCGGAACCGATCCAGACGAAGGGCGCTCTCGTGATCTGTGGTTTCCCGGCGTCCGGAAAGTCCTCGGCGGCACGGTTCCTTGCCGCGCGTATGGGTGCGGTCGTGCTCGACAAGGACCAGCTCGCTCCCGTGTTGGAGGAATCCGTCATGGGGCGACTGACAGGAGACCCGTTCGATCGGGACTCCGATATTTACCGCGAGGTCGTGGCGCCCGGGATCTACGACAGTCTGATCCGCACCGGCCTCACGGTGGCCGCCCGCCACCCTGTGGTGCTGGATGCTCCGTTCCTGTCGACCATGCGCGCGGCCGGCGCCGCTGGCCTCCCTCTGGGAGTTTTCATGCGTCAACACGCAGAAGCGGACACAGAGCTCCCGGTCGTGACCGTCTGGATAGACACGCCCACCGAGCAGATCCGGCAGCGGATGATCACGCGAGGTTCAGCACGCGACGCGCCCAAGCTGGCGGACTGGCCTGCGTATCGGTCCAGTGTTCTCGATTCAGGAGCCAGGGAACTCGGTCGCACAGTGTGCGATCTCGTGATCGACAACTGAACCGGATTCTGGTCAGCTCCGGGCCGTCACCGGCGGAGCAGCGGGAGGAGCGATCCCATGAGCGTGTGGACCTCGCGGATCTGTTCGTGCGACGCCCCGGTCAGCGGTGACCGAACGTGGCTCGGAAACCCGGGCAGCCGGGCCGATACCGCGGCTTTAGCGAAGGCGATATCGCTGATCGGGAGTCGTTTACGGGCGTCGGTGTAGCGGTCGAATTCGTGCTGCCGAGCCTCGGCACGCCCGGTGTCGCCGGCCGCCACTGCCGTTGCGACCGCTACCGGCAGCTCCACGACCGGCCCCCCTGCGCCGGTGACCACACCAGCCGCCCCGATCTCCGCGACCCGGGCCCCGATCCGATCGTCACCGAGATACACCCGGAAGTCGGCGCCAATCTGCTGATACTCATAGGTCAGCGCGCGGTCCTTCCCAGAGTCCTTGATCCCGGTCAGCTGCGGAAACTCTCTGGCCAGTTGCGCGGCGAGCCGTGGTGGGATCGGTGCCTGGGTGTGGCGGGGGAAGTTGTACAGCAATGTCGGCCGCTTGCAGTGCGGCAGCACCGCGCGGAAGTAGGCCCCGATCCCGGCTTCGGCGGTCTCGGCAAAGAAGAACGGGTTCATCACCGCCAGCGCATCGGCGAAGCCGCTGGCGTGGCGCGCCAATTCCACGGCATCACCGACCGCGCACGCACCGACGTGCACGATCAGGACACCGCCCCACCTGCTTCGGCAGTGTTCGGCGACCTGGATCCGCTCGCGCACCGTCAGACTGGCGAATTCCCCGGTGGTTCCGTTGACCAGGACCGTCTCGACTCCCGCAGCCCCGATCAGATCCAGATAGTCGCTCACCGCCGGAAGGTCCAGGTGACCGGCACGTTGGTACGGCGCTACGGTAGCGACAATCGGACAGGAGAAGCATTCGGTCACAGCCCCCAGCTTCCCACGCTGTCCGCAGCACATCGTACGGACGAGAGGCTCGGCGAACACCTCGGGACGTAAGCCGTGCGGAGCATCTACTGTGAGCGGGCTGCGATGAGGTGAAAGAACCGTGCGGTATGGGTGTACGGAGCGCGGTCGGCCAAGGCGAGTTCCAGCCGCTCGAGCTTGCTGTAGAAGTCGGGGGCGGACTTGCGGGAGTCGTCGACGATGAGGTCGCAGACACAGCGGATGCCGTACCTCCCGATAACGGTCAGCTCCGCCGTGCGCAGGTCCGCCGATACCTGGTCGATATAGCAGGCGTGAGTTCTGGTGTCGTACGCGCCGCTGTACCGGGTGGGGCTATCCAGCAGCCGCAGCGCCTCATCCAGATCCAGGCCACGCACCGCGCTCAGCAGTGGGTCGGCGTCAGCGTTGGGCGCAATCAGCGACAGCACCCCAGCCGGCCGAAGCTGGTCCGCCAGCATGGTCACGGTGCGATCCCGCTCCGGAAGGTACTGAATCACGTTGTGTAGCAGCACGACGTCGAAGCCGTCCCCGCCCAGCGTGGCGCCGAGGGAGTCGATATCGGCCGGGTGTGTGGTGATGCGGTCGCGGAGGCCGCTCTCGGAGGCGATCGAGTTCGCTTCGGCGAGGGACTGAGGTGAGGGGTCGGCGATGGTGACGTGGTGTCCGCGTCGAGCGAGTTCAACCGCTTCCACACCATTGCCACCACCGACGTCGAGGATCTCCAGTCCTCGCTCGGCGGGCAGGTGCCGGACAAGGTTCGCCATCGCCACCGTGTACCGCAGCCTGCCCCATGGGCTGGCCTGCCACTGCTGGAACTCGCCCAACTTGTCGTCGAACATCATTCGATCGGCCCCTTCTGCTCACCGCGACCACCCCGTCAAGCGGCATTGCCACGTCGCGCGTAATTATCGTGCCGTTCCGACGCCTTCGTGAGCAGGATCGGCGCAGAATCGCTGTCATGGAACGTATCTCGTTCGACCTCGACGACTACGAACGGCGGGTTCGCTCGAAACCGTGCTTCATCTGCGCCATCGTCGCGGGACAGCACGACTCGAAGCTCGAGCAGATCATTGCTGAGGACGATGAGAACATCGCGTTCCTGTCCCGGTATCCGACCCTGCCCGGCTACGTGCTCGTATCCCCGAAACATCACCATGAGCATGTGGTTGACGACCTGGACGAAGACGAATATCTGCGGCTGATGAGAATGGTTCACCGAGTCGGGAAAGCCCTGCAAACGGTGGCCCCTACCGAACGGCTATATATCGCCAGTCTCGGCAGCCAACAGGGAAACGCTCACCTCCACTGGCACGTTGCCGCCCTACCACCGGGAGTGCCCTACCGCGAACAGCAATTCCATGCCCTGATGGCGGAAAACGGAGTACTGCTCTGGTCTCTGGAGCAGGCAGTCGAACTCGCCGGCCACATCCGCGCCGCCTTGGCTGCCGACGGCACTAATTGAACCACCATGCGTCGAGGAATTCATATCCGCAGGCGGCTGGGTAGGTACCAGCTGTAGGACCAATGCAATGGTTCCGATGGGCTCGCGAAAAATATTGGCGTGGAAATCCTTTCGCTGAATTCCCTATTGAGCGTCTCCGGGCGCACATATAGCGTCGTATCCGCCGGAATTGAAACGCCCCGGCTGGTGGGCCAACACCAGACCGGGGCAGGTACGGAGAAAGGGCTCCGCAATGCAAAGTGTAATCATCTCGGTCGGGTCCGAGGTGGAAGTCGAGGCACCATATGACCGCCGTTTCCATGACGCGGCGGACGAACTCGGTGGCACGCTCGCCTCGGATGGTGAAGCGTGGCGTTTCTCCCGTAATGACGAAGAACGTGTCCGCCAACTGTGCAGCACCATTTTCGGAGAAGACCAGGGCACGACCCCGGCAACGGACCAGTCGCTCGACCGCTCCGAAATCAGCACCAGCGAGACTTCGGAACTGCCTGGGGTGAGCACCCATCAGCGGCGGGCGGACCTGCTCGACCGCCTCGACATGCTGCTCGACGAGGTCGCTGAAGTACATTCCGCCCTGCAATCGCTGAAGTAGGGGCTGGCCTGCCACACAGAAATCAGAGGGCTTCGACCGATGGCCCGATCAATCCACCGGCCATCGGTCGTCGGCTCTCTTCTGATGCTTCGTGTGCTTGCTGCTGCTCGGTTGGAACGCTCCGGTTTGCATTGGGCAGCAGGTCTACGGTGGCTCGTTCAGACGGACAGCTCTTCCAGCCGATATTGGGTCCATTCGATGGCGGCACCGCCGCATCGTTCGAATGCCGCGCAGTTGTCGGCGCGGTCGTCGATCAGGAGTGCCTCGCTGAAGGAGCGCCCCGCGGTGGTCAGCCAGGAGCCGAAGAAGGCGGCAGGGTCTTCGGATTTCAGTACGCCGGTGTCGCTGGAGCTGATGATGTCGTCGAACACGGTGGCGGCCCCTCCCAGCGTCGCCTGACCTGACAATTGCTCGTTGTGGCCGGACGTGATCGCTTGGAAGGCGCTGGTGAACGCGTCGATATTGTCGGTGGCCAGGACAATGGCCGCGTCGGATCGGGCACCACGCAGGGCTTGGAGCAGGGGCTGGTATACGGGCATGTGGGCGATGTCGTGTGCGAGCTGGGTCAGGAGCTGGTCGATGTCGGGGCCCGGGTGCGCAGCGGCGAGGTTGGTGAGGATGTCGCGGGAGCTGCGTTTTCCGCGCATCCATTCGCGGCCCTCCCGGTTGCCTGTCGTGAACAGCCGGTCCAGTTCTCGATTCAGGACGGCATGCAGGGGGTGACCTGGATTGTCGGTAATGCTGTGCCAGAACGGTTTCCGGCACAGCACTCCGTGCCAATCGCAGAAGACGACACGAGGAGGATCCGCACCGCGCATCACGTCTTCGATCGTCTTGATCGCCGGGTGGGCGAGGGTCACTGGATGTATTTCCGAGCCGCGGTCGCGCGGTCGAGCCTGTCGAGGGTGAGCAGGCCATCGAGGACTTGGTGGCTGGTGATGGCTTGGTCCATGGTGTGCCGGACGGTTTCGTCGCCTTGTTCGGAGAGGTGCACTCCGTCGGCCCACACGCTGGGTGCTTCGGCGGCTGGGGCCGTGGGGGTCGCGGGTGACCATCCGAAGCAGGTGGCGACGTAGGTGATGTCGTCCCAGATGTCGACGAAGACCGCGTCGTGGTCGGCGGCGGCGCGGCGGGCGCGCTGGTTGTATTCGGTCAGGTCGCGGTTGGCGGCGGGGACGTCGATGGTGGGGTCCCAGCCGATCGGGGGTTCACCGATCACGACGATCCGGCGGGCGCGGGTGGTGAGGAGTTCGAGGGCGGTGCGGAGGTTGGTGTCGTATTTGTCGATGCCGACTGCTTCGCTCATCCGGCCCTGGTGGTGTCGCCAGACGTCGTTGAGGCCGACACCGAGGACGGCGAGGTCCCATCGGCCGCCGGCGTCGACTGCGGCTCGGAGGTTGGTCAGGACGTCGCGGCTGGTTGCGCCTCCTTCACCACGGTTGTCGGTGGTAATGGTGATCCATGGGTAGCGGGTGGACCATCCGGTGGTCAGGGCGTGGACGTAGCCGCGTTTGCGCCATTCGGTGACCGTGATCTGTTCGCCGATCTCGGGGAGATCGGCTTGGACTGCGAGGCGGGGGTTGTGGGCTTCGTAGTGTTCCATCAGGGAGGTTCCGAACCAGCCGATCCGCAGTTCGGTTCGGGGGTGTTCGGGGTCGAGGGGGCCGGGGTGGCGGGCGGTGACGCGGGCGGGCGCGCCGACGGCGGTGGTGTTCGGCGGGATGGATGCGGTGACGACGGCGTTGGCGCCGATGCGGGCGTTCTGGCCGATGGTGACTCCGGCGGTGATCGAGACTTTGTTCGCGACGATCGCGCCGGGTTCGATGGTGACAGGGGCGGTGTCGAATCCGCTGGCCCACGGGGTGATCGGCTCGCCAGGGGTGAGGGTGTCGGGGGTGCGGGCGCGGTGGTTGTGGTCGTGGATGTCGACCATGTTGGAGATTCCTGCACCGCGTCCGATGTGGATGCGGGTCATGGCGGACAGGACGACGTTCTCGCCGATCGCGGTGTCGTCGCCGATGATGATGTGTCCACCGGTGTTGGCTTGCAGGGTGGTGCCGCGGCGGATGCTGACACGGTCGCCGATGGTGATGGTGGCGTCGGTGTCGACGACGAAGTCGACGTCGTCGGCGATGTCGCAGTCGGCGCCGATGTGTACCGCGTCGCCGTAGCGGGCGCGGACTCGGTCGGTGAGGGCAATCGAGTCGGTGTCGGTCACGCTGGTCATGATCCCTTTCTCAGGTCGGATCTGTTAGCGGTCGGGTGTCGATGGTGGTGCGGTGATGAGGTAGTCGCCGATCACGATGGCGTCCAGGCCGAGCCGGGCGCCGCTGGCAAGCGCCTCGGCTGGGGTGTTGACGATCGGTTCGCCGGGACCGTTGTAGCTGGTGTTCAACACGACCCCGATCCCTGTCTCGGCTTCGAGGGCGTGCAGGAGTCGGGCGTATTCGGGTTGGTGGGCGGGGTCGACGTGCTGTGGGCGCAGTGTGCCGTCGGCGTGGACGACGCCGGGGATCTGTTGGCGTGCTCGGGGTGTGGCGTCGTGGGCGACGATCATGAATTCTGCCGGGCCGTCGGGGGTGGTGGTCCAGCCGGTTGGGTCGAGCATGCTCGGCGCGAGGGGCCGCCAGAGTTCGCGGTGTTTGATGTCGCGGTTGATGCGGTCGCGCAGTCTGGTGGTGCGGGGGTCGGCGAGGATGCTGCGGGCACCGAGTGCGCGGGGACCGGCTTCGGCGCGGCCCTGGTGCCAGCCGATGACCTTGCCCTCGGCTATCAGGCGGGCGGCGGTCGCCGCGATATCGGGTGGGGTGGTGAAGTTCGCGCCAGTATCGTGCAGGGCGGTCTCGATGGCGTGGTTGTCGTAGGCCGGACCCAAGAGGGCGTGTGCTTGGCGCGGGCTGGGCACTGTGTGGTCGCCGCGGCGGTGCGCGACTTCCAGTGCTGCGCCGAGGGCGCATCCGGCATCACCGGAGGCCGGTTGCACGAACAGGGTGTCGATGTCGGGGGTGCGGGCGAGGATGCCGTTGGTGGTGCAGTTGAGCCCAACACCGCCGGCCAGGCACAGCGCGGTCGCGCCGGTTTCCTCCAAGACGGTAGAGGCGACGCTGATCAGGCAGCGTTGCAGCAGGAGTTGGGCCGACGCGGCGAGGTCAGCGGCGAGGCTTTGGTGAGCGTCGTCCGATCTTGGCGCTTGGACGGGGATTCCGGCGTCGGTGAATGCCTTGTGGTAGGCGCGGCGTAGGGCTCGGTAGTAGCTGAGGTCGGTGTAGCCGGCGGTGTGGTCGGCCTCTGGCGCGAGGCCGTAGGGGGTGAGGTCGAGGTGGTAGCCGTCGCGGGTGGGGTGCAGGAAGTTCAGGTCGATGCTCGGTCGTCCGTAGGCGGCCAGGCCCATCAGTTTGCCTGCGTGGGTCCAGTCGCCGAGCCCGGCGTGTTCGGTGGCGAATTGGTAGAACCAGCCCAGTGACTGTGTGAACGGGAAGGTTCGCAGGCATCGCAGACCGGCTCTGGTTCCGTGATGGATGCTGGTGGAGACACCGTCGCCGGAGCCGTCGACCACGATGACCGCGGCATCGGCGACACCTGCGGGGTAGAAGGCGCTGGCGGCATGGGCGAGGTGGTGGCCGACGATGGTCAGTCGCCGTGGCCTGTCCGGGCCGGTACCGAGCGGTCCGAGGAGTTCAGCGATCAGATCCGGGTCGGTGATCTCATCGGCGGGGTTCGGCCAGTACGGGTTCCACGCCACCGCGATCTCGTCGATATCACCGCTCCGGATTCCGGCCTGGGCCAGGCACCATGCGGCTGAGGCGGCGGCCGAGCGGGAATCGCGGTGATGCTTGATTCGGGAGAACCGTTCCTCCTCGGCGAACGCGACGGGTTGGCCGTCGGCGACGAGGCAGGCGGAGGCGTCGTGATGGTAGGGCCCGCCGAGCCCGAGCACGTATCCCACGCGGTCAGCCCTCCCGCACGGCGGCTGTGGACAGTGAGTTGCGGACCGCGCCATGGACGTCGGCGACCGTGATGGTGTCCATGCAGCCGCCGATCCCGCCGCAGGTGACCTGGTGTGCGCACGGGGAGCACGGCAGAGTCGACCGCAGCGCGGTGACATTGTCGGCGTGTTTGGGGATGACTTCGGCGCCGTTGCTCGGGCCCAGGAGCAGCACCACGGGCAGGTCGTAGGCGAGGGCGAGGTGGAATCCGAGGCTGTCGCCGGTCACCATCGCGTCGCAGAAGTCCGGGACCGCGGCGAATTCCTGCAGGGTCATGGCGTCGTGACGCACTCGGCCCACTCCGGTGTCCAGTTCTCGTAACAGCTGGTGGCATGTGCGGGCGTCGGCGGGGCCTCCGGTGATGACCAGCCGGTGTCCGTCGTCGAGCAGTCGCCGCCCGAGGTCGGCCCAGCGCCCGGTGGGCCACAGCTTTGTCGTCTTGGAGCCGCCGACGTTCAGGCAGACCCAAGCTCCGCTGGTACCTAGCCGCGCGGCGACGCGGGCTTTGGCCGCGTCCGGCACCGACAGCTGGTAGGGCTCGCCGGTGTAGACGTAGCCGGCGACCTCGAAGTACAGCTCGGTCCACGTCTTACTGTTTCCGCTGGTGCGGAAGTCGTTCCAGGTGTTCATGGCGAAGAAGTGCCGGGCCGGGTCACCGAGCGGATAGAGGCTGTTGTTCTCGCCGCCGTAGGCGAGGCCGGCGTGGTGCTCGGCGCTGATCCGGGGCACGAGCCCGGCCACGGCGGGGTGGCGTTCGAAGCTGTAGACGGCGTCGTAGTGCTCGGCGAGCACGGTGTGGGCGGTGTCGGTGTCCCAGGTCAGGATGCGGTCGACGTGCGGGATCATCTCCACGATGGGTGCGGATTCGGCGCCGACGAGCCAGGTGATGTGGGCGCCGGGGTGTTCGGCTTTGATGCGGGCCGGTAGTGGGGAGGCGATGAGCATGTCGCCCATCCGTTTGAGCATCACGATCAGGATGCGGTGGGTCACCGGGTCATACAGTGTGCACCCTGGGCAGGGACGCCAGTGCTGGCAAGGCAGGCCGCCGATGAAATGACGACAGTCGGGTCGCCAGAAGAAGTCGCTGGTGGTCAGTGGCAGATCAGTGGCGTTCATGAAGTCCTCTCTTCCTGCCGCCACCCTCGGCGCAGCACCTCCTGCGCCGTATGGTCGGCCGCAGCGGCGTCGCCGATGCCGTAGCGGATGCGCAGGTCTGCGATGTTGCGGGCGACCTGTTCGGGGTGATCGCGGTGGATGAGTACGCGCGCCATGAGCGCGGCGAGTTCGTCGAAACCCGCGGCGTCGAGTCCGGCGAAGGTCAGTTCCTGTGCTCCCAGCCGCAGGCCGGGCTCGGGCAGGTAGGGCAGCGGGATGGCGTTGACGACGATCCCGGCCTCATACAGCAGCCGTGAGGCAGTATCAGCCGGGCACGTGGGAGCGATGTCGATCCACACCTGGTGTGATCGGGTGTATCCGTGGTCAGCCGCACACACGGTGAACCCCTCTGCAGCGAGTGTGTCGGCAAGGCGGCGGGCGTTGGCCACGGTCGCGGTCGCGTAGTGGGCGGCATGGGCGGTCATCCATGCCGTCGAGATCGCCAGCGCGGCGACATCGGCGGGATGATGGTGCGATATCCATCCGGCTGCGTGGATGTCGATCTGGTGGGCGAGGTTCGGGTCGTTGGTGGCCACGATGCCCTTGCCGACCGGACCGGGCCAGGTCTTGTGGACGCTGCCACCGAGGCTGTCGGCGCTCTCACCCAGGGGGTTCTGGAACGCGCCGCCCGCGATCAGGCCGAGGGTGTGCGAGCCGTCGTAATGGATCACCGCGTCCTCGCCGACCGCGGCCCGGATGCCGGCGATGTCATGGGGGAACAACGCCATGAACGAGTCGAGGTACACCAGCACGGGCCCGCTGGTCCGGCGGGCCTGGGAGGCCAGCAGCTCGAGGTCGACGCCCATAGTGGCTGGGTCGACGGGCAGGGGCTGCCAGTTCAACCCGAACCTGTGCGCGACGAACTGTGTCGAGCCGTGACCGCCATCGGCTTCGGCGAGGCTCAGCACGGTGTGTGCCGGCCCGGCCAGCGCCGAGAGCGCCACCGTCATCGCCGACAATCCCGAGACGGGTTTGGTGTTCACATGCTGGGCGCCGAGGAGTTCTCCGATGGCGTGGGCCGCTACCGATTCCAGCTCGGCGAGTTCGTCGCGCCCAGGCCACGCCCAGTGCGTGTCCTCGGCGCTGCCGAAGCAGTAGCGGACGGCGGCAGCGCTCACATACGGCAGCCGGGCGTCGGCGGGCATCTGGTTCTCGCTGGCGATCAGATGAAGCCGGGCTGTTGTCGCGGTTTCGAACCGGGCGAGCCGGTCGACGATGTCGTCGATGTTCACCGGCCAGCCACCTCCTTTGTGCGTATGCGGGCTTCGACCGGCCCCGCTGGCGCCCGGACCGGCTGGAATCGGCCGACCTCTGGTCGTCGGGCCGGCAGGTCGATCCAGTGTTCGGCCAGCACAGCCGCCGCCAGCAACAGCGTCGTGGCCTCGGCGAACCCGCGACCTGCACAGGCGTGCGGGCCGCGTCCGAACGCGAGCAGCCCCGCCGCGCGGCGCCTGCCCTCGGCACCGCGAAAGCGTTGCGGGCAAAACGCTTCCGGGTCCGGATATTCCTGCGGTAGAAGGTGGGTGGCGGGAGCGCTGTAGGCGACGTGCCAGCCTGCTGGGACCAGATAGCCGCCGAGCGTCACCGGCGTAGTGGCCCGCCGGGTCGCGATCGTGTTGGGTGTATGGACTCGGGTGCACTCGGTCAGCACGTGCCGCAACTGCGGGATAGCGCCGTGCTGGAGCACCTGCAACGGGTTCTCGACCAGACTGCGGGCTTCAGCGGTGAGCGCGGTGGCGAGCTGGTCGTCGAGCGCGCACTCGACCAGCAACCAGGTAACCAGGCAGGCGGTGGTTTCTCGCGCGGCAATCAGCAAGGCCAGCAGATGATCAGCCAAGCTTCCGCCCGGGGCGTGACCGGCGGCGACCAGCTTCGAGGTCACCGACTCGGCCCTGCCCTCTATGCGCACTGCGGGCGATTCGAGCAGGGCGCGCAGTTCCTCGGCGGCGGCGAGTGCGGCGGCGTATGCCGGGTCGCTGCCGGTCGTGCGGGTCGGTGGGAGTTCGGTTCCGGCGACGAATCGGTCGAACAGGTCCGGCACCCGCTGTGCGATGGGGTCGTCGACGGCCAGGCCGAGGATCGCGGCCAGGCACACTGCCATCGTGTAGTCGCGCGCCGCCTGATAGAGCTCGATGGTCGGCAGGGTGGCCCATTGGGCGACATGGCGGTGCGCAATAGCGCCGATTGTCGGCAGGTAGGCGGTGACCGCACCGTGGCGCAACCCGGTCGACAGGAAACTGCGCGCCCGCAGGTGTTCGGCACCGTGGAGGGTGAACACCGCTCTGCGGAACAGCGCCTGCACCGCCGCAGTGTTGTACACCCTCAGTGTGCCTGCGCGTTCCTGGTCGAACATCTCCCGTACCGAGTTCGGCCCGATGCAGAACACCGTCGGCGGCCCCGTCGTTGAGCCGACACCGAAGATGGGGCCATGCCGAGCGTGCGCAGCAACCAGAATCTGCGGCAGGTGCGACCCTGGTGGTGGTTCGGCGATGGTGGGTAGCGGTTTCATGGGGTGGCCTCGCCGACGTCGAGGGCTGCGGCGGTGCGGGCGAGGATCGCGTCGTGATCGAGGTCGACCGCTCGTATGTCAGGCCGGCAGTCACAGGTGACGGGCAAATCGGCGAAGTCACCGGTGACGCTGTAGGACACCAGCCCGTCGACGATGCCGTTCGCGCAGCGCTCGCAGGAGTCCGGGTACACCGAGTCGAAATCGGTGCCGCGCATGTTGATACAGGCCACCCGCACCGCCGCTTTGGCGTGCGCGCCGCGCACGGCGTCGACGACGGTCCACAGGTTCGGCGCCTGGTAGTGCCCGCGTTGGTAGAGCCACCACGCCACGGTGTTCGGTGCCAGCCTCGTCGGGCACACGGTGACTCCGCCGATGCCGAGCGAGGCCACGTACTCGGTGGAGGAGATCACGTCGGTGATGGCCTCGCCGTCGGTGAGGAACGGCGGCTTGATCATCAGGTACACCTTGGGAATTACGTGGTGTGCCTGCATCAACGCCACCGCGTCTTCGAACGACTCACGGGTGATTCGGGTGTTGACCAGGGTTTCGCGGACCAGCCGGTCGGCCGATTGCAACCCGATTCCCACCTCGAGCTCGACATCGCCGAGGGCCTCGACGAAAGGTGCCAGGGTCTCGGGCGTGAGGAATTGGGGCAGGCTTTCGACGACCAGGCGGCGCACACCAGTGGCCGCGACGCGGCGGGCGATATCGAGCTGGACCTCGGCCGGTACCTCGCGGCGGGCGAAGAACGACCCGTCGTTGTAGAGGGCGAGCATGTCGTAGTCCGGCTCGTCATCGGTGCGTGCCAGCAGCGTGGCGACCTGCTCGCGCAAGCCCCGGGGGTTCGCGCCGTGCAGGCCGAAGTTGTTGTAGTTGGTGAACGGACACATGGTGCACGTCGGCACCGAACAGCCGCCCGACATCAGGATCGCCTTCTTGCGGCCGTAAGTGGTGCCGTCGGCGTCGCGGACGGTGTCGTAGCCGACGTAACGCGGCCTCTGGAGGTGCTCGATGGCGGTCACCTCCCGCAGCGACCGCGACAACGCCGTGATCCGGTGCCGTAGCGCCTTCTCTCGCGTGAACACGTCGGTTGTGTTGGTAGACATCGCGTTTCCTCCGATCACAGGGACTTCACAAGCTCTGCGGCGCTGCGGGCTTCGGCGCGGGTGTGGTGGAAAAGGTCGCGGGCGTAGTGCCGGATCACCTCGGTGCTCACGGGTTCCAGGGCGGGTAGCGCTGCCCGCAGCCGCCGCATATCGGCGCAGGTCCAGTACTGGTAGCGGTCACGGATCGGGTTCGGCACCGCCACCATCGGCACCGGCGCACCGGCCCATTCGGAGCACCAGCCCAGCAGGGTGTCGAACCGGATCGCCGTTCCGGATCCGAGGTTGTACACGCCCGCGACCTGCGGGGTATCGAGCAGCTGCATCAGCGTCGACACCAGCGCCTGGACCGGCAGGTAGTCCCGCGCGGCGGTCAAGGTGTCATCGAACAACCGCACCGGTCGTCCGGCTGCTGCGGCGGTGACGATCTGCCACAGGATCGACGCCATCGCGCCCTTTGATTCCTCGCCGGGGCCGAAGACGTTCGTGTAGCGCAGTCCCACACAGTCCAGGCCGAATACGGCGGCGCGGCGCAGCATCGATTGATCCAGGACGAGCTTGGATTTCGCGTAGGCGTTCAGTGGGCCCGAGCAGCGCCCACGGTCGTCGGCGTCGGATTCGCGTGAGGACACCCCGTGCGGCACAACGCCGTACACGCTGCCCGAGGAGGCATAGACCAGCCGTGTCCCGGATTCGGCGCACGCGCGGGCGAGCCGCAGCGGCACAGTCGCGTTCGCCCACCGCAACCGCTCGCCGTCCTCGGCGAGGGTGTCACTGACCGCGGCCTGGTGCACCACCACCGCGAACTCCCCACCGGTGATCCGAGCCAGCAGCGTCGGGTCGGCGGCGTCGGCGGTGATCGACTCCCATGCCCCGGCCGCCGCTGGATTCTGGTCGACCCCGGTCACCGTCCACCCGGCTTCGTGCAGACCGGTGGCCACGTGTCCGCCGATGAACCCGGCCGTGCCGGTCACCAACACTGTGCGGTTCATGACTGCATCACCCGCCCGGCCACAGCACGCTCGATGAGTTCGCTCGTCGACACCCCCTCCAGGTACGGGCCGACCACGAGCTGGCCGCCATGACGTTGCACGACGGCGGTCTCGGGTAGTTCGATGGCACCGTAGTCGCCGCCCTTGACCCACACATGCGGACGCACCCGCTCCAACAGCTCGGTGGGTGTGTCCTCGTCGAACACCAGCACCGAGTCCACGCAGGAGAACGCTGCCAGCATCGCCGCCCGCTGCACCTGCGGCACCAGCGGCCGGTTCGGGCCCTTCAACCTGGCCACCGACGCGTCGCTGTTGAGCAGCACGATCAGGCAGTCCCCCATTGCGCGGGCGGCCTCCAGCAGCTGGCGGTGCCCGTCGTGCAATACGTCGAAACAGCCGCCGGTGGCCACCACCCGGCCACCCGCCGCGCGCACCCGATCGGCCACGGCGAACCCGTCACTCTCGCCATCCAGTCGCGGGCGGTTGCCCGCCGTAGCAGGATGCCCGGCAACGTAATCGGCCGCCGCCGTAACGGCGCGCTGCACGGCTGTCGACATTGTGCGATTGCCGATCAGTTCCTCGAGCAACGAAACACCGAACCGGTCACCCGCCCCGCAGGTATCGCCATGCTCACGGCGCGGAGCCGGGAATACGTGCGCGGGATCGGTGTCGGCGCCGACCAGGACTGCACCATCGGCGCCCCGGGTGACCACGGTGTGGCGGCATCTCCACCGTGATCGAAGGCTGCGCGCCCGGCGGACATCTCTGTCGAGGTCACCGGCAGCTCCGTCCTCGGCAGTGAGCAGAGCGGCTTCTTCCGCGTTCGGGACGATGACGCTCACCCCGTCCGTCGGTGCCGGACCATGACGATGGGGATCCCACACCACCGGCACCCGGCGTGCCACGGTCGACAGCAGCGCCCTCAGTCGTGGTTGGGCGGCTACCCCGCGCCCGTAGTCGGCGACGAGTACGCCTTGTGCCTCGACAAGGGCGTGCGCGACCTCTGGGGGCGGATCGCCCACCGGCACCGCCGGATCGGAGTCGTCGACCATGACCAGGGTCTGTCCGCGTGCCCGCATCCGGATCTTCACCGGGGTCGGCGCCTCGATGCCCAGATCGATCACCGACACCCCCGCCTCGGTGAGGTCGCTGAGAATCCGCAGGCCGGGCTCGTCGGCGCCGATCGCGGTCACCAGCGTGACCTCGCAGCCATCGTGGGCGGCAAGGATCGCGGCCAAGCCTGCCCCGCCTGGTCGCCACTGCCGTGACACCGCGCTGAGCACCGGCACTGGCGCTTCCGGCGATACCCGCGTGACCTCACCGCACCAGTCACAGTCGGCCAGCACGTCACCGACAATCACCAGGCGCCGAGCGTGCTCAACCGTCGTCGGCGGGACGGACTCGGCGGTCTCTGCGCCGGCCGGCTGCGACGTCGACGGGGCGGATGCCAAAGCCGCATCGACCGCTGCACACAGTTCGTGCGCGATCAGAAGGTGGCATTCCTGAATGGTTGAGGTCGCCGACGAATCGAAAGACACCACCTCGTCGCATACTCGCGCCAATACGCTGTCAGCGGGACCGGTCAAGGCGAAGGTGAGCATCCCTAGCTCGTTCGCCTCTGTGGCGGCAGCGATCACGTTCGTGCTGCACCCGGAAGTGGAAATCGCGATCAACACATCGCCCTCCCGACCGTGTGCACGGACCTGCCGGGCATACAACTGGTCGAAGCCGTAGTCGTTGCCGATCGCAGTCACCACCGCGGAGTCAGTGGTGAGCGCGAGCGCAGCGAGTGGGTTGCGCTCCGTCTCGAACCGGCCCACCAACTCAGCAACCAGGTGCTGCGCCTGCGCGGCGCTTCCACCATTTCCGACGGCGAGCACTCGCCCGCCGCGCCGTAGTCGGCTGGCTACCATCTGGCCCCACGACCGGACCTTGTCCAGATCGGTGCGTTCCAGGGCTTCGGACAACTTCGCGACGCGATCCGCGCCGGATTCGTTCATCGGTCTCCCCGACTCGATCATGGTTACGGATCTCCTTGTCCATCAGCACATTTGATGCTCATATGGGTTGGCGTTCGCCGGGGCTCACCTCGTCATCGCAGTCGCCCGACGGCGGCGCGGCAGCACAGGTCGTCGGCCTGCGGCGGCTCCCAGCCGAGGTTGCGGGCACGACGCTGGTCGACGTCGTGGGGTGATCAACAACGGTGTGGCGCAACCAGCCCAGGTTCGACGAGGTCATAGCCGGCCAGCAGTGCCGCGACCTCGTCGCGACTGCGAGAACGGAATTCGATGCCGAATCCGGCGTAGATATCTGCCGCGCGGTCGACGGGGCCGGGATCAGCGTCACGTGTGATATGGCTGAGTGCCAGGAACGAGCCGCTCGGCAGCATGGTCGTGACCGCGTCCACGACCATGCCCGGGTCGGGCAGGAATTCGGCGACGAACGACAGGCACACCGCGATCGGCTCGCTCGGATCCATGGCAGCGGTGATCTCGGCGACGAGGGCGTCGGTGTCGCTCAGATCGGCGTGGACGAATTCAGTTTGTTCGTCGGCGAGAAATACTCGGCCGTGGGCGGCGACCACCGGGTCGTGATCGACGTAGACCATGCGTGCGGTCGGCGCGCAGTTACGGGCTACCTCGTGCAGGTTCGGCGAGCATGGGTAGCCGCTGCCGAGTTCGACGAACTGCCTTACCTGCTGTTCACTTGCCAGGTACCGCACGGCCCGCAGCAGCCACAACCGTGTCGCGCGGGCCGCGACCAGAAAGGCGCGGGAGTGGGTGATCAGCTTGTGACCGGCCTCGAGGTCCACCAGATAGGCGTCTTTGCCCGCACCCAACAGGACGTCGTGAATGCGTCCGCTGTGTGCCTGAGACGGATCGAGCACGATCGCCTCATTGTCTGCGCGATGGGGGCTAGTCATCGGGGCTCGCCTCTCCGATTTCACTGGCCGCAGTCCCGAGCTGTTCATCGATTCGGTTGCGGACACCGCAGCTCGGTGAGCAGTACTGGTGCAGCGTCTGGGCATGCAGGGCCTGGCCGTAGGTCAGTGCGCCGGGGTCGGCGAAGCAGTCGCCCATATTGGATTGGGTGTGTGTCAAGGTGGCCGGGTTCAGGTGCCCTCGCACCAGGCTGTCGGCCATTACCGGGTACCGATCGGCAGGGCGTGCCCGGTGGCCACGGGTCGGGTGTTCCCCGGCTTATGCCCGATCAAGGCGGGGTCGTATCGCATCCCGACCTCGAGAGCATGCTGCACCACCGTGGTGACCCACGCCCGAAACGCCGCATAGTCCGCCGCCACCGACATGGACAGGGCCACACCGTCGGGGTTGTCGTACATGCGCGCGTCCGGCGCCACCGTCACGTGATGGGTGGCGAACTCGACGAAGCCGATCCCGGCCGCAGCGGTCACGGTCAGCGGGTCGGCCGCCATCGACGCGGAACGTTCCCCGGCGAACCAGCGGTCGTAGCCCGCGGCGACGAGTTTCGCCCACTTCGGCGCGTTGGCCGCCGCGAGCAGCTGATACACCTCGCTGTCCGCGTCGATCGCGGTCTCGGGGGTGAAGGTGACATCGGAGGTCACCAAGGCGACGTCCAGATCGGGCGCGGTCAGCACCGTCCGGGCGCTTGCGGGGTCCATGCGCAGGTTGTGCGAGGCACGATCGGGCCGTCTGTACAGATGGGCGAAGCCGCCGCCCATCTGCATGATCGTCAGCCGCCGCGCCAACCCCGGTGCGTCGGCGTAGAGGTGGGCCAGGTTGCTCATCGGTCCCTGACCGATCCACACCGCACGCCCGGCCTCGCCCAGCACCGCGCGCACGGCATCGATTACCGACCCGGTCACCGGCGCCGAGACTGGCGGGAATCCGGCGGGCACCAGACCATCGCACACCCATCGCGCTTGCGCGCCCTCGATTTCCGCGCCGGCGACCACCACGACCCCGGTCCGCCCGCACAAGTTCAGCAGGAACCGCGCCAGCCTCGCGCGTTGACCGCCGCCGAATTCGTCACTGGTCACCACCAGCCGCAGCGGCAGCGCCGCCGCAGCGAGGATGAGCGCCAGCAAATCGTCCGGGTCGTGCCCGACATCAGTGCAGATAATGGCGGGCATGCGGTCCATCGGCCGCATGCCAGGCCGCATCGGTGCTCGTATCGAGTCCATCAGTGTGGTCATCCCTTCTACTGGGTAGGAAAAGCCGCTGGTACGGAAGTTGTTTCATCTCGTCGGTCGCCAGATCGTCGACCGTCACACGCGCCAGTCCCTGTCGTGTTGCTTCGGCGGCGAATGCCTCTGCGGCACACCGCTCTGCTCGGTAGTGCTGTACCGGCACTCCCGGGATGTCGAAGTCAACGACCAGGCGGCGCTCCATGGCGGATCAATCGGCCGCAGGGTCGCCGGTCCATAGCGGTAATTGCTCAGCGACCCGTCGCATCGTCGCCTCGTCGCACGAGAACGACCGCGCTAGCGGGCCGCCGGACTCGTCTCGGGCGACGATGACCGTTGCCAGCGCCTCGCCCAGCCGCTCGAAATGCGTGGGCAACGTCGCTCCTGGATTACGCTGCGGCAGATCGTCGGTCATCACTGAACCCCTTGCGCATGTATCGAGCGGCCCGGCCGGGCCCCGAACCCGGCTCTGCCCTCGGTGGTTTCCATGAACCTCAGAATCGGTGTGCGGGCGCTTGGCCGGAACTGTCGCTTCACGGCGTTCCACTGACGTTTCGCTGACGTTGAGCACCCAGCGCTGCTTCCAGGCAGGCCGGTCGATGACAGACTGGCCCCATGGAACTCAACGGGTCGCCGATCACCGAGTCCGATCTCGCTGCATTGGGTTTGGTCGGGTACGGGCACTTCACGTCCATGCGGGTCGAGAACCACGCTGTTCGCGGACTCAGCCAGCACATGGACCGACTCATCCGCGACTGCCGCACCGTGTTCGACACCGAGCTCGACCCCGACCGGGTACGCGAACTCATCCGTCACGCGCTGCCGGACACGGCGTCTCCGGTGGTTGTTCGCGTCACTGTGTTCGACCCGCACCTCGGGCTCGGCACACCTGGCGCCGACGCCGACCCGCAGATCCTCGTCACCTCGCGGGAGGCTCCCGCCGTCCCGCAGGCCCCGCTGACTTTGCGGTCGGCCGTCTACACCCGCGACCTGCCCAAAACCAAGCATGTCGGGTTGTTCGGCAGTCTCTACCAGCGTCGCCTCGCGCAACGCGATGGCGCTGATGACGTCCTGTTCACCCTCGCCGATGGGACCATCACCGAGATCGCGACCTCCAATATCGGTGTGATCTCCGATGGCCAGCTGATCTGGCCGCAGGCCGAGGTACTTCCCGGCATCACGATGCGCCTGCTCAGCCAGACCCTCGATGAGGACGTCGTCGTCAAACCCATCACGCTGGCCGAACTGCCGCATGTCGACGGCGCGGTCGCGACCAACGCAGCGGTCGGCGTTCGAGCCATCGCCCGCATCGACAACGTCGACCTGCCCGTCGACCATGAGATGATCGCCAGGCTCCGGACAGAGTACGAATCCATTCCCCCGCAACGCATCTGACCTGCTTTGCGCCACTATTGTGGCTAGGCTCAGAACCCACCGCTCGGGGAAGGGAGCACACAGGCGATGGGCATCGTGGTCCGCAGCTGGACCGGCGCCGAAGCGCGCGCACTGCGAGACGCACGGCGAATGAGTATCACCGAATTCGCCGCACACATCGGCGTCAATCCTCGGCTGATCTCCCGCTGGGAGGCCGGCGGCAAGAACATCCGTCCCCGCCCGGTCAACCAAGCAGCACTCGACACCATCCTGGCGCGGCTGGGCAGCGACGAACTGACCCGGTTCGTCGAAGCGATATCCCCGGCCGTCCTCAGCGACGCCCGCGATACCGACGTACCTGAGCAACGCACCGACACCCGCCATCCCGCTGACGGCAAGCTCATGACCTGGATTCCCGAAGGGATCTACCTCGCGGGGCCACAGGACCAACCCGTATGGGTGGCTGGGTACTGGATCGATGTCTTCCCGACCACCAACGCGGATTACGCGAGATTTGTGGCGGCCCAAGGGTATTCCGCACCCCACCACTGGGGCGGTCCAGCTCCGGCCCGCGAGATCGCCGACCACCCGGTGGTCTGGGTGAGCCGGGACGACGCCGCCACCTATGCCCGATGGGCCCAGAAGTCCCTGCCGACCAGCCAGCAGTGGGAGAAAGCTGCTCGAGGTACCCGCGGCAACGTCTGGCCCTGGGGAAACCAACCGACCCCAGCCAAATGCAATATTCGCGGTTCCGGCCCTGGCACGACAACCCCTGTCGCGACCTACGCCAGCGGTGTCAGTCCATTCGGTGTATACGACCTCGTCGGCAACACCTGGGAATGGACCGCCACCGAAACCACCAGCGGCCGGTACGAACTCAAAGGCAGTGCCTTCACCAGCCCCTTCGACCGAGGCGAACCGTCGGCATTCAACGACGCCGCGCATTCGATGCTCGACGACGACACCGGATTCCGATGTGTCGCAACCGGCCTCGCGAACGAGGCGGACCAAGTCGACCGATAGCGGATACTCCGTGTGGCCCGCGAGAGATGTCATCGGATCTCCCGCAGGCGATCGGGGCGCGATATCAACCGCGTCCTGCCTTCACCCTGGGGCCAGCACACGCCCCGATCGACCGACCACACCTCAGCTGTGCGCCGGGCGGCGGGAATCCACGCGCCCAAGTGGGCTTCCGACGGAATCATCACCAAATCGACCGAGTCGGGCAGATTCGCGAGCAGCCGGACCAAGCCTTCGCTGGAGTCGCGAAACACGATCTCGTCCAGCTGGATGCGGTGCACGCGCGCCAGCGCCCTGATCCCCGCAGCCACCGTTTCGGCCGCCACCCCCGCGATATCGCGACGGACGATCCCCAATGCCCGCCTCATGATGCTCGCCCCGCCGCCAGCGGTGACTGACCAGGCTCGATCGGCAGCCGGATCCAAGAGATTCGGGCGCCCCCGCGTAGCGAGCGTCGGCCAGCCGCTGCCGGGCCAAGTACGTCGGGACCGATCGGTTCGAGAGAAAGCATCGGCGACCGAAGAACCTGCACCTCCAACGCCGGGCCCCGAAGCAACAGCCACACCGTCAGAACGATCGACTCGGTCAGATTCGGCAGCGTGGCTGTGAGATCGGCGAAGATCGGCGGATTGCCGCCGCTGTCTGCGGGTATGAAGTCGGACAGAGCAGATAGCACGAAGTGTTCGACGTCGTCGACCATGTGCCGCAGCCTGGCTCTCGACAGGGTATTGAGGATGTCCATGCGGGCCTCCTCCACTACAGTCACCGAACCGGTCCGCAGCAGGAGTCGAGCCAACGTGCGCTCACGCGGCAGGACGACGCTGCGGCGAAATCCGCTCAGCACAACCGACCGGTTGCTCAGGTCCAAACACCACACACGCAAGCCGTCGACGGCATCGAGATCGTGGAGGAACTTCGTCCGCTGCTGACTACGGCCCGCAGTCAAATGCGCTTCGGACGGAACGGCGACATCGCGGGCACCGGTCGATTCGATGGCCCGCATCAACTGCCACAACGCACCGGTCCCCGCGCCCGTCTCGCAGAAGAGGGCCGCGATATTGAACCCGTTCAGCCCAGCCAGATCCCGCAGTCGATGTTCGACATCGCTCTGGTGGTCACCGAGCAGTTCCTTGCGCAGGTACCCGTACATCAACGACGGTTCTCGGTCCGCGTTCGACAACACCCGCGCTCACCTCCGCTCGCCCGGTAGCCAGATCCGCGCACGACGCGGTGGGAGATCAGGAATGGTGCAGGTGACACCCAGTACAACCGCGAGTTCATGGACGGTCAGCCCCAGCGCGTCAGCACCGAAGCGGATATCTCTCCAGCGGGGATCGCCGGGTGGAGGCGCAGCCTGTAGTGCCTCACCCGCATGAACAGCCGCATTCGCGGCCAGGGTGTCCACCGTCCTGCCCTGCATCCACGGCAACGTCCACGACTGTTGCCCGACATACCACGCGGACAGCCGGTCAGTATCGGCTCCAGTTACAAGTTGCATGGCTGATCACTCCTGAGATCACTCGAACACTCGCTGAGTGCGCGGTATTGATGTGTTACTCATGCCACGACATTGAGAGTAATGTAGCTGGTATATATACCAGCCGCAAGGGATGGGGCGATCCACCCTGAGAGGCGGGATAGGGTGCTAACGCACGATCGATGAATGGAGGCCGCGATGACGACGCCAGGATGGGACCGGTCAGATCCGAATGCCCTGCGGTTCCTCATCGGCCGGGAGTTACGCGACGCTCGGGAACGAGCCCGCATGTCACAGCGCCAGGCCAGCGAACACCTCGGCTGCACCCAGACAAAGATCAACTACCTCGAATCGGGCCGTAATCAGCAACAACCTGACGAGGTAACTCACCTACTCAAGCTCTATGGCGCCGACGACGTCCACATCACACGCCTCGCCGCGCTCGCGTCCCAGGCCGACCAGACAATCTGGTGGGCGCCGTTCGGCGACGCCTTCCCGAACTGGTTCCGCACCTTCGTCGGACTCGAAGGGCTCGCGACCTCGGTATTCACCTACGAACAGACACTGCTCCCAGGACAGCTCCAGACACCCGAGTACGCAATGGCGCTTCTTCAGGGGAACCTGAGAGTTCCGCCGATCGATGCACCTCAGGTTGTGGAGGCGCGGATGGCACGACAACGCCTCACCGCAGCAAACAACCCGCTGCGGTATCGCGCCGTCCTGGAGGAAGTCGTACTCGATCGCCTGGTCGGCGGTTCTACGGTGATGCGGCCGCAACTCGAGCGCCTACTCGAACTGCAGGAACTCGACAACGTCGAGCTGCACATCATGCCGCTCAGCGTCACCGTCCACGACGGACTCGACGGCGACTTCATGCTGCTGAACTTCGACAATGCCCAATCGATCGGATATGTCGAATACCCGGCTGGCGCCCTGTACATGCAGGAACAGGACCAGGTGCAGTTGTATAAAATGGCAGCTGACCGGCTCTGTGAGGCAGCGCTGTCGGAGTCCGACTCCGCTGAAGTCATCAGAGCCCGAATCAGCACCCTGACAGACAAGGAGTGACGGTGAACACCGGCACCCGCCTCGAATGGCGGACATCCAGCTACAGCAGCAACGGCGAGAACTGCGTCGAGGTCGCCCCCTCCGCCGGCTGGCGGACATCCAGCCACAGCGGGGCCGGTGAGAACTGCGTGGACGTCGCCCCCCGCGATAGTCGCGTCTACCTGCGGCACAGCAAGCACCCCTCGCACGGCACGATCACCTTCGATCTCCACGCATGGACCGCGTTTATCGACGAATCGCGCAGCGGCTCGCGCAGCGCCAACGGCATCGTCAATGTCCGCAAGGACGGAGCGGACACCCTCGTCCAGACTGCGGATGGCGCGATCAGGCTCCGCTTCGACGATGGCGAATGGACCGCCTTCGTTGCCGGAGCCCGCGACGGCGAATTCGATTTCCTGCCGAACACGAATTGACGGCGGCGGCCCGCGCGGCGGCAGCGGTAACTCATGACGGAAGCTCTGACCGTCTGACAATGACGTCGCGATCCGCCATGGCTCCAGCCGCCTGCGCGGTGCCGGGTCGATGAGTGTCATCCATCCCGCTTCTGCAGCATTTGGTGGACTTCTCGCCAGTCGATTCCGGCTGGAGCTTTCGCCAGGATCGCGGCCAGTAGACCCAGCCGTGCGGTGCGGTCGGCGGGGTCGTCGGCCATGACCAGGACATCGTCGAAAAACGTGGTCAGTGGCTCGATCAGGGTGTGGCCGTGGGGGATCCATTCGGTCAACGGCTTGCCATCGGCAACAGGCACCGAACCCATCACGGTCAGGAGCTGCTGCTCGGCGGGGCCGATGAGCCTAGCGGGGTCGTAGGTGGTGGGCGCGGCGGCAGGCAGGATCCGCATGATCCGTTGCAGTCCTTCCACAAGGTCGGCGAATCGGTTGTCCTCGCTGGCTTCGCTGATCTGGTCGATCAACATGTCCGCGCGATGCGGGGCCTCGGCGGAGGGACGGACTGCGGCGATGAGTCCTGGACCGACTGCTTCGTCGCGGAGTCGCTGCTCGTAGCGGGTGGTGATCAGTTCCTCAGCAGTGGACAGGACCGCGGGGTCGATGGTGAGGCCCTGGCCGCGGAGTTGGTCGGCGGCGGTCCTGAGGCCGATTGGGATGGTGACGTCGGCGAGTTCGGGGTGGTCGCGCAGGATTGCCAGGATTCCGGCTGCCGCGCGGCGCAGGCCGTAGGGGTCGGCGTTGCCGGTGAGTTTGGCGCCGACGGCGAGCATCGCGACCAGGAGGTCGAAGCGGTCTGCCAATGCAAGGAGCGCGCCGGGTGTGGTGGTGGGGAGGTCGTCTCCGGACGAGCGGGGCAGCTCCATTTCCCACAGTGCCGTGGCCACTGGTTCGGATTCGCGGGACTTGGTCGCGTATTCGCGCGCCATAGTGCCGGCGAGGGAGGTCATTTCGATCACCATTTGGGTGGCGAGGTCGAACTTCGCGAGGGCACCAGCGCGGGTCAAGGTGGCCGCGTCAGCAGCAGGGAGGCCACTGCGGGTGCCAAGTATGGAGGCCGCTGTGGCAATGCGGTCGGCGCGGTCAGCCATGGTGCCGACCTTCTCGTGGAACATGAGTGCCCCGAGCCGGGCCCGGAACTGGTCAGGGGCGATGGTCAGGTCGACATTCCAGAAGAACGCGGCATCCTCGAAGCGGGCGCGGAGCACGTTTTCGTTGCCGCCGCGGACGACGTCGGCGTCGCAGTCGCCGTTGGCCATCGTCACGAAGACCGGCAGCAGGTCACCCGCGCCGGAGCGGACCGGGAGGTAACGCTGATGCTTGCGCATCACAGTGATGAGGATTTGTTCTGGCAGGTCGAGGTATTTCGGGTCGAAATGGCCCAGGATACCGGTCGGGGATTCGACGAGGTTGGTGATCTCATCGATCAGGTCGGCGTCGCCGTCGACGTCGATCCGGCCGTTCGCGGCCTCAGCCAGAGCGGCGGCCGAGGACACGACGCGTGCGCGGCGCTCGACCGGGTCGACGACGATTCCCGCGGCCTCGAGTACTGGGAGATAGTGGTCGGCGGCAGGGAGATCGAACGTCGGTGTAGCGGACTGGCGGTGGCCTCGGGTGCTGCGGCCCGCTACCAATGTGCCGGCGGTGATCGGGAGGATCTGGTCGCCGAGTAGCGCGGTGAGCCATCGGATAGGGCGGGAGAAACTCAATTCCGGATCACGCCAGCGCATGTTCTTGTCCGCCCGCAACGACAGGGTGAGCCGGGACAGGACATCGGTGAGTACCACTGCCGCCGAACGGCCGGCGCGAGTGCTCTCGACCGCGACGTGCTCGGCACCGCCGACTTCGATCCGTTGCAGATCATCGGCCGAAACACCCTGCGCACGAAGGAAACCGGCGAGAGCCGGAGTGGATTTACCGTCGGCATCGTAGGCTGCGGCGACCTTCGGGCCCCGGCGCACGTTCACGCTGTCGGGTTCCCTATCGGCGATGCCCTCGACTCGCACGCCGATCCGGCGTGGGGTCGCCTGCACGGTGATCTCACCATGCGGCAGGGCAGTGGAATCAAGGAGTTCGATGAGTGTGGCGCGCACGCTGGAAATGCTCGCGGTCACGACATGCGGCGGTAGTTCCTCGGTGCCGATCTCGAACAGCAGCACCGATCCGGGTGCTGAAGTGATCGTGGCGGGATCGACGGGAGAAGTGGCCAGCGGCGGCGGGGCGTGTACTCCGCGCGGATACCCGGCCTCCGCACGTAAGTCGGTCCACAGGGCGGCGATCTCGCGGGATTGCTTGCGCATCACCGCGAACCACTTCGCGCGCTCGGCTGTACTCACCGCACCGCGCGAATCCAGAATGTTGAATGCGTGGCTGGATTTCAGGACATGTACATGCGCAGGGACCGGCAGCCGGGTGGTGATCATCCGGTCGGCTTCGGCCGAGTACGCGGCGAGCAGGCCACGGGTGGTGTCGATGTCGGCGTCGTCGAGGTAGTAGCGCGACATCTCGTACTCAGACTGGCCGAACACTTCGCCGTAGCTGACGCCGGGCGCGTAGGCGATGTGCTCGAAGTGTGTGACGCCCTGGATCGCCATCAGGATCCGCTCGAGGCCGTAGGTGATCTCGACCGGGATCGGGTCGAGGTTCTGTCCCGCGACCTGTTGGAAGTAGGTGAACTGGGTGATCTCCATACCGTCGAGCCAGACTTCCCAGCCCAGACCCCACGCCCCGATCGCCGGCTGAGCCCAGTTGTCCTCCACGAACCGCACATCGTGGGCATCGAGGTCGATACCGAGCGCGGCCAGCGAACCCAGGTACAACTCCTGCGGATCACCCGGTTCAGGTTTGAGTATCACCTGGAACTGGGTGTGGGTCTGCAAGCGGTTCGGGTTCTTACCGTATCGAGAGTCGTCGGGACGTACGGATGGTTCGACGTAGGCGACGTTCCAGATTTCCGGACCCAGCACACTCAGCAGCGTGGCGGGGTTCATCGTGCCGGCACCGACCTCGGTGTTGAACGGCTGACCCAGCAGGCAACCTCGCTGCGACCAGTACGCCTGCAGACGAAGGATCGCTTCCTGCATCGATACGGGGACGGAGGGGTTGTCGTTGTGGGCAGTTGCCGTGGTCATCCGGAAATCCTATCGGTGGCGAGAGCGGGCATTCCGAGCGCTACTCCGGTCGCTGGAGCGAAGAAGCTGGGCAGGTGGCAGCCGCCGCGGCAGGCGTCGGCGACTGCGCAACCGGTGCAGGTTGGCCTGGTGGCGACCGCTGCGTGCACGGCGTCGGTCAAGGCGGGCCATGCTCCGGCGAGGGGTTCGGTGTGCAGGGAACCGAAGTAGACGTTGGAGTGCGGACAGTTCCGCAATCGGCCGTCGTAGGAGACGCTGCCCCACACCATTCCCGATTCGCAGTGCCCGGATATCTGCGACAGCCGCAATCCGAGGGTTGGGTCGTCGGACCGTAACGGGGTGTCGGTATCGGAGGTGCACACCTTCTGCGCGCAGGGCCACGCCACCGTCATCCCGGGGCATTCGGTGGCAAGGAGGTGGTCGATGCGGGTGATCAGCGGCATGGTGACCGACACCGGAATGCCGTAGCGGTCGTCGTGGCGGCCGGTCGGGACGTAGCGCATGACGCCGAACTCGCGCACCCCGAGCGCATGCACATCGCGGATGACGTCCAGCGCACCGTCGATGTTGCTTTTGACCAGTGTCATCTCCGCGACCACGGTGATGCCGGCGTCGATCAGCAGTCGCATCGCGTCGATCGCGCGGTCATAGGCGCGGGGATGGCCGGTCAGTTCGTTGTGGGTGTCGCGGTCGCCGTGGATCGAGACGAGGACACAGCGCACGTTCGCTGCTGCCAGCCGCTTCGCCCGTTCGGCGGTGAGGAAGTGGCCGTTGGTGAACACCACCTGGTACAGGCCGCGGCGTCCACCGTGTTCGAAGATCTCCATCGCATCGGGGTGCAGCAGTGTCTCACCGCCGCTGTAGCGGATGACGAAACAGCCCCGGTCTGCGCATTCGTCGAGGATCGAGCATGCCAGCTCGGTCGGAATATGCTTTTCCGGCAATGCTTTTACCGCGCGCCGGACCTCGGCGTCGCTCATGTCCGGGTCGATCTTCCACACGTTGTAGCAGAATCCGCACGCCCAGTTGCATACGGCGGTGAGCTCGATTTCCAGCCGCAGCGGGAAGTCCAGCTTCGTGTCGAACCGCTTGTCGACGCCCAGCAACGATCCGCGGCCGTCGTCCTGGACGGCTGCTGGCTGCGGGGAGGTCAGGGTGGCGACCAGGTCGGCGGCGTCGGCGGCGACGCGTGAGGGGGCGGCGTTGTAGCGCTGCGCGATATCGCCGATGACGGTGTCGTCATCGGCGCCGGAGAACATCAGGGACACCATCGATTCGGCGACCGCGTTGCGGAGTCGATGGAAGGTGCCGGTGTGTGGGTCGAACAGCAGGCCGAGGTCGGCACGGTATCTCAGCTGCTGGGTCAGGGCCCGGGACAGGGTGGCGGGCATAGCGATGCTCCTCGCGTCGAGCGGTCAGGCGGGTGATAGCCGCGCGAACAACGTGGTGACGTCGTCGGCAACGCGCTCCGGCGGCACCTCATAGGTTTGGGCGAGCGTCTGCGTGATCTGCTCGAGGTCGAGACCCTGATAGGCCAGCTGTACTGCCTCCGCGGCGGTGGTGTTGACCAGTTGTTCGCAGCGGTCGCGTTGCCAGTCGTGCAGCAATTGCTTGCCCGGGTGATAGCGGTAGTGGCGCAGGATCCACTGCGGCGACCCGGTCGGGGCTTCGTCGATGGCCCGGTAGATCGCGCGGGCCTGGTCGATGTGGTCAGCGACCGACGGTCGTTCCAGCAGTCGACCCGCGTAGTCGCGCACGGTGGGGTCGTCGATGCCGATATGCCAGCCGCGGAGCTGCTGGAAGTAGGTCGACACCATCACATCCGCGAGCCCGAAGTCTCCGACGAGGAACGGACCGCCCGAACGGCGCAACAATCCGGACACTACATCGCACAGCCACCGTGCCTGCTCCACCGCGCCGGGCCCAGGAATGCCGGGGGCGGTACGGAGCGAGCGTGCGTAGGACGCGCCCTCGCGCAGGTACGGCAGGTCGTGACTCGCCCAGGCGGAGATAGAGCGGACCAAGGCCCGTTGGCGTCGCGTGGTGCCCATGAGGCTGGGACCGGAGTCCGGTGCGATTTCATCGAGGTATTCGGCGATCGAGACCACATCTCCGGCAACGGCTCCGGTCTCGGTGTCGGCCAGAATCGGGACCCGAGGCAGCAGCGACATCGCGGAGTCCTCCAGAATGCCTTCGACATCGGCTTCCGCGAGTTCGTCGGCATCACACGCGCAGCCGATACCGGCCTCGCGTTCGTCGGTCCCGTCGCCGGCGAACAGCACCCCGTCCGGACTTTCCCGGATCGGCCAATCCAGCTCCACGATCCTTTCGGCCACTGGAAGGCCCTTCTCGGCCACCGCGACTCGACCGCGCATCGACCATCCCGAAAAGTGGAGATCACCCACGTACAAGGTCAGCATTCGACCACCCCTTGTTGTTGCCGCCGGTCCCTGGCCGACCACACCGCGGCCGACCAGGGTTGTCATCTCAGTCGCACTGGCGGCTGATCATCGATTTCGTCTCCACCTTGGGGGCTTCGTACTCCCCACGCTCGGCCGTGGTGGTGGCGTGCTCCGACATGACTTTTCCCTTCCGTCGGTCTCCTGGACGGTGGCTGGAGTGCACGAATCCTGCTACTTCCGAACAGATTTTCGATCAGCCACGATTCGAGTGTCTGTCCACTGCGCTGTATGTGCTATCCCTGCTGCATCCCGAGTTTCTGGACACCCTGGACTGGAGTGGACATTTTCTGGACACAGGTAGTACGGCCGCTCGGGAAACCCGATGTCGCATTCGCCTTCGCTGGACATAAGGTGGACAGATGCTGGCGCCGCCCTCTATCGACCAGGTGAAGGACAGCTTGAGACGGGTGCGCCGCGGACTCGGATTGGCGCGGCCCACAGCACTGCTCACCATCATCGACGAACCTGTGCAGGCATATCTGTGCCGCGACTCCGACACCGAGCCTGGCTCTGCCGAACACATCGAACATCTCGCCGCAATCCTGCGTCAGGCGATCGGTCAGCTCACCGAGAGCGAGCGGGTCTACGCCGAAGTGGATTTCAACGTTCGACCTGACCACAGTTACCCGACGCTCACCGACAGGCAAGAGTCCCTGGCCCAGCACCTCAAGTGCGCGGTCAAGACCGTGCGCCGCCGTTCCGACCAAGCCCTCGACACCCTGGCTTATCTCCTGGTAACGATCTCGTCGGCTCCTGACGGGGCACAGACGCAGGCCATCGACCGCAGCCCGAGCCACCACGGCCGGGCCAGCAAACAGGATCCCTACGATGCTGTGCGCCGGTTCTGGGGCCTGCGTCCTAGAGCGTGTTTCATAAGCTCGATGGCGTGGGACCGAACCCGTTGTCCAGGTTGAGAAGTTGGTGATATGGCGAGGTCTCCGGTAGTTGGTTGAACGACCAAGCACAACCGGAAACCAACCGGAGACCTCTTGAACAGCGTAACGGCAACGTGCCGTGCGGATCTGACCGATGCCCAATGGGCGAAACTGAAACCGCTACTACCTGCCGGTATGAAACCAGGCCGGCCGCCACGGTGGTCGAAACGCCGGTTGATCGACGGGATCCGCTGGCGGATCCGGACCGGCAGCCCGTGGCGTGACATCCCGGCGGTTTACGGTCCATGGCAAACCGTGTACGGGTTGTTCCGCCGCTGGCAGCGCGACGGAACGTGGGAATCGATGCTGACCGCGCTGCAAGCCCACGCCGACGCGGGCGGCGAGATCGAGTGGACGGTCAGCGTGGACTCCACCGTCGCCCGAGCACACCAGCACGCGGCCGGTGCCCGCCGCGACCCGCACCGCCAGGCCGAGCCGGCGGGCGGATTCGATGACGAACCCGCCGACCATGGTCTCGGACGGTCACGGGGCGGGTTCACCACCAAGCTGCACTTGGCCGCCGACCAGGGTCAGCGGCCGTTGGCCCTGGTGGTCACGCCCGGTCAGTGGGCCGACTGCCCGCAATTCACGACCGTGCTCGGCGAGATCCGGGTGCCGCGGCTGAGCGTCGGTGGTACCCGGTCGCGGCCGGATCGGGTTCTGGCCGACAAGGCGTACTCTTCGGCGGCCAACCGTGCTTACCTGCGGCGACGCGGGATCAAGGCGACTATCCCGATCAAGGCGGATCAGGCCGCGAATCGCGCGGCCAAAGGCCATGCCGGTGGGCGACCGCCCGCGTTCGAGCTCGGTCTCTACGCCCTGCGGCACGCTGTGGAATGCACGATCAACCGCCTCAAACAGCACCGGGCAGTGGCCACCCGGTATGACAAACTCGCCGTCCGCTACCTGGCCACCGTCCGCGTCGCCGCGATCAACCTGTGGTTGTCAGGTCGCGGCTTATGAAACACGCTCTAGGCCGCGTTTCATAAGCCCGATGGTGTGGGGACGGAACCCGTTGTCCGGGTTGAGAAGTTGGTGATATGGCGAGGTCTCCGGTAGTTGGTTGAACGACCAAGCACAACCGGAAACCAACCGGAGACCTCTTGAACAGCGTAACGGCAACGTGCCGTGCGGATCTGACCGATGCTCAGTGGGCGAAACTGGAACCGCTACTACCTGCTGGTATGAAGCCGGGTCGGCCACCGCGGTGGTCGAAACGCCGATTGATCGACGGGATCCGGTGGCGGATCCGAACAGGCAGTCCGTGGCGTGATATTCCGAGGGTATATGGGCCGTGGCAGACGGTGTATGGGTTGTTCCGCCGCTGGCAGCGTGACGGCACGTGGGAATCGGTGCTGACCGCACTGCAAGCCCACGCCGATGCGGGCGGTGAGATCGAGTGGACGGTGAGCGTGGACTCCACGATCGCCCGCGCGCACCAGCATGCGGCGGGTGCGCGCCGCGACTTCGACGGCCAGGTCGAGGCGGCGGGTGGTTTCGACGACGAACCCGCTGACCACGGGCTGGGACGGTCTCGGGGCGGTTTCACCACGAAGCTGCACCTGGCCGCCGACCAGGGGCAGCGGCCGCTGGCGCTGGTGGTCACGCCTGGTCAGTGGGCTGATTGCCCACAGTTCACGATGGTGCTCGGCGATATACGGGTGCCGCGGCTCTCGGTCGGTGGTACCCGGTCGCGGCCGGATCGGGTCCTGGCCGACAAAGCCTATTCTTCGGCGGCCAACCGTGCTTACCTGCGGAAACGCGGGATCAAGGCAACCATCCCGATCAAGGCGGACCAGGCAGCGCATCGTGTGGCCAAGGGCAACGCCGGCGGCCGGCCGCCGGCGTTCGACCCTGGTCTCTACAAACTCCGGCACGCCGTGGAATGCACGATCAGCCGCCTCAAACAACACCGCGCTGTCGCCACCCGCTACGACAAACTCGCTGTCCGTTACCTGGCCACGGTCCGCGTCGCCGCAATCAACCTGTGGTTATCCGGCCAAGGCTTATGAAACGCGGCCTAGCGGTGGCGTCGACATTGTCTGCTCCGAAATCCCCGTGGACGAACGTCCAGAGTATGCGTCACCACAGGATCGGAACTACCTGCGGTATGCCAAGTTCGCTGACTTGGACACATTGATCTTCGTCCGCACCCAACTGGCGCAACTCGCTCCCACCGCGGTTGTGCGCGACTTCGCGCCCTCGGAGTACTTCGATACCCAGGTCGAGGTTCTCGTGGTGATCGGCGGCCCACCGTGGAACGCCAAATACCGGGAGTTCCTCCCTCAGTTACCCTTCTACTTTGATGCGAATCCGCTCGGTGAGGACGACCCGCTCGTCGTACCCGAACTGGACAACCTCTGTATGGCTCCACGGTGGACACCCGGTGGCGAGCTGATCGAAGACCTCGCCGTGCTCACCCGGCTCACCGTGCAGGGAACCACCGCGCTACTGCTGGGCGGGTGCCTCACCCTCGGGGTCCTCGGCGCGGCCCGCGCACTACTCGATCCACGACGACGACCCACCAATGTCGAATACCTCTCCGACCACGTCGGTCAGGATGACTTCGTCGTGGTCACCGAAGCCCGTCGCGTCGGCGGCATCACCGACGTCGCCGACCTCACCGTCATGGAGCCCCTGCTGCTCATGTCCCGCCCCCACGGCGCGAACTGGGGAGTCGTGATCGACAACACCAAACGCTTCACCTGCCATCACCGCTGCTCCCCCGGGCAAACGGCGTGACGAATCTGGACGACATCGCCACCTATGTCGTGAATCTGCCACGGCGGAAAGACCGCCGAGCATGGATCAGCGCCCGGCTACCTTCGGCAATGACGGTCACCTACACCTCGGACCTCGACGTGGTCATCGACGGCCGGCAACTCGCCACCAGCGACCTCCAGGCGCTTGGAATCAAGCTGTTCGACTGGCAAATCGACTCCGACAACCCGTGGTGGAATCGACCGCTCAAATACGGCGAAATAGGCTGCACTCTCGCTCATCTCGCATGCCGGAACCACGCCGAGAAGCACAGCGCAGCCCCGTACACTCTGATCCTCGAAGACGACGCGACCCTCCCACCGGAATTCGCACCACGCCTTCTCCAGACCCTGAACCTGATCGACGAAGTCGATATCGCATTCGACATGCTGTACCTCGGGCGCGACCTGCTCCGGCCGGACACCCCTACGCCGGTTCCCGGGATCGTCCACCCCGGCTACAGCCACTGCAGCTACGCCTATCTGCTCACTCGCAGTGGCCTGCGTACCGCACTGTCCACCGAACTCACCGAGGCCATCGTGCCGGTCGACGAGTTCCTTCCCGCCCTCTACACACCACATCCACGACCCGATGTGCGGGCACGGTTCGCACCGCGACTCACCGCGCTAGCGTTCGATCCGCCGCTGGTCACACAACGACCGAAGGACGACGCCGGCAGCGACACCGAGAATTCCGACTTCATTCGGTGGTGATGCGCGGCTTCGATCACCGCATCGGTCGCGGTGCCGTCCAGTGTTCGATCAGCGCCGAAAGACGTTTACCGGGCCACTCGCCGATCGGCGTGTGAACATTGACGCCGGTGACGACGTGCTCACTCGGCACGTTCTTGGTCACGACCGCGCCGGCCGCGACGTAGCTGCGAGGCCCGATCCGGACGCCGCCGACCACTCGTGCACCAAACCCGACCACCGAATCCGCCTCGACCACGGGCGGTTCTTCATCCACTCCCCACCAACCCAGATGCGGACTCGTGTACTCGTGGACCAGCTCGCCCATCACGGTCGCGCGGTCACCGATCACCGTCGCATCGCAAACGAACCCAGCGACACACGCGTCCGCGCCGATCGTGACGCGATCACAGATGTAGGCGCCGTGGACGACCCGGGTCCGGTCGCCGATCACACACCCGTACCCGATCCGTGCCCGGTCTTCTACCACGCACTCCATGCCAAGAGCTGTGCCTTCCTGGATGATGACCTGGTTGAACAGCAGACTCCGATCTCCGATCACGACAGGAGTACCCGCCGACCATCGCCCACGTTGAGCTTCCCGCAGACGCGTTTCCTTCGGGCATCCCAGAACGCAGTGCTCGCCGATGATCACATCATCACCGAGCCGAATCGGCCCGTGCAGGTCCCTGGGAGTCACGAGGCGGGCGCGACCTGGCCGACCAGCCAGTCAACCGTCTCCGAGATCGCCTGATCTTCGCGCTCCCGCGAGTCGAAGCCGTGATCCGAACCAGCGATGGTACGCAGCGCCGTATTCGGCCTCGACATCGCGGCCCGAGCGGAAATCTCGTAGGAGACCGCGGTGTCACGGTCTCCATGGACGATCAGCGACGGCACGGTGCTGTCGAGGAATCGTGCCAGTGGGTCGTAGTGGGCGAACTCGCTGAACAACACGCGGCCGAGTTCGAATTCCCCGTCGACCACCAGGACTCCGGTGTCGTGCAATAGTTTGCGCTGCGACGCGCCGAAGTTCTCTTCACCCCACGCCAAATCCGGCTCCAGGAACGTATGCCGCAGGTCGAGGACAGGATTCCACAGCACCAACCGATCAAGCCCATCAGCAAGCCACGGCAGCGACAGCACCGTGGACACGGCCCCGAAACTAGCCGCCACAATCGAAAACCGGCCCGGAAACCGCCCCTGGAGGAACTGCACCGCAGCCTCCAGATCCAGGCACTCGCCAGCAATGGTCACTCCGCGTTGCGTCCCACCGCTGTTTCCATGCCCCCGGAACGAGAACCGCACGACATCAAATCCCACAGCGGTCAGTCGCTCGGCCAAGCGGACGAACATCCCACCGCCCTCGTCCATATCCACAGTGATCCCGTGCACCAGCAGCACGACCCCCTTGGCCGGAACGGATGCCATATGGACCGCTGCGTCGAGCCGCACACCGTCCACTGATCCCAATGTGACGCTCTCAACCGGCAAGGTTTCCTCCGCTCAATCCCCAGGCTCGGACCACAGTGCGTCCATCGTCTCGTGCGATACGGGCCGCGACAATTCATCCTCCGCCGCGAACGCCATGTTCACAATCGTGCGGCGGCCCCGCCGAATCGGGTGCACCCGATGCAGCGTCGTACTCGCCCGCATGAGATACACCTGTCCCGGACCGGCCTCCAGCCGGTGGATCGCGCGATCACGAAGTACCTGCTCGATGCCCGGCTGCTGCTTATCCCACACCGTGCCCGGGACACACTCGACGAATCCGCCGTCAACGGTGTCCGGGCATTCGGCCACCCACACCAGCGCGAAACTGTAATCGTCCCAATGCCATCCATGCGTGTCACCCACCCGGTCCAGCTGGGTAACCACGAACTGTTCGGGCTCATACGGGCATGAATACACAGCTTGACCGGCCACGGCAGCCACAACCTCGGTGAGGTTCCCCCGCTTCCTTGGAGGGCTCTGAGCATGGTCCGATAGGACCGGGAAGGAGCCCCACGTGGCAGCACCGAAGAAATACCCGGACGAGTTGAAGGCCCGAGCGGTCCGGCTGTATTTGGAGTCGGATCCGAAACCGACGATCCGCAAACTCGCCCAGCAGTTGGGTGTGCATCATGAGGCCTTGCGGAACTGGATCCGCCAAGCCGATACCGGGCAGCGACCGGAACCAGCAGACACGGATCTGGCCGAGGAGAACAAGCGCCTGCGTAAACAGGTCGCTGAGCTGGAGCGGGTCAACGACATTCTTCGTTCTGCGAGTGCGTATTTCGCCTCGGAGCTCGGCCAGACCCGGAGGTGATCGTGCGGTTCGTCAAGGACAGCCGGCACCCGGTCGAGCTCGTATTGCGGGTGCTCGGGATCGCCTCGTCGACCTATTACTGGTGGTGCAAACGCCTGGAACAGCCCTCGTCGCGGCAGCTCGCGGACGAGGCGTTGCTGGCCGAGATCGTCGATATCCATACCAGCTCCGGCGGAACCTATGGTTCTCCGCGGGTGCATGCGATGCTGGCCCGCCGCGGGATCTCGGTGGGCCGCAAAAGGGTGGAGCGGGTGATGCGTGGCGCCGGGTTGCAGGGCGCTTTCCTGCGGAAACGATGGCGGATCGCCTCGACACGGTCCGATCCGCGGGCAGCGCCGGCACCGGATCTGGTCGAACGGGTCTTCACCGCGGATCGGCCGAACCGGTTGTGGGTGGCCGACGCGACCAGGATCCCTTGCGGTCAGGGCGCGTTCTGGCTGGCGGCAGTGCGGGACGCGTTCTCCAACCGGATCGTAGGATGGAAAACCTCGGACCGCTGTGACACCGAACTCGTACTCGGTGCACTCGAGTTCGCGGTCTGGAGCCGTGACATCCGCGACGGTGAGTTGATTCACCACAGCGACAGAGGCTCGACCTACACAGCGATCCGGTTCGCTAACCGGTTGGCGGACAATGGGATCGCGCAATCGATGGGATCGGTCGGCGACAGCTACGACAATGCGTTGATGGAGAACTTCTTCTCCACGTTGAAGACCGAACTGGTTTATCGCCGGGCCTGGCGGACCCGCGACGAGGCCGAGAACGCCCTGTTCGCCTATATCGATGGCTGGTACAACAGCCAGCGCATCCAGAAGAAGCTGGGTTGGCGATCACCGGACGAGTTCGAAGCGAGCTACCATCACCCGGTTCCGTCCGGAACCTGATTACTCCGCCCTCCAGCAATGCGGGGGAACCTCACGGCGACCTCGGGTGATGCATACGTCTCCCGGATCACAACTCCGCTCTCCGCGATCTGCGCCCGCCTCACGTTCCTCATCCGGCGAGGCGTGAAACCTGTCTCGGCGAAAGCCAAGTCCCGACGGACGCCCAACTGCTCCGCCAACCAGATGGCCTCAGCCGCAATCGCATACCGAACTGACGCGGGAAAGAGCCAGGACACCACCGCGGCACCGTGCCGCTCCAGGTCGTCATGCGCGGCGGCGATCCGCTGCGCATGTTCGACTTCGTACCTCGTGTTCACACCACCGGTCATAGCGGACCGCGCTGCGCTCACTTCCACCCGACCCGCCGCTGCAACCACGCAACCGTTGCGCGACCTGACTCGGCGCGGTGCCGACGCAGAGCCACCGACTGCGACCCTCCAGGCCGACGGCTCTCTCGGATCCAGTACCCCGCCAGCGCGCACACCAGCGCAGAGATCGCATCAGGATCGACGCCCCGGGTGAGGGCGTGCGAGCCCAGGATCGGTTCGGGATCGACCCCATGCAGGGCGAAGGCGGTCGCCAGGAACACCAGATCCACCCACGCCGCACCCACGGATGGCCAGGACCAGTCCACGATCATCACCGTGCCATCGGGGCGCACCAGCATGTTGTCGGCGCGAAGATCGGTATGCAGCAACGTCTGCCCGACCGTGGCACGCTCCCACCCGGATTCGAGAACAGCGAGCCGATCCACGTTCCGGGCCGACCACTCGTCCAAGTTACCGGCCAGCTCGCCGCCGGCCAGCTTCCGCCAACCTGATAAGTCCGATCCGAGATCATCGGCCAGGGTCGGTACGTCCGGTAGTGGGTTCGGTGTCAGCATCCGTGCCATGTCCTCGACCACGGCGAGCACCGCCGCCAATTCCGTAGGCTGGTCGAAACGGGGATGGCGACCGGTGACGTCGTCGAATACCAGGACTCGCCACCCGTCGATTTCCAGCATGAACCTCACCGCTGGTGCCGGGATCTCTGCTGGGAGCTGAGTCGCGGTGTCGCCTTCGATCCGGTACCGGTGGGCGAAACGGTCTCTGATGGGGATTGCTTTGGCAAACACCGTGCGACCGTCCACCATCGCTAGCCGGGATGCCATTCCGCGGCTGAATCCGCCCGGTTGGGTCGATCCCGAACGCACTCCCGCGCCCAAGCGACTCTCGATCTCGCCTCGCACCGAGATGGGCAGCTCGCTCCACGCGATCCGGGACACCGGGATTTCGATCTCGGTCATCGGACAATAGTGCCGCGCGAACAGCGGCCTTCACCAGCTAATTTCCCGCTCGGCAGCCCGTCCGGGATGATCGTCGTCCCGGGCGATAGCGGGTCATAGTAGCCCTGACCGAGTAGGAGGCCGTCATGGTCGTAAGCGACGGTACCGAATCTGGAGGTGCCCACCGAGGTCAGCCAACAGGCGGCCGATCAGGACAGATCAGAACCCAACATCGAATACATGATCATGTCCCGACGCTCCTCGCCGACCAGCTGCCAACTGCGGAGCAGGCCCTCACACTGGAAACCCACACGCTCAGCCGTCCGCTGGGATGCGGCATTCCAGGGCTCGACATATAGGTGAAGGCGGCGGATCTTCAGGTCAGTAAGGGCCCAGGCAGTGACCGCTCGAAGCGCTTCCGCAGCGACCCGCTGACCACGAGCGGACTTGACCACCCAGTAGCCCAGCATCGCACGCCCCTCGTCCAGGTCCCGCAACCACAGACCGACCGACCCGAGCGGCCGACCGTCCTCAACCCGCACGATGACGAACGGATACCCACTGCCGGTCGATACACGCTCCCACTGCCGACGCACGAAGGCTTCGCCTGCTTCTCGCGAGTACACCGCCGGAACGGTCGTGATCAACGGGATGTGATCGTCGCTCGACGCCTCTCGAACCAGAGGCAGGTCGCTGATCTCCCAGGAGCGGAGCACAAATCTGTCGTTTGCAGTCAAACGCGGGATATCCAACGGGGCAACCATGCTCGCATCCTGCCGAGATGCCCACGCAGGCGCACGCCCATTTCACACCCGAGATCTGCGGGTTCGGCCAACGGAATGGCTTCACCGCCAAGGTGCGGGACGGCGGTGGGACCACGATCGAGCAATGGCGCCTCTAGTCGATCCAGTACCGTCGCATCGTGCTGCCGTCGGCCCAAAGCTCGACCCCCTCCAAGACCCCGCCGCAAGCCTCGATGACGTATTGACTGAACTAACTTCGTAATCCTTGCAGGTCAGCTTAGGTTTCTGCTAGCTTTCCTCGCCATGTGCGAAGAGGGCGGCGAGCGATATCTGTCGAGACTCGTTGTGCCGGACGTCGGTCGGCTCCAAAGGACCGGTGACGTGTGGGAGCCATACCAGCTTCTCGACGCGAACGGCGCGGTCATCGAACCCGCGGCGAGGTACTTCGCCGAGCTACAGGCCACCGACAAGCAGCCGTCGACGATCCGGTCATATGGCAGCGATCTGCTTCGCTGGTGGCGGTTCCTCGCCGCGATCGGCATGTCGTGGGACAAAGTAACGCCAATGGAGGGGCGCGACTTCGGACGATGGAGGTTGTTGGCGGACAAGCCGATGAGAGTTCATTGGCGGCACCGGACCGACGGCCAGTTGCCCGGTTTGCCCCGCGGCCGCCCCAGCCAGGTCGTCAATGCCGTCACTGGCAGGCCGAGCCCGGGACCGAAGTACTCGCCAGCGTCGCGGGCGCACGCCGAGACCGTCTGGCGGGCGTTCTACGACTTCCAGCTGGAACTCGGCAAAGGCCCATTGATCAACCCATTCCCGCTGGACCGCTCACGACGCTCAAGGCGGGCTCACGCGCACCACAACCCGATGGATCCGCATCGGAAGGAGCGGGTCGGCCGCTATCGGCCGAAGGTTCCCAAGCGGATCCCGAAGAAGATCCCCGACGAGCAATTCAACACGGTGTTCGCGGCACTGAAGTCGAACCGGGACCGCGCCCTGCTGGCGCTCTGGGTGTCCACCGGCGCCCGCGCCGAAGAACTACTGTCCGCCTGCCAGGGCGATGAGGATCCCGGCCAGCAACTGATCACGGTTACACGAAAGGGTTCTCGCAAAGCTCAGCAGTTGCCGGCTTCGCCTGATGCGTTCGTCTGGCTGCGGCTCTACCAGGAATAACTCTGGCGCAAGGGCGCTTCCCGCGGTCACCGCCATCCACTCTGGTTCACGCTACGCCGACCTTGGCGGCCGCTGTCCTATCACGCGGCCCGAGCAATGTTCACCCGCGCCCAGGAAGCGCTCGGCTCCAACTATCCGCTCCACGCCCTTCGGCACACCGCGGCCTACCGCATGGCCGATGACCCGGACATGGACATCACCGACGTCCAGTGGATCCTTGACCACGCCGATCTGACGACCACGCAGCTCTACACCACCCCTACCCACGGTGAGGTGATCACGGCTGCGCTCGCCCACCACGCGCGCCAGAACGAGCGCGCGGCAGCCCCACCGGAGCCGCCAGCGTCGGGTTACGACCCACGTTCTCTCGACGTCATATTCGGCAGGACGCAGTGAAATCATCGACAACCACAGCGACGGCTGAGGTCGGTTCGACCAGCCGAAAGCAGGAACTGACGCGCGAAGCGCGTGGAGTGCTCGCCGAGACCATCCTGGATCAATTTCCCGCTCGACCAGTGCTTTCCGCTTCGCGTCAGGCCCTGACCGTCGAGAAAACCATTGAACGGCTCGAGGGGTTACGGCTTCCTCCGGTGTCGGACGATATGCGCTTTCGTCGCAGACTGTGTGTCAAGAGGCTGCTCGGCAGGCTGGAGATCTTCCCTGGCGAGACCTGGCAGCAGCGATGGCAGGCCAGCGGTGCCGAAACCGCTGAGCCGCACTGGACTGCGGCCGCCGCGGAATGGCACCGGGCACACGGCCGGGTAGGCGACAAGTCCCAGCTGCTGACCGCGCTGATGCTGCTGTCCATTGCAAGGATCATCTGTCCCAGCCCGACATTCCTGCTTACTATCAACCGAACCGGAACCTGGACGACTAGGATCGCCGAGTATCGCGATCCGTCGGGTTTCGGGCTACTCAAGACGGCGATGACGCCCGAAATCCGGTCGAGCACCTGCCTCCCCGTCATCCGATGGCAGCTCTGTGTCCTGCTGCTGACCAAGGGCGGCGGCGTTCGCGACATCACCGTCGGAGACTGTGTCGAGTTACGCAAGCAGGAGATAGCCATCGGTTTGCCCGGAAAGGGGCGCTATCTGTTCTACACCCTGCTCGAGGCTGCGGGATTCCTTCCGCAGGGTGCGCCGGTGACCCTGCGCGCAATCATGAACTATGGCGGACGATCCAGCATCGAGCGACTCGTGGATCGGTATCACGTCGCTGATCCCGAGGTCCGCAACCTGCTGGTCAGCTACCTGGCGGAACGGCAAGTCGCCCTGGACTACACCACACTCGACTCGTTGTCGCGGGTGCTGGTTATGAATTTCTGGACGGATCTGGAAGCACACCATCCAGGCATCGACTCGCTCGACCTCGACCCGAAAGTGGCGCATGCGTGGAAAGAACGCCTCCGCGTCAAGATCCAGAATAAGCGCCTGCCGGACGGGACCACCGTCGAGGTCACCGTCCCACGGGTGAACTACCTCCAACTCCTGACCACAGTCCGGGCGTTCTACCTGGACATCGCGCAATGGGCTACCGAGGATTCTGCGCGATGGCCGCGATGGGCCGTTCCGTGCCCCATCCGCGCGTCGGAAACCGCGCACTCGACCAGGAAGGTCAATTCGCGCCGAAAGGCGCGCATGGACCAGCGGACCCGCGAACGCCTGCCCTTGCTGCCAGTTCTGGTGCGGACCGCCGAACGCCGCACCGAGGAGGCCCGCCTCCGACTGGACGCAGCGTTGAATTCTGAACCCGGCAAGCCGTTCACCGTCTTCGGCGAGACCTTCACCAGAGTCTCCGCACGCAGAAACGAAAATCAGCGGCTCAGTATGGTTACGGGCGTCTTCGACTCGACCGGCCGCCGCCGCCACCTTCGTGCCGAGGACCATCGTGCCTTCTGGGGTTGGGCAGCAGTCGAGTTTCTTCGGCACACCGGCGTCAGGGTCGAGGAGATGCTCGAAACGAGCCATCACAGCATCATCCAGTATCGACACCCCCAAGCAGGGCAGATCATCCCGCTGCTGCACGTCGCGCCGTCCAAGACCGACGAGGAACGCCTCCTCGTCGTCAGTCCGGAGCTGGCCGATGTCATATCCGCGATCATCGCCCGAGTTCGGCAGAAGGACGGAGCCATTCCATTGGTCCCCTTCTATGACCTCTCCGAACGATGCTGGGCCACGCCGGCTCCGCTGCTGTTCCAGTGGAACAACGGCAGCCATACGCGAGCCATAGCGGCGTCGACGATCCGCAAATGCATCAGGGAAATACTCGAGTCGACGGACATAAAAGACGCCGGCGGCCAACCGCTCTACTTCGTGCCCCACGACCTGCGCAGAATATTTGCCACGGACGCAATTCTGAACGGGATGCCCCCGCACATTGCGCATGCTGCTGGGTCACAACGACATATCCACCACCATGGGTTACAAGGCCGTCTACCCACAAGAAGCAATCAACGGCCACCGCGCGTTCATCACGCGGCGCCGAGGAACGCGGCCGAGCGAGGAATACCGCACCCCTACCGATGCCGAGTGGGAGGAATTCCTGGGCCATTTCGAGCGCCGCAAGGTTGCGCTCGGCGAATGCGGGCGCGCATACGGAACTACCTGCCAGCATGAGCACTACCTGTCGCTCGTCGATGGCCGCTGCGGCGGAGGTGGCGGCGGCGAGTGCGTTGTCCAGGCCGGCCCGGTTCTTGCGGGTGGTCCCGGAGAACCCTTTGTCGATGAAGATCCGCTCGCGCGGCGCTCCGAGCGCCAGTAGTTGTTCGGTTTGGATCTCGACGTCTTGTTCGTCGGTGGAGCAGCGGCAGTATCCGATGCGGAACGGCTCACCCATGCCGAAAGTGTTCCAGATGGCGGGGGTTGACCGGCACAGTTTGCGGAACACCTCTACGGAACACCGGTGTGCTGGGCCGATGTTCGTTCTGCGTGGTGTTCCGGTGGACGATCGGGTTACGGAACAGGTCAAGGGGTGTTATCGGTGTGTGGGGGTTTGTTGTGGGGTGAGGAAGTGGTTGACGTCGACGATGAGGAACAGTGCGGTGGCGGTGGTGACCACGTGGGCGTGGTCGTTTTCGATGGTGGCTTTCAGGTGGAGTTTGCGGCCGTCGCGGGAGTGGATGTGGGCGCGGAGGGTGTAGGGGGTGTCGAGCAGGATCGGGGCGAGGTAGTCGATGGCGAGGTGGCGGGTGACGGCGGGTTCCCCGACGGTGTAGAGCAGGAGTCCGAACAGTTCGTCGAGGACGGTGGCGACCGCGCCGCCGTGGGCGATCGCTGGGGCGCCGACGTGGCGGGAGTCGAAGCGGTGGTGGGCGTAGACGCCGTGTGTGTCGCGTCGGGCGCGTAGCTGGTGGCCGTGGGGGTTGGCCGGTCCGCAGCCGAGGCAGTGGTCGTGGTGGGGCGGCAGGTCGGCGGAGTCGGGTGCGTGTACGGGGAAGGCGGGGATCCAGTCCGGGACCTGGCGGGGCTCGGGTGTGTGGGTGCTGGGTGTGTTCTCGGTCATGGGTGCTTTCTGTGAGTGTGTTTAGGCGGTGATGAGGATGTCGCAGTGGGTTTTGCGGGCGAGCTCGATCGGTGGGGTGGACAGCAGCTGGGCCAGCAGTGGTGACCGGTGGGGGTTGGCGGTGACGATGAGGTCGGCGGCGGTGGCCGCGGCCAGGTGCAGCAGCGCGGGTAGGGCGGGTTCGTCCAGGATGTGGGTGTCGACGTCGGTGGCGCCGTGGGCGAGGGCGTGCTGGTGGGCGATGCGCAGGACGGTGTCGGCGGGGGTGCTGCCGTGCAGCGGGGAGGTCTCGGGTCCGGGCCGGTCGAGGTGGGCCTTGGGTGTGTGTTCGTCGATGCGGTGGCGAGCGCAGACGATCAGTAGCCGGGCGTGGGTGGCGTGGGCGAGTTCTGCGGCGTGCTCGACCACACGGTAGGAGCGGTCGGATCCGTCGGTGTCGACGATGATCGTGTGGTAGGCCGTCATGACGGGCGTCTTTCACGAGGAGAGGCGTGTGAGGAGGGGGGAGAGGTTCTCATGTGCGGGCGTGGCGTGCGGCCGGGGGCCAGGACGGCCAGCACGATCGCTGTGGCGGTGGTGAGGGCGGCCAGTGCGAGCGCGGCCTGGCCGCTGCCGTGCACGAACGCGGCTTGGGCGAACTCGGCCAGCGGCGCGGCTACCGGTCCTGCCTGGTCGGCGACTTGCAGGGCGGCGGCCAGGGAATCGGCGACCGGGCCGCGGGCGGGCTCGGGTAGCCGGGCCAAGGCGGGCTGGATGCGGTGGGTGTAGCCGGCGGCGAGGACGCTGCCGGCCACGGCGATCCCGATCGCGGCGCCGATCTCGCGGGCGGCGTCGTTGACCGCGGCGGCGACCCCGTGTTTGGCCTCTGGGGTGTCGGCGACGATGGCATAGGTCGCCGGGGCGGTGCACAATCCCAGGCCCGCGCTCATGATCAGCAGCGGCCACAGCAGGTCGGGATAGTTTGCGGCGAGGGTCAACCGGCTCACCAGCACCAGCCCGGCGGCGATGGTGAGCAGGCCGGTCACGGTCATCACCCGTAATCCGACCAGGCTCGACAGCCACGGCGCGATCACCGAGATCGCGACCAGCGGCACCACCATCGGTGCCAGTGCCAGCGCCGAGGCCAGCGGCCCGTAACCGAAGATCAGCTGCAGGTACTGCACCAGCAGCAGGAACACTCCGAAGGTGACCAGGAACTGGATGGTCACCGACAGCGACCCGGCACCGAAACCGCGGCGGGTGAACAACCGCACGTCCAGCAGCGGCGCCGCGCTGCGCAGTTCGACGACCACGAACGCCACCGCCGCGGCCACACCGATCCCGGCCGCGGCGGCGACGAGCGGGTCGGCCCAGCCGCGTGCGGGGACCTCGATCGCGGCGAACACGATCGCGGCGACCGCGACCGCCACCGTGCCCGCGCCGACCCAGTCCACCGGCGGATGCTCACGGTGGCGGGATTCGGCGATGGTGCACGCCAGCACCGCCAGCACCGTCCCGGCCACGGTCAACCCGACGAACACCGAGGGCCACGACCATCGTTCGAGCAGCACCCCGGCACCGAGGATCCCCAGCACCGCCCCGGATCCGGCGACCCCGGCCCATATCCCGACCGCCCGGCCGCGATGAACAGGGGCGAACCCCGCGGTCAGGATCGACAGCGTCGAGGGCATCACCAGCGCCGCGCCCGCCCCGGCCAGGGCGCGCGTCGCGATCAGCCACACCGGCTCGTCCAGCAGCAGCGGCAGCGCCGAGGCGGCGGCGAACACCACCAATCCCGCCACCAGCACCACACGTCGCCCGTAACGGTCACCGACGGCGCCGGCGGGCAGCACCAGACACGCCAGCACCAGTGTGTAGCCGTCGACGATCCAGGTCAGCTGAGCTTGGGTGGCCCCGGTCGCGACCGCGATCTGCGGCAACGCCGAATACAACGCCGCCATCGCCGCGACCACCAGCGCCACCGCCAGGCACGACACCGTCAGCATCCACCACTCGGCCCGGGTCCACCGGGCGATCTCGACAGTGTCCGTCCCAGGCGTGTCCACCGGCACCTCCCGACTTTAGAGACCGATAGTCTCTGTGCGAGACCATTCGTATCATAGGGGTCGGGGTGTGGGATAGAGTCCACTCACACCCACAGCCGCACGGCACGAATCCGGAGGAACACGCGTCCATGACCGACCCGCACCCCGCGGACGACGAGCAGGCCGATCCGCGGCTGGCACGCTCACGCAACCGGTTGCTCGACGCGGCCACCCATCTGCTGTCCACCGGCGGTGTCGAGGCGGTCACCGTCGAAGCGGTCACCCGCGTATCGAAAGTCGCGCGCGCCACCCTCTACCGGCACTTCGGCAGCACCACCCATCTGCTCGCGGCGACCTTCGAACGGCTGCTCCCCCACGTCGACGCCCTCACCGGCACCACCCCGGTACGCGAGCAGCTCCTCACGCTGCTCACCACCCAAGCCGACCTCATCGAACAGGCCCCGGTACAGATGACCACCCTGGCCTGGCTGGCCATGGGATCCATCGACGACAACCACACCGACCCGGCCGCGCTCACCTCACTACGCGCCCGCGTCATCGAGCAATACCGCCGACCGTTCGACCAGATCCTCACCAGCCCCGACGCCCGCGCCACACTCGGCGAACTCGACACCACCTTCGCCATCATCGAACTCCTCGGCCCGATCGTGTTCGCCCGCCTCACCGGACTACGCACCATCGACCACGACGACTGCGCCCGGCTCGTCGACAACTTCCTCACCGCTCACTCAACAGCCACCGCATCAACCAGCCCGACCGGCACCGGCAGGCCGTAACCACAGATCGGCCGCGCAGTCAGAACAAGGTGTCACGCACCCGCAGCGGCCGGTACCCGGTCGGGCCCAGCTGGGCCAGCTCGGCGTCGATGTCGACCTCGATCGCGCCGAAGAAATTGATGTTGGCACTGTGGGCCGGGCTGATGTGGGCCAGGACCTCGTCATCGATACGCTGCCCGGCCCGACGCATCTGATCGACAGCGAGCCCGTAATACTCCGTGGTCCAAGCGATCACAGCGTTGGTCGCCAAGGTCAGGCACCAGGCTTGCTCGGTCTGGTCCTCGAGATGGCGTGCCCGAATCATCCCCTTATGGGCATAGAGCAGGTCGCGCCGCAGCGCGTGCAGCGACTCGCCCTTGTTGAGCTGCCGCGAGATCTTGCGCCGATAGTCCGGATCGGAGAGGTACCTCGCGGCGTAGATGGTGCGCCGCAGCGCCCCGTACTCCTTGAGCGCCGCGGCCAGAGTGTTCTGCCGCCCCGACGCCGAGAGCTTGCCGACCAGCAGCGACGCGGTGGCGTGCCCGAACTTCAACGATCCGGCCAACCTGAGCAGATCGTCCCAGTGCTCGGCGATCAAACCCGAGATTCGCTTTGCGGGTCATCAGCGGGCCCGCGTGCGGGAACCGGGCCTCGGCCTGCGCGCGCGGGCCCGGCCGGTACAGGGTGATCCGGCCCAGATCCCGGATCCGCGGCGAGAGCTGCATCCCGAGCAGGTCGAACAACCCGAAGTTGACCAGGGTGACCCCGTGGGTGTCGGTGGCGTGCTCGGTGATCGGCAGATCCGCTGCATTGCCCAGGATCTCATCGAGCACGTAATGGGCTTCACGTTTGGTCGCCACGATCACCTTGGTGCCGTAGGTGGCATGCTGATCGGTGACATGGGTGTAGGTCGACAGGCCCTCGCTGGCGAAATACCGGCTCAACGGCCTGGCCGTGGTTGATTTCCCACGCGTCGGGAACCGCTGCCCATCGCTCGACGACAGCGTTCCGGCACCGAACACCGCGGTCAGCGGCAGCCGCTGATGGTAGCCGATCAACACGAGGTTGGCCGCGCGCAGGGTCTCCTCGCGCACATACCACTCATCGGTCCAGGCCAGGATGTCGTAGGTGATCCCGCACGCCTGCGCCATCCGGGTCAACCCCAGGTTCGTCGAGTGCGCCAGCAGTACCGCGATCAGATTGCGTTTGAGCTCCGGCGTCCGGGTGGCCTGGCCGCCGGCGTGGGTGAAGCAGTCCAGGTAGCCGGTGCGCTTGTCCAACTCGATCAACAAGGAAACGATCGGCGCGAACGGCAGCATCTCGGTCAGCTCGGCCTTGAGCGCGATCGCCTCGGCGGGAACATCTTCCGCGCTCAGCGGCGAGATCACCAGATCCCCGCCCTCGTCCACCCTGACCGGGCCGTCCCCGCCGGCCAGCACCGCCTCCAGCTCACCGACCGCATCGTGCAGTTCGGCGACCACGGCCGCCAGCGCGACGCCCGGATCGGCGGATCGCCCGACCAGGCGGCAGAACTCGCCGCGTTGCGGTTCCCACTGCCCAGTGGTGATCAGGTAGGCGGCCGGGTCGGCGTAGCGGCGCGAGCCGGGCACGAACACATCCCCGCTGCGCAGCCCGTCGCGCAGTCCGAGCAGTACGCACAATTCCCAGTAGTGCCGGTACGCGGTGGCGCTACCGGTCTTTCGGGCCTCGTCGAGGTAGCCGCGCCATTTCGTCGGCACGAACCCGGTCGGGGCGTCGTCGAAGACCTTGCGCCGCCCGGTCGCGTTCAGCTCGCGCAGCATGTTCACCGCGATCAGCAGCTCGGTAGCGGCGGTGCCGCCGGCGAAGCGCACCGCTTCAAGCACTGCGGGGGTGAACTGGCGCAGGTAGTTGTAGGAGGAATCCAGCGCTGCCAGATGCCCGTGATCACGCGGCAACCTGGGTTTGGCCTGGGCGATCGCCGCGCGCAGGCGCTCCCACCCGATCTTCTCGCCGCGGATCAGCGCGCCGATCTCCTCATCAGCCACCGTCGGGTCGGTGACGATTTCCAAGAGATCGTCCAGCAGCGCCTGGCGGTCCTCGCCGGTCTTGCCGCGCTCGGCCAGCTGCTGCTGCATCTTCCGTTCGGCGGCACCGAACTTCGCCGAGATCGCCTGATCGAACAACACCACGACCTCATCGAGCACATCGGTGCCCGACTGGGCCAGCACCGTGAGCAGGATCGGATACCGGCGCTGCGGATCCCGACGCTCCAGGGCTTGCGGACTCAGACGCCGGCCCATCGTGGCCAAGAACCGGCGCCGCTCGGCGGGCAGCACCGACAGATCCAGCCGATCAGCACCCAAACCCCGCAGAAACCCCAGCTTGTCGACCTCGGCGCGGACCGCAGCCGCCGACGCCTCCACCGGCCCGGTCGACAGCCACCGCAACCGCGAGATCCCCAGCGACGCGTCCGTGACCAGCAAGCCGTCCAACTCCGCACACCGCGCCGCAGTGAACTCGTGAGCGAGCCGGTCATAGGTTTCGGTCTGGGCCTGGTGCCGGGCGTGGGCGACCCGCTCCACCACGGTGACAGGGCCCGGCCGGATCACCTTCGCCGAGATCAGATACTCACACGCCAGCCGGAACAACAGAGTCGGGGAATCGTGCTCCATCGCCCGCGCGAGCAGGAACTCGTCGAGCTCCTTGAACTCCAGCGCACCGGCCGCACGCCATCCCAGGTACCGCGCGGCCAGGCGCACATGCTCGGTGCGGGTCTTGGCTCGCCTGCCATAGGCACCGATCACCACCGGGTCGACCCGCAGCTGCTCGGCGAGGCGGGCCACCGCCCCCGGTGGGGCCGTGACCAGCCGATCCGGCACGAATCCCAGCCACGGCAGCGTACACAACGCGATCGCCAAGCCCAGCCGTTCGGCCGGTCCCCTGCCGCGGCCCGGATCCACGAACGCCAGATCCGCCGACGTGAGCGTGAAGTATCGAAACAGCTCCTCGCGGCTGATCTCCGGGAATCCCCGCAGACGTTCCAACTCCTCGTCCGCGAACATCCGCGTCGCCACGAACCCCAGCCTCCACCAGCGCCGACCAACACCAACACCGGCAGCCAAGCACCAACCAGCCGACAGCGCATGCCGAACCCGAAACCCGATGCCTACCAGGCGGCTACGCCATATCCGCCTGATTTTCGGCGGATGCTACGGCTACCCCTTTAGGGGATCGATAGGTGGTAGCGCCGCCGACTCCGGTGGCCAGGGTGTCCGCATCGTGCTCCTAGGCCGCGTTTCATAAGCCTTGGCCGGATAACCACAGGTTGATTGCGGCGACGCGGACCGTGGCCAGGTAACGGACAGCGAGTTTGTCGTAGCGGGTGGCGACAGCGCGGTGCTGTTTGAGGCGGCTGATCGTGCATTCCACGGCGTGCCGGAGTTTGTAGAGACCAGGGTCGAACGCCGGCGGCCGGCCGCCGGCGTTGCCCTTGGCCACACGATGCGCTGCCTGGTCCGCCTTGATCGGGATGGTTGCCTTGATCCCGCGTTTCCGCAGGTAAGCACGGTTGGCCGCCGAAGAATAGGCTTTGTCGGCCAGGACCCGATCCGGCCGCGACCGGGTACCACCGACCGAGAGCCGCGGCACCCGTATATCGCCGAGCACCATCGTGAACTGTGGGCAATCAGCCCACTGACCAGGCGTGACCACCAGCGCCAGCGGCCGCTGCCCCTGGTCGGCGGCCAGGTGCAGCTTCGTGGTGAAACCGCCCCGAGACCGTCCCAGCCCGTGGTCAGCGGGTTCGTCGTCGAAACCACCCGCCGCCTCGACCTGGCCGTCGAAGTCGCGGCGCGCACCCGCCGCATGCTGGTGCGCGCGGGCGATCGTGGAGTCCACGCTCACCGTCCACTCGATCTCACCGCCCGCATCGGCGTGGGCTTGCAGTGCGGTCAGCACCGATTCCCACGTGCCGTCACGCTGCCAGCGGCGGAACAACCCATACACCGTCTGCCACGGCCCATATACCCTCGGAATATCACGCCACGGACTGCCTGTTCGGATCCGCCACCGGATCCCGTCGATCAATCGGCGTTTCGACCACCGCGGTGGCCGACCCGGCTTCATACCAGCAGGTAGTAGCGGTTCCAGTTTCGCCCACTGAGCATCGGTCAGATCCGCACGGCACGTTGCCGTTACGCTGTTCAAGAGGTCTCCGGTTGGTTTCCGGTTGTGCTTGGTCGTTCAACCAACTACCGGAGACCTCGCCATATCACCAACTTCTCAACCCGGACAACGGGTTCCGTCCCCACACCATCGGGCTTATGAAACGCGGCCTAGTCAGTGGTCCATCGAGATAAGGGCCACTGCGGCGAATGGGGCGCGTCGGTCCATCGGGTCGGCAGGAGAACGGCGCGAGCGAACTCCGGAGCGGAGGTGATGCTACTTGACCAGTCCTGCTTCTCTGGGTAGTTGGGGATCTGAATCTGCGATGCGATCGAGGTTCCGCTTTTTTCGAAAACCAGCCGATTGCAGTTGTAGCAGAATTCGCGATTTAGAAACTTTGCCTCAGTCGAAGATAGTTCGAACGGGGGCTTGATCTTCACATTCTTCCGGCTCAGAATTAGGAGTCGATTAGGACTGATCGGAAATACGATTATTTCAGAATTTCTTATCGAGACCGGAAACTGGCGAGTGTTTCGCTTCGTTGGAATTCCGAGTACGGGTTCATCGCAGGTCAATAGATCGCCTGTGGAGCTTGCCAGCCAGTAGTCTCGATCGTTTTCAATCAGCGGGGCGAGAACGTTCTTCCAGGCGCCGATGGCTGCATCGATTGCCTTGGGCTTGGTTTCGCTGCTGACGGCCCGCTTGGCGAGTATCTGATTCACGATAGCCTGGTGTCTCGCTTCTGAGTACTCAATGCCGTACTCGCGACATAAGATCGGAAGCAGGCCGGTAATGTTCAGAATATGGCTGGCTCCGTAACGGTTCACTGCTGCGTCGATGCCCACGTCGGTCTGTCGCCCACGCTGGGTGCGCTGGCTTTGTAGGCTGATGTATACGGCTAGGTTGGAGATTAGGTTTTTATCCTTGATCCTCCCATCGGGCTGACCGTCGAGCGCGCGAAGCCAGTTCGCGGCCCGGCCCTCTATGCGTCCCATGTGGGTCTCGAACCACATGTCTGGATTTGCGTCGGCATCGATGTCGGGTGCCGATATTTGATAGAAGTTATCCTCGACGGCTGTCGATTCTATGGGTACGCAATTTGATTCTTTGGTGTCAACGTTTGTGACCTGAATTTCCCCGCTACCGTCGGTAGTCCACCGCTTGAGATACATTCTTGGCACGTAGTGGTGTCGGAATGTGGTTTGGGCGTTTTTACGAGTCTCTTCCTTGGATTTTTCGATCTCGACGTCGGTTAGCCAACGATTGACGGTAGTCACAGTCTGCATTGTAGGTCGCGCAGCCGCGAGCGACTCAATTCGGCAGTGCGACGAACTCTGGCAGTCAATGAAGCCCAGACAGTTCAGAGAAGATCCGTCGCGATCCGAGATTCGAATCGTCGCAGGTGAGCAGTATCCGGTCGATACCGATCGACCGGGCAACGACGATACTGCGGCGGAGAATGGCGCCACCGTACCCACGCCGCCTGTACTGGGGCAGCACGGCATACCCGATGTGCCCGCCTCGTCGACGTAGGCCCTCGTTGAGGGTGTGTCTGATCGAGGTTCGACCGACTACTTGGCCGTCAACAGTTGCGAGCAGATATGTGGAGGCCACGATGCCATCCGGCAGATTGGCACCCTGCCGCTGTTCCTCCCGGGCGCGGAGATAGTCCGCCCAGCTCATATCGGGTTCAAGACCCAATGCAAACGGAAAGCTATCGCCCTCGGCCAATTCGAGATGCGCGGCGCGGACAACTTTTTCGTCCGTTTCCTGCAACGCGCACGGCGGCGGATCCGAGCACTGTGTCGTGCTCCTCAGCGACGAACATCGTGACCCGTCCCCCATGGATGCGACCAGCCGGAATTAGAGTCTCGTTGGCCCTGATCAGGGGTTAGAAGGGACTATGGGAACCATGGCTGGACGGAAACGGCATTCCGCGGAGGACATCGTGCGCAAGCTGCGGCGCGCCGATGAACTGGCCGCGGAAGGCTTGACCGGCGAGCAAATCGCCGCTGACCTGGGAGTCTCGGCGGCGACACTCTATAACTGGCGTCGCCAGTACGGCGGCATGGACACCGACGCCGCCAAAGAACTCAAGGAACTGCGGGAACAGAACGCCCGATTGAAGCGGCTACTCGCCGACGCGGAACTGGAGAAAGACGCGCTGCGCGAGATTTCGAAGGGAAAATTCTAGGCCCAGCGGCCAAGCGCCGCGCCGTGGACATGCTCAGCGAGGTCATGGGCATGTCGCAACGGTTCGCGTGCAAGGTCGTTGGGCTCGCTCGGTCGACATACCGCCGGTGCCCTGCCACGCAAACACCGGCAGACCCCGACGCCGGGACGCGGGCGTGGCTGCGGAATTATGCGGCCAAGAACCCGTGTCATGGGTTCCGCCGGGCCTGGGCAGTGCTGCGGTTCGACGAAGGCCACCGGATGAACATCAAGAAAGTCCACCGGCTCTGGCGGGAAGAAGGTTTGCAGGTGCGGGCGCATCACCCGCGTAAACGGGCCGGCACCTCGTCGGTGCCGGCGGTGGATGCGGATGCGCCGAACGTGGTGTGGGCGCTGGATTTCCAGTTCGACTCTACCGTCGACGGGCGGGTGGTGAAGATCGCGTCGATGATCGACGAGCACACCCGCGAATCCCTACTGCACCTGGTCGAGCGGTCGATCACCGGCGAGCATCTGGTCGCCGAACTCGAGCGGGTCTTCGCCGTCCACGGGGCGCCGAAGGTGCTGCGCCTGGACAACGGGCCGGAAATGATTTCGGCAGCACTGCAAACATTTTGCCGAGACCGGGTCGGGATCTCGTATATTCCGCCGGGTACCCCCTGGAACAACGGGTACGTGGAATCGTTCAACCGGCGCCTGCGCGTGGAATGCCTCAACCGCAACCACTGGACCAGCCTGCTCGAAGCGAGGGTGGTGATCGCGGATTTCAAGCACGAGCACAACCACCGGCACCGGCATTCGGCGCTGGGCTACCGCACCCCGGCCGAGTACGCTGCGGCCTGCACCCACACCCACCACCCCGTGGGCTGCGACATCAACTGAACACCGACCGAACGACACCGACTCTGAAACCGGGTGGTCGCGTTATCGGGGACTGGCCACGAGCACCGAGATAACCAACGGTGTCGTCTTCGACGACATAACCCGCCAGCCCAAGATCCGTCGCGAATACACGTCCACGCAGAACGCGGTGTAACAGAACCCGGCCAGAGTCCAGCAGTAGGTGAAATCGGCAACCCGCCATTGATCTGGACGCATCGGCGTCGACCAGGCGCGCCCGATCAGGTCCGGATGCCGCGGCGTCGACGCGGGCCCGGGTTCGGTGGTTCTCGTGGTCCGTCACCCGCGCACAACCCCGTCTATCCCGGTCAGCCGCATCAGCCGCGCTACCTGGTCGCGGCCGATATTGTGACCGGCGCGGCGGGCGGTGTGCCAGAGTTTGCGCACCCCGTACAGGCCCCGATTCGCGCTCCACAGGTCGAACGACACGTTCGCGGTGTGAGCATCGGCCCAGGTGGCGTCGCTGATACCGCACTGTTTGGCGGCATAGTAGGTGGACGGGGCGATCTTGAGCCCGTGCTCGGTCAGCACGCGGCAGATCGGGTCAACCCCGAAGCAACCCTTGTGGTCGTCGATGTAGTCGACGATCACCGCAGTCGGCGGTCGACCTCCGCCGCCGCGAAAAACGCACTCGCTGTCCGCAAAAGCTCGTTCGCCCTGCGCAATTCGACTACTTCACGCCGCAGAGCCCTCAACTCCGCATACTCCGATTCCGCCGCGGCCGCCGGCCCGGTCTCGCCCTGCTCGGCGCGGGTGACCCAGTTCCGCAGAGTCGCCGGGTTGATATCCAGCAGCGCACCGACATGCCGGCGCGCACCGGCCATCGAGTCACCGTGCTCGCGGATCCGATCCTGATACATCCTCACCGCCCGAGCGCGGGTTTCCTCGTCGAACTTCCGTGGTGCCGCCATGGCTGACAGTCTCCCTTGCTAAATCAGGAGTCTCCAGCCAGTCCAGGACGGTTCACGTCGTCGGCCCGGTCCCGGGCCACCGCCTGGGGCTACCCCATCCCCCACAGGCGCACTTCACCACCGGTCTCGAAGCCGTAGCGGATGTACCTGTCTGCAGACAAGCTGGTTCAGAGTGAGTTGGCGGCGGCGGCGAGAAGATCTGCCAAGGTTTCCTCCAACTCTGGCAGCACGGCGGCATGCCGGGCTACCTGAACCGAGCGTCGCGATGGGGTTTCATCGGAGACGGCGATTTGGGCGAGCCTCGTCCAAGACTGTGCGGCCAGCCGTGCTGCGCGTGCGGCCGCGTGAACCTTCGGATTGCGCGTGTAATCGGCGAGATCGACGCACCCTTGAGCGATGAGGCGTCGAAACAGACCGCCTCCGGTACCCGCTTTTTCGATGAAGGCAGCGAGTGACCTGAGCACAGCCTCGAGGTCTTCGTCTCCGAAGATGTCGGGCCAACTGGAGACGTCTTCAGCGAAGCGGCGAACGCCGTCGAGCCCGGTGCCGGAGACACCGTTCGAGGCCGGCGCGGCAATCGAACTGGGGCCCCCATGTTTCAGGGTTGCCGCCGATTGTTCGAGCGCTGCGGCAGCCATGGACGGGAGGTCAGGCACGTCGGACGGCCAATCGACTATGTACGTGGCGTGGCGTGTGGGTGTCGGGAACCCCGTGGAGGCTCGTGCCCGTGCCAATGCGTCATACGACACCGTCTGGATCTCATCGCGGTCGTTGTCGACGATATACGCGTCGCGAGCCTCGTCATCATAGCCGACGATAACGATGTCGTGGCGGCTCATGCGCAGTCGTACCCGCAGGTATGGGAGTTCAGCGATGTCGGCCCAGACCATGACGGGCCGTCCGGAGTCCAGTTCGGTCCTCACCCATTTCCAACCGAGGTCGGGATCCTCGGTCTGACGTAGTTCGGTCTTCGCACCGAGGCGCCTCAACAGGTCGACCTCCAAATCCCCACCACGCCCCACCAGGTATATCGGAGGATTGATCGCATCGGCGCGCAGGTAAGCGAAATCGAGTGCGCCGCCGAGTGTGAACACGAGTCCTTCGCTCAGCTCGCCGTCCCAGCCAAGCCCGGCCCAGGACATAAGATCGCGCAACGCACCCGAACCACAATGGCCGCCCTTCAGGTGCGGGTAAGGCTGGATCAGCATCCGGTGACCACCTTCAGACTCGACAGCCCGCGAAAGGACAACCCCGTACGCCAGCGAGGTTGTTCGACGAGCCTAAGACCGGGAAAACGCGCCGTGAGGAGTGGGAACAGTACGGCTCCTTCGAGCCGCGCCAACGGCGCGCCAAGACAAAAGTGAATGCCGGCACCGAACGATAGCGGCGGGGTCCCGGTTCGGGTGATATCGAGGCTATCGGGGTCGCAGAATCGGTCCGGGTCTCGGTTGGCCGCCCCGAGCAAGGTCAATACAACCTGGCCAGGATCCAGGTCGACTCCTGCCACCCGTGTTGGCTCGAGCACCGTGCGCCCATTGGTCTGGACCGGCGAGTCGTAACGCAACAATTCTTCGACGGCGTTGCTCGCCAGATCGGGCCTGGCCCGCAATAGGTCCATTTGGCTGGGATGGGCGAGCAGTGCAGCAACGCCGTTACCGATGAGGTTTGTGGTGGTTTCGAACCCTGCCGCGAACAACAGTATCGCGGTGCCAACGCATTCGTCGTCGTCCAAGACGTCGTCGCCATGCGCCACGGCGAGACGGCTGAGCAGGTCGTCGTCCGGGTGGGCGCGTTTGGCCGCCAGGAGGTCTGTGAAGTACGTTGCGAGTTGGTCTTCCGCTTCACACGCGGCAGTCAGCGCCGCGGCGTCCGCGCTGGGCTCGAGCGAGGCGACCAGGGCGCGTACCAGAGGAGCGGCCACGGCTCGATCGGTCACTGGCACTCCAAGAAGATCGCCTATTACATTCACGGGCAGCGGGAGGGCGAGATCGCTGATGATATCGGCGGAACCCTGGTCCTCGATGACATCGATCAGATCACGGATCTGCGTGACAACGCGGCCGCGCAACTCGTCGATGTGCCGAGGGGTGAAAACGTCAGCGACCAGCCGACGCAGCCGGTGGTGGTCAGGCGGGTTGCGGAACAGCATGGTGCGCCGGAATCGATGCATAGCCTGACGTTGCAACTCTTCGGGAATCTCCGACAAGCCGAATCCCAGCGACTCGTCGGCCTTGCCGAGGCTACGGTTACGGAGCGCAGCTGCGCAGTCGTCGTAGCGACTCAGTACCAGGACCCCCGATCGCGTGACAAGCACGGGCTGAGTCTCGCGCAAGCGTCGGAACGCCTCGTAGGGGCCGGCTGAGCCGTGATCGGTCAGCAAGACGTCGAGGAGTAGTTCCCTCTCAGTTGGTCCAGCAGTCACGCCTGCCTCCGAGCCTTCGCCCGCGACTGCAGGAAGTGTTCGGCCTCGACCACGATGAACACGGCGGTTGCCGTAGTGACCGAGCGCCCTTCTAGATCCTCCATCCTGGCCGCGAGATTCAACTTACGGCTATGCCGCGACCGTACCTCGGCGTGCAGCGTGTAGGGGGTATCGAGCAGTACCGGGGCGAGATAATCCATGTCGAGATTCCGGGTCACGGCGAGTTCGCCGACCGTGTACAGCAAGAAGCCGAACAGGTCGTCGATGACGGTCGCCACCGCGCCACCGTGCGCGATCCCCGGCGCTCCGACATGACGCTGGTCGAAAAGATGGTGAGCAACGACGCCGCCCCCGCAACGCCGCACCGATAGGGAATGTCCGTGCGGGTTGGCCGGCCCACAACCAAGACAGTCGGGATGGTGCGGCGGCAACTCTGGCGATCCGGATTCCAGGAGCCGGAACGAGCGCACCCAGTCCTCCACGCCTGGGTCAGACAACCTACTGACCGCATCCGAAGCCTTGTCCATGGCCAGACCTCTCTGTCGACTAACGCGCGCCCAACATCAGACTCGAGCAGGACCGCGATACAACTACATTGGAGACAATCAGAACCATTTTGTCAACAATTGATCAGATCTCCGCTACTTGTCGCGCATAGCTCGCGATCAAGCAACGCGCGGACATGACGAAGTGTCCGGGAGTTTGTCCACTCATGAACAAAACCCACGTTCTGTTACCATCCGAGGGGTGGTGGAAGAATCGGTGAGGCTGTCGTTCAGGCGACACCTCCGCGAGGCAGCAATCCGCGCCGCCCGCGCCCTGACGGTCGAGAAGGGCTGGGAACGTGTACGATTCGGCGAGGTAGCCGGTCTGATCGGAGTATCACGCGCCACGCTGTATCGAGAGTTCGGCGACAAGCAAGGGCTTGGAGATGCACTCGTTCTGCACGAAGCGGAGCAATTCCTGACCGGGATCGAGGATTTGCTTGCTTCCAACCGCAGCGCGTTGCCTGAATCGATCCGAGCGATAGTTCGCTACACGCTCGACGAGGCTGCAACCAGCCCCTTACTCAAAGCCGTCCTGACTACACCCGGTAGCGGCTCGCGCGATGAAACCGGCGTCCTCCCCCTGTTGACAACCTCTGCCTCCATGCTTCAACTCGCGTCCGAGCGACTGGTCACCGCGTTCCTCCACCACTACCCCACCATCGACGCCAATGACGTGGCCGACGCAGTCGATGCGCTCATTCGATTGACGATCAGCCATCTCGTACTACCGGCCAGCGACAGCGCCGAAACGGCACGCCGGATCTCCGAGATTGCCCTACGTTATCTCGGGGTGGGCTCTGCGGGTCTCAGACCAGATGCCTCAGCTGCATGCCACAACGCGGTACCGAGCCATTGAAGCAGCGGTACCCTCGCTTCCCTTGATTCCACAGCAGCTGGTTCAACGACAAGTAGGCGGCGACGCTCTCGAAACGTAGCTCGGACTCGGCCGGAGGAACGTCGAGCGCGAAGTGGTCGCCAGCGGTTGCGGGCGGTCTGAACCAAGTTCGCGTCGGATCCATCGATTCGGGTCCGCAGGTTCGCACGAAAGCAATCCCGAAACTATCAAATGACACATGAGCTGTCATGCACAAGCCGGGCAAGCCCAACCAGCTGCTGCGTTGGGTAGAGCAGCACCGACGACGCTGACGCACCGAGCAATCGATGCGGACCAGGCCGATCGGCGGTCGTCCCGCCCACCGGCGATGGCGCGACAACGGCATTGCTCACGGGTCTTTTGCCCCGCGGGGATGCAATCCGGCAGTGTCACCGCGCTATGGCAGATAAGCTCATCCCGCGTCGTCTTCGACCGGCGTTTGGCTCGAATTCGCTCATCTAAGCCTCGATCAGTCCAATATTCTCAATCCGCAAAGTCGAATCCGGGTCTATCCGGATTCCACGAGCTCGCGCCGAGGAATCGATAATCCCCCAAATGATTGCGCTGAGATGCTCGACGAAAGCCTTTCTCGGCATAGCCGAGGTCGGATCGGATTGCGAGTTTATCCACCAATCCGTCGCGGAGAGGCTCGCCCCTACGATCGACTGCACCACCAAGTCTATGCCCGACGTGTCAGCCCCAGCGGTTTCCAAAACCGTGACGAAATGATCCGCAATGAAACCTGCCAGTTCACGTGCGTTCTCAAGAGCTGGATCCGATCCCGATGAATTGTCGCTAAAATGACTACGAACGAGAAACTGGAAGACGTTCTTGTGCTCGTCGACCAGCTGCGCGTATTGCTCGACGAGCTGATTCATCACATTTCGAATCGGATCGGATCCGAAATCAACGGTAGCAAGCACATTCGACCACATGAGTTCCTTCGCACGTTCGATAACAGCTGCACGAAGGCCCAGTTTGTCCTTGAAGTGGCGATACAGCTTGGGTTTTGTCGCACCCGCCTCCCGAGCGATGTCGTCCATGCTCGCGTCCGGACCGTACTTGCCGAAGGCACGGTACGCTGCGTCGACCAGTTCTGCTCGAACCAGGACCCGGTGCTCTTCCCATCGGCTCGAGCGTGCGTCAATTCGCCGAACCACCGAGCTACCGACCTCCCGAATCCGCTTTTGTGCGCCCGCCATCTGGCCGAGTATACGCTATCGGACAAATGACCGATATCGCGGGCGGCGATTGCGCGCTGGATCGGGCGAGCATGAACGCCGTTACGGGGCCTACGCGAACGCATGGTCAGTCGAATGTCACAGTCACCGAATTGGTGGCGGGTACCGACTGGCATGCCAGTCGATCACCTTCCTCGATATCATCATCATCGAGTACCTCGTTTACTCTCATCTCTATATCGCCGTCGATAACCTTGCACACACATGCACCGCATCCGCCTTCCCGGCAGGAATACGGAGGCGAGTACCCCTCGTTCAACAAGACCTCGACGAGGGTCAAATCTTTCGGCCATTCCAGCTCGGCGCGATCACCATCGAGATATACTACTAGACGGGCTTGTTCGTTCGTCATTGATTCCTTGACGTAGTTCTCCACGTCGAAGGGATCGGAGTGCAGAGATTGGAATACTTCTCGGTGTAGGTTCCGGTGCTGCACGCCGGCTTCGCGCGCCGCGTCTACCACCAAATCCATGAACGCCGCCGGCCCACACAAGAAATACATCCGATTTCGGTACTCACGGCAGATTTCAAGGATTGCGCTTCGGTCCGGTAGCCCACGCTCGCTCTCCAGCCACTCGATGAGAGTCAGTCGCTCGGGAAACTGCTTGGCGAGGTAACGGAGGTCTTCACCGAAGATGACGCTCTCGGCATGCTGGTTGGCATAGAAGAGAACGAGATGGCCGCCGCCTTCGAGCAGAGCCGACTTGACGATGGATAACACCGGGGTGATTCCGCTACCAGCTGCGAACAGAACCATGTCCGCATCCAGGTCTTTCGGTGTGAAGTGCCCGGTGGGCGGCAGAACGGTTACCTCAGCTCCAACCTTGATGTTGTCGCACAGCCAGTTAGATCCGTACCCGCCCTCCGTGCGTTTCACTGTGACAGCTAGCGAGTCGTCTGCATGCGGGGAACTCGAGAGCGAATAGCATCTGGCCACATATTCCCCGTCACCGGCTCCGGGAATACGCAACGTAAGAAACTGCCCGGGGTCGTAGGCAAATACGCCCAATTGCTGCTCGGGCACCTCGAACCAAATGGACACCGCATCCGCTGTTTCCTGCACTACACGGGAGACCGTGAGTTCACATGGCATGCTCATCTTCCAGGATATTCCTTCTCTATTATTCCGGCCCGTGGCCCAGATTCAACTGTCGCGCTTGACAAGGCCGTAACGACGGCCGATCGCATAGCCGACACGGGCCAGCGGAGCGTTCAGGTCCTGATACCTCGGCCCCACCGCGCGGGCGACGAAATCGAAACCCAGGGCATCGGGTCCGATAAGGACTCGAGGTTTGTTCCGTCGCACGCCCTTCAGGATCGTTTCGGCGGCGCTTTCCGGAGTGGTGAGCGCTATACGATCGAAACCGGCGACAATCTTCTCCTGATCACCCATCGCGCCGACACCTCGAGCTCCGCGCACAATATTTGTGCGAACACCACCCGGATGCACGCATGTTACGCCCACCGGTAGCCGGTTAATTCGCATCTCCTGGCGCAACGCCTCGGTAAAGCCTCGGACGGCGAATTTGGAAGCATTATATGCGCTCTGACTGGGAATGGCCATCAGTCCGAAGACACTCGACACGTTGACAACATGGCCGTCGCCCGAGTCGATCAGATCCGGAAGAAATAGTTTCGTGCCGTTCACGACTCCCCAGAAATTGATCGACATCAACCATTCGAAGTCGATCCATTGCATATCCAGTATGTCGGCGCCGAGTGCGACCCCGGCATTGTTGATTACCATACTGACCGAACCGAAGTCGCTGAGGACCTGACGACGATATTCCGTGAATGCGCTACGATCGGCCACATCGAGCTGATAGTGCTGGCATTCGACACCCAGCGCGGTACACATGGAGGCGGTTTCGCGGGCCCGTTCGCCGTCGATGTCGGCAATGGCCAGCCGCGCGCCCTCGCCGGCGAGTCGAATTGCAACTGCACGGCCGATTCCTGAACCTGCCCCGGTTACCGAGACGACTCGGTCGCTGAACTCTCTCATCTCGGCAAGCTACCCTTCTTGATCGAATTCGGAAGGAGGTCGCCGCTTCGATCACCTGTCGACTCGCCGACCAACGCGAAATCAGAGTCCGCGACATTGCGGGTACGCCGCCAATACTGCCAGGTGAAACCTGGCCAGACCGTCCGATTGACACCCTGTGCATCGAGGTACCAACTAGTGCACCCCCCGCTGCTCCAGACCCCGTTCACCAATTTCCGCTGGATGTCCGAGTTGAATTCCCGCTGAACGGGTTCACGCACCTCGAGCGCAGCTGCGCCGCGTTGCTTCGCGAGCCGAATCGCGCCGATGATGTACCTGATCTGGCATTCGATCATGAATACCACCGAGTTGTGACCAAGCCCGGTGTTGGGGCCGAGCAGGAAGAACAAGTTCGGGAAACCTGCGGTGGTGATGCCGAGATGGGTTTGAATCCCTTCGTCCGACCATACGGAGGAGAGTTCACGACCGGACGCACCCTTGAGCCGGAGGTGGTCGAACCCGTCGGTTACGTGGAAACCGGTGGCATAGATGATCACGTCGACCGGACGCTTGTCACCGGACTGGGATATGATGGCGTCCTCGGTGATCTCGGCGATCCCGTCGGTGATGACGGATGTAGTGGGCCGATTCAGCGCTGGGTAGTAGTCACTGGAACCGAGGATTCTTTTGCACCCGATGCGATACGTGGGGGTGAGCTTCTTGCGCAGCGCGGGATCATCAATTCCCCGCGCTATGTTCCACTTGGCGACACTCTCGAGCGGACGCATGAAATTGATATGTCCGTTCAGTCCTATCGACAGTGACTCCGCTGACCAGTAGATGGCAGTCCGGAGGGCTTTGGCGAGGATCGGCGCCCTCGTGAGCAGGGCTTGGATCACCTTCGGGACCTTGACGTTCCTACGGGGCAGTACCCACGCCGGCGTCCGCTGGTATAGATGCAGTTCATCGGCTACCTTGGCAATTTCCGGAACGAATTGGATTGCGCTCGCACCGGTCCCGATAACAGCGACCTTCTTGCCATCCAATGTGCAGTCATGATCCCACTGCGCCGAGTGAAATGCTGCACCAGCGAACTTCTTCTGCCCCTTGATCTGGGGGATATTCGGTATATGGAGTGCGCCTACGCCTGAAACCAGGAATCGGGCGACGTACTCGTTGCCGTCGGAGGTCGCAACATGCCACGCGGAATCACTAGGATCCCAGTATCCGGATTGCAAGGCCCGCCCGAAATGCGTGCGGCTATAGAGATCGTACTCGCGTGCGAGACTCAGGAGATACTGCTGAATTTCATCCTGTCCTGCCCACAAGTGACTCCAATCCGGCTTGGGCTCGAAAGAGTACGAGTACATGTGAGAAGGGACATCGCAGGCACAGCCCGGATATGTATTGTCGCGCCAGGTTCCGCCGATTTCGGAATCCTTCTCGATTATCAAGAAGTCATTCATTCCCGATTTCAGCAGTTGAATCGCCATTCCCATGCCGGAGAATCCGCTCCCGACTATGAGGACCTCTGTTGTGTGCACCCTCTCGCTCGCTGCACGACCTCCCGAACCATTGGTCTTTCCCGTGTATTTGGCAGAACGGTTATTACTCATCGATTTCCTCTGAACGTTGGCTCACGTGCGGTACAGGTGGCCACAATTTTCGATAGCTACTCAGCTACTGCGGATATGTCGGACCGGGGGCGGGACCGAGGAGTTCGCGGGATTCGACGAGTGCCCGCCGCAACATATCACGGCGCGACTTGCGCTTAGCAATATGCGTGGTGCTGTTCACGCCGGTCCGAGTCTGTTCACCGCCGGGCGATATCGTCGGGGAGGCTCCTCGTCAGGCGCCAAAGGAACATGGTGAAGCGACCTTCCATCATTCCTGCCTCATCGAAGAATCGGATCATCGGCTCGGACATGAACTGCAGGTTCTCCCGGTAGTGCGGGCCGAATTGGCAAGCGAGGAACCCCCGCAGAGGATGCACGCCGACAGCACGGTACAGCTTGGGATTGATCAAGATCGGGTAGGACAGGTTCGCGACAACTGCGAGGACGCCGCGGTGCCATGCCCGCGAGATCCGGCCTCGCGACCGCATACCCTCGACAAGCTCGGAGCGCGCGAACGTGATGTGGCGGGCCTCCTCGAGCACGTGAATTTTCATCAACTGCCGGACCTGCGGTTGTAGGCGTTCGTCGTTCATCGCTTCACGCTGTGCCCGATCGAGAATCTCCTCGATCAGCAAGGTCGCGCCCTGGATCGAGGGCCCGAGCGGGACGAAATGCAGGATCTTCGCCAGCGACAGAAACCCCGGCGGAAGCTTGTAGGGCGGGATCCCCGTTTTGGCGATCAGACGCGCGAACATTGTGGAATGGCGGCTCTCGTCGCCAACCTCGGCAAGTGCGTATAGGGCCTTGTTGTCGACGAGATCACCCGTCGTGTTCAGCCGTAGCAACGCCATACTCAGCAAATTCTCGGCGTAGATCCCGAAGCTGAGGATGCTCACCAACTCATGTTTGCCCAGGTCGATCTTCTGTTCCTCGGAAAGCCGGTTCCACAGACCGGTGCCGTAGAGGGACAGGCGATGCTCGGGGAACCACGCCTTATCCGGCAGCCACGGACTATCCCAGTCGATGTCGACTTCGGCGTCGTAGAACTTCTCTACGGAAGTCTTGAGCAGTCGTCCGGCCGATCGTTGCAGGTCAATGGGTCGCCGACCGCTCACGCGCGCCATACCGTCGGTGGTTACGGCAATCTGCCCGTTGGTCTCGGCCCTGACGTCACTGGTCGTCATCTGTCGCTCCTTTGAGACTCGATCGATGACTCTGCATCGATACATCCTGTCCGGATCAACGTCCGGTGGCAGTAACCCGGTATCCGCTCAAGAGTGCAATACGGGCAGTAGCGGATACTTGGGGTATGAGGTAACTTTGACCCCGGCGGCGCGGCTTGTCAAGGGCCGGCCCCGATCCCGACGCCGGGCTACTTGGCCCCAGTGCCGGGCGATCCGATCGCTGGCGTCGACTATCGACCAAACGGAGGAGTTCACAGTGAAGTCTCAGAGTCCGCACGATGCCTCTGACTACATCGGGCCGGCCACAGTGGTGATCGCAACCGACGACGTCGAGGTGCAAGTCGAACTGCGCGGCTATTTCCAACCCATCGACGGCCGCTTCAGCTGGTACGGGCGCATCCGCCAGAACGACGAACTCGACAATCTGTTAGGGGGACGCCGACGTTCCGTGCTGATCCGGACCAGTACGGGCGAGGCGCCGGCGACCATCGGCGATCGTGACTTCTGGGGCCGCTATCGAGTTCAGGGCAGAGGACGACCGCCCTATCACGTGCCGACGACGCTGGAGGAAGTAGAAGCTACGCAAAGCTGAGCCGTAGGACCTACGCGAATGCCGACGACGCCCCGAAGGGACCAGGATACCGACATGATCAGCTTTGGAGACCGGCTTCGCGACCGCAACTCCGCGGCTTGGACGCTGGCCATAACCTGTGCCGCAGTAGCATTGGTTGTTGCGGCCATGGCAGCGCTGTACACCGCTCTGCCTGCCCTTGCGCTCGACATCGGCGCAGATCAAAATGCTCTCACTTGGATCGTCGACGGATACACGCTGGTCCTCGCCTGCTTGGTTTTGCCCGCTGGCGCGATCGGCGATCGGTATGGGCGCCGACGCGTTCTAATCGTCGGCCTGGCGGTCTTCGCGGCCGCTTCAGTTGTGCCTGTATTTCTCGATACTCCTGCGGCACTCATTGCCTCCCGGGCCTTGGCGGGCGCAGGAGCAGCTTTCGTCATGCCGGCGACCCTCTCGCTTCTGACAAGCAACCTCCCAGTGGAGAAGCGGTCGTACGCGGTCGGAGTCTGGGCCGGGATCGCCGGCTCGGGTGGCGTGATCGGCATGGTGGGATCCGGTCTGCTTCTTACCCAGTGGTCGTGGCATTCGATCTTCGTCGGTCTGACCGTCGTCGCACTACTACTGCTGGTTCTGGCCTTCACCGTGCCCGATTCACAGGACGCCGAACTCCCGCCGTTCGATCTTCTCGGCATGTTCTGGGTCGTGCTCGCCATCGGCACGTCGGTGTTCGCGGTCATCGAGGGTCCGTCGCGCGGCTGGACGGATGTCCGGGTTCTTGTCGCAGGTGCGGCGGGAGTAATCGGCACCGTGGCATTTATCCTCACCGAGGTGCGTGCCGAGCACCCGCTACTGGACGTGAGCCTGTTCCGCCGCCGGGGCTTCTCAAGCGGCGCGCTATCGATAACCATCCAGTTTCTCGTGACTTTCGGTGTGATGTACCTACTGGTACAGCACTTCCAGCTCATCCTCGGGTTCGATGCCCTCGGCTCGGCGCTGGCGCTGGCGCCGATGGTCGTTCCGCTCATCGTGATGTCACTCGTGTCGCCGGCAATCGCTGCATGGGCGGGATTGCGGGTGACGACAGCGACCGGTCTTCTGACCATCGCCGTCGGCTTACTCGCCATCCTTCGCCTCGACACCGGTTCGTCGTACTTCGACGTTCTCTGGCCCCTGTTGATCATGAGCGCCGGGCTGGGCTTGTCGGCCGCCCCCGCGACCAACGCGATCATGCTCGACACACCGTTGGAGAAGCACGGGGTATCCGCTGCGGTCAACGACGCGACTCGCGAAGTCGGCGCGGCCATCGGCATTGCCGTCTCCGGTAGCATTTTGTCCGCGAGCTATACCTCGAGGATCAACGAGGTGCTGGACCGCCTTCCCGAGCCCGCGCGCGCTCCGGTCCGCAGTTCCCTGGCCGGTGCCCTTGAAGTCGCTGAGCGTGCCGGTAATGTAGGAAGACCTCTCGCCGACTATGCGAAGGATGCCTTTTGGAGTGGGGTGGAACATTCGGCGCTCGCGCTGGCAGCGATCACCATAGCCGGGGTTCTGATCCTCGTCCCACTTTCCCCTCCACGAAAAGCCGCCGAAAGCGGTATCCGACGGCGCCGCCGACGTCACCTCCCCTGGCCTACACACGCCGCTCGAACCAGTCGATCGGATGCCCACGCCAATGACCGATCGATGGCATCAGTGCGGCGAACACTCGATCCATAGTCAGTTGCGTTGTCCCCAATGCATCGCATAGCGACCCGTAGGTCGAATGGGCAGTGTCTGATCATCGAGGATAGGTAGGTTCAAGTGGTGCGCGCTTTGCGAATTCGTCTGACCTGACCCGATGAGATTTGGTCCGGCGGCTGTGAGAGCATTGCCGCCCACGTAGTGGGCAGGAACGCTCGATGACTATGGCGACACGAAAAGGGCACACACCTCCACAGGCCGTGCGCAAGCTGAGCAAGGCCGTCCACCTGCTGGGCGAGAATAAGGAAGTCGCCGTCACTGCAGATCACCATGGCCACCTACTAACGGTGGCGCAACCAGTTCGGCGGGCTGAAGGCCGGCGACGGCAAACGGTTGAAGGGCCCCGAACGCGAACACTCCACTCTGAAAAGTCTTCTCGGCGAGGCGAAGCTAGAGAAAGCTGCATTGAACGAGATCGCCAAGGGAACCTTCTAGACCCGGAACGCCGGCGGGCGGCCGTGGCGCACCTGGTGCGGGTGCTCGGGGTCCGCGAAAGGTTCGCCTGCCGGTTACCGGCGAACATCGAAGTATACAACGGCGCGTTCGAACCACCGACACCAATGCACATCCCGATGCGGCTTTGCGTGAATGGCTGCGTGCCTGGACGAAACCCATCCACGGCAAGGATTCCGCCGCGCCTACCACGGCGCCCGCAGCGAGTGCTGGACAGTCAATCACAAGAAAATCCAACGCCTCTGGCGCGACGAGGGATTACGAGGGCCGCTGCGGCGCCGAAACGCCTGGAAACCACCACCACCACGGAGGCAAAGGCACCCAACCGTGTATGGGCAGTGGACTTCCGATTCGATGCCAGCGACGACGCACGCCCGGTCAAGATCGTCTCCATCGTCGATGAAACACACCCGCGAATGCTTGGGCCGGCTGGTGGAACGATCGATCACCGCCGACGGACTCATCAACGAATCGCTGTCGATCGCAGCTACCCCGCCGCCCTGCGCTGCGGCAACAGACCAATTTCGCGTGCCAGGCGACTGGGCGGCGGAACGGGTCTGCTCAGCGTTCGTCACACTAGCCGACCCTGCCGCAACGGCTACATTGAATGGTTCAGCCGCCGCCGACGCGACGAATGCCCCAACATCAACAGCTTCTGGTCGTTGACCCAAGCCCGCGTCGTGATCAGCGACTGGAAGGAAGAATACAATCACCGCCGAAGAGATTCCGGCCTGGGCTGCAACGCCCCAGCCGGATACGCTACAACCCTGCATCCCCTACAACCGGTTCTCACACGCGGCGGACCGACTACCGGGTCCCGTCACCGCTTAGGATACTCCGACCCGGTCGGCGCAGAACTGGTTGCAGGGCAACCGAAATCATCTCCCGACCGTTGTCCAACCTAAAACCGGGGCGGCGGACCGATGATGGTGACCAGCATGTTCTGTAGCTCGGTACCTGCCGCCGGGCACAACCTTGAACAACAGCTTCGCCGAGACGTTCGACAACAAGGTTGCGAACCCGCGCGCCGGGCCGCAACCGCTGAAACAGCCAGCTGGAACCCGCATTGAAATCGGTGGCTTCAAAGCCGACCACAACTAGCGGCACCGGCAGCCGACGCTGGACTATACGACATCGGCCCCAGCGCGCTGCGGCTGCACCCACTACCCTGACAGTCATCATCCGGCTGTTGAGAAAGGGCGTTCCGCGGTTCCCGGACCGATATCAAGCTCTGATAGCGAACTATTCGCCTATCGTTACCCTCAGCGTATGACGACTGTTAATGCCGCTATGCGACGGTTGCTTCGCGTATGCGCGCTTCCCGAGTCAATCCGAGGAGATGGACGGCCACCTCACCGCTGCGTTCGTAGGGCAGGTAGTGCCCAGCCTTTTCGAAGATGACCAAATGACTCCCTGGAATACGATGCCGAAGCGCACGCGAGTGATGAACGGGGGTCAGGCGGTCACGAGACCCGACCAGCACGACGACGGGACAGCTGAATCTGCCCAGCACGCCGTAACGTTTGTGAGAGAGTATCGAACGGGTCAGCTCCGCGACATTGCGAGAATTGCTCTTCGCGAGCTGCAGCACAGCACGGTTCATATCGTGCCGACGAGGACGCGCTCCGAATAGGATGCCTCGTGTCGACTGCCGCATCAGGAAAAGCGGCCGGGAAGGAATCCTGATATAGGGTAGCGCCTCCAGACCCAGCATTATCAGCCTTCGCCAGAATTTGCTGCGCATCATATTTCCCAGAATATCGCCCGCCCCTGTCGACACCAACGCGACGCCGAGGATTCTCGGTCCGAGCACCTCACTGTGACGTTCAGCCAAGGCCATGAGAGTCATCCCTCCCATCGAATGACCACCCAATACGACCGGACCCGTAGGCACAGTTTCCGAAAGAATAGTCGCAAGATCATCCGCAAGAATCTCGAGGCTGGCCGGAGCCGACTCCGAATCCCCGTGTCCCCGATGGTCGTAGGTGACGACGCGAATAGTCGGGTCCGCAGCGATCACAAGCTGAGCAACGTCCTCCCAACTCTCGTGCGACAACGCGAGTCCATGGGTCAAGACCATAGTCACTCGCGGGGTCTGCGAGCCCCATTCGGTGATCTGCAATGTCGGACCGTCGTCCCGTGTGAGAGCGAGTCGGCGGCAGGGAACACCCGCGCTGGAAATCGAAGTCATTATTCCAAGCTCCTCAACGTCGAAAAACCCCGGTGACTATTTGGCCGGGAGTGCCGAGTCGACACCACCGACATCTGTTACCTTCCAATCCAGATTCTTGTCAACTGTTACGGTATAGGTAACAGTCGTTTGCGCACCCTCCGGTATCTGCGCACTCTTCGATGTCACATTCAGGAACACGTTGACGACGTAGACACCCGATCGTTCGGAGCGCACTGTCGCCGCGATGGGAACTCCACTAGAACTCCACTTCAGTGGCAGCACAATTTCTTTCAGCTGCGGAGCAGTGGCATCGAACTTGTTTGCAAGAACGGGCGAGACGTTGGACTTCAAACCACGAACCCACTGGTCGAAATTCTGATAGTCGATATTCGAGGCTCCGACTGCATACTCAGACGCTACTTCTTCGGCGCGCTTCTCCGAGGCTACGACAGCGTCCCGATCTTTCAACTCGCTCCTAGCCGAGAGCCACAACGGAATCGAAACGGCCACCGCGACAACAAGGAGGGCTACTGCGGTTCCCAAGGCCAGAGAACGCAGGCTTATCGAGAACGACCTCTCCGACCCGCGTGCGCTCGAGCCACCCTTGACCGACGTCCGAGGCACACCCGCGTCAACCGGCTTTTCTTCCGCAGCTTCGCGGTCAGTATCATGAGAATCTTCTGTGGGCATAATCAGCTCCGGTGTCTCTCGTTCTTTCACATCTATTTGACAGCGATCCGCATTCGCAAAGCACCGTCCCCCGTGACACTGAGTGCACGATCTATCAGGTCGCTTATGTTGATTTGCGCCATGGAGTTCGACGCGCTTTCCGCCAGTGGCTGTACCGCCGGGACCAGATCACGAAGATCGGGGCCGATCTCATTGATGTAAGACGTCACTTTATCAAGGAAGGGAATAAGTCCGTTTCCTTCGATATAGTCCCCGGGCATATTGCCGATTCGAGACAGTCGCGCCAGAGAGTCCGCGATGAGTGCGCCCCACGCTCCGGCTTCCTCCCACAGAGGGCCGGCGGCGGTCATCGACTGCTCGGCCCACTCCATATCAGCACCCATTGTTTGCAAATTCTTCAAGATATTCCGGATTTCGGGTGACCTACTCAGAATCGTTTCCGAAAGCAGCGTTGTCGATGCCGCCAGACGCGGCATCACGGCTTCCGTCCCCGACAACGTCTGATCCAAGGTCTTGACGATATTGCTGATCGCCTGTGGGTTCAGTTGCTCGACCAGATGGGTGACAGTATGCGCCACATCAGGTATCGAGCGGGGTAGAGCCACTTCAACCGCGTCGATACGCTGACCGTCGGCCAGGTAGGGCCCGGCATCAGTATTCGGTACGAACTCGATATAGGGCTCCCCCAACCCCGACAGGTCCTCAACAGTAGCGCTGCCGGTCGCAGGAACCCTGTACTTGGGATCGAGACTCAGCACCAATTCGACACCACGCTCGGCCTTGTCGATAGAGTCGATCTCTCCTACCTTCACTCCTCTCAACAGGACCGGGGAACCGGGTAGCAAACTCCCGGTCCTCGGCAGAGCCATGGTCACAACAGTCCTGCCAGAAAACCAATCAACTCGAAGCACACCGAATGTTAGGTATGCGGTGCCCAAGACCAGCACGATTCCGATCGACACCAGGGATAGCACGGAACTTGGCTTCATCGAACCACTCCGATCATCCGCAGCGACGCAAGAATACTGTCTATCCGATCGTCGTCCGATATGGGGCCGACGCCTTCAATGCCTACAATATCAACCTTCGGACCGCGCTCAACAAATGGAATAACCTTTTCGCGCAAAATGGCCACGGCTTTGTTCAAATTCGAGGGGGCGTTCAGATCAAGCGGGCGGCGAGTGAACAATAGCGGCACGAAGGCACGTGCGGCCTCATTGCCCGATTGCGCCAGGGGGCCGACCCACCGGAGAGATTCTGTGAGCAATTTGAATCCGTCGTACAACGTGATCAACCCGATCATGGAAGTCATCGAAGCAGCGGCCTGGCTCACCCCCGACTCGGTCAGCAAATACTCCAGTTCAGGGGTTCTACGCTGCACCACGTCCGTGTTCGCGCGCAGACCGTTCAGCATTGCGTCGACGGCATCCAGGTGGTTGGCCAGGTCAATGATATCCGCACCGACTACCTCGGATATCGAAGCAGTCTGCCGAGTGTCGATCGGCAGCACCCCGTTCACGCGGTTCATTATCTCCTGAGCCTGTTGAATCCCTCCTCCTTGGACGAAGGTCGCGAGTACGTTCATGGTGTCCTCAACCTGCAGCAGCGGCTTCGTCTTGTCCAATCCGATGGTGGCGCCCGGGGGAAGGGCATCCTGCGTGCCGGTCGGCGGAGTCATCAGCGCGATGGAGACATCGCCAAGTATCGTCGGCTGGCGGAGTTCAGCGGTGGTGCCGACCGGCAATCGAACCGACGCCATCAGGTCGACATCGACGGCAACATACCCGTCGTGGTCCTTGCCCGCGTCGACCAGTGACACATCGCGCACGACCCCTGCTCGCAGACCATCGACTGTAACCTTCGCTCGCGCTGGCAGATTCAAGGCGTCAGCGAACAGAATCCGGATACCGTACCGGTCTCCAGAAATTCCGGTCCCCGGAACGGGAACCTCCGCGGGATCGAATCCACATCCGGGAACTATGCACACCATTGCCACCGCGGCCGCAGCGATGAACCGACCACCACGCTCACGAGCAGATCGCGCCCATACGACTCGTCGCAGAACCATCACCGCGCACCTGCCGTCCCGAATATCAACGGAAGAACCGAAACCTTCTCCAACCCGTTCTCAGCGGACTTGCAGCTACCTGGCACGACACGCTCGATGGTCGCGCATACCCGCTCTGCGTCCGCCGGCGGCAGCTGAGCCACCGGCGCCGCGTAAGTCAAGATCGGTGAACCACCCTCCTGCGCCGTCGCCCTCTGAAAAGCCTGCACCAGCGGTGGCGTCAGGTCGATTATTTCTTGTACCGAGCCGATATTCGCACGGGCGAGACGCGCTAATGGGACTGTCGCGTTCAGCGCTTCGAGAATTTGGTCACCAAACATTGAAGTAATCTCGTTCAACCATGGCACAATGATCCGCAACGAATCGATAATCGACACGGTGCGCTCAAAGATGCCACGATCGATCACTTCGAGACCTGGAGCCAGACGAGTGATCATGGCCTTGATATCGCCCCATCCGCCGGCCATGCTGTCCGATAATGATCGCAGTGAGTCGATAAGCGCACCGATATGCCCGATAGCAGCATTGGGGGAATTGAGAGCACGACCCAACTTGAGGATCGTATCATTCATTTCAGGTCCTGTTCCGGATAATGCGGCATCTAAGGCCGCGAGCTCATCCGCAAGCCTTTCACGCTGTGTCGAACCATTTCCATCGGTGATCTCTGCAGCGAGGTTGCCCAGCGCATTCATAGTCTGCGACATGCTCTTTGGTGTCAGTGTACGGGTAATGCACTGTCCGGAATCCCATTCATGCTCGGCTTCGCTGTCATCGAGTAATGCAAGCGATCGATCCGCGACGATTGTGTCGGATACGGTAGTAGCTGACACCTGACCGCGGGGCGAATGGTTTACCTCTACCTCGAATTCGACACGGACCATGTCACCATGAGGTTCGATACGCGTCACCGAGCCGACTCTGACCCCTCGCATGGTGACATGGTTCCCGGCGTACAAGCCGATTGCATCCGGCATATTCGCGCAGTAGCTACGCATCCTCTTGGGAGGCTCGATGATCACGAAGTATCCGACGATCAGAATTGCACATACGACCGCGACACCGAGAACGGACATGAGACCCCGGGACGCCAAGAGCTTATTCATCGTCAGCACTCCTTTCCGGGGACCGGAATACACACCGACGGCACCGGGACAACTGTCGCGGATTGGTCGACCACGAGCCCTTCCTTCGACGACGCGATCGGCTGGAGCCGCGCCAGTAGGTCGCGCGTATTCGTGACAACCTGTCCCATCTCTTCACCCAGACTTTCCAGCTCAGGGATGACGTCGGCCAGGGCTCGCGCAACGGATTGCAACCTGGATCGATACGCCGGCTCGAGGCCCGCGATACGCGCGAGAAGCTCGTCCATCAGCCGGACGGCTTCGTAGATCTCGGCCTTTTTGTCGAGGCCCACTGTCTCCATCAGATTGACGCTGTCGATCATTCCGCCGAGTGTCGCCTTCGACTCGTTGATCGCGCCGAGATACTCGTCCGCCATCGCGAGCGTGTCCGAAATGTCACGGTTCTGGCGGTCGAGGATGTCGACCAGAGATCCGAATGCCTCCGTTGCTCGGCGAATGCCGGACGGTCCACTGGCAATCGCAGCGTTCATGTTCGTCAAATTCTGACGCAACGTATCGCCATCGATATCATCGATCGGCCGAATCGCGTCCTCAAAACTCCGACCCAGGCTGTACGGAAGATGGACCCTCTCGGCGGGAATGGACGAATGTAACGCAGAATTCCCCGCCGGTGTCACCGCGAGGTAGCGGCCGCCAATCAGTGTCAGCATACGGACATCGAGACTCGTCTGGTCACCGATGAAGATGTCGCTGTCGACGGTGAAGCTCATTCGAACGTTTCTTCGGCTCAGCTCGATGGACTTCACCGCGCCGACCGGCACACCCGCGATTCGGACGTCATCGCCAACCTTGACCGAGCCCACTTCCGGCATTTCCGCCCAGTATGTGGACTCGTCGAAAGGTACTACGTAGACTACTACGCTCGCCGTCAAGACCGCTCCCATCACTGCGGCCCCGACGCCAGCCCAGCGCAATTCTCGGTCCATGCTTCGAAGAGGAGCACTCACCGACTGCAACGCGGTTCCTCCGCGAACACGGAGTAGCTTACTGATCACCGCTCGCATATCGAGATCCTTTGCCCACTGATCAACATATGTAACGGCGCCGGAACTTCAGCGTTGCCGTTCGAGCAGTTACGATTGATGACCGGTCCATCGGCGGGAACCCACGCATTCAGTGTCTCGAGAACGGCCGGCAGCTTCCGCAGCACCTCGACCGCCTGTTCCGGGTCCGGAAATACTGCCCCCAACAGGGCATCGGCATCGGCGTTAGGTCCGGTCGTCAAGCCGAAGGCCTCGAGAAGGCCGTTCAATGGCGCGATCACGTCTGGTGCCATGAGGGCGAATTCGACAATTCCATCCACCTTGCTACGCAACGTGGACACAACCGAGGCCAGCTCCGAGACAAGTCGGACGAGATGCGAGGATCGGCCACCGATATGGTCGGATATCTCTTTGAGATTTCCGACCAGAACGGTGACTACCGCTTGCCTGTCCAGCGCATAGTTGGACAAGGCTTCGATAGAGTCGAGGACGGAACCGACGCCCGCTCCGTCTCCCTCGATGACAGCGATCATGTTCTCTGCGAACTTGTTCACCGCTTCGGGCGACAGCTCTGCGAGTACCGGTTGTAAGCCGTTGAATAGATTCGTAATGTCGAACGACGGGATCGTGTTGGCAATATCGATCTTATGTCCGGCCGTCAACTCCGCTGTGGTCGGCGATGATTGTTGAACATCGAGATATCGCTGTCCTACGAGGTTCTGATAGCGAATCGCCAGCACAGTGTTCTCGTAGATCGGGTGATTGCGCTGGACCGCAAATCCAACCACCGCTCGACCCCTGGCATCCAAGGTAATCGATCGTACCTCGCCAACTCGGAGACCATCCATACGAACATCGTCGCCGGCCTTGAGGCCGTTCGCGTCGACGAATTCAGCCGAGAATTCTACCGCGTCTCCAGATACGGGGCGTTGCACCGTCTGAACGATGATTGCGAGCAGCACAGTGATCACGACGGCAGACACAATAAGTTTTGCGCTGGTCGCCAGAAGACTACGCTGTCTTGTCATCGGCCACCTCCGATGTTGGATGTAGGCGGAAGAAGCCCCGGCAAGAACGCGGTGAACGGTGGAACCATATCGAGAACCAACTCGATGTTCAGAATCGGACCGTCTGGAGTCGACGTGAATGATCGGTCTAGACGTGATAGGAGTTCAGTGAGCTGCGTGCTCGAGACGCCGGGCGTAGGTACCATTCTGCTGGCCGTTGACAGAACCGGAGCGAGCATAGCCGCATAGTCCGACAGATGACCCTGAGCCGCGAATAGAGTTTCCGCCAGCCCAGGAAAGAACTCCCGACCTACAGTATTGACAGTCGTATCGAACAGCTCACGATCCGTATTCAAGATCTCGATCGTGGTGAGCCGATTTATGAGGCCGACCGTACCGTCGATCATCGATGCAGTCCCGACTAGCATGGAACCGTATTGGTCCAGCAGCTGCGATATCGGCATCGTCTGGGTTTCAGCAATGTTCCGGCTGGATACAACGATTGCCTCCATGAGAGGTGTGAATTGCCGGGCTATTGTCGCGCCCCGTGTCAGGATCTCGGTCAATTCCGGGACGAGAATGTCTCCAGTTGCTTGAGCCACGCTGCGGATGAGAACACCCATCGTTGCGTCTCGTTGCCGGTCTGCTCGCGGCCCCGTCAAATCGACGATACTGCCATCCCGTAATGGAGCCCCACCATCACCTGGTTTCAGCGCAATTTCACTGATGCCGAACAAGTTCGATGGCGAGTAGTCGACGAATAGCCCGTCCGTGAGACCTGCCGATTCGGCGCTTTCCAGTCTGAGAATCAATTGTTTCGCCCCACCGTCCGATTCGATCCCCGAAACATCACCTATCTCGATACCGTCGAATCGAACGGGTGTTCCGACGGTGATCCCGTCGCCGATGGACTCGGTACGCAGCAGTACCACTATTCGATTATCATCCTGGAGGGCCATCACAACAGTCCAGGTCAAGGCTACTACGATCACTATGATCACGGCGAGAACACCCAGCATGACCGATGACCGCTTCGATGTCGACACACCCGGCGTTTCATAGCGAGACATCGTTTCTCACCCCGTAAATTCGATGGAGGAGTTGACGCCCCACAAGAGGAGGGTCAACACCATATCCAAACCGATGATTGCCACAAAGCTGGCACGGACAGCACGTCCAGATGCGATTCCGACGCCTTCTGGCCCACCAACGGCGAAGAACCCATGATAGCTGTGGATAAGAATCACAGCCGTCCCGAATACGAGAACCTTTATCACCGAAGCCGTCACATCCCAGCCGCTGATGAATTGATAAAAATAGTGATCGTAGACACCGGCGGCTTGGCCATGAATTTGCACGATCACCGCGCGACAAGCGGCATAACTCAGGATCAAGGCGATCAAGAATGTCGGAATGATTGCCACGGCCCCGGCTATGACCCGGGTGGTCACAACGAACGGTATCGATCGCAGTCCAAGCGACTCGAGTGCATCGATCTCCTCGGAGATCCGCATAGCGCCGATTTGGGCCGTAATACGGCATCCGGCTTGTGCGGCGAACCCGACGCCCGCAGCAATCGGTGCAAGTTCCCGTGTATTGGCAAAGGCCGAAACGATGCCGGTCACCGGCCCCATGCTGATCAGGTTGAGAGTGGTGAAGGACTCTACACCGACCGAGCCTCCGATCACCAGACCGAGTACCACCAGCATCGGTACAGTTCCACCGCCGACGATAATGGACCCTTGGCCCCATGTCATATCCGTGATCACGCGCATAGTCTCGGCTCGATATCGCCTGATCGTGAACGGGATCGCGGACAGCGCCTCCCAAACGAACGCGAGTACGAAACCGATCGACTCCAGGGGCGCGATGCGCGCTCCGAACGGCGCTATTCTTCTCCTGAGCCTCGCCAGCCGGGGTGGAGTAACCTTTACCTCCGACATCTAGGCCAGCCTCGTCGGAAGGAATATCGACACCAGCTGAGTAATTATGAGGTTCGTGATGGCGATGGAAACTACGGAGAGAACTACAGCCGCGTTCACGCCATCCGCCACTCCACGCGGACCGCCTTTTGCCTCGAGCCCCCGCTGGCACGCGATCACGACCACGATGAATCCGAACAGCACGGACTTGGCTATCGAGACACCGATGTCCGCGACGACGGTGAAAGAGCCGAACGTTCCCCAGTAGCTGCCGGGGGTCACTCCCTGGGGGCCGATTGCGACCGCATATCCAGCTATCACGCCCGTGAAGATGATCAAGATATTGAGCATCGGCGCGACGAAAACCATCGCCACCATCCGAGGAATAACCAGTCGGTGCAAGGGGCTGATGCCCATCGTTCGCATGGCATCGATTTCTTCGCGAATGTTACGTGCACCCAGATCCGCCGCGATTGCGGCCGCTCCGGCCGCACCCAGCAGCAGCCCTGTTGCCATGGGGGCGCCCTGTTTGATCACACCCAATCCACCAGCGGCACCGAGCAGGGAGTCCGCCCCGATTTGATGAATCAAGTTTCCGACCTGGACGGAAACGATGACACCGAAAGGCACGGCCATCAGGATGGCCGGAATCGCAGTAACCGTGATCAGATACCAAGCTTGATTCAGTGCCTCTCGCCACTGGAATCTCAAACGAACGATATCGCTTACTGCTCCCGCAGCCGACTCAGAAGCCATCTGCGTCGACCGGCCAAAAGTTCTGAGCGCCGACACTACGGTTTCGGAAAAGTTTTCCCTGAGCAACCTCGTCGACGTCGATAGCGCGCTACGTTCAGGCATTACCACAGATTCCCGTCCCAACCAAGAGTATCGCTCCGCAATGCAACTGGCGCGCCCGCTATGAAAGTGTCGACGATCCGGCATAGCTCGTTCTCCGAATGATCGGAATGGCTTCGCCGGTATGACGTACCTCGTCGGGTCATTATCGAGCGCACCCTGCTCACGGCACCTCCTTGTGCACTACTGCAAGTACCAGATACTCAGGGTATGAGTATGTGGTGCTGCTCACGCAGTGTCAATAGAGGATTTCGATCGATCCCGGGACGCGCGAGCGGCCCTCTGGCAACCGAGCGATATCGCCCCGGCGAAAGTCGGGCCGATAGCAACCGCGACGTGCGACGACACCATCCACATGAGCAGTCTCGCCCATCTACGGCCGAGGAAGGTGCGGTTGTGGTGCAGGGGCGGGTTGGCAGGCATCGGCCACCGAAGATACTCCCTCGGTCACTACTCCGGCTGCACTTTGCTCCGCGCTTCCGTCGCTAGGTGTTGCGGGTCATGAGGTTGTTGACGCTGGGGCAGGGGTGAGCTGAAGGGGGACGGATCTCCCGGCGGCAGGATGGAAAACGCCAATCCCCCATCCGCCCCAGCCGAAAGATCCGTCCGTGACCCACCGTAATGCCCCGCTGTCGATCGAAGGCCGCCGCCGTCTCGTGCAACGCTGCCGAACCCGCCCGATCGCCCATGTCGCCGCCGAGATGGGCATCTCGCGGCAATGCGCATCGAAGTGGGTCAACCGTCACCGTCAGTTCGGTGAGGCCGGGTTGCAGGACCGCTCCAGCGTTCCGCACCACCAACCGAGGGCCACCCGACCAGAAGTCGTGGTGCGGATCGAGAAGCTGCGGCGGGACAAGAAGTGGTCCGCCCGTCGGATCACCACCGAACTCGCCACCGACGATGTCGAGATCGCTGTGCGGACCGTCGGCCGGCAGTTGAAGCACCTGGGACTGCACCGGCGCCGGTTCATCGACCCGAACGGCGAGAACAACCGGAGACCACGCCGGATCACAGCCCGCCGGCCCGGTCACATGATGCATCTGGACGTGAAGAAGGTCGGACGGATCCCCGACGGTGGTGGCTGGCGCGTCCACGGCAAAGGATCAGCGCAAGCCAGAACCGTCGGCCGCGCCAAGAAGAAGGGCGCGCGAGCCGGATACGTCTACCTCCACTCAGCGGTGGACGGCTACTCCAGACTGGCCTACACCGAAGCACTCACCGACGAGAAAGCTGCTACAGCAATCGGATTCACTCACCGCGCCCGGGCGTTCTTCGCTGCTCACGGCATCAGGTTCATCGAACGGATCGTCACCGACAACGGGTCCTGCTACCGAGCCCACGACTTCGCGACCGTGCTGCACGGTGCCCGCCACCAGCGCATCAAGCCCTACACGCCCCGCCACAACGGGAAGGTGGAACGCTACAACCGGATCCTGGCCGAGGAATTCCTCTACGCCCGCGAATGGACCTCCGAACGGCAGCGCAGCGAGGCCCTCGGGATCTGGAACGTCCACTACAACTACCATCGGCCGCATACTGCTGCCGGCGACCGACCCCCGGCCAGCCGCCTCGACACCGGCGTCACCAACGTCATGGCCTCATACAGCTAGGTGGCGCCGTTTCGCACTGCCTGCTTCGGCATTGCCACTCCACCCATAAGCCCTGATCGACGGGAATGATCGCGACCAGGTAGCCCCGGCAGATGAACCGCCCGGGTATGGTGCCCACGCATTTCGGCGGGATGAAAGCGGTCTCTGCGAGGCTCGGAGCGACCCGTAAGCCCTGCGCAATTGGGTGCGCCGCGCCGCGGTCGACACCGGCGGCGCCGAAGGCGTGTCGACCGAGGCAGCGAGGGAGATTCGCCAGCTGCACTGCACGAATAGGGAATCCGAGGAACGATCGGAATCCGCGAAGCGGCAACACCTTTCTTCGTGCGACTAGCGACCCGCGATAGCAGTGGCTGATCGTGCGCGGCAAGAAGGTCGGCATGACCAAACCGAACCAGGCCGCGTCGAGAGCGACCGACCTGGCGGACCGGCAGTTTCGGGTTCTGGCGCAGAACATGCGGCTCATGGCCGATTCACCTACATCCGCCTGATCACCGATGTTCGTCTACCGCGTTCGTCGTCGATGCCTACGCCGGCTGCGTCCTCGGCTCGGAATGCTCGACCAGCGAAGACGCCACGTTTGCGGAGAAGGCGATCCGGCCCGCGGTGGCTCTGCGGGCTCGCAAAGGTCTTCCGGTCGGTGGAGCGATACATCATTCCGATGTGAGGTCTCGATACACCGCAGTGAAACTCGTGGAGACACTGGCGGTCTCGGATCTCCGACGGTCGATCGGGTCGGTCGGGTCGGCGGTGACGCCTACGCCAACGCGTAGGCAGCAACCACGATGCGGCTCCACACAACCGACGCGATCCCCAGCGATTCCTGTTTCGGCGCCGATCCGCTCACCCGGCTCGACGACGTCGAGCTCCTCAGCGAGGACTGAGTCGGCTGGTTAAGTCCCGAATCGTGCACTGCTGGGGCTGCAACCATCGGCCGAACACGAGACGGGCTGCTATGCACTGAACGTCGCGCAATCGGCTGAGGGTTGGGCAAAACCGGTGCATCGAAGCAAGAGCGGGTCAGCCACCGCTGAGCCGGCCTACGCCCCACGCACTGCCGCGTAGCCATCACCCAACAGACCGTGGCCTCAGGCCGAGCCGGCGAGCAACAGTTCGTCCCGGTTGATGTGGAGTTGCTGCGTGATTGCCCGCTTACTGAATACGAAGTCGCGGGGGCGGTTGATACAGTCGGCGGCAACGAGCTCGCCGGCGCGGAGGTAAAAGCAGGTGAAGTCGCGGTCCCCGGATGGGTCCCCGCTGAGGACGACTTCGTCGTATCCGGTGTTGAGGCCGGCGATCTGGAGCTTGAGATCGTATTGATCCGACCAGAACCACGGAAGCGCCGCTATCTTCCTGGACTTCCCGTTGATGGTCGCGGCTGCGACCTTGGCCTGCTCGCTGGCGCTCGGCACCGACTCCAGGCGTATACGGCGGCCATAACGGGCCATCCGGTGACTGGCGCAGTCCCCAGCCGCGACGATATCGGGGTCCCAACGCTCGCAGGGAGGCGGCCGTCTCCAGTCCGATGTAGCCGCCGCCGACGATCACGGCCCGCCGCCCGGGGCGGGCAGCGGCTCGGATCATCTCGACATCGGCGGCGGTGCGTAGGTAGTAGACCCCTGCCAGATCGGCGCCCGAGGTGGCGAGCCGACGAGGGCGGGCACCAGTGCACAGCGCGAGCTTGTCATAGGGCAATGCGTCGCCAGTGCTCAGTGCGAGGCGACCAGCCGATCGATCGATCGCCTCTACTGTCGCATCCACGAGTTTGATTCCCTGCTTGCGATAGAATTCCGCGCTGCGGATCGCGAGCTCGTCAATTGTGCTCTTCCCGGCCAGATAGGCTTTCGACAGCGGAGGGCGTTGATAGGGTAGAGTCGGCTCCTCACCGATGAGGACGACCTCGCCCGTCCACCCATCCTGGCGCAGACTGGCCGCGAGTTGGACTCCACCATGGCCGGCCCCGACGATGAGAGCTCGCTGTACACTCATACGTCTGCCTTCGGAGTGAGGCGGACCATCATCTTGCTGATGCCCCGCACGAAGTTGGACTGCACGTACTCGTGCTCCCCCACGACCTCGATATTCTCGAAGCGAGGAAGCAGCTCCTCCCAGAGGATCCGAAGCTGCAGCTCGGCCAGCCGGTTGCCCATGCAGCGGTGGACGCCGAAGCCGAAAGCGATATGGTTGCGGGCGTTGGACCGGTCGATTATGAACTCGTCCGGTCGTTCGAACACGCGCTCGTCGCGATTGCCCGAGGCATACCACATCACCACTTTGTCGCCCTTGCGGATGAACTGGCCGTTCAGAATTGTGTCTGCCTTGGCGATCCGGCGCATGTAGGCCAGCGGAGTTTGCCACCGGATGATCTCCGAGACCATATTGGGGATCAAGCCCGGGTTCGCCTTCACCTTATCGAACTGGTCAGGGAAGCGGTTGAGTGCAAGCACACCGCCGCTCATCGAGTTCCGGGTCGTGTCGTTGCCACCGACGATCAGCAACAAGAGGTTGCCCAAGAACTCCATCGGGCGGTCGATCAGATTTTTGGTGTTCTCGTTGCCCTGCAACATGGTGATCATGACCCGTCCCCCATGGATGCGACCAGCCGGAATTAGAGTCTCGTTGGCCCTGATCAGGGGTTAGAAGGGACTATGGGAACCATGGCTGGACGGAAACGGCATTCCGCGGAGGACATCGTGCGCAAGCTGCGGCGCGCCGATGAACTGGCCGCGGAAGGCTTGACCGGCGAGCAAATCGCCGCTGACCTGGGAGTCTCGGCGGCGACACTCTATAACTGGCGTCGCCAGTACGGCGGCATGGACACCGACGCCGCCAAAGAACTCAAGGAACTGCGGGAACAGAACGCCCGATTGAAGCGGCTACTCGCCGACGCGGAACTGGAGAAAGACGCGCTGCGCGAGATTTCGAAGGGAAAATTCTAGGCCCAGCGGCCAAGCGCCGCGCCGTGGACATGCTCAGCGAGGTCATGGGCATGTCGCAACGGTTCGCGTGCAAGGTCGTTGGGCTCGCTCGGTCGACATACCGCCGGTGCCCTGCCACGCAAACACCGGCAGACCCCGACGCCGGGACGCGGGCGTGGCTGCGGAATTATGCGGCCAAGAACCCGTGTCATGGGTTCCGCCGGGCCTGGGCAGTGCTGCGGTTCGACGAAGGCCACCGGATGAACATCAAGAAAGTCCACCGGCTCTGGCGGGAAGAAGGTTTGCAGGTGCGGGCGCATCACCCGCGTAAACGGGCCGGCACCTCGTCGGTGCCGGCGGTGGATGCGGATGCGCCGAACGTGGTGTGGGCGCTGGATTTCCAGTTCGACTCTACCGTCGACGGGCGGGTGGTGAAGATCGCGTCGATGATCGACGAGCACACCCGCGAATCCCTACTGCACCTGGTCGAGCGGTCGATCACCGGCGAGCATCTGGTCGCCGAACTCGAGCGGGTCTTCGCCGTCCACGGGGCGCCGAAGGTGCTGCGCCTGGACAACGGGCCGGAAATGATTTCGGCAGCACTGCAAACATTTTGCCGAGACCGGGTCGGGATCTCGTATATTCCGCCGGGTACCCCCTGGAACAACGGGTACGTGGAATCGTTCAACCGGCGCCTGCGCGTGGAATGCCTCAACCGCAACCACTGGACCAGCCTGCTCGAAGCGAGGGTGGTGATCGCGGATTTCAAGCACGAGCACAACCACCGGCACCGGCATTCGGCGCTGGGCTACCGCACCCCGGCCGAGTACGCTGCGGCCTGCACCCACACCCACCACCCCGTGGGCTGCGACATCAACTGAACACCGACCGAACGACACCGACTCTGAAACCGGGTGGTCGCGTTATCGGGGACTGGCCAAATTTATCAATCCTGGACGAAACTACATAATTAAACTCCGGCAAAAGTTTGCCCTAACCTCCCCGATTCGCAAATACAACGGATCTCGAATCGACGACCGTCAGGGAATGTAACACCCTCTGTCGAATCATAATAATATCGATCGCGAAAATACCGTGACGTCGAGAATAAGGAATCTCCATGGTGAGCGCGTACGTAGGCCCGGGGAACGATGCGGATGACGACTTGGCATCCGAACTCCCATCACTGCCAGCACCTTTGAAGGCGGGCGACCGTGCTGTCATCTACCTACGTGTATCATCGCCAGGGCAGGTCAAGACCGACTATGACCCCGAAGGCATATCCATTCCCGCTCAACGTGTCGCCTGCCAGAACAAGGCAAATCAACTCGGCCTGACCATTGTCGATGAATATATCGAGCCGGGTCGGAGTGCGACTGAAATGTCGAAACGAGTCGAGTTTCAACGATTGCTCGCTCGAATTCGAAACCATCAAGACGTCGACTACGTCATCGTCTACAAACTGTCTCGTATGGCCCGAAACCGGTTCGACGACGCCATCGTCATGGCCGACCTCCGCAAGCGAAACGTCACCCTGGTCTCCGCCACCGAATCCATCGATGATTCGCCGGTCGGCCAGCTCATGCACGGCATCCTCGCCACTTTCAACGAGTACCAGTCCCGCGAGTCAGGCGCCGACATCTCCTACAAGATGGGTCAGAAGGCACGCAACGGCGGCACGCTCGGCCGTGCCCGGCTCGGGTACCTCAATGTCTTCGATCGGTTCGACGGCCGCGAGATCCGCACCATCGGTGTGGACCCCGAACGCGCTCCGCTCGTCCGGCTCGCGTTTCAGCTGTACGCCACCGGCGACTACACCCTCGACGAGCTATCCGAGGAACTCTACGACCGCGGGCTGCGCACCCGGCCGAGCCATCGCCGTCCCGCCCAACGGGTTTCCAGAAACAAGCTCTCGCAGATGCTGCGCGACCGCTACTACCTCGGCTACGTCATCTACAAGGGCGAGGAGATGCAGGGCCGACACCAGCCGCTGATCGACGAGAACCTCTTCGACAACGTCCAAGAGATCCTCGAATCCCGCACCAACGCCAACGAACGCCGACGAGTCCACCACCACTACCTCAAAGGATCCCTGTTCTGCGGACGCTGCCAGCGGACCGGAACCGTCGGGCGGATGATCATCCAACGAACAACCAACCGACACGGCAACGAATACCTCTACTTCTTCTGCCGCAACAAACAGAAGGGCACCTGCAACGCGCCCCACATCAACGTCGCACTCGTCGAAGACGCCGTCGAGGCGCACTACGCGACGATCCGATTCCGCAGCGACTTCATCACCAGCATCCGCAACCAGATCGCCGAAGCCATCAACGCTCAAGAGACCGCCGATCGGCTCCTCCAGAAGCAACTGACCACCGAGCTGCAGGCACTCGACGCCCAGGAAGAGAACCTCATCGACTTGGCCGCCGACGCCACCCTTCCGCAGCCCAAGATCAAAGCCAAGCTCCGCGACATCGCCCACCAACGGCGACGACTGACCGAACGCCTGGCAACAACGACCGAAGACCTGTCATCCAGCGCCCGACTCATCGAAGCCGCGCTCACACTGCTGGAGAATCCCCAAGAACTGTATCGCCGCTGCAACGAACACCAGCGCCGCCTGTTCAATCAGGCAATCTTCCAACAGCTCTATATCGACGATGAGCAGATCAACGGCCACCGCCTGCACGACCCCTTCGGACAGCTACACGCCGCCCAACGGGCACAGACAGGAACATGCGGCGCAACCCGGCACAAGACAAGCCGGGATACTCCTGGATCAGGCAACGCCCAAATGAAGGGAGGAGTAGGGGTCCTACTCCAGGGCGTTCATTCAGCCCTGGGTTCTAGTAGTGACCCTATGGTGGTGGTAGAGGTGTTCGAACGCACTGCAGACCGCGCAGTGCTGGAAGTAGGCCGGTTCGTGCTGGTAGCAGGTCCGGCAGAGCGGGCCGACGGCGACGCTGGCCTGCACGCGCATGGTGCGACCGCAGCGGCTGCAAGGGGCGCGGCGTTGGCCGCACGGATGGCAGAGCGGACCGTCCGGACCACGCCGATGCACTGGTCGGACTCGTCCGCAGTTGACGCAGGTTTGGCCGAACAGCTTGCGCGAGCACAATGCACAGCGGGCCGTCGCCGAGTTCGCGAAGTGACAGGGTTTGCTCTTCCCACAGATCGAGCAGACCGCGACGGGGCCGCGCCAACACCGGCCGCAGTAGCGCCGGTCCTTCACTCGATGGACGATCAGGTGAATGCGCCCGCACTTCGTGCAGCTCTCGTGCCCGACGGGGTCGCGACGCATACAGGGGGCGCACAGCGGTCCGCCGTCGGGCGTGCGGGTCGCTACTGTTCTGGATTCGCCGCAGCGACAACATGTTTCATGTCTGAGCGCGTCATAGCATCGTCGGCAGCACCGCCGGTCGTCGCGCTGGAACTTCAACGCGACCACGCGTTCGCAGAACGGGCAGCTCGGCGGGAGGACTCCCGGCACCTGGTCGAGAACAAGGTGTTCGACCAGCGCTATCAGGCGCGGCGAACCCATCGCAGCACCGCCGGTCAGCAGCTCGGGGTGGGCGTCGAGCTGCCACGCCACTTCGCGGCGTTGGTAGGGCTCTCGGACGAGCCGTTCTACGGTCTGCCGCAGCAGCGCAGTATCGTAGTCGCCCGCTACGCGGCTGACGTGCTCGACGATCGCGGCGAGGTGGTTGCGGCCTGGTTCCGGTGGACACTTCGGGCAGCGCGCGGTGCCGTCGCGGTCGCGGGTCTGAACCTCGCGCAGCCTTCCGCATCCGCCGCACGTCTCGACTTGCCTTTTGTAGAAGGTGAAGCAGGAACCACAGATCCGTTGCCGTTGAACATCGAGGTTGACCAGGGGACGGGCACGACCGCAGCGGGCGCAGCGCGGCAATGCGACATGGGTTGCCGCGGCGTCCGTCAATTCGCTGATGAGCTGACCGACTGCCCGCGGTCCTTGCGGGCGCATCGACGTGAGCAGCCCAGGATCGTCGCTCAACGCTTGGGCCAGCTTGCGTTGCCGGGCGCGGGTCGGGGCGATCTTCTCGATCGCCGCGACGATCGTGTCGCCGTCGAGTCCAGGTTCGATATGGGCGACGATCTCGGCGATCACGCCGAGAGGATCGGTCAGGAATCGAGGAGCCGAGACGGAATCAGTCATCGCTCGGTGCGGCGATCCGTGCTCGCTTCGGACGGAAAGAGCCCACACCTTTGTCTGGTTTGCCTGTGGGCGAAGCCGTTTCGCCCGATGCCGTCCGCCGCTGACTTGCAGTCGCCGCGACCGGCTCGATCAGGTCGTCCATCCGGCAGCCCAGGATGTCCAGCAACGCCATCAGCACTTTCAGGCTCAGACGTTCGGGTCGTTCTGTCACCAGGCGATAGATTTGGCTGTCCGACAGGTCGATCCCGCGCTCACGCAACAGGGGCCGCAGCTTCGTCGTTGAGAACATGCCTCGGTCGGCCATCACGTCGCGCAGATGCCAGCGGTAGTCCAGTTTCGCGGTCATCCCGCTCCTTCCTCGATCGGTGCGAAGGCCCGGTCCAGGGCCTTGCGCATCATCGTGTTCATGTGGTCGGTGCTCACCGTCGTGTATATGCCGGTGGTGCTGCGGAAGCGGTGACCGACCTGCTGGCGCAGGAATTCCGGGTCCATCCCGTCCTCGACACCGTGCGAAACATACGAGTGCCGCAGGCAGTGCGGAGTGAGGTCGGCGGCCAAGCCCAGTTCGTCTCGGTATCGCGCGAATCGCTCGTCTACCTCGCGCCCCCGCAGCCGACCGCCTCGTTCGGTCACCCACAGCGCCGGATGATCGTCCAGGCCGAAACGGGGCCGGATGTTGACCAGGTAGTCCTCCACCGCCTCGACCGCCCACGGCATCACACTCGCCACCGCGCGCCGGCGCGGACCCGACCCACGCGACGCCTTGCCGTAGCGGACATGCAGTACCCCGAACCGGCCCAGTTCGGGTGCCTCAGGGTTGCGGTAGAAATCGCTGCGATCCAGCCGGCACGCCTCGTTGACCCGGAGGCCCCAGCCGTAAAGGACTTTGAAGACCGTCGCATCGCGGTACGCCGCCAACGCCCCTTTGCGGCCCGACCTCACCGCCCGCTCGACCTGACCGTCCGCGTGATCGAACAGCGCCTGAATCTCGTCGCGGCTCATCGGCCTACGGGTCGGACGGCTCTCATCGTCCTCGACATGGACCGCGGTGTTCCACTCGTGACAGACCTGCGTCGGATGCGTGCCGAACCGGGCCTCGCACACCTCGGGCCACTCGTAGTGCGCCGAGGTGATGTAGTCGCAGAACAAGCGAATCGCACCCTGATAGTTGCGGATCGTCGACAGCGACCGCCCCAGCTCCGAGAGCAGATGGGTCGTCCACTCCTCGACATGCGAGGCCGTCCATCGCCAGGGGTACTCGTTGCTGAACGCCACGAATGCCTGCACATTTCGTTGCCGCGTCCCGATCGTCTTCGGGTCGAGCCGCCGACCGCCGCGCTGCTGCTTGCTCCAACCACTGAGCATCGCCTCCAGAACCGCGTCTTCCTGACGCAGCAACGCCACGCCGTCCACCAGCTCGAGCCGCGCCGATCCCGGCGGACTGTCCACCATCACCACCTCCCACCTAACGGTCAGATCATGCATCAAACGGGAGATCTATTGCAAAATGCCAGGCAGGAGCCATGACACCTGATCAGAATCCGTGCTACGGTAACCCCAGCTCGGAGGGGGATAGCGCCGAAAAGTCTTGCATCAAACGCAATTCCGCTCAGTCGACCACGCTGGTCGTCATTCGTGGCAATTCGGCATCGGGCAAGTCGACCGTCGCCGCTGGCCTGCAACGTCGCTTCGAGCACGGCCACTGCGCTGTCGTCGGTCAAGATGTTGTGCGGCGGCAGATTGTCCGCGAGCGCGACGAGCCCGGCGGGTGGAATATCGAGCTGATCGAACACATCGCGACACTGTGCCTGGCCCGCCGGATGGTGACGATCGTGGAAGGCATCCTCGACGCCGATCGCTACGGGTCGATGCTGCACCGCCTCGCCGCCACCGCCGGTCGTGCACTGCACTACAGCTTCGATCTCACCTTCGACGAAACGCTCGCTCGCCACGCAGGGCGACCGCAGGCCGCGACGATTCCCCCTGGTCAAATGGCTGAGTGGTACCACGGCTGGCAACCCCTGTCTCACGTTGACGAGGTCCGCATCGACTCCAGCTGGAGCCGCGACTCCATCATCGAGCGGATCCACACCGACATCCTCACCACCCACGGACAACGCTGACTCGACGATCACACGGACGGGACAGAGCGCAAAATGAATTGCCGCCGGTGCGGCAAGTCCTGATCATGCTGTACATGATCGTGCGCCGACTTTCCGCCGATGACTGGCCCGTAGCCCGAACAGCGCGACTCAACGCGCTCGCCGGTAGTCCCGCAGACACCTTCTCCACTACTCACCACCAGGCATTGGCGTGGAGTGAGGACCAGTGGAAGGCTGGGCGCGGACTCGGGTGATGTTCGTGGCCGAGGACCAGGACACGGTGCTCGGATCCGCCGCTGTGCGCGTCGGAGAGGCTGGTGCGGAAGTGGTGTCGGTGTGGGCTTCTTCGGCTGTCCGAGGGACAGGGATCTCGGACCTGTTGCTGAGTGCCGCGTTCGACTGGGCACGGGCCGATGGTCACCGAACTTTGCGGCTGTCGGTCCTCGACGACAACGGACCTGCCCGCACCCTGTACCTGCGCAATCAGTTCACCGAAACCGGGCAGCAGTCCGTCGACCCTGCCTGCGGGAAGGTGGAAGTAGAGATGGTGACGCCGCTCCAGTCGGTGCCCGACCGGCGCCCGGTGGTCCGGATGCGGCCACTGCATCGAGAAGACGAACACGCGTTCCGCGCGCTACGCCGCGCGTTTCACCGCACCGGATTCACCTTCGCGAAGGACTACCAGGAAGACATGCCCTGGCAGGACTATTTGGACTGGCTCGAGGCTGCCCGCACGGCTGGCACCGGCGACGGCCGGGTTCCGTTCTCGTTCTTCATCGCTGAGGACGCTGCCGGTGCGTTGATCGGCAGCAGCGACATCCGCCATGTCCTGACCGAAGAACTGACGGGCTGGGGTGGGCATATCGGCTACGCCGTCGCACCTGGGTTCCGGCGTCGCGGATACGCCACCGAAATCCTGCGCCAAACCCTGCCACTCGCCGCCGACCTGGGAATCTTCGACGCTCGGATCACCTGCACCGTCGACAATGTCGGCTCCCGACGAGTAGCCACTGGACTCGGCGGTCGGCTCGACATCATCAGCGACAACATCTGCCGCTACTGGATCGACACGACGAGCACCGAACCCCGAAGAGTCGGGGCCACTTCTCGATCATCGACTGCCGTCGAAACAGTTCGCCTACGGCCGTTGCAGGAAACGGACGAAAACGTGGTCCGCGCCGCGCACAGCGACCTGGCCAGGGGAGATAGCTTCCCGTTCGCGTTGGGGCTCGAGCCCGAGATGAGCTGGGCTGACTATCTACGCGCCCGGGAGGACCAACGGCAGGGTGTCAATTTGCCGGACGGCATCGTGGCCTCCACGTTCCTACTCGCGACTGTCGACGGCCAGGTAGTCGGTCGGACATCGATCAGACACACCCTCAACGACGGCCTACGTCGCCGAGGCGGGCACATCGGGTATGCCGTACTGCCCCAGTACAGACAGCGCGGCTACGGTACCGCCATACTCCGCCGCAGCATCGTCGTTGCCCGGTCGACCGGCATCGACCGGATACTTCTCACCTGCGACGATTCAAATCTCGGGTCCCGGAGGATCATCGAGGCGTGCGGCGGAGTTCTGGAATCCACCGAGCCCTGGACCAATGGCACGCTGATGTGCCGGTACTGGATCGAATAGATGCACCGGCGACCCGATCGTTGATCGGCCAACCTACGATGGATGTCCGGGGTCGCCGCACAGTCCGGTGGTGATCCAAGCCCAACCGAGCACCTGGAAGGTGTCCAAGCCATGCAATCGGCCGAAATCAGTCGCCGCGCTCTTCGATTTTTCGAGAACCGGGGTCACGCAGTGGTGCCCTCGGCATCGCTGATCGCTGATGACCCTACGTTGCTGCTGATCAACGCAGGTATGGCACCGTTCAAGCCGTACTTCCTCGGCGAGGCTCCGGCTCCTTTCTCTCGTGCCACCAGCCTGCAGAAATGCGTGCGAACGGTCGACATCGAAGAGGTCGGCAAGACCAGCCGTCATGGTTCGTTCTTCCAGATGTTCGGCAACTTCTCCTTCGGCGACTACTTCAAGGAGAAGGCTATTCCGTTCGCCTGGGAGTTCTTGACCGGTTCCGTCTCAGACGGGGGTCTCGGACTGGCTGAGGAGAAACTGTGGGTCACCGTCTATACCGACGATGACGAGGCCGAGGAGATCTGGCGGCGCGACATAGGTGTGCCGACCGACCGCATCCAGCGTCTGGGTATGTCCGAGAATTTCTGGTCGATGGGGGTACCCGGTCCGTGCGGACCGTGCTCGGAGATCTGCTACGACCGTGGCCCGGAGTTCGGGCGTGATGGCGGGCCGGTGGCAAACGATGAGCGCTACCTCGAGATCTGGAATCTCGTGTTCATGCAGAACATCCGTGGTGAGGGTCCTGCGAAGGAGGGCTATCCGATCGTCGGTGATCTGCCGTCGAAGAACATCGACACCGGCTTCGGCCTGGAGCGGATGGCCGCGCTTCTGCAGGATACGCCGACGATCTTCGATATCGACACCACACGTCAGATCCTGGACCTGGCTGCTGAGCTGAGCGGCGCGAAGTACGGTTCCACCGTCAAGGACGATGTTGCTCTGCGGGTGGTTGCGGATCACATCCTGACCAGCGTCATGTTGATCGGCGATGGTGTAACTCCTTCCAACGATGGCCGCGGCTACATCCTGCGCCGAATTCTGCGCCGAGCGGTCCGGATGATGCGGTTGCTCGGTTCCGACGACGCCGTTGTTCACGACCTCGTTGCTCGCACGGTCCAGGTAATGAGCCCGATGTATCCAGAGCTGACCGGTGAGCACGACCGCATTGATCGCATCGCGGTCGCGGAGGAGGCCGCGTTCGCTCAAACCCTCAAGTCGGGGACGTCCATATTCGATCTTGCCGCTGAACAGGTACGCAAGAGCGGAAAGCTGGTGTTGCCCGGTGACAAAGCGTTCCAGCTGCATGACACCTACGGGTTCCCCATCGACTTGACGCTGGAGATGGCGGAGGAAGCCGGCCTGACCGTCGATGAGACTGGATTCCGCGAGCTCATGCAGGAGCAGCGGGCGCGGGCGAAGGCCGATGCGGCTGCGCGTAAGACCGGCGGGCATGGCGAGACCGGCGTGTATCGCGAGCTGCTGGCCTATGGTCCTACCGAGTTCACCGGCTACTCGGAGCTGGAATCCGAAGCCACGGTCCGCGGCCTCGTATGGGAGGGCGAGCGGATCCCGGCGGCGGTCGAGGGCGACATCCTTGAATTGGTGCTCGACAGGACTCCGCTGTACGCCGAATCCGGCGGTCAGGAGAGCGATGCGGGCACGATCGTCGCAGACGGAGTCGAGCTCGAAGTGCTCGACGTACAGAAGGTCGCCCGCAAGTTGTGGGTTCACCAAGTGCGAGTCCGAAGCGGCGAAATTACCGAGGGGCAGGGTGTCCTGGCCAGGGTTGATCCGGAATGGCGGATCGGCGCCCGTCAAGCTCACTCGGGTACCCACATCGTCCATGCCGCCTTGCGGCAAGTGCTCGGGTCGACCGCGCTGCAGAGCGGCTCCTACAACAAGCCCGGGTACCTCCGTCTGGATTTCTCGTGGACCGGTGGTCTTTCCGCGGAGACGCGCAGCGAAATCGAGGAGATCTCCAACCTGGCGGTGCGCCGTGACCTGCCGGTTGCTGTCGAGTACATGCCACTGCCCCGGGCCCGTGAGATCGGTGCGCTGGCATTGTTCGGCGAGACCTACGGCGAAGAGGTTCGTGTGGTCGAGATCGGCGGCGAATGGTCGCGGGAACTGTGCGGCGGGACTCACGTAGCGCACTCGTCCCAGGTCGGACCGCTGACCCTGATCGGTGAGTCGTCTGTTGGATCGGGTCTGCGCCGAATGGAGGCATACGTCGGTATCGACGCCCTGCGCTTTCTGGCGAAGGAGCGGGCATTGGCGGTCAACGTCGCCGACATCCTGCAGGTACCGACCAGCGATATCGGCGATCGAGTAGCGGCGTTGGTGAAGCAACTGCGCGACGCCGAGAAAGAGATCTCCCGGTTCCGGGCCACCCAGCTGGCGGCCTTGGCCGAACAGTACGCTGCCGACGCACCCACGATCGGTGGCGTCACGGTGGTATCAGAGCACCTGCCGGAGGCTGCAAGCGGCGAGGAACTGCGCACCGTGGTGCTCAAGGTCCGAGACCGGTTCGCAGACCGGCCGGCCGCCGTGGTCATGACGGCCTTGTCCGACGACAAGCCAATCGTGGTGGCCGCGGTCAACGAGCATGCCCGCGCACGCGGACTCAAGGCCGGCGACCTCGTGCGAACGGCCGCGAAGGTCCTGAAGGGCGGAGGCGGTGGAAAGCCCGACATCGCGCAAGGCGGAGGCACGGATCCGCTCGCGACGACCGATGCCTTGAACGAGGTCCGCCGGGCAATCAGCGAGTCGGTGAACTGACGTCACTCACCGGACCCAGGTCGGACCTCGATAGGTGCGAGCAGATCGAGGCCGACCTGGCCTGGTTCGGTGAGTACGCGATACGCTCCGGTATTGATCAGCGCTGCATCTCCGAGAAGCCCCCAGGCTGCACCGTACGTCCAGACCCCAGCTGCGCGCCCAGCGGCAATATCTGTTGGCGTGTCACCGAGAAAGAAAGCCTGGTCAGGGCGAACCCCGAGGCCGGTGCAAGCGGTGAGGACGCCCTCCGGAGACGGCTTCGCGGCAGCGTCCTCGTGTGCGATCACGATGTCCACTATCTCCGCGACATTCTCCGGCAGCAGGAATCGTAGCCGGTCACGTGCTTGCGCGGTGACGATGCCGATCCCAGCTCCTTGTTCCCGCAATACGGAGATCCCGTCGACGACCTCGTCGAAAACCCGCACTTCGCCTATGGCGGTCGCCAGCGCATCGTCGAAATAGTCCCGATACACGTGTCGTGCGTCCGGAACGTCCAAGGCCATGAGCGCGTCGACCGGTGGCATCGCCACACACGCGTCCAACAGGCTCGGGTTCACCGGCATCTGCGCCCTCGCGCCGGCGAGAGCAAGCAGGGCGGCTCGCGTCGCCGCGCGCGTATCGATGATCACGCCATCCAAATCGAACAGCGCCGCGTACTGGCGGGCGGAGGATGAATACGGCATCAACATGCCGGCCTGCCGAAGTCGATATCGTCCAGAAGGGACTGGGTCAGCAGTGCCCGCAGTTCAATCCCTTCGCTCGCCAGTAGCTCACCGCCGCCGGCCTCGCGATCGAGCACGCACAGGGCGGCAGACACTTCGGCACCGCATCCGCGAAGGACCTCGGCGGCATACACGACCTGCGAGCCGGTGCGCACCACGTCATCGACGATGACGACGTGGCGTCCACCGACCGCGTCACCTTCGATCTGACGGCAGCTGCCGTATTCCTTGGGGCGACGACGGAAGAATCCTGCCCGCCGACCAGTTACCGCAGATAACGCGACAGCCAGCGGCACACCGCCCATCGCCACGCCCATCACCACATCGGTGTCCGAAGGGACGTGGCCGACCATGGCCTGGGCGACATCCTTCAGCAGGATCGGGTCCGCGGCGAGCAAGTACTCGTCGAAGTACTCGTCCAAGGTGTCTCCGGTCGGCAGTATGAACGCCTGCTCTCGCAGCGCGGCCCTGCGAATTCGTCCGGCCAAACTGACGGGCAGCATCATCGGTCTTCCACTCCCGCCGAAACCGTCCCGAGGCGATCAGGTGCCACACTCTGTACGAGCTGAGGCAACTTTTCCCGGAATGCCGCGAGATCGGGTATCTCATGGAGGAAGCCGAGAGGACGGGTAGGTGTCTCGAACAACCAGTGCTCGGCCCGTAGAAATGTTGCCAGTCGCAGCGCAGTCGGTCCGGCGAGGCAAACAGGAACTGGTCGAATATTGCCTGCGTACCAGAGAGCAGCGGTCAGCTCGTGCAGAGTTCCAACTCCACCGCCCATGGCTATCACCAAGTCGGCGCCGCCGAGGAATCGGTGCAACCGATCACCCATCGAGGACAGGCGGATCGCTCTGGAGACATGCGGATTGAACTCACCCCAGCTCACACCGGCCAAGGTCACGGCGACGACCGGTCCGCCGGCACGTGCCGCCCCGCTGGCCGCGTCCTCCATCAGCCCGTTGTAGCCGCCGTGTTGTAGCAGCATGCCGGCTTCTGCGACTGTCTGTCCTATATCGCGCGCCAGCCCACGCTCATGGTCGGTTGCCGGCACCACTCCGCCGAAAAAGGATGCTGTCAGGCGCTTTTCACGCGAAGCCGACCTCATGGCAGATCCAAGTAGTACTGGTAGGCGTCGACCGCTTCGCGCATGCTGTCGACGGCATCCGGTGCCACCCTGCGCGCAATAGCGAACACTCGATCGAGTCCGTCGGTCAGGGACGCCACGGTGGGAATCGCCGGAGCGGAAATCAACGCCTCGAGGTCGGCCAGACACGCCCGGCCGATCGGGGTGGATCCTATCTCCTCTCTGAGCTGATACCAGCCCCAGTACCTCGACGTCGGCGCGAGCGCGGCCTTGACCAGGTTCTTCGCGGCCGAATTGAACAGGAACCACTCCGAATACGAGATGAATTCCTGCCCGCGAGCGATCCGTTTGTGGATCAGGTATCCGAGCACCATGGCCTCGACCAGCAAGTCCGCACACATATGCGGACGAGCCAGCGTTTCGGCTACGAACGGCGCAACCGATGAGTCCGGCTCGTAGGCCGCAGCCGGGGCGCGAATAAAGACAGCTTGGCAGACGGTGCGGTCCTGAATGCCGGAAATGGCGCTGGCCGGAGCGACGTAGAGGTCGAGCTGTTGCAGATGCCCTTCCCAGCCGACCAGATAGACGAACCCCAGCCCTCCCATGTGGCCCACGATTGTGTCGAGCCAACCCGGAAGGATGCCGCCCAGTTCCATCGAGATCAGCGGATCCAGCACCTTGACGAACTCGCGGAACGAATGATCATCGACTCCGACGACGAAGTCGACGTCGGAGAGCCGATCGGCTGTCCCGCGTGCGAGGGACCCGCGCACCAGCAGATGTGTCACGGCGTTGCTGCGGGTGAATACGCCGGCAGCGTGTTCGAGTAGTGCGAACTGATCCGGGCGATTTGCTGCCACGAGGCGGTCGAGGGCTATGTGACTCATGCCGAACGCTCCTTTCGGTGCGAAAGACCCAGTAGTACTTCCTTGTTCGCACGCCAGCGCTCGGCCACATCACGGTGCTCGAGGAGGTCGTGTAGCGACGCGATCATGTCGTAGGCCGACCCCTCCGGCACGGCCCATTCATAGAACAGCCTCAGCAGGTACTTTTCTGCGGATTGGATATACCCGAGTCTGGCCAGCGCCTGTGCTCTGTCATAACGGGTTTCGAGCTCGGCGCGGGTAGCCTGCGGTAGCTCGGTAACCTCGGAATCATTCAGCCACGCGCCGGATACCAGTTCCGTGAGTCGATCGTCTGCGTAGCAGTCCAGCAGCAGGTGGTACCGATCGGGACCGAGGAGATTGCAGGCGCCGTGGACACGGGTCGGTGTCAGCTGCCAGATGCGTCCAGGTGCGAGGTGAATTCGTGCGCCGCCGGTGACGAGCGCAGCCGAACTGTTCGACGTCAACGGTATGTGCAACCGGTAGCGTTCCGAGCGATCGAGTTCGTCGTAGTCGCGATGCTCCCAGAGGAAAGAGTTCGATCCCAAGCGGGCGATGCGGGCCCACATGTAGCGCAAGCCCAGTTCGGTTAGAAACTTTCGCGTCATCGGCATTTCCCGTAGGAGCGTTGTCTCGACCGGATTGCAGTCGGAGATCGTCACATCGGCCGGATCTCCGGACTCGTTCAGAAGCGAGAGTGTCCGCCACCCACCGGACTGGAACTGGGAGTACTCCGTAACCCACGTATCCTCGGCCGGCACGGTCAGCGCCTCATGGCGGAGCAGTTCGAACACCCGTGGATCGATCTGCTGCACGCACGAGACCTGATCGAGCAGTGCCTGCTCGTTGGTCAAGGTCATCGAATTCATGTCACATTCCTCCAGAGCCAGAACCACGAGCAGAACCGCGGATCACCAGCGTCTGCGAACCGAATCCGCCCGAGAGCGGAAGCTTGGGTCTGTCCGGTCTCCCCATGTCGACCTCCTTGAAGAACCCTGGAACCGAGGTCCAGGTCTGCTGTACCGCTCTCAGATAACCGGGGCCGCATATCATCTGGGGAGGGGGCAAATGGACTCCGCGGACTGTTGCCCCCCAGCACGATGCACCCGCCCGCACCTATAGGGGGCCACTCGGCATGACCAGCGTGGATACCGGCGGCCACGAGATACAGGCCCGCACAGTGCTGTCCAGCGAGATCAAGCGGCGCAGATCCTCGGCCGGTCTGAGCCAGTCGCAGTTGGCGGGCCGGATCGGGTACAGCCGTCAGTACGTTTCGCGGGCCGAACGTCCCCACAACCTGCCGTCGCAGGATCTCATGCACGCCATCGACACCGCGCTGTACGCCAACGGAGAGTTGCTCGGGCTGTGGCACGTAGCCAAATCCGAACAGCTCGCCCTACGCACCCCAGTCGAGCGGAGAGCCCCCTCCGGAAGCAACCGGTGGTACTCCGACGGCGGCACCGGACCATCCAGCGATTGTCGAACTGTCCTGCAACTACCCCGAGGGCGCAACTTCTCCGGCCTGGAAGTCCTCGCCGTGGTCTTTCCGGCTATCGCAGATCGAGGTCGGATAGTGATCACCTCGGCGTACGGCACATTGACCGATCCCACCATAGCTACGTCTGGCCGGGCAGTCGTACTCGCCCACCTCGATGCCTCTGGTCAGGTCCAGCAGTACGCGATGGATCGACGCCACGCCCGCGCCCGGCTAGCGGCCTCCAACCCGGAGGCACCACTGCCGATTCCTGTCGCGTACCTTCTCGATGACTTCACTCACGCGATCATCTGGGCCGTGACCAGCCTGGATACTGCACTTCTCGACGATGACGCCGACCTCGCCGATGCTGTATCCCGGTTGAATGATGGCCATGCAGAACCACGTTCAGATCTCGGTCCCGACCTCTCACCGATATCGCGGATGTGGCTCGGCTCCGACCTCTGTGCAGCCCATATCCTCCGTAACTCCGACAGACTCAGCACCACCCCACACTTCTGGTCCCGGGAGCAGCGCGGGGAAGAGGCCAGCACCTGGCTGTTGTTCACCCACAAATACCACTATCTCCGCGCAACCACCCCTGCGCACGGCGATCCGCCGATCCGCGCCTTCTGCATACCGCCCAGTGCCGTTGACGCCTCCGGTCGACTGGAACGGATCCTGCTGCTTCTCGCGATGGCACTGCACGAATCCATGGGCATCACAACCGTAGTGTGCACCGAACCGGAATACACAGCCACTCCCGGATTTGTTCTCGACCGCACTCGCGTCGCCTTGGTCGCCAACTGGGTCAATTCCGACCAGGTATGGCACGTGGATGTTACCGATCATCGACCCACCCTCCGAGAATTCGACGATGCCGTGGGCTGGGCAAGCACCCGTACGTCCCTTCCCGGAGAGACGCCGCAGCATCGGCTGCACGCTCTGGCGGACTACCTCGGTCTCGAGTGGTCTTGGCTCACCCGCCGCGCGCATGAACTGGCCGACAGCGGCGTCGCGGGTCTGTGTACGCCGCGCAGTCGACTCCTCTCCCTCATGGGCCTCGAACAAGCCTGTGCTTACCTCGCTGACCTCGGTGGCGAAGATCGTTAGGCTGTGTGGGTGAGTACCGTCGAATCCCGTCGTCGTATCGCTGTTTTCGCTCTCGGCGGCACCATCGCCATGACCGACAACGGCAGCGGCGCAGTCACTCCCACCTTGTCGGCCGAGCAACTCGTGGCCGCGGTCCCCGGCCTCGATGCCGCTGGCGCCGAGATCGAGGTCATCGATTTCCGGCAGAAACCGGGAGCCTCGCTCACCCCGACCGATATCGCCAACCTCGCCGCAGCGATCCATGCCCGGCTACCCGAGATCGACGGCGCGGTGGTCACTCAGGGCACCGACACCATCGAAGAAACCGCCTACTTGCTCGACCTACTCCACACCGCACCGATCCCCGTGGTCGTCACCGGCGCCATGCGCAACCCCACCCTCGCCGGCGCCGACGGCCCCGCCAACCTGCTGGCCGCCATCCGCACCGCCGCCGCTCCCGCCCTGCGCGACCAAGGCAGCCTTGTGGTGTTCAACGACGAGATCCACGCCGCGGATCGGGTCCGCAAGTCCCACACCACCAGCACCGCCACCTTCACCTCCGCCAATGGCGGTCCCCTGGGTTACATCACCGAGAACCAGCCGCATATTTTCAACCGCCGCCCTCATCGCCTGGCGTTGCCGCCGACCCAACCGCAGTCGGCCCGCATTCCCATCATCACGACGACACTCGGAGACGACAGCATGGTCGTCGACACAGTCGCCCCCCATATCGACGGGCTCATCGTCGCGGGCTTCGGTGCGGGCCATGTACCCATGAACCTTGTTGCCCCCCTCGAAGGTCTCGCTACCCGGGTACCGGTAATCCTGGCCTCACGCACCGGCTCCGGTACCGTCCTATCGGCCACCTACGGATTTCCCGGCTCCGAACAAGACCTGCTCGCTCGCGGGTTGATCCGTGCCGGCTACCTCGACCCCCTCAAGTCCCGCATCCTGCTCCACGCCCTCCTCGCAGTTACCTCCGACCGAGCCCAAATCGCGGCTGCGTTCGCCGCGGCTGGCGGATACAGCGAAGCGTCCCTCTGGCCCTGGCCGGCATCCACGGACAAGGAGTTCTGACGATGCGCGCCCACGAACTCACCCTCGGCCGCACCTTCGGCGTCACCTTCGACCACGGCGAGGATTTCTACACCGCCCTCGAAGACTTCTGCCGCACCCACAACCTCCGGCAGGGCTACATCCCGTCGTTCATCGCCGGGTTCAGCGAAGCGGACCTCGTCGGCGCGTGCGACCGTCTCGAGGACCCAGCCGCTCCGGTATGGTCAAAAGTCCACCTCCGCAACGTTGAGGTATTCGGCGGCGGCACACTGGCTTACGACCCTGTCGCCAACGGCCTTCGACCGCACATCCACGTCACGGTCGGCCTCAAGGAACAAGCGGCCACCGGCTACACCAGCCACCTTCTTGGCGCAACTGTCCAGTTCCTCACCGAAATGCTGGTGATAGAGGTGGTAGCGCCGAGCATGACCAGAACCCCGCAACCAAACCTCTATGACGTGCCACTTCTCCAGTTCGGAACAGATGGCTCAGCCCAGCCCTGACAGCCGTAGCTACGCCGTCATCGACCCTGAAAGGCCACGATTTCGGTGCAGGTCTCGACGCCTCGACGACCTGGTCGCGCTACATGTGGTCTCAGGATCCGACGTTTCCCCATGCCTCGAACGGTCGGGGTACCCGACGACCGCTTCAGAGAATGGTCCAGGCTGTGTGGAGGCGGTTTCGGAGTGCGGTGATCCGGCGGCTGACTTCGTCTGATGCCGCTGTGCCCGGTGCAGATTTGCGGGCGTTGGTGGTGATCATCCGTAGTTCGCGGAGGTCGCGGAGCCACGGATAGCTGGACCAATCTCGGATATCGAGGCCATACAGGCTGCAGAACTGGTTGTAGTCGGTGGGTGGGTGCGCGAAGCGGCGGCTGTGGACTTCGAGGGTGACGAGGTCCCATTCGGGCGGCCCGACGGCCGCGCCGTCCCAGTCGCAGAGCACGGCTCCGCCGGTGCGGTCGTGAAGAGCGTTGCGGTGGTGCGCGTCGCCGTGGATCACGACGGGCAGCAGGTCGAAGGTGACATCGGGGGCTTGTCGGGCGAGTTCGTCCCGGTGGTGACGGAGCAACGCGCGGTCGTCCGGGGTCAGGATGCGACTGCGATCGATGCTGTGGGTGACCGAGGTGAAGGTGTCATCGATGCCGAAATGGGGGAGACTTGTTGGCGGCGGCGGGCACTGGTGAAGGCGCGCCAGGGGGCCAGCGAGCTGTTGTGCTCGGACCGGATTGTTCTGTTCGAGGTATCGCCAGTATGTGACTGGGCATCCTGCGATGGTGATCGGCTGCTCGACGCCGGGGTACAGGGCCACGGTGGGGACGGCGTGGTGTTCGAGCCATTGAACGAACTCGATGATGGCGGCGAAGCGTGTCGTGTCGCGGGGGCGGCCGATTTTGACCACAACCGATTCGCTGGGCAGAAGGTAGACGGCGTTGGTGTGGTGTCGGAGCAGGGTGGCGCTGGACGGGTCGAGGCCCGCGATGTCGCATGCCGAGATGAGAACCGACCGGGTTCGTTCGGGTACGAACGTATGTTCGGTCAAGTCGGTGGAGTCGACGTTGTGGTTCATCCGACGGCGGTTGTTTCCGCGTGGACGAGTTCACGCAGCGAGGTTGCTGTCGGGCGGTTGCGGCACGATGTGGGGAGTGCTTTGAGGACCTCGCCTGCGCGGGCCACGACGATTCGGGTGCGGTGGTCTGCAGGCAGGTCGGCGAGGATGTGGGCGGCCAGTGCGCAGCCGTCATCGGCGGCTCCGTCCTGGACGTGGCTGACGGCTGCGTCTAGGTGTATGAGCGCGGGGTCGATGATGACCTGCGTTTTCCTATAGAGGCGGAGCGCTTCGTCCTGTACCCGGCGGGCGCGGTCGATGTGTCCCATGTTGGTGAGTGTTCCAGACATGTACAGCATGAGCCGTTTGGCGGTGAACCGGAATGCTTCGTCGCTGTCGTGGTCATTGAGGTGTTCGGTGAGGTGTTGGGCGCGGGTGAGGGCTTCTTCGGCTGCGCCGGTGTCGCCGATGCGGGCGAGTGCGCGGGCCTCGGCGGCTGCGGCCAGTGCTGTCTCGTCGGAGGAAACGCCTGGTAGGAGTGCTTGGGCGGATCGGGCGAGGGCGATAGTTTTCGCGGGGTCGCCGAAGTAGTAGGGCAGCATGGCGTGCTGAGCGCGGACCTTTGCCTGCAGTTTCGGGTTGGGGGTGTCGTCGGCCGCGATACGGGCTGTGCCGTACCAGTAGTTCGCTCGGTCCACTTCTCCGAGCTTCATGAGGGCGTCCGCGGTCAAGAGGCCGAGTACTGCGGCTGCCTGGGACAACCGGGCTTGTACGGCGGCGGGTTGGCGATCGGCCGCCAATGTCTGTACTTCGAGGAGATCCGGTGTGATTCCGGAGAGCGCGGTGCTCGGAGGGGTTGTGGTGTAGTTCCGGATCCGGTCGGCGACCCGCTCCTCGATCAGGTCGATGCGGCTCGGCGTCACACTGCTCGTGGCCAGGGTCCGGTCGACGGCTAAGCGCAAGTCGTCGAGACGCGATAGCGCGTTGCCGTCGTGAGCGGTGTTTTCTGTTCCCGCAGCGTCATGGTCTGTGGGTATCGGTACGTGTACGGCTTCTGCGAGTGCGGTTTCGAAGCGTTGGCGTTCGCGGTCATCGAGCTTGCTGTAGCGGTCTTCGAGGAGCCGTTTGCTTCCGGGGTTGAGGCGGGCGGCACGCCCTCTGGATTCCCACACTCGGATGGTTCGGGGTGCACAGCCGATGCGATCGGCGAACGCATCGATGCTCAGCAGCATCGATTCTCGGAGGCATTTGACTTCGATGCCTGTCCAGTCGAGTCCGATCACCGCGAACACCACCCCATGCCAGCTGATTGTTGTCGCCAGACTACGTCGGATCTGCCATGGGCAGGGATGGTGATCGAAAAGTGCCGCGGGAATGCCGTTTCGATGCCTTATGCCGTCCACGGAGTCGGCGCAATCTGGATTCGGCACCCGGCGCCGGTAGCGCGGTCATCCCCTCGTGATATGCGCAACCTGCTGGCAGTGAGAGGACATCGGGTTCGGTGGCCAGACCAGGCCCGGCGTCGGTGTGCCACCCACGAATACCTCAGGGAGGCAAATGATGTCCTGGTTGGCAACCGGCATCCGGCGAGTCACCGTTGTCGCCAGCGGTGAGCGACGATGAACGTCGATCCGGCGACCGACACCGCTTCACGGTGCGAGTTCTATCGCCGCGAATGTGATCTCGCTGCCGTCGTTCAGCCTGAGCAGCAGATTACGGTACCGGTCGGCAGGGTCGCGGCGATTACGATGCCGACGCGACTCGGGACGCGAGTACGCGAACACTTGCGCCGTTGTGGAGAGCCAATCGGGCCGGTTATCTCCCATCCCCGTTCGGATCGCTGGACATTCTTGGTCCGTCCCGACCTCGACGACGATATGGGCGTGTTCTCCGCACTGTTTCGGCTGAATGTGCTGATCACCGGGCTTGGCGGTCAGATCGCCTTACCGTCGCCGAGAGACGAACGCCGAGGACCAGGTGCGTTCCGTCTATGGGTCCAACCACCGCATTCCTGCTACCGACCGTCAGGAAAAGCCGTCGTCGATGCGATCCGATCGTGCGCGACGGCCCATGCGGACCGGCGTGAGGTTCAGACCAGAAGTCCTGGCGACGAATCGAATCCGAGCCGCTCGATACATACGCAAGGGGGTCGGTGATGACCGACGATCTGCCGCAGCGTGATCCAGGAGCGACGTTGCCCACGCACTTCGAGCAGCTGAACGATGCGCTGGCAACGGTCATAGTGGCCGGAGACGAGAGCGAAGGCCAGCTACCGCGGTCGTTCTTGTGCGACGAGGCAACGATGCGACGGGTCGCCGAGCACTTACTCCTATGGCCCGGTCAACCAGCGGCTGATTGACCCGCCATGGAGCGCCGCCTGGTTGTTGACTTCGACTTCCCTGGAGTGCCGGTTCAGCACTACCGAGCAGAGCGGTGTGCCGCCGAGGCATTCGCCGCCGAAGCAACACGACAGGGACTGGCGCGCGTGACGGTCGATGATCTGGCGACCGACGAGATGAAGCAGCTTCCGTACCAGCGACTTTTCATGCCGAGCAGAAGGGACGACGCATACCCATGGACGCCACCCGAGGACCAATGTGGGCGCAGCAGCGGCCGATAGAGCGCATGCCCGCCATCATCTGCACTGACGTTAGGCACGATCCGGGCGATTTGCTGGCGCTCATCCTCGCGGCGGCGGCGTTGCCGCTGCGGCTGGTGGTCACCAGCGATGAGTTCGGCGGCGGTCAACGCGCGAGACTGGCGCGATTCCTGCTGAACCTGTGTGGGAGGACCGGGGTAGTGGTGGTCGCCGGCGCGGAAACCGAGGGCGGGAAAGCGCGCTGGGTGTGCGACGGTCTGGTTCCCGTCGGATTTCCACCGGCTGGGCTGTCCTGGGGTTCTGTCCGCTGAGTTATGAGATTCCAATCCGTTCGGTGGAAGGATCTCCGCTCATGCCGATGATGTACTCACCACAGTTCCGTGAACGCGCCGTCGCTGTGGTCGTCGATGAAGGCCGCAGGGTCACCGACGTCGCCCGCGATCCAGGAGTCACTGGGCCATTTTCAACCTGCCGCTGAACCATGTTGCACCGCAGCGTGATTGATCTGCAGCTCGGGATGCGAACTGGCGAAGCCCCTGGTAAGAGAGCTGATTACCACATCCACTCGCACACCAGAGGCTTCACTTGCTGTTCTACCCTGCCGTGCTGCCGCTGTCACCTTCGACCCTGCACTTCGTCGCCGGCGTGATCCGCCGCCACCGCCGTGAAATCGGTTCACGCTGGCGGGCACTGGATCCGGGTCAACAAGCCATGCTCGTGCTGGTCTACCTGCGCAAAGGTGAGCCGTTCACCGAACTCGGGGCAGGGTTCGGCATCTCGACGACGACGGCGTGGCGATACGTCGAGGAAACAACCACGGTGCTCGCGGCACGAGCACCGGGATTGAAATCCGCGCTGCGGACCGCCAAAGCCGCAGGTCATAGCTATCTGATCCTCGATGGGACCGTCATCGCGATCGATCGGATCGCTGCGGATAGACCGTACTACTCGGGCAAGCACCGGTTACACGGGATGAACGTGCAGGTCCTGGCCTCGCCAGAAGGTGAGATCGTGTGGCTGTCACCGGCCTTGCCGGGCAGTGTGCACGACAGCAAAGCTGCCTGGATCTGGCAGATCGTGACCGAGTTGGTCACCGGCGGCTGGGTGGTGTTGGCGGACAAGGGATATCAGGGCGTCGCAGGTGTACTCACCCCGTACAAGGGCCGGAACAAGCCGCTGTCGCAGAAGGAAGCCAACCGTGCCCACGCACGGCTACGCGGCCGCGGTGAGCGGGCGTTCGCCCAGCTCAAGGTCTGGAAGATTCTGCGGAAGCTGCGTTGTTGTCCCGACAAAACGACCCGGCTCGTCAGGGCGATCGGAGTTCTTCAGGACCGTGAGCTTCAGGCTGCGGCAGCAGGATGAAAAAGGCTCACTGAAGGCACGCTGTATCGGTGGAAACATCAAGCACTGGTCGACCGCGGTGAGGCGCCCGGGACGTCCACGGTCGAATCCGCGCAACTACGGGATGCGCTCAACAGGATCAAGCAGCTCGAAGAGGAGCTGCGCGCCACTCGGCTGGCGGCAAAGATCCTCGATGACACCACGATCGGCCCAAAAGGCGGTTCCCGGCTGTCTCGACCTTGACCGGGCAAGGAATCAGCATCCGCACCGCCTGCCGTGTGCTCGGAGTGTCCGAGCGCGGCTACCGCCACCACCGCAACCGATTGCCCAGCCAGCGCCGACTGCGCCACGAGATGCTCGCCGAAACGATCAGGGCAATCCACGCGGCCTCGCGCGGCTGTTACGGCGTGCGGCGCATGCACGCCGAGCTCACCATCGGCATGGGTATCGAGGTCGGCTCCGGGCAAGTGCACTCGAACATGAAACGCAGTTCACCTCATGGGCCTTCAGCCGTCGAATCACCGAGGCCGGCTTGGTCGGTTCGATGGGGACAATCGGCGATGGCTACGACAATGCGATGATCGAATCCTTCTGGAGCAGACTGCAAATCGAGCTGCTCGACCGCAAGAAGTGGAAAACCCGCACCGAACTGGCCAACGCGATCTTCGACTATATCGAGATCTTCCACAACCGACAACGCCGCCACTCCAGCCTCGGCTGGCTCACCCCGACCGAATTCGAGAAGGCCAACCGACACCTACAATCAGTGTCCTGACTCTCGCAACCCGGCGGACATCAAGCTGAGACAGCCCAAAGCGGCCCCCAACCCGTGACGGTTCACGGTGCGCTCGGCCAGGTAGCCGGGCCGGAATGGGAGCTGCTCGAGCCCGGCGGAGAGGACCTGCTTGTGGTCGGAGGCGGTATTGGCGCCGACGTTGTCGGCCGCGATCAGCTGGTACCCCAACGTAGATTACCTCACCAGAACGGTGCTCCTGCTACTGACGGTAATTGACACTCGGCAAGCCGATTCAGGGCACCTTTCGCCATTTCAGAGCGGCCAGCAGCTCAGATGCGTGATCGGCCGAGGCTGGGCCATTGGGGCAGGCTGGGCGGCCCCGTGCTTCCCTGGCCGAGGCATGAAAGATCTGCGGTGGCTTCGGCCCCGGCCGTGGCGTCGATTCCGCGGTTGAACCGATGTGTTCCCGATACAGTCGAGGATCCGGAGTTGGCAAGGCATCTGTTCACGGTGGCGACGATACCGGCCCAGAACGGACGGCTTCGCCGGTCCATGGTCTGTTGAGAGGAACCGCAACGTGTCCGCATCGTATGGGAAATGGTGGGGCGTCGTGCGATCTCGCAGAGTGTCGGCCGGGTACGCGAATCATTCGACGGAGAAGCGGGCAGTCGAGCGCATTACCTCGAGTATTCGTATCGCGGTGGTGCTCTCCGTGGCGGCGTTGCTTCTACTGGGAACAGATGCTGCGCGGCGCCATCCGATCGTGGCGTGGTGCCTGGTTGCCGTCGCGGCAGCTTACGCCGTGGCGGTGTTCGCGGATCCGGAGCTGGAGCTTCGCAGCAGGGCGTCGGCCGCTACGATCACATCCAGCGATAGCGTGCTGGCTTCCGCGATAGTCGCGTCCACGGGGGCTGCGCAGAGCCCTGCGGTAGCCATCCTGTTCCTCGTGGTTGTCGCTGCAGCGATGAGGCTTTCTTTCCTGAGCACAGTGGGGGTAGCAACAGTTCTCGGTGCCGTCCATCTTGCGACATCGTTGTTCGTGGACGCGGACTACGCGCCTATCGGCATTCGGTTGGAGGCCGGTGTGTGGTGGGCGATCTATCTGGTGCTGACCGGCGCGCTTGGCGCCGGATTGTCCCTACTGACCGAATACGCCGAACGTGCTCGGAGTGTCGCTGAAGCTGAAGCGAATGCTGAACGCTTGGTTGCTGAGGAAGAGCGCGACTTGCGGACGCGGCTGGCCGCCTCTTATGAGGCTCAGGAAACTGGCTTGCGGGTGATCCTGCACGAGTTTCGGACGCCGATCGCATCCTTGCGAGCGCTGGTGCGGCAACTCGTTGTCGAGAATTCGCAACCTGCCAGCACACCAGTGGCCGCCGCCGCCGTCAGCTTGCTCGTGGCTCATGCAGACCATCTATCCGGAATGATGGACGCCCTTGCCGATGTCGCCGCCAGCCATCAGCCCGCGTTCAGCGTCGGAACCTACCGGGCAGTCGACCTTCGGGAGTGGTTGCTGGCTGCCTGTGCTGCCGCAGGGCTCGGTCCTGGGGACTGTCGGATGACGGTTCTGCCTGGCGGGGCGCGGTGTCGGTTGGAAACGCAGCTCGTTCGCCGGGTGGTCACCAATCTACTCGAAAATGCTCGTCGTTATGGTGGCGATGAGCCCGTCGAGTTCACTGCCAAAGTCGATTCAGGGCAACTGTTACTCGAGATCGGGGACAGAGGTCCTGGTATATCGAAGGAAATGGCCTCGGTTCTCGTTGGAAAGTTCGTCGCTATGGGCGAGCGGCAGGGAACCGCTGGCCTCGGATTGTGGATTGTGGATCAGATCGTCCAATCGTTGGGCGGCCAACTCGAATTTCGGCCGCGAGCCGGGGGCGGCCTGTTGGTGATGGTTGCGGTACCGGTTCAGCCGTAACCCATTCGCCCTTTGCGAGCAGCTCGCAATGCGGGTGGACCTCACAGCTGACCTGGCACCGACCGGCAACCGTCCGATTAGATATAGCGTATGGCTATATAACCGCGACGTTACCTGGCCTGTCAGGGCCAACATTGGCCCGTCGGATCGCCCCTCTCAGTGGCGATTCAAGTGACACTGATCATAGTTACCGAACAGGATCTCGACGATCAGGGGTTGACGAATGAAGACCAAAGCGGCTGTTATATGGGGTCCGAATGAAAAGTGGCAGGTCGAAGAGATCGACCTGGATCCGCCCGCTGACGATGAAGTTCTGGTCAAGCTTGCGGTAAGCGGTCTGTGCCATTCTGATCTGCATCTGGTCACCGGTGACATCCCGATTCCCTATCCGGTAGTCGGCGGCCACGAAGGCGCGGGCGTCGTAGCGGCGGTCGGCCCCAACGTCACCGAAATTTCCGAGGGTGACCCGGTCGTGTTGAGCTTCTTGCCGGCTTGCGGGCATTGCTCGTACTGTGCCCGCGGGATGTCGAACCTGTGCGATCTGGGTGCGGCGGTGGTGCTCGGTCCGCAGTTGGATGGGACCTACCGATTCCATGCGCGCGGCGCCGACCTGGGGCAGATGTGCCTGCTGGGTACTTTCTCCGAGTACACCGTGGTTCCGGCCTCTTCGGTGGTGAAGATCGACAATGGCTTCCCGCTCGATCGGGCCGCACTCGTCGGATGTGGGGTTACGACAGGATTCGGCAGCGCCGTTCGATCTGGTGAGGTCCGTGTCGGTGACGCGGTGGTTGTCGTCGGAGCCGGCGGTATCGGGATGAACGCTGTGCAGGGCGCTCGCATCGCGGGCGCTCGGATCATCGTCGCTGTCGACCCGATCGAATTCAAGCGTGTCAAAGCCGTCGAGTTCGGCGCGACTCACACCGCGGCCTCCATGGAAGAGGCGTGGAACATGGTCAGCGAGTTGACTCGTGGTCAGCTCGCCGATGTCTGCATCCTGACAACGGATATCGCGGAGGGGCAGTACATCGGGCCCGCGCTCGGCCTGGTGGGCAAGCGGGGCAGGGTCGTTGTCACCGCAATCGGGCACCCTGAAGATGAGTCGATGTCGGGGAACTTGTTCGAGCTCACCATGTACGAGAAGCAGATTCGTGGTGCTCTTTTCGGGTCCTCGAACCCGCACCACGACATTCCTCGCCTCCTCGAGCTGTACAACCTCGGTCAGCTCAAGCTGGATGAGCTGGTGACCAAGGAGTACGCCCTGGAGGACATCAATCAGGGATATGAAGACATGCTCGATGGCAGGAATATTCGCGGAATCATCCGTTACTGATCCGGTGTGCGAGCGCAATCGGTGGTCGTGGCGCATTAGTCACACTTGCCTGCCGCAACTGAAAGGAAAAGAAAATGTCACTCGATCGAATCATTGAACACGGCAAGCGAAACGGTTACGGAAGTCTGTGCGAAGGCGGCCTTCGCATGGAATCGTTTCCAATGCGACTCTTTCGAAAGGGAAATAAGAAGTTTTGGGACCCCGAGACCATCGACTTCTCTCAAGATGCCGCCGACTACGCGGCGATGACGCCGGAAGAGAAGCGGCTGACCTGCTATCTCGCTACACAGTTTATGGCGGGCGAGGAATCGGTGGCCCAGGATCTGCAACCTTTCATGACTGCGATGGCGGCCGAGGGCAGGCTAGCCGATGAAGCGTACTTGACCCAATTCACCTTCGAAGAAGCCAAGCATATGCAGTCCTTCCGGCTGTGGTTCGATGCGGTGGGACTAGATTCGGACCTGCATGAGTACGTCGAGTATAGTGAACCCTATCGGCGAGTATTTGCCGAGGAATTGCCAAAATCCCTGTACGCGCTCCAGCACGATCCATCGCCTGCCGCCCAGATTCGTGCCTCGATCACTTACAACCATGTCGTTGAGGGCTGCCTTGCACTGACCGGGTATTTCGCTTGGGCGAAGGTTTGCGCAAGCCGAAACATCTTGCCCGGCATGCAGCAGTTGATCAAATACATCGGTGACGACGAGCGACGTCACATGGCTTGGGGCACCTTCACTTGCCGCAGGCATGTGGCGGCCGATGAGCGCAACTGGGATGTCGCCGATGAGCGTATGCAGGAGTTGCTCGAGCCGGCAATGGGGCTGATCGTGAAGCTGTTCGATCAGTTCGACGATTCTATTCCGTTCGGCATCAATCTCGATGAGATGACCGATTACGGGCTGGACAAGGTCAACCGGCGACTCGAGTCCATCGAGAGTGCACGCGGTCGGCCTGTCGAGGAGATCGACGAGGACTACTCCCCGATGCAACTCGAGGATACGTTCGCCGAGGAAGACGAGAAAGTAGTTGCGCAATCCCTGGCGGCGATGTCATAAAACGTCGCTGCCCACCGCTGCGCACGAAAGGGCGGCCGCAGCGCGGGAAAATGTAGCCAGTTGATCAAGAATGAGAGGTATCTGCCGCATGGCTGATGTAGCACCACCCTCGGCACCCGCGGTCGATATCGATGTGCTGTTCATAGGTGCTGGTCCGGTTGGACTGTTCGGTGCCTATTACGCCGGATTCCGTGGACTCAGTGTGGCCCTAGTCGACTCGCTTCCCGAGGTGGGCGGCCAGGTCCAGGCCATATATCCGGAGAAGAGCATCTACGACGTCGCAGGACTCCCCGGAGTCCAAGGGCAGGTGCTCATTCGCAACCTTGTTGCGCAAGCGGAGCCGTTCCGGCCGATCCACTTGTTGTCGCAGGAGGCGGTGGCAGTCGAGCTTCTCCAGGACCGGCGTTGGCGCGTCGTCACCTCGCGAGGGGTCGTGGTGCAGGCGAGAGCGATCGTCGTGACCTCTGGCGTGGGCTCTGTCACCCCCAGGCAACTGCCGTGCGGTGAAGACTTCCTCGATCGCGGGATGTGCTATTACGTCCCGCGCCTCGAGGTGTTCGACGGTAGAGATGTCGTCGTGGTCGGTGGCGGCGACTCGGCGGTGGACTGGGCGCTGGCCGCGACCTCGCGAGCCCGGTCGGTGACACTCGTGCACCGGCGCAAGCAGTTCCGAGCGCACGAGCATTCTGTGCGACTGCTGCGGGAGTCATCGTGCGAACTCGTACTCGATGCTACTTTGACTGCGCTGCGCGGCGGATCGCGAGTCGAAAGCGCCGAGGTCCAGGTCGCCGGGGCGACACGAGTACGGGAAATCAAAGCGCAGGTGGTGGTCGCCGCGCTGGGATTCACGATGGATCTGGGTCCGATTACGACCTGGGGGCTCGAGCTCAAAGGCCGTGCCATCACCGTGGACAGCAGGATGCGAACAAATTTGCCCACCGTGTATGCGGCGGGCGATGCGGCAGACTACGACGGCAAAGTCAAACTGATCGCCGTCGGATTCGGCGAGGTGGCGCTTGCGGTGAACAACGCGGCCGTCGAGTTGAATCCGGACGCATCGCTGGCGCCGGGTCACTCGAGTGATTTGACGATACCGGCACTGAACTCCTGAGTTATCCGAAGCGCGACCGGATTGACGGTGCGTGAAGCAATAGGGAAGGTTGATCCATATGGCATTCGTAATCGGTGAGCCGTGCGTCGATGTCAAGGATATGACATGCATTGAAGAATGTCCGGTCGATTGCATATACGAGGGTGAACGAATGCTGTATATTCATCCCAGCGAGTGTATCGACTGTGCGGCATGCGAGCCGGTATGTCCAGTAGGCGCAATTCGCCCCGCGCAGCGTGTCGACGAAGAATGGCGGCCCTTTCAGGAATCTGCTAAAAATGCATTTCTCGAAATTGGCAGCCCGGGTGGGTCTCATAAGATCGATACTCCGATGGCCGACACAAGATATGTGGCAGCACTGCCGGAAAAATAGCTCGTCATCTCAATCTGATTCGTCCATCGGCCCACTCGATGAGGCATGCAGCGAGGTGTGGAGAGAATTCTTCTATCCGACCGACAAGGCCCGTGAGGTCGTCGAGTAAGAAGTATTCACGAATGGGATTGCGGTCCGGTCCAAGTGGTCGGTAAACCTGCTGGGCAAGAAAGGAGTTCGACGATGACCGCGATGGCTTTCGATGTACCGGAGTCAGTGAAGACGTTTCTAGGAGGTGCGATCGCCAGTATCGTGGTGGACGGTCGGAGGATGACCGCCGACGGCGACGGGATACCTACCACGGACCCCGCAACCGGCCTCGTACTCGGCCGGATTTCCGCCGGCGGTGCTGCCGAAGTCGACAATGCGGTGCGGTCGGCCGGCAATGCTCTCGATGAGTGGAATGCTCTGAGCGCAGCGGCGCGCGGACGGGTACTTTTCGACATCGCCGACCTGATCGATGCCAACTCCGACGAACTTGCGATTCTGGAGACCCTCGATAACGGGAAGCCACTCACCGAATCCTTGTACCTAGACGTCGGACTCGCGGCCCAGACATGGCGCTACTTCGCCGGATGGACAACCAAACTCTGCGGGCAGACGGTGCCAGTGTCGCCACCGGTCGGTGAGGCGTTCGTCTACACGCGTCGCGAACCACTCGGGGTTGTTGGGGCCATCGTGCCGTGGAACTTCCCGTTGATGATCGCATCGTGGAAAGTAGCGCCGGCGCTTGCCGCCGGAAACACCGTAGTGCTCAAGCCTTCCGAATTCACCTCATTGAGCGCATTGCGCCTGGTAGAACTGGCGTTGGAGGCCGGGTTGCCAGCCGGTGTGCTCAATCTTGTCACCGGATTCGGCAACGAAGCAGGTCAAGCGCTGATCGAGCATCCGGATGTGGCCAAGATTTCATTTACCGGATCAACCGCTACTGGCAAACGAATTGCTCGGACAGGCGCAGACAGCCTGAAGCGGTTGACGCTGGAGCTCGGTGGGAAGTCGGCCAATATCATATTTCCCGATGCCGATCTCGGAGCAGCCGTGGACGGTGCCTTCAACGCGGTGTTCTTGAATCAAGGACAAGTATGCTGTGCCGGCACCAGACTCTTCGTGCACCGCGATGTACACGACGAATTGGTAGCCGCGCTGGAGTCCGCGGCGAACTCGGTGCAGCTCGGCCACGGAATGGCTGAAGGCACCGATATGGGGCCGCTCGTCTCGGAAATTCAGCTCGGTCGAGTCGAGGGTTTCGTGGAGTCCGGTCGGGCGCAGGGTGCGACGCTGGTGTGCGGCGGCGACCGTCCTCTCGGACCCCTGTCCAATGGGCACTTTCTGCGGCCCACAGTCTTTACTGACGTTCGTGACGATATGGAGATCGCCACCGAGGAGATCTTTGGACCGGTTCTCTCGGTTCTGACGTTCGATGACGAGGACGAGGTAGTGGCCCGCGCCAATGCGAGTTCCTATGGTTTGGCGGCCGGAGTCTGGACGAACGACCTCAAACGAGCGCACCGAGTGGCTGCCCGCCTACAGGCGGGCACCGTATGGGTGAACACCTACAACATGATCGATCCGGCAGCCCCATTCGGCGGCTTCAAGGCATCCGGGCACGGCCGCGACCTCGGTGAGGAATCGTTACTCGGCTTCACACAGACCAAGTCGGTGTGGATCGACCTCAGCTGAGTCGATCTCTGGTAATTCAATAGAAAGGGTCAAATACAATGGGTGTATTCAAGGATTCTGCCGAAGTGTCCAAGTACATCGGCGGCGTTTTCGAGAAGGGTCTGCTCGACACGGAGATCGGGCCCAAGCTGTCAGGTTCCGGCGTGGTATTGAAGATTACGTACACTGATCCGGATTCGGTAATCACCGTTGATATGCCGAGTGGAAAGGTGTACTCGGGTGAGACCGATCTCAAGCCCATGATTGAGCTGTTCATGTCGGCGGACAATGGAAATAGGTTCTGGCTCGGCAAGCTGAACTTGGCAACGGGACTTGCGAAAGGTCAGGTTAGAGCCAAAGGCCCCACATCAAAAGTGCTCAAGCTGATTCCGGCGGCGAAGTCGCTCTTCCCTGCCTACCGTGAAATGCTCGAAGCCGATGGACGGCAGGACCTGCTCGAGGCCTGAGTAAGTGTAAGACGTCATCGTCGATATCGTGGAGGAAGATCCATGATATCGGCGATGACCGACCGCTGGCGATGCCGGCGAATGGAGGCGAACCGACCATGGATGTATCAACCATGGATGTATCGGTGCCAAGGCGTTGGGCGCGGATAACAGACAAAGCAAAGATCGCTCCCAGTGCGGTCGGACAGTTCTACGCTACTTGTCTCGAAATCGTCCGTGCTGTACCACGGCGACCCTTCCAGCGACGGGAATTCGTGCAGCAGTCATGGTTCATCGCGAGTGTTTCGATCGTTCCCACGCTGCTGATGGCGATTCCGTTCTGCGTGATGGTCGTCTTCCAAATAAACGTGCTGCTCAACGAGATCGGCGCCATCGACTTGTCGGGTGCCGGTGCCGGTGTCGCGGTCATTCGGGAAATCGGCCCGATCGTGACTGTCCTCGTCGTCGCCGGATGCGGTGCTACTGCGATCTGTGCGGATCTCGGATCCCGCACGATTCGCGAGGAAATCGACGCTATGCGTGTACTTGGCATCAATCCGTTGCAGCGACTTGCGGTTCCTCGGGTGTTGGCCTCGACGATTGTAGCGCTGTTTCTCAACGGTCTGGTGACCGCGATCGGTCTGGCCGGGGGATACCTGTATGGCGTATTCCTCCAGGGCGCCACACCAGGGCAGTTCATCACAGCGATCCCCATTCTTACCGGTATCCCTGATCTGCTGATCAGTGAACTGAAGGCCGCCGTATTCGGGTGTCTTGCCGGCCTGGTCGCCTGCCATCTCGGGTTGAATGCAAAAGGCGGACCAAAAGGGGTAGGCGATGCGGTGAACCAGACCGTTGTCTTCAGCTTCGTTCTGCTTTTCCTGGCAAACGCCATCATTACTACTCTGTCGCTGCACTGAACGGATACTCAAAGTGACTGTCAACGACTACGGGCCGATCGAAGCATTGCGGCGAAAGCCGTTGGGCCGGAGCCTCGCCAAGGCCGCGGCTACCTCCACCAACGGGGTCGCCGATCTAGGCGACCAGCTGTCATTCCACATGCACAGTCTGGGCTGGATGCCGCGCGCATTGCGCCGCTACCGGCATGAGGTCATCCGTCTGATAGCCGAGGTCAGCCTCGGTACCGGTGCGCTCGCGGTAGTCGGTGGGACGGTCGTCGTTGTCGGATTCCTGACCGCCGCAGCCGGCTACGAGGTCGGCCAGCAGGGAACGAGTTCACTCGGCCGGGTCGGCGTGGAGGCGCTGTCGGGATTCATCTCTGCCTTCTTCAACACGCGCGAGGCGATTCCTGTGGTGGCGGGAGTCGCGCTCACGGCGACCGTCGGCGCTGGATTCACGGCGCAACTCGGGGCCATGCGGGTTAGCGAGGAGATCGACGCGCTCGAGGTGATGTCCGTTCCGGCAATTCCGTACTTGGTCACGACCCGAATCCTGGCCGGACTCATCGCTGTCGTGCCCCTGTACGGGATCGCGCTGTTCATGGGATACGCATCGACCGAGTTCGTCAGTGTTGTGCTGGCCGAGCAGTCGCCGGGCACTTACGGGCACTACTTCAACGTTTTCCTCGTGCCGAGCGACCTGCTGTGGTCACTGGTCAAGGTTGTGGTGATGGCGGTGGTCATCATGTCTGTGCACTGCTATCACGGATTCCATGCGTCCGGTGGTCCGGCAGGTGTCGGGGTGGCGGTTGGTAAGGCGGTCCGCGCCTCGCTCATCTCGATCATGGTCATCGACCTGATCATCGGCATCGCCGTCTACGGTGGCGTCCATTCGACGGTGCGGGTGTCCGGATGACCATAGAAATTTCTCGTCGCCGTAGGATTTTCGTCGGCATTTCGGCCTTAGTAGTCCTCGCGCTGGTCCTGGCTGGCGCGGTCGTGTCGTACACGGGAGCACTTCAGCCGACCACGCGGGTCTATCTGTACTCCGACCGCGCTGGCTTGCAGATGGCGTCGGGATCCGATGTTAAAGCTCGCGGCGTTGTGATCGGTCGAGTCGCCGCGGTCGAGAGGGAAGACGACCGTGCGCGCCTGACGCTGGAACTTGATCGAGGAAGAGTCGGTGCGATCCCGTCGAACATCGGTGCCGAGATCGTCCCGACGACTCTGTTCGGCCGCAAGTTCGTTTCGTTCGTATGGCCACAACAGCCTGCTGTGACGGCGCTGTCGGCTGGCTCGGTGATCGACAATCGCCAGGTCGGTGTCGAGGTGAACGACATCTTCGCCGTATTGTTGGACGTGCTCGAATCTGTTGATCCGCAAAAGATCAACGCCACATTGACGGCGCTGAGTACCGCGCTACAGAGCCACGGCAGGCGCGTCGGGGAGTTGATGGTCTCACTCGACCAATACTTGGCGCAGTTCAATGACAGCATCCCGACGCTGCAGCGCGATATACCGCTGCTTGCCGACAATCTCGATACCTTCGCGGCGGCAACTCCTGACTTCATCGCCACCGTTGCGAACCTCTCGACCACCGGTGCGACGGTGGTTGAGAAGCAGGTCGCTCTGAACGCTTTCCTGCTGTCGTTCACCCGTTTCGGCAACATCGGGGAGACGTTCACTGGTGCGATAGGTACGCCGTTGATCCGAGCCTCCGACGCACTGGAGCCGACCGCCAGGCTGCTGGCCGAATATTCCCCCTCCTACCCGTGCTTTCTCTCCAGTCTCAACCAGTCCCGAAAGTATCTGGAGCGGGCATTCGGCAGTAATAGCAGTCGGCCGGGACTGAACATTCTTGCGACGGTATTGCTGGGCAACCCCCCCTACACCTACCCGGAGGACCTTCCTGTGATCGGCGCGGACAACCCATCAAGCTGCTACGGCTACGGGAGCGCCCCCGCGCGCCACGAAGATTTCAACGTCGGCACCACCGTATACGGTCCGGCTCGTACACCGCTGGACGTGCTCGGCAACCCGTTCGCGCCACTGATCTACGGGCTGACGCGATGACCGCGAAGCACACCGGAGTCAAGCTGGGGATCTTCTTGACGATCACCTCATTGATCACCGCCCTGCTGTTCGTGGTCGTCGGCGATCTGAAATTCGTGGCCACGCGCAGCCACCTCGCCCTGATTGTTTCGGCGTCCGGCTTGAAGCCCGGCAACGACGTCAAGCTCGCGGGCGTGCCGGTCGGCAAGGTGAATTCGGTCCGGTTCGTCGAGAGCAGCCTGGTCGAGATCGGATTCACCGTCGACCGCGACATCCGCCTTCTCGAAACCTCGACCGCGGCAATCAAGTACAAGAACCTCATCGGCGACCGGTATCTCGAGGTGACCGTCAAACCCGATGGTTCCAAGCCGCTGTCCGAGCGTGATCCGATCCCGGCCGCTCAAACCAAACCCGCCCTCGACATCGACAGCCTGGTCAACGGATTCAAACCGCTGTTGCAGGGCTTGGACCCTGATCAGGCGAACAGACTGTCGGCATCGCTGGTCGCTGTTCTCAATGGAGAGGAACAACAGATCGCTACCTTCGTTCGGCAGCTCGGCGAACTCGGCAACACCTTGGCCGACCGCGACGCGGTAGTAGGCACAGTCATCGACAATCTTGGCGACGTGCTGCGCACCGTACGCGAGCGTGGTGACCAATTCGGGGATCTTCTCGTGGATCTGCAGCAGTTGGTGAGCGGGCTCGCAGAGGACCGTGCGACCCTCACCACCGCATTGGACCGGATCGACACGGGCAGCGCGGAAGTCGCCCGGATAGTCGGGGACAACCGGCCCGCGATCGCCCAGGATGTCAACGGACTAGAGAAGTTGGCGGGCAACCTCAATGCCGACAGTGCCACCCTTTCGTTGCTGCTGACCAAGCTGCCTGCCACCTATGCGCTGGTGAATCGCGCGTCGAGTTACGGCAGTTTCGTCAACTTTTTCGTTTGCGGGTTGGCCATCCGCTACCCGACTCCCGGTGGTGGGTACGACGACACTCCGATGTTCACCGCACCCGCCGAGAGATGTAGGTGATTTCAGCATGAAGTCCTTCCATGAACGCAACCCTGTTCGCCTGGGGATTGTCGGAACCGGCATACTGATCGCCGCGCTCGCCCTGGTGTTCAACTATGAAAGAATCCCCGGCTGGCCGGGCAGAGCAATTATCGTGGCGGAGTTCGCCGATGCCAGTGGACTGAATGTGGGCGACGCTGTGCAGGTTGCGGGTATCGATGTCGGCAAGGTCGATTCGATCGTCCTGCGCGACGACCGTGTCGATATCGGCCTGCGTGTCGACACGCGGGGCCAGCATCTCGGTGCCAGGACCACCGCGGCCATCAAGGTGGAAACCGTGCTCGGTCGTCGTCTCGTAGAACTTCGTCCAGATGGAGACGGGGACATCGGAAAGCGGATCTCCATGGCAAACACGGCATCTGGCTATGACATCAGCGAATCATTGAATCAGCTCACCGACCGACTTGCTGGCACCGACAAGAAACAGCTTTCGGAGGCGTTCGACGCGATATCGACGACGCTGGACAACTTACCGGAAGACCTACAGTCCTCGCTGGACGGAATGTCGCGTTTGTCGTCCACCATCGCCACCCGTGACGGTGCGGTGAAATCGCTGCTTAATGAGGCGAATTCGGTAACGGGTATTCTCGCAGAACGCAATGAGAACCTGACTGAATTGCTGACCGACGGTGGCATTCTGTTCGCCGCTCTCAACGATCGCGCGAATACGATCCGCAGCTTGCTGATCAATGTTCGTGCGGTCGGTGACGAGCTGCGCGGACTCGCGCAAGAAAACAAGAGCACGCTGGCCCCGATGCTTACCGAGGTCGAGCGAGTGTTGAACTTGCTGAACGCGAATTATACCAACCTCAATGCTGCCATCAGTGGCCTGCGGCCGTTTGTCACTCAACTCGGAGAGGCTGTAGGTAGCGGACCATTCTTCGGTGTGCTGCTGCAGAACATTGCCCCGGCCAATCTCAATGGGCAACAGCCCGGCAGCCCCGGCGGAGGTGGACACCGATGATTTCCGCACGCAAAGCTCTAGCCCGGACCCCTGTCTCGGGAAAGATTCTTATGGTCATGATCCTGGTGGCGATCGTTGCTACCGGCATAACCTTCTGGTCTACCCGGACGTCGACGATACGGATCACAGCAGATTTCACGAACTCTACGGGCCTGTACCCCGGCGACCGGGTAACCATTCGTGGTGTGCCGGTCGGCGCGATCGACGAGACCCGGCCTATGGGCGATCGAGTCCGAATCACCATGCATCTGGACGCATCACATCCGGTGGGTGCCGACGCGCGTGCGGCTATCGTCGCGCCGACCCTGGTGTCCGGACGTTACATTCAGCTCACCCCTGGCACCACGTCCGGCCCCAAGCTGCGAGACGGAGCGATGATCCCTATCGAACGTACTGCTGTGCCGGTTGAGTACGACCAGATCAAGCGTCAGGTCACCGACCTGGCCAACGAGCTCGGGCCGAAGGCCGGCGACAATATCGGTGCGTTGGGTCGTATGGTGGATTCTACCGCAAACGCATTGTCCGGCAATGGTGCGACTCTCAACACGACGCTGGTGAATCTGTCGAAGGCGATGCAGACGCTCGCCGATGGTGGCCCCGATCTGTTCGCGACCGTGCGTAACCTGCAAACAGTGGTGTCAGCGCTGGCCGCGAATGATCAGCAGATCCAGACTTTCATGAGCCAGCTTTCGGGCACGTCGGCGCTGTTGAACAACAACCGGACTCAGCTCGATGCGGCGCTACAGGCGCTGAACGCGATGCTGCCCGAGTTGCGCGGCTTCGTCGCTGACAATTCAGACGCACTACACCGGGATGTCACGGCCCTCACTCAGGTGACCAGACTGCTCGTCGACCGTGAGGACGACCTCGCCCAAATCCTGCATGTGGCACCCAATACGCTAGTGGACTTCTACAACATCTACGATCCTCGTTCACAGTCACTGACCGGGGCCCTGGCGGTCTCTGATTTTCCAGATCCGATGTCGATGATCTGCGCGCTACTGACTACCGTCGACGCACCACAAGAGGAATGTTCGCGCACGAGCCAGACCTTCGGTGATCTGTTCGGCGCCGCACTGCGTGCTGCGATGGGCGGATCGTCGTCACCTGGTCCAGCGCCGGCCGGAGATATTCCCACACTTCCGGGTCTTCCACCTATTCCAGGGTTGCCCGAACTCCTCACTCCGGGAGCTGGACGATGAAGCTGTCGAAAGTAATGCGGATCAACACGATTCTTGCGGGTCTGCTGATAGCTGCGGGCTGCCGTTTCGACGGAATAAATTCGCTTCCATTGCCGGGCAACGCGATCCAAAATGGTTCGTACCGCGTCCAAGTCGAATTGCGCGATGCCCAGAATCTGGTTGGCAATTCGATTGTCAAGGCCGATAACGTCACTGTTGGTACAATTACCTCCATTGCCGTACGCAACCTGGTCGCGGTGGTCACCCTAGAGGTCGACAATTCTGTTCGGTTGCCTGCCAATACCACCGCACGGCTCGCTCAGTCCAGTGTGCTCGGCGCACAGTATCTGGAATTGAGCACCCCGAAGGCGTACCCCGCCGAGGGGCAGTTGCGCGACGGAGATGTGATCCCGCTGACTGCGAGTGCCGAGTACCCGGCAACCGAAGAGGTGCTGGCCGCGCTGTCGCTGGTGCTCAACGGCAGTGGCCTGGAGCAGGTCAGGACGATCATGTCCGAACTCAACGAAGCGTTCGGAGGCAAGGAAGACGCCGTCCGGCGTTCGTTCGAGCGGATCGTGACCTTTGTCGACGGGCTCGACTCTCAGCGCGACAACATTGTTCGCGCAATCGACAGCCTCGCAGCCTTCTCCACTGAGCTCGCCGCCCAGAAGGACACCCTGAGAGCCGGCATCGAGACGATCCAGCCCGCCCTGGCAGTTCTTGGTCAGCAACAGGAACAGTTGACTGTAATGCTTGATGCCGTCGGCCGATTTGGCGACACGGCTACTCAGGTGCTGCGCGCCAGCCATGACAGTCTCACTTCGACCCTCAACGAGCTACAACCCACGCTGGCTGCGCTCGCCGCGGCGGGATCAGATCTGACGGGGGCGCTCCTGGTCGGCCTCACACTGCCGTTCCCGGTCACTGTCGCCGAAACCGCGATCCGTGGCGACTACATCAACCTCTTCCTGACGCTGGATCTAAGCCTCGACGGGATTCAAAGAAAGATCATCGGCAGTATCCCTGTCAGAGATCTCGTGCCGATGTCCAACCAAGCCGAGGACCCGCTGACCGCCCCACTGCGGTTCGGCCCGGCCGATGTTGCCACACCTGAACCCGAGTCGAACGGCGGACGCTGATGATCACCAAACTCGTCCGGGCGCAACTAGTTGTCTTTTCGGTGCTCGCGGTCGCCAGCCTCGTCTACGGATTGCTCCACTACGTCGGGATTCAACGCCTCACCGGGGTCGGTACATATCGAGTGACCGCAGAATTCGTCGATTCGAATGGTCTCTATCCGGGTGCGCTGGTGACTTACCGAGGTGTCGACGTCGGCCACGTCACAGAAGTCGATCTAGCCGGTGATGCCGTCCGGATCAGTTTGCAGCTGCGCGGCGGTGAACGAATCCCCGCAGACACCGCGGCCGCCATCAAGAGCATGTCGGCGATCGGCGAACAATACGTTGATCTGACCCCATCGTCGGACAGCCCACCGTATCTCGGAGAGGGAGCGCATATTCCGCGGGAACGGACCACCGTCGCGGTTCCGACGGGACAAGTCCTCGACAAAACGCAGATGCTACTTCGCAGCGTGTCGACCGATGCCCTGCGCTCAGCGGTCGACGAGACCTTCCAAGCCGTCAATGGTGTGGGTCCGACCTTGGCAGTGCTGATCGAGTCCTCGGCCGATCTGCTCGATCTTGCCCAAGCCGACATCGGTCCCACTCGTGCACTGATCGACGACGTGGAGCCGTTGCTACGCACAGGCAACTCGGTCCGGACCGAGATCCGTACCAGCATGAGCGATCTGGCGTCGTTTACCGACCAACTCGCGCGCAGCGACGCGGAACTGCGGGCAGTGCTGGATCAGGGGCCGTCCACTGCCGACACTGTTGCCGGTACGCTCGCCGATCTGACGAACCCGCTGCCGGTATTGCTATCGGACCTCCAGACGGTCGGCCAGGTGCTGCGCGTGAACCTGCCGGGATTGCGGCAAGTCCTTGTGGTGTATCCGGCTGTCGCGGCGGCAGCCAACTACAGCGTATCCTCCGCCGGTTTCCAAACCACCGGAGACCTACTGGGGCCGCAGGCGCCACTGGACGTGAAGCTCGGCAATACGCTGAATCCACCACCCTGCACCGAGGGGTATCAAAGCACCCAGCGTCGTGACCCGTCCGACACCGGCCCCGCCGAGGTTACGCAGGGCAACTACTGCCAAGTCGCGCCGGACAATCCGAAAGTCGCTCGAGGCGCCCGGAACATACCGTGCGCTGTCGACCCGTCGGTCCGTGCCGCCGAGGTCGCGGATTGCCCAGGTGGCCTTCCCTCGACCTGGCCCGAGATGCTCTCTCGCCCAGGTGGTTCCGCGCCCGCCGTACCACCCGGCGGTGCGTCGACCGTCCCGGCCCAGCCGACTGAGCCCGCAGCAGTCACAGTCCCGTATGCCGAGGGGGACGGGACGTTCCGTGGCCCCGATGGGCTCACCTACATCCTGGGCGTGCAAGTCCCGCGAGAAGACAACGGAAAGGAGCCCGAAGGGTGGCTATCGTTGCTGATCAAGTAGACGAAGAAACCGCAGCTGAGGGAGCAGGTGCCGATGCCATTGCGCAAGACCCCGGCATTACGGTGGAGGATGATGCCGCGCAAACCGAGATCGTCGAGGAGGCGCCGCCCGCAGCACGTCGCCCCAGTTCCTGGCTGCGCATCTGGCTGGTCGTCGGTCTCATCACCGCAGTTCTGGCCTTGACCGGCAATGCCGTGAGAGTGGGGCTCGACGTCCGCGCCCAACATCGCGCCGATACGCGTGACCAGGCCATTACGGATACCGCGCGTCAGGTTGCTGTGCTGTTGGTATCGCTCAACCACAACACCGCCAAAGACGATCTCGACGCCATCGCAGCGAGCTCCACCGGAGACTTCCGTGCTCAATTCGATAAACTGTCAGGCACCTTCACAGGGGTTCTCAACGACGGCAAGGTTGAATCCACCGGCGAAGTAAAGGCTATTGCCATAGTCGCCGCGAATGACAACAATGCAACCGTGCTGACTGCCATCACTTCGACTGTGAAGAATACTGAAGCCCCCGAGGGGCAACAGCGTGCCTATCGCACTAAGATGACCCTCGGATACATCGACGGCAGATGGCTCGTCTCGAACGTGGAGTTCATCGCATGACCGGGATAGTCGAGCGTCTGCGCAATATTGGACGCCGTTCCGCGTTCGTCATTTTAATTGCTCTTGGCGTGCTGCTGGCCACTGCAGGCGTGTTCACCACTGTCTTCGAGCGCGAGTTGTCCGAGCATCGAGCGGTGAGCGAGGCGGGCCGCCGGGCTCTCGAAGCTGCAAAATCCAGCGTACCCGAAACGCTTTCGTACGACTTCAACACTGTGGATCGCCAGCTCGAAGCTGCCGCGAATAACTTGACCGGAAAGTTCCGCGCCGATTTCACGACACTGAGCTCCAGTGTTATTGTCCCTGCCGCCCGCCGGGATTCAATCGTCACCACGGCGCAGGTCGCCGAGGGGGGAGTGATCAGCGCTGATGCCGGCACCGTCACCCTTCTGTTGTTTTTGAACCAGAACACTACGAGTACGAAGTATGAGGGGCCGCGTCTGGATGGCAGTCGTATACGGGTAACAATGACTAAGGTCGATGAAAACTGGTTGATTTCGGACTTGGTTCCGGTTTGATGCTGAGATGGCTGAGCCGCAATTCTGGCAACTTTTTCGAAGTAGTTAGTTAGGACTCTCTCATGGGTGTAGAAGTCGAAACCGTTGGCATATCGAAATCTTTCGGATCACAGAAGATCTGGCAGGATGTCTCACTGGCCCTCCCGTCTGGGGAAGTCAGTGCGTTGCTCGGACCCTCTGGCACCGGCAAATCTGTATTCCTGAAGTCTCTGATCGGTCTGCTGCGCCCGGAAGAGGGCTCGATCTACATCGATGGCACCGACATCATGACCTGCTCCAGCAAGGAGCTCTACGAGATCCGCAAGCTGTTCGGCGTCCTGTTCCAGGATGGCGCGCTGTTCGGTTCCATGAACCTGTTCGACAATGTGGCCTTCCCCCTGCGCGAGCACACCAAGAAGAGCGAATCCGAGATCAAGAAGATCGTCATGGAGAAGCTCGAGCTGACCGGTCTGCTGGGAGCGGAGGAGAAGCTCCCTGGTGAGATCTCCGGCGGTATGCGCAAGCGTGCCGGTCTGGCCCGTGCCCTGGTGCTGGATCCGCAGATCATTCTTGTCGACGAGCCGGACTCGGGTCTGGATCCCGTTCGCACCACCTATCTCTCACAGCTGCTGATCGATATCAACGCGCAGATCGACGCCACGATTCTGATAGTCACGCACAACATCAACCTGGCCCGCAGCGTGCCGGACAACATCGGCATGCTGTTCCGCCGCAATCTGGTCATGTTCGGTCCCCGCGAGGTGCTGCTCACCTCGGACGAGCCGGTGGTCAAGCAGTTCCTCAACGGCCGCATGATCGGCCCGATCGGCATGTCCGAGGAGAAGGACGAGTCGCAGATGGCCCGTGAGCAGGCCATGTTCGACGCCGGTCACCACGCGGGCGGCGCTGAAGACGTGGAGGGCATCATTCCGCAGATGAAGGCACAGCCGGGTATGCCGGTGCGGCAGGCGGTGCTGCGCCGCAGTGCTCGCGTCAACGACATCATCGACACCCTGCCGCACGCGGCTCAGGTTGCGATCCGTGAGTCACTTAATCGGAACGATGACCTTGCCCTGCTCACATGACCTCCGCGTCATTGTCGACCTTTGCTCCGTCTGAAATGACAAGGTCACGCGTATTTTCTATGAGGGCAGGCTATCGCTGGAACCTCGAGTTCTATTCATACTGAAATGTTGCCCTGGCGCGCAGTGGATGACGAGCTGAGCACAGGCAATACTGATCTGTTTCTGTCGGTGAAATCCCCCTTTGATAAAGAATGTGACGAGGAGTGATTCTGATGTTGAGCACTATGCAGGACGAACAGCTGTCGTTGGCGACGTTGCTACGATACGCATCGACGTTCATGGGCGATAGCAAAGTATCGACCTGGACCGGATCCGGCGTCCGCAGCATGACTTACCTCGAGCTGGGGGCCGAATCCGCGCGATTGGCGAATGCGTTGCGTGGATTGGGCGCCGGGGTTGGCGATCGGGTCGCCACCTTCATGTGGAACAATAATGAACACATGGTCGCGTATATCGCGGTGCCTGCAATGGGAGCTGTGCTGCATGCGCTCAACATTCGGTTATTCCCTGAGCAGCTGGTGTATGTCGCCAATCACGCCGAGGATCTGGTGGTGATTGTCGATGGCTCGTTGATGCCGCTGTTCGCCAAGATTTTGCCGAATCTGAAGACGGTGCGCCATGTGATCGTGGCCAACGGCGATGCCAGTCGACTGGAGGCACCCGCAGGCGTGCAGGTACATTCCTACGACGAACTACTCGCAGCGCAGTCGGATGTTTACGATTTTCCGGTACTTGACGAACGGTCCGCGGCTGCCATGTGCTATACTTCCGGCACCACTGGCGATCCGAAAGGTGTGGTGTATTCACACCGCTCCAGTTGGCTGCACGCAATGCAAGTGTGCGCACCGAACGGTTTGGGATTGACCGGCACCGACTCGATCCTCGCCATTGTTCCGCAGTTTCATGCCAACGCGTGGGGTTTGCCGTACGCAGCGTTGATGTCGGGGGCTGGTCTGCTGATGCCTGACCATTTCTTGCAGCCTGAGCCGTTGTTGCAGATGATGGCTGATCAGCGTCCCACCTTTGCTGGTGCGGTACCGACCATCTGGGGTGGGGTGCTCGCCGCGCTCGCCGCGAAGCCGCAGGACATCTCGCATCTGCGTACGGTGGCGGTGGGTGGGGCTGCGGTGCCGCCGTCGATGATGAGGGCCTTTCAAGAGCAGTACGGTGTCCGAATTCTGCATGCTTGGGGTATGACCGAGACCTCACCGTTGGGTAGCGTGGCGCATCCGCCGGCAGGTGTCGAGGGCGAGGATCAGTGGACTTTTCGCTACACACAGGGCCGCTTCCCGGCGGCGGTGCAGGCCAGGCTTGTTCGCGATGACGGCGCGGTTGTGCCCAATGATGGCGAGCAGTGGGGCGAGTTGGAGGTTCGAGGGCCCTGGATCACCGGCTCCTACTACGCCCAGGATGGGAAGCCGGTCGATCCGGACAAGTTCGACGAGGGCTGGCTGCGAACCGGTGATGTCGGCAAGATCAGTCCGAACGGCTACCTGACATTGGTGGATCGGTCCAAGGACGTGATCAAGTCAGGCGGTGAGTGGATCTCCTCGGTAGATCTGGAGAACGCGGTGATCGGCCATCCGGTCGTAGCCGAGGCGGCGGTCGTCGGCGTACCGGACGATAAATGGGACGAGCGCCCGCTGGCGGTGATTGTACTGCGTGCCGGCGTGGAGGGTGTCGATTTCTACGAACAAGCCGCAGAGCTCCGTGAATTCCTGTCGAACAGCTTCGCGAAATGGCAACTACCGGAACGCTGGACGTTTATCACCGAGGTACCCAAGACCAGCGTCGGAAAATTCGACAAGAAGCGGCTTCGTGCACAGTATGACCACGGTTACTTGACCGTCATCACCCTGACCTGAGATTGTCTTCTTGACGTCTGAACGTCACGAGCAAGGGGCCGGTCTTCCAGTTTCGGTCGGTGCCGATCGGCGTGGCGGTTATTGGGGAGTGCGTGGCATCGTATTCGGCCGGACTAGGGTAGCTCAGTCGGGAGTGCAGAAGGCGGCAATGTGCCAGCCGGCCCATTTCGTTAAGGCAAATTCCAGCTCGGTATAGGTGTTGAACGGGCCGTGCCGGTTGATGCCTTCTCGGCCCTACCAGGCCAAACAGGACTCTAATACCGAGCGGTCTCTTTCATCGGGGGCGGCCCACAACCTGGGCGATCGGCCGACCTGCGGCGACCAGGTCGAGCACCTTGCGGCGGAACTCCTCGGGATACTGCCTCGGCACGAACACATCTCCTTCGACGATGTCGTGGCCAAGAGTCAACCATCCCGGCTCCAGCGAACCCGGGGTACATCATTATGCCGAGTGGTCTCATTCACCGCGGACGGCCCGGGATGGCTCAGCGTTACGTGTGCCGGAACTCGCTCGGAGAGCGGCCGGTCCATCGCTTGAAAGCGTGTGAGAAGTTGGTGAGGTCGCTGTATCCGAGATCTGTGGCGATCTCACTCACCGACATTGATCGGTCGAGTAGCTGCAGCATCGCGCGCTCGCGCAGGAATGACTGGTGCAACTCGCGAAAGGTGGTCCCCTCTTCGGCGAGGCGGCGCTTGAGCGTGCTGGCGGATATCGACAGCTCATGTGCGACCCAATGGCTACCTCGCTGTCCGGAATGCTGCTCCAACAGTCGTCTCACCTTCTCTGAGAACGACGTTGTTCTGCTCCGCTGGTCGAGAGTTCGTTGCAGATCGACGATGGCGAGTCGATAAGCGAGGGGATCGGAGAACCGGCAGACCTCGTTGAGCGTGTCTGCGGGGATATGGAGAAAGGACGTTGGAGCGTCAAAGAACAGGCGCCCGGCCAGCACGTCCTTATGGTGGGTCAGGGAGGTCGGCGCTGGCCAGCTCAGGTGGAGTGTGACCGTCGGCATGTCGCCGGCGAGCATGGCAAGCAGCCGCAGGAGCACTGACCCGCTATAGGCAACGACCAGGCAGTCCAGGGCCGGGTCGCTTGTATGCGCGGTGAGCCCGACGGTGAGGCCGTGGTCACTTGGATGGAACTGTGGGCTGAGTGCTGTCGAGATCAACGGCAAGTAGGTGAGCAGCTCTACGATCTCGGCTACCGAGCCTGCGCTGACCAGTGGAAAACTCAACGGGCCGAAGGACGTCAACTGGGCCTGTTCGGCGAACGTGAAGCCGAGCAGGGTTGCCTGGTCGACGTCGAGTTCGGGGTAGACCTCCCGAAACCACCGGATCGGGGCCTGGACGTCATGCTGGATCAGCGTCGCCTCGTTGGTTCCTTCGCGAGCCATGATGTTGCGAAGCCGCGCTGCAGCGTCTGAGTCGAGTGCTTGGCTCTCGAGCAGTTGCACGAACATGAGCGGAGGCACACCCTCGTCATTGAGGTTCACCATAGTCCCTTTGAGCTGAATTCACAAGTTTCTGACTCCGTCGAACATGGTCGCAGCGGTCATCCTCGACAACACTTTGATCAAGTTCCCGTTGAGGACAACGTATCAGGAGTTGGCTATGGCATTTGTCACCTTTGTCTCCCACGACGGCGAGAAGCACGAAGCGCCCTTCGAGGAAGGGCAGTCGCTGATGCAGGTCGCGACCAACAACGCGGTCCCCGGAATCAACGGCGACTGTGGAGGCGAAGCCGCCTGTGGCACCTGTCATGTGATCGTCGATTCGCAATGGTCCGAGCAGGTCGGCCTCTCCGGATCCGATGAGGAGGAGATGCTCGCGATGAACCCAGAGCGCCAGCCGACCTCTCGGCTGTCCTGCCAGATGGTGGCCTGCGCGGAGTGGGACGGCTTGATCGTCCAACTACCCGAATTCCAGATGTGACGACGAGAGACGGCGTAAGACCTGATGAAGATTCCTGAAGTGATTACCACCAGAGTTCAGTCGACCATCCCGATGGACCTGCAGATCCGGGGCGCGCATCTGTATGACAAGACCCGGCGATGGGTGACCGGGACGAACGGAGAGAAGCTCTTCGTCGAGAGTCCTATCCCGCCGGTCGAGGACGTCGAGCTCGCCGACATCGACCTCAGCAACCCTTTTCTCTATCGCCAGGGGCGCTGGCAGTCCTACTTCGAGCGCTTGCGCAACGAGGCGCCGGTCCACTATCAGCCCAACAGTTCGTTCGGTCCGTTCTGGTCTGTCACGCGGCATGCCGACATCGTGGCCGTGGACAAGAACCACGAGCTCTTCTCCGCCGAGCCGTTCATTGTCATCGGGGCCCCGCCTCGCTTCCTCGATATCGCGATGTTCATCGCGATGGATCCGCCACGGCATGACGCGCAGCGGGCCGCTGTCCAAGGCGTGGTCGCGCCGAAGAACCTGCGTGAGATGGAGGGGCTGATTCGATCGCGTGTGCAGGAGGTGCTGGACGACCTGCCCGTGGATCAGCCGTTCGACTGGGTGCAGAACGTCTCGATCGAGTTGACCGCTCGGATGCTCGCGACTCTCCTGGACTTTCCGTACGAGCAGCGTCGCAAGCTCGTCTACTGGTCAGACCTTGCGACCTCGCTGGAGCAGGCTAACGGCGGGCCCTCGGACAACGACGAGGTGTTCCCCGGCATGCGCGACATGGCGCGAGGTCTCAGCGCTCTCTGGCACGACAAGGCAGCCCGGACAGCTGCCGGGGAGGAACCCGGCTTCGATCTGATCACCATGTTGCAGAGCAACGAGAACACCAAGGACCTGATCGACCGCCCGATGGAATTCTTGGGCAACCTCGTGTTGCTGATCGTCGGAGGCAACGACACGACCCGGAACTCGATGAGCGGCGGTGTTCTTGCGCTGAACCGCTTCCCCGATCAGTTCGAGAAGCTGAAGGCGAACCCCGACTTGATTCCCAACATGGGCTCGGAGATCATCCGGTGGCAAACCCCGCTGGCTTATATGCGCAGGGTCGCCAAGGCCGACACCATTCTGAACGGGCAATTCATCCGCAAGGGCGACAAGGTAGTGATGTGGTACGCCTCGGGCAACCGTGACGAGCGCGTGTTCGAACGGCCGGATGAGTTCATCATCGACCGGGCCAACGCCCGCAACCACATCTCGTTCGGCTTCGGCGTCCACCGCTGCATGGGCAACCGGCTGGCCGAGCTCCAGCTGCGGATCCTGTGGGAGGAGTTGCTTCCCCGTTTCGACAACATCGAGGTCGTCGGGGAGCCAGAGTACGTGCAGTCCAATTTCGTCAGGGGGATCAGTAAAATGATGGTCCGCCTCACCCCGAAGTCCAGCGCATGACTTCGCAGCGGGCCCTCATCGTCGGGGCCGGCCATGCCGGGGTCCAACTCGCGGCCAGTCTCCGCCAGGAAGGGTGGACCGGTGAGATCGTCCTCATCGGCGAGGAGTCGGCGCTGCCCTATCAACGCCCGCCGCTGTCGAAGGCTTACCTGGCGGGGAAGAGCACGCTCGACGAACTCGCGATCCGCAGCGCCGAGTTCTACAGCAAGCAGGGAATCCAACTCCTGGACGCGACCGTGGAGGCGATCGACCGCTCGGCCGGTCACCTTGCACTGAGCGCCGGCGACACGCTGCCCTACGACAAGCTCGCGCTGTGCACTGGGGCCAGCCCTCGACGGCTTTCCATCCCGGGTGCCGACCTGGTCGGCGTCTACTACCTACGCACCGCTGCGGACGTCGAGATGATCCGAGAGGCCACCAGCCCCGGGTGCCGGGCCGTGATCGTCGGCGGCGGCTACATCGGACTGGAGACGGCCGCCTCGTTGCGTGCGCTGGGTCTGGAGGTCACAGTGCTCGAGGCGGCCGAGCGCGTCCTCGAACGGGTCACCGCTCCCGAGGTATCGGCGTTCTTCGAACGGATCCACCGGGAGGAGGGCGTGAACATCAGGACGGGCGCGCTGGTCGAGGCTCTGTCCGGTGACGGCAGGGTCCGCGAGGTATTCCTGTCAGGTGGCGAATCAATTCCCGCCGACCTCGTCATTGTCGGCATCGGCGTTGAGCCGAACACCGAGCTCGCCGCCGCCGCGGGTCTGGTCGTCGACAACGGCGTCGTGATCGACGACCAGGCCCGGACCAGTGACCCCGACATCGTGGCCGCCGGGGACTGCGCCAGCCACGACATGGCCCGTTACGGCCGTCGCATACGCCTGGAGTCCGTGCCGAGTGCGGGTGAGCAGGCCAAGGTGGCCGCCGCGACCTTCTGCGGCAAGCCCAAGATGATCGCGGCGCTTCCGTGGTTCTGGTCGGATCAATACGATCTCAAGCTCCAGATCGCCGGTCTCAACACCGGGTACGACGAAGTCGTCTGCAGCGGCGACCCGATCCGGGACCGCGCCTTCGCTTGCTTCTACCTCCGTGCCGGCGAGCTCATTGCTGCCGACTGCGTCAACCGGCCCCGGGACTTCGTGTTCAGCAAGCGGGTCATCGCGCAACGACTCCCCGTCGGCCGGGCCGAACTGGTGCTCGCCGGCTCGGCCTGAGGTGACTGGTCCCTGGGGCCGACGGCGGTAGGAAGACATCGAGTGCGGCCCCACATTTTCAGAAAGGAACGTCAGTGACGAATATCATCCAGCTCCCGCTGGCGAAGGGTCGGGAGCGGCTCTCATCGGTACTCCTGGCGCCGCTGCCGAGTCGAGTCGACGCGACCCTGCTTGGGGTCAGCGACCAGTGGCCTGTGCGTGAGCTCACCCCGCCCCCGGCGGGGTCGGGCCTCGAGCCGGTCCGGGGGACTGCGGGCCTGCCTTTGCTCGGTCACACCCTGGACTACATCAGGTTCGGCTCCAACTTCACCCGGGCCAGGTACCAACGCTTCGGACCGGTCTGGTGGATGGGCGCCTTCGGTACGAGAATCGTGATGGTGGCCGGCGCGGATGCCACCCAGGAGGCGCTGACGACCAAGGCGAAGTCGTTCTCCCAGGACGGGTGGACCTATCTCATCGATGCCTTCTTTCACCGGGGCCTGATGCTGATGAGCTTCGACGAGCACAGGATGCATCGGCGGATCATGCAGGAAGCGTTCACCCGCGACCGGCTCGCCGGCTATGTCGACCAGCTCGGCCCGACGCTGGAGACCAGCATCCCCGGGTGGACAGCGGGCCGGTCCACGCGCATCTACCCACTGCTGAAGGCCCTGACTCTCGACGTCGCAACGGGGGTCTTCATGGCAGGTCGGGGAGGGAGCGAGGACACCGACGCCATCAACGACGCCTTCGTGGCCACCGTGCGCGCAGCCAGCTCGATCATCCGTTTCCCGCTGCCCGGTACTCGGTGGCGCGCCGGAGTCCGTGGGCGCACGCTCCTGGAGAACTACTTCACCTGGCATCTGCCGGCGGCTCGAAGTGGCCAGGGAGACGACCTCTTCACGGGGTTGTGCCATGCGCGCACGGCCGACGGTGAGGCGTTCAACGATGAGGACGTCGTCAACCACATGATCTTCTTGATGATGGCGGCCCACGACACCTCGACCATCACCACCACCGCTGCCGCCTACTTCCTCGCCAAGCACCCAGCCTGGCAGGAACGGGCTCGGGCCGAGTCCGACCGACTCGGTGAACGCCGCCCCGACATCGACGACCTGGACTCGCTGGCGACTCTCGACCTGGTGATCAAGGAGACGCTGCGCCTCGTAGCGCCCGTGCCGATCGTGATGCGCAAAACGATCGAGAACGTGGAGATTGCCGGACGCCACATCCCGGCGGACACCCTGGTGGCCGTGGCTCCTGCGGTGAACCACTTCGACGAGTCGTGCTGGACCGGCCCCGATACCTTCGACCCCGACCGTTTCAGCGAGCCGCGCCGGGAGGACCAGAATCACCGTTTCGGGTGGATCCCCTTCGGAGGAGGGGTGCACAAGTGCATTGGTCTGCACTTCGGCACTCTCGAGGTCAAGGCGATCCTGCACTACATGCTGCGCACCTACACCTGGTCGGTCCCGGACCAGTATGAAGTGAGATGGGACAACACTTCGCTCCCCATTCCTGTCGACGGGTTGCCGATCACCCTGGAGCGCAGATGAATCAGGCACCGGTGGCGTCGTTGGTGGCGACCGACTTCCTCGACATCGAACACGAGTCCGTCCGGGCATTCACCGCCGCCGCGATTGGGGATGCGAGCACCGACCGGGACAAGGCCAATCGCCTCTTCACCGCCGTCCGTGACCAGATCTGGTACGACCCCTACACAGTGTCGGACGATCCCGCCCACTATCGAGCCAGCTTCGTCCTCGAGGCCGGGCGCGCCTATTGCGTCCCGAAGGCGGTGCTCTTGACCGCGGTGTGCCGTGCGGCAGGGATTCCGGCGCTGCTGGGCTTCGCTGACGTCCGCAATCACCTGCAGACCGAAGCGCTGCGAGCGCTCATGGGCGGCACAGACCTGTTCGTCTATCACGGTTACAGCCTTCTCTACATCGACGGCCGGTGGTTGAAGGCGACACCTGCGTTCAACACCGAGTTGTGTGCGCGTTTCAGTGTGCCGCCGGTGGAATTCGACGGCGATCGCGACGCCCTCCTGCACGCCTTCACCGCCGACGGAGCCCAGCATATGGAGTACGTCCGCGAGCGCGGCATCTTCGACGACCTGCCTTTGAACGCGATCCTGACCGAGCTTCGGCATACCTATGGACCGTTGATGTTCAAACGCGCTGACGTGATCGCTGACGCTTTCACCGACACACCCACCAGACGCACCCCACCCAACGGGCTCTCCCGCGGGTTCGACTCACTCCTGGAGGACCGATGAGCACGGCGACCACAGCGGACGCCTTGGACGTGTGTAGCCCAGCCGACGGCCGGCTGGTCGCAACCGTCCCCGTGGATGATCGTGAGACCGTGAACCGCATCGCGGCTGACCTCCGCCGCGCCCAGGCAGGGTGGGCCGAAGCTGGCCCGCGGCAACGCGCAAGATGGTTGCATCGCTGGCGGGACTGGATCCTGGCTCACACCGACGAGCTCACCGACCTGTTGCAAGCCGAAACGGGCAAGGTGCGCCCAGACGCTCTCGTGGAGACGACCGCGTCGTGCGAATTCATCACCTACTACGCCGACAATGCCGAGAGGTTTCTCGCTGGCGAGCAGGTCAGGCCCTCGAGTCTGTTGAGTCTGCCGAAGCGGCTGTCCAAGACCTACCACCCGTACCCGGTTGTCGGGCTCATCACGCCCTGGAACTTCCCGATCACCCTCTTCCTCATGGATGCAGCACCCGCGTTGGCTGCCGGGTGCGCGGTCCTGGCGAAGTCCTCGGAAGCGACGCCGCTGACGTGTGCGCGGGTCGTCGAAGGCTGGCACGAGATCGGCGCCCCTCCGGTCTTGGCCCATGTTGTGGGTGCCGGCGAAGCGGGTGCGTCGGTGGTGGACGCAGCTGACTTCGTGCAGTTCACCGGCTCGACAGCCACCGGGCGCGCGGTCGCGATCCGCTGTGCCGAGCACCTGAAGCCGGTGAGCCTGGAGCTGGGCGGTAAGGATCCGGCGATAGTGCTGGAGGACGCCGACCTTGCTCGCGCGGTCGAGGGGATCGCGTGGGGCGGTCTGTTCAACGCAGGGCAGGTCTGCATCTCCGTTGAGCGGGTGTATGTGGTAGCTGAGATCTACGACGAGTTCGTGGCTCGGCTGACGCAAAGGGTGCGGTCCCTCGCCCAGGGTGCGGCGGCAGGTGACGACGTGGGTGCGATGGTCACTGCGAGGCAGGTCGAGATCGCCGATCGCCACGTCAACGAGGCGGTGGCGGCGGGTGCACGGGTCTTGGTCGGCGGAACCCGGAGCGCGGCCGGGAACTACTACGCTCCTACCGTCCTGGTCGGCGTCGACCACACGATGACTTGCATGACTGAGGAGACCTTCGGACCCACGATCCCGGTGATGCTGGTCGCGGATGAAGACGAGGCAGTCCGCTTGGCCAACGACTCGGTGTACGGCCTGTCCGCGACGGTGTGGACCCGCGATCACGCTCGTGCGCAGCGCATCGCGAAACGCCTGGACGCGGGTGCTGTCAACATCAACGACGTCTTCAGCAACCTCTTCGCCACCGCACTGCCGCACAGTGGATGGAAGGCATCAGGTATCGGTGCGCGGCTCGGCGGCGCCTATGGGCTGCACAAGTACTGCCAGGTCCAGGCGGTGACCGAGCCGCGGATCCCTGTCCTGACACGGGAACTCACGTGGTACCCGTACACCTCTCGGCGTGCGGCCATCGCCGAAAGAGTATTGCGCGCGGCAGCCGGCCGCGGCCTGTGGCAACGCCTCGGCCTGAACAAGGAGAACAGCAAGTGACGACGCACAACCCCCGCAATGCCGCCAAGACCGTGGCAATCACGGGCGGAGCCCGCGGTATCGGATACCAGACCGCGAAGGAGTTGATCCGACGAGGCCACCGCGTCGCTATTGGCGACGTCGACGAGGCCCGTGCCAAGGAGGCCGCCGTTGATCTCGGGGTGAAGGTCGTCGCCCACTTGGACGTCACCGACCCTGACTCGTTCCGCGAATTTCTCGACCTGGTCGAGGGGGACCTCGGCCCGCTCGACGTACTGATCAACAACGCGGGCATCATGCCCACCGGGCACGCCCACGAGGAAGACGACGCGGTAACCCGGCGGCAGGTCGAGATCAACGTCCTGGGAGTTGTCTTCGGCACCAAGCTCGCCCTTCAACGGATGCTGCCGCGGCGTGCTGGGTACATCATCAACACCGCATCACTGGCCGGTGAGCTCGCCGTACCCGGTCTGGCGACCTATTGCGGCACCAAGTTCGCGGTCATCGGATTCACCGAGGCAGCACGACAGGAATACCGCAAGTCCGGGGTCCAACTGTCCACGGTCCGGCCCACGTTCACCAACACCGAACTCGTCGCTGGGACGGCTGGGGCCAAGGGAATGCGCAACGCCGAGCCCGAGGAGATCGCCCGAGCGACAGCCGATTTGATCGAGAACCCGCGTCCCTTCGTGCGCGTCACCCGCCTCGCCGGCGGCATGGTCGCCGCGATGAAGTTCGTCCCCGGTTGGCTGGCCACCTGGCTCGGCTCGGCCCTGGGCTCGGACTCGGTGTTCCTGGACGACGTCGACATGAGGACCCGCCAGGCCTACCTGGACAGAATCCGGAACAACTGATCATGTCTTCGAACCCCGTCGTGCGCCCATCCACCGAAGAGGAACTCACATGCCCCGCAGGACCCTGATCGAGGACTACCCGCATCGGATGGGGGGGCATTGCGGTTCTGGTGCGATGCGGGATCTTCTGCACTGGCATGGTTTGGGGTGGGATGGACCGCCCGATGAAGGCCTGGTGTTCGCGCTCGGTGGCGCGCTAGGGCTGACCTACCTCCGATCGAGCGACCTCGTTCCGCCGCTGTACCTGGTGGGACGAGGCGCCGACTTCGAAGTCGACCTACCTCGTCGGCTCGGCGGACAGGTCCACGTTCTCACCACCGATGATCCCCGCGAGGGGTGGCTGTGGGTTCTCGACGAGATCGACGCAGGCAGACCCAGCCTGGTGTGGGGTGACATCGGCGAGCTGCCGTACCTGCGGGTCCAGCTACGGATGAGTCGCCACGACATCGTAGTGATTGGCTATGATGAGGCCAAGGGGATTGCCGTTGTCGTAGACAATGACCGCGCCGAGGTGCAGGAGGTCCCGCTCGAAGCCCTGGCTCGGGCGCGGTCCTCGACGTCGTTCCCGCAACCGACGCGCCACTGCACGTATCGCATCACCTGGCCAAGCGCGCTGCCGGATGTGGCGGGAGTGGCGGCAGAGGCATTTCGCCAGTCCGCGGCCAGCATGCGGCGCCCGTCGCGGCCGGGGATTGTCGATCTCACGACAGCGGTGCCCGGGGCTGAGGGCTTAGCCGCGGTCGTGCAGCTGGCGGCCGACGTTCAGACCTGGGTCGACCTTCCGGCAGACGACCTCGAGATCCTCTTGTTCAGCCTGAGCGCTTTCATCGAGAAGGCAGGCACCGGTGGCGGGCTGTTTCGTCGATTGCTCGCCGATGGCTGCGCGGATGTCGCACGTCTGACCGGTGACCTTGCTACCGCAGACCTCGCCATCGTCGCCAGCCGTTGCGCACAGGCATGGACCGACATTGCACGTGCCGGGATCCAGCGCGACGTTGATGTGCGAGCCCGCGCGGCCGGGATGGCCTTGGCGGCCAGCCGACTGCCAGAACTCGAGTTGGACCTGGTCGAGTCCTTGGAGTCTGCTTCAAGCTCGCTTTCGGCTGCAGATCGCTGACAGCCCACTCTCCCTGGACGCTCGATCCCGGATCGCTGTCGGTTCGACGGCAACTCTCTCAATAAGGAATGTTATGCAGAGCACGATGATGACCGTCCCGTTGACAACTGCGGCGATTCTGCGCCACGGCTCGAGTGTGCATGGCTCGTCGACCGTGCGGACCTTACAGCCCGACGGGAGCATAAAGGTCGCCTCGTTCGCCGAGATCGGACGGCGGTCCGCCCAGTTGGCCAACGCGTTGCGCGGTTGTGGGATCACAGGCGATGAGCGTGTCGCGACCTTTATGTGGAACAACCAGGAACATGTGGAGGTCTATTGTGCGGTGCCCTCGATGGGCGCGGTATTGCACACCCTCAATCTACGCCTCGCCTCAGATCAACTCGTCTACATAGGCAACCACGCCGAGGACCGGGTCGTGATTCTCGATGGAAGCCTGGTCCCGCTGCTGGCCCCCGTGCTGCCGCAGATCACCAGCGTGCACACCGTCGTCGTGACCGGCGGGGTGGACCTCACCCCGCTGCACCGTGACGGGCTCACAGTCGTGGGTTACGAGGAGTTCATCTCCGCCCAACCCGAGACGTTCGACTGGCCCGACCTCGATGAGCAGTCAGCAGCCGCCATGTGCTACACCTCTGGTACCACCGGAACCCCCAAAGGTGTCGCCTATAGCCACCGGTCGACCTACCTGCACTCGATGGCGGCCTGCGCCGCCGACGGACTGCGAGTCGGCTGTGACGACCGGATCCTCGCCATTGTGCCGATGTTCCATGCCAACGCCTGGGGACTGGTCTATGCCGCCCTCATGGCCGGTGCCGACCTGCTCATGCCTGACCGGTTCCTGCAGGCCGAGCCGCTGGTACGGCTCATCGATGCCCAGAAGCCAACCGTCGCAGGCGCGGTCCCGACGATCTGGAACGACGTGCTGAACTTCGTGGAGGCCAACCCCAACTACGACATTTCCTCTCTCGGTCTGGTTGCCTGCGGTGGCTCCGCCGTGCCCGTTCACCTGATGGAGGTCTTCGAGGAGAAGTACGGCGTGCAGGTCGTCCAGGCGTGGGGAATGACCGAGACCTCGCCGCTGGCCGCCGTCGCACGTCCGCCGGCATCGCTCGACGCGCAGGAGCGGTGGCGCCTGCGAGCTACCCAGGGCCGTCCGGTTCCTGGTGTGGAGTTGCGGATTGTCGGCGACGCGGGCAATGAGCTCCCGCACGACGGAGAAGCCGTCGGTGAGCTGCAGGTGCGCGGACCTTGGATCACCGGCTCGTACATCGGCGAAGAGGATGACGGGGAGAAGTTTCAGGACGGTTGGTTGCGCACCGGCGACGTCGGTCGGATCGATGAACGGAGCTTCGTGACGCTGACCGACCGCACCAAGGACGTGATCAAGTCTGGTGGGGAGTGGATCTCCTCGGTCGAGCTCGAGCTGCTGCTCGCCGGACACCCCTATGTGCTCGAGGCATCTGTGATCGGGGTGCCGGACGAGAAGTGGCAGGAACGGCCTCTCGCGGTGATCGTCGTACGTGACGGTCGCGAGCCCACACCTGCTCATCTGCGTGACTTCCTCGTTGGTAAGGTCGCCAAATGGTGGTTGCCTGAGCGTTGGTGCTTCGTCGACGAGGTGCCCAAGACCTCGGTCGGCAAGTTCGACAAGAAGCGCCTGCGCTCCCTGTATGCTGACGGAGAGCTTGCCGTCATTGAAATCTAGGAATCTTCTCCGGCCGGAGATCTGGGAGTCAACCCCGGCTCCGTGTTGGATCTGGCCCAAACTTCTGTCGGCAGCACGTGAAGGATGGCCACCCTCGAACCCACAGCCGTCAGATGGTCCGGCTTGGGGGATCTGTCACGAATTTGGTGATTCGGTAGGGTGAATTGGTCACTCGCTCAGAAGGATTCGTTTGCGGAGTGGGTCGCTCTTCTCGCGGCCGGACATTCGGCGTTTGAGCATCTTGGTGCGGGGGACGTGGCCTTCGACGGTTCCGCTGCTCCAGGGCATGGTCAGCTCGGCGCTGACCGCGTCCTGGTCGCGGCGGAGGCCTCGCACGAACGAGTGCAGCGCCAGCTGGTCGTCGACGTCGACTGTGGCCATCCACCGTTCGAGATCCCGACCGCGCCGCTCGCCCATGATCTCGGCGAACGCGCGGACGTGCCCGGCCAGCGCGGCCGGTCGCGGACTGACTGCCAGGATCGAATCCAGGCGCGGCCGGGGTCCGGCAGCGAGGGGTGTTGGGGTTGGTCATGATCCAGCTGATGACTTCGCGGACGATCGGTGGCTGGGCGGCGCGACCGGGAGGTGGGTGAGAGCGAGGAAAGGCTGCAGGTAGTCGCGCACCAACATCTCGCTGCCTTGGTAGCTGTGGGCCGTGATCTCCTCGAACAGCCGCATTGTGTTGGGTACACGCCACATTCCACCGCCGATGCAGCTCGGGTTTGTATGCCTCGAGAATACGGACTCGGTACCCGAGGCGATTGTTGACCGGCAGTTCATCGGGCGCCTCAGCGCGGGCAAAGCGGCGTGTGGTACCGCGAGACAGACCCAGCTCGCGGCTGATCGCAAGGATGTTAGTTAGTCCCCTCGGCCAGCACTGGGCGTGACCCGGCTCCCGAGTGGGTTTCGGCGGCAAACCACAGCGGCATCAGGCCGGTCCTGCGGTTCGGGAGCGATGATCGCGGCGGGCAGGGCCGCCCGGTGGCGTGCCACGGCGCGATCGACCGCCCCGCCGAGATGTGCCAGATGCGCCACCGATCGGCGACTTGCAGCGCGTCCGGTGCCCCGCCGCCGCGCCTTCTGCGTAAGCGCCGATGCGGTCACGATAGACGATCTCAACGCCCGGATGGACCCGCAACCAGGCCGTAAGAGTGTGGCGGTCCCGTCTTCCAATACCTCGATCGGACGGTCGGTCTGCATGGCGGTCCGGAGTCGTCCCATAACGGTGCCCGCGACGGAAGACAAAGTCGTCCACGCCCAACACCCACGGAACCGGGTGGTGGGGATCGGGCAACGCTCGGATCTGGCGCAGCAACGTCATCCGGCTCACCGTCGCGGCATCTGCCGGTCGGCCGTGCTCCCGCGCGACCGCCCAGTGCCACGTAACCGCTGTCACCGGATCGTGCAGCAGTCCCGTACGCGGCGGGCGTTCCTCGCGGCCGAGTTGCGGGACCTGTTCGGTGAAAGTTCTTTTGCCGCAATCGGAGTTGCTGCGGGAACAACCTGCGGACCGTAGCCCGATCAAGATCTCGCGGCCGCTGATCGAGGTGTCCGGCAACCTCCGCCGGTAACGGCTATGGACCCGTCGGACGGCATCCCCCGCCCCCGCCCGGGAGAGCCGACCGGGCCGTCGCCGGTTGCGGGCCTCGATCCGTAGACCGTCCAGGAGCGGGGCAGAACCTTCATCGGTTCAAATAAGAGCACCGCGACATGATGAACTATCAACCGTCCCTTCGCGTCCCGAACGGGTCAATCACGGAATCTGTGCCCGATCCAGGATTGGGCGTGCCGTTGACAACTTCGTTTGCGCTGTGTTTCGAGTGGAGGTTCAGTCCACGGCGTACTCGTGGCGATCCCGCTAGGACATTGTTGGGCTCCTCTTTCGTCGAGCGAGACAAGTCGACACTCACCGGCACCGGACGCGGATCCGCGCGCTGCTCACCACCCAAGCCGATCTTGTCGAGCAGGCCTCGGTACAGCTGCCCACCCTGGCCCGGCTGGCGATGGGATCCATCGGCGTTGACCGCACAGACCCCGACCACCGCCACGCTGAACCGGCCGCGCTTCCCCTCGCTACGCGCCCCGCGTCATCGGTCGATACCGCCCACCCGTTCGACCACATTCTCACCCCCGACGCCCGCGCCGTGCCCGGCGAATTCGACATCACTTTCGCCATCATCCAACTCCTCGGCCCGATCGTGTTCGCCCGCCTCACTCCCGGAGGTGAACGCAAGTCCTTCGCTGAGCGGCCCGCCCGAGTCGATACCGGCCGACGTCATGAGGTCGCGCGACGGACCGGTTCCGCAATGCCCGGTGTTTCGTGGGGGAGGGCAGAACTACATGACTCACCGGGGCGCTACTTTCAGGCTGGACAGTCCACGGAAGGACACCCCGGTACGCCAGCACGGCTCCCCGACGAGAGCGAGCTGCGGAAAGCGCGCCACCAATCGTGGAAACAGCACGGCCCCTTCGAGCCGGGCCAGCGGCGCGCCGAGACAGAAATGGACGCCGGCGCCGAACGACAGCGGTGTGGTCCCGGTTCGGGTGATGTCGAGGGAGTCCGGGACAGCGAAGCGGTCGGGGTCTCGGTTGGCTGCGCCGAGCAGGGTCAGCACAACCTGCCCGGGCTGTAGATCGACGCCTGCCAGTCGGGTCGGTTCGAGGACCGTGCGCCCATTGGTTTGGACAGGGGCGTCGTAGCGCAGCAGCTCTTCGACCGCGCTGCTCGCCAAGTCGGGTCTGGCGCGCAGCAGGTCCATTTGGTCGGAGTGGGTGAGCAGCGCCGCGACGCCGTTACCTATCAGGTTCGTGGTGGTTTCGAATCTGGCCGCGAACAATAGGATTGCGGTGCCGACGCATTCGTCGTCATCCAGTACGTCGTCGCCGCGGGCGGCGGCGAGTCGGCTGAGCAGATCCTGGGCAGGGTGAGCGCGCTTGGCGGCTAGCAGGTCGGTGAAATATGCGGCAAGTTCGTCTTCGGCCTCACAGGCGAAGGTCAGGGCCGCGGTATCGGCGTTGGGTTCGAGCGAGGCCAGGAGAGCGCGCACCATGGGTGCGGCGACGGCTCGGTCGGCCTTCGGTACTCCGAGGAGGTCGCCGATCACGTTGACCGGGAGTGGGAGCGCGAGTTCGCTGATGATGTCGGCGACCTCATGCTCGCTCATGGCATCTAACGAGGTTTTCGGCGTGATGTCGTGAGTGTGAGTCCGGTTGTGGTGAGGCATCCGTCGATGAGGGTGGGGCGGTACTGGATTCGGCGTAGGCCGTGGCGGAGGCTGTGTATCAGGTGGGTCGGGTCGTTGAATGCGGTGTTGGCCTGGCTGCCTCGCCGCAGCAGCGACCAGATGCTCTCCACCGGGTTCAACTCGGGCGCATACGGCGGTAGCCGGTAGCAGCGGATCCAGTCGTGGCCATCGACGAACGCACGCAGGTGGGCGTCGCGGTGCACGTTCAAGTTGTCCCAGACCAACACGATCGGGCCGCCGAGTCGGCGGTGGGCATCGATGAGCAGGTCCCGGTAGTCGGTCCAGGCGAAACTGCGGCGCCCGCCGGTCTTCAGGTCCCGGTGGTGCTTGGGTCTATAGAACAGCCGGGAGCGCTCACCGTCCTTGTAGCAGGTCACCGCAGCGATGGAGAACCGGCGCTGAGATCGTCCCCGGACCGTGACCACAGGCGTGCACCCACGCACCGACCAGGTACCCCGTGTCGGCGGCGTCATCGAGAATCCGGCCTCGTCCTCGAAGACCAGCCAGGCCCCGAGCGCCGCCGCCGTGCTTTTACCTGCGGCCACGTCTGTTTCACCCACCCGGCCACCGCCTGCGGGTCACGCTCGACCGCCCGCCGGGCCGGTATTTGATGGCTCCATCCGTGTCGACGCAGTAACTGCCAGGTACTCGCCGGCGACAGACTCGTGCCGAACCGGCGGCCGATGAGGGTCTGGATCCGGGCCAGGGTCCAGGTCTGGTCCGGCCAACCGTGAGCGAGGGCCCCCTTGGCCAGTTCGGTCTCCAGCACCGTGAACGTCTCGTCGTCGAGTTTCGGCCGGCCCGGCGATCCTTTCGACCGCACCGCATTCTGCCCGCCGCGCCTCCACGCTCCGCGCCACCGCTGCACCGATCGAACGCTGACCCGCAACCGCTTGGCGATCGTCGCATTGTCGTGCCCTTCGGCGAACATCTCGGCCGCCTGCACACGGATGCGTTCCCGGAACATCCGCCGCTCGGCCGTCAGCCCGCCACCCTGCGGATACCTCATGCCATCGGCATACACCCGCTGTCAACCCCACGACATCACGCCCAAAGGTTCGTTAACAGCCGGTTGATCTGGATGATGATCTGGGCTCGAAGCTCATCGATGTGGCGAGGCGTGAACACATCGGCGACCAGTCGGCGCAGCCGACTGGTCGGGGGGGTTGCGAAAAAGCATGGTGCGCCGGAATCGGTGCATGGCTTGATGTTGCAGCTCTTCTGGCACTTCGGACAAGCCGAACCCGAGCGACTCGTCGGCTTTGCCCAGCTTACGGTCGCGCAGCGCGGCGACGCAGTCGTCGTAGCGGGTCAGCACCAAGACCCCGGAGCGGGTCAGCAACGCGGGATACGTTTGGCGTAAGCGCCGGAACGCCTCGTAGGGACCAGCCTGTCCATGATCGGTGAGGAGCGCGTCGAGGAGTAGTTCCCGCTCGGTCGGCGCGGTCATCGTCGATCCTGGGTTTTCGCCTGCGACCTGATGAAGTGCTCGACGTCGACCACGATGAACAGGGCCGTGGCGGTTGCAACCGAGCGCCCCGCCACATCCTCGATCCTGGCCCCCAGATCCAATTTTCGGCCTTCGCGTGAGCGTACGACCGCATGAAGAGCGTAGGGAGTGTCCAACAGGATCGGAGCGAGATAGTCGATCTCGAGGTGCCGGGTCACGGCGAGCTCCCCTACCGTATAGAGGAGGAATCCGAACAAGTCGTCGATGACCGTCGCCACGGCGCCGCCGTGCGCGATCCCTGGCGCTCCGACATGGCGCTGATCGAAGATGTGGTGTGCGCAAACACCGTGTTCGCAACGCTGCGCGCGCAGGTGGTGTCCGTGCGGATTCTCCGGTCCGCAACCAAGACAGAGGTGGTGGTGTGGCGGCAGCTCGGGCGAGGCGGATTCCTGCGGCCGGAACGAACCGGCCCAGACTTCCAGGATCGGATCGGGTGATCCGCAGGTCATGTCCGGAGCCTCGCTCATGGGTAGACCTCTCTGCCGACGTGTCGGGCTGCGTGCCAACTGATCTCGCATACGGACCTCGAAACGGTACGCAATACCATTGCATACACTAGGTCTCTGTTTGTCAACAAATTACCAAAATCTGCCAGTTTGTTTGGGTCGTGTTTCAGGAACGCCGTGCAGTGCGTCTACATGCGACGCAGTTGGGGTTGGTGTTCATTCCTGAACAGATCCAGCTCCACTGTTACGATCGCCGGTGTGGTAGAAGAGTCGGTCAGGTTGTCGTTCCGGCGACAGCTACGTGACGAAGCGATCCGCGCGGCCCATGCACTGACCGTGGAGAAGGGCTGGGACCGGGTCCGGGTCAGCGAGGTTGCTGAGCTCATCGGGGTTTCGCGTCCCACGCTGTACAAGGAGTTCGGTGACAAGCAGGGGCTCGGGGATGCGCTCGTACTACAGGAAGCGGAACGGTTCTTGATCGGGATCGCGGAAGTGCTCGATCGCCACAGCAGTGCGGCCGAGGAGGCGATCCCTGCTGCGGTGCGCTACACGCTCGACGAGGCCGCCGCCAGCCCGCTGCTCAAGGCCGTGCTGATTGCCCCGGGCAGCACGCCTCGCGACGAGACCGGCGTTCTTCCGTTGCTGACGACCTCGGCGTCCATGCTCGGACTTGCGTCGGAGCGACTGGTCACCTGGTTCGGCGAACATTTTCCTCACATTGACCCCGACGACGTCACGGACGGAGTCGACGCGCTGATCCGGCTGACGGTCAGCCACCTCGTCTTGCCGAATACCGACGGTGCCGAGGCCGGACGCCGCATCTCCGAGGTTGCGTTGCGCTATCTAGGTGTTGCGGGTCATGAGGTTGTTGACGCTGGGGCAGGGGTGAGCTGAAGGGGGACGGATCTCCCGGCGGCAGGATGGAAAACGCCAATCCCCCATCCGCCCCAGCCGAAAGATCCGTCCGTGACCCACCGTAATGCCCCGCTGTCGATCGAAGGCCGCCGCCGTCTCGTGCAACGCTGCCGAACCCGCCCGATCGCCCATGTCGCCGCCGAGATGGGCATCTCGCGGCAATGCGCATCGAAGTGGGTCAACCGTCACCGTCAGTTCGGTGAGGCCGGGTTGCAGGACCGCTCCAGCGTTCCGCACCACCAACCGAGGGCCACCCGACCAGAAGTCGTGGTGCGGATCGAGAAGCTGCGGCGGGACAAGAAGTGGTCCGCCCGTCGGATCACCACCGAACTCGCCACCGACGATGTCGAGATCGCTGTGCGGACCGTCGGCCGGCAGTTGAAGCACCTGGGACTGCACCGGCGCCGGTTCATCGACCCGAACGGCGAGAACAACCGGAGACCACGCCGGATCACAGCCCGCCGGCCCGGTCACATGATGCATCTGGACGTGAAGAAGGTCGGACGGATCCCCGACGGTGGTGGCTGGCGCGTCCACGGCAAAGGATCAGCGCAAGCCAGAACCGTCGGCCGCGCCAAGAAGAAGGGCGCGCGAGCCGGATACGTCTACCTCCACTCAGCGGTGGACGGCTACTCCAGACTGGCCTACACCGAAGCACTCACCGACGAGAAAGCTGCTACAGCAATCGGATTCACTCACCGCGCCCGGGCGTTCTTCGCTGCTCACGGCATCAGGTTCATCGAACGGATCGTCACCGACAACGGGTCCTGCTACCGAGCCCACGACTTCGCGACCGTGCTGCACGGTGCCCGCCACCAGCGCATCAAGCCCTACACGCCCCGCCACAACGGGAAGGTGGAACGCTACAACCGGATCCTGGCCGAGGAATTCCTCTACGCCCGCGAATGGACCTCCGAACGGCAGCGCAGCGAGGCCCTCGGGATCTGGAACGTCCACTACAACTACCATCGGCCGCATACTGCTGCCGGCGACCGACCCCCGGCCAGCCGCCTCGACACCGGCGTCACCAACGTCATGGCCTCATACAGCTAGGACTCGCCGCACCCTCGTCCGGTATGAGGCTGCCAAAGTCCGTGCAAGGTCGAAGTGGAGTTGCTGCAGCCGCCGAACTCATGTGACGGCCGCAACAAGCGCCGCCGCCAGCGCGCCATGCGAGCCTGCCGACACGACGACCGTACGTCCAGCAGAGGGCTTGAGCCCCGGGTAGCGATTGTGAGTGAGCAGGTATCGATCGAGTCAGTTCGGTGCCCGATGTTACCGTCGGCGAGCTGCATGATCGCCCGGCTCATACGACGACGGTGCGGATCCAACAAGTACCTGGCGTGAGTGACGAGTACATGCGGCCATTTGTATAGGTCCTGCAAATGGCCACTTGTACTTTCGCGAAGCGAATAACTATCCCCGCCATGATCACTCAACTCAGGCGACGCCTACGAAGGTGGGATATGAGACCCGACCCCCGGGCGCCTGTCGATAGTTCCTGTGAGACCGTCCAACACGGGTTGGCTGCACGGCGAACCGATGAGTCGAATAGTCGGCGTACGTAGCTCTGGGTCGAGTTGCAGGGCCACCGGACATTTCGAGTGCTCTCAACGTTCATCGAGGCCATCGAGTAGTCCGTACCGTCCCGCCATGCCCGCTGCCTCGACGCGATTGGCCGCGCCGAGCTTGCCTAGGAGAGACGCGACCATGCGCTTCGCCGTCCGCTCCGACACATTCAAGCGATTGGCGACTTCGGTGGTCTCCAGTCCTCGTGACAGAAGTACCCAGAGGCGAAATTCTTCGGAGCCGAGTCGCGCGCGAATGTGATCGGGCGTGCGTCGGATACCGCCGAGCACCGCCGCGAACAGCGGGGCCTCTACTACTCGAAAGCCGGCAACTACGCTGAGCAACGGAAAGACCAGCGTGTCGGGATCGGCTGACTTCGAGAGGTAGCCGTCCGCACCTGCTCTGAGAGCAGCTTCCGCGAGGTCTTGATCGGTGGTGCCGGAAAGAGCCAAGACCTTTGTGTCTGGACATCGGGCCTTGATGTGTCGGATTGCTGCAATCCCGCCGAGTGGCGGCATCGCCAAGTCCACGATTGCAACATCCGCACGGCACTTGGTGACCAACGTGACGGCTTCCTCGGGGTACTTGGTGCATCCGCTGAGTTCGAACTTGTCGCCGGCCCGCGTGCTGAGCAACAACGCCAGACCCTGGGTGAAGAGATCGTGGTCGTCCACAAGCACGACGACCACCTTGTCGTCTGGCATGGGTATACTGTATCCAAAAGGTAACCGCTATGTGAAGCTCTGTTAAGAGCTCCTATCGGGTTCGGTTACTGGGGCGTCGCCAGCAGATCAGTGCCGCATCGAGATTCAGGAATCCGTAGTGGATGTCGACGCGGCGTTCCCACCGGACGGCCAGGCGCCGGTATTGGTGGAGCAGGGCGATGGTCTGTTCCACGATCCAGTGACTGGCGGTGACCTTGTCCCGGGTTCCGCGGCGAGGGATGTAGCCGGCGATGCCGCGTTGCCGCAGCTCGGTGTACACGCTGGGGTAGTCGTAGCCCTTGTCGCCGATGAGGGTCTTGAGCCGGCGGCGCGGTGGCCCGGGTCGACCGCGTAGTTGCCGGAGACCATCGAGCACGGCAGGCAGCATCAGGTGGTCGTTGACGTTGGCCGCGGAGAGCTCGACGACGAGCGGGAACCCGTTGCCGCAGGTCAGCGGGTGGTGTTTGGAGCCGGTCTTGGCGCGGTCTACCGGGCTGGGTCCGGTCGCGGAGCCCCCCTTTTGGCCCGCACGTGTGAGCCGTTGATCATGACCCGGTCGAAGTCGATCAACCCGGCGGCGTTGCTGCGGTCGAGGACCGCTTGGTGCATCGCGGTGAACACCCCGGCGGCTTGCCAGTCCCGCAGCCTGCGCCAGCACGTCATTCCGGACCCGAACCCGAGTTCCTGGGGCAGGTCTCCCAGCCGATCCCGGTGAACAGCACGAACAGGATGCCCTGGAACACCAGCCTCGGATCGTGCTGGGCCGGGCCCGGTGTCCCGGCCGGTTTCGCCGGTAGTAGCGGTTCGATAACCGACCACAACTCGTCATCCACGATCCATGGTGCTGCCACGGCGAAACATCCTGCACGACAGTGGGTCTCGCCGCTACCTGACCGAACCCGTTAGGAGGTCTTACCGGACACTCGCCGAGTGCCTGTGTGAGTGGTCCAGGGAGAGGTGGGGCGGATTGTCGGGTGGGGTGTGGACGATGAGGACGTCGCAGTGAGCTTTGCGGGCGAGTTCGACGGGCACGGTGGACGGCCAGCGGGCCAGCAGCGGGTGGCGGTGAGGGTGGCCGGTGACGATGAGGTCGGCGCCCGTGGTGGCGGCTAGGTGGAGCAGGGCGTGCAGAGTGGGTGGAGCCAGGATATGGGTGGCGATGTCGGTGGCGCCGTGGGTGGTGGCGTGGCGGTGTGCGATGCGCAGGATGGCGTCGGTGGGGGTGGTGCCGCGGATCTGGTAGGCGTCGGGGCCGAGTCGGTCGAGGTCGGGGCCGAGGGTGTGTGGGTCGATGTCGTGGCGGGCGCACAGGATGAGCAGGCGGGCGTGGCTGGCGTGGGCGAGTTCGGCAGCGTGGCCGACGACGCGGTAGGAGCGGTCGGAGCCGTCGGTGTCGACGAGGATGGTGTGGTAGGCGGTCATGGCCGGCTCTTCACGGTGGGTATCAGGCGTATCGGTCCGTCAGCGTGGTCGCCGGATCACGCACGGCGGTCGAGGTGAGCAGGGGTGTGCGTCCGGGGGCGAGGACGGCAAGCACGAGTGCCCCGGCCGCGGTAATGGCCGCCAGCGCGAGTGCGGCCCGGGTGCTGCCGTGCACGAACGCGGTTTTGGCGAACTCGGCCAGCGGCTGTGCGGCGGGTCCGGCGCGGTCGGCGACTTGCAGGGCGGCGGCGAGAGAGTCGGCGACCGGGCCGCGGGCGGGTTCGGGCAGTCGTGGCAGGGCGGGTTGGATATGGTGGGTATATCCGGCGGCGAGCACGCTGCCGGATACAGCGATCCCGATGGCCGCGCCGATCTCACGGGCGGCATCGTTGATCGCGGCGGCGACACCGTGTTTGGCCACGGGAGTGTCGGCGATGATGGCGTACGTTGCCGGCGCGGTGCACAACCCCAACCCGGCGCTCAGGATCAGCAACGGCCACAACAGGTCCGGATAATCGGCGGCCAGGGTCAACCGGCTCACCAGCACCAGTCCCGCCGCGATGGTGAGCAGCCCGGTGACGGTCATCGCCCGCAACCCGACCTGGCTCGACAGCCACGGCGCGATCACCGAGATCGCCACCAGCGGCACCACCATCGGCGCCAGGGCCAGCGCCGAGCCCAGCGGCCCGTAGCCCAGGATCAATTGCAGATATTGCACCAGCAGTAGGAACACCCCGAAGGTGACCAGGAACTGGATGGTCACCGACAACGACCCGGCCCCGAAACCCCGGCGGGCGAACAACCGCACGTCCAGCAGCGGTGCCGCGACTCGCAGTTCCACGATCACGAACACCACCGCCGCGGCGACACCGAGCCCGAGGGTCGGGGTCACGAGCGGGTCGAGCCAGCCGCGCGGGGGGATCTCGACAGCGGCGAACACGATCGCCGCGACCGCGACCGCCACCGTCACCGCGCCCACCCAGTCCATCGGGGGATGCTCACGCTGACGGGATTCAGCGATGGTGCACGCCAGCCCTGCCAGCACCAGCCCGGCCACGGTAAGCCCTACGAACACCGATTCCCACGACCACCGCTCAAGCAGCAGCCCCGAGCCGAGGATCCCGAGCACCGCGCCGGACCCGGCGACCCCGGCCCACACCCCGACCGCCCGCCCGCGATGAGCCTCAGGCAGCCCCGCGGTCAGGATCGACAGGGTCGAGGGCATCACCAGCGCCGCGCCCGCTCCTGCGGCCGCGCGGGCGGCGATCAACCACGCCGGCCCCGACATGAGCAGCGGCAGCGCCGAGGCCACGGAGAACACCGCCAGGCCCGCGATCAGCACCGCGCGGCGCCCGTAGCGGTCACCGACTGCACCGGCGGGTAGTACCAGGCACGCCAGGACCAGGGTGTAGCCGTCGACGATCCAAGTCAGCTGCGATTGCGTCGCGCCGGTCGCGACCGCGATGAGCGGCAACGCTGAATACAGCGCCGCCATCGCCGCGACGACCAGTGCCACCGCCAGGCACGACACCGTCAGCATCCACCACTCGGCCCGCGCCATCACACTGCGACCGTCGGTCGTTTCCGGTGCGTTCACCGGCACCTCCCACACGACGAAACCATCAGTATCGTTTCGCTACTATCAGTATCATAGGTGGGAGTGGTTGCGATAGAGTCGGAATCGGACACATTCACCGTCGCCCTTCCTGGAGGTCTGCCCGACCATGACCGCCCCCGACCCGGCCGACACCGGCACCGCCGCGCCCGAATCTCGCATCGGTGAGGACAGCGGAGATCTCGAACAGACCGATCCGCGGCTGGCGCGTTCGCGGGCCCGATTGCTCGACGCGGCCACCCACCTGCTGGCCACCGGGGGTATCGACGCGGTCACCATCGATGCGGTCACCCGCACCTCGAAAGTCGCCCGCACCACCCTCTACCGGCACTTCGGCAGCAGCACCCACCTGCTCGCGGCCACCTTCGAACGCCTACTCCCGCTCGTGGACACTCCTCCAGTCGATGGGCCCGTGCGCGAGAGGTTGATCGCGCTGCTCACCGCCCAAGCCGACCTGATCGACAATGCCCCCATCCAGCTGACCACCTTGGCCTGGCTGGCTATGGGCTCCATCCCCGCCGACACAGCCCCGAACTCAGCCGCGATCACCTCTCTGCGCGCCCAGGTCATCCGCCGCTACCGCGAACCGTTCGACCACATCCTCACCAGCCCCGACGCTCGCGCCCACCTCGGAGACCTCGACACCACCTTCGCCATCATCCAGCTCCTGGGCCCGATCGTCTTCGCCCGCCTCACCGGGCTGCGCAGCATCGACCACCACGACTGCGCACTGCTGGTCGACAGCTTCCTCACCGCCCACAATCGGCATCCCGCCCGCAAGTAGCCGACACAGCTCGCCGATGACCCCTATCGGCTCAACGGCCAGCGCAGCCCACGACGGACCGCCGTGCGCAGGATCTGCAATCTCCGGCACTGTCCCGTTCCGGTGGTAGCGAATCAGGTCTCACCCGAGGAGAATCGCTGCACAATGGCATGATGCACGGACCTGGTTCGGCGTGCCGTAGCCGAGAAGCCGACGGTCCCCGCGTGATCCTCGAGACGGCCTACCAAGTCATTCCGAGAAGACTCCACGCGATGACCTTTGGACAGCGTATCGACCCCAACACCCCCGTTCGGCTTAGCAGCTCGCCGCAACGAGCCCGGATTTGTTCCGCCGGATGCTGTGTCGACGTTCATCCAGACGATGATGAGCGTCGAAGCCCCCGCCGCCTCGCAGCGACCTGCCGCACGCAGACCACGCCATCACGAAAGTGGGCCAGATCCCAGCGTTCGCACCTACAGCCGCGACGCCGAGAAAGCCGACCGGCAGGGAAGGTGACGAACGGACATGCCGCCTGGAACGTGTCACCGCGCTGGGCCCGTTCCCAGCGGGTGCGGGCGGGAACCCGAACTCAGCGAACACCGCCGGTCGGCCGCGTTCGCCGCACGCGGCGTCGGTAGATACTCACATGGTTGAACGCCATGTTCAGAGCGAGTTCGAGCGGGCGTTCGCCGTGCGTTACCTGGGCCATCAGAAGCCCGCCCTGCAGCGCGCTCATGACCGTCAGCGCCAGTTCGTCGGGGTCGGCCTCGATAGTGAGCTCTCCACGGTCGCGCATGGCGGTAAAACCCTCGGACAAGTGCGACTGCCACACGGCGAAACAGTCGGCGAGGACCTGGCGCGCCGCCTCGGACCCGTCGGCCAGTTCGCCGACGAGTGAGCCGAGGGGGCAGCCGCCGGCCCCGTGGGTCGCGCGGCTCGCGGCCATCAGTTGCTCACACCAGCGCTGCAAGCCCTCCCACGAGGAGAGCTCGCTCAGCGTCGAGTTCTGGGCTGCGAGGATGCGGTCGAGCTGAGTTTTGATGACTCCGCGGACGAGCGCATCCTTGTCCGCGAAGTAAGTGGTATAGCTGCGACTTGCTCGTATTGCTTGTCCTGATCTACCGCGGATCCTGGTGCCCGTACTGCAACGCACAGCTCGCCGGGTTCTCCCGCGCGTACGACACCCTCGCAGAGCTGGGCGGCAAGGTTGTCGCCTTGTCCGTCGACGACGAGGAGACCTCCACCGCACTCGTCGGCCAAGCACGCACTGTCCTTTCCGGTCGGCTACGGCGCGGATGCCGAGAAGGTCGCGGCGGCGACGGGCGCGTACGTCAACGAAGATCCGCGCTACCTGCAATCGACCGCTTTCGTCCTCGCCCCCGACGGGACGGTGAAAGTCGCCGTCTATTCCAGTGACGCCATCGGGCGGTTTGTCGCCGACGATGTGGTCGGCGCCGTCCGCTACTGGACCCAGCACACCGCCTGACGCGCCACTGCTCCGAGGTGATGGGCGCGACGAAGTTCCTGCATTCGCCTTCCCTCACCCCGGAGACTATTTTGCCAGTTGTGGGACCACCCAGCCTGGCTGCGGGTTTCTGGTCGCTCGGCCCAGGGATCTTCACATAGAAGTAGATGCACCACTATTACTGATGTGATTGATCGTTGGGCCGGGAACGGCTCGAGGTTCGCTGCCATATAGCGAGGGTCGCGCCCAGTGCGGTGAGCCAGACTGCGGCGAGCGCGATGGCGAGCCCGAGCGGGTAGTCGCGGTCGAGGACAGTGGGGTTGCCGGTGCTGCTGCGTCCGAGGACGGGGACGGCGACGAGTATCAGGGTGATGGTGGCAACGGTGGCGTACGCGAGCGGGGTCCAACGGCGAGGTGGGATGGCGCGACGGGCGGTGAGTCCGGCGGCAGCGGCGAGAGGGGCGAAGACCGCGTCGTGGGCGAGGATGCCAGCGGTGAACCAGATGCCGATCGACCGGAGGTCGGCCGGGGGCAGGTCGAGAAGCAGGCTGAGACCATACGCGGCGAGGCCGATACCGACGGCGGCGAGCAGGACACGGATGATGGTCATGGCAGTACCTCGATAGTGGACAGCCATTTGGTTTGCAGGACGCCGGGGCGGTTGGGTGCGATGAGCCGGCAGGGGTAGCCGTGGTCGAGGTCGAGGTCGGCACCGTTGAGCCGTAGAGCGACCAGGGTGTCGGTGGCGACGGCGTGTCGGTGGGGCAGGATCGATTGCCGGTAGAGCCCGCCCGGTTCCAGAGAGGTGAACCGTACGTCGCCGTCGGTGTTCTCGTCGACAACGGCGAGCAGGTCGCGCAGCCGTATGCCGGTCCAGTGGGCGGTGGCGCTCCAGCCCTCGACGCAGGTGATAGGCAGGGTGGCTTCGGCTTGTGGTAGAGCTTGCAGGTCGGTGCGGGTGAACTGGCGCTGGCGGTCGCCCACGGTGACTGTGAGTCGGTAGGCGGGGTCGAGGGCAGATTTCCCGACTCCGGCTTGGGCGGCGGTGCGATTGACAGGTAGCCCTTGGGGGCCGTCACCGCTGCGGGGTGCGAGCACGGCCAGTCGGCGCAGCCAAGGCACGGTCTGGCCCGCGATCGATAGTCCAGCGGCAGTCGCGGCGAGCGCGGTCGCGCCGAGCACCGTGCGGCGGGACACGCCCACGCCTTGTCGCGTGGTGGAGGCTGGTTCCACGGGCTGCGTGAGGGCTCGACGTACGATCGGCAGCTTCACCGCCAGGTGCACGGCCAGTGCGCCGACGGCGATCCAGGCCATCGTGTAGTGGGCGGTGGGGAAGAAGAATCGCCAGGGGTAGTACTGGGCGATGTTGAACAGCCCGGTAGCCAGTTGGAAGATCACCGAGCCGACCAGTACGGCGATCGAGCCGCGTTCCAGCGCCCGCAGCGGGTTGCCGAGCAGCGGGCGGGCGAACAATCGCGGGTAGACCGACCATAGTTTCACCAGCAGCAGCGGTATGGCGATCACGCCGGAGATGACGTGCGCGCCTTGAGTGACCCGGTACAGCCATACCGGATGAGCGGGCCAGACGAACCAGCTGGGTGGGTGTTGGATGCCGTGGCTGATGAGACCGGTAGCGAAGCAGATTACGATAGCGGCGCCGAGAGCGATGCCGGCGCGGGCGGCGACGGCTGGTCCGCGGGCGGGGGAAATTCGCTCGGTGATGGCGTCGGGCAGCAACAGATCCGGGCGGGGTTGTTCCGGTGCGGGGTCAGGGCGGGTGGTCATTCGCGTCTCCTCATCGGGGTCGGGCGTGGGTGAGCCAGGCGATGGGACGGTCGGACACGGTAGTGGTGGTCAGTACCTCGAGTCCGGCGACGGCGGCGAGATCGGGGACGTGTTCGATGCCGACGTGGGCCCAAGGGAACCAGTCGCCGACGGCGGTGTGGGTTTCGAGCCGGATCGGCCCGGACACCATTCCTGTTCCGGCTGGTTCGAATTCGACGACGGCGACGCCGCCGGGGGCGAGGAGGTCACGGACGCGGCGCAGCATCCGGGCCGGGTCGCCACCGATGCCGAGGTTGCCGTCGGCGAGCAGGGCATAGTGCCAGCGGCCGTGGCCGGGCAGTGGCCCGAACAGGTCGCGTTGCAGCGCGGGTGCGCCGCGGGAGCGGGTGATCGCCACCGCGATCGGTGACAGGTCGACACCGAGCGCGGCTACCCCACGGCCGGTCAGGCGTGCGGCCAGCCGGCCGGGACCGCAGCCCAGGTCGATGGTCGGGCCGTCGCACCATCGGGTCAGGACGTCGTCGGCGAGCTCGTCACCGGTGGTGGCGCCGAGCCAGCGCCGCACCGGCAGCGGTCGGGTGCGGCCGTCGTCACAGCGCACCCAGCAGGGTTCTCCAGCGAGCGCCCGGCCGTAGAGGTGCATACTCGTCCCGGCGGTCATGACGACACCAGACGGGCGGCGGGGAGGCTTCGGACAGCGTCGGCGAAGCGTCCGGTGACCTCGGAGGCGACGGACAGAGCAGCGGGGAAGTCGTCGACGTCGGTCAGGATCGGCAGCCGGTGCACGCGGTATCCGTGCTGCTGCAGCATGTTGCGGGTGAGTTCGCCGGTGCGGGAGGTCGACATGGGGATGTCGGCGAGTGCCCGGGCGGGTCGGGGATCGGACAGTCCGAGCGCCCACCAGCCGCCGTCGGCGGCCGGTCCGAGTGCGGCGGTGCCGGTCGGCAGTGCGGCCGCGGCGGTGGTGAGCAGTTCAGGACCGGCTTGCGGGGTGTCCATCCCGATTTGCAGTACCGGTTGCCCGAAGCGGGCCGCGTCGGCGTGCGCGTTGGCCAGCCGCTGACCGAAGGTTTCGCCGCGTTGCGGGACCACGGTGAATTCGCGCAGGGCGGCGGCGATGTCGGCGGCAGCTTCGGCCTGCTCCAGGTCGCCGGTCCAGGCGACCATGAGATTCCGGACGCCGCTGGCGTGTGCCGCGGTCAGGGTATCCAGCAGTGCGGCAGCGGCCAGCCGGGCCGCTTCGAGGGGAGTCAGTGGCGGAGTGAGCCGGGTCTTGGCAAAGCCTGGAACGGGTGCTTTCGCCACGATCAGCACGGTGGCGGGCACCTCGGCACGCCGCGGCCGGGTCACCGCACGCTCCAGAAATCCTGTGCCGCAGTGACGCTACCGCGGACCGAGCCGGATACTTTCGATCGGCCATGGCTGCGCCGACGGTAGGTGATGTCGTGTTCGACAATCCGCCATCCCGCCCTTGCGGCGCTGACCAGCAGGTCCAGCGGGTAGCCGGAACGGGGATGCAGCGGCCCGAGGGCCTGCAACCGGTCGCGCCGGTGCACCCGCATGGCTGCTATGTCGTGGATGGGCAGCCCGTGGCGGCGACGCAGCCGGTGCGCGAGCAGCGCGTTACCCAGCCGGGCGTGCCAGGGCCAGACGCCGAACCCGGCGGGTCGGCGGCGACCGGCGACCATGTCCACCTCCGGTCCGAGCGCGGCCACCAGCCGCGGCAATTCGGCCGGATCCAGCGAGCCGTCACCGTCGAGCACCGCGACCACCTCGGTCTCGGCGGCATCGATGCCGGCGCGCACGGCGATCCCGTAGCCGGGCTGCGGCTGGGACACCAGCATCGCACCGCCGGAGCGGGCCACCGCGGCGGTCGCATCGGTGGATCCGTTGTCGACCACGATGACCCGGTATCCCGGCGGGACGGCCGACAGCACCGCGGGCAGCGCCCCTTCCTCGTTGCGGCAGGGGATCACCACCGTGACCTCAGCGGGTGAGTGTGTGGGTTTCATAGTGTCGACGCTAGATCCGCGTGCCCTGGATGAGGCGTGCGGAAACGGTGACGAAACTATGACGTGAACTGCTCCGATGGGGGCTGGCACACCTGGAGGCTGCCTAGGCTGGGTGGGTGTCGAACCAACTTCTGACGCTTCGGCGGCGCGTCGCCGCGACCCGCTGGGACCTGTACGGTGCGGTGGCCGCAGCGATTCTGGTCGCTGCCGCGGTAGCGGTGCCGGTGATCATCGGTGAACCGTGGCGGGGGCGGGTGTATGCGGCCCGCGGCCCCGCTGTTCGGGCACTGGCTACCGCACGTGGGGGCGGGGACCGTCCCCGCCATGCTCATCGCCGTAGTGGTCGTCTGGTACGGCCCGGTGGTCGCGGCCCGGCTGGCGTGGCCGCGACTGCTGTGGGCGGCGTGGGCAGCCGCGGTGGCGTGGGCGTTCGCACTGGCCATGGTCGACGGTTGGGAGCGGGGCTTCGCCGGACGGCTCACCACCCGCCACGAGTATCTGTGGGAGGTCGGCGGTGTCGCCGACATCGGGGCGATGCTGCGCGAGTTCTCCGGCCGTATCCTCGATTTCCAGCCGGATTCGTGGACCACGCACGTGTCCGGGCATCCACCCGGCGCGCTGCTGGTGTTCGTGCTGCTCGAACGGGTCGGGCTCGGCGGCGGAGCATGGGCGGCGTGGGTGTGTGTGCTGGCCGGGTGCAGCGCTGCGGCGGCGGTGTCGGTCGCAATCCGGGCACTCGGCTCCGAGCAGCGGGCGCGGGCGGCCGTGCCCTTTCTGGTGCTTGCCCCGGCCGCGATCTGGCTGGCGGTCTCGGCGGATGCCCTGTTCGCCGGCGTCGCGGCGTGGGCGCTGGCCCTGCTCGCGGTCGCCACTCGCCTCGAGAAGCACTGGCGTGTCGCCGCGGTGGTGTCTGGACTGTTGTTCGGATTCGCCGTCTACCTCAACTACGGGCTGATCTTGATGGCGGTTCCGGCCGCGGCGGTGCTGGCAGCCCGCGGGCTGCGGCCCGCGGTGATGCTCGCAGCCGGTGCGCTGGCGGTCGTGGCGGTGTTCACCGTGGCCGGGTTCTGGTGGTACGACGGCTATCAGCTGGTAGTGCAACGCTACTACCAAGGCATCGCCGACACCCGGCCCTACGGGTACTGGGTATGGGCCAACCTCGCCGCGACCGTGTGCGCCACCGGCCTGGCCACGGCCGCAGGTCTGACCCGCGTAGTTCCCGCCCTGCACCTGGGTGCGCTCTCCGGTCCAACCCGGCTGCGGCGGTGGCGAGCTGCCGTCGATCCCGCCGCGTTGCTCGCGGTGGCCGCCGCCGCGGCGATCCTGCTCGCTGATGCCAGCGGTCTCAGCAAGGCCGAGACCGAGCGGATCTGGCTACCGTTCGAGGTCTGGCTGCTCGCCGCCACCGCGCTGCTCCCATCGCGGGCCGTCCGGGCGTGGCTGAGTCTGCAAGCCGCGGGCACGCTGCTGGTGTCCCACCTCATCCTCACGAGTTGGTGACCGGCCGTGCGCATACTTGTTGCCGATGACGATCCGCTCGTCCGCGAGGTCGTGCGCCGCTACCTCGAACACGACGGGTTCGATGTCATCGAGACCAGCGACGGCCCCACCACCGCTGCGGTCTTGACCCGGGACGACATCGACCTGGCGGTTCTGGATGTGATGATGCCGCCGCCCGATGGTATCGACCTGTGCCGGAGGCTGCGGGCCGGACCGCGCCATGAGGTGCCGGTCATCCTGCTGACCGCGCTCGGCGAGGAGGACGACCGGGTACTCGGCCTGCAGGTAGGGGCCGACGATTACGTCACCAAACCGTTCAGCCCCCGCGAACTCGCCCTACGCGTCGCTTCGGTGCTGCGCCGCACGCGACCCGGTATCCGGCGGGACCAGCAGATACTGTGCAGCGGTTCGATCCAGCTGCATCACGACCCGCGCACCGTAACGGTAGCAGGAACTGCGGTCGACCTCACCGCCCGCGAATTCGACCTGCTCGCCTTTCTGCTCGCCAACCAGCGGCGGGTGTTCTCCCGTCAAGAGTTGCTCGCCCAGGTGTGGGGCTGGGACTTCGGCGACCTGTCCACCGTCACCGTGCATGTCAAACGACTACGCGCCAAACTCGGCGACGCCCACCGCATCGACACCATCTGGGGCCGCGGCTACGCCTGGCACCGTACCCCCACCGAGGAGGACGACCATGCCCACTGATCTGCCCGGCCTGATCGGTTACACGGTGGCCGGCGCCCTGCCGGTGGTGCTCGCCGGCTCCTTCCTGTTGCGCCGGACCCGCAACCGCACGATCACCCTGAGCACGGTGTTGCTGGTCCTGACCCCAATTCTGGCTGCCCTCAGCGGGGTGGTCGCGGTGAGCGGACTGATGTTCACCGACGAACTGGCCCGCACCGCCGTCGTCCTCGGCGTGGTCACCGCCGTCACCGTGCCCGCCGCCGTACTGCTCGGACGAGCGCAAGCCCGCACTATGGTGTGGCAGGAGCAGATGCGCGAGCAGGAACGCGCCGCCGAACGCTCCCGCCGCGAACTGGTCGCCTGGGTCAGCCATGATCTGCGCACCCCGTTGGCCGGTATCCGCGCCATGAGCGAGGCGCTGACCGACGGCGTGGTCTACACCCCCGCCGACGTCGCCCGCTACGCGAACCAGATCGTCACCGAAACCCACCGGCTCTCGGCCATGGTCGACGACCTGTTCGAGATGTCGAAAATCAATGCCGGCGCCCTGCGACTGGTCCTGGAACCGATCGATCTGCGTGAGCTGATCGACGAAGTGCTCGCCTCCACCCGACCCGCCGCCGACCGAGCCCACATCGCTCTCCACGCCGAGCAGCCCGAACACCCCGTCACCGTGGCCGGCAGCGACCGCGCCCTGGGCCGGGTGCTGACAAACCTGATCGCCAACGCCGTCCAGCACACCCCCGCCGGTGGACGTATCGACCTGTCCACCGGCGTCGACGACCGCCACGCCTGGGCCCGCGTCGACGACACCGGCCCCGGCATCGCCGACAGCGACCTACCACACATCTTCGACATCGCCTACCGCGGCAGCGCCGCCCGCTCCCCCCACGCTCCCGATCTGGGCAGCAGCAGCGGCATGGGACTGGCAATCGCCTCCGGGCTCGTCACCGCCCACCACGGCACCATCACCGCCGAAAACCACCCGCACGGCTGCCGATTCGAAGTCCGGCTCCCTCTGCACAACGGACAACCCGACGACCCCCGACACCGCCCGAGGTGATCGACACGGCTCAGCGCCATTCGAGGGGACCGGGCAGCGCTGCACGCAACGGCGCCGACGCGAACTCGGCCAGCCCCACCCGCGGATCGATCGCAGCGGTGAAACCCAACTCCTCACGGGCCCTTTCCGCGCTGGCCACGATGTGCCGCACATCCCCGGCACGGAACTCACCCGTCACCACCGGGGGCTTGCCGCCGCAGGCATCGGCGAGAACCGCCGCCACCTCCCCGATGGTGATCGGCGCCCCCGAGGCGATGTTCACCGGCACGAATCCGGCCAGCGACGCCTCTACGGCCGCGACATTGGCCGCCGCCACGTCCCGGACATGCACGAAATCACGCATTTGCCTGCCGTCTTCGAACACTCTCGGCGACTCCCCCCGCTCCAACGCCGACCGGAAGATCGCCGCGACACCGGAATATGGGGTGTCCCGCGGCATCCGATCGCCATACACGTTGTGGTAGCGCAGCGCGGTAGCCGCCGCCCCGGTCGCTGCCGCCCACGCCGCCGCGTAGTGCTCCTGCGCCATCTTGCTGGCCGCATACAGGCTCCGCGGCCCGCAACGGCGCTTCCTCATCAACCAACTCCCACGACAACACACCCCCGTCAGAACCACGATGATCGAAGAATCCACGCTCTAGGTCCTCGCGGCGGCGACGCCCCACCACGACCGGCTCACCCGCTTCATCGCGATAGCCCCCCTCCCCGTAGACCACCATCGACGAGGCCAGCACCAGCCGACGACAACCCGCCCGGTCCATTGCCGCCAGCAGTACTGCGGTACCGAGATCATTGTGGCTGGCGAAGGCCGGTGCATCCTGCGCGCTCACCCCCGCACCCACCACCGCGGCCTGATGACACACCACATCAACACCCCGCAGCCACGGATCCAGACCGTCGGGATCACGCACATCGACGTAGCCCACCCCCTCCGGCGGCTCCACCCCCACCCCGTGCGCCGCCGCGAGCATCACATCCACCGCGACCACCTCATGACCTGCCCCCACGACCGCCTCACAGACATGCGACCCGATGAACCCTGCCGCACCCGTCACCAAGACCCGCATCGGCCTCCTTCCAATCCTTCGCTCAACCCGTCACCTGAGGCAATTGTCACGCGAACCTGCACACCACACACCCCCTCGGCCAACCGCGGGCCGTTCTGTCACAGTCTCGTCACAAACCCTATCGGCGAAACGACCTCACCCAAGCCCATGTACCCCGGGTTCCGCGGAGTCGGGGGAAGACCACCGGAATCGCCGGGGGGATTCAGTTTCGGCGCGAGACCCGCGACGATCAGCTGATGGCGAATCCGTTTGCGGGCCCGGTGCAGTCTGCTCAGGACCGTGCCCTGCGGGACGTCCAGCAGCCGGGCGGCCTCGGCGTAACTGAGGCCGTGATATCGACGAGCTGCACCACCTGGCGGTGTCTATCCGGCAGAGCGGTCAGCGCCGAGTCGACCACGCTGTCGAAGGCCGCCCCGATCACCACCTCCTTCGCCGAACTGGGGAATCCGGTGGAGATGAGCCGATCCAGGTCGGCATCCGGGTCGTCGAGCAGGTGGGGCTGGCGGCGGCGATGCCTGTTCAGCTCCGCCCGCCGCATGATCGTCAGCAGCCAGGCCCGGGGATACCGGCCGTCGAATCGGTCGATCGCCCGGTAGGCACGCAGGAGCGTGTCCGGTACCAGTTCCTCGGCGTCGGCGGGTTGCTGGGTCGAGATTCCGATCAAACGCCAATCCCAAAGCGTGGGCGGGCCGCTGCGCGCGGCATGATCAATCAGCGCACTGTCAGTGGTCCCTGGGCCGCGGGGATCACCTCGGCCTACCGCGACTTCCTAATCGCCACCGACGGCACCGTGGTCGCCAGGAAGTACGGCTCGTACGCCTACTACCCAGTGGACTGTTGATGAAATTCTGGACTTGGCCCGGCGATTCGGCGGCCGACAGGAGTAGGCATGATCCATTCCTGGCCGGGCGTGTTCGTGTGCACGACGCAGTCGGGAGAGGCGCGATCTGCAAATGGTGGATCACGGTGGATCGAGTTTGGCCTGGGGGTTGGCTCCGCGCCGTACGTCGGCGCGTTCGTCGCGCCCCGGGGATGAGTGGGGGCGGAGCTCGACCCGCTGCGTTCTCGGACGGTTTGCGGGCCATTGCTAGGGAACGCGGTTCGCGTCGGCAGGACGCCTGTCTCGGGTGATCGTGGCGACCTGGGCTATGCGCGTGCCCGCTCGTGCGGATCTCGTGTGGGTATTCCGCGTCTACGCAGTGCGGCCAGGACCGTGGTGGGGTTGACGTCGAGATGGTTGCCGACCCGGGCGAGCGACCAGCCGAGCTTGTAGAGATGGATGGCGGTGTCGACTTGGTCGGGGGACAGGCCGCGGCGGCGCATCGGGACCTTGTGTCGGTGGAGGATGTTGCTGACCGTGCGTCGTTCGATATCGAATCGGTCGGCCAGTTGGTACACGGTGGCTCCGGCCTGGTAGCCGGTGATCAGCTCCGCGACTTCTTCGGTGTCGAGTTGCCGTGCCCGCCGGGGTTTGGGTCGCTTGACGGGTGGCTGGGCCGGCGTTGTCGGGTCGGGTAGCTTCTGGATCAGGGTTTCAAGGGCCTCTAGCTGCATTTCAAGGCTTCTACCTGTGGTTTCAGGGTTGTAGTAAGGTCCCCCAAGGTCCACTTCACGAAGCACCGCCCGACCAGCGCAAAGGCCGGGCGGTGTTTCGTTTTTCAGGAGCGTCCCCTACTGAGCTGCCCACACTCGCCCGCACGGCCTGGTCGAGAGCGGCGGCAACCGACTCGAAGTCGCGCGGGGGTCGGTTGCCGGCGAGAGCCGGGCCGGGACCGACCCTTCCGAGTGCTCCGTGATTCCGTGAGTGTCCTCAGCTTCGGCGGATCGGCTGGGCTCGCACGCGCAAAGGGTTCGGGCGCACCATAGTTATGGTGCGCCCGAACCCTTTGATTCCGCAGTGTGCAGGTCAGAGCACGCGGGGCACGCTCGAGGGAAAGGCCCAGCCGACAGCGGCCCCGATACCTGCACCGGCGGCGGCGCCAGCCGTGGCGCCCGCGGTAGCTCCGGCGGCGCCGCCGACGACCAAGCCGATACCGCCGCCGATGATGACGCCCGCCGGGACGGTCGCGACGACAGTGGGAGCGCCGACCACGGTCAAGGCAGGCGAAAGCCCGATGAGGCCGCCTAGTGCCGCTCCCGCGGCCATGCCCGCGACACCGCCGCCGATCGCACCGACTGCCGTGCCGACGCCGGCGCCGATCGCGGCCGCGTTATCGATCGCCGCGCGCCCGCCGTCCTGGTAGGCCGGAACCTGCTGATCCTGCTCGCTGACCGGTGCGGCGGCGGCCGGTGCGGCCGCGGCTGCCACCGGCGCCACATCCATCGACTGGGCAATGGCGGCCGCTGCGTCGGTGGCGGCCGGAGGTAGCACGGTGGTTGCGATCTGCGGGCTCGTCACGGCATCGGCGATCGCGATGGGCTGGGCGGCCGCTGGAGCCGTGTACGCGATCTGGTCAGGGGTTGTGATCGAATCGGGCGGAGTCGCGGATGCGACGCCGACCGAGGTGACCGCGGTGGCCAGTGGCACCGCGACCGCGGTTGACCACATGCCAGTAGTTGCCTTGGCGTGACGTGCCCTCATCAATAATCCCTCATCAGCAGTACTTGGGCGAGCGGAGCGCTCCTGGCCTTGAGTACCGTCCAAAGGTGAATGCGCCGTGAACGGCAGGAGTCCTTACTCTGCCTGCGGGTGCCCATCGGAGCGTACGCGCAGGTGAGTTCGCTTCTCCCAGGCGGGGAAGTGCGCGGGAGCGACAGGCGGATCTGGCGTCGCTCAGCCCTGGGGAAATCCGCGCAACCAGGTGTTTCCTCGACGAACCGACCACCGGGCTCGATCCGCGCGGCCGCCGGACCATGCGGGAAATCGTCCGGGTGCTCACCGCCGACGGCGTGACCATCTTCCTCATCACCCGGTACCTCGAGGAAGCCGATCAGCTGGCCGCAAGATCGCGGTCTTCGACCGGGGCCATATCGTCGCCGAGGGCACCGCCGACGAACTCGAGCGCAGCATCCCCGGCAGCCACGTCCGGCTGCGATACGCCGACACTGCCGGACGCGATCCGCCATACATCGCCTGCGCCAGCTACGGCAGGTACCGTGCGTGACCTGCCGCGATGTCACTGCGTGATCCGCCGTCGGCGCGACGCGTCTTCTACCACGGACGGAACCGATCGCCGGTCGAGGCGGCCGTGGCGGATCCGGGCCGGCCATCCGCGGTCGATTCGCGGCGCCCTCGGACGGGTTGTGTGTAGGGCTCGGTCCGGTGACTTCCCGGTCGGGCTGTCAGCGGACCTCGTACAGGTCGGCGATTTCGAGTGCGCGAGCGCGCAAGGCCGCCCGGAGGGTTTGCGGGGCACGAACTTCGGCGTCGGGGCCGAGTTGCCACAGCGCCCATTCGGCGTGGCGGGCGTCCTGGAAGATGACTTCGAGACGTAGGCGGCCGGTCGGGTCCAGGGTCTCGGAGAGGACGGCGAGGACGGTGGTGAGAAGTTCGTCGCGTCTGGTCGGGTTCAGCAGGAGCTGGGCGGTGAGCTGGTCGCCGCCGGTGCGGAAGCGGGTGGCGCGTTCGCGCCAGATCTGGTTCAGGTCGACGCGATCCGGGCGCCGGGCAGGCTCCGGGAGTTCTTCGGCGGCGCAGATGCGGGACAGGCGGTAGGTGCGATCCGCACCGGATCTGGTGGCCAGCAGGTAGCCCTGGTCGCGGACGGTGACCAGGCCGATCGGGTCCACCGTGCGCCAGCGCGGCGCCTGGTCCACGGCCGTGTAGTGGATGCGCAGCTTCCGGCCGGCCACCACGGCGCGGCGGACCACCGCCATCGCGTCGCCGGGCACGTCCTCGGCGGGCAGGCGGCGGGCGAGCAGGTCGGTCTCCGGCTCCACGAGGAATCGCCGGGCCACATCACCGGCGGCGGCGCGCTGACTTTCGGGCAGCGCGTCGACCACCTTGCGCATGGCCGAGGCGAGTGCCGAGCCGAGACCGAACACCTGCCCCGAACCGGCGGTCAGCAGTGCGAGGGCCTCGTCGTGATTCAGCCCCGTCAGCTCGGTGCGGAAGCCGGGCAGCAGCGCGAAACCGCCGTGCCTGCCGCGCTCGGCGTAGACCGGGACGCCCGCCGCGGACAACGCCTCGATATCGCGCAGCACGGTGCGGGTGGACACCTCCAGCTCGCGGGCCAGGACCTCCGCCGTCAGCCGGCCCCGCTGACGCAGCAGCAGCACCAGGGAGACCAGGCGGTCGGCGCGCATACGAGAACCCTATCGAATACACGACACAGGGTGTCGTGATTTGTCGGCAAGCTCATCGGCACGACGTCGACGACCCGATCGACGGACGTACTCGAGCGAATGGAGTTGATGTGGGCATCGAACGCACGGCGGTCAATCCGGTCACCTGGTCGGTGGAGCTGGGGTTCAACCAAGGCGAGGTCGTCTCCGGGCAGACCCGGACCCTCTACATCTCGGGACAGACCGCGATGAACAGCGAAGGCAAGCCCGAGCACGAGGGCGATATGTCGGCGCAACTGGCGCTGAGCATCGACAACGTGGAGGCTGTGCTCCGGGAGGCGGGCATGTCGGTCGCCGATCTCGTCCGGCTCAACGTCTACACGACCGACGTCGACCTGCTCTTCCAGCACTACGGCGTGCTGGCGGCGCGGCTGGGCGCCGCCGGAGTGGCGCCCACCACCACGATGCTCGGGGTGACACGCCTGGCGATTCCGGGCCAGATGGTGGAACTCGAGGGAACCGCCGTCGCGTGACGCGGCCGGTCGCTCGTGCCGGATGATCCGGCACGAGCGACCGGCCGTCCGGCACGGCCGCACTATCTCGCATCCCTGTCCGTGATCGGGCTTCGCGACCAGGCCCGGCTGACATCGATCGACCCATGTGGTCAACCGGGGGTGGTAGTCGGCGAGGAGGCGGTTCGGTGTCGTTCAGCGCCCGGCTCGCGGAGGAGGGGCGCACTACGCATCATCGCCGGCATCGCCCGCCCGTCGGATCCCACCCGCTTCCGGTGCAGCCGGACTGATCGGCGGCACCGGTTCGACGGTCGGAGTCGGGAACCCTGTCGATGCGCTCGCGTATAAATGCTGCATGGAGACTCGTGGGCCGCAGGTCGAAGAGGAGGAGGCGCCGCCGTCGATGGCGCGGTCGTCCTTGTTGCGGGAGTTGCCCAGCACGCAGCGGGGGCTGCGGACGCGGGCGGCGCTGGTGGCCGCGGCGCGGAAGGTCTTCGAGAAGCGCGGGTATCTCGACACGCGGCTCAGCGATATCACCAAGGCGGCGAAGTGTTCCGCGGGCACCTTCTACACCTATTTCGCGAGCAAGGAGGAGATCTTCGCCGCGGTGCTGGAGGTCGCGCAGGAGGACATGATGCACCCGGGCATGCCCCGGGTGGCCGAGGACGCGGACCCGGCGCAGATCATCGCCGCCAGCAACCGCGCCTATTTCCTCGCCTATCAGCGCAACGCAAAATTGATGGGGTTGCTCGAACAGGTCGCCACGATCGACCCTGAATTCGCCGCATTGCGCAGGCGGCGCGCCGAGGCATTCGTCCTGCGCAACGCGCGTAGCATCGAGAACCTGCAGGAACGCGGGCTCGCCGACGCCGAACTCGATCCGATGCTCGCCTCACGCGCCCTGTCGGGGATGGTCAGCCGCCTCGCCTACACCCATTTCGTCACCGGCTACGACGGTGCCGAACCCGCCCCGCTCGACGCCCTGATCGACACGGCGAACCGGCTGTGGATCAACGCCTTACGCATTCCTCGTAACGACTGAGCTCGGCACGCCCGGGCACGAACCTCGGCGCACCGGGGGAACCCTCCTGAACGCCGAGTCGATCGTGCGCGCGAGAGGCTACGGTCTCCCCTGCACAGGTCCGCCGTCAGCCACGTGCGTTTCCAGCGAACCGGCCCAGCCCGGCACCGGCCCACTCATCGATCATCGACGACTACGCGACCCTGACACCGCCCCCGGCCCGACCGGCATCGATCTTCGCCGACAACCTCCGCGATGAAGGAGCGGAGCGGCGCCCGCGCCGCGCGAACGGGAACGGCATCCCGTCGGCATCGACACCCGCCACAAACGCACGCGGCGGCGAATCGCTTCGGCGCCGGCCCGAGCGAACCGCCCCTCGGCACCAGCGGCTGACCAACCACCCGCCCACGCTCAGTTCACCGAGCGGACATACGCGCGCCCACCCGAATTCCTCGACGCCGAATATGTTCGCCGGACAATAACCACCAAGGTCAACTAGCATCTCTCGATACCCGGCGCCATTATTCGGCCGAGTGTGACCGCAGCTCCACGGGAAGAGGAGAGATCGGCAATGCTCAAGGGATTCAAGGATTTTCTACTCCGCGGAAACGTCGTCGACCTGGCGGTAGCGGTCGTCATCGGTACCGCGTTCGTCGCGATCGTCACCGCGTTCAGCAACGGCATCATCAATCCACTGCTGGCCGTGTTCGGCGGTAGCGACGAGATCGGCCTCGGTTTCTACCTGGTTGCCGACAAGCCCGCGACCTTCGTGGAGATCGGCCCGATCATCACGGCGATCCTCAATTTCGTGCTCATCGCGGCGATCCTGTATTTCGTGCTGGTGGTGCCCGCGACGCGGTTGAAGAAGCGGTTCGGCGGCGAGCCGGAAGAACCGTTGAGCGACACCGAAATCCTGATCCAGATCCGCGATCTGCTCGCCGAGGGCCGCGAGAGCGGCGGCGGCAAGCACGAGTTCTGATCCGAGAGCGGGAGCGGGCCGCGAGCAGAGGTTCGACGGCCCGCTCCCTTCGGTTCGTCCGGGTTGTCCCCTCCGAACGACCGCTACAAGCATATCGGGCGCAGCTGGGCGGAGCCCATCCGAAAACCTCGCGCATGGCCGGAGCGAAGGCGGAGGTACGCCTAACCCGAAGTTCGAAACTATAGGAAGATAGACAACGGGCCCGCCGCTCGCGCGACGGGCCCGTTCCCACATCATCTCCGGGCGGCTAGCCCGCGATCATCAGCCGAGGCTGAAGGGCTGGCCCCACAGGGTGACCCAGCTGATGACGTTGTCGGTCTCGACCTCGACGCTCACGAAGGAGCGCGCCTGGGCGTAGCCACCGCAGCCGGACAGGCCGATGGTGGAGTCGGCCCAGGTGACCGAGCCGCTGCTGCCCTTGAACTTGTTGCGCTTCTTGTGCGACTCGCTGCCGTAATCGTCGGCCTGCTCCAGGTCGAGGACGTAGAACGAGGTGGCCTGGCCGGGGCCGAGCGACAGGTTGCCGCCGCTGCTGGCACCAGCGCCGCCGGTGACGGTCTCACCGCTCCAGTCGAGCGAGCCCTCGACACCGCCGTCGACGCCGCCGCCTGCGATGTTGACCTGGCAGCCCACGACGTAGCCGGGGAAGATGGCGCCGCCGACGTCGCCGCCGGTGCCGGACAGCTCGACCTGCGCCGAACCCGAGACCCACGCGTTGCGGTGGACCGGGGTCGAGCCCATGGACGGGCTGATGGTGGCGGACTCGCCGACCATGCGGATGGTCACCACGGTGCCATCGCTCAGCGTCTTGGTGATTTCGCCGCCGGGCAGCGGCACGAAGGTGTCGGCATTGGCGGCGCCGGCGGAGAACAGGCCCATCGCGATGGTCGCGGCGGCGCCGGCACCGGCGAGCCGCGCCACGGTCTTACGAATGCTCATTGGTTGATACCCCTCGAGGGTTGATTCGCTTCAGCGAGAAGAATGTTCGGTGGATTCGACAGACGTCAGCCGATGCTGAACGGCGCCCCGTAGAGGGAGGTCTTCGAGTAGTGGTCGCCGATGATCTCGACGACGGTGTACGCCCGCGCCTGGGCGTAACCCGCGCAACCCTGGATCTCGATCTCGGCGTCCTGGTACTCGATCGAGTAGACGCCGGGCTTGAGGATGTCCTTCGCGCTGATCTGCACGAACTTGACCTCACCCGGGCCCAGGCTCAGGCCGACCGAGCCGCCGAGGCCACCGCTGCTGAGATCGATGACGCCGGAGATGCCCAGGCTGATCGCGTCGTCACCGATGCTGACCTGGCAGCCGACGATGTAGCCGGTGTTGATCTGCGAAGCACCGTGCGTCGAGGAGTTGTTGCTGCCGGGAGCGCCGGACGGGCCGTTGTAGGGACCCACCTCGCCCTCGGGGGTGACGGTGACGTCGGCGGTGGCTTTGCCGGACACCCAGACGACTCGTCCGGCGCCGTTGGCGGCCATCGATGGCGAAATGAGAGCGCTCTCCCCGGTGCGCGTGATGGTGACGCCAGGGCCGATCTTCTCGCCGTCCGGCAACGGCACGAAGGTATCGGCGTTGGCGGCGCCGGTGGACAGCAGGCCCATGGCAACGGCCGCGGCGGCGCCGACGCCCGCGGCGCGGGCTCCGCGACGCAAACCGTTGGTGCGGTTCTCGCTCATACTTCCCCTCATCAGGTTCAAACAGTCAACCTCGACCGTCGAGGCTGGACGGGTGGTCCTCTCAGGCCCAGCTCAGTTTGTCGCCTGTTTGTTGCCAACGTGTAACCCGTTGTTATTTCGGCGCAAAGCGTGAGCCGGCCCCGGAGCCGAGCCAGGCTCCGCCGGATCGGCGTCGTACGTGCCGCTTCCGAGCCCGAAGGGACCGTGTGGTGTGGGTGGCTCGTGGCGAAGATTAAACGGTGGGTAACGACTCGGCAACGCAAAGAAATATAAAGTTCAACGTGATGTAAATCACATGAAAACAGATGTTGATATCGCTTGACGTGCATAAACCGGCGGCGAACGCATCTGAAACCGTCGAATCGAGCGGTTCACGGCGCAAGAATGCCAAGCGAGCGCTACGCGCCAGCACAGTATTCGACCGTGCCGACATCGCGGCTCATCGCCCAGCTAATGGGAAGATCACCGCTTCTCCCGAGTCATCTACGGACTGAATCAGTAGTAACTGGTCATCCGTGATGGGGCGGCACCTGCGACCGCAGCCAGTCGTCACCCGAGCCGTTCTCGCGCGGATCGGTGTCGCGCTCGTCGGCGGTCGTGTCGGGCAGCGTGTCGCCGAAGATGCGCGCCAAACGCGCGACGTCCCTCGCGCGGCGCGTTGCCTCGCGAGGGACGTCGGGAGTTTCGCCGGGGGTGGCGATCAGTCCGCCAACCCGGACAGTTCGCCGATGACCTTGCTGGCCAGCGGCGACAGAGTTGCCATCCCGTCGCGGACGGCGGCGCGGGTTCCGGGCAGGTTCACCACGAGGGTGCTGCCGGAGATGCCCGCCAGCCCGCGCGAGAGGCCGGCGTCCAGCGATCCGGCGACCCGGCCCGAGGAGCGCAGCGCCTCGCTGATGCCGGGCAGTTCACGGTCGAGCACCTGCGAGGTCGCCTCCGGCGTCACATCGCGCGGGGACATGCCGGTGCCGCCGACCGAGATGACCAGATCGACACCGCCGATGACCGCGGTGTTGAGCGCGTTGCGGATCTCCACCTCGTCGGCCTGGACCGACACCGACGCGTCCACCAGGAAACCCGCCTCGGTCAGCAGTTCGGTGACCAGCGGGCCCAGCGAGTCCACCCCTCCGTGCGCGGTCCGATCGTCGACGACAACCACCAGTGCTCGCCCTGCCACAGGAGCATCGATTTCCATGGTGCTCACCGTAGCGCCTGCGCCGAGGAGTCCGGCGGCGGCAGCGGTGAATCCGGCTTCGGACAGTCGCATCAGCGGCCCCCGTCCGCGGGCGCGCCGGTGAGCGTCACCTCGACGGTCTTCGGATTGTTGCCTTGTTCGTCGGTATAGGTGATCTGCACCTTGTCTCCCGGTTGACGTGAACGGACGGCGGCGATGAGTGCCTCGCCGGAATCGATGGGACGGTCGTCGAGCCTGGTGATGACGGCGCCCGCCGGGATGCCCGCGCGGGCGGCCGGTCCGTCGGGTACGGCCTCGAGCACCAGCGCGGCGCCCGCCTGGGGCCGCACCTTGATGCCGATCTGCGCGTAGGTGGCGCTGCCGGTCTTGATGATCTCGTCGGCGACCCGCCTGGCCTGGTCGACGGGAATCGCGAACCCGAGGCCGATGGAACCGCTCTGCTGGCCGCTCAGCTCGGAGGCGCCCAGCGTGGCGATGGCGGTGTTGATGCCGATCAGCTTGCCCTCGCCGTCCACCAGCGCGCCGCCGGAGTTGCCGGGGTTGATGGCGGCGTCGGTCTGGATGGCGTCGATCACGGGCTGCGTGGTGGGGTTCTGGCTGCCCTGGCCGCTGGTCGACACCGGACGGTTGAGCGCCGACACGATGCCGGTGGTGACGGTGCCGGCCAGGCCGAGCGGCGAGCCGATGGCCACCACCGGCTGACCCACCTGGAGGTTCTGCGAGGTGCCCAGTTCGATGGGGGTGAGCCCGGTCTTGCCCTCGACCTTGATCACCGCGAGGTCCGAGACGGGGTCCGCGCCGACCATGGTGGCGGTCGCGCTGCTCCCGTCGGAGAACACCACTTCCATCCTGGCGTTCGCGCCGCCGCCGGCCGCGACGTGGTTATTGGTGAGGATGAGTCCGTCGGAGGAGAGCACCACGCCCGAGCCCTCGCCCTCGGCGCGGTTGCTGGCGACCTTGATCATCACGACGCTGGGCAGCACCTTCTGCGCCACCGCCTGGGTGGAGCCCGCGGGCGCGTTGGCCACCGTATTCACCCCGGGGCGCGGGGCATCGAGCGCATTGGTGACGGGCGCGCCACCGGAATCGTTCCCGGCGACCAGCGCACCGACCGCGCCGCCCACACCGCCGCTCACCAGCGCCAGCGCAACCGCGCCCGCGACGAGACCGGTGCGCACCGGTTTACGCGCGGGCGGTGCGGCGGGGGCCGTGGCAAAGGCGGGAGCGGCGTAGGCGGGCGGCGGGTAGCCCGGCGCGCCGTACTCCGCGGGCTGCTGTGGGTGCCACGCGGACTGATCGGCCGGGATCCGCTCGGTCGGCGGATGGCCGGGCGCCGAGTGTTCCCCGCGGCGTTCCTGGAAATCCTCGGTCATGGGTGTTCTCCTCACGTCTGCCGACCAGCGTGCCGACGACGGCTTAGAGCCGACTGAGACCGTGCTATCAGTTTTCCGAGAGCTGAGCGGCGGACGCACCGTCGCCCTCACCGGGTAACACGATACGGATCAGGGCGCCGCCGCGCTCCGAGGTATCGATGCTGATGGTGCCGCCGTGTTTGGTCACGACCTGCTTGACGATCGCCAGGCCCAGCCCCGATCCGGGCATGGAGCGCGAGGCGGTGGTGCGGTAGAACCGCTCGAACACCAGCTCCCGCTCCGCGGCCGGAATACCGGGCCCGGCGTCGTCGACGGCCAGTTCCAGCAGTCCGCGCCCGGCCTCGCGCATGGTGACCCGCACCGTGGTGCCGGGCGAACTCCATTTGGCCGCGTTGTCCAGGACGTTGAGCACCGCCCGTTCCAGCCCGGCCTCGTGCCCGTAGACGAACCACGGGCGCAGCTCGGCGACGAACTCGACGGAACCGCGCCGCCGCCGCGCCCGCTCCAGCGCGCGCTCGGTGACCTCGCCGAGATCGATCCGGTCGTACACGGTCTCCGGCGCGTCCTCGCGGGCCAGGTCGACCAGATCGCCGACCAGGGTCGACAGCTCCTCGATCTGGGCCACCACGTCGGCGCGCAGCTCGGCCATGTCCTCCTCGGGGATGCGCGGCGCGCCGGGCCTGCCGGAGGCGATGAGCAGTTCCATATTGGTGCGCAGCGAGGTGAGCGGCGTGCGCAGTTCGTGGCCCGCGTCGGCGACGAGACGGCGCTGCCGGTCGCGTGATTCGGCCAGCGCCCGCAGCATGGTGTTGAAACTCTCGGTGAGCCTGGCGAGTTCGTCGTCGCCGGTGACCGGGATCGGGGTGAGGTCGTCGGTGCGGGCGACGCGTTCGGTGGCGGCGGTGAGCCGGGCGATGGGCCGCAGCCCGGTGCGCCCGACCGCCGTGCCCGCCGCCGCGGCCAGCACCACGCCGCAGCCGCCGACCACGAACAGCAGCCAGGCCAGCCGGTCGAGCACTTCCCTGGTGGGTTCCAGGCGCTGCGAGATGACCAGCGTGGCACCGGAGTTCGTGCGCACCGCCAGCACCCGCTGGTTGCGCACGGTGCGCAGCGAGGAGGGCAGCGTGCCGTCGGCGACGGCGAGCTCCTCCTCCCCCAGCGGCGGATCGGTGTGCTGCGGCGGGATGTAGGGCTTGTGGTCGGCGAATATCAGCGCGACGCCCACGTCGTTGGAGAACAGGCCGGCCAGGATGATCGACTGGAAGCCCATGCTCTCGAAATTGTTGTTGATCATCGTCGACGCGCGCGCCCGCAACTGCGCGTCGACGTCGGCGTAGAGCGCGCGCGCCACCATCGCGTACGCGGCGATCGAGGTGAGCGCCACCGCGATCGCCACCACCGACGCCGCGAGCAGGGTGACGCGCCAGCGCAGCGACACCGACCGGGTGAGCGGCATGGGCGGGCGCATCTCGGCCGGATCGGGCCTGCCGACCGGGGCGATCTTGTGCGGGCGGGTGGAACCTCGTGCCATCACCGGCGCCTACGGCGGAGTCTCGCGCAGCACGTAGCCGACGCCGCGCACGGTGTGGATGAGACGCGGCTCGCCCTCGGCCTCGGTCTTGCGGCGCAGGTAGCCGATGTAGACCTCGAGCGCGTTGCCGGAGGTGGGAAAGTCGTAGCCCCAGACCTCTTCGAGGATGCGGCTGCGGGTGAGCACGCGGCGCGGGTTGGCCATCAGCATCTCGAGCAGCGAGAACTCGGTGCGGGTCAGGCTGATCGAGCGGCCGTCGCGGGCCACCTCGCGGGTGACCGGGTCCAGCGACAGATCGGCGAACCGCATGGCCTCCGACGTGTCGCCCTGGTCGGGGGCCCGGCGGCGCAGCAGGGCGCGCAGCCGCGCCAGCAATTCTTCGAGCGCGAATGGTTTCGGCAGATAATCGTCGGCACCGGCGTCGAGCCCGGCAACTCTTTCGGAAACCGAATCCCGCGCCGTCAAAACCAGAATCGGAAGATCGTCACCGGTGCTGCGCAACCGCCGGCAAACCTCGAGGCCGTCCAGGCGCGGCATCATCACATCCAGCACCAGCGCGTCGGGGCGCTGCGCGGCGGCTTTCTCCAGGGCGTCCACACCGTCCACGGCGAGATCGACGGAGTAGCCGTTGAAGGTCAGCGACCGGCGCAGCGATTCCCGGACGGCGCGATCGTCGTCGACTACCAGAATGCGCATGACAACAGTCTGACCGCACCGACTGAGAGCCGACTGAGAGGGGCGTGCGACACGCCACGTCGCCGTCCGGCCGACGACACGCCGAAGCACCACCGATGACCAGCGACTTTCATCGGCGCTCGCGGTTTCCGGTCGCTGGGTTGGTTGAGATTTCGACCGAATCTTGTTCTGCGTGGCCATATTAGGGAATTGTCGAACGGGACAGTCCGGATTGCCGGAACCCACGCGGCGGGGTATGTTCCCTGCGGTAAAAACAAGACCTCGAGTTGGTTCTCAGCGGGTTGGTCCCATACTTTTCGCGAACAGCCACTAACCATCCGGGGAACCCGCGCGGAGTGGAGGCGACGGAAGCGGATGGAAGCAGCACCGCGTTCCCGGCAATTCAGGCTGTCGAACTGGTCCGTCACCCGCAAGGTCGGGATCGTACTACTGCTGCCGGTGGTGCTGGCCTCGACGTTCGCCGTCTTGCGCATCAACGACGAGCTCAACACCATCGCCGACCTGGACGCCGCGACCGACCAGGCCAGGATCATCCGGCCGATGCTCGGATTCGCCTCGGCCACCGAACAACTCGCGGTCACCACGGCCACCGTCTGGGATAACCAGGAGACCGCGGGCGACGCCGAGATCGACCGCATCGCGGGCCGTTTCGACCAGGCCGCGGCCGATCTGCAGACGGCGCTGCGCTCCACCGGCGCCTCCACCGAGGTCACCAACGAACTCGACGCCGCGCTCACCGCGGGCCGCGCCATGCGCAACGGCCTACGCAACAGTTCCCCCGTCGCCATCGGCCAGCAGGCCGACGAGGTCGCCGCCCGCATCGGCAACGCCATCGCGCGCTCGACCTCGCTGGAGGAGATCACCATCCAGCGGTACTTCCTGCAGCTCGGTGTGACCACCAACGCGCGGCGGCTGCACACCCAGCAGTACCTGCTGATCGGTTCGCCCGGCGCCGACCGCAACCCCGCGGTGCGCCCCACGGTACTCACCACCGCCGGTGGCGAACTCGTGTTGCTCGCCCAGTTCGCCCAGCTGCAACCGAGTTCCGCGCTCAACGCCAGCGTGCTGATCGACTCGGTGAACGTGCGCCTCGGCGCGTTCAGCCAGAACCTCGGCGAGCCCGCCAGCAGCCAGCCCGTCGCGGATTCGCTGCGCACCAGCGCCACCGCCTACGACCAGACCACGCTGAGCCTGGTCGACACCATCGACGAACGGCTGGCCGCGCGAACCGCCGAAGTGCGCGGCGTGGTGTTGCGCGATATCGCGATCGTGGTGACCACCCTGCTCGCCGGTCTCGCGCTGGCGCTGGCGGTCGCCCGCTCGCTCGTCGTGCCGATCCGCCGCCTGCGCCACGGCGCCCTCCAGGTCGCCCACGTCGACCTCCCCAACGAGCTCGAAGTGGTGCGCTCGGGCGGCGCCACCCCCGAGGCCACCCGCGTCGACGTGCACACCACCGAGGAGATCGGCCAGCTGGCCCGCGCCGTCGACGACATCCACGACGCCGCGCTGCATCTCGCCGGTGAGCAGGCCCGTCTGCGCCTTCAGATCGGCAGCATGTTCGAGACCCTGTCGCGGCGCAGCCAGTCCCTCGTGGAGCAGCAGCTCACCCTCATCGAGGAACTCGAGCACGACGAGGACAACTCCGAGCGCCTGCAGAGCCTGTTCCGCCTGGACCACCTCGCCACCCGCATGCGCCGCAACGGCGACAACCTGCTGGTGCTCGCCGGCACCGCGCTGCGCCGCGGCCACCTGCCGCCGGTGCCGCTGTCGGACATGCTGTGGAGCGCGGTCTCCCAGGTCGAGGACTACCAGCGCGTCGAGATCGGCACCGCGCCCGACGGCATCGTGCCGGGTGAGCCCGCCGTCGACGTCGAGCACCTGCTCGCCGAGCTCATCGACAACGCGCTGCGCTACTCGCCGCCCACCACCCCGGTCGCGGTGTCGGTGGCGCGCGCGGTGGACGGCGGCTACCTGATCGAGATCATCGACCGCGGCCTTGGCATGTCGGCCGAGGACCTGCAGACCGTCAACGAGCACCTCGCCTCCGGTGGTGAGGTCACCGTCGAGACCGCCCGCCGCATGGGTCTTTTCGTGGTCGGCCGCCTCGCCAAGCGCCACAACATCACCGTCAACCTGCGCCGCACCTCGGCGATGGCGCAGCAGCCCGGCATCACGGCGAGCGTGCACCTGCCGGGCACGCTGGTCTCGCCGGTGCCGGTGTCGGACAAGACGCCGCAGCTCACCGCGCCGCAGCCGCCGCACGAGCTGCCCGCCGAGCCGACGATCGCGCCGCCGCGGATGCTGGTACCGGTGCCGAGTCTGGCGCTGCCCGAGCACACCTCGTCGTTCGAGACCAGCGCCAGCGGCCTGCCGCAGCGCCGCCCGGCCATCCGGGTGGCGGGCCCGGCCGAGCGCGAACCCGCCATCCTCGACGTGGAGACCACCGATCCCGGCCGCGGCGGTATGCGGCCGCTGCGCAATCGCACCGGCAACGGCGCTGCCTCCCAAGCCGAACCGCTCGCCCTGCCCGCCCCGGCGCAAGAAGAGGCGAAGGTGGACGTGTGGGCCGAGACCGAGACCTACGCGATCCCCGAACCGCCCGCTCCCGCCCCCGCGGCGCCCACCGCGACGGCCGCGCAGCCGACGGTCACCGGGCTGCGACCGGTCAACGGCGAATCGCCGACGCCGATCTACCAGCGCATGGTGTCGGAGTGGCTGGTCGAACCCGCCACCGCCGCCGCGGAGCACAGCGAAGGCACCTGGACCTCCCCCGCCGACGTGGGCTGGGCCGCCGCCGCGGAGGCCAGCAACCCGGCCACCTCCGGACGCACGTCCGGCGGTCTGCCGATCCGCCAGCCCGGCGCCCAGCTGGTCCCCGGCGGGCTCGCCCCGGCCACCGAATCCAACCAGCGGAATCCTGACGAGATCCGCAACAGCTTGACCAGGCATCTCAGCGGGGTCCGCAGCGGGCGGGCCGACGCCCAGTACAACGACGGAGGGCTTGCATGACCGAGAAACCAGGCACTACGACGGACGAGAACCTGAACTGGCTGGTCACCCGTTTCACCCGGGACGTCCCGGGTGTCACGCACGCCGTGCTCGTGTCGGCCGACGGCCTGCTGCAGGCCACCAGCCCGCACCTGCCCGGCGATCGCGCCGAACAGCTGGCCGCCGTCACCGCGGGTCTGGCGAGCCTGTCGGCGGGCGCGGCCCAGCTGTTCAACGGCGGCAAGGTGATGCAATCGATCGTCGACATGCAGCGCGGCTACCTGCTGGTGATGACGGTCGGCAACGGCTCGCACCTGGCCGTGCTCGCGAACAAGACGCACGACATCGGCCGCATCGGATACGAGATGGCGCTGCTGGTCGACCGGGTCGGTTCGGTGGTCCAAGCCACCGCCCGCACCGCTGTCTAGAGCGTGCCATGTCCAACCCAGCCGGCGGGGGGCCGGTCACTCCACCCACGCGTGTTCGACCGTACGCCCTGACCTCGGGGCGTACCGAGCCCGCGGTCGACCTACCCCTGGAGGCGGTCATCGAGACCATCTCCTACACTGCCCATTTCGATTGGCCGGTCGGCGATATCCGTACCGATATCGTGCGGCTCGCGACCGCGCGCTTGTCGGTCGCCGAGATCTCGGCTCAGCTACAGCGGCCGCTCGGCCTGGTCCGGGTCGTGATCGGCGATCTCGTCGTCGCCGGGACGCTGCGTGTGCATTCGACCCTGAGCGACCAGGCGACCTACGACGAGCGCCGGTCCCTGATGGAGAGGACTCTGCGTGGACTCCGCGCCCTATAACCCCCAGCCGTACGGTTCGGCGCCCGCGATGCATCCGGCGCCGCAGGCCCCAGGCGCACCGCAGGACAACCGGACCGCCTCGACCAAGATCGTCGTCGCCGGGGGGTTCGGCGCGGGCAAGACCACCTTCGTCGGCGCGGTGTCGGAGATCGTCCCGCTGCGCACCGAGGCGATGGTGACCGGTTTCTCCGACGGCATCGACGACCTGGCCGCCACGCCGGGCAAGGAGACCACCACGGTCGCCATGGATTTCGGCCGGATCGTGCTGCCGGGCAACCTGACGCTGTACCTGTTCGGCACGCCGGGCCAGCGCCGCTTCTGGTTCATGTGGGACGACCTGATCCGCGGCGCCATCGGCGCGGTGGTGCTGGTGGACACCCGGCGCATCGAGGACAGCTTCGCGGCGGTGGACTTCTTCGAGGCGCGGGGGTTGCCGTTCCTGGTGGCGGTCAACCGATTCCCCGACGCGCCCCGGTTCCCGGTGGCCGAGCTGCGCGAGGCGCTGTCGGTGCGCCCTGGCGTGCCGATCGTGGACATCGACGCGCGCAACGCCATGGAGGTGCGCCAGTCTCTGGCCGCCGTCACGGAATACGCGATCCAGCGGCTGGCGGCCGAGCAGGGTGCCCAGCCGGTCGGGCAGGTGTGAGGGTTCGCAGTTGATCTACTTCTCCATGGGCTATTGGGTGCTCGGCCTGTCGATCCTGGTGTCGATGGCGGGTGCCCTGATGGGCTTGATCTGCGTGCGCCAGTCCACCAAGTCGGTGACGGCAAAGTTCCGGATGGTGTGGCTGGCCTCGGCCGCGGTGTCGATCGGCGGCATCGGCACCTGGCTGGCGGTCTTCGTCTCGATGCTCGGCGTCGAACCCTCCGGCGACACGCTGATCCGCTACGACGTCACCCGGCTCACCGCCGCGGCCGTGCTGGCCGTGGTGTCGGTGTTCGCCGGATTGGTGACGGCGGGCCGCGCCCCCGCGCTGCTGCGGCTGGTGGGCAGCGGCGTGCTGATCGGCGTCGGGTCGAGTCTGGCCATGGCCCTGGGGATGAGCGCGGTGCGGATCCGCGGCGAGCTGGAGACCAACGTGTTCGCGATCCTGGCCGCCACCCTGCTGGCGATCGGGATCGCCGTGGCCACACTGTGGTTCGCGCTGGGCAGGCGTTCCGCGCTCACGGTGGTGGGCGCCGCGGCGCTGTTCGGCCTCGCCGTCGCCGGAACGCATTTCGTGCGGATGGCCGGTGTGGAGATGGTGCTGGACCCGCGCGCCGCCACCCCGGAGGGTGACGACCTCTTCTCGTTCTTGGTGCCGATGTTCGTGGTGGGCACGCTCTCGCTCTCGGTGCCGATCACCGCGGTGCTCGTCGCGCCGGACCGGCGCACCGCGACCGACCCGGTCGCCGCGCCCGCGCGGCAACCCGAGCCCCCGCGGCAGTCGGCGCCCTTCCCGGCGCGCGACCGTCAGCCGCAGTTCACCCGCTGATCGAGATTCCGGCGGATTGGACTGGGGCCCATGCGTTTCAGGGCGCGGTACGGCCGATTCGGCGCCGTACCGCGGATGCCCACCTCGCCGACGCCGCCACCGTGCTCGAACGCGCGAATGTGCGCTACTGCGGCGGTGTCCGGCCGGTGAGCCGTTCGCCGGACACAGGGGCGGGCGCTGCCCGCCAGACCGATGCCGGGCGAGCGGAATGCTCCACTCGGCAGACCGCGCCTGGCACCCGGAACACCGCGACCGACCGACAGCGGGCGGAACACCCCGCCCGGCGGACCGACGCCCGCGGCACAACGCTCGCTCGGCGGACCGACGCTCGGCGGGCGAAACACGCCAGGCGCGGCGCAATATTCAGCAGGCGCCTTGCTGCGCTGTGAACGTGGCCGGGACAGCGGATTTCGGCCGGTGAGAACTTCCGAGGAGAGGAACCGGACATGACGCCGGAGCAGGACGCGGTGCTGCGCGATATCCAGGTCCAGCTGCGCGGCCCCGGACTGGCGGGCTGGCCGCAGCTGGGCACCGACGCCGAAGGGCGGCACCTGACCCTGGTGGAGGGTTTGGCGGCGGCGCTGCGCCGGATCGGCGAGCTGGAGGGCGATACCGAGGCCCTGCGCGCGGAGGTGGCCGAACTGCGCACGGAGATCAGCGAACTGGAGGCCACGGCGGCCGAGCTGGCGGCCGAGGTCGGGCGCCTGGAGGGCAGGCGGTGGCCGTGGCCGCTGTCGCTCGTGGAGGGGCCCGCCGAGCTGATCGGGGCGCAGCTGGCGCGGTTGGAGGCGCTGCTGCCGGACCTGCCGGGCCGGGCCGAGGCGGCGTCGGCGCCGAATGGGCGAAACTCGGAGAATTGACACGCGCGTGCTGGAATTCCGGCCGGGGCTGTCGGCACGATAACGTTCCGGCAGAAAACATTTCGGCGAGAGGCCCGAGAAATGGCGATGAGCGGGTTCCACCGGAAACCCGGGGAACCCGCCCTCGCAGATGAGGGTACCGGCACGCTCGCGCGAAATCATCAGTGCACGAAGACTTTTAATCGGCTTAAAAACCAACTCTCAGTATGTATTTCACAGTACGGCAAATCGGGGGCGCGCGATCATAACCACATCCTCGCATGTGACGCCCGACACACCGATTGCCAGTCGGTTGCCCCGACCCGCCCGACGCCCCGAGGATCGTTGCGCGCGTTCGGCGCCCGCGACGAACCGGCGCAGTTGTCGTCGCCCGGTAGGAGGCGAGCCGGGCCTCGTCCGCCCGGCGGCACCCATCAAATTTCGTCTCGAAGGACGATCGCACGGCAGTCAACGTGGTACTCGACAAGACCCATGAGGACAAGTCGCTGTCGGAGATCCTGGCCGCCCCGCCGTCGGCGCCGGCGGGGCTCACCGCGAAGCACGACGAGGTGCCGAGCTGAAGATCGAGACCATCGCCGAGCCGGCGAACAACGAGTACGTCAAGCTCGCCGCCGCGCTGGCCGCACCGGCCGGGCAGGAGGGCTGGACACGACGACGGGCCGGCGGGTGTACCCGCCGGCCCGTGAGTCGCTCCGCCCGTCCGCGATTCAGAGACGGTCCAGATCGATCAGGCCGCGGCGCACGGCCTGCACCAAACGGCGCGGCACCTTGTGCACCACACCGCCCACGGTGACCGGCACCAGGTCCGGGGCCTGCGCCTTCCACTGCGACCGGCGACTGCGGGTGTTGGACCGCGACATCCTGCGCTTGGGCACCGCCATCTCAGGACTCCTTCCCGGCGCGCACGCGCCTGCCGTACTTGCGCTCGAACTTCTCCACGCGCCCCTGGGTGTCCAGCAGGCGGTTCGCGCCGGTCCAGAACGGGTGCGAATCGGACGTCACGTCCACGACCAGCAGCGGGTAGGTGTTGCCGTCCTCCCACTCCACGGTCCGGTCACCGGTCGCGGTGGACCGGGTGAGGAACCGCTTGCCGGTGCTCGAGTCCTCGAACACCACCGGGCGGTAGTCCGGGTGGATCCCTGCCTTCACTTTCCTTCTCCTCTCTGATGATTCGGCGGCGCGACCTCGTCGAACAGGTCGGGCGCGTCCTCGCACGGGTCGGCGTGCCACTCGCCGAACGGGTCCTCCCACAGCGCGACACGCTCGGGCGCGCGCTCCACCAGCCGCAGCTCGTCGTCCTCCACCAGCGCCCAGTGCAGGGCGCGGCGGATCTCGCCGGGGTCGGCGTCGTGGGCCAGGATCACCAGCGAGATGTCGCGGTCGCCGAAGGTGTCGTCCCAGCGCAGCGCGGCCAGCGCGCGCCGATCCGGATCGGCCGCCTCGATCTCCTCGGCGTCCATCGCGGCCAGCCAGCGCCCCGCCGAGCCCACGCGCAGCCCGCCGCCCGCCGACTCCAGCCACACCACCTCGTCGGGCTGGGTGGCCAGCCACAGGCGCCCGCGCGCGGTGATCACACCCTCGAACAGCACGTCCAGGGCGTCGTGCAGGCGCGCGGGGTGGAACGGCCTGCTCGCCGCGAACTCGAAAAGCGTGACGCCGCACTCGGACCCGAGCGGCGGCTGGCCGCGCAGCAGCGGCGCGTGCGCGTCGAAGATGCGGCCGCGGCGCGCGTGCGCGGGGATGCGCGCGAGCAGGGACTCGGCTTTGGCAGCCCCCAGCGCGGTGAAGTCGTCGAACCAGCCGACCGGCGCCTCCGGCGCCAGACGGCTCAGCACCGCGCCGAGCCGTTCGCGCTCCAGCGGGTCGGCGGGGGTGGCGACCACCAGGGCGTCGGCGAAGTCGACCTGACCGACGGCCACCTGCGCGACCGTGCGGTCGTCGTCGGCGGTGGCCAGGCCGCGTTCGGCCAGCGTGTCCTCACCGGTCGCGTCGGTGAGCCACTCCTGGCCGTCCACGCAGGTCACCACGGCCTCGACGCGCACGTCGCGCCCGGCCGGGCCGTCGACGCGACCCACCACACCGGAGACCACCACGTCCTCGATGGCCTGACAGATCGCCTCGGCCTCGAAGGCGGGATCCAGCGCGAGCACGATGCGGCGCACCGAATCCCGCGCGGCCAGCGTGCACAGCAGCGGCAGCAGATCGGCGCGCAGCGTGCAGGAGACGCAGCCGTGCGCCAGTTCCAGCACAGCGCTGGAGGCGTGGGTCGCGGTGCGCACCGTGCGGCGCACGATGCCTTCGCGCAGCTCGCTCAGCTCGTGGCGGACCACGACGGTGCCGTCGCCGAGCAGCGCCGCCGCGACGTGGTCGACGCCCGCCGCGGCGGGTCCGGGCAGGCCGGCGACCAGCACCACGGGCGTCCGCCGGTCGGTCACGGGCGGGACGGGATCGGGCACTACCACCACCGGAACCCCTTTCGATAACGATTTTCATTTGCCGTCGAGCAACGGTACAGTGTCCGACAGTCATTGTCGAAAACGATTGTCATCATCCATCGGGGTGATCACCACCGGAGGGAGCCCGCATGTCGGCCCACTGCCAGGTCACCGGGCGCAAACCCGGCTTCGGCAAGTCCGTGTCGCACTCGCACAAGCGGACCAATCGCCGCTGGGACCCGAACATCCAGCGCAAGACCTACTACCTGCCCAGCGAAGGCCGCCGCATCACGCTGACCGTCTCCGCCAAGGGCATCAAGACCATCGACCGCGACGGGATCGAGGCGGTCGTGGCCCGCCTGCGCGCCCGCGGCGAGACGATCTAGGAGTCCCCATGGCATCCAAGTCCACCGACATCAGGCCGGTCATCAAGCTGAAGTCCACCGCGGGCACCGGCTACACCTACGTCACCCGCAAGAACCGGCGCAACGATCCGGATCGCATGGTGCTCAAGAAGTACGACCCCGTGGTGCGCAAGCACGTCGAGTTCCGCGAGGAGCGCTGAGATGGCCAAGAAGTCCAAGATCGCCCGCAACGAGCAGCGCAAGGAGATCGTCGCCCGCTACGCCGCGCGGCGCGCCGAGCTCAAGGAACTCATCCGCAACCCCGCGACCGCCGACGCCGAGCGCGCTGCCGCGCAGGCGGCCCTGCAGCGGCTGCCCCGCGATGCCAGTCCGGTACGATTGCGCAATCGGGACGCCGCGGACGGTCGTCCGCGCGGTCACCTCCGGAAGTTCGGCCTCTCCCGTGTGCGTGTGCGCGAGATGGCCCACCGCGGAGAACTGCCCGGTGTGCACAAATCGAGCTGGTAAGAACCACCGATCCCGCAGAAGGAATCCCTGATCATGGCAGTCAAGCGAGCACCGTCGAAGAAGGTCCGCGCCGAGCAGGCCCGCCGCCCCAAGAAGAACCCGCTGATCGCGGCGGGCGTGGAGACGGTGGACTACAAGGATGTGAACCTGCTGCGCACGTTCATCTCCGATCGCGGCAAGATCCGCAGCCGTCGCGTCACCGGGCTCACCCCGCAGCAGCAGCGGCAGGTGGCCGTCGCGGTCAAGAACGCCCGCGAGATGGCGCTGCTGCCGTTCACCAGCCGGTAGCGAGACCGCTCCTTCCGCGCAGGCGGGGGTCCGGGTACATAACGTACCCGGACCCCCGCCTTCGTCGTTTCCGCCGCAGGTCAGGGGCCCCCTGTCTCGGACACCAGAAAAGTCCGGCCATTGCCCGGCTATCGATAGACCTGGGGAATCATCGGATTACTACATCCGGGCGAACTCCACGCAACCGCTCGGCGACCGCCCGGTTGACGCCCGGTGGGCGAGCAATGTCAATAGCGCATGAAGAAACGTGACCTTGATCACAATGTGCCGTTATACAGGCGTTATAGCAATGTGATCTGACTCCGCAATTCTGGACGGGTGATACATTGATTCATACATAATTGTTGAATCACCTCTCGGGGGTGGGAGAATATGACGGCATCACGCGCCGGTCTTCAGATGATCGGAGTCTACCGGCCCGATCGCATCGTTTCCAATTCCGAACTGGCCCCGAATCTGGGGGTCGACGAAGAATGGATCATCACGCGCACGGGAATTACCGAGCGCAGATTTGCGGGGGATCATGAAACGGTAATTTCCATGTCGGCGGCGGCCGCCCGGAAAACGCTCGAGGCCACCGGGACCAGCGCGCGCGACGTCGACGTCGTCATGCTCGCGACCTCCACCTATCTGAGCAATACCCCGGCAGGCGCCGCGCTCGTCGCGGCCGAACTCGGCTGCACCGGCGCGGCCTTCGACCTGTCGGCGGGCTGCTCGGGCTACGCGCACGGCATCGGCCAGGCCGCCGCCCTGATCAATGCGGGCCAGGCGGAGAACATCCTGGTCATCGGGGCCGAGAAGTTCAGCACCGCTATCGATCAGCGGGACCGTACGGTCGCCCCCATCTTCGGCGACGGCGCCGGCGCGGCCCTCGTGGGGCCCACCGAGACCGGGCACATCCGCCGCACGGTGTGGGGCAGCGACGGCAACCGGGCGCACCTGATCCGCCAGGAGCCGAGCTGGGACGTCCTGCGCGACGACCGCACGGCGAAATCGCCGACGCTGATCATGGAGGGCACCGAGGTGTTCCGTTGGGCGACCACCGCGGTGCCGGCAATCATCGCCGATATCGCCGCGGCCGGAGAAATCGCGCTCGGCGATATCGAGGTGTTCATTCCGCATCAGGCGAATCTGCGCATCATCGACGCGGTCGCACGAAAACTCGGCTGGCAGGAAGAATCCGTCGTCGTCGCCGACGACATCCGCCGGACCGGAAATACGTCGGCGGCGGCGCTGCCGCTGGCGATCGAGGACCTGGTGTCCTCCGAACGGGCGAAGCCGGGACAACTCGCGCTGCAGGTTTCCTTCGGCGCCGGTCTCTCCTACGCCGGACAGGTTTTCGACCTGCCCAAGGTCGCTTGAAAACCTGATATCGATATTTGTTCGAAAGTTGTTCTGCCATGACTGTTTCTTTCTCCAGTTACGACGAGCCCCTCGGACCCCGGGCGGGCCGCTATTTCGGTGAGGGCTACAAAAAGGTCGGCCCCGAACTGATCGATCTGCGGATCGCCCGCTCCACCGGCGTGGGCGCCACGCACACCGCGGTGGCCCGGCTCAGCTACCCCGGCTCCTGGTCCACCAAATCGGGCGGTGAACTGGTGCCGCACGTCAGCAGCGTCGACACCGTCATGCTCGCCACCTCGCTGTGCGACGCCGCGATCACCCACGCCCGCGATCTCGGCCCGGCCGAGTCCGCGCGCATGTGGGTGCGGCAGGCGTCGGTGCGCGCGGGCGCCGCGCCGCACGAGGATCTGGACCACATCCCGGTGCACGCCGAGGTCGTCTCCGAATCGGTGGCCGACGGCGGCGAGGTGGCCACCGGCTTCAAGTTCCGCGTCGGCAACCTGACCGGCAACCTGACGATCGTGCACCCCGTGGGCTCGGGCTCGCTGGATCTGCCCGGCGTCGATCACGTCGCGGGCCTGAGCGACATCTTCGGGCCCGCGCCGCACTACTACCTCAACGGCGTCAAGGACCACACGCTCACCGCCACCGACCTGATCGTCGACCCCGACGCGGGCCGCATCGTCAGCAGGCAGCACGTGCACAGCGGTGTCGAGGGCGGCTATGTCGGCGCCGAGTCGGCGTGGTGGAGCGCGGTGTCGCCGGTGGACGCCATCGTGGGCGTGGCGCAGCTGTCCCAGATCCTGCTCTACCAGCTGGATTCGATGACCAGGCGCGACAGCAACACCCTGTGGATGCGCAAGCTGGAATTCTTCGCCGAGGACCCGCGCCTGCGCTCCTCCGACGAGCCGTTCGACGGTGTGGTGGAGGTGCGCCGCGCCTCCACGATCGACCGCGGCGGCCAGCGCTGGCGCAGCGCCGATCTGCTGATCAAGGAGTTCCGCGGCGTCACCGGCACCACCCTGCTGGCGCACCAGCTGCCGGACTGAGCACCGGCCTCACCGCGACGGCGACCCGGTGCCCGCGTCGAACTCGCAGTCCTGGCCCAGCGCGCAGGCGGCGAGCGCGGCCAGCGCCGGGTCGCCGTCGGCGTGGCCGGTGGCGTTCATGGCCAGCAGTGCGTTGAGCAGCATGCCGTTGGCGATGAACTCCCTGGCTCGCTGCGGGGTGCAGCCGGTGCGCTCGACCACCAACGTGAACAGCGACGACACGAAGGTCCGTGCGGCGGCGGCGATCTGCGGATGCCCGGCCGCCGCGCTGAAGCCCTGGAGCAGCACGACGAGGACGTCGCGGTCCTCCACCAGATCGTTGTACACCGCGCCGAGCCGTTCCCAGACCTCCGGCGACGCGGCCACCGCGGGATCGGCGAGTTCCTCGGCGAAGGCGGTGAGCAACGCGCAGGCGGCGCGATCGAAAACCTCTTGGAACAGATCGGCTTTGGTGCCGAACATGCGCACCACATACGGCTGCGAGACCCCGGCTTCGTGCGCGACGACATCGGTGCTGGTGCCCGCGTATCCACCGCGCGAGAACGCGCGGCCCGCCGCCTGGAGAATCAGCTCGCGACGCTGCGCCGCACTCAACCTGGTCGCCGTCATATTGACAAGTTATCACCTGATTACTAGATTTTCGATGAACCCGGTGATACCGCATTCTCGAATGTGTATCCCCCACGCTCGCAAGGGGATACACGGCGAATGCGACACCCGCGATACAAGGACGCCCCGATGAAGGATGTACCCGCGCTACGACTGGCCGTGACCGGCGCGCCTCGTACGGGAAAGACCACCGTCTGCACCGCGCTCGCGCTGGCCACCGGCCTGGACTACGCGGCGGTCTCCGCCCCCCTGATCACCCCGACGACCGACCGGCGGCTGACCCCGACGGTGGACGCCGCGGTGCGCGGCTTCGAGCAGCGCGTCGATTCCGAGGCCAGGCTGACCGCCGGCTTCGTCTCCGACGGTTCGGTGCTCGAGGAGTGGGTGGCGGCCGAGGCGCTGCGGCGCACGCGCCGGATGCGGCACTGGCTGCTGGATCCGCGCGATCTGCCGTACCGGATCTTCGAGAAGCGGTATCTGATGGCCCATGCCGGGATCGTGAAGCGGCGGGCCGACGTGACCTACGACGGGTTCGTCCATCTGCGGATGGACTCCGGATCGGCCATCGACGGGGATGACCGGTTCCGCAAGACCATCGACCGAATGCTGCTCGACACCCTGCACGAAGGGACGGTTCCGTATCTAGTGATCGGGGGGTCGATCGAAGAAATCGTCACCCGGGTGGCCGGGATGTATCAGCTACCGCAGCTGATGCCGGTGCCCGACGCGGTCTCCGCAGCGCTGCGAGCCGCTTGAAAACCGCCGCCGCATACGGACTCTGAGGGGAATCCCATGGGCACACCAGGCCCGACCTCGCTCGACAAGCCATCCGACGCCACGCGATCCGACAGCGCGATCTGGACGCTGGTCGTGGTCGCGCTCGCGACCTTCATGCTGATGCTCGACCTGACCGTGGTCAACGTCGCGCTACCCGATATCCGCGCCGACTTCGATTCGAGTTTCTCGGCGCTCCAATGGATCCTGGACGCCTACGCCCTCGGCCTGGCCGCCGTGCTGCTGGCCGCGGGCTCGCTGGCCGACCGCCTCGGCCGCAAGCGGGTCTTCGACGTGGGCTTGGTCGTCTTCGTCCTGGCCTCGCTGGCCTGCGGTATCGCGCCGAACGACACGGTGCTGATCATCGCGCGCCTGGTGCAGGGCCTGGGCGGAGCGATCCTGTTCGCCGTCGGCCCCGCGCTGCTCGGCCACGAATTCCGCGGCAAGGACCGCGGTGTGGCGTTCGGCGTGTTCGGCGCCGTGGTCGGCCTGGCCATCGCGTTCGGCCCGCTGATCGGCGGCGGCCTCACCGAAACCCTCGGCTGGCGCTGGATCTTCCTGATCAACGTCCCGGTCACCATCGCGGCCATCGTCATCGGCTTCCTGAAGATGCGCGAATCCCGCGCGGACACACCGCCTCCGGTGGACTGGTCGGGCATGGTCACGTTCTCGCTGGCCCTGTTCTTCCTGGTGTACGGATTCATGGGCGGGCACAGCGAGGGCTGGGGCAGCGCGCAGATCGTCGGCAGCTTCGTGCTCTCGGTGGTGCTGCTCGCGGTGTTCGCCTGGTTGCAGATCTCGCGTCCCGGCCGGGCCATGTTCGACCTGACGCTGTTCCGCAACCGCACCTTCAACGGCCTGTCCGTGGTGACGGCGCTGTGCGCGCTGTCGGTGATGCCCGCGCTGTTCCTGCTCATCGCCTACATGCAGAACATGCTCGGCTTCGAGGCGTTCGCCACCGGCGTGCGCTTCCTGCCGCTGACGCTGCTGCTGTTCGTGGCCGCCGCCATCGCGGGCAGCATGGTCGCCAAGCTGGCGCCCTCCATCCTGGTCGGCGCCTCGCAGCTGCTCATCGCGGCGGGCCTGTTCGCGGTGCTGTTCATCGAGGTGGATTCGGCCTGGACCGCGCTGATTCCGGCGATGATCCTCATCGGCCTCGGCATGGGCGTGTTCAATCCGCCGCGCGCCGCGTTCTCCATCGCGGTCACCACCCCCGACAAGGCGGGCATGGCCTCGGGCGTGAACGAGACGTTCCAGCAGGCCGGCCTGGCCATCGGCATCGCCGCGGTGGGCGCGTTCTTCCAGGGCCGGGTGGAGGACAACTTCGCCGACTCCGAGATCGCCGCTCAGCTCGGTGACAGCGCGGGTGAGGTCGGCGCCGCCGTCTCGGCGGGCGGTCCCGGCGTGGCCGCGGGCGCGGTGCCCGAGGGCGTGGCCGAACAGGTCCGCGCCGCCGCGGAATCCGCGTTCGTCAGCGGACTGGAGAGCGCCATGGTCCTGGTCGGCGTGCTGGCCGCGATCTCGGGCGTGATCGCCTTCGTCACCATGCGCAAGGGCGATCTCGACGAGGCCGCCCTGGCCACGCCCGGCGTGCCCACCGACGACGCCGAACCGGCGAAGGTGAGCTGAACGTGGCGGCGACCGGGCCCCGCTTCGCGTTCACCGACGTGGACCACACGCTGCTGCGCGTCAGCACGCTGCACCACTTCGCCCGGCACTTCTTCACCGCGGCCGGGCGCGAGGACGTGCTGGCCGAACACGCCGAACGCATGCAGGGCCTGGCCGCCTCCGGCGCGGACCGGGAGACCCTGAACAAGAGCTATTACCTGCTCTGGGCGGGTGTTCCGGTCCGCGAGGTGGCCGAGGCCGCCGAGGACTGGCACGAGGGCATCCGCGCGCACGACCTCTATCGCGAGCCCGTCGTGCGGCGTCTGCGCGCGCTGCGCGCCGAGGGCGTGGAGACGGTGCTCGTGTCCGGATCGTTCCGCGCCTGCCTGCGCCCCATCGAGCGCGAATTACGGTGCGCGGCAACGCTGTGCACCGAACTGGAGGAACGCGACGGCGTCTACACCGGTGTGGTCGTCAAGTCCCTCATCGGCGCCGCCAAGCGCGCCGAGGTGGAGGCGTTCGCGGCCGGTTCCGGCGGGCACGACTTCGCCGGCGACCACGCCTTCGGCGACCACATCAGCGATGCGCCCGTGCTGGCGGCGGTCGGGCACCCGGTCGTCGTCCCCGTCGATCCCGCGCTGGAAACCCTTGCGCGCGAACGCGGCTGGGAAGTGCTGCGTGACGAGAAACCCTGAGATCGGAGAACGACCGTGTACCTAGTCGGCGGACAGCGGCGCGACAGCCTCAAACTGGCCATCTCGGGCACCTACGGCGTCGGCAAGAGCACGACGACCGAGACCTTGTCGATCGCCACCGGCATCCCGCGCACCCACGCGCTCACCTCCCGCGAACTGCTCATCGACCTGGCGCCGGGCAAGACCGTGATGGAGCTGAACTCGATCGAGCTGCTGCAGCTGGGCCTGCGCCGCTTCGAGGAGCGGGTGCACAACGAATCCCGTGACGACTCCTTCATTTCCGACGGTTCGGTGGTGCACGAGTGGGTGTACGGCACGGCCCGGATGGCGGTGGGCATCAACCCCGGCGCGGGCCTGCTGCTGCGCACCGTGAAGAAGGCGGCGGGCATCGGCCGCAGGAAACCGCTGATGGAGTACACCGACATCATCGGCGACATCGTCAAGGAGCGCGCCGCGCGGCTCTACGACGCCTACGTGCACCTGCCGGTCGAGTTCGAGATGAAGCAGGACGGGCACCGGCCGGTGTCCGAACCGTTCCGCAAGCTGTCCGACGACACCCTGCTGGAGGTGGTCAAGGACATCGGCCTGCCCTACGAGGTGGTGGGCGGCACCGTGCACGAACGGGTTTCGCGGATCATCGAACTGTTCGACCTGGAGACCGTGATGCCGGTCGACGAGGCCATCGCGGAGGCCAAGCGCCGCGTCACGCAGGCCACGGCGGTGCTGGAGGACGACGATCGGTTCAAGGCCGCCCAGCGCAAGAAATCGTTGTGGCGCAAGCTTTCCTATGCCATGCGCTACTGACACGAACCAGTTGTATTACGCGGACGTGGGACCCCGAGCGAAAGATCCGGGGTCCCACGTCATTTCCGTAGGCGTGCGCGACGCGACTTACGGGATGGTCAGTACCTGACCGGGGTTGATCAGATCGGGGTTCGCGATGCCGGAGGCGTTCGCGATCTCCTGGTAGCGGTTGCCGTCGCCGTAGAAGCGCTCGGCGATGGCCCACAGGGTGTCACCCGGCTCGACGGTGTAGGTGCGCACCTCGGGCGCCGGCGGCGGAGGCGGGGGCACCTCCTCGGCGACCGGGGCGGCCGCGACCGGCTCCGGCGCGGGCAGCGGGTTGTCGGTGTGGGTCCCCGAGGACCACGCCGCGCTGCCGTCGGTGCCGTACAGCACCACGTTGCGGTCCGCCTGCACGACCAGGCGGTCCACGCTCTTGCCGTTGGTCTCGGTGGACCAGGCGGCGCCCTCGCCCTTGTAGAGGACGAAGTTGCCGTCCGACTGCAGGGCGGCGCGCTCGACACCCTGATCGTGGGTCTGGGTGGCCCAGACGACCGTGCCGTCCGGCTCCGACAACACGAGGTTGCCGTCCGGCTGCAGGGTCAGGGTGTACGCACCGCCGGTCAGGGACTGGCCGAGACCGAGTTCTTCGCCTACGCGCAGCGTGTCGCCCACGTTGTTCCTTTCGAAGTTTCCTGCACAGCATTCGAATCCGATGCTCGCCCACGTCCCACCGGCGCGCATCGAGGGCGAATCTACAGTCCGGACGCCGGGTTGGGGAGGATTACGCGCACGGTTCGCGGAAAGTTCACTGTGTGGGCAATGTCAAACACCCGCGAGCCCCATCGGGCCTTGGGAGCGGGCAGAATACGCGTGCGCCCGCGAGGCTAGGGTGGTCCCTATGAACCCGATGCCGCGTCGCCGTCTCGCCACCGCTCTCACCGCGCTGTTGCTCGGCCTCGCCGCCTCGGGGTGCGGCGGCGGCACCGATGACGATGCCGCGCAACCGGATCCGGCGACGAGCGCGGAGTCCACCTCGCCCGCCGCGCCGAGCGAGGTGCAGGCACCGCTCGGCGACCCGGTCACCCCCGACCCCACGATCGTCGATCCGCGCCCGATTCCGTTCACCACGTGGGCGCGCGTGGCCGACGACCGGATCGCCGTCAACTTCCAGATGGGCGCGCCGGAGTGTTTCGGCATCGATGCGACCACCACCGAGACCGACGAGGCGGTCACGGTGGCGCTGCGCTCGGGCACCCGCGCCGACGCCGTCGGCAAGATGTGCGTGATGATCGCCGTGTTCGCCACGCTGGAGATCCCGCTGGACAGGCCGCTCGGCGACCGGGCCGTACTCAGCGCGACCGAGGGCTAACCGCGGCCGACGGTGTAGGCCATCGCCTGTTCCAGGGTGGGGTCGGCGAACTCGAAACCGTTGCTCACCAGCACCTTCGGCACCATCTTGTGGCCGTGCAGCAGTTCGGCGCCCGCCTCGCCGCCGACCAGCTTCAGCACGCCGCCGGGCAGGGTGAGCAGGGCTGGGCGGCGCAGCGCGCGGGCGAAGGCCGAGGTGAACTCCTTGTTGGTCACCGCCTGCGGCGCCACCAGGTTGACCGGGCCCGACACCGAGAAGGTGAGCAGCCAGCGCACGGCCGACAGCCAGTCCCGCAGCGAGATCCACGGCACGTACTGGCGGCCGTGGCCGAACTTGCCGCCGAGCCCGAGCTTGAACAGCGGACGCAGACCCGTCACGATCATCGAATCCCAGGCCAGCACATTGGACGTACGCAGCAGCACCACGCGCACCCCACCGGCGGACGCGGCGGCCGTCGCGGCCTCCGCGTCCCGGCACATGGTGGCGAGGAAATCGGGGCCGTGCGGGGCGAACTCGTCGACGTCGGCATCACCGGTATCGCCGTACCAGCCCGCCGCCGAGGCGTTCAGCAGCACCGGCACTTTGGCGTCGGCCACCGCGCGGGCCAGCACCTCGGTGGGCTTGATGCGGCTGTCGCGGATCTCCTGCTTGTACTCGGGGGTCCACCGCTTGCCCGCGACCGGCGCGCCGCACAGGTTGATCACCGCGCCCGCACCGGCGACGATCGCACTGTCGAACTCCGAACCGTAAGGGTCCCAGGTGATCTCGTCGGGCGCGGCGGCCGCGCGGCGTACCAGGCGGACCACCTCGTGACCGTCGGCCCGCAGGGTGGAGACGAGATGCTGACCCAGATGTCCCGATGATCCGGCGACTACGATACGCATGCGTACATTCTGCCCTATGGAAGTATCCGAATGGGCGTTGCGTCACGTATGTCCGGATCGGTGATAGCAGAGCGAATCCTCGAAATGCATTGCTACCGCGCGATATAGCGGATGCCGATCGGGAAGTTCTCTCGGACATGTGACCAAAGACAGCGAGGGCGAACGCCTATCGCGTCCGCCCTCGCCGCAGAAACCTCGCTCAGTGCGCGAAGTGCCGCGACCCCGTGAGGTACAGCGTGACCCCGGCCTCCTTGGCCAGGTCGATGGTCTCCTGGTCGCGCACCGAACCACCCGGCTGCACGATGGCGCGCACACCGGCCTGGATCAACTGCTGCGGACCGTCCGGGAACGGGAAGAACGCGTCGGAGGCCGCGACCGACCCCTTGGCCCGGTCACCCGCGCGCCGCACGGCCAGCTGCACCGCGTCCACCCGGTTCACCTGGCCCATGCCGACGCCGACCGACGCGCCGTCGGTGGCCAGCAGGATGGCGTTGGACTTCACGGCGCGGCAGGCGCGCCACGCGAAGCCGAGATCGGCCAGCGTCGCCGCATCGGCGGGCTCGCCCGCCACCAGCGTCCAGTTCGCCGGATCGTCACCCTCGGCGTCGAGGATGTCGCGCTGCTGCAACAGCACGCCACCGCTGATCGGGCGCAGCTCCACCCCGGCCCGCCGCGGCGGCTCGGCGACGAGGATGCGCACGTTCTTCTTGCGCTGCAACACCTCCACCGCGCCGTCGGCGTAGGACGGCGCGACGATCACCTCGGTGAAGATCTCGGCGACCTGCTCGGCCATCGCGAGGGTCACCTCGCGGTTGGCCGCGATCACGCCGCCGAACGCGCTCACCGGATCGCAGGCGTGCGCCTTGCGGTGCGCCTCGGCGATATCGGCGCCGATCGCGATACCGCACGGGTTGGCGTGCTTGATGATCGCGACCGCGGGCGCGTCGTGGTCGAAGGCGGCGCGCCAGGCGGCGTCGGCGTCGGTGTAGTTGTTGTACGACATCTCTTTGCCGTGCAGTTGCCGCGCCTGCGCCAGGCCCGCGCCGCCCTCGTCGGCGGTGTAGAGCGCCGCCGCCTGGTGCGGGTTCTCGCCGTAGCGCAGCACCGCGGCGCGCTCCCAGGCGCCGCCCACCCACGCCGGGAACGGGGTCTCGGCGGGCTCGTCGGCCACACCGGGCGCGAGCACACTCGTCATCCAGCTCGCCACCGCGACGTCGTAGCTCGCGGTGTGCTGGAAAGCCTTGGCCGCCAACGCCGTCCGCTCGGCAAGGGTGAAGCCGCCCGCGGTCACCGCGGCCAGCACCGATTCGTAGTCGCCGCTGTCCACGACCACCGCGACCGACGGATGGTTCTTCGCGGCCGCGCGCACCATCGACGGGCCGCCGATATCGATCTGCTCGACGCACTCGTCGGGGGTCGCGCCACTGGCGACCGTCTGGGTGAACGGGTACAGGTTCACGACCACCAGCTGGAACGCCTCCACGCCCAGCTCGGTCAGCTGGTCGAGATGCTCCTGCTTGCGGGTGTCGGCCAGGATGCCCGCGTGCACGCGGGGGTGCAGGGTCTTGACCCGGCCGTCCAGGGTCTCCGGGAAACCGGTCAGATCCTCGACCTTGGTCACCGGGATGCCCGCGTCGGCGATGCGGCCCGCGGTGGAACCGGTCGACACCAGTTCGACGCCCGCCGCGTGCAGCCCGGTCGCGAGCTCCACGAGCCCGGTCTTGTCGTACACGCTCACCAGCGCCCTGCGGATCGCCTTGCGATCTTGGCTGCGCTCACTCACTGGCGTACCCGCTCATCTGGAATTACTGCCTTTCGTCCGTCGGAGACAATGCCTCGCGTCGCGACGGCGGCGACGACCTCCGCCAGCAACCGTCGCTCGACAACCTTGATGCGCTCGTGCAGGGTGGCCTCGTCGTCGCCGGGCAGCACCGCGACCGGCTCCTGCGCCAGGATCGGCCCGGTGTCGATGCCCGCGTCCACCAGATGCACCGTCGAGCCGGTGACTCGCACCCCGTAGGCGAGCGCGTCGCGCACGCCGTGCGCGCCGGGGAAGGACGGCAGCAGCGCGGGGTGGGTGTTGATGATCCGGCCGCCGAAGCGCTCCAGGAAGACCGGGCCGAGCAGTTTCATGAACCCCGCCGAGACCACCAGGTCGGGCTCGTGCGCGGCGACCGCGTCGGCGAGCGCGACATCCCAGGCCGCGCGGTCGGGGAAGTCCTTCAGCCGCACCAGGAAGTGCGGGACCCCCGCCGCCTCGGCGTGCTCGATGGCCGCGCAGGTGCGGTCGACGCCGACGGCGACGATCTTCGCGGGATAGCCGGGCGCGCTCGCCGCCTCCAGCAGAGCGCGCAACAGCGACCCGGTGCCCGAGGCGAGGACGACGACGGTGGCGGGCGCCGCGGCGGGCACCCACTGGGCGTGCGGAGACGTCAGCGCTCTACTCCCTGCGTATCGGGTGGCGGGTGGCGGAAACGAAGGCCGCCGACGTCAAAGCCTAGTCGGTGGGGGTGCGGGCACTTCCGGCCGGTGGTGGCGGCGGCGTCAGCGACGGCCGGGGGCGGGGTCGGGCTCCTGATCGGATTCGACCACCTCGGCGTCGACGATGTCGGCTTCCTGCGCGCGGGGTGGTGACGCGGTGACGGCGGGTTCATCGTCGACCAGTTCGGCGTCGAGGGCGTCGTCCTCGTCGTAGCGGTCGTCGTAGTTGTGGTGGTCGTCGTAGCCGTAGTGCTCGTCGTCCGCGCGGAGGTCGTCGTCGTAGTGGTCATCGTGCGCGCGGAGGTCGTCGTAATCGTCGTCCGCGTAGTGATCGTCGTAGTCGTCGTAGCCGTAGTGCTCGTCGTCGTACCGGTCTCCGGCGTAGCGATCGTCGTCGTAGTCGCCCGCGCCCGTATACGCCGTCCCGGCCGGGACGAGGAACCACCGGGCACAGACCAGGCCCACGTACCCCGCGACGGCCAGCCAGCCGACGCACGCCACCGCGAAGATCGGCAGGTGCACGCCCACCCGGCCGAACTCACCCAGCTCGCCACCGGCCAGTGCGGCGAGCAGCACCAGCACCACGGTCGCGATCCCGGCCGAGGTCAGCGTCGCCCACGGCGCGGTGATGCGGTCGTCGGAGGTGCGGGCGGCGTCCACACCGCCGAGCACGCCCACCGCCGCGGGAATCACCAGCAGCGCGGCCCACCAGACGGCGGCGGGCCCGGTCGGCACCGCGGCGACCACCGGCAGCGCGGGCACCGGGCCCCCGACAACGGAGAACAGGCCCACCGACGCGTCACCGAACCCGACCGTCGCGCCCATCAGCACGCCGAGCGAGCCCACCACCACGTTCGGCAGGTACGCCAGCGACAACAGCGTCAATCCGATGACGCCCCACGCGTTCCCCGCGCCGTCGTAGGTCTCGCCGATCACCGACCAGTGCGCGAGCAGCGACACCACCGTCACGGCCGCCGCGCACGCGAGCAGCCGCAGCATCGTGCGCCACGCGCCCACCGCGCCCGCGAGTGCCCAGTCGGGCACCGGCGCGAGCGCGAGCAGCCGCCCGCGCATGGTGGTCGCGATCCCGGCGCCGGCCGCGAGCAGATGCAGACCGCCGACCCAGGCGAAGGCCACCAGGGTGTTCGGCGGTTGCAGCGCCACCACCGCCGAGGCGTCCTCGGCCACGGCCGAGCACACCGCCGTCACCACCAGCGGGCCGCCGACCGCCGCGCCGACGACCCAGCCGATGTCGGCGCGCGTACTGTCCGCCCGAACCGCGTGGGCGCATTCGCGGAACGCGAGCCACAGCAGCAGCGCGGTGGGCAGCAACGGCAACAGGCCCAGCGTGGTCTTGCCGATCACCAGCGGAACCTGGTGCGCGGCCAGCCAGCTCGCGGCCATCGCCCCCGACGCGCCCGCCATCCCGCTGCCCGAGGCGAGCAGGGTGATCAGCACCAGCGCGATGATCAGCGTCAGCGCGAACGTCGCGGGCCGCGCCGCGACCAGCAGCAGCACCCGCGCGCGCTCCGGGGTGAGCGCGCCGAATCCCGGTTCGCCCGCCTCGGCCCGCGGTTCGCTACGCACGGCGGGCACCGATCCGGTGCGATTCCCGGTCCAGCGGACGAGAGTGTTCCGGGGTGGGTTCATGGCAACTCAGCGTGGCACCCTTCCCGAGTGACGAGGGGCAGGCGCGCCGCGAGCACCCACCCTGGCCGGGTAGGTGCTCGCGTGGGACCCGCATGGACTTACTTGTTGTCCTCCGACGGGCGGAACGCCTGCGTCGCGTCCGAGGCCGGGTCGGCCGGCTTCTCGCCGCCGAACGGCTGGTTCGGCTGGGCCTGCTGGCCGTAGCCCTGCTGGCCGTAGGACTGCTGCTGACCGGCCTGCGCGCCGCCGAAGTGCTGGGTGGCGGCGTCGGGCTGCTGCTGCGCCGGGGCCGCGCCGTAGGGCGAAGCCTGCTGCGGCGCACCGTAACCCGCGGGCTGCTGGCCGTAGGACTGCTGCCCGTAGGACTGGCCGGCCTGCTGGCCGTAGGTGGGCTGACTCGGCTGGCTCTGCTGGCCGTAGGACTGGCCCGGCTGACCGTAGGTCGGCTGGCTGGGCTGGCTCTGCTGGCCGTAGCTCTGCTGCCCGAAGGACTGGCCCGGCTGCTGACCGAAGGACTGACCCGGCTGGCTCTGCTGGCCGTAGCCGCCCTGGCCGTAACCCTGCTGGCCGAAGCCCTGGCCCTGCTGGCCCGGGTAGCCGCCCTGCTGCTGCGGCGCGCCGGCCGGCTTCGGGGCGGGCGCGGAGATGATGCCCGCGTCGAACAGCACCGCGACCACCGCGACCGCGGCCTGCACGAGTGCGAGCACGATCAGCACCCACGCGCCGAACTCGGTCTTGTAACCCTCGGGCAGCGTGAAGGTCTGGAAGAGCAGGGTGAGGAAGCCGGCCACCGAAGCCGCGGCGGCGGCGCCCTTCCACTCCTGCTTGGGCAGCACGGACAGGCCCGCGAGCAGACCGCCGAGCAGCAGCAGCGCCAGCGCGGGCGGGATCACCACGAAGCCGTTATTGCTGTCACCGGTGACGGTGATGCCCCCGCTCGACGCCTCCATCACCGCGAACGGCAGGAAACCGAGCAGGAAATTGATCGCGCCGAGCGCGGCGACACCGACCACCAGCAAGAACGGCAGGCCCTTGGCATCGGAACCGGAAGCGCTCGCGCCGGTACCACCGCCGGCCGTCGAAGCGGGGCTGGCCGGTGTGGAGGGCGTCGCGGGTGTGTTGTACCCGGAGCCCCCGGTCGGGTATGACATGTCGTCGTCTCCTACGTCGAGTCGTTGTACTTCGGCTGGATCGCTCCTGACGCTACTGCACGAGCCCGCCGAGGTCACCCTCAACGAACTGGGCGTACGGCCACGAGTCGCGCGCGGGCCGCGAAAACCGGTGGCCGCCTTCCGCGATGCGAGCGGAAGACGGCCACCGGTGCGCAGCGTGCGGGTCAGGCGCTGACGCTCGCCTTCTCCAGGATCTCGCGGGCCAGCGCGGCGGTCTCGGACGGCGTCTTGCCGACCTTGACGCCCGCGGCCTCGAGCGCGTCCTTCTTCGCCTGGGCGGTGCCCGACGAACCGGAGACGATGGCGCCCGCGTGGCCCATGGTCTTGCCCTCGGGGGCGGTGAAGCCCGCGACGTAGCCGACCACCGGCTTGGTGACGTTGGCCTTGATGTAGGCCGCGGCCCGCTCCTCGGCGTCGCCGCCGATCTCGCCGATCATGACGATGAGCTGGGTCTCGGGGTCCTTCTCGAACGCCTCGATGGCGTCGATGTGGGTGGTGCCGATGACCGGGTCGCCGCCGATGCCGATGGAGGTCGAGAAGCCGAAATCACGCAGCTCGTACATCATCTGGTAGGTCAGCGTGCCGGACTTGGACACCAGGCCGATCGGGCCCTTGCCGGTGATGTTGGCCGGGGTGATGCCCACCAGCGACTCGCCCGGGGTGATGATGCCGGGGCAGTTCGGGCCGATGATGCGGGTCTTGCTGCCCTTCTCCAGGTTGTAGGCCCACGCGTAGGCGGTGTCCTGCACCGGGATGCCCTCGGTGATGACCACCAGCAGCGGGATCTCCGCGTCGATGGCCTCGATGATGGCGTCCTTGGCGAACTTCGGCGGGACGAACGCGATGGACACGTCCGCGCCGGTCTCCTTGATGGCCTCGGCGACGGTGCCGTACACCGGCAGCTCGACGGCGTTGCCCGCCTTGTCGGTGTGCGCGACGGTGGTGCCCGCCTTGCGCGCGTTCACACCGCCGACGATCTGGGTGCCCGCCTTCAGCATCAGCGCGGTGTGCTTGGTGCCCTCGCCGCCGGTGATGCCCTGGACGATGACCTTGGAGTCCTTGTTCAGGAAGATAGACATTCTCTTTGTCCTTACTCGGCCGTCGTCAGCGGGCGGCAGCCAGTTCGGCGGCCTTGTCGGCGCCTTCGTCCATTGTCTGCGCCAGCGTCACCAGCGGGTGCGCGGCATCGACGAGGATCTGGCGACCCTCTTCGACCTTGTTGCCGTCCAGGCGGACGACCAGCGGCTTGTTGGCCTCGGAACCGAGGATCTCCAGCGCCTTCACGATGCCGTTGGCCACGGCGTCGCACGCGGTGATGCCACCGAAGACGTTCACGAAGACGCTCTTGACCTGCGCGTCGTTCAGGATGACGTCGAGCCCGGCCGCCATCACCTCGGCCGAGGCGCCGCCACCGATGTCGAGGAAGTTGGCGGGCTTGACGCCGCCGTGGTTCTCCCCGGCGTAGGCGACCACGTCCAGGGTCGACATGACCAGACCGGCGCCGTTGCCGATGATGCCGACCTCGCCGTCGAGCTTGACGTAGTTGAGGTCGTTCTCCTTGGCCTTGAGCTCCAGCGGGTCGGTCGCGTCCTTGTCGGCGAACTCCGCGTGGTCCGGGTGGCGGAAGTCGGCGTTCTCGTCCAGGGTGACCTTGCCGTCGAGGGCCAGGATCTCGTCGGAGGGGGTGCGCACCAGCGGGTTGACCTCGACCAGGGTGGCGTCCTCGGCGACGAAGACCTCCCACAGCTTCTGGATGGTCACGGCCGCGGCGTCGAGCACCTCGGCGGGCAGGTGGCCCTGCTCGGCGATGGAGCGGGCGAAGGCGAGGTCGACGCCTTTGACGGCGTCGACGGGGACCTTGGCCAGCCGGTCCGGCTTGGTCGCGGCCACTTCCTCGATCTCCATGCCGCCCTCGACCGAGCACATGGCCAGGTAGGTGCGGTTGGCGCGATCGAGCAGGAAGGAGATGTAGTACTCCTCGGCGATGTCCTTGGCCTCGGCGACCAGGATCTTCTTGGTGATGTGGCCCTTGATGTCCAGGCCGAGAATGTTCGACGCGTGCGTGAACGCGTCCTCCGGGGTGGCGGCGTACTTCACGCCACCGGCCTTGCCGCGGCCGCCGACCTTCACCTGGGACTTGATCATCACCGGCTTGCCGATTTCCTCGGCGATGGCGCGGGCGTCGTCGGCCGTGTCCGTGACTCGACCCTCGGACGAAGGCACTCCGTGCTTAACGAAGAGCTCCTTCGCCTGATATTCGAAGAGATCCATGTACTCACCGTCTCGTCTGCGTTGTGATGACAACGTCTTTGTTGGCGGCCCGACGTCGGAGCGGGTCGGGTCGGACTCTAACCAGTCACATGGAGGGCCAAACGGCCACGTTCATCGTAAGTGGCGCAGGTCACGACCAGTTACCGAGGTCCCGAAAAACCGCTGGCCAAGGCTACTGATGAGTAGGCACGGACGCCGTGCCAGGTAGAACCCGAGAAGGGGCGATCTACTACATTCCGTCGTCGCGAGACCTCACTCGCGTGCCCCGAAAACAGTGAGTTATTCCGTGGCGTTACCGTGATGAATCTCACATGTTTGGACAGATCGGCCGCAGCGCTTGCGGACCCTGCAATCGTTTCGTTACCGTCATTGCGGTCGATGTCACAACTAGGTCACGACTCCGTTGTTCCAATGCTGAGGAGGACGGCAAACCTTGACGCACCACAGCGCACCGCAGTTGGTGAGCCGATCTCGAATCATGCCCGTGACCTCGCCGATATCGCCGCCCTGCCGAGCTCTCGGCGCCTCCACCCGTTTCACGATGTGGCTCCGCCGATGAATCCTCGCTCCACCCTGGCCGCCGGTGGCCGCGCGCGCTCCGGACATCGCTACCGCGACGACGACGAGCCGTTCGCCCACGCCGAGCCGAACAGACGCTCGTTCCCGTCGTCCAACCATCGCTACGGCACCGCCGCGCCCGCCGGATACGCGGGCACGCACCGCGACGCCGAGGCCCCGGCCGCCGCCTGGCAGGCCGACGCCGAATGGAACCGCCAGGACTCGTGGTCCGACGGCGGCGCCTGGAACACCGCGCGGAACTCCTGGACCCCCGACGCCGACGAGGTGTGGACGCCCGCCCCCGCGTCCGAGGGACGCTGGTCCCCCGACGCCGACAACGCGTGGACGCCCGCCGAGGACGACGCCTGGCAGCACGGCCGTGACGAATCCGGCCGCGACTGGTCCGCGCCACAGGGCGAATGGACTCCCGAATCTCAGGGCAGCTGGGCCCCCGAGTCCCAGGGCGAATGGGCCCCGGACGCGCAGGGCGAATGGGCCCCCGAGGCCGAGCGCGAATGGGACTCCGACAGCGCGTGGACCGAGGCCGGCGACGAGCGCCCGACCCCCACCGTCATTCCCGCACGCACCTCGCGCCGCCGCGGTGGCGCGCACCGGGTGCCCGCTCCGCCGACCGCGCTGAAGGGCCGCGCCGCGGTCGTCGCCGTCGCCGCGGGCGCGGTGGTCGCCGCCGGACAAGCCGCCAGCGCCTCCACCGACGAGCCGTCGCACACCATCGACTACGAGGCCGCGGGGCAGGTCCACGAGATCGCCGCGCAGTCGATCAGCCTGGCCGACCCGGCCGCCGCCGCCTCCCCCGACTCGCCGCAGATGCTCAACGTCACGGCCCCGTCCAATCTCGGTGAGTTCAACGAGATCCTGGAGAAGGGCCGCAAGTACGCCGAGGAGCTGGCCGCCGCCGAGGCCGCCAAGCTGCGCCCGCTGTTCGCCAGGTTCGCCGCGGGCAACTTCACCTCCGGTTTCGGCGCGCGCTGGGGTGTGCAGCACCTCGGCATCGACGTCGCGGGCCCCATCGGCACCCCGATCTACGCCGTCGCCGACGGCACCGTCATCGAGGCGGGCCCGGCGGCCGGCTTCGGAATGTGGGTGCGGATCCTGCACGACGACGGCACCGTCACCATCTACGGCCACATCGACACCGCCACGGTGTCGCAGGGCGAGCGGGTGCTGGCCGGCGACCAGATCGCCACCATGGGCAACCGCGGCTTCTCCACCGGCCCGCACGTGCACTTCGAGGTCTGGCTCAACGGCGTCGACAAGGTCGACCCGGTGCCGTGGCTGGCCACCCGCGGCATCAGCCTCGGCCAGATGCGCGACTGAATCCACGCGATCACTCGGCCTCAGGTCACCGGTCGGGCGCCGTGTTCGGTTATGCACCGGGGTGCGGACGGCCGTGCCCGGCTCGATCCACCGGGTGGGCGGCCGCGCATCCTCGCCGAATGTCGCGCCCTGGAATCCGCCCACCGCGGTCGCGGACTGCCGACCGGTCCGGTGTACAGCTCATCGGCTCCCACCCCGTCGCGGAGTCCCCTGTTCGGCACAGGCGGCCGTGATCAACAACGTGCATAGCGCACAGCGTCAGGTCGGCACAGCGGCAAGCGGCCGCCCGTCGCGACGAGAGGCGTTTCGGCGCTGGTGACGATTACGACGTCGCACCAGCCGACCAGTAGCCGTGGACCCTTTCCGCGCTACGTCGTGGCCATCGGTGGCACCATCGGACCGACGATGCGGCATCGTGGTCGGTACCCGTGCGGGTGCTGATCGACGCGGTGGACAGCCTTGCGCGTTGCGATGTTCGGCCAGAGAAGAGGCCACCACGCGCGCAGCACGTGAACGTGGTCGGCCCCCGCGTCGGATCGCCCGCACGCTCGATCCGGTGTGCTGATCTGCGCCCGGCACGTGCGCCTGGTCCCCGGTGTGACCACGCGCACCCGCGTGAGGAACGGCACGCTTCCCGTGCTCGGATTCGCGCATTAGCGTCGCCGATATGGCCGGTACAACGACGTACACCCAATTCCTCGCGCTGCCACCGGAAGTCGTCTGGCGGGTGGTGGGCGATCCCGCGCGATGGCCGGAATGGAATCCCGCCGTCGCTTCCGTGCGCCTGCGCGGCCCGCTCGCGGTCGGCGCGGAAGGCGACTATCTGCCGCGCGGGCGGTTCGTCGGCGCGCTGCACGGGCGCACCGCGCCGCCCTTCACGATCGCCGCCCTCACCCCCGAGCGCGAACTCACCCTCGAACAGCCCGAACCTGCCGGTCGCATGCGCCTCACCTGGCGGATCGAGCCCGTCGACGGCGGCACCCAGCTCACCCAGGAGCTGAGCTTCACCGGGCCGTCCGCGCCCGCCGCCCGCGCCATCGTGGCGCGGCTGCTCGAACACGAACCCCGCGTCTGCTTCGCCCGCTTGGCGCTGCTCGCCGGCATCGCGCCCGCCGCGGGAGCGCTCACCACCGTCATAGCGGGCGGCAGCGGTGCGCTGGGCCGCCAACTCGCCGCCGACCTGGTCTGCCGTGGGCAGCGGGTGGTGATCCTGACCCGTCGGCGCGATCCGAGCCTGCCGTTCGACCAGGCCGAATGGGACGGCCTCACCGTCGGGAAATGGGTTGCCGCCCTGGAGAATCCGGGTCCCACCGCGATCGTGAATCTGGCGGGCAAGCTGGTGGACTGCCGCCCGACCGAGCGCAATATCGCCGAATTGCGCCGCAGCCGTGTGGATCCCACACGTGCCCTGGTCGCGGCCGCCGCGTCGCTGCCCGCGCCGGTGGACCGGTGGATCCAGGCGAGCACCACCGCGATCTGGTCGGACGCGGGCGAAACCCGGTGCACCGAAACGACTCCGCTGCCCACCGGGCTGCCGCAGATGACCGGTGTGGCCGAGCCGTGGGAGCGCGCCGTCGAGGGCGCGAACACCGATCACCTCACGATCCTGCGCACGTCCATCGTGCTGGACCCGCACGCGCCCGCGCTGCGGCGGCTGTGCCAGCTCACCAAGGCCGGGCTGGGCGGCCGCGTGGGGCCCGGCGACCAGTGGTTCAGCTGGATTCACGTCGAGGACTGGCTCGCCGTCGTCCGCGCCGCCCTCGGCCTGGACCCGGCGCTGACCCTCCCGAGCGGAATCCTGGTGGCCGCCACCGATTTCCCGGTCCGCAACCGCGACCTGATGGCCGCCCTGCGCCGCCACCTCCACCGCCCACCGGCACCCCCGACCCCCGCACTCCTCCTGGCCCTCGGCGCCGTCCTCCTCCGCAGCGACCCGGCCCTCGGCCTCACCGGCCGCCACGCCACCTCCACGGTCCTGCGCGAAGCCGGCTTCGAATTCCGCTACCCAGATTTGGATTCGGCCCTCACCGACCTACTCCCCCACCGCTGACGGCGCCACGGCACAACAAGCTCGGCCGCAGACCCCGGACGATTCCGAGCGGAGACACGGACAGCGCCGCCGATCGCTCTCCGGCGCACGGAGACGCGCCAACGCGCGGCCCCAACGCAACCACTCCATTCACCCCGCCCGACAACATCTTCCGAGCGAAGCGAGAACAGAACTACAGTTCGCAGCCGTCCCCAATCGCGGCCGGCCATCGAGACCTTGCCCGAACCGACCCACGTAGCTGGACCGAGCACCGTAGCGAGGCGAACCGGGCCTCGGGATCGGTGGCAGCGAGTCGTAGCGCGCTAGCAGCGGTCCGGACTCCGGGCCGGGCAGTGCGCCGAGATACCCGGGCCTCCTCGCGGCGATCCAGCGCGGCGGAGTTCGGCTCACCGCGGACCTCAGCGCACGACGGCGCCAGGCCGCGCCCGCGACATCAATGCACAGCAGCGCGCCACTGTGGCTCGGCCAGCGACAGCCCCACCCCTCACGGCGCGGCGGCGACCGCCAGCCCGATCAGCGCCACCACTTTCCCCACTTCCAACCCGATGTACCAGAAGTGGGCGTGGGAGCGGGGTAGGTCTTCGCCGGCCAGGACGCGGTCGGAGCGGCGGGTGAGGACCGGGCGGACGAGCAGGATCTGGGCGGCGAGGAGGCCCACGGCCACCAGCAACCACACCCAGGTGGCAGCGGGGAGGCCGAGGATCAGGCCGGCGGCGACGAGCACCACGGCGAGCACGACCTCGACGGTGTTCAGCGCGCGGAACACCAGGCGGCCGATGCCGAGGCCGAGCGGCAGGGTGATTCCCGGCGCGCGGAACTTCAGCGGCGCCTCCAGGAACGAGATGGCCAGGACCATGCCGAGCCACACCATGGGGAGGAACCACACGAGATGCTGAGCGAGCCTGTCCACGCGCTGGACGCTACCGCCTGCCCACGGTGTGCGGCAGGGACCTACGGCCCTTGCGTCAGAGCTTGACCAAGGTCCGGCTGTACTGCGGAATCAGCCGGATCTTGCCCGCCGTGCCGAAGTCGATGGTGACCGTGGCCAGCGGGCCGAACCCGTCGGCGGAGATCACCCGGCCCAGGCCGTACTTGTCGTCGCTCACCCTGTCGCCCACTGCCAGCACCAGATCGGTGTTATTGCGCTTGGCCCCGCCCGGCGCGGGGCGGCGCGGGCCGCGATCGCGCACACCGGGCCGCTGCTCGGCCCAGCCGTCGCCGCGCGTCCAGTCGCGCTCCAGCCCGTCGTCCTCGCCGCGGCGGCGGATGCCGCGCGTGGCGGACGAGGGTTCCAGCCTGCGCCAGTCCATCAGGTGCCCGGGAATCTCCTGCAGGAACCGGGATTCGGGATTCGACACCGGCTGCCCCCACCCGGACCGCACCACCGCGCGCGTCAGGTAGAGCCGCTGCCTGGCCCGGGTGATGCCCACGTAGGCCAGGCGCCGCTCCTCCGCCAGTTCGGTGGGGTCGCCCAGCGCCCGCATGTGCGGGAACTGCCCGTCCTCCCAGCCGGTCACGAACACCACGGGGAATTCGAGGCCCTTCGCGGTGTGCAGCGTCATCATCGTGACCACGCCCGACCCCTCGTCCGGGATCTGGTCGGTGTCGGCCACCAGCGACACCCGCTCCAGGAACGCGGCCAGCGAACCGGGCTCCGGCTCGCCGTCGGCGAGTTCGGGCAGGATGCCCTCCTCCCGCGCGGCGACCGCGTTGTTGTACGCCTCGGAGCTGAATTCCCGTGCGACGCTGACCAATTCGTTGAGGTTGTCGAGCCGCGCGCCGTCTTGCGGGTCGTCGGAGCCCTCCAGTTCGGCGCGGTAGCCGGTGCGGTCGAGCACGGCCTCCACCACGTTGCCCACATCGGGGAAGTCGGTGTCGGCGCGCTCGCCCGCCGCCCTGATCTCCTCCAGCAGGTCGAGGAAGCCGGCGATGGCCCGCTGCGCGCGGGTGTTGAGCAGCGCCACCTTCCCGTCGGCGGCGTCGCGCAGCGCGGCGGCGAACCCGATCTCGCGCTGTTCGGCGTGCACCGCGACGCACGCCTCGGCGCGGTCGCCGATACCGCGGCGCGGGGTGTTGAGGATGCGGCGCAGGCTCACCGCGTCGTCGGGGTTCTCCAGCACGCGCAGGTAGGCGACGATGTCGCGCACCTCCTTGCGCTCGTAGAACCGCACGCCGCCGACCACCTTGTAGGGCAGCCCCATGCGGATGAAGATCTCCTCCAGCGCGCGGGAGTTGTTGTTCGTCCGGTAGAACACCGCGACATCGCCGTAGTTGGCGTCGCCGGTGTCGACCAGCCGGTCGATCTCGCGCGCCACGAACGAGGCCTCGTCGTGCTCGTTGTCGGCCACGTACCCGACGATCAGATCGCCGTCGCCGGAGTCGGTCCACAGCCGCTTCTCGCGCCTGCCCTCGTTGCGGGAGATGACCGCGTTGGCGGCGGAGAGGATGTGCTGGGTGGAGCGGTAGTTCTGTTCGAGCAGGATGGTCTCCGCGTCGGGGAAATCGCGCTCGAACTCCTCGATATTGCGGATGGTCGCGCCGCGGAAGGCGTAGATGGACTGGTCGGCGTCGCCCACCACGCACAGTTCGCTCGGCGGCACGCGGGGCGCGTCGGCGGGGGCGTCTTCATCCTCGCCCAGGGCGGCGGCCGCGCCCGCGTCGGCGTCGTCGGCACCGGAGGCGTCGGCGTCGGGACGGGCGGTGTGATGGCCGACCAGTTCGCGCACCAGGACGTACTGCGCGTGGTTGGTGTCCTGGTACTCGTCGACCAGCACGTGCCGGAACCGGCGCCGGTAGTACTCGGCGACCTGCGGGTGGTTCTGCAGCAGCGCGACGGTCTCGCCGATCAGGTCGTCGAAATCGAGCGCGTTCGCGGCGCGCAACCGGCGCTGATATTCGGCGTAGACCCGGGCCACCAGGGCGGGCAGTTCGGATTCGTCGGATTCCGCGTCGGCGGCCGCCTGTTCCGGACCGATCAGTTCGTTCTTCAGATTCGAGAGGGCCGTCGCCAGCAGCCGCGCCGAGTATTTCTTGGTGTCGATGTCGAAGTCGCGGCTGATCATGGTGAGCAGCCTGCGCGAATCGTCGGCGTCGTAGATGGAGAAATTGGAATTCATTCCCGGCAGCAGCGCCGCCTGCATGCGCAGGATGCGCACGCAGCTGGAATGGAACGTGGACACCCACATGGTGTTCGCGCGTGGCCCGACCAGGCCGATGACGCGTTCGCGCATCTCGGCGGCGGCCTTGTTGGTGAACGTGATGGCCAGGATCTGACCGGGCGTGACGCCGCGGGCGGCCAGCAGGTAGGCGATGCGGCGGGTGAGCACGGCGGTCTTGCCCGAGCCCGCGCCCGCGACGATCAACAGCGGCGAGCCGGTGTGGATCACCGCGGCCCGCTGCTGGGGGTTGAGCCCGTCGAGCAGGCGCTCGGCCTCGCCGGTCTGCTCGCGGTCCCGCTCGGCGCGGCGCGCGGCCTCGTCGGCGCGGCGCTGAGCGCGCGCGGCCAGGGATTGCGTCTGGGGAGCCACCGTGATGTCCATTGCCCATCCACGCTACCGGCGGGCACCGACACACCTGAAGCCCCCGGTCAGGTGCGGCCCGCCGGCTACCTTCCAGTGAACACCCGGAAGCGGTTCGGCGCCGCGAATCCGCCCGACCCGTTCTCAGCAGATTCACAAAAACTCGTGTTTTGCTTCGGTTGGCACGCGTGGCAGACTGGCCACATGATCAGCGTTGCCGCGACACGATCGCTCCGGTTACCAACCGGATATCGGTATCGCGGATTCCGTAGCTGACCGCACGCTGCTGGGGGGACTATGGATTGCCCACCAGGTCTGTTTCACGGTGAAAGAACCGGACGGTAACGCGTGACGCGTGACAACCGATCCACGTTCTGACACGAGGAGATGAATATGAGCACCCCTGCCACGACTACCGGGTCCGACGCGGCATTGCCGCAGACCGAAGCGGAGATCGACAAGCTCCGCAAGGAGATCGATCGGCTCGATGCCGAGATCCTGGCCGCCATCAAGCGCCGGACCGAGATCTCCCGGTTGATCGGCCGGACCCGGATGGCGTCGGGCGGGCCGCGGCTGGTGCACAGCCGCGAGATGAAGGTGCTGGAGCGCTTCAGCGAGCTCGGCCAGGAGGGTCACACCCTCGCCATGCTGCTGTTGCGCTTGGGGCGCGGTCGCCTCGGCCACTGACCTCGTGTTCCCAGCCGGCGCACGGCTGAACGAACCTCGCGGTGGCCGAGAGTCCACCGCCTCCCACAGGCCGCCCCGGGTGAAGTCCCCCGGGGCGGTCCTTCCATTTCGCGCGCGCCCCGCTCAGGTCAGCGCGATGTACTTGGTCGAGAGGTATTCCTCGATGCCCTCGATGCCGCCCTCGCGGCCGAAGCCCGAGGCCTTGACCCCGCCGAACGGCGCGGCCGGGTCGGAGATCACCCCGCGATTCACGCCGACCATGCCCGTCTCCAGTCCCTCGGCCACCCGCAGCGCCCGGTCCAGATCGCGCGTGTAAACGTAGGCGACCAGGCCGAATTCGGTGTCGTTGGCGGCGGCCAGCCCCTGCTCCTCGGTGTCGAATCCGACGATCGGCGCGACCGGGCCGAATACCTCCTCGCGCAGGATCCTGGCCTGCGGCGGCACGTCGGTGAGCAGGGTCGCCGGGTAGAACCAGCCCGGTCCGCCGGGTGCCTTGCCGCCGAGGCGCACCTGCGCGCCCGCCGCCACGGCGTCGTCGACGAGTTCGCTCACGGTGGTGAGCTGGTCCTCGTTGATGAGCGGCCCGAGGGTGGTGGACGGGTCGGCGCCGGGGCCGAGCACCACCGAATCCGCCATGGCCTCGGCCAGTTTCGCGGTGAACTCCTCCCGCACGCCGTTCTGCACGTGGAAACGGTTGGCCGCGGTGCACGCCTCGCCGCCGTTGCGCAGCTTGGCCAGCATCGCGCCCTGCACGGCCGCGTCCACGTCGGCGTCGTCGAACACCACGAACGGCGCGTTGCCGCCGAGCTCCATGGAGGTGCGCAGCAAACCGTGGGCGGACTGCTCCACGAGCTTGCGGCCGACCTCCGTGGAGCCGGTGAAGGTGAGCTTGCGCAGACGCGGATCGGTGAGCAGCGGCGCGGTGACGGCACTGGACCGTTTGGTGGTGATCACGGAGAGCACGCCGTCGGGCAGTCCGGCCTCCGAGCACAGCTTCGCCAGCAGCAACATCGTGAGCGGCGTTTCCGAGGCCGGTTTCACGATCATGGTGCAGCCCGCCGCCAGCGCGGGACCGATCTTGCGCGTCCCCATGGCGAGCGGGAAGTTCCACGGCGTGATGGCCAGACAGGGACCGACCGGCTGCTTGTGCACCATGATCCGCCCGGTCCCCGAGGGCGCGTGCAGGTAGCGCCCGTGTACCCGCACCGCCTCCTCGCTGAACCAGCGGAAGAACTCGGCGCCGTAGCGCACCTCGTTGCGGCTCTCCGGCAGCGCCTTGCCCATCTCGAGGGTCATCAGCAGCGCGAACTCCTCGGCGCGCGCGGTGATGCGCTCGTAGACGGTGCGCAGGATCTCGCCGCGTTCGCGCGCGGGCGTGGCGGCCCACTGCTCCTGCACGGCGACCGCCGCGTCGAGCGCGCGCACCGCGTCGCCCGGAGCGGCGTCGGCGACGTGGACCAGCACCTCGCCGTCGGCGGGATTGCGCACCGAGAAGGTGGCGCCCCCGTCCGCCTCGACGGGTCCACCGATCCACAGCTGCGTCGGCACGGATTCGAGTAGTTCACTCATCGACACCATGTCCGCCAGCCTAGGCCGCGCGGGCTCGCGCGCGGCCGGGAAATCCGGACACCCGAATGCGCGCCCGCACCGTGCGCGCGGCCGCCGGGGTGAGTACCCTCGGCGGACGTGAGCAGCGACATCACCGCATCGGCGGCCTGGCGGAAACTGCACGATCACTTCGGCGCCGTATCCGGGCGGCACCTACGCGAGATCTTCGCCGAGGACCCGGAGCGCGGCCGTGCGCTGACCGTCCGGGTGGGCGATCTGCTCATCGACTACAGCAAGCACCGTGTCACCAGGGAAACCCTGCACCTGCTGGTCGAATTGGCGCGCGAGGCCGGGGTCGCCGAGCACCGCGACGCGATGTTCGCGGGCGCCCACATCAACACCTCCGAGGACCGTGCGGTCGGGCACGTCGCGCTGCGGCTGCCCGCGGGCGAGTCGATGACCATCGACGGCGCCGACGCGGGCGCCGAAGTGCACGAAGTCCTGCGCAGGATGGGCGAATTCACCGATTCGCTGCGATCGGGCCGGTGGCGCGGCGCCACCGGTGCGCGCATCTCGACAGTGGTGAACATCGGCATCGGCGGCTCGGATCTGGGGCCGGTGATGGTGCACGGCGCGCTGCGCCACTACGCCGACGCCGGCATCGACGCCCGGTTCGTCTCGAACGTCGACCCGGCCGATCTGGTCGCGAAACTGGCGGGCCTGGACCCGGCGACGACGCTGTTCATCGTTGCGTCCAAGACGTTTTCGACGCTCGAGACGCTCACCAACGCCACCGCCGCACGGCGCTGGCTGGTCGCGGCGCTGGGCGAGGACGCCGTGGCCAAGCATTTCGTCGCGGTGTCCACCAACGCCGAGCGGGTCTCGGCATTCGGGATCGACACCGCCAACAGGTTCGGATTCTGGGACTGGGTCGGCGGCCGCTACTCGGTGGATTCGGCCATCGGGCTGTCGGTGATGGCGACCGTCGGCAAGGAGCGTTTCGCGGAGTTCCTGGCCGGAATGCACGCCGTGGACACGCATTTCAGGACCGCGCCGTTCGAGGAGAACGCGCCGGTGCTGCTCGGCATGCTCGGCGTGTGGTACTCGAACTTCTTCGGCGCGCAGTCGCGAGCGGTGCTGCCGTACTCGAACGATCTGGCGCGCTTCCCCGCCTACCTGCAGCAGCTCACCATGGAGTCCAACGGCAAGTCGGTGCGCGCCGACGGCACGCCGGTCACCACCTCGACCGGGGAGATCTTCTGGGGTGAGCCGGGCACCAACGGCCAGCACGCCTTCTACCAGTTGCTGCACCAGGGCACCCGCCTCATCCCGGCCGACTTCCTCGGATTCGCCCGCCCCACCGACGATCTGCCCACCCGCGACGGCACCGGCAGCATGCACGACATCCTGATGAGCAACCTGTTCGCGCAGACCAAGGTGCTCGCGTTCGGCAAGACCGCCGAGGAGATCGCCGCCGAGGGCACGCCCCCGCACCTGGTGCCGCACAAGGTCATGCCCGGCAACCGCCCCACCACCACCATCCTCGCGCCCCAGCTCACCCCGTCGGTGGTCGGCCAGCTCATCGCCCTCTACGAACACCAGGTCTTCGTGGAGGGCAGCGTCTGGGGGATCGACAGCTTCGACCAGTGGGGGGTGGAGTTGGGTAAGCAGCAGGCGCTTACGTTGGAGCCGTTGTTGACGTCGGCCGAAGATCCTGAGCCGCAGGGGGATTCGTCGACGGATGCGTTGATTCGATGGTATCGGGAGAATCGCTGAGGGTTCGTGTCGGTGGGCCGGTCCGTGGGTTGCGTGACGGCGGGCCGGCGAATGTCCGCCCGGTCACGTCGACGCGGTTCGCGAGCCTGTAGCGCGTGGGGGGTCCGTAGGAGGGGGATCGTGTTGCGGGGGCTCGCGCACGCCCGCAGATAATTCTCGGCGAACTGCGAACTGCGAACTGCAGGCAGCAGGCAGCGAAGGGCAGGCAGCAGGCGGAGCACGATCCGATCCGCTGGGCGATCACGCTGAGCGTGTTCGAGGCGGGGGCTTGGCCCGGTGGCGAGTCGGAGTCGTGCCGTGACCCCGCACAACCCATCGAATTCGCACATCGCCGCGAGAAGCCGCGCGGTCAGTCCTCGGTCTTCTCCGTGCCCCCGTCGTCGGGAATCTGCGCGGTGATCTCCTCGGTGGCGTTGTCGACGCGGTGGGTGATGCTGGTGGCGATGATCGCCAGGAGAGTGCCGATCACGACGAGGTCGAACACGATCTGGATCATGGTGGCGATGCGGGCGACCTGGCCGATGGCTTTGACGTCGCCGTAGCCGACGGTGCCGAGCGTGACGATCGTGTAGTACAGCGCGTCGGTACGGGTCTGCAGGCCCTCGAACTGGCCGGGGTACTCGGTGGCCAGGCGGTAGTAGAACAGGGCGAACACCACCACCACCGCGCACAGCAGCAGCAGCACGGCGTCGATCCGCTGCCCGGTGGCGCCCGGGTCGTGCAGGTAGCGCCCGATGCGCCGGAACGCCATCCACAGCAGGCCCACCGCTCCCGCCAGGAATCCCAGCAACCACAGCAGTTGCCCCGCCCAGTTGGCGGGATCCCACTCCAGCGGGATGCCGTAGAACACCAGAATCGCGCAGACCAGCGCCGACGCGGTGCGCACCGCGTACACACGCCCGGACACCCGCCGTCCCGCCATCGGCCCATGATCGCCCGGGGAGGCCGTACACAACTCACCCGAACCGGGTGAAAGATCGGGGGTACCGGACGGCCCCACGTCACCGCCGCTGGATCGGGCGCGGAGACCCGCGAGCGCACCCGGCGGTCTCGGACTCCGCCGCGATCTCATTCGATGTCGATCGCGCCTGCGCACGCGCCCGGTGAGCGCACCGCACACGGTGCGCCCGTATGAGTCGCCCCGCGCGGGTCCGATGCGGAGGACAGCTGCTGATCTGACGGGGCCGCGCTCACCAGATGGAGAAACCCCTGCACGGTGGCCCCGGGGCATCCTGCCAATCGACTCGACGAACCCTGGGGTGCGGACCGCGATCATGCCGCTGCCGGGCGCACTTGGTCGATCGGCTGGGCGCTGAGCTGTGCCGGCTAGCTGAAACATGGTCGCGGTTGCGCGCATGGGAGCAGATCCGGTGGGGCCCGCGCGGAGAGCCCGAGGGACTCGGCCCCGGCGCGGCCACCACGCCATTCACTCGGCCGGCGCGCTGGGCAATGGCGTGGGCCGCGACGTCAGCCGCCCACCACATACCCACCGTCGTCCGCGCGCAGGATCAGGTCGGCCCGGGACCGGGTCAGCGCGACCAGGTCCGCGTTGCGGAGGTCGCTGTCGGCCACTTTGGCGCGCGCCGCGTCGGGGGTGCGGCCGCCGAGGAGGTGGCGGTCGAGCAGACGACGTTCCAAGTGATCACGGTCGGCGTCCAGATACCAGCACTCATCGAGCTCCGCGCGCACCGCCGCCCACGGACCGTCCTCGAGCAGCAGATAGTTGCCCTCGACAACGGCGACGCGCTCAGCGCGGAAGACAACCCCGCCCGGGGTCGGCTCGTCCAGCGCGCGATCGAACGTCGGCCAGGGCACGGGCTCACCGAGCGGCGTCCCGCGCAACCGCCGCAGGTTCACGACGAACCCGCCGGCATCGAACGTGTCGGGCTCCCCCTTGCGCTCCACCATGCCCGCGGCCCGCAACACCGCATTCGACAGGTGATACCCATCCATCGGCGCGATCCCCGCCACCGACCCACCCAGCCCCGCGCACAACCTCTGCGCCAACGTCGATTTCCCCGCCCCCGGCGGCCCCGCGATCCCCAGCACATACCGACGCCCGAGCACCGCATCCGCGCGCTCCACCACCCGCCGAACCAGCACCCCGATCGACACACCCTCCACCACCCGGCGAATCTACCCGACGGTCCACGTTCACCGACCTTCCGGCGAACACCTACCTCAACGAACGGCTCCCCTGCCAACCACTCCACCGAACAACCACCACTCGGTGAAACCCGCCCCGACACACGGCACCGCCACCGATCGACTCGCGGCGATCTCACGTACGGTTCGACCGCCCGCCGCGCCGTACTCCGGCGCCAGGCCGCGATTCTCCAGCCGACCACAGACGGAACCATCCCCAATGGACAATGCCCCGAGCTCCCAGGCGGCCGGTTCTCGTTCGCTCGAGACGGCAGCACAGCAGACTTGGCAATAAGCCGTTGGCACGTGATGAGCTGTGGGACATCGCGACCACGCGGCACGGCTTCGTGACCGCCCAGCAGGCCACCGAGGCAGGAATCGACAAGTACGCACTGCAGATGCTCGTCCATCGGGGCACGCTGGAGCGAGCCGCGCACGGCGTCCACAGATTCCCCCGGTACCCGATCGGCGAGTACGACAACCTGATGCTGGCAGTGCTGTGGACCCGGGTGCCCGAGGCCGCGCTGTCGCACGAGACGGCACTGGACGTCTACGGCATCAGCGACATCAACCCCCATCGCATCCACCTCGCCGTCGGCAAGCAGCGACGGTTCCGGCGGACGAGTGGGGAGGACTACGTCGTCCACTACGAGCACCTCGAGCCGGCACAGGTCGGATGGTGGCAAGAGATTCCTGCAGTCACTCCCGCGACAGCGATCGCGCAATGCGTCGAGTACGGCACGCCGACGTACCTGCTGAGGCAGGCGATCGAGCGCGGGCATGCGAGGGGCTGTCTCGAGACCGCGGAGCGGGACGCGCTGACCGCAACAGTGGAGGCGCGCAAATGACCAGCTGAGCACATCGACCCCAGGCTCGCCCGTTTGTTGAAGACGCTGACACCGAAGACCAAGCAGCTTGGATTGCTCACGCCCACGACCCAGCGGGCCGCGCTGATCGGAGAACGACCGGGCAGGCTCCGGGTCAGCTCACGAAGGCGCGTTCGATGATCGCGGCGGTGTCGACGCCCGTGGGAAGGGTGCCGAAGGCGATGCCCCAGTCCTCGCCGAGGCGGGTGGCGCAGAAGGCGTCGGCGATGGCGGCGTGGCCGTGCCGGACCAGTTGCGCGCCTTGGAGGACGAGCGCCATCAGTTCGACCACGCGACGGGCGCGGTATTCGATGTCGGAGAGGTCGGCGAGTTCCTTGCCGACGCGGGTGATGGCGTCGTCCAGGCGCGGGTTCTCGCCGCGGGCCAGCGACACTTCCTCGAAGTACGCCTCCACGGTCTCGGGCTGACGGCCCATGGCGCGCAACGCATCCAGCGCCGCCACATTTCCGGACCCTTCCCAGATCGACATCAGCGGCGCCTCCCGGTACAGGCGCGGCATCCCCGATTCCTCGGCATATCCGTTGCCGCCCAGGCATTCCAGCGCCTCGGCACTGTGCGCGGGGGCGCGCTTGCACACCCAGTACTTGGTGACCGCGAGCGCGATCCGCCGCAGCGCCGCCTCGGCCGGATCGGTACCGGCACGATCGGTGGCGCCCGCGAGCCGCATCATCACGGTGGTGGCGGCGTCGGATTCGATCACCAGGTCCGCCAGCACGTTTCGCATGGCGGGCTGGTCGATCAGCTTGGCGCCGAACGCTTCCCGGTGCCGCGCGTGATGCACGGCGTACACCGTGCTCGCGCGCATGTTGGTGGCCGAGCCGATCACGCAGTCCAGGCGCGTCATGTTGACCATCTCGATGATGGTCTTCACGCCCGCACCTTCCGCGCCGACCAGCCAGCCGAGCGCGTTCTCGTACTCGATCTCGGAGGAGGCGTTGGACTTGTTGCCCAGCTTGTCTTTCAGCCGCTGGATGCGGATCGGGTTGCGGGTGCCGTCGGGCAGCACGCGCGGCAGCAGGAAGCAGGACAGGCCGCCGGGCGCCTGCGCCAGCGTGAGGAACATGTCCGACATGGGCGCCGAGGTGAACCACTTGTGCCCGACGATGCGGTAGCTGCCATCGGGTTGCGGTGTGGCCGTGGTGGTGTTGGCGCGCACGTCGGAGCCGCCCTGCTTCTCCGTCATCGACATGCCCGCGATCAGGCCCGCCTTGGTCGTGGGTTCGCGCAGTCCGAAATCGTAAGTGCGCGAGGACAACAGCGGCTCGAAGCGCGCGGCGAGTTCCGGGTTGTGCCGCAGCGCGGGCACGATCGCGTAGGTCATGGAGATCGGGCACATGTGCCCGGCCTCGGCGGTGCCCCAGGTGAAGAACTTCGCGGCGCGGGCGGTGTGCGCGCCGCGCCGCTCGTCGCTCCACGGCGAGCCGTGCAGACCGTGCGCGACAGCGACATTCATCAGATCGTGCCAGTGCGGATGGAACTCGACCTCGTCGATGCGGTGCCCGTACCGGTCGTGGGTGCGCAGCACGGGCGGGTACTCGTTGGCGAGCCTGCCCCACTCCTGCGCGGCGAAACCGCCTGCGAGCGCGCCGAGTTCGCGCACTTCGGCCTCGGCCCAGCCGGCGCCCTCGCGGTGCAGTCCCTCGAGCAGCGCGGGGTTGCGCGCCGCGTCGAACGGGACGATGGTCGGTACCTGGTTGAACACCTCATGCGTCGGCATCGGGCTCTCCTGTCCGGGTGGGGTTCGCGGCCACGCCGAGTGCGCGCGTGGCGAAGGTGACGAGGTCGGGGACCACGGATTCGGCGTGCGGCGCGGCGGCCAGCGGGCCGACCAGCACCTCGCCGATCGCGCCGACCAGGGCGGCGGCGGTGACGCGCGGGTCCTGCGGCGGCAGTGTGCCCGCGGCGACGCCCGCCGCGACCGCCGATTCGAAGGCGGCGGCGAAGGCGCGGCGGAAGTGCAGGCGCTCGGCGTCGACCACGGTGTCCACCGGTTCGACCAGCAGCACGTACGCCAGCTTCGGATTCTTCAATGCGCGCCCGGCGAAGGTCTCCACGGCGGCCGTGACCCGCTCGACGGCCTCGCCGCGTTCGGCGGCGGCCGTGACGGCGGCGACCTCGCGCGCGACCACCTTGCGGAAGACCGCGGTGACCAGCGCCGACTTGCCGTCGAAGTGCTTGTACACGGTGCCGGTGGCGATGCCGGCCCGTTTGGCGACGGCCGCCATCGACAGGCCCGCGAAACCGTCCTCGGCGAGGACGCGCGTCGCGGCCTGCACGATCACCTGCTCCTGCGCGTCCAGCCGAGCCTGGACGGCGGGGGTTCTGCGGTACGCCACCCAAGAAGTGAATCATAGATTCACTTCTTGCCGCAAGGGTGGGTGCTCGTATCGTGAGGGACGTGAGCGCCCACGATCGCCGACCGCCCGTGACCCGAGGACCGGGGCTCGCCCGGCGCGGGGCGGACACAGCGCGACACCACGGGCGAGGGGTGGCGCAAGCGGCTCGCTGGGCGGGTACGGCGCACGCGAACCACCGGAGCCTCGCACCACAAGTAGCCAGCGATATCGGGTCAGCGCACGCGCCCCACAGGAGCAGCGCGGCGCAGACGACCTCCATCACCAGCACCGCACGGCGAACCCACAACACCATCACGGCACACGCGAACCGCACAGCCCACGCGGCCGGACCAGCGCGCGCTGGATACCGGCCCGGCGGAGCGATGGCCCACGTGGGGCGCCTCCGACACCGGAGGACCCCGCGATGAGCAGGCTCACGGTCGTCGACGAGATCTTCCTCCGCACGCATCGAGGGATGGGAACGCCGATCGCGTTGCAGGGGTTGTGGCGCACGGGTGATCGAGTCGAGGCGGAGCTCCTGCGCGAGATCCACGATGTTCTGCGCGAGGGGCCGCTCGGCCGCCGTGTCGTGCGTCCCCGCATCCTCGGGGCGCGCCGCGGTTGGCGGCCGAACACCCGCGCGCACCCCCTCGCGATTCATCCCCAACCGCTCACGGGGAATGCGGTGCTCCCGTGGGCGGATTCGCTCGGCGCCGACTTGGACCCCGAGTTCGCGCCCGGCTGGCGGTTGGCGGCGGCGTCGCTCGCCGACGGTGGAACCGTTGTCGCCCTTACCTGTTCGCATGCGCTGGCGGATGCGCGCGGATTGATCATCGCGGTGGACCTCGCCCTGCGCGGCACCGCACGGGTGACCAACCAACCACTCTCCACCAGTGGGCCGGACGCAGCCGCTTCCCGCCTCGAACCCGACAGCGCACATCAGCTACAGGCCGCTGGGGAACCTCGCCTCGCCCGACAGCTGCCGACCCCCGCGCCCGCACGGACCGAACGCCCCGCACAACACGACGATTCGGACTGGTCGGACGCTGCCCGCCAATGGTCCACGGTCCTGCGCGGCACGGCCCGCGCCCTGCGTCGCGGCATCCCACCCCGCCCGTCCGCACCGCCCGCGCGCACTGGACCCGCCGAATCCCACAGCATCGTCGTCCGCTGCCCGAGCGCCGAGTGGGACCGCGTCGCCGCGGAACACGGCGGCACCCCCAACAGCCTGTTCATCCACCTCGTCGCGAACATCCTGTGGGACAGCGGATTCGACCGCGACACCATCGACGCCAGCCTCCCCGTCGACACCCGCCACGAACCGCGCGTCGACAACGACCTCGCCGTCACCGAGATCACCGTGACCCGCGCCGACACCCCGGCGACGGTGCGCGCCAAGGCACGTGCCGCCTACGAGCACCGCATGTCCAGCCCCGACGGCATGCCGGAGGAACTGCTCCAAGTGATCCCCGACCGCTGGGCGCACGCCTTGGCGAAGGGCGCGGGCGAGCGAGACATCCTGTGCTCCAACATCGGAACCCTCCCCGACTCCCTACGCACCCTCGGCCCCCACCCCTGCACCGACGTCGCCGCCCGAGCCATCCACCCCGGCCTCGACCCGAATCACCTCCCCCGCACCCGCCTTTCGGCCTACCTCTGCGAGATTGCGGGCACCCGCACCCTCACCCTCACCACCCTCGACCCAACCCTCTTCCCCACCCCCACCACCCTCCTCACCCACACCCTCTCCACCGCCCACCCCCTCCCCCTGACCCCCTGGTGACGCGAAACTCCCGGCCGCAGTACACCAGGTCCGCATACGGTCCAGCAGTGAGGACGCGCGCTCGAGCGGCACATGCTCAGGTTGCTCGTCGCGGTGAACGCCGCCGATGTATACGAGTACGGCTAGGCGAAACCCGTTCTCACGGAGCCATTTTCACTGCACCGAAACCAGGCCGGACCGGACGAGGTTCAGAACGTCCGGCGGTACGGCGACGCCGGCCTCCACGTCGTCCCCCGTCTCCGGCGGGCCGAAGACCTGCCGGACGGGGAGCACGCCCGCCCACACGCCCCCGGTGGCGATGTCGGAGGGGTCGTCCTTCGGGCCGCCCTCGCGGACTTTCACGGAGGCTTCGGTGAGGTCGAGGGACAGGACCATGGTCGCGGCGAGTTCCTTCTTGGAGGGTGGGCGGACGCGGGCCCAGGCGCCGGGGGCGACGTGTTCGACCACCACGCGCAGGCTGTGCAGGCGTTCGGCGGGGTCGGTGACCTCCACGGCGCGCCCGCGGACGACGGCGGAGCGGTAGTTCATGGAGAAGTGCATGGCCGAGCGGGCGTAGACCACGCCGTCGACGTGGGTGACCGCCACGGACACATCACCCAGCAGAGCGGCGCGCATATTGCCGGAGCCGGTGGATCCGTGCAGGTAGAGGGTGTCGCCGTCGCGGCCGTAGGCGGTGGGCAGCACGACGGGGCCGCCACCGAGGAGCACCCCGAGGTGGCACACCATCCCGGCGTCGAGCACAGCGTCCAGGTGCGCCCGCTCGGTGCGGGCGCGCTCCTTGGACCGGGTGAGGGTGGTGCGCGGGGTCGGGGAGAGGGGGAGCCTGGTCTCACTCATGTCATCCATCCTGCGGCCGGAAGTGGCATTATCGAAGTGCCAATTCCCTGAAATCTCGACAGTCCACTTCCGAGGTGCACCGTGCTGGACGATCTCCCGCTCCCCCTCGACCGCGCCGCCCCCGAACCGCTGTCGGTGCAGGTCGCCGACGCCCTGCGCGCCGCGGCCACCGGCGGACTGCTGCGCGCCGAGGACCGCCTGCCCTCCTCCCGCGCCCTCGCCCAGCGGCTGGGCGTCAGCCGCACCGTGGTCGCCGCCGCCTACGAGCAACTGCACGCGGAGGGCTGGATCGCGGGCAGGCACGGTTCCGGCACCTACCTCACGACAGCGCCCGCTGCCGCACCCGAACCCCACACCCCCACAAAGCCAACCGAAAACAATTCCCCCGCCTACGATCTCGCCCCCGGAGCGCCCTGTGTGGAGGTCATCGACCGGGCGGCGTGGCGACGCGCCTGGCGGGCCGCCGCCGACGTGCCCCCTACCGTCCGCAAGGAACGCGCGGGCGAACCCGAGTTCCGCGCCGCGGTCGCCGAACACCTGCTCCGCCACCGCGGCCTCGGCGCGGGCAGCGACACCGTGGTCCTCGCGACGGCCGGAACCAGCTCCGCCGTGGGCGAACTCGCGGCCGCGCTGCTCCGGCCCGGCGCCTCGGTCGCGATGGAAGACCCCGGCTACCAGCGCGCGGCGGGCGCGTTCACCGCGGCGGGCGTCCGGCTGGTCCCGGTTCCCGTCGACGACGGGGGCCTGCGCGTCGACCTCATCCCGCCCGACGTGGACGCCGTATATTGCACACCCGCACACCAGTTCCCGCTCGGTGCGCGCCTGCCCGCCGCCCGCCGCGTTCAGCTGGTCGAATTCGCCAGGCGGGCGGGAATTTTCGTGATCGAGGACGACTACGACGGCGAATTGCGCTACGACTCCGCCCCGTTGCCGCTGCTGGCCGCCATGGCACCCGATGTGGTGGTGCACCTCGGCACCGCGAGCAAGATCCTCTCGCCCGCCCTGGGCGTCGGCTGGCTGGTGACGTCCCCGGAGATCGCCGCGTCGGTGCTCGCCCACCGCGAACGCACCGGCACCACACCGAGTCCGGCCGGCCAGCGCGTGCTCGCCGAGTTCGCCGCCCGCGGCGACCTCGCCCGCCACCTGCGCCGACTGCGCCGCGCGCTGCCGCCCCGGCGCGAAATGGTCGTCACCGCACTACGCGGACGCGGCCTGTCGGTGCTGGGCGACGACGCGGGCTCCCACCTCGTCGTCCCGCTCCCCACCGCCGACGCCGAACAGCGCGCCATCGAGAAGGCCCGCACCCGCGGCCTTCTTCTCGACGGCCTGTCCCGCCACCACCTTCCCGGCACCCCACCCCGCACCTTCGGCGTCCCGCTCGGCTACACAGCTCTCTCGACCCCAGACCTCACCGCGGCCCTCCCCGTGGCCGCCGCCTGCCTCGCCGAAGCATCGGCCCACTGACAGGACCACCGCGCGGGACTCGCGCTATTTCGCCACCGTCAACAGAAACGCCACATCGTCCTCGGCCTTCACGCTGTGCCGCGCGCGCGGAACGACCAGCAGATCGCCCGCCGATCCCTTCCATTCGTTCGTACCGCTGATGAGGGTGAGCGTCCCGCTCAACACGTACAGGGTCGCGTCGCCGGCGTTGTCGTGCTCGGCCAGGCTCTGGCCCGCGGCCAGACCGACGACGGTCTGGCGCAGCGCGTGGGCGTGTCCGCCGAAGATCGTCTGGGAACTGCGACCGCTGGTGGCGGTCGCGGCCAATTTGAGCTGCTGGCGGGCGACTGCGGTCAGGGATTTCTTGTCCATGGCTGCCTTTCGCAAGGTGCTGGGCTGGTGCACCGGCGTCCGGGGCGGGTGTTGGTCCGCCCCGCCGCATGTTCATGGAGTATGCCCGACGGGCCCGGCCCGCGTGCCCGGTTTGCCCGCCCGCGCAGGGTCGCGGGCGTGTCCGGGGTCAGTCGCCGGGGCGGCGCAGGTAGCGGCGCACGCGGAAGCGCAGTCCGGTGGTGGAGGTGCGCCACGGTTCGGGGTCGTCGGCGTGCCAGTCGGGGCCGATCTCGGGGGCGTACGCGTCGCCCTGCACGCTGATCTCGACTTCGGTGACCACCAGTTCGGTCGCGAAATCCATGGCGGCGCGGTAGATCTCACCGCCGCCGGCGATCCACACCGCATCGGGCGCGCTCAGCGCCAGCGCCTCGTCCAGCGAGCCCGCGCGCTCGGCGCCGGGCACCGCCCAGTCCGCCTGCCGGGTGACGACGATATTGCGGCGCCCGGCCAGCGGCCGGAACTTCGGCGGCAGCGAATCCCACGTGCGACGGCCCATGATCACCGGGTGCCCCCAGGTGACGGTCCGGAAGTTGGCCATGTCCTCGGGCACGCGCCAGGGGATGGTGTTCTCGAATCCGATCACACCGTCGGGGGTCTGCGCCCAGATCAGGCCGATGCTGCGGGTGCGCACGGCCGTGCTCACACCGCCACCGGAGCCTTGATCGCGGGATGGTGCCGGTAGTCGTGCACCGCCACATCCTCGTAGACGTAGTCGAACAGGCTGGTGGCGGGCCGCAGGCTCAGCGTCGGGAACGGGTAGGGCTCGCGGCCGAGCTGCTCGCGGACCTGGTCGACGTGGTTGTCATAGATGTGGCAGTCCCCGCCGGTCCAGATGAACTCGCCGGGCTCGAGTTCGGTCTGCTGCGCCACCATGTGGGTGAGCAGTGCGTAGCTGGCGATATTGAACGGCACGCCGAGGAACAGGTCGGCGCTGCGCTGGTAGAGCTGGCAGGAGAGTTTGCCGTCGGCGACGTAGAACTGGAACAGCGTGTGGCACGGGGCCAGCGCCATCCGGTCCAGGTCGGCGACATTCCACGCGGACACGATCATGCGGCGCGAGTCCGGACTGGTGCGCAGGGTGTGCAGCACCTCGGCGATCTGGTCGATGTGGGTGCCGTCGGGCGTGGGCCACGAGCGCCACTGCACGCCGTAGACCGGGCCCAGCTCGCCGTCGGCGTCGGCCCATTCGTCCCAGATGGTGACGCCGTTGTCGCGCAGCCACTTGACGTTCGAATCGCCGCGCAGGAACCACAGCAGTTCGTAGACGATGGACTTGAGGTGCACCTTCTTCGTGGTGATCAGCGGGAATCCGGCGGACAAGTCGTAGCGCAGCTGATGTCCGAACACGCTGCGGGTACCGGTTCCGGTCCGATCGGTCTTCGCCGTTCCGGTCTCCAGCACCAGCCGGAGCAGATCCTCGTACTGCGTATCCGTGGTCGCCACAGTGTCCCAGCCTACTGCGGTGCGGGTGCGCGCGCCCCTGCCGGTCCGGCGCTCGGGTTGCTCGACCAGGCGGCGCGCCGGCCGACCGAGCCGCGTGCGCGACGGTCTCCGGCTGTCGGTGGAGGACGCCGGTCGGGGCTCGCCGCGTACCACCGACGCCACGACCGGCGGCACCCTGGCATGCTCACGCTCATGCGTGAGCTCTACGTGATCGGCATCGGCGCCGGTGACCCCGGTCAGGTGACGATGCAGGCCATCGAGGCCATGCGCCGCGCCGACACGTTCTTCGTGATCGGCAAGGGCGAGACCAAGCGGGAGCTGGTGGAGGTGCGGGCGGCGATCCTCGCCGAGCACGTGGGGCCGGGGTATCGGGTAGTGGAGATTCCCGATCCGCCGCGCGACCGCGCGCCCGCGGACTATCGCGGCGTGGTCGAGGACTGGCACGCCCGTCGCGCCGAGCTGCTCGCCGACGCGTTCGCGGCCGAGGACGGCGTGGGCGCGATCCTGGTGTGGGGCGATCCGGCGCTCTACGACAGCACCCTGCGCATGGTCGAGCGCGTGCGGACCCGGCTGACCTTCGACTACCAGGTGATTCCGGGCATCACCAGCGCGCAGGCGCTGGCCGCGCGGCATCGCGTGGTGCTGCACGGCATCGGCGAACCGGTGCACATCACCACCGGGCGGCGCCTGCGCGAGGACGGGCTCGGCCCGGATCCGACGGTGGTCATGCTCGACGGTGACTGCTCGTTCACCGAGATTCCCGCCGACGGTGTGCGCATCTGGTGGGGCGCCTACCTCGGCATGCCCGACGAGACGCTGATCGCGGGGCCGTTGGGCGAGGTCGCCGCGGATATCCGCGAGCGCCGCGCCGCCCTGCGCGCCGCGAAGGGCTGGATCATGGACATCTACTTGTTGCGCCGCGAAGGTGTCGGACCTCGCGGGTAGCCTGGGACGCGTGCCCGAACTACCCGAGGTGGAGGCGCTGGCGCAGTTCCTGCGAGAGCACGCGGTCGGCGCGGTGGTGGGGCGCGTCGACGTGGCGGCGCTGAGCGCGGTCAAGACGTTCGACCCGCCGGTCACGGCGCTGTCCGGGCGGGATGTGAGCGGGGCCGCGCGCTGGGGGAAGTTCCTGGGGATGGACTGTTCGGGGCTGTGGCTGATCACGCACCTATCGCGGGGTGGGTGGTTGCGCTGGATCGACGAGCCGAGTCCCACACCGCCCAAACCCGGCGGTAAGAGTCCGCTCGCGCTGCGCGTGCACTTCTTCACGCCCGAGGGCGCCACGCCGGCGTTCGACCTCACCGAGGCGGGCACCAAGAAGCGCCTGTCCGTCTATGTCGTTGACGATCCGAAGCTGGTTCCCGGCATCGCCCGGCTCGGGCCCGACGCGCTCGAGCTCACCGAACCGGAGTTCGCCGAACTCCTGCGCGGCACCGCGGGGCGCCTCAAAACCGTGCTGGTCGACCAGACCCTGCTCGCCGGCATCGGCAACGCCTACTCCGACGAGATCCTGCACACCGCGAAACTCTCCCCCTTCGCCACCGCGAAAACCCTTCCGCCGGAAAAGGTCACGGCCCTCTACGAGGCGATGCGCACCGTTCTCACCGACGCCGTCACCCGCTCCGTCGGCCAAGACGCCGCCCGCCTCAAGGGCGAAAAACGTTCCGGCATGCGCGTGCACGCCCGCACCGGCCTCCCCTGCCCCGTCTGCGGCGACACCATCCACGAGGTCTCCTACACCGACCGCTCGTTCCAGTACTGCCCCACCTGCCAGACCAACGGCAAGCCCCTCGCCGACCGGCGCATGTCCCGGCTGTTGAAGTAGCGGCGCCGGATTCGACACGGCAGGAGCGGTCCTATGCGAGGTCGGGGCCTACACCCAGCTGGTCGAAAGCGTTCCTGATCGCGTCGGGCAAGCGGCGCGGATCGTTGTCGGCCATCGCGCGGCCCGCGAAGTAGCAGGCCATCCCGATCTCGGCGGCCAGCGTGGCGACTTCTCGCTCGACCCCTTTCGCCGACAGCTCCTCGACCATCCGGTCTATGTAACCCCGCTGCTTGACCAGACTGCGCGCGTGCAATTCGGGCTGTTCGGCGATCAACCGCTCGTACTCGCGATACTCCACGGGCCGCTGGACCAGCTGGGCGACGAATGCGAGCACGAGGGTACGCATGAACACCAGTACCTCGGGCAGTGAGCGGCCGAGAGACTCGGTGCCGGGCTTCGACTCGACCGCGGCGAGGGCCGCCTCCAGATCGCGACCACTGTCGGCGAATACCACTTCCTGCTTGTCACCGAAGTAGCGGAAAAACGTTGCGCGACCGACTTCGGCCCGCGCGGCGATATCCGCGACGGTGACGTGATCGAACCCCCGCTCGGCGAAAAGTTCGTGCGCCGCCTCGACGATCGCCTCGCGCGCACGCAGTTGCTTGCGCTCGCGCAGCGACATCCCCGGCTGCTCCGACCCTCTGCTCACCGCTCCACTCTAGCCAGGGCGAACTTCCTCGGATATTCTGATACTCAGTCTCACATGAGACGAGATATCATAGGAGGAATCATGCGAGTACGCGTACTCACCACCGCGATCGTCGGAGTCCTGGCACTGGTGGCCGGCATCGCGATCGGCACCACACCCTGGGCATCGGCCGACGCACAGCCCGCCGGCCGCGCCGAGGAACTGACCCGCCGGATCCTCGACGCGTTCGAACGCAAGGACTTGAACGCCATTGCCGCTCTGCTCGACGAGAACGCCTCGATCACCATCCCGCTGTCGTTTTCCGGCGCGCAGGAACCCGCCGGTCATTTCGCAGGCAAAGACGAAGTTCTCGGCTACGTCGGCCAAGTGACGACGAACTTCCGGACGCTCCGATTCATCGACCTGAGAATCAGCGTGGCCGGTGACGGGGAAACGACCTTCGCGCAGGCGAACGGGGACTTCGTCACCGCCGACGGCCGCCCGTATCGGAACGTCTACATCTACCGATTCGACTGGAAGGACGGCCGGATGCTGCACGCCGACGAATACGCGAATCCCATCACGCTCTGCCAGACATTCGACAATCTGGACTGCTGACGCCGCTGATCAATCCCCAGCGGCCCGCCCGCGCCCTCAGGTGAGGGTGGGGGTGCGGAAGCCGGACCAGGCGAGACGTTGGGGGTGGTCGGGGTCGGATTCGAGGTGGGTGTGGGCGTCGATGATGAGCGTGGTGCGGGAGTCCTCGGTGTAGGCGGGCCAGGTGGGGAGGGGGGTGCCGGTGCGGGCGAAGGAGAGCCAGTTGTCCTGGAACTGGTGGGAGACGGCGCGCAGCGCCGCGCCGCCACCGAGGGCGGTGAGGGTGCGGCCGATGGGCCCGTCGACGTAGCCGAAGACCGGGACGAGTTCGCTGGCGTGGGTGGCGCCGTAGCCGGTGAGGTGCAGCAGGCGGGGCGCGAAGTCGTAGCGGTAGGCGTAGGTGGGCGCGTGCCGGCTGTGCCCCTCCATCGCGGCGACGGTGGGCCGCCAGAAGACGTAGTCACCGCCCATCCGCACCGCCACCTTCGGATCGGGGAACCCGGGATAGGCGGCCAGCACCCGGGATCGCGCGTCCGCACTCACTTCGCCGAGGATCTTGCGCAACCGCGGCTCGTTGGTGGGCAACTTGCCCGCCGCGCCGTCGAACAGGGTGCCCTCGTCGCGGTTGGTGCCGATGATGAGCGGTAACGGGTGCGCGACCCCGGCCGCCATGGCGTCGACCGGCGCGAGCGGCAGCAGTTCGCCGTCCACCACCGGACAGATCGGGAACACCCCCGGCCACTCGTCGGCGCCGGCGTCGAACACCCGCGCCACGGTGCGCCGAATCTCGTTGGCGGGCAACTTGATCAGCGCATCGGTGGCCTCCGACGGCGCGACGCCCAGCGCGTCCACGCAGCGGCGGGCGAACGCGCGCGCCTCCTCGGGCGTCAAAGCCCAACCGGCGGGCGGACTCTGGGCGATCGCGCGATGGAACAGCCCTTCGGCCGCCGGGCTGGCGAGCAGCGCGAGCACCGCGTTCGCGCCCGCCGACTCGCCGAACACGGTGACGTTCCCCGGATCTCCGCCGAACGCGGCGATATTGGCCCGCACCCACCGCAGCGCCGCGATCTGATCGCGCAGCCCGAGGTTGCTCTCGAAAGCCCTTTCCGGACTGCCGAATTCACCGAAGTCCACGTACCCGAACGCGCCGAGCCGGTAGTTCATCGACACCACGACCACGTCGCCGCGCACCGCGAGCCGCGCCCCCGAGTACAGCGGCACGGCCGACGACCCGGTGAGGTACCCGCCGCCGTGGATGAACACCATCACCGGGCGCGGCGACGGCGACTCCGCGACGGGGGCCGTGACATTGAGTGTCAGCGCGTCTTCATCGGTGGGTTGGTAGCGGCGCACGCCGAGGCGCGGGCCGTCCTTGTGTTGCATGGCGGCGAAACCGAATTCGGTCGCGTCACGCACCCCGTCCCACGGGCACGGCGGGTGCGGTGCGCGAAAACGCAAGTCGCCCACGGGTGGCGCCGCGTAGGGGATGGAGCGCCAGCGCAGCACGCGCCGTCCGCGAACACCGCGGACGGCACCGTCCGCGGTCGTGACCTCGACCGTGCCCGACATGTCCCGATGGTAGCTAGGAACGCAGCGCTTCCAACAGGCGTAGCCAGATCTCGCTCACCGTCGGGTACGCGGGCACCGCGTGCCACAGCGCGTCCACGGGCACCCGCCCGACCACCGCGACGGTCGCCGCGTGCAGCAGTTCGCCGACGCCGGGCCCCACGAACGTGGCGCCGAGCAGCGTCCCGGCGTGCTCGTCCAGCACGAGTTTCGCCCGGCCCGCGTAGTCGTCGCACAGCAGCGTCGAACCGGCCACGGCGATATCGAGCTCGACGGTGCGCACGGCGAGCCCCTCGCGCCGCGCGGCCGCCTCGGTGCGGCCGACCCAGGCGACTTCCGGCGCGGTGAACACGACCTGCGGCACCTGCCCGTTGTCGGCGCTCGCCACATATCGCGACCCGCTGAGCGGCCGCCCCTCGGCGCGCGCGGCGATCACGTCGCCACACACCCGCGCCTGGTACTTGCCCATATGCGTCAGCGCCGCACGGTGATTCACGTCTCCCACGGCGTAGAGCCAGTCCCCGTCGACGCCGCGGACGGTCAGGTGATCGTCCACCTCCACGTATCCGTCGGGCAGCCCGACCGTGGACAACCCGAGCCCCTCGGTCGCGGGCGCGCGGCCGGCCGCCACCAGGATCTCGTCGGCCTCGATCGGCCCGTGGCGCGTCTCGACGGTCACCGCCCCGCCGTGAATCCGACCCTCTCCGGTGTCGGCGGGCGCGATCCGGGACACCCGCTCGGGTTCCGTCCCGAACAGCACCCGCACACCCGCGTCCCCGAGCGCGACGGCTACCCGCTCGCCGGCGAAGGCCTCCGCCCCGCCGAGCAACGCCTTGCCCCGGACCAGCATGGTCACCGCGGCCCCCAGCGCCGACAACCACGTCGCCGCCTCGCACGCCACGACCCCGCCGCCGACGATCACCACGCGCGCGGGCACTTCGTGCAGGTTGGTGGCGTCGCGCGAGATCCACGGCAGTGCCGCGCGCAGGCCCGGCACGTCGGGCACCGCGGCCCGTGTCCCGGTGGCCAGCACCACCGCGTGGCGGGCCCGCAGCGTGCGGTCGCCGACCTCGACGAGCCGTTCGCCCGCGAGGCGCCCGGTGCCGCGCACGATGTCGATCCCGGTCGATGCGGCCCAGTCGACCTGGCCGGAGTCGTCGTGGTCGTGCACGATCCGGTCGCGGCGCGCCAGGACTTCGGCGACGTCGACCGCGCCCGCGGAGACTCCGGGCAGTCCGCGCACCGCCGCGACCACCTGCCCGGGACGCAACAGCGCCTTACTGGGCATACACGCCCAGTAGGAGCATTCCCCGCCGACCAGTTCCCGCTCCACGATCGCGGCCGTGCGCCCGCTGCCCGCGATCGCGTACGCGGCGGCGTTCTCCCCGGCGGGCCCACCGCCGAGAACGATCACGTCGTACTCGGCGGTATCCGTCACTGGAGGTAGCCCTCGACCTGGCGCGGCGAGTTGACCTGCGCGTCGTCGGGTGAGCCGCCCGCGTCGATCCGAGCCCGCCGCTGCCGCAGCAGATCCCAGCACTGATCGAGCATGACCTCCAGCTCGGCCAGCCGCTTGCGCTCGGTCACCGGGTCCACCTCCCCGGCGGTGACCTTCGCCCGCAGCGAATGCTCGTCGTCGACCAGTTGCTTGATGCGCCCCAGGATGTCCTGTTCGGTCATGCCGACCATGCTACGGCCGAACTCCCACCCGATTGCGAAAGATTTGCGGATGACCGGACATTCCTCGCGAACTGGGCTCGCCTCCCACCACCCCAGAACGCGCCGACGACCCCGGCAACACCCGCCCCGATCGACGTCCCACATAGACTCGCCCCCATGGGTGAGCCGCAGCCGATCCTCGAACCGCTCACGCCCGCCGCGATCTTCCTCGTCGCCACCATCGACGAGGGGGGCGAGGCGGCGGTGCGGGACCTGCTCGCCGATCTGCCCGGTTTGCGGCGTTCGGTGGGGTTCCGGCTTCCGGGGGCGGGGCTCAGCTGTGTGGCCTCCATCGGGTCACAGGCGTGGGACCGGTTGTTCGCCGGCCCGCGCCCTGCCGAACTGCACGTGCTGCCCGAGTTCGTGGGCGACACGCATCGCGCGCCCTCCACGCCGGGCGATCTGCTCTTCCACATCCGCTCGGAAGTGCAGGACGCGTGCTTCGAACTCGCGATGGCGATCGGCGACCGCCTTTCCGGCGCGGCCACTTTCGTGGACGAGACGGTCGGATTCCGCTACTTCGAACAGCGCGATCTGCTCGGATTCGTCGACGGCACCGAGAATCCGGAAGGCGGCGCGGCGGTGAGCGCGGCGCTGGTCGGCGACGAGGATCCCGAATTCGCCGGTGGCAGTTACGTGATCGTGCAGAAGTACCTGCACCCGCTCGACGAGTGGCGCGCGCTCTCGGTCGAGGAACAGGAGAAGGTGATCGGCCGGACCAAACTGGACGATTTCGAACTCTCCGACGAGGACAAGCCCGCCGATTCCCATGTCGCCGTGAACACGCTGGTGGACGCGGACGGCACCGAACGCCAGATCCTGCGCGCCAACATGCCGTTCGGCAGTGTGCGCGACGGCGAGTTCGGCACCTACTACATCGCCTACGCGGCGACCCCGTCGGTCACCGAGACCATGCTCTCGCGCATGTTCGAGGGCACCGAGGAGGCGGCCTACGACCGCATTCTCGACTTCTCCATCGCCGTCACCGGCACACTGTTCTTCGCCCCGCCGCTGGACTTCTTCGACGAGCTTCCGCCGCCGCCCGCGGCGCAGGCGCCCGCCGCTCCCGAGGTCACGGTGGGCGACGGTTCACTCGGTATCGGCACGTTGAAAAGGAGCACGCTGTGAACAACCTCCATCGCGAACTCGCGCCGATCACCGCCGAGGCTTGGTCGGCGATCGAGGAAGAGGCCTCCCGCACCTTCAAGCGCAATATCGCGGGCCGCCGGGTGGTGGACCTGTCGGGTCCGCACGGCACCGACTACTCCGCCGTGGGCCTGGGCCGCACCACCAAGATCGACTCGCCCGGTGACGGCGTGGAGTCCCGTCAGCGGATCGTGGCGCCGCTGGTGGAACTGCGGGTGCCGTTCACGCTGCTGCGCGAGGAACTCGACGATGTGGAGCGCGGCGCGCAGGACGCCGACCTCGACGCCGTGAAGGAAGCCGCCCGCCGCATGGCGTACGCGGAGGACCGCGCGATCTTCGAGGGGTACCCGGCCGCGGGCATCACCGGTATCCGGGCGAGCTCGTCCAACGCCGTGATCCAGCTGCCCGAGGACCCGCGGGGCGCGCCGGAGGCGGTGGCGCAGGCGCTGAGCGCGCTGCGGCTGGCCGGTGTGGACGGACCGTACTCGGTGCTGCTGAGCGCCGATCTGTACACGGCCGTCAGCGAGACCTCCGATCACGGCCACCCGATCCGCACCCATATCGAGCGGCTGATCCCGGAGGGCGAGATCATCTGGGCCCCGGCCATCGACGGCGCGTTCGTGGTCACCACGCGCGGCGGCGATTTCGATCTGAGCATCGGCCAGGACCTGTCCATCGGCTACCTGTCGCACGGCGCCGAGACCGTCGAGCTGTACTTCCAGCAGAGCTTGCAGTTCCAGGTGAACACCGCCGAGGCCGCGGTCGCCCTGCGCGCCTGACGACCCCGGGCACCCGTATCCGCCCGCGACGCGGGTGGGTACGGTGATCCCGGAGTACGCGGGAAGCGAGTGGAGATGGCGAAGGTGCGCGCGGGCGCGGTCCCGGTCGGGCGGTCGGTCGGCTACGGCGTGCTCGCCCTGTGCGCGGTCGCCGCGGTGACCGCCGCGACCGTCGCCGTATTCGGGGTGAACCGGGTGTTCACCGGTGTGCTGATCGGGCTGGCGGTGGGCGTCGCGCTGCTGGTCGCGCTGTTCTCGCGGGATTCGATCGTGCTGGCCGACGACGCGATCCACCTGCGCGTGCCGTGGTCGGAGACGCTGGTCGACTGGGACCGCGTGGTGGCCGCGCGCTTCACCCTGGACGAGAAATCGCGCTGGTCGCTGGCACTGGATCTGGCCGGCGGCGACGAACCTCACGGCGAGCTGGTGCTGCTGGCCATCCCGCCGGTGCACGGCCCCGTGTCGGGCGCTTACGACCTGCGCAAACGCGATCAGGTGCAGCAGATCCGGGAGATGTTGCGCGCCAAGCGCGTTCCGGTGACCGTGCTGCCCGAGATCGCGGCCGCCCTGAGCGAGCACTGGAAAATCGCGCCGCCCACCCGCTGACCGCCCACGGGTGACGAGTACGGCCGCAGTCGTATACGTTGGCAGCTGTGTCGATGATGAAGGGCGCCAACGTACCGGTGCCGATGTCCGCGGTCCGCATCGAATTGGGGTGGCAATCGGGTCCGGGTGTGCCGGACGCGGACGCCTCCGCTCTGCTCCTGGTCGGCGGCAAAGTCCGCTCCGACAACGACTTCGTCTTCTACAACCAGCCCGCGCACCCGTCGGGCGCGGTGCGTCACGAGGGCAAGCAGCAGGGTCCCACGGTGCTCGACGTGCTGTCGGTCAACCTCGCGCAAGTCGAGCCGCAGGTCGAGACCGTCGTCATCGCGGCGTCGACCGACGGCGGCACCTTCGGCCAGTTCCACGGCCTGTACGTGCGGGTGCTGGACGCGAGCAACGGCGCCGAGGTGGCCCGTTTCGACAGCACCGGCGCCACCACCGAGACCGCGTTCGTCCTCGGTGAGCTGTACCGCCGCCAGGGCGCGTGGAAGTTCCGCGCGGTCGGCCAGGGCTACGACTCCGGCTTGGCCGGGCTGGCCACCGATTTCGGCATCTCGGTGGACGACGCGCCCACCCCGCCGCCCGCGCAGCAGCACACACCGCCGCCGCCCCAGCCGCAGTACGCGCCGCCTCCGCCGCCGCAGCAGTACGCCCCGCCGCCTCCTCCACAGCAGGGCTACGCTCCTCCGCCGCCCCCGCAGTACGCGCCCCCGCCGCAGCAGGGGTACGCGCCGCCGCCCGCACCGCAGTACGCGCCGCCTCCGCCCCCGCCGCAGCAGCAGTTCGCGCCGCCGCCGCAGCAGCAGTTCGCGCCGCCGCAGCAGCAGGGGTACGCGCCCCCGCCGCCCGCCGCGGGTGGCGCGCCGGTGAACCTCGGCAAGATCTCGCTGACCAAGGAATCCCCGTCGGTCTCGCTCACCAAGTCGGGCGCGACGGGCGGCACCATGCGCGTCAACCTGAACTGGACCGGCGGCGCCACCAAGGGCGGCGGCCTGTTCGGCCGGCGCCGCAGCGGCCTCGACCTGGACCTGTGCTGCTTCTTCGAGCTGGCCGACGGCCGCATCGGCTCGGTGCGCGCGCTGGACCGCTCCTTCGGCGCGCTGAACCAGCCGCCCTACATCCGCCTGGATCAGGACGACCGCACCGGCGCCAGCACCACCGGCGAGAACATCGACATCAACCTCGATTTCGCCGGCCAGCTGCGCCGCATCTTGGTCTTCACCTCGATCTACGAGGGTGCCAACGACTTCCGCGGCGTGCACGCCACCGTCACCCTGTACCCGGTGGGCAGCCCGCCGATCGAGATGACCCTCGACGGCTGCCAGGACGACTCCCGCGACGCCGTGCTCGCCCACATCGAAAACATCAACGGCGAAATGGTGGTCCGCCGCGAAGGCACCTTCATCCGCCCGCCCGCGGGCCGCCCGGGCGCCGGTGTCATGGAGATCGCGCGAATCTACAACTGGGACTTCGGTTTCAAGGCTGGGCGCGGCAAGGACTGAGCTACGGCTCCAGAGCCCGGTCCGCGACCCGGGTGCGCGCGGCGGTGTCCGCACCGTCGCGCGCCCGCCGCGACCTGCCGTGGATGCGGGGCGAAATAGTCGGCGAGCGCGTGGGGCTCGACGCTCCGAGTCAGTGCGAGCGGGCCAGCAGGGCGTCGGCGGCGGTGCGGGTGTCGCTCAGGTCGCCGGACCAGCCGAGGAGGCGCAGGGCGGCGTCGGGGATGGTGCGTTCGGCGTACGCGGGGGCCGTGCCCTCGTCGGAGCGAATGTTGATGACCGTTTCCACCAGGCGGAACGGCAGCACTTCCGCGCCCGGGATCGCGTCGTGCCCGGCGCCTTCCAGTACCGCGGCGGCGAAAGTCTCGTAGTGGACGCGCAATTCGTCGCGGCGCAGGCGGAAGGTGGCGAACCGTTCGGTACGCAGCTCGGGCAGCAGGTACAGCGCGCCCAGATTCCAGCGGGCGGCGCAGAGCTGGCGCACGTCGAACCGGGCCAGGGCGTAGAGGCGAACGGGGGCGGGTTCCGGCGCAGAGCGCAGTGTGTGCGCGAGTTCCAGAGGGCTGGCGACGGTTTCGGCCAGCAGGGCGTCGAGGATGTCGTCCTTGGCGGCGAAATGATGGTAGAGCGAGGCCTGCCGGATGCCGACCGCGTCGGCGACCGCCCGCGTGGAGGTGTTGGCGTACCCCTTGGTGGTGAACAGTTCGCCCGCCGCGTCGAGGATCTCGTCGCGCGGTGTGCGACCGCGCCGGGGTCGCTGCTGCTCTAGCCGGGGACGACCGGGACCGGGGTTTGCCACATCATCCATTCTGGCATCGCCCAAGTCGCCCGCGGCTCGCCCGGCCGGACACCGCCACCGCGCGGAGAGGTTTCTGTCACTCGACAGAAACCTGGGCAACGCAGAAGTTACCCACGTTCCCGGAAGCGATACACGGGCGACACCGGAATCGCGATCGCGGCGGCAAAACTGTCATGCGATAGGTATTTGGCCGCACGCCGAAGGATCATCATGGCCACGACAGTCGCATCACCACCCACCGCCGAGACCGACAGCGCCGATCTGGCCCGCTTCGGCTACCGACCCGTCCTGCACCGCAAACTGGGCCGCTACGCCTCGTTCGCGGCGGGTTTCTCGTTCGTCTCCATCCTCACCACCATCTTCCAGTTCTTCGGCTTCGGCTATTCGTTCGGCGGCGCCGCGTTCTTCTGGACCTGGCCGATCGTGTTCGCCGGCCAGTTTCTGGTGGCGCTGAACTTCGCCGAGCTCGCCGCGCGCTACCCGATCTCGGGCTGCATCTACCAGTGGTCGCGCCGCCTCGGCGGCGAGATCGTCGGCTGGTTCGCGGGCTGGATGATGATCATCGCCCAGATCGTCACCGCCGCCGCGGCCGCCATCGCGCTGCAAGTGGTGCTGCCCTCGATCTGGAGCGGTTTCCAGCTCATCGGCGAGGACACCGCGCTCACCTCGCCGTCGGGCGCGACCAACGCGGTGCTGCTGGGCAGCATCCTGCTGGTGATCACCACCACGATCAATGTCATCGGCATCGACCTGATGGCGCGGATCAACTCCATCGGCGTCACCATCGAGATCGTGGGCGTGGCCGCCGTCATCGGCCTGTTCTTCGTCGACGCCGAGCGCGGCCCCGACGTGGTGCTCAGCACCGAGCACGCCGTGCCCGGCCCGTACTGGGCGGCGTTCCTGGTCTCGGGCCTGATGGCGGCCTACGTGATGGTCGGATTCGATTCCGCCGGTGAGCTTTCCGAGGAGACGAAGAACCCGCGCCGGGTCGCGCCGCGCACCATCCTGTCGGCGCTGTCGGTCTCCGCGCTGGGCGGCGGCCTGATGATGCTGGGCGCGCTCATGGCCGCGCCGAGCCTGTCCGACGGCGCGCTGGCCACCGACGGCCTGGCCTACGTGATCACCGCGAAGCTGAACAGCCCGGCGGGCACGGTGCTGCTCGGCTGCGTCGCGGTGGCGGTGTTCGTCTGCACGCTGGCCATCCAGACCGCCGGCTCGCGCCTGCTGTTCTCGATGGCCCGCGACGGCAAGCTGCCGTTCGCGCGGCAACTGGCCGCCGTGCATCCGCGCTTCGGCACCCCCGTGCTGCCCGCGATCGTGATCGGCGCGCTCGGCATCGTGCTGCTCGTGGTGAACCTGGGCAACGCCGCCATCTTCGCCACCCTGGCCAGCGTGTGCATCGTCTCGCTGTACCTGGCGTACCTGCTGGTGACGGTCCCGCTGCTGCGGCAGCGCCTGAAGGGCTGGGGCCGCGGCGACGACGTGACCGATCCGTCGCTGTTCGCACTCGGCCGCTTCGGCATCCCGGTGAACGCCGTCGCCGTGGTGTGGGGCATCGCGATGGTGATCAACCTGGCCTGGCCGCGCCCCGAGGTGTACGCGCCCGACGGCGGCGGCGGGTGGGTGCTCTGGGCCGCACCGCTTTTCGTGCTCACCGTGGTGTCGATCGGCGCGCTCGTGCGCTGGTTCGTGGTGTCGCGTCCCGCCGCGGACACCGCTCCCGCCACCGTCTGACCGATCCGTTCCACGCGGCCGTGCGCGGTGGTCACCGCCGCCGCGCACGGCCCCTCTCGAAAGGGAACCGATGACTGAAACCAGCACCGCGTCGACCGGGGGCGCCCGGGAGCATGCCAGGGCTCAGGCCGCCGCCGCGCTCCTCGCGACACCCGATCTGCCCTCGGGCGTCGATCCGGCGAGAATCACGTGGTCCCAGCGGATTCCGCCGGCCGGCTACGCCAACGTCGTCCTCGGGCGCGGCACGCGGGTGCGGTTCGCCGATCCCGCCGCGGCGGCCTGCGCGCACGTGCTGCTGCTGCGCGCCGACGCGCCGTGGGAGCGGCTGAATGTCGCAGACACGGTGAAAGTTCCTTGGCAGGCTTACCTTTCGCCGGGCCACCCGTTGCTCACCGATCAGGGACGCGTGCTCGCCACGGTGGTGGCCGACACCTCCGGCCGGCACGACACGCTGTGCGGCCCCTCCGCCGTGGCGCGCGACCTCCTGCATTCGGCCGGCGCGAAACAGGGGCTGGCGCCGCGTGACATCGCACCGACGGTGTCGTTCTTCCGCGGCGTCCGCGTGGAATCCGACGGCGCGCTCACCGCCACGGGCAGCGCCGAGGCGAGCGCGTCGATCGACCTGCTGCTGCACCTGCCCGCGATCCTGCTGGTGGCCAACGCCCCGCATCCGCTGGACGAGCGCCCCACCACCGACCTGGACGTGGTCGCCTGGGCGGCGCCCGCCGACCTGACGACCAGCCCCGGCGCCGACCCGGAATACCTACGGGCCGTGGAGAACACCGAGGCGGCCTGGACCGCCCTGACCGTGGAGGCGACGGCATGACCTCGGCATCGACCCTCACCACCGTGCTCGACGAGACCGTCCCCGCCCGCGCGCCGTGGTCGGCGATCGTGCGGGCGGGCGAGCAGCTCACGATCATCGATCTGCACGGCAACCAAGCCGTGGACTGCCTGCTCTACTCCGCCGCCGACCACACCCAGCGCTACAGCGCGCAGGCCACGATCGTCGCGCAGCGCAACATCTTCCTGACCACCGGCAGCGTGCTGCGCACCGATTCCGGCGCGCCGCTGATGACGGTCGTCGCCGACGAGGTCGGCAACCACGACACGATCGCCGGCGCGTGCTCGCAGGAGTCGAACACCCTGCGCTACGGCCACCACACCCGCCACCAGCACGCCTGCGTGGAGAACTTCCTCACCGAGGCCCGGAAATGGGGGCTGGGCAAACGGGATCTGGTGTCGAATATCAACTGGTTCATGAACGTTCCCGTGGAGCGCGACGGCACGCTCGGCATCGTGGACGGACTCTCCGCGCCGGGCAAGACGGTGACGCTGCGCGCCGAGATCGACACGCTCGTACTGGTGTCGAACTGCCCGCAGATCAATAACCCCTGCAACGGTTTCGATCCGACGCCCGTGCGCATGGTGGTCACGCGATGACCACGGTCGAGGAATACGTCGCCGCACCAGAACTCGCGCCGGTCGTCGCGTGCGCCGAGGTTGTCCGGCCGGGCACGCTCGTCACGGTGCAGGACTGGCCGGGGCGGGTCGGGTACTGGCACGTGGGGGTGCCGCCGTCGGGCCCGATGGACGATCTGTCGTTCCGGCTCGGCAACCGCGTCCTCGGAAACGACGAGGGCGCACCGGGATTGGAGTGCACGCTGGCCGGACCGGCGCTGCGGTTCACCACCGAGACCTGGGTCTGCGTGACGGGTGCGCCCGCGCCGGTCACCGTGGACGGCCAGCCCGTCGAACAGTGGCGGACCGTGCGCGTTCCAGCGGGCGGCCTGCTCGAGGTCGGCGCGATCCGCGGGCCCGGCATGCGCACTTACGTTCTCGTCTCGGGCGGCTTCACTCTCCCTGAATACTTGGGCAGCGCCGCCACTTTCACGCTCGGCCGCTTCGGCGGCGTCGACGGCGGACCGTTGCGTGCCGGGATGGAGCTACCTCTGGGCTTGGCTCGCACACCTATCGCGGCCGCCGTGCCGATGGGCGATCAACCCGTGCTGGCCCGGCGCTGGGAGGTGGCGGTCACCGAAGGTCCGCACGGCGCGCCGGAGTTCTTCACCCGCAAGGACTTCGACACCATCGTCGGCACCGACTACGAGGTGCATTTCAACTCCGACCGCACGGGCGTGCGGTTGATCGGGCCGAAACCCGAGTGGGCGCGCACCGACGGCGGCGAAGCGGGGCTGCACCCGTCGAACATCCACGACACCCCGTATTCCGTTGGCGCGCTGGATTTCACCGGCGACACCCCGATCCTGCTCGGCCCCGACGGGCCGAGTCTGGGCGGATTCGTCTGCCCGGTCACCGTGGTCTCCGCCGACCGGTGGAAACTCGGCCAGCTCGCGCCGGGCGACGCCGTGCGGTTCGTGCCGGTGCGCCGCGAACACGCCGCCTCCCCCAGGGAACTCGGCTCGGGCCGGCGCGCGGCGTGGTCCACCGTGCTGTCCCCCGGCGGCGACGGTGACGACGGCGTCCTGCGCCGGGCGGACGTGGACGACGAAGTCGGCGTGACCTATCGCCGCCAGGGCGACGACGGCATCCTGGTCGAATACGGCACGATGACCCTGGATCTGGGCCTGCGCGCCCGCGTGCACGCCCTGCATCAGCATCTGCTGGCCGCCGCCCCGCGCGGCGTCGTGGAGCTGACGCCGGGTGTGCGCTCGTTGCAGATCCGGGTCGACCCGCACGTGCTCCCCGTGCCCCGCCTGCTCGCGCTCCTCGCCGAAGCCGAGGGCGAACTGCCCGGCGCCGACCGCCTGGTCGTGCCGAGCCGCACCGTGCACCTGCCGCTCTCCTGGGACGACCCGTCCACCAGGGAGGCCATCACCCGGTACATGCACGGGGTGCGGGCCGACGCGCCCTGGTGCCCGTGGAACATCGAATTCATCCGCCGCGTCAACGGATTGGCGAGCGTGGAGGAGGTGTACGACACCGTGTTCGGCGCGCAGTACCTGGTGCTCGGCCTGGGCGATGTCTACCTCGGCGCGCCCGTCGCCACCCCGATCGATCCGCGCCACCGGCTCGTCACCACGAAGTACAACCCGGCGCGCACCTGGACGCCCGAGAACGCCGTCGGCATCGGCGGCGCGTACCTGTGCATCTACGGGATGGAAGGTCCGGGCGGCTACCAGTTCGTCGGCCGCACCACCCAGGTGTGGAACCACCGCGCCACCGAAACACCGTGGCTGCTGCGCTATTTCGACCGCATCAGCTGGTACCCGGTGAGCGCGGAGGAATTGCTCGACCTGCGCGCCGATTTCGCGGCGGGCAAGGTGGACGTCCGCGCCGAGGACGGTGAGTTCCGCCTCGCCGACTACCGGGCGTTCCTGGACGAGAACGCCACCGCCATCGCCGAGTTCCGCGCTGCGCAGTCCGAGGCATTCGGCGCCGAGCGCGAATCATGGCGTTTGGCAGGCGAACTCGGCTGAGCCGATACCGGCCGGGGGCGCTCGGCTCGGCTCGCTCGCCGGGCGCACCCCTCCGTGTTGACACCGGCCTCTCCGCCGTGTCAGTATCTGTATGCACATACATTGATTGCAAGTACATACAAGAAAGAGCGGGACAATGACGACCACCCAGCGCCTCGAGAAGATCGCCACCACCCCCGACTGGTACGCGCCGTACAAGATCTCGCAGGCGATCCGGGCCAACGGACTGCTGCACGTGTCCGGTCAGGCGGGCATCGACGAGCACGGCCGCACCGTCTCCGACGATTTCCTCACGCAGGGGCGGCAGGCCTTCGCCAATATCGAGCGCGTGCTGGCCGAGGCCGGGGCCGGCTTCGAGGACGTGGTCAAAGTAGGCATCTTCGTCACCGATATGGCCGCCAACCTCGACAAGGTCATCCAGCTCCGCGGCGAGTTCCTCCGCGAGCCCTACCCCGCCGACACCCTGCTCCAGGTGGCCGCCCTCGCCCAGCCCGACTGGCAGATCGAAGTCGAAGTCACCGCACTCGCCCGCTGATTCCCGATCCCGCGTTCCTGAGAGGAAAACCCTTGTCCGACAACCTTTTGCTGCGTCCCTACCAGCGTGGCGCGCTCGACTTGCCGAACCGCGTCGCGATGGCTCCGATGACCAGGGGGCGGGCCGATGACGCCACCGGCGTTCCGCACCCGCTCACCAAGGACTACTATGCCCAGCGGGCGAGCGCGGGCCTGATCGTCACCGAGGGCATCTACCCCCACATCCTCGGCAAGGGTGGTCCCGGTATCCCCGGTCTCGTGGACGACGCGCAGGTGGCGGGCTGGCGCGAGGTCACCGACGCGGTGCACGCGGCCGGCGGGCGCATTTTCGCCCAGCTGTGGCATGTCGGCCGGATGACCCACCCGCTGGTGCTGCCCGGCGGCGCGACGCCGCTGGCGCCCTCCCCCGTCCGGATCACCGGCTCACGGATCTTCACCGATCAGGGGCTGGTGGAGCACGTCACGCCACGCGCGATGACGACCTCCGAGGCCGACGCCACCATCGAGCATTTCGCCGCCGAGGCGCGCAACGCGATCGCGGCCGGGTTCGACGGCGTCGAGGTCCACGGCGCGAACGGCTATCTGATCCAGCAGTTCCTCGCGGAGAACACGAACCGGCGGACCGACCGCTACGGCGGTTCGCGCAACGGCAGGCTCCGGCTGGCCGTCGATATCGTCACCGCCGTCGCGGCGGCGGTGGGCGCCGAACGCGTCGGCCTGCGCGTCTCCCCGGACAACCCGGAAAACGAGATCGCGGAACAGGATCCGCAGGGCACCTACCGGGCGCTGGTGGACGCCCTCGACCCGCTCGGCCTCGCCTACCTCCACGTGATCGAGCGCGGTGAGTACGCCGCCCTCGCCGACCTGCGACCCCGCTGGTCGGGCACTCTCATCGCGAACTTCAACGGCCCGTCCCCCACCACGCGCGACGCGGGTGAGAAAGTGCTGAGTTCCGGTCTGGCCGACGTGTTCTCGTTCGGGCGACTCTTCCTCGGCAACCCCGACCTGCCCGCCCGGTTCGCCTCCGGAGCTCCGCTCAACGACTACGCGCGCGAGCTGATCTACGGCGGCGGCGCGGAGGGGTACACGGACTATCCCGCGCTGACGGCCGAACGGGTTTGAGGCCGGGGCACGTTCGGCTGGACCGTCACCAGCCGAAATGCTCGGCCAGGTCGATGGATTCGTCGTCCCACCGCTGTTCGATGCGGCGGCGTTGCGCCTCCGGCAGTTCCGGGCGCCACCCGCAACGCCGCCAGAACAGTTCCCGGTGCTCCTGCGTCATCCGCAACGGCTCGCTCATCGCGCTCACTCCCTGCCCGCCGTGTGCTCCCCACCCACGAGTGTGAGCCTGTTCCGGCGGCGACACACCGGAACAGGCTCACGAAAGGGGTTGCGATTCAGCGCAGGTCGCGGAAGAACTCGCGCACGTCGGTGGTGAGGAGTTCGGGCTCCTCCAGCGCCGCGAAGTGCCCGCCGCGATCGTTCACGTCGGTCCAGCGCACGATCGTGTTGTCCTGCTCGTCGAAGCGGCGGATCGCCACGTCGTGCGCGAAGACGATGACGCCGGTCGGCACACCGGAATTCACCTTCTCCACACCCCATTCCGCTTCCTGCGCGTATCCGACGTAGGCCGCCGAGCCCGCGGTTCCGGTGAGCCAGTACAGCATCGCGTTGGTGAGCAGCCGGTCGCGGTCGATGATCTCGTCCGGCTCCACATTCCGCGGGTGGGTCCACTCGCGGAACTTATCCATGATCCACGCCAGCTGCCCCACCGGGGAATCGACCAGCCCGTAGGCCAGCGCCTGCGGACGCGTGGACTGGATCGCGATGTAGCCGAACTCCTCCTGCATGAACGCCTCGACCCGCGCGATGCGGTCGCGTTCGATCTCGCTGAGGCTCGCCAGATCCTCCTCGGAGAGCGGCAGTTCCGGGAATCCGCCCACGCCGCCGTTGGTGTGCACGCCCGTCACCCGCTCGGGCGCCACGCGCGCCACCTCGGGGCTCACCGCCGCGCCGATGTCACCGCCCTGCACGCCGTACTTCTCGTAGCCGAGCCGCGCCATGAGCTCCGCCCACGCCCGCGCGATGCGCTCGACGTTCCAGCCCGCCTCGGTGACCGGACCGGAGAACCCGAAGCCGGGCAGCGAGGGAATCACCACGTGGAACGCGTCCGCCGGGTCCCCGCCGTGCGCCCGCGGATCGGTGAGCGGGCCGATCATGTCGAGGAATTCGACGATGGAACCGGGCCAGCCGTGGGTGAGCAGCAGCGGGAGCGCGCCGGGCTCCGGGGAGCGCACGTGCAGGAAGTGGATGTTCTGCCCGTCGATCTCGGTGACGAACTGCGGGTAGCTGTTGAGCTCGCGCTCCGCCGCGCGCCAGTCGTAGCCGGTGCGCCAGTACTCCACCAGGTCGCGCAGCCAGGCGGTGGGGACGCCGGTGGTCCAGTCGTCACCGGGCAGCGGTGCCGGGAAGCGGGTGTTCTCGAGGCGGCGGTGCAGGTCGTCGATCTGCGACTGGGGGATCTCGACTCGGAATTCGGTGATCTGGAAGCTCATGAGAACTACGATATTGTCAAGCTAGGACAGGTTCCGCCCTAGGCTGCCGGAAGACTGAAAAAATGTTGGAAACCTCCGCACGACTGCTGCGTCTGCTCTCCCTGTTGCAGACTCCGCGCGACTGGACCGGCACCGAACTCGCCGACCGGCTCGACGTGGACGTCCGCACCGTCCGCCGCGATATCGACAAGCTGCGCACCCTCGGCTACCCGGTGGAGGCGACCGCCGGGGTGGCCGGGTACCGGCTGGGCGCGGGCGCGAAACTGCCGCCGCTGCTGCTCGACGACGAGGAGGCGGTGGCGGTGGTGATCGGGCTGCGCACGGCCGCGGGCGGGACGGTCGCCGGTATCGAGGACAGTTCGCTGCGGGCGCTGACCAAGCTGGAGCAGGTACTACCGTCACGCCTGCGGCACCGGGTGCAGACATTGAGCGCGGCCACCGTGACGGTGCCCGCCGGGGCGAACACCGTGGACGCCGACGTGCTCACCGCCGTCGCCGGGGCGATCCGCGACAACCATCGGCTGCGCTTCGACTACAGCACGCACAGCGGGGGCGAATCGGTGCGCACGGTCGAGCCGTATCGCATGGCGCACACCGGCCGGCGCTGGTACCTCGTCGCCTGGGACGTCGATCGCGAGGACTGGCGCACCTTCCGCGTGGACCGCCTGCGCCCGCGCATCCCCACGGGTCCGCGCTTCACACCGAAGGAGCCGCCGGAAGAGGCGCTGCCCGAATACATCTCACGCGGCACCACCACCTCGGCGTACCGGTACGCCGCCCGGATCACGCTGTACACCTCCGCCGAGGTGGCGGCCGATCGCATCGCGCCCAGCGTCGGGATGATCGAGCCGATCGACGCCGAAACCTGCCTGCTGCACACCGGATCCAACTCCCTCGACGAGATCGCCGTGTACGTAGCGCTTTTCGACTTCCCGTTCACGGTGCACGAGCCACCCGAACTCGTGGAGCGGGTGCGCACGCTCGCGGGGCGGTTCGCCGAGGCGGTGGAGTGAGCGGGCACGGCGGCGCGGACAACCGTTGGCGGTGGAACCCGGGTCAGATCGTGAGCACAGACTTCCCGGCCGCGTGCCCCTCGGCGACATGCGCCACGGCACCGGCGGCTTCGGCCAAGGGGCGCTCGCTTTCGATCACCGGGCGCAGCTTCCCCTGCGCGACCAGGTCGGCCAGGTACTCGAGATCCGGGCGCGTCGGGCTCATGAACAGGGCGCGCAGGTTCTGTTTCGCGAAAAGGTTGATGGCCAGGGCTTTTCCGATCCCCGGGATCGGGCCGAACCAGTCGCCGCCGAATCCGGCCCCCGAGGACACGAAGGTGCCGCCGTCGGTGAGAATACGCCGCCACTGCGCGAGGGTGTGGTTGCCCGCCAGGTCGAACCCCACGTCATAGCGATCGGACCGAGCGGTGAAATCCTCTGTGGTGTAATCGATCACGATGTCCGCGCCGAGTGCGCGCACGCGGTCGATGTGCCGGGTGCTGCACACGGCGGTGACGTGCGCGCCGAGCGCCTTGGCGATCTGCACCGCCGCACTGCCGACACCGCCCGACGCGCCGTTGATCAGGACGGACTGCCCCGCGCGCAGGCCGCCGACGTCGCGCAGGCCCTGTAGCGCGGTCAACGCCGAGTCCGGCAGAGCGGCGGACTCCTCGAAGCGCAGGCCGGCGGGTGCGGGCGCGAGACGGTCGGCCCGCACCGCGACGTACTCCGCGAACGAGCCGGAAATAGCTGCGCCGTAGACGGATTCGCCCATGCGCACGTCGGTGACCTCCGCCCCGGCCGCTACCACCTCCCCCGCGAAGTCGTGCCCGATCACGCGGTGCCTGGGCTTGCGGAGCCCGAAACCGAGGCGCAGGACGTACGGCTTGCCCGCGAGCAAGTGCACATCCCCCTTGCAGACCGCGGCGGCGCGCACCCGGACCAGCACCTCCCGCGCGGTGGGCGCGGGGCGCTCGACCCGCTCGACGCGCAGCACCGCGCTGTCGCCGTAGCGCGGCGCGATCACCGCCGTCATGGTGGGGGTTCCGGCCCGCACCTTGGACAACTCCGTCATGACTCCACCTCTACTTACATCGTAAGTTCATTGTGGCGAATGCTACGCTTACGGTGTAAGTACGTCAAGGGAGGCCGGGATGCCCAAGTCCGCCGAGCGTGCGCCGCTGTCCCGCGAGCGGGTGCTGCGCGCCGCCCTGCGCTACGCCGACGAGCACGGGCTCGCGGCGCTGTCCATGCGCAAACTCGCCCAGGAGCTGGGTGTGGAGGCCATGTCGCTGTACAACCACGTCGCCGGCAAGGACGACTTGCTCGACGGGCTCGCCGATCTGGTGGTCGCCGAGATCGCGGTGCCGGAGATCGGCGGCGACTGGAAGGCGGCCATGCGGGCCCGCGCCCATTCGGCGCGCGCCGCGCTGCGCGCCCACCCGTGGGCGAGCGGACTGATCAGCTCCCGCGTGATCGTGGGCCCGGCGATGCTGCGCTACATCGACGCCACCCTCGGCTGCCTGCACGCGGCGGGCTTCACCTACATCCAGGCCGACCGCGCGTGGAACGCCATGGACAGCCACATCTACGGATTCACCTTGCAGGAGAACACCTTCCCCCTGCGACCCGACGAATACGCCACGGCCGCGGCACAATTCCTCCCCCTCATCCCCGAATCCACCCACCCCCATATGAACGCCCTCTCCCGCCTGGTCATCGACGGCACCCACCCCGGCCCCGCCGACTTCGACTTCGGACTGAACCTCCTCCTCGACGGCCTGGACCGCCTCCTCACCGAAGGGAAGTGAAGGTCCCCGCCGTCTCCGGGTAGCCACGTCCCGCGGGCCGATGAGGGTACCCCGGTCGGCGCGGACCGTAGCGGTTCGCGCCGACCCGGTACGTCACTCCGCGACGATGAGGCGGATCTGGTCGTCGGCTTGGTCGGTGGGGTCGGCCGGGGTGGTGAACCAGTGGGTGACCTCGCCTTCCTCCAAGTCGGCGGAGAGGTCGCCGGTGGGGAGGACGGAGAGGGCGCCCGCGGTGGCGGTGGCGATGAACTCCGACAGGGCGGGGCGGCCCGCGGCGGCGGTGGTGAACGTGGTCGACTCGTAGTCGATGTCGTTCGCCTCGCGCAGACGCTGGCCCAGATCCAGCACCTCGGTCTGGGTCAGGGTGACGGGCGCGCCGTCGACCAGCTCCACGAACGCCGGGTGTTCCTCGCCGAGCGGGCGCACCCGGTCGGCGTAGGACACCGGATGGCCCGGCGCGGCGGCCAATTCGGCCTGCACCGCCGGGTCGCTCGGCACGATCCAGCCGACCGCGTCGTCCCCCGCTTCCGTCGCGATGCCGAAAGCGGCTCCGGCCGAAGCGATCTCGGCGGCACTCAGCCCGTGGGCGAAAAGCACTGCGGCACCGGCCTTCTGCACCGCCCACACGGCCACCACCGAGTCCACCGAGCGCGGCAGCGCGACCGCCACCACGTCGCCGGGCCCGATGCCCCGCCCGATCAGCACCCGCGCCAGCTGCGAGGACCGCCGGTCCAGCACGTGGTACTCGTGCTCGTCGCCGCCGTCGAGCAGCGCGGGCGCCTGCGGATCGGCCTCGACCACCTCGGCGAGCACCTTGGCCACCGTGCGCGCGCCGACCCGGTTCACCGTCTCCGGCGCGGCGGCCACCCCCGACTCGGCGAGCAGTTCGGCTCGCTCCGCCTCGTCCAGGATGTCGATATCGCCGACCGGGCGATCCGGATCGCCGGCCAGGCCCTCCAGCACTCGCATCAGCCGGGCGCCGAGGGTCCGCACCTCCTCCTCGGTGAAGCGGCTGCGCAGGTACTCGAAGCTCACGCCGAGCGTCGACTCCGCGGCCGCCTTCAGCGTCAGCGGGTAGTGCGTGGTGTTGGCGACGTCCACGCCGCGCACCGACATCCCGTCGATCGAGCTGGCGGCCTCGATGGCCTCCCGGTCGATCGGGTACGACTCGAAGACGTACAGCGTGTCGAACTGCGAGCCGGGGCCCGCCGCGCGCTGGATGTCGGCCAGGCCGACGTAGTGGTGATCCAGCAGCTCGGCCTGCTCGCGCTGAAGCCCGCGCAGCTGTTCGTCGATGGTGCCGCGATCGTCGATGCGCACCCGCACCGGCAGCGTGTTGATGAACAGGCCGACCATCGACTCGACGCCGGGCAGTTCGGCCGGGCGGCCCGAGACGGTGGCGCCGAACGTCACGTCCGAGCGCCCGGTGAGCCTGCCGAGCAGGATGCCCCACGCCGCCGACACCAGGGTGTTCACCGTGATGCCCAGTTCGGCGCAGTGCTTGACCAGCGTCCGGGTGCGGTCCTCGTCGAGTTCGATGACGACCTTGCCGGTGCGGTAGTCCTCGGCGCCGCGCGGCGGCGGGGCCAGTTCGGTCGGCTCGCGCAGACCGTCGAAGGCCGCCGCCCAGGTGCGCAGCGACTCGTCCAGGTCGCGGTGGGTCAGCCAGTCCAGGAAGTCGCGGTAACCGGCCACCGTCGGCAGCGCCGACACGTCGCCGTGCACCGCGTACAGCACCAGCAGGTCCTGCATGAGCAGCGGCATGGACCAGCCGTCGAGCAGCAGGTGGTGAGTGGTGATCACCAGGTGCCAGCGGTCGGCGGCGGTGCGGTACAGGCTGTAGCGCACCAGCGGCGGCGCGGCCATGTCGAACTTGCGTTCCAGCTCCTCGGTGAGCCGGGCGCGCAGTTCCTCCTCGCGCCGCTCCTCCGGCAGCACGGTGAGATCGACCTCGCGCCACGGCACCTCGAGCCCGTCGACCGGGATCTGCACGGACTGGCCGGCGGAGTCGGTGACGAACGCGGTCCGCAGGTTCGGGTAGCGGTCCAGCAGCGCCTGCGCGGCGTGACGCAGGCGCCCGGCGTCGACCACGCCGGACAGGTCGATGACCGCCTGCATGTTGTAGACGTCCACCGCAGCGGTGGTCATCAGCGCGTGGAACAGCAGACCCGATTGCAGCGGCGTCACCGGCCACACCTCGGCCATGCCGGGGTAGGTGCGCTCCCACACGTCGATGTCGTCCTGCGCGACGCGCACCAGCGGCAGGTCCGAGGGGGTGCGGCCGCCGACGCCCGGCCGGTCCGCCAGAGTGGCGAGCGCGGTGAGCGCGGCGACCCAGCCCTCGGCCAGTTCCCGCAGGCGGTCCGCGGGCAGCACACCCGAGGGCGCGGCGAAGCCGGCCACCAGCTCGTCGCCCGCGATCATGGCGTCGATCTCGACGACCGCACCGGCGGGCCGGCCCGGATCGGTGACGGTGACGAGTTCGGCGGGCAGTTCACCCAGGTACCGGAACGCGATCTGCGCCGTGTCGGGCTGTCCGAGCAGTGCGTGGCCGCGACCGTGATCCGGCACCGCGAGCAACTGCTCCTTGACCGACTTCACCAGGCGGCCCAGCGTGTCACCGCCGGCGAGCGCGTCGGTGAGGTCGATCTCGCCGAGGTCGATCCGCACCGGGTGCTCGATGTCGAACGCGCCGAGGGTCCGCGCCAGGTCGGCGCCCGCCGCGGCGCGCACCGCGCGACCGTCGCCGGTGCGGCGGACGAGCACAGACGTGCCGTGCTGCTCGCCGCGCCAGCGCACCACGGCCAGGGCCAGCGCCGTGACGAGTCCGTGTTCGGTCTCGCCGTGGAAGGCCGCGGGCAGCGCGGTGCGCAGCGCCTCGGTGACCTCGGCGGGCACGGTGACCCGGATCCGTTCGACGGTGCCCGCGGTGTCCAGCGCCGGGTCGAGTTCCCGTGCGCCGAGCCGGTTCTCGGCGGTGCCCGCCACGTCCTGCCAGAACGGCAGTTCCGCCTCGCGCACCTCGTCGGCGGCCACGCTGTGCGCCCAGCGGCGCAGCGAGGCGCCGACCGAGGGCAGCTCCAGCGGGGCGTCGACGCCGAATCGCTCGGCGGCGGTGGACAGCTCGGTGAGCAGCGTCCGCCAGGACGGACCGTCCAGCGCGAAACGGTGTGCCACCACGAGCAATTCGTCGGGGCGGTTGTCCGCGAAGGTGAACAGCACGAACTGCGCCACCACACCCTGTTCGGGATCGAGCCGATCGGCGGCGGCCAGGCGTTCGGCCGCCACCAGCCCGTCCAGGTCCGCGCCGTGTTCGACGCGCACCTCCCGCAGCAGCGGTTCCACCTCGACGCGCGGCAGCGCCTCGAACACGCCGTCACGCAGCCGCAGGCGCAGCGCGTCGTGCCGGTCGACCAGCACCTCGAGCGCGTCGAGCAGCGTGTACCAGTCCAGTGCGGCGGGCAGCGGCAGCAGCGCGGCCCGCGCATAGGTCCGCGCGCCGTCGGCCAGGGCCGCGGCGACGGCGGGCGGCAGCGGCATCTCGCCGACACCGCCGCCGGGCAGTTCGTCGGGCACGCCGAAGGCGTCGGCGATGTGCGCGACCGTGGCGAGCGCGGCGACGCTGCGCTGGTCGAACACGTCGCGGACGCTGAACTCGACGCCGAGCGCCTTGGCCCGCGACACCAGCTGGATGGACAGGATGCTGTTGCCGCCGAGGCCGAAGAAATCATCGTCGGCGCCGATGTGCTCGATGCCGAGCACATCGGCGAACACGGTGGCCACGATCTTCTCGGCCCGGGTGGACGGCGCGCGGAACGCGGCCTTCTCGAAGGTCGGCTCCGGCAGCGCGGTGCGGTCCAGCTTGCCGTTCGCGTTGAGCGGCAGGGCATCCAGCGCGACGAACGCGCTGGGCACCATGTAGGACGGCAGGTCCGCCGCGAGTGCCGACTGCAAGGCACGCTTGTCGAGTTCGCCGGTCTCCGGGTCGAGGCCCGCCGGGGTGGGCACGACGTAGGCGACGAGGCGGTCGCCGAGGCCGGGATCGTTGTGCGCGAGCACCGCGGCCGCGGCGATGGTGTCGCGGCGCAGCAGCGCGGCCTCGATCTCGCCGAGTTCGATGCGGAAACCGCGGATCTTCACCTGGAAGTCGGTACGACCCCGATACTCCAACTCGCCGTCGGCATTCCACGCCACCAGGTCGCCGGTGCGGTACATCCGGGCGCCATCCGCTTCGAAGGGGTTGGCCACGAAGCGATCCGCGGTGAGGTCGGGGCGGGCGAAGTAGCCGCGCGCCAATTGCGTTCCGGACAGGTACAACTCGCCCGCCACGCCCACGGGGACGGGACGCAGCCGCGCGTCGAGCACGTAGACCTGGCTGTTCCACTCCGGCGCGCCGATCGACACGGACGCCTGGTCGGCGTCGGTGACGGCGTGGTTGGTGATGGAGACGGCCGCCTCGGTGGGACCGTACAGGTTGAACAGCGCGGCCGCGTTGGTGGCGCGGAATCGCTGCGCGGTGTCGGCCGGGAGGGCTTCGCCGATCGCCAGCACCCGCCGCAACGAATCCGGCAGACGCCCATCAGATTCGGTCAGCAACGCATCCAACATCGACGGCACCACATGCAACGTCGACACACCCGTCGACCGCATCAACGCGTTCAGGTAGGCCGGATCACGATGCCCGTCGGCGGTAGCCACCACCAGACGACCACCACTCACCGCAGCAGACCAGAACTCCCACACCGACAAATCGAACGTCGCCGCCGTCTTCAACAGCACCACATTCTCGGCATCCAAACCGAACTCGGCACTCTTCCACAGCAACTGATTCACGACCGCCCCGTGCGACACCGCCACACCCTTGGGCTGACCCGTCGAACCCGACGTAAAGATCACATACGCCGTATTCCCCGCGCGCAGAACACCATTGCGCTCGGTCTCGGCGATGGTGCCCGCCGCGTACGCCGAGAGGTCGAGTGCGTCGATGGCGACGGTCTCGGCCCGCTCGGTGGTGAACGCGTCCCGGCGAGTGGTCAACACGACGGTGGGGGCGGCCGTATCGAGGATGTAGTCCACGCGGTCGGCGGGCTGATCCGGATCGATCGGCACATACGCCGCACCGGACTTCGCCACCGCGTACATCGCGATCACCAGATCCGCCGAACGCCGAATCGCCAACGCCACCCGATCCTCCGGACGCACACCACGCCCGATCAGATACCGCGCCAGCTGATTCACCCTGGCGTCGAGTTCGGTGTAGGTGAGCTGGATCCGCTCACCCGACGCGGTGTCGGCGACCAGCGCGACCGTGCCCGGGGCGGCCTGCGCCACCGCGTTGTCGAGCAGCGACACCAGGGTCGCGTCGGCGTCGACGGCGTGCGCGGTGTCGTTCCAGGTCCGCAGGATCCGATCCGCTTCGTCACCGGCCAGCAGGTCGATCTCGCCGACCGGCACCGTCACGTCGGCGACGATCGCGTCGAGCACCCGCACGAACCGGTCGGCGAAACCCTGCACGGTGGATTCGTCGAACAGGTCGGTGGCGTAACCGAATTCGGTGACGATCTCGGCCGGGCTGCCGTCCTCGGCGTACCGGTCGTAGAGCGTCACGTGCAGGTCGGTCTTGGCCAGCTGCGAGTCGAAGTCGACCGCGCTCACGTTGAGTCCGGGCAGTTCCAAGGTGGTCTCGGCCAGGTTCTGGAACGACAGGCCGATCTGGAACAGCGGATTGCGCGCCGTGGAACGCTCCGGGTTGAGCACCTCCACCAGTCGCTCGAACGGCACGTCGGCGTTGGCGAACGCCTCCAGATCGCGTTCGCGCACATCGGCGAGCAGGTCGGCGAACCGGTCGCCGGGCCGCACCGAGGTGCGGAACACCAAGGTGTTCACGAACATACCGATGAGGTCGTCGAGCTCACGCTCACCGCGGCCCGCGATCGGGGTGCCGACGGCGATGTCGTCGGTGCCGGAGAGGCGCGCGAGCAGCACCGCCAGCGCGGCGTGCACGACCATGAACAGCGAGGCGTTATTGGCGCGCGCCAATTCCGCCAGTTCCGCGTGCCTGCTCGGCGACAGTTCGAAGCGAATCGCCTTGCCGTGGAACGACTGCGCGGGCGGGCGCGGCCGGTCGGCGGGCAGCTCGAGCTGGTCGGGCAGGCCGGCCAGCGCGGTCCGCCAGTAGGCGACCTGCCGGGCGGCCACCGACTCCGGATCGTCCTCGTCGCCCAGCACGGTGCGCTGCCACAGCGCGTAGTCGGCGTACTGCACCGGCAGCGGCGCCCACTGCGGCGCCTCGCCCCCGGCGCGCGCCACGTAGGCGGCCATCAGGTCGCGCGCGAGCGGACCCATGGAGGCGCCGTCGGCGGCGACGTGATGCACGACGAACGCGATCACGTGCTCGTCGGGGGCGATGCGGAACAGCGCGACGGCGAGCGGGATCTCGGCGGCGACATCGAAGGTGGTCATCGCGAAGGCGATGACGCGCTCGAGCAGTTCCGACTCGTCGAGCTGGATCGGCTCCAGCACCGGGGTTCCCCGGTCGACCGGCAGGATCACCTGGTGCGGGCCGTCGGGTCCGCTCGGGTAGGTGGTGCGCAGCACCTCGTGGCGCGCGTAGAGGTCGCCGATGGCCTGTTCCAGCGCGCGCACGTCGAGCGCGCCGGACAGCCGGACCGCGAGCGGGATGTTGTCGACCGCCGAGGTGGCCGTGTCGAACTGGTTGAGGAACCAGTAGCGCGCCTGCGCGGGCGAGAGCGGAATCCGTTCCGGCCGGTTGCCCGCGGTGAGCCGGGGCCGCGTGCGGCCCGACCCGGCGATGTTCTCCACGCGGGCGGCCAGCGCCGCGACGGTGGACGCCTCGAACAGGTCACGCACGGTGAGCTGGGCGTCCAGCGCCGCGCCGAGGCGGGCGGTGACCTGGGTGGCGACCAGCGAGTTGCCGCCGAGTTCGAAGAAGTCGTCGTCCAAGCCGACCCGCGTCACCCCGAGGACGTCGCCGAAGGCGCCGGCCACGATCTCCTCGACCGGAGTCGACGGCGCACGGAACGCCTTGATCTCGAACACGGGCGCGGGCAGCGCCTTGCGCTCGAGCTTGCCGGAGGCGTTGAGCGGGAACTCGTCGAGCACCACGAACGCCGACGGCACCATGTACGCGGGCAGGTCCGCCGCCAGGGCGGTGCGCACCGCGTCGATGTCCACGGAGCGACCGGCGGCCGCGATCAGGTAGCCGACGAGCTGGTCACCGAGGCGCTCGTCCGAACGCACGACCACGACCGACTGCGCGACTTCGTCCAGCGCCGTCAGCGCGGACTCGATCTCGCCCAGCTCGATGCGCAGACCACGCAACTTCACCTGGAAGTCGGTGCGGCCCAAGTACTCCAGCTCACCATCGGCCGTCCAGGTGACCAGGTCACCGGTGCGGTACATGCGGGTTCCGCTGCCGAACGGGTCGGCCACGAAACGATCCGAGGTGAGGTCCGGCCGTGCGACGTAGCCGCGGGCCAGTTGCGCACCGGCGAGGTAGAGCTCGCCGGGCACGCCCACCGGCACCGGGTGCAGACGCGAATCCAGCACGTACACCTGCGTGTTGAACACCGGAGCACCGATCGGCACCGTCTGGGTGTCGGCGTCGGTTACCTCGTGGAAGGTGACGTCGACGGCGGCTTCCGTCGGGCCGTACAAGTTGTGCAGGCGAGTTCCGGTGAGCTCACGCAACTTCTGCGCCGTGACAGCGGGTAGCGCTTCACCAGACGCGAAGACGTTACGCAGGCTGGTGCATTCACCCGCGCGATCCTCGGCCACGAACACCGACATCATCGACGGCACGAAGTGCGCCGTCGTGACCCGTTCGGCGGTGATGACATCCACCAAGTAACCGGGATCGCGGTGGCCTTCGGGCTTGGCGATCACCAGGCGCGCACCGATCTGCAAGGGCCAGAAGAACTCCCACACGGACACGTCGAACGTGGCGGGCGTCTTCTGCAACACCACGTCCGCGCCCGTGAGCCCGTACTCGGCCTGCATCCACACCAGACGGTTGACGATCGCGCCGTGCGAGACCGCCACACCCTTCGGGCGGCCGGTCGACCCCGACGTGAAGATCACGTACGCGGTGTTCGACGGACGCAGCGGCGCAACGCGATCCGAGTCCGCCAGCGGGGCGGCGTCGTAGCTGTCGAGGTCGAGGGTGTCGATGGTGAGCGCGGTGACCGACCCGGCGTCGAACTCGTCGCGGGTGGTGGTCAGCACCACGACCGGCTGCGCCAGATCCAGCACATAGTGAGTGCGCTCGGCCGGATGATCCGGATCCAGCGGCACATACGCACCACCGGCAACCGACACCGCGTACATACCCACAACCAGATCCAACGAGCGACGCATACCCAACGCCACCAGCGAATCCGGACCAACACCCAACGAAACCAAATGCCGGGCAAGACGATTCACCCGCGAGGCGAACTCACCATAAGCGAGGCCCGTCCCCTCGAACGTCAACGCCTCGGCATTCGGCGTCCGCGCCGCCTGCGCCTCGAACATCGACACCAACGTCGCCGACGCATCCACCGCATGCCCGGTCGCGTTCCACGACTCCACCACCGCCGACCGCTCGGCGGCCTCCAGCAGCTCCACGTCACCGACCACCACGGCCGGATCCGCGACGACGGCTTCCAGCATCCGCACCAGGCGATCCGCGAACGACGCGACCGTCGGCTCGTCGAAAAGGTCCGTCGCGTAGGCGAACTCGGCGGACAGGCCGTCGGCGGCGGTGCCCGAGAAGTTCAGGTGCAGATCGAACTTCGCGGTCACCACGTCCAGCGGCACGCCCGAGACCTCCAGGCCGGGCAGCTCGAAGCCGGCCTCGCCCTGGTTCTGGAACGAGAGCATGACCTGGAACAGCGGGTGCCGCGCCTGCGAGCGGGCCGGGTTGAGCAGTTCGACCAGCCGCTCGAACGGCAGGTCGGCGTGCCCGAAGGCGGCCAGGTCGGTTTCCCTGGTGCGGGCCAGCAGGTCGGCGAAGCGCTGCGCCGGATCGACGGCGCTGCGCAGCACCAGCGTGTTCACGAACATGCCGATGGCGTCGTCGAGGACGGCCTCACCGCGGCCCGCGACCACGGTGCCGATGGTGACGTCGTCGGTGTTCGACAGCCGCGCCAGCAGCGCGGCGAACGCGGCGTGCACCACCATGAACAGGCTGGCGCCGTGCGCGCGCGCCAATTCCTCACTCGCCCTGGCCAGTTCGGGGCTCAGCGCGAATTCGTAGACGCCGCCCCGGTTGGTGGCCACCGCCGGGCGCTTGCGGTCCGACGGCAGGTCCAGCTGGTCCGGCACCCCGGCCAGCGTGCGCGACCAGTAGTCGACCTGCGCGGCGATCAGCGAGTCCGGATCGTCCTCGGAGCCCAGGGTTTCGCGCTGCCACAGCGCGTAGTCGGCGTACTGCACGGGCAGCGGCGCCCAGCCGGGCGCCTCGCCGCGCGAGCGCGCCGCGTAGGCGAGCATCACGTCGCGGGCCAGCGGGCCGACCGACCAGCCGTCACCGGAGACGTGGTGCACCACGAACACCAGCACGTGGGTGTCGGGCGCGGAGCCGTCCATCGACCCGGCCACCCGGAACAGCGCGGCCCGCACGGGCACCGCCGCGGTGACGTCGAATTCGGTGAGCACGACCTCGCGGATGCGGTCGGCCAGATCGGCTTCCGACACCTCGATCGGCGTGAGGTCCGGATGGGCCTGGCCCGCGGGCAGCACGACCTGCACGCCGTGGCCCTCGGCGGTCTCCGGGTAGACGGTGCGCAGCACCTCGTGCCGGTCCACCACGTCGGCCACGGCCAGGCGCAGCGCCTCGGTGTCGAGGGCGCCGACCAGCCGGACCGCGAGCGGGATGTTATTGACCGCGGTCTGGTTGTCGAAACGGTTCAGGAACCACATGCGCTGCTGCGCGAGCGAGAGCGGGATGCGGTCCGGGCGCGGTCCGGCCACCAGGGCGTGGCGCGGCCTTCCGTCGGCTTCCACACCGGCCCTGGCGGCCAGCGCGGCGACGGCGGGCGCCTCGAAGAGGTCGCGCACCGAGAGGTTCGCGCCGACCGCCCGGTTGATGCGGGCGATCACCTGGGTGCCGACGAGCGAGTTGCCGCCGAGTTCGAAGAAGTCGTCGTCCAAGCCGACCCGGTCCACGCCGAGGACGTCGCCGAACGTGCTCGCGACGATCTCCTGGATCGGGGTGGCGGGTGCGCGGAATGCCTTGACCTCGAACACCGGAGCGGGCAGCGCCTTGCGATCCAGCTTGCCGGAGGCGTTGAGCGGGAACTCGTCGAGCACCACGAACGCCGACGGCACCATGTAGCCGGGCAGTTCGGCGCCGAGATGGGTACGCACCGCGTCGAGGTCGATCGCGTGCCCGGCCGCGGCCACGAGATAGCCGACGAGCTGGTCGCCGAGGTGCTCGTCCGAGCGCACCACGACCACGGCCTGCGCGACCTCGTCCAGCGCCGTGGCCGCCGACTCGATCTCGCCCAGCTCGATCCGCAGACCACGCAACTTCACCTGGAAGTCCGTGCGGCCCAAGTACTCCAGCTCACCGTCCGCCGTCCAGGTGACCAGGTCACCCGTCCGGTACATGCGCGCACCGGCGGCGAACGGGTCCGCGACGAACCGGTCGGCCGTCAGGTCGGGGCGCGCCACATAACCGCGCGCCAACTGCACACCGGCGAGGTACAGCTCACCCGGCACACCCACCGGCACCGGATGCAGACGCGAATCCAGCACGTACACCTGCGTGTTGAACACCGGCGCACCGATCGGCACCGTCTGCGTATCCGCGTCGGTCACCTCGTGGAAGGTGACATCGACAGCAGCCTCCGTCGGGCCGTACAGATTGTGCAGACGGGCACCCGTGAGTTCCCGGAGTTTCTGCGCCGTGACAGCAGGCAGCGCCTCACCGGAGGCGAAAACATTACGCAGGCTGGTGCACTCACCGACCCGCTCCTCGGCCACGAACACCGACATCATCGACGGCACGAAGTGCGTGACGCTGACCCGCTCGGCGGTGATCACGTCGACCAGGTACGCCGGATCGCGATGCCCGTCGGGCTTGGCGACGACCAGGCGCGCACCGATCTGCAAGGGCCAGAAGAACTCCCACACCGACACGTCGAACGTGGCCGGGGTCTTCTGCAACACCACATCGTCGGTGGTCAGACCGTACTCCGACTGCATCCACACCAGACGGTTCACGATCGCCGAATGCGACACAGCCACACCCTTCGGCCGACCCGTCGAACCCGACGTGAAGATCACGTACGCCGTATTCGACGGACGCAGCGGCGCAACACGATCCGCATCGCTCAGCGCCTCGTCCGCGTAGCCCGAAACGTCCAGCGTGTCGATCTCCAGCGCCGCGACGGAACCGGTGTCGAACTCGTCCCGCGAGGTGGTCAGCACTACGACCGGCTGCGCCAGATCCAGCACATAGTGAGTGCGCTCGGCCGGATGATCCGGATCCAGCGGCACATACGCACCACCGGCAACCGACACCGCGTACATACCCACAACCAGATCCAACGAGCGACGCATACCCAACGCCACCAGCGAATCCGGACCAACACCCAACGAAACCAAATGCCGGGCAAGACGATTCACCCGCGAGGCGAACTCACCATAAGTCAGCGTGGCGAAGCCACTCGATGAGGGGCGGTGGTCGGGCGACGGGTGGGCGAGACCCGTCCCCTCGAACGTCAACGCCTCAGCATCAGGTGTCCGCGCGACCTGCGCCTCGAACAACGACACCAACGTCGCCGACGCATCCACCGCATGCCCGGTCGCATTCCAGCCCTCGACGACAGAGGACCGCTCGGCGGCGTCCAGCAACTCCACGTCACCGACCACCACGCCCGGATCGGCCACCACCGCGGACAGCATCCGCACCAGGCGATCCGCGAACGACGACACTGTGCTCGCGTCGAACAGGTCCGTCGCGTAGGCGAATTCGGCACTCATGCCCTGCGGCGCCCCGTCGGCGTCCATGTCCTCCACCAGGATCAGCTGGAGGTCGAACTTGGCCAGTGGAACCGCCATGTCGACGCCGGAGACCGTTAGGCCCGGCAGTTCGAAGGTGTTCGGCGCGGTGTTCTGGAAGGTCAGCGCCACCTGGAACAGCGGGTGCCTGCCCGGCGAGCGCACCGGGTCGAGCACCTCGACCAGCCGCTCGAACGGCACGTCGGCGTGGCCGAAGGCGTCCACGTCCACGCGGCGCACCGCGCGCAGCAGGTCGGTGAAGGTCTCGCCGGGTGCCACCTGGGTGCGCAGCACCAGGGTGTTGACGAACATGCCGATCAGGTCGTCGAGCGCCCGCTCGCCGCGGCCCGCGATGGGTGTGCCGATGGCGATGTCCTCGGTACCCGACAGGCGCGCCAGCAGCGCGGCGAACGCGGCGTGCACCACCATGAACAGCGTCGAATTGTGTTCCTGCGCCAGCTCGCGCAGCGCCGCGTGCACCTCGGCGGGCACGGTGAAGGTCACCGTGTCGCCCCGGTTGGACGCGGTCGCCGGGCGCGGCCGGTCGGCGGGCAGGTCCATCTGCTCCACCAGCCCGGCCAGCTCGCGCCGCCAGAAGTCCAGCTGCCCGGAGATCAGCGACTCCGGATCGTCCTCGGCGCCCAGCACCGCGCGCTGCCACAGCGCGTAGTCGGCGTACTGCACGTCCAGCGGGCGCCACGCGGGCTCCTCGCCGTCCACGCGGGCGCCGTAGGCGATCATCACATCCCTGGTCAGCGGGCCCATGGAGAAGCCGTCGGCCGAGATGTGGTGCACCACCAGCGCGAGCACGTGCTCGGTGGGGCTGATCTCGAACAGCCTGGCGCGGAAGGGCACCTCGGCGGTGACGTCGAACGCGGTCAGCACCACCTCGGAAAGGCGTTGCGGCAGTTCGGCTTCGGTGGTGTCGATCGGGCTCAGGTCCGGGATCACCTGTGCCGTGGGCACGATCCGCTGGAAGCCGACGCCGTCGATCTCCGGGTAGTAGGTGCGCAGCGACTCGTGCCTGGCGAGCACGTCGGCGACCGCGATCTGCAACGCCTGCCGGTCCAGCAGGCCCGACAGCCGCACCGCGGCGGGGATGTTGTCGGCCGCGGCCGACGCGGCGAACCGCTCGCCGCCGCCCATGTTGAAGCGGTTCAGGAACCACATGCGCTGCTGCGCCAGCGAGAGCGGGATCCGCTCCGGGCGGCGCTGCGGCACCAGAGCCGCCTTGCCGCCCGCGCCCGCCTTGGACTCGGTGCGCGCCGCGAGCGCCGCCACCGTGGACGCCTCGAACAGTTCGCGCACGCCGAGGTCGGTCTCCAGCGCGACCGAGAGCCGCGCCGCCACCTGGGTGGCGCTGAGCGAGTTGCCGCCCAGGGCGAAGAAGTCGTCGTCCAGGCCGACCCGGTCCAGGCCGAGCACGTCGGCGAAGGTGCGCGCGACGATCTCCTCCACCGGCGTGGTGGGCGCGCGGAACACCGCGGCCTCGAACACCGGCGCGGGCAGCGCCTTGCGGTCCAGCTTGCCGGAGGCGTTGAGCGGGAACTCCGCCAGCGTCATCACCAGCGCGGGCACCATGTAGGCGGGCAGCTGCCTGGCCAGGTCCTCGCGCACCAGCTCGCCGTCCACCTGCGCGCCCGGCGCGGGCACCACGTAGGCCACCAGCTGATCGCCGGTGTGCTGATCGGAGCGCACCACCACGACCGACTGCGCGACCTCGTCCAGCGCCGTCAGCGCCGACTCGATCTCGCCCAGCTCGATCCGCAGACCGCGCAGCTTCACCTGGAAGTCCGTGCGGCCCAAGTACTCCAGCTCACCATCGGCGGTCCACGCCACCAGGTCGCCGGTGCGGTACATGCGGGTTCCGTCGCCGAACGGATCGGCCACGAACCGGTCCGAGGTCAGATCGGGCCGCGCCACGTAACCGCGCGCCAGCTGGGCGCCCGCCAGGTACAGCTCGCCCGCGACACCCACCGGCGCGGGACGCAGACGCGAATCCAGCACGTACACCTGGGTGTTGAACACCGGGGCGCCGATCGGCACCGTATCGGTGTCGGCCTCGGTCACCTCGTGATAGGTGACGTCGACCGCGGCCTCGGTCGGGCCGTACAGGTTGTGCAGGCGCGCGCCGGTCAGCTCGCGCAACCGGTGCGCGGGCTTCGGCGGCAACGCCTCACCGGAGGCGAAGACCATGCGCAGCGCCGTGCAGCGCGCCGCGGCGCCGTCGGCCACGAACACCGCCAGCATGGACGGCACGAAGTGCGTGACGCTGACCCGCTCGGCCGCGATCACGTCGGCCAGGTACGCCGGATCGCGATGCCCGTCGGGCTTGGCGACGACCAGGCGCGCGCCGATCTGCAAGGGCCAGAAGAACTCCCACACCGACACGTCGAACGTGGCCGGGGTCTTCTGCAACACCACATCGTCGGTGGTCAGACCGTACTCCGACTGCATCCACACCAGACGGTTCACGATCGCCGAATGCGACACAGCCACACCCTTCGGCCGACCCGTCGAACCCGACGTGAAGATCACGTACGCGGTATTCGACGGACGCAGCGGCACACGGCGATCCGCGTCGGTGACCGGCGTGTCCGGCAGGCCGGAGAGGTCGAGCAGATCGATGCGCACCTGCGCGGTGTCGATGTCCAGATCGTCCCCGGAGGTGAGCACGCACACCGGATCCGCCGTCGCCAGAATGTATTCCGTGCGCTCGGCCGGGTGATCCGGGTCCAGCGGCACGTACGCGCCGCCGGCCACGGCGACGGCGTACATGCCGATCACCAGGTCCAGCGACCGGCGCATACCGAGCGCCACCGAGGTCTCCGGGCCCACACCGCGATCGATGAGCCAGCGCGCCAACCGGTAGACCTCTGCCGAGAACTCCGCGTACGTAAGGCTGGTGCCGTCGAAGGTGAGCGCGGTCGCCTCCGGTGTCGCGGCGACCTGCGCCTCGAACATCGAGACCAGCGTCGCCGCGTCGTCCACCTCGTGCGCGGTGTCGTTCCAGCCGCGCACGAGCAGTTCGCGTTCGGCGGTGTCGACGAGCGCGATATCGCCCACGGCCACACCGGGTTCCGCGGTGACGGCGGTCAGCACCCGCACGAGCCGGTCGGCGATGCGGCGCACGGTCTGCTCGTCGAACAGGTCGCGCAGGTAGCCCGCGCGGATGCGCAGCCGCGAATCCAGCTGCGCGATCAGCGTCAGCGGGTAGTGCGTGGCGTCGGCCGCGTCCAGTCCCGCCAGCGCCATCCCGTCGATATCGGCGGCCTGGGACTTGATGCCCTCGGCGTCCACCGGATACGACTCGAACACCACCAGGGTGTCGAACAGCGCGCCCACCCCGGCCGCCGACTGGATGTCGGCCAGGCCCACGTAGTGGTGGTCGAGCAGATCGGCCTGCTCGCCCTGGGTGCGCACGAGCAGCTCGCGCGCGGACTCCGACGGACCGAAGCGCACCCGCACCGGCACGGTGTTGATGAACAGGCCCACCATCGATTCCACGCCGGACAACTGCGCGGGACGACCCGAGACCGTGGTGCCGAACAGCACGTCGTCGGTGCCGGTCATGCGGCCGACGAGGATGCCCCACGCCACCTGGAGCACCGTGTTCGGGGTGACGCCGAGCGAACTCGCCAGCTCGGTGAGCCGCGCGGTGGCGGCCTCGTCCAGCTCGAACAGGTACTCCCCCGACAGCGCGGTGATCTCGCGGCCCGCGTCGGGGCGCGCGAGCAGGGTGGGTTCGCCCACGCCGCGCAGCGCGTCGGCCCACGCGGCCACCGAGGCCGAATGATCCTGGCGCGCCGTCCATTCCAGGAAGTGACGGTAGGAGCGCACGGCGGGCAGCGCCGACGGGTCGGCGTGCGTCGCGTACAGCACCAGCAGGTCGCGCATGAGCAGCGGCATCGACCAGCCGTCGAGCAGGATGTGGTGGTTGGCCACCACGAACCGCCACTCGTCGGCCGCCACTTGGATCAGCGTGAAGCGGATCAGCGGCGGCGCGGCGAGATCGAAGCGCCGCAACCGGTCCGCCTCGATGAGGTCGTCGGCCGCACCGGTCTCGGAGCGGTCGTACTCGGCCCACGCCACGCGCACGCCGTCCAGCACGACCTGCACGGGGCTGCCGTCGTGGTCGCTGACGAACGCGGTGCGCAGATTCTCGTAGCGGTCCACCAGCGCCTGCGCGGCGGCGCGCAGCCGGGCCGCGTCGACCCGTCCGGTGAGCGTGAGCACCGCCTGCGCGGTGTAGACGTCCACCGAGCTCGCGGCCAGGCGGGCGTGGAACAGCAGGCCCGCCTGGAGCGCCGAGAGCGGCCACACGTCAGACAGCGCCGGGAACTGCCGCTCCCAGCCGTCTATATCGCGCTGCGTCGCGCGCACCAGGGCGAAGTCGGACGGGGTGTGCCCGCCCGCGCCGGTCGAATTGGCGTGCCGGGCAACCGCTTCCAGCGCCGTGGTCCACAGGTTCGCGAATTCGCGCACCTCGTCGCCGGAGAGCAGGGTGGCCGGGTAGCCGATATTGGCGGTGAGCTTGTCGCCCACCACGATGGCGTTCACGTCCAGCGGGGCCATGGCGGGCATATCGGCGTCGTACGCGCCGGCCAGCGCGCCGAGTTCACCGGCCGGGGTCCAGCCGTAGCCGCGCAGCGCCTCGGGCACATCGCTGTCGGAGACGCGGCCCAGGTAGTTGAAACTCACCTGGCCGGGCAGCCGCTCGGGCAGTTCGCCCGCGGTGCGCGGGTTCAGGTAGCGCAGCAGGCCGTAGCCGATGCCCTTGTCCGGCACCGCGAGCAGCTGCTCCTTGACCGCCTTCACGGCCTTGCCGAGCGCCGGTCCGCCCGCGAGGGCGGCGTCCACGTCCACGCCGGTGAGGTCCAAGCGCACCGGGAAGATGGCGGTGAACCAGCCGACGGTGCGCGAGAGGTCGGCGCCGGGCACCACGTCTTCCTCGCGGCCGTGGCCTTCCAGGCGCACCAGCAGCGCGTCATCGGGGCGGGCGCCGGTCCTGGCGGCGCGCCACTTCGCGGTGGCCAGGGCCAGCGCGGTGAGCAGGCCGTCGTTCACACCGCCGTGGAACAGGGCGGGCACGGTGGTCAGCAGGGCCTTGGTGACCTCGGCGGACACCTCGACCTTCACCTTCTCCACGGTCCGCGAGGTGTCGACCGCCGGGTCCATCGGGCGCGCGGTGAGCAGCGGGTCGGGGGTGTCGACCACGGCGTGCCAATGGTCGAGTTCAGCGGTGCGCCCGGCACTTTCGGCCTCGCGGGCCAGCGCGTGCGACCAGGCCCGCATGGAGGAGGCGGGCGCGACGAGCTCGGGCTGCTGACCGGCGGTCAGCTGGCCCCACGCGGCGACGAAGTCGGGCACCAGGATGCGCCACGACACACCGTCGACGACCAGGTGGTGCGCCACCACGATCAGGCGGCCCATCCGGGTGGGCTCGTCGGGTTCCAGCCACACGAACCGGATCACCTGACCGGTCGCGGGATCGAGCTTGTCCAGTTCGGAATCCAGTGCGGCCGAAGCGATGTCGAAGAGTTCGGCGTCGGTGGCGGCGGCCGGGAACTCGACCCGCTCGATGAGCGCGTCCACGTCGACGGTGCCGGGCGCGGCGGTCTGCAACACCCAGTCGCCGCCGGCGCGGCGCAGGCTGGAACGCAGCATGTCGTGGCGATCGATCACCGCGCCGACGGTGGCGGCGATGCCGGTGTGGTCGATGCCGAGCGGCAGCTCCAGCGCGATGGTCTGGTTGAACCGGCGGAACGAGCCGGGGCGTTCGGCCATGAACCGCACCACCGGGGTGAGCGGCATGGTGCCGACGCCGCCGCCGGGCAGTTCGGGCAGCGCGGCCACGGCGGGCGCGGCGGCGTCGGCGGTCTCGGCCACGGCGGCCAGGCCCGCGACGGTCTTCTGCTCGAAGACGTGTCGCGGCGTGAACACCACACCGCGCGCCTTGGCGCGGGAGACCAGCTGGATGGAGACGATGCTGTCGCCGCCCAGGGCGAAGAACGAATCGTCCACACCGACCCGCTCGACGCCGAGCACCTCGGCGAACACCTCGGCGATGGTCTGCTCGAGGGGTGTGCGCGCGGCGCGGAAGGTCACCTCGGTCGCGAAGACGGGTTCCGGCAGGGCTTTTCGGTCGAGCTTGCCGACCGGGGTCAGCGGGACCCGATCGATCACCATGATCGCCGACGGCACCATATACGCCGGGAGACGATCCTCCACATGCGCGGTCAGCGCCGCGACGTCGATCGAATTACCCGACGCCGCAACGACATACGACACCAGCGAGACCGCGCCGACGGCGTTCTTGTGGCCGACGGTGACCGCGAAATCGACCGTCTCGTGCGAAGCCAGGGCCGCGTCGATCTCACCGAGTTCGATACGGAAACCACGAACCTTGACCTGGAAGTCCGAACGGCCGACATACTCGACCTCACCGGTACGGGTCCAGCGGACCACGTCACCGGTGCGGTACATCCGCTCACCATCGGCATACGGGTTCGCCACAAACCGCTCAGCGGTGAGTCCCGGGCGCGCGTGATAGCCACGGGCCAACTGGATGCCCGACAGGTACAGCTCACCCGCGACACCCACCGGAACCGGCCTGAGCCGCGAATCCAGAATCAGCGACCGCATACCCCGAATCGGGCCACCGATCGTGACCGTCTCACCAACCACCAGCGGATCACTGATATTGGTCATGATCGTCGTCTCGGTCGGACCGTAACCATTGTGGAACGCACGAAGCTCACCGGAATCACCCAGCGGCACAGCCCACTTCGCCACCAACTCCGGCGGGCACGCCTCACCACCGGCGACCAACACCCGCAGACTGTCCAACCCACTCGGATCGAACGTCGCCAACGCCGCCGGAGTGATGAACGCGTGCGTGACCCGCTCACTGCGAATCAGCTCGGACAGTTCCTCACCGCCGTACACACCCGGCGGCACCACAACCAACGCGCCACCCGCACCCACCGCGAGCAACAACTCCAGAACCGACGCGTCGAAGCTCGGCGACGCGAAATGCAGTGCGCGCGAATCGGAATCGAGACCGTACCGCTCGACCTGCTCCCGACTGAAGTTCGCCAAACCCGCATGGGTGACCACGACACCCTTGGGCACACCCGTCGAACCCGACGTGTAAATCACATACGCCGGATGCTCCGGACGCACCGGCCGCACCCGATCCGCATCCGTGATCGGACCACCCTCGAAGGCGTCCAGATCCAAATCCTCGAACACCAACCACCGCGCCGACTCCGGCAAACCCTCCCGCACCGAAGCCACGGTGATGCCCACCGGCGACCCGGAATCGGTCACCATGTGCGCGATGCGCTCGACCGGATAGTTCGGATCCACCGGCACGAACGCCGCACCGGTCTTCGACACCGCCCACGCCGCGAACACCGAATCCTCCGACCGCGGCACACCCACCGCGACCAGATCCTCGGGACCGATGCCCTCGGCGATCAGCAAACGCGCCAACCGATTCGAACGCTCATCCAACTCCGCATAAGACAGAGTTGCCCCCTCGAACACCACAGCAGCCGCCTGCGGATCAATCGCCGCCGCCTCACCCAACAGCTCCGGCAGCGTCCGCGACGGCACCACCGGCGCACCCGTGCGGTCGAGCAGATCGGTCAGCTCGTCGGCGTCCAGCACGTCGACCGCACCCACCGGCACCGACGGATCGGTGGCGATCGCGTCCAGCACGCGCGCCCAGCGGCGCACGATGTCCTCGGCGGTGGAGGCGTCGAACAGCTCCGTGGCGTAGGTCAGGGCCAGGGTCATACCCGACTCGTCGTTCTCCGACAGGGTGAACTGCAGGTCGAAGCGGGCGACGTTCTCGTCCAGGTCCAGCGCCGCCACCGTGAGGCCGGGCAGCTCCAGCGACGCGCGCTCCAGGTTCTGGAAGGCGAGCATCACCTGGAACAGCGGGTTGCGCGACTGCGAGCGCTCGGGCGCCAGCAGGTCCACCAGCCGCTCGAACGGCACGTCGGCGTTGCCGTAGGCGTCCAGGTCGGTGCGGCGGACCCGCTCCAGCAGATCGGTGAACGGCTCGGCGTTATCGATTCCGGTGCGCAGCACCAAGGTGTTGACGAACATGCCGACCAGATCGTCCAGCGCGGCCTCGCCGCGGCCCGCGATGGGCGTGCCGACGGCGATGTCGTCGGCGCCGGACAGGCGGGCCAGCAGCACGGTGAGCGCGCCGTGCATGACCATGAACAGCGAGGCGCCCTGGCGGCGGGCGATCTCGTCCAGCGCCGCGATCAGATCGGCGGGCAGTTCGTGGCGCACGGTCGCGCCGCGGTGCGAGGCGATGGCCGGGCGCGGCCGGTCGGTGGGCAGGGTCAGTTCGTCCGGCACGCCGTCGAGGGCACGCTGCCAGTACTCGACCTGGCGGGCCAGCAGCGATGCCGGATCGTCCTCGCTGCCCAGCACCTCGCGCTGCCAGACGGCGAAATCGGCGTACTGCACGGGCAGCGGGGCCCAGCCGGGCGCGCTGTCCTGGGTGCGGGCGGTGTAGGCCACCATCACGTCGCGGGTGAGCGGGCCCATGGAGAAACCGTCGGCCGCGATGTGGTGCACCACGACGACGAGCACGTGCTCGTCGGGGCCCGCCGCGAACAGCCGGGTGCGCAGCGGAACCTGTTCGGCCACATCGAATCCCGTGCCGACGAACTCGGCGACGGCGGCCGCGAGACCGGACTGTTCGACGGGGACCGGGTGCAGGTCGAGCGCGATCTGCTCGGCGGGCACGATCACCTGCACCGGAGTGCCGCCGTGCTCGGGGTAGCGGGTGCGCAGCGATTCGTGCCTGCGCACCACGTCGGCGACGGCCAGGCGCAGCGCCTCCACGTCGAGCGCACCGGTGAGGCGCAGCGCGATGGGCAGGTTGTAGGCCGCCGAGGCGGTGTCGTACTTGTTGAGGAACCACATGCGCTGCTGCGCGAACGACAGCGGCACCAGTTCGTCGGCGGCGCGCCTGCGCGCGACCAGGCGCGCGCGGGCCGGGCCGTCGGCGTGCGATTCCACCCGCGCGGCAAGGGCTGCCACGGTGGACGCCTCGAACAGCACGCGCACCGGCACGCTGGTGCCGAGCGCCGCGCCGATGCGCGACACCACCCGGGTGGCGATCAGCGAGTTGCCGCCGAGATCGAAGAAGTCGTCGTCCACGCCGACCCGGGGCAGGTCGAGCACCTCGGCGAAGACCGCCGCCACCGTCTCCTCGACGGGGGTGACCGGCGCGCGGAATGCCTTGGCCTGCACCGCCGGTGCGGGCAGCGCCCGGCGGTCCAGCTTGCCGTTGACGGTGAGCGGGATCCATTCCAGGCGCACCAGCGCCGCGGGCACCATGTAGGACGGCAGCCGCTCGGCCGCGCCGGAGCGCACCGCGTCCAGATCCGGGGTGACGCCGGGCTCGGACACCACGTAGGCGACGATCCGCTGATCGCCGGGCTGGTCCTCGCGCACGATCACCGCGGCCTGCGCGATGCCCGGCTGCGCCAGCACGGCGGCCTCGATCTCGCCGAGTTCGATGCGGAAACCGCGCACCTTCACCTGATCGTCGGCGCGGCCCAGGTATTCGAGTTCGCCGAAGCGGTTCCACCGGGCCAGGTCGCCGGATCGGTAGAGGCGCGAACCGGGCTCGCCGAGCGGGTTGGCGACGAAGCGCGCGGTGGTGAGGTCGGGGCGGCCGAGGTAGCCGCGCGCCAATTGCGTTCCCGCGACATACATTTCACCCGCGACACCCACCGGCACCGGCTGCAGCCGGTCGTCCAGCACGTAGACCCGCAGGCCCGCGATGGCGCGACCGACGATGCTGCCGGAGGCGGCCTCGATGGTCGCCGCGTCCAGCGCGCGGTAGGACACGTGCACGGTGGTCTCGGTGATGCCGTACATGTTCACCAGCACCGGTGCGGCGCCTGCGGACCCGCCGGTCACACCGTCGCCGTGCCGGGCGACCCAATCCGAGAGGCGGCGCAGTTCGAGCGCCTCGCCGCCGAACACCACGTACCGCAGCGCGAGCGGGGCCGCGCCCACGGCCGCGTTGCGGTCGGCCTCGGCCAATTGGTAGAAGGCCGAGGGGGTTTGGTTGAGGACGGTCACCTTCTCATCGCGCAGCAGTTCCAGGAACTGCTCGGGCGAGCGCGAGGTGTAGTAGTCCACCACGACCACCGAGCCGCCGAACAGCAGCGGGCCCCACAGCTCCCACACCGAGAAGTCGAACGCGTACGAGTGGAACAGCGTCCACACGTCGTCGGCGCCGAAACCGAAGTCCCGATCGGTATTCGCGAAGAGTCGCACCACATTCCGGTGCGCCACCGCCACGCCCTTCGGGCGGCCCGTCGAGCCCGACGTGTAGATCACGTAGGCGACGTTGCCCGGGGTGAGGGCGGCGCGGCGGTCGGCGTCGGTGACCGGCGCGTCGTCGGCGTCCTCGACATTGCCCGTCTCGACGGCGAATCCGTCGACCACCACGGTGGGCAGCCCGGCGGGCACCGGCACCTCGACGGTCGAGTCCACGATCACGCTGGTGGGCCGCGAATCCGAGAGCACGTAGGCGATGCGGTCCGCCGGGTAGGTCGGGTCCACCGGCACGTAGCCCGCGCCCGACTTCACCACGGCCAGCAGCGCCACGACCAGGTCCAGCGAGCGCGGCAGGATCACCGCGACCAGCGACTCCGGGCCCGCGCCCTCGGCGATCAGCCTGCGCGCCAGCACATTCGCGCGCCGGTCCAGCTCCGCGTAGGTGAGCGAGTCGCCGCCGAAGCGCGCCGCGACGCGCTGCGGGTGGGCTGCCACCATCTGATCGAACAGGTCCACCAGGGTCAAACTCGGGTCGGCGAAGCGCCCGCCGCCGTCCTCGAGGCCCGAGGACACCCAGCGGTCCGAGACGTCCAGGCGCTCGGCCTCGCCCAGCAGGTCGATATCGCCGACGATCACGGCCGGGTCCTCGGCCACCCGGCGCAGGATGCGCACCAGGCGGTCGGCGAACGCGGCCACCGTCTCCGGATCGAACAGTTCGGTGGCGTAGTTCCAGGACAGGGCCAGGCCGCCGTCGCGCGCCTCGCCCACGGTCAGCTGCACGTCGAACTTCGCGGTGCCCGCGTCGAATTCGACCACGTCGAGCTCCAGGCCGGGCAGCGACACCGCGCCCGTGTCCGAGGCGGAGGCCGCCTCGAAGGTGAGCGCCACCTGGAACAGCGGGTGGTGCGCCTGCGAACGCGCGGGGCTGAGCACGTCGACCAGCCGCTCGAACGGCACGTCGGCGTGGGCGAAGGCCGCCAGGTCGGTGCGGCGCACCTGCTCGAGCAGATCGGCGAAGCGGCCGCCGAGGTCGATCTCGTTGCGCAGCACCAGGGTGTTGACGAACATGCCGACCAGATCGTCGAGCGCGCGTTCGCCGCGGCCCGCGATCGGGGTGCCGATCGCGACGTCGGCGCTGTTGGACAGCCGCGCCGCCCAGGTGGCCAGCGCCGCGTGCACGACCATGAACAGGGTGACGCCGTGCGCGCGCGCCACATCGGCCAGCGCCCGGTGCAGGTCGGCGTCCACCGAGAAGTGGTGCAGGCCACCGGCGTTCGACGCCACCTCGGGGCGCGGCCGGTCGGCGGGCAGCTCGATCTGGTCGGGCAGATCGCGCAATTGCTCGGTCCAGTAGGCGATCTGCCGCGCCGCGACCGACTCGGGATCGGCTTCGTCGCCCAGCACCTCGCGCTGCCACAGCGCGTAGTCGGCGTACTGCACGGCCAGCGGCGCCCAGGTGGGCGCCTCGCCCGCGACGCGCTCGGTGTAGGCCACCACCACGTCGCGCAGCAGCGGGCGCAGCGAGAAGCCGTCCGCGCCGATGTGGTGCATCACCAGAACGAGCACATGGCTCTGCTTACCCACCCCGTCGGCTCCGCCGACTGCCGTCCCCCTGGGCTCGTCGGTGGTGAGCAGCGTGGCGCGGTAGGGGATCTCGGTCGTCACATCGAAATGCGTGCTGGCGAGTTCCACGATGCGCGAGGGCAGTTCGGCGCCGGGCACCCATTCGGTCTCGAGGTCGAAGCTCACCTCGTCGACGGAGAGCACGCGCTGGTAGCCCTCGCCCTCCACCTCCGGGTAGATGGTGCGCAGCGACTCGTGCCGGGCCAGCACGTCGCGCACCGCGGCCTGCAGGGCCGCGGCGTCGAGACGGCCGGACAGGCGCACGGCGACCGGGATGTTGTTCACGGCGGTGCGGCTGTCGAAGCGGTTCAGGAACCACATGCGCTGCTGGGCGAGCGAGAGCGGCACCAGCTCCGGGCGCGGACGCGGCGCGAGCGGGGCGCGCCCGCCCTGCCCGGTGGCCGACTCCACCTTGGCGGCCAGCGCCGCGACGGTGGACGCCTCGAACAGCGTGCGCAGCGGGATCTGGGTGTCCAGCGCATCGCCGAGGCGGGCCGCGACCTGGGTGGCGACCAGCGAGTTGCCGCCGAGGCCGAAGAAGTCGTCGTCCAGGCCGACCCGCTCCAGGCCGAGCACGTCGGCGAACGTGCTCGCCACGATCTGCTGCACCGGCGTGACCGGCGCCTGGAAGGCCTTGGCCTCGAACACGGGCTCCGGCAACGCCTTTCGGTCCAGCTTGCCGGAGGTGTTGAGCGGGAACGCGTCCAGCACCACGAACGCCGCGGGCACCATGTAGGCGGGCAGCTGCTCGGCGAGCGCGGACTTCACCGCGGCCACGTCCAGCGCCGCGCCGCGCTGCGCGATCAGGTAGCCGACCAGCTGATCGCCGGTGTGCTCGTCGGTGCGCACCACCACGACCGACTGCGACACCCCGGGCAGCGCGGTGAGCGCGCCCTCGATCTCGCCCAGCTCGATGCGCAGGCCGCGCAGCTTCACCTGGAAGTCGGTGCGGCCCAAGTACTCCAGCTCACCCGCCGGGGTCCAGGCCACCAGGTCACCGGTGCGGTACATCCGCACGCCGTGGCCGAACGGATCGGCCACGAACCGCTCGGTGGTCAGGTCGGGGCGCGTCACGTAGCCGTAGGCCAGCTGCGCGCCGGCCAGGTACAGCTCGCCCGGCACACCCACCGGCACCGGCCGCAGGCGCGAATCCAGCACGTACACCTGGGTGTTGAACACCGGCGCGCCGATCGGCACGGTGACGGTGTCGGCGTCGGTCACCTCGTGGAAGGTCACCTCGACGCCGGCCTCGGTGGGGCCGTACAGGTTGTGCAGGCGCGCGCCGGTCAGCTCGCGCAGCTTCTGCGCGGTGACGGCGGGCAGGCCCTCGCCGGAGGCGAAAACGTTGCGCAGGCCGGTGCATTCGGCCGCGCGCGGCTCGACCACGAACAGCGACATCATCGACGGCACGAAGTGCGCCGTGGTGATCCGCTCCTCGATGATCAGCTGCGCGAGGTAGGCGGGATCGCGGTGCCCGTCGGGCTTGGCGATCACCAGGCGCGCGCCGACCTGCAAGGGCCAGAAGAACTCCCACACCGACACGTCGAACGTGGCGGGCGTCTTCTGCAACACCACGTCGTCGGCGGCCAGGCCGTACTGGGCGTGGCCCCACACCAGGCGGTTGAGGATGGCCGCGTGCGAGACGGCCACGCCCTTGGGGCGGCCCGTCGAGCCGGAGGTGAAGATCACGTACGCGGTGTTGCCGGTGCGCAGCGGACGGTGGCGGTCGGCGTCGGTGAGCGGTTCGCCGGAGAAGCCGGAGAGATCGAGCTCGTCGATGCGCACCTGACGGGCCAGCGCCACGTCCAGGTCCGCACCCGAGGTGAGCACGCACACCGGGCGGGCGGTGTCGAGGATGTGCTCGATGCGCTCGGCCGGGTTGTCCGGGTCCAGCGGCACGTACGCGCCGCCGGCCGCGGTGACGGCGTACATGCCCGCGAGCAGATCCAGCGAACGCCGCATGCCCAGCGCCACATAGGATTCCGGGCCCACGCCGTTCTGCTTGAGCCACCGCGCCAGGCGATGCACCCGGTCGGCGAACTCGGCGTAAGTGAGACTTGTCCCCTCGAAAGTGAGCGCGACCGCGTCGGGGGTGCGCGCGACCTGCGCCTCGAACAGCGCCACCAGGGTCGCGGCGTCGTCGCCCACCGGGGAGGTGAGCGCGGCGTCGACGGCGAACTCGGTGTCGTTCCACTGGCGCAGCACCAGCGCGCGCTCGGCGTCGTCGAGCAGGTCGATGTCACCCACCGCGACCGACGGGTCGGCCGCGACGCCGCGCAGCACGCGCAGGAAGCGCGCCGCGAACGTGTCGGCGAAGCCGGCGTCGAAAAGATCGGTGGCGTAGACGATCTCGGCGTCCATCTCGGACTCGCCGCCCGGCACCTCGCTCAGCGTGAGCTGCAGGTCGAACTTGGCGGTGGCCTGGTCGACCTCCAGCTCCGAGACCGTCAGGCCGGGCAGCTCCAGCGAGGTGCGGCCGAGGTTCTGGAACGAGAGCATCACCTGGAACAGCGGGTGGCGCGCCTGCGAACGCGCCGGGTTGAGCACCTCCACCAGGCGCTCGAACGGCACGTCGGCGTGCGCGAACGCCTGCAGGTCGCGCTCGCGGACCTGCGCGAGCAGGTCGGTGAACGGTTCGGCGGTGTACACGCCGGTGCGCAGCACCAGGGTGTTGACGAACATGCCGACCAGATCGTCGAGGGCCTGCTCACCGCGGCCCGCGACGGGGATGCCGATGGCGATGTCGTCGGCGCCGCTCAGGCGCGACAGCAGCGTCGCGAACGCGCTGTGCACCACCATGAACAGCGTGGTGCCGTGCTCGTGCGCCACCCGGTTGAGGTCGTCGATCAGCTCGCCGGGCACCGCGAACCGGTGCGTGCCCGCCCGGTAGGAGGCCACGGTGGGGCGCGGCTTGCCGGGCAGGCGCAGCTCGTCGGGCAGGTCGGCCAGCGCGGTGCGCCAGTAGTCGAGCTGCTCGGAGATGAGCGAGGTGGGATCGTCCTCGTCGCCGAGGGTTTCGCGCTGCCACAGCGCGTAGTCGGCGTACTGCACGGCCAGCGGCGGCCAGCCGGGCTCGGAATTCGAGGTGCGCGCCACGTAGGCGGTCATCAGGTCGCGCACCAGCGGGCGCAGCGAGAAGCCGTCGGCGGCGATGTGGTGCACCACCAGGGCGAGCACGAAATCGCGTTCGCCGAGTTCGTAGACGCGCAGCCGCACCGGCGGCTCGGCGGTCACGTCGAAGCCCTCGGTGACGAATCCGTAGAGCGCGCCGGGCAATTCGCCCTCGTCGACCTCGGCGATCTCCAGCTCCGGGATGGCCCGCGTGGACGGCAGCACTCGCTGGTAGGGGGTGCCCTCGTGCGAGGGGTAGACGGTGCGCAGCGATTCGTGCCGCGCGATCACGTCGGCGACGGCGCCGCGCAGCGCGACCAGGTCGAGCAGGCCCTGCAACCGGACCACGGCCGGGATGTTGTAGGTACCGGCGGCCGCGGCGGTGTCGGCGTCGAAGCGGTTGAGGAACCACATGCGCTGCTGCGCGAGCGACAACGGCGGATGTTCGGGGCGGGCGACGGCCGTGAGCGCTTGGCGCACACCGGTTCCCGCGTGCGATTCGACACGCGCGGCCAGGGCGCCGACGGTGGGCGCCTCGAACAGGGTGCGCACGCCGACCTCGGCGTCGAGCGCCTTGCCCAGGCGCGCGGCGACCTGGGTGGCGACCAGGGAGTTGCCGCCGAGCTCGAAGAAGTCGTCGTCCACGCCCACCCGGGTCACCCCGAGCAGATCGGCGAAGATCTCGGCCACGATCTCCTCGATCGGGGTCGAGGGCGCGCGGAACGCCTTCGCCTCGAACACCGGCGACGGCAGCGCCTTGCGGTCCAGCTTGCCGCTGGCGTTCACCGGGAACGCATCGAGCACCACCAGCGCGGCGGGCACCATGTACCCCGGCAGCGTGGCGGCGACGCCGCTCTTGACCGCCGAGACGTCGAGGGTGGCCTCGGGTTCGGCCACCAGGTAGCCCACCAGCTGGTCACCGGCGTGCGCGTCCGAACGCACCACGACCACCGACTGCGCGACACCCGGCTGCGCCAGCAACGCCGCCTCGATCTCGCCCAGCTCGATCCGCAGACCACGCAACTTCACCTGGAAGTCCGTGCGCCCCAAGTACTCCAGCTCGCCGTCGGCGGTCCAGGTGACCAGGTCACCGGTGCGGTACATCCGGGAACCCGCCGCACCGTAGGGATTCGCGACGAAGCGATCCGCCGTCAGGTCCGTGCGCTCGAGGTAGCCGAGGGCGAGCTGATCGCCCGCCAGGTACAGCTCACCCGCGACGCCCACCGGCACCGGGTGCAGACGCGAATCCAGCACGAACACCCGCGTGTTCCACACCGGACGCCCGATCGGCACCGACACCTCGTCGGCGTCCACGACCTCGTGATACGTCACGTCGACCGCGGCCTCGGTGGGTCCGTACAGGTTGTGCAGACGCGCGCCGGTCAGTTCGCGCAGTCGCTGCGCGGTCGGCGCGGGCAGGGCCTCGCCGGAGGCGAACACCTGGCGCAGGCGCGGCGCGGCCGCCGCCGAATCACCGTTGCCGTTGCCGAGGGTGGAGACGAACACCGACAGCATCGACGGCACGAAATGCGCGGTCGTCACACCGTGTTCGGCGATCACCTGCGCGAGGTAGACAGGATCGCGGTGGCCGTCCGGCTTCGCGACGACCAGCTTGGCACCGGTCTGCAAGGGCCAGAAGAACTCCCACACCGACACGTCGAACGTCGCCGGAGTCTTCTGCAAGACCACATCATCCGCGCCCAGCGGATACGAATCCTGCATCCACAGCAAACGATTCACGATCGCCGAGTGCGACACCGCCACACCCTTCGGGCGACCCGTCGAACCCGACGTGAAGATCACGTACGCGGTGTTGCCCGGGCGCAGCGGGCGCACCCGCTCGGCGTCGGTGACCGGGGAGCCGTCCGCCTCCGCCGACGCGGGCAGGTCCTCCACGAACAGCGACTCGACGCCCTCGGTCGTGAAATCGTCACGGCGCGTGGTCAGCACCAGGCTCGGCCGCGCCGTCGCCACGATATGGCCGATGCGGTCGACGGGCTGATCCGGGTCCAGCGGCACGTACGCGCCACCGGCCTGCAGCACCGCGTACATGGCCACCACGAGCTCGGTGGACCGGCGGATCGCCAACGCCACCAACGATTCCGGGCCAACACCCGCGGCGATCAGTTCGCGCGCGATCTGCGCCGACCGCTCCCGCAGCTCGCGGTAGGTCAGCTCCTCCGCCCCGTACACCAGCGCGACCGCGTCGGGCGTGGCCGCCACCTGCGCCTCGAACAGCGACACCAGGGTCGCCGGCGGCACCGCGTGCGCGGTGTCGTTCCAGTCCACCAGCACCTGCGCGTGCTCTTCGGGCGCGAGCAGGTCGATATCGCCCAGCGGCACATCCGGATCGGCGATGACCGCCGCGAGGATGCGGTCCAGGCGGCGCGCGAACGCCGCCACCGTCGGCTCGTCGAAAAGGTCCAGCGCGTAGGAGAATTCGGCCGACATGCCCGCGGCCTCGCCCATGCTGTCCTGGGTGTCGCGCAGCGTGAGCTGGAGGTCGAACTTGGCGAGTTTGGCGTCGTAGTCGATGCCGTCGACGTCCAGGCCCGGCAGGCGCAGCGTGGCCTGCTTGGTGTTCTGGAACGACAGCATCACCTGGAACAGCGGGTGGCGCGCCTGCGAGCGCGCCGGGTTGAGCACCTCCACCAGGCGCTCGAACGGCACGTCGGAGTGCGCGAACGCCTGCAGGTCGGTCTCCCTGGCGCGGTCCAGCAGCTCGGCGAAGCTGCGGGCGCCGTCCACCTCGGACCGCAGCACCAGGGTGTTGACGAACATGCCGATCAGGTCGTCGAGGGCGGCCTCACCGCGCCCGGCGACCGGGGTGCCGATGGCGATGTCGGAGGTGCCGCTGGCGCGCGCGAGCAGCACCGCCAGCGCGCTGTGCATCACCATGAACAGCGAGGCGTTGTAGCGGCGGCCCAATTCGATGAGGGCACGCTGGGTTTCGCCGGAGATGACGAACGCGTACGTGCCGCCCCGGTAGGAGGCGACGGGCGGGCGCGGCCGGTCCCACGGCAGCACCAGCTCGTCGGGGAGGTCGGCCAGTTCCTTGGTCCAGTACCGGATCTGGCTCGAGATGAGCGAGCGCGGATCGTCCTCGGAGCCGAGCACCTCGCGCTGCCACAGCGCGTAATCGGCGTACTGGACCGGCAATTCGGACCAGATGGGCGCTTCCCAGGTGGTGCGCGCGGCATAGGCGACGATCACGTCGCGCGCCAGCGGGCCCATGGACCAGCCGTCGGCGGAGATGTGGTGCACCACCATGCCGAGCACGAACTCGGTCTCGCTGATCTCGAACAGGCGCGCGTGCAGCGGCACTTCGCTGGTCACGTCGAAAGCCATGGAGGCCAGGTCGATCAGGTGGTCGAGCAGGGTGTCCTCGGTGACCCGGTAGGGGGTGAGGTCGGGCACGATCTGCGCCGCGTCCAGCACCACCTGCACGGGACCGCGACCGGTCTCGGGGAACACGGTGCGCAGCGACTCGTGCCGGTCGATCACGTCGATGACGGCGACCTGCAGCGCGGCCACGTCCAGTTCGCCGGAGAGGCGGATGGCGACCGGGATGTTATTGACCGCCGAGGAGGTGTCGAAGCGGTTGAGGAACCACATGCGCTGCTGGGCGAGCGAGAGCGGCACCTCGTCGGGACGTTCGCGCGCGACGAGCGCCTTGCGCGCGCCGTCACCGGCCTGGGTCTCGACGCGGGCGGCGAGCGCGGCCACGGTGGGCGCCTCGAAGACCGTCCGCACGGGGACGCGGGTGTCCAGCGCGATGCCCACGCGGGAGGCGACCTGGGTGGCGATGAGCGAGTTGCCGCCGAGGTCGAAGAAGTCGTCGTCCACGCCGACCCGGGGCAGGTCGAGGACGTCGGCGAAGACCTGGGCGACGATCTCCTCGATCGGGGTCGCGGGGGCGCGGAACTCACGCACCTCGAAAACAGGAGTGGGGAGGGCTTTTCGGTCGAGCTTGCCGACCGGGGTCAGCGGGACCCGATCGATCACCATGATCGCCGACGGCACCATATACGCCGGGAGACGATCCTCCACATGCGCGGTCAGCGCCGCGACGTCGATCGAATTACCCGACGCCGCAACGACATACGACACCAGCGAGACCGCGCCGACGGCGTTCTTGTGGCCGACGGTGACCGCGAAATCGACCGTCTCGTGCGAAGCCAGGGCCGCGTCGATCTCACCGAGTTCGATACGGAAACCACGAACCTTGACCTGGAAGTCCGAACGGCCGACATACTCGACCTCACCGGTACGGGTCCAGCGGACCACGTCACCGGTGCGGTACATCCGCTCACCATCGGCATACGGGTTCGCCACAAACCGCTCAGCGGTGAGTCCCGGGCGCGCGTGATAGCCACGGGCCAACTGGATGCCCGACAGGTACAGCTCACCCGCGACACCCACCGGAACCGGCCTGAGCCGCGAATCCAGAATCAGCGACCGCATACCCCGAATCGGGCCACCGATCGTGACCGTCTCACCAACCACCAGCGGATCACTGATATTGGTCATGATCGTCGTCTCGGTCGGACCGTAACCATTGTGGAACGCACGAAGCTCACCGGAATCACCCAGCGGCACAGCCCACTTCGCCACCAACTCCGGCGGGCACGCCTCACCACCGGCGACCAACACCCGCAGACTGTCCAACCCACTCGGATCGAACGTCGCCAACGCCGCCGGAGTGATGAACGCGTGCGTGACCCGCTCACTGCGAATCAGCTCGGACAGTTCCTCACCGCCGTACACACCCGGCGGCACCACAACCAACGCGCCACCCGCACCCACCGCGAGCAACAACTCCAGAACCGACGCGTCGAAGCTCGGCGACGCGAAATGCAGTGCGCGCGAATCGGAATCGAGACCGTACCGCTCGACCTGCTCCCGACTGAAGTTCGCCAAACCCGCATGGGTGACCACGACACCCTTGGGCACACCCGTCGAACCCGACGTGTAAATCACATACGCCGGATGCTCCGGACGCACCGGCCGCACCCGATCCGCATCCGTGATCGGACCACCCTCGAAGGCGTCCAGATCCAAATCCTCGAACACCAACCACCGCGCCGACTCCGGCAAACCCTCCCGCACCGAAGCCACGGTGATGCCCACCGGCGACCCGGAATCGGTCACCATGTGCGCGATGCGCTCGACCGGATAGTTCGGATCCACCGGCACGAACGCCGCACCGGTCTTCGACACCGCCCACGCCGCGAACACCGAATCCTCCGACCGCGGCACACCCACCGCGACCAGATCCTCGGGACCGATGCCCTCGGCGATCAGCAAACGCGCCAACCGATTCGAACGCTCATCCAACTCCGCATAAGACAGAGTTGCCCCCTCGAACACCACAGCAGCCGCCTGCGGATCAATCGCCGCCGCCTCACCCAACAGCTCCGGCAGCGTCCGCGACGGCACCACCGGCGCACCCGTGCGGTCGAGCAGATCGGTCAGCTCGTCGGCGTCCAGCACGTGGATATCGCCCACGGCGACACCGGGATCGGCGGTCACGCTGCGCAGCACGCGCACGAACCGCTTGGTGAAGGAGACCACCGTCTCCTCGTCGAACAGGTCGGTCGCGAACTGCACGGCGGCCGACATGCCTTGCAGCTCACCGTGATTGCCGCGTTCCTCGGTGATCGTCCACTGCAGGTCGAACTTGGCGATGTCGACCTCGAGCTCGGTGGCGGTGACCGAGAGGCCGGGCAGTTCCAGCGCCGCGTGCGACATCTCTTGGAACGACAGCATCACCTGGAACAGCGGGTGGCGCGCCTGCGAGCGGGTCGGGTTCAGCACCTCGACCAGTCGCTCGAACGGCACGTCCGCGTACGCGAACGCCGCGAGGTCGGTTTCCCTGGTGTGGCCGAGGAATTCGCGGAACAAGCGGCCGCCGTCCACCTGCGAGCGCAGCACCAGGGTGTTGACGAACATGCCGATCAGGTCGTCGAGCGCCTGCTCACCGCGGCCCGCGATGGGTGTGCCGACGGCGATGTCCTGGGTGCCGGACAGGCGCGCCAGCAGCACGGCCAGCGAGGCGTGCACGACCATGAACAGGCTCACGCCCTCGGCGCGGGCCAGCGCGGCCAGGGCCTTGTGCAGGTCGGCGTCGATCGTGAAATGCACCGTGCCGCCGCGGAAACTCTGCACCGGCGGACGCGGGCGATCGGTGGGCAGCTCCAGCTGATCGGGCAGGCCGGCCAGCTGGCGGCGCCAGTAGGAGATCTGGCGGGCCGCCATCGACCCCGGATCTGCCTCCGAGCCCAGCAACTCGCGCTGCCAGACGCTGTAGTCCTGGTACTGCACCGGCAGCGGCGGCCATTCGGGCTCGGTGCCCGCCGCGCGCGCCAGGTAGGCGGTGGCGACGTCGCGGGAGAGCGGGCCGAAGGAGAAACCGTCGGCGGCGATGTGGTGCACCACGAAGGCGACCGCGTGATCGGGCGTGCCGTTGCTGGAGCCGCCGGTCACCTGGTAGATGCGGACCCGGATCGGCAGCTCGCGCGCCACGTCGAAGCCGGTGGAGGCGAATTCGGTGAGCACACCGGGCAATTCGGCCTCATCGATGGACTGCACCGAGATCGCGAGGTTCACCTCGTCGTCGGGGACCACCTGCTGGTAGCCGCCGTCGCCGGATTCCGGGAAGACGGTGCGCAGCGATTCCTGGCGCGCCATCACGTCGTTCAGCGCCGCCTTCAGCGCGCCGATATCGGCGTGGCCGCGCAACCGCACCACGAAGGGCAGGTTGTAAGTCGGTGCGGTGGGGTCGAATTGGTTGATGAACCACATGCGCTGCTGCGCCAGCGACAGCGGCACCCGGGCGGGCAGCTGCTGGGCGACCAGCGGCGGCCGCGCCGCCTCGGCCGGGCTCGCCGACTCCGCGCGCGCGGCCAGCCCGGCCACGGTCGGGGTCTCGAACAGCGCGCGCACCCCGATGCGGGTGCCGAACGCCGCACCCACCCGCGACACCACCTGGGTCGCGACCAGCGAGTTGCCGCCGAGGTCGAAGAAGTTGTCGTCGATGCCGATGCGCTCCTGGGAGAGCACGTCGGCGAAGATGCCCGCGACGATCTCCTCGGCGTGCGTGCGCGGTGCGCGGTAGCCGCCCTCGGCGGCGAACACCGGCTCCGGCAACGCCTTTCGATCCAGCTTGCCGGAGGTGTTGAGCGGGAACGCGTCCAGCACCATCACCGAGGCGGGCACCATGTAGCTCGGTAGCTGATCGCTCGCGAACCTTGTGAGCTCGACCGGGTCGATGGACTGGCCGGGCACGGGCACCACGTAGGCCACCAGCTGCTGACCGGTCGCGGTGTCGACCACCAGGACCGCCGACTGGCTGACCGCCGGATGGGCCAGCGTGACCGCCTCGATCTCGCCCAGCTCGATGCGCTGGCCGCGGAACTTCACCTGGAAGTCGGTGCGGCCGATGTATTCCAGCGTGCCCGCCGGATTCCAGCGCACCAGGTCGCCGGTGCGGTACATGCGTTCGCCGTTCGTGCCGAACGGGTTGGCCACGAACCGATCCGAGGTCAGATCCGGCCTGCCGCGGTACCCGCGCGCCAGCTGGCGCCCACCCAGGTACAGCTCGCCCGGCGCGCCGATCGCGGCCGGACGCAGCCGCGAATCCAGCACGTAGACTTCGACATTCCACTCCGGGATGCCGATCGGCACGGTGACCGTGTCGGCGGCGGTGGCCTCCCAGTAGGTCACCGAGACGGCAGCCTCGGTGGGGCCGTACAGGTTGTGCAGACCGGCTGAGGTGATCGCGCGGAAACCCGCGGCGGTCTCTGGCGGCAGCGCCTCACCGATCACGAAAACCCCGCGCAGCGTGGCACATTGGGCCTCGGTGGCGTGCGCGACGAACACGGTGAGCATGGACGGCACGAAGTCCGTCAGGGTCACGCGGTGCTTCTCGATCATGTCCGCCACGTACAGCGGATCGCGGTGCCCGTCGGGCGTCGCGACGAGCAGCTTCGCGCCCACCATCAGCGGCAGGAAGTAGCCCCACAGCGAGACGTCGAAGGTGGTGGCCGTCTTCTGCAGGTAGACGTCGTCGGCGGTGATCCGGTACTCGTCCAGCATCCACAGCTGCTGGTTGACGATCGCGTGGTGGGTGACCGCCACGCCCTTCGGGCGGCCGGTCGATCCGGAGGTGTAGATGACGTAGGCGGTGTTGTCCGGGCGCAGCGGCGCGCGACGGTCCGCGTCGATAACCGGCGCGTCGGAGAATGCCGAGGTGTCGAGGGTGTCGATCTCGACGCGGCGCACCGACTCGGGCAGTTCCAGCTCGTCGCCGGACACCGTGAGCACGCACACCGGGTCGGCGCTGTCGAGGATGTAGGCGGTGCGATCGGCCGGGTGGTCCGGGTCGATCGGCACGTACGCGCCGCCGGCCTTCAGCACCGCGTGCATGCCGATCACCAGCTCCAGCGACCGGCGCATACCGAGCGCGACCAGCGATTCGGGGCCCACACCGTCGGCGATCAGGAACCGGGCCAGCCGGTTCACCCGCGCGCCGAACTCGGCGTAGGTGAACGACTCGCCCTCGAACTCGACGGCGACGTTGCCGGGGGTGCGCGGGATCTGCGCGTCCAGCAGGGCCGAGAGGGTGGTGACCGGCACGTCGTGCTCGGCGTCGTTCCACTCGGTGAGCGCCCGCTCGCGTTCGGTCTCGGTGGTGACCGGCAGGTCCCACACCCGCGCCTCGGCGTCGGCGGCCAGGAAGCGGTCGAAGAACTCCAGGAAACGCGCGTGGTGGGCGCGGGCCTCGGCCTCGGTGTAGAGGTTCGGGTTGGTCTCGAAGTCGATGTGGGAGTGGTTGCCCGCCGACTGGTAGAAGTTGACGCCCAGGTCCTCGATGCTGCCGGTGGACAGCACGTTGAGCCTGCCCACCATCGGGCCCAGCGTCATCTCGCTGTGGAACAGCATGATGTTGACCCACGGGCCGAAGAACTCCGTGGTGACCACGCCGTCGCCCGCGCTGTCGCGGCGAATGTCCTCGTGGCGGTAGCGCTGGTGGCGCAGCGCGCCCGACACCTCCACCTGCACCGACTTGAGCAGGTCGGCGACCGTCGTCTCGGGCGAGACCCGCAGCCGCAGCGGCACGATGTTCGAGGTGACGCCGCCGGAGCGGCGCATCGCGGCGGTGGTGCGCGCGGTGACCGGCAGGCTCAGGATCACGTCCTCGGCGCCCGTCAGCTGCGCCAGGTAGCCGGCGAAGGCGGCGATCAGCAGGCCCGCGGGCGAGTTGTCGTGGCGCGCGACGGCCGCGGTGAGCAGCGCGTCCTGCTCCTCGGAGAGCGCCGCGCTGGCGATGCCGTTGACCGGGGCGGGGGGCGCGGAGCGGCCCGCGAGGCTGGAGCCCTCCTCCAGGCCCGCGACGCGCTCGGCCCAGTGCCGCTTGTCGGTCTCGAAGCGGGAGCTCTCGCGGTAGGCGATCTCCTGCTCGTAGAGGGTGCGCAGATCGGTCGCCTTGGCCGGGTTCGGCTCGGTGCCGGTGACGGCGGCCGTGTAGTGCTCGGCGATGCGGTTCATGAACGTCATCGCGCCGAAGCCGTCCAGGGCGATGTGGTGGGCGCGCGAATACCAGTACCAGTGGTCGTCGGCCAGGCGCAGCGCGGCGGCGCGGATCAACCGGTCCTCGACGATGTCGAGCGGGCGGCTGTACTCCGCGCGCATCCACTCGGCGGCCGCGGCCGCCGGATCGGCCTCGCCGCGCAGGTCCACGTACTCGAGGGTGGAGTCCAGCGACGGGTCGACGGTCTGCCACGGTTCGCCGTCGCGTTCGACGACCTTCAGGAAGCCGGAGCCCATCTCCAGGGCGGCGGCGCGGCTGGCCCGCTCTAGTACGTCGACGTCCAGGTCACCCCGGAGGTCGACGTACTGGGCGATATTGATCGGCACCTGCGGATCGACGTGCTGGGCATACCAGATGCCCAGCTGCGCGGGCGACAGCGGGAAGTACTCGCCACCAGCTTCGCCGTTCCCGCCGAAATCCAGCCGGTCCAACCGTAACCTCGCTTCCGGAACACCACGCAAGCGCTCCCCGACGACACCCGGACGCCGACGCACACCTATCCGAGCGTGGCGCCTGCGTCCCCGGGTTCAGTTCTCATATCAATCAGGCAAAAAAGTTCATTGGCACTATCTGTCCGCCGGACCGCTGTCGTTACATGGGCCCGCCAGCACCCAACACCCACCGACCGGCCGAACCGGGACACTCTTCGCTGATCACCGGAACAATCTACCGTCGCCTCCCACACCCGACCAACCACGATCCATAGCTCTGGGGTATCACACCAGGCAGCGCCACCGCGCGCCTTTCCCCGATTCGCTGTCGTTGTCGTCACACCGGGGGGTGCGGGGTGCGGGTTGCGGGGTGAGCCGGGCCACAACCGTCGGCGGCGGGCACGATGGCGTTCACCCCCGGACTCGGGGTGCGCGGAGGGTGATCCGGACATTCGCGGCATAGAGATAAGGAATGACCAACGGCAGCGCCCAGAGCCGCGAACGGAAGCGCACACCGGGACTCCGCACCGGTCAAGTCCAAATGCGTGGTGTATCGAAGTGATCGCCGCGTGACCGCTGCCGGTCAGGCGGTCAACGCTGCGGGATCCTCCTGTTCATCGCTGGGTTCGGTGTGGTTGCGGGAGCGGGCCAACACGTCGAGGCCGAGGTAGCGGCGGCCTTCGATCCATTCGTCGTGTTGTTCGGCCAGGACAGCGCCGACGAGGCGGATGATCGCGGTGCGGTCGGGGAAGATCCCGACGACGTCGGTGCGGCGCCGGATTTCCTTGTTCAACCGTTCTTGGGGGTTGTTCGACCAGACCTGACGCCAGATCTGTTTCGGGAAGCTGGTGAACGCGAGCAGGTCGGCGCGGGCCGCGTCCAGGTGCGCGGCGACTTTCGGAAGCTTCTCGGCCAATGCGTCGAGCATCCGATCATATTGAGACCCAACCGATTCCGGGTCGGCTTGATCGAAGACCGAGTGGAGCAGAGTCCGAACCCACGGCCACGACGTTTTCGGTGTGATCGACATCAGGTTGACGGTGTAGTGGGTCCGGCAACGCTGCCAGGACGCGCCGGGCAGGGTCGCTCCGATCGCCGCGACCAGCCCGGCGTGGGCGTCGGAGGTGACCAACTCGACCCCGGACAAACCCCGCGCGACCAGATCACGGAAGAACGCCAACCAGCCGGCACCGTCTTCACCACTGGTGACCTGCAAGCCCAGGATTTCGCGGTAGCCGTCGGCGTTGACACCGGTCGCGATCAGGGCATGGACGTTGACCACCCGCCCGTTCTCGCGCACCTTCAACACCAGGGCGTCCGCGGCGACGAACGTGTAAGGGCCTTGGTCGAGTAAGCGGGTCCGGAACGCTTCGACCTGGGCATCGAGGTCGGTGGCCATGATCGAGACCTGCGACTTCGACAGCTGCGTGACGCCGAGGGACTCGACGAGTTTCTCCATCCGCCGGGTCGAGACACCGAGCAGGTAGCAGGTCGCGACCACGCTGGTCAGGGCTCGTTCGGCGCGTTTGCGGCGTTCGAGCAGCCAGTCGGGGAAGTAGCTACCCGACCGCAGTTTCGGGATCGCGACGTCCATGGTCCCGACGCGGGTGTCGAAATCGCGGTGGCGGTATCCGTTTCGGGAGTTGACCCGGTCCTCGCTGCGTTGCCCGTAGTCGGCGCCGCACATGCTGTCGGCTTCGGCGTTCATGATCGTGTGGACGAAGCTGGACAGCAATTCTCGCAGCAGATCAGGGCTGGCCGCGGCGAGTTGGGTGTCGAAGGGCTTGCTCGGGTCGATACGCTGGATATCGGTCATCGCGTGATGTCTCCTTCAAGTGACTTTGGACGGTCTCTTCAAGGGTCACGCGGTGACCACCTCGTTTCCGGCTACGACACGCTCGGAACAGGGGGCTGCTCGGGTGGTCGGGCCGTACACCACGCTATTGGACGCAACCCTCCGCACCCGCGGGCGCGGAGTCGATCGCATACTCATGCACCCGAACCGGCTCACATGCGCGTTGGCGCATAACTTATGCATATCTTGCGTATACCCATGTTGTGCGCACACTGGGCGAGATCGTGGCGCCGGGTTCGAGCGGTGCTTGCGCTATGACGCAGCCAGGGTCCACCACTCCCCGACCACCTCGAAGCATTCGGCCAGGTGCGCCCGAATGGCGACCGGCCGTCGACCGTTCGACTCCGCCAGGGGTCGATGCAGGGCACCACCCTACGTAGTACCCTACATTCATGAAGAGCAAGACGAGCGTGTACCTCGAAGCCGAACAGGCCGCGCGCCTCAAGGCCGCCGCCGAGGAATCCGGACGGTCGGAAGCCGAGTTGATCCGCGAGGGGATCGACCTCGTCCTGCTCCGGACCCACACCGTGCGCCGGACCAGGCCGTGGCCGAGCTTCGATTCCGGCGACCCGCGCTTCGCCGCCGACTCGGAAGAGCTGCTCGGCGAGGCCTACGAGCGGTGAGCTTCTTCATCGCCGACACGTCCGCGATCATCGCCGCCTACGACCGCGCCGCCGACCTGCACGACCGTGCGCGCGATCTGCTGGCCACCTCGGTCGCCGTGGTCTCGCCCATGGTGCTCGACGAAATCGATCACCTGCTGATCGCACGGTTCGGCAAGGACCGCCGGATCGCCGACCTGGTCCTCGATGACCTGCTGACCTCGGCGGAGGAGGGCGCTGTGCTGATCCCGGCCGTCGATCGAGACGACGTCCGCGTCGCACAGAAGGTCATCGGGCAGTACCGGGGCCTGCGGCTGGACCTGGCGGACGCGGTCAACGTCGTCCTCGCCGAGCGCTACCTCACCAACGACATCCTGACGCTCGATGAAAAGGACTTCCGCGCCCTTCGCCCACTCACCCCCGCCCACAACGCATTCCGGCTACTTCTCCAGGACGCGTAACGCCCTCGGAGCATCAGCTACACCTGAGTTTGGTTGAGGCCGTTCGCATTTGCCTGATCCTGATCGGTGAGCTTGCGGATCGCCAGCGCGTAGGTGTCGCGCATCAGGGAGACCAACTCGATGTGCTTCATCAACTGATTGACCGCCGAGTCGGCGTCGCTGACTGCCTTGTTCTGGAACTTCTGCCGTAGCGCCTCGGCGGAGGGAAGCGTTCCGAAACCACTCAGGTGGCCGAGGTCACCCGCCATGCGGAGCAGATCTTTCTCCAGGCCGCTCAAAAAAGCGTATCGCACCGCTTTTTCAGGGCTCCACCCAATTGCTCATCCATCCGGAACTCACCGGATTCGGCGCTCTGCTTGTACTGCCGCCATTGCGACAGGCTGGCCTCCATCGAAGATTCTTGCGTCACGTCATTCCAATCGTCAGGTCGAAACCGAGGGACAATACCCAGCCGTGATGTCAGTCCGGCAAGTTCTTCTCGAAATAGATCGCATGCTCGACCGCGATGCCACACGGGGGCGACTCCACCAGCATGTCGCGCTCGCTGTGCATCCAGCTCACCCCGATTTCGAACATCCCGTGAGCGGCGGGAAAGCTCACATAACAGGTGAGGTCATAGAGCGGATTGGACTCCCGTTTCGTTGTCACGATTCCCGCGCGGTCGCCGACCATCATGTCACGAACGAAAAGGCTCTCCGGATTGGCCCGCCGCTCCGGCACCGTCCGCCGAGTCGAGAAAACGCTCACACCGTACGGCCCCTCGGTGGAATCCCAATTGCATATCTTCCACCAGGCCTCCACCCCCTCATCACGGCTGTCCACCGATACCCGCTTCGTCGAAGGGTCCAGATTATCTCCGCTCAACACCTCATCCGACAGATCAGTACAGGGATTGAACAGCGGCAGACTCGTGTCCACACTCGTCGGCACACTCCCCTCTTCCGTCGCCCGCCCATCCACAGTGGACGAACACCCCGCGGCCACCGCGGCCACCGCAACCCCGGCGGCAATCACCCCCACCAAGCCCCGGCCTGCCCTGCCAGCCATCAACGCCTACACCCCTCCTGCTCTCGAGCCGACCATGCGCCCGGAGCTGGACATCCCACGCGCACCGGACCGCCCACCCAGGCTAGCCCACGACTCCCGACTCACCGATCGGACAACTCGGGCCGGACGAGCATTCGAGAGCATCCTCGTCACCCCCACTCGCAACAAAGTGTGGGGCGAGCGCGTCCATCTGTTCGATCACCAACCGGATCGCCTGTGGCTGATTGTCCGGTGGGTACTTGTGCTTGATCAGCAACCGATTCTCCGAAAAACGCAACTTGACACGGACGTCGTCACGAACGGTCCAGTCGGTCTTGACCTCACGGCGCATGATCGCTACAAGCGATATTACCGAGCACCTACTCGCTCATCTCCCGCACCGTGGATTCGTTCTCACCTACCGCGTCATAGAAAGCGGACTCGTCTTCAGAGAGGGCGGGCGCGAATTTTTTGCGACGATCGCGTTCGGCTGCCGGATTCGGAGTGTGATGCGGTCAGCTTCGGCTCGCGTGCGCATCCATCAGGCAGAAGCCCGCAATTGCGGGAACTGCCTCTCCCAGAGCGCCCGCACTTATCGCGCCGGACGCATCTGCCCCCACACCGCGGCGAGCAGGCGCCCGCTGATCAGTTCACGCAAGTGGCGGCGAGTGCCCTCCTCGAGCACGATCTTGTACACCGCAGTTCGGTCATAGGCGTCATCGAGGTCGAATTCGGTACGCCCGCCCCACGCCAGCTCGGTCGGCAGGTGCAGCACTCCGTGTTCGGGCCCGCGAAGTTCCCCCAAGGTCTCGACGACGTCGTATGGCTTGACCTCGGAAAAGCTGACGGGCGCACCGGACTGATCGGACATGACCCAAGTCTGCCCGATGCCGCCGGTCTCACGGCTCGGGCCGGTCCGGCTGGCAGGCGGTGTCGATGCCGGGCAGTAGGTTGCTCGCATGCGAGCTGTCGATGTTTCGGGGAGTACACCGAGTGATTGCGGGTGAATGTGCCTCTGGCGCATGAGAATTTGGCGCCCGGGGCGAGCGAGGCGGAGTTGCGGGAGTTGGAGGAGGGGGTGGGGTTCGCGTTGCCCGAGGAGGTGCGGGCGGTGCTGTCGGTGCACAACGGTCAGCGGGTGACGATGACGGCCTCGCGGACCGAACCCGCCGTACCGTGCGTGCCGACGCTGTCGTTTCTCTCCACCGCGCTGATCCGTGAGTGCTGGGAGGACGGAGCCGAGCTGCGGCGCGATCCGGACCTGGCGGGATTGCAGCAGGTGGGCGACGTATTCCCCGGCGCGAGAGGGAAAGTCAAGCCGCTCTACACCAGCGCGGGCTGGATCCCGCTGTGGTCGGATCCGGTCCGATCGGACTACACCGGGCTCGATCTGGATCCCGACACCGGCGGAACCCACGGCCAGATCATCAATTTCGGTCGCGACGAGGAGAAACACTTCGTGTGCGCCACGGATTTCACCGACCTCCTGACCATGCTGCTCGAGGAAGTCCGCACCGGCGCCTGGCGCGCCTCCCAGATCCCCCATGGCGCCCAACAGGTCCCGTGGTTCGGCGACCCGGAGGAGCACTTCTTCAACGCCCTGTACGACCGGTTCGAGAGGCGCACTGTGCAGTAGGTCGTCACGATCATCCCGCCACCCGGGAGGGGGCAGGATTCCCGGGGACAACGAGGCCTGGGGCGGGAGGCCGGGCCGATCTTCTGGATGTGCACGAGCCTTCGGCATTGTGAGTACCGAGCGGGTGGGTAGGCTCGGGGCCGGAAGTTTGCATGGTTCGACAGTTGAGGGGGGCCGTATGGCCGGGTTGGGCACCGTCGGGATCTACCGGGAGATGTACAGCGTGCCGAAGGAAGGGCTGCCGTCGTTGCGGGAGGCGAGCAACACGCAGCCGCTCACCGACCGGCAGGCGATTCTCGACTACATGCGCGCCGCACCACCGGTGTTCGACGTCCTGGAAGACGTGGTCGACCTGTTCGACAACACCACGGTCATCCCCGGCGGATCGTCGCTCCTCTCGGACGGCCAGTGGATCTGGCGCGTCGACTCCATCCACTACCTCGCCACCTACCGCCTCGCCTTCCCGGAGCCGTTCCTCTACCACGTGCGCGGAGCCAACTACCAGCCCCCGGCGGCGGCGCCGGACAACGACGAATTCGACGCGGCAGTCTTGACCTACTTCTGAGGACTTGCCCCTCACATGCGGGCGCGGGCGGGGTCGTAGAGGTGGGAGCCGGCGCAGTGGGGAGTGGGGGTGAGAGCGGGGCCGATGAGGATGACGGCGGCTCGGCGGAGGGCGGCGGATTCCACTTGGTCGGCGATGTCGGTGAGGGTGCCGCGCAGGACGAGTTGGTCGGGTTGGGAGGCGCGGTAGACCACGGCGACGGGGCAGTCGGCGCCGTACTCGGCGACCAGTTCCTCGGCGAGGGGGCGGATGCGGGTGATGGCCAGGTGCAGGACCAGGGTCGCGCGGGTGCGGGCGAATGAGCTCAGCGCTTCGGAGGCGGGCATGGCGGTGGAGCGGGCCTGGGTGCGGGTCAGCACCACCGACTGCACGAGTTCCGGCACGGTCAGTTCGGTGCCGAGCAGGGCGGCGGCGGCCGCGTAGGCGGGGACGCCGGGCGTGACGTCCCAGGGGATGCCGAGGGCGTCGAGGCGGCGGGTCTGCTCGGTGAGCGCCGAGTACAGCGACGGGTCGCCCGAACACAGCCGCGCCACGTCGTGCCCGGCCGCGTGGGCGCGGGACAGGTGGGCGGTGATCTGCTCGATGTCGAGGTGCTGGGTGTCGATCAGTTCGGCGCCCGGCGCGCAGTGCGCCAGCACGTCGGGGTCCAGGTAGGTGCCCGCGTACAGGCACACCGGCGACGAGCGCAGGAGCTCGACCGCGCGCACGGTCAGCAGGTCCGCGGCGCCGGGCCCGGCCCCGATGAAGTGCACGGTCATGGACGTGAGTCTAGGCCCGGCCTCGAAGGGTGTTCGTGGCCGGAGAGCGCGGTCCGATGAATCAGGCCGTCGCGTCGAAGTGCGCGAGCACCTTCGTCGGCCGCAACCGCACCACCAGCTCACCGGGCACGCCGTTGCGCTTGCCGAACTCCTCCGCGCGGTCGGCGCCCATGTACCGGGCGCCGAGCGCGGTCGCGGTGCGCAGCAGCTCCGCCGGGTCTTCCGACAGCCTGACCGTCCCCTGCACCTGAACCGACGGATACGGCGGCGCCTCCCCGTCCACGCACAGCGCGACCCGGGGATCCCGCGCGAACGCCTTCCCCTTCGCCGACGACTTGCCGGTGTTGAAGACGATCTCCTCGCCCTCCACCAGGAACCACACCGGCGTGACGACCGGCCGCCCATCGGGCGCCACGATCGCCACCTTCCCCGTCCGCGTGCCGTGCTCCAGGAACTCTCGAACCTTCGGATCCGTCAGCGATGTCATATCCCCACCCTAGGCCCGGACCCCGCCTGTTCCGCCCATGACAAACCAGTGTCTGCCCGATCACAGGGACTGTCGCGCCGGGGAACGGCGCGCGTACCGTGAGCGCCGGAGGGAGGGGCAATGCTGATCAATTTCGTTCCGGACCGGTCGCTGTACCCGTTCGAGTCACGATGGTTCGACTCGTCGTCCGGCCGGGTGCACTACATCGATGAGGGTTTCGGGCCCACGATCCTGTTCCTGCACGGCGCGCCGGCGTGGAGTTTCCTGTACCGCCGGATCGTCGCGGACCTGCGCGACCGGTACCGGTGCGTCGCCGTCGACTACTTGGGTTTCGGGCTGTCCGAGCGCCCAACGGATTTCGGCTACACCGTGGCCGAACACACCGAGGTCGCCGGCGAGTTGATCGACCACCTGCGGCTCGAGGACTTCGTGGTGATGGGACACGACTGGGGCGGCCCGATCGGCCTGGGCGCGGCCCTCACCCGCGCCGACCGCGTGCGGGGAATCGTGTTGGGCAACACCATGTTCTGGCCGATCGACGCGCTGGCCAACCGGGCGTTCAGCGCGGTCCTGAGCAGCGGGCCCGTGCAGCGGCGCATCCTCGAACACAACTTCCTCATCGAGCGCGTGCTGCTCGGCGAACTCGGGCGCACCCTCACCGCCGACGAGGCCGACCACTATCGCGCCGTGCAGCCCACCGCGGCGGCCCGGCGCGGACTCGCGGTGATGCCCAAGGAGATTCGCGCCGCCCGCCCTCTACTGGACCGGCTCGCCCGCGACGTGCCCACCCACCTCGGCGACAAACCGACCCTCGCGCTCTGGGGCATGCGCGACATGGCCTTCCGCCCTCGCGCCTGCCTCCCCCACCTGCGCACCGCCTTCACCGACCTGGAAATCGTCGAACTCCCCCACGCCCGCCACTACATCCAGGAACACGCCCCGACCGAAATAGCCGCCGCCATAGCCGAACGATTCCCCTAGTCCTCGCCGCAATCGCTCGACCGGCGACACGGCCGCTACTTATCACCCACGGCTCGCCCGGATATCAGGTTCGCGGTGAATCGCGAGATGTCCTCGTCGAGGCTCTTGTGAGCGCGTGGGTGCGGTCGTTCGGCAGCCGCGGTCGCCCGGATAGTGTCGAGCGTTTCGTCAATGATCCGCTCGACGTCGGGAAGACCCCAACTTCGTCCTTCGCTCACCAAATGAGCGCGCGTAATCGCGGCATGGCGGTACACGCCGTCGACCGCCAGCGCCAGCTCACCGTCACTCGGTTGATGTGCCTGCGGGACCGTGTCGTAGGCCGGCGCCAGCGTCATCGAACCGTCAGGGCGGTGTAGAAGCGAGAGGTTCTTCGCGTGCATGTCCAGATTGCCGACAGCCACGGCCAGCACGGTCATTCGCAGTAGCCGTTGCCTCGACTCCAGGTCACCGATCGCCTCCAGTACGCCGGCGATGCGAGCAAGGGAGACCTTGCCGCCGAGCCTCTGATACTTCTGCGTCCCGACGGCACCGAGTGCTTGGTTGAAATCCTCCTGGTGAATGCGGCCAGCCGGCGCATCCGCCGACCGGTCGTACCGCTCTACTATCAGAGTCGGCACTCCATCGAAATCCTCTATCCACGTGTGGAATTCGGTAAGGCCGATCGCTCGGGCGAAGCGAGCGCCGTACTCTTCGTCATAGATGACCGTCGGAAAGTCCTGCAAGACCGGCTTGAGGATATGCGTGGACGGGTATCCGTCGATCACGCGATTCCATCCCTCCGCGGTACGTGCAAGCACGATCTTGTCCTGCACGCCCGCCAACGACGTCTTGCCGCCGATCGGCTTGTTGCCCAGCGGATTGTCGTGCACATTGGTCAGCATTCGCGCGACATCGGCCGCGGACAGCAACTCGATCTGGGGCTGTTTCGGCTCGCCCGGCACGTCAGGATCCCAGATCTGCAGCGCCCCTGCTGTGTCCCGGCCGAATCGGCGAAGCAACCCGATCGAATCCTGTTCGGCGACACCTGCTTCCGCAGCGAGACGAGTCAGCATTCGCCCCTCCGGTAGCAACTCACGAAAGAACGCCTGCCGCCGAGCTTTGCGCGCACGGGTGGTGACCGCCACCAAGGGAATGGCGACGGACAGGATCGGACTGTCGATCCCGAACTGCTCGACGGCTCCCGGATCGGAGACGAAGTCGAAGTTTCGCCAGGTGCCGGTGAGCACGCCGACACGGGTGCCGTACAGCTCTACGACCAGGTCAGCCACGGGCATCCTTAGGTTCGATGGTGGCGGTCAACTCCATTCCGGTTTCGCGCATCATGGCGAACAGGCGGTCGGTGTAGATCGACGGTTTCCCCGCTTCGATCTCCCAGATGTAGCGCTGGGTGGTGCCGAGGCGCTCGGCGAGTTCACGCTGACTCAACCCGCTCAGCAATCGCGCCTGCTGCAGGATGCGACCCAGCGACTCCGCGCTGGTGACCTTGCCCGTATACGCCACGGCACCTCCTGACTACTTTTTCGTAGTCAAGATACGTGACTACCTTTTCGTAGTCAACCGCCGTGACTACGAAAAGGTAGTCACGGGCGGGGTGGCTGGCAGGATTGGGTGGGTGCGGGTACTGGTCACCGGAGCGGGTGGATATCTCGGGCGCGTGGTGGTTCGGGCCATGCGGGGTCGAGGGTGTGAGGTGGTCGCGATGGGGCGGGGTGTGGATTTGTTCGATGCGGGTGGGGTGCGGCGAGTGATGGAGGGGGTGGATGCGGTGTGTCATCTCGCCGGGGTGGGGCAGGCGCGGGAGTCGGTCGCGGATCCGGTGCGGTACTTCCGGGTGAATGCGGGTGGGACGGTCGCGCTGCTGGAGGCGATGGAGGACGTCGGGGTGGGGCGGTTGGTGTTCGCGTCCACCGGTGCGATCTACGGGAGTCCGGAGCGGCAGCCGATGAGTGAGGAATTGCCGGACGCGCCGCCGCATCCGTATGCGGCGAGCAAGCTGGCCGCCGAGTGGGCGATCGAGGCGCAGGTGGCGGCGGGGAAGGTGGCGGCATGCGTGCTGCGGCTGATGAATGTGGCGGGTGGGGAGGATCCCGATCCGACGCGGCTGATCCCGAGAACGTTGGCCGCCGCCGCGTCGGGGTCGGCGCTGGAGATCAACGGTGACGGCAGCGCGGTCCGCGACTACCTTCACGTCGAGGATGCCGCCGCCGCTTTCGTGGCGGGAGCCGAGCCGGCGACGGGCTTCTCGCGCTATGTCGCGGGTAGCGGGCGGGGCACCAGCGTGCTGGAGGTCGTCGCGGCGGTCGAGCGGATCACCGGCAGGCGGATCGCGGTCACGCACCGACCCGCCGTTCAGGAGCCGAGCGCGCTGGTGGCCGATTCCTCCCGGGCTGTCACCGAATTAGGCTGGAAACCAATGAAATCCGACATCGACACCATCGTCCGCGACACTCGCGGATAAATCACCCCAACGCCGACAGCGCCATCTCCCGGAGAATCGGCCGCGCCCGATTAGCCGTCGCCGGCGTGGCGCTGTGCGGGGTGGAGTTCAGCAACCCGAACGCCGCGTGCGCCCGCACCCGCGCCGCGTCCTCGGGGAGGCCGGGATGCAGGCGGCGCAGCGTCTCGACCCAGATCTCCACGTACTGGCGCTGCAACCGGCGCAGTTCGCGGCGCGGCCCGGCGGGCACGCTGTCGAGGTCGCGGTCCTGGATGCGGATGAGTTCGGGCTCGCCGAGGGCGAAGTCGAGGTGGAACTCGATGAGCGCCGACAGCGCCTCGGCATCAGAGCCGGTTTCGGCGACCACCGCGCGCCCGCCCGCGAGCAGCCGCTGGCTGACGCCGACCAGCAGCTCCACCAGCAGCGCCTCCTTGTTCGGGAAGTGCCGGTAGACGGCGGGGCCACTGATGCCGACGGCCGCGCCGAGGTCGTCGAGGCGCACCCCGAGGAACCCGCGGTCGGCGATGAGCCGCGCGCCCGCCTCGAGCAACTGCTGCCTGCGCTGCGCCTTCAACTGCTCGCGACGGGTCGGCGCGACGGTCTCCGTGCCGGTCACACGCGCTCCTCCCACCCGGTCTGGACATCTCGGTTAATACAGATTAACCTAACTCTCAGTTATTGGTGACTAACTGAACGGCGGACGTGATGACGGTTACCCAGGAGGTCGGCAACCGCGCGGCGCACCAAGCGCTGGTGGACGAGCTGCGCGAGAAGCTGGCCACCGCCGCGCTCGGCGGCCCGGCCAAGGCGCGCGAGCGCCATGTGGCGCGCGGCAAACTGCTGCCCCGCGAGCGCGTGGACCAGCTGCTCGATCCGGGCAGCCCCTTCCTCGAGCTCTCCCCCCTCGCCGCGAACGGCATGTACGGCGACGAATGCCCCGGCGCGGGCGTGATCGCCGGCATCGGGCGGGTGTCTGGGCGCGAATGCGTGATCGTGGCGAACGACGCCACCGTCAAGGGCGGCACCTACTACCCGCTCTCGGTCAAGAAGCATCTGCGCGCGCAGGAAGTGGCGCTCCAGAACCGACTCCCCTGCATCTATCTGGTGGACTCGGGCGGCGCGTTCCTGCCCCACCAGGACGAGGTCTTCCCCGATCGCGAACACTTCGGCCGCATCTTCTACAACCAGGCCACCATGAGCGCCAAGGGCATCGCGCAGATCGCGGCGGTGATGGGGTCGTGCACCGCGGGCGGCGCGTACGTGCCCGCGATGAGCGACGAGGCGGTGATCGTCCGCGATCAGGGCACCATCTTCCTGGGCGGCCCGCCGCTGGTGAAGGCCGCGACCGGCGAGGTGGTGACGGCGGAGGAACTCGGCGGCGGCGCACTGCATTCGCGCACCTCGGGCGTCACCGACCATCTCGCCGAGGACGATCGCGACGCGCTGCGCATCGTCCGCAAGATCGTCGCCACCCTCGGCCCGCGCCCCGAATCCCCTTGGCAGGCACTGCCTTCGGTGGCACCCGCCGCGCCGGAATCCGAACTCTACGACGTGGTCCCGGTCGATCTGCGCACCCCGTACGACGTGCGCGAGGTCATCCACCGCATCGTGGACGGTGATCCCCTCGGCGGCAACGGTTTCCACGAGTTCAAGGCGGAGTACGGCAAGACGCTGGTCACCGGCTTCGCCCGCATCCACGGCCACCCGGTCGGCATCGTCGCCAATAACGGCGTGCTGTTCAGCGAATCCGCCATGAAGGGCGCGCATTTCATCGAACTGTGCGACAAGCGCGAGATCCCACTGCTGTTCCTGCAGAACATCACCGGCTTCATGGTGGGCCGCGACTACGAGGCGGGCGGCATCGCCAAGCACGGCGCGAAGATGGTCACCGCGGTGGCGTGCGCGCGGGTGCCCAAGCTCACGGTGGTGATCGGCGGCTCCTACGGCGCGGGCAACTACTCCATGTGCGGGCGCGCGTATTCGCCGCGCTTCCTGTGGATGTGGCCGAACGCGCGGATCTCGGTGATGGGCGGCGAACAGGCCGCCTCGGTGCTGGCCACGGTGCGCGGCGACCAGCTCGACAGCGGCGGCCGCCCGTGGTCGGAGGCGGATCAGGAGACGTTCAAGGCCCCGATCCGCGACCAGTACGAGCGCCAGGGCAACCCGTACTACTCGACGGCGCGCCTGTGGGACGACGGGGTCATCGACCCCGCCGACACCAGAACCGTGCTCGGCCTTGCCCTTTCGGTGTGCGGGCAGGCGCCGCTCGAACCCGTCTCCTACGGCGTCTTCCGGATGTGATCGCGATGCTGAACAAGTCACAACCCGTCGGTTTCGACACCGTGCTGGTCGCCAATCGCGGCGAGATCGCGGTGCGCGTGATCCGCACATTGCGCGCCATGGGCATTCGCTCGGTCGCGGTGTACAGCGACGCCGACGTGAACGCGCGCCACGTCGCCGAGGCCGACACCGCCGTGCGCCTCGGCCCGGCGCCGGCCCGCGAAAGCTACCTCGACATCGGGAAAGTCGTCGCGGCGGCCGTGCGCACCGGCGCGCAGGCCGTGCACCCCGGCTACGGATTCCTTTCCGAGAACGCGGCTTTCGCGGCGGCGCTGGCCGAGGCCGGGATCGTGTTCCTCGGCCCGCCCGCGCGCGCCATCGAGATCATGGGCGACAAGATCGCGGCCAAGAACACCGTGGCCGCGTTCGACGTGCCCGTGGTGCCCGGCATCGCGCAGCCCGGCCTCACCGACGCGCAGCTCGTCGCGGCGGCGGCCGAAGTGGGCTACCCGGTGCTGGTGAAGCCCTCGGCGGGCGGCGGCGGCAAAGGCATGCGCCGCGTGGACGATCCGGCGCTGCTGCCCGACGCGCTGGTCAGTGCGCGCCGGGAGGCGGGCGCCGCGTTCGGCGACGACACGCTGTTCCTGGAGCGGTTCGTCACCCGTCCCCGCCACATCGAGGTGCAGATCCTCGCCGACCAGTTCGGCAACGTGGTGCACCTCGGCGAACGCGAATGCAGTTTGCAGCGCAGGCATCAGAAGGTGATCGAGGAGGCCCCCTCACCGCTGCTGGACGCCGAGACCCGCGCCCGCATCGGCGCGGCGGCCTGCAACACCGCCCGCAGCGTCGACTACGTGGGCGCGGGCACGGTGGAGTTCATCGTCTCCGCCGACCGTCCCGACGAGTTCTTCTTCATGGAGATGAACACCCGCCTACAGGTGGAGCATCCGGTCACCGAGCTGGTGACGGGCGTGGATCTGGTGGAGTGCCAGGTGCGGGTGGCGGCGGGCCAGAAGATCACCGTCCGCCAGGAGGACATCCGCCTCACCGGCCACGCCGTCGAAGCCCGCGTGTACGCCGAGGATCCGGGGCGCGGCTTCCTGCCCACCGGCGGCACGGTGCTGGACCTGGTGGAGCCGGAAGGCGAAGGCGTGCGCGTGGATTCGGGCCTGCGCGTGGGCACGGTGGTGGGCAGCGACTACGACCCGATGCTGTCCAAGGTCATCGCCCACGCCCCCGATCGCACCGCCGCGCTGGCGAAACTCGATCGCGCGCTGGGTGATACGCAGCTGCTGGGCGTCACGTCCAATATCGAGTTCCTGCGCTTCCTGCTCGCCGACCCCGACGTGCAGGCCGGAAACCTCGACACCGCACTGCTGGATCGCCGGGTGGGCGACTTCGTTCCCGCGCCGCCCACCGACGAGCAGTTCATCGCCGCGGCCGCCTACCACTGGCTGCGGCGCTGGCCGACCGGCCCGGCCGACCCGTGGGACGTCCCGTCGGGCTGGCGGGTCGGCGGCACCGCGCCCACGACCATCCGGCTCGCCGGCGGCGATCGTACCGAGCACGTCCATCTCACCGGTACTCCCGACGCCGCACGCGCGCGTATCGGCGACGAGTCCGACACCGCGCCGAACGCGACCTCCGGCACGGTTCGGAGCAGCACCCTGACTGCTCGAGCGGCCGGTGACAGCGCGGGCACCGCGATCCCCGGTCACGATTCCCCGCCGGACCAACCGCCCGCGACCAGCCACGGCGCGACACCGGATTCGACCGTGGCCCACGCGGAAGGCGGGTTCTCCGCGCCTCGCGGCGGTACGGCCGGTGGATCGGTTCCACCGCGCGCCACGCCAACGACGGCATCAGCGGATCATCAGCCGACGACCGAATCCCTTTCACTGACAGCCACTTTCGCTGAAATCCCGAACACCCTCACCCTCACCCTCGACGGCCTCCGCCGCGACTACCTCGTCGCCGAGCACGACGACCAACTCTGGGTCGCGGGCCCGACCGGTGTCGTCGCGCTGCGCGAGGTCGCCGAGGTGAACGTCCGTGGCGGCGGCGAGCACGTCGGCGACGCCGAGATCCGCAGCCCCATGCCGGGTTCGGTGATCGCGACGCCGGTCGCCTCCGGCGCCACCGTGGCCGCGGGCGACGCGGTCGTGGTGGTGGAGGCGATGAAGATGGAGCACACCCTCACCGCGCCCGTGACCGGCACCGTCGAGATCCTCGTCGAAGCCGGCACCCAGGTGCGCCTCGATCAACCGCTGGCCCGCGTCATCGCGTCCGCGAAAACCCCAGAGTCAGAAGGAATCCCCGCATGACCGACTTCCTCTCCACCGGCTCCCTGCCCGAGGACTACCGCGATCTCGCCCTCACTGTGCGGGATTTCGCGCAGCAGGTGGTCGCGCCGGTCGCCGCCGAGCACGACGCCAACCACACCTTCCCGTACGAGGTCGTCAAGGGTATGGCCGATATGGGCCTGTTCGGCCTGCCGTTCCCGGAGGAGTTCGGCGGTATGGGCGGCGACTACTTCGCGCTGTGCCTGGCGCTGGAGGAGCTCGGCAAGGTCGACCAGAGCGTCGCGATCACCCTGGAGGCGGGCGTCTCGCTGGGCGCGATGCCGATCTACCGCTTCGGCAACGACGAGCAGAAGCGGGAGTGGTTGCCGCGCCTCACCAGCGGCCGGGCGCTGGCCGGTTTCGGCCTCACCGAACCCGACGCGGGCAGCGACGCGGGCGGTACCCGCACCACCGCCGTGCTGGACAGCGGCGAGTGGATCATCAACGGCCGCAAACAGTTCATCACCAACTCCGGCACCGACATCACCGAACTGGTCACCGTCACGGCGGTCACCGGGACGACCGGCGGCAAGAAGGAGATCTCCACCATCCTGGTGCCCACGAGCACACCGGGTTTCGTGGCCGAGCCCGCCTACAACAAGGTCGGCTGGAACGCCTCGGACACCCACCCGCTGAGCCTCACCGACGTGCGGGTGCCCCAGGAGAACCTGCTCGGCGAGCGCGGGCGCGGCTACGCGAACTTCCTGCGCATCCTGGACGAGGGCCGCATCGCCATCGCGGCGCTCTCGGTGGGCGCGGCGCAGGGCTGCGTGGACGAGTCCGTCCGCTACGCCAAGGAGCGCTTGGCGTTCGGGCAGCCGATCGGGCGCAACCAGGCCATCGCATTCAAGATCGCCCGCATGGAGACCCGCGCGCACGCCGCCCGCACCGCCTACTACGACGCGGCCGCGCTGATGCTGGCGGGCAAGCCGTTCAAGAAGCAGGCCTCCATCGCCAAACTGGTGGCCAGCGAAGCCGCGATGGACAACGCGCGCGACGCCACGCAGATCTTCGGCGGCAATGGCTTCATGAACGAATACGCTGTGGCCAGGCACTATCGGGACAGCAAGATCCTGGAAATCGGTGAGGGCACGACGGAGGTGCAGCTGATGCTGATCGGCCGGGAGCTGGGCCTGTGACGACGCCGGAAGAGCCGCGCCGGATCGTGCAGCGCGGGCTGTGGTTCGAGGAGTTCGAGACCGGCGTGGTCTACGAGCACCGACCGGGGCGCACCATCACCGAGGCCGATAACGTCCTGTTCACCACGCTCACCATGAACACCCAGGCGCTGCACCTGGACGCCGCGTTCAGCGACGCGCTGCCGCCGTTCAACAAGCGCCTGGTGAATTCGATGTTCACGCTGTCGACGCTGGTGGGGCTGTCGGTGGCGCAGCTGACCCAGGGCACGCTGGTCGCCAACCTGGGCTTCTCCGAGATCGCGTTCCCCAAGCCGCTGTTCCACGGCGACACCATCTACGCCGAGACCGTGGTCACCGAGAAGCGCGAATCCAAGTCGCGCCCGGGTGAGGGCATCGTGGCGCTGGCCCACACCGCCCGCAACCAGCACGGCGAGGTGGTGGCCACGGCGGGCCGCAAGACGCTGGTGCGCAAGGCCCCCGCATGACGTGGGAGATGCTGGGCCCCGGCTGGCTGTTCTGCCCCGCCGACCGCCCCGAGCGCTACGCGAAGGCCGCGGCCGCCGCCGATGTGGTGATCCTCGACCTCGAGGACGGCGTCGCGCCTGCCGACAAAGCCGCGGCGCGCGCGGCGCTGGTGGCGGGACCGCTCGACCCGGAGACCACGGTGGTGCGCGTGAACGCCGCGGCCACCGAGGACCACGCGCTGGATCTCGCGGCACTCGCCGACACCGGCTACCGGCGGCTGATGCTGCCGAAAACCGAAAGCGCCGAACAGATCACGGCGCTGTCCGGCTACGAGGTGATCGCGCTGGTGGAATCGCCGCTCGGCGCGCTCGCGGTGGCGCGGGCGGCCATGGCGCGCAACGCGATCGGCGTGATGTGGGGTGCGGAGGATCTGATCGCGGGTCTGGGCGGCAACGCGAGCAGGCACGCCGACGGCACCTACCGCGACGTCGCGCGCCACGTGCGCTCGAGCGCCCTGCTGGCGGCCAAGGCCTACGGTAAGTTCGCGCTGGATTCGGTGTATCTCGACATCCGCGATCTGGACGGGTTGCGGGCCGAGACCGACGACGCGGTGGCGGTGGGCTTCGACGCCAAGGTCGCCATCCACCCGAGCCAGGTGCCGGTGATCCGCGCCGCCTACGCTCCCGCCGACGACGAGGTCGCCTGGGCGCGGCGTCTGCTGGACGAGGTGCCGAACCATCGCGGCGTCTTCGCCTTCGAGGGCAGGATGGTGGACGCACCGGTGCTGCGCCACGCCGAACGCATCCTGCGCCGCGCCGCCGCCCGAGACTGACCACACGAACCAGGAGGACCACGGTGGAACCACAGTGGGTGCCGACCGATCGGGACATCGCCGGAGCCAGGATCACCGATTTCGCCCGCTTCGCCGCCGCGCGCACGGGCGTGGAAACCTCGGACTACCAGCAGCTCTGGCGCTGGTCGGTGGAAGATCTGCCCGGCTTCTGGCACGCGGTGTGGGACTACTTCGCGCTCGGCGAGATCGACGGCGAGGTGCTCGCGAGCGCCGAGATGCCGGGCGCGCGATGGTTTCCCGGGACCAAGCTGAACTACGTCGACCAGATCATCCGGCAGGTCCGCACCGACCGGCCCGCCGTCCTCGCGGTGCACGAGGACGAACCGGTGCGCGAGGTGTCGTGGATCGAATTGATCGACGCCACCGCGTCGTTCGCCCGGTACTTGCGCTCGGCGGGCGTGGGACCAGGTGACCGGGTGGTCGGCTACCTCCCGAACATCCCCGAGGCGATCGTCGCGTTCCTGGCCACCGCGAGCATCGGCGCGATCTGGAGCGCCTGCGGACAGGACTACTCGCCCAAGGCCGCGCTGGACCGGCTCGGCCAGCTGGCACCGGTCGTGCTGGTCACCGCCGACGGGTACCGCTTCGGCGGCAAGACGCACGACAAGCGCGCCGATATCGCCGCGCTGCGTGAGGGATTCGGCACACTGCGCGCGACGGTCGCGGTGTCGCGGCTCGGCCTCGAGGTGCCCGGCGCGACGCCGTGGGCCGAGGCCATCGCCCCGGACGACAGCACCGTGATCGAGACCGAGGCCGTGGCCTTCGACCACCCGCTGTGGATCGTGTTCTCCTCCGGCACCACCGGCCTGCCGAAGGGCATCGTGCACGGCCACGGCGGCGTGCTGCTGGAACATCTGAAAGCCGTTGCCCTGCAATCCGATATCGGCCCCGACGACACGTTCCTCTGGTACACCAGCCCCAGCTGGATGATGTGGAACTTCCAGATCGCGGGCCTGCTGGTGGGCGCGACCGTCGTCACCTACGACGGCAGCCCCACCTACCCGGCGCCGGATGCGTTGTGGCGCATCGCTTCCGACGTGCGCGCCACCGTGCTCGGCACCAGCCCCGGCTACGTGCTGGCCTGCATCAAGGCGGGCACGGTGCCGCGCGCCGACCACGACCTGTCGGCCCTGCGCTCGGTCGGCATCACCGGCTCGGCCCTGCCGCCGAGTTCGGCCCTGTGGTTGCGCGACAACGTGGGCGAGCACATTCCGGTGAACTCGATCAGCGGCGGCACCGATGTGGTGTCGGCCTTCATCGGCGGCGTCCGCGCGGTCCCGGTGTGGCCGGGCGAACTCTCCGCGCCCTACCTCGGCGTCGCGCTGGACGCCTACGACACCGAGGGCAAACCGGTGCGCGGCGAGGTCGGCGAACTCGTCGTCACCGCGCCGATGCCGTCCATGCCGGTCCAGTTCTGGAACGACCCGGACGGCCGGCGCTACCACGACGCCTACTTCGACATGTTCCCCGGCGTGTGGCGGCACGGCGACTGGATCACGATCACCGATCACGGCAGCATCGTCGTGCACGGACGCTCCGACTCCACCCTCAACCGCCACGGCATCCGCATGGGCAGCGCCGACATCTACCAGGCCGTGGAACGCCTGCCCGAGGTGGCCGAAGCGCTGGTCATCGGCGTCGAACGCCCCGACGGCGGCTACTGGATGCCGCTGTTCGTCCTGCTCGCGCCCGGCGCGGATCTCACCGACGAGCTGCGCGCGCGGATCAGCGCGGTGATCAGGACCGAGGTGTCCCCGCGCCACGTGCCCGACGAGATCATCGCCGCGCCCGGCATCCCGCACACCCGCACCGGCAAGAAGCTCGAGGTGCCGATCAAGAAGCTGTTCCAGGGCGCCGACGCCGCGCGGGTGGTGGAGCGCAGCGCCGTCGACGATCCCGATCTGCTGGACTGGTACGCCGGGATCGGACCCAGGTAGGCGCGGTCGCGTCGCACGGCCCCATCCGCCTCCGGTGACCTGGGCAAATCACCCGGCGGTCCCGGTCGTTACCATGGCGGGCATGAGTGTCGACAATCGCCGTACGGCGCGAAAGGCAGTCAGCGGCGAGGAGGCACCCCGGGAGATCAAGCGCAGGCCGAAGAATCGCCGGGCCCAGATCGCCGCGGCGTCGGCCGCCGCGTTCGGCGCGCTCGGCTACCACGGCGTGAGCATGGAGGACATCGCCTCCGGGCTCGGCATCAGCTCGGCCGCCCTGTACCGGCACTACCCGAGCAAATACGCCCTGTTCCGCGAGGAACTGCTGCGCGTCGGCCGCGCGATGACCGACTCGGTGCGGCTACCCGAGGCGGCCCCGGGCGACGATCCGGCGCAACGGCTCGGCCGCGTACTGGGCGCCCTGATCGCCGCGACCATCGAGAACCGGCCCAGCGTCACCCTGGTGCGCTGGGAGGTCCGCTACCTCGAGCCCGAGGACCGGGCGGTGCTGGCCGAGCAGCAGTCCACCGTGCTGGCCGCGCTCGGCGATGAACTGCGCGCGCTGCGCCCCGGCCTCGCCGACGACGACGTGCGCGTGCTGCGCGCCGCCCTGCTCAGCGCCATCACCAGCATCGCCGACCACCACGCCTCGCTGCCCGTGAAACCCCTTGCGCGCCTGCTGGAATCGGCCTGCTGGTCGATCGCCCGCGCCGACTTGCCGCCGGCCGGGGCCACCGCCGAGCGGGCGGCGGCGCCGGAGATCCCGGACTCGTTCAAACACGAACTGCTGCTACACAAGGCCGTGGAGCTGTTCCACGATCGCGGCTACCCGAATGTGAGCGTGGAGGAGATCGCCTCCGCCGCAGGGCTTTCCGCCGCGTCGGCGGTCTACCGCTTCTACCGGGGCAAGAGCGATATTCTCGCCGCCGCGTTCCGCCGTGCCGCCGACCGCGTGTCGGCCGCGATCGGTCCCGCCGTGGCCGCGGCGGATTCCCCGAAGGACGCGCTGACCACGCTGATCGAGCATTACGTGGCGGGCTCGTTCGCCGAACGCGCCCTGACTTTCGTCTACTACACCGAGTTCGGGCACGTGCCCGCCGAGGAGCGCACGGTGCTGCGCAATATCCAGCGCCTCAGCGTCGAGGAGTGGGCGAAACTGCTGCGCGAGGTGCGGCCCGAGCTCTCCCCCGCCGAGGCCCGCTTCCTCGTGCACGCCGCCTTCGCGTTGGTGGTCGATCTCGGGCGGTCGTTCGGCAGCGAGCCGATCGCGTCCCAGGAGCGGGTGCGCGCGCTCATGCAGACGGTGCTCTTCGGACGCGCCGACGCCGCGTGAATGTTACTGAGCATTCTCGGGCGTAACGATGCAATCGTCGCGGTGAACAGCACTGTTACGCCACACTTGTGATCTATTGTTCAGTTCTGTCTCGGAGCCGGAAAGGGCACTCGACCGAGCGTCCGGTTGGGCTACCATCGCCGCATGGACGCGCAGAATCGCCGCACCTCGCGCACCGCAGCGGACGGCGCGGCGCGCCCGGTCCGGCGGCGGCCGCGCGACCGGCGGGCCCAGATCGCGGCGGTGTCGGTGGAGGCGTTCGGCGCGCTCGGCTACCACGGCGTGAGCATGGAGGAGATCGCCTCGCGCCTCGACATCAGCTCGACCGCCCTCTACCGCCACTACCCCAGCAAGTACGCGCTGTTCCGGGAGGAGGCGCTGCGCCTGAGCGCCCTCGCCGAGCAGATGGTGCTGGTGCCCGCCGCGCTCACGGACGCACCCGCCGAGCGGCGCCTGGCGCACGTGCTCGACACGATGGTGCGCGAGTCGATCGCCAACCGCAGCGGCGCCGCGATGCTGCGCTGGCAGAGCCGGTATCTGGAGCCCGAGGACCGGCAGATCCTGGTGGATCAGCTGGTGCGGATCCACGGCGTGCTGGGCGGGCTGCTGGTGGCGACCCGGCCGGGCCTCGGCGGCGCGGAGCGCACCGTACTGGCCGCCGCGCTGCTCAGCGTGACGGGCAGCATCTCCGACCACCACGTCTCGATCCCGGTGCGGGCGCTCACCGCGCTGTTGCACGCGGCGGTGCGGGCGGTGGCCGGGAGCGAACTGCCGCCACTGACCGGCGAGACGGAAGTCGTTCGCGCCGAGGAGATTCCGCGGGCGTTCAAGCACGAACTGCTGCTGGAGCGCGCGATCGCGCTGTTCCACGAGCGGGGTTATCCGAACGTCAGCGTGGAGGATATCGCGACCGCCGCCGGGCTGCCCGCGTCTTCGGCGGTGTACCGGTACTACCGGGGTAAAGGCGATATCCTGGCCGCCGCGTTCCGCCGGGCGGCCGACCGGGTCTCGGCCGTCATCGGCCCGACCATCGCGGCCGCCGACGGGCCGGAACAGGCACTGTCCACGCTGATCGACCTGTACGTGGCCGGGTCGTTCGCGGAGCGGGAACTCACGTTCGTCTACTACGCCGAGATCGGCAACGTGCCCGCCGAGGATCGCACGGTGCTGCGCAATATCCAGCGGCTCAACGTGGAAGAGTGGGCCAAGCTCGCCGCGGGCGCGCGCCCCGAACTCTCACCCGCCGAGGCGCGGGTGCTGGTGCACGCCGCGTTGGCACTGGTGGTGGACCTCGCCCAGTGGCTCGGCCCGGACAACCCGATCTGCGGCCGCGACCGGGTCGCGCACCTCATGCGGGTCATCCTGTCCGGCTGCGGCTGACGCCGGTGCTACTGCTGCGGCCCTTGCGCCAGTGGGGAATTCACGTTGTTCACCAGCCAGGTTCCGTCCACCTTCTCCATGCGCATGACCATCGAGAGCTGGCCGGGAGCTGGCTGGCCCTGCGTGCCCAGGCTGGTGATGGTCTGCCCGATCACCACGATCGCCTCGGCGGAGGTCTCGTCGCCGGTCTTGACGGCACACTGCACGTCCTCGACCTTCGACACCACCTCACCCTGCGTGAGCACCTCGCGCAGTTCCTTGCTGGTGTCGTCGAACTGCGTCTTCCAGTCGCCGGTCGCGCCGTCGAGCACCGCAGCGAAGTAGGGATCGAGGTTCTTGGCGTCGTAGTTGGCGAGCACCGGCGCGTATCGGCACGCGGCCGCGGCCGCCTCCTCGTGGGCATCGAGGAGGGCGCGGTTCTCGCGGTTCTGGATGAAGAAGTAGAAGGTCGAGGCCACCGAGGCCACCACGATCAGCGCGACGGCGGCGCGCAGGAGGTGAATCCCCTTGCCGCCGAGTGCGATCCGGGACCGGAGGGCCGGGCCGGTTTCGGCCTTGGCATCCTTCCGCGCCTCTGCACCGCCGTCATCGGCGCCGCCCGACTCACTGACAGGGACCGCCGCCGAGGCGACTGGTCTCGATTTCCCCTCGCCCGCAGACTGTTCCGGGGAAGCGCCCGCACCCTCGGCACTTGCCGCATCCTCCACAGCGTCAGCGCCTTTCGCTCCGTGCGCATCGTCGGCGCCGTCTTTCCCTGCGCCGACAGCGCTCTCGGTAGCAACCTCCGGCGCGGCCGCTGCTTCTCCCTCGACATCCTTGTCGCTCATGCCTTTTCCTTCCTTGCTCGCCACGGCTCACCGGCCGGGCGCGGGTTGGGACAGTTCGTCGCCGGTGACGCCGGGCGGCGGGCCGGAGCCGTTGTCGGGGACGTCGGGCCGTGGCGCGTTCGCCGAGCCGCGCACCTGGAGCGCGGGATTGTCAGTGACGCAGTAGTTGTAGAGCCGCACCCGGGTGTCGGCGGTGGCCAGCGTCGGCACGATGGGAATGGTGGCGTAGTCGCAGCTCGGGCGCGGCCACGGGTCGACGAGGGTGTGGAAGGCGCCATCGTGCGCCGGGATGCCCAGCGCCTCCGAGCCCGACCGCAGCGCGGGGAACAGCGCCGCGATGGCGGGCTGGCGCAGCTTCGCCGACTTGGTGATCGCCACGAAGTTCGTGACCAGGTTGGTGACCGGGTCCTCGGTCTCGGCGACGAACCCGCCGAGCGTGGCCAGTTGGCCGGGCGCGAGGTCCAGGAACCGGCGCACCTCCTGATCGGCGGCGGTCAGCTGCTCGAACAGCGCGCCCGCCCCGGTGGTGAGCGTGGTCAGATCCGGTTGCGCCAGCGACGTGGTGGACGAGATGACCCGCAGATTCTCGATGAGCTGCCGGGTCTGCGGCAGCAGATCCGACAGACCCGCCATGGCGCGACTGATCCCGGAGATCATGTCGCGCAACCGATCCGGGCCACCGGCCAGCGCGCGGTCGAGTTCGTCCACGATGACGCTCAACCGCTCCGGGTTCATGCCGCCGATCAGTCCGCTCACGTTGGTGAGCACCGACTGCATGGTGGCCGGGGCGGCCGTGCGCGCCCGCTCGACCACCGCGCCGTCGGCCAGGTATGGCCCGCTGTCGGAGTCGGGCCGGAAGTCCAGGTACTGCTCGCCGGCGGCGGAGAGTCTGCCCACCGCCACCGTGCCGCCGACCGGAATCCTTACCGCGGAGTCGATTTCGGCGACCGCGGCGATGCCGGTCCCCGACACCCGCACCTCGCTCACCCGGCCTACCCGGGTGCCGCGATAGTTCACGTCGCTGTTGAGCATGAGGCCGCCGGAGGTCTCCAATTCCACCGTCACCGAGTACGTCCGGGCCAGCGGATCGAACCGCAGCACCGCACCGGCGAGGTAGGCCGAGCCGGCCAGCAGCACCAGCACCAATCCGATATTCGCCACCGCGATCCGGTGCCGCACCACATAGTTCCAGAGCGGGATGTTCATCGTCCGCCCTCCTGCCGCGGCGGGCTGGTGAGCCTGCCGATGACCTTCTCGATCACCTGGGCCAGGCTGCCGATGAACAGCGGCACGTCGTTGAGCTCGGGTGCGCGGCTGCCGGTGGGATCGGTGAGCGCGCCGATGCTCAGGTACGACACCGTGGCCGCCACCGAGAGATTCGGTCCCTCGAACGAGGCCATGATGGACGGGTACAGCTGGTCCAGCCGCTCCAGCGTGAGCCGCAGGTCGTCGCCCATCTGGGTGAACCCCGACATCAGCCGGCCGACGGAGTCGAACAGGCTCACGAACTCGCCGCCGCTGGTCTCGGTGAAATCGCCCAGCGCGGCCATGGTGACCGCCACCTTGGCGATGAGCGCGGAGATGTCCTGATTGTTCTCGGCCAGCAACCCGAGCAGATCCGGGAACGTGTCGGCCGCCTGCCCCAATTCCGCTTTGCGCGCGGCCAATTCGCCGGTGAGCACGTTGACGCCGGCCAGCACCGCGTCGATGTCGGCGGTGCGCTCGTTCAAAGCCGTGATCGCCGCGGTCATTTCGGAGAGCAGGTGGGCCAGCTGCGGGGCGCGCCCGCCGAACATGGAGTTCATCTCGGCGGTGATCTCGGCGGCCTGATTGAGCCCGCCGCCGTTGAGCAGCATGGAGATCGACACCATGAGCTGTTCGACCGACGCGCCCGCCGAGGTGTTCTCGACGCCGATGGTGTCGCCCGGACCGAGCAAAGGCGCCCCCGGGTCCTGCGGCGGCAGGGTCATGGCCACGAAGATGTCTCCGAGCGGGGTGGCTTGGCGCAGTTCGGCCGTGGTGCCGCGCGGCAACCGGATGTCGTGGCGGATCTCCATTTCCACGTCGGCGATGAAGTTGGTGGTGCTGATGCCGGTCACCACCCCGATATCGGTGCCGCCGATCCGCACGTGCGCGCGGTCGGGCAGATTGAGGGCGTCGCGGAAGGTCGCGTGCAGGGTGTAGCCGGGGGCGTCGAGGCCCGGCTTCGGCAGCGGCACGTTGTCGACGGTGACCGCGCACCCGCTCGCCGCGCCCACACCGAGCGCCGCGACCAGCGCGACCACGCCCCTGCGCACGCTCCGCCCGCTCACTTCGCGATTCCCAGCAGCGCGGCGGTGAGCCCGAAATCGGGTCCCATGTCCTGGATCTTGCCGGTGCGGCAGCCGTCGAGGCGCATCTGCACGCGCTCGCAGAACAGCGACAGCGCCTCGCCGTCGAGGACCGCCTTGTCCAGCAGGCCGTGCAGGCGGATCGCGCGGTGCTCGCGGCTGACGGCATTGTCGATGTTCTCGAACATCAGCGGTGTCACGTCCACGATCTCGGTGAGGTTGCGCGCGTTGGCGCGCATCTGCTCGGTGATGGTGACGAAGCGGGTCAGCGCGCCCGCCAGCTGATCCCGGTTCTCGCCGACCACCGTGGAGGTGTTGGCGACGAACTCGTTGAGTTGCGCGATCACCGCGTGCAGGCCGGGTGACTGCTCGCCCATCAGACGCACCAATTCGGTGAGCCTGCCGCTGAAGTCGCGCACGGTCTGGTCGTTGGCGGCGATGATCTGGGTGATCTCGTTGAGTTTCACGATGGTGTTGGCGATCTGGTCGCCGTTGGCGAAGGTGACCTGGAATGCCGAGGAGAGCGCGTCGAGCGTCTCGCGCAACCGGTCCCCGTTGCCGTCGAGCAGCGGGAACAGCACCCGGCTCGCCATCGGGCCCTCGGTGTTGTCGCCTTTGAGCGCCGCGCCGAGCTGGTCGAAATTGTCCAGGATGCGGTCGAGTTCGACCGGAGTCCTGGTGCGCTCCAGCGGAATGTGCGCGCCGTCTTCGAGCGCGGGACCTTCGGTGTAGGCGGGCGCGAGTTCGACGTGCCGGTTGGTGATCAGCTGCGGGGAGATCAGCGCGGCCACCGCGTCGGCGGGGATCCGCACGCTCTTGTCGATCGCCATGGTGACCTGCACGAAACCGCCCTTGGGCGTGACGGTTTCGACCCGTCCCACGGGCACGCCGAGCACCGCCACCTCGTTGCCCGCATACAGCCCCGCCACGTTCTCGAAATCCGCGCTGATGCGCAGTCTTTCGCCGAGGTACTCGCCCGGCAGCGACGACACGCTCTCGGGCAGCAGCGAACACGCCGAGGTCACGGCGGCCGCCACACAGAGGGCCGCCAGTTTCAGCGAGCCACGAAACCTTCTCAGTTGCATCCGGGTACCGCCTGTGCGAAGCAGAGCCAGTTGTCCGGGAAGACCCACGGCGCCCACACCTCGCCGTAGGGACCGTTGCCGAGCGCGTTATTGAACTGCCGGATGGTCACCGGCATGATCTCGTACAGGCGGTCCAGGTTCTCCCGGTTCTTCTCCAGCCCTTCGGTCATGGTGTTGAGGTTCTGGATGAGCGGGCCCAATTGGCCCTCGTTCTCGAGGCCCATCTCTTGCAGCAGCCCCGACAGGGCCGCGACGTTGTCGAGCAACTGCCGCAGCAGGTCCTGGCGCAGCGCGACCGCCTCGCCGATGGCCTCACCCCGGGTGAGCAGCAACAGCACGCTGTTCTGGTTGTCGGCCACCAGCTGCGAGACCTGGTCGAGGCCCTTCAGCAGCGAATCCACCTCGTCGCGGCGCTCGTTGATGACCTTGGCCAGCGCGCCGATGCTGTCCAGCGCGGCGATGGTGAGCTGCGGGGAATCGCCCATCTGCCGCTCCAGGGTGTCCAGGGCCTGGCGCAGCTTCTCCGGGTCGATGCGCTCGATGCGCTCGAAGGAGGAGGTGTACACCGGGTCCTGGATGACCTTGGCGAGGTTGTACGGCACGGCGGTGTTCGCCAGGCGAATCGTGTCGTCCGGCAAGCCTTTTCCGTTGCCAGGCACGAGTTCGACGTGCAGCCTGCCGAGGATGGTGGACATCTTGATCGCGGCGCGGGCGTCGGGGCCCAGCCGCAGGTCGCGGCGGACCCGCAGATCGGCGACCACCTTGTCGCCCACCAGCCGCACGGCCCGCACGGCGCCCACCTCGATACCGGACACATCGACGGTCGCGCCCGCGCGCAGCCCGGCGGCCTGCGCGAACTCGGCGTGAATCGTCTTGTCCGCCAAGCGCGCTTCGGACAGCGCGCTGGACCCGACCACCAGCAGCGCCACGGCCGCGCCCGCGAGCAGGCCCAGCCACAGGAACCGGTTGTCGGCGTAGCGCGGGAGGGGAATTCGCCGCCTCATCGGCACACCTCCGACTGTGATTCGCCGCCGACCTGGGAGAACAGTCCGGGCGGCAGCAGCACGCCCCACAGCGACACGTCCAGGCGGCAGATGTAGGCGTTGGCGTAGGCGCCGTAGCTGGTGGCGCGCGCCAGCGCGTTGAGCACCCCGGGCAGTTGCACGGCGGCCTTGTCCAGCGCGGCGCCGTTCAACAGCAGCAGCGCCACACCGGTGGTGGCGTCGTTCTGCGCCTGCGCCAAATCGGGTTTCACCTGCGTGATGAGCCCGGCCAGCGCGTCGGTGGAGACGGCGACCTGGGCCACCGAACTCTTCAGCGATTCGCCTTCGGCGTACAGCGCTTCGACCAGCGCCCTGGACTGGGTGATGAGGGTCTCCAATTCCGCGGAGCGATTGGCCAATCCGGCGATGACGCTGCTCAGGTTGGTGATCACGTCGGCGAGGATGCGGTCGCGCTGCCCGAAGGTGCCCGCCAGTTCGGCGGCCTGGGTGATGAGCAGACTCAGGGAGACGTCGTCACCCTGCAACGCCTGGATCATGGTCTCCGACAGCGAGTTCACCTGATCGGGCTGCAACACGCCGAACAGCGGCTCGAACCCGGACAGCAGCGCCGACACGTCGAACGACGGTTCGGTGTTCTCGACCGGGATGTGCCCGCCCGGGGGCAGCGCCTCGCCCTCCTCCGGGCCGGGCAGCAGCGCGATGTAGCGCTGCCCGATGAGGTTCTGGTAGCGGACGACCGCCTCGGTGGTGGTCGTGAGCCGTTGGCGCGCTTGCAGACTGAAGTCGAGGCGGGCCTTGTAGTCCTCCTCGAAGGAGATGCGATCGACCCGGCCCACGCGCACGCCCGCCATGCGCACGTCGTCGCCGACGCGCACCCCCATCACGTCGGCGAACGTGGCGGAATACGCGTGGGTTTCGCCGGGCACCGCGCGTTGCAGTGTGGACCAGATCGTGTAGGTCAGCGCGATCGCGACGATCGCGAACAGGCTGAACCCGGCCAGTGCCTTCCTGGATCTCACGGCTACCGGCCCCCTTCCGGATCGGTCTCGTACACGGTCACCTCGCCGCCCGCGAGCAGCGGTGTGAGCAGCAGGAGCTGGGCGGCGGTGGGCTGTCCGCCGACCACCGCCGCGACGCCGGCGAACCCGCGTCCGCCCGCGACCGGACGCATCGGCGCACCCCGCGGCGTCGAATACGAAGCGGGCGCGGTGATTCCGGGAATGGCGGGCAGGCCCGGGATCGCGGGCAGAGTGGGCAACCCCGGCAACGCGGGCACCTGCGCGGCTCCCTCGCCCGGCGCCCCCTGCGGGCCGGGCACGGCGATGATCGGCGCGGGGCCCGCCGCGTCCAGCCAGCCCGGCCGCAGCTGCTCCGGGAACTCCTGCGGCGGTGCGACTTCCGGCACGGTGCCGTTGGCGCAGCGCGGTCCGGAGAGTCCGCCGTAGCGCGGGCAGTCCGCGAGCGTGTACTGCTGGAACGGCGTGAAGCTCACATCCATCTTCCACACCATCTGCCGGCTCGGCCCGAAGTGGAACACCGACGCCATCCGCTCCAGCGCCACGCTCAGATTCCGCACCGTGTGCGGGATGGCCTGCGGATCGTCGGCGAGGCTGCCGAACAGGCCGCCGAGTCCGGGCACCAGTTCCTTGGCGGCGTTGGGATTTCGCGCGAACAGACTGTTCACCGAGTCGACCGCGCCGCTCGCGTTGGTCAGCAGCGCGACCAGATTGGCGCGCCGTTCGGTGAGAGTGCGCGCCGTGGTGACGGATTCGGCGAGCACGCCCACCAGGTCGGGCGCGGATTCGCTCAACCGCGTGGTGGCCCGGCCCAGGTCGCCGAGCAGGTCACCGACACCGGGAATGGCGCGCACCTCGGTGACCCACGCGTCGAGCCGTTCCACGGTGGAGCCCGGCACCCGGGAACCCGGGTCGAGCGCCGCGGCGAGCGTGGCCAGCACGCGGCCCAGCTTCTCGGGCTGGATATTGTCGAGTACATCGCGCAGCACGGTGAGCGTGGTCTGCAACTGCACGGTCTCGCCGCCGGTGTCCTCGGGGATCACCGCGCCCGCGCGCAGTCCGGCCCCGCCCGCGTCGCCGCTGCCGACGAGTTCGACCGCCGTGACGCCGAACAGGTTGTTGGGCACCACCCGCGCCGTGACATCCGCCGGAATCGTGTGCGCGACTTCCGGTTTCAGGTGCAGCGTGGCGCGCTGGCGCTGGCCGGCGGCGACCACGTCCACGGCGTCGACGGCGCCCACCACCATGCCGCGGAACTTCACGTCCGCGCGGGCGGGCAGCCCGTCGCCGGTGCTGGTGAGCTCGGCGGTGACGGCGATCTTGTTCTCGAAACGGCCGTCGTAGCGCATCATCAGCAGGCCGAGCAGCAGGGCGACGGCGGCGATCATGGCCAGGCCGGCCAGGGTGAGCTGACGGGCGGTGGGTCCGCGGCCACTGGGATCGAGCAGCATGTCCGGCCCCTATCCCGAGATCCGGAAGCCGGGGTCGATACCCCAGATGGCCAGGGTCATGAAGAGATTCGCGAAGACCATTACGACGATCACCATCTTGATCGCGCGCCCGGCCGCGACGCCGACGCCTTCGGGCCCGCCGGTCGCGACGTAGCCGTAGTAGCACTGGATGAACGTCGCGAGCAGCACGAACACGACGACTTTGAGCAGCGAGAAGAAAACATCTGTCCCGATGAGGAATTGGAAGAAGTAGTGGTCGTAGGTGCCCGCCGAGGTGCCGCCGAGAAACAGCACCGACAGCTTGGTCGCCAGGTACGCGGTGGCCAGGCCGATGGTGTAGAGCGGGATGATGGTGAGCGTGGCCGCGATCATCCGGGTGGTCACCAGGTAGGGCAGCGGCCGGATGGCGATCGATTCCAGCGCGTCGATCTCCTCGGAGATGCGCATGGAGCCCAACTGCGCGGTGAACCGGCAGCCCGCCTGGATGGCGAAGGCGAGCGTGGCCAGGATCGGGGCCAGTTCGCGGGTGGTGGCGAAGCCGGAGATGGCGCCGGTGAGCGGGCCCATGGTGAGCAGGTTCAGCGCGGTGAACGACTCCATGCCGACGGTGATGCCGCCGAACGCGCAGAGGATGACGACCACGCCCACGGTGCCGCCGCCGACCACGAGAGAGCCGTTGCCCCAACCGATGTCGGCGGTCAGGCGCAACACCTCGGACCGGTAGTGGCGCAGCACGTAAGGCACCGCGCCCAGCGCGCGGAAGAAGGTGATGACCTGGTGGCCCAGGCGCTGGTTGGCCTGGTAGGGCACGCCGGCGACGAGGCCCACCGCCCGGAACGGGCGCAGCGCGGGCGGTGTATATCGGCTGCCCACTCAGATCACCTTCGTGGGGAACAAGGTGTTGTAGACCTGGGTGAGGATGATGTTGGTGGCGAACAGCATCAGCGCCGAGGTGACCACGGCCGAGTTCACCGCGTTCGCGACGCCGCCGGGGCCGCCCTTGGCGTGTAATCCCATGTCGCAGGCGATGATCGCGGTGAGCGCGCCGAACACCGCCGCCTTCACCAGCGCCACCAGCAGGTCGTTGGCCACGGCGAACGAGGCGAACGAGCCGATGAACGAACCGGGCGTGCCGGACTGGGCGTACACGTTGAACATGTAGGCCGTCGCGAAGCCGACGAACACGATGAACCCGCACAGCAGCATGCTCACCAGCACCGCCGCCACCAGCCGCGGCGCGACCAGCCTGCGCACCGGGTTCACGCCCATCACCTTCATGGCGTCGATCTCCTCGCGGATGGTGCGCGAGCCGAGGTCGGCGCAGATGGCCGAGCCGACCGCGCCCGCGATCATCAGCGAGGTGACCAGCGGCGCGCCCTGGCGGATGATGCCGAGCCCGGCGACCGCGCCGACGAATGTGGTGGCGCCGACCTGATCGACCAGCGCGCCGACCTGGATCGACACCACCACCGCGATCGGGATGGCGACGAACACCGTGGGCGCGGCGGAGACACTGGCCATGAACGCGCACTGCCGGATGAACTCGTGGTACGGGAAGCGCCGGGCGGCGAGCGCGCGGAACAGCTCGACGACGGCGTCGCGGCCGAGGGTCACCTGGCGGCCGAGCGTCTCCAGGGACCGCTGCGGATGCCGCCGCCACAGTCCCAGCAGATCGTCGACGGCCCGGTCCAGATCGCCGCGCCGTGGCGCCTCGCGATCGGCAGGTCGTTCGGTGGATGTCACGCTGCCCGAGTCCTTTCCCCGGTGTCCGTCCCCGCCGGCCGGTGTGCGGCCCTCTCCCTGGCGCGGAGCGTGTGAAGTGTCGCACAGCCGAGGGCCGCGACACAAGACACATGTTAACTGGAATTCTTACAAATTCGAGGACGGATCGCTCGGCGTCCATCCAGTCGCACCGAAGCGACTACAGCAGCTCTGAACTGGCCATATCGTCGACGAAGAGATCGAGATGCCATGACCGGACCGGCCGTCCTACGCCGAGCGATGTTGTCTGGTGTTAGCCGCTGAATTCGCCACTCATCCCAGCGCCGACAGCACCCGCTCCAGCCCGACGAGCCCGTACCCGAGCACCGCGACGCCGGCGGCGAGCGCGCACAGCACCGACACCCACAGCCCGAAACGCAGCACCGGATTGACCTTCATCCGCCCACCGAGAATCTTGACGACGATCACCAGAACGTCGATGAGCCACACCAGCGCCATCACGTCATGCACACATTCGAGAAGGTGAGCACCGGCCAGCACACGATCGATCCGAGGAACGAGATCACCACGTCGATGCCGTGCATCTCGCGCAGGTGGTCGGTGTGCGTGAGCGTCCAGACGACGCCGATCAGTCCGTAGGGGATGCCGAGGATGACGAGGGTGCCGAGGAATTCCGACACCTTCATCTCGTAACTCAGCACTCGGTCCAGCCGTCGCAGCATGCGGTCGTGTCCTTTCTGACCCGGCGTGCACCCGGCGGGTCGGGCCGAGTCCACGGTGTCGCGCCGCGACTGCGCGACCCGCCCCGCCCGTGCGCCGACACACCGGTTCGGATCCGTATGTTACGCACGCTTCACACTGTTTCGGAAGCTTTTCAGCAAGATCGAAACCGCAGTCGGAACACGAGATCGCGCTAGTAAGGGCGAATCGCCGCCCAGGTCGGGGGGACGGAATAAGTTACCGACTGTTCTCACTCTGAGGATCCGCCGCAATCTGGCGGGAAGACGAGACATCAGCCCGGAGTTCGTGCAGAATCATCAGTAACTTAACCCCGGACGGCCACCGGCCAGAGCCAGCAGGAGATGTTCGATGACGAGCAACGCCGTCGCCCACCGGTCCCACGACGAACCCCTCACCACCGAACGCACGCGCATCCACATCGACGCGGCGCACCGCCCGTTCACCAAACGGCCGCTGCGCCTCTCCGACGCGCTGGACTTCTGGTCCTTCGCCGGCGCGGCCGCGAACGTGGCCATGCAGATGGCGCGGCCCGGCGTCGGGCACGGCGTCGCCGAGAGCAAGGTCGAATCCGGCGCGCTCATGAGCCACCCGTGGAAGCGCGCCCGCACCACCACCCAGTACCTCGCGGTGGCGATCCTCGGTACCGAGGAGGAGCGGCTGGCCTATCGCGAGGCGGTCAACGCCGTGCACCGGCACGTCCGCTCCGAACCGGGTGCGCCCGTGCGATACAACGCCTTCGACCGCAACCTGCAACTGTGGGTCGCCGCCTGCCTCTACATCGGCTTCGAGGACACCTACCAGCTGCTGCACGGCAAGATGAATCCCGAGCAGGCCGAGGCGTTCTACGCGACCTCCTCGACGCTGGGCACCACCTTGCAGGTCACCGAGGACATGTGGCCCGCCACCCGCGCGGAGTTCGACGTCTACTGGAACGCGGCGTGCGCGCAGGCCGTCCTCGACGACAAGGTGCGCGCCTACCTCGACGACCTGCTGAACCTGCGGATGATCCACTGGTACCTGCGCCTGCCGTTCCGGAACCTGTTGAAGTTCCTCACCACCGGGTTCCTCGCGCCGCATTTCCGCGAGCAGATGGGCCTGGCGTGGTCGGACGCCGATCAGCGCCGCTTCCAGCACCTGTTCGTCTTCGTCGGCTTCGTCAACCGGTTCATCCCCCGCTTCCTGCGCCACGGCGGCAGCCACGCCCTGATGACCGACCTGCGCAGGCGGCTGCGCAAGACCAAGCCGCTGGTCTGAGCTTGCCGCCCAGCGAGTTTCGGTCTACCCGCGTGCTGATTCACTCGCCGCGCAGCAGTCCGGGCAGGTAGGTGTCGGTCGGCTCGTCCAGCGCCACCTTGCCCTCAGAAACCAGTTGCAGTACAAGGGCACTCGTGAACGATGTGGTGATGCCGCCGACCCGGCTGGGCGAGACGCCGGACGCGGTTCTCCACCGCGTCACTCGAGCAACCGGCCGGCAAGGCGACCGGGGACGAGGTCACGACGATCGGTGCCGGACGCGTGCCTGAACGGTAGGAACCGCAGGGCCGCAACGGCATCGGGACGGCTCATCCTGATCGCCCGGAGCGCCGTCAGCGTTCGGTGGTGCGGCGGAAACAGAAAGCCGAGGCGGCCAGGTACTGGCGACAGCCGGCGCCGTGGCCCGCGTGCACCGACAGGATGAACCGGGCGCGATCGTCGTCGAGGACCTGCGGTTCCTGCGCGCAATCGCGGCTCTGGATGCGCCACAGCTCCCTGGTATCGGAATCCGGCACGTTCATGGTGGTACCTCCGCAAGGTCGGTGCACCCGGCGCCGGAGGCACCGTCGGAATCGCGCTCGAGGCGGCTGGATCGAGGCCGCGTCGGGACCGTGCGCCGAGTTCCGGAGAGCGGGTGCCCCCATAGGGCCTGGGCACAACCCCGGCGCCGGGTGCCGTTCCAGACTGCGCGTTGCGATTGGGCGCATAACAGTCCCGAATGCGGTAAATGCGAGTAATTTTCGAGTGAATCGACCTGGTACGAGAAAGCGGAACCTATGGTTGAGGTCGACTGGACCGGCGAAGACGTGCGCGCGCTTCGCTCGGCGATGAAACGGAGTCGATACGAGTTCGCGCGCACGGTGGGGGTCACCCCGCGCACCGTCGTCTTGTGGGAGAACGGCCGGACCACCCGGATGCACGCCGCGAGCCGACGGTTGCTCGACGCCGCGCTGTCCGGCGCGGCACCGGACGTCCGCGCCCGCTTCGAACGGGCGCTCACGCACCGCGAGGCGCCGGGCGAACCGGGCGGCGCGCCCGGTTCCGAACGGCTCGGTAGTGGAAAGGCGCCGGGCGGCAGCGGGATTCGTCCCGCGCCGACCGGGCTCGACGAGGAAGTCGAGGACGACGAGGTGAGACGGCGAGAACTGCTGGCCTTCGCAGGCGCGGGCCTGCTGGGCCAGGCCGCCGAGCTGGTGGCGCGCGAACCGGCCAAGATGCTGGCCACCCTGGACGCCGGGTCGATCAGCGAACGCAGGCTCGGCCTGTTCGAGGAATCGACGGCGGCGCTGGGCAGGCAGGTGGTGCGGGTGCCGCCGCACGAACTGTTGCAGACCACGCTCGAGCAGTTCCGCGCGGTGCGGGGCTGTCTGGCCGAGCGCCAGTCCACCAACCAGCAGATCCGGTTGGTGCACACGGCGGGGCGGCTCGCCAACGTGGTGGGCGAGATCCTGTTCAACGAGGGGCATTTCGGCCAGGCGCGGCTGTGGTACGGCACCGCCATCCACGCCGCGCAGGACATCGGCGACCGGTACTCCGAGGACATCGCGCTGGCCGGCCTGGCGTACCTGCCGACCTACAGCGACCGGCCCGACGAGGTGCTGCGGTTGCTCGACGGCAGGCTCGCCCAGGACCCGCGCACCGGCGCGGCGGCGGCGTGGTTGTGGGGCATGGCCGCCCGCGCGCACGCCGCGCTCGGCGACGAGCGCCGCTTCACGCAGTGCATCGACAGCTCCCAGCGGGCGCTGGACAGCGTCGCGAACACCGAACTGCCCGTGGGCATCTTCTCGTTCCGCCCGGAGAAGCTGGCGTTCTACCGCGCCGTCGGTTACGCCCGCCTCGGCAAACCGGCGGAGACGGCGGCCGCGGCGGCCCAGGCGATTTCGCTCTACGACCCGAGCGAGACCACCGAACCCGCCCTGGCCCGTTTCGAACACGCCACCGCGCTGCTCGCCACCGGCGAAACCGACGAGGCCTGCGCGGTCGCCACCCGCGCCCTCACCGACGGCCACACCTACGTCGGCCTCACGGTCACCAAGCGCGCCAAACAATTCGACGCCGGCCTCCCCTACGCCCGCCCGGTCACCGAATGGCGCCAACACGCCCGCGCCGTCATCGAATCCCGCGCGCAGGTGTGAGGGACGGGGCGCGCCGGTTGGCAGGGGGACCGGCGCGCCCCGGCTATTCAGGTGGTTTCGGGGGTCATGGCGGCGACGAGGGAGTTGGGACGCATGTCGAGCCAGTGGGTTTCGACGTATTCGAGGCAGGCGGAGCGGGGGGCCGCGCCGTAGGCGATGGTCCAGCCGGTGGGGACGGCGGCGAAGATCGGCCAGAGGGAGTGCTCGCCTTCGGCGTTGGTGAGGACGTAGAACTGGGCGTCGTCATCGTCGAAGGGGTTCGTCATCGGAGTGCCTTCCAGTGGGGGGACTGAGGATGTGCGCGGTCAGGGGCGGTCGGTGTCGGACCAGACCGCGGTGAGGACGTGGCCGATGCGGGCCAGCGCCGCCTCGGAGGTCATGCGCCAGTGGGTGGCGGCGACGGCGTGGTTGTGCACGGTGCCGTCGACAGCCTCGGCCCAGCTCGCGGCGCCCGTCGCGCCGGTCGGATCGTCCAGGGCGGCGGTGAAATACACCAGGTTGCCCTTGTAGCGGCGGGGCCGGTAGCGCGTGATCACCGACAGCGAGTGGGCGCCCGAGTCGAGGACCCGGCCCAGCCGTTCCGCGCCGAACGAGGCGAACGGTTCGGGCAGGTCCGCGAGGCGGCGGGCCAGCGCGGGCAGGTCGAGTTCGGCGTCGGCGTCGGCCGCCCGCGCCCCCAGCAGGCCGCCCAGCAGATCGGCCAGCGGCACGGTCGTGCCGGTCGCCGTCACGCCGCGCGGGCTGTCCATCATGGCCAGCGTCGCGACGTGCTGCCCCTCGTCCTGCAACTGCACCGCCACCGCGTGCGCGAGCACGCCGCCGAGCGACCAGCCGAGCAGGTGGTACGGCCCCTCCGGCTGCACGGCGCGGATCTCGCGCACGTAGCGGCGGGCCCACTCGTCGATCGAATCCGGCAGCGGCTCCGCCGAATTCAGCACCGGCGACTGGAGGCCATAGATCGGGCGCTCCGCATCGACGTGCGCGGCCAGACCCGCGAACGACCACGCCACACCGCCGATCGGGTGCAGGCAGAACAGCGGTGCCTTCGCACCACCGGTCCGCAGCGGCAGCAGCACGTCGAACGCGGCGGCGGTGTCGACCCGCCCGCGCCCCGACCTGGCGAGTTCCAGCTGCGTCACCAGCTCGGCCGGCGTCGGGGCCGAGAACAACCAGACCACCGGAACCCGTTCGGCCAGCGCCTCACTCAGCCGGGAAGCCAGCCGGGTCGCCAGCAGCGAGTTGCCGCCGCGGTCGAAGAAGTTGTCATCCAGCCCGATCCGCTCGGCGTCGAGGACCTCGGCGAAGACCGCGCACACGGCGGTCTCGAGGTCGGTCTCCGGCGCGCGGAACGCCCGCGCGGTGAGTTCGGGGCGCGGCAGCGCGGCGCGGTCCACCTTGCCGTTGGCGTTGAGCGGCAACGCGTCCAGCCGCATCAGCACGGTGGGCACCATGTAGCTGGGCAGCGCCTCGCTCAGCGCCGCCCGCACCTCGGCGGGCTCCGGTGCGGTGGCGGGCGTGTAATAGCCGACCAGCGCGATATTCTCGCCCGTGCCGTGCGCGAGCACGACCGCGTCGGTGACACCGGTCCGCGCGCGCAGCGCGTACTCGATGTCGGCGAGCTCGATCCGGTAGCCGCGCACCTTCACCTGGAAGTCGCGCCGCTCCACGTAGATCAGCTCACCGCCGGCGGACCAGCGCACCATGTCGCCGGTGCGGTAGAGGCGGTCGCCGGGCGCGCCGAACGGATCGGCGACGAACCGCTCGGCGGTCAGATCGGCGCGGCCGTAGTAGCCGCGCGCCAGCTGCGCACCGCCCAGGTACAGCTCGCCGGTGACGCCTACCGGCACCGGGTGCAAGCGGTCGTCGAGCACGTAGACGCGGTTGCCCGGTTCGGGTGTGCCGATCGGAGTCACCGCCCCGCCCTCGGCGGGCGAGGTGCGGTAGCGGGTCACCGAGACAGCCGCCTCGGTCGGCCCGTACAGGTTGTCCACGCGGGCGTCGGTGAGCGCGCCGACCTTGGCGACGGTGGCGGCGGGCAACGCCTCGCCGATCACCAGCAGCCTGCGCAGCGAACGCGGCAGCCGCCGCGCCCCGCATACCTCGGCGAGCATGGCCAGCAGCGAGGGCACCAGCGTCACCGTGGTGACCGAGGCGTTCCGGATCAGCTCCAGCACGCCGTCCGGATCCCGTTGCGCCCCTTGCGGAGCAAGGACGATCCTGGCCCCGGTGCGCGGGGCCCACCAGAATTCCCATACCGAGAGGTCGAACGCGGCGGAGGTCATCAGCAGCGTGGCGTCGTCGGCGCCGAGCGCGTACTCCGACTGCACCCAGTCCAGCTGGTGGGCGATCGCGGCGTGCGGGACCGCCACGCCCTTGGGCGTGCCGGTGGAACCGGAGGTGAACAGAACGTAGGCGGTGTCGGCGGGCCGCAGCGGACGCCGTCGCTCGCCGTCGGTGACGGGCGCGTCGTCGACGCCCTCCGGCACGGCCGAGATGTCCAGCAGCACTTCGCGATCCGCCACGTCGCCGGGCAGCATCGACCACCGCGACGAGGTGAGCACCAGTTCGGGCGCGGCCGCCGCCAGCACGGCGGCGGTGCGGTCCAATGGGTGCGCCGGCTCCAGCGGCACGTACGCGCCGCCTGCCGTCACCACCGCGTACATCGCGACCACCAAGTCCACACTGCGCGGAATGGCCAGGGCCACCAGCGATTCCGGCCCGACGCCGCGCCCGATGAGCACGCGGGCCAGGCGGCGCACCCGGGCGGCGAACTCGCCGTAGGTGACGGTGTCGGCGTCGGCGACCAGCGCGATCGCGTCCGGCGTGCGGGCCACTTGCGCGTCGAACGCGGTGATCAGGGTGGCGGCCGGGAACGCCCGGTCCGAGCCGTGCCAGGCGGTGAGAATCCGCTCGGCCTCCGCGCCGTCGAGCAGCGGCAGGTCACCGACCGGCGCATCGGGGCTCTCGCACACCCGGGCCAGCAAACGCTGCAACCGGCTCGCGAAGCCCGCGACGGTGGACTCGTCGAACAGCGCCGTGGCGTAGGTGAGCGTGGCCGCCACGCCGGCGGGCTCGCCGTCGGCGTCGTAGCGGTCGGTGACCACCAAGTGCAGATCGAACTGGGACACCTCGGAGTCGAAATCGACCGCCGTGGCGGTGATCCCGTCCAGGGTGAAGTCGGCCTCGGCCTGGTTGTGGAAGGAGAAGCCCACCTGGAACAGCGGGTGGCGGGCGGTGGAGCGCTCCGGGTTGAGCACTTCCACCAGCCGCTCGAAGGGCACGTCGGCGTGGGCGAAGGCCGCCAGATCCGCCGCGCGCACCCGCTCGAGCAGGGTGGTGAAATCGTCGCCGCCGCGCACCGGCGTGCGCAGTACGAGGGTGTTCACGAACATGCCCACCATGTCGTCGAGGGCGGCCTCGCCGCGGCCCGCCACCGGCGTGCCGACGGCGATATCGTCGGTGCCGGAGAGCCGGGCCAGCAGCACCGCGAACGCGGCGTGCATGACCATGAACGGGGTCGCGCCGCTCGCGCGCCCCAATGCCACGAGCGCGGCGTGCCTTTCGGCGTCGACGGCGAAGTCGACGTGCCTGCCCCTGGTGGAGGCGACCGCCGGGCGCGGCCGGTCGTTGGGCAGCGGCAGCTGGGCGGGCAGGCCGGCCAGCGCATCGGTCCAGAAGGCGAGCTGCCTGCTGACGAGTGCGTCCGGGTCGTCCTCCGAGCCGAGCAGTTCCCGCTGCCACAGCGCGTAGTCGGCGTACTGCACCGGCAGCGGCGGCCACGCCGGCGCCGCGCCCCTGGTGCGCGCCGCGTAGGCGAGCATGACGTCCCTGGCCAGCGGCACCAGCGAGGACCCGTCGGCCGCGATATGGTGCACGACCACGACCAGGACGTGTTCGGGGGCATCCGGTTCCACGCCGTCCTCGGCGACGGGGCGGAAGAGCCTGGCGCGCAACGGCACCGCCTCGGTCACGTCGAAGCCCGCGCCCACGAAATCGGCGACGGCGACCGGCAGGTCGTCGGCGACGACGGCGATCGGCGCGAGCACCGGCGGCCGCGCCGCCTCGACCGGGAGCACGACCTGCACCGGCCCGTCCTCGCGCTGCGGGTAAACGGTGCGCAGCACCTCGTGGCGGGCGACCACGTCGGCGACGGCGGCGGTGAGCGCGGCCGCGTCCAGCGCGCCGGTCAGCCGCACGGCGAGGGGGATGTTGTAGGCGGTGGACTGCCGGTCGAGCCGGTTGAGGAACCACATGCGCTGCTGCGCCAGCGAGAGCGGGACGGGCCCGTCGCCCGTGCGCGGCGCGAGCACCGGACGCGCGGATTCCCGCTCGCCCGTGTCGAGTTCGGCCGCGAGACCGGCGACGGTGGCGTGTTCGAAGACCCGCCGCACGCCCACGGTCACCCCGAGTGCCGCGCCGAGGCGCGCCGCCAGCTGGGTGGCGGTGAGCGAGTTGCCGCCGAGGGCGAAGAAGTCGTCGTCCAGGCCGACGGGCGTGGTCAGGCCCAGCACGTCCGCGACGGTGGCGGCGACGGCGCGCGCCACCTCGGTGCGCGGGGCGCGGAACTCCGCCGTGCGGAACCGCGGTTCCGGCAACGCCTTTCGATCCAGTTTGCCGACCGGGGTCAGCGGCAGCGCGTCCAGCGAGACGATGGCGGCGGGCACCATGTAGGCGGCCAGCGAGCGGCCGGCGAATTCCGTGAGCCCGTCGGGATCGACGGTGTGACCGGGCGCGGGCACCACGTACGACACCAGCGAGACCGCGCCGCTCACGCGATCGGTGTGGCCGACGGTCACCGCGTACTCCACGGACTCGTGCGCGGTGAGCACCGCGTCGATCTCGCCGAGTTCGATGCGCAGACCGCGCACCTTCACCTGGAAGTCGGTGCGGCCCAGGTGTTGCAGCGCACCCGCCGGCGTCCAGCGCACCAGGTCTCCGGTGCGGTACAGCCGCCCGCCCGGCTCACCGTAGGGATCGGCGACGAACCGTTCGGCTGAAAGTCCCGGCCGCGCATGGTATCCGCGCGCCAGCCCCGGCCCCCGCAGGTACAGCTCGCCCGCGACGCCCACCGGCACCGGGCGCAGCCGCGCGTCCAGCACGACCGCGGACATGCCGTGGATCGGCGTGCCCATATCGAACGGGTCGCCGGGGCGCATCCGCTCGCTGATCGTCGTGATGACGGTGGTCTCGGTCGGGCCGTAGGTGTTGTACAGGCTGCGCCCGATCCCCCAGCGCCGCACCACCTCCGGGCCGAACGCCTCACCTCCGACGGTCAAGTGCGCGAGTTCGGGCACCTGGTCGGGGTCCAAGGTCTGGAGCACGGCGGGGGTGAGGAACGCGTGCGTCACCCGGCGGTCGCGGATCAGCGCGGTCAGCTCGGCCCCGCCGAACACGCCCGCCGGTGCGACGACCAGCGTCGCCCCGGCCGCCAGCGCGAGCAGCAGTTCCAGCATCGAGGCGTCGAAGCTGGGCGAGGAGACATGCAGGACGCGGGCGGTCTCGGTCACGCGGTACCGATCCCGTTGCGCGCGGGCCACTCCCGCGACGCCGCCGTGCGTCACCAGCACGCCCTTCGGCACACCGGTGGAGCCGGACGTGTAGATCATCCAGGCCGGGTTCTCCACCCGCACCGGGCGCACCAGTTCGTCGGCCACCAGCGGCGCGGCGCTCATGTGCCGCATGCGGGCCGCCATGGCCGGGGTGTCGAGCACCAGCCATTCGGTGGCGTCGGGCAGCGCGGCGTGCGCCTCGGTGACCGTGAGGCCCAGCGCCGCACCGGAATCGGTGAGCATGTGCGCGATGCGCTCCGGCGGGTACGTCGGATCGACGGGCACGAAGGCAGCGCCCGTCCGCGCCACGGCCCACACCGCGACCAGCGATTCCAGTGAACGCGGAATAGCCAGGGCGACAATGTCTTCCGCACCGATCCCCAGCCCGATCAAGGTCCGGGCCAGCCGCGCGGACCGTTTCTCGATCTCGCGGTAGGTCAGTTCCCGGTCGCCGTCCACGACGGCGACGCCGTCCGGCGCGAGGGCGACGGCCGCCGCCATCATGTCGGCCAGGGTGCACGGCGGCACCGTGGGCGCGCCGCGCCTGTCCAGCAGACCCGCGCGTTCGCCGGGGGTGAGCAGGTCGACGTCGCCCACCGGGTGGTCCGGGTCGGCGGTGAGCGCGCCGAGGGCGCGGCCGAAGCGGCGCAGCAGCGCCTCGGCGGTCGCGCGGTCGAACAGATCGGTGGCGTAGTTCAGTTCGACGGACAGGTGCCCGGCGGCGTCGGGTTCGGCGGCGACGGTGAACTGGAGATCGAAACGCGCCACCGGCTCGTCGAACTCGACCGGCGCGAGCTCCAGACCCGGCACCGAGAAACTGTCCGCCCCCGCGTTCAGGTAGCTGAGCATGACGGTGAACAGCGGGTGCGCGGCCTGCGAGGCGGGGACGCCGAGGGCGTCCACCACCCGCTCGAACGGCACCGTGGCGTGCGCGAAGGCGGCCAGGTCGGCGGCCTTCGTCTCGGCGATCAGCTCGGCGAAGGTGTGCTCCGGGCGCGGGGAGGTGCGCAGTACCAGGGTGTTGATGAACATGCCCACCAGGTCGTCCAGCGCGGCCACGCCACGCCCGGCGACCGGGGTGCCGACGGCGATGTCCTCAGAGCCGGACAGTCGCGCCAGCAACACCGACAGCGCCGCGTGCACCACCATGAACGGCGTCGCGTCGTGGCGGCGGGCCAGCTCGACCACCCGCCGCGCGACGTCGCCGCCGACCCGGGCGCGCACGCTCGCACCGCGTTTCGACGCCACCGCCGGGCGCGGACGGTCGGTGGGCAGGGCGAGTTCGTCGGGCAGATCGCGCAACGCGTCCCGCCAGTACGAGAGTTCCTCCGCCGCAACGGCCTCCACCTCCGCGGCCTGCCACAGCGCGTAGTCGGCATACTGCGCGGGCAGTTCCGGCCACAGCGGCGCGGCGCCCAGCACGCGGGACAGATAGGCCGCCAGCAGGTCTCGCAGCAGCGGGCGCATCGAATAGCCGTCGGCGGCGATGTGATGCAGCACCGCGACCAGCACCCGGTCGCCCACGCTCTCGCGCAGGAGCACCGCGCGCACCGGCACCTCGGTGGCGATATCGAAACCGGCCGAGAGGAATTCGGCGATCCGCGCGTCGCGCCCACCGGCGGGCACGGCTTCGACCGCGAGCCGGACCGGGGCCGGTTCGGCGGGCAGCACCACCTGGTGGGCGGTGCCGTCGGCGGCCGCCGGATACACCGTGCGCAGCACCTCGTGCCGGGCGACCACGTCGGTGAACGCCGCGGCCAGCGCGACTTCGTCCACCTCACCCGAGATGCGCAGCGCCACCGGGATGTTGTGCGCGGGCGAGGACGGATCGAGACGGTTCAGGAACCACATGCCGCGCTGCACCGGAGCCAGCGGCACGACCTCCGGGCGCGGGCCCGCGATCAGCGGCACCGGCAGCGCGCCCGCCACCGCCTCGGTGGTCACACGCTGCGCCAGCGCGCGCACCGTGGGCGCCTCGAACAGCAGCCGCACCGGCACCCGCCGGCCCAGGCGCTCCCCCAGCCTGGCCAGCACCCGGGTGGCGCTGAGCGAGTTGCCGCCCAGGTCGAAGAAGCCGTCGGTCACGCTCACCGCGTCCAGGCCGAGGACGGTCGCGAACGCGTCGGCGACGAGACGTTCGGCCGGGCTGACCGGCGCGACGTACGCGCCACGGTCGAACACCGGTTCCGGCAACGCCTTCCGGTCCAGCTTGCCGGAGGAGTTCAGCGGGAACTCGTCGAGCACCACGTAGGCCGACGGAATCATGTACGACGGCAACGTCTCTCGCGCCGCCGCACGCAGCGCGTCCTCGAACCGCTCGCTCCGCTCGCCGGGCAACGGCGTCACGTAGCCGACCAGGTGGTCGCCGCCACCCGTCGTCACCACCGCAGCGGCGGCCTGCGCGACGCCCGGCACGGCCGCGAGCGCGGCCTCGATCTCGCCGAGTTCGATGCGCTGGCCCCGGAACTTCACCTGGAAGTCGGTGCGCCCCAGGTAGACCAGCTCGGCGGACTCGCCGGAGGTCTCCCAGCGCACCAGGTCGCCGGTGCGATACATCCGCTCACCGGGCGCGCCGAACGGGTTGGCCACGAAGCGATCCGCGGTGAGGTCGGGCCTGCCGTGGTAGCCGCGCGCCAACTGCACGCCGGCCAGGTACAGCTCGCCCGCCACGCCGGGCAGCGTGGGCCGCAGGCGCGAATCCAGCACGTACAGGCGGCTGTTCCACTCCGGGTTGCCGATCGGCAGGGCGGCGCGCTCGGTCTCGCCGGTGACATCGCGGTGCGTGATGGACACCGCGGCCTCGGTCGGGCCGTACAGGTTGTGCAGGCGCGCCGCACTCACCTCGGCGAACGCGCGCACGGTCTCGGCGGGCAGCGCCTCGCCGATCACGAACACGGTGCGCAGCGAGGCGAGCGCGTCCCGCAGGCCGGCGGCCGCCACGTGCCCGGCGAACACGCTGAGCATCGACGGCACGAAATCGGTGACGGTGACGCCGTACGCGCCGACGACCTCGGCCAGGTAGCCGGGATCGCGATGCCCGTCGGGGGTGGCCAGCACCAGGGTCGCGCCGACCCGCAGCGGCAGGAAGTAGCCCCACAGCGACACGTCGAAGGTGGTCGCGGTCTTCTGGAGATACACGTCCTCGGGTTCGAGCCGGTACTCGGCCTGCATCCAGTTCACCTGGTTGACGATCGCCGCGTGGGACACGCTGACGCCCTTGGGTCTTCCGGTGGAGCCGGAGGTGAAGATCACGTACGCCGGATTGCCGGGATGGATGGGCGCGCCGCGCTCCTCCGCGGCGACCGGATCGTCGGCGTAGCCGTGCAGCGCGACGGTGTCCACGGCCACGACCGGGCCCGCGTAGCCGTGGTCGACGCGGTCGCGCTCGGTGGTGAGCAGCGCCGCCGGGCGCGCGGTGTCGAGGATGTGGGCGATGCGCTGGGCCGGGTGGTCCGGGTCGATCGGCACGTACGCACCGCCCGCCTTGAGCACCGCGTACATGGCCAGCACCAGATCGGTGGAACGCCGAATAGCCAGTGCCACCCGCGATTCCGGGCCGACTCCGGCCGCTGTCAGGTGTCGGGCCAGCTGGTTGGAGCGCCGGTCGAGCTCGCCGTAGGTGACCACGGTGGCCGCCGCGCCGCCGTCGGGGACGTACACCAGCGCCGGATCGTCCGGCGTGGCGGCGGCCTGCGCCTCGAACTCGTCGAGCAGCATCTCCGCGACGAACGCGGTGTGCGCCGAATCGTTCCACTCGGTGACCACGCGGTGCAGCTCACCGGGCGCGAACAGGTCGATATCGCCGACCGGGCGGTCCGGGTCGGCGGTGACCGCGCTCAGCAGGCGCAGCAACCGCGCGCCGACCGTGCGCACGGTGGTCTCGTCGAACAGGTCGGTGGCGTAGGTGAGGCGCACCGCGTCGTCGGAGACCGTGAACTGGAGGTCGAATCGGGTGGTCTCGTAATCGACTTCGTGTTCGGCGACGGTGGCGCCGGGCAGCTCCACGGTGACGGTGGACAGGTTCTGGAAGAACAGCGCCACCTGGAACAGTGGGTGCCTGGCCTCCGAACGCGGTGGGTCGAGCACCTCCACCAGCCGCTCGAACGGCACGTCGGCGTGGGCGAAGGCGTTCAGATCGGTCTCGCGCACCCGGCGCAGGACTTCGGTGAAGGAGTCCGCGCCGGACACCTCGACGCGCAGCACCAGCGTGTTCACGAACATGCCGACCAGATCATCCAGCGCCCGTTCGCCGCGACCCGCGACGGGGGCGCCGATGGCGATATCGCCGGTACCCGAGAGCCGAGCAAGCAGCACCGACAGCGCCGCGTGCACCACCATGAACAGCGTCGCGTCGCACCGCGCCGCCAGCGCCGCGATCTTCGCGCGCAGCGCCGCGTCCAGCGTGACGGTGGTGCTCGCCGCCGCGTGCGAGGCGACGGCGGGCCGGGCGCGGTCGGTGGGCAGGTCGAGCTGCGCGGGCAGGCCGCGCAGCGCGTCGCGCCAGTAGGCGAGCTGGCGGGCCAGCGGCGAGGCCGGATCGTCCTCGGTGCCCAGCACCTCGCGCTGCCACAGCGCGTAGTCGGCGTACTGGACCGGCAGCGGCCGCCACACCGGTTCGGCGCCGGCGACGCGGGCCGCGTAGGCGGTGGCCAGATCGCGGGCGAGCGGACCCAGGGAGAACCCGTCGGCCGCGATGTGGTGCACCACCAGCGCGAGCAGGTGTTCGCGCGGCGCGAGCCGGACCAGGCCGATGCGCAGCGGGATCTCGGTGGTCACGTCGAACGGCGTCGCGGCGAAATCGACCAGCGCGCCGGCGGATTCGAGGTCGGCGAGCTCCGGCTCCCGCGGCGGGAGAATCCGCTGGTAGCCGATGCCCTCGTGGTCGGGGTAGACGGTGCGCAGGGTCTCGTGCCTGCTGATCAGGTCGGTGATCGCGGCGCGCAGCGCGCCGAGGTCGAGGTCACCGGTGAACCGCAGCGCGACCGGGATGTTATTGACGGTCTCGGCGGGATCGAAGCGGTTGAGGAACCACATGCGCCGCTGGGCCGGGGACAGCGGCACCGGCTCCGGGCGCGGGCCGGCGGTGAGGCGCGGGCGGTGCGCCGAACCGATGCGGTCGGCGGCACGGGCCGCCAGCGCCGCGACGGTCGGCGCGTCGAAGAGCAGGCGCACGGGGATGTCGGCATCGAGTGCTTCGCCGAGGCGGGCCGCGAGCCGGGTGGCCAGCAGCGAGTTGCCGCCGAGGGCGAAGAAGTCGTCGTCCAGGCCCGCCCGGTCGACGCCGAGCAGTTCGGCGAACAATCGCGCGACCGTCCGCTCGGCCTCGGTCTCGGGGGCGCGGTACTCGGCCGCCTCGAACACGGGCGCGGGCAACGCTTTCCGGTCCAGCTTGCCGGAGGAGTTCAGCGGGAACTCCGCGAGCACCACGAACGCGGCCGGGACCATGTAGGCGGGCAGGTCGGCGGCCAGCCGCTCCCGAACCGCCCGCACATCGACGGCTCCGGTCACGTACGCCACCAGCTGGTCACCGGTGCGCTCGTCGGCGCGCACGACGACCACGGCCTGCTCGATCCCGTCCAGGGCGGACAGGGCGGCCTCGACCTCCCCGAGTTCGATGCGCAGGCCACGCAGCTTCACCTGGAAGTCGGTGCGGCCCAGGTACTCCAGCTCACCGTGCGGCGTCCACGTGACGAGATCGCCCGTGCGGTACATGCGTTCGCCCGGCGCGCCGAACGGGTTGGCCAGGAAGCGATCCGCCGTCAGATCGGGACGCCCGACGTAGCCGCGCGCCAACTGCTCACCGGCCAGGTACAGCTCACCCGGGACTCCCGCCGGGACCGGCCGCAATCGCGAATCCAGCACGAGCAGGCGGGTGTTGAAGACGGGTCGCCCGATCGGGACCGTGGCGGTGTCGGCGTCGGTGACCTCGTGGAAGGTCACGTCCACGGCCGCCTCGGTGGGCCCGTACAGGTTGTGCACGCGGGCGGGGAGCAGCGCCCGCGCGCGCTGCGCCGTGGACGCGGGCAGCGCCTCGCCGGACGCGAAAATCCGCCGCAGCGAACGGCATTCGACAGCCGCGGGTTCGGCCAGGAACACCGTGAGCAGCGAGGGCACGAAATGCACGGTGGTGACGCCCTCGGCGGTGATCAGCCGCGCCAGGTAGGCCGGATCGCGGTGCCCGTCGGGCGCGGCGACCACCAGGCGCGCGCCGATCTGCAAGGGCCAGAAGAACTCCCACACCGACACGTCGAATGTGGCGGGGGTCTTCTGCAACACCACGTCGTCGGCGCGCAGGCCGTAGCGGTCCTGCATCCACACCAGCCGGTTGACGATCGCGCCGTGGGTGACGGCCACGCCCTTGGGGCGGCCGGTCGACCCGGAGGTGAAGATCACGTAGGCCGGGTGGGCGGGCGAGACCGCGCCGAGCCGGTCGGCGTCGGTGAGCGGCGCCGAGTCGTAGCCCGACAGGTCGAGCCGGTCGACGCGAACTTCGCGCGCCACACCGGTTTCCAAATCCAGCCCGGACGTGAGCACGCAGACGGGCCGCGCGGTGGACAGCACGTACTCGACGCGGTCGGCCGGGTGATCGGGATCGACCGGCACGTACGCGCCGCCCGCCACCGTCACCGCGTACATGGCGGTGACCAGGTCCAGCGAACGCCGCATGCCCAGGGCCACCAGGGAATCGGGGCCCACGCCCTGATCCACCAGCCAGCGGGCGAGGCGGTGCACCCGGTCGGCGAAGGTGCCGTACTCGAGCGTGGTGCCGTCGACGGTGACGGCGGGCGCGTGCGGGGTGCGCGCGACCTGCCGCTCGAACAGCGAGACGAGCGTGTCCGTGGTGGCGGCGACCGGGTGGGCGGTGTCGTTCCAGCCCTCCAGCACCAGGCGGCGTTCGGCGTCGTCGAGGAGTTCGATATCGCCCACCCGCACGCCCGGATCGGCGATCACGGCGGTGAGCACCCGGGTGAACCGCTCGGCGAAGGAGCGCGCGGTGGCGCGGTCGAACAGGTCGGTCGCGTAGCGCAGCAGGGCGCGCAGCGCGGTGCCCTCGCCCTCGGCGTGCTCGGCCAGCTCCAGCGCGAGGTCGAACTGGGCGACCCGGTTGTCCAGCGGATACGCCGACACCTCGAGTCCGGGCAGGCGCAACACGGTGTCGTCGCGGTGCTCGAAGGTGAGCAACGCCTGCACGATCGGCGAATGCGCCTGGGAACGGACCGGATTCAGTTCCTCGACCAGCCGCTCGAACGGCAGGTCGGCGTTGGCGAAGGCGCGCACATCGGTGTCGCGGACCTGGCGCAGCAGTTCGGTGAACGGGGCGCCCGCCGGGACGGCGGTACGCAGCACCAGGGTGTTGACGAACATGCCGACCAGATCGTCGAGCGCTTCCTCGGCGCGGCCCGCGACCGGGGTGCCCAGGGCGACGTCGTCGGTGCGGGCCAACCGGGCCAGCAGCGCGGCGAACGCGGCGTGCACGACCATGAACGTCGAAACACCCTGTTGGCGAGCCAGTTCGGCGATCCCGGCGGTGAGTTCGGCCGGGACGGCGAACTCGACCGCCGCGCCGCGCCCGCTCGCCACGGGTGGGCGGGGACGGTCGGTGGGCAGTTCCAGCACGGGGGCGAGCCCGTCGAGTTCGGTGCGCCACCGCGCGATCTGTTGCGCCAGCACGGATTCGGGGTCCTCCGCCGCACCGAGCACCCGGTGCTGCCAGAGCGTGAAGTCGGCGTACTGCACCGGCAGCGCCACCCAGCGTGGGGCGGTTCCCGCGCAGCGGGCGGTGTAGGCGGTCATCAGATCGCGGGCCAGCGGCGCGGTGGACACGCCGTCGGCCGCGATGTGGTGCACGACGACGACCAGCACGTGCTCGTCGGCGCGCACCTGGAACAGTTTGGCGCGCACAGGGATACGCGTACGCAGCTCGAATCCGAGACCCGCGTACCCGGCGACGGCTTCGGCCAGATCGCCTTCCGCTACGAGCACGGGACCGAGTTCGAGCGCCGCCGCGTCGGCACCGGACAGTTCGGCCGCACGCACGGACTGGAACGGCCCGTCGGCGTCGGCGGGGAAGACGGTCCGCAGCGATTCGTGCCGCGCGATCACGTCGCCGAGCGCGGCGCGCAGCGCGGCCACGTCGAGCGCGCCGGCCAGCCGGATGGTGATCGGGATGTTGTAGACCGGCGAATCCGGGTCGAGCCGGTGCAGCAGCCACATGCGGGTCTGCGCCAGCGACAACGGGATTCGCTCGGGCCGCTCCCCCGCCACCAGCGCGGGCCGCGGTGCGGCACCGCTGGTCACCCGCGCGGCCAGCGCCGCGACCGTCGGGGCCTCGAACACTTCCCGCACGGTGAGCGCCGCCCCGAGCGCGGCATTGGCGCGCGCGACCAGGCGCATCGCCAGCAGCGAATTGCCGCCGCGCGCGAAGAAATCGTCGTCGGCGCCCAGCCGCTCGCCGCCGAGCAGATCACCCGCCAGCGCGGCGAGCACCGCCTCGGCGCCCTCGCGCGGCGCGCGGTAGGCGGTGCCGCCCGCGAACTCGACGGCGGGCAGCGCCTTGCGGTCCAGTTTGCCGACAGCGGTGAGCGGCATCTCGTCCAGCACCACCAGGTGCGCGGGCACCATGTAGCCGGGCAGGCGGTCGCGCACCCGGTCCCGCACGGTGTCGGCGGACAGGTCCGCACCGCTCACGTAGCCGACCAGACTGTCCGCACCCGAGGTGTCCTCGGCGACCACCACGGCGGCGTTGGTGACGCCGTCCACGGCGGCCAGCGCCGACTCGATCTCGCCCAGCTCGATCCGCTGGCCGCGCAACTTCACCTGGAAGTCGTTGCGGCCCAGGTAGATCAGATCCCCCTCGCGGTTCCATCGCACCAGGTCGCCGGTGCGGTACATGACCGCGCCCGGCGCACCGAACGGATCGGCGACGAACCGGTCGGCGGTGATGCCCGGCCGCCGGTGGTAGCCGCGCGCCAGCTGATCGCCCGCCAGGTACAGCTCGCCGGTCACCCCGACCGGCACCGGCCGCAGGCGCGCGTCCAGCACGTATACGTGGGTGTTCCAGCACGGCCGCCCGATCGCGACGTCCCGGCCCGACGCCACGTCGGCGTCGGTGAACTCGTGGAAGACCGCCGAGATGGCGGCCTCGGTGGGCCCGTAGGAGTTGTGGATCGCGCCGTCGAAGCTCGCGCGGATCGCGGCGAGCAGATCGGGGGTCAGCGCCTCGCCGCCGCAGTGCAGGTGGCGGAACGAGCGCAGCGCGTCGCCCATCCCCTCGCCGAGGAGGGCGGCCAGCACCGACGGCACGTACTCGGCGATGGTGATGCCGTGCTCGCGCAGCAGACCCGCGAAGTATTCGAGGTCCAGGTGCCCGCCCGGTCGCGCGATCACCAGCGGCGCGCCGACCGCGATCGGCAGGAAGCACTCCCACACCGACACGTCGAAGGTCAGCGGGGCACGCTGGAGGATGCGGTCGGCGGCGGTCACCTCGTAGCGATGCTCGAGCCAGCGCAGCTGGTTCATGATGGCGCGGTGGCTCACCGCGACGCCCTTGGGCCGGCCGGTGGAGCCGGAGGTGAACAGCACGTACGCGGTGTTGCCGGGCCGCAGCGCGACGATGCGCTCGGCGTCGGTGACCGGTGTATCCGCGAAGCCGGTGAGGTCGAGGTCGTCCAGGCGCAGGGTCGCGGTCCCGGCGGGCAGTTCCGGTTCGGCGCCGCCCACCACCAGCACCAGGGCCGGGTCGGCGCTGTCGAGCAGCTGGGCCAGGCGATCGGCCGGGTGCGCCGGGTCCAGCGGCAGGTACGCGCCGCCCGCGCGGACGATCGCGTACATCGCGACGAGCATGTCGAGCGAGCGCAGCGCCGCCAGCGCGACGATCGACTCGGGGCCCACACCCGCCGCGATCAGCAAGCGCGCCAGGCGATTCGCGCGCGACGCCAGCTCACCGTAGGTGAGGGATGCGCCCTCGAAGGTGACCGCGTGACCGTTCGGCTCGGCGGCGGCGCGGACGGTGAGCAGATCGTCGAGGGTCTCCTCGGCCAGCGGGTGCGCGGTGGCGTTGCGCTCCGACAGCAGCAGGCCGCGTTCGGCCTGCGACAGCAATTCCACGTCGCCGACGGCCGTGCCGAGATCGCGGGCCATGGCGCGCAGCACGCGCTCGAATCCGGCGAGGAAGCCCGCGGCCGTGCTCTCGTCGAACAGGTCGGTCGCGTAGTGCAGGTGCACATCGATGCCCTCGGGCGCGCCCTCGGCGCCGTGGCGTTCCGAGCAGGTCCAGTCCAGGTCGAACTGGATGGGCGCCGGGCCGACCTCGAGCGCGCCGATGGCCAGGCGCTGGAGCCGGAAGTCGGGCGCGGCCTGGTTCTGGAGCGTCAGCGCGACCTGGTAGATCGGGGCGTGGGCCTGGGAGCGGACCGGGTTGAGCGCGTCGACCAGATCCTCGAACGGCACTTCGGCGTGATCGAAGGCGGCCAGGTCGGCCGCGCGGGCCGTGCCGAGCAGGGCGGCTAGGGTGGCGTCGCCGCGCACGGGGGTGCGCAGCACCACGGTGTTGACGAACATGCCGACCAGCTCGTCCAGCGCCTCGTCCCCGCGCCCGGCGACCGGCGCGCCGACCACGATGTCGCCGGTGCCCGACAACCTGCTCAGCAGCGCCGCGAGCGCGGTGTGCAGGACCATGAACGGGGTCGCGCGGTGCTCGGCGGCGATCCGCAGGATGTCGCGGTGCAGCGCGGCGTCGAGGCGCCCGGTGACCGCGCCGCCCCGGTTCGACGCGACGGCGGGACGCGGGCGATCCGAGGGCAGCTCCAGCACGTCGGGAATACCGGCGAGCCGCTCGGTCCAGAAGCGCAATTGCCTTGCCAGCAGGGAGTTCTCGTCGTCGGCGGCCCCCAGGGCGGTTCGCTGCCAGAGCGCGAAATCGGCGTACTGCACGGGCAGCGGCGGCCACGCGGGGGCGGTGTTCGCGCAGCGCGACACGTAGGCGGCGGCCAGGTCGCGGGTGAGCGGCGCGAAGGACCAACCGTCGGCGGCGATGTGGTGCACGACGAACAGCAGCACGTGGGTCGGCTCGCCCGCGTCCGCGACATGCAGCAGCCGGATCCGCAGCGGCACTTCGGAAGTCACGTCGAACGGGGCGTCGGCGGCCTCGGCGACGAGGGCGGGGAGTTCGGCGGTGCGCACCGGCACCGGTTGCGCGTCGACCAGGTGGGTGCCCGGCGGCAGCACGACCTGCGTGGCGACGCCGTCGTGTTCGGGATACAGGGTGCGCAGCGTCTCGTGCCGGTCGATCACGTCGGCGATGGCGAGGCCGAGCGCCTCGGTGTTCAACGCGCCGGTGAGCCGCAGCGCGAACGGGATGTTGTATCCCCCACCGGCACTGTCGAATCGGTTGAGGAACCACATGCGCCGCTGCGCGACCGAGAGCGGGATCGGCGTCTCGCGCGGACCGGCGACCAGCGGCGGCAAGGCCACGGGTGTCTCGGAGACACGGCCGTCCAGGGCCGGGTGCGCCGCCAGGTCGCGCACGGTGGACGCGTCGAACACCGCGCGCACCGGCACCGTCGCGCCCGCCGCCTTGGACAGGCGCGCCGCGAGCTGGGTCGCGATGAGCGAGTTGCCGCCGAGGGCGAAGAAGTCGTCGTCGGCGCCGACCCGCTCGGCGCCCAGCAGTGCGCGGAAGGTCTCGGCGACAAGTGTTTCCGCCGGGCCCGACGGCGCACGGAACTCGACCGACGGAGCCTCCGGCGCGGGCAGCGCCTTGCGGTCCAGCTTGCCCGACGCGGTGACGGGGAAGGCGTCGAGCACCACGAAGGCGGTCGGCACCATGTAGCCCGGCAACCGCCCGGCCACCGACTCCCGCACAACCGCCACGTCCAGCGGGCCGTCCGCCACCAGGTAGGCCACCAGCTGGTCACCGGTGCCGTGATCGTCACGCACCAGCACGGCAGCCTGCGCGACGCCGGGCACGGCCAGCAGCGCCACCTCGACCTCGCCCAGCTCGATGCGCAGGCCGCGCACCTTCACCTGGAAGTCGGTGCGCCCCAGGAACTCCAGCTCTCCCGCGCGCGTCCAGCGCACCAGATCGCCGGTGCGGTACATGCGTTCGCCGGGCACGCCGAACGGGTCGGCGACGAAGCGATCCGAGGTCAGATCCGGGCGGCCCAGGTAGCCGCGCGCCACTTGCGCACCGGCGATGAACAATTCGCCGGGCACGCCGACGGGCACCGGGCGCAACCGCGCGTCCAGCACGTACATCCGGGTGTTCCAGTTGGGGCCGCCCATCGGCAGCACTTCCGGATCGGCGTCGGTCACCCGGTGCGCCGACACCTCCACGGCGGTCTCGGTGGGGCCATACATGTTGTGCACCTGGGCCGACGTCAGGGCGCGGGCGCGCCGCGCGGTGGCGGCGGGCAGCGTCTCACCCGAGCAGAAGATGTGGCGCAGGCTGGGGACGTACGGTTCCTCGGCCACGAAGGCGGCCAGCATGGACGGCACGAAGTGCGCGGCCGTGACGCCTTCGCGGCGGATCAGGTCGGCCAGGTACGCGGGGTCGCGGTGCCCGTCGGGCGCGGCGAGCACCAGGCGCGCGCCGATCTGCAAGGGCCAGAAGAACTCCGGAATCGACACGTCGAACGTCACCGGCGTCTTCTGCACCACGACGTCGGCCGCGCCGAGCGTGACGTGCGCGGACTGCATCCACAGCAGCCGGTTCACGATGCCGCCGTGGGTCATCGCGACGCCCTTGGGCCGGCCGGTGGAGCCGGAGGTGAACAGCACGTAGGCGGTGTTGCCGGGCCGCAGCGCGGCGGTGCGCTCGGCGTCGGTGATCGGCGCGGCCGAGTAGCCCGACAGGTCGAGCCGGTCGATGCGGACCTGCGCGACATCCAGAGCCAGGTCCTCGCCCGAGGTGAGCACCGCGACGGGCGCGGCGGTGTCGAGGACGTGCGCGGTGCGCTCGGCGGGGTGGTCGGGGTCGATCGGCACGTAGCCGCCGCCCGCGGCGACGATCGCGTACATACCGGTGACCAGGTCGATGCCGCGCCGCATCCCCAGGGCGACAAGCGATTCCGGACCGACGCCTTGGCCGATGAGCCACCGGGCCAGCCGGTTCACGCGGGCCGCGAGGTCGCCGTAGGTGACGGTCTCACCCTCGAAGGTGAGCGCGGGACGCGCCGGGGTGCGCGACGCCTGCGCGTCGAACAGCGAAGCGAGCGTGGCGAATTCGTCGATCGGGTGCGCGGTCGCGTTGAAACCCTCGAGGGCGAGCGCGCGTTCGGCGGCGTCGAACAGGTCGATCTCGCCCAGCGGGAGCTCCGGGTCGGCGGCCACGGCCGCGAGCAGCCGGCGCAACCGGGCCGCCACGGCGGTGACGGTCTCGGCGTCGAAGAGGTCGGTGGCGTAGCGCAGCGCGCCGGTGAGGCCGGACGCGGATTCGTTCAGCACCAGGTGCAGATCGAACTTCGCGCCCTCGTCGGGGATCTCGACGGGTTCGACCGTCAAGCCCGGCAGCTCGATCGCGGCAGGGCCCGCCAGGCGCGCGTTCCCCACGCTGAGCAGCACCTGGAACAGCGGGTGCGCGCCGGTGTCGCGGTCGACGTCCATGGCGTCGACCAACTGCTCGAACGGCAGGTCGGCGTGGGCGAAGGCGGCCAGATCGGCGTCGCGCACCTCGGCCACGAAGTCGGCGAACGACCGCTGCGGCACGGGCCGGGTGCGCAGCGCGAGGGTGTTGACGAACATGCCGATCAGCGGGTCGAGCGCCCGCTCGCCGCGGCCGCCGACCGGCGTGCCGACGACGATGTCGTCGCCCCCGCCCAGACGGGCCAGGGTCGCGGCGAAGGCGGCGTGCAGCACCATGAACAGCGTCGCCCCTGAGCGGGCCGCCAGCGCGCGCAACGCGGCGGTGACCTCGGGGCCGACCGCCAGGTCCACGGCCGCGCCGCGCTGGGTGGGGCGCGCGGGGCGCGGGCGGTCGGTGGGCAGCGGCAGCTCGGCGGGCAGGCCCGCGAGGGTGTCGCGCCAGAACCTCAGCTGCCGGTGCGCGAGGTCGCCGGGCCGCTCGGCCGAACCCAGCAGTTCCCGCTGCCACAGGCTGTAGTCGGCGTACTGCACGGCCAGGTCGTCCCAGCCGGGCGCCGCGCCCGCGAGCCGGGAACGGTACGCGCGCACCAGATCCGCGACCAGCGGCGCCAGCGACAGCGCGTCCGCCGCGATGTGGTGCACCACGAAAACCAGCACGTGCTCGTCGGCGGGAGCCCCGCGATCATCGGCGACCGACAGCAGCGCCACCCGCGCGGGCGGTTCCGAGGCGACGTCGAAGCCGCCGCCCGCGATGGCCGCGACCACCCGGGGCAGTTCGGCGGGTGCCACCGCGACCGGGTTCAGGGTCAGGCCGATCTCCCCGGCGTCCAGGATCGACTGGTAGGGGCCGTCCTCGCCTTCCGGATAGAGGGTGCGCAGAGATTCGTGGCGGGTCAGCACGTCCAGCACGGCGCGTTCCAGCGCCCGCGCGTCCAACCGGCCGGTCAGGCGCAGCACCACCGGCAGGTTGTAGACGGCCGCACCGCCCTCCTGGCTCTCGATCCGGTTGAGGAACCAGAGTCGACTCTGCGCCGGGGACAACGGAATCCGCGCGGGCCGCTCGCGGCGCGCCAGCGGCGGGCGGGTTTCCCCCTCGATGGTCAGCGCGGTCACGGCGGCCGCGAAGCCCTCGACCGTCGACGCCTCGAACAGCGCGCGCACCGGCACCCGCACGCCCAGCGCCTCGCCGACGCGGGCCGTGACCTGCGTGGCGTCCAGTGAACTGCCGCCGAGCGCGAAGAAGTCATCGTCCAGACCGGCCCGCTCGGCACGCAGCACCCCGGCGAACACGGCCGCCACCAAGCGCTGCGCCGCGTCGACCGGCGCGCGGAAAGCCTTGGCGCGCAACTCGGGTACCGGCAGGGCCTTGCGGTCCAGCTTGCCGCTGGTGTTGAGCGGGAACTCGGTCAGTTCCACGAGCGCCGTCGGCACCATGTACGCGGGCAGCAGGCGTGACAGACCCGCCTTCACCGCGTCCAGGTCCAATTCCGCTCCTGGCGTGCGGATCACGTAGCCGGTCAGGTAGTCGCCGGTCTCGCCGGTCACCAAGCGCACCGCCGCCTGACCCACCTCGGGCGCGGTCAGCAGGGCCGTCTCGATCTCGGCCAGTTCGATGCGCTGGCCGCGGAACTTGATCTGGAAGTCGGCGCGGCCCAGGTAGATCAGTTCACCGTCGGGGCTCCAGCGCACCAGATCGCCGGTGCGGTACATGCGCTCGCCGGGCAGCCCGAAAGGGTTGGCCACGAACCTGTCCGAGGTCAGGTCGACCCGGCGGTGATACCCACGGGCGAGCTGGGCACCCGCCAGGTACAGTTCGCCGGGCACGCCGATCGGCACCGGGTGCAGACGCGAATCCAGCACGTACACCTGCGAATTCCACTCCGGCTCTCCGATGGGCACCAGCGGCCCGTCGGCGGCGGTGACCTCGCGATAAGTGATGGAGACGGCCGCCTCGGTGGGTCCGTAGAGGTTGTGCAGGCCGGCGTCGCACACATCGTGGAAGGCGGCGATCGTCTCGGGCGGCAGCGCCTCACCGATGACGAAGACGTCACGCAACGAGGACAATTCGCCCGCCTCGGTGTGCGCCGCGAACACCGCCAGCATCGACGGCACGAAGTCGGTGAGCGTGACCCCGTACCGCGCAACGGTTTCGGCGATGTAGCGCGGGTCGCGGTGCCCGTCGGGCGTCGCCAGCACCAGTTGGGCTCCGGCGCGCAACGGCAGGAAGTAGCCCCACAGCGCGACGTCGAAGGTGGTCGCGGTCTTCTGGAGGTACACGTCCCCCGTGCGCGGCCGGTACTCGTCGTGCATCCACGCGAGCTGGTTGGCGATGGCGCGGTGGCTGGTCGCCACGCCCTTCGGACGGCCGGTGGAGCCGGACGTGAAGATCACGTAGGCCGGATGCTCGGGATGCAGCGGCGCGACGCGCTCGCGGTCCCCGATCTTGCCGGTGCCGAACCCGGTGAGGTCCAGCTCGTCCAGATGGTGCACCGGCACACGCACGGGCACCGTGAAGCCCGCCGCACGGGTGGTGAGAATGCTGTGCGGGGCCGCGGTGTCGAGAATGTGGCCGATGCGTTCGGCCGGATGCGACGGGTCCACCGGCACGTACGCCCCACCCGCGCGCAGCACCGCGTACATGGCGACCACCAGCTCGACAGACCTCGGCATCGCCAGCACCACAAGGGATTCCGGGCCGACTCCGGTGTCGATGAGCAGCCGGGCCAGCTGATTGGCGCGCTCGGACAGCTCGGTGTAGGTCAGTCCGGGCCGCGCGTCACCATCGGCGACCAGGGCGAGCGCGCCGGGTGTGCGGCGCACCTGGTTGTCGAAGCCCTCGTGCAGGAAGCGGTCGGCCACCTTGTGCCCGCTGGCATTCCAGCTGGCGGTGACGTAGTCGAGTTCGCCCGCGTCGAGCAGGGCGATATCGCCCACGGGCATCGCCGGATCGGTGACGGCGGCGCGCAGCAGCCGCACGAACTTGGTGGCGAACTCCGCCACCGTCGCGTCCTCGAAAAGGTCGGTGGCGTAGGTGAATTCCGCGCGGTAGCCGCCGCGCGGCGAGTCGGAGAGGGTGAGTTGCAGATCGAACTTCGCGAAGCCGGAGTCGAAATCGACCAGCTCCGTGGCCAGTCCGGGCATGGTCAGCGCGACCGGGCCCATGTTCTGCATGAACAGCGCCACCTGGAACAGCGGGTGCCTGGCCTGCGAACGCGCCGGGTTGAGCACCTCCACCAGCTGCTCGAACGGCACGTCGCTGTGCGCGAAGGCGCGCAGGTCCCGCTCGCGGGCGTGGGCCACCAACTCGTCGAAGCTCACCCCCGGCCGCACCTGGGTGCGCAGCACCAGCGTGTTGACGAACATCCCCACCAGATCGTCCAGCGCGGGTTCGCCCCGGCCCGCGACCGGCGTGCCGATCGCGATGTCGGCGGTGCCGGACAGCCGCGCGAGCAGCGCGGCGAGCGCGGCGTGCACCACCATGAACGGCGTCGCGCCGCAGCGGGCCGCCACCCGGTCGACGGCGGCGCGCAGCTCGGCGTCGACCGCGAACTCGTGCACCGCGCCGCGCGCGGACGCGACGGCGGGGCGGGCGTGATCGGCGGGCAGGTCCACTTGCGCCGGGAGCTCGGCCAATTCGGTGCGCCAGAAAGCCAGCTGCCGGGCGGCGGCCGACTCCGGATCGTCCTCGGAGCCCAGCACCTCGCGCTGCCACAGCGCGTAGTCGGCGTACTGCACCGGCAGCGGCGCCCAGCCGGGGGCCGTGCCCGCGCGGCGCGCGGTGTAGGCGGTGACCAGGTCGCGCATGAGCGGGCCCAGCGACACGCCGTCGGCCGCGATGTGGTGCACGACCAGGACCAGGGTGTGGTCCTGCGGTCCGCTGGTCAGCAGGCGCACCCGCACCGGGATCTCGTCGGTCACGTCGAAGCCCTGTGCCGCCACCGCGCGCACCGCGTCGGCCAGCCGCTCGGCGGGGATCTGCGAGGGCGCGAGATCGAACACCGCGTGCACCGGCCGCACCACCTGCGCGGGGCCGTGCGCGGTCTGCGGGTAGACGGTGCGCAGGATCTCGTGGCGGGCGACCAGATCGGTGATCGCGGCCGAGAGCGCCGCGATGTCGAGAGCGCCGCGCAGGCGCAGCGCGACCGGGATGTTGTCGACGGCCGAGGACGCGTCACCGAACCGGTTGAGGAACCACATGCGCCGCTGCGCGGGCGAGAGCGGAAGGTGCTCGGGGCGCGGGCCCGCCACCAGCGCCGGACGCGGCGCGGCGGTGCCGGCGAGCGCCGCCAGCGCGGCCACCGAGGGCCGGTCGAAGAAGTCGCGCACGTCGACGGCCGCACCCAGCGCCGCCGCCACCCGGGCGATGGCGCGGGTGGCCAGCAGCGAATTGCCGCCGAGGGTGAAGAAGTCGTCGTCGGCGCCCACGCGCTCCACGCCGAGCAGGTCGGCGAAGATCTCCGCCACCCGGCGCTCGGACTCCGTGCTGGGCTCGCGGTATTCGACTGCGGCCGAGGCGAAGTCGGGCTCGGGCAGGGCCCGGCGGTCCAGCTTGCCGTTGGCGTTGACCGGCATCGCGTCCAGCACCTGCACCAGCGACGGCACCATGTACTCGGGCAGATGCGCCCGCGCGGTGTCCAGTACGGCGGCCACGTCGACGGTCACGCCCACCGCCGGGACCACGTAGCCGACGAGGTGGTCGCCGCCCCCGTGCCGATGCAGCACGACGGCGGCCTGGGCCACCTGCTCGTCGCGCAGCAGGCCCGCCTCGACCTCGCCGAGTTCGATGCGCAGGCCGCGCAGCTTCACCTGGAAGTCGGTGCGGCCCAGGTATTCCAGCTCGGCCGGGCCGCCGTCGACGCCCGCCACCCAGCGCACCAGGTCGCCGGTGCGATACATCCGCTCGCCCGGCGCGCCTTCGGGATTGGCGACGAAACGGTCGGCCGTGAGGCCGGGCCGCGCGATGTAGCCGCGCGCCAATTGCACACCGGAGAGGTACAGCTCGCCCACCACACCGTCCGGGACGGGACGCAGCGCGTCGTCGAGGACGAGCAGGTCGGTGTCGTCGGCGGGTACGCCGATCGGCACCGAGGTGAGGTCGGCGCCGGTCACCTCGTGCGCGGTCACGTCGACCGCGGCCTCGGTGGGGCCGTACAAATTGTGCAGGGTCGCGCCGCTCACGTCGCGGAACGCGGCCGCTGTCGCGGCGGGCAGCGCCTCGCCGGAGGCGAACACCAGGCGCAGCGAATCACACTGCGCGGCAGTGGGTTCCGCACCGGCGCGAGCGACGGGCCCGGAGGAGGCAGCTTGCGTCACCACGGAGGGCACCGGGAGCGCCGAAATCGAACTGACGAACACCGCCAGCATGGACGGCACGAAATGCGTGACGGTGACGCCGGATTCGGCGATGACGCGCGCGAGGTAGGCCGGGTCGCGGTGCCCGTCGGGCTCGGCGATCACCAGGCGCGCGCCGATCTGCAAGGGCCAGAAGAACTCCCACACCGACACGTCGAAGGTGAACGGCGTCTTCTGCAACACCACATCGCGCTCGGTGAGCCCGTAGCTGCGCTGGCGCCAGCGCAGGTTGGCCAGAATCGCGCGGTGCGAGACGACCACGCCCTTGGGGCGGCCGGTGGAACCGGAGGTGAACAGGACGTAGGCGGTGGCGTCGGCCGAGGGCAGCGGCAGGATCTCGGTGTCGCCGGCCGTGCCCGCCGCGCCGGCCGCCGCCTCGAACTCGTCGATGCGCAGGACCCGGCTGTCGGCCAGGGCGTCCGGCTGATCGGCGGTGGTGGTGAGCACCAGCGTCGGCGCGGCGGTGCGCAGCACGTAGGCGACGCGCTCGGCCGGGTGGTCCGGGTCGATCGGCACGTACGCGCCGCCCGCCTTCAGGATCGCGTACATGCCGACCAGCAGTTCGATCGAACGCCGCACCGAGAGCCCGACCAGCGCGTCGGGGCCCACGCCCAGCGCCAGCAGCCGGCGCGCCAAAGCCGTGGCGCGCGCGTCGAACTCGGCGTAAGTGAGGGATTCGCCGCGGAATTCGAGGGCGACGGCGTCCGGGGTGCGGCGCACCTGCTCCTCGAACTCGCTCACCAGGGTCTCCACCGGCGCGAACGAGGTGGGCAGCACGTCGGCGGCGGCCAGCAGGGCGTCGTCCAGCAGGCCTTCCAGCACCTCCCCGAGCGCGCCCTCCCCGGCCTCCAGCAGCGCGGGCAGGCGGCCGGAGAGCACCACCGACACCAGCGCGTCGGGCCCGAGCCCGCCGCCCATCGCCTCGCCCAGCGCGGTCACCTCGGACGCCAGTTCGGCGTAGGTGACGGTGACGCCGTCGTGGCGCAGGGCGGCCCGCCGGGGTGCCAGCTCGGCCACGGTGTCGAGCAGCAAGGGCAGGTCCGCGACGCCGTAGGCGCGGCGCAGGATCGCGTGCCGCGGCGAAGGGGCGCGCGTGCCGATCTCGCTCGAGGTGACCGAATCTGCTTGGGACATCAGCTATTCCTTTCGGAGACCACTGCCTGTGCCTCGATGAGGAGGGTGCGCAGCGCGGCGGCGAGCCCGTCGCCGCCGAGTGCCGCGAGGACGCCGGGCACCAGCCCGGCGAGGGAGACGTTGATGAGCACGTCCGGCGTCGCCGCCGCGCCCATGGCCTTGGCCACGGTGGCGAGTTTGGCCGCCAGCGCGGCGTAGGTGACGCGATGCGCGCCGTGTGCCAAGGCGACGGCGTCGGGCGCGAGCTCCGCCGCGGCCGCGATCAGCGCGGGCAGGTCGGCCGGTGTCGCGGGCGGCCCGGCCGGGCGCTGTTCGCGCTCGGTGCGGATGTCGATGGCGCGCACCGCGATCGACGGATCGGCGGCCACGGCCTCGAACACCAGCAGCAGGCGGTCGGCGAAACCGCGCACCGTCGGCTCGTCGAACATGTCGCGGGCGTAGCCGAAGCGCAGGGCCAGGCCGTCGCGGGCACCGTCGGCGTCGAAGCGTTCGAGGACGGTGAGGTGCAGGTCGAACTTGGCCTCGTCCGGCGAGGGGTCCAGCACCTCCACGTCCAGGCCCGGCAGTGCGACGCGGGTGGCCGGCATGTTCTGGAAGGTGAGCATCACTTGGAACAGCGGCGTGCAGGCGGTCGAGCGGGTGCGTCCCAGGGCCTCGACCACCTGCTCGAACGGCACGTCGGCGTGCGAGAGCGCGGCCAGGTCGCGGTCGCGCGCCTGCCGCAGCAGGTCCGCGAAGGACGCGCGCGGATCGACCTCGGTGCGCAGCACGACGGTGTTGACGAACATGCCCACCAGGTCGTCGAGTTCGGCCGCGCCGCGCCCCGCCACCGGCGCGCCGACGGTGATGTCGGCCGAGCCGGAGAGCTTGGCCAGCAGCACCGCGAGCGCGGCGTGCACGGTGGTGAACAGCGTCGTGCCGTGCTCGCGCGCCATGGCGTCGAGCGCGCGGACCAGCTCGGCGTTCGCCTCGAAATCGAGGGTGCCGCCGCTCATTTCGCGCTGCGTGGGTCGCGGTCGATCGGACGGGAGCGCGAGCACTTCCGGCGAGCCCGCCAATTCGGTGGCCCAGTAGGCCAATTGGCGGCTGCCGAGGGCATCCGGGTCGTCGGCGGCGCCGAGCAAGGTGCGCTGCCATTCGCTGTAGTCGGCGTACTGGATGGCGAGCGGAGACCAGTCCGGCGCGCCGTCCGCCGCGCGAGCGACGTAGGCCCGCACCAGATCCCGGGTGAGCGGGGCGACGGAGTAGCCGTCGGCGCCGATGTGGTGCAGCACGACCAGCAGGACGTGCTCGCGCGCGCCGAGTTCGAACAGCGCGAGGCGGGCCGGAGGCGCGGCGGTGATGTCGAAGCCGGTGGCGACGAATTCGGCGATGCGCGAGTCGATCTCGTGCGCCTCGACCTGGATGGGCGTGAGGTCGGGGGCGACCGTCGCCAGCACCTCCTGCACCGGACCGCCGGCCGTGTCGGGGTAGCGGGTGCGCAGGGACTCGTGCCGGTCGAGCAGATCTGCCACCGCCGCCGCGAGCGCCGCGCGATCCAGCGCGCCGGTGAGGCGCAGCGCGGCCGGGATGTTGTAGGCGGCCGACTCCGGCGACAACCGGTTCAGCACCCACATGCGCTGCTGCGCCGGCGACAACCGCGCGGGCCCGGGCCCGGTGCGGCGCACCAGCGGTGGCCGGGCGGCCGCGCCGGGCTCGGCCAACCGGCGGGCCAGCCCGGCCACAGTCGGCGCCTCGAACACGGCCGCCACCGGGACCTGCGTCCCGAGCGCCGCACCGAGCCGCGCCGCGAGCTTGGTGGCCAGCAGCGAATTGCCGCCGACGGCGAAGAAGTCGGTGTCCGCGCCGACGCGCTCGAGGCCGTCGATCAGCTCGGCGAACGTGTCGGCGACCAGTCGTTCGACCTCGCCGCTGGGCGCGCGGAACCCGGCATCGGTGAACACCGGCTCGGGGAGCCGGGCGCGGTCGACCTTCCCATTCGCGTTGAGCGGCAACGCGTCCAGCACGATCACCGCGGCGGGCACCATGTAGGCGGGCAGATGTTCGGCCAGCTCGGCGCGCAGCTCGGCGGCGAGTCCGGGCGCATCGTGGTCACCCACCGCCGCGTACGCGAGCAGCCGGCCACCGGCCGCCACGGCCACCGCCGCACGCACCCGGGGTAGTCGCCGCAGCGCGGATTCCACGTCACCGAGTTCGATGCGGAATCCGCCGATCTTGACCTGGAAGTCGGCGCGCTCCAGGTACTCCAGGCTGCCGTCGGCGCGCCAGCGCACCACGTCGCCGGTGCGGTACATGCGGTCGGCGCCGGCGAACGGATCGGCCACGAAGCGGTCCGCCGTGAGCGCGGGCCTGCCGTGATACCCGCGCGCCAGCTGCGCGCCGGCCAGGTACAGCTCGCCCGCCACGCCGACCGGCACCGGCCGCAGCCTGCCGTCCAGCACGTAGACCCGGCTGTTCCACGCGGGCCGGCCGATCGGCACCGAGTACGGCGGCACCTCGGCCACCTCGTGCGCGGTGATCGACACCGCCGCCTCCGTGGGGCCGTACAGGTTGTACAGCCGCGCGCGTCCGTCCGCGCGTGCCACGAACTCCGACGCGGTCGCGACCGGCAGCGCCTCACCGATCGCCAGCACCCGGCGCAAGGTGGCGGGCAGCGGGCGGGCCGATTCGCCCGGCGCGGTCGCCAGCAACATCGCGAGCAGTGACGGCACCGCGTACAGCGTCGAAACGCCGTACCGGGCCAGGTGTGCGTGCAGCCGGTCGGGATCGCGCTCGTCACCGGGGGCGGTGACGATCAGCGCGCCGCCCGTGGTGAGCGGCGACCAGAACTCCCACACGGACAGGTCGAAGGTGGCCGGCGTCTTCAACAGCGTGCGGTCGGTCGCGTCCAGCGCGAAATGCGTGCGCAGCCAGATCAATTGGTTGACGATCGCCGAGTGCGGGACGGTGACGCCCTTGGGCAGGCCCGTCGAGCCGGAGGTGAAGATGACGTAGGCCGGGTGCTCCGGTCGCAGCGGACGCACGCGGTCGCGATCGGTGACGGGCGTCGCCGAGAGAGAGTCGAGATCCACCCGGTCCACGGCGATCACGGGGAGTTCGGTGTCGACCGGCATGCCGTCGGCGGCGGTGGTGAGCACGCAGGCGGGCGCGGCGGTCCGCAGGATGTGGGTGATGCGCCCGGCCGGGTGATCCGGGTCGATCGGCACGTACGCGCCGCCCGCCCGCACCACCGCGTACATCGCGACCACCAGGCCCACCGAGCGGCGCATGGCCAGCACCACGGTGCGCTCCGGCCCGACGCCGCGCGCGATGAGCTCGCGCGCCAACCGGTTCACCCACGCGTCGAAATCCTCGTAGGTGAGCGCGATTCCGGTGGCCGCGTCGATGAGCGCGACCGAGTCGGGGGTGAGTGCCGCCTGCCGGCCCGCGAGATCGGAGAGCGTCGCGCGGGCCACCGGACGGGCGGTCTCGTTCCACACGGACAGCACGGTGTCACGATCCGCGCCCAGCACATCCAGATCGCCGACGACCGTATCCGGCGCGGCCGCAATATGTTCCAGCACGCAATAGAACTGCGCGAGCACGCGGTCGGCCGTCTCGGGCTCGAACAGGTCCGTCGCGTACCCGAGGCTCAGGTCGATACCTTCAGCCGAGCCGTCGGCGGCGTACCGGTCCACGGCGAACAGGTGCAGATCGAATTGCGCGACGCCGTTGTCGAATTCGAGTTCGCGCACGGTGAGCCCCGGCAGCCGCAGGGTGCCACGCTCGTGGTTCTGGAACGAGTAGCCGACCTGGAACAGCGGGTGCCGCGCGGTGGAGCGCTCGGGGTTGAGCACCTCCACCAACCGCTCGAACGGCACGTCGGCGTGTGAGAAGGCGGCGATGTCGGTGCCCCGCACCCGGTTCAGCAGCGCCGCGAAGGGCTCGCCGCCGTCGACGGCGCTGCGCAGCACCAGCGTGTTGACGAACATGCCGATCACGTCGTCCAATTCGGCCTCGCCGCGCCCGGCGACCGGGGTGCCTACCGCGATGTCGCCGGTGCCGGAGAGCCGCGCCAGCAGGGCCGCGAACGCCGCGTGCACCACCATGAACAACGTGGCCCCGTGCGTACGGCCCAGGGACGTCAACGCCTCGTGCAGGCGCGCGTCCACGGTCAGCGCGGTCTTGCCGCCGCGCAGGCTCTGCCGCGCCGGGCGCGGGTGATCGGTGGGCAGCGTCAGCTGATCGGGCAGCCCGGCCAAAGTGTCGGTCCAGTGGGCGATCTGCTCGGCGGCGCGCGAGGCCGGGTCGGACTCGTCACCGAGCAGGTCCCGCTGCCACAGCGCGTAGTCCGCGTACTGGACGGCCAGCGGCGACCAGGACGGCGCCCGATCATCGAGGCGGGCGGTGTAGGCGGTCATGAGGTCGCGCACGAACGGCGCGACCGAGGAGCCGTCGGCGGCGATGTGGTGCAGCACGGCGGCCAGCACCACGTCGTCCGCGGCGCCGTCGACGCGGAACAGCCGCATCCGCACCGGGATCTCGGCGGTCACGTCGAATCCCGTGGCGGCCAGCTCGCGGATGCGCTCCGGCAGTGCGGATTCCGGTACGTCCACCGGGTACAGCGACGGAATCGCCTGCGCGGCGGGCAGAATCCGCTGCGTCGGCGCGCCGTCCACCTCGGGGTAGGTGGTGCGCAGGGATTCGTGCCTGCCGATCACGTCGGCCAGCGCCGCCTGGAGCGCGGGCACGTCCACCGCGCCGGTGAGCCGCAGCGCCAGCGGGATGTTGTAGGCGGCCGAGGCGCCGTCGAAGCGGTTCAGGAACCACATCCGCCGCTGGGCGGGCGAGAGCGGCAACCGGTCCGGCCGCGCGCCCGCGACCAGCGGCGGACGCGCCGCACCCGGTTCGGCCGCCTGCACCGCCGCCGCGAGTTCGGCGACCCGCGGCGACTCGAACAGCGTGCGCACCGCTACCGTGCGGCCCAGCGCCGCGCCGATCCGCGCGGCGGCCTTGGCAGCCAGCAGGGAGCTGCCGCCCAGGGCGAAGAAGTCGTCGTCCGCGCCGACCGGGCGCGCGTCGGCGGCGAAGCCGAGCACCTCCGCGTACACACCGGCGACGATCTCCTCGGCCGGCGTCGCAGGCTTGCGGTAGGCGGTGGCGGTGAAGACCGGTGCGGGCAGCGCCGCGCGGTCGAGTTTCCCGTTGACGGTCAACGGAATCCGCTCCAGCGTGACGATCGCGGCGGGCACCATGTGCTCCGGCAGCGTGTGCGCCAGCTCGCGGCGCAGCGCGGCGGTGTCCAGGTCGCCCGCCTGCACCACGTAGGCGACGATCCGCTGCTCGTCGGCCAGGTCGGCGCGCACCACCACGGCCGCCTCGCGCACCTCGGGCGCGGCCAGCACGGCGGCCTCGATCTCGCCGAGTTCGATGCGGAAGCCGCGCAGGTTCACCTGCTGGTCGGCCCGGCCCAGGTACTCCAGATCACCGTCGGCGGTCCAGCGGGCCAGATCCCCCGAGCGGTAGGCCAGGGACCCGTCGGCGGCGTACGGATCGGCCACGAACCGGCTCGCCGTGAGCGCGGCTCGCCCGAGATAGCCGCGCGCCAATTGCCCACCGGAGACATAGATTTCGCCGGGCACGCCCACCGGCACCGGGCGCAGCCTGGCGTCGAGCACGCGGACGGTGAGCCCCGGAATGGCCCCGCCGATCACGCTGGCCGCGCCCCCGCCGGGCGTGAGCAGGCGGTGCGATACGTGCACGGTGGTCTCGGTGATGCCGTACATATTCACCAGGCGCGGCGAGTCGGGGTAGCGCTCGAACCAACCCGCCAGGCGCTGCGGTTCCAGCGCCTCACCGCCGAAGATCACGTGGCGCAGAGCGAAGTCGGCGGGCTCGGCCGCCGCGTCGGCGGCGATGAGCTGGTAGAACGCCGACGGCGTCTGGTTGAGCACGGTCACCCGCTCGTCCACCAGCAGCGCGCGGAACTGGTCGGGCGAGCGCGAGGTGAAGTAGTCGACCACCACGAGCGTGCCGCCGTAGAGCAGCGCGCCCCACAGCTCCCACACCGAGAAGTCGAAGGCGTAGGAGTGGAACATCGTCCATACGTCGTCGGCGCCGAACCCGAAGCGCTCCTCGGTGTTGTCGAACAGCCGCACCACGTTGCGATGCGGCACCACAACACCTTTGGGTCGCCCGGTGGAGCCGGAGGTGTAGATGACGTAGGCGGTGTGCGCCGGGCGCAGCGGGGCGCGGCGGTCGGCGTCGGTGAGCGGCGCGGCACTCGCGGCGGTCTCGGCGCGCACGTCCAGGACCGGTCCGCCGAACCAGCCGCGCGGCAGCCCCGCGTCGGCGTGCGTCAGGGCGCAGACCGGGCGGGCGTCGTCGAGCATGTACTCGATGCGGTCGGCCGGGTAGCCGGGGTCGATCGGCAGGTATCCACCGCCCGCCTTCACCACGGCGAGCAGGGCCACGATCAGGTCGGCCGAGCGCGGCAGAGCCACCGCCACCAGCGACTCCGGGCCCACGCCCGCCGCCATCAGCCGCCGTGCCAGCCGGTTGGACCTGGCGTCGAGTTCGCCGTAGCTGAGCGTGGTGTCACCGGCGCGCACCGCGACGGCGGTGGGGTCGAGCGCGGCCACCCGGGCGAACCGCTGCGCCAGGGTCTCGTCCCGCGCCCGGCCGGGCCCGGTGCTCGCCCATTCGTAGAGCGCCCGCTGCTGTTCCTCGCCGGAGAGCAGTTGGATATCGCCGACCACCACGGTGGCGTCGGCGGCCACCGCGGCCAGCACCTGGGTGAAGCGGCGGCCCAGCACCGCGACCGTTCCGGCGTCGAAAAGATCGGTGGCGTAGGTGATCTCGATGTCGAGGCCGTCGGCCCGGGACTCGGCGTCGCCGGTCTCGACCACGGTGAACTGGAGATCGAATTCGGCGGCGACGGCGTCGATGTCGAGCGGGCGCACCGCCAGCCCGGCCGCCCGCAGCGACGGCAGGGTGAAGTTCTGCATGGTCAGCGCCACCTGGAACAGCGGGTGCCGGTTGCGGGCCCGGCTCGGCGCCAGCGCCTCCACCAGCCGCTCGAACGGAAGGTCGGCGTGCGAGAGCGCCTCCAGATCGCCGGTGCGGACGTCGTCGAGTACGCTCTCGAACCTGGCGCGCGGATCGACCGCGGTGCGCAGCACGAGGGTGTTGACGAACATGCCGACCAGGGCGTCGAGTTCGGCCACGCCGCGCCCGGCGACCGGTGTGCCGACGGCGATATCGGTACCGCCGGACAGGCGCGCCAGCAGCACGGCCAGCGCCGCGTGCACGGTGCTGAACAGCGTGGTCTCGCGCTTGCGGGCCAGTTCGCGCAGTTCGCTGTGCAGATCGGAATCGATGCGCAGCCGGTGCGTGGCGCCGCGGCCGCTGGAGACGGCGGGGCGGGGGCGGTCGGTGGGCAGGTCGAGCTGTTCGGGCAGGCCGTCCAGGGTGCGCCGCCAGAAGGCGAGCTGGCGGTGCGCGCGGGACGCGGGATCGTCGTCGGCGCCGAGGATTTCGTGCTGCCACAGCGTGTAGTCGGCGTACTGCACCGGCAGCGGCGCCCAGTCCGGCGCGGCGCCCTCGCGGCGGGCGGCGTAGGCGGACAGCAGATCCCCGGCGAGCGGGCCGAGTGAGAACCCGTCGGCGGCGATGTGGTGCAGCACCAGGACCAGCACGTGGGCCGGTTCGCCTGGCAGCGCGAACAGGTGCGCGCGCCACGGCGTCTCCTCGGTGAGGTCGAAACCCCCTTGCAGCACAGCCGAAGATGCGCCGGGAGAGATCAGGCTCCGCGACGGTCTCCGCGGACAGCTCGACCGTGGCGGGCGCGGGCAGGATCACCTGCTCGGCCCCTTCCGGCCCGGCGGGGAACACCGTGCGCAGGGTCTCGTGGCGGGCCACCACGTCGGCCAGCGCCCTGCCGAGTGCCGCCACGTCCAGCGGGCCGTCCAGCCGCAGTGCGACGGGGATGTTGCCGGTCGCGTCGCCGGGGCCGTCCGCGTCGGTGAGGAAACGGTTGAGGAACCAGATGCGCCGCTGCGCCGGCGAGAGCGGCAGGCGTTCGGGACGCGGACGCGCGGTCAGCGCCGGACGCGCACCGGAGCCGCGCAGCGCCTCGCCGCGTTCGGCCAGCGCCGCCACCGTCGGCGCCTCGAACAGCACCCGGACCGGCAGGTGCGCGTCCAGGGCCGCGCCGAGCCGGGCGGTGACGCGGGTCGCGGTGAGGGAGTTGCCGCCGAGGGCGAAGAAGTCGGTGTCCAGGCCCACCCGATCCACGCCCAGCACATCGGCGACGGCTTCGGCCACCATGCGCTGCACCGGAGTCTCGGGCGCGCGGTACTCGACGGACGCGAGGTCGGGGGCGGGCAGCGCCTTGCGGTCCAGCTTCCCGGAGGCGTTGAGCGGGAACTCGTCGAGCACCACGAGCGCGGCGGGCACCATGTAGGACGGCAGTCGTCGCCCCAGAGCCGCTTTCACGTCCACGGGCGCGGGCACCGCACCGGGCGCCGGGATGACGTAGGCGACCAGCGTCTCCCCGTCCCGGACGACGGCGACGGCTTGGTCCACCTCGTCCAGCGCGGTGAGCGCGGTCTCGATCTCACCCAGCTCGATGCGCAGCCCGCGCAGCTTCACCTGGAAGTCGGTGCGGCCCAGGTACTCCAGCTCCCCGTCGGCGCGCCACGCCACCAGATCGCCGGTGCGGTACATCCGCTCTCCGGCCGCGAACGGGTTCGCGACGAACCGGTCCGCCGTGAGATCCGCCCGCCGCACGTACCCGCGCGCCAACTGCGCGCCCGCGAGGTACAGCTCACCCGGCACACCCACCGGCACCGGGCGCAGCCACGAATCCAGCACGTACACGCGGGTGTTGAACACCGGCGTGCCGATCGGCACGGTGTGGACATCTGCGTCGGTGACCTCGTGGTAGGTCACGTCGACCGCAGCTTCGGTCGGCCCGTAGAGGTTGTGCAGGCGCGCACCGGTCAGTTCGCGGAACGCGGCCGCCGTCGCGGCGGGCAGCGCCTCGCCGGAGGCGAACACCATCCGCAGCGAATCACACTGTGCCGCCGCTTGTTCGGATCCGGAAGCGTCCGTCGCCCCGGCGGGCACCGGCAGCGCCGAGAGCGAACTGACGAAGGCGGCCAGCATGGACGGCACGAAGTGCGTGACGGTGACGCCCTCCCGTTGAGTCAAGTCCGCCAGGTAAGCGGGGTCGCGATGACCTTCGGGTTCGGCGATCACCAGGCGCGCGCCGATCTGCAAGGGCCAGAAGAACTCCCACACCGACACGTCGAACGTCGCGGGGGTCTTCTGCAACACCACATCATCCGTGGTCAGCCCGTACTTCGTCTGCATCCACACCAGACGGTTCACGATCGCCGCGTGCGATACCGCCACACCCTTCGGGCGACCGGTCGACCCAGACGTGAAGAGCACGTACGCGGTGTCGTCCGGGCGCGGCGTGCCGAGGCGATCGTCGTCGGTGAGCGGCGCGTCGGAGTAGTCCGAGGTATCGAGCAGATCCACATCGAGCACCGCCCACGGCCGCGTCCCGTCGGACGGCAGGTCGAGCCCGTCCTCGGTGCGGGTGAGCACACATACCGGGCGCGCGCCGTCGAGCACGTGGGCGATGCGCTCGGCCGGGTGATCGGGATCGACCGGCACGTACGCGCCGCCCGCCGTGAGCGTCGCGTACAGGGCGACCACCTGATCGATCGAGCGCCGCGTCGCGACGGCCACCGTGCGGTCGGGGCCCACACCGATCGACACCAGCAACCGGGCCAATCGGTTCACCCGGGCGGCGAAGTCGCGGTAGGTGAGCGTCGCGGGGTGGAGATCGGGCACCGCATGGTTCAGCGCACCGCTGTCGAACCGCACCGCGACCGCGCCGGGGGTGCGCGACACCTGCGCCTCGAACAGCGAGACCAGCGTGGCCTCCCGATCGACGGCGTGGTCGGTGGCGTTCCACTCGCCGAGTACGCGGGCGCGCTCGGCGCCGGTGAGCAGGTCGAGTTCGCCGACGCGCACGCCCGGGTCGGCGCACACCGCGTCCAGCACCAGCCGCAGCCGGTCGGCGACGCGGGCGACGGTGTCGGCGTCGAACAGGTCGGTGGCGTACTCGAAGACCGCGGCGAGGCCGTCGCCGGTCTCGGTGAGGCTGAGCTGGAGGTCGAATTTGGCTGAGCGCGTATCGATGTCGAGTTCTTCGACGCGCAGCCCGTCGAGTTCGAGGTCGGCGCGGGCGGTGTTGCGCAGGTCCATCATGACCTGGAACAGCGGGTGCCGCGCCGCCGAGCGCTCGGGCTCGAGGGTGTCGACCAGCCGCTCGAACGGCACGTCGGCGTGGTCGAAGGCGCGCAGATCGGCGGCGCGCACCTCGGCGACGAGGTCGGCGAAGGAGAGGTCGGGCCGCACGTCGGCGCGCAGCACGAGCGTGTTGACGAACATGCCGACCACCTCGTCGAGGGCTTGGTCGCCGCGGCCCGCGACCGGGGTGCCCAGCGCGATGTCGCGCTGTCCGGAGAGCTTCGCCAGCACGGTGGCGAACGCGGCGTGCAGGGCCATGAACAGCGTGGCGTGGTTGTCCTCGGCGATCCGGCGCAGTCCGCGCACGGTCTCGGCGGAAATGGTGAACGCGTGCCGGGCGCCTCGGCCGGAGACCGTCGCGGGACGGGGGCGGTCGGTGGGCAGCGCGAGCAGATCGGGCAGTCCGGCTAGTTCGCCTGCCCAGAAACGCAATTGGCGGGCCAGCGGCGACTCCGGATCGCTTTCGTCACCGAGCACCCGCCGCTGCCAGAGGGTGTAATCCGCGTACTGGACGGGCAGCGGCGCGACTTGCGACTCTTCGCCGTGGCGGCGAGCGAGATAGGCGCGCACCAGGTCGCGGGCGAACGGCGCGATCGACCAGCCGTCGGCCGCGATGTGGTGCAGCGCCACTACCAGCACATGTTCGGTGTCGCCGACTCGCAACAGCGTCAGCCGCACCGGAGGCCGCTCGGTCAGCGCGAACGGCCGCGCGCCCAGCTCGCGGACATACTCCGGAACATCCTCCGCACGAACGGATTCCACGGCCAGCGCGTCGGCCACGGCCTCGACCGGCAGCACCTCCTGACGCGGGACCCCGTCCACCGCCGGGTATCTCGTGCGCAGCGCTTCGTGCCGGGCGAACACGTCGGCCACGGCGGCCGCGAACGCGTCGCGGTCCAGGTCACCGGTGAGACGCAGTGCGGCCGTGAGGTTCTCCGCCGCGGACTCGGTGTCGAACTGGTGGAGGAACCACATACGCCGCTGCGCGTAGGACAGCGGGATCACGCCGGGCCGCTCGGCGACCACCAGCGGTTCGCGCTCGCTGACCTCCGCCCCCGCCAGCGCCGCGGCCAGGCCGGCGACGGTGGGGTGCTCGAACAGCAACCGGACCGGCACCTCGCGACCGGCGCGGGCGGTAAGGCGCGACGCGATCCGCGTGGCGACCAGCGAGTTGCCACCGAGGGCGAAGAAGTCGTCGTCCAGGCCCGCACGCTCGACACCGAGTACCGCCGCGAAGACCTCCGCCACGGCGCGCTCAGCCTCGGATACCGGTGCTCGGAAAGTCTTGGCCGCCAACACCGGATCGGGCAACGCCTTGCGATCCAGCTTGCCCGAGGGGGTGAGCGGCATCGCGGGCAGCGTGACGTAGGCGGACGGCACCATGTACGAGGGCAGCACGCCCCGCAGGCGCGGCGCCAGCACCGCTGCCGCGTCCTCGGCGAGATCGCCCGTGACGTAGGCGACGAGCAGTTCGCCGGTCGCGTGCGCGAACACCCGCACGGCGGCCGCCCGCACCGGCTCGCACGCCAGCAGCGCCGCCTCGATCTCCCCCAGTTCGATGCGCTGGCCGCGCAGCTTCACCTGGAAGTCGCTGCGCCCCAGGTACTCCAGAGCCCCATCGCGCCCGCGCCGCACCAGGTCGCCGGTGCGGTACATGCGCGCGCCCGCCGGGCCGTGGAGGTTGGCGACGAACCGTTCGGCGCTGAGGTCGGCGCGGCCGTGGTAACCGCGCGCCACCTGGATGCCGGAGAGGTACAGCTCGCCGACGACGCCGTCGGGCACCGGATGCAACCGGGCATCGAGCACCAGCGCCTGACTCGCCCGCACCGCCCGGCCGATCGGCACGGCACCCGAGTCGACCGCCACCGGAGCGTGCGTGGCGTGCACGGTGAATTCCGTTGGTCCGTAAAGGTTGTGCAGTTCGGCAGGGCTGATGGCCGCGAAGGCCGCGGCGGCCTCGCCGGTCATGGCCTCGCCCGCGACGAACACGGTGCGCAGGCTCGCCACCGACGACGCGGGCGCCTCGGCGGCGAACACCGTCAGCATGGACGGGACGAACGACGTCATGGTGACGCCGTGCCGCGCGATGGTCGCGGCGAGGTAGGCGGTGTCGCGGTGCCCGTCGTGGGTGGCGACCACCAGCCGCGCACCGGTGCTCAGCGGCGCGAACAACTCCCAGACCGACACGTCGAAGGTCGCGGGCGTCTTGAACAGCACGACATCGGCGGGCCCGATGCCGTACTCCTCGGCAATCCAGCGCACCTGGTTTGCCACCGAAGAGTGCTGGACGGCAACACCTTTCGGGCGACCGGTCGACCCGGAAGTGAACAGGACGTACGCCGTGTTCGCGGGCCGCAGGGGGCGGAGGCGATCCGCGTCGGCCAGCGGTTCCGATGAGTAGGCCGACAGGTCGAGGGTGTCGATGGTCAGCACCGCAGGCTGCGGCTCGCTCGAGCGAGGGCCTTCGTGCGCGGAAACGTCCAACGCCGCGGCCGCACCTCGGCCGCCGACCACGCCCGACGCATCGCGGGGCAAGTCCCACCCGTCCGCAACCGTGGTCAACACGCACACCGGCCGCGCCGACTCGACCACATGACCGATCCGCGCCACCGGCTGATCCGGATCGACCGGCACATACGCACCACCCGCCGCCAGCACGGCGTAGGCGGCGGTGACGAACTCCGTCCCCCGCCGCATCCCCAGCACCACAAGCGATTCCGGCCCGACGCCATTCGCCGCGAGGTGGCGCGCGAGCCGGTTCACCCGCCCGGCGAACTCCGCGTAGGTGAGCGCCCGATTGCCTTCGACGACCGCCGCGGCGTCGGGCGTCCGGCGCACCTGCGCCTCGAAGGCCGAGAGCACGGTCTCCGCGACGGCGGGCGTAGGTTCGGGGGCGATCGCGGCGCGCAGTTCCTCGGCGTCCAGCAGCGGCAGCTCACCGACGATCGCCTCCCGGTCTCCGGTGAGCGCGGTGAGCACGCGGACGAAACGGCGGGCCAGCCCGGCAACGGTCGAGGCGTCGAACAGGTCTGTGGCATAGGAGAGTTCGGCCGGTATCCCCGCCGGTGCCGTGCCTTCCCCGAGCCCGGCACCGGCGGAGCCCGCGGTGACCGTCAGTTGGAGATCGAACTTGGTCACCCCGGCGTCCAGGGTACCGACGGACACCGACATACCGGGGAGTTCCACGCCGATATCGCCCGTGTCGTCCACCGAGAGCAGTACCTGGAACAGCGGGTGCCTGGCCTGCGAGCGCGGCGGGCCCACGGCCTCGACCACCTGCTCGAACGGCACCGCCCCGTGCTCGAACGCGGCCAGGTCGGCCTCGCGCACGGCGGCCAGCAGCTCGGCCACCGTGGCGGCCGGATCGACGGCCGTGCGCAGCGCGAGGGTGTTGACGAACATGCCGATCAGGTCGTCGAGTTCGCGCGCGCCCCGGCCCGCGACCGGGGTCCCGATCACCACGTCACCGGAGCCGGACAGGCGCGCGAGCAGCACGGCCATGGCCGCGTGCAGCACCATGAACTCGGAGACGCCGGAGGCCCGCGCGGTCGCGGCCAGCGCGCGCGCCAGCTCGGCGGGCAGCTCGAAGCGGTGCACGCCGCCGCGCCCCGAGGCCACGGCCGGACGCGGCCGATCGGTGGGCAGTTCGATCAGATCCGGCGCGCCCGCGAGGGCATCGGTCCAGAAGGCCAGTCCGCGGGCCAGCGGCGAGGCCGGGTCGGCGGGTGCCCCGAGCAGATCGCGCTGCCACAGGCTGTAGTCGGCGTACTGCACCGGCAGCACCGGCCACCCCGGCGCCCGGCCCTCCACGCGCGCGGCGTAGGCCGTCATCATGTCGGTGGCCAGCACCCGCAGCGACAGGCCGTCGGCCGCGATGTGATGCAGCACGATCACCAGGTCGTAACCACCGTCGGCCTCGAAAAGATGTGCCCGCAACGGGATCTCGCGCTCCAGGTCGAACACGTGAGTGATCGCGGTGTGCGGATCGGGCGCGTCGGTGATCAGTTCCTCGGCCGCGAACGGCGGCAGCACCACCTGGCAGGCGGGCTCGGCGTCGGCCCGCTCGGCGAGCAGCGCCGGGAAGACGGTGCGCAGCACCTCGTGCCGGGCGACCACGTCGGCCAGGGCGCTGCGCAGCGCGGGCAGGTCCACCGCGCCGCGCATGCGCACCGCGAACGGCATGTTGTAGTCGGCGCCGCGCTCGAACCGGCTCAGGAACCAGATGCGCCGCTGCGCGGGTGACAGGGGAACCGGCGACGGCCGCGGCACCGCCCGCAGCCGGCGGGTCGCGTGCGCGTCGCCGGTTCCCGCCATCCGCTCGATCAGCTCGGCGAGTTCGGACACCGTGGTGGCGGTGAACAATTCGCGGATGCCGAGCGAGCAGTCCAGATCGGCGGCCAACCGCGCGGCCACCCGGGTGGCCACCAGGCTGTTGCCGCCGAGGGCGAAGAAGTCGTCGGTGCGGCCGACCCGGTCGTGGCCGAGCACCTCGCCGAACACCCGCGCGACCGCCGCCTCGGCCGCCGTGGCGGGCGGGGCGTAGGAGTCGGCCACCCGGCGCGGGGCGGGCAGCGCGGCGCGGTCCAGCTTGCCGGAGGCGTTCACCGGCAGTGCCTCCAGCACCACGTACGCGGCGGGCACCATGTAGGCGGGCAGGCTGGCCGCCGCGGCGGCGCGCAACTGCTCGGGCCGCACCGTGCCCGGCTCGGCCTCCACCACGTAGGCGACGAGCTGTTCGCCCGCGCCCGCGTCGTCGCGCACCACGACCACCGCGCGCACCACCGAGTCGACGGTGCCGAGCACGGACTCGATCTCCCCGAGTTCGATGCGCAGGCCGCGTAGCTTCACCTGGAAGTCGGTGCGCCCCAGGTATTCCAGTTCGCCGCCGGTGGTCCAGCGGACCAGGTCGCCGGTGCGGTACATGCGGTCGCCCGCGGCGGCGGGCCCGCCGGGACCGGCGAACGGGTCGGCGAGGAACCGCTCGGCGGTGAGGCCGGGCCGCGCCACGTAGCCCCGGGCGAGCTGTACCCCCGACAGATACAGCTCACCCGGAGCCCCGACCGGCACCGGCCGCAGCCGGGAGTCGAGAACGTAGAGCCGGGTGTTGTACACCGGCGCGCCGATCGGCACCGAGAGCACGTCGGCGTCGGTCACCTCGTGATAGGTGACGTCGACCGCGGCCTCGGTGGGACCGTACAGATTGTGCAGCCGGGCGCCGGTCAGCACCCGGAGCCGCTGGGCCAACGCGGCGGGCAGCGCCTCGCCCGAGGCGAACACCCGCCGCAGCGAACTGTCCCGTGCGATGTCCTGGTGCGCCAGAAACACTTCCAGCATCGACGGCACGAAATGGGCGGTGGTGACGCCGTATTCGGCGATCACGCCGCGCAGGTAATCCGGGTCGCGGTGCCCGTCCGGTCCGGCCAGCACCAGCTGCGCGCCGATCTGCAAGGGCCAGAAGAACTCCCACACGGAAACGTCGAACGTCGCCGGTGTCTTCTGCAACACCACGTCGGCCGGTGTGAGCCGGTAGGTCTCCTGCATCCACACCAGGCGGTTCACGATCGCCTCGTGCGCCACCGCGACGCCTTTGGGCCTACCGGTGGATCCGGAGGTGAAGATCACGTACGCCGGGTGCGCCTTGCGCAGCGCCGCGACCCGCTCGCGCTCCCACACCGGCCCGTCGGGGTGGGCGGACAGGTCCAGCTCGTCCACCCGCACCACCTCGGCACCCGGGACGGCACCCTCTTCCGGGCCGGTCAGCACGCACGCCGGGCGCGCGGTGGCGAGGATGTGCGCGGTCCGGTCGGCGGGATGATCTGGGTCCAGCGGGACGTACGCCGCTCCGGCGGTGAGCACCGCGTACATCGCTACCACCAGCTCCGGTGAGCGCCGGAAGTGCAGCGCGACAAGGTCTTCCGGGCCGATCCTGCGCGCGATCAGGTACCGGGCCAGCCGGTTCGCCCGCGCCGACAGCTCCCGATAGGTGAGCGAGCCGCCCGCGGGCGACCACCGCAGCGCCACGGCGTCGGGCGTGCGCGCCACCTGCGCCTCGAACATCGAGACCAGGGTCGGCGCCTGCCCGCGGGTGGCGAGCAAGGTCGGCACATCCACGCCGGTCGCGTTCCAGATCCGGGTGCTGACCTCGGCTTCCAGCTCGGTCGCCGCGTCCACCCTGGCCATCGGCGTGTCCAGGTCGGCGGCCACCAGACGCTCCAGGTAGCGCAGGAACCTGGCGTGGTGACGGGCCAGATCGTCGGCCGCGTACAGATTCGGATTGGCCTCGAAATCCACGTGCACGCGGTCGCGTTCGCCGTAGTAGACGTTGAGGCTCAGGTCCTCCACCGGTCCGGTGGACAGCACGCGGTAGCGGCCGGTGGTGGCGCCGAGGGTCAGGTCGCTGCGGAACAGCATGATATTGGCCAGCGGGCCGAACAGTGCGCGTCGCGCCGGGCGGCCGTCGTGCTCGGCGTCGCGGCGGATGTCCTCGTGGCGGTAGCGCTGATGGCGCAGCGCGCCGGCCACCTCCACCCGGGTCGCGCGCAGCAGCTCGCCCCAGGTGGCCGAGCCGAGCCGCAGGCGCAGCGGCACGATATTGGACAGCATGCCCGCCGAGCGGCGCATCACGGCCGTGGTGCGCGCGGTGACCGGCAGGCTCAGCACCACGTCGTCGCGGTCGGTGAGCCGGGCCAGGTAGCCCGCGAACGCGGCCAGCAGCACCACCGAGATGGTCGAATCCTGGCTTTCGGCAAGGGTGTTCATACGCTCGGTGAGCAGGTCGGACAGTCCGCGCCCGACCACCAGGTTGCTCGCCGAGCGCGGCGCGGTGCGGGTGTCGAGGCTGGTGACGCCGTCGAGTCCGGCGATCCGCTCGGCCCAGTGCGCGCGGTCGGCGGCGAAGCGGGAGGTCTCGCGGTAGGCCAGTTCGCCGGCCACCAGATCGGCGAGCGCGCCCGGCGCGATCGGCTCCGGCTCGGTGCCGAGGACGCGCGCGGTGTAGCGCTCGGCGACCCGCATGGTGTTGGTGAGCGCGCCGTAGCCGTCCAGCACGATGTGGTGCGCCCGCAGGTACCAGAACCACCGCCGCTCGCCGACCCGCAGCACCGCGCCCGCGAAGAGCCGGTCGCGCACCAGGTCCACCGGCGTGCCCGCGTCGGCGCGCATCCATTCGATGGCCGCGGCGGCGGGATCGTCGTGATCGCGGAAGTCCACCAAGGGGATATCGATGGATAGCGCCGGGTCGACGCACTGCGCGGGCTCGCCGCCGTCCTGCGTCAGACGCACCAGCGTGGACTGGTAGTCCAGCGCCGCCTCGCGCGAAACCTCTTGCAGCACCGCCACATCGAGTTCGCCGCGGACGTCGACGTACTGCGCGACGTTGATGGGCACGTCCGGCTCCAGCAGCTGCGCGTACCACAGACCCAGCTGCGCGGGTGCGAGCGGGAACGGCGCGGGCCCGTGGACCTCCTCGTCCGGCGGCACGCTGAACCCACCCAACTCCGTACCGTGCACCAGAGCCTCCTTCGGCGAAACAACAACCGTCCGAACGGCTTTCGGGCAGCAACGATCGGGCCGCAGCAGATGGGTCGGTCGACCCGGATGCCCGGCTTCGGCGCCCTCGGCGATTCGGCATGAGCGCGGACGGTGACGACGTCACCCGCGCGAGATCCAACAGATTCGGTGAGACGGATCGGTGGCCGTGGGCCACCGCCGCGGCGGACACCACTGGCGCCCCGGTACTGCCTAACTCTTGATCGTGCCTCCAACGTCACTGCCGGGACCTCGGTCCTCGATCCCGGCGATGTTTCCTAGATCACACGGATGTCACCCGCGCATTGCGAACACTAGGCGGTTCGATAATAAAAAGGAACGATTTCAGCTAAAAAGTTCTGGACGTTCGACCTGGTCGCTCTCGGGCCACAGCAAACTCCGAGCAGATTCGTGCGCGCGACCGCCCAGGGGTCACGAATGTGAGCTATCGCACTTTCGGATGTGCAGACTATGAGCCGAAACGTTGCATCCGCGTTGCATCGGCGCCCAGGCGCCGGTCGAGCACCCGGATCTTGGCCTCGATCTGCGCATACAGCGGGGAGTCCCGGTCCACCGTCGCCCGGTAGGCGGCCCACGCGGCGGCGTCGTCGCGCCCCTCCGCGCCCGCCGTCCACCGGCGCAACACGGCCGCCTCGCCCGAGCCGAGCACCGCGGTGCGCAACCGCACGCGCAGTTCGTCGCGAATATCTATGACGCCCGGCGCGGCCGAACGCGGTAATACCGGTCCGGCATAAAGCCGTAATGCGGAATCGACATCACCGGAATCCAAAGCGGCCCGCAACGCCTCCACATCGGTTGCGACATGGACGCGCAACTTGTATGGGCGCGAACCGAATACGGTCGGGCCCACCACCGACCGCAAGCGCGACATGGCCGCGCGGATGGTGCCGTTGTCCAGATCGGTGTCGTCGAGCAGCAGCGCCAGATGATCGGCGCCGAGACCCTCGGGATGTTCGGCGAGCAACAGCAGGATCTCGGCGTGCCGCTGCGACAGCGGCACCCGGTCGCCCGCGATGGTCAACTGCGGCTGGCCGAGCCCGAGCACGTCCAGACCGAGCCCGCGCGATTCGGCGCTCACCGCCGGCTCCGGCCGGGCCCGCCCCGCGCCGCCGTGCTGGGCCGACCGCATCGCGCTCAGCACCAGATCCATCTCGGCCGCGGTGGCGGTGGCCTTCACCAGCGCCAGGATCTCGGGCCTGGCCACCCGCACGCCGCCCGCGATCATCAGCACGCCGACCAACCGGCCGTCCGGATCGTGCACGGGCGCGGCGGCGCCGGTGATCTGGTGCATGCGGTGCAGGAAATGTTCGGGACCGTGAATCCAGGTGGCGCGCCCGGTGCGCACCACCAGCCCGACGGCATTGGTACCGACGCGGCGTTCGCTCAGATCGTCACCGGCGCGCAAACCGATCTCGGCGGCCGCGGTGACCTGTTCCGGTTTGCCGTGCACCGAGAGCACGCGGCCGAACTGGTCGGCGACCACCACGATGAGACCGGTCGCCGCCGCGTCCTGGACGAGCAGTTTGTCGATGAGCGGCATGAGCGCCGCGATGGGATGGGCGTCGCGGTAGCGCTGCAGATCGGTGCCGCGCAGACCGCGTTCGCTGAGCACGTCCATGGGGTCCACGCCGCCGCGCAGGCTGCGCATCCACGACTCCAGCACCAGCGGGCGCAGCAAACCGGCCAGCTGCGACAGTTGTTCGCCACCGGCGCTAAGATATCCGTGTGCTTGCGCGGCATAGGCTTCCAGGGCGCCGAGTTGCGTGCCCGGCTCGATGCTCTGCCGTGACGGCCGCCCACCTGCGAGATTGCTGACCATTTGCCTTTCTTTCCCGCCCCAAACTGTACCGGCGCGTATCCCCAGGCAATGACGGATGCTCTTCTTTGTCCGCCAGCTCACACCCGGTGCGTTCCTAGCCGTTTTGTGACCCACGCGTCTTTCACTTCATGGTGTGAGGTACCTCGCGGCACGTTCGGCAATCATCACCACGCTCGCCTGCGGCCCGCGCCCCAGCGGCACCGGCACCACCGACAGATCGGCGACGGACAGCCCGGTCAGGCCGCGCACGCCGAGACGGGCATCCACCACGGCGCGCGGATCGTCCGCCGTGCCCATCCGGCAGCTACCCGAGAGATGTTGCGAGATGGAAAGATTCGCACGCAGCCACGGGGTGTCCGGGTCGGCGCGTAGGGGCAGCGTACCCGGCATGCGGGCGAGCACGTCGAGCGCCACCGAGACGCCCGCGCGCAGCGTTTCGCGATCGTCGCGTTCGGCCAGCCAGTGCTGAGTTATCGCGGGCGGGCGGTCCGGATCGGCCACGCGCAACCGGAGCGCGCCGCTGCCGCGCGGGCGCATGAGGGCAACCCCCATCCGGTACTCGGGAGGGGCGAACGACACCGTGTAGGGGCGGATCTCCACCCCGCCGACGGTGAGCGCGAACTCCAGCGGAACGGTTGCCCGGGGCGGTAGCTGTGGGCCGGGGCGGTAGGCCACGCCGATCTCCGGGTGATCGGTACACCACTGCCCCACCGGCGCGTCGCGCACGACCGGGATGCCGAGCGCGGCCAGGTCGGCGGCGGGCCCGACCCCCGAACGCAACAGCAACGCCGCCGATTCGATCGCGCCCGCGCACAGCACGATCCGGTCCGCCCACGCCGACGACGCCGCGGTTCCGCGGCGGTATTCGACGCCGATCGCGCGGTCACCGCGGAAGAGGATGCGCGTCACCAGGATTCCGCCGTCCACGGTGAGGTTCGGCCGCGACAGCACCGGCGCCAGGTACGCCGTCGCCGTGCCGACCCGTTCGCCGTCGGCCACATTGCAGGGCACCGGCCCCACGCCGTCGGCGGGACCCGAGCCCGGCAACGCGTTGAGGTCGGGCAGTTCGGCGAACCCGGCGTCGCGGGCGGCCGCCGCGAACGCGCGGCTCACCGGTGCCGGATCGGCGGTGCGGCACACCGGGATCGGGCCGTCCGCGCCGTGACCGGGCGCCGCGCCGTAGTCCGCATCGCGCTCCAGCGCGCGATAGGCGGGCAGGACCGCGTCGAACGACCACGACTCGTCGCCGCCGAGTTCCTTCGTCCACGCCGCGAAATCGGCGGCGGGCGCGCGCACGAAGTAACTGCCGTTGACCGAGCTGGAACCGCCGATCACCCTGCCGCGCACCAGTTCCGCCGTCACCTCGGGGCCGTCGGCCAGCGTCGCGGGGTAGCGCCACAACCACGGCGAGTCCGGGCCGATCGGCATCCGGCTCGCGTCGCGCAGCTCCGGCGGGACGACGCCCGGCCCGGCTTCGAGCACCCGGACGGTGTGCGCGGGGTCCGCGCTGAGCCGGGCCGCCAGGACGCACCCCGCGGTGCCACCACCCACGATCAAGGTGTGGACCATCCGAACTCGCTCCTGACTGCGCCGCCACGCGCGGCGGCGGGAAGAGATCAGCGCGCGGCGATCATTGCGGCGGCGCCGTGGGTTTGAGCGACTCGAGGCTGCGCGCGCGGAACGCGCCGACCCACAGCCCGGTGCCGTAGGCGATGTCGTCGAGCCGCTTGTAGGCGATGTAGCGGAACGGGTCGAGCCCGCCCGCGTCGCGATGGGTGAACCAGTCGGCCAGACCGTCGGCCACCGCCATCGTCACCGCGATATGACGGATGCGCCGCGACGCGACCATGGCCAGCACCGTGATCGGCCAATAGTGCCTGCACATCGCCGAAGCCAGCCGCCACAGTCCCGCGAAGAAGCCGCGCGCCAGATAGATCGCGGCCACCCGGGTGGGGTTGTCCAGTTCCGCGAACACCCGCCGCAGCCGCGTCAGCGCCGTCGCGAGCGTGACGAGCGCGCCGAGGAATCCCCACCGGGTGAGCGTGGCGAACAGGACCGCGGCCAGCACCGTCCACGACGGCACCGACAGCGGCGACACCTTCTCCTTGCCGTGGCGATCGCCCAGCGGGGCCGCGCCGGTGCCGTAGAACACCTTTCGGCCGAACCAGGAGGTGAACGAAACGCGGTGGTCGTGCGCGACGTGCGCGGCCGGCTCGTAGCGCAGCCGCCAGCCCGAGCGCTCCAGCCGCCAGCACAGGTCGACGTCCTCGGCCACGCGCATGGTCTCGTCGAAGCCGCCCTCGGCGAGCATCGCCTGCCGCCGCACCAGCAGCGCCGCGCTGGGCACGTAGGACACCATGCCGCGCGAGGTGACGGCCGCCTCGCGCCTGCCCAGATCCAGCGACGAGCGGGTGTGCTCGTAGCGCGCCAGCGCGTTGGACTCCGGGTCCAGCGCCACGATGCGCGGCGCCACCAGCGCCACCTCCGGATCGCTGAAGTGACCGAGCATGACCTCGAGCCAGCCGCTGCGCGGCACCACGTCGGAGTCCAGGAAGGCCACGAATTCGGTTGTCGCCGCCCGCAACCCGGCGTTGCGCGCCGCCGACGGCCCCTGCGGGCGGTCGTGGCGCAGCACGGTGACCCGGCAGCGGCTGCCGTGGCCCTCCGGCACGCGGATCGGTTGATCGGATCCGTCGTCGACGACGATCACGTGGTGGCCGCGCAGCGCCGCGAGCAACCGGGCCAGCCCCTCGGCGTTGTTGTACAGCGGCACGATGACGGTGACGTCGTCGGGCGAGGGCAGCAACCGCGGCCGCGGATTGGCGACACCGGAGTCGAGCAGCCGTCTGGCAACGACCGCCGACTTGGGACCGTCGACCTCGAGGTACCCGTCGCCGATCATCTCGGCGGCCTCCGGGGCAAGTCGCAGCAACCGGGCGGGCGAACCGCCGACCAGGATGCGTCCCCCGGAGTATGCGCGTACCCGTGGATCGATCCGTACCCCGAAGCCGTCGGGCAATCGATCATGGCGCATTCCTGGCATGCTAGGCGGAGATTCGCGCGCGAGCATCATCGGTCCGTAAAAAAGGACGGAATTCCGCACGAATCGGACCGTGACCGCGCGCGGCACCCGCGAGCGCGTGTTGCCCCCGGGTTGCGATCACCCCGACCACAACCCTTGGCAACGCGATGGTTACCGCCGCGGCCCGCGCCGCCGACGGGCCGGGATCCGGTCGGCAGCGCACCGCCGGCAACCGGACCTCGGTCATCCCAGCGGGCTCTCGTCGCACGCGCGCGAGGGCCGCCCCACCGACAGCGTCAACGGCACCGGACCCGACTTGCGCGGACCAGAGCGCCGCGGCGCCGCCCGCCGCGAGTGATCCACCGGGGAGCGCGGAATCGTGCGCCCCGTGTCGGCCAGCGCCGCCTCGCCGTACCCCTGCACGCACTCCGGGTCGGGGCCGTCGGCGGGCAGTCCGGTGAAGAATTTCGCCGCCATGCAGCCGCCCCGGCAGGAGTCGTAGTGCGCGCAGCCCGAGCACGCGCCGCCGCCGCTGGGCGCGCGCAGCTCGGAGAACAACGCGGACTCGCGCCACACCCGCTCGAAACCGCTGTCGGACACCACGTTTCCGGCCAGGAAGCGGTCGTGGATGGCGAACGGGCAGGCGTACACGTCGCCCACCGGGTCCACCAGGCACACCACCCGGCCCGCGCCGCACATGTTGAGGCCGGGCAGGGCCTGGCCGAAGGCGGAGAGGTGGAAGAACGAGTCGCCGGTCAGCACGCCCTCCCCGTTGCGCAGCAGCCAGTCGTAGAGCACGCGCTGCTGCTCGGGGGTGGGGTGCAGCTCGTCCCACACGTCGGCGCCGCGTCCCGAGGGCCGCAGCCGCGTCAACCGCAGTGTGGCGCCGTACCTTTCGGCGATGGCGCGGAACTCGTCGAGCTGGGCGATATTGTGCCTGGTCGCTACGACGGAGAGTTTCGCGTCGCGAAAGCCGGCCGCGGCCAGGTTCTCCAGCGCGCGGATCGCCATGTCGTAGGAGCCCGGCCCGCGCACCGCGTCGTTCACCTCGGCGGTCGCGCCGTCCAGCGAGATCTGCACGTCCACGTAGTCGCTCGCGGCCAGGCGGGCGGCCACCTCCGGCGTGATGCGAACGCCGTTGGTGGAGAACTTGACTCCCACGTGGTGGGCGGTGGCGTAGTCGACCAGTTCCCAGAAGTCCGGGCGCACAGTCGGTTCGCCGCCGCCGATGTTGACGTAGAAGATCTGCATCCGCTCGAACTCGTCGATCAGCGCCTTGCACTGTTCGGTGCTCAGCTCGCGCGGGTCGCGGCGACCCGACGACGAAAGACAGTGCACGCAGGACAGATTGCAGGCGTAGGTGAGTTCCCAGGTGAGGCAGATCGGCGCGGCCAGACCGGTTTCGAACCGGTCGATCAGCCGCACCGCGCGGTCGGTGGGCGCGGCGCCGTCCGGCCGCGGGACCACCCCCGCATCCGGCCGGACGGCCCGCGCCTTCGCGGGCTCGGCTCCCGCGGCGTCCGGCACGGGGCCGGGCGCGCCGATGATCATCTCACCTTCGGCCAGTTGCGCCAGCGCGCGGACGTACGGGTCGGCCGACGCGTCGGCGATCCCCGCCGCGCGCAGCGCGCCCCGCGCCGAAGCGTGCTCCGGGAGCGACCGGACGAGCTCGACGATCCTGGGGCTCTTCAGGAACGAGAGTTTGCGGGTGCCGAAGTGGTAGAGCAGCGCGCCGAACGGCTCGGGGCGCAGCGCCACCCTCGGGTGCAGTTGCCAGCGGGTATCGAGATCGAGCACGGTGCGCTCCCCCGGCGTCAGTAGACGCCGCACATGCCGTCGATGGACACCTCTTCGATGAGGGTCTCCTCGACGAGCTCTTCGTCGGTGTCGGTGGGCGCGAGGAACCGGTGCGACATGACAAACCTCCGAGTGATGCGGGCTGGGCGCGCCCATGTAGCGCGCGTCACACACTTTAGCGTCATAGAGTGACAAAAAGGAACACCCGATCCCGGTGACCGGGTTGACCGCACCGCCGACGACGCCGGGCGCGGCACTCTAGACTCCGAGGGAGCAGCTGAACAGGACGTGACGGGCGGCAGATGCCCGCGGCAGTAGAGGTGGCATGGGGCGAATGCAGACGAGCGGGGGCGGCAACACCCTGTCGGAGTCCGAGATCGTCGAGGCCGCGCTGCGCGTGGTGCGCGAGGACGGCGTGGAGAAGCTGTCGATGCGGCGCCTGTCCCGTGAGCTCGGCGTCTCCCCGATGGCGCCGTACTACTACGTCGCCGACAAGCGGGAACTGCTCGATCTGGTGGCCTCGGCCGCGCTCACCGGCGTGCGCACCCCGCCGCCGGAATCGGGTCCATGGCAGGAGCGGTTGCGCGATCTGGTCGACCAGATCGACGAGAAGCTGCGCAAGCATCCCGGATTGGGCGATGTGCTCATCGAGCAGATGCTCGGCAAACAGCTCGACCTCATCGCCGCGATCATGGAGATCCTGGCCGAGGCCGGCTTCTCCGATCGCAATGTGCTCTCCGGCTACGCGACCGTCCACACCTACCTGTTCGGCCGCCGCCGGGTGAATCCGCGCGAGCATTCGCCGCTGACCGACGTCGCCCTGCCCGAGGTGGTGCGCCGGGCCACCGAGTACATGCCCGACCTGCGCGGGAAATACACCTACGACTTCGGCATGGAGGTGCTCGTCGCCGGCTTGGAAGCCCAGCTTGTCCGGCAGCGGGGTGGCGACGTACGATGAAACTGAAACACGTTCTAGTTTTGCCGCCGGCGCCCGCACGCCCCGGCGGCGCCGCCGGGTTCGAGAGGACGACATGACCGAGCGCAGCCAGCCGACCACGGGCGCGGCCACCGTCGAGGTACCCCACGGGTCCCGGTCGGTCGTGCTGCGCGTCGCCGAGGTCGTCACCGAGACCGCCGACGCCTGCTCCCTGGTGTTCGAGGTACCCGACGACCTGCGCGAGAAGTTCGACTACAAACCGGGCCAATTCCTCACCCTGCGCATTCCCAGCGAACTCACCGGATCGGTGGCCCGCTGCTACTCGCTGGCCAGCTCGCCGCACACCGACGACCTGCCCAAGGTCACGGTCAAGCGCACCGAGGGCGGCTACGGCTCGAACTGGTTGTGCGACAACGTCAAAGCAGGTGACGAGCTCGAACTCCTGCCGCCCTCCGGCGTTTTCACGCCCAAGAACCTCGACGAGAACCTGCTGCTGTTCGGCGCGGGCAGCGGCATCACGCCGGTCATGTCGATCCTGAAGTCGGCGCTGGCGCGCGGCACCGGGCGCATCGTGCTGGTGTACGCCAACCGCGACGCCGACGGCGTCATCTTCGCCGCCGAACTGCGCGAGCTCGTCGACAAGAATCCCCAGCGGCTCAGCGTGATCCACTGGCTCGAACCCCTCCAGGGCCTGCCCACCGCCGACTCGCTGGCCGCGCTCGTCGCGCCCTACACCGAGTACGAGGCGTTCATGTGCGGCCCGAAGCCCTTCATGGACCGCGTGCACGACGCGCTGGCCCAACTCGACGTCCCGCGCACCCGCACCCACGCCGAAGTCTTCAATTCGCTTGCCGGAGACCCCTTCGCCGACCAGGCCCCGGTCGAGGTGAGCGAGGAGGAGGCCGCCGACGCCGCCACCGTCGAGGTCGAACTCGACGGCGAGATCCACGAATTGTCCTGGCCCCGTAAACAAACCCTGGTCGACATCATGCTCGCCAAGGGCATCGACGTCCCCTACTCCTGCCAGGAAGGCGAGTGCGGCTCCTGCGCCTGCACCGTCCTCGAGGGCAAGGTCGAGATGGAGAACGCCGAAATCCTCGACCCCGAGGACATCGAGAACGGCTACATTCTGGGTTGCCAGGCCCGGCCGGTGACCGACAAACTCCGCATCCAGTTCTGAGGTCCGCGAAATTCGGTCGACAAACGTCCGCCCCGGCGGGTAGACAATTCCCCATGATTACGGCATTTCCGCGAGCGCGGAGGTAGATCGGCAGCGTGTCCCCCGCGGGCGCCTGCAGGCTCCGCGCGACACGATGCTCGTGCCGTCCCCGGAACGCAACAACCAGGCGAGCGTCGCGACAGACGACGAATCCAGTTGACGGACCGGGGAATTCCCATGACTCGCGAGACACGCATCGACCGCACCCGCTTGCGCAATATCGGCATCACCGCGCATATCGACGCGGGCAAGACCACGCTCACCGAGCGCATCCTGTTCTACACCGGCGTGACCCACAAGCTCGGCGAGGTGCACGACGGCACCACGGTCATGGACCGCACCGAGCAGGAGCGCGAGCACGGCATCACCATCGCGGCGGCGGCCACCAGCTGCGCGTGGCGCGGATATCGCGTGAACATCCTCGATACGCCCGGCCACGTGGATTTCACGGCCGAGGTGGAACGTTCGCTGCGCGTATTGGACGGCGCGGTGGCGGTTTTCGACGCCAAAGAGGGTGTCGAGCCGCAGTCGGAACAGGTCTGGCGCCAAGCCGACCGGTACGGCGTGCCGCGCTTGTGCTTCGTGAACAAGATGGACAAGCTCGGCGCGGACTTCTTCACCGCTGTCCGGTCCATCGAGGAGCGACTCCGGGTGCGGCCGTTGGTGATTCAGCTGCCGATCGGCGCGGAGGACACCTTCGAGGGCGTCGTCGACCTGATCGCGATGAACGCGAAGGTGTGGCGCGGCGACACCGCCTCGGGCACCCGCTACGAAACCGTCGCGATCCCGGAAGCCTTGCGCGACTTGTCCGCTCGGTACCGCACGCTGTTGGTGGAGGCCGTCGCCGACACCGACGACGAGCTGATGGAACGCTACCTCGACGGCGTCGAGCCGACGATCGACCGGCTCACCGCGGCCATTCGCCGCGCGACGCTGGACGCACGCCTGCACCCCGTGCTGTGCGGTTCGGCGTTCCGCAACGTGGGCGTGCAGCCGCTGCTCGACGCGGTGGTCGAGTACCTGCCCGCTCCGGTGGACGTGGGCCCGGCGGTCGGGCACCGGCCCGGCGCGGAGTTCACGCTCGAGCGCCGGGACCCGAGCGTCGACGCGCCGTTCGCCGCGCTGGCGTTCAAGGTCGCGGCCCACCCGTACTTCGGGCGCCTCACCTACCTGCGCGTCTACTCCGGGCGACTGGAACCCGGTGCGGCCGTGCTGAATTCGACAACCGGACGAAAGGAGCGGATCGGCAAGCTGTTCCGCATGCACTCCGACCGTGAGCTGCCGGTCACCGAGGCGCTCGCCGGCGACATCTGCGCTGTGATCGGGCTGAAGGACACCACCACCGGCCACACCCTGTGCGATCCGCACCACCAGATCGTGCTGGAGCCGGTGACCTTCCCCGACCCGGTGCTGGAGGTGTCGGTCGAACCGCGCACCGCGGCCGACCGGGACAAGCTGGCGCTGGCCATCGCGCGGATCGCCGAGGAGGACCCGACGTTCGCGGTGCGCGTCGACCCGGAGACCGGGCAGACGGTCCTCGGCGGCATGGGCGAGCTGCAACTCGACCTGTACGTCGACCGGATGCGCCGCGAGTTCGGGGTGTCGGCGAACGCGGGCGCGCCGCGCGTGGCGTACCGGGAGACGATCACCGCCGCCGTGGAACGGGTCGAGTTCACCCACCGCAAGCAGGTGGGCGGGCACGGCCAGTTCGCGAAGGTGGTGCTCGCGGTGCGGCCGTTCGCGGCCGAGGACGGCGCGACCTACGAGTTCGCCAGCCGGGTGGTCGGCGGCCGGGTGCCGAAGGAATTCGTGCCCGCCGTCGACGCGGGCGCGCAGGACGCGCTGTCCGACGGTGTGCTGGCCGGGCACCAGGTGGTCGGCGTGCGCGTCGAACTGCTGGACGGCGCCGCGCACGTGCGGGATTCGAGCGAGCTCACGTTCCGCACGGCCGCCGCCGGGGCGGTGCGCCGCGCGCTCGAGCTGGGGCGGCCCGCGCTGCTGGAGCCGGTGATGTCGGTCGAGATCGTCACGCCCGAGGAGCACCTCGGCGACGTGATCGCCGACCTCAACGGCAGGCGCGGCCGGGTCCGCGCGATCACCGAGCGGGCGGGCGCCCGCGTGGTCGACGCGTCGGTCCCGCTGGCCGAGATGTTCGGCTACATCGGCGATCTGCGCTCGCGGACGAAGGGCCGGGCCACCTACACGATGGCGTTCGACACCTACGCCGAGGTCCCGGGCCGGGGTGGTGCCGGCGACGCCCGTCGCTGACCGGCCGGTGCCCGCGCCACCCTCCCGGTGGCGCGGGCACTCGCCATGACCTCCGCAGTTATCGCGCGCAGCCCGTCGGTGGGTTACGTTCTCGGCGACGGTGATGGTGAATCGGGAGGTTGTGATGGCGAGGTCGGCCGGTGTGCGGGATCTGGTGGTGACCGAAGGGACGCTGGAGCACGGGATGCCGTACTACGCGTTCGGCGAAGGGCGGCCGCTGGTGTTCCTGCGGTGGTTCACCCCCGATCACGCGAATCCGAAAGGGTGGATGCGGAATTCGGAAGTCAAGGCGCTGGCGGGGTTGGCGCGGGTGTTCCGGATCTACGCGGTGACCCGCGCGCCCGGGATGCCCGAGGGCACCACGATGGCGGATATCGCGACCCAGCACGCCGAGGCGTTGCACGCGGAATTCGGCGAGCCCGTGGACGTGCTCGGGATCTCCTCCGGCGGGTCCGTCGCGTTGCAGCTCGCGGCGGATCATCCCGAGGTGGTGCGCAAGCTGGTGGTGGCCGCCTCGGCGTATCGCTTGGAGGAGCCGGCCAAATCGTCGCAGGTGAAGTACGCGACGGCCGCCGCGGAAGGCAAGCGGGCGCTGCACCACATGGCTTCGGCCGGGTTCAAGTCGCCGGTGGTGGCGAAGCTGGCGGCCGCCGGGTTCTGGCTGGTGGATCCCTTTGTGCGCCCGGCGAATCCGGCCGACACGCTCGCGTTCGTGCGCGCCGAGGACGGATTCGATCTGTCCGGCCGCCTCGGCGACATCACGGTTCCCACCCTGATCGTCGGCGGCGAGAACGACGGCTTCTACACCACCGAGATCTTCCGCCGCACCGCCGACGGCATCCCCGACTCGCGCCTGGTCATCTATCCGGGCGCCTCGCACACGGGCGCGGTCAACCATCCGTACTTCACGCCGGACGTGACGGCCTTCCTGCTCTCCTGACTCAACCCAGCTGCGTCATTCCGGCCGCCACCACCCGGGCGACGCCGAGCACTTCCTCGGCGGTGGGCAGCGGCACGCCGTCGAGGGCGTGCAGGCGGTCGGTGCTGGCGATGGCGAACATCGCCGACACCCAGGCCGCCGCGCACGCGCGCACGGTGCCGGGGCGCACGGGCGCGGGCGCGCTGGCCTGCAACACGCGGGCGGTGACGTCGAGCAGCTGATCGCGCAGGTGGCGCAGCTGGCGGCGCACGTCGGGGTGGGTGTCGGCCTCGCGCCACATGATCACCCGCAGCACCGAGGAGTGGTGGTCGCGCAGATTCAGCGCGGCGTCCAGGTTGACCAGGCTGGTGGCCGGGTCGCCCGGGGCGATGACGGTGCCGATGTCGTCGATCGGCGTGGCGGGCACGCGCTCGGCCATGAGCGCGGAGAGGATCGAATCCTTGGTGGGGAAGTAGTAGAAGACCAAGCCCTTGGGCACGCCGGCCGCCGCGGCGATGGCGGCGGTCGCGGTGGCGTCGAATCCCTGTGCCGCGAACAGGCTTTCGGCGGCGTCGAGAATCAGCTGCCGGGCGTCGCCGTCGACCTTCGCGCTGCGGCGGCGCCCGGTGCTCTCCCGCTGGTCCGGCCGCCGCTGGCGACGGCCGGGCTCGGCCCTGTGCATCAGTGGTGCGTCCTCACTGCCGTCCGTGGTGGAACCGGGTCAGGATGCGCACGTGCGGCGATCAGTGATGCGGTGCCGCGCGGTGCATGCGTCCCGATACGGCGGGCAGTGCCGCGACGGCGACGACCACGGTGACCACACCGACGACCCATGCGGTCCAGGATGCACCCCGGTACGCGGTGAAGTCCATCGCCCACGGCGAAATGAACAGCAGCGCACCGAACAGGCCCATGGCGTAGTCGGCCATGGCCATGGTGGGACGGGCCATCTGCGCCAGGCCGGTGAGGGCGATGGCCACGCCGAGGACGATGAGCGTCCACATGGCGCGATCGCTGGTGTCCACCCAGAGGGGGGACAGAGCGGTGAAGACGCCGAGGATGACGGCGAGCAGATCTTGCGCGCGGCTCTCGGTGAACATGGTGTGCCTCCTAGGGCTCGGATGGTGTCTCCTGACCTCGTTGTAGTCCTGATTGACCGCCCGATCAATATCGGTACGGATACGATTGCGCTGCAGTACTGAAGTGACGCCGGACACACCCTTGGTCAACCAAGCAGACGCTAGGGTGAGGGGCGAGTTCACCGAGGAAGGGAGCGCCCATGGCCGCGCCGATCGTCATCGTGGGTGCCGGACTGGCCGGCCTGCGCACCGCCGAGGAGCTGCGCCGCGGCGGTTACGACGGCGGACTCGTGCTGCTCGGCGACGAGTCCCGCCTCCCCTACGACCGCCCGCCGCTGTCCAAGCAGTTCGTGCGCGGCGAGACCGACGACACCACCCTGCGGCCCGCGGAATTCTTCGAGGAGAAGAACATCGACCTGCGCCTCGGCGCGCAGGCGGTCGCCGTCGACACCGGCGCGCGGCGGCTCGCCCTCGGCGACGGCAGCACGCTCGACTACAGCCACCTCGTCATCGCGACCGGCCTGCGCCCGCGCCGCCTGCCGGGTCTACCCGATCTGCGCGGCGTGCACGTGCTGCGCGGCCACGCCGACGCCACCGCGCTGCGGGACGAATTGGCTGGTGCGCGAAAGGCTCTCGTCGTCGGTGCGGGATTCATCGGATGCGAGCTGGCCGCCAGCTTCCGCGCGACCGGCGTGGACGTGGTGCTGATCGAACCGCAGCCCACCCCGTTGGCCTCGGTGCTCGGCGAACAGGTCGGCGAACTCGTCGCGCGGATGCACCGCGCCGAAGGCGTGGACCTGCGCTGCGGGACGGGGCTGGACAGCTTCCTCGCCGACGACGCGGGGCGCGTGCGCGGGGCAGTGCTCTCCGACGGCACGGAGGAGCCGGCCGATCTCGTGGTGATCGGTGTCGGGTCTCGCCCCGCCACCGAATGGCTGGCCGACTCCGGTATCGCGCTGGCCGAGCCCGCCGACGGCGGCGGCGTGCTGGCCGACGAGGTGGGCCGCACCTCCGCCGACCGGGTGTGGGCCGTGGGCGACGTGGCCGCCTGGCGGCACGACACCGGCGAACGCAAACGCGTCGAGCACTGGACCAACGCGGGTGAGCAGGCGAAACTGCTGGCCTGCGCGCTGCTGGGCGCGGAACCGCCCACCGCGGCGCGGGTGCCCTACTTCTGGAGCGACCAGTACGACGTGAAGATCCAGGCGCTCGGCACTCCCACCGCCACCGACGAGGTGCGCGTCGTCGCCGGCGACGGCCGCAAGTTCCTCGCCTACTATGCCCACGACGGCGTGCTCACCGGCGTGGTCGGCGCGGGCATGACCGCCCAGGTGATGAAGGCCCGCGCCAAGATCGCCGCGGGCGTGCCGGTGGCGGAGCTGCTCGCGCCCACCTGAGCGGGGCCGAAGCGCCGGACGGGCGTGTAATACGGTGGTCGGGTGATCGTCGCGCTCATCGATTCGGGGCTGGGGCTGCTGCCAACGGCCGCCTGGCTGCGCAAGCTGCGGCCGGATGTGGATCTGCTGCTGCAACTCGATCCCGAGGGCGCGCCGTGGGGGCCCAAACCCGAGCGGTGGACGATCGAGCGGGTGGTCGGCGCGGCGCGCACGTCCATCGCGTCGGGCGCCGAGGTCATCGTGCTCCCCTGCAACACGGCCAGCGTGACCGCGCTCGAACAGGTCCGCGCCGAAGTGGGGCCCGACGTGCCGGTGATCGGCACCGTGCCCGCCATCAAACCCGCTGCGGCGGTGTGTGATTCGATCGCGGTGTGGGCGACGGCGGCGACGACGTCCAGCCGCTACCAGGCCGATCTGATCGCGAAGTTCGCCGGCGACGCGAAGGTCACCGGCGTCGCGTGCCACGGGCTGGCCGACGCCATCGACCGCGGCGATCTGCCCGCCGCCTCCGACGCGATCGCGCGGGCGGCCGAGCAGACCCCCGGCGACGTGACCGGCGTGGTGCTGGGCTGCACCCACTATCCGCTGGTCACCGATGCCATCGTGGCGGCGCTGCCGGTCGGTGTGCGGCTGTTCGACAGCGCCCAGGCCGTCGCCGCCCAGACGCTGCGGCGGATGGACGCGCTCGGGCGGCCGACCACCGGGAACGGTGTGGTCCGCGTCCTCGCCAGCGGGCGGCCGGGCGCGCTGCCCGCGAGCGCCGCCGCGTATGAATCCGGGCGGCTGCTCGGCGCGGAGCTCTGAGGGTTCCAGGCTCGTCGCCCCGGGTTCTGTCGGGTGGCGGGTGTTGAATGGGCGGAGTTCGTCGAGAGCGGAGGTGCGTGGTGGGCGAGCCGACGGCGGCGCAGGTGCGGGCAGCTGTTCAGGAGGCGGGTGATCCGGCCGACGCGGTGCACCTCCAGCGGTTCTTCAAGACCGGGCCGGGCGAGTACGGCGAGGGGGACGTGTTCGCGGGTGTGCGCGTACCCGTCACGCGGGCGATCGCGAAACGCTTTGCGGCCCTTCCGCTTTCCGAGATCGACACATTGCTCGACAGTCCGGTGCACGAGGAGCGACTGGCGGCGCTGCTGATTCTCAACGCCCGGTTCGCCAAGGCGTCGAAACCGCGCACGCTCGACGTGGCCGCACAGGAGGACATGGTCCAGCTCTACCTGGCCGCCGTGCGCCGGGGCCGCGTGAACAACTGGGACCTGGTCGACACCTCCGCCGAGCACATCCTCGGCCCCTGGCTGCTGGACCGCCCCCGCGACCTGCTCTTCGAACTCGCCGCCTCCGACGACCTGTGGGAGCGCCGCGTCGCCGTCCTCACCACCTTCGCCTTCCTCAAGGCCGGCGACCCCTCCACCACCCTCGCCCTCGCCGAACAACTGCTCCCCGACCGCCACGACCTCATCCAGAAGGCCGTCGGCTGGATGCTCCGCGAGGTCGGCAAACGCGTCTCCCGCCCCACCCTCACCACCTTCCTCGACACCCACGCCCCCACCATGGGCCGCACCGCACTCAGCTACGCCACCGAACACCTCACCCCGGAAGAACGAGCGACCTACCGCACCGCCCGCTGAGTTCAGCGCACTTCGACAACCTTCTCGCCCGCGACGAGCATGTCCACGATCAGCGGCAGAACCGAGCGGACCGCGTCGAGCAACGCTTTGCGCGAGCAGTTTCCGATCCTGATCCAGACCACGGCGGGCGCCGGCAGGTCGCTTCGCGCTTGTCCGATCAACACGAAATCCTCGTCCTTGGAGACGATCGCAGCGTTGCGCTGCAACGCCACTTCCCAGACATCCAGGTCGGGGGCCGAAGTCATCCCGATATCGCACACATGAACCGCCTCGTACCCCGATTCCACGAGCATTCGTGCCAAGGCGGGTGGTAGCTGAGCGTCGACCAGGAAATTCACGACGCGGTCCGCAAGATCGGATGATCCGATTCTGCGGCTGCGAACGCCAATGCGGCTCGGATGTCTTCGCGTTCGAGGTACGGGTAGTCAGCGAGGATGTCGTCCTCGGTGTCCCCCGCCGCCAACAACTCGAGCACATCTTTCACCCTGATCCGCATCCCGCGGATGCACGGCCGACCGCCGCACTGGTTGGGATCGAAGGTAATCCTGGACACGAAACAAGCATACTTCGGCGATTGGAACTTCTGCTCGCATCTTCGCGGCGCCCTTCGTCTGGCCCAAGAGATGCTTGTCAGCGATCAGGGTAAGGAACCGGGCCGAGATCGCCTTCGGGTTCGCGTGTCAGGGCAGCCAATAGTGCGGGATCAGCGTAGATCTCGGCCGTGTGCCGCCACTGGGTCAACAGAGTCGACTGGGCCTCCGGTGCGACGCCGCCGCGCACGACCGCGATCAGCTCCGCCAGAAATTCGTTCAGGTCCTCGGGCGGCAGGAGCGACACCCAATGCGCCGCACCCGGCGGGACCTCACGCACAGCATCGGCGGCGCTCATCGCTCCAACCTACATCTCGGATGCCGTGATCAGCGTTCGCTTTTCGCAGCCCTCCCCCCCAAAAAACGCCGAACGGCGCCGCTCCTCGGAAGGAGCGGCGCCGCAAGGAGATCGGTGATTCAGGGAATCACTTGATGATCTTGGTGACGCGGCCGGCGCCGACGGTGCGGCCACCCTCGCGGATCGCGAAGCGCAGGCCCTCGTCCATGGCGACCGGCTGGATGAGCTTGACGCTCATCTCGGTGTTGTCGCCCGGCATGACCATCTCGGTGCCCTCGGGGAGGGTCACGACGCCGGTCACGTCGGTGGTACGGAAGTAGAACTGCGGGCGGTAGTTGTTGAAGAACGGGGTGTGGCGGCCGCCCTCGTCCTTCGACAGGATGTACGCCTGGCCCTCGAACTCGGTGTGCGGGGTGGTGGTGCCCGGCTTGATGACGACCTGGCCGCGCTCCACGTCCTCGCGCTTGATGCCACGGATCAGCAGGCCGACGTTGTCGCCCGCCTGGCCGTTGTCGAGCAGCTTGCGGAACATCTCGATGCCGGTGACCGTGGTCTTGGTGGTCTCCGGGCGGATGCCGGTGATCTCCACTTCCTCGTTCACGTTGATGATGCCGCGCTCGATACGACCGGTGACGACGGTGCCACGACCGGTGATGGTGAACACGTCCTCGATCGGCATGAGGAACGGCTTGTCGGTCTCACGCACCGGGTCCGGGATGGACTCGTCGACGGCGTCCATCAGTTCCTCGACGGACTTGACCCACTTCTCGTCGCCCTCGAGCGCCTTCAGGCCGGACACGCGCACGACGGGGGCTTCCTCGTCGAACTCCTGCGCGGCCAGCAGCTCGCGGACCTCCATCTCGACGAGCTCGAGGATCTCCTCGTCGTCGACCATGTCGGCCTTGTTCAGCGCGACCAGGATGTAGGGCACGCCGACCTGGCGGGCGAGCAGCACGTGCTCACGGGTCTGCGGCATCGGGCCGTCGGTGGCGGCGACCACGAGGATGGCGCCGTCCATCTGCGCCGCGCCGGTGATCATGTTCTTGATGTAGTCAGCGTGGCCCGGGGCGTCGACGTGAGCGTAGTGGCGCTTCTCGGTCTGGTACTCGACGTGCGAGATGTTGATCGTGATGCCACGCGCCTTCTCTTCCGGCGCCTTGTCGATCTGGTCGAACGCGAAGGCCGCGTTCAGATCCGGGTACTTGTCAGCCAGCACCTTGGTGATCGCCGCGGTCAGCGTGGTCTTGCCGTGGTCGACGTGACCGATGGTGCCGATGTTGACGTGGGGCTTCGTCCGCTCGAACTTCGCCTTCGCCACTTTGGGTCCTCCTGGACTGTGTTGGTTCCTGCAGTTGCAGCAGTGCGGGGGTCATCCCCGCGAGTGCGGGAATTCGGGGTCTTGCAGACTCCCGGTGAGTTCCGGGGCAAGTGTGCCACTCGCCCCGGAGGGACTACTCGCCGGTCGCCTTGGCGATGATCTCCTTCGACACGTTGGCCGGAACCTCCGCGTACGAATCGAACACCATGGAGTAGTTCGCCCGGCCCTGGGTCTTCGACCGCAGGTCACCGATGTAGCCGAACATCTCCGAGAGCGGAACCAGCGCCTTGACGACACGGGCACCACTGCGTTCCTCCATGGCCTGGATCTGGCCACGGCGGGAGTTGAGGTCGCCGATCACATCGCCCATGTAGTCCTCGGGCGTGATGACCTCGACCGCCATCAGCGGCTCGAGGATCACCGGACCGGCCTTACGGGCCGCTTCCTTCAGGGCCTGCGCACCCGCGATCTTGAACGCCATTTCCGACGAGTCCACGTCGTGGTAGGCGCCGTCGAGCAGCGTGACCTTCAGGTTGACCAGCGGGTAACCGGCGAGCACACCGTACTGCATGGCGTCCTGCGCGCCCGCGTCGACCGAAGGGATGTACTCCTTCGGCACACGGCCACCGGTGACCTTGTTCTCGAACTCGTAGTGCGCGCCGTCCTCGCCGACGAAGGGCTCGAGGCCGATGATCACCTTCGCGAACTGGCCGGAGCCACCCGTCTGCTTCTTGTGGGTGTACTCGAGCTTCTCGACCGGCCGCGTGATGGTCTCACGGTAGGCGACCTGCGGCTTACCGACGTTGGCCTCGACCTTGAACTCGCGCTTCATGCGGTCCACGAGGATGTCCAGGTGCAGCTCGCCCATGCCGCCGATGACGGTCTGGCCGGTCTCGGCGTCCAGCTTCACGGAGAAGGTGGGGTCCTCCTCGGCGAGCTTCTGGATGGCGGTGCCCAGCTTCTCCTGGTCGGACTTGGTCTTGGGCTCGATGGAGACCTCGATGACCGGGTCCGGGAAGGTCATGGACTCGAGCACGATCTGGTTCTGCGGATCGCACAGGGTGTCGCCGGTGGTGGTGTCCTTGAGGCCGATCACCGCGTAGATGTGGCCCGCGGTCACCTCGGGAACCGGGTTCTCCTTGTTGGCGTGCATCTGGAACAGCTTGCCCAGACGCTCTTTCTTGCCCTTGGTCGCGTTGATGACCTGGGCGCCGGAGTCGACCTTGCCCGAGTACACGCGCACGTAGGTCAGCTTGCCGAAGAAGGGGTGCACCGCGATCTTGAACGCCAGCGCCGCGAACGGCTCGGTCGCGCTCGGCTTGCGGGTGATGACCTCGTCCTCCTTGCCGGGGACGTGGCCCTGCACGCTCTCCACGTCCAGCGGGGAGGGCAGGTAGTCGACGACGGCGTCCAGCATGGGCTGCACGCCCTTGTTCTTGAACGCCGAGCCGCACAGCACCGGGTAGAGCTCGGAGGTGACGGTCAGCTTGCGGATGGCGCCCTTGATCTCGTCGATCGTGAGCTCCTCGCCGCCGAAGAACTTCTCCAGCAGCGCCTCGTCGGACTCCGCGACGGTCTCGAGCAGCTCCTGGCGGTACTGCTCGGCCTTCTCCGCGAGGTCGGCCGGGATCTCCTTGACTTCGTACTTCTCACCGAGCTTGGTCTCGCCCGTCCACACCTTGGCGTTCATCTCGACCAGGTCGACGATGCCCTCGAAGGTGTCCTCCGCGCCTATCGGCAGCTGGATGACCAGCGGCTTGGCGCCGAGGCGGTCCTTGATGGTCTGCACGGTGAAGTAGAAGTCCGCGCCCAGCTTGTCCATCTTGTTGACGAAACAGATGCGCGGGACGTCGTACTTGTCGGCCTGGCGCCACACCTGCTCGGACTGCGGCTCGACGCCTTCCTTGCCGTCGAACACGGCGACGGCGCCGTCGAGCACGCGCAGCGAACGCTCCACCTCGACGGTGAAGTCCACGTGGCCGGGGGTGTCGATGATGTTGATCTGGTTCTGGTTCCAGAAGCAGGTCACCGCGGCGGAGGTGATGGTGATGCCGCGCTCCTGCTCCTGCTCCATCCAGTCGGTGGTCGACGCGCCGTCGTGCGTCTCACCGATCTTGTAGTTGACACCCGTGTAGAAGAGGATGCGTTCGGTGGTGGTGGTCTTACCGGCATCGATGTGGGCCATGATGCCGATGTTGCGGACCTTGTTGAGGTCGGTGAGCACGTCCTGTGCCACGGAAATCTTCCCCGCTCGTAGCTAGTTGGGATCTTCGGGTCGGACCCTGTCGGGTCATCACTATGTCAACGCCGGAAAGGGCACCGAAGTGCCCTCCGACACTGCTGCGACTTGGCGTGATCGGAGCCCTCCGTGGTGACGACCGGCTGCCGCCTCCGGGCTTGACCTCTCACGCCGTGAGCCTTCCGGCGCCGACACCAGCGACGGGCCGGGCGGCGATCACCAGCGGTAGTGCGCGAACGCCCGGTTCGACTCGGCCATCTTGTGGGTGTCCTCGCGACGCTTCACCGAAGCGCCCAGACCGTTGCTCGCGTCCAGCAGCTCGTTGGCGAGCCGCTCGACCATGGTCTTCTCACGACGCGCGCGGGAGAAGTTCACCAGCCAGCGCAGCGCGAGGGTGTTGGCGCGGCCCGGACGGACCTCGACCGGCACCTGGTAGGTGGCGCCACCGACGCGGCGGGGCTTCACCTCGAGCGACGGCTTGACGTTGTCGAGGGCGCGCTTGAGGGTGACGACCGGGTCGGTGCCGGTCTTCTCGCGCGCCTGCTCGAGGGCACCGTAGACGATGCGCTCGGCGGTCGACTTCTTGCCGTCCAGCAGGATCTTGTTGACCAGCTGGGTGACCAGCGGCGACCCGTAGACCGGGTCGTTGATCAACGGACGCTTGGGAGCGGGGCCCTTGCGCGGCATATCAGCTCTTCTCCTTCTTGGCGCCGTAGCGGCTGCGGGCCTGCTTGCGGTTCTTGACACCCTGGGTGTCGAGCGAGCCGCGGATGATCTTGTAGCGAACGCCGGGGAGGTCCTTCACACGACCGCCGCGGACGAGCACCATCGAGTGCTCCTGCAGGTTGTGGCCTTCACCGGGGATGTACGCCGTGACCTCGACCGCACTGGTCAGGCGAACACGCGCGACCTTGCGCAGCGCGGAGTTCGGCTTCTTCGGGGTCGTGGTGTACACGCGGGTGCACACGCCACGACGCTGCGGGCTCCCCTTGAGGGCCGCGGTCTTGGTCTTGGCGACCTTGTCGCGGCGACCCTTGCGGACCAGCTGGTTGATGGTTGGCATAGACCGGCTTTCCTTGTTGATACGCGGTGTCTGGACTTCGTGTCTGTGTTCAATTGGCGGGCGTACGCGCGGATCCGGGCACGGTCTCGCAGGCTCGCGCCTGTCGGTTCCGGCGCTCGCACCGCCGTTCATCGAGCATTCACTCGCACGTCCAACCACGTTTCTCGCGTCCCGAGGTCGGGCGTGTCGCGCGCCGGACGGAACCCTGGTTCCGGGCATGCCGGAGGTGTCGGCCGCTCTCGCTGGCCTACGTCCCGCACACGAACTTGCCCGCAAGCTTCCGGGCACAGCGATCCACGATACTCGCGACGCTCAGGCAGGGTCAAAGCGGGGTCCTCCGACCCGGGTGCGCCCCGGTGCGGAAGGGCCGCTCACCTGGCCAGATTCAAGGTCAACTCGACCAGTTGTTTGGCGCCGACGCAGGGGTCGGGATGTGACGAGCCCGCGCGGTAGTTGATCCACCAGCCGATGACGCCGGTGTCGGCCGCGCTGGCACTCACACCGCACGAGTCGGGGTCGTTGGGACGGCGCGTCTGCAGCGCGCGCCTGCCCTGCACCTGGATGCTCTCCGAGGTGTAGCCGAGCTTGTCGTTGGTGATCTTCTCGTTGCTCAGCGAGCCGATCTCGTACCAGTTGAGCGTGACCATCGCCAGCCCGCCCGGCGCATCCGACACGTCCCACATGCAGATCGCGCCGTTGAACGAGCCCTGCACGTCGCGCGCGTCGCCGACGGCCTTGCCGATCTGGGCCGGCTCCACCACCTCGCATTCGCGCAGCAGCTTGTCGAAATTGGTGTTCACCGGCTGGCTGCCGCCGACCGGGTAGGCCGAGCCCTCGATCGTCTGCCCGCAGCCCGCCGCCGTGGCGGCCAGCGCCAGCATCGCCGCGGCCAGCGCCGCGCGTCGCGCGCGCAGCCCGCTCATCCGAGTCGCTCCACCGTGAGTTCGGCCAGCCTGCGCATCTTGTCGCAGGCGTTGCCGGTGGGCTCGTAGATCCCGTACGACATCGACCATTCGAAGAAGTCGTCCTCCAACTGCACGGCCAGATCGCACACCTGCCCGCCCGGGGACAGTGCCATGAATCCGGAGTGGCCGCTGACCTCGATCTTGTCCGGTTCGCGACCCACGCTGGCCACCCAGGCGCGCTCGCGCTCGATGGGGCTGCCGCGATAGGAGGCGAAGGTCACGCTCGGCGACACCAGCCCGCCGGACTGGTAGTTGCAGCCGACCGAGTTCTTGAACACCGTCGTAAGTTGTTGCAGGCCCGCGATTTCGCGCACTTCGTCATCGGTCACGTTGCCGCACTCCCCCACGAACGGGCCCAGCGTCGCGACCTTGGGCGGCGGGCGCAGCGGGACGTCACCCGAACTACCGTCACCGCTGGAACCGCACGCCGTCACTACACCCACGACCGCCACTCCGATGACGAGCGCCGCTGGGATCCGCATGCCATGAACTCTACCCAGACCGCCACGAGTGCGGTCGGCCCGAGCTCGGCGGAGGCCCGTCACCGGCGTGATCGCGGCCGGCCGGTCAGGCCCGTCACCCGTCCCGCACGGACGGCGAAATTCGGCGACGCCGGTTAGTGTCGGGCGTTCCCTTCCACCGCGCGCACCCTCGAGGGGTCATGGAAATCGCGTTCATCATCGCCGCGTTCGTCGGCGGTCTCTGCGCCATGGCGGTTCGCCTGCCACCGCTCGTCGGATTTCTCATCGCGGGATTCGTACTCAACGGGATGGGCTACGAACTCACCGACGGACTGGGAACGATCGCCGACCTCGGCGTGACGCTCCTGTTGTTCACCATCGGGCTCAAACTGGACGTACGTTCGCTGGCTCGCCGCGAGATCTGGGGCACCGCCACGGCGCATATGGCGGTTTCGACACTGGCGATCGCCTTGTTCGTCGGCGCGTTGAAATACACGGGGCTGTCGCTGCTGTCCGGCAGCGGGTGGACCGACCTGCTGCTGATCGGATTCGCGTTGTCGTTCTCGAGCACGGTCTTCGCGGTGAAGGTGCTGGAAGAACGCGGCGAGGCCTCCTCGCTCTACGGCCGGGCCGCCATCGGCGTCCTGGTCATGCAGGACATCTTCGCGGTCGTCTACATCACGGCGTCGACCGGGAACTACCCCAGCTTGTGGGCGCTGTCACTGCTGCTGCTGATCCCGATGGCGCCCCTGTTGCACCGGCTGCTCGACCGGATCGGACACGGTGAGATGCAGGTACTCTTCGGCGTGGTCGCGGCGTTGGTCCTCGGCTACGGTTTGTTCGATCTAGTGGGCATCAAAGGCGATCTGGGCGCTCTGCTGCTGGGCGTACTCATCGCGCCCGCGGCGAATTCGGCGCCGCTGGCGAAGTCGTTGTTCGCACTGAAAGAGCTGTTCCTGGTCGGTTTCTTCCTGAGCATCGGACTCGCCGGGATGCCCACCGCGCAGACATTCGCGGTGTCGGCCGGGTTGCTGCTGCTGGCGCTGTTCAAGGGCGCCCTGTTCGTCGCGCTGTTCCTCCGCGCCAGGCTGCGCGCGCGCACCGCGCTCCTGTCCGGCGCCGCGCTGACCAATTACTCGGAGTTCGGGCTGATCGTCGGCGCGCTGGCGACCGCGAGCGGCCTGCTGTCACCGGACTGGCTGGTGGTGATCGCGCTGACCGTGGCGATGAGTTTCACCGCCTCCGCCGTGCTCAACTCGAATGCTCCCCGGTTGTACCAGGCCTACGCCGACCGGTGGAGGCGCTTCGAACGCGACCCACTGCTGCCGATCGACCGGCCCATGATGGTGGACGACGCGCGCGCGGTGATCCTCGGCATGGGCCGGGTCGGGCGGGGCGCCTACGATCAACTTCGCGACGAGCACGGCATGACCGTGATCGGGGTCGAACAGGACCCGACCGTAGCCGACGAGTTGCGGGCGCGTGGCTACCGGATCGTCCAAGGGGATGCCGCCGATTCCGACTTCTGGGAACGCCTGAACCTGTCCGACGAGGTCGAGCTCATCGTGCTGGCGATGCCACATCAGCGCGGCAATCTGGCAGCGCTCGACCAGCTGCGCAAGGGGCACTGCCGTGCCGTGATCGCCGGCGTCGTAACGCACACCGAGGATATCGAGGAGCTGCGCGAGCGCGGTGCGGACGAAGTGTTCCACCTCTACGGCGAGGCGGGCAAGGCGCTGGCCGATGACGCGTGCAGCCGGTTGACTCAAACCTAGACCGCTGTCACAGATTCCCGCGGGCCTGTTGTTCGCGTTCGATGGCCTGGAAGAGGGCCTTGAAGTTGCCTTTGCCGAAGCCGAGGGAACCGTGGCGCTCGATGAGTTCGAAGAAGACGGTGGGGCGGTCGGTGAGCGGTTTGGTGAAGATCTGCAGCAGGTAGCCGTCCTCGTCGCGGTCGACCAGGATGCCGCGGTGCTGCAACTCCTCCACCGGCACCCGGACGTGGCCGATGCGGGCGCGCAGTTCCGGGTCCTCGTAATAGGTGGCGGGGGTCGGCAGGAACTCGACGCCCGCGGCGCGCAGCGCGTCGACGCAGGCCAGGATGTCGGAGGTGGCCAGGGCGATGTGCTGCACGCCGGGGCCGCGATAGAACTCCAGGTACTCGTCGATCTGGGAGCGCTTCTTGCCCACCGCCGGCTCGTTGAGCGGGAACTTCACCCGGTGGTTGCCGTTGGCCACGACCTTGCTCATCAGCGCCGAGTACTCGGTGGCGATGTCGTCGCCGACGAATTCGGCCATGTTCGTGAAACCCATGACGCGGCGGTAGAACTCGACCCAGCGGTCCATCATGCCCAGTTCGACGTTGCCGACGACGTGATCGATGGCCTGGAACAGCCTGGTCCCCTCACTAGGTTCGGGTGCGCGGCGCGCGACATAGCCGGGGCGGTAGGGGCCGAAGTAGGCGGAACGGTCCACCAGGGTGTGCCTGGTGTCGCCATACGTCGCCAGGGCCGCGGTGCGTATGGTGCCGAGATCGTCGGTCTCGTCGTGGGGTTCGTCCAAGATGGTCGCGCCGTGCTCGCGGGCCCATGTCACGCAGCGGTCCACGTCGGGGACTTCCAGCGCGATGTCGACGACGCCGTCGCCGTGTTTGGCGTGATGCTCGATGAGGGGACTGTCGGGGGACACCGCGCCGGTCACCACGAAACGCGCCGCGCCGCTGCGCATCACGTACGCCTTGTGGTCGCGGTTGCCGGTCTCCGGACCGGAGTACGCCTCCAGCCGCATCCCGAACGCCGAGCGGAGGAAATGCGCGGTCTGCGTCGCGTTGCCCACCACCCAGACCAGGGCGTCCCAGCCGATCACGGGGAACGGATCGACGCTGTCGTCGTGGTCGACCAGTCCGACGAGGCCGCGCAGCTCGCCGTCGGAGGGCAGGTGCTCGATGGTCATACCCAAGGAAATCGCCACGGCTTACGGTAGGCAACTTCCCCGAAATTCTGTGGACACAGTGGCGGATTCGGCTAGCTGAGCGCGCTGGATGCTGGACAATTTGAATAGTAGAGAGCGGACACCGCCGTCCGCCCGCGCCCGATACCGGAGGCCGCCATGTCCCGCACCCCGGCGAAACTGGATGAGCTCGACCTCGCCATCCTCACCGCGATGCACGAATACCAGAAGGCCGGGATCCTGGAGCTGTCCCGCCGCACCAAGGTCGCGCGGGCCACCGTGCAATCCCGCATCGGACGGATGGAGGAGGCCGGGGTGATCGCCTCCTACGACCCGCAGATCGACGTCACCGCGGCCGGTTTCGACGTGCAGGCGTTCGTCACGCTGGAGATCGCGCAGGGCGCGCTCGACATCGTCAGCGCAGAACTCGACGCCATCCCCGGCGTGCTGGAGGCCTACGCCACCACCGGCTCCGGCGATGTGCTGTGCCGCCTCGGCGCCGACTCGCACGCCGGCCTGCAAGCGGTGCTGCTGAGCATCGACCGGACCAGCGCGGTGGTGCGCTCGCACAGCGTGATCGTGCTGTCCACCGTGGTCGAGCGCCGGGCGCTGCCGCTGCTGCGCACGCTGACGCCGACCGGGAGCAGCAAGGCGCCGGCGTACCGGGAGGCGCGGGAGCGGTGAGGGTGGGCGAGAGGGTCCGCCGCAGCGCTCAGGGGCGTAAATCCGCGCCGACGTCCAGGATCTCCACGCGTGGGGTGAGATCGGGTTCCAGGAAGCCGAGCAGGGCGTGGGCCTCGGCGTCGAATTCGGTGCGTTCGGCGCGCGTCCAGGGGCGGGTCGGGGCGGCGCGCAGCTCGGCGACGCCCGCCTTCGGGAAGATCTTGTAGACGCCCGCGACGAAGCCGTCGATCAGCACCGACGACACGTTGATCCGGCTCCACGCGGGATGCGACGCGCCGCCCTCGGGGATCACACGCGCGCGGTCCTTGTGGGAGAGCAGCAGGTTGTCGTACCAGCCGAGCAGGCGGACCGGGGCGGGGCGATCGGGATCGGCGAGCGCGGCGTCGGCCGCGTCGTAGAGGGTGCGCCCGCGCGCGTCGGTGTAGGTGCGGACCCGCTCGCCGAGCTGATCGACGGCCTGTTTGATGCCGGTGAGCTTCGACCAGGCCTGCATGTCCGAGGTGGTGGCCGGGCCGAACGCGCGCAGGTAGCGCAGCAGGAGTTCGGCGAGCGGGTAGGTGGGGTCGAGCGGTGCGCCGAGCCAGGGTTCCACGCGTGACCACACCGGGCGGCTGTTGTCCTTCCAGCGTCCGCGCGGCGGCGTCTGCAACACCGGCAGCTGGTACAGCCAGGTCTGCAGCACGGCCCCGGCGTCGCGGTCCGGCCAGAGCTCGGCGGCGCGGGCGCGCATCTGGGAGGCGGCCATCGGCTCGTCGCCGAGCACTTCCTCACCCCGCGCACGCACCTCGTCGGGGTCCATGCCGACCATCGCGCCGAAGTTGAAACCCTTGCGGAACGGCACCTTCTCCAGCTCCGGCTGGATGTGCGGCGCGATGCGCAGCGCGTCGGACGGGGTGACCAGGTGCACCGTGCCGCGCATCAACGTGATGCGCACCAGCGAACGGTCGTCCAAACCGTCCGACACCGTCGACGGATCGAAATCCGCGATCCGGCTCCACAATCCGACGAAGGGCGGCGGCACGTCCTGGGCCTGCAACCCGATCAGGTGCTCGCACATCCGCGGCGTGGTGAGGGTGGAGCGTTCCAGCAGGTGCTGGCGCTCGAGCAGCGTGCGGTTGAGCACCCGGTCGGTGAGTGTCATGGTCGATGGTCTCTCGTTCGGCGGCGGTGAGGTCGGTGCCGGACCGGTCCGCTTCGACCGGCCCGGCCTAGGCAAGGTCCGGATCGAGCTGCGGCCACCGACCGGATGGCGGGCGGCCCGGTAGGGCGCCTCGAGGTCGGTGACCGCGCCGATGCCGCGCCGATGCGGGGTCTCCGGCGTCAGCAGGATCCGGCCACCACCCGGATCGGCGTTCTGGTCATCGGCGCGGCGGACGGGCCCGCACCTCAGCGCAGCGTGACGACGACCTTGCCGGTGGCGGTGCGGTTGTCCAGGGAGGCGACGGCGTCGGCGGCGCGCTCCAGCGGGAACAGCACCGGCTCGGGCGGCGCGATCTTGCCCGACGCCAGCAGCGGCTCCACCTCGGCCCACTGTTCGGCCAGGTAACCGGGGTTGCGCATGACCCATTCGCCCCACGCCGCGCCGACCACCTCGACGTTATTGAGCAGCAGGCGGTTCACCTTCACGGTGGGGATCTCCCCCGCCGTGAACCCGACGACCAGCAGCCGCCCGGCCGGGGCCAGCGAGCGGAGGCTGTCGGTGAACCGGTCCCCGCCCACCGGGTCGAGCACGATGTCGACGCCGCGCCCGCCGGTGAGTTCCTTGACCGCGGCGAGCCAGCCCTCGGTGAGCACCACATCGCTCGCGCCGTTGGCCCTGGCCACCTCGGCCTTCTCCGGCGTGCTCACCACGGCGATCACCCGGCCCGCGCCCAGCGCCGCGGCCATGCGCAGCGTGGAGGTGCCGATGCCGCCCGCGGCGCCGTGCACGAGCACGGTCTCGCCCTCGGCCAGCCTGCCGCGGTTGCGCAGGCAGAAGTGCACGGTCAGATCGTTGAACAGGATGCCGGCCCCCGCCTCCAGCGAGATGTTGTCGGGCAGGCGGAACACCATCGGCGCCGGAGCCACCGCCACTTCGGCGATCGCGTTGCCCAGCATCGTCAGCGCCAGCACCCGGTCACCGGCGCGCACCTGCGCGCCCTCGGGCGCCTCGCGGACCACGCCCGCCACCTCGCCGCCCACGACGAACGGCAGCTGCGGCTTCATCTGGTACAGCCCGCGCGTCATCAGCACGTCGGGGAACGCGACGCCCGCGGCGTGCACGTCGATCACCACCCCGCCCTCGTACCCCGCGGGTTCGGGGATCTCGACGACCTCGATGGCCTCGGGACCCTCCAGCTTGCTGACCTGAGCTGCGCGCATGTGCCGACCTCTCTGTCCGATCCGGCGGCCGTCGCTCCCGGCCCACGCGGGCCCGCCGCCGGAGACACCTCGACCAACATAACCGCCGCGACCGACACCGGCTGATCAGAGCGTCGAGACCCTCTCCTCGCGGGCCCGCCTTTGTTATGCTGGCCGCGACTTTCAGGTCGGGGAGATGGGGGATTTCCAATGGTCGAGGGACCGCAGGCCGGACAGCTCCAGGTGAATCCTGAGGCGCTGAAGACCTTCGCGAACACACTGTCCACCGGGGCCGGGACGATTCGCGGACTCAACGCGGGCAACGGGTTCGGCCCCGCCGCGGGCGCGCTACCCGGCACGGAGTTCGGTGCGTCGGTCACCCCGGCGACCGATGCGGTGAACACCGCGCTCACGCGGATCTCGACCCGGCTCGACAAGGTCGCCGACACCACCCGCAATGCCGCGGGCGCCTACGAGGTGGCGGAGGGCGACTTCGCGACCCGGTTGCAGACCATCGCCCTGGAGCTGCCATGACCCTCTCCATCGACGACGTCGCCGGCTGGCAGCCCGACCAGCTGGCCGCGGCGGGCACGGCGGCCTCGACCCTCTCGCAGAACCTCGACACCGCCGTGCGCACGGCGTCCGACACGACCGCCCAGCTCGGGACCGAGAACATCTGGTCCGGCGCGGCGGCCGCCGCGGCGACCTCCCGGATGGACACCGAGAAATCCCGCGCGTCGGCGGTGAGCGCCGCGCTGCTCGAACTCTCCACCGCCTTCGCCGCCGAGGTCGGAAACCTGAACGAGGCCAAATCGGCGGTGCTGCGGCTGCGCGACCAGGCTTCGGCGGCCGGGCCCGTGCCCGCGGCGGGCGCGGGCCTGATCACCGGGTTCACCGTCAAACCCGACGGCACCGTCGACGCCACCGCCCGCACCACCGAACTGCTCGGCGATCTGACCGGCCAGGCGGCCGAGGACCTGCGCATCCGCATCGCGGCCGACGCCGCGAATTGGGAAACCCAGATCACCACGGCCCTGCAGACCGCGCAGAACGTCGCGACCGCCGCGAAGACCAAGGTGGACACGGCCGTCGGCAAGCTGCAGGCCGCGGTCGAGGCGTTGAACGATCCGAGCCTCATCGCCTCCCCGTCCCCCGCCACCGACCCGGCGAGCACCACACCCGCGGCGACGCAGACACCCAGCCAGACGCAGACCCCCAGCCAGTCACCGTCGAACACGCCGAGCTACCTGATGTCGGGCAGTGGCGGCAACTCCGGATCGTCCTCGAGCACACCGTATTCCGGCTCGGGCGGTGGCTCCGGCGCGCCCAGCGGCCCGATGCCGACCGGCGAGGTCGCGGACTGGATCGCCGAGGCCAAGAAGATCCTCATCGAGATGGGCTACAAGCCCGAGGAGATCGACGAGCGCGCCATCGCGATGATCATCGAGCACGAGTCGAGCGGCAACCCGCACGCCGAGAACCGCTGGGACAGCAACTGGCTCAACGGCACGCCGTCCAAGGGCATCATGCAGACCATCGACAGCACGTTCAACGCCTACAAGGCGCCGGGCTACGACGACATCTGGAATCCGGTGCACAACATCGTCGCCGCCACCCGCTACTCGATCGACCGGTACGGATCGCTGTCGAACGTGCCGGGCGTCGCGGCGGTCAATTCCGGTGGGGCGTACCAGGGTTACTGAGCGCCGTCGCCGCGCCCGGCCCGGATCTCGGACCGGGCGCGGCGACGCTCACTCCCGTCCGGCGGAGGTGAAGGACATGTCCGCGTAGCGGTTTCCGGCGACCTGCTCCGCGATGGGCTCGAGGGTGGCCAGTTCGTCGGCGGTCAGGGCCAGGGTCGCGGCGGCGACGTTCTCCGCCAGCCGGGTGCGGCTGCGGGTGCCGGGGATCGGCACCACCGGCAGGCCGTGCGCGTCCGAACGGGCATGCACCCAGGCCAGGGCGACCTGCGCGGGCGTCACGCCGCGCGCCGCGGCGATGGAGTGCACCGGGGCCAGCAGTGCCGCGTTGCGCGCGGCGTTGTCACCGGAGAAGCGCGGCATCGCTTTGCGAAAGTCCCGACCGGCCAGTTCGCCGGCGGTGGCGAACGACCCGGTGAGGAACCCGCGCCCCAGCGGCGAGTACGGCACGAACGCGACGCCTAGCTCGGCGGCCGCGGGCACGGCGGAGCGCTCCACGTCGCGGGAGAACAGCGACCACTCCGACTGCACCGCCGCGATCGGGTGCACGGCGTGCGCCGCGCGCAGTTCCGCGCCCGTCACCTCGGACAACCCCAGCGCGCGCACCTTGCCCGCCGCGACGAGTTCGGCCATCACGGCCACCGTCTCCTCGATCGGCACCCGCACATCGCGCCGGTGCATGTAGTACAGGTCGATGACGTCGATGCCGAGCCTGCGCAGGCTGCCGTCCACGGACTCGCGGATGTAGTCGGGCGAGTTGTCGAAACCCCGGAAGGCGGGATCGTCGGCCTTGCGCACGATGCCGAACTTGGTGGCCAGCACCACCTGCTCGCGGTTGGCCCGCACGAAATCGGAGAGGAATTCCTCGTTGTGGCCGGAGCCGTAGATATCGGCGGTGTCGAACAAGGTGATCCCGAGTTCGAGCGCGCGATCCAGCGTCGCACGCGATTCGTCCAGGTCACTAGGGCCGTAGAACTCACTGATGCCCATGCAGCCGAGCCCCTGAGCGCCCACCTCCAAGCCGTCCATGCCAAGGGCGGTGGTGGGCAGCGTCGTCGTAGTCATACGTCGTTTCCTTTCACAGTCGCAGGAGCACGAAGACTCCCGCACATGAACATCCAGCCGGGCACAGTCCTCACCTGTGGACCTGGCACCAATTGCCGAGCAATACGCCGAAGGCGTTGGCTTCACCCCTCGTAAATGGCGATCTTGTAGTCCAGGACGTCCACGGCCTGTTGCAGTTCGGCGATCTTGGCGAGTACGTCGGCGCGCGTGCGGCGGAACATCTCCAGTCGTTCAGGGAAGGTCTGCTCCCCCTCGCGCACGAGTTCGGCGTAGCGGACCATGTCGGCCACCGTCATCCCGGTGGTGCGCAATTTGCCGATCAGCGCGAGCCATTCCAGATCCCGGTCGCTGAACCGCCGCTTGCCCGCGTGATCGCGGCCGACGTAGTCCATCAGCCCGATCCGCTCGTACCACCGCAAGGTGTCCCTGGTCAGCCCGGTCCGCTCGGCCACTTCGCCGATCGAATACCGCGGCCGTTCCCGCTCCGCATTCCCCTCGGCCCGCACGCTCACACTCACCGCACTCACCCCTCTCCTCGAACCCACTCGACGCTATCCACCTGGAGCGCACTCCAAGCAAGCCCCATTCTCCCGTCCCCCGAGACGCGCCCTCTCGCGCTTGCTCGTCAGCCACGAGGACTGTGGGACACTGGATACGACTTGGGGGAGCGAGCTGAGGAGGGTGAGGGTGACCGCGCTACCCGAACCGTGGCGACTGTTGACGGTCGCCGACTATGAAGCGCTCGAGCAGGACGAACTGAATCGCTGGGAGCTGCAGGAGGGGAAGCTCGCGATGGCACCGTCGCCGACACTGGATCACAACATGGCGGCCGGCGAGCTCCTCTTCCAGATGCGTACACAGTTGCCATCGAGGTTGGCGGCCGCACTCGACATGGACGTCGATCTACAGCTGGTGCCGGGCGACCAGCCCGCGACGGTCAGAAAACCGGACCTCATCGTGATCGAGCGTCATGAGCGCGACCGGCTTCGCGGCAAGCGTGGAATCGTCCGCGCCGAGAGTGTGCGACTGGTAGTCGAGATCGTCTCTCCCGGCTCGCGCCGTATGGACTACGTCATCAAACGGGCCGAGTATGCCGATGCCGGCATACCGCACTACTGGATCATCGACCCGAGCTCACCGATCAGCGTGCTCGCGCTGCGCCTCACCGACGAACTCGGTTACGTCGAGGAATTCGAGGGGAGTGGCGCATTCTCCGTAGCCTCGCCCGCGCCGATGAAGATCGACCTCGACAGGCTGGCCGACTGACCTCTCCTTGTCGATCCCCCGAACCGGCCTACCCTGGTCGTATGGCAGGCAAAGACATAGATCGGATCCGGGCTCGGTCGGCTTGGGCGACGGTCAAGGAGAGTCCGGTGATCGCGGCTATCGCGGTGGCGCCGGTGGTGGTCGTGCTCGGGGTGGTGTGGTGGCTGACGAACGGCTTCGTGGCGTTCCTGCTGCTGGTGCTGCTCGGGGTGGGGGTCGTCGTGGGCGGCAAGCTGCTCAAATGAGCTGAGCCGGGTGGGGAGCCCGGAGTCCGCCCTCGGACGTAGCGTCGACGGCCCGTGATTTGTCGCGCGCGACGCGAGTCGACATGACCCGGCCGGACGCGAGCGAGGGCGACCCGAACACGAGGTCGACGCGGTTGTCGAGACCCCTTGCGCCCGGCGAAGTTCGACCCCGCCGGGCGCGTCCGGGTTCAGCGGGGAATATGGAACGTCGTCAGTTCGCCCGAGCCCGGGTGGATTTCGGCCCAGGGGTGGTGGAACTCCAGGACGGCCAGCGCCGAGGTGGGGAACTTACGGCTCAGTTCCACGGCCGCGTCTGAGTCGCGGTTGGCGGCCAGTTCCCAAGCGGTCCACGGCATTCCGGGGGCGTGGCCGATGAGCATCAAGGTGCGCACGTCGTCGTCGGCGAGCTGCACCAATTCGATCAGCGTGTTGGGCGAGGCCTCGTAGATGCCGCGCTCGTAGACGACCGGCGCGGTGACGCCGGTCGCGGCCAGGGTCTCGCGGGTGCGCACGGCGGTGGAGCAGCGCACCGCGTCGATCGGCGGCTGTGTGGCCCGCAGCCAGTCACCCGCCAGCCCGGCCTCGCGTAGCCCGCGCGGGGCCAGCGGGCGCTCGTGATCGCCGACGCCCTCGGGGTAGCCGGACTTACCGTGCCGCATGAGGATCAGGGTCCGCACCATGGACCTACCGTAGGCCGCCCCGCCGCGCCACCGTGCGACAGGCGGGAAAACGGCCCCGCATGAGGTACGCGCCACACTCGAGGCAAACTGAAAGCGGCGTCACATCTCGCTTCCCGCTCCCTGCGGCGCCGCTGGACCGTCCCCGACACAGGCGGCTCAGCCCACGTACGTCCCGAGGATCTGCACACTATGGCCTACGTAATCACGCAGCGTTGTTGCAACGACGCCAGCTGCGTCTCCGAGTGCCCGGTCGACTGCATCCGTCCCACCCCGGAGCAGCGGGAGTTCGCGACGACCGAAATGCTCTACATAGACCCGGACACCTGCATCGACTGCGGCGCCTGCGTGGACGCCTGTCCCGTGGACGCCATCGTCTCCGAGGACGATCTGACGGCCTCCCTCGCGCGGTTCCGCGAGATCAACGCGGCCTGGTTCGAACGCCACCCGCTCGAATCGAACTTCGACCCGCTCGCCACGCCGGTGCGCCCGCCCAAGAGCCTGGGCACGCTGCGCGTCGCGATCGTGGGGGCCGGTCCGGCCGCCTGCTACGCCGCCGACGAACTGCTGCGCCGCTGCGACGTGGAGGTCGAGATGTTCGACCGCCTGCCCACCCCGTGGGGCCTGGTCCGCGCGGGCGTCGCCCCCGACCATCCGGGCACCAAGACGGTGTCGGGCATGTTCGAATCGGCCTTCCGCCGCGAGACGCTCCAGTACTACTTGAATGTCGAGGTGGGCAAGCACATCTCGCACGAGGAGCTGCTGGCCCACCACCACGCGGTGATCTACGCCGTGGGCGCGGCCACCGACCGCCGCATGGGCGTGCCCGGTGAGGACCTGCCGGGCAGCCATTCGGCCACCGAATTCGTCGCCTGGTACAACGGCCACCCCGACTACGCCGACCGGCAGTTCGACCTGTCGGGCGAGCGTGCGGTGATCGTGGGCAACGGCAACGTCGCCCTGGACGTGGCGCGCGTGCTCACCGTCGACCCCGACGAGCTGGCCAAGACCGATATCGCCGATCACGCGCTGGAGGCCCTGCGGCACAGCAACATCCGCGAGGTCGTCGTGCTCGGCAGGCGCGGCCCGCTGCAGGCCGCCTACACCTCGCCGGAATTCCTGGCGCTGGCCCACCTGAAGGGCGTCGACGTGGTGATCGACGAGTCCGAACTCGACCTCGGCCCCGCCGACCGCGCCGCGCTCGACGACCCGGACGCCGAACCGTCGCTGCGGTTGAAGTACACCCTGGCCCAGGAGTACGCCGCGAAGTCCGCCGACCCGGCGAACAAGCGGATCGTGTTCCGCTACCTGGCCTCCCCCACCGCCGTCACCGGCGAGGACCGCGTGAGCGGGATCGACGTCGTGCGCAACGAACTGGTCGAGGAGGACGGCGCACTGGTCGCCCGCGCGACCGGCGAGACCGACCACCTGGACGCCTCCCTGGTGCTGCGCTCGATCGGCTACCGGGGCGAACCCGTCGCCGATCTGCCGTTCGACGAGCGCCGCGGCGTGGTGCCCAACGACCAGGGCCGGGTGATCGGCGCCGACGGCGCACCGGTGCCCGGGGTGTACGTGAGCGGGTGGATCAAGCGCGGCCCGCGCGGCGTCATCGGGTCGAACCGCGTCGACTCGGAGGAGACCGTCGAGCACGTCCTCGCCGACTTCATCGCCGGTGTGCTGCCCGCGCCCACCGCCGACCGCGCCGCGCTCAAAGAGCTACTGGCGCAGCGGCAGTCCGACCTGGTGGACCGCGACGGGTGGCGCGCCATCGACCACGCGGAGAAGACGGCGGGCAAAGCCGCCGGACGTCCCCGCGTCAAGTTCACCACCCGCGAGGAATTGCTGAAGGCCGCCCGCGGCTGACGGCGTTCGCGCCGGCCGGGACCACCCCGGCCGGCGCGGCGCTCAGGCCAACCGACATGGGCGCCCGTCCGACTGGGCACTCCGACCGACGCGGGCGATCAGGGCGGCCGGCACACCCGACTCAGGACGGCAGCGGCATGATCCGTACGACGGTCGTGGTGGTGTCACCGACCACGAACCACAGCCGCAGCACCGGCTTACCCGTGCGATCGCCGGGTTCGTAGCGGCTGCGCACGCTGATGTGCTGGCGCGCCCATACCGGCGCCAGGTATTCGATCACCGCGCGGTGCGGCGCGGCGACGAGCTTGGGGTATTCGACCAGGAACTGTTCCACCGCCTGCCAGTAACACGCGTTATTCACGTGGTTGTACTGGTCGATATCGGTGGCCCGGACCGGAAAGGGCAGGTCGGTGTCCGATTCGGGGGGCGTGGCGTCGGTCAGGTACGGCCGCCAGCGCAGCCGGTGCTCGCCGGTGGTGCGCGCCAGGTAGGCCAGGCCCTCGTCGCTGATGCGGGTGGGGCGGTTGGTGGCCTCGTTGATATTGATCCAGAAGCCCTCGGTCTCGATCAGCCCGCCGTTGCCGCTGGTGATGCGCACCCGCATGTTCGTCCACCTGGTCGACATGCTCGAGCACCACCGCAGCAACTGGACCTCGTCGGGCCAGGTGATCGGGCGGATGACGTCGATGACCGTGCGGCGCACGATCCAGGCCGGGTCCGAGCGATGCAGGAAGGTCCGATGCAATTCTTCCCAGGCGATATCCTGCAGGTATCTGGCGACGGCGTCGAACCGAAGCCGGTCGTACGCATCCACGTCACCAGCCCGGACGGGCCACGCCGAGGCAAAGCCTGAGCCCTCCTGGCCGAGCGGGGCGAGTGGCTGATCGAGTGACACTGGTGCTCCTCGCGCTGCACATCGTGCCGCGTCTTCTTGCGGTGCTGTTATGAGACGACTTTACGGGGCGTACGTCACACCCTCGCGCCGAGCCGCCCGTACTGACTGGTATACGCCCTACCCACGGGCCGCGCGGCGACTCGTGAGCACGGAGTTCACTCAATTAGGGTGACATGTCAACCATGAGCGACTACCATCCGGTACATGGATCGAGTATGGGTCGACCGGCAAACTCCCGGCGTCTACAAGGCGCTGCTGGCGGTCGCCAAACAGGCGCGCGCGGCCGCCGAGGACGCGGGCCTGGACCGCCGGATCGCCGAGCTGATCAACCTGCGCATCTCCCAGATCAACGGATGCGTGCACTGCCTCGACACCCACCACCGCGCCGCGCTGCGCGCCGGCGTCACCGAACAGGAGATCGCGGTGCTGGCCGGCTGGCGGCGCGGCGGCCCGTTCTCGGCGCGCGACCGGGCCGTGCTCGGACTCGCCGAAGTGACGGCCACGCTTCCGGACGAGGCGGAACTGGAGCGCGCGTACGCCGAGGCCGCCGAACAGCTCTCCCCGGACCAGATCTCGACCACCATCTGGATCGCCACCACGATCGGCGCGTTCAATCGCGTATCGATACTGAGCAAGCACCCCACCCGGGCCCGCAAGGAGGACGCAGTCATGACCGACCCCACGACGACCACGGTCGCACGCAACGCCGAGAAGAACCGCTACGAGATCCACTACGGCGGCGAACTCGCCGGCTTCACCGAGTACATCGAGCGCGGCCAGGACACCGACTTCATCCACACCGAGATCGATAAGGCGTTCGGCGGCAAGGGATTGGGCAACATCCTGGCGAAGCAGGCGCTCGACGACGTGATCGCCCGCGGGCGCACGATCATCGCGCACTGCCCGTTCATCAAGGCCTACCTCGACAAGCACCCGGAGTACGACCCGCACGTCGTCGGCAAAGGCGTGGTCCGGTGAGCGAGCGAACCCTCAGCACAGCGTGCATCGCGCGCGCCGGAACCGAGCGCAGCGAGGTGACGGCGTGAGCGATCTGGATCCGCATCCCGCGGAGTCGGTGTGCGAGCCCGCCGAGGCGCCGGGACCGGTCACCGAGTTGTATCCGGCGCGCGAGGTGCCGCTGGGCGGCGTGCGCGGCGTGTTCGTGGAACGGGTGCTGCCGCAACGGGATCTGCCGACGGTGGGCGCGTGGTGCTTCCTCGACCACTTCGGATCGCCCACCGTCACCAAGACCGGCGCGCCGCCCGATATCGATCCGCACCCGCACATCGGGTTGCAGACAGTGACCTGGCCGTTCGAGGGCCGTATCCGGCACCGCGATTCGGTGGGCTCGGACGTGGAGATCAACCCCGGCCAGCTCAACCTGATGACCTCCGGGCGCGGTATCGCCCACTCCGAATACTACGACCCGGCCCGGCCCGCCGGGCACGGCCTGCAACTGTGGATCGCGCTGCCCGGCGGATCCACCGGGGTGGCACCGCATTTCGAGCAGCACCGCGACCTGCCGGTATACGAGTCGGCGGGGCTGCGCGCGATCGTGCTCATCGGCACACTGGCGGGCATCACCTCACCCGCGCGGGCGTACACGCCGATCGTCGGCGCGGACGTGCGCCTCGAGCCGGGCGCCGACGTGGTGCTCCCCGCCGATCCCGCCTTCGAGTACGCGCTGCTGTCGGTGGACGGCGAGGTGACGGTGGCCGATACCGAACTGAAGCCGGGCCCGCTGCTCTACCTCGGCACCGGACGGCGCGAACTGCGCCTCACCAGCGCCACGGGCGCGCACCTGGCACTGATCGGCGGTGAACCGTTCCGCGAGGAACTGGTGATGTGGTGGAACTTCGTGGGCCGCGATCACGACGAGATCGTCGCGGCCCGTGCCGATTGGGAGGCGCGCAATGCCGAGCGGTTCCCCTACATCGCCGGCCATCCCCACGATCAGCGCATCCCCGCCCCACCGCTGCCGCCGCTGCGCCTGAAGCCGCGCAAGCGCCGGATCGGCACGGAAAGAGGCTGAGCGGCAGGACTTCCCGATAGCGAATACGGAACGGTCGGCGCGAGTCGAGTGAATACCCGTTCGCGCCAACCTGTTCCACACGCCGGCGCTCAGGCCGATTTCGCGAGCAGCGCGTCGAGGGCCTCGTAGCTCTCGGCGAGACCGGATTCCATCCCGGAGGCCAGCATCCCGTCGCGCTCCTGCGGGGTGTGGAACTGGCTGTCGGTGACGACCTTCGTGCGGCCGTCGCCGAGATCGATGAAGGTGACGGCGTCGATGGAGATGTGGGCGGGCATGCCGTCCCACTCGAAGGACTGCACGATGCGCTCCTTCGGGGTGATCTCGCGGAACCGCCCCTCGAAGCCGTGCTCGCCGTCATCGGACCGCTCGACGAAGCGGTAGTGCCCGCCCTTGCGGAACTCCCAGCGCTCCACGTCGATCCGGTTGCCGCGCCCCCACCACTGGACGAGCTGTTCGATGCGGCTGTGGGCCTCCCAGACCCGGTCGATCGGGGCGTCGAAGACGCGCTCGATGTGGATCTCGCGGTCGGACTGCTTGGCGACAGTGACTTCGCGTGTACCGGTGGTCATTGTTCTGGCTCCGTTCGTTCGAGGAATTCTCCGAGACGGTCCATCCGGGCTTCCAGCATCCTCCGATACCCCTGCAGCCAGGCCACTTCACGCTCGAGCACGTTCGCGCCGAGCATGCAGTACCGCACCCGGCCGCGCTTCTCCGTGACGACCATGCCCGCCTCCTCCAGCAGCCCGATGTGCTTCTTGATGCCCGTGAGGGTCATGTCGAAGCGCTCGGCCAGTTCGCTGACGGTGGCGGGCCCGCCGCCGAGACGCTCGAGGATGCCCCGTCTGGTGGGGTCCGCCAGCGCCCCGAACGAGGCATCCAGAAACTCATACTGAACCATCTAGTTCAGTATTACGACCCGCATGCCGCCCCGTCAACCCCTGGCGCGAAGGCGATTCCGGTACCACGTTCGGTCGTACACGGAATTACTACATCTGGTAGTAAACAGAGGGAGGGGCACCGATGGAGTCGACACAGGTGGTCGTGGCGGGCGGCGGACCCGCGGGGATGATGGCCGGACTGCTGCTCGCCCGGGCCGGCATCGAGGTGGTGGTCCTGGAGAAGCACCGCGACTTCCTGCGCGATTTCCGTGGTGACACGGTGCACCCATCCACGCTGCGGCCTGCTGGACGAACTCGGCCTCGGCGCGCGCTTCGCCGCACTGCCGCACCGCAAGCTGGAACAGATGCGGATGCGGATCGGCGACCGCACCCTCGTCATCGCCGATTTCGGCGGCATCCCGGTCGGATACCGGCACATCGCGATGGTGCCGCAGTGGGAATTCCTGAACCTGCTCGCCGAAACCGCCCGCGCCGAGCCCACATTCACCCTCCGCATGGAAACCGCCGCGGTCGATCTGCTGCGCGGCCCGGACAACGCGGCGGGCCGGGAACGCACCGCGCACGACGCGGCGACGGGGCCCATCACCGGTGTGCGGTACCGCAATCCCGACGGCAGCCGGGAGAGCATGATCTCGCGCACTTCGGCGGCGGGCGGGCCGCCGTCACGATGGACCGCGGCGACTACCACCGGCCTCCCCTCAGACGCAGCTGGGGCGAAGCCCCTCCGCACACCGCGCACGGCCGGAGCGAAGGCGGAGGTACGAGCACCTCATCCCGAAGGGCAGCGACGCGGCCCTGCGCACGCGCGACATCCAGTGGCTGCGCGACGAACTCCACGAGCTGTTCGACTGGGACGCCGAGAGTTTGGCGGCCATCCGCTCCTGGGACGACGTGAAACTGCTCGAGGTCACCATGGGCAGGCTCGACCGCTGGCACGTCGACGGCCTGCTCTGCCTGGGCGACGCGGCGAACACGACATGGTGCTGCGCCCCGCGCTGGACGGAACGCTGCGCGAGGCCCCGCTGCCCCTGCGGCTGCCCGACCGCTTCCCGCCGCTGGCGGCGCTCACCGCCTACCTCGGCGGAATGGGCATCCGCCCGGAGCACGCACCGGATTCCGCGCGCCGCGACAGTTAGATCCCACAACGGCGATTGTTAGATCACACCCAATTGTCCCGGCGCCCTTTCCGGCACCGCCGAGGCCGGGTACATTCTGCGCGGACAAATCGGACATGCGGCGGACGGACAAGCATCGGATGAGGATCAGCAGAATCACCGCGACGGCGTTGCTGGCGCTGGCGACCACCGGACTCGCCTCCGGCGTGGCCCCGGCCGACCCGGCGGCGGACCCGGCGCTGGATCTGCGCGGCGCGTTCCACGAGATCGACTACCACGTGAGCGTCGCCGAGGACCGGCGCGCCACCGTCACCACCCTGACGGACGGGCGTTTCGACCTGGTCTCCGACAACCGCGTGGTCACCGTGGCCGACCGGGACGGCGAGGTGGTGGCGGCACTGCCGATGACGCTGCACATCGCCGGTCAGCGCGTCGACCTCGTCCCGGACCTCGACGAGTCGGGCACCCGCCTCACCCTCGCGCCCGCCGAGATGGCGGAAACGCCGGTGCGCGAGATCAATGCGCAGCAGCGCTTCTTCGCCGAGGCGGAGAAGGCGATGCCCCAGATCCTCGCGGGCGCGGCGATCGGCGCGGGCATCGGCTTCCTGGTCGGATTCCCGTTGGGGCTGTTCGTGTTCGACTTCATCACCGTGCCGATCACCACCGTGGTCGGCGGCGTCATCGGCGCGTTCGCCGGGCTCTACCACGGGGGCGGGCAGCCCGCGATCGACGCGGCCGAGGACTACCTGACCGGGCAGCCGTAGGCCCCGCCTCGGGCGGGACTCCGGCGGGCGGGGAGCCGGAGCCTCGCCTCAGGCGCGGCGCGGGCGCAGCACGGCCGTGAAAGCCGCTGCCGCCACCTGCTTTCCGGTGTCGTCGGTGATGCGGACGCCGATCTCGAACTCGCTCTCGGCGCGTTCGGCGATGGCCGCGCGGATGCGGGCGAGCAGCGCCGCGTCGAGGTCGGCGGCCGCGCGGAACGGTCCCGCGTCACCCTTGGCGCGGGCCAGGTACTCGATGCGCCCGTTGCGCGCGACGACGAACGTCTCGCCCATCACGTCGACGATCCCGGAGACCGCGGCGCCCATGGCGGCGGTCTCGGCCAGCCCGAAGAGCACGGCGGCGTGCAGGTCGCCGTTGTGGTTGAAGTGCTCGGGGCGCGGCGACATCGCGACGACATTGTGCCCGGCCGCGAACTCCTCCCCCTCGATGCCGGCGAACCGGATGAACCCGAGCTTGGCGAATCCGGCCATCACCAGCTCGCCCATGGTCGCGCTGTCCACACACCCTCCCGAGCCGCAGAACTGTAACGTGTTCCAGTTGTCTACCGCAGGGTGGGCGGCGCTGTCCAGTGCCGGGTCAGCCGGCCGCGCGCAGCCGGATCTCGTTGACCACGCGCGCCAGGGTGTCGGTGACCGCGACCGGCCCGGTGAGGCGGGCGAAGGCGAGCGTGTCGACGGGGCCGCCGGGGTGGGCGGCGAAACTGTGGATCATCGCGACGCGCAGGCGGGGATCACCGTCGATCTCGATCGGCGTCTCGGTGTACCAGGTGGTGTCGTCGGTGGCGTGCCAGACCGGTCCGGTGCCGATCAACGCCGAACGGAACATGGCCTGTTCGAGCTCGCCGCAGGGCTCGGCGCAGGATTGCACGCCGATCCAGCCGCCCGCCCGGCTGCCTCCGCGTTCATCCACACACGTCCACACAGCGTCCACACGCAGTCGCTCGCTGCCCTCGCGACACCCCCAACCCTCCGGAAGATCGAAATCGAACGGCAGTCCGCGCAACCCCCGCATCGGCGAAAGCGCTTCGCCCGCACCGTATGTCTGGCCGACCACCGGGCCGCGATCACCATTTCGCGCCAACGTCACGTCAGGCCGCCTGGGTAGGTCCGGCGGTGTCGCCGCGGCGGGCTCTCCGATCACCGACGTCGCGGGCCCCTCCGACGGGGTCTCCTCACGACCGGTCACCATCCACAGCCCGGCCACGCCCACGCAAAACGCCAGGGAGAACACCGAACTCGCCACCACCCCCACCATCCATCTATCCCGGACCACTCTCCCCCGACGCGAGAATCGACTCACGGCGCGCCCCCTCGAAGCTTTCGCGCCGACCCGGACGAACCACCGAGCCGGTGCCACATCCTAAACCGCACCACCCCGTTCCGGCCCCCGGAACGCGAAACGGCCCCCGCACCGAAAGATGCGGGGGCCGAATGCTTCACGGGATCAGCGGTAGTCGCTGAAGCCGTAGTCGTCCAGCGGCACGGCGGCACCGGTGGTGGCGCCGAAGCTGTCCGGGCTGTAGTAGGTGTCGTCGTAGGACGGCACCGCGTACGCCGCGGCACGGGCTTCCTCGGTGGGCTGAACCTGGATGTTGCGGTACCGGTTGATGCCGGTGCCTGCCGGGATCAGCTTGCCGATGATCACGTTCTCCTTGAGGCCGATGAGCTTGTCGGAGCGGCAGTTGATGGCCGCGTCCGTCAGCACCCGGGTGGTCTCCTGGAAGGAGGCCGCCGACAGCCACGAATCGGTGGCCAGCGACGCCTTGGTGATACCCATCAGCACCGGGCGACCGGAGGCGGGCTCGCCGCCCTCGGCCACGACCCGGCGGTTGGCCGCCTCGAACTCGGCACGCTCGGTGAGCGAACCGGGCAGGAACTCGGTCGCGCCCGAATCGATGATCGTCACGCGGCGCAGCATCTGGCGCACGATGACCTCGATGTGCTTGTCGTGGATCGACACACCCTGCGAGCGGTAGACCTCCTGGACCTCGTGGACCAGGTGGATCTGCACCTGACGGGGGCCCATCACGCGCAGCACCTCGTGCGGATCCGCCGCGCCCTCCAGCAGCTGCTGGCCGACCTCGACGTGGTCGCCGTCGGCGAGCAGGCGCTCGGTGCCGTCGTCGTGCTTGAACACACGCAGACGCTGACGCTTGGACAGCTTGTCGTAGACGACGTCCTCGCCACCGTCATCGGGGATGATGGTGATCTTGTAGAACCGGTCGTCGTCCTCGAGCCGCACCCGGCCGGAGACCTCGGCGATCGGGGCCTTGCCCTTGGGCACGCGCGCCTCGAACAGCTCCTGCACACGCGGCAGACCGCCGGTGATGTCATCACCCGCGACACCACCCTGGTGGAAGGTACGCATGGTCAGCTGGGTACCGGGCTCACCGATGGACTGGGCGGCGACGATGCCGACGGCCTCGCCGATGTCGACCAGCTTGCCGGTGGCCATCGAACGGCCGTAGCAGACCGCGCACACGCCGGTGCCGGTGGTGCAGGTCAGCACGGAGCGGACCTTCACCTCGGTGATACCCGCGTCGAGCAGCGCCTCGATGGCCGGGTCGCCCAGGTCGGAACCCTTGGTGACCACGACGTTCCCGTTCGCGTCGACCGCGTCGGCGGCCAGCGTGCGGGCGTACGCGGAGGTCTCCACGTGCGCGTCGCGGATGAGCGAACCGTCGAGCTGCTTCTCGGCGATCGGCACCAGGATGCCGCGCTCGGTGCCACAGTCGTGCTCGCGCACGATGACGTCCTGCGACACGTCCACCAGACGACGGGTCAGGTAACCCGAGTCGGCGGTGCGCAGCGCGGTGTCGGCCAGACCCTTACGAGCGCCGTGGGTGTTGATGAAGTACTCCAGCACGGTCAGGCCCTCGCGGAACGAGGACTTGATCGGGCGCGGGATGAACTCACCCTTCGGGTTCGTCACCAGGCCCTTCATACCCGCGAGGGTACGGGTCTGGGTGAAGTTACCCGTGGCGCCCGAGTCGACGATCGTGATGATCGGGTTGTCGGCCGGGTAGTGCGCGCGCAGCGCCTTACCGACCTCCTCGGTCGCCTCCTGCCAGATCTTGACCAGGGCGTTATTGCGCTCCTGGTGATCGAGCGCACCACGCTGGTACTTCTTCTCGATCTGATCCGACTGCGCCTCGTAGCGCTCCATGATCTCGGCCTTCTCCGGCGGCACGAGCACGTCCGACATGGAGACGGTGACACCCGAACGCGTGGCCCAGTAGAAGCCGGCGTCCTTGAGCTTGTCGACGGTCTGCGCCACCACGATCATCGGGTACCGCTCGGCGAGATCGTTGATGATCGTCGCCTGCCGCTTCTTCGGCATCGGCTCGTTGATGAACGCGTAGTCGGCGGGCAGCAGCTCGTTGAACAGCACCCGGCCCAGCGTGGTCTCCGCGGTCCAGGCGTCGCCGCGCTGCCAGCCTTCGGGGAACAGCTCGGCCTCGATCTCCTTCGGCGGACGCTGCGTCGTCAGGCGCACCTTGATCTTGGAGCGCACCGTCAGCTCGCCGCGGTCGACGGCCATCTGCGCCTCGGCGGGCGAGGAGTAGACGCCGAACTCGGGCTCGTCCTTGGTCGCCGGACGGTACTCGCCCTTCGCGCCCTCTTCCAGGCGGGTCAGGTAGTACAGGCCGGTCACCATGTCCAGGCGGGGCATGGCCAGCGGGCGGCCCGACGCGGGCGACAGGATGTTGTTCGAGGACAGCATCAGGATGCGGGCCTCGGCCTGCGCCTCCGCCGACAGCGGCAGGTGCACGGCCATCTGGTCGCCGTCGAAGTCGGCGTTGAACGCCTCACAGACCAGCGGGTGCAGCTGGATGGCCTTGCCTTCCACCAGCTGCGGCTCGAACGCCTGGATGCCGAGGCGGTGCAGGGTGGGCGCGCGGTTGAGCAGCACGGGGTGCTCGGCGATGACCTCTTCGAGGACATCCCACACCTGCGGCCGCTGCCGCTCCACCATCCGCTTGGCGGACTTGATGTTCTGCGCGTGGTTCAGGTCCACCAGGCGCTTCATGACGAACGGCTTGAACAGCTCGAGTGCCATCAGCTTCGGCAGACCGCACTGGTGCAGCTTGAGCTGCGGGCCGACCACGATGACCGAACGGCCGGAGTAGTCGACGCGCTTGCCGAGCAGGTTCTGGCGGAACCGGCCCTGCTTGCCCTTGAGCAGATCCGACAGCGACTTGAGCGGCCGGTTACCGGGACCGGTGACCGGCCGGCCGCGACGACCGTTGTCGAACAGGGCGTCGACCGACTCCTGCAGCATCCGCTTCTCGTTATTGACGATGATCTCGGGCGCGCCGAGGTCGATCAGTCGCTTGAGGCGGTTGTTGCGGTTGATGACGCGGCGGTAGAGGTCGTTCAGGTCGGAGGTGGCGAAGCGGCCACCGTCGAGCTGGACCATCGGGCGCAGCTCCGGCGGGATCACCGGAACGGCGTCGAGCACCATGCCCATCGGCGAGTTGCCGTTGGCCTGGAAGGCCGCGACGACCTTCAGGCGCTTGAGCGCGCGCAGCTTCTTCTGGCCCTTACCGGTGCGAATGGTCTCGCGCAGGTTCTCGGCCTCGGCCTCGATGTCGAAGGACTCCATCAGCTTCTGGATGGACTCCGCGCCCATCGCGCCGGTGAAGTACTCGCCGTAGCGGTCGGTGAGCTCGCGGTAGAGCACCTCGTCGACGATGAGCTGCTTGGGGGCCAGCTTGGTGAAGGTGGTCCAGATCTCGTCGAGCCGGTCCAGCTCGCGCTGGGCCCGGTCGCGGAGCTGGCGCATCTCACGCTCGCCGCCGTCCTTGACCTTGCGTCGGACGTCGGACTTGGCGCCCTCGGCCTCCAGCTCGGCCAGATCGGCCTCGAGCTTCTGCGCGCGGGCCTCGAGATCGGCGTCGCGCTGATCGGCGACGGCCTTCTTCTCGACCTCCATCTCCGCCTCGAGGGTGGAGAGCTCGTTGTGGCGCAGCTCCTCGTCGACGGCGACGATGACGTAGGCGGCGAAGTAGATGATCTTCTCGAGATCCTTCGGCGCCAGGTCCAGCAGGTAGCCCAGGCGCGAGGGGACGCCCTTGAAGTACCAGATGTGGGTGACGGGCGCGGCCAGCTCGATGTGGCCCATCCGCTCGCGGCGCACCTTGGCGCGGGTCACCTCGACGCCGCAGCGCTCACAGATGATGCCCTTGAAGCGGACGCGCTTGTACTTGCCGCAGTAGCACTCCCAGTCCCGGGTGGGACCGAAGATCTTCTCGCAGAACAAGCCGTCCTTCTCCGGCTTGAGCGTGCGGTAGTTGATGGTCTCCGGCTTCTTCACCTCGCCGTAAGACCACTGGCGGATGTCCTCCGCGGTGGCGAGACCGATCCGGAGTTCATCGAAGAAGTTGACGTCTAGCACGTAACTTCCTTTCCCCTGTTCGGGTCGAAATCGAGCAAAAGTTCACTAGTGGTGGAACGCGATGGGCGCGGATGCCGTTGCGGGGCAAGGCATCCGCGCCGACCGCCTAGTTCGCCAAATCGTCGACGGTGGCCGCTTCGTTCCTGGACAGGTTGATGCCCAGGTTCGCCGCGGCGCGCTCCAGGTCCTCGTCCTCGCCCTCGCGCAGCTCGATCGCGGCGCCGTCGGACGACAGCACCTCGACGTTGAGGCACAGCGACTGGAGTTCCTTGAGGAGCACCTTGAACGACTCCGGAATGCCCGGCTCCGGAATGTTCTCGCCCTTGACGATCGCCTCGTAGACCTTCACGCGGCCGACGACGTCGTCGGACTTGATGGTGAGCAGTTCCTGCAGCGTGTACGCGGCGCCGTAGGCCTGCATCGCCCAGCACTCCATCTCACCGAAGCGCTGACCACCGAACTGCGCCTTACCGCCCAGCGGCTGCTGGGTGATCATCGAGTACGGGCCGGTGGAACGGGCGTGGATCTTGTCGTCCACCAGGTGGTGCAGCTTCAGGATGTACATGTAGCCGACCGCCACCGGGTACGGGAACGGCTCGCCGGAGCGGCCGTCGAACAGGGTGGCCTTACCGTTGTCGTCGACCATGCGCTCGCCGTCGCGGTTGGGCAGGGTCGAACCGAGCAGACCGGTCAGCTCCTCCTCGCGCGCGCCGTCGAACACCGGGGTGGCGATATTGGAGTCGGCGGGGGCGCCGATCATCTCCTCCGGCAGGTTCTTCGCCCATTCGGGTTCACCGTCGACCTGCCAGCCCGCCTTGCCGATCCAGCCCAGATGTGTCTCCAGGATCTGGCCGATGTTCATACGACGCGGCACACCGTGGGTGTTCAGGATGATGTCGACCGGGGTGCCGTCGGGGAGGAACGGCATGTCCTCGGTCGGCAGGATCTTGCCGATGACGCCCTTGTTGCCGTGGCGGCCGGCGAGCTTGTCGCCGTCCTGGATCTTGCGCTTCTGCGCCACGTACACGCGGACCAGTTCGTTGACGCCGGGGGGCAGGTCGTCGTCGTCCTCGCGCGAGAACACGCGGATGGAGATGACCTTGCCCGACTCGCCGTGCGGCACCTTCAGCGAGGTGTCGCGCACCTCGCGCGCCTTCTCACCGAAGATCGCGCGCAGCAGCCGCTCCTCGGGGGTCAGCTCGGTCTCGCCCTTCGGGGTGACCTTGCCGACCAGGATGTCGCCGTCGCGGACCTCGGCGCCGATGCGCACGATGCCGCGCTCGTCCAGGTCGGCGAGCACCTCGTCGGAGACGTTCGGGATGTCCCGGGTGATCTCCTCGGCGCCCAGCTTGGTGTCGCGGGCGTCGATCTCGTGCTCTTCGATGTGGATCGAGGTGAGGACGTCCTCCTCCACGAGGCGCTGCGACAGGATGATCGCGTCCTCGTAGTTGTGGCCCTCCCACGGCATGATCGCCACGAGCAGGTTCTTGCCGAGGGCCATCTCACCGTTCTGGGTGCACGGACCGTCGGCCAGCACCTGGCCCGACTCCACCCGCTGGCCCTCGTCCACGATCGGACGCTGGTTGGAGCAGGTGCCCTGGTTGGAGCGGTCGAACTTGCGCATGCGGTAGCTCTTGCGCGTGCCGTCGTCGGCCATCACCGTCACGTAGTCGGCGGAGACCTCCTCGACCACACCCGGCTTCTCGTTGACGACCACGTCACCGGCGTCGACCGCGGCGCGCAGCTCCATGCCGGTGCCCACGATGGGGGCCTCGGAACGGATCAGCGGCACGGCCTGGCGCTGCATGTTCGCGCCCATGAGCGCGCGGTTGGCGTCGTCGTGCTCGAGGAACGGGATCATGGCGGTCGCGACCGATACCATCTGGCGCGGCGAGACGTCCATGTAGGTCACCTCGGCCGGGGCGACGAACTCCATCTCCTCGTTGCCGCGGCGCGCGAGCACCCGGTCCTCGAGGAAGTTGCCGTCGGCGTCGACCGGCGAGTTGGCCTGGGCCCGGACCTCGCGGTCCTCCTCGTCGGCGGTCAGGTACACGACCTCGTCGGTGACCCGGCCGTTCTCGACCTTGCGGTACGGCGTCTCGATGAAGCCGAACGGGTTGACCCGCGCGTACACCGACAGCGAACCGATCAGGCCGATGTTCGGGCCTTCCGGGGTCTCGATCGGGCACATGCGGCCGTAGTGCGAGGGGTGCACGTCGCGGACCTCGAGGCCGGCGCGCTCACGGGACAGACCGCCGGGGCCCAGCGCCGAGAGGCGGCGCTTGTGGGTCAGGCCCGAGAGCGGGTTGTTCTGGTCCATGAACTGCGACAGCTGGGAGGTTCCGAAGAACTCCTTGATCGCGGCGACGACCGGGCGGATGTTGATCAGGGTCTGCGGCGTGATCGCCTCGACGTCCTGGGTGGTCATCCGCTCGCGGACCACGCGCTCCATGCGGGACAGGCCGACCCGGATCTGGTTCTGGATCAGCTCGCCGACGGTGCGCAGGCGGCGGTTGCCGAAGTGGTCGATGTCGTCGACCTCGACGGGCACCTCGACGCCGCCGGGGGCGGTCATGAACTTGTCGCCCGCGTGCAGGCGCACCAGGTACTCGATGGTGGTGACGATGTCTTCCTTCGTCAGCACCGAGCCCACGACCGGCTCACCCGGGTGGATGCCGAGCTTCTTGTTGATCTTGTAGCGGCCGACGCGCGCGAGGTCGTAGCGCTTCTCCTTGAAGAACAGGTTCTCCAGCAGGGTCTGCGCGGACTCCTTGGTGGGCGGTTCGCCCGGGCGCAGCTTGCGGTAGATGTCGAGCAGCGCCTCGTCCTGCCCGGCGGTGTTGTCCTTCTCCAGGGTGGACATCATGATCTCGGAGAAGCCGAAGCGCTCGACGATCTCCTCGGTGGTCCAGCCCAGCGCCTTGAGCAGCACGGTGACCGGCTGACGGCGCTTGCGATCGATGCGCACACCGACGGTGTCGCGCTTGTCGACGTCGAACTCCAGCCACGCGCCGCGCGAGGGGATCACGCGCACGCTGTGCAGGTCCTTCTCGGTGCCCTTGTCGATCGTGTGATCGAAGTACACGCCCGGGGAGCGGACCAGCTGGGAGACCACGACACGCTCGGTGCCGTTGATGATGAACGTGCCCTTGTCGGTCATCATCGGGAAATCGCCCATGAAGACCGTCTGGCTCTTGATCTCACCGGTGTTGTTGTTGATGAACTCCGCGGTGACGAACAGCGGCGCCGCGTAGGTCATGTCCTTTTCTTTGCACTCGTCGATCGAGGCCTTGTGATCCTCGAATCGCGGGTCCGAGAAGGACAGGGACATGGAGCCGGAGAAGTCCTCGATCGGCGAGAGCTCCTCGAGCACCTCCTCGAGTCCACCGACGATGCCTACGTCACCACGTGCCGCGGCCCGTTCGCGCCATTCCGGCGCACCGATCAACCAGTTGAACGACTCCGTCTGTAGATCGAGAAGACCCGGCACTTCCAAGGGTTCACGGATCTTCGCGAAGGAGACCCTCTTCGGGGCTCCGGGGATACCGGCAACTGCCTTGGTCTGGGTGGAGACTGCCAAGATGCGTCCTTCCAGCACCTCACGCGCGTCGCGTGGTGGTCCGCGACCGTCGCTTTGCTTCTGCTACGAATTCCGCTGGTCACAACCCGAACGAAACCCGAACAGGCAACAACGGAAGTAACACCGGAAGGGCGAAACTTACGTGTGCGAATCGAGGTATGGACAGGAGGCAGCCAGCGCAAAGTCCAAACCTACACTCCATGACACGGAGGTGTCAAAGTACCACCCGTGTGATCTCCCTCGCCGCTGGCGCGCCGTGGCGCAGCGGCGTCCGGACCACGAGGGCCGGGGGCTCACCGGCGGGCGCCACACCTCGTCCGCGCGTGCGGGGGGCGACCGTATCGCTGGCTGCGCCGGTGGCCACGGGGCGGGGGAAACCGCTTGTGACAGCTGCCGCTGTTGTGAATAGCGTGACGGGTCGGGCGAAACTCGTCAAGTGGCATGCCCGTCACCGGGTCACCGAGATCGGTTGACCCGGTTCAAGATCACCGGTCCACGACCGAGCTCGCCAGCCAGCGCCCGTCGACCTTCGTCATCTGCAACACGACCGGACCAGCCACGCTCTGCTGGGCCACGCCGTCCTTGGTGGCACTCACCACCAGATTCACCAGCAACTCCGCGTGATCGTCGGTGAGCATTGTCACACCGATCGGATCGACCACCGCGTCGGCGCTGGTCTGGGCCTGTTTGATGGCTTCGATCGTCGTTCCGGCGAACTGGTCGAGCTCCGTGAGCATCGTGCCGGTGACCACCTGGCGAACGGCGTCCTCGTAGCCGTCGACGGCGTCGAGGTCGTAGGCGTAGATGGTGCGCAGCGCGTGCTCGCCCGCGGCGCGCACCTCCTCGGTGGCGGCGCTGTCGAGGTAGGCGCGATTGTCGTCGGAAACTCCCGGGCGAAAGGCCGCGATCACGGCGAAACCGCCCAGCACCATCGCCCCGAGCAGCGCGAGGGTGACCAGTCGCCAGGAACCGCCGCCGGTGCGCTCGGGCCGCGGGGCGCGCGGCGGACGGGCGGGCTGCTTGCGTGGACGACGTTCGGCGGGCGCGGTGGACGTGGTCTGCCGCGCGGAGGCGAGCTTCGGTCCGCGCGAGACCGGGCGCGGGCCGGCCGTCTGCGCGGTACGGCGTTTGGGCGTGACCCGGTTGACCGGGCGGCGCGTGTTCATCGCGGTCCCTCCTGCGGCGTGGGCTCGGTGGGAGGCGGAACTTCCACTGGCGCACCGGGTTCCGCGGGTGTGCCGGCCGGGCCCGGACCGTCCAGCAGGACGGGTTGGGTGAGGGAGGCGACCTGTTCGGCCTTCCACACCTCGCCGTCCTTGGCCATGTCCAGGCTCCACGTGTAGCGGTAGGCCGAGTCCGGCCGGCCCGGCGCGGATTCGGTGACGCGCAGCACGACCAGCGCCGAGGCCCGGTCCCGCTCGCTGTTCAGCGAGGTGATCGAGGCACCGAGCACCGTGGAGGACATGCCGACACCCGCGCGGGCGGCCATCTCCTCCGACTGCGCCTGGTTCTTCGTGGCCGACTCCAGGATCGGGCCCGTCATCGAGGAGCGGGCCAGCGCGAGCGAGCCGGGCACGTCGTCCAGGTTCATGGTGGTCATATTGAGCGCGGCCTGCTGGGCGGCGTCCAGCGCGGAGTCGCGGGCGTCGGCGCGCGGACCGTCGGTGAACAACGCCGCCCGCACCCAGCCGCCGCCGAACCACAGCGCCGCCAGCGCGGCGACGATCACCGCGCCGAGCGCTACGACTGTGAGCGCGGCAGGTGGGCGGGAGCTCGCGGAGGTGGTGGACGCGTCGTCGGAAGTTTTCTCGCGCCGCGCCGCTCGCGACCCACCGCTGGATTCCGCGACCGGCTCGGCAGCGCTGTCCGAAACCGACGCATCGGCAGTCACCTCACTCGAGTCCGCGACCTGCCCCTTGGCATCAGCGGTGACGCCGTCATCCGCTCGGCCCGGCTCCTCGGCAGCAGGCCGTGAGTCGGCGGCCTCGCCGTCGGAATCGGCGGTCGCCCGGCTCGGCTCCGCGATCGGCCCCTGGGCATCGGCAGCCACCCCGTCAGTGTCGGCCGGACGCACCGCATCGTCCTCCGGCACCGCTGCACCGTCCGCCGGACGCGACTCGTCCTCGGAGCTGCCGGGCTTCACGCCGGCACCGCCCGCGAACCTTCGATGCGCTCCCGGCGCTCGCTCACGCTTCCGGCGCGCGCGATGCGCGCTGTGTCGACGGTTCCCTCGCTGCGCTCGCTCACGCCGCCACCCTAACGTCCAGCGTGTTCATCGCTTCGGCGTGACGCCCATGAGGGTGGCCAGCTGGACGGCGACCGGGGTGAGGTTCAGCTTCTCCGGGTCGGTCTTGGGGTTGGCGTCCCAGGGCTGCGTGATCGCCGGGTCGGCGAGCTCGGCGCGCTCGCCGCCGCGCACGGCGGTCGGATTGCCGAACGGCACAAGGCATTTGGCTTCGGTGTTGAAGGGGAATTCGTCGCGCGTGTCGTCGAAATCCGGGTTCTGCGCCTTCATCCGCTCCAGGATCACCTGGGTCCCCTCGTAGCCGACCGTGCAGGCCGGCGGGTTATTGGTCTCGAGCACCAGGCCGAAGTGGCTGGTGCCGTCGCCGGGGGCGGTGGCCGAGGCGCCGATGGACAGGTGCGGCAGCATCTGCAGCAGCGGTCGCAGCGCGTAGAACTTCGGCGAGATCGCGACCAGCAGTTCGCGCAGGTTGGCCAGGTCGGTGGTCAGCGCGGGCCCGCTCTCCTCCAGCAGCGCGCCGAGCTGTTCGCCCGCGTCGGCGCCGGTGCCGATGAGTCGGCGCACATCGGGGTCGCTGGAGCGCAGCTGGGCGGTGAGCGCGTCGAGTCCCTCGCTGAAGCGGCGGATGGCGTCGGCCTGTTCGGCCTGGGTGCCCAGCGCGATGCGGCCGTCGCGGATGAGCTGGACGGTCTGCGGCAGCGTCTCGTGGAACATGGTGGTGAACTCGTTGAGCGAGCGCACGAAGACGTGCAGGTCCTCGCCCTTGCCGTCGAAGGCGCGGCCCAGTTCGGTGACGGTGACATTGAGCGCGGCGAGGTCGACGGTGCTCGCGAACCGGTCCACGCTGGCGACCAGATCCTGCACGGGCACCGGCGTCTGCGCCCCCACGATCACCGAGCCGTCGGTCAGGTACGGGCCGCTGTCGCTGTCGGGTTGCAGGTCGACGTACTGTTCGCCGATCGCGGACCGGTTGGCCACCACGGCCTTCGCCGAGGCCGGGATGTCGGGCGCACTCGAGTCGATCACCAGCGTGATGCTCACCCCGTCGCCGTCGAGGGCGAGTTCACCGACCCGCCCCACCGGCACACCCCGATAGGTCACCTCGGCGCCTTTATAGATGCCGCCCGTCTGCGCGGTCTCCACCCGCACCTCGTACTGGCTGAACCCGAGCATGTGGTCCAGCCGGATGTAGCGCGCGCCCACGAACGCGATGCCGAGCACGGCGATCACCACGAACACCACCAGCTGATTGCGCACGAGCCTGGTCATCGGGGCGCACCTCCCGCGGCGGGCGGGCGCACCCCGAGCTGTTCGAGGAGCTGTCCGAACGGATCCGCGCCGGGCGCGGGCAGCGGCGCCAGGGCGGGCGGCAGCGGCAACAGCGACACCGTCGGCCAGCCGGGGCGGGGACCGTTGCCGTGGTAGTACGGGTTCGTGGGATTCACGTTCGGCGTGGGCCCGTACGGCGGCGGGATGTACACCGGATCCGGTTTGCCCACACCGAGATTGCTCAGCGTCACGCCGATCTGCTGGTCCACCGACAGCCAGGTGTTCACCTGGCCGCCGAAGGTGCCCTCCAGCGACGAATCCGGGAACGGATAGGTGGGGATGAGCGGGAACGCCGTCACCAGATCCGGTGCGGCACGGCCCAATTCCTGCAACGTGGGCCGCAGCGCGTTGAGATCGGTGATGAGATCGTCCTTGGCGGTGTCGATCACGTCGAACCCGGCCTGCCCCACCCGGTCCAGCTGGCCGAGCAGGTCGATCAGCTGCGGCCGCTGCTGCTCCAGGATCGCGATACCGGCGGGCAGTTCGTCGATCACGCGCCCGAGTTCGACGTTGCGGGCGGCCACCCGATTGCCGAGTTCGGCGAGTTCGTCGATGGCCCTGGTGATATCGGCGACCTGCCGCTCCAAGCCGCCGATCAGCGTGTTCGCCTGCTCCAGCAGGGAGCGCACCCGGTCCTCGCGCCCGCCCATGGCGTTGTTCAGCTCGGTGACGATCGGTTTGAGCTGCGCGACGCCACCGCCGTTGAGCAACAACGACATCGCGCCCAGCACCTGCTCCACCTCGGTGGCGTGCCGGGTGTTCCGCACCGGGATCACCGCGCCGTCGGTCAGCGGTTCCGGATCGGGGGCCACCTCGGGCGCGGACAGTTCGATGAACTTCTCGCCCAGCAGATTCGACTGCCGCACCTCGGCGACGGCGTTGGCGGGCAGCCGCACCGAAGAGTTGATCAGCGTGCGCACGCTGGCGGTCCAGCCGTCGCCCGCGAGCGTGATCTCCTCGACCCGCCCGACCGGCACGCCGTCGGCCTTCACCGCCGACTGCGGCACCAGGTCGAGCACGTCGTCGAAGTGGATGTCGACGTGGATCGGGTGCTCGCCCACGTCGGCGCCGCCGGGCAGCGGCACGCTGTAGATACCGTCGGCCGCGCAGGAACCCAGCAGCAGCGTCGCGAATCCCAGTGCGGCGACGGCGAATCCGCGTGCGGCCCTCATCGTCCACCGTCCTGCTGAGAGGGCGGCATCCGGTCCGACGGCGTGCCGGGTACGGTCCCCGGCACCGGTGCGCGCTGCTGGTTCTCGCCGCTGAGAATGCCGAACGGCAGGATCAGCGTGGGCGTCTGGACGCCCGCGGTGATCTGGTCGGTGATCTCCTTGCAGTGATCCAGCAGCGGGCGCATCTGGCGGCCCAGCGCCTCGAACTTCGCATCGCCGGGCACCAGCTCGGAGAGATCCAGCATCTTGCAGATCACGCCGAACGGATCCTGCAGATCGGTGAAGTTGGCGCGCATGTCGAGGGTGCCGGATTCGGCGTTGTGGATATTGATCAGGTTGCTCAGCGCCACCGGCAGCACCGGCAGCGTGGCGGCCAGATCGTCGCGCTGGTCGGCCAGGGTGCGGGTGAGTGTGGTGAGCGACTCCGCGTTCTGCGCCACGAGGTCGCGATTCGCATCGACGAACCGGGCCACATCGCCCAGCGCCACCGAGAGCAGCCGCAGCGCCTCGCCCAGGTTCTGGCGTTCGTCGGCGAGGAATCCGGCCAGGTCGGCCAGCTGCGCGTTGAATTGCCGCACCTGCTGGTCGTTCTCGGCGAGCATGCTGACGAACGACTGCAAATGCTTCACGGTCTCGAAGATGTCGCCGCGCGCCTCGGCGAAGTACCGCGCCGCGCCCGAGAGCTGGGTGATGCTGTTCGCCAGCGCCTCACCGTTGCCCGCGAGGTTGTCGGCGGACACGCGCACCAGATCGTTCACCGCGCCCTCGCGGTTCGCGCCGTCGGGGCCGAGCGCCTCGGAGAGTTCGGCGATGCTGCGATACAGCTCGTCCACCTCGACGGGCGTCACGGTGCGTTCGCGCGGAATGGTCGCGGTGCGCGCCATTTTCGGGCCGCCGGTGTAGGCAGGGGTGAGCTGGATATAGCGATCGGCCACCACCGACGGGGTGATCTGCGCGGCGCGCGCGTCGGCCGGAACGTCGAAGCCGCGATCCACGCGCAAATCGACGCGCACCTGATCGCCCATCGGCTCGACCGCCGCCACCCGGCCCACCGACACCCCGAGGATGCGCACGTCGGAGCCTTCGTAGATGCCCACCGACCGGTCGAAGTACGCGGTGATCCTGGTGGTGGTCAGCCGGTCGAACCCCTGCCACAGCACGAATCCCGCGATCAGCGCCAGCACCACGCCCACCGCGACACCGAGGCGGGCACGACGGCTCGACCAGTTCACGCCCACGTCAGTTGCCTCCCATCTGCCGCACCGGGTCCCGGTAGCCGGGGATCTCCGGCAATTGCGGCGGGATCAGGTTGACGATCACCGCGTCGAACCAGCGGCCCGTGCCGAGCACGTTGGCGTACAGCCCGTAGAACGGAGCGGCCAGTTCCAGCGTCTTGGAGATGTTCTGCTGGTTGGCGTTGAGCATGTCGATGGCGGCGCGCAGATTGGTCAGCGCGGGCCCGATCTGCTGTTCGTTGTCGGCGACCAGCGCGCTCAGCTCGGTCGACACCGTGCGCGCGCCCACCAGGAGCTGGTGGATGGCCTGCTGCCGGAAGTTCAACTCCGCCAGCAACTGTCCCGCCGAGGCGAGTAGCCGCTCGAATTCGGCGTTGCGGTCGGCGAGCAGTTCGGTGGTGCGGTGGGTGGCGCGGAACAGCCGCTTCAGTTCCTCGTCGCGCGAGGCCAGCGTCTCGGAGAGCCGGGCGATACCGTCGATGGACCCGCGGATCTCCGGCGGCGTGGTGGCGAACGCGTCGGACAGCACCCGCATGCTGGTGGCCAGCTGACCGGTGTCGATCTCGTCGATATTGCGCGCCGCGTCGGAGAACGCGTCGATCACGTCGTACGGGGAGACGGTGCGCGACAGCGGAATCGGCGTCCCCGGGTCGGCCGGGCGCGAGCCCTTGGGGTCCAGCGCCAGGAACTTCTGGCCCAGCAGGGTCTTGATCTGGATCGACGCGGTGGTCTCGTCACCGATCCAGGCGTCCTTGGTGCGGAAGTCGACGAGCACGCGGTCGCCGTCGAGCCGCACGTCCGACACCGAGCCGACCTTCACGCCGGCCACGCGCACCTCGTTGCCCTTCTTCAGCCCGGCCGCCTCGGAGAATTCCGCCGTGTACTTGGTGGCCGCGCCCACGATGGGCAGCCGGTCCAGCGCGAACGCCGACATGGTCGCCAGCAGCACCAGCGCCAGCCCCAGCGCGCCGAGGAACGCCGGGCTGCGCTTGCCGAGCAGGGTGCGGTCCTCCATCAGCGGGCCCTCCCCTGGCAGCGCGGCGCGGCGTTGGTGTAAAGCGGCTGGTTGATCGTCGGCAGGCTCGCGGGCAGGTTCAGCTGCGGCGCGTCCACCGCGCCCGGCCCCACCACGATGTCGATGCCGCACAGATAGAACTGGAACCAGGAGCCGTAACTGCCCACCCGCCCGAGCTTCTCCATCTTGATCGGCAGGGTCGCCAGCGCCTCGTTCACCTCGTCGGACCGCTCGTTGAGGGTGCCGGTGAGCTGATTCAACCCGGCGATCGTGCCCTGCAGCGACGGCCGCGTGGGCACCAGCAGCTCGCCGGTGGCCGTGGCCAGCGCGCCCAGCGAACTCACCGCCCGCCCGACCGTGTCGCGTTCGGCGGCCAACCCGGTGACCAGCGCCTCGGTGTTGCGGATGAGTTGATCGAACTGCTCGTCGCGCTCGTTGACCGTCTCCAGCACCTGGGTCAGGCTGCGGGTGAGTTCGCCGATCACCGCGTCCTTGTCGGCGATCTTGTTGGTCAGGCTCGCGGTGCTGGCCACCAGATCCCGGATGGTGCCCTGTTCGCCCTGGAAGACCTGGATGATCTCGAACGACAGCCTGTTCACGTCGTCGGCGGTGAGCACACGGAACAGCGGGCGGAACCCGTCGAACAGCGTGGTCAGGTTCAACGCGGGACGGGTGCGCTCCAGCGGGATGGTGGCGCCCTCGTTGAGTTTGCGGCCCTGCTCCCCCGCGCCCTGCTCCAGCGCGATGTAGCGCTGCCCCACCAGATTCCGGTAGCGGATGCTGGCCGTGGTGGACGCGGGCAGCCAGTCGCGGTCGGTGAGTTCGAACGTCACCTCGGCCAGGCGCCGGTCCACGATCGAGATGCCGGTCACCTTGCCGATCCGCACGCCCGCGATGCGCACCTCGTCACCGGAGTTGAGCGAGGTGACGTCGGTGAATCGCGCCTTGAAGGCCGTGCCGCCGCCGGTGTAGTTCGCGATCGACAGGCCGAGCACCGTGGTGGCGGTGAGCGTGACGAGCACGAACGCGATCAGCTTCGCCAGCGGCGCACCGAGCCCGCGCAGGTTCGCGCTCATCGCACGCTCACCTCGCTGCCGCGGAACGCGGGCGCACCCGCCCTGGTCACCCAGCCCGGCACCTGGTCGGGGGAAACCCCGTGCGCCGCACCGTAGATCGCGCCGAGCGACTGCTGTTCGCCCGGCGAACCGGCCAGCGTGGGCACCTGCGCGGCGGCCGGGAAGACGCCGAACTGCGGGGCGGGGAGCCAGCCCGAGGTCTGATCGCCCGGATTGCGGCTCGGCACCGCGTAGGACCCGTCGTTGCGCGGCCCGGCGGGGTACTGGCCCGCGTCCACGCCCACCGGGAATTCGGGGACGCACCACGGGCCGCTGGTGTCGAGCCAACGGGGTTCGTCCTGGTTGGGCAGGTACTTGCCGCGAGTGTTGGTGAGCTCGATCGTCACCCGCGAACCGGGGCGATCGGTGCCCATGCCGAAAAGTTCGTCGATGCGGGGCTTCATCTTCGCGAAGTTGGCCAGCGCGCAGGCGTAGCTCGGCGAGTAGGTGGCGAGCTGTTCCAGCGCGGGCCGCGAGTCGGCGGCCAGGTCGATGATGTTGTCGCGGTTGGCGAGCAGGAAGTCGGCGGCGCTGGCCGAGGTCGGCGTGAGCACCGCGTACAGAGCGTCGATATCGGCGCGGCGCTGCACGATGGTGGTGTTGGTGGTGCGCAAGTTGTCCAGGGCGTCCACCAGCTGCGGGGCGGCGTCGGAGTAGACGGCGGCGGTCTCGGCGAAGTGGCGCAGGCCCTCCTGCAACTCCGGCAGCACGCCGTTGAGATCGCGGAAGATCGTGTCGAGGCGGTCCACTGTCTCGCCCAGTGCGACACCCTGGCCCGACAGCGCCTGGGAGAGCGCGCCGAGGGTCGCGGCCAGATCCTGTGGCGGAATGGCTTGCAGCAGCGGCAACAGGTTGTCGAGCAACTGGCTGATCTCGATCGCGTTGCCGCTCGCGTCCTGATGAAGGGTCACACCGTCGGTGAGGTGCTGCGGGCTCGGCTCGTCGGGGATCACCAGATCCACGTAGCGCTCGCCGAACAATGTCTTGGGCAGCAGGCGTGCGGTCGCGTTCACCGGGATCTGGCCGGCCTTGTCCGGATCGATGGCCAGGTCCAGGGTCACCCGGTCGCCCTCGGCGCGGCTGGCGCGCACCTCCCCGACCGTCACGCCGCGCACCTTCACATCGGCGTTGCGGCTCAGCGCGTTGCCGACGCTGTCGGTGATCAGGTCCACGTCCACGGTGCGCACGAACTGCTTGTTGTAGATCGCCACCGTCCCCCACAGGAACAGCCCGACCACCAGGAAGAACACGATGCCCAGCAGCCGCACCCGCAGCTTCTCGGTGGCCCGCCACACCCCGGTCATCCGGCCACCCGCACCGTGGTCGTGGTGCCCCAGATGGCCAGGCTGAGGAAGAAGTCGAGCACGTTCACCAGCACGATGGCCGCGCGCACCGCCCGGCCCACCGCCACGCCGACCCCGGCCGGACCGCCCGTCGCGGTGAAGCCGTAGTAGCAGTGCACCAGGATGATCACGAACGCGAACACCAGCACCTTGAGGAACGAATAGAGCACATCCTCCGGTGGCAGGAACAGGCTGAAATAGTGGTCGTAGGAACCGCTGGACTGGCCGTTGAACCAGATGCTCACCGCCCGCGAGGCGAAGTACGCGCCGAGCAAGCCCACGATGTAGAGCGGGATGACGGCCAGGAAGCCCGCGATCACGCGCGTCGTCACCAGGAACGGCACACCCGGCACCGCCATCACCTCGAGCGCGTCGATCTCCTCGGAGATCCGCATCGCGCCCAATTGCGCGGTGAACCCGCAGCCCACGGTGGCCGAGAGCGCGAGCGCCGCCACCAGCGGCGCGATCTCACGGGTGTTGATGTAGGCGGTGAGGAAGCCGGTGAGCACCGAACTGCCCAGCGAATCCAGCGCTTTGAACCCCTGCAGGCCCACCACCACGCCGACCGAACCGGACATGAACACGATGACGCCGATGGTGCCGCCGATCACCGCGAGCGCGCCGCTGCCGAAGGTCACCTCGGCCAGCAGCCGCATGACTTCCTTGCGGTAGTGCACGGCGGTGCGCGGAATCCAGGCGATGGCGCGCGCGTAGAACGACATCTGCTCGCCCGCGCGATCCACCACGTCCAGCGGCGTCCGCGCGAGGGCTCCCGCCCGGCGGGCCGACTTGGCCAGCACCGGGTCCCGCGACGAGGTCACCACGTCACGAGCCCTTGGCCGGAACGACCTGTAGATACACCAACGTCAGAATGACATTCACGAAAAAAAGGACCAGGAATGTGATCACCACGGATTGGTTCACCGCGTCACCGACTCCTTTCGGTCCCCCCTTCGGATGCAGTCCCTTGTATGCCGCGATCACCCCGGCCAACAGCCCGAAAATCGCCGCTTTGATCTCGCCGATCCACAGGTCGGGCAATTGCGCCAACGCCGAGAACGACGAGAGATACGCACCGGGCGTACCGCCCTGCAAGAGCACGTTGAAGAAATAACCACCGGCGATGCCGACCACCGAGACCAGGCCGTTGAGCAGCACCGCCACCAGCGTCATGGCCAATACGCGCGGTACCACGAGCCGGGCGACCGGATCGACGCCGAGCACCTCCATGGCGTCGATCTCCTCGCGGATCACACGCGCGCCGAGGTCGGCGGCCACCGCGGAGCCGGCCGCGCCCGCGATGATCAGCGCCGTCACCACCGGCGCGGCCTGCTGCACGGTGGCGAGCACGCTCGTGGCGCCGGTGAACGACTCCGCGCCGAGTTGCTTGATCAGCGAACCGGTCTGCAGCGCGACCACCGCGCCGAACGGAATCGCCACCAGCGCGCTGGGCAGGATCGAGACGCTGGCGATGAACCAGGATTGCTCGATGAACTCGCGCCACTGGAACGGGCGCCGGAACATCTTGCGCAGTACGTCGACGAACAGCGCAAAGACGTTGCCTACCTGGGCGAATGCGGACTCGACTGGAGTTCGCACGCGCGCCAGGGATGGGGTCACGCGCGGAATGCTACCCGTTGGTTGTGTTGTGGCGCACGGTGGTGTCGTTCGCGCCGCCCGGAATCGGCGCGGTGGGCAGGTTGTACGACATCACCTGGGTGTCGTCGTTCTCGGTCATGGATTCGCGGATGGCGACCTGCGCGGCGTGCGGCAGCGTGTGCATGATCTCGCGCACCCGCGCCTGACGGCGATGCACCGCCTGGCGCACCGGCATACCGGGCGTGGCCTTCATCTGCGGGATGATGCCCTCGACCTCTTCGGCGCCACCGTGGTGGTGACCGGCGTCCACGAGCGCCTGCTCGCGGGCCATCTGCGCCTCGTCCTTCTCCTCCGACATGCCGATCGGACCGATCATCCGGCCGTTGAGGAACTGCTTGACCACCGGCTCCTCCGAGGTCAACAGCACCTCACGCGGGCCGAACATCACCAGCTGGCGGCGGAACAGCATGCCGATATTGTCGGGCACGGTACGGGCCAGGTTGATGTTGTGCGTCACGATCAGGATCGTCGCGTCGATCTGGGCGTTGATGTCGATCAGCAGCTGGCTCAGGTACGAGGTGCGGACCGGGTCCAGACCCGAGTCGGGCTCGTCGACCAGGATGATCTGCGGGTCCAGCACCAGCGCACGCGCCAGCCCGGCGCGCTTGCGCATACCGCCGGAGATCTCGCCGGGCAGCTTGCCCTCGGCGCCGAGCAGACCGGTCAGCTCGAGCTTCTCCATGACGATGTTCTTGATCTCGCTCTCCGACTTCTTCGTGTGCTCACGAAGCGGGAACGCGACATTGTCGAACAGATTCATCGAGCCGAACAGCGCGCCGTCCTGGAACAGCACGCCGAACAGCTTGCGGATCTCGTAGAGCTCCTTGTTGGAGCAGGTGGTGATGTCGGTGCCGTCGATGTAGATCGAGCCGCGCTCGGGACGCAGCAGGCCGATCAGCGACTTCAGGAACACCGACTTACCCGTACCCGACGGGCCCAGCAGCGCGCTCACCTCGCCGGAAGGCAGGGTCAGCGACACGTCCTGCCAAATTCGCTGTGAACCGAAGGATTTGGTAACACCCTCGGTCCTGACCTCGACGCCCACGCCTACCTCCACAGTTTCTCAGCGAGCAGCCCACCGGCGAACCGCGCCTCGGTCCTCGCGGTGCGTCACGTCACAGTGGGTTCGGTCACTCTATCGCATGCCCGAGACGCGGCACACCCCAACCTGACTCCAGAGTAAGCCGGACATCCTCGGACTTTCGGGTACTACGCTCGCATGTCCCCCGCGAACGCGAACGGGCGGCCCCCGAGGTGGGGACCGCCCGCGAGCGAAGTAATTCGGGAATTACTTGACCGACACCTTGGCGCCGGCCTCTTCCAGCTTGGCCTTGGCGGCGTCGGCGGCGTCCTTGGCGACCTTCTCCAGGATCGGCTTGGGCGCACCCTCGACGAGGTCCTTGGCCTCCTTCAGGCCCAGGCCCGAGACGATCTCACGGACCACCTTGATGACCTGGATCTTCTTGTCGCCGGCACCCTCGAGGATGACGTCGAACTCGTCCTGCTCCTCGGCGGCCTCGGCCGGAGCGGCAGCGCCACCGACGGCGGCGACGGCGACCGGAGCCGCGGCGGTGACCTCGAACTTCTCCTCGAACTTCTTGACGAAGTCCGACAGCTCGAGCAGGGTCATGTTGCCGAAGGTCTCGAGCAGTTCGTCAACGTTGGCCATTGTTGTTTTCCTTTCGGTAGTGGATGTCTGTGGGGGCGGGCCGAATTATTCGGCGCCGCCTTCGGCCCGCTTCTTCTCCTCGAGCGCGGCGGCCAGGCGGGCCACCTGCGAGGCAGGAGCGTTGAACAGGCCGGCGGCCTTGGCCAGGTTGCCCTTGAGAGCACCGGCCAGCTTGGCCAGCAGCACCTCGCGGGATTCCAGATCGGCGATCTTCTCGACCTCGGCGACGGACAGCGCGGCGCCGTCCATGTAGCCGCCCTTGATGACGAGCGCCTTGTTCTCCTTGGCGAAGGTCTTCAGGGCCTTCGCCGCATCGACCGGCTCACCGGTGATGAAGGTGATCGCGGTGGGACCGACGAACAGGTCGTCGAGCCCCTCGACGCCCGCCTCGGCGGCCGCGCGCTTCACCAGGGTGTTCTTGGCGACGGAGTACGTCGCTTCCGAGCCGAGCGCACGCCGCAGTTCGGTGAGCTTGCCGACCGACAGGCCACGGTATTCCGTGACCACGGTGGCCGTGGAGTTCTTGAACTGCTCGGCGATCTCCGCAACCGCGGTGACCTTCTCAGCCTTTGCCATACTTCGCCTCCTCTCTGATGGTCGGTTCGTGTATGCGAACTACCGATCAGGGGTCCGGCGACAAAACGAACGCCCCGGACGCAGAGCGTTCCGGGGCGCACAGGAAAAATCGAGCGAGTCCGAGACTCGTATCGACTCCCAGCCTCGGTCCTCCCTGCGTGGGCCGCCGGCAATGTCGCCGGACCTTCGACCGATTCCCTGCGGAATCGGCGACCAACGGTCTTCGGTAGAACGGATTGGGTAGCGATCGAACATGTCGACAACTGACGACCACAGTACCTGTCGTGCCCGCCATCTGCCAAAACGGGTCCAGTCCCGGCCGGATCGACACCCGCGCGCGGCCGAATTGTTGTGATGCACACCACTTTTCCGGGGTGATTGTGGCCGATATCGCCGCATCAAGATGTTACCAACGGTGACATATATCTGCTTGGCTACTGGACTATGGCAACCTCCATAGTCGATCCACCGGTGCTGCTGGAACGACGTTCCCAGCGATTCCTCGCCCTCGCGGTCATCTGCCTGGCGGAACTGCTGGTCGTCCTCGACAACACCATCGTCAACGTGGCCCTGCCCTCCATCGGGGTGCAGTTGTCCACCGGTGTCAGCGGCCTGCAATGGGTCGTCGACGCGTACACCCTGACCTTCGCCGGATTGTTGCTGGCCTTCGGCAACCTGGGCGACCGCTACGGGCGCCGGAAGGTGATGATCCTCGGCCTGATCGGCGTCGCGATCATGTCCGTCGGCGGCGCGCTGTCGGAATCGCTGGGCTCGGTCATCGCCGCCCGCGCGGCCATGGGCGTGTTCGCCGCGGCCGTCTTCCCCGCCACCCTCGCCCTGATCATCAACATCTTCACCGACCGCCGCGAGCGGGCGCTGGCCATCGCGGCGTGGACGGCCATGGCCGGCTTCGCCATCGCCATCGGCCCCATCTCCGGCGGCTGGCTGCTCGAACACTTCAGCTGGCATTCGGTGTTCTGGATCAACGTGCCGGTCGCCGTCGCCGCCGTGATCGCGGTGGTGCTGTGGGTGCCGGAATCGCGTTCGGCCGAGGTGGGCAAGCTCGACCTGCCCGGCATCGGACTGTCCATCGCGGGCATCACGCTGGTGGTGTGGGCGATCATCGAAGGCCCGCACTACGGCTGGCTGTCGGTGACCATCCTCGGCGCGGGCGCACTCGGCGCGGCGCTGGTGGCGTCGTTCATCGTCTGGGAATTGCGCACTCCCGCACCGATTCTCGACATGCGGTTGTTCCGCAACCGGCGCTTCTCGCTGCCCGCCCTGTCGATCGCGGTCGGCTACTTCTCGATGTTCGGATTCCTGTTCCTCATCACCCAGTACTTCCAAGGCGTGCGCGAGTACACACCGCTCGAATTCGGCATCGCCTCACTGCCTTTCGCGTTCTCCGTCGCGATCGGCGCGCCCGTGGCGGTGCTGCTGGCGCAGCGTTTCGGCACCACACCGGTGATCGTGTTCGGCCTGTTGCTCACCGGCGTGGGGCTCTACCTGGGCGGACAGGTCACGGTGGACAGCGGCTACGTCACCGACGTGCTGCCCTCGATGGTGTCGATGGCGTTGGGCCTGGCCATCGTTCAGGGACCGGCCACCGAATCCATCATGGCGTCACTGCCGTTGAACGAGGCGGGCGCGGGGTCGGCGGTGAACGACACCACCCGCGAGGTCGGCGGCACCCTCGGCGTCGCGGTCCTCGGCTCCATCGTCGCCTCCTACTACACGACCCGCGTCGACCCGCTGATCGACCGCATACCCACCACCCTGATCAGCGAGGAACAGAAGAGCCTGGTCCGCGCCAGCCCCCTGAGCGTCCTGGAGATCCGCAAACGCGAACTCCCGTCCTTCCTGGAATCCCAGCGCGAGAGCCTGATCACCGCCATGAAAACCGCCGCCCTCCAAGGCTCCCACGCCGCCTCCCTGGTAGCCGCGGGCGCGGTCGTGGTCTGCGCGGTCATCGTCGCGATCTTCCTGCCGTGGGGCAGGCAGCACGGCGAATCGGTGCTGTTGGCCTGGCGGAAGTCCGACGACGAGGACTGAAGCGACGCGGGTGACGGCGGCACGCGACGAGAGCCGCCGTCACCCAGTCGCGTCGAGTCGCCCCGGCTCGATTCGACGCACGGTGCCGACCTTGTCGAGGCCCTTGTCGAACGAGGCGACAGCCGAGTGCGGTTCCGCCGCTTCAGCTCTGGCGATGAGATATGCGTCGGCAAACGACAGGCGGTCGTGCTCGTAGATGTCGACCGCGCGGATCAACGTCGCCGGATCGTCGGTGACGATACCGCGAGATCCGATGACGGCCCGTGCCAGCGCTGCGACCTGCGGCCGAGGCACTCGGTAGACGCTCCGCAAGACGTATACCGTCTCCGCGAGAATCAGATCCGTCAGGTGCAGGGCGTCAGCTCCGGACAAGAAGGCAGTCGCCCGCCGCCCCATCTCGGGCGGCTCTTGAATCAAGTGTCGCACCAGGACATTGGTGTCGAGAAATACCGTCACGCCTCCCCTTCCAGCCATTGCGCGGCCCATGCGGATTCTCGAATCTCGTCCCAAGTCTTACCCCGAACCGCTGGCGGCACCTGAACGCTGCCCGCCAGTTCCAGCAGATCGGGTGTCTTGGCCAGCACGACGATCTCGCCCTCCACGCGAAAGTGCACGTTGTCCCCGGCGTGCAGGTCGAGAGCGTCCCGCACAGCTTTCGGCACCGTCAACTGACCCTTGGAAGTCATTCGAGCAAGCGCGTCCATGACATCTCCTTACGTTTACACCAAAGTAAGGATAGCGCTTCGGACGGCGGACCGTCGTATCGAAGCCCCGGCAAACGCCGAGGGCGGGAACGCTGGTGCGTTCCCGCCCTCGGCGGTGGTGCGGTGGTGCTTACGCGTCCTCGTCGAGGAGGTTGCGGGTGCGGTTCGGGTCCACCGGGATGCCCGGTCCGGTGTTCGTCGAAACCGTCACCTTCTTGACGTAGCGGCCCTTCGCGGTGGAGGGCTTGACGCGCAGGATCTCGTCCAGCGCGGCGCCGTAGTTCTCCACCAGCTTGGCCTCGTCGAAGGACGCCTTGCCGATGACGAAGTGCAGGTTGGCCTGCTTGTCGACGCGGAAGTTGATCTTGCCGCCCTTGATGTCGTTGACGGCCTTGGTCACGTCGGTGGTGACCGTGCCCGTCTTCGGGTTCGGCATCAGACCGCGCGGGCCCAGGACACGCGCGATGCGGCCGACCTTGGCCATCTGGTCGGGGGTGGCGATCGCGGCGTCGAAGTCCAGCCAGCCGCCCTGGATCCGCTCGATCAGGTCCTCGGCGCCCACGGCGTCGGCACCGGCGGCCTCGGCCTCGGCGGCCTTCTCACCGGCCGCGAACACGATGACGCGGGCGGTCTTACCGGTGCCGTGCGGCAGGTTGACGGTGCCGCGGACCATTTGGTCGGCCTTGCGGGGATCCACACCCAGACGCACGGCGACCTCGACGGTCGCGTCGGTCTTGGTGGTGGCGGTCTCCTTGGCCAGCCGCGCGGCGGCCAGCGGGGAGTAGAGCTTGTCGCGATCGACCTTCTCGGCCGCGGCGAGGTACGCCTTGCTTCGTTTTGCCATGATTCTCTGTCCTTAAGTTCTGGTTCAGCTGTGGTTGCCGGGTCTGGCCGACCCTCCCACCGAGCGGTTTCGCTCAGCCCCAGCGCCTTTCGGAGGGCTTCACTTACGCCTGCGTGGTCACGCTGCGCTACCTCCTCCGGCGCTGACGCTCAGCCCTCGACGGTGATGCCCATCGAACGGGCGGTGCCCGCGATGATCTTCACGGCCTGGTCGAGGTCGTTGGCGTTGAGGTCTTCCTGCTTGGTCTTCGCGATCTCGCGGACCTGGTCCAGGGTGACCTTGGCGACCTTGGTGCGGTGCGGCTCGGCCGAGCCCTTCTGCACACCGGCGGCCTTGAGCAGCAACTTGGCGGCCGGCGGGGTCTTCAGCTTGAAGTCGAAGGACCGGTCCTCGTACACCGAGATCTCGACCGGGATGACGTTGCCACGCTGCGACTCGGTCGCGGCGTTGTACGCCTTGCAGAACTCCATGATGTTGACGCCGTGCTGACCGAGCGCCGGGCCCACGGGCGGGGCCGGGTTCGCCTGGCCGGCCTGGATCTGCAGCTTGATGATCCCGGCGAGCTTCTTCTTCTTGGGGGGCATCTTTCTTCCTTGGTTTCGGGTCCTTACGGTTGCCGTAAGCCTGTCGCGGGCGCGGCCCGCTTCCGGACACGCGGCCCGGTGCTCGCGGGCGAATCCGGCTGACGCCAGGGGGATCCGCGCACGAACCAACACACCTTACCGGGAGCGTGCCCTCGTCCTTCGGGTGGGGCCGGGTTGCCCGGCCCCCGATCAGATCTTCGCGACCTGGGTGAACGCCAGCTCGACCGGGGTCTCGCGACCGAAGATCGACACCAGCACCTTGAGCTTCTGCTGTTCGGCGTTGACCTCGGAGATGCTGGCGGGCAGCGTCGCGAACGGTCCGTCCATCACGGTGACCGACTCGCCGACCTCGAAGTCGACCTCGATGACCGGCTTGGGGGCCACGTCGGTGGCGGTCTCGCCCGCGGTGGCGGCGGCCGCCGCGGCGGGCGCCTTCTTCTGCTGCGAGGCCGGGACCAGGAACTTCACCACATCGTCCAGCGACAGCGCGGACGGGCGCGAGGTGGCGCCGACGAAACCGGTGACGCCGGGGGTGTTGCGCACCGCGCCCCAGGACTCGTCGTTGAGGTCCATGCGGACCAGGATGTAGCCGGGCAGCACCTTGCGGTTGACGTTCTTGCGCTGGCCGTTCTTGATCTCGGTGACCTCTTCGGTCGGCACCTCGACCTGGAAGATGTACTCCTCGAGGTCCAGGTTCTGGACGCGGGTCTCGAGGTTGGCCTTCACCTTGTTCTCGTAGCCGGCGTAGGAGTGGATGACGTACCAGTCACCGGGGGCGCGCCGCAGCGCGGCCTTCATCTCGGCGACGGGATCGGCGGGCTCGGCATCGATCGGGGCGGCGGGAGCTTCCTCGACCGCTTCGACGTCCTCTTCGACCACAGGCTCTTCGACCGCCGCGGCTTCGTCGGCCGCCTCGATGGCGGGCTCGGCCACGTCGTCGACCGGGAACTCGTCGTTGGTGCCGTTCTCCGGGGTGCTCACTGGGGCACTCGCTTCCTGTGTCGTCACGTACATCCTCTGCGTGCCGGGCCGGGCGCGGCGGAAGATTCCACCGGTCCGCCCCGGGATCGGCTACCGGCGTCGGCGTCGTACCGCTAGCCGAACAGCCAGTTGACACCCTTGATGAACGCCAGATCCAACCCGCTGATGTAGGCGACCATGAAGATCACGAACACCAGAACAACGCTCGTATAGGTGACCATCTGCTTCCGGTTGGGCCAGATCACCTTGCGCAGTTCCGCGATGACCTCTCGCAGGAACTTGATCACGCGCTTGAACGGATTGCCCGTCTCGCCGCGCTTGCCCTTACCGGCAGTCTTGTCCGTCTTCTTCAGCGAAGGCCGGTCGATCGTGGCGACCGATCCGGTGTCGGCCGAGGACGACCCCGAGCGGGTCCGCCGGGCGGACCGCTTGCCACTCGGCCGGCTCACCGCGGCGGCGTCGTCGGCCGGGTCTGCGCCGTTGCGAGTGTCGTCGCTCACGCCGATCCTCTCTCATCGCTGGCATCCAGGGCAGGGGCGACAGGACTTGAACCTGCAACCTGCGGTTTTGGAGACCGCTGCTCTGCCATTTGAGCTACGCCCCTTCGGTCGGACGAACATCGTGTCCGACCACGTTTCCCATATTCAGTTTGCCGTATCGAGCGCGAGCGCCCGGTACCGGGTTCACACAACACGCGCGCCGCTCCGGCGGTTGCCGGTCCCGAGGGTGGCGGCCGAAGCCGCCGCCTGGAACCAGCCCCTCAGAGCAGCGCGCAGCGGCTGGTGACCCCAGAGTCCCGAGTGTACTCGACCGACCGCGCCGATAGCCAATCAGGGTCGGCCGACCAGGTCAGGACAGCTGCACGGTCGCGGTGGCCCGGCCGAAGATCTTCTTGCCCGCCGACCTGGCCACGATCGCGATCACCGCGGTGCGCGTCTCGGGGTCCACCGACTTCACCTTGCCGGTGTACTCCACCTCGGCGGCCTCCTCGGAACCGACGTACACCGGGCTGGTGAAGCGCACGTTGTACTCCTTGACCGCGCCCGGATCGCCCAGCCAGGAGGTGACGAATCCGCCGCCGAGGCCCATGGTGAGCATGCCGTGCGCGACCACGTTGTCCAGGCCGACGAGCTTGACCACCTCGTCGCTCCAGTGGATCGGGTTCGCGTCGCCGGAGACGCCGGCGTAGTTGACCAGATCGCCGCGGGTGAGGCGGACCACGCGCGGGGGCAGCTCGTCACCGACGCCGATCCCGTCGAACGAGCGGGCGTGCTTGCTCGCCGCGACCTCGGGGATGGTGGTGACGGGCACCGGCGGCGCCGACACGGGCGCGGCGGTGCGCGGGTGGTGGCCCGGCTCCTCGGAGCCGATGCCGTGCATGAGCACGTTGCGCACGGCCTCGTTGAGGTTCGGGTCGATATCGCCGCCGCTGCGGCCGACGAGCGTGGTGTAGGTGGTGAGCACCAGTTCGTCGTTCTGCGCGGTGACGATGTTCTTGGTGACGATGATGTCGCCGCCGAAGGCCTGCCGGAAGGAATGCAGGTAGACGTCGCAGGTGAGCTGGTCGCCGACGCGGATGGGCCGGTGGAACTCCAGGATCTGGTCGGTCTGCATGATCTGGCTCAGGTCGTAACCGGTGACGACCTGTTCGAACAGCTTGCGCTGGGCCAGGATGCCGACCAGGGAGATGAACGTGGGGGGCGCGAGCAGGCCGTCGTAGCCGTACTCCGCGGCGACGTCCTCGTCCCAGTGCACCGGGTGGTAGTCCTGCACCGCGCGGGCGTATTCGCGGACCTTCTCGCGGCCGACTTCGTAGTAGTCGTCGACGCGATAGTGGTGACCGACCATCGCCGCGGCGTGGGCGGCGGGATCGAAATCCGCAGCGCCCGGCTGGACCGCTTCTTCTGTACCGGTGTTGATTGTCACGGGAGGACTGTACCTATCTGACCCCGCTCCCCGGGGTCGCGGAGCGTTGACCACCGCACCGGTCCGCAAACGAGATCAGGGCCGGACATATGTCCGGCCCTGCACGGCTTCACGGTCCGAGAAAGCCGGGATCGAGCTCCCGGCACCACCCTCGCGGTAGCTTCACGCGCGAGTGGGTTTCAGCGGGATTCGCGGTGCGCCCGGTGCGTGCCGCAGTTCGGGCAGAACTTCTTCAGCTCCAGCCGATCCGGGTCGTTGCGCCGGTTCTTCTTGGTGATGTAGTTGCGGTGCTTGCACTGCTCGCAGGCCAAGGTGATCTTTGGCCGGACATCGGTGGACTTCGCGGCCACGATATGCCTTCTTTCCGGTACCTGATGGGCTCGATAGGTTGTGGTAGCGATGGCCGGACTTGAACCGGCGACACAACGATTATGAGTCGTTTGCTCTACCGACTGAGCTACACCGCCACGGCGTCGCATTGCCGTGGTTCCGTGCCCAGCCCCACCACCGCGGGTGCGTTGCCGAGTCGGTCACCACCGGCAATCCGGCGAGCCCCCTAACGGAATCGAACCGTTGACCTTTTCCTTACCATGGAAACGCTCTGCCGACTGAGCTAAGGGGGCATGACTGCCTTCGCTCCGGAGACTCAGGATCTCGACCCCGGCGCGCTGAAGTCTTGAACGAGATTACACACCGAACGCACGCAGTTCCAAACCGTGTGGTCAAGACATGTTTTCGGACCCGTCGAGCGGGTCGGCGCACGGCCTGCGGGCGGCGTGCCGCACCTACCGTATCCCCCTTCCGAGCTACACCACGAACGCTCGTGCGAGGGATGTGGCGGCGGCGGGCGCGTCCCTAGCATCGAACCATGATCGAGGCGCGCGGGTTGACGAAGTGCTACGGACGCACACGCGCCGTGGACGACCTCACGTTCACGGCGGGTGCGGGCCGGGTCACCGGCTTCCTCGGCCCCAACGGGTCGGGCAAGACCACGACCATGCGGATGATTCTCGGGCTCATCACCCCGACGGGTGGATCGGTGACGGTGCGGGGCCGCCCGTATCGCGAGCTCACGCGGCCGCTGCACACGGTCGGCGCGCTGCTCGACGCGGGTGATGTGCTGTCGTCGCGCACGGCGGCGGCACACCTGCGGGGGCTGGCGGCGGCGTCCGGGATTCCGGCGCGACGCGTGGACGAGGTACTGGACACGGTCGGCCTCACCGCGGTGGCGGGCCGGCGGGTCGGCGGGTTCTCGCTGGGGATGCGCCAGCGTCTGGGGATCGCCGCCGCACTGCTCGGCGATCCGGAGGTCCTGGTGCTGGACGAGCCGGTGAACGGCCTGGACACCGAGGGCATCCGGTGGATCAGGGAGTTGCTGCGCGCGATGGCCGATGAGGGCCGCACGGTGCTGCTGTCCAGCCATCTCATGAGCGAGACCCAGCTGATCGCCGACCACCTCGTGGTCATCGGGTCGGGGCGGCTGCTGGCCGACGAACCGCTGTCGCGCTTCGTCGCGCGCCGGGACGAGCCGGTGGTGCGGGTGCGCTGCGCCGAGCCGGAGCGCCTGACCGGCGTTCTGGACCGGGAGCTCGCGTGGCGCGACGGCGCGGCCACGGTGCGCGGAATCACGTCCGCCGAGATCGGCAGGCTGGCTCTCACGCACGGCATCGCCCTCGAAGAACTCACACCCGTCACGGCCAGTGTGGAGGACGTGTTCACGCGGCTGGTGGCCGAACATGAGAACTTCGCGGCGCGCCCGGTGACGGAGCGTGCCGCATGACCGCCGTCACGGTGCCCGCGGGCACCCTCCTGGCCGATCAGATCCGTTCCGAAGTGATCAAGATCCGTTCGGCCCGCGCGCTGTGGGCGCTGCCGCTGGCCACGGCGGTGCTCGGTCCGCTGACGGCATTGTTCGTCGGGCTCACCGCGAGCATGGAGGCGGGCGACACCGTCCTCGGTGGCGCGCTCACCGGGGTCACGCTGTGCCTGGCCGCGATCGCGGCGTGGGGCGCGCTGGTGATGAGCACGGAGTACACCTCGGGCACGATCCGGCCGGTACTGGCGACCACGCCACAGCGCGGTCTCGTGCTGGCGGCGAAGGCCGTGGTGGTCACGGTGATCGCCACGGTGTGCGGGATCGTCGCGGTGACGACGGCGTATCTGATCGGCAGCGCGATGATCGAGCCCGCCGCGTACGACCCGGGCGACCCGCTGCCCGGCCTGTTCGGGATCTACTGCTGTTTCCCCGCCGTCGCGCTGCTCGGGCTCTCGCTCGGGGTGCTGCTGCGCAGTTCCGCCGCCGCGGTCGCCCTGTCCGTGCTGTACGTGGTGCTGCCGCAGGTGTCCTCGGCGCAGATCTTCGGGGAGCTGCACAAATGGCTGACGATCTTCGCGCCGAGCGCCGTGGTGGCCAAACTCGCGCAGAGTTCCGACGGGGCCGCGGAGTTGATCGGCACGCTCGGCGGGTGGCCGCGGCTGGCGATCGTGGTGGTGACCACGCTCGCGTCGGTCGCGGTGGCGTGGCGCCGGCTGGAACGGGAGGACGTGTGAGCGCCCCGGTGGGGCCGCGCTGGCTGGCACCCGTGGTGTTGGCTGCCCTGGCGGTCTTCGTCTTCGCGGTGGTCGACCACACGCTGCTGTCGGATACCGATCTGAGTGCGCGGCAGTCGGCGATCCTGGCGGCGGCGCAGGCGCTGGCGATCGTGTTGCAGGCGCGGGTGCCGCTGGCGGGGTGGGCGGTGAGCTTGATCGCCCTCACCAGCACCGCGGCGGTCTCCGACGAAACCCTCTGGGCCGATGCCGTTTTCAACTCCTACCTGTTGGTGCTGGCGATCCTGGCGTTATTGGTCGGCTGGCGCGCCACTGTGGTCGTGTGGGTGGTCACCACCGCTGTGACGGCCGTGGCGGCCATCGCCGCGCCGGGGGGCGGGCTCGCGGAATTCGTCACCTCGGCCGTGCTCACCGGGCTGGTGCTCACCGCCGCCGCGGTCACCAGGGCGCTGATCGAATCGCGCCGCGACGCGCGGACCCAGCGCCGCGAATCGGAGCGGCAGCGCGAGCGCAACGCCCTGCTCGAGGAGCGCACCCGGATCGCCCGCGAACTGCACGACGTGGTGGCCCACCACATGTCGGTGGTGGCGGTGCAGGCCGAGGCCGCGCAGTACCGGGTGCCCGATCCGCCGCCCGAACTCGTCGCGAGCCTGGACGCGATCCGCGCCAGCGCGGCCGCCGGGCTCGGCGAGATGCGGCGCATCCTCGGGGTGCTGCGCGCCGACACCGAACACGATCCCCGCCCGCAACCCGACGTGGCGGCCATCGGCGAACTCGTGGAGAGCGTGCGTGCGGCCGGCCGGACGGTGCACGTGCGGCGCGACGAACTGGACACGAACCTGCCCCAGGGCGTCTCGGTGTCGGCGTACCGGATCGTGCAGGAGGCACTCAGCAACGCGCTGCGCCACGCCCCGGGCTCCGAGCTCACCCTCGAATTGGCGCGCAGCGACACCGGACTCGCGATCGACGTCCGCAACACCCGCCCGAACTCGCATCCGACGACCACCGGCACCGGCCACGGCCTGGTCGGCATGCGCGAACGCGTCGCCGCCCTCGGCGGCGAATTCGACGCCGGACCGACCCCCGACGGCGGCTATCGAGTTAGGGCACTCCTCCCCTTCGACGAACGGCGGGCGCGATGACGATACGGGTGTTGATCGCTGATGATCAGGCGCTGATCCGGGATGGGTTGGCGGTGTTGCTCGGGGCGCAGGAGGACGTCGAGGTCGTCGGGGAGGCGGGGGATGGGGCGGAGGCGGTGCGGATGGTCGAGCGGTTGCGGCCCGACGTGGCGCTGATGGACATCCGCATGCCGATCCTCGACGGGTTGGAGGCGACCGCGCGGATCGTGGCGTCCGGGGCGGCGACCAAGGTGATCGTGCTGACCACCTACGACCTGGACGAATACGTGTTCCGCGCGCTGCAAGCCGGGGCCAGCGGGTTCCTGCTCAAGGACACACCGGCCGCGGAACTCACGCTCGGCGTGCGTACCGTCGCGCGCGGCGACGCGATGCTCGCGCCCTCGGTCACGCGCCGGCTGCTCGGCGAATTCTCCCGTCTCGGTGGACGTTTCCGCCCCGGCAACGCGGACCTGCAGAAACTGACCGAACGCGAGACCCAGGTGCTGGAGCTGGTGGCGCGCGGGCTGTCGAACGCCGAGATCGCGGGCGGCCTGTTCATCGCCGAGGAGACGGTGAAGACGCACGTCGGCCGGATCCTGTCCAAACTCGGCCTGCGCGACCGCACCCAGGCCGCGATCTTCGCCTACGAAAGCGGACTGACCGAACCCCGCTGAGCTGTGCACGACTCAGCCACCACCGCATCGCTGACGCCAATCACCGACGCCACGACCCGCCGACGCCGGCACCCGACACCACCCCGCCCACACCAACACCCCCGACAACCAGAGCCCCGCTGACGCCGACACCCGACAGCGCGCCCCGACAACAGTCCCCAACACCCACCGACACCAGCACCAACACCCCACCCGGCACCACTACCCCACCGAGCCCACGGAGGTGAATCATGACCATCCACACCCTGATCGCGGGCGCGGGCCCGACCGGGCTCACTCTCGCCATCGACCTCGCCCGCCGCGGGCTGCCGGTCCGGATCGTCGACAAGGCGACCGAGTTCTTCCCCGGATCGCGCGCGGACGGCCTACAGCCGCGCACCCTCGAGGTGTTCGACGACCTCGGCGTGATCGACGCGATCCGCGCGAAAGCCACGGCGCGGCCGGTCTTCCGGGACTTCCTGGACGGCGTGGAGGTCGGTGAACTGCGGATGGACGAGGACCTACCACCGAATCCCGCTGTGCCGTACCCGAATCCGCTGGTGCTCGGACAGTCCGACACCGAGGCCGTGCTGCGGGACCGGCTCGCGGAGTACGGCGTCGAAGTCGAACTCGGCACCGAGGTGGTGGGCGTCGAGCAGGACACGGAGGGTGTCACCGTCACCCTCGCGCACGGCGGAGACGTGCGCGCCCGGTACCTCGTCGGCGCCGACGGTGGCGGGAGCTTCGTGCGCCGCGCCCTGGGCATCGAGTTCGAGGGCCACACCGACGAGTCGATGCGGATGCTGCTGGGCGACGTGCGCGCCGACGCCCTCGATCACGAATTCGGCTATGCCCTGCGCACTTCCGCCGATCCCTTGCGCGCCGTCGCGCTGTCACCGCTGCCGGGCGGGCGGCACTTCCAGTTCGCCGCGCCGTTCACCGAGCAGGCCGAGCCCACGCTGTCGCTGCTGCAACGCCACGTGGACGACCTCGCGGGCGATCTCGCGATCCGGCTCACCGATCTGCGGTGGTCCACGGTGTGGCGGTCGAATACGCGGCTGGCGCGGCGCTACCGCGTAGGCCGGGTGTTCCTGGCGGGCGACGCCGCCCACGTGCACCCACCGGCGGGCGGCCAAGGGCTCAACACGGGCGTACAAGACGCCTACAACCTGGGCTGGAAACTGGCCGACGGCACGCCCGAGACGCTCGATTCCTATGAGGCCGAACGCCGTCCGGTCGCGGCGCGCGTCCTCGGGATCAGCACCGGCCTGCTGCGGCGGCACCTCGACGGCGACGAGAACGCCCACCGCCGCGGCACCGAAACCCACCAGCTCGACATCACCTACCGCGACCCGGACGACGAGGGAGCGCTGGTCACCGGCGACCGCGCACCCGACGCCCCCGTCCTCGACGCCACCGGAAACCCACTCCGCCTCTTCGACCTGTTCCGCGGCCCCCACGCCACCCTGCTCCGCTTCGGGGCGAACACATCGCCGAACACGCACCGCACGGAGGCCACCCGCGATCCACTCACCCTCCCCGCACCGGGGGCCGCCACACCACCAGCAGCTGTTCCCGCACCACCGGCAGCACCGACGCCGCCGAAACCCGCCCCCACACCACCGGCAGCGCCCAAACCAGCGGAGAGTTCGTCCGCGCCACCGAGCGCCTCCGTCACGCCGGACGCCATACCGCCGGCAGTTCGCCCCGAACCGGACACTTCGTCCGCGCCGGCCAACGCCACACCGAACGCCCCTGGTCCGCCGATCGTTGCCGCACCCTCGCTATCAACACCCGCCCCCACACCGCCGAACGACGCCATCGCACCGAACGCAGCGCCACCAGCACGTCCCAAAACGGATACCTCGTCCGCGCCACCGAATCCCGCCGCACCGGTCGGCCCAGACTCGCCGACTGCCACCACAACGGCACCCACGCCAGGGGAGCCCGGCGCAGCACAGGCAGCGCCCTCGTCACCCCGGCAAACCCACCCCGTCCACACCTGGACGGTCATCCGCCCCGGAGACCCGCGACCGAACACCCCCTACGTCACCGACGTCGAAGGCCACGCCTTCGCGCACTATCGCGCCCACACCGGCGACCGAATACACGTCCGCCCCGACGGACATCTGGGCCACCGGGAACGGTGAACAACCGCCCTGGAAACGCGGAAAGGGCGAGCGGTGCTGGTGCACTGCTCGCCCTTTCCGGCGGGGTGGCAGGTGTAGGATTCGAACCTACGTAGGCTTTCACCGACAGATTTACAGTCTGCTCCCATTGGCCGCTCGGGCAACCTGCCTTACGTGCGCTTCTCGGCGCGCACAGCAGAATACAACGAACCCCCGTGCCGAATGCAAACCGGCTGGCCAAGGGCCGTGCGGAGGGACTACGTTCGATGCTCGCGGGGTAGAACTTCCTCGACCGCTCGCCCCGGCGAGCGCGCCCGCGTCAACCGTCGCAGAACAGGAGCTCTTCAGTGGCCGATTCGTCGTTCGACGTCGTCAGCAAGGTGGACCGGCAGGAGGTCGACAACGCTCTGCATCAGGCGGAGAAGGAGTTGAACACCCGCTACGACTTCCGCGGGACGGGCGCGAAGATCGAGTGGTCCGGCGAGGAGAGCATCGTGATCACCGCCGAGGCCGAGGAGCGGGTGAAGGCCGCGCTGGAGGTGTTCAAGGAGAAGCTGATCCGCCGCGACATCTCGCTGAAGGCGTTCGACGCGGGCGAGCCGGTGGCCTCGGGCAAGACCTACAAGATCACCGGTTCGCTGGTGCAGGGCATCGACGCCGAGAAGGCGAAGAAGATCTCCAAGAAGATCCGCGACGAGGGCCCCAAGGGCGTGAAGGCGCAGATCCAGGGCGACGAACTACGCGTGAGCAGCAAGAAGCGCGACGATCTGCAGGCCGTGATCGCCCTGCTCAAGGGTGAGGACTTCGGTATCGCGCTGCAGTTCGTGAACTACCGGTAGTCGCGCGGGCCGCCCGCCATCTCCTCCAGCCGCGCGATGCGCTCGGCCATCGGCGGGTGCGTGGAGAACCAGCGGGCGGCGCGATCCCCGGCCCGGAAGGGGTTGGCGATCATCAGGTGCGACTGCGAGGTGAGTTGCGGCTCGGGCGGCAGCGGCGCGGCCTGCACGCCGCGTTCCAGTTTGCGCAGCGCCGAGGCGAGCGCCAGCGGGTCGCCGGTGAGTTCGGCGCCGGACTGGTCGGCCTGGTACTCCCGGGAGCGGGAGACGGCCAGCTTGATGAGGGTGGCCGCGATCGGGCCGAGCAGCGAGATGAGCAGTACGCCCAGCATGTTGGGGCCCCCGCTGCTGTCGCGGCCGCCGAACATGGAGGCGAAGAAGGCCAGGTTGGCCAAGCCGGAGATGACGGCGGCCAGGGCGCCCGCGATCGAGGAGATCAGGATGTCGCGGTTGTAGACGTGCGCCAGTTCGTGGCCGAGCACCGCGCGCAGTTCGCGCTCGTCGAGGATCTGCAGGATGCCGCTGGTGCAGCAGACGGCGGCGTGACGCGGATTGCGCCCGGTGGCGAAGGCGTTGGGCGCGTTGGTGGGGCTGATGTAGAGCCGCGGCATGGGCTGGCGCGCGAGGGTGGCGAGCTCCCGCACGATCCGGTACATCACCGGCGCCTCGAGCTCGCTGACCGGTTGCGCGTGCATGGCCTTCAACGCGAGCTTGTCGCTGTTGAAGTAGGCCCAGGCGTTCATGCCGACGGCCAGCAGGATGGCGATGACGAGAATGGTCGGGCTGCGGAACATGGCCCCGGCGAACACGATCAGCGCCGAAAGCCCGACCATCAGACCGAACGTCTTCAGACCGTTCGCATACCCGTGCCCGTGCATACGTCTCCTTGCCCACTCCCCCGTTCGTCGAGTGCCTTACGACAGGTCAACGATAGGCCGCGCGAGCGAGTTCCAGAGGTTTATGGTCGCTCGATCACCCGACGCGTTCGATGGTGTAGCGGACCAGCTGTTCGAGCGCGTCGTTGGCCGGTCCGGCGGGCAGCTCGGCCAGTTCGGCGTAGGCGAGCTCGGCGTAGCCCTGCAGCTTCTCCTTGGCCAGCACCATGCCGTGCGAGCGGGAGAGCAGCGCGATGGCCTCGTCCACGTCCTCGTCGGTCTCCAGGGGCTCGGCGAGCAGGGTGCGCAGGCGGTCGGCGTCGGCGCCGTCCTCGCGCAGCGCGTAGAGCACCGGCAGGGTGTGCACGCCCTCGCGCAGGTCGGTGCCGGGCGTCTTGCCGGACTGCTCGGAGGCCGAGGAGATGTCGATGATGTCGTCGGAGATCTGGAAGGCGGTGCCGACGGCGTCGCCGAGGCGGGCGAGGCGTTCGATGTGCTCGGGGCTCGCGCCGGAGAAGGTGCCGCCGAAGCGACCGGAGGCGGCGATGAGCGAACCCGTCTTCTCCCACACCACGCGCAGGTAGTGCTCGACCGGGTCCTGCCGCTCGCGCGCGCCGACGGTTTCGCGCATCTGGCCGGTGACCAGTTCGGCGAAGGTCTCGGCGATGATGCGCACCGCGTCGGGCCCGAGGGTGGAGGTGAGGCGGGAGGCGTGCGCGAACAGGTAGTCGCCGGCGAGGATGGCGATGTTGTTGCCCCAGCGCGAATTCACGCTGGGCGCGCCGCGGCGCATGGGCGCCTCGTCCATGACGTCGTCGTGGTAGAGGGTGGCCAGGTGCACGAGTTCGACGACGGTGCCCGCGGTGACCAGCGCCGGATCGGTCGGGTTGGGCCCGAGCTGACCGGTGAGGATCGTGAACAGCGGACGGAACCGCTTGCCGCCCGCCTTGGCCAGGTGCAGCGCCGCGTCCTGCAGGAAATCCTCCCCGTCGGACAGTTCGGCGATGAGCAGTTTCTCGACCTGTTCCAGGCCGTTGCGCACGTTCTCGGCGAGCTCCGGGTCACCGAGTTCGACCCCGGCCACCACCGTGCCCCCGCTGTTCACAGCCGATGTGCTCATCTCTTCTCCCAGCGCCGCGTCCGACCCCACGGTAGAGAACCTAGCGTGTCCCCGCCGCGCGGCCCATGAACACCGTCACTATCCGGTGTACCAGACAGTTTTCCACACACCCCTCCGCCGTCGACACCGGCTCGGCGATGCTGCCAGTATTGAGCACATGGGCTCACCGGATGACACCCCAGCGGGCGGCGCGCTGCCCGCCCGCGCAGAGGTCCTGGTCGTCGGCGCCGGACCGGCCGGTTCGGCCGCGGCCGCCTGGGCGGCACGCGCGGGCCGCGACGTGCTGCTCACCGACGCCGCGGTGTTCCCCAGGGACAAGACCTGCGGTGATGGGCTCACGCCCCGCGCCACCAAGGAGCTGGAACTGCTCGGCCTCGGCGAATGGCTGCGCGCCCACACGGTGAACCACGGTCTGCGGATGACCGGCTTCGGCCGCGAATCGCTGCTGCCGTGGCCGGGCGGCTCGTTCCCGAGCTATGGAAGTGCCGTCCCACGGACCGAACTCGACGACAAGCTGCGTGAGACGGCGGTGAAGTCGGGCGCCCGGATGCTGGACGGCACGAAGGTGGTGGATGTCACCCGCGAGGGCGACCGCGTCACCGGTGTGACCGTGCGAACCGGGGACGTGACGCGCGAGATCGCCTGCGACCTCTTGATCGTGGCCGACGGCGTGCGCTCGCCGATCGGAAAGTTGTTGGGCCGCACCTGGCATCGCCGTTTCGCCTACGGCACGGCGGCCCGCGCCTACATCAAGTCGGCGCGCAGCGACGATCAGTGGATCACCTCGCACCTCGAATTGCGGGACGAGAACGGCGAACTCGTGCCGGGCTACGGCTGGGTGTTCCCGCTGGGCAACGGTGAGGTCAATATCGGCGTCGGCTCGCTGGCCACCGAGAAGCGCCCCTCGCACATCGCGCTGAAACCGCTGCTGCGCCACTACACCGCGCAGCGCCGCGAGGAGTGGCAGTTCGAGGGCGAGCTGCGCGCGGTGGCCTCGGCGCTGTTGCCGATGGGCGGCGCGGTCTCGAATGTGGCCGGGCGCAACTGGGTTCTGATCGGTGACGCCGCCGGGTGCGTGAACCCGCTCAACGGCGAGGGCATCGACTACGGGCTCGAGGGCGGGCACATGCTCGCGGACATTCTGGACGCGGACGATTTCCGCCGCGTGTGGCCGCAACTGCTGCGCAACCGCTACGGCCGCACGTTCTCGGTGGCGCGCCGGATCGCGGGACTGGCCACCCATCCGCGCACGGTGCCACTCGGCGGGCCGCCGCTGATGCGGTCGAAGTACTTGCGGCGCACCGCGGTTCGCGTGATGGGCAATCTCGTCACCGACGAGGACGTGGACTTCACGGCACGCGCCTGGCGCACGGCGGGCCGCGCGTCGATGCGCTACGACGACCCGGCGCCGTTCGAGTAGCCGGCGATGTGCGCGCCCCGCAGGCCCCCGCTGTACCTGCTGCCGCACCTGCGCAGGGCGCGCGACCTCGCCGACCGGAACTACGCCGAACCGCTGAATCTGGACGAACTCGCTTCGGCCGCAGGCGTTTCCAAGTATCACTTCCTGCGCGCGTTCGCCGCGGTGTACGGGGTGACACCCGCGGCGTATCTCACCGAGCGCCGTATCGAACGCGCCCAGGATCTGTTGCGGGCGACGAACCTGACGGTGACCGAGGTGTGCGTACTGGTCGGCTACAGCAGTCTCGGATCGTTCAGCGCCAAGTTCCGCCGGCTGGTCGGGGTGTCGCCCACGGACTACCAGGCGAAGTTCGCCGACGGCGCGCCGCACATCCCCGGCTGCTACGTCTTCATGCACGGGTTGTCGGATCGCGCGGGCAACGGCGCAATTTTGGAGAAGCGCCGGGGCGCGGGCGGCTCCTAGCCTGGTCCCATGGCGACGATCACACACATTTCCCTGGTCACGGTGTACGTGACCGATCAGGACGAAGCGAAGCGGTGGTACATCGACAAACTCGGATTCGTCGAGGCCACGGACGTGACGATGGGTGAGGGATTCCGCTGGGTGACGGTGACCCAGCCGGATCATCCGGAACTCGAGGTGACCCTCATGCTGCCCGGCCCGCCGCTGGACGCCGACATGGCCGAGGCGATCCGGCGGTCGCTGGCCAACGGCACCAACAGCGCGCTCGGGCTGTCCACCGACGACTGTCAGAAGGCGTACGAGGAACTCAGCGCGAAGGGCGTGGAGTTCATCCAGCCGCCCTCGCAGCGGCCGTACGGCACCGAGGCCGTGTTCCGGGACAACTCGGGCAACTGGTTGGTGCTGGTGGAGCGGGCCGAATACGACCCGAACAGCGGCAGCACCGATTTCGGCACCGCCTGATCGGCGGTGTTTCCGGGCGCGGCCGCCGGCTGCGCCCGGAACGCGGTCAGGCGCTGGGGGCGGCGGTGAACCACTCCTCGAAGAACCGGCGCTCGCTGTCGATCACGCGGCGGAACAGCTGTTCGGCCAGCGGTTCGATGGCGCCGCCGACCAGCGACACCTTCACCTCGATCACGCCCGCGACCTCGATCTCGCTGCCTTCGGCGGTGGGGCGCATCTCGTAGGTGCCCGACATCGCGCTGGTGATGCCTTTGGTGCCGCCCTCGAACGTTCCCTTGGCGATCTCGCCGTCGAGCGCCTGCCAGTCGTCGGTGCGGGAGAGTTCGAGTTCGCTCTTGAGGACCTTGCGGACGATGCCGGGAATCTTGTCCTGGCTGGCCTTCTCGGTCATGTGGATGCGGAGGGTGCTCGCGCCGCCCGGATGGGAGAGATCCAGGGTCGCGGTGTCGGCGCCGGCGAAACGGGCCCGCCAGGCGTCGTCGTCGGTGAGTGCCCGGTGGAGATCTTCGACCGGAACTGTGTAGGGCACGGTGAAGCTGAATTTTCGGGACATGGGCGCACACGCTAGCCGACGCGATCGGTAGCCTGTGGCGGTGTCGGAAACCTCCCAGTCCGTAAGGCGGACGATCCGCCTGCGGCGGGCCAGGATCGGCGTGATCACCGCCGCGACGGTGGTCAGCGTGCTCATGGGACTGCTGGTGCTCGCCGCGTGGCGCAACGATTACCTGATCAGTTCCGACATGGGTGTCACCACCGGCGAAGTGCTCTCCGCGGGCCGGTTGCGGTCGGCGGTCATGTACGTGACGCCCGACGGCGAGACGCACAACCCGAAGGTCGGCGTGCTCTACCCGACGAATCTCACGGCGGGCGAACGCATCAACGTCGAATACGCCCGCAGCGACCCCGACCTGGTGCGCGTGGCGGGCCGCGACGTGCGCGTCGCGATCCAACCCGCGCTCTCGGTGATCGTGGTCGCGTGGGCGCTGGCGCTGCCCGCGTTGTGGTTCATCGCGCGGTTGGGGCGGCGCGCACCCGCGGACGAAGCGGTTTCGCTCGTCCGGCCGCGGGACTGAAAGGTTCCACTCCGCGCCCTCCCGACCAACCTCGAGGAGGGAGCCCGACAACCGACCGTTCGCGCGCCCCGACGCGCCGAAAGCGCAGCACCGGGGCGCTCCTCACCGCGCCCAGGGTGGGCTCATCGTCGACCCGTCCGCCATCGTCGCCTCGAACCCCGCCGCGATCACCACGTGCGCGACGGCCGGTTCGTCCCCCGGATTCCCCACCGCGATCGGCTCGCCCGCCGGAATCACGGCCGACTCTCCGGCCTCGAGCACCCGTCCGCAGACGTCCAGCCGACCCGCCACGACCATGAAGATCTCGTCGCGATCCAGCACGTGCGGCGCGTCCGGTTCGCGGCCCGGGGCGACGGTGAGACGCCAGGCGCAGACGTGCGCGCTGCCGCGTCTGGGGGCGGCGATGGGCAGGAATTCGATGCCGGGCAGGTCGAAACGCGGGGCATCGGCGGGGGTGACCGACCGTTCGCGGCCCGGCGCGCCACAAACACAGCAGTTCGCCCGATCTTCCCCCGCACTTCACGTCGGCGTGGCCGCTGGGCGTGCTGTCCGAGTCAGGCTGGGCTGGTGCGCGTAGCCATTGTTTCGGAGTCGTTCCTGCCGAACATGAACGGCGTCGTGAATTCCGTGCTGAGGGTGCTGGACCATCTGGAGCAGCACGGTCACGACGCGCTGGTGGTCGCGCCGGACACGGTCAAGGGGTTGCCGCCCGCGCCCCAGCAGCACGGCAGGTTCCGGGTGCACCGGGTGCCCGCGGTGATGGTGCCGAAGGTGAGTTCGCTGCCGGTCGGGTTGCCGCAGCCGGGGATCACCGCCGCCATCTCCGCTTTCGACGCCGACGTGGTGCACCTCGCTTCACCTTTCCTGCTGGGGGCCGGTGGGCTGGGCGCGGCTATGCGGTTGGATCTGCCGACGGTCGCGGTGTATCAGACCGACGTGGCAGGTTTCGCGAAGAGCTATGGGCTGGGGTTGACCAGCCGGGCGGCGTGGGCCTGGACGCGCCGCATCCACGAGAGCGCCACCCGCACGCTCGCCCCGTCCACGGCCGCCGCCGAAGATCTTGCGCGGCACGGTGTTCCGCGCATCCACCGGTGGGGGCGCGGGGTCGATATCGCGCGGTTCACGCCGTCGGCGCGGCGGACCGGGTTGCGCGAGGCGTGGTTGCGCGGCCACGACCGGCTGGTGGTGGGTTTCGTGGGCAGGCTCGCGCCGGAGAAGCACGTGGAACGGCTGGCGGTGCTGGCCGGTGATCCGGGCATTCAGCTGATCATCGTCGGCGACGGGCCGGAGCGCGCCCGGCTGGCGGCGCTCATGCCGGACGCCGTGTTCACCGGTGAACTCGGCGGCGACGAACTCGCTCAGGCGTACGCGAGCCTGGACGTGATGGTGCACGCGGGCGAGCACGAGACCTTCTGTCAGGGCGTGCAGGAGGCGCTGGCCTCGGGTGTGCCGGTGATCGGCCCCGACGCGGGCGGTCCCCGCGACCTCATCGCCCACTGCCGCAACGGTTACCTGCTGCCGGTCGACCGCTTCACCGAACTGCTCCCCAGCGCCGTCGCCGCCCTGCGCGACCCGGCCCTGCGCACCCGCTTCGCCTCCGCCGCCCGCAAATCCGTCCTCCACCGCACCTGGCCCGCGCTGTGCACCGAGCTCATGGGCCACTACGCCGACGTCACCGGGTACCGGGACCGCGTTTCCCGGACGGCCTGAGCCGCCCGAGCTCCCACCTCATCCGGCGCGCCGTCCCCCGTGTGACCGGTGTCGCGGACAGTCTCTCGAGCCGCCCGTTAGGGTCAGGGCGTGGCGAATACGAAGCAGCGGGACTCCTTCCGTGCCTCGCTGGACAAAGAACCGCACGAGGTGGCGTCGATGTTCGACGGTGTCGCGCGGCGGTACGACCTCACCAACACCGTGATCTCGGGCGGCCAGGACAAGTACTGGCGGTGGGCCACCCGCAGGGCGCTCGCGCTGCGCCCCGGTGAGCGCGTGCTGGATCTGGCGGCCGGCACGGGCGTGTCCACGGTCGAACTCGGCAAATCCGGCGCCTGGTGCGTCGCGGCCGACTTCTCCAAGGGCATGCTCGCCGCGGGCAGGCACCGGGGCGTGCCGATGGTGGCGGGCGACGCGATGGCCCTGCCGTTCGCCGACGACTCGTTCGACGCGGTGACCATCTCCTACGGCCTGCGCAACGTGGCCGACCCGGATCTGGCGCTGCGCGAGATGCTGCGGGTCACCAAGCCCGGCGGCAGGCTGGTGGTCGCGGAGTTCTCCACGCCGGTCGTGCCGGTGTTCCGCACGCTGTACATGGAGTACCTGATGAAGGCGCTGCCCGCGGTGGCGCGCGCGGTCAGCAGCAATCCCGACGCCTACGTCTACCTGGCCGAATCGGTCCGCGCGTGGCCGAACCAGCGGCAGCTGGCCATGCGAGTGGCGGCGGCGGGCTGGTCGTCGGTGAAGTGGCGCAACCTGTCGGGCGGCGTCGTCGCGCTGCACCGGGGCTTCAAGCTGGGCTGATCGTGGGATATCCCACACCTCACAGCGCCGGAGGAGGGCGGTGAGGGTGATTGTCACCTGACGATAACGCTGGGTAAATCCCGCGCAATCGGGATTCCGCATGATCGGTGACATGTCGGACGCAGTGGTGAGCACCGCGACGAGCACCGCCAGAACGGCGTGCTCGTACTGCGGGGTGGGCTGCGGCGTCACCGTCGAGGTCACGCCGGGTGAGCGGGGCGCGCCGGTGATCGCCAAGGTCAGCGGCGACAAGTTGCACCCGGCGAACGCGGGCAGGCTGTGCACCAAGGGCGCCACCCACCTCGAGCTCATGCGCACGCCGGGCCGGATGGAGACCGCCTTCCGCCGCCCCGAGCGCGGGCAGGAGCCGCAGCCGGTCCCCGTCGACGCGGCCGTCCGCGAGGCCGCCGACCGGCTGCGCGCCATCCTCGACGAGCACGGGCCCGACGCGATCGCCCTCTACGTGTCGGGGCAGATGTCGCTGGAGGCCCAGTACCTCGCGACCAAGCTGGCCAAGGGCTACCTGCGCACCGTGCACATCGAGGCGAATTCGCGCCTGTGCATGGCCAGCGCGGGCACCGGCTACAAGCAGTCGCTCGGCGCGGACGGCCCGCCCGGCTCCTACGACGATTTCGAGCACGCGGATCTGTTCTTCGTGATCGGCGCGAACATGGCCGACTGCCACCCCATCCTCTACCTGCGCATGGCCGATCGGCTCAAGGCGGGCGCGAAGCTCGTCGTGGTGGACCCGCGCCGCACCGACACCGCAGCCCGCGCCGACCTGTTCCTGCAACTACGACCCGGCACCGATCTGGCGCTGCTGAACGGCCTGCTGCACCTGCTGGTCGAAAATGGTGACATAGACACCGATTTCATCGCCGAGCACACCGAGGGCTGGGACGCGATGCCCGAGTTCCTCGCCGACTACCCGCCGACGCGGGTCGCCGAGATCACCGGCCTCGCCGAGGCCGATATCCGCACCGCCGCCCGCTGGATCGGCGAGGCGGGTGAGTGGATGTCGCTGTGGACGATGGGACTCAACCAATCCACACACGGCACCTGGAACACCAACGCCCTCTGCAACCTGCACCTGGCCACGGGCGCCATCTGCCGGCCGGGCAGCGGACCGTTCTCGCTGACCGGCCAGCCCAACGCCATGGGCGGGCGCGAAATGGGTTATATGGGACCGGGTTTGCCCGGTCAGCGTTCGCTGCTCTCCCCCGCCGACCGCGCGTTCGTGGAGACCGCGTGGGAGCTCGAACCCGGCACGATCCGCACCGAAGCCGGTCCCGGCACCATCGAGATGTTCCGCGGTATGGCCGAGGGCTCGATCAAGGCGGCCTGGATCATCTGCACCAATCCTGTTGCCTCCGTCGCGAACCGGAAGACGGTGATCGCCGGGTTGGAGGCCGCCGAACTGGTCATCGCGCAGGACGCTTACACCGACACGGCCACCAATGCCTACGCCGATCTGCTGCTGCCCGCCACGCTGTGGGCGGAGGCCGATGCGGTGATGGTGAACTCGGAGCGCAACGTCACACTGTTGCGGCAGTCCGTTCCGCCCGTGGGTGAGGCACGGCCGGACTGGCAGCTGATCGCCCAGGTCGCCTCCGCCATGGGCTTCCCCGGCTTCGAATACCGCTCCGGCGAAGAGGTTTTCGAGGAGATCCGGCAGTTCGCCAATCCCGCCACCGGCTACGACCTGCGCGGGATGAGCTACGAGGCGTTGCGCGAGGGCCCGATGCAGTGGCCCTGCGCCGAGGCGGACCGGCGGCGCAACCCGATTCGCTACGTCAACGACGGTGTCAGCCAGAACCTGTTCGTGGACGAGGACGGCCACCGCCCCCGCCTCGCCTTCGCCACACCCAGCAGGCGCGCGGTGTTCCTGCCGCGCCCGCACATGGCGCCCGAGGAGATGCCCGACGACGATTTCCCGTTCGTGCTGAATACCGGCCGCCTGCAACATCAGTGGCACACGATGACCAAGACCGGGCGGATCGCCAAACTCAACAAGCTCAACGGCGAACCTTTCGTGGAGGTCCACCCCGAGGACGCGAAACAGTTGGGTGTGGGTGCGGGCGATCAGCTCGAAATCGCCTCGCGGCGCGGGCGGGCCGTGCTGCCCGTGCGGGTGAGCGACCGGGTGCGGCCGGGTGATTGCTTCGCGCCGTTCCACTGGAACGACGAGCAGGGCGAGTACCTGACGATCAACGCCGTCACCAACGACGCGGTGGACGCGGCGTCGTTGCAGCCGGAGTTCAAACAGTGCGCCGTGGCGCTGCGGCGAGTGGCGCCGATGGTGGAACCGGCCGCGGTCGAGAATGTTCCGACCGCGCATCCGCTGGCCGTGATGCTCGGGTTGGACGGTCACGTCGCGCCGACACTCACCGAGACCGAGCAGGTGTACCTGAGCGGGTATCTGGCGGCGCTGCACTCACTTCCGGTGACCGGGCAGCCGGTGCTGCCCGAGTCGGCGCCGATCTCGGCGCGCGGCCGGACCTGGATCGACGGCCTGCTCGCGGGCATGTATTCGCGCACTACCTCGGTGCCGGTGGAATTCACGACGGAGACAATCGAATCAGCGCCGGTGACCGTGCTGTGGGCCTCACAGACCGGCAATGCCGAGGAGTTCGCCACCACCGTCGCGCAGCAGCTGGCCGAGGCCGGTCTCGCACCGCGCCTGCTGGACATGGATTCCTGCGATATCGCCGCGCTCACCGGCGACGTGCTGTTCATCAGCAGCACTTTCGGCGACGGCGGACCGCCCGACAACGGCGCCGACTTCTGGGATCGACTGTCCGAGCACGGAACTCGGCTGACGGCGCTGCGCTACGCCGTGCTGGCGCTCGGCGATTCCTCCTACGACGACTTCTGCGGGCACGGCCGCAAACTGGACGAGAAGCTGGCCGAGCGCGGCGCGACGCGGTTGGTGGCGCGGGTGGACTGCGAGCCCGACTACGACGAACCGGCGGCGCGGTGGCTCGAGGACGTCCTCGCGGCATTGGGCGCCTCGGAGCTTCCGCCGACGCCCGGCACTCCGCCTCCCGGAGGCGGTTCCGGCCCGGTGGCGCGGGCGAGCGAGGGTGGCGCGGCCGTCCTCACCCGTCCCACGCGCACCGGAGCCGCGCCGTTCACGCGCAACGCGCCGGTGGCGGCGCCGCTGGTGCGCAATGAGCAGCTCTCCCGCCCGGGATCGCCGAAAGAGGTGCGGCAGTTCGGTTTCGACCTGCGCGGCCTCGACGCCGCGTACGAGGTGGGTGATTCGCTGGGCGTGTGGCCGTCGAACTGCCCCGATCTGGTGAACGAATGGCTGGCCGCGACCGGACTGGACGGGCGGCGCTCCGTGGCGGTCGACGAGCGCGAGATGCCGCTGGCCGAAGCGCTGCGCACCCGGTACGACATCACCAAGGTGAGCCACGACCTGCTGACCTTCCTCGGTGAGCGCAACGCCAGCCAGCAGCTCGCCAAACTGCTGCGCCGCGACAACCGCAACGAGCTCGACAACTACCTGTGGGACCGTCAGGCCGTGGACGTGCTGCGCGACTTCCCGGTGCGGGCCGACCTGGTGGAGTGGCTCGGCACGCTGAAAAAGCTGCAGCCGCGCCAGTATTCGATCTCGTCCAGTCCGCTGGTGAGTCCCGACGAGGTGCAGCTCACCGTGGGCGTGGTGCGCTACGGCGAGGAGCCCGGCAGGCGCGGGGGCGTGTGCTCGACCTTCCTGGCCGACCGCGTGGCCGAGGGCGAGGTGCCGATCTTCCTCCAGCGCGCACCGCATTTCCGCCCGCCGCTGGACCCGAACGCACCCATGATCATGGTCGGCCCCGGCACCGGCATCGCGCCGTTCCGCGGCTTCCTGCACGAGCGGCGCGCACTCGGCGCGACCGGACGTAACTGGCTGTTCTTCGGCGAACAGCATGCGGCGCAGAACTTCTACTACCGCACCGAGCTGGAGGACATGTTCCGCACCGGCTTCCTCACCCGCCTCGACCTCGCCTTCTCCCGCGACCAGCGCGAACGGATCTACGTGCAACACCGCATGATCGAGCACGGGGCCGAGCTGTGGTCGTGGCTGCGCGACGGCGCCCACTTCTACGTGTGCGGGGACGCCGCGCGGATGGCCAAGGATGTGGACGATACGCTCTTGCGCATCGCCCGTATTCACGGGAAGTTGGACGAGGACGGGGCGCTGGCGTTCCGCAAACAGTTGGTTGCCGAGAAGCGGTATGTGCGCGACGTGTACTGAAAGTGGTTTGCCCGCAACGGGTTCGGTGGGGCGCGGTAGGCGGCCGATGGTTTCGGCCGCGGCCGATATGCCGGTCCTCGGTAGCAGACGTCGACGTGGCGAGGTGCGCAGGGGCGGCCGCTACCGCGCTGTTCGTATCGGAGCCGATCGTAGGCACAGGCGGGCGCAGGGTCGTGTCGGAGGCGGAAACGATCGTCTGCGGCAACTGAGCGGTGCTGCGGTTGGGCTGGTCGGTGCGGGTGGCGGGGATGGTCGTCGCAGCGGTCGGTGAGCCAGATGGCGTTGTGGACGGTGGCCTCGGTGGGAACGGTGCCCGGTTGGGTCGCGGTGGAAACGGTGGTCGATTGGGCCGCGGCGGGGGCGGTGGCCGATAGGGCCGCGGTGGGGGCCGGTTCTAGCGGTGGCCGATAGGCCACGGCAGGGGCGGCATGTCTGGCGGCCTGCGGGATGGTCTGCGGTGACCGCCGCGGGTGCGGTGGTCCGGTTGTCTGCGTAGCCGAGCGAGACGGTCTCGGCTCCCAGGCGCTGATGAGGCGACTCCGCCTGGCCGAGAAGGTGACGGTGAGAACTACCGCGCCGGGCACGACGATGTCGACGCGGCCGCGCGAGCGCCGGACCACCTCCCGGCCGACGGGCCGACCAAGGCGCACGCGGCGGCCCAAGACCGCTGATCGCTTACACCGCAGGCGGATTCAACCGGGCGAAGTCCGGCAGCCGGTAGTACGGGTAATAGGGATAGGGCGGGGTCGCGGCGCTGGCCTTGTCCAGGCGGGCGATCTGGTCGGCGTCGAGCCGCCAGCCGATCGCGCCGAGGTTCTGGCGCAACTGCTCACCGTTGCGCGCGCCGACGATGACCGTGCTGACCGTCGGCCGGGACAGCAACCAGTTCAACGCGATCTGCGGGACGGATTTGCTTGTTTCGGCGGCGATTTCGTCCAGCACGTCGACCACGTCGTAGAGCAGGTCGTCGGAGACGGGCGGGCCCGCCTCCGCGGTGCGGTGCAGTCGGCTGCCTGCGGGCAGCGGCTGACCACGACGGATCTTGCCGGTGAGCCGGCCCCAGCCCAGGGGGCTCCACACCACCGCACCCACACCCTGATCCGCTGCGAGCGGCATCAGCTCCCACTCGTAATCGCGGCCCACCAGCGAGTAGTACACCTGGTGCGCGACATAGCGAGTGAGACCGTGCCTGTCCGCCGCCGCCAGGGACTTCATGAGCTGCCAGCCCGCGAAGTTCGACGCACCCAAGTAGCGGATCTTGCCGGCGCGCACCAGAGCGTCCAGCGCGGCGAGCACTTCCTCGACCGGGGTATGCGCGTCGAACGCGTGCAGTTGGAACAGGTCGATGTGCTCGACATTCAGTCTGCGCAGCGAGGTTTCGACCGCGCCGATCAGACGTGAACGGCCCGAACCGGATTCGTCCGGCCCCGGGCCGGTCGGCAGACTCGCCTTGGTGGACAACAGCACTCGGTCGCGCCTGCCCTCGATCGCCTTGCCCAGGATCTCCTCCGACGCGCCGTCGGAGTAGACGTCGGCGGTGTCGAACAGGGTGACGCCCGCGTCGAGGGCGATGTCGACGAGGTCGCGCGCCTCGCGGGCGTCGGTGTCGCCCCACGCGGAGAACAGTTCGCCGCGCCCACCGAAGGTGCCCGCGCCGAAGCTGAGGGCGGGGACCCGCAAACCGGACGCGCCGAGCCGACGGTACTCCATGAGGACTCCTAAAGGTTCTATAGTTCCGTTAACAAGCTCCGAAGGTACACCCTCGGCGCGATAAATGGAACTGGAGTCCCGTTATGACCACTTCCGGGGATGCGGCGCCCGGCTCGATCCGGCCCGGTGGGCGCACCGCCCGCGTCCGCGACGCCGTGCTGCGTTCGGCGGGCGACCTGCTCGCCGAACGCGGTTTCGCCGCACTGGATCTCACCGAAGTAGCTGCCGCGGCGGGCGTCGGCAAGACCACCGTCTACCGGCGCTGGGGCACCCCGGCCGGGCTTGTCGCGGACCTGCTGGCCGATATGGCCGAACAGTCCCTGCCGCGCGCCGACACCGGCTCCCTGCGCGGCGACCTGCTCGCCAACGCGCGCCTGGTGGCGAAGACCCTGACCGACCCGCGCCAGAGCCGCCTGTTCCGCGCCGTCATCGCCGCCGCCACCACCGATCCCGCCTGCGCCACCGCCCTCCATCGCTTCTACGACACACGGCTCACCGAATGGGCGGCCTGCGTCACCGACGCGGTGGAGCGCGGTGAGGCTCCGGAGGGGACCGATCCCCGCGCGGTCCTCTCCGCCGTCTCTGCTCCGCTGTACTACCGGCTGCTCGCCAGCGGGGACCCGATCGAGGACGCGGCGGCGGTGGTCGCGGCCGAAGCGGCGTTGGATGCCGTCGCGGCAGGGACGTTTTCGGGCACGAAGTAGTCCCGGCCACGACCGGCACCGAATCCAGCCTCAGCAACGGCGACTGCGCGCGGCCCGCGATCGTTTCACCTGGCCGGGCAGGCACATCCTGGATGCTGGATGCGGCTGTCTTCGCCGCGCTGCGCGACCTCGGGCGAGCGTCGACGCCGAAGAGCACACGCCCTCGGGACCGCGAACCTGCGGCGGTGTCGAGTTGTGCAGCGGCACAGCACCACCGGAACTCGGCTCAGTTCGGCCAAGAGGGTTCGCGGCCGGTGAAGCCGAGGACGCGGTCGAAAAGCGGTGCGTCGGACGGGATCGGGACGCTGGGGCCGAAAAGTCCGGGAGTGCCTTCGGGTGGGGTTTCGCGGAGGAATTCGAAGAGGATGGTGGTGTCGGGGTCGGCGCAGGTGAAGTCCTGGCCGGTGGCGCGGGCCAGATCCCAGCCGTGGATGACGAGTTCGTCGAGGGCGATCATCGCCATCACGCCCGCGTCGGCCTGCACACCGCCCGCCTCGGTGTCGCCCTCCCACGCGTCCGTTTCCCGCCACGCGGCGACGAGCGCCTTCAGCTGCGCCGGGATCCGAGTGCGCCAGTCGGGGGCGAGGTTCTCGCGCCCACCGGGCGGTGGGGACGCACTGTTGCCCACCGATTCCTTGGTGGCTGCCTGGCGGAACGCCTCGGTCAGGCCGACGACATGATCGAGCAAGTCACCGACGGTCATACCGGCACAGGGCGTCGCTGCATCGAGCTGGTCGTCGCGGATACCAGCGACCACCACCGCCAACTCGTCGGCCGCGGTGTCGAGATCGAAGGGCTGCATGCGGGTCTCCTCCGTGGATGGAACCTTCCACCCATATCGACGCCGCGAGCCTCCCGAATTCATCGGGTGCCGGATCCCGATCCGCATTCTCGAGTGGTCGAAAATGCGGTTACCCACGGGTAGAGTGCCAGGTCAAGAAGTGTGCTCCCCACGCACGTGGGGATGGTCCGTCCAGGGCGGCGCGCAGAGACAGGCCCAGATGGTGCTCCCCACGCACGTGGGGATGGTCCCGCCACGTACATTCGGTCCCGCGACTGCGGCGCGTGCTCCCCACGCACGTGGGGATGGTCCTCGGTCCCATCCTGTGATACGAGTCGGATTCGAGTGCTCCCCACGCACGTGGGGATGGTCCCGCGCAAGCGTTGATCGACGCGAACCCGATACCGTGCTCCCCACGCACGTGGGGATGGTCCCTCCGAGATCCCCGGCGCGTAAGTGGCCAGCAGGTGCTCCCCACGCACGTGGGGATGGTCCGGCCGCCGGGTCGGTGACGGTCGCTTCGGGTTTGTGCTCCCCACGCACGTGGGGATGGTCCCCTCGTTCCCCCCGGCGACATGTCCGACCCGCTGTGCTCCCCACGCACGTGGGGATAGTCTCGCAGTGGTGGTGCCAGAACTCGGGGGTGAAGTGCCGCCACGCACGTGAGAATGGCGGCAGTCCCGGTTGAACCGTCGATTTACCGCCGGGTGCGGGCAGGAAGATTGGCGTGAGTTCACCCCTGGCGCAACGGGATTCGGTCAATCACCGGGACGGTGGCGTTCAGGACTCGGAGGCGGCTCAGGGAGAGTTGGGCCTGGCCGTTCGAGCCGGCGCGGCCGGCGGTGCCGGTCACCGTGCGCAAGGGACCGTTGTAGATGATCTCGTGTGGGACGCCGGGGTGGCGGGAGAGGGCGAGGACGAGGAGGGCGTCGGCGGCGGCGTGGGAGGTGGTGCGGAGTCCGATCGCTCGGCTGCCGTAGGTTCCTTTGATTTCGACCGCGCGGCCGTCGGCGTCGATCGCGTCGTGGCCGGTTGTGGAGGGAGGTTGGAGGGTGATGTCGAACAAGGCTTCCGCCGCGGCTTCCGCGAGGGCACCGACGAGGTGGCCGTCCGGGGTGAACTTCCGACCCGGGTGGAGCGCTTCGAGTTCGGCGACGATCGCGTGGAGCTGCGAGACCAGTTCGGCGGTGCGGGTGGTGCGTTCCTCGAAGGGGTCCGGTGGTGTCACCTCCGGATCGTAGGCGTGGCGGCGCGCCGGACGCGAGGTTGCCGGGAGCTCGCGGGCGGAGGATGCTCGTAGGGGCCGGACCGTTGTCCGTGCCTCGACCGAGGCACTCGCGCGGAGAGGAGCACACGATGATCGATCGCACGCCCCGCCCGTTGGAGGAGACTTCCGAGGCGGATCTCGCGGAGCAGCTGATACCCGCGTATCCGGACGACGAGGCCACCGAGGAGGCGGTGGTGAGCGAGGTCGTCGAGCGGGATACGTGGCGCGCGAACGAGGCGGACCTCATCGAGCAGGCGATTCCCGTGCCGCTCGACGACGAGGACCGCGAGGACTGACCCGCCGCTCCGGCGGACTCTGGTCGCAAACCCCCGTGACTCGGCCGAAGGTTGGGTCACCACGCTGTCGCGGGCACGGTGTGCTGGGGAGCCGCGCGAACAGGCGCACTATGTGCCGGAGAGCCACACGGCCCGGCACGCAGATGGGAACGACGCGCAAGCTGACGCGCGGGCCGCACCCGTGACACCGCGACCGCACCACTGGCACAGAGCCGGAACGGCCGCACCGCACGCTGGAGAGCCGGGCCGCCAGGCGAGCCGGAAAGGACGCGCGAACTCGACTCCTGGCACGCCGGGCTGGAACGACGCACGATGTGCTGGGGAGCCTCAGCACGCAGGGGCAACCAACCTCAGCGAGCCACGATCACGGCGCGATGCGCGCCCGCACCGTCGCGTGCAGCTCGCGCAGACTCGAACGCTCCGTGGCGACTTCCAGTACGCGCAGCCCGTGGGCGTGGCCGGCGAGCTCCGAGGCGAGTTCGTCGGGGTCGACCTGGCGGTGCGGGATGCGGTAGGCGGCGCAGAGGGCGGCCAGGTCCATGCCGTGCGGGGTGCCGAAGACGCGTTCGAAGACGCCCGCGTACTGGGGGTCGCCCTGTTCGAGGAGTTCGAAGATGCCGCCGCCGTCGTCGTTGGCGACGACGATGGTGAGGTCGGTGGGGCGGGGTTCGCCGCGGCCGATGAGCAGGCCGGACGCGTCGTGCAGGAAGGTGAGGTCGCCGATCAGCGAGATCGTGCGGCCCTCGTGCGCCAGTGCCGCCCCCACCGCGGTGGACACGGTGCCGTCGATACCCGCCACACCTCGGTTCGACAGCACCTTCACGTTCACGCGCGGATTCGCGACCAGCGCCGCGTCGCGCACCGGGTTGGACGCGCCGAGCAGCAGCTGATCACCCTCGCGCAGGGCGTCGAGCACCACGGCCGCCACGTGCAGACCCGTCGGCTTCGGGTGCTTGGCCAGTTCCGTGCGCACCACCTCGCCGGCGCGGGCGTTCAGGTCGCGGCAGTGCGCCAGCCATTCCGGACGCGGCGCGCCGGTGGTGACGGCGCGCGTTCCGGTGCCGACCACGTTGCCCGACACGTCGGGCCAGCGCGGACCGGTGGTCAGCGCGAACACGGTGACCTCGGGATCGGCGAGCACCTTCGACACCTGACGGTGCAGCGTCGGGCGGCCGGTGATGATGGCCTGCTTCGGCTTCAGCAACGGCAGCGCCAGCGGATGCAGCGCCGGGCCGTGCACGGGCGCGGTCGGCTCCGCTACCGTCGGCAGCTCCGCCAGCTCGGGGCGCAGGCCGGCGCCGTGACCGGAGATCACGACGGTGTCGGGGGTGAGGTCGATATCGAGCGGCACATCCAGCGTCGCGTACTGCGTGGACGTCCAGGCCTTGCCGCCCGCGCGGCCCTCCGGCCAGCCGTCGGCGGTCGCCAGATCGGGAACCAACGGCTCCCGCAGCGGAATGTCGAAATGCACCGGCCCCGCGTTCCCCGACCGGGTACCGCGCGCGGCGGCCAGCACCCGGCACACGGCGGAACGCCACACGCTGTTCTGCTGACCATAGGAATCGTCCGACTCGGTCTCGGCCAGACCTAGGCTGATCGCCGCCCGCACCTGGCTACCGAAAAGACCGAACTGCTCGACGGTTTGATTCGCCCCCGTGCCCAACATCTCGTACGGCCGGTTCGCGCTCAACACGATCAACGGCACGCGCGCATAATTGGCTTCCAATACGGCCGGGCCCAGATTCGCCACAGCCGTCCCCGAGGTCATCACCACCGGAACCGGATTGCCCCCCGCGATCGCCAACCCGATCGCCAGGAACCCTGCCGTGCGCTCGTCGATCCGCATATGCAGCCGCAGCCGCCCCGCCGCGTCGGCGGCCTGCAAGGCGAACGCCAGCGGCGCGTTCCGGGACCCGGGACACAGCACCACATCGCGCACGCCCCCGCGCACAAGTTCGTCAACGACAACTCGGGCCTGCGCGGTAGACGGATTCACACCCCCCAGCCTCCCAGACAGTCACCGTTTCGTCTCCGTCGGGCCGGTCACAGTGTTTTCGGCGCGCTGGTGCGCGCGGGTTCGCGGCCCTTCATGTCTCGCAACTCAGCGCTCGAGACGCGCGCTGCGCATGCGCTACGAGCGCCGAGTTGCGAGACGGCCGCGAACGGTCGGTCGTCGGGCTCCCTCCCCGAGATGGCTGGGAGAGCGCGGACGGGGCGTTCGCGGGGTGATTTGGGCCGAGGCCGGAAGCGGGGTTGCCAGCTGTGTCAGGCGCGCTAGTGGGCGGCGCGGTTCGGCCGTGGAGCGCCCTCCGACGTGGTCGGGAGAGCGCGGACAGGGGCGTTCGCGCCGCACGTCGGGTCGAACTCGGACAGCACACCGGATACGCCTGCGCGATACATCCCCCAGCGAATCCCCGGTTTCCCGCACGGGGGTTTGCGGGAAACCGGGGGTCACACCTCAGTTGGCGTGGCGCTGCACGAGGTCGCCGACGCGGGGCAGGGCCTCGATGACGTTCTTCTTCGCCGAGGAGCGCATCGAGTTGTAGACCTTCTGCAGGGCCGGGCGCGAGGAGGCGGCGGCGCGGGCGTCGGTGACCGACAGCAGAGCCTCGGCGACCTCGTCGGACTTCGAGACCAGCAGGTCGGCGAACTTGCCGGAGCCGGTCGCGGCGTATTCCTGCCAGAACGGCTCCAGCTGCTCGACCAGCTTGGGCGCCAACGACTCCAGTGCGTCCGGCACGATCGACGGGCTGATTTTCTTGACCGCGGCGTAGCCGCCCTTCACGGCCAGGCCCGACGCCCCGCCCTTGTCCGACACCTCGGCGTCCAGAACCTCCTTGGCATCGGCAAGGAAGGCCGAGCGCTTCGCGTCGTCGAGCAGGGATTCAGACAGTGCTGCAACCACTTTCAGGTTCCTCCGGATCGATGTCGATGAACGAGCGCACGCAACTATACGCACTGGTGCGCGCGGTCACAGCAGCGTCACCCGGCTGTGGGTGCGGCTACGGCTGCCCCGGCAGCAGTTCGACCATCAGACCTTCGCAATCGGCCAGCACAGCGCCCTGCTCATCGCGTAATTCGGCCACCACGAAGGTTTTGCGGCCCTCGACCCGATCCACCCGCCCGCTCACCGTCAATGGCGTCTGGAGCGGCGTGACTTTGCGGTAGTTCACGTGCAGGTAGGCGGTGCGGCTGAGGGGCCTGCCTGCGTAGTGGACGATCATGCCGAGCAGGTCGTCGAACAGCAGTGGCAGCACGCCACCGTGGGCCGCCCCGTTGCCGCCGAGGTGGTACCGGCGAAACTCCCCCGTCATGGTGATGCCCTCGGGCCCGGCTTCCACAAGCCGCCAGGGCAGCAGCAAAAGGCTGCCGCGGCCGGGCAATTCGACGACGCGCCCCGCCGGGCCTTGCAGTTCGGGGGCGCGATATGGCTCGAGCAGGTCGATCAGTTCGCGGGCCTGGGCGAGCGCTTCGCCGATCACCTCGTCGGGGGCGTCCACCGACACCGCGAGATCCTGCAAAGTGCGCATCGCTTCCACGAAGGGCCCGAAGTTCGCGCCGGCCCGCGCCCGGGTGACCTTCGGAAAGAAACGGCTGTGCCGCTCGTAGCGGGCGTGGTCCACGGCGCTGCGGTCGATGCGCGGGCGCACCGCCGTGCCGGCCCGGGACGCGACCTCGCCGTCGCCTTCTGGAACAGGTTTCACACGCTCGCTCATACCTGCACGGTATCGCGTGGTTTTACACCGTCAAGTCCCCAATCGGGAACGCGCTGGCAGGGGCCCCGCGGACCACGTGGCATCGGGCGCGGTGGCGTCCGGGCAATAATCACCGTGTGACGTTCAATCCCAAGCTGTGGCGACCGGTTCCCGGATTCGAGAACCTGACCGATATCACCTATCACCGGCACATCGAGCAGGGCACGGTGCGGGTGGCGTTCGACCGGCCCGAGGTGCGCAACGCGTTCCGGCCGCACACGGTGGACGAGCTCTACCGCGCGCTCGACCACGCGCGCATGACCTCCGATGTGGGCGCGGTCCTGCTCACCGGCAACGGCCCCAGCCCCAAGGACGGCGGCTGGGCGTTCTGCTCCGGCGGTGACCAGCGCATCCGCGGCCGCAGCGGCTACCAGTACGCCAGCGGCGACACCGCCGACACGGTCGACGCCGCCCGCGCGGGCCGCCTGCACATCCTCGAGGTGCAGCGCCTCATCCGTTTCATGCCCAAGGTCGTGCTGGCCCTGGTCAACGGCTGGGCGGCGGGCGGCGGCCACAGCCTGCACGTGGTCTGCGACCTCACCCTGGCCTCCCGCGAACACGCCCGCTTCAAGCAGACCGACGCCGATGTGGGCAGCTTCGACGGCGGCTACGGCAGCGCCTACCTGGCCAAGATGGTCGGCCAGAAGTTCGCCCGCGAGATCTTCTTCCTCGGCCGCCCCTACACCGCCGAGGAGATGCACCAGATGGGCGCGGTCAACAAGGTGGTCGACCACGAGCGGCTCGAGGACGTCGCGCTGGAGTGGACCGCCGACATCAACGGCAAATCCCCGCAGGCCCAGCGCATGCTCAAGTACGCGTTCAACCTGCTCGACGACGGACTGGTCGGCCAGCAGTTGTTCGCGGGCGAGGCCACCCGCATGGCCTACATGACCGACGAGGCCGTCGAGGGCCGCGACGCCTTCCTGGAGAAGCGCGAACCCGACTGGACCCCCTACCCCTGGTACTTCTGACGACGGGAGCGGTCAATGGAGATCCTCAGCAGCCGGGTGATTCTGCGGCCCGCGGACTACGCGAAGACGCTCGCGTTCTACCGCGACGGCCTCGGCTTGGCGATCGCGCGCGAATATCCGGGCGGCACCGTGCTGTTCGCCGGACAGTCGCTGATCGAGATCGCCGCGCACGGCGGGACGGAGGCCCCGAGCACGTTCTCCGGGGCCATCTGGCTGCAGGTGCGCGACATCGAGGACGCGTCGGCCGAACTCGCGCTGCAGGGGATCCGCATCGACCGCGCGCCGGTGCGCGAGCCTTGGGGACTGATCGAGATGTGGATCAGCGACCCCGACGGCGTGCCGGTGGTGCTGGTGCAGATCCCGCCGGAGCATCCGATCCGGCGGGATTCGCGCTGGTCACCGGACTGACGACGGCCGGGCCCCGCGCGCGCGACCGCGCGGTGAGTTGCCAACGCCTGTCGTGGCGAGGACGATAGCGCTCTAGTGACCGTCCAACCGACGATGCCGGGACGCGTCCGTCCCGCGTCCGTCCGACGAGTGGATCGCAGTCTCGATGTCTGGCCCAGCTGAGCCCCATTTCCGCGGGGCGGCCGCCGTTCGCGTGTGCCGCCCCGGCAAACCGACCCGTTCCGCGCCCGGCCGCGCGGACATGACACGATCCCTATCGTGAGGGAGCGCAGCGAGCGAATCATGAAAACAGCGCGCCTGCGCACGACGGCACCGATCAGTGAGGTCCGATCGTGAGCAACACACTGCGGACGCTGCCGATGCCCACCGGTTCCGGTGTCGGCGATGTGCTGCCGCATCTACGGGAAGCCTTGGAGGGCAACGGCCCCGCCTGGTTGCCCATTCCCACCAGCGACCGGCGTGAGGCCCGGCGGCTCAGCGACGCGCTGGCCCCGGGGGAATCCATCGACGACGACGTGGCACTGGTCGTCACCACCTCCGGCACCACCGGGGTGCCCAAGGGCGCGATGCTCAGCGCCTCGGCGTTGCGCGCCAGCGGCACCGCCACCCATGACCGGCTCGGCGGGCCCGGTTCCTGGCTGCTGGCCCTGCCGACGCACCACATCGCGGGACTGCAGGTGCTGCTGCGCAGCATCCTGGCGGGCACCGAGCCCACGGTGCTGGACGTCTCGGGCGGATTCCTGCCCGAGGCGCTGGCGGGCGCGGTGGCGGGTATGCGCGGCGAGCGCCGCTACACCGCGCTGGTGCCGACCCAGCTCATCAAGGCCATGGACCTGCCCGAGGCCGCCGCCGCGCTGGCCCGGCTCGACGCCGTGCTGGTGGGCGGGGCGGCCACCCCGCTGCCGGTGTACGAGCGCGCGAAAGACGCGGGTATCAACGTGGTTCGCACCTACGGGATGAGCGAGACCTGCGGCGGGTGCGTCTACGAGGGCGTGCCGCTGGACGGCGCGCGGGTGCGCATCGAGGACGGGCGGGTGGTGCTGGGTGGCGCGATGATCGCGCGCGGCTACCGCGGCCAGCCCGACCATCCGGCGTTCGCCGAACCCGGCTGGTTCCGCACCGAGGACGCGGGCACCTTCACCGACGGCGTGCTGCAGATCTCGGGCCGCCTGGACGAGGCCATCATGACCGGCGGCCTGCTGGTGATCCCGCAGGTGGTGGAGGCCGTGCTGGTGACACATCCGGCGATCAGCGAATGCGTGGTGCTGGGCCTGCCCGACGAGCGGCTCGGCCAGCGCGTCGCGGTCGCGGTGGTGCCCGCGGCGGGCGCGACCCCGACGCTGGAGGATCTGCGCGACCACGTGCTACGCGAGCTCGACCCGATCGCCGCGCCCCGCGAGCTCGCCGTGCTGGACGAACTGCCGCTGCACGGACCGGGCAAGCCGAACCGGGCCAAGTTGCGGGAACTGCTGAGAGCGCAGTCGGCGAACTGAGCGGTTCGACGCCCGCACGGGGCCGGTGCGGCAGGGGCCGAGCCGAGCGGGTGGGTTCCGCACGGTCGCTCGGACTCGCAGGTCCGTGGGGCGGCGCGGGTGCGCGTGGCGAGGGCCGAGTCGGGCCGTCTGGACGCGGGGGACGGCGCAGCGTGGCGTAACGGCGGGGTGCACGCAAGAGCGCACGCCAGCGCCGTGCAAGACCCGTGCAAGCCGGGTCCCGCACGGTGAGGGCATGACATCATTCGCACCCACCGCAGCGCTCGCCGTCGAGGCGGACGGCCTGGTCAAGGTGTTCGGGGAACAGCGCGCCGTCGACGGCGTCAGCCTGGCCGTGCCGCGCGGCGCGGTCTACGGCGTGCTCGGCCCGAACGGCGCCGGCAAGACCACCACCCTGCGCATGCTCGCCACCCTGTTGCGCCCCGACGGCGGCAGCGCCCGCATCTTCGGCCGCGACGTGGTGGCCGAGCCGACCGCCGTCCGCTCGCTGCTCGGCGTCACCGGGCAGTACGCCTCGGTGGACGAGGACCTCTCCGCCACCGAGAACCTGATGCTGTTCTCCCGCCTGCTCGGGCTGAGCCGCGCCGACGCGCGCCGCAAATCGGCCGACCTGCTCGAGGAGTTCGGGTTGACCGAGGCCGCGAACAAGGCGCTGAAGAACTTCTCTGGCGGTATGCGGCGCCGCCTCGACCTCGCGGCCAGCCTCATCGCCTCGCCGCCGCTGCTGTTCCTCGACGAGCCGACCACCGGCCTGGACCCGCGCACGCGGGCCCAGATGTGGGACACCATCCGCCGCTTGGTCCGTGAGGGCACGACGGTGCTGCTCACCACGCAGTACCTGGACGAGGCCGACCAGCTGGCCGACCGCATCGCGGTGATCGACCGGGGCCGGGTGATCGCCGACGGCACCGCCGACGAACTCAAGTCCTCGGTCGGCGGCTCCTCCTTGCACCTGACGCTGGCCGACCGCGCCCAACTCGAGGACGCCCGCCGCGTGGTCGCCGATTTCCTGGGCGCCCAGGCGACCGTCACGCCCGAGGCGGGCAGGCTCACCGCGCCGCTGCCGAACGCCGACGTCACCACCGATCTGCTGATCCGCTTGCGGGAGTGGGAGATTCCGGTGGATGAGATCACCGTGAGCAAGCCCAGCCTGGACGAGGTGTTCCTCACCATCACCGGCCGCCCGGCCGACGACGCCGAAAGGAGCGCGGCATGACCACCCTCACCGCGACCACCGCACCCGCCGACCGCGCACTTCGGACCGCACCCACCGCCGTCGAGCGAATCAGCTTGCGCGACACCGTGTCCACGTCCCTCACCATGGCCCATCGCGGGCTGCTGAAGATGAAGCACAACCCCGAGCAGCTGTTCGACGTGACGATCCAGCCGATCCTGTTCACCGCGCTGTTCGCCTACATCTTCGGCGGTGCGATCGGCGGTAGCGTCTCGGCGTATCTGCCCGTCCTCATCCCCGGCATCCTGGTGCAGACGGTGGTGCTGTCCTCGGTGGTGACCGGCACCCAGTTGCGCGAGGACATGGACAAGGGCGTGTTCGACCGCTTCAAATCCCTGCCCATCGCCCGGGTTTCGGTGCTGGCCGGTGCGCTGACCGCCGATATGGTGCGCTACACCATCGCCACCGTGCTCACCGTGGTGGTGGGCCTGTGCATCGGGTACCGGCCCGAGGGCGGCGTGCTCGGCGTGGTCGCGGCGGGACTGGTCATCGTGGCGTGCTCGTTCGCCGTCAGCTGGATCTGGGCGCTGGTCGGCGTCACCGGCAAGAGCGCGGCGGGCGTCCAAGGCATCTCGATGATGGTGATGTTCCCGCTCACCTTCATGTCCGGCGCGTTCGCCGTGGTGAGCACGATGCCCGGCTGGTTGCAGGCGCTCAATCACGTGAATCCCGTGTACTACATGGTGAACGCGTGCCGAGCGCTGATGAACGGCACGGCGTTCGGCACCGATCTGCTGTGGTCGATGCTCGGCTCCGTGGTGGTGATCGCCATCTTCGCGCCGCTCACCGTCCGCGCGTACATGCGCCGGGCCTGAGAACCGACCGCCGCTCCCGCATTCGGGGGCGGCGGTCTTCTCATCGGCAGTTCCGATGCGCGGCAACCTCTTCGAGCAGACGGAGGATGTCGGACGCGGCGCGATCACGGCCGCCGCGCACCTCCCGCGCGAAGGCCGCCGCCACCCGTTGCGTGCCGAGTCGGCGCTCGGCCAGGGCTCGGTGCCGGTCGAGTCGCGTCGACGGAAAGTCTTGGCGCGCATAGACGCGCGGCGCGAGGGCGAGTAGTTCCAGTGCACGATCGGTATCCCGGTCGATCGCGATCAGGAAAGATCCGATGGCGCAGGCGATTCCCCCGATCTGCGGCAGGTCCCGGTACCCGGTCAACGCGGGAAGCGCCACGTCGAGCAACCGCCACGGCAGCGGATCCGCCGGGTCGGCCCGCTCACACAGCACGCGGGCGTCGATCGCGGCCGCGGCCACCATCATCGAGTGCGGGCCGAGATCGGAGACCCCTTCCGGCCACCCGCACAGCGTGAGCGCCCGCTCGTAAACACGCAGTCCCTCTTCGGTTCTGCCCTCGGCCATAGCCAGCTCGGCCATGCTCTGCGTGACCGAACCGAGCAGGCCGTTGGCACCCGACCGCGCGTCGGGGCTCAGGTCGAGACCTTCGAACGCGAGCGCGAGTTCGCCGCGGGCCGCGTCCCATTCCGCCAGACCCGCGAGCGCGGCGGCGAGCATGCTGCGGATCTCGACGGCATCCTCGTGCGCGCCGAGCCGGGCCAGCAGGTCGAGGCTGCGCCGGTGATAAGTCACCGCGCCCGCGTAATCGGCCATCTGGCCGCGCAATTGGCCCAGATGCCGGGAGAGCATGCCCGCTGTCCACAGGTTGCCCTCGTCGATGAGCGCCAGCGCGCGCATCGCGTCGCGCGTGGAACCGCGCAGGTCGCCCAGGTTCTCGCGGAGGTTGGCGCGCAGGAGCAAGGCGGCCACCCGGCAGTCCCGGTCGTCGGAGAGCACCGCCTCGGCGAGACGGCGCGCCACCCCGGCGCCGTCGCCGCGGAACAGCATCATCGAGACCGCGAGCCGGTCGCCGGGACCGAGATCGGTTCGGGTGCGCGACAATCGGCGCACCCGCAAGCGAATCCGGGAGCATGCCCGCGCGTCCCGGCTCACATAGAGGGTGTGCATGAACATCAGGCCGTAGGCGTCGACCACCAGGTCCGAGCGCGCCGCCGGACTGTCACCGAGGTCGAAGACCGGCTCGATCCAGTGGACCAGTTCCGTGTGCGCGCCGCGCATCGCCCACAGCGCGGCCAGCACCGGGAAAACGCTGTAGGCCGTGTGGGAGTCGCGGCGATCGACGGCGTAGCGCAGCGCGGTCGTGAGATTGTCCACCTCCGCGTGCGCCCGCTGCGCCAGCGCCGCTTGGTCGCCGTGCAGGAAGTTCGCCGCGATGTGTTCGGCCAGTTCGCGGGCCCAGCAGGTCAGGCGCTCGGTCACGCGCTCCGCCTCGTCGGGATGGGCGGCCAGACCCTCCTCGCCGTACTCGCGCACCGTCTCCAACATCCGGTGGCGCGTGGACGATTCGTCGTCGAGGACGGTCAGCAGGGACTGGTTCACCAGACCCTCCACCGCCGCGTCCACGTCGCCGACCTCCGGGCCACCCGCCACGGCGCGGGCGGCGTCGAGGCCGAAACCGCCTGGGAATCGGCACAATCGGCGCAGCGCGACCCGTTGCGGCGGGTCGAGCAGATCCCAGCTCCAGTCGATCACGGCGTGCAGGGTGCGGTGGCGTTCCGGGGAGCTGCGGTCGCCCTGGCGCAGCAGCGCGAATCGGTCCGCGAGGCCCGCCTCGATCTCCGCCACGCTCATCGTGCGCACCCGCGCGGCCGCGAGTTCGATGGCCAGCGGCAGGCCGTCGAGCGCCGCGCAGAGTCGGGCGACGGCGGCCTGGTCCAGGCGCACGGCGGGGCGCACCGCCCGCGCCCGCGCGGCGAACAGATCGGTCGCGGGTGAGCCCGCCGCGTCGACGGTGAGCGGGCCCAGCGGATAGACGGTTTCGGCGGTGATCATCAGCGGCGCACGGCTGGTGGTGAGCACCGTCAGCCGGTCGGCGGCCCCGATCAGATCCGCGACCACCACCGCGACGGCCTCGATCAGATGCTCGCAGTTGTCGAGGATCAGCAGCGGCGGGCGCGCCGCCAACGCCTCCCGCAGGCGGGTGCGGGCGTCCAGCGCCATCGGCCCGCGTATGGCGGCGGCGTCGAGGGTGAGATCGCTCAGGCCGAGCACGGCGGCGATCGCCGCCTCCACCTCCGAGCGCGGATCACCGGATTCCCCACGCACCGCGGCCAATTCGACCAGCACCACCGGCCTGCCGCGTCCCACCCGCACACCGATCTCGTTGGCGACCCTCGTCTTTCCGGTGCCGCCGGGACCGAGCACGGTGACAACGCGCGATTCGGACAGGAGGGCTGTGATCGCGGCGAGGTCGTCGGCGCGGCCGAGCAGTGCGTTGGGGGCGGCGCGGAGGCCGGTGGACGCGGCGGCGAACTCGGGCGCCGACGAGTGCGTCGGATCGAACCGTGTGGCATCACCGACACCCGTGATGTCCTCGGCCATTCGCGAACTCCGCGCCGCGGGCGGTTCGGTGCGCCGCGAGCGAGCCGGATCCAGCCGCGCGGCATCACCGGCGCCCGGGCCCGCGGCGTACTCGGCCGCCGAGGTGTTCTGCGCTGCGGCCGATTCGGCGTGCTCGCCCCGCAGGATCGCGGTGTTGAGGTCGACCAGGGCTCGGCCGGGGTCGGCGCCGAGTTCGTCGGCGAGGCGCGTGCGGAAGGCGGCGAAGGTTTCCAGCGCCTCGTTCGCGCGGCCGGTCGTGGCCAGCAGGCGCAGGAGGTCGTGGTGGGCGGGTTCGTCGAGCGGGGCGTGTGTCGCGCGGCGGCGGGCGAGGGCGAGGGCGCCTTCGTGGTCGCCCGCGTCGAGTCGGGCCGCGAGTTCGACGGCGTCGAGTTCGGCGAGCCTGGCGGCGGCGAGGGCGGTGAGTTCGTCGGCCACCGCACCCGGCGGGAGGTCGGCGGCCGGGTCGCCGCGCCAGAGTCGGCGCGCGGCCTCGATCGTCGCCAGGCAGCCGGGTAGGTCGCCGTCCGCGCGGGCACGCTCGGCCCGGTGTCGCAGGTCGGCGACGAGCGCGAGATCGACCGGCGCGGTCAGTTTGTAGCCGGCGGGCCCGATCTCCAGCGCACCCGCGGGCAGCGCCGCGCGCAACCGGGAGACCTGGGTGTGCAGGGCGTTCATCGGGGAACGCGGCGGACGCTCACCCCACACGTCCTCGATGAGGGCGATCGCCGACCGGCTGCGCCCCGGGTGCAGCGCCAGGGCGGCGAGCAGCAGGCGCGACCGGGCCCCCGGCACGGCGCTCAGCACGCCGTCGCGGCGCAACGCGACCTCGCCCAGCAGGGCGACCACGATCGATGCGTCTTCCGGCAGCGTCAGGGTTCGGCGGTTCGGGCCGCCCGGATCGGGAAACATTCCACGGCCATCGTAGGCGAACCGCACGGCGCGGGTCGTCCCGGTTTTCCGCCCCCACCTGCCGAGACGGGCTCGTGCCGTCCTCACCGATACGCCCTCGCGGACGCCGTAACCGGCATACGCTGACCGCATGGCTGAGTACGAAGTGGTCAGGCGGGCCGTGGTCGCGGCCGACCCCTCCCGTGTGCACGGGCTGATCGCCAACTACCGCGAATGGCCGAAGTGGTCGCCGTGGGAGGACATAGACCCCGGCATGGAACGCGTCTACAGCGGTCCGGAATCCGGTGTGGGCGCGCGCTACTCCTGGAGCGGCAACCGCAAGGCGGGCGCGGGCAGCATGGAGACCGTGACGGACACCGAGCGCGAGATCGGCATCCGGCTCGAGTTCACCAAGCCGTTCAAGTCCACCAGCAAGCTGACCTTCCGGCTGACCCCTGCCGACGGCGGCACCGAAGTGGTGTGGCGGATGGACGGCGAACAGAAGGGCCTGATGGCCGTGGTCGGCAAGGTCATCAAGATGGATCGGTTGATCGGCAAGGACTTCGAGAAGGGGCTCGCCCGCCTGCAAGCCGCCGTGCGCGCCTGAACCGGCGGCCCGCATTAGGCTGCGAGCATGGCTACAGCAGCGCAATGGCTGGAGGGCGCCCGGCCCCGCACCCTGCCGAACGCGATCGCGCCGGTGATCGCCGGAACCGGCGCCGCCGCCTCGCTCGACGGCGCCGTCTGGTGGAAAGCCCTGCTGGCGCTGGTGGTCTCGCTGGCGCTGATCGTCGGGGTCAACTACGCCAACGACTACTCCGACGGCATTCGCGGCACCGACGACGAGCGCGTCGGCCCGCTGCGACTGGTCGGTTCCGGACTGGCCTCGCCCGCGGCCGTGCGCAACGCGGCGATCGCGAGCCTGGCGCTGGGCGCGGTGTTCGGGCTGGTGCTGGTGGCGACGTCGGCGTGGTGGCTGCTGCTGGTCGGCGCGGGCTGCCTGGCGGGCGCCTGGTTCTACACCGGCGGCAGCAAACCCTACGGCTACAGCGGATTCGGCGAGGTCGCCGTGTTCGTGTTCTTCGGCTTGATCGGCGTGCTGGGCACGCAGTTCGTGCAGGCCGAGCGCGTGGACTGGGTCGGGCTGGCGCTGGCCGTGGCGGTGGGCGCGTTCTCCAGCGCGGTGCTGGTGGCGAACAACCTGCGCGACATCCCCACCGACACCGCGTCCGGAAAGACCACGCTCGCGGTGAAACTCGGCGATCCCCGGACCCGCACCCTGCACCTGGTGCTGCTCGCCGCGCCGTTCGTCGTCACGCTGCTGCTCGTGTTCCGCACCCCGTTCGCGCTCGCCGGTCTCCTGGCGATCCCGCTGGCGATTCGCGCGAACGCCCCGGTGCGCTCCGGCGGGCAAGGTCTGGAACTCATTCCGGCGCTGCGCGATTCCGGGCTGGCGCTGCTGGTGTGGTCGGTGGTGACGGCGGTGGCGCTGGGCGTGGGCTGACAGACGAACGGGCCCGGTGGTTTCCACCACCGGGCCCGTGTCGGCCGCGGAGCCTGCTCAGTCCTTGTCGGGGACCAGCACGCCCAGCACCCAGTTGACCAGGGAGATGATGATGCCGCCGAGCACGGCCGCCCAGAAACCGTCCACCACCAGGCCGTAGTCGGGCTGGTCGACCAGTTCGGTGAGCTTGGCGGTGAGCCACAGCATCAGGGCGTTCACGACCAGCAGGAACAGGCCGAGGGTGAGGATGATCAGCGGCAGCGAAAGCAGCTTCACGATCGGCTTCACCAGCGCGTTCACCAGCGTGAACACCGCGGCGATCACCAGCACCACGACGATCTTGCCGCCGTTGCCGTTCTCTTCCGGACTCAGGATCTCGATACCGGTCACCCAGGCCGCGGCCAACCAGATGGCCACCGCGTTGATGATCAGTCGAAGCACTAGCTGCATGCGCCCATGCTAAGTGGGGGCGCCCATCCGCGCTGGCGTTGAACGCGTTTCGCCGCGCCCTACGCCGCCGGGCGGTCGAGGTGGGCGTGCACCTTCGGGCGGAGGGCGGCGATCGCGGGCGCGCCGCCCAGCAGGTCGGCCGTGGTGTCGTTCGGGGCGCGCAGGATGCCCAGCAGCACGTGTTCGACCCCGATGGTCTTGTCCTGGCGGGCCAGGGCTTCGCGCAGCGAGAGTTCCAGCACCTTCTTCGCGTCGCGGGTGAACGGGATGTGCCCGCTCGCCCTGCGCTTGCCGAACAGGCCGCGCGGGGGTGCGGGCTCGGGGCCGTCGAGGGCGTTCTCGCCGAAGGTCGTCTCCAGGGATTCGCGCACCGCGTCGAGGTCGATGCCGATCGAGCGCAGCGCTTCGGCGTCCGCGTCGCCGAGCGGTTCGCCGCGCCCGCGCTGTCGCAGCGCGGCGGTGACGCCCTCGTGCGTGAGTCCCTCCTCCGCGAGCAGCGCCTTGACGTCGGGCTCGGCGTGGGCGAGCACGCCGAGCAGCACGTGTTCCACGCCGATGGACGGTGATCGCAGGGCGCGCGCGTCCTCTTGCGCGCCCACCACCGCGAATCTGGCCGACTTGGTGAACCTTTCGAACATCAGCCCCTGCCTCTCCGGTTGTACTTCTGATGGACGGCCTGCTTGCTGACCTCGAGCGCGTCGGCGATGGCCTGCCAGGACCAGCCCTGTTCGCGGGCGTTGGTCACCTGAATGGCCTCCAACCGTTCGAGGAGCCTGCGCAGCGCCAGCACCGCGCGCAGCCCGACCTTCGGGTCGGGACTGCCCGCGGCGGCCGCCAATGTGGTTGCCTCGGTCATGCTGTCAATTTTGATTGACTGACGCGGGCGTGTCAACAAAAATTGACGATCGAGGATTTCGCCGTCGGCGAAGAGGTGGAGACGCGGCTCAGCCGGCGCGGTTCAGCGGCCGAAGTGCAGCACGCATCCCCACGGCGAATCGACCGGCTCATCCGGCCGGAGGACAGGCTCGAACGCACGCGGCGGGTGGGCGCTCGGGCGCGCACGTGACGTGGCAGGCGTGCTGCGGACCGCCGACCTGCCCGGCGACACCCCGCCTACTCAGCCGCGCCAGATACCGGACGCGTGGAATTCCTCGAGGACGGCGGTGTGCTCGTCCAGCTCCATCCCCTGCGCGGCCACCCAGTCGTCGTCGAAGTACGAGTCGGCGTACCGGTCGCCGCCGTCGCAGATCAGCGTCACGACGCTGCCGGTGCGGCCCCGCGCCAGCATCTCGGCGACGAGGTGGAACACGCCCCACAGGTTGGTGCCGGTCGAGCCGCCGACGCGGCGGCCGAGCACGCGGCTCGCGTAGCGCATCGCGGCCAGCGAGGCGGCGTCGGGCACCTCGATCATCCGGTCCACGACCTGCCCCACGAACGAGGGCTCCACGCGCGGGCGGCCGATACCTTCGATGCGCGAGGACATGCCCGTCTCGTAGCCGGCGTCGGCGGTCTCGTAGCCGCCGTAGAACGCGGAATTCTCCGGGTCCACCACCGCGAGTTTGGTGGCGTGCCTGCGGTAGCGGATGTAGCGGCCGATGGTAGCGCTGGTGCCGCCGGTGCCCGCGCCGACCACGATCCACTCCGGTACCGCGTGCGTCTCCAACCGCATCTGCTGGAAGATCGACTCGGCGATGTTGTTGTTGCCGCGCCAGTCGGTGGCGCGTTCGGCGTGCGTGAACTGGTCCATGTAGTGGCCGCCGCATTCGGCCGCCAGCCGCGCCGCCTCGGTGTACATGTCCGGTGGGCGTCGCACGAAATGACATCGCCCGCCCTGGGCCTCGATCAGCGCGATCTTGCGCGGCGACGTGCTCGCCGGCATCACCGCCACGAAGTCGAGGCCGAGCATCTTCGCGAAGTACGCCTCGCTCACCGCGGTCGACCCCGACGACGCCTCCACCACGGTGGTGCCCTCGGTGACCCACCCGTTGCAGATCGCGTACAGGAACAGCGACCTGGCCAGCCGGTGCTTGAGACTGCCGGTGATGTGGGTGGATTCGTCCTTGAGGTAGAGCTGGACGTTCCACTCCTCCGGGAGCGGGTAGCGCAGCAGATGCGTGTCGGCGCTGCGCTGGGTGTCGGCGTCGATCAGCCGAACCGCGTTGTCGACCCAGTCGCGCGGGGCACTGCGGTCGCAGGACTTCACGCCCCGTCCTCACCCCGCAGGCGGGCGCGCAACTGCGCCTTGTCCCGGCGGCGGCGTTCGTCGACGAGCGCGATGTCCTCGTTGACCTTGACGCGCAGCGTCTTGAACAGGGTGAGGGAGAGCGGCATCGCGATGATCAGCGCGAACAGGGCCGCGACCACCAGCGGAACCTCGACGTCGATGAGCCGCGCGCCCCCGAGGATCAGCGCGGTGATGATCGCGACGAGCACCAGCCGGGCCAAGGTGTACAGCGCGAGATTGATGGCCAACCTGCGACCCGGACGGGCGGTCGGCTGCTCCGGACGAGTGGAATCGCTCACGCGAACCAGGGTATGCGACGACGTTGCGGGCCCCTCGCGCACACCTCCCGCCGAGGTCGCGGACCCATCCGTTTTGTCCATTACTTCGCCTTTACCAACCGTAGATGGTTCGCGTACCTAGGGGTCGGGGTGCAACGATGACGCCATCTGATGAGGGAACTGTCGAGAACGGAGAGGTTTGCTATGAGTGCGATCACCGTCGGCGGCCAGGACACCCTGCTGACCCCGGGACAGGTTGCCGCCCTGTTCCACGTCGACCCCAAGACCGTCACGCGCTGGGCCCACGCCGGGCGCCTCGGCTCGCTGCGCACCCCCGGCGGACACCGTCGCTTCCGCGAATCCGAGGTCCTCCAGCTCCTGAAATCGCTCACCACCGAAGCGGGCACCACCCGCTGACCATCCACCGCGCGGCGCGGGCGGGGGTGCCCGCGCCTTGTGGCGTCGCACCAATTTCGTGTCCGTGGTGTGCGCGGAGGTCACTCGCGACTACCCTCGTAAGTAGGAGGTGAGCGAACGTGACGTATCTGTTGGCACTCATCGCCATCGTGGCAGTCGCGGTGCTGTGCTGGAAGGCGTTCGGACCGATGAGGACCGAAGCCCCGCGCTCCCCCCAGCAGCGCAAACCAGTCCTCGGGCCCGATGACGATCCGGAGTTCCTCTGGCGGCTCTCCCGTCAGCAGCACCGGGACGGGGAACCGCCCCAGTAGGGTTGGGCGAGTAGGTCGTGTCCGCTCGACCAGCGAGGCGCCGAATCCCGATGACCGGCTACGGCTGCGCGCCCTGCCCAGGGCCCATTGCTATGTGTCCGCAGCCGGTCTCTCGGACGTTCGCGATCCGTCATGCTGCGTGCGGTGACCACGTAGAAGCGTCCATCCATCGCCTCACTCAGCAGACATGCAGGTAGCGACCCGCATAGGTGCGGCCGAGAAGAATAGTGGTCTCCTCACGGCCCGCGAACGTATGGAACGGGCGTTGCGCAGCCTCCTGAACCTCGCTGGGATCGACATCGTGACGAGCTATATGCGCCTCGGACTCGTCGTTCCACAGGAACTCGAACACGCTCAGTCGTACTACGAACGAAATACACGACCCTTTGACAGTCCTGAGGGGCCGCCCGATCCACTCCTCGCGGTCCCCCTCGTCACGCTGACCAGGTGCGGAGTCCCGACGACTTGGCGGTGCCTACCGCCAGAGTTCGCCACGTGTCGGAAGATGTCGAGCTCGCGTTCCTGTAAGACGGTCGGCTCGATGAGGATCAGGCGAAGTCCGTCATGGCATCGATCGATGAGCTGTTCGCGAGCGCGGGACTCACTGCGTACCGAAGCCGCTCAGCCGAACCGGGCCGGCGTAGGGGACGACTCGAACGCGCTGGTAGAAGCCGTTTACGTCAGCCCCGCGTAGCTGTGCAGACCGCTGATCACCATGTTGATGATGAACAGGTTGAACAGCATCGCGACGAAGGCGGCGATGTTGATCCAGGCGGCTTTGGTGTCGCGCCAGCCCGAGGTGGCGCGGGCGTGGAGGTAGGCGGCGTAGAGGACCCAGGCGATGAAGGAGCAGGTTTCCTTGGGGTCCCAGCCCCAGAAGCGGCCCCAGGCGGCTTCGGCCCAGATGGCACCGAGGATGACGCCGGCGCCGAAGAGGGGGAAGCCGACGATGGTGGTGCGGTAGGCGAGGCGGTCGAGGGTGCGGGCGTCGGGGAGGCGGCGCGCGATGGCGCCGAGGAAGTTGGTGGATTCCGCACCCTCGGGCTGGCGCAGGCGGAAAAGGAACAGCAGGCTCGCGACGCCGGAGACGAGGAACACGCCGCTGCCGACGCTGACGATCGTGACGTGCAGCGGCAGCCAGAACGAGCGCAGCGCGGGCACCACGGGCGCGGCGTCGGCGTAGAGCACCGTGCCCGCCAGGAACATCAGGATCAGGACCGGCACCAGCAGGAACACCCAGGTGGAGCGGTACCGCTGTTCGCGCAGCAGCCAGAACCCGACCAGCACCGACGCCGCGCACGCCATCGTGACGAACTCGTACATGTTGCCGAGCGGGAAACGCCCGGTCGCGAAGCCGCGCAACACGATCGACAGGATGTGTACCGCGACGCCCACCACGAGCACCGCGAACGCCATATTGCCCAGGCGCTCCGACCACGGCTTGACCGGGCGCTCCTCGACGCGCCCCGGCACGCCGGGTGCCGCGCCGCCGCCCACGGTGACGAGTTCGCGGCCCTCGGCCTTGCGCACCTGCGCCGCCGCGTACTGGCGGATCAGGAGCACCAGCGCCAGCGTGTACACGACGATCGCCGATTTGAAGGCGAGGTCGCTGTACTGCGCGAGGGTTTCGTCGATCGGCATCGTCATTCTCCCGTGGTCTCGGCGTCCAGCACGCGCGCGCGGAGCCGGTCGAACTCGCCGCCCCACCCGGCCTGGTCGGTTCTGGCGAGCCCGCCCATTTCTACTACGGTTTGTCGTTGGTCAACGGTACCGGCAGAATCGGCCGCCGGGTAGGCCCGCACCCAGATCCGCCTGCGCTTCACCAGCAGCGAGACGAGCAGTCCCGCCATCATGGCGAGCGAACTCACCAGCACCCACTGTTGCGCCGGGTCGTGCGAGACCTGGAGGTTCACGAACTCCTTCGCGCCGTCGAAGGTGACGGTGGTGCCGTTGGCGAGCGTGGTCGACTCCCCCGGGCGCAGGTTCACGCGGGCCTCCTTGGAAAGGCGGCCCTGGCGCACCATCTCCTGGTCGAGCGCGAACAGATTTTGCGGACGGCCCGTGTCCAGGCCCGTGTCGCCCCGGTAGATATCCACGGCGACGGCCGGGTCGTTCATCGCGGGAAAGGCAGACGTGAGCAGGGTTTCGTGGAACATAGCCGTGGGCGCGAACAAGCCCTCGATGGCTACCTGATTCTTACGGCGCTCCTCGTCGGTGGCATAGCTGCCGCCGGGCGGGTCGATGCGCAGCACACCGCTGGACAGGAAGGTGCGGGCGTCGTCGGGGCGCCACTGGATCGTCTCGGTGCGTGTCTGGCCGTCGGGGAATTTCACCGTGAACGTCGGCGCGTAGCCGTGGCCCTGGAGGTAGACGCGGTCGCCCGCGACGCGCAGCGGGTGGTTGACGCGCAGCGTCGCCTCGCGCCACGTGTCGGTGCGCAGGTCGTCGCCGGCCTGGTAGGAGATGTTCGAGGTGAACATCTCGGCCTGCCCGGTGTCGAGGTAGTCGGCCTTGAAGTCCTTGACCCGCACGCAGATCGGGGTCATACCGGTGCCGTCGTTCACGTTGCCCGCGCGGAAGGAGTCGAACACCGCGGGCGAGGTGGTGCAGAAGCCGGGGCCATCGTCGGCGATGACGATCACATTGCCCTCGGTGCCGAACAGGCGGCCGACAGCGATCGACACCAATAGCCCCACCAGCGCCAAGTGGAAGACCAGGTTGCCGAGTTCGCGCGCGTAGCCCTTCTCGGCCGAGAGCGTGACTTCCCCGTCGCGCTTGCCGTCACCGGGGCGGACCTCGGTGCGCCAGCCCTTCAACTGCCCGCGCACACCGTCGATCACCTGCTCCGGCGTGCGGTCGGTGGTGTCCGAGAAGTGGTGCGGCAACCGGGAAAGGTTGCGGGGCGCGCGCACCGGGGGCGTGCGCAGGGCGCGGTAGTGATCGAACGCGCGCGGCACGATGCAGCCGACCAGCGAAATGAAAAGCAGCACGTAGATGGCGGTGAACCAGGTGCTGCCGAACACGTCGAACAGCTGGAACCGGTCCATCCACGGCCCCAGCGTCGGACGGTTGCGGATGTACTCGTCGACCTTCTGGGTGTTCAGATTCCTTTGCGGCAGCAGCGCACCCGGGATCGCGGCCAATGCCAGCAGGAACAGCAGTACCAATGCGGTGCGCATGCTGGTGAGTCCGCGCCACGTGTTGCGGACGAACGCCACCGCGCGCCCGGGAAGCGATTGGCGCGGCGGGCGCGGCGCGGCGGGGGCGGGTACGGGCTGGTCGATCACTGTCATATCGGCAGGGTCACCTCGGAGACGAACGCGTCACGCACCCACGCCACGAACACATCCCACGCCCCAGTGACCAGCGCGATGCCGACGCCGATCAGCAGAACGCCCCCGGCGATCTGGATGTTGCGCGAATTGCGGCGCAGCCAGCCGACGCCGCGCAGCGCGCTGGCGGAGCCGAACGCCAGGATCACGAACGGAAGTCCGAGCCCGAGGCAGTACGCGACGATCAGTGCCACACCGCGCGCGGCGGTCGTGCCTTCTGTTCCCGCGGCCACCGCCATCACGCCCGACAGGGTGGGGCCGAGGCAGGGGGTCCAGCCGAGCGCGAACACTCCCCCGAGCAACGGCGCACCGGCAATGCTGGTGAGGCGGCGGGGTTCCATGCGCGTATCGCGCTGCAAGGCGGGCACGAGGCCGACGAAAACGAGACCCATGAGGATCGTCACCACACCGCCGACCCGTTGCAGCAGTTCACGATTCACGTTCAGGGTCTGGATCAGGCCGAACACGGTGGCCGTCGCGAGGACGAACACGACCGTGAACCCGGCCACGAACAATCCGGCCGCGGCCGCGACGCGCATCTTGCCCGACGAGGGTGGGGCCGTGCGCTCGGCCACCGCGACCGCACCGGCGCGGTTCTTCGCCTCGGCCACCGTCGCGGGTGGCGCCTCCGCGCCGACGAGTCCGGCCAGGTAGGAGAGGTAGCCGGGCACCAGCGGCACCACGCACGGGGACGCGAACGACACCAGTCCGGCCAAGAGGCACGCGCCGAGCCCGAGCAGCAGTGGACCGTCGGCGGCCGCCTGCTGGAACGAATTCCCCACGCTCGCGAGCATCATCACGCGGCGTCCTCCGCGGCGAGACGATCGACCACCGGCTGCAGGTCCTCGGCGAGCAGGGCGCGCAGGAACACCGCGGCGACCCGGTGCTGCCGGTCCAGGATCAGCGTGGTCGGGATGACGCTGGTCGGGAAGTTGCCGCCCAGCGCGAGCAGGGTGCGCATCGACGGGTCGTAGATCGAGGGGTAGCCGACCTTGTTGTCGGTGACGAAATCCTGCGCCTTGTCGCGCTGCGGGTCGCGGACGTTGATGCCCAGGAACGCGACGCCCTTGTCCTTGCTGGCCTCGTAGACCCGTTCCAGCGCGGGCGCCTCTCCACGGCACGGGCCGCACCACTGGCCCCACAGATTGAGCACGACCACCTGGCCCGCGAAATCGGCGACCGAGATGCGCTCGTCGGTCATGAGTTCCGGGCCTGCGAGTTCGCCGATGGTGCCGCGGTCGGCGGGCGGGTCGTAGAAGATGTCGGTCTTGCCGCCCGGGGAGATGAATTCGAAGGTGCCGCCGGTGACCACCGCGTCCGACCCGGTCGAGCAGCCCGCCAGCGCGAGAATCAGCGCCAGGCAGGCGGTCAGGACCATCCCGGCCCGCGCCGGCGCGGACCGGTGGGACGCGGTGGGTCTCATGCGCCGTGCACCGTGGGGTCCGAGCCGCCAGCGGGTTCGGAGTAGACGATGTCGACGAGGGTGTCGCCCTGGTAGACCAGCGAGGTCAGCGAGGCCAGCGAGCACTGACGGTGCCGCGGGTCGTGCCACAGGCGCTGGCCCTGCAGGAACCGGCGCAGCGTCCACACGGGCAGCTGGTGCGAGACGAGCACCGCCTCGCGCCCGGCCGCCTCCACCCGCGCCTTGTTCACCGCGGCCAGCATGCGGTGCGCGATCTGCAGGTAGGGCTCGCCCCACGACGGGGTGAACGGGTCGCGCAGCTTCCACCAGTGGCGCGGTTTGCGCAGCGCGCCGTCGCCGACGGAGACGCGCAGGCCCTCGAAGGTGTTGCCGGCCTCGATGAGGTTCTCGTCGGTGCGCACGATCAGCCCGTGCTCCCCCGCGATCGGCGCGGCCGTCTCCTGCGCCCGCTGCAACGGCGAGGCGATGACGAGCGCGAGATCGTGGTCGGACAGCGCCCGCGCCACCGCCCCGGCCTGCGCGCGCCCCGCCACCGACAGCCCGAACCCGGGCAGGCGGCCGTAGAGGATGCCGTTCGGATTGTGCACCTCACCGTGGCGCAGCACGTGCACGATGGTCTCGACACCGGCGTCGACCTCGGGGAGGTCGTCGTCCTCGCGCGGGGTGGCGGTGGTGGAGGACGTCTTCGGGGCGGACTTCTCGACGGGGAGAGCGTCGGGGGTGGAGTCGGTGGACTCGTCGCCCTGGTCGTCGGCAGCCGGCACCTCGGCACTGTGGCGAGCGGCAGCCGCGGCGACGGGAGCTGCGCCGGTGTTGTCCGGCTCGGTGGCCGGGTTCGAGTCGCCGCGATCCGACGTGGGAACGGGACGCTCGGCAGCAGCGGGGACCTCGGCGGCGGCAGGAGTGGTCGCCGAGACCTTGTCGGCAGCGGGCTCACCGGCGGCGGCATGGGTCTCGGCGGCAGCAGTCTCGCCGGCGGCCGGGACGGCGGCAGGATTATGGGCAGCCGGGTCAGCGATGGCACCGGCCGAGCCGGTGGCGGACGAAGCGGCGGCGCTCGAGGTAGCGCTGGATGTCGCGGCGTTCGCGGTGGCGGACGAATCGGCCGCAGCGGAGGTGGATTCCACCACGTCGGCGGGAGACGTGGTCACCCCGGCGATATCGGCGACCACGGACCCGGCGACCGGTGCGGTGGACGGCGCATTCGTCTTCGGGGACCGCTTCGCCTTCGAGCCGGCGGAGGATTTCGCCGACTTCGGCGCGGCCACCGCAGGCGTTTCGTCGCGCTTGTCTGTCACCGGCTCGGCGGCGGGGCTGGCGGCGGTTCCGGCTGCCTTCGCCGCAGGCACAACGGTGTCCCCGGCCTGGGTCCCCGCGCTCGCCGCAGAGGTGTCCGCCGGTGCGGCGTCATCGCTGCCCGCGGGCTTCGAGGCGGCGGGTTCGGATGCCTTCGTCGCGGTCGCGGCGGCTTCCGCGGGGGCCGTGCGCTTCGGGGTTTTCTTCGGGGTGGGCGCGGGGGTGGGGGCGCCTGCGTCTGGGTTGTCGAGGTCGGAGGTCACGCGCGGGATCCTTCGGGGGTGGCGGCCGCGGCCGCTCGGGCGGCGGCTGGGAGGGCGGCGGCGATACGGTCGAAAGCGTTCTCGTCGAGCGCGGCGGAGACGAACCAGGCCTCGAACGCGCTCGGCGGCGCGTACACGCCGCCGTCGAGCAGGGCGTGGAAGAAGGCGGGGAAACGCCAGGTCTGCGCGGCCTTGGCGGTGGCGTAGTCGGTGACCGGACGGTCGGCGAAGAACACGCTCACCATATTGCCCGCGAACTGCACGCGATGCTCGACCCCCGCGGCCGTCAGCGCCTCGGTGAACAGGCCGCCGAGGCGTTCGGCGTTGCGGTCCAGCGCGGCGTAGACCTCCGCGTCGGCGGCGCGCAGCGTGGCCAGGCCCGCCGCCACCGCCACCGGGTTACCGGACAACGTGCCCGCCTGATAGACCGGGCCGAGCGGGGCGAGCTGGTTCATCACCTCGGCGCGACCGCCGAACGCCGCCGCGGGCAGGCCGCCGCTCATCACCTTGCCGAACGTGTACAGGTCGCCCGCCACGCCCTCGCGCCCGAACCAGCCCGCCGCGCTGACCCGGAACCCGGTCATGACCTCGTCCATGATGAGCAGCGCGCCGTGTTCGGTGGTGTGCGCGCGCAGGCCCTCGTTGAAACCGGGCAGCGGGGCGATCGCGCCCATGTTGCCCGCGGCGGCCTCGGTGATCACGCACGCGATCTGGCCGGGATGCGCCTCGAATGCCGCCCGCACCGCCGCGAGGTCGTTGTAGGGCAGCACCAGGGTGTCGCTCGCCTGCGCGCCGGTGACGCCGGGCGAGGTGGGCAGGCCGAGGGTCGCGACGCCCGAGCCCGCGTCGGCGAGCAGCGCGTCGACGTGCCCGTGGTAGCAGCCGCTGAACTTGATGATCTTGGACCGGCCGGTGTAGCCGCGCGCCAGCCGGACCGCGCTCATGGTGGCCTCGGTGCCGGAGTTCACCAGCCGCACGCGTTCCACCGGCGCGACGCGCTCGGCGATGAGTTCGGCCAGTTCGATCTCGGCCTCGGTGGGCGCCCCGAAGGAGAGTCCGCCGCTCGCGGCCTTCCGCACCGCTTCGACGACGGTGGGATGCGCGTGGCCCAGGATCATCGGCCCCCACGAACACACGAGATCGACGTACTCGTTGCCGTCGGCGTCGACGAGGGTGTACCCGTCGGCGGAGGCGATGAAGCGGGGCGTGCCCCCGACCGAATGGAACGCCCGGACCGGCGAGTTGACGCCGCCGGGGATCACCGAGCTCGCCCGATCGAAGAGCTGAGCGGAAACCGGCACCGATGCACTGGTCACGCGCGGAGAAGAACTCACGGCCTCCAGTGTCGCAGCACCCGCGCGGCCGGTCGACGACAGGGTGTAGGAGAGTGACGCGCACCGCAGCAACACGCCACGGACCGCGAGTTCGGTGAACCGCGCGCGGCCGCTGCGTACCCTCTTGTGATCGTCGCAGCAGCTAGCTCCCGGGAGGGCTCACCATGCGGTTCGCGCTCGTCAGCTCGGCTCTTCTCGCACTGCTCACCGCCGGATTCGCGGGCGCGGGCACGGCCGCGGCGGCCGATCCCATCGCCGAGCCCGACCAGGGGCGCGTCGGCGCGCGACTCACGCACGAGGAAACCGTCGCGCTGGCGGGTGGTCCGGTGCCCGCGGTGGTGTCGATGTTCGTGCCGCTGAACCGCATTGGCGCGGGTCTGCACGACGACACCCAGATCTATCGCGATCAGAACGGCGGCGTGCACGCGTCATTGCGTCAGGTGATCGCGGAATCCGCGAGTCACCCCGACGGGACGGTCACCGTCTACGTGAACGCCCCCGGCACGCGCAACGGACGTGTGCTCGACGTGTATCAGAACTGGACCAGCTGATTCACTAACGGTTCTGCTCGCGGCAATAACCCGACCTGCTCCGACCTCCGGATAGGGACGACCGTCAGGTCATCCGGCAGGGCAGTTCGGCGGAGAAGGTGCGCAGTGAGCAGAGAAGTCCGTTCAAGATGCCCGCCGAGCCGGTCTCCGGCACCAGGTCGGAGACGGGCACCGGGTGCGGTGCGGCCGGTTCCAAGGGCAGGCCCACGGCGGACGCAGGTGTGGCGGCGAAACCTACCGCAGCCGAAACTGCCAGGGTCGCAATGATTTTCGACGCGACACAACGCATGTGTTCCACACCTTCCCGCACCGATCGCGTCTTGGCGTGACTATCGCCGGCCCAACCATCGTAAACCCGCCCGAGCAGTCTGGATCGCGATCACTTCAAATAGTGGTGCAGGGTGCGGAGCACGGCGGACGCCCCACGTGATGCCGACGCGGAATCGAGGCCGACCCTCGGCCGCCGGGCACGCAAGAGGCGCGGGCAACCCCGAGCGGCCGGGCGGCGGCGCCGAGCAGGCAGAGCGGCAACGCCGACTCCGCCCTACGTGATGCCGACGCAGAATCCAGCCGACCCCGTGGTCACCAGGCACCCCAGCGGCGCGGGGAGCAGGCTCAGCAGGCCGGGCGGCGCGCTCGGCGCGTAGACCGGTGCGGCGACACCCTCCACCGGCAGCGTGATTTCCACGGCCGACGCCCCGGAACCACCCGGCGCACCGGCCGACACCACCTGGGGAGTCCCCGTAGATCCCGGCGCCTGCGCCGACGCCGCGGGAACCGCGACGATCACGCCGAACAGAACGCCGGCCGCCCCCGCAACGAGCTTCGCGCGACTTGTCTGGTTCATGTGGGGGATCTTCCCACCCGCCCGCGCCCTAAACGGCGCACCGGGCCGAAAGGTTCTCAGCGCGAGGTGAGTTCGCGCACGGCCCGCGCGACGGCGTCGATGGCGAACAATCCGCCCACAGCGACGAGGAACGCCGCGAGCGCGATCCAGGGGGCGACGTAGCGGGTGGCGTCGAAGGCGGGCACGTCACCGAAAGCGGCGAACGAGGTGGTGACCACACCCCGACCCCAGCACACCACGGCCAGCACCAGGCAGACGACGACCACCACCGCTTCACCGAGTGCGATCCCGACGCTCCGATTCACCCATCCGCTCCGTTCTCACCCGGTTTGCCGTCGTCCGCCCCGGTCCGCAGCGCCGCGGTGAGGGCGGTGCGCAGGCCGCGGTGGTCGCGGGCCCACGCCTGCACCAGTCCGCCGTCGCGCAGTCGCAGGCCGATGCCGGTGCGCCTGCGCGGCACGCCGGTCAGTTCGCCCAGCGCCCGCGCGGACTCCCAGTCCTCATCATTCCAGGACTGCTCGTCGCGGTCCGGCAGCACCGCGGCGATCGAGGAGAGCGGCAGCGTCTCGGCGCCTTGGCGCAGGGCGCTCGGGGTGAGTTCGACGCTCACGTGCCTGCGCCCGGCGACGACTTGCAGCGCGACGAACGCCGCGATCAGCACCGCGCAGAAGAGCAGGGCGAACCAGTGGACCTGACCACCGGTGCGGATTTCGATCAGCAGCACGACGAGGCAGATGATCGGGCCGTAGGCGACGGCACGCCAGCGCGCGCCGGGCTCGGCGAACAGGACTTCCCCGGTCACGCGGCGCTACCCCGCGGACTCGAGGGTGGGAATGGGTTCAGCCGACCAGACCGGGCAGCAGCAACAGTGCGACGGTGACCACACCGAACAGAATCAACAGGCCGAGAACGAGCACGTCTCGCCGAATGCTGTGCGGCTGCTGGATCACCACTCGCATCGATGCCTCCGATCCCCCGGAGCCATCTGGACAACGCTTGCGCAACGCTCGAACGACAACTACCGGTTCCCAGTTCCACTGTGACAACCCTCACCATACATGGCGCCATGGCGGCGACAAATTCGGCGGGGGTATGCCCGGCCGTTCACCTGCGGTTCACCTGGAAGTATGCGGAGGAATCCGGACGGTAACTCAGATACAGCGCGCCACCGGCCAGCACGCCCTGCACGATAGTCGCGCCACCGGCGATGAGCGAGGCCGTGCCCACGACCGTGTCGAGGGAGAACAGCGCGAGGAAGCCGCCCAGAATGAGCCAGATCGACCCGACGGTGAGGATCGTGCGCGCCCACGGCTTGCCGCGGCCGAACAGGTGCACCACGCCCAGCGCGGCGGCGGCCAGCGCGAGACCGGCCAGGACCATGCCGACCAGGAACAACGACACCACCAGCTCGGCGGTGGCCATGGCGTAGTTCGCGTCGCTCTGACGGCCCTGTTCGAGCACGCGCTGCTCGAGCTCGTCGCGATTCTGCAGCGACGACACCGCCGAAGCGATCAATTGGATGACGCCGAACACGACGATCACCCACCACACCTGGCGTGCGGTGCGAACATCCTCGGGCATAGGTGGGCGCTGTGGGGGCGGAGCGAAGACCATAGGTCCAGGGTGGTTCGTCACGACAACCAGTTTGCGGCCTCGGTCGCCCAGTAGGTCAGCACGATGTCGGCGCCCGCCCGCCGGATGCCGACCAGCGACTCGAGCACGGCGCCGCGGCGGTCGATCCAGCCGCGCTCGGCGGCGGCGGTGATCATCGCGTACTCGCCGGAGATCTGGTAGGCGGCGACCGGCACGGTGGAGCGGTCGGCCACGTCGCGCAGGATGTCCAGGTAGGACATGGCCGGCTTGACCATCACGATGTCGGCGCCCTCGGCCAGATCCAGTTCCAGCTCGCGCAGGGCCTCTTTGCGATTGGCCGGATCCTGCTGATAGGTGCGGCGATCGCCTTGCAGCGAGGAGCCGACGGCCTCGCGGAACGGGCCGTAGAAGGCGGAGGCGTACTTGGCGGCGTAGGCGAGAATGCCGGTGTCGGTGCGCCCGACCGCGTCCAGGCCGCGGCGGACGGCGGCGACCTGGCCGTCCATCATGCCGCTGGTGCCGAGCAGATCGGCGCCGGCCTCCGACTGGGCCAGCGCCATGTCCACGTAGCGGTGCAGGGTGGCGTCGTTGTCGACCGCGCCGTCGGCGTCCAGCACGCCGCAGTGGCCGTGGTCGGTGAACTCGTCCAGGCAGGTGTCGGCCATGATCACGGTGGCGTCGCCGACCTCGTCGGCCAGGGCGCGCAGGCCGCGGTTGAGGATGCCGTCGGGATCGCTGGCCAGGCTGCCGGTGGCGTCCTTGTCCTCGGGCTTGGGGACGCCGAACAGCATGAGCCCACCGACGCCCGCGGTGACCGCCGCGACCGCCTCCTTGCGCAGCGAGTCCATCGAATGCTGGTGGACCCCGGGCATGGACCCGATCTCCCGCGGCTCCGCCAGACCGTCGGCCACGAACATCGGCAGCACCAATTGCCGTGGTTCCAGGGTCGTTTCGGCCACGAGGCGACGCAGAGCGGGAGTTCGGCGCAACCGCCGCGGGCGGTCCATTCCGGTCATGATTCGCACGATACGCCTGCCGGGAAACCCCCGCGCGAGCGGCCGCAGGGGGTGTGCGCAAGAACCCGAGAATCCCTGTCGGGCAGGGGTTTTTGTCGGACCCCTCGCGTAGAATCGAAGATGTGTTCGAGGGGATCCACCGGGTTCCCTACCGCGAGGGGAGGACGTTTTGCCCGCGACCGCAACCACCCGTCAGACCATCACGCCCTATCGGCCGCTGGAGCGGCGGCCGCTGCCGACCGGCCGTCCGCGCCGGTGGTACGTCACGCACAACCGCAGGCTCAAGGCCATGCGGTTGAGCATCGCCCTGCTCGACTCGGGCGTCTACCTGCCCACCCAGGCGAGCAACGAAAAGATCAGGCGCACCGCCGAACTCGTCGGCATCCGCCCACCCTCCGACGCCACCTGCCGCCTGGTCCGCAACCTCATGCGCTGGCGCTAGCGCCTTCGGCGTATTGCTTGGCATTTAGAACTAGCGCCACAGGTGTGGGTTGTGGTTGCGGTCGTTGGTGGGGCCCCTTCAGGGGGCGGTGCTCCGGCTGTGTGGGCCATGTTCGGCTGTGGATCTGCAGCTGAGCATGGCCGTGACCGCTGAACACTCCAGGTGCGGCAATAGGCCGAACGTGTTTGACCGGGGCGCTCGCGTCGGTGATGCCGATGTCGTACCGGCGCGAGCGCCCCGCCGCAACCACTTGAACAGCCGCAGTTCAACCGGCCGACCCTGAGCCCCACAGCCCACACACGACCACAGCACCACCCGGAAGGCGACTATCAACCACCGAAACCACAACCCGTGCCTGTGGCATCAGTTCCAAATGCCAAGCAATACGCCGGAGGCGTTGGCTATCGCCGAAGGCGTTGGCTATCGGCTGCGGCGGCTCTTCTTGCGGGGTGGGGGCAGGAGGCCCTCGGCGCGCAGGCGGGCCGCGTGTTCGGCCAGTGCCTCGACGAGCGGGCCGACCTGGGCGACCTCGGGCTGCACGTCGACGCGCAGACCGAATTCGATGGCCGTTTCGGCGGTTTTGGGGCCGATGCAGGCCACGATGGTGCGGGCGTGCGGCTTGCCGGCGATGCCGACCAGGTTGCGCACCGTGGAGGAGGAGGTGAACAGCACGGCGTCGAAACCGCCGGTCTTGATCATCTCGCGGGTCTCCGCGGGCGGCGGCGAGGCGCGCACCGTGCGGTAGGCCGTCACGTCGTCGATCTCCCAGCCGCGGTCGCGCAGGCCCTCGGCCAGCGTCTCGGTGGCGATGTCGGCGCGCGGCAGCAGCACGCGGTTCACCGGGTCGAAAACGTCATCGTAGGGCGGGAAGTCGGCCAGCAGGCCCTCCGAGGACTGCTCGCCCGAGGGCACCAGCTCGGGGTTGATGCCGAACGCGCGCACCCGGTCGGCGGTGGCCTCGCCCACGCAGGCGATCTTCACGCCCGAGAACGCGCGCGCGTCCAGTCCGAACTCGGCGAACTTCTCCCACACCGCGCGCACCGCGTTGGTGGAGGTGAACACCACCCACTGGTAGCGGCCGTCCACCAGGCCCTTCACCGCGCGCTCCATCTGCGCGGGGCTGCGCGGCGGCTCGACGGCGATGGTCGGCACCTCCATGGGGATGGCGCCGTGCGTGACGAGCCGCTCGCTCATCTCCGCCGCCTGATCCTTGGTGCGGGGCACCAGCACGGTCCAGCCGTACAGCGCCCGCGACTCCCACCACGACATCTTCGACCGCGAGGCGACCACCTTGCCGATGGTCACCACCAGCGGGCCGACCAGTTCGGAGGCGGCGCTGTTCAGCGTGGCCAGGGTGGCCTCGATGGTGCGCTGCTGACGGGTGGTGCCGCGCACGGTGACCGCGACCGGGGTCTGCGGGGCCATGCCGTGCTCCACCAGCGCGCTCGCCGTCTCGGCCAGGTGGCCGGAGGTGGCGTGCAGCACCAGGGGGCCGGGCGCGGCGGCCAGCGCGGCCCAGTCGACCTCGCCGCGCACGTCGGCCTCGGTGTGCCCGGAGCCGAGCGCGATACCCGCGTAGCTGGGCACCGCCGAGCCGTTGGGCAGGCCGGGCAGCACCTCGAACACCATGTGCGAGCGGGTGACGGAGGTGACCTCGGTGATCACCGAATCGGTGGTCAGCGGATCGCCCGCCACCACGCGCACCACGTCGTGTCCAGCGCGCGCCTCGGCGACGAGGGTCTTGGCGACCTCGGCGGGCTCACCCAGCGCGGGGCGCACGTCGACCGGACGGTTGCCGTCCTCGTCCGCCTCGACCGCGGTGCCGATCAGCGCCAGCACGCCCTTGTCCACATCGGGATCGGTGAACGCCAGTGTGGCTCGCCCCAGCACCTCGCGCGCACGCACGGTCAGCAGGGCCGGGTCGCCGGGGCCGGACCCGACGAACAAGATCCGACCGGGGTGCTTCTTGGTGGCTCGGCTCATCGGTTGTTCTCCATTGGGCTGGGATTGCTGATACGACCGTCGGCCGCGCCCGGTCGCGGCTCTTGCGAAGGGGGCTCGGCACCGGACGGCGAGCCCTCCGCTCTCGCGTCCTCGGCGTCCTCGCCCGGGGCGCTGAGCAGATCGCGCGCCCCCAGATCGAGCAGTTCACGCGCGAGTGCCCGCCCGAGTTCGGCGGCGTCGGCGGGTGCGCCCACCACGGAGGCGCGCAGCACCTCCGAACCGTCGTGGGCGGCGGCGCAGGCGCGCAGCGACAGTTCGTCGACCACCCGGCCGTCGTCGTCGAGGGATTCGACGACCTCGGCCAGCGCGCCGATCGGCGCGGTGCAGCCCGCTTCCAGTTCGGCCAGCAGGGTGCGCTCGGCCAGCACGGCCGCGCGGGTGGCCGCGTCGTCGAGGCGGGCCAGGATCTCGACCAGATCGGGATCGTCGCTGCGGCATTCCACCGCCAGCGCGCCCTGGGCCGGGGCGGGCAGCATCTGCACCGGCTCCAGCGCCTCGGTCACCGCGTCCAGGCGCTCGATGCGGGCCAGGCCGGCGCGCGCCACCACCACCGCGTCCAGTTCCCCTTCGGAGACCTTGCGCAGCCGGGTGTCCAGATTGCCGCGCAGCGGCAGGATCTCCAGGCCCAGGCCGAGGGCGCGCAACTGCGCCGCGCGCCGGGGCGCGGAGGTGCCGATGCGGGAACCGGCGGGCAGTTCGCCCAGCACCATGCCGTCGCGGGCGACCAGCGCGTCGCGCGGATCCTCGCGCGGCGGGATCGCGGCGATCGTGAACCGCTCGTCCGGGGCGGTCGGCAGATCCTTGTACGAGTGCACCGCGATGTCGATGGCGCCCGCGAGGAGTTCGTCGCGCAGGGCGGAGGTGAACACGCCGACGCCGATCTTCTGCACCGGGTCGGAGGAGAGGTCGCCGGGGGTCTTGACCACCACCAGTTCGGCCGGGTGCCCGGCCGCGACGAGCGCGTCGCGCACGGTGCCCGCCTGGGTCAGCGCGAGCAGGCTGCCCCTGGTGCCGATGCGCCACGGCGCCCTGGTCCCGTCAGCGGTCACGTTTTCGTCTTCCTGAACGACTGTCATGCCGGCCTGCCCTCCTCGCCGAGGTGTCCCGCGGTGAAATCGTCGGCGAGGCCCGCGCCGTCGCCCGCGATCGCGCTGATCTCCATCGGCGCGGCAACCGCCTGTGCCGCACCGGGTTTCAGTTCGAACAGCTCGCGCAGCGCTTCGGCGTAGCTGTCCCCGCCCGGGGTGGAGGCCAGCTGCTTGACCCGCACCGTCGGCGCGTGCAGCAACTTGTCCACCACCCGGCGCACCGTCCGCGCGACCTCGTCGCGCTCCGGATCGGCCAGGCTCGGCAACCGCGAATCCAGCCGCATCAGTTCGGCTTCCACCACCTCGGCCGCGCGCTGGCGCAGCGCCGCGACGGTGGGCGTGACCTCGGCCATCCGCTGGCCGGCCAGGTACTTCGCGAGTTCGTCGGCGACGATCGAGCGGGCGGCGGCGGTGTCGTCGGACGCGGCGTTCGCGGCCGGATCGCGCTGCAGGGTCTCGATGTCGATCACCGCGACGCCGGGCAGGCCGGCCACGGCGTGCTCCACATCGCGCGGCAGGCCCAGGTCGCAGAAGACCAGCGGGCGCTCGGTGGCCGGGAATTCGGCCCGGTCGCGGTCGGCCAGCGCGCGGTGGGTGTCGGCCAGCGTCACGACCGAGCCCACCGCTCCGGTACAGGTGATCACGACGTCGGCGGCGGCCATGGCCTCGGTGAGCCGGGACAGTTCCAGCGCCGTGGATTCCACGCCGTGCGTGCGGGCGGTCTCGGCGAGGCGGGTGGCCTTGTCCAGGGTGCGGTTCACCACGATGATCCGGCCGATGCCCGCGCGCGACAGGTGCGCCACGGCCAGTCCGCCCATCGCGCCCGCGCCGACCACCACGGCGGTGCGGCCCTCGAGTGCCGTCTCCAGCGGCAGGTCGGTGCCCGCGCGCAGCACTTCACGCGCGCGGTCCAGCGCGACCGACACCACGGAGGCGCCGGCGCGGTCGATCCCGGTCTCGGTGTGCACCCGCTTGCCCACGCGCAAGGCGTGCTGGGCGAGTTCGTGCAGGGTGCGGCCCGCGGCGCGCTGCGCGTCGGCGGTGGCGTAGGCGCTGCGGATCTGGCTGAGCACCTGCTGCTCGCCGACCACCATCGAATCCAGGCCCGAGGCCACGGCGAACAGGTGCTCGGCGGCGGCCTCGCTGTAGCGGACGTAGGCGTGTCGGGTCAGATCCGGCATCGGCAGCCCGGAGTGCTCGGTGAGCAGCTCGCCGACCTCGGCCAGACCGCCGTGGAAGGCGTCCACCACCGCGTACACCTCGACGCGGTTGCACGTCGACACGATCATCGCCTCGGACACATGGGTGGAGGCCAGCAGCTGATCCAGGAGCTTGGGCCGGTCGGTGTCGGTGATCGCCACCTTCTCCAGCACCGCGACCGGCGCGCTGCGATGCGAAATCCCGACGAGCAGAACACTCATGCCTGCGCCTCGCTGACGCTCGGCTCCGGCATGCGCGTTGCACGCTGGCACATGATTCGCTCACTGCGTTCGCTCATGGCGTAACCACCGATCCCTTGCCTTTTGGCTCCGTTGCCGAATGCGAGGTCGAATGCTTGAGGGCGGGGTGCGCCGGTGCGCGGCGGGCGATCCGGCCCGACCCCACGTGCGCGACCTCGGGCAGCGGCTCGGGTTCGGCGTTGCGGGTCCGCTCGAACGAGAGCATCTGCATCTCCACCGCCAGGTCCACCCGGCGGACCTCCACCGTGTCGGGCGCGATCAGCCCGCACGCGGCGAAACTCAGGATCGACTGCAGCCCGGCGGCGACCAGCTGGTCGCACACGTCCTGGGCCGCCTCGTCGGGCACCGCGATGACCGCGATGGTGGGCTCGAGTTCGGCGACGGCGGCGCGCAGGCCCGCGGCGTCGCGCACGGTGAGCCCGGCCAGCGGCGCGCCGATCACCGCGGGGTCGGCATCGAAGACGCCGACGACCGTGAAACCGCGGCGCCGGAACCCGCCGTAGCCGACCAGGGCACGGCCCAGGTTCCCGGCGCCGACCAGCACCACGCGATGCCCACCGGACAGTCCGAGCACATCCTCGATCCTGGTCCGCAACTTGGCCACGTCATAGCCGACACCCCGGACGCCGTTGGGGCCGAGGAACGACAGATCCTTGCGCAGCTTGGCCGAATTGACACCCGCCGCGACAGCGAGTTCCTCACTCGATACGATGAGCACACCGTCCTCGGCGAGCGTGGCGAGCACCCGGAGGTAGGTCGCCAGCCGCGTGACGGTGGCCTGGGGAATGTCCTTCTGCAGGGAGCGCGCGCCGACGCCGTCGGGCCCGTCGCCCGGTCGCAGAGCCCTGCCGGAGACGCCGCCCGGCGCCTCATGCTGCTCTGTCACGTCGTCGGCTCCTCGTTGCGGTCCCCAGTGAGCGCGGACCGGTTCGTTCGCTCGACCTCCAGCCCGGGCGGCGGACCGGTGCCACGGTCGATGTATCGGATTTCGCGTGCGACTTGGCGTGGCCTCGGCCCGCGGGTCGCGTGCCACCACCGTAACTGCTTGTGAAGCCCTGCACAAAGTCGGTGAAATTGGCCTCATTTTCCGCCGCGACCAGCGCGGCGGGGAAATCGCGCGCCGATCAGGCCGGGCGGCGGCTCAGATCGGCGCGCAAGCGCGGTTCGTCGACGTCGAAGTAGCTGTGCTCGCGCCCGTCCAGCAGCACCACCGGCAGCCGGTCGCCGTACTCCGCGCGCAGGCCAGGGTCGGTTTTCGCGGCCTCGTCCACGTCCACCACACCCGGTTCGACGCCGAATTCGACGCAGACGGCCCGCAGCCGCGCCAGCGCGGTGGTGCACAACCCGCAACCGGCGCGAGTCAGCAAAGTCACTTCCGGCGTGGCGGGCGCTGTGGGATTGGTCATGCCTGCTATTAAATCCCCTCGCCACACCGTCACCGGTGCGCGCCGTCTCGGCGTGACTGTCGGTGAATCCGGTTACTGTGGACGTGGTTCGCGCGAACGGGCGGAGGTACTGGTGCCGGAACGATCGAGGGTGGAGAGGGCCGGATTCATCGCGGGCCGGTTCGGCGAGTTCCCGGCGCGATGGAGTTCGAGTTCGCTCGGCCAGGGGTTGCAGGATCAGCTGGCGCGCATCTCGCGCAGCCCGTTCGGCCCCAGCGAGGAAGAGGTGCGCGCCAACCTGGCCGGTGAGGCCAGCGCCGACGCCGCGCTCTCGCTGCACGAATCCGAGCTGGCCGAGGCCGCCGACACCGGTCACGAGGTGCCGCGCGACCTGACGGCGGCGGCGTTCTTCGACGTGGACAACACGATGGTGCAGGGCGCGTCCATCGTGCATTTCGCGCGCGGCCTGGCGGCGCGCAAATACTTCAAGACCAGCGACCTGGTCGACGTGGCGTGGAAGCAGGTGAAGTTCCGCGTCACCGGCAAGGAGAACAGCAGCGATATGGCCTCCGGCAAGGAGAAGGCGCTGTCGTTCATCGCGGGCCGCCCCACGGCCGAGCTGGCCGCGCTCGGCGAGGAGATCTACGACGAGATCATCGCCGACAAGATCTGGCCGGGCACACGCGCGCTGGCGCAGATGCACCTGGACGCCGGCCAGCAGGTGTGGCTGGTCACGGCGACGCCGGTGGAGCTGGCCCAGGTCATCGCCAAACGCCTCGGCCTCACGGGCGCGCTGGGCACGGTCGCCGAGAGCGTGGACGGCAAGTTCACCGGACGGCTGGTCGGCGACATCCTGCACGGCCTCGGCAAGGCGCACGCGGTGCGCACCCTGGCCGTGCGCGAGGGCCTGAACCTGAGGCGCTGTACCGCGTACTCCGACAGCCACAACGACGTCCCGATGCTCTCGCTGGTGGGCACCGCCGTCGCCATCAACCCCGACTCCGACCTGCGCGAGGTGGCCAAGAACCGCGGCTGGGAGATCCGCGATTTCCGCACCGGCCGCAAGGCCGCCAAGATCGGCGTCCCGACGGCGCTGGCCCTGGGCGCGGCGGGCGGGGCGGTCGCAGCCGCCATCACCCGCAAGCGCGAGCATTAGGGCCGCGCCTGCACCGCTCGGCGCCAACCCTCAACAGACACCGCGAGATCCGCACTACCCCAGCCGCCCCGGGGAGGGAGCCCGACGACCGACCGTTCGCGGCCCCCGGCGCGCCAAAAACTCAGCCCGTGAACGGGTTGCGGCGTTTGGTCAGCAGTTTGTAGAGCGTCTGCTGGATGGTTTCGCGCACCTGGTCGGTGACCTCGAACATGGTCATCGGGTCGTCGGCGGCCTCCGGCTCGTAGGCCGTGGTGGGGATGGGGGTGCCGAATTCGATGTACCACTTGGAGGGCAGCGGGACGGCGCCGAGCGGGCCCAGGTGCGGGAACGTGGGCGTCACCGGGAAGTACGGCAGGCCGAGCAGGCGGGCCAGCGGCTTGAGGTCGGCCAGCTTCGGGTAGATCTCCTCCGAGCCCACGATCGAGCACGGGATGATCGGCACGCCGGTGCGCACGGCGGCGGCCACGAAACCGCCGCGGCCGAAGCGCTGCAGCTTGTAGCGGTCGGAGTAGTGCTTGCCGACGCCCTTGAAGCCCTCGGGGAAGACACCGGTGAGTTCACCGGAACGCAGCAGGCGTTCGGCGTCCTCGCGGCAGGCCAGGGTGTGACCCGCCTTGCGGGCCAGCACGCCGAGCAAGGGCAGTTCGAAGATGAGGTCGGCGGCGAGCAGCCGCAGCGCGCGCTGTTTGGGGTGCTGGTCGTGCACGGCGAGCTGCAGCATCAGCCCGTCGATCGGGACGGTGCCCGCGTGGTTGGCGACGATCAGCGCGCCGCCCACCTCGGGGATGTTCTCCACGCCGCTGACCTCCACCCGGAACCACAGATCCGAGAGCGGCCGCAGCGCGGGCAGAATGAGGGATTCGAGCAGGTGCTCGTCGAGACCGAACTCGTCGACCTGGTAGTCGCCGGTGATCCGGCGGCGCGCGAATTCGGCGGTGCGGCTGATCTGCTTGCCGATACCGCCCCGGACGAGCTCGCCCAGCGACTGCGGTGACTGCGGAACGGCCGCCGCCAGTCGATCGGTCAGCGACGTGACCCGGCTCGGCGCCGTCCCCGGCGCGGACTCGGGCCAGCGGCGGACATTCGCCCGCGGCTTGAACTCGGTGTTCGGATCATGCAGTGGGATGACTTTCGCCACGTCGTTCATGAATGTGCTCCCGTACCGGCCCCGAGCAGGCCGAGCAGTTTCTTTTCTGCGGCATCGATCCACGCCGGATCGAAGACGGGCCGCAACGCTGCGCCCCCGATGAAATCGTCGAAAGCCTGGACCGTTGTCCAACGCGGTTCGAATCCGAGTTCGGTGCGCATCCGCGTCGTGTCCAGACCACAACCGAAATGAAAATAGTCGAGCTGTTCGCCGGTGAATTCCCGCATCACCGGACCCATCAGCGCGCGCCCTGCCGTGCGGAAGAACAGGAACGGCACCGGCAGTTCGAGGCGCCCGGCTCGGCGCACCGCCTGCGAGAGCGCCAGCGCCCCGTCACCCGCGATGTTGTAGGTACCACCGGGGGCCGTCCGCGCCGCGTGCGCGAGGGCGGCCACCGCGTCCTCTTCGTGCAACAGTTGCATCCGCGCGTCCCGGCCGAACACAGTGGGCGTCACGGGCGAACGAAGATACTGTACTCCGCGCCGGGCCAGGCGCGGACCGACTATCGGCGCCAAGCGCAGGATCGAGGCGGCCACGTCGGGACGGCGGCGGGCCAGGCCGCGCACGAAGCCCTCGACCTCGATCATGTCGCGCGCGAACCAGCCGCGCGGCGGCGTGCGAGCGCTCATCTCCTCGGTGAACTTCGCCGGATCCTTGGCGCTGCACCCGTACACGGCGGAGGTGGAGCGCACCACAACCCGGCGCACCGACGGGGACTTCTGGCAGACGGCGAGCAACTGCATGGCGCCGAGCACGTTGAGGTCCTTCATGACCGCGCGGCCGCCGCCGGCCGGAGGCCGCGACAGCACCGCGGAGTGCACGACGGTGTCGACTTCGTTGCCGCCGATAACTTTGCGTATCAACGGGTTACGGATATCAGCGCGGACGAATTCGGCGCGGCCCATGCGCCGTTGCAGATCTCGGCCCGGGGTCATGGTATCGACGGCGATGATGCGCTCGACGGACGGGTCGGCGGCCAGTTTGGCCACCACACTGCCGCCGAAGAAACGACTCGCGCCGGTCACCATCACCACCTTGGGAGAGTGTCCGTCTCTCAGTTCAGAACCCACCGCTGCACCGGTTCCCACCTGCCAGGCCCCCGATTGACTTTATTCGCGGTTCCCAGGGTAGCCGCTGCCGTCTGAGTCGCCGAGAGTATTAACCAGGATCTAACGATGACTTCAGTCACCGGATACACGTTTAATTTTCAAACTGAACTGTTTCAAAAAGCGAGGCCCGCCACCGGACGGTGACGGGCCTCGCTGAGCGCCTCGCGGCGCGGCGACTCACTTGCCGAGTTTGCGCCGCTGCACACGCGTGCGGCGAAGCAGCTTGCGGTGCTTCTTCTTCGACATGCGCTTGCGACGCTTCTTGATCACAGAACCCATAGGGTGTCCTCGCGTTCTCTCTACTCGGCGCGCACGCATCGCGTACGCCTAGCTGTTTACGGCGCCCGCGCCGCCCGCGGCCACCGGACACCACGAACTGGCGCCGCAGGCAGGCGAACACGAACCGGAGGACCATCCTACCGGTAGGCGCGGCGCCCTCGATCCAGGCCCCTGGAGCCATGCCGAGGCCCGGGCCGCCCGCAGCGACAGGGACGTCCCGTCCGGAACTACCGCTACCTCACCCCGCGTCGAAGTACGAAGTCTCCAGATAGTCGTGCACCGCCTTGGCGTGCACGCGGAACGACCGCCCGACGCGCACCGCGGGCAGTTCGCCCGAGTGCACGAGACGGTAGACCGTCATCTTGGAGACTCGCATCAGATTCGCCACTTCGGCGACGGTGAGAAACTGGGTGCCGCCACCGAGCACGTTCTGCCCCGGCGAACCGGAACCACCTTGCGCGCGCGGTCCGGCACGGCCCGCGGAGGGGCCGGACGCACCTGGTGACGTCCCCGAGCTGTTCGCAGACATCTTGTTGGAAGACATCATTGCACCATTGACCTCCGGCACGTCCGCGCCGCCGGCTTCCCCACCGGCGGAACAGACACGCACGTGCTCCTTGAAGCTTAGCGGGGCCAGTGGGATTACTGCGACGTGTGTGAGAAATCAGCGCTTACGCGGCGGTGGCCCGGACGCGAACCGGAGGTTTATTCCAACCGACCGGTCTATTCGGCGCTGGCGCCCTGTTCGGCCGAACGCCGCTTGGCCGCGTGCAGCGCCTCGAGGAACGCCGAGCGCACCCCGCCGCGCTCCAGTTCGCGCAGCGCGGCGGCGGTGGTGCCGGCCGGCGAGGTGACGGCCGCGCGCAGGTCGACCGCGCTCTGTCCCGACTCGTCCAGCAGGGCCGCCGAGCCGATCATGGTCTGTACCACGAGCTCGGTCGACACGTCCCTGGACAGGCCCAGCCCGACGCCCGCGTCGACCATGGCCTCGACCACCAGGAAGAAATAGGCGGGACCGGAGCCGGACACCGCGGTGACGGCGTCCATCTGCGATTCCGCCACCGTGACGACCTTGCCGACGGCCGACAGCATGTCGGTCACCAGCTCCAGCTGCTCGGCGCGCGCGTAGCGGCCCGGCGCGAGCACGCTCATGCCCTGGCCCACCAGCATCGGGGTGTTCGGCATCACGCGCACCACCGGGAAACCGGCGGGCAGCTTGGCCTCCAGCCGGGCCGTCGGCACACCGGCGGCCAGCGAGACCAGTACCTGCTCGCGATCGCCGCCGTCCAGATCGGCCTTGCCCAGCTCGGTGAGCACGGAATCGACGTCGCCGGGCTTCACCGCGATCACCAGCAGGTCGGCGCCCACGGCCGCGTCGGCGGCGTCGGGGGTGACCCGGACACCGAACCGACCCGCCAGCACCTCGGCGCGGTCGGCGTGCGGCTCGACGACGACCAGATCCTTGTTCGCCCGCCCGGACTCGAGCAGTCCGGCGACCAACGCCTCCCCGATCCGTCCACCACCGATCACCGCGATTCTCGTCATGGTGGATAAGGCTAGACGCGCGTCAGCGGCGCTGTGGCAGCAGTGCCAGCTGTCGGCTCTGGGCGACGATGGCGCCGGTGCTGTCGAGCACGAGTTGGTCCTCGTCGAACAGGCGACCGCCCACCTCGTGGGACACCGCGACGATCCGCAGCCAGCCGGGCGCGGGCCTGCGCCGCAGATACGTCGTCATCTGGACGGTCGGGGCCCAGCCGAAGTGGCCGAGGTTCATCGACACCGGCGGGCTCATATCGGCGGCCATCATCGCGAACAGCGCCGACACCTCGGGATCGGCCTGGTCGCCGGCCAGCGGGCGCATCCACAGCCGCAGCCGCGGCTCGCCCTGCGCACCGTCGAGGAACCGCGCCCAGGACTTGTCCAGGAACAGCTCGGCCCCCTGCGCGACGTGCACGATGTCGCCCATCGGCGAGCCCTGGTAGCCGAGCGCGTCGGCGGGCGGTTCGGCGGGCATATCGGTGTGCTCGGGCGCGTACAGCGGCTCACCGTCGTCGAGGTGGCCGAAGGTGAACGCGGTGCGCACGCGGTCGCGGCCGTCCTGCACGAGGGTGGTGTCGACCAGGCAGATCTGGCGGCCGATCTTGCGCACCCGCACCTCGTAATCGACCGCGCCGGGATCGGGCGCGCCGAGGAAATCGGAGCTGGCCGCGATCGGCGCCATCTCGGCGAGCGCCGGATCGGTGGCGCGCAGCAGGCGGGCGGCCGCGGCCGCGCTCGCCGCGACCATGGTGCCGCCGTGCACCTTGGTCCCGATGGTCCACACGTCGTCGATCACGCCCGCGTAGCGGCCCACGCCGTCGGCGGGCGCGGCCGTCTCGGTCAGCGTGCACACCGCGGCGAACGGCGCGAGGGTGGATTCGGTCAACTCCAGCGTCATACGGTCGGCTCCTGTCGTGCGATTCGTACAGCGTACAACCGCGCGGATGGAGTACCGATTCCCAGGCCCCCGGAGCACTCAGGCCGGGTTGACGCGGGGTGCGGCGGGCAGGGGGGCCGGGGCGTGGCCGTTGAGATGGACGCGGGCGAAGGTGAGGGTGCGGTGCAGCATGGCGGCGCGGTCGGCGGTGGTGCGGGCGTTCTGGGTGTTGATCTCGGCGACGGCGTGGCCCGCGAAACCCGAACGCACCAGCTGCGCGCACACCTCGACGCACGGCTGGGAGCCCTCGCCGGGGACGAGATGCTCGTCGTGGGCAGCGCCGCGGCCGTCGGCCAGATGCAGGTGCGCGAGGCCGGGGCCCATCCGCTTGGCCAGCGCGAGCGGGTCGGCGCCCGCCGTGGCGGTGTGCGACAGGTCGAGGGTGTAGTGCGCGAATCCGGTGTCGGTGGGGTCGTAGGACGGGCTGAACGCCGTGAGCCCCCACCCGGGCCCGCCGCGGCGCTCCAGGCGCTGCGCCGCCTTCGTCCCGCGCCCGAACAGGGTGTCGGCGCGCATCGGGAACATGTTCTCCACCGCGACCACCACCTCGCCGTGCTCCTCCAGCTCGGCGACCTGGGCGGCGAACCCCTCCGCGTAGCGCCGCTGCCAGCGGAACGGCGGATGCACGACGACGGTCTCGGCGCCGAGCGCCTCGGCGGTGCGCACGCTGCGCTCGAGTTTCGCGATCGGATCGGCGCCCCACACCCGCTGCGAGATGAGCAGGCACGGCGCGTGCACGGCCAGGACCGGCATGTCGTACTTGCGCACGTAGGACTGCACGGTGGCGATGCTCTGGCTGGCGGGCTCGGCCCACACCATCAACTCGATCCCGTCGTAACCGAGTTCGGCGGCGTAGCGGAACGCGGCCTCGGTGTTCTGCGGGTAGACCGACGCGGTGGACAGCCCCACCTGGATGATGCGGCCCGGTGGCGCGCCCGGGTCCTCGTGCCGTGTCCCGGATTCCGGCTCGATCCCCCCGATCGACCCGGTTATCCGAGTGTCGTCCGCCTGCCCGATGTTCCCCACGGCACCGCTCCCTGCTCAGCCTGTACTGAGAAGAAAGGCTAGCGGTCCGAGCGTGACGAAGACGCCCACGACCACCGCGATGCCCGTGCTGAGAATGTCGTCGGTGCGACGCAGCACCCGCACGAGCGCGACGAGTCCGAGGATCACGATCGTCGCCAGTGGCAGCGCCACCCAGGGCAGCATCTCCCACATGCGCTCGAAGCCCTTGAACAGCAACATGCCCGCTATCGCCGCGCCCGCGCTCTGCCCGCCGAGGATCATCCACTGGCGGCGGTTCTCGTCGAGATCGGGCCGCGGTTCGCGCTCGGCCGACCGCTTGCCGGCGGCCAGCGCCTTGGCGCGCAATCCCCGCGACAGCGATGTCAGCTTGCCGCGCGGTTCGGCCTCGAACTCGTCCTGATCGTCCTCGTCGTCGTACTCGTCGACGTCGGCGGTGAACGGGTCGTAGGCGTCGGTGTGGCCGTCGTCGAGATCGGCGGGCGGGCGTTTGCGACCGCGTTCGGAGCGCTCCACACCGTCGCGCAGCAGGTCGCCCGCCACCGTGGACCCGGACAGCAACTGCTGGTCCTGGCTGGCCAGCGACCAGGCGGCGGTCGGGATGCCGCCGGATTCCGGATCGGGGTCCTCGGGCGACGGCGGGCCCGGTTTGTGCCTGCGCGCCGACCACGCGGGCAGCGCGCCACCGGCCCGCGACCGCAGGGTCTCGGTGCGCGAACGCGGCGGCTCCTTCGGCCGCTCCGGCATCGGCGAGAGCGGTTTGGGTTCCGGATCGGGCGCGAATCCGTGCGGCGTGCCGGGCTCGGCGTCCGCTTCGGGGCCGAATCCGTCGCCGGCGTCGGGCGCGAACGGGCCGAAGGCGCTCGGCGGCGGCCCGAATCCGCGACCGTGCTCGGGACCGTAGCCGGGGGCGAAACCACCGCGCGGGTCGGGGCCGTAACTCTCGGGCCCGAAACCGTTGCCGGAATCCGGTCCGGGTGGGAACCCGCCGGGCTTCGGCGGAAAACCGTGCGGCGCGTAGCCCTCTGGCGCGAAACCGTTGGGGCCGAACTCTCCCGCGCCCTGTTCCGGCGCGAAACCACCGGGCGCGTAGTTTCCGCCCTGCTCCGGCGCGAAACCGTTCGGCGCGAAACCTCCGTCCGGCTCCGGCGCGAATCCGCCAGGTGCGAAACTCCCGCCGGACCCCGGCACGGGACCGTCGGAGCCGAAACCGTTCGGTGCGAAACTCCCACCGTGTCCCGGCGCGGAACCGTTGGGTCCGAACCCGTTCGACGCGAAATCGCCGTCGACCTCCGGCACGAGACCGTTCGGCCGGTATCCACCCGGTTCGAATCCCCCCGCGGCCGGGGACCACGCCGCCGTGGAAGGTCCGGCCTCCTCCTCCGCCTCGGCGGCCCGGCGACGAGCCGCGCGCCCACCGCGCGCCGCGCCCTCGTCCGACACGGAACCACCCGGAGCCGCCGCGGACGGGTCGAACTCGACGGGCTCGCGCAGCGGCGGCCCGACGACCATCGTCTCGTTCTCGTCGGGATCCTGCTTGCGCCTGCGGCCGCTGCGGCGCGCGCCGAGCGGCGGCAGCGCGGGCATCCCGCCGGACTCCTCGGGGCCGGGGGCGCTGTGCCGGGAACCGCCGGGTGGCGGCGTCTCGACCTCGGCGGGTGCGTAGGACGGCTCGGCCGGGGCGGGGCTCGAATACGCGGTGGGTTCGGCAGTGCCGTAACCGGTGGCGCTCCCATAGGGATCGCCCTGTTCGGCACCCGCCGGCGGATACGGCGCGAGCGGGTCGTAGCGCGTGATCGGCCCGGAGATCGGCGAGTAGTCCGACTCCGGTTGCGGGGGACTGTAGGAGACCTGTTCGCTCGCACCGGGTTCGAACGGCGAGGGCTGGAAGGGTGAGGATTGGAAGCCCGCCGGTTCGGGTACCTCGGGCTCGGGCGCGGCGTGCGCGGAATGGCTGCCGCCCTCCCCGATCACGGGCAGGTCGCCGGTCAGCTCGGCCACGGAGATTCCGCGCGCGCCGCGTCTGCGCCGCCCGCCGGAGGAGGTGGCGCCCTGCTGACCGTTGCGGGCCAGCAGCTCGGCCACCGACAGCTGTTTGGATTCGTCGCTCATAGTCGCGCCTCGCTGACGCACCGGGCCGCGTTCACGGCGTCGCCGCCTCGATCGGGCCCGGCTGGGGGCCGCCGGGGTCGCCGCCGCGCGCCGCGCCGGGCAGGATCGTCGCCTCGAGTCCACCGTTCATGTCGGTATCCAGTTTGCGCAGGATCAGCCCTTCCCGCAGCGCCCACGGACAAATTTCGAGGGTATCCAGCGATAGTGCCCGCATACTCGCCTCCGCGACCAATGCGCCAGCCACCAATTGCTGTGACCGATCCGAACTTACGCCTTCCAATTCTGCACGGTCGGCGGCCGTCATTCGCGAGATGAACGCGATCAGTTGCCGCAGGCCCGAGCCGGTGAGCGTACGCCGCACGCGGGGACCGGCCCCCGACGGCGCCGCGCCGGTGAGCCGCGCCAGCGAGCGGAAGGTCTTGGACGTGCCCACCGCCAGATCCGGTTTACCGGCCGCCACCAGCTCTTTCGCGGGTGCGACGAGTTCGGCGTCGAGCCAGTCGCGCAGTACGGCGACGCGGCGCTTGCCCGGCGGGTCCTCGCGCAGCCAGTCCCTGGTGAGCCGGCCGGCGCCGAGTTGCAGCGAGAGCGCCACGTCGGGCTCCTCGTCGCCGCCGGTGCTGATCTCGAGCGAGCCGCCGCCGATATCGAGGTTGAGGATGCGGCCCGCGCTCCAGCCGTACCAGCGGCGCACCGCGAGAAAGGTGAGCCGAGCCTCGTCGACGCCGCTGAGCACCTGGAGTTCGACGCCGGTCTCGGTGCGCACGCGGGCCAGCACCTCGTCGGAATTGGCGGCCTCACGCAAGGCGGAGGTGGCGAAGGGCATCAGCTCGACGCAGCGGGAGGTCTCGGCGATGCTGGCGAATTCGGCCACCGTGCTGATGAGGCGTTCGGCGCCCGCGACGGTGATGCGGCCCTCGTCGTCCATGTTCTCCGAGAGCCGCAGCGTGGCCTTCGTCGAGCTCATCGGCATCGGGTGGCCACCACGGTGCGCGTCCACCACGAGCAGGTGAACGGTGTTGCTTCCGACGTCGAGTACCCCTAGCCGCACTCCGAACACGGTACTTGGTCCCGGTGTCCGGCGGGCCAGGCGAGGTGAGCTGTTACCGTGGGCAAGTGTGACGGCAGGCGCAGCTACGAGCAGCCAGAACCCGCCCCGACCAGCGGGAAAGATCGACCCGGCACCCGAAGTCGATCTCGATTTCCCGCGCGAATGGATCGAGTTCACCGATCCGGCAAATGACGAGCATCTCATCGTCGCGGATCTGACGTGGCTGCTGTCGCGCTGGACGTGCGTCTTCGGCACGCCCGCCTGCCAGGGCATCATCGCCGAGCGCCCCGACGACGGCTGCTGCTCACACGGCGCCTTCCTCTCCGATGACGACGACAAACTGCGCCTGGCCAAGGCTGTGAAAATGCTCACACCGCAGGACTGGCAGTTCATGGACGAGGCCCGCAACGCCAAGGGCAAGGTCAGCGCGAAGCGCTTCCTCGAACTCGACGAGCTGGAGGACGAGCCGGCGCTGCGCACCCGCCGCCACGAGGGCGCGTGCATCTTCCTGAACCGGCCCGGCTTCGCGGGCGGCGTCGGCTGCGCACTGCACACCATGGCCCTGCGCCGCGGACTGGAACCGCACACGGTGAAGCCGGATGTGTGCTGGCAGTTGCCTATTCGCCGCACCCAGGAGTGGGTGGACCGCCCCGACGGCGTGCAGATCCTGCGCACGGTGGTCACCGAATACGATCGGCGCGGCTGGGGCCCGGGCGGCCTGGACCTGGACTGGTACTGCTCCGGCTCGCCCGACGCGCACGTGGGCACGCGCGCGGTGTGGCAGTCCTACGGCCCCGAGCTCACCGAGCTGCTGGGCAAGCCGGCCTACGACGAGCTGGCCAGGCACTGCCGCCGCCGCGAGGGTCTCGGGCTGGTGGCCGTGCACCCGGCCACCGTGCACGCGCGGCGCGCGCAGGACTGAACCGGCCCGCCGTCGCCTAACGGTCGCTTGTCCAATTTTGCGAAACGTCTACATTTCACACATCGACCGATTTACTGTGCGGGGTGCCCGCCTCCCCCGGCGGGCAGCACAGGAGAAACACCATGGGCAACACCCCCACCCTCGGCCGCCGCGTCGGCGTCGGCGTCGCCGGGTTCGCGACGGCCGCCGCGGTGGCCGTCTTCGCCGCCCCGCCGGCGCACGCCACCGTCGACTCGATCACCATCTCGGGTTCCGACCACGTCATCGACACCACCTACACGCTGCGGGCCCAGCTCAGCGGCGCGGGCATCGGCCTGCTCGTCTACTGGACGGCCAACGGCGAATCGATCGCCAACCCGCAGGTGCCGTGGCCGATCGGCGAATCGTCGGTCCCCTGGACCCCGCGTGAGGCGGGACAGCACCTGATCACCGCCGCGCAGGGCGGCAGCACCAAGACGATCGTCGTGAACGTGACGGACCCGAACGATCCGGGGCCGGGCGATCCGGGCGACCCCGATCCGGGTGATCCGGGCAGTCCCGGCACCGGCAGCGCGGGCAACCTGCTGCGCGGCCTCTTCGGCGGCAGCAGCCGCTGACCTCCGGCCCACTCGCCGGGTCGGGCGTCTTCTCGCAAAATTCAGAAACATTCGCGCTTCACAAAGTAGCCTGACCGCACAGCCGGTCGGCACAGGAGGAGCATCATGACAGCATTCGGCTTCACCCGGCACACGGCGGGCGCCGGACTCACGGCGTTCGCGGCGGTCGCGGCGGTGACCGTGCTCGCCGCACCCGCGGCGCACGCCGCCGTCACCTCGGTCTCGGTCGACGGCGGCAACCACAGGGTCGGCCAGACCTACACCATCACCGCGAAGGTCGGCGGCGCGTCCGGCGGCCTGCTGGTCTACTTCAGCGTCAACGGCGAGTTCATCGGCGCGCCCAAGGTGCCGTGGCCGCCCGGCACGGCGACCATCGAATGGACACCCAGCCAACCCGGCGAGCACATCATCACCGTGGAACAGGGCGGCAGCACCAAGTCGATCATGGTCGACGTGGGCAAGGCGAGCAGCGGCGGCTCCGGGAGCTCGGGCAGCGCCGGTACCGGCAGCGCGGGCACCGGCAGTGCCGGACGCTTGCTCGGCGGGTTGCTCGGCAGCAGCTGAGCACGGTCGCGGGCCGTTTCCCGGCGGCCCGCACACCGCGCGACCAGCGGTTGTGCGGTATCCGCAGCCTGCGGGACATCCCCTCGTCCTGCGCGCGTCACCGGATTGCGGTTGGATGTCCGGCATGAGGAAAGTGTTCACCCTGGCGACCGCCGTGCTCGGCGCGGGCCTGGCCGTGGCGGGCACCGCCCAGGCCGACCCCGCCGATCCCACGCAGTTCTCCGATGTCACCGCGACGTTCGTGTCGGGCTTGGACCCGGCCGCGCTGAACGCCGCGCGCGACGGCAAGAACGTCATCGTGAGTCCCTACGGCACCACGCGCACCATCGCCTGTCGCGGCAACGGCACCGAGGTCCCACTCTACGACTGCATGCAGGAAGACGACCTCGGCTGGATCACCCTGCAGAAGAACGACCTGCCCGGCATCGGCCCGGCCTGGGTCTACATCCCCTGACCCGACGAACGACGACGGCCCGGTTCCCCTCGGAACCGGGCCGCCGCGCTGTGCGGCCCGCCGCGCCGGAATCCGGTAGCACCGGACCCGAACAGCGGCGATCGGCCTCAGGCCTCCAGCTTGTAGCCGAGCCCGCGCACCGTGACCAGGTGCTCCGGCTTGGCCGGATCGGACTCGATCTTGGAGCGCAACCGCTTGACGTGCACGTCGAGCGTCTTGGTGTCGCCCACGTAGTCCGCGCCCCACACCCGGTCGATGAGCTGGCCGCGGGTGAGCACCCGGCCCGAGTTGCGCAGCAGGTACTCGAGCAGGTCGAACTCCTTGAGCGGCAACGTGACCGGCTTGCCGTTGACCAGCACCGTGTGGCGGTCCACGTCCATGCGCACCGGCCCGGCCTCCAGCACGCCGTTCTCGCTGCCGCCGTCCAGCTCGTCGCCCGCGCCGCGGCGCAGCACCGCGCGGATGCGCGCGATCAGCTCGCGCGCCGAGTACGGCTTGGTGACGTAGTCGTCGGCGCCCAGCTCCAGCCCGACGACCTTGTCGATCTCGCTGTCGCGCGCGGTCACCATGATGACCGGCACGCCGCTGCGGGTGCGCAGCTGCTTACAGACGTCGGTGCCGCTCATACCGGGCAGCATCAGGTCCAGCAGCACGATATCGGCGCCGGAGCGATCGAATTCGGCCAGCGCCGAGGGGCCGTCGCCGACCACGGTGACCTCGAAGCCCTCCTTGCGCAGCAGGAACGCGAGCGGATCGGCCAGCGACTCCTCATCCTCGACGATCAGAACACTCGTCATCTGCGTGCCTCCACACCATTCGGTCTGCCCGGTCCCGCGGGACGCGAGCCGGTTTCCTTCGTGCTCACCGTGGGCCCGTCGACGTCGTCGTCGCCGGCTGCCTCCAGGTGGGCGGGTATTCGCAAGGTGAACGTCGATCCGGTGCCGAGCTTGCTCCACAGGGTGATCTCCCCGTTGTGGTTGGCCGCCACGTGCTTGACGATAGCCAGCCCGAGCCCGGTCCCGCCGGTGGCGCGCGATCGCGCCTTGTCCGAGCGGAAGAATCGTTCGAACACCCGCTCCTGGTCTTCCTTCGCGATGCCGATGCCGCGGTCGGTGACCGCCATGGCGACGTGGTCGCCGCGCAGCGAGCGGCTCACCGACACGTGCGAGCCGGCCGGCGAGTAGGCGATCGCGTTCTCGACCAGGTTGGACAGGGCGGTGACCAGCAGCGTCTCGTCGCCGAGCACCTCGAGCCCGCTGGGCCGGTCGGTGCTCACCGTGATGCCCGCGGCCTCGGCGGCGGTGCGGGAGCGGTCGACGGCCTGCTGCACCACGGTGTCGACGTCGACGACCTCGAGCTCGGGCAGCTTCTCCGCGCCCTGCAGGCGCGACAGCGCGATCAGCTCGGTCACCATCTTGCCGAGGCGGCGCGACTCGTCCAGCACCCGCTGTCCGAAGTGGCGCACGGCCTCGGGATCCTCGGCCGATTCCAGCATCGCCTCGGCGAGCAGGCTCATGGCGCCGACGGGGGTCTTGAGTTCGTGACTGACGTTGGCGACGAAATCGCGGCGGGTGGCCTCCATGCGGGCCTGCTCGGAATCGTCGTCGGCGAACAATACGGTGAAGCCGGTCTCCTCCAAGGACAGCGGCCGGGCGACGCCGCGCACCGCGATCCGGCTGCGGCCGGGCATCGGGTTCTTGGCAGTGAGGTCGAACTCGGCGGATTCGCCGGTGCCGAGCACCTTCTCGACCGCGGCCCAGGCGCGCTCGTCGAGCAACCGGTTGCGCACCAGCCCGAGTTCCTCGGCGCGCGGATTCACCAGCACCACGTCGCGGTACTGGTCGACCACCGCGATCCCGCTCTCGGAGGCGAGCACGATGAGGTCGAGCACCTGCGACATGGTGAGACCGGAATCGGCCTGCTTGCGGGCGGCCTGACGCGCGTTGACGTACGGGATCAGGAGTCCGCCTACCGCGAGTCCGACGACGGCAGCGAGGACTGCCAACAGCACGGCCTGCGGAACACTCACACTTGAATCGTACGGTCGCCGACCGACCGGCCAACGCCGGGTACACGAAGTTTCTCGCAGGTCACGGGGCCTTACAGGCCCGTTAGCCGGGTGTTTACGCGTTGTTCGCCGTCGGCGCGCCGGAGCCGGGCGGGCGGGTGTCACCCGGGTTTTCCGGGCGGTCGCGCGGCGTTCGCGCCGTGTCCGGAAACCGCCGAAGGGCGCCCCGCACCAGCGGTGGCGCCCTTCGCGTCACGCGGGGTTCACCACCCGTGGTCGCCCCGCACCGGGATGTTCACGAAACTCGGCCGGTTCGGGTCGAGTTGCACGTGCTGCGGCTTCAGACCGGTGTCGAGCAGCATGGGCAGCACGGGCAGGCCCTTCGGGAAGTTGCCCGCGAACACGTCGACGCGCAACCGGTGGCCCGGTTTCAGCACCGCCTCGGTGGCCGAGAGAGTGATGTCGAGAGTGGTGGCCTCGCCCGGCACGGTCGGCTGCCGGTGCTCGAGCGAGGTGTAGGGGCGCGGATCGGTGTAGTCGCCGTTGGCCGAGCGGGTGCTGTTGGCCTCGTCGATCGCCCGCAGCGAGGCCATGAGCTGGCCCGAGGTGAGCACCGTCGACTGCCCGTCGGGCGCGACGTCGTTGACGGTCACCGTCCAGTATCCGTCGGCCGCGTCCTGAACGGTGTTGAGCCGCACCGCGATCGGGCCGGAGATGGTGGTCGGCCCGGCCACCGGCGCGCTGGTGAAGGTGAGCCCGTTGAGCTCGGCGACCCGAGAATCCTTGGCGCACCCGTCGATGATGGACAGCACGCCCGCACTGCCCTGCGCCGCGTCGTTGGAGCAGAGCATGGTCAGACCGGGCGCCACCGTGAGCCGCGCGGTGTCGGAGTTCGGTGCGGCCGTGAGCGATCCGTCGTACACGCTGTGCGCGGTGCCGCTGATCGCCGACGACAGATACATGCGCCGGTGGGTGGCCGCCTGGTCGCCGGTGGCCGAATCGCCGAAGCCGGTCTGGGTGATCCAGCCGCCGCCCTGCTGGCGCAGCGTCACCGGGCCGTAGTCGTCGATGCCGTTGTCGATTCCCTTGAGCCACTTGTCGAACCACGCGCGCTGCAACACGTCCAGGCGCGGCGGCAGGCCCGGCTTGCCGTATTCGTTGCCGGAGTTCACGTGATAGGTGTTGCCCATCAGCAACTGTTTCTGACCGGGCGGCAGCGGAACCTTGTTGTAGATCTTGGATTCGGAGTAGGTGAACAGATCGTGCCACCCGCCCACGACGAACGTGGGCACCCGGATCTTCGACGGGTCGCTGAGGTAGTCGCCGCGTTCGGGGCTGTTGTGGCTGAGCAGGCTGCGCAGGCGCGGATCGGCGTCCTCGAAGCGGGTCGAGGTGTAGGCGTTGAGGAACACGTCCATGAAGGTCAGCGGGGAGGCGCCGCGGTCGGCCAGCCACTGCCAGTCGAACTGCCCGGTGACGATGGACTGCACGTCGGGCACCCACTTGAGGGTGTTGATGGCGGTGAGCCACAGCGGGATGAAGTTGAACCCGAAGCCGCCGCCGGGCGCGAGCACGTCGTTCACCAGGTCGCTGCCGGGCACGACCGGGAAGATCGCCTTGAGCGCCGGCGGCTGTTTCGAGGCGGCCTGCACCTGGTTGATGCCCGAGTAGGAGATGCCGTTCATGCCGATGTCGCCGGTCGACCAAGGCTGGGCCGCGGCCCAGTCGATCACCTCGAGCGTGTCCTGCTGTTCGCGGGCGCGCAGCATGTCCCATTCGCCCTGCGAGAAGCCGGTGCCGCGCACGTCGACCACGACCTGCGAGTAGCCCGACCGGATGAGCTGGCGGTCCACGGTGAAGTTGCGCAGCTCACCGCCGCCGAACGCCTTGGTCAGATCGGTGACGCCCGACAGCGGGGTGCCGCTGAAGTCGATCTGGCGGAACAACTCGAGCAGCGCGTCGGACAGCACCGGAATGGACTGCGCGTGATCGGCGAGGTTCGACACCAGCTTGGTGTAGGGCGTCATGTTGACGATGGTGGGCGTGCGCTCGGCCACGGGACGCCCGGTGGCGTCGGCGGGACGGTAGACGTTGCCCTTGAGCACCGTGCCGTCGCTCATCGTGATCGGCACATCCCATTCGATGTGCACGTTCGGGTACTGCTGCGGCGCGTCCTGCGTCGCCGCCCACTGCGCCCCGGCGGCGCCACCGTCGGGGCCGGTGGGCACGGGCGCGGCGGTGGCGCCCGTGGTGAGGAAGGGGGCCAGCATCGCGACGGCGAGCGCCGCCACGGTGACCCGTATCGCGTACTTCATCGGACGTGATCCACCTCTCGGACTATCGGTCGAGCGGAAGTGTACAGAACCTACCTGTCGGTAAGAACTGGCGGTCACTTAATGCGGTCGCACAACCTCGGGCGACCGGTGATCACCAGCGAGAACACCACGCTGTCAACGGCTTACGGCGCACCCCTCCCTCCGTCCACCCAGGGCCGTGCGAGCACCCCGGCAGCTCGCCCTGCACACCGGCCGAATTCACCGGCGCCCCAACGGAATCATCGGGCGCCCGGCGAACACGGCCCGGCGCAACACAACGGCGCCGCGGCCGGAACATCTCCGACCGCGGCGCCGCCACATCGTCTCGGCTACTTCCCGCCCTGGCTCGCGACCGCCGCCGCGCCGGCCGCCGCCGCCTCCGGATCCAGGTACTCGCGCGCGCGCACCGGACGCAGGTTCTCGTCCAGTTCGTAGCGCAGCGGGATGCCGGTGGGGATGTTCAGCTCGGCGATCTCGTCGTCGGAGATCTGGTCCAGGTGCTTGACCAGCGCGCGCAGCGAATTGCCGTGCGCGGCCACCAGCACCGTCTTACCGGCGAGCAGTTCCTGGGAGATGGTCGACTCCCAGTACGGCACCATGCGGTTCACCACGTCCAGCAGGCACTCGGTCTTGGGGATGTCGATGCCCGCGTAGCGCGGATCGCCTTCCTGGCTGTACTCGTTGTCGTCGGCGATGGGCGGCGGCGGGGTGTCGTAGCTGCGCCGCCACAACATGAACTGCTCGTCGCCGTACTTGTCGCGGATCTGGGCCTTGTTCTTGCCCTGCAACTCGCCGTAGTGGCGCTCGTTGAGCCGCCAGTCGCGCACCACGGGGATCCAGTGCCGGTCGGCGGCGTCCAGCGCGATGTTCGCCGTGGAGATGGCGCGGCGCAGCAGCGAGGTGTAGACGATATCGGGCAGGATGCCGTGCTCGGCCAGCAGTTCGCCCGCGCGCTTGCCCTCGGCGATGCCCTTGTCGGTCAGGTGCACGTCCACCCAGCCGGTGAACAGGTTCAGGGCATTCCATTCGCTCTCGCCGTGGCGCAGCAGCACGAGGGTGTACGTCATGCCGGTCATCTTGCCACGATGGATATGTCCGGCATGTTCGGCAGGTGTGAAGTCGGGCGGTCAGGCCGCCGGGGCCAGCGCGGTGAGCAGGCCCGCCCCCACCAGCGTGGCGTGCGCACCCAGTTCGGAGGGCACCACCCGCAGGTCACCGAGGAAATCGATGCGGGCGTGCGCACCGATCGCCTCCCGCATCGGCCGCCACAGCGGCTCCCCCGCCTGCGCGAAACCGCCGCCGACCACCACCAGGTCCACGTCCAGCAGCGCCGCCGCCGACGAGATCACCTGTCCCAGCGCGATTCCCGCACGGCGCAGCGCGGCCTTCGCCACCCGGTCGCCCTCCTGCGCGTCGGCCGCGAGCTGGATTCCGGTCTCGCCCTCCCAGCCGCGCTCGCGCGCCCACCGCACCGATGCGGGCCCGCTGGCCACCGCCTCCACGCAGCCGACGCCGCCGCACGAGCAGGGATCGGTGGACCCGGGCACGATCATGTGCCCGATGTGTCCGGCATTGCCGGTGTGCCCCACCGCGACCATGCCGCCCACGATCACGCCGCCGCCGATCCCCGACGACACCGTCATCGCCAGCGCGTCCGGCGTCTCGCGCGCTGCGCCGAAATGCCGTTCCGCCAGCGCCAGGCACACGCCGTCGACGGCCAGCCGCACCGAGGCGCCCGGGAACAATTCCCGGACGGCGGCGACCAATTCGAATCCGTGATGCCACTCCGGAATGTTCAGCGGCGACACGAGGCCCGCGGGCGCGTCCACCGGCCCGCACGCCCCGATGCCGACGATCTCCACCTGCGATCCGTTGGCGGCCGCCAGCAGCAGCCCGCGCACCGCCTCCCACACCCCGGCCGGTGGCACCGCGATGCGGCCCACCTCATGCGTCACGCCGTCGGCCCCCACCAGTCCGACGGCGACCTTGGTCGCGCCGATGTCCAGTGCGAGAACGGTCATCTGGAAAACCCCCACGTCTTGATCTTGCTGTGCGAGGGCCAACGGTACTGCCTCCCGGCGCGCCGCCGTGCAGGCGGACCCGGTGATCAGTTGTTCTCGGAGGACTCCACCAGATGTTCGAACGCGCGCAGATTCTTCAGCGACTCGCCCCGCGACACGCGCCATTTCCATTCCTTGCGAATGGATTCCGCGAAACCGAGCTCGAGCAGCACATTGAAGTCGCCGTCGACGGCCTCTAGCACCTGGCCGAGCACGCGGTCGAGTTCGTCGGCGGTGACGGCGTGCGTCGACATCCGGCCGACGAGGTAGATGTCGCCAACCCGGTCCAGCGTGTAGGCCACGCCGTAGAGGCGGCGGTTGCGGCGCAGCAGGTATTTGTAGACGCCCTCGAAATTCTCGTCGGGCTTGCGGCACACGAACGACTCCACCCGCACGCCGTGCTTGCCGACGGTGAGCATGACCGTCGTCTTCAGCTTGCGCTCGCCCGGCAGGATCACCACGAAGGTGTCGTCACCGTGACGGGTGTATTCGATCTCCCGCTCGCGCAGGGTCGCCTCGATCAGCTCGGCCGTACTCATCGACGCACTCCCGTCCGGCGCCGCCACAGCGCCCGCGATCTGGCCTGCCCCACCTCACCGAGGAGGGCGGTACCGGCCAGGGTAGTGCGGGGCTGCGGACCGTCGAACACGACAGGACGGCCGCCGCCGAGAGTGGTTCGCGCGGCGCGGAATTCGCTCAGCGCCGCGGCGTAGCTGTCCAGCAGGCCGTCGGCGGTGTGCTCCCAGGAGAAGTCGGCGGCGTGCGTGACGGCCCGCTCCCCCATCTCCCGCAGCCGGGCGGGCGCGTCGAGCAGCGAGCCGAGCGCGGCGGCCCAGTCGCCGGTGCGGTGGCCGGGTACCAGCAGGCCGGTGACGCCGTCGCGCACGGCCGTGCCCAGGCCGCCCACGTCGGCCGCGAGCACCGGGGTGCCGCTGGCCTGCGCCTCCAAGGCGACCAGGCCGAAGGACTCATTGTGGCTGGGCACCGCGATCAGATCGGCCGCCCGGTACACGTGCACCAGCCGGTCCGGCGGCTGCGGCGGCAGGAACGTGACCCGCTCGGCGATGCCGAGTTCGGCGGCCAGCTCGATCAGCGCGTCGGGACGGTCCAGCCCGGTGCCCGACGGGCCGCCCACGATCAGCACGCGCAGCGAGCGGTCCGGGTCGGCGCGCAGCACCTCGGCGGCGGCGCGCACCAGCACGTCGGGGGCCTTCAGCGGCTGGATGCGGCCCACGAACGCGACGATCCGCTCGTCGGCGGGCAGGCCCAGTTCGGCGCGCGAGGCGGCCCGGTCGCCGGGACGGTAGCGGGTCAGATCCGCGCCGGGCGGCACCACGTCGATGCGCTCGCGCGGCGCGCCGTACAGCTCGACCAGCTGGCGGGCTTCCTCGTCGGTGTTGGCGACCATGCGGTCGGCCTCGGCGATGACCTGCTTCTCCCCGATCTCGCGGGTCGCGGGCTCGGGCGAATCGCCCTCGGCCAGCGCGGCGTTCTTCACCGCGGCCAGGGTGTGGGCGGTGTGCACCAGCGGCACCCGCCAGCGGTCCCGCGTCAGCCAGCCGACCTGGCCCGACAGCCAGTAGTGGGAGTGCACGAGGTCGTAGTGGCCGGGCAGGTGCCTGGCCTCCTGGCGCAGCACCTCGGCGGTGAACGGGCACAGCTGGGTGGGCAGATCGTGCTTGTCCAGGCCCTCGAACGGGCCCGCCACCACGTTGCGCACCAGCACTCCGGGCGCGGCTTCCTGCACCGGCGGCACGTTCGAGGAGGTGGCGCGGGTGAAGATCTCCACCTCGATACCGCGCCGGGCCAGCTGCAGCGCGGTCTGGAGCACGTAGACGTTCATCCCGCCCGCGTCGCCGGTGCCCGGCTGCGCGAGTGGGGAGGTGTGCACCGACAACACCGCGATTCGATCGGGCCGTAGGTCCGCACGCTGACTCACACTCTCCATAGTGCACGCACGCGCACACCCCGAAAGCACGGGTCCGGTGTGATTGAGAGTCACGCCACAGCCCGGCTGACCTGCGGTTCGAATGTATGTGCGGACGGCTACAGCGAGTCGGCGAACCCTTCGACCGCCGCCACGAAGCGCGCGCGGTCCTCCAGGAACAGGCCGTGCTGGGCGCCCGGCCAGAACTCCGCGCGCACGTCAGGAGCGGATTCGGCGATGTGGCGGCCGTTCTCCGCGAGCACCACCGGATCGTCCTCGCCGTGCAGGACCAGCACCGGGATGTCGAGGGCGCGCAGCGTGGCCGTGTTGTCGATGGTGCGGTAGAACAGCGCCTTGCGTACGGCGGGCGGAGTGGCCAGGCTCGCACCGAACAGTCGCTGCGCGTCCACGCCCTTGCCCGGTCCCGCGCCGACGTTGGCGTTGCCGAATTCGCCGAACGCGCGCGTCGCGCGGCCCGCGCTCTCCTCGAAGACGCCCGGGATCGCCGCCCGCATCGCCGGCCCCGTGGTGGCGCCGGGCACCCCGCGTCCGATGTTGACCATCGCGCCCGTGAAGACGAGTCCCGCCAGCGCCGAGGTGCCGTGCACCGTGACGTAGTCGGCCAGCACGATCCCGCCGTAGGACCACCCGAGCAGGATCGCGCCCTCGGTGATCCCCTCGGCCGCGAGCACCGCCGCGATATCGCCCGCCCAGTTCTTCGGATCGTCGTACCCGGCCTCCGGCTTGCCCGAATACCCGTGCCCCCGCAGGTCCACGGCCACCACCCGGAACCGCCGCGCCAGATCCTCGGCCGCCCCACCCCAGCACCGCAGATCCGCCGCCCACCCGTGCACCAGCACCAACGGCCGCGCCCCCACCGGCCCCGTCACCCGGTACACGATCGCCGTGCCGTCAACGCTGATTGCTTCCCGGATAGCCATGCCCGCCAGGGTAAGGCGTCAACCCACGCCGAACGCGGCCAGCGCTGTCGCCACTTTCATGACCAGGCGGTTCTCTGTGTTCTTGACCTGGATGAATCCGAACTTCGAGTAGAAGCGGGCCGCTTCGGCATCGATCGCGTCGACCACGATGAGGCGGCCGCCGGTCGCCTGAGCGGCGCCCATGATCCGCGAGACGGCGTCGACGAGCAGTTGCCCGCCGAGCCCTCGACCGTGCAGGCTCCGGTCGAGGGCGAACTTCGCCAGCAGGAACGCCGGTACGGTCTTCAGCCCGGACGAGAGGCTCTGCGAGAGCCCATCCACCTCCCGCTCCACCGACGTGGGCGCGATCGCGTAGTAGGCGCGCACAGTCGGGTCGCTCTCGGTGACCCACACGTAGGTGCGGCTGGTCCAGCGCTGCTCGGCCGGCAACGCCATGCGCCGCAGCCAGGTGTCGAGATCCGGCTTGCCGCAATCGAAGGCGTCGAGCTTGTGATCGACGGTGATCCCCGTCGAGATCCACGTCATCGCCGTGTGAAGGCGCGGGGCGCGGCCGCGGCCTTCCTCAACTCGGGCGCCTCGTCGGGCACGTCGAGGGCGGACATCATCGCGTCGAACTGGGCGGCGGGCATCAGCGTGCGGCTGGACAACGCGAGAATGCGGTCGGCGCGATCGAACGCGGCCTTGCGAATGAACTCGCTGACCCGCTCATCGACGGCATCGGCCGCCGCCGCGATCTGTTCCTGTAGATCCTTGTCGAGCCGCAGCTCGACCCGCTCCGTCTTCGTCATGGCGCTGCCTCGCTCCGTGCTGAATCGACCCGTCGACGGCGCGTCTCACACCTCGACGGCGCGTCCGGTAATCGCGCACCCACGATTGTACGGTCGATGTACGGAACTTGCGACCGAGTTGGCGCCTTCCGCACCCGCGCGCAGCTACCGCGTCCGAGCGCGAACACCCGTGAGCCGCTCCGCTGGGCTCGCACCGTCGGCCGCACGACGACGTGAGGGCCGTCAGCGCTGGTCTACTCCCGGATAGCCGTACCCGATCAGGGATGCGGGTGGATGTCAGCGCTGCCGGGGTGCGCCCTTGCGAGTCACCGCCAACAGGATCCCGGCGAGGGCGGCTTTCCACGAGGCCGGGATGGGGAGGCCGAGGAGGAGCAGGGGTAGGCCGATGATGCCGAGGCAGAGGAATCCGAGGAGGTTGGCGAACTCCTGCGCGGCCCCGGCCTTGTCGTGGTACCAGTGCGGGCGCGCGCCGAACTCCAGCAGGGGCGGGCTCGCGGTGACGATGTCGCCGGTGCGCAGCCCGTAGAGGTGGATCACGCGACCGTCGTCGATCACCCGCGCCTGCGCCGGCTTGCTGTCCCGGCCCATGGGGAACGACCCCACGCCGCTCTCGGTGACCTCCACGCGCACGTCTTCGCCGTATCCGGCGTAATAGGCGAGCACGTTGATCGGGCCGGCGAGCATGACCAACGCCCCGACGGTCAACGCCAGCCCGAGAACGAGCGCCACCACCCGCCACAGAACCTGTTTGACCGGCGAGATCTCCGGCCGCGCCTGTTCAGCGCTCACAACCCCCTCCTTCACGCCCCCACCGAGGCCGTTGGACCGCCCGCGCGGCGCAGGCACGAACCCCACCCCCGAACGGAGCGGTATTCCGTTCATCACGATCATGAAATCACGACCCCGGCGCGGGCGGGTTCTAAGCTCGGCCGCATGATCACTCGCCATGCCGTCGTGACAGGAGCCAGTTCGGGAATCGGGGAGGCGACCGCCCGGACGCTGGCCGCGCAGGGATTCCACGTGTACGTGGGGGCGCGGCGGGTGGACCGGCTGGAGAAGCTGGCCGAGGAGATCGGCGGCACCGCGCTCGCGCTCGACGTCACCGACGAGGAGTCGGTGCGCGCGTTCACCGAGGCGATCCCGGCCGTCGACGTGCTGGTCAATAACGCGGGCGGGGCGAAGGGCCTGGCCACGGTGGCCGAGGCCGACCTCGACGACTGGCGCTGGATGTGGGAGACGAACGTGCTGGGCACGCTGCGCGTCACCAAGGCGCTGCTGCCCAAGCTCATCGACTCCGGCGACGGCCTGATCGTCACCATCACCTCGGTCGCCGCGTTCCACGCCTACGACAACGGCTCGGGCTACACCACGGCCAAGCACGCCCAGGCCGTCCTGCACCGCACGCTGCGCGGCGAGCTGCTCGGAAAGCCGGTGCGGCTCACCGAGATCGCGCCCGGCGCGGTGGAGACGGAGTTCTCGCTGGTGCGTTTCGACGGCGATGCCGAGCGGGCCGCGAAGGTGTACGAGGGCATCGATCCGCTGGTCGCCGCCGACATCGCCGAGATCGTCGGGTTCGTCGCGTCCCGCCCGCCGCACGTGAATCTCGACACGATCATCGTCAAGCCGCGCGACCAGGCCGATCCGGGCCGCTTCGCCCGAAGCTCCTGACCTGGGGTTTCACCGCGCGCCACCGCGCCCTCCGCCCGGGTCCCGAGGTTTGCCGGGAATTCGCTCCGGTTGCGAGCGCCCCGCTAGCATCGGATCGTTTCGCGAGAACTCGGCTATACCCGGATCGGAGTGGTTCGACCCATGCTCAAAGGCTTCAAAGACTTCCTGATGCGCGGCAATGTGATCGACCTCGCCGTCGCGGTGGTGATCGGCACGGCGTTCACGGCCGTGGTGACTGCGGTGACCAAGGGCGTGATCGACCCGTTGCTCGCCGTTTTCGGATCCTCCGCCGAACTGGGTCTGGGCGTGCAGCTGGTCGGTGACAAGCCGTCCACCTTCATCGCCATCGGCCCGATCATCACCGCCTGCATCAACTTCCTGATGATCGCCGCGGTGCTCTACTTCGTGCTGATCCTGCCGATGAAGACGCTGAAGAACCGCTTCGGCACCACCAAGGCCGCCGAGCCCACCGAGACCGAGCTGCTCATCGAGATCCGCGACCTGCTGGCCAAGCAGAACGCCGACGCCCGCGCGGACCGCACCGCCGAGGTGCTCGCGGATCTGGACCCGACCGTGGGGTCGTCCACCGAGCGGTGAGACTCGGCGCCGCCGCGCCGGCGGGCGTACCGGTTACCGCGGCGGCGCCGGCGCGAGCGGCGTCGCCGACACCACCGGCGACGGCGCGCCGTCCACCGCCGACATCGACTGCCACGTCTCCCAGTCGATGGTCCAGTCGTAGAGATCCCCGTCGGCGGCCGACAGGTCGATGGAGGTGCCCGTCACCTCGACCGGATCGCCGTACAGTGCGGTCCCGAAGTAGGCCTGCGCGTCGGCGGGCGAGAGGTTGATACACCCGTTGGTGACGTTCGCCGACCCCTGCGCCGCAAGGGATTCCGGGTTGGCGTGGATGAATTCGCCGTTATTGGAGATGCGCACGGCCCAGCGCTCGCGAACGTTGGTGTAGTACGGGGGATTCGACATCAGGAAGTCCTCGTACTTCTCGGTCACCACGTGGATGCCCGAACGGGTGACGTTGCGCGCCTCGTTGCCCTCGCCGTAGCTGACGGCGAAATCGAAGACGGTCTGCCCGTCGCGCACCACCCGCATCCGGTGGCTCGGCGCGTCGGCCAGCACGATCTGGCTGCGGCCGATGGTGAAATCCGAGGTGAGGTCGGCGTCGCCGTAGCTGCCCTCGCCCATGTCCACGCCGTAGAGATTCGCCGCGACGTGCACCGTGGTGCCGGGCGTCCAGTACTGCTTCGGGCGCCAGTGCAACCGGGCGCCGCCGTTGTCGTCGGGGAACCAGGCCCAGGCGCCCTCGGTGGCGGGCTGGGTGGTGACCGTCAGCGCCTTCTCCACCGCCGCCTTGTCGCGCACCGGGCCCTGGAACTGGAGGATGATCGGCGCGGCGATGCCGACCTCCTGTCCGTCGCCGATGTTGAGCGTGGCGGGGACGGTGCGCTCGGGGGCCACCGTGGTGAACCGGCCGTCGATCGGCACCGGCTTGCCGTCGCTGCCGACGGCCGTGCCGGTCCAGGTGTAGGCGGCGCCGTAGCCGAGCGGTTCGGTGGCGCGGAAGGTGTGCCGGTCGGGGCTGAGTTCACCCGCCACCTGTTTGCCGCTGGCGTCGTTGGACAGCGCGATCTGGTCGATCGTGCCGTCGCTCACGCTCACCGAGACCGGTGCGGTCGGACTCACGGCGGCGTCGCCGGCGCCCGGGGTCATGGTCACCCGCGCGACCGGACCCGCCTCGCGCCCCGGCTGCCCCTCGCCGCTGTCGGCGGAACATCCGGCCACGAGCGCCACGACGAACAGCACGGCCGAGACGGCCGCGATCACTGGACGCTTGCTCACCGGATCGAATCTACGCCCGACAAACGCCCAGCTCACCCGCCCCGCGGCGGTTCGCCCGATTCGCCCGGTTACAGCGTGACGCCCACCGTCACCGGTTCCGGTTCCAGCCGCACGCCGAACCGTTCGGCCACCCCGTCGCGCACCGTACGCGCCAGCGCCACCAGGTCGGCCGCGCTCGCCCCGCCCCGGTTCGTCAGCGCCAGAGTGTGTTTCGTGGAGAGCCGGGCGGCCGCGCCGGGACCGGGGAAGCCCTTCGCGAAACCCGCCCGCTCGATGAGCCAGCCCGCGGAGAACTTCACCCCGCCCTCGGCCGGATACGTCGGGATCGTGACATCACCCACATGCGCCGCGATGGCCGCGCGCACGGCGTCGGCGCGCTCGTGCGGCACCACCGGGTTGGTGAAGAACGAGCCCGCGCTCCAGGTGTCGTGGTCGTCCGCGTCGAGCACCATGCCCTTGCCCGCGCGCAGCCGCAGCACCGCCTCGCGCACCGCGGCGGCGGGCTTCGACTCGCCGTCGGCGGCGTCCAGGGCCCTGGCCAGCTCGCCGTAGCGCAGCGGTGCGCTCATCCCGTCGGGGTTGAGCGCGAAGTCCACGGCGAGCACCACGGCGTCGTCGCGGTGCTTGAGCACGCTCGTGCGGTAGCCGAAGCCGAGTTCGGCCGGTGCCACCCAGCGCGTCTCGCCGGTGGGACGATCCAGCAGCCGCACCCGGCGCAGCAGATCGGCCACCTCCACGCCGTAGGCGCCGACATTCTGCACCGGCGTCGCGCCTGCGGAACCCGGGATGCCGGAAAGGCATTCGAGTCCGCCGAGCCCGGCGGCGACCGTCGCTTCGACCACCGAATCCCAGTTCGCACCGGCCTCGGCGACCACGCCGTCCGCGCCGATCTCCACACCGCCGGTGGCGATGCGCACCACCACGCCATCGAAGCCGTCGTCGGCGATGAGCAGGTTCGAACCGCCCGCGAGCAGCAGGACCGGGATGCCCGCCGCGTCCAGCGCGCGCACCGTCGCGATGAGCGCGTCGGTGGTGGCGCAGTCGGCGAGCACCGCGGGGCCGCCGACGCGCAACGTGGTCAGCTCGGCAAGGGCGACGCCGTCGCGCACCGTCGCGCCGGTCTCGGCCAGCACGTCACGCACCCGATCGGTCGCCACCACACGTGTAGTTCGCACGCTCCAGACGGTAGCGTGTCGAACCATGGCTACACCGCTGGCGTTCACGGCCCGCTATCCCCACCCCGTCGCCGCGGTCCGCGCGGCCATCTCCACCGAGCAGTACTGGAAGGACCGCATCGCCGAGGTCGGCGGTCCGAACGCTCGGCTGGAGTCGGTCACCGTCGACGGTGACAAGGCACGCATCGACATGGTGCAGGCCATCGCCGCCGAACTGCTCCCGCCGGCCATCACCGCCGTGCGCCCCGGCGACCTGATCATCCCGCGCGTGGAGACCTGGTCCGGCAACGACGCCACCTTCGACGTCCGCGTCGAGGGCGCCCCCGCCACCATCAGCGGCACCGTCACCCTCACCGGCGACGCCACCTCCGCCGTGGCCACCGTCACCGGCACCATCGAGGTGAAGGTCCCCCTCTTCGGCAGCAAGATCGAATCCGCCATCTCCGAACGGTTGACCGAACTCCTCCAGTCGGAAGAGGAGTTCACCAACACCTGGCTCGCCCAGAACTGAACGGCTGGTGCCGGTGTCCCGCCGACGCGGCGCGCACCGGCACCGCTCTCACAGCTCGTAAAACGGTCTCGCGTAGCGGAACTCGCCGCTGATCTCGACTTCGAATGCGGACAGCGTGCGCACTTGGAAGTGCGACGTCCAGTCCGCCACGTCGGGGACGATGCCCACGCGCACGCCCGGCACGAAGCCGAATCCCGGGTACCACTCCAGACTTCCGAGCAATCCGATCAATGGTTCGTCGAGGGCGTCGGCCGCGCCGAGGGCGGCGTGCATGAGGGCCGAGCCCGCCCCGGTGGACTGGTGGGTGGGCAGGACGCCGATGGGGCCCAGCGCCAGCACCGGGAACGGACCCACGGAGGCGCGGGTGAGGCAGAGGTGGCCGATGACGGTGTCGACCTCGGTGGCGACGAAGGAGAGGGTGGGAATCCAGCTCTCGCTCTGGCGGAGCCGGTCGACCAGCGCCACCTCGGGCGGGTCGCCGTCGAGGGGCCTGCCCTCGCGCTCGGACAGCTCGCCGAAGGCGCGGCGGTGGACCTGCGCGACGGCTGCGGCGTCGGCAGCCCGTTCACGACGGATCAGCACGGTGTCTCCTCCTGAGCGAGGGGCTCTTCCTCGCGCGGGCGAGGAGTAGGTACCAACGTCGCGGTCGCCCGCTTCCACCGACGCCTACGAGTGTGCGGTACGCCGCGCGGCCCGCGCAATCGGATTGCCTTCCCCGTGTGCCAGACTCCGGTCCATGGCAGATTCCGCGGCGCTGACCCGGGCCGACGTGGCCGGGATGATCGATCACACCCTGCTCGCCCCGGAGGCGACCGACGCCGACGTGACGGCGCTGATCGCCGAAGCGCGCGAGCTGGGCGTGCTGGCGATCTGCGTGTCGCCGTCGATGCTGCCGGTGCGCGCGCCGGGCCTGGTGGTGGCCACGGTCGCGGGATTCCCCTCCGGCAAACACCATTCGCTGGTGAAGGGCGCCGAGGCCCGCCTCGCCGTCGACCAGGGCGCCGCCGAGGTGGACATGGTGATCGACGTGGGCGCCGCGCTCGCGGGCGCCTACGACGCGGTGCTGTCCGACATCGTCACCGTGCGCGAGGCCATCGGCGACCGCGCGGTGCTCAAGGTGATCATCGAATCGGCCGCCCTGCCCGACGAGGCGATCGTGGGCGCCTGCCGCGCCGCCGAACGCGCGGGCGCAGATTTCGTGAAGACCTCCACCGGTTTCCATCCGGCGGGCGGCGCGAGCGCGCACGCGGTGCGGCTGATGGCCGAGACGGTCGGCGGCAGGCTCGGCGTGAAGGCCAGCGGCGGCATCCGCACCGCCGAAGCCGCCGCCGAACTCATCGCCGCGGGCGCCACCCGGCTGGGCCTGTCGAAATCCCGTGCCGTGCTCGAGGGTTTCCCGGCCTGACGCCGATCCCCTCGCACGCGGGCCCGGCGACCATCCGGGCAGCCGAACCCTCACTCCCGCACGCCCTTTCGGCCCCTACCGGAGAACGCCCGCTCAGCAACTCGTTTCGGACCCCGACGACGGCGGCATCTCCGCGCGCCCACCCTCCAGGTGCACGGCGATGCCGTCGTCGGTGACGGTGATCCTGGTGGCCTTCAGCCCCAGCGGATAGCTCTGCAAGCTGTCGGAGAACAGCTCGACGATGCCGGCCACCAGATCGGTCGGCAGCCCGATGCCGAGCAGTTCGGCGGAGTGCGTCCGCACGTCCACCGCGCCCGCGCTCACCTGCGGCTGCACCTGCAACTGCGCGAAGCCGCCGAGCACGTCCAGGGTGATCATGTCGTTGTTCTGCGAGGACGTGACACCGCTGACCAGCCCGCCGAGGGTGTCCCTGATGCCCTCGTTGGACCAGGTCACCTCGGCCGAGGAACTGCCGACCACGCCGCCGCCGCGGCCGTTGTCGATCACCTCGACGTCGTTGAAGGTCGCGTGCACGTCCATGCCGACGGCGGGGCCGAACTGATTGTCGAGACTGTCGACCCTGACCGAGGACACCTTGCCGTCGAGCCAGGTGATGAGCATCGGCTTGGCGCCGAAGCTCACGTCGATCTGAGAACCCATCTCGCGTTCGAACTGCGTACTGATGCACCGGGACACGACGTGGCGGGCGTACGCCTCGCCGCCGACCAGGACGGTGACCAGCAGCGTGGCGACCACCGCGAGGGCGATCACCAGCGTGCGCCTGCTGACTTTCGGCGCGGTGGACGGCTTCGTGCTCATGGGGCCGATTCTTCCGGACGTTTCTGAGTGACCTCTGTGGGCTCGGTGAGGGTCCCGATTGTGACATGTGACACAGAGTTCGGGCGTAGCCTGGTCGGTATGGCTGGCGAAGCGGCGGGCCGCGCACCCGAGACCGTGGACAAAGGGTGGCGCGTGCTGCGCAGGCTCGCCGGGCGGCACGCGGGGTATTTCACCACCCGCCAGGTGCTGCGCACCGGCTGCGAGGCCAGGGTGCGCGCGGCCCTCGGCGACGGAACGGTGACCAGGGCGGGCGTCGGGATGCTGCGGCTCACCGAATGGCCCGACGGCCCGCTGGACGAGTACGCGATGTGGGCGGCCTGGTTCGACGGCGCGGCGGCCGTGTCCCATCAGAGCGCCGCCGAACTGCACGGGCTCGGCAGGCTGCGTCCCCGGTTCCTGCACCTGTCCGTGGGCGCGGGGCGCCCGCCGGTCACACCGCGCCTTGTGGTGCTGCGCCGCAGGCTGGTGCGCGACGACGTGGAGTCGGCGGGATCGTTCCTGGTCACCACGCCGGTGCGCACGGTGCTCGACCTCGCCGAGGCCGATATCGGGCAGAGCGCCCTGGACGAGGTGGTCACCGACGCCGTCTTCCTGCACCGATGCGAGGGGGCCGAGATCCGTTCCGCGGGTGCGGGTCTGCCGCCGCGAGCCGCCGCGCGGGTCCGCCGGGCGCTGTCGGCGCTGTGAATGATCCGGTTGCGCTATCAATTCCACCGCGGTGCGGTGTTGCGGGGCGCCTGAACATGGCAGGGTTTCGAGCATGGGGACGGTAGGTGCGGGTAGGTGGGATCTCGTGTTTCCGTCCGGGGAGCCCGAACGCGTGGCCGATATGCTCGGCGCCGCCGTGATCGCCGACGCGGTGCGCCGCTACGACGCGGACATGGCGCAGTGGGTGGAGACCTGCGGGAACTGGTCGCGGCAGTATCGTGCGGTGTTCCGCGCGATGACGGCGCTGGCCGCGAGTTCGCCCGCGGCATCGGCGGGTATCGCGAGTGAGGGGTTGCGCGCGGCGCGTCATCTGTTGCGGTTCGTGTCGGGATACTCGGTGCGGCCGTTGAGCGAGGTGTCGCTGACCGAGACCGACGCCCAGGAGCTCGACTCCGGCACGGTCGAAGGACGGGCGAAAAGTCCGGGCCGCCTGGAGGTTCCGTATCACGGCGAGACGCTGACCGAGGACACGCTGTTACGCGCGCTCACCGAGTGGCGGCGGGGCGGCCTGGTCGAACCGGGATTCGCGGCCGCCGTCGAACGCGTGATCGACCATCCGGAGTGGTTGTCGCTGAGCGGTTTCCGCGTCGTGATCGCGGGCGCGAGCGAACTCGCGCCGGTGCGGCCATTGTTGCGCTGGGGCGCCGACGTGCTCGCGATCGCACGCCCGGCCCCGGCGCGGTGGCGTGAACTCACGGAGTGGGCCGCCGAAAGCGCTGGGACACTGCGCCATCCCGTCACCGACGGGCCGGGCGCGGATCTCGTGACGCGTCTGCCCGCGCTCGCGCGATGGTTGCGCGGGCAGTTCACCGACGACGCGCGGCCGGTCTTCGGCGGATACGTCACGCGCCGAGGGCCCGGGGCGGTCCGGCTGGCGGCGGCGCTGGACGCGCTCGCCACCGATCTGCTCGGCGCCCGGTCCGACGCGGCGCTGATCGGACTCGGCGCACCCACCGACAGCTACGCCGTCCCGGAAACCGTTGTCGCCCAGGCGCACACGAAACTGCACGGGCGGGGTGCGCGGGGCGTGGCCCAGGATGTGCTGCGGATACTCACCGGATCCGCGCTCTACCAGCCGAACTACGGCACCCACTGCACCGACTCCGAGGGGGCCACGTGGTCGATCGCCGACGCGCTCACCTCGTTGCAGGGACCGAACTACGCGCTCGCCCAGCGCATCCTGCGTTGGCGCGCGACCCTCGCGCGGCACGACGGGCACACTGTCTCCTACCCGGTCGCCCCGCTCACCTGGACCAGGGCCGCACGGGGCAACAGCGGACTGTCCGCGGTCTACCGGGTCGCCCCTCGATTCGGCCTGGAGGTGTTCGAGCCCGAGACCGCGGGCACCCTGCTGGCCGCGAAGGTGGTCGCCGATCTGCACGCTCCCCCGCCCGACGAGGCCAACCCGGAGTCGCTGTTCACCACCGGGGCCGCGCACGGCGGACTCTGGCATCTCCCGTTCGAGCCGCGCTCGGTATTTCCCGTCGCGCTGCTCACCGGCCGCGTCCGCGCGCTGACCGGGCACTGAAACGGCAATCAGGTAGTTATCCAACGGTCAACCACCCCGAGTCGGGGATCGCCGAATTCAAGTGACACACCGGACAGTGAAGATCACTTTTCGATGTAGATCGACTCATGCCGCCATGGACACCGGTATCGTCCATTTCTCCAGATAGATCGCTTTTCGGCAGGTGGGTTCAAGAGCAAGTCTGGAGGTCGGGTCCTATGGCAACGCAGCATTCGAAACCGGAAATGCGCGGCCTCGGCCGCATCGCCCCGTGGTCGCAGCACTGGCTCTCCCCGACATCTCTGATAACCACCGGATTGCTCCTGCTCATACCCGTGCTCATCGCGATGGGCCCGCTGGTGGCGGCGCTGCTCATCCAGCTCCACCAGGACGACGCCGGACCGCGCACCGTCGCGCTCGTGGCGGTCCTGATCTGCTCGGTGGCGCTGCTGGTGGGCGCGGCGTTCTTCTTCTCCGAGGCGTGGCGCACCAGTCACGTGTCGCGCGCCGACCACACCGCCCCGCACCGGCCGCCCGACCGTCGCACCGGTTCCTGAGCCACGGAGGCCGCCATGAGCCTGACCCTCGACCCGGTGGCGGTGTCCGCCGAAATGCCGTGCCACCACGTGCGATTGCTGGGCGTGGTCGAGCGGCCGCGGTCCTGGCGGTGCGCGGTGACGACGCTGTTCGACTCCGGGCTGCGCCGCTGGTCCGGGCGCACCGATCTGGCCGTGTTCCCGCCGCTGCGGCGGTGGAGCCGTGTCCTGCGGCAGCCGACGCCGCCCGGTCACCCCGATCTCGCGGGCGCGCTCACCGCCGCCGCGAGCGGACGGCCCCTCCCCGAGGACCCGCTGATCCGCTTCGCCACCGCGATCATGCTGCTGTCCGGATGCCCCGCCACCGCCACCGATTTCACCCCCGCGCCCACCGTGCCCGACGCGCCGCGCACCCTCGACATCTCCCTGTTCGCCCTCGCCGACGACGACCTCACCATGGCCGAGGACCTCACCACCGTCGCCCTCGCCGCCGCGGGCGCCCTCACCCTCCGCCTCGACCGCACCCTCCACCTCCCGGCCCTCCCCCTCACCTACCCCCGCGCCGCCTGACCCGTCGCGGGTGAGATCGCCCGCCGAGGCTCGGTGTGTCGCGCGCCGGTACGCGCAGTCCTGCCCTCTCCTCCTCCGGCTCGGCTTCTATTCGCGGTCCGCGCATCCGGATCACGCAGCCCTGCCGGGGATTCGCCGAAGCCGTAGCGGTGCTGGACTGTTCGGTGGGGACACCTACGACGCGGACGCCGAAGAGCCGTTCGCGGCTCGGGCCGCGTTCGGGTGCTCGCCGCGCAGGATCTGGTAGGTCGAGACCGGTTCGCCCGCCCGGTCACCGGCGGCGAGGGCGCGGTCCCAGTAGGAGGCGACGGCGGCGGCGAGGGTGGCGTCCACACCGGCGGCGGTGGCGGTGTCGAGGGCGTGGTGGGCGCCCGCAGCCATCATGCGCAGGTGGGCGGTGTCGCGCCACCCGCCCTCGGCGGCCATGGCGGCCAGCGCGAGGTAGGAGTCCGGCATCCCCGCCATGGCGCGCCGGGCGTGCGGCGCGAAACGCTCGATCGACTCACCCGAGCCCGCGATCATCGCCAGCGCCTGTTCGAAGGCGAGCAGTCCGGGCAGGAACATGGACAGGACGGCCTGGTAGTAGAGCTGCGCGGTGCCCTCGTTCGCACCGAGGTATTCGGGGCGGCCGAGCGGGCGGAGCAGATCCACGCATGCGTCGAAGGCGGCGCGGGAACCGCTGTAGAAGACGGTGGCCTCCGCGCCGCCCACGCCCGCCGGATCGGCCATCACGCCGCCCGCGAGAAACCTGCCGCCTCGCTCCCTGATCCAGGCGCCCGCCGCGCGGGTGACCTCCGGGGAGTCGGAGGACAGGTTGACGATCGTCTTGCCTGCCAACCGGTCGGCGACCGGCTCGAGCACGTCGTACATCGCGGCGTAGTGGGTGAGGCTCACGACGATCACCGCGCTCGCATCCACCGCTTCGGCCCGGCTCTCGGCGGGGATCGCACCGAATTCCCGCATGGCGTAAGCCTTCTCCACGCTGCGGTTCCAGGCGCGCACCCGCGTGCCCGCCCGGCGCAACGTGCGTGTCATCGCCTGGCCCATCGGGCCCAGACCCATCACCGTCACCGAACTCATCTGCGTTTCCCTTCCACGACGCGACCTTCGCACCGATGGTGGGCGCGCGGGCCGGGCCGGCGGAAGTACGCACCGGTGGCGGGACCTACTTACCTCGACACCCGCGACGACGTAGCGGCCGCGCCCGCGCCCCGGGGTATGGCACGGATCACTGATCGATCCGGTGTTCGGTGACCGATCCCGACAGGGACGCGCCGTTGATCTCCAGGAACAGCTGACGCTCGGTGACCGACAACGTGACGGTGTTGCGCCGGTCCACCGCGGCCACCGCCGCATCGATGAACGCGCGGTCGAAGCTGTGGAGCGGGATGTCCTCGGCGCGGTGGATGCGCTTGCCCGCGTAGAGCGCCAGCACTTTCGCGGGGTCGCGGTGCGTGTAGATCGCGACCCGTCCCGCCAGCTTGCTGCCCCGGTGCACGCGGTCGGCGTCGGGCGCGCCCACTTCGATCCACGCCGTCAGCCGGCCGGTCCGGTCCCGCACCAGCACGGCGGGCTCGTCGGTGGACGACACCCCACCGTCGCTGAAGGCGATTCCCTCCTCGTATTCGAGGCAGTACGCGAGCAGCCGCGTCACCATGAACTCCGCGGTCTCCGACGGATGCCTGGCCACCCGCAACTCCAACTCCTCGTACACCCCCCGATCCACGTCGGCCAGTTGTACCGAGAAGTTGTGCATTGTCGCGTTGAGAGCCATAGCAGAGGCAGCTTAGGGCAACGGCGGGGTCAGGGGTTCGGGGCGACCTGGGGCCAGGGGACGGAGAGGACGTTGTCGCGCATGCGGCGGCGGTAGCGACGCAGCGGGATCCCTTGGGCGTGCAGGGCTTCGACGGTGGCGCGCCAGCGGACGCGCGGGCCGAAGGGTGCCAGCGGGGCGGTGTGGGACCAGGCGCGGTCGGCGGCCGCGAGCAGGGCGTGGACGGGTTCGCCGGGGACGTTGCGGTGGATGAGCGCCTTCGGGAGGCGTTCGGCGATGTCGGAGGGGCGCTCGACGGTGAACGGATCCCACGCCAGCGTCAGCGACAGCGGGCCGGTGCGGTCCAGGAGCACCCACGCGCAGCGGCGGCCCAGTTCGTCGCAGGTGCCGTCGACGAGCAGGCCGTCCGGCGCCAAGTTCGACAGGATCGTCGACCACGCGTCGGGCACAGCGGATTCCGGATACTGGCGCAGCACGTTGAAGGCGCGCACGAGCACCGGGCGCAGCCCGGCCAGTTCGAAACCGCCGCGCGCGAACGTCACACCGTCGCGGCCGGGAACCACGCGCGCCGGGTCGATCTCGAGACCCACCACCCGCACGTCGGCGCGCACCGCGCGCAGCCGGGACGCCAGTTCGAACGTGGTCCACGGGCTCGCGCCGTACCCGAGATCCACCACCAGCGGATCGGGCGCCGCGCGCAACCGCTCCGATACCAGCGCGTCGTGCACCAACCACCGATCGCTGCGCCGCAGCCGGTTCACCCCGGTGGTGCCGCGGGTGACGGTGCCGACGGGTTTGCTCAGCTGGTCGGGTTTCGCTCTTCCAGCCACCGCACCGTTTCCTCGGCCTCGGCGCGGAACAGGTCGACCAGGTTCACCAGCATCAGCTGTTCCAGGCGCGGGCCGACCATCGGGATGAAGACCTTCGCCTCCGACGAGAACCGCACGGTCGACCCGGTCTCGGTGGGGAACAGTTTGATGGTGCCGCCCAGGCTGCCCGGCCCCGCCGGGATGGACGCCGAGAACTTGCCCTCGGCCTGCTGCCCGTCGAACGGACCCCAGCTCTCCTTGCGGGTGATGATCATGTCCTTGCGCATCACGGTCTGCGCGATCTCCGGCAGCATCTCGCGCGGCAGGGTGTGGTGCAGCACCACGTCGATCCCGGAGTCGGTGACCTCGTGGCTGACCACTTCGTTCTCCGGCGTGTACTTCCGCATCTCCTCGATGCGCGCCTCCCAGTACGCACGCGTCGTCAGCGCCTCGTACACCTCCTTGGAGGTGTGCAACGGGTAGCGAGCGGAGTAATCCAGTCGACGTGCCATTCGAGACAGGGTAATGGGTTGGTGCGCGCGGACGGTCGGCCGGGATGTGCGGGAGGCGGGGCGATGGCGGCATCCGAGGGGCGCGGCGAACTCACCGCATCCGCGCGGGGCCGCGCCGGGTCCGCGCGCGGCTGCCTGCGAGGATGGGCCCATGAGTTCCGCACCGTCCGCACCGGACGACCGCCGTTTCGTGCTCGGTCTCGGCTGCCTCGACCGGCCGGGCATCATCGCCCGCATCACGTCGTTCATCGCCGACTTCGGCGGCTCCATCGTGGAGGCCGGTTACCACTCGGACAACGACACCGGCTGGTTCTTCACCCGCCAGGCGATCAAGGCCTCGACCGTGCCGTTCGGCCTGGCCGAACTGCGCGAGCGGTTCACCGAGGTGGCGCGCGAACTCGGGCCGGAGACCGAATGGCAGCTGCTCGATTCCGGCGAGCGCCGCCGCGCGGTGCTGCTGGTGAGCAAGGACGGGCACTGCCTGCACGACCTGCTCGGGCGCGCCGCGGCGGGCGAGCTGCCCGCCACCATCGAAGCCGTCATCGGCAACCACCCCGACCTGGCCGCGATGACCGAGGCGCACGGCGTGAAGTTCCACCACGTGCCGTTCCCGAAGGACCCGGCCGAGCGCGGCCCGGCGTTCGAGGAGGTCCGCGCCCTGGTCGACGCGCACGACCCGCACGCGGTGGTGCTGGCCCGCTTCATGCAGGTGCTGCCGCCGGAACTGTGCGAGCACTGGGCGGGCCGGGCGATCAATATCCACCACAGCTTCCTGCCCTCGTTCGTGGGCGCGCGCCCCTACCACCAGGCGTTCGCGCGCGGTGTGAAACTCATCGGCGCGACCTGCCACTACGTGACGGCGGAACTCGACGCGGGCCCGATCATCGAGCAGGACGTGATCCGCATCGATCACGCCGACGAGGTGCGCGACATGGTGCGCCAGGGCCGCGATATCGAGCGGGTGGTGCTGGCCAGGGGCCTGCGCTGGCATCTGGAGGGCCGGGTCCTGGTGCACGGACGCCGCACCGTCGTCTTCAGCTGAGGTAGTCGGACCGGCGAACGCCCCGGCGACCGTCGGCACCCGCCGGTTCGGCCCAGGTCGCGCACCGGCCGGTTCGCATCGGCGCAGTGCGAGCAGCCGCCACGGCATCGTCCACCAGCAGCGCACCCTCCCCCGGACGCGCGAAACGCGGGGCGGCCCGAGATCCGCCCCGCGTCCGTTCGGCGCGTGTCAGCCGACGGCTTCGACCACCTCGACGGATTCGGTGGCCGCCGCCAGCACACGGGCCAGCTCTTCGTTGAAGCGCTCGTAGGCCTCGACGTTGCCCAGGTGGCCGGTGTCGAACACCTGGTAGCGCACCAGGTTGCCGGTCTCGGCGAGCAGCGCGGCGAGGCGCTCGGAGTGCACCGGCGGGGTCATATCGTCCTTGGACCCGGCCAGAATCGTGGTGGGCACCACCAGGTTTCGCACCGACTCGCCCAGATCCATATCGGCGAGCAGGAACCCGAAGCGGGCCCGCACGGCGGCCGGACACGACCGCACCACGGCCATGCTGTAGTCGACGAGTTCGCGGTCGGCGGCCAGGCTCATGATCTGACGGGCGAAGGCCCAGCGCACCGGCGCCAGCGGCGGGAACACGATGGGCGTGCCCAGGCCGAGGCGGCCGAACCAGAACGGCAGCGCCACGAATTCACCGAACCAGGTGCGGTTCAGCAGCGGCACCACGGTGGTCTCGGCGACCAACCGGTCGGCGGCGGTGTTGACCAGCAGCGCGGCGAGAGCCCGCTCGGTGACCTGCTCCGGGTGACGGCCGGCCCACGCCTGCATGGTCATGCCGCCGAGGCTGTGGCCGACCAGCACGGCGCGCTCACCGGGCCGCAGGGCGGCGTCGAGGACGGCGGAGAGGTCGTCGGCGAGCTGGTCCCAGGTCAGCGCCGCGGTGCCGCGCTCGCTCTCGCCGTGACCGCGCTGGTCGTAGGCGATGACGCGGTACGCACCGGCGAACTCGTTGATCTGGGCGTTCCAGTACTCGATGGCGCAGGTCCAGCCGTGCACCAGAACCACGGCGGGCGCGTCGTCCGGGCCGTAGGCGTGGACGCGCAGCTTCGCGCCGTCGGTGGCGGTGACGGGGATGACCGTGCGAGGTGCGGTCGGCGGGTTGAGGGCGGGGTTCCCAAAGGTCCGCGCCCGCAGGGCGGCGCGGTGGGCGTTCAGCAGGTCCCGAGCCTTTCCCGGCAGCTCGGTCAACGCGATCGGCGACAGTGCGCGCATCGACACTCCTTTGTGTTACTGCTCGATACAGTAACCCGAAGTAACGCGCGGCGCCAGTCGGACGGCACAAAAAAACGGCCCGATGCCTGAGCATCGGGCCGAGCGAACACGCCGCATCAGCGACCGCCCGCGAGGGGCGGCGCGGGCGCGAGAACTACCGCTACCAGCGCGGACCGCGCTGGACCTCGTCCACCTTCGGCCGCACATCGGCCAGGTAGACGCCCGTTCCGATGATCGCGACGAACGCGAGCAATCCGAGACGGCCCGGCGACAGCAGCAACAGCAGTAGCGCCACACCGAGTATGGCCAGCCAGATCGGCTTGGTCTGCTTGTCCACCGCGGTGAACGCGTCGGGCCGCTGGCGGATGGCGTGGATCAGGGCGAAGATCGCCGCGCCCAGCGCGGCGAGCCACAGCACCAGCATGATCAGCCCGGTCAACCCGTTCACGGTATTCACCCCACCATGATACGAGCGACGCCCCCGTGCGGCAGTGCGCAAGGGGGCGTCGATACGTGAAAGACCGGCGAGGTCAGGCCTTCTTGGGGGCGGCCTTCTTCGCGGGGGCCTTCTTGGCCGCGGGCGCCTTCTTGGCGGGCGCCTTCTTCGGCGCGCCGTTGGCGGCGGGCGCGGTCTCGGTGGTGACGGCGACGACCTCGGCGTCGACGACCGGCTCGGCCGGCGCGTCCTCGGTCTTGCCCGGACGGCCGATCAGGCCGTTCACGCGGTCCAGGACCTCCTCGGCGCGGGTGGCCGCGTCCTTGTACAGGGTCTCCACGCGCTCGATCTGGTCCTCGACCAGGTGGTTGGCGCGCAGCCGCTCGACGGTGTCCTCGCCGCGCTCGGCCAGGTCGGCGTACAGGTCGAGAACCTTGGTGTAGTACTCCTCGGCCAGCTTGCGCAGTTCCTCGGAGGTGAACTTCTCGCGCAGCTCGGCGAGGTCCTCGGGCAGCTCGGACGGCAGGCCGGTGAGGCGCTCGCGCAGCGAATCGAACTGGGCCTGCACGTCGGCGGGCACGTTGGCGAAGCGCTCGCGCGCCTCCTCGACCCGGCCGGTCACATCGGTGGCGGCCGCGCGCTCGCGCACCTGGGTGACGACGTCCAGGGCGGCGGTGTACACGGCATCGCCCGCGCCGACGGCGGCGAACAGGGGCTTGGTCACGGTGGCGTTCTTCTCGGTCATGGTGTTTCGTTCTCCTGGCGTGGCGGAGTGTCGGTTGTCGTGCGCGGAACGTCGCTGTCCCATTCCCCCCCTGGCTCGTTCCCTCCGTTTTCCCGGCGAAACGATTCATAGATGTCCAGCAGGACCTGCTTCTGCCGTTCACTGATGGTCGTGTCGGCAAGCAGGGCATCCCGGACCGGACTGTGCGGCCGCTGCTCGAGATAGCCAGCCCGTACGTACAGCACCTCCGAGGACACGCGCAGCGCCTTGGCGATCTGCGCGAGCACTTCGGCGGAGGGGTTGCGCAATCCGCGCTCGATCTGACTGAGATACGGATTGCTGACCCCCGCCAGCGCGGCGAGTTGACGCAGCGAGACTTGCGCGGCTTCTCGCTGTGCCCTGATGAACCCTCCGATGTCGTGCGCCGCGTTCGCGACGCGGCCCCCGCGTTCTCCGGCGTCGTCCGACAAGTCGGCCGCAGCGCCGGTGTACTCGGTGGAAACCTCGGGACGGTCTGCCATCACTCACCTTCTGGCGGTTGTACGTGTCCGATTCTAGGGGAGGGTGCTAACTATTGCAAGCACCCCTGTTAGCACGCCTTCGGCAAACCCCCGGCGCGCACCGGATCAGTGCTGGAACAGCAACTGCGAAATCGTGTAGATCACCAGTCCGGCCAGTGATCCCACGACCGTTCCGTTGATCCGGATGAATTGCAGATCGCGCCCCACCTGCAATTCGATCTTCTTGCTCGCTTCTTCGGCATCCCACTTGGCAACCGTGTCGGTGACCAGTGTGGTGATCTCGGCCGCGTAATTCGAGACGAGGTAGCGCACACCCCGGTCGAGCCAGCCGTCCACCTTGTCGCGCATCTCGGGATCGTCGCGCAGACGTTCGCCGAGCTGCTGCACATTCTCCCCCACCTTGCGGCGCAGGGTGCTGTTCGGATCGTCGGCCGATTCCAGGATGAGACGTTTGGCCGCGCGCCAGGTGGCCTCGGCCATCCCGGTGATCTCCTCGCGGCCCATGATCTGGGCCTTGATGCGCTCGGCCTTCTTGATCATGGCGTCGTCGTGCTGGAGATCCTCGGCGAATTCCTCCAGGAATCGATTGGCCGCCAGCCGCACCTCGTGCTCGGGGTTCGAACGCACCTTCCAGGTGAACTCGACCAGCTCCCGGTAGATCTTTTCTGAAAGCAGAATGTTTACAAATTTCGGCGCCCATTGCGGCGCGTCGCGCAAAACGATCCGGTCGATCGTCTCCTGGCTGCCCAATGCCCACTGGTGCGCGCGTTCGGCGAGCATGTCCAGCAGCGGCAGCTGGCGGTTGTCGGCGAGCAGTTCGGCCAGCACCCGGCCGATCGGCGGGCCCCACAACGGCTCGGCGATCCGCTTGACGATGGTGTTGTCGATGATCTGCTCGACGTCCTCGTCGCGCAGCACGCCCACCACCGCGCGCAGGATCGTCGAACTCTCCTCGGCCACCCGCGCCGCGTGCCCCGGATCGGCCATCCACCGCCCGATCCGCAGCGACACCTGCGCCGAGCGCACCTTCTCCGACACCACCTCCGGCGCCAGGAAGTTGGTGCCCACGAAACTGCCCAGGCTGGCCCCGAGCTGGTCCTTCTTCCTGCGGATGATCGCGGTGTGCGGGATCGGCAGCCCGAGCGGATGCCGGAACAGCGCCGTCACCGCGAACCAGTCGGCGAGCGCGCCGACCATGCCCGCCTCGGAAGCGGCCCGCACGTACCCGACCCAGTCACCGCCCCCGCCGCGCGACTCCAGCCAGCGGCAGAACAGATAGACGGCCGTGGCGAAGGCCAGCAGTCCCGTGGCGAAGGCCTTCATCTTGAACAGGTCGCGGCGCTTGGCGGCCTCGTCCACGAAGAACCCGTTCGGTGCCGCCGGAGCGGGCGCCGTCAGGACCGCGGGGGTGCCGAGAGCTTTCTGCATGCCCTCCATTCTGCTGTGCCCGGCGCGCTCGGCCCGCTCCCGCGCGGCCCATTTGTGTGGCGCGTACCGCATCCGGGACGGAAACTGTGTGGTTCGTACCGCATCCGGCCGCCAAAAGGGCCTATAGCACTTCCGCGGCACATAAGCTTGGTCCCACCACCCGTGCCTGGCCACGGACCACCACGAACGAGGGAGCCCACGCTGTCCGCCGAAGACCTTGTCGACATCGGTGAGCGCGCCGAGCGACCGGCTGCGGTGCGCGGCGGCCGGATGGACGGCCGCAAACGCCGCTGGCGTCAGCACAAGATCGACCGTCGCGAGGAACTCGTCGACGGCACCCTCGCCGCCGTGCGCAGCCGGGGCAGCAACGCGGGCATGGACGAGATCGCCGCCGAGATCGGCGTCTCCAAGACCGTGCTGTACCGCTACTTCTCCGACAAGAGCGATCTCGTGCACGCCACCATGCAGCGGTTCATCGAGATCACGCTGATGCCGCGCGTGTACGAGGCGATCAGCCTCGACGCCGACGAGTTCCAGCTCGTGCGCTCCGCGCTGGCCGCCTACGTCAGCACCGTCGACGAGGACCCCGAGGTCTACCGCTTCATCATGAGCGGCGGGTCGGACTCCTCCTCGCTGGCGGAGTTCGAGAAGCTGTTCGCCGAAGTGGTCGGCACCGTCATCGTGGACAAGGCGGGCTCGCTCGGCCTGGACACCACCGGCGCGATGCTGTGGTCCTACGTCCTGGTCGGCGGCATCCAGCTCGCCACGCACTGGTGGACCACCGACAAGACCATGTCGCGCGAAGCAGTCATCGACTACCTCACCATGATGGCCTGGAGCGCCATCGAGGGCATGGCGCGCGCGGGCGGGTCCCGCGAGCTGTTCAACAAGCAGAAGCACGTCATCCCCGCGCCCGTCACCGACGCCGACTCCTGATCGAACAGCTGTCTGTGACGGCCGACTCGACAACGCCGAGGGGTTGGCTAGTCTGAACGCGGGCGGTGCGCACGTGGGGTGTGCCATCGCGAGTCCGTCGGCACCAATGGAGGTACCTCGATGGCGAAGCAAGTGCCGACATCCCGGCTGGCTCGCGGCACCAAGCTCGGTGCCGTGGCGGCCAGCTCGGTACTGCGGACCCAGCGCACCAGACTGTCCATGCGGGGCAGATCCGAGGCGGTGCGGGCCAAAATGGCCGAGGAGTCGATGATCCGCACCACCGAACAGGTGGTCATGGTGCTGGGCACCATGAAGGGCGTCGCCATGAAGCTGGGCCAGATGATGTCGGTGCTGGATCTGGATCTGGTGCCCGAACCGCATCGCGAGCGTTTCCAGCAGCGGCTGGCCGTGCTGCGCAACGCCGCGCCCACCGTCTCGTTCGAGGCGATGCGCCGCGTGGTCGAGGAGGACTACGGCGCGCCGCTGGATTCGATGTTCGCCGAGTTCGAGTCCGAGCCCGTGGCGGCCGCCTCGATCGGCCAGGTCTACCGGGCCCGGCTGCACGACGGCCGGGTGGTCGCGGTGAAGGTGCAGTACCCCGGCATCGACGCCGCCGTGCGCGCGGACCTGAAGAACCTCAACATGTTCCGCAAGGTGCTCACCTCGGCGATGCCGTGGGTCACCCCCGCGGTGCTGGACGAGCTGCGCCTGAACATGGAAGGCGAACTCGACTACGAGGCCGAGGCCGCCACCCAGCTCGAGATCGCCGAACTCTACGACGGCCACCCGTTCATCCGGGTGCCGCGCTCGCTGCCCGAGCTCAGCACCACGCGCGTGCTGGTCAGCGAGTACCTGCCCGGCAAGGGATTCGACGAGCTGCGCGAGTTCCCCGACGCCGAGCGCAACCGCATCGGCGAGATCATCTATCGCTTCTACGTCGGTTCGCTGTTCACGTTCAACGAGTTCTGCGGCGATCCGCACCCGGGCAACGTGCTGCTCACCGAGGACGGCCGGGTCGGTTTCCTGGACTTCGGCCTGTTCAACCGGATGGACCCCGAGCACGTGCGCTTCGAGGCGATCTGCCTGCGCGCGGCCGCCGAGGACCGCGCGGAAGACCTGCGTGAGTTGATGATCCAGCGCGGGGTGATCGACTCCCCCGACGAGATCGGCGCCGAGGAGTGTCTGGAATACGTGCTCGCCGCTTCGGAATGGTGCCTGGTGGACGAGGAACTCACCATCACCCCCGAGCTGGCCAGCGGCGCGTTCCTGCTCGCCGTCGACCCGAGGGCCAGCGAGTTCGCCGGTATGAAGCAGCAGAACCTGCCGCCGGAGCACCTGTTCTCCCGGCGCGCCGACTTCCTCACCTTCGGCATGCTCGGCCAGCTCAACGTCACCGCGAACTGGCATCGCATCGCCCGCGAATGGCTCTACGACGAACCGCCCGCCACCGAACTCGGTGTGGCGCACCGGCAGTGGCTCGACGAGCGGCCCGTCGTGCGGCCGGCGGGGCGCAAGCGCAAAGCCGGGGCGAAGACCGCGACAGCGGAACCGAAGAAGCGCACGCCCGCCAAGAGAATCCGCCAGGCCGGGCGTTCGCGCCGCGAAGCCTGAGTACCCACATCCGATCGGGAGTTGACACACACATGGCAGACGACCGCGAGTTCGACCTCGCCCTCTTCGGTGCGACGGGCTTCGTCGGCAAGCTCACCGCGAAGTACCTGCTCGATGCGGCGCCCGCCGGGGCGCGCATCGCGCTGGCCGGCCGCTCGCTGGACAAGCTGAGCACCGTCCGCGACGAGCTGGGCCCGGCCGCCGCGCAGTGGGAGCTGCTGGTGGCCGACTCCACCGATCAGGGCGCGCTGGACGCGCTCGCGGCGCGCACCAAGGTCGTGGTCACCACCGTCGGCCCCTACCTGCGCTACGGCCTGCCGCTGGTCGCGGCGTGCGCGAAGGCGGGCACCCACTACGCCGACCTCACCGGCGAGCCGCTGTTCGTGCGCGACGCCATCGACGGCTACCAGGACCAAGCCGTCGCTACGGGTGCGAAGATCGTGAATTCCTGCGGCTACGACTCGATTCCGTCGGATCTGAGCGTCTACCAGCTCTACCGCCGCACCGTCGAGGACAACACCGGCGAACTCACCGACACCACCCTGATCGCCTCGCTCAAGGGCGGCGTCAGCGGCGGCACCATCGACTCCGGCCGCGCAATGATGGAGGCGATCGCCGCCGATTCCAGCAAGGCCTCGGTGCTGGCTCACCCGTATTCGCTGAGCCCGGACAAGGCGATGGACCCCGACGTGGGCCGCCAGTCCGATCAGGCGTTGCAGCGCGCGAGCAGCATCGACCCCAGTCTGGACGGCTGGGTGAGCACCTTCGTGATGGCGGCGCACAACACCAAGATCGTGCGGCGCAGCAACGGACTGCTGGGCTGGGTGTACGGCAAGAACTTCCGCTACCGCGAGGTGATGAGCGCGGGCTCCTCGCCCGTCGCGCCGCTCGTGGCGGCCGGTCTCGCGGGCGGTCTCGTGGCCGGGCTGGCCACCGGCGCGGTGCTCTCGCGAGTGTCGCTGGGCCGCAAGCTGCTGGACAAGGTGCTGCCGAAGCCGGGCACCGGCCCGAGCGAAGAGTCCCGGCGCAGTGGCTGGTTCCGCATGAAGACCTTCGCGCACACCACCTCCGGCGCGAAGTACGTGGCGACGTTCGCGGGCAAGGGCGACCCCGGCTACCAGGCCACCGCCGTGCTGCTGGGCGAGGCCGGGCTGTGCCTGGCGTTCGACACCGACAAGCAGCCGGAGCTGGCCGGTGTGCTCACGCCCGCCGCCGCGATGGGTGACGCGCTCACCGACCGGTTGCGCGCCGCGGGCATGACCATCGACGTGCAGCGCGCCTGACGAGCCGGGGCGTCACGCCCGAGCCGGACTTCGCGATCCCCCTGTGCCCCACCAGATCTCGCCCCGCACACCGTCGGGCGCCGCGGTTCGCCGCGCGCCGATGGTGTGCCACATCACAGCCGGGTCGGCCCTTCGAGCCGGTCCCGACCGCCGTTACCCGCGGGTAGAGTGCCGACCAGTACGGCGGTGGGTGTGGACCGAGCGGAAGGGGGCGAACCGCATGGCGATCCCGGACACGGGACAGGGGCTGGCACGGGAACTGTACGCGGCCGCGATCGGCGAAACCGGCGGCGCGCGTTTCGAACTGGACGGCGACGTGGCCGAGCACCTGGCCGCGGCGTGCGACCGGTTGGTCGAGGATCTGCACCGGGCGGTGGCGGGCGCGCACGCGCTCACCGAGGTCACCGGCTTCCCCGACCTGCCGACCGGGCACGCGCTGGCGGCCGGATTCGGCGCCAAGGGACGGGAATTCCTCGACACCGTCGCCGCTTTCCAGGAGACGGCGTTGCTGTTCAAGGCTGCCTATCTGGCGGCGGGGCGGCGGCTGGCCGAGGCCGACGCGGCGAATCGCGCCGCGCTGAGTCTGGTCACCGAGCATTTGGAGGCGCGATGAGCACCGCGCGCCGTGTCGACGAGCCGGGTATCCGCTCCGCGCACAAGCTTTTCCGCGCCGCGCCCATCACACCGACGCGGTGCGAAAACTCCCGCCGGACGAGGGGCGCGATGAGCACGCCGCGCCACACCGCCGAGCCGGGTACCCGCCGCGCACTCCGGCGTCGCCACGCCGGGAGGTGGTGACCGTGGACGCCGCCGCCCGCGCCGCCGCCGACGCGCTGACCGCCCGTCGGCGCGCCCTCGCCTCCGCCGCCGAAACATCGAGCGCCGGCATCGATTCCGCCTACGCGCCCGACCGGGAACGCTTCGGCGCGTACACCCACGCCGAGATCTGGGAGAACGTCCACGAGCGGCTGGACCCGGGGGCGCTCGGCGCGACGGCCGCCGCGTGGCAGGCCGGGGCGGACGCCGTCGGCGAGGCCTTCCAGACGTTCGCCGACACCACCGCGCGCGAATTCGCGCGCTGGTCCGGCGAATCCGCATTCGCCGCCGAGCGGGCCACCCGGACGTTCCTCGGCGTCGGCGCGCAGGCCCAGGACGTGTGCCGCGCGGTGCAGCGGCTGATGGAGCTCAATCGCGATGCGGCGCAGACAGTTCGGGCCGCGATCCCACCGCCTGGGCACTATGTCCCGCTGGACGACCCCGCCGCCGAGGCCGTCTTCGGCGGCCGCCGCAGGCTCGACCACGATCTGGCCGCGGCCGCCGAACAAGCCGACGCCGCCGACGCCATGACCTACCTGTACTCCCCGACCATGCCGGCCACCGGCGACAACGTGCCCCGGTTCCCCACCGTGGACGGCCCGGCGAGCGGCGGGAGCGGAGCACGGTGAGATGGGTTCTCACCCCGGACGAGTTCAGCCACGTCTGGGAGAGCGAAACGGGACTGGACCGCAGGCCGTATCCGATCAACATGGCGCCCGCCGCCACCGTGCGCACCGAAACCGAGTACGCCGCACTGCGATTGCCGCAGCGCTTCGCCCGGCAGGCCGATCCGGACCTGGCGGCCGCGCTCATGCTCTGCGCGCGCTCCGACGCCACCACCCTCACCGTGTCCGGTGAGCGCGGCGGGCCGGGCGGTCCCGCCGCCGACCGCATCCTCGCCTTCGCGGCCGTGGTGCACAAGCACGCGGCCGTGCTGGTCGCGACGCCCGACAAGGTCACCGTGCGGATGATGCACGCGCGCAGCCTCGGCCAGCGCCTGGTCGAGATCATCGGGCCGGCGCGGGCCGGGCGGCTCGGCCCGATGCGCGAACCGCAGGAAGCGGTGCTCACCACCGACGGTGTGGAGGCCCCCTCGCCAGCCGGAGCCGCGCGCTTCCGGCAGACGCTGCGCAAGCCGGTCGACTGCCGCGGATTCATCACCGTCACGGTGGAGCCGGACAACCCGATGTCGCCGCCCACCCGCCACCGCACCTGGCTCGACTTCAGCGGCGACGGCCGCTACCTGCTCACCACTTCCCACGATTTGATCCTCACCCCGGTGTCCGACCACGAATTCGCCGCGCAGCTATTGCGGCTGGCGCAGATCCGCTGAGAGGGCGCGCCACGCCCGAGACCACTCGTCCCCGACGGTCCGCCGTGGTAAGTGTGGGAGATGTCGAAGCACTGGACCGTTCCGGCCATGGAGGCCCTGAAAGCCGATGGTTTGCGGATCGCGGATCTGAATCCCTCCGCGACGCCCGGGTTCACCGGTGACAAGAAGTATGCCCAGGGATTGCTGGTCGAGCGCTGCGGGGTGCTCTCCGATCTACAGGAGAAGCTGTACGCCAACGGCCGCTCCGGCGACAAGCGCAGCGTGCTGCTGGTGTTGCAGGGCATGGACACCGCGGGCAAGGGCGGCATCGTGCGGCACGTGATCGGCTCGGTCGACCCGCAGGGCGTCGACCACGCCGCCTTCGGGGTGCCGACGCCGGAGGAGAAGCGCCACCACTTCCTGTGGCGCATCCGCAAAGCGCTGCCGCGTGGCGGTCAGCTCGGCGTGTTCGACCGCTCACACTACGAGGACGTGCTGGTGGTGCGGGTGCACGATCTGGTCCCGCGCTCGGAGTGGGAGCCGCGCTACGACGAGATCAACCACTTCGAGCGCGAACTCGTGGACGAGGGCGTCACACTGGTGAAGGTCGCCATGTTCGTCTCCTTGGACGAGCAGAAGGCGCGGCTGCGCGAACGCTTGGAGCGCCCCGACAAATACTGGAAGTTCAACCCCGCCGACATCGACGAGCGCGCGTACTGGCCCGCCTACCAGGAGGCGTACCAGGCCATGCTCTCGCGCACCTCCACCGCCCACGCGCCCTGGTACGTGGTCCCCGCCGACCGGAAGTGGTTCTCCCGCTTGGCGATCACCGAACTGCTGATCGAAGCCCTGGAGCGGTTGAACCTGGACTGGCCGCCCGCCTCCTTCGATATCCCCGAACAACTGCGCCGCCTCGAAAACGCGTGACCTCGTATGTCGCCCTGATCGTCTACGCACTGGGCAAGGGAGACGGCGCGGGCGTGTTCTATCGCGAAGACTTCGTGCTCGTACGCGCGGCGGATCGCGAAGAGGCGGTCCGCCGCGCGCGAGCACATCGACCGCGAGACATACGAGCCCGCCGACGGCCGCTACGTCCGCCTCCACGCCCTGGTCGACGTGAACGAGGCGACCGAGGAAATCGCCGACGCCCCGACCACCGACCTCTACTCCCGCCACTTCGCCGACCTCGAGTCCTACCGCTCCTTCGAGATGTTCCTCGGCGGCAAGGACCCGCTGGCGTAGGCGCTCACACGCGGCGCAGGACCGAGACGACCTTGCCGAGGATGACGGCTTCGTCGCCGTCGAGCACCTCGTAGGCGGGGTTGCGGGGTTCGAGGTAGATGTGACCGCCCTTGCGGCGGTAGACCTTTACGGTGGCTTCGTCGCCGAGCAGCGCGGCGACGATGTCGCCGGAGTGGGCCTCGTGCTGTTGGCGGACCACCACGACGTCGCCGTCGCAGATGGCGGCGTCGATCATCGAGTCGCCGCGCACGCGCAGCGCGAACACCGTGCCACGGCCCACGAGTTCGCGTGGCACGGTGAGGGTTTCGTCGGCGTGCTCCTCGGCGAGGATGGGGGTGCCCGCCGCGATGTCGCCGACGACGGGCACGGTGACCGCGCTGTCGGAGCTTTCCGGCTGCTGAGTTCCGCGCAGGAACAGCCGCACGTCGATGGGCCGCGCCATCCCCGCACCGCGCCGCAGGAACCCCCGCTCCTCCAGTTCGCGCAGGTGCTTGGACACCGTCGAGGTGGACCGCACCCCGATCGCGTCCGCGAGCTGCCTGGTGTTCGGCGGATACCCGCACTCGACGGCCCAGTCGCGGATCACCGCGAGGATCCGCTGCTGACGCGGCGGCAGGGTGGACGTGTCGAGATGCTCGTAGTCGTATCCGGTCACGCCGGAAATGATGTCACCCGGGTGGCGGGCGACCGGCACCGCACCGCCCGAGTCTCGCGGCGGGGCGATCCGGCTGGCGATCGGGGCTGGCTCGCGACGGTGTGGCCTGCGCGTGAGGTCAGGCCGTGCGCACAAGATCGAACAATTCGTCCGCGACTTCACCGGGGAGTTCGATACCGGGGAAGTGGGTGTGTCCGGGGAGGCGGGTGTAGGTGAACCACGGGTGGGCGCGCTGGAATTCGTCGTGGACGGCGTCGTAGTCGGAGGACTTCGGATGCGAGAACACGTGGCGCACCGGGCGCGGTTCGGCGAGCCGGTCCAGCCGCCCCATGGGCGAACCCCAAGTGGCGTAGGCCTTCTCGATCACGCGGCCCGAGCGCGACCACATGTCGAAACCGTGACCGCCCGCCTCGTAGAGCACGTGGTTCAGCACGGCTTCGTCCACACTGCCCGCCAGCCAGCTGTCCAGCAACGCGCGCTGCGCGCCGCGCCAGGTGTCCTTGCCCTGCAACGCTTGCAGGCCGCCCGCGAACTCGGGCGGCGGCGGGGTCATGATGAGGTCCATCAGCAGCAGCGCGGGCACCCGCGCCGCGCCCAGCTCGTCGGCCATGTCCATGGCCACCCATCCGCCGTGGGCGTGCGAGAGCGGGATGAAGCGGTCCACCTCGAGCGCGTCGAGCAGGCCGATGGTGTCCGAAACCTGTTCGGCCACACCGAAATCGCCGACCAGCGTGCGATCGATGCCGTGTCCGCGCCAGCACACGCGCACCACCCGGTGGTGCGGCCGCAGGTACGGCAGCAGGCGGTCGAACGCCCGGTGGTCGTGTCCCCAACCGGGCAGCAGCACGATCGCCGGCTTGTCGGGCGCGTATCCCTGGTCGTCGAAACCGATCTCGACGCCGTTGATTCGATAGGTGTTGAGCATTCCTTACTCCTTCTTCGATGAAGTGCTTCCGTTCGCGGCGGGCCGCAGCCTGGTCGCCGCGAGTTGCGCGTCGGCGAACCCGGAAGACCGTCCGGCCAGGCTCAGCAGCGGATCGCGCACGACGTCGGGCACCGCGTTGAGCAGGCGCATCCGATACGACATGCGCTGGGTGCGTTCGACATCCGGCCGCTGCTCGCGCTCCCACGCCGTCAGCGCGTCGGTGAGCGACATCCCGCGCCTGCCGACGGTCCCCGCGAGCGACACCGCGTTGGTCATGGCGGTGCCGCCGCCCTGCCCGAGGTAGGGCGGCTGGGCGTGCGCGGCATCGCCGAGCAGGGCGACCCGCCCCCGCGACCAGGACGCGAGCCGGATGTATTCGAAGGTGTCCCAGCGCAACGGGATTCCCTCGGCAGTCCGCAGCAGCGGGGCAATTCCCGGGAAACCGCGTGTCCAGGAGGTGATGTCGACGGTCGTGCCGGTGATCGACGGATCGTCCGCGTCCGCCACGAGTGCCAGGTAGATCTGGTCGGGCGTGCACGGTGTGTAGAGCAACCGGCGGCTGCCTTGGAAGTACTCGAGGTGCTTCACCCGGTCCTCGGGAGTGAAGCAGTCGTCCGTGGCGGGCACCATCAACCGAGCCGCGCCCTGGCGCATCCGCTTGCGCCGGACGGCGATTCCGAGCTGGTCGCGCAATCGGGAGTGCACGCCATCGGCGGCCACCACGAGATCGGCTGTGGCACTGCGCCCGTCGTCGAAGGTCACGGTGCCGTCCGGGTCGGCCCGCACCGCACGGGAATTCGTTACCAGCTCCACCCCCGCACGACCCGCGGCACGCACCAGCGCGTCGATCAGGCGGTCCCGCAACAGCGTGTAGCAGCGCGGCTGCCCGGGACCGTTGATGCCGATCCGGTAGAGCGTCCTCCCGGTGCGCGACCGCGCCTCCACGGCCGGGCCGATATGCGCGCCGCGGGTCGCCTCCTCGAACGCGCCGACCGCATCCAGGGCGGCCAAACCGTTGTCCCACACGTAGATTCCCGCGCCCACCGCGCGGATCTCCGGCTGACGCTCGTGCAGCCGCACCGTCCAACCGTCGATCGCCAGGGCGGTGGCGGCGGTGAGCCCGCCGATGCCGCCGCCGATGACTTCCGCATGTCGTCCCATGGGTTTCCTTTCAGGGCAGCTGCCGGGCGAAGCGCGATCCGGGCCGGTGCGGCGGCCACGCACCGTCGCCGACCGCGCCGGTGCGCACGAATTCCGCCCAGCGGCGGCGGGTTCCGATACCGGCCGCGTCCAGTCCCGCCGGGTCGAGCGGGCGCACCATCGGCGCGTCGCGCCAGTCCTCGGCCGCGCCGAAGAGCAGGGGCAGCTCGATGCAGTGGCACGCGCCGAACGGGTTGTCCGGATGCGGCGCGTGGAACCGGTGGCAATAGACCCGCGCGCCCGCCGCGGCGAGCAGGTCGGCGAACTCGAAGACGCCGTCCGCGAACACCTTTCGCCCGACCAGCGCTCCCGCCGCGGAGACGAACCGTCGACCGAGCACCGGCACCCGGCGCACGGCGTCCCACACCGGGTGCGGGCCGTCGAAGAACGCGCGCATCTCCTCGGCCGTACAGCCGACGATCACTTGTATGCCGGCCGCCCGATGCCGAACCTCGGCCCGCCACAGCGCATCCCCCGGCAATGGCTCGACGCCGGCGACCGGCAGGAACGGCGGCGCGGAGTTCAGCCCACCCGGCCCGGCCAACCGGCGAACGGCTCGCCCTTGGGCCGCCAGAACTTCCGGCACCGAGGCCGAGCGAGGATCACCGTCCAGCTCCGCCAGGAACACCGCCCCGGCCCTCTCGGCCCGCTCCGGCGTGTGGAATCCGACGCCGAACGGCGCACTCTGCACGATCGCCCGCGCGAACAGCCCGCGCGCCCGCTCCATCCCCAGCAGCGCGACCACCGAATGCGCACCCGCCGACTGCCCCGCCAACGTCACCCGCCCGGGGTCACCGCCGAACGCGGCGATGTTCTCGCGCACCCACTCGAGCGCGGCCAGCTGATCGACCAGACCGAGGTTGCCCGGCGAAACACCCTGCGCGCGAAGGTATCCCAGCACGCCGATCCGGTACGACACGGACACCACGACGATGCCCGTCTCGCGCACCAGCCGGTCGGCATCGTAGAGATTCCATTCACCACTGCCGGTGAGATACGCCCCGCCGTGCAACCACACCAGCACCGCGCGCGGCTCCCGCACGTCGGCGGGCGCGGTCACGGTGAGCACGAGGCAGTCCTCGGATTGTTCGAGCGGGGACGCGAGTCCCATCACCACCGCGAGCCGGGGCGGCAGCTGCGGAGCCGTCGTGTGCCTGCTCGTCGCGTCGATAGGCGTCTTGCTCACCGGTTCCCGTTCGGGCGGACCGAAGCGCGACGCCCGCGCGTAGCGGATGCCACGAAAGGTCACCACGCCCTCGGTCTCGATGCCGTTCCAACGCCCCGAGGGCGCGACCACGCTGTCCATGCACTCCACCTCTATCGCAAGTCGACTTGCGTTACGGCCACGGTAGGACGCGGCTGGCAATAACGCAAGAGCACTTGCGATAATCGGCGCATGGTGAACCCCACCCCGCAGTTGCGCGGCGCCCGCCTGCGCCGCGCGGTCCTCGACGCCACCGTCGCCCGCATCGAGGCCGACGGCATCGACCACGTGCGCGTCGCCGATATCGCCGCCGACGCGGGCGTGCACGAGACCTCGATCTACCGCCGCTGGAAAACCCTGACCAGGCTGCTGCTCGACGCGCTGCTCTCCCGCGTGGACGCCGATATCCCGATCCCCGACACCGGCTCGGTGCGCACCGACCTGGAGGAGTTCACGCGACGGCTGATGCGCTTCGGCGCCAGCCCGTTCGGCGCGGCCCTCATCCGGGGCGCCGGATTCGCGGGCGGCGACCCCGAGACCACCGAGACGCGCCGCGAATTCTGGATCGCGCGCCTGGCCGCCTCCGAGGAGATCGTGCGGCGCGCCATCGCCCGCGGCGAGCTCCCGCCCACCGCCGATCCGCGCATGACCTTGCTCACCCTCGGCGGGCTGGTCCACATGTACGTCACCCAGTTCGACGGCGCGATGCCGCCCGATCTGGCCGAGCGCGCGGTCGAGCTGGTGCTGTCGGGCCTGCTGCCGCGCTGAACTCGCGCCGCGACACTACGCAATCTCTCAGGTTCACCGATCATGATGACTTTCGGCCCGAACGCGGCCCCTCGCGCCGAACTAGCATCGGGAGGGCAGGGCGCGTTACCGGAAAGCGAGCGAAAGGCGTGGTGAACGCACGGTGAGCAACAACCCGGGACGGAAGAATCCGCTGCAGAAGGCGGAACAAGCCGACCGCAAGCGCAAGATCGCCATCCAGGTCGGCGTCGCCGCCGTGCTGGTCGGCCTGGTCGCCGCCATCGGCATCGGCCTGGCCGTCCAGAAGTCCGACAGCGACGATCCCGGGCCCACCCCCACCATCGCCGCGCCGCAGGCGCCCGGCGGCCTCACCGGCTCGATCACCGACAACGGGTCCATCCGGGTCGGGCAGCCCGACGCCAAGGTCACCGTGCGCCTGGTCGCCGACCTGCAGTGCCCCGCGTGCAAGGCGTTCGAGCAGGCCTACGGGCAGGTGCTCGAGGACGCCGTGAACAGCGGCACCGCGGCGGTCGAGTACAACATCATCTCGTTCCTGGACCGCGCGTCCACCACGCAGTTCTCCAGCCGCGCCGCCAACGCCTCCTACTGCGTGGCCGGCGAGGACCCGGCCAAGTACCCGACCTGGCTGCGGACGATGTTCGCCCAGCAGCCCGCCGAGGGCGGCGCCGGCCTGACCAACGAGCAGCTGATCGAGATCGCTCGCTCCGTCGGCTACACCGACGCGGTCGCGCCCTGCATCAACGACAAGTCCTACGAGAAGTTCGTGTCCGCCAAGACCGAGCAGACCTTCGCCGAGGGCGTCACCCAGACCCCGACGGTGTACGTGAACGGCAAGCAGGTCAACCCGAGCGAACTCGAGCAGGCCATCGCCACGGCGGCCGCGGGACAGTGATCGCCGCGTCGCCCCGGGCCGCCTGGCTGCTGTTGATCGGCGGCCTGGCGGGCTGGCTCGCCTCGGTGACGCTGACCGTCGAGCGGTTCAAACTGTTCACCGATCCGGGATACGTGCCCTCGTGCAGCCTCAACCCGGTGCTGTCCTGCGGGTCGGTGATGGAGACCGATCAGGCCTCGGTGTTCGGGTTCCCCAATCCGATCCTGGGCATCGTCGGGTTCTCCGTGGTGGTCACGCTCGGCGTGCTCGCGGTGGCCGGCGTCGGCCTGCCCCGCTGGGTGTGGGGCGGGCTGTGGCTGGGCACCCTCGCGGGCATCGTCTTCGTGTGCTGGCTGATCTTCCAGAGCCTGTACCGGATCGGCGCGCTGTGCCCGTACTGCATGGTGGTGTGGGCGGTGATCACGCCGCTGTTCGCGGTCGTCACCGATCAGCTGTGGGGTGGGCAGCGCGGTCCGCTCGGCATCGTCGCCGAATGGCGGTGGACGCTGGTCGTGGTGTTCTTCGCAGTGGTGCTGCTGCTGATCTTCCTGCGCTTCCAGGACTACTGGCTGAGCCTGGTGTAGCTCACCCGACGGCGATATAGCCGGCCCACAGCAGGTATCCGGCGTTGGCGGCGAGCACGGCCGCCATCCCGAGCGGGCGGTCCGCGAACCGCTCGGCTCCGGACGAGACCCGGCGCAGCGCGTCGAGCCAGACCACCAGGAAGCCGCCGATCAGGACGACGGCCGCCCAGCCGCCCGCCACGCGGGTCTGGGGCACGAAAAGCGAACCGGCGACGGCGATCTCCGCGATGCCGCTGGCCGCCACCACCGCGCCGGGCGCGGGTATCCACGCGGGCACCAGCGAGCGGAAGTACGGCGCGGCCAGGAAATGGCCGAGGCCGGTGGCCGTGAAGAAGCCACCGAGGGCGAGTGCTGCGACAGTGTGCCTACTCGGGATGATGTCCGCGCGCGTCGACTGGAGTCTTGAACGCAACGATCGCCTCGTGCGCTTCGCCTCGCTGCACGGCGTCGACGCGTACGGGGCGAGCGGCGGCGCCGCCACCACGGCGCACAGCCAGCCGGCGTGGAAGCTCGCGCTGCCGGTCGGCGGCGTCCTCACCTTCGACGGTCACGAGGTTCCCGGGGTTCTCGTCCCGCCGCAAGTGCGCCACACCTGCACGGCCTCCGAGGGTTTCGTCGCGGTGCTGCTGAACCCGTGGCTGCTCCCCCGCTCCGAGGATCCGCGCCCGCTCGATACGCTTTCCGCCGCGCGGCTTTTGGACGCCCTCGGCTCCGAGTGGGACCTCACCGCGGTCCACGACGAACTGACGGCGACCATCGGATCGCCGCCCGCCCTCGACCCACGGCTGCGCCACGCCGTCACCCACTGCGCCACGGCAACCGACCTGTCCGCGCTGGCGACGGACGCCGGGCTCTCGCCCCCGCGCTTGCGGACGCTCGCGCGGACCTCGCTCGGCATCCCGCTGCACCGCGTGCGCCAGTGGCATCGGCTCCGCGCCGCGCTGGCGTCGGCCCCGCACCACACCCCGGCCGAGGCCGCGTATCTCGGAGATTTCGCCGACCAGGCCCACTTCACCCGCACCGCCCGCGCCCTGCTCGGGCGGACACCGGCCGATCTGCGCGGACGCTGAGTTTCCGAACGGTTCGCCGGATCAGCCCGGCCCGAGTACTGCTGTGGCCCAAGCGTTTACGTGGCGTACGGACTGTGCCCTGATGCAACGATCGGCGCCGCCACGGGCACTCGCGTGGCGTGAGAATCAGTGGGAACCAGACTGCAAGTCGCCGCGTCCAAACAAGTGTGGAGCGGATGCGGCTCAGGATCCGTTCCCGCGGCTTCGGGCGGTTGACGGGGCGACCTGCGGATTGCCTGTTTGGATATAGTTGCCGCGACTGAGTGACCGTTGAACGGGAAGCGGGGGTGACGATGCGAGCCGTTACCAGGGCTGTTTGCATTCTGGGAGTGGTGGCGGCCGGGGCCGGGTTGGTCGGGTGTGGGTCGACCACCGACGGGGAGGCGCAGCCGGCCGGCGGGGGTACCAGTACGAGTGCGGAGGATGGGAAGAACTCGCTGGGGCTGGAACCGGAGGTGCCGCAGTCATTCGATCCTTGTACGGATATCCCGCAGAGTGTGCTGGATGCCGAGGATATTCATCCGGCGGTCATCCCGAACACCGCTAACGCCGACGCGTGGGGCGCACAAGTCAAGTGGCGCGGATGCGACTGGGTGCGGTCCGAAGGCCACGCGATCGCTGCCCAGGTCACCAATATGACACTCGACTTCGTACGCCAGGAGTTCTACTACGACGCACGGGAGACCACCGTCGGAGGCCGGCCCACCATCATCGCGCGACGTAACGAGAACCGGGGCACCGAGGTCTGCAACATCAACGTCGAAATGAATGGCGGCAGCCTCGAATTCCACATCGACAACCCGCCGTCGAATGATGCGACCGGTGGCATGGATGCCTGCGATCTCGGAATGTCCTTCGCCGAGAAGGTCGTGCCGCTACTGCCCGCGGGCAGCTGACACCCACCGCCCACGATGAACACACTCTCAGGAGGGGACACGCTATGAGTGAGAACGAGGCACCGTCGCCGCTGGCGAACCTGATCACCGAGGCACGGGAGGGTCGGCTCGGACTGCGAATCGAGCCGGAGGACTTCGTCTACATCGACCGCGACTGCACCCGGTTCATGGAACTCATCAGGCGGATGCAGCGTGAGGCCGAGGCCATCTCGGTTATCGAGAACAGTCAATGGGGTATCGGCGCCGACGTTGCGATGCTGACCTCTGCCCAGACACTGGTCAGCCGATTCAAGGAAAAGGCCAAGGGCTCAGACAACAGCGTCCATGCCCTTCTCGAAGAGCACTACAACATCGTCAAGGACATCCGCACCCTGCACAACGTCATCAAAGACCGCTATATAGCCGCCGACGCCGAGTTCGCACAACGCGTCAACGCCCTCCTCGAACGACTCCCCGAGAACCCCACCCCCATCCAAGCCGTCCTCAGCCAGCCCGGCATCACTCCCTCACCGCAGCCCGAACCTCTCTCCCCGTAGGGCGATTGCTGCATTACGCCGAACTCACGTCGTCCTGAGCCCCACGCCGGAGACGTCCACCGCGGCCTTCACCCACCAGTGATCAGGCGGCCCGAGTTTCCCACAGCGCACTGATCGGCATGGCCAGCATTCCGGGACCGAAGGGCAGGGTCTGCCGTCCGGTGTGGAGGACGATGCCGACGCGGAAATCGTCGCCCAGTCGTGCCGCGAGGTGGCGGAGGCCGCGAAAGTCGTTGGGGTGGACCGTGGACGCCGCCTTGACTTCGACGCCGACGACCTCGCCGCGCCGGTTCTCCAGGACCGCGCCGACTTCTACCTGGCCGCGTGTGCGGTAGTGGAAGAGTTCGGCTTCTTCCTCGGACCAGGTCAGCTGGCGAGCAAGTTCCATGAGGACGAATCCCTCCAACAGCGGGCCGAACTGGCCGGTGGGCCGGAGCAGGCTGCGCAGGTCGGCGCCGACTCGGTGTGCGGCGATACCCGAGTCGACGAACGCGAGTTTCGGCGCTGTGGTGGCACGGCTGCTCACATTGCGGGACCAGGCCGGAATCCGCTTGATGAGGAAGACTTCCTCCAACAGTGCCAAGTATCGCTTGACGGTCGCCGCAGCTGGACCCAGTTCGTTGCTCAGGGTGGTGACCGACAGCAATCCGCCGGATCTGGCGGCCGGCATGCGCACGAGATTCTGCATTCCGCGGTCCGCTCGATCTCGGTCAGCTGCTGGATGTCACGCGCGATGAGATCGCCGACATACGAATCGAAGAAGGCGCGGCGCCGACGGTCGTTGGTACGCGCGACCGCTTCGGGGAACCCGCCGCGAAGGAGCCGCTCGGCATATTCGGACCTGGCGAGAGTGGAACTGTGTCGCAGCGCATCGCCGAGGGCGAACGCGGCGTCGATGAACCCGTCGGGCCCGCTGTCGATCTCGCCCTGCGAAAACGGCCAGAGTTCAATCGTTTCCATACGCCCGACCAACGAGTCGGGCAGTGACCGCACTCCGAGCACGCGCGCTGATCCGGTGAGTAGGAATTGGCCAGGTCGCGGGTCCACGTCAACGCGGGCTTTGATCGACAACAGCAGTTCGGGCGCGCGCTGAATCTCATCGATCACCATCAGCCCGGGGAAGTCGACGAATCCGTCCGGGTCCGCCAACGCCGCCTGTCGGTTGAGGGCGGTGTCGAGGTCTCGCCATTCGGCGTCACTGTTCTTGGCGGCGAGCCGTACCAAGGTGCTCTTGCCACTCTGACGAGCGCCGTTGACAAGGACTACTCGCGTGTCCCCGAGCGCCTCGCGCACCGCAGCCTCAGCGCGGCGCGGGATTGCCGGTCCGAGCCTGGTCTGCATCGTCACCTCCGCGTGCGAACCTCGATGGATGATGGATCTGCCGCCACATCTGTGGTGGATCTGCCGCTACCTCCGTGGCGGATCTGCCGCTGGTGTCGCGCGACCGGTTCCGCGGCTTCCAGTGCCTCTGCGCGAGAGCGGACCGGCTGGACTACGTTGTAGCGGACGGTCGCGAAGAGGGGGAGAGCATGGTTCGGCGAGCTGTGGTGCTCGTGGCGCTGATGGTTGCCGTGGTCGCCTGTGACGATGGGGTGGAGCAGCAGCCCACTTCGGCGGTGCCGGGCGCGGACAAACTGAACAGGCTGCGCAGCACCGATATCTGTGCGCTGCTGCCGGAGTCCGAGCTGGCGAAGCTCGGCCCGGTCGCGGCGGTGGGCACCGACTGGCTGTACGAGTGCGAGGCGGCGATCGGGGATGATCTTTCGGACCCGGATGCTTCGGTGGAGTGGGTCGTCCGCGCGGTCGAGAACACCGAGATGGACCAGGCCACCAACATCACCATCGACGGGATGTCGGTCACCTTGCTCGGTGACCACGACGTCCTGTCGGAGGAGGAGCTCGCCGACAGGACATTCCGAATGTGCTCGGCCTACGCGCAATTGCCGACCGGAGGTTCGATAGACCTGACCGTCGAGCTGCCTCCGGGCACCGAGCCGTGCCCGGTCGCGCAATCGCTGGTGACGGTCGCGCTGTCGGAGTGGAAACGCTTTCCCAAGCTGGGAGATTCGCCGCATACCGTCCGCACGGTGGTCACCGGTGCGGATCCCTGTGATGTCCTGACCGAACTCCCGGACGCCCGGGTCGGCGACAACCAGTGGGTCGATCGTTGCTGGTTCCAGCTCGACGGGGATTCGCTCTACGTCGAGTACGGGCATTCGACCGACCGTGAATTCACGAACTACAAGTCCCTGGAGATAGATGGGCGCCGGGTCTACCGGACATCCGACGAGCCCAACGGCACGTACAAAGTGCGGGTCGGCCCCACCTTCGACCCGGTCGCCGATGGCTACGAGTTCGAGAGTGTGCCCGCCGTGAGTATCGCGGGTGCCGAGCGGGAGACGATCGAGAAGGTGACGGCGGCTGTCCTCACGCTCTTCCCCGACGCGGACTGACGGATCGCAGCGCTGGACTACGCCGGGCGCACCGCAACTGATCGGGACCGCCACCACCGATCGGCCGGCGACACCGCTACCGATCCGGGTTCGGCTTCTCTTCCGGCGCAGCGGGTTCGGGAGCTGGATTCGCACCCGTGAGGCGAATCGTCAACTGCCGGGTCCAGTTTCGTGACTTCCTGGGTTTCGGGGGTGGTGGGGTGGTGTCGGTTTCGACGTCGTAGCGGCGGATGTAGGCGCCGGCGAAGGCTTGGACGGTGGCGGTGACGGGGATGGCGAGCAGGGCGCCGGTGGCGCCGAGTAGAGCGGCGCCGGCGATGACGGAGCCGAAGGCGACGGCGGGGTGCATGTCGAGCGTGGTCGCGGTGATGCGGGGTTGCAGGACGTAGTTCTCGAACTGCTGGTACAGGATGATGAAGCCGAGGATCCACAGGGCGTCGGTGGGGTGGTGGACGAGCGCGACGATCACGGGGAGCGCGCCGGCGAGATACGTACCGACCGTGGGGATGAACTGGGAGACCACGCCGACCCAGAGGGCGAGCGCGAACGCCGACGGGATGTCGAGCCAGCGCAGCACCACGTAGTGCGCGAGCGCCGAGCACAGCGCGAGCAGGCCGCGCGAGTAGATGTAGCCGCCGGTCTTCTCGACCGCGATGTCCCACGCGCGGCGCACGTGCCGCTGCCGTTCGGGCGGCAGCAGCGAGCACACGGCGTCGCGGAACCGAGGCCCGTCGGCGGCGAAGTAGAACGTGAACAGCAGGATGCCGAGGGCCTGGAACAGCGCGCCGATCGCGGCCGTGCCGATGCCCCAAGCGTTTTCGGCGACACCGACCAGATAGCTCTCGATCTGGTCGCTCCACTGCGTCAGATAGCGGGAGATGTCCTCGCCCGACAGTTCCGCGTTGAAGGTTTCGTTGATCCAGTCGACACCCTGGTCCGCGTAGTCGGGCGCATTCTGCACCAGCGTGGTGACCTGGTCGATCAACAGCGCGCCGAGCGTCCACACGAACGCCACCACCACCGTGACGAGCCCGAGGAACACCACACCGGTCGCGAGCCCGCGGCGCACCCCACGCGCGGCCAGCCAGTTCACGGCGGGTTCGATCGCGAACGCCAGGAACAGCGAGACCAGCAGCACCGTCAGGAAGCCCTGCAATTTCTGCAGTACCCAGAACGACGCGATGAGCCCGGCCACCGTGGTGGCCGCGAGCAGGAAGGCGCGCAGCAGCCACGGCGGCGGGCCCGCGGTCAGGTTCGCGGTCACCACCGTAGCGTCGGACTTCGGTGCGGGCGGCATTTCCTCATCCTCGGACACATGCCCAAGGTAGGCGACGCCGCACGCCCGCCGCCCGCGAACATGCCGTCCGCGAGCGGAATTCCGCTACATGGTGGCCGCGTCGATGACGAACCGGTACCGCACGTCGCTGGCCACCACGCGGTCGTAGGCGCTGTCGATCTCGTCGGCGGAGATGAGTTCGATCTCGGCGCCGATTCCGTGCGCGGCGCAGAAGTCGAGCATCTCCTGGGTCTGCGCGATGCCGCCGATCATCGACCCGGCCAGCGACCGGCGGAAACCGGCCAGCGTGAACGGCTTCACGCTCATCGGGTTCTCGGGCAGGCCGAGGATCACCAGGGTGCCGTCGAGGGCGAGCAGCTTCAGGTAGTCGTCCAGCGGCAGGTCGGCTGACACCGTGTTGAGGATCAGGTCGAAGCGGCCGCGCAGTTCGCGGAAGGTCTGCTTGTCGGCGGTGGCGTAGTAGTGGTGCGCGCCGAAGCGCTTGCCGTCCTCCTGCTTGGACAGCGAGTGGCTGAGCACGGTGACCTCGGCGCCCATCGCGGCGGCGATCTTCACCCCGACGTGCCCGAGCCCGCCCATGCCGATGATCGCGACGCGCTTGCCGGGCCCGGCGTCCCAGCGCCGCAGTGGCGAGAACAGCGTGACGCCCGCGCACAGCAGCGGCGCGGCCACGTCCAGCCCGATGCCTTCGGGGATGCCCACCACGAAGTTCTCGGTCACCACGACGCGGGTGGAGTAGCCGCCGAGGGTGGTGCCGCCCGGCTGCACGGATTCGTCGACAGCCGAGTTGTAGGTCATGGTCGCGCCGCGCAGGCAGTACTGCTCCTCGTCGGCCAGGCACGGCCCGCACTTCCCGCACGAATCGACCATGCAGCCGACGCCCACGCGGTCGCCGACCGCGAACTTTGACACGGCCGACCCGACGCCCGCGACGATGCCCGCGATCTCGTGGCCCGGCACGCAGGGGTAGCGGGTGCCGCCCCATTCGTCGCGCGCGGTGTGGATGTCGGAGTGGCAGATGCCCGCGTACTTGACGTCGATCAGCACGTCGTGCGGGCCGAGCTCCCTGCGCTCGATGGTGACCTTCTCGAAGGCCCCGTCGGGAGCGGACACGGCATAGGCGGCGGCAGCGGTGCTCATGAATACATGCCTACCGTCGCATGGGCGGTTTTGTCATCCGCAGCGCCGGGGTTCCCGGCGATCTCCGGCCACAATGGAACGCGAGCCCTCAGCGGAGTCGGGAGCATCCATGGACGATGGTCGGCACACCGGGGGTGGGCGCGCGCTCACCTTGATCGTGGTAGCGGTGCTGGTCGCGGCGGGTTTCTTCGCCTACCGGGGCGAGCCGCCGAGGTGGTCGCCGTTCGCCGGAGCGGGCGACGCGACCAGGCCGGTCACCAGCACCGTGCCGCCGCCACCGCTGGATCCGGTCGCGGTCGCGGCCGCGGTCTCACCCGCGCTCGTCCACATCAGCACCTCGACGCGCGCGTTCGGGCCGGGCGCGGCCGGGTCGGGGATCGTGCTCACCGCCGAGGGACAGGTGCTCACCAGCCACCACGTGGTGAAGGGCGCGGACCGGGTGGTGGTGACGCTGGTCGACACCGGCCGCATCTTCACAGCGACCGTCCTGGGATACGACTCGTCCGCCGATATCGCGCTCCTGGAGTTGCCGGGTGCGGCCGGGCTGACCGCCGCCCAGCTCGGCAACGCCGCCGATCTGCGGATCCGCGACGAGGTGCTGGCCATCGGCAACGCGGGCGGCACGGGCGGGGAGCCGACCGCGATCGCGGGCCGGATCACGGCGCTGAACAGCACCATCGTCGCGCTGAACTCTGCGGACCTCTCGCGCAAGGCGCTGACCGGGATGCTGGAGGTGGCGGCGGCGGTGAGTTCGGGACAGTCCGGCGGCGCGCTGGCCGACCGGTTCGGCGCCGTGGTCGGGGTGATCACGGCGGCGTCGGGGGAGCGCGAGGAATCCGAGCGGCCGCGCGAGCCCAACGGTTACGCGGTGCCGATCGAGACGGCGATGCGCGTGGTGCGCCAGATCCGCTCCGGCTCGCCCACCGATTCGGTGCACATCGGCCCCACCGCGACGCTGGGCGTGCTGATCTCCGACGCCGCGCCCACCGGCGCGCGCGTGGACGTGGCGATCTACGGCAGTCCGGCCTACGCGGCGGGACTTTCGCGCGGCGAGATCGTCACGGCGGTCGACGGACGCGCGATCACCACGGCCCGCGCCCTGCGTTCCGCGATCAACGTGCGCCGGCCGGGCGACACCGTGCAGTTGGTCGTGCTAGGTACCGACGGTGAGGAACGGACGGTGACCGTGGTGTTGGCGGAGGGCACGCCCAATTAGCCGGAAAAGCAAGGCCGCCTTCCCCTTTCGGAGAAGGCGGCCCGCAACGAACTACTCGGCCGGAATCCGGCGCCGGATGCGCCGGGCCGCCGCGACGAGGTTGCGCAGCGAAGGCTCCAACTGCCAGTAGTGCCTGGTCTTCAACCCGCCGTCAGGATTGGCCCACAACCGTTGCGGCGTCACGGCTTCCGCAGCGGCCGTGAGCAGTTCGTCCAGCTCGTCGATATCGGGGATGCGCGCCGACCGCGATTCGTACACACCCGGTCCCACGCCGTGGCTGAGCCCGTGGCCCGAGGCGCAGTCCTCCTTGAGCGCCTTGAGCACCCATTCGATGGAGCGGGTGGCGACGATGGCGGTGACGTCGGCGTCGAGTTGTTCGATCGCCTCGACGATCTCCGCGCGACCGGAATACCCGATGTGCGTGTGGATCTGGGTGGCCGGGCCGACGCCGGAGGTGGCCAGGCGGAACGCCCCGACGGCCCAGCGCAGGTATTCGGCGCGCCCTTCGGCACGCAGCGGCAGCATCTCGCGGATGGCGGGCTCGTCCACCTGGATGATGGCGATGCCCGCGCGCTCGAGATCCACCACTTCGTCGCGGATGGCCAGCGCCACCTGGTCGGCGGTCTCGTACAGCGGCTGATCCTGGCGCACGAACGAGCGCGCCAGCATGGTGACCGGCCCGGTGACCATGCCCTTGACCGGCTTGTCGGTGAGCGACTGCGCGTAGCTGATCCACTCCACCGACATCGGCGCCGGACGCGACACGTCGCCGTAGATGATCGGCGGGCGCACGCAGCGCGACCCGTAGACCTGCACCCAGCCGAAGTGCGTGGTGGCGAAGCCGTCCAGCAGTTCGGCGAAGTACTGGATCATGTCGTTGCGCTCGTGCTCGCCGTGCACCAGCACATCCAGGCCGATGTCCTCCTGCAACCGGATGGTGGCCTCGATCTCGGCCTCGATCCGCTTGCGGTACTCCTCGTAGGACAGGCGGCCCTCGCCGAGGTCGTAGCGCGCCTGGCGCACCTTCGCGGTCTGCGGGAACGAGCCGAGTGTGGTGGCGGGCACCGGCGGCAGGTTCAGCCGCTCCTGCTGCGCGACGCGGCGCTGCTCGTACGGCTCGCGCGTGCGCATCTCGGGCGTGATCGCGTAAACCCGTTGGCGAACGGCGTGTTTCTGCTTGAAGTGCACCTCGGTGGGCCGCTTGCGCCACTTGTCGGACGGGCCCTCGGTGAGCGCCTTGGCGAGCGAAACCACTTCGCCCACCTTCTGTTTCGCGAAGGCGAGGCGATCGGCGACATTGCCCTCGATGTCGTATTCGACGAGCAGGTCGTAGGGCACGTGCAGCAGCGTGCTGCCGGTGGACACCACCAGGTCGGGGCACACCTTGGCCAGCTCGTTGAGGTATTCCAGCGTCACATACCGGTCGGCGCGCCACACGTTGCGCCCGCTGATGACGCCGGCGTAGAGCCGCTTGCGGCGGATGCCGGGCACGGCGGCCAGGTCCTCGGGCCGCATCCGGTAGCTGGCCAGGTCCAGCCCGATCGCCTCCACGTTGGAGGCGGCCAGGATCGGCAGCGCGGGACCGAAATCCCCGTACTGCCCGGTGACGAGCATGCGCGGGCGCAGCGCTGCGGTGGACAGCCGCTGGTAGGCGCGCTCGAACGCGGCCAGCTCGGCCTCGGTGCGCTCGCTGGTGAACACCGGCTCGTCCAGCTGCACGCAGGTCGCGCCGCGCTTGGCGAGGATCTCGAACAGTTCCTCGTACACGGGCAGCAGCTGGTCGAGCAGGGTGAGCTGATCGAACTCGGCCTCGCCCGGCACGTGGCCCGCCTTGGAGAGCAGCAGCAGCGAGACCGGGCCCAGCATCACCGGACGCAGCTCGATGCCCTGGGCCTTGGCGCGGTCGAACTCGTCGAGCAGGGCCTCGGCGTGCAGGGAGAACGTGGTGTCGGCGTCGAGTTCGGGCTGGCGGTAGTGGTAGTTGGTGTCGATGTAGCGCACCAGCTCCAGCGGCGGCAGATCGGGGCGGCCGCGCGCCATCAGGAAGTAGAAGTCCAGCGGCTCCATCACGTCCTGGTACGGCTGGAACCGCTGCGGCACCGCGCCGAACATGAGCGCGTTGTCCAGGACGTGGTCGTAGAAGGAGAAGGTGTTGCCCGGCACCTGGCTGAGGCCGGTGGCGGCCAGCTCGCTGAACTGGCGCTCCTGGATGTCGCGGCCGACGGCCAGCAGCTCGGCGCGCGGGATGTCGCCGCGCCAGTACGCCTCCAGCGCCCGCTTGAGTTCCCGGTGCGGTCCGATCCTGGGATATCCCAGGATGCTCGACCCGTAGCCGTCCGTGACGTTGACCATGCGCGAGAACTCCTTTTCGATCACGCTACCCAGCCGTATTGCACCTTATGGCCCGTGCCGTGCGGGATCCGGAACCGACCATACCCGTCGGCCCGGTGCGGCCCGGAGGAAGCGAGCGACCCCGCGCCGACCAGGTCCGCGCTCCTCGCGCGGGCACCTCGCTCGGGCATCGGGGCCGCCTGTCACAACGCGCGTCCGCGCGCCGCTCACTACTTCTTGTACTGGTAGAAACCCGCGCCGGTCTTCTTGCCGAGCAGGCCCGCCTCGACCATGCGCATCAGCAGCGGCGGGGCGGAGTACAGCGGCTCCTTGAACTCGGCGTACATCGAGTCGGCGATGGACTTGACGGTGTCGAGGCCGACCAGGTCGGTCAGCGCCAGCGGGCCCATCGGGTGGGCACAGCCGAGCACCATGGCCTTGTCCACGTCCTCCTTGGTGGCGAAACCGGACTCGACCATGCGGATGGCCGAGAGCAGGTAGGGCACCAGCAGGGCGTTGACCACGAAGCCGGAGCGGTCGGCCGAGCGCACGACCTGCTTGCCGAGCACGTCGCCGGCGAAGGCCTCGGCGCGCGCCGACACCGACTCGCTGGTCTTGAGCGTGGTGACCAGCTCGACCAGCGGCAGCACCGGCACCGGGTTGAAGAAGTGCATGCCGACGACCCGCTCGGGGTTGGCGGTGGCGACCGCGATCTTCATGATCGGGATGGAGGAGGTGTTGGAGGCCAGCACGGCGTCGGGGTCGGTGACGACCTTGTCGAGCTCGGCGAAGATGGAGGTCTTGACCTCTTCGTTCTCCAGCACGGCCTCGACCACCAGCTGGCGGTCGGCGAAGTCGCCCAGATCGGAGGTGAAGCGCAGGCGCCAGGCGGCCTGTTCCCGCTCGCGTTCGGTGATCTTGCCGCTGCTCACGCCGCGGTCGAGCGAGCGCAGGATGCGGGCGCGCCCGGCGGCGGCTAGTTCCCTGGTCTGTTCGTAGACGAGCACGTCGACGTGCGCGCGGGCGCACACCTCCGCGATTCCGGCACCCATCTGTCCGGCGCCGATGATGCCGACGCGCTGAATCTTCTCGCTGCTCACGTCCCGCTCCTGCTGGGTTGGTCTGGCTCTGGGGTGGCTGGGGTTTGGACGATGTCCAAGGTATAGGGATGCCCTCCCCCGCCGGGGCTGTTCAGCGGGGGAGGGCGGTACACCCCTACCTGAGTAGAGGATTGCCGGTATTCACGTTCGGGAACCTCTCTTCCCGAGGCGACACCCGGTGCGCGCGGGGTGCGGTTTCACGGCCGCACCCCACCCGTCACGCGAAGGGGCTCAGTGGAACTGGCCTTCTTCGGTGGAGCCCTTCAGGGCGGCCGTCGAGGTGTTCGGGTCGACGGTGGTGGCGATGGTGTCGAAGTAGCCGGCACCGACCTCGCGCTGGTGCTTGATGGCGGTGAAGCCACGCTCGGCGGCGGCCTTGAACTCGCGCTCCTGCAGGTCGACGAACGCGGTCATGCCCTCGCGGGCGTAGCCGTGCGCCAGGTCGAACATGCCGTAGTTGAGCGAGTGGAAGCCGGCCAGGGTGATGAACTGGAACTTGAAGCCCATCGCGCCGAGCTCACGCTGGAACTTCGCGATGGTCGCGTCGTCCAGGTGCGCCTTCCAGTTGAAGGAGGGCGAGCAGTTGTAGGCCAGCAGCTGGTCCGGGAACTCGCCGCGAACGGCCTCGGCGAACTTGCGGGCGACCTCGAGGTCCGGCACGCCGGTCTCCATCCAGATGAGGTCGGAGTAGGGCGCGTAGGCCTTGGCGCGGGCGATGCAGGGCTCGATGCCGTTCTTCACACCGAAGAAGCCCTCGGCGGTGCGGGTGCCGTCCAGGAACTCGCGGTCGCGCTCGTCCACGTCGGTGGTCAGCAGGGTCGCGGCCTCGGCGTCGGTGCGGGCGATGACCACGGTGGGCACGCCGGCGACGTCGGCGGCCAGGCGGGCCGAGGTCAGGGTGCGGATGTGCTGCTGGGTGGGGATGAGCACCTTGCCACCGAGGTGGCCGCACTTCTTCTCCGAGGCCAGCTGGTCCTCCCAGTGCGAACCGGCGACGCCGGCCGCGATCATGGCCTTCTGCAGCTCGTAGACATTGAGGGCGCCACCGAAGCCGGCCTCGCCGTCGGCGACGATCGGGGCGAGCCAGTTCTCGACCGAGGTGTCACCCTCGACCTTGGCGATCTCGTCGGCGCGCAGCAGCGCGTTATTGATGCGGCGCACGATCTGCGGGACCGAGTTGGCCGGGTACAGCGACTGGTCCGGGTAGGTGTGGCCGGAGAGGTTCGCGTCGCCGGCGACCTGCCAACCGGACAGGTAGATGGCCTTGAGGCCGGCGCGGACCTGCTGGACCGCCTGGTTGCCGGTGAGGGCGCCGAGGGAGTTGATGTAGTCCTCGTTATTGACGAGATCCCACAGGATCTCCGAGCCGCGGCGGGCGAGCGTGTGCTCCTCGACGACGGTGCCCTGCAGCGCCACCACCTGTTCCGCGGTGTAGTTACGGGTGATGCCCTTCCAGCGCGGGTTGGTGTCCCAATCCTGCTGGATCTCCGCAGCGGTCTTCGGGGTGCCGACTGTCGACATCTCTGACTCCACTTCTCTGTTCGGTCGATGTGCCGCACCGCGCAACGGAAAACTGCTGGGGCGGCGATTCGCAGGCTTGCTAGGCCCATGGGGTGTACTTCCACACGATTGCACACCAGGAAATAGCCGTCTACCTGTTGCTACTGTGAAATCGAGCTAGGTTTCGCAACAACTTTGCTAACTCTGCGAAATTTGCGGGCGAATTGCACGGCGGCAATCTACCGACGGGTAGCCCTGACGTGCGGTTTCAGCGTAACGCTCGTACTGTTTGCGATCGCGCGGCACCCCGGGATCGACACGCCCGTGCGCGCGGGGTTGTGAGTCGATTCACAGCCCTGCCCCCGCCCGCGCGTGTGGGCCGCGCCACGCCGGACCGGGCCGATGCGGCAGACTCGAGCGAGGAGCCAAATCTCGAGCGGTCGTCCAACTTGTCGGGAGGACCGCTCCACGTACCGAACGGAGTCCCATGCGGAAACTGTGCGTCGCCGCGGCCGTGGCCTGTGCGACCGTCCTGCTGCATCCGGCCGCCGCGAGCGCCGCCCCCGGCGCGGTGACTTCGGTGGGACCGCTGGCCGCGGTGGCCACGCCGCCCGACGCGGCGCGCGGCGCCCGGCTGCTCTACGAGTCCACCACCGTGGGCGAGGCGCCCACCACCGCGAGCGCGGCCGTCTACTTCCCGGCCGGCGAGGCGCCCGAGGGCGGCTGGCCGGTGATCGCGTGGGCGCACGGCACCGTCGGCATCGGCGACGACTGCGCCTACAGCGTCGTGGGCCCCTCGGCCGTCGAACGGGACTGGACCTACCTGGGCACGTGGCTGAACGAGGGCTACGCCGTGGTGGCCGCCGACTACGCGGGCCTGGGCACACCGGGCGAGCATCCCTACCTGAACGGCAAGGTCGAGGCGCACAACGTCGTCGACGCGGTGAAGGCGGCGACCCGGCAATACCCCGAGCTGTCGAACAAGTGGGCCGTGGTCGGGCAGTCGCAGGGCGGCGGCGCGGCGGTCTTCACCGCCCGCTACGCCACCGAGTTCGGCGGCCCCGAACTCGACTACCGCGGCGCGGTCGGCACCGGCGTGCCCGCCTACATCGAGGACATCCTGCTGCCGCTCGGCCCCGGCATGCCGCCCATGGAACTGGGTCCGCACAGCACCGCCTACGTCTTCTACATCCTCAACGGCCTGCGCACCACCCACCCGGAGCTCGCGGTGGAGTCGTACCTGACCGAGGAGGGCCGCACCTGGCTCGAGCGCGGGCGCACCGCCTGCATCGACGAGTTCGGCGAGGAACTGTCGGCGAACAACGTGGTGCTGGGCGAGATGTTCACCCGTCCGCTGGCGCAGATCCCCGATCTGCGCGGCATCCTGTCGCGCACCATGGCGCTGCCCGAGTCCGGCTACGACCGTCCGGTGTTCCTCGGCCAGGGCCTGCGCGACACCGATGTGATCACCCCGGCCACCCTCGCGTTCGCGGCGAAGCTGCAAGCGAACGGCGAACCGGTCGTGCTGCACACCTACGACGAGGACCACAGCGGCGCCGTGAACGCCTCGCTGCCCGATTCGCTGCCGTTCGTGCGGAGTCTGTTCGAGTCCTGATCCGCAGCCGAGCCGTCCCGGCCGATTCACCCGCGCGTCACGCTCGCGTCACCCCGTTGCACCAGGCTCGCCGCGTTCCCGCCCCGGCGGGAACGCGAGTCGAGTGAGGAAGGGGCCGACGATGGCCAGGATGAGGCGAAGGTGGCTCGGCGCCGCGATCGCGGCGGTGACGGTCACCGCCGTGGCCGCGTGCGGCAGCGACGACGAGGGTGCGGGCGCGCCGCCCGCACCCGCGGGCTGGGAGCACGACCCGTCGAGCAGCTACCACCGGCTCGCCACCTACCCGGTGTTCGAGAACCGGCCCGACGGCGTCGATCCGAGTGAGGAGACGGTCGCGGAGATCTCCGCCGTCACCGAGGACGGCGAGACGCTCGTCTACACCGACGCGCCGGGCAAGCGGATCGGCTTCGTGGACCTGAGCGATCCGTCGAACCCGGTGGGCGCGGGCACGTTGTCGCTGGCCCAGCTCGGCAACGCCGACGACCAGCCCACGTCGGTGGCGGTGGTCGGCGACCACGTGCTCGTCGTGATCGACAGCAGCGGTGGGAATTTCGCCGCGCCGTCGGGCCGGGTGGACGTGGTCCGGGTGAGCGACCGCACCAAGGTGCACAGCATCGACCTCGGCGGCCAACCGGATTCGATCGCCGTGAGCGCAGACGGCAAGCTGGCCGCGATCGCGATCGAGAACCAGCGCGACGAGGAGTTCACCCCCGAGGGCCGCGAGGAGGGCGATCTCCCGCAGCCGCCGACCGGTTTCGTGCAGATCCTGAAACTGGATGGCGCACCGCAGGATTGGTCGGCGCAAGCCGTGCGGTTCGACGAAGCACAGGCCGCCGCCGCTGGACTGGACACGCCGCAGGATCTGGAGCCGGAGTACGTCAGCTTCAACGGGCGCGGCGAGGTCGCGGTGACCTTGCAGGAGAACAACGGCATCGCGATCATCGACGCCGCGACCGCGACGGTGCGTTCGATCTTCTCGGCGGGCACGGCGTCGGTGAGCGGCATCGACACCGAGGACGACGGCACGATCGACCAATCCGGTGCGATCACCGATCTGCCCCGTGAACCCGACGCCATCGGCTGGATCGGCGACGATCACCTGGTCACCGCCAACGAGGGCGACTGGAAGGGCGGCACCCGTGGCTGGAGCGTGTTCGACGCACGCACCGGCGAGGTGGTGTGGGACGCGGGCGACGAGTTCGAGCGCCTCGCGGTGCGCAGCGGTATGCACATCGAGAGTCGCGCGGGCAAGAAGGGGCCCGAACCGGAAGGACTCGCGGTGACCGAACTCGACGGCACCCCGGTGCTGCTGATGGGCTCCGAACGCAGCAATTTCGTTGCGGTGTACGATGTCTCGGACCCGACTTCGCCGGTGTTCCGCCAGCTGTTGCCCACGACCATCGGTCCGGAGGGCATTCTCCCCGTCCCCTCGCGCGATCTGCTGGTCATCTCCACCGAACTGGACGACGCCGAGATCGGCATGCGCGCAGCGGTCAACATCTACGGCTATGGTGACGAGTTCGCCGGCTCGGGAGCGCCCGGCTACCCCTCCATCGTCTCCGCCGACGCCGACGGCGCCCCGATCGGCTGGGGCGCGCTGGGTGCGCTCAGCGCCGACCCGGCAGCGGCCGATCGGCTCTACACCGCCACCGACGACGCTTTCGGCCCTTCCCGCGTCCTCGGCGTGGACGTGTCCACCCGACCCGCTGTGATCGACACCGAGATACCGATCACCGAGAACGGCGAGCCGGTCGCTCTCGATGTCGAGGGTCTGGCGGCCCGCGCGGACGGCGGCTTCTACCTGGCCGTCGAGGGCAAAGAGGGCCCGCAGAACCAGCTGGTCCAGGTCTCGGCGACCGGCGCGATCGACAAGCGCGTCGCGCTGCCCGCCGATATCTCGGGCCAACTCGGCGCGCAGGGTCTCGAAGGCGTAGCCGTGCAGGGGTCCGGTGCGGACGAGACCGTCTGGGTGGTGCTGCAGCGCGAGCTGAAGTCGGACCCGAAGGGCATCACCAGGATCGGCAGGTACTCTCCGGCCGACGGCACCTGGCAGTGGTTCGGCTACCAACTGGAGACCACCGACACCGAGGGGGATTGGCTCGGCGTCTCGGAGATCGTGGTGGACGGCGACTCGCTGCTGGTGCTCGAGCGCGACAAGTTGAGCGGCCCGCGCGCGCGGGTGAAGGCCGTATACCGGGTGGCGATACCGGCGGGCGACGGCGTCACCGACGCGGCCACGCCGCCCACCGTGCTGCCCAAAACCCTTGCCGTGGACCTGCTTGCGGAACTGCGCGCCACCAACGGCTGGGTGCAGGAGAAGGTCGAGGGCATGGCGTTGAGCGACGGCACGCTGTACGTGGTCACCGACAACGACGGCACCGAGGACAACACCGGCGAGACGGTGTTCCTGCGCCTGAACGCCCCCGCCTGATCGAACACGACGCCCCCGCGACCCCAGAAAAGGATCGCGGGGGCGCCGCGCGTTCGTCCCGCTCGGCCCGGTTGTTCCCGACGACCAACCGGCGGCGGGACGAACGGCCTACTTCGCCGACAGCGACGACGAGCCGAGCGTGAGCGCCTCGAGGAAGCAGCTCAGCAGGTACGCCGTGTCCGGGCGGCATTCGATGGCCTCGGCCCGCGGTGGTTCGGCGGCGGGCGCGGCCGCGGCCATCCCGCTCCCCGACAGAACCGCCGCGCCCACGATGCCCGCGGCCACCGTCGCGCGCGCCATCGTTCGAATTTGGAACATGATCATTTCCCTCCGTTGTGCCTGGAGGGAACGTTAAGCGCGCGGGCGGCGGCGGACAACCCCCGGATTGTGGTGTGGTCAGGCGCCCGTCGCGGGGTGCTCCGCGCGCCAGTGTTCGGCGATGTCGATGCGGCGGGTGATCCACACGCCCTCGCGCGCCTGGATGTGGTCGAGGAACCGTTCCAGCGCCGCCGTGCGCGCCGGCCGTCCGACCAGACGGCAGTGCAGGCCCACCGAGAGCATCTTCGGGCTGCCCTCCGCACCCTCCCGGTACAGCACGTCGAACGCGTCGCGCAGGTGCGCGAAGAACTGGTCGCCGCTGGGGAATCCGGCCGGGGAGGAGAACCGCATGTCGTTGGTGTCGAGGGTGTAGGGCACCACCAGGTGGTCCCGCTCGCCGACGCGCACCCAGTAGGGCAGATCGTCGGCGTAGGAATCGGAGTCGTAGACGAAACCGCCGTGCTCGACCACCAATTCGCGCGTGTGCGGGGAGTCGCGGCCGGTGTACCAGCCGCGCGGCGGGGTGCCGGTCAGCTCGGTGAGTACCCGCACGGCCTCGGCCATGTGCGCGCGCTCGGTCTCGATATCGCTGAGCTGGTAGGACTTCCAGCGCAAGCCGTGCGAGGCGATCTCGTGCCCGAGCTCGAGGAAGGCCGACACCGCCTCGGGGTTGCGCTGCATGGCCCTGGCCACCGCGAAGATCGTCAGCGGCAGACCGCGCCGCTCGAAAACCCGCAGCACGCGCCACAATCCGGCCCGCGAGCCGTACTCGTACAGCGACTCCATGCTCATGTGGCGGTTCGGAAAGGGCTCGGCCGGAACGATTTCCGACAGGAACGTCTCGGCGTGCGGGTCGCCGTCGAGGACGCTGTTCTCCCCGCCCTCCTCGTAGTTCAGCACGAACTGCACGGCGATCTTCGCCCCGCCCGGCCAGCGCGGGTCGGGCGGCGTGGGCCCGTAGCCGACGAAATCCCTCATCCGCCCAGCTCCCCGTAGAGGCGCAGCCGCGCCAGCCCGCCGTCGGGGTAGATGTCCAGGCGCACCTCCTCCACCGAGGCCGCCGCGGGCGGCACCGCGAACCGGTGCCTGGTGTCGGGCAGCAGGTCGGTGCGGGGCAGCAGTTCGAGGTCGGTGCCGTCGGCGGTGCGGCCGCTCAGCCGCGCGGAGCCGGGGCTGTTGCCGAGGAAGTAGGAGGTGTCGATCTCGGCGAGCCGGATCAGGCCCGGTCCGGCCAGGCGGATGCGCACCCAGTCGTTGCCGTCGTCGCGGCGGCGCGAGGTCTCCCAGCCGTCGCCCATGCGCCGCGCCAGGCCGGGGTAGAGGATCTGGTTGGGCGAGCTGTAGAAGCGGTTGGAGCAGTCCAGCACCAGGGCGCCGTTCTCCAGCGCCGCCAGGTCCAGCGGCCCGAGGCCGAGCAGCTCCGGATCGGGCCTGCCCTCGCCGTGCACCCGCAGCCGGGCGATACCGCCGTCGGGGTGCATGGTGAGTTTGACATGGGTCCAGCGCTTTTCACTGTCGATGGCGAACGGATTGCGGCTGTCGCCCGCGACGGGCGCGTGCTCCACCAGCGGCACCCAGTCGGTGCGCGCGGCGATATCGACGGCGGGCGGATACCCCTCGATCTCGAGCGCCGACACCGACACCGCCGGCGGGTAATTGCCGGTGAACCAGGCGGTGTCCACCACGATCCCGCGGATCACGCCGGGCACGCCGAGCCGCACGATGGCGCTGTCCTCGCCGGGCACCCCGCGCCGCCGCCTGGTCTCCCAGCCGTCGTAGATCTGGCCCTTGTGCCCGAACGTGGCCGTGCGGTGCTCGGCCGGGCCGGGGTTGATCAGATTCTCCTTCTCGGCGAAGAACTCGTCGTTCGCCCAGATCACCGAACCGCCCAGCGGGCGGACGGCCAGGTCGGGCAGGAGCGTGAAATCCTCGGGCCGCCCGCTCCAGTCATCCATTCCGTCTCCTCATCTCTCAGGTCCGCCCGACCGGCTTGCGCGCCACCAGGGCGCGCAACACCTCCGTCGTGAGTTCCGGTGCCGCCGTGGCCAATTCCGCCTCCGTGCGCGCCCCGCAGCGCAGGCCGCGCAGTACGGTCGCCGCCAGCGCCTCGGCGGTGGCCGGTTCGTCGAGCACACCGGCCGGGTCCTGGTTGCGGGCCACGTAGGCGCGCAGGCGGGGTGTGGCGACGTCGATCGCCGCGCGGAAGAACTGGTAGGTCGCCAACCAGCGGGTGACCAGGTGGCCGGGGTGCATGTCCCAGCCCTGGTAGTAACCGCGCCGCAGGGCGCGCTCGACCAGCCGGTGGTGATTGCGCAGTGCCGCTTCGGGATCGGAGTCGGGCACGATCTGCGTGGAGCCGTCGCACACCCACACTCCGGTCTGCGCGGCCGCGACCTGCATGACGGCCTTGGCGAAATCGGCCGCCGGGTGGTCCAGCGCTTGGTCTGGTGCGGCTACCCCGCATGCGGCCGTGTAGTCGTAGGTGCCGAAATGCAGTCCGTGGCAGCGGGTTCCGGCGGCGCTGATCATCGCCGCGACGGGCACCGTGCCGTCCGCCGCGATCACCGCCTGCGGGCTCTCGATCTGCAACTCGAACCGCAGCGACCCGGCGGGCAATCCGGAGCCGCGCTCCAGCCCTTCGCACAGCGCCGCCAACGCCGAAACCTGGCGCACCGCGCGGATCTTCGGCACGGTGAACACGAATCCGTCCGGAACGCCGTCCAGCGCGTCGAGCACCAGCTCCAGGGTGCGGATGGCGCGCCGTCGCTCCGGGCCGCCCAAACCCTTGATCCGGACGCCGAATCCGGCCGGTCCGTCGGCGGCGTTCGCCCACTCGGCCAGGATCGTGCCCGCCGCGGTGGCGGCGGCGTCCTCCTCGGCGTCGGGGCGGAAGCCGTAGCCGTCCTCGAAATCGATGCGCAGATCCTGGATCGGCGCGCTGGTCAACCGTTCCCGCACCGCGGGCAAGGCATCGTCGCCGAGTTCGTCGAGCACGTCGCGGTGGTTGTCCAGCAGCGTCACCGCCTCGGCGCCCCATTCGCGCGGTGTCGCAGCCGAGACCCGGTCGGCGGGCACGTAGACGGTGTGGACGGGTTGGGCGCGATCCCCGGAACCCGGGTAGTGGGCGCGCAATTCGGCGTCGACCGCGTCCAGCACGGCCTCGATCCTGGCTCGGACGTTCTCCGGCAGCCGTGTGGCGGTCACCGTGGTGCTCCCTCCTGCAAGGCGCGCCAAACCCGGTCGGCCGTCATCGGCAACCCGGTCATGCGCACCCCCACCGCGTCGCGGATCGCGTTGGCCAGGGCCGGTGCGACCGGGTTGTACGGTGACTCGCTCATGGACTTGGCGCCGAGCGGCCCGAGTTCGTCGGCGGTATCGGCGAAATAGACCTCGGTCGAGGGTAGATCGGCGAACTGCGGAATGTGGTAGTGCCGCAAAGTCCGTGTCGTGACCACGCCACGGTCGACGCGCATGTCCTCGTACAGCGCGGTCCCGACGGCCTGCGCCACACCGCCTTCCACCTGTCCGCGGCACTGGGCCGGGTTGAGCACCGTGCCCGCGTCGGCGGCCTGGATCGACTGAAGGATGCGCACGGTGCCGGTCGGCGGGTGCACCGCGACGCGCACGGCGTGCACGTTGAAGCTCACCGACCGGGGGCTGCCCGCGTGCGCGCCGTGCTCCACGAGGTCGCCTTCGGCCGCCAGCTCGGACAGGCTCAGGAGTTCTTCTCCGCAGCGCACGCCGTCGCGCTCGAGCACGCAGTCGCCGCGCGGGATTCCGGTGCGCCGGGCGGCACGGCGTTCGATCGCGTCGCGCAGCGCGAGCGCGGCGGCGTGGGTGGCCTTGCCCGCCACCACGATTCCGGTGGAGCCGAACGCGCCCGTGTCGTACTCGATCAGGTCGGTGTCGGATTGGCGCAGCGCGATGCGGTCGGCGTCGGTGCGCAGGGCGTCGGCGGCCAACTGGGCGTGCACGGTGGTGGTGCCGTTGCCGAATTCAGCGGTGCCGAAGGAGATTTCGTAGTGACCACCCGAGCGCAGCGCCGCGACGGCGTGGCCGCGGTGGCCGCGCGGCGGGATGGTCGCGATCATCGACACGGCCATACCCTCGCCGGTGCGCCAGTCCGGACCCGGTGGTGCGACGCCGTTTCCGCGCCGCAGTGCGGCTTCGGCGAGGTCGAGGCACTGGTCCAGGCCGTAGCTGCCGAAGACCATATCGCCGTCGTTCACGTGCGCGCCGACGAACTGATCGCCCGGGACCACGACGTTGCGCCTGCGGAATTCGAAGGGTTCGATGCCGAGTTCGCGCGCCAGTTCGTCGAGGGCGCTCTCGATGCCGAAGATGAGTTGGCCGAGCCCGTAGCCGCGGAACGCGCCGGAGGGAATGTTGTTGGTGTAGACCGCGCGTGCGTCCACGCGCTTGTTCGCGCACCGGTACACCTCGACGGATTCCCCGACGCCGTGGAACATCACGCCGGGACTGTGGTTGCCGTACGCGCCCGCGTCGGACAGCACGTCCACGGCGAGCGCGGTGAGCACGCCCGCGGCGTCGGCGCCCGCCGTGACGGCCACCCGCATGGGATGTCTGCTGGTGGCGGAGGTGAATTCGTCGCCGCGCGTGTACTCGTAGCGCACGGGCCGGCCGGTGCGCAGGACGGCGAGCGCGAGGAGGTCTTCGACCAGCATCTCCTGTTTGGCGCCAAAACCGCCGCCCACGCGGGCCGCGATCACCCGCACGCGGTCGCGCGGCAGTCCGAACAGGTGGCACAGCTCGTCGCGCACCAGGAACGGAACCTGCGTGCTGCACCGCACGACGAGCCGGCCGTCGGCGTCCAGCCAGCCGGTGCCGCCGTGGGTTTCGAGGTGGACGTGCTGGGCGCGCGGCGAATGCCACACCCCGCGCACCACTTTCGCGGCGGCGGCCAGCCCGGCTTCGATATCGCCCACTTCGCCGTGTAGTTCGGCGACCAGATTGCGCCCGGGATCGGCGATACGGGCCGAATCCGGTTTGTCGCCGTGCAGTTTCGGCGCGTCCTCGGCGTAGGCGAGTTCGGGATCGAAGACGGCGGGCAGGATCTCGTACTCCACCCGCAGTGCCCGGCACCCGGCGCGCGCGATGTCGAGGGTGTCCGCGACCACGGCCGCCACCCGCTGCCCGGCGAACCGCACCACGCGGTCGAGCACGTAGGTGTCGTCCGGATCGTCGGTGCGCAACTCATGCCGCGCCGTCGAGAAGGGAATGTCCGGGGCGTCGGCGTGGGTGAGCACCGCCCGCACCCCGTCGATCGCCTCGGCGGCGGAGGTGTCGATCGAGACGATCCGCGCGTGCGGGTGCGGACTGGGGAGCACCGCGATGTGCAGCGGCTCGGTGGGCGGCTCGCCGGGGCCGCCGACGCCGGTGTCCATAGTGAAAGGTTCGGTGCCCGTGACGATTCGGGGTCCGGCGGGTGCGCCGAATTGGGCACCGGCCCGGCCTGCGACACCCGCCCCGGGCGCGGCACCCGCCCCAGACGTCGCCGAGTCCGGCGCACCCGACGGCGCCGCCCGGCGTTCATCGTGCTCGCATCCGGTCTCACCCGGCACATCACCCCCGCTACCCAGCGCCGCCAAGATCGGCCGATATCCCGTGCAGCGGCACAGGTTTCCCTTCATCAGTTCCGGCAGCTCCGCCGCGTCCGGCTCGGAGCCGGTGCCACAGCCGAGGCCCGCCGCCGTGACGACCATCCCCGCCGTGCAGAAACCGCATTGGAAGCCGTTCTCCGCCAGTAACTTCCGCTGCACCGGATGCGGGTCCTCCGGAGTGCCGAGTCCGGTGGCGGTGGTGACGGCGCGGTCGGCGGCGCGGAAGGCGGGGATGAGGCAGGAGTGGACGGGTGCGCCGTCGAGGAGCACCGAGCACGCGCCGCAATCGCCCGCGTCGCAGCCCTTCTTGACCGCGAAGACGCCCTGTTCGCGCAGCAGGGTGCGCAGGCACTGGCCCGGACGGGGATCGGCGTCCAGCATCCGTCCGTCGACTTCGAACTTCACGACGCACCTCCCGCCCGGAGTTCCGCCGCGACCTCGCGCGCCAGCAGCCCGGCGACGTGCGCGCGCCAGTCCGGTGCGCCGTGCGGGTCGTCGAACCACAGCGCGGGGTCGATCGCGCGCACGGCGGCGTCGACTTCGTCGTCACTCGGGGGCTCGGGGAGATCCAGCACGACGGGTCGCGCGGTCGCGGCGGTGATCGTCAGCGCGGTGCGCCCACCCGCTTCGGTGCGGCCCATCACCACCGCACTCGAGCGCCCCAGCGGAGCCAGCGCGATCTTGCGGAACGCCGTGCGCGCCAGCAGACTCCGTGTGGGAATCGTCACCGAACGCAGCACCTCGCCGGGCTGCAGCACCGAGACGCCCGCACCGAGAACGAACTCCCGCAACGGAATCCGCCGCTCGCTCGAAGCCGTCCACACCAGCGCGGTGCCGTCGAGCGCGGTGAGCGCGCCCAGCACCGCGCCCGCGGGCAGCGCGAGACACACGTTGCCGCCCACCGTCGCGGTCCGCCAGATCTTGTGCGAGGCCAGCAGCGCCCGGCACGCGCGCGGGAACAGCGCGGTCCCCGGCCACTCCGGGAAGCGCCGATCGGCTCCCAGTTCGCGACCGGGCGCGGCGCCGGCGAACTCCTCGAGTGTGCAGGTCGCGGCGATTTCCAGCCCGTCGTCCACGCGCGTGAACGGGGCCCAGCCGAGCCGGGTGATGTCCACCAGCCGGGCCAGGTGTTCCTGCGGTTCCGAAAAGAGGGAGGTGCCGCCGGCCAGCACCCCGGTCGAGCCGCCGATCCGCGCGAGGTCGGCCCGGCCCCGGGCCACCAGCACCTCCCCGATCGTGTCCAGATCCACGTCTCACCTCACTCCACAACACCTGCGGCCACAGTAAGGGCGCGGAGTTGCCGAAATGTTGCACGGCGACGCTCCACATTGCGGGCGGGTTACCGGGCCCCGCTCGCGGGCATCCGGGCGGCGCGGCGCGCTTTCCACTAGTCTCGTGGCCGCGGCGCCCGTTCGCCACACCCGGCGGTGGGCGCGCTCGCGTGCCTGAGTACTGACCCACACCGTCGGAAGGGTTCCGGCCATCAACGACAACAGGGTGCCCGAGATCAGCGCCGATCTCCGGTCCGCGCCATCGGCGGGCTCACCGTTCTGGCGGCTCGCGGCCGCCGACTTCGGCCTCACCGGCCGCGACCGCGACGTGCTGCGCCGCACGTTCCACGATGCCACCGAGCCCGACCGGTGGCTGCCGAACGGCGCCACCTACCGGCGGCGGGCGTACCAACTCTTCGATCTCAGCGTCGCCGACCTGGTGCTGCGGCCGGTGCCCGAACCGCCGCCGTACGTGCAGTCGAAGGCGGTCAACACTCTCGTCGGCGGCGTCGAGCGCCGTTTCCGGGTGATCGCTCCCGACCACCCCGCCACGGCGCCCGCCGGACGGATCGCGGCCACGGTGGCGCGCGGGCTCACCGCCGCGGGCGTGCTGTCGGCCCGCGAGGTGCCGCACTGCCTGGTGGACGCGCACTACATGAGCATCAGCGCGCCGGGCAGCCCGGCGCCGGAGGGCAAGCACCGCGACGGGCTGATCGCCGGGTCGGCGCACCTCATCGAACGGCGGAACATCAAGCGGGGCACCGGTATATCGGCCATCTACGACGGCGCGGAGCCCGATCGGGTGCTGTCGCGGTTCGAGCTGCGCGAACCGCTGGACTCCTACGTCTTCGACGACGAGCGCGTCCTGCACCACACCACCGATATCGACGCGAGCGAGCCCGGGGAACCCGCCTACCGCAACGTCCTGCTGATCGGGTTCCGCCGACATGAATGACGCGACAGCGCGGGTCATCTCGGCCCGCGCCGACCTCATGCCCGACGACGAACTGATCGCGCTGGCCGCCGCGCTGACCGCCGTCCCGTCCTTCACCGGCGAGGAGACCGCGCTCGCCGAAGTCGTGCGTGACATCCTGCGCCGCAACGACATTCCCGCATGGTTGGACGAGGTGACGCCAGGCCGTCACCAGACCATCGGGCTGCTCGGCCCCGAAACCGGCACGCCCGCATTGCTGTTCAACGGCCACCTGGACATGGACCCGCTCGGGCGCAACCACCCGGCCGACCCGTTCGTCGCGCGTCTCGACGGCGACCAGCTCTACGGTGCGGGCCTGCACAACATGAAGAGCGGCCTGGCAGCCATCCTCGGCGCGGCGATCATGGTGCGCCGCAGTGGTTTACCGCTACGGCGTGGTCTCCTGCTGGAGTTCGTGGTCGGCGAGCTGCAGGGCGGCGTCGGCACCCGGCACGCGCTGGCCGCCGGGCTCGCGGCCGAGGCGGCGGTGGTGCCGGAGCCGTATTCGGTGCGACGGGTGATCACCCGCACCGCCGGTGTGCACAAGTTCGCGCTGGTGGCGCGGGGCCGCACCGCGCACACCAGCAGGCATCACGAGGGCGTCGACGCCATCGCCGTGCTCCGCGCCGTTCTGGACCGGCTCGACACCGCCGACCTCGGGCTGCGCAACCCCGACTTCCCGCCGCTGCCGCGCCTCCAGATCGCCAGTCTGCTCGCCGGCCGGGGGGAGGGTCACGATGTCGCCGGCGTCTCGTACTGCGCTGACAAGGCCACCGCCCTCATCGACCTGCGCTATCCCCCGCCGTTCGAACCCGCCGACGTCACCGCCGCCCTCGACGCCTTCCTCACCGGCCTGCGCCCCGCCTTCCCGGACGCCGACCTCGCCCTCGAGCACCCCGTCGACCCGGCCCACCGCGTCGGCGGCACCGACATGCCGCCCATGGACGTCCCGCCCGACTCCCCGCTGGTCCACGACATCGCCGCCCTGCTCCCCCGCGTCTCGGACTTCACGGTCTCCGAAACCGGCCTCGCCCTCCCCTACTCCTTCTGCGGCAACGACACCACCCACCTCACCCGCGCCGGCATCGAATCCTGCCTCTTCGGCCCCCGCGGCGACGGCCCCGACACCGAACACCACGTCCTGTTCTCGGAAATGCGCGCGTGCGCGGACACTCTCGCGGCGCTGGCAGTCCAGCGGTGCGGGTGAGGCAGCCGCTCGCTCAAACACTCTCGGCGACAACCACGATCGCGGTCGCGTTGTCGCTCCCGCCCGCCGCCGACGCCGCGGCGATCAATCGGTCCACCGCTCGCTGGGGATCACCCACCTCGCCCAGGACCTCACGCAACACTCCGTACGGAACCTGGTCGGTGATGCCGTCGGTGCACAGCAGGTACACGTCGCCGGGGCGCACGGACAGGTTCAGCACGTCGGGTTCCGGCGCGTCCGGGTGGCCGATGTAGCGGGTGAGCTGGTAGCGGGCTCGGGCGGCCTGTTCGGAGTCGAACGGGAACCAGCCGTGCACCGCCCCGAGCCACGCCATCGTGTGGTCCACGGTGAGCAGCTCCAGCAGCTCGCCGCGCAGCCGGTACACGCGGGAGTCGCCGATCTGGACGAGCCAGTACCCGCCGCCCGCCTCGACCATCGCGGCCAGCGTGCACCCGGCCAGTTCGCGCAGCCGCGCGCCGATCTCCCCGACTCGCGCCTGTGCCGCCGCCACGGCAGCGCGCGCGGCATCCGGGGCGGAACCCGTTGGCGCACCGGCGATTCCGGCCACGAACAGATCGACGGCGGTCCGCCCCGCTGCCGCACTCCCCGCACCGGCGCCCATGCCGTCGGCCACCACCGCGACCAGCGGATCGGCGCCCAGATGCACCACGTCGAAGTTCGCGGGGTACCGCCGCCCTATGTCGCTGCCCGCCGCCGCTCGCATCCCCACCACCAGCGCATTCTGGCACAGGGCCGACCGCGCCCACGGGGGCGATACTCAACTCGTTGTATAGTCCGATTCGACCTACCGCAGCGCGCAAGGAGCCGCATGCCACCCACGATCGCCCCACCGCATCCGTTCGACACCGCGACCGCGCTCACCGCGCGCGAGCCGGGTGTGCTGCTGGGCCACACCACCGCGGCCTACGCCAACATGGTCGGCCCGTTCGGCGGCATCACCGCCGCGACGCTGTTGCGCGCCGTGCTGGATCACCCGGAGCGCATCGGCGATCCGGTCGCGCTCACGGTGAACTACGCCGCGCCGATCGCCGACGGCGAGTTCGAGGTGCGCGCGCGGCCCGCGCGGACCAACCGCAGCACCCAGCACTGGACGCTGGAACTGGGCCGCGACGGCGAGGTGAGCACCACCGCCACCGCCGTCTTCGGCGTGCGCAAGCCCGGCTGGTCCGACGCCGAACGCACGGCTCCCGACGTGCCACCCGCCGAATCCCTTCCGGTGCAGCAGTTCCCGGAGGCCATCGCCTGGATCCACAACTACGAGATGCGATTCGCCGAGGGCGGCCCCGAGGGCATGGCCACCGGCGAGCCCGCGAATTCCCGCACCGCCGTCTGGGTGCGCGACGTGCCGCACCGCCCGCTCGACTTCCCGGCACTGACCTCGCTCGCCGATATCTTCCTGCCCCGCATCATGATGCGCCTCGGCCGGATGGTGCCGGCCGGCACCGTCTCGCTCACCGTGCACTTCCACGCCGACGCCGAGATCCTCGCCGCGCAGGGCGACCGCCCGGTACTGGGCGTGGCACGCGCCTCGCGCTTCGGCGGCGGCTACTTCGACCAGTCCGCCGAACTGTGGGGCGCCGACGGCACCCTGCTGGCCACCAGCCACCAGATGGTCTACTTCAAGGCCTGACCGCGGTCACGGCTGCCCGCGCAGGTGGTCGACGCGCTGCATCCCGATGCTCTCGTAGAGGTCGAGCGCCCGGGTACGCAGGGCCTCGGCCTCGCGCGGGGCGCCGTTGCGGGCGGCGAGGTGGGCCAGCGCCCGGTAGGCGTCGGCCTGGCCGAGCGGGTCGCCGATGCGGTGGGCGATGTCCATCGACTCGGTGTAGAAGCGGCGGGCGCGATCGTATTCGTCGAAGTGGCGTTCGACGTGGCCGAGCCCGCGCAATGCGTCCACCTGGCCGAGCGGGTCGGCGATCTCCACGGCGATGTCGTAGGCCTGCTGGAACATGGCCCGCGCCTCGTCGTAGTCGCCGTCCTTGCGCGCGATATTGCCCAGGCCCCAGCGCGTCCAGCCCTCCCCGTAGCGGTCGTGGATGCGACAGGCGATGCGCAGCGCGTCCTCGAAGTTGCGGCGCGCGAGCCGCTGATCGCCGACCAGGCGTTCGATGTGGCCGAGCCCGCGCAGCGCGTCGCCTTCGAGCTTGCGGTGGTTCATCTTTCGCGCGTTGCTCAACGCCTCCTGGTACAGCTCGGAGGCCGTCTCGTGATCGCCGAGGCGGCGCACCACCTCGGCCAGACCCCACTGCGCGGTCGCGACCCGCACCGCGTCGCCGATCTCGGTGGCGATGGCCAGCGCCCGCTCCGAATGCCGTGACGCCGCACCGTAATCCGACGCCGCGCGGAACACGTGCGCGAGCCCGTGCAGGGCGTCGCACTCGGCGGGCCGGTTCCCGATCCTGCGCGAAAGTTCCAGCGCCTCACCGAAGTACCGTTGCGCGACGCCGTGATCCCCGGTGCTGCGGGCGGTCTGACCCAGCTCGCACAGCACCGCCGCCCGCGTGTGCTCGTCACCGAGCTCGGCCGCGATCGCCAGCGCCCGTTCGAATCCCGCACCGGCCTCGGCGTGATGGCCGAACAGCCGGTCGACGCGCCCCTGCCCCACCAGGGCCCACGATTCCGCGCCCCGATCGCCCACCTCACCCGCGATCCGCAAGGCGCGCGCGAACAGTCGCCGCGCCGAGGACCAGTAGCCCGTGGCGGTGAGATGGGAGGCCACGCGGCGCGCGAGTTCCGCCGCCGCGGCGGTGGGTTCGGCCGCGTGCACGCAGCTCTGCAACATCTCGCGCTCCTGCGTGAGCCAGGCGCGCGCCCGCTCGGCCGCGACGCTGTGACTCGAAAGATGTTCCCCGCCCGAGGGATCGAACACCTGGTGGGTGCTGGCCCGCCGCGCGATCTCCAGGCCCGCCTGCACCAACCGGTCCAGCACCACCGCGTCCCAGCCGGGCGGGTCCTCACGCTCGGCGTGCATGCGCGCGCACAGCCGGGTGAGGTCGTGCATGCGGTAGCGCTGCCCGTCGGCGCCGCCCGAGGACCGGTCCAGGAATCCGGACTCGAACAGCTTGCGCACCAACGCGTTCGCCTCGGCGGGCGCCACATCGGCCATCGCGGCCATGGTGTCGGCGGTGATCTCCGGTCCGGGGAACCAGCCCAGCAGCCGCACCGCGCGCTGATGCGTCGGATCGCGCAGCCGCTGATACGACACCTCGAACGCCGCGCGCAGCGACTCGTCCTCGGCGGTGAAGCGGTCCAGCAGGTGCGCCGCGCCCGACTCACCCGCCACGTGCACCGCCGACGCGCGCTTGATCCGCTCGGTGAGCGCGACGATCTCGGCGGCGGTGTCGGCCAGCATCTCCTCGCCGTGGTGGGCGATCTGGCCGCCGATCAGGCGGATCGCCAGCGGCAGCCGACCCGCCGTCTGGAGGATCTGGCGCACCGCCTGGCGGTCGTAGCCCGGCCCCAGCCCGGCCAGTTTGACCAGCAGTTCCTCGGCCTCGTCCCAGCCCATCACGTCCAGCCGCAGCGGCGCCGCGTAGGCGAGCCCGGTGAGTTTGCCGCGGCTGGTGACGAGCACGAAACAGCCCGGCGCCTGCGGCAGCAGGTCCTTGACCTGGGCGCTGTCGAGCACGTTGTCGAACACCACGAGCATGCGGCGATCGCTCATCGCCGTGCGCCACTGGTTGGCGCGCCCGGCCAGGTCGGCTTCGATGCTCTCGCGCGGCACGCCGATCTGGAGCAGCAGTTGTTCGAGCACGTCGGCGGGTTCGCGCGGTTCCCGGCCCAGCGTGTAGCCGTGCAGGTCGAACCAGATCGTGCCGTCGGGATAGTGCTTCTCGAACGCCGACACCGCGTAGCGCGCCAGGGCGGTCTTCCCGATGCCGGTGAGCCCGACGATGACGTGCACCGACACCGCTCCCCCGCGCACATGTTCCCGGACCCGTTGGCGAAGAAGGTCTTTCGCGTTCTCCCGGCCGGTGAAGTGCGGAACCTCGGCGGGCAGGTCACCGCCGGTGGGCACCGGCTGGCGCGCGACGGCGCGGCGGGCGACGGCGTCGTGGTACTCCTCGAGGTCCGCCTCCGGCATGTGGGCCAGATCGGCCACGTCGACGAGCTGGTCCCACGTGGTGCCGTACACGGCGGCAAGGACTTTCAGTACGCGCAGAGTGGGGCGAGCGCCGGATTGCGTTCCGAGCGGCCAGGATTCGTATTCGGAGATCCGGCTCGCCTTCATCGCGGCGCGGGCGCTGTCGGTGAGTTCGTTGAACCGCCGCGCCACCGTGTTCTGGGTGAAACCGTTGGCGTGGCGCCAGGCCGCTCTGGGGCGGTATCCTCGCTGCCTGAGCTCGCCCGCGAGCGGTTCCAGCAGTTGATGTTCGGTGAGCCCCAGGCCGAGCAACACCTGTCGCAGGCGTCGCCGCTCGTCCGCGCTCACGCCGCCCTCGCCGCGCCGGTTCATCGGTTCCTCCCTCCCGACCGCACTCCTCGCGAGTATGCGCCGCGCCGGGACGATCCCCGGCCCGGTTGTGAACTTTCTGCCGGTATTCTCAGTGTTTCCCCAGGTCACGAAGTCACCGGCAACCGGAAAAATCCGTCCACACCTTGGGATCGCCCACGCCCGCTCCCCCGTGACACCGTAGTAGACACGCACACGACGCTCGCGGCGACTGAAAGGGGTTCGCGCGATGGCGATTACAGCAACGGAGTGGCTTATCACGAGTGATGTTGCCCTGGAGGCGGCTTTCCGGATCGACCTGCCCGAGCCGCACAGCGGCCGGTGGGTGCTGTCGTACCTCCCGACGGCGTACCGGCTCACCCGGGCCCAGGCCCTGGCCGGCATCGTCCTGGCCGAGATGATCCTGCTCGAACAGATCCGGCCCAGTGGCGAATTCGACCGCCACATCGCGGCCCTGCACGCCGCCGAACTCGGGCTCACCGTCCAGGACGTGCTGTGCCTGCTGGCCCTGCGCGCCCCGCGCGACGGCGACCCCGCCGCACCGGACCCCGCCACCACCGCCGTCGAGGGGTCGGCGGTGGTGGCGGCCTGAGCGCCGAACCCCGCCGGCGCGATGTGACCTGCGTTACGCTGGCGGGGTATTCCGTTCGACGGCTGCCGGAGGGGTGGCGTGGCGACGATTGTGATGACCGGTGCGTCCTCCGGGTTCGGCGCCGTGGCGGCCGAACGGATGGTCGCCCAAGGCGCTCGGCTGATCTCGGGGGCGCGTGGGCCGGCGGAGGTGGGCGCCTCGATTCCGGTGGATCTGGCGGACCTCGGATCGGTGCGTGAATTCGCGGCGGCCGTGCGCGACCGGCTCGACGGTGCGGCTCTCGACGGGCTGGTGCTCAACGCCGGGCTGATCAGGCCCGATGTGGACGGGCGCAGCGCCGACGGCTTCGAGACGACCTTCGCCGTCAATCACCTCGCCCACTACCTGCTGGCGCGCCTGCTGCTGCCCGAGCTGGCCGACGGCGCGACGGTGGTGCTCACCACCAGCGGCACCCACGACCCGGCCACCGGCGCGGGCCTGGCGCCACCCCGGCACGCCGACGCGCGCCTGCTCGCCCACCCCGACCGCGATCCCGCCCTGGACGAGCGGCCGCGCAAGGCCGGGGAGCGCGCGTACACGGCGTCCAAACTGTGCGCGGTGCTGACGGCGCGGTCGCTGTCCCCGTTCGCGCCGCGTGCCACCGTGCTCGCCTACGACCCCGGGCAGGTGTTCGGCACCGGCTTGGCCCGCGACCTCGCCCTGCCGCTGCGCACCGCGTGGACGATCCTGGGCGTCCCGGTCTTCGGCCGCGCCCTGCGCACCTTCAGCCCGACCCTCAACAGCCGCACCGCCGCCGGAAAAACCTTGGCCGACTTGGCACTCGGGAACAGCCGGCCGCCGTCAGGGTCGCGCTACGCCGCCCTGCGGCGCGACCGGCTCACGTGGGGTGAGCCGTCGAACCTGGCGCGTGACGAGGCAGTGGGACGCGCGCTGTGGAGTGACAGCGCCGAGTTGGTCGGCTGGCGCGACTGAAGCATCGCTCACCCCGCCTTGGCGACGAGTTGTGCTTGGGCGCGCGCTACCTCCCGACCCACGGTTTCCTCATCCACCGTGCGGACTTCGTTGTCGCGCACGATTTCCCGCCCGTTGACGATCAGCGCGGCGAGCGGGGGCGGGTCGCCGAGAATGAGGGCGGTCACCGGGTCGTCGATGCCCTGGTGGGTGGGGGTGTCCAGGCGCCACAGCGCGAGGTCGGCGAGTTTGCCCGGTTCTATCGAGCCGATCTCGTTGTCGCGGCCCAGGATTCGCGCGCCGCCGATGGTCGCCAGTTCCAGCGCGGTGCGCACGGTCATGGCGCCGGGGCCGCCGGTGGCGCGGGCGTAGAGCAGGGCCGTGCGGGGTTCGGCGAGCAGGGCGCCGGATTCGTTGCTGGCCGCGCCGTCCACACCCAACCCCACCGGGACACCCGCGTCGAGCAGATCCGCCGTGCGGGCGATCCCGGCCCCGAGCCGTCCGTTCGAGGTGGGGCAGTGCGCGACGCCGGTGCCGGAGCGGGCCAGGGTGGCGATGGCCCGGTCGTCGAAGTGGATGCCGTGCGCGTACCAGACATCGGGGCCGATCCAGCCCAGTCGCTCCATGTACTCGGCGGGCGTGCAACCGTGCGTGGCGAGGCAATAGTCCTGCTCGTCCAGGGTTTCCGCGAGATGGGTGTGCAGCCGCACGCCCTGCTCGCGCGCGAGCGCGGCGGATTCGCGCAGCAGCTCGGGGGTCACGGAGAACGGTGAGCAGGGCGCGAGGGCGACGCGCACCATGGCGCCGAACGTCGGGTCGTGCCAGCGGGCGATGGCCTCGGCGCTCGCAGTGAGGATCGCCTCCGGCGATTCGACCACCGAATCCGGTGGCAGCCCACCGGAACTCGCGCCCAGGTCCATGCTGCCGCGACAGGGGTGGAACCGCAGCCCCACCTCGGTGGCGGCTTCGATCTCCGCGCCGATCAGGTCGCCGCCTTCGCGCGGGAAGACGTAGTGGTGGTCGGTGGTCGTGGTGCAGCCGGTGCGTGCGAGCGTGGCGAGCGCGCCCGTGGCCGCGATCCGCACGGCGTCCTCGTCGATGCCCGCCCACACGGGATAGAGCTCGCGCAACCACTCGAACAGCGTGCTGTCGGCCGCCAGACCTCGCGTGATCCACTGGTACAGGTGGTGGTGGGTGTTGACCAGTCCCGGCGTGAGCAGGCAGCCCCGCCCGTCGATCCACGTGGCGAGCATCGCGGGCGGATCACCCTCTCCCACCTCGGCGATCCGATTGCCCTGCACCACAACGTATCCGCGCCGATACTCGGTGCCGATCGCATCCACGGTCGCGATCGCGCAGTTCTCGATCACCAGACTGGCCTCGTCCATCACGTCGCCTCCTCTCAGGGCTCCCACGCCAGGCCGGCGTCGGGAGCGTCGGCACGGGCGAGGGTGGCGTGGATCAGCCCGTACGGCCGGTCGGCCGCGTAGTACACCTCGCCGTGGTTCTCCAGACCGAAACGCCCCAGGTCGTAGTCGAAGTGGTGCTTGTTGGGCGCGGTGAGGCGGATCTCCGCCAGCACCGGGAAGCGCTCCAGCACCGCGGTCCCCATGTCGAACAACGTCTGCTGCAACGCTTTCGAGTACCGGGTGGCGAACACCTCGGTCAGCGCCGCGAGCACACCCTCGTACACCGCGTCCCACGCCACGTCCGCGGTCTCGGCGAAGCGCCATCGGGCGTCGAGGGCGGTGGCGAGCATGCGGTCGTCCGTCGGTTCCAGGACGGTGAACTCGTCGGTGAGGAAGCCCGCGAACTCGGACTCGGTGGACTTCAGCAGCACCAGATCCTTGACGCCCCCGATCACCCAGGCCCGGCCCGGCTCGGCGACCGTCACCTCGGCCGTGCGCACCTCGGGGCCCCGGCGCTTCCAAGCGAAGTCGTGCTCGCGCCCGTCGATCGAAACCCGTTGCCACGCATACTCTTCGATCTCTATGCGGGCGCTGGTCACCGGGGCGATATCGGCCACGAAGTGCCCGGCGAGCGCGAGCCCGTAGTCCTCGAGGGTGTCCAGCCCAGGGTGTTTCGCGTAGGCGTAGGCGGTCTGCTTCTGCGTATCGGTCGGCAGCACCGCCGACTGGTCGCCCTCGGTGTAGGCGGCGGCGAAATCGCCGCGCAGCACCGTGGACACGTTCACGTCCCGGATCTCGTGCCGTTCTCCGCCGCGACGGATCCGCACGATCCGATTCTCGGCCTTGCCGTATCTGTTGTCGGACAACGTGATAGGACCCGTCAGCGGCATGGTCAGCTCCCTCGATAGGTGGAGAACGCGAACGGCGAGAGCAGCAGCGGCACGTGGTAGTGCCGCTCCCCGCCGACGGTGAACGAGATCGCGACCTCGGGGTAGAACGTCTCCACCCGCTGCCGCGCGAAATAGTCCCCCGACTCGAACGCGATCCGGTACACGCCGGGCGCGAGTTCACCGCCCAGCGCCGCAATCCGCCCCTCGCAGTCGGTGACTCCGGATCCCACCGTCTCGGTGCCCGAGAACAAGGTCACGGCCACCCCGACCGCGGGGGCGCCCACCACCGCGTCCAGGACGTGCGTACTCAAGGTGCTCACGAGGCACCACCGAGCATGCGCGCCAACCGGATTCGGTTGATCTTCGCCAATTCCGTTCGCATGACCTGCCTTTCGGTCGCCGGATCGTTGCCGAGCCGGGCTCGGAGCACCTCCAGCAGTTCGGGTCCGGACCGCCCCGACGCGCACACCAGGTAGAGGTGGCCGAACCGTTCTTCGTATTCGCGGTTGCCCGCGGCCAGTGCGGCGCGCACCTCGTCACCGGAGTCGGCCACACCGGCCTGCTCGCGCGCCGAGGCGGCGTTGTCCGGTGTGTCTCCGATCCGGGGGTGCCCGGCGAGGGCGGCGTCGATCTCGGATTCCGGGAGTTCGGCCAGCACCGCGTCGGCGGCCGCGAACAGCCGGTCGACGCTGCCATAGGGGCGGCCCGCCAGCACGCCGCGCGCCCACGCGGGCGAGGAGCAACACGCGAGCAGCGCGGCGGTGGCCGCGTCCTGCGCCAGCGCGTCGAAGTCACCGATGCCCACGTCGTCGTCCGTCATCGGTCCAGCATCGAATACGACCCGGCCGCGCGCCACCGGAGCGCGACAGATCACGCCCGGCGTGTCGGGCAGCGCGCACCGCCGCGCAGTAACCGTTCGGCAATATCGCAGGTCTACCGTGGTTTCCGTGCCCGAGTCCACCCCGCCGCCCGACGGCCCCTGCGCGGGCCTCGTGCTGGCCGCCGGCGCCGGGACCCGCTACGGCATGCCCAAGGCGCTGGCCGAGGGCGGCGCCTGGCTGCGCGCCGCGATCGCCGCCCTGCGCGAGGGCGGCTGTGCCCCGGTGATCGTGGTGCTCGGCGCCACCGGACCCGACCCGGCGGCCGCCGGGGTCCCGGATGACGTGACAACCGTCTGGGCGGCGGACTGGGCCACGGGCCTGTCCGCCTCGCTGCGCGCGGGCCTCGCCGCGGCCGCGCGCACCCCCGCGCGCTACGTCGCGATCATGCCGGTGGACACACCCGACGTCGGGGCGGTGTGCGTCGCGCGCGTTCTCGCCGCCGCGCGCGCGGCCGAGAGCGGGCTCGCCCGCGCTGTGTTCTTCACCACACCAGGCCATCCCGTTGTGATCAACCACAAGCACTGGACCTCGATATTCACCAGTGCGGCAGGAGATTCCGGGGCGCGTACCTATTTGCACAGCCGAGCGGATATGGTGTTCGTCACGTGCGACGATGTGGCGACGGGAATGGATCATGACGTCCCGGCCTCGACCGCACTGTGATCGGAGCAAGAACTGATGCGCGATATCGTCGACGACCTGTTGCGGGTGTGGCATTCCGGCCGGACCGGTGGTTTGGCCACCATCGTGCGGACCGTGGGATCCGGCGGGGTACCGGTGGGCTCGGCGATCCTGGTGGACGCCAACGGCGCCGTCTACGGCGCGGGGATCGGCGGCTCGGTCGAAGCGGCCGTGTACGAGGCCGCCAAGTCCGCCGCCAGGACGGGTGCGCGCACGTTGCATCGCGTCCCGGTGCCGCCCGGTGAGCCCGGCTTCGAGTCCGGCGGCATGGTCGACGTGTTCGCCGAGCCGTTCTCTCATCACGACTTCCCCGAATTCCCCACCGTGGCAAAGGAAATCGCCGCCAACCGGCGCGTGACGGTCTTCACCGTGGTGTGGAATCCCGACCCCGACCTGATCGGCCAGCACCTGATCACCGACAAGCGGCACAACACCGAACTGGTGGCGCTGCCCGAGTCGGACCTGTTCGTCGCCTCGTTCGCGCCCGCGCCGCGGCTGCTCATCTTCGGCGCCAACGCCCAGGCCGCCGCCCTCACCGTGCAGGCGCGCCTGCTCGGCTACCGGGTCACCATCTGCGACTCGCGCGCCGAGTTCGCCAACCCCGACGCGTTCCCCGGCGCCGAGGTGGTGGTCGACTGGCCGCACCGCTACCTCAACACCCTGTCCGCGGCGGGCGAGATCGACGCCACCACCGGCATCGTGGTGCTCGCCCACGACCCGAAGTTCGAGATCCCGCTGCTCACGGTGGCGCTGCGGCTGCCCGAGCTCGGCTACCTCGGAGCATCCGGTTCGTTCTCCGCGCACGCGCGCCGCATCGACGACCTGCGCGCCGGCGGTTTCGACGAGACCACGCTGGCGCGGCTGCACTCGCCCGCCGGTCTGGACGTGGGCGCGCGCACCGCGAACGAGACCGCCGTCGCCATCGCCGCCGAGCTGATCGCGGCGCGCTCGGGGCGCACAGGACGGCCGGCGCAGCGGGGAAACCAGGGTGAGAGCGCCGAGGTCATCCACGCCGCCCAGGCGTTCGGCGCGCGGACCTCGGTCGCCCTGTGAGTGGGGCTCAGCCCACGAACACCCGGCCCTCGGACGCTCAGCTCCCGAACGCTCGGCGCCCGAACACTCAGCCCTTGAGTTCGGGGTTCTCGGCGTAGATCTCCTCGAGGATCGACAGGTCGAACAGCTGGTCGGCGGTGATCTCGATCCCCGCGGTGGCCAGCGCGGCGATGTTCTGCTCGATGAGCGCGTCGGTCATGGTGAACAGGCCGTTGGCCTGCGTGTCCGCCGAGACGACCAGGTCGTTCTGCGCGATCGCCTCCTGCGTCTGCTCCTCGAGGTCGAGGTTCAGATCCTTGCCGTACACCTCGACCGCCAGGCGCGCCGACTCCGCCGGGTCGGCCACCGCGTCGCGCCAGCCCTTGATCTCGGCGGTGAGGAAGGCCTTGAGCTTGTCACGCTCGTCGTCGATGGTCGATTGCAGCACCGTGAAGGTCTCGGCGACCAGCGGCAGCCCGTAGTCGGCGAACAGGAAGTGCGAGTTCTGGAACCCCTTGGCGGCCAAGGTGATCGGCTCGTTGGTGACGTAGCTGACCCAGCCGTCGACCTCGCCGTTGGCCAGCGGCGTCGGATCGAACTGCGCGGGCACGATGGTCACGTCGCCCGGGGTCATGCCGTTGGCGGTGAGCAACGTGTTGAAGACGAGCTGGTTGGTGTCCTGCACGCCGATGCGGCGCCCACGCATGTCCTGCGGCGAAGTGATGGGCCGCGCCGCCGAACTCACGATCGCGAACGGATTCTTCTGGAACGTGGTGCCGACGATCTTGGCGGGCAGGCCTTCCAGAATGGCGGGCGCGGTGGTCTGGGGCGCGGACAGGCCGATCCACACCTTTCCGGTATCGAGACCGGCCTCCACCGACGTACTGGCCGCGCCACCGGCGATGAGATCGACCGCGCCGAATCCGGCGTCGCGGAAATAGCCGCGCGAATCGGCGAAGTACTCGCCCGCGAATTCGATGTTCTTGATCCAGGAGAGCTGCACGGCGACGGTGCCGTATTTCGACCCGTCCTGGGTCGTACCACCCGATGAGCTGCTGGAATCGGAGCCGCAGGCCGCGAGCAGACCGGCGCCGCCGAGCGCGGCGCCGGTCAGCGCGGAATAACGGAGAAAGGAGCGGCGGTTCAGGTTCGTCCCGAACGAAGAGCGATGCGCGGGTGTCATGAGGCCGAATCTAAGGGGATTCGGTTTCGTCCTCTTTACTGAAATGTTCCGAGCATTGTGCTTCAGCGGCGGCCCGCGTCGGGGCCGAAACGGGCCAGCACCAGATTCTCCAGCACGCCGACGATCGCGTACAGCAGCACCGAGACCAGCGTGACGATCACGATCGAGGCCCACAATTCGCTGTAGCGGAAGGTGGGGATCGCCCGGATCAGGCTCGCGCCCAAACCCTCTCCGCTGCCCAGCCATTCACCGATCAGCGCGCCGATCAGCGCGCCGGGCACCGAGATTCGCGCCGCCGCGAACACCGACGGCAGCGCGGCCGGAATCGCCACCATGCGCAGCGCGGTCCAGCGCGAACCGCCATATGCCGCAACCAGATCCATCGCCTGCGCGGGCGCGTTGCGCAAGCCGGTCATGATCATCACCAGCGCCGGGAAGAGCACCACGATCGCGGCCATCACGGTGACGCCGCCCAGTCCGCGCCCGAAGACGAGCACGATGATCGGGGCCAGCGCCACCAGCGGCACCGACCGCAACAGCATCGCGACCGGCATCACCGTCTGCTCCACCGCGCGGATCGACACGAACAGCGCCGCCAGCACCAGCGCCGCGCCCATCCCGACGACGAAACCGAACGCTGCGTCGCGCAACGTGATCTGGAGGTTGTCGAAGATCGCCGACCGCGCGTTCGCCGCGCCGGGCGAGGTGACCAGGTACTCCCACACATCCGCGGGCGTCTTGCCCACGCGCGGCCCGACCTGCGGGAACGCCCGCAGGAAGACCCACCAGATGAGCAGCATCAACAGCAACGAGGTGAGCAAAGGGAACAGGAAGCCGCCGACGCGGCGCAGGACTGTCATCGGGAGACCTCCGCGGTCGCCGCGGGCTGGACGCGGCTCGCGCTCGGCCGTTTCTCGGGGCCGTCCGCCCGCGGAGTCTCCGGAATCAATGCCGCCGGCACGCGGTTCGCACTCGGCTTCATCGCGCCGCCTCCGCCGTCCACGGGGCCGCCAACCGCGCCGTCAGCGCGACCACCGCGTACCCCAGCCCCGCCAGTGCGGCCGCCGCGATCGCCATGCCCCAGGTGCGCGGCACGTTGTAGGAGGTCTGCGCGGCCGTCAGCGCGACGCCGATGCCGCTGTCCACGCCGCCGAGATATTCGCCGATGATCGCGCCGAGCACCGCCGAGGGCGCGGCGATCTTCAAGGCTGCGAACGTACTCGGCAGCGCGGCGATCACCCGCACCCGGTACAGCTGCTGCCAGCGGCCACCGCCGTAGGCGCGCACCAGGTCGAGGCTGGTCGGGTCGGCCGAGCGCAATCCGCTCACCGTGCCGACCATCGTGGTGAAGAAGCAGTACATGGCGGCCAGGAACACCGTCGGCGTACGGCCGCCGAACACCACCAGGATGATCGGGCCGAGCGCGAGCAATGGTGTGCAGTACGAGAGGATCGCCAACTGGGTGGCGAGCGATTCGATCGGCGGAATGAGCATTACGAGCAGGGCCAATCCGATCGCGAGGGCATTACCCCAGAGGAAGCCCTTCAACGCACCTATCGCGGTGATCTCGAAGTTCGGTCCGTACAGGGCCCACCCGTCGGAGTACATGGTGCGCAACACTTCCCACGGACTCGGCACGGTCCCGCCCGCCACACCGATCGCCGCGAGCAGCCACCACACGGCGACCAGCCCGATGATGCCGAGCGCACCCGCGAACCTTTTCACGCCGCACCACCTTGATCCAGCGCCACACCGCCCGCGCCGAACAGCAACTCAGAGAGGAAATCGTGCAGCTTGTGGAACTCGGGAGTGCGCATCATCTCCGGGAGACGCGGGCGCGGGAGGTCTATCTCCACGAGTTCGAGGACGCGACCGGGCCGGGGGCTCATCACCGCGACGACGTCGGAGAGGAATACGGCCTCGGCGATGCCGTGGGTGACCATCAATGTGGTCGCGGGCTTCTCGGTCCAGATGCGCAGCAGTTCGAGGTTGAGCTTCTGCCTGGTCATATCGTCGAGCGCGCCGAACGGTTCGTCCAGCAGCAGCACGGTCGGCTTCACCACCAGCGCCCGCGCGATCGAAACCCGCTGCCGCATACCGCCGGAGAGCTGAGCGGGCTTGGCCTTCTCGAACCCCTCCAAGCCGACCAGTCGGATCAGGTCCTCGATCTGTCCCGGTTCCGGCTTCAGCCCCGCCACCTGCAACGGCAGCTTGATATTCGACTCCACCGTGCGCCAGGGCAGCAGCGCCGAATCCTGGAACGCGATCCCCAGTTCGTGCCCGCCGCGCAGTTCGGCGGGCGTCTCCCCGTTGATCAGCGCGGTCCCGGACGTCGGTTCCTCCAGCCCGGCCAGAATCCGCAACACAGTGGACTTGCCGCAGCCCGACGGCCCGAGCAACGACAGGAACGCCCCCTGCGCGGTGTGCAGGTCCACCGAGTCCAGCGCCGTCACCGTGCGCCGGCCGGCCCGGAACGACTTGCTCAACCCGCTGATGTGGATACCGGTCCCCGTACTCATGCCGCCACAGTAGAAGCGCCCGATTGCACCGATATTGCCGAATCCGGGGCTCATATTGCGTGGTGGTTACGGCGAGCGGCCGACCCGCCCCGCGCCGGAGATTAGGCTCGCTCCCGTGACTGTCGCTGACGAGAACGGCCGGACCGCGCCCCGGGAGGTCATCGCGCAGTCCCTCCGCGAGGAGATCTTCGCCGGGCGACTGGCGCCGGGTGACCGGCTGCGCGAGGCCGATTTGGCGCAGCGGTTCGGGGTCTCGCGCATCCCCATCCGCGAAGCGCTCTCGCAGTTGCAGAGCGAGGGATTCGTGACGATCGTGCGCTACCGGGGCGCGACGGTCTCCGCGCCGTCGGTGACGGCCATGCGCGAATTGGTGCAGATCCGCCGGGGATTGGAAGTGCTCGCGGCGCAGCTGGCGGCGCGCAACCGCGGCGGGGCGGTCGCGGACGAACTGGCCCGCGTGGTCGAACTCGGCCGCTCGGCCGCGCTCACGCACACCCACGGCGACGTCCCGCCGCTGGTCCTGCGCTTCCACACCCTCGTCGCGGAGGCCTCGGGCAATCAGCAGTTGCAGGCGATGCTCGAGCAGATCCTCCAGCGCGTCTCGTGGATCTTCGGCCAGCGCCTGGACACCCGCACCGAGATCTCCTGGAGTGATCACGCCGCCATCGCGCAGGCGATCCTGCACGGGGCGCCGGTCCAGGCGGGGTACCTCATGGACGAGCACATCACCCGGGACGAACGGCTGCTCGGCGATCTCGATCACAGCTAGTTTGTATACAAACATCCGGAGATCGGCTCGATTTAACGCGTAGGGAACGCACGGCAACGGGCTCGCAACACCATTTGTATACAACTAGCGGTGTCGTTGAAGTCGTCGAGCCGAAGGTCAGGTCCCATGTCCGCCGACGCCGCCCCCACCGAATCCCCGCCGCGCCCCGTCGCCGCGCGCCTGCCGTTCTGGCGGACCGCGCTGTTCGGCGTGCAGCACGTCCTCGTCATGTACACCGGCTGCGTCGCCGTCCCGCTCGTGTTCGGCGCGGCGCTCGGCCTCGACCAGTCGACCATCGCCACGCTGGTGAACGCGGACCTGCTGGTCGCCGGGATCATCACCGTCGTGCAGGCGCTCGGCATCGGCTCACTGCTCGGCGCGCGGATGCCCGTGGTGGCCGGCGCCTCGTTCACCGCCGTGACGCCGATGATCCTGATCGGACAGGAATACGGGCTGTCCGCCGTGTACGGGGCGATGATCGCCGCCGGGGTGTTCGGCGTACTCGTCGCGGTGCCGTTCACGCGGCTGCTCCGCTTCTTCCCGCCGATGGTGCGCGGGGCGGCCGTCACCATGATCGGCCTGTCCCTGATCGGCAAGGCCGTGTCGATGACCTTCGAGGGCGAGCCCGCGAGCGGTGCGCGGCTGGCGCTCGCCGCCGGTGTGGTGGTCACCATCGTGGCGCTCATGCGCTACGGGCGCGGGGTCGTCGCCCAGTCGGCGGTGCTGATCGCGCTGGTCCTCGGCACCCTCGTCGCGGCGGCCTGCTCGATGGCCGACTTCGGCGCGGTGGGCTCGGCCGCGTGGCTCGGCCTGCCGAATCCGTTCCTGTTCGGCGCGCCCACCTTCCCGATCGCGGGCATCGTCGCGATGTGCCTGGTGATGCTGGTGATCTTCATCGAATCCACCGCGTACCTGATGTCGACGGCCGAGACGATCGGCATGCCCGCCGAACCACGCAGGTTCGCCGGGGGCCTCGGCGCCGACGGCGTGTCGGCGGTACTGGCCGGATTCCTGACCTCGTTCCCCGACACGATCTTCGCGCAGAACGTCAGCCTGGTCCGGATGACCGGGGTGGCCAGCCGCGCGGCGGTCGCGGTCGCGGGCGCGTTGCTCGTGACGCTGGGTCTGGTGCCGAAGATGGGCGAAGTGGTCGCGAGCCTGCCCGGCCCGGTGATCGGCTCGGTCAGCCTGGTCATGTTCGCGACCGTGGCCGGGGTCGGAATCGCGACCCTCGCGAAGGTCGACTTCGCCCGCAACGACAACCTGCTGGTCGTCTCGCTGGCCATGGGCGCCGGGATGATCCCGATCGTCGCGCCCGAGCTCTACGACTCGATGCCCTCGTCGGTGAAGATCATCGCCGGCGGCGCCATCACCAGCACGGTCCTGGTGGCCTTCACGCTGAATCTGCTGTTCAACCATCTCACCCCGGCCCGGAAGGCGGAACCCGCATGAGCGCTGTCACCCTGTTCACCGTGCCCACGGCGGGGCCGGACGACCTCGGCGCGCTGGAAACTATGCGAGCCAACGGTTTTCGCTCCGAGGACGTGGTGGCCGTCATCGGCAAGACCGAAGGCAACGGGTGCGTCAACGATTTCAGCCGCACACTGTCGGCGGCGGTGTGGGAGCCGCGCCTGCCCGGCGCCGCCGTCACCGTCTTCTCCGGCGGCACGGAAGGCGTGCTGAGCCCGCATGTCAACGTGCTGGTCCGCGACGACCGCGCCCACGAGGGTTTCGATCGTGGACTGGTCGCCGCGGCGGGACGCACGCGGGTGCTGGTGCCCGCGGAGATCGGCGGCCTCGCCCAGGTGGACGCGGTCGCCGACACCGTCGGCAAACTGCTCGCCGAACTCGGGGCCGGGCCCGGCGAGGCGCATCTCGTTCTCGTGAAATGCCCGCTGCTGACCTCGGAGACGATCGCCGCGCTCCGCGCCGCCGGTCACGTTCCGGCCGCGGGCGACCCATACGAATCCATGGGGAAGTCGCGGGGCGCGAGCGCGCTCGGCATCGCTGTCGCGCTGGGCGAATGTGATCGCCACACGGCGGAACAGGCGCTGGCCGGGCTCGCGCAGGTGTCGTCGGCCCGCGCCTCCGCCAGCGCGGGCGCCGAACTGGACGACTGCCACGTGCTGGTCGTCGCGGAGAGCACGACGGCCTCGAATCCATTGCGCGCCATCCACGGACAGATGACCGACGCACTCGACCTCGCCTCCGTGCGAGCCCTGCTGGACGAGGTCGCCGCGCGGGGCGGGACGGTGCGGCAGATCTTCGCCAAGGCCGAGGCCGATCCGACCGGCGCGATCCGAGGGTTGCGGCACACCATGCTCACCGACTCCGACATCAACGCCACCCGGCACGCGCGCGCCGCCGTCGGCGGGCTTCTCGCGGCGCTGAAAGGCGATGGCGCCGTGTATGTCTCGGGCGGCGCCGAACATCAGGGCCCGCCCGGCGGCGGCAGCCTCACCGTCATCTACGAACTCCCCACGCGAAGCAGGACAGCATGAGTACCACCACCGCCGCACCGGCATCCTCCGGAATACATTCCGAGGCAGACGAATTCGAAACCACGCCGGTACCCCCGGAGCGCAGGCGCAGCCTCGCGTCGGTCTCGGCCGTGTGGTTCGGCTTCCCGATGGTGCTCACCTGCGCCGTCTTCGGCGGGCTCATCGTCTATTCGCTCGGGTTCTGGACGGGCATGCTCGCGATTCTCGTCGGCAACCTGTGCCTGATGGGCTACGTCGGCGCACTCAGCGTGATCGCCGGGCGCACAGGGAAGAACTTCGCCCTCACCGCCGCCGAAACCTTCGGCCGGGTAGGCGCTTTCGTGCCGTCGGCGTTCCTGGCCACCATCGTGATCGGCTGGTTCGCCTTCCAGACCGGCATGGCGGGGGCGATCCTGAACAGCACCCTCGGCTGGCCGGAGCGCACCACCACGCTGCTCGCCGGACTCGCGTTCGTGGGGCTCACCCTGCTCGGCATCCGCGCGCTGTCGGTGATCGGCGTGATCGCGGCACCGGTCTACATAGTGCTGGGCATCGTCGCGATCGTGCTCGCCGCCGGCGACCGTTCCGGCGCGCCGACGTCGTATCAGGGCGGTGCGGGCGCGGCGGCGATGAGTTTCGGCGCGGCCGTCACGCTGGTCATCGCCGCGTTCATCGATTCCGGCACCATGACAGCCGATTTCACGCGCTGGTCGCGCAACGGCAAGGAAGCGTTCCTGGCCGCCGTCTCGGCGTTCCCGGTGAGCAATTCACTGGCGCTGGTGATCGGCGGCGTCGTCGTCGCGCTCGGCGGCAGCGCCGATCCCGGCACCGACGGCGGCAACTTCCTGGGCCTGCTCATCGACCACGGCGGGGTGCTGGTGCCGCTCGCGGTGGCGTTCGTGTTCATCAATCTCGGCTCGGTGTGCGCGCACTGCCTGTACAACGGCGCGGTCGGCTGGAGCCAACTCACCGGCGGGCGGATGCGGCGGCTCACCCTGATCCTCGGCGCGGTGGGCGTGGCGCTGGCGGTGGCGGGCATCTGGTCGTACTTCGAGTACTGGCTGAGCCTGCTCGGCGTGATCGTGCCGCCCATCGGCGCGGTCGTCATCCTGGGCCAGCTGGTGCTGCCGAGGTTCGGAATACGGGCCCGCGCCGGGCTGCCCGCGTTCATCGCCTGGGCGGCGGGCGCGGCCGCCGCGCTGCTCGCCCACGCCTACGCCCCGTGGCTGTCGGACGCCGTGATCGGCTTCGTCACCGCGGCGGCCGTCCTCGTCCTGTTCACCCTCACCTCTCGACGCGAAAAGGAGCTGGCCGCATGACATTCGGCACCGTCGACTCCCATCCCTACGCCTGGCCGTTCGACGGCCGCATCGATCCGGCGCGCACCGCGCTGCTGCTCATCGACTGGCAGACCGACTTCTGCGGACCGGGCGGCTACGTCGACCAGATGGGCTACGACCTGTCGCTCACCCGCGCCGGGCTCGAACCGACGGCCCGGGTGCTGGCCGCCGCCCGCGCGCTGGGCCTGACCGTGATCCACACCCGCGAAGGGCACCGGCCCGACCTGTCCGACCTGCCCGCCAACAAACGCTGGCGCTCCGCGCGCGCCGGCGCCGAGATCGGCAGCGCCGGACCGTGCGGGCGAATCCTGGTGCGCGGTGAGCCGGGCTGGGAGATCGTGCCGGAGGTCGCGCCCGCACCGGGCGAGCCGATCGTCGACAAACCCGGCAAGGGCGCGTTCTACGCCACCGACCTGGATCTGTTGTTGCGCACCAAGGGAATCAGCCACCTCATCCTCACCGGGATCACCACCGACGTGTGCGTGCACACCACCATGCGCGAGGCCAACGACCGCGGCTACGAATGCCTGGTGCTCTCCGACTGCACCGGTGCGACGCAGCGCGAACATCACGAGGCGGCGCTGAGCATGATCAGCATGCAGGGCGGCATCTTCGGCGCGGTCGCCACCTCGGACCAGGTGCTGGCGGCGTTCGGCTTGGTGCCCGAGACGGCGTGAAGCGCGTCGTCCTGGTGCACGGCGCCGCCACCGACGGGCGGATCTGGGACGCGACGGTGCGGGAACTGGGCCGGGACGTGACGGTGTCGCGTCCCGACCGTCCCCAGTCCGGGGACCTCGCGACCGAACTCGAATTCCTCGAATCACGGTGCGCGGGTGCGTTTCTGGTGGGCGTGAGCGGTGGGGCGACGCTCGGTCTGGCCTTGGCGGCGCGGGGAACGCCGCTGGCGGGGGCGCTGCTGCACGAACCGGCGGCGGGGTCGTACGCACCCGGGTTGCTGGATTCCGTGGCCGAGCGGTTTCGGGTTGGTGGTGTGGAAGGGTTCGGGCGGGCGCTGTACGGGCCGCTGTGGACTCGCTCGTGTACCTCCGCGTCGGCGGCGGTGGTGGGGCGCGAACTCGCGATGTTCCGGGCGTTCGAGCCCGCGCCGCTGGGCGAGGTGGCGGACCGGGTGACGCTCACCGTCGGGGAGCGATCGCCCGCTCAGCGGCATCGCGCGGTGCGCGCGGTGGCGGAGGCGCTGGGCACGCGGGTGGTTGTCCTGCCCGGGGTCGGGCACGCGGTGCATCTGAAGAACCCGCGCGTGCTGGCCGATGCGGTGCGCGCCGCTGTTGGGGGCGCGTTCGCATCACGACGCGCGTAACCCCCGCCGCGTGGATGGAATGGGCTGACTCGCCGGTTATACGGCAGGTGAATCCGTTGACCGCGCTGCTGGACGCCGAACTACACATCGCCGGCTCGCCCATTCTGTGGCGGGAGATCATCGGCAATGTGTTCGGTGTCGCCGCGGCGGTCGGGGGGATGCGGCGGCGGGTGTGGGCGTGGCCGGTCGGCATCGTGGGCAACGCGCTGCTGTTCACCGTGTTCGTCGGCGGCGTGTTCAACACCCCGCAGCAGTTGAACATGGCCGGTCAGGCCGGGCGCCAGCTCATGTTCATCGCGGTCAGCGTGTTCGGTTGGTACACCTGGTACCGGCACGCGCGGCGCGAGACCGGGCTCGAACATCGCGGCGTGACGCCGCGCTGGGCCACCACCCGCGAACGCTGGATGCTGGTGGCGGCCATGCTGATCGGCACCGCGCTGTTCGCCCAGCTCTTCGAGGTTATCGGCTCTTATGGTCCGTGGGCCGAAGCGTGGATCTTCACCGGGTCCGTGCTGGCGACTTACGGGATGGCGCGGGGGTGGGCGGAGTTCTGGTTGATCTGGATCGCCGTCGACATCGTCGGCGTGCCATTGCTGCTGGCTGCGGGTTACTACCCGTCCGCCGTGCTGTATCTCGTGTACGCGGGGTTCGTGTTGTGGGGATTCAGTGTGTGGGTGCGCACCATGCGAGGGGCGCGGGAGGTTGCGGTGGGCGTGCGCTGAGCACGCGGCAGCGCCACCACGCCGATGGCCGTCATGTCCGCGCCGTAGAGCTGCCGATCGGAGCAAGCCGCCCGTTGTGTGCGCTGGTCGCACGCTCGCGGTCGATAGCGCGGCCGAATGACAGTGCCACCCGGCCGCGCCCGCGCTCAGCCCTGACGGCCCTTGAACCGCGGGTTCTTCTTGTTGATGACGTAGAGCTTGCCGCGGCGCCGCACGATCTGCGCCCCGGGCTGCTTCTTCAACGACCGCAGCGACTTGCGGACCTTCATCCCAGCCTCCTTATGAAAACGATTGTCGTTATACTATAGGCTCGGTCGATCGGGTGGGTGATGGGAGGTTCGGGTGCGGCAGGTGGACGTGCTGGCGGTGATCGGGACGTGCGCGCCGGAGCGCGGGCACTACGCCTCCCGTCTCGCCGAGACGACGCGGCGGACGTTCGTGCCCGCGCACCGGCTCACGACGACATCCGATCCGGTCGAGCACGCCGCAACGCTGACCTCGTGGCCGTGCGAATCGGACGGCATCCTGATCGAGTTCCCCACCACCACACCGGCGACCGAAGTGATCGGCACGTTCTCCGGCGACGCGACGACGCTCACCGGCGTGGTGTGCGTCGCCGACGCCGCGCACCTGTTGGGAGATCTGCGGCGCGACAACAACATTCACGCCGCCGGGACGAGTCCGGAGCACGACACTCCGTACGCGAAACTCACCGTGACGCAACTCGAATACGCGTCGACGATCGTCCTCGTCAACTGGACGGCCCTCCCGACCGCGACCCTGTCGACGGTGATGGGGTTGGTCAGCCACCTGAGCCCGCGCGCACGGGTCCACCTGCACCAGGATCCGCCGGAACCATGGCGGCCCGGCGAGCCTTACACGATCGCGCAGGATCGTCCCGGCTGGATCGGACTACTCAACGACGACCACGCTCCGCGCCTGACCGACCCCGGCGTCAGCGCGTTCCGCTACGAAAACGCGCGCCCGCTGCACCCCGGCCGTCTCCAGCACCTGCTCGATCGCCTCGAATCCGGAACGTTCGGCACGGTCGTGCGCTCGGCCGGATTCTGCCGCCTCGCCACCCGCCCCCACACCGTCGCCCTGTGGGACCACGTCGGCCACATCATCTCCTTCGACCCGCTCACCCGAGACGACGAACTCACCGCCGACGACGATCTCCTCGCCCTCGGCCAAGACCTCGCCTTCATCGGCCTCGACCTCGACCCCACCGCCCTCACCACCGCCCTCGACGAAACAGCGCTCACCGACGCCGAATTCGCCGCCGGACCGCAGCACTGGACCCACTACCCCGACCCCTTCCCCGCCTGGATCACCGTGGACAACGGAGCCGACTGATCGGTCCTCGCGGCCCAACCCCCTCGCCCGCGCCCTACCTCACAAGGCTCGCGCCCGAAGATTCACCGCCGGATGTGCACTACCGCCCAGAACGCGCGTACCCGCCCGCCCCGGCGCGCGCCAAAAAACCGTTACCATCTGCGGTTTTCCATCTCATCGCCGTGGATCTGCCGATCCCAACGAGACACTGCCACCCGACTCGAGCCCTGTACGGTGCGCGACAAAACCTTTAACAAGCGATCCCTTACTGTACTTTCAACCCCTCAAAGTATAGTAAGGAATCGCATACTGTACTTTAGGCACTCGAGTGGAGGTTTCCGTGCATTGGCCCGCGCATCGAACGGAGACCCGCGCCTGGACCCCTCGACAGCGGCAGGGTTCCCGTGCCGATCGCACGCTGAAGTCGATCGACGTGGCGATCCCCCCAAGGATCGCGGCGTTCGACTACCAGGCGGCCGGCGCAGTCGCCCGCGCACACGAGGATGCTGTTATCGCGGTGGCGCGTCTGGAAGCGGGTTTCGGCGAACACCTCGCACCGCTCGCGGACTTTCTGTTGCGCAGCGAGTCGGTGGCGTCGTCGAAGATCGAGCACATCGACGCCGGCTGGCGCTCGTTCGGCCGGGCGATCGCCGGCGGCAAGGCGTCCGACGACGCTCGATCTCAATTGGCCGCGGTCCGCACATTGACCGCTCTGGTGCGCACTGCCGAAAGCGGCGCGGTGTCGCTCACGGCCATACTCGACGCACACCGATTGCTGATGCAGCCCGACTACTACGCGGCACGCGATTCGGGACAGCTGCGGGATGTCCAGAATTGGATCGGCGGTAGTGACTTCACCCCGCTCGACGCGCTGTTCATTCCGCCTCCCCCCGAAATGGTGCCCGAGTTGATGGACGACTTGCTCACCTTCGCGGCACGCAAAGACCTGCCGATCCTCGCGCAGGCCGCGATCGCACACGCGCAGTTCGAGTCGATCCATCCGTTCACCGACGGCAATGGACGCATCGGACGCGCCTTGATCAGCGCGATGCTGCGGTATCGCGGCCTGACTCGGCGCATCACGGTTCCCCTCGCGTCGGCGATGCTGGCCGACACGGGCCGCTACTTCGCGAAACTGAACAGTTACCGCTCAGGGCAGGTCGACGACCTGGTCGAATACGTGTCCGTCGCGACGATCCACGCGGCCGGTGCGGCGGAGGAATCCGCCCGCAATCTCGCATCCCTACCGGCACGTTGGCGAGAAATCGCACGTCCGCGGGCGAAATCCGCCGACGAAGCGCTACTCGCCAACCTGCTGGACACACCGATCCTCAATGTCGAAACCGCTCAACAAATCACCGGAACGACGGAAGCCAGCGTCTATCGCGCCATGGAGCGCCTCACCGACGCGGGAATCCTCGAGGTTCTTTCGGAGACCAAGCGGAACCGCATCTGGGCGGCGATCGACGTCATCGCCGAACTGGACACCCTCAGCGCCGCCATCGGCCGCCGCACTCTGAGTGGGGTGTAGAGGCCCGGCTACTCGACGCCGTACTCCACTCTGATCACTCCAACAGACCTTCCTGCCGCCCCGCTGTCCATAGCGCACTGATGGGGACGCAGGACAGCCGCTCGCCGAACGGGAGTTGCTGATCGCCGCAGTACAGCACGTATCCGGCATGGAATCGTTCACCAAGGCGGTCTTGCAGGATCCGGAGGGAGCGGAAGTCGTCGGTGCGAACTGTTTCGGCAGCCTTCACCTCGATCGCGACAACGCGTCCGGCACTGTCCTCGAGCACCGCGTCGACCTCGTAGCCGTCCCGGTCCCGGTAGTGGTAGAGCCTCGCCATCGTCTGACTCCAAGTCAGCTGACGCGTCAGTTCACCGAGCACGAAAGTTTCGACCAGTCCGCCGATAGCCGCGTCATTGGTGATGCCGGTGATCAGGTGCGCCGCGATGCCGGAATCGGTGAAAACAACCTTCGGCGTGGCGATTGCCCGAGTAGTCGCATTGGCTGACCAGGCCGGGATTCGCCTGATCAGATAGACGAGTTCCAGCAGATCGACGTAATCGCGAACCGTCGTGGCGGGAACTCCGAGATCGGAGGACAGACGAGAGATATTCAGGAGCCCACCGCTCTGCGCCGCCAGCGTCGCGATCAGACGCCGCATGTCGGTACTGCGCTTGATGTCCGCCACCTGGCTGATGTCACGACTCATCAGATCGTCGAGGTAGGACTGGAAGAACTGGGCACGGCGACGCGGATTCGTTCGGCGAATCGCCTCCGGGTACCCGCCGCGCGACACCGCCGCCAGATAGTCCCGGCGGCGCAGGTCCGACGGCGCGGTCAGCGGATCACCCGAGAAGGCGACATCTATGAAGCCGTCCGGGGCTCCGCGTATTTCACCTTGGGACAGCGGAAACAGTTCGATGGTCTCCGATCTCCCGGGCAGGGCATCAGGAAGTTCGCTGAGGCCGAGCAACCGCGCGGAGCCGGTGAGCAGAAACTGGCCCGGGAGTGGGTCACGATCCACCACGTACTTGATGGACAACCACAGCTCGGGAACCCGCTGGACTTCATCGATCAACATCGTTCCCCGTGCGTCCAGAAACGCGATGGGATCGGCCTCCGCCGCGGCCCGCGTCCGCGGATCGTCGAGATACCGCTTCACGGCGTTCGGACGATCGGTCAAACACCGTTCGGCGAGCGTGCTTTTACCCGTCTGACGTGCACCGTTGATGATCACAACCCGCGTATCCGCCAACGCCTCCTCGACAAGCGTGCCGGCACGCCGCGGTAGGTAGTCGATGGCTTCGCGCATACGACGATCATAGGTGGCAACCGTGGATCTGCCGACGGGTGCACCGTGGATCTGCCGATGAACCCGCCGTGGATCTGCCGACAGGTGCGCCGTGGATCTGCCGACGGCGGAACGACCTAACACCAGGTCTGGGCACGCTGCGCCGTGAAGGTGCGCTCGCATCCGTCGCGCACTTGGTGGCGAACCTCGGCAACCCGACCTCCTCCACCGCCACCGCCACCGAGCCGGTTCAGGTCGGCTGAACGCCGCGAACGTTGCGGGCGTGCGGCGCGGCGATGATGCCACCGCAACTCGAGCAGCTTCGCATCGCTCGGCGCGGATGCGGGTAGACGTCGTAAGCCTGGCATCTTCCTACGGGTTCGACGGCGGCGATGTTCGGAAAATTGCGACTCTCCGCGCGGAAAGGAACTCAGGAATTATCTGAACACGATCACTGGCTCGGGCTTCGAGATATGGGCATGCACGCCATGATCACGCGGCGCATCGCGGGCACACGCTATCGACCGCACGGCCCACCTAGGGTGGGCGGGTGCCCGTCGACACCGACATCACACCCACCCGCCTGCCGCGCGACTTCCACAAGCTGTGGGCGGCGCTGACGGTCAGTCAGGTCGGTAGTGCGCTCGGTACCGGGGCGCTGCCGCTGGTGGCGATCCTGGTGGTGCACGCGTCGGATTGGCAGGTGTCGTTGATGGCGGCGCTGTCGGGGGTCGCGGCGGCGGCGATCGCGCTGCCGCTTGGGTCGTTGATCGAGGTTCGCCGGAAGCGGCCGGTGATGATCCAGGCGTGTGTGGCGTCCTGCGTCGCCCTGGCCAGTGTGCCGGTGGCCGCGGCGTTGGGGGTGCTGAGTTACGCGCAGTTGTGCGGGGTCGCGATGGTGCAGACGTTGTGCGCGATGGTGTTCAACGCGGCCAACGGTGCGTACTTGAAATCCATTGTGGCCGAACCACTCCGGGTTCGGGCGAACAGCCGGGTGGAGACCACGTTCTGGACGGCGGCGACGGTGGGCGCGCCGCTGGGCGGGCTGTTGATCTCGCTGTTCGGCACCGCGATCACGATCACCCTCGATGCCGTGACGTATCTGCTGGCGGCGCTCGGAATCCGGGCCATCACCACACCGGAGACGGCATCGCAGCAGCCGAAAAGACCACGGCTCACCGACATCCGCGGCGGATGGGCCTACATCTTCGGTGAGCCGACGCTGAACCGATTGTTCTGGAACGCCATGCTCTTCGGCGGCTCACTCCTGCTCACCGGACCGCTCCTGGCCCTGCTCATGCTGCGTGAACTGGGTTTCGCGCCATGGCAATACGGCCTGGCGCTCGGGCTTCCGGCGGTGGGCGGGCTGATCGGGTCGCTGTGCGCCCCGAAGCTGGTCGCGGTGTTCGATCAGCGCACCGTGCTGCTCGGGTTCGGCACGCTGCGCACGCTCTGGCTCGGACTGCTGCTGCTCGCCGGGCCCGACGCGCTCGGGTTGATCGCGATCATCGCCGCCGAGACGCTGCTCCTGCTGTGCGCGGGAGTGTTCAACCCGGTCTTCACCACCGTCCGGATGAACCACACCGCCGACACGCATATGGCGCGCGTCGGCATGGCGTGGTCGATCAGCGCCAAGTGTTTTCAGCCCGCGTTCATCGCGCTCGGCGGTGTCATCGCGGCGGTGACCAGCGTGCGCACGGCGATCGCCTGCGCGGCCGTCGCGCTGGTGGCGAGTTCGGCGCTACTGCCTTGGCGACAGCGGGATTGCGGACGGGAGCAAAGCTCGCCGAGTAACCGGCGCCATCCGATCGCCGAGCGGTCTGAGTGAACCGCACGTCGCACCAGCGAATTTCGCGGTTCACCCCGCCGCGAGGCAGGAGTTGACCACGAAGGCGATCTCGGTGCAGATCTCGTCCAGCGACACTTCGGTGCCGGGCACCGTGGTGTGGACGAGTTCCTGGGCAAGGGAATCGACCGCGCCGATGACGGCGAGAGCGAAGAGGTCGAAGCGACGGGGATTGGTTTCGCCACGGGCGACGGCATTCTCGGCTTCGGTGACGATCAGAGACGAGATGCGCCTGCGTTGTTCGCGCCGCCACTCTTCGACTGCGGGGCTGACGCCGACCACCTCGACGTAACAGACGCGCGCCGAGCGCCGGTCCGCGCAGGTCACCTCGAGGTAGGCGCGGAACCCCTCGGTGACGCGTTCCGAGAGCGGCCGGTCGTGCACGTCGCGCAGGGCTTGGGCGGCGCGCTCGACCGCGCGCGTGGTAACGCGGTCGACCAACGCGATCAGCAAGGCCTCGCGACTGCCCATGTCCTCGTAGAAACTGCGGGTGGACACGTTCGCGACGGCGCACAGCCGCTCGATGGGGGTGGCCGCGTACCCCTGGCTGCCGAACAGTTCGAGCGCCGCGTCGATGAGACGGGTCCGGCGCTGCGCGACCCGCTGTTCCTTGGTGAGACCCCCGTAGTTGCGTCCGTCCGCCGATCCACTGCCGGATTCGCGATCGCGCCGTGCCACCCGGCCAATGCTACCGCGCGGCAACGCGTCCGGCTCGGCGACGAGTACGCGATCGATCCCGCCCAGACGGCGCGGCCTGCCGTCGAAAGCACCCCAGGGACGGGTACTGGCGAGTACTCGCGACGGGTTCCGGCAACCGCTCTGCCAACTCCGCCTCGGCCGGAATCACGAGGTCGGGCCGACGAACACGACGGCGCGTCCACCCGCCTCCGCACCACTGCGGCAAGATAGATTTCCGAATACGGCGGTCACGTCGGCCTCTCGAAAGTGGCATGCTGCACAGATGCCTCGGACGACCGCCCGACGAACAGTCCGTTACCGCCGGTAACTACGCTGCGGTGATGGAACTCCGACCGACCGAGGGGGGCGTGTGCGCCGGGTAACCAGACTTGGACAGTGGTTGATGTGATCCTCACGGTGACAATGAATCCCGCCTACGACATGACCTATCGTGTCGAGCGGTTCGAACGCGGGCAGGCGCACCGGGTGCGCTCGGTCGAGCAGCGCATCGGCGGCAAGGGCATCAACGTCACCCGGGTGCTCAATCAACTCGGCAAATACGCCAGGGCCACCGGCTTCTCCGATCACGCGTTCGCGGCCGCCGCCGAACTCGAACTGCCCGTCGACTTCGTGCACGCGCTGCCGTGGGTGCGCCGCACGGTGGTGATCAGCGAGTCCGAGGACGGCACCGCGACCGCGCTGTGGGAGCCGGGCGCGCGCGTATCCAACCCGCACGCCGCCGAACAGCTCGCCATCCGCGTGTCGGGGCTGCTGCCCGATATCAACGGGCTGGTCATCGCGGGCTCACTGCCCGGCGGCGTCGATCCCGCGCTGCCCGCCGTGCTGGCCAGCACCGCCGTGGAGGCGGGCGTGCCGACCATCTGCGACGTGGACGGCGAGGCGCTGCGGCTGGCCGCGGGTGTCCCCGGCGTGGTGCTGATGCCCAACACCGCCGAACTGGTCCGGCTCACCGACCGCACGCCGACGACGCCCGCCGAAGTGGTGGCGGCCGCGCGACCGCTGGTGGATCGCGGCGTGGGCGCGATCATCGCCACGCGCGGCGCGCACGGCATGATCGCGGTGACCGGCAAGGGCGCCTGGTCGGCGACGCTGCCCGAGCCGCTGGCCGGAAACCCCACGGGCGCGGGCGATTCCGCCGCCGCCGCGGTGATCGCGGCGCTCTCCGAACGCACGGAACCGGAGTGGCCCGCGATCCTGGCCGACGCGGTCGCCACCTCGGCCGCCGCCGTCGTCATCCCGGTGGCCGGCGAGATCGACCGCACGTTGCGCGACCGTCTCGCACCGACCGTGCTGGTGGAGGAACTCTGACCCGGCGACCGGTCGGCGACCGCATCGGGGCGGGTCCGTGTCCCGGGCGGCCGTGTTATCCGCCCGCAGGTGGCCGCTGGCCCAACGTCGCGGCGGCACGCACGTCGTGAACGGCGCTCCCGGGCGGCCACCGATCACCCGCTCGGCTCACTCCGAGTCCGGATCGCCCGGCGGCAGCTCATCGGCCAGCGTCCAGCCCGCGGCCTCCAACTGCGCCGCGACGCGCTCGACGTCGGTGGGGTCGGGTTCCTCCTTGGCGAGGATTAGTTCGACGGTCACTCCCCCGCCTCTCCGCGTCTTTTCGCCGGTCGTAAGTGGCAATCGTCCATCGCGCCGGGCCGGCGGTCGGCGAAGTGGCCGGGTCTTGGACGTTCCCGGTGAGTTACCGGTGTGCTCACCCGCCTCTCCGCGTCTTTTCGCCGGTCGTGGGGTGCGGGAGAGTTCCCAGCCGGGCCGGAGATCGGCGGGCGGTCGGGTTCTGAGCGTTCCCGGTGAGTTACCCATGTGCCAACGAAATCATGGGGAGACTCCGGCAAGACAATTCGCCCCCGGAAGACAAGGCGGAACCTGCCTGGAGGCCGGGTCTGCGGCTCAGGCGTCCGAGGGTTCGGGGGAGGGTTTGCCGGGGAGCAACGCGCGGACTGTGTCGATGGTGTCGGCTTGCGATGGTTCCTTGTCGGGGCGGTAGCGGACTACGCGGGCGAAGCGGAGGGCGACCCCGCCCGGGTAGCGGGTGCTGACCTGCACGCCGTCGAGGGCGATCTCGACGACGAGTTCGGGCCACAGGTAGACGGTGTGTTCGTCGCGGGCGCGTTCGTGGCGCGGGAACTCGGCGGTCTGCCAGTGCAGGAGGGCGTCGGTGAGGCCCTTGAAGGTCTTGCCGACCATCACGTTGTCGCCGGTGCGCGGGTCGCGGGCGCCGAGGTGCAGGTTGGAGAGATAGCCGGTGCGGCGACCGTAGCCCCATTCCGCGCCGAGCACGATGAGGTCGAGGGTGTGGGTGGGCTTGATCTTCTGCCAGGCCCGGCCACGCCGGCCCGCCGCGTACGGCGCCGACAGCGATTTCACCATCACGCCCTCGTGCCCGGCCGCCAGCGCGCCGTCGAAGTACTCGGCGGCCGCCTCCTCGTCGGGGCGCAGCAGCGCGGGGATGGCGTGCTCGCCCGCGACCTGGAGCAGCGCGGCGCGGCGTTCGGCGAGCGGCGCGTCGAGCAGATCGCGGCCGTCCAGGTGCAGACAGTCGAAGAAGTACGGGTGCAGCAGCAGTTCCCGGGTCGAATTCACCCGCGGCACCGCCGATTCCACGCTCGGGTCGGCGGTGGCGAAGCGGCTCATGGTCTCCTGGAACGGGCGTGGGCGGCCCGCGTCGGTGAGCGCGAGGGTCTCGCCGTCGAGCACCACGCTGGTGCAGCGCAACCCCTGGACCAGGTGGACCAGTTCGGGCACGCCCGAGGTGATATCGCGCAGGGTCCTGGTGAACACCTTCACCTCCGCACCGTCGCGGTGCACCTGGATGCGCGCGCCGTCGAGTTTGTGCTCCACGCTGACGTCCCCGCCGAACTCCGACAGCGTCTCGTCCAGCGCGCCGCCGGGCGCGGCCAGCATCGGCTGGATCGGCCTGCCCACCTCCAGCCGGAACGCGGTCAGCGCGTCGACCCCGCCACCGAGCGCCGCCTGCGCCGTGACGGGCAGCGCGCCCGAGAGCATGTAGGCGCGGCGCACCAGATCGACCGGTACATCGGCCGCCACCGCGACCGATTCGGCGACCAGCGCGGTGAGCGCACCCTGGCGCAGTTCCCCGCCGAGCAACCGCACCAGGAAGGACTGCTCCTCGGCGGTGGCCGCGCCCCACAGCGCGCCGAGCAACTGTTTGCGGCGCTCCCCCGACCCGCGCCCGGCGATCGCCCCCAGCTCGGTGAACGCCTCGTCCACGTCGGTGACGGTGAGCGTGGCGGCGGTGGCCGGTGTGCCGTCGAGCGCGGCCAGGGTGCGCCACCCGGTGCCCACGCGCCCCTGCCGCAGCTCGCCGGAGAGCCAGGCGACCACGGGCGCGATCTCCCCCGGTTCGGCCGCGCCGAGCAGCGCGGCGATGGCCGCGATCTTCGTCTTCCGGGACCGGGTGGCGCGCACGGTCTCCGAGGTCAGCACCACATCCGCGAACAACACCCCTCGACGGTAGCGCCTGGCTGTGACATACAGCTCAGCTCTGTTGCTAATTTCGCTTGGCACCGCTGCGAATACCGCCATAAGCTGGACACATGGCCAAGACTTACGTCGGGGCGCGGCTTCGCCAGCTGCGCACCGAACGGGGGCTGAGCCAGGTCTCGCTGGCGCAGAAGCTGGAGATCTCGGCCAGCTACCTGAACCAGATCGAGCACGACGTGCGCCCGCTCACCGTGCCGGTGCTGCTGAAGATCAGCGAGGTCTTCGGCGTCGACGCGACGTTCTTCTCCTCCGCCGACGACACCCGGCTCATCGCCGAACTCCAAGAGGTCGTGATGGACCAGGAGCTCGGCATCGAGGCCGACACCCAGGAGATCGCCGAGATGGTCTCCGCGCATCCGAGCATGGCCCGCGCGCTGGTCGCCATGCACAACCGCTACCGCAACACCAGTGCCCAGCTCGCCGCCGCCACCGAGGACCGCTTCGCCGACGGCGCGGGCAGCGCCACCATCAGCAAACCGCACGAAGAGGTGCGCGACTACTTCTATCAGCGGCAGAACTACATCCACGAACTCGACACCGCCGCCGAGGATCTCACCGCCCGCATCCGCTTCCACGGCGGCGACGTGCCGTCGGAGATCGCGCGGCGGCTGCGCTCGCACGACGTGCGCATCGTCGAGCGCATCGATCTCGGCGAGGGCGTGCTGCACCGCTACGACCCCGACAACCGGGTGCTCGAGATCGCCCCGCACCTGTCCGGCGGGCAGCGCACCTTCAAACTGGCCGCCGAACTCGCTTACCTGGAATGCGCCGATCTGCTCGAAAAGCTGGTGGCGGAGGGCAATTTCGCCTCCGAGGACGCGCGCAAGCTGGCGATGCTCGGCCTGGCGAACTACTTCGCGGCGGCGATGGTGTTGCCCTACACGCACTTCCACGAGGTGGCCGAGGACTTCCGCTACGACATCGAGCGGCTCTCGGCGTTCTTCACCCAGAGTTACGAGACCATCTGCCACCGGCTCTCGACCTTGCAGCGGCCGAAACTGCGCGGGGTGCCGTTCTCGTTCGTGCGGGTGGACCGGGCCGGGAACATGTCGAAACGCCAGTCCGCCACCGGTTTCCACTTCTCCTCCAGCGGCGGCACTTGCCCGCTGTGGAACGTGTACGAGACGTTCGCCTACCCGGGCAAGATCATGACGCAGATCGCCCAGATGCCCGATGGCCGCAAGTACCTGTGGGTGGCGCGCACCGTGGAGCGCCGCGCCACCCGGTTCGGCCAGCCCAGCAAGACCTTCGCCATCGGCCTCGGCTGCGAACTGCGCCACGCGGGCCGCGTCGTCTACGCCGACGGCATCGATCTGGACCAGGTGCAGGCCACCCCGATCGGTGCGGGCTGCCGGGTGTGCGAACGCGCCAACTGCCCGCAGCGGGCGTTCCCGCCGCTGGGCAAGGTGCTCGATATCAGCGAGCACCGCAGTTCGGTCTCGCCGTACGTGCTGAAGTAGGCGAACGCCAGGGCTACGCCGCTCGGCGAATCTGTCGCGCGACAACGGATCCGCCGCCGCGCGCTCAGAACGCCGCTTCGTCCAGTTCCATGATGTCGTTGTCGATCGCGGCGAGCACGGCGCGGGTGGCGGAGAGCCCCGGCAGCACGTTCTTCACGAAGAAGCTCGCCGTCGCCACCTTGCCCTCGTAGAACGGCCGGTCCTTCTCGGCCGCGTCACCGGCCAGCGCGGCGGCCGCGATCTCGGCCTGCCGCAATAACTGCCAGCCGATGATCAGGTCGCCGACGGCGAGCAGGTAGCGCACCGAACCCAGCCCCACTTTGTACAGCTCGGCGGGTTCGGCCTGGGCGCCCATGGCGTAACCGCTGAGCGTGGCGGTCATGGCGCGTACGTCGTCGAGGGCGGTGCGCAGCAGCGCGCGTTCCCGGTCGAATCGCCCGCTCTCGCCGTCGAGGAACGCGCTGATCCGTCCGTCGACGTGCGCGAGCGCTACGCCCTTGTCGCGCAGGATCTTCCGGAAGAAGAAGTCCTGCGCCTGGATGGCGGTGGTGCCCTCGTAGAGCGAGTCGATCTTGGCGTCGCGGATGTACTGCTCGATCGGATAGTCCTGGAGATACCCGGAACCGCCGAGGGTTTGCAGGGATTCGGTGAGGTACTGGTAGGCGCGTTCGGAGCCGACGCCCTTGACGATGGGCAGCAGCAGATCGTCCACGCGGTGCGCCAGATCGGCATCGGCACCCGAAACGAGCTGCGCCACATCGACATTCTGATGCGCGGCGGTGTACAGATACACCGCGCGCAACCCCTCGGCGTACGCCTTCTGCATCGCGAGGCTGCGGCGCACATCGGGATGGTGGGTGATGGTGACGCGCGGAGCCTCCTTGTCGGTCATCCGCGTGAGATCCGCGCCCTGCACCCGCTCCTTGGCGTAGGCCAGGGCGTTCAGGTAGCCGGTGGACAGCGTGCCCGAGGACTTGACGCCCACCATCATGCGCGCGTTCTCGATCACCTGGAACATCTGCGCGATGCCGTCGTGCACATCGCCGACCAGCCAGCCCTTGGCGGGCGTGCCGTTCAGGCCGAAGGACAATTCGCAGGTGGGCGAGGATTTCAGGCCCATCTTGTGCTCGACGCCGGTGACGTACACGCCGTTGCGCTCGCCGAGGGCGAGGGTGTCGTGGTCGAACAGGAACTTGGGCACGTAGAACAGCGACAGGCCCTTGGTGCCCGGCCCCGCGCCCTCGGGACGGGCCAGCACCAGATGGAAGACGTTCTCCGCCGTGTCGCCGACGTCGCCGCCGGAGATGAACCGCTTGACGCCCTCGATGTGCCAGGAGCCGTCCTCCTGCCGGATCGCCTTGGTGCGCCCGGCGCCCACGTCGGACCCGGCGTCGGGTTCGGTGAGCACCATGGTGCCCTGCCAGCCCTTCTCGTAACCCACCGTGGCCCAATGCTTCTGCTGATCGGTGCCCACGGTGTAGAGCACCGCGCCCATCACCGTGCCCATGCTGAAGAAGCTGGCGCTGGGGTTGGCGCAGGTGATCATCTCGTTCACCGCCCACACCAGCGCGGCGGGCGCGGGCGTGCCGCCCATTCCCTCCGGCATCCCCAGCCGCCCCCAGTCGGCCTCGCGCACGGCCTGGATCGTCTTGCGCAGCGGTTCGGGCACGGTGATGTCGAAGGTCTCGGGCCGGAACACCACGGGATCGCGGTCGGCGGCGGCGAAGGACTCCGCGATGGGCCCCTCGGCCAACCGCCGCACCTCGGCCAGGATCTCCCGGACGGTGTCGCCGTCGAGATCGCCGTAGGCGCCGGAATCGAGCAGCTTGTCCAGTTCGAGCACCTCGAAGAGGTTGAACTCGATATCGCGCAGATTCGCCTGGTAATGCCCCACCTGGTCCTCCTGAGACTCAGGCCGCGGACCCCGCCGCGGTGTTCGGGTGTGCGGACGCTCCTTCGATCCGAAGCGTGCCGCACCCGCGAGACGCTACGCAACCGTAGCCACGCGGCGCCGGGTCCCCAGGTGGCACCGGCGGGCGGTGTGATCCTCACAACCGTTCACCCTCCGGTAGCCGGGAAGTTTTCACACCGCCGAAACATCGGCAACGGAGTCGTCATCGAGAGATATTCCGGCGCAACAACTCCTGTCTAGTGTTCCCACCACGAATACAGGCGCTGTATACGTCCCCGTCTACAGCCATGACCGGGACAAACGCGTGTGTTCGGTGCGGCGCAGCCAGTGCCGCGCACATCAGATGAAGTGAGAGGGAACTTCCCGATGTCCGAACCCCGTGCCGCCCGGCGGCATCGCCCCCGGCTGACCAAAGCACTGGCCGCCCCGACCGCGCTGGCGCTCGCCGGCCTGTTGCTGACCGCCTGCGGAGCCAGGGACGACGCCGAGCCCGGCGCCGCCGCGGCCTCCTGCGTCGACACCTCCTCCGACACCATCAAGGTCGGCTCGCTGCACTCGATGTCGGGCACCATGGCCATCTCCGAGGTCACCGTCGCCAACTCGGTGAAGATGGCCGTCAACGAGATCAACGCCGCAGGCGGCGTGCTGGGCAAGCAGATCCAGCTCGTGCTCGAGGACGGCGCCTCCGACCCGAAGACCTTCGCCGAGAAGGCCGAGAAACTGATCAGCTCCGACTGCGTCGCCGCGGTGTTCGGCGGCTGGACCTCCTCGAGCCGCAAGGCCATGAAGCCGAAGTTCGAGAGCCTCAACTCGCTGCTGTACTACCCCGTCCAGTACGAGGGCCTCGAGGACAGCAAGAACATCTTCTACACCGGCGCCACCACCAACCAGCAGATCGTCCCCGCCCTGGACTACCTCAAGGAGCAGGGCGTCACCTCGCTGTACCTGGTCGGCTCGGACTACGTGTTCCCGCAGACCGCCAACCGCGAGATCAAGGCGTACGCCGCCGCCAACGGCATCGAGATCAAGGGCGAGGACTACACCCCGCTGGGCTCGACCGACTTCTCCACCATCGTCAACAAGGTCCGCAGCGCGGGCGCGGGCGCGGTGTTCAACACCCTCAACGGTGACTCCAACGTGGCGTTCTTCCGCGAGTACACCAACGCGGGCCTGACCGCCCAGCAGATGCCGGTCATCTCGGTGTCCATCGCCGAGGAGGAGGTCGCGGGCATCGGCGCGCAGAACATCGCGGGCCAGCTCACCGCCTGGAACTACTACCAGACGCTGGACACCCCGGCGAACAAGACGTTCGTGGACGCCTACAAGGCCGCCTACGGCGCCGACAAGCCGACCTCGGACCCGATGGAGGCCGCCTACGCCTCGGTCTACCTGTGGAAGGCCACCGTGGAGAAGGCCAACTCCTTCGCCACCGCCGACATCCAGGCCGCGGCCGACGGCGTGAGCTTCGACGCCCCCGAGGGCAAGGTCACCATCGACGGCTCCAACCACCACATCACCAAGACCGCGCGCATCGGTGAGATCCGCCCCGACGGCCTCATCTACACGGTCTGGGAGTCCGAGGGCCCCATCGATCCGGACCCGTACCTGAAGTCCTACCCGTGGGCCGAGGGCCTGTAAATCCATCGTTTCCCGATGCGGTGCGCTCGGCTGTCCCGGGCGCACCGCATCGGCCCGACATCGGAGGAGTCCTGACGTGGACGTACTGGTCGGCCAGCTCTTCACGGGGCTGAGCCTGGGGTCCATCCTGTTGCTCGCCGCGCTCGGTCTCGCCCTGACCTTCGGTCAGATGGGCGTGATCAACATGGCGCACGGCGAGTTCATCATGGCCGGTTGTTACACCACCTACGTTGTGCAGCAGGTGATCTCCTCGGCAGGGGTGTCGCTGATCGTCTCGCTGTTCGTCGGATTCCTCGTCGGCGGCGCGCTGGGCGCGGCGCTGGAGATGGGCCTGATCCGCTGGATGTACGACCGTCCGCTGGACACGCTGCTCGTCACGTTCGGCGTGGGCCTGGTGCTCCAGCAGTTGGCGCGCGACATCTTCGGGGCGCCCGCCAAGAACGTCATCGCGCCGGAATGGCTCAGCGGCGGCGTGACCATCCTGGGCGCCGTGGTGCCCAAGACCCGCATCTTCATCCTGGTGCTGGCCGTCGTCGCGGTGACCGCGCTGGCGATCGCGCTCAAGACCACCCCGCTGGGCCGGCGCATCCGCGCGGTCGTGCAGAACCGCGGGCTGGCCGAAACCAGCGGCGTCTCCAGCCGTTTCACCGATATCAGCACCTTCTTCATCGGCTCGGGCCTGGCGGGCGTGGCGGGCGTCGCGCTCACGCTGATCGGCTCGACCAGCCCGACCATCGGGCAGAGCTACCTGATCGACGCGTTCCTGGTGGTCGTGATCGGCGGCCTCGGCCAGATCAAGGGCACGGTGATCGCCGCGTTCGCGCTCGGGCTGCTCAACTCGTTCATCGAGTACTCGACCACCGCGTCCATCGCGAAGGTGATCGTGTTCGTCCTCATCGTCATCTTCCTGCAGGTCCGTCCGCAGGGCCTGTTCACCGTCCGCACAAGGAGTTTGGCATGACCTCGTTGACGCAACGGTGGCGTGAGCACTCCTCGGCCACCGCGTGGGCCGGATTCGGCGTCGCCGCGATCCTGCTGTTCGCGGTCGCGCCCGCGGTGCTCAGCGACTTCCGGTTGAACCTGCTGGCGAAGTTCCTCTGTTTCGCGATCGTGGCCGTCGGCATCGGATTGGCTTGGGGCCGTGGCGGAATGCTCACCCTGGGCCAGGGCGTGTTCTTCGGCCTCGGCGCCTACATCATGGCCATGCACATGCAGATGGCCGACGCCGCGCGCCTGGGCCAGGACCTGCCCGACTTCATGCAGATCGCGGGCATTCGCGAATTGCCCACGATCTGGCAGCCTTTCGCCTCCGCGCCGGTCACCATCCTGGCCATCCTGGTGGTGCCCGCGCTGATCGCGGCCGTGCTCGGCTACGGCGTGTTCAAGCGCCGCGTCAAGGGCGCGTACTTCGCGATCCTGAGCCAGGCGCTGGCCGCGGCCATGGCCATCCTGCTCACCGGTCAGCAGGCGCTCGGCGGGTTCACCGGGCTCTCGGACTTCCGGGCGTTCTTCGGATTCCGGCTCTCCGATCCGGCGAACCGGCAGATGCTGTTCTTCATCGCGGCGGGCACCCTGCTCGTGGTGGTGGCCATCGCGCGCCAGCTCATGCACAGCCGCTACGGCGAACTGCTCGTCGCGGTGCGCGATCAGGAGGAGCGCGTGCGCTTCCTCGGCTACGACCCGGCCAACGTCAAGATCGTCGCCTACGTGGTGGCCGCGTTCTTCGCGGGCATCGCCGGCGCGCTGTTCACTCCGATCGTCGGCATCATCTCCCCCGCCGACATCGGCGTGGTGCCCTCCATCGCGTTCCTGATCGGCGTGGCCATCGGCGGACGCACCACGCTGCTGGGCCCGGTGCTCGGCGCGATCGGCGTGGCCTGGGCGCAGACCACGTTCTCCGAACAGTTCCCGTCGGGATGGACCTACCTGCAAGGCATCCTGTTCATCGTCGTCGTGGGCTTCATCCCCGCGGGCCTGGCCGGGCTGTGGCCCGCGCTGAAAGGCTTGCTGGACAGTAGATTCCGCCGTTCGCCGAAATCTCCGCCCAGCGCGCCGGTCGAGGTCCAGGAAGCCGTCACCGAGGAGAAGGTGGAATCGCGATGACCGCACCGAGTCACGATCCGAAGCCCGGCGGCAATGCCGGTATGGACAGCGAATACCTCGAAATCCGCGGGCTCTCGGTGAGTTTCGACGGGTTCAAGGCGGTGAGCGACGTCGACATCACCGTGCTGCAAGGCGATCTGCGCTTCCTGATCGGCCCCAACGGCGCGGGCAAGACCACGCTCATCGACGCCATCACCGGCCTGGTGCCCGCGAGCGGGTCGGCGACCAAATCCGGCACCGAACTGCTCGGCAAGAAGGTGCATCAGATCGCGCGCCTCGGCGTGGGCCGGACCTTCCAGACCGCCAGCGTCTTCGAGCAATTGAGCGTGCTGCAGAACCTCGACATCGCCGCGGGCGCGGGCCGCTCGCCGCTCACCCTGCTGCGGCGGCGCAAGTCGGTGCTGCCGAGTATCGAAGAGGCACTGGAGATCACCGGGCTCGGCGCGCTGCGCGACAAGCCCGCGGGCGTCCTGGCGCACGGCCAGAAGCAGTGGCTCGAGATCGGCATGCTGCTGGTGCAGAACGCGTCGGTGCTGCTGCTCGACGAGCCCGTCGCGGGCATGAGCGCCGAGGAGCGCGAGGAGACCGGAAACCTGTTGCGCCGCATCGGCGGTGAGCGCGTCGTGGTGGTGGTCGAGCACGACATGGAGTTCATGCGCGCGTTCGCCACCTCGGTCACGGTGCTCGCGGGCGGCAAGGTGCTCAGCGAGGGCACGGTCGAACAGGTGCAGGCCGATCCGAAGGTGCAGGAGGTCTACCTCGGCACGGCGGCGGCCATCGGCACCGAACTGGAAGACGAGACCAAGGAGTCCGCCGATGCTCGAACTCACTGACGTCCATTCGGGGTACGGCCGTACCGAGGTGGTGCACGGCGTCTCGCTCACCGTCCCCGACGACAGCGTGGTCGCCATCATGGGCCACAACGGCGCGGGCAAGACCACCCTGCTGCGCACCGCCGTCGGGCTGCTCGGCGTGAAATCCGGCCGGATCCACTTCGACGGTGAGGATGTCACGAAGTACTCGCCGTCCAAACGGGTCAAGCGCGGCATCGGGTACGTGCCGCAGGGCCAGCAGAGTTTCCCCCAGCTCACCACCGCCGAGAACCTCCAGGTGGTGGCCGACGGCCGCAAGCGCGGCAAGGCGCTGATCGACGAATCGCTCGACCTGTTCCCCGCGCTGCGAGAACTGCTGGGGCGCAAGGCCGGTCTGCTCTCGGGTGGTCAGCGCCAGCAGCTGGCGATCGCGCGGGCGCTGATCACCGAACCCAAACTGCTGATCCTGGACGAACCCACCGAGGGCATCCAGCCGTCGGTGGTGGCCGAAATCGAGCGCACCATCATCGATCTCACCAAACGCGGCGGGCTGAGCGTGCTGCTGGTGGAACAGCACATCGGCTTCGCCCTGCAAGCGGCACAGCGCTATTACGTGCTCGAGTCCGGGCGCGTGACCTCGACCGGGGAGGGCGGCGCGGAGGCGGCGAGCGCGGTCCGCTCGGCCATGGCGATCTGAGCGTCACGGTGAACGGCAAGGGGCGGGTCCCGCTGAGCGAGCGGGTGTATCGCTCGCTGCGGCGGGATCTGGCCGCGGGCGCGCTGGTCCCCACCGAACGCCTCGGCGAGGAGAAACTGGCCGAGATCTACGGCGCCTCACGCACTCCCGTGCGCGCGGCGCTGGCCCGACTGGAAGCCGACGGGCTGGTGGAGCGCCACCCCGACGGTCTCTACCCGTACCGGCCGCGCCTCGAGGAGCTGGACAACCTGTTCGAGCTGCGAATGGTGCTGGAGACCAGGGGAATTCAGCGCGTGCTCGCCGACGGTGACGCGCACGACCTCACCGTGATCGAGGCGGAACTGGAGTGGTGGCAGCGTTTCGGCGCGGAACCGGGCGAGCCCGGTCCGGCGCTGGTGGCCGCCGACGAGCGGTTCCACCTCACGCTGCTGGCGGCGGCGGGCAACGCGGCGCTCGCCGAGGCGCTGACCGCCGTGTACGTGCGGGTGCGGCCGGTGCGCACGCTCGACCTGCCCACCCCGGAGCGGGTCGCGACGATGACGGCCGAGCACATCGCCATCGCCGAACGCTTGCTCGCCGGCGAGGTGGACCTCGCGCTGCACACCCTGGTCGCCCACATCGGATCGGCCCGCCGCCACGTGCTGGCCCGCGCCGAGCAGGCGCTGAAACTGACTCGGCTCGGGCGCGCCGTCCGCGACTGACGCGGACCAGGGGTCCACACGATCGGGATTGAGGGGCTGGATCGTGTGGACCCTTTGCGCTTCGGTGTGGATCGGGGCGGACCGCACGATCGCCGATCGGACCGGCGTCGAAGGCGCCAATTCGGCAGCGCGGCAAGGTGATCGGACCGGCAGCCGCACGCGGGCGCGATCAGCAGTCGGGTTGGAACGGATAGCAGGTGCGGGGCGCGGCCGGCGGGGGTGTGGGATCGGCCGTCGTGGTGGTGACCGTTCGCTGATCGGAGTTCGAGCCCGGGGTGTCCTTGGCCACGGCCGAGACGATCACGGCCAGGACGCCGACGATGCCGACGCACGCCACGGCGAACACCGTCCACGCCGCGACGGCCGATTTCCGGGTCGGCGCCGGCGGCGGAGCGGGCGCGTGCTGCGAGGTGGCCGCGACCGGAAGGTGCGAATGCGCCGCCAGCACTTCGAAACCGTCGGCGATCAACTCCTCGCGCGAGAGTGGTTCGATGCCGAGCGCCGCGGCCGCGCCGAGGACGCGATCCGCCGACCAGGAGCGCGGGCCGGACGCGAAACGTTCGGTATAGATACGCAATTCGGTCGCGTCGGGCACATTGGCGACCACCACGTCCAGGCCCGGACGCACCGTGGTGTGCGCGGGACGCACCACCACACCCCGGAACGGGATCAGCGCGACCAATCCCGCTACGTGGCCAGGGTTCTGGAGGGCGCGTTCGAGCTGGGTGCGCACGGCGTAGACGCTCCGCTCGAGCCGATCCACGGGGTCGGCGGTGTCCTCGTCGTCGAAGTCGGCGGCGGTGTCGCTGATGGTCCACGGGCCCTCGTCGGTGAGCTTCAGAATGCCGCTCTGCCTGCGGCGGAACCCCTTCACCTCGGCCACCGCGACACCGCGCGGGGTGAACAGCACCGCGTCGACGCGGCGGGCGCCGTTGTCGCCGGCGTGCACGCCGACCGCGAGCAGGCCGGTCGAGCGGAACGAACGCAGGCAGTCGACGAACTCCTGCTCGGCGCCGGAGAGCTGCCCTCCGGACCCGACCTTCACCAGCATGTGTCTCGACCCCTGCCCGACCGGTTCGTTTCCGCGCGCCGCCGACATCCCCGGCGGCGCGCGCCGGTACTGATGATGCCGGTACACACCCGGGAAAACCACTGGAACGTCCATACGCCCCGGTAGGCTCGCTGTCGGTACGGAAGGCAGGGACATGGTTTCGACGTCGCAACCACGCATCGCGCCGGGGCGCATCAAAGAGCTCGGCCCGATCAATTGGGTTGTCTGGCAGGTGCTCTCCCGCGCGGCGGGCACCCGCGACGCCCACTTGTTCAGCACCCTCGGGCGCACCAAGGGGCTGTTCCGCGGCTGGCTGCACTACTCCGGCAAGCTCATGCCGGGCGGCAGGCTGCCCCGGCACGAATCCGAACTGGTGATCCTGCGCGTCGCCCACCTGCGCGACTGCGAATACGAGACCGACCACCACATCCGCCTCGGCCGCCGCGCCGGCGTCACGCCGGAGATTCTCGACCGCCTCCGCACCGGTCCCAGTGCGCCCGGCTGGTCGCCCAAGCACCGGGCGCTGCTCGCCGCCGTGGACCGGATGGTGGAGACCCGCGATATCGATGACGAGACGTGGGCGGAGTTGGCCGCGCATTACGACGAGCGGTCGCTCATCGAAATCGTCTTGCTCATCAATCAATACGAGGGATTGGCCGCTACGATCACCGCGCTGCGTATTCAGCGGGATGGGGTGTAGGGCTGTCAGTTCTCTTGAACGGTGGCCCGTGGACGGAATGGTCGTCTTGGACGGGGGCGCGCCGACAGGGCGGTTCGCTGATCGGGGCGGTCAGCGCAGGGAGGGAACACGGCACGGCGGTTGAGATCGGCGGCGACGCTGTGCGTTGACGGAGTGGGGCGACGAATGGGCCTCCCCCATCGAGCCGCCCATCCTGTACCAGCACGCGCAGTGCGGGGCCGACGTGCACGCGCACGTGGTCTGCGACGAGCACGGCGTGATCCCCGCGGAGGAAGTGGGGGTTCGCATCGGACCGGGAATGCCGCGGAACATCTCGCCGAGCGTCGGGGCGGCACGCGCGCCGGGTGACGGGTGCGCTATTCCGACGGGTTGCGGGCGGGGTGGCGGGGCGGGACCGGGCGGCCGTGGCGGATGCGAGAGGAGGCGTCCAGGCCGTCGGCGAGCTGGCGGACGGTCGAGCGTAGGGCGCGGAGGAACCCTTTGCCTGGCGTGGTGAGGCAGGGCGCCTGGTGCGCGGTAACCGATTCGGCGGCAACGGTTTCGGTGCGGTCGGGCGTTTCCTTGTTGATTTCGTTCGCGATGTCCATACCCCGATGGTGGCAGTGGCGGGCGGTCGGGAGGAGTGGCAGAATCGACATAAAACGATGGAAAATTGCCACCGCCAGAAAGGGGCACGATGACTCGGCCCACGATCGCGGTACCACTCGTCGACGGCATGACGTTGTTCGAGATCGGTATGCCGCTGGAGGCGCTCGGGTACGACTGGGATCCGGGTGCGGCGCCGCTCTACGACGTCCGGCTGTGCGGTGATCTGCGCGGCGTCCGCACGCACACCGGCGCGCGGCTGTCTCCGCAGTATCCGCTGCGGGAGCTCGCGGCGGCCGACACGGTGCTGATCCCGGCCGTACCGCCCGGACGTCCGGTCGGCGAACCGCTGCTGCGGGAGCTGCGCGCGGCCGCCGAGCGGGGCGCTCGTGTCGCGTCGCTGTGCACCGGCACGTTCGCGCTCGCCGAAGCCGGATTGCTCGACGGCCGCCGGGCCACCACCCACTGGCGCCACGCGCCCCTGCTCCAGCGCGTGTACCCCGAGGTCGAGGTCGACGCCCGCGCCATCTACGTGGACGACGGCGGAATCCTCACCAGCGCCGGTTCGGCGGCCGGACTCGACCTGTGCCTGCACCTGATCCGCCACGACCACGGGGAGCGCGCCGCCAACACGATCGCCCGCAACCTGGTGATCGCCGCCCACCGCGACGGCGATCAAGCCCAGTACGTCGCCGCCGAACCGCTCTCGGAACCGGCCGGATGGTTGGACGACCTGCGCTCCTGGCTCCGCGAGCACCTGCGAGAACCCGTCACCCTCGCCGACCTCGCCCGCGCGACCAACACCTCACCCCGCACCCTGGCCCGCCGCTTCGACCGCGACACCGGCACCACCCCGATGCGCTGGGTGGCCGCCGAGCGCCTCGCCGCCGCCCGCGAACTCCTCGAAACCACCGACACCCCCATCGAACGCATCGCCTTCGACGTAGGCTTCGGCTCCCCCGTCACCTTCCGCGCCACCTTCACCCACGACGTCGGCATCTCCCCCCGCCGCTACCGCGCGAAGTTCGCGAGCCCCGGACTCACCCGTGGTCATACACCTCCCCGAACTGCCGCTCGATCCACAGCACATGGAATACCTCGTTGATCCGCACACCCAGCATCGGCAACTTGCCCTTGCACCGGAACGCCACGAACTTCTCCTGATCCCGGAACCGATCCGGGATGGGCGCCCTGATCTCGCCGGGATGAGCTCCGTTCCGTTGCCGTGCCTGCCCGACTGCCCGACCTGTTGCCAACTCAGTTTCGCTCGCTGGTGCAGGGTCAGCGCGAACTGCGCCTGCGCGTCCTTGTCCCGCAACGCGGCGACGTCGAACCCCGGTTGCAGATGATGCAGGCAGAACACCGGAGTGCGGCCGAATCGGCCGGTGGCGCGGGCAGATCGAAGCGTTCGCCGGACGGCAGGGCCGACCGCGTCGCCCTGCGCCGTTCCGCTCGGCTACCGCCCACGTCGCGCGGCGAAATACTCGGCGATTTCGTCGACCGGGATCTCGATATCGCGGACGCTTGGACGAAATGCGGTTGCCACGGCGGCTCGTCGTGCGTCATATTGCGCAGTTTCCACGCCGCGATACCCCCGTAGGTGTTCCACACCTTGTTGAGAAATCGCGTGGTGTCCGGGTCGATGGCATCCCAATCGAAGGGGTCGTCCTCCGCGAGGACGTACGTCGAACCCGTGTTCGATCGCAGCCGCGGGCGGAGCCGCTGCGCCACACTCCAGGACGCCCTGACCAGGGCATGCACTCGCTCATGCCGGACCCCCGCCGTTGGGCGCATGCCGAGCCCGGCGGTCGACACGACCGCGTGGTCGCTCGCCATCCCCGACACCGAGCCTCGGTCACTCCGGCTGGATCCCAGGCGCGGGGCCGGTCGTGTCAGTGACCCACATCACATGGCAGCCCCGCGAAATCTTTCGTACAACATTCACCGCACTCAGTACGGAGTATTTGCCGAAGCCTAGGAGGCGCCGTGCGTATCACCGAGTCCACCCTTTCGCTCAATGTCGCGGATCCAGGGGCTTCGGCCCGCTTTCTCATCGATCACCTGGGGTTTTCCGAATTGATGTCGGCGGACGGCTTCGTGTCGCTGGGACATCCGGAGGCCGGGATGAGCATCGTCTACCTGCGGGTCGGGCTGTCCACCTTCAAGCCCGCGAGTGCGGCGGGGCCGGCGGGTGACGGGCTGCTGGTGGCGTTCACCGTCGAGGACATCGACGCCGAGTACGAGCGGTTGCGCGGCGCGGGGGTGGAGATCGTGACGCCGATCGAGACCGAGGAGTGGGGTGAGCGGTACTTCCAGATGCGGGATCCGAACGGGATCATCCTGCAACTGGTGCAGTGGGTGAACCGGTAAAGCTCGACGCCGAATCCCCCTGCACCCGAATGCATCTCGGAGTCAGATAGTTCCAGATCGACTCCCACGTACCAGGGCGGCATCGACGTCTCGTCGGGCGCGCCGGCAAGTCCACCTGCCGGCGCGCCCCGCGCCGCCTGTGGCCGAGCCGGCGCGGCGAACGGATGCACCTCCACGGCGACGAGGCGCGGGAATCCGGCGGCCCGACTACCCGCTCGGAGCACAGGGCGACATCGACGTAAACGAGGACCACGCATCCGATCTCAGGCCAGGGCGGCGCGGAAGACCTCGACAGGCGGCGTGGGGGCGCGGCCGATGAGCTTCTCGAGATCGCCGGAGGTGACGTCGAGCCAGCCGCCTGCCACACCGGCGTCGGCATCGGCGAGGACCTTGGCGTACGGCTCGGGCAGCCCGGCCTGCACCAGGGCCGCGGCGTAGTCGGCCTCGGACAGGTTCTCGTAGCGGACCGGCTTGCCGGAAGCCTCCGAGATCACCTGTGCCAGTTCGGAATAGGTCAGCCGATCGCCGCCGAGCTCGTACACCTGGCCCGCATGGCCGTCCGTGGTGAGCACCCGGGCGGCGGCCGCGGCGTAGTCGGCGCGGGTGGCGGCCGCGACGGTTCCGGTACCGGCGGCGCCGGACAGCACACCGGATTCGACGGCGTGCGCGAGACCGCCGAGGTAGTTCTCCCAGTACCACCCGTTGCGCAGCAACACATGCGGCACAGTCGATTCCGCGAGCACGGCCTCGGTGCCGCGATGCTCCTGCGCGAGCACCAGTGGACTTTCGGTGGCGCGCGGGATGCTCGTGTACGCGAGCAGGTCGAGGCCCGCGCGCTCGGCCGCTCGAATCACATTGGTGTGCTGCGTGATTCGCTCACCGAACTCGTTGCCGGAGATCAGCAACAGGCGGTCCACACCCGCGAGGGCGCGGTCCAGGGCTTCAGCGTCGGAGTAGTCGGCACGCCGCACGTCCACGCCCCGCTCGGCCAGGCCGGCCACCTTGTCCGGGTCGCGCACGATCGCGACGGGCGTGACGCCCGCGCGGAGCAGTTCCTCCACGACGAGACGGCCGAGCTGTCCGCTGGCTCCGGTGACGGCGACGGTCATGACTTCCTCCAGGGTTGAGTACGGTTCCGCAAGTACTAACTATTCGTAAGCACTATGCATTCCGTCATCGCTGTGGTCAAGGCCGGTACCATCGGATCCATGAGCACCCGGCAGACCGCGTCCGCCGACACCGGCGACCCGACGCTGGAGGCCGACGTCTTCGCGAGAAATTGCACGTCACGCCCCGTTTTGCAGAACGTGGCGAGCCGCTGGGGCATCCTCGCCCTTGTCGCGCTGCGCGAGGGTCCCTACCGGTTCAGCGCGCTGCGCCGCCGCGTCGACGGTGTGAGCGAACGCATGCTCTCGCAGACCCTGCAAGCCCTGGAACGCGACGGCATGGTGCATCGCGAGGTGCACGAGACCATCCCGCCCCGCGTCGAATACACCCTCACCGACCTGGGCGCGGAAGTCGCCGAACAGCTCGAAGGGCTGATCCGGGTGGTGGAGCGGAACATGCCGCGCGTGCACGAGGCGCAGGCGGCCTACCACCGGGAGTGACCGCGCGGAACGACTCGCAGCGCCGCCGGGTTGCACATCATATGGAACTCTCCGAAGGGCTCGAATTCGCGCGCACCGCTCGCCGCTCGGTGCTGGCCACGATCCGCCGCAACGGCCGCCCCCAGCTGTCCAACGTCCTGCACCTGCTCGGCGACGACGACGTCATCCGCATCTCCATCACCGCCGACCGCGCGAAGTACCACAACCTGCGCCGCGACCCGTGGGCCGCGCTGCACGTCACCCGCGACGACTTCTTCGCCTACGCGGTCCTCGAAGGCACAGTGGAACTGACCCCCATCGCGGCCGCCCCCGACGACCCCACCGTGGACGCCCTGGTCGACTACTACCGCGCCGCCTCCGGCGAACACCCCGACTGGTCCGACTACCGCCGCGCCATGGTCGAAGAACGCCGAGTCCTGGCCCGCTTCACCCCCGACCGCGCCTACGGAATGCTGTGAATCACCGCCGCAGCAGGTCGGAGATGGTGACGAAAGAGTAGCCGGCGGAGCGTAGTTCGGTGATGATGCGCGGGACGGCCGCGACGGAGTCGCGGTTCTGGGGGGCGGAGCCCATGACGTGCAGCAGGATGATGGAGCCGGGGCGGACGGATTCGACTGTCTCGGTGACGATTTCGTCGGCGCTCGCGCGCTTGCCGGAGTCGGGTTCGATGTCCCACATGACGGTGGTGCGGTCGTTCTCGGAGAGGTATCGCGGTAGGGCCCACAGCTTTTTGCCGTAGGGCGGGCGGAAGGTGATCGGGCCCGTGTAGCCGGTTTTCGCGATTTCCTCGTCGGTGCGGTCGATTTCGTCGCGCACGGTGTCGCCGGAGACGAAGACCATGCGGCGGTGGTTGTAGGTGTGGTTCCCGATTTCGTGGCCGGCCTCGGCGATCGCCCGCCCCGCCTCCGGGTGGGCGGCCAGGTCGCGGCCGTTCAGGTAGAAAGTGGCCGGGATGTCGGCTGCCGCAAGCACTTCCAGCATTTCGCCGGTGCGCTCGCTGGGGCCGTCATCGAAGGTGAGTGCGACGACTTTGTCGGAGGTGTCGACGCGATCGACGAGGCGGCCCGCGAGTTGATAGGTGCGGGAGTTCATGAGGTGGTACGTGCCGACTGCGAGCAGGATGAGCACAACCAACGCGATCGCACCCCCGATCAAACTCTTACGCATGCCCGCCTCCTTTTCCGCCTCTCCGCGTATAAGGCGGCCGGGTGAGGTCCGGGTTGGTTCGGCCTGCCGTCTCCGGTAAGGGAGGTGGTCGAGTCAGCCCATCCCCGATGAGTTACCCATGTTCTCGCCGGATCAGTTGTCGCGTATGCATCGACTGATCCGGCGAGGACGGTGCTCAGAAGTTGATCATGTGGCCCGCGAGGCCGTGGATCGCTTCCTGGAGGGCTTCGCTGAGCGTGGGGTGGGTGTGCACGTTGCGCGCCAGCTCGTTGACCGTGAGGTCCCACTTCTGGGCCAGGGTCAGCTCCGGGAGGAGTTCGGAGACGTCGGGGCCGATGAGGTGGCCGCCGAGGAGTTCCCCGTACTTGGTGTCGGCGATGAGCTTGACGAAGCCGGTGGCGTCACCGAGGCCGTGCGCCTTGCCGTTGGCGGTGAACGGGAAGGTGGCGACCTTCACGTCGTAGCCCTCGTCGCGGGCCTGCTGCTCGGTGAGGCCGAAGCTGGCGACCTGCGGCTGGCAGAAGGTGGCGCGCGGCATGAACCGGTAGTCGCCGAGCGTGACGGTGGGGGCGCCGCCGATGGTCTCGGCCGCCACCACACCCTGCGCCTCGGCGACGTGCGCCAGCTGGAGCTTGGCGGTGACGTCGCCGATGGCGTAGATGTGCGGCACGTTGGTGCGCATGTAGTCGTCGATCGCGATGGCGCCGCGGTCGGTGAGCTGCACACCGGTGTTCTCCAAGCCGTAGCCCTCCACGCGGGGCGCGAAGCCGACGGCCTGGAGCACCTTGTCGACGGTGACGGTCTCCACCGAACCGGACTTGTTGTCCTTGATGGCGACGGTCACCTTGCTGCCGTCGTCGTCGATGGACTGCACGGCCGCACCGGTGGTGATGGTGATGCCGAGCTTCTTGTACGCCTTGGTGATCTCCTTGGACACGTCGGCGTCCTCGTTGGGCAGCGCGCGGTCGAGGAATTCGACGATCCGCACGTCGACGCCGTAGTTGCGCAGGACGTAGCCGAACTCCATGCCGATGGCGCCCGCGCCGACGATGAGGATCGAACCCGGCAGGTCACGGGTGAGGATCTGCTCCTCGTAGGTGACCACGTTGGCGCTGAGCTGGGTGCCGGGCAGCAGCTTGGTGACGGTGCCCGTGGCGATGATCACGTTGTCGAACGTGACGGTCTCGGTGCCGCCCTTGCTGAGCTCGACCGACAGCGTGTTCGCGTCGACGAAGGTGCCCTTGCCGTCGAACTCGTCGATCTTGTTCTTCTTCATCAGGAAGTGGACGCCCTTGACGCGGCCGTCCGCGACCTTGCGGCTGCGGTCGAACGCGGCCCCGAAGTCGAAACTGGCTTCACCGGAGATGCCGAAGGTCTTGGCCTCCTTGGTGAAGATGTGCGCGAGTTCGGCGTTGCGCAGCAGCGCCTTCGACGGGATGCAGCCCACGTTCAGGCACACACCGCCCCAGTATTTCTGCTCGACGATCGCTGTTCGCAGGCCGAGTTGAGCGGCGCGGATAGCGGCGACATATCCGCCGGGACCAGCGCCGAGGACGACGACATCATAGTGAGAAGTCACGCCACCGAGCCTAACTCCGCCGCCCCGACTTCACCCACCGTCCCCCCGCATCGGTGAGATCGGCGACGGCGGGCGGTGACGATCCGGCGAACGAGACCGTTTCATACGCAACAGCTATTGACGGGCAATCGGGGCGCGCGTCTCCGGATTGCGGACGGCGCCGTGGGCGGTGTTGCACTCACACCGGCTGGGTGAGCCGCTCGTCGACCCGGACCGACACGCCGAACTCCCGCAACCCGTCCAGCAACCGTGGCGAGTCGACCAGGGTCTCCGGCAGGTACAACCCCGGCGCCGGCGGCGTCTGCCCATCCAGCCCGAGCAGCCGCTCGATGGCGAAGGCGATGCCGCGCGCGCTCAGCGACGCGTACCCCTCCGGGTCCACGATCTCGTAGCGGAATCGGCCTCGCCCGCCGGAGCGGTGTTCGCCTTCGATCTCGATGACCGCCTCGTGCGACGGGCTTCCCCCGGTGCGCGAGGTAGTCGACAACCCCTCGGCCAGGTCGATACGCACCGAGGTCGCGGTGCTGCCCGCGCCCAGGCTGAGCACGTCGAGCAGGCCGGCCGCGTGACCTTCGTACTCGGTGCCGTCCACGCCGGCGAACCGGCGGGTGGCGAATTCCGGTCCGGTCCAGTGCCAGCGGCCGTCCCGCACGATCAGCGGCAGCGGGCCGACGCGCTGGATGTACTCGAGATCCACCGCCGAGACGGGCCCGAAGGGATCACCCGGATCGAACAGCAGGCCGATCTCGATCGCGTCGACGATGCGGAACTCCTTCGCGAAATGCAGTGCGGCGACCAGGGGTACACCGCCGTCGCTGTGCCCGAGCAGCACCACGGGCACGGCCGGGTTGTGCAGGTGGTGCGCCACGGTGGGCCCGATCTCGAACACGCCGTCCGACAGCGCGAGATACGGAATCCCCTGTGCCTGCGCGAATTTCAGCGTGTTCGGCGACCGGTCGCGCACCGCCGTGACCACCACGCCGAACCGTGGGTCCGCGCCGAGCCCGAGATCGGCGCGATCCAGATCCACGGTTGTGGTTGTCGCATAGCCGATTTCGGCGGCCAGCGCCTCGGCCCGGTCGATATTGCGGGCGGCGAGGGTGATCGGCAGGTCGGGGTGGAGCTTGCGCAGCAACCGGGCCGTGCGGGAGCCGAGACTGCCGGTGCCGCCGAGCAGGAGAACGGGAGCCTGGTTCGTCATGCCGACACCGCCTCGTCCGAGCTGGTCGCGACGGTGGCGCCGAACTCTTCCATGCGCCGCACGAAATCGACCGGCGCCAAGATGTTTTCGGGCAGATACAGGCCCGGTTCGGGCGCGGGCCGCCCGTCGAGTCCGATCAGCCGCTCCACCGCCAGCGTCACGCCCAGCGCGGTGAGCGGGGCCTGCCCCTGCGGGTGGACGATCTCGGCGTGGACGCGCGCCCGCGTGCCGTCCTTCCTGACACCGGACAGGTCGGCGATGATCTCCGTGGAGAACGGTTCGCCGCGCCGCGTGCTGGCCGAATCGCCGAAGGCGAAGTCGAGCCGGATGTCGCGCGCGTCGGTGGCGGCGTGCAGGCCGATGATGTCGAACGGCGAGTACGCCTGCCCCTCCAGCTCGACGCCGTCGACGCTGCGCACGGTGGCCGCGGCCTCGTCGCCGGTCACCCAGGTGACCTTGCCGTCGCGAATGGTGAGCGCGGCGGGCGCCACGGTGGTGAGGCGCTCGTAATCGTCGGCCGCGGCCTGTCCGCCCATGTCCTGGCCGTCGAGCACCACGCCGATGCGGATGTCGTCGACCCGCTCGAAGTCGGCGGCCAGCTTCAGGACCGGGAAGATCGCCGCGCCGGCCAACCAGTGGCTGCCGAGCACGACCGCGGACCGGCCGGGGTGATGGATGTGCAGCGCGACCTCGGGGCCGATCTCGTAGGTGCCGGTGGAGACGCTGATGTAGGGCAGCCGGTGGGTGAGCGCGTAGCGCAGCGAGTTCGTGGTCGCGTCCTTGACGAAGACGGCGACCGCGCTGAACGCGGCGTCGGCGGGCAGGCCCAGGTCGGGGCGCGCCAGGTCGACGGTGACGCCGACGGCGTTGCCCACCTCGGCGGCGACCGCTTCGGCGCGGGCGAGATCGCGCCCGCCGATGGCCAGCGGCAGGCCGGGATGCAACCGGCGCAGCTGGCGCGCCGTGAGCGACCCCACCACCCCGGACCCGCCGATGATCAGCACCGGATCGTTGCTGTTGGACATGGCCGAACTCCTTACCTCGCGGGACGCATCGTCCCTACTATCCGTAACCTACGATTGGTAGGTTACGGATAGTAGGTTATAAACGAGAAGGCGCTGCCGTCAAGTCCGATGAGGAGGTTCCGTTGTGACAGCCCCCACCCGGCCGCCGAGCAAGCGGATGCCGAAAGCCGAACGGCACGAACAACTCCTGGAAACGGCGCTGGCGATCATCGGCGAACAGGGCGCCGACGCGCTCACCCTCGGCGTGCTCGCCGAACGGGCGGGCGTGAGCAAACCGGTGACCTACGAGCACTTCGGCACCCGCTCGGGCCTGCTGATCGAGCTGTACAAGCGCATCGACGACCGGCAGGCCGCCGATATGACCGAGGCGCTCGCGCACGCGCCGCGGGAATTGGCCGCGGTGGCGCGCGTGATCAGCGTGTCCTACCTGACCTGCCACATCACGGCAGGCCCGGAATGGCACGCGATCTCGGCGGCGCTCAAGGGCAACGCGGAGATGGCCGCCGTCCAGCAGGAACTGGTGGAGCGCTGCATCGAGATCCTCCGCGACGCGCTGGCGCCCTTCTCGGCACTGCCCGCCGGCGAACTGCACGTGCGGTGCGTGGGCCTGATCGGGGCCGCCGAGGCGCTGTCCCAGCGGATCGCGCGCGGACTGCTCGGGGAGGCGCGCGCGATCGACAACCTCACCGCGCTGATCGTCGGCGGCATCGACGCGAAGAACTGAATCCCCCCAGCGAAATTCGGCGCCGACGCGGCGTAAGCCGCGTCGGCGCCGTGGTTTTCACTCCTCCCCGGTGCGCCCCTCCATGAGCATCTGGGTGAAGAACTCGTAGATGAGCGCGGCCTGGAAGGCCATCTGCTTGTTGTCGGCCGCGCCGCCGTGGCCGCCCTCGATGTTCTCGTGGTACCAGAAGGTGTGGCCCTGCTCCTCCAGCAGCGCCGCCATCTTGCGGGCGTGCCCGGGGTGCACGCGGTCGTCGCGGGTGGAGGTGGTGATCAGGATCGGCGGATAGTCGGCGTCGGCGCGCGCGTTCTGGTACGGCGAGTACTTCGAGATGTACTCCCACTCCTCCGGCTTGTCCGGATCGCCGTACTCGGCCATCCAGGAGGCGCCCGCCAGCAGCAGGTGGTAGCGCTTCATGTCCAGCAGCGGCACCTGGCAGACGATGGCGCCGAACAGTTCCGGGTAGCGGGTCAGCATCACGCCCATGAGCAGGCCGCCGTTGGAACCGCCGACGGCGCCGAGCCGGCGCGGCGTCGTGATGCCCCGCGCCACAAGGTCTTTGGCGACCGCAGCGAAGTCCTCATAGACCTTGTGGCGGTTGGCCTTCTGCACCGACGTGTGCCACTCGGGTCCGTACTCGCCGCCGCCGCGGATATTGGTCATCACCCAGGTGCCGCCACGCTCCAGCCAGCCCATGCCCGACGCGCCGCTGTAGGCGGGGGTGCGCGACACCTCGAAACCGCCGTAGCCCGACATCACCGTGGGGCCGGGCGCGCCGTCGTGGTCGCGATGGCGGATCACGAAGTACGGCACCCGCGTTCCGTCGTCGGAGCGGGCGAAGAACTGTTCGGTCTCCACGCCCTCGGCGTCGAAGAACGCGGGCTCCTGCTTGAGCCGGGTGGTGGTGCCGCCGACCGAACCCGCCAGCAGCGTGGCCGGGGTGGTGAATCCGCTGGTATTGAGCATGAATTCGTCGCCGCCCTCGAGCGGGTCGAGGTTCATCACGCTGGTGGTAGCCATCGGCGGCGCGTCGGCCAGCGGTTCCACGGCCCAGCCGTTCGGGCCCGGGGTGAGCACGTGCAGTTTGGTCTGCACGTCCTGCAAGGTGATGAGCAGCAGGTGGTTCTCGGTCCAGCCGTACCCGTGCAGCGAGGTGTGCGCGTCGGGGGTGAACAGCACGTCGAAATCCCGCTCGCCGTCGAGGAAGGCGGCGAAATCGGTGCCGAGCAGCGCGCCCGCCGGGTAGCTCACGCCGCCCACCTCCCACGGCGACTTCAACCGGATCAGCAGCCAGTCCTTGTACCAGGATTCGCTCGCGTCGGTCGGCACGTCCAGGTGCCGCAGCGACCCGTCCTCCTCGAACAGGTACACCTCTTCGTTGAAGAAATCCGTTGCGCGCCCGACGAAGTGGCGCTCGTAGCCGGGGGTGCGGTCGTAGCCCGCCGAGACTGCCACATCGGTCGCCTCGCCCTCGAACACCGTCTCGGCCGCCGCGAGCGGCGTGCCGCGCAGCCAGCGCTTCGCGATGCGGGGGTAGCCGGAGTCGGTGAGCGAGCCGGGCCCGAAGTCGGTGCCCACATACACCGAGTCGATATCGATCCAGCGGATCTCCGACTTCGCCTCCGGCAGGTAGTAGCCGCCCTCCGACGGGTCGACGAACTGTCTTGTCTCCAGGTCGAATTCGCGCACGACCTTGGCGTCCGCGCCGCCCCGCGACAGACTGATCAGCGCGCGCGACTGCTCGGGACGCAGCACGGCCGCGCCGCCCCACACCCAGTTCTCGCTCTCCGCCGCGCCCAGGGCGTCCAGGTCGATGAGCACGTCCCACTCCGGGGACTCCTTGGCGTACTCGGCGAACGTGGTGCGCCGCCACAGCCCGCGCGGGTGCGCGGCGTCGCGCCAGAAGTTGTACAGCCACTGCCCGCGCCGGCCCGGATAGGCGATCTTGGTGTCGGTGTCGAGCATGTCGAGGATCCGCCGCTCCAGTTCGGTGAACCGCTCGGTGGCGGCGAAGCGCCGTCCGACCACCTCGTTGTGGGCGCGAGCCCAGTCCAGGGCCCGATCGTCGGTCACTTCTTCGAGCCAGAGGTACGGGTCGGTCACGTTCTGTGGGGCGCCGGTCATGCTCCACATTGTTGCCCAGCCTCGGTCACATCGCGTGCGCGGTTACCAGAAGTGTGCGACGTCGATCACGACCCGCGACCCGGCGCCCGGCCCGTCCAGGGTGAACACCCGCACCGGCAGCCGGGCCCGCACCCCGAGCCCCAGCGTGGTGCTGCCCTCGAACGAGCCCGCCCACGCGACCTGGCGGAAGGTCGCGTACCCCGCGACCGCCGCCAGTTCCGCCCGGTCGGCGGGCGAATAGGTGGCGCGGCCCGCGTGGTCGTAGGACGGCGCGTGCGCGGTGACGACCAGGAACGCCCCGCCGCGCAGCGGCACCGGCTCGCCCGAGCCGTCCTTGGTGACCGCGTCGGTGTAGGCCACGTGATAGCCGGGCGCGGGGCCCGCGAGATCGACGACGAGCCGGTCGAAGCAGTCGTGACGGCCGGCGCGCACCCCGGTCACCGTGGCCGCCGAATGCTTCGGCACCGATTTGTCGAGCGAGCCCCAGACCAGGCCGCAGTAGGGAGACGCGCCGGCGGCACCGGGGACGAGCAGGAGCCCCAGTGTCGTCGCGAGCGCGGAGATCAGGACGAGTACGCGACGCACGTCGCACCGCCTTCGGCAGAGAATGGTCGATCACCTGGTCCATCGGCCGGCGGAAAGTCGGTGTTAGGCACGGTTGTGTCGCGGAACCGTCTCGGATCGATGGCTTCGTAGGATCAAAGATCCGAGACAACACCCGAGGAGTCCGCCGTGGCACCCTTCTTATGGGAACAGCACTGCTGTCTGCCCTTGCTGCCGAGCGCGGACATCGCCGAGCTCGCCCGGTACCCGCGCGGGTCGTACCTGTCGGTGAACGTCGGGTACTCGCTGCACGACACCGAGCGGGCGCTGGCGCTGGTGCGCCAGTTCCGGCGGGATGCGTTGGTGGACGGACGATTCCGTCTCGTCGACGGGGTGGACGACCTCGGCGACCCCGACACCATCGCGCTGGCCTTCGATCTGGAGGACTCCCGCCCGCTCGGCGGCGACCTGGCCAACGTCGAGGTGTTCGCCGAACTGGGCGTGCGCTCGCTGCTGCCGGTCTACAACCACGCCAACGCCGCGGGCTGCGGCTGCCTGGACACCGACGACACCGGATTGACCGCCTACGGCAAGGATCTGGTGCGCGCGCTGAACGAGGCGGGCGTGTTCGCCGACGGCGCGCACTGCTCGCGGCGCACCGGCCTGGACATCGCGGCGCGCACGCAGGTGCCGATGATCTACAGCCACGCGAATTTCGCGGGCCTGTGGGCCCATCCGCGCAATATCACCGATGAGCAGGCCAGGGCGTGCGCGGAGACGGGCGGCGTGATCGGGGTGAACGGCGTGGGAATCTTCCTGGGGCGCAACGGCGCCGACGAAAGCGTCGAGCGGGTGGAGGCGATGGCCGACCACGTCCAGTACGGCGCGGAACTGGTGGGCATCGACCACGTCGGCATCGGCTCGGACTACTCCTTCGACGGCGACGACTTCAACGCCGAGATCGCCGCCCACCCCGAAGCGTTCTCCGAGGAGTACACGAAGTACGGCCCGCTGCAATGGACCCCGCCGGAGGATCTGATCGGCACCGACTCGGCGCCGGGCCTGGACGAGGTGCTGGCGGCGCGCGGGTTCACGCCGGCGGAGATCGCGGCGGTGTTCGGCGGGAACTTCCTGCGCGTCGCGAAACAGGTCTGGCGCGGCTGATTCGGCCCACCGGAACTAGAACACGTTCTACGATCGAGCGGTGATCAATTCGACTCGAAGAGCACGACGTGGATCCGCCAGGGGGACGCACCGATCTCCGTACCGGCGATTCCTCGGATACATCACCGCCGCCGCCGTCGCCCTCGGCGTCTCGATGACGACCGGCGCGCCCACCGCCTCGGCGATCCCCGATACGACCGACCCCTTCTACACGCCACCCTCGACGCTGGCGCAGGTGCCGCCGGGCACCATCCTGCGGGTGCGCGAGATCCAGTCCAGCGCACTGCAATTGGTGCCGATGCAGGTGCGCGCGTGGCAATTGCTCTACCGCACCACCGATTCCGAGGGCAATCCGTACGCCGCGGTCACCACCGCCCTGGCCGGGCCCGGCGCGCCGACCGCGATCCTGTCGTTCAACAGCATGATCGACGCCATCGCGCCCGATTGCATGCCCTCGCGCACCCTGCGCACCGGCTCGGGGTGGCTGGACCCGGCAAAGTTCGGCGGGCCGGTCATCCTGTCCACCACCGCGAACGAAGCGCCGATGATCGCGGCCGGGCTGCAACAGGGATGGGTGGTGTCGGTCCCGGATCTCGGTGGTGTGCAGAACCGTTTCCTCACGCCGAGGGAACCGGGGTACGTCGCGCTCGACGGCGTGCGCGCGGTGCGGAACTTCACCGCGCTCGGGCTGCCCGCCGATATCCCCAGCTTGTTCTGGGGGTACTCCGGCGGCGGCATCGCGACGGCGTGGGCGGCCGAACTCCAGCCCACCTACGCGCCGGAACTGAACGTGGCCGGGATGGCGGTGGGCGCACCCGTCGCCGACCTGGCGACCGCGCTGTACAACGGAAACGGTTCTCCGGTGGCGGGATTGGTCGGGATCGGCGTGGCCGCGCTGCGCCAGGACTCACCGGAACTCGCCGCGCTCGTCGACCGCTCGACCACGCCGGAGGGCAAGCACCTGATCGACCTGGCGGCGGCGAGCTGCACCCCGCAGAACCTGCTGAACTTCATGCTCCGCGATGTGAATACGCTGCTCACCGTGCCGCTCTCCGACCTGGTCGAGCACCCGATCACCCGCGGCCTGCTCGCCGAACGCCAACTCGGCCGCGGCGCGCCCACCGCACCGCTCTACGTGTACAACGCCGTGGACGACGAGTTGAGCACGATCGCCTCGGCCGACGCGCTGGTCGAAAGGTACTGCGGCACGGGCACACCCGTCACCTACCGGCGCGACGTGATCCCGTCGGCGGTGTCGGCGCACGTGTTCGGCTGGGGCCTCGGGGCGCCGGGCGCCTACGCCTGGCTCAAAGAGCGCGCCGCCGGGCCCCGTCCGGCCGGGTGCGACGTGCGGACGATGTCGACCCCGCTGAGCGCGCCCGCGCTCGGCACGCTCGGGCCTGACTATCTCGCCGGACTGTTCGCCGCGATCACCGGGGTGCGCTGATCGCGCGCCGCCGGGTCCGGACACATCGGGCCCGGCGGCGTGAAATCAGCGGTCGCGCAACCACTTCTCGATGCGGTCCACCGTGGAGTCCGGGTCCGGAATCCAGCCGTTGTGGCCGAGCCGTTCGGGCTGGCGCCAGGTGGTGATGTCGGCGTCGGGCATCTTGCCCAGCAGGTGTTCGGCGGAGCCGCGCGGGGTGAGTTCGTCACCGGCGATGGTGATCGAGAGCACCGGCAGCTTCAGCCGGGCGATGCGCTCCTCGTAGTCGATATCCGCGCCGACCGGGACGAACCGGCCGGTGCGGGCCAGGCGCGCCCAGTCCGAGACGAGCACCTTCGACTGCGGGCCGAACCCGCCGACGGTGATCTTGTCGCCCGGCCAGAACCCCGCGACGCTCGCGGCCAGCGAGGCCGCCGTGGTGCCGAAAAGCATTCCGGGCGCGAATAACCCGCGATAACCGCGGTAGTAGGGCGTGCCGGAGGCGATGAGGATCAGCCCGCCCAGCCTGCCGCGCACGCGCGCCGCGTACAGGACGGCGAGCTGGCCGCCCATGCTGTGCCCCAGCAGGTAGGGGGTGCTGGCCGGGAACCGGTCGCGCACCACCTGCATCATCGCCGGGAAATCGACGGAGACGAGTTCGTGGTAGCCGTACGTGCTGGTGGGGCTCGGCCGCGGGCGGCTGTCGCCGTTGCCGCGCAATTCGCCTATGGCGGCGTCGAATCCGCGCGCGGCCAACCGCTTGGCGACGAGTTCGTAGTAGGCGCCGGGCACCCCGAGACCGGGCACGATCACCACCACCGGACGCGGCGCGTCGGGGGTCACGGGATGGCGATGCTCGCCCCGCGCCGCGACCAGGCGCACCGGAATGGTGCTGCCGTCGGGCACCTGGATCGGCACTGTCTGCATGCCGCGCACCGTACCCCGCGCGGCGCCGGACTCTCCACGCACGTCGCGGCCGCCGGGATCAGGCGCCGACCGCGCCCATGATCACCCGGCTCAGCACCCGGATGACGTCGTCGAGCGGGGGGCGCGGGTCCGATCCGCTCCAGGAGTCGACCACGTAGTTGACCGCGCCGATGATGGCCAGCACCCGCATCTCGTAGTCGCCCGGCGGGATCTCGCCGTGCATGGCGGCGTCCTCGGCGGCGCTGGCCAGCAGCGCGCCCCAGACGCGGCGCAGCTCCAGGCGGAACTTCTCCACCTTGGGCCCGGCGCCGACGACCTCGACGAGGGCGACCCTGGCCTTGCGCGGGTCGGCGCCGATGGTCTCCACGTAGGCGCGCACGGCGGCGTCGATGATCTCGAGCGCGCCGGAGTCGGCCTTCTTCGCCAGGGCGGCGGTGACCGCCTCGCGCGATTCGCGATCGATCTGCTCGTACAGTTCGAGCAGCAGCGATTCGCGTCCGGTGAACTCCTCGTAGAACTGGCGCGAGGAGAGCCCGGCGTCCTTACAGATTGCGCCCACCGAACTGTTGGCGTAGCCGTCGCGAGCGAAGACCGTCAGACCGGACTCCAGAAAACGCGCACGCCGCTGGCGCTGCCGGTCCTCGACGGGCTGCCCGGCGTACATACGTCCCGTATTCGCATCCTGTGACATTGGGGCAGACAATACCGAAGCGCCCGATCCCCTCGTCATGGATCGGGCCCTTCGTCTCGCGCCTCAGCCGGCAGCGCGTTAGCCGAAAGTTGGCAGAGGGGAAGGCGATGCCGCCCCGACGCCGCGGAACCGGAGCCGAGCACCGTCGTGTCGACTCGCACCAGCAGCACGAATAGGAAGCCGTTCCCGCGACCACTCCGATTCGTCCTCGGCCATTTCGGTGTCACTGATGATTTGCCGACACGGGAGGTTCCGAGCGTGGCAGCGCCCGCCGAGGCGTGAAGCCGACCCGCTGCGTCCGGCACCGTCGCGCCTGGTCGTAGCGCCGGCGGCGTCGGTTATCGGCGCTAGCGGCCGGACTCCGCGAGGCGGGCCGCGTCGAAGGCGTCGGCGCAGCGGGTGAGCAGGTCGAGGAGGGTGTCGCGCTCGGCGTCGGTGAAGGCGGCGGCGACGGCGCGTTCGACGCGGATCGCGCGGGCGTCGGCGTCGGCCATGACGGCGTTGCCGCGCTCGGTGAGGCGGGTCTCCAGGACGTTGCGGTGCCAGGCGTGCGGCGTGCGCTCGATGAGCCCGCGGTCGGCGAGGTTGGCCAGCACCGTGTTGATGGTCGGCGGGGTGACACCGCACAGCCGGGCCAGCGCGGCGGCCGAGATACCGGGGTTCTCCGAGAGGTGCAGCAGCGCGGCGTACTGCGCGACCGTGACGCCCGCCGGTTTCAAGGCCGCGTGTTTTGCCGTGGCGAGGGCCTGTTCGGCGCGTTTGACATACGAACCGATGCGGTCCTCGGCGGGCATGGACGTCATGGAGGCATCGTATCCACCCTCCGATTCATTCGAATCTTGACGATCATTAGAACTCTAATCTAAATTCGTGCCGACATGTAAGACAGAGTTCTATTGATCGCAAGGGGTCACCCATGTCGGCCACCCGACTCACCGCCGTAGCCGTGCTCGCGGCCGTCCTCGCCGCCTGCGGCAGCGCCGAACCGGAAGCGCGGGTCCAGACCGCGTACGAATTGCCCGGCGACCGCGTCTATCCCGAGGGCATCGCGCTGGAGCCGAACACCGGCGTCACCTACGTCGGGTCCTACGAGGACGGCTCGGTGTACCGGGCCGAACCCGGCGCGCCGCGCGCCGAGGTCTTCCTGCCCGCGGGCGCGGACGGGCGAGCGACCGCCAACGGGTTGGCCGTGGACCCGCAAGGGCGGCTCTGGGTCACCGACTCGACCAAAGGGGTCACCGTCTACGACACGACCAGTCGCACGGCCTTGGCCCGGTTCGACGTCCCGGATGACGATCCCCGCTTCGTCAACGACGTGACGATCACCCCCGACGGCACCGCCTACCTCACCGACAGCGTGCGCGCCGTGCTCTACCGCGTCACCCCCGACCAGGTGCGCGAAGCCGCGGCGCAGGGCGGAAGTGGCGCGCTCACACCGGCATTCGACCTCACGCCCGAACTCGCACCGCGCGAGGCCGGCGCGGCCAGCCTCAACGGCATCGTGGCCGCGGAGTCCGGGCGGCACCTGCTGGCGGTCGACATGATCGCGGGCCACCTGTACCGCGTCGACCTCACCGGGGCCGCGCCCGCGATCCGCCGCGTCGCGCTGGACGGCGGCGACCTGCGCAACGGCGACGGGCTGGCCCTGCGCGGCGACACCCTGTGGGTGGTGCACAACATGGACGAGATGGTGTCGCGCTGGACCCTCACCGACGACGCCGCCGCGGCCCGGCTCGACGACCGATTCACCGACGAAAGCCTCGACGTGCCAACCACACTCGTGCGCAGCGGCGACCGGCTGCTGGTGGTGGCGTCGCAGTTCGACAAGGGCGGGCCCGCCGGGCCGGGGACGCCGGGACCGTTCCGCGTTGTGACGGTGGACGGGATCTGAGGGGGGTTGCGTGTGGCGCGCGCGAGATGCGCGGCCGCCGGGCCGGCCTCGGATGCGGATGCGGATGCGACCGTAGGTGAGCCCGGCGCGATAGCGAGGACACATGGCGGACAACGGCTGCGGGCGGGGTGGCGGTATTCGGCCGGGTGGCATACGCTTCGCGCGGATGAAAACCGCCTCATGGAGGGACGATTGACCACTCCGACCCTGCCGGACGACGGTGCGGACGGAACCGAGGTCCGGCGCACGGTGCCGCTGACGCAGCTGGTGCACCTGATGGCCGAGTACGAGAAGCTCGGCGCCCACCGCCAGACCTTCCTGGCCGCACCCGTCAGCGACACGTTCGTGCGCGGCTGCGGGATCGTCGCGGGCGGGCTCGCCGCCGTCGGAATCATCAGCGCCGCCGCGGGTTCCCCGGCCGGCGGGGCGGCGATCTGGCTGGTCGCGCTGGTGCCCGCCGTCATGGCGCTGCTGCGCGGCAGGCAGAACCGGCGCAACCGCGCCGCGCGGCTGGACCTGTTCGACAACGGCATGACGGTGTACCGCTCCGGTGAGCGAGTGGCCGGATTCCGGTGGGACACCGCCGAGGTGCGCCAGCAGGTGATCCCCTTCCAGAACACCGCCCGGGTGGACTACGCCATGGAGCTCACCGGGCCCGGCGGCGTCAAGGCCGCTTTCGACGACACCGAGTTCGCCGAGGCGCGCGAATGGGGCCGCGCCATCCAGTCCGCCGTCACCGGCACCCAGCTCCCCCGCGCCGTCGCCACCATCGACGGCGGCGGCAGCGTGCTGTTCGGCGACCTCGGCCTGGACCTGCACGCGCTCACCTACCGCGACCAGTTCTACCCGTGGGAGCGCATCCAGCTCATCGACGCCCGCGGCGGCCTGGTCCGCATCAAGGTCGACGGTACCTGGATCTCGCTGACACCCGTCGCCACCATCCCCAATTTCTACATCTTCAACGAACTCGCCGAGCGCCTGCGCCTGCCCGCCACCGCGTGAATCGCCCGCGGCGACAACGGCTCCCGCACCACACCCGGCGAATTCCCCACCGCGACAGCGCGAACCGATTCCAGCGCGCCAATCCCGAGCTACCGCACCGCAATCCCCCGAACGCGACGAAGGCCGGTCCACTTCGAGAGTGGACCGGCCTTCGCTACCAGCGAGAGCTAGCGAACTTCCGAGGGGATCAGAAGTCCATGCCGCCCATGCCACCGGTCGGGTCGCCCGCGGGAGCAGCGGCCTTCTCCGGCTTGTCGGCCACGACGGCCTCGGTGGTGAGGAACAGCGCCGCGATGGACGCCGCGTTCTGCAGGGCCGAACGGGTGACCTTGACCGGGTCGGCGACGCCGGCGGCCAGCAGGTCCTCGTACTCGCCCGAATCGGCGTTCAGGCCGGAACCCGCGGGCAGGTTCGACACCTTCTCGGCGACCACGCCGGGCTCGAGGCCGGCGTTGAAGGCGATCTGCTTCAGCGGAGCCGACAGCGCGACACGCACGATGTTCGCGCCGGTCGCCTCGTCACCGGTCAGGTTCAGCGCGTCCAGCGCCGGCGCCGACTGCAGCAGGGCCACGCCACCACCGGCGACGATGCCCTCCTCGACGGCCGCCTTCGCGTTGCGGACGGCGTCCTCGATGCGGTGCTTGCGCTCCTTGAGCTCGACCTCGGTGGCCGCGCCCGCCTTGATCACCGCGACACCGCCGGCCAGCTTGGCCAGGCGCTCCTGCAGCTTCTCCCGGTCGTAGTCCGAGTCCGAGTTCTCGATCTCGGTGCGGATCTGCGCGACCCGGCCCTTGATGGCCTCCGCGTCGCCCGCGCCCTCGACGATGGTGGTCTCGTCCTTGGTGACGACGACCTTGCGGGCCTGGCCCAGCAGCTCGACGCCGGCGGTCTCCAGGGAGAGGCCGACCTCTTCGCTGATGACCTCGCCACCGGTGAGGATGGCGATATCGGCCAGCTGCGCCTTGCGGCGGTCGCCGAAGCCGGGGGCCTTGACGGCGACCGACTTGAAGGTGCCGCGGATCTTGTTCACGACCAGGGTCGACAGGGCCTCGCCCTCGACGTCCTCGGCGATGATCAGCAGCGGCTTACCGGCCTGGATGACCTTCTCCAGCAGCGGCAGCAGGTCCTTGACGGTGGAGACCTTGGAACCGACCAGCAGGATGTAGGGATCCTCGAGGACGGCTTCCTGGCGCTCCGGATCGGTCACGAAGTAACCGGAGATGTAGCCCTTGTCGAAGCGCATGCCCTCGGTGAGCTCCAGCTGGAGACCGAAGGTGTTGCTCTCCTCGACGGTGATGACGCCTTCCTTGCCGACCTTGTCCATGGCTTCGGCGATCAGCTCGCCGATGGACGCGTCGCCGGCCGAGATACCGGCGGTGGCAGCGATCTGCTCCTTGGTCTCGACCTCCTTGGCGGTGTCGAGCAGCTTGGCGGTGACGGCCTCGACGGCCTTCTCGATGCCGCGCTTGAGGCCCAGCGGGTTGGCGCCGGCGGCGACGTTGCGCAGGCCCTCGCGCACCAGCGCCTGGGCGAGCACGGTGGCGGTGGTGGTGCCGTCACCCGCGACGTCGTCGGTCTTCTTGGCGACTTCCTTGACCAGCTCGGCGCCGATCTTCTCGTACGGGTCCTCCAGCTCGATCTCCTTGGCGATGGACACACCATCGTTGGTGATCGTGGGGGCGCCCCACTTCTTCTCCAGGACAACGTTGCGACCCTTGGGGCCCAGCGTCACCTTGACCGCGTCGGCGAGGCTGTTCAGGCCGCGCTCGAGGCCGCGGCGGGCCTCTTCGTCATACGCAATTGTCTTGGCCATGGCGTTTTTGAGATCCTCCATGTGGATGGCTGACACACGGGGCGACCGCAGGTCGGATCACCCCATATACGCTGGCCAGGTTCGGTGCCCGCGACGGACGACCGAGGGTGTCGATGGAACCCGGTCTCACCGTCCCGACCTGGCACTCACAGGTCGAGAGTGCCAAAGCCATTTCTAGCACTCTGGGGTGCCGAGTGCAAGGTCCGGGCGGCGCTCAGTGCCGGTCGTCGATGCGCAGCACCAGCGCGACGAACGCGTCGGTGCGCCGCTCCTCGGGGGTGCGCGGTTCCTCGTTGTCGACGGTGACGAGCTCGGCGTCGTGCAACAGCAACTCCGCCTCCACCCGCATGACGGCCCGGATGAACGGTGGCGCCACCTCCGGCGGCAGATTCCCGTTGACGATGTACTCCCCGTCCGGCCCCGCCTCGGTGGACACGTACGACAGCGCGAGCAGCAGATCCGCGCGACTCTCCCCCGCGACTAGGTCGGAATCCGTATCACCAGATTGATCCACCATTGCTATAGGTTACCGGGCAAACCCCCGGCAGCGGTGGTCACGCGCCCAGTACGGCGGCGGTTTCCCGCGGGTCGTCACGGCCCGGTTCCGAGGACCGGCCGGGCAGGCGACCGTCGTCCGGCGGGGCGACCGGGCCACCGACGCCGGGAAGGACCGCTTTACGGGGCATAAAGTGGCCGGGTGAGTGATGGAGCCGGCTGGGACGCGATCGACGGCGCCCTGGCGCAGTTGTACGGCGGGCAGGCACCGGTGCACTGGACGGTGGGGCATCCCTGGTCGCTGGGTGGCCCCGACCCGCTGGAGGGGATCAGCGCGTATCGGCGGGACGACCCGGTGCCGCACTGGCACTACGTCGGATACGGCATGAGCGAGCTGGGTGAAAAGGAATGGGACGACCCCGAGGTGTCGGGGTGGGGGTTCGAGTTCACCTTCCGGTTGGCCACCGACGCGGAGCAGCCGCCGGTGTGGCCCGCGAACTTCATGCAGAACCTCGCCAAGTACGTCTTCCAGTCCGGCAAGTGGTTCGAACCGGGGCACACGATCAAGGCGAACGGCCCGATCGCGGCGGACCGGCCGGATTCGGCGATCCAGGCGGTGGGTTTCGTTCCCGATCCGGAGCTGGGGACCATCGCCACCGTCAACGGGCGGGTGGCGTTCCTGCAGATCGTCGGGCTGACCATGACCGAATACCGCGCCGCGCTCGGCGGCAAACTGCTCGGCCTGCTGGACGGGCTCGCGCCGCGGCTGCCGCTGTTCGTCACCGATATCGACCGCTCGTCGCTGGTCGCCGAGCCCAGACCACAGGCCACCTGGCCGAAATGGGGCGGCGGACTGCGCGGGCGGCCGTGACCGAGGCGTAGATTCCGCGGTGGATCATGATCGCCCGAGATCCCCGAGGGGGACGAGATGACCACACCGCCGTTCGATTCGCTCTACCGGCACGGTTTCGCGCGGGTCGCGGTGGCCGTGCCCCGGGTGCGGGTCGCCGATCCCGCCTACAACGCCGAGGAGACGCTCGCGCTGGCGCGCCGGGCCGCCGCCGACGGCGCGGTGCTGACGGTGTTCCCCGAACTCGGCCTGTCGGCCTACTCCTGCGACGACCTGTTCCACCAGGACGCCCTCGACGACGCCGTGGACGCGGCACTCACCCGGCTGGTGGCCGAGAGCGCCGGCATCGACACCGTGCTGATCGTCGGCGCGCCGGTGCGCGATCAGGGCCGATTGTTCAACTGCGGCATCGCGATCTGCCGCGGGCAGGTGCTGGGCGCCGCGCCGAAGAGCTACCTGCCGAACTATCGCGAGTTCTACGAGAAGCGCCAGTTCGCCGCGGCGCGGGAGAACCTCTCGGGCACGGTGACCATCGCGGGACAGCGGGTGCCGTTCGGGGCGGATCTGCTGTTCACCGCGACGAATCTGGAGGGCTTCACCTTCCACCTGGAGATCTGCGAGGACGGCTGGGTTCCGTTGCCGCCCAGCGGATACGCGGCACTGGCGGGCGCCACGGTGCTGGTGAATCTGTCGGCCAGCAATATCGTCATCGGCAAGGCCGAGTACCGGCGCGCGCTGTGCACCTCGCATTCGGCGCGGTTCCTGGCGGCATACCTGTATTCCGCTGCCGGGCACGGGGAGTCGACCACCGACTTGGCCTGGGACGGGCAGGCGCTGGTATGCGAGAACGGCGAATTGCTCGCCGAGGGTGAGCGTTTCGGCGACCACCCGCGACTGGTGACCGCCGATGTGGACCTGCGCCGCCTGGCCGCCGACCGCCTCCGCACCACCAGCTTCGCCGACAACGTGCACGACCACCGCGAGCGGCTGAGCGCGCTGCGGCGGGTGGACGTCGACCTGCCGGTCCCCTCCGGCGCGGTGGAGTTGCGACGCGAAATACCGCGCTTCCCATACGTTCCCGCCGATCCGGCCGCCCGCAACGAGCGTTGCGCGGAGGTGCACCACATCCAGATCGAGGGCCTGAGCACCCGGCTGCGCGCGACCGGGTTGCAGCGGCTGGTGATCGGCGTGTCCGGCGGACTGGATTCCACGCAGGCGCTGCTGGTGGCGGCCGGGACGATGGACCGCCTCGGCCTGCCGCGCACGAACGTCCTCGCCTACACCATGCCGGGTTTCGCGACGAGCGCGCGCACCCGCACCGACGCGCACCGGCTCATGGCGGCGCTGGGCGTGACAGCGAACGAGATCGACATCCGCCCGTCCGCCACCCAGATGCTGCGCGACCTGAATCACCCTGCGGCCGAGGGTGTTCCGCAGTACGACGTGACCTACGAGAACGTACAGGCGGGTGAGCGCACCTCGCACCTGTTCCGGCTGGCCAATCAGCACGGCGCGCTGGTGGTCGGCACCGGCGATCTGAGCGAATTGGCGCTGGGCTGGTGCACATTCGGCGTCGGCGACCACATGGCGCACTACAGCGTGAACGCGTCGGTGCCCAAGACCCTGATCAAGTACCTCATCGCGTGGGCGGCCGAGCGCGAGCGGTTCGGCGCGGCGGCGAGCGAAGTGCTGGAATCCATTCTGCGCACCGAGATCTCACCGGAGCTGGTGCCCTCCGACGATCAAGACAGCGAGGGCCCCGGCCAGAGCTCGGAGGCCGTGGTGGGCCCCTACGAGCTCCAGGATTTCCACTTGTACTACCTGTTGCGCTTCGGCTACCGGCCCAGCCGCATCGCGTATCTGGCGCGGCACGCGTGGGCGGACCCGGCGCGCGGGGCGTGGCCGGATCTGATCCCGGCCGACCAGCGCAACGCCTACGACTTGCCCGCGATCAAGCACTGGCTGGCGGAGTTCCTGCGCCGGTTCGTGCAGACCAGCCAGTTCAAACGCTCGACGCTGCCGAACGCGCCGAAAGTCGGTTCGGGCGGCTCGCTCTCGCCACGCGGCGACTGGCGCGCACCGAGTGACGCGTCGGCCGCCGCGTGGCTGGACGAACTGGCACGCAACGTGCCCTGAGGACTCACCCCTCCTGGGTTTTCGCGGCCAGGATCGAGGCCAGCGCCTCCTGGAGATTCGCCTCCAGGCGGTCCTTGTCCAGTCCGAGACCGGTGAGCAGTCCCTCGCCGTTCTCGCGCTCGAGCAGGGCCAGCAGCACATGCTCGGTGCCGATGTAGTTGTGGCCCAGGCGAAGTGCTTCGCGGAAGGTGAGTTCGAGGACCTTCTTGGCCTCCGCGTCGAAGGGGACGAGTCCGGCCGGGGCGTCGGAGCTCTCGGCGGGCGGGATCGCGGCGGTGGCGGCCTCGCGGACCGCGTCGAGGGCGAGTCCGGTACCGATGATCTGTTGCGCCGCAAGCCCTTCCGGCTCGGCGAGCAGGCCGAGCACCAGGTGCGCCGGGCTGATCCGCTGGTTGCCCGCGGTGCGCGCGGACTCCTGCGCGGCCATCACCACCGCGCGGGCGCGCGGGGTGAACTTGGCGAAGCCGGCGTTGGGGTCCATGGCGGCCGCGTCGGCGGGATCCTTGGGCACGAACCGCTTCTGCGCGGCCTGCTTGGAAACGCCCATGGATTCGCCGATGTCGGTCCAGGACGCGCCGGCGCGGCGCGCCTGGTCGACGAAGTGGCCGATGAGATGGTCGGCCACCTCGCCCAGGTGGCCCCCGACGACCACGGCGTCGGAGAGTTGCTCGAGCACGTTGTCGGGGCGAGCCTTCTTGATGCCGTCGATGAGGTCGTCGAGGCGAATGGAGGAAGTCATGCGTCAACCATAGGTTGACGATCTGGGAATCGTCAACCTATGGTTGACGCTTGGCGGAAACCCGCCTATTTCGCGCCCGCCGACGCCGCCGCGAAGCGCACGATCCGCTCCTTCACCCACGCGCCCGTGCGGCCGCGCAGCACGGTGCCGCGCGGGCTGTCGTCGGCGCGCACGAACTGAACCAGTCCGTCGTGCCTGCCCAGGCTCAGGCATTGCAGGACGTAGCGGAAGCCGAGCCCGCGCGGCTCCCGGCCGGCCAGCCGCGCCAGGGCCGCGTCGGCCGCGTATTTACCGGTGGGCAGCGCGGTGGCGCAGGCCATCCGCAGCTCCCGGTCGCCGGGGCCCGCGACGACGGCGCTGTCCCCGGCCGCGTACACGTTCGGGTGTGAGACCGAGCGCAGCGACGAGTCGGTGCGCACGCGCCCGGCGGCGTCCACCGCGAGTCCCGAGCGCGCCGCCAGATCCGGCACGCCGAACCCGGTCGTCCAGACGGTCACGTCGGTGGGCACGACCTCCCCCGAGGCCAACCGCACGCCGTCGGCGAGCACCTCGGTGACCTTCGCGTCCGGCCGGATCTCGACGCCGAGACGCTCCAGCACGCGGCGGATGTGCGCGACGGCCTTGGGCGAGAGCCACGCGCCCGGCTCGTCGGGGCTGAACAGCGTCACGCGCGAATCCGGCAGCGACTCGGCCAGTTCCGCGGCCAGTTCGATGCCCGTCGCGCCCGCGCCGACCACCGCGATCCGGCCCGCGCCCGCCGTCCAGGTCAGATCCTCCGGTGTGGCAACGAATTTCGCGTGTTCGGCCGCACCGGGCACCCCTGCGGTGTCGGCGATGCTGCCGAGCGCGTAAACGAGCGTGTCGTAAGCGAGCGTGGCGCCGTCGTGCAGCCGCACCTGTCCGGCGGCGGTGTCGATGTGTTCGGCGCGGGCGTGGACGAAGCCGATCCCCTTGCCCCGCAGCAACTCCGCGAGATCCCAGCGCCGCACCGACTGCCCCGCCGCCACCTGATGCAATCGCACCCGCTCGACGAACTCCGCGCGCGCGTCCACCACGGTGACCTCGGCGCCCTTGCCCGCGAACCGGCGCGCGGCCGACAACCCCGCGTAACCCGCGCCGAGCACGACGATCCGATGCTGTCCGGTCATGATGTGGCTCCTCTCGATTGGCCTACACCAGTTCGACCGGACAGCCCCGCGATCCCTGACAGATCCCCGGCGTGACCCGCGTCACCCGAACCCGGACTCGGACTCCCCGGCCCGCGCCAGCCGCGCGAGCTTGTCGGGATTCACCACCAGGTACAGCGCCGACACCGCGTCGTCGGCCAGCTCGTAGGCGATCACGATCAGCGGTGCACCACCGACGCGCACCACCAGGCCGGGCGCGCCGTTGAACTCCTCGATCGCGAAGTCCATCTCCGGCACCGCCCAGCGCCACAGCCCGACCAGGTAGCGCGCGACTTTGCCGGCCCCGTGCACCGGCCGCCGCGCCGCGTTGACCTTCCCGCCGCCGTCGGCCACGGCGATGACATCGGCGGCGAGCACGCTCTCCAGCTTCTCGACGTCCCCGTTGCGCGCGGCCTCGAGAAAACGCTCGATGAGGGCGGTGGCCTGCGCGGGCGGCACGGTGAACCGCGACTTGCCATCGCGCACACGCTGACTCGCGCGGCGGTAGGTCTGCTGGGAGTTGGCCTCGGTGAGCGAGAGCATGTCGGCGATCTCGCGGTGGGCGTAACCGAACGCCTCACGCAGCACGAACACGGCGCGCTCCACCGGATTCAACCGCTCCATCGCGGCCAGCAGGGCCAGCGAGACGAGTTCGCGCTCCTCGGCCGTCTCCAGCGGGCCCAGTTCACCGCCCGAGGTGGGCACCGGCTCGGGCAGCCACACGCCCACGTAGGACTCGCGACGGGTGCGCGCCGACACCAGCCAGGTGCGACACAGATTCGCGAGAACGGTGGTGAGCCACGCCTCGGCCGAGCCGATCGCGGCGCGGTCGGCGGATTCCCAGCGCAGGTAGGTCTCCTGCACCGCGTCCTCGGCCTCGGCGGCCGAGCCGAGCATCCGGTAGGCGAGCGCGTACAACCGGGGGCGGTGCGCCTGGAACGCGCTCAATCCGTCGGATTCCACGCCTCACCTCTTCCGCGGTACCGGGGCACACCCCGTTCGGCCTCGCCGCCGAAGCGAAGGGTACCCGCCCACGGCGACTACCTCGTGACGTCGTCGGATTGCTCCCGCTTACCGCCCGGCCTGCGCAGCCGCAGCCGGGCGGTGGACCCGCGCGCACCGGACCGCACCGCCGGACGACGCCGCTGCGCCCGCCGCTGGGCGCGGCGCTCGGCGGGCTTGTGCTGCCAGGTCTCCGGACGGGCCGCGACCCAGCGCTGCGAATGCCAGGCGAACGGGATGTGCGCCAGGTACAGCGCGACCAGGACGAGCAGCAGGACGATCGGGTAGGTCACCAGCAGCGCGGCCGCCAGCGCGACCAGCACCAGCAGGCCCGCGGCCGCCTGCGGCGCCACCGACACCGACTTCATGGCCAGCGTCGGGATGGTGCTCACGCACAGCGCCGCCGCGAACACCGTCCACGCCGCCACCTCGTAGAACCCGACCCACCAGCCGTCGCCGAACTGCACGTACAGCGCGATCGGCACCAGCGCGATCAGCGCGCCCGCGGGCGCGGGCACGCCGACGAAGTACTCGCGCGCCCAGTCCGGGCGGGTGTCGTCGTCGAGCAGGGTGTTGAACCGGGCCAGCCGCAGCACGATGCTCACCGCGAACAACAGCGCGATGATCCAGCCCGCGCTGTTCTCGTCGAGCAGCGTGACGTAGAGGACCAGCGCGGGCGCCACACCGAAGGAGATCGCGTCGGACAGCGAGTCCAGTTCGGCGCCCATCTTGGTGGTGGCGTCGAGCATGCGCGCCAGCCTGCCGTCGAGGGTGTCGAGCACCGCGGCCGCGCCGACCATGGCCAGCGTCAGGTCGAGCCTGCCGTCGAGGGCGAACTTCACCGCCGAGAGTCCCGCGCACAGCGCGAGGATCGTCACGATGCTCGGGAGCAACCGGACGCTGCGTCGCCTGCGCCGCTGCGCGGGCACAGCGGCTTCCATCATGACAACTCGGCCAGGACGGTCTCGCCGCCTATGGTGCGCTGGCCCGGCTGGACCAGCAGTTCGGTGCCCGCCGGGAAGTAGGTGTCCACGCGCGAGCCGAAGCGGATCAGCCCGTAGGTGTCGCCGATGGTGACCTTGTCGCCCACCACGGCGTCGCACACGATGCGGCGGGCGAGCAGACCGGCGATCTGGACGACCACCAGGCGCCTGCCGTCGGCGAGTTCGAGCACGAGGCTGGTGCGCTCGTTGACCGCGCTGGCCTCGGGCAGATCGGCCGAGCGGAACTGGCCGTCCTGGTGGCGCACGTCGACGACGGTGCCGGAGAACGGGATGCGCTGCACGTGCACGTCCAGCACGGACAGGAAGATGCTGACCCGGGGCAGCGGCTGCTCGCCCAGGCCGAGTTCGGCGGGCGGCACAGCGGTGTCGACGAGCGCGATCTCGCCGTCGGCGGGCGCGACGACCACGCCGGCGCGGTTCGGGGGCACCCGGTTCGGGTGGCGGAAGAAGGTGGCGCAGGCCGCCGCGGCGACCAGGCCGGTCCGGCGGACCCACTTGCGTTTGCCGCCGAGCACGGCGACGGCCAGCGGCGCGGCGACGAACGGCAGCCCGGCGGGGTGCAGCGGCGGAATGGTGCTGCGGACCAGATCGATGACATGCCCGATTCCGGTGGTCTCGGGCGTGCCGGGCGGGGTGGGACGGCGTGCCACAGGCTCCTCTTTCGTGCTGGTTCGTGGTCGGTTACGCCACTCCACGATAGGTCCGGCGTAAGCGATCACACACTACGGGAAAGGAGCCCGTGGCACGCGGGTCAGCCGTCAGGCCCTGCGGCCGGTCACCAGCTTGACCAGGAACAGCAAAATCACAGCGCCGCCGAGGCAGGTGAAGAAGCTGAACCACAGGCCGCCGCCCTCGACGTCCACGCCGAGCAACTTCAGCAGGAAGCCACCGAGCAGGCCGCCGATCACGCCGACCACGATGTTCAGCACGATCCCCTGCTGAGCATCCGTTTTCATGAACTTGCTGGCGATCCATCCGGCGAGGCCGCCGATGATGATCCAGCCGATGATCCCGAGACCGAGCATTGATTCCTCGCATCACTAGTTGGGGGCGCGCCGAACAGCAATCGATGCGCTATCCGCAGGTATACCCGGGAAAAGTGACCATACGCACGCCCGCCACGCCGCTGCGAGCTAATATGAGGGGGCCTCATGTCTACGCTCACGTAGCTTCGCCGGGCCTCCCCGGCCGGCAGCGCCGCAGGTTATTAGGAGACGCATCATGTCTGCTCGACTCGCCCAAACCATCGGGGCAGAGCACACCGCGATCCTCGGGCTCGGCGTTTATCGCCCCGCCCGGGTGGTCACCAACGACGAAGTGGCGGGTCCGATCGACTCGAGTGACGAGTGGATCCGGACCAGGTCGGGCATCAAGACCCGCCGATTCGCCGCCGAGGACGAGACGATCCAGAGCATGAGCGTGGCCGCCTCGCGCGGCGCCCTGGCCTCGGCGGGGGTGGACGTCGACCAGGTCGACTGCGTCATCGTCGCGACCTCCACGCACCTGCTGCTCACGCCCGCCGCCGCTCCGCGCATCGCCACCGAGCTGGGCATGACCGGGGCCGCCGCCTTCGACATCTCCGCAGGTTGTGCCGGGTTCTGCCACGCCCTGGCGCTGGCCTCGGACCTGGTGCGCGCGGGCACCTCGAAGAACGTGCTGGTGATCGGTGTCGAGAAGCTGACCGACACCATCAACATGACCGACCGCTCCACGGCGTTCCTTTTCGCCGACGGCGCGGGCGCGGTGGTGGTCGGCCCGTCCGACGAGCCGGGCATCGGCCCCACGGTGTGGGGATCGGACGGCACCCAGCACCACGCCATCCGCCAGGACAAGGACTGGATGGAGTTCTTCGCCGAGATCGAGGAGAAGGGCCTCGACGCCGTGCGGCCCTACCTGACCATGGAGGGCACGGCCGTGTTCCGCTGGGCCGCGCACTCGCTGGAGAAAGTGTGCCGCGACGCGATCGACCGCGCGGGACTGGCCACCGAGGACATCCAGGCGATGATCCCGCACCAGGCCAACGGCCGCATCATCGAGATCATGGCCCGCGTGCTCAAGCTCTCCGAGGACTGCGCGCTGGCCAACGACATCGAGGAGACCGGCAACACCTCCGCCGCGTCGGTGCCGCTGGCCATGGAAGCGCTGCTGCGCAAGGGCGAGTCCAGGCCCGGCGACACCGCGCTGCTCATCGCGTTCGGCGCCGGGCTCTCCTATGCCGCGCAAGTGGTGACGATGCCGAACTGGGCCTGACGACCCCAACCCGGTTCGGCCCGCCGCGCGCTGCCGGGCCGAACCGGGAAGGTCAGCCCAGGCCCCAGGTGACCGTGACGGTGAACGTCACCGTCCGGGTGCCGGGTTCCAGCGCGAACGAGTCGGCGGCGGCGCCGCGTTCCGGGCGGACCGGATCGCCGCTGGTCGATTCGGTGATCGTGATGACGTCCTTCAGATCGTCCCCGGAGAGGTCGGCGTACTGCTGGGCCCGCGCCCGCGCGTCCTCGAAGGCGCGGGTGCGGGCGTCGGCGAGCAGCTGCGAATCGTCGTCCAGATCGAAGGAGACCGAGCGCAGCCGGGTCTCGTCGCCGCCCGCCGCCACCGCGGCGTCCAGCACGGCCGAGGCCTTCGGCAGATCGCGCACCACCACGCGCACCGAGTTGGCCGCGCGGTAGCCGGTGACGGTGCGGCCGTCGCCGTCCGGGGCGTAGACCGGGGTGATGGTGACGTCGGTGGTGGTGATGTCCTCGCGGGGGACGCCCGCCGCGACCACCGCGTCGGTCATCGCGCTCGCGCGCTCGTTCGCGCGGCCGATCGCGGTGGACACGTTGTCGGCGGTGACTTCCACACCGAGATCGGCGGTGAGGATGTCGGGGGCGCCGCGCACCTCACCGGTGCCGACGACGGTGACCTCACGGGCGGGCGAATCCGAGGAACCGCAGCCGGTGAGCAGGACGGCCAGCGCGGCGGCGGCCGCGGCGCAGGGGATCGAAGGTCGCATGACCGGCAACCTACGCACCGCGGGCGTCGTCCGGCGGGCGAACACGCCGGACGACCCGCCGCTCACCCCTCGGCGGCGACCTTGATCTTGGCCAGCGTCTCGTTCATCCCGCGCACCAAGTTGTCCTCGAACGCGGGCTCCCCGCCGAGCACCACATCGATGACCTTGCGGACCACGGGGTTCACGCCTTGGGGCACCGACCGGCGCTCGGTGAGCTTGGTGCCGGTGGCGGTGGGCTCGAGCAGGTAGCTCCAGACGGTGAAGTTCTCGTTCATGCGGAACGCGAACTCGCGGTTGGGCTCCAGGCGCACGATGCGGGAGGTGGTCGGCCAGCGCTTCCAGCCGTCCTTGTTGAGGTTGACCGTCCAGGTGCCCACCTTCACCGAACCCAGCGGCTGCATCCGGACCGTCATGGGACTGAATTCGGGCATCCGCTTCAGGTCGGAGACGATCGCCCAGACCCGCTCCGGGGGCGCGGCGATATCGATGGTCGCTTCGAGATTGTTCGGCAACACTGCCTCCATGGTGCGGCCCGGTCGTCCGAGCTGGTGGGTACGACCAGCCATCCTATCGGTGTCCGGGACAGCAATCTCGGTCACATTCGGCAAATATTCCTTGGCACCCTCCGTAATACGGCGCGCACAATGACGGATAGACGAAGCAGTAGGCGATATCCGTTCGGTGAGGTGATCGGCCGTGAAACTTCGCTCGTTCTTACATCGGCGGCAGCCGGGCAAGGTCCCGCTGCTACCCTCCCTCGGACCCGACGACGGGCAACCGGTCCACGGCGCGGCCACGCGCCGCGCGCCGCGGGCGTTCGCCCAGGAAGAACGCCTGGAGCGGCTGCTCACCCCGTCGGAACTGGAATTGGTGCGCGAGCACAAGGTCTGACCTGCGCCGACATAGGTGCGACGGAGTCCGGCGCGGTCCGGACGCGGGGGTCGGGGTGACGGGGGCCGGGGGAATACATCGGCGACATCGGGGCCGCCGAAGCGACATACTCGTGGGGTGACTGCACCCGCTGCTACGAAGCCGGCGATTCTGAGCGTGGACGACGATCCGGGCGTCTCGCGCGCGGTCGTGCGCGACTTGCGCCGCCGGTACGGCGCCGACTACCGGATTCTGCGGGCGGAATCCGGCCCGCAGGCGCTCGACGCGCTGCGCGAGATGAAACTGCGCGGACAACAGGTCGCGGTGCTCATCGCGGACTATCGCATGCCCGGGATGGACGGCATCGAGTTCCTCGAGCAGGCCATGGACCTGCATCCGTACGCGCGCCGCGTCCTGCTCACCGCCTACGCCGACACCGACGCCGCGATCGACGCGATCAACGTGGTGGATCTCGACCACTATCTGCTCAAGCCGTGGGACCCGCCGGAGGAGAAGCTGTACCCGGTGCTGGACGGACTGCTGGAGGCGTGGCGAAGCAGCGAGCACCGGCCGGTCACCGAGACCAAGGTGGTGGGCAACCGGTGGTCGCCGCGCTCCTCGCAGGTGCGCGAGTTCCTGGCCCGCAACCAGTTGCCCTACCGCTGGTACCTGGCCGATGAGCCGGAGGGCGCGCGGCTGCTGGAGGCGGCGGGCGCCGACCCGGAGCGATGTCCGGTGGTGATCACCTCCGAGGGCGAGGCGCTGGTGCAGCCCAGCGACAGCCTGCTGGCCGAGAGCGTGGGCCTGACGGTGAATCCGGCGGGCGATTTCTACGATCTGATCGTCGTGGGCGGCGGCCCCGCCGGACTGGGCGCGGCGGTGTACGGCGCGTCGGAGGGCCTGCGGACCGTGCTGGTCGAGCGCACCGCCACCGGCGGGCAGGCCGGGCAGAGTTCGCGCATCGAGAACTATCTGGGTTTTCCCGACGGACTGTCCGGCGCGCAGCTGGCCGACCGGGCCCGCCGCCAGGCCGCGAAGTTCGGTGCCGAGGTCATCACCACCCGCGAGGTGGTGGGACTGGAGGTGAACGGGTCGGCGCGCACGGTGCGCTTCGCCGACGGCGGACGGCTGTGCGGGCACACCGTCATCATCGCGACGGGCGTGGACTACCGGCGTCATCCGGCGCCCGGTGTGGACGAATTCACCGGGCGCGGTGTGTATTACGGCTCGGCGATGACCGAGGCGTCCGAATGCGCCGGCCACGAGGTGTACATCGTGGGCGGGGCCAACTCGGCCGGGCAGGCGGCGGTCTTCCTCTCCCGCAACGCGCGCACGGTGCATTTGGTGGTGCGCGGCGATTCGCTGGAGAGGTCGATGTCGCACTATCTGATTCAGCAGATCGAGCAGATCCCCACCATCGTGGTGCACACCAACACCGAGGTCACAGCCGCGCACGGCGACGAGCATCTGGGCCATATCGTGTTGCGCGACAACGTCTCCGGTACCGAAGAGAAGGCCGAGGCCGAGCGGCTGTTCCTCTTCATCGGCGCGGCCCCGCAGACCGACTGGCTCGACGGCGTGGTCAAGCGCGACGAAGCCGGTTACGTCCTGGCCGGGCCCGACCTGATGGTGGAGGGCGCGCGCCCGGCCGGCTGGGAGCTGCCGCGCCCGCCGCACCACCTGGAGACCAGCGTGCCCGGGGTGTTCGTGGCCGGCGACGTGCACGCCGAATCCGCCAAACGCGTGGCCTCCGCGGTCGGTGAGGGGGCCATGGCCGTCATGCTCGTCCACCGCTACCTGGCCTGATCGGAGACGCCGATGTCCGAGGAAACCGCCACGCGCACCACGCATCTGGTCTGCGATCCGGAAGAGCTGCGCCGGATGTTCCTGTTCGAGAAGCTGAACGACGAGCAGCTGGCCCGGCTCTGCGCGGAGGGCCGCATCGAGTACATCGAACCGGGACCGGTGTACCGGGAGGGCGATCCGGCGACCTGCTTCTACGTGCTGATGGACGGCGAGGTGCGCCTGACGAAGTTGTCCGGCGGCACCGAGATCGAGCTGACGCGCACCGATCACACCGGCTCCTACGCCGGCGCGTGGACCGCCTACCTGGGCGACAAGGCCGAGCAGAACTACTCGGGGTCGATGTACGTCACCCGCAAGTCGCGGTTCTACGTGCTGGATGCGGGCGCCTTCTCCGGCATGATGCACGACTGGTTCCCGATGGCCGTGCACCTGCTCGAGGGCGCGTTCTTCGGCAACCGCAGCGCCCACGAGCGGGTGGCCGAACGGGAGCGGCTGCTCGCGCTGGGTTCGCTGTCGGCGGGCCTGACCCACGAGCTGAACAACCCGGCCGCCGCCGCGGTGCGCGCCACCTCGGGCCTGCGCGAACGCGTCGCCGGGATGCGGCACAAGCTGGCGATGATGGCCGACGGACGCTTCCAGCCCGACATGCTGCTGACGCTGGTGCGGTTGCAGGAGGAGGCGGCCGCGCAGGTCGCCAAGGCCCCCGAGCTGACGCCGATGGAGGCCGCCGACCGCGAGGACGCCGTGGGCGACTGGCTCGAGCAGCACGACATCGCCGACGGCTGGGCGCTGGCGCCGAACTTCGTGCAGGCCGGCCTCGACGTGGACTGGCTGGAACGGGTGCAGGGCACGCTGGAGGGCTGTCCGGAGAAGGTGTTCGAGGGCGCGGTGCGCTGGCTCAACTACACCATCGAGACCGAGCTGCTGATGAACGAGATCGCCGACTCCACCACCAGGATCTCCACGCTGGTGGACGCGGCCAAGCAGTATTCGCAGATGGACCGGGCCCCGTTCCAGGTGGTGGATCTGCACGAGCTGCTCGACAGCACACTGGTGATGCTCAACCGCAAGCTCGGCGAGGGCGTGCGGGTGGTGAAGGAGTACGACCGCACCCTGCCGCCGGTGCCCTGCTACGCCGCCGAGCTGAACCAGGTGTGGACCAACCTGATCGACAACGCCGTCTACGCCATGCGCGGCGAGGGCACCCTGACCCTGCGCACCGGCCGCGACGACGACTGCGCGTTCGTCGAGATCGGCGACACCGGCCCCGGCATCCCCGAGGACATCCGCCGTCGCATCTTCGAACCGTTCTTCACCACCAAACCCGTCGGCGAAGGCACCGGCCTCGGCCTCGACATCTCCTTCCGCATCGTGGTCAACAAACACGACGGCGACATCCGCGTCGACTCCGAACCGGGCAACACCCGCTTCACCGTCCGCATCCCCCTCCAGAGACGCAACGAGTCCGAACAACCATTGAGCCCCCCGAACCCATGAGCGCCTACGCACGATCCGCACTCTCCCAGCCACCTCGGGGAGGGAGCCCGACGACCGACCGTTCGCGGCCGTCTCGCGTCCCAGCGCTCGAAGCGCATGCGCGCAGCGCGAGTCTCGAGCGCTGGGACGCGAGACAGGAAGGGCCGCGAACACGCGCGCCCCGGCGCGCCAACAACACAGCCCCGTAAACCCGCTTCACCCACCAAAGCATCAACAGAATGCGCCAACCACCCAGGAGGTCACGCGATGTCCATCGAAGGGATCGATCCGACCGCGGCGCCCAGCGGCCCCGGCTGCCTGGAATGCGAAGCGGCGCAAGGCTGGTGGGTGCATCTGCGCCGCTGCGCGGAGTGCGGGCACGTGGGGTGTTGCGACAGTTCGCCGTCCCAGCACGCCTCCAAGCACGCGAAGGACACCGGGCACCCGTTCATCCAGAGCTACGAGCCGGGTGAGGACTGGTACTGGGACTTCCGCACCGACGAGATGTTCAGCGGCGGGCCCGAACTCGCGCCCCCGCACAGCCACCCGGCCGACCAGGGCGTCCCCGGCCCGCGCGGGCGGGTGCCCGCGGATTGGCAGTCGCACATCCATTGACCGCGCGCCCTGCGATCAGCGATCGTTTGGGCGTTCACAAGCCACCGGGCGCACGGTGGTGGCACAAGGCCGTGCCCCCACTGGACAGCCGCCCACCTCCAACCCCATCATTGCGACCCGACCAGTAACATCCGCACCCTCCCAACCACAACGGAGGGGGCCTGACGACCGACCGTTCGCGGCCGTCTCGCGGACCAGCGCTCGAAGCGCATGCGCGCCAGCGCGAGCCTCGAGCGCTGGGACGCGAGACAGGAAGGGCCGCGAACCCGCGCGCCCCGGCGCGCCAACAAACACAGAGGTTTTACGAAGAATGAAGCGAGTTTCCGTCCTAGTCCTGGCGGTCGGCGCGGTGGCCCTGGCGGCGACCGGGTGCGGCGGCTCCGACGAATCGACCGACGCCAGCGGCCTGCGCAAGGGCAACACTTCGGCGAGCGCGCCCGCGGACCCGTCGACGCCCGCGTCCGCCCCGGCGGAACCGGCCGAGGACACGGAATCCCCGGAGTCCTCGCCCACCTCGCCGGTGGACACCTCGTCACTGGGCCCGGCCTCGCGCACCACGTGCGGTGAGTTCAAGGAGCTCGACGGCGACGCGGAGAAGGCGCTGATCGAGCGGATCCTCGCGGAGAACCCGGACAGCCCGTTCGCGGGCAGCCCGAATGTCGCCCTCGGCACGGCCAAGCTGGTGTGCCTGGCGCCGGACAACGAGGACAAGCCGGTCGCGGTCGCGGCGCGGATCGTCTAGGCGGCCCCCGCCACCGCGGCGGCGCGGGCACAATGGCGTGCGTGGCTGAACTGGCGTTGACCGCTCGACTGAATCCGTCCGCCGCCGATGCCAGGCGGGGGGTGGTGCGGCTGCATCCGGAGGCGCTGGCGGCGCTCGGGTTGCGCGAGTGGGACGCGATCGCGCTCACCGGTGCGCGGCGCACGGCGGCGGTGGCCGGTCTGGCCCCCGCGGGCACCCCGGCGGGCGTGGCGCTGCTCGACGATGTGACGCTGTCGAACGCCGGTCTGCGCGAGGACGCGACGGTGGTGGTGGCGCCGGCCCCGGTGGCGGGCGCCAAGCAGATCTCGGTGAGCGGCTCGGTGCACGCCACCCGCAGCATTCCGGCGGCGACGCTGCGCCAGGCGCTGCTGGGCAAGGTGGTGACGGTCGGCGACGCGGTGTCGCTGCTGCCCCGCGAGCTGGGCCCCGACATCCCGACTTCGACCGCGACGCAAGCGCTTTCGCGCGCGTTCGGCATCGCGTGGACGACCGAGCTGCTCACCGTCACCGCGACGGACCCGGCGCGCGGCCCGGTGAGCGTGCAGCCGAACACGGCCGTGGTGTGGGGCGCGGGCGCGGTGGCCGCGATGGACGCCGCCGACCGCGCGGCGACCGGGCGCCCCATCCCGGCGGGCGAGGCGTCGCTGGTCGCGACGGAGGCCACCCCGGATTTCGTGAACGGTCGCGCGGCGGCCGTGCGCGACGAACCGCCGGTGCCGGTGGAGGATCTGGTGGGCGTGCACACGCAGGCGGCCAAGCTGGGCGAGTGGCTGAGCCTGGCGCTGGACGAGCCCGAATTGCTCAAAACCCTTGGCGCGTCGCCGCATCTGGGCGTGCTGATCACCGGCCCGGCGGGCGTGGGCAAGGCGACGCTGGCGCGGTCGGTGATCGCGCCGCGCCGGTTGATCGAGCTGGACGGCCCCACGGTCGGCGCGGCGGAGAGCGGCGCGCGGCTGCGCGAAGTAGCCGCGGCGGTGGCCGAAGTGGGTTCGGGGCGCGGCGGCGTCCTGCTGATCACCGACGTGGACGCGCTCCTGCCCGCCGATCCGGAGCCGGTGGCCACGCTGATCCTGGACCAGTTGCGCGCGGCGGTGGCCGAACCGTGCGTGGCGTTCGTCGCGACGACGGCGCACCCGTCCGCGGTGGACGCGCGGCTGCGCGCGCCGGACCTGTGCGACCGCGAGCTGGCCCTGCCGCTGCCGACGGCGGCCACCCGCCGCTCGCTGCTGGAGCTGCTGCTGCGCAAGGTGCCGACCGGAGATCTGAAACTGGACGAGATCGCCTCGCGCACACCCGGTTTCGTGGTCTCCGATCTGGCCGCGCTGTGCCGCGAGGCCGCGCTGCGGGCGGCCTCGCGCGCCAGCAAGGAGCAGACCGATCCGCTGCTCACCCAGGAAGATCTGCTCGGCGCACTGGGGGTGATCCGGCCGCTGTCGCGTTCGGGCACCGAGGAACTCGCGATCGGCAGCCTCGGCCTGGACGATGTGGGCGATATGGTCGAGACCAAACAGGCGCTCACCGAATCGGTGTTGTGGCCGCTGCGGCACCCGGATTCGTTCGCCCGCCTGGGCATCGACCCGCCGCGCGGCGTGCTGCTCTACGGCCCGCCCGGCTGCGGCAAGACCTTCCTTGTGCGCGCGCTGGCCGGATCGGGCCAGCTCAGCGTGCACGCGGTCAAGGGCGCCGAGCTGATGGACAAGTGGGTCGGCGCCTCCGAGCGCGCGGTGCGCGAATTGTTCCAGCGCGCGCGGGATTCCGCGCCCTCGCTGATCTTCCTGGACGAGGTCGACGCGCTGGCCCCGCGTCGCGGGCAGAGCTCGGATTCCGGGGTCTCCGACCGGGTGGTCGCGGCGCTGCTCACCGAACTCGACGGCGTGGAGCCGCTGCGCGACGTGGTCGTGCTGGGCGCGACGAACCGGCCCGAGTTGATCGACCCCGCGCTGCTGCGGCCGGGTCGGCTCGAACGGCTGGTGTTCGTGCCGCCGCCCGACGCCGAGGCGCGCCTGGCCATCCTGAACACGGCGGGGCGTGCGGTGCCGCTCGCGGACGATGTCGACCTGGCCGCGCTGGCCGCGGATCTGGACGGCTACTCCGCCGCCGACTGCGCCGCGCTGCTGCGTGAGGCGGCGCTGGCGGCCATGCGCCGCGACGTGGACGCCGCCGATGTCACCGCCGCGGATCTGGCGCTGGCCCGCGCCACCGTGCGCCCCTCGCTGGAGCCCGAGCAGGTCGAGCGTTTGCGCAGGTACGCGCGCAATCGCGGCTGATCCGCGCCGCGCGGCCCGGTCGGGGCCGCAATCGCGAACAGCGGGGTGCGCGGCGGGTATGTTGCCGTAGTGCGGCAACGTATCGGTGCGGCGGTCGACGCGACAGCGGCGTTCTTCGGGGCCTCGGTCGCCGGTATCGCGCTGCTGTTGCCGATCGCGTTCTCCTGGACGGCCGCGGGCACCCCGACGCACGTCGCGGGCCTGGTGGCCAGCGTGCCGCGTGGCGCGACGATCGGCATGGTCGTCGCGGTCACCGTCGCGGTGCTCATCTGCTCGTTCGCACGGCCCGCCACGGGCTGGCTCGTGGCATTCGCCGGTGCGCTCGGCATCCTCGTCAATCATTCGGCCGGACGTGCCGCCACCTCCGCCGATCTGCTCATCACCCAGAACTACGTCGACTCGGTCTGCGCGGGCGTCGCGCTCGGCGCGCTGGGCGCCGCCGTGCTGCGCACCTCGTTGCCCGCCCTCGGTTTCGCGCTGGGCGCGGGCGGTGTCGTCGCTGTCGGCGACCTGGCCGACGTGCTCGGCATCCCCGGCCAGGACCCCTGGGCCGTCTTGGAGACGCCGCCGCGCTGGTTGATCGCGGCGGCCGTGCCGCTGCTGCTCATCGCGGCGATTCGCCACCGCGGTCGTGCGACATCGGACGAGGGCGACAGCGGTGCCACCACCACAATCGACCTGCCGATCACGCCGATCCTGGCCTCGCTCGTGCTGGGACTGGTGATACTCGCGGCCAGTGAGTGGCTGTCGCGTCAGTACAGCCACGTATCGGCGCCAGGTGACAACCGTCTCGACATCGCCATCGCCGTCGCGGCCACCGTGGTGGCCGCGTTCGTCGCGGCCATGCTACTGCCGGGCCGTGACGGGGCGGGAGTGCTGCTGGCCGTCGCGCTCACCGCGGCCGCCGATGCGCTCGGCGCCGCCCCGCGGCCGACGTGGAGCCTGTTCGCGGTGATCGTTCTCGTCGCGCTCGGGTTGTACGCGGGCTTGAAGGCGCCCGCGCCGTTCGCCGCGCTGGTGCTGATCGCGGGCTTGTGCGTGCTCGCATCCACCCTGACGAATCAGGGCGACAAGACATTCGTCGCGGGCACCGCCGCGCTCGCGCTCACGGTCGGCTACAGCTGCGGCGCGGCCCGTCCGCGTTACGGTCCGAGCGGCGTACTCGCCCTCGGCGCGTTGTACCTCCCGAGCGTGGTCACGGCCCTGCCGGTCGACGGAGCGGTGTGGCCGCCGCGCGACAACACCGCCGACCCGGCGACACCGGGCCGGGTCGCCCTGATCGTGACCGGCTGCTGCGCGCTCGCGTTACTGATCTTGTACCGGATGCGCCCACGCCCCCGGACCAGCGGCAAAGCCACCGATCCCGGCGTCGGCGGCGACGTGCGCAACACACGTTCCTGGCCGTAAAGAAATCATAAGTAGGGGGTGCGACCAATGATTTCGGCGGCACGTAGGATGAAACCGCACCACCTGGCCGAAACGACCGATGGAGCGCTGGTTTGCTCGTAATCCTTCTCGCACACGCTGTTGCCGCGGTCGCCGCACCGATGTGCGTACGAGCATTGGGGCGCAACGCGTTCGGCGTCCTCGCGCTCGCCCCGCTGGCCGGTCTGGGCTGGGTCGTCGCGAATTGGGGTACGACACAGCAGGTTCGGATCACCTGGGCGCCGTCCATCGAGATGAACATCGACCTGCGCTGGGACTCGCTCTCGGCGATCATGGCCGCGCTCGTCCTCGGCATCGGCACCCTGATCCTGATCTACTGCGCCCGGTACTTCACCGACGACGAACCGCGCCTCGGCGCATTCGCCGCACAGCTGGTCGGCTTCTCCGGCGCCATGTTCGGCCTGGTCACCAGCGACAACATGCTGTTGCTCTACATCTTCTGGGAAACGACCACGGTGCTGTCGTTCCTGCTGGTCGGCCACAACGCGGAGAAGGCCGCCAGCAGGCGCGCGGCCATCCAAGCGCTGCTGGTCACCGGCGCGGGCGGCTTGGCCATGCTGCTCGGCATCATCATCATCGGCCAGAGCTTCGGCACGTATCAGCTCTCGGAACTGCTCGCGATCGGCGTCGCCCCCGACAATGTGGCGGTGCAGGTGGGCGTGGTGCTGCTGCTGGTCGGCGCGCTCAGCAAGTCCGCGATCGTGCCGCTGCATTTCTGGTTGCCCGGTGCCATGGCCGCGCCCACCCCGGTCAGCGCGTACCTGCACGCCGCAGCCATGGTGAAGGCGGGTGTGTACCTGGTCGCGCGGCTGGCGCCGCTGTTCGCGTCCACCGCGCCGTGGCACCCGATGGTGCTGATCCTCGGCGCGGCCACCATGCTGCTCGCCGGTCTGCGCGCCCACCAGGTCACCGACCTGAAATTGCTGCTCGCCTTCGGCACGGTGAGCCAGCTCGGCTTCATGATCGTGATGGTCGGCATCGGCACGCCCGACGCGGCACTGGCCGGCGCCGCGCTGATCGTGGCGCACGCGCTGTTCAAAGCGTGCCTGTTCATGGTCATCGGCATCATCGACCACGGCACCGGCACCAGGGACCTGCGCGAACTGTCCGGGCTGGGGCGCAATTCACCCGTGCTGTTCGGTGTGGCCGCGCTCGCCGCGCTGAGCATGGCGGGCATCCCGGTGCTGCTCGGCTTCGTGGGCAAGGAGAGCGCACTCGCCGCCATCCTCGACGCGGGCAATCTCGCCGAACCCGCGCGGGTCGCGCTGTGCGTGGCCATCGTGCTCGGCTCGGTGCTCACCGTCGGATACTCCGCGCGCTTCGTGTGGGGCGCGTTCGCGGACAAAGCGGGCATCCCCCCGTCGCCGTGGCACGCGCCGGGCCCGATCATGCTCGGCCCGGCCGCGCTGCTCTCGGCAGCCGGACTGGTGGCGGGACTCGGCGCGAGCCAGCTGGACAAGCTGCTGAACCCGTACGCGGAGACCCTGCCCGGCGTACTGCACACACACCTGGCCCTCTGGCACGGATTCACCGTGCCGCTCGCGCTCACCGCCGTGATCATCACGCTAGGTATAGCCCTTTTCCTGGTCCGCAAAACCATCGGCGAATCCGAACATCCGCGCCTGGGTAACGCCGACCGCGTCTACGACGCCACCCTGCGCGCGATGGACAAGGTCTCGCTGCGCATGACCGGTTCCGTGCAACGCGGTTCGCTGCCGCTGAGCCAGGCCACCATCCTCGGCACCATGGTGATCCTGCCCGCGGTGCTGCTGGCCCTCGGCACCCGCACCGGCGTGGAGCTGCGCCTGTGGGACTCGCCGCTGCAACTGGTCATCGCGGCCATCATGATCGCTATGGCGATCAGCGCCACCGTGTTGCGCAACAGGCTCGCCAGCGTGCTCGTCGTCGGCGTCACCGGCTACGGGTGCGGTGTGATCTTCGCGCTGCACGGCGCGCCCGACTTGGCGCTCACCCAATTCCTGGTGGAGACGCTCACACTGGTCATCTTCGTGCTGGTGCTGCGGGTCTTCCCCGCCGAGATCGAGGAAGGCCGGATGGCCAGCCGGTTCAAGCTGGGCCGCGCGGCGCTGGCCGTGGCCGTCGGCTTCACCGTCGCGGTGCTGGCCGCCTTCGCCACCGCCGCCCGCAGCGCCGAACCGATCTGGCACCGCATCCCCGAGGCCGCCTACACCTTCGGCGGCGGCAAGAACGCCGTCAACGTGCTGCTGGTCGACATCCGCGCCTGGGACACCCTCGGCGAGATCTCGGTGCTCATCGTGGCCGCCACCGGCGTCGCCTCGATGGTGTTCCGCACCCGCCGCTTCGGCAGCGCCCCGCGCGCGGCCGACGCGCCGAACTACAATCCGGACCTGGTCAGCTGGCTGCCCGCGGCCCGGTTGGTGGACCGCAAGGAACGCTCGATGGTCCTGCAGGTCACCACGCGCCTGATCTTCCCCACGATCATGGTGATGTCCATCTACTTCTTCTTCGCCGGCCACAACGCGCCCGGCGGCGGGTTCGCGGGCGGGCTGACCGCCGGTCTGGCGCTCACGCTGCGCTACCTGGCGGGCGGGCGCTACGAACTCGGCGAGGCGCTGCCCGTCGACGCCGGGCATCTGCTGGGTGCGGGCTTGGCGCTGTCGGCGGGCACCGCGGCGGCTTCGCTGCTGCTGGGCGCGCCGCCGCTGTCCTCGGCCATCATCGAGGTGACGCTGCCGATCTTCGGTGACGTGAAACTGGTGACCGCGCTGTTCTTCGACCTCGGCGTCTACCTCATCGTGGTCGGCCTTGTGCTCGACGTGCTGCGCAGCCTCGGCGCCCGCCTGGACACCGAACTCGGCGACACCGCCGCCGAGGAAGAGCCCGCCGCGATGTCGGGAGGCCGCTCGTGAGCGCGAACCTGATCCTGCTGATCCTGATCGGTGTGCTCACCGCGTGCGGTGTGTACCTGATCCTGGAGCGCGCCGTCTCGAAAATGCTGCTGGGCATGATCTTGTTCAGCAACGCGGTCAACGTGCTCATCCTGACCGTGGGCGGGCCGAGCGGCCATTCTCCGATCGGCGGCCCCGACCAACCAGTCGACGGCATGTCCGATCCGCTGGCGCAGGCGATGATCCTCACCGCGATCGTCATCACCATGGGCTTGTCGGCCTTCGTGCTGGCTCTCGCCTACCGGTCCTACACCCTGACCACCACCGACGACGTGCAGAACGACCCGGGCGACGAAGAAGTCGCCGCCCGGCGTGATGGAGAGGACCCGGAAGATTGAGCCTCTCCCCGGAACTGCTGCCCGCGCTCGCACCGCTGCCGGTGCTGCTGCCGCTGCTCGCGGCGGCCGCCACGCTGGTATTCGGCCGCAGGCCGCGCACCCAGAGCGCGCTCACCCTCGGTACGCTCAGCGCGACCGTCCTCATCTGCGGCGCGCTGCTCTTCCTGGCCGACCAGCACGGCACCACCGCGGTGCAGGTGGGCGGGTGGGACACCCCGATCGGCATCACCTTGGTGGTGGACCGGCTCTCGGCGTCCATGCTGCTCATCTCCTCGATCGTGCTGCTGGCCGTCTCGATCTACGGCGCAGGCCAGAACATCCGCGACGGTGACGACCGCCAGCCCACTTCCATCTACCGGCCGACCTACCTGGTGCTGACCGCGGGCGTTTCCGCGGCCTTCCTGGCCGGCGACCTGTTCAACCTGTTCGTCGGCTTCGAGATCCTGCTCGCCGCGTCGTTCGTGCTGCTCACCGTCGGCGCGACCGCCGAGCGCATCCGCGCGGGCATCGCCTACGTCATGGTGTCGATGCTGTCGTCGGTGATCTTCCTGGCGGGTATCGGTCTGGCCTACGCCACCACCGGCACCCTCAATATCGCCCAACTGGCGGTCCGACTCGGCGAGGCGCCCGAGGGCGTGCGGACCGCGGTCTACGCCGTGCTGCTCGTCGCGTTCGGCATCAAGGCGGCGGTGTTCCCGCTGTCGAACTGGCTGCCCGACTCCTACCCGACCGCACCCGCGCCGGTCACCGCAGTCTTCGCCGGCTTGCTGACCAAAGTCGGCGTGTACGCGATCCTGCGCACGCATACGCTGTTCTTCCCCGACGGCGGCTTCACCACCATCCTGATGGTGTGCGGTCTGCTGACCATGCTCGTCGGCATCCTCGGCGCGATCGCTCAGAACGACATCCGCCGACTGCTCTCGTTCACCCTGGTCAGCCACATCGGCTACATGATCTTCGGCGTCGGGTTGGCCAGCACCAGCGGCCTGGCGGGCGCGGTGTTCTACGTCGCCCACCACATTCTGGTACAGACCGCGCTGTTCCTGGTGGTGGGCCTGATCGAGCGACAAGCCGGGTCCACCTCGCTGCGCAGGCTCGGCGGACTGGCCACGGCGAGCCCGCTGCTGGCCATCCTGTTCCTGATACCCGCGCTGAATCTGAGCGGTATCCCGCCATTCTCCGGCTTCATCGGTAAAGCCGCGCTGCTACAGGCGGGCGCCCTGGATGGCAGCGTCCTGGCCTGGGTGTTGGCCTCCGGCGCGGTGGTGACCAGCCTGCTCACCCTCTACGTGGTGGCGCGCGTGTGGTCCAAAGCGTTCTGGCGGCCCCGCGTCGAGGCGCCCGAAGGGCACCTCACGGCGGCGCGCCCGCCGACGCTGGTCGAGGACTCGACGGATGTGCTCTACGACGAGCGCACCGATCCCGGGCGTATCCCGGCGCTGATGCTGTTCGCCACCGGCGCCCTGGTCGCGGTGAGCCTGAGCCTGACGGTACTGGCCGGGCCGATGCTGTCGATCGCCGACCGGGCCGCGGAAGATCTGCACAACCCGGCGGTCTACATCGGCGCGGTGCTCGGCGGTGGGGAGGAGGGCTCACGATGACGAACTGGCGTCCGAGCAAGGAGACGGTGCTGCGCGTCGCGCTCCTGCTGTGGCTGGCGTTCGTGTACATGCTGTTGTGGGGACATCTGACCGTCGGCAACCTGGTCGCCGGCCTGGCGGTCGGCGCGCTGGTCATGGTGGCGCTGCCGTTGCCGCGCATTCCGGTCGCCGGGCGGTTGAATCCACTGGCGATCATCGAGGTCGCCGCCGTGATGACCTATTACGGCATCGAATCGAGCTTGCAGATCGCCTGGTTCGCCGTCCGGCCGGGTCCACCGCCCGTTTCCGGAGTGCTGCGGGTGGGCCTGAGCACCCGGTCGGATCTGGTGTTGGTGCTGATCGTCGACCTGTTGAACCTCATTCCGGGGACCATGGCGCTCGAGATCGACCGGCACCGATGCCTGGTCTACGTCCATGTGCTCGACGTCGGCAGCGAGGCCGCGGTAGCGAAGTTCTACCACCAGACCCGCCGTATCGAGCGCCTGCTGATCTCCGCTTTCGAGCGGCCCGTTCTCAAACCAGTGCGGAGGTGATTCGGTGACTGTCGTCGCGATCGTCGCGGCCGTGCTGCTGTCGGCCGCCGCAATCCTCACCAGCTATCGGATCTTGGCCGGTCCCAGCACCCTCGACCGGGTGGTGGGCATCGACTCGCTGATGGCGATCGCCATGGCCGGGCTGGCGGTGTGGGCCGCCTACTCCGGCGACACCGCGGTGGTGCCCGCCATCGTGGCGCTGGCGTTGGTCGGCTTCCTCGGTTCCGCGGCCGTGACCCGATTCCGTGTGAGGGACGACCGATGACCGCTTGGCAATGGGTGTCCTCGGCCTTGATCCTGAGCGGCTCGGTGCTGGCGTGCACGGCGGCGATCGCGATCGTCCGATTTCCCGACACTTTCACCAGGATGCACGCGGCTACCAAACCGCAGGTCGTCGGGCTGGTGCTGGTGCTGACCGGCACCGGCCTCGAGATCAGGGACAAGAGCGCCGACGTCTGGATGCTCGCCTTGGTGGCGCTGTTCGCCCTGCTCACTGCCCCCGTGATCGCCCATCTGATCGGCCGCACCGCCTATCGCGAGCAGCGGCACCGCGACGGCCTCCTGCGTGTCAACGAACTCGGCGACGAGCTGGACTGAGGGCCCCGCGCTGTTCCCCGTGCCATTTCCCCCCATGACCACGGACGAGGCGATGCTGGTGGGCACCGCACGCGCGCACCGGCGGACGTGAGCGAGTCCACGGAGACCGGCTCGGCGAACTGTCGTGCGCGCCCGTGCCGCCGAGGCGCCGACCGACCTTACGGAGCACTGGAATGCCCAGCGGTGATATCCCTCGCCGCCGGCCTCACACTCCGAGTGGCGTTCTCAGGAACGGGTCGACAGGGACGCCTTCTCGACGGGCGCCGCCACGGTCCGCTCCACGAACCACGTCGCGTGGAAGGCGGCCGCCATACCCGCCAGCATGGCGAGCAGTACGGTGCCCGCCGGGACCGCGTACTCCGCCATCGGCACCGCCAGGTATCGGTAACACAGCAGCAGGCCGACGAACAGCAGCGCGCCGCCCGCGACCAGCCGGATGCGGAACCAGCCCCAGCCGCGCTCCGGATCGCGCAGCGCCGACTCCACCGTCAGGCAGAGAACCGCGCCCGCGATCAGGTCGACACCGTAGTGGTAGCCGAACCCGAGGGTGGCGGTCACCGTGCACACCAGCCAGAACGTGCCGCCCCAACGCAACCAGCGCGGCGCGGGTGAACCGTCCGGGGCACGGCGGGTGTGCAGGAACACCGACAGCGCCCACGCCGTATGCATGGACGGCATGCAGTTGCGGGGGGTGTATTCGTCGAACGGCAGCGGCGCGGGGTTGCGGTCCAGCGGCGGCAGCGCGTCGGGCCAGTAGTTGCCGATCTGGAAGCCCTGCCCGTCGGCGCCGAACGCGAACATCGGGCCCACCACGGGGAAGAACACGTACACCAGCGGGCCGACCAGGCCGAGCACCAGGAACGTCCGCACCAGGTAGTGGCTCGGCCAGCGTCCGGAATCGGCCACTCGCCGCAGCTGCCAGGCCGCCACGACGATCGCCGCCACCGGCAGCTCGATGTACACCCAGTGCAGCACCGCGTACACGACCGGCCCGAGCGTGTCGATCACCCGGCCGAGCACCCACGAGGGATCGCCGAGCGCGTGGTCGGCCAGCAACAGGTACTCGTCGAGCACATCCGGCTGACTGATGACGGTGATGTGCAACCACACGTCGCCGACCTTGGTGGCCAGGATCAGCAGCGCGCCCAGGGCGGCGGCGTGCAGCGCGTTGCGGCGCTCGACGCCGGTCCACCGCCACCACGCGACGACCGCGAGTCCGGTGAGCACCAGGGTGGGACCGTTGCCGACGGCGAACGGCCCACCGGCCAGCAGCCGCGCCCCGGCGAACACCGCATCGATGCCGACGGCCAGTCCGACGGCGACGAGCCTGCACCGCGCGGTGATACCCACCAACGCGAGCAGGAATCCGGCCCACGGCACGGACATGGATTTCGGGGTGCCCGCGTAGTCGCGCCACAGGCTCGCCAGCGGGCCTTCGAAACCTTGCCGGACGGCCACGACCTGTAAGCCGATCAGCAGGACGGGCACCGCGGCGACCGCGATCGTCAGCAGGAGCCGCGCCGGCGGTATCCCCCACCGCCGCACCGCACTTCCCACATCGGAATTCGGGTCTTCGACAAGCACCCGACCATAGTAAACGGGAGATTACGAGGGTCATCCGGCGCTGTGAACGGCCGGCGACCGAAAGGCGCTACTGGTTGAGCTCTTCGACCAGTGCGTCCACCACCGCGACCAGATCGCCCTGGGCGGCGGCCGCCACCTTGCGCTGACGCTGGTAGGAGGCCCCACGCTGGGGAATCTCGGCGACAGCTGCGAGCTCGTCGGCGCAGCCGAGTCGCTTCGCGGTGGGCTCGAGCCGGTTCAGGAGGTCGTTCAGGTCGTCGGTCACCAACCGCTCGTTGCTGGCCGCGTCTGTGATGACGATCGCATCCAAGCCGTAACGTGCGGCGCGCCACTTGTTTTCCTGTACGTGCCAGGGCGGCAGCACGTCGAGTTGTTCGCCCGCCTCCACGCGCCGGTCCAGATCCACCACGAGACAGTGGATGAACGCCGCGAGCGCCGCGAGTTCGCGCTGGGTCGAGATCCCGTCGCAGACGCGGATTTCGATGGTGCCCCACTTCGGGGCGGGCCGGATGTCCCAGTGCATCCCGCCGAGTTGTTCGAACACACCGGTTTTCAGCTGGTCGTGCACGAAAAGCTCGAACTGGCGCCAATTCTCGAACTGGAACGGCAGCCCGGCCGTGGGCAGCTGCTGGAACATGAGCGTGCGGTTGCTCGCGTAGCCGGTGTCGGTGCCCGCCCACATCGGCGAGGAGGCCGACAGCGCCAGCAGGTGCGGATACGCGGAGAGCAGCGAGTTCAGGATCGGAAAGACCTTCTCCCGGTGCGAGACTCCGACGTGCACGTGCACGCCCCAGATCATCATCTGGCGGCCCCACCACTGAGTGCGCTCGATCAGTTCGTCGTAATGCTCGGAGCGGGTGAGCTGCTGGGCCGACCACTGCGCGAACGGATGGGTGCCCGCGCAGAACAGGTCCACGCCGAGCGGGTCCGCGGCGCGGCGCACCGTATCCATGGTGGCGCGCAGATCGTCCACCGCGGCACCGACCGTGTCGTGCACACCGGTGACGATCTCGACGGTGTTGCGCAGCAGTTCCTTGGTGAGCTGCGGGGTGCCGTCCCAGGCGCGCACGTCACCGACGGCGTCGAACACCGCCGAGGCGGTGTTCGACAGGTCGCGCGTCACCTTGTCGACGAGCGCGATCTCCCATTCGATGCCGATCGTCGGCCGAGGCGATCCTGGAAAAGGAACATGCTGGATAGCCCCGCCCATCTGCGCCTGCCTCGTCTACTGGATCACGCCGCAGGCGACGCGGCCGCCCGCGTCACCTGTCGCGAGAGTGGTTTCATCCGGCCCCGTAGCGCCTTCGCCATGGGTGTACCGGTCCGGGATGTTGGCGAAGTTGTCGGCGCCCGCGTGGATGATCAGCGCGCGGTCGGTGAGGTCGTCCAGGGTGACCTTGTCGGTGGTGGTGACCAGCTTGCCGCGGCCGTCCTCGCGGATCTGCAGCGAGGTCAGATCACCGCTGGCCGGGTGGCCGGAGGCGCCGCCGACCTGCAGGTGGCCGCCCGCGGACAGGAAGTCGCCCGGCGCGCCGCCGGTCGGGGCCACCGAGTTGGTCTCACACCTGCCCACCTGGTGGAAGTGCAGGCCGTGGAAGCCGGGGCGCAGGCCGGTGGCTTCGACGGTGATGACGAGGTGCCCGCCCTCGGCGGCGATATCGGCGGTGGCGACCGTGTTGCCCCCCGCGTCCTTCACGTCCACCCGCTTGGCGTCGGAGGAGGACGAATGGCCGCCCTCGTCGCCGTGCCCGTGCCCGTCGCCGTCGCCGTGGGCGGGTTCGGGGGCACCGGTCCACACCGGCGGCGTCGTACCCTGGACGTCACTCGACTCCTGACTGTTCGTGCAGGCAGCGAGGCCGAGGACCGCGATCGCAAGCGCCGGGGTCACAGTCAACCAGGACGGGCGACGAGTTGTGGACGGGGCCATCGGAGAACTCCTTTACGAGTACCGAGTTTACGAGTAAAGCTGGGTGGACACGTTCGTTACCGGACAAGATGATGCCACGGCCGCCGTGTCGCGCCGCGCATGGGTTGGCCGCACGAGGCGTGGCTCTCAGTTGCCCGTCAAGATCACCACGACGCCCGGGGCGCCGCTCGCCAGCCCTGACGTCTTCGGTTCGGCCACCGCGCCGATTTCCTCGGCGATAGCCACCGCCGCTTCCCGCTCCCCGGGTGAATTCCCGTAGTACACAGTCGTTCTCGCCAGATTCTCGCCCGCGTAGTTGCCCGCGGTCACGTTGGTCCAGCCCGAGGCGGTCAGCTGGTTCGCGGTGCGCTGGGCCAGGCCCGCCACCAGACTGTTGTTCAGCACCCGCACCGGCACCGCGCGATCGGCGGCGGCCTCGGTGGTCGTGGTCGTCGTGGTGGTGGTGGTCGGCGCCGCCGTGGTCGTGGTGGGCTCATCGGTGGTGGTGGGCGCGGCCGTCGTCGTGGCGGGGGCCGCCGTGGTCTGCGAGGTGGCCTGCGGCGCGGCCGTGGTCTCCTCGCCGGGCGCCGCCTCGGAGTCCGAACTCGACAGCGACATCGCCCCGAGTCCGGCGAACACGATGGCCAGCGCGATCAACACCATCGCCAGCGCGCGCAGCGGCGGCCCGCCGGAGGTGGGATTGGGGTAGCTCACGCCATCGACCCTAGTCCCACACCGGGCTCTCGCGCCCGTGTCACGCCGGGATCGATCGCCGTCATACCTGGAAACCGAGACGCCGTGCCGCCCTGGCCTTCTGCCTGCTGGCGCGCAGCCTGCGCAGGCGCTTCACCAGCATCGGGTCGGCGGCCAGCGCCTCGGGGCGGTCCACCACCGCGTTGAGCACCTGGTAGTACCGGGTGGGCGACATGCCGAACAGTTCCCGGATGGCTTCTTCTTTGGCCCCCGCGTACTTCCACCACTGTCGTTCGAAGGCCAGGATGTCGAGTTCGCGGCGGCTCAGGCCGCTCTCGTCCGCCGTGTCGTGTTCGCTCGCGGGGCCGTTGGGGATCGCGGAAAGGTTCCGAGCCGCTGCGCCGTCCATCTTGCTCCCTCGCCGAGTTGCCACCAGACGAAAAATGGTGCTTGTACGTCGCGGATCATTGAACCACGCGGCGGCGGGGTTGCTCCCCCTTCACCCCGGCGTGTTGTGTACCCGCAGGTAGGATTCGTGCCCATGGCCATCCTCCCCATCGTCATCGTCGGTGATCCCGTGTTGCACAACCCGACCGCTCCGGTCACCGAGACCCCGGAGGAGCTGGCCGGGCTCATCGCGGACATGTACGAGACGCTGGACGCCGCCAACGGCGTCGGGCTGGCGGCCAACCAGGTCGGCGTCGGCAAGCGGCTGTTCGTCTACGACTGCCCCGATATCGGTGGCGACGGCGTGGCGGTGCGCAGGCGCGGGGCGGTGATCAACCCGGTGCTGGAGACCTCCGCGCTGCCCGAGACCATGCCCGACCCCGACGACGACGAAGAGGGCTGTCTGTCGGTGCCCGGCGAGCAGTTCCCGACCGGTCGCGCCGAGTGGGCGCGCGTCACCGGCACCGACGAGCACGGCGAGCCGGTGGATATCGAGGGCAAGGGTTTCTTCGCCAGGATGCTCCAGCACGAGGTGGGACACCTGGACGGGTTCCTGTACGTGGACATGCTGATCGGCCGCAACGCCCGCGCCGCGAAGAAGGCCATCAAGCGCAACGGCTGGGGCACGCCGGGGCTGAGCTGGGTGCCCGGCACCGTCCCCGACCCGTTCGGGCATGACGACTGAGCCCGCGCACCCGCAGATCCCGCTCGGCCGCCGCGTCGTCATGCGCTACCGGCTGCCCGCCGGCTATCCCCAACCGCTGACGGATGTGATCGGCGAGCTGCTGGCCACCGACCCGCCGACCGTGCGCGCAGCCGACGGCACCGTCGTGTCGGTCGCGCCGGATCAGGTGGTGGCGTTGAAAGCGCTGGGGCCCAGGCCGATTCGCACGCGCGAGATCCGGGCGCTGGAATCGGCCGCGGCCGACGGCTGGCCGGGGGTGGAGCACGCGTGGATCGACGGCTGGTTCGCGCGTGGCGGATACGATTACACGCAGCGAGCTAATTCTGCTGTACCGCTGGGGATCTCGGGACAACCCGCCGCGCTCACCGCCGACACGCTGGACCGGATCGTCGCGTGGTACGCCGAGCGCGGGCTGCCCGCGACGCTGCTGCTGCCCGACCGGCTCGCGTCGGCGCCGCCCGGGTGGAACACCTGGAACGAGACGCTCGTCCTCGGCCTGGACATCGAGAACTTCGTTCTGCCGCAAGGCCCTTCGATGGTGCGCTTCGCCCCCGAGCCCAGCGCCGAGTGGTTGCGGATGCACCGGTATCGCGGCGAGGACCCGGCCACCCACACCTCGCGCGAGCCCGTCGTCGAGGTGCTCACCGCCGTGCGCGACGGGAATGTCACCTTCGCCACGCTCGGCCTGCCGCAGCCGATCGCGATCGGGCGCGGCGCGCACACGGTGGCCACCGACGGGCGGCACTGGGTGGGCCTGACGTGTGTGGCGGTGGCGGCCGAGCACCGCAGGCGTGGCCTGGCCGCGCTGATCTGCGCCGAGCTGATCCGCTGGGGTCACGAGCGCGGCGCCACGCACGCGTACGTGCAGGTGGAGGCGGGGAACGCGGCGGCGCTGGCGCTGTATCGCGAGCTAGGTTTCGTGGAGCACCACTCCTACCGCTACGCGGTGCCCGGCACCGGCGGACAATAGACATCACCCACCCACTGCGAAAGGCATCTCGTGCGCTTGGCGACCTGGAACGTCAATTCGATCCGCTCCCGGCTGGACCGGGTGGCGGCCTTCCTGGACCGCCAGGACATCGATGTGCTCGCCCTGCAGGAAACCAAGTGCCGCGACGACCAGTTCCCCTTCGAGCGTTTCGAGGAACTCGGGTACGAGGTGGCGCACCTGGGCGTGAACCAGTGGAACGGCGTGGCCATCGCCTCCCGCGTGGGCCTGGCCGACGTGGAACTCGCGTTCCCGAACCAGCCCGGTTTCGACAAGGACGCGGGCGAATCCCTGCTCAGCACACCGGTTGTCGAGTCCCGCGCATTGGGCGCCACCTGCGGCGGGGTGCGGGTGTGGAGCCTGTACGTGCCCAACGGCCGCGCGCTGGACGACCCGCACTACACCTACAAACTGGAATGGCTCGCGGCGCTGCGGGACAACGCCGCCGCGTGGCTGGCCGCCGAGCCGGAGGCGAAGATCGCCCTGGTCGGCGACTGGAACATCGCCCCCACCGACGACGACGTCTGGTCGGTATCGTTCTTCGAAGGCAAGACCCACACTTCCCAGCCGGAGCGCGACGCCTTCACCGCCGTACTCGACACCGGCTTCGCCGACGTCATGCGCCCCTTCGCCCCCGGCCCCGGCGTCTACACCTATTGGGACTACACCCAGCTCCGCTTCCCCCGCAAAGAGGGCATGCGCATCGATTTCGTCCTCGCCTCCCCCGCCCTGGCCGCCACGGCCACCGACGCCCTGGTCGACCGCGAGGAACGAAAAGGCAAGGGCGCCAGCGACCACGCCCCGGTGATCACCGAATTCGCCCTCCCCGCAGACCTTTCCTGAGAAACGGAGGAGACCGCGCACCGGGGGTCCGCGGTCTCGCCGACTGACCGGTCGGCGACCGGATCAGCCCGTCGAGGCGGTGCCGCGGGCGGCGCGGCCGTAGCGGGTGCGGGCTTCGGCGGGGGTGACGGTCACAGGGTTGCGCGGGACGTCCGCCGCGAGGTGTTCGCGGTAGAGGCGGGCGGTCATGGGGCCCAGGAAGTTTCCGAGGACGGCGAGTTTGGCCGACTCGTTGTGCAGGGCCTTGACCGCCGTGCGGACCAGCGGGCGGTAGCCCTTGTCGACGAAGGCCGGGTGGTCGAATCCGCCGGTGACGCGCATCCACTTCGGGAGGGTGGCGATGGCGGCGGGGGCGACCAATCGGCTTCCCGCCCACAGCTTCACACCGCGGTCGCGCGGGGTGTGCAGCAGGTAGTGCATGCCCTGGTGGGCGCGTTCGGAGGTGCACAGGCGGGGACGCGCCTCGGCGAAGTACTCGCGCACCTCGGCGCGCGAGCGCGGCACGTCGGCGGCTTTGCAGGTCTGCAACTCGGCCGCGATCACGCATTCGGCCCAGTACCGGTCCTCCTCCTCGGGCGTCAGCGGCCCCGGCCCGTACATCTCGTAGCACTTGAGCACCGAGTGCCACCCGGTGACGTGGATCCACAGCTGCGAAGCGGGATTGTTGGCGCTGTAGCGCTTTCCGGTGATCGGCTCGATCCCCGTGGCCTTCGCGTGCACCGTCATCAGGTGCTCCGACGCCTCGATCGCCATGCGGCTGTCGGCGACGGCGGCGATGAGGAAGTAGGCGAAGGTGTGGTCGAGACGTCCTCGCGGATCGCGGTAGATGCCGTGGACATCGGCCACCGCGGCGGTGAGATCCGGATCGAAGTGCTCGAGCACGACCGACCGCTGGAACCCGATCACGGCGGTCGGCGCGGTCCACACCTTCCATGTCGGAGAGTCCGGCCCGAAGAAGCCGTAGTCGACTTCCCGGATGGTGCGCGCGGGCGCGGCGAACTGGGGGCGCGCGGTGTCCGTCATGGTCTGCTCCTTTGCTCGACCGTCGGTCCGTCTCAGGGGTTCATCTCGTAGGCGCCGGCGTTGGCGCGCGCCGCGCCGAACACCAGGGCGAACCGTTCGGCGTCGGCGGCGGGCCTGCGCACCAGGTCCAGCGCCCTGACCTGCTGCGCCTTCGTCGCGGCGGGCTTGCCGTGCAGGGTGAGCGCGTGCCGGGAGAAGTCCCGCACGAAGTTGTCGAAGAGCTGGTCCAGCACGGCCGGATCGGTGCCATCGAGCGCGGCCTGCTCCAGGATGAGCTGCGCGTACGGGATCGCGGTGAACAACTCGCCGAGCACGAACAGGAAGTCCACGTCACGCTGCTGGGTCGCGGTCGGCTCCGCCGCCACCAGCAGCGACTGGAAGGCGAGCGCCTGCTCCAGGAAGATCGCCACGTTCGGCACATGCGCGAACTTCTCGAACACCGGCCGCCAGTCGGCGAACCGGATGCGCCCGAGCCCGGCGCTGGGTCCCTGCCGGAACAGGAACTCGTCGTCGGCCGCGTCCCGGCGCGTGGGCACCGGAACATACCGCGCCGCAGCGAGTTCCGAGTGCAGCTTGGGCACCGCGCCGCCCGCGCGCGGCACCGCCTTGCGGCTGGCCCAGCTCAGCGCCGTCGCGGCCGCGCGCACCGCGCCCTTGGGTGTGGCCGTCGGCAGCGCGCGCAGCGCGACCAGTCCGGCGTCGGCGGGGTGGAACATGTAGTTGGCCATGAACTTCAGCGACAGCGCCATGTTCACGTGCACCGTGCCCTCCAAGCGCGGGAGCCCGAACAGCCCGAGAATCGCCATGGGGAAGTACATGTCGTTCTCGAACCCGCGCGCGGCGATCACGTCGGCCAGGTCCTCGACGATGCGCTGCCCCTGCCGCGTCACCGTCATCTTCTCGATGGCGTTGAACAACAGGTAGCGCCGGTCCCGCGGCGAGGCCGACCGCATGTAGTCGACGGCCCGCTCGCTGTAGAGCTTCATCCCGATCAGCCGCGCGTAGGAGTCGGTGAGCAGCGAGCGCACCTGCGGGAACTCGGTCACCTTGTGCCCGAACAGGATTCGATTGTCGGCGTGATTGATCGCCTCGTAGAAGGCGTGCTCGCAGGCGCCGATGGCGCCGAAGCCGAGGTTGAACTTGCCGACGTTCACCGTGTTCATCGCGGCGTGGAAGGCGGCCTCGCCCCGGTGCAGCACGTCCTCCTCGGCCACCGGGTACTTCTCCAGATCGAAAGCGGCCACGTACATCTGGCTGTCGACCACGTTCTTGCGGAGCTTGTAGTTCTTGTGCGAGCTGTCCGCGACGAAGAACAGATACCCCTCGTAATCCTCCTGCGTCGGTTTGCTTTCCAGCGCTTTGGCGCTGTCGATGATCGGCTTGTCGGCGCGGCGGCCGAACACCGAGACCATCGCGGCCAGGTTGCCGTTGCCGATGTAGTACTTGCCGCCGTCGGCGGTGAAGCCGCCGCCCCGGCGCGGTGTGAGGACCATATCGGTGGAGTACACGTCGGCGCCGTGCTCGCGCTCGGACAGACCGAACGCGAAGATCTCCCCGGAGTCGAGCAGCGCCGCGGCCTTGCGTTTGGCGGCCTCGTTCTCGCTCTGCCAGATCGGGCCGAGCCCGAGGATGGTGACCTGCCAGACGTACCAATACGACATCCCGTAGAAGCCGAGCACCTCGCTCATCTTCGCGATGCGCGCGGTGTCCCAGCGCTTGTCCGGGTCGCCGTCGGCCAGCGCGGCCGGGGTCAGGAAGGTCGCGAAGACCCGCTCACGCTTGACGAAGTCGAGGAACTCGGCGTACCAGACGCGATCCCGGTCATCCCGCTTGAGCGCCGCTTTGCCGCGCGTCTCGAACCAGTCGACGGTGGCGCGCAGAATGCGCCGGGTCGACTCGTCGAACTCGGCGAAATCGCAGGTCTTCGGGTTGAACAGGGTCGCGGTCATCGGTGACTCCTCGGCCGTGACGCTCGGCCACGGCGTCCGTTCGGGGCATTTTCCTTCACAAATGTAGCATTATTATTCATCAATGTAGGAACCTGAACGCGACAACGGATCCAGCGAGAACATGGGTAACTCGTCGGGTACGGGCTGACCCAACCCGCTCCACCGAGAGACGGCAGCTCGAGTCACCCCAACTCCTGACGCAGCCGCCTTATACGCGGAGAGGCGGACCAGCCAGCTATGTTGGTGGTTATGGGTTCCGAGCACGCCGTCCGTTCGCGTCGGCGCGCGGCCCATCTAGGTCCGGAGCGCCGCCGCCCGCAGGTGCTCGACACCGCGCTGGCCATCGCCGTGGAGCACGGCGTCGCGGCGGTCACCATCGCCGCGGTGGCCGAGCGCATGAACGTCACCCGCCCCGTGGTGTACGCGTGCTTCGCCGACCGCGTCGAACTCATCCAGGCGCTGCTCGCCCGCGAAGAGGACTACCTGGTGCGCGGCCTGTTCGAGGCCACGCCGAAGCGCGCGGTGGACGCGGGCGAGTCGGTGTTCGTGGAGGGCTTCCAGGCGCTGCTCCAGATCGCGGCCAAGCGGCCGGATTCGTGGCGGCTGCTCTACGGCAACCCCGATCCGGCCGTCGCCGGTTCGTTCGGGCGCGGGCGCGCGCTGGCGGTGCGGCGCTGCACCGAATTGCTGCGGCCCACCTTGCGCGCCTGGGGCACCGAGGACGCCGAACGCAAGCTGCCGGTGCTGGTGGAGCAGTGGGTGTCGGCGGGCGAGGGCGCGGTGCGCTCCCTGCTGGCCGACGAGGGCGACTGGACGCCGCAGACGCTGGGCGCGTTCGTGGGCGCGGCGGTGTACCGGGCGCTGCGCAACGCCTGAGGCGCGGCAGCCCGGACACCGCCGAACCCAACGCCGGCGTGCGCCGCCGATGGCGGCGACCGTGGACGGGCAGAGCCGCCGGCCTTCCCGCCCGCGCGGAAACCTGAGCGATCCGGCAATTATTCGGCCCTCGGGACTCGCAGCCGCTGATTCGACTCCCCAGTGCGCATCTCAGCGTCAATCTTTCTCCCGTCGCCGCAGCGATTTCCGATCATCGATCCACCCCGCTCACTACCATGGGTGGCGAGATCCGACCGGTGTCCTGGCGGGAGGTGCGACGATGACGTTCTACCGGCGCGTGGGTGCCGTGCCGCCGAAACGGCACACCCAGCATCGCGATCCGGACGGCGCGCTCTGCTACGAGGAGCTGATGGGCGAGGAGGGCTTCTCCGGCGACTCCTCGCTGCTGTACCACCGCGGACTGCCGCCCGCCATCGTGGACTCCCGGGTCTGGGAGCCGCCCGACCAGTCCACGACGCCGAATCATCCACTGCGACATCGCCATCTGCGCCTGCACGACCTGTTCCCGCCCGAGGTCGCCGCGCGCTCGGACCTGGTGACCGGCCGCCGTCTGCTGCTCGGCAACGCAGACGTGCGCATCTCCTACGTGGCGGCGAGCGGCGTTTCCCCGTTGTACCGCAACGCGATCGGCGACGAGCTGGTGTATGTCGAATCCGGCGCCGCGACGGTGGAGACCGTGTTCGGTGCGATCCCCGCCCGCCAGGGCGATCACGTGCTGATTCCGCGTGCCACCACCCATCGCTGGCTCCCCGAGGGCCCGGATCCGTTGCGCGCGTATGCGATCGAGGCCGCCAGCCACATCACGCCGCCCAAACGCTACCTGTCGAGATTCGGGCAGCTGCTGGAGAATTCGCCCTACTGCGAGCGCGACCTGCACGGACCGGACGAGCCCTTGCTCGACAGCGGCACCGACGTGCCGGTGCTGGTGAAGCACCGGCCGGGCGGACAGGTCGTGGGCACCGAGTTGATCTACGCCACCCATCCCTTCGACGTGGTGGGCTGGGACGGCTGCCTGTACCCGTTCACTTTCAATATCGCCGACTTCGAGCCGATCACGGGCCGCGTGCACCAGCCGCCGCCCGTGCACCAGGTGTTCGAGGGCGGCAACTTCGTGGTGTGCGATTTCGTGCCACGCAAGGTGGACTACCACCCGCTGTCCATCCCGGTGCCGTACTACCACTCGAACGTCGATTCCGACGAGATCATGTTCTACTGCGGCGGAAACTACGAGGCGCGCAAGGGTTCCGGGATCGGGCAGGGTTCGGTGTCGGTGCATCCGGGCGGCTACGCGCACGGCCCGCAGCCCGGCGCCTACGAGCGCAGCATCGGCGCGGAGTTCTTCGACGAGCTCGCGGTCATGGTGGACACCTTCCGCCCGCTGGAACTCGGCGAGGGCGCGCTGGCCTGCGAGGATCCCGAGTACGCGTGGACGTGGTCGGGCCGGGGGCCGCGGTGACGCGCCCGGAGGTGGCGCCGGACTCGCCCTTCGGGGCGGACAACCTGCCGTACGGGGTGTTCGCGCCGCGCGGCGGAACAGCCCGCTGCGGTGCGCGTTACGGGGATTACGTCCTCGATCTCGCGGTGGCGCTGGACGATCCGATGTTCGCCGCGCCCACACTGAATCCCTTTCTCGCGCAAGGCCCTACGCGCTGGCGCGAAGTACGCGAGCGGCTGCGCGCTCTGGTCGACGGCGAAATCCCGGCAGCCGCGGTGCATGCGCTGAGCGATGTGCTGCTCGGGCTCCCGATCCGGATCGGCGACTATGTCGACTTCTACGCCAGCATCGATCACGCCACCAATCTCGGCCGTCTGTTCCGCCCGGACGCCGAACCGCTGCTGCCGAATTGGCGGCACCTGCCCGTCGGCTACCACGGGCGCTCGGGCACCGTCGTGGTGTCGGGCACCGAGATCATCCGGCCGCAGGGGCAGCGCGCAACACCTTCCGGGACACCGGAATTCGGTCCGTCGCGGCGCCTGGACATCGAAGCCGAGCTCGGTTTCGTGGTGGGCGCCGGTTCCACGCTCGGCGTCCCGATCGGGGTGGACGACTTCGCGGAGCACGTGTTCGGCGTCGCCCTGGTCAACGACTGGTCGGCGCGCGATATCCAAGCCTGGGAGTACCAGCCGCTCGGCCCCTTCCTGGGCAAATCCTTCGCCACCTCGATGTCGGCCTGGATCACGCCGCTGGACGCGCTGGACGCCGCGCGCGTCCCGCTGCCGGAGCAGTCCCCGCCGCCACTGCCCTACCTCACGGCCGCCGAGCCGTGGGGTCTCGACATCGACCTGCGCGTCGACTGGGACGGCGTCACCGTCGCCCACCCGCCCTACCGCCGGATGTACTGGTCACCGGCGCAGATGCTGGCCCACCTCACCGTCAACGGCGCGGCCACCCGCACCGGCGACCTGTTCGCCTCGGGCACCATCTCCGGCCCCGGCCGCGACCAACTCGGCTCGTTCATCGAATTGACCAGGGGCGGAACGGAACCCGTCGATCTGAACGGTGCGCCGCGGACATTCCTCGAGGACGGCGACGAGGTGGTCATCACCGCCACCGCCCCGGGAACAGGCGGCACCCGCATCGGTCTCGGCGAAGTGCGCGGGCGCATCCTTCCGGCGGGCTGGATCCCGCCGCAGCCGCAATCGGAAACCTGAACTCCGCTCAGCGCGACTCGCGGCCCGCCTGCACCACCTGCACGAATTCCGTCAGGTCCGCGATGAGCGTCTCCACGCTGTCGCGGTCGCCACCGTCGTCGTGGTGGTGCAACCAGTCCGCGACGAGTTCGAACATGCCGCCGATGGTGGCCAGCGCGAGGGCGAGGCGCCGGCGCGCGGCGCGCTCGTCGGGGGCGGGGCCCGGTGACCACTGCGCGTCCAGGAACGCCGCGGCCCAGCGCCGGTTCTCGCGGCGCTGCCGCTCCACCGCGGGAGAGATGCCGCCCGCCTCGCCGAAGGTCACCTTGGCCAGGCGCGGATCGTCCGCGATGGCGTGCACGAACGCCTCGACCACGGTCGCCGCGAGCTCGGGCCACTCCTTGCCCGCGCTCTCGGCCGCCACTTCGGCGACCCGTTGCTGGATCTGCGCGGTGATCTGCCCCAGCAGGGCGACGTAGCACGCCTCCTTGCTGTCGAAGTGGTCGTAGAACCCCTTCGTGCCGACGTAGGCGCGCTGGCAGATCTGCTCGATCGAGGTGCCCGAATAGCTTTGCTCGGCAAACAGTTCGGTGGCCGCGGCAAGGAGCTGGCTGCGCCGCTGGGCGCTGCGCTGCTCGGCGTCGAGGCCGCGGATCCGGCGGCGCGCCGGTGCCGGAGCGGGCCGCGCGGCAGAGTTGCTGCGGGTCATGCCACGACGATAGTCGGCGCAGTTTCAGAAAGAAGTCTTGTTGATAACACGGCATCGTGCTGTAATCGCTGTCACAGTCGAGGAAGGGACCGCACGTGTCAGCGATCAAAGGCGATCCGGCCGGGCTCCGGCGCGCGTTCACAGCACTGCTGGCGGCGATGACGCTGGTGCTCATGGGCGCGGTCGCCGCCCCGCGAGCGGCGGCCGTGCCACTGCCGCAGCATGATTCGTTCTACGCGCCACCCGAGGGTTTCGAGTCGGCCGAACCCGGGACCGTGCTGCGGTCGCGTGAAGTCCAGCTCGCGGTGCTGACCGCGTTGCCGCTGAACGTGCGGTCCTGGCAGTTGATGTATCGCACGACCGACCTGTTCGACCGGCCGACCGTCGCGGTGTCCACCGTCGTCCTGCCCGCCGGGGCGGACCCGAACCGGTCGCGGCCGCTGGTCTCGCTCCAGTTCTATTACGACAGTGCGAGTCCCGCGTGCGCGCCGTCGTTCGTGTTGCGGCAGGGCGCCGGACTGCCCGGACTCGAAGGCATCCACTCCAACAGCGAGCTCATCGCGCTCGCGGCGCTGATCAGCAAAGGGTGGGCGGTGTCCATCCCCGACTACGAGGGGTTGAACGGGCATCTCGCCGTCGCGAAGGAACCCGGCTACATGACCTTGGACGGCGTCCGGGCCGCGCAGCGTTTCGAACCCCTGGGGCTCGACGGCGCGAATACCCCGGTGGCCCTGTGGGGTTTCTCCGGTGGCGGTATGGCGTCGGGCTGGGCCGCTGAGATGCACCCGGCCTACGCGCCCGAGCTGAACATTCGGGGCATCGCGATGGGCGCGCCCGTCTCCGACGTGGAATCGCTGCTGCACGTGAACGGTTCGATGTTCTCCAGCCTGATCGGCATCGGCATCGCCTCGCTGTCGAACGCCTACCCCGCGTTCAAGGAGGTCACCTACCGCCACCTCACACCGGAGGGCCGAGCCCTCATGGACCGCACGAACGCGCAGTGCCTGCCGCGCAACGCGCTCACCCAGATGTTCGTGGATTACCAACGGCTGCTGACGATTCCGATCGCCGAGTTCCTGGCGCTACCCGAGATCCGAGAGGTCTTCGACGCCACCGTGCTCGGCAAGAACACACCGACCGCGCCGATCTTCCTGTACCAGGGCGTATTCGACGAAGGCGTGCCCGTGTGGACGAATGATCGCCTGGCCCAACAGTATTGCGAGGGCGGCGCCTCGGTCGTCTACACCCGTGACCACCTCAGCGAACACCTCACCCTCCCCACCCTCGGCATGCCCGCCACCTTCAACTGGCTGAAACAACGCCTCGACCCGACCGCCACCACCCAGTCCGGCTGCCGCACCGACAACGTCGTCTCCATGCTCGCCGACCCCACCGCCCTGCTCACCCAACTGGAGATCAACCTCAACGCCACCTTCGGCGCCTTCGGCTACCCCATCGGCCCCCACGAACGCTGACCCGCCGCACCGGTCGGGGTGATTCACGGTGAATCACCCCGGCCTGTGAGCCCCGGACGTGCGCGGATCGGGGGTTGCGGGGCGCGGTATGGTCGGTCGGGACAATTTCATCGCCAACGGGGGCTCGCACCAGCGGGCTGAGAGGACGGCTAGCCCGCGAGGGCGGTCAGGGCCGTCGACCGTATGAACCTGACCGGGTAATGCCGGCGTAGGGAGGAAAGTATGGCTGACATCCGCGCGTCCGTGGACACCGTCACCACCGGCCCCATCGAGGGCAGCGTGAAGCACTACCGCGAGGTCGACGACCTGCGGATTCCAGTGCGCCGCATCAATCTCACCAACGGCGACACCTTCGACGTGTACGACACCTCCGGGCCGTACACCGACGACAACGCGACCATCGACCTGGAAGCCGGGCTGCCGAAGCTGCGCGCGAGCTGGGTGACGCCCGACGTGCCCGGCCCCCGCACCCAGCTCAACTGGGCCCGCCAGGGCGTCATCACCCCGGAGATGCGGTTCATCGCCGCCCGCGAGGAGGTCGCCCCCGAACTGGTGCGCGAGGAGGTCGCCGCCGGCCGGGCGGTGATCCCCGCCAACCACCGGCATCCGGAGCTGGAGCCGACCATCATCGGCAAGAAGTTCCTGGTCAAGATCAACGCCAATATCGGCAACTCGGCGGTGTCGTCGTCCATCGCCGAGGAGGTGGAGAAGATGGTGTGGGCCACCCGGTGGGGCGCCGACACCATCATGGATCTGTCCACCGGCAAGAACATTCACGAGACGCGCGAGTGGATCCTGCGCAACTCCCCGGTACCGGTCGGCACCGTGCCGATCTACCAGGCGCTGGAGAAGGTGAACGGCGACCCGGTGAAGCTCACCTGGGAGATCTACCGCGACACCGTGATCGAGCAGTGCGAGCAGGGCGTGGACTACATGACCGTGCACGCTGGCGTGCTGCTGCGCTACATCCCGCTCACCGCCAAACGCGTCACGGGCATCGTGTCGCGCGGCGGGTCGATCATGGCGGCGTGGTGCCTCGCGCATCACCGGGAGTCGTTCCTGTACACGCACTTCGAGGAACTGTGCGAGATCCTGGCCCGCTACGACGTGACGTTCTCCCTCGGCGACGGACTGCGCCCCGGCTCCATCGCCGACGCCAACGACGCCGCCCAGTTCGCGGAGCTGCGCACCCTGGGTGAGCTCACCAAGATCGCGAAATCCCATGGCGTGCAAGTGATGATCGAGGGCCCCGGGCACGTGCCGATGCACAAGATCGTGGAGAACGTGAAGCTCGAGGAAGAGCTCTGCGAGGAGGCGCCCTTCTACACGCTGGGCCCGCTGGCCACCGATATCGCGCCCGCCTACGACCACATCACCTCCGCCATCGGCGCGGCGATCATCGCGCAGGCGGGCACCGCCATGCTCTGCTACGTGACGCCGAAAGAGCATCTGGGCCTGCCCAACCGGGACGATGTGAAGGTCGGCGTGATCACCTACAAGATCGCCGCCCATGCCGCCGATCTCGCCAAGGGCCACCCCCTCGCGCAACGCCGCGACGACGAATTGTCCAAGGCCCGTTTCGAATTCCGCTGGCGCGACCAGTTCGCCCTGTCCCTGGACCCCGACACCGCGCGGGAGTACCACGACGAAACCCTGCCTGCCGAACCCGCCAAGACCGCCCACTTCTGCTCCATGTGCGGCCCCAAGTTCTGCTCCATGCGCATCTCCGCCGACGTCCGCGACTACGCCGAGAAACACAACCTCACCGACGTGGAAGCCCTCGAAGCGGGCATGGCCGAGAAGTCCGCCGAGTTCGCCGAAACCGGAGGAAAGGTGTACCTGCCGGTGGTGTCGTAACCGGACCGCCGCGCCGTCGCCCGAACGGCGGCGCGGCGCCCATCCGGCGCAAACCTCACGGATTCATGGAACCGATCCGACCGATCGTGCGTCGAAGAACTATGAACAGATGTACCGGGCGGTCGGTCGCCGCCCCCACGCCGTACGGGTGAAGGAGCGGACCGTGAGCGATCAAGTCCAAGTCAGCCCCCGGCAGTTGTCCGGGCACTCGAAGCAAGTGGCGGGCATCTCCGACCGCATCCACGCGGTCGCCGAGGCCGCCAGGAGCGCGACGCAGTCGGCGGATCTGGCCATGGCATTCGGCATCCAGGCACAGCCGATCGGCATCATGTTGCGGACCTTGATCCAGGAACCCGCCGCCGAGCAGATCGGCCAGATCAGCGCGGCGTTGCAGACCGCTGCCGACCGGCTCGCGACCTGCGCGGACCAGTTCTCGGCGGTCGACGAAACTGCCGCGTACCGGATAGGCAACCAGAAGGACGGTCTGACATGAGCCGATCCGACCGACCGCACCACAACACTGCGCATCAGCTCCCTCGGGAAGGTGGCCACCGGTGCTGAATCCGAGCACGATCGACGTACAGGGCAACGACGCAGGCGACTACATCGGCGTCACGGCGGTCGAGGCGCTGGTCCAGATCGGCCACGGCGCAAGCAGCGGCAGCATCTTCAATGCGTTCTCCGGTGCGGCGGCGCTGAGCATCGACATGCTCAGCGCCGCCACCGACCCCATCGGCTACGTCTCGGGGCAGTTGATCTCCTGGATGATCGAGCACTGTGAGCCGATACGCGAGGCGTTCAACTCGGTAGCGGGCGATCCCGGTGTAATCAAGGAATCCGCGGCCGCGTGGTCCGCCATCCAGCAGGAGCTCACCCAGCTCGTCGCCGACTTGTCCACGACGGTCGAAGCCGGTACCACCAACTGGACGGGCGCCACGGCCACCGCCTACGGCACTCGCTCGACGGACCTGGTGCAGCACCTCACGGCCGCCGCGCAGACCGCCGACATCACGGCGCAGCTCACTATGAGCGCAGGGGAATTCGTCGCGGGTATACGCACCGCGATCCGCGACGTCCTGGCGGCGCTGGCCGGCGGACTGGTCACCGACGCGCTCATCATCATGGGCACGCTGACGACCGGGACGCCCGCGGTCGTCTCGCGTGCCCTCGCGCGGATCGCCTCCTCGACGTCGAAGGTGGTGCAGATCTTGAACACGCTGATCCAGGCGATCAAAGCGCTCGGCCCCGCCGCGTCCTCGGTTCGTGACCTGATCGATGGCACGTTCAAGTCGCTGGCGGTCTTCGTGAACTCAAACCCGGCACTTGCCGGCGTCGCCGCCGACATCGGAAAGGATGTTCTGCTGCCGCCGGGGATCGGTGCGATGGTGCGCTGAGTTACGGCGCCTCCGCACGGGTGCGGAGGCGGTGGATGCGGCGGGTGAGGATCTCGGTGGCGGCGTGGGCGTCGTCGACGGGGATCGCGATGGGGTGCGGGGAACGGTGGGTGCGCAGGACGACGGCTTGATCGTGGTGGGGTGGCCAGGCGTAGCCGTCCGGGGATACGTACCAGCGATGGGTGCCGTCCCGTGGGGCGTGGACCGGCCATACCGCGGCGATGTCCGCGTACGACACTTCGATGCGCTCGGCGGGGAACAGCGGTAGGTTGCCGCGCGCGTCCAGCCAGTGGATCCGGTCGCGGTACGCGTAGACGATGATCGCCCGGACCCCGTGCTTCATCGGGTCGATGCGGTGCTCGAGCTGACGGGTGAGCACGAGATCGATGTCGAGATCACCGAGTTCGGCGCACAGCGGCACCGTCATGCGTTTGCGCGCCAGCCCCGCGCAGATGTAGCCGACCATCGGCACCACCAGCCCGCCGGGAATCGCGGTCCGCACCTCGAACGCCGACAGGTTCGTCCCCGGCAGCGCCAAGAACAGCACCGCCGCCACGGCGACCTGCCCGTAGCCGCTGAGCATCACCCTGGTCCATTGCAACCAGTCCCGAATACCTTTGCGGTACAACCAGAGCAGTGCCCATACCGCCGGCACAGCCACGCACACCGCGCATACCACCCCCGCCGCGAGCCCGGCCGCGTCCACCGGCCTGCCCTCCGGCACCCCCGCCACACCGGCCCACACCACCAGCAGCGCCGGAATCCCGATATAGCTGAGGTAGAGGAGCCGACGAGCCCGCCGCCAGCGTCGCTGCAATTCCGGCGCGGCAGCCGGGTCGGTGAAGTTCGGCACGACCGCCGGGAAGAGGCTCATCGACGCCGATCGTATCGACCGGCCGAACGCACCGGGGCGCGGCAGCCGTCGCGCGTGAAGTTCGATCACCGGGTCGACCGGGACGGGATGTGGGTTGCCCCAACGAGGCCGCCTACGTCAGGGAAGCCGGTCGCCGTGCTGAGAACTGTCGAGTCGACGCGGCTTCGACCGCGCGCGGAGATGCCCGCGGGCCCCGGTCAGTCGACGGCGATGGCCGCCACAATCGGGAGGCGCACCGCGCGCAGTGCGGGCGGTACCGCGCCGATCAGCGCCAGGGCCAGCGCCGCGACGGCGTAGACGACCAGCAGGGGGCTGGGTTCGTAGCGCACGTCCACCGTCACCGCGTGCGACATCGCCGAGGTCGCGATGTACTGGGTGAGGGCGCCGACCGCCAGCCCCAGGCCCGCACCGGCCACCCCGATCCCCGCGGCCTCGGCCAGCACGGAACGCAGCACGAAGCGCCGCCCGGCGCCCATGGCGCGCAGGACACCCAGTTCGCGGCGGCGTTCCAGCACCGAGAGCATCAGCGTGTTCAGCAGCGCGACCGCCGCGACCAGCACCACGATCCACAGGATGGCGTTGCTCATCGCCGCGCCCTGGCCGACCGAGGCCGCGATCGCGTCCAGTGCCTGCGCACCCGACTCCACCGCGTACTGCGGTGGCACCACCGCGCGCACCCGCTCGAGCACCGCCGCCGCGTCGGCGTCCGGTTCGAAGAACACGTTGAGGACGGTCGCGCCGTCGCTGCGGTACCACTGCCTCATCACGTCCAGGTCCATGACGACGATGCCGCCCAGCGCGGAGAAGTACGGAACCACTTGGAGCACTTCGACATCGCGTGGCCCGGTGGGCGTCGGCAGCACCAGCCGCGCGCCGGAACCGGCGTCCAGCGAGGCGGCCACGTCCCGGGAGAGCACCACGCCCTCCCCCGCGATCATCCGTTCAGCCACCCCCGGCTCCAGCGCGTGCAGGACGTCGTTGGGCGTCCCCGGCTGGAAACCTTGCAGCACCACGCGATCGCGCCCGAGCGTGGCGTAGGCCATCTGCCCGGGACCGACGGAGTCGACGCCGGGCACCGCCTCGATCCGCGCGCCCAGATCGCCGGGCAGGGCGGGACCGGTCGGGAAACCCCGCATGCCCGACGGCGTGACGAACGCGTCGATCCGCGCGAGGTCGTCGAATGTCTCGGTGGCCGAATCGATCATGTTGGCCGAGGCGCTGCCCAGCGCCACCGTGGCGGCGACGCCGATCATCACCGTCATCGTGGTCGCCCAGACCCGCCGGGGCGCGCGCTCGAGCGTGACCGCGGCGAGCGCGCCCGGCGCACCGAAACGCCGCGCGACCGCCGCGCAGCAGGCGACGATGGGACCGGTCGCGGCGAAACAGGCCGCCAGCGCGGCGCCGAAGGCGAGCGTGATCGCCGCCAGGGAGTAGCGGCCGAAGTCGATCCACGCGACGGCGACCGCGGCTACCGCGGTGACCACCGCGACCAGCACCGCGCCCCACCGCAGCACCGGCGACACGGCGTCGGCGCGCCCGACCCCCACCGGCGCCAGAGCCTCGATGGGTTCGACCCGGTACACCTGCCGCGCGGCGACCGCGGCGGCGCACACGCCCGCCGCCACGCACGCGACGATCGCGATCGGGATGGCCGTCCACGGCACCACGTATTCGGTCCGCGCCTCCACCGAATCCACGATCGCGGCGGGCAGCGCCGCCAGGGACAGCTGCCCGGCGAACACGCCGACCACGGCCCCGCCGACGGCGCCGTAGGTGGCCAGCAGCGCCGCTTCGAGCAGCAGGTCGCGGACCATCGGCCGCTTGCGTCCACCGAGCACCCGCAGCGTGGACAGCATCGGGCGGCGTTGGGCGACAGCCATGCTCATCGCGTTGTAGATCAGGAACGCCGACACCACCAGCGCGGCCGCCGCGGCCATCAGCGTCGAGTACCGCACGAGCGCGATCGCCCCGCCCGCCTGCGCCGTGCGCAGGCCCGGATCCGCCACGACCGCCTGCCCGCCCACCGCGGTGACCAGGTCCGCGCGCAGCCGCTCCACGTCGGCGCCCGGTTCGGCGACGATCTGGATCGAGTTCAGCTGATCGGTCTGTCCGGCCAGCTGCTGGGCGCGGTCGAGGATCGCGACGACCAGGTGGCCGCCGTTGAGCCGGTCGGATACGTCCTCGGCGAGCACGCCGGTGACCCGCGCCGCCCGTCCGTCCACCCGCACCTCGTCGCCGACCTGGTATCCGGTCGCCGCGCCGACCACCACCCCGCTGAGCAGTTCGGTGGCCAGTCCGCGCAACGGCTCGGCGAGGTCGCTCTCCAGCGCGGTGACCGAGGCGTCGGCGCCGACCAGCAGCATCGGCCCGCGCTCGGTGCCGATCCTGGTCCGCACCATCGGCACCGCCGCGTCGACCCCGGGCACCGGCGCTACCCGCGCGAGAACCGCCTCGTCGAAACCGGTGCCGGTGATGCCGGTGATCTCGAGGGCGGCGTTGCCACCCAGGCCACGGGCCAGGCGGTCCACCGAACCGGTCACCGAGCCGGAGATGCCGAGCATGGCGACCAGCAGCCCGGCCGACACCCCCATGACGACCATGGCCATCAGCGTCCGGCCGGGATGGGCGATCAGCTCCCGGATGTGCAGGATCCGGAATCGCGTCCACGCCGTGATCATCGCGCCTGCGCCTCGACTCGATCGGCGTCCTCGTCCGCACCGGCGGTGCGGGATTCCACCGATTCCACCGACCCGTCGCGCACCCGCACCACCCGGTCGCAGTAGCGCTCGGCGGCGGGGTCGTGGGTCACCATGACCACGGTGTTCCCGCGCCCGGTGATCTCGCGCAACAACTCCAGGATCGAGGTGCCCGACGCGGAATCCAGATTGCCGGTCGGTTCGTCCGCCAGGATCAGCGGCGGGTCCATGATCAGCGCCCTGGCCACCGCGACGCGCTGCATCTGCCCGCCGGACAGTTCGGCGGGCCGGTGGTCGGCCCGCTCGGACAAGCCGACCAGGTCGAGCAGTTCGAGCGCCCGCGGCCGGGCGCGCCGCAGCCGCCCGCCGTCGAGCAGCACCGGCAGCGCGACGTTCTCCCACGCGGACAGGGTGGGCAGCAGGTTGAAGAACTGGAAGACGAAACCGACCTGGTGGCGCCGGAACTCCGACCGGCGCTCGTCGTCGAAGTCGCCGACCTCCTCCGCGCCGAAGCGGATCGATCCGGAATCCGGTGCGTCCAGCGCGCCGAGCAGATGCAGCAGCGTGCTCTTGCCGGAGCCGGAGGGCCCCACGATCACGGTGAACTCACCGACGGGGAAACTCAGCGACACCCGGTCCAGGGCACGCACCACATGGCCGCCGACCCGGTATTCCTTCACCACATCGGTCAGTTCCAGCATTCAACTCTCCCTGGGTGTTTCGGTGCGGGCGGACGGCGGTGAGCCCGCCGAATCGAACAGGCGCCGGACGGGTCCGCGCAGGAACGGCGGCAACAGTTCCAGCGCGCTCAGGCGGGCCGCGCGCAGTTGCGCCACCCGCCGGGCCCGCGCCTGCCCGATCCGGGCCGCGAGCTCGGCCTTGGCCGATTCCGGCAGGTCCGCAATGGATTTCGGCGCGCCGGCGAGCACTCCCGCGGCGAACTCGGCGTCGGTGCTCCCGCTCATGCCGGGCCGCCCTCGAGGTCGGAGCCGTCATAGAAGGAGGTCTCGGCGATCTCCGGCTCGGCGACCCCGGGCGCGGCCAGCCCGGCCCGGCCCCGGCTGGAGTAGGACTGGCCGCGCGCGACCGTGGTGGGGGCGAACCGCGCCCACCCGACGGTGTTGTCCATATCGGTGTAGAGCAGGTCCACCCCGCCGGAGATGAAGTACGCCTCGTGCCAGGCCGCGGTCGAGCGTTTGGGATCGCCCAGGAACCGCCGCCACCAATCCCGGTGCTCGCCGGTGTGGGCGTAGCGGTCCAAGCTGTCGGGATCGCGCCAGAACTGCCGGAAACCGACGTGCAGCGGCAGGAACGACCAGTAGAAGTCCTCGTGGGCGAGCATCCCGTCGGGCGGGTGCGCGGCCAGTTCCCGCAGCTGGGCCCGCATCTTGATGATGTGTCCGTAGCCGCTCGGGCGGACCGCCTTGATGCCGAGGTACAGCACGACGGCGTCCGGCGTGGCGGTCAGATCGACGGTCAACCGTTCTCGAGAACCCTTGTCAGCCATGATATTTCTTTCGCTCAGGTGCGCTGTGCGTCCGGCTCGGGCGCGATGGTCAGCAGGAAGTTGCGCGGCCGGAACTCCCGGACCACCGGCAGCACTCCGAGGAACGGGTTGAGATAGCCGAACACCAGCCCGCGTCCGGGCGGGAAGCCGATGTCCCGGGCCGCGGCGATGCGCGGATGCAGCGCGCGCAGCCGCTCGAGTTCACCGAACCGGGTGCCCCACGCCATCTCGGGCAGGCGGTATTCGCCGTCACCTCGGGTGCGGTTGCCCCGCATCATCAAGGTGCGCAACCACGAGCCGCCCGTCAGCCACGCGGGCATCGTGTCGAAAATCAGTGTGGCGCCGGGAAAGCGGTCGGCGCACGCGCCGATCAGCCGGTCGACTTCGGCACGGTCGAAGTACATGAACAGGCCCTGCGCCACGACGCACACACCGTTCTCGGTGGCCACCTCGTCCATCCAGCGCAGATCCAGCGCCGAGCACGCCAGGCTGCGGCGGCGCTGTCCGTCGGGCAGCAGCTTGCGGCGCACCTCGATCGTCTCCGGCAGATCCACCGTCAACCACCGCGCCGTACCGTTGTCCACCCGCCAGAACTGGGTTTCCAGCCCTTCGCCCAGCGACACCACGGTTCCTTCCGGATGCCGCGCCAGAAAGTCCTCGACGTACTTGTCGAAGCAGCGCGCGCGCAGCGCGAACGCCGCGCTCGGCCGCCCGAATCGCTCCTCGAACGGATAGTCGACGCGATCGGCGACCGCGACCGCCCGCGCGTCGCGCAGCACTCCGTCGCGCCGCCTGGCTTCGGCCGCGCGGCCGTACAGGGGCCACAGCAGGGTCTCGGGAACGCCGTCGAGCCCCACCGCGATCTTGTCCGTACTCATAACTCGTTGTCGCTCCTCACTCGTCGCTCTCGGGGACACCGGCCGGCGCGCCCGCGGCCACCGCGGCGTGGAACCGGCCGGCCACCGCCTCGCCGAGTTCGCGCGCCGCGCGCTCGGCGACGGCCCGGTGCTCGGCGGGCAGGTGCGGCGCCAGCGCGTCGAACTCGTCCCACAGGTCCGCCTCGGCGACCGCGGCCAGCAGGCCCGGCACCCGCGCCACCGGCGCCGCGCCGATCACCGTGGCGAGGTCCTGTCCCGACTCGACCATCGCCGCGGCGCCGATCAGCGCCCGATCGCTCAGTTCGGCGATGGCGGCCCGCACCGCCGCCTCGGGCAGCTCGCCGACGAGTCCGCCCAGACTCACCCAATCCTGCCGCCGCGCCAGCTCCCGCGCGACCTCCGCGAGCACTCGGGCGGGCAGGCGGCCGACGATCGCCCCGGCGTCGCGGGGCTCGAGTTCGGCGGCCACCTCCGCCAGGAACGCGGGCGGCAGACCCGCCGCCACCTTCGCCGCCCGCGCCGGCTCGATCGCGGCCGCAAGGCAGGCCACGAACACCGGATTGCCGGTGCGCCGCGCGACTTTGGCCATGAGGCCGGTCGGCAGGATCGACGACGCCGAAGCCAGCGCCGCGATCACCTCGCCCGAATCGCGGCGCAGTTCGTCGGCGATGCGCACCCGGAACTCCCGCAGGTCCGGATCCGGTACCTCGGCGAGGAATTCGAGGGGGTCGCCCGGTGCGCCGAGGGTGCGCGCCAGATGGGCGAGCGCGGGGCGCGCCACGCCGTCCCCGCGCGCCGTGTCGTCCGGTGCGGCGTTCATGCCGAACCCACCCGGACGATGCTGGGCAACAGGTCGCGCAACATCGGCATGCGGTCGAGCGTCGCGGCGGGCACCACACCGCGCGACGGACCGTACGCCAGCACGGAGACACCGGTGATCCGCGCGCTCCAACTGCGCACCAGCGGACCCACTTCGCCGCAGTCCACACCCCACGGCATGCGCGGCGTCGTGTAGTACTCGGTGAGCGCGTGGCCTTCCTGGGTCTTGCGGGAGAACCAGCGCGGCACCACGTCGAACACCAGTGTCGCGCCGGGGAACCGGTCCAGGATCCGCGCGCACAGCGCCCGCACCTCCGATTCGCTGAAGTACATGAACAGGCCCTGGGCGCTCACGAAAACCCCACGCGCGGCGTCGACTTCGTCGAACCACGCCCGGTCCAGGGCGCTGACCGGCAGGCAGCGATGTCGCGGCGTGGACGGCAGGAAGCGCTCGCGGACGGCGACCGCGTCCGGCACGTCCACCGCGAGCCAGCGCACCAGGCCGTCGTCGCACCGGAGCATCTGGGTCTCGAGGCCGGCGGCCAGTTCGATCACGGTGCCGCCGGGATGATCGCGCAGCCACGGGCGCAGCGCGTCGTCGAACGCGGCGGCGCGCACCGCCAGGCCGCGGTCCGGCGGACCGAAGCTGCGGTGGTAGTCGTAGTCGATGGACTTGTAGATGCGCACGCAGTCCGGGTCGTGCAGAACGGGATTCGCTTGTCCGTCCTCACCCGCCCGGCCGTGCAGGGTCCACAGCATGGTCTCGGGCACTCCGGTGAGCGTCACCGCCGTTGACATGTTCTCTCCTTCCGGTCACCGGACCGCGGGAATCGCCCGGCCCGCACGCGATTCGGTGATCCACCGATGGATCCGGTCGGTGGTGGCGCGCGGGTCGACGATCCACGCGTTGTGCCCTTCGGTCGGCGCCGTCCACCGGGTCACCCGGGCCGCGCGCATCTTGGCGAGCAGATGTTCTACCGAGCGGTGCGGCGCGAGCCGGTCCGCGTGCTGCCGGATCGCCAGCACCGGCACGGTCATCCGGGCGATCAGCGCCTCGTAGTCGACCGTCGCGCCGTGCGGCTCGAATCGCCCGGTGCGCACCACGTGCGCCCAATCCCGGTGGAACCGGCGGGAATGCGCGGCGAACGCACCGAACGGATCAGCCCGCCCCGACGGCCCGGCACCGCCCGCGAGCGCGCCGAGCAACAGTATCGCCGACATGCCCCGGCCGTGGACGCGGTGATAGTTCGTGCCGGAGGCGACCAGGATCAACCCGTCGAGGCCGCGACCGCCCGCGGCCCCGTACAGCGTCGCCAGCTGGCCACCGATGCTGTGCCCCAGCAAGTAGCGCGGCCCGCCGCCGAACCGTTCCCGCACCGCCGCCAGCACCGCGGGCAGATCGTCCTCGACAATCGTGCGGTAGCCGTATCGGTCACCACAGCAACGGCTTTCACCCTGACCACGCACCTCGCAGACCGCCGCGGCCAGACCCTTCGCGGCGAGGGCACGCGCGAAGAGTTCGTAGTACCCCGCGGCGACACCGAGTCCGGGCACCACCACCACGACGGGCGGTGGACCGGTGCCGGTGCCGCCGCGCGGCGGCACGCAGCGCACCGGAGCGGTGCCGCCGTCCGGGGCCGTCGCCCAGATCTTCTCCACCGTCCACCGCCTCACCGGAGGAGCTGTCGCGCGTACGCGGCGCAGTCGGGAACGGGCCGGAACAGTTCCACCGCGGGCGGCATCCGCACGCCGAGGACCCGCAGTTGGTGCACCCGAAGGGAATACGCGGCGCCCACCATCAGGTTGGCGGCCACCTCGGTGACCGTGCGACGCCCGAGGTCCGACAGCACCGACTCCGCGGCCCAGTCGTTGAACGCGCCTAGCGCCGGGCCCGCCCACAGCTGGTAGTCGACGGTCCGGTCGGCCCGGCCTTCCTGCGCCCACCGCGAGGACAGGCCCAGGTACCACCGGAACACCATCGCCATCCGGCGGCGCGGATCGAGGCTCTCGGGCGCGAGATCCGGCTGGGCGCGGCGCAGGTACTCACACACCCGCGCCCACGCCTCGTCGAGGGTCATCCGCAGCACCCGCCGCTCGAGCCACATCCGATCGTCGGCCGTGAGTTCGTCGAGGCCGCCGTACCTGTCGTACAGCTGCCGCAGGCGCTGGGCCCGCTGGGCGAACATCGTGCCCTTGCGCAGCACCTGAACCTGGGATCCCATCTCGAACATATCGGCCGAGGGCGCCATGGCGGTGTCGGCCGCACCCGCCGCCACCAGCATCGCCTTGGCCGTGTCGGAGACGTCGGCCTCCACGCACGCCTGGTTGACCGAGCCGGTGACCACGTAGTCGGCGCCCAGCGCGAATGCCGCCGCCACGGCGGCGGGCGTGCCGAGTCCGCCCGCCACACCGAGCCGCACCGCGCCCGCCGGTGCCCAGCGTCCGCGCGCGGCTTCCCGCTCCTGCGCGAACTGCGGCAGCAGTGCGGTCAGCGACCGGCCGTCGGTGTGCCCGCCGGAATCGGCCTCGACCGTGATGTCGTCGGCCATCGGCACCGTGCGGCCCAGCTCGGCCTGCTCGGCGGTGAGCAGACCGCGCGCCACCAGGTCGGCGACCATCGGCTCGGGCGCCGGTGCCAGGAACCGGGACCCGACCTCGAACCGGGACACCTTCGCCATCAGCCGGTGCCCGGTCACCGCGCGCCCGCCGTGGCGCGTCAATCCGCTCAACCGCCACCACACCAGGGCGGGCGTGATGTCCAGGAAGGCCGAAGCCTCCACGGCGCGCACACCGTGGCGGGCCAGCAGTTCCACCGTGCCGAACTCCAACCGCGAATCGTGTGGCGAATGCAGCAGATTGACCAGGAACGGGCGGTCGGGAACGGACTCGCGCAGCTCGCCCACCCGGCGGTCGATCGTCTCCAGCGGTAGTCCGCCGGAGCCGAACGAGGCCAGCAGACCGGCCCGCGCCATCGCCCGCACCAGCGGCACCGAGGCGATGCCGTGCGCCATCGCCCCCGCCAGGTATGCCAGATCCACACCGTGTTCGCGCCGGAAGGAACTGGCGCCCAAGCGATCCGGCGGACACGGCGGGACGGTCGCCAGCACCCGCGCCGGTGCGGGCGGGACGGTCGTGCTCACGCCGAGCCGCCCGTCGTCGGACACGACGTGACAGGGCGAGTCGAGCCGCGCGAGCACCGCGCGCATCCCCGCCAGGTCGGTCCGCACCACCGGACCCGCGCCGGGCGCCGCGGGCGCGGATCCGATCCGCTGCGCCACCGTCATGACCGCACCTCCCGCACTTCGACCGCGAGGCCGGAGAATTCGTAGATCCGCATGCCGGGTTTGAAGACACTGGCGTCGGCGACGACCACCAGCCCGGTCTCGGTCCTGCGGACCTCGGTGACATCGAGTTCGACGTCCATCCGCTCCTCGTGCCGCAGGATCTGCCCGCGATAGCTCCAGGTGAACGGGATCCCGGTGGGGACGGCGAAGCGGACCTCACCCAGGTCGTCGGCCAGTCCGGCGGCGATCACGTAGGTCTGCAACCCCTGCATGGCGGCCTCGACCCCGAGCGAGCCCGGCATCACCGGATCGCCGTGGAAGTGGCAGTCGAAGTACCAGTCGTCGGGGTCGATGCGGCGGGTCCCCTTCAGGTAGCCGAGCCCGTTGCGGCCGCCGTCGCGCACCACCCAGACCCGGTCCAGCAGCCCGAAGTGCCCCTCGCCGAGGCGAAGGCCGTTGTCCGGCAGCCACTCCCGCTGCCCGGTCAGGTCGAGTTCGGCGACCTCGACGTCCGGGCCAGGAGCCTGCTCGTCGAGGCGGCAGCCGACCTCTTTGCCGCCGTCCAGGCCGACCTGGGAGGCCAGCGCCTGGTCGGTGAAGTACCCGAACAGCGAGGTGCCCTCGTAGTACGGGACACCGTCCACCTCCAGCGTGTAGCGGAATCGCTGCAGCACCTGACCGACCACGTGCGTGGTCGAGAGCAACTGCGTGTGCTGGCGCCAGGTACGGCCGCGCACGTCGATATCGGCCAGGAAGGTGGCCGTGCCGTCTAGGTTGCGGACCGAGAGCTTCTGGTCCAGCGGCATCACCGTCATCGTGCCCATGCAGGACCCGGTCACCGCGGCGGCCTGCAACGTCGACTCCATGACGATCGATCCCGGGATGCCGTCGAACGAATTGTCGTGGAAGTACCAGCACTGCCTCGCCGCGTCGTACTCGGTGACCAGCGACCCGCCGCGCAGCTTCGCATCGGCCAGCGTGAAGTCGACGATGCGGTCGACCAGCCGGAACTCGCTGTTGGGCAGGTGCAGCCGGGTCTTGCCCCGGTAGCCGTCGACGACCTGGCCCATCGCCACCGACAGATCGCCGCTCTCCATGTGCGCGAGGTGGAATTCGTTGAGCCAGGCCACCTCTCCGCGCGTGCCGTACCGGCCGAGGAAGACCGACTCGCCGTCGCGCAGTTCGGGACGGTAATCGGAACCGGGGACCTCGCGCACCTCGATGCCGAGGGTCTCGACGGTCGCCACCAGGGCCTCGCCCGCGTAGACGTGCACGTTCGCGATCACTGCCGGGCGCGGCACCATGGCGATCTCGACGACCTCTAGTTCGTAGCGCAGCGTCTGGGCACCGGGATCCGGGACGGGGCCGCAGCGCAGCGTCGCCGCCATGTCGCGGGCGGGCAGCAATTCGGCGTCGGCGAACACGAGCGGCAGACCGAGCCCGATCGCGTACACCCGGACCAGTTGGGAGGCCGCCTCGACCAGCGACGCCGCCGGATGGTCGCGCCACCCACACCGCTCCGCCGCGTCCGGGCGCAGCAGGGCGGTGGCTGAGCCGAAGCGGAATTCGCCACCGCGACTGTCGATCTCGGTGACCTCGGCCAGCAGCTGCGCGCCCGGTGGCGCGGCCGCGATCCGGGAGTTGCCGCCCGGTCTGCGCTGATCCCAGCGCGGACCGAACACCTCCACCATCCGGCCCCGCGCCAGCCGCTCCAGATCCGCGGCCGCCAAGCCGGTGCGCCCGCTGTCCTCGATGGGCTTGAATCCCTTGCGGCGCAAAGCGCGCCGCGACAGCGCACGCGGTTCGACCGGCGCGGGCGCCGGGCTCCGGTGGTCGGTCGCGGCGACGACGCCGTCGGTGACGTCGGCCAGCACGGTCGTCGCGGAGGTGAACCGGCCGATGCACCGCAGGGTGGCCGCGTCGGCCGGATCGCGAGTCAGGTCCAGCCGCAACCGGATCGGCGCGCCCGCCACGGGTGTCCGATCGCGGTGCACCCAGCTCAGCCGCGGTGTCCGAACCGCACGATCGGGGCCGAACGGCGCGGCGAGGGCGAGCACCTCATCGACGGCGCGCACGAACGCCGCGGCGACCACGCGGCCGCCGAGCACCCAGCTCTCGTCCCATGGCGAGTCCAGTTCGGCGAGCACCGTTCTGGTGTCGCCGGTGGTGGAATCGCCGACGATTCGAAGCCCCGCGGCCGGCGCGTCGGGTTCTCCGTGGTCCAGGCCGGCCTGGTGTTCCAGGCGGGTCAGCAGCAGCGTCTGAAACGCCGACTGCGCCTGCAATGCCGCGATATGGGCCTGCGCCACCCATGCGGCCGATGTGGCGACCCCGCGCAGCCCGAGACCGGCCAGGTGGGCGGCCGCGTCGGCCCGCCCGTTCGCCGCGGGGGCGTGGCCGTTCGCCGCGGGGATCGGACGCCGGTCCGGGATCGGCTCGGGCGCAACCGGTTCCGGCGCGCGAACCGGCTCGGGCGGTGGCGGATCGCCCGCCTCCCACAGCAGTGGTTCTTCGATCCGGATGACATCCCAGTCGTCGTCTCCGGCACCGCCCCGCGGCGCGGGCGCGGCGGCGGGGCCGTCGGCCGCCCCGACCGGTTGCCGACCCGTCATCTCCGCCTCCGTCTCCTCGGCCGTGCTTTCCGGCGCGCCGAACAACCTGCTCAGATCGACCTCGAGTCCCGCGCTGATCAGCCGGGCCAGGGCGCGCGCCAGCGACATCGCCAGCGCGCCGCCGCGCTGGTCGATGCTCACCGCAACGTGCGGGCGCTCGGCCAGATTCCGCCCGATCCACCGCGTGCCGTCCGATCCGGGCCCGACCTCGATGAAGTACCGGTAGCCCGCGTCGTGGACCCGCGCGCACAGCGCCGCGAAGTCGACCTCCGAGCGGCACAGCTCCTCGACGACGCCCGCCACCGCCGCGGCATCGCGCAGGTCCACGTCCGGGCGCGTCGCGAAGAACAGCTCCGGCAGCTCGGCGCGGCCCGACAGGTCGTGCTCGGTGAGCGCGCGCACGCTCGCACCCGCCCGCTCGACCAGCGGCACGTGCAGGACCGGACCGCCGCCCGGCAGCGGCACCGACGGCGCGCCCAGCTCCCGCAGCACGGCGCGGCACTGCGCGGGATCGCCGGCGAGGACGACCTCGTCGGCCATGTCGACGTGGGTGATGAACACCCGGTCGTAGCGCTCGACCACGGCCCGGACCTCGGTCACCGGGGCCACCACGACCACGGTCAGCCAGACCTGATCGTCGGGGACCGACGCGTCGAGGTCCCAGGCGCGGCGCACCACCGACCGGCGGCCGAACAACTCGTCGGTGAAGATCGGCGAGCGGCGGACGCCGAGCCCGATCTCCTCGCTCTGCGCCCACACGCCCAGGCCCCAGAGCATGCAGATCTCGCCCATGCTGTAGCCGAATCCGCCGTCGGGCACGATGCCGAGCAGGTCTTTGAGCATCGGTGTGCTGAGCAGTCCGAAGTACACGCCGGCCGAGGAGATGAATCCGACGTCGGAGCGCAGGGCCGTCGCGTGCGCGGCCACCTCGTCGGGCGTGGGTCGGTGCGGGGCGCGCAGGTAGCTGTCGGCGATCGCGAGCGCGTCGAACGGCCTGCTCTCGAAGCTCTCCACGCCGGCGAGCAGCCCGGGAAACAGGCGGAATAGTCCGGCTTCGGCGCCCGGGTGCATGGCGAAGGTGCCGGGGTAGACGAAGGCGACCTTGCCGTCCGGCCCGAGCGGGCGGCCCGTGCAGAAGCTGCCGCCCGGGGTCGCCCACGACCGCTCCTCCCGCACCGCGTCCGCGAGATGTTTTTCGGCCGAATCGAGTTCGCGCCGCAGGCCGTCGGCGTCGGTGGCCACCAGGACGGCGCGCAACCGGCCGGACCCGGTCACGGCCGCCGCGCGACGCGCGATCGCGAACGGGTCGAGGCCGCGCGCGAGATCGGACCGCACGCCCGCCACGCCGGCGAGCAGGGCCGGACCGTCGTCGCCGTCCAGCACGATCAGCGCGGGCCCGCCGTTATCGATCCAATCGATAGGTGTGTCGTAGCCGGAGCCGAGTTCGTTCGACAGCACGAGAGCGCCCGCGCCCCCGGCACTTTCGGGCACGCACAGCATGCCGGTGCGCCGTCCGTCGCGGCGTCGGCGCACCCACGGCTGCCGGGTGACGCTCACGCACACCGGGGCGCCGCCCGATACCGCGCCGGCGATCTCGTCCGGCGTCGCGGGGAGCGTCGCGGTGTAGATGTCGTGGACCAGCCCGAGCACCGCGCCCAGCCCGATCCGCGCCGACCAGCCCGCCACGCACGACAACTCGCCGGCGTCGGCGTACTCGCGCAACGCCGTGCGCACATCGTCGACCTGTTCGGCGAGGCCGTCGAGCACACCCGCGAAGCGAAGGTGCTCGACCAGGGCCTCGGGCCGCTCCGGAACCGCCAGCGCGGAACGGACCGCGGCGCCCGCGCCGGCCGCCGACACCGCGGCGCCCTCGACCCGCGCGAACTCCCGGTAGCCCGTCGCGTCACCGGAGGCCACCAGCAGCAGCGCACCGGCGGGCGCGTCGTGGCCGCTGCCCACGACCAGCACCGCGTCGGCCGCGCCCGCCGCCGTCAACTCGGCCGCGCGCACCAGCTCGGGCACGCCGGAGGCCGAGGCGGATACCGCCTCGACCGGCCCGCGTCGCGGCGAGCCGGCCAACACGGCGAGTTCCGACCAGAGTTCCCCGGCCCGCTCCGGATCGGCCGCGAGCACCGCCACCCGCTCCGTCGCGGGTCCCCGCAGGCGGCCGACGGCCCGGCGGACGGCCTCCGCCGCGGTCGCGCCCGAACCGTAGGCGACGACCGACAACGCGATGCCTACGGTTCGCTCATCGGACATCGGAGGTCTCCCGCGCCGCCGCGTCGCCGTCCGCACCCGGCATCGGGCCGCCGGCGAACACCTCGTTGAGCGCTTCGCTCGCGATCGCCACCAGCCGGCCGACGACGCACATCACCGCGCCCGTCGCATCGCAGACGGTGATGCTGACCTCGATCGTGTTGGCCGACTTGCGGACGAAGTCGTGACCGAACACCACGAACGGCTCGTCGAACGGGATGCGCCCGAACATGTCGACCCACTTGACCTCCGACGGCAGGCAGCTCATCCCGAGCTTGCGCCGGACCCAGGTGCCGACCACCTGCAACGCCACATCCGACAGCACCGGATCGAAGATGTCGGTCTCGAAATACGGTTCGCGCCGAACAGGTTCGGGGACAAGGCATTCCAGCACGATCTCGGTCTCGGTCTCGCGCAGGATGCGGCGCAGCCCCCGGAACGCCGGTCCGTGGAACATGGTGCCGTCCCGGTAGACGGTCACCGGTTCACCGCTGCCGAACGGCGGCAGCGCGCGCGGCGCGGGCCGCTCGACCGGTTCGCGCGGATCGAGCACGGTGAGCCGGTAGCGCGGCCGGCCGGACTCCTCCCTGGCCACCACGCCGACGGCGCCGTCCGCGCCGCGCCGGATGTCCAGTTCGAGTACCTCCGGCTCGCTGCCATCGACGATGACGCCCTTGAGCACCGAGTAGTTGCGCCACGAGCGCGGCCACACCCCGCACACCTGGGCCACCGCGTTGAGCATCCCGCCCGCCGCGTACGACGCCGGAACCACCACGTGGCCCGCGAGCTGATGATCGGCCAGCACCGGGCTGCGGTACAGCTCGGCCATCTGCCTGCGCACCACCCGGCCCGCGCCGAGCAGGTCGACGCGCGGCCTGCGGACCGCGTGTTCCGGCGGACCCACCAGGTGCACCACGTCGGCCCCGGGCGTGCGCGCGAACAGTTCGGCACAGCACCGGGCGCCCACCGCCACCGGAATCATCGCCACCCCGCGGTCGCGGAACAGCTTCGCCAGTTCCGGGCGGACCATCCCGCCCTCCCACGGCCCCCAGTTCACCGCCGTCACGGCGGTGTCCGGATGGTCGGCGGCGTAGCGGATCCCGAGGCGGCACAGGGCCTCGTTGGCCATCGCGTAGTCGGCCTGGCCCGCGTTGCCGTAGAAGCCCGCCACCGACGTGAACAGCACCAGGTGCCGCAGCCGGGCCGGATCGACCGCGGCCAGGACCGCCTCGATCCCGCCGAGCTTGGGGGCCAGCACCGCGCGCACGTCCTCGGCGGGCTTGTCCACGAGGTGCTTGTCCATGAGCACGCCCGCGCCGTGCACGACACCGGCGATCCGGCCCGCGAACGGGTCCAGCGCCCGCGCGACGGCGTCGGCGTCGCGCACATCGACGGAGAGGTAGTGGGCGCGCTCGGCCACCTCCCGCAGCGCGGCCAGGGTCGCCCGGATCTCCCGCTGCGCGACGAGTTCGCGCACCCGCGCGTCGACCTCGCGCAGACGCACCGGCTCGTCCCGCGACTTCAGCTCTCGCACCAGCGCCGCCCGCAGATCGCCGTCGGCCACGCCATCCGCCCACCCGGGATCGTCGGCCTGTTCGGTACGCCCGAGCAGCACCACCTCGACGGCCGACAGCTCGGCCAGGGCACGGGCGCAGGCAGCGGTCACACCGCGGCCGCCGCCGGTGAACACCACGACGTCGTCGGCGCCGAGCGCGACCGACTCCGGCGCCGGATCGGCGAGCGCCGGTTCGGCCGCCGACGCGGTCACGGTGCGACGGGTCCGCTCGGCGTCGATACCGACCTCCAGCAGCGCGTGATCGCTGTCGGTCAGCTCGGCGACCAGCGCGGCGCACGCCGGCGCCTCGTCGAGGTCCGGTGCCACGTCGACCGCGCGCGCGAACAGGTGGGGCGCTTCGAAGCCGATCGTCTTGACCAGCCCCGTCACGCCCGCGGCCACCGCGCCCGCCGCGCTCGGATCGCGCATCCCGAGGGCACCGTCCACCCGGGTGACGGTGAGGAAGGCGCGTCGGCGTTCACCGGCTTCGGGGGCGGCGCGCAGGAACCACGCGCCGAACATCGCGGCGTCGACCAGTCCCCGTTCGGCATCGGCCGGATCGCCGTCCTCGGGCATCACCCACAGCGCCAGGTCCACCTGGGCGTCCTCGGCGACCTCCGCGCCGGCACGGGCGACCGTCCACCCGCGCTCGGTCAGCGTGGCCACGAGCGCGTCGGCCAGTGCCGTGCGGGCTCCGGCCACCACCGCGACGGGGTGCTCCCGGTAGGCGTCGACGAGGGCGTCGGCCGCGGGCAGCGAGGTAGTCGCGACGATCCGCCGCACCACCTCCTGCCCGCCGTCAGCTTTTGGGTCGGACATCACCTCGGCGGGCACCTCGATCGCCTCGGCGGGCTGCCCGCCGCGCGCCATCTCGGCGATGAAGTCGACGACATCCTGGAGGGTGGCCAGCGCGAACAGCTTCTCCGGCTCCGGCGGCGTGATGTCGGGGTAGCGTTCCTGGACCGAGCTGAGGATCTCGACGCGCTTGATCGAGTCGATGCCCAGGTCGGCCTCCATGTTCATGCCGAGTTCGAGCATGTCCGGCGGATAGCCGGTCTTGTCGGCGATGACCTCGATCAGCATCTCCCCGATCACCACGGGATCGGTCGGGATCTCCGCGGCGGCGGGCACCTCGGCGGGCGCGCTACCGTTCACCGCGGCCGGTTCGGGCGCGGCCTGCGGCGCCACCGGCGCGGCGGGCGCGGGCTCCGGTGCGGCGGGCGGGGTCGCGGGCGGCGGGGTCGCGGGCGGTGCGGTCAGCGCGCGCGGCGGGGCGAACGGCTCCAGGCGCCCGCCGTCGCCGCCGAGGACCCGGCCGTCGAAGTCACCGGGACGCGGCCGCGCGGGTGTGCGCACCCCCGAACCGGATTCGAGTTCGGCGAAACTGCGCAGCACGTCGCTGGCGTGCACGTGCCCCTCGCTGATCGCCTGCGAGTGCCGGGCGATGGCGTCGATACCGCCGATGACTTCGCTGCGCGCGCCGTTGCCCGCCTCGTGGGTCAGCAGATCGCTGATCCGTTCGGCGACCGAGAGCTGGTTGGACAGGTACTCGCGGTGCATGTTCAGGTGCTGGGCCGCGATATCCCAGATCGAGCCCGCGTGCCCGTTGCCGGCATGGCCGTTCGCCGCGTGGTGGGCGACCGGTTCGGCCTGCGCCGGGTGCGGCTGCTGAACGTCGTCGGTGTTCATCGAAGTTGTCGACCTTTCGATCCGATAGCCGTTGGTCAATGCGTCCCGGTACGCCGTGCGGCGGTGTTCGGGCACGTACTCGGCGCCGTTGAGCCACACGGTCGCCGGGCTCAGCGACCGCTCCGGCTCGCCCGTGCCGAGGTCGACGCCCCGGTTCAGCCCGGCCAGCGGCACGCCGAGCACCGCCAGCCGCGCGGCCGCGCTCAACAGGGCGAACTCACCGTCCCCGCCGGGGCCGCCGTCCACCGCGAGGGCGATCGCGTCATCGCCGAGGCAGTCGCGGACCATCCCCGACAGCACCGACTTCGGGCCGAACTCGACGAACACCCGGAAGCCGTCCCGGTGCATCTCGGCGAGGCGATCCGCGAACGCCACCGGCCGCACGATCTGCTCGGTGAGCACCTCGGCGTTCGCCGCCGGATCGGCGCCGTAGGAGGCACCCGCGGTGTCGGCGTACACCGGAAAGCCGGGCTCGCCGATCGTCACCCCGGCCACCGCGTCGGCGAACGCCGAGACGGCGGGCGCCACGAGCGGGGTGTGGAACGCCGCCGCCACCGGGAGCGGACGCGCGCCGATCCCGGCCTCTCCGCAGGCCCCGACGAACGCCTCGACGGCCGCGGTCGGTCCCCCGACCACCACCTGCTTCGGCGCGTTCACATTGCAGATCTGGACGTCCGGGTGTTCGGCCAGCACTTCGCCGACGCGATCGGCGGACGCGTTCACCGCCGCCATGGCACCGGAATCCCCTTCGGCGGTCCCGCATTCCGCCATGGCCCGGCCACGGGCGCGGGCCAGCGCGCCGAACTCCTCGGCATCGATGCTGCCCGCCGCCCACAGCGCGGTCAGTTCACCGAAACTGTGGCCGAGCGCCCCGTCGATGCTCAGTCCCAGCGACCGCAGCTGGTCGAACTGCCCTTGGGCGAGCGCGCCGATGGCGGGCTGGGCGAAATCGGTAGCCCGCAGCCGGGATTGCTGCGCGGCCTGCGTTGCGGGGTCGAAAGCCGAAGGCGGGTAGACGGTTCCGTGGAACTCCCCACCGGGGAACCGGGCCGCGGCGGCGTCCAGCGCGGCGCGGACCGCGGGGAACGCCATGGCCGCCGCCGCGCCCATATCCGTGTACTGACTGCCCTGTCCGGCGAACAGGCCCGCGATCTTTCCGGTCTCGCGCGCCCGCGGTTCGTAGCACACGCCGTCGGGCAATTCGGCGTACCCGTCGGTGCCGATGTGCTCGATCAGCGCCTGGCGCAACGGCGCCAGTTCCGCGCCGTGCGGGGCGACGATCGCCGCCCTGGCGTGGTCGCCGGGCACGGGATCGTCGGCCATGGGCCGCACCGGTTCGCGGTCCAGCGCCACCACCAGTTCCTCGGGAGTCTCGGCGTGCCACAGGTGCACGACGAACCGGCGCCATCCGCGCGTGTCGTTGCGGTCGGCCCGCGGCGCCTCCTCGAGCACGCAGTGGAAGTTGGTGCCGCCGAACCCGAACGCGGACACGCCCGCGCGCCGCACGCCGACACGCGGATCGACCAGCCAGGGCCTTGCCTTGGTGTTGGGATAGAACGGCGAGTCGTCGAACCCCATCTGTTTGTTCGGCGTGACGACGTTGATCGTGGGCGGCAGCACCTTGTGATGCAGCGCCAGAATCGCTTTGATGATGCCCGCCGCGCCCGCCGCGCATTTCGTATGGCCGATCTGCGATTTCACGGTGCCGATCGCGATGCTCTGCCGGTCTATTTCCCGGCCGCTGTACAACTCCTTCAGGGCACCGACCTCGACCATGTCGCCGATCGGTGTTCCGGTTCCGTGACATTCGATGAGGCGCACCGTCTCCGGTGCGACGCCGGCCGCCCGATAGGCCCGCTCCATGGCGTCGACCTGGCCTTCCAGGCGCGGCGCGTAAATACTCTTGAACCGGCCGTCGCTGGACGAACCCATTCCTTTGACAACGGCGTACACGCGGTCGCCGTCGCGTTCGGCATCGGCGAGCCTTTTCAATCCGAGCATTCCGATACCCTGACCGATGAGCGTGCCGTCGTTACGCTCGTCGAAAGGTTTGATCGTGCCTCCCGCGGACAACGCCGGCGTCTTGGAGAAACACAGATACATGATCGGGCTGTTCTCCAGATCGCAACCGCCGGCCAGCATGAAATCGGCCCGCCCGAGCGCCAGCTCGGAGATCGCGAGATTGATCGCGGCCAGCGAGCTGGCACAGGCCGCGTCGGTCGTGCAATTCAGTGCGCCGAAATTGAATCGGTTCGCGATACGCCCGGCGACGACATTTCCCAGGATGCCCGGGAAGGTGTTCTCCTGCCAGGGCGCGAACGCCGTCTTGTATTTTTCCGCGATGGCCTCGGCTTCGTCCTCGCTCAGGCCGCTGCTGCGCAGCACCTCGATCAGCATCGGCGCCTGCATGCGCAGGATCATGTCGCGGGCGAGCGGACTCGCACCCGCGGTCCCGAGCACCACGCCGGACCGGGCGGGGTCGAACCAGCCCGCGTCGGGAATCCCCGCATCGGCCAGCGTCTGCTTGGCCACCAGCAGGCTCAGCAGCTGCAGACCGCTGGTGGCCTCGACCGTCTTCGGAGGGATGCCGAATTCCATCGGGTCGAACGGAATCGTCGGGATGAATCCGCCACGCTTGGAATACGTACGGTCCTCGGCTCGCGGGTCCGGATGATAGAAGTCCTCGATGCGCCAGTGATCGGCAGGAACATCCGTTATGCAATCCTCGCCGGATACGATATTGGCCCAGTAATCGGCCAGCCGCTCCGCTTTGGGGAACAGCGCACCGAGACCGATCACGGCGATGGGCACATCGCTGGGAGCACCCGGCGTATCGAACGTGCGCGCTTCGGATTCAGATTCACTCATACGGCATCCAAGGATTCGCTTCGAACAAGTCGGTAGAACATGTGGGCATCGGTCGGCTGCCCATTCGGCAGTCAACCTTCCCAGGGCACGGCGAATCGCCCGCCGTGCCGTCAGGATTTCGACAAGAAGAACTCTCCGCGAGGAGAGTCCTGGGTCAGCTCGCGCCAGATGTCAACGCACGGAAAAGATGTCGCCCAAGCGCTCGTTCATACATTGATTCTCCCCACCTTCGACAGCCGCCGTCAGGAATTTCACCTTCAGTTGCAAGCACTTAGATGCTGTCACAACGCGATGGGGTCCGCAAGTGGTTCAGTTCACAAATTTCGCACGTAAGTGATCTTGATCATTAAAATATCCGAACAGTATTACTGATTTGCTATCACATAGGAGGCGGGGTGACAGACCCGCCATTCGCGGGGACCCAGTTGCCATGGAATCCGGCCGGAATCCGGTGCGGCAGATGCACCCTCGCGAGTTCTTCCAGGGAGCTCGCATCCAGGATCGCCAAGGCGCTGGTATCGGTGGCGAAGTCGTAGACCAACCCCATCAGCACGCCGTCGTCCTCGGCGGCGTCCGGCGAATTCGGGTGAAATACGAACTCCCCCAGATGCTTTCCCGTGCCGAACGTCTTGACGTCCGCGCCGCCGCGCGCCAGATCGTGTTTGAACAGCATCGAGGTGTCGGCCGGTTCGGCGCTCTCGGCCACCGTGTACCCGTACCGGTGGCGCTTCCCGAGGCGCCGCTCGTCGACCCGGGGGAACTCCTGCACCCGGTCGTCGGACCGCGATTCGCGCACCGCGCCCCGGGCTAGGTCCACGATCCACCGGTCCAGGGTCGGCGACCCGTCGGGGCCCGCTTGGCCGGCGTCGAACATCCTCGGGTACCGGACGACATCGAGCACCAAGGTGTCACCGGCCTCGAAGGCGTTCATCGTGTGGAAGACGTAGCAGGGCTCGACCTCGAACCACCGCACATCGGCGCTCACGCCCTCGCGCGGCATGACGCCCACCCTTGCCGGGTAGCGGGGATTCCAGCGGTACGGGAACCGATGGTCGCCGCGCCGCGTCGGGCGCCGGGCGGCGAACGCGTCCGGGATGCGGACGCGGCCCACCGCGGCCGACAGCAGCATCCGCGCCGGCCCGCGCAGGGCCGGCGCGACGGCCATCTCGACGGCCCGGCGCGCGTCGAACGTGACCGGCAGATCGAAGAACACGACGTAGTTCTCGGTCAGCGCGAAGTCGTGCATCATCGGGCTGCCGCCCACCTCGATCGCCACCTTGCGCCGCGCTCGCCCGTCGACGCCCACCACGGAATACCGCACCGTGTTACCGCGATCGAAGGAGTACGTCACGGCGTGCAGTTCGCCGGTGTCCGGGTCGCGCTTGGGGTGGGCGGCGTACCCGCGGCTCAGCGTGCCGCCGAAGTCGCAGACGCCGACCGTGTCCAGCTCATCGGTGAGTTCGTAGTTCGCCACGCCGCCCTCGACGAGTGCCAGCGTCTTGCCGGCGTGCCCGATGACGTTGGTGTTGGCACCGATTCCGGTGACCGCGCCGCCGCCGTCGGCGCCCTCGCCGAGCGCCGCCGCCGTGGCCGGGCCGCGCACCCAGCGATTGCGGTACCACTCGGCCTTGCCGTCGCGGATCCGTATGCCGTGCACCATGCCGTCGCCGACGAACCAGTGGTAGCGCTCGGGGTCGATCTCCCCGATCGGATTGGGGCCGTTGCGCAGGTATCTGCCGTCCAGATGACCGGGAATCGTGCCGGTGACCGTCAGCTCGGTCAGCGTGTGTTCGCGGCGGACGGGAGCGAAAACGCCTTCGAGGAATCGATTTCCCACCGTTGAACCATCACACGAATCAGCCGGGAGCGCCGCAGTTTTCCGATTCGCCACCGGCGCGCGGCGTCCCTCACCCCCGGCTGGAGATCTGCTGGATGGCCCACTCGTTGCCGTCGGGGTCGGCGAAGAAGAGGAAGCCGACGTTGTCGAGGGGGTCGGGCACCGGGCGGGGGTTCTCGCCGAGCACCTGGACCTCGCCGATGTCGAGGCCGCGCTCGAGCAGTTCCGCGCGCGCCAGGTGGATGTCGGGGACGACCAGTTGCAGGCCCTTGAGGGAGCCCGGCGGCATATCCGGCACCGCCCCCTTGCCGATCACGATCGAGCATCCCGAGCCCGGGGGCGTGAGCTGCACGATCCGGGTGTTCTCGTCGATCACCGTGTCGTGGTCGACGGTGAAGCCGAGCAACCGCGTGTAGAAGTCCTTGGCGCGGTCGATATCGGTTACCGGCACGATCACGACCTCGAGCGTCCAGTTCATGGTCTGCCCTTTCACGTGAGGATGGGTCCGTTCCTACCAGCGGACACGGCACGCCGGACGCGTTCGCGCAGACATTGTCGAACGTAGCGCCCACCGGCCCACCTGACCACGATCGGCTGGCACACCGCGCGCATGGCGTGGCCGAGACGGTAGCCCGACAACGCGACCGCATGAGCTCCGCACCTCACACCGCCCCGCGCCGTCGCCCCCGCCGGAACCACGCGCGCCCGAACCTCCCCGCGCTCAGTGCCGCCGCCCCCGGCGAAACCGCCCGAACCTCCCAGCGCTCAGGTGCGCGGTTTCCAGCGCCAGGCGAACTCCCCCGCTTCGGGCGGGGGGCCGGGCAGGTCCCCCTCGGCGGCCAGGCCCGCGACGAGCAGGGCGAGGGTGCGCCGACGCAGTTGCGCGGTGCGCTCGGCGTCGGGCAGGACGATGGCCGAGCACGCCTCCAGGAGCAACCCGAGGTCTTGGGCGTTGACCTCGGGCCGCAGCCGGCCGGTGGCGTGGGCGCGGCGGACGAGTTCGCCGGTGACCTCGGCGGCGTGCGTCACGGCGGGCACGATCTCGTCGTCCGGGGTGAACGTGCCCGCCAGGTGCACGGTGAGCGAATGCACGTCGGCGTCCACGACTCGCTCGAGGAAGCCGACCAGCCCGCGCCAGCCGTCCGAATCCTCCAGCGCCGCATCGGCTTCCGCGTTGTAGCGGTGTAAGCCCTCGTAGCAGAGCGTGCGCAGCAGCACTTCCTTGCTGGGGTAGCGCCGGTACAGTGCGCTGATCCCGACGCCGGCGCGTTCGGCGACGGCGGCGATGGGGGCGCCCGGATCGGCGAGGAACACCGCCCGCGCGGCCTCGAGGATGAGCCCGTCGTTGCGCGCGGCCTGCGCTTTGCGGCCCGGCAGACCCTTGCGAGCTGGGGCGTCGGATGTCTTCGGCATGAATTCGAGGATAGCACTTGAAACGGAATGATCCGTTCTGCTACTGTTCAAACAGAACAGAACATTCCGTTTCAAAACGAGGAGTCGTCATGACCGCCATCACCCCCTTCCGCATCGACGTCCCGCAGGCCGAGCTGGACGAGCTGCGCGACCGCCTGGCCCGCACCCGCTGGGCCGACCAGATCCCCGGCTCCGGCGACGAGTACGGCGTGAGCACCGACCGGGTCCGGCACCTGGCGCAGCTGTGGCGCGACGGGTTCGACTGGCGCGCGGTGGAGCGCGATCTCAACACCCTGCCGCAGTTCACCACCGAGATCGACGGACAGACGATCCACTTCGCGCACGTGAAGTCCGAGCGCGACAACGCTTTTCCGCTGATCCTGGTGCACGGGTGGCCGGGCACCTTCGTGGAGTTCCGCGCACTCGTCGCCCCGCTCACCGCGGCGGGCTTCGATCTGGTGATCCCCTCGGTGCCCGGCGTCGGATTCTCCGGCCCCACCACGGAATCCGGCTGGCACAGCGCCCGGATCGCGCGTGCTTTCACCGAATTGATGGCGCGCCTCGGCTACACCCGCTACGGCGCGGTGGGCAACGACGGTGGCGCGATGGTCGCTCCCGAGATGGGCCGCGTCGCGCCGGAAAACGTGGTGGCCGTGCAGGTTTCGCAGGTCTACTCGTTCCCGAGCGGCGATCCCGCCGAGCTGGCCGACCTCACCGAGGACGAGCAGCGCGCACTCGAGACACTGACCTGGTTCGCGGAGAACAAGATGGGCTTCAACATCCTGCAGTCCCAGCAGCCGCAGACCCTGGCCCACGCGCTGGCGGACTCGCCGGCCGGCCTCGTCGGCTGGCACGCGCAGCTGCTCGGCCCCGACCTCGACGACGAGTTCGTGCTCACCAATATCGCCATCCAGTGGTTCACCGGCACCGCGGGCTCGGCCACCCGGCGCTATTTCGAGGACAAGAACGCGCCGCACCCCACCGAGCCGACCACGGTGCCGCTGGGCCTCTCGGGCTCGAACGGCGACTTCCACGGCATCCGCCGCTTCGCCGAGCGCGATCACGCGAACGTAGTGTCCTGGCGGACCCACGACGTGCACTCCCACTACCTGCACCACGCCGCGCCCGAGCTGATGGCGCGGGAGATCGCCGACTTCTTCGACCGCTACCGCTGAGACACTCGCTTATGTCTTGGAGACGCGTGGCCATGGATCGTCTCACCTGGCGCTGTTGTACTGGATTCACCGAGAACACAGGGGCTTTCACCAGCCCGGACAGGGAGCACACCATGAGGATCGCAGTCTTCGGAGCCACCGGAACCGTCGGCCGTCTCGTCGTCGAGCGAGCGCTCGGCGAGGGCCACGAGGTCACCGCGTTCACCCGCGACGCCGGGAACATCACCCGCAGCCACGAGCGCCTGCGGGTGGTGGCGGGCGACGTCTTCGACACGCACGCCGCCGAGCGCGCGGTGGCGGGCCAGGATGCGGTGATCGTCGCGCTCGGCGACGGGCGCACCGGGAAGGTGCGCTTCGGCGGCACCAAGGCGGTGGTCGAGGCCATGCACCGCACCGGCGTGAAGCGGTTGATCTGCCAGAGCAGCCTCGGCGTCGGCGACAGCCGCGGCAATCTCGACTTCCTCTGGAAATACGTGCTTTTCGGGGTGATCCTGCGCCGCGCCTACAACGATCACGTCGCCCAGGAGACGTATGTTATGGCGAGCCAACTGGATTGGACGATCGTGCGGCCCAGCGCGTTCACCGACGGCCCGCGCACCGGGACCTACCGGCGCGACTTCCCGGGCACCGAACCCGGTCTCGCACTGAAGATCTCGCGCGCCGATATCGCGGACTTCCTGCTCGAACAGCTCACCGACGACACCTACCTGCACCGCACCCCCGGCATCTCGCACTGATGCCCGCCACCTTGTCGCGACCCACGCCCCCTCAACACCGCGTGGGTCGCGACGTCGACCATCGTTCGGACCACCCGGTACCGAACCGGCTATACGCCGTACTGCTCCGGCGTGTCACCGTCGGCGCGCCACGCCACTTCGCGCGCAGAACGACCCTCCACGAACGCTCGCCTACGACGCGATCGCGGTGCACCACGCGGGCGTTGGCGAACCCACCCCCGCACTCACGCGTGCTGGTGCAGCTCACCCCAGGCCGGGAACGGATCGGCGTACCTGGTCCACACTCGCGGCCCCGCGGCGAATTCCTCGTCCGTCAACAGCGCGGCGTCGAGCAGCGCGCGCACCTTGCCCCCGTCGAGCCGCACGCCGATGAACACCACCTCCTGCCCGGCGGACACCTCCAGCGACGACCACCACGCGGCGGGCTCGAAGGTCAGGTTGGGGCCGGCCTGCGACCAGACCGCCGCCAGCTCCGGACGGCTCGCGATCCAGCAGAATCCCTTGCTGCGCAACATCCCCCGCATCCCGTTCAGCGCCTCGGCCAACCGCGCGGGATGGAACGGGCGGTCCGCGGTGTAGGTGATGCTGCGGATGCCGTACTCCTCGGTCTCGGGCACGTGCCCGCCGGCCAGCTCCTCCTCCCAGCCCTCGCTGGCGGCGGCGACCACCGGGTTGTAGCGGCCGGTGGCCAGCACCTCGGACAGGTCGACCACGCCGCGCTCGGCGCGCAGCACCCGGGCGCGCGGGTTGAGCCTGCGCACCATCGCCTCCACCGTGCCGACGGCGTTCGCGCTCACCAGATCGGTCTTGTTGATCAAGAGCACGTCGGCGAACTCCACCTGATCCACCAGCAGGTCCGCGATGGTGCGCTCATCGCCGTCCCCGGCCTGGAGGTCGCGCGCGGCCAGCGCCTCCCCGCGCACCACCTCGCCGAGGAAGGTCGAGGCGTCGACCACGGTGACCATGGTGTCGAGGCGGGCGATGTCGCCGAGCTTGAAGCCGTCCTCGAACTCCCACTCGAACGTCGCCGCCACCGGCATGGGCTCGGAGATACCCGTGGATTCGATGACGAGCTGGTCGAAGCGCCCCTGCCTGGCCAGTTTCCCGACCGCCTCGATGAGATCCTCGCGCAGCGTGCAGCAGATGCAGCCGTTGGTGAGCTCGACCAGTTTCTCCTCGGTGCGGTCCAGGTGGCCCTGACCCGCGACCAGCGCCGCGTCGATGTTCACCTCGCTCATGTCGTTCACGATGACGGCCACGCGGCGGCCGTCGCGGTTGGCGAGGATGTGGTTGAGCAGGGTGGTCTTGCCCGCCCCGAGGAAACCGGACAGCACGGTGACGGGCAGCGGATCGACGCTCGGCGAAGTGGTCATGCCTTAATGATAATGGTTTTCATTTATGACAGGGCGGCGGGTGCGCGCACACGCGGCCGCGGGGCCGTAGATTCTTGCGGTGTGAAACTGCTGCCCCTTCCCGACAGCGGACAGACCCCGGTCCGCGTCCTCACCATCGCAGGCACCGACTCCGGCGGCGGGGCCGGAATCCAGGCCGATACGCGCACCATGGCGCTGTGCGGCGTGCACGCGTGCGTCGCCGTCGCGGCGGTGACCGTGCAGAACTCGGTGGGCGTGAGCGGCTTCCACGAGATCCCGCCGGGGATCGTGGCCGACCAGGTGCGCACCGTGGTGAGCGATATCGGGATCGCCGCCGCCAAGACCGGCATGCTCGCGTCCACCCCGATCATCGAGGCCGTGGCTGGGGTGTGCCGCGAGGTGGGCATCGGCCGCGACGGCCATATCCCCTTGGTGGTCGACCCGGTCGCCGCCTCCATGCACGGCGACCCGCTGCTGCACGCCGAGGCGCTGGACGCGGTGCGGCACACCCTGTTTCCGCTGGCCACGGTGGTGACGCCGAACCTGGACGAGGTGCGCTTGATCACCGGCGTCGAGGTGGTGGACCGGGCGACCGCGCGCAAGGCCGCCGAGGCGCTGCACGCGCTGGGCCCGAGCTGGGCCATCGTGAAGGGCGGGCACCTGCGGTCCTCGGAGGTCAGCACCGACCTGCTGTTCGACGGCGAGGCGTTCCACGAGTTCACCGCCCCGCGCATCGCGACCGGCAACGATCACGGCGGCGGCGACACCCTCGCGGCCGCGCTGGCCTGCGCGCTGGGACACGGCTACTCGGTGCCCGACGCGGTGGCCTTCGCCAAGGAGTGGACGCGGCGCTGTCTGGAGGCGTCCTACGATCTGGGCGCGGGCCACGGCCCGGTCTCCCCGCTGTGGCGGCTGCGCCACTCCTGAGACACGCCGTCCCGACCAGCGGGCCGGGCTACCGGAACTTGTCGGTGGGCGGGTCCATACTGGGTGTGTTGCGCAACACCATCGGCCTCAACGGCGCGGCCGGTTCAGGACAACGGCGTTCGCGGTGTTCGCGACGAGGCGCCCTCCCTACCGTCCGCGGCGGTATCGCGGGGCCCGGTCCTAGCGGGCCGAGAAGGCCAGGTGCAGGGGCTGCTCGGCGTCGATCGCGATGCCGTTCAACCGCGCGTTCGCCTCGGCGAGCGCCGAGATGATCTCCGCCAGATACGCCACGAACTTCTCGATCGGCATGGCATTGGCCGCCAGCCGGTTCGCGCCGAGCCACCAGTCGGTGGCCGAGGCGACCGCGCCGAAGATGGAGTAGTTGACCAACTCGATGCTGGCCACGTCGACCGTCTCGTCCAGCAACCCCGCGAACAGCTCCGCCAACCGCCGCGCCGACTGGCGGGCCGATTGCAGCGCCCGCTCCGATTCGTCGGCCTGCTGGGTGAAGTGACTGTGCAGCATGAAGCGGAAGACGTTGGGGTGTTCGGTCACCACCAGCGCGTATTCCGCGGCGCTGCGGCGCACCAGTTCGCGGGCGGAGTCGCCGGTGAGGTCGATGCCCGCCAGGATGCGCTCCCACAGGATGTCGCGCACCCGGTCCACGATGGCGTTGTAGAGGTCGGTCTTGTCCTCGAAATGCCGGTACAGCTTGGGTTTCGCGGCGCCGGCCTCCTTGGCGATATCGCCCATGCTGACCTCGGGGCCGTACTTGTCCAGCGCGCGGAACGCCGCGCTCACGAACTCCTGGCGCACCTGGCGCCGGTGCTCGCGCCACCGCTCGGTTCTGGCATCGACGCGACCTGATCGCGCCCGGTCGGTGCTCCGGCGGCTGCTCTTCACCCTTGCGACCGTATCAATTCCCGGTGGCGACCGGTGGTGCGCCGAGTCCGCCCGCCGTGACCGGATCGACGGCGAATCGGATTCGCCGCGCCGTTGACGTAACTGTCTGTGACAGGCTAGCGTCCTTTTTGAATCCGATTCAAGAACTGGAGGCGCGATGGTCGGCAACCGCCGCGGCGAGGCCGCCCGCGCGACACTGCTGGACGCGGGGCGGGTCGCGTTCAGCACCCAGCGGTACGAAGAGGTGTCCATCGTCGATCTGGCGCGCTCGCTCGGTGTAGCCGCCGGGTCCATCAGTTACCACTTCGGTGGTAAGCGCGGCTTCTACCTGGCCGTCATCGCGCAGGCGGCCGACGAGTTCTGGAGCGAGCTGCTGGCGATGCGCGGCCCCGCGCTGGACCGGCTGACGTGGGGCGTGGAGAAACTGCTCGACCGCGCCCACGCCCAGCCCGGGGCGTTCGAGGCGCTGCTCGCCGACGTCGCCGACGCCGAGGTGCGCAAGATCCGCGACGAGCACCGCAGGCGGCTCGCGCACGCGCTGGCGGTGGAGATCTCCGGGTCGGCGGCCACACCCGTGCTGCGCGCGGCGATCGCCGGGTGGATGTCGTTCATCGAGGGCGCGGTCCTGGACTGGCTCCACACCGGCGACCTCGCGCGCGACCAGGTCCGGGATCTGATCCTGGGCAATTTCTTCGGCACCGTGCTTTCGGCGGTGTCGGTCGATCCGGGCATCGAACTCAGCAAGCGCGTCGTGGACGCGGTGCTGTCGGACGCGCGGCTGGGCTCGTTCCTGGCCGGTATGGCGATGACGATGCCCGCCGGAACCGTGGAGTGATGCGATGCGAAATACCTTGCCCACCGGCCCTTCTCGCGTAGTGCACCATCCGCTCGCGCGCGCCGCGGCCCACGCCGTCGGGCCGCGCGGCCTGCGGGACGAGCGACGGTTGCGCCGCGAGGTCGACGGAAAGGTGGTGGTGATCACCGGCGCGTCCTACGGCGTCGGCGCGGCCACCGCGCGGCTGTTCGCCCGTGCGGGCGCGCACGTGGTGCTCGCGGCGCGGTCGAAGGAGCGCCTGGCCGAGCTCGCCGGGGAGATCGGGGCGGCGGGCGGGCGCGCCTACGCCTACCCGCTGGACCTGACCAGCGAGGAGTCGGTGGCCGAATTCGCCGCCGCCGTCCAGCACGATCTCGGCGGCGTGGACTACCTGATCCACAACGCGGGCAAATCGCTGCGCCGCTCGATCCACCTCTCCTACGACCGGCCGAAGGACGTCACGGCCACCGCCGGCGCCAACTACGTCGGCCCGATGCGGCTGACGCTGGCGCTGCTGCCCGCCATGCGCGCTCGCGGCAGCGGCCACATCGTCAACGTGTCCACGGTCGGCGTCATGTTCCCGGTCGTGCCCAAATGGGGGTTCTACCTGTCGTCCAAGGCGGCGTTCGACTGGTGGATGCGCGCGGTCGGCATGGAGGCGCGCGCCGACGGCGTCACGCTCACGACGTTCTACGCCGGGCTCATGCACACCAGGATGAGCGCGCCGAGCCGGTGGATGCGCGTGCTGCCGGGCCAGACGCCCGACGACGCCGCGCGCGTCCTGGCGCGCGCCGTGGTGGAGAAGCCGCGCACGCTCACCCCGGTGTACGGGCATCCGTCGGCGATCGCGGTGCCGCTGTTGCGTTTTCCGCTCGAAGTGATCATCGGCGCGGTGTATCAGCGGCTCGGGGATACCGAAGCATCGCTGTCGCGGGTGCGGGCGGAGGTCGTGTCGGACAACGGCGAGACGGGTAGCGATGCTCGCCCCTCGCCGGGCGGCGGTGAGTCTGGGCGGCAGGAGAATTCGGCGGGTGCGATCCGGACGCCCCTTGATCGAGGGGCCGATCGGAACGGAGGTGGTTCGCGATGAGAACCGACCTGATTCCCGACGTACAACGCTGGGCCGCAGCGATTCCCGCGATCGCCAAGTCGGGGATGCTGGCTCCCGTCGGCCCGAAGACGGGCGCGCGGCTCGCGCAAGCCTTCTACCGGTACGGCTCCACACCGGCAATGCTGTTGGCCGCCAGCGCAATTCGACATCCCCACCGCACCGCCCTCATCGACGACGCCGGTGCGCTCACCTACGCGCGATTGCAGTCGACCTCCGAGGCGATCGCCGCCGCGCTCTACGCGCTCGCCTCGGCACCACCCACCTCGGTGGGGATCATCTGCCGCAACCATCGCGGCTTCGCGCAGGCGATGGCGGCGGGTGCGCAGCTGGGCGCGGAACTGATCTTCCTGAACACCGAACTCACCGACGCGCAGCTGGCCGCGATCCTGGCCCGGCACGCCCCCGACGTGCTGATCTTCGACGAGGAGTACGCGGACGGGGTCGAAGCGGCGGACTACCCGGGGCTGCGCGTGCTGGCCTGGCGCGACGACCCGGCCGCCCCGTCCGCGCTGCCCTCGCTCGCCGACCTCGCGACCCGGTCACACCCGGCGCCGCCGCGAGTCCGGCACTCGGTGCGGATCACCTTGCTCACCTCCGGCACCACCGGACTCGCGAAAGGCGTTCCGCGGTCGGTTGATCCGGCCGCGATCGGACTGCTGTGCGCGACGGCGATGTCGGTGGTGCGGCTGCGCTCCACCGACACCGTGATCGCGGCGCCGCCCTTCTTCCACGGGTTCGGCCTGCTCGCGCTGCTCGGCCCGCTGACGCTGGGCGCGACCGCGATCTGCCGCCGCCGGTTCGACGCGCAGCGCACGCTCGCCGATATCACCGAGCACTCCGCGACGGTGCTGATGGGCGTGCCGGTGATGCTGCGACGGCTGCTCGCCGCGCCCGCGCTCGACCGCCGCGCGCTGCGCGAATCGTCGCTGCGCGTGGTGCTCACCGGCGCGGCGCCGATCACCCCGGCCACGGTGCGCCAGGTCATCGACGTGTTCGGTCCGATCCTGGCCAACGGCTACGGTTCCACCGAAGCCGGGCTGGTCAGCGTGGCCGGCCCCGCCGATCTCGTCGAGGAGCCCGGCACCCTCGGGCGGCCGTCGCTCGGTGTCTCGGTGCGAATCCTGCGTCCCGACAACAGCATTGCCGTACCAGGCGAGATCGGTTCGATCTTCATCCGCAGCGGATTGGTCTACTCCGGATACTCACCCGACGCCACCGGCCGCCCGGCCACCAAACGGGTGGTCGACGGTTACGTGGATACCGGCGATATGGGCCATCTCGACGCGAAAGGCCGCCTCTACCTGGACGGACGCAGCGACGACATGATCGTCTCCGGCGGCGAGAACGTCTTCCCCGGCGAGGTCGAGAACCGGCTGGCCGAACACCCCGGCGTCGCCGAGGCGGTGGTCCTGGGGACCCCCGATCCGGAGTTCGGCCAGGTGCTGCACGCGTTCGTGGTGCCCGAACCCGGCGCGGGCGAGTTGCGCGACGACGATCTGAAATCCCATGTGCGCGAACGGTTGGAGCGCTACAAGGTGCCCAAGCGCTTCACCGTGGTCACCGAGATCCCCCGCAATGCGGGCGGCAAGGTGCTGCGCGCTCGACTACAACCCGGCACCGCGAGCTGAAACCGGCTCCCCGCGAAAGGAATTACGCCATGGCAACGACGCACCGGCGCGACCCCGAGATCGTCATCATCGGGGCGGGTGTGGCGGGTATCGCCACCGCCGTCACCTTCAAGCAGGCCGGTTTCCACAATTTCGTCATCGTGGAGAAGGGCTCCGATGTGGGCGGGGTGTGGCACTGGAACCGCTACCCTGGACTCACCTGCGACGTGCCGTCGCAGATCTATCAGTTCTCCTTCGCGCCCAAGCCGGACTGGCGACGCGTCTGGGCGACCGGGCCCGAGATCCAGCGCTACCACCGTGAAGTTGTCGAGAAGTTCGGCCTGACAGAGCATTTGCTGCTCGAGTCCGAGGTGGTCGGCGCGCGGTTCGGCGACGACGGGTGGGGGGTGAACATCGCCGACGGGCGAGAGTTGCGCGCCGACTTCGTCATCGCCGCCACGGGCGTGCTGCACCACCCGTTCACGCCCGACATTCCCGGCCTCGGCGAGTTCACCGGTTCGGTCGTGCACACGGCCCGCTGGGACGACTCTATCGAGACGGCGGGCAAGCGCGTCGCGGTGATCGGCACCGGATCGACCGGCGTGCAGATCGTTTCGGCGCTGCAACCCGAGGCGGCCACGCTCACCCAGTTCGCCCGTACCCCGCAGTGGGTGCTGTGGGCGCCGATGGGCCTGCCGCAGCCCTGGCTGCTCGGCAAGGCACTCGATCTCGTGCCCGGGGTACACCGGCGTCTGTACGACGGAATGCTTCGGGCCTCCGGCATTCTGGCCGATGTGGTGTTGCGCCCGAGCTGGCGTCGGCGCGCGGTGCAGGATTTCGCGCGACTGTCGCTGACGGCGCAGGTCCACGACCCGCGGCTGCGCCAGGCGCTCACGCCCGACTACGAACCTTTGTGCAAGCGACAGGTTGTGTCGGGCACGTACTACCGGGCGATCTCCGCGCCGAACGCCGAGCTCGTCACCGACGCGATCACCGCGATCACGCCCACCGGCATCCGCACGGCCGACGGCAGGCATCACGAGGTGGACGTGATCGTCTTCGCCACCGGGTTCAAGCCGCACAACTACATGCGACCCATGAATCTGATCGGCCGCGACGGCCTAACCATCGATGAGGCGTGGTCGAAAGGTCCACGCGCGTACCGGATGACGGCGATCCCCGGCTTCCCCAACCTGTTCACGGTGCTGGGCCCGAACTCGCCGACCGGCTCCATCTCCCTCCAGTACTCCGCCGAACTCACCGCCCGCTACATCACCTCGTGGCTGCGCCGGTTCCGCGCCGGGGAGGTGGACACCGTGGAGGTCACCGAGGAGGCGACTACCCGGTTCAACGACGAGGTGGCCGACGCGCTCGGTCCCACCGTGTGGAACACCGGGTGCCGGTCCTGGTACTTCACCGACCAGCACACCATCGACCTGTGGCCCTTCGACCGCGCGACCATGACCCGGATGCTCACCACCCCGGACGAGCGCGACTACCACCTCACCCGCGCGCCGCGCCTGGCCGCGCTCTGATTTCGAGGACCGACGATGCCGAACACCCACCTGCGTCCCACCTCCGCCGACGACGCCGTACCCGGGCGGATCCTGCGGGCCGAACCGATGACCGCGCGCCTCGTGCCCGGCTGGGCCATCCGCGCCCGCGCCTGGCGGGTGCGGTACGAATCGACTACCGCGACCGGGGAACCCACCGTGGTGTCCGGCACCATCCTGGCTCCCGAACGTCTCCGCTCGGGCGCGCCGTTGCTCGGATTCGCCCCTGGCACACAGGGACTCGCGCACACGGCGGCGGTGTCGCGACTGTTGCGCTACGGGCTGGAGTACGAAGGGGCCTTCCTCGCGGCCGCGCTGGGTCGCGGGTGGGTGCTCGCCGTCACCGACTACCCCGGGCTCGGCACGCCCGGAACGCACCCGTACGTGGTGGGTCCGGCCAACGGGCGCGCGGTGCTCGACATCATGCGCGCCGCTCGGACCTCGCCCGAGCTGGGCCTCGATCCGAGCGGCGTAGCCGGCGTGTACGGGTATTCCGAGGGCGGGAACGCCGCGGGCTGGGCCGCGCAACTGCAACCCGGGTACGCGCCCGACGTGGCGCTGGCCGGGGTGGCGGTCGGCGGCGCGCCCGTCGATCTGATGGAACTGTCCGAGGCCCTGGACACCAGCCTGTTCGCGTTCCTGCTGATCTACGCCGCGATCGGGATGGACGCGAGCTTCCCCGAACTGCGGCTCGACGAATTCCTCAATACGCGTGGGCGACTGGCCGCGGCCGTCATGAAGCGGACGCACATCGTTCCCGCGGTCGCGCTCGGGCTGGCGCTGCCCAAGACTCGCGCGCGGTACCTGGCCGAGGATCTCCTGCGCGATCCCGCCTGGATCGCCCGCATGAGCGAAGCGAGCCTCGGCCACCTCCCGCCGGGCGCGCCGGTGCTCATCGGCCACGGCCGCCAAGACCAGGTGCTGCCCTACCGGCAGTCCGAGTTGTTGCTGCGCCGCTGGCGCGCACTGGGCGCCGACGCCACCCACCACCGCATCGCCTGGGGCGAACACCTCACCGCCGCACCCCAATTCGCCCGCGCCGGGTTCGCGTTCCTCGGTGGGCGGTTCGCCGCCTGGGAGCGGGCGGGGCTGGCCGGGTCGACCGCCGTGTAGCCGCCGCCCCGCGGTCCCGGACTTGCCGGTCCGGCAACGAAAGTGGCCGGTTCGGCACGGTCGACCCACCATGGCGTGAGGCGGAGGTTCCGCCCCGCACGGTGAGCAGGAGATTGCGAATGACCGCGAGCACGGCCGAAGAGTACTGGGAAGGGTTCTACCGCGAGCGCGACAAGGTGTGGACCGGTAACCCGAACCCGCTGCTGGCGCGCGAGGCCGCCGGCCTGGTGCCCGGCTCCGCGCTGGACCTGGGATGCGGCGAAGGGGGCGATGCGCTCTGGCTGGCGGGGCGCGGCTGGCGAGTGCTCGCCGTCGACGTCGCCGAGGTCGCGTTGCGGCGCGGGGCCGCGCACGCCGCCGACGCCGGTGTCGCCGACCGCATCACCTGGGAGCGCCACGACCTCTCGCGCACCTTCCCCGAAGGCGCCTTCGACCTGGTCTCCGCCCAGTTCCTGCACTCCCCGGTCGCCGCCGACGGCGAACGCGACGAGATCCTGCGCCGCGCCGCCGCAGCCGTGGCGCCGGGCGGCACCCTCCTCCTCGCCGCCCACTCCACCTTCCCCACCTGGATGACCGACCCCCCGAAGATCCATTTACCCACCAACGCAAGCCAACTCGAAGCCCTCGCCCTCGACCCCACCGAATGGACCGTCCTCACAGCCGCCCTCATCGACCGCGACCTCCCCGGCCCCGAAGGCCAACCCGGCACCCGCACCGACTCCCTCCTCCGCATCACCCGCCGCAAGTAGGACCAGCCCGATCGCCGGACACCCGCTGACAACCCCTTGATTTGGTAGTCTTCTGACGAAATTGGCCATCTAAGTGCAGCGGGGTGTCGAATGCTCATCCGGTTTGAAGTGGAGAACTTCCGCTCGATACTCGAACCCGCAGAGCTGTCGATGGTTGCGATCGATGACCGGCCGGAGGTGCGGGTCCATCCGAAGTTCGGTGCGTCACTGGTGCCGGTCGCGGGCATCTTCGGGCCCAACGCATCGGGCAAGTCGAACGTGCTGGCGGCGTTGGCCTGGCTGCGTGCAGCGGTTCAGCACTCCCTGCGCATGTGGGACGAGGAGATCCCCGTCGAACCGTTCGCTTTCGGTGATGCGAAGACTCGGGACTCATCATTCGTTCTCGAGTTGGAGATCGACGGAGTTCGCTTCGAGTACCTTCTCGATGTCGGGAGGCATCGAGTCAGCTATGAAGCGCTGTTCCACTATCCCGAGGGACGGCGTCGACGCGTCTTCGAACGCGAAGCCAACGAGCTCACCCTGCAACGCGGGCTGGGGCAACTTTCGGGCACGCGAACGCTTCTCACCGATCGGTCACTGGCGCTGTCGATTATGCGGCGATTCGATGAGCCGACGACCTCGGCGTTCGCACGATCCGTCGTCCGCATGACAGGGCTGGGAAAGTCGTTGGGCCGGAATCGCCGCTTTCCTGTTGGCACGGCACGCTCGACGATCAGCCTCTTCGGTCCACCTCGGAACGAGCAACTCACATTCTATGACGACGACCCGTTCTACTACTCGGAGTGGCAATCGGGTCGCCACCAAGCGATGTCGTTGCTGAAGCTCGCGGATCTCGGAGTAGCCGATGTACAAGTCGTAGAAACACGAATCGAAGCCGCCGGAGAAAAACCCGTGGTCCGCCGGAACGCACAGCTTGTCCATGTCTCCGACGGCGAACAGCTACCCTTCGCGTACCACGACGAATCGGCTGGCACACGTGCCTGGTTCGAACTGATCGGTCCGGTGCTCGATTCCCTGCGACACGGGGAAATCGTCCTCTTCGACGAACTGGACGCGAGTCTGCACCCGACTCTCACCGCTCAGCTCGTCAAACTCTTCGAGGGGCGGAGGTCCAACCCGCACGGCGCGCAGCTGCTGTTCACCTCCCACGACACCAACCTGTTGAATCACCTCAACCGGGACGAAGTGTGGCTGACGGAGAAATCCGAGAAGGGATCGACACGCTTCGCTGCCCTGTCCGACTTCGCCGGTGAACGCGTTCGCCGATCGGCGAATCTCGAAAGCAGCTACCTCAGCGGCCGATTCGGTGCACTACCCGACGTCTCCCGGCCCGAGGTCCTGCGTGACTTGGGCTTGATCGGATGACCGCCAAGGAGCGAGGTAAACGAGGAAAAGAGCTCAAACGCGTCACGGAGACCACACCGGTTCGGGCGACCTTTCGCGTGTACACGGAAGGAAAGTCGACCGAACCCGAGTACATCGACGCCCTCAAACGGCTCCCTGAGTTCGCCGAAGCGGTGTCGGTGGATATCTCCATCGAGGAGGCCGGAGCGACGCCGATGCACCTCGTGGAAAGCGCGTGTACCGACAAGCGCCGCGCCGACCTAGACGTCGACTTCTACTGGTGCGTGTTCGATGTAGAGTTTCCACAGCGACATCCACATCTCCATCGGGCCAGACTGATTAGCCGAAGCCAACGGTATCCGGTTGGCGATCAGTAATCCCTGCTTCGAGATCTGGCTGATCCTCCACCATGGACACCACGGGAGCCACCTATCCACCGACCAAGCGATTCGGCTCCGGCGCGAACGCGATGGGTCCGATGGCAAACACATCGACAGCGCGCTCTATATGAAACGCATGCCCACGGCCATCCGCCACGCACGTACCCTTCGCACGAAGCATGAGCGGGACGGCACAGAATTTCCCGAGGACAACCCCTCCTCCTCGGTCGACCAGTTCGTAACCCACATTCGTGAGGTGGTTGAGTCCATGACCGACGACGCTGCCCACCAGTAGACGGGCACAGCGGGTTGTCTCTCAGCTTGCCGACGGCTGGCTCGTCCGATGCGATGGCCAGGACAGTCAGTCCCTCATCTGCGCGGGCAGCTCGTGCAACGTCAGTGGGGGTTGTTCAAGGCGGTGTGCAAAGTGATCGCCCACTGGTGGACGATGTCTTTGCGGCGGGCGGAGTCGTCGGTGAGGACGTTGGCGAGGCCGAGGCCGCGGGCCATATCGAGGGTGCCTTGGACGAGGTGGTGGACGACGGGGTCGGTGTCGTCGACGCCGAGGGCTTCGATGGCGAGGCGGTGCTGGATGCGGCCGAAGCGGGCCTCCATCGGGACGATGCGTTCGCGCAGGACCGGGTCGGCGGCGGCGTGGGTCCACACCTGTAGCGCCGCCTTGAACAGGGCGCCCGCGTAGGACTCGACCAGGCCGGTGACCACGGCGTGGGTGCGGTCCACGCCCTGGGTGATCGCGCTGAGGCTCGCCGCTTCGGCCTTCGCCTGCGCCATGCGCGAATCGAACATGTAGTCCAGCGCCGCGGTGATCAGGTCTTCCCTGGTGGGGAAGTGATGCTGGGCCGCGCCGCGCGACACCCCCGCCCGCTCGGCGACCACGGCGACCGTGGCGGCCGCCCAGCCCATGGAGGCCAGGCAGTCGATGGTCGCCTCGAGCAGGCGCTGCCGGGTGGCTCGGCTGCGGTCCTGCTTCGGTTCGTGGGGTGTCGCCATGGCGGTTATTCTGCCCAGCTCGGCGGACGGCGCTGCAGGAAGGCCGTCATGCCCTCGCGCACCTGGTCGGTGCCGAAGAAGCTCGCCGACCGCACCGCCAGCTCCTCGGCGGAGGCGTCGAACTCGGCGAGGATGCCGGTGTTGACGAGCCGCTTGGCCTCCGCCAGCCCCTGCGGCGCGCCTTTGCGCAGTTCGCCGCACAGGCGCGCCACCTCGGCCGCCGGATCGTCGGCCACCACGGTGACCAGCCCGATCTCGGCGGCCTCCGCGGCGCCGAACTTCTCCCCGGTGAGGTAGTACCGGCTCGCGGCGCGCGCATTCAGGCGCGGCAGCAGAGTGAGCGAGATCATGAACGGCGCCAAGCCGATCCGCACCTCGGTCAGCGCGAACGAACTGCCCGGCCCCGCCACCACCAGGTCACACGCCGCCACGATGCCCATGCCACCGGCACGCACGTTGCCGTCGACCTGCGCGATCACCGGCTTGGGGATCTCCACCAATCGGCGCAGCACCCCGATCATCACGCGGGTGCGCTGATCGGCCGCCACCGCCGGATCGGCGTCGCTGGCCTCGCTCAGGTCCGCGCCGGCGCAGAAGGTGTTGCCGGTGTGGGCGAGCACGATGCCGCGCACCCGTTCGTCGCCCGCCGCCTGGTCCAGCCCGGCGATCAGCTCGGCGACCAGCCGCGAGGACAGCGCGTTGCGGTTGTGCGGGGAGTCCAGGGTGAGCACCGCGAAACCGTCGCGGATCTCGGAGCGGACCAGCGGCGCGGTGGAGGTCTCGGTCATCGGGTGAGCTCCTGTCGGATGATCGGCATCCGTGCGACCGCCGCCGCACGGATGCCGTTGTGTCAGTAGGACTTCGGCAGGCCGAGGGAGAACTGGGCCACGAAGTTCAGCACCATCTCCCGGCTCACCGGCGCGATGCGGCCGATGCGGGACGCCGACAGCATCGCGGCCAGCCCGTAGTCGGCGGTGAGGCCTGCGCCGCCGTGGGTCTGGATGGCCTGGTCGAGCGCCTTGATACTGGCCTCGGCCGCCGCGTATTTCGCCATGTTCGCGGCCTCGGCCGCGCCCATCTCGTCGCCCGCGTCGTAGAGGGTCGCGGCCTTCTGCATCATCAGCTTGGCCAGCTCGGTCTCCACCTTCACCTGCGCGAGGGGATGCGAAATGCCTTGGTGCGCACCGATCGGCGTCTTCCACACGGTGCGTTCCTTGGCGTATTCGACGGCCCGGTCGATGGCGTAGCGGGCCAGGCCGACGGCCATCGCCGCGCCCATGATCCGCTCCGGGTTGAGCCCGGCGAACAACTGCATGAGCGCCGCGTCCTCCTTGCCGACCAGCGCCGTGGACGGCAGCCGGACGTCGTCGAGGAACAGGCTGTACTGGTGGTCGGGCTCGATGATGTCCATCTCCTGCGCCACCTTGGTGAAACCGGGGGCGTCGGTGGGCACGATGAACAGCGCGGGCTTGAGCTTGCCGGTCTTGTGATCCTCGGTGCGCGAGACGATCAGCACCGCCTCGGCCTGGTCCACGCCGGAGATGAAGATCTTGCGGCCGTTGAGGATCCAGTCGTCACCGTCACGGCGGGCGGTGGTGGTGATCTGGTGCGAGTTGGACCCGGCGTCGGGCTCGGTGATGCCGAAGACCATCTTCGCCGACCCGTCGGCGAGCTTGGGCAGCCACTCCCGCTTCTGCTCGTCGGTGCCGAACTTGGTGATGATGGTGCCGCAGATGGCCGGCGACACGACCATGAGCAGCAGGCCCGCGCCCTGCGCGGACAGCTCCTCCAGCACCAGCGACAGCTCGTACATGCCCGCGCCGCCGCCACCGTACTCCTCGGGGAGGTTCACGCCGAGGAAGCCGAGTTCGCCCGCCTCGTCCCACAATTCGGTTAGCGGCTCGTTCTTGCGCGCCTTGGGCAGCACGTAGTCGCGGTAGGTGTACTTGGCGGCCAGCGCGGCCACCGCCGCGCGCAACTGCTTGCGCTCGTCGGACTCGATGAAACTCATGTCCCTACTGCTCCTGGTTCTCGTTGGCCGCGTCGTCCGGTTCGACGACGGCGAGGACGGCCCCTATGTCGACCTGGTGGCCGACGGTCACGTTGAGCGCGCTGAGCACGCCGTCGGTGGGCGCGGCGATGGTGTGCTCCATCTTCATCGCCTCCAGCCACAGGATCGGCTGGCCCGCCGTCACGCGGTCGCCCTCCTGCGCGCCGAGCCGGATCACGCTGCCGGGCATGGGCGCCAGCAGCGAACCGGTCGCGAGCTGCGCCGACGGATCGCTGAACCGCGGCAGCCTGCGCACCGACACCGGGCCGAGCGGCGAATCCACGCACACCAGATCGTCGTAGCGGGCGACGGTGAACGCGCGCCGCACGGGCCCGCGCTCGCCCGGCACCGCCAGCACCACCCGGTCCGGGCCGAGCTCGAGCAGTGCCAGCCCCTCGTGCCCGTCCACGGTGACGCCGGAACGCGTGAACCGGTAACCGATCTCGTGCACGCCGCTGGCGCGGCTCTCGTAGGACTTGCGCTGCGACTGCGAGGGCAGGTTGCGCCATCCGCTCGGCAGGCCTGCGCCGACGCGCGCCTTCACCCGGTTCGCCGCGGCATCGGCCAGCGCCGCCGCGACGATCGACAACTTCTCGTCGCCCTCGGAGACCAGTGGCTCGGAAAGCGCTGCCAGCCCGTGGGTTTCGATGAAGGCGGTGTCGGTGTCACCCGCCAGGAACGCCGGGTGCGTCAGCACCCGCACCAGCAGGTCGCGGTTGGTGACCAGTCCGTGGATGCGCGCCCGCCGCAACGCCGACGCCAGCAGCCGGGCCGCCTCGGTGCGGGTCTCGGCGTAGGAGATGACCTTCGACAGCATCGGGTCGTAGTGCACGCCGACGACCGAACCGTCCACCACACCGGTGTCCAGGCGCACGCCCGCGCGGTCGATCAGATCGAATTCGGCGGCGACCGAGGGGATCTCGAGCCGATGCACGGTGCCGCTCTGCGGCTGCCAGTCGTGCGCGGGGTCCTCGGCGTAGAGGCGCACCTCGATCGAATGCCCGCGCAGGGCGGGCGGTTCGGCGGGCAGCGCCGCGCCGTTCGCGACATCCAGTTGCAGGCGAACGAGATCCAGACCGGTGGTGAGCTCGGTGACCGGATGTTCCACCTGGAGACGGGTGTTCATCTCCAGGAAGAAGAACTCGCCCTGCTCGTCGGCCAGGAACTCGACCGTGCCCGCGCCGGTGTACCCGATCGCACCGGCGGCCAGCTTGGCGGCCTCGAAAAGCCTTGCGCGCATGCCGTCCACACGTTCCACGAGCGGAGAAGGCGCCTCCTCCACCACCTTCTGATGCCGCCGCTGAATCGAGCACTCGCGCTCGCCGACCGCCCAGATGGTGCCGTGCGTATCGGCCATGACCTGCACTTCGATGTGCCGGCCGGTCTCCAGATAGCGCTCGCAGAACACGGTCGGATCGCCGAATGCCGACTCCGCCTCGCGGCGCGCGGCTTCGATCTGCGGTTCCAGATCGGCCAGCTCGCGCACCACGCGCATCCCGCGCCCGCCGCCACCGGCCGACGCCTTGATGAGCACCGGCAGGTGCGCCGCGGTGACCTCGGCCGGGTCGAGTTCTGCCAGCACCGGCACACCGGCGGCGTCCATCATCTTCTTGGACGCGACCTTGGAACCCATCTGCTCGATCGCCTCGACCGGCGGACCGATCCACACCAGCCCGGCCGCCTGCACGGCGCGCGCGAATTCGGCGTTCTCGGAAAGGAATCCGTAGCCGGGGTGGATGGCGTCGGCGCCCGCCGAGAGCGCGGCCTCGATGATCAGCTCACCGCGCAGGTAGGTTTCGGCCGGGGTGTTGCCCGGCAGCCGCACGGCGGCGTCGGCCTCGGCGACGTGGGGCGAGGCGGCGTCCGCGTCGGAGTACACGGCGACGGTGCCCAGTCCGGACCGGCGGCACGTCGCGAACACGCGCCGCGCGATCTCACCGCGATTGGCGACCAGAACGTTCGAGATCTCCATGCTGGGCCTCACATCCGGAAGACGCCGAAGCCCTCGGCGCCCTTGATCGGGGAGTTGTGGATGGCCGAGAGCGCCATCCCCAACACCGTGCGGGTGTCGCGCGGGTCGATCACGCCGTCGTCGTAGAGGCGGCCCGACATGAACATCGGCAGCGACTCGGCCTCGATCTGCGCCTCGATCATCGCGCGCATCCCGGCGTCGGCCTCCTCGTTGAACGGCACGCCCTTCGCCTCGGAGGCGGCCCGGCTCACGATGGAGATGACGCCGGCCAGCTGCGCGCCGCCCATGACGGCGGATTTCGCACTGGGCCAAGCGAACACGAAGCGCGGATCGTAGGCGCGCCCGCACATGCCGTAGTGGCCCGCGCCGTAGGAGGCGCCCATCAGCAGCGAGATGTGCGGCACCTTCGAATTCGACACCGCGTTGATCATCATCGCGCCGTGCTTGATGATGCCCTTCTGCTCGAACTCCTTGCCGACCATGTAGCCGGTGGTGTTGTGCAGGAACAACAGCGGCGTGTTCGACTGGTTGGCCAGCTGGATGAACTGCGCCGCCTTCTGCGCCTCCTCGGAGAACAGCACGCCGCGCGCGTTGGCCAGGATGCCGACCGGATAGCCGTGCAGCTCCGCCCATCCCGTCACCAGGCTGGAGCCGTAGAGCGGTTTGAACTCGTCGAAATCGGAGCCGTCCACCACGCGCGCGATCACCTCGCGCGGATCGAACGGGATCTTCAGATCCGAGGGCACGATGCCGAGCAGTTCTTCCTGGTCGTACAGCGGCTCGATCACCTCGGCGCGCGGCGCGGGACCCTGTTTGCGCCAGTTGAGCCGCTTGACGATCGAGCGTCCGATGCGAATCGCGTCGTGCTCGTCGGCGGCCAGGTAGTCGGCCAGACCCGAAGTGCGGGCATGCATTTCGGCGCCGCCCAGGGATTCGTCGTCGGACTCTTCACCGGTCGCCATCTTCACCAGCGGCGGACCGCCGAGGAACACCTTGGAGCGCTCCTTGATCATGACCGTGTAATCGGACATGCCGGGCACGTACGCGCCGCCCGCCGTGGAGTTGCCGAACACCAGCGCGATCGTCGGGATGCCCATCGCCGACAGCTTCGTCAGATCGCGGAACATGCGCCCGCCGGGGACGAAAACCTCTTTCTGCGTGGGCAAGTCGGCTCCACCGGATTCGACCAGGCCGATCACCGGCAACCGGTTCTCCATGGCGATGTCGTTCATGCGCAGGTTCTTGCGCAGCGTCCACGGATTCGAGGTGCCGCCGCGCACCGTGGGATCGGGCGCGACGATCATGCATTCGACGCCCTCCACGATGCCGATGCCCGCGATCACGCTGGCGCCCACGTGGAAATCGCTGCCCCACGCGGCCAGCGGGCACAGCTCCAGGAACGGCGAGTCCTCGTCGATGAGCAGTTCGATGCGCTCGCGCGCGGTCAGCTTGCCGCGCTTGCGATGTCGCGCCATCTTCTCCGGACCGCCGCCGCCCACGTTCTTCTCGAACTCGGCCTCGATCTCGGCGAGCTTGGTGTTCATCGCCTCGGCCGCCGCACCGTATTCGGGCGAGCCGCTGTCGAGCGTGCTGCGCAGTGTGGTCATGACTGGTACCCCAATCGCTTCGCGGCCAGGCCGGTGAGGATCTCGGTGGTGCCGCCGCCGATCCCGATGATGCGGATGTCGCGGTACTGGCGCTCGACTTCGGACTCGCTCATGTACCCGAGCCCGCCGAACAGCTGCACGGCCTGGTTGGCCACCCATTCGCCCGCCTCGACGGCGGTGTTCTTGGCGAAGCACACCTCGGCGATCAGATCGGTCTCGCCCTCGGCCGCGCGCCGCGCGACCTCGCGGGTGTAGACGCGGGCCACGTCGATGCGCCGCGCCATCTCGGTCACCGTGTTCTGCACGGACTGGCGGCTGATCAGCGGGCGCCCGAAGGTCTCGCGGTCGCGCACCCAGTCCAGGGTGAGGTCCAGGCAGCGCTGGGCCTGCGAGTACGCCTGCACCGCCAGCCCGACGCGCTCGCTGACGAAGGCGGCCGCGATCTGGTAGAAGCCCGTATTCTCTTGTCCCACCAGGTTTTCCACCGGCACCCGCACGTCCACGTAGGACAGTTCGGCGGTGTCGGAGCAGCGCCAGCCCATCTTGTCCAGCTTGCGGCTGACGGTGAAGCCGGGCGTGCCCTTCTCCACCACCAGCAGCGAGATGCCCGAGGAGCCGGGCCCGCCGGTGCGCACGGCGGTCACCACGTAGTCGGCGCGCACGCCGGAGGTGATGTAGGTCTTGGCGCCGTTGACGATGTAGTGGTCGCCCTCGCGGCGCGCGGTGGTGGTGAGGTGGCCCACGTCGGAGCCGCCGCCCGGTTCGGTGATGGCCAGCGACCCGATCTTCTCGCCCACGAGGGTGGGACGCACGAAGCGCTCGATCAGGTCTTCGTTGCCGGAGGCGATGATGTGCGGCACCGCGATCCCGCAGGTGAACAGCGAGGCGAACAGGCCGCCCGAACCGCCCGCCTCGTGCAGTTCCTCGCACACGATCATGGCGTCGATGCCGTCGCCACCCGCGCCGCCCACCGATTCGGGGAACTGGATGCCGAGCAGGCCCAGTGCGCCCGCCTTCTTGTGGAGCTCGCGCGGCAGTTCGCCCTCGCGCTCCCAGTCGGCGAGGTAGGGCAGCACTTCGCGTTCGGCGAAACCGCGGACGGTGGCGCGCAATTCGCGCCGCTCCGGGGTGTTCCACGGACTGACGGCAGTGGTCATGAGAGCAACTCCACGGGGATGTCGAGGTGGCGGGAGCGCAGCCATTCGCCGAGCCCCTTGGCCTGCGGATCGAAGCGGGCCTGGTAGGCCACGCCCTGGCCGAGCAGGCCGGAAACGAGGAAGTTCACCGCGCGCAGATTGGGCAGCACGTGGCGGGTGACGGTGAGCGCGGCCGTCTCGGGCAGCAGCTCCTGGAGTCGGTCCACGGTGAGTTCGTGCACCAGCCAGCGCCATTGGTCGTCGGTGCGGACCCACACGCCGATATTGGCGTCGCCGCCCTTGTCGCCGCTGCGCGCCAGCGCGAGGGTGCCCAGCGGCACGCGGCGGGTTTCCCCGGCGGGCAACGGCTCCGGCAGATCGGGAGGCGGAACCTCTTCCAGCGCTGCGGTTTCCGATGCCTGCGCAACGGCGATTCGAGATCCGTCGGGCAGCACCGCCGTGTGCGGCACCTCGGCGGCGTCCACGAAGCCGGGGCTGAACACGCCGTACGGAGAACCGTTGCCCGGCAAGGTCGTGAAGCTGCACCCCGGGTAGCTGGCCAGGGCCAGTTCCACCGCGACGCTGGAGAACGCGCGCCCCACCTTGTTCGGATCGGGATCGCGGACCACGCAGCGCAGCAGGGCGCTGGCTTGTTCCTCGGTCTCGGCGTCCGGGCGGTCCAGGCGCGCCAGCGTCCACTCCAGCTCGGCCGGGCGGACGGGCAGCCAGGACTCCAGCTGTCGTTGCGCCAGTGCGGCTTTGGCCTCGATGTCGAGTCCGGTGAGCACGAACTCCATCTCGTTGCGGAAGCCGCCGAGGGTGTTGAGCGAGACCTTCAGCGTCGGCGGCGGCGCCTCGCCCCGCACCCCGCTGATGCGCACGCGGTCGGGCGCCTCCTGGGTGAGGCGGATGGTGTCCAGGCGGGCGGTGACGTCGGGCCCCGCGTAGCGCGGGCCCTGGATCTCGTACATGAGCTGGGCCTCGACCGTGTCGACGGTGACGGCGCCGCCGGTGCCCTCGTGCTTGGTGATGACGCTGGACCCGTCGCGGCGGATCTCGGCGATCGGGAAGCCGGGCCTGCCCAGCTCGGGCAGTTCGGTGAAGAAGGCGAAGTTGCCGCCGGTGGCCTGGGTGCTGCACTCGATCACGTGGCCCGCCACCACCGCACCGGCCAGGCTGTCGTACTCGGTTCGGCCCCAGCCGAAGTGGGCGGCGGCCGGGCCCACGATCACCGAGGCGTCGGTGACGCGGCCGGTGACCACGATGTCGGCGCCGGCGTTCAGGCACTCGACGATGCCCCACGCGCCCAGGTAGGCGTTCGCGGTGAGCGGCGCGCCGAGCCCGAGTTCGCCTGCGCGCGAGAGCAGATCGTCACCCTCGACGTGGGCGACCTTGGCGTCCAGTCCGAGGTCGGCGGCGACCTCGCGCAGCCGTTCGGCGAGACCGGCCGGATTCAGCCCGCCGGCGTTCGCGACGATCTGCACGTTGCGTTCCAGCGCGAGTCCGAGACAGTCCTCGATCTGCTTGACGAAGGTCTTCGCGTAGCCGAGGCTCGGGTCCTTCATCCGGTCGCGCCCGAGGATCAGCATGGTCAGCTCGGCGAGGTAGTCGCCGGTGAGCACGTCGAGTTCCCCGCCCTCGAGCATCTCGCGCATCGCGGAGAGCCGGTCCCCGTAGAAGCCGGAACAGTTGCCGATCCTGATCAGGTCCGGATCGGCGCCCAATCTACCCATCTGCCGGGTGCCTCCTGTGCGGTGGACATCACGTTCCGACCCAGGATCACACGCGGGCAAGAAAAAATCAAGCGCGCGTGCTTGTTAAATATCCGCGCAGGTCAGGCCCGGTAAATCCCCGGCATCCGGGGCACGGCAGAATGGGTGTATGTCGACCGACGTGACCATGATCGTGCTGCTCGCCCTCGCCGGATTCCTGCTGGGCGGTGCGTATTCGATGTGGAAGACGGCGCGCCCGGTCGCGATCGGCCTCGCCTCCTGCGGGCTGCTGGCCGTCGCCGGCGCGCTCGTGTGGGGCCTGTCGTAGCTCAGGCCTTCGTGAGCCGGAAGATACGCAGGTCTTCCGGGACGCCGCTGAGCGGGGCGGCGAAGAAACTGCGCCGGTAGGGCTTCACCGAGACGCCCAGCTCCTCGAGGGTTTCCGGGGGCAGCGCGCGCAGGGTGGCGTCGGAGATCATGGTGTTGCCGTTGCCGCCCGCCTCCATGACGCGGGCCGCCACCGTCACGTCCACGCCCAGCCAGTCGCCGCCGATCTCGCGGGGCGACCCGGTGTGCAGGCCGACGCGCATCTTGGGGCGGTAGCCGCGCACGTTCACCTCGGCGAGATTCTCCTTGGCCTGCAGGGCGGCGCGCACCGCGCGCTCGGCCGACGGGAACACCGCCATCACGCCGTCGCCCATCCGCTTGACCACCTGGCCGCGGCGTTCGATCGGCGGCTCGATGGCCTTGGCCACCTCGCGCAACAGCTCGAGGGTCACCTCGTCACCGGCGGACAGCGACCAGCTGGAGAAGGCCACCAGATCGGTGAACATGATGGTTACTTCCTGGCTACCTTTTCCGCGGCCGACTCGCTCCAGCATCGCCTGCCACACCTGCAGCGCGCCGAAACCGATCTCGCGGGCCGCGCTGGGGGTGTCGCCGACCAGCTTGTCGGCGGCCCGCGCGACGGCGCGCGCGCCACCCGGCCCGGACACCGACAGCGGATCGCCGAAGGAAGGGTCGCCCGGCAGCTGTTCGCGCGCCTTGCGCAGCACCCCGATGAAGTCGGGCCGCTGGTTGGCGGCGTTCATCAGCGCCGAGAACTGCTCTTTGCGGAAAACCCGTCCGGGTCCGCGCGTTTCGCTCGCCTCGTCCGCGGGCACCAAGGGAATCACCACCTCGGGCGCCGCGCCCCCGTTGTCCTCCGGCCGCGGTCCCGATTCGGGACCGCCGGAAGGTGTATCGCTCACGCCCCGAGCGTATCTCAGCGGTCGGGCGGTCGGCTGATTACTCATGATCGCCACTGTGCACCCCTCGATCGGACGGAGCGGCCGCCTCTTTGGGCCCGCCGATGGATAGCGCATTGGTTGCTGCCAGTGATGCTACCGTCCGGAAGCTCTCACGCCGTGGTGTCCTGCGTCACAGACACCAACCGGCCCGGTGCGGAAGGGGGATTGTTCTTCACGCACCGGGCCGGTGGTCGGCACCTCCGCCGGGCAGTGGCGGGGCGGTGCCTCGGGGTCGCGGACCTCCCGACAAGGTCGCTTCCCTGGTACCCGAGTGGCGAGGGAGGGCAACTCGGGTAGATCTTCGGGTCAGGCGTCGCGCTTGTTCACCACGTAGAGCGCGGCGCCGAAGATCACGGCGACGAAGGCCGCGAAGTAGAACAGGGCGGGCCACGGGCCCCAGTGCCAGGGCAGATCGGGGTTCTCCAAGCCGAGGAACCGGTTGGCGTTCTGGAAGGGCAGGAACACCTGGATCTCCCGGCCCCACCGGCCGAACGCGCCGATGATCGGCTCGATCAGCACCGGCCACACGATCAGCAGCGACAGCGCGCCCGCCGACTGGCGTACCAGCGCACCCACCGCGACGGCCAGGAACACCGCCAGCGCGATGAAGATCGGCACGCCGTAGAACACCGTGAGGTCACCGTCGGTGAGGCTGAGCCTGCCGCCCACCTCCGCGTCGGTCACCGCCCGCAGGATGAGGAAGCTCAGGAAGGTCAGGATCGCCGAGAGCACCGCGGCGCCCACCGCGATCATGCCCGCCTTGGTGACCAGCACCGACGCGCGGTGCGGGACGGCGAGGAAGGTGGCGCGGATGGTGCCGAAGCGGTACTCGCTCGTCACCGCCAGCGCGGCCAGGATCATGATCAGGATGTAGCCGAAGCCGGGCATGCCCGCCGCGCCGGTGATGCCGAGGCCCGCCAGCGCGTTCTCCGCGTACGGCGCCTCCGGGAAATCCTGCGGATTCTCCTTGTAGGCGTTCATCGACACGTTGAGCAGCAGGGCGAACAACGCGGTGATGCCGAGGGAGAACACGATGGCCAGCGCCGTGCACCACCACGGCGACCTGGTCGAGGTCAGTTTGATACGTTCCGCCGCCAAGACGCCCATCAGAGCGCACCTCCCATCGCCACGGCCGCCGCCGGGTCGTCCATGCCTTCACCGTGGTACTGCACCGCGCCGCCGGTCATCCGCATGAACGCCTCCTCCAGCGAGGCGCGCTGCGGGGAGAGCTCGAACAGGGTGATGTCGTTGGCCGCGGCCAGTTTGCCGACGGCGTCGCTGGGGACGTTGGCCACCAGCAGCGCGGGGCCCTCGGCGCCCGCGCCGTCCTCGCGCACGGTCATGCCGTTGGAGGTGAGCAAGCTGCGCAGCTGGTCCAGTTGCGGGCTGCGCACCCGCACCGACTGTTCGGAGGCCTTCTCGATGAACTCGGTGGTGGTGGAGTCGGAGATCAGCTGACCGCGCCCGATCACCACCAGGTGTTCGGCGGTCTGCGCCATCTCCGAGAGCAGGTGGCTCGACACCAGCACCGTGCGGCCCTCGGCCGCCAGACGCTGCATGAACCGGCGGATCCACAGGATGCCCTCGGGGTCGAGGCCGTTGACCGGCTCGTCGAAGAGCAGCACCTTCGGATCGCCGAGCAGCGCGCCGGCCAGGCCGAGGCGCTGGGACATGCCGAGCGAGAACCCGCCCGCGTTGCGTCCCGCCACCTCGGACAGGCCCACCAGCCGCAGCACCTCGTCCACGCGGGACTTGGGGATGCCGTTGGAGGCGGCCATCCACTGCAGGTGGGCGCGCGCCGAGCGGTTGGGATGCACCCACTTGGCGTCCAGCAGCGAGCCGACCGTCCGCAGCGGATGGTCCAGCTCGTGATACTGCTTGCCCTCGATCAAGGCGGTGCCCGCGGTGGGCTTGTCCAGCCCGAGGATCATCCGCATCGTCGTCGACTTACCCGCGCCGTTCGGTCCCAGGAAGCCCGTCACCTGTCCGGGGCGAACGGTGAAGGTCAGATCCTGAACCGCGGCGGTCCGGCCATAATGCTTGGTCAGGCCCCTCAGTTCGATCATGGCGTCCAGCATTCCGCAAATTCCCGGCGTTCGCGTCACTACTAGGTGTCGTTTTCGGTCATCCTCGAGGATGACTTCCCCCGCCGGGGTCCTCCGGAAGTACCCCTCGGGGTCACCTGGCGGGCGAGGAGGCCTGCGCCCAGAAACGCTTGGGGATGCGGCCCGCGCGCCGCGCCAGCAGGCCGGCGCGCACGGCGTCGGCCATGGCGGCCGCCATCAGGGCGGGCTCCTTGGCCCGGGTGACGGCGGTGGCCAGCAGCACGGCCGCGCATCCGAGTTCCATGGCCAGGGCCGCGTCGCTGGCGGTGCCGATGCCCGCGTCCAGGATCACCGGCACCCGCGCGCCCGACACGATCATCTCGATATTGTGCGGATTGCCGATGCCCAAGCCGGTGCCGATGGGCGCGCCCAGCGGCATGACGGCCGCGCATCCGGCCTCCTCTAGCCGGCGCGCCAGGATCGGATCGTCGTTGGTGTACGGCAGCACCACGAAGCCCTCGTCGACCAATTGTTCGGCGGCGCTGAGCAATTCGACCGGATCGGGCAGCAGGGTGCGCTCGTCGGCGACGACCTCGAGCTTCACCCAGTTGGTGTCGAGGGCCTCGGCCGCCAGCTGCGCGGTGAGCACCGCCTCGGCGGCCGTGCGACAGCCCGCGGTGTTGGGCAGCGGCGTGATGTCGAGCCGTTTGAGCAGGTCCAGCACGCCCGTGCCGCCCGCGGCGTCGATGCGGCGCATGGCGACGGTGGTGAGTTCGGTGCCCGAGGCGACCAGCGCCTCCTCCAGCACCGACAGGCTCTCCGCGCCGCCGGTGCCCATGATGAGCCGGGAGCCGAATTCCCGGTCGGCGATGCGCAGCGGCTCGAGTTCGGTGGCCGTCATCCGCCCTGCACCGCGGTGAGCACCTCGATGGTCCAGCCACGCCCGACCGGCTCGTCCCAACGCGACTTCGGGAACACCGCGCCGTCCACGGCCAGCGCGACGCCCTGGCAGGGCAGCTCGAGGCGGGCCAGCAGTTCTCGCACGGTGAGCGGTTCGGCGAACTCGTGGTCGGCGCCGTTGACGGTGACGCCGATGGGGATGGATGTCGCGGTCATCGAACTCCTCCTGCGATGGATGGGGACGACGCGGCCGGCGTCGCCGATAAGCGTTGCGGGAGCGCGTCGCGCGCCTCGGGCAGCGTTTCGCCGTCCAGCAGCGCCAGCACCGCGTCGGCGGTGAGCGGCGTGGTGAGCATGCCGTTGCGGCCGTGGCCGGTGGCGGCGATCACGCGCTCGGAGAGCGGGCCGATCAGCGGCAGGTTGTCGGGGCTGCCCGGCCTGGAACCCGCCGCGGCCTCCGCCAATTCGTACTCGCCGATGCCGGGCAGCACGGCCTCGGCGTCGGCGATCAGGTCGCGCACGCCGGCCACGGTGACGGCGGTGTCGAAGCCCGCTTCGTATTGCGTTGCGCCGACGACGATTCCGTCGCCGCGCGGCACCAGGTACACCGGCCTGCCATGCACCCTGGCGCGGATCACCCGGCGCGGCGCCGGCGCCGCGCCCGGCCGGTGCCGCAGGCGCAGGATCTCGCCCTTGACCGGACGCACCGGCAGGTCCGGCCACAGCCGCGCCGAGGCGGCGCCCGCCGCGAGCACCACCCGGTCGTGGGGCAGATCCGCGAGCGCGGTGACCCGCTCGGCGCGGATCTCGACGCCGGCGGCCGCGCAGGCCGCTTTCAGCGCCTCCAGTAACCGGCGGTTATCGACGGCCGGTTCGGCGGGGGCGAGCAGCCCGGCGCGGACGGTGCGGGCCAAGGCGGGTTCGAGCGCGCGAACGCCCGCGCGGTCCAGCAACCGCATGTCGTGACCGCGTTCGCCCACCCACTCGGCGACGGTGCGCAGATCGGCGGCGTCGGCACCGTCCAGCGCGACGGTGAGGGTCTCGTCGGCGACGACGACCTCGAGGCCCGTCACCTCGGCCAGACGCGCGGCGAACCCGGGCCAGCGCGCCAGCGACGCGGCGCCGAAGGCGAGGACGCGGTCCTCCCCCGGCCAGCCCTCCGAGAGGGGGGCGAGCATACCGCCGGCAACCCAGGAGGCGCCGGAGCCGGTGGCCGGGTCGAACAGCGTCACCCGCCGGCCCGCCTCGGCCGCCCGCCACGCCACCGCCATACCGATGGCGCCGCCACCGACGACGGCGACAGTGCGCATGTCAACCAACCTCCTGTTTCGCTCCCCACGGTAGCGCGGCTACCGTCGAAGGCGTGCAACCCTCCCACCACAACCGGCCGCTGCCACCGCGGGATCGCCTGGCCACCGCGCGGCTGTACCTGTGCACCGACGCCAGGCGTGACAAAGGCGATCTGGCCAAGTTCGCCGAGGCGGCGTTCGCGGGCGGGGTGGACATCATCCAGCTGCGGGACAAGGGCTCGCCGGGCGAGGCCAAGTTCGGCCCGCTGGAGGCCAAGGCCGAGCTGGGCGCGCTGGCCGAACTGAAGGCGGCCGCGCGCAGGCACGGCGGGCTGGTCGCGGTGAACGACCGCGCCGATATCGCGCTCGCCGCCGGCGCCGACGTGCTGCACCTGGGCCAGGGTGACCTGCCGCCCTGGTACGCGCGCCGCATCCTCGGCCCCGACGTGGTGATCGGCCGCTCCACCCACAGCCGCGCGCAAGCCGGCCTCGCCGCCATCGACGAGCACATCGACTACTTCTGCACCGGCCCCGTCTGGTCCACCCCCACCAAACCCGGCCGTCAGGCCGCCGGCCTGGACCTGGTGCGCTCCACCGCAGACTCCCACCCAACCCGCCCCTGGTTCGCCATCGGCGGCATCGATCACGAACGCGTCCGGGACGTGCTGGCCGCGGGGGCGGAACGGATCGTCGTGGTGCGCGCGATCACCGAAGCGCGCGACCCGGAAGCCGCGGCCCGGGAGTTGAAGACGGCCCTGCTTGCCAAGGGGTGAGACGCTCCGGCGGCTGCCTTCGATCCGGATGTGACGGCGCGGCGCATCGAGTCGCACGTCTCCCGGCCGACACGAACGGGGGTGACGCGGTATCCGGAGCCGCCGCCCACGGTGACGCGCGGGCGGTCGAGTGAGTGCTGACGGTGCGGGCGGGCACGCCGGATCGCCGCCGATACCTGTGTGCCCACCCCGTTTTCGTGCGGTCCATGCGCGACCGGACGACGAACGCGACCCGACTCACGAGTCCGCCGAGTCCGGCCAACGCGATCGCGGCTGGGTGTGCGCCAACTCGTGGCCGTATTCGCGGGCGGAGACGCAGCGGTCGGGATACCCGGCGGCGCGGGGCGTGCCGGACATCCCGGTGCGGGATCGCGACGCTACTGCGACAACGAAGCCAGGACCTGTCGCATCGTGAGCGAGAGCACCGGCTCGAATTCCTTACCGGCCGAGGGTGTTTCCACCGACACACCCTCCTCGTCGGTGATTCTGGCGTACCCACCCGGCCCGTCCCGCACCGTGTGGAGCCAGACGAAGCCCTGGTCGGCGAGGTCGAGGGTGCGCGGGAGGGCGGCGGCGACGGTGTGGGCGTCGGTGAGGCCCGCGAGGCAGGCGCGGGCGGGGGCGGCGCGCAGGGCGGGCCAGGCCTCGGCGAAGGCGGGGTGCAGGGGGCGGGTGGCGACCTCGTCCTCGGGGACCCAGGCCAGTTCGGTGCTCTCCCGGTTGCGGCTGGTGGGCAGGGTGGCGACGGCGTCGGCCACGACGGTCGTGTAGGTCCAGCCGCCGGTGACCCCGGCCGTCACGCGCTCGCCGCGCACCCGGACGTCGGTGGGCTGGATGCCCGCTTCCTCCCAGGCCTCCCGGACGGCGGCGTGCAGTGCGGTCTCGTGACTGTCGCGCGCGCCGCCGGGCAGCGCCCAGGTGCCGCCCTGATGACTCCACGGGGCCCGGTGCTGGAGCAGCACCGCCGAACCACCACCGGCCAGTGGCGCACGCAGCAACAATCCGGCAGCGCCGAAGCGGCCCCAGTGCTTGGTCCCGCCCGGACCGAGCGACCAACCGTCGCCGTCACCACGCATCGCCCACCGTCCTCACTCGCACCGCCCACCCCGGCAGGTCCCCGCGCGGGGTTCCGGGGCGGGCAGATCTCACATCCGCCGGTCCGCGGGGGGTGTTTCACACGCCGCTAGCCCGGTAGGACCACAATAAACTCCGACGCAGGCGCACAGGTGGGGCGCGGACCCGGAGGTGGACATTGGCTCGGACCGAGCAGTTGGCGACCGCTCGGCCACCGTCGGCCGTCGCCGACCAGGTGCGCAAGCATCTCGGCGGCCCCGCCACGGCCGCCGTGCGCGCCCAGCTCGACCCGGCCGATCTGCGGTCCTTCGCCGGTTCCTCCCCCGGCCGCTTGATTGCCATGAGTTTGCTCTTACTGCTGCTCTGCCTGGCGGCGGGCGCGGTCACCTCCTCGACGGTGAACCATCGCCAGGACGCGCTGCACACCCTGCTGGCCGACACCGAACCCGACGCGCACTCCGCGCACCGCCTCTACACCTCGCTGTCGATCGCCGACGCCGCCGCCAGCACCGCCTTCATCGCGGGCGGGGTGGAACCGCAGGAGGTGCGCGACCGCTACACCCAGGCGATCGGCGAGGCGTCTGCCGAACTCGTCGCGCAGACCGCGCACACGGCCGGCTACGACGAGAGCGGCCCCGACGCCCAGCTGCGCACCGGCATCGCGACCGGCCTGCCCGTATACACCGGCCTGGTCGAGACGGCGCGCACGAACAACCGGATCGGCTACCCGGTCGGCGCTGCGTACCTGAGCGAGGCGTCGCACCAGATGCAGACGACGCTGCTGCCGATGGCCGAGGAACTGCACGACCACCGCACCGAGGCCGTGCACGCCGCCCAGCGCGCGCACGTGCGCCCGCCGTGGACCGCCATCGCGCTGCTGATCGCGGCGCTCGCCGCGCTGGTGTGGGTGCAGACCCAGCTGGCCAAACGGTGGCGGCGTACCTTCAACGCCGGATTGTTGCTGGCCTCCGGCGCGGTGCTGATCCTGTTGGCGTGGACGGTGATCGCCGGGTCGGTGTCGGCGGCGGCGATGATCAGCGGCCGCGACGAGGGCGCCGTGCCCGTCTCCCGTCTCACCGAGAGCCGCATCCTGACCCAGCAGGCGCGCGCCGCCGAGACGCTGAAACTGGTGCGCCGCGACGCCACCGGCGACTACGACCGCGTCTACGACACCAGCGTCACCCGGCTCGCCGAACTCCTCGACGGCCATCCCGCCGGCGCGCCCGCCGCCGAGGATCTGGCCAATGCCCGTGGGGCGCTGGACCGGTGGCGCGAATCGCACGCCCGCATGAACGAGGCGCTGGCGCGCGGCGATTTCACGGGCGCGGCGGCGGTGGCGACCGGACCGGGCGCGGCCCAGTCCACCGCGCACGTGCACGCGCTCGACCTGTCGCTGGACAACGGCATCGAGGAGACGCGAAACGCGTTGCGCGGCGACATCTCCCGGGCCGTGCAGGTGCTGGACTTCCTCTCGCCGGGCGCGTTCGTCCTCGGTGTGCTCGCGGCCGCCGCCGTGGTGCTCGGCCTGTGGCCGCGACTGCGGGAGTACCGATGAGCGCCGCGCGCGGCCTGCTGGCCGCCGCCTCCGCCCTCGCGCTGCTGCTCACCGGGTGCGCCGACACCCGCGACACCGCCCACACCGAGAAGATCGCCACCTACACCGACCCGCCGCTGCCGGCGCAGGCGACACAGCTGCCCAGCGACGCGCCCCCGCCGCCGGAGACCGGCGAGGACTGCGGCGACCCGACCGCGAGCCTGCGCCCGACCGGTGGTCGCGGCGCGCGCGGCCCCAGCCTGGACGCCATCCGCGCCAGGGGCCGGCTGCTGGTGGGCCTGGACGCGGGCAGCAATCTGTTCAGCTTCCGCGACCCGATCAGCGGCGCCATCGTGGGTTTCGACGCCGATATCGCCCGCGAGGTCGCGCGGGATCTGCTGGGCAGCCCGGATCTGGTGGAGTTCCGCAGCCTCGGTTCGGCCGACCGCGAGCAGGCTTTGCAGGACCGCACCGTCGACATCGTCGCCAAGACCATGACGATCACCTGCGAGCGGCGCACCAAGGTCGCCTTCTCGACGGTGTACCTGCGCGCGGGCCAGCGCGTGCTGACCATGAAGAACTCCGGGATCGACGGCATCGCCGATCTGGCGGGCAAGCGGGTGTGCGTGGTCAGCGGCACCACCTCGCTGGACCGCATCCGCCGCGAACAGCCCGCCGCGACCGTGCTGACCGTGCCCACCTGGGCGGACTGCCTGGTGGTGCTGCAACAGCGCCAGGTGGACGCGGTGAGCACCGACGACTCCATCCTGGCCGGGCTGGCCGCGCAGGACCCCTACACCGAGGTGGTCGGCGAGGCTATCAGCGTCGAGCCGTACGGCATCGGCATCACCAAGGGCAACGACGATCTGGTGCGTTTCGTCAACGCCACGCTGGACCGGCTGCGCCGCGACGGCACCTGGACGACGATCTACAACCGGTGGCTCACCTCACTCGGCCCGAACCCCGGCCCGCCCGCACCCACGTACGAGGACTGACGGCCGATGACCATGCGATACCAGCCCTTTCCGCGACCGGAGGACCGGGACGCGCGCGGATCGGAGCCGCCGGAAGAAGCGCCGGCGACGGTGCGGTGGTCCGAGCCCGTCGGCGACCCGCATGCGACGCAGTTGAATCCGGCGTCGGCGCGAACCGGTGACGACGATCCGCACACCGAACCGATCCCGTCGACCGGCGCCGAGGAGCAACCCGGCACGGCCGCCGCGGATTTCGGCCCCGGCACCCAGCGCTCCGAACCGGATTCCGGTGCCGCGATGCGCACTTCGGGCCGCAGCGTGCGCACGGCCCGTTCCCGGCCGTCGGTGCGCAGGCTCGGCGGCGGACTGGTGCCGATCCCCACCGTGCCGCCCGCCGACCCGCGCGCGGCGGTGCTCACCGACCCGGTGGTGTCGGAGGGCAAGCGATTCTGCTGGCGCTGCGGCAATCCCGTGGGCCGCGCCACCGCCGTGCGCCCGGCGACAACGGTTGGCGTGTGCGAAACCTGCGAAGCCCCTTACGATTTCCGCCCGTCACTGCATCCGGGCGAAATGGTCTCGGGTCAGTACGAGATCCAAGGGTGCCTGGCACACGGCGGTCTGGGCTGGATCTACCTGGCGATCGACCGGAACGTGAGCGACCGGTGGGTGGTACTCAAGGGCCTGCTGCACGCGGGCGACGCCGAGGCACAGGCCGTCGCGGTGGCCGAACGCCAATTCCTCGCCGAGGTGGCGCATCCCAGCATCGTGAAGATCCACAACTTCGTGGAACACCCCGGCACCGACGGCGAACCGGTCGGCTACATCGTGATGGAGTACGTGGGCGGGCGTTCGCTGCGCGCGCTGCTCGACGCCCACCCGCGCCCGGAGCGGATGCCGGTGGCCGAGGCCATCGCCTACGTGCTCGAGATCCTGCCCGCGCTGGACTACCTGCACTCCATCGGGCTCACCTACAACGACCTCAAACCCGATAACGTGATGATCACCGAGGACCAGGTCAAACTCATCGACCTGGGCGCGGTGGCCACCATCGAGGCGTACGGAAACCTGTACGGCACCAGGGGTTTCCAGGCACCCGAGATCGCGAAGACCGGGCCGACGGTCGCCTCCGACATCTACACCGTCGGCCGCACGCTCGCGGTGCTCACGCTGGACCTGCCGATGGAGCACGGCCGCTACCGCGACGGCATCCCCGACCCGGCTGACCATCCGGTGCTCGCGCGCTACGAGTTCTTCCACCGGCTGCTGCTCAGCGCCACCGATCCCGACCCGGCCCGCCGCTTCCCCTCGGCCCGCGCCATGGCCGCGCAGCTCTCCGGCGTGCTGCGCGAAATCCTCGCACTGGACACCGGTTCCGAACATCCCCAGCTGTCCACGGTGTTCAGTCCCCAGCGCGCCAGCTTCGGCACCGAGGAACTGATCAGCCAGACCGACGCCTACGCCGACGGCGTCGGGCGCAGCCCGCTGCTCAATGCCGCCGATATCGCCGCGGCACTGCCGATTCCATTGATCGACCCGTCCGATCCGGCCGCTCCGCTGCTGGCCGCCGTAGTGCACCCCGAACCCGAACAGGCGCTCGAAGCGCTGCGCGAAGCGCGCGACCGCGCCGAGACCGATTCCGAGAACACCCCGGAGACAGCGGAACTGGAGTTCACGCTCGCCGAGGCGCGGGTCCGGCTGGACATGGGCGAATCGGCGGCCGTGCTGTACCTGCTCTCCCGGCTGCCGCACTACGACTGGCGGGTCGACTGGTTCACCGGCCTCGCGGAGCTGCGCGAACAGAACTACGAGCGCGCCTACGACGCCTTCGACGCGGTGCTGCAGGTGCTGCCCGGTGAGATCGCCCCCAAACTCGCCCTGGCCGCCACGGCGGAACTCGTTCTGCAGCACTGGGATTCCGAGGACCGGGAGCAGTGGCGCAGCTACGCCGAGAAGTTCTACGCCACCGTCTGGCGCACCGACCGGGCCGTGGTGAGCGCCGCGTTCGGCCTCGCCCGCCAGCTCGCGGCCGACGGGCGCGTCCCCGACGCCGTCGCGGCGCTCGACGAAGTCCCGCCCACCTCACGGCATTTCACGACCGCCCGCATGACGGCGGTCCTGCTGCTGCTCACCGCCGCCCCGGTCGCCGAACTCGACGAGGCGACCCTGCACTTGGCGGCCGCCCGCGTCCAAACCCTCCCGCCCGGCGAGAACCGCGTCCTCCAGATGCGCGTGCTCGTCCTCGGCGCGGCCCTCGCCTGGCTCCAATCCGGCCACCAACCGAAACGCCCCAACGCCACCCTCTTCGGCGCCCCTTTCGCCGAACGCGACCTGCGCGACGGCACCGAAACGGGTCTGCGCGCCCTGGCCCGCGGCGCTCCGGGGCGCACCCACCGCTACGCGCTCGTGGACCTGGCGAACGCGATTCGCGCGAAGACCTGGTTCTGACCCGACGACGCGGGACCCGACCGACCCGCGTCTCACCCACTCTGAGCCACATACACCCTTGCATCTGAGCCAAAATGATGCCAGACTGGCTCACATGGATCTCAGGCCCTATCTCGACAGCATCCGGTACGAGTTGGCCATTGCCGCGCAAGCCGCCGGCGATGAAGCCCATGAACTGGCCGAACGGCTCACGTCGACCCTTCATTCGGCCACCCGGCTGGCCCTGCTCAACGCATTGTCGGACGCGGCAGACGAGATCACCCGGGACCTCGCGCCGGGGTCGGTCGAAGTGCGGTTACGCGGCGTCGATCCCACCTTCGTCGTGACACCGCCCCCCACGGAGCCACCGGAGAGTGGCGCGGCGCCACCATTCGTGGCACCACCAGTAGCGCCAATCGATGACAGCGGTGGCACCTCCCGGATCAACGTCCGGCTCCCCGACCGACTCAAGCAGCGTGTGGAAGAGGCCGCGAGCCGGGAGGGCCTCTCGGTGAACGCCTGGCTGGTCCGCGCGGCCGCCGCCGCGCTGGAGCCGCGACCGGCCACCGCCACGGGCTGGGGCGTCCCCCCGACCTCCGGTGGCAACACCTTCAAGGGCTGGGCGCGCTGACGCGGCGCCTCGCCACCCTCTGCACCACCCACACCCCGACCGGGGTTTTCTCATCACACCACCAAGGAAGGGCACCGCCATGCCTGAATTCGACACCCCCGAACCCATTTCCGTCGTCGTGGACACCTACGTGGGCGACGTCAGAATCATCGCCGGAGACCGCGACACCACCGTGGTCGACGTGCGCCCGGTCAGCAAGGACCGCTTCGATGTCGAGGCCGCCGACCAGACCCGCGTGGACTACTCCGCCGGGCTGCTGCGGGTGCTCACGCCGCGACCGCCGGTATGGAAACAGGCGATCATCTTCGGCCGCAAGCACGGTTCGGTCGAGGTCGTGATCGAGGTGCCGAGCGGTTCACAGATTCAGGCCGACACGGATATGGGCAACATCCAGACCAGGGGCACGCTCGGCGAATGCCGGCTCGAGAGCGGGTTCGGCGACATCCAAGTCGACGCCGCCGACGCGCTGGAGCTGAACTCCGGGATGGGCAGCATCGTGGTGGAGCGCGCCCGCGGCATGCTGCGCGCGCACACCAGCTCCGGCGAGGTGCGTATCCGGCACATCGACGGCTCCGCCGAGATCGACAGCGCCAACGGCGCCGCCACCATCGACGAGGTCACCGGTGAGCTGCGGGTGAAGTCTGCCAACGGTGATATCACCGTCGGCACGGCGAAATCCGGTGTCACCGCCAAGACCGCCGCCGGCGCCATTCGCATCGGAGAGGTCACCCGGGGATTGGTCACGCTGGAGTCCGCCGCCGGTCGGCTGGACGTCGGCATCCGGCAAGGCACCGCCGTACTGCTCGATCTGCACACCAAGTTCGGCTCGGTGCGCAATGAACTCGACACCGCCGCGGGCCCGGAACCATCCGACGAGAAGGCCGAGGTGCGGGCGCGCACCTCCGCCGGCGACATCATCGTCCGCCGCTCGGCCTGACAACACCGCGGGTCGCGAGAGGGAAAAAGCAGTGTCCACCACCACAACTCACGCGCGCGAGCCGCTCTGGGACAAGATCATTCTCGACGAAGGCAGGACCGCCCGATGACAACACCACCTACTCCCGCGATCCGGGTACGGGGCCTGGAGAAATCCTACGGGGACCATCACGTGCTGCGCGGCGTGGACTTCGAGGTGGAGCGGGGCAGTGTCTTCGCTCTGCTCGGCTCCAACGGAGCGGGCAAGACCACGGTCGTGAAGATTCTGTCCACGCTGATGCGCGCCGACGCGGGCACCGCGCACGTCGGGGGCTTCGACGTCGCCGCGCAGCCCGCGCAGGCTCGCGGGGCCTTCAGCCTCACCGGGCAGTTCGCCGCGGTCGACGAGATCCTCAGCGGGCGAGAGAATCTCGTGCTGATCGCCCACTTGCGCCATCTCGACGACCCGGGCGCGATCGCCGACGACCTGCTCGAGCGGTTCTCGCTGACCGAGGCCGCCGCGCGCAAGGTCTCGACCTATTCGGGCGGTATGCGCCGCCGCCTCGACATCGCCATGAGCCTCGTCGGAAATCCGCCCGTCATCTTCCTGGACGAACCGACGACCGGCCTCGATCCGCAGGCGCGCGTCGAGGTCTGGACGACAATCACCGAGCTCACCGAGCGCGGCACCACGGTACTGCTGACCACGCAGTACCTGGAGGAGGCCGAGCAACTGGCAGACCGGATCGCGATCCTGCACGAAGGACGGATCGTGGTGAACGGCACCCTCGCCGAGCTCAAACGGCTGCTACCGCCCGCCGAGGTCGAATACGTCGAGAAGCAACCGACCCTCGAGGACATCTTCTTCGCCGTCGTCGGTGACGACAGCACCGCGGCGTCGGCGCACACGGGTAAGGAACAACGATGACCGCACACTTCGCCGGCGACACCACCTACCTGCTCGGCCGGTCGCTGCGCCACGTCACCCGCAGCATGGACACCATCATCACGACCGCGATCACGCCGATCGTCATGATGCTGCTGTTCGTCTACGTGTTCGGCGGCGCGATCGAGACGGGAACGGATTCGTACGTGCAGTATCTGCTGCCCGGAATCCTGCTCATCACGATCGCCTCGGGCATCTCCTACACCGCCTACCGGCTGTTCATGGATATGAAGAACGGCATCGTCGAGCGATTTCAGTCGATGCCGATCGCACGATCGTCGATCCTGTGGGCACACGTGCTGACCTCGTTGGTGGCCAACCTGATCTCCCTCGTGGTGGTCATACTCGTCGCCGTGCTCCTGGGCTTTCGTTCCAGCGCGAACATCACGGCGTGGCTGGCGGTCGGCGCCATCCTGCTGCTGTTCACCCTCGCGTTGACTTGGCTGGCCGTCATCCCGGGTCTCACCGCGAGCACCCCGGACGGCGCGGGTGCGTTCTCTTATCCGCTGGTCTTCCTGCCTTTCGTCAGCTCGGCTTTCGTCCCGACCGACACGATGCCGGGACCGGTTCGCGCCTTCGCCGAACATCAACCGGCGACGTCGATCGTCGATACGATCCGAAATCTGCTCACCGAGCAGCCCGTCGGCTCCGGGGTCTGGGTCGCTCTCGCCTGGTGCGTCGGCATCCTGGTGGTCGCGTACGCGGTCGCCATGACCACCTACCGCCGCAAGATCGCCTAGCATCCGAACGGCCGCGCACCCCGGCGCGCGGCCGTTCGGTCCTGCGTCCGCGAGCGGGGGCATGCCGCTGTCACGCCGGTTTCGCGCAGCCGCCGATATCCGCCGCCGCACTGCCATTCCACTGATGGACCCGTCCGATCCCCTGTCGGCCGCCGTCGTGCACCCGAGTGGGCACTCGAGCATCGCACGAGGCGAGGCCGCGAGCTCAACCCAGCTCCGCCACGACCCCCCGTGCGCCCCGCGCGATGGCGAGCTCTTCGTTGGTGGGAACCACCAACACCGCGACCGGGGCACCCGGTGGTGAAATACGCCGCGCGGCGCGGTCTCTGGCGGTGTTGAGAGCCGGGTCCACCTCGATGCCGAAGGCCGACAGATCGGCCAGGGCGTCGGCGCGGACCTGGGCGCTGTTCTCCCCGACGCCCGCGGTGAAGGTGATCGCGTCGACGCCGCCCAGCTCCACCAGATACGCGCCCAGGTAGCGGCGCAGGCGGTGGATGTAGACGTCGTAGGCCAGCTTCGCGGCGGCGTCGCCCTCGTCGATGAGCCGGGTGAGTTCGCGGAAATCGTTCACCCCGGACAGGCCCTTGAGTCCCGAATTGCGGTTCAGGAGTCGGTCGATCCGCTCGATGTCGTACTCGCCCGACCGCACCAAGTGCCCGATGATGCCCGGGTCGATGTCACCGCCGCGCGTGCCCATCACCAACCCCTCCAGCGGGGTGAGCCCCATGCTGGTGTCGATCGGCTTCGCGCCACGGATCGCCGACGCCGACGCGCCGTTGCCGAGGTGGAACACGATCTGCCGCAACGTCTCCGGGTCGCGCCCGAGCACTTCGGCGACCCGCCCCGACACGTACTCGTGCGAGGTGCCGTGGAACCCATAGCGCCGAATGCCGTGCGCGGCCGCCACTTTCGCGTCGATGGCGTAGGTGCGCGCGGCCTCGGGCAGTCCGTGGAAGAACGCCGTGTCGAACACCGCCACCTGCGGTACGCCGGGCAGCAGTTCCCGGGTGCTCTCGATGCCGGTGAGGTTGGCCGGATTGTGCAGGGGCGCGAGGTCGGACAGCTTCGCGATGGTGTCGACCACCTCGTCGGTGATCAGCGTCGGCCGGTAGAACACCTCGCCGCCGTGCACCACCCGATGCCCGACCGCGCAGACGTTCGCCTCGGCCAGATCCAGGCCGGTCTCGGCGAACATGTCGAAGGCCAACCGCAAGCCCGCCTTGTGATCCGGAATGGGCCCGGTGTGTTCGAGGGTGTCATGCCCCGCAACGCTGTGCTCGATCGCGCCGGTCGGCTCGCCGATCCGTTCCACCAGCCCGGACGCCGCGACCACCCCGGTGGCCGGATTCAGCAGCTGGTATTTGATCGAGGAGGAGCCGGAATTGATCACCAGCACGAGTTGGTCGTCGCTCATCAGGCCTCCTGCCGGTCGTTCTGCCCCTGCCGCAACCGCGCCGCGCGCGGGTTTGTTCCGCGCCGGCTCACTGCGCGCCCGCCTGGATCGCCGTGATCGCCACCGTATTGACGATGTCGGCCACCAGCGCGCCACGCGACAGGTCGTTGACCGGCTTGCGCAGGCCCTGCAGCACCGGACCGATCGCGATCGCGCCCGCGCTGCGCTGCACGGCCTTGTAGGTGTTGTTGCCGGTGTTCAGGTCGGGGAAGATGAACACCGTGGCCCGGCCCGCCACCTCCGAATCGGGCATCTTGGCGTCGGCGACGGTCGGTTCGATGGCCGCGTCGTACTGAATCGGACCCTCCACCAACAGGTTCGGCTCGCGTTCGCGCACCAGTTTCGTGGCGACGCGCACCTTGTCCACGTCGGCACCGCTGCCGGATTCGCCGGTGGAGTACGAGAGCATCGCGACCTTCGGGTCGATGCCGAACTGTTCTGCGGTGCGCGCCGAGGAGATGGCGATATCGGCCAGCTGCTCGGAGGTGGGGTCGGGCACCACGGCGCAGTCGCCGTAGGCGAGCACCCGGTCGGCCAGGCACATGAGGAACACGCTGGACACGGTGGACACGCCCGGCACGGTCTTGATGATCTCGAAGGAGGGCCGGATGGTGTGCGCGGTGGTGTGCGCCGCGCCCGACACCATGCCGTCGGCGATCCCCTTGTAGACCATCATCGTGCCGAAATACGAGATATCGACGACGGTTTCGCGGGCACGCTCCAATGTCATGCCCTTGTGCTTGCGCAGTTCGGTGTACTCGGCGGCGAAATCGTCCAGGTGGCCGGAGCTGCGCGGGTCCAGCACTTCGGCCTCGGCGATGTCGACGCCGAGTTCGGCGGCGCGGGCGCGGATCGAGTGCTCGTCGCCGAGGATCACCAGGTCGGCGATCCGGCGCTGCAGCACCCGTCCGGCGGCGCGCAGGATGCGGTCGTCGTCGCCCTCGGGCAGCACGATGCGCTTGCGGTTGGCCCGCGCGCGCTCGATGAGCTGGTACTCGAACATCTGCGGGGTCACCACGGTGCTGCGCGGAATGCTGATGCGCCGCAACAACTCCGGTGCGTCCACGTGCTCCTCCATCAGCGCCAGCGCGGTGTTCACCTTGCGCGGGTTGCCCGCCGACATGCGGCCCCTGGTGCGGTAGGCGGCGCTGGCGGTGTCGTAGGTGCCCAGCGCGGTGGTGAGGATCGGCAGCCGCGGTTTCAGGCCCTCCATCAGTCGCGCGACGGTGGGGTGCGGCAGCAGCCCGCCGTTCATGATTATGCCCGCCAGCGACGGAAAACCTTCGGCCTCATGGGCGTTCACCAAGCCGAGCAGCACGTCGGAGCGGTCGCCGGGCGCGATCACCACGACGCCGTCCACCAGGCGCTCCAGGATGTGCTCGGCGGTCATGCCGCCGACCATCACCTTCATCGCCTCGCGCTGCAGCAATTCCGGGTCGCCGCTGTACATTTCGCCGTCCACGGCTTCGCACAGCTCGGCCATGGTGGGCGCGATCAGCAGCGGCACCTCCGGCAGCGACCAGGACGGGACATCGAATCCGCCCAGCGCCGAACAGACTTCGTTCAGCTGGTCGGGATCGCACCGGTTGGCGACCACCGCGACCAGCGTGGCGTGCTCCTGCTCCAGCTCGCCCTCACACAGCTCCACCAGCTGCTTGACCTCGGCGGACGTGCGGTCGGCGCCGCGCACCACCAGCAGCACCGGCGCACCCAGGTTGACCGCGATCCTGGCGTTGAAGCGCAGCTCGCTGGGGCTGGCCACATCGGTGTAGTCGCTGCCCACGATCACCACGGCATCGCAGACCTTGGCGACCTCGTGGTAGCGCATGACGATCTCGGAGATCGCGGCGTCGGGGTCGGCGTGCACCTGCTCGTAGGTGACGCCGATCGCCTGCGCGTAGTCGATGTCGGCGGTGGAGTGCTCCAGCAGGAGTTCGAGGATGTAGTCGGGCTCGGTGGTGGAGCGGGTGATCGGGCGGAACACGCCGACCCGTGCGGCCGTCGCGCAGACGATCTGCAGTACGCCGAGCGCGACCGTCGATTTGCCGGTGTCGCCCTCGGGGGACGCGATGTAAACGGAGGACGCAGCGGATTCGACCATGGGCCCGAGCTTAGTGAGCCGAAGGGCACTGTCTCGGCCAACCGACGGCAAATACCTCCGAAATCACTTTCGCGCCGGATTCCGGACACTTCGGGCGAGCCGGGTTCCGTACGCTCGCGCGTATGACGACGTCCTTCCCGGATCGGCAGTGGGGTTCGCGCACCGGCATTCTCGGGCGCGCGGCCGACAGACTGGCCGCGTCCGGCTTCGGTTCCCGGCTCATCCGCACGCTCACGCCGCTGGATCGCAAGCTGCTCGAGCGCACCGACGCGAAGTACACGGTGCTCGGCCCGATCGGCGCGCCGGTCATCCTGCTCACCACCACCGGGCGCAAGTCCGGGCAGCCGCGCACGCAGCCGCTGCTGTACGTGCACGACGGCGACACCCTGTACGTGATCGGGAGCAATTTCGGGCAGGCGCACCATCCCGCGTGGACGGGGAATCTGCTGGCCGAGCCGCGCGCGACGGTCGCGATCGCCGGGGAGCGCATCCGGGTACGGGCCACGCCGGTGACGGAGGAGGCGGTCAAGGAGTCGGTGTTCGCGCGGTTCGTGGAGATCACCGGGGCGTATGCGGCGTATCGCGATCGGACCACGCGTGACCTGCGCATCTTTGCCCTGACTAGGGACTGAGGGTTTGGTCATTGACAGTATGCTGTCAAATATGACAACATACTGTCATGCTCACGAAGACCGTTCACGTCGCCGTCTACGACACCCTCGCCGACTGGGAAGTCGGTGCCGCCACCGCGCACATCAACAACCCCAGCTGGCAGATCGCGCCCGGCACCTTCCGGATCGAAACCGTCGCGCTGACCGCCGAGCCGATCACCACCAAGGGCGGCCTGCGCATCACGCCCGACCGCACGCTGGATCAGCTCACGCCGGCCGAGAGCGCGATGCTGATCCTGCCCGGCGCCGACACCTGGGTGACGGGTGAACTCGCGCCTTTCGCCCGCAAGGCGCGTGAATTCCTGGACGCGGGCGTGCCCGTCGCGGCGATCTGCGGCGCGACCTTCGGCCTGGCCGCCGAAGGTCTGCTCGACACCCGCAACCACACCAGCAACGTCGCCGAATTCCTCGGCTACAGCGGGTACGCGGGAGCCGACCGGTACGTCGACGCGCCCGCCGTCACCGACGGCACCCTCGTCACCGCCGCGGCCATGGCGCCGTTCGAGTTCGCACGCGAAGTGCTCGGGGTGCTCGGGGTGTACGAGCCGCACATCCTCGACGCCTGGTACCGGCTGTACGCGCACAGCGATCCGGAGGGGTACGCAGTGTTGGACGCGTATGAGCACGCGCGGGCCGGGGCCGGGGCGTGAATGGTGTCGAGTCACAGCGTGCCTCGCGCGCCGGAGCCGAGGTGACGGCGTGAGCGAGAACCCCGAGCAAGTCCTGTTCAGCACCGCCGCCATCACCTCCTTCCGCCTCAACGGCCAATTCCTCACCATCGCCGAAGAACTCGCCGCCCCCGCCGGCCTGACCGCCGCCTGGTGGCAGGTGCTCGGCGCGGTCCTCCCCGAACCGCTTCCGGTCGCGGGCATCGCCCGCACCATGGGCATCACCCGCCAGAGCGTGCAGCGCATCGCCGACCTCCTCGTCGACAAGGGCCTCGCCGAATACCACCCCAACCCAGCCCACCGCCGCGCCAAACTCCTCACCCCCACCCCCGAAGGCCGCGCCGCCATCGCCCGCATCAACCCCCACCACGCCACCCTCGCCCACCGCCTCACCGAAGAACTGGGCCTCGACCACTTCACCCGAATAGTCGAAGCCCTCACCGCCCTCTCCACGGCTTTGGACCGGGTCACCGACCAGAAGTAGATACGCCGTCAGGCCGTCAGCGCCGTGGGTTACGCTGCTGCGCAGCAGATTCGGCGCTGATCAGGGGGTTCAGTGGCACGAGGCGGTCCGACGCGCGGCCAGATGGTCAGGTTTCGCGCCTTTCGTGAGTACGAGGATCACAAGGCCGAGGCCAATAACGCGATGATGGCGCTGCTCGCCGGCGCCCAGTTATCGGCCCACCTGCTGAAGCTGACCGAGGGTTCGGACCGCTTGCTACCCGAAGTATTCCTGGCGGTCGATCACATCCACCGATTCAATCTGAAGTCCGACCAGGCACGGCAAATCCTGCACGGAGCCGACACTCACCTCGGCAAGATGGCCGTACCCTACGTGCTGTCTTTGCACGAGGACTTCATGCGAACTTGCGTCGGGATGCTGGCCGACAATGGCCTATGCGCGAAAGCCCTCGCCAAACGAAACCTCAGTGACCTGCACACGGACTTCGAGAGCGTGACGAGCCACGTCTACGACACCGACATGATGTCGTATATGACGGTGCTGGGGCACATGCGAAACGCCGTGATCCACAACGGCGGCACAATGACCCGGGTTCTGTTCGACACCCTGGCCCACTGGAGTGGCGCCCAGGAACAAGGCTGGGGCGACCTGGCCAAGCGGAACCCGAAGGACTCCGGGTAGGAGACCGGATCGACTTCGGACAGGGCGAGATGATCGCCGCATTGGCGATTACCAAACGTCTCGATCGCGAGACGAACCTCGGCTTGCAGTCCGCTCTCCCCCGGCCGTGCTGGGCCGCGTTGGTCGTAGACGAAGTGGTCGCCGCTCATCCCAAGATCTTGAACGACGCCAAGGTCGCGCTGCGGAACGCACGGGGAGTCGCCCGGCACAGCTACGGCGTGCTCGGGCTCACCGAGGCCGAGCTCACGGCCGAGATAGCGTCCAGATAGCAGATCGGGCGGCCCTCCTGGGCCGCCCGATCGCGATGACAAAGCGGGGCTCTACAGCTTGAGCTATCGGTTGTGGCCGACCGGGGTGTCAATCCCGGATCTCCGCGCTTCTGTGGAAACTCCGGTCGTGAACCGGCAGGGCCTCGAACCCAGTTCCCGCACCCACTCGGGCGCATGGCCACTATAGCACCCGTCCGGGCCGCGAGCAGGCGTCGTTTTGCCTGCTCCCGGCGATGCGAACCGATCTACTCGAAGGGCTTTCGGGTGCGGCCGATGAGGTCGGCCACGGAGTCGATGACGGCGGTGGGGCGGTAGGGGAAACCTTCCACGGAGGCGCGGGTGGAGATGCCGGTGGTGACGAGGATGGTGCGCATGCCCGCTTCGAGGCCGGCGATGACGTCGGTGTCCATGCGGTCGCCGATCATGACCGTGGACTGGGAGTGGGCGCCGATGCGGCGCAGGGCCGAACGCATCATGAGCGGGTTCGGTTTGCCGACGTAGTACGGTTCGCGGCCGGTGGCGCGGGTGATGAGCGCGGCGACCGAGCCGGTGGCTGGCAGGACGCCCTCGCGGGAGGGGCCGGTGGCGTCGGGGTTGGTGGCGATGAAGCGGGCGCCGCGTTCGACCAGGCGGATCGCGGTGGTGATGGCCTCGAACGAGTAGGTGCGCGTCTCGCCGAGCACCACGTAGTCGGGGTCGCGTTCGGTGAGCACGTACCCGATCTCGTGCAGCGCGGTGGTCAGCCCCGATTCGCCGACCACATAGGCGGTTCCGCCGGGACGCTGGTCGTTGAGGAAGGTGGCGGTGGCCAGCGCCGACGTCCAGATCGACTCCTCGGGGACGTCGAGACCGGTCTGGCGCAGGCGAGCTTGGAGGTCGCGCGGGGTGCGGATGGAGTTATTGGTGAGCACGAGGAACGGCGTCTCGTTGGCGCGCAGTTCGGCGAGGAACTCGTCGGCGCCGGGCACCAGGTGTTCCTCGCTCACCAGCACCCCGTCCATGTCGGTGAGATAGGACAGGATCGGTTCGGTTTCTGCGGTCACCGGACAATTGTCGGCTATCGCGCCCGAACAAGCACGCGACTTGCGGCAGAACCGGCCCGCCCCACGCGGGTTCACCGCGCTGACTATGGTCGGAAAGGACGCCTCCGGACCCGGCCGCCGCTGCCCCCTCGCGACACCGGCCGCGTCCCGGTGGCCGACGGCGTGCGGAACTCCGCACCCACACAGCGAAGCGACAGGAGTGGCGCACATGAGTGAGCTGAAGCTCGGATACAAGGCGTCGGCGGAACAGTTCGGACCGCGCGAACTGGTGGAGATCGCGGTGCTCGCCGAGGAACACGGCCTCGACAGCGCGACGGTCAGCGATCATTTCCAGCCGTGGCGGCACAAGGGCGGGCACGCGCCGTTCTCCCTGGCGTGGATGGCCGCGGTCGGTGAGCGCACCCAGCGCATCTTGCTGGGCACCTCGGTGCTCACGCCGACCTTCCGGTACAACCCGGCGGTCATCGCGCAGGCGTTCGCCACCATGGGCTGCCTGTACCCGGGCCGCGTGATGCTCGGCGTCGGCACGGGCGAGGCGCTCAACGAAATCGCCACCGGCTACACCGGCGAATGGCCGGAATTCAAGGAGCGTTTCGCGCGCCTGCGCGAGTCGGTCGAGTTGATGCGCGCGCTGTGGACCGGCGACCGCGTCGATTACGACGGGCAGTACTACAAGACCGTCGGCGCTTCCATTTACGACGTGCCCGAGGGCGGCATTCCGATCTATGTCGCGGCGGGCGGCCCGCTGGTCGCGCGATACGCCGGCCGCGCGGGTGATGGTTTCATCTGCACTTCCGGCAAGGGCATGGACCTCTACACGGAGAAATTGATGCCGGCCGTCGCGGAGGGTGCGGCGAAAGGGGGCCGCGAGGTCTCCGATATCGACCGCATGATCGAGATCAAGATCTCCTACGACACCGATCCCGAACTGGCGCTGGAGAATACGCGCTTCTGGGCGCCACTCTCCCTCACCGCCGAGCAGAAGCACTCCATCACCGACCCCATCGAAATGGAAGCCGCCGCCGACGCCCTGCCCATCGAGCAGATCGCCAAGCGCTGGATCGTCGCCAGCGACCCCGACGAAGCCGTCGACCAGATCAAGCCCTACCTGGACGCGGGCCTCAACCACCTCGTCTTCCACGCCCCCGGCCACGACCAACGCCGCTTCCTCGACCTCTTCGCCCGCGACATCGCCCCCCGCCTGCGCAAACTGGGCTGAGCTACAAGAGAATTCGAGCGCACCGGAAGCGAAATCGCGCGCACCGCATGGGCGCGGCACCGTAAGTGATGGCGATCCGATACTTCCACGGGCGAATCAACCGTTCCGACTGTCGGCAGTCACCGCCAACGACACGGTCGACCGTGAAAGGCGGTGCGGGCGCACTTACAACCCGCGGCCGCACCGCCTTTCGCTCCGCGACCAGGATGGCCAGCGAAGAGGAACCCTGCTACTGATCACGGGTACGCTCCGTGATCAGTAGCCCGACGAGCCCCGGCCAGGTGCGAAGCCGATCGCATCCGCATATTGCTGTTGACAGCAGAGCAACCTCGAACCGCGAACGCGATATCCGCATGCACGGGCAGCGCACCGTCGTTCTCTTGGTCGCCAACTTCCGCCAAGATCTTCCCGGGTCCTGGGTCCGAGAGGTCCGGGACGGCAACTTCCAGACCAACCCCTGGGATGGGACGCCATCCCAGGAGGCCGAGTTCGCACTGTGGGAAGACGTGACAATTCACGGTAGCCCGTGACCTCGAAGCCGGTTTCCGCGCTCGAACGAATCACGCGCGGCCCGCGAGACCAGCGAGCCGCGCGGGAATCGTTCCTACCCCAGCGCCTGTTCCAGATCCGCGAGCAGGTCCTCGGTATCCTCCAACCCCACCGAAATCCGCACCACACCATCGGTCAATCCGATGGTGGCGCGACCCTCCGGACCCATGGCGCGGTGGGTGGTGGTGGCGGGGTGGGTGATGAGGGATTTCGCGTCGCCGAGGTTGTTGGAGATGTCGATGATGCGCAAACGGTTGAGCACCTCGAAGGCGCGCTTCTTCCCTTCGCCCTCGGGGGCGTCGAGTTCGAAGGTGACCACGGTGCCGCCGCCCGACATCTGGCCGCGGGCCAGATCGTACTGCGGATGTGATTCCAGGAAGGGGTATTTCACCCAGCGCACGCCCTTGTTCTCCTCGAGGAAGCGCGCGACGCGCAGCGCGGACTCGGTGGAGTAGCGCACCCGCAGCGGCATGGTCTCGAGCCCCTTGAGCAGGGTCCAGGCGTTGAAAGGGCTCAGCGCCGGACCCGTATGGCGCATCAGGGTTTTCACGGGTCCGTCGATGTAGTCCTGCGTGCCGAGGATGGCGCCGCCCAGCACGCGGCCCTGCCCGTCGATGTGCTTGGTGCCCGAGTAGACCACCACGTCGGCGCCGAGCTCGAAGCCCTTTTGCAGCAGCGGGGTCGCGAAGACGTTGTCCAGCACCACCTTCGCGCCCGCCGCGTGCGCGAGCTCGGTCACCTTGCGCACGTCGACCAGGGTCTGCATCGGGTTGGCCGGCGTCTCGAAGAACACCGCGGCGGTGGGCTTCGACAGCGCCGCCTCCCACTGGTCCAGATCCTCACCGTCGACGAAGACGGTCTCCACCCCCCAGCGCGGCAGGATCTCGTTGCACACCACGAAGCACGAACCGAACAGGCTGCGCGCCGCCACCAGCCGGTCGCCGGCGCCGAGCAGCGCGCCGAGCGCGGTGAACACCGCCGACATGCCGCTGGCCGTGGCGAACGCGGCCTCGGCCCCGTCGATCAGGCGGATGCGCTCCTCGAACATGGCGACCGTCGGGTTGCCGTAGCGGGAGTAGACGAAGTGCTCCACCTCGCCGGTGAACGCGGCCTCGGCGGCCTCGGCGCTCTCGTAGACGAATCCGGAGGTCAGATACAGCGCCTCGGCGGTCTCCTCGAAACCGGAGCGGCGCAGGCCGCCGCGCACGCCGAGCGTGGCGGGACCGACGCCCTCGGGCAGCGGTTTGTCGAAGGCGCCACCGGTGATCACGACTGGCTCCACGGGAGGCCCTCGGCGCGCCACCCGGTCGAACCGCGGTGCCCGGACGCGTCCAGACCGCCCTCGAAACCCTCGGACACGTTGTAAGAAGGCCCGATGCCGAGTTCGGTGGCCACGCGCGCCGCGTGCGCGGAACGCTGGCCGGAGCGACAGATGAACAGCACGGGTGCGTCCTCGGCCCGGTCGGCCAGTTCCTGCTTCAGCTGGTCGGCGAAGCGCGGGTTGCGGGCGCCCGTGCTGTCGACCCACTCGATCAGGACCGTGCGGCGGTCGAGCGAACTGACGTCGGGCACGCCGACGAAACGCCATTCGGCGTCGGTACGCACGTCGACCAGGACGGCGGCGGGGTTGTCGCGCAACACTTCCCACGCCTGCCGCGGGGTGATGTCACCGGCATAACTCATGTGGACCTCCTGTGGAATCCGCACTTGCCGCGCCCGGGTTCGGCGCGCGGCCAGGTCGTCACCCGGAGCACCCCACCGCGGAGGAGGGTTGCCGACCAGCCAGCCGGGGCTTGACGCTGGTTCTCATGACCTCAGCGACGAGATTGCACCGCGGGCCCGCACCCTGTCAAACAGTGCAGACCAGCCATTTACCGTCGGCGCGGATCAGGTTCCAGGTGGCGGTGCGCTCGGCGCCCTCGACGTCGGTGGTGACGGACACGGTCGCCTTCTCGCCGTCGATGGCGGGCGCGGCGATGTTCTTCACCTGAATCGTCTTGCCCGAACCCTCTTGTCCGGCCAGCGGGGACCGTTCGGGGTCGAAGTCGGCGCAGCCGGTGCCGGGCGGCGGCACCAGGTCGCTGCTGTTGGTCCCCTCGACGAAGTTGCGCACGGCCGCGGAGACCCGGTCGGCCTCTGTGACATTTTTCTCAGCGGGCGCGAGCACGCCGCCGAGCACGATCGCCACCAGGACGATTCCCGCCACCACGGCGGCGGCCACGAACGGCGCCAACGAGCGCCGATCGGTCTGGTCGATCGGAATTGATTCACCTTCGTCGGGCGGCTGCTGCTCGGTCATGGATCGATGATCCCCGACCGTGTTCGACGCACCGGCGCGGGTAGTGCACAGTGGCACGGATAGAATCGCCACAACCACAGCCGTCGCGGTGGGCGTTGGGGGGCGTACCCACGGCGCTCGATGAACTTAGCCTAAGCTAAGACCGCCGACGTTGACGTTTCGACCATAAGGGTGCGCGTAAGAGATGACCGAACAGAGTGCAGTGTCCAATGGCGGTGTTCGCGAACCCTCCGTGGTGACGCAGGCTGCCGCCTCCGGGTCTGACGCGCCCACCGCGGGGCCCCGACCGCTCCGCATCGCGATCGTGGGTGCGGGACCGGCCGGTATCTACGCCGCCGACGCGTTGATGAAGTCCGACGCCGACGTGTCGATCGACCTGTACGAGCGCATGCCCGCGCCGTTCGGGCTGATCCGCTACGGCGTCGCCCCCGACCACCCGCGCATCAAGGGCATCATCACCGCCCTGCACAAGGTGCTCGACAAGGAGCAGGTGCGCCTGCTCGGCAATATCGACTACGGCACCGACATCACCCTCGACGACCTGCGCCGCTTCTACGACGCGGTGATCTTCTCCACCGGCGCCAACGCCGACCGCGCGCTGCCGATCCCCGGCATCGACCTGGACGGCTCCTACGGCGCCGCCGACTTCGTCTCCTGGTACGACGGGCACCCCGACGTGCCGCGCACCTGGCCGCTGGACGCCGAGAAGGTCGCGGTGCTGGGCGTCGGCAACGTCGCCCTCGACATCGCCCGCGTGCTGGCCAAGACCGGTGACGAACTGCTGCCGACCGAGATCCCGCCGAACGTCTACGAGGGCCTCAAGCAGAACAAGGCCGTCGAGGTGCACGTGTTCGGCCGCCGCGGCCCGGCGCAGGCCAAGTTCACCCCGCTGGAGCTGCGCGAGCTGGACCACTCGCCCACCATCGAGGTCATCGTCGATCCCGAGGACATCGACTACGACGAGGGCTCCGAGGCCGCGCGCAGGCACTCCAAGCAGGTCGACATGGTGGCCAACACCCTCGAGCAGTGGGCCATCCGCGACCAGGGCGACCGCCCGCACAAGCTGTTCCTGCACTTCTTCGAATCGCCCGCCGAGGTGCTGGGCGACGAGAACGGCAAGGTGATCGGCCTGCGCACCGAGCGCACCCAGCTCGACGGCACCGGCAACGTCAAGGGCACCGGCACCTACCGGGACTGGGACGTGCAGGCCGTCTACCGCGCGGTCGGCTACCTGTCGCAGAACATCAGCAGCCTGCCGTTCGACGACCAGGCGGGCACCGTGCCGAACGAGGCAGGCCGCGTCATCGCCGACGAGAACGCCGACGGCGCCGCCCGCTACCTGCCCGCCACCTACGTGACCGGCTGGATCAAGCGCGGCCCGGTGGGCCTGATCGGCCACACCAAGGGCGACGCCAACGAGACCATCGCCTGCCTGCTCGACGACGCCGCGAACTTCACCCCGGCGCCGGAGCCCGATCCGCAGGCCGTGGTGGACTTCCTCGAGGGCAAGGGCATCCCGTTCACCACGTGGGCCGGCTGGTACCGCCTGGACGCGCACGAGCGCTCGCTGGGCGAGCCCGAGGGCCGCGAGCGGGTGAAGGTCGTGGAGCGCGAGGACATGCTGCGCGCCAGCGAACCGCACAAGGTGTGAGCGCACGGTCGCGGCGGGTGCACCCGCCGCGACCCTTTGCTTTCGGCCACCGCACCGCCGTCCGCGCCCGTCGGGGCGGCCCGACCGGCAAACCGTTCCCGGCCGACGCGCCGCGAACCCCTACTCGAGGCATTCTGTACCCGTGTTCGATGCCCATGTCCACATCATCGATCCGCGGTTTCCGCTGATCGAGAACGAGGGCTACCTGCCCGACCCCTACACCATCGCCGACTATCGAAAACGGATGTCGCGCTTCGATATCGGCGGTGGCGCCGTGGTGAGCGGGTCGTTCCAGGGGACCGACCAGACGTATCTGAAGGCCGCGCTGGCCGAGCTCGGCGAGGGCTGGGTGGGCGTCACCAACCTGCACCTGGACGCCACCGACGACGAGATCGCCGACCTCGACCGCGCCGGCGTGCGGGCGATGCGGTTCAACCTCAAGCGCGCCGCCACCGACATCACCCAGATGACCGTGCTGGCGCTGCGCGCGCACGAACTGGTGGGCTGGCACGTCGAGCTGTATATCGACGGCCAGATGCTGGCCTCGCTGCAACCGGTGATCACCAAACTGCCCGCGCTGTCGATCGACCACCTCGGCATGTCGGCCGACGGCCTGCCCTACCTGCTGGACCTGGTGGACCGCGGGGCGCGGGTGAAGGCGACGGGGTTCGGCCGGGTGGAGATGCAGGTCGCCGACACGCTGCGCCGCATCCACGCGGTGAATCCGCAGGCGCTGATGTTCGGCACCGATCTGCCCGGCACCAGGGCCGGGCGCCCGTTCGAAGACACCGACGTGGACCTGATCTGCGATGTGGTGGGCGTGGACATGTACGCGGTGCTGGAGGACAACGCGCGCGCTTTCTACCGGCTGCCGCCGGTGGAAAGGAACGTGGAGGATCCGGCCCCGACACTGCCGCTGCATCCGATCGAGCCCACGACGCCGTTGCGCCGCGAGGCACCGCCGAAAAACACCCAGACGGACACGATTCCGTTCCCGACGGTCGAATAGGCGCGCGGCCGGATCGTCCGACGTGCGGTATACGGTGGGGATCGAACGAACCGCCCTGAACGATTCGATCCGGAGGCCCCACAATGAAGTTCGGCTCCATCGCGGGACTGGGCATCGCCCTGGCCGCCGCGGCCCTCTCCGTCGCCCCGGCCGTCGCCACCGCCGACGACCCCGAATTCCCGCGCAACGGCGTCATTCCGCCCGGGAACTACCACATCGTCCGGCACCCCTCCAATGTCGTGGGTTCGCCACTGGAGAACTGCGAACTGCGCGTCCACCCGAACGGCGTGAACACCGATCTGGCCTGCTTCGGCGGCGTCCACCCCGGTAGGCAGCGGCCCATCGGCCCGGACCAGACGTACGTGACGTTCGCGTTCCCGCTCGGGTTCGACCTGCGCGATATCGACCCGCGGCAGGGGCACTGGATCGGGACGGTGAACATCGCCGACACCCCGGCGAGCATTCCGTATCCGCTGGCCGGGGTCACGCTTCAGCGTCGCTGAGTGCCCGGTGGTGAGCCCGCGGGAGTGGGCTCACCACGGTCAGGCGATGAACGCCCCCACGATCCACACGCCGGTCGCCAGCAGCGCGCCGAAGAGTTCGATGAGGATCGACAAGCCCACACCTTTGAGCGCGTGTTTCGTCGCCACCCAGGCCTGCCGGTTCTCGCGCAACCGATGCAGTTCCGAAAGATAGACGCCGAGTACGAAACCCACGAACAACCCGACCACCGGGATCACGAAGAAGCCGATGATTCCGAGGACGAAGCCGAGGAAGATCGCGCGGTTCGACACGCCCGCGTCCTTCATCTTCCGGCCGGGCCACGTGTATTTGATGACGCCGGAGATCACCAGGAACACCGTGCTCACCGCGAACACCACCCACGCCGTGGTGCCGCCCGTGACGATCGCCCACACCAGGATCGCGCCGAAGATCAGGATCACCCCCGGCAGGATCGGCACGATGATGCCGAGTATCCCGACGAAGATCGCCACCGCGACGAGAATCTCGCCCCACACACTCACCGCCGGTATTCCTCCCGTTTCCGCGCACAGGCACGCCGCAGGGATTCTCGCCCACCGGGCGCCCGCGCGCACGACGGAAGTTCCCCTGGAACCGCGCGCCGTTATTGTCGTAATGTCAACATCGGCGGGCACGCGCCCGCGACGCGGCACCGTCCGCCGGTGCACAAGGATCAACGACGAACCGAGGTAGGGCGTGAGCACACCATCCACCGCCACCAAGCAGGGCCCGCTCGCGGGCATCCGAGTTGTCGAACTGGCCGGTATCGGCCCCGGTCCGCACGCGGCGCTGCTGCTCGCGGACCTCGGGGCCGACGTGGTGCGGGTGCAGCGGCGCAATCTGCTGCCCGGCTTCATGGAGCGCCCGCAGTGGCGCGGCCGCACCATCGTGGAGGCCAACCTCAAGGACCCCGCCGATATCGAGAAGGTGCTCGGGCTCGTCGAGAAGGCGGACGTGCTCATCGAGGGCTTCCGCCCCGGCGTCACCGAGCGCCTGGGCCTGGGCCCCGAGGAGGCGCTGGCCCGCAACCCGCGCCTGGTCTACGGCCGGATGACCGGCTGGGGCCAGGACGGGCCGCTGGCCGAGCGCGCGGGCCACGACATCAACTACATCTCGCTCACCGGCGTGCTCAACGCCATCGGCCGCAAGGGTGAGCGCCCGGTGCCGCCGCTGAACATGGTCGGCGACTTCGGCGGCGGCTCGATGTTCCTGGTGTTCGGCATCCTCGCCGCGCTGGTGGAGCGGCAGAGCTCCGGCAAGGGCCAGGTGATCGACTCGGCCATGATCGACGGCGCGCTGGCGCTCTCGCACATGATCTGGGGCATGCGCGGCGTGGGCCTGTGGTCCGACGAGCGCGGCACCAACCTGCTCGACACCGGTATGGCGTTCTACGACACCTACGAGACCTCCGACGGCAGGTACATGGCCGTCGGCGCGATCGAACCGCAGTTCTACGAACTGCTGCTGAAGGGCCTCGAGATCGACCCCGAGGGCCTGCCCGCCCAGATCGACCCGAACGGTCAGGACCAGCTGCGCAAGCTGTTCACCGAGAAGTTCAAGACCAAGACCCGCGACGAGTGGACCGCCGTGTTCGACGGCACCGACGCCTGCGTCACCCCGGTCCTGACCCTCACCGAGGCCACCGAGAACGCGCACATCGTGGCGCGCAACGGGCTGGTGGAGATCGACGGCGTCGTCCAGCACGCCCCGGCGCCGCGCTTCTCCCGGACACCGGCCGGAATTCCGACGCCGCCGCCGGACGAGGCGACGCCGATCGAATCCGTCTGGGCGGATTGACCATTCGCGTGGACGCCCGGTTTCCCGCTGGGCGTTCACGCGGGGGTGCGGCCGTCGCGATCGCGGTCATCGGCCGCCGGGTCGGACCCGCACGTCGATGTCCCGTATTCGCGCCGCCGAAGCATGCTGCGGCAGCGAGGAGTTCGTCAGTACAGCGTGAGCGGGTTCAACGGGTCGGCGGCCCGCGGGGTCAGCGCGTCGTAGGCCGCGGCGATGCCCTTCACCGCGATCCGCAAGTCGCCCTCACTGTGGGTGTAGGGCAGGCGGAGGAAGCGTTCGAACGCCCCCTGTACGCCGAATCGCGGTCCGGCGGCGAGTAATACGCCGTGGTTGGGCGCGGTGGCGGCCAGAGCGGTCGACACCGGCGCGGGCAGTTGCGCCCACACCGACATGCCGCCCGCGCCGGGGCTCACCTTCCACTCGGGCAGTTCCTCGGCGAGCGCGGTGAGCAGCGCCGAACGCTGGGCGCGCAACTGGTCGCGGCGCAATTCCAGGATGGCGTCGGCGTTTTCGATGAGGTGCACGGTGGCGAGCTGGTCCACCACGGGCGTGCCGAGGTCGACGGTGGACCGGATGCCCAGCAGTTTGGTGATGAGCGACTGGTGGGTGCGAATCCAGCCGACGCGCAGACCACCCCAGAACGATTTCGACGCCGACCCGATGGTCACGATCTCGGCGCCCTTGCCGAACGCGGCAACCGGCGGGGGCATGGTGTCGACGTCCAGCCCGAGGTCGGCCATCGACTCGTCCACCACGATCGTCATGCGGGTGTCGCGGGCGATGGCGGCCAGTTCGGCGCGGCCCGCCTCGTCGAGCAACATGCCGGTGGGGTTGTTGAAATCGGGCACCAGGTAGGCCAGCGTGGCGGCGGTTTGCCTTGCGGCGCTGCGGATTCCGTCTAGATCCCACCCGGCCGAGGGGTTCTCCGGCAGCAGCGGCACCGGCACCGGGCGGGCGCCGACGTCGCGGATCGCCTCGATGGCGTTCGGGTAGGTGGGGTGCTCGATCAGCACGCGGGCCGCGGGCGCGGTGAGCACGTTGAGCAGCAGGCGCAGACCGTGCTGGGCGCCGAGCGTGATGAGGATCTGCCCGGGTTCGGTGGGCAGCCCGCGCGCGGTGTAGCGGCGGGCGACCGCCTCGCGCAGCGCGAGCACACCGACGGGGTCCATGCCGTGCGTGCCGAGATAGGTCGGAAGTCCTTGCAGCGCAGCCGCATACGACTCCTGCATTTCGGCGGGGGCGGCCATCGCGGCATATGTGAGGTCCACGGTGGCCAGTTCCGGCTGCGACATCGTCGCCAGGATGCTGCGCGCGGGACGCTCCCCGTCGTGCGGCACGGCGGGCGGCAGCGCCACCGTGCTGCGCGACCCCTGGCGGCTGATCAGGTAGCCGTGCTCGCGCAGCAGCGCGTAGGTGGAGGTGATGGTGGTGCGGCTGACGCCGAGCGTGGCCGCGAGATCCCGCTCACTGGGCAGCGCGACGCCGAGCGGGGCGCGACCGTCGTGGATCAGCAGCCGGATGCCCTCGGCCAGGGCCAGGTAGGCCGGGCGGGCCCGGCGCGCCGCCTCGTCCGCGCCTATGTCGCGCCAGTTACCCAGGTCACGCGCCAGGCCGGCCGCGCCGATCACTCGTGTCGCCATAAGGTCCAGTATTCCGGTAGTGGCTATTTAGGCGCAAGGCCAGTTGGCCCGATTCTGGTGTCATGACCGCCTTGCTCACCGTCCTCATCTTCGCCGCCGCGGGCGGCGCCGCCTATCTGCTCCTGCGTCGCGACGCCGTAGCCGCGCTGCTCGACGACCAGCTCCACCCGTGGGCGTCGATCCGCGAGGGTGGTGTGAATCACTACGATGAACTGCGGCAATACGCTGACATCGCCGCCGTTCGGGCGCACTCGGACGCGCAGGGGCTGCCGTCGGCCGCAGCCGAGGGCACCCTCGAATCGCTCACCATGCGCACGGCGCTCCAGCCGGAGGCCACCCCGTCGCCCACGCCCATCTCGTAACGAAGCCACCAGCAGGCCAGTTTCAGAAAACTGGCCTGCTGGTCGCGAACCTGTCGGGGGCCGGGTGCACACTGGGGACATGAGTGCGCCCGTCCGTCCGTTCTCCGCCGCGCTGTTCGACACCGCCGTCGGCGTGTGCGCGATCGCGTGGAGTGACGCGGGCGTGATCCGCTTCCAGCTCCCCGAGGCCGATCCCGACGCCACACGCACCCGCATCACGCGCTCCCGCGCCGGCGCCGAGGTGCGCGAGGAGGAGCCGGGCGGCGCGATCGCCGAGGCCGTGGCCGGTGTGCGCGCTCACCTCGCCGGAGAACTCGACGACCTGCGCTGGATTCCCGTCGACCTCGGCGGCGTCCCCGAATTCCACCGCTCGGTCTACGACATCACCCGGGCCATCGACCCGGGCCACACCCTCAGCTACGGCCAGGTCGCCGATCGCCTCGGGTTGCCCGGCGCGGCGCAGGCCGTGGGACAAGCGTTGGGGCGCAACCCGATTCCACTCATCATCCCGTGCCACCGCGTGCTCGCCGCCGACCACGCGCTGCACGGGTTCTCCGCGCCGGGCGGGATCGATACGAAGGCGCGGCTGCTCGAGATCGAGCGGACGCCGGGGTTCGGGGAGCCGACGCTGTTCTGAGGGTGTGGGTGCACGCAGGTATGCGCGTTCGCGGTTCGCCGCCCCGTGTGCGGACTGCCGAACTCCCGCACGGCACCGGCTGGAATCAGGGTCCGCTGTACCGCACGGTGCTGGGTCACGCCGAGATGGAACCCGGCACACGTTCGTCGGGGCGCACGGGGTCTCGACCTTCGCGCTCAGCCGATACGCGTGGCGTGCCCAGGTGCGGCGGGCGGTGCGCGAACACCGGTCGGTACCGTTTCCAGGAGTCGAGCCAGAGGTGGAGGAGCAAGCATGGAGACCGTCACATCGGCGGACGGGACCGTCATCGCCTACGACCGGATCGGGGAGGGTTCGGCGGGGACGGTCATCGTGGTCGGCGGCGCGCTCAGCTTCCGGAAGTTCCCGAAGATGGTGCGGCTGGCCGAGCGACTGGCCGCCGACCACGGGCTCACCGTGCTCAACTACGACCGGCGCGGGCGCGGCGACAGCGGCGACACCCCCGGCGTGTACGACGTGCGGAGCGAGATCGACGACATCGGCGCGCTGATCGAGGCGGCGGGCGGTTCGGCGGCGCTGCTCGGGTGGTCATCGGGCGCGGTGCTCGCGCTGCAAGCCGCCGGATCGGAGCGGGCACCCGGCGTGACGAAGGTGGTGGCGTTCGAGCCGCCGTACGTGGTGGACAAGTCCGGGCACGTGCCGCCGAAGGACGCCGACGCGAAGCTGCGCGCGCTGGTCGCCGCGGGTAAGCGCGGCAAGGCGGTGAGCTACTACCTGCGCAAGATCATGGGCGTGCCGTGGACGATGGTGTCGGCCATGCGGATCACCCCGTACTGGAAAACCCTGAAGGGCCTGGCGGATTCAACGCCTCACGATTGGACGGTGCTCAGCCCGTTCGCGCGGGGGGAGAAGCTGCGCGGCGTCGAGTGGGCGCACGCCGACGTGCCGGTCCTCGTGCTCTCCGGTGCACAGAGCGCGGCCACCCTGAAGACCGCGGCGAAAGCGATCGCCGCGGTGCTTCCGGACGCCGAACATCGCGAACTCGACAAGCTGGGCCACGACCCGAACGTCGACCTGATCGCCGCACCGGCGGGCGAATTCCTCACACGTTAGGCAACTTCGACGCCACTTGGCCCAGATGGACGACGCGTTCATGGACGGCAACGGCGAGGTACTCGGGCTGCTCGGGCCGGACCTGTTCGGATCGGCCGATTCGCTGCTCGATAGGCACCCGCGTCACTCACGCCCAGCGCTGACACTGCCGGACCGGCCCGTTGAACAGCATCGACGCGTCGTCGAAGTACCGCGTTCGGCGCGCCACGCATGCCGCGCGGACCGGTCCGATGCTCGCGCCCGGGTCGCTGACCCAGCGGTCTTGCGGGACTCGGACTTCCGCCACGCTCCACACGAATCACACGATCCGACAACCACATTCACCCGAGGCGGGTGCCCATCGCCCAACCGGCTCACGGAGGGTGCTGCCGATAGAACTCACACACCTCACCGGTGAGCAACCCATCCATGCACGCGAAGTACGTCTGAATACAACTGTTGGTGGTGCACCCGAGCTCCCGCAGCCGCTCCACCAGATCGAGGTTCCGCTGCTGCTCCGGATTCGGCGCCGGCGCCCCCGGCACCGACGTCAGCGTCTCGCTCACCGGCACCGCCGTCCCCGGCTCCGAGCACGCGGCCAGCGCCAGCACGACCACCGCCGCGCCCATCACCACACCACGCACCATCATCGAACCTCCGAGAACACCTCCGATTTCGCCAGCGTAATCCCATTCGCGAGAGGAAGCTCGCACGGCGTCGAGATCCATCAACCTGCATGCGAACGAGGAGGAATCAACACCGCCACGCGTGCTATTTCGTCTTCACCAACGCCCAGAACTTCTTGATCCGAGGATCCTCAGAGTCTTCATCGAGGATATTCGTAGGCCCAGATTTAAGCCTGAGACGAACCTTTCGCGCGCCTCTAGCGGCAAGAGTTTCCACACGAGCAAGATCAGCATTCTGCAGGTTGTCAATGAACGGCTTCCACTCGTTCGAATATTCATGAGCCCAGCTCAGACGGTGGTCCTCCGGCTGATAACTGTCTTTGAGAATCAAGGTCGTGTGGGCGTATTCCAAATTCTTCAGATAGTGACGTGTGGCCTCCAACCTAACCGGTATCTCGGCCACTGCCTGTTCGCCTGCATCCACCACTTCGGCGCCACTGGACCGCAGCGCCCTCAAGATTTCTGGACGCCGGTAATTGTATTCCCCATTCCGGAACATGAGTTCGACAAGATCTTTGTGATGCACACCGGTGAGCCCCTTTAGATCCGCATTCGAGGACGGCACAGTCATCTTCTTGACCTTAGTTTCCACGAGTTCGAGGCGCCAACCGGAACCGGTGGGCAATACCAGAGAATCTATCCGGCAATCAACTAAGCTGACATTTTCCACATTGACCCTGCTGAGATCGAGCGGATCCACAAAGGCAGCACCTACAATTTGCGCGCCCGGCATATAGCCTGCAGCCGCTATAACAGCAGACCACATGGCGCCAAGATTCGTAGCCGCGACCGCGTCATGAACAACACCGTGACGCCGATCTGTTGCTTGAAACTTATTCAGCGCACCTACAATGGCCGAAAGGTCCGAGGAAGCAACTACACTGCTAACCGTCGCAGATCGCCACTCCGTTCGAGCCATCAGCCTGTGGAACGACCCGAGTTGACCTTCACTGAGGTGGTTCGACGCCATGCCGGCGAGGAAGTTGTCGAAAAAAACTTCATGCTGAAACCTGAACCGCGTCGGACCGCGCGTACCCGATTCCGAAGTCAATCCGCAGAGAACTTGCAGACGTTCTCGAAGCCCGGTACGCTCATCCAACTCATCTACATCAGACAAACCCAATGCCATAGCAGCCGCTAGCTCGAGGTCGCCTGAGTCTACTTCTCGCTCGCGGCTGTCGACCATAATTTCCGCGACATATTCGAATGTGCGTTTGAGTTCTTTTCTATTCAGTAGTCCGGTACCGCTCTCCTCCGAGTACGCCAGCTTTCTCTCTTCCCGAACTATATAGTAATTTAGAAGTTGCTCGGTAAAAGACAGTTCCTGACTTGAGGTTTCATAGTCGCCAGAGAGACACATCTCCGCGAACGCCCGGGCAAAGAACGGGAGTCCCAGTAACAAGCGATCTCGCCCGGAGAGCCTCAGGAATAGATCGGCCGAAAGACCATAGTCCTTCAAGAAGGAAAGGACCTCATCGGATGACCAACGTTGCACTTCGGCTATTCTGTGACGCACAGCGGCGTTACCCGTCTTGGTCGCACGCTGCACACTTGAACGATACTGATTCACATAGAATGACGAGCGCGCTGAAACCACCAATACACCCCGGCCGCCGAGGGCGTCGAGCCAGCCCTGCAATGAATCGAGTGCATCACTATAGGCAGCTCCGCCGAGTAGCTCGTCGAATCCGTCGATGAGTAGCGCAATCAGACCATTTCTACACAACGCCTTGACTCGCTCGTCAGTCAAGTTTTGAGTCAATGCAACTGCGTCGTTGACGGCCGCATCCAAGTTGTCGAGCACCCGACCGGTGGACCGGACATAGAGAAACAGTGGGGAATCGCCACCGTTCTTTCCCGTCCCATTCTCCACTTCGTATGCCCGATTCCTGGCAGCTTTCACCATCGCCCGCGTCTTACCTATGCCGGCCTCACCGTTTATGAAGACGACCTGCGTCTGCCCCTTCTCGACCCCTAGATCTTCGTCGACACCGTCGATCAACTGTGAGAACATCTGCTTGGCAGGATTACCGCCGCCATATTCGGTCACCATCACATGTGCTTCACGGTGAGCCTTAACGTCAGATTTCCAACCCAGATGCTTTACTTCTTCTTCCGCGAATTGGCGCTCGATATCGTCGAGCTTGTAGCGGAGTCGACTGGCAATGATAGGCCAATTGGCCAGTTGCCTCAGGTACTCTCGATACGGGACCCATCCTTGCTCACTCTGCCACTGGGGCCCGTCCGGACCCAGACGAAAGTAGTCTCTACGCGCCTGCACGCCTTCGCTTACGGATTTTCCCCACTCGTACCCGAAGCCATGATCGTGCTCGAAGTACTGTGGAGCGAGGTACGCGACATCAGAGAAGGCGCTGAGATCGCTCTCGACGTCCGCGCGGAATACCTCCAGCACAGAGTCGGGCACCCGCTTGCTGACCAGCCGCTGCCGCAGTAGATCAACTAGACCTTCATCGACGACGACTCGCCTGTAATCGTGCGTTCCAAACTCCAAGAATACTGGCTGCCCGCCGTGAAAATTGGAGTATACACACCATACATCGGCGGAACGCGCGAAGATGAACGGCCATAGCGACACGCTCACACCCGGCCAGGCCAAGGTTGGGCGAAGAAGCCGGCTTTCATCGACCTCCACGAGGTTGACCTCAGCCTCGGAAAGAAGTAGTGCGACTTCGTCGGAAATGGCACGAACCAGCTCCTCGACAATTTCAGAAAGTCCATCAGGGATAGCGCCACCATGACTGACGTGATCGCGGAGGTTCTTTGTCGAGCGAATCATCGGAGGCGCATCAGGAATTCCCAGATCGTAGCGGGACAGAACCCGATCCAACACTGAGTTCAAGTCGGATCCCAGCGTTCCAGATGGCGCCTGCTCAAAACTTCGGCGAAGATTCCTGAGCAACGAGACCCATTCGCCCAATCCGGGAGACCTTCCGATGCTCACCGTTGGCAAACCTAGCGAATGAAGAGATGATACTGCAATCAGCGCCAAGAACCTCACCTGAAAGTCCAGGGCTGAGAAGCTCTCATGCACGCTCAGCGGCCTGTCTGCCGAAGTTCTCGCATATGCTGCTTCAATTCCACGAAATGCGGCTAAAGCAGAGCTGGTCATAGCGAACCTCTACACTGTTGTGCGGCTTGCGATTCACTCGCCGCGAAATCTGTGAGTAGAAGGCTAAGGGATGTCCCGTAAGTCTGACTCGGTGACAGTGCCGGTCCACTGGCCAGGAATCAGCAGGCGTGGGCAAGGTTGGCCAGCCTCGCCACCCCGGACATCGCGACACTCACCCCATCACCGCGCAACCGGCAGTCGCGCAATATCTTCCAGGTCTTCATCCGGGCGAAGGCATGCTCGACACGGGCGCGGACCTTGCGGTGGGACTTGTTGTGTGCCTGTTTCCATTCCGGCAGCTCGACACCAGGCGAGCGGCGGTGCGGGATGATCAAGCCGGTGCCCTGGTAGCCGCCATCAGCGATCACCACCGCGTTGCGGCAAGCCTCGGCCGCACCGGACTCGGTCCAGGCCCGGCAGTCGTTGCGGTTGCCCGGCAACGGCCGCCCGAGCGCGACGACGAGCTCGGTGTCGGCATCGATCACGACCTGATGATTGGTCGAGTACCGGTAGTTCTTACTCTGGGCGGCGACCTTGTGATCACGGGTCGGGACCAGGGTCCCGTCCACGATCAACACCGCACCACGGCCGAACCGGGCCCGGGGCCGTAGCGCCAACGCCGGCCCCAGGTCATCGATCACCCGGGCCGCGGCCGATTTCGAGACCCCGAACACCGCCGCGAGCTGACGCATCGTGAGGTTGGTCCGCCAGTAGGAGGCCACCAGCAACACCCGGTCTTCGAAACACAACCCCCAAGGCCGGCCCCGCAACGGCCGATCAGCGCCCTCGCGCCGCAACTGGGTGATCAGGCGAGCGAACGTGCGTGGTCGCAGCCCGGAGAACAACTCCACCATCACCGGGTCAGACGCCGAGTTCACCACCCGCGACACGATACCCGTTGCCGCTCAACGGCTTACGGGACATCCCTTAGCACCGCCCCCTTGCGCATGTGTCACTGTTGTCGCTTACGCCGACCTCAGATGCATCAGACGTACGCGACTTCCCAGGACAGACTGTTCCCCACTAAACAAGCAAACGTGGTCGAACCATATAATGCGAAATCATCGTTTTGCAGTCATCGATTCCGAAACTTCTGAAACAAATACCCACCTATCTCAGACCTGCGTGGCGAGGTCCTCGCGGAAGGGAGGGCGGCATCGGTGACAGCCTGGTCGACGTACTTGGGGACGTCGTAGAAGTCCACGTAGGCGCCTCCTTCGACCACCACGAGCTTCTTCGGGCCGAGGGCGCGGGCGCGAAAGTTCGGTCGAGTGCCAGAGCGAACAGCCTCGCCGCCCGCGACGATGAAGACGGGCTGAGCGAGCAGGTCCTCCCCCAGGTCGAAGGCGAGGATGCGGGGATGCCGTGCGCGGCGAGGTGCCGGTTCTTCGCGTTGGGGTGCTGGGCGCGCGGGTGAGGCAGTACCACAACTAGCCCGGCACCCTGGGACCCATGGCCTCGCCCTCACTCCGCCCCGGCCAGAAGTGCGGATGGACGCGGCGGAGTGAGGGGCGCGCATTTGCGTGCCCGAGGCAGTTCAGCGCGGAAGGTGCTGTGCCGGAGAGTGTTTACGATAAGACCGCCGGCCAGATGGCCGCCTCGATACCACGCGCACCGCCGGCCACTCTGCACGCCGCTGGCGTATTCGCCGGGGAGGTCATCCGCACAGGAACCGGTGCACGTCCTAGAGCAACCTGCTACCTCGGCGACCGGCGCCGTCGCCCGCCACGACGGCAGCCTGGAGGCCGTGTGTGATGCTCTCCGCCCGGACGTGCGGGTGCTACTTCGAATCCGCACGGTAGCTCGAGCCGCCGGCGCCCCTGGAACACGCTGCTTGGGCCAGCGGCAGGGAGGCCGCGAGCGTCAAGGACACCGCTGCGCGCCGGGCATGGTCATCACCGAATCCGCCTCGGTGATCGCATCGTCGAGGCGGTCCTCGTTCACCGCGCCCGCCGAAGAAGCCCGACCTGCGTGGCGACAATCTGCGGGTGCTGTGGAAGCGCCGGGGGCGCGAGCCTCCACGAGTTCCCGGGCCGTGGGAGTAGGAGGGTTGGCGGCGAGCGCCGGCTCAGATCGTCGCGCCGTAGCTGGCGCCGGCAGTCCCGCCGAGGATGCCGCCGACCACCCCGCCCGCGACGGCGGCGGGGATGCCGAGGGCGGCGGCGCCCGCCGCGGCGCCGACGCCGAGGCCGATGAGGGCGCCCGCTCCGGCGGTGGCCGCGCCGGCACCGGCGATGACGGGTACCGCGCCGGCGAGGACGGTGGGCAGGGTGGCGACGGCGGCGGGGCCGGTGGCGGCGGCGACCACGCCCGCGATGGCGGCCGCGCCGGCGGCGGTGGCGCCCGCGCCGACGATCACGCCGATGCCGGCGCCGACACCCGCGCCGAGGGCGCCGCCCGCGACGCCGCCGACGACGGCGGCCGGGACGCCGGCGATGGCCGCGCCCGCCAAGGCCCCGCCGACCGCGCCCGCGGCGGTGGCGGCGGCGATCTTGTCGGAGCGGCTGGGGTTGATGCCGACGGAGCGGCCCTGGGTGGCGATGAACGCCTCCACGTCGGCGGCGGTGCCGTTCACACCGCCGAGGAGGTCGTCGGGCACCTCGTCCGGGACGGGGGTGCTGAACTCGCCGACGCGCAGGGTGCGCGGCGGCGGGGCGATCGGGGCGACGGGCTCGACCGGCTCCGGCAGGTGCAGGTCCTCCACCGCGATGGGCGGCGGGGGCGGGGCGCTCGGCGAAGGAGCCGGGCGCTGCTGCGGGCGCAGGTGCTGGACCGGCGCGTCGTCCGAGGGGCCGGGGCCGGTCAGGTTGTCCTGGTTCGGTGCCGCGACGCCCGGCTGCTCCGGTGTGGGAGCGGGCGCGGGCGCGCTCGGCGTGGTGACGCCGGGCTGCACCGGCGCCGGATCGGCGAGTGCGGTGCCCGCGCACGCCACGGCGATCGCCAGCGGCAGCGCCCCCACCATCGGCCGCACACCGCGCCGGCCGTTCATATCTCGATTACGCCGCGCCACAACACCCTCACTTCGGTTCGAGCACGCCACGTCCCCGCGTGCCGTGCGCAGGCACGATAGCCGTCATCGATCAGATGCTGTCAAGTCGCCGGTTATCCCCAGGGCCGCCCGATTCGACCCGATTCCGGCACATTCCGGCCGCTCGGAACAATCATCCGCACATCAAGATCATTTGCTGAAAAGTGACTATCACCGCATTGCGGAACCGAACCGCGGAACCTCCGGCCCGGATCACTCCACACCCATCCCCAACCGGCGCAACGGCCCCCAACTCACCGCGACTCCCCACGGATCAACGCGGCGAGGGACTCGCGATCCGTCACATCCATCTTCGTGCACGCGCGGTACAGATGCCCCTCGACGGTGCGCACCGATACGGTGAGGCGGTCGGCGATCTGGCGGTTGGACAACCCCGCCGCGACCAGGTTCGCGATCTCGCGTTCGCGGGCGGTGAGCGGGAGGGGTTGGGCGGTCTGGCGCAGCGCCGGGGTGGCCGCGCCGCCGCAGGCCGCGGCGAGGCGGTTGGCGTTGGCGGCGGATTCGAGGACGCGGCGGCGGTCGCCCGCCCGCTCGTGCGCCGAGGCGGCCTGGGCGGCGGCGTCGGCGGCGGAGAGCTGCGCGCCGATGGCTTCGAATTCCGCTGCGGCGGCGTCCAATCCGGGCCCGTCGTGCGCGGCGAGCGCCACCGCGTGTTTGGCCTGCGCCTGCACCAGCTGTCCGTCGATGCGCGCGGCGAGATCGGCGAGCCGGCCCGCCACCGAATGGTCACCGAAGCGGGCGGCCGCGTGCAGCGCCATCGCCTCGATGGCGTGCTGATGGGAGCGGGCCGCAGCGTCGGCCGCCCCCAGCGCCAGTTTCACGGCCGGGGTGACGCTGCCCTCGGCGGCCGCCGCGCACGCCTTCGCGATCTGCAATTGCGGTTCGTAGACGGCGCTGTGCCGCCCGCCCCGGCGCACCGCCTCCGCGATGGACTCGGTGGCGTCGCTGCCGCGCCCCAGCGCCGAATACGCTTCGGCCAGGCGCACTCTCGCGGGGAACAGCCAGGCCGCCGCGCCCTCGGTGGTGAGCGCGGCCAGCGCCTGTTCGAGGTTCTCGATGCCGTCGAGGAAGCGCCCCTGCGCCACGTCGACGGTGCCCTGCAGGATCTTCGACATCCCCCACGCCAGATACTGTCCCGGCGCCGAGTATCCGAAATACGAAGTGGCGCAACGCCTCGCCGCTTCGAGCTCGCCGGTGAAGGTGAGCGCCAGCACTTCGGCGTGGGTGGACATGAACCGGTTGAGCCCGTCGATCTCGGTCTCCACCTCGTGCCCGCGCGCGGTGTATTTGCGGGCCGCCTCCCCTTTGCCCATGAGCGCCAACGCGAGTCCGCCGCCGAACGCCGCCCACCACACCGCCCACGGCGGCGCGTCGGGCATGGTCATCACCGAATCCGCCTCGGTGAACGCGTCGTCGAGGCGGTTCTCGTTCACCGCGCACGCCGAGGAGAGCCCGGCCAGCGTGGCGACGATCTTCGGGTGCCGCACCCGGGCGCGCACCTGCGCGAGCACGTCGTCGGCGCGATCGGCATCGCCCATGGCCCACAACAGATTCGACACGCGGGTGCTGCCCCAGCGGGCCAGCTGGACTTCGTTGAGCTGGTCGGGATCGAAACTGGCCAAGGTGCGTTCGGCCTCGATGCGGTGCCCCTGCCACAGCAGCGCCCGCGCCAGCAGATCCGCCGATTCCACACCGCCGCGCCGTTCCACCGCCGCCCGCGCGAACCGCTCGCCGAGCGGCAGATTCGCCAGTCCGATCGCATCGGCGGCCGCCGCCTCGAACAGTTCGAGATCGGCGGATTTGTCACTGTCCAAAGCCAATTCGGCCAATCGGATGCGATCGGCGGCCGAGTTCACCGGGCGCTCCTTGAGCGAGGAGTACAGCCGCCCACGTAGTCGCCGCGCCGAGGCGATTCCCAATCGGCGGCGGATGACCTCGCCGAAGAGCGGATGGTTGTAGCGCACGATCAGCTGGTGGGAGTTCTCCACCACGCGGATCACGCCGCGCGTCTCGGCCGCCTCCACCGCGTCGTCGCCGGCGAGTTCGGTGAGCACGTCGAGGTCGATCGGCTCGCAGAAGGTGAGCAGTTCCAGCACGCGCAGCACCGGTTCGGGCAGCTGCTCCACCCGATCCTCCAGCAGCGCGGCCAGTTCCGAGGTGACCGCGGCGCGCCCGCGCAACTGCCACACGCCGTTGACCTGCCGCAGCGTGCCCGCCTCCAGCGCACCCTCCACGAGATGCCGCAGGAACAAGGCGTTTCCGCCGGAGGACTCCCACATCAGGTTGGCGGTGAACCCCTCCAGCTGCCCGCCCAGCATCGATTCCACCAGCCGCACGCTCTGCGGCTGGGTGAACGGCCGCAGGTCGACGCGCAGCAGATGCCCGTCCTTCCACAGCGAGGTCACCGCGTCGGGCACCGGCACGCCGCTGCGCACGGTCGCGACGATGTGGGCCGCCTTGTCGATCGCCAACTGCAGCAACAGCGTTGCCGAGAGCTGGTCCAGCAGGTGCGCGTCGTCGACGCCGATGATGGTGTGGCCCTCGGCGAGCAGGGCTTCCCGCGCCGCCGCCATGTACGCGACCGGGTCGTGCGCGGTGTACACGCCGACCATGTGCGCGAACACGCCCAACGGGATGCTGCGCGCCGATTCGGTGCCCGCGACCCAGCGCACGCTGCCGCCGACGGCGGCCGTGGCCTGCCTGGCCAGGGTGGTCTTGCCCACCCCCGCGTCACCGGTCAGGATCGCGCCGACATACGCCGGGCCGGTCAGCGCGGAGCGAATCGTCTCGAACTCGCTCTCCCGCTCGATCATCGGCCAGTTCCGAGCCATGCGTCAACTGTAGATCTTCGCGGTTCACCACGGGTGAAACCGCCGGTGGCTCAGCCCAGCACGTCGTGGCGCACGATCGTCTGATCGCGGCCGGGACCCACGCCGATGCAGGAGATCCGCGCGCCCGACAGCTCCTCGAGCCGCAGCACGTAGGCCTGCGCGTTGGCGGGCAGCTCCTCGAAGGTGCGCGCGGCGGAAATGTCCTCCCACCAGCCCGGCATCTCCTCGTACACGGGCTTGGCGTGGTGGAACTCGGTCTGCGTGGTCGGCATCTGCTCCACGCGCTCGCCGTCGATCTCGTAGGCGACGCACAGCGGCACCCGCTCCAGGCCCGAGAGCACGTCCAGCTTGGTGAGGAAGTAGTCGGTGATGCCGTTCACACGGGTGGCGTAGCGGGCGATCACGGCGTCGAACCAGCCGCAGCGGCGGGCGCGACCGGTGGTGACGCCCACCTCGCCGCCCTGCTTGGCCAGGAATTCGCCCCACTGGTCGAACAGTTCGGTCGGGAACGGGCCCGAACCGACGCGGGTGGTGTAGCACTTGAGGATGCCGAGCACCGTGTTGATCTTGTTCGGCCCGATGCCCGAGCCGACGGCCGCGCCGCCCGAAGTCGGGTTGGACGAGGTCACGTACGGGTAGGTGCCGTGGTCGACGTCGAGCAGCGTGCCCTGCGAACCCTCCAGCAGCACGGTCTCGCCGCGCTCGAGGGCCTCGTTGAGCTGCAGGCGGGTGTCGGCGATGCGGTGTTTGAAGCTCTCCGCCTGCGCCAGCACCTCGTCCACCACCTGCTGCGCGTCCAGCGCGCGGCGGTTGTAGATCTTGACCAGCACCTGGTTCTTGAACTCGAGCGCGGCCTCGACCTTCTGGGTGAGGATCTTCTCGTCCAGCACATCGGCCACGCGCACGCCGACGCGGGCGACCTTGTCCTGGTAGCAGGGGCCGATGCCGCGGCCGGTGGTGCCGATCTTCTTGTTGCCGAGGAAGCGTTCGGTGACCTTATCGATGGCCACGTGGTACGGCATGATCAGGTGCGCGTCGGCGGAGAGCAGCAGGCCGCTGGTGTCGACGTCGCGCTCCTCCAGGCCCGCGAGCTCGTCGAGCAGCACGCCGGGATCGACCACCACGCCGTTGCCGATGACGTTGCGCACGCCGGGAGTGAGGATGCCGGACGGGATCAGGTGCAGCGCGAACTTGTCACCGTTGGGCAGTACCACGGTGTGACCGGCGTTATTGCCGCCCTGGTACCGGACGACCCATTGCAGTCGGCCACCGAGCAAATCGGTAGCTTTGCCCTTACCCTCGTCGCCCCACTGGGCGCCGATGAGGACGATTGCCGGCATCGTGGTGTCTCCTACGGTTCGACGCGCAACACACCTGTGTTGCAGCTACCTGCCGTACTGAGGCGGTGGCCGGAAGCACAGCTTACCGAATGCCCCTGGCCACCTCGGCGACCAGGCACCGCCGCCGGGTCACAGTAGCGACTCGGGCCGGGCGGGACCGGATGATCGCGACTATGGTGGCTCCGGGCGGTCCCGGGGCAGCGAGTCCGTCCGGCGAGCGAAGGATGTCGACGGGCGAGTTGTCGGCGGGATTCGAGGAGGGTGTACGGCAGTTTGAGTACCCACGTTGTCCGCTGCGACGGCGCCCCCGTCCCGATCGCCCTCGCCGCGCTGCCGACCACTCAGACGGCGGCCCTCCCCGACCCGGCCGTCATCGATGAACTCCTCCCGGTGCTGGCCGCCGACAGCCTGCCCCGCCTGATCGTGCTGGGCGAGGACGCCGGATTGGCCGCTGTCCTCACCCATTTGATGCGCACCGAACGACTGCACGTGGAGATCGGGTACGTGCCCGTCGACAAGACCTATGGTTCCCGCGCGTACGAGACCGGCACGGGGAACGCCGCCGCCAAACGGGCGATCGAGGGCAAAGCGCGCGAAACGCCGCTGATCCGGGACGACACCGGCAAGGTGCTCATCGGCCGCGCCACCCTCAACGGCGTGGAAGGTGCGAAGCTGGAAGGTGAAGCGTACGTGGACGATACGCTGCTGTTCACCGGAAAGGTCACGGCGATGCACGTTTCGCCGACGCTGCACATGCCCGGCGTGCGGGCGACCGTGGAAAAGGGTATGCGCAAACGGCGTTGGGTCGAGGGGCGCGCCGCGCAACTCGGCACCGTGGGCGCGGTGGTGACCCGCGACGGCATCACGACCGAACGGCCCGTGCCGCGCTCCACGTTCTACCGGCATCACGAACCCTGGCTCCTGGTGCGATGAATTACTCCCTGCCGCAACGGCGTTCGGGGCGGGGAGCCGTGCGGCCCAGCCCGGTGTTCCTGCTCGTCCTCGCCGTGACGCTCGGCGGCGGTGTGCTGGCGTGGCTCTCGGACTACGGCTCGACCGAAGCCAAGGTCGGCGTGTTCGTGATGGTGGTGGCGGGGTGGATCGTCACGCTCTGCCTGCACGAGTTCGCGCACGCTTATATGGCGTGGCGGGCGGGCGATCACGAAGTGGAGTTGCGCGGGTATCTCACGCTCAACCCACTGAAGTACTCGCATCCGCTGCTGTCGATCGTGCTGCCGGTGGTGTTCATCGCGCTCGGCGGTTTCGGCCTGCCCGGCGGTGCGGTGTACGTGCACACGCACAGCGTGAGCGCGCGGATGCAGCGGATCATCAGCGGCGCGGGCCCGGCCGTCAACGCGGCGTTCGCGGTGGTGCTGCTGGTGATCGTGGAGATCTTCGGCAGCCAGACCTCGCATGCGGCGTTCTGGTACGGTCTGGCGTTCCTCGCCTTCCTGCAAGTGACGGCGGCCGTGCTGAACCTGCTGCCGATCCCGGGACTCGACGGCTACGGCATCCTCGAACCCTCGCTCAGCTACCGGACGCGGCGGTCGCTGGACCAGCTCAAACCGCTCGGCATGCTGCTGCTCTTCGCGCTGATCCTCACACCCGCGATCAACGGGCCGTTCTTCGATTTCATCTACACCGTGTGCGGGGTGTTCGGCGTGGAGTCGTCGTGGATCGCGCGCGGCGCCGGTCAAGTGCGGTTCTGGCTGTGATCCCCCCGGTCGCCCGGCTCGCGGCGTGAACCGGGCGACCTTCTCCGCCGAGCCGCCGTGCCCACCCGCAAGGCCACCGTATCCAGAGAACGGGTGTTTCGGCAGCGTCGCGCGAAGTGTGTCGACCGCGACACCCCTCGAATCACCGCGGTCTGGATAGGACAGTAGGGGCGCTGGTCGTGCGGGTCGTGAGTAGTGGACTACCCGAACAGTGGGGTGTGCGGGGCGTGGAATGTTCGGGCAGAGCCGGATTCAGCGAGTAGAGGTGCTGATCGCGCCTGGTGGGCGGGGATTCGCGGGAGGTGTGCGCACATCGGATCCGTCCGATGCCGATTCGGTTGCCGAAGGTATCCCGGGCCCTGATTCAGCCGTCAGAGAGCGTCAATCCTCCGGCCGCACATACGGATTGGGAACCGTGGGCGGCAGCAGCGCTATCGCCGAGATGCGGTTCATCCCGCACACCTGCATCAGATCGACCACGATCGACCGCACCTGGGCGAACACCACGTGCGCCGAAAGTCCCGCGCCCTCCACCAGTTCCGGGCGGGCCGCCTTCGCGACCGAACGCAGCACGCGGGCGGCCTCGGCCTGGTCGGGTTGTTCGCCGGGATCGGCGAGCATCATCTTGCGCACCACCTCCACCGACTGCGCGAGCCGCTCCACCTCGTCGATCAGGCGCGGGTCGAGGATTTCGTCGTCGCGCACCAGGGTGAGCGAACGGCGCAGCAGCACGCGGGTGTTGCGGATGGCGTTGTCGAGCGGGTCGGCGGTGGCGCGGACGCGTTCCAGGCGGGCCCGGGAATTCCAGTACAGCGGTGAGATCCGGCTGATCTCGCGGCCGCCCTCCAAGCTGGAGCGCAGCGAATCGATCTTGGGCTGGGTGTCGCGCGCCTGCGCGAGCGCGTCGCGGATCTTGTCCGGGTCCTGTTCGAGCAGGCCGTCGGCGCAGTCGGAGAGGGCCTTGCCCATCACGGCGAGGATGTCGGCCGCGTGCTCACGGGCGCGGCGCACCGGGTGCAGCGGGATCGCCGCCACCACGATCACGCCCACCAGGCCGCCGACCAGCGCGTCGATCATCCGGGAGACACTGCCGCCCGCCGAGGGCGGCATGAGCGTGGCCACCAGTACCGCCGAACCGGCGGCCTGCATGGTGATGACCGAACCGCCGTCCAGGAACACGGCCAGCGCCATCGCCACCGCGACCACCAGCGCGATCTGCCACGCCCCCGAGCCGACGCCCGAGATGAACAGATCGCCGATGCCGATGCCCACCGCGACGCCCACCACCAGCTCGAGCGCGCGTTTGATGCGCGCGCCGAACGAGATGCCGATCGACACCACGGCCGCGGTCGGCGCGAAGAAGGGCTGGACGTGGCCGATGATGTTGTGCGCGACGAACCAGGCCAGCGCGGCGCCGAGCGCGCACTGCACGATCGGCAGGGCGGACAGCCGCAGCCGGGCCGACGCGCTGCGCAGGCGTTGCAGGCTGTCGGCCTTCGCCGTGCCGAAACGTCCCGCCGCGGGCGGGCTCGGTACCGCGCTCACCCGCCGCTCAGTCGAGGCCGAGCTCGGCCGCGGCGCGCGGGTCGCAGTCCTCCAGCAGGTCCAGGCAGCGGGCGTACTCGTCGGCCTCGCCGACGGCGCGGGCCGCCCGCGCCAGCGCGCCCACGCTGCGCAGGAAGCCGCGGTTGGGTTCGTGGCTCCACGGCACCGGGCCGAAACCCTTCCAGCCGTTGCGGCGCAACAGGTCCAGGCCGCGGTGGTAGCCGGTGCGGGCGAACGCGTAGGCGGCGACGACGTCGAGGTTGACGACCTCGTCCGCGCCCGTCACACCCCCGCGCTCCAGCGCCGCCTCCGCCAGGTGCGCCCACGCGATCGAGGCCGCCGGATAGTCCGCCGCCACCCGCACCGGGTCCACGTTGTCGAGCAGCGCTTCCTCCGCCTCGGAGATTTCCGGGAGGAGCACAGGCTGCGGTCCGAGCAGATCACCGAACGAAGTCATGCGCTCATTGTGCACCGCGTGGGGACGGGGGTGGGGTGGGGAGCCGTGCGGGGGCACCATGCGCATGAACGCGGGCAGCACGGGCTCGGGTGCGGTGGGAGCCCGTGCGGGACCGGCTGCGCCCCGGTCCGGGCATCCACCAGTGGTGGACGTTGCCGGTTCGAGCCCTCAACACCGCCCGAAAACCAACGTCACGTTGTGCCCACCGAACCCGGCGCGGGCCGCGGCGCGGGTAAAGACCGTGCGGTGTTCGCGCTGGCTATTAGGCTGGCGCACGAGTTCGATTGTTCAGGCTGAGCGAGGGGTAGTAGGTGTCCGACCCGAACGACAACAAGAACCGGGCCGACGGCGGCGCTGGTTCCGCCGAACAGGCCGCCGCGCGGGATGCGCGCGGTGAGAACCCTGCGCCGCAGGACACCGCGAAAGGCGGGGCGCGTCCCGGTGACGGCGCGGGTGGGGGTGCGCCCAGTCGTTCCGGCGCCGACGCCGATTCGCCTGCGGGACAGGCGGATTCGCGCGGAGGTGATGCGCCGACCACCGAGATCCCGCAGAGCAGTCGCGCTCCGGGCACCTCGGGAACAGCTGCGCCGGAGGCCGTCGGCGGACGGGTCGAGGATCAGCTCGCCGACGCGAAGACCACCGAGATCCCGCGCAACTCGCGCGGTGACGAGGAACCGGTGACGGAGGGCGGGGACGAGTCCGCCGCCGAGGGACCTGCACCCGTGGTGGCACCGCACGGTGATGTCTCCGGCTCGGACACCGCGGGCGAGGGTGGAGCGGCGGGTGCGGAATCGCGCAATGCCGGTTCGGCAGAGGACGCGAAGACGGTCGCGTTCCCTCAGGTGGCCGCGGGAGGTGGGAGCACGGCAGCCGGCGGCCCGGGTAACGAGGCTTCGGCCGGTGGAGCCGGCAGCGGTGCGGTGACGGGTTCCCAGGAGGCGGACGCGAATACCGAGGCTGGTGCGAATTCATCGAGGACCGAGGGTGACGCGGGAGCGGGGGATGTACATAGCGCTGCGGCTGCGGGCGCGACAGCAGCTGCCGCCGCGGGTGTAGCGGCCGGGGCCGACGGTGACGCGGAGCCCGCGCGAGGAGCGGCAGGCAACGGTCCGGCCACCGGCGGTGCGGCAGCCGGGGGCGCCTCAGCCGGCGGTACAGCAATCGAGGGTGCGGCGGCCGGGAACGCGGCAGCTGGGGCCGAGAGCGCGGCGGCCCCACCCGGGAACACGACAGCCGGAGCCGAGAGCACGGCAGCGCCCGGAGGTCTGGAGGTGGCCGGGAGCGCCGGTGAGCGTGGGGCGGACGCGGCGGGTTCGGAGGGGGCGGATGCCGAAGACGCAGGCGCTCAGGACTCGGAAGAGGGTGCGGGGCAGGGGGATTCGGAGGTTCCCGAGCCCGGGGCCGAGCACGCGACGATGGTGATGCGGCGGGTCGATCTGCTCGCCGATGACGAGGACGGCGGGGCGGGGCCCGACGCGCAGACCGTCGTGATGCGGCGGGATCAGCAGGGGGAGCCGGATATCGCCGGGGCCGACGCGGCGACCGTCTCGATGCCGATCGCGCCGCACGCCGGTGACGCCGACGCGCAGACGGTGGCGATCCCCGTGCAGCGCCCGACCACCGACCGCGTCGTTCCGCCCGGCCAGCGCCAGCCCTTGAGCAAGCCACCGAACACCCCGCGGCCCGCGTCGGGTCCGCGGCAGGCCGGACAGCAAGGCGCGTCCGGTCCGGTGCAGGGACCGTCCGGCCCGCAGCACCAGGGCCCCGGCGCCTCCCATCAAGGGCCGCGCGGCCCGCAGGCACATGCTGACCCGGCGGGCTCAGGCCGACCGGGCCGTCCCGAAACCGACGCACCCCGGCCCGCCGCTTCCCCGCAGGGTGGCAGCACCCCGCAGGGCGACGGTCCCCGACCGGGTTCCGACGCGCCGCAAGGTTCCGGACCACAGCCGGGTGGTGGCGACCGGTCGGCCGACGACAAGCGGGACTCCGGCGCGAGCAAGCAGGGCCCGAGTGCCGCGGCGCTCGGTGCCGCGGGTGCCGCCCTCGCGGCCGGCGCCGCGGCCGCCGCTACACCGGGTCCCGGCGACGGACCGAGTGGATCGCGGCACGACCACGGCGGCGCCCCGCAGCAAGGACCGGCCGAGGCCACGCACGATTCCGAGGCGGGTCGACCGGGCGGCTCGGCAGCCGATGCGGCAACTGCTGCGGGAGGCGCGGCCGCCGCCGCGCAGGATGCCGGATCACCGACTGCCGCCGGTCCGCAAGGGCGTGGACCCCAGCAGGGCCCGGGGCAGCGCGGGCCCGGTGGGCCGCAGGGGCCCGGACCCCAGCAGGTCGCCGGTTCGCCGCAGGGCGGTCCACAGCACGGGCCGGGCGCACCGAAACAGGGCCCAGGTGAGGCACCGCTCGGGCCGGGCGGGCCGCAGCAGGGGCCCGGCCAACGTCCGGGCTCGCAGCAAAGTGCGCAGCAGGGTCCGGGGCAACGCGGGCCCGGTGGGCCGCAGGGGCCCGGACAACAGGGCAGCCAGCCGCGGCCCGGGGCGCAGCAGGGGGCCGGTAGCCAGCAGGGCCCCGGACAACAGGGTCCCGGCGGCCCACAAGGCCCCGGCCGGCAAGGCGCCGGTGGGCCGCAGGGACGGGGACCCCAACCGGGCGGACAGCAGATCACCGGCTCGCCGCAGGGCGGGCCCCAACAAGGGCCGCCCAAGCAGGGCCCGGGCGGAGTGCCCCTGGGTCCGGGCGGGCCGCACCAAGGTCCCGACCGGCGGCCAGGTCCTCAGCAGGGTCCGGGTGGTACACCGGGCAGTCCGCAACAGGGGCAACCCCAACCCCCGCACCTGACGAAACCCGCTCCCCCGCACCAGGACGACGTGGAGACGACCAGACCGTCGTCCACTCCCCCTGGCGCACCGCGACCGGGCTCCGCCCCTTCCCCCGCGGACCAGAATGCCACCCGCCCCGCAGCCTCCCTGGCCGGACAGGGCCGGGCGATCGCACCTCCGCAGCGGGTCGAGCCGGCGGCGGCGAAACCGGCGGGCGACACGCCCGGGGAGCCGGGCCGTCCGAAGAAGTGGTTGCTGGCGGTGGGCGCCGCCGTGGTGGTCGCGGTGCTCGCGGTGGCCGGACTGGTGGCGCTGCTGACGGGTGGCGACAGCCCGGAGGAGCAGGTGCGCGCCACCATCTCCGACTACACCGGCGCGCTGCGCGACGGCGATCTGAGCACGCTGCGCAGCAGTACCTGCGGCTCGCTGCACGAGTACTACCGCGACATCCCCGAGGAGCAGTTCGCCGGCGTGCACCAGATCTCCCGGGAGCAGGGCACGGTCCCGGTGGTGGACAGCGTGGACGCGATCCGGATCACCGAGGACACCGCGATCGCGCAGGCCACGGTGTACACCGAGGCCGATCCGGGCAACCGCACGCAGCGCACGTTCGACCTGCAGCGCACCGACGACGGCTGGAAGGTGTGCGACCCGCCCGCGGCGAACCCGTAGGGACATCGAATCGGTAGGTGTGACCACCCTGGTAGACGGTGCGGGTGGTCACACCTACTTGGTCAGCGGACCGGTACGGCCAGTAGCATGGCCCGATCATGGGCAGGGAGCAGACGATGGCGCAGCCGGACACCGGCACAGTGGACACGGCGACGCTCGCGGGACGGCGATTCCTGGTACGCGACCACTACGAGGTCGGCAGGGAGAAGATCCGCGAGTTCGCGAGCGCGATCCAGAACGCGCACACGGCGCATCACCGCGCGGCGGACGCGCTCGCGCTCGGCTACCCCGGCGTGGTCGCGCCGCCCACGTTCGCCTCGGTGATCGGGGTGGCCTGCACACGCGCGCTGCTGGATTCGGTGCTCACCGACTACCACCTGACCCAGATCCTGCAGACCGACCAGGTTTTCGAGATCCACCGCCCGATCGTGGCGGGCGATTCGATCCGCACCGGCATCGTGATCGAGTCGATCCGCCAGTTCGGTGACAACGACTTCATCACCGTCCGTTTCGAATTGGTCAATCAGCACGGCGAGCTGGCGCAGGTGGGGTCGACGACGATCGTGGCCCGGCGCGGCGCCGAGATCGACCCGAACCTGACACAGGCGGTCGAGGCCATCTACATGCATCCGCGCCCCGCGGGCAGCACCGACCCGAGCGCGCTGGTCGACGCTCCCGACGCGGTCACGGCCCCGGCCGCACCGGCCGCGCCGGTGCACACCCGCCCCGATTTCGACGCGCTGTCGGCTGGTGACGTGCTCCCCGCGGCCACCGCGAGCCTCACCCGCGGCGACCTCACCAACTACGCGGGCGTCTCCGGCGACCCGAACCCGATCCACTTCAGCGAGAAGGCCGCCCGGCTGGTCGGCCTGCCGACGGTGGTGGCGCACGGCCTGCTGACCATGGGCCTCACCGCCGACTACGTCACGTCCTGGCTCGGCGACCCCACGGCCGTCGAGAAGTTCAGCGTGCGGTTCTCGGGTTACGTTCCGGTGCGGGCGGATTCGGCGAGCGAGATCGAATTGGGCGGCAAGATCAAGTTGCTCGATCCGCGGCGCCGCGCCGCCACCATCGTGCTGACCGCGACCTCGGAGGGCCGCAAGCTCTTCGGCCGCGCGGTCGCCGAAGTGCGCCTGAGCTGAGGTTCTCCGAAACCCCTTGTCACTCTTCGATTTCGGCGTGCATCAAGTACACGTTGTAATCGCTCCACGTGGTGATGTTGAAGTAGAGGTCCGACCCCGTCGACCACGGGTGGATGAACCCGCCGTAGAGCTCCGGGTAGTCCAGCACGGTCACCGTCGGCGACGGCTCGGACCACACTCCTTGCGGTGAATCCGATTCGCGCACCACGATCGCCGCGCGCGAGGTGTCGAGATAGCTCATCTGCCAGACGTCGCGGCTCGCGTCGAACCGCACCGACAGCTCACCGGCGGGCGCGTGCACCACCGGCGTCGCGCCGCCCGCACCGCCCACGGGCGTCCACTGTCCGTCGCGCCAGTACTGGTAGGCGGTGACGTTGAGGATCTGGTCCTTGGCCACCCGCGCCAGCCCCACCGCGCCCAGCCGGGTGTTGGGCGTGCCGAACATGTAGACGTGGTCGCCGTGCGGAACCATCGCGCTCACTTGGAAATTCGACAGCCCGAAGATGTTGTCCCAGCGCGCGTGCGGGTCCTTGGTCCAGGTCTGCCCGCCGTCGTCGGAGTAGGCGATGCCGCCGTAGTTGGTGTAGAAGGTGCCGGGCAGGCTGTGCCAGGTGCGGATGGACATGTAGCTCAGGTACTGCCGGTCGCCGAGGGCGAAGCCGGAGGTCGGGATGGTGGTGATCTCGACGTTGTCCATCTTGCGGCTGGACAGGATCTCGGCGGCGTGGCAGCGGCTGTCGGTGACCATCCGGTCGTAGGTCATGCCGTCGGACAGGTCGCGATCGGAGCTGAACGCCAGCACATTGCTGCGCCAGTCTCCGCCCATGCCGCCGGGCGGGTGGAAGCCCTGCCCCACGGTGTCGCCGAACGCGACGGCGATCTCACCCGGCGCGCTCTCCCACATGATGCCGAGGTCGGTGCCGTCCACCTGCCAGCGCTTGTCGGTGCGGTTCACCGAGTTCGCGCCGGTCTGCTTGGACACCTCGCGCACGTTCCTGACGCGGGGCGCGGGCCGCTGCGCCGACACGGGCGCGGCTTCGACGGGTGGTTCGACGCGCTCCGGGGGCGGCGGCACGTCGCCGGGGTCCGGACCGGGCCCGGGGACGGCGAAGTGAAAAGGCTGGGGGTTCAACAGGATTTCGGGAATCCCGAGCTGTGTGGCCAGGCTCGGCGGCGGCTTCGGGCCGTCGGTGAGGTCGGGGCACGGGTTGACGCACGGGTCCTCGGGCAGCGTCATCTCGGTGCGCACGGGCTCCGGATCGGGCCGCTGCGGCGGCAGCACCGTGATCACCGGATACGGCACAGGCACCTCGAGCGTCTTGGGGATGAGCGGCTCGTGCACCGGCGCCGGATCGGTCGCGCACGGCCCCGCGCCCGGCACCGGCGGCTCGGGTTGCGCGAACGCGATCGACCGATCGCCGTACAGCAACGCACCAGCACCCAGCACCACGGCTCCGACCGCGGCCAGCACCCGCTTGGCCATGCACCAACCCCTCGACGCTCCGCCGAACGCAATCGGGCTAGACCCTACCGGGCGCGCGGCGAATCCACCGGAAACGGATCGAAATACACCGGGCAGCACCCTCGCCATGCGGCTCGGACGGGAGCACGATGGAAGATGTGAACAGCTCGCCCACCCGCCGATGGGCCGCCGCGGCCTGCGGCGCGCTCATCCTGGCCGGCACCGCGGCCGCCGTCGCGCAACCCCCGCCCGGCGCCCCGCTCACCCGGCCGTCCGACCATCCGATTCCGACCGAACGCAACGGTCCCCGCTACGGGAACCAGCCGAAACAGGACAGCGAGGAAGACCAGCCGCGCCGCGTGCCCTACATCAACTGCACGCAGGTGATCAACGACGGCGCGTGGCCGCTGTATCGCGGGCAGCCGGGCTATTCGCGGCTGCTGGATCGCGACGGCGACGGCATCGCCTGCAACTGACTCAGGACACGGCCTCGAAGGTCAGGATCGTCGCGCCGATCCGGATCGCGTCGCCGTCGGCCAGCAGTGACCCGCTCTCGATCGGCTCCTCGTTGATGTAGACGCCGTTGGCCGAATGCAGATCCTTGATGAGCAGGCCGGCCCGGCTGGGCATGATGTGCGCGTGGTACCGGCTGGCCTTGGGGTCGTCGAGCACCAGGTCGTTATCGGTCATCCGGCCGATCCGCATGCCGCCCATCGCGATCGGCAGCACGCGCCCGTCGGCCATCCGCAGCTGCCCGCTGCGCACCGCGCGCGGCACCTCGGTGACGGTCTCGGTCATGGCGGCCGCCAGCCGCTCGGTGCGCTTGAACTCGACGGTGTTCAACGGCTCCTGGCGCAGCACCCGCTGTTCCAGCTCGACCAGAGCCGGGCCGGGATCGATGCCCAGTTCGTCGGCGAGCACGGTGCGCACCCGGCGGCAGGCGTCCAGGGCGTCGGCCTGACGGCCCGACAGGTACAGCGCCGTGATGAGCTGGCCCCACAGCGGTTCGCGCAGCGGATGCTCGTTCGTCATCGAGACCAGTTCGCTGATCACCGAAGCGGCACGGCCGCAAGCGATCTCGGCGTCGATCCGGGCCGCGACGGCGAGCAGGCGCTCCTCGTCCATCGCGGTGGCGAAGCCCTCGGCGAATTGCAGGCCCGCCAGATCCGAGAGCGCGCGCCCGCTCCATTCGCGCAGCGCCTCGCCGAACAGCTGCGCCGCCTGCTGATGGTCGCCGCGGTCGGCCGCCTTGGCCGCGCTGTCGCGGGTAGCCTCGAAACGGCCGATATCGCAGGCTTCCTCCGGGATCTCCAGCCGGTATCCCGACGACTCGGTGCGCAGCACCTGCGCCGGATCGACACCGGAATTGCGCAGCGCCTTGCGGATGTTGGAGACGAACACCTGCAGGCTGGCGGCGTAGGAATCCGGCGGATCCTCGTTCCACACCATGTCGGCCAGCGCGGCCGAGGCGACGGCGCGCCGCCGGTTCACGGCGAGCGCGGCCAGCAGAGCTCGCGGCTTGGGCCCGCCGACCGCCACCGGCTCACCGCCGACGAACAACCGGACGGGCCCGAGCACACGCACGTCAAGACTCATGAGCTCGGGCCCCCGAAGTACGAAAGAAGGGTCAGGCGCTGATCGACCGTCCCGCGGACTTCAGATCATTGCACGCCTCGACGATGCGCGCCGCCATCGAGGTCTCCGCCTTCTTCAGGTAGCTGCGCGGGTCGTAGGTCTTCTTGTTGCCGACCTCGCCGTCGATCTTGAGCACACCGTCATAGTTGGTGAACATGTGCGCCGCCACCGGACGGGTGAACGCGTACTGGGTGTCGGTGTCGACGTTCATCTTCACCACACCGAAGCGCAGCGAGTCCTCGATCTCGGACTTCAGCGAGCCCGAGCCGCCGTGGAAGACGAAGTCGAACGGCTGCGCGTCGGCGGCCAGGCCCAGCTTGGCGGCGGCCACGCGCTGGCCCTCGGCCAGCACCTCGGGCTTGAGCACCACGTTGCCCGGCTTGTACACACCGTGCACGTTGCCGAAGGTGGCGGCCAGCAGGTACTTGCCGTTCTCGCCCGCGCCGAGCGCGTCGATGGTCTTCTCGAAGTCCTCCGGCGAGGTGTAGAGCTTCTCGTTGATCTCGGCCTCGACGCCGTCCTCCTCGCCGCCGACGACGCCGATCTCCACCTCGAGGATGATGTTGGCGGCCGCGGTGGCCTTGAGCAGTTCCTTGGCGATCTCGAGGTTCTCGTCGATCTGGATGGCCGAGCCGTCCCACATGTGCGACTGGAACAGCGGCAGGCCGCCCGCGTTGACCCGCTCCTGCGAGATCGCGATGAGCGGGCGCACGAAGGTGTCCAGCTTGTCCTTCGGGCAGTGGTCGGTGTGCAGGGCGATGGTGACGTCGTACTTGGCGGCGACCACGTGGGCGAACTCGGCCAGCGCGACCGCGCCGGTCACCATGTCCTTGACGCCGAGGCCGGAGCCGAACTCCGCGCCACCGGTGGAGAACTGGATGATGCCGTCGCTGCCCGCGTCGGCGAAGCCCTTGATGGCCGCGTTGATCGTCTCCGACGAGGTGCAGTTGATGGCGGGGAAGGCGAACGAGTTCGCTTTGGCCCGACCGAGCATCTCGGCGTAGACCTCCGGAGTCGCGATGGGCACTGTGAAGACCTCCGTGTCGTGCGGCGTAGGCAGAAGCCAATTCTGTCAGGCCTAACCCTAGAGGCTGGAGCGTTTCGCCAGCCATGGGGCCCTTGGTCACGCGGGCGTGGGCCAGACCACAACGGTGGGCGGAACCGGAGGTGAACGGCCCGGTTAACCGCCGGTAATTTGCCGCTCGAGGGGGGATTCTCAGTTCGGCACGGTACTGTGGGGCCCGGAAATCGAGGTCGGCGCTCCCTTCGGGCGGGCCGATCGGATCGGACAGGAGGCCGCGTGATTGGGCAGGCAGTGACGACTTCGGTCACGAGCGATCTCGCGCTGACGAACGAGACCACCCGCTGAGGCCGGTGTCCACCGCTTCGACGCCCCTCGCGCTGGGCAGTTTCGATCCTCTCCTCTCGGCGGGTCCCGCACTCGTCTGGACAGTGGTCCTGACCTTCGTCTTCCTGGAGTGCGCGCTCATCATCGGGCTGTTCCTGCCCGGGGATTCGATGTTGATCACCGCGGGCATCGTGATGGCCTCGCACGCCACCGGAGAGGCGCAGGTGTGGGCGCTCTCGGTGGGCGCCATGGTCTCCGCGATCGTCGGTAACCAGGTCGGCTACGTGGTCGGGCAACGCACCGGGCACCGCCTGGTGGCGCGCAAGGACGGCCGCTACATCAACACCCGCAACCTACAGCGGGTGGCCGAGTTGCTGGCGCGGCACGGATTCCTCGCGGTGCTGGTGGCGCGCTGGATTCCGTGGGTGCGCACGCTGTGCCCGATGGTCGCGGGCGCGGCGGGCATGGACCACCGCAAGTACACGATCGCCAGCACGCTCGGCGCGATCATCTGGGCGCCGGTGCTGTTGCTGATCGGCTACTACGCGGGCGGATTCCTGCAGCGGGTGCCCTGGCTGATGCCGGGCGTGGTGTGCCTGCTGGTGATCGGGTTGATCATCGGCACCGTGATCGGGATCCGGCAGTACCGGATGGAGATGGCCCGCCCCGCCGAGGACTTCGACGTGGAGATGGACGACGCTCCCACCGCGGTGCTGCCGCGCGTGGAGTCCTGAACCCGGCGCTCAGAGCCCGGCGCCGCTCACCTGGTAGGCCGCCTCCATCAACATCCAGCCCGACAGCTGCACCGACAGGTCGCGCTCGGGCACCTTCGACGCGGTGACCGACCCGCCCGAGGTGAAATGCCCCGCGCCCGAGGTGCCGCCGGGCAACTGCGCCGGGCGGCTCCAGTCGGCGCCGAACAGCGGCTCGCCCTCCACCTCGAGCCGGTTCGCCCACGCCGCCTCCGCCGAGGCGCGCACCAGGGCCGCGGCGGCCTTGCGATCCTCGACCTGCTGACGCTCGTCGCCGGGCAACATCAGGGCGACCACCGCCAGGTACCGCGCCAGGATGCCGTTGAACAGGCCGCCGTCCCCGCCGCCACCCCCCTTGACGACACCGCCCGCCGTCATGTGCTCGGCGACGGCCGCGAGCAGGTTGTGCACGCGGTCCAGATGGCGCTGTTCGCCGGTGTGCACGGCCAGTTCGGTCTCCACACCGAGCACCACGCCCTGGCAGTAGGTGAACGTGGGGCGTTCGATCACGCCGGAGGGCAGGTGGATGCCGTCCAGGATCAGGCCCGACTCCTCGTCGCGCAGCGTCGTGTCCAGCCAGTCCGCCATCTCCTGGCCGCGGGCGTGGCGGCCGAGTCGGACCAGCGCGATCGCGGCCGGACCGTTGGCCGGGGCGTTGAAGTAGTCGCTGCGCACCCGCCACGGGATGCCGCCGCCGATCTCGGGCTGCCACGCCTCGTACAGGCGCTTCTCCAGCGCCACCAGCGCGCCGCGCGCCTCGGTGATGCCCTGCGTGCGCTCGGCGCGCTCGAGGGCGATGGCCAGCCAGGCCATGTCGTCGTAGTACTTGTTGGTCCAGCCCGTGAGGTTGCGGGCGCGATGCGAGCGCACCAGCTCGCCGATGCGCTTGCGGCGGGCCGGGGTGGGGGTGCGGTTGGCGGCGTCCACCGCGCAGTCGATCAGGTGGGCCTGCCACCAGTAGTGCCAGGAGAAGAAGGCGCGCTCACGCCGGGTCGCGGGCCAGCCTACGACGCCCAATTCCGTTCCGGGACATACCCACAGCGCCCGCAGGTGCCGGGAGACGATCGCGGATTCGGCCATGTCCGCCCGCTCCGACCACAGCGCGGGCGTCGATGCAGCATCCTGCCCGGTGTGCGGGCTCCGCGAGGTCATCTCTCAATGGTGCCAGCTCCGAACGAATTCTCGCCGCCGAATTGTTACCCGGCCGACGCCGAATCGTGCACCCGGCGGCCGGGAGTCCCGCGATCGGCGCGGTCGCCGAGCCCCGTCGGCCGGCACGCGCGGGACGGCCGCGCACCCCGCACCCGTTCACCAAGCCGTCGACAGGTCCGCGTGCTGACGAATCCACGCGTGCATCGCGATGCCCGCCGCGACACCCGCGTTGATGCTGCGCGTGGAACCGAACTGCGCGATCGAAACCGTCATGGCCGCGGCGTCTTTCGCGTGATCGGTGACGCCGGGGCCCTCCTGCCCGAACAGCAGCAGGCACTCGCGCGGCAGCTGCGCCGTCTCCAGCGGGACCGCGCCGGGCACGTTGTCGACGGCGACCACCGCGAGGCCGTGTGCCGCGGCGTACTCGACCAGGTCCGCGACGCTCGCGTGATGTTCGAGGTGCTGATAGCGGTCGGTGACCATGGCGCCGCGACGATTCCAGCGGCGCCTGCCCACGATGTGCACGGCGGCCGCGGCGAACGCGTTTGCGGTGCGCACCACGGTCCCGATGTTGGCGTCGTGCCCGAAGTTCTCGATCGCCACGTGGAACGGGTGGCGGCGGGCGTCGATGTCGGCGACGATCGCCTCGCGCGTCCAGTAGCGGTAGGCGTCGACCACATTGCGGCGGTCGCCGTGTTCGAGCAGTTCGGGGTCCAGGCGCGGATCGTCCGGCGGGGGCGTGTCGTGTTCGGCGCGCCACGGGCCCACCCCGTGCGGGTGCTCGCCCCACTCGGTGGGTCCGGGTAGGTCCTGCTCCGGCGGCGCTTCGTTCACGCCGACGATGCTAGAGCGGCCGGTCAGGACGGCGAGGTGGAGGCCACTACCAGCGAGATCACGATGATCGCGACGACGCCGATCACCACCAGCAGCATCAGGATCGTGCCGATCACGCCGCAGATGTAGCCGGCCTTGACGTTGCTGCGCCCGCCGATCGCGCCGCCCGAGGCGTCGATCTCCGCCAGCGCCTTGCGGCCCAGGAACCACGCGACCGGCGCGAACAGCTGGCAGAACACCAGGCCGAGGATGCCGAGCACCAGGATCGTGGTGGCTTGGGGATGGTCCGGCGGCGGACCGTACGGGCTACCGTAGGGCTGTGGATAACCGGACGCCGGTGGCATGGACATGCACTCGATGCTAACTCCCGGCAACCCTTCGATGGTGTAGCTGGCCACACCCGCGATCCGGGGGCGGGCTCCATCGAGAACGCGGCCGCACGCGAGAAACATGGGGTTCATGACCGAGACGCATGCCGAACCGACCCTCGTGCTCGACAAACCCGACGCCCCGCCGGGCCCGGCGGGGCGCTCGCCGCTGCGCGCGGTGCTGCGCGCGCCGATCGAGGCCAGGACCTGGAAGGAACTGGCGTACCTGATCGCGGTGTGCGTGCTCGGCGGGGTCGCGATCAGCTACCTGTTCTTCGGGTTCGGCGGCGGTCTCTACCTCTCGATCTTCCTGGTCGGCATCCCGATCCTGGCGCTGGTGCTGCTCGGGGCGCGCCTGTCGGGCTACGTGTATCGCGCGCTGTGCCGCGATCTGCTCGGCACCCCGGTCGACGCGCCGCCGCCGTTCCAGCCGCCGCGCGGCTTCTTCGGATTCCTGCGCGGTGCGTTCACCGACCGGCCCAGCTGGCGGGCGGTGCTGTTCCTGCTCGTGCAGTCGGTGCTCGGGCTGATGGCCGGATACGTCGTGCTCGTCGTCATCGCGATGACGGTGTTCCTGGCCATCTCCCCGATCCCGTGGGCGGTGTTCCGGCCCACCAACGTCGACGCGAGCGGCGTGGAGCGGCAGTCGCTCATGCAGTTCGGCGAGTTCTACATCGACACCTGGCCGCGGGTGCTCGGGCTCGCCGCGCTCGGCGTGCTCGGGTGCTTCGCGCTGCCGTGGCTGGTGCGCGGCGTCTGCCACATGCACCGGTGGCTGACGGTGCAGCTGCTCGGCGCCACCCCGCGCGACCGCCAGCTCGTCGAGTTGCGGGAGAGCAGGCGCGCCGCCGTCGACGATTCGGCCGCCACGCTGCGCCGCGTCGAACGCGACCTGCACGACGGCACCCAGGCCCGACTGGTCACCATCGCGATGGCGCTCGGGCGCGCCGAGGAGCGCATCGCCGCCGGTGGCGACCCCAGCGACCTCATCGCCGACGCGCACGCCAGCTCCAAGGAAGCGCTCACCGAGCTGCGCGAACTCGTGCGCGGCATCCACCCGCCCGCCCTGGAACTGGGGCTCGGCCCCGCGTTGGAGACGCTGGCGGCACGCTGCGCGATCCCCGTGGAGCTGCGGGTGCACCTGCCGCGGCGGCCGAACCCGGCCGTGGAGGCGATCGCCTACTTCTCCGTCGCCGAACTGCTCACCAACATGGTGAAGCACGCGCACGCCGAACGGGCCTGGGTGTCGGTGATGCCCGACAGCCAGCGCACCATCCGGGTGACCGTGCGCGACAACGGAGTGGGCGGGGTGCTCCAGCCCGCCGAGGGCGCGCCCGTCGCGGGCAGCGGGCTGGCCGGGCTCGCGGCGCGGGCGCGCGCCGTGGACGGCACCCTGACGGTGGACAGCCCGCCCGGCGGACCGACCGTGGTGACGATGCTGCTGCCGGTCGAGGACCTGCGATGAGCACGCCGCTGCGGATCGTCATCGCCGAGGACAGCGCGATCCTGCGCGACGGGCTGGCCGGGCTGCTCACCGAGCGCGGGCACGAGGTGGTGGCGATGGTGGGCGACGCGTCCACCCTGGCCGATGTGGTGGCGGCGCACAATCCCGACGTGGCGGTGGTGGACGTGCGGATGCCCCCCTCGTTCACCGACGAGGGGCTGCTCGCCGCCATCGAACTGCGCCGCAAGTTCCCCATGACCGGGGTGCTGGTGTTCTCGCAGTGGATCGAAACCCGGTACGCGACAGAACTTCTCGCCGGCGGCGCGAGTGGGGTCGGCTACCTGCTCAAGGACCGGGTGGCCGACGTGCGCGAGTTCGTCGACGCGCTGGGCCGCGTCGCCACCGGCGGCACCGCCCTCGACCCGGAAGTGGTGAGTCAGCTGATGGGTGCCGCACGCCAACAGGATTCGCTGGCCCGCCTCACCCCGCGCGAGCGCGAGGTGCTCGAACTCATGGCGCAGGGGTTGTCCAACGGGGCGATCGCCGAAGCGCTCACCGTGACCGAGCGGGCGGTGGAGAAGCACATCGGCAACATCTTCACCAAACTCGATCTGCCGCCGTCGGACACCCACCACCGGCGGGTGCTGGCGGTGCTGCGGTTGAAGGGGTAGGGATCGGCGCGAAGGCCGGTTCATCCACCCGGAATCGGCCTATCCTGGAGGGATAAGGGCGGGTCAGGGGGTGGAGGCTGCCATGGATCACGCACGGATTCTGCGCACGGTGCTCGGCGTCACCGCCGGATACCTGATCCTGCTCGGCCTGTGGCTCGGCTGGCTCGTGCACCACACCCCGCCCGGCACCGTCCCGTATCAGATCGTGGCGCTGGTCGGCCTGTTCGGCTCCTGCGTCGGCCTCGGCATGCTGCTCGCCGCCCGCCCCTCCCGCGCCGACCGCAAACTCTGGCGCCACGGCCTCGAAGGATGGGCCACCATCGAAGGCGTCCACCCTCTCGCCCGCACCGACCACTACACCGAACTCACCGAACTGGACCTCGAACTCACCGTCCCCGGCTCCGAAACCTACCGCGGCACAATAGTCTTCGACGTCACCCCCGCCGACAAACCCAAGCTCTCCCCCGGCGAAACCATCTCCATCCGAGTAGACCCGGAGAACCGCGACCGCATAATCCTGGTCCTGTAGGTGCCACCGCTCGCGGGCCGAGACTCGATCCGAGTGGAAGTGCGACTCACGAGCGAGGTCCGGGCGCCCCTCGGCGCGGCGTTCGGCCAGCTTTCGCCCGCGCTCGATCACCCCGGCCGCGCGCAGCGCGAACCAGGCGGTCACCGACTCCCAGCGCCGCTCGGCGCGGCCCGTCTCGTGGAGCAGCCAGAGCGGCGGGTCGGCGCGCAGCAGGTCGCCGCCGTCCACTACGACGTAGCTGTACGCCCCGGCCTCCGCGATCACCAGCAGATCGGCGGGGGCACGCAGCGGGACGGTCTCGGCATCGTCGAAACAGCCCAGGGCGTCACGCTTGGTCGCGGCGTCGACCATCCGCACACCGAAAGATGTTCCGGAGAACCAGATTCCCGGGTCCTCCCCGATCAACCGCAGCACTTCACGAACAGCCGCGGGAACCGTCTCGACGCCTTGCTCGGCTGCCCATCGGTCGATCTGCGCGTCTGTGGCTCCGGTCGCCGAATCCGGGTTCCATCCCCGCGCGACCGCCTGGTCGCGGGACCGGCGGATGGCGGCGGCGGCGCGGTCGTCCGCTGGTGACGTCATGGGTCCGTCCGGACCTACTTTTCGTGGACTCGGGGGTCGGTGAGGAGGTACTGGGCGGCGGCGTAGGTGGCCAGGATGATGCCCTCGGTGGTGCGGCGGGCGCGGGGGGAGCTGGCGAAGATGCGGCGGAGCACGATCAGGCCGTCGGAGAGGGTGAAGAGGAGGGCGCCGAGGCCGAGGCGGGAGCGGGGGTCGGGGCCCGGGATATTCAGGCCCGCAAGGTTTTTCGCGCCGGGGGCCAGGGCCGGGTCGGAGGCGAGGGTGGCCGCCGTGCCGAGGGTGGCGCCGTAGGCGGTGAGGGGCGCGGCGACGGTGGGGGCCTTGACACGCATCAGCGCGGCCGCGCCCAGCCAGGCCGCGAGGCGCTGGCCGGCGATGGCCGCGCGGGGCCGGGCGCCGCGCCGCCACCACAGCACGGAGTAACCCGCCTGCATGACGGCGAACGACGACGCGCCCGCGATCAGCCTGCGATCGTCGTCGGGATCGATGAGCAGCACGTCACCGAGGGTGGCCGCACCGAGCGAACCGAGCAGCACGGTGCGGTCGACGGGGTCGAGCGCCACCTCCGAGGTCGCCACGTCGGCGGCCAGCAGCGGCATCATGAGCGGCTTGGCCACCCACTGGAGCTTGTCGCGACCGGTGACGGCGCCGAACACCGTCACCGCCGCCGCGCCGACGAACGCCGCGCGAAAGGGCCTCGCCATAGTCAGAAACTGGCCTCGGCCGGCTTCGGGGGCAGGGTCACGACCTGGCCGGCGTAACTCAGGCCCGCGCCGAACCCGAGCAGCAACGCCAGTTGCCCGCCCTTGGCCTTACCCGTCACCAGCATCTCCTCCATCGCCAGCGGAATGGACGCGGCGGAGGTGTTGCCGGTGTTCTCGATGTCGTTGGCCATCGGGATCTCGTCGGCCAGCCCGAGGTTCTTCTTCATCAGCTCGTTGATGCGGGCGTTGGCCTGGTGCGGGATGAACACCTCGATATCGTCCTTGGACACCCCCGACACCTCCAGCGCCGAGGCCAGCGCGCGCGGCAGAGTGACGGCGGCCCAACGGAATACGCGCGGCCCCTCCATGCGCAGCGACATCCGGCCGACCGGCTCCACCGCCGGGTCGGTGCCCTGCAACCGCTGTGCCTTGTTCATGTACTCGAGGAAGTCGACGTCCTGGGCGATCGCTTCGGCGTTCTCGCCGTCGCTGCCCCACACCGTCGGGGAGATGCCGTTCTCCTCGCTCGGCCCGACCACCACCGCGCCCGCGCCGTCACCGAAGATCATCGCGGTGCCGCGGTCGGTGGGGTCCAGGCCCACGGTCATCGTCTCGGCACCGATGACCAGCACGTAGTCGGCCGAGCCCGCGCGGATCAGGTCGGCGGCCACGCCCAGCCCGTAGCCGAAGCCACCGCAGCCGGAGGTGAGGTCGAAGGCGGGGATGCCGTTCATGCCCAGGTCGGAGGCCACGGTCGGCGCGCCGTGCGGGGTGAGCTTGAGCCAGCTCGAGGTACACAGGATGAGCGCGCCGATCTTGGCGCGGTCGATGCCGGTATTGGTGAGCGCGCGTTCGCCCGCGCCCGCGGCGATGGAGCGCAGGGTCTCGTCGCCGCTGATCCAGCGCCGGTTGCGGACGCCGGTGCGCTCGAAGATCCACTGGTCGGTGGAGTCCAGGACCTCGCACACCTCGTCATTGCTGACGATGCGCTGGGGTCGGTAGGCACCGATTCCGAGCATCGCAACATTCTGGCGACTCTTGTTTACCGCAATGCTCACCACTGGTGACTCACACGTCCTTCACCGTCCGGACAAACTTGAACAGCGTCCAGGCTATCCCAGGGCCAAATCCTTCAGGCCGAGGATGGATCGATATTCCAATCCCTCGGCGGCGATCACCTGATCGGCCCCGGTCTCCCGGTCCACGACGGTGGCCACGCCCACCACGGTGGCACCGGCGTCCCGCAGCGCGCGCACGGCCGTGAGCGGGGAGTTTCCGGTGGTGGTGGTGTCCTCGACGACGAGCACGCGCTTGCCGACGATGTCGGGGCCCTCGATCTGGCGCTGCATGCCGTGGGTCTTGGCGGCCTTGCGCACCACGAACGCGTCGATCGGGCGGCCCGGCGCGTGCATGACGGCCAGCGCGACGGGGTCGGCGCCCATGGTGAGACCACCGACGGCGTCGAAGTCCCAGTCCGCGACGAGTTCGCGCAGCAGTTTGCCGATCAGTGGCCCGGCCCGGTGGTGCAGGGTCGCGCGGCGCAGGTCCACGTAGTAGTCGGCCTCCTTGCCGGACGACAGCGTCACCTTGCCGTGCACCACGGCCAGCTCGCGCACCAGCGCGGCCAATCTGTCGCGGTCGGCGCCGCCCCCGTGCTCGGTGTCACCGTGCACCGCACTCGCCTGGTCGATCATGTCTAAGTCCTTCCGCGTGAATTGAACAAGCCCCGATTCATTCGGACCTGCAGGGTTCGCGGGATGAGTCCGGCCGCGGTGGTGATCGCCTTGTACTGCACGCCGGGCACGCTGACGACCCGGTTCTTCTCGAGATCACGCAGCGAACCGGCGACGACCTGTTCGACGGACAGCCACAGCGGCGCGGGCAGCGAGGACATCTCGATACCCGCGCGGTCGTGGAATTCCGTGCGGACGAATCCGGGGCACAGCGCCTGGATACGGACACCGGTTCCGGCCAGGCCGCCCGCCAACCCTTCCGTGAAGGATACGACGTAGGCCTTGGAGGCCGAATAGGTCGAGCCCCGCCCCGGCACGAGTCCGGCGACGCTGGCCACATTGACGATGGTGCCCTTGGCCGCGGCGATCATGGGCGGCAGCGCGGCGTGGGTGAGTTCCAGCACGGCGCCGACGTTGAGGTCGAGCTGGGCGCGCACCCGGTCGAAGGGCAGCTCCCAGAACTCGCCTTTGAGCCCGATTCCCGCGTTATTGACGAGGAAATCGACGCCGTCGGCGGCCCGCGCCGCGACGCGTTCGCGATCCGCGTCGACCGTGAGGTCGGCGGTCAGCACCTGCGAGCGGGTATCGAATTTGCGGGCCACCTCGGCGGCGAACGCGGCCAGGCGATCGGCGTCCCTGGCAACGAGCACCAGGTCGTAGCCGAGCGCGGCCAGGCGCTGGGCGTAGGCCTGGCCGATGCCGGAGGTGGGACCCGTGACGAGGGCCACGGGGCGGGTGGCGCCGGGCAGGCGCGCGGGGGCGGAACCATCGGTCATGACGACGCGAATCCCCTCGGGTGGGTCACTTGGGCACGGGGCCCTGGTACGGGCGGAAGCCCGGGTGGAAGGGTCCGCCCGGACGGTCGGGCGTGCTCTCCGGAGCGCGCGCGGGGTCCTCGTCGAGGTCCCACTCACCGCGCGGCAGCGGGTCCTCGTCCTCGCGGCGCTGCTCGTCGCGGGACTTGGCGTCGGGGACGACCGCGAGGGAGGGGCGGCGCGCGGGTTCGGCGGCGGGTTCCTTGCGCAGCGGGGCGGGCTCGGCGGGCTCATCGTAGCCCTCGTCCTCGAACAAGGCTTCGTCGTCGTAGTCCGGCTCGTCGTCGTAGGCGCGATTCTCGGCGCGGTCGGCGTAGGCGCGGGGGCCGTCCGGATCGAAGTCGTCGTCGTAGTCGGGCTCGTCGTCGTAGGCGCGATTCTCGGCGCGGTCGGCGTAGGCGCGGGGGCCGTCCGGATCGAAGTCGTCGTCGCCGTCGAGTTCGTAGCCGCGCGGGCCGACGCCGCGGGAGGCGGGCAGGTCACTGTCCCGCTCGTCGCCTTCGGGCGGCGCGACACGTGCTGCGCCGCGCGGGGATTCGGCTTCGCGCTCCGGGGCGCGGCCGCGCGCGCGATCCTCGAAACCGCGCGGATCGGCGACGGGCGGCAGCACGTGCAGCAGACCCGAGAGGCGCAGCACCGCGTCGATGGCGCTCTCCCAATCCTTGGCCACCGTGCCGACATTCAGCATGCCGAGGGTCCAGTTACCCTCGCTCCACAGCATCTGCACGGTCTCGGGCAGCGACTCGATGAACGCGACCATGCGCTGATCCACCGCGTGCCTGGCGATCTCGGGGTTGGTGGCGAAGACCACGCGGTCGCCGATGGCGCCGAGCAGCTCCAGGTCGGCGTCCTTGGGCGGCGAGGCGGTCTTGAGCCGCATGTCGACGTCGATGTCCGAACCGATCTGGCGGCGCACCGCGACCAGCGTGGCCGCGTCCTCCAGATCGAAGAGCACGAACTTCTCGCCCTTGCGGATACCGGAGACCACGTCCACCGCGGACAGGTAACCGAGCTTGGCCAGCGCGCCGCGTCGCCACGTCGACGGGAGCGCCGGTTCCACCGACACATAGGTGTATCCCTGTGCCTTCGCCCAGACCTGGCGCGCGTGACCGGTCCGCTGCCGTTGGACCCGATCGAAATACAGCAGCACGATCGCACCCACGAGCGCGATCGCCGCCAACCCGAACCACATTGCCGTCATCAGGGTCCAGCGTAACTGGCGATGGCGGTCAATGAGCCGCGTACACGCTCAGCGTCCGCCGCCGGGCAGCGCGGTGCTGATGATGATCCGCGCGAGGATGGCGCCGTCGGCCTCCTCGTCGCCCTGCACCATCACCAGATCCCCGACGGGCAGGTCGGCGACCGACGCGCCGGACAGCGCGATCACCTGCGTCGACGCGTCGGTGCGCACCGTGACGGTGCCGCCCGACACGGTGCTGATGGTGAGCGTGCCCGCGTCGTTGGCGCTGATGGTGCCCATGGTGGCGCCGAGTCCTTCGATGCCGGGCAGGCCGGGCACACCGCTCGGCGACGGGCGGGTGGGCTGCGGATTCTCGGTGGGTGTGGGCGCGCCCGTCGGAACCGACAGGGTGGTCGTCGAACCCGCTGTCGTGGACGAATCGTTATTGCCGATCAGCAGCCCGGCCACCACACCGCCCACGGCGATGAGCGCGATCACACCTATGGCGAGCGCGATCCACAGACCCGTATTGCGTTTGGGCGGTTGTTGATCCGGTGGCTGCACCCCCGGAGGTTGCGCACCCGGCGGCACGTACTGGGGTGGTGCGCCCGCCCCCTGCGGGGCATCCTGCGCGCCCGCCCACGCCCCGTACCCGCCGTCATAGGCGCCCCACGACTGACTCTCCAGCGGCGGGAACTCCTTGGTGGCGTTGGCCGGAGGCGGGCCCCACGGTTCGTAGCGCTCGGTGGTCGGGTAACTCGTCGTCTCCCCGGCCTGGTCGAACGCGGACGCCCCCGGCGCTCCGAGATGCTCGGTCGGCGCATCCTCCGGCCGCTGTCCCCAGGGGTCCTTCGGGTTCGTCATGACTCCAGGGTAGGCCCGCCGGTCCGTCCGGCCCGGCAATCGCCGGATGCCGGGCCCGACTCGGCACGTTGTTCGCGCCACCGCACGGCCGCGCGGACACGAGACAGCGCGACCCCGACGCCCACGCCGGGCGTCGGGGTCGCGACGCACTCACTTGCCGACGATCAACCCGTCGCTCTCCAGGCTGACGCCCACCTTCACGGTGTCGCCGTCGGTGATCTCCCCGGCCAGCAATTCCTTGGCGAGGGTGTCGCCGATGGACTGCTGGATCAGCCTGCGCAGCGGCCGCGCACCGTACACCGGGTCGTAGCCGCGCACCGCCAGCCAGAACCGCGCCGAATCGCTCACGTCCAGCTTCAGCCTGCGCTGCGAGAGCCGCTTCTGGAGCTGGTCGAGCTGGATGTCGACGATCCGCTCCAGCTGCTCCTCGTCCAGCGCGTGGAACATCACCACGTCGTCGAGACGATTGAGGAACTCCGGCTTGAACGCCGAGCGCACCGCGTTCATGACGAACTCCTTGTCACCGCCCGCACCCAGGTTCGAGGTCAGGATGAGGATGGTGTTGCGGAAGTCCACCGTGCGGCCCTGGCCGTCGGTGAGCCTGCCCTCGTCCAGCACCGCGAGCAGGATGTCGAAGACGTCCGGGTGCGCCTTCTCGATCTCGTCGAACAGCACCACCGTGTACGGCCTGCGCCGCACCGCCTCGGTGAGCTGACCGCCCTGGTCGTAGCCGACGTAGCCGGGCGGCGCACCGACCAGGCGGGCCACCGCGTGCTTCTCGCTGTACTCGCTCATATCGATGCGGACCATGGCGCGCTCGTCGTCGAACAGGAAGTCCGCGAGCGCCTTGGCCAGCTCGGTCTTGCCGACGCCGGTGGGGCCGACGAACAGGAACGAGCCGGTGGGCCGGTTCGGATCGGCCACGCCCGCGCGCGCCCGGCGCACCGCGTCCGACACCGCCTGCACGGCCTCGGTCTGGCCGACCACGCGCCGGCCCAGCTCCTCCTCCATGCGCAGCAGCTTCTGGGTCTCGCCCTCCATCAGCCTGCCCACCGGGATGCCGGTCCACGCCGACACCACCTCGGCGATGTCGTCGGGGCCGACCTCCTCCTTGAGCATCACCTCGCCGTCGGCGGCCGCGCCGGAGGCCCGCTCGGCCTCGGCGAGATCCTTCTCGAGGGTGGGGATGCGGCCGTAGCGCAGCTCGGCGGCCTTGCCCAGATCGCCGTCGCGCTCGGCGCGCTCGGACTCCCCGCGCAGCGCCTCGAGCTGTTCCTTGAGCACGCGCACCTGGTCGATGGCGTTCTTCTCGTTCTGCCAGCGGGTGGTGAGCTGGTTGAGCTTCTCGCGGCTGTCGGCCAGTTCGGAGCGCAGCTTCTCCAGGCGCTGCTTGGAGGCCTCGTCGGTCTCCTTGCTCAGCGCGACCTCCTCGATCTCGAGGCGGCGCACCGCGCGCTCGACCTCGTCGATCTCCACCGGGCGCGAGTCGATCTCCATGCGCAGCCGCGAGGCCGACTCGTCCACCAGGTCGATGGCCTTGTCGGGCAGGAACCGCGAGGTGATGTAGCGATCCGACAGGGCGGCGGCGGCCACCAGCGCGGAGTCGGTGATGCGCACGCCGTGGTGCACCTCGTAGCGCTCCTTGATGCCGCGCAGGATGCCGACGGTGTCCTCCACCGAGGGCTCGCCGACCAGCACCTGCTGGAAGCGCCGCTCCAGCGCCGCGTCCTTCTCGATGTGCTGGCGGTACTCCTCCAACGTGGTCGCGCCGACCAGCCGCAGCTCGCCGCGCGCCAGCATGGGCTTGATCATGTTGCCCGCGTCCATGGCGGATTCGCCCGTGGCGCCCGCGCCGACGATGGTGTGCAGCTCGTCGATGAACGTGATGATCTGGCCCGCGCTGTTCTTGATGTCCTCCAGCACGGCCTTGAGCCGCTCCTCGAACTCGCCGCGGTACTTCGCGCCGGCCACCATCGCGCCCAGGTCGAGCGAGACGACGGACTTGCCGCGCAGCGATTCCGGGACGTCGCCCGCGACGATGCGCTGGGCCAGGCCCTCCACGATGGCGGTCTTGCCGACGCCGGGTTCGCCGATCAGCACCGGGTTGTTCTTGGTGCGGCGGCTGAGCACCTGCACCACGCGCCGGATCTCGGTGTCGCGCCCGATGACCGGGTCCAGCTTGCCCGCGCGCGCCGCCTCGGTGAGGTCGGTGGAGTACTTCTCCAGCGCCTGGTAGCTGCCCTCGGGATCGGGGCTGGTGACGCGCGCGCTGCCGCGCACGGCGGTGAACGCCTCGCGCAGCGCGTCGGCGGTCGCGCCGTACTTGGTGAGCAGCATCGTCACGTCCGAATCGCCCTGGGCGAGACCGACGACGACGTGCTCGGTCGAGACGTATTCGTCCCCCAGTTCGGTGGCCAGCCGCTGCGCCGCGGTGATGGCGGCCAGCGCCTCGCGGCCGAGTTGGGGAGTGGTGGTCGCACCGGTCGCGCGCGGCAGCCGGTCGACGATGTCCTGTGCCTCGCGCCGGACGGCGGCGGGGTCCACGCCGACGGCCTTGAGCAGCGGGGCGGCGATCCCGTCGGTCTGATCCAGCAACGCCACCAGCAAGTGCGCCGGGCGAATCTCCGGATTGCCCGCGGCGGAGGCCGCCTGCAGGGCCGCGGTCAGGGCCGCCTGGGTCTTGGTGGTGGGATTGAACGAGTCCACGCGTCACCTTCCTACTTGTCGTGTCCGCAGCGTCGAGTGCCCTTTCCCGCACGCGCGGGCTCGCGCTGTTCTCTGGGTTCAACGTCGGAGAGGTTGAGTCTGTTCCGCTCAACTTTGAAAAAGTTTCGCGCGGATCCACCGGTCGCGTCAACGCTACGCCGCGCCGCCCCCGGATGCGATGAATCACACCGTGCGTGGTGTAGGGATGACTACGGGCAACCCGCCGCTTCCGGCGCGCGCGGCAAGACAGTCCCGGTGATCTGCGAACGGAGCACGAAATGACCACTCGGCAGCCCGAATTCGGCCTCTTCCTGATCCCGGAGGCCGACAACTACGCCGGACTCACCGACCTGGCCGCCTACGCCGACACCCACGGGCTCGACCTCATCGGCATCCAGGACCACCCCTATCAGCGCCGCTTCTTCGACACCTGGACCCTGATCACCGCGCTCGCCGTGCGCACCACCCGGCTCGCGTTCTTCCCCGACGTCGCCAACCTGCCGCTGCGCAATCCGGCCGTGCTGGCCAAATCGGTTGCCTCCCTGGACATCATCACCGGCGGACGCGTCCACCTCGGGCTCGGCGCCGGCGCGTTCTGGGACGCGATCGCCGGGATGGGCGGGGCGCGGCTCTCGGGCGGCGAGGCGTTGCGGGCGACCGGCGAGGCGATTGAGATCATCCGGGCCATGTGGTCCGACGAGCGCACCGCGCGGGTGCCGGGCGAGTTCCATCGCCTCGTCGGGATCCACCCCGGCCCCGCGCCCGCCCACGCCCCCGGCATCTGGCTCGGCGCGAGCGGCCCGCGCATGCTGGCGCTGACCGGCGCGCGGGCCGACGGCTGGCTGCCCTCCTCGTCGTGGGCGACGCCGGAGTTCCTCACCGAGGCGGGCGCGCGGATCGACGACGCGGCCGCGGCGGCGGGGCGCGACCCGTCGGCGGTGCGGCGCCTCTACAACGTCTCGGGCACGATCACCGACGGCGCGGACGGCGGCTTCCTGGCCGGTCCCGTCGAGCGGTGGGTCGATGACCTCATCGCCCTGCACCTGGAGCGACGGGTGGACGGCTTCGTCTTCTGGCCCAGCGAGGGCGACGCGGCCGCACAGGTCCGCCGCTACACCGAGCAGGTCGTGCCCGCGGTTCGCGCGGCCGTTGCCCGCTGACCGGGCACATCGGGTCGTCGCGGCGGCGTCGCGCCGCTATCCTGGACAGCGGCCCAGACCCATGGGCCGAGCGCAGCGACGGTGCCGTCGGCGCGTCGACGCCATGAGCCCGTCGTGTTGGACCTCCGCAGGCAGTGAAATAGCCGAGCGATAGCTCTCGGCGGGCTCGGTACGTGCTGCGCATCCCGACACGGCCACGGACTTTTCGGGGATACTTGATCCCCGAGGACCGCCGGTTTCGGGTACGTCCCTGCTGAGAAAGGAAGCTCTCGTCGTGGATGCGCGTTCGGCTGCGCTGGTCCGCGCCAACTTCCGTTCGGTGACCGAATCCCCGGGCGGACCCGAGCGGTTGATCAGTGCCTTCTACGGTCACCTGTTCGCCGAGAGCCCCCGGCTGCGCGAACTGTTCCCGCCCGCGATGGACATGCAACCCAAGCGCCTGACCACCGCCATCCAGTACGTGCTCGACCACCTCGAGGACTGGGATCGCGCGCAGCGGTTCCTGGAGCAGTTGGCCCGCGACCACCGCAAGTACGGTGTCGAGGCCCAGCACTACGACCAGGCGGGCCGGGCCATGCTCACCGCGTTCCGCGTCTACAACGGCAACGGCTGGACCCGCGAACTGGAGGAGGGCTGGCGCGATATCGCCATCCTCATCTCGGCCGCGATGGCGATCGGCGCGAACTCCGACAAGTCGCCGCCGTACTGGGAGGCCACCGTGGTCGGTCACCGCAAGGTGCTCGACGACCTGGCCATCGTGCGCCTGCAATCGGACACGCCGGTGCCGTATCAGGCCGGGCAATACGTGCCGGTGGCGATTCCGCAGCGGCCCAAGATGTGGCGGTACCTCTCGCCGGCGATTCCCTCGAATCCCTACGGGGAGATCGAGTTCCACGTGCGCAAGGTCCGCACCGGCTGGGTGAGCCCGGCCATTGTGAACGAGACGCAGGTGGGCGACCGCTGGCAGATCGGCGGACCGCTGGGCGGCCTGCACGTGGATCGCGAATCGGGCCGCGACGTGCTGCTGATCGGCGCGGGCACCGGTATCGCGCCGCTGCGCGCCCAGCTGATCGAGATGAGCCAGCGCGGGGTGAACCCGCGCGTGCACTTCTTCATCGGCGGCCGCTATCCCTGCGACCTGTACGACGTGGAGAACATGTGGCAGCTCTCGCAGAGCAACCCGTGGCTCACCGTGGTGCCGGTGTGCGAGCAGAAGACCAACCCGTGGTGGTACCCCCACCCGCCCGCCGACGCCCCCTACGGCATGCACCGCCGCCTCATCGGCAACCTCGGCGCCGTCGTCGCCAGCTTCGGCTCCTGGTCCGACCGCCAGATCCAGATAGCCGGCTCGGCCCGCATGATCGCCGACACCAAACGCGCCCTCATCGCCGTCGGCGCACCGGAACACATCATCGCCAGCGACCCGGTGTGATGTGCCCACTCGGCCCGGCTCAGCCCTCACCTGCACGCACGATCCGCACTCTCCCAACCACATCGGGGAGGGAGCCCGACGACCGACCGTTCGCGGCCGTCTCGCGGCCCAGCGCTCGAAGCGCATGCGCGCAGCGCGAGTCTCGAGCGCTGGGCCGCGAGACATCAAGGGCCGCGAACACGCGCGCACCAGCGCGCCAACAAACACAGCCCGTACACCCATTTCGGGCTCGCCCCAACCATGACACACCCGCCTCGAAGACAGGACTCTCCTGAATGACGGACCCCCAGCATCTCGGTAACGGTGTGGCGCAACAGGAATGGACCGCGACCGTCGTCGGCCACCATCGCCTGCGTCACGACGTGGCGGTGATCCGCCTGATCGGGGAGTTCGTGCCGTTCGTCGCCGGGCAGTCGGTGGAGATCCGCACGCAGCGCCATCCCGGGGTGCGGCGCAGGCTCTCCCCCGCGCTGCCGCCGTCGCTGGACGGGAAGCTGGAGTTCCACGTGCGGGCGGTGCCGGGTGGGTGGCTGAGCGGGTCGCTGGTGGCCGACACGGAGGCGGGTGAGGAGTGGTTGATCTCCGCGCCGCAGGGGTCGTTCGCGGTGGATCCGGAGGGCGGCGAGGTGGTGATGATCGCGGGCGGCACCGGTCTGGCGCCGCTGCGCGCGCAGATCCTGGAGCTGGCCAGGCTGGCCGAACCGCCGCGCACCTACCTGTTCGTGGGCGGCCGCTACCCGCGCGACCTGTACGCCGCCGACATGCTCTACCTGTTGGCCGAGGAGCTGGAGTGGCTCACCGTGGTGCCGGTGGTGGAGAGCCTGGAGGACCCGGACTGGCCCGACGAGTGGTTCGAGCACTCCCGGGTGGACGTGGGCTTCCCCGCCGACGAACTGCTGGAGGGCACGCTCGCCGAGGTGGTGGGCGCGCACGGTGCGTTCGCCGAGCACCAAGTGCTGGTGTGCGGGTCACCCGCCATGGTGCGCGCCACGGTGGACCGTCTGGTCGAGACCGGCACCCCGGCCGAACGCATTCAGTACGAAGGACTCTGAGCGCTCAGAACAGCGGGTCGTGGCGGATGTTCTTGGTCTGCGTGCCCGCCGCCATGAGCCGGAACTTGGTGGTCTGCACCATCGAGGGCGAGCCGACGATCTGCACGTCGCGGTCGGCCCAGGACCCGAAACTCGCCACGACCTTGCCGATCTGCCCGGTCATCCGCGGCTCCAACCCGGGCCACTGCCGGTCGACCGAGCCGGAATCGTAGTACCACCAAGGGTTCTCATCGCTCTCGCTGACCGGCGTGACGGTGAGCCACTTGTTGGCGACGGCCAGATCGCTCAGCGTCTCCAGGTCGTAGAGATCGCACGGGTGGTGCCCGCCGACGAACAGGTGCACCTTCGGGTTGGTGCGCCGCTGCGCCATCTGCATGAGTTGCGCACGCAGCGGGGCGATTCCGGTGCCGCAGCCGACCATGAGCATCTTGCGCTTGGTGTTGCGCGGCACCCCGAGCCCGCCCAGCGGCGAGCCGATGTGCCACTGGTCGCCGACACCGGTGTGCCCGACGATGGCCGGACTCACCCAGCCGCCGAGCACACCGCGCACGTGGAATTCGATCTCCCCGTTGGCATTCGCGGGCACGGCGGGCGAGAGGTAGCGCCACATCCGGGGCCGCGCGGGGATCTGCACGCTCATGTACTGGCCCGCGGCATAGGAGATGGGCTGGTCCAGTTGCAGGCGGACGATCGCCAGATTCCGCAGCACCAACCGATTTTCGACCACGGTGCCCGACCACACCGCCGGCGTGGTCTCCTTGTCGGCCGCCTCCTGCATCGTCGCGCCGATGACGGCGAGTCCCTCGTCCCAAGCCTTGCCGACCTCGTCGGTCCACATCTCGGTCCCCGCGAAGCGGCGCACCGCCTCCTTCAGCGAGGTGGCCACCGCGACGTAGTGTTCGGCCCGCACACCGTATTTGCGGTGATCGCGGCCGAGCTGGGCGAGGAACGGCAACAATTTGTTCGGTTCCTCGAGCCGGTCGAGGGCGTAGGAGATGGCCTTGACAAGACGGTCACGCTGTGAATCCATCGCCGCGGGGAAGAAGTCGCGGGTTTGCGGGTAGTCGGTGAACAGGATCGAGTAGAACGACCGCGCCAGCCTCTCCGGCCCCCCTTCTTCCGCAGCAACCGCCTTGAACGTCGTTCTGATCAAAGCGACAGTCCGCGAATCCATTTGTGTCACAACCCCATTTCGCACGAGAACACAAACCGTGCCGGCGAGTGAGGTGCTGCGGGACACTCGACAGCAGCCGATGCCCACTGAGTGTAGGCGAGGTTTGCCGGGTACGGAATGATCCGTCCGAAACACACACGTGTAATTCCCCTGAACCAAGAAGCCCGCGCGCAAAATCGCCGTATAACAGACCGAAAGACCGTTCAGGAGCAATGAATTCGATCACAGATACACCAAATGCGCGCGATCCACTTTGCAAGACTCACCTGGTCAAGCCACCTAGAGCGACCCTGTGGCTACCCTCACGAGCCGCCGACCACGGCCGATGGGCAACCTCCGCGCATTCCGCGCGGAATCCGAAAATACCGACCGGTCCGCTGAATTCATGCCGACAGCAAAGGCAGCTCGACGGAATTCCCTGCGCGCCAGCAAACTTGAACACTGTTCCAGCAAACCCCGCACCGGCCGGAAAGGACAATCGGGCCCCGCCGCTTCCGAATTCCGGAGAGTTCGAAAGAAACGGGGCCCGATCGGCATTCGTTCAGCGCTGGTTGCGCGGCTTCCACACCACCAGCGCGGTACTGCGTTGCGGCGGCGAGAGATCCGGGCGGTAGCCCGCCCGCAGCCGCTCCAGTTCGGCGCGCGTCTCGGCGAGTTGTTCGCGCAACTCCTCGACCTGATTGGTCAATTCGATGATGCGCTTGATCCCCGCCAGATTGACGCCCTCGTCCTGGGAAAGCCGCTGCACCTCGCGCAGCAGCTCCACATCCCTGGCCGAATACCGGCGACCCCCACCCGAAGTGCGTTGCGGCGTCACCAGACCGAGACGGTCGTAGGTGCGCAGCGTCTGCGCGTGCATACCGGCCAGCTGCGCCGCCACCGAGATCATGAAGAACTCGGTGCGCGACGCACCCGCCGACGCCTTCTTCGGATCAGTGGTCATCACGCACCCGCCCATCCCGCACGTGGATCGAACCCGCCGGCCCGTTCCGCCTCCTGATAGCGCTTCAGCGCCTCGGTGGCGTCGGGGTCCAGCTGTTGCGGCACCGCGACCTTGACCGTGACCAGCAGGTCACCGGCCCCGCCGCCGCGCTTGGGCACACCGCGCCCGCGCACCCGCAGGATCCGCCCGTCGGCGGTGCCGGGCGGCACCTTCACCCCGACGCGGCCCTCCAGCGTCGGCACGGAAACCGTTGTGCCGAGCACCAGTTCACTGTAACTGACCGGCAGCACCAGGGTCAGGTCGTCGCCGTTGCGGCCGAACACCTTGTCCTGGCTGACGTGCACCGTCACGTACAGATCGCCCGAGGGCGCGCCGCGCAGGCCCGCCTCGCCCTGCCCGGCCAACCGGATCCGCTGGCCGTCGCTGACGCCCGGCGGGATGCGCACCGTGATGGTGCGGGTCCGGTTCTGGATACCGCTGCCGTGGCAGTCGACGCACGGGTCGTCGATGATCGAGCCCGAACCGCGGCACTCGTCGCAGGGTTCGCTGAACCCGAACGCGCCCTGGTTGCGGCTGACCACGCCGGCCCCGTTGCAGATGGGGCACACCCGGGGACTGGTCCCCGGCTTGGCGCCGCTGCCGTGACACGTGGTGCACGGCGACGGACTGGTCATCCGCAGCGGAACGGTCACACCCTGGGCGGCCTCGCGGAACCCGAGGGTCGTCTCGGTCTCCACATCGGCGCCGCGCCGCGGACGGCTCGTGGTGCGCGTGCCGCCCCGGTTGAACAGCCCGCCCAGCAGATCGCCGAGCCCGCCGTCACCGGCCGAGGCGCCACCGAAGATGTCGCCGATATTGAAGTCCTGCGAGAACCCGCCGCCCGCACCGGGACTGAACCCGCCGCGTGGGTAGCCGCCGCCGGCGAAGAGCCTGCGGGTCTCGTCGTACTCCTTGCGCTTGGCCGGGTCCGACAGCACGGCGTGCGCCTCGCTGACGGTCTTGAACCGCTCCTCGGCCTTGGTGTCGCCGGGGTTGGCGTCGGGGTGCAGGTCACGAGCGAGCTTGCGGTAGGCCTTCTTGATCTCGTCCTGCGAGGCGCCGGAGGAGACACCCAGCTCCTTGTAGAAGTCCTTTTCGATCCACTCCCGTTGGCTCACCGGGTCTCTCCTCCTCTCGCGTGATCAGTGACTGTCAGCACTGGCATCAGCGTCCGATGCCTCTGTCTCGGCCGTCTCCGGCGTCTCGGCCAGGTCGGCGACGCCGTCGGTGACGCCGACCAGCGCGTGCCGCAGCACCCGGTCACCGAAGCGGTAACCCTTGCGCATCACCACGCCGAGCACCGGGTCGTGCCCGGAGCCCTCGTGCTGCACGGCCTCGTGCAGGGTCGGGTCGAAGGGCTCGCCCTCCGCGCCGAACTCCTCGAGGCCCTGCTTGCGCAGCGCGTCGACCAGCTTGTCCGCCACAGACTTCAGCGGCCCGGACTCCAGGTCGCCGTGCGCCTTGGCCCGGTCCAGATCATCGAGCACGCCCAGCAGTTCGGTGACCACCGCCGCCTTGGCCGCGTCCACGGCGGCCTTGCGATCGCGTTCCACCCGCTTGCGGTAGTTCGCGTACTCGGCGGTCAGCCGCTGCAGATCGGCGGTGCGCTCGGCGAGTTCACGACCACCGTCGCCGGTGACGGGCGCCGCCTCGGGGGCGGTGCCGTTGCCGCCCTCGGGCGCGGCGTCCTCGGCCGCGCCCTCGCGGACCTCACCGGTTTCGGGGTCGATCTTGCGCTTGTCGACCACCGAGATCGGCTCCTGCTCGGAGGCGTGCTGCTCCGAATTCCCCTGCGTCACTTCTTCTCCGTGTCCACCGGCTCGTCCACGACCTCGGCGTCGACGACCTGGTCGTCATCGGCGGCCGAGCTCGACGCGCCGTTGCCGGACGCGGCCTGCTCGGCGGCCGAGGCCTCGTAGATGGCCTGGCCCAGCGCCTGCGACTCGGTCGCCAGCTTCTCCACCGCGGCCTTGACGGCGGCGATGTCGGTGCCCTCGAGCGCCTCGTTCGCCTCGGCGATGGCCGCCTCGACCTTGGACTTCACGTCCGCCGGCACCTTGTCCTCGTTGTCCTTGATGAACTTCTCGGTCTGGTGCACCAGCGACTCGGCCTGGTTGCGGGTCTCGGCCTCTTCCCGGCGGGCCTTGTCCTCGGCGGCGTGCGCCTCGGCGTCCTTGACCATCCGGTCGATCTCCTCCTTGGACAGGCCGGAGCCGTCCTGGATCTTGATCGTGTTCTCCTTGCCGGTGCCCTTGTCCTTCGCGGTGACGTGCACGATGCCGTTGGCGTCGATGTCGAAGGTGACCTCGATCTGCGGCACGCCGCGCGGGGCCGGCGGGATGCCGGTCAGCTCGAAGGAGCCGAGCAGCTTGTTGTGCGAGGCGATCTCGCGCTCACCCTGGAAGACCTGGATCTGCACCGAGGGCTGGTTGTCGTCGGCGGTGGTGAAGGTCTCCGACCGCTTGGTGGGGATGGTGGTGTTGCGCTCGATGAGCTTGGTCATCACGCCGCCCTTGGTCTCGATGCCCAGCGAGAGCGGGGTCACGTCGAGCAGCAGGACGTCCTTGACCTCACCCTTGAGCACACCGGCCTGCAGGGCGGCGCCGACGGCGACGACCTCGTCCGGGTTCACGCCCTTGTTGGGCTCCTGGCCGCCGGTCAGTTCCTTGACCAGCTCGGAGACGGCGGGCATGCGGGTGGAGCCACCGACGAGGACCACGTGGTCGATATCGGCGACCTTGATGCCGGCGTCCTTGATGACCTGCTGGAACGGCGCACGGGTGCGGTCGAGCAGATCCGAGGTGATCTTCTGGAACTCGGCGCGGGTCAGCTGCTCGTCCAGGAACAGCGGGTTCTTGTCCGCGTCCACGGTGATGTAGGGCAGGTTGATCGAGGTCGACTGGCTCGAGGACAGTTCGATCTTGGCCTTCTCCGCCGCCTCGCGCAGGCGCTGCATGGCCATCTTGTCCTTGGTCAGGTCGATGCCCGAGCTGGCCTTGAACTTCTCCACCAGCCAGTCCACGACGCGCTGGTCCCAGTCGTCGCCGCCGAGGTGGTTGTCACCGGAGGTCGCGCGGACCTCCACGACGCCCTCGCCGATCTCGAGCAGGGACACGTCGAAGGTGCCGCCGCCGAGGTCGAAGACCAGGATGGTCTGTTCCTTGTCGCCCTTGTCCAGGCCGTAGGCCAGCGCGGCCGCGGTGGGCTCGTTGACGATGCGCAGGACGTTGAGGCCCGCGATCTGGCCGGCTTCCTTGGTGGCCTGGCGCTGCGCGTCCTCGAAGTAGGCGGGGACGGTGATGACCGCGTCGGTGATCTCCTCACCGAGGTAGGCCTCGGCGTCGCGCTTCAGCTTCATCAGCGTGCGCGCGGAGATCTCCTGCGAGGTGTACTTCTTGCCGTCGATCTCGACGGTCCAGTCCGTGCCGATGTGGCGCTTGACGGAGCGGATGGTGCGGTCGACGTTGGTGACAGCCTGGTTCTTGGCGGGCTGGCCGACCAGTACTTCGCCGTTCTTCGCGAACGCGACGATCGACGGGGTGGTGCGCGATCCCTCCGAGTTGGCGACGACGACCGGTTCGCCGCCTTCGAGAACGGCGACGACCGAGTTCGTGGTCCCGAGGTCGATTCCGACCGCACGAGCCATGGTGGTTCCTCCTAGTTGACGTACCTGTTGTGCCGGTGCCGGGCGAGACTGCCCGCCCTGCGGCCTGTTCTTTCGTTGTGCCGCGAGACCTCGCCCCGGCACCTCACGGAGCACGGTCCCAGCAACGCTGAGCGTGGTCGGCTCAATCCTGCCCCCGCTATCGCCGGGAGTCAACTGAAACTTGAGTCGGACACGCTCAATGTTGTCGTACTGACCAACGGGTGGTGCGGGCCGGATAATTCCCGCGGCGGGGAATGTGGTGTAGATCACTTTGGTGAGATAGCAACTGGTGGGGCCGGTGATCCGCAGGCGGGGACGACCTGCTGGCGCGGGTCCCGCTGCCTACCGAGAGCACGGAGGGCGCGGGCGGCCACGAGCCCGTTCGCGCGGGTCCGTCGCTCTCGCTCCGCGTCGTGCGCCCCGGTGATAGGTTGCGGCCAGGTGAGCCGACCGTCAGGAGTGCCCATGCGTGCCGCTGTTGTCACCGATACGAAGTTCTCGGTCGAGCGGCGGCCGACGCCGCAGCCGGGCCGGGGGCAGGTGCTGCTGAATGTGCTGCGGTGCGGGATCTGCGGATCGGATCTGCACGCGCGCGCCCACGCCGACGAGATGGCCGACCTGGCGGCGGCGAGCGGATACGACGAGTTCATGCGCGCCGAGCACAGCGTGGTGCTCGGACACGAATTCAGCGGCGAGGTGGTCGATTACGGGCCCGGGTGTCGCAAGCGGTGGCGGCCGGGCACGAAAGTCGTTGCACTGCCGATTCTCCGGGAGTCCGGGAAACCCCAGCTGATCGGCCTGTCGCCCGCCGCGCCCGGCGCCTACGCCGAGCAGGTCGTGGTGCAGGAATCCATGACGATGCCGGTGCCGAACGGGCTCTCGGCCGAACTCGCCGCGTTCACCGAACCGATGGCGGTGGCCTGGCACGCGGTGCGCAAGGGGCAGGTCGGCAAGGGGCGGCCCGCGTTCGTGATCGGTTGCGGGCCCATCGGTCTGGCCGTGATCAGCATGCTGAAGGCGGCGGGCGTGCGCACCGTGGTGGCCAGCGATTTCTCGCCGCGCCGCCGGGACCTGGCGGCGGCGTGCGGTGCGGACGTCGTGGTGGACCCGGCCGTCGAATCACCGTGGGAGGCGGGGCCGAAGCCGCGGATCGGCGGCGCCACCGACCTGCTCACCCTGGCCTTCGACACCATGGAGCAGCTGCGGCGCATCCCGAACCTGCCCTGGTGGTACGTCTTCCGCGCGGCGGGCGCACTGGGGGCCGCGCCGACGGGGCCGGTGATCTTCGAATGCGTCGGCGTACCGGGGGTGATCGACCAGATCATCGCCGCCGCGCCGCCGAGTTCGCGCGTGGTGGTGGTCGGAGTGTGCATGGAGACCGACCGTTTCCACCCGGCGCTGGCCGTCAACAAGGAGATCGAGTTGCGCTTCGCCCTCGGGTACGACCCCGGGGAGTTCCGCGACACCCTGCACATGATCGCGGACGGAAAGGTCGACCCGCGCCCGCTGCTGACGGGGACGGTGGGGTTGGCGGGTGTGGCGAATGCCTTTGACGCCCTCGCGAATCCGGAGCATCACGCGAAGATTCTGATCGATCCGGGGAGCGGTGCGCTGGAACCGTGAGGTGCGACGGGGCGGATCGTCGCGTCGGCGTAGCTCCGGCGGGCTGCGCATCCGGTGAATTCATCCCGGCGGCAACGCATCCAGAATCCCTTCGGCGCTGCGCGCGGCAGTCAGGCACGCGCGGGCGGTGAGCTGGTCGGCGAGCGGGTGGCGGGCGCGGTCGCGCCACTTGCGGACGGCGGCGAGGGCCTGGGTGCGCAGAGCGTCGAGGGGCACGTCGGCGGGTAGGTCGAGGCGCAGGTGCGGGGCTATGCCGGAGCCGCCGACGAGGCGGTGCAGTTCGGTGAGATCGGCCGGGGGCAGGGTGAGTTCGTCGGTGCGCAGGCGGCCCAGCAGGCGGAGTTCGGTAAAGCCGTGCACGTCGGCGAGGAGGTTGTGCACGCGCGGCAGCAGCCCGTCGGCGGAGGTGCCGGGGTAGGCGGTGATCACCCTGGCCAGCGCGGCCAGCGCCGAGTGCGCCTTCAATTGGTCGGCGCGCTGGCCGAATTGGACGTCGAGCACCGACCGCAACTCGTCCACTCCGCTGCGGGCGGTGAGTTCCGCTGCGAGCGCGGCGGAATCGCGCACCCCGAGACGAATCAGCGTGACCGCCATGCGAATACCGAACATGCCGAAACGTTCGGCCAGCTGAGCTCGCAGCTCGGCGGGCACCGGCAGCGCTGTGTCGTTGTGCGCGAAGCGATCCGCCGAGAGCATCGCCACGGCGAGATCGTCCACCGGCACACCGGCCAGCGCCTGGAACGCGGCGAACTCCTGCTGGCGCAGCGTGGCGGCGGCGAACGCCAGCAGACCGGCCACCGGAATCACCGCCTGGCACAAGCCGGTTCGCTCCAGTTCGGTCGCGAAACGAGTGGCGACGTCGCGGGCGGAATGCAGGGCGTCGATGCGGCCCGCGCCGATCTCGTCGGCACGGGAGACCACGCCGATCACGCCGAGCGGACCCGCCGGAGCCGAATCATCCTGCTGCGCGGCGGTTCCCGCACCGATGCGCTCCAGGAACCGCACGTCGGTGGCGTCGAGCCTGCGCAGCAGGTAGACCACCGCGTCGGCACCCGGCACCGCCACGTGCTCGGTGTCGTCCTCGTCGTCGGGGGTGAGCAGCCGGGCGGTGCGCCGCGACACCTCCCGCGACAGCGACGACGTGCCCGGCGTATCGATGATCGTGGTCTGCGCCAGCGTCGAGGCCGGCCACTCCACCTCGAGGTGGTCCACGTCGCGCGGGCCCGCCACGTCCCAGGCCAACCCGCTCAGGTCGAAGGTCAACCCGCCCGCGCCCCGGCGCACCACCACATTGGCGCGCGCCCCGTCGGCGGCGTACGCGGTGACGCTCGGCGTGGGACCGCCCCGGTACCAGGTGACCACGCGGGTGCATTCCGTCGCGTCGGTCGGGGCGATGTCCTGCCCCACCAGCGCGTTCAGCAGCGTCGACTTGCCCGCCTTGAGCGAGCCCGCCAGCGCCACGCGCAGCGGCTGATCCAGGCGGCGGGCGCAGTCGGCCAGCAGCGCGCGGGGGCGCGGCTCGCTCGCGAAGGAGCGCGCGGCCGCACCGATCAGCGCGTGCGCCGCGCCGACCAGACCGGGGGCCGGCCGCGTTGTCATCGCGCGCTCGAACGGCGTGTCGTCGTGATCACCCGGCTACCGTACCGGCGGCTCCCGGGACGGCGTCGGCGTAGCGGCGCAGTTCGGCGACCACCCGCAACTGACGCTCCAGCTCCGCGCAGCGCTCGGCGCGGCGGGCGGTCTCCATGGTGGCCGCCTCCTGCGCGGCGCGCAGCGAGTCCTCCAGGGAACGCAGGCTGCGCTCGGCCACCCCGGCGTAGTGGTCGCGCAGCGCGCGGTGGATGCGGTGCAGGCGGTCCTTGGACTCTTTGCCCGCCTGGAAGGCGACATCGTCGACGAAGCGGCGCACCGCGTTCTTCGCCTCCGCGCGGCGGCGCGCCAGCCTGGCCTGTTTGTCGTCGCGGAAAGCCTTGCCGCCCACGATGACTCCCGCGCCCAGCGAGATCGGGTTCAGCATCGCCAGCCCGGCGAACGTGCTGGCCAGGCCGACCATCAGCACGCCGCCGTAGGAGCCGCGCAGGCCGACCAGGACCTTGCTGGTGAACCCGATGTCGGGCTCGAGATCGGCGAGGGTGCCCGATCCGGCGCGGCTGTCGCCGTCGTCCAGGCCGGCGCGCACATCGGGCAGATCGACCGCGCCGACGTGGGCGAAGTGCTCACCGACGCGTTCGGCCAGCTGCACCGCCCGCTTGTGCGTCCACAGCAGGTTGTCACCGAGCGCGGAATCGACTGTCTCGGCGAGCCATTCGGCGATCGCGTCCCAGTGCCTGCCGGGATCGTGGCCGTCGATCCACTCCTCGCCGGTGCGGGTGATGCCGCGCAGCCGGTCGCGCAGATCGTGGTCCACATCGCCCGCGAGGTCGGTGATGCCGTCGGCGAGGGTCTGCTGCCAGGTGGCGGTGCGGCGGTGCAGATCCTCGGCGGCGGCCTTCGCGCCGGTGAGTTCGCCGATCGCGGCCGCGGCCTGCTCCGGATCACGCAGCGCGACAAGTTCGCTGCCCAAGGTGAGCGCGAGATGTTCTGCGGCGGCATGGATGTCGCGCGCGACGGCGGCGCGGGTTGCGGCCATGTCGCGGGCGACGACCTGCTCGCGCAGGAACTGGTACAGCGTGCCGAAGCCGGATTCGGCGCCGAGGCGCGGGTCCTGGGTGCGCATGGCGTGGGTGCGCAGCAGCGAGGAGACCGGGATGATCGGCACGTCGAGGCCGGCGCGGTCCAGGTGGGCGCGGTCGGCGTCGAGGACGCGGCGCCAGTGCGGGTACAGGTCGATCTTGGTGAGCACCAGGGCAACCGTGGGGCACAGTTCGCGCACCTGGCGCAAGAAGGAGAGTTCGGGCTCGGTGAGTTCGGTGGACGCGTCGGAGATGATCAGCACCGCGTCGGCCGCCGGTACCATGCCGAGAACCGTTGACACACCGGCATTTCCATGACCGCCGACGCCGGGGGTGTCGACCAGGACGATGCCGTCGGCCAGCAGGGGATTCGGCAGCTGGATCTCGAGGCGCGTCACGCGGCGGCCCTCGGCGAGCGGGGTGCGCGCGTCGACGGCGCCCGTCTCGTCGACCGGGACCGCCACCCGGGCCTCCGGGCCGCCGCCATGCGGATCGGCGAGTACCAGGTGGGCGTCGGCTTCCGCGCCGTGCGCGAGCACCGCCGGGACCACGGTGGTGGCGTCATCGCCCACCGCGCAGATGTCGACGTTGAGCAGAGCGTTGACGAACCGGCTCTTGCCCTGCCCCACCTGTCCGGCGATCACGATCCGCCGCCGAGGATCCCGCACCCGCTCCACCGCCGCCCCCAACCGCGCCACCAGATCCCCCCGCCCCACGGCGCGCGCCACCGTCGCCGCTTCCCCCAAGACCGAAAGCAACGGCACGGCAGGCGCTTTCGTCACCGCGACAGGAGCAACCATCTCACCCGACCTCTTTCATTGTTGCGAGAACTGCTGGCGGACAGGGTCTTGCGTGCGCGCTCGGCGTGCGACCCCACCCGCTCGCTCCGGGGCGCCCGGGTGGGTGCTCGTGGAGGCGAGGCGGGTGGGGTGCATGGGTGGGGCCTTCCGGTGGGTCAGTTGAGGAAGGAGTCGGTGGAGAGGTCGGCGGAGGCGCCGGTGTCCATCGACGTGTCGGTGTCGGCGAACAGCGAGGTGTCCGTGGTGCCGAGGGTGTCGAAGCCGGAGCCGAAGGCACCCGAGACGTCCAGGGAGGACCAGGTGTTCGCGGTGGAGTCGAGGGCGCCTTGGGCCGAACCACCTGCGGCGGCACCGGTATTCGCGGTCGCGCCGATACCGGTGGTGAGGCCCGCGCCCGCATCCGCAGCAGCACCGGCACCGGTCGACAGGCCACCGGCCGCACCGCCGACCGCACCCGCGCCACCGTCGATACCCGCCGAGAGGACTCCACCCGCGCCACCTGCCGCGCTGCCATCGAAGGCGCCGCCGAGGCCGGTCGACAGGCCGCCGGCCGCACCGCCGACCGCACCCGCGCCGCCCTCCAACGCGCCACCGATGCCGGTCGACAGACCCGCCCCGGCTTCCGCGGCACCGCCGATACCGGTCGAGAGCCCGGCACCGGCCTGGCCCGCGGCATCGAGGCCGGCCGACAGACCGCCGTCCAGCGTGCCGCCGAGGCCGCCCGCCGCCTGCGCGCCACCCTCCAACGCACCGGTCAGGCCACCGGAGAGCTCCGCGCCCGCGTCGGCCGCCGCACCGAGCCCGGCGGTCAGACCCGCACCCGCGTCGAACGCGCCGCCGAGTCCCGATTCCAGACCGGCACCCAGCTCGCCGGCCGCGCCGGCCGCGATATCGGCGCCCGCCTGCGCGCCCGCGCCGAGACCCGTTTCGAGTCCGGAGGCAAACTCACCACCGGCCGCGATCGAGCCGGAAAGCCCTGTCTCCAAACCGGTTCCGGCCGCACCGCCACCGATGCCGGCCACACCGCCGACCAGCCCCTGCCATCCACCGCCCAACTCCGCGCCGCCCTGCGCCCCACCGGCCAGCGCACCGCCGAGCTCACTGCTCAACCCGCCACCGATCTCGGCGCCGGCCCCGAGCACGGTCCCCAGCCCGGCCGACACACTCGATTCGAGTCCACCCCCGGCCTGCCCGCCGACCGCACCGGAGACGCCACCGACCGCGTCGATACCACCGGAGACCCCGGCTCCGAACTCACTCCCGAGACTTCCGGCCGCCCCGAGCGCGCCTTCGGCCGCCGCACCGAGATCGGCACCCAGGCCGCCTCCGGCACCCACCGCACCGTCGAGCCCCGCACCGATTCCGGCCACCGCCCCGAGCGCACCTTCGAGCCCCGCGCCACCTTCCGCAACGGCACCGAGCGCACCCTCGACCCCACCGGCGACCGCGCCCTCCACTCCGGCACCGATTCCGGCCCCAGCCCCGAGCGCACCCTCGAGCCCGGACTCCACCGAACCGGCCGCACCGAGCGCGCCTTCCAGTCCCGCCCCGACACCACCGACCGCGCCACCGATGCCGGCCGCGAGGTCTCCACCAAGACCACCCCCGACCTCGGCCACAGCACCGAGCGCACCCTCAACGCCCGCAACCGCACCCGAGGCCCCGCCTGCCCCCAACTCCCCACCCGCACCGAGCGCACCCTCGAGCGCACCCGAAAGACCAGCCCCCACACCGGCACCCGCGTCCACCGCACCTCCGACACCGGCCGCCAGATCTCCAGCCCCGGCGAGCGAACCTTCCAGCCCCGCACCGAGATTCGCCACAGCGTCCACCGCGCCACCGAGGCCCGCCGTCAGGTCGCCGCCCGCGCCGAGCGCGCCCTCGACCGCGCCACCTACGCCAGCACCCAGACCGGCCGCCGCACCGAGCGAAGCTTCGACACCGGCTGCCAGATCACCAGCCGCGCCGAGCGCACCCTCCAGCCCCGCACCGATACCCGCAGCAGCGTCCGCACCGGCCTCCACAGCGCCGCCCACTCCCGCACCGATCCCGGCCGCCGCATCCCCCACCACACCAAGCGCACCCTCGACCGCGCCACTCACGCCAGCGCCAATCCCCGCAGCAGCGCCCAGCGCTCCGCCAACTCCGGCCGTCACATCTCCCACCGCACCGAGCGAACCCTCGAGCCCCGCACCGAGATTCGCCGCAGCGTCCACCGCACCGCCGACGGCGGCACCCACGCCGGCGCCGAGCCCGGCGGCCGCGTCTACCGCACCGCCCAGGCCGGCCGTCACATCGCCGACCGCGCCGAGCCCGCCGTTCAATCCGGCACCCAGCCCCGCGCCGACGCCGGCGGCGGCGTCCACCGCGCCGCCGACCGTGGCACCCAGGCCGGCGCCCAACCCGGCGGTCAGGTCGGTCACCGCGCCGAGGGAGCCGCCCAGGGTCGCACCCAGGCCGGCGGCCGCGTCCACGCCCGCTTGGACCGCTCCGCCAAGGCCGGCGGTCACGTCGCCGACCACGTCGAGTGCGGCGTCCAGTCCCAGGTCCAGGCCGCCGCCCAGCCCCAGATCGATATCGGTTCCGCCGCCCAGCCCCAGGTCGATGTCAGTTCCACCACCCAGACCCAAGTCGATATCGGTGTTCACACCACCGCCGAGATCCACGCCGATTCCGGCGGTCAGGTCGGTGGCGGCGTCGATGCCGGCGGAGGCGGCAGCCCCCACCACGGCGGCCGCGGCGGCCGTGGCCGTGGTGGCGGCGCCCGCGGCGATGATGGCGGAGAGCTGGGAGCCGCCGGCGACGAGGGCCGATTCGGCGACCATGGGGGCGCAGGCGGCGATGTCTTCGGGCGTCACCTCACAGAGGCCCGCCGCGGCCAACGCGCCCTCGGGGTTCGCGCAGTAACCCACCGCGGCTTCGCGGTCGCGCAGCAGGCCGAGGATGAACTCGAGAATCGCGTTGGGAGTCATCGTGCATCATCTCCTGGAATCGGCGGACCGGGCGATCCGCACTCGTTGGAATGCATTTCACGCTAGGCACGCATCGTGTTACGGAGAAACGGGGCGAACCCCCACTCTTCGCCGGGGGCACACCGTTAGGGGGTTGCCCGGCATTAGGGGAATTTCCCCGAACCTGCCCCCAGAAGTAACGGCGGACACCCAGCAACCGACAGATCGAACAAGTCGGCCGGACCACACGGCTTTCGCAGGACATGGCAACAGACAGCAGGGGCTACCGGGCCCCGGTCTCGGCGAAGAGGTTCACGAATGACACAGCGTCTGGCGCTCGGCATCACCGTCGGGTCGTCGAATTCGGTCGCGGTCGCGGCGGTGGGGGAGAACGGCACGGCGGAGGCCACGGGTGCGGTATCGACCCGCCCCAGCGTGCTCCGGCTGGCCGCCGACGAGCCGCCCGCTCTGGGCGCGGCCCGCGCGGGCAGGCATTCCGGCGACGTGGTGGTGGAGGGTTTCCTGGCCCGCGTCGGCGATCCGGTCGCGATGCTGGCCGAGGACGGGTCCGCGCACGCCGCGCACGATCTGGTCGCCACCGCCGTGACCTGCCTGATGGCCGAGGCCGCGCACCGCGAGGGCGCGGAGCCCACGGCCACCGTGGTCTGCCACCCGGCCTGGTGGTCGCGCCACACGGTCGACGTGCAGCGCGCCGCACTCGAGGCCGCCGTCACCGGCGACGTCACGTTGGTCCCGGAGCCGATCGCCGCGGTGCGCTGGCTCGCCGCCGCGCACGGTCCGCTGGGCGACGGCGCGCTCGTCGTCGTGGATCTGGGCGCCACGGCCACCACCGTCTCGGTGGTGCGCACCGGCGCGCAGACCGCGCTGCTGGCCGCGCAGCACACCACCGAAGCCGCTGGCACGGAATTCGATCTGCTGACCATGCGCTATGTCCTGGCTAACGCGGTGCGCGGAAATGATTTCGACCCGTTCGATCCGGTGGTGGAACGGGAATTGTCGGTATTGCGCGACCGCTGCCGAAAAGCGAAAGAAGAGCTTTCCATCAATACCGCCACGGTGGTTCCGGTGCGGGTGGACCCGGCCGAGGAGGCGGGTGAACGCGTCCGCTTGGTGCGCGACGAACTGGAGGAGCTGCTGCGCGGCCCGCTGCTGACGGCGGTGGAGTTGGTGCGCGAGGTGACCCGTCGCGCCGGCCTGGACGTCGCCGATCTCGGGCGCGTCCTGCTGACCGGCGGCGGGGGCGCGATTCCCCTTGCGGCCGAACTGATCTCGACGGAGTTCGGCCTGCCCGTCACCGCCGCGCCCGAGCCCGCCCACACCGCGGCGCGCGGCGCGGCCCTGCTGGCCGCCGACCTGCTCGACGCCGACGCGGCCGCCGCCGTCGCCATGCCGCTCGCGGCGCAAGCCGAGGCGGCCACCGTCCGGCTGCCCGCCGTCGAGCGCGACAACGGCGGCGCGACGCTGCCGACCGACCCCGAAGCCCCGCCCCGCAAGCCATCGGGCGGCAAGCGGATCGCGATCGTGGCGGGCGCCGCGCTCGCGATCGGCCTGCTCGCGACGGGCACCGTCGCGATCGGCACCGGCGTGCAGTCCAGCCCGTCCCCGGCCTCGCCCACCCAGCAGACCACCGTCGCGACCGAGGCCGCCACACCGGGCGCACCCGACGCGGCGCCGACGGACGCACCGGCCGCGGAGCCCGTGTCCGGCCCAGCCGACCCATCGAATCCGGCTGTGGCCCAGACCGGTTCGCCCGCGAGCGCCCCGCAGGGCTCGACCGGCGCTCCGACGGCGAACGACCAGCCCGGCACCCAACAGCAGACGCCAGGCACCCCGGCCGCGCCGCCCCCGGCGCAGGGCCAGCAGCCCGCCCCGAGCCCGAATTCCCCTGCACCGCAACCTCAACCGCAGCCTCAACCGCAGCCTCAGCCGCAACCCCAGCCCCAGCCCCAGCCCCAACCGCAACGCCCCGGCGGCACCGTCGGCGGTGCGGTCGAGGACGTCGTCGGCGGTGTGGGTGGCGTGGTCGGCGGCGTCGGCGAAGGCGTCGGCGGGGTCGTCGGCGGACTGGGCGGTGCAGTCGGCGACGTCCTCGGAGGCAATGGTGGCTGAAACGGCGTTCGACACCCTGCCGACCGCTCGCGAACTGCTCCGCGACATCGATTGCCCGGACGCCGAACCCACCGCCTATCTGATCCGCGGCAGGTCCGGCACCGGTAAATCGACATTGCTGAGCGCGATCCGCACCCGCCTGAGGGCCCGGGGTGTCCCGCTGCGCGACACCCTCACGGCCCTCGAACCGAACGGCGCGGGGCCGCATCAGGCGCTGATCGTCGACAACGCACACACCCTCCCCCAGGGTGATCTCGAAAGACTGTGCGCCGTAGTCGAATCCGGTCACCTCACGGTGGTCATCGCGGCCCAGCCCCGCCCGCACGAACCGGCACTGCGCACGCTCACCGACGCCGTGACGCGCCGCGGCCGCGTGGTGGATCTGCGCCCGCTCGGCGTGGCCGACATCCTGCCCTTCGCGCGCGAACTCGGGATGATGGTGCCGCGCCCGGTCGCCCAGCACATCCACCAGCAGACCGGCGGTATCCGCGGCGGCGTGGTGGCCGCGCTCTCCGCCGCGGGCACCGGCCGACTGGACGCGGGCACCGCGGCGGTGGACGAGGCCGTCACGAAATGGGCACGCGCGCAACTGGAAAGCATCGAACCCGATCTGCTCGAGACGCTGGCCGTGGCCACCACGGGCACCGGCCTGGACGCCACCGAACTCACCGAGGTGCTGGGCGTGCCGCCCGAGACCGCGCAGTCGCTCATCGACCGCGCCCGCGCCAGCGCCCTGGTGACCGACGCCGATCTGCTCCTCGCGCCCGCAGTCGCGCCGCTGCGCACCATGCTGGGCGACCGCCGGTTCGTCGCGGTGCAGCGCCGCCTGCTCGGCGCGCGCCTGGACGCCGGACTGTTGCGCGACCACACCGCCCTGCTGCTCGCCGAATCCGGCGTGCAGGACCCCCGGCTCGCCGAATTCCTCAGCGCCGCAGCCGAACAAGCCGGACGTGACGCGGTGCGCTACTACGCGGCCGCCGCCTCGGCGGGCGCCGAACCCGGTCTGATCGGCCTGCGCTGGGCCGAAGCCGCCGCCAATATCGGCGACGGCGAGACGGCGATGCGGCTGGCCGAACCCGTACTGGCCCGCGCGGGCGCGGCGGGTGCGGATCTCACCGCCGCCGTACGGATCTGCGCGGGCGTGCTCACCCGGCGCGGGCTGGTCGGGCGGGCAGCCCAGCTCTACGGCTGGCTCGGTCCCGACCGCGTCGGCCCCGACTGGGCTGTCGGCGCGACCGTGCTCTACCTGGCGGGCAACACCCCCGCCGCGGCCGATCTCCGCGCCACCGCCGACCGCTGGCCGCCCACCCAGGCCGGGGCGCACGCGAGCCTCATCGCCACCTCACTGGGCCGCTCGATCGACGGAAAGTCGACCGCGACAGCCATTTCCGCGCTCATCCAGGCCTCGCACGCCGATTCGGGCATCGACCGCTTCCTGCCCTGTACGGCGGTGTCCATCGCCGCGCTGCTGTGCCTGAGCACCGGCGACCCGCGCCGCGCGGGCGAGGCACTGCGCCGCGCCGCCGCCAGCGGGCTGCGCTGCCACCAGCTCCAGGTGCTCACCGCCTGGACCGCGATGCTCGGCGGCGACGAGCGCACCGCCGCCGACACCGTCGCCGACCTCGACTGGGACCGGCTCGACCTGCGCGACAAGCTGCTCGCGCACGGCGTCACCGTCGGGCTGGCGCGCCGCGCGGGCGACCACACCGCGCTGACCCGGGCCTGGCAAGCCGCAGCTCCCATGTTCGACCAGGTCGACGCCGACCTGCTCACCGTGCTGCCGGTCGGCGAGCTGTGGCTGGCCGGTATCCGCCTGCGCGACGAGGAACGCGTCCAGCGGCTCGTCGAGGCCACCCGCGAGCTGCTGCACCGCCTGCACCAGCCGCCCGCCTGGGCGAACGCCTTCCACTGGTACGGCGTGCAGGCCGCCATCGCGCACGAGCGGCCCGACGAACTGCTGCCGCCCGCGCACCGGCTCAAGGCGGCCGCCGCCGCGGGCGACCGGCACGCCGCCGTGCTGGCCGACGCGGGCCGCACCTGGGTGCTGGTGCTGCGCGGGCAGGTCGAGGTGAAACTGGTGGAAGTGGCCGTCACCGGACTGCGCGGCATCGGCCTCACCTGGGACGCGGCCCGGCTGGCCAGCGAGGCGGCGCTGGCCGCCGCCGATTCGGCCACCGCGACCGCGCTGCTCAAGCTGGCGCGCACCGTGCGCACCGAATCCCGCCCGCAGGAACGCCCGATCACGACGGCCGTCACCACCCCGGAACCGGCGGCCACAGGCGCGGCGATGCTCAGCGAACGCGAACGTGAGGTGGCCGAACTGGTGCTGCTCGGCCTCACCTACCGTGAGATCGGAGCGCGGCTGTACATCTCCGCCAAGACGGTGGAGCATCACGTCGCACGGATTCGGCGCCGGATCGGTGCACGGTCGCGTTCGGAGTTATTGTCAATGCTCCGCGCCATGGGACACGGATCGTTGCTCGTGTGATCGCCCCGGTGCGGCCGATCGAAGAGCCGAAGCGAGGAATGTGATGGCCACAGGGGTGGGCCTGCGGATCGCCGACGAGGACAGCACCGCCGCCATCGTCACCGACGGCGGGGAACTGCACTACGTGGTGCGCGAATCGGTGCTGCACATGTCCGACGACGGCGACACCGTGCTCGGCGGCGAGCCGCCCGCCGACCATTCGCACTCCATCACCGGTTTCGTGGCCGCCGTCGGCGACCCGGCCGGCATCACCGTGGACGACGGCGAGGCCTACCGCGCCGAGGACCTGGTCGCGACCGCGCTGTTCTGCCTGATCAACCTCACCGCCGAACACCTGAGCGGCGCCGCCGAGTTCTACGCCACCCACCCCGGCGGCTGGCCCGCCGAGCAGGTGCAGGCGCTGCGCGAGGCGCTGGACTACCTGGGCCTGAAGTCGGTGGTGCTGGTCAGCGAGGCCGATCTGCCCGCCGTCGACACCGCCGAGCCGGGCAAGTCCTTCTCCTACGACGCCGCCCGCGCCGCGCTGGCCGCCGTGCTCGCGACCCCGGCGGGTGCGACGCCGCCCGATCCGACCGCGGCGGAGAATTCGACGATCGTGACCGACGTGATCCCGGCGGTGCCCGTGCCGGAGACGCAACAGGCGTACTCGGCGGCGATGCCGATCGCGACGGCCCTGCCCACCGAGGCCATCACCGACGTCCCCGAGACGCCCGCCCCCGCGCCGCAGCCCACCCCGAAGGAGGACCGCAAGCGCGTCACGGTGCTCATCGCGGCCGCGGCGCTGGTCGGCCTGACACTGGGCGGTGTGGGCGTGGCCCTGCTCTTCCGCGGTGAAGACTCCCCCGCGGTGCCGCCCGTGCGCGACGCACAATCGGGCGTGTCCACCACCAGCACGGTCGCACCGCCCCCGCCGCCGCCCGCGCAACCCGTCGCGCCGCCGCCCGCGCCGATCACCACGGAACCTCCGATCGTCACCACGACCACGACGGAGCCGGAGCCTGCGCCGCCACCCCCACCGCCGACGACCACCGAGGAACCGACCACCACCACGGTCCCGCCCACCACCACGCCGGAGGAGACCACGAGTCCGACCAGGACCCGTCCGCGCAATCCCTGGCAGCCCTACGACCCGGAGAATCCGTTCGAGTGGTGGGAGACCCCCACGGTTCCCCGATGATCATGCCGATTGGTAGCGACCGATCGGGGTTTGTGCCTTAAAGTGAAGCGCTGACCGGATCGGACGGGGTTTCCCGGTACCCTCCGGTCGCTCGACGAGGACTTGTGCGCCAACGGATTCGCCGCCGCGAGCGCACGGATGTAGCTGGCACCCGTGTGCCGACGAAGGGACTTCATGCGCAAGTTGGTGGCGCGTCGCGCCTCGGTCAAGGCTGCCTCGATCGCGGCGGCGGCGACCGTTCTCCTGGTTCCGATGTCCGGCACGGCGGCGGCGGAACCCGCGCCACCGCAGCTGAGCCCCGACGCGCTGCCTGCCGAACTCGTAGAGGCCGTCACCCGGGATCTGAAGATGAGCCCGACCGAGTACCTGGATCGCGCCGCCCGCGCCCAGCAGCTGCGCGAGTACGCGCGCGACTTCCGCTCCGAGCGCCCCACCGACTTCGCGGGCGCCTGGATGAGCGCCGAGGGCAAGGCGGTCGTCGCGGTCACCTCCCCCGACGCCGCGCGCGTCGCGGCGGGCGACGGCTACCAGACCCGCCTGGCGCCCGTCTCGGCCGACAACCTGGAGAGCTCGCTGAACCAGCTCACCCAGTGGATCGGCACGCTGCCGCGCGAACTGTCCGAGGCGATCAACTCCGTCGCCATCGACTTCCTCAACAGCCAGCTGGTGCTCAGCGTCGCGAACACGCCCGTGGGCCACATGCTCAACCTGCCCACGCTGATCGCCAACGTGAAGGTCATCCTGTCGCCGGGCGGCGGCGGGCCGGTGGAGCGGCGCCCGATGGGCGGCGACACCTACATCAGCGTGCCCGGCTCGTTGCGGGACACCTCGCTGCGCGGCGTGGACGTGTGCTCGTTCGGTTTCAACAGCGTGGACGCGGCGGGCAACGCCCTCAATATCAGCGCGGGCCACTGCGACCCGAACCTGGGCAAGTCCGATCAGCGGGCCGGCGTCTACCTGCCCAACGTGCGCGATATCGCCAACAGCCCCGAACTGGGCACGTTCGTGCGCGCCGAACTGGGTGGCAGCAGCGCGCTGGACTACTCGGTGATCCAGCTCAACGACCGCGCCGTGCGCGCGGGCATGGACCAGCCCTCGGTGCGCGCCGCCAACGGCACCACGCTCTCGATCACCGGCACCGCCGATCCGATCGTCGGCGCCCCGGTGTGCAAGTCGGGCCAGACCTCCGCGTTCACCTGCGGTTTCGTGGTGGCCGACCGGGTCGAGACGCAGCTCTACACCGCTGACGGCGAGAGCAAGACCGTGCGCGGTTTCGCCAGCTCCGCCTGCACCCTGGGCGGTGACAGCGGCGGCGCGATCGTGTCCGGCACGCTGGCGCTGGGCATCACCAGCGGTTCCAACGCCGCCGACGCCCCCGACTGCGACGAGGCCAACCTCGCGCTGGCCCCGTACGGCGGCACCGCGACGCTGGGCATCCCGATCCGCTCGATCCTGGCCGATATCAACGCCTCCTCCGGCGGCGGGCTCGGCAGCGGCATCACCGTGCGGACGCGCCCGAACGCGGGCTGAGCGCGACGCGCCGAGCGAGGAGAACAAGCCGGGCGAGGAGTGGGATTACCGGCTCGGACCCCATATAGTCTCCCCATGCTCCTGCCACGTATCGGTCTGTTCCGATCCACTGCGCGACAGACCGGCTTCCGCAAGTCCGTGATCGCCGCTTCGGCGGCGATCCTGCTGTTCGGTCCCAGCGCCGCGGTGGCCAACGCCGAACCGGCCGTGCCCGGCCTGCCCGCCGAGCTGCTCAGCGCCGTCACCCGCGATCTGAAGATCTCGCCCGACGAATACCTGCGTCGCGCCGAGCTCGGCCAGCAGGTCGCCGCGTTCGCCACCTCGGCGCAGCGCCAGTACCCGCAGGTGTTCGCGGGCGCCTGGCTCGACGACGCGGGCAAGGCCGTCGTCGCGCTGGCGCAGGGCCCCGGCGCGCAGGAGGCGCGCCAGGCGGCCCAGTCGGCGGGCTTCGAGGTGCGCGACGTCGCCAAGAGCGAGGCGGCGCTGCGCGGGGAGAAGAGCGCGTTCGAGCGGTGGCTGGACAGCCAGCCCGCGGCGGTGTCGGCGCTGGTGCGCGGCGTCGTGATCGATACGGTCAACAACAGCATCGCGGTGCGGGTGGACCAGGCGGGCGTCCCGATGCCCAGCTTCGTGGACCCGGCCCGCGTGATCGTCACCGCGCCGCCCGTGGCGGGTGAGACGCTGCCGCAGGGCACCCCGATCGCCGAGGGCGTCGACCGCGCCTCGCTGACCGGTGGCGACGGGTACGCCGCGGTGGGCGGCGACGTGCAGCTGCGCTGCTCGTTCGGGTTCAACGGCACCGACCGCTCGGGCAACGTCGTCAACATCTCGGCGGGCCACTGCGATCCGAACGGCGCCGCCGCGGGCGGTGCGAACGCGTCGGGCGTGCACGAGATGCTGCCGCAGGACCGGCGCGGGGCGCGCCTGGGCTCGTTCGCCAAGTCGGTGCTCGGCTCGCAGGACTACTCGATCATCCGGATCGACGACGCGGTGGCGGATCGCTTCCGCAATAACGGCGTCCGCGTCCCCGGCGCCGCGCCCGTGCTCATCGAAGGCGTCGCGACGCCTGTGATCGGCGCGCCGGTGTGCAAGTCGGGTTCGCGCACCGGCTTCAGCTGCGGAATCATCAGCGCGGTCGACCAGACCGTGCAGGTCGGCGAGCGCCAGCTCACCCAGAGCTTCTCCGCCACCATCTGCGCGCTGCCCGGCGACAGCGGCGGCGCCGTGGTGACCGGACGGATGGCGCTCGGCATCTCCAGCGCCTCGTCGGTGGCCGACTTCCCGATCTGCGAGATCCCGAACCTCATCGGCGCGCTCACGGGCAACGCGCCGCAGCTGTTCGCGCAGCCGCTGAGCGTGGTCCTGTCGGACAACCCGGGTCTGCGGGTCCGCACGAACTGAGATACCGCGAGAAGGCCGCCGGTTGGGAGCACCGGCGGCCTTTTCGCTGTCTCGGGGACCGTTCCACTGCCCTTGCGCCCCGATAACCGCGATCCGTTCCGGCCGTTCCGGCATTCTGGAATGCATGTGTTTGGTGTTGATCGGCTGGCGCGCCCACCCGGACTACCGGTTGATCGTGGCGGCCAACCGGGACGAGTTCTATGTGCGGCCCGCAGAGCCGATGCGGTGGTGGCCGGAGGTGTCCGGTCTGCTCGCGGGCCGCGACGTGGGCGCTCCGGGCTACGCACCGGGCGTGCGGCCCGGTACTTGGCTCGGTGTGGCGGAATCACCCGCCCGTTTCGCGGCCGTCACCAATGTGCGCAACCCGCGCGACGAACGCCGCGACGCCCGTTCGCGGGGCGCGCTGCTGATGGACTTCCTCGACAGCGCCGAACATCCCGGCCCGCGCCGCTACCTCGATGCGGTCGCCGCCGCCCCGGACGACTACAACGGCTACAACCTGGTGCTGAGCGACCTCGAGACGCTGTGGTGGCACTCCAACCGTTCCCAGCGACCCCCGCGAGCACTGGAGCCCGGCTTCCACGGGCTGTCCAACGGCCCGTTCGTCACCTCGGCGGCGCCCGCGCCGGACGCCGAACTGTCCGCGCCGCGACGGATCTGGCCGAAGGTGCGCGGCGGCCTGACCGAACTGCGCAAGGTGGTGGAATCCGACCCCGATGCCCTCGACCGCTACTTCGACGTGCTCTCCGATCGCACCGAGGCGCCCGACGACCAGTTGCCGGGCACCGGCGTGCCGCTGGAGATGGAACGATCGCTCTCGGCCCGGTTCATCGCCCACCGGATCCACGGCACCAGGGCGAGCACAGTGCTGCTGGTGCGTGAGGACGGGTCGTTCACGGTGGCGGAGCGCTCGTTCGGCGAGCTGGGTGAGAGTCTGGGCGCGGTGAGCTTTCACGGCACGCTCGCGCTGCCCTGACCACGCGAAAGGCCCGCTCCCTTCGCGGGAGCGGGCCTGATTTCGTGCGGTACCGCGGGTCAGTTCGCGGCCTGGGCGGCCTTCGGCTTGTCGGCCCACTGCGTGGTGCCTTCCGGCGCCTGCAGGGTGTTGATCAGCTCGATGCCCGCGGCGAGCAGCGTGGGACCACCGACGGCGATGGTGCCCAGGATCCCGCCGATGCCCGCGCCGATCGGCAGGCCCGCGATGCAGCCGACGCCGAACAGCGGCAGGCCGAATACGCAGCCGACGACCGCGCCGATGGCGGTGCCGACGAAGCCGCCGATGGCGGTGCCGATGCCGAACTTGCTGGCGAAGTCGTTCATCGCGCGCTGATTCTCGATGGGACCCGCGATGGGCTTGACCTCGACCGGCTTGTCCAGCTGCACGCCCTCGGGCTTCTCCGGGGTCACCTCGAGGACGGTGCCGTCCTTCTTGACCTCGGTGGCGACCGGGATGTCGGTCCCGTTGACGTTGAAGCTCAGCGGCAACGAGATGACCGTGTTGCCTGCGTCGTCCTTGATGTCCAGGATGTTCGTCTTCGGGTCGTCGACGGTGGCTCCATCCTTCTCGACCAGCGAGAAGGTCCCCCCACGGAGCGATGCGACGACGGTCTTGTCCACCAGCTTGACGGAGTAGCTGATGTCCTCAGCAGGCGCGGGCGCGGCGGGCTCGGCATGAGCGGTCCCCATACCGACGGTCAACGCACCGATGACCAGCGCGGCAGCCGCAGTGGTTCTGCGGAAGTTCATTCGGTTTTCCAATCCATCATCAGGGTGTGCGCGGGCCGCTGTCGTCACGCGAGAGCTCATTCAATCCGAAAGCTGGTCAGGCACTTCGGATTCTCCCCGAGCGGTGGGCAGCGGATGCCGCGAACAGAACGGTCGTGAGCGTAGTCGACCCCGGCGACTAATGCGAGATCCGTTACATGTGCACACGAGTAAGCCTGCCCTTACCGAATGGGCCTACTTCCTCGGCGTTTACGGTGGTTACCGGCCGATAGCCCCGCGGGCCGGATTTTCTTGGTGTGACATTGATCACACCGGAAATCCGGCCCGCGCCCCAGGAAATAGGGCTGGGTCACAAAAGTGGATCGTACGATGGACACATAAGTTACCGGTGGGTAACTTACTGGGGGTTACGATACGAGCCAACCGGGGCGGCGCGCATGCCGCGCCCGTACAGCTCGTGTTGCCGCAAAGAAAGGTCGCGACATGAATGCCCTGACAGTGACGCTGGGCACGATCGGGGCGACGCTCAGCATCGTGTGCTGGGCGTCGTTCTTGGGCGGCGTCAGGAACATCGCGCGCACCATCATGATCGGGCAGAGCGCGCCGGACCGCTGGCGGCCGTTCTTCCCGCGCTTCAAGCAGATGGTCATCGAGTTCCTCGCTCATACGCGGATGAACAAGTTCCGTACGGTCGGCTGGGCGCACTGGCTCGTCATGATCGGCTTCATGGGCGGCGCCATCCTCTGGTTCGAAGCCTACGGCCAGACCTTCGACCCGTCGTTCCACTGGCCGATCATCGGCAACCTGGCGATCTACCACCTGTGGGACGAGATCCTCGGCATCGGCACCGTCGTCGGCATCACGGCGCTGATCATCATCCGCCAGCTCAACCACCCGCGGGTGCCCGAGCGCCTGTCGCGATTCAGCGGCTCCAAGTTCGCCCCGGCCTACGTCATCGAGACCATCGTGCTCCTCGAGGGCCTCGGCATGATCTTCGTCAAGGCCGGCAAGATCGCGACCTACCACCACTCCAACACCGCGACCGACTTCTTCACCATGCAGGTGGCCAAGCTGCTGCCCGCCAGCCCGGTGATGGTGTCGATCTTCGCGTTCATCAAGCTCATGTCGGGTATGGCCTTCCTCTACCTGGTCGGCCGCAATATCACCTGGGGCGTGGCCTGGCACCGCTTCTCGGCCTTCCCGAACATCTACTTCAAGCGCGAGGACGACGGCGACGTGGCCCTCGGCGCCGCCAAGCCGATGATGTCCAAGGGCCGCGCCCTGGACATGGACAACGTCGACCCCGACACCGACACCCTCGGCGCGGGCAAGATCGAGGACTTCTCCTGGAAGGGCATCCTCGACTTCACCACCTGCACCGAGTGCGGGCGCTGCCAGTCCCAATGCCCCGCCTGGAACACCGGTAAGCCGCTCTCGCCCAAGCTGCTCATCATGTCGCTGCGCGACCACGGCTACGCCAAGGCGCCCTACCTGCTGGCCGGCGGCCGCAAGGACATGGGCGGCGACGAGATCGGCCTGGTCGACGCCGACGGCAAGCCCGACGAGGCCGCGCTGGCCAAGATCCCCGAGGCCGCGCGCGCCGAGGCCGAGCGCCCGCTGGTCGGCGGTGAGGACGCGCACGGCATCATCGACCCCGAGGTGCTGTGGAGCTGCACCACCTGCGGCGCCTGCGTGGAGCAGTGCCCGGTGGACATCGAGCACGTCGACCACATCATCGACATGCGCCGCTACCAGGTGCTGATCGAATCGGAGTTCCCCTCCGAGCTGGCCGGCCTGTTCAAGAACCTGGAGAACAAGGGCAACCCCTGGGGCCAGAACGCCAAGGACCGCCTGAACTGGATCAACGAGCTGGACTTCCAGATCCCGGTCTTCGGCAAGGACGCCGACAGCTTCGACGGCTACGAATACCTGTTCTGGGTCGGCTGCGCCGGCGCCTACGAGGACCGCGCGAAGAAGACCACCAAGGCGGTCGCCGAACTGCTGGCCACCGCGGGCGTGAAGTTCATGGTGCTCGGCCAGGAGGAGACCTGCACCGGCGACTCGGCGCGCCGCGCGGGCAACGAGTTCCTGTTCCAGCAGCTGGCCATGCAGAACATCGAGCTGCTGAACTCGGTGTTCGAGGGCGTCGAAGAGCGCAAGAAGAAGATCGTCGTCACCTGCGCGCACTGCTTCAACGCGCTCAATAACGAGTACCCGCAGGTCGGCGGCACCTACGAGGTGGTGCACCACACCCAGCTGCTGAACCGCCTGGTGCGGCAGAAGAAGCTGGTGCCGGTGGCCTCGGTGTCGCAGAACGTCACCTACCACGACCCCTGCTACCTGGGCCGCCACAACAAGATCTACAACGCCCCGCGTGAGCTGATGGAGGCGTCGGGCTCCAAGCTGGTCGAAATGCCGCGTCACGGCGAACGGTCCATGTGCTGTGGCGCCGGTGGTGCGCGTATGTGGATGGAGGAGCAGCTCGGCAAGCGCATCAACGTCGACCGTGTGGACGAGGGCCTCGGTGCGCTCACCGAGTCGGCCAACGGCTCCGGCCCCGGCAAGATCGCGACCGGCTGCCCGTTCTGCCGCGTGATGCTCACCGACGGTGTGACCGCGCGCCAGGAGAAGGGCGAGGGCGAGGGCGTCGAGGTCGTCGACGTCGCGCAGCTCATGCTCGACGCCATCGACCGCGTCGACGCCGGTGTGCTGACCGAGAACCTGACCGTCATCCAGGAGCCCAAGGCCGAGCCGGAACCCGAACCGGAACCCGAGCCCGTCGCCGAGGCGGCCCCCGCGGCCGCGAAGGCGGCGCCGAAGGGCGGCGGCCTGGCGATGAAGGGCGCGAAGGCGCCCGGCGGTGGCGGTCTCGCCATGAAGGGTGCGAAGGCGCCCGGTGGCGGTGGACTCGGCATGAAGGGCGCGGCCAAGGCGCCCGGTGCCAAGGCCGACGCGCCGGCCGCCGAGGAGAAGCCGGCCGCCAAGGGTCTCGCCATGAAGGGCCCCGCGAAGGCGCCCGGCAAGGGTCTGGGCATGAAGGGCGCCGCCAAGGCGCCGGGTGCCAAGGCTGCTGCCGACGCTCCCGCCGCGGAAGCCGAAGCACCTGCCGCTCCGCCCGTGAAGGGGCTGGGGATGAAGGGTGCGGCCAAGGCACCCGGCAAGGGTCTCGGCATGAAGGGCGCCGCCAAGGCGCCCGGTGCGAAAGCCCCTGCGGCCCCGGCCGAGTCGGCTTCCGAAGCTCCGGCCGAGGCGACCGAGTCCAAGCCTTCGGTGCCCGCCAAGGGGCTGGCGATGAAGTCCGGGTTCAAGCGACCCGGCCCCAAGGCGCCGGGCGGCGCGACCCCGGCCACTGCGGAAGCGGCCGTCTCGGAGACGGCTGTTTCGGAACCGGCTGTCCCGGAGACGGCGGAGTCGGCGACGGCCGAATCCACGTCGGCGGCAACGGCTTCGGCTCCCACCGAAACCAAGCCGTCCATCCCGGCCAAGGGACTCGCCATGAAGTCGGGCTTCAAGCGTCCCGGCCCGAAGGCCCCAGGCGCTCCGGCCCCGGCTCCCGCTCCGGAGCCGACCCTGGCCACCGAGGAGCCCGAGGCGGTCGCCGAACCGGAACCCACCCCGGAGCCGGAGCAGCCCACCAACGGCACCGGCCACGACGCCAACGGCACCTCCGGCAACGGCGCGGGCACCATCGCCCCACCCACCGCCAAACCCGGCGCTCTCGGCTTCAAGTCGGGCGCGAAGGCGCCGGGCCGCAAGAGCTAGGCACGTGAGAGTGGCCCGGATCCCTATGGATCCGGGCCATTTTCGTTGAGTCGAGGGCTCGACCAGGGACCCCTGAACGCGCCGGTAGCGGGCGATCAGCTCACCCACCGACGCGCGGACGCCCGGCAGCACAGGGGTGCTGCCGGGCGGCGTTTCGGTCTTTACGCCCGCGTCGGCTGCGGGCGGGTGAGGTGGGCGTAGCGGGTGCGGTGGTGGTCGGCGGTGCCGTGTTCGCGTTCGAGGGCGGTGAGGCGTTTGAAGTAGTGGCCGATGGCCAGTTCTTCGGTCATGCCCATGGCGCCGTGCAGTTGGACGGCGTTCTGGCCGACGAAGCGGGCCGCGCGGGAGATGGTGGCCTTGGCGGCGGAGACGGCGCGGGCGCGGGCGGGTGGGGCGGCCGTGAGGGCGTGGGCGGCGAGGTGGGCCGCGGCCACGGACTGTTCCAGCTCGATGTACATGTCGACCATGCGGTGCTGGAGCACCTGGAAGCTGCCGATGGGCACGCCGAACTGATGCCGCTGCTTGGCGTATTCGACGGTGTCGGACAACACCTTCCGCAGGCAGCCGACTGCCTCGGCGCAGATCGCGGCGGTGGCGGCATCCACGGCGGCCGAGATCGTCTCCCCCGCTTCGCCTTCCGCGCCGAGCAGCGCGTCGGCGGGCAGGCGGCAGCCGGTGAACTCGAGGTCGGCGGCGGCGCGGTCGTCGATGGTGCGGTACGGGTGCACTCGCACACCCTCCGGCGGGGCGGAGGCATCGAATTCGGTGAGGAACAACGAGATTCCCGCATCATCCAGTCGCCCACCGGAGGTGCGCGCCGAGACGACGAGGTGCGTCGCGGCGGGCACGCCCACCACCACGACCTTCGCGCCGTCGATCACCCACGACTCCCCGTCGCGCCGCGCCGAGGTACCGACGTGCAATGGCACGGCACCCGAGTCCGCTTCCAGCGAAGCGAACGCGACCCGCGCCTTCCCGAGCACGATGTCCCGCAACACAGCTGACGCGCGTTCCCCACCGGCGCCGGCCAGAAGGCCGCCGCCGAGTACCACGGTATCCACGAAAGGTTCCACGACCAGCGCACGCCCCAATTCCTCGGCGATGACCATGGTTTCGATCGGACCGCCCCCATCGCCGCCGACGCCCTCGGGCAGCGCGGCGCCGAGGATACCCAGCTCCTCGGCGAATCCGCGCCACACGTCCGGCTGCCACCCGGCGGCCGATTTCGCCGCGGCGCGGCTGGATTCCAGGTCGTATTTCGCGCCGAGGTACCCGGCGACGGAGTCGCGGAGGAGCTGCTGCTCCTCGGTGAGTGTGAAGTCCATCAGAGCCCCAATGCTGCCTTGGCGAGAATGTTCCGCTGAATTTCGTTGCTGCCCGCGTAGATCGAGCCCGCGCGATCGTTGAAGTACCGCAGCGGCGCGACCGCCTGCCAGTCCGCCCCGCTGTGGTAGCCGTCGGCGGGCGGGGTGTAGTCGGCGACGGGACCGCCGGGCGCCGTGGCGTGCGGCTGGTAGGCCCGGCCGAGCGGCCCGGCCGCGTCCAGCGCGAGTTCGGTGAGCTGCTGGCTCAATTCGGTGGCGAGAATCTTCAGCAGCGAGGACGCGGGACCCGGGTCGCGCCCCTGCGCCATCGCGGAAATGGTCCGGTACTCCAGGACTTCCAGGACCTCGGTGCGAATCCTGGCGTCCGCCAACCGGTTCGCGAACAGCGGATCGTCGATCAAGGCGTTGCCGTCCGGACCGGGCTGCGCGGCCGCCGCCTCGGCGATGTCCTGCGCCATCACCTGCAACCACGGGGCCGCCGCGCCGCCGCGCTCGTGCACCAGCAGGTACTTCGCGACAGTCCAGCCCTCGTCGACCCGGCCGAGCACGTTCGCCTTCGGCACCCGCACGTTGTCGAAGAACACCTGGTTCTGCACCTGCTCACCCGAAGTCATGACCAGCGGCCGGATTTCGATGCCGGGCGCGGTCATGTCGATGAGCAGGAAGGTGATGCCCTGCTGCTTCTTGCCGGTCTTGGCGGTGCGCACCAGGCAGAAGATCCAGTTGGCCTCGGTGGCGTGCGTGGTCCAGATCTTGCTGCCGGTGCAGACGAAATCGTCGCCGTCGTCCACGGCCGCCATGGTGAGCGAGGCGAGGTCCGATCCGGCCTCCGGCTCCGAATAGCCTTGGCAGAAGAACACTTCCCCGGTCAGGATGCGCGGCAGGTAGAACGCCTTCTGTTCGGGGGTGCCGAAGGCGATGATGGCGGGCGCGACCATCCGGATGCCCATCGGCGAGAGCGGGGGCGCGCCCGCGAGGGTGAGTTCGCGGTGGAAGATGTAGTGCTGGGTGAGGCTCCAGTCGCAGCCGCCGTGCTCGACGGGCCAGTGCGGCGCCGCCCACCCGCGCTCGTGCAGGATGTGCTGCCACTCCATGCTGGCCTCGTGGTCGGGGTAGACGCTCGTCGCCGAGCGCCCGGCCCGCCGCAACTCCGGCGTGAGCTTCGCGTCGAGGAACGCCCGCACCTCGTCCCGGAAGGCCAGATCGGCCGCTGACCAGTCGTAATCCATCTGTCCTCCCGGCGGTGATGCCACGGCGCACAACAATTGGCCACCGGCCAATACGCCCCCAATGTAGGCCCATCGGGGTCCGGAAATCAAACTGACGCCACCCGCCCTCAGTTTTCCGCGCCAGCCGGGCGCGACACGGTGCCGCCATCCCTGCCGACAGCCCGGGGACGGGCGCGGCACCACGCGCCGCACCGCACGCGCGTATGATCGGCACGGTGACCACTCATCCCGAGCAAAGATTGGGGGTCCCGTTCGTGCCAGGTGAGTGCTGATGGGCACTCGATTCACGAACAGGGACGATTCCCGCCTCGCCTTCTGGCTGCGCGTGCGCGAGTACGCCGTGCCGCCCACGATGATCGAAACCGCGACCGCCCGGCGTCATGCCGGTGATTGGGTTGGTGCTTGTGCCGCAGCGGGTTTCGATACCGATATCAATCCACGTGCCGTAGCTCGCGTCCACGGCACCGAGACCGCCGCCCAGCTCCGGGCCGACTTGCGCCATCTCGCACCCGATCTGCTGCGATGGCACCTCCCCCGCGTCGCACCCGACGGATTGCTGCGTCCCGGCCTGACCATCGCCCTGGCGCGATACGGTCCACCGGACTTGGGAAAGCATTGCGGTGCAGTCTATTTGGTGGCCCGCACTGCACCGGCGTGGGCCGATGCCGGGCAACGGATCACGCTCGCGCTGTGGGACGGATCCGACACCGGACCGCATCCGCACCCGCGCCCCAACCGGCGCTTCCGCCTGGATCTCCACCGCCACCTGTGGGATGCGCGGAGAACCAGTGAGCTTCGAATACGTTCCGGGGCAGACAAATTCGAAGTTCTCACTGGGCCGTATTCAGTGTCGGAAAACCTCGCCGGGAAGACCGCCGACCTCCCCGAAGGCTGCGCCATCCACACCTGGGCGTCCGAAGCGGAAATCCTGCTGCGCGCCGAGGGCCGCCCGAAGGGCCTCGTCCGGGTGCGGTTCGGCGCGCGGCGCGAGGTGGTGGCCGAGGTTTCGGACGACAAGGCGTTGCGGATCGCAGATCCCCCGCGCGGCACCGTATCCGGACTCCCACTCCTCCCCGACGCGTCGGTCTGGACACCGCCCGATCTGGAATTGCTCCGCGCCGGTGCGATAACGGCCGACCGCCTGCATCCGCTGATCGCCGAGGCGCTCGCACCGGATCGCACGCCGATCACGACAGCCCCTCCGGATCGAACCGACCGGGTGAAGCTCGTGGAATGCCGAGGCGAACAGCACCGAATCGGCCTGTCCGAGGGCGTGCTGACCGCGCTCGATCACGATCCCGCCGAAATCCGTCGCGAAGAACTGCTCGCCGCCCTGACCGGCGCTCCCCTGCCCTGCCTACGCGCCATCGACCGAGCCCACCGTCACCCGGACTGCCTCACCGGCGTCCGGGAACGCCTCGACCACGGCGACACCGCGGGCGCGCTGGCAGTGGTCGAGGGCCTGCTCGGACCCGATGCCGTGCTGCGCGACGGCCCGTTGCGCGACGAACTGGAACTCGCCGCGCAACGGCGGATCACCTACGGACTGTTCAAGGCCGGGCTCATCGCAGCCGGCCCCACCCGCGTGCGGCCCGATGCGCGCCGCCGCGACCGTCGCGCGCATCCGCGCCACGCGACCACGCGCTGACGCGCACTCCCCAATTCCTCTACACCACAAGGTGATTCCCACATGACGAATACCGCCCTCCGTGAACGCGCCCAACTCGACGTCGCCGGCGAACTGCTCGGCTTGCTCGGCGCGGTGTCCACCGAACCCCGCCCGGACAATCAACTCGAAGCGCTCACGCTGGCCGTGGCGGCCGACCTGCCCGTACTCCTGTGGGGCGAACCGGGGATCGGCAAGACCGCGGCCCTCACCCAGCTCGCGGCGTCCCTGGAACTGCCGCTGACCACGGTGATCGCGAGTGTGCACGAGCCCTCGGACTTCGCCGGCCTGCCCGTGCTCGGCGACGACCCCGCCGAACAGGGCGTCCCGATGGCCCCGCCCGATTGGGCGGTCCGCCTCGTGCGCGCCGGCCGGGGCCTGCTGTTCCTGGACGAACTGTCCACGGCGCCGCCCGCCGTCCAGGCCGCGCTGCTGCGCCTCGTGCTGGAACGGCGGATCGGCGCGCTGCGGCTGCCGCCCGAGGTCCGGATCGTGGCCGCCGCCAACCCGCGCGCGTCGGCGGCCGACGGCTGGGAGTTGAGCCCGCCGCTGGCCAACAGGTTCGTGCACCTGCACTGGGCGCACGACCACGAGGTGGTGGTGCGCGGGCTGGGCGGCACCTGGCCGCGCGCGATCATGCCCCGGCTCGATCCCGAAAAGCTTACGGAAGCAGTAGCTTTCGCTCGTCAGGCGGTGTGCGGTCTGCTCGGCGGCCGACCCGCCCTCGTGCACCAGCTCCCCACCACCGAGACGCGCCGGGGCGGTGCGTGGCCGTCGCCGCGCAGCTGGGATATGACGGTGCGGCTGCTCGCGTTCGCGACCGCGGCGGGCTCGTCCCGGGACGTGCTGTCGCTGCTGGTCCGGGGCTCCGTGGGCGACGGTCCCGGTTTCGAATTGCTGGCCCACATCGATCGGATGGATCTCCCCGACCCCGAAACGCTGCTCGCCGATCCGGACGCCGCCGACCTGCCCGAACGCGGCGACCTGCGGCTGGCCGCGCTCGATGCCGTGGTGGCGGCGGTCCGGCGGCGGCCGGAACGGGCTCGCTGGGACGCGGCCTGGGCGCTGCTGGTCAAGGCGGTGGAGACCGGTGCGCCGGATCTGGTGGTCGTCCCCGCGACCACGCTCGCCACGCTGCGCCGCGAGGGCTGGGACGTGCCCGCGTCGATCGAACAGCTCGCCGGGATGGTGTCGATGTCCCGGGAGGCGGACCGCGTCGCCGCGCAGGTGCGCCGATGACCCTCGACAAACTCTTCACGGCCCGCCTGCACGCTGCCCGCGCGCGGCCCTACCTGGCGACCGCGCTGTACGCGCTGCACCTCGTGGAATCGCGACAGGTGCCCACGATGGGCGTGGACCGGTACTGGCGCTGCTACTTCTCCCCCGCCTTCGTAAATCGCACGCCCGTAGCGGATTTGGCGTCGGTGCTGGTGCACGAGGTGTCGCACCTGCTGCGCGATCATCACGGCCGCAGCGACCGCTACGCCCGCGCGCACAACCTGACCGGGCCCGCCGAGCACCTGCGGATGAACATCGCCGCCGACGCCGAGATCAACGACGACGCGTTCGGCGACGGGTTGGTGTGTCCCGAGGGCGCCGTCCTGCCCGCGGACCTCGGGCTGCCCGCGGGCGAACTCATGGAGGACTACCTGCGGCAGTTCCGCCTCGGCCCGCACACCGAGAACGCGGCCTGGCTCGACTGCGGCAGCGGCGCCGACGGCCTCGACCGCGACTGGGACCTGGGCCCCGACGGCGCGCACGGGCTCACCGATCAGGAGCGCGATGCCGTGAGATTCCGGGTGGCGCAAGGCATCGTCGGCCGTCCGGGGAACGCCTCGCGGGGCTGGCGGCGCTGGGCCGAGGAGGCGCTGCACCCGCCGCAGCCGTGGCGGGAACTGCTCGGTGCCGCCATGCGCGCGGCGGCCACCGCACCCGGCGCCGGCGACTACAGCTATGGTCGCCCGGCGCGACGCTCGGCCGCGGTGCCCGGCGCCGTGCTGCCGAGTCTGCGGCGCACACCACCCCGCGTCAGCGTGGTCATCGACACCTCGGGATCGGTCAGCGACGCCGAATTGGGCAGTGCGCTACTGGAAGTGGCGGCGATCGCCCGAGCCGTGGGCGGCCGGCGCGACCTCGTCACCGTTGTGTCCTGCGATACTGCGGCACGGATCGCGCACCCGCTGTGCCGCGCCGAAGGGATACCCCTGATCGGCGGCGGCGGAACGGATCTGCGCTCCGGCATCGCGAAATCCATTCGCGGACAATCCCACCCGGACGTCCTCGTCGTCCTGACCGACGGCCAGACACCCTGGCCACTCAACCCGCCGGGGTGCCGCACCGTGGTCGGCCTCTTCCGCCGATCCCGGACCTCCTACGACCCCGCCTACGTGCCGGACCAACCACCGGATTGGGCGCGGGTCGTGCAGATCGGATAGCTGAGGAGTCCCGCCGAGTGTTCTCAGGACCACCCGCGTGGGCGGTCGCGCGGCCACTCCGCTGGTTCGAGCCGCACACGCTCACCGGTGCGGAACCGAGAAGTGTTGCGTGTCAACACTACTGAACCTCTCGACACGCCGACGCGGCGTGCGTCGGAGCTCGAATCCGTCTAGCGTTGATGGCCGATGCTTCGGCTGACAGGGGGAGACGGGAGCGTTGAAGTATTTTCCGGAGTCGGGATTCGCGGCCAGGCGGGGCAGCCCAGCAGAACCAACCCGCGCGACTGGCTCGTCTGGCATTTCACGCACGTCGACAACCTGCCGGGAACGGCGGACTCGACTGGGCCGACGTCAAGCCTCGGTTGATCGCGGCGTTCGCCGAACGTACGGGCCTGGAAGTCGTCCTGTTCACACCGTCCGATCGGCCTCGAACTCTGGACGCGCCGTCCGATGTCCCGATGACCTGGGGGCGAGCGCTCGTGCTCCAGTTGCTCCGTTCCTATGCCGCGAAACGGCGATCCCTGGAACTGCGCGACGGGCCCGACGGCGCGTCGCATCTGGAGATTCAGAAACTCATGTACTTCGCGAATCAGGTGGAGCCCGCGCTGGGGCTGAAGTTCGCTCCGGCACGCTACGGCCCCTACAGCGAGACGATCCGCCATTTGCTACAAGATATGGAAGGTGCCTTCACGACAGGACTCGGAGACGGGACGGCGCGCACGCTGGACAACAATCCGATCTCGCTGACCGCGGACGGCTCGCGCGCCCTGAACGAATTTCCGGCGTCGGAGCGCGGGGCGCGCGTTACGGAAGCCTGCGACGCGGTGCTGAGAATCGTTGAGGGTTTCGAAGGCCCTTATGGTGTCGAATTGTTGGCCAGCGCACACTGGGTCGTGACCAACCAGGACGCGCACGAGAAGAGAGCAGCGGCCGAGGCGGTACGGGGGTGGACGGAGCGCAAGGGACGAATCTTCACCGACGCGCATGTCGAAGCGGCGCTCGAGCAGCTGGCGGAGCGGATCATGCCGCGGGCGTAGCAGTCGGCACCGCATCGATAGCCGCGAACTCGACGGACTCCGCCAGTTGGTCCAGATTCGTCTCGCCACGGTGGACAAGAACGAAAGGTGTTCCGACCTCGCGGTTTTCGGTCCGGTTGGTTGATGGGAGACACAGCGCGGTCAGCAGTCCTCGAAGAAGGCTTTCACGTAGGCCGCGGATTGGTAGAGGTAGTCGTAGGCCCAGCGGGGTGGGGACAGGTTCGGTTGCGGGTCTACGAAGAGAAGTTCGCCGTCCCAGCACTTTTCGAAGATGTAGCGGGCGCGGGAGATGTGCGGGGTGAAGGTGACGACGATGACGCGGGTCCAGCCTTCGGCGCGGGCGCGGCGGGCGAGTTCGCGGCCTTCGCCGCGCGTGGTGCGCGGGTCGGGGTCGAAGCAGATCACCTCGACGCGGTAACCGCCGTGGCAGATGCGGTTCATCACCGAGCTGTACTCGTACGGGTTGGAGAACAGCACGCGCGGCGCATACCCCTCCCGCGCCAGCCGCAACCCCAGCGCCTCGCGTCCATCGTGCGCCCCACCCAACACCAGAATCGCGTCGGCGGCCGCGGGCACATCCACCCGCGGCCGCACATACACCGGCCACAGCGCCGCCACCCCCACAGCCACCACCACCGCGAGCCCGATCACACTGCGAACCATCAACCGCCCTGGCACACGCCAAACTCTATGCCGACGTGAGCCACAACCTGGGCAGCGGCAAAGACTGCCGATCGTGGGTCGGTCGGGGGCGGTTCGCGCAGTTCAGAAGCGTGCGCCCGGCGCTGTTGCCGCTTGTACACCCAATGTTGCCTCGACTCTTGCCTCGCTGACGTGGCGCGGCCACGCACGGGGCATACCAATCGATCATGCGATGCACTGTCTTCGGAACCGGGTACCTCGGGGCTACGCACGCGGCGTGCATGGCCGAGCTCGGGCATGACGTGATCGGGGTGGATGTCGATCCGGGCAAGGTGGCGAAGCTGTCGGACGGCGTGGTGCCGTTCTACGAGCCCGGGCTCGAGGATGTGCTGCGGCGCAATCTCGACGCGGGCCGGCTGCGTTTCACCACGTCCTACGCCGAGGCGGCCGCGCACGCGGATGTGCACTTCCTCGGGGTCGGCACGCCGCAGAAGAAGGGCGAGTACGCCGCCGACCTGAAGTACGTGCACGCCGTGGTGGACACGCTGGCGCCGATGCTGGAACGCCCGTCGGTGCTGATCGGCAAGTCGACCGTCCCGGTCGGCACGGCCGCCGCACTGGGCGAGCGGGCCCGCGCGCTCACCGCCGCCGAGGTGGAGGTGGCGTGGAATCCCGAGTTCCTGCGCGAGGGCTTCGCCGTGCAGGACACCCTGCGCCCCGACCGCCTGGTGCTCGGCGTCGACGACGCGCGCGAGAGCGCCGGGTGGGTCGAGGATCTGGTGCGCGAGATCTACGCCGACCTGCTCGACGCGCAGGTCCCGTTCCTGCGCACCGACCTGGCCACCGCCGAACTGGTGAAGGTGTCGGCGAATGCCTTTCTGGCGACGAAGATCTCGTTCATCAACGCGGTCTCTGAGGTGTGCGAGGCGACGGGCGCGGACGTGACGGTGCTGGCCGACGCGCTCGGCTACGACGCGCGCATCGGCCGCCGATTCCTCAACGCGGGACTGGGTTTCGGCGGCGGCTGCCTGCCCAAGGACATCCGCGCGTTCATGGCGCGCTCCGGCGAACTCGGCGCCGATCACGCGGTGGCGTTCCTGCGCGAGGTCGACAACATCAACATGCGCCGCCGCACCAAGGTGGTAGACATGGCCGCGAAGGCCTGCGGCGGTTCGCTGCTCGGCGCGAACGTCGCGGTGCTGGGCGCGGCGTTCAAACCGGAATCCGACGATGTGCGCGACTCGCCCGCGCTGAACGTGGCGGGCATGATCCAGCTGCACGGCGCGGTCGTCACCGTGTACGACCCGAAGGCACTGGAGAATTCGCGCCGGGTGTTCCCGACCCTGAACTACGCGACCTCGGTGGCCGAGGCGTGCGACCGCGCCGACGTGGTGCTGGTGCTGACCGAATGGGACGAGTTCACGGCGCTGCGACCTGCGGATCTGGACGGGGTGGTGCGTGAACGATCCATCATCGACGGACGAAACTGTCTCAATCGTGCCACCTGGAGAGGGGCGGGATGGGTGTACGCCGGACTCGGTACACCGTAGAGTTGCCTGGCGAGGCCTCCTCCGCCTGCCTCGTGTGCGACCCAGCGTCGCCGGTAGGGTCCCGGGAGCGGATCGCGTCCCACGGCGCGAACCCTTGTCGTGAAGCGTGGAACGAGATGGGCAGCTGATGAGTTCGGTACTGGGAGTTTCGGTGGGGGCCGGCGCTGTCCGCTTGGCGCGCCCGCACGCCGGTATCCAGCCGGGTCATGTCACGCCCGACGCGTTCGACTTGCACACCGTACCCGTCGACGAGCAGCGCGCGGAGGAATTGGCCGCCGAGGCCGTCGGCGTGACGCTCGCCACTCCACCGGGCATCGCGGCCACCGCGATCGCCTACCGCAGCGAGCAGCAGGCGCACGGGGTGCGCGCGGCGATGGCTCGCCAGCAGGTCACCAATTACGAACTGGTGCCCGAGATCTTCGCCGCGCTCGAATTCGCCCAGGCCACCGGCGATATCCGCGGCATCTCCTCGCTGGTCGTCTACGACCTGGGCGCCACCGGGCTCTCGGTCAGCGTGGTCGACGCCCAGACCAAGCAGGTCCGCCACACCGAACGCACCAGCGATATCAGCGGTGACTACCTGGATTCGCTGATCCGCGAACAGCAGATCGCCTCGGGCCGGATCGCGCACCCGCAGGACCCGGCGGGTCTGGCGGCGCTGGACGCGCTGTGCCGGGAGGCGAAGGAACAGCTCTCGTCCAATACCGCGGTCGCGCTGCCCAGCGAGCAAGGCCTGGTGCTGCTGGCGCAGGAGAACTTCGAGTCGCTGATCATGCTGGCGGTGGAGTCGTCGGCGCGGATGGCGCGCGACGTGATCTCCCGCTCCGGCCACCCCGTGCACGGCGTGCTCGCCATCGGCGGCTGCGCGCGAATTCCGTTGATCGGCAAGGTACTCGAGCGCTGGATGGGTGTGCCGGTGATCGTGCCGGAGAGCCCGGAGACGGTGATCGCGCGCGGCGCGGCGCTGCTGGCCCGGCCGGTGCGCCCAGCCGCCCCGGTCCCGGCCTCGGCGCCCGCGCCGTCCCAGGCCCCGGCGGAGGATTTCACCGACGACGACCTGTCGCCCGCGTGGCTCTCGGCCCCGCCCAAGCGCAAGCAGAAGCGCCGCCCCCAGCCGGACCCGGACTTCGACGATATCGACGGGCTGGCCGACGACTGGCTGGCCGCCACGCCGCGCCGCCGCAAGAAGCGCGAACTCAACGCCGCGGTGCTCACCGTGAGCGCGCTGGTGGTGGTGGCCGCGATCGGCATCGGTCTCGGCTACGGACCCCAAGTGCTGGAACGGGATTCGCGCTCGAGCGAACTACCCCCTTCGGCCACCCCCACCAGCGCGCCCCGCACCACCACCTTCGATCCCCAGATCGCGGTCGCGCCCGCCACCACCACCGAGACCGAGACCGAGTCGGTGGCCGCGCCGCCCCCGCGCCGCCAGACCAGCGAGCCCCCGGCGCCGACCCAGGGGCCCAACACGTTCGTCGTGCCGGGCCTGCCCCCGATTGTCGTCCCGACGATCCCGCCGGAGCTCATTCCCCCGCTCCCGCCCCCGCCGGGCTGACGAGCCAGGGCGAATCACCAGCGCTGACAACGTAATCCGGCATGCCACGGACAGGCTATCAGCGGAACCGGACCTGACCACCCCGCGCGGATCGGCTACCCCAACTGGTCCGCCGAACGCGCGGTCTGCGGTCGTGGCGTGCGCTGCGCAACCGGGAAGTCGTCGAACCCCTCGGCAGCTACCTCGATCTCACGGCCGGGGCCTACGACGTGACCATCCCGCAGACAATCGAGTCAGCGGCCACCACGATCCGTCGGCCGGGGTCCACGACGTGACCATCCCGCAGGTAATCGAGTCAGCGACTACCTCGATACCTCGGCCGGGCTCCACCGAGAGTAAGGCGTGCGCTGCGCGGCAGCCGCCAAGGACGCGGGCGCGCCCCAACCCTCAGCCGCGCGCGTGCCGCCCGTGCCGGGGCGCGCTCACTTCCGTCTTCTGCCCGAAGGGGCGGGCGAGCAGGACGGCGATGCCGGTGGTCAGCGGCACCGACAGCGCCAATGCGATGCCGCCGACGGCCGAGCGGGCGATCTCGATGGCGACCGCGTCGCCGACCAGCACGTCGCGGATCGAGCGGCCCGCGACGCTGAACAGCAGCAGCAGCGGCAGCGCGCCACCGGCGTAGGCGAGCACCAGGGTGTAGACGGTGCTGGCGATGTGGTCGCGCCCGACGCGCATGGCGGCGGCGAAAACCTCACGGCGGGAAGCGCCTTCGTCGAGCGCCGCGAGTTCGAACGCCGCCGACGCCTGCGTGATGGTCACGTCGTTGAGCACACCGAGCGAGCCGATGATGAACCCGGCCAGCAGCAGTCCGGTGATGCTGACGTGCTGGATGTAGGTGGCGACGTTGGTGTTCTGTTCCTCCGACAGACCGGTGAGGTGGGTGATCTCGATCGAGATCCAGGAGAGCACTGCCGCCAGCGCCATCGAGGCGAGCGTGCCCAGCAGGGCCGAACTGGTGCGCAGGTTCACCCCGTGCGCCAGATACAGCACCGCGTAGAGGATGAGCGAGCCCGCCACCAGCGCGACCGGGATCGCGGGCTTGCCGTCCAGCAGCGCGGGCAGCAGGAACACCACCAGCACCCCGAACGCGAATCCGAGCCCGATCAGCGCCTTCAGGCCGCGCCACCGCGCCACCGCGATGATCACCACCACGAACGCGATCACGATGAGCGCCAACGGGAATCCGCGCGCGTAGTCGTCGAACGAGTACAGCGGCGTGCCGTTGGGGTCGGTCTGGCGCACGATGCGGATGTGGTCGCCGGCCCGCAGGTCGGGCTGGCCGGGGCCGGGCGCGATCTCGAACAGCGTCTTGTTGCCCTGGTGCGGTCCGGAGTCGATGGTGATGAGGCTGCGCTGACAGGTGTAGGCGTCGTTGCGCGGCGCCTCGGGTTTGTCGGCGAACACCTTGCCGATGGAGGGGCTGCCGCAGGGCCCGACGTCCTGGGCCACCACGGTGCCGGCCTCGGTCTCCACCGCCCCGCCCCCCGCGTTCTGCATGGGCAGCGGAATCTCGACGTGCTGGGCGCTGGGCCACAGGATGATGGTCGCGATCACGGTGATGACCCCGATGACGGTGAGCAGCCCGATCACGACACGGGTGGCCGTGGCGCCGATCTGGATCGGCTCCGAATGATCGTGATGGTGGTGATGGTGGTCGCTCACCGGGCTCCTACTTCCGTCGTGTCCCCCGGACGGGAAACGTGCGCGGTGCCGAGCTTAAAGGATTTCGTTTTCAAGTTCGGCGGGCCCCGAACTCACACCGAGCCCCGGCAGACCCACCGGCTCGGCATTCGAGCCCGCGGTTCTCCCACGTCGAGCTGTTCTGGACTCCCGAGACCGGCGGAAGAACGCGGCGCCATGCGCAAGCTGATCTACGGCATGAACCTGGCCCTGGACGGCTACGTCTCCGCGCCCGACGGCGACCTCAACCGGAGCGACCCGAGCGACGAACTATTCGAATGGTGGCTCGAGCGAGAGCGGCCGATCGGCCTGTTCCTGTACGGCCGCAAGCTGTGGGAGATCATGAGTTCCCACTGGCCGACCGGCGATCAACAGCCCGATGCCGCCCGGCATGAACATCCGCGGTGATGCGCTCGATACCGGTCAGGCCGCGAAATGCCGCTTGCGTCCTGCCATATCCCTCGGTGTCACTTCGAGCCCTCCGCCATGGCCGAAATCGAATCCCGAACGGCCTTATTCAATCTGCGGAAACTGGCGCCGTCCCCGGATGCAACGCAGGAGCGGCGCCGGCGATACGATACGCTTCATGGCGATCGATGATCACCGGGGGTGTTCTTGTCGCAATCGCGGGGTGGGCAGTTCGTTGCCGTACCAGCTGAAGTCACCGACGCCGTGCGCTGTATCCAGCTGTCAGGGCAAGGATCTGGTGAGCGGGCTCCGCGCCATGGACTCCTACGTCAACGCTCGTTCGAAAGAAGATGATAGTGGCACCGATCAACAATTCAACGCTCCTCTTCATCTTCTACTTCATCATCGTCGTGCACGTTTTCGATTCGGTGAAACATCTATGGTCCGCGAGGACTCGCGAGACGGTTCAGGACGATTCCGCCACGGACGGGCCAACCAGCGTAGTTCACACCAAGAACATGCACCGGCTTACCGCCCTCTGGTCGATCGTCCTCTGCCTGCTTTGCCTTCCGTGGGTGGCATATTTGAACTACATAATCAGCGAGGAGGATCGTCGCATACCACTTCCCGTCCTCATCTTCATGGCAATCTATGTCATCGGATTGGGCGTCATCGGACCGCTCGGCAAGAAACTCATCAACGAGCAGTAGCGCCGACCTGGCCGCCACAACTCACCTCGATCAGACGACAGACTCGGTCACCGCCATCCCACCCCGCACCGATGCACTCGCCCGCCCCGCAGAGCGCCCTCCGCGGCCGACCGACGAGCCGACCCGAACGAACGAGACGACTGGAAGGGCGGCACCGCACACGGCACCACACCCCGGCAAACGCAACAACTGATCACGCACGAACATGGGGGACTCGCCGCGAACGGGCTAACTCCGAACCCCCGGCCGCGTACACAACTCACCCCGCACCTGAATCAGGCCAAAAAACGCGGAGAGACGGGGGAGGGGGCGGCGGAGAGCAGGGGGATGTCTCCGCCGCCCGCGGGCCGACGCCCAGGGGGGTAGGCGGCCGGAACCCGAGGCCAGGTTGCCCAGGGGGGGTAGGCAACCCGACCGGGCACTAGAAGTGCCGAGAGCCACTGTACACAAAAGCTCCACTTTTGCGCTAGTCGGTCTTCAAAACTCGCTCGTATCCATACATTCGGTATGTTTCAGGGGTCGAACCGGGGCGATTCCGGCGTTTGCACCCGAGACGCGCGTCACTGCCGGTAGCTCGCCAGGAAGTTGCCGAACCGCTCGATCGCCACCGCGAGGTCTCGCGCCCACGGCAGCGTCACGATCCGCAGGTGGTCGTGGTGTGGCCAGTTGAAGCCGGTGCCCTGCACCATGAGGATCTTCTCCTGGAGCAGCAGATCCAGGATCAGCTTCGAGTCGTCGTGGATCTCGTAGACGTTCGGGTCGAGGCGCGGGAACGCGTACAGCGCGCCTTTCGGCTTCACGCACGAGACGCCCGGGATCATGTTCAGCCGCTCCCACGCCACATCGCGCTGTTCGAGCAGTCTGCCGCCGGGCAGGATCAGGTCCTCGATGCTCTGATGCCCGCCGAGCGCCACCTGGATCGCGTGCTGCGCGGGCACGTTCGGGCACAGCCGCGAGGAGGCGAGCAGGTCGATGCCCTCCAGGAAGCCGGCCGCGTGCTCCTTCGGCCCGGTGATGGCGAGCCACCCCGACCGGTACCCCGCCACTCGGTACGCCTTGGACAGTCCGTTGAACGTGAGACACAGCAGGTCGGGCGCGAGCGAGGCCAGCGAGATGTGCTTGGCGTCGTCGTAGAGGATCTTGTCGTAGATCTCGTCGGCCAGCAGCAGCAGTTGATGCTTGCGCGCCAGATCGACCAGCTGCTGCAACACCTCGGCCGAGTAGACCGCGCCCGTCGGGTTGTTCGGGTTGATCACCAGCAGCGCCTTGGTGCGCTCGGTGATCTTCGACTCGATATCGGCGATATCGGGCTGCCAGCCGTTGGACTCGTCGCACAGGTAGTGCACAGGGGTGCCGCCGGCCAGACTCGTCATGGCCGTCCACAGCGGGTAGTCCGGCGCGGGGATGAGCACCTCGTCGCCGTTGTCCAGCAGCGCCTGCATGGTGATGGTGATCAGCTCGGAGACGCCGTTGCCCAGGTAGACGCTGTCCACGTCGAGCTCGGGGAATCCGGGCACCAGCTCGTAGCGGGTGACGATCGCGCGCCGCGCCGACAGGATGCCCTTGGATTCGGAGTAGCCCTGCGCGTACGGCAGCGCGGCGATGATGTCGCGCATGATCACGTCGGGCGCCTCGAAACCGAACGGCGCCGGGTTGCCGATGTTCAGCTTGAGGATGCGGTGGCCCTCGGCCTCCAACCGTGCCGCGTGCGCGTGTACCGGTCCACGGATCTCGTAGACGACGTTCTGCAGTTTCGTGGACTGCTCGAAAACGCGCGGCGGGCGATGCGGTAGCTGACTCGGACTCACCTGTCCCATGGTGCCATCCCCCCGCAATCACATTTCCCCTGATCCGGCACCGCGACCCTCAGGCCGGTCGCTCCCCCGGCGGGATGCCCTTGGCTGCGGTGGCGCCGCAGAACTCCTCGATGCGTTCGTCGAGCGCGCGCGCCTCGGTCGCGGCGCGGAAGGTGGGCGCGGCGATCCGCCTGCGCACGCCCGTCAAACGCTCCTCGAGCTGTTTGATGCGCTTGTCCTCGTCGAGCCCGAGCACCGGGTCCAGCGCCTCGGCCGCGCCGTCGAGACTGCCGTTGATCAGGTGCGCGGCCGCGCAGTCGACGCGGGCCAGCGCCTCCGCGCCGTAGGAGCGTTTCTCGGCGGGCCCGCCCGCGTAGAGCTCGATCGCGCGCCGAGTGGCCGCGAGGGCGGGTTCGGCGCGGCCGAGGTGGATGAAGGTGGCGCCCGCGTAGTACTGGGCCTTGGCGTCGGGGAAGCCGAACACGCCGCCCACCTCGTCGTGCAGGTCGTCGGTGGCGGCGCGGGCGCGCGCGTCGTCGGCGGCGCGCACGCAGCGTTCGGTGTCGTCGGCGCTGCCGATCTTGGACCAGATCCTGGCCTCGATATTGAACAGCCGCACCCGCGCGGTCGCCGATTCGGCGTACTCCTGGCCGCTCTGGGCCAGCAGCACCGCGCGGCGCGGGCGCTCCGACCAGTACTCGATGAGCGCGTGCATACCGCGCGTCCAGGCGCGCAACCCGTTGTGCCCGCACAGTTCGGCGTAGGCCCACGCGGCCCTGACCTGCTCGCCCGCGGCGTCGTAGTAGCCCAGGTCGGTGCTCGCGTTGGCGAGCAGACCGGAGAGGGTGCCGGCCAGCAGGTAGAGATGGCTGGTGTCGGCGGGACGCTGATGCCCCTCGAGCAACCGATAGACGCGACGCCGTACCCGCAGCATCTCCACCATCATCGGCACCGGTGGGATGTGCACGTAGTCGTTCGCGATGCGCATGACATCGGCGTCGAGCTGGTCCAGCGTGGTGGCGCCCACGTTGGTGCTCTCGGCCCGGCCCGCGTGCTCGCTTGCCTCGTGGGCAGCCGCCATGATCAGATCCCTCTCCGAAATCGCTGCTAACGCATCACCTCTCAACGCACCCGCGTCTATGAGAGCCAGAAGGTCGGCGTCGCTCGAATAATTGCCGCGCGCTCGGGACGAGCGCGCACCGGAACCGGGCGCGGCGCGCCCGTCGACCCGCGGTTGTTCGATCAGCTCCGCGAATCGCGCCCGCACCACGTCGTCGGACCTGGCCAGGGACGTGTCGAGCGCGGCCTGATTGACCGGGCGCGGATGGACCCGGTCACCGCCCGCCTCCCACTTCGACACCAGTCGTTCGTGCACGCCCAGATGCGCGGCGAACTCCCGGATACTCATCCTCTTGGCATCGCGAAGGGCACGGGTCTCCCTGCCTGACCACTCCCTGACCACGATGTCATTCCTTCCGGACGAACTCCCATCCCAGGGTACGAGGGTGATGTGTCCTGTGCCACACACAATTCGGAGCGGCTATTGGACGCTCGTCCATAACGGAACCGTTGGGAGACCGGCGAATACGTGGCACACACCTGGTGAATCCGCAGGGGCAGCGTAAGGGCAGCGGCAGGGCGATTCCGCACGGCGACCGGGCGCGCGACCCTGGAACCGGAGGCAAGGAGTCGGCCGTGAACGTGGACAAGCTGAGGACCGTCGAGGACTGGGTGGCGCTCTACCGCCACGATTACGGACTGCCCGCCACCGAGCGCGGCGGATTCGTGATGCTGCCCGTCACCGGCCGGGTCTGCGTCGTCCACCTGCCCACCGTGCGTGCCGAAAAGGTCAGGGCGGCACTGGAACAGCACGGGGCGAGGGGTCCCATGCTGGCCCGCCAGATCCGCTGGAGCTTCCTCGCCGAACCCGACAGCCGCCCCGGCCCGCAGGTACTCGAGGTGCTCGACCGCCTCGATATCGGCATCCCCGCCGTGGGCAGCGCCGTGATGTTGCCGACCGGACTCGGCCGGTGGACCCGGGAAGGGTGCTTCTGGGTCAACCCACCGAGCCGGGGCGACGCGCTCCCGCCGTTATCGCTGGTCATCACGACGGCGCTGGCGGTGGGAGCGGGCGGCGGGGACTGAATGCGTCGTCGGTCCCCGCTGCCATCGAACCCGGTCCGCCCCACCCCTGCCCCTAACAGTCGACGGGGCGGACCGGGTTCGATGCGAAAAGGACGCCGCGCGAGGCGGATTCACTGGGGAAGGTGAATCGGCCCCGTTCGGCGTAAGGGTCGTCAACTGGCGGCGGGGCGTCGCAGGCCCGCGCGTACGGCTGTGCCTGCCCGACGGTGAACGGCCCGGCACCGGGCTCGGGGGCCCGCTCCAGCGCGCGTGCGATCGTCGCTCAGGAGGCGGAGGTCACCACCATGTGCCAGATGCGCTGCGGCGCGCGGGGCCTGACCACCACCGTGGGCGACCACGGCATGACGACGCGGCCAACCCTGCGCGCGCCTCAGTTCTGGCCGGGGCGGCCAATTTCCCGCGCGACAACTCCCGGCGACGGGGCGGGGTCAGTGCGACTCGGCCGCGTTCAGCGCGTCGGCGGGCAGGGGGAAGTTGAGGTAGGAACGCGATGGCGTCGGCCCGCGCTGGCCCTGGTACTTCGAGCCCGCGCCCGCGCTGCCGTAGGGGTGCTCGGCCGGGCTGGTCAGGCGGAACAGGCACAGCTGGCCGATCTTCATCCCCGGCCACAGGGTGATCGGCAGGTTCGCGACGTTCGACAGCTCCAGGGTGATGTGCCCGCTGAAACCGGGGTCGATGAACCCGGCCGTGGAATGCGTGAGCAGACCCAGCCGGCCCAGGCTCGACTTGCCCTCCAGCCGCCCGGCCAGATCGTCGGGCAGCGTGCACACCTCCAGCGTGGACCCGAGCACGAACTCGCCGGGGTGCAGCACGAACGGCTCCCCCTCGCCCGGCTCGACCAGACTGGTCAGCTCGTCCTGCCGCTGCGCCGGATCGATATGGGTGTACCGGGAGTTGTCGAACACGCGGAAGAGCCGGTCCAGGCGCACATCGATACTCGACGGCTGGATCAGGTTCTCCAGCAGCGGCTCGACCCCGAGACGCCCAGCGGCGATCTCCGCACGGATATCGCGATCGGAAAGCAGCACCGGGTGAGCGTAACCGTGATGCCCGCTCGCCGGTGCGCGCGGGTTCGCGGCACCGGGTGTTCGATGTCGGAGCGACTCAGCGCCGGCGATGCGTCCCGACGCCCATCCGCCGACGCAGCCGCGCCGACGGCGTCCCGTTGCCCAGCACGGCCGGCGCACGGTGGGGCCGCGGCATCGACCTGCGAACGAAGAACGTGTACCGGCTCACCGGGGAGAGTGCGCATCAGGCGAGCGGCACGCACCGCAACCCGACGTCGAGGACGTGACGGGGTGCCGACGCACCCGAATGACTGTTGACGATCCCGGCCGCCGACGGGAAACGCGCAGCCCCGAAACGACGAATCCCCCTGGAGTCCAGGGGGATTCGATGTGGAGCCGATGACGGGAATCGAACCCGCGCTGTCTGCTTGGGAAGCTGACAGTTCAGGTACAATGACCTGGCAGTTCGGACGCAAACAAGCAGGTCAGAGGCTATTTCGTTGGTCTCCGTTGGTCCTGGTTGGTCTGGCCGGACTACACCAATGGCTACACCACGCAAACGAATCTGTGCGCCCGCCGCCACGGACCCGCAGATCCCACACCCCGCCGCCACGGGGACGAAAGGAACCAAGCAATGACCACGGACGTGGGCAGCGACTCGCACCCCTACCGCGAGACTCGGAAGAAGACCGTCACCAACAAACGGACCGGCGAGAAGCGGCAAGTCGAGTACACGATGTGGGCCGTCGCCATCGAGCTGCCGCCGAAGCCGAACGGCGAGCGGGACCGCAAGGTCATCCGCCGAAAGAACCGCAACGCAGTCATCGCGGCGAAGAATGCGTTCATCGCCGACCTGATCGAGGGTCGGCCCATCCGGCAATCCGCCATGACCCTGGCGCAGTGGCTTGAATACTGGCTGATTGAGATCGCCAAGCCTCGGCTTCGTCCGCGGGTGTACCGCTCCTATGTGTCGATGGTGCGGCGGAACATCATTCCGCACATCGGTACGCACAGGTTGGTGAAGGTGGAGCCGAAGCACGTCCGGTACATGCTGTCGCAGATCACCAAGGCCGGCCTCTCCGCCCGGACCGCGGAGGTGGCGTACAACGTCCTCCATGTTGCCCTCCGGGACGGGCTGCGCGAGCCAGGGCTCGGGCTCCGGCAGAACGTCGTCGATCTGGTCGACAAGCCGAGAACTCGGGCAGCGTCGCAAGACCGTCACGCGCCCAAGGCAATTGCGACCGGCCGCGGCCGAACCCAGCGCACCCGCGCCGCGCTGACATCGGCGGAGGCGAGGGCCGTCATCCGGGCCGCGCTCGACACCGGCGACCCGCTGGCAGTCCGCTGGGCGTTCGCACTCCTAACCGGCGCGCGGCAAGGCGAGTGCCTGGGGCTCGAAACGGATCGGGTCGACCTCGATGCCGGGACGGTCGATCTGTCCTGGGCGATCCAGCGATTGCCGCTGAAACGGAAGGTGGGCGATCCCCTCCCGCTGAGCGATGTGTACCCGCTGGAGATGTTCGACGCGCCACCGGGATACGAGGTCCGCCCGCTGTACCGAGGGCTCGCCCTCGTGCGGCCGAAAACGGACGACAGCGTTCGCGCACTGCCGCTTCCGGCGCCGCTGTTGATACTGCTGCGCGCCCACATCGAGACGATGAGGCCGAACCGGTTCGGCCTTGTGTGGGTGAAGGAGAACGGCCTGCCCTACGACGGCGACGACGATCGGGCGGCGTGGGCGGCGGCGCTGCGGATGGCGGGCGCTCCGGACGTTGTGCTGCACGCGGCGCGCCACACCACGGCGACCCTCCTCCTCGAGGCCAATGTCCCGGAGGAGGTTCGGATGGCGATCATGGGGCAGTCCTCCGCCGCCGCGCAGCGGGCGTACGCGCACACCGATCTCGCGTTGAAGCGTGCCGCGCTGTCCGAACTGAACTCGGTCATCGTGGATGACGACGAGCGCGAGTTCGACGAGTCCGCGTAAGGCGAAGGCCCCCAACCGGACTGGTTGGGGGCCTTCCGTGGAGCATGGCTAACTCGCTCGCAGCGTGGACGCCCCGAGGGTGGCAGAGACCGAGCACCGAAGGGGGCTGCTGTAAGGGTCGGTCGACCACACGAGCCGACGGCCGGTTCGTGCGCGCACCTGCTGCAACTCCAGTTCCGTCAAGGTGCGGAGTCGTTTCGCGAGCACCGCGGTGGTCACTCCGAGACGCTCTGCGACCGCGTCGGCGTCGTCGGCGCGCTTCATCGCCCAGATGAGTTGCGGCAGACCGATCAGGCGGCTGGCGGTGAGTCGCGCGACTCGTACCTCGGTGTCGTGTTGGGGGCAGTCGCACCGATCGGCGAGGTTGCGGAGCGTGATGTGGGCGAGCATGTGCGCGCACATCACGCGGCGTTGCCGCGCGTCTAGCTGGGCGTCTAGCAGAACCGTCCCCTCGTCCTGAATCCACCACCCGTCTGTCCCCGGCAGGTCGGTGACACCGACCTGTACCCCCCTGTTGACCGCATCCGCGAATGGGTCATACCTCATCTAGCCGCTCGCTCTCACTGGTACGCATCCTGGGCACACACACAAAGCTCCCGGCGCGCGCCGCCTACCCCATGGCACGCTCGGAATCGGAGGATAATCCTCCGCAAAAATAGATGTACTCCGCGACCGACCAGTCGTTACGCGGATCGGAGAAATTGCCCTTAGGAATTTCTTTGCCCAGTCTTTAAGAACGCGACGAAGGCTCGGACCTTCTCGACGTCGTCGGCGCTGAGGCCGGAGACGTCGACGTGCTCATGGCCGACGCCAGCCGGAGGATCGGACTCGCCGCCCAGGCGAAGACCGGCGCAGGCCAGCAGGTCGGCGGGCGGAAGCTGCAGCGCTCGCGCTACGCGCGTAACGGTCTCCTCGGTAGTGCGCACAGGATACGGCTCGCCCCGGATCAGCTCGACCCCAGACTCAAGGTGCCGCCAGCGCGTTTCGCTGATTCCCGCAATGTCCGCGGCCCGCCGTTTCGACAGGCCCAGCGCGTGACGGGCCTCCTGCATTCGGACGCCGAGTGCCCACTGCGAATCATGCGCGTCCGTCTCAGTCATCCCGCCATTGTTGCGAAGCGGAAGTGCGAAGTCAATGAAGGTTGCGCAGCCGTTGCACACCCCTTTCGCAGGTCACTTCGCAGTCCCACTCGCATCAGAACATCCGATGTACCTGGTACACACGATGTTTCACGACCTCCCACCCGCCGCTCCCTGATAGGCCCTCGTTGCACTTCGCATTCACTTCGCGTAGGGTCTGCGGAGTACACACACCGGGGCCGCCACCCCGCACGAAAGGAACCAACCCCATGCCCGACCCGCGCGCCGAGAGGCCCGACGTCCCCCTGCGCGACAGGCTCGCACTGACCGTGCAGGAGGTCGCCGACTCGACCGGGTTCAACTACTTCTTCATCGACCGGGAGATCAAGGCCGGCCGATTGGCCGCAGTCGCGCCGAGCGGCACCGCGCGCTCCAAGCGCGTCCGGCCCGCCGACGTGGACGCCTGGCTCCAGGCGAATCCCTGGGAACCCGCTGCCTAACCCACTTCATGGTCGCGACTGTGACCTGGACGTAAAGCGGCCGACGTCTCTCCGCCAAGAGATTGCGACGTCGGCCGTGCACCCGAAAGGAACCAACCCACAAGTGCGTACCAACAGTACCATCTTGCATGAGGCGATTTCGTCTCTCGATGCCGCCGCTCCGCCGATGCACGGCACCAACGTCCCCCAGTGGGACCTGGCCCGCACAGGATTCGGGTACCGGGTCACCGTGTTCCTCCCCGAGAACTTCACCGGCATTGACAACGTTCGGTCGGCGACCAATCCGAATGTCGACGACTTCACTGCACGGTGGATCGAGACGCATGGATCGTCCGCGCTCGGCACGGTGAACGCCATGCTCGACCTCCTGGCGCAGGTCACTGCCGCCGCGCAGGCGGTGACCTCATGACCGCCCCGCGCCGCCCGTTGTCGCCGACGACCGCGCACCTGATCGCGGTCGCGCTCGGCACGTTCGTCACCGTCCTCATCCTCGGCGTCATCTATGCCGTGCGTGTGGGGGCGATCGGATGAGCGCGCCTGAACTGCTCATGCCGCGATCGGAGGCGTGGGTGCGCCGGATCACCGCGTCGAAGATCCCCGGCCTGTTCAACGCGAGCAAGTACAGCAGCCCGACGAAGGAGTACTACCTCCTGCGCGGGGAACTCCAGCCCGACGGCGACAGCGAGGTCACCGAGCGGGGCCGCGATTTCGAGCCGGTCATCCTGGCGCGCTTCTTCCGCCGCCACCCCGAACTGGAACGTGTCGACAGCGGGTCGTTCAGCCGCCCCGGCCTCGAAACCTGGGCTGCCGCAACACCCGACGCGATGGCGCGCCACCGCGAAACCGGCGAACTGTTCGTCATCGAAGCGAAGACGGACGGGCGCGGCGATTACCAGTGGGGGGCAACCGGTTCCAGTGAGATCCCCCTGGGCTACTACCTGCAAGTGCAGTGGCAACTCCACATGACCAGCTGCCACCGCGCGTACGTCGTGTGCCTCGGCCCGTTCTACGACGAGACCGAGCACCCCATTACGTACGACGCCGCGCTGGCCACCGAGATCGAGGACCACTGCCGCGAGTTCCACCGCAACGCTATGGACCCGCACGGTGAACCGCCGGAGGTCGATGGGCACGAGGAGACCTACAACGCGATCCGACGCGCGCATCCGGACATCGACCGGGGCGCGCATGAGGACTGGCGGGTCTCCGTCGACCTGGCGCGCGAGTTCGAGGCCGCCGTGCACGGACACTCGGCTGCGGAGGAAGCGCTCAACCTGATGCGGAGCCGCCTGCTGCGCACCATGGGCACAGCGCGGCGGGCCGTTATCGGCCACGGGAAGAACCGGCAGGTCGTCGCCACCCGGCAACCCACGAAGGGCGGTGCTGTCGCCCTCTACAAGTTCCGCAAGCCGATCGACTGGGCCGCCGCCGACCTTCCGCCTGTCCACCAGTCCTGACCGCCGCCACGGTCACCACCGCCGGGCACAGGCCGCCACCTGTGCCCGGCACATCACCCGAAAGGAACCACCCATGTCCGCCCCGAAACTCCGCACTCGCCGCCCGACCGGCGCTGTCCCGTGGCCGCTGATCCTGATCGAAGGCGGCGAGAAGAGCGGAAAGTCCTGGACCTGCGCCGAATTCACCGCCGACAACCGGCTCGGCCAGGCGTACTGGCTCGACCTCGGCGAGGGCGCGGCCGACGAGTACGCGGCCATACCCGGAGCCGCGTACTTGGTGCTGGAGCACGACGGAACGTACCCGTCCATCCTCGAGCAGATCCAGGCCGTTCACGCCGAAGCGAAGCGCGCCAACGCTGCTGGCGAGAAACCCGTCGTGCTGATCATCGACAGCATGACCAACGAGTGGGACCAGCTCAAGGACTGGACCACCGAACGCGCCCGCGAATCACGCCGCGGCCGACGCGAACTCGCCGCCGACCCCAACGCCGAGATCAAGCCGCCGCCCAACCTCTGGAACGACGCGAACGCGCGCCACTACCGAATCATGAACCTGCTCATGCAGTTCCCCGGCATCGTCGTGATGACGGCTCGCGGCAAGGAGGTCGCGGTCATGGGTGCCGATGGGCAGCCCGTTGCCGGTCAGAAGGAGTCGAAGCCGGAGGGGCACAAGAACCTCGGCTTCGACGCATCCGCGTGGGTTCGGCTCTCGCGCGACGAGGCCCCGAAGGTGGTCGGCGTCCGATCCGTACACGCCGGTATCCGCCCCGGCGTCGACAAGGCGCGCACTGCACCGAATTTCACTCTCGCCTGGCTGGTCTTCGACATCCTTCGGTGCGATCCCGCGACGGCGCAGGTGCGCGACCTCCGCACCCTCGACAGCACACCCGAGCACGTCGCCGAGCCGGAGCCGGACCACCAGGACCTGCCTTCGGTTGCCGATCGTGCACGAGCAGCCGTGGCGCGCAGCACTGGCAGTGCGCCGGACCCGGCGGCCGTCGAACAGTTCACCGCCGACCTTCGCGCGCAAATCACCGCCGCCGACACGGTCGAGCAGCTGCAGGCGCTGTGGAAGTCGGCGGGCGCCCTGCCCGAGACGATGTGCGCCGCAGTCCGCGCCGAGGCGGAGCAGGCTGTGAAGGTCCTCCGCGGCCACGAATCCGGGCGGGCCTCGGAACCGGAGATCGACGCAGCGTGACGTTCGCCTGCGGCACGAACGCCGGATACCACCGTCACCGCCGCGCGCGCGAAACACCGTGCGCGGCGTGCCGGGCCGCCCACGCCACCGCCGCCCGCGCCGAGCGCAGGCGGCCCCGTGGGGATATCCGACAGATTCGCGTCCCCGCCGACCTCCTCGCCGCCCTCTACCTGAACAGCACCGTCGAGCAGCAAGAGGCCGCGGAACGGCATCTCGGCCGCCCACTGCTGGACCAGCTCGTCAACGCCCTCGACAGGAAAGCGTCATGAAACGATCCGACGATTGGGTCTGGTGCGCGACCTGCCAGAAACGCCGCTACTGGACACGCAGGGCGGCCCGCGCCGTCGTGCGCCGACTCCCCGGCCGCCGCATGTCGCCGTACCAGTGCCCGGCCGCGGCCGACGGCTGGCACGTCGGCCACCTACCCGCCCGAGTCCGACTCGGCAAAGTCGGGCGCGACGCACACTATGCCGCTGACAGCCCGGCCGCATGACCGCGCCGACCGCGGCCGACCTCGCCGCATGGGTCACAGCAACCCGCTGCGAGGTCGGCCGCACATTCATGCGCCGACGCCCCGCGTGCAGCCGGCCTCCCGACCACGAGATCACAAGGCACGACTGCGACGCTCCGCCGCCGTGGCGCGCGGACTCCTACATCTGCCGCCGCCACCTCGTCGAGTTGGCCGCGCTCCCGTACCCGTACGTCCACTGCACCGCGTGCGGCCTCAGGCTGCCCACGTTCCGGGCCGCCGTGCCCGACGTACGCCCCATCCGCTGAATCCCACCGCACCCCAACGAAAGGGGACGCCATGCGCAAAGACACACGGCCGTTCATCAAGGTCTACGTCGACCTTCCCCGCCACCCGAAGTTCGCGGGCCTCTCGAAGGCCCAGAAATGGATGATGGTCGAGGCCTGGTGCCACTGTGGCGAATACCTCACCGACGGCGTCGTCTCGCCCGCCATCTGGCGCGGGCTCGGCACCAAACGGGACCGCGACGCCGTGCTCGCCACAGGCATCGCGGTCGAGTTCCGCCGCGGGGAGATCGTGCCGATTCCGAACGGATCGCAACTGGATTCGAGCGAAATCCGTGCGAAGTTCGAGTCGGCGACCGGTCAAATCCTGCCGACAGATTGCGTGCTGTTCTTGACGTACCCCAACCGTCAGAATCTGCGCGCCAATGTCGAGTCGATCCAAGAGAAGCGCAGGTCCGCGGGGCAGAAGGGCGGCGCGGCGAAGGCTCGGAACGCTGCCAAGAAGGATGTCGGCGGGGTAGCAAGTGCTACAGCAAACGCCAACCAAACGGGTACCAAAAACGTGCCAGAACAAGAAGACAAAGACAAAGTACCTACTTACGTAGGTACTTCAAATACTCCATCGGCCGCGCCCAGCCCGACACCGATCCCGTCCGGCTTCGTCGAGTTCTGGGACATCTACCCACGACGAACCGACAAGGGCGGAGCCCGCAAGGCGTACGCGAAGGCCATCACCCGAACCGACCCCGCCCTGATCCTCGACGGTGCTCGACGATTCGCCGCCGACCCGAACCTGCCCGAGGCACAGTTCATCCCACACGCGTCGACGTGGCTGAACAACGAACGCTGGACCGACGGCCCCCTGCCCACGCGGCACCGCCCGTCGCCTGCGCGCACCGTCGACCCGGCAGCGCAGACCCTGACCCCGGCCGAACTGAAGTTCGCCCGCGCGGAAGCGCTGAAAGACAACCCCGACCCGCGAATCCTCGCCGCTGCCGGAATCCCCCTGCCCATCCGCGTCGCGTCCGTCACTGAACTCGACGTCTGGAGCGGCGCCACAGCCATCGACGCCGTCTCATGAGCTACCGCGTCCAGTACACCCGACCACCCGACATGCACATCACCCACACGTGCAGCGGAATCGCCTGCGGCACAGGAACAATCGCGCACGACGGCGACTCATTCGTGTGTTCCGACTGCGGAACGTCCTGGGCCGACGAGAACGACGACGGCCAACTGCACGACCACCCGACCGACCTCCACCCCATCGACCCCGACGGACCGTGATGACTCCCGACGAAATCCTGATCCTCCTCCAAGTCGCCCAGTCCTACGACGCCCGCAACATCGACCGCCTCATGCAGTCCGCATGGCTCGATGCCGCGAACCGCGCCCGGTGGGATCGCGACGCCGCGCTCAACGCCATCCGTGCGCATTACGCCGAGTCGACAGAGCGGATCATGCCAGGCCACGTGACCGCGCTGGTTCGGTCTGCGCGTCCAGCTCCCGGCTACGCGCCTGCGTACCGGCCAGCGTTGCCCGCGGCTCCTCCTGCGTCGCCGGAGACGCGTGCCCGTGCGATGGCGATGTTCGGGCGGCGCGCGCGAACGCAGGAACCCCGGACGGGGCTCTCGTGGAGGCGTAGGCGCGCCTCGGCGGAGCCGGAGGTGTCGGGGGGTGGGTCGGAGCCGATGCGGGCGTTCTCGGGGGATGCGGGCCGGTTGCTCGACGGGCTCCGCGAGAAGGGCGGCATGTAGGCACGCCAGCTGGCAGGATGGCATCTGTGATCGAACGGCTCGCACAGGAATCCGGCGCTCCGACATCTGGCTCGTGGTGGGCCGACTTTCTCTTACTCGCTGCCCCGCTCGCTGCGATTACGGTCGCATGGATCGGGGGGAGGTACGCACTTCGCACCTCGCGAAAGAGCCCGTACGACAGGCTTGATCACCTATTGAAGCTCCGAAATGACTGGCCGAGCGAATTGGCCGGGACCGATACGCTCGACCGCTCTATTGCCCATGCGCTGGCAGAAGTTCGCTATATTGAAGGAATCGTCGCCCATCCTGCCCCATCGGGTGCCGCCCAAGCTGCCGACACCTGGTTCTTCCTTGCAGATCGGAGGCGTGCACGCCTAAGGCTGGCAACTTCGGCATTTATATCCGTGGCCGTGGCTTCGATGATGACAGTTCTGATATACCAAAAGCAGGCGACAGAAGCCCCCTTGTCGGACGACGCTTTGACTTACTGGACAGTCGGCGTGACACTTTGGACCATAGTCTCGTTCCTGCTGATGTGCCCTCGCCCGCAGGACGCGTTTAAACGACTACGAACATGACGATGCCCATCAGGCCCTACGGACAGCGATGCTACTTGACGCTGCGATAAACGAGGCCGACCAGGATCGACGATTGACCTTGTCACGAGCGACCCTGGGATCGACGACGATTCAGTTCATCTTCTCTTGACTTTCTTCCTCGTCAGCGCCTTTATCTATTACGACCGCCGCGACGGATGTCGGCGGTAGGTCGACCAGCTCATTGTCATGCGGCGCAATCGGTCGAACCCGCAGCCAACCGTTTTCTTTCGAGATGACTCGTTCGGCCTTGATGTATGCCAGTCCCTCGGCGCTATCGTCGTGGAACGCCAGGGCGTGAGGTACGCAGTCCGAGGCAATCTTGGTCAGGTAGACACGATTAGTCATGTCCGCCACGATACGGGCATTCTCAGGTGGACTGGATGATTGCCGCCGCAGCCGCCACTGACCGCCGATAATTGATCGTTATCGGCAGTCAGGACTGGGGTGCCGGGGGCTGACCATCGTCGTACGGATGCCGACACGCGTCGACGCGAGGCGGGGTGTAGACCATCACGCCGCACACCAGGCACAGGTCCGTGCGATGCAGTCGCTCCGGGATCGCACGGCAGAGGACCGCGCCGACCTTGCCCGTCCCGGCCTTGAGGCGGTGGCCATTGGGGCACCAGACCAAGGCCGGTTCCGCCCACCTGCCGTCCCGCGTGCGAACCAGCCGTGTTGGCGGTACGCGGCGCCCCTCCACCTCGTACACCGGCCGCCAGCCCGATTCGCTCATACGTTCGAGTATGCCGGATTGTTGCTGACAGCGAAACGGGCTGACCAGCCTCAGCCGGTCAGCCCGCTCCACACCACCGATCAATCGCCCTCGGTGACCGATCCGTCCAAACGCCGAGCCCGCCGCGTCGACTCCCGATACCCCGGCCGTTCCATCACCTGCCGCAGCGCCGCTACGAACTGGTCAAGATGGCCGCTCCGAGCGAGCGCCTCCGTGGGTATCGCGTCAGGGTCGGCGAGGATCGCCAACTGAAGATGCTCGACACCCACCGCGTCGTAACCGAACTCCCGTGCGGCGGATTGGGCCGACTCAAGAATGGTCGCGAGGCGGGGCGTCAGCGGCAACTGCTCCGCGTCCGTCATCAGCGCATCCCTTCTCACCGAGCGAGCGCGAACTCGCTCCACTCCCAGTAATCATCTCCGAAAACCCTCGTGATGTGGCGGCAGATCCACTTGGAGTGGCCGCCGTGCTGGTCCTCGGTACTCACCTGCTCACCGTCATTGCCGGGACCGCACTTCTTCAACGGCACGCCGTACGGGTCCGCGGGCACCCGCGGATAGTTCGCGGCGTCGCTGCCGACGCACGCCGAGTCCGGGTCGTTCGGGTCGACGTGCCCGAGCGGGCACCACCCGACCGGGGTCACCATCGGCGCAGCGACGGCGACGGCCGGACCGGCGGCGACGAGGCCGACCGCCAGGACGAACGCGGCGGCGACCGACTTCAGGGTGTGGGCGATGGACATGGTTCCTCCTGGATGGTCAACGAGCGCCTGGCGTGGCTGGCGTTCTCGCGGGCGACGCGCTTGGTGATGTCGGCGACGGAGAGGCCCGTCGGGATTCGGCGCGGCCACATCGAGTTCGCCTGCGCGACAAGACCGCCGATCAAGATCAGTGCGCCGAGGGTGTACAGGAACACCGCGAGCCCGTTCATGGCCGCACCCCACGGAGTCGCGGACGCTGACCCGCGGGCAAATACCGGGCAGCACCCGCGCTGGGATACCGTCCGTCCTGCCGGATTTCGCGGACCGCGCGGTCGATCTCGTCCCACAGGTCCGTGTAGGCGGGCAGGATTGGACGCACGGCGTCGGTGTCCGGCTGGTCCCCCAAGCCCCATGCGATCGTGCCGGGCGACCAGTACTGATCACGCGGGCGGCCGATGTGGGCCGGTTGCACCGTCGTCTGGTCGTGGAGTGCCATGATCCGCACGACGCCGTCCTCCAACTCCCACATCGCGTGAGCGCCGTCGGTGGGCCGCATCGTGCAGAAGATGCCGCCACCCGCCACGTAGAGGCTGACGGTGTCGGTGTACGGCGCGGTGTCATCCATCGGCGGCCCCCTCGGGGTGGGCGGCCGGCTCGTCCGGGACGAGTTCGTCGAGGGGTGGTTCATCAGGCATCAGATCGTCGAGCGGGCGCTCGTCCGGCATCAGGTCGTCCAGCGACCGCGGCTCACGCACCAACACGGACACCACTCCCTCGCAGGCACGCACGCACCTGATCGAGCACCACCAACCCGGACGGCCGAAACGCACTGCGCGGCGCAGAGATCCACGCCCGGTACTGCGACCTGCTCTCACTGGGGCCAGGCAACGCGACCGACCCACCGCGGCGAATGACGTGGACGTGGTTGCGCCACAACGACGGCTCATCGTCAGGGCTCTCGGGGATGTCCGGCCGCACGAGGAACAACCACGTGTGGCTGCGCGGGTGCGATATGACCGGGCCACCGCCGAGCTTCTGGCGATCCAGGCCGGCCTTAACCCGCTGCCCGAGGTCGGCGGGCATCCGCAGGGCGCCCACCATCCCGGTCGAGAACGAGATACGGCCGCTTGCGTCGATGACGGCTGGGAGATCGCACACGGCGCGGTAGAAGTCGCATCGTGTGCGTGGCGTGTCGCTCACCCCTCCGTCCCCCTGGCGTGGGGGGCCGCCGCGTCGGCGATGAGCCGTTCGGCGTCTCGGCCGGTCACCGCGCGCGCGGTGAGCGCCTCCACCGCGCGCTCGTAGTCGGCGATGTCGCGCGGGTCGGTGAAACGCAAAGCGCCGGTCAGTGTTTCGATCGCCACCGCCTCGTCATCGAACAGGGTGAAGCTGGTGATGCCCGTGAAGTACGTGGCGTCGCGGGGGATGATGCCCAACTCGGTGTTCTGCGGCAGCGGACCCATCAGCGCCCCGAGCTGGGCGCGCATCACGCTCGGCTTCCCCACGGTCGTGTACAGCGCCTGCTCGCCGAGCAGGAAGCGCGTGCGCCGACCGGACTTGCGCCAATCCGCCTGGCGCGCCATCCGGGCCGCGACGGCGGCATCGATCTCCTCGACGAACTCCTCGCCGACGGTGCCGAAGGCCGCGGTCAGCACCGCCGCCGCGTAGTCGAACGTCTGGAGCAAGCCGGGCACGAGATCCGTGGAGTACTCGACCTGCGTCGAGGTATCGGCCTCGAGCTGGCGAGTGCGGCCCTGGAGCGCGCTGGGCTGGTCGCGCCGCCAGTGACGGAACTTCGGGCTGGAGGTACCGGAGATGAGGGACATGGTTTCTCCTCCTTCGTGGGGTGGTCAGGCCGCCGTGATCGCCGTCCAGATCGCCAGGCCAACCGCCAAGCCGACAACTACGGGCGTCCAACGATTCGGTGTGCGAGCCATGAATTGAGGGTCGCGGCGATGGGGAGGGGGAACCATGGGGTCCCGGTGCAGCTCCCATGCAGTTTCAATGCAGTGGCGAACGGCGGCGGTGTACCTTCAAACCACCACGACTGCACAGACAGGGCTGGGGGCTGGGCGGGATGATCGTCTATCGCTGGACCGGACTTGAGTCGAAGGTGCTGCGCGAGGCGATGCAGTGCAGCATCGAGGGATTCGCCAAGCGCGTCGGCGTCGGCGTGCGCACCGTCGCCGACTGGGAGGCCCGTGGCAAAGCGGCAGTGATGCGGCCCTCCAGCCGCGCGCTGCTCGACAAGGCGCTGATGAACGCTCCCGCCGAAGTGCTTGCACGGTTCCAACGGACGATGGAAGGGTTCCCGTCTGGAGGAGAGCAACCCGCGACCGGGTTGCTCCCAACGGTTACTCTGGCGAACGACGCCCTGGACGTCGTTCCGACGGTGGGGGGTGTCGATGCCGCAGATCACGTCTGGGTGCCAGCCCGGACCGCCGCCGGAGAGGTCGTTCTCGTGTCACTCCCTCGTCGCACACTTGTCGCAGGCCTCGGGGCCGGGGCAATCGCCGCCGCCGTGGGTGTGAAGCCTGCCCCCGTGCTCGGCGGTGCGGTCGACCACGTCGACCATTTCCGCGCCCTCCGGATGGCGCTGATCGAGAACGACAACTTGTGTGGATCGAGGCCGCTCGTCCCGCTGATCGAGCAGAGTATCGAGACAATGATCCAGCTGCGCCGCGCCCGAGCGACCGACGCGCGCGACTTGCAGCGGATTCAGATCCTCTACGCCGAGTTCGCTGCGTGGCTGCACCAGGACGGACACAACTGGGGTCGCGCACAACATTGGACGGATCGTGCGTTGACGTGGTCGCACCAGCTGGGCGACGACTACGGAATCGCTGCCACTCTGATCCGGAAAGCGCAGTGCGCGGTCGACATGGGGGACGGCACTGAGGCGGTGGAGCTTGCGGAAGCGGCCGAGCGCGCTGCACCGCCCGGCACGCGGTTCGCCGCGTGCGCCGCCACGTTCGCCGGGTGCGGAGCCGCACTGATGGGAGACCGCGCGACGAGCGACCGCGCGTTCGACCGAGCGCGCACCCTGGCAGATGATGAGAACGCCGACCCTGCGTGGGGATTGTTCCTCGACGGGTCGTATATCGACGTGCACCAGGCGCAGGGGAGGGCAGTGCTCGGCGACTACGGAGCGGCGATCCGCGACTACGCCGCCGCCATCGCACGGATGCGGCCCGGTTTCACGCGCGACCAAGCCGTCTACATCTCCAGGGCGGCGGTAGCGCACGCACGCGCAGGCGAGATCGAACCCGCCGCCCAGATGGGTCTCAACGCGATGCGGGTTGGCGTGAGCACCGGTTCCGAGAGGATCCTGCAGAACGTGCGGCACGTCGACCAGCTGCTCCGCGGAATCGATACCGCCGCGCCGGAAGTCGCCGAGTTCCGCGACGCAGCGGACCGGTGGGCGGTGACCGCGTGACGCGACCGTACGTGCTGCTGTCGGTCGCGGTCAGCGTTGACGGATACATCGACGATGCGAGCCCGGACCGGCTGCTTCTGTCCAACGACGCCGATTTCGACCGCGTCGACAAAGTGCGCGCGGACAGCGACGCCATCCTCATCGGCGCCGGAACGATCTCAGCCGACAACCCTCGGCTGATCGTCAAAAGTGAACGGCGGCAGGCGGAGCGAGTAGCTTCCGGCCGTCCCGCGCACCCGCTCAAGGTGACGGTCACGGCGAGCGGCGCCCTCGACCCGGCCGCGAAATTCTGGCACCACGGCACCGAAGATCACCGGCCCGTCGTCTACACCACCGACACCGGCGCAGCGACCGCCACGGCCCGACTGGGCGAGTTGGCCGACGTCGTCCCCCTCGGTGCCGAGGTCGACTTCGCTGCCCTGCTCGACGATCTCGGCGACCGTGGTGTGAAACGGCTGATGGTGGAGGGCGGTAGCCGCATCCACACCGAGTTCCTTTCGGCCGGCCTCGCGGACGAACTTCAACTGGCGATCGGCCCGACCCTGGTCGGCCAACCCGCCGCACCCCGGTTCCTGAACGAGGCCGACTTTCCCGGTGGACCGACCCGCAGAATGAGGCTGGTGGACGTCTCCCAGATCGGGGACGTCGCATTGCTCCGCTACCACCCGCAGGAGAGGCCCCAGTGACCGACCTCGACCACAGCCACTGGATGAACCGAGCCATCGAATTGGCCCGCCTGTGCCCGGAAGTGGAGGGCGCGTTCTCGGTGGGCGCGGTCATCGTCGCTGATGGCGAGGAGATCTCGACGGGCTACTCCCGAGAAACCGACTCGAAGGTGCACGCCGAGGAAGCCGCCCTCGACAAGCTCGCGGCCGACGATCCGCGGCTGGCGCGCGCGACGATCTACAGCACCCTCGAACCATGCTCCGAGCGCGCCACGAAGTCCCGCATACCGTGCACCGATCGCATACTCGCAGCGGGCATTCCTCGTGTCGTCATCGCATGGCGCGAGCCCGCCACGTTCGTGGAGGACTGCGTCGGCGTCGAGAAGCTACGCCAAGAGGGCGTTGTCGTCGTCGAACTTCCGCAGCTGGCCGAAGCCGCCATGTCGATGAACCGGCACCTCGACCTCTCCTGATCGCCCGCCGGACATCCTGAGGACACCGGTACCGCCTTGCGGAACCCGCGGCCGTCGCACGCCGTCGAACTGGTCATGGACTACGAGGAGCGGCAGGCCCTGCGAGAGGCAGGCGTGAACCCCGACGATCTGCGTATTCAGCTGCGGCACGCCGCCGTGCGGTACTGGCTCCGGAGGCACGCAATCGAGGCCGGCATCCGCCCGCGCCGCCTACCTCGATGCTCCCGACGGTAGCGTGCGAAGTCGTCGCGAAGTGGACGCGAAGTAGCCGGTCAAACGCGAAGTGTGTGTTTGACACTCGGCGCGGGTCAGGATACTGTCATCGACAGGCCACACGGCCGAAACATCCCGGCCGCCAACGGGATTCCCCGCCGGGGCGGGCACACGCCCGCCCCGGCACCAACCCACACGGACCGCCGCCACGGTCCGCCGAAAGGAACCACATCATGAAGATTCACGTATTCGCGTCGTCCGACGAGGCATATGACGCGAGCCAGTGCCGCGACGACATCCTCGACGGCGACATCCTCATCGTCCCGAACGAGGGCGTAGCCGGATGGCTCAGCCAGGCATGGCCGATCGCCGCGACCCGCAACACCGGCGCGTTCCACCGCCTGAACGAGGCCGCCGCGATCAACGCGCAGGCGTTCGGCCCTGACACCGGCCAGCACATCGAGCAGAAGATCAACGCCGCTATCGCCGCCCTGCACAGCCACGGCCGCACGATCATCGCCGTTGAGCAGACCGCGCACGAGGCCGCGCTCGAAGACGAGGCGCACTCGACCAACGCCGATTACGACGCCGAGCACGACGCCCACGAGGCCGCGCTCGAAGACGACGCGCACGCGATGAACGCCGACTACGACGCCGAAGCCGCCACCGCGTAGTGCCCGACCGGGACCAGGAGCGCCGCCGACTCCAGGCGGCGCTCCGCACCGACGACGAGCAGCAGGCGTTGGCCCTGCTGTTCAACATCGACGAGCACGGCCACGAGTACCCGGCCGACCTGCTCGACCTCACCGAACACCCATGACCGCCGCCACGGTCACCCCTCGAAAGGAACCAGCCCATGACCACCAACACCAGCGACGCCGACTACGTCGCCGCCGGGCGCGACGCGCTCGCCAAGGGCATCGCCAATGCGGAACTGACCGCGCAGTTCTGGGCGAAGGTCGCCGCCACCGTCACCGCGTACCGCGCGGAATGCGCGAACCGGCTCCCCAAGACGCCGGACAGCGCCGAGGAATGGTTCGAGTCGAGCCAGCCCTACCTGCCGTTCAACATCGGCGAGCTCACCCAAGAGCTTGCCGCCCTCTCCGGTATCGCCACCAAGGCCCACACGATCGCCAACGTCTACGCCGTCGAGGCCGACCGGCTCAGGGAGGCGTGGTCGACGTTCAGCACGGAAGACACGCAGGATCTGGCCTGATGCCCCCGCGCGACCGCGAGGTCATGCCGGTTCGCTGCGACGCGTGCAACGGGCAGAGTTGCCGCCAATGCGATTGGCGCGGTGAGTATCTCATCACCGTACGGCTCGACGACCTCCTCCCCGCTGAACTCGACTCCTGACCGCCGCCACGGTCGAACACCCGCCCGGCGCTGGCCGCCACCAGCGCCGGGCGTGCACGAAAGGAACCAACCCCCAATGACGTGCACGAAAGGAACCAACCCCCAATGACATTGACCATCACGCACACCGCCGCCGAGGGCACCATGCTCAACGGCACCACGCGCGGCGACGGCACCTACGAGATCATGCGCGACGTCAAAGCCCGCGTCGGCCACTGGAGATGGGCGCGCAGTCTCCAATGCTGGATCGTCGTCTCCTCCCGCGACCGACAGCCGAAGGACTTCCACATCACGCAGGCCGCCGACGCTCTCCGTGCCGCCGGGCACGACGTCGAGATCCACATCGACCGCACCCCGCGCCCGACCGCCGAGGCCGAAGCAGACCGCGCCGCGCGCCAGCAGGACCGCGTCGACGCACTCGACGCCAAGGCCGCTCGTCGCGCCAGCCAAGCCGACACCGCCGAAGCCGCGCACCGCCGCGCCGTCGACCACGTGCCTCCGATGGGCGAGCCGATCAAGATCGGCCACCACAGCGAGCAGCGTCACCGCAACTCGATCAACAAGGCGTGGAACGCACTCGGCCGGTCTGTCGAAGCGGATCGCGCCGCCCGGTACGCACGCGGACGCGCGGACGCCGCCCGTTACACCACGGCCGCCCGCTACGCCCCGGTCACCGTCGCGAACCGCATCGACAAACTCGAAGCGGAGCAGCGCGCCGACCAGCGCATCCTCGACGGCGGCCAGCGCGGACGCGCCCCGTACATCCACATCGAGCCGCCCGCCAGCGGCACCTACCGGGAACGCGTCGAAGCCCGAATGGAGCAGCGCGCCCTCGACATCGAGTACTGGCGAGGAGTCCGCGCCCACCAGATCGCCGAAGGGCAGGCCACCAACTTCGGCCAGGACGACATTTCGGGCGGCGACTTCGTGAAGGTCCGAGGCACCTGGTACCGCGTCAACCGCGCCAACCGCAAGACGGTCTCAGTCGTCTACGACGACAACAGGTTCGGCACCGTGCCCTACGCGGAGGTGCAGGACGTGCGACTCCTGCTCGAGACGCGCGCCGCCCTCGGCATCACCCCGTGACCGGCGACGTCGACGAGGACGACGGCCCCACCGCGTTCGACGCCGAAGACCACTACTACGACCTCCACCGAGACGCCGATTTCGACTGAGCACGACGAAATCCCCTGGGGCACCGGCCGCCACCGGTGCCCCAGGACAACCCGAAAGGAACCAACATGTCCCCCTTCCGAATGCCTGCACGCGTCCGCCCGTACGTCCGCCACATGGAGGCGGTCGCCGCCGAGCGCGACCGCGCCTACCGCGACCGCGCCGAACTCCTCAGCGTCCTCGCGAACATCTTCCCGTCCCATATCCAGGCCGATTCCGAGCCCGAGTCCGATTGGCCCGTCCTGTATCTCGACACGCCCGCCGGGCAGACGTCCTGGCACATCAACCCCCGCGACCTCGAGCTGTTCGACATGGAGACCTACCAGGCCAGGGAGGCCGCCGGGCACCGCGTCACCTGGGACGGCCACACCCGCGCCGAGAAATCCGAGCGGCTGCGCACGCTCGCGCAATGGTTCATGCCGGAAGAACTGCTCACACTGCAGATCCCCGTCGACGACGAACCGACCCAGTTGCGCGCAGTCCGCGACGCGGCCGGAGACATCCGGCTCGGCGGAATGCTCGTCGCGATCGCAGGGACAACACGAGACCAGCTGCAGGCGTGGCACGACGCGGCCAGCAGCGACCGTTACCGCGGCGAGTACGCCGCAGCGCTCGAACTGATCGACCGCGAAAACGCCCATGGCTGACGACGCCCGGCGCTGTATCGGGTGCGGCCGACTCGTGCCGCACCCGTTCCAAGTCGGGTACGGCACACGGCTGTGGGTGTGCGACTCCACCTGTCTCCCCCGGTACTGCTCCCACCCCGGCCCCAGGCATCCCCTGGACGGGCCCGCGCTGTGCGCCCGCCTCTACGGGCACAGCGGCGATCACGCGGCCTACACGTTCGCGCAGCGCACCGTCACCTGGCCCCAGCACCCACCCAACCCGACCTGAAGGGAACCCGATGAACATCACCTACCTCACCGAGTGCACCACCAAGACCGGCACGGTCCGCGTCGGCCAGCACTACTACGACAACCGCGACGACAACATCCGAACCCTCCGCGTCGACCGCATCGTCGACACCAGCTACACCCGGAAGGTCGAGTGCACCGTCATCCGTCAGCAGTACCGCGGCCAGCTCACCGAACCCATGCGGATCACCACCATGACCCCCGAACGGCTCACCAGCCGGGTGTTCGTGCTCGTGCAGGAACGCCCGGCCGAGTGACCACCGTCGAACTGGTCGACCTCTCCGGCGCCCTCGCGCCGGAGACCGACCCGACCATCCCGCACGGCACCACCACGGCGTACTACCACCACCGGTGCAAGTGCGGCCCGTGCACGGCAGCCGTCCGCGGCTACACGGCGGACCTCCGCGCCCGCCGATACGCGCGCCGCATCGTCGGCACCAACGGCCGCCCCTTCGCCGAAACCGACGCCCGAGGCCGGCCACTACCGCACGGCCGCCTCGCCACATACCGCGAATGGGGATGCCGCTGCACCCCCTGCACCGACACCGCCAGCGCCGCGTCCGCAGCGCACAAGGCGACAACCGAAAGGAACCGAAACCGATGAGCGCCCCCGACCTCACACTCCTCGCCAACCAACTCAACGCGACATGGAGCGCGACCACCGACCTGCTCGCCGCGTTCGGCCTGGACGTCGACGACCTGATCGACGCCGCCCGCGCCACCGACCCGACCCGCACGCTCGAAACCCTGCTCCGGTCCGGCGGCCAGGTCCCCGGCGCCGCTGTCGCCGCCGACCACCTCCTCACCGTCGCGGTCGCCGCCGGGCGCGCCGCCGAAGCGATCCGCACCGCGTAACCCCAACCAGCACAAGGAGAACCACATGGCAGGCGAAACCGTCATCACCGTTATCGGGAACCTGACAGCCGACCCCGAACTGCGATTCACGCCCGCGGGGCTGGCAGTCGCGAACTTCACCGTCGCGAGCACACCCCGTGTGTTCAATCGGCAGACCCAGGAATGGGAGGACGGCGAACCGCTTTTCCTGCGCTGCAACATCTGGCGGGAAGCCGCGGAGAACGTCGCCGAGAGCCTGACCCGCGGGTCTCGCGTCATCGTGGAGGGACGACTCAAGCAGCGCTCCTACGAAACCCGTGAGGGTGAGAAGCGCACGGTCGTCGAGCTCGAGGTCGACGAGGTGGGTCCCTCGCTGCGCTACGCCACCGCGAAGGTCCACAAGGCCGGTCGCAGCGGTGGCCTGGGCAGCGGGCGGGGCGGTGGCTCACGCCCGGCGCAAACCGCCAATGCCGACGAAGACGCCTGGGGCAGCGCGCCCGCCGCGCACCACCCGCAGGACGAACCGCCGTTCTGACAACCGGTAGCCCGCGTCGCGCTGTCACTCCTCCTCGACGCGGGCGCTCGGAACTCCGTTCATGGCGGCCTGCAAGGCGCCCCTGACAAATCGAGAGTACTGTCGCGCCCAGTCGCGGGCCGCCTGGTTATACGCGTGAGCGGTGGCGACAGTTATCGCCTCGTCGCCGTACAGTACTGCCTGCTCGCGTATCTCGACCAATGTCTCGTACGCATCCATCAGGTTGTCCGGGGTACCAGGCCACAGAAAGTCCACAGTGTTCGGTCGCAGATAGCCGGGATACGACTTCTCAAGCGCTCTCATGAAATGACGATAGATCGTACGAACCGCCATGCTTGGACTCTCGCTAATTTGCCGCAGTACGCTGGCACCCCCGACAGAGAAGTCTTCCAACGCGGACAAACCAGACTGGACCTGCTCGTACTCGATCACGCTGAGAGGAACCGCAGCACTTACAGCTGGATCGTCACGCGCATCCCTGACAATTCCAGGCTCGGCTGACTCGCTGGGCGGCGTCGGTGCCGATTGAATTCCCGTTGGCTCTGATGCGGCCTCCACTGCCGCTTCAGCGGCCCGCGCCTCCAGTTCCGCTGACACCCCTCCGGCGTTTACTCGCGCAGATTGAAGGCGATCAAGAAAGTCACCGACCTTCGCACGAAAGAGGAAGGCAGCGCACGAAACGATTACTGGCCACTTCAGTGCGTTTATATACTCAAGTACCATCTCAGGCCCGCTCACGTGAGCATCTTAGAGCCGCAACGACTTTCCTCGCTGACGAACCCACATGTCCAGCGAGAATGACTAGCCCACCCGCCGCCACGATCCACCAGATTGGAACCAGGAACGCTGATGTCCAAGCTTGAACACCCGCGCATTGTCGACCAGGACGCGCACGACGAGCGCGTCGCGCTCGACTTGCGGATCGCCACCCTCACCGACCATCTCCAGACCACGGCCGCAACAACCAGTCGGGTCGATCATCACCGAGGGCTCGTCGAGCTGCGCGAATTGCAGAAGCGGAGGCGCGATGCGTTCCGCAGGGAGGTTGGTTGGCGCTAAGCGAGGTGGCCACGGCATTACGCCGTGGCCACCTCTCCCTGGGCTACAGACCAGCGCAGCTAGCTAGATAGATAGATAGGCCATCACTCTACACTGAAGTCCTCGCGAGAACCCACCCGTGTGAGGAAATCGCGCAGGAGGGACACGGCGATCGTTCCGCTCCTGATGAGTTCGCCGTAAGTGCCCGGAATCTTGAGAGTTCGCGTCAACTCCTCCATGAGGTATTCGATGTCGGATTGATCATTCCGTCCCAGGAAATCCGACAGATTATTGAAATTCTCAGTGATATTAGATTTTGTCGTGTCAACTTGACGACTGAGCCTCGCAAAACTGGCTGGGTCGTTGCGGTCGCGAAAACCGATGCGCACAGACCCGAACAGAAAACTTCTACTGCTTATTTCTTGCTCATGGACATGCGTGGAGAACTCTTTCAGAGTAGCGTCCAAAAAGTTCACCGACCGGTGACACTTGAACCACGCTGATCGAAATTCATTTCGCTCCCGGGCAGCCTCGCTGAGCCGTGCTCGGCGAGCCTCCAACCACGCCGCTGCGCCGCACGCAGCACCAAATATGCCCAAGCCAATCGAGAAGGGGTCAGGATCTATGACTTCCTCTGGCGCGGTGGTCATTTCGCATCTACTCCGTTCCTTTGACCCCCGAAAATAGCACGACCTGGTGCGCCCACGCCTTGCCGACAGCCAAAGCCCAACAGGAACTGCTGGAGTGGCAGTATCGGGGGATGATCCGACCCGCCGGTGCCGCCCTCGCCGCCCTCGCCGTACTCACTGCTGGCTGCTCGGTGGAGAGCGAACCGGCCGCCGTCGCAACATCCACCCCGGCCGCAGCGTCGACCAGTACCGCGTTCCCTGAACCGCCGCCGTACACGCACACGATCGAGGGCGCGGAAATTCGCGTGTGGACGTCGAGTGCGGACCCGACGGACCTGCTCGATACCTACAACCACGTCGCGCGCACGCTCCGGTCGACGCTGGCGGAGGGCGGCTACTGGGTGCGGATCAACTGCGAAACCGGCGGCAGCGACACGGCGGACAACCGACTGGCGAACGGCCACATCGGCGTTGGTCGACTGGGCATCGCGCAAACCGGCGACCTGGGAGGTTTCGACGGCGTCGTACCCGGTGCGACCTGCCCGTAAACCCCCGAGCCGAATGTATCGAACATGCGTTCGAGACCGGGTGTAGACTCCGGGCATGGGGATGGCAGCGAACAGGAAGCAACCGGGTGACTCCAACTCTGCAACCCGGCCCGCCGAGCCATACCGTTTCCCCGTGCCCCTCCACACCCTCCGCGCGAAGCCCGTGGAAGTCGCCGCCATCCAGTACACCGGCGACAACACCCACGAAATCAACCGCGCACTTCTCGGCCCCCGATATGGCCAAAAGCCCGGCCTCCGCCCCTTTCCCGGCTCTCAGGCGTACCCGCGCACGTACCAGCGTGACGACGTAACCGCCGAACTCTGGAACGCGGCGGACGCGCAGTGGCAGCCGGTCGGCGCGGGCGACTGGATCATCCGCGGACTCGACGGCTCCCTCTACGCCGCGCCCGCCGCAGTCGTCGCCGAAAAGTACGACGTCATCACCTGATTCTCTCCTCTGCGGCTCCGCCAGGCCGACCCGACCAGGAACCAACCCACAGTCCGAGAGATGCAGGAGATTCAGTGTCGCCGAACCCCGAGAATGCGATCGACGTAGTCCTGACTGCCATCGAGCAGGAAGCCAGCCGCGGCATTGAAGCCGCGCGACTCTCGGCTCTCGCCCGCACTCTCGACTCGCTCCTCCTGATGCGAGGGCTGCAAGAAACCCCGCGACCTTCTGCCGTGCAGGATGCCCCGACGGTCGTGGCGGCCGAATGGTCCGTAACCGAGTGGCTGCGCGCGCTGCCCGACCTCAGATCGGTGGCCGACTCCACCGGGACCATCTGGCAGAAACACACAGGACGCTGGTACATGCCTGGCAGCGAGGCGGGCCTGAATTCCGATGACCTCGCGGCGCGCGCCCCGTTCAGCCTGGTCAAAGTCTTGGCCGACCAGCCCACATTCTGAACCACCCAACCACACCGCGCCGGGGCCGCCGCCCCACTCCGACCGATTGACCGCCCACCGAGGAACGGAGACCCGCCATGCGCCTACATCTCGCCAGCCTCGATTCGGCGATCCACGTCGGGAGTGGAAGCGGCTCCGGCGCGATGCCCCGAAGGAACACGATGAACATCGCGACCGCACTGCTCGCCGACGTCAACAGGCCGCGGCCCTGCATCGTCGGCAGGTGGTTCGCACGCCTCGACCCCGCGAGCCGTGCGGAGGCGGACCAGTGGCTCGCCAGCGGCGGCAAGAAGTCGTCCCTGCTGCGCGTCGCCCGCTCGCGCGGGTACAGCGGCAGCGGTGCCATGTGGTACGCCCACACCAACGCCGCGTGCGCGTGCCACAACGGAAGCGCGGCGGCTGCGGTGCCGATCCCACCCCGCTAGCGCGACACGTAACACGCGCCCGAAGGTTGCTGCCAGGCACCGGAATTGCCGACCATGGCGAACGTGGTGGAAACGATCGCGATGCCGTGTCAGGGTGACCTGCGATTTCTGCAGCCAGGCGAGGATGTCGCATGGGGTAGCCGACCAGAAACCCGGGCCGCGGTCACGATCTGCCACACCGAATGTCCGACAAGCCGTCTCGTCGACTGCGCGCGACGCGCACTCGAAAGCGGCTCGGTCTCGGACGAATCAGAGCGCGTCACCCGCCCGGCGGATGGAGTGGTCGCAGCCGGCATCGTGTGCTCCGGCGACGACGCCACTGCAACCGCACTGCGCGGGCTGATCGCTCGCTACGGTCGCGAAACCGGCGCGCCGCCAACCTGTCTCGGTTGCCGACGACGGTTCGTGCCAGCGCGCGAGCCGCTGAGCGAAGACACGGCGCACCGGGCCGCGCGCGGGTTGTGCTCCGGCTGCTACTCCGCCACCGGGCGCGCAGGGCGACTCGCCCGCGTGCACCAGATCCGGCCCACCGCGTGCGTTGACTGCGCGAAACCACTTGTCGGCCGACATGATCCGGTCCCAGACGGGCATGCACGACACCACAGCCACGGACGCTGCACCACATGCCAGACGCGCCACCGCCGGAACGCCCGAAAGGCCGCATGAACTTCGCCGAACTCGCCGCCGAGCACGCCGGGCAAACACTCGTCTGGCGGGACCGAGGCCGAACGCGCCGCGCCCGACTCGCGAGAGTGGACACCCTCCGCACCCACACCGTCGCGCACATCAGCACGACGTCGGGCCGCCGTCGCCTGGTCCTCGCACACGACGCACCCATCACGCTCGAACCCTGAGGAGTCCGATGCGGAACCCCCGAGCCATCCTGCCGCTGCCATACACGCGACCGCCCCTCTCGCTCAACGACTCCGGAGCATCCCGGGGCGCGGCGTTCGCGAAGGCCCGCGTTCGTCGAGAGATCCGCGAGCATGTGTGCCGCATCGCCGCGCTCGCCTACGTACCGCGCGGCGTCGCGCACGTCACGGTCGAACTGCACTACCAGGCGCCCGACCGGCGACGTCGCGACACCGACAACCTCGTGGCCACGGCGAAGCCCGTGTGTGATGCACTCACCGCCGGACGGCCCGTGCGGATCACGAGCAGGGGAGTCCTGCCTCCGGTGCTCGGGTACGGCATGGTCCCGGACGACACACCGGCATGGATGAGCAAACCGGAGCCCGTCATCCACGCTGCCATCCCCGGCGAGCCGGGCCGCATGTGGGTCGAACTGACCTGGATCACGCACGCCGAGGCCGCGCGGGCCACCGAGACGTCCGCCTGACTGCGAACACCCGGAAGGAACCATGTCCCAGAACGCTGTTATCAACTTCACCGCCGAGCAGATCACCGAGCAAGTCGAAGCGACGCTGTCGCAGTACCCGGACGGTCCGGTGAAGGACGCGATCCGCGCCAAGCTCGCAGCTGGCCTCGAGAAGTTCCCGGACGGTGCCTCCATTCCCGTCGCCGTCCCGACCGATTCGACGACGCCCCCAATCCCGACGCCGGAGCCGGAGCGCGGTCCGGTGGCGGATTCCGCCGACGAGGACCAGGCGCTCACTCTCACCGCGCGGCTGTGGTCCGCGTACCTCGACGCACCGGTCGACACCGCCACCGTCCGCCACCTGTTCGCGCTGCGTGACGTGGCGCAGGAGCGGGCCGCCGCATGACCCTCGTCCCCATCGCCGACCTCATCCCGTACCCCGGCAACGCCCGCGTCAGCGACCTCGACACCATCGCCGACAGCCTCCGCGAAAACGGGCAGTACCGGCCGATCGTCGTGCAGCGGTCGACCAACTACGTTCTCACAGGCAACCACACGATGGAGGCCGCAGAAACCCGACTCGGCTGGAAAGAGATCGACGCCCACTACATCGACGTCGACGACGAGCGCGCACGCCGAATCGTGCTGGCGGACAACAGAACCGCGGACAAAGGGCACTACGACGTCGCCGCCCTCGCCGAGTTGCTGCAGGAGCTGCCGGACCTGGACGGCACCGGCTACACGGACGCCGATCTGGACGCGCTGCTCGAATCGCTCGAAGCCAGCGACGGCCCCGCCGACGAGGCACCCGCTCTCGGCAACCCGATCATCTCCTACAACCTGATCTTCGACGACGAGCAGCAGCAAGACGTCTGGTTCGAGTTCACCAAATGGCTGAAGCGCACGTACTCCGACCGGGCGACCGTCGCGGAGCGGCTGACCGAATACCTGGAAGCGACCGCAGGGGACCGCGGCTGATGGCGCGCGTCAAAGGGTTCATCGACGCGAACGTGTACGACGAGGCGAAGAAGCGGATGCACCGCGTCTACGACCTGTTCGACACGGTCATGGTCGCGTTCTCCGGCGGTAAGGACTCGCTCGCCGCGCTGCACCTGGTGCACGAGGTCGCCACGGAGCGCGGAGACCGCCGTCCGATCAAGGCCGTGTTCCGCGACGAGGAGCTGATACCCGATCAGGTGGTCGCGTTCGTCGACGAGTACCGGCAACTCGATTGGATCGATCTGCGTTGGTATTGCGTGCCGCTGGAGTCGACGAAATACATCCTGGGCCAGTCGACCCGCTACATCCAGTGGGACCCGGCGCGTGAGCACATGCGACCGATACCGGACTGGGCACTCACCCCGGCGAAGCTGAGCCTTCCCGAATCGGTGGTGCTCGATCAATACACCGCCGACACGCTCGTCTCGCGCGGCGAGCGGGGCAAGATCGCCATCGTGACCGGCGTGCGCGCGGCCGAGAGCATCATGCGTTTCAACGCGCTCAAGGTAAAACTGCACGACAACTACATCAACGCGACCCAGGATGCGCGCGTGATGACCGTGAAGCCGTTGTTCGACTGGCAGGAGAACGACATCTTCCGATACTTCTACGACAAGGGCATACGGTACTGCCCGCTATACGACGCGCAGGTGCTCGCCGGAAGCCCGCTCCGGGTCTCGACCCCACTCCATGCCGAGAGCGCGAAGACGTTCGGCCGGCTGCGGCAGTTCGCGCCGACGTTCTACGAGCAGGTGATTCAGCTCGTACCGGAAATGGCAGTGCAGGAGCGCTATTACGGCGAGCTGGACCGCGGCGCGCTGCTGCGCCGCTACGGGCAGTCTCTCGACGGCGTGCAGGCGTACATCGAGGAAACGATCACGGATGAGGCGCAGCGGGAGAAGGCGCTCAAAGCGCTCAATCGGGTGCGCCGGACTGCCGCCCACTCGCCCGCCGCGTTCCCACCTGACCATGTCCTCAAGCAGATGATGGCCGGTGCCTACAAGCGCGCCATCACCCCGCTCAGCCGAGCGGGCCAGCAGAAACGAGCGCGCCGATGAGCAACGCCGAGGGCCTGCCCAAGCTCACCCCCACCCCCGCCGGAGAGGATCCGCTGAACCACCTCCAGTGGGTTCCCGCCGACACGCTTGACCCGAACGCGTGGAACCCGAACCGCGTCCACCGGCCGGAACTCCGACTGCTGGAGCGAAGCCTGTTGTCGACCGGCTGGATTCAGCCGCTGCTGACCAGTCCCGACCGACTCATCATCGACGGATTCCACCGCTGGCGGCTCTCCCTGGACTCCGCGGCTGTGCGGCGCCGCTGGCGAGGCCGCGTCCCGGTCGCGGTGCTCGATGTCGACCGACCGACAGCCATGCTGATGACGATCCGCATCAACCGGGCGAAGGGGTCGCACGCCGCGGTGGAGATGTCCGCGATCGTGCACGAGCTCTTGGAGGTTCACCACCTCGACCCGGAGCAGATCGCCGCCGAGATCGGCGGGACCCGCGCAGAGGTCGACCTACTCGCGCAGGACGGCGTGTTCTCGGCGCGCGGGATCGCCGACTGGGCGTACTCGCCCGCCTGGTACCCGAAGGACGCGTGATGGCTCGATTCGACAGCGCCCAGCACCTCTACGACTGGCAGCGCAGCGGCCGGTTCCCCGCGATCCACGACGGCATCTACAACCTTGTGCGATCAGAGATTTCGCCCACCGACGGCCCCGTTGTCGACCTCGGCTCATCGACGGGACTGCTCACGCGCCGACTGGAGCAGGTCGGCTACACAGTATGCGGCGTCGAAGCGGACGCGAAGGCGGTCGACGCTGGGCAGCGAGCGGGCGTGTACGGGCGCGGCGCGCCGGTCTGGCATTTCGCTCTCGCGCCGCAAACGCTGCCCGAGTTCGCGGTGTGGGTGGAGGGTCGACGCACACGCGCCGTTGTGGCGCGTCGCGTGCTGCCCGAGCTGGACAACGTGGGAGTCGCCCCGGCGATTTTGGGCCGGACGCTCGCGGAGGCGGGAGTGCGGCACCTGTTCATCGAGGGCCGCGCACCACGACGCGACGCGACGCACCGCCTCCGACGCCTCGCCGACGAGATAGGCGAACTCGAAGAACACTGGCGGCCCGCCACTTTCGATGGTGCGCACCGCGCCTACCTGACCGTGAAGGAGTAGCGATGTCGGACGGCTTGGTCGCCGCGCTCGCCAAGGATCTACGCCGCGTCCCCGAACTGTTCGCACAACTCGACGTGACGATCACCCGCACGGACGTCACTCGGCCGCGGGGCGGCGGTGCGCACGGAGCTGGCGGAGAGCGCCCGCTCATCCTCGACGACCGCGCCAGCGAGCGGCGGCGCTCGCTACTGCGCATGCTGCGGCACGCCGCCGCGCCCGTGCCCTATGCCCCGCGCGCGCTGTCGCCGCGGGACGCCGCTCTCGCCATCCTGCGGGACCTGCCGCGCACGTCCGGGATGCGCGGTGCGGAGGTGTGGATGAGGACACTCCTCGCGGAGTTCACGCGGGCATGGGGCGCTGTCGACGCCCCGGCGCCGCTGATGTTCGCGGGACGATGCGAGGGGTGCGGTCGCAGCATCGCCGGACCTGAGTACCGGCGCACGATTCGGTGCCGTCGGTGCGGGGGCAAGCACGACGCCCGGCAGCATCGGACCTGGATGCAGGAAGCAGCCGAGGACCGAACCGGAACGGCGGCCGAACTCGCCGCGCTCATGCCGCACTTCGAGGGCGCGCCGGTGCGGGCAGCAAGCATCCGCAAATGGCATGAGCGCGGTCGGCTGATCGGATGCGTTGAGGAGCGCGGGACGACGTTCCGCCTCGGCGACGTGCTGGCCCTGCATCGCGCTCGGCGCGCCCGCCTCCGTCCGGTCGACCTCGTGGCCTGAAACGCGACGAGCGCCCGAACCTGTTGGTTCGGGCGCTATTTCGTATCGTCAGTTCTCGACGCGGACCAGGCGCGGGTCGTTCAGCGCTCGGTCGTCCTGGATACGGAACGTGCGCCCGACGATGCTGATGAGGTCGCCGTTCCGGACCTCGATCACGTCGGGCTGGTCGATCGGCGTGGCCGAGAGGATGGCGGGCTGCGCGACGAGGTACGCGTATTCGCCCGGCTCGATCGGACCGCGGTAGGTGCGTCGACTCTCGGTGGTCTCGTCGAGGTAGGTGACGGAGAATCGGCAGACGCGCCCCTGGTGGCGGAACCGGCCGACGAGGTCGACACTGCTCTCGAACTGGTGGCCGAACCACTCGTACGCGCTGTGCTTCGGGCTGGTGATCATCGGTACGACGGTGATCTGGGTGTTGCTCATGTGGTTCCCTTCGGGTTGTCGGCCGTGGCGGCGGCCGGTGCCTCGTACATTACGGGAATGTACGGGAGTCGTCAAAATCAGCAACGGCAAAAGGACTGCTCGCTCCGTACATTGCGACAATGCACGTGACGCTGTGCACCCCTGTGGGCTCGTCGACGGTCCTGACTCCAACTCCGCAGTGTCACAGTCGCGGCCGTAGGCTTGAGCCGTCGGCGCGTGACGTAATCGCCCACGCGCACCACAGATTCGAGGGCTGCAGGCAGCCACGCACGCCGCCCTCGCACAGCGCCCGCGCTCCCGAAACCGGTTGAGCGCGGGCGCTTCTCGTCACGGGGGGAGGTGTCCCATGTCGCACGAATGCCTCGCCAAGCTCATCGCTTGGCTGCTGTCGACCGGCTCGGCCATCCTCGCCTGATCGACAACCCCGCACCACCACGGTCCGGGGCAGACTTCGCCCACCCGCACAGGCCCCCGCACAAAGCATCCGCAATCCGGCGGCTGAGACCTGCGCGGGAAGGGCGAGCCCCAACCCCACCGAGGAGGCACCACGGTGCCAGGAAAGAGCGGGACCGGACCCGAATCCATCGAACGTCGTAGGCGCATGGCGAAAGCCCTGGCTCTGCGTGAGGGCGGAGCGTCGTACCGGCGGATCGCCGAAGCGCTCGACGTGTCGCTCTCGACCGCGCACGCCTACGTCGTCGAAGCGATGGCCGAAGTGACAAAGGAAGCTGCGGAGAGCGTCCTCCAGTTGGAGCTGGCGCGGCTGGACCGCATGATGCTCGGCATCTGGCGAGACGCCGCGAACGGCGAACTCAAGTCGATCCACGCAGCACTCAAGATCATGGAGCGCCGCGCCAAACTCACCGGCCTCGACGCCCTCGCCGTCATGCGCATCCGGGCCGACGGCCGCGAACTGTCCGCTGTCGACGAGTTCCACGCCGAAATGCTCGGCGACAAGGCCGACGACGACGAACCCGACGACGACGAGGTCGACCTGTGAAGGTGAAGCCGCTACGCGGGAAAGCCAAACTCGCGTACCGGCATTCAACCGCCGCGATAAACATCCTCGAAGGCTCCGTCAGGTCGGGCAAGACCATCGGCAGCCTGTTCGACTGGGTGCAGTTCGTGCGCCACGGGCCGCCGGGCAACTTGCTGATGGTCGGGCGCACCGAACGCACCCTGATCAACAACCTGCTCCTCCCGCTGCAAGAGCTGTACGGCGCAGACCGCGTCGTGATCAACACCGGCGCAGGCACCGTCACAATCTGCGGACGGACCGTGCTGCTCGTCGGCGCGAACAACGAGCAGGCGCGCACCAAGATTCAGGGCCTCACCCTCGCTGGCGCCTACGTCGACGAGGTCGCCGTCATCCCAGAATCGTTCTGGGACATGCTCGTATCCCGCATGTCCGTCGAAGGCGCGCGCATCTGGGCGACGTGCAACCCCGAGGGGCCGCGGCACTGGTTCAAACGGAAGTGGCTCGACCGCGCCAAGCTCTGGATCGACGGTGACGGCCGGTTCCACGACCGCCGCCGCGAGTGGCGAGAGCTACCGGAGGGGCACGAAGGCCGGCCGCTGAATTTGCACCGGTTCACGTTCACCCTGGACGACAACAAGCACAACCTGCCGGCCGAGTACATCGCCAACACCAAGGCGTCGTACTCCGGGATGTTCTACCTGCGGATGATCCTCGGGCGGTGGGCGCTCGCCGACGGCGTCATCTACGACGCGTTCGACCACGCACGCCACGTTGTCGCACACGACGACCTGCCGACGATGGCGCGCGTCCTGGCGCTCGGGATCGACTACGGCACCACGAACCCGACCGCCGGAATCGTGGTCGGCGTCGGAACTGATGGTCGGCTGTACGCGATCGACGAGTGGGAGCCGAAGCGGGGCACGGACGCCGACCTGTCGCGGCAGCTGGGCGAATGGCTGCGAGAGCGCGGGCACGCGCCCGAATGGACGTACGTCGACCCCGCCGCCGCATCGTTCAAGTTGCAGCTGTTCCGCGACGACACAACGCGCTGCACGGACGGCCTCAACCAGGTCGTCGACGGCATCCGCACGGTCGCCGCCCTCATATCGTCCGACCAGCTCCGGGTCTCCGACCGATGCACGCGGCTGCTCGACGAGATCCCCGGCTACGTCTGGGACCCGAAGGCGTCCGAGCGCGGTGAAGACAAGCCGGTGAAAGCCGACGATCACTTCTGCGACGCACTGCGATACGCGGTGCTCAGCAGTCAGTTCGTGTGGATGTCCATGCTCGCCAAACCGATCCACGTAGCCAAGGAGGCAGCGTAATGCCGTTGCCATCAGCGAACGCCCCATGGCCACCGAAGCACCTGCGCGACGCGTTCAACGCGTACACAACGTGCCAGGTGTGGTGGGAAGGCGACGCCGACAAGCTCGCCTCGGCCCACGGCGAGCCCGAACCCGCACGCCGCAGCGGCGGGTTCATGCAGCGCATCAGGCGGCTGTTCTGGGGCACGAAAACCGATGTCTCCCAACAGCCTCGGGCGCTGCACGTCCCGGTAGCTGCCGACATCGTTCAGACCGCCGCGTCAACGCTGCTGCCAGAGCCGGTGGCCTTCCGCGTCGCCGACGGCGATACGGTCGCCTCCGATGAGGCGCGGACGCGGGTCGACCTCATCCTGAACAGCCCGCAGATGCACTCGGGAATGCTGCAATCCGCCGAGGCGTGTTCAGCGCTCGGCGACGTCTACGGCCGCATCGTCTGGAACTCCGCCATCAGGGACCATGCGTGGATCGACTGGGTGCACGCCGATCAAGCCGTGCCCGAATTCCAGTACGGCGTCCTGTCGGCGCTCACCGTGTGGCGCGTCGTCGACGAAGACACCGAGAAGAACCGCGTGCTGCGACATCTGGAGCGGCACGAGCCGGGCCGGATGGCGATCGGTGACGACGGGGAGGCAACCCAGGTCTACGGCCGCATCTACCACGGCCTGTACGAGGGCACCGCGGTCTCTCTCGGTGTGCCGATCTCGCTGTCCGCACACCCGGACACAGCTGGCATTCCGGTCAACGATGAGGGATACGTCGACACCGGCACCACGCGGATGACCGCGTGCCACATTCCAAACGCGCTGCCCAATCCAGCCTTCCGGGGAAGGTCGACCGTTCAGCACTTGGGGCGGTCCGACATCGGCGACCCCGCCGTCATCGGTCTCATGGATCAGATCGACGAGACGTACAGCTCGCTCTCACGGGACGTTCGACTCGCCAAGGCCCGACTGCTCGTCTCCGAGTTCCTGCTCGACATGAAGTCGCCCGGCCAGGGGTCGACGTTCTCGGTTGAGCAGGAGGTGTACGAGAAGGTCGGCGGTGCACCCAGTGCCAGCCCGGTACTGGAGGCGCATCAGTTCCAAATCCGCGTCGACGACCACCTCCGCACGGCCGAAGGGTACCTTCGCGCCATATTGAGGCGAATCGGATTCTCGCCGTGGACATTCGGGCTTTCCGATGATTCCGGTGCGGCGATGACGGCGACCGAGGTCGATGCCCGGAGCGACGCATCGACGAACACCCAGCGCGCGCGGTCCGGCATCTGGAAAGCCCGCCTCGCCGAACTCGGCCGCACCCTGATCGAGGTCGACGCGGCAGTATTCGGCACCGGCGCCCTGATCGGGCAGGACCTCGAGGTGCGCTGGCCACCCGCCGCCCGCGACTCCGTGCAGGCGAAGTCGCAAACCCTCGTCGCGCTCAAGGCATCCGGGAGTGCGTCGAGGAAGTGGCGCGTTCGCTACCTGAACCCCGACTACGACGACGAAGCGGTCGACGACGAGGTCGCCCTCCTCGAAGCGGAGGAGTCGGTCGCAGCGGTCGACCCGTTCTCGGTCGGCTCCGACCAGCCGCCGGACACCGGTGCCGAGTCCGACGAGGACGCAGTCCCGGACGAGAACCGAGAAGTCGATGAGATCGACGACGAAGACGGCCTTGTTGCCGCATGACGAAAGGCGGGCTCGATCATGGCGTACGAGCCCGCCGCCGTCGACGGACTGCAGGACACAGTCGCTCAGATCTACGCGGACGCTGAGGTGCAGCTGCTCGCTCGTGTCGCCGCCGCGATCGAACGGGGCATCGACTCCCCGGAGTGGGTGACGACCCAGCTCGCCGAAATCTCGCGCCTCAGCGCCGAGTCACGAGGCTTCCTGCTGCAGCTCGACCCTGTCGTTGCGCAGCAGATTCAGGATGCGCTCGTCGGCGCGCACGCCGCGGGGGTGGCGGGAGCGGACGAGGATATCCCCGGCGCGCCGTCCACCGCGCCCGCGCCCGTCATCTCACAGGAGGCAGTCGCCGCGCTCGCAGCGGAGACGACTGCCGCCGTCCTGAGCACGCACACGCAGATCCTGCGCAGCACAGTCGACGGATACCGCGAAGTCGTCGCCGAGGTATCGGGGCGCGTCGTGACCGGCGTAGCGACACGGCGCGAGGTCACACAGCAGGCGCTCGATTCCTTTGCAGCGCGGGGTATCACGTCGTTTCGCGATCGTGCGGGTCGCCGTTGGCACATGGACACCTACGCCGAAATGGCGGTGCGCACGGCCGCTCTCCGCGCGCTCAAGGCCGGTCACACGGACCGGCTATTGCAGCGTGGCTACGACGTAGTGGTGATCAGCTCGCACCCGCGGGCCGCGCCGCAGTGCAGGCCGTTCGAGGGGAAGCTCGTCTCGCTGACCGGGCGGACTCCGACCGGACCGATTCAGGCGGAGTCGCGCACGACCGGCCGCACGGTGTCGGACACCGTCGTAGCCTCCATGGCGGAGGCGGAGACGGCGGGCCTCCATCACCCGAACTGCAAGCACGCTCACAGCCTGTGGGTACCCGGCGCGCCCCGGCCGAAGGTCGAGCCTCACGACCCACAGGGGTACCGAGACGAGCAGAAGTTACGCCGCCTCGAACGCGCAGTCCGTGAAGCGAAACGCCAACAGGCTGCGGCGATCACGCCGGAAGCGAAGACGAAGGCGGGCGCGAAACTCCGTGCCCGACAAGCGGCCATCCGCGACCACGTGGCGCAGACTGGCGTCCCTCGCCGCCGACACCGCGAGCAGCTACGAACCGGGAACCCGGGTAACGCGGTCGAGCCCGTGCGGCTCACGCGCACGCCACCGCCCGCTCCGCAGCCGGCCCCGACTGCCCAGAAGCCGCGGACGGTCCGCGAGTTCAAGAACCTCACCGACGAGGACTTGGAGGAGCGCATCATCAAGGCGGTCGAGGACGTCGACCTCGACCTGCTCGACCGCTTGGAGGCCGAAGACCTGCACCGCCGCCGCCTCGCGAAGAAGCGGGAAGAGCGGTGGGCGGGCTACGAACGCAAGTACGACGAACTGATCGGCCAGGGTGTCGACCACGAGACGGCCGTGGAGCGTGCCTACGGCATCAGCGTGAAGATGCAGCGCCAGCAGGCGGCCGTCGAGTTTCTTCGCGGGCAGGGGTACTCGGGGAAGTCGTTCGCCGAGTTGGCCCGGCACGCGCACAAGGATCAGGCGTATCAGCACTGGCTGGCAGCCGAAGAAGCGACCAATGGCTACATGCTGTCGCGCGCTGGCGAGAGGGCTGGGGTCGACCCGCGCACGCTCTGGTTCGGCAACGCCGCGACCGCCGAGCGGTATGCCAGCGAGGAACTGCGCGCCTACTGGGACCTGCACGGCCGCCCGACATTCGACGAGTTCAAGGCTGAACTGCTCGATCCGCAGAGCGCGGCCCGAATGCGCTCCGCGAGAGGCGATTTCCTGAGATGACCGCTCACGACCTGATCCGTGCGTACAGCGAAGGGCGCGACGCCGCGGACGTTGTCGGCGCAGTGAACCCGTACACCCCGGCGCCTGCAAGCAGTCCGCGCAACCTGCTCGCCCGTCTCTGGCTGAGCGGTCGACTCGCGCACGCCGTCGACGACGGCGACCTCTGAAAGTTCCACGCCCGCACGCGGGCCTCACCGCACCCCAGGAGGGTCGATGTCCACTGCCCTGCCCGTCCATCCCGTCACCGGTCTGACCGCGCTCGGCGTCACCAGCCGGGGCCCGATCTGGCCGCAGCTCGGCGGCGACGGAACCGGCGACGGCAACACCGGCGACGCACCTCCGGCGGCGGGCTCGGCGAAGGTTGAGACCGCGCCCACTGGCGCGCCGGAGCCCACCGCCGAACGCGAGCCCGAGGCCGCGGCGACTGGTGACCCCAAACCCACCGAGGAGGAGGGCAAGCCGTCGTCGACCGCGCCGAAGCGCGGCGGCAACAGTACCGCCGAGGATCCCAAGGTGCGCGAAGCGCGCAACGAGGCCAAGGCTGCGCGAAAGCAGTTCGACGACCTCAAGGAGATGTTCGGCAAGGCGTTCGGATTCGTCGCCGACGAGAGCGAGGCGGACCCGGCCAAGCTCGCCGCCCGCGTGCAGGCGAGCGCCAAAGAAGCGCGGGAAGCACAGTCCGAGCTGGCCGTTTTCCGGGCCGCACCGAAGGACGTCGACACCCAGGCGCTCGTCGACTCCCGCAGCTTCGCGCGGGCGCTGCACAAGCTCGACCTGACCGCCGACGACTTCGACCAGTCGGTCGCCGACCTCATCGCCGAGCACGTCGAGAAGCACCCCAAATTCAAGCTCGCCGCCGCGCCCGCGCCGAAGCCGCCCGCACGGTCCGGAGCCGACACCGGCTCCGGCTCCGGCGAATCCGGACAGCTCACTTACGAGCAGTACAAGGCCATGCTCCCGCAGGAGCGCGTGAAGGCCGTCAAGGACGGCCGCGCCAACCACATTCTGGGCCGCACCAAGTAGGCCCTCGTTTCACGAAAGGGGTTGAAGCCGCATGGCGATCAACTTCATCCCGGAATTCTGGGCCGACGCCGTCCAGATGCCGTTCGAGACCGACCTGGTTTTCGGACAGCCCAAGGTCGCGAATCGCAAGTACGAGGGCACCATCTCCCAGCAGGGCGACACCGTGCGCGTGACGAGCATCGGCGACCCGACCGTCCGGCCGTACAACAAGAACACCGACCTCGAGGTCGAGGACTTGACCGACGACGAGGATTCGATGGTCATCGACCAGGGCGACTACTTCGCGTTCCGCGTCAACGACGTCGAAAAGGCCCAGGCCGCAGTCGATTTCGAGGACCCCGCCACCAAGCGGGCAGGTTACAAGCTGCAGAACCAGGTCGACACCTTCCTGTACGGCCTGCTCAAGGCTGGCGTGCAGGCGAGTAACCAGCTTGGCCGCGTCACGGTCTGCGACGCCGAGCCCGAGAAGGCCAGCGCTGGCCAGCTCTCGATGTACGGCGTGGCCGTCAAGCTGCGCGAGAAGCTGGACCGCGCCAGCATCCCGAAGATCGGCCGCTACATTGGCCTGCCGCCGGAACTGATCTCGCCGCTGCTGCTCGACCCGCGGTTCGTCAACGCCGACAAGCTCGGCCAGGCCGGTCCGCTGCTCAACGGCACGGTCGGCCGGATCGCCGGTTTCGACATCCTGGAGAGCAACAACATCCAGAAGGTCGGCGGCTCCGGCGCAGCGAAGGACGACTACATCGTCGTCGCGGGTATCAGCGAAGCGCTGAGCTTCGCGAACCAGATCAGCAACGTGGAAACGCTGCGCGCTCAGAACCGGTTCGCGGACATCATCCGCGGCCTGAACATCTACGGCGGCAAGGTGTTCCACCCCGACGCACTGGCCTCGGCCTCCGTGCTCCTCGCACCGCCCGCCGACCCGACCCCGTAGCGGGTCACCGTGCCCCGCCTCGCCAGCCGTGACCCGCTCCGGCTGGCGAGGCGGGCAACCCCATACACAGGAAGGCCACCGTGCTCACCTACGCCACCGTCGAACAGCTCGCCGAACACGTCTCGGCCGCGCAGCTCGACAAGCTCGCCGACGGCGACGACGCGCGCTACATCAGGGAGGCGTCGCGTCTGGTGCGTCGCGCGACCCGCAACGACCGCTACGACGCGACACCGGCCGGAATCCCCACCGACCCCGTGCTATCCGACGCGCTCACCATCGCGACCTGCGTGCAGGTGCGGGAGTGGATAGCCAACGGTGTCGACCCGCTCGCTGGCGCCGCTGGCGTCACGCCCGCTGTCGCGTCGGCGTCCGTGAACGGTGCGTCGGTGAGCTATGACGTGGCAACGCAGTCGGCCGCGCGGGCGCGCGCCACCGTCGACGTGTGCGACGCGGCACGCGACATTCTGCGTGCCGCGGGCCTCGCCTCCGCCGCAGTGGGGCGCGTGTGACCGACCCGCTCGCGATGTTCTGGCAGCACGACGTCGTAGTCCAGCGCCGCACCGGTATCGGGGCGGCCGGAGCCGTGTACGACTCCGCCGTCACCGAACGCGGGAACGTCGCGGTGCGCAATCAGCTGGTGCGCGACGCGAGCGGCGACGAAGTGGTCGCGTCCGCGTCGGTCGCGTTTCCGCCGCACGTTGCGGCGATCCCGCCCGGCTCGCGCGTCACGCTGCCCACCGCATTCGGTGGGCGCGTCACGCGCGCCATCGGCGTCTCCGCGTCGAACGCGGGGCCGCCCTTTCCCGACACCCAGGTCGTCTACCTCGAGTAGGAGGAAACGATGGCGATCACGGCCGAATGGAACGGCGACGATATCGCCGCCGCGGTGCGCGCGGGAATCGAGGAAGGCCTGTTCGAGGCCGCTGAAGTCCTGCTCGCCCAATCGAACGCGCTCGTCCCGCTGGAGGAGGGCGTGCTCATGAACACCGGCACCGCCGAAGTCCGCGACGGCACAGCGCGCGTCGGCTACAACACGCCGTACGCGCGCCGACAACACGAGGACCTGACGCTGAACCACCCCAACGGCCGCGAGGCGAAGTACTTGGAGAAGCCGCTCAACCGGTTCAGCGGTGACCTCGAACAGATTGCGGGCGCGGCGATTTCGAGGCGGCTCACATGATCGACCCCGGACAGTTCCTCGACTCATTCGCCCGGCACCTCGACGCGGCCGGCCTCGCCCGCTACATCCCGATCGGCGCGTACCCTCCCGGCACGCTGCCCGCGATCACCTTCACACTGCTGCCGTCGGAACCCGACGCGGCTGTCGCGCTCACCGTCTACGACGAAGTGCTGGACCGCGACGACCACAACCCGGACATCTTCGTCCAGTTGCGTTGGCGCACCGGCGGAACCGACCCACGTACCACCGACGCGGTGGCTGACGCGGCGACGCGTCACCTGCACGACGCCCGCCATGTCCGACTGCCGGACGGGCCGCGAATCCTGCTGTGCCGCCGCCGCATACGCGGAGTCACGGCACCGGACAACAACGGCCGCTACGAGCGCGCCGACTCGTTCGTCTTCACCCTCAACCCTGCTGCCTCAGGAGGCGCACCATGACCGCACCCGCCCCGCTCCAGGCTCCGGACTCGGCGCCGCTGTCGACGGCGCTCGCCCGCGACTACGCCGTCCAGATCGACGTCAACTACGGCACCGGCCAGCCGCCCGAATGGGTGTTCATCATGGGCCTGAACAAGGTGTCGCCGACCACCGACATCACCATGCAGGACGACGGCGATATCCACTCGGGCGGCCGGAAATCCCAGATCGCAACGGCGATCGGTGAGAACTTGGAGCTGGGCGGGCTCCGCAAGGGTGAACGGTCACCGGGCTTCGTCCCCGATCCCGGCCAGGAGAAGCTGCGCGCCCACGGCGAGCAGATCGGATACGCGAACATCGCGCACGTCCGATACTGGCGCGTCGACGAAATCGCCGAGGCCAAAGAGGGCTTCTTCGCGGTCAACTGGACCGGGTCGGCCGACGACAAGGAGGGCCTGTACGGCTGGACCGCGACGTTGACCGGCCGCGGTAAGCACAAGGACATCGCCAAGCCGCTCGCGCCCGTGGTGAAGACGTTCGCGCTGCCGTCCGGCACCACCAGCGGCACCTGGACCATCACGGTCGACGGGCAGACCACCAGCGGTCTCGCGCACAACATCGCCGCCGCCGCTCTCAAGACTGCTCTGGAAGCGCTGTCCACTGTCGGCGCGGGCAACGCGAGCGTCACCGGGGCGAACGGCGGCCCGTACACCGCCGTGCTGCCCGGCACAGTAACCACCGTCTCGGCGTCCGGCACAGGCCTGACCCCGTCGGGCACGATCACCATCTCCTGACGGCCGCGCACAGTGCAGGACTTCGACGACTGGGCAGACCCAGACCTCTACCTGCCGGTGCGCGGCCACCGCATCCGCGTCGCGTCACCCACCGCACGCGACGGGCTGCGGCTGCGTCGACTACTTCTCGACACCGACGCGTTGACGCCCGAACGTGAACGGGTCGAGGTGAGGCGCATCCTCGGCGACGCAGTCGGTGAAATCGACGCCCTCGGCGGCGACGCGACCGTCGTCGCGCTCGTCGGCCGGACCGCGCTGCTGCACTTCGGGCAGTCCCCGGCGGCGGCGCAGGCGCTGTGGAACGGCGACCTCGGCGACGCACCCGCAGCGGCACCGGCCGATCCTGCGGCGCCTGGCCATCTCGGCCCGGACGACCCCGGCGGCGGACCGATCGACTCAGCGACCGGGATGCGCTGGTGGTACAACCCGCCCGAGATGGCCCCGCGGCCACCGGGCTCCACCGACGCGCCCGTGATGTCGTGGGCGGACGTGCTCGCGTGCTGGCCTGCGATCGAACTCGATCTGCACCAGCATTTCGGCGTCGACGTCGACTCTGGCGTCCTCGATGAGCGGCCGTGGCGCTGGCTCGAACAGCGCATCCGTGCGCTCGCCAGCACGCCCGGCACCCGCCTTCACCGGGCCGTGTTCCCCCGACCCAAGACACCGTAAGGAGCCTCGTGGCGCTGCGCGACCTGACCGAGTTCTACGAGCCCGACTTGCTGCTGCCGATCGGCGGCCGAACGTACCGGATCAAATGCCCCGGCATCCGCGAGGCGGACCGGCTGAGGCGGTTCATCCTCGACCCCTCCGTCACCGCCGACCAGGAGCACGACGAGATCGTCACCATCCTAGGACCCGCGCGGGACGAGATGGTCGCCAACGGCGTGCCCGCGACCATGGCGCTGCACGCGGGCCGGACCGCGCTGCTGCACTTCGGTGGCAGTCCGGCGCTCGGCGTCGCCAATTGGCAGCTCGCCCAGCTGGGCGACCTCCTCGAACTCGACGAAATCGAAACCCTTCTCGCCGCAGGCAGACCCGATCCCACCGGGAAGCCCGGCTGAGCTGACCTGCGGAGGCGCGCATGTCCACCAGTGTTGGCGGCATCTACGCCGAACTGTCCATCGACGACACGCGTTTTCAGCGGACGCTCGATTCCGCGCAGCAGGGGTTCACCTCGTTGCGGTCCGCTGCGCAGCGTGCCGCGAATGAGGTCGACCGCAGTTTCCGCGATACCGGATCGAACATCGAACGCGGCGGCCTCGGTGCGCGCAACGCTGCCCGCGACATGCGCGACGTCGGCAATGCAGCCGGCAGTGCGGCAAACGACATGGGACGCGTCGGTAACGCGGCCCGCGACGCGGCCCGCGATGTGGGCCGCGTCGGCGACGCAGCGCAGGAAGCGGCGCGCGCCGCCCGCGAAGCGGAGGACGCCGTCGACGGCATCGGCGACGCGGCGGACCGTGCAGGCAGCCAAGGCGGCGACTCGATGGGCAGCGGCTTCCTCTCCGGGTTCACGGACAAGATCAAGGGCCTCGGAGGCAAGGGCGGACCCATCGCCATGGCGCTGGTCGGCGTCGCCGGAATCGGTTTGGCGGCCGGTGCCGTGCTCGTCTCCGCCATCGCCGACGGCATGGAAGACGAGCGCGCCCGCGACCTCGTCCAGGCGCGCCTGGGCGTGAACGAGGGCACCGCGCGCGTCATCGGCGCGGCGGCCGGTGACGCGTACTCCGCCGGATGGGGCGAGTCGGTCGCAGCGAACATGGAGACCGCCCGCGGTGCCCTCCTCGGCGGCCTCCTCACCGGCGAGGAGACGGCCGCCGAGATGCAGCCGCTCATCGAACAGCTCACCGCGGTGAACCAACTGCTGGGCGAGGACATGACGAAGACGATCAGCGCGGTCCGAGCGCTGATGCTGAACGGTCTCGCGCGGGACAGCAGTCACGCACTCGACCTCATCACCCGCTCCATGCAGCGGGGCGGCGACATCGGCGAAGACCTGCTCGACAGTATTCGCGAGTACTCGAACGGCTGGAAACAGACCGGATTCAGCGCCGAGTTCACGCTCGGACTGATCAATCAGGCGCTCGCAAACGGCGCGGACTGGGGCGACCGCCCGGCCGACGCGATCCGCGAGTTCGGCCGCCGCATGTATGAGGAAGCGGACACGATCAAGGAGACGCTGACCGAGTTGCAGTTGCCCGCCGACGAACTGTTCGACCGGCTGAAGGCGGGCGGCCCGGAGGCCGAGGCAGCGTTTGACCAGATCTTCGACGCGATTCGCGTCATCCCGGACCCGCTCGAACGTGCGGCTGCCGCGCAGGCACTCCTCGGTGACACAGCGGGCGATTTCATCGACGCCTTCACCAAGTGGGACCCCTCCGAAGCGGTCGATGGGATGCGTGACACGGCGGGCGCTGCCGAAGAAGCGATGCGCGTTATGGGCAGCAACAGCGCGACACGGCTGGAGGCGGCGAAGAACTCGATCTCCACGTCGATGAGCGAAGTGAAGCTCGCGATGGCGGAGGCCTTCGGCCCCACGCTGCAGAAGATCGCCGAGTGGATCTCGACCCACAAGCCGGAGATCCTTCGGTTCTTTACCGGCCTCGCGGACGCTGGCCTGGCCTGCCTTGAGGGGCTGATCCGGTTCGCGTCGGGCACGCTCCGCGCGTTCGCCGAGTTGCAGGACGGTATCGGCACGGCCATCGGCGGGACCCTTGAGACCCTGGGCGGCTTCGCTCAGGGCCTAGGTGGCGTGATGAAGCACATTCCCGGGCTGGAGGACACCGGCGAGGCGCTGGAGTCGGTCGGCGGGCTGGCTGAGGGTATGGGTCGGGCGATGGGTTCGGCGGCGGAGCAGGCGCGCGCGCTGGCCGACAAGATCGACGGCGGGCTGCCGACGATCGCCGAAATGCGCGAGCATGTGCGCAACGCTGGCACCGAGGCGGCGAACGCCGCGGAGCTCACGCGCCTGTTCGGCGGCGAGGTGGCCGCCCTGCCGGACGGCAAGGCTCTCGTTGTCGAGGCGCTGACCGAGGACGCCATGGCGCGCCTGCGTGACTTCGGGTTCACCGTGGACAACCTGCCGGACGGCACGTCGCGGATCACTGCGAACACCGCCGAGGGGCAGACGATCATCGACGACTTCGTGTCGCGCAACGACGGCCGCCGCATACCGATGCAGGTCGACATCAATCTCGAAGACCTGACGCTGGACGGCACGTACTCCCGGCCGTCCGGTCCGCAGGCGATTCAGCGGGGCGAGCGCGCCGACGGCGGCATCGACCTGGCGCGGCACTCGTCCGGCACGCTGCCGCGCAACGCCACGATCAAAAGCCCTGTACCACAGCTGATTCAGTGGGCGGAGCCGGAGACGGGCGGCGAGGCGTTCATTCCGCTGGCGCTCGGCAAACGTGGGCGGTCGACGACGATCCTCGCCGAAGTCGCGAAGCGGTTCGGGTACAGCCTGCTCCAGATGGCCGACGGTGGCGTGCGGGGCGACGAGCTGACACAGCAGGCCCGCGGTATCGAGGGCGCCCAGTACGTATGGGGCGGCTGGGACGATTCGTGGAATACCGACTGCTCCGGCGCGGCGTCGAAGATCGCGAACTTGGTCGCGTACGGCGACCCGATGGTCGGCGGCCGGTTCGCGACCGGCAACCAGGAATCAGCGCTGCGCAGCCGTGGGTTCCTGCCCGGCCCTGGCCCCGAGGGCTCGGTGCGCATCGGCTGGGTGCACGACCCGAATATGCCGGGCGGCGGGCACACCGCTTCCACCCTGCACGACGGCACGCACGTGGAGATGGGCGGCGACAGGGGTGACGGGCAGTTCGGGGGGCGGGCTGCCGGGGCGATGGACTTCCCGAACGTCATGCACTACCCGATGCCTCCCAGCGTCGGCCCCAGCCAGAGCCGGAACTACAAAGCCCGGGCGGAGGACTTCAACGCCGAGAACGACCCGGCCGGGTTGCGCGCGTTGACGGAGGCGGGCGACTACACCGACCGATTCCGCACCAAATACGGTGCCGCTGAGGATGATCCGCTCACGGAGGCGTTCCTCACCGGCGGGTATGACGCCGAGGTGGACCCGGCCACACTGCACGCGGGCAATGACCCTGATGGGCTCCGAGCCCTCATGGGAGCGGGCGACTACACCGACCGGTTCGGATCGAAATTTGGTGTGGCGGAGGATGATCCGCTGGTCGACGCACTGCTTACCGCGCGCGAGGAGCGGCGTCGGGATGCGCAGCGGGCGAAAGCTGAGTCGGCGTCGCGCCCCACGTCATCGTCGGGCTCGGTGCAGGACGTCCGGGTCACGAATTGGCCGGAGTCGCTGGGCGGGCAGCCGGCCTCGGAGCGGCAGCCGATCGCCACCTTGTCGGCGCGCTGGTTCGCCGACGGGTCCGAGGATCACCGCGCGCAGATCGCGCAGCCCGGCGACCTGCGCGTCTGGGCGGAGCCGGAGACCGGTGGCGAAGCGTACATTCCGCTCGCCGCCGCGAAACGTGCCCGATCGACCGCGATCCTCCGCAACGTCGCCTCCCGGTTCGGGCTCACGCTCACCCCGTACGCGGTCGGCGGATTCGGCGGGCTCGGGCAGGACGGCGACGGCGGCGTCCACACCGGTTCATGGGAGCTCGCCAAAGTCGGTGAGCGCGGCGGAATTCCGTTGTCGACGCCGTCGCGGTCGGTGCCGCTGGCGGTGTGGAGTCAGGCCGCCTACCGAGCGGCTGCGCTCGGCGCAGGTGTGGCGCTCACCGCCGCGTCGGGCTGGGACAGCACGGGAAAGTTCGTCGGCTTCGACACCGGCAACACCAGCATTCCCGGGCTGGATCAGGGCCTCGACCGGCTCTCCGAACAGATGACCGTCCTCATCGAGGCCGTCAAGGCGGGCAAGCCGGTCGACGTCGAGGTCGATATCGACTCGGGTCGCCGGACCGCCGAGCTCAACATCGTTCAACGCGGGGTCTAACCACCCCGAGAGGGGAGGCCTCGCGTGCCCGTCCGCTACGAGCTGCACGGCGTGCAGTACCCCGACCAGCCGAGGACCGTATGGCGGTTCGGCGACCCTGAGTGCCCGCTGCGCCTCGCCGAGACTCCGAAAGGGCTCGGCGGGGCGCAGTTCGGGCACATCCGGCAGTCCAACGCCCGGGAACTGGGCGCAACCTGGCGAGGCCTGAAACGGGAAATCAACCCGGTCACCCTCACCGTGCGGGTCGGACCGGTGCAGCCGGGCGCTGTCGCCCTCGACCTCTGGAACGCCTGGAGGCTGTCGCTCGGCACGGGATCGGAGCTCGCTGAGTTCCATGTGATCTCGCCGGGTGGCGGCGACCGCTACCAGTTCGTCCGCCGCGAGAATGCGGTGCCGGATGCGACGCTGGACCTGCTCGAAACCGTCGGCGAGCTCACGGAAACCGTGGTGCTCGCCTCCGACGAAAGCCCGTGGCGTGGCGCCACTGTGAACCCCCCGCCGTTTGCGCCGACGGAATGGGCTGGGAAGACGATTCGCAATGACGGCGACTTCGAGACATGGCCGTTCTGGCGGCTCACCGGCCCCGGCGTGTTCTCGATCGGCGTCGGAGACGAGGCGGTGACGCTGCCGATGATCCCTGCTGGCACGCACTGGACAGTGGAGACGAACCCGCAGTATCCGCATATCCACGATGCCGCCGGTGTCGACGTGTGGGAGCAGGCGGGCAACGTCGGCTGGTACCAGCCTGTCCCCGCGAAAACGACAGTGCCGCTGAATATGTCGGGCACGGGTACGTCCGCGAGTTCGCGTGTCGAGGTGTGGTTGCCGCAACTGTATGAGTGGGCCGTCGCGTGACCGCCGCTACCGCTCCGAACCCGCTGTGGCGGCCGAACACCAAGAGCCCGCCCGCGTTCGACATCACCGTGTTCAGCCAGGACTACCTGCGGTCCCGACCGCTCGGGCCGTACCTCAAGGCGCGGTTCGGCTGGTTCTGGACCATCCCCGGCACCGGCACGATCCAGGTTCGCGCCGACCACCCGCTCGCCGGGCGGCTCATGGCCTGTAAACGCGACGTGGTCCCGATCCGCACGTACTACAACGGCATCCCGTGGGACGGGCGCGTGCTCACCGCGAAAATGGAAGGCCGTCCGGGCGAGGAAATCGTCACCGCGACATGCGTTTCCAACCTGTACTGGCTGCTGGTGATTCTGGCATGGGTGAACCCCATGCTGCCGCCCGAGGTGCAAATAGCACTCACGGGCAAGCAAGACATGATGTTCGGTCCGGTCGATTTCGTCCTCAAGTATTTCCTGGCGAAGAACTGCATCAGGTTGCAGAAGCCTGTGTATGTGAAATTGCCGCTCCAATATCATGTTCCGGAGTTGCCGCAGGTTGAGGATATCGACAGCCTGGACGACTTGCTCGATATCGTCGCCTCGATATTCGAGGACATCACCGTTCTGTCCGCACGGTTCACCCAACTCGACGAGCTGTACCAGAACGCGCTCGAAACCAGCGACCGCGGACTGTCCTGCAACCTATGGACGCCCGAGGATGGGCCGAGCCCGCACGTCTTCAACACGGATACGCTCGCCAGGCTGCAGAACGTGTTGGACTTGTCGGGGGACAACTTCCTGTGGTTCAGCAACCCCGACAATGTGCTAGGCCTGGCCGACCCGGACCAGTGGGGCAAAATGCAGCGCGCCGGGTACGTGTTCGACACTCATCGGCGGCGCGATCGCCGGTGGATGCAGTGGCGCACCGACTCCGGACACATCGAGCACTACGAGCGTGTGGTCAAGCATCCGACCGCGCACTCCGTCGTGGTAGGTGGCAAAGCGCCTGAGTTCATGAACTCTATCGTGGAGTGGGGTGCAAATCTCGCCCTTCAGGCAATCCTGAATCTGATTGTGCCCGGCGCGAATCTGGGTTCCATTCTGGTCGGCGATCTGTTCGACGATATCTTTTTCGCATACCAGAGATTCGACGATCCGCAACTTGAAGCGGACCTCGGTGAGCACGCATTCGGTGAGGCGTTCATCGACAACTCCGCCGCACACTCCCTCGACGGGTTCGCGATCGGCATGGCCGGCCTCAAGGAGCACGGCGGCGGCGAATCGCTCAGGTTGCAGGTGCGCGCTGGCGGAATCGACGGCCGCGGATTCAGCTTCGGCGTCGACGACGGCAGCGGTCGCCGTTTCCAGGTCGGCGACATCATGTCGTTCTGGGACCGCGGCACAGTCGTTTCCGACTATGTGTCGTCCGTCGAGGTCGAGGATTCCCGCGACGAGGTCTGCACGGAGTACGTGACGATCGGCGACGACAAGGAACTCCAAGACGCCTGGTCGAAGCTCATTTCCCGCGTCAAGGGCCTGGCTGCCTTCACTCGCGCGATCGCGAATGGCACTGGATAGCAACCGATTTCAACTTGGGAGGCCACCGTGGCTACCACTCATGCCCGGCTCATGCAACTTCTCGCTTTCGCTCAAGTACGGCACGGGCTGCCGTACGCGTATGGCGGAAGTTTCTCGACCAACCCGCGCGATAGTACGGACTGCTCGGGCGTCGCGTTCTCCGCCGCCGCGATCCTGCACGGGCAGTCTCCGTATCGACGGTACGGATCGACGGAGACGGCGAGGCTCGCCCGCCTCAACGGCGTACCCGCACCGTGCGGAATCCTGCCCGCGCGGAACGCCGTGAACATCCCCGCGGACGCACCGCTTCGCCTCGGATTCCAGCACGGTGGCGGCGGCATGAATTCGCATGTGGCCGTGTCGTTTTTCATCAACGGCCGCCAATACAACTTCGAGAGCCGCGGCTACCCCGGCGTGCTGCTCAACAACGGCGCGAGAGCGTGGAACGACAAGCTGTTCCACGACTTCTGGTACTACCCCGGCCCCGTCGACGGCCACGCCGACCCGCAGATGTTCCCGCTTCCCGCTGGCTACTACTACGGCCCGTACGAGGGACCGGAGGAGTCGATCAGCGGGCGCGCTGGCGAACCCCGCGAGTGGACCGACGGACTACGCCGCTGGCAGGAAGCGGTAGGCGTACCCGCCGACGGCATCTACGGCGACGCGACCAGGCGTGCCGCGATCGACCTGCAACTGCCTGCCGGGCTGCTGCCCGACGGCAAGATCGGCCCCCTCACATGGAGGTTGGGCCTCGACAAGAAGGAGGCCGGTTTGTCCGCAGCAGACGCCGACCGCGTGATTCAGCACGTCACCGACTACATCAACGGCTATCTCGCGCCGGTCATTTCGGACGTCAAGGATCTGCGCGAGCAGATCACTGGCTCCCGCGACCTGATCCGGTTCCCGGACGGCGCGATCGACCTTCAGGCCAGCTACCGGGGTCTGCCGCAGCTCGGTAAGCGGGCGGACGGCACCGACCGCACCCTCCCGGACGCGATCGCAGCCCTGCTCGCGGATCGGGGCCTGGCGTGAGCGCGGCCGATATCGCGCACCGGTTCGACTTCCATCCCGCCACTACGGCCGAAAAGAGGGGCGAACACGGCTCCGTGCGGGAGGCGTTCAAGGCGCTCGCCCTGTTCATCGACGAGCGGCTGCCGGACGGCCGCGAGAAGGCCACCGCTCTCACGTCCCTCGAAACCGCAATGTTCTGGTCCAACGCCGCCATCGCCCGACACAACCCCGAAAGCTGAGGCCCCCATGGGTACCCACCCCTTCCCCGCCCCGTCCCAGACCGCCTACCCGTGGCGCGCCACCGTGCGCACCGTCTTCCAGGTCGCGCTGGCGCTCGCCACCCTGATCCCCGTCGTCGTCGTCACCGGCGGCATTCCCACCGAGGGCGCCGTTGCGGTCGTGCTGAGCGCGTGCGCGGCCATCACCCGCGTGATGGCGCTCCCCGCGGTCAACGAGCTGCTGGCGCGATTCGCGCCGTGGCTGCTCGCCGAACCGGTCTGAGCCACAACTGATCTGACAGCCGCGAAGGGCCGCCCGGTTGGGCGGCCCTTCGTCGTGCTGCCCACCGAGGAGGTGGCATGGACATCCCCTACCTGAGCGAGATCTTCGCCGCCGCAGTAGGTCTCGCGGGCGCTCTGGGTGGCTGGCACGCCGCGCGCACCAAGACGCGTGCCGAGGCGACCGCCTCGGCGGAGGACGACGACATCGAGCGCGAGCGCCTGGCCGACACCCGCCTCAGAACCCTGCTGGACGCGCAGCGCGCCGACTTCGAGGCGGTCATCAGCCCCATCCGTGAGGACGTCGAATCTCTGCGGCGCGAGGTGCGGGAACTGCACGCCATGCTCGACGCTCTGCGAGCCCGCTACCGAGCGGCGATCGACTACGTGCGTGAACTGCTCCGATGGGCGCGCAGCCGGCCTGACGCCGACGCCGCGCCGCCGGTGCCGCCGGTGCTAGCGGACGAGGTGTAGCGGTGGACCGGCTCATACCGCCACCACGCGCGAATCCCGCGTTCGCGCAAGAGGTCCCGCTGACACGGATCATCAAGGCGATTCTGGGCGGCTTCGCCAGCATCGCCGACGCAATTTTCAACTTCGTCGACAACGACTACGTCTCCGCTCTCCCCATCATCAACGACCACAGCCAAAGCATCACGGAGATGCGCGAAGTGGTGGATCAACTGATCCTCCAAGGCGTCGCGCTCAAGTTCACGGGCAACGGGATCTACACGCCGAACCCGAACCTGGTTGCGCTGGACGCCATCCTGATCGGCGCGGGCGGAGGCGGCAGCTCCGGAAGCTATGACGCCCTCGTCGACGGCACACGTTCCGGTGGCGGCGGTGGAGGTGGCGGCGAAACCCACGTCACCATCCCCGCCAGCCTGCTGCCGACGAACCTCGACGGCTCGTTCAAGTCGATTCAGATCGTCATCGGCATGGGCGGCGCTGGCGCGCCCGGAGACAGCGACGTGGGCACGGGCGGCGGGCACACGCTACTCGGCCCGGAGGTCGGATCAGCCGCGCAGCCGTGGCTGCTCGCTGGCGGTGGCCAGGGCGGAAGCTGGGGCAACAGCGGACCGATCGCGCTCGGCGGGATTGGAATGATCCCCGGCGGCAACGGTGACCGTGGCCTTGGCCCGGCTGGCGCTGGCGACGGCGCGGGGCATTCAACCTCCGCGTTCGATCTGCACGGCGGCGGTGGCGGTGGCGGGCGTGGTGCGGCGCAGGGCCGCGGCGGCGGCACGACCGGCGGCGGTGGCGGCATCTCCCCCGGCGGCACTCCAGGCAACCCCGGCAACGCAGGAAGCGCACCGTCCGACATCGTCGCCACCGGTGCCGGTGGTGGCGGAGGAGGCTCCTCCGGCAGCGCGCGCGGCGGACACGGTGGCTTCCCTGCAGGTGGTGGCGGTGGCGCAGCGTGCGCGTTCGGCGGCGCGGGAGCAGGCGGCAACGGCGGGCACGGCGTCCTCTATCTGATCGAGAGGATGGCGTAAATGGCTGTCCTGGCCATTCTTCGGGTGTACACGGGTGACTCCGTGTGGTCCCGCCCCGTCGGACTGCGCGCGCTCGACGTCATCGTTCGCGGTGCGGGCGGTTCCGGAAGCGAGACGGTCGGTGGTGGCGGCGGCGCGCTGACGATCAACACCCAGCGGCGGATTTCACCGCTGGAACTGCCCGCGACATGCGCGATCACCGTGGGGCTCGGCGGAACCAACGGCGGCGACGGCGGCACATCCTCGTTCGGCGATCTGCTCATCGCGCCAGGCGGTCGCGGCGGACTCAACGGCGGCGGTGGCGGCCTCACGTTCGCGCCCGGCGGACGCGGCGGTGCCGCAGGACAGCCGGGCCAGACCGTCACGTCGGGCGTTGTCCGCTTGCTCGCCGCTGGCGGCGGCGGGGCTGGCTCCGGATCGACTGGCGGCGGGTCTGGCCGAGTCCCCGGCGGTACCACGCTGCCCCCGTTCTGGGAGTGGTGCCAGTCGGGCGGAGGCGGGCACAGCGGCGAGCCAGGGGGCTACCCGAGCGGGGGCGGCGGCGCTGGCGCAGCGGGCGCGCACGGCCTGGTCACGGTAATCGAGTACTACACCACGGAGGACTGATGGCAACCGCCACACTGCATATCGACGACATCGGCGGCCATCCCGGCCCGGCACGCGTCTGGAAGCTCGACGAGCCTCTACGAGTCCCGGACGGCACCGAGGTCCACTACCTGACCATCTGGGTCCAAATGCCGACACGCTGGCAGCCTGGCGAGGTCGCCGTGCTCTGGGCCAACGACCAGGGCGCCGGAATCGGCAGTCACGGCAGCGTCATCAAACGCGGAGGCTCGCAGGTGTTGCGCGAGGACTTCGCCGGACAACCGGACCACATCGACGGCGCGCACCTGCTCGCGCTCATGGCGAACGGCTACACCGTCCGCCCGACCGACGCGGAGGCGTGACTCGTGACCGTAATCTTCGAGAACTTCAGCGACATCGCCGACGTGCCGGTGAACGGGACCGTCGAGTTCTGGCGACCCGGCGAACCGTCCGGCGACACCGACGGCCCTGGCATGACCTACAGCGGTCGCGTGTACGTCGCGGTCACAGCCGGTGTGATGACAACTCCCGACCTGGACCCTGGCCCGGCGCGCGTGATGGTGCGGCTCGGTGAGTGGGGGCCGCCCCGCGACATCATCATCCCGGACTCGGACGAGCCGGTGCAGTTGCGTCCGCTGTTCGCACAGTACGAACCCGCCGACCCACCCGTCGTGTCGGAGGCGTGGGCTGCGGCGCGCGCCGCGGAGGCCGCACGAGACGAGGCGGTCGCGACCGCAGCCACCATCAGCGACATCGCCGACGATGTCGCGCAAGTCGCGGCGGATAGGGCGGCAGCGGAAGCTTCGGCGACCGCGGCGGCTGGATCGGCCACGGCGGCAGGCGCGGCCCGCACCGACGCTGAGTCGGCGGCGGACGCGGCGGCCGGTGCACAGTCGGCAGCGGCGACCGCGGCCAGCGATGCGGCGGCCGACGCGACAGCGGCCGACGCGGCCCGCGCGGCAGCGGTCACCGCGCGGGACGAGGCTGTCGCAGCAGCCGAGAGCGTCGAGGGCGTCCCCGCCGACGTTGCGCAGGTCGCTTCGGACCGCGCTGCGACCGAGGCCGCGGCCACGGCGGCGGCGAACTCGGCGACGGCGGCGGCCACCGCGCGCACTGCGGCGGAATCGGCACAATCGGCAGCGTCGACCTCGGCGGGCACGGCGTCGTCGGCGTCGGGCGCCGCTGTTTCCGCGCGCACTGCGGCGGAATCGGCGCGCGACGCCGCCGTCACTGCGCGGGAGGCGGCGACGACCGCGCGGGCCGATGCCGAGTCGGCGGCGGCAACCGCGGCGAGCGCCGCCAGCGATGCGGCGCAATCCGCCCTGGACGCAGCGGAGTCGGCAGCCGAAGCTGCGGCGGGTGGTGTGCAGACCTCGCGTCTGATCGCGACCGGCTCCGGCCTTACCGGCGGCGGCGACCTCGGCGCAGACCGCACAATCGCGATCGCGGCCGACGGCGTCACCGCGGCGCACGTTGCCGACGGCGCTCTCCCACAGTCGAAGGTCGGCGCGACCGGGCACCTCACCACGGCGATCGAGGCGCGGCAGCTCGCCAGCGAGAAGGGGCAGCCGGCCGGATACGCGTCACTCGACGGGACCGGCAAGGTCCCCGCCGGGCAACTCCCGGCGAGTGCCCCGGCGGCGCACACGCACACGCTCGCCGAGATTTCCGACGCGACCGCGTTCGGCCGGTCGCTGGCGTCGACGGTCGACGCTGCCGCGGCCCGGGACCTGCTCGATATCGAGGCGGGCGGCACGCCGGTCCTGCGCACGTTGTCGTTCGGCAACGGTGGCCAGGGCTACTACTCCAGCACGGTCAGCTCGACCGCGGGGTCCTTCCGGGTACAGGTGAAGCTCAACACCACCACCTCGCGGTGGCGGCTGCGTATCCGCAACTGGGACAGCATCGCCAACGCCAACAAGAGCGCCCTGACCGGCAAAACGGTGGTGGTTGGTGTGCACTCCACACCGAACGGTGCCGACACCGGCAACTTCGCTGGCGGTGCCGGGACCACGGTGCTCGGCACGGATTTCACGATCCCCGGCGACGGCACCTACTACGTGTCGCCCTGGTTCGACGACCCGGCCGCCCAGTTTCAGGAGGGCGTGGACCATCTGCTCGCCATCGCGTTCACCGGCCCGTCCGGCACCGTGCAGAACGGCAGCGGCCGGGCGTGGGTGTGGGCGAACGCCACATCGGCCGTGGACCCGGCAGTCACCGCGGGCGCGACTGTGGCGTCCGTGCCGACCACCTGGACCGTCGAGTACGAGACGCTGACCACCAAACCGGCGTGGCTGTTCATCGGTGACAGCATCATGGAAGGTCTGTCGGCACCGCGCGCCGGAGCGATCGGCCCCGCGAACTCGAATCTCGCGTACCCGCATCACTGGGCGTCGATGGCAGGTGCGCTGTCGCAGAACATGGCGCTGTCGAACACGTTGGCGCAGTCGTGGGCGAACCCGTCGTATCACCAGTGGTCGCGCATGACCACTGTCGGCCCGTGGGACGGTGCGGTGGTCGGGCTCGGTTCCAACGATGTCGCAGCGAGCCGAACTGCCGCGCAGGTGCAGGCCGACATCACGTCCATCGTGAACAACACGCGGGCGATCATCGGCGCGGGCAAACCGATCTACGTCGTGAACATCATGCCGCGCGCGCTGTCTACACCGGAGGCGCAGCGGCTCGCCGTGAACGACTGGCTCGCGACGTTGCAGCTCGACGCAGTCACCGTCGTCGACTTCGACAAGCCGCTGCGCGGGTCCTCCACTTCCGCGTTGGATGCGACCATGGCGTCCTCGGACGGGATTCACCCGTCGTGGGCGGGAAAGATGCTGCTCGCCAACCTACTTCGCCAATACCTGCCGACGGGCTGAGTCGGTGCGTGGTTGCGATCAGGCGGGAACGGTCTTCCGCCACCGCCTGATCGTCGCCTCGCTCACGCCAACACGGCCCGCGATGGCGTAGTTCGACAGCGTGGTGGTGCGGATCAGAAGCTCGGCGGCCGTGCGGGGCTCGACGTCGGCCACCTCGTGCTCGACGGCCTCGGCTTCCGGTGTCGTCGCCTCGGCGGTCTGCGGGTCTTCGGCGATCTCACGGTTCTCAGCGAGGGGAGTCGGGGCAAGCGTGTCGTCCGGGAGTGTCAGCGAGGCGGCGGCTGGCTCGTCTTGCTGCGCCCGCGGTGCTGGTCGGGCGAGGATGACGGTCAGGTGGGTGACCGCGAGGAGCGCGATCGGCGGCACGAGCGCTACGGCTGCGGCGACCTCGGCAACGACGGGGCCGGGCGGCAGCACGGCATGAATCACGTTCCCTGCGATGGATACCAGGGCGCCCGCGCCGAGTAGGACCCAGGCGTAGGCGGAGCCTCGGAGGGCGACGACGGCGACTGTGGCAACGACGATCAGGCCGTCGACGATGAGGGGCCAGGCGATCGGGTAGGCGACGCCGCTGCGGGCGGCGAGGTCGGTGAGTGCGGCGAAGCTGAGGATGAACGACAGCGCGGCGATGCCGATGGTGCCTGCGACGGCAATTCGGGCAGGGGCGGTCATGGGTTGGTTCCTTCGGGTTGGTGGCCGTGGCGGCGGCCGTCACTTCCTGATGATCGGCGATCCGGGGCGGTTCTCGTGCCACTCCCGGACTGCGGAGGGGAGCCACAGCGGGGTGCTGCCGATCTTGGTCACGGGCTTGGGTGCGGGGTGGTCCTTGGCCGGCCTGTAGATGTAGCTGCGCCAAGTGACCGGTGCTACGCCGATGTAGTCGGCGCACTGCTTCGCAGTCCACAGCTCATCCAGTTTGTATTCGGGCATCGTGGTTGCTCCTCTGCGGGGCGATCATGCCGTGCTTCGCGCGGTGTCGGGTGCGCTGACCACACGGCCCGGGTTGAGGATGTCTTGGGCGCGGGTCACAGCCACATAGCTCAGCATGAGTTCGTCGGCGAGTGCGCGGCGGGCACGCCGTGTCACTCCAGGGTCACCGGAGCGGTGTGCTTCCGCGAGGCGGTCGCGCGCGCCGTCCAGGTGGACGGCGAGGTCGTCGGCGAGCCGAACTCGACTCCACTCGCGCCCCTTGCTCTTGTGCGCGGTCACGACGAGAACGTCGGCCAGGCGCTCGTCGACGACACCGCCGAGTGCGGCCCGCAGCTTGTCGATCCCGTGGCGTTCGATCAGGTCGACGAGTGTCTTCCAATCGGCGGCGTCGGTCGCTTCCTCCGCGTACTCGACGACTTGCCCCCATGAGGTGAAGGCGGCGAGGTCTTCCATCAGGGCGGGGCGGCCCTCCTTCAGGGCGGCTGCGGAGTCGATGAACGCCAGCGCGTAGCCGGTGTCGGCCATCAGGTGTACGCGGGCACCGGATTCCAGCAGGTCGATCACCTGTTGCAGGGCGCCAGCGTTGGTGCGGCACAGGATGGTGTCGTAGTCGGGGTGGGCGCGGTCGATCGTGCTGGGTCGTCCGGGGTGGCCGGTGAGTCGGAGGTCGTCGCCGAGCTCGGCGAGAAGTTCGTTCGCGGCGGCGGCGACGACTTGGCCGAATCGCCACGACTGAGTGAGACGGCCTTCAAGACTGCCCGCGAACCCTTCCATCGCGTTCTCAGCGCCGGTGAACCGGTAAATGCTCTGGGCCGAGTCACCCACGTACACGCGGTGCAGGTGTTCTTGTTCGGCGATGACGGCCGCGAGGACCGGGCTGGTGTCCTGTGCCTCGTCGAGGAACAGCGCCGCGCCGGGGCGGCCGAGCCTCGGATGCTCCAGTGCCCAGAGCTTGAGATAGTGGCTGTGACCGAACGCGACCGCAGTGCCCTCCGGGTTCTGGATATCCGCCCACACCTTGCGCGCCCAGGGGAGCACGTGCTCCGCCAGGGCGCGGTTGTTGGTGTAGTCGCCGTCGCCGTCCAGACCCTTCATCGGCGGCACGTGGAAGACGGTCATCTCGTCGTCGGCGGTCTTGCAGAATCGGTCGATCGTGGCGAGTGCGTGGCGGGCGATCTTCCGGTCGTCGAGCCAGCGGCCTTTGCCGTCCGCGGTCTGGATTCCGGTTCCTGCGATGCCGAGGGCTCGGGCGGTCTCGTGGAACGGGACGCGGCGACTCCTCCGCATCTTCGGAAGAAGGTCGGCGTGGCGAGTGTTGCGGATTCCCTTGTACGCCAAGGCGTGCGCGGTGCTGGCCGTGATGCAGCTCGGCATCTTCCGCCCGGCTTCGTCGGCGATGCTCCGGTTGAACGCGAGGTAGAGGCCGAGTCGATTTTCCCGCTGGAGGATGTCGGCGAGCTGGATGAGGGTGGTGGTCTTGCCGGTCCCAGCTCCGGCGCGTACCCGCAGCGGTTTGCCGGTGCGGAACAGGTCGTGGATGTGCAGTTGCTCGGCGGTGGGCGCGAACGTGCTCATGGGTTGGTTCCTTTTCGGGCCGTGGCGGCGGCCGTGGTGCGCCGGACGTCGGCAGGTTGCTGACGTCCGGCGGGTGATTCGGTGGAGGGTTAGAACGCGGCGTCGATGGCGTCGTCGATCTGGGCGGCGGTCGCGCCCTCGGCTCGGGCGGCGGCCTTGGCGGCGCTGAGTTCGTCGAGCAGGGCGTTGACGTTGCGCGGCGCGGCCTGCGCTTCGTGTGCGGCGTCGAGCTGCGCGGTGAGGGTGGTAATCCGGTCGAGCGTCGTGCTCACGTTGGTTCCTTTCGTGCGGGGTGGCGGCCCCGGTGGTTGATACCCCACGTATCGTACATTGCTTCGATGTACGAGATGAGCAGGTAAAACTAGATCCTAGTGTGATTTACGTCATATCAAATGGTCTGCGCAAAGCGCTCGATGTACCGTAAAACGTGCTCTGACCTGGTAAATCCCGTCTCGGCGAACTGGATTCAGGCGGCGGTCGCGAGCACAGTTCCCCCGCAGTCGATTCGATGAGAGGAAATGGCTACACCCAGGGCTACACCCCGACGAATGCCTCTGCGGCTGAAATGCGAAACCCCCTGTCGCACAGGGGGTTTCGGTGGAGCCGATGACGGGAATCGAACCCGCGCTGTCTGCTTGGGAAGCAGAAGTTCTACCATTGAACTACATCGGCAGTGTGTCGCTCGCGACTTTATCAGACCGGGGTCCGGGCCGGTCAACTCTGTTACTCGGGAGGATCGGGCCGACCGGCCCGATCCCGCTCACGTGCTGTTCGCAGCTCGGCGATCTCCCGCTCGAGGTCCTCCGCCACCACCGAAGAAGCGGCGATGGTCTCATCGGACCGTCCCCGGGAGCCCCGGGCGTACCACTCCCTATCACTGTCGGGCGCGTAGCGGCCGGTAGCTTTCGCGAGAACGAGCCAGAGATGGCGCACAAGCATGGCTACGGCGATCACGACGACGGCGACGATGGATTTGACCATCGTGCCGTAGAGCACCGCGCCGACACCTCCATCACTCGATGCCAACGATAAGGCGAAGGCGCCCCCGAGCAAGCACGCAAAGACCAAGGGCGGCAACCACACCGGACCGAACTTGTTCGCCATCGCCCCCTCCCCGAGAATCCGCCCGCGCAAGCCCCGCGGGCATCGGACGCGCAGTGCCAGTTTACAGCGCGGTCCCGGGTACCTCCTGGACGAATCTCCTCCGAACCGAGAAACGCGCTGCTCATACGCCTTGGCTCGGGCACCGCGGGCCGGGACGTGCTTTTCTGCGCGGCTCACGCATGACACCAAGCCTTCGCGGTGGCGCCGCGCACCACGCGGGCCGGGCCCGGCGAATCAAGAGCTACCGAAGTGTCATGGTGGAGGGGTGACTTCCGAATCGGATCGGCGTTCGCGGGTGGCGGGGGTGCTGGTCGCGAGTGGGGTGCTGCTCGTGGCGTTCTTGGCGGTGCTGACGCGCAGTGTGGTGGCGGGCAGCGGGTTGGCGGCGGCCGATCCGGACGTGGCGCAGTGGGTGGTGGTGCGGCGCAACGGGACGCTCACGACGCTGGCGGCGGCGGTGAGCGATCTCGGCAGCACACTGGCGATGACGATCGTGGTGATCGTGACCTGCGGTGTGCTGCTGTATTGGCGCGATCAGCTGGGGGCGGTGCTGGTCGCGACCGCGGGGATCGGCGCGGGGTTGATCGTGACGATCGGCAAGCGGGTGATCGGGCGGGAGCGGCCGCCGGTCGCGGAACGGCTCGCGGTCGAGTCCAGCCTGTCGTATCCGTCGGGGCACAGCGCCGGGTCGTTCGCGGTGATCGGGATCGTCGCGATCGTGCTCATCCCGCTGTTGAGTCGCGCGGCGGCGCGGATCGCGGCGGCGGTGCTCGCGGCGTTGTTCGTGTTCAGCGTCGGTTTGTCGCGCGTGTACCTGGGGATGCACTGGCTCACCGACGTGCTGGCCGGGTGGAGCGTGGCGGCGCTGTGGTTGCTGCTGTGCGTGTGGGCGTTCTTTTCGATCGGATGGCGTCCGGCCGAGGTCCGCGCGGACACCCGGGCCTGAGCCGCCCGCTACAGTCGGGGCGTGTCACGCACGAAAACGGTCTCGGGCAGCATCGTCGTCGCCACCGACCCGGAAACGGTCTACGACCAGGTCAGCGACGTCACCCGCATGCACCGGTGGAGTCCGGAGAACACGGGCGCCCTGGTCGCCGAACCGGGCGTGCCCGCGCGGGTGGGCGACTGGTTCGTGGGCACCAACCGCCGTCGCGGCGTCCGCTGGAGCACCGGCTGCGAGATCATCGCCGCCGAGCGCGGCCGCCGCTTCACCTTCCGCGTCCGCCGCTACGGGGTCGGCGCGAAACCCGCCCTCCCGGTCGCCATCGCCACCTGGGAGTACACCTTCGAACCGGTCCCCGAGGGCACCCTCGTCACCGAAACCTGGACCGACGACCGCCGCGGCTGGCCCGACCTCCCCACCCTCTGGTTCGACCGCCTCGTCACCGGCCACCCCGGCTTCGCCTCCTTCCAGCGCCGCAACATCCACCGCACCCTCACCAACCTGAAAACCGACCTGGAATCCGCGGACTGAGAGCCCGACCCTCACCCGCCACCGGCCGCTCTGCGACACCTAGTCGCTCTGGGCCCAGGCTGCTACCGGGAAGGTGAGGTAGATGCCGAAGTTGCGGAGGGGGGTGGAGTCGGCGATGGCGGCGTGGAGGGTGTCTACGCGAGGTTGGCGGGTGGCGGCTCGGGAGCCGAAGTACTTCGAGCGGATTTCGATGACCGCGTCGAGGGCGGAGCGATCGTAGGGGCCGCGAGGGTGGAAGCGGAGTTCGACGTCGCCGGGTTGGAGGTTGTGGTCGTAGGGCTCCTCCGGGCATTCGACAGCCAGGGAGACCAGATGGGGGAGGTGGTCGGCGAGGGCTTCGAGGGTGGATTCGGGGACGGAGGGGGCGTAGGTGACGTCGATCAGTGGCACGGTAGGAGGGTAGTCCCCTGTCCGCGTGGTGATTCGATAGCTGAGGGAGATCCCGCCCGGCGGCCGGCCGGGCGGGATCGGGGTGGTCAGCTGGCCACGTGGGCTACTTCCGCGGGTTCCGCGTGCAGGCGGCGGAACCTACTTCCTTGGAAGACAAGGGGTTCCAGGTCGTGGCGGGCGGCGAGGCGGGTGATGCGGAGGATGACGACGGTGTGGTCGCCCGCGGGGACGAGGGATTCGGTGGTGCCCTCGATCCAGGCGGTGGCGCCGTGGATGAAGAGGGCTTCGGCGGCGCCGCGGTGCAGTTCGGAGGCGCGGAAGCGGTCACCGTGGCGGGAGCCGAGGGCACGCGCCGCGTCGTGCTGGTCGGTGCCGAGCAGGCTCAGGCCCAGGTGCGAGGCGGCGGCCAGGTGCGGCCAGGTGGAGGAGCTGTTCTGCACGCAGAACGACACCAGCGCGGGCTCCAGCGAGACCGGCACGAAGGTGCTCACCGCGAGACCGTAAGGGGTGCCGTCCACTTCGGCCGCCACGGCCACGACGCTGCTCGGGAAGTTCGCGAACGCGCGCCGCAAACCCGTTCCGTCACCGGGGGTTTCGAAGAGATCATGCATGTTCCACCGCCTTGCCCGCGGCCAGCGCCTGCGCGACCGGCCGCCATCGTTGCGTGTAAGCGTCGATCGCGCCGTCCTCGGTGAAGGTGCGATCGGAGAGGTAGAGACCGGGAAGCGCGGCAGTCGCGCCGATCTCCACGAGGACCGGTTTGAGCAGCAGATCCGGCGCCAGCGCGTGCGCGGGCCCGGCGCCGAGCATCACCGGCACGGCCACCACGCCGGCCAGCCCCGTCCCACCCTCGAACTGTTCGAGGAAAAGCTTGAGCAGTCCGGTGTAGGTGGCCTTGAAGGTGGGGCTGGCGACGACGACCAGCTCGGACTCGCGCACGGTGCGCACGGCCGCGCCGACCCGCTCGTCACCCCAACTGAGCAGGGCGGGACCGAATTCGACCAGGTCGAGCACGGTGGGCTCCACGTCGGGGCGCAGCCCGCGCGCGACCAGGGTGCCCGCGTCGAGGGTGCGCGAGGCGGGTTTCGGATTGCCGACGACGACGGTCACTGTCACAGCCGATGTCCTAACTTGTTGATAGCCGGTCAGATCACGCCGTGTAGCGGCGGCGCGGAATCGTGCAGCACGGCGCGGCCGATGTGCTGGTACTTCCAGCGGACCGGGTCGTGCAGGGTGTGGGTGCGCGCGTTGCGCCAGAAGTGGTCGAGTCCGAGTTCGGCTGCCGCGCTGCGGGTTCCGCTCACCTCGAACAGGGCGGAGGAGACGTCGGTCGCCGCGCGGTCGGCGAGGACCTTGGCGGTGGCGACGGCCAGCGACGCGGAGGCGATCGGGTTCGGCACCGGAACGGTATCCACCGCCGACGGCCCGGAATCGGTAGTGTGTCGCGCCACTCGGGAGCCAGGATCCGCGGCATCTCCGGAAGCGGAGGAATCGGACCGTGCCGCGCGACCGGACGGAACCTGCGAGCCCGGCACCTCGGAAACAGCGGCGCCCACCGCCACCCCGGCCGCGGTCAACGTCGCCTCGGCCGCCGACACCGCCACCGACAACTCCCCGAACCGCTGGATCAACAGCGGATCGTCGATCGCCCGTGACACCCCCGCCTCGAACCACGGACGGCTCTTGCTCCGCACGAATTCCGTTGCGGCGCTGAGCGCTCCGCGCGCGATACCGGTGTCGATCGCAGCGTGCAGCAGCTGCGCGAACGCACCGTACCCGGTGGGCGCGTTCACCGCGCCCGCCCGCGCGACGAGCTGATCGCGATCCACCACCACACCGTCGAATTCGACGGTCCCGCTGCCGGTCGTGCGCTGCCCCAACCCGTTCCAGTCGTCCACAATCCGCACACCCGGGGTGTCGGCGGGCAGGTAGACGACGTACTCCCCAGCCGGCAACCCGCTCGCGCCGTCCGGATCGTCCAGCCGCGTGAGCACCGCCAGCAGATCCGCGAAAAGCGAACCGGTGCAGTAGTACTTGATCCCGTCGACGCGGAACCGATCCCCCACCGGACGCACGGTGGTCGAGATCTCGGCGACCGTGGCCCCGCCGCGCTCGGACTGCGCGTTCGCGATGCGCGCGCCGTCGAGCACCTGCGAGAAGTGCCGCTGCCGCTGCGCGTGAGATCCCGCCAGCCGCAACAGGTTCAGATACACGAAGTGGCTGTGCGGGATCTGCGCGATATTCGGATCGGCCGCCGCCAGCACCCGCACCACCTCCGCCACCGCGCCGGGCGGCAGGTCGGCCCCACCGTATTCGGCGGGCACGGTGACGGCGAGCAGTCCCGAAGCGGCCAACCGGTCCACTTCCGCGTGCGGCAGCCGCCGCTCCCGGTCGCGCTCGGCCGCGCCCTCGGTGAACTCCGCCGCCAGCGCCGCCGCCACGCGCAGAGCCTGCTCCGCCGACGTGATGCGGTCGGCGGCGACCGCGGTCATCAGCTCACCGCCGCGACCGGTTCGCGGGCGGCCTCGAGCTCGCGCACCAGCGGGAGCACCTTCTCGCCGAAGTACTCGATCTCCTCCTGGAAGTGCAGGAATCCGCCGAGGATCAGGTCGACGCCGAGCGCCTTGTAGGCCACGATCCGCTCGGCGACCTGTTCGGGCGTGCCGATGAGCTCGGTGCGGAAGCCGTCGTTGTACTGGACCAGATCCTCGAAGGAGGAGTCGGCCCACATGCCCTTGCGGTCGCTGGTCGAGGCGCCCGCCTGCTGCACCGCGTCCCGGAATCCCTCCACCGCGGGCTTGTTGGCCTTGGCGATGATCTCGCGCAGGGTGTCCTGCGCCTCCTTCTCGGTGTCGCGGGCGATGATGAAGCCGTTGAGGCCGAACCGCACCTCGCGGTGGTGTTCGCGGGCCACGGCGCGCACGTCCTCGAGCTGTTCGGTGACGCCGTCGAAGTCCTTGCCGTTGGAGAAGTACCAGTCGGCGTAGCGGCCGCCGTTGCGGCGCGCGGCCGAGGAGTTACCGCCCTGGAACAGTTCGGGATTGGGCCGTTCGGGGGTGTTCAGCGGCTTGGGCTCGAGCGTGAAATCGCGGATGCGGTAGAAGTCGCCGCCGTAGTTCACGTCGTCCTCGGTCCAGATCTTGCGGATCACTTCGAGGAATTCGGCACTGCGCCGGTACCTTTCGTCGTGCTCGAGCCACGGCTCGCCGAGCGCTTGGAATTCGCCCGCGAACCAGCCGGAGACGACGTTGATGGCGAAGCGGCCGCCGGAGAGGTGGTCGGCGGTCGCGCCGAACTTGGCCAGCACGGCCGGATGCCACAGGCCCGGGTGCACGGCGGCGATGACCTTCAGGCGCTCGGTGGCGCCCAGCAACGCGAGGCTGAACGAGGTGGACTCGTGCTGGAATTCGGCGCCGTAGGAGGCGGTGTAGCGGACCTGCGAGAGCGCGTACTCGAATCCGTTGTTCTCGGCCGTCTGGGCGAGTTTCTTGTTGTATTCGAAGTCCCAGCTGGTGCGCTGCTCGATATCGCTGGTCACCAGGCCGCCGCTCACATTGGGCACCCAGTAGGCGAATTTGATCTCGTCGGCGATCCGCTCCGTGCTCATGGCCGCTCCGTGGTTGTCTCGGGACTCGTTCGGATTGCCAGGCGTCCGCTACCCGGCTTTCTCCCAGTGCAACACCGGCCCGGCCGGCAGACGAGGGTTTGAATCTGTGCGATCGGATGCCGCGACAGGCACGGCGAACACCCCGCGCGGTGGTGACCGCGCGGGGTGTGCGTACGTCGGATCAGGCGCGGGCGAGCGCGCTGCCGTAGGTGGACCGGGCGAACTTGCCCGCCGGCGCGAACCTGGCGAGCAGATCGGCCGCGTTCTCCCCGGTGACGGCGGTGATGTAGTCCGCGGCGGCGTCCGGCGAGTCGATGCCGACGAACGGCAGCGGCCGGTGCAGCAGCCCGACCAGCGCCGAGGCGAAGCGCGGATCCACGGCCGCGGCGGCGAAGAACTGGTTGCCGATCTCGGCGAGGTCGGGGTCGCCGAGGAACAGCTGCGTCACCTTGCTCGCCGCGACGGCACGCGCGGCCAGGAACTCCGAGTACCTGGCGCGCAGCCACTCCTCGTCGAAGGCGCCCTCGTGCACGGCCGCCGCGGCGACCAGGCGCTGGGCCTGGATGAGCCCGCTCTGCGCGCCCTGGCCGGCGATCGGGTCGTAGGCCACCGCCGTGTCACCGAGCGCGCCCACCGCGTGACCGCCCGCCGTGCGGCCCACACCGACCCGGATGGCCGGACGCACCGCGCCCTTCAGCCACGAGTGCGGGTCCTCGGCGATGTTGCGGGTGGCCAGCACCTCCGGCAGGTCCCACTCGATGTAGTCGCGGTAGAGGTCGTGCACGATGCGCAACGCCGACTCGGCGGAATCGGCTGCGGCGAAACGCTTTTCCCAATCGCTGCCGGGCCGCGCCCAGCCGAGGAACGCCCAACTGGGGCCGGCGTCCTTGTGCAGGTACGGCCCCCACCAGCCCTCACCCTGTTCGGCGAGGATGGAGAACCCGCTGTGCGCGCTGCCTGCGACGCTGCGGTGGGCGAACACGTCCGGCCCGTGCTCCAGGCCGGTCACGGTGACGGTGAGCAGCGACCGCTGCGGCGCGTCGTAGGCGGAACGCTCGGTGTCGATGGGGAACAGCTCCGAGAGGCCGCCGCGCCCGGTGGCCACCAGCGTCAGGTCGTTGGCGGCGGCGATCGGATCGAGCGATTCGGGCGTCACCTGCTCCACCACGAACCGGCCGCCGCGCTCCAGGAACGTGGTGAGCCGTTCGTCGGCCTTGAGCCGGGTGTCGACCGCGACGCCGACGTAGCCGTCGAAATGGCCGTCGAACGCGATGAGTTCGGCCTGCTCCGGGCCCGCGATACGCACGCTGAGCCCGGTGTGGCGGGGCGCGCGCCCGGTGAAGTTGTCGAGGCCGAGCGCGGACTCGGCCTGCTGGGCCTCCCCGAATTCGAGCGCGGTGCCGGTGGCGGGCACATCGTCGCGCAGGGCGCGCTGATCGCGATCGCTGTAGAGGGTCACGTCGAAACCGGCGTCGAGGAGGCCGAGTGCCGCAGTGACGCCGGCCTGCCCGGCGCCGATCACCGCGGCCGAACGTGTGGAACGGGAAACGGAATTCTGCGAAGTCATTGTCGGATAGTGCGCCTCGCGGGCGCCGTGGCGCAGGGGTTGGGATCAGCGAGAATCAATGGGCAGACAGGGTTTCGCCGGCGCCTACCATCGCGTCATGTCCTTCACCGTGGAGAACCTGACCGGCGACCGTCCCGAACAGTACCGCCAACTGGCCGAACAGGCGCGCGCGCTGGTGGCGGGCGAATCCGACCGGATCGCCAACGCGGCCAACCTCTCGGCGCTGATATTCCACACACTGCCCGAATTGAATTGGGCGGGTTTCTATTTCCACGACGGCACGGAGCTGGTGGTCGGGCCGTTCCAGGGGAAGCCGGCGTGCGTGCGAATCGCGCTCGGAAATGGGGTGTGCGGCACCGCCGCCGCGACGCGCACCACGCAGGTGGTGGCGGATGTGCACGCGTTCCCCGGCCATATCGCCTGCGACGCCGATTCCCGCTCGGAAATCGTCGTCCCGCTCACGCGCGGTGCGGAACTGATCGGCGTTCTGGATCTGGACAGCCCGAAACCCGGGCGGTTCGACGAGATCGACCGGGTGGGCATCGAAGCGCTGGCGGCGATTTTCGTCGATTCGCTCGGGTGAGCGGCGGCTATGAGACCGGCGCCGTCGCGCCCGGCCGCGACACCGCATCGGGCAGCGCCGTCGAACCCGGGCCGCCGAGCCGATACCGCGCGCCCCGATGCTCCTCGGGCAGCCGGTCACCCTTCTCGAACAACGCGTTGCGCAGTGTCCCCGGCGTGTACTGCGCCGCGTACGCGCCGCGTTCGGTCAGCACCGGAACCACGTGCCGCACAATATCTTCGAAGGTGCCCGGCGTGATCGCGTAGGCGAGGTTGAACCCGTCCACGTCGGTGTCGGCGACCCACTCCTGCAACCGGTCCGACACGGTCTCCCCCGACCCCACGAAGACCGGGCCGATGCCGCCGATGCCCGCCCAGCGCCCGATATCGCGCACGGTCCATTCGCGGCCGTCGTCGTCGAACTCCTGGAACGCGGCCACCGCCGACTGGATCGCGTTGCTCTGCACCGCGCCGATCGGGGCGTCGAGGTCGTAGCGGGACAGGTCGATTCCCATCCACCCGGACATGAACACCAGCCCGCCCTCGACGCTGGCGTAGCTCAGGTACTCCTCGTGCTTGCGTCGGGCGGCCTCGTCGGTGGCGTCGGTGATGATGGTGGCCAGCGCGTAGATCCGGGCCGCGTACGGGTCGCGCCCGGCCGCACGCAATGCGTCACGGATGCGGGAAACCGTCTGGGCAAGCACGCGTTTCGACGGTGCGGCGACGAAGATCGCCTCCGCGTTCTCCGCCGCGAAGCGCACGCCGCGCGGGGACGCGCCCGCCTGGTAGATCACCGGCGTGCGCTGCGGCGAGGGCTCGGACAGGTGCACGCCGGGCACCGTGTAGTGCTTGCCGCTGTGGCCGATGTGGTGCACCTTCGCCGGGTCCACGTACACGCCGCTCGCCGCGTCGCGCACCACGGCGTCGTCCTCCCACGAGCCTTCCCACAGCTTGTACAGGACCTCCAGGTACTCGTCGGCCTGGTCGTAGCGGTCGTCGTGGTCGAGCTGGTCGTCGGCGCCGAAATTCCTTGCGGCCGAGGGCAGGTAGCCGGTCACGACGTTCCAGCCGATGCGGCCGCGGGTGAGGTGATCCAGCGTGGAGAGCCGGCGCGCGAACGGATACGGATGCTCGAAACCGGTGCCGGTGGTGATGCCGAACCCGAGGTGCTCGGTCACCGCCGCCATGGCCGAGACGAGCAACAGCGGGTCAGCGACCGGGATCTGGGCGCCCTGGCGCAGCGCCGCGAGGTCGTTGCCGCCGTAGACGTCGTAGGTGCCGAGCACATCCGCGATGAAGATGCCATCGAATCGCCCCTGTTCCAACAGGATCGCCAGATCGGTCCAGTAGCCGAGCTCCTTGTAGCGGTGCGACCGGTCGTCGGGGTGGCGCCACAGTCCCGGGGATTGGTGCGCCACGCAGTTCATGTCGAAGGCGTTGAACCGGATGCGCCGGGTCACTTGGCGGCTCCGCGTTCGCCCGCGCTCCACGCGAACGGCAGATCGGTGCCGTTGAGCAGGTGATCGCCGATGGCGCGGGCCTTCTGGATGGCCGGGTTGTGCACGGAGATGGTGCGCGCGTTGCGCCAGTGCCGGTCCAGCCGCAGGCCCTCCGACACGATCGAGGCGCCACCCACCTCGAAAAGCAGGCTGGTGGCGGGCAATACCGTGTCGATGACACCCAGCTGCGCCTGCGCCGCCGCGAGTTCCACTGCCACCAGCGCCTTTTCGTCCTTCGCGCCGGCGTCGAGGACTTCGTCGAGCTGGTCGGCGACGGCCAGCACGGTGGCGCGCGCGGTGTAGGCCGCGGCCGACAGCTTGCCGATCACCTGCTGCACCAACGGGTCGTGACGCGGCAGGTCGGCCGCCGAGTGGGTGTAGCCGCGGGTGCGCTGGGCGACCCACTCCCGGGTGTCGCGTTCGGCCCGCTGCGCGATGCCGGCCAGCACCGCCAGCTGGACGAGCTGGAGGTAGGACGTGCCGTAGGTGGGTCCCGGCGCGCCGTACCCCGGGCCGAGGATGCGGTCCTCGGCGACTGGAACGTCGGTGAATTCCGTTGTGCCACTGGCTGTGAGGCGCTGACCGAATCCGTCCCAGTCGTCGTGCTGGCGCACCCCTTCGGCGTTCGCGTCCACCAGCACGCCCACCCGCTCGCCGTCGCGGTCGGCGGCGGCGAGGATGTAGTCCGAGTAGAGCGAACCGGTGCTGTAGTACTTGGTGCCGTTGAGCAGCCAGTGGTCGCCGCTGCGGGTGAGGGTGGTGCGGTAGCGATCCACCGCGCCCACACCGGGTTCGGTGATGGCGTTGCCCACCAGCGTGCCGTCGCTCAGTGCGCGCAGCCACTGCTCGCGCCGCGGGCCCGGATCGGCCAGCAGTTGGTCCTCGACGAACGAGAAGTGCACGCGCAGCGCCTGCGGCAGGTTCGACTCGGCCGCGGCCAGGTCGATGAGCAGCCGGAACAACTGGCGCACGCTGACGCCGTAGCCGCCGTATTCGACCGGCACCCGCAGCGCGCCGAACTTGGCCGCCCGCAGCCAGGCGATCTCGTCGTGGGCCAGTCGCCGGTCGGTCTCGCGTGCCACCGCGTCCCGGGCGATCCGTTCGAAGATCGGCCCGAAGATCTCATCCAGATCGGAGTCCGCGGTGCGTTTCTGCTCGATGGATGTCATCACCCCACGATGGACGCGATCGTCGCCGGCCTCACGGGTTGCGCGCAGTGCGATCCGAATACCCGGCGGATCTGTCGGACCACCGGCCTAGAGTCACGGGCGTGGCGAGTTCGCGGTTCACTTTCACGGCGGAGGTGTGGGAGCACGCCGGCGCCGGGTCCTGGCATTTCGTCTCGCTGCCCGAGGACGTCGCCGACGAGATCGAGGAACGCTACGGGCACCGGACCGGCGGCTTCGGCGCGGTGAAGGTGCGCGTGACGATCGGGGGTAGCACGTGGTCCACGTCGGTGTTCCCCGACAAGTCGCGCGGCACCTACATCCTGCCGGTGAAGAAGCCGGTGCGGGTCGTCGAGGACCTGGGGGCCGGGTCACGCCCGCGGATCGAGATGGCGGTCACGCTGTGAGCGAGGCCGCGGGTCCCGGTCGGCAGCCTTTCTTCGTACCGGCGACGCTCTGCGTACAGCGCGCCACCCCCCAGCGGCCTCTGTTCGCACCGGCGACGCTCCGCGTTCAGCGCGCCACCCTTCCCAGCGGCCGCTATTCGTAGCGGCGGCGCTCCGCATTCAACGCGCCGCGCTCAGAGGATGCACTCCTGGACCAGGCGCTGCGAGGCCGTGGACAGGCGCGCCCGATCCTCGGCGCTGAGCTCCAGTTTCGAGGAGTCGATCGGACCCGCGGAGAAATCGGTCTCCAGGATCTCGCGCAGCCCGCTCTCCGAGATCTCCTCCTCCACGTAGATCCTGGCGGCGCAGTCGGCCTGTTTCTGCGGCAAGCCCTTACCGGTGAGCGCCGCCGCGATCTCCGCTTCGGTGAGGTCCCCTCCGGCGGGCGCACCTTCGGTGGGAGTGGACGACGACGTGGCCGCCGATGTCGTCGTGGTCTGCGCCGGGGTGCTGGGCGCCGGGACGTCGGCCACCGGTTCCGCGTCGCCGCCGCAGCCTGCCAGCAGCGGCAGCGCCACCAGCGCCGCCGCCATGAGGGTGGTACGCACCGAGAATGCCTCGCTTCCACACGATTTCACTCCCGCGGACGGTATCAGCCCGAGGGCTCCCGGTCACAGGTCCAGCGCGGCCCGCAGCGCGGTGTCCAGGCGTTCCTGCACCTCGGCGTCGATCTCGTCGACGCGTTCGGCCAGCCAGTCGCGGTAGATGCGGCCGATATTGCCCGCGTGCACCCAGCCGTGGCCGGGCACCGCGACGGCGAGGATATCGAGCGGATCGGTGTCGAGCAGTTCGGCGGCGACGAGCCACGGGCGCGGCGAATCGTTGATGCCGTCACTGCTGATGAGCACGACGGTACGGCGCCGTGGCGAACCGTGCGGGTGATAGAGCCACAGTTCACCCCTGCGCACGCATCGCCTCCTCGGCGGCGGCCAGTTCCGCCTCGTCAGCCGCGGCCTGGGCGGCCGGGTCGGGCACGGGGCCGACGCCGGTGCGCACGGCCTCGCGCCGGGCGGCCTTGGAGATCCACGCCGACGGGGACATGCCCGCGCGGGCCGCCGCCTGTTCCGCGAACGACCAGGCCGCCTCGTCCAGCGAAAGAGTGACCTTACGCGTTGCCATACCGTTTATCGTACCCGCGAGCGAACGCTCTGCCAGGGTAAACGCGGGTGCGCTACCGTTGGCACGCCGCCAATGGAACGGAAATGAGGGGCCGCCGATGCCGACGTTGAACCACCACCGGACCGGAGCGGGCGAACCGCTGGTGCTCGTGCACGGGATCGGCAGTCGCTGGCAGGTGTGGGAACCGGTGCTCGAGTCGCTGGCCCAGCGGTTCGAGGTGATCGCCGTGGACCTGCCCGGCTTCGGCGGCTCGGACCCGCTGCCGCACCCGACCACCGTGCCCGCGCTGATCGACGCGCTCGCGGATTTCCTTGCGGCGCAAGGTATCGAGCGGCCGCACGTGGCGGGCAATTCGATGGGCGGGTACATCGCACTGCAACTCGGGGCGCGCGGGCTGGCGCGCTCGGTCACCGCGTTCTCCCCGATCGGGTTCTGGGACACGGCCGGTCGCGTGTGGACGCAGCAGTCGCTGGGCAAATCGGTGATCCTGGCGCGCACCCTGCGGCCCGCTCTGCCACGCATTCTCGGCACCGCCGCGGGCCGGACCGCGTTCCTGGGCTTGGTGTTCGGCAAGCCGTGGGCGGTGAGCAAGCAGGTCGCGGTCGACACCGCCGAAGGCGCGGCGAACGCCCCCGGCTTCGACGGCGCCCTCGCCTCGTTCTCCGAGGTCGGCCTGCCCGACGTGGACGCCGTCGCGAACATCCCGGTCACGGTCGCCTGGGGCAACCGCGACATCCTGCTCACCTACGCCACCCAGAGCCGCCGCGCCCGCGTCGAGCTCCCCGAGGCCAGGCACGTCACGCTGCACGGCAGCGGGCACACGCCGTTCTACGACGATCCGGCGGCGTGCGCGGGAGTGATCTTGGACCAGTTGTCCAGGGGCTGAACAGGATTCGTTCCTACGTCGTGCTCAGAAGAGCCTCCGGCGACTCCGGACCGAGCAGCAGCCGCACGGCGTTCTCCCAGCGGCGCTGGAGGATTCGGTTGTGCCCCGTGTCGCCGGTGAGCAGGGCGCGCATGGCCATGCCGGTCATGATCTCGAGGGTGAACTCGGTGATCGTGGGCACGCGCGGATCGTCGGGGAATTCGGCGCGGAACAGGTCGCGGATACTGGTGTGCATCCGCTCGAACAGGCGCTGCTCCAAGGGCAGAAACGCGGCGCGCAGTTCCTCGTCGGTGCGCGCGCCGACCCAGATCTCCAGCGCGGCAAGGAAAGTCGAGTCCTCGAAGATGCGCGCGGTGAGCCCCACGGCGGTGGCGAGCCGGTCGGCGCCCTGCGGGATCGCGGCGAATTCGGCGGCGAGCTGGTCGGCCCGGCGTGCCGCGATGTGTTCGGCGACACCGGCCAAGAGATCGGCCTTGGTGGGGTAATGATGTTGCAGCGTGCCGCGCGGCACGCCGGCCCGGTGCTGTACCTCGAGCGTGGTGGTGCCCGCGTAGCCCACCTCGAGCAGGCTCTCCACGGCCGCGTCCAGGAGCCGCGTGCGCATCCGCTCACGGCGCAGCGCCTGCGTCTCCCGGACGCGGCCCGTCATCGGATCAGCGCCCCTGCCACCGGGGTTCGCGCTTCTGCGCGAAGGCCAGCGCGCCCTCGGCGGCGTCCTTGGAGAACAGTGCTGGCAGCGCGATCTCGCCCTGTCTGGCGAAGCCCTCGGCCACCGTCCAGTCCGGCGACTCGTCGATGATCCGCTTGCTCGCGGCCACCGAAAGCGGCGCGGCGGCAACGATTTCCGCCGCCAGCTCCAGCGCGACGTCGAGCGCGGCGCCGGGCTCGGTCACCCGGTTGACCAGGCCCAGCTGGTAGAGCCGCTCGGCGCCGATCCGCCCGCCGGTCAACGCGAGTTCGGCGGCGATCGGCCGGGGCAGGCGCTGCGTCAGCCGCAGCACGCCACCACCGGCGGCCACCAGGCCGCGCTTCACCTCGGGGATGCCGAACTGGGCGTCGCGCGCGGCGACGAGGAGATCACCGGAGAGCGCGAGTTCGAAACCACCCGCCAGGGCGAACCCTTCGACCGCCGAGATCATCGGCTTGGCGGGCGGTTTCGCCGCGATGCCCAGCGGACCCCGCTTCTGCGTCATCGGCATCTCGCCCTTCGATGCGGCGACGAGATCCATTCCGGCGCTGAAGGTTCCACCCGCGCCGGTGAGCACCAGCACGCGCGCCTCGGCGTCGTCCTCGAACGCGTCGACGGCCGCCTCGATGGCGCGGGCGGTGGCCAGGTCGATGGCGTTGCGGGCCTCGGGGCGGTTGACGGTGAGCACGGTGATCGCCTCACGGCGTTCGACCAGTACCTGATCGGTCATCGGGCGGTCCTCTCGGTGCGCAGGGTGAGACGGTCGGCGGCCAGATCGGCGGGCGCGCCGATCGGATCGCCCTCGGTGAACGCCGCGAGCATGCCGGCGTCCGAAACCCGGACCAGTATGCGGGCGCCCGCGGGATTCAGTGCGCTCACCACCACGGCTTCGGGTTCGTCGATGTGGTCGGGCGCGGGGCCCTTGCGGTAGACCACGGTGTAGGCCTCGACGGTCGCGGGGCCGGTGTAGCCGGGTGCGGTCTCCCGGCGCGCGGCGGGCACATCGGCCTCGACCGGCTGGAACAGTCGCGCGGGCGGCCGCGAAGAGTACACGCCCACACCGTGTTTCGTGACGTACCAGCCGAGCGAGGTGGACAGGCCGTAGGCCGTGTCGTCAGCGCGCAGCCGTTCGGTGAGGGCGGCCAGCGCGTGCGTGGAGTAATTGTTGCCCGGTCCGCCCCCGAAGGTGAGACCACCGGTGAGGGTGAGCGGGCGCGACGGGTCATCGATCGGCAGGCCGAGCGCGTCGGCGGCGATCTGCACCGCGACGGGGAAGCAGGAGTACAGGTCGATGTGCGCGACCTCATCGATGCCGATGCCGGCGGCCGCGAGCGCCGCGCGCCCGGCGGCCGCGATGGCGGGCGAGGCGGCCATGTCGGTGCGCTCGGTCACGAACCACTCGTCGGTGGCGGTCGCGCCGCCGTGCGGGAAGACCCAGCGCTCGCGCGGCACCCCGGCGGCGTCGGCGGCGGCCGCGCTGCACACGATCAGCCCCGCGCCCTGATCCACCGACAGGTTCGCCACCAGCAGTTTCGGATACGGCGTCGAGACCAGCCGGTTCGCCGACGACGGCGTGACCAGTTCGGCGGCCGAATGCTCGCGCGGCAGCCACGCGTACGGGTTGGCGGCGGCGACCGCGGAGAACCGGGACCACAGCCCGCCGATGCGCGCCGCGTGCTCCGCCTCGCTCAGGCCCAGTTTCGCGCGCAGGGCCGTCTCCATGAGCGCGTAGAAGTAGACCGGGCCCCACATGCCCGCGGCCGTCTCCATCTCGGAGTTCGGGCCCCGGTCGGAGCCGACGATCTCGGTGGGCACGGCATCCTCGGGCTGTTCGGGCCAGTCGAGCGCGGCGCCGGAGCGAGTGGCGGCGTTCCACGAGGCGACCGCTTCCGCGCCCGTGATCAGGGCGACCTCGGCCCGGCCGCGCGCGATCTCGCCCGCGACCGTGTTGAGCAGCCGCTGCGGCGCGTCGCCACCGAACCGCACCGATTGCAGCGTCCGCGCCGGCGCGGCGCCGAGTTCGGCGGCGACGAGCGCCGCCAGGTCCGGGTACGGCTTGCTCACCGGGGCCGCGGCGGCGATCAGGTCGGCCGATTTCAGCAGGCGATCGCCCGATCCGCTGTCGGCGCCCGCGCGGCGCAGGGATTCGGCGGCGAGCGCGACGGGCCCCGGCAACCCGGCATCGCCGGTACGGTGCACGACCTGTCCGACGCCGACGATCACCGGCGTCCTCGGGTCCATTCCGGCTGGCAGCATGGTTCCTCCACTCCCAGTACCGTCAACTCTGACGGTAACTTGCCTTCGATTAGAGCAGAGGCCGCCGACCGGGGCAATGGCCCGTGGACAAGAACTGACTGCCGAGTAAGATCTGGGCATGGGTTCCCACATCGCGCTGCGGTTCGACGGCGATCGCGCCTACGTCACGCTGGACCGGCCCGACAAGCACAACGGCCTCACCCTCGAGATGCTGGGCGACCTGGTCGACGCGGCGCACACCGTCGGCAAGCGCGAGGACGTGCGCGCGGTGATCCTCGGCGGCAACGGGCCCAGTTTCAGCAGCGGCCTCGACATCGCCAAGGCCGCGAGCGACCCGCTGGCCATCGTGCGCAATTTCGTGCCGCTGCCCTGGCGCGGCACCAACACCTTCCAGGAGGCGTGCTGGGCGTGGCGCAGGCTGCCGGTGCCGGTGATCGCCGCCGTGCACGGCCGCTGCTTCGGCGGCGGGCTCCAGCTCGCCCTGGCCGCCGACTTCCGGTTCGCCACACCCGATTCGGAGTACTCGGTGATGGAGGCCAAGCACGGCCTGATCCCGGATATGACCGGCGCCGCGACGCTCTCGCGACTGGTCGGCGTGGACAAGGCGCTGCTGCTGACCATGACCGCCGATATCGTCGACGCCGCCTACGCCGAGCGGATCGGCCTGGTCACCGAGGTCACCGCCGATCCGGTGGCCGCGGCCGAGAAGCTGGCCGACCGCATCGCCGCCCGCCCGCAACACGCCGTCGCGAGCGCGAAGAAACTCTTCGATCGGTCCTGGCACGCGGCCGCGCGGCGCACCTTCGCGATCGAGCGCGCGACCCAGCTGCCCCTGGTGCTGCGGCTGGCATCGGGCCGTAAGGGTTAACCACAGTCTCCGGGCCGAAACCTTGTATCCGGGCCTTCATTTTCACCGTTCGACGGTGCAAGCCACCATTTTTCCCGGCATCGCTGTTAGCATTTCGGACGATTTGGCAGCTAGTCGAAGTGTGGCCCGGAACACAGTCGGTTGGGGATGTGACCGGTCCCCGCCTCGGCTTATCAACTCCCGGAGGGCCGAAGAACCGTGAAGAAGACCGCCTCGATCCTGCTGTCCACACTGGCGGGGGCCACGGCCGTGCTTCTCACCGCCCCCGCGCCCGCGGTGGCCAACCCCAACGCCATCAACCCGATCCCGGTGCTCAACGGCACCAACGGACTTCCCGTGCTGCACGGACGCAGTCGCGCGGTCTTCCAGGTGACGGGCATGGCCAGCCCCAACAACACCCACAACTACAACGTGCTCGGCACCGACCTGGGCATCATGTGGGACAACGGCCGCGGCGAGATGCTCACCGCCTTCGGCGACACCGCGGGCCTGGGTTTCCCCAATCTGCTCGCGGGCAGCACCTGGGCGTGGCGCAGCAACATCCTGGTGCGCAGCAACACCAAGAACCCCGCGCAGGGCATCTACTTCGACAGCGTGGTGCGCGACATCTTCGGGCAGGCGCGCGATCTGATCCCCTCCCCCAAGATCCCGTTCCTGGAAATCAGCCGCATCCCCACCGCGGGCATCGCGGTCGACGGCGTCCAATACATGAGCATGATGTCGGTCAAGACCTGGGACAACGTCGGCGAGTGGACGACCAACTTCTCCGGCTTGGCCGCCTCCGCCGACAACGGCGAGACCTGGGCCGACCTCGGCCACACCCGCAGGCCCAACGAGGGCGGCAACGCCAACTTCCAGATGGGCGCCTTCCTGAAGTCGGGCGGTTTCGTCTACCAGTACGGCACGCCGTCGGGCCGCAATAACGCCGCCTACCTGGCGCGCGTCCCCGAACGCGAGATCCAGAACCTCGGCGAGTACGAGTACTGGGACGGCCAGGGCTGGAAGAAGAACGACGTGAACGCGGCCGCGCCGGTCATGCACGGCGTCGGCGAGCTCTCGGTGATGTGGAACGACTACCTGGGCCAGTACATCTCGCTCACCACCGACCCGTTCAATTCCGTGGTGATGCGCCGCGCGTCGTCGCCGGAGGGGCCGTGGAGCGCGCCCGAGGTGCTCATCGACACCCGCGAGCTGCCGACGGCCTACGCGCCGTCGATCTTCCCGTACCAGACCGGGCGCGATCTGTATTTCCTCACCACGGTGCACACCCAGTACAACGTGGTGCTCATGCGTGCCACGCTCTGAATCTCCCTCCCGGGGCTTGACCTGAACGATGGTTGATGTTCGAGGGTGGTCTCAGGACCTACCTCGAGCCCCAGGGAGGACATCGTGACCACCCCAGCAGTACGTGCATGGCTGCGCGCCAACGCCGTGCCCCTCGTCGACGACGGCCCGGTCCCCGCGTTCGACGGTGCGCGCATCGTCGGCATCGGCGAGTCGACCAGGTTCTCCCGGCAGATCACCGGCCTCCGGCAGCGCTGGACCCGCGATCTGATCGAGCACCACGGGTTCCGCGCGCTCGGCCTACAGGACAGCGCCCGCGCCGGTGCAAGGTTGGACGCGTACGTCCGCGCGGGCGTGGGCGATCCGGTATCGGTGCTGGACGGCGCGTGGGCCCCGTGGCGCACGACCGAAACCGCCGAGGCGCTGCGCTGGTTGCGCGAATTCAACACGCGACACCCCGACGACATGGTCACCGTCTTCGGCGTGGAACCGCCCGCGGCCGAACCCTCGGACTACGACCTCGTGCGCGACCACGTCTACGCCGTCGCACCCGATCGGCTGCCCGAACTAGAGGCGCACCTGACGCCGATTCGCACGGCGCACCGGATCGGCGAACACGTCCAGCGGCACCAAGGCATCCACCCCGGCCGGCCATTCGTCGAGGACGCCGCCGATGCCCTCGCCCTCGTCGAGGCACTGCCCGACGCACCGGGAACAGCGGAAGCGCTCGCCGCGATGCGCTCGATCCACCACTTCCACGCCACCAGCGTGGCGGCCGGTGGCGCGCAGGCCAACGAACACGCCTCCGCCGAGTCGATCGCCGACCACGCGGCAAGCGCGAAGGTCGTGTACTGGGACGGCATCGCCCACACCTCGGCGCTGCCGCTGGGGGTCGGCTCGGCGGTGTTCCGCGGCGCGGGCAGCCACCTGCGGGAACGGTTCGGCGCGGCGTACGCGTCGGTGGGGATCGGGTTCCACCACGGCGACCTCGGGGTGGCGGTCGCGCCGCCGCCCGGCCCTGATCTGCTGGAATCGGCGCTCGGCGAGTTCGGGCTGTCCGCGTTCTCCGTGGACCTGCGCGCCGGCGGGCTTGACGCGCCCGCGCGGATGCGCGTCATCAGCGGCGTGTACGACCCCGAGCGCGACGAGGACGCCACGGCCGAGGTGCCGTCGCTGTCGGGCGCGTTCGACGTGATCGCGCACATCCGGGAAACCGCCCCGGTGGACTGGCTTCCCGAACCGGTGTCGGCGCGCGGTCAATAGACTCGTGCGCATGGATGCGGCCGAGTGGGACGCGCGGTACGCGCAAAGTGAATTGGTCTGGGGCGCACCGCCGAACAGCACCGTCGTGGAGCACGTCTACGGGCTGGAGCGGCGCGCGCCGGTGGGCGAGGACGCGCCGGAGCTGCCGCGGGCGCTGGACCTGGCCTGCGGCGAGGGCCGCAACGCGCTGTGGTTGGCGACGCACGGCTGGCAGGTGCACGCCGTCGACTACTCGCAGGTGGGGATCGACAAGGGCCGCACCGTCGCGACCCGGTTGTCACGGTCGGTGCGCACCCGCATCACCTGGCAGTGCGCCGACGTCACCGACCTGGACGCCGCCGAAATCACCGGGCCGTTCGAACTGGTCCTCATGGTGTTCCTGCACCTGCCCGCCGAACGGCGCCGCGCCCTGCTGCGCCGCGCCGCCGGGATGCTGGCGCCCGCAGGCACTCTGCTCGTTCTCGGGCACGACAGCATCAATCTCACCGACGGGTACGGCGGACCGCAAGACCCCTCGATCCTGTTCACGCCCGACGATGTGGTCGCGGATCTGGGCGGGGAATCCGAGGAGCTGCACATCCGGACCGCCGAGCGCGTGCTGCGGCCCACCGAAGGGCGCGATGCGATCGACGCGTTGGTCGTCGCGACGCGGCCGGGGCCGAAGATCGCCGAGATCGAGCCGATCGGCGCGCCGGACTGAGCGAGCCCAAGCCGCCGTCCACCCGGCGGGCCGAGCGACGCGAGTCCCGACCCGTCCACCCCGGCGGGCCGGACCGAGCGACGCGACCCGAACCTGTCCGCTCTGCGGGCGCGATCGCCGGCACGCGGTCGCCTGGGATCGCCGATCGGTCAGCCCGCCTCGCGCCTCACTCCGACCAGCGCACCAACCACGGCCGCACGGCCTCGGTGATCAGGTCGAACCCGGCCCGGAACGAATGCGGCTGACCGGGGATCACCCGGACCTCGGCGGCGTCGGCCGCGTCGGGGATGCCGAACGGGTCGTTGGCGCCGTTCACCACCACGACCTCGACCGGCGCCGCCGCGAGCAGTTCCTCGCGCCGCGTCTTCTCCGGTTTTCCGGGCGGATGCAGGGGGAACGAGATCGCCAGCACACCGCGGGCATCGGCCGCGACGGCCGTCCGGCACGCCACCCTGGCCCCGTTGCTGCGCCCGCCCTGGATCAGCGGCACACGCCGCACCTTCTTGCGCAGCGCGGCCACGATCTCGAGCCACGCCGCGTCCTGCTTCACCGCCGAGCCGGGCGCGCGCCCGCCCGCGACCCGATAGGGCTGAGTCACCCTGGCCACGGCGCCGTCCAGTTCGACGGCCGAATCACGCACGGCGAGAATGTCTCTCGTATCGACGCCGCCGCCCGCGCCGTGCGTGAGCAGCAGCAGGAAGGCCGGTGACCGCGGCCGGTCGAGCTCGACATCGGCCGGACCCGCACTCGTCTCGATGCGCACACCTCACCGTAACCGGCCTCGTGTAGCGAGCACGGGCGCCTCGCGCGGGGGCTGTTCAACGCGTCACATTGCGGCCGTTCGTCTTTGCCAAGCCCTTACCGGCCGGTAATATGTGTCATAAGTTACCCGCGAGTAGCATGCGGAAAACCGGAACACTACCCCGGTGACGACCACGGGCGGGAACGGCAACCACACCGACCGCACCAACTCAACGGAGAGTGAGTACTGACATGGGTCACTACAAGAGCAACGTCCGCGACCTCGAATTCAACCTCTTCGAGGTGCTGGGCATCGACTCGCTGCTGGATTCCGGCGCCTACGGCGATCTGGACAGCGACACCGTCAAGGAGATGCTCAACGAGGTGCGTCGCCTGGCCGAGGGCCCGCTGGCCGAGTCCTTCGTCGACGGCGACCGCAACCCCCCGACGTTCGACCCGAACACCCACACGGTCACGCTCCCCGAGTCGTTCAAGAAGTCCTACCGCGCGCTGCAGGACGCGGGCTGGGCCAAGGTCGCGGTCCGCGAGGAGCTCGGCGGCCTCGGCGCCCCCAGCGCGGTCTCCTGGGCCCTGGCCGAGATGATCCTCGGCGCCAACCCGCCCGCCCAGATGTACGACGCGGGTGCCGGTTTCGCGCAGGTCTTCTACAACAACGGCACCGATGAGCAGAAGAAGTGGGCTCAGATCGTCGCCGAGCGCAACTGGGGCGCCACCATGGTGCTGACCGAGCCCGACGCGGGCTCCGACGTCGGCGCGGGCCGCACCAAGGCGATCAAGCAGGAGGACGGCTCCTGGCACATCGAGGGCGTCAAGCGCTTCATCACCTCGGGCGACTCCGACGACCTGTTCGAGAACATCATGCACCTGGTGCTGGCCCGCCCCGAGGGCGCCGGACCGGGCACCAAGGGCCTGTCGCTGTTCTTCGTGCCGAAGTACCACTTCGACTTCGAGACCCAGACCCTGGGCGAGCGGAACGGCGTCTTCGTCACCGGCCTCGAGCACAAGATGGGCATCAAGGTCTCGGCCACCTGTGAGGTCACCTTCGGTGGCCACGGCATCCCCGCCAAGGGCTGGCTGGTCGGCGAGGTGCACAACGGCATCGCGCAGATGTTCGACGTCATCGAGAACGCCCGCATGATGGTGGGCACCAAGGCCATCGCGACCCTGTCGACCGGCTACCTGAACGCGCTGGAGTACGCCAAGCAGCGTGTCCAGGGCGCCGACCTGACCCAGATGACCGACAAGTCCGCGCCGCGCGTCACCATCACCCACCACCCCGACGTGCGCCGCAGCCTCGCGCTGCAGAAGGCCTACGCCGAGGGCCTGCGCGCGGTGTACCTGTACACCGCCGCGCACCAGAACGAGGACGTCGCCCAGCTCGTCTCGGGCGCCGACAAGGACGTGGCGTTCCGCGTCAACGACCTGCTGCTCCCGATCGTCAAGGGCGTCGGCTCCGAGCGGGCCTACCAGTACCTGACCGAATCGCTGCAGACCCTGGGCGGCTCCGGCTTCCTCCAGGACTACCCGATCGAGCAGTACATCCGCGACGCCAAGATCGACTCGCTCTACGAGGGCACCACCGCGATCCAGGCGCAGGACTTCTTCTTCCGCAAGATCGCGCGTGACCGCGGCGTCGCCCTGGCGCACGTGGCGGGCCAGATCCAGAAGTTCATCGACTCGGAGGCGGGCAACGGCCGCCTGAAGGGTGAGCGCAAGCTGCTGGCCACCGCGCTCGAGGACGTGCAGGGCATGGCCGCCACCCTCACCGGGCACCTGATGGGCGCCCAGGAGCAGCCGAGCGAGCTGTACAAGGTCGGCCTGGGTTCGGTGCGCTTCCTGCTCGCCGTCGGCGACCTGCTCATCGGCTGGCAGCTGCTGCGCCAGGCCGAGGTCGCCGGCAAGGCCCTCGACAACGGCGCCACCGGTGCCGACGAGGCCTTCTACAAGGGCAAGGTCGCCGTCGCCCAGTTCTTCGCCCGCAACGTGCTGCCGGAGCTCACGGCCACCCGCGCGGTGCTGTCGAACCTGGACAACGACATCATGGAGCTGGACGAAGCTGCCTTTTAATTGCCGCTCCGCGAATCTTGCCCACCCGCCTCTCCGCGTATAAGGCGGCTGCGCCAGGTGCGAGCATCGTGAGGTGCCGTCTGCGGTCGTGTGGGCGGTAGCGTCGGCCCGTTCCCCGACGGGTTACCCATGTTCTCGCGAGATCTCGTGGGGACTTGGGTGAGAGCTTGACTAGGAAGTGGCCCGGAGGATTCCTCCGGGCCACTTTCGTTTGTTCGGGTCGGCGCCCTTCGATGCAGGTGAGGTGTTGTCCACAGGGGTGACAGTTGTGGATAACACCGCGGGGAGGCTCGCTCGGGGGGCGGGGGCGCGGCTATGGTTCTTGGGGTGCGCTCATGATCTGGAGCGCGGGTTGTATCCGCCGGTGACGCCCGTCAGGAGGGACCGTAGGAATGAAGCGCTCGCTGTCGGTGCTCGCGAAAGCCGGGGTGGTCGCGACCGCGTGCCTGGTCGCGCTGGCCGGACCCGCCGCGGCGGACCCGAACAACGTCAACCCGATTCCGGGGCTCAACGGGTGGCGCGGGTTGCCGCAGCTGCCGGGGCCGACGCAGGCGGTGTATCAGATGACGGGCATGGACAGCCCGAACCGCACGCAGAACGTCAACGTGCTCGGCACCGACCTCGGCGTCATGTGGGACGACGGGCGCGGTGGCATGCTCACGGCGTTCGGCGACAGCGCGGGCCTCGGCGTGCCGAACCTGCTGGCCGGCAGCATGTGGGCATGGACGTCCAACGTCCTGTTCCGCAGCACCACCAAGGACCCGTCGCAGGGCATCCCCTTCACCGGCGTCGTCCCGAATCCGTTGCCCAGCCCCAAGATTCCGGGCATCGAGATCAGCCTCATCCCCACCGCGGGCATCTCCGTGGGCGGCGTGCAGTACATGAGCCTGATGTCGGTGCGCGAGTGGGGCGATCACGGCCGCTGGAACACCAACTTCTCCACCCTCGCCGCCTCCGGCGACGGCGGACAGACGTGGGCGCAGCTCACCAACACGCGGCGCGGCAACACCGACGGACACGAGCGCTTCCAGCAGAACGCCTTCCTCAAGACCGGCGGCTACGTCTACCGGTACGGCACCCCCGCGGGCCGCAACCACCTCGGATTCCTCTCGCGCGCCAAGGAATCCGACATCGCGAACCTCGACGCCTACGAGTACTGGGACGGCAACGGCTGGAAGCCGAACGACGCGAAGGCCTCGGCGCCGATCGTCGACGGCGTCGCCGAACTCTCGGTGATGTGGAACGACCACCTGGGCCAGTACGTCATGCTGACCACCGACCCGTTCAACTCGGTGGTCATGCGCACCGCGTCCGCCCCGGAGGGCCCGTGGAGCCCGCCTCGCGTCCTCATCGAGGCCGCCGCGCTGCCCACCGCCTACGCGCCGATGATCTTCCCCTACCAGACCGGCCGCGACTTGTACTTCCTGCTGACGGTGCACTCGCAGTACAACGTGATCCTCATGCGGACACCGCTGTAAGCGAACAGCGCGAGGGCGGCCCGGAGACCAATCCGGGCCGCCCTCTTCGCATTTGGGCTGTTCCGGTGCGCGCGTGACCTACGCGCCGTCAGCGGAGCCGGACGACAGGGCCTTCACCAGGTCGAGGAGAACCTTGTCGATCGGGTACATGTCCGCGACCTGCTGGGCCGACGGCGCGCCGGCCGGGGCGGGCGCGGGGGCGGCCGCGGCGGCCACACCGGAGCCGGCGACGACGATCCCCGCGGCGGCGAGGGCGATTCCGAATGCGCGAAGCTTGGTCATTGAGCAACATCCCCTTTGGAACTAATCGGACGGCCGCTCGGTGCGGCCGACCCCAGCGTTTCTACCACGGTGCGCCGACAGGTCAAACCCATACCCGCCCGATCAATGGCGCGGCAACACATATGAAACCTTTCATCCTGAAGTACTCGTAAAGCCCACTGAAATAGCGGCAATCAGCACAACGCAATCTCGAAAGGCGCTCACGGCTGAACTCGCCCTCCTCCCGGCGCTCTGACCAGCCAAGGGGCACAAACGAAATCGCCCCGCCGCGAGGGCGACGGGGCGATTCGCACGCATGACCCCTATTCGGTCGCGCCACCGTCGGCGCCGTCGCCCGAACCGCTCGCCAACGCCTTCAGCAGCGTGGTGAGGAGGTGGCGGAGCCGGTGTCGACGGGCTCCTCCCCGGTGACGTCACCGGTATCGGGCGCCATGCCGCAATAATTCGGGTTTCGGCTACGAACGCATCTCTCGGCCTTCGCTACGACGTCGGCGATTCGCATTGTTCGGTCCAGCGGAGAAATCCGACTACTGTGGTGCTTTCGTGTCGCGGGTGGTTCTCGGAGGTGCGTATGGGGCGGCTCCGAAAATGCGCGGCGCTGTTCGCCGCCCTCGTTCTCACGAGCGTCGGCTGCGCCGAGACACCGTCCCCTCGGTTCGATCCGCTGTCGATCAGCTTCCTCTCGGACACAGAGGGATTCGTGCTCGGCACCGACTCGCCCTGCCCCGCCGGTGCATCGCGCCTGGCGGTGCGGCGCACCGTCGACGGCGGGGTGACCTGGCACGAGATGCCCGCGATCGTGCCGCCTCCCGGGACGACGAACCTCCGGTTCGTCACCGCGCGAGACGGATGGGCGCGGACGCACGTGCTGTGGGCCACGCACGACGGCGGGCTGACCTGGCGTGACGCGAAAGCCGACGAGGGCTCGTTTCCCGAATGGGGCGGTCGGGGCAATCTGGCGCTCCGCGACCGGACCGTCGAGTCGATCCGGGTTTCGCGCGACGGCGTGCCGACGATCCACCGCGGCGGTGTGGGCGGCGGCGACTGGGTCGACGTCGCGAGCCTCGAACTCGGCCCGAAGGACATGAGAAAGCCGTTCGTCGACGTGGCGGGCGACGGTGACAGAACGTGGATCTGGGTACTCGAGAGGGAGTCCGGAACTCCCGCGACCGGAGCGATATGGGACGGCAGCGGTCTGGCGCGGTGGACACCGCCGTGCTCCGGTCCGCGGGACCGCCCGGTCGAAGTGCGCGCGCCCGCCCCAGCCACCGTGCTCGTGGCATGCGGCACCGGCGATCTCCGAGCCCGCGACGAACGCGAAGTCGCGCTGCTGCGGTCGACCGATGGCGGCGAAAGCTTCACCGGCGCTCCGCTCCCGGCCGACCCGGCGTTCGGGTCCGGGGTCCGGCTCGTCGCGGCGCCTACACCGAGAGATCTACTGCTGGTCAGCGGGATCGGACTGTGGCACTCCGGAGACGGTGGGCAGAATTGGAGCGTCGCCTACAAACCGGATCGCCTGGGTTCGCAGCAGCAGGGCGGACCCTTCATCTCCTACCCGTCCGACGCGGTATTCCGCACGCCGAGTTCGGGTTTCCTCATCGAGACCAGGCGGTGGATGCCGGATACGGCCCGAAGCTATCGGGAGCAGCGCACTCTGCTGCGCACGGAGGACGCGGGGAAGACCTGGACGGCAATGGAATTCGACGCCTGAGACGTCGCGGTTCGCACAGCGCACCTTCGGTGCCGAACAGGCCGACCGGCTGATCAGGTCGGTGCGCGGGCCGCTACTCCCCTTCGTCCGGGTCGGTTTGCCCCGCGCCCGGCCTCGTTCCGGTCGGCCGCGAGCCTTCCGGTTCCGACGTTTCCGCCGGTTCGGACTCCTCGGGTTTCGGTTCCGGTTCGGCCGATTCGCATTTCACCACCGGGATCGGGTCGTACTTGACGGTGCGGGTGGTGCGGGAGATCTCGGCGCCGGTGGCACGGTCGGTGATGACGCGGGTGTCGGAGATCGTGAAGCCCGGAGCGCCTTGGGAGGGGATGCAATCGCGGCCTTCGGGGAGCGTGATGGTCTGGGGCTCCGTGGGTTTGGTGCGTTCGCCGGTGATGGATTCGACGTTGACGGTCTTGGTGCCCCAGATGCGGACGGTGATCTCCGAAGAGGTGGCGACGGTTTCGATGTAGACGCCGGTCTCGGTGTTATTGCGGAACTTCAGGTCGATCGCGCCGTCGAAGACCGTCGCTTCGCGCGCGGCCGGGTACCGCGAGATGTAATAGCTGTGCTCGGTGTGGCCCGCGTCCTCGAGGCCCGCGAAGTAGGCGGCGTTGTAGAGGGTGGTGGCGAACTGGCTGATGCCGCCACCGACCGCGGTGCTGGGGCGGCCGTGGTCGATGATGCCCGACTCCACATAGCCCTGCTCCACCCCGCGCGGGCCGGTGAACTCGTTGAGCGAGAACGTTTCTCCGGGCAGCACCACCGCGCCGTTCACCTTCGCGGCGACGGTGCGGATGTTCACGCCGGAGGGTCCGCTGAACCCGCCCGTGGTGAACGCGCCCATCGGTTCGACGATGCGCAACGCCTCGGCGGCCTGCGTGGTGAGTTTCGGTTCGACCTTCGCGTACACCGCTTCCGCGTTGCGCTGCGCGGTGGCGGTGAGCAGCGCGGGCAGGCGCTCGAGGGTCTTGGGCCAGTCGACCTTGTCGCCGACCACGCCGGGCACCACCCGCGCCGTACCGCCGCCGACGGCGAAAGTCGCGTCCTTGGGCTCGACTTCGGATTCGGCCAGCTGCGGCGCGAGCAGCGCGGTCGCGGCCTCGGTGTTGTAGCGGACGGCCAGGCCGCCCTGGCCGTCGGGTTCGAAGATCAGCACGGTGGCGATCTGCTCGGGGGTCAGGCGGGCGTCGCCGCCCTTGCCCTCGAACACCACGTCGGCGCTCACGGCGGGCTGAGCGATCTCGCGCAGGGCGCGGTCGACCGCTTCCGGCTGCACGGTGAGCGGGGCCGGGATGACCGGCAATTCGACCGTGCCGCCGTAGATCCAGTTGTCCACCAACGCGTTGCGCGCGGCGGGAATGTCGAGCACGCGGCCCTGAACCGGCGGCACCGCAACGGGATTCGCGCCCTGGAAGGTGATGGTGCCCTCGACGGTCGGCCGGTCGTAGGCGCGCAGTTCGGTGATCTTGCCGTCGAGCTTGGCGTCGTCGACGGTGCTGATGACGGAGATCTCGCGCTTGCCGAACAGGGAGATCAACCGGGTGACCGGGTTGAGGGGCTGGCCGCCGATGTGGTCCCACGTGGCGTTCCAGTCGATCGAGAGGCCGGCCTCGGCGGGGACCATGCGATCCTGCACGTCGCCGATGCGCAGCGGAAGTTCTTGTGCGGAGCGGTTTTCGAGCGCGCCGCGCAGTTTGGCGTCGGCGGCGTCGACTTCCATACCGCCGATGTCGACACCCGCGACCACGACGCCGCGCGGCACATCACCGGAGGAGACCACCGCGTCGACGGCGTAGGCGAGACCGCCGATGGCGATGAGGGCGCCCGCCGCGAATCCGGCGCGCCGGGCGGCGGGACGCTGCCACCACGGACCCGAACCGGCGGACCCGGGTCTCGGCCTGGGCCTGCGCGCGTTCATCCAGCGCTGTGCGCCCGCGGCGAGGCCACGCCCGGCGCCTGCGGGCGGCTGTCCGTCGTCATGTGCGTCCTGAGTCTTGTCGTGCGCCCGGTCGGCGGTCTGCCCCAGGGCCGTCGTGCGGGCGCTCTCGTTCGCGCCCGGATCGCTTGCGGTATCCAGCTTTTCCGTCGCCCACGACTCGACCGGCCTGCCGTGCGGGGAATCGGAGGCGAGCGGCACGCCGAAGGCGTTGGTGCGTTCGTGCGGATGCGAGGTCGCGTCCTGCGCACCGGAATGCGGTCCGGCCGCCAAGTCGAAACGCTCCGTCGCGTACTCGCGATCGAAAGGCTCGGGCGGCGCGCCGATTACGCCACCGAAGTCGGCGGAGGCGGTCGCGTCGGGTTTGCCTGCGGCACCGGGGTTTTCCGGGTGCGGCTTGTCGAAAGCGTTCGGCGCGTTCGCCGGTGACCTGTCGAACGCCGCTCGATCATCCGGAGCGTTCAGGGGCGCACGTACAGCCGCACCCATTCCCCCTCGGATATCGAAACGCTCGGTGACATGCTCCTGCTCGAACGCCGGCACCTCGCCGGTGCGCCCGGCCGGCTCCGAGCCACCGAATCCGGAACCCGTGGGCGGCCACCCCTCCCGATCCGGCGAGTTCTGTCCGCTCGCCCCGGGCTGCGCGGTCGGGATCGGCCGGGTGTCCTGGCTCGGCGCCTCTTGCGCGGCGAATCCGGGCTGACCGGAAGGATGCGGGTGGCCCTCCTGGCCCGGCGCACCCTGTGCGGGCAAGTCCAGCCCGCCGAAGCCGAGCTGTCCGTCGGCCTCCGAACCGCCACGCCCTGGCGACTCCGGCCCCGTATCGGGTCGCGCGCTCGAATGTCCTTCTTGGCCTATCGAATTCGACGCGCTTCGAGTGGGAGCGTGGCCGCCACCGGAGTTGCCGGTCAGCCCGCCGTCGGGACGCGGTCCACCGTCGGGACGCGCGGCACCGGTGACAGCGGCACCGGTAAGACCCGCACCGTGCTCCGGCCGTGGGTCGGCGTTCGTCTGCTCGGCAGAACCCACGCGCGGCTCGGCGTTCGGCGGGGGCGGCGGGTTCAGCCAGCCCGAGGCGCGCGGGCGATCGGGCGCACCGGCCGACTCCCCGGCGCCAGGTCGACCGGCAGCGCGGGATTGCCCGCGCAGATCCAGCTCATCGGTCGGTTGCGAGGGATTCACCGCGGGCGGCTGATCAGCGGGCCGCGACTGTCCGAGCCCGGTCCCCGCCTCGCCTCGGTTCGGAAGCGTCAATTTCTCCGTCGGGTAGGAGTGCTCGAACAGGCTCCCCTGTCCGCCTGCCCGCTCCGACTCGAACGGGTTGAACGGGCCGCCCTGCTCCGGCCCGGACCACTCCCCCTGCCGACGCGCCGCCGGCCCGGTACTCGACGGCCCAGCCTGCTCCGGCCCGGACCACGCACCCGGCTCACGCCCGGCCGACTCAGCACCCGACGGCCCACCCTGACCACTCACCCCACGATCGTCACCCTCGCGCACGACCTTCGCGGGCTCACCGAACGCGCTCCACCCCGCAGCACCGGTGTTCCCCCCGGGTCGCTGAAAGAAGCTCTGCTGCCCCCGTGCGGGCGACGGCGGATTGCCACCGCTCGGCGGCGGATTGCCGCCGCTCGGCGACGGAGCGCCCGACGGCTGCTCGGGCAATTCGCGAGCATTCCCTTCGGCGCCCTCCGGCCCTGAGACCTGTAGCGGCTGGGTGGCGGTGGAGTCGCTGGGGGATCCGGCGGTGGGCGTGACCTTCGTCACGGTCGGGCGAGGAGTCGGCTGCGCGGAGTTCCGGTTGCGGTAGGACTCGAGGAGCTGACGGAGTCCCACTTCGCCACTTTGGGGTGCGCTGTCGCGCTTTCCGGTGCTCGACTCGCTGGTCACGAACCGTCCTCCGATGAATCCGGTGAAGTTGGCCGACCGCGCACGCTGCCGGTCTTCGCCCACGATAGTGGTCCGCGGCCCGGTCGGCAGCACGGTCGTGCACCACAGCAAATCTTGCGCAAAGAACCGCCCCGAACGCGGAAAGGGCCCCGCGCAGTTGCCGGGTCGGGGGTCTGGCAACTGCGCGGAGCCGATCTGTTTATCGGGGCAGCGCACCGCGCGTTACACACTTCGCGCGACAATCGACGGCGACCCTCCTACCCCGTCCCGCCGAACTCGAGGAGATGGACGCCAATGCAGCTGGGAATGATCGGCCTGGGCCGGATGGGCGCGAACATCGTCCGCCGGATCGTCAAGCACGGGCACACCGCCGTCGGCTATGAACGCAAGCCCCACCACATCGAGGAACTGGGCGCCGAGCTGGGCGAATCCTTCCGGGGAAGCACCGACCTGAACGAGTTCGTGAGCATGCTCGACACGCCACGCGTGGTCTGGGTGATGATCCCGGCGGGCGCGACCGGCGCGGTGATCGACCAGCTCGCCGAGGTGCTCGAGCCCGGCGACATCATCATCGACGGCGGCAACAGCCGCTACCACGAGGACATCAAGCGGGCCGCGGCACTGAAGCCGAAGGGCATCCACTACATCGATATCGGCACTTCCGGCGGCGTCTTCGGGCTCACCCGCGGCTACTGCCTGATGATCGGCGGCGAGGCCGAGCAGGTCGCGTACCTGGATCCGCTGCTGAAATCCATCGCCCCCGGCGTCGAGGCCGCGCCGCGCACCCCCGGGCGCACCGGCGAGCCCACCCCTGCCGAGCAGGGCTACCTGCACTGCGGGCCCGCGGGCGCGGGGCACTTCGTGAAGATGGTGCACAACGGCATCGAGTACGGCGCGATGGCCGCCTATGCCGAGGGCATGAACATCCTGCACAAGGCCAACTACGGGTCCCAGCAGTCCGGCGAGTTCTCGGCCGAGGAGACCCCGCTCGAGCATCCCGAGTACTACCGGTACGACATCGACGTCCCTGAGGTCACCGAACTGTGGCGGCGCGGATCGGTGGTCGCGTCGTGGTTGCTGGACCTCACCGCCGAGGCTCTGCACGCCGACCCGAACCTCGACTCGTTCGGCGGACGGGTGTCGGATTCCGGCGAGGGCCGCTGGACCGTGGATGCCGCGATCGACACGGGTGTGCCCGCGCCGGTGCTGTCGGCCGCGCTGTTCGCCCGTTTCTCCTCGCGCGGCGAGGCGCTGTACGCCGACAAGGTGCTCTCGGCGATGCGCAAGGCGTTCGGCGGGCACCACGAGTTGCCGAAGTGACCGACCGGCTCGGCGTGCGTCGCCGAGCCGGTATTACGCGTCAATCGAACCTGCTGTCCATCCATTCGATGGTCTGCATGCCGAAAAGGTCTGTGCCCCAGCCGTACAGGTCGGTGATCATGCGCACCATGCTGCAATTCGTCGGCTGGTAGGTCACGTCCGCGCCCTGCGCGCGGTAGATGTCGGCGAGCTCGCGGGAGTCGGCGGCGGGTACCAGCGACATGAACGAATCGTCGGCCGCGCAGGAGGCGATGAGCATCTTCGAGGTCGGCGTGCCCGAGCGGCCCAGGATGTTGTCCTCGAACGCGTGCTGGAAGCCCGGCTCGTCGGCCGGGTTCAGTCCGGTGTGGAACAGCATGTGCAGCGGCAGGAACGGCAGGCCGAAGTACGCGGGCGTCTGGCACTGGGTGCGGAAGAAGTCGGCGATCGCCTTGCCCGCCGGGTTCAGTTTCTCGTCGATCCGCATCTCCGGGTACCAGGGTTCGAGCCCGAGCAGCGTGGCGAACGCGAATCCGGAACCGACCGACCCGTCCGCGACGCGCATGAAATTGCGCGGTTTGACGACCATGCCTTCCAGCACAGTCGATTTCACGTTCAGGTCCGGTGCGTACTCGGGGTGGCGTTCGGCCGAGAACGCCGCACCCACACCGCCGCCCGCGATCCCGAACAGCGCGACCTGCGCCCGCGAATCCAGTCCCGCGTCGGGGAGCCGCAATGCCGCACGCGCGCCGTCGAGTTGGGCGTGGGCGGCGAACTTGCCCGCGAAGACGCCGTGCGGTTTGCGGTCGGCGTCGTTGCCCACGTCGGAGATCATCACCGCGTAGCCCTTGCCGAACATCATGGCCAGCGGCCCGAGCGCCGACCAGGACGCACCGTCCATCGGGGCGCCGCCGGTCCACTGGGTGCTCGGGTGACAGGACCAGCCGACGCTGTCGTTGGCCTCCTGATAGGAGATGAGCTTGCGGTCGGCGTTCGGGGTGCCGTCCACCGGGATCATGAGGATGCCGGTGCTGATCACCGGTGTGACGCCATCGATTCCGGTGGTGACGTACATGAGTTTCCACGCGTTCAGATTCGCGGGCTTGACGCCCGTGAACAGCACGTCCACTTTCTTGGACTTCAGTACCGTGCCGGGCTTTTCGTTCCCGGTGAGCGGAGGCTCCTGATAGAAGGGATCATCGGCGGCCAAGCCCTCCAGGATCTCGTGCGGCGAGGCGGGCTGCGCGCCTCGCAGAGAGCCGATCACGTAGCCGTTGAACACCTCGCCCAATCCGGGCGTGCGCGGCGGAAGCGGCTCGGCGGCGACGATTCCGGCGCACGAGACGGCCAGGGCGGCAGCGGCGAACGCGGCGGCCGCGCAAAAAGTACGACGTTTCATGTCAATTCACCGCCAGTTCGGTCTCGACGGGTTCGACGCGCAGATTGCGCGCCGCGGAATCCAGCAGCTGCGGGATGTTCAGCAGGGGCCGGTGGGTTTCCATCTGGATCTCGTAGGGAGTGCGCATCACGGCTTCCAATGCGGGCCAATTGTTCTCGACCTGGAACTTGTATTTCGGGAGCAGTTCGGCGGTGATGTAGTCCCAGCGCGCGTCGAAGACCGACCAGTTCCAGTCGGGCAGCGGCAGGACCAGCCGGGCGGGGCGGCCGTCGGCCTGCGTGAACGGGATGCGCACCGGGCGGAATTCGCGGGGCGGTGCGACGCCGGCCACCGACGGCGAACCCGCGGCGCCGCTGACGTAGGTGATGGCCTCGCCGACCGCGCCTTTGTATTCGCGGACGTGGTCCCACTGGGCGCGGATAGCCCATTCCTGTTCGCGGCGAAGCAGAGTCGCGTTGCCCGCGGCGATGCGGTCGCGATCGCCGGAAGACACATCGCGCCAGGCGTTCATGATCGACGCGTCGAACAATCCCGCGGCCTGGAACTCCTCGAGCGCCGGAAGTCCTTCGGTGACATAGGCGTCGTGCATCGGCATCAGGTCCGAGAAGATGTTCTTCTGCATCACCAGGATCATCCCGATGATGTAGTGCAGGTCGCCTGGGGTGATCTGCGAGCCGGCTTCGGCGAGCGCGCGCAGGCCGCCGGGGAGTTGCGCGACGGCGGCCGGGCCCGCGGCCTGCTGCACCGCGGCCACCACGCCGCGCGCCGACTCCGATATGCCGGGAAGCGCGTAGAGGGTGCCCATCAGCTCGAAATCGAGCAGGCCGCCGCCGAAGTCGGCGCCGACCTGGCCGCCCATGCCCGCCCACTGGAGTTCGCGGTGGGCCAGTTGCAGGTCCTCGTAGTAGCGGTAGGAGCGGATCAGGTTGTCGCGGTTGGCCTGTACGCCCGTCCTCGGGTCCCAGGAGCGCAGGTCGATGCCCGCCTTGCCGGTGGCGTCGACCAGCCAGTACTGGAAAAGCAGGGCGGCGTAGCGGGTGGGGGCGATGCCGCGCGAGCGGGCCTCGTCGAGCAGGCCGCGCAGTTCCGCCGCGTCATAGGGCAGGTCGGGGTGGACGCCGCCGGGGCCGTGCGACGCGTCGCGATTGACCAGCGGTAGGTCCAGATATCGATCCACCGCGCCGTTCGCCCCCGCGGGGCCCGCGACCGCGAGCCCGAGCCCGACCACCGCCGCGATCGCCACCGCCGCGGCGCGCAGCGAAACACCTATACGCATCAGCCGATTCAGCCTTCCTGTGCGGGCCCACCCCGGGACGCTTCCCGGATGCGGATCGATTTCCTGTCGGTAGCTAACAATCGAACATCTCCACACGAGAGGCCCCGACACGCTCCCGAACCCGCCGCATCAGCAGGTTACGAGCACGTAAACACAGAGATCATCCTGAATCAACCCTCGCCACCCCACCCTGCAACCCTGCCGAACGGAACCGAACCGTCATATTCGCGAGCAATTTGCTACAACATCGCAGGAAGAGTGCTACTTCACCTGAAGCCACCCACCTCGAGTTCCGATGAGAATCTTCACAACCCGTAACGCGCGAACCAGCGCCGAACACCGCCCGGACTCATGCGCCACGACAACCGGCCGCACAGCGCTCGGGCCCAGCCCACCCTTTGCCGACCGCGCCGGCCGTCATGGTCGGATACCTGATCGTCGACGGCGCCTTCATCGACACCGCCCTCGAGTCGGCAGGATTCTGCCGACTCACCGGTCGACATCGCCGACGATGGCCGAAAATCTCAAAATCGGCAATATATTGCCGATTGCCTACCGATGAGCGCTTTCCGGTGCTCCGAAGTGAGAAATCGGCAATATTCTGCCGATCCGGAGGTCGAACGTGATCAGCGATATCGGCAGGGCCGTGCGGACGACGCGACGCGCGTACAACCTGACACAAGAGCAACTCGCGGAGTTGGCGGGCACCTCCACCCGCACCATTCGCGAGATCGAACACGGCAGCGGCTCCACGAGTATCGGAACGGTCGCCGCGGTCCTCGGCGCCCTCGGCCTCACATTGCGAGCCGACCGATGACCCGGCTCGACGACCTCCGGCGAATCACCCGGGCCGACGTGTCACTTTTCGGAGCTGATACCCCCGAAAATGGCCGTGGCGCCCGGCTTTCGGAAAGCCGGGCGCCACGAGAAACTACCTGCGTCAGCGCTCCAGGATGGCGACGACGCCCTGGCCGCCGGCGGCGCAGATGGAGATGAGGGCGCGGCCGCCGCCCTTCTCGGCCAGCTGCTTGGCGGTGGAGGCGATGATGCGGCCGCCGGTGGCGGCGAAGGGGTGGCCCGCGGCGAGCGAGGAGCCGTTGACGTTGAGCTTGCTGCGGTCGATCGCACCCAGCGCGCCGTCCAGGCCCAGGCGCTCCTTGCAGTACTGGTCGGACTCCCAGGCCTGCAGGGTGGCCAGCACCACGGAGGCGAAGGCCTCGTGGATCTCGTAGAAGTCGAAGTCCTGCAGGGTGAGGCCGTTGCGGGCGAGCAGGCGCGGCACCGCGTAGGTGGGCGCCATGAGCAGGCCGTCGGGGCCGTGGATGTAGTCCACGGCGGCGACCTCGGAGTCCACCAGGTGCGCCAGCACGGGCAGGTTGCGCTCGGCGGCCCACTCGTCGCTGGAGAGCAGCACCGCCGACGCGCCGTCGGTGAGCGGGGTGGAGTTGCCGGCGGTCATGGTCGCGTCACCGGCCTTGACACCGAAGACCGGCTTCAGGGTGGCCAGCTTCTCGATGGTGGAGCCGGGGCGCAGGTTGTCGTCGCGGGTCAGCCCGAGGAACGGGGTGATGAGGTCGTCGAAGAAACCGCGGTCGTAGGCGGCGGCCATGTTCTTGTGCGACAGGTACGCCAGCTCGTCCTGCGCCTCGCGGGAGACGCCGAACTCCTTGGCGGTGATGGCGGCGTGTTCGCCCATCGACAGGCCGGTGCGCGGCTCGGCGTTGCGCGGGATCTCGATGCCCACCATGGAGGGACGCAGCTGGCCGACCAGCTTGAGGCGGTCCTTGGTGGTCTTGGCGCGGTTGGCCTGCAGCATCCACTCGCGCATGCCCTCGCTCACGCCGATCGGCGCGTCGGAGGTGGTGTCGGTGCCGCCGCCGACGCCGGCCTCGATGCGGCCGAGCGCGATCGCGTCACCGACGGTGACGATGGACTGCAGGCCGGTGCCACAGGCGAGCTGCAGGTCGTGGGCCGGGGTGTAGGGCGAGAGCTTGCTGCCGAGCACGCTCTCGCGGACCATGCCGTGCTCGCCGACGCGCTTGAGGACCGCGCCGCCGACGACCATGCCGAGGCGCTCGCCCTGCAGGTTGAACCGGCTCACCAGCCCGTCCAGCGCGGCGGTGAACATGTCCTGGTTGGAGGCGTTGGCGTACGCCTTGTCGGAGCGAGCGAACGGGATCCGGTTGCCGCCCACAATCGCGACGGGGCGCGCCGTCTTCGCGGTCTTGGCCGTGCTCTTGGCCGAACGGGCTTTGCTTGTCACTCGAGTCTCCAAGGTCTCGTCGGGGAATTGCCCGGCGCTCGGGTGCCACGAACGCCGTATCGCATCGGTTTACTTTAAACTTACTCTGGAGTAAGTTTGTTGTCGACACCGCATTCCCCGAAGGTGCGCCGACACGCCTCGTCGCCCGGTGCCTCCCCCGCAGGTCGCACCCGCAGCGCGTAGCGTGCCCGGAGCACCCGCGAACGCGACAGACATCCGCCGAGAAGACAAGAAAAGGTAGGAACCGTGGCAGCCAAGAGCAAGGGCGCACCCAACCTCTACGGATCGTTCGTCCACTCCGCCCCCGGACAGTTCCTGGCCAGCAAGCTGGGTCTGCCGCAGCCGGAGAACCTGCGTCGTTACGTCCCCGGCGAACCCCCGCTGACCGGCCCGGTGCTGATCGGCGGCAAGGGCCGCGTCGCCGAGCCGGTGCGCGCGCTGCTGAGCGACTACACCTTCGCCGACTCGCTGGTCCAGGGCACCAAGCACGGCGCGCTGGTGTTCGACGCCACCGGCATCGGCGCCATCGAGGACCTCTCGCAGCTGTTCGAATTCTTCCAGCCGGCCATGCGCAGCATCGCCGCGTCGGGCCGCGTCGTCGTGATCGGCACCACGCCGGAGCTGGCGGCCACCGTCGACGAGCAGATCGCCCAGCGCGCGCTGGAGGGCTTCACCCGCTCGGTCGCCAAGGAGCTGCTGCGCGGCGCCACCGCCCAGCTGGTCTACCTGCACCCGGAGGCCTCGGCCACCGCGACCGGCCTGGAATCCACCCTGCGCTTCCTGCTCTCGGCCAAGTCGGCGTTCGTCGACGGCCAGGTCATCCGGGTCGGCAAGGACGACAACGCCGCCGCCGGCATCAACTGGGACCGCCCGCTCGAGGGCAAGATCGCCGTGGTCACCGGCGCGGCGCGCGGCATCGGCGCCACCATCGCCGAGGTCTTCGCCCGCGACGGCGCGACGGTGATCGTCGCCGACATCCCGGCCGCCGGTGAGGCGCTCTCGGAGACCGCGAACAAGGTCGGCGGCACCGCGCTGGCGCTGGACGTGACCGCGCCCGACGCCGCCGACAAACTCGCCGAGTTCGCCACCGAGCGCTTCGGCGGCATCGACATCGTCGTGCACAACGCGGGCATCACCCGCGACAAGCTGCTCGCCAACATGGACGAGGGCCGCTGGAACTCCGTGATCAACGTGAATCTCGCCGCGCCGCACCGCATCACCGAGGGCCTGGTGGCCAAGGGTGTGCTGAAGGAGGGCGGCCGCGTGATCGACGTGTCCTCCATCGCGGGCATCGCGGGCAACCGCGGCCAGACCAACTACGGCGCGTCCAAGGCCGGCGTCATCGGCATGGTGAACGCCGAGGCGCCGAAGCTGGCCGAGAAGGGCATCACCATCAACGCGGTGGCGCCCGGCTTCATCGAGACCGCCATGACCGCGGCCATCCCGCTGGGCACCCGCGAGGCGGGCCGCCTGATGAGCTCGCTGCTGCAGGGCGGCCAGACCGTGGACGTGGCCGAGACCATCGCCTACTTCGCCAGCCCCGCGTCGAACGCGGTGAGCGGCAACGTGGTCCGGGTCTGCGGTCAGAGCCTGATCGGAGCATGATGACCGAGACCATCACGCTCACCGAAACCCCCAAGAACAGCAGCCTTTTCGTCAAGGCCGCGCTGGGGGCCGTTCCGGTGCCGCTGCTTTCGGCACGCAAGCCGCAACTGCCCGACCGGGTGATCGAGCTGGAGGGGCTGCGGGTCGATCCCGACCACCTGGCCGCCTACTGCCGGGCGACCGGCCTGCGTTTCGGCGATTCGCTGCCGCTGACCTACCCGTTCATCCTCAGCTTCCCGCTGGCGATGCAGCTGGTGGTGGCGCGGGACTTCCCGTTCGTGGCGGTGGGCGCGGTGCACGCGCAGAACCTGATCGAGCGCACCCGCGACATCTCGGTGTCCGAGCCGCTGGATTTCCGCACGCACATCGAGAACCTGCGCGAACACCCGAAGGGCCTGCTGGTGGACGCGATCACCGAGGTGAGCGTGGGCCGCGAACTGGTGTGGCGGCAGGTCACCACCTTCCTGCACCAGCAGCGCACCTCGCTGTCGGGCGGGCCCAAGCCCGAGCCGAAGCCCGACGAGGTGCCGCCGCCCCCGCTGCGCACCCTGCGGGTGGATCAGAAGACGATCACCCGCTACGCCAACGCGTCGGGCGATCACAACCCGATCCACACCTCGGCGTTGGGCGCCAAGGCTTTCGGCTTCCCGAAGGCCATCGCGCACGGCATGTGGTCGGCGGCGAACATCCTGTCGAACATCGAGGGCCGGATTCCCGAGAAGACCACCTACGCCGTGAAGTTCGGCAAGCCGATCCTGTTGCCCTCGACGGTGAACGTCTACGCCGATCAGGTCGACGGCGGGTGGGATCTGGCGCTGCTGAACCCGAAGAAGGGGTACCCGCACCTCACGGCCACGCTGCGCTGAGTGGACGTCGGCACCGCCCCCGGATCGCGTTGATCCGGGGGCGGTTTCGCGTTTCGGCGGCGCTCGGATCGTGGATCAGCAGTCGCAGCAGCAGTTTCCGCACTTGCCGCAACTGCCGCAGCAGTTGCCGCAGGACGAGGTGCAGTCGGCGCAATCGCAGCACCGCTCACACCAGCGCTTCCAGCGCGGTTCACGCCGCCGCCGCGTCTGCTGGTCGCGCTCGTCCCACCGGGGTGGTGGTGCGCTGCCCCAGGTCGCCGCGACGGGGATGAGCTGGCCGCCGGTGAACGCTGTTGCGGAGGCGAGCGTGTCACCGGATGTTCCGCAGGCGTGCCCGGATTCGGCGGGATGACAGACATGGGACGCGAGCGCGCCCATGCCCCGGCCGACGCGGTGCACGAGGGAACGCAGCGGGTCCAGCAGCATCCACCGGACCGTGGACACCTCGGCCAGTTCGGATTCCGCGAGGGCGATGCGCAGCGCCCGGTCGGATTCGCCGATCAACTCGTACGCTTCGGGCAGCGTGGTGCCGGTGGCGCGGAGCGGGTTGAAGCGGTCGACGTCGTCGTCGTAGTCCTCGACAGCGTCGGTGAGGTGAGCGATGCGGCCGAAGTGGCGGCCCGCGATGCGCAGTGGCTCGACGTTCTCCGGCCGGTCCGCGAGAACCGCTGTGTGCGCGAAGAACTCGGCGGCGCACAGCTGGGTCGGCGAGGTGAGTACGTCGAGAGGGTCAGCCCCACCCTGCGGTTCGCCGCCGAACGTGAATGTTCCACCGCGACTACGCGACTCGCCGGGGTCCGAAGTCTCGCACGCTGTGCCGTGGCGACGCTCTCGCGCACTGTGCCGCGGCGCCGAGCCGCTCGACCCGTCGTCTGCGGCTAAGGCGGCGACCGCCTCCCGCTCCAACCGTGCCTGCGAATCAATCGCGGCGACAAGCGGTTCCACATCGAACCCGATGGTCGCCGCCTGTGCGCGGGCGGCGTCGGCCCAGCGCGACGACACCCGCGTCATCGGGCGGCGGGCCAGTGCGGAGCTGTCGCCGTCCTCGACGTGATCGCGAATCTTGGCCGCCCCCAGCAACAGTGACGCCGTCACCGCCAGCCGCACACCGGGCGAATCGGCGGTGGCGACCCGAGCGCGCCGCATCCCGCGCAACGGGCACGGCCCCGCCTCGGCGCGCGGCGCGGGTGCGCGGAGCTGCGCTTCGGTGAGCATGCCGAGCAGCAGCGCGTCGGTGTTGGTCGCGGCGCGCGCCAGCTGACCGTGCTCGTCGCGCAGACCCAGGCACAGCCCGCACAGGTGCGCCCGCCATTCGCTCGCGTCGATTCCATACCGCGCCGCGCCGTGCGAACACGGCCTGAGCATTCCGAACATTCCGTCCCGTAAGTTTCGAGATTCCGGTGAACGGATGAACATAGGCCGAGCGCGAACCACCCGGCAACAGGAACGACGAGCGCGCCCTACTCCGGCTTGCGCCCCGCCAGACCGCGCCAGGCCAGATCGTCCAGCAGGTTCACGGCTTCCGCCACTTCGATGCGCCCGCTCGCGACCCGGTCGGCGATGGCCTCGCCCGCTCCGATCACGGCGACGGCGACCACGTCGAAGTTGGTGCCGGGTTCGGCGTGCCTGGCGCTGGATTCGAGCAGCTTCGCGGTGAGTTCGATGACCCGCTCGCGCGCGTTGTCGATCTCGGAGGCGAACGCTTGCTGGCCGATCGCCTGACGGTAGAGCACCTGCCAGGAACGGCGGTTGTGGTCGACGAAGCCGAGGAAGCCCTCCAGCGCGGTGCGCAGCTGTTCGTGCGGTTTGAGTTGCGGGTTGCCCGCGGGCGCCACGGCCTCGATGAAACGCATGCCCTCGCGCTGGATGCAGGCGCGGAACAGTTCGTCCTTGGAGCCGTAGTACAGGTAGAGCATCGGTTTGGAGATCTTCGCCTCGGCGGCGATGGCGTCCATCGAGGTATCGTGGAACCCCTTGCGCGAGAACACCTCGACGGCCGCGTCGAGCATCTGCTGCTCACGAACCGCCCGGGGCAGTCGCTTCGTTCCGCCGGCCATCCACTCTCCTACCGCATGGTGAAGCTTTCATCTTACTCCAAGGTAAGTTAGGCCGGATCGATTTGCCGAGGTGTACCGCGTGCCCGCGTCAGCAGGCCAGGGCGCCCTTGTACTTCCCCATCCGCACGACCGACGCGTCCACCTGCGCGGTGGGCAGCCGACCGTTCGCCACGGCCTGCTCCAGCCCGTCGAGCACCGACGAGACCGCGGTGGTGCTGATCCACAGGGCGTTGTCGGCCCCGGCGACCAGCGCGGCCTCCACGGCCTGCTCGATCCCCATTCGGTCGGTGATCGCGGCCATACCGCTCAGGTCGTCGGTGAAGATCGGCCCGTCGAAGGGTGCCGCGCCGTAGCCGGTGCCCTCCCGCAGCAGGCTCATGACCTGCGGGCTGATGCTGGCGGGCACGTCGGGCGTGGTGAGACCGGGCACGTCGAGGTGGCCGATCATGACGGCTGCGCCCGACCCGATCAGGTTGCGGAACGGCACCAGATCCACGGTCTGCAATTGGTCCAGCGGCGGGGTGCGGACCGCGCCGATGTGGGAGTCGCCCGACCCGGAGCCGTGGCCGGGGAAGTGCTTCATCACCGTGCCCACGCCCACCTCGCGCATGGCGCGGATGTAGGCGTCGGCGTAGCGGGTGACCACCTCGGGATCGTCGGAGAACGAACGGTCGCCGATGACGGTGTCGTCGGGCTGGCTGCTGACGTCCACGTCGGGCGCGAAGTTCACCGTCACGCCGAGGTCCTTCAGCGCGCGGCCACGGGTGAGGGTGGCCTCGTAGAACTGCTCGGGCGTCATGGTCTGCGCGGTGACGCGGGCCGAGGGGGCCGGGCCGATGAGATCGCGCACGCGCGAGACGCGCCCGCCCTCCTCATCGATCGTCACCATCAGCGGCGCGACGGCCTGGGCTTGGAGCGCGTCGAGGGAGCCGTCGGTGAGCATCGACCGGTCGGTCCATCCGCCCACGAAGATGCCGCCGACCTGCTCGGTGCTCACCACGTTGTTCGCGTCGGCCGCGCCGGTGATGCCGACGGTGAGCAACTGCGCGAGCTTCTGGCGCGGGGTGAAACGCGCGAGGTATTCGGCCGCGCAGTCCCGCGCGGCGGGGGTGGTGGGATCGGCGGTCGCCTCGGTGGTGCCGGGCGTGCCCGTGGGCGATGCGGTGGTGGTGGACGGCGTGTCGCCGCCGGAGCACGCCGTGGCGAGCGCCGCGCACACCGCGAACAGGGCCAGTGCCGTTTTCCGCATGGGATCCCACGGTAGTTCGCGGGCGGAACGCGTGTTCGGACGGGTCTGCCCGCGTGCGCCGGACCGACGGATGCGCGCGCCGGGAGCCAGAGCCCACATGATCGGCTCCGGCGTCGCCCGCGCTCCCGGTTCCTCGGCGAGCGCGCCGGCTGTCCCGGCCCGCATCGCCTGCCGACGCCCGCACATGCTCATCGACCCGATTCCCGCAGTTCAGCGCCGAAATCTCCGCGCGCCGCCGCCGCGTGGGCCGGCGCGAACGGGGTACCCTCGACAACACAACCGCTCGACTCCAGCGGGAGGTCACCGTGCCCTGCGATCTGATGCTCATCGCCTACGACGGTTCCGAGAACGCCAAGCGCGCCATCGAATACGCGGGCCGATTCCTCTCGGCGAACAGAGCCGTGGTGCTCACGGCGTGGGAGCCGATGGTGCGCCAGGCGGCGCGCCTGTCCGGACTGTCGGGCGTCATGCAGCCGGAATGGGTGCCCGACGAGGAGATCGAGGACATCGCCTACGTCGACGCGCGCAACACCAACACCGAGGGCGTGCGGCTGGCCAAACTCGCCGGACTCAACGCCGAGGCGCGCACCGCCGAATGCACCACCACCATCTGGAACGCCATCGTGGCATGCGCCGACGACCTGGACGTCGACATCATCGTCGCGGGCACCCGCGGCGCCACCGGCATCCGCGCCCTGCTGCACAGCAGCGTCGCCGACGCGGTGCTCAAACACTGCCACCGGCCGGTCCTGCTGGTGCCGCCCGGCAAGGAACCGCACCGCTGAGCGCGAGCGAGGCACAGCACACCCATCTCGGCCTCGCCGCCAACGCCATCCGCCGCACCCCACCTGCGATCAGACGTCTCATTCGCGCCTTCCGACCACCTCGGGGAGGGAGCCTGACGACCGACTGTTCGCGGCCACCAGCGCGCCAACAAACACAGCCCGCTTTTGTCCACCCCGCCGCGCCCCGATGAGACGTAGATCGCTCGCGGCGAGCTAGCACAACAATTGCGCTCGTGACCGGCCTATCGTCGGAATCCATGAACGGATTCCTGCTCGCCCAGCCCGGGGCCGTGATGCGCTCGACCGGGAGTGCCGCGGCATTCGACCAGGTGGAGGGGGCACGAGCCGCTCTGCGCGACGGCGCGGGACTCGTCGTCGGCGCGCTCGCGTTCGACCCGGGCAAGCCCGCCGCGCTCACCGTGCCCGAACGCTTCGAGTACACGGCCGGTCCGTGGCGCCCCGCCGCGGTGCCGCCGCTGCCGGAGGTGCGGGCGGTCACCGAGATCCCCAGCCAGGCCGAGCACATCGCGCGCGTCACCAAACTGGTCGAGCAGCTCAACGATCCCGCGCAGCCGCTGCGCAAGGTGGTGGCCGCCAGGGCGGTGCTCGCGGAGGCCGCCGAACCGCTCACCGCCGACCTCGTCGCCGCGCACCTGCTCACCCGGCACCCGCACGCCAACGTCTTCTCCGTCGATCTCACCCCGTCGGGCCGCACGGGCGCGGCGCTGATCGGCGCGACCCCCGAGGTGCTGGTCGCCCGGCACGGCGACAAGGTGACGTTGCGCCCGCTGGCGGGCACGCTGCCGCGCCACCCCGATGCCGAGACCGACGCCGCCCGCGCCGCCGAACTCCTGGCCAGCGCCAAGAACCGCGACGAGCACGCGTTCGTCATCGAGTGGATCCGCGACATCCTCACCCCGGTATGCGCCGAACTCGACATCCCCGACGGCCCCGAACTCGTCGACACCCACGACGTGTGGCATCTGGCCACACCGATCACCGGCCGCCTCGCCGACCCCTCGATCACCTCGCTCGACCTCGCGGTCATGCTGCACCCCACCCCGGCGGTGTGCGGCACCCCGACCGAGCTGGCGCTGGACACCATCAACCATCTCGAGGAGGACCGCGGCTTCTACGGCGGCGCGGTGGGCTGGTGTGACGCGCGCGGCGACGGCGACTGGATGGTCGCGATCCGCTGCGCCGAACTCTCCGCCGACGGCCGGTCGCTGCGCGCGCACGCGGGCGGCGGGATCGTGGCGGCCTCCGAGCCGCGCGCCGAACTGGACGAGACCTCGGCCAAGCTGCGCACTTTCCTGGGCGGGCTGAACTGCGCCGTGCCACAGGACTGAAACCGCCACGTTTGTCACCTAGCTCACGCCGGGGTGGTTTCATGCGGTAGGTTGACCCGGAATACGCCCTGCTTCGATGTATTGGAGTGCCGTAATGAAGTTTGCTGTTCCTGGTGTTGCGAGCGCGGTCGTCGGCGCCGTGCTCGGTGCGATCACGGTGTTCGCGATCACCGCCGCGGTGCAGCAGAACAGCCGCCCCGACATCGATCGCAGTGGCGACGCCGACTCCTCGCTGCTCAACAGCGTTGAGTACGGCAGCCGCTGAGCCGCTGACCCCAGACCTATCCGCCGACTCGCTCGGCACACCCGGCGCGGTCCCGGCTCGGCCGGACACCGCGCCGCTCGGTAGACGGTGGTTCGCCGCGACCGCGGTCGTGGCGTTCCTGCTGACCTTCCTGCAGGCGCCCGGCCTGACGGTCGCCGACACGAAGTACGACCTGGCGCAGAATCCGCTGGGTTTCCTCGACCGCGCCTCGCACCTGTGGAACAGCCTGGCCCCGATGGGGCAGGTGCAGAACCAGGCGTACGGGTACTTCTTCCCGCACGGCGCGTTCTTCTCCGCCGGTGATCTGCTCGGGCTGCCCGCCTGGGTGACGCAGCGGATCTGGTGGGCGCTGCTGCTGCTCGCCGGGTTCTGGGGGATCATCCGGCTCTGCGAAACGCTCGGCATCGGCACGCGCGGGTCGCGCATCGTCGCGGCGATCGCGTTCACGCTCTCGCCGCGCGTCCTCACCACCCTCGGCTCCATCTCCTCGGAGACGCTGCCGATGGTGCTGGCGCCGTGGGTGCTGCTCGCGCCCGCCGCGCTGGGCAACGCCTATCGCAAACACACACGGGGCGGCGCGGATTCACCCGCCGGAAGCGCGCTGGCACTCGCGCTGATGGGCGCGGTGAACGCAGTCGCGACCGTCGCCGCGTTCCTGCCCGCGCTGCTGTGGTGGGCCTCGTACAAACCCGATCGCCGCTGGTGGCGGTTCACGCGGGCGTGGGTGCCGCTGCTGGTGCTGGCGACGTTCTGGTGGGTGGTGCCGCTGCTGCTGCTCGGCCGCGTGAGCCCGCCGTTCCTGGATTTCATCGAGTCGTCCGGTGTGACGACGCAGTGGGCGTCGCTGGCCGAGGTGCTGCGCGGCACCGACAGCTGGACGCCGTTCGTGTCGCCGGAGCGCATCGCGGGCGCGGTGCTGGTGACGCAACCGGCCGCGGTGCTGGCGACGGGGTTGATCGCCGCCGCGGGCATGGCGGGCCTGGCGATGCGGTCGATGCCGCACCGCGGGCGGCTCGGGCTCATCCTGATGGTGGGGCTGGTCGGGATCTGCGCCGGTTACGTCGGGGAGCTGAGCGGGCCGTTCGCCGATTCGGTGCGCGTGTTCCTCGATTCCCAAGGCGCGCCGCTGCGCAACGTGCACAAACTCGAACCGCTCATCCGCATCCCGCTGGTGCTGGGCCTGGCTCACCTGCTGGCGCGGGTGCCGCTGCCCGGATCGGCGCCGATGGCGCGGTGGCGCGAGGCCTTCGCCCATCCCGAACGCGACAAGATGGTGGCGCTGGCCGCGCTGATCCTGACGGCGCTGGCGCTGGCGACCTCGCTGGCGTGGACCGGCAAGCTGGCGCCGCGCGGCGCCTACGACGCGGTGCCGGAGTACTGGCACCAGACGGCGGACTGGTTGCGGGACAACGCCTCCGACACGCGCGCGCTGGTGGTGCCGGGCGCCCCATTCGGCAGTCAGGTGTGGGGCCTCACGCGCGACGAGCCGTTGCAGGCGCTGGCCACCACGCCGTGGGCGGTGCGCGACGCGGTGCCGCTGAACCCGCCGGGCACGATCCGGGCGATGGACTCGGTGCAGCGGTTGATCGCCGACGGCAGGCCCTCGGCCGGACTGGCCTCGACGCTGGCCGAGCAGGGAATCGGCGTCCTGGTGTTGCGCAACGACCTCGACCCGGAGACGTCGCGGTCGACGCGTCCGATGCTGGCGCACCGGGCCGTCGAAGGGTCGCCGGGATTGACCAAAGTCGCCGAATTCGGTGCGCCCGTGGAAGCTTCGGTGGTCGCCGACGGCCTGGTCGCCGACGGTGATCTGCGGCCGACCTATCCGGCGGTCGAGATCTACCGGGTCGATCCGGCGGCTCCGGGTGTGGCGGATGTCGAAATACTCTCCGGCACAGGGGCTCCCGAGTCGTTCCCCGGTGCGTACACGGTGCCGCTGTCGTCGGTGCCCGTCGTGCAGGGTGGGCCCGAGGTGCTGGAGCGGCGCAACCGCGACGGTTCCGCGCCGCACCCTTCGCTGCTCGCGGCCGACGCGGCGCGGGCCGGGGTGCCCGTCGGGGCGGTGACCGTCACGGATACGCCGATGAACCGGGAGGCCGATTTCGGCCGCGTCGACAACCACAACTCGGCGCTGCGCTCCCCCGACGACGCGCGCCGCACCCACAACCTCGTCCCGGACTACCCGGTGGACGGCGCCGAACTCGTGCAGGGCGAATGGTCCGGCGCCACGGTCACCGCGTCGAGTTCAGCGGCCGACGCCACCCAGCTGGGCGGCGCCGCGCCCGGCAGTTCGACCGCCGCCGCCGTGGACGGCGATCCCGCCACCTCGTGGATCAGCAACGGCGCGGAACGCGCACTGGGACAATGGCTTCGGCTCGATCTCGACGAGCCGGTCGGCGTCGGGCAGCTGCGGTTCACGGTGAGCGGAGCCGCCATCGGCGATCCGGTGCGCTGGGTGGAGGTGCGCACCAATAACGGCAGCACCTCGGTGCGGGTCACCGAACCCGGTGAGCCGCTGTCGGTTTCGCTGCCCGCCGGAAAGACCGACTGGGTCCGGATCACGGCGACGCGCACCCGCGACGGCAGTGGCGGCGGACAGTTCGGCATCAGCGAACTGGAGCTGTTCGACTACACCGTCCGCGACGCACCGGAGCGGGTGAACATCCGGCACCGCACGGTGCTGCCCGCCACGCCGGACGGCGCGCAGGTTCTCGGCTGGGATCTCGGCCAGGAATTCCCCGGGCGCAGTGCGTGTTTCGATTCGCCCGACCGCGTGCGGTGCCACAAGGGCCTGGCGCTCTCGGCTGAGGAGCCGGGCAAGTTCGAACGCACGCTCTCGGCGCCCGCGCCGATGGCCGTCACGCCCGAGCTCACCGTGCGCACCCGGCAGGGACCCGCGCTGGAGGCGCTGCTCACCGATCCGGAGCGGCCGGTGGCGCGCGGACAGTCCGACGTGGGAGATCTGCGCGGGTCGGCGTTCGCCGCGACCGACGGCGATGTGCGCACCACGTGGACCGCGCCCGAGGACACCGCGCGCAACGCGGCCGGCGCGAAACCCACACTCACGCTGGAACTTCCGTCGCCCACTCTGGTGACCGGGCTGGAGATCACGCCCTCGCTCGGCGGGCTGCCCGCCCCGCCCGCGACCGTCGCGGTGAACCTCGGCAACGGTCCGCAGGTGCGCGAGGTGGACGGGCCGACCCGGATCTCATTGTTCCCCACGGTCACCGACCGCATCGAAATCAGCGTGCAGAGCTGGCATTCGGTGCTCGACCGCACCGCGATCGGGTTCACCCTCACCCAGCCCACCGGCTTGGCCGAGGTGTCGGTGCTCGGGCCGGAGTATCCGGCGGCGGCCTTCGATCGCGAACTCACGGTGCCGTGCGAACTCGGCCCGACCATCGCGCTCGGCGGACAGGTCGTCCGCACGTCGGTCACCGCGACCGTCGAGGAACTGCGTTCGGGTGCACCGGTTTCCGCTCGGGTCTGCGATCCGGTGGAGCTGCCTGTCGCGCAGGGCGCGTCCGACGTGGTTGTCGCCCCGACGGAACTGTTCTCCGTCGACCGGCTGCGCCTGAACAGCACCGCGCCGGCCCCGCCCGTCGCGGCCGACGGCACCCGAGTCCTGGTGCTGCCGTTGAGCACCAACGTCGGATGGGAGGCGCACACCGCCGACGGACGCGCCCTCGACCCGATCGTCATCGACGGCTGGCAGCAGGCGTGGTTGCTCCCCGCCGGCGTCGAGGGCCCGATCACCGTGTCGTTCCCCGCCGACCGCTGGTACCGGCTCGCCATCTTCGGCGGACTGCTGCTCGTGCTACCCCTCTTCTACCTCGCGATTCCGCGCCGTGGACACCCCGCCGCCGAACACCCCGTCCGCACCTGGGGCACCCGCCCGATCGCCGCCCTCGGCCTGCTCGCCACCGCCACCATCATCGCGGGCCCCGTCGGCGCGGGCCTCACCCTCGCCGGCCTCGCCGCCGCCCACTTCCAACCGCACCGCACCGCCAAATCCCTTGCCGCGGTAGCGGGCCTGTTCACTGCCCTCAGCATGGCCGCCCTCTCCACCGGGCCCTGGCGCGCGCCCGGCGGTTACGTCGGCGACTCCCTCTGGGTGCAGTTGCCCGCGCTGATCGCGGTGGTCGCCGTGGGGCTGGCCGCCCTTCCGCGGCGGAGGTGATGCGGGGTTACGGCGTTTCGTCACGCCGACCGCCCAGCAGCACGATTGTCGCCGTGCCCTTTCAGCGGCGGAGGTGAGATTCGTCCGGTAATTGCTGACGTCGCGGAGGACGTAGCAGGCCTGATCCGGAGTGCGTTACGATCTTGGTCGTCAGGTTGCGGCCCGACGGGCTTCCGCCCTGCGGATATGCCCCCGCTGCACGAGGTTTCGTGCTGGCTTGGGGTAGGGGCGTGGTGGACAAGGCACTGCGGTCGACAGCGGAACAAGTGTTGGACTGGTCCGCGGAGGCCATCCTCGCGGAGTTGCTCACCGACCATCTGAGGCGACAGGCAGGGCACCGCGGCTCGGAGCAGCGGTCATGGGAAGCCAGTCTGCCGATTCTCGCGCAGGATCTACTGGATGCCGGTCTGGGTAAGGTCGAGATGCTGCTGGAGTATCGGCTACCAATGGCCAGGTCCCGGGCGGATGTGGTCCTCTGCGGCGTACATCCGCAGACCGGTGAGGACAGCTACGTCGTGGTCGAGCTCAAGCAATGGAGCGCGGCCGAGACCGTCTACAACAGTGATCGGATCGTCAGGGCCCACGGTCTGCCTGGAGAACAGTTGCACCCGATCGGTCAGGTACGGGGCTACTGCAAATACCTCACACAGAATGTCGAGTTCCTCCACGACCGACCCCACGCGGTACACGGCGTGGCATATTTGCACAACGCGACCCAGAATTCGATCAGCAGTCTCCGGGTCGGTCACGCCGACCGGTTCGGCCGCATGTTCACCGGTGACACCCGCACACAATTCAGGGAGTTCCTGGCAACGAGGTTGGCTCCGGCCGCCGACTTCTCGCCCGGCGATCGACTGCTGAAGAGTCCGATCCGACCGCGGCCCACCCTGCTCGACTTCACGGCCTCGGAACTGCGCGGCCCGACAGAGTTCGCTCTGCTGGACAACCAAGAACTCGCCTACCAGCGTGTGCTCGAGAGTGTCCGATGGTCACACGAGCGGGATGGCAAGACCGTGGTGATCGTGACCGGCGGACCGGGCAGTGGGAAGAGCCTCATCGCGGTGGCACTGCTGGCGGAACTGCACCGCGCGGGAAAGCAGGTACGCCACGCGACCGGCGCGCAGGCGTTCACCGAGTCATTGCGCAAATACCCGGCGCGAGGCTCGACCGAGCTGAAGGGCTTGTTTCAGTACTACCGGACCTTCGCGGACTACGCGAAGAATGAACTCGACGTCCTGATCTGCGATGAAGCGCATCGCATTCGCAGGGTCTCGACCAACCGCTTCACCAAGAAGGAGAAGCGCACTGATCGGCCGCAAGTAGATGAACTCATCGCAGCGGCCAAGGTCCCGGTGTTCCTCTTGGACGAGCATCAGGTCGTGCGCCCGGATGAGGTCGGCACCGTCGAGGAGATCCGGGCTCACGCCACGCGCGCCGGATACCCGGTCGACATGATCGAATTGGACGGGCTGTTTCGGTGTGGCGGTTCGGAAGCGTATGACGAGTGGGTCCGCCGCCTACTGGGCTTACGGGCCGGTGGTCCGACTCGATGGAATGGTGATGCGAACTTCGAGGTTCGCGTCGCGCGGTCGCCACAGGAGATGCAGGACTACCTGCGTGCGAAGAACAGCGCGGGGGAAACGGCTCGGATCACCGCAGGATACTGCTGGCCGTGGAGTGATCCGAACCCAGACGGCAGCCTCGTCGATGACGTCCGCATCCAATCTTGGTCGATGCCATGGAATCTGAAGACGGAACGGGCGGTCAACGGGATTCCGTCGCGATTGTTCTGGGCCACCGATCGGGCGGGTTTCGATCAGGTCGGCTGCATCTACACCGCTCAGGGATTCGAATACGACTGGGCTGGGGTGATCATCGGTCCCGACCTCGTCGCCCGCGGAGGACGCCTCGTCAGCGTGCGGAGTGCGAGTAAAGACCCTGCGATGAGGGCGAAAAGCCTGTTGGACGACAGGTACGACGAACTGACCCGCAATATCTACAAGGTGCTGCTCACCCGTGGAATGCGGGGCGCCATCCTTTACGCGACCGATGAGGAAACATCGGCATTTCTCCAGGAGTTGGTCGGGGAATCCACGTCAGGTTGATGTCGCCGATCCGGAGCGACCGCGTCGGGCCCGCTCACCGGCGGTTGGCGAGACGCGTCCGCGTGTGTCATCGAATTGGCTGTCCAGCGCGAGGGGCGATGCCCCGCACGAACACGTGGAGCTCCGATGCCGTCGGCAGGGCTGGTCAGGCCCCGCTTCGTCAACGCCGCCCGAAAACGGACCACGACCTCGCAGGTTCGTTGCGCCTCTGCGAATCGGGTCGCCGTGAGACCTAGCGTGCGCTCCGAGGTGTGAGCACCGTGACCCCGAAACTCGGTCGACGGATCGCCCGTCCTCGGGCTATGGTCGATCTCGTGCAATACCTCTTCTTCCTCTGAGAGCTCCGGGCCCGCATCCGCACCGGCGGATGACGTGCGGCCCCGCATCGATGTGCCCTCGCGCGGTGCGCGCGCATTCATCGACCAAGGCACACCCCGTGATTCCCGCCGTGGATGGCGTGTGCCCGGAGGAAGACATGAACACCACTCGTATTCGGCCTGCCCGTGCGCAGGCGCAACTGTCCTGCTCGAATATTCGCGTCCGGCGCGGTGAGCGCACCGTGCTCGACGGCGTCGATATGACGGTGTCGCCGGGTTCGCGGTGGGCGATCGTCGGGGAGAACGGGCGCGGCAAGTCCACGCTGCTGCACGTGCTCGCCGGGCTGCTCGCTCCCGACGACGGCGTGGTGCGGCGCGTCGGGACGCTGGCGCTCGCCACCCAGGAGATGCCCGACCACGACGAGCGCACCGTCGGCGACGTGATCGACGAGCACCTGGCCGACGCGCGCGAGGCGATGCGCGGGCTCGACGCGGCGACCGAGGCGATGGCCGAGGGCCGCCCCGGCGCGGACGAGCAGTACAGCGAGGCGCTCGACCTCGCGCAACTCCTCGACGCCTGGGACGCCGACCGGCGCGTCGACGTGGCGCTGGCCGGGCTCGGCGCGGTCGCCGACCGGGCGCGGCCGCTGGCGACGCTGTCGGTGGGCCAGCGGTACCGGGTGCGGCTGGCGGTGCTGCTCGCCGCGGGCGACGACTTCCTGCTGCTGGACGAGCCGACCAACCACCTCGACCGCGCCTCGCTCGACTTCCTCACCGCGAGGTTGCGGGCGTACGCGGGCGGTGTGGTGGTGGTGAGCCACGATCGGGCGCTGCTCTCGGATGTCGCGGAGACGATTCTCGATCTCGACCCGACCCGCGACGATCGCCCGCGCGTCTACGGCGGCGGGTACGCCGGCTACCGCGACGGCCGCCGCGCCGAACTGGAACGCTGGGCCGACGAGTACAAGCAGCAGCAGACCGAGCACACCCGGCTCGCGCAGGATCTGTCGTCGGCGCAGAACCGGCTCGTCAGCGGATGGCGGCCGGACAAGGGCACCGGCAAGCACCAAAGAGCCACGCGCGCAGGATCTCTGGTGCGCGCGGTGCATCGCCGCCAAGACGAGCTGGAACGGCATCGCATCACCGCGCCGCGCCCGCCGCAGCGGTTCACCATGCCGGAACTGCCGGAGCGGGCCGGTGTCACGGTGGTGCGCGCCGAGGAGGTCACGGTGGCGGGCAGATTGCCCGAACCCGTTGAGCTGTCGTTGGATTCGGGCGATCGCCTGGTGATCAACGGACCGAACGGCGCGGGCAAATCCACATTGCTCGCCGTGCTGGCCGGACTCGTCGAACCCACCGCGGGGCAGGTGCATCGGGCCCGCAGGTCGCGAATCCACTTGCTGCGCCAGGAATCCCGGCATCCGCTGCGCCGTCGCGCCCGCGAGGTCTACGAATCACACGTGGCGGAGCTGGTGACGGCGGGCATCCTGCCGGAACACGAGACGGTCGGCCTGTCCGCGCTGGGCCTGCTGTCCTCAGCGGAGACGAACAAGCCGGTCGGCGACCTCTCCATGGGCCAGCAGCGCCGTCTCGACCTGGCCTGCGCCCTCGCCACCCGCCCCCACGCCCTACTCCTCGACGAACCCACCAACCACCTCTCCATCCAACTCGTCGACGAACTCACCGAGGCCCTGCGCGCCACCCCCGCCGCCGTGGTCGTAGCCACCCACGACCGCCAACTCCACCGCGACCTCTCCGACTGGCCCGTCCTCGACCTCTCCACCCGGGAGGTGTCCCCCGCCCGAAACTGACAACGGCGCCGGGCCGCCCGAAGCGACGGCCCGGCACCGCGCAAACCCCCGTGGTCAGGGGGCGGGGTCCGGGGTTGGTGCTGAGGGTTTGCGGTCGAAGCGGCGGGCGAGGCGGCGGGAGGGTTCTTCGATGAGGGCGTAGCTGGCGGCGGCGAGGGGGAGGGTGATGGCGATGGTCAGGAGCAGGACGTAGGGGAAGTTGCCGCGGAAGGGGAGGATGCCGAAGACGGGGAAGACGATCGACAGCACCACCAGGTGCCAGAGGAAGATGCCGTAGGACCAGCGGCCGATGGTGAGGGCGAGCGGGGATTCGAGCAGGCGGTGGCGATGCTCGCCGAGGACCAGCGGGGCGAGCAGGCCGAAACCGATGAGCGCGCCGAGGCCCATCTTCGCGGCGTACTGCCACGGTTCGGCGCGGGTGAGGCCGCCGGGGCCGCTGAGTTCGGTGGCCGAGAGCAGAAAGGCGGTCAGGGCCATACCGCCCATGAGCCACCGGTTGCCGCCGATTCGCCGCCAGAGTGATAGCGGTTGCGCATCGAAAACGAGTTCGGCGAGCAGCATGCCCGCCGCGAACCAGGGCAGGTACCCGGGCAGCCAGTTGTCGGCGTTGATGGCGTCGGGCGTGGGCACCGGCAGGAAATTCCAGACGAGGCTGACCACGCCCAGACTCAGTACGGCCGGGATACGCAGTCGCGCGGACTCGCCGCGCAATCCCACGACCGCGAACGCGAGCAGCGGCAGCACCAGATAGAAGGCCACCTCCACCGCGAGGCTCCACATCTGGGTGAGGCCGTCGGTGAGCGTGAGCGGGACATAGATCTGGAGCAGCGCCAGATTCGACACCCACACCCGGATGCCCGCGGTGTCGGCCGCGTTCGGCAGCAGGATCAGCGCCGCGCACACCACCGCCCAATACGCGGGCAGGATGCGGGCGGCGCGATGGCGCAGGTAATAGCCCGTCGACGGGGCGGTTCCGGCTCCGCGCGCCGCCGCCGCGTGCGGGCGCCACAGCAGGAACCCCGACAGCGCGAAGAACACCGCGACCGCCATATCGAAGCGCTCCCAGATCGCGCCGAGCACCGGAGTGTTGGACGCGCCGGTCTGGAAGGCCACGTGCGTGAGCAGAACGCCGAGCGCCGCGAGCCCGCGCATCCCTTCGAGCGCGGGCAGGAAGGCGCGCGGCCGTGCGGGCGCGTCGACGGTTCCGGCGGGGCGGGTGAGGGTCATCGGGAACAAGTCTGCCCTACGAGAAATCCAGTGAGAACTACTCGTTTCACTTTTCGCGCTAAACTCGGGCGATTTCTGGTCGGAATCCGGCCTCGGCACGGCATGGTACGGCAAAGGACTGTTAGTGTCGGGGCTCACGAGTGCCGCGGCCTGCCCGCAGTACTAGCCGGACCGACCGTGTTCTATGACGAGGAGTGTTTGCATGGCACTGAGTGCCGGTACCAGAAGGACGGTGGCCTGCCTGCTCGTAGGTCTCGGCGCGTTGCTCATCGTGGTAGCGCTGATGATCCCGACCTACACCGTCGACAAACTGGCCAAGACTCCTCTCGACCTCGAGATCACCACGATCGCGAACAGCGTGCCCGGCGAAGAGAGCCTGGTGCTGGACTCGCGGTCGCTGACCTCCCCGGAGGGCTCGGCCAGGGTGGACACCGACGTCCCGCTCATCTCGCAGCGGTTCCTCACGGTCGAAGAGCCGTCGAACGCCACCGAGATGACGGTCCAGGCCGGTCAGACGCTGCGCCGCATCGACAGGCAGGGCGACACCGGCCTGCTCACCGCGAGCGTCGACCGCGTCACCATCGACCGCAAGACCGGTGAACCGGTGGCCACCGAGCCGAACGGTTCGATCGCGGTCAATGTCGATCCCCAGACCATGGAGAGCATCGCCGACCCGGTGCAGCACGTCGGTCTGCAGTACCGCTTCCCGATCGGCACCGAGAAGAAGTCGTACCCGTACTTCGACCTGAACGCGCGGTCCACCAACGACATCGACTTCATCGAAGAGACCGAGGTCAACAACACCAAGGTCTACCTGTTCCGGCAGACCGTCCCGGTGACCAACCTGTGGGACGTCGTGCAGGCGCCCACCAACCGCCTGAGTCTGCCCGCCAACAAGTGGGGCCTCGAGGGTGAGGAGCCGGTCACCATGTACCGCTTCTACACCAACGTCCGCGAGGTGTGGGTGGAGCCGCAGACCGGCACCGTCATCAAGGGCGGCGAGCACCTGCACATCTTCTACGGCCGCAGCGCCGAGCAGCAGGATGTGACCGCGCTGAAGTCGCACCTGGTGTTCGACGAGGCGACGATCGAATCGCAGATCGCGGTGGCCAAGGACAATATCGACCGCCTGTCGCTGTTCGGCCGCGTGCTGCCGATCATCCTCGGCGTGCTCGGCGCGATCCTCGCCATCATCGGCGTGCTGATCGGCGTGCGCGGCGGCGGCGCGACCACCCCGGCGACGCCGGCCCGCGGCGGTAACTTCCCGCCCAGTGGTGGTGCGGCCCCGCCCCGTTCGCCCGCACCGCGCGGCGCGGATGACGCACCGACCGAACAGATCAAGGTGCAGAAGAATCTGTAGCGCGGATCTGTAGTTCAGCGGAACGGCTCCCCTGCCTGATGGTGGGGGAGCTGTTTTGTGTTTGGGGTGATCGCCGCGCGGGATGCGGAACCCGAAGAGCGATAACGCCGGCGGCGGGTCGTCACCTGGCGCATATCCACCTCACTACCTGGGTCAGGTTGTGAGGTGGGGTTTCTCGGCGGCGCGGAGCACGGTTCCGGCGACGATGACCGTAGTCACGGTGGCGACGGAGACGGCCGTGACGATGAGGGTGGGCACCGTGCGCGCGAAGGCGATCATCAGCGCGACCTCGACGGCGAGGCCGAGCCAGGCGAGGGCGGCGGTGGCCGTGCGGTCGACGGCGATCGCGGACAGCACCGCGCCTTGCAGGACGGCCAGGACCGCGCCGTGCAGGGCGAACAACCACAGCAAGCCCTGGATCGGGGCGTAGTCGCGTCCGGCGAACAGCGGCGCCAGCGGTGCGGCGAGGGCGGCGCCAGCCACGGCGAGCACGCCGATGCCGGAGAGCACGGCGAGTGCGTCGCGGATGGCGCGGGCCGAATGCGCGGGCTGGGCCATGCGCGGGTACAGCACCACGCCCACGGCGGCGGGCAGCCAGAAGGCGATCTTGGTGGCGATGGCGCCGAGGGCGTAGCGGCTGGCGTCCTCGTCCTCGAGCACCATGCGCACGACGATCAGGTCGGCGGAGGAGAGGGCCATGAGGGCGGCCTGGAGTTGCGCGGCGCGCAGGACGGGGAGGACGCCGGTGCGGTGGTCGGCCCGGGTCGGCTCGGCCGCAGCGTCGGCGACGGCAGCGGTGTGCCTTGTAGTGGACCTACGGGTTCCGTCCGCGCGCGCACCGCCGGTCTCGTGCTGCGTTACCTCGCCGGGCCGGGTGGTCGGTGCGGATTCGCTGGGAACCGGTGCGCCATGCTCACCCTCGATGTGAGACCGGCCCTCGACGGCTTGCCGTGCGTTTTCGTGGGACTGTCCCTCGACGGTGTGCGGTGCGTTTTCGCGGGACTGCCCCTCAACTGCGTGCCGTCCGTTTTCGCGGGACTGCCCCTCAACTGCGTGCCGTCCGTTGTCGCGGGACTGCCCCTCAACTGCGTGCCGTCCGTTGTCGCGGGACTGCCCCTCAACTGCGTGCCGTCCGTTGTCGCGGGACTGCCCCTCAACTGCGTGCCGTCCGTTGTCGCGGGACTGCCCCTCAACTGCGTGCCGTGCGTCCGCGGCGTCGCGGCTCGCGAGGGTGCGGGCGAACAGGGCCGCGCCGCTCAGTCCGAGGGCGGTCGCCCACAGCGCCGGGGCGGCGCCCGCGCCCATCGCGAGCAGGGCGAGGGCGGGCGTCACGCGGGCGATGCCGGCCGCGCCGAGCACGATCGCCAGCTCGCGGAAGCGCCGATTGCCTTGCAGGATGCCCTGTTCCCCGGAGAGCAGCACGAGCGCGGGCGCGGCCGCCAGCGCACCCGCGCAGGCGAGCACACCCACGTCCAGCGCGACCGTCACGACGGGCACCAGCACCACCGCGACGGCGGCGACCATCGCCGCGCACCGCCACTGCAACCCGCGCAGCGCGGCGGTATCGGCACCGCGCACCCGCTCGCGCGCGACCACGTTCTGCAAGGCGAGAGCGGGCACCGCGCACAGCAATTGCACGGCGAGCAGACTGGCGAACTCGCTGTAGCCGCCGACGCCGAGCCACCGCCCGGCCAGCAACTGCAACAGGTACCCCGCCACGTTGGCGGTCATGGCGCCTGCCGTCACCAGCGTCAGGTCCGCCACCACGGGAGGACGACGGACCACGGACATCCCGCAATGGTCCCACCCCGATGTGAAACACCGCCACACGGGCGGGGTACTCACCGAGGGGCGGGCCCAGCGCGTGCCGGTTACTCGCGCCGAGTGAACACAGTGCGAGCCGCCCGCACCCGACTCGGGTCGGTCGCGGCCGGCCGCCACCTGGTCGCGGTTCACCACGCGGACCGGAGATCGTGGAGTGGTCCCGATTCGGAGCCGGATTCGACCTCGACTAACGGACACCCCTGAGGAGTGAGCCCGTGAGCTCCGCCGCATTCGGAAATGCTGCCCGCAACCTCGCCCACGCGATGCGTGCGGATCGGCACGTGCGGGGGTGCTCGATCCGGGGACGCCGTCGCGTGGTCAGTACTCGACTGTGTGGAATACGCATCCGGGGGCCCGTGGAGTGTGGGATCGCCGGAGTGAGGTGGCTGTCGGGGTGTGCCGGAGGCGGGGCGTCGTAGGGTGGGCTTCCGTGAGTGACGGCGGCGGGGTTCGGGAGCGGGTTGTCGCGGCCGTGTACAGCGCCGCGCTCGCCCTGCTGGTGGTGGGGCCGCTGCTCGGTCCGGGGTATCTGCTGTTGCGCGACGCGGTGAGCACACCGCGCTCGTATCCGACGGATTCGGCGCTGGGGTTGGGCGACGCCGCGCCGCGCGCGGTCCCGCAGGACGGTCTGCTGGCGGCGGTCTCGACGGTGGTGGACGGCGGGATCGTGGTGAAGGCGATCCTGGTCGCCGCGCTGTGGGCCGCCGGGTACGGCGCGGCGGTCCTGACCCGCGAACTGCTGGGGGCGCGCCTGGCAGCCCAGCTCGTCGCGGTGACGGTCGCGGTCTGGAACCCCTACGTCGCCGAGCGCCTGTTGCAGGGCCACTGGAGCCTGCTCACGGGCTACGCGGCCCTGCCGTGGATCGTGTTGGCGGCGTATCGGATTCGCACGGGCGGACAGAGCGGCAATCCCGACCGCGACAGGTCACCCTTCCAAGCATCGAACCCGACGCACACACGAAGCGGTGAAAACGCCGACAGCGCACCGAACATCGCGGATCAGAGCCGCGAGCAGGGTGATCGGAGCCGCGCCCGGGGCTCCGAGTCGAAGGGGCCGCTCGCGGTCGGGGAGCACACTTGGCGCGCGTGGGCGATGCTGGCCGGCGCGCTCGCGGCGGCAGGGCTGACGCCGACGGGGGCGCTGCTCGCCGGGGTCACGGCCGCCGTGACGGTCGGGTGGCGCAGGCTGCCCGTTTTGGTGGCGCTGGTGGTGGCGGCGTCGGCGCCGTGGTTGGTGGCGACCGCGCTGTCCGGCGGGGGCGCGGAGCCCTCCGATCCGGCCGGGATCGCCGCGTTCGCCGCGCGCGCCGAACCCTGGCTCGGGACGCTCGGGTCGCTGGCCGGGCTCGGCGGCATCTGGAACGGGGACGCGGTCCCGGATTCGCGCACCACACCCATCGCGTTCCTCGCGACCCTTCTCCTGCTCGCGGTGGTGGCGGCCGGTGTGCGCACTGTGCTCACCGACGGCGCGCGCGGGCGGGACAGCCTCGCCGTCCGCCGCGCGCTCGTCGCGCTGGCCGGTGCCGCCGTGGTGCTGCCCGCGCTCGCCGCCACCGGGTGGGGCATGGCGGCGATGGAATGGTTGGTCGTCAACGTGCCGGGCGCGGGTCTGCTGCGCGACACCCAGAAGTACGTGGCGCTGGCCGTACCGGCGTACGCGCTGTGCGCCGCCGCGGCCTGCGGGGCGCTCGCGCGGGTGTTGTCCAGCGCTGATGACGTTGCGCCGCAACAAGATCGCCCGAGTCGCGGGAGCCTCGCCCTGATCGCGGCCGCGCTCATCGCCGCCGTCATCCTCCCCCTGCTCGATCTGGCGTGGAGCGTCGGAGGATCACTCCGTCCCGTCCGTTATCCGGCCGGATGGGAGTTGGTCGCGCAACGCGTCGACGCACCCGGTGACGTCGCCGTCCTCCCGGCCGGCATGTTCCGCAAGTTCCCCTACACCGGCCCGGCACCGGTCCTCGATCCCGCGCCGCGCATGCTCCCGAACGACGTCCTCCAGACCGGCGAACTACCGGTCCGAGGGCGCACCGTCGCGGGTGAAGGCACCCGCGCCCGCGAGGTCGAAGATCTACTACTGCGCGGTGGTGACGCGACCGACCTGGCGGCGCTGGGCGTGGGCTGGGTGCTGGTCGAGCGCACCACGCCGGGCCCACTCGGCGACTCGGAAGCCACTCTGGCCCAGCTGAATCCGGCCTACACCGACGATCACCTCGCTTTGTACCGGGTCCCGGGTGTCGTCACCGACGATCACGTGACGCCGGTACGTCGCTGGACAGCCATTGCGGCCCACCTGATCTGGGCCGCACTGCTCCTCGGCGCCCCGGTCGCCGCACTGGTTCTACGGCGAAGGCCACGCTGAATCCGACCACACAGCCGGGCCGAATCCCACGCCGCGCCTTGGCCCGCGAACCTCAGCGCACGAGCACATCCGGAAGCTCCTCGAGTGACCCGATCACCCGGATCCCCTCGTCGATCACATTGCCGCCCCGCGCATTTCCGCGATCCAGCCAGTACGCCACCAGCCCGGCGTCCCGCGCCCCCACCGCGTCGACCGCGTACTTGTCCCCCACGTAGGCAACTTCGCGAGGCTCCAGCCCGAGACTGTCACACCCGGCGCGAAAGATCGCGGCGTCGGGCTTCGCCACCCCGTGCTGATCGCTGCACACCAGCGCGTCACCGAAATACGGCAGCAGGCCCACGATTCCGAGCTTGCGGCGCTGCGCCTCCGCCGACGAGTTGGACACGACCCCCAGCCGGTACGCGGGCGCGAGCCTGCGCAACGCGGGCTCGGTATCGGGAAAGGCTGCCCACGCGGCGCGCCGGTGCGTGTCGTAGCGACGGAACCACTCGGCGATCTCCGCTTCCGCCAACGCGATACCCAGACCGTCGAGAAACGCGCGCGTCCGGACGCGCTGCTGCTCGGTGAAAGTCAGCTCACCACGGACGAATCGATCGAAATGCGTATCGGTGAGCTCCCGCCAGATGCGCAGCGCCGCAGCCGGATCGGTGAAACGGTCGAGCAGTCGCTCCGCGCGCAGGTGCGCGAACAGCCCGGACTCCTCCGAGTTCGAGAACGCGAACAGCGTGTCGTCCACGTCGAACAGGACCCCCCGGACAGCCATGCCGCTGTTCAGTCGACCGGCGCGGGCGCCACCAGTCCCGAGACGTACTCGCCGCGCGCCACCGCCGCCAACACCTCGTACACGCCGTTCCCCGTTTGCTCCCAGGAGAATTCGCGGGCGCGGGCGCGGGCCTTCTCGCCCATGTCGGTGCGGGTGGCCGCGTCGGCGAGCAGTTCGCCCGCGGCGTCGGTGAGCTGGACGAGGTCGTCCACCAGCACGCCGGTGACGCCGTCGACGATCGAATCGGTGAGCCCGCGCGAACTGCGGTAACCGATGGTGGGCACGCCGTGCTGCGCGGCTTCGATCACCGCCAGGCCCCACCCCTCCTTGCGGGAGGGGAGCACGTGTACCCAAGCGCGCGCGAGCAATTCGTGCTTGCGGCGCTCGTCCACGTGCCCATGGAACGTGACGGCGTCGGCGATGCCGAGCGCGCGCGCGGTGGCCTCCAGATTCTCGGCCCACCAGCCGCCGCCCACCACGTCCAGGTGCAGGCCGGGGATCGTGCCCCGCAGCCGCGCGACGACCTCGAGCGCGTCCTCGATCTGCTTGTGCGGCACCAGCCGCGACAACACCACCAGGCGCGGGCTCGCCGCGCGGGTCACCGCGGCGCCGGTCGGGGCGTCGGCGGGCACGGGCTCGGCGCCGTTGCGCACCACCGCGATTCGCGTGCGATCCACGCCCAGCGTCGCCAGCTCCTCCGCCGAGGGCAGCGACACCGTGAGGTACTGGTTGTCGCGGTGCGCGCGGGGCGACAGGCGCGATTCGATCCACCACCCGATCCGGCCGATGAGGCGGCCCGCGACCGGCCACTGCTCCCGGTGCCCGTGATGCACCAGCACCACCGACGGCGCAGCGGCGGCGACGCCGGCGAAGAAGGGGATGCCGTTCTGGGTGTCGATGATCGCGTCGGGCCGCACGCCGCGCAGCGGGCCCAGGCCGAGCCGGCCCAGCGCGATCGCGGCCAGCGCGCGCGGGTAGACGGTGTAGCGGCCGCCGCCGCGACTGATGTCGATGCCGTCGACGTGCTCGCGCCGCGCCGCGCCGGGGTAGCGCGCGGTGCGCAGCGTGACCTTGACGCCCCGCGCGGCGAGCTGCGCACCGACCTGCTCGAGGTACCGCTCGCTGCCGCCGCCCTGCGGGTGCCCGGTGTCACGCCAGCAGAGCAGGAGGACTTCGCGCACGGTGGAGCTTCTCTCGTCGACGGGTCGGACACGGATGTCCGGTACACCATAATGGACGTCACAGTTTCACACGCGCGTTCATCGTCGCGTTGGCGTACCCTGCCAATTCTTTGAAACGCCCACATTTCACTACCCGATCCGGATACCCTCCCGCCACCCCCGTTTGCCGGGGGCACGGCCGGTCGAGCGTTGGCCGGCCATCACGATGAGGAGAACACCATGAAAACGGCACGGACGCGCACCGGCGGCGGTGGCGGCGGCAACGGCGACTTCGACGGCGGGCTGCTGGGCATCATCCTGGCACTGCTCTCGTCCTCCACCTCCACGGGCAGCGGCGCCAGCAGCGGCATCGGCTGACCCACCGCATCGACCGGACGTACCCGGTCGATCCGACGAACGGTCCGGCACTGCGCGGGTGCCGGACCGTTCCGCTGCCCGGACGCGCCCGCACCTCCGACCACCGACCACCCACACCCCCACCCTGTGGAAAACTCGGCGCCGTGCTGAGAGCAGAGAAACCGCCGAGGAGAGCGCCCCGATTCGCGCGACGCGCGACGCTGCGCCGTTCGCTGCGCCTGCTCGGCAGCTTCCGCTTCGAGCAGACCGATCCCGCCGTATTCTACGGCGGACTCGCCACCGACACCGCCGCCATGATCGGCGACTTCTACACCGACGTCACCGGCCGGTCGCTCACCGGAACCACGATCCTCGACGTCGGCGGCGGTCCCGGCTACTTCGCCGACGAGTTCGCCGCCGCGGGCGCGCGCTACATTCCCGTCGAGCCCGACCCGTCCGAGATGCACGCGGCGGGCCTCTCGGTGCCCGGCGCGGTGCGCGGCTCGGGCATGGCGCTGCCGTTCCGCGACGGCGCGGTCGACATCTGCTTCTCCTCCAATGTCGCCGAGCACGTGCCCGATCCGTGGGCGATGGCCGACGAGATGGTGCGCGTGACGCGCCCTGGTGGGCTGATCGTGCTCTCCTACACCGTGTGGCTGGGCCCGTTCGGCGGGCACGAGACCGGCCCGTGGCACTACCTGGGCGGCGAGTACGCGGCGCGCCGGTACCGCCGCAAGACCGGCAAGGAACCCAAGAACCGGTTCGGGGAGTCGCTGTTCGCGGTGCGCGCCGCCGACGGGTTGCGCTGGGCGGCAACCACTCCGGCCCAGGTGCACACGATCTTCCCTCGCTACCATCCGCACTGGGCGTGGTGGCTGGTGCGGGTGCCGTGGCTGCGCGAGCTAGTGGTCAGCAACCTGGTGGTCGTGGCCACCAAACCGGCGTGAGCTACTGCGCGAGCCACCCGCGCCGCCAGCGCGGCGCGCACTCCTCGCGCGGCGCCCACGGCGACTCGCGCATGGCCAGCCCGACCGTCTCGAGGGCCGTGAGCCCGACCTGATCGGCGAGCACGCCGACGGTCGCGACGACCTCCGCGGCCTGCATCGCGGCCGTCGCCTGCTCGAGCGTGAGCGTGCGGCCCGGTAGGTAGGAGACCACCCACCCGCCGCCGCCCACGCTCCTGGCCTGATGGTCGGTCCGATCGCTGGTCATCAGCGACCTGCCGATCACTTGCACCGCCATGACGATTTCACCCCGATCGCGGTCCGAAGATCACATGCTGATCAGTAGCTACAGCATCCACGGTCGCGAGGCGGAACGCAATAGTGCGTTCTCCGAAAAGCGAACCGACAGGTTGGAATTCGAGCTGGTCAACGCGGTCCCGAGCGGGGAGATTAGAACAGGTTGCAGACAGCGGGGCGGAAAAATTGTAACGTGTTCTCATGCATTACGACAGCTTGTTCATCGGCGGACGCTGGACCGCGCCAGCGGGCTCCGAGCGCCTCCAGGTCATCTCACCGGTCACGGTCGAGCCGGTGGGCAGCGTCCCCGTGGTGGAACGCGCCGACGTCGACGCGGCGGTCGCCGCCGCCCGTCACGCGTTCGACCACGGCCCGTGGCCCAAGACCCCGCCCGCCGAGCGCGCGGCGGTGCTCACCAAGGCGGCCCGGCTCATCGAGCAGCGTTCGGCCGACCTGCTTGCCGCGCTCACCGCCGAGATGGGCGCGCCCACGGCCACCGCCCTGACCCTCAACCAGATCCCGGCCGTCGCCGCGCTGGACGCCTACGCCGAGCTGGCGGAGTCGTTCCCGTGGCACGAGACGCGCACCGGCATCTTCGGCACCACCCACGTCACGCGCGAGCCGCGCGGCGTGGTCGCGGCCGTCACGGCGTGGAACGTGCCGCTGTTCCTGGCCGCCAACAAGCTCGGGCCCGCGCTGCTGGCCGGCTGTTCGGTGGTGCTCAAGCCCGCGCCGCTCACCCCGCTCAGCACCAATATCGTGGCCGATATCTTCGCCGAGGCCGGCGTGCCCGAGGGCGTGATCTCGGTGCTGCCCGCCGAGGCCGACGTCGCCGAGTACCTGGTGTCGCATCCGGGCGTCGACAAGATCACGTTCACCGGCAGCACCGCCGTCGGCCGCAAGATCGGGGCCATCGCCACCGGCCAGCTCAAGACGGTGTCGCTGGAACTGGGCGGCAAATCCGCGGCGATCGTGCTGCCCGACGTGGACCTCGCCAACATTCCGGCGCTGGCGTTCGCCGGTCTCATGAACACCGGCCAGGGCTGCGTGGACCAGACCCGCATCCTGCTGCCGCGCAGCCGCCACGACGAGATCCTGGACGCGCTGGTCGCGAGCGTGCAGGCCATGAAGGTGGGCGATCCCGCCGATCCCTCGGTGGTGCTCGGCCCGCTCATCTCCGAGAAGCAGCGTGAACGCGTCGAGGGGTACATCGCCAAGGGCAAGGCCGAGGGCGCGCGCCTGGTGCTCGGCGGCGGACGGCCCGAGGGGCTGGACCGCGGCTGGTTCGTGGAGCCGACCCTCTTCGCCGAGGTGGACAACAAGTCGACCATCGCACAGGAGGAGATTTTCGGCCCGGTGCTCTCGGTGATCCCGTACGAGACCGAGGACGAGGCCGTGGCGATCGCGAACGACTCCGCCTACGGCCTGGCGGGTTCGGTGTGGACCAGCGATATCGACCACGGGCTCGAGATCGCGAGCCGCGTCCGCACCGGCACCTACGCGATCAACTGGTACGCCTTCGACCCCAGCGCCCCCTTCGGCGGCTACAAGAACTCGGGCCTGGGTCGCGAGAACGGCCCCGAGGGCCTGGACTCCTTCTGCGAGCAGAAGTCGGTGCTCATGCCGATGGGCTGGACGAGGTAGCGATCGCACGACGACCGGCCCGCCGAGTGTTCGGCGGGCCGGTTCTCGTTGGGGGGCGGGTGCGTCCTGCGGCGGCAAGGCAAGCAACGGCACGACACACCGGGTCATGGGGCCGAGCGGACGAGACCTACCGGGGCCTTCCGCCGCCCGCAACTGTTGAGCGGGCATTCCAGGCGGGAGGGTCCACAGGGAGCGGGCTGTTCACGCGCGGCTACTCGACGCGCCACCTGGTTTCGGCGGCGATCACGGTCAGGGGCGCAGCCGACTGAGCTTCCGCGACGGGTCCACCGGGAGCGGCCGTCAGTCGTCCGGCATCACGACGCGCAGCGCGGGGTCGCGGTCGGGACGGGTCTGGGGGTCGACCACCTCGACGCGCCAGCCGGGGGGCAGGGCACGTTGCAGGCGGCCCGCGGCGCGGGAGATGGGGGTGCTGGTGTCCGGATCGATCATCGCCGGACTGTCCGCGTCGAACTCCAGGTCGGTCATGCTCCAACCACCTCTCACGTCGATCGGTCGCGGGCCCGGGTCGATCGGGTGGCGACGGCGCTGGGGAAGCAGTTCGTGCGACCGGCGGACCGCCCGTGCGGCGAACCCACCGGCTGTGAAGCCGGGAACGAGAACAGAATAGGGCACGACGGGCCGTTTGCGGTGAAACACGGCCCGTACGAGTGCGAGCCGACCGGCGAGTAGCCGGTAGGGGTGCGCAAGTCGGGGCATTCTCGGCGCGCCTCCCGTCTGATCGGCGAGCTCGCCGACCGTTCCCCGCCGGGGTGCCTGCGCCCGGCGCGCCGACCCCGGATTCATGACGCGACAACAGATATGCCCGGACCCGCGGTAGCGCCTCCCCCGGAGCGCGTGAACCGGAACGGAGTTGGCCGCCGCATCCCGCGAATCGGCACGCGGAGCGCCTTATTGGCAAATCCATGGCAACAGATTGGTGACACCCCATCCGGCGCACGCCGGTCACTGGACGGTCGACCGATCAATACAACGGCGGACCGCTCGGCTCGACTGCGCACAATCCCGCGCAACCGCGAATCGCGCAACCTACCCGAAAAGCGAACAGTACCAGTCACAAACGCGCATAAACGCACGTAAAACGTTGTCCTCCAATCGGTTCCACAATGTGGAGAGTCTCACATTATTTGCCATCGCCGAACGGCCGCCACTACGAATTAGGGCGTTCAGATCGTTCGATTCGACGTTCGATTCGTCCACCTCGGGGGTCGGGGGTCGGGAGGGAGAAACTTTTCATGTTCCATCGTGCTGCCATGCGGGTCGGCCGTAAGGCGCTCATCGCCGCGCTGCCGCTGGCCGTGGCCACCACGTTCGCCGGTGCGGGCGCGGCCTCGGCCGATGACTACACCGAGCAGCGGGCGCAGCTCGCGGCCGCGATCTCGTCGTCCGGCTCGGACGCCGGGATCGGCTACGACACCGAGGTCGCGCCGGATCTCAGCGCCGTCTCGGTGACGCTGGACGCCGCCACGTTCCAGGTCGGCGAGCACTCGGTGCGGATCGTGAACGCCGGTGGCACCGCCGTGTCGGAGCTGCCGCTGGCCATCGCCACCCCGGCGGGCGAGATCGCCCTCGACGCGACCGTGTCCGAGGACGGCCGCAAGCTCTCGGTCGCCACGCCCGCGGCGTCGGCGGCCAGCACCGAGCTGTCGGAGATCGCCACCAACCCGCACGCGCAGAACCCGGATCCGGTGCTGAACGGCGCGGCCGGCGGTGCCGTCGTCGGCGCGATCGTCGGCGCCATCACCTGCATCCCGACTGTGCTGGCGCTGGTCGTCGGCTACGTCGTGTGCGCCGTGCCCGGTGTCATCGGCACCGCGATCATGGGCGCCGTGATCGGCGCGATCGTGGGTACGGTGCAGCCGGATGTGATCCCGCAGGTCCTGCCCTGACGGATCGCTGATCATCGCGACATCGCGCGTCGCTTCGAGCGGTGCGCGATGTCGTGTTGTCCAGGAAGCCCTTTCGCACGGATCAGCGGCGCAGGGAACGGCGATAGCCGGCCGGAGTGGTCCCCGTCGCGGCCCGCAGGTGCGTGCGCAGCGCGGTGACGCTGCCGAAACCGGCGTGCGCCGCGACGACGTCCACCGGCAGATCCGTGGTTTCCAGGAGTTCGCGGGCGCGGGCGGTGCGCTGGGCCTCCAACCACCGGCGCGGCGTGGCCCCGACTTCCGCCTTGAATCGCCGGATGAACGTGCGCTCGCTCATCAACGCGTGCCGGGCCAGCGTCGAAACATCGGACACCGCGGCGATATTCGCTACGGCCCACGCGAGAGTGGCGGCCAGACCGGAGGATTCGCCCTGGCGCGGCATGGGATCCGGAATGTATTGCGCCTGTCCACCTTCCCGGTGCGGCGGCGTGACATTCCAGCGGGCGAGTTCGGCCGCCGCGCCCGCGCCCAGTTCACGGCGCACCACATGCAGGCACAGATCCAGCCCGGCCGACAGACCCGCCGAGGTGAGAATGTCGCCGTCGTCGACGTAGAGCGCGCCGGGGTCGAGCCGCACGGCGGGATACAGCGCGGCGAACTCGTCGCAATACGCCCAGTGGGTGGTGGCGGGGCGCCCGTCCAGCAGACCGGTCTGCGCGAGAACGAACGCGCCGACGCAGATGCTCACCAGCGTCGCGCCCCGCGCGCTCGCCGCCCGCAAGGCGTCGGCGACCTCGGTGGCCAGCGGCATCGTGGGCAACCCGATGCCGGGCACCACCACGACATCGGCCTGCTCCAGCAATTCGATTCCATGATCGACGTGCAGGTCGAAACCGTTGGGCGTCCAGACCTTTCCGGGCCGCACCCCGCACGTGCGCATCTCGAATCCGCGCCCCTCCCCGGTCTTGGCCGGACCGTGCCGGAACGCCTGGACCGCGACCGCCAGGTCATAGGTCATGACGCCGTCGAGCGCGAGAGCCACCACCTGCTTCACACCCCCACTTTGGCACGAATCCAAGGGTAGGTGTCATTCGCGCCGCTGGCCGGGTGGGCTGCCGCCCGATTGACTGGCCTTCGACGACGAGAACGAGGAGGTCGGCGTGGGCGCGCCAACGGGATTCGACTGGGAATGGGCCGAGCGAACGGGTGGAAAGCTCACCGGTGCGCAGCGGCGGCAACTCACCGCCAAACTGGCGGCCACCCTGCCCGGCGTGGTCGCCGACCGGGTGCGCCTCGCGCTCGGCAAGCGAGGTGCGGGACACGTCGACCTGGACGCCGCCCCGCCCGATTCGAAGCTGTCCCGCGCGACGGAAGAGGAAGCGCGCGAATGCCTCTCGCCCTACGTGCTCGAACACTCCTATCGCACGTACTATTTCGGGCGCGCGCTGGCGGAACTGAGCGGCACATCCTATGACGACGAACTCGCCTACGTCTCCTGCCTGCTGCACGACTTGACACTTGAAACACCCTCTCCGGGAGCATGTTTCGCTGTTGACGGCGCGGAGCGGGCGAAGGCTTTCGTCACCGCGCACGGGGCGTCCGAACACCAGGCGCACCTCGTGGGCGCGGCCATCGCCGCCCACCTCACCCCGGGTGTCGCCGACGATCTCGACACGGTCGGGATCGTCTCGGCGGGCGCGGCGGCCGACGTCCTCGGCCTGCGCCTCGCCGATCTGGACCCGGTATGGGTGGACCAGCTACTCACCCGCCACCCGCGCGCGGACTTCAAACGCCGGGTGCGCGCAGCCTTCGACGCCCAAGCTGCCGCCGCGCCGAATACCCGCATCCACTGGATGATGAACACCGCGCGCTTCGGCCCCCTCATCCGCTTCGCGCCGTTCGACGAGTAAACCCCCGAAACGCGAAACCGCCCGCACCTAGACGGTGCGGGCGGTTCGGCGACGATCAGCCCAGGCGCTGCTTCAGCGCCTCGAACTCGTCGCGCACGCCCGAGGGGAGCTTGTCGCCGACGAACTCGAACCACTCCTCGATGAGCGGAATCTCCTTGCGCCACTCCTCGGCGTTCACCGCGAGCGCCTCGTCGACGTCCTTCGTCTCGACGTCCAGGCCCTCCAGATCCAGCTGCCCGGCGGTCGGGACGTTGCCGATCGCGGTCTGCTCGGCCTGCGCCGTACCCTCGATGCGGCCGATGATCCACTCCAGCACGCGGGAGTTCTCACCGAAGCCCGGCCACAGGAAGCGGCCGTCGTCGCCGCGGCGGAACCAGTTGACGTAGAAGATCTTCGGCAGCTTGGCCGCGTCGGCGCTCTTGCCGACGTTGACCCAGTGGCCCAGGTAGTCGCCCACGTGGTAGCCCATGAACGGCAGCATGGCCATCGGGTCGCGGCGCACCGTGCCGACCTTGCCCTCGGCGGCGGCGGTCTGCTCCGAGGACAGCGTGGCGCCCATGAACACGCCGTGCTGCCAGTCGAAGGACTCGGTCACCAGCGGCACCGTGGTCTTGCGGCGGCCGCCGAACAGGATCGCCGAGATCGGCACGCCCTGCGGGTCGTCCCATTCGGGCGCCAGGATCGGGCACTGCGACATCGGGGTGCAGTAGCGGGAGTTGGGGTGCGCGGCCAGCGTCTCCGTCTCGCGGAGGTACCAGTCGTTGCCCTTCCAGTCGATCAGGTGATCGGGCTCGCCCTCCAGGCCCTCCCACCACACATCGTTGTCGTCGGTGAGCGCGACGTTGGTGTAGACGGTGTTACCCGCGTCCATGGTCGCCATGGCGTTCGGGTTGGAGCTGTGGTTGGTGCCGGGCGCGACGCCGAAGAAGCCGTACTCCGGGTTCACCGCGTACAGGCGGCCGTCCTTGCCGAAACGCATCCAGGCGATGTCGTCGCCCAGGGTCTCCGCGCGCCAGCCGGGAACGGTGGGCTGGATCATGGCGAGGTTGGTCTTACCGCAGGCGCTGGGGAACGCGGCCGCGATGTAGTAGGCCTTGTTCTCCGGGGAGATCAGCTTGAGGATGAGCATGTGCTCGGCCAGCCAGCCCTCGTCGTGGGCCATCGCCGAGGCGATGCGCAGCGAGTAGCACTTCTTGCCGAGCAGGGCGTTGCCGCCGTAGCCGGAGCCGTAGGACCAGATCTCGCGGTCCTCCGGGAAGTGGGTGATGTACTTGGTGTCGTTGCACGGCCACGGCACGTCGGCCTGGCCCTCGGCCAGCGGCGCGCCCACCGAGTGCAGCGCCTTCACGAACGGCCGGTCGGTGCCCAGCTTCTCGAGGGCGGCCCGGCCCATGCGGGTCATCACGCGCATCGACACCACGACATACTCGGAGTCGGTGATCTCGACGCCCAGCTTCGGGTCGTCGGCGCCGAGCGGGCCCATGCAGAACGGCACCACGTACATGGTGCGGCCCTTCATCGAGCCGCGGTACAGCTCGGTCATGGTGGCGCGCATCTCGGTCGGGTCGACCCAGTTGTTGGTGGGGCCGGCGTCGGCCTCGGTCTTGGAACAGATGTAGGTGCGCGACTCCACGCGCGCCACGTCCGACGGGTCGGACAGGGCGAGGAAGGAGTTCGGCTTCTTGCGCTCGTCGAGCTTGCGGAAGGTGCCCGCCTCGACCAGCTGGGCGGTCAGGCGATCCCATTCCTCGTCGGAACCGTCCGCCCAGACCACCCGGTCGGGCTGGGTGAGTTCCGCGACTTCCTGTACCCAGGCGAGTAGTTCGCTGTGCTCGGTCGGCGCCTTGCCGTCGGATCCACGAAGACCAGGAATGGTCGCTGAGGTCATGAAAACTCTCCTGAGATGGGCGGCTGTCCGATATCCCGCCGCCCGGCCCGAGGCCCATGACCGGCGCGGAACACCGAGCGCCACCGTTGGCGGGAAGGCACCCGCTGCGACCAGTCGAAAGCGCGCCCCGGCTGGACGGCGTACAAGGACGAAGCGGACGCCCAGGTTCCTGCTAAGAGGTTAACGCGATGTGACGATCGGTACGGCATCGGGTTCCCCCCTATGTACCCATTCTGTCGCCTATTCAACAGGCACGATGTGCCGGTCGATGATCGCAATGTCGCGTTCGCACGCCGCGAGTTGTCCCGGTTGCTCGGCCGCGGCCCGCCGGATCAGGGCTTCCAGTTCGGCGACGCGCCGGTCGGTTTCCAGCGCGCGGGTGGCGCCCGCGCGCACCACGCGGTCGGCCAATTCGGTCTCCGCTTCCACCAGCGCCGTCGCCACACGCTGCTCTAGCTGGGCTTTCACGTTGACCAGCGCGTCGGCGACCCACTGGCGCACGTGCGCGCGATCGGCGACCAGGCGGCGCGCGCGCACCACCCACCACGCCACCAGCGCGCCCAGCAGCAGCGTGACGGGGATGCTCGCCACCTCCAGCGCGGGCACCAGCGAGAGCGGCATGACGAGCAGTCTGCCGAGGCCGACACCTGCCGACGCGCCCAGTGCGATCATCACGTGATCTTCGACACCGCGATGCCGCGGCTCCGGATCGGGACCCACCCGCGGCGCCGGATCGAGCCTGCGGTGCGGCGGCGTCTGGGCGATCTGTCCGGTTTCGTCGAGGCGGTACGCGAGTTCGGCCATGCGGCGCTCGATGGCGGAGTCGACCACGCCGGTCAGCTCGGTGACCGCCTGCTGGAGGCGATCGGGGTAGTCGCCCAGTTCGGCGGGGCGCAGGCGGTCGAGCTCGGCACGGGCGGCGGTGTGCAGGGCGCGGACGTGGCCGCCCACCTCGGTCATGAGATCGACGCGGGCCAGGTGCAGCCGGCCGCGCAGCGTGGACATGGCGGTGGCGCGCCCGCCGTCGCGTCCGGCGAGCAGCGCGGCCCGCTCCTCGCGCCAGCGCACGGGTTGCGCGCCGGCGCGCAGGGCGGCGACCTGTTCGGCGATGCGCTTCCTGGTGTCGGTGAGCACGCGGTGCAGCACGGCGCCGTAGCGGTCGCCCACGGCGGAGCCCGCGCCCGCCGCGGCGGCGACCAGGTCGGCGTGCAGGGTGGGCAGGCCCGAGCGGTCCACCAGACCGGCGTCGCCGCCCGCGCGGCCCGCGACCGCCAGGCGCGCCGACACCGGCAGGATGTCGAGTTCGTCGAGGCCGTTCGCCGCCAGGATCTCGAGGTTGTGCGCGAGCACCGCGCGCCAGTCCTGGTAGGCGTGGATGCCGTTCATCACCAGTAGCACCCGGGCCCCGTCGGCGCGCAGCTTGCGCACGGCGGTCAACGTGCCGGTGCCGAGCGCGCTGCCCGCGTCCAGCAGGACCAGCGCCACGCTGGAGGGCGCCGCGCCCGAGGACGAGGTGGTCTCGACGGCCGCGCCGGGGTCGGTGATCGGATCGGTGAAGTCGATGTGCGGCTCGTAGCGGGCCAGTTCGGTGCGCAAGAGCGTGGTGTTCGCGTCGTCGGGGCCGATCAACGCGACGGTCGAGGCGTCCCCCGCGCCCCGCACCGCCTTGAGCAGCGCCGTGCCCTGCGGATGCCAGCGGGCCACCACGGCCTCGACCTCGTCGGGGAGGGTGTGCGGCGCGGCCGGGGATGTGCCCACGACAGGAGTGCCGGACGGAGGCGCGACATCCGGAGACGCGGGAGGCGGCGGTGATGGGTGCGCGCCCACCGCCGGGCTCGACGCATCGACTGGCGAATTCGTCCCATCCCGGGACGGGACCGGAACGCCCGCAGGCGGAATCGATCCGACCGGCGACGAGCCCGGCACGGACGACGGCCCCTGCGCGGGTGGGGGCGAACCCGAGGGCGGCGCTCCCGGCCTCGGTGGCGCGGCCGTGGTGGCGGGATCAGCAGCGGGCGCGCTCGGCACGGGATCGGGCTGGGAATCCGCCGCACCAGGGTCGGCGGTCCGTCCGGCCCACCCGCCGAACGGGCGCCACTCCTGGGCGGTGGCCGGGTCCGGGGGTTCGGCCGGACCCGGCCGGTCAGAGTCCGGCACTGCTCATCCGTTCCCATAGTCGGATGTAGCCGTTGTGGACGCGCAGGGCGGCGCGGCGGGCGACCGGCGGCATATCGCTGGACACCACGGCGCGCCAGCGGGCGGCCCTGGTGAGGGCATCGTCGGCGTCGGCGGGCGCGGGCGACGGGTAGCCGGCGGCCAGGTGCGCGACGGCCGGGTTGGCCAGTCCCGCGGTGAGCGCCAGCCACATCGCGTCGTCGCCGTAGAGGTAGTGCTCGATGACGTCGCGCACGGGCGCGCCACCGTCGGGGACGGCGCGCGCCGCCAACCGGGCCAGCTCGTCGAGCAGTTCGCCGCCGCGCAGCGCCGCCACCTGCTCGTAGCGGCGATGCAGCAGCCGGTGCAGCGCGTCGATGCCGCTGGCGGCGTGCAGGATTTGCAGGATCGCGTGCGGGCTCAGGCCCGGATCGTGGCGCAGCGCGCTCAGCGCGCAGTTCACCCCGTGCAGCTCCCAGCGGTGCAGCAGTTGCTCGCGCTCGGCGAAGTCGGGGCCCGCGGCGGGCGAGACGAACAGGTCGGCCGAGAGCGTCAGCGAGGGGTCGGCGTCGGCCGCGAGCCTGCGCAACGTGGCCATATCGGCGTCGGTCACCGCGCCCGCCCTGGTGCGCACGGCCAGCGCCGACACCACCGGCAGCGTGACGATCCCGAGTTCGCGCGAGTACTGCTCGGCGGCCACCACGGCGTCGCCCCAGCGCGAGCCGATCGCGTCGGCCTTGTTCAGCACCACCACCGTGCGCTCGGGCGGCAGACCCGCCAGCACCCGGCGGTCGGCGGGCTGCGGCGCGCCCGCGAGCACGTAGACGACGATATCGGCGTCGAGCACCGGATCGGGCACGCCGGGCTCGTCCACCGGACCGGTCTCCGCGGCCGACATCAGCGCCAGCGCGTGCAGCACCGTGGTGCGCCCGGCGTGCGCGCGCCCGGTGACCTGGATGCGCGGCGGCCTGCGCCACGCGGCGACGGCCGCGTTGGCCTGCTGCCCGAGGGCGGCGGCGCGGCCGCCGAGGGCTTGCAGGTCGTAGAGCAGTCGGTCGAGTTGATCCTGTTCGCGGGTCCGCGCGGTGAACTCGGTGGCCGTCGGCATGGTGGCACCCCCTTTTCGGTGCGCAATTCTGTCAGACGAGGGCCGCTCGGGGCAGCCGAGGAGTTCAGGACCCGGAGAAGAACTTGTTGACGGTGCGCACCGCCCAGCCCGGCGCGACCTTGGCCGCCGTGGCCAGCACCTTGGCCTGGGCGCCGATCTCGTAGTGCACCTTGGGCAGCCTGGGCCGTTTGCTGGTGGCCTCCCAGATCCCGTGCGCCACGTCCTCGGCGGTGAGCCGGACGCCGAGCGATCTGGTGGTCCCGGTGTCCACCCCCTCGACCATGGCGGTCGCGACGAACAGCGGCCACACCGCGATCACCCGGATGTCGTGGCGGGCCCATTCCAGGTCCAGCGCCTCGGTGAGGCTCTTGACCGCCGACTTGCTGGCCCCGTAGCTGGCCAGTTCGGGCTGGCCGTAGATCGCCGAGGCCGAGCACAGGTTCACCACCTGGGCGCCCTTGGTGTCGCGCAGGTACGGAAAGGCGTAGTAGCTGCCCGCGATGACGCCGCCGATATTGACGTCCACGATCGCCTGGTGGGCCGCGATGTCGAGCGCCTCGAAACGCCCCGACCGCAGGATGCCCGCGTTATTGATCAGCACGTCCAGGCGCCCGGTCTCGCCGTGGAACTCGGCCAGGCGCTGCTCCCATTGCGTGTTGTTCGTCACATCGAGCACGCCGGTCTGCGCCGTGCCGCCCGCCGCGGCGATGTCGGCGGCGAGCCGGCTCAGGCCCACCTCGTCGATGTCGTAGGCGCCCACGTGGTACCCGTGCCCAGCGAAAACAAGCGCGGTGGCCCTGCCGATGCCCGCCGCCGCACCGGTGATGAACACCGTCGGTGAACTCATGCGGGCAGTCTAGTGCCGGAATCGCCCGTTTCCGCGAGGGAATTCCGCGGCCGCCGGGGGCTATCGCGGGTTATCGGTGTTCACTTATTGTCAGCGGACGTGGCCGTCACCAGTGTCGGTGTGCAGCATCGCTTTTGGTGACGCTCTTCGGCCCTCCGAGGAGGTTGCGATGAGCGTCGACGCCATCGGTGTTGTCGGCAGCGGCGAACCGCTCTTACCGAGCGCCGACCCGTTCCACCGCCCGCCCCGCGGGTTCGCCGCGCGGCCACCCGGGACGATCCTGCGCAGCCGTCGCGTCGACCTCGCGGCATTCGGCCTCGTACCGCAACGCGCCTCGGCCTGGCAGCTGCTCTACCGCAGCACCGATATGCACGGCGCGCCGGAGGTGGCGATCACCACTGTGCTGCTGCCGGACGGCGCCGAACCGGGCGAGGACCGTCCCCTGCTGGCGTTCCAGACGGCGATGGACGCCGTCACCGAACGCTGCTCCCCGTCCTACGCGCTGCGCCGCGGCTCGCGCGCGCTGGGCTCGGTCACCCAGATGGAATGGCTGCTGGTCGCGAACGCGCTGCGCCGCGGGTGGGCGGTCTCCCTCGCCGATCACGAGGGCCCGCACGGCAACTTCGGCGCGCCCCGCGAACCCGGGTACCGCGCGCTCGACGGCTTGCGCGCCGCGTTGAGCTTCGAACCCCTCGGCCTGCCCGCCGACACCAGAATCGGCGTGTGGGGCTACTCCGGGGGCGGTATGGCCAGCTCGTGGGCGGTGGAGATGGCGCCGACCTACGCACCGGAACTCAATATCGTCGGGGCGGTGCTCGGCGCGCCCGTCGGCGATCCGGGACAGGTCTTCGAGCGGCTCAACGGCGGTCATTACGCGGGGCTGCCCGCGATCGTCATCGCCGCGTTGCACCGGCTCTACCCGGCGCTGGGCGAGGTCGTGGCGCGCGATATGACCGACGACGGCCGCCGCTTCCTGGGCATCGCCGAACGCTCCACACCGCTGGCCGCCATCCTCGCGCTGGCGGGCAAACGCGTGGACGACCTGATCAGCCGCCCGCTCGACGAGGTGCTGGCCTCCCCCGAATTCCGGGCCATGTTCGACGACCTCCGGCTGGGCAACTCCATCCCGGCCTGCCCGCTGCTGGTGGTGCAGCCCGTACACGACCAGGTCATCCATATGGACGGCGTGGACGGGCAGGTGGCCCGCTACCGGCGCGGCGGCGCGCACGTGACCTACGTGCGCGACCGGCTCAGCGAGCACTTCTCGATGATGGTGCTCGGCACCCCGATGAGCCTGGACTGGCTGGCCGACCGTCTCGCGGGCGAACCGCCGACCGCCGACGGCGACACGACGGTCTGGTCGGTGCTGACCTCGCCGACCACGCTGCGCGGCCTGCTGGAGATCGCGACGACCACCGCCCGCGTACTGCTCGGCCGCCCGCTGCGGTCCGACCCCGCGCCCGCACCGGCCGCCGTCACCGAGCGGGCCGCCTGAGGGGGCCGGGCGGCGTGATCACCCGCGACCACACGCCGACCCCGGCAATGGGACTTGACAGCGCGACCACACGCGACCGCGCGCCGGTCCCGGCACCGGGACCGAACCCAGTCACCACCACACCGCGAACACCCCGCCGACCCCGCCCTCACCTGGCGCACACGGCCCGGTGAGCACCCGCCGACGACGCGCGCCGAGGGAATCGGACACCGCCCGCCGCCCGCGCGAAAGCGCCCGTCCGGGGTACGAGTGCCGTGCGGTTACGGTGATGCTGGACAATGGACGCCGTGAACGACGCCGCCAACCACACTGTCGAGTCGGTTCCGGGCAGGCCGTCCACAGCGTCGGTCCCGCTCGAAGCGGGCCGACGATCGCCGACCGGATCCCGCCTGTACCCCCGCGTGACCAGCTTCCGCTCCCGCCGGGGCGCGCTGACGCCCAATCAGCAGGGCGCCTGGGAGCGCATGTGGCCGGCGATCGGCCGCGAGGTCGGCGACGCGCCGCTGGACGCCGCCGCCTGGTTCGGCCGCGAGGCGCCGCTGGTCATCGAGATCGGCTGCGGGACGGGCACGGCCACCGCCGCGATGGCGCAGGCCGAACCGCACCTGAACCTGATCGGCATCGAGGTCTACCAGCCGGGCCTGGCGCAGCTGGTGCAGCGCGTGGAGCGCGACGGCATCCAGAACGTCCGCCTGCTGCGCGGCGACGCCGTCGACGTGCTCGAGCACATGATTGCCGAAGAGTCGCTGACCGGGGTCCGGGTGTTCTTCCCGGATCCGTGGCCCAAGGCACGCCACCACAAGCGCAGGCTGTTGCAGCCCGCGACGCTGGCGCTCATCGCCAATCGGCTGAAGCCGGGCGGTGTGCTGCACGTCGCGACCGATCACGCGGGTTACGCCGAGCACATCGCCGAGGTCGGTGCCGCGGAACCCCTGCTCGTGGGCCTGAACGAGGTCACGGGCGGCCCCGGCGGCGCGGTGCTCGACAACGCGCCGATCGGCTTCGAACGGCCCGTGACCAAGTTCGAGGGCAAGGCACATCGGGCCGGAAACGCCATCACCGACTTCATATGGGGCAAGATCGAGTGATGAGCCTTAGCGAGATGGCCCACGAAGTCGTGGATGTTGCCGGGGGGGTGCACGGCGGGTCGGAAGGCCCCGGCGGCGCCACGCCGGATGTACGCCGGGTGCTGCTCGTCTGGGACGCCCCGAATCTCGACATGGGGCTGGGCGCGATCCTGGGCGGCCGCCCGACGGCCGCCTACCGCCCCCGTTTCGACGCGCTCGGCCGGTGGTTGCTGGCGCGCACCGCGGAACTGTCCGTGGGCAGTGCCACCCGGGTGGAGCCCGAGGCGACGGTATTCACCAATATCGCGCCCGGCACCGCCGATGTGGTGCGCCCTTGGGTGGAGGCGCTGCGCAACGTCGGCTACGCGGTGTTCGCCAAACCGAAGATCGACGAGGACTCCGACGTCGACGCCGACATGCTCGCGCACATCGAATTGCGCAGCCGCGGCGCCGGACTCGCGGGCATCATGGTGGCCTCGGCCGACGGTCAGGCCTTCCGCGAACCGCTCGAACAACTCGCCGCCCAGGGCGTGCCGGTCCAGGTGCTCGGCTTCCGCGAGCACGCGAGCTGGGCCGTGACATCCGATACTCTCGAATTCATCGACCTCGAGGACATCCCCGGCGTGTTCCGTGAACCGCTGCCGAGGGTCAGCCTCGACTCGCTGCCCGACGAGGGCGCCTGGCTGCAGCCGTTCCGGCCGCTGTCGGCGCTGCTCACCTCTCGCCCTGCCCAAGGAGTCGCTTAGTGTTCACGCGCTGGGGCGATCTGGTCTACCGGCTGCGCTTCGCCGTCATCGGCGTGGTCACGGCCGCCCTCCTGGCCCTCGGTGGCTACGGCCTCGGCCTGGAGGACCATCTCAGCTCCAGCGGGTGGGACGACCCCACATCGGAGTCCGCGCAGGCCGCCAAGATCGCCGACGCCGCCTTCGGCCGCGATCACAACAGCGACGTGATCCTGCTCTACACGGCGCCGGAGGGGAAGACGATCGACGACCCGGAGTTCCGGGACAAGATCGTCGAGAGCCTCAACCGGCTGCCGCGCGAGCATCCGGAACAGATCGCGAAGGTCAACGGCGCGTACTGGATCACCGAGACCGGGCCCGGCCAGCCGATGCTGTTCGGCTCCAAGGACAAGAAGTACACCTTCGCCTCCATCGCCATCGTCGGTGACAACGACACCGACATGGTGCGCAACTTCCGCGCGGTCAAGGACGTCTTCTACATCGACGGCGTCGACGTGCAGGTCACCGGCCTGCAAGCGGTGGCGGGCACGCTCAACGACACCATGGCCTCCGACCAGAAGCGCATGGAGCTGCTGGCCATCCCGGCCGTCGCGGTGCTGCTGTTCTTCATCTTCGGCGGCCTGGTCGCGGCCGGCCTGCCGCTGGTGGTGGGCGGTCTCACCATCATCGGCGCCAACGGCATCATCATGGCGTTGACGAAGTTCACCGAGGTGAACTCGTTCGTGGGCGGTGTCGTGTCGATGATCGGCCTCGGTCTGGCCATCGACTACGGCTTGTTCATCGTCAGCCGGTTCCGCGAGGAACTGGCCGAGGGCTACGACACCCGCGCCGCCGTGCGCCGCTCGGTGATGACGGCGGGGCGCACGGTCGTGTTCTCCGCGACCATGATCATCGCCAGCCTCGGCGGCATGCTGCTGTTCCCGCAGGGCTTCCTGAAATCGGTCGCCTACGGCACCATCGCCACCGTCTCGCTGGCCGCGCTCACCGCGATCACCATCCTGCCGGCGATGCTCGCGATCCTCGGCCCGCGCGTGGACATGCTCGGCCTCAAGCGTTTCCGCAAGACCAAGACCGCCGAAGAGGTGGAGAACAGCTTCTGGGGCCGGTCCACCCAGTGGGTGATGAAGCACCCGCTCAAGATCGCGGTGCCGATCTGCGTCGGCCTGCTGCTGCTGATCATCCCGGTGAAGAACCTGGCGTTCGGCGGCATCAACGAGCGGTACCTGCCGCCGGACAACCCCACCCGCGTCGCGCTGGAGAACTTCTACGAGGTGTTCCCGCTGCGCAAGACCGACCCGGTGCAGCTGGTGATGGTCTCCGAGGACAGCCAGGCCGTCGGCAACGTGTGGCGCCAGGCCAACGACGCCCCCGGCCTGACCGGTGACTTCTCGACGCCGAGCCGCTCGGTGGACGACCGCAACGTCTACCGCATCGAGGCGACGCTCGAGGACTCCGAGAACGCCAACCCCACCATCGACTATCTGCGCTCGCTCGACGTGCCCGACAACGTCGAGGTCTACGTCGGCGGACAGCCCGCGATCCAGAAGGACAGCATCGACGCGCTGCTGGACCGGATGCCGCTGATGATCGCGCTGGTGCTGTTCACCACCACGGTGCTGATGTTCCTGACGTTCGGATCGCTGGTGCTGCCGATCAAGGCCGCCCTGATGAGCGCGCTCGGGCTCGGGTCCACGCTCGGCATCCTGACCTGGATCTTCGTGGACGGGCACGGTTCCGGGCTGCTGAACTTCACCCCGCAGCCGATCATGTCACCGGTTTTGGTGCTGATCATCGCGGTGATCTACGGCTTGTCCACCGACTACGAGGTGTTCCTGCTGTCCAGGATGGTGGAGGCGCGCAGCCAAGGCGCGTCCACCACCGAGGCGGTGCGCGCCGGCACGGCGCACACGGGTCGCATCATCACCGCGGCGGCGCTGATCCTGCTGGTCGTCGTGGGCGCGTTCGCGTTCTCCGACCTGGTGATGATGCAGTACATCGCCTACGGCCTGATCGCGGCGCTGATCATCGACGCCACCATCCTGCGCATGTGGCTGGTGCCCGCCACCATGAAGCTGCTCGGCGACGACTGCTGGTGGGCGCCCGCCTGGATGAAGCGCATCCAGGAGAAGATCGGCCTGGGCGAGCCCATCCTCGACGACGAGCGCCCCGGCGGCGGCGAAGTGGTCGACCTGGTGAAGACCACGCCGATCACCGATCCGGTCACCATGCAGATGCCGGCCCTGCCGGAGAGCAAGCAGCGCAAGTCGCCGCGGCGGCCGCGCACCATCGAGGAGATCGAGGCCGAAGCGCCCACGCAGCGCATGGATTCGCTGCCGCCCGCGCCGCGGCCGGTGCTGGGTCCGCACGATCCGACGCGCCCGCGCGCCAGTTCGCTGTCGGGGTTGCCCGATCCGGGTGAGTCGCGAGCTGCCATGGATCCGGAGCCTCCGGCCGTGCCGGATGTGGATCCGAATCCGACACAGCGCTTTTCGCCGATCACCGGGGATGCCCCCGGGATCTCGCTGCCCGCCGAGCATGCTTCGGGGCCGAAGCCGCCGCGCCGGATCTCCGATTCCGGTGTGCCGGACGAGGTTTCGTCGGAGGATTCGACGCCGGAGCGGCCCGCGGGGTTCTCGACGCCAGGTGCGCCGGATTCGCCGGCCGGAGTTTCCGGGTTCCGGTTGCCGGAAGCCGAGTCCCAGGAGCCCGGTGGATCGCCTGCGTCGCAAGGTGATTCGGATGCAAGGTTCCGGTCCGGTGCGGATTCGGAGTTCACGCTCGGTGGCGAGTCGGGTGCCGGTGCGCACTTCCGGTCCAGCGAGAACTCGGGAGTGCCGCTCGGCAATGCCGCGGGACCTGCTTCCGGATTCGCGTTCCCCGGTGCGGAATCGGCGCGCTGGCCCGAGACCGAATCCGCCGGGGCGCGGGACGATTCGGGTGCCGATCGCCGGTTCCTGAACGGCGATGCGGATCACGGGCGGTCCGAGGCGGGCGACTCGCGTGCCGCCGACGGGTTCACGCTTCCGGGTGCGGCCTTCGGGCGCCGCGATGATACCGACGCCGCCGCTACCGAAGCGCCCGATTCCGGGGCGTCCAGCGATCCGGGCGTGCCCGGTGGGTTCCGCCCGTTCCAGGCGGATTCGCCCGCGCCGCAGAGCAGCCCGTTCGACGCGGGCACCGGGCTCATCGGCGCCAACCCCGACGCGTCCGAGGACGAGTCGCCGGAATCGGACCTCCCCCTGCCCCGTCTGCCACAGCGCCGACCGGCAAGTCCCGAGAGTTTCTCGCGTCCGGACGCTCCCGACGCGAGCCGGGACGTGTTCACCGCGCCGGGCGCTTCCGGAGCGCCCGAGGGCTTCCGCCCGTTCGACCCGGAAGCGGACGCACCGCAAGGGAATCCGTTCGGCCCGGGCATCGGATTCACCGCGCCCGAGGCGCCGGGCTCGGCGCTGCCGCGACGCGGTGGTGCGCCCACACCGCCGGGCGGGGGATACGCGGTGCCCGGATTCGAGCGGGAGGCTACGTCGCCGGATCGCGGTCCCGCGCACACCAGCCCGGCCGCGCCGGAGGACCTCTGGTCCGCACCCGGCACCGAGGATTCGGTATCGCACGGAAGCCCCTTCGGCACTGCTGCCAGCGCGGATTCGCCTGCGGGCGAGGATGTTTCGCGGAGTGCGGGCCACGGTGACGTCGGGTTCTCGCCGTCGGATTCCGAGGCGGCGCGCGGTGTTTCGCAGGGCCGTGAGTTCTCGGTGCCCGGTTTCGACCAGTACGTGCCGTCGCAGGGTGCACCTGATCCCGGCTCGGCTTCGGGTCGCGACGAGCAGACCCGAGGCCCTCTCGACGCGCCCGTCAACGGCAGCGCCGCCGCGCCGGGCTTCCCGACCGCGTACGACGCGCCGGGACAGGGGACTTCCGAGGAACCTCGAGGCGAGGGCGACCGGCCCGGTGCAGCCGACGGGCCTGCCATCGACGACCGATCCCGGGCAGCCGACCGACCCGGTGCCGCCGATGACGAAGCGGCGCGCCGCGAGGCCGCGCTCTCCGAGTCGACGCGCCCGCTGCCCGCCTCCGAGCTGGCCGGGCCGTGGCGTCCACCGTCGTCCGGCGACGCGGAAGCTTCCCCGTTCGGCCCCGCGCCCACGCAAACCCGGCCGTCGGCGAATCCGCCGCGTATCCCCGTCGGCCGCACCGAGCCGCCGAACACGGATCAGCCGCGCCCGCAGCACATCCCGGCACCGCCGAACCCGATCCGTCACGCTCCCGGCGCCACCCCGGACACGTCGCGCCAGACCCCGACCGACCAGGCCGCGGACGCTCGCGACACCACCCCGGACGACAACCGCGCCAGCATCGAGAACTGGATGGCGGAACTGCGCTCCTCGCGCCGCCGCCCCATCGATCCCGACGCGGGCAAGCACCACAGCGGCGACGGCCGCTCGGTCAGCGTGGACGAACTCCTGCGCCGCAACGACGACGACTGAGCCGAGGCGGCGGCCGTACCCGCGCCGCCTCCACCGTGATCGCACACGAAAGAACCCCGCCCCCAAGTGTTTCGGGGGCGGGGTCCGGTTCGGTCAGGCGGCCGGGTTCTGCTCCGGTTCCCGTTCGCCCGCCTCGGCGAAGGCGCGGGCGTAGCGGGTGCCGGTGAGCAGCAGGAGGATGCCGACGGCGAGGAAGGCGGCCACGCGGACCAAGCCGTCGAGGGTGGCCAGGTCGAACAGGAACAGCTTGGCCAGGGCGGCGGCCGTGACGAGCAGGCCCGAGGCCAGCGCCACCTTCGCGACCGACGGCTTGCGCGCGAGGTTGCGCAGGCCGTAGAACAGCGCGGCGGTGGCGGCGGCCATCCAGCCGATGGTGGCGACGCTGTGGCCGATGATGAACCCGTCCTCGACACCCGTCGCGACGCCGATCGACACGAACGCCGCGGTCACCAGGTACAGCGTCAGGAGGCTGGCCGCCAGCCACAGCACCGATTCCTCGGTGCCGCCCTTCGCCATTCCGGGCAGCCGGCGCACACCCCACACCGCGACCGCGACCACCGCGATGCCGAGGAGAGCGGCCAGCACCGTCGACACGCCCAGCTGTTCCTCCGCGAACCGTTGCGAGGCAAGCGTTTCCGGAGAGGCGGCGTCGAGCAACACGAGCCCGCCGAGCAGCGCGAACACCACACCGATCCCGGCCGCCACCACTGAGCGGACCTGCCCGGCCACCGCCAGGAAGGCCAGGGCCACCAGCAGTGTCGCGATCGGCAGGGTCTGCGCGTTCGTCACGCCGATGCACGCTTCCAGCAGGGCGAACGACCCGGTGACGGCGGCGGCGATCGCGGTGTGACCCGGAATCCGCGCGATATCACGCAGTTTCGGGATCAGCGGCACCGCGGCGACCGCGAGCAGCACTGCGGCGGCGACACCCGCGATGAGCGCGGCCGGGTACCGGTCGAACAGCACGGGCACCGCGAGCAGCGGCAGCGTCGCGACCGCGAACATCGCGGTGGCGGTCACGTCTTGCGCGTGGGCGCGCACCATGATCAGCGTGCCGGCCAGTCCGACCACCGCGATCGCGGACGCCGCCGCGAGCAGCCACAGCGCGCGGTCCTGCTCGACGGTGTCGAAGGTCGCGACGGCGATGCTGACCAGTGCCGCCAGCACCACGGGCACCGTGCGCGCCACGTGCAGGAACGGCCACTCCCTGCCGAGTTGCACTGGCAAGCAGGCGAATTGGAGCACGATCAGGAACGCCAGCAGCACCAGTTCGGAGGTCACGAACGGCGAGAGCAGCGCCGCGCCGAGCACCACCAGCACCGCCAGCGGCTGCGACTTCCACTGCACCGCCAGCGCCACACCGCCCGCCGCGACGGCCAGCGCCACCGCGAGGCCGAGCACCGGATGCAGCCACTCGTAGTAGGCCGTCACCGCGACGACATTCAGGTACGCGCCCGCGATTCCGGTGCCCGCCAAGGCGATTCCGCCGACCCGGCCACCGGTCCTGCCGAACACTCGCATGCCCGCGACCACAAGCCCCGCCGACAGCACCGCACCGGTCGCGACCCGCGCCACCGGCCCGTACAGGCCCGCCTGCGCTGCCAGCACCAGCAACATCACCACGCCGATGAGCGTGACGCCCACACCGGCGATCGCGAGCACCCGGCTGATCACGCCGTCGCGCTGCCACCACGGCACCCCGGGCTGCTTGCGCACCGGCGGCGGCCGCATCCCCGGCGGCACCGCTCCCCCACCGTGCGGCACCGGACCCCGAGGCGGCCAACCCTGCGGCGGCCGCCCGGCATACCCGGGCGCGTAGCCGGGCAGCGGATACGGCACCGCCCCACCCGGCCACCCCTGCTGCCCGGCGGCCTGCCACTGGCCCGGATTCCACTGTCCGGGCGGCGGAACCGGCACACCGCCGGGCGCGCCCGTGGCGGCCGATGTATCGGGCATCGCGGTGCCGGAAGAACCCTCGGCACGCGCCGAACCGGTGCTCCCGAACCCGCTGGCACCTTCGGCGGCGCCGGCATCACCGGCCTCGTCCGCACTTCGGGGTCCACCGACACCCGCCGGCTCACCCGCCGGTGTCGAACCGGACGCACCGGCGGACTTCGACGAAACCGCTTCCGCACCAACAGAAGTCCGATCCCCGCCGCCCGGCGTGCTACCGCTCGCGCCCGGCATCTCACCGGCCGCGTCCGGCACACCAACGGCCGACCGACCCGCCTCCGTCGGCGCGGACGCATCGGTTACGCCCTGCGCACCGGCGAGCGCGCCGGATCGCTCCGACGCCGTTTCGGCAGGAGGTCGGCTCATCGCGCCGGCCGACTCCGGCCGCGTCCCCACCGGAGCCCCGGCCTCGGCCGTCCCCGGCACAGCCGAACGCCCGGCCTCCACCTCGGCCTCCGCCGAGGCACCGGTCTTCCAGGAAACGCTGCGCGGGACCGTGAGGTCCGCGGCCACTTGTTCGCGCAGCAGCGCGAGGTCGCGCCCGAGGACACCCATCCGCGTTCCGAGCGCGGTGAACTCACCGGACAAGCGCGAGATCAGCGCGGGATCGAGAGATGTAGTCATATCTCCATGCTCGGCCCCTCATCCGCGCCGAACATGAGTAGAAACACCCGGACCGCGCTCGATATCTACGCGACTTCCGCCCGACCGGCCCCCACCCGTGGGAGTGGGGGCCGGTCCCGCCGGATGGTCAGGCGGTGTGGGCGCGCACGCCCGTCACCTGGTGCACGGCGCGGATGACGGCCGCGCGGGGCGGCATGCGCAGCACGCCGGACCCGGGTTCGCCCGCCCAGTGCCAGCCTTGGGGCGAGTCGGTGCTGGGCAGCAGCACGTGCCTGCCGCCCGGCACCACGGTGACCCCGTGCCCGGCGAGGGTGCGCCGGACGTGCGGATCGACCGGCGTGACCGGGCTGGGCGGGTTGACCAGGAAGGTCCAGGTGCGTTCGCCCGGATCGGCGATCACCGGGGCGTGACCGGTCCGGTCCAGCGCGGCGAGCACCCGTTCACCCAGATCGGGTGGCATGACGATCGCGCCGAGGATGGTGCCCGTGGTCACCACGGGACGTCCGGCGAGCAATTGCACGGGCAGCCCGTAGCGATGACGCAGCAGGTGGGCGGCTTCGTGCGGAGTGTGACAGCTTTCGAACATGGCGATTCCCCCTCAGACGATGCGGTGATGGTGGCGGATCGTCCCGGGTAGTACGCCGTCGCGCGGTAAGTGCCGCGCGGGTCGGTCGGTGAGTACCTGCGATGCGGTCGCGCGGTCGGCGCGCCGGGCTCGCACAGTGGTGTTCGGCATCGTGGTCATTTGCCGTCGCCCTTTGCGTTCTCAAAGTTGCAGAAAGGCAACGGTATTCCAACGGGGGGCCGACGAGTCGTACGTAATGTCCCACTTCATGTGAAAGGTATGGCCTAGCGTCGTACCCTGAAACCCGGATGTAACAAAGGACATGGCTACATGGACGACTCATCGATCGGGGTACGGATCCGGCGTTTCCGCGGCAAAGCGCTTACCCAGCGCCAGCTCGCGGACCAAGCCGGGGTGAGCGTCGACCTGGTGCGCAAGCTGGAGCAGGGCGGACGCCAGACAGCGTCGATCGCCAGCCTCCAGAAACTGGCGCGCGCCCTCGACGTGGACATCTCCGATCTGGTCGGCAAACGCCACGGGATACCTTCCGGCAACCCCGACGCGGGCATCGTCGCGATCCGGCGCGCGTTGACCCCGGTTGACGATCTGCTCGGCGAGGTGCCCGAGGAGGAGGCGGTGAGCCTGGACGACGGCCGCCGCGCCGTCGACTACGCCTGGGGCGCCTACTGGGCGGGGCGCTACGAACTGCTCACCACCATCCTGCCCGCGAACCTGACCCAGTTGCGCGCCACCGTGCACGCCGCGCGCAACGGCACGGTCGCGCCGGCCAACGAACTGCTGGCCCGCATGTACTGGGTGACCGGGTGCACGCTGGTGCACCTCGGGCAGACCGATCCGGCGTTCCTGGCCATCCGCCAGGCGCTGGCCGCCGCCGAACTCGGCGACGATCCGCTGTTGCTCGCGACGGTGCGCGGTTCGGTCGCCTGGCAGTTGCTGGTGCAGGGGCGCTACGACGAGTCGCGCCGGGTGGCGCTGCGCGCGGCGGCGGAGCTGGAACCGGCCGGTGACGTTGCGCCGGCGCATCTTTCGGCCTACGGATCGCTGGTTCTGCAGGGCGCCACCGCTTCCGGGCGCGCGCAGGACGTGCCGGAGGCGCTCTCGCTGGCGCAGGCGGCGGGCGAGGTGGCGGTGCGCCTCGGCACCGATCGTCAGGACTACGAAACCTATTTCGGCCCTTCGCAAGTCATCATGCAGACGGTGGACGTGAACGTCTCCTCCGAACGCTATTCCGAGGCGCTGACCGCGGCCCGCGAGATGCCCGCCAGTTCCGGCCTGCCCCAGGCCTCCCGGGCCCGCCACCTCACCGACACCGCCGTGGCGCTCACCCGCACCGGACAGCACCAGCGCGCGCTGGACGCGCTGCTCACCGCCGAGCGCGTCGGCGGCCCCGACTGGCTCAAATACCAATCCCTGCCCCGCCACATCGTGTCCGAACTGCTCGACCACGACCGCCGCATCCCCCTGCGCGCCCTGGCCCGCCGCATCGGCGTCAACACCTGACGCGAATCACCGAGACGCGCCGGACGATCCCCACCGCCGGCACATGACGTGCGAGTCACCAAGTCGCACCGAACACCGCCGAAACCCTCACATCCCCATGAACTTGCGCCAGTGGGTGCTCAGCGGGTGTTTGGCGGTGACGCTGCCGAAACGCAGCCGGCCGTGGACGACGATGTGGAGCGGGCCGATCGGGGGGCCGGTGCGCACCTTGTTATTGATGCTGGAGCCGATGAGGTCGAGCGCGTTGAGGTCGACGGTGGCCTTGTCGGGGACGATGAGGGTGAGCGAGCTGCACACGTCGTCCACGCGGAGTTCGACGACCTGGGTGGTCATCACGGCCTCGGTGAAGTCGAGGGTGACGCCGGAGAACCAGCTGTTGAGGTGCAGGGTGGCGGGCACGGTCCACGGGCCGCGCCGGGTGGGGTTGGACATGCGGCCGCGGATCACGTCGGCGCGGGCGGGGACGGCCGCGGACGACGCGACCGGCGACGGATGCCCCGGCGCGGCGTTGACGAAGTTCGTGGGCGTGGCGGCGGGCTGCCCCACCAGGCGCACGCCGGGCAGGTCGATGAGCACGGCGTTCAGCTCGCCGCGCGTCTTGGCGGCCAGCGCGGTGTCCATGCGCTCGGTGAACTCCCCGAGCGAGAGCATGCCGAGGCCGACGGCCCGCTGCAACAGCTGGCCGACGTGTTCGCGCTCGGCGTCGGAGACGCGCAGATCCCGGTCGCTCACGGTCTCCCCGCGCCCGATACCGCTGGTTTCCGATTCGGCGCCGCCCATGGCGTCGAGATTACCGAGAATCCGGACATCGCGGCATCAGGGCGATCCCCGATTCCCGGGGGCTCGCGCATCCTCCGGAAGTCGGACGCGCTACTCGAGCCCCTGCTCGATGGCGTAGCGGGTGAGCTCGACGCGGTTGGCCAACTGCAACTTCCGCAGCGTGGCCTGCACGTGATTCTCCACGGTGCGGTGGCTGAGCCCGAGCCTCGACGCGATCTGCTTGGCGGACAGGCCTTTCGCCACCATGCGCAGCACCTCGGTCTCGCGTTCGGTGAGCGCGGGGCGGTGCGGTTCGTCGGGTTCGGCGGGCGCGGTGGCCATCCGGCGGTACTCGCCGAGCACCAGCCCGGCCAGGCCGGGGGTGAACACCGGCTGACCGGCGGCGGTGGCGCGCACCGCGTCGACGAGTTCGGCCGCCGACGCGCTCTTGACCAGGTAGCCCGACGCGCCCGCCTTGATCGCGTCGAGCACGTCGTCGCGTTCGGCCGAGGCCGAGAGCACCAGCACCCGGCTCTCCGGCGAGACGCGCAGCACCTCGGCGGTGGCCTGGGCGCCGTTGCCGTCGGGTAGCTGCATATCCATCAGCACCACGGCGGGCCGCACGGCCGCCGCACGCCGGGTGGCGGCCGCGACGCCGTCGGCGGTCGCGGCCACGTGGAAACCGGCCTCGCCGAGGTCGCGGGAGACCCCGTCGCGCCACATCGGGTGGTCGTCCACCACCATCACCGAAACCTGCTCGGCCACACCGTCATCGGTCACCGCGACCTCCTCTCGACGCCGTTCTCGTCACGCCGGGCCGCCGCGCGGTACCCGGAACTCCCATTCCACACCCTCACCCTCCCCTTCCGTGAGCAGTTCGGCGACCCCGCCGAGCGCGGCGATCCGCCCGACGATGGAGCGCGACACGCCCATCCGGCCCTCAGCCTCGGCCTCGGCGAGCCGTCCCGCCGGGATGCCCACCCCGTCGTCGCGCACGCTGACGATCAGCTCGTCGCCCGTGTCCTCCAGCAGCACATAGGCTTTCGCGTCGGGCCCGGCGTGCAGTTCGACATTGGTCAACGCCGTCGACACGGCCGCCGCGAGTTCCCCGGCCGCCCACCGCCCGACCCGCACCGGCTCACCGGGCGTGGACACGAACACCTTCGGCGTGGCGTGCGCGGTGAGCAGCGGGCGCAGGTCCACTTCCGCCCCGCCGCGATCCTCGCGCACCCCTTGTTCGGAGATGAGCACCCGCAGCGCCACCTCCTGCTCCCCGGCTCGCTGCGCCAATTCCTCGGTGGCGCCGCCGATCTCGCTGCCGCGCCGCTTGATGTAGCTGAGCACCTGGAGCACGCCGTCGTGCACCTCGCGCGCCAACCGCTCGCGTTCCTCGGCGGCGGCGGTGAGCCGCACCGCGCGCTGCAACTGCTCCTGGGCGCGCCGCGCGGTGTTGGCGGCCAGCCCGAGCGCCAAGCCCACCGAGACCAGCACCGGGGCCGTGGCGTCGGCCCACACGTCCTGCCCCCACTGCTCGCGCGCGGTGATGATCATGCAGGCGATCAGCAGCCCCGAGGCGATGCCCAGGATCGGGCCGCGCAGGATGGCCGCCGAGATCACGGCGTTGGCCGCCCACATGGTGGTGGGCAGGGTCTGATGCCCGTGGTACCAGTCGTAGTCGGCGACCAGGCGGGTGGCCCAGATCAGCCCGATCACCACCACGTGGTCGCCGATCACCACCCAGCGCCGCACCCGCGCCACCTCCTCGCCCTGCCACTGCGAGAGCATCAGCGCCGACGCGCCCGACCACAGCACCATGAGCGCGATGAAGAACCAGCTCAGCCGCTGATTCTGGTAGTACGGCACCGATGCGAACTGCTGGCCCACCGCGTACAGCAGCGTGACCAGGCGAAACGCCTGCACCGCCCGCCACAGCGGCGCGGTGGCGGCGTCCTCGGGGTCGGGTTCGGCGGCGCGCGTGGTCACCGGGACCCGCCCGGTTTCGGCGTGCGCAGCAGCGGCGAGTCGGGGCGGCGCGCCTCGCTCTCCAGGGTCGCGGCCACGTCGAACCGTCCGGGCTCTGGACGGTCCGGTTCCGCCGAATACAGCCGGTAGTCGCCGGAGCGCAGCTCGCCGATCGCCTCCTGCGGACTGTCCACCAGCAGCGAGCGGATGGCCGTGTTCATCACCGCGACGAACGGCACCGCCAGCAGCGCGCCCGCGATCCCGCCGAGCACCAGGCCCGCGGCGATCGCCAGCACCACGGCCAGCGGGTGGATGCTCACCGCCCGGCCCAGCAGCAGCGGTTGCAGCACGTGGCTCTCCAGCTGCATCACCGCGATGATGATGCCGAGCACGATCAGCGCCGTCACCAATCCCTTGGTGACCAGCGCGATGAACACCGCGATGAACCCGGCCAGGAACGCGCCGATGATCGGGATGAACGCGCTGATGAACACCAGCGAGGCCAGCGGCAGCGCCAGCGGGACGCCCAGGATCGCCAGCCCGGCGCCGATGCCGATCGCGTCGACCGCCGCCACCACCACGGTGGCGCGCACGAACCCGACCAGCGAGCCGAACCCGAGCTGCCCGGCCAGGCGCACCCGCTCGCGGTGGCCCCTCGGCACGATCCGGGTGACGAACTCCCAGATCTGATCGCCGCCGTAGAGGAAGAAGATGAGGATGAACAGCGTCAGGAAGGTGCCGGTGAGGATGTGCCCGATCACCGTCGCGGTGGTCAGCGCGCCCGAGGTGAGACTGTCCTGGTTGGACTGGATGGCGTTGACGATCGTGTCGCCCGCGTTGCGGATCTGGTCGTCGCTCATGTGGAACGGGCCGTTGATCAGCCAGTCCTGGATCCGCTCCACGCTCGCGGTGAACTCGTCGGTCAGCTGCGGCACGCCGGCCACGAACTGCTCCACGACGAAGGTCATGATGCCCGCCACCACGCCGAGCGAACCGACCAGCGCGACGAACACGCCCACCCAGCGCGGCACGCCGAGCCGCTGCATCCAATCCACCAGCGGGGCCAGCAGTGCGGCCGCCAGCAGCGCGATCGCCAGCGGTATCACCACCGTCGCCAGCCGCTGCACGATCATCGACAGTGCCAGCACCGCGGCGAAGATCACCAGCAGCCGCCACGCCCACTCCGCGGTCTGACGGACGATCGGATGCACCGCGTCGGCCGCCGGACCCCGGCTCGGCGCGCTCTGCTCGGGTTGGCTCACCCCCCGCAGCGTAATGGACCCGGATGGCGCGCCGAGGGCGTGAACGCGCGGGCGGGGGCACGAACCCGCATGATCGAAACGCTAGATTGGTGAGCGTGTCAGCGCCCCTGCAAGCGGTCAAACAGACCATGCGCACGCGCTGGCCGCTATACCTGACATCGATGCTGTTGGCCAATGCCTTCGGCGCGGTCCTGGTGTGGGCGTTCCTCCAGTACGGTCTGCCCACCCAGGAGGGCGAGGCGGCCGGCGCGCGCCGCATCGGCCTGGTGGTGCCCGCCCTCGTCTTCTGCACCGGCGGGCTGCTCAGCCTCGCCGCGTCCGCGCTGATGCTGCGCCCGGTGATGCGCTGGCAGGTGCGCGGCGGTCCGCCGAGCCGCCAGGAGCAGATGGCCGCGCTGCACGCGCCGCTGCGCCAGGCGATCCTGCACCTGGTGCTGTGGATCATCGGCGGCGCGGTGCTGGCCGGGATCATCATCGTCGAATCGCCCGAACTGGCCGGCGCGGTGGTCATCACCGAGTGCATGGCCGCCACCATCGTGTTCGGCTTCACCTACATGCTGGGCGAACGCATCCTGCGCCCGGTCGCCGCGCAGGCGCTCACCGAGGGCTCGTTCGACCACACGCTCACCCCGGGCGTGGGCACCAGGATGGCGATGACCTGGGGGATGGGCACATTCGCGCCCACCATCGCCATCGTGCTGCTGTGCGTCACCCAGATCTCCACCGACGTGCGGTTCTCCGCGCAGTCGCTGGCCATCTCCATCCTGCTGCTGTGCGGTGTGGTGATCATGCAGGCGCTGGCGCTGTCCATGCTCACCGCCTCCAGCATCTCCGATCCGGTGCGCCAGCTCAGCCAGGCCATCGACAGTGTCCAGGACGGCGCGCTCGACGTGCAGGTGGAGGTGTTCGACGGCAGCGAGATCGGCCTGCTCCAGGTCGGTTTCAACCGGATGATGGAGGAGGCGGCCAAACGCCGCCAGCTCCAGGAGCTGTTCGGCCAGCATGTGGGCGAGGAGGTCGCCCAGCGCGCCCTGGACTACGGCACCGAGCTCGGCGGTGAGACCCGGTTCGTCGCGGTGCTGTTCGTCGATATGGTCGGTTCCACCGCCACCGCCGCCGAACGCCCGCCCACCGAAGTGGTGAGCCTGCTCAACGAGTTCTTCCGCGTCGTGGTGGACGTGATCGACCGGCACCACGGATTCGTCAACAAATTCGTCGGCGACGCCGCGCTCGCCATTTTCGGCGCGCCGCTGGACCGCCCCGACGCGCCGACCGCCGCGCTGGCCGCGGGCCGGGAATTGCGCGAGGCACTGCGCGAGGTGCCCGGATTGGATATCGGCATCGGGGTGTCGGCGGGTCTGGCGGTCGCGGGCAATATCGGCGCGGCCAACCGGTTCGAATACACGGTGATCGGCGATCCGGTGAACGAAGCGTCCCGGCTCACCGAATTGGCAAAGGACCAGCCGGGCCGGGTGCTCGCCTCGGGCAGCGCGCTGTATTTCGCCGACGAGAGCGAACAGAGCAATTGGGAGACCGGCCCCGAGGTGCAATTGCGCGGCCGCCGCCGGAAAACCCGGCTGGCCTGGCCGAAGGCCCAGACCGATCCCCGTGCCGAATCGGACGCCGAGACCGCGGATTCGCTAGGCTGACCTCGTGGCGGCCAACGGGGAGCGCACCGGCGAGCACACATCGCCGCCGTCCACCCGGAAGTCGCGCACGGGCCGATACCGGTGGGTGAAATGGGTGCTGGGCGCCGCCCTGCTGGCCCTGCTCCTCGCCGAAGGCGTGTATCTCGCGCCGCGGTTGCACGAATCCTGGCGCAAACTCACCGAAATCCATTGGGGCTGGGTCGCGCTCGCCATCGCTTTGCAGGCGTTGTCGATGAGCGGATTCGGGCGCGTGCAGAAACAATTGCTGCGCGCGGGCGGCGTCGAGGTGAGCCAGCGCAAATCGGTGGCTGTGGTGTACGGCGCCACCGCCATGTCGGTGACCCTGCCCGCGGGACAGGTGTTCTCCACCGCCTTCACCTACCGCCAGACCAGGCGCTGGGGCGCGAATCCGATGGTCGCGTCCTGGCAGTTGGTGATCTCCGGCGTGATCGCGAGCATGGGACTGGCGCTGCTGGCGTTCGCGGGCGCGCTACTGGTCGGCAACCGGGTGGGCCCGGTGCAGCTGGTGCTCTCGGTGGCCGTGGTCGTCGCGGTGGTGTGGGCGGGCAACCACCTCGCGCGCAACCCCGGCGCCCTGGAATCGATGGCGCGGCGGATCCTGGCCCTGATCAACCGGATTCGCAAACGGCCGCCCGAGCGCGGGATGGGCAAGGTCTCCGACGTACTGTCCCAGCTGGAGTCGGTGGACCTGGGCAAACGCGACGGCGCGCTGGTCGGCGTGTGGGCGCTGGTGCACCGGTTCGCCGACGTGGCCTGTCTGGGCGCGGCCTGTTACGCGGTGGGCGGCGATCCGAAGATCGCCGGCCTGCTCATCGCCTTCACCGCGGGTAAGGCCGTGGGTTCCATCCCGTTCGCGCCCGGCGGCATCGTCTACGTGGACGCTACGCTCATCTACGGGCTCACCGCGGGCGCGGGCCTGCCCGCCGCGCAGGCCGTCGCGGCCGCCTTCGTCTACCGCATGGTGAGTTTCGTCCTCCTCGCGATCGTCGGCTGGATCATCTTCGCCTTCCTCTTCCGCACCCCGCACTCCGACGACGCCGCCTACGAGCGCGAATTCGAGGAACGCCGCGCGGTGTAGTCGCGGCCGCGGGGTCACTGGCGAGTGCATGCACCGTCCACCCCGTCCGGTATGGGCGGCCGTCCAGTGCCCACTACTCTGGCGCGCGTGAAGAGACTGTGGCCGCTGGCGGTGGACGTGGTGTTGGTGATCCTCTTCTGTGCCATCGGCCGGCGCAGTCACGACGAGGCGGTGCTGGCGGGGTTGGCCAAGACCGCGTGGCCGTTCCTGATCGGGCTGGGGATCGGGTGGGGCGCCGCGTACGCGCTCACCTCGCGCAACGGCGACCGGTTCGACGGAACCACGCTGTGGCCCACCGGAATCCTGGTGTGGGCCTGCACTCTGGTGGGCGGCATGCTGCTGCGCGCGGTGAGCGGGCAGGGCACCGCGGCCAGCTTCCTGCTGGTCGCGGGCACCGTGCTCGCACTGTTCCTGCTGGGCTGGCGCGCGGCGGTCAAAGCGCTGGACTGACCGCTCAGGTCTCCGGCTTGGCCAGCGCCTGCAACATCCTGGCCGCCATCCGCGCGGTCGCGTTGCCGCTGTCGACCTCGCTGATGTGGATCGCGAACGCCAGGTCGCCCATGTTCGCGATCAACCAGCCGTCGGATCCGGCCGGCGCCGCGTAGGCGATCACGGGGAAGGACCGCAGCGGCGCCAAATCCGGCGCGGCCATGCCCTCCCGCAACATCATTCGCAGCCGCTCGGTCAGCTCACCCGAGAACGGCGTGAGCTCGGCGTCGGTCGAGGCGGGCCGGCCCGCCTCGATCATCGGCGCGGGCACCCCGCCCCTGGCGATGGAGGCGGCGGCGATCGCCATCCCGAACGGGCTGGCCAGCACCGCGTCCGAGCCGCCGCCCTGGCGCACCTGCTCGGCGGTGCGGCCCGCGATGGCCAGGCGACCGGTCACCTCGTCCAGTCCCGGCACGTGCACGTCGAGGCCGATGCCCAGCGTCGGCGCGGCCTCCGCGGCCTCCTGCACCGACACGTCCTGCGGCGCTTTACCGTCCTTCGCCGCCGCGACGGCGCGCAGCAGTTCGATATTGCCGCCGATCGGGTAAAGCCCCGTGAACGAGATCGGCCCCTGCTCGGTGGCGTAACTGTTCTGTGCCACCGCGACCACCGCACCGTTGGACGGCTGGATCGCGACGATCGAGGCGGGCGTGCCGACGCTCACCACGGCGTCCTCGGCGGCGCGCTGCAAGCGCTGGTCCATGGTCGCGGCGATGTCCGGGCCGGGCGGGCCCTGGTAGCCGGCCACCTGGCCGACGAATCGCCCGTCGGCCTCGAAGATCTGCACGCCCCACCCGGAATGCTGTTCCTGGCTGGCCTCCCACACCTTGCGCAGCGCGTCCAGTTGCGGCGACCACACGCGCCGGTCGGCGGCGATCAGCCGGGGCTGCTTCTCCATCACCACGCCCGGGATCGGGGCCATGCGCGGTTCGAGGATCGCGAAATCGCCCTCGCGCAGGTTCACGGCGGTGATCGGCGCGCCCTCCGCGTTCGCCAGCTGCTCGCGCAGCGATTCACCGGTGATCAGCGGCGCGACGGGTTCGATGGCGGCGGCCAGCGCGTCGGTGGAGGCCACCGGATCGGCGATGCGCGAGGGGTCGAGCTTGATCACGTTGATGATCTGCTCGGTCATGAGCGGTTCGCCGACGATATCGATCACGCGCGGCGGCGGTTTCGGCGTGGTGCGCACCAGTTTCACGGTGCGGCTGCCGGTGAGGTCGGGCATCACCACGGCGGGCTCCCACGAGATCCGCCAGCCGATGGCGAGTTTGCGGACGGTGCCCTGCACGCTGTAGCGCCAGTCCTTGTGCTCGCCGAAGTTCCAGCCGACGTCCATGCTGAAGAGCGCCGATTGCCCGTCCAGGTCGATGAATTGGGTCTTCTCGTAGTCGGCGGTGCCCGGCGCCAGCCCCTCGAACATTTGCTTCAATGTTGCGGATGCGGCGTTCGGGTACGAGGTGAGTTCGGCGGCCTTGCCGTAGTCCTGCTCGTCGAGCAGTTCGGTGAACCGTTCGACGATGGCCTCGGGCTCGTTCGGTTCCTCGCTGAACCCGCACGCACCCATGGCGATCGCCACAGCCGCCACCCCCGCGAGTGCCACAGCAACCCGAACGCGAAAGCGGCGGGATCCCCACACATCCATGTCGCCCACTCTTCACTCTTGTCACTTCAGTAACAAGACAACCGTACCTGAATCGACCGTGCCCGCCACGCCCCGGTGATCGGGCCGTTACCCATGCTCAGCCCTACCGATTGTGCCCGATGAGCGGCGGTGTTCGGACTCGATCACGAGTGGTGTCCCGTCACAAGGCGATAACCGGGCGCCGCTACGGTACCGGCCGGATCGCGGACGCGGGCGAGAACCGCCCACGGCGGCGATTCGCCGCCTCCGCGACCTGTCCGGCAACGCGCGACGCCCTCTGGATACCCGATCTTGTCCCCGTTCACGCACGGCGAAACCGCGCGGTCGATTTGCGGCGTAATCTTGTAATCACCGCAATAAAGCACCACCGTAAGTAGGTGATCGACCATGCGTAAACACGGCTTCGGACGACCGGGCGGCTGGCAACAGGCCGACCTGCCCGACCCCGCCGATGTGCCCGACTGGTTCGCCGGTCGATTGCCGCAGGACTGGTTCACGGGCGAGCCGGTGATCGAGGTGGACCGCGAGGAGATCGTGGTGATCGGCGAGTTGCCCATGCCCGAACCCAAACGCGCCGAGGAGGGCGACGAGGCGCCCACGGAGAAGATCCCCACCGCCACCAAGGAGGGTGCGATCTCCCGGTTCCGCGAATCCACACGGCCCGACCGCATGAAGATCGCGAGCGAGGCGCAGCGCCGCTACGGGCGCAACGTGGCCTGGGGAGTCTCGGTGGACGGCGAGCGAATCATGTTCACCCAGCTGGCCGTTCCGGTGATGACGCGCCTGCGCCAACCCGAGCGCAAGGTGCTCGACACCTTGGTCGACTCCGGCGTCGCCCGCTCCCGCTCGGACGCGCTGGCCTGGACGGTCAAGCTGGCGGGCAAGCACGCCGAGGAGTGGCTCGAGGAACTGCGCACCGCCATGCGCAAGGTCGACGACCTGCGCTCGGAGGGCCCGAAGGGGCTGTGAGCGCGCGATAGGGTGTCGGGCATGGCCGCTCCGATTCTGGTCCTGAACGGGCCGAACCTGAACATGCTCGGCACCCGTCAGCCCGAGGTTTACGGGGCGGCGACGCTCGACGACGTGGTCGCCCTGTGCGAGCGCACCGCGGCCCGGTTCGACCGCACGGTCACCGCGTTCCAGTCCAATCACGAAGGCGCGCTGATCGATCGCATCCATCGGGCGCGGGGCGCGGAGTCGGCCATCGTGATCAATCCGGGCGGACTCACCCACACGTCGGTGGCGTTGCGCGACGCGCTGGTCATCCCGGAGGTGCCGATCGTGGAGGTGCACATCAGCAATGTGCACGCCCGCGAGGAATTCCGGCACCACTCGTTCGTCTCCCCCATCGCGACGGCCGTGATCGCCGGGATGGGGATTCAGGGGTACGCGGCCGCGATCGAGTTCCTCGCGACGCGCTGAGCGTCAGGCCAGCCGGAAGACCGGGAAACCCGGTGCGATGGCGGCGAGTTCGGCGTCCGTGGAGTCTTTGGTGACGCCCTCGAAGAAGCGGCCCACCTCCCAGCCCCACTTCTCCAGGTAGAGGCGCAGCACGGGAATCTTGTCGGCGTCGGCGATCTCGGTGGCGGAGAACGGCTCGACCTTGCGCCCGAGGCGCAGTTCGCCCGTGCCCGCCGCGCGCAGGTTGCGCACCCACTGGGTGTGGCCGCGTGGCGCCACCAGGTAGCGGTCGCCGGAGGGATCCACCAGCAGGTTGACCATGGTGGTGCGCCATTCGCCGCTCGTGCGCCCGCGCACCGCGAGCAGTCGCGAGCCCGCGACACCGATCCCGATCCTGGGCAGCCAGTTCAGCACCCGGTTGAGCACGGGATCGAGGCCGGTGGGGGCGAGGTAGCGGGGGCTGGCGTTCATAGCGACTCCTATTGTGTGAGCACTGCTCTCTACTGAGAACGATACTCCGGCATGCTCGCGCCAAAGTCAAGAGCACTGCTCTCTAATCACGGGCGAGAAACAGCGCTGATGCGGCGAAAGGTAGTAGGTATGCTACGAGTCATCCGGTCTGGACAACGGGAGGACAGTCAATGACCGTGGAAGAATCCGTCGCGCTCGATGTCGAAGGCCTGCGCATGCGCTACGGCCCGAAGGACGTCCTGCACGACGTCACGTTCCAGGCGCGCACCGGCGAGGTCCTGGCCCTGCTCGGCCCCAACGGCGCGGGCAAAACCACCACCATCGAAATCCTCGAGGGGTTCCGCATGCGGTCGGCCGGACGCGTAGACGTGCTCGGCACCGACCCGGCGCACGGCGGGGAGGCGTGGCGGGCGCGCATCGGCGTCGTCCTGCAGTCCTGGCGCGACCACGCCAAGTGGCAGGTGCGCGAACTGCTCACCAACCTCGGCGCCTACTACGCGCCCTACGGCACCGAGAGCGTCCGCAAGCCGTGGGACATCGACGCACTGATCGAGGTCGTCGGGCTCACCGACCAAGCGAAGACCCGAGTCGGCGCGCTCTCCGGCGGCCAGCGTCGCAGGCTCGACGTGGCCATCGGCATCGTCGGCCGCCCCGAAGTGCTGTTCCTGGACGAACCGACGGCCGGGTTCGACCCGCAGGCCCGGCGCGAATTCCACGACCTGGTCCACCGTTTGGCCGACGACGAGCGCACCACCATCCTGCTCACCACCCACGACCTGGACGAGGCGGAGAAACTGGCCGACCGCATCCTGATCCTCGCGGGCGGGCGAATCATCGCCGACGGGTCGGCCGACGCGCTCTCGCGGCGCATCGCGGGCGAGGCGGAGGTGCGCTGGACCCGCGACGGGCAGCGTTTCGTGCACACCACCGTGGAGTCGACGAAGTTCGTCCACGACCTGTTCAAGCAGCACGGCGATCAGATCGGGGAACTCGAGGTACGCCGCGCCTCACTGGAAGACACGTACATGACCCTGGTGCGCCGGTTCGAATCCGGACAGCCCGACACCGAGGTCCGCACCCTGGAAGAGGTGGGTCGATGAATCCGGTCGCCAACGCCGTCCGCGCCGGACTGTCGCGCGGCGTGATCGAACTGCGCCAGTCGCTGACCAACGGCACCGACCTGTTCGGCCTGCTGTTCTGGCCGATCGCCATGGTGATCACGCTGGTCTTCCTGCGCAACAGCACCTTTCAGGCCACGGACTTCGAACTCGGCACGCTGGCGCTGCCCAGCATCCTCGGCATGCTGGTGGCGTTCAGCAGCATCGTGAGCATCGCACAGCTGTTGGCGGTCGAGCGCGAGGACGGAACCCTGTTGCGCGCCAAGGCGACTCCGAACGGAATGGTCGGCTACCTGGTCGGCAAGTCGGTGATGGCGGCGGGGTGGGTGCTCACCTCGTTCTGCGCGGTGCTGATTCCGGGGCTGCTGCTGATCGGCGGCGTCGAATTGGACACGCCCGCACGGTGGTTCGCGCTGCTCAGTATCGTGCTGCTGGGCATGCTCGCGTCGCTGCCGATCGGCGCGTGTCTCGGCTCGCTGTTCGCCACGCCGCGCGGCGTGGGTTTCGCGTCCATGCCGATCATGGCGCTGGTGGCGGTGTCGGGGATCTTCTACCCGATCACGTCGCTGCCGGGCTGGTTGCAGGGGCTGGCGCAGGTGTTCCCGATCTACTGGCTCGGCCTGGGCACCCGCTCGGCCATGCTGCCAGAGGAGGCGGCGGCTCTGGAGTTGACCGGTTCGTGGCGGCACCTGGAAACCGTTGCGGTGCTGGGCACTTGGGCCGTGGTCGGCATGCTCGTCGCGCCGGTGCTGCTGCGCCGGATGGCGCGCAAGGAGTCGGGATCGAGCGTCGCGGCGCGGCGGGAGAGGGCCATGCAGCGTGCCTACTGAGACGATCTACAACCGGATCGCCATGCTGCGCGCCGAGCGCGGGATCTCCCGCCGCGAACTCGCCGAAGCGCTGGGGGTGCACTACCAGACGATCGGATACCTGGAGCGCGGCGAGTACAGCCCCAGCCTGCACCTGGCGATGCGGATCGCGGAGTACTTCGAGGTGACGGTGGAAGTGGTCTTCTCCACCAAGCCATTTCCTCGGCTGGGTGCTGAAACCGCTTGACGGGAAGCGGGTCCCGGGACGGATCCGGCGTGCGAGATAGCCACGATCCCACACGTCCGGATCCAGCCCGAACCCCACACATGTGGAGCCAGTTCTTATTGCCGAGCAGTACGCCGAAGGCGTTGGCTAACCCTTTCCTCAGTTGGGTGCCGAAAGTGCTTGATGGGAAGCGGGTTTCAGCGCCCGGCCAGCAACTCGAACACCGAAACCCCGTGTCCCGCTTCCTCACTGGCCGCGACGGCCTTGCGCCACAGCGCCTGTGAGGCGTGCGAGAGGCTGGCGTCGACGCCGACTTCCTCGCTGGCGTCGATGATGTGCTGCGCGCCCGCGACCATCATCTTCAGCGACGCCACATCGCGCCAGCCGCCCGCGAGGTTGGTCTCGCCGAACTCCTGGATGAAGTACTCGTAGGCGCCGGCCGAGCGCACCGCGTACGGGAGGAACTGGTTGAGGTCGTGGCCCGACTTCACGATCATCGCCGTCGCCTGGTCGAAGGCGAGCAGCCAGGGGTGGAAGAAGGTGAGCAGGGCCTGGTAGTAGATCTGCGAGAGGCCGTCGTCGGTGCCCAGGTACTCCTGCGGGCTGAGCGGGCGCAGCAGCTCGGCGTGGGCGTCGAACACCTCGCGGGGGCCGCTGTAGAAGATGTAGGAAGCGGGGTGGCCGATGTTGTCGCCCGCCGACATCACGCCGCCGGAGAGGAACCGCGCCCCGCGCTCGCGCACCCACGCCGCGCCCGTGCGGGCCTTCTCCGGCGAGTCCGACGAGAGGTTCACGATCGCCTTGCCGGGCAGGTGGTCGGCGGCCTGGCCGAGCACGTCGTACATGGCGTCGTAGTGGGTGAGGCTCAGCACGGAGACCTCGTTGGCGTCGAGCGCTTCGGCGACCGTCGCGGCCCGCTTCGCGCCGAGCTCGACCATCGCGTCGGCCTTCGCGGCACTGCGGTTCCACACCGTCACCTCGACGCCGGCGTCGAGGAACGCCCGCACCATCGCCTGACCCATCGGGCCGAGGCCGAGCACGGAGACGGAGCGGGTTGACTTCTCGGACATCGTGTCCCTTTCGATTCGCGGATCTTCCTGCACTGCCACCGATGCTCGTTCGTGCAGGTAGAGTCGACAAGACCGCACGTTCGCGTGGGGATACACACCTCGAGGTACGCAATCTGGTCAGGAGGCCGGCATGGGCAGCGACAGTGACACGGATAACATTTGCGGAATGTCGCTGGCCATCGACGTGGTCGGCGGCAAGTGGCGGATGCACCTGATGTGGGCCCTCGCCGACGGGCCGCAGCGCTTCGGCGAACTGCGCCGCCTGCTCGACGGCGTCAGCGAGAAGGTCCTCGCCGAGAACCTGCGCCACCTCGAATCCCACGGCGTCGTCCACCGCGAAGTGTTCGCCGAAATCCCCCCGCGCGTCGAATACACCCTCACCCCCTTGGGCCAGGAACTCGCCACCGCCCTGCACTCCCTCGAACAGTGGGGCGACAAACACCGCTCCGAAATCCTCCGCACCTTCGCCTCGGCGAGTTGACGCCCACCCCGGGGGAGGCGACCGCCCGCATCGACGCCGAGTTGGTGGCCGAGGCGGGTGTCACCGAGGTCGACCGCGCGGAGGCCGCAGCGGCGTTCGCCGGCGCGGAGCACGCCGCGGCGGCGGACCAGGACGGGCCGGTTCGGCCTTGATCGCGCCGGACGGCGGAGCGCCGACCAGCCGCTGATCACGAGGTCAGCGCTTCAAGTGCCGTTCGGCGATCTGTTCGCCGAGGCGGTGGAGGAGGGACTGTGCGGCGGTCATGCAGCGGGCCGGGTCGGGTTCGAGGTCGGTCAGGGCGTAGCAGGCGGTGAAGCCCGCGGCTTGTATTTCGTTGTCTGACAACATATTTCGGCCGACGGCGGCGATGACGGGGAGGTCGGCGCGGCGGGCTCGGGAGGCGACGCCGATCGGGGCCTTGCCGTGCAGGCTCTGGGCGTCGAAGGACCCTTCGCCGGTGACGACGAGGTCGGTGCCGGCGAGGAGGGTGGGGAAGTCGAGGAGGTCGAGGACGACCTGGATGCCGCTGCGGACCTCGGCGTTCAGGAAGGCGAGTGCTCCGAAGGCGGTGCCGCCCGCCGCTCCGGCGCCGGGCACGTCGGCGTATTCGGGTCCGGCGACGCGAGACCAGTTGGCAAGGGCCGCTTCGAGAGTCGCGCGCTGGGCGAGGTTCGCGCCCTTTTGGGGCGCGTAAACGGCGACCGCGCCGGTGGGGCCCAGCAGGGGGTTGTCGACGTCGCACGCGAGGGTGAAGCGGGTGGTGGCGACGGCGGGATGGAGACCGGTGCGATCGAGCGTCGCCGCATCGGCGAGAGCCGCACCGCCGGAGGGGAGTTCGTGCCCCTGCGCGTCGAACACGCGGGCACCGAGCGCGGTGAGCATCCCTACGCCACCGTCGGTGGAGGCGCTACCGCCGAGACCGATCACGATGTGCCGCGCGCCCGCGTCGAGCGCGTGGCCGATGACCACTCCGAGCCCGTGAGTCCCCGAATGCAGCGGATCGAGTTGCCCGCCAGGCAGTTTCACCAATCCGACCACTGCCGCCAACTCCACGACAGCCGTATCCCCCTGCCGCGCATACGAAGCCGGCCCGACAACCCCGGTCGGCCCCGGCGCCCTCACCTCCACCCGCTCCCACCCCGCCGCGACGAACGCGTCCACCGTCCCGTCCCCGCCATCCGCCACCGGCACCTGCCGGATCACCGCCCCGGGCACCACCCGTGCGATCCCGCCCGCCAGCGCCGCCGCCACCTCCGGCGCCGTCAACGATCCCTTGAACTTGTCGGGGGCGAGCACCACCCTGGGCGCGTCGTTCATCCCCACATTCTGACCGCGGCCACCGGAACCCGCATGTCAAGCCACCGGAACGCGGCCACCGCGCCGGAGGGCTCGGCCTGCATGAGGGGAGCGCCGGAAAGACCACCCATGATCGGAACGATCATTCGTTCCGATCATGAGCTCCTGACGCGGCGGGTTCCGGAGGTGAGTCCGGCCGGTTCTCGAAGTCGGCGAGGGTGACCTCGAGCCAGTTGCTCGCCGACGGCCGCTGCGTCTATGGCTTGGAATACGACTCGCTGCAACCGGTCACGGCGTCGGTCGACTATTTCACCCACGCCGCCGAACGGATCCTGGCCCTCAATGGCGTCGGCACGCTCGACCTCGTCGGTAAATCGCAGGGCGGCTTGATCGCCCGTGCGGTCAGCCTGAGACTCGCCGAAGGGACCGCTGGTTCGGCTCGCCAGGTCGTATCGATATTCGGTCCGCAGCACGGCATTCGCACGGTGGTGGCGGGGAGGGATGTCACCGGGGCGATCGCCGGGGTCCTACCGGTGGTATTCCCCGAGCGACGCGGCCCTGGCCGATATGGTGGCGGGCTCTCCGTTCCCGACCGAGCTCAACAGTGGCCCGATGACAGCGGCCGACGTGCGCTACACCATGATCGCCACCCGTGACGACGCGATCGTCACGCGGTACACCTCCGCGTTCATCGACGCGGCCAACGTCACCAACATCCTCGTCCAAGACGGTTGCCCGCAGGACCGCACCGGGCACATCGCCGGGTCGACAGACCCGCGGACCATCGATCTCGCGCTCAATGCCCTCGATCCGCACGAACATCCCGCCCTCCGCTGCGTTGCCAACGACGACCGGAGGTGAGGTCCGCGTGCGCGAATCGACCCGCGGATAGCGTGGCCTCAGCGGCGCCTTCGGGTCGAGTGCGGTCGGGCCGCACACGATGAGCCGTTGCGCGCTCACCGGCCTCGGCCGATCACCGACATGCGGTGTGTGCCCCGCTCACCGCACGGTCAACGGCGCCTGATCCGCACGATCGATCGTCACGACCCCGCTGCGCAGGTACTCCAGCACCGCCTCGTCCACCGCGGCGTTCCCTCGCCCGAGCACCCCGTGATCCCCGCCCTCGACGGTGATCAGCGAGCCGCCGAGCGCCCGCGCCATGGCCGGGCCGCCCTCGTACTGGGTGAGGGCGTCGTGGCGGCTCTGCAAGAGCAGGGGTGGGGTGGTGAGGGCGGTGCCGGTCAGGGCCACCGGTTCGGTGACAGGTTCCCAAGAGCCGCAGCTCATTCCGGAGCGCACGAGGTCGGCGCGGGCGTCCATGGCGTTGCCCCCGGAGACGATGGTGCCGACGGCGGAGCCGATGAGCTCGGGACGCGGCGGCACCGCGTTCTCGTTGCAGGTGATGGCCGCGAAGACGAAGCGCCCGGTCGGGTCGGTGGCGGTGGCGGTCTCGATCGCGAGCAGGCGGCCCACGTTCGCCGGGTCGCCGTTGGTGTCGGCCATGGCCCGCGCGAAGGTGGGCCAGTAGGCGCGGGTGTAGGTGGCGACGGCGGTCGCGGCGACCAGCGGCACCTGCGCCGACGCGCCGCCGGAGAGCAAGGTGCGCACCAGGTTCTGCACCTTGCCCGCCTGCTCGACGGTGCCGTTGACGCCGTCGCGGGCGATCTCGGCCAGCGGTTCGGGCAGTTCGCCGGGCAGGTCGGCGACGCTGGCGGGCGGCGGGGTCAGGTTGGCGTACCAGCCGCCGCCTTGCGCCGAGACCAGCCGCACCCAGTTCTGGTAGACGCGCAACGCCGTGTCGCCGAGACGGTATTCGTCGTCGTGCTCGGCGATCCAGGCGAACAAGTCGTCGAGGCGCTGTTTGCCCGCCGCCTGCTGCTGGGCGAACTCCTCGGTCCACACCCAGCCCGGATGCACGTTGGAGTCCAGCACCATTCGCTCCACCCGCTCGCCGAACAGCGACGCGTACACCGCGCCGAGATAGGTTCCGTAGGAGGTGCCGAGGTAGCCGATCCGGTCGATGCCGAGCGCGGCGCGCACCGCGTCCAGATCGCGCGCGGTCTGCTCGGTGGTGATGGTGTCGAGGTAGCCGGGCTGCGCCGCGTCGCATGCCGCCTTGATCGCGCTGCGCGTGGCGCCCGCCGAAATCTGTTCCGCCCCTTCGGCTCCGGTCACGCACCGCAGCGGCGTCGCCCATCGCAGCCCGCGCGGCTGCACGGCGATCCGGTCGTAGTGCTCGGCGATCGCGGCGGGCATCGTCTCGGCGCGCTGGGCCCAGTAGCCGAGCGCGTCGGCTCCGGGACCACCAGGATTGGCGAACAGCACGCCGTGCCGGGCGCCCTTGGCGGCGATCCGGCTGACGGTGAGGTCGATGCGGGGACCGTCGGGATCGGCGTGGTCCATCGGCACGCTCACCACGGCGCACCGCACGTCGGCGCCCGCGGGCACCGAACCGTCCGGGCAGGAACCGAATACGGGAGCGGCCCTCGCCGACCCGGCGACCATCGTCGCGCCCAGCAGCACCGCCGCCCCCACGGCGGCGACCGCCCGTGAAATCCTGATCATGTTTCGCACCTCCGCCGAGCCACCGCGCGGCACGACCAAGAGCATTCTGCGCAGCCACGCGCCCGGCCGACAAGTCGTACGGCGGTATCCGGCGACCACGCCGGCCCTGTCATCGGGGCCCGGCCCGAGGAATCCGCGGCGGGAGTTCGTCGTCTGGCAGGACGGAAGCCGGGAGTTTCTTCGGCGACGCGACCGGCGTGGATCCGGTCCGCGCGCCGGACGGGACCCCGAGACAGGTCCGAGGGGCTGACCTGGTCCGGACGCCGGGCGGCCCGTCACCAAGGCGCAGGCGGCCGACGCGGTGGAGCGGTGCCGGGAACAGGCCCGGCGTTTCGCGAGCTAGGCGCGGGTTCGACGACCGATCCGTGGCCCGCGAGGGCGAGCCGATGCCGGGTCCACCCTGGCAACGCGGCGCGCACGCCCGGGACACTGCCTCGGTGGATGCGTCGTCACGACGGTGTTCGGAGTAGCGTCGAGCCATGTCGACCGAGGTCCGGGACAACACCGCGCAGCAACGATTCGAGATCTACGTCGACGGCGCCGTCGCCGGGCACACCGAATACCAGGACACCGCCTCCGAACGCGCCTTCGTGCACACCGAGATCGATCCGCGCTACGAGGGCCGCGGGTACGCGAAACAGCTCGTCGCGGCCGCGTTGTCCCGCAGCCGCGACGAGGGTTTCGGCATCCTGCCGCTGTGCCCGATGGTCCGCCACTTCGTGGAGACCCATCCCGAATACATCGCGTCGGTACCGCAGTGGGCGCGTACGAGATTCGGGCTGCCGCAGTGACTCAGTAGGCGGCGACGGCGCCGTCCAGCGCCAGTTGCAGATCGGTGCGCACCAGCCGGGCGATCTCGGCCGGTTTGGCGGGCAGGTCGGTGATGGGCGGGCGGAAGTAGAAGCTGGCAGACACCGCCTCCTCCTTGGTCGGCTCGATCGCCGGGTCGGCGCGCGGGCCGTAGCTCAGGCCCAGGCACACCAGCGCGGGCTGCACGTCGAGCTTCATGGTGCGGAACGCGATGTGCCCGATACCGCTGCCGATGGCCTGCACCTGGGTGGGGTCGACGTCGTTGCAGGTGCCCTCGGGGAAGATCGCCAGGTGGTCGCCGCCGGCGAGTCGTTCGGCGCAGACGTCCATCATCCGCTGCCCCGCCGCGTTCACCGCGCGGATGCCGTGATCCTTGCCGCGGAACACCGGGATGCCGCCCATCATGTCGACCTTGCGGCGCTGCTCGGGTTCGACGAACAGCTCGTCCTTGGCCAGCACCCGGACCTTGCCGATGATCGGGCGCAGCGGGCTGCGCCATGCCGCCGCCGCGACGGTGTAGGGATCGTTCTGCGACAGGTGATTGATGGCGAAGATGGTCGGCGTGCCCGAACGGATCAGCGCCTTCACCTTCTGCTTCGCCTGCTCGGCGTAACTGATCCGCGGGCGGTAGCGGCGTCCCAGAAGGGCATAGGCGGCCAGCGCTTTCAGGCGGTTCTGCCGGTGATTTCGATAGAAGTCGTAGACGGTGTCACAGTTCTCGAGAACGACCTCGGGCGGTTGCATGACCCGAGCCTACGACGCCGGGCCGTGAGCGACGTACATGAGTCCGGCGGTACCACCTTGGCGGACAGCCCGACCCAGACAGTCGGGCCCGCGCGCGCACTTCCGCGCACTTTTCCAGAAATCCAGGCCCCTGGAAACGAGCACTCCGGCCGACAAACTGCGATGATGTCCGAGTGGCACGCCCAGATGACCCGGACGATCGCAAGACTCACGGCGGGCACGGCGACCGCCGCCGCGGGCCCCGGCGCGGCGAGGCAGTCGTGCGCGCGGGCACCTTGTTGCTGGCCGCCACCGATCTGGTCGAGCCGACCTTCCGCCGGACCGTCGTGTACATCATCGAGCACAACGACTCCGGCAGTTTCGGTGTGGTGCTGAACCGTCCCACCGACACCGCCATCCACGACGTGCTGCCGCGGTGGACCGAGATCGCCGCCTCGCCGCGCACCCTGTTCGGCGGCGGACCCGTCAAACGCGACGAGGCCCTGTGCCTCGGCACCCTGCGCGAGGGCGCCACCACCGCGGGCGTGCCCGGTATGCGCCGCGTCGACGGCCGCGTGGTGATGATCGACCTGGACGCCGATCCCGACAAGATCGCCCCGCTGGTCGAGGGCATCCGCGTCTTCGCCGGGTACGCGGGCTGGACCTTCGGCCAGTTGGAAGGCGAACTGGAGAACGACGACTGGATCGTGCTCTCGGCCATGCCCGGCGATCCGATCAGCACCGGCCGCTCGGACCTGTGGGCGCACGTGCTGCGCCGCCAGCCGCTGCCGCTGTCGCTGCTCGCCACGCATCCGATTGAACTCGAACGCAACTGACAACGTGTACTCCTCGAGACGACAGGAGTCACACCGCATGAAGCGTACGAACTGATCCGGTGAGCGCATGGCGAAACCACCGGACGACCAGGCCGAATTGATGCGCGCGCTGTACGCCGAGCACGCGCCCGCGCTGTGGCGCTACACGCTCGGGCTGGTCCGCGACCCGGGCCGCGCCGAGGACATCGTGCAGGAAACACTGCTGCGCGCCTGGCAACGCCCGAACGTCCTGGACCAGAGCACCACCTCGGCGCGGGCGTGGCTGTTCACCGTCGCGCGCAACCTCGTCGTCGACGAGCACCGCAGCGCCCGCAACCGCCGGGAGTTCCGCACCGACAGCCCGCCCGAACAGCCGGCCCCCGACCAGGCCGAGCGCGCCCTGGACGGCTGGCTCGTCGCCGACGCGCTGGCCAAGCTCAGCGCCGACCATCGCGAGGTGATCGTGCGCGCCTACTACCGTGGCTTGTCCACGCATCAGATCGCCGAGGAACTCGACATTCCCCCGGGCACCGTGAAATCCCGTATGCACTACGGCATGCGGGCGCTGCGACTGGCTCTACAGGAGATGGGGGTGACCACCCGATGACGGACATCGCCGACGACTACACCACGTGGGACGCCCCGTACGTGCTCGGATCCCTCACCGGAAGCGAACGCCGCGAGTACGAGGAGCACCTCGCCGGCTGCGCGAGCTGCCGGGCGGCGGTGGCCGAATTGGCGGGTATGCCAGGGATGCTCGGCCTGATCGACGCCGACACCGCACTCGACATGATCGCCGACGAGCCGGCGCCGTCGGTGCCACCGGTGCCCGATCTGCTGCCGCGCCTGGCCGCCGCCGAACGCAAGCGCAGGCGGCGCGACCGCTGGTACGCGGTGGGTGGCGCGGTGGTGGCGGCCGCCGCCGCGGTGGCGATCGCGATCCCGGTGGTCTCGTCCGTCACCGACGCGGGCACGCCAGCGACCGAACAGGTGATCGCCGAACGGTCCATGAGCCCGCTGGAGCCCTCGCCGGTCACCGCGAGTTTCAAGCTGCTGGCCGACGGCGACCGCGCCCGCGTGGTCATGACCTGCACCTACGGCGACAGCGACCAGCGCTACACCTGGAAGTACCGGCTCACGGTCACCGGCACCGACGGCAGGCAGCTCGAGCTCGACGAGTGGCCCGCGGGCCCCGGCACCGTGCTGACCGTGGACCGCACCCTCGACATGGCCCCCGACCAGGTGCAGAAGGTCGAGATCAGGTCGGTGGCCACCGACAGGGTGATCCTCACCGGATCGGTCTGACCGGCGGGTGGTCGACGACTGAACCACCCGCCCGGCCGTCTCGTGTATCTGCTGTACGAGCACTCGGGTCTCGAAGGGAGCATCCATGCCGGACCGGGTCGTGGATCATCTGGTGCGCGCGGTTTCCGCGCTGGGCGCGCGACACGTCTTCGGCGTGGACGGCGCGAATATCGAGGACCTGTACGACGCGCTCTTCGATTCCGGCGTGACCGGCGTGGTCGCCAAACACGAGTACTCGGCCGCCACCATGGCCGACGGGTACGCGCGCGTCACCGGCGGGCTCGGTGTGGTGGCCGCGACCTCCGGCGGCGGGGCGATGAATCTCGTTGCGGGGCTGGCGGAGTCGTACGCCTCGCGGGTTCCGGTGCTGGCGCTGGTCGGGCAGCCGCCGACGGCGCTGGAGGGGCGCGGGGCGTTCCAGGATTCCAGCGGGCGCGCGGGCACCATCGACGCCGTCGCGCTGTTCGGTTCGATCAGCGGGTATTGCGCGCGAGTGGAGCGGGCCGCCGAATTGCCCGTCCGTCTCGCCGACGCCGTCGCCGCCGCCCGGCGCGGCGCGCCCGCGGTGCTGCTGTTGCCCAAGGACGTCCAGCAGTCCGCACTCGACGCGCCGCCCTTCCGGCTGCCGCCGCGACCGCATCACCGCGATCACTCGGCGCTGCGCCGGGTGCGGGCGGCGATCGAGGCGGCGCGGCGGACCGGCAAGGTGGTGATCCTGGCCGGCGACCAGGTGGCGCGCGACGACGCCCGCGACGAACTGGCCGGACTCGCGGCCACGCTGGACGCGAGCGTGGGCGTCGCGCCCGACGCGAAGGACGTGTACGACAACACCGATCCCGGATTCCTCGGCGTCGCGGGCACGATGGGCCACCCCGAACTCGTGGCGGCGCTGCGGTCGGCGGCGCTGTGCCTGGTGATCGGGACGCCGCTGCCGGTGACGGCGCGGACCGGGCTGGAGGAGCTGCTGGCGGAGGTGACCGTCGCGAGCGTGGGCGTCGCGCCGCCGCATCTGCCCGCCGTGCACGCCACCAGCACCGACCTGGCCATCACCCTGCGTGAGCTGGCGGCCGAATTCGACGGTCCCGCAGGGGTTTCCCGCCCGGCGCGCACCGCAGCGCCCACACCGCTGAGCGTGCCGGACGGCCCCGGGCTGCGCTACCGCGAGATCGTGGAGACTATCGGCGCCGCATTGCCCGCGGGGACCGTTGTTTTCGCCGACGCGGGGAACACCGGCGCGGCGGTGGTGCATCACCTGCGGGTGCCCCGGGGCGGACGATTCGTCGTCGCGCTCGGCATGGGCGGCATGGGGTACGCGTTCGGCGCGGGCATCGGCGCGGCCTTCGCGCGGCCCGAGACGCGCACCGTCGTGATCGCGGGCGACGGTGCGTTCTACATGCACGGCATGGAAATCCACACCGCCGTCGAACATCGGCTGCCGATCACATTCGTGGTGCTGAACAATAACGCGCACGCCATGTGCGTCACGCGCGAACAGCTGTACTACCGGGATCGCTACTCGTTCAACAGGTTCGGCGCCGCGCACCTCGGCGACGGCATCGCCGCCATGTTCCCCGGACTGCCCACGCGCACCGCCCGCACCCGCGCCGAACTCGACGACGCGCTCGGCGCCTGCCTCGCCGCGACGGGACCGTCGTTCGTCTGCGTGGAGTGCGACCCCGACGAGATCCCACCGTTCGCCCCGTTCCTCACCGCCCTGGACGCCACCCCTAGGAGGACCCCGTGACCCGTGCGCTGCCCGCACTGAGCGATATCCCGGAAGACGTGGTGCCCGGCGTGCTGCGGATCGAGAACTCCGACAAGGACGCCACCACGCCGATCATCATGGACATGCTGCGGTCGGTGTATCCGCACGACCAGATCTTCGGCGACTTCTGCCCGGTCCAGGGCTACATCGCCGCCCCGCCGCGCGAAGTGTACGAATACCTGGCCGACACGAGGTCTCTGGAGGAGTGGACCTACAGCCTGCGCGGTTTCACCGAGACCGACGAACCCGGGTTGTGGCTGGCCTACGACCGGCTCGGTGACGCGACGAAGATCTACACCCGCACCGTCGCCCACCCCGGGGCGATGACCGTCGACTACCACTGCGCGTGGGATCAGCCCGATCACCTGTGGATGGTCTATCTGATGCGGGTGGTGGACGCGCAGGTGGTGCTGGACAAGCCGGGATCGGTGGTGCTGTGGACGAATTGCCACCATCCCTTCTACGACGAGAACCCCTACCCGCACACCGCGCCGCCGAAGCGCCCGGTGTGGGTGGGCGATTTCTGGGAGATGTTCTCCGCCGGGCATCAGCTGGAGCTGGACAACCTGCGGGCCATCTGCGAGTACCGGGCCGCGCACGGGCTGCCCGTCAAGCCCGACTGGATGAAGTGAGACCCCATGAGCGAATCCTCCGCCGCCACGGTCAGTTTGGCCGACGTGTCGTCGTACCTGCCCGGTGAGCCGATCGGCACCGAGTACTTCACCCGGTTCGCGCGTTCGGACCGGATGGCGAAGAACGTGATGTTCCGCTCGCCGCGCACCCGCCACCACGTGGATCGCGACGAGACCGCCGTCGACATGGTCGAGCGCGCCGCCACCCCGCTGGCCGAACGCCATGGTGCGCAATTGTTCTCGAAGATCGACGTGCTGCTCACGCACACCCAGCTGCCCGACAATCCGGTCATGGGATGCGGACCCGAGGTGGCGCGGCGGCTGGGCATGCGGCCGCAGATCGCCTACGACCTCCACAACGGCGGCTGCGCGGCCTTCGTGAATATGATGGGGTTGGCGCGAATGATCCTGCGCACCACCGACGCCCGCACGGCGCTCATCGCGGTGGCGCAGAACTGCGCGGGACCGGTGTTCACCCAGACCGAGATCCGCAAACTAGCCCAGGCGCCGGTGCCCGGCGACGGGTGCGGGATCGGGCTGCTCGTCAAGGACGACAGCGCGCCGATCCTGGACGTGGAGTGCCGCACGTACCCCGAGTTCGCGGGCGATATGGACTTCTCCACCAACGGGGACCGCAAGTACTGGGAGCCCGGCGAAGGGCAGGGTTGCGTGAGCTTCACCGAATCGAAGGTGACGAAGGTGTTCGCGCGCGGCAACCGGCTGGTCCCGGAAGTGGCGCACACCGTGTGCGAGCGGATCGGCGTGAAGGGCCGCGACATCGACACCTTCGTCACGAACCAGCCCAATCGCCTGTTCCTGCGCAACTGGCGCGACGCGCTGGAACTGCCCGTCGAACGCCACCCCGACACTTTCGACGCGTGCGGAAACCTCTTCGCCGCAGGCATTCCCGTCACGCTGGACACCGAGAACCGGGCGGGGCGGCTGCGCAACGGGTCGATCGTGCTGATGTCGGCCTTCGCGCACGCGGGCGATTTCGCGGCCGCGGCCGCCGTGCGCTGGGGAGCGGGGCGGTGAACGTTGGTCTGCACGAAGACACGCGGTCGTCGCGGCGTCATACGCGTCCGCGACCGCCCGCGCGATTCGATCTGAGCCTGAGCGAGAATCCCTTCGCGCCTTTGCCTTCCGTGCTGGCGGCGGTGCGCTACGAGTTGGGGCGGGGGAATCGGTATCCGGAGTTCCTGCCCGCGCGGCTGCCGGAGTTGATCGCGCGGCGGGTGGGGGTGGGTGCGGACCAGGTGGTCGTCGGGTCCGGGGCGACCGGGGTGGCGATGCAGATCATCCAGTCGGTGGCGAGCGGTGGCGGCGAGATAGTCACCAGCACACCGACTTTCGACGGGTATCCGATTCTGGCCGAGATGGCGGGGCTGCGGCTGGTGCCCGTCGAGCTGGATGCGGCGGGCGGGCAGGATCTGCGCGGGCTGCTGCGCTCCATCGACAAGAGCACCGCCGTGGTGGTGCTGTGCCGTCCGCACAATCCGACCGGCACAGTGCTCACGGCGGGCGAGTTGAAGGGGTTCCTGGGTTCGGCGCCGCAGCGGGTGACCGTGATCCTGGACGAGGCGTACGCCGAATTCCTCGCGCCCGCCGACCGGCTCGACACCCTGGCGCTCCTGCGCAGGCACCCGAATCTGCTGATCCTGCGCACCTTTTCGAAGGCGTACGGGCTGGCAGGGCTGCGCATCGGGTACGCGTTCGGGCGCCGCGAGTTGGTCACGCGGGTGCGCCGCCTCCAACTGCCCTTCGGCGTCCCGACCCACGCCGTCGCCGCGGTCGCCGCGTCCTACGCCGCCGAATCCGAACTCGCCGCCCGCGTGCGCGCCATCACCACCGACCGCGAACACCTCCGCGCCGCCCTGCTGCCCCTCGGCCTCACCATCCCCCGCAGCCACGCCAACTTCCTCTACCTCCCCGGCCCAGGCACCGCCACCACCCTGCGCCGCGCCGGCATCACCGCCAAGTCCTACCCCAACGGCAGCGCCCGCATCACCGTCGGCGACCCCACCGCCTCCCGCGCCGTCCTCGCGGCCCTCACCGGGCGCGGGTGAGGGCCGCGACCGGCCCGATCCGGCCACCTGCCCCGATCCAGCACCGGTCCAGCGACACGCGAATTCAGTTGCTGCCAACGGCGCGAATCCGGCCTCGCGGTCGTTCAGGGTGAGTGCCGAACGGCTCGTGTCCCGCCAGCGCTGCCACCGGTCAGTTCCCGCCGCCGCCACCACCGCCGCAACCGCCCCCACCGCCGGACATATCGGAACCACCGGAACTCCCGGAGCTCCCGGAACTGTCGGTGCCGAAGTCCAAGGAGGCGATCCGGCGCAGCTGGCGGCTCTGCCACCGCGCGCCGAGCCCGTCGTCAGCGGGGCCCGTCCGCCGGGCATCCCGGCGGGGCCGTCCGCGTCTCGACCACGCGATGGCGCCGAGCACGGCCGCCACGGCGAAGCACGCCGCGCTGAATCCGAACCCCAGCGGCGCGGCCACCATCATTCCCAGGATCGCGAAAGCGATGGCGAATCCGGACATGTGAACCTCCCCGGTCTTCCTCCCGTACTCCAGGGTAAGTACCCAGCGGCACACCCGCACCCACATCGATCGAGGCGGGTGGTTCCATGGGTGGGTGATTCCGCGATTGCGCGCACTACAGCCGAATCCGGCACCCGCGGCGGGGACCGCGAGCCGGGTACTGGTGCGGTTCGGTCTCGGGCGGCGCCAGATCCTGCTGCGGCAGACGGTGATCGAGCCCGGCGGCACCAGCGGTTGGCACTACCACGACGGCACGCTGGTCGTCCTCGTCGCGCGCGGCACCCTGGATCACCCGGGGGCGGATGGCGTTGCGGTGACCTACCGGCGCGGCCGCGTCTTCCGGGAACCGAGCGGCCCCGCGTACCCGCACGTGGCGCGCAATCTCGGGACCACCCCGGTCACCCTCTTCGTCGTCTACCTCACCCCGAAGGGCAGCCCGCTCTCGCGGAGCCTCCCACCCCCGCCGGGCATCGCCTCGGACTGAGCGCCTCGGGCGCCCACCCCAGCGGCGCGAAGATCCGTTCGACGTGAACCCCCATCCGGGCACACCCCGAGCGCTACGCCCCAGCGGCCCGAAGAACCGTTCGGCATAAACGCCCGCCCGGGCACACCCAGAGCGCTACGGCGCATCGTCCCCTATCAGCGGGCCGACGTCGCGCGGTGACCGGGGCACGCAGCGTTCAGCTGCCTCCACCCCCGCCGCAGCCACCTCCGCCACCGCAACCACCGCCGCCTCCCCCGCCGCCGTCACCCCCGTGACCGCCACCGTCGAAGATCCCGCCGAGGAATCCGCCACCGGCCGCGCCGGCACCCCAGCCCGCGCCGCCGCCGCTACCGCTACCGCGCAGCGAGCCCCGGCCCGACGAGCGCGGCAGCGCGTTGTCGCGGATCACGCGGATCACGCCGACCACGAGCGAGAATCCGGCGAGCAGAAAGAACGGCCAGGCCGCGTCGAAGCCGAACGTGCTGGTGATGATGGCCCCGACCAGCACGAAGATGAATGTGAGCGCGAAAAACATCCGTACCTCCCCCGGATAGTTCCTCCTCGAGTCACTCCAGGCTACCGAGGGGGTACGACACCGCGCCGCCCCATTTTCCGGCGGCAGCGGGCCTCAGCTCGCGGGCTGGCAGGCGTCGCGCAGCGAGCACGCCCCGCAGGAGTTGCCGCAGCCGCCGGTGTCGGCGGGGACCAGGCCCGCGATGGCCCGCCCGGCCGCGTTCGCGCCCGCGCCCAGGGTGAACAGGGCGATCACGGCGGCGAATCCGGCGACGACCAGCGCCATCGGCCCACCGGCCGCATACGCGACGAGTCCGGCGGCGAACAGCAGCGCGCCTGCCATCACGGAGGTGGGGGCGGCGATGCGGTTCGCGACGCGGAAGGTCTCTTCGGTGCTGAGGGCCTCGTCGGTGTGGACACCGACGAAACGGTTGCGCGGCAGCTTGCCGGTGAGCCCGAGCACGCCGGTCGCGACGGCCACCGCGGCCAGCGCGAACAGGACGAGAGCGACGACGAACACCCCAGCAGATTAACCTACGACTCCGCGCGTACTACTCGCGGTAGGGGGTGGCCCCGATTTTCGGCCCCTGACGTCGGGCGTTCTACCCTGTAGGAGCAATCCCAGGCGACCGAGAAGCGACACAAAAGCGAAGGCAGGACCGTGGAGGACACCCGAGCCACCGACAGCGACGTACCCCAGCACCGGTACAACGCCGCTCTCGCGGGCCAGATCGAGGCCCGCTGGCAGCGGAACTGGGCGGAGCGGGGCACGTTCGAGGCCCCGAACCCGGTCGGCCCGCTCGCCGGTGCGACTCCCGCGGACAAGCTGTTCGTGCAGGACATGTTCCCGTACCCGTCGGGCGCGGGCCTGCATGTCGGCCATCCGCTCGGCTACATCGCCACCGACGTCTTCGCCCGCTACCACCGCATGCACGGCCGCAACGTGCTGCACGCGCTGGGCTACGACGCCTTCGGCCTGCCCGCCGAGCAGTACGCGGTGCAGACGGGCGCGCATCCGCGCGACACCACCGAGGCCAATATCGCCACCATGCAGCGTCAGCTGGACCGCCTCGGCCTGGGGCACGACCGGCGCCGCTCGTTCGCGACCACCGATCCCGAGTACTACAAGTGGACGCAGTGGATCTTCCTGCGCATCTACAACGCCTGGTACGACCTGGAGCTCAACCGCGCCCGGCCGATCGCGGAGCTGGAGGCGCAGTTCGCCTCGGGTGCGCGGGCGGTGCCCGACGGCAAGACCTGGGCGGAGCTGTCCACCGCCGAGCGGCGCGCGCTGATCGACTCGTATCGCCTTGTGTACCAGACGGATTCGGTGGTCAACTGGTGTCCCGGACTGGGCACGGTGCTGTCGAACGAGGAGGTCACCGCCGACGGGCGCTCCGAGCGCGGCAATTTCCCGGTGTTCCGTAAGCGCCTGTGGCAGTGGATGATGCGCATCACCGCCTACGCCGACCGCCTGGTCGACGACCTGGAGCTGCTGGACTGGCCCGACAACGTGAAGGCCATGCAGCGCAACTGGATCGGGCGTTCGCGCGGCGCGCAGGTGAAGTTCGACTCGCCCGCCGGACAGATCGAGGTGTTCACCACCCGCCCCGACACCCTGTTCGGCGCGACGTACGTGGTGCTGGCCCCCGAACACGAGCTGGTCGACGCGCTCGCTGCCGCGGCGTGGCCCGAGGGCACCAACCCCCGCTGGACCCATGAGGGCGCGGCCTCCCCGGTCGACGCGGTCGCCGCCTACCGCAAGGAGATCGCGGCCAAGTCGGATCTGGAGCGCCAGGAGAACAAGGAGAAGACCGGCGTCTTCCTGGGCGCCTACGCCACCAATCCGGTGAACGGCGAACAGATTCCGGTCTTCATCGCCGACTACGTGCTCAGCGGATACGGCACCGGAGCCATCATGGCGGTGCCCGGCCACGACCAGCGCGACTGGGAGTTCGCCACCGCGTTCGGCCTGCCCATCCGCGAGGTCATCGCCGGCGGTGATCTGAGCCAGGGCGCGCATTCCGGCGACGGCGAACTGGTGAATTCGGACTACCTGAACGGACTTCCGGTCGAGGAGGCCAAGGCCACCGTGATCGGCAGGCTGGAGGCCGACGGGCACGGCACCGGCACCATCCAGTACAAGCTGCGCGACTGGCTGTTCGCCCGTCAGCGGTACTGGGGCGAACCGTTCCCCATCGTCTACGACGAGGACGGCGCACCGCACGCGCTGCCGGAATCCATGCTGCCCGTGCAGCTTCCGGAGCTGGACGATTTCGCGCCGGTCACCTTCGACCCCGACGACGCCGACTCCGAGCCCTCCCCGCCGCTGGCCAAGGCCACCGACTGGGTGCACGTGGAACTGGATCTGGGCGACGGCCCCAAGACCTACCGCCGCGACACCAACGTCATGCCGAACTGGGCGGGCAGCTCCTGGTACCAGCTGCGCTACACCGACCCGACCAACGCCGACGAATTCTGCGCCAAGGAGAACGAGTCGTACTGGGTGGGCCCGCGCACGGACGAGCACGGCCCGAACGATCCGGGCGGCGTGGACCTCTACGTCGGCGGCGTGGAGCACGCGGTGCTGCACCTGCTGTACGCGCGGTTCTGGCAGAAGGTGCTCTACGACCTGGGCGATGTGAGCGGCAGCGAGCCCTACCGACGCCTGTTCAATCAGGGCTACATCCAGGCCCACGCCTACACCGACGAGCGCGGCGCGTACGTGCCCGCCGCCGAGGTCGTCGAGCGCGACGGCAAGTTCTTCTGGACCGACGCCGCCGGCGCCGAGATCGAGGTGTTCCAGGAGTACGGCAAGCTGGGCAAATCGCTGAAGAACGCGATCTCGCCCGACGAGATGTACGAGCAGTACGGCGCGGACACGTTCCGGTTCTACGAGATGTCGATGGGCCCGCTGGACCTCTCGCGCCCGTGGTCCACCAAGGACGTCGTCGGCGCGCACCGCTTCCTGCAACGCGTGTGGCGACTGGTCGTGGACGAGGAGACCGGCGCGGTCCGCGTCATCGAGGACGCGCCGTCACCGGAGACGCTGCGCCTGCTGCACCGCACCATCGCCGGTGTGGACGAGGATCTGGCCGCGCTGCGCGACAACACCGCGGGCGCGAAGCTGATCGAGCTGACCAACCACCTCACCAAGACCTACCCCGACGGCGCGCCGCGCACCGCGGTGGAGCCGCTGGTGCTGATGCTGGCCCCGCTCTCCCCGCACATCGCCGAGGAGCTGTGGGAACGGTTGGGGCACACCACCTCCCTGGCGCACGGCCCCTTCCCCGTCGCCGATCCCGCACTGCTGGTGGAGGATTCGGTCGAGTACCCGGTCCAGGTGAACGGGAAGGTCCGCAGCCGCATCCAGGTGCCCGCCGACGCCGACAACGCCGCCATCGAGGCGGCCGCACTGGCCGACGAGAAGATCGTGGCCCTGCTGAACGGCGCGGCCCCGCGCAAGCTCATCGTGGTGCCGGGGCGGTTGGTCAATATCGTCGCCTGAGTCGAGGCCGGGGCGGTGCTCCTTCGATGCGAGTGAGTACCGCCCGGCGCTAGACGGGCGGCAGCAGGACGTCGTTCAACGTCACCATCGACAGGTTGCGCTCCCGGATGATGTCCACCAGCTGCCCGTAGCACCGCGTGACGGCGGGCGCGTTCGCGTGCCCGATGATGATCGTCTGCGGGTTGAAATACTTTCGCGCGCACTCGATCAGGAATTCTTCGGTGATCACCCCGGAGTCCGAGAGGGACCCGAACCACATGGTGGGCACGGTGTAGCCGAGGTCGGCGGCGACACGGTCGACGATCGCGTTGTGCCTGCCGAACGGCGGCCGGTAGTAGGGCGTGCCGTCGACGCCGAAGTTATTGCGCAGGAACGTCTTCGCACGTTCCAGCTGGGACGCGGCCGTCGAGGCGGAAATGGCCGTCAGGTCGGCGTGGTCCCAGGTGTGGTTGCCGAGCTGGATCTGTCCCGATTCCACCAAGGGCCGCAACTCGTCCCGGTGCTCGGTCCAGGACGGGTAATGGGCGGTGACGAAGAACGTGAACCGCGCGCCGGTGTCCTTCGCGAACTTGATGTAGGCGCCGACCACTTCGGGGCTCGCGCCGTCGTCGACGGTGAGCGCGAGACTCGAACCGGGGCCGGGCAGCCCGGTGATCGTGGCGGCCGGGATCGGGGTCTTCGGACCGCCGGGCGGCGGTGGCAGCAACGGCTGCGCGGGCGGCGGCGGGATTGCGGCTTCTCCCGCGCCACCGGCGACCGATTCCCCCTGGGCCGCGGTGCAACCCGTGAGGGCCGCGGCGGTCCCCGCGGCCACGAGGGCGAGCAATTGTCGTCTGTCCACAGCGGCCCCGCACTCGCTCGAACTCACCGCCCACCGGTCGGCGGGCGGCCCAGATCCCCGAACCGGTAGCGATCATAGAGCATCCAGCTACCGACCGGCGTACACCGCGCCGCCCTCGGGCGCGATTGGTCCGGGTCCGCGAATGCCCAGTTCCGACGCCCGCTATCGGGCGATGGGCCGCAGCACGATCTCGGTGGGGTGCGCGTCGCGCGGAGTCTCGACGGCGTTGCGCACCGCCGCGGCAACCGTTTCGCCGGTGAGAAATTCCTCGGGCCGGTACGGCCGCCCCTCGCCCGCGACGATCTCGCGCTGCATATCGGTGTCGATGCGGCCCGGGTGCACCGAGGTCACCCGCAGCAGCGGCTCCTCCAGGCGCAGCGCGTCACCGAAGGCGCGCAGGCCGAACTTGCTGGCGGCGTAGGACGCCCAGCCCGCGTTGGCGCGCAGACCCGCGCCGGAGTTGATCAGCACCACGTGCCCGCGCGCGGCCCGCAGCGCGGGCAGCAGCAGCCGGGTCAGCTCGGCGACGGCGATCAGGTTGGCCTCCAACGTATTCCGCCACTGCGCCACCGACGACTCCGCGACCGTGCCGAGGTCGGCGACGCCCGCGTTGTGCACCAGCACGTCGAGGTGGTCGATCTCCGAGACGGCCGCGGTCACCGCCGGATAGTCGGTGAGCGGCACGGCGAAGGGCCGGGCGTCGGGCAGTTCGGCGCGGATGGCGTGCAGCGAGGCGGGGGTGCGCGCGCCGAGCAGCAGATCGTGGGTCGGGGCGAGTTCCCTGGCGATCGCCGCGCCGAGGCCGCGGCTGGCGCCGGTGATCAGAGCGGTCGGTTTCCGGGCGGTGGTCATACACAAAACGTAATAGGTCCGGCCAATACGTACCGAGGGGCGTAAAAACGCGTAGCGCCCGGACGATCGGTAGCGATGCACGCATACGTCGTCGGTCACCAAACTCCACGGACGGGGCATGCCAGAGTGAGAACTGCCGAACACCATCCGGTCGCGCGCCGGGCCGAGCCGGACTCCGCTGAACGCGCGTACCTGCGCGTGGCGTCGCAGAATAGGGGGATGACGAACCCGGGTTTCACCCCCACCCAGCTCGCGGCCCGCGCCGCCTACCTGCTGCGGGGCAACGACCTGGGCAGCATGACCAGCGCCGCGCCGCGCCTGTACCCGCACATGTGGAGCTGGGACGCGGCGTTCGTCGCGGTCGGGCTGGCGCCGCTGAGCGTGGAGCGCGCGGTCGTGGAGCTGGACACGCTGCTGTCGGCGCAGTGGAAGAACGGGATGATCCCGCACATCGTCTTCGCCAACGGCGTCGACGGCTACTTCCCCGGGCCGGCGCGCTGGGAGTGTCGCAAGCTGGCGGTCAACGCGCCCGACGGGCCGGACACCTCCGGCATCACCCAGCCGCCCGTGCACGCCATCGCCGTGCAGCGCATCCTCGACCATTCGCGCCGCCACGGCCGCAGCACCCGGGCCACCGCCGAGGAATTCCTCAATCGGCGCTGGCCCGATCTGGTGCGCTGGCACCGGTGGCTGGCGCACGCGCGCGACCCCAAGGAGAGCGGGCGGATCACGCTGTACCACGGGTGGGAATCCGGCATGGACAACTCGCCGCGCTGGGACCGCGCCTACGCCAACGTCGTGCCCGGCGAGCTGCCGCCGTACCGGCGCGAGGATGTGCTGGTGGTGTCGGACCCCACGCAGCGGCCCACCGACCGCGAGTACGACCGCTACCTGTGGCTGGTCGAGCAGATGCGCCGCGCCGGCTACGACGACTACCAGCTGACCTCCACCATGAGCTTCGCGGTGGAGGACGTGTTCGTCACCGCGATCTTCGCGCTGGCCTGCGAGGTGCTGGCCAATATCGGCGAGGAGTACAAGCAGCCGCACGCCGACGTGCGCGATCTCTACGCCTGGGCCGACCGGTTCCGCGCGGGTGTGGTCGCCACCACCGACGCGCGCACCGGCGCGGCCCGCGATTTCGACGTGCGGTTGCAGCGCTGGATCACCACCGAGACCTTGGCCGTGTTCGCACCGCTAATCTGCGGCGGACTGCCCCGCGAGACCGAGCGCAGCCTGCTGCGCCTGTTCGAGGGCCCGCGCTACTGCGGCCACCCCGACCTGCGCTACGCGCTGCCGCCCTCCACCTCCCCCGTCGCCAAGGACTTCCGCCCGCGCGAATACTGGCGCGGCCCGGTCTGGCCGGTCATGAGCTGGCTGTTCTCCTGGGTGTTCGCCCGCCGCGGCTGGGCCGAACGCTCCTTCATGCTCCGCGCCGAAGGCCTGCGCCAAGCCAGCGACGGCAGCTTCGCCGAATACTACGAACCCTTCACCGGCGAACCCCTCGGCAGCATGCAACAGTCCTGGACCGCCGCCTCGGTGCTGGATTGGCTGGGGTGAGCGCAAGCGCGCCCTCTCCCCCGCGTCGTGGCCCAGCACAGTGAACTGTCGGCGAAAGACCCACTTGTCACTCTGGTCACAGGAGCCGAGGGTGGCTAGTCTCGGGCGGCATGGATAACACTCGGTGGAGAGCGGTTCGCGGTGTTGCGGGGTCCGTGCTCGTGGCGGGCGGCATCCTGGGGGTGGGCGCCCCGGTGGTGGGGGCGCAGCCGACCGGGCCCGATGTGTCGTCGTGGCAGCACGTCGACGGGCGGATGATCGACTGGGTCGCGGTGAAGCGGTCCGGGCACGACTTCGCGATGGTCAAGGCCACGGAGGGGCTGAACTACATCAATCCTTACTTCGTGCCCGACAGCGTGCTGATGCGGGCGGCCGGGGTGGCGCGCGGGACGTACCACTACGCGCAGCCGAGCCTGCCGCCGGAACCGCAGGCCGCGCTGTACGCGACGGTGGTGCTCGGGCAGAACGGACCGCTGGACATGCCGCCCGTGCTCGACCTGGAGCATTCCGGCGGACTGTCCCCCGCGCAGTTGATCGACTGGACGCACCGCTACCTGAACACCGTGCAGGCGCTCACCGGCCGGACGCCGATCATCTACACCTACCCCAACTTCTGGAAGACCGCGATGGCGAACACCAACGCGTTCACCCGCTACCCCCTGTGGATCGCCGACTACCGCGGCAACGCCCAACCGGAGGTGCCCGGCGGCTGGCCCACCTGGACGTTCTGGCAGCAGACCGACTCCGGCCGCATCCCCGGCATCAACGGCCCCACCGACGTGAACGTATACAGCGGAGCCCAAGGCGATTTCACGCGTTTCGCGAACATGGGCGGGTTGACGGGCAGCGGGTAGCAAGGTCGCCCGGCGTTCGCATAGCCCCGAAATATGCTGGGCGCTAACGATGTTCGCCCGCGTAGACGGCGATGAGCACCACTTTCGACCCTGTTCTGCGCCCCGGTGGGCCCGGGCGATGACCCGGCCGGTACGCGTCCTCGTCGCCGACGACGAACCGCTGGTCCGCGTCGGCATCGTCGGCCTTCTCGACACCGAGGAACGGCCGGCCGCGCTCGGATCGGGCTACGCTCGCCGGCTCACCAGGGTCCGGCAGAGCCGGCCCTCCGTGGAGAGGCCGGCTCTGTCCTGAAATCGGTTGGCGGGCCCTGCCTTACACGCCGATGCGCCCGTTGCCCGACTTCCACACCACCGCCACCGACGGGCGGGGCTGCGAGGAGCCGCCGTCAGGCCAGTGCGAGATCGGATTCTCCGCCGAGGCGTCGTCGGACTCCCCCGGGTGCTGCACACAGACCAGCACCCGCGACTCGGTGATGACCGGCCCGCAGGTCTCCGCGCCGCGCGGCACGGTGAGGAACTGCTTGGTCTCGCCGCGGTTCTCGCCCTCCAGCACCACCGAGAACAGCCCGTCGTTGGACTTCAAGGCGTTGCCGTCGGTGGAGATCCACAGGTTGCCGTACTGGTCGAAGGCCAGGTTGTCGGGGCAGGAGATCGGGCTCACCTTCGACTTGTCGAACCCGCCGAAGTAGGTGTCCGCGGCGTTCGGATCGCCGCAGACCAGCAGCAGCGACCAGGTGAACGTCGTACCGGTGTGGTCGTCGTCGATCTCGAGGACCTGCCCGTTCTTGTTCAGGTTGCGCGGGTTCGCCTCGTCGGCCGCGGGCTTGCCCTCGGCGCCGCGGTTGCTGTTGTTGGTCAGCGCGACGTAGACCTTGCCCGTGATCGGATTGGGCTCGAAGTCCTCGGGGCGGTCCATCTTGGTCGCACCCACCTTGTCGGCCGCCAGCCGGGTGAACACCGCGACCTCCTCGGCGGTGAAACCCTCCACCAGCGACCTGCCCTTTCCGTCGGAGCCGGTCTCCAGCAACGGAATCCACTCCCCGGTACCGGTGAACCCTTGATCGGAAGGCAGGGTGCCGCTGCCGTCGATCCGGTCCGGGTGGTCCCCGGTGAGCTTGGCGACGTACAGCGTGCCCTCGGCCAGGATCTTCATGTTCTCGCGCCTGCTCGACGCACCGGTGCCGGGCTGCACCTTGCGGGAGGAGACGAACTTGTACATGTAGTCGAACCGCTCGTCGTCACCGGAGTAGGCGACGACGTCTCCGCCGTCGGTGACGTAGACGGTTCCCGCCTCGTGCTTGAACCGCCCGAGCGCGGTGTGTTTCACCGGCGTCGACTGCGGGTCCCACGGATCGACCTCGACGATGTACCCGAAGCGGTTGACCTCATTGGGCTCCTGCGTGATGTCGAAGCGCTTGTCGGCACGCTCCCAGAAGTACGGCGTGGCCCCCTCGACCAAGCCGTAGCGCTTCAGGCGCGCCGCGGCGTCGGGGTCGGTGATCCGATCACCGTGGGAGAAGTACTGATTGAAGTTCTCCTCGCCGGAAAGAATGGTTCCCCAAGGGGTGACTCCGCCGGCGCAGTTGTTGAGCGTGCCGAGCACCTTGGTGCCGGTGGGGTCGGCGGAGGTCTTCAGCAGATCGCTGCCCGCGGCGGGACCGGTCACGGCGAACTCGGTGGACGGCGTGATGCGGCGGCTGTACTGACCGAAGACCGGGGTCAGCTTGCCCGATCCGGACTCGCCCCTCACCTCGATCACGGTGAGTCCGTGCGCGGCCAGGGTGATGCCGATCTGCTCGTCGGTAGGGTTGCTCTCGTCGTACCCGCGGAACATGTGCGGCGCGGTGGTGTACTCGTGGTTGACCACGAGCAGGAAGCTGTTGGCCTGGCCCTCGATGGGCAGCAGCGCGGCGAAATCGTTGTTGTACCCGAACTGCCTGGCCTGCGCGGCGGCGGTCTGGTTGTCGAAGTCGAAGGCGGGCGCGTCCTCGAAAAGCGGGTCGCCCCAGCGGATCACGACGGACTGTTCGTAACCCTCCGGTACGACCAAGGCGTCGTCGGTGTTCGGCGCGACCGGGGTGAACCCGGTGCCCACGCCCGGCGACCCGGCGGCGTCGGTATCGGCGGCGCCGGAGGCTCCGTCGTCACCGCAGGCCGCGAGCGCCGAGGCGGCGCCGACCGCGAGCACCGCCGCCGCGCCGCCCTTGATGAGGCCGCGCCGGTTCAGCGAGCTGACGATATCGCCGAAGTAGGCACCGGCGGAATCGTTCGGCGGCTCGTGGAAGCACGCGTTACCGCATTTGTACTCGCAGGTCACGGCGGCGCGATTGGAGCGGCCGTCGTGCTGCACGAAGAGGGCGAGTGGCTTGAGACTCACGATCACTCCTGACTCGAGCTGACGGCCGCACGGTAAACGGCGCAGACAATTCCAAGGAAACACCCAGATGAACAGCCGACCAATTAGGTAACCCTCAGTTTGCGGACGCCCAGCGAGGCGATCCACGACAGGTTCGCAGGCCCCGGTGGATCGCGCCACCGGAACCCGCGAACCGACGGGTGCGCTCACGCGTTGACGGGGATCGCGGTCACCACCTCGCGCTCGTTCTCCGGCAGGTAGTACACCTGGAGGATGCGGCCGACCTGCACGTTCCCGATCGCGGCCGGCGGCAGGAACTTCTCGGAGCGGGTGGCGAAGGTGCTGCCGTCGGGCCTGGTCACCACCAGGTCCAGCTCGACCTTGGTGTGGCCGTCGCGGATCTCGCCGGGCACCGAGAGCGCCCGAACCACCGCCTGCGCCGCCACGCCCCGCGCCACGATGTCGAGCTTAGCCTTCGTGGTGAAGCCCTTGCGGATCATGGATTCGTTCATGGCCCGCTGGGCCGCGACGGCATCGCCGGACATGTCGATCTCCACCCGGTCGGTGCGGCCGGGCAGATAGCGCACGGGCAGCACCACACCGGGCCGCAGCAGCGACAGCTCGGTGAGCGGCACGATCTTCTTCGCGGACGACTCGAAGACCTTCCCGTCGGCCGTCTCGACGGAGAACTCGATCAGCACCTGCGGCTGGTCGTTGAGCCGTACGCCGGTCTGCTGGAACGATTTCACGGTGCCGATGCCCATCGGCGCGTTGCGGAACTCACCGGAATTGCGGCCGGTCATCGCCGACCCGATCCCCTCGCCGGTGAACGCGAGCACGAAGATCAGCAGCATGAACGCGAGCATCGGCAGGACCATCAGGCCGTTCGCCCAGGCGCCGGAGTCGTAGGGGCCGGACGGTTCGTAGGTGAGGCCGTGCCAGAGGTAGGCGCCGACGGCGAGCACGGCGATGGCTACGGTGGTGAGGCGGACATTGCGGATCATGGTCGCTCCCTGGGGTTTTCGGTGTGGCCGGGCTCTCGGGAACCCGCCGCCCCGCGCGGAGGGCGCCGGGCGGCGGGAAGCCGAACGTCCGGATCAGCCGCCGACGATGGTCGAGCAGGCGAAGGTGATGTCGAACGTGGCGGTCGACGGGCCGGCCATCGGGTTGGTCATGTCCGGCGCGCCGACGCCCTCGCCGGTGACCTTGAAGGTGTTGCCGTCCTTGACGACCTTCGCCGAGCCGCCGGGCTGGCCGTTGCCGTATCCCACGGCGTAGGGCAGGCCCGACGAGCCGCCCTTGCTGCCCGCGATGCCGACCGCCTGCACAGTGTCGTCGCCGGTGAGAGTGGCGCTGACCGAGAGCTGGCCGTAGGTGGCGTTGTCGTTGTCGGTGAGGGCCAGCGCCAGCGTGTCGCCCTGCTTGGCGCAGGTGGTGTCGAAGCTGCCCGCGAGCTCCTTGCCGTCGACCAGCGCCACGGAGCCGCCGCCCGACGGGGCGGCCGCCGCGCTGGTGCCGGGGGCCGAGGTGGCGGGGGCGGCGCTGTCGGAATCGTCGCCGCAGGCGCCGACGAACGCGGTGAGCGCGACGGCGGCGAGGGTGGCGGCTCCGGCGCGGAAGACGGTGGTGTTCATGGTGGTGCTCCTTCGTTTCTCGGTGATGCGGCCCGTTGCTGGGGCGGCCTGAGAGAAACGTAGGAACGGCGCCCGGCCTACCGATCCCAGGTTTGCGCGTTCCGTCGCGGCGGCGGTGGCGTTAACCTGGCACGATGCGACGACCGCGCGCCATGGTGCTGGACGAGGTGTGGCGCGGTCTGGACGGTGTCGAAGCGCTCAGCGGCCCACACGGCGGTCCGCTGCGCCGCACGGTGAAACTCGTGCTGGACCCGCTGGTCATCCGGCCGGTGCGACACCCGGCGTGCGCGGGTCCGCTGATCGGCGCCGACGGCGCGACGCTGCTGGCGAGCCTGGTCCACGCGCACGCCGACGCGCTGCGCGCCACGGCGGCGTGGTTCACGCTGCTCAAGCAGGTGCGGCGCGGGTTGCGGGTCACCGAGGGGAATCCGCAGGACCTGTACTTCCAGCGCTGCTTCGAGCTGGCCGTCACGGCGGGGCATCCGGATCCGGCGCGCGACCGCCCGCGCGCCGAGGCGGCGTTGCGCGACATCCACTCGTTCGCCGCCGGGCGCACGACGCAGGCGCTGAAGGACCATCTCACCGATGCCGAACGGGCCGAACGGCTTTCGGCGTTGATCGCGGTGGCGTGGGGAAGGCGGCCCGGTGCTGTCGCGGGGCGGGAGTTCGCGTTCGCACCGCTGCTGGAAGCGTGCGTGAGTGGGGATGGTGGTGAGCTGTTCCGGCGGCTCGTCGCGTCCAATGCGGGTACACACACCGGGATCTCGCTGTGGTACCGCGAGAAGAATTGCGGTGCCTTCGATTTGGGGCTCACCGAGCACCCGTTGCCGCAGCCGCCGCGGCTCGGTGCGTCGGCCTCCACCGCCGACCTCGGGTTACCGTTCGATCGCACCGTGTACGAGCGGGTCTTCACGGTGTTGCAGGCGTCTACCGAACGGGCCGAGCTGCCCGCGATCCCCGATCTGGTGACCGACGAGATCGCCCGCAGCTGTGCGCCGTGGGCGCTGCTGGACGAGACGCTGCGCGTGGTGGCGAGCGCGGGAGTCGCGTTGGCGCTGGGTCTTTCGCCGATCGTGGGGGCGGAGGGGATGTCTGACGCGGCGCGCAGGGAGCATCGGAGCGGCGGTCCGCGGGCGCGAGGTCACGAGTCCGGCTCGGACCCGCGGCATGCCGTAGCCGGCGGGCGGGTGACTGCCGAGGCCAGCTCGCATCGCGAGTTCTCGGGCGAGCGCCGGAGGGAGGTCGGGGTGGCGAGTCTCGCGTCGGCCGGCACGGGCGCCGACAGCGCGGTCCGCGCCAGGGAGGGCGCGCCGCACACCCGAGCGGTGGCAGTCGATACCGGTGCGAGTGCACCCCATACCGGAGTCGTCGGCTCGCGGGATTCGGGTCCGGACGGTGTCGGGCCCGAGCGTTCGAGCGGGGAGACGGCCGCGCATCGGGTCGTGAATGCCCGGTGGCGGCGGGAGGCCTATGTGTTGCAGGCGCGGCGGTTGGTGGTGAGCGGAGCCGAGGTCGAGGGGCCACTCGGGGCGATAGCCGAGGAGTTGCGGACGCCGTGGCGGCCGTATCTGCGCAGGCTGTGGGTGCGGCTGCACGGGCGGGATGTGCGCGGTGCGCCGGCGGACGAGCCGGGCGAGCTGTGGGACCTCCTCGACGGCGTGGCGCGCTCGGTGATGCTCGATCACCGCACCCGCGTGCGCAAGGCGCTCAGTGTGCGGGCGGCGGAGCCGGGCGCGGCGGAATCGAGGGCGAGCTGATGGAAGTGCGGGTCCGCGTACTCACCGACGGGTCGATCGCCATCGCCCCGGCCGGCGCCCCCACCGTGCTCGACGACGCCCCGGCCCCCGACACGGCGGTCTTGGAGGTAGCGGGCGGCCACCTGACCTGGAGTCTCCTTGCCGGCCAACGCATCCCGGCCGCCGTCCTGGACAACGCCGACGCCGCCCAGGACTGGTTGTGGGCCCTGTACGGAGAACGCGTGGCCGTCGTGATCGGCGAACTCTCCGCCCCGACAGGGGATTCCGGAGGACCGGGCGATGGTGGGGCACCGTCCAGCGCCGGCATCCGGACCACCGAGCCCGGCAGTTCCGCCGCCGACGGCGGAGGCATCGGGCAGACCAGTGTCGGCGGAACAGACCGGTTCGAGATTGGCGCGGCCACGCGCCCGCGCGGTGGTGCGAGTCCACTCGGCGCCGACGACCATGCCGGCGAGAACGGCGGCATTACAGCTGGAGGTGGTGTGGAACCACCGCCCGACGACGACGTCGACGCAGCCGCCAGCGGAACGACCGAGCCCAGCGGCGCGACGGACCGGTTCGGCACCGGCCGGGCCATGCGCCCGCGCAGCGGTGCCACCGCGTCCAGTGGGACGGCTCCGCTCGGCGACGATGACAGCACCGCCAAGGTCGACGGCGGCGCGACCGACCCCGGCGACAGCGTGGTCGAGAGCCGCGACAGGGCGACGTCCAGCGCTCACCTCGATACGGCTGACGTCGCGAGGTCCGGTAGCGCTCCGGGCGAAGGCGGGGCCGCACTCGGCGATGGCAACGCGGCCGGGTCTGGTGGGGGTAACGCGGAGTCGGTCGTCGCGCCGGGCGTTCACGGATCGGCGGACACGTCCGGCACCGAGGCGAACGGCCCGGCCGTCGCGATCGATCTGCTGGTCGAACCCGCGCTGCCCGAGGTGGTGGGGCGGGCGTGGCGGTTGGCGTACGCGCACTGGGCGGCGCGGTGGTGGCCGGCGTCGACGGTGGATGGGATTCCGGCGTTGGATCAGGGGTTGCTCGCACGGGAGATCGCGACGTTGACCGAGGAGTGCGAGCTGCTCGTGGACGGCGCGGATGCGGAAGTTGCAACGGAAGACGTTGTGGCCGAACCACTGTCGGCCAGGGCCGAGGATTACGCGCTGGCGGCTGGTGGTGCGCGCGGCGGTGGGCTGGCGTTCGGGCGCGGGATCGGCGGGTGGGATTGGTGGCGCTGCCCGCCGGGACTGGTGGATGCGTCCGAGCGGGCGGTCTCGTGGGATTTGAGCCGGGAGGCGGGCGCGACCGTCGCGCGGGTTCAGGTCGTCGCGGCACCCACGCTGACCTCCGCGCCGGACCATCTGCGCCCCCGCGCGGCGTTCACGACTCCGGCGGGAAACGTGACCGCCGACCTCACCCTGCGCGGCGACACCTGGTACGGCGAAACGCCCCTCCCCGCCGACTCGGTCGACACCGTCGAGGTGTACGTCCCGGGCGTCGGCGCGACCACCCGCACCGATCCCGCACTCCGGCAACGCATCCGGGATTTCGCTACCACCCGCGTGCGCCGGGCGAGTGCGCCGGACGACGCGGACCCGCCCCTGCTCGCGGAAATCGCCGCCGCCGCAGGCGAATCGGACTTCTGATATGGCGCAGATTCCCGAGAACTCCCCACCCGGCCTGGAACTCCTCTACGAGGGCGCCGCCGCGCATCAGCGCGGTGACGTGGTGGAAGCATTGCGCATCTTCGAGCACGCCGCGCGCACCACCGAAGGCGGGGTGCGGGTGAGCGCGCTGATCAACGCGGCGAGCATGTGCGACGAGTTGGGCGAGCACGCGCGGGCGATCGCCATGTTCCGGGAAGCTCTGGCGCAGATCCCCGAGGACGCCGTGGAGAAGCGCGTATCGACGCTGATCAACTACTCGCAGGCGCTCCAGCACGTCGGCGAGCTGGACGAGGCGCAGGACGCGCTCGAGCGGGGCTACGCCGATCTGGCTACGCACCCGGATCTGGTGGCGCTGCGCATTCCGTGCCTGCTCTCGCTCACCGCCGTCGCGTTCCATCGCGCGCAGTGGTTGCGCGTGATCGACCTCGCCACCGAATCCCTGGATCTGGCCGACCGTTTCGCGCCGGAACTGCGCGCGCATCCGCTGATGAACCTGGCGGGCGCGTATTTCGAGACCGGACGGCGCGAGCTCGGTCTCGACTTCGCCACCCAGGCGCTGGCGGCGTTCGAAGCGGCGGGCGACGTGAACGGCGTCGCGGAGACCAAGCAGAACCTCGCGGTGCTGTACACGCGGGTCAACAGGTTCGACGAGGCGGAGGCGCCGCTGCGGGCCAGCCAGGAGTACTTCGAGCAGGCCGGGCTCGGCTACCGGGCGGGTGTGGGGCTCAAGACGCTGGGGTTTCTCGCCGAGGGCCGCGGCGATCTCGACGGCGCGGGCGAACTGTACCGGCGCAGTCTCGACTACTTCACCGAATCGGGGGCCGCGCTGGACGTGGCCGCCGTCCAGACACGCTTGGCCACACTAGAATTCGCCCACGGCCGCCTCGCCGAGGGCCGAGAACTGCTCGACACGGCGTTCCGGGCCTACGCCCAGCGCGGGCTCGGATTGCATTGCGCCCAGGTCGATTTCTGGCACGCGACTCTGCTGGAGATGGTGGTCGACCACATCGAGGGCACACCGCCCGCCGAACTCCTCACCCTCGGCCGCGACGTCGCCGTGACGGCCGCGATCGCCATCGACGCCGTGCGATACACGCTGCCGGGCGGCGGGCAGCGCGACCAGTGGAACCGCGAGATCGCCGACCCCGCCACGCGTCTGGCCTTCCGGTTCGCCTACCTGTGCGGCGACGCCCAGCTGATCGTGGACCTGGTCGAAACCCACTGCGCCGGAACCACACTCGACATGGACCGCGCCGCACGCCCCGCTCCACCGCGCCTACCCCTCGAACCCCTCACACCCACGGAGTCGCACGCCGACACCGGCCCGGCCCTGCGCTTGGGCTCCGCGCTCGCCCACGTCGCCGCCGAAGCCGGCCTCCCCGTCACCCCACCCCCGCGCCTGGCCGTTGCCCCGGACGGCCACATCGCTCTGGCGGATTACATCACCGCCGCCGAACAACGCTACGGCCGCACCGTGCGAGAGGACCGGGTGCTGCCGGTATGAGCAACGAAAGGTGTTGCGGGCGTGCCTGACACAACCGACACCCAGCCCACCGCCATAGTGCGGATGGCCGACGCCGGCGACCTCTACATGTCCTGGCGATGGGAAGGCGACCCGGACGCGCGCGGGACCGCCATGCTGCCCGGCGCGCAGGTGGACGAGGCGGTGGCCGCGCTGGCGGCGGCACTACCCGATCCGCGCGGCGCGGACGGCCTGCGGGATTGCCTCACCACAGGCGCGTTCATGAACCGGGACGCGGAATACCACCTCGCCCAACAGCTTTCCCGTGCCCTGCTCCCCCAGGCACTCGCCGTCCAACTGCACGCGCTGCACACGCGAGGCGTGCGCCCACACCTGCGGATCCAACCGTCACCGAGGGTGGCGCAGGTGCCGTGGGAACTCCTCGCACCCGACCCGACTCTAAGGCTCCTCGACATCGCCGACGTGAGCATGCTCGCCCCGGCGGGCGTCGTGCACGCACCGGGACGGGTCGCGCGCACATGGCACACCGACCGCGAGCTGCCGGTCGTCGCCGTGCTCGACCCCCGGGTGCCCGGTTTCCGCGCGGACTCGGCGCTCGGTTCGGTGCTGGGCCGCATGGACGCCACATCACCGCTGGCCGCTCGTGTGGCCGAACACAGTGCGCGCCAACGACTCCGGCCCGAGGTGGTCGATCCGGTCGAGGCGTTCCGCCGCACCGACCTGGACCGCGACTGGCTCTCGAAGACGTTGCGCGCCGGCGCCTCCCGGCTGATCTACGTCGGCCACGTCACGGCGGCCGCGCCGGAATCGGGGCGCAGCGAGAACGCGGAACTGCACCTCGCCTGCACCGCCGGCGCGCTCGGATTCGCCGAACCGCAGCGCACCCACCGCCCGCTCTCCGCGAAGGACCTCCTGCTCGGCACCCACACGCTGAGCGAGGAGCCCGTCGCGGGCCCCGAGCTCTGGCCGATCCCCAGCCGGGTCGCGCTCATCGCCTGCGAAAGCGGCGGCGACCTGCGGTTCACCGAGGCGCTGGGCCTGATCGCCGCCATGGTGAACGGCGGTGCCGAACTCGTCACCGCCACCCGCTGGCCGCTGCCGACCGACCTGGCGTTCCAGCGCCTGGCCGCCGTCGACGCGACACCGCTGCAAGACGTGGTCCGCGCCGTCGACACCGCCCACGACCACCCCGACCCCCTGACCACCCTCGCCGAATGGCAACGCGCCCGCCTCACCGCGTGGCGCGAATCCGCCGCCCCGGCCGACTCACCCCTGCTCTGGACCGCCTTCGCGACCTTCCACACCTAGCCACGAAGACCCGGGCGGACGCGAGAAACGCCCGCCCGGGGTCCGGCGCTCGCCGGGTCAGTGCTCGTCGTAGTGACCGTCGTGCGGGGCGTGGCGGTGGCCGTCGTGGATGTAGTCGACGTGGTCGCCGTGTGGGACCGCGACGTGCCCACAGCCCTCGCCGTGCACGTGGTCGTGGGCCGTGTGTTCGGTGTGACCCGCGGATTCGCACTCGTCGAAGTGGCCGTCGTGGGCGCGGTGCAGATGACCGTCGTGGACGTAGTCCACGTGATCGCCGTGCGGCACCGCCACGTGGCCGCACCCGGGTCCGTGCTCGTGCGCGTGACCGGTGTGCTCGAGGTGTGCTGTGGTCATCAGAATGCCTTCTTCCAAGCCGATGGACAGGAGATCTGTGATCGGTAACACATTAGCGTATATGCATCAGTATAGATTGCTGACGATGCGCTGACAGCCCCCGATCACCCCGTCAGAGCACTTGGGAGAGGAATTTCCGCAGCCGCTCGGTCCGCGCGTCGGTGAACAGGGCGTCGGGCTCGCCGGTCTCCACCACCTGGCCCGCGTCCATGAACACCACGTTGTCCGACACGCTGCGCGCGAACCCCATCTCGTGGGTCACCACCACCATCGACATCCCGCCCGAGGCCAGCTCGGCCATCAGCGCCAGCACGCCCTTGACCAGCTCGGGATCCAGCGCCGAGGTGGCCTCGTCGAAGAACATGATCTGCGGCCGCATGGCCAGCGCGCGGGCGATCGCCACCCGCTGCTGTTGCCCGCCCGACAGGTTCGCCGGCCGCGAATCGGCCTTCTCGGCGAGGCCCACGATCTCGAGCTGCTCGAGCGCCAGCGCCCTGGCCTGCTCCTTGGACAGTCCGCGCAGCTTGCGCGGGCCGAGCGCGATGTTCTCGGCCACCGTCATGTGCGGGAACAGGTTGAACTGCTGGAACACCATGCCGATGCGCTGGCGCAACCGGTCGGGGTCCTCGCGCAGCACCGATTCGCCGTCGAGCAGGATGTCGCCCTCGTCGGGCTCGTACAGCCGGTTGAGCACCCGCAGCAGGGTCGACTTGCCCGAGCCGGACGGTCCGATGACCGTGGTGGTGGTGCCCGCTTCGACGTGGATGTCGATCCCGCGCAGCACGTGGTTGCGGCCCAGGGTCAGGTGCAGGCCGGTCCCGGTGAGAGAGGCACTCATTGATCAGCGTCCTTCGGTGATGGTGGCCTGCTCGAGCTCGTCGAGGGGGCGGTCCGGGCGTCCCGTGCGCATCCGGCGGTCGATGTAGTTCACCAGGTGGGTCAGCGGCACGGTCAGCACCAGGTACATCAGGCCCGCCGCGACCAGCGGCGACAGGTTGCCGGTCTGGGCGTTGAGATCCCTTCCCACCGCGAACAACTCGCGCTGGCTGGCCAGCAGGCCGAGGAAGTAGATCAGCGAGGAGTCCTTGATGAGCGCGATGAACTGGTTCATCAGCGCGGGCAGCACGCGCCGCACGCCCTGCGGGATCACCACCAGCGTCATGGCCTGGCGGTAGCCGAGGCCGATGGCGCGGGCGGCCTCGAGCTGGCCCGGTTCCACGGATTGGATTCCGGAACGGAAGATTTCGCCGATGTAGGCCGAGGCGAGCAACGCCAGCGCGACCGCGCCGAGCCAGTACGGATTGCTGCCGGTGATGTCGCGGACCACCGGCCCGATGCCGAGACCGATGATCAGAATGATCACCACGGCGGGCAATCCGCGGAAGATGTCGGTGTAAACCCTTGCGGGCCACCGCAACCAGCGCGTGCGCGAGATGCCCGCGACGGCCAGCAGCATGCCGAGCAACGTGCCGAGCACACCCGAAACCACCGCCAGGATCAGGGTATTCGGCAGACCGGTCTTGATCAGATCGGGAAAGGCCTTGCGGTACAGCTCCCAATCGAAGAAGGTCTCGCCCAGCTGCTGCAACGTCGACTTGGGCGCGGACTGTTCGGTGGCGCCGGTGTCACCGCGCTCGGCGGCCAGCGCCGCGAAGTCGGGCAGGTCCGGCACCGGCGCGGCCTTGGAACCCGGCTTCCAGCCCGGCGGCAGTTCGCGCAGCACCCAGTCGCTGTAGAGGCGGGCGTAGGTGCCGTCGGCGATCACGGCGTCCAATCCGCTGTTGAGCGCGTCGATGAGCGGCTGATTGCCCTTGTTCACCGCCCAGGCCGCGAAATTGTCCAGGCTGAAGGAGTTCGCCACGATCGCGGTGCCGTCACCGGGTTTGACCGCGCCGTCCGCCTGCGCCGACGGCGCGACCCAGGCATCCACCTGACCGGTGCGCAGATTCGCGTAGGCGGTGTTGTAGTCGGGGAACTTCACCGGGTCCAGGCCCAGGGTGTTCACCACGTACTCGTCCTGCACGGTGCCCTGCACCACCGCGATCCGCGAGCCGGGCCCCAGGTCGTCGAAGCCCTTGACGGGGCTGGTGTCGGACACGACCAGCGCGAAATACCCGAAGTCGTAGCCGTTGGTGAAGCCGACGAGTTCGCGGCGCGCATCGGTGGTGGTGATGTTGGACGAGCCCACATCGAACCGCCCGCCCGCCACCTGGGCCAGCAGCCCGGCGAACTCGGTGCCGGAGAACTCCACCCGCAGACCGAGTTTCGCGGCGACCGCGCGCAGCAGTTCGTTGTCGAAGCCGGTGAACGAGCCCGCCGAGTTCACGCAGATGCTGGGCGGCGCGTCGGAGAGGGTGCCGACGCTGAGCACGCCCGGGGTGAGCAGCCCGAGCCGGTTCACGTCGATGCTTTCCAGCGGCGCGACCGTCGCGGTGGTGTAGCGATCGGGACCGGCCGCCGCGGGAATGGCGAGGTTCTCCGGCGCGGCGGAGGCGGCGTTCACCCCCGGTGGCGCGCACAGATCACGGCTCTCGCCCGTGGAGCCGCACCCCGTCGCGGCGAATCCCACGGTGAGCAGGATCAGGGCGAGCAGGGCGCGGTAGCGCGCGACGAGCAGACCGGACATGACGGATCACAGTAACGGGTATCGCGCAAATACACAGCAACACCAGGGGAAACGCGATTTGGGTCACGCGCGAGCGCCTCGGCGCGCTGTGCGAGAATCGCCGCGCGGTTTGCCCGGGGGAAGCAGACAATTCCGACATCCCGTTCGCCGCACGGGTTCCACCGATCGAAACGCTCGACGTTCCACCGCTGCTCGCCACGGCGCGCACGCCTCGCAGAACAGCCAAGCCACCTTCGAAAGGACGTACGTGAACCACCCGGAGTCGCAGCCGCCCGCACCGGCCGACGAGATCCTCGAACTGACCGACGACAGCTTCTACCGTGACCCGCACGCCGTCTACCGCGTGCTGCGCGCCCGCGGGCCGATCCACCGCGTGCGCCTGGACGGCGTGCTGGGCTGGCTGGTGGTCGACGGCGACGTCGCCAAGCAGGCCTTCGTCGAGCCGACCATCAGCAAGCGGGTCAGCTCGCCGGAAGGGCAGGCGGCGCTGGCGCGCAACGGCGCGGCCGGACTGTTCGGCGGCGCGGTCAACGACAACATGCTCTTCGCCGATCCGCCGCAGCACACGCGGCTGCGCGGACTGGTGTCGAAGGCGTTCGCGGGGCGCGCCGTGCGCGGGCTCGGTCCGCGCGTCACCGCCCTCGCCGACGACCTGCTGGACGACATGCTCGCGCGCGACCGCGCCGACCTCATCGACAGCTACGCCTTCCCGCTGCCGATCGCGGTCATCTGCGAACTCCTCGGCGTGCCGGACGACGACAAGGACGACTTCCGCTCCTGGACCGCCGTCGTGGTGGACGAGACCGCGGGCGTGGAAGCGCGCACCAGCGCGGGCATCAGCTTCTTCACCTACCTCACCGAGCTGATCGCGGCGCGCACCGACCACCCCGGCGAGGACCTGCTCTCCGACCTCATCGCGGCCAGCCAGGACGGCGACCGGCTCGATCAGCAGGAACTCATCGCGATGCTGTTCCTGCTGCTGGCAGCCGGGCACGAGACGACGGTCAACCTGATCGGCAACGCGGTGCTGGAGTTGCTGCGCGATCCGGCGACGGCGGCTCGGTTGCGCGCGGCACCGGAGCGGATCCCCGCGTTCGTGGAGGAGATCCTGCGCTGCCAGGGCCCGGTGCACTTGGCCACCGCGCGCTTCACCACCGCGCCGATCACGTTGGGCGGCAAGGATATCGACGCCGGGGAGTTCATCATGATCTCGCTGGCGGCAGCCAACCGCGACCCCCGGCGCCATACCGACCCCGACCGCGTCGACCTCGACCGCACCGACAACCGCCACCTCGCGTTCGGCCACGGCATCCACTACTGCGTCGGGGCCGCGCTGGCGCGCATGGAGGCGACCGTGGCCATCACGCGGCTGCTGGAGCGGGTGCCCGCGATGGCGCTGGACGGGGAGTTCGACGAATTGTCCTGGCGCAGGAGCCTGCTCATCCGCGGGCTGAGCGAACTGCCGGTGCGGTTCGCCACCGCGGACGAATACGTGCTCGCGCCCGTGTGATCCGTTGGTGGTGTGGACGATTCGCCCGATCGTCCACACCACGCTCACGCCAGGCCCGCGACCTGTTCCGGGTTCACCTCGTCGCGCCAGCGGATCGCGCGGATCAGTTCCCCGAGGTCGTAGTCGGGCCCGCTCACGCCGACCGTGAACAGTGAGACACCCGCCGCCCGGTAGGCGGGCGCCTTCTCCACACCCGGCCAGGCCAGCGACCGTTCGATGCGCGATTCGTCGGTGCCGACGGCGGCGGCGTGCTCGGCGAGGACCGCGTTCTTGTGGGCCAGCGTCTCCAGATCGGAGAAGCTGTGCCAGATGTCGGCGTACTCGGCGACCAGGCGCAGCGTCTTGCGTTCACCGCCGCCGCCGATCAGGATCGGGATGTCGCGCGTGGGCAGCGGATTCAGCTTGCGCAGTCGGGTGGTGAGTCGAACCATGTTGTCGCGCAACAAGTTCAGGCGCGACCCTGCGGTACCGAACTCGTAACCGTATTCGTCGTAGTCCTTCTGGAACCAGCCGCCGCCGATACCCAGGACCAGCCTGCCGCCGCTGATGTGGTCGACGGTGCGCGCCATATCGGCCAGCAGATCGGGGTTGCGGTAGCCGCCGCCGGTGACCAGCGCGCCGATCTCCACCCGCTCGGTCTGCTCGGCGAACGCGCCCAGCATGGTCCAGCACTCGAAATGCGCGCCGTCGGGATCACCGCTGAGCGGATAGAAGTGATCCCAGTTGAACACGATGTCCACGCCCGCGTCCTCGGCGCGCAGCACCGCGTCGCGGATCAACCCGTACTCCGGCGCGTGCTGGGGTTGCAGCTGGACGCCGATCCGAACCGGTCGAGTGCTCACAGTCCCTCCTCCTCGCTCGCCCCCGCGCACGAGGCTACCGGCGGGCGCGTTCCCTGCCCACCGCATCGCGGTTCACCAGCGGTTCCAGTGCAGGACCTGGGTCCGGTCGACGCGGGCGGCCGGGCGGAATTCGGTGCCGAGGGTGTAGGCGAGAGGGTGCCAGCGCTGCCGGTTGCGGCCGGTGGGCGCCTGGGTGGCGAGGTCGACGCACTCCTCGATGAGGTGCCGGGGTACCGGCCGGGTGAGGTCGAGGCGTTTGCGCACCGCGCGGGTGGTGGACAGGACTTCGTCGGCGGTCAGGTTCAGCGATATCGGGGCCCGCTTCCTCGGGGCGGGCGCAGCGCCCGTCTCCATCTGTTCACAAATCATCTTCGGCGCCGCCGAGGCGGCGGCCACGGAACCAGGTCTCGGCGTCGGACAACACCTGGTGCTGCGCATGCTCGCGGCGGTGGGCCCGTGCTCCCAGCGCACGCTCAGCGAGGAACTGCGGATCGACCGCAGCGTCATGGTCGGCATCGCCGACGACCTCGAAAGCCACGGCTACGTTCGCCGCGAACGCGATCCCGGCGACCGCCGCGCCTACGCCGTCACCCTCACCGCGGCGGGCAAACGCGCACTCACCGCCGCCGAGCGCACCGTCCCCGCCTTCCTCGACCGCACCTTCGCCGCCCTCACCCCCCGCGAACGCGACCAGCTCACGACTCTTCTCGGAAAACTCTTGGCCGCGAGCTGAATCCGGCCGCACTCAGCGGGGATGCAGCCTCAGGCGGAAACCGTCGGGCTTCAGGGTGATCTGTTCCCGGACCTTCAGGCGGTAGCGCGGGTCCGGTTCGAAGGTGAAGGTGCGCAGGATGTGCGCCAGGGCGAGCAGGATCTCGTGGTAGGCGAACTGGCGGCCGATGCAGGCGCGCTCCCCGGTGCCGAAGGGCTTGTAGATGTGCGGGCCGAGGCGGCGGAGGTTCTCCGGGAGGAAGCGGTCCGGGTCGAATTCGTCGTGGTCGGACCCCCAGACGGGGTCGCGGTGCGCCTGCAAGGTCAGGACGAACACCCAGTCACCCTCGGCGAACGAATACTTCCCGTCGCCGATCGTGACGTCGTGCCGCGCTTCCCGGAAGTACCCGGGGGCGATCGGCCACAGACGCAACGTCTCGTCCACCACGCGACGCAGGTACCGGAGCTTGCCCACGTCGGCGTACTCGAGCTCGCCACCGGACCCGCGTTCGTCGACTTCGTCGCGCGCCCGCGCGGCGATCCCGGGATTCGCCGCCAGGAAGTGGAGCGCGAATGCCAGTGCGCCCGCCGACGTTTCGTGACCGGCGACCAGGAAAGTGAGGATCTGGTGGCGGATATTGATCTCGTCCAGTCGCTCGCCCGTCACCGGATCGGCGCTGTTGAGCATCAATCCGAGCAGGTCGGCGGTGCCGTCGGGATCCTCGCGGCGGCGCCGGGCGATGACCTCGTCGACGAGGCCGTGCGCGAACGCGATATCGCGCCGGTGCTGGGCGGCGCGTGCCCGCGGCAGATTGTGCAGGGCGGGAGGCAGATTGGCATTGCGGTTGATATGGCGCAGCCCGCGGCCCATCGCGGCGACGAAAGGATGCTCGTCGCCGCGCGTGAACGAGTCGAAGGAGTAGCTGAATCCGGCCCGGCCGATCACCTCCAGCGTGAATCTGTTGGCGGAATCGGCGATGTCGATCCACTCGCCCGCCCGGGCGGTCCAGTGCTCGAGCAGGTCCGACACGGCACCCGCCATGGTCCGGTGGTAGCCGCGCATCGCCTCCTGCGTGAAGGCGCTCGCCAGAATGTGGTGTGCCCTGGACCAATTGGGCTCGTGGTTGTAGGCGGTGAACAGGCCGTCGCGCACGATCGGGCGCATCAGCTTGAACAGCACACCGACGTTCTTGGTCCAGTGCCGCTCGTCGTTGATCTCCGCGATCAGATCCGGCCCGCTCACCACGACGATCGGATAGCCCGCGATGCGGCGCTCGAAGATCGGCCCGTAGCGCCTGGCATCGGCCATCGACGCCTGGGTGGGCCGGACCGGGTTCACCGTCAGCACATCACCCAGCCACGGCAGCCGCCAGCGCGGGTGCGGCAGCGGCGTCGCGCGATGTTCCGATACGCGTGTCAATGGATTCGCTCCTCATACATCCGGTCGCCCACGCGCCGGACAGCGTCGGGCCAGAAGGCGGCGATCGCCGCGAGCTGCGTCGAATCTCCTGGCAGAGAATACGTTTCGACGTCGGCGGACTGGTTCGACACGCGGCCCTCCCGCTCGGCACGCAGCGCCCGCGCGATGCGCAGCGCGGCGCCCTCCGGTGGGGCGGCGATCGGCTCGGCCGGCGGTTCCGCACCACGGCGCAACCGCATCAGCGCATCGTGAATCTCGACCGTCATGCGGTGCCAGCGCACCCGGTCGTCCAACGCCGCCCACTCCGCCGGGGTGTAGAGCACGACCTCAGGAAAAGCGTCGGTCAGATCCCGCCACATCGGACGCAGCAACCGGATCTCGCGACCCATGCCCGCCCACCCCAAGCGCGAAAGGGTCTCGGTGACAAGGGGAATCGACGTGACGACGGCCGCGCAGAGGGTGGCGGCGAAGAAGGTGGCCGCCTTGCGCACCATCTGCGGGTCCGGCGAATCGGTACCGGTGAGCACGTGGACGGCGGCGACCGACGGTCCCGCGATCGCATCGATCAACAGCCCGCCCGCGGCGGCGAGAATGACGGCGTACACCAGCCGCTCACGCGCCTTCGATTCGGCGGCCCGGAATTCGCGAACGCCCAATCGCAGGATGCGCAGCGCACACACCGCCAGGGGCACCCCGAAAGCGCCCCAGAACAGGATCGACGGAACACCGAGCGCCTGATCGATGAGCAATCCCTCGGATCGGGCCGGTGTACCGGCGATCAGGACCACGGCGAGCACACCCGCCGCCGCGGCGTCGTAGCGCCGTTGGCGCGGCCGCGCCGAGGCCGGGTCCGCACCACCCCAGAGGGCGGCGATGCCGTAGACACCGGAGAGCGTGAAAAGGATGCAGCCGAGCGAGAATTGATGCAGCCAGCTCGCGATGCCGGGCGCCACGCCGCGTTCGTGGAGCAGCAGCCCGGCCAGTGCCCACGTGAGCGACCGGTTGATGAGGTGGTCGACCGCGCTGTCGCGCACCATGATCCACCGCGCGGCGGCGATCAGCGCGACCACCGCGATCACCGGAATCGCGAAAGCGGCGGGCACCGGCGAGATCATCGCTGTCGTCCGCGAAAGAACGTGGCGCGCAAGGTACTCGGTGCCGCGGCCGGGGACTGCGCGCGCACCATCGCCAGATCGGCGAACATCTCCGCCTCCCGCTCGCGCGCGTTGGCGTAGGCGTCGCGGCCGAGCACGCGGTGAATCGCCTCGGCCGACACCGAGGGGAGCAGTTCGCGCAGCAACCCGTGGTCGGTGTCGGTGCCGGCGGGGGCACGGTCGTGTCCGAGCAGCATGTGCCCGACCTCGTGCAGCACGATGTGCTCAGCGTGCCGATCGGAGGTGCGGTCGTCGTAGGCGATCAGGTCGTCGTCGCGGCGGACGATCCACAGGCCACCGCCACCGCCACATCCGGCGGTCGCCACGCCGGACATGCTGACGGGGTGGAGGGTGATCGGACGCGCTCGGTACTCCGCGACCGCCGAGACGTAGGCGCCCAGATCCCACGGGACCGGGATCGGCACCGCGCGAAGGAGATCGTCGAACCTCTCCTCGATGTTCCGCACCCCGACCCCCGGTGATATGCCGATGAAGCGGGCGCATTTCGCGACCCGACGATCGGGAAGACCCCGCCGACAACGACAGTACCGGGCGTCGCGACGGCGGGCGAGGGATGGAGGGGGTGGCGAGGGCCGGGGTGGCGGCTACGATCGCGGGGTCGCCGGGGGACCGGCGGCGCAACCCCTCTACTCGGATCGTCCGGCACGTTCCTGCCGGTGAAGGGAAGATTTCTCGTGGCTACGGTGACGTTCGACGGTGCTACGCGCCGGTATCCCGGGGCGAACAAGCCCGCGGTGGATCAGTTGGATCTGGAGATCGCCGACGGTGAGTTCCTGGTGTTGGTGGGGCCGTCGGGGTGCGGGAAGTCCACGTCGCTGCGGATGCTGGCGGGATTGGAGGAGGTGAACGGCGGGCGCATCCTGATCGGGGCGAACGACGTGACGCACGCCGAACCCAAGGATCGCGATATCGCGATGGTGTTCCAGAACTACGCGCTGTATCCGCACATGACCGTCGCCGAGAACATGGGCTTCGCGCTGAAGCTGGCCAAGGTGGCCAAGGCGGAGAAGGAACAGCGGGTGCTGGAGGCCGCGCGGCTGCTGGACCTCGAGCCGTATCTGGACCGCAAGCCCAAGGCGCTGTCGGGCGGTCAGCGCCAGCGCGTGGCGATGGGGCGGGCGATCGTGCGCCAGCCGCAGGTGTTCCTGATGGACGAACCGCTGTCGAACCTGGACGCCAAGCTGCGCGTGCAGACCCGCACCCAGATCGCGCAGTTGCAGCGGCGGCTCGGCACGACCACGGTGTACGTCACCCACGACCAGGTCGAGGCGATGACGATGGGCGACCGCGTGGCGGTCCTCAAGGACGGGCTGTTGCAGCAATGCGCCGCGCCGCGCGACCTGTACCGCGATCCGGCCAACGCGTTCGTCGCCGGGTTCATGGGCTCGCCCGCGATGAATATGTTCACGCTGCCGGTGGAGAACGGCGCGGTGTCGCTGGGCGGGTTCGCGCTCGCGGTGCCGCGCAGCGTGACCGACGCCGCCGAGGGCAGCGTGGTCGTCGGCATCCGCCCCGAGCACTTCGAGATCGGCGGGCACGGCGTCGAAATGGAGGTGGACGTGGTGGAGGAGCTGGGGTCGGACGCCTACGTCTACGGACGCACCATCGCGAGCAACGGGCGCAACGGTGGCGGGGAAACGATTGTGGCGCGGGCGGATTGGCGCAACCCGCCGGCCAAGGGGGCGCGGCTGCTGCTGTCGACGGTCGCGGAGTGCACGTACTTCTTCTCGACCGTCGACGGACGTCGGCTGACGTGAGCACGCCGCCGGGCCGGGACCGCGATCGGCGCCCGGCTCGGCAGCGCTGGATTTCGGCTCAGTTCTCGCACGAGGGCGATTTGTTCTCGCCGATGCACCGGGGCAGCGCACCTTGAAATCGTCGACGCGCTCGCACCCGGAACCGATCCCGTTGAAGATGTTCGCGACCCGGCTCACGACGACCACCGCATTGCCTTCGGCGCGGAACTCGATGTCGTCGGACAGGTCACTACCGGTCATACGCAACTGCGATCCGTTCATGACGACGCCCGCGGTGGCGGCCGCATGCGCGGGCGCCGCCGTCCCGATGACGGCCGCGGCGGCCGCCGCGCTGACGAATGCCGATACCACAGCGCGTGTTCTCTTCATGGGTCCTCCCGAGGGTCCGGCGAGCCGTTGCTCGTCGTTCACAGGAGGTCACACGAACCGGAAACGGCTGGTTCACGCGAGAGAAACCACAGGCGTCCGGTGAAACGATCCCGGGCGCGCGTGATGCGCGTCAGCCGCGGCGGGCGCGGCGGAACTCTTCGTTGAGGCGCACGCCCAGCTGATCCAATGCGATCTCGCGGCCGGACGCGCTGCGCACTTCCACGCGGACCGGGTCGCCGGTGGCCGCCTCCACCAGCAGCAGGGGCGACGGGCCCGGCTGTAAGTACTTGTCGCCCCACTGCATCAGGGCCAGCACCGCGGGCAGCAGATCGCGTCCCTTCTCGGTGAGCCGGTACTCGTTGCGGGTGCGCTGCCCCGCCTCGCGGTACGGGTGCTTCTCCAGCAGGCCCGCGTCGGTCAGTTTGCGCAGGACGGCGGCGGCAGCGGCGTCGGTGATGCCGATGCGCGCGGCGAAACCGTCGAAGCGGCGGGTGCCGTAGTAGGCCTCGCGCAGCGCCAGGACCGCCGACCGGCTGCCGACGATGTCCATCGCCTTGGCGATCGAGCACTCGTCGGCCCGCCACGCACTCAGATCGGCCAGGGGCCCTTCCATCACGGCTGCCATGACGGACATCATATCCCGTTCTGGATTGAGTGAACTATAGCCAGACGTTACTCTGGCTATAAGCAAATAGAGCCAGGGGTCACCCGGGCCGGAGGAAGGAATCGCCATGAGAGACGCGGTGATCGTGGAAGCGGTACGCACGCCGATCGGCCGGGGCAAGCCGAACGGGGCGCTGCACGACGTCCACGCCGTCGATCTGCTCGCGCACAGCCTGCGGGCGGTGGTGGAGCGCAGCGGTATCGACCCGGCGCTGATCGACGATGTGATCGGCGGCGTCGTCACCCAGGTCGGCGAGCAGGGCGCGAACGTCACGCGCCGGGCGGCGCTGGCCGCCGGCTATCCGGAATCGGTGCCCGCCACCACGGTGGACCGGCAGTGCGGCAGCAGCCAGCAGGCCATCCACTTCGCCGCGCAGGGCGTGATCGCCGGCGCGTACGACGTGGTGGTGGCCGCGGGCGTCGAGTCCATGGGACGAATTCCCATGGGGTCCAACCTGATCGGCTCCGAGGATCTGTCGGGCGTCGCGTTCGCCGAGCGCTACCCGGACGGCCTGGTGCCGCAAGGCATCAGCGCGGAGCTGATCGCGGCCGAGTGGGGGCTCACCCGCACCCAGCTCGACGAGTTCGCGCTGGGCAGCCACGACAAGGCCGCGCTGGCCACGAAGAACGGGCTGTTCGCGCCCGAACTGGCCCCGATCAACGGGCTCGAGACCGACGAGGGCATCCGCGTCGGCAGCACGCTAGAGACGCTGGCCGAGCTGCGGCCCGCCTACTACGACCCGGCGATGGCCGAGCGATTCCCCCAGATCGGCTGGGAGATCACCGCCGCCTCGGCCAGCCAGGTGAGCGACGGCAGCGCGGCGGTGCTGATCATGACCGGCGAGCGCGCGGCCCAGCTCAGCCTGCGCCCGCTGGCGCGCCTGCACAGCTTCGCCGTGGCCGGCGACGATCCGCTGATGATGCTCACGGCGGTGATCCCGGCGACGCGAAAGGTGTTGCAGCGGGCCGGGCTTCAGCTGTCGGATATCGACCTGATCGAGATCAACGAGGCGTTCTCCCCCGTGGTGCTGGCGTGGGCGCAGGACACCGGGGCCGACCTGTCGAAGGTGAATGTCAACGGCGGGGCGATCGCCCTCGGCCACCCGCTCGGCGCGTCCGGGGCGCGGTTGATGACCACGCTGGTGCACGCCCTCCGGGAGCGCGGCGGGCGGTACGGGCTGCAAACCATGTGCGAAGCAGGCGGACTCGCGAACGCGACCATCGTGGAACGGTTGTGAGCGCGTTCTGATCTGTTGAGCATCGAATAGTCAGGGTGTACAGGGGAGTTCGCCGATCGCTGCGGTCGGCGGACTCCCTTCGCACGATTCGCGGCTCGATCGGGCGAGCATGCGGCCGGCGGACCCCCACCTCCCCACCCAGCCGCTCAGGAGAACAACACCGCGACCAGCAGCCCGGCGATCCACGCCTCGACGATCAACGGGATCGCGATGAGCGGCGTCCACCCGATCGGACGCCGGGCACGGACACGCCCCACGACGCGGTACGCCGCCCAGGCGAGCGCGGCGAGGATGCCCGCCCACGCGAGCACGTAGGCGGCGGACGTGGACCGCTCGCCGCGGCCGGCGACGTCGTAGAGGGGAACCGTGTTCGCCGCGAACCAGGCGAGAGCGAGCGCGAGGGCGGTGCCCACCGCGGCGCGCGCCAGGTCGGCCGGACGGTCGCGGAGCGGTGGGCGCACGGGTTCCATGATGCGGGGGCCCCGCACCGGCAGGGGCCGGTATTCAAGTAGTCGGCATTCCGGCCCGCCGGGCGATAGCGGCCAGCGGCTGCGGTCGCCAGGTGCAGGATGTCGATCCGAGGCGTCCGGAGCGGTCGGAACAGTGTGTCGCGCGCCCGCGGCGGCCGGTAGCCGGTGGAGCCGATCGCGACCGAGCCGCCGGTAGGCGTCGTAGGGTGGCTGGGTGAGCAGCGCTGAGCCCGTTGTGTACGCGATTCCGATGCGCACCCGGTTTCGCGGGATCACCGTGCGGGAGGGGGTGGTGATTCCCGGCGCGGTGGGGTGGGGGGAGTTCTGTCCGTTCCCGGAGTACGACGACCGCGAGGCGGCCGCCTGGTTGGCGACGGCGCTGGAGCAGGCGGGCGAGGGGTGGCCGGAGCCGGTGCGCGAGCGGGTGCCGGTGAACTGCATCGTGCCCGCCGTCGGGCCGGAGCGGGCGCACCGGATCGTCGCCGAATCCGGTTGCCGCACCGCGAAAGTGAAGGTGGCCGATCATCCCGGCTCGCTCGCCGAGGACATCGAGCGGGTGGCGGCGGTCCGGGACGCGCTGGGGCCGGGCGGGACCGTGCGCATCGATGCGAACGCGGTGTGGGATGTGGACACGGCCGTCGCTCGTATTCTCGAGATCGACCGCGCGGCAGGCGGTTTGGAGTACGTCGAACAACCCTGCCGCACCATCGAGGAACTGGCGGCGGTGCGGCGGAAGGTGGACGTGCGGATCGCCGCCGACGAGTCCATCCGCCGCGCCGAGGACCCGCTGCGGGTCGCGGTCGCCGGCGCCGCCGACGTGGCGGTGCTCAAGTGCACCCCGCTGGGCGGCGTGCAACGCGCGCTGGAGGTCGCCGAGGCCGCCGGGCTGCCCTGCGTGGTGTCCTCGGCGCTGGAGACCGGTGTCGGCCTGGGCGCGCAACTGGCCCTCGCGGGCGCGCTGCCCACCCTCGATTTCGCCTGCGGCCTGGACACCCTCTCCCTCTTCGAGGGCGACCTAGTCACCGACTCCCCGCGCCCGATCGACGGCTACCTCCCCGTGCCGCACGCCCCCGCCACCCCGGACCCCACCCTCCTCGACCGCTACCGCCACCCCGACCCCGACCGCGTGGCCTGGTGGAACGCCCGCTACGAACGAGTCCGCGCACTGCTCAACCGCTGACGCGGCCGCAGCCTGCCCCGTGTCGGCACGCCGACGACCTTCACGCGAAGCGCACGCCGCAGCCGTGCATCGTCGCGCGCAACAGCAACGCCGCCTCCGGGCCGATCACACCGTCCACCAATTCCACGTAACGAGTGCAGAATTCGGGTCCGTGGGGTGCCGTGGCGCCCGGGGCCGGGTCGAGGTGGTGCGCCAGTTCGTGCAGGACGACGAGTTCGCGCAGCGCCCACGCGGTGCCGCCGGCGTGCGGCGGCACCGCGAGGACCGCCGCGTCCGCTTCGTAGTGGGCGGCGGTCGCTCCGGCACGCGACCGCACCCGAACCGGCACGACGGCTCGATCCCATTGGGCGCGAACCCAATTGAGCGCTAGTACCTTCTCAGCATAGGACTGCACCGCGTCCACCGAGGCGAAACGGCGCTCGATCGGCAGCGTCAGATGCGACCCGTACATGTCGAGGGCGCGATCGCCGTGCTCGTCGGCCAGGTCGAAGGCGTTGCGCACCAACTGTTCCGCGTCGTAGACCTTGGCGCGCTGCACGTCACGCGCGGCCACGCCCACACCTCACGTCGCCACCACCACGGTCGACCGCGATCCGCTCGGAGCACAGGCGCCTACTCGCCCGCGCCTCGTATCACGCAGCAGCCGTGCGCACTCCGTCACCAGTCGCGGCACCCCACCTCGGCACTCCCTCCGCCACCGGGCCGAGGACACACCCTTCACGCCGAGCCCCGCGACGGCAATTCCCCACGCACGCCACCCAATTCGGTCGACGGACGCAGCCGCGCCGCCTGTCCCGCGCGATCCCCTGCCCGGCGTGCGGCAGCGGAATGCCCGGTCGAGGTCTGCGGACCGCGCCAGGTGCCGCGCGCCTCGGAGGTCGCAGTGTAGAAGTCGACGAGTTCGATCTCCTTGTCGCGCAACGCGAGTGCCGTCCCGGCCGCGGCCGACTCCACCGCCTCGGCCTCCACCTCGGACTTCACCTTTGCCAGCCGCCTGCCCACCCGCGCGGCGAACGCCATCTGGAAGTTGAGCCGGGCCGTCACGGGCGCGGCGGGGGCGCGCACCCGCGTGCGGACCGTGCGCCCGAAGCGACGCTCGGTCACGATCTTCTCGACCGTCGCCGTGCGGTACTGCCCCGATTTGATGTAGTGATCCGACGCGCGCACCATCTGCACCAGCAGGCTCGCGTACAGCGCCTCGCAGGTGTCGATATCGGTGTCGAAGCCGTAGGCGTACACCTGGGTGGAGGTGCGGGCAACGTCGCAGCGCACATCGTTGGCGTGCGCGATCGCGACGAACAACTGCACGTAGGTGCGCAGCCCCTTCTTCCCCGGCTCGCCGATCGGGATGATCCGCTGCACCGGCGTGGCCCGGCGCTCACGCACCGCGACGTGCGCCCGCGCCACCGCGAGGTCGATGGAGGACTTGGTCGCCAACCGCTGCGCGGCCGCGAGGAACGCCTCGGCCTCGTGCTCGTTGTCGGTGGCCTCCGCCTTGCGCAGCAGGCCGCCGATGCGGGTGAGCATCCGGTCGGGAACCGCGTCGGGCGAAGTCATCGGCAGCCAGCGTAGTCATCGCGGCGGGGTCCCGCCGCGCCCGGATCTGGACCGCAACTCGGGCGTGGCGGATGAACGCCGTGTATCTTGCGTTGTGCAACCGGCAGGGTGTGCTGCTGCTCACGTCGTAAACATGGAGTGTCCGCGATGGCTTTGAAGAAGGTGTCGTCCCTACGTTCGTCGCTCGTGCCGAAAGCCGCGCTCGCGGCGGTCTCGGCCGCGGTGCTGGCGACGACCTTCGCCACGGCGTGCTCGAGCGACGGCGGCGGCAACCCCACGGGCGAGAACCTCGAGGGCCGCGGCCCCATCACCTACGTCGAGGGCAAGGACACCACCGAGACCGGTGTGGTCAAGCAGCTCATCGAGCGCTGGAACGCCTCGCACCCCGACGAGCAGGTGACGTTCAAGGAACAGTCCAACGACGCCTCCCAGCAGTACGACGACCTGGTCGAGAACCTGCGCGCCAAGCGCTCCGACTACGACGTGATCGCCCTGGACGTGCCCTGGACCGCCGAGTTCGCGGCCAAGGGCTGGATCCAGCCGCTGAAGGACTCCTTCGCCATCGACACCTCGACGCTGCTGTCCCCGCCGGTCGCCAGCGCCACCTACAACAACACCCTCTACGCCGCGCCGCGCAACACCAACGGCGGCCTGCTGTTCTACCGCAAGGACCTGGTGCCCAATCCGCCCACCACGTGGGCCGAGATGCTGGGCCAGTGCCAGATCGCGCGCGACAACAACATCGGCTGCTACGCCGGGCAGTTCGCGCCCTACGAGGGCCTGACGGTGAACACCTCCGAGGTGATCAACGCGTTCGGCGGCACCTTCGTCGGCGCCGACGGCAAGACCCCCACCGTGGACAGCGCCCAGGCCCGCGCCGGCCTCAACACCCTGGTGACCGCCTACAACAACGGTGACATCCCCAAGGAAGCCATCACCTTCAAGGAGCCCGAGTCGGCCAACGCCTTCACCCAGGGCAACCTGCTGTTCCTGCGCGGCTGGCCCTCCACCTTCGGTGACGCGGGCGCCGAGTCGTCGCTGGTGAAGGAGAACTTCGCGGTCGCGCCGCTGCCCGGCGAGAGCGGCGTCGGCGCCTCCACCCTGGGCGGCTACAACGCGGCCATCAGCGCGTTCTCCAAGAACAAGGCCACCGCGCTGGACTTCCTGCGCTTCCTGATCAGCGAGGACGCCCAGCACATCATCGCCTCCGGCGCGCTGCCCTCGGTGCGGGCCTCGATGTACGACGACCCGGCCCTGATCGCGAAGATGCCGTACCTGCCCGCGCTCAAGGAGTCGATCTCCAGCGCGGTGCCGCGCCCGGTGACCCCCTTCTACCCGGCGGTGTCGAAGGCCATCCAGGACAACGCCTATGCTGCCCTGACCGGAACCAAGTCCGTCGACGACGCGATCATCGGCATGCAGAAGGGCATCGAGACCGCGGGCTCGTAGAGGATGCGCAGCGGACCCGGCCAGACCGTAGGAGAGAGATAAACGGTGTCGGACCCAACGCGCGCGGCCACAGGCGTGTCCGGCGAGGAGTTCCTGCCGCGTAAGCGCGGACTCGGCGAGCGCATCGCCGCCGAGCTGCGCCTGTCGGCCAAGGCGTGGATGTTCGTGACGCCGGTGCTGATCGCGCTGGCGGTCGTCATCGGCTACCCGGTGGTGCGGGCCCTGTACATGTCCTTCCAGAAGGACTCCGGGCTCGACCCCGCCACCGGCATGTTCGTCGAGGGCGGCAGCGCCGGGATCAGCAACTACACGCACTGGCTGTTGCAGCAGTGCACGCTGCCCACCGGCGAGACCGTCGCCTGCCCCACCGGCAACCTGGGCTCCCAGTTCTGGATGGCCATCGGTGTCACGCTGTTCTTCACCGTGATCACCGTGACGCTGGAGGCGACCATCGGCCTCGGCATGGCGATGGTGATGGCCAAGAGCTTCCTCGGGCGCGGCCTGCTGCGCGCGGCGGTGCTCATCCCGTGGGCCATCCCGACCGCCGTCACGGCGCGCCTGTGGGAGTTCATGTTCCAGTACGACGGCGTGGTCAACAGGGTGCTCGGCACGAACATCCTGTGGACATCGGACCCGTGGGCCGCCCGGTTCGCCGTGATCGCGGCCGATGTGTGGAAGACGACGCCGTTCATGGCGCTGCTGCTGCTCGCCGGTCTGCAGGTCATCCCCAACGACGTGTACGAGGCCGCGAAGGTGGACGGCGCGTCGGCGTGGCAGCGGTTCACCCAGATCACCCTGCCGCTGCTGAAACCCGCGCTGCTGGTGGCGATCCTGTTCCGCACCATGGACGCGCTGCGCATGTACGACCTGCCCGCGATCATGACGCTGAACAACCCCGACACCCGCACCGTGTCGATCCTGGTGGTCGACCAGGTGCGGCAGGGCCCCAACAGCGCCGCCGCGCTGTCGGTGATCACCTTCCTGCTGATCTTCGCGGTGGCGTTCGTGCTCGTGAAGGTCCTCGGCGCCAACGCGGTGCGCACCCAGGAAGCCCAGCGGGAGGCGCACTGATGAGCACCACGTTCGACAAGACCCGCGCGAACGGCGCCGTGCCGCTGCGCAAGCGCCTCTCCTCGCTGCGCATCTACCTCGGCGTGCTGATCGTGATCCTGTGGGGGCTGGGGCCGTTCTACTGGATGGCGGTGACCGCGTTCCGCGACCCCGTCTACCAGTTCGACAACACGCCGTGGCCGACGCACCTCACGCTGGAGAACTTCCGCGACGTGTTCGACACCAGCCGCGGCAACGACTTCGGGCGGGCGCTGCTCAACAGCGTGATCATCGGCAGCGTCACCACCGTGATCGCCCTGGTGATCGGGATCTTCGCCGCCTACGCGCTGGCCCGGCTGGCCTTCCGCGGCCAGTACGTGGTGGCCGGACTGATCCTGAGCGCGTCGATGTTCCCGGTGGTCGTGCTCGTCACGCCGCTGTTCCAGCTGTTCACCAACCTCGGCTGGATCGGCAAGTACCAGGCGATGATCATCCCGAACATCTCCTTCGTGCTGCCGCTCACCGTGTACATCCTGGCGTCGTTCTTCACCGAATTGCCCTGGGAGCTCGAAGAAGCCGCGCGCATCGACGGCGCGTCCAAGATGCAGGCGTTCCGCCTGATCATGCTGCCGCTGGCCGCGCCCGCCGTCTTCACCACCGCCATCCTGGCGTTCATCGCCTCGGTCAACGAGTACCTGCTGGCCCGCCTGCTCTCCAGCGACCAGACCGAACCCGTCACCGTCGCCATCGCCCGCTTCTCCGGCAACAACCCCCTGGTCCAGCCGTACGCGGCGATCATGGCGGCGGGCACGATCGTCACCATCCCCCTGGTGATCATGGTGCTGCTGTTCCAGCGGCGGATCATCTCGGGTCTGACGGCCGGCGGTGTGAAGAGCTGAGTTGTTGGCGCGCCGGGGCGCGCGTGGTCGGTCGTCGGGCTCCCTCCCCGAGGTGGCTGGGAGAGTGCGGATCGTGCGTCGCATCGCCGTGCTTGGGCCGGTTACTCGTGTGACAGGAGTAAAGTCCGGGGCGGTGGTTGGTCGTTGATCCTCGCTCCGGGAGGAGAGTGTCGTGGGCTCGGTCGGCAAGGGGCGCGGCAAGCGCGACGCCGGGCGCAAGGCGGCACCGACCCACGCGTCGATCGCGGGGTGGAAGGAGCGCGACACCCCCGAATCGCGGGAGCGCAGGGCGCGGGCCGAAGCGCAGGCCCGGGAGCGTGAAGCACCACCCCGCCGGCCGCGCACGCGCGGGGAGCGGGTGCGCCGCCTGATCCTGGCGCTGTTCATCATGTTCGTCGCGGTGCCCGCGCTGCTGTTCGTGCTCGTCTACTGGAGCGCCGACATCCCCGACCCGGCGGCCGTGCGGACGAACCAGATCGCCACCATCCTCGCCGCCGACGACACCACCGAGATCGCGAAAGTGGTTCCCCCCGAAGGCAATCGCACGCCGGTGCCGCTCGCCGACGTACCCAAGCCGGTGCGCGACGCCGTGCTCGCCGCCGAGGACCGCGACTTCTACACCAATCCCGGCTTCTCCACCAGCGGCTTCCTGCGCGCGGCGCGCGACAACCTGCTCGGGCGCGAGGACGCGGGCGGCGGTTCGACCATCACCCAGCAGTACGTGAAGAACGCCTTCCTCGGCTCCGAGCGCACGCTCACCAGAAAGATGCGCGAACTCATCATCGCGGCGAAGATGTCGCGGCAGTGGAGCAAGGACGACATCCTCGCCGCCTACCTCAACACCATCTACTACGGGCGCGGCACCTACGGCATCGCCGCGGCCTCGCGGGCGTACTTCGCCAAACCGCCCGCCGAACTCACCCTCGCCGAGGGCGCGGTACTCGCCGCGGTGATCCGCACGCCCTCGATCCTCGACCCGGAAACCCATCTGCCGGAACTGAAAGCGCGCTGGCAGTACGTGCTCGACGGCATGGTCGAGATGAAGGTGCTGGCGCCCGGCGACCGCGACGCGACCGTGTTCCCCGAGATCGTGCCCGCCACCGAGATCCCCGACACCGACACCGCGCGCGGACCCGAGGGGCTGATCCGCACCCAGGTGCTGCGCGAACTGCGCGAGTCGGGCATCAGCGAACGCGATCTCAACACCGGCGCCCTGCGCATCACCACCACCATCGACCCGCGCGCCCAGCAAGCCGCGCTGGCGGCGGTGCGCGACCGGCTCGGCCCGCAACCGCCGGACCTGCGCGCCGCGGTGGTCTCGATCGACCCGCGCTCGGGGGCGGTGCGCGCCTACTACGGCGGCGAGGACGGCGTCGGCTACGACTTCGCGCAGGCGCCGCTGCAAACCGGTTCGGCCTTCAAGGTTTTCGCGGTGATCGCCGCGCAGCAACAGAGCATCCCGCTGTCCCGGGTGCTCGACAGTTCCCCGGTCACCGACCGCGGCACCACCATCACCAACGTCGACGGCGAGTCCTGCGGGCGGTGCAGTATGGCCGAGGCGCTGAAGCGCTCGCTCAACACCAGCTTCTACCGGCTGACGATGTCGATGTTCGACGGGCCGCAGGCGATCGCCGACGCGGCGCACCAGGCCGGCATTCCCGAGGAGATCCCGGGCGTGGGCAAATCCCTCACCGAGCACGGGGAGCGACCGCTGAACGGCATCGTGCTGGGCCAGTACCTGGTGCGGCCGATCGATATGGCCTCGGCGTACGCGACCATCGCCGCGTCCGGGATGTACCACCAGCCCTACTTCGTGCAGCGCGTGGTGACCGGTGACGGACGGGTCCTGCTGGACCGGGGCAATCCGGAACACCCCGTCGGCAAGCAGATGCCGCCCGGCCAGCAGCGCGTCAAACCGGCGATCGCGGAGAACACCCTCCAGGCGATGCTGCCGATCGCCGCCTACTCCAACGGCAAGGCACTGGCCGGCGGACGGCCGTCGGGGGCCAAGACCGGCACCACGCAGCTCGGCGAGACCCGGCGCAACAAGGACGCGTGGATGATCGGCTTCACGCCCTCGCTGTCGACGGCGGTGTGGATCGGCACCGAGCAGTCGCAGCCGATCCGGACGGCGGGCGGCGCCGATATCTACGGCTCCGGGCTGCCCGCCGACATCTGGAAGCAGATGATGGACGACGCCCTCGACGGCACACCGGTCGAGCAGTTCCCGGTGGAACCGGCGAGCGCGCCCGCGAATCCGCAACCGCAGGGCGGGAATCCGTACGACATCCTCAACCCGCCCCGCGCGCCGGAGCCGCAAGCCCCGCAGACCCCGGCGCCCGAGAGCCCTCAACAGCCGGAGCCCGAGCCGCCGCAGGGGCCGGCGATCATCATTCCGCCCGCCCCGACCCAGCAGCTCCCGGCCGACATCTTCCCGGGGCTGGGCGGACCCGCGCCGTGAATCTCGATTCGATCTTGTGACCTTCTGGACGGCGCGGGGGAACGCACGGCATGGCAGCATCGTTGGCCAGAGTGAGAGCGCCGGACGTCGCCGGAGTGACCAGGGGCGACGCCCCGCCGACGGGAACGATGCGGAAGGATAGGCGCTCGAGCGACGACGGCAGCGGCGTGATCGTCGAGCCCGGAGGCGGTAGCGTGCGGACCGCGGCGGGCCCGCTCGCGCCGCCGATCGAAGACAGACTAGAAATAGGGGCTACGCCGGTGGATTTCAATGTCGTTGACCGTCCCGAGACGCTGGTGGCGGGCACAGTACTTCGCAGCCCGGCGCTCGCGGTCGAGGGACCGCGCCGCGCGAAAGTGGAGGACGCGTGGAAGCGCATCCTCTCCCGCCGGCTACCCGGCCCGCCGACCACCGCGTACGTCGACCACGCGCCGGAGATCAACTCCTATCTGACCCATATCGTGGGCTACCGCTGTCGCGGTCTGGAGGATCTGCTGCCGGGCGACGTGCTGGCCCGGGTGCCCGCCGGGCGCTTCGCGCGGTTCACCGCGAGCGGCGACAACCTCGGCGATACGATCGTCGGCATCTGGCGGGCGGTGTGGGACGCCGAGGCGGCGGGCCGCCTGGTGCGCTCCTACACCGGCGACTGGGAGCACTATCCCGACGCGCACACCGCCGAGGTCTTCGTGGCGCTGGCCGACGAACCGAGCGACGGGTAGGAACGCAGAAGTGGATTTCGAGATCGTCACCCTGGACGAGAGCCTGGTCGCCGGACTGACCGTGCCGCTGACCGGGCGCGAGGTGGCCGCGCGCGATCTGGACCTGGTCAACTTCACCTGGGATCGCTACCTGGCCAGGGAGAAGCCCGTGCCCCGCGTCGCCGCCTACATCGGCCAGAACGACCACGCCGTCGCGGTTCTCGGCTACGAGGTGTGCGGCCTGGACGATATGGACGCCGGCGACGTGCTGACCCGCATCCCCCGCGGCCGCTACGCCAAGTTCGTCGTCTCCGACAAGCCCTACGACCTGCTGCGCACCGCGTGGGCCCAGGTCGCCAAGGCCGAGAGCGCGGGCACCATCACCCGCTCCCACACCGCCGAGATCGAGCGCTACACCGGCCCGACCTCGGTCGAGGTCTACGTCTCGCTGGATTGAGACCGCCGTGTACACGATTACGTGTACACTTCGGGCATGTCCGAGATCAGCATTCGTGAGCTGCGCGCCAACCTGGCGACCCATGTCAAGGAGGCGGAGTCCGGTGAGCAGGTGATCATCCTGCGTGACGGCGTTCCGGCCGCGGCGCTGGTTCCGCTGTCGGTGGTCGAGGCCTTCGATGCGGCCGAGGACGAACTCCTCGCGCGGGAAGCCGTGGCCAGACTCGAAGAGGGCGGGCCCACTTTCACCATGGCGGAGGTTCTCGCCGATCTCTTCGCCGAAGACGACGAATGAAGTATCGCTTCCACTTCACGGACCAGGCGCGCCGTGAACTACGAGCGATCGAGCGGTACGACGCAATGCGGGTACTCACCGCACTGACCGCGCTCGGCAACGATCCCTACGCGCCGGGGCTGGATGTGAAGAAGCTGGCGGGTCGCGAGGACCTGTACCGACTGCGAGTCGGCCGTTATCGGGTCGCGTACCGCGTCGACAACGGTGTTCTGGTGATCCTCATCGTGAAAGTCGGTTGGCGCAAAGACGTGTACCGGGGGCTGTGAAACCCGCAAAGCCGGTCGGAGACGGATCTCCGACCGACTTCCCTCATCGGTGGGTGACCGGGCTCAGCCCTCGATGATGAACGCTTCCAGCTGGGCGCGGGCGATGTCGTCGGCCAGCTGCTGGGGCGGGGACTTCATCAGGTAGGCCGAGGCCGGGATGACGGGGCCGCCGATGCCGCGATCCTTGGCGATCTTGGCGGCGCGCACGGCGTCGATGATGATGCCCGCCGAGTTCGGGGAGTCCCACACCTCGAGCTTGTACTCCAGGTTCAGCGGGACGTCGCCGAAGGCGCGGCCCTCGAGGCGCACGTAGGCCCACTTGCGGTCGTCGAGCCAGCCGACGTGGTCCGACGGGCCGATGTGCACGTCGCCTGCGCCGAGCTCCTTCTTGAGGTTGCTGGTCACGGCCTGGGTCTTGGAGATCTTCTTCGACTCCAGGCGCTCGCGCTCGAGCATGTTCTTGAAGTCCATGTTGCCGCCCACGTTGAGCTGCATGGTGCGGTCGAGCTGCACGCCGCGGTCCTCGAACAGCTTGGCCATCACGCGGTGGGTGATGGTGGCGCCGACCTGGCTCTTGATGTCGTCGCCGACGATCGGCACGCCCGCGTCGGTGAACTTCTGCGCCCACACCGGATCGGAGGCGATGAACACCGGCAGCGCGTTGACGAACGCGACACCCGCGTCGATGGCGCACTGGGCGTAGAACTTGTCGGCCTCCTCCGAGCCCACCGGCAGGTAGGACACCAGCACGTCGGCCTTCGCGTCCTTCAGCGCCTTCACGACGTCGACCGGCTCGGCCTCGGACAGCTCGATGGTCTCGGCGTAGTACTTGCCGATGCCGTCCAGCGTCGGGCCGCGCTGCACGACCACATCGCTCGGGGGTACGTCGGAGATCTTGATGGTGTTGTTCTCGCTGGCGAAGATCGCCTCGGCGAGGTCGAAGCCGACCTTCTTGGCGTCCACGTCGAAGGCGGCGACGAACTTCACGTCGCGCACGTGGTACGGGCCGAACTTGACGTGCATGAGGCCGGGAACGGTGGAGTTCTCATCCGCGTCCTTGTAGTACTGCACGCCCTGGACCAGTGAGGAGGCGCAGTTGCCAACGCCCACAATGGCCACGCGAACTTCGGTGGCGTTCTCAGCCGTCTTGATTTCACTCATGGCCGCTGTTTCCCTCTTTCTGTGGTGCCGCCTTCGTTGATTGCTCCGCCGCAATCAACTCGTTGAGCCAGCGCACTTCGCGCTCGCTTGATTCCAGACCGAGCTGGTGAAGCTGCCGGGTGTAGCGATCCAGGGACCCGCTGGCCCGTTTGATCGCCTCCCGCAGCCCCTCTCGGCGCTCCTCGACCTGCCGTCGCCGGCCCTCCAGGATCCGCATCCGCGCTTCCGCGGGGGTGCGGCTGAAGAACGCCAGGTGGACGCCGAAGCCGTCGTCGGTGTAGTTCTGCGGGCCGGTGTCGGCGACCAGTTCGGTGAACCGCTCCCGCCCCTGCGGCGTCAGGTGGTAGACGCGCCGCGCGCGGCGCATGGTGACGCCCGCCGCGTTCTCCTCGGCGATCAATCCGTCGGCCTGCATGCGGCGCAGCGTCGGATAGAGCGACCCGTAGGAGAAGGCCCGAAACGGTCCGAGCAGGCCCGTCAGCCGCTTGCGCAGCTCGTAACCGTGCATGGGCGCTTCGAGGAGCAGCCCGAGGATTGCCAGCTCGAGCATCGGGCTTCACCCCCTGACTGTTGTGCAGACCTAACCGATGGATGCGACTTCCGAGTATATCGGACCGATATAACCGTGCACAGCGGTGTCCGATATGTGAGGTATCCGCGCAGGTGTGGCGCGGTTCAGTCGGTCGGCGGACTGATCTCGACGACCTCGCCCGCCAGGGTGATCGTGAGCGACCCGGACGCCTGGTCGTCGTTTGTGACGTACACGCGGACCGTCGGCTCGGTACGGCCGCGCGAGGTCTCGGGCAGCGCGAAGGAGAGGTGGGTGATGCGGCCGTTCGCCACGCCCAGCGTCCGCGCGGCACCGGCCAGCAGCGGGGCGAGGGCATCGACGTCGGTCGCGCCGAAATCGAGGGTCGGCGTGCTCGGTTTGCGACCGGGCCTGCTCTCCGGATCGCCGAACTCGCCGTCGAAGCGGAAATCCCGATAGGTGTTGCCGGTACCGCGCCGGAAGCTGGCGTACTCCGGATACAGCGACAGCGAGTCGGCGACCGCGTCACCGAACTCGGCGCGATGGCTGTCGAGGAAGAAGGCGACCCCGGCGCCGGTGGTGAGATCCGGGATCGACGGCTCGCCGGGCGCGCCGACGGCGTCCCCGGTCTCGCGCGCGACGCAGCCGACCAGCATGCCGAACAGCGCCACCACCAGCAGCAGCGAGGCCGGGATCCACCACCGCGTGCCGCGTCCGCGGACCACCGGGGCGTTCACCAGGTCGCCGGGGATCTGGAGGTCTGCGATGAGCGGGTCGAGCTGCCCGAACGACGTTGCGCGCATGGCGGTTTCGGTGCGCGCGGCGTGTTCGGCGGCGGTGAGCTGGCCGTCGGCCAGTGCCGCGTCGAGCAGTCCGCACACATCGGCGCGGTCGCTGTCGCGCGCCCGCAGCCGCGCCGTATCGGCCATCATCGCCGCCCTTCTCGCCCGCTCACGACGGTTCCCTGATGTCGAGGATCTCGCCTTCCGGCGTCAGATAGACCCGCCCGTACTGGCTGCGGTCGTTGCTCACGCTGATCTCCACCACGGGGCGCACCGCCTCCGGACGGGGCCGCCCGGAGATCCACACGGTGTCGGGCCCGAACTCGAGGTAGCCGATCCGGCCGTCCGGGACCTTGGTGAGCGCGACGGCCTCGGCCAGGACGCGACCGAGCGCGTCGAGATCGAGGGTGTCCAGATCCACGGTCGTGTCGCCTTCGCGCCGCGGGGTGAGCGTCGAGGAGGACCGCTGGAACCCGCCGCGATAGTCCCAGTCGACGGTCCAATCCGGCCCTTCCGGGGCGTAGCGCTCGGCCGAGGCGAAGGTCTCGTGGAAGCGCGCCTCGGCGACGACCGTGTCGCCGAACTTCGCCCGGTAGCGCTCGATGAACGTCCGGATGCCCTCGACGGTGTTCGGCGCCGGATAGGGCACCACCTGCGGGGCGACAGTTTCGAGATCGGCGCGCACGGTGATCTCCGGAGCGGCGGGCGCGTCGTCCTCGCCCGCGAGGACATATCCCGCGACCACACCGAGCACACCGGCGAGCGCGAGCCCGGCCGCGAACCACAGCGGACGCCGCGAGCGCGGTTTGTTCGGGGCGGTGTCGGCGACGCGTTGCAGATCGGCGACGAGTGTGGCCAGCTCGCCCAGGGTCCGCGCCTCGGCGGCGAGTTCGGTGGCGGCGCGGTGCTCGTCGGCGTCGAGCTGTCCGTCGCCGTGCGCGGTGTCCAATACGCGCACCACGTTGGCGCGATCGGCGTCACGCGCCCGGGTGTGCGGCGGATATCCGTGCCGCGCCCGGATCCGGCGCGGTGTGGCCACCCGCTCCGGCGCGAGGTCCTCGGCTCCGGCGGGAACCTGCAGGTCACCCGTGAGCCGCGCCAATTCCTCGACCGTCTTCGCGGAAGCAGCCCGTTCCCTGCGGTCGTGATACTCCTGCGCCCCGAGCTGACCCTCCGCGTAGGCGGCGTCCAGCAGGCTGGACGCCCGCACCCGATCCAGATCACGCGCTCTCATCCGCTACCACGCCTTCGAAACCTGACCCAGCGCACACATGTGTGTCCGGTACCTACTGCCAAGCAATACGCCGAAGGCGTTGGCTCCCGCATGCGTTACCCCACCCTCGCGACCTGGCTCAACGCACACAAGTGGATTCTGTCACCCCTTGCCGAGCAATACGCCGAAGGCGGTGGCTCCCCACATGTGGGCACTGTCACCCCGCTCGCAGCAATGCCCTCCGAAGACGTTGGCGTGCGCGCCCACATTCGCTACGACACCCTCGGAACCCAGCTCAGCGCATACATGTGGGTCCCGCGCCTACTGCCAAGCAATACGCCGAAGGCGTTGGCTCTTCCCCCCGATGTCGCCGACGCAGTTACTCTGGGTGTCGTGCGAATTCAGCGGCAGGTGGTCGACTACGCGCTCCGGCGCCGGTCGCTGCTGGCTGACGTCTATGCGGGCCGGGTCGATGTCGCCGAGGTGTGTGATGCCAATCCGTACCTCCTGCGCGCCGCGAAGTTCCACGGCCGGGGGAGCGAGGTCACGTGCCCTATCTGCCGGAAAGAACAATTGACCCTCGTATCCTGGGTCTACGGCGACGGCCTCGGCCCGGTGGCGGGGTCGGCGCGCACACCCGAGGAACTCGTCCGGCTCGCCGAGACCCGCGAGGAGTTCTCGGTTCACGTCGTCGAGGTCTGCCGGACCTGCAGCTGGAATCATCTGGTGCAGTCCTATGTGCTCGGCACTGCCCCGGCGCCGACGCGCCGCCGTTCGGGGGCTCGGGCGAACCGGCGCACCGCCGCCGAGTGATGTGTCCGGTCATCCCTCCCCCGGATGACGCGCGGGACCCGCACGGGTCGGTACCGCGCCGCGCCTGCCCGACCGCTACGAGTTATGGAGATCCTGTTCAGTGAGTTCGCCCTACGAGAATTCCCCTTACGGCGATGATCGCGGCCGTACTCAGCGCAATTCACCCCCGGCTCCGCCGCCGGGCCAGCGACAGGCTCCCCCACCCGGCTTCCGCCCCATGCCCCCGCCCGGCCCACGTCCCGGGCCCGCGGGCGGCCCGAACGGCAGGCCGGGGCAGCCCGGTCCGGGCGGACCCCGTCCCGGACCCAACAACCCGCCCAACGGACGCCCCGCGCCGCAAGGCGGTCCCGGCGGTCCGCGCGGGCCGATGCCCCCGAACCGGCAAGGTCCCCCGCCGGGGCGGCCGCCGCACGGTCGTCCCCCGCAGCCCGGCCCCGCCCAGGGCGGCGCGGCCGGCGCCACGCAACGCATGCCGCACCCCGGCCCCGTGCGAGAGGCGCCCACCCAGAAGGCGGGTCCCGCGCGTCCCGCGACGCTGAGCGAAGCGGTCGCCAATCGCGATCGCCGCACCGGCTCCGAGCCGACCGTCCGCTCCGGCACCGAGGCGACGGTGCGCTCCGGCACCGAGACCACCGTGCGGACGGGCACGCGCACCGGTCAGCGGCGGGGCGCCGACCGCAAGTCGGGCCCGAACACCGGAGAGCGGCGCGCCCAGGCGTCCGGCGCCCCGCCCTCGGGTCCGCCGCCGCGCCGCGGCGGCGGCGGCGACGACTCCGGCGGCCCCGGCAAGCGCCGCCCCGAGGGCAAGCGCCGGTTCCCGTGGAAGACCTTCCGGCGCGTCTGTTACGCGCTGGTGGCGCTGATGATCATCGTGCCCAGCTCGGTCTTCCTGATCGCGTACACCACCGCGACGGTGCCGCAGCCCGGCGACCTGAAGACCAACCAGATCGCCAACATCTACGCCTCCGACGGCACCACCGTTCTGAGCAAGGTGGTGCCGCCGCAGGGCAACCGCACCGACGTCACCATCGACCAGATCCCGCCGCACGTGCGCAACGCCGTGATGGCGGCCGAGGACCGGGATTTCTACAGCAACCCCGGCTTCTCCATGACCGGTTTCGCGCGCGCGGTGCGCGACAACCTGCTCGGCAAGGAGAGCGCGGGCGGTGGCTCCACCATCACCCAGCAGTACGTGAAGAACGCGCTGGTCGGTGACGAGCGCTCGCTCACCCGCAAGATGCGCGAGCTGGTCATCTCGCTGAAGATGGGCCAGAGCTGGAGCAAGGACGAGATCCTCGCCGCCTACCTGAACACCATCTACTTCGGGCGCGGCGCGTACGGCATCGACGCGGCCGCCAAGGCGTACTTCGCCAAGCCCGTGGGCGAGCTCAACGTGGAGGAAGGCGCGGTCCTCGCGGCAACCATCCAGCTGCCGTCGCTGCTCGACCCGGAGAAGAACCCCGAGGGCGCGAAGGCGCGCTGGGAGTACGTGCTCAACGGCATGGTCGAGACGGGCAACCTGCCCGCCGCCCAACGCCAGGGCATGCAGTACCCGGCGGTGGTCCCGGCCACCTCCACGCAGGACAAGACGCTGGACTCCGGTCCGGAGGGCCTGATCAAGACCCAGGTGCTCGCGGAGCTGACGGCGGCGGGCATCACCGACAAGCAGCTCAACACCGAGGGCCTGCAGATCACCACCACCATCGACCCGAAGGCGCAGCAGGCCGCGGTGGACGCGGCGCGCAGCAACCTCGAGGGCGAGCCCGCGACGCTGCGCTCGGCGGTGGTGTCGATCGATCCGCGTTCCGGCGCGGTCCGCGCCTACTACGGCGGCGAGGACGGCCACGGCTACGACTTCGCCAACGCCGCGTTGCAGACCGGTTCCTCGTTCAAGGCCATCGGCCTGGCCGCGAATCTCGAACAGGGCGTGCCGCTTTCGCAGATGTACGACAGCTCCCCGCTGACCGTGCACGGCGTGCGGATCACCAACGTCGAGGGCGAATCCTGCGGCATGTGCACCATCGCCGAATCGCTGAAGCGGTCGTTGAACACCAGCTTCTACCGCATGCAGCTGGACATGCAGAACGGCCCGGAGAAGATCGCGGAAATGGGCCACAAGCTCGGCATCCCGGAGGAACTGCCGGGCGTGGGCAAGACGCTGTCCGAGCCGGGTGGCGTGGGCCCGAACAACGGCATCGTGCTGGGCCAGTACCAGTCGCGGCCGCTGGACATGGCCTCGGCCTACGCCACGCTCGCCGCGTCGGGCGTGTACCACGCGCCGCACTTCGTGCAGCGCGTCGTGACCGCCGACGGGCAGGTGCTGCTCGACCGCGGCGAGCCCGCCGGTGAGCAGCGCGTCTCGGCCGCGGTCGCCGACAACGTCACAGCCGCCATGCGCCCCATCGCGGCGTACTCGCGCAACCACGGCCTGGCGGGCGGGCGCGAGTCGGCGGCCAAGACGGGTACCGCGCAGCTCGGCGACACCGGGGAGAACAAGGACACCTGGATGGTGGGCTACACGCCGTCGCTGTCCACGGCGGTCTGGGTCGGCTCCGTCGACAACTCCCCGTTGCGCAACTACGCGGGGGCGAAGCTGTACGGCTCCGGCCTGGCCTCCGACATCTGGAAGTCGACGATGGACGGCGCGCTCAAGGGCACGCCGAACGAGACCTTCCCGAAGCCCGCCCCGATCAAGGGCCAGGCGGGTGTGCCGGAGTGGTCGGCACCGTACACGCCGCCCTCGACGGTGGACGCCCCCTCGCCCCCGGTGATCATCGCGCCCACCCAGGTCGAGATCCTGCCCGGCATCACCATCCCGATCCCGGGCGTGCAGCCCGCACCGCAACAACAGCAGCGCCCGCAGCAGAGCCAGAACGATCCCGGTCCGCTGCCGGGCCAGCCGACCGCACCCTCCGACGACTCCTCCCCGGGCAACGGCTCACCGAGCAATCCCGGCGGCGGCAACGGTGGCGGGACCGGCAACGGCGGGACCGGTGACGACTCCGGCGGCGGAGGCGCCGGCGAGGAAGAGTGACGGCCCCCGCCCACCGTGGGGACTGTGACTCGTAGCCGCCCGGTGAGCACCCACTAGGCTCGGATGCCGTGACCGATCAGCGAGTGGTGGACGCCGGGCGGCCGGGTGGGGGCGATGGGGCGCGGTATGTTTCGCCGGGGCCGGTCGCGTTCGATCCGCGGTCGGCCGACGGGCGGGACAAGCCGAGCCGCAATGATTCGCTGACCGCGCAGGTGAGCACGGTGGTCGGGGGGCCGGTAGGGGAGCACGCGCTGATCGGGCGGGTGCGGTTCTGGACGCCGCTGCGGATCATCCTGCTCTACACGGTGATCTTCCTGGCGCTGGGCTGGGCGGCGAAGGCGGGCTGCATCCAGCAGACGAGCACCGAGAACGGCGCGCTGACGCTGGACTGGAGCGACGGCCGCCAGTACGTCGCCCTGTGCTACTCCGACACGGTGCCGCTCTACGGCGCCGAGCGCCTCGACGAGGGCGCCTTCCCGTACAAGAAGTCGTGGGTGGAGGAGCGTCCGGACGGCACCATCGAGGTCCGGTACATGGAGTATCCGGTCCTGTCCGGCCTGTACCAGTACGGCGCTATGCAGATCGCCAAGACCTGGGACGCGCTGCCGCTGCCCGGGGCGCTCCAGGTGGTCATCTATTTCAACGTCGTCGCGTTCGGCCTGGCCATCGCGTGGCTGATCACGGTGTGGGCCTCGACGCTGCTGGCGGGGCGCCGGATCTGGGACGCGGCGCTGATCGCCTGTTCGCCGCTGGTGATTGTGCACGGGTTCACCAATTTCGACGCGCTCGCCACGGCGTTCGCCGCGACCGGCCTGCTCGCGTGGGCGCGGCGGCGGCCGGTGCTGGCCGGCGTGCTGCTGGGCCTGGGCGGCGCGGCCAAGCTGTATCCGCTGCTGCTGCTCGGCCCGATCGTGGTGCTGTGCCTGCGCGCCGATCCGCGCCATCGCGCGCCGAGCTCCCACGTGGGAGTGCGGTTGCGCGAGATCGACGGCGGGGAGGCGTTCGCGACGTGGGTGCGCGAGACGCCCGATCGCGTGCGCCACCTGGCCACCCGCCCGCTCGGCGCGGCCGGACTGGCGGTCTCGGCGGCGATCGGCACGTGGGGTCTGGTGAATCTGCCGATCGCGCTGCTGTTCCCGGACGGCTGGCGGGAGTTCTTCCGCCTCAACACCACCCGCCACGCCGACCCCGACTCGATCTACAACGTGATCACCTCGTTCACCGGCTGGCCGGGCTTCGACGGCGAGCTGGCGCACGGCCAGCCGCCGACGATCCTGAACGCGGTGTCGCTGGCCCTGTTCCTGCTGGCCTGCGCCGGGATCGCCTACATCGCGCTCACCGCGCCGCGCAGGCCGCGGGTCGCGCAGCTGTGCTTCCTGGTGATCGCCGCGTTCCTGCTGACAAACAAGGTGTGGAGCCCGCAGTACTCGCTGTGGCTGGTGCCGCTGGCGGTTCTGGCGTTGCCGCACCGCCGAATCCTGTTGGCCTGGATGACGATCGACGCCCTGGTGTGGGTGCCGCGCATGTTCTACTACCTCGGCATCGACCGCAAGGGCCTGCCCGAGGAGTGGTTCACCGCCACCGTGCTGGTGCGCGATATCGCGGTGATCATCCTGTGCGCGCTGATCATTCGCCAGATCTACCGCCCCGAGGAGGATCTGGTGCGCAACGACGCCGTCGACGACCCGGTCGGCGGCGTCCTCGACCGCGCCCCCGACCCGCTACTCCCCTGGCTCCCACAAGCCTTGCGCCCCAAGGACACTCTCACCCGCACGGGGTGAGAGTGAACCGTCCCCTACGTCCCCGGCCGCAGCAATCGCGCGACGTGCTGCGGGTCGCGCGGGAGCAGGTCCAGTTCGAGGTGCCAGGGGCTGCCGGTCCACGGATCGAACAGCGGAGTGTCCTGCACCGTGGGCAGGTGCCTGCACGCCTGGGAGAGCGCGGCGACCGTGCTGTCGGGCGAGGCGGATTCGTCGCTGCCGACGATCACCATGGACAGCCCGACCAGGTCCCCGCGCAGGGTGAGCGCCGAGATGCGCTGGGCGTCCAGTGACGAGTACCCGTGCGGGAAGTCGGCGGCCAGCAGCACCCGATGCTCGGCGGGCGGGACGAATGACCCACCGCTGTAGGCCATTTCGGCCATATCGACGGCGTCCACCAACGCTTGCAGGCGGGGCGAGATATCGGCGTGGTCGGTGACCGGCGCCCCGTTCATCGACCCGGCGAGCGGGGCGAGCAGGCCCGCGAACGCGCCCGACAGGTCGATGACATCGATGCGCGCCGGGCGACCGGGATCGGCGGCCAGCAGGCGCGCCAGCAGCGCGCCGACCACCGGCACCACGGCGGCGGAATGCTCGGTGTCGATCCACAGCGGCCGCGTGAGCGGCACGGGCACCGTGTACGGGATGCGCAGCGGGCCGCGGTCCAGCGCGTACAGCTCACCGAGGCGGATGCCGTCGCTCGGCTTCGGCGGACCGTCCCACGCGGGCGAGGACCACGAGGCCAGTGCGGGCGGCAGCAACCGGTCGGACTCGGCGAGTTCCCGGATGAGCTGTTCGCTGTCACGCCGGTGGTTGCTCTCGGCCACGGCGATCAGTTCGTCGTGACGACGTTGCGCCTCTTGCCTTTTCGCCTCCGCCCCCGGGGTGTTGCGGGTGGCCGGATCGCTGACGGCCGCGGAGAGTTCCTCGTCGAGCCGCTTGCCCGCGTAGTCGCGCGCCGATTCCAGCGCGGCGGCCGAGCGCGCGGCGTCCTCGAAGACCATCCACAGCCGCTCCAGCCCGTGCGCCACCTCCAGCGGGGCCGGACCGCCGACCGGATCGGCCTGCGGGATCGCGTCGCGATCACCCACCGGATGCGGTGCGTGCGAGGCGGGCTGCGCACCGGCCGCGTCCACGCCGTGCGCGGGCAGCAGCACGGGCAACCCGCCCGCGTACCCCTGCCCCACGGCGCGCACCTTCCATTCGGCCCCGCGCCGGTACACCTCGAGGCAGATCATCGCGGCCTCGCCGGCGGCGGGCACGATCGCGAATTCCGCGGTGACCACACCGTTTTCGGACAGCAGCGCCGTCAGCGGCCCCAGCGTGGCGCCACCGGTGCTCGCCACCAACAGCACCGCCTTGGCCTCGGACCGGAGGACGGAGGTCGTGATGACGACCTCCGCCCCGGCCAGTTCCACCCCGCCGGTGGCGGGGTTGCCGTGGTGCACGTGATCCGACGCGCCGGAAACGCGCAGGTCCTCCCCCACGACCAGAGCGGAAATATCCAGTGCCGCATCCGATCTCACACCGAATCGCAGCACGTCCGCGCGCAACGGGGTGTTCTGCCCCGCCTTCAACTCGATCACCTCGACGGTCCCCGGTCGATCAGAGGAAGCGGCCGAGCTGCGGGATGGCCTCGCCGGGATGCTTGGCCTGGAAGCCCTCGCCGAGCGCCTGCAACTTCCAGTCCGCGCCCACCCGGAACACCTTCGCCATCGCCATCGCGGTGAACGGCATGCCGCCCGCGAGGGTGTAGCGGGCCAGCTCGGCGCTGTTGGAGCCGTCGACGAGACGGCAGAACGCGTTGCGCACCTGCTCGAAGGTGTGGCCCTTGTAGGAGGTGACGATGAACACGAGTGAGGTGACATGCGGGGGAATTCTGGTGAGATCCACCAGAATGACCTCGTCGTCACCGTCACCCTCACCGGTCAGGTTGTCACCCTGATGGCGAACCGATCCGTCCTTGGAGGTCAGCTGGCCGTAGTAGGCGAAGTCGACCGGATTCGCCTCGGCGAACATGATCACCGAGGCGTCCAGGTCGATGTCGACGGTGCGGTTGCCGAACATGCCGCGGGTCTGCACCGGGTCCCAGCCCAGGCCCATCTTGACGAAGGCCAGCTGCTGGCCGCCCTCCTTGCGCAACGTGACGCGCTGGCCCTTCTGCAGGCTGACGGGCCGGTCCTTGCTCAGGCTGACCTCGCCCGTCTGCTGGGACGGGGCGGGCGGCGGCGGAGCACCCTGGCCGGGCGGCGGCGGGAAACCCCCACCGGGCGGGGGCGGGTAGCCCTGATCGGGAGGCGGCGGGTAACCACCGCCGGGCGCGGCGTACTGCGGCGCGGGCTGCGCGGCCGGCGGCGGGTAGTTCGCGGGCTGCGGCGCGGGCGGCGGCGGGGCCTGCTGCGCGGCCGGGGGCGGCGAATCATCCACGGTGACACCGTGATCGGTGACCAGCGCCGCGAATCCCCCCGCGTAGCCCTGGCCCACGGCGCGGACCTTCCACGAGCCCTGCCGCCGGTACAGCTCGAGCGCGATGACGATCGATTCCGAATCGAGCCCGTCGATGCGGTACTGGTAGAGCTGGTTGCCCGCGGCGTCGGAGATGATCGCGGTGGGCGGCGCGAAGCGGCCGAAGCTGGCCGACGCGTCGTCGAGGGTGATGACGGCCCGGATCTGGTCGATATCGCCGGGCACCTGGTTCAACGAGACCGCCAGGGAGGCGGGCTGCCCCGCGGGCGCGGGCTGCAGGTTGACGCCGGGACCGCTGGGCTGGTTGAAGAACACGAAGTCCGCGTCGGAGCGGACCTTGCCCCGCTCGGTCACCAGCAGCGCGGACAGATCAGCCGGAGCCGTCAACTGGACGGAGATCACCACATCGTTGGTGGCCAGTGGACCGTTCTGGCCCTTGGCGAGTGTTGCGGACAAGTTCGACCCTTCGCTTGTCGGTGCGTACTGCCTGCCACTCTACGAGAAACGGACGCGGACGGTCCCGGGTCGGGACGAGGGGTGCGCGGCCCGCCCATCGGTTACTGTGACGCTCGCAGACCCCACCAGCGGCCACCGGCGCGCGCGGGGAGGAACTCGAGACAACGGGGCGGACCCCTATGGCACAGCTTTTCGAACAGTCGAAGAAGGTGATCGAAGCGCAGCTCGCGGGGACGAGCGTGCGCGCGATCTCCGGTTCGATGATCGCCTACGAGGGCAACGTGCAGTTCAAGTCGGCCGGTTTCGGCGGCGGCGACGGCGTGCTCGCGGGGCTCAAGCGCCGCGCGACCGGTGAGAGCCTGTCGCTGATGGAGTGCGCCGGGCACGGCCGGGTGTTCTTCGCGGTGAACGGCCAGCACGTCACGGTGGTGAACCTCAACGGCGACACCTTGCAGGTGGAATCGCAGCAGTTGCTCGCCTTCGCCGGAAACCTGCGCACCGACGTGCGTTTCGCCGGGATGGGCGGCGCGCGCAGCGGGCAGGGCCTGTTCACCACCACGGTCAGCGGGCAGGGCCAGGTGGCGCTGCTCTCGGCGGGCGGCCCGCTCATCCACCTCGAGGTGACGCCGCAGTTCCCGCTGGTGGTCGACCCCGACGCGTTCGTGGCGGCCAAGGGCAATCTGAATCAGTCGTTCGTCTCCGGCATCACCTGGCGCGACGCCATGGGCCAGGGCGCAGGCGAGACGTTCTCGCTGCGCTGGGAGGGCCAGGGCGTCGTGTCGATCCAGCCGGCGGAACGGTAAGGGGCACGGGCGTGTTCGAGAAGGTCAACGACAAGGTCGTCAAAGTGGACGTGGGCCGGGCGGGCGGCGTGGTCGCGCGGACCGGCGCGATGCTGTTCTATCGCGGCGACGTCGCGTTCGCGCCGCACCAGATCCCCGGTTCACAGGGGATGGGCGGCGGCGGGCTGATGCGCATGGCCGGCCGCATGATGGCGGGCGAGCACGAACGCACCATGCTGGCGCAGGGCAACGGCGAGGTGCACTACGGCTTCGCCGGGCTGGAGGTGCAGGTGGTGCAGATCCAGCCGGGCGCGACGCTGCGCGTGGAAGCCTCACGGCTGCTGGCCAATACAGCCGGGCTGCAGAGTTCCATCGTGTCGGTGGCCAGTTCCGGCGGCGGAGGTGGCGGCGGCCTCATGGGCGCGCTGCGCGGGGCCGCGTCGGGCGCGCTGACCGGGCAGGGCATGTTCACCACGCAGCTCTCCGGCCAGGGCGCGGCGGTGCTGCTCGGGCACGGTGGCTTTCTGGAACTGCAAGTGGGCGGCCCGAATCCGATCGTGGTGGACCCGCAGGCGTTCGTGGCGGCCTACGGCAACGTGCAGACCGAGCTGAAGACGGCGCTGAGCTGGCGCGACGCGGTGGGGCGCGGCTCGGGCGAGGCGATGCAGTTGCAGTGCGTCGGCCAGGGTGTGGTGTACGTGCAGGCCTCCGAAGAGAAGTTGTGAATCATGGCGCAGATCCTGAACCCGATGAATCTCGGTGAAAGCGACAACATCCCGCACAACAGCTACGCCTTCTGCATCGATCTGACCGGCCCGTGGTTCATGCGCAAGGGCGCGATGATCGCCTACTACGGCCAGATCGAATTCCAGCTGCTCACCCACGGCCTGCAGGGCGGCATGCTGCACATGGTGTCGGAGCAGTTCTCGGCGCCGATGTTCACCGGTGACTACGTGGTAGCCCAGGGCCATGGCAAGCTCATCCTCGGCGACCGCGGCTACGACATCAACTCCTACGACCTCGACGACGGCAACCTCACCATCCGCGCGGCCAACCTGCTGGCCTTCGAACCCGGCCTGGCGCTCAAGCAGTCGATCGTGCCCGGGTTCCTCACGCTCATCGGCACCGGCAAATTCCTGGCCTCCTCCAACGGCCCGGTGATCTTCGCCGAACCACCGCTGCGGGTGGACCCGGAGTCGCTGGTCGGCTGGGCCGACTGCCCGTCGCCCAGCCACCACTTCGACCAGCAGTGGGTAACCGGCTTCCTGGCCGCGGGTGCGCACCGGTTCGGGGTGAACTCCGGCGAGGAGCGCCAGTTCGATTTCACCGGCGCGGGCACAGTGCTGATCCAGTCCAGCGAGAAGGTGATCAGCGACGTGGAGATCGTGCGCACCATCGAGGGTCAGTTGCAGAGCGGCGTCAGCGTGGGCGGGTTGCAGCAGTTGCAGGCCGTGATCGCGCGACAGCTGGGGCAGCAGCAGAGTTACTGACGGCCGGACGCACGGTCGCGGCCGGTGTCGTGGCGGCCGTGCCGCTGGTGGGCTCCCCGGCCGTGCCCCAGATCAGATCGCTGGCAGGGCAGTCGGTCACGTCACCGGCCGGGCCGTCGGTCGCGCCCCGGTCGGGCTGTCGGCCGACCGCGCCCGTCGTCCTGCCGCCGGTCGAGCTGAGACCTATGACGACGCCGCCGAACCCGCGACCGATCGGTGCACCACCTCGCGCAGCCCGGCGGACACCCGGCGAGCGCGGGGACGCCGGGTGGATCTCCCGCTAGAGTCGGTCGATGTGGCCCCCGCGCAATCGCTTCGACCCGGCAGCGTGTTCGCCGGGTACCGGATCGAAGGGCTCGTGGGCGCGGGCGGAATGGGCAGCGTCTACTCGGCGCACCACCCGCGACTGCCCAGGATGGTGGCGCTGAAGCTGCTGCACCCCTCGTTCGCGGCCGACCCGGTGTTCCGCGGCCGATTCGAGCGCGAGGCGCAGCTGGCGGGCCGCCTGGACCACCCGAACATCGTGGCGATCCACGATCGCGGGCAGGAGGGCGAGCAGCTCTGGATCGCCATGCAGTACATCCAGGGCGGCGACGCCGACTCGCTGGCCCGCGGCGGTCCGCTGCCGCCCGCGCGGGCCCTGCACATCGCCCGCGAGACGGCCAACGCACTCGACCACGCGCACGCCGCGGGTCTGCTGCACCGCGACGTGAAACCCGCCAACATCCTGTTGCGCGCGCCCTCGGCGCCCGGCGCGCCCGAACAAGTGCTGCTCACCGATTTCGGCATCGCCAAATCCGCCGACGAGGTCGGCTCCCTCACCCAGACCGGCACGCTGCTGGCGACCCTGCGCTACGCCGCGCCCGAACAGCTCTCCGGCGGTGAGCTCGGCCCGCGCACCGACCAGTACTCGCTGGCGTGCACGCTGTTCCACCTGCTCGCGGGCCGCCCGCCGTTCACCGCCGACACCGCGGCCGGGGTCATCGGCGCGCATCTGATGCAACCGGTGCCGCGCATCAGCACGCTGCGCCCGGACCTGCCGCCCGCGCTGGACGCGGTGTTCGAGCGGGCGATGGCCAAGAATCCGGAGCACCGGTTCCCCAGTTGCGCGGCGATGGCGGCGGCCGCGTCGGCGGCGTTCGATCCACCCCGCGCGCCGCTCCCGCCCACACCGCCGCCGAGCCGAAAGCGCCGGTGGCTGTTGGCACTCGGCGCGGTGGCGGCCGTGCTCGCGGTGGCGGGCGCGGGCGCCTTCGCCTTGCGCCCCGACGAAACTCCTACCACCACAACGACTTCCACACCACCGCCCACCACGTCCACCGCCCCCGATCCGTGGGCCGCCGGACGCGACACCGTCGCCTTGTTCCCCGACCTGCTGCCCGCCGGCCCCGACACGGTGGGCTACCGCGATCTGCGGTGCAGTTTCGCCACCAAGAACCCGGGCGCGGTGTGGGAGCACGGATTCAACTGCACCGACCGCCAGGGCCTGGAACTCCAAGTGCTCCAGCACGACAGCGCCGCCACCGTGGACCGCTACGTCGCGACGCTGGAGCAGGGCGCCACCGAGACGCTCACCTCGCGCTACGGAGAACCGCTCACGGTGCGCAAGTTCAACGGCTCCACCGGCCCGTGGATCCTCGTGCGATTCGGCGCCGCTCCGCGCTCGTCCGTGCTGCTCCAGGTCTTCGAGAAGGGGAGCTCCCACCAGGAGGTGATCGACGAATGGTTGCGAAGCGCCCCGCTGTGAGGCGGCTCGGGCCCGCCGCCGCACTGCTGTCCGCGCTGACGGTCACGGCGTGCTCGGGCGTCGCAGGCACGCCCACGCCCGCCGAGATCGACGTGCGCACACTGGATGTCGGCGCCTACAACATCGAACCGGCCGACGTGGAGGCCATCCGCACGCCGAACGACGGCCGCATCCTGGAAGGGTTGCGGATGGCCGGTGCCATCGCGATCCCCCACCAGATCGACGAGACCTTCGTGCACAACTGGGGCACCGACGTGCTCGAGTCACCCGCGAAGGCGGCGCAGGCCTCGGCCATCTCGAACGTGAACACCCCGACGCTCGAAAAGCACGGCATGATAGTCGCTTTCGACATCGGCGAGGGCGACCGCGCGTTCCGGTCCGGTACGCCCGCGCTCGACATCGACGCGAACCTCACCCGCGTGGTGCTGTTCCGCTTCCCCGGCGAGGCCGCCGCACGGGACGCGGCGCGCGAGATGGAGGCGCTGGACTTCTCGGTCAGCCCCGACAACGAACCCGCCCCGATCCCGGATCATCCCGGCGCGCACGCGCATTGGCGCCCCGGCATCCGCACGATCGGCGCGACCTACGCCCAGGGGGAGATCGTGGTGAGCGTCTTCGCCCAGCACCGGACCCCCGACAAGGACGCGCTCGCCGACCGGGTGGCGCAGGTCCTGGACGCGCAGATCCCGCTGCTGGAGGAGTTCCAGCCCACCCCGCCCGACGAGATCGACGAACTGCCACGCGATCCCGACGCGATGCTGCGCCGCATCCTGGTGCCCGGCCCGGCCGGGCAGCGGCTGCCCATCTCGTCGCGCGAATACGGCTCGTGGAGCGGGCGCGCCACCGTGCACTATCGCCCGCTGGACAACGAGGAGATGGCGGCGGCCTGGGACGACGGCGGCGTGGAATCCGTCGCACAGGCGTTCAGCACCACGCTTTTCCGCTTCCGCGACAACGAGGCGGCGCAGGCCTTCGGGGACGCGTGGGCCGATACGGTCGGCGGCAACGTGCGGGCCGTCGACGGGCCGGAGGGCCTGCCCGACGTGCGCTGCGTGGAGCGCGCCGCGTCGAACGACGAGTCCGCGCTGGCCCGCTGCTACGTCATCTACCGGGAGCACGCCGCGTTCGTCAGCGGCGGCACCGCGGAGAACGCGCGGCAACAGGCGGCGGCGCAGTACGCGCTGCTGGTGAACGGCGCGTAGCCGATGGTGCGCGGCAGGATTCGGTTGCTGGTCGCGGTGCTGGCGGCCCTCGCGATCGGTTGCGGCCGCGAACCGGCCCCGCCGCCGCATCCCGCACCCGCCGGGCCGACCCCTGAGCAGCAGGCCGCGTTCGCGGTGATCGACGGGGTGTTCCGGGACTGCGGGTTCCCGATCGTCGGCCTGCCCACCCGCGACCTCGACGTCGAGGAGGACGAGCTGTCGATGGTGCCGTGGATCGTCGCGTCCCTCGGCAATGACACGCTGCCCGACGTGATGGCCGGGTTGCGGCGCTGCGCGGAACTGCTTCTCGCCGCCACCGAGTCGTACGGGCGCCTGTCCGTGAAGCTGTACATCACCGACCCCGCGACCGTGGCCGCGCTGCCGGAACCCACCGACACCGCCACCCCGCTGTCCCGGCTCGACGACTACGCGCGGCTGCTCGAGCTGCGCGCCGCACCCCACTACTTCCTGAAGGCGCTGACCATCCACTCGACCGGCGACCGCTTGGATTACACCTGGCCGCAAGACGATCGGGCGCTCGCCGAAGAAACCATCCAGCGCCGCATGACCGACTGGCTCGCCGACCCGGCCGCCGTCCTCGGGCCGAGCCCCTACCAGCGCAACCGCCTGGTGCCCGGACGGGCCGACCGCCTGCGGTACTACCGGATGCTGTGCGGGGTGCCGCTCGACCAACGGCAGAAATGCGACGGGCCGGTGCCCGGGATCGTCGCGGCCACCGTGGACATCCACACCCTCGAGGTCACCGACTTCCGCATGCTGCCCGGCCTGCCCCACGGGTACTCCCTCAACCGGCTGGACGACCCGCTCGAGCCCGACCTCACGGGCTGAGCGGGTCGCGAATCACGCCGCGCGGGGCGCGGAGTCGATGAACCAGTCGATGATCTCCTCGCCGGCGAGAATGCCGCTGGCCTTGGTGACGGTGAGGTTCGGGCTGGTCCAGTTCAGGTGCTCGAGCTCGCCGTGGCGGGGGCGGATGGCCGAGTCGGCCGCGCGCAGCATCGCCGCGTCCAAGGCGCCGTCGCCCGCGGCGAAAGTCAGTGCGTCCGGGCTCAATTCACCGCTGTCCACCAGGCGGCGGCGCACCTCGGCCACCGCCGTGCTCTTGCAGACCACGCGCGGCATGGTGTAGATCTTGCGTCCCTGCTGGGAGGCCGACCACCCGCGCTCGGCGCACCAGGCGCCCCATTCGGCCAGGAAGTCCTCCGGCACCGCTTTCGGCCGCACCACCAGGTAGCAGAACAGGTGGTCGGCGATGCGGAACTTGGTGCACCAGGAATCGTCGATGCGCGAGCGCAATTCGGCGCTCACCTCCGAGAGCGTCGCACCGCCCGCCCGCACCTGCGCATCGATGTCGATGCGCCAGCGCATATCCGGGACGCCGTCCACCAGGATGTTGCCGCCGTTGCTGGTGATGGCGTAGCGCCACGGCGCTCCCGGCAGGGCGATCCTGGTGAACTGCTTGATGGTTCGCGTGGTGGTCGGGATGACGGCCGCCGGTTCGGTCAGCGTCCGCATGCGCAGCGCCGCCGCGGTGGTCATGAAGGAGAGCGGCGCGCCCTCCAGGTGTTCCACGCACACGGTCGCCACCTCGTCGGCGGTGCTGAACGCGTTGCGCGAGTAGATCATGGTGCGGTCGAGATCGGTGGCGACGAGCGCCTGTCTTCGAGGTCCAGCGGGAAACATCTACTTCGGTACTTCCTTGATCAATCCCATGCACGAGTACGCGAGGTCGGGCACGACCTCGACGGGGACGCCGCGGGCGGCGGCCAGCAACCGGATGTGCGCGTGCTCCGGCGCGTCGGGCTCGCGGACGAGCACGCGCCATGGCACCCGCCGCAACAGCACCCGGGTGGTCTCGCCCACGCCGGGTTTCACGAAATTCACACTGGTGACGCCATATTCGGCGCGTACCTTGTCCACGGAAGCCCAGCCCGTCCAGGTCGGGGTACGGTCCGAGGCCCGCACGGCGGCCACCTCACCGGCCACCCGGGGGCGCACGGCGTCGAACGCGACGGTGACCGTGTCGAGCAGCCGCACCGACACGTCGTCGCCGGCGAGTTCCCGGTAGAACTTCGCACCGTGGAAATCGCCGGGCCCGATCAGCTCGTCGTTGAGCACGGTGCGCGAGATCAGCCCGGACACCGTGGAATTCAGGCAGGCCGAGGCGATCAGGAAATCGTCGCGGGTGCCGTAGGTGGTGACGCAGTGGCCCGGGTCGGCCAGCACGGCCAGCCGGTCGTCGAACCGCGCGCCGCCCGCGGCGTGATAGGCATCCAGCGCCTCGCCGAGTTCCTTGGTGATCGCGCCCTTGCCGGTCCACCCGTCCACGAAGACGATCGAGGACGGATCGTGGTGGTGCGCCAGGTAATCCAGCGCGACCGGGTCGATGCCGCGATCGCGCACGATCGACACCGCGTAGTGCGGGGTATCCAGGCTCGGCAGCCCGGCGCCGCGCCCCGAGGCGAGCCAGCGCCGCATGAGGATGCCGATCGGCGTGCCCGCGCGCGCCAGCGACACCAGCACGATGTCCTCGCCGCGCTCGGCGACCACCAGCTCCGATACGGTCCCCACCGCCAGGGCCAGGCGCTCGGCGCTCTCAGCGAGCACGCGGTCGAACAGGTCGCGGTAGGCGGCATCGGGCTGGTACTCGACCGGCAGGGATTCCGCGTAGTGCGCCTCTCCGGCCTGGATGCGTGTTTCCCGTTCCGCCACATCGGCTTCCAGGTCCACGTCGGAGAGATCCTTGAGCAGCCAGGTCACCTCGTCCGGGGCGTAGGAGCCGAAGGCGGGGCCACGCAACGGCTCCGGGAAGGATGCCGAATCATCCTGCGGCACAGTATTTTCGGCTGAATCACCCGCCAGTGCGAGGTGGTCGGCCATCGCCGCTCCCCCTTCGCGCTCGCCGGTGCGCCCAGCGTCCTGTTCGCGGGGATCGGCTCCACCGGCGCGCGCGGAGTGCGGCGCGCGGGGACCGGCCGTGCCGCTGCGCGTGGCGGGCAGCGCGTGAGGCTCGGTCCGGCCGGTCCGCGCGAAGTGCAGCGCACGGGACTCGACCTCACCGGTGCGCGCGGCGTGCAGTTCTCGAGGATCGGCGCCCGGCAGCACCGCCAGCAGCACATCCGCGCCCGACGCCGTCAGCACGTCGATCAGCCCGCCCTCGGCCACCAGGTCGGCGGTGTCGGCGGGCGCGTCGATCACCACGAGCAGGATCGGCTCCCCGGTGGGGCCGGTCTGTTCCCCGGTGAGGGCGCGCAGTTCGTCGTCCAGATCGGCGGGCCACTGCGCGTTGTAGAGGTAGCGCGGTACGTCGTCGGGTTCCGGTGCGGTGAAACGGAATCCGCGCCGCAGCGGATACCCGGGCTCGTCCAGCACGTAGGCGGGCGAGCGCGTGGTGGTCTGGAACCGGGTCGCCACACCGGCGTCGGCCAGTCCCGACGCCAGCCGCAGCGGCAGGTACATCAGCTCCTCGTGACCGATCACGATCACCGGACGGTCGCCGCCGAGCCGCGTGCGCAGCGCGGCCACCGCCACGCCCACCGCCGCGTCGAACGCCGGCGCGTCGGTGTCGAGGATGCCGTGCCTGCCGCCCTCCGGCACCGCACCGGGCCAGGGCAGCGCCAGCCGGTCGAACGAACCACGCCGCGCGGCAACGGGATTCAACGCCGGTTCGGGCAGCGCCTCGACGGAGTCCACCAGTCCGTCGGGCAGCAGCGTGAGACCCGAAGCGAGACAGACGGTGTCGATCCGCGCGCCGAGCTCGGCGGCGACATCCGCGAACACCGCGCGGTCGGCCTCGGTGCGCATATCCACCAGCGAGGCCAGCACGTAGTGCGCCCGCGGCGAGAACGCGTGCAGCGCGCGGATCGCGTCGATCGCCGTCGCTCCCGTGGAGATCTCGTCGTCCACCAGCACCAACGGCAGGTCGTTGAGGAAGATGCCCGCGGGCGCGGGCTGCAGCAGGTGCGAGGTGGCGTGCGAATGGCCCTCCTCGAAACCGGTGAGCGTCTCGGCGGTGGCCACGTCGCGGCGCGTCGAATGCAGGTAGCAGTGCGCGCCCAGCCGTGCCGCGACGATGTGGCCGAGACCCGTTGCCGTTTCGGCGAATCCGAGCACCACGGCGTCGCCACCGTCCAGCAATGGACGCACCAGATCGCCGAGCCGGTCACCCGCGTCCAGCACCACGCGCGGATCGGTCGGCAGGTGCTTGCCCAGCACCGTCGACACCAGCAGGTGCGCGCGGCGCGGATTGCGCCGCAGACCGGGCTGGATCAGCCACTCGATCGCCAGCTCCCCGGGCAGCGCGCCGCCGGCGGGCCCGCCGTGCGAAGCCACGTGCCGCAGCTCGAACCCGAGCGTGCGGGTCGCCCACGGCGCCGTCATACCTTCACCAACGCGCTGAGCAGATCCACGAACGACACTCCCTTGTTCGCCACTCCGAAAACCCTTGCCCGCAACAGTGTTTCGCGCGCCCAGCTGCGGTGCGGGCGCATCTCGTTCATCTTGTTCCGGTACTCCGAGGCGGCCACACCGCCCACGTCGACCTGCAGGATGTCCAGCGCGTCGGCGTACTCCTCGTGCGTCACCACCGACAGGGCGTGCACCGCCGCCACGTGCGAGGGATGGATCACCGTCTTGCCCTGGATGCCGTTGGCGCGGTCCAGCGTGATCTCGCGCAACAGCCCGTCCAGATCCCGGCTCACCAGGTACTGCCGGAACGGCACCGCGTCGGACTCCTCGAACGGCGCGGTGCGCAGCAGCGGGCGGAACATGCGCTCGTGATCGGCGAAGTACTCCCACACCGGGCCGGTGATCACGAACCCGGTGCCGTCGGCGCGGCCCAGGTAGTTGACGATGTCGGCGATCACGTCGGCGACCACCCGCACGTCGTAGATGGTCAGATCGCGGTCGCGCCGGATGCCGAACGTCGAGCACATATCGGTCGCCCCGACCCGCACCGCGAGCACCCGCTCCCGGTGCTCGGCCAGCACCGCCGCGATGTGCGCCAGCTCCTGATCGCGGGTCTGGCGGTGCACCAGCGCGGCCGATTCGAGCACCGGCATGCCGAACACCTGGCGCCGCAGTCGCACCGACACCGCTTCCAGGGCGGCCAGGTACTTGTGGCAGGAGGCGCTGTCGAACTTCGGGAACACGAACCCGGTCAGCGCCGACGCGCCGATCCCCAGCTGCTCGACGATCTCGCCGATGGCGTCAGCGTCGCGCACCCGCACGAACAGCAGCGGGTTGGGGTCCTCCCCGGCCGCCAGCTCGTCCAGGGTCGCCACGGCCTGCCGCTTGGCGAACTCGACCTCGTGATCGGCCACCGCGTCCTCGAGGTCGATCACCATCGAACACACGCCGCGCTCGGCCCGGCGGCGGATGGTGTCGGCCAGATCCGGCCTGGTGGCGGGCGCGTACAGCGTGGCGCCCAGCCCGTAGGCGAGCAGTTCCCGATCGGTGCTGTCGCCGAAGGCTTCGGGCTGCCGATGGAACAGCGACCTCGCGTCCGGACCCTGCAACTGCCGGAAATGCCGCAGTGGCAGCCGTTTCCGGAGGGAAACCTCCCCCCGGACGGCGACAGAAGCGGTCATCGATCACCCGTCCTCATTCTCGTCGTGGTCCTGCGTGCTTTCTCATGCGATCCACCACCCCGGCTATGAATTCGGTGACGGCATCCAGTTCCGTCACATAGGCCCAGTAGTCGGGATGGCGCCCCGACAGTGTCTCGGTGATGCGCTCGATGCGCTCGGCCTGTGCGTCCAGCACCGAGCCCCATTCGGCGACGAGCCCCCGGCTGACCGCGAGCATCTGCGCGTCTCGCAGCCGGAATCGTACGGCTTTCGCCTTCTCTTGCGGATCCGCGCGGACCGAACGCAGCAACGCGAGCCGTCCGGTGACGGCCTCGATCCGCTGTTCGGCCTCGGCGAGGTTCCCCCGCGCCGTGGAGGTCAATTCAAGGGCTAGCTCCGGGTTGTTCTCGCCCGATGCCGCCCGCGCCCGTGCCAAGGCGTCGGCTGCCGCATCGATGGCTCGCTGACTGTCCCGCTCATTGTTGGCCAGATCCGCCGAACTCGCAGCATTGAACTCCCGCAGCAGCGCCGAGTACGCCTCGCTCACCCGCTCGGCCCGGTGCCGCACGGCGTCCACCCTGGTCCGCACCGACGCGATCGCCGTCTGGGCCGCCGCACGCCGAGATGGGGCCTGCGCCAAGGCATCCGAGAGTTCCCGTCTCACCGTTTCGAGCCGGTTCGCGGCCTCGCGCACCGCGCCCGCGGGCGTATCCGGGCCCGCCGATTCCAGTGTGAGCATCGCCTCATCGACCGCCGCCGCGGCGCGGCGCACCGAGGGATACCCGGCGTATTCGGAGCCCACGACACGCCCGCGTTCCTCGGCCGCCGCGGCCAGCACCCGCTGCGCCAGCTGCGGCACCGTGCGCAGCACCGACACCGCGTGCTCGAGCTGGCTCCGGTCGGCCTGGTAGAACTCGTCCACGGCGCGGGCCGCGTCGAGCAATTGCCTGGTCACGGCATCGGCGCGGGTCTGCCCCTGAGGAGGGGCGGTGCCCTCGCGCTGCCCGGTCTCCAACTCCTCGATCAGGCTCAGATAGGCGCCCGCCGCCGCGTAGCAGCGCGCCCGCACCGGCTCCCAGGCCGCCGCGTACCGGGGGTCGGCGAACACCTGCTCGGCGGCGTGCACCGCCGCGTCGGCGGCCGACTGCCGCCGATCCATGTCCAGGAACGCCTCCGCGAGCCGCGCCTTCGCCCCCTCGATCCACTCGTCGTCCCCCGAAAACCGGAACCAGCCGCGCCTACGCCCTGCCACGCCCCGATGGTAGGAGATCTCGCGGGTTGCCGGGGTGTACCCCGGTTCCTACGCAAGTTCGCCGAAACCTACTACTGTCGTAGGGCGTACCCGGCGATTCGGACATGCTGGGACCACAGACGAACTAATGGAAGGGATTCCCGTATGGGTGTCAGTCTGTCCAAGGGCGGCAACGTCTCGCTGTCGAAGGCGGCTCCGAACCTGACTGCTGTCTCCGTCGGCCTGGGGTGGGACATCCGGACCACCACCGGCACCGACTTCGACCTCGACGCCAGCGCCATCGCGACCGGCGCCGACAAGAAGGTCGTCAGCGACCAGCATTTCGTGTTCTTCAACAATCTCCGTTCGCCGGAGGGCGCCATCGAGCACACGGGCGACAACCGCACGGGTGAGGGCGAGGGCGACGACGAGGTCATCAACGTCGACCTGGCCGGCACCCCGCCCACCATCGAGAGCATCTTCTTCCCGGTCTCGATCTACGACGCCGAGTCGCGTCAGCAGTCGTTCGGCCAGGTCCGCAACGCCTACATCCGCGTCGTCGATCGGGCCAACGGCGAGGAGCTGGCCCGCTACGACCTGAGCGAGGACGCCTCCACCGAGACCGCCATGGTCTTCGGCGAGCTGTACCGCAACGGCGCCGAGTGGAAGTTCCGCGCCATCGGCCAGGGCTACGCCTCCGGGCTGTCGGGCATCGCCCGCGACTACGGTGTGAACGTCTGACGACTTCTCACGTGAAATGAGGGGGCTCGCAGTGCGCGAGCCCCCTCGCCGTGCGACCGGGGGCGAGCGCTGCCCGGTGCCGCGTTGGACAACCGGCGAATCTGCGGCCACGCTGGTATCGATAGCGCCGATTCACTCTGCTCCCCTATTCACCGAAAGGTCCCCGCGTGGTCCTGCGAATATTCGGCCTCTCCGGCGTCGTCACGGTGGTGTCGCTGGTCATAGCCTTCCTCTACGGCGGTCCGACCGCCCTTTTCCTCTGCGCCATCCTCGGCATCCTCGAAGTCTCGCTGAGCTTCGACAACGCCGTGATCAACGCCACCGTGCTGCGGCGGATGAGCGAGTTCTGGCAGCGCATCTTCCTCACCATCGGCATCCTGATCGCCGTCTTCGGCATGCGCCTGGTGTTCCCACTCGCGATCGTGTGGGTCACCGCGGGCCTCGACCCGATTCGCGCGTTCGATCTGGCGCTCAACCCGCCCGCGGGCGACGCCGCGTACTTCCCCGACGGCAGCCCGAGCTACGAGACGCTGATCACCGACGCGCACCCGCAGATCGCGGCGTTCGGCGGCATGTTCCTGGCGCTGCTGTTCCTGAACTTCATCTTCGAGGACCGCGAGATCACCTGGCTGAGCTTCATCGAGCGGCCGCTGGCGGCCGCGGGCAAGCTGGACATGCTCTCGGTCGTCGTCGCCAGCATCGGCCTGATCCTGACCTCGGAGTTCCTCGCCGACGACGACAAACGCGCCACGGTGCTGCTGGCGGGCCTGCTCGGCATGGTCACCTACATCGCGGTGGACGGCCTCGGCTCGATGTTCCACCCCGAGGACCACACGGGACCCTCCGATGCGGTCAAAGCCACGGGCAAGGCGGGCTTCTTCCTGTTCCTCTACCTGGAAGTGCTCGACGCGTCGTTCTCGTTCGACGGCGTCATCGGCGCGTTCGCCATCACCTCCGACCCGATCATCATCGCGCTCGGCCTGGGTCTGATCGGCGCCATGTTCGTGCGGTCCATCACGGTGTACCTGGTGCGCAAGGGCACCCTCAACGAGTACGTCTACCTCGAGCACGGCGCGCACTGGGCCATCGGCGCCTTGGCCGCCATCCTGCTCGTCTCGATCGGCGTGCACGTCAACGAGATCATCACCGGCCTGGTCGGCGTCGCGTTCATCGGCGCGGCGTTCATCTCCAGCATCCTGCGCAACAAGCGCGAGGGCGGGGAGCCGGAAGAACTCGAGAGCGCGAAGGAAGTCACGCCGGTAGGCTGATTCCCGGCGGCAAGCCGACGAATTCGACGCGGCAGCGGCCCCTCCCCACGGGAGGACGCCGCTGCCGCTTTCCGTTTCCGACCAGGGGGGAACCCATGACCCAGCAGCCCGGCGTGAACCTGTCCAAGGTCACCCTGTCCAAGGCCACGCCCAGCATCAACCTCACCAAACCCGGTGAGCACCAAGGCGTCATGCGGGTGAACCTGAACTGGTCGCGCCCGCGCGGCTTCTTCCGCCGCGGCAAGTCGGTGGACCTGGACCTCGGCTGCCTCTACGAACTGGCCAACGGCGCGAAGGGCGTCGTGCAGGCCACGGGCGGCAACTTCGGCTCACTCGCCGGCGAACCGTACATCCAGCTCGACGGCGATGACCGCAGCGGCGACGCCAGCGGCGGCGAGAACATGCACATCGACCTGTCACGCCCCGAACGCTTCCGGCGCGTGCTGATCTTCGCGTTCATCTACGAGGGCGTGCCCAACTGGGCCGCCGCCGACGGCGTGGTCACCCTGTACCCCACCAGCGGCCCGCAGGTGGAAGTGCGCCTGGACTCCCCTGTCGACGGCGCGCGCTCCTGCGCCATCGCCCTGTTGCAGAACCACGGCAACGGCATCACCGTGCAGCGAGAAGTGCAGTACATCAACGGATCCCAGCGCTTCATCGACCAGGCGTACGGGTGGGGCATGGAGTGGCACAGCGCCAGTAAGTAGCGGCGCGCGGCCGCGAGCCGGTCGGGCGATTCGGTGACGACCCCGGTGCGCGAATTCTCCGGTGCGACTTCGAGGTCGGCCGGTCCGCGTGAATTCCGGGTCGCTCGGCCAGGCAGTCGTGGGGGCGCGGGGTCAGGAGTCGCGGGGTCGCTCGGTCAGGTGGGGGCGGGGACCAGGTCGGCGCGCGGTCGATCCGGGACGAACATCACCGGCTCGCGCGGCGCGGCCCGCAGGAAGACGAAGAACAGCACGATCAGCAGCACCGCGCGCCCCCACACGCCGAACTGCACCACGCCCTCCAGCAGCCCGAACGGCTCACCGGAACCGAGCGCGTAGAAGTACCGGAACACGCCGATGCCGATCGCGGCGTCGGCCACCAGGTACGCGCCGATCACCGACCACGGCACCTCGAGCAGCACCAGGAACGGGATCAGCCACAGCGTGTACTGCGGCGAATGCACCTTGTGGAACACCAGGAATCCACACAGCATCGCTCCGCTCACACCCACCCACGGGAACACACCGCCGGTGCGGAAACGCTTCCAGCCCAACCACATCGCCAGCGCGAACGCCGCCAGGATCAGCAGCGGCGAGGCGATCGCCACGCCGTCGTGCCAGGTGGCACTCGCCTCGGACTCCGGCCCGAACAGCAGCTGGTGCCCCCAGTACCAGATCGAGTTGGTGGTGATGTCGGCCTGGCGCAACTGCTGGAAGGTGATCGACGCGCGCCACCCCTCGTAGCCGGCCAGCGCGAACGGCAGGTTCACCGCCAGCACCGTGCCCGCGGCCGCCGCGCCCGTCAGCAGCGCGCCCCGCACGTCGTATTCGGATTCCCCGCGCGTCTCGCGCGCACCCCCGGTCAACACGTACGCCATCAGCGGCAGCACGAAGATGCCGGGATACAGCTTCAAGCAGAATCCGAGCCCGAGCAGGACCGCCGCCACCATCGCCCGCGAGCGCAGCGACAAGCGCGCCGGCACCGCCATCACGTACACCGCCGCCACCGCCGTGAACACCACCGGCAGTTCCCAGTTGTGGAAGGCGTAGAGCAGCAGCGGCGGCCCCGCCGCCCACAGCAGCGCCGCCCACCCCGACAACCGCGCCAGCATCCACGCCACCAGCAGGCCGAAAGGCGCCAGCAGCAGCGCGGACAGGCGCAGGAAGTCGGCGTCGTTGTCCGCGCCGAGCGCGCCCGCCCACATCAGCACCCCGCTCAGCACCGGGTACTCCACCGCGCCGCCCACCAGCATCCCGTCGTCGGTGATGCCGCCGTTCACGTACGGGAACACGTGGCGGTCGATATCGCGGCCCAGCCACAGGAACTGGATGTCGGAGTAGCAGACCTCGGCGTCCTTGTCGTAGTCGAACACCACGCTGCGGCCGTCTGGATGGAACGGCGCGCCCGCGCAGCGCGCCTTGTTCGCGTACCCGAACGCCAGGAACGAGGCGCACACCAGCGTCACCAGCACGGCGAACACCGTGCGATGAGCCATCCGCCCACCGGGCGGGGCGGCACCTGTCGACATGCCGACAACACTAGGACGCCGCGGGCCGCGGAGGTGATTTCGGCGCGGGACCGGCCCTCATGTAGCCTTGTCGAGTTGCTGACGCAACGACCCTCCTGCCACGGACCGTCCGTGGCCGTTTCTGAGTCCACAGGAGGTGATTGGTCCGTGCGTCATTACGAAGTGATGGTCATCCTCGATCCGAGCCTGGACGAGCGCACCGTTGGTCCGTCCCTGGATAACCTTTTGAGCGTTGTCCGCACCGAGGGCGGCAAGATCGACAAGGTCGACATCTGGGGCCGCCGCCGTCTCGCCTACGAGATCCGCAAGCAGGCCGAGGGCATCTACGCGGTGGTTGATCTGACCGCGACCCCCGCCACGGTGAACGAGCTCGATCGCCAGCTCGGCCTCAACGAGTCGGTGCTGCGCACCAAGGTTCTGCGCCACGACAAGTAGTTCCCGCCGCACTCGTCGGAGCCTGTCTCTAGGCTCTAGCGCAACGAGCAGCGAGTGCCCGGCGAACTGCACACCAGGAGGAACCACATGGCAGGCGACACGGTCATCACCGTCATCGGAAACCTGACGGCCGATCCCGAACTGCGATTCACGCCCGCGGGGCAGGCGGTGGCGAACTTCACCGTCGCTTCCACACCCCGTGTGTTCGACCGTAATACCAATGAATGGAAAGACGGCGAAGCGCTTTTCCTGCGCTGCAACATCTGGCGGGAAGCCGCGGAGAACGTCGCCGAGAGCCTGACCCGCGGGTCTCGCGTCATCGTGCAGGGACGACTCAAGCAGCGCTCCTACGAAACCCGTGAGGGTGAGAAGCGCACGGTCGTCGAGCTCGAGGTCGACGAGGTGGGTCCCTCGCTGCGCTACGCCACCGCGAAGGTCAACAAGGCCGGTCGCGGCGGTGGCGGTGGTGGCGGATTCGGCGGTGGTGGCGGCGGTTACGCGGCCGCGAACGCCGCGCCCGCCGGTGGTGGCGGCGGCCGTTCCGGCGGCGCCGACGACGATCCCTGGGGCAGCGCGCCCGCGGCAGGCTCCTTCGGGGGCGGCCGCACGGATGACGAACCGCCGTTCTGATACGGCTTTCACCGGCCCGAATCGACTCGGGCCACACAGAATTCGGAGTAGAAGACCATGCCTAAAGCGCCCGCGCGCGAAAAGGTGCTGAAGAAGAAGGCTTGCTCGTTCTGCAAGGAGAGCAAGTCCGGCAACGTTTCGATCGATTACAAAGACACCACGCTGCTGCGCAAGTACGTCAGTGACCGCGGCAAGATCCGCGCCCGCCGGGTGACCGGCAACTGCGTGCAGCACCAGCGCGATGTCGCCGTTGCCGTGAAGAACTCGCGTGAGGTGGCGCTGCTGCCTTACGTGTCGACGGCTCGCTGAGAAAGGGAGGCACGCAAATGAAGTTGATTCTGACCGCAGACGTGGACAACCTCGGTGCCCCTGGCGACACCGTCGAGGTCAAGGACGGCTACGGCCGCAACTACCTGCTGCCCCGCGGCCTGGCGATCGTGGCCACCCGCGGCGCCGAGAAGCAGGTCGAGGGCATCCGCCGGGCCCAGGAGGCCCGCCGCGTGCGCGACCTGGACCACGCCAACGAGCTGAAGCAGGCCATCGAGCGCCTGGAGTCGGTGTCGCTGAGCGTGAAGACCGCGGGCAGCGGCAAGCTGTTCGGTTCGGTCACCCCCGCGGATGTCGCGTCGGCCATCAAGGCCGCCGGCGGCCCCGTGGTGGACAAGCGCAGCATCGAGCTGCCCAAGGCGCACATCAAGTCGACCGGCAAGCACGTCATCGCGGTGCACCTGCACCCCGACGTGACCGCCAAGTTCGACCTGCAGGTCGCCGCCACCGCGAGCTGAGTCCGCCGGCCGGTCGCGCTCCCCGGGAGTGGCGCCGGCTCGGTGCGGTTCGCCCCGCAGGCGATACACGCGTGACGTCGAGGACCACCCCGTGCTCTGTGCGGGGTGGTTCTCGGCGCTGTTCGCGCGCTTTTATCGCGTGATAACCGCAGGTTAGCTGTGGTGGCGCCCAGTGCTGCGGCACACGGTGTACAAGGCTCGGCTACGACGCGTCACCTCCGGTTATTCACCCTGTGGATCACTCGGAAAACCGACCGATCGCAATGTGACTCAGTTCATAGCCGACATACACGCCGTTTACCCAACACGCCCGGCTGTTCAACTCGGCCGACACGCCGAGACCGAAACTATCCACACGTCCACAGATGCGAAAACCTGCATCCATCTGCGGATTTCTTGGGCATGACCTGGGTTTTCCCCAAGTTGTCCACAGGGGGTGCACACGGTTTGGTAAACAGTCCCCACGTTATCCACAGGTGTGTACACAGCCCGGTTTGGCACGGGCCCTCGCGATCGCTAATTTCGTCGCAGCGCCCGGACACGACCTGCTCGCGACGATGCTGTCGCGAGGGTTGCTGGCGTGCTCCCCGGGCGGGTCGCGGGCGGAAGCTGTCGGTGTCCGGGAGTAGAACGAGTCATCGATACGGTGCGAACCGATCGCGGGGCAGAGAGGACGGTCGAGTCTGGTGACAGCCACCGATGACCGCGGGCACACGGACTACCCGCCCGAAGCGCCCGGTGAGGATTTCGGCCGTCAGCCCCCGCACGACATGGCGGCCGAGCAGTCCGTGCTCGGCGGCATGCTGCTCAGCAAGGACGCCATCGCCGACGTGGTGGAGGTGCTGCGCCCCGGCGATTTCTACCGTCCCGCGCACCAGGCCATCTACGACACCGTCCTGGACCTGTACGGGCGCGGCGAGCCCGCCGACCCCGTCACCGTCGCCGCGGGCCTCGAGCGCCGCGGCGAACTCAAGCGCATCGGCGGCGCCCCCTACCTGGTCACCCTCACCCAGACCGTCCCCACCGCCGCCAACGCCGGCTACTACGCCGAGATCGTGGCCGAGAAGGCCATCCTGCGCCGCCTCGTGGAGGCGGGCACCCGCATCGTCCAGTACGGCTACGCGGGCGCCGACGGACAGGACATCGCCGAGGTCGTAGACCGCGCCCAGGCCGAGGTCTACGAGGTCACCGAACGCCGCACCACCGAGGACTTCCTCCCCCTCGAAGAACTCCTCCAGCCCACCATGGACGAGATCGACTCCATCGCCTCCCGCGGCGGCATCTCCCTCGGCGTCCCCACCGGCTTCACCGAACTCGACGAAATCACCAACGGCCTCCACCCGGGCCAGATGATCATCGTCGCCGCGCGACCCGGTGTGGGTAAGGCCCTCGCCCTCGACACCCCGCTCCCCACCCCGACGGGCTGGACCACCATGGGCGAGGTCCGCGTCGGCGACGAACTCCTCGACGCCTCCGGCCACCCCACCCGAGTCCTCGCCGCCACCGAAACCCTCATCGACCGCCCCTGCTACGAAGTCGAGTTCTCCGACGGGACGGTGATCGTCGCGGACGAGGAGCATCAGTGGTTGACGACGTCCGTGCTCGATCGCACGCGCGCGGTGCGCACCACCGGCGACATCGTCCACACCCTGCGCACACCGGGTGACGATCTGAACCACGTGGTCCCGGCCACCGCCAAGTCCGCGACTCGGCACATCGTCGACGTGCGGAAGGTCGAGTCCGTGCCAGTGCGGTGTGTCGAGGTGGACAACGCCGATCACCTGTATCTGGCCGGGCGGTCGATGGTGCCCACGCACAACTCCACCCTCGGGATGGATTTCATGCGGAGTTGCTCGATCAAGCACGGGTTGGCGAGTGTCATTTTCTCGCTGGAGATGAGCCGGACCGAGATCGTGATGCGGTTGCTCTCGGCGGAGGCGAAGATCAAGCTCGGGGATATGCGGTCCGGGCGGATGAGCGATGACGACTGGACCAAACTGGCGCGGCGGATGAGTGAGATCAGCGAAGCGCCGCTGTTCGTGGACGATTCGCCCAACCTCACCATGATGGAGATCCGCGCCAAGGCCCGCCGCCTCAAACAGCGCCACGACCTCAAACTCGTCGTCGTCGACTACCTCCAGCTGATGACCTCCGGCAAAAAGGTCGAATCGCGCCAGCAGGAAGTCTCCGACTTCTCCCGAAACCTCAAACTCCTCGCCAAGGAACTAGAGGTCCCCGTGGTCGCCATCAGCCAGCTCAACCGCGGCCCCGAACAACGCACCGACAAACGCCCCATGGTCTCCGACCTCCGCGAGTCGGGCTGCCTGCCCGCCTCCACGCGAATCCTGCGCGCGGACAACGGCGCTGAGATCACCCTCGGCGAACTGCTGGCCAGTGGCGAACAGCCGCTCGTGTGGTCGCTCGACGATCGCATGCGCATGGTGGCTCGGCCGATGGTGAAGGTGTTCCCCAGCGGCCGCAAAGAAGTGTTCCGGCTGCGGCTGGCCTCCGGGCGCGAGGTGGAGGCGACCGGCAACCACCCCTTTCTCACCGTCGACGGCTGGATTCCGCTGGAGAAGCTCACGGTCGGCGACCGTCTCGCGACCCCGCGCCACGTTCCGGAACCGGTGCACACCGAGCGCATGGCGGACGAGGAGATCGTCCTGCTCGCCCACATGATCGGCGACGGCTCGTGCGTGAAACGCCAGCCGATCCGCTACGCGAGCATCGACGAGGAGAACTTGGCGGCGGTCTCGACGGCCGCACGGCACTTCGGCGTCACCGCCATCCGCGACGAGTACGCGGCCGCGCGCGTCACGACCCTGCGCCTGCCCACCCCCTATCGACTGACCCACGGCAAGCGCAACCCGATTGCCGCCTGGCTCGACGACTTGGGACTCTTCGGCCTGCGCAGCTACGAGAAGTTCATTCCCCAACGCGTTTTCGCGCTGCCCAACGATCAGGTCGCGTTGTTCATCCGTCACCTGTGGGCGACCGACGGGTCGGTGCGCTGGGACGCGAAGGGCAACCAAGCCCGCATCTACTACGCATCGACCAGCCGGCGCCTCACCGACGACTTGGCCCAGCTCCTGCTCCGGCTCGGCGTACACGCCCGTATCAGCCGCGTCCGCAAATCCGGCTACCGCGACTGCTGGCACCTGACGGTGGACGGCGCGGAGAACCAGTCCGTCTTCCTCCGCGACATCGGCGTCCACGGCGCTCGCGGCAAGTCCGCCGAACACGCACTGGCGCACCTGGATCCGATCGCACGCAACACGAATGTCGACACCGTGCCGAAGGAGGTCTGGACCAAGGTCCGCGACCTGCTCACCGCCAAGCGCATGACCCACCGTGAGTTCTCCGCCGCCATGGGCTCCCGCTTCTGCGGCTCCACCATGTGGAAGCACTCACCCAGCCGCTCCCGCCTGGCCCGAGTCGCCACCGTCCTCGACGACGCCGACATCGAAATGCTCGCCACCAACGACGTTTTCTGGGACAAGATCGTCGAGATAACTCCTGTCGGCGAACAGGATGTCTTCGACGGTACCGTGCCGGGAACGAATAACTTTGTAGCGCAAGGAATTTCGCTTCATAATTCCCTGGAACAAGATGCGGATATGGTTATCCTGCTCCACCGCCCTGACGCCTTCGAACGCGACGACCCGCGCGGTGGTGAAGCGGACCTCATTCTCGGTAAACACCGAAATGGTCCGACGGCGACGATCACCGTGGCGCATCAGCTGCATTTGAGCCGATTCGTGGACATGGCGCGGGGCTGAGACATGGCCTGCCCGCGGGTGTGGCATACAAGTCCGGTAGCAGCAGATCGCGAATAGGCTGGCTTCGTTGTGGGCGGCGGAGGCGACACCATGGACCTTCGTCGCGTCGTGCGATCGGGGTGCGGCTGTTCGTAAGGATCTGCGCCCTGGGCCAGCACAAGTGCCGGTCCAGCGCGGGATCGGCTCGCGTTGGACACGTCTGGCGATGCTGATAGGCCCCCTCATCCGGCCGGTGCCCATCAATCTTGGCATCGGTAGGCCGGGGACCGTCAATGGGATACGGATCTTCGTCGGAGACGGGTTTGCGCGCAGTCAGAGAGCCATCTATACCCGGCAGGGTTATAGATCTGGAATGAAATGCCATCTATAGATGGTCGACGCGGGGGTTGCCCCTCGGAAGCCTCGTTCAGGTGTCCGAATCCGCCGTCGAGAGAGCTCGCGGTTGTTTTGGGACAGCGGTTGGCCGCGCTTCGTCAGGCCAAGGGACTCAGCCAAGAGGAAGTCGCGCACGCCGCCGGGATCAGTCGCCAGCATTATCAGTTACTGGAGAATGGTTGGGGTGTGCGCAGTACGAAAGCGCCGGCGAATCCGAGATTGTCGACGTTGATCGCTTTGAGCCGGGTGCTCGGCACTACCGTACCTGATCTTGTGGACGAGATGTTCGGGCGGAACGCGAGCTGATTCCGGGCATATAACCTCCGCTGCGATGCCCCACGGTGATTCCGACCGGGTCCTCGCGCATGTCGACCGGAGTCATCGGCGGTCCAATGGCTTCGGGCATCGACGACGAGAGCGACGTGCGCACCACCAGAGCCCGCACCTGCACGGTCAAGAACAACCGAGCCCTGACAGGCACTGGGGCAACGGGTTTCGGTGGAGGACCCCGAGGCGTTGCGTCGCGCGGGTCAGCGCGACATAGAGATCGGACCACCCGCGCGGGGAGTCCAACAGATGGTCGGGATCGATGAGCAGAACGGAATCGTATTCGAGGCCTTTCGTTTCAGAAGCAGGAGTGGCGCCCGGAATATCGGGCGGCCCGATGATTATGCTCGTCCCTTCACGAGCGCCTTCGGCTACGATGAATTCTTCTATAGCGGAGGTAATTTCGTCCTCCGTGACGAAGCGGGCCCACGGTTGTACGCCGCTGGCACGCACGGAATCGGGTGGCACGATATCCGGCGCGAATTCGGCGAGCACCGCCGCGGCAACGGCCATGATCTCGGCGGGCGTGCGGTAATTGACGGCGAGGGAACGATAGAGCCAGCGGCCGGGAACATAGCGGTCCAGCATGTCGCCCCACGCAATGGCGCCGGCGGCGGAACGGCGCTGGGCGAGATCACCGACCACGGTGAACGAATGGCTGGGGCAGCGGCGCATCAGCACGCGCCAGTCCATAGCGGAGAGCTCCTGCGCCTCGTCGACCACCACGTGCCGGTAGGTCCAATCCCGGTCGGCGGCAGCGCGTTCCGCGACGTCGCGGCTGTCGCGTTCGAGGAAGCGCTCCGCCAGATCGTCGCCGAAGAGCATGTCCTGGGCGAAGAGATGGTCCTCGTCATCCATCATGTCCTCGCGGTTGACCATGAGATCCAGCACGCCCGCGGCGTATTCGGCTTCGGCCTTGCGGGTCCGCTCGGCCTCGTCCTCGGTGGGACCGGTGGGGCCGAGCAGATCGACCAGCTCGTCCAGCAGCGGCACATCGGACGCCGTCCAGGCCGAACCCTCCGCACGCCACAGCGCCTCGTCGGCACCGGCCGCGCGCAACCGTTCCCGTGAGGAAAACAGCTCGGACAGCAGGGTTTCCGGCGTCGACACCGGCCAGAGCCGGTCGAGCGCGGCGGTGAACTCGTCGTGCTCGGCGACTTCGGCGACCAGATCCTCGCGCAGTTGCTCCCAGGCCTCCTTGTCGTCCCTGGTGAGCCACCCGCGGCCGATCCGTCCGATCGCCCGTTCGGTGAGCACGTAGGTGATGATCTCGGTGAATACCGCCCGCGCCTCGTTGTGCGGCCGGCCACCGGCGCGCGCCTCCTCCCTGGCCCATTCCGCGGTGGCGGCGTCGATCCGCACCGTGACGTCCTTCAGGTCGATGATCACCGGCTGGTCGGGCAGGCGCTGGAGGTCGGCCACCGCCGCCGCCAGCACGTCCAGGATTCGCAGGGAACCCTTGAGACGCGCGACTTCCGGGGCGTCCTCGGCGGTGACGCCCAGTCCGGGCACCAGCTCGCCGGTGGTTGTGAACACGACGTTCGTCTCGCCCAGCGAGGGCAGTACACGCGAAATATGTTTCAGGAAAGCGGGATTGGGTCCCACCACGAGAACGCCGTTGCGTTCCAAGCGTTCCCGCTGCGTGTAGAGCAGGTAGGCGACGCGGTGCAGCGCCACAACGGTTTTGCCGGTTCCGGGACCACCCTCGATCACCACGACGCCGGCGTGGTCCAGCCGGATGATCTCGTCCTGCTCGGCCTGGATGGTGGCGACGATATCGCGCATCTCCTCGCCGCGCGGTGCGTTCACCGCGGCGAGCAGGGCCGCGTCACCGTGCTCGTCGTCACCGGGGCGCCCCAGCACCTCGTCGGTGAAGTCGACCAATCTGCGCCCGCGCGTGTGGAATTGGCGCCGCCTGCGCATGTTCTCCGGATGCGCGGCGGTCGCTGTGTAGAACGGCCGCGCGGCCGGGGCGCGCCAATCGAGCAGCAGCGGTTCGAATTCGTTGTCCTCGTCGAAGATTCCGATCCGCCCGATGTAGGAACGTTCGCCCGACAGTGCGTCCAGCCTGCCGAAGCACAACCCGTTGTCGGCGATGTCCAGCCGCCGCACCTCCCGCGCCGAAGCCCGCACTTCGACGTCGCGATCCACCAGCGTGCCGCCGTCACCGCGCAACGCCGCGCGATACCTGTCCTTCGCCCGCGCGCGTTCCGCGTCGAGCCTGCCGTACAGCCCAGCCAAATAGTCTTGTTCGGAACGTAATTCGTCGCTCGTCATGAGTCCTATCCGATCGCGGTTCACGCGTTCACCAAGTCATTCCGCCGGATCGCGTCGACCAGCAGGTCGGCCGCCACGGCCGCCCCGCCGGCACGCATCGATCCCGCGACAGCACGAGCTCGGGCTTCCGAGGCCAGAGCGATTTCCACGGCGGCCGAAAGTGACTCGACCGTTGGCTCCGAACCCTCATGTTCCGCACCGATGCCCAAGTCCACCACCCGGCCCGCCCAGTACGGCTGGTCCACGACTTGCGGCACGAGCACCTGCGGAGCGCCCGCGCGGGCGGCGGCGGTGGTGGTCCCCGCCCCACCGTGATGGACGACGGCGGCGACCCGCTCGAACAGTGCCTGCTGGTTGACCTCGCCCACCACGAAGCAGTCGTCGCGGTCATCGATCGACTCCAGACCGGCCCACCCGCGCGAGAGGATCACCCGGCGGCCCAGCCCGCGGATCGCCTCGACGGCGACCCGGGCGGTGTCCGTCGCGGCGAGCATGGGGATGCTGCCGAAGCTCACGAACACCGGCGGCACCTCGACCCGAGTCAGCAGATCGGCGAAGTCCGGCGGCGCGCACACTGCTACCCGCACACCGCGCTCCCGCAACCGCACCGCGAGCGCGGCCATCGGTTCCACGTCCCCGCGCGACCCGTAGGTCGACAACACAACACGCACGATCGCCACTCCCTATTTCCGCAGTTCAGGAACTCAGGACGACGATTGTGCGGCATCACCCGGGCCTTGCCGCAAGCCCCGGGGTGCGCTATATGTTGAAGGTGGAAGGGAGTGGAGACCCTCTCCGATTCACCCGTTCGGGACGTGAATTCACTCGGTGCGCGATGGCACGATTCTGCTGCTCGGACCGAAAACCACTGGGCCGGAATGCATTTCGGCTACCGGGGCCGACGTCCACCGTGCGTACAGATCGGTACGCTGATTTCCCGGTACCCTCGGCACGTCGGAGGCGCGGACCGGGAAGGACCTCGGGTGGGGAACAAGACCACGCTGATCGGTTTCATGACGCTGCCGTGGAGGGCGGCCGTCGTGATCGGGGCGGCGGTGTTCGTGACGTCGATGCTCAGGGCCGGCTTGGCGCTGATGGATCGAATGGACCCGTCGAGCATGCTGGCCCCATTGTTGATCCCGGCGAGCCTGATGTTGGGCATACTCCTGTGGCCGCTGGTGCTCGAACTCGCGTGGATCGCCCGGCGAGAATTCCTGCGTCGTGCCGGCACGGCGGTCGACGGGTCGGTGGTGAGCAGGAGCATTCGTCGCTTGCGGCGCGCCACCGGATACCGGTACGAGGTGAAATTCGAAGTGGCACTGCGTCATCCACGGACCGATGCGGATCAGCGACTGGCGAAGACGTTCGTTTTCCCGCGATTCTTCGAGAAGCGGGCGCAGTCGTTGCACGACCGGTTTCCGGAGGGCGCCCGGGTGCCGCTGCTGGTACGCGCGAATTACGGGGCGTTCGATGTTTACGAACGCCCCGTGTGGGTCGACATCTGGTGAGCCGACCCACCGCCCCTCAGCGAGCGTCGAGGATTTCGGTGGCGGCGCGGCGGCCGGAGCGGATCGCGCCGTCCATGTAGCCGCTCCATTCCTGGGCGGTTTCCGCGCCGGCCCAGTGGATGCGGCCGGCGGGGGTGGACAGCGCCTTTCCGTATTGGGTCCACACGCCGGCGCCGAGGCGGCCGCCGTAGCAGCCGCGCGTGAATTCTTCTGCCATCCAATCCTGTTCGAGGATGTCGAAGGGTTCGGCGGCCCGGGGACCGAAGTATTTGACCAGGGTGGTGACGATGAGTTCGCGGCGCTGATCGGCGGACAATTCGGCGGCGGCCCTGGCGTGCGCGCCTTCGAGGAATCCGACGAGCACGCCGCAGGAACCATCGGGCGGGGAATTGTCGAGCACGAGGTTGAACGCGTCGTCCACGCTGAGCACGAAACCGTTCAGCCCGTCCTCGCGCCAGAACGGCGTGGGATAGCCGACCTGTACCTTGATCACCGACCCGGCGGGAATCTGCTGGGTGAGACCGTCGCGGGAGGCGGGCAGCGGCGGCAGGTAGCGGATGCGTCCGGCGAGCGTGGCCGGGATCGCGACCACCACCCGGTCGGCGGTGACCGACCCCGCGGCGCCGGCGGCGGCGTCCTCGTAGAGCACGGTGACGCCGTCGGCGTCCTGCTTGATCGTGCGCACCACCTCGCCGAGGCGCACCCGGTCGCCCAGATCCTCGGCCAGCCGCTCCGAGATCCGGTGCGCGCCGCCCACCACCCGGCGCTCCTGCGCGCCGCCGGTGGTGGACAGCAGCGTCGCGAAGTTGGTGCCCGAACGCACGTAGCCGAGGAAGTGCAGCAGCGAGAGCTCCGGGCTCTCCGCGGAGAACAGGGCGGGGACCAGATGCCGGAAGAACCGCAGCGCCACGGTGTCGGAGGTGTTGGCGGCCAACCAGGCGTCGAGGGTCTGCCGGTCGAGTTCGGCCGCGTTCTCGGCCTGCCAGGGCGCCGAGGGCGGGATCGTGGCGGCGAGGGTTTCGATCTTCTCCCACAGCGCGCCCACCTCGGCGAGCGTTTCGGGCGGCAGGCCGAACGTCACGTCGGAGTAGCGGATCGCGCGCCCGTCGAGGAACGTGATCGAGTCGCCCGTGTCGTAGGTGGGGAAGGTCTCCAGGCCGAGTTCCTCGATCAACGCGAGCACCACGTCCTGGGTCGGGCCCACCCATTGGCCGCCCAGTTCGACGGGCACGCCGTTGCTCAGGAACCCGCCGTGGTTGCGGCCCGCCACCCGGTCGCGCGCCTCCAACACCCGCACCGATTTCCCGGCCGCGACCAGCTCACGGGCGGCGGACAACCCGGCGAGCCCGGCTCCGACGACAACCACATCCACGTCCGCCACGGCGGTACCTCCGAACCAATTCGGTCGTATGACTGAATTCAGAGTAAGCCACGCCACACCGTCGCCACAAGGGCAGGCGGAGAACAGCCGGGTCAGCTCGCCGGCCGGACCCCCGCGAGGGTGACGAGCATGTCGGCGATCGCCTCCACATCCCCGGCCGAGCGCGCCGGATCCGGATTCACCACGTGCTGCATGATCAGCCCGTCGATATTGGCCACGACCACGCGGGCGAGCCGGTCGAACGGCACCGCGCACGTCTCACCGGCCCGGTGCGCGGCCTCCCGCGACCACTCCGTCACGACCTCGGTGTAGCGCTCGTACTGCCGGCGCGCGAGCCACTCCAAGCCCGGGGTGCGCAGCGCATGGGTGACCAGTTCGACCTGCAACAGCTGCAGTTGGCTCTGCTCGTCGACCAGTTCGTTCCAGAAGGTGCGCAGTCCGTGGCGGATCGCGTTCGCCAGGCCGTGTTCGGTGTCGGCGGTGCGCCGCAGGACGTCGGCGATCTCGTCCACCACGTCCTCGATCACCGCTTGCAGCAGGCCCTGTTTGGAGGGGAAGACGTACTGGAGCGTGCCGAGGGGGATGCCCGCCTCGGTCGCCACCGCGCGCATCGTGGTGCGGCCCACGCCTTCCCGGATGAGCACGGCGCGCGCGGCCGCCACCGCCTGCTTGGTTCGCAGCGCGGACTCGACGTACGGCATCGCATCTCCCATCTCCGGCGCGCCCGACCCGGCCACGGTCGCCGTAGCCAGGCTTATCACACCCACTGTGCCCGACCGGTCCGCGGAATCGGTTATCCACAGCGCCACCGGGTATCCACAGAAGTGGCGGCGAGGGGCTTTCCGGCGCGGACGTTTCACTACGCTCGGCCGCAGGTGCCACGACATTCCGAGCAGGGGAGATCGAATCATGGCCGCTCCGCGAGTGCTCACGCGTGTAGCCCTTTGGCCCGCAGCGGTTTCAGCGTGCGCTCTGTTGCTTCTGGCGGTGGGCTGCGGCGGCGGGTCCACCGGCGAGGCGACGCCGACGGCGGGCGCGTCCGCCACCCACACCCGCGCAGTCCGAGGTCGTGATCGGGGAGGCGCCGGGCAGCCCGCGGGCGGCGACGGTGCTGCACCCCTGGCTGGACGACGTGCTGGCCGGCGATGTGAAGGCGCTCGCCGTGAAGTGCTGGACGCAGCCGCCCGCCGAGATGGAGAGCCGGTACGGCGACGCCGACGCGATCCGCGACGCGGTCACCCGGCCGGGCGTGCTCATCCAGTTCGGCGCGCAGTGGCGGGGCGACGAGGTGACGGTGCACCTGCGCCCGGCCGAACTCGACTCGGAGTGCGGCTGCCCCGACGTGTATCGCGACGAGGACGGCGTCTCTGACGAGAAGGCCCGCTACACCGTGGTCCGCTATCTCAGCCGCCACCTGGACCGGCCCGTGAATCCCGCCGACACCGAAAGCGCCTACCCGCTGCTGTGCTTCAACGCCGAACCGCCCGATCTCGCCGAGGTGGCGGAGTTCGAGGTCGGATCGTTGCAGGTCGCGCGGCACACGCCGGCCGCCGCGACGGTGTCGGGCCCGGTCGAGACACCGTCGGCTGACGAAGGTCGCGACCTTCACCCTCGATCACGGACCGAACGGGTTCTGCATCGAGGATGCACACGTCTCGTGACCGCACACCTGGCACACCTCCCGCAAACACCCCATCCGTAACACTCACCGCCTGGTTTCCGACCTCCCCCATGACACTTGGCCCGTCGGGGGGCCCGTCCGTCCATCTGTCAGTCATCGGAATGGGGATCAGGACATGGCTCTTCGCGAGTTCTTCGCGCGACATCGGATAGCCACCGCCGTCGCCGCACCCGCTGTCCTCGGAGTGGCGGCGATCGTCGCCGCCTCCTGGGGTCTCAGTTCGGCTCCGCGCACCGCGGACACGCAGCTCACCACCTCGGTCACGGAATGCCGTGACATGGTGACGATCTCGGTGGCGGGCCGCAACGACACCCCCGTCGAGGGGACCACGCGGATGCTGGTCGACGCGAACGGCAACCCGCTGCCCGCCGCCATGGCGGGCGACCACAACAGCCGCTGGGTGGACCCGGTGGTCAACGCGCCCGCCGACGACGTGGACCCCGGCTCCTACGCCGCGGTCTACATCGCCTACCCGGCGAACATGGCCACCTACGAGGACGCCGTGAACAAGGGCGTCGAGAACACCCGGCAGGTGATGCGGGAGATCTCGGCGGCCTGCCCCGACACCAAGTTCGCCATCGTCGGCTACAGCGAGGGCGCCGACGTGGTGCGCCGCGTCGCGATGGAGGTCGGCAACGGCGAACCGGACGCCGACGGCACCTACGAGGTGGTGAACCCGGACAACGTGGTGGGCGTGGTCATCCTCGCCGACGCGGGCCGCTCCTCGGGCGACGGGCCGTTCCCCGGTTCGGAGGACCCGCACCGCAACCCCGACGGGTTCGACCAGGCGTACCAGAACGGCTCGAACCCGGTGCCCGGCCAGGGCGCGCTGCCGGGGACCAGCGGCGACTTCGGCAAGCTGAACGGCAAGGTCGCCTCGTTCTGCTCCGACGGCGACCTCACCTGCTCGGCGCCGGAGAACATCTCGCTGCTGCAACTGGTCGTGAACGTGGGCAGGCAGATCAACGTCGACGCGCTCGAACGCGAGGGGCTGACCCCGGCGACCGGCCAGGATGTGGCCGTCACGCTGGGCCGCATCGCGCTGGCCGCGTTCGCCGACATCGCCGCCCAGGACAACTGGATGGCCAGCGACGAGACCTTCCTCGAGGTGCTGCTGCGGGTCTCCGATCCCGAGTACAAGCCGGGGGAGCAGCCGAAGGAACAGCCCGCGGCCGACGCCATCGCGGCCGATGACATGTCGCCGCTGGCGTACCTGCCGCAGAAGATCTTCAACGAGATCATCGGGCTCATCGTGACCAACCAGAACACCATCCCGGTCATCCTGAGCGACCCGTACAAGCAGACGCTGGGCCCCGACCACGAGGGCCACCACTTCGACTACTGGCGCGACGCCGACCCCGACAACGGCAGGCCGCTGACCTCGGCGGAGTACGCCGCGGCGTGGCTGACCCACCTGGCCAAGCAGGCGCAGGCGGGCAAGGAGGTCGACAAGAGCACCAAGCCCGACTCCTCGGATGTGGCCGCGGTGTTCGAGGCGGCGGCCGCCACCTCGGAGCAGCCCGCTCCGGATACCACGCAGAGCGCGACCCCGACGACCACCACCACGACAACAACGACCAGTGGTGAGCCCACGACGACCACGCCGGAGTCGACCACCGCGACCCCGTCCGAATCGTCCACCACCACGACCACTCCCGAGGTGACGCGGACGACGACCTCGGCCCCGTCCGAGATCGCGGACCCGGTCACCACCACCCCGCCCACCACGACGACGACCACCACGTCGGAATCGGCGGCGCCGACCACGACCGAGTCGACGACCACCACCACGGCACCGGCTCAGCGCTGAGCCGACCCGAGACCGCCCCGCCGGGATTCCGGCCGGGCGGTCTCGCCGTTTCCGGGCCGGCCCGTTCGGCGCTGCCCACCCTGGCAGGCAATCCGGCGGACCGTGCTGGGCTTTCCACTCACCGGTGGTTGCCCGACCAGCCCCACCCCGACAACGCCTACGCTGCCCGCATGGGGAACATCTCTGCGGACGAAGTCGGGGCCGCTTACGACGAAGTGGCCGAGTTGTACACCGATATGGCCCGGGACATCATGGCGGCCAAGACATTCGACCGGGCGATGCTCGACGCGTTCGCGGAGCTGGTGCCCGGCGGGCCGGTGGTGGAGCTGGGGTGCGGGCCCGGCCGGATCGCCGCCTACCTCGCGGCGCGCGGGCTCGACATCTGCGGCACCGACATCTCGGCGCGCATGATCGAGGTGGCGCGGCGCGAGTACCCGGGGTTGCGCTTCGAGGTGGGTTCGCTGGCGGAACCGCCCGCGGCGCCGGGCACGCTAGCCGGCATCGTCGCCTGGTATTCGCTCATTCACACGGCACCGCCGCAGGTTCCCGACATCCTGGACGGATTCCACCGCGCCCTGCGGCCCGGCGGCTACCTGCTGCTGGCATTCCAGGGCGCCGACGACGGGGTGGTGGAGTTCGACCACCGGGTGGCGCGCGCCTACCGCTGGTCACCCGATCGGCTCGGCGAACTGGCGCGGGACGCGGGGTTCACCGTCAAGACCAGGATGGTGTGCGCGCCCGATCCGGACGACCGCTTCGATCAGGGTTATCTGCTCGCCGTAAAACCTCCGGAGTCGGCCGGATCCACGCCGGGGACAACTCCTAGCGGGTAGTTTTGGTGCACCACACAGAATTGGCCACGGGTCGCACCCGGAGCCGGTAAGTTTGGTACAGCCGCGCAGGATCACCCCGGCGCGGCCGTTGCGGCGACAGCGAGGTCGGCAGTCCAGTACCCGCCAGTTCACTCCGTCGTCAGGGGGCGACACATCATGAAACTCATCGCACCGATCGATGCCATTTTCCTACTGGCCGAATCCCGCGAACACCCGATGCATGTGGGATCGCTGCAACTGTTCGAACCGCCGGAGGACGCGGGCCCCGATTTCGCGGCGCAGACCCATCGGATGCTGTTGTCCTGCAACGAGATACATCCGACGTTCCGCAAGCGCCCGGCCACCGCGCTCGGCTCGCCGCAGCTGGCCTGGACCCTGGCGGACGACGTCGACACCGACTATCACGTGCGCCGGGTCGCGCTGCCCGGGCCGGGCACCCAGGACCAGCTGGTCGACCTGATCTCGGGCTTGCACGGCACGTTGCTCGACCGGCACCGGCCGCTGTGGGAGGTGCACGTGATCGAGGGCCTGCGCGACGGCCGGTTCGCGATCTACTCCAAGATGCACCACGGCCTGATCGACGGCGTCTCGGCGCAGCGCCTGGTGCAGCGCACCCTCACCGAGGACCCGAACGCGACCGAACCGCGCATCCCGTGGAATCTGCCGCGCTCGGGGCGCCGCCGCGAACGCGAGGCGGGCGGCGGATTGCTCGGCGCCGCAAAGACTCTCGCGCAGGCAGCCGGTGGCGTGCCCGGACTGCTGCGCGCCGCGCGCACGGCACTGGTCGAGCAGCAGGCCACGCTGCCGTTCGCGGCCCCGCGCACGATGCTCAACGTCCCGATCGGCGGCGCGCGGCGCACGGCGGTGCGCTCGTGGCCGATGGAACGCATCAAGCAGGTGCGCAAGGCGACCGGCACCACCGTCAACGACGTGGTGCTGGCCATGTCGGCGGGCGCGCTGCGCACCTACCTCGCCGAACACGACGCGCTGCCCGACAAGCCGCTGGTCGCCATGGTGCCGATGTCGCTGCGCTCGCCCGACGACACCGCGACCGACGGCGTGAAAGTCGGTGCGCTGCTGTGCAATCTGGGCACCGACCTGGCCGACCCGCTGGCGCGGCTGCGGGTGGTGAGCGAGTCGATGCGCAGCAGCAAGCAGGTGTACGACGGATTGTCGCCGTTGCAGTCGATGGCGCTGTCGGGGTTGATGGTCTCGCCGATCGCGCTGAATCTGATCCCCGCGCTCATCCCGTGGACCACGCCGCCGTTCAACGTGGTGATCTCCAACGTGCCCGGCCCCCGCGAGCAGATGTACTGGAACGGCGCGCGGCTGGACGCGAACTTCCCGCTGTCCATCCCGTTCGACGGGCAGGCCGTGAACATCACGCTCACCACCAACGGCGGCAATCTCGACTTCGGCCTGGTGGGCTGCCGGCGCACGGTGAGCGATCTGCACCGCATCCTCGATCACCTCGAGACCGCGCTGGCCGAGCTGGAAGCCGCCGTCTGATCTGACTCCCCCGCGCACTATTGCCGGAAAACTAGAACGTGTTACTGTCGAGGTGACCGCCGGAGCCGACCGGGGACACCCCGCGCCACGATGGGGCGAGAATCGTGGTCAAGGGACGATTCGGCCGGCTCCGGCGGCGACAGCTCGCGCCGGGACCTGCGCGAGCACCATGCAACCCGTTCTACAACGAGAGCGGCCCGCGCCGAACCCTCACCGCCCGGCAGGAGACAGCATCCGATGCGTACCGAAATCTGCGACCGGCTGGGGATCGAATTCCCCATCTTCGCCTTCACCCACTGCCGCGATGTGGCGGCTGCGGTCAGCAACGCCGGCGGGCTCGGTGTGCTCGGCGCGGTGGGCTTCACCGCCGAACAGCTCGAGGTGGAGCTGGCCTGGCTCGACGAGCACGTGCACGGCGTCTACGGCGTCGACCTGGTGATCCCGTCCAAGTACGAGGGCAAGGGCATCGACGACCTCACCCCCGAACAGCTGGAAGCCAAACTGGCCGAACTGGTTCCGCAGGGCCACCGCGATTTCGCGGAGAAGATCCTGGCCGACCACGGCGTGCCGCCGCTGCCCGAGGGCGAACACCACAACCAGCTGCTCGGCTGGACCGCCACCACGGTCGCCCCGCAAATCGAGGTGATCCTGCGCCACCCCAAGGCCAAGCTGGTGGCCAACGCGCTGGGCACCCCGCCCGACGATGTGATCGCCCAGATCCAGGGCTCGGGCCGGCTGATCGGCGCGCTGTGCGGTTCGGTCAAGCACGCGCTCAAGCACAAGGCGGCGGGCCTGGACTTCGTGGTGTGCCAGGGCACCGAGGGCGGCGGGCACTGCGGCGAGGTCTCCTCGATCGTGTTGTGGCCGCAGGTGATCGACGCCGTGGGCGAGCTGCCGGTGCTGGCCGCGGGCGGCATCGGCGACGGCCGCCAGGTCGCGGCGGCCATGGCGATGGGCGCGGCGGGCGCGTGGACCGGTTCGCTGTGGCTGACCGTCGAGGAGGCCAATGTGCCGCCCGCGCAGATGCAGAGCTACATCGACGCCACCAGTCACGACACCGTGCGCTCGCGCGCGTGGACCGGCAAGCCCGCCCGGATGCTGCGCAACGACTGGACCGAGGCGTGGGAGTCGGCCGACAACCCCGATCCGCTGCCGATGCCGCTGCAGATGATGGTCGCGCTCGACGGCGTCAAGCGCGGCCACCGCTATCCCGAGGCCGCCAAGGACGTGAACTTCAACCCGGTGGGCCAGATCGTCGGGATGATGAACAAGGTCGAACGCTCGGCCGATGTGATGGCCCGGCTGGTCCAGGAGTACGTGGACGCCTGCGAGCGGCTGAACAAGCTCAACAGCTGAGCGCCGCTCAGCCGCCGAAGCGGATCTCGGTCTTCTTCAGCACCGGATCGGTGACCCCGCCCGAGCAGGCCAGCTGGTCGGCGTCCCAACCGGCCAGCTGGGAACCGGCGGCGTAGACCGACTGGAAGAACTCGAGTGCCGCGCCGACCGGGTCGTCGGCGCGGCGCGCCTCGTCGTAGGCGTAGTACGCGGCGTGCCCGGAACCCGACGTCACCCAGCGCGCGCCGGCCGGGCTCAGGGCGCGCCCGGTGAGCCCTTCGGGTTCGGGCGCGACGTAGGAGTAGAAGGTGGGTTCGGGCACGTTGTCGTCGCCGAACCAGAAGCCCGCGCTGATCACTTCTCGCGAATACGCCTCGCGGGTCACCGAATCCACCGACGCGGGCATCTCGATGTGGCGCGGTGAGAAGCGCTGCACGGCGATGTCGAAGGTGTGCCAGAAGACCTGGACGGGGCTGATCTTGCCGGAGTAGGTGGCGCTGAACTCCTCGAGGATCCGGCCCACCTGGCTCTGCACGCGGAACGCGGCGAGCGCCTGCTGCGGGTCGTAGCTCGCGTGTTCGGTGTCCTGTTCGAACGGGCGGTCGGCGTCGGGCAGGTCGAAGGGGTGCGGGTTGGGGATCACCACGTGGATGTCGAGGGCGCTGAGCGCGGCGAGCACGTCCTCGTAGAACTCGGCGACGGATTTGCCGGGCAGGTCCACCCGCACCTGCGCGCCGTCGTCGGTGGCGACGATCAGCGCGTGATCGAAGAAATCGAACGCGCAGGTGAACACGGGCCCGCTGCGGGCGGTGCCGAGCGGGACCGTGGTCCAGCCGCGCGCGGTGAGCCGGAAGGTCATATGCCACCAGTGATTGCGGCGGATGCCCTTGGCGAGGGCGACCTTGCCGACGACCTGGGCGAAGCGGTGCAGCGTCTCCTTGGTGGAGCGCCACGGCGCGAGGGGGAGGGCGGGCAGCGGTTCGACTGGCGCGGTCATACCGGCCACGGTACGGCCATCGTCGGCGTGGGCGTCGGCGAATCGCGGGCGCGCCCGCACGGCGTCGTGTGCGTCGATGCCCACGATCGACGTGCCCCGAGGGAGCGAGCCGCGTGCGACTCGCTTCCCTTACCGCAGGTGAGAGCGTCGCAGGTCAGGCGGTGGCGGCGTGCGCCTGCGCGGCGGGCAGGCCGCCGAGCAACTCCTCGAACTTCGCGACGACCTTCGCGTGGTACATGCCGAACAGGTCCTCGAACAGCGCGAGCTGCGCCTCCGACGGACCGGACCCGGATTCCCACACCGCCACCAGCGCGCGCCACACCAGCACGTGCAGGTCGGCGGCGCCCGCGAAGTAGGCCTCGATCGCCTCGGGCACCTCGAGCACCATCTCGCCGATGGAGTTGAGGATGGCGCGCTGCATGCTCAGCCCGAGCGCGGTGAGCAGCCCGCGCACCAGCGCGACCTCGAGCGCGAGGATCTGGCGGTAATCCGGAACCTCCAGCCGCGCAAGCCTTTCCAGCTCGTCGATGGCGGCCTTGAGTTCGGCCGGATCGATCGTTTGCTCGCTCGCGGTGTAGGCCAGCAGCGCCTCCATCACGATGCCGCGCTCCACGTCCACGATGTCGTGGAACATCTCGATCGCCACGTCCGGCATCGGCACCGAGAATCGGAAGAGGTGGCGGTACACGTCGATGCCGCCCGCCTCGCGCACGTCGCGAATGGTGAAACCTTTACCGCGCCGCGCCTCGACGAATCCGTACGATTCCAGCCGACCCAGGGTCAGCTGTGCCGTCGCGCGATTCATATCGAATTCTTCCGCGACCTGACGGACCGACGGCATCAAATCCCCCGGCTGATATTCCCCCGCGGCAACGCGGCGCGCCAGTTCGTCGGCGACGTCGGCGACTACCGTTTGGGACCCCATCGGATGCCACCTTTCGACTCTGTACACAATACGTCCCAGACAGTCTAAGCCCTCACCCGGCGCTCCGCACCCGGGTCGCGGCGATCCGCCCGCAGTGTGACTTGTCTCATGGGTCGGCGGCGACCGGCGTTGGTACCGATGATAATTCGACGTGGACTTTCGTTATCACGGGTAACACTCGCGGCGGGGCGGGCGGGTGCGCGCGAACCTCGGGAACCGGGACGGCCGGGGCCCGCCAGGGGGCGCGGGGCCGTCACCCGCGCGGACCGGGGCTCAGTCGGGGCTCGAGTCGGGGTGGGGTGTCGCGTCGCGAGTGGGGGAATGGTGATGCCACTACCGGCAATTTGCTGGCAACACGTGTGCAGTCGGTGCGGCGGCGTCAATTCGAGGCGCGCGGAGCAGCCCGCTGAATTTCGGTTCGCGGTATTTTTCGCTGCCGCGACGGCAACCCGTCCGGATGGAAAGAATGGGCCACGGAATGCTCGAGTGGCCGCATTTCCTCGGCGCTCCGGTATCGCACCGCCGATGGCGTTCGCGCACAAGAACATTCGCTCGCGACCGCGCCGGGCCCGCCGGAACCGCCGCGAACCCCGTCTGAGACGGAGTTTGTTCAGTCGGCCAGCCAGTCCAGCCACGCCGGGGTGACCAGGGCGGCGAACGCCTCGTAGCCACCCGCCGACGGATGGGCGCCGTCGCCCGCCCGCACCTCGCGCAGCCACACCTCGTCGGCGCGCAACTGCTCGTGGACGCGCACGAACGGCACGTGTTCCTCGGCGCATACGGACGCGAACCGGTCGCCCAACCGTGCGATACGGGTGTTGTGGGCGTCGTCATCGACCGGCGGCGGTTCGACCACCAGCGCCGACCAGCCGCGGTCGGCCGCCTGGCCCAGCATCTTGACCAGATTTGCGGCGGACGCGTCGGCGGGCACCCGCCGCACCCCGTCCTCTTCCATCGTGTCGTTCACGCCGAACGAGAACACGACCCGCCCGTCCACCCCGGACGGCAGCCGCTGCGCGCACTCCGCGAACCACCGCTTGGCGATATCCGTGGACGTCTGCCTGCGCACCCCGAGGTTGTACGCAGTCAGCGCGACCCCCGCACCGTGCGCGGCCGCCGCCACCCGCCCGGCCCACCCCGCGCACACCGGATCCCCCACACCGGCGACGAAGGAGTCACCCACGAAACACACCCGCACATCGGATCCACCCACCCCACCATGCTCCCACGCGGAAGAAGCCGCGAGAACACAGCTATCATCGGCCGGGTTGGTCCGGGAGGGAGTGACTGTGGCAGGGGAATCGGTGGGCCGGGCGCCGGCTTGGTTCACGGACTTGTTCGCACACCGGCGGTGGGTGCGCAGGACGGAACCGTTTCCGCACGTGTACGCGCGGGACGTGTTCGTGGACGACTTCTACAAGCGGCTGGCCGAGCACTACGAGCGGGTGCGGGCCGAGCAGGCGGGCAAGTTCAACAAGGTGGCGGCCAATTACGGGGCGAGCGGTGTGCCGCTCACGCAGTTGCGCGACGGCCCGCTCGCGCTGTTCACCTCGCGGGAGTGGCACGACCTGATCGCGGGTATCGCGGGGGTGCGCACCACGGGCGACGTGGAGGGCTCGGTGCACCATCATCCGCCCAAGAGCAAACCGGGTTGGGCCCACAACGATTTGAATCCGGCGTGGTTTCCCGGCGACGCCCCGCCCGCGCGTGGCGAAGTGCGCTTGCCGCATCCCACGGTCGACATCAAGACCGGCGCGCGCGGCACGGGTGTGGCGGCGCGCGAGACGATCCGCGCGGTCGCGGTGCTGTTCTATCTGAACAATCCCGGGTGGCAGGCCGGCGACGGCGGCGAGACCTGTTTCTACGCGAACGTGTCCGACCCGGCGCCCACCTTGGCGGTGCCGCCGTTGGACAACTCGATGGTGATCTTCGAGTGCACGCCGCGCACGTGGCACGCCTACGCGGGCCGCAACCGGCGCGACCGCAACAGCATCGTGATGTGGTTGCACCGTCCGAAGGACGAAGCCGTGCAGCGTTGGGGAGGAGACCGCATTGTCTACTGGTGAACGCCGGGTGTGCCTGCTGACCGGAGCGGGCGGCACGCTGGGTGACGCGTTCTGCCGCGAGTTGTACGGCGCGTACGACATCGTGGCGGTGTGCCGCACCCGCACACCGGCCGCGCCCTCGCAGCACGAGTGGTTCGTGGACCCGTTCGACCCGGACGGCGACGTGCCGGAGAACGCCTCGCGGGTGTTCCTGATCCGCGCCGACCTGACCCAGCCGGGCGAGGTGGAGCGGGTGGTGGATCTGGCGCTGGCCAAGTTCGGCGGCGTGGACCTGCTGGTCAACAATGCCGCGAGCCTGCAACTGCATCCGAACGGCCTCATCGACGGCGACAGCGCGCTGGACGATTTCGATCCGATGTTCGCGATCAACGTCGGGGTGCCGCTGCGCCTGGCGGCGCGGCTGGCGCAACGCAGCTGGCTGCACACCGACGCGAAGAACCGGGAGCGCAAGCGCAATATCGTCAACGTGTCGAGCCTGTCGGGGTCGAACGTCTACCCCGGTGGGCAGGCGCTGTATTCGGCGTCGAAGGCGGCGCTCAACCACCTGACCCGGCATATGGCGCGCGAATTCGGCGAGTTCGGCGTGCGCGTGAACGCGGTGTCGCCCAATAGTTTTCCCGCGCTGGTCCCCACCGAGCAGGTCCTGCGCGCCATCGTGGAGCTGGATGTGGGCACCAAAACCGGGGGCGTGTTCAGCATCGGCGCCGAGCCCGTCGCGACCGAGGCGGTCGCGGGCAAGCACACCCGCGGCTGACGGGTCGCCCCGCCATCGCGGCGCCGTCTCTGGCAAGGTGAACTGCGGCCGAGGCGGCACCGCGCGAGGTCGGTCCGCCGCGGCGTGTTGGTGCCGATCGACCGCGGCGACCTGCTGCATACTCACGACACGGGTGAGACAGGGGGTGGCCGAGCCAGCGCCAACCGATCCGAAAGTGCCGATACGACATGCGAGTCGACGGGCGGGAGATCCCGGTCACGGGGAGTCTCCTGCAGCCGCTGATCCGGCGGACCACGGACATCGTCCGCGTCATGCTCGCGGCGCTGTGGCTCGGCGTGGTGATCGCGGCGTCGGTGATCACGCGGCCGGAGTGGCTGGCACTGGAACAGTCGGTGTCCGATATCGTCGGCTTCCTCACGCCGGACCAGTCCAATCTGGTGTATCTGCTGTACGGCATCGCGATCCTGATCCTGCCGTTCGCGATTCTCATCGAGCTGGTCATCGGCAGGCAGTGGAAGCTGCTCGCGGGCTACGCGGCGGCGGGGATCATCGCAGGTCTGCTGCTGTCCATCACGGGAACGGGATTGTCGGCTCCGCAATGGCATCTGCAGGTGCCCGAGCGTCTCGACACGTTCCTGTCCCAGTTCCTCGACGATCCGCGCTGGATCGCCATGCTGGCCGCGGTGCTCACGGTGTCGAGTCCGTGGCTGCCGACCAAGCCGCGGCGCTGGTGGTGGTTCCTGCTGCTGGCGTTCGCGCCGATCCACCTCGTGGTCAGCACCGTGGTGCCCGCGCGGGCGATGTTCGGCTTGGCGGTGGGCTGGCTGGTCGGCGCGCTGATCGTGTGGGTGGTCGGCACGCCCGCGCTGGAGGTGCCGCTGGAGGCGGCCGTGCGGGTGCTGGCCCGGCGCGGGCACACGGTCACCGCGTTCACGGTGGTGCGGCCGGCCGGGTCGGGACCGCTGGTGCTCGCCGCCGAGATCGACGGGCCCGAGCGGGAACTCACCGTCGAGATGTACGGCAAGAACCAGCGCAGTCACGGCGCGCTGCGCATGGTGTGGCGCTGGCTGACGTTCCGCAGCAGTGAGACGGCGGCGCTGCACGGTTCGATGCATCGCGCCGTGGAGCACCGGGCGCTGATGACGATCGCCGTGGGTGAGACGGGGTTGTCGGGGCAGCAGGTGGTCGCGGTGGCCTCGCTGGATCGCGGCTGGATGCTGTACGCGCACACCGACGCCGACCTCACCCCCCTGAACGAAACCCCGGTCGAGCACCTGCCGCGGGTGTGGAAAGCGCTCGACGCGCTGCACAGCAACACGGTCGCGCACGGGGATCTGCGCCCCGACGACGTCGGCATCGCCGGGGACAAAGTGCTGTTCAGCGGGTTCGGCAGCGCGGAGTTCGGCGCCTCGGACACCCAGCTGCACACCGATATCGCGCAGTTGCTGGTCACCACCACCGCGATCTACGGCAAGGAACCCGCGGTCGGGGCGGCGATCGATGCGCTCGGCGAGCAGACGGTGTTGATCGCGACGCGCAGGCTCATCAAATCGGCCATGCCGTCGGGCATCCGGATGGCGATCCCGGAGTGGGGCTCGATCGTCGGCGAGGCGCGCGACGAGGTGCGCAGGCAGACCGGACAGGACAAGATCGAGGCCGATCAGATCACCCGGTTCTCCCGCAACCAGATCATCCAGCTGGTGCTGTTGATCGGCCTGGTGTACGTGGCCTACCCGTTCATCAGCGCGGTCCCGACCTTCTTCTCCCAGCTGCGCACCGCCAACTGGTGGTGGGCGCTGCTGGGGCTCGGCGTCTCCAGCCTCACCTATTTCGGTGCGGCGGCGGCGCTGTGGGCGTGCGCGTCGGGGTTGGTGAGCTACCGCAACCTGGTGATCATGCAGATCGCCAACACCTTCGCCGCCACCACCACGCCGGCGCGCGTGGGCGGTTTGGCGTTGAGCGTGCGGTTCCTGCAGAAGGGCGGGCTGGGGACGGTGCGCGCCACCGCCGCCGTCGCGCTGCAGCAGGCGGTGCAGGTGATCACGCACCTGAGCCTACTGGTGCTGTTCTCCATCGTGGCCGGGACCTCGGCGGACCTGTCGCACTTCGTGCCCGACCCCACCATCATCTACCTGGCCGCGGGCGTGGGCGTGGGCATCATCGGCACGTTCATGTTCGTGCCGAAACTGCGCCGCTGGCTGAACAATTCGGTGCGCCCGCAGTTGCAGGAGGTGCTGGGCGAGCTGGGGCAGCTGGCCAAGGACCCGAAGCGGTTCTCGATCATCATCGCCGGCTGCGCCGCCATCACGCTCGGCTTGGCCGGGGCGCTGTGGTGCAGCGTGCAGGCGTTCGGCGGCGGCACCACGTTCGTCACCGTCACCATCGTCACGATGATCGGCGGCACGCTGGCCTCGGCCGCGCCGACGCCCGGTGGTGTCGGCGCCGTCGAGGCCGCCCTGATCGGCGGCCTCGCGGCGTTCGGCCTGCCCGCCAGCGTCGCCGTCCCGTCCGTGTTGCTCTACCGCGTGCTCACCTGCTGGCTGCCGGTGTTCTGCGGCTGGTTCACCATGCGCTGGATGACGTCGAAGGAGATGATCTAGGCGCGCGCGCCGGGATCGTCGGCGAGCATCCCGTAGATCACGGTGTCGGTCCACTCGCCCTTGCTCCACCAGTCCTGGCGGAGGTGGGCTTCGCGGCGCATGCCGAGACGTTCGGCCAGGCGGGCCGACGCGGTGTTGCGCGCGTCCATCTGGGCGGTCACGCGGTGCAGGCCATAGGTGCGAAAGCCCAGGCGCAGCACCGCGCCCGCCGCCTCGGCGGCGTAGCCGCGGCCACCGGCGGCGGGGTCGAGCACCCACCCGATCTCGGCGACGCCGCGCTCGGCGTCGGTGGCCCACAGCGCGACGTCCCCGAGCACCACCGAGTCGGCCTCGATGACGAGCGCGAGGGCGTGCTCCTCGGTATCGAGGCCGGTCCTGGCCAGCCGCGCGGCGACCTTCTCCTCGGCGTCGCTCGGGGTCCACGGCTCGTCCAGCAGGAGGCGCGCGACCTCGGGCTGGCCGTAGATCCGTTGCAGCGCAACGGCATCGGCGGGCTCGTGCGTACGCAGGACGAGGCGTTCGGTTTTGATGGGGAGTTCTAGCGAGGACACGCCTCGATAGTACCGATCGGAACCACTCGCCCCGACCGGGGCGAGGCGCGTCGCTCAGTTCAGCGCGATGGTCAGGCCGTCCTTGGTGCAGCCCGCGGCGGCGCACTGCCAGCCCCGCACCGTCCTCGTGTCGGAATCGCTGATGGTGCTGACGAATTCCGTCGCGACGTCGATGGCCTCGGTGCAGCCCACTCGACCGGCGGCGGTGCCGACCGCGATGACGGTGCGGGTGCCGCCACCCGCGTCGGTGACCGGGCCGCAGTTCACGTCCTCGACGCTGTGCCCGGGGTCGGGTGCGGGCGGCTGGTCGGGGTCGACGGTGCGGATCGGCGTCGGCGCGGGCGGCGGCGGAGTCGCCGGACCGGCCTGGCCGCGCAGGCCGATGGTGAGGCCCTGGTTGACGCAGATGTGCGGAATCGTGGTGTCGGGCTGCGGTTCACACGTCCAGCCGTCGACGGTCTGGGCGTCGCCCGTGCGCGGCACGCCCACGTAGTCGGAGGCGACGGTGATCGCCTCGGTACAGCCCGCGCGACCCGCCGCGGAGGCGAACGCGATCACGTCGGCGGTGGCGCCGTTGGACCCGGTCACCGGGCCGCAGTTCACGTCGGCCAGCGGTTCGGGGGTCGGGGTCGGCGCCGGGGCGGGCGGATGCGTCGGACTCGGCGGTGGGAGCGGGGCGGCGCTCGGGCCCACGAGTTTGCGCGCGCTGGTGGGGGTCGCGGTGGCCGACGTGGTGGTCGACGTGGCGTGCGCCGCGTTCTCGGAATCGTCGTCGCTACCGCAGGCGGCGCCACCGGCAACCACCACCGCGGCCAGCCCGACCAGGACAGCACACCGCTTGGAATTCACGAATTCGCTCCTGACCTCGTTCGACAATGCCGAAGCCGAACAGCTTCAGCACGATTCACACGTAGCCGAGAAGTAGCCAGGGGAATTCAATCACAGCGGGAGCGGCCGGGGGACGCTTTCCGGCACAGCGCCGCCCGGCACGCGGCCGGGCGGCGCTGGAGACCTAGGAGCCGTGGTCCTTGCGCAGTTGCACCTTCACCACTTTGCCGCTGGCGTTGCGCGGCAGTTCCGGCACGAGCACCAGATCCTTCGGATGCTTGTAGCGGGCCAGGCTCTCGTTCAGGTACGGCTCGAGCTCCGCGAGCGTGAGGTCGCCCTCGGGATCGGCGAGCGCGACCACGGCCACCGGGACCTCGCCCCACTTCTCGTGCGCGCGGCCGATCACCGCGGCCTCGCGGATCTTCGGGTGCGCGAACAGGACGTTCTCCACCTCGGCGCAGTAGATGTTCTCGCCGCCGGAGATGATCATGTCCTTCTTGCGGTCCACCACCCAGACGAAGCCCTCCTCGTCCTGGCGCACCAGATCGCCGGAGTGGAACCAGCCGCCGGCGAACGATTCGGCGGTGGCCTCGGGCTTGTTCCAGTAGCCCTGCATGAGAGTCGGTCCGCGATAGACGATTTCACCGATCTCGCCGGGCGCCACGTCGTTCATCCCGTCGTCCACCACGCGAGCCTGGATCGTCGGGACGACCTTGCCCACCGAGCCCAGTTTGCGCAGCGCGTCCTTGCCCTCGAGCACGCAGGTGATGGGCGACATCTCGGTCTGGCCGAACACCGCGACGTTCTGCGCGTCGGGGAAGCAGTCGGCCATCGCGCGCAGCACCGTGTCGGAGGCGGGCGCGGCGCCCCAGCTCAGCATCCGCAGCGCCAGATCCCGCTGCTTGACGGTGGGTTCGGCGCAGATGAGCTGCCACTGCGCGGGCACGCAGAAGGCGGTGGTGGCGCGCTCGGCCTCCACCGCGTCGAGGAACTCGGTGGCGTCGAAGGCGCCCAGCGGATGCAGCACGGTCTTGCCGCCGAGCTGGAAATACGGTGCGAGACTGCCCAATCCGGCGATGTGGAACAGCGGCGAGGTACAGAAGCCGATGGAGTCGGGGCCGATGTCCATGGCGCGGATGCAGGTCAGCGCCTGGGCGTTCATGTTCGCGTAGGAGAGCACGGCGCCCTTCGGGCTGCCCGTGGTGCCCGAGGTGTACATGATCAGGGCGGGCGTGTCCTCGGGGATGTCGAGCGGCGTGTGCGGTGCGCCGTCCTCGGCGAGGGCGTCCTCGTAGGCGACCACGTCCTCGGCCGACTGGCCGCCGATCACCACACAGGTGGCCAGCGCGGGCGACTGCGCGCGGACGGCGGCGGCCAGCGGTTGCAGCGGGGCGTCGGTGACGAGGGTCGTCGCGCCGCTGTCGGCGGCGATGTAGGCGATCTCGGGCGGGGTGAGCCGGAAGTTGACCGGCACCGCGATCGCGCCGAGGGCGTTGATGCCGAACACGGCTTCCAGGTATTCGGGGTGATTCAGCGCGAGGATCAGCACCCGGTCGCCGAAGCCGACGCCGCGGCGGGCCAGGGCGTCGGCGAAGCGCTGGGAGCGCTCGTGCAGTTGCCGCCACGTGGTGTCGGCGCCGCGGAAGCGCAGGGCCACCGCGTCGGGGCGCATGAGCGCGTGGGTGGCGATCTGGTTGTTCCAGTGGTTGCGCCGGGACCTGATGGGCTCGTCGAGCGCCTGCGCGCCGGTGGTCATGCCGCCTACTCCTCTCGGGCCCGCCGCCGGGTCGACCACCGTGGTCGGCCGCGCATCGGAGCCTCGGAACGTGGGTGAGAATACCAACTAACTTAATTGATCATCAAGGGATGCGGGGCAGAATGGCGGTTCAGGCCAGCTTCTCGGCTTCTTGGCCTGTCTACTCGTCTTTACCAGGTGATTTGCCGAACACTGTAGGCATTTCCGGCCACATCAGTTTGCTCGAATCTGTGAATCGTCGCTTACTTATGACTTGAGCACGGGAGGATTCCCGTGTCACCATCGGTGGCGTGCGGGCGGAGCAGAACGCCCGCGAGAGCTGAGGAGAGAGCACCGTGCTGCGTACCAGGTTCACCGAGGAATTCGGCGTCGAGCACCCGATCGTGCAGGGCGGGATGATGTGGGTCGGCCGCGCCGAACTCGTCGCCGCCGTGGCCGAGGCGGGCGCGCTCGGCTTCCTCACCGCGCTCACCCAGCCCACCCCCGACGACCTGCGCCGCGAGATCGACCGCACCCGCGCGCTCACCGACAAGCCGTTCGGCGTGAACCTGACCATCCTGCCCTCCATCAACCCGCCGCCCTACGGCGAATACGTCGAGGCCATCATCGACAGCGGCATCAAGATCGTGGAGACCGCCGGCTCCAACCCCGAACCGTTCCTGCCGTACTACCGCGAGGCCGGCATCAAGGTGCTGCACAAGTGCACCAGCGTGCGGCACGCGCTCAAGGCGCAGAAGATCGGCGTCGACGGCGTGAGCATCGACGGATTCGAATGCGCTGGTCACCCCGGCGAGGACGACATCCCCGGCCTCATCCTGATCCCCGCCGCCGCGCGCGTGCTCGACATCCCGATGATCGCCTCCGGCGGCATCGCCGACGCGCGCGGGCTGGTCGCGGCGATGGCGCTGGGCGCCGACGGGGTGAACATGGGCACCAGGTTCCTGTGCACGCGGGAGTCGTGCATCGACCAGAAGGTCAAGGAGCAGATCGTCGCCAACAGCGAACTCGACACCCAGCTGATCTTCCGCACCCTGCGCAACACCGCCCGCGTGGCGGACAACGAGATCAGCCGCAAGGTGGTCGAGATCGAGAAGGCGGGCGGCACATTCGAGGACGTGCGCGAACTCGTCTCCGGCGCGCGCGGGCGCCGCGTGTTCGACGAGGGTGACCTGGACGCGGGCATCTGGTCGGCGGGCCTGGCGCAGGGGTTGATCCACGACATCCCGAGTTGCGGCGAACTCATCGAACGGATGGTGAGCGAGGCCGAGGAGCTGATCCGGGCGCGGTTGGGCGAGCTGATCGCCTGACCCCGGCCGGTCGCCGGGGTCGGCGGCAGGTCGTCGCTCGGCCGACACGCGAGGGTGTGCGGATGTGCTCGGCGTGTCGTGAAACCCTCAGTCGCCCAGCGGAAAACGGCCGCTTGCCGAGGCTCTCGGGTACGGCATAATCGCGGGGGAACCGTGCCGGGGCGCGGGGAGGGAGGACGCGATGCGGCCGAACGGGCGCGACGAGCACAGCGCGGGCGACGTCCGCGGGCGCCGGATCGTGCTCACCGAGGCCGCCGTCACCGCCATCGCCGAGCTGCTCGGCGTCGACCCCGGCGACGTGTCCACCACCACGCCGTTCGCCGAACTCGGCCTGAGCTCGCTGCAACTGGCCCGGCTCACCGCGCAGCTCGAGGACGCCATGGGCGTGGAAGTGTCGCTCGCGGCGCTCTACGACCACCCCGATATCGAACAACTGGCCGAGTTCCTCGCGATGCGATGACCACCCCCGAACCCCCTCCAGTGGCCATCGTCGGGATGGCGTGCCGGGTGCCCGGCGCGGCGGGCCTCGACGCGTACTGGCGGCTGTTGCTCGACGGGCGCGATGCCACGGGCGACCCACCGCCGAACCGCCCGCTCACCCGCCGGGCGGGCTATCTCGACGATGTCGAGTGGTTCGATAACGAGTGGTTCGCCGTCTCGGCCCGCGAGGCCGCGGCCATGGACCCGCAGCAGCGACTCGCCATGGAAGTGGCGGTGGAGGCGGTGGACGACGCCGGAATCGGCTACCGCACCAAGGGTTCCGACGCGGCCGTGGTGTTCGGCGCGTGCGGCTACGACCACGGCATCGCCACGCTGAGCGGCGGCGAGCGGGACGCGCCGTACGCGGTGACCGGGTCGGCGCTGAGCATCATCGCCAACCGCCTCTCCTACGCCCTCGACCTGCACGGGCCGAGCCTGGTGGTGGACAGCGCGTGCTCGTCGTCGCTGGCGGCGGTGGATCTGGCGCTGCGGCTGCTCGCCGACGGGACGGTGCCGTTCGCGCTGGTGGGCGGGGTGAACCTGACGTTGCTGCCGCACACCTCGGATTACTTGGCGCGCAGTGGATTCCTCGCTCCCGACGGGCGATGCAAACCCTTCGATGCGACCGCCGACGGATACACGCGCAGCGACGGGTGCGGTGTGATCGTGTTGCAGCGCACGGAAGACGCTCAGCGCGAGGGGAACCGGATCTACGCCGAAATCCTCGGCGCCGCCGTCGGTTCGGACGGCCGGTCCAACGGGCTGTACGCGCCGAACGGGCGGGCACAGAGCCGCACGGTGCTGGACGCCTGGTCGCGGGCCGGGCTGGAACCGGGCGCGGCGGGGTACCTCGAATGCCACGGCACGGGAACGTCTCTGGGCGACGCGGTGGAGGTCGGCGCGCTGGCGTCCGTGCTGCCGGAGGATTCGGGCGTGTGGATCGGGTCGGTGAAGTCCAATCTCGGGCACCTGGAAGCGGCGGCCGGGGTCGCCGGGCTCATCAAGACGGCGTTGTCGGTGTACCACGGCGTGATCGCGCCGACCATCCACTTCGAGACGCCCAACCCGCTGTTGAAGCTGGAGGAGCGCGGGTTGCGCGTTCCGACCGGCCCCGTCGACTGGAGCGCGGTGCCGCCCGAACTCCGGCTGGCGGGGGTGAGTTCGTTCGGGTTCGGCGGGACGAACGCGCACGTCGTGTTGCGGGGGTACGCGGAGCGGGCGCTCGATCAGGAGGAGTCGCCGGTTGTCCTCGCCGTGACGGGGCGTGACGTGGGGGCGTTGCGGGAGAATGCGCGGGAGTTGGCGGCGCGGCTCGATCCGGTGCGCGTGGGGGTCGGGCGCGCCGACGAGCCCGATCCGGCGCGCAACCCCCTGTCGCCGCCCGCACGCGCGGCGCGAAGCGAACGGTCCCCGGCATTCGCACAGGCGTCGGGGGACGATCCACCAACGGCCTTGCGCTCCTTCGCGGTGGCGACCGCGCGGGTGATTCCGGAGAACGCGCGGGCGGCGGTGGTCGCCGGTTCCGCCGACGAGGCTGTATCGGGATTGCTTGCACTGGCGGAGGATTCGCCGTCGAACGCAGTGTTTGGGCCGGTCACCCGTCGGCGGCGCGGTGGGGTCTTGTTCCTCTTCTCGGGGCAAGGCGGGCAGCACGCGCGGATGGGTCGCGCGCTGGCGGCACGGTATCCGGTGTTCGCGGGGGCGCTGGCGGAGGTATCCGATGCGATCGCGGCGCAGGGTGGGCCGCGAGTGTGGACGCCGCGCCGCGGGTTCGGGCTGGGCGCGGGGGCGGCGACCGAACAGGTGCAGCCAGCATTGTTCGCGTACCAAGTGGCGCTGGCCCGGCTGCTCGACTCGTGGGGCGTGCGGCCCGACGCTGTGGCCGGGCACAGTCTGGGTGAGGTCGCCGCGGCGGCGGTGAGCGGCGCGTTGAGCACGGCCGAGGCGGCGCGGGTGGCTGTGGTGCGCAGCCGGGTGCTGGCGCGTCTCGACGGGCGCGGGGCGATGGCCCTGCTGGAGTCGACGCCCGAGGAGGCCGATCGGCTGGTGGCGCCGATGCGTGAACACGTCGCGGTGGCGGCGGTGAACGGTCCACGGGCGGTCGTGGTTTCGGGGACGCCGCGCTATATCGACACGCTCGTGCGCCGGGCGAGCAGGCGGGGGTTGTTCGCGCGACGGATCGCGGTCGATTTCGCGGCGCACAGCCCGCAGGTGGGGGAGGTGCTACCGGAACTCACGGCCGGGCTCGAAGGGTTGACGCCGGCGGCGCCCTGGGTGCCGGTCTACTCGACCGCGCGGCGCGGAGCGGTACTCGACTCGGCGGCCATGGATGCCGAGTACTGGGCCGACAACGTCTCCGGCACAGTCGAACTCGCGGCCGCGCTCGACAGTGCCGCCGCCGACGGGCTCGGGACCGTCCTCGAATTGTCGCCGCAGCCCGTCCTCACGCCCGCCGCGCGCGAGCACCCCGATTTCCGCGAGAGCGCCTACCCGGTCGCCGCCCGCACCGACGAGGCGGCAGCTCTCCTCGACTGCCTAGCGCACCTGTATATCGAAGGGCGAGCGGTGAACTGGGCCGTACACGGCCGCTTCGACGGGCCCGCTGTCCGAAGGCATTGGCGGCGCCATCGTTTTCCCCTGCTCGGCATCGAGGAACCGGGCGCGCCGCACCTTCCCTATCGCGCCGAACCACTGGATGACCATGTGGTGCAAGGCATTCCGACGGTGCCCGCCGTGCACTGGGTCCGCCGACTGCTGCACACCGCCCATCGCGGCGGCGCGGGCACTCTCGCGGACTTCTTCGTCCACGAGCGCACCGACCTCGCCGCGCTGCCGACAGTCGTCCATCGACTCGACGGTGCGAGCGTCCGCGCGGAAACCACCGACGGTACGGTCCTGGCGGCCGCTCGCCCCGGTCCGTCGCCGACACCGGCCGATATCGTCGCGTGGATGCGCGCGGTCGACGCCAATCGCGCGGCCCGCCACCGGATGCGAGAAATTTCCGGCACCGACTTCTATGCGGCGCTGCACGATAGGGGCCTCGAGTACGGCCCACGGTTCCGGCCCCTGACGCACCTCTTCGCCACCACCGACGCCGCACTCGCCGACCTCGAGGCCGCCGAATTACACAGTGCCGCACCGCTGGACGGATGCTTGCACCTGCTCGCCGCAGCAGCCGGCGACCTTCCCGGCGACGCGCTCCCGCTTCCCATCGCGATGGACACCGCTTGGATCTCCACCGAACCGGGGCACACCCTGCACCAGGCCCACGCCATCCTGCGCACCCGCTCCCCGCACGGCGTCACCGCCGACGTGATCGGCACCGACCAGCACGGCGCGCCAGCGCTGGCGTTCCTCGGCGTCCAGGTGCGGTTCGTGGACGGGGGGCGTATCGCGAAGCGCATCGAACGCCGCGATACGACATCGGGCACGGTGGCGTACCACGAGCCGGCAACGGGCACAGCACCACAATCCGGCACGGCGCGCAGCAAGGCGATACCCGGCACCGGACCACACACCGGCACCGCGCCAACCGCACCACCCATCGCCACCGCACCACGCCACGAGCGGACACCTGGCGCAGCGCCAGGCACCAGCACAGGACAGAGACCCGGACTGTCACCGAACGCGACGCCATACACCGGAACCGCACCACGCGCCGGGCTCGCACCAAACACGTCGCCACTCCTCGACATCACGCCGAGCGCCGCTGCCGCGCACGCCGACACCTCCCCGCAGGTTGGGGCGACACCGAGCACCACGCCGGAGGCGACACACCCGGCGAGCCCCTTCTACACCGAAGCGTGGACACCGGTACCAACCGACGCTGAGACTCAGCAGAGCACGCTCGTCGGGCACGGTCGCTCGGCACCCTCGGTGCCGAAACGTGGTCTGGTCGTGGGGGAATCGCGGCCGGCGCGGGAGATCGCCCGTGCGCTCGAACGCACCTTACCCACGGAACGCCTTGCCCGGGATCCGGATTCGGCGACTGCCGTCTTCGAATCGGTATTGCTGGGACGCCCCGCCTCCGAGCGCACCGCCCTGGTGGTCGTCTGGCCGGAGGAACAGGACGGTCGCACACCGGTGGCTCGGGTGCTGGAATTGCTGCAACGAGCGCGGGCCCGTCCCATCATCGAGTCGATCACCGTGGTGCTGCCCGAATCCGCGCTGCGCGGGGGCGTCGTGGCGCAGGGGATCGCCGGACTGACGCGCACCTTGCAGCTCGAGTCGGGCCGGCACGTGCGTCTGGTGTGGTCCGACGAGGACGCTCGGTCGACGGCGTTGCTCACCGAGCTGATCGTGCGCGGGAACGCACCGGCCGGGGAAGTGCGGTTGCGGGCGGGGACCTGTGCGGTGCGCAGGTTCGTTCCGGTGCCGCCGGATGCCGAGCCGATCGAGATCGACCCGGCGGGCACGTACGTCGTGACGGGTGGGCTCGGCGCGCTCGGCGCGGTCGCCGTGCGCTGGCTGCTCGACTCCGGGGCGCGAGACGTGGTGGTGTTCACCAGATCCCCACGCCCCGTGCCGCCGCTGCTCGATGGCTTCGAGGACCGCATGGTGGTGGTGCGCTGCGATGTCGCCGACCGCAGCGATCTGGACAACGCGCTCGAGGACATTCGTGAATGCGGTTCCACCCTGCGCGGCATCGTGCACGCGGCGGGCGCGCTGGAGGACGCCGCGTTCGACACCGTCGACGCCGGCCAGCTGGCTCGCATGTTCGCCCCCAAACCGGCCGCGGCCGCCGACCTGCTCGCGCTCACCGCCACCGATCCGCTCGACTTCGTCTTCCTGTTCTCCTCCGCCACCGGCGCGTTCGGCGCGCCCGGCCAAGCCGCGTACGCCGCCGCGAACGCGGCCATGGACGCGATCGCCCACACCCCGCACAAGGGCGTGATCACCAGCATCGGCTGGGGCGCCTGGGCCTCGGGTCTGGCCGAAAGCGCGGGCGGGGCAACCCATCTGCGGCGCGCCGGGCTCACTCCCTTCGACCCGGACCGGGGTTCCGCACTGCTCACCGAGGTTTCCCGCTACCGACTGCCCTACCTCCTCGCCCTGGATTACACGCCCACGGACGATTCCTCACCCGTGGCCGCACGACTGCGCGAAATGCTTTCTCCCACCGAGCCGCAACCCGTCGCTCCGATTCCTCCACAGCCGTCCACAGGAAACTCTCGGTCCGAGGCCGGTTCCGGCCGCCCCACCGGCGACGTCGCCGACGCCGTGCGCCGGGTGCTGGCCGCCACACTGGAGCTGACCAGCGAACGCATCGGCCCGGACGACGATTTCAACGACCTGGGCCTCAGCTCACTGCTCGCCATCGAGGTGCGGCGGGGGTTGGAGGAGCGGCTCGGGATCGTGCTCTCGACGGCGGAGGTCTTCAAATATCCGACCGTCGCCGCGCTCGCGGCGGCGCTCACCGACCGGGTCGCCGCGCGCGACGAGCGGTGAGGTCGGCGCAGTGACGGAATGTGGTGAGGCGACATGACAGGATTCGGCGCGGTGCCCGGCGTGGCACGATCGGACACGCTGGCCGAGCGGGTGGCGGTGTGGGCAGGCACCCGGGCCGACGACGCGGCGTTCACCGAACTCGCCTATCGCGGAACGAAATGCGTGCCGACCACCCTCACGTACGGCCAATTGCATCGTGCGGCAGGCGAAGTCGCGCACCGGCTGCGGGTTGCGACCGCACCGGGTGATCGCGTCGCGATACTGACGGCGCACGGACTCGACTACGTGGTGGCATTCCTCGGCTGCCTGTACGCGAATCGCACCGCGGTGCCGCTCTTTCCGGTCTCGGGATCACGGAACACCGACCGGCTGGACGGCGTACTCGCCGACGCGGAACCGTCCGTGAGCCTGCTGTCGGCGGCGGACACGGTCACCGAACCGGCGATTGGCCGTGCGCTCGGCGAAATACTGCGACTACCCGATGATCTCACCCAGTCCACCACCACACCTGTGATCGATCCGATCGGGTCTTTTCCGGCTTACCTTCAATACACGTCCGGGTCCACCAAGGCGCCCGCCGGTGTGGAGGTCGGGCATGATCACCTCGCGGCGGCGCTCGGGCAGCTGTGGGGCGCGATCCCGGCGATCCGGGACCGGCCGATCGTCACCTGGCTGCCGTTCTTCCACGACATGGGCCTGGTGCTGGCGCTGTCCATGCCGCTCTACTCGTGTGTGCCCGGCGTGACGATGGCGCCCATGGATTTCGTCAAACGGCCGATCCGATGGTTGCGGGCCTGCTCGGACTACCGGGCTGGCGTGACAGGCAGCCCGAATTTCGGCTTGGCCCTGGCTATTTCGGCGACCACGCCCGAGGAGCGCGCCGGACTGGACCTCTCCGGGTTGGATGTCCTGTTCAACGGTGCCGAGCCGGTGCGCGCCGAGGTGCTGACCGAATTCACCGAGACCTTCGCGCCCAGCGGATTCCGGCACCACGCGCACACACCCGGCTACGGGCTCGCGGAAGCCACGCTCACGGTGACGGTTTCCGTCCAGGATGCCGAGCCCGTCACGAAGCGCTTCGATCGCGGCGCCCTCACCGAGGGCCGGGCCGTCGCGTCCGACGACGATTCCGTTCCGGCGCTGCCGCTCGTCGGCTGTGGCGCGCCGGCGGGGCAGCACGTGGCCGTCGTCGATCCCGCCGACCGCACCGAAGTCGCGGCGGGGACCGTCGGCGAGATCTGGGTGTCGGGGCCGAACGTGTGCGGCGGCTACCACGCCAACCCGGCCGCCACGGTCGAGACGTTCGCCGCCACCCTCACCGGACGCACCGAAAGATGGTTGCGGACAGGCGATCTCGGCTTCTGGCACGACGGGCAGCTCTATGTGGCCGGGCGACTGAAGGATCTCATCGTCATCGACGGCCGCAACCACTACCCCGCCGACATCGAATCCACGGTCGCCTCCGCCGCCCCCGAGATCCGGCCCGGCCACATCACCGCGTTCGGCACCGACGACGGGCAGCGCGAAGACCTGGTCGTCATCGCCGAACTCGCCACCGACACGGCCGAATCCGCCGTGCTCACCGATATCGCCCGCCGCATCCGCGGCGCCGTCGCCACCGCCCACGAAGTCATGCCCGGCTCCGTCGTCCTGGTCGAACCCGGACGCATCCCCAAAACCTCCAGCGGGAAACTCCGCCGCACCGAATGCCGCAGGCTCTACAACAGCGGCACGCTGCCGCGACTGCTCGCCGTGGGGAAGGTGCCACCCGCCGGGTGAGGTGCGCGCGCAAGCCGATCACGTCGAGTCCGCCGGGAGTACTCCGCGCACCGCCGCACCCGCCCGACCGCGCCGAGTCCACTCCGCGCTTCGATGTTGCGAGTGCGGGCTGGGCGCGACCTGGGCCGAGGAGACGATTGACCCCGGGCGCACGCACCGAGCGGTCTACGCGACCCGCCCGTGGGGCTGTCCACCGGGATACTCTCGCGCCGCGCGGTAACCCTGCCGCGCGATCCCGACCGCGCACAGGCAGGTTCGACAATCGGCTCGCACGAGCGACCGTGCGGTGCGACGCCGCGCGCGAAGCGGTCGGTACCGGCGTAGCCCCGGCCGGGCGGGTCGTTCGTCGATCGCGGCCCGTCCGTCCGATGATGGGGGGATGGTCAGACGATCGGCCGCGCCATGACGTTCTCGATGCTCGCGCTGGCGGTGGTGCTCGGGTTGTGCGGGCCGCTGCTCGCGCTGCGGCGGAGCTGGCATGTGCCGGTAATCCTCGGGGAGTTGGCGGCGGGAGCGGTGTTCGGGGCGACGGGTTTCGGGGTGCTGGACGCGAGCGATCCGGTCTTCACGTTTCTCGCGGATCTGGGGTTCGCGCTGGTGATGTTCGTGGCGGGCACGCATGTGCCGGTGCGCGATCCGCTGGTGCGCACGGCGCTGGGCGTGGGGGCGCTGCGGGCGGTGGTGGTCGGAATTCTCGCGGGCGCACTGGGTTTCGGAATCGCGGCGTGGTTCGAGACCGGGCACGGGGCGATCTACGCGGTGCTGATCGCATCCTCGTCGGCGGCGCTGGTGCTGCCGATCATCGACTCGGCCGGCTTGACAGGGAAACCGGTGCTGGCGCTGACGGCGCAGGTCGCGATCGCCGACACCGCCGCCGTGGTGGCGCTGCCCTTGGTGATCGATCCCGGCAACGCGGGACGGGCGGCGCTCGGCGCTATCGCGGTGGCGGCGTGCGCGGTGGGGCTGTTCCTGGCGCTGCGCGCGGTGGAACGGTCGGGTGTGCGCAAGCGGGTGCACCGGATCTCGGAGGACCGGCTGTTCGCGTTCGAACTCCGCGTCAGCCTGGCGCTGCTGTTCGCGCTGTGCGCGGTCGCCACCCAGACGCACGTGTCGATCATGTTGGCGGGCTTCGCCGCCGGGCTCGCGGTGGCGGCGGTCGGGGAGCCGCGCCGGGTCGCGCGCCAGCTCTTCGCCATCAGCGACGGCTTCCTCGCCCCGCTGTTCTTCGTCTGGCTCGGCGCCCGCCTGAACCTGCGCGAATTCGGCGAGCACCCCCGCCTGATCCTGCTGGGCGTCGCCCTCGGCGCGGCAGCGATCCTCGCCCACATCGCCCTGCGCCTGCTCGGCCAACCCGTCGGCTACGCCGCCCTCGCGGCGGCCCAGATCGGCGTCCCCGTCGCCGCCGTCACCGTGGGCGCCCAACTCCACGTCCTGCTCCCCGGCGAATCCTCGGCCCTCATGCTCGGCGCCCTCATCACGGTAGCCGCCTCCGCCCTGGCGGCCTCCCACCTCGCCCGCACCGCGGACCCTAGCCAAGGAGCCCTTCAGTAGCTGATTCCGGGCGTGGTGGCACGCCACGGATGCAGACTTCCATACCGTCCACCTGGCTACTGCGCCAAGACACCATAGCCTCGATCTATTGCGGCCCCACACGCAATGCTGTAGCTTGCTACCTGCGGACATTATATTTTAGGGGAACTGTCGTAAACAGTGCGGTCAGCGCGCACAAGGGGGTGTCATATGCATTCGAATCCGCGATGCAATAGAATCCATCGTCAGTGATCTGACATACTGCGCCATGAACTATAAGGAAGGTAGTTCCATCACCATGCCTTTCGGCAACGATCGCCAGATCATCGGTTCCTTCCAAGGTGGCAGCGCCAATCCCACCGAGGCATTTTACACGCTGCCACCGAAATCCTCATACATTGATGTCGAGTTAGGCACGGACAACTTGCCTGACGCCATCAAAGCGAGTCGCAATTGGCAGGCACAGTTCAGCGCCCATGAATACTCTGACTCGATAATGAGTGCATACATATTCGCCTTGCACGAACGCGCGATACGAACCTTCGAGTCAGGCGGCGAAACGCAGCATCGCGTGCCAACCATTTACCAGATAGCGCCAGCGCTTCTCAGGACGCGCCACACAGATGAGTATCGAGAGATCCAAGCTCGAATGCTGGGACCTTTCAACTACGTAGCACACGGACCTGGGCTGGACGAAGAAGATCAACCAACCGTGACGGTTTCCGCAAATGGGAGACGGATCACAGCAATAAGCATAGATCCGCAGTGGGCACAGGCCAGAGATTCGTTTACAATATGCCACGACATCGTCGAGTGTGCAAACCAGATTCGCGCAATGAAACCGGTCCTGAGGACCGATCCATACCTCGACCGAGAGCCTGAAGCGGAAGTCTACAAGAGGCTTGCCGAACATATTCACAGATTGGTGGATAGCGAGACCCCATGACCGATAACCTGTCAGTCGAACTGGAGCTCCTAGATAGAGCCTCCACAGCATGGTCGCAGACGGTGTATCAAGCGTTATACAAGGCCGCTGGTCAGATCGATCCACTTAAACTCTCCCAAGAGCAGTTCGGGATTTACCAGATACCCTGGGAAGAATACATACAGACTGCTTCTTATTTACAGGAACGCCTTCGGGAAGGTGGCGCAGAATCATCGGAGATGGCGTCCGGATTGCGCATTGTTGCGGCAACTTATCGCGGGCAAGACGAACAAAATGAAGATGACCTGAAGCGCCTGGAAGTGGACTTCAACATATGACAGATTCGCTGCAAGTCGAGGATTTGAATAGATCCATCGGCGACTTCGAAAAGGCGCAGAAGGAATGGGAAGAACTACCCGACAAATTGAACGATGAGATGGATTCTCTCCGGCTGAAGAGTCCGGTGCTATATCTCAAAGCTACGTCCAAAAGGGATGACATACAGGAGACATTCAAGGAGATCATCAACAAGTTCAAAGAGATATCTCAAGGCATCGCCGCACCATATTTATTTGTCAGATACGCAGCAGACTGGCAAGCCGTTGCCGCCACTGTTCGGGGAGCACACGCCACTCTGGAGGACCCCAATGTCAGCATGGAAGGCCACTGGTCAGGCTTGGCCAAAGAACGGTACAGCACTTCCGTCGCCGCTCAAATGAAGGCAATGTCAACAACGGTCGAGCTGTGCAACAACGTTCACGATGAATTGATATCACTTGCCAGGGCAGGTCATCTCTTGTATACCGAGATTGTCAAGGCGATTGCTGGATTCTACGCAAGTATTACGGAGGTTATCGTCGACGTCTCGACGGTATTCGGTGTGCTGGAGGCGCTGGGGGCAATCGGTTCCCTGGCAGCCAATACCATAAATTCGATGACGAGCATATTCACAACGTACGTAGGAAACTTGCAAGAGCAAGGCATATCAGCAAACAAGCTAAAAAATCTGAGAAACAATCCGTTCGGCATGCCGAACAATAGGTGGCCCCAGGCCCTGGGCAAGGATTTCAACGACCCCAAACTGTGGGAACTGGCAACCTCGTGACCCCGCTATGGAACTGTGACGACGACTGAAAGAGGGTACTACTATGGCGGCTGGTCTGTAACTGTGCGGCGATTGTATCATTCACTAATTCCATCGTCCCCGCGATCATGTTCTCCTGAATTGAGGCGCCGCCATTGCCGCGGTCTAATCGCTGTCGTTGCATCCATAAGCAGCGCAACAATCGTTGGCTGCGGTGATACTACAACGACATCGACCCCATCCGCCGCTGTATCCGTGACGTCCGCCGCTGCTTCGAGCGTTCTCTTGAAGACGTCACCTTGTCTGCCGGCGCGGGTTATCGAGGAGCCCGAGCTCGCTGCCGTATCCACTGAACTCGAACTCCCCGCCGGGGCCGAGCTTTTCGATTTACGCTTCAGCGTGGGTCCGGACAAAAGTGGGATGAAAATCGTGCTCGCTGACCTTTGTGTTCCAGACGCTAATACAGTAGATGACCTCCGTTCGGCCGCGTCCTTTGTTGCGCGTTCGGTAAAAGACAGTCAGGTAGGGAAGCACGTCGGGACAATCTATGTGACCGGACTCGGCAGTCCAGAGATAAAATACAGATCCTATCTGGTCGACGAGAATTTCCAAGTCAACCCGTGGGACAATTCGGTGTCCCAGAGTGACGGGCTACTCCTTTGGGAAATTTATGAACAACCCTGATTTCAACAGATATTGTGCATGACACCCCGTGCTCGCGTCTTCACGAATGGCCAGCAACACACTCCAACCGACGGTTGACTTTGGATGATGACCGGCTCATAGATTGTTCTGCAGGCGCAGAATATCAACCCTCGCAACTGCCCGAACAATGACAGCGGCGTGCTCGGAAGCGGGTGCGGCGCCGGGTACATTTATTCGCCTGATTCAGAACGGTGGAAGCCGGAGTGAGATCGAGCGCATCTCTCGCCTTATTCGTGTTGGACTCGCCCCGATCCGTTCAGGCGTGCGTCCGCGTCGAGGGGAGGAACGGCCGCAGCAGGTTCTCCTCGGTGGACGGCCCGATCTGCCATTCGGCGATCCACGGCCCGGTGCCCTCGCTGGGGTCGAAGACGCCGTCCTCCAGCCAGGTGTAGCGCCCGTCGAGAACGTTGCGGGTGACGGTGCGGTCCTCGTCGTCGGTGTTCTCCCACAGCGCGTCGAACAACTGCCGCACCCGGATGCGGGACTGCCGGCAGAACGTGTCCGCCAGCTCGGCCGCCGCGTGCCCTTCCGGCGCACCGGCTTCCAGCAGCGCCTTCGCGCGCACGCAGGAGGCCGACATGGCGAACAGCTCCGCGCCGATGTCGACGATGCGGCCCAGGAAGTTCTGCCGGTACTCCAACCCGGCCTGCCACCGCGCCATGCCGTACATGAGCGAGCGGGCCTGCTTGCGCGACGTGCGCTCGACGAACCGCAGATGCCGTGCCAGCGTGCCGAATTCGCTGTAGGAGCCGGTCACCGTGCCCGCCCCGACGGCCAGTTGCGGGAACCACTTGGCGTAGAAACCCGTCGCGCCCACGGCGGCCTTGGCCTTGTCCTTCAACTCCGCCTTGCGGTCCACCAGTGCACCCGCCGCCGCCATGTGCGCGTCGGCCATCTCGCGCGCGATCAGCAGCCGCATGATCTCGCTCGACCCCTCGAAGATGCGGTTGATCCGCAGATCGCGCAGCAGTTGTTCGGCGGCGACCGCGCGTTCCCCGCGCGCCGCGAGCGAGGCGGCGGTCTCGTAGCCGCGCCCACCGCGGATCTGCACCAGCTCGTCGGCGATCTCGCAGCTCATCTCGCTGGCCCACAGTTTGGCCAGCGCGGCCTCGATGCGGATGTCGTTGCGGTCCTCGTCGCACATGGCCGCCGAGAGATCCAGCGCCGCTTCCAGCGCGTAGGTGGTGGCGGCGATGAAGGAGATCTTCTCGCCCACCGCGGCGTGCTCGCCGACCGGCCTGCCCCACTGCACGCGCGCCGCGCACCATTCCCTGGCGATCTTCAGCGACCATTTCGCGGCCGCCGTGCACATCGCCGGGATCGCGAGGCGCCCCGCGTTCAGCGTGGTCAGCGCGATCTTGAGGCCGTCGCCTTCGCGGCCGATGAGGTTGCGTTTGGGCACCCGCACGTCGTGCAGCCGGGTCACGCCGTTCTCGATGCCGCGCAGTCCCATGAACGCGTTGCGCCGCTCCACGGTGATGCCCGGCGAATCGGCCTCCACCACGAACGCGGAGATGCCGCCCCGATGGCCCTCGCTCTTGGGCACCCGCGCCATCACGACCAGCAGTTCGGCCACCACGCCGTTGGTCGTCCACAGTTTCACGCCGTTGAGCAGGTACGCCTCGCCGTCCTCGGTCGGGGTGGCGGTGCTGGCCATCCGCGCCGGATCGGAACCGACATCGGGTTCGGTGAGCAGGAACGCGCTCACCGCGCCCGCCGCGCAGCGCGGCAGGAACTCCGCCTTCTGTTCGGCGGTGCCCGCCAGCTTCAACGGTTCGGGCACGCCGATGGACTGGTGCGCCGAGAGCAGCACGCCCAAGCTGGGGTGCGCCGAACCGACGAGCATCAGCGCGCGGTTGTAGCCGAACTGGGAGAGTCCCTGCCCCCCATGGGATTCGGGGATCTTCAAGCCGAAGCAGCCGAGTTCGGCCAGGCCCTTGACGTACTCGTCGGGAATGCGCCCCTGCTCCTCGATCACGCCGCCGTCGATGCTCTCGCAGAACGGGCGCAGCCTGGCGAGGAAGGCCTCGGTGCGCGCGGCGTCCTCGGGTCCGGGCGTCGGATAGGGGTGGATGAGGTCGAGCCGGAAGCGTCCGAGGAACATCTCTTTGGCGAACGACGGCTTGGCCCAGGTGGTTTCGCGGGACTCCTCGACCAGTGCCCTGGACTGTTCTTCGGTGGCGTCGACTTTCGCTGTGGTCGCCATAGCAGGTCCTCCTCGGAGGTGATCGGCATCACATTCGAGTGTAGGAAAGATGGTTACCCGCCGGTAGGAGTTCGGCTGAGGGATTTCTATCGATTTCTAATGATCTTGATAGACAGGAGAATATCGAGCAATCACACGCTGCGCAGATAGCGCCCGAAATGCGGGACCGTGAACCCGATGGTGCCGCGCTCGGCCGAATAGATCAGCCCCTTCTTGATCAACCCGTCGCGCGCGGGCGAGAGCGAGGCGGGCTTACGCCCGAGCTCAGCCGCCACGGCGGCGGTGGCGACCGGGCCGTCATCGCCCGCGAGGTCGGCCATGGCGCGCATATACTCCCGCTCGGCGGGAGTTGCCCGCTCGTAACGAGATCCGAAGAATCCCACCGCCAGCTCCTCCTCGGCGGTGGGTGAGGCCACCTCGACGTCTTCGGCGGAGATCGGTGTTTCCGGCGCCTGATCCCACGCGGCTTTCCCGTAGGCCTGCACGAAATAGGGGTAACCGTCTGCCTTCTGGTAGAGCACGTCGAGCGCGTCTTCGGTGAATTTCACTCCTTCGCGCTCGGCGGGCGCGATCAGCGCCTGATCGGCCGACTCCCGATCCAGCCGGTCGATGCGGTGATAGCTGAAAAGGCGCTCCGAATAGCTCTTCGAGGCCGAGAGCACCGCGGGCAGGTGCGGCAGGCCCGCGCCGACCACGATCAGCGGCGCGGCGTCCTGGCTCAGCTCGTGGCACGCCCCGCAGATGGCCGAGACGTCGGCGGGCCCCAGATCCTGCATCTCATCGATGAAGATCGCCATGCCCACTCCGATGTCGCCGGCCAGGGCGGCCGCCTCCTTCAGCAACTCCACCAGGTCGATCTCGATATCGCCGGAATCGGCGCGGCCCGAGACCGCGGGCACGTCGATGCCCGGTTGCCAGCGCTCGCGCATGCCCTTGTCGGCGGTCGCGCGCAACGCGAAAGCCTTGAGGATGCCGAGGAAGTCGTCCACGCGCTCGGGATTGCGGTGCGCCATCGCGATCGCGCGGGTGGCCATGTGCAGCGCGGAGGACAGCGGGCGGCGCAGATCCTGGTCGGGGCGCGCCTCGATCTTGCCGGTCCCCCAGCCGCGCGAGACCGCCGCCGAGCGAAGTTGGTTGAGCAGCACGGTCTTTCCGACGCCGCGCAGGCCCGTCAGCATCACGCTGCGCTCCGGCCTGCCCCGCGCGATCCGCTCCAGCACGATGTCGAAGGCGGTGAGTTGTTTGTCGCGCCCGGCGAGTTCGGGCGGGCGCTGGCCCGCTCCGGGTGCATACGGGTTGCGCACGGGGTCCATGCCCCGAAACCGTAGCGCGTTCCGGTAGAAGAATCTTGCTTTGTCTAGACGATGTCGTAGACATGTGTAGTCGGGCCTTGTCTTCCGGAGGGAAATCTCTACGCTGAGGGCGTCCGGGGGCGGCGGAGCGGAGGGTCATGTCGGAGGAGTTCATGGAACCGGAGGAGCCGGACGTGCCCGGCGGTGTCGCCGAAGTCGTCGAGTCCTGGACCGTTCCGGAGCGGGCCGTGCAGGCCAAGCTGATCCGGGCCAATATCCTCGCCGCCATCGAACAGGGCTTCGACGATCCCCAGCTGGTGGCCGACCTCGCGGTGGGCCCGCTGGTGATGGCGCTCGGCAAGCTCGAGGTGGGGCTGGCCGACGCGAACCGCCGCATCGCCGAGCTCGAGCGGGCGCTGCGCGAGCGATCTTGACGTGCCCGGTTCGTGACGCGCCCGCGGCGCCGAGACCCGGCCGTGACACTCGCGTGTCGCCGGTATTCGCCCTGCTTGTCCAGTGAGTTTTCACAAGCCCCCGAAATCCCTGGTCTGTGCGCTGGACAACACCGCTCCGGCGTCGTAATCTTCTCGTGACTTCGTGGAGGATGTCGTTTCGGCGGAGAAGCGGCGCCATGGAGTCACCGCCTAAACGGCTGTCGGGGCCAACGGATCTCGGCTGTCGTGCCGGGGACCCACAGGTTCGTCTGGGGTGAATCCGCGAAGGCCCCGTGTCTTCGTGGTAGGGCCGATCTTCCCGGCCCGAACCCGTCAGCTAACCCGGTCGGCGGGAGAGCAGGAAGATCGGAGACTCAGCTCGGTGGGTAAACACAGCTTGCAGCGGGAATCGCGACTGCCGAATTCCGTGAAGGGTGCACTCGTCATGGGTGCGGTGGCCGCGACGACGGGCGCGATGCCCGCGGTACCCGCGATGGCCGCCACGCTCAGCATCCCCGGTGTCGGTGATTTCGACGTCCCCGTGCCGCAGGAGTTCGAGCAGCCCGTGCAGCAGCTCAACGAACAGCTTCAGCAGGCGCTGAACTCGCCGCAGGCTCCGCTGGCCGCGCCGCAGCTGCCCAGCATCCAGTTCGAGAACCCGATGGTGCAGCAGGGTCCGGCCGAGATCGCCCTGGACGCCGCCAAGACCAAGGTCGGCGCCATGTACTCCTGGGGCGCCGCGGGCCCGTCGAGCTTCGACTGCTCCGGTCTCGTGAAGTGGGCCTACAAGCAGGCCGGAATCGAGCTGCCCCGCACCAGCTTCGAGCAGTCCCACGTCGGCGCCCCCGTCGCGTTCAGTGACCTGCGGCCCGGCGATATCGTCGTCACCAACGGCGGCGGCCACGTCGGCCTGTACGCCGGCGACGGCAAGCTGCTCAACGCGGTCCAGTCGGGTCAGCCGGTGTCCTACACCCCGCTGCGCCCCGACATGGTGGTGACCGCCCGCCGCATCGCGGCCTAATCTGGACGGGTGCCACCCGCAGGTTCCGCCACCCCCGGCCAAGCCAGGGTCGATTCCTGGACTTGGTCGGTTCGGCTGTTCAAGACCCGCTCCGCCGCCGCGGAAGCGTGTCGCGGTGGCCACGTCCGCGTCAACGGCAGTACCGCCAAACCCGCGCAGCCGGTCCGTCCCGGCGACGAGATCCGCATCCGGGTGGGCGGTGTCGAGCGCATCGTGATCGTCGAGCGTATCGTCACCAAACGCGTCGGCGCCCCCATCGCCGCCCAATGCCTCATCGACCGCAGCCCGCAGCCGCCCCCGCGCGAACTCCTGGCCGCCATGCCCCGCCGAGACCGAGGCAGCGGACGGCCCACGAAACGTGAACGGCGCGAAACGGATCGACTGCTGGGGCGCACTGTCGACTGATCGCGTGACCCGGCTCGCGGCTGGTGACGCCTCCTCCGCCTACCGCACCGCCTGGTGGAACAGTCCGCCTGCGGCCGCGTTCGACCGACCTACACCTGAGGCACCGGATCGCCGTTCGAAGATATACATCAGTATTTGATTTCTCATATACAGGTATAGATACTCGCAGCGCCCCAACGAGGCGCATTGGTTGCCGAATCTAGCGGCGTCTAGCAGCTTTTACAGAATCGACGATACTCAGCCATCCACACCCGGTCAGTGAAATATTAGTATGTGTATGAAATTTACTAGATATAAGTAGACATACCCAGACCTCGGGGCGACCCCCCCACCGGCACCTCGCCGGACTCGGTTGGACAACATGTGGATAACGCCCGGTATGGGCCGCTAACGGCGCGGAAATGGATATCGACACGCGGAGACAAGTACTCCGCACCCGGTGTCCCCGCCAGGAGGGCTCATGTCGACGACGATCGCCCGCCGCGCCGCCGATTTCGACGGCCATCGCGTCACCGTGTCGGCCGACGACGGCGTCCCGATCTCGGTCCGCACCTTCGGCGCCGACGACGCACCACTGACCGTCGTGTTCGTGCACGGACACTGCCTACGCGTCGAATCGTGGTCGGACCTGCGCGACCAGCTGCTGCGGCAGTGGGGACACGACACCAGGATGGTGTTCTACGACCACCGCGGCCACGGCGAATCCGGCGCGGCCGACCCGGCCACCTACACCATCGACCAGCTCGGCCGCGATCTCGACACCGTGCTGCGCACCATGGCGCCCGCCGGGCCGGTCGTGCTCGTGGGGCACTCCATGGGCGCGATGGTGCTACTGGCCTACGCCCGTATGTTCCCCGAGTCCATCGGCGCCCGCGTGGTGGGCCTCGGCCTGATCGCGGGCGCGGCCAACGGCCTCACCGACGTGGGCCTGGGCCGGTTCCTGCACCGGTACGCGGTGAACTCGCTGCGGGTCGCGGTGTTGCGCGCGCCGCGGGTGATGCAGGCGTCGAAGCGGTTCTCGCGCCGCCTCTTCGAACCGATCCTGCGCGAGGCGATGTTCGGGGAGCGCAAGATCAACCCGCGCGTGGTCGCGCTGGCCACCGCCATGCTGAACGAGACACCGCTGCCGACCATGGCGGGCTTCCTCGGCTCGCTCATCACCTTCGACGAGACGGCCTCGCTGCACCGCCTCGGCGGCATCCCGGCGCTGGTGCTCGCCGGGTCGGCCGACATCGTGGTGCCGTTCGCGCATTCGGTGGTGCTGGCCTCGCAACTCACCGGTTCGGAGCTGGTGCGGGTGGAGGGCGCGGGTCACAGCGTCATCCTGGAACGGGCGGAGGAGGTGGCGTCCTCGATCGTCGCGCTGGTGAATCGCGCCGTAGCCGCCATGACCGACACCGGGCCCGACTACGCCGCCGCTGGCTGATCGCGCAATCGCAGGGCAAACCTGAGAATCCGCTCGCCGACGAGCCGAAACCCATAACTTTCTGTACTGTGTTGTAGATCACGTTGTGTGGTGGGTCACACGACTCGGTGGCTTGCGGTCCCGGACGGATTCCGGTGCCGCGATCCGCGTAGCCGGGGTCGCAGAGTCCACCGAGGAACCCAGGAGGTCACGATGACACGCAGCGATATCGAGCAGCTCCGCTACGCGGTCAACCAGCTCCGGCAGTCCATCGGCGCACTGCGGTCCCACTACGGCGACGCGGGCGTGGTGCGCCGCCTGGAGAACGATCTGGAACGGCTCCTGATCGACACCGAGGAGTTCGAGAGCGCACCGCCACCCGAAGTGGTGCGCGGCAGGCAGGACAAGATCTACGTCCCGGACAGTAAATCCGACGAAGCCGCGTGGATGGGGGCCCAGGACGAAGGCCTGGGGTTCCACTCCCGCCCGCGCACCAAGTAGACCCGCCCCGGCGCGGTGCTCGTCCGTCGCAGGGCGAGCACCGCCACGGCGCCGAGCGCACCGCATCCGGCGCGGCGCACGAATCGACCTCAGGCGGCGCGGTGCCGCCCGGCCCGGCGCGATTTGCGCGCGCCGTGGAAGCGCGCGCCCCTGGGGACTTCCACCTCCGGCTCCAGCCCCGCCGATTCGAACAGCGCGGCGATGCCGTGATCGCGGCCCAGCGCGATCGCCTCGAGCCCGAAGCGCCCGCCGGAGCGGCCCAGTTCGTGCAGCATCGTGGTCATGATCCGCAGTCCGGTCGCGCCGACGGGGTGGCCGAGCGCGATGGACGAGCCGTTCACGTTGAGCCGCTCACCCGGGTCGAGGTCCCACTCCCTGGCCAGCGCCAGCACCTCCACGGCAAACCCTTCGTCGACCTCGAGCAGATCGATGTCGTCGAGACCGAAACCGGTGCGCCCGAGCAGTTTCGAGACCGCGGGCGCCGCGCCCAGGGTGACCGCGCCCGCGTCGCAGCCCGCTGCCGCCCAGCCCACCAGATAGGCCAGCGGGGTGAGGCCGAACTCGTCGAGCCGGTCCTCAGCCACCACCAGGCAGGCCGAGGCGCCGTGCCGGTGGGCGCTCATATTGCCCGCGGTCACGACGCCGTCGGAGATCAGCGGACGCAGGGTGGCCAGCGTGCGGGCGGTGACGTCGTCGCGCACGCCCTCGTCGCGCAGGATGCGGTGGCCGCCGGTGTCCTCGTCGGGCATCTCGTCGGCGAGCACGCCGACCGGGATGACCTCGGCGCCGAAGGTGCCCTGCCGCCACGCCCGCGCGGCCTTGCGGTGACTGGCGACGGCGAACTCGTCGGCCTCCGCGCGCCGGATGCCGTAATACCTGGCCAGTTCCTCGGCGTTGGCTACATCGCCCGGCCTGGGTCGCAGCGGTTCGGCGGCGGCCTCGACACCGCCGGCGACCACCACGTCGACGGCGCCGGTCTGCACCATCATCGCGGCGGTGATGACGGCTTGCAGTCCGCTGCCGCCACTGCGGTCGGTGAGGAAACCCGGCACCGCGAACGGCAGTCCGGCCCCGCGCGCGGCGAGCCTGCTCAGGTCCGGCGCGGCGGTCAGTCCGCCGTCGGCACAGGCCATCGCGACGTCCTCGATCCGCCACGGGTCGATGCCGGACCGTGCGATGACGGCGTCGAGCACCGTCGCGGCCAGCCAGTGCGGCGACATTCCCGACAGCGCGCCGCCCTCGACCCCACTCGGGGTTCGGACTGGCGCGACGATCGCGGCACGTCTCATCTCGGTGGCTCCTTCCCCCGGCCGAGTCCGGGCGCGCGACGGCGCAAACGCGCACGTCAGCGGGTGAATCTCTGAGGAAAGGGGAACACAGGATTGTTGCCTGCGTGTGACGCCCCGGGGGAGTTATGCGCACCCCATTTCGCGGCCTCCGGAGATCGATCGCGAATGTCGTTCTGTATCTCCGCAGTTCGCCCGGCGGGGGCGTTTACGCGAGGGCGCGGCGGGAACGCGCGCGCGAGGCGAGTGTGGCGCAAATCATAGTCTGAGCAGGTGTCCGGAATTGGCGGGACCCCGCTCGCGCCATAGCTACGGTGCCGTATGGTGGCCAGCATCACACCGGATCGCGAACGGTATCGATGCCGTCCGCCGAAGCGAACCAAGCGAGGCGTCCTCCTGTGAGTGCCGCACCGACCGCCACACCCGCCACGGGCACCGGCGTTTTCAGCAAGACCAGGGCCAGGATCTCCGACCGCACACTGCGCACCGACCGCTGGTGGTTACCGCCGCTGCTCACGGTGCTCGGCCTGGGCACCTTCGTGGTGTACGCGACCGTCAGATCGTTTGCGCGAACGGCGTATTGGGTCCCGGACTACCACTACCTCACCCCCTTCTACTCCCCGTGCCTGAGCGCGTCCTGCGTTCCGGGCTCCAGCCATTTCGGGCAGCCGTTCGGCGAACTGCCGATGTGGATTCCGCTCGGCTTCGTGGTGCTGCCGCTGCTGCTCGGCTTCCGCCTGACCTGCTACTACTACCGCAAGGCCTACTACCGCGCGGTGTGGTTCTCCCCGCCGGCCTGCGCGGTCGCCGAACCGCACGCGAAGTACACCGGCGAGACCCGGCTGCCGCTGATCATCCAGAACGCGCACCGCTACTTCTTCTACGCGGCCGCGCTCATCTCCGTGATCAACACCTACGACGCGCTGGCCGCGTTCAACACCGCCGACGGGTTCGGCATCGGGCTGGGCAATCTGATCCTGCTGGGCAACGTCACGCTGCTGTGGGCCTACACGCTGTCGTGCCATTCGTGCAGGCACATCGCGGGCGGCAGGCTCAAGCACTTCTCCGCGCACCCGGTCCGGTACTGGTTCTGGACCCAGGTGTCCAAGCTCAACACCCGGCACATGCAGCTGGCCTGGGTGACGCTGGGCACCCTCATGCTCACCGACTTCTACGTGATGTTGGTGGCCAGCGACACCATCTCGGACCTGCGGTTCGTCAACTGATCCGCCTCGACTTCAGGAGTATTCGCTCACCATGCCAGAAGTGGAACGGCACAACTACGACGTCGTCGTCATCGGTGCCGGGGGCGCCGGGCTCCGCGCGGTCATCGAGGCGCGCGAACACGGACTCTCGGTCGCGGTGGTGTGCAAATCGCTGTTCGGCAAGGCACATACGGTCATGGCCGAGGGCGGTTGCGCCGCGTCCATGGGCAATGCCAACGAAAAGGACAGCTGGCAAACACATTTCAAGGACACCATGCGCGGGGGGAAATTCCTCAACAACTGGCGCATGGCCGAATTGCACGCCCAGGAAGCACCGGAACGCGTCTGGGAACTGGAAAGCTATGGGGCACTGTTCGATCGGACGCCCGACGGCCGAATCAGCCAGCGCAACTTCGGCGGTCACACCTATCCGCGCCTGGCGCACGTGGGCGACCGCACCGGACTCGAGATCATCCGCACCATGCAGCAGAAGATCGTCTCGCTGCAACAGGAGGATTTCGCCGAGACGGGCGATTACGAGTCGCGCATCAAGGTTTTCGCCGAATGCACCATCACCGAACTGCTCAAGGACGGCGACCGCATCGCGGGCGCGTTCGGCTACTGGCGCGAATCGGGCAAGTTCATCCTGTTCGACACACCCGCGGTGGTGCTCGCGACCGGCGGCATCGGCAAGTCCTACAAGGTGACCTCGAATTCCTGGGAGTACACCGGCGACGGACACGCGCTGGCCCTGCGCGCGGGCGCCACGCTGATCAATATGGAGTTCCTGCAATTCCATCCGACCGGCATGGTGTGGCCGCCGAGTGTGAAGGGCATCCTGGTCACCGAGGGCGTGCGCGGCGACGGCGGCGTGCTCAAGAACACCGACGGCAAGCGGTTCATGTTCGACTACATCCCCTCGGTGTTCAAGGGCCAGTACGCCGAGAGCGAGGCCGAGGCCGATCAGTGGCTGAAGGACAACGACTCCGCCCGCCGCACCCCCGACCTGCTGCCCCGCGACGAGGTGGCGCGCGCCATCAACGCCGAGGTCAAGGAGGGGCGCGGCACCGAGCACGGCGGGGTGTACCTCGACATCGCCTCGCGCCTGCCCGCCGAGGAGATCCGGCGGCGGCTGCCCTCGATGTACCACCAGTTCAAGGAACTCGCCGACGTCGACATCACCGCCGAGCCCATGGAGGTGGGTCCCACCTGCCACTACGTGATGGGCGGCATCGAGGTCGACCCCGACACGGGCGCGGCCGTGGTGCCCGGCTTGTTCGCGGCGGGCGAGTGTTCCGGCGGTATGCACGGCTCCAACCGGCTCGGCGGCAATTCGCTCTCGGACCTGCTGGTCTTCGGCCGCCGTGCCGGGCTGGGCGCCTCGACCTACGTGCTGCACATCGGCGAGCGGCCCCGGGTGTCCGACGCCGACGTGGCCGCGGCGGCGCGGGCGGCGCTCGCGCCGTTCGACCCGCCGGCCGACGGCGCGGGCGAGAACCCCTACACCCTGCACACCGATCTCCAGCAGGCGATGAACGACCTGGTGGGCATCATCCGCCGGGAGCGCGAACTCGAGCAGGCCATCGAGCGGCTCGACGCGCTGCGGGCGCGTTTCGCGCACGTGGTGGTGGAGGGGCACCGGCAGTTCAACCCCGGCTGGCACCTGGCGCTGGATCTGCGCAACATGCTGCTGGTCAGCGAATGCGTGGCGCAGGCCGCGCTGCTGCGCACCGAGAGCCGCGGCGGGCACACCCGCGACGACCACCCGGCCATGGATCCGGTGTGGCGCGGCACGCTGCTGGTGTGCTCGGCCGACCCCGCCGACGCGGGCGCGGCGGTGCCGGGGGTGCGCGTCACGCGGGCGCCGCAGAAACCGATGCGCGAGGACCTGCTGGCGCTGTTCGACATCTCCGAACTCGAGAAGTACTACAAGCCGGCCGAACTCGCCGCCCATCCGGCGAGCTCGGTATCGGCCACGGAAGGTGAGGCGTAGCAATGGGTTACGACGCCGAATTCCGCGTGTGGCGCGGCGATCAGGACGGTGGGGCGCTGGAGGACTTCACCGTCGAGGTGAACGAGGGCGAGGTGGTGCTCGACATCATCCACCGCCTCCAGGCCACCCAGGCGCCCGATCTGGCGGTGCGCTGGAACTGCAAGGCGGGCAAGTGCGGCTCGTGCTCGGCGGAGGTGAACGGACGGCCGCGGCTGCTGTGCATGACCCGCATGTCGACGTTCCGGCCCGACGAAGTGGTGACCGTGACGCCGATGCGCACCTTCCCGGTGATCCGGGACCTGGTGACCGACGTCTCGTTCAACTACGAGAAGGCCAGGCAGATCCCGTCGTTCACCCCGCCCGCCGACCTCAAGCCCGGTGACTACCGGATGCGGCAGGTGGACGTGGAGCGCTCGCAGGAGTTCCGCAAGTGCATCGAGTGCTTCCTGTGTCAGAACACCTGTCACGTGGTGCGCGACCACGAGGAGAACAAGGAAGCCTTCGCCGGGCCGCGCTTCCTGATGCGGATCGCGGAACTGGAGATGCACCCGCTCGACACCGCCGACCGGCGGGAGCTGGCCCAGGACGAACAGGGCCTGGGATTCTGCAATATCACCAAATGCTGCACCGAGGTGTGCCCGGAGCACATCAAGATCACCGACAATGCCCTGATCCCGCTGAAGGAACGGGTGGCGGATCGGAAATACGATCCGCTGGTCTGGCTCGGAAACAAACTGTTCCGGCGCTGAATCCGCGCCGGGCGCGAATCGTCCGCCGGTCGGGTATCACCCGGCCGGCGAGACGCCGATCACAGCATCGCGACGACGCCCACGGCGACCAGCCACACCAGCACGCCGACGAACAGCGCCGACAGCAATGAGCCGGTCAATACGAATACCCCCACCGAGGACACCGCGAAGAGCAAACCGACGATCAGCCATTCGACCCAATCGCCGGGGCGCAACTTCCTGTACCGGGGTGGGGCGTTCTTCAACCCTCGGTCCACAAGAAGTGGGCTACCCGGCGCCGGGAATCGTAAACACGATTCCGTTGTCGAATGTGCGTCGTTTCGTGATCTTCCCCGGCGCGATTCGACGCGGGTCCGATGCGTCACACCGGACCCGCGGGCCGGTCACCGCGGCCGGTCGAATTCGCCGTCGTCGACGCCGGCGGTGAAAGCGGTCCACTCGCCGGGGGTGAACACGAGCACCGTGCCCTCCGGATCGGCGGCGTTGCGCAGCGCGACGTGTCCCTCGGCCAGCAGGGCCACCTCGACCGCGCCCTCGCCCGCGTCGGGCGCCCGGCGCCACTGCGCGCCCGCCAGATCGACGTCCACGCCCTCGTTGATGCTCATGCCTCGATATCCTTTCTCGTGAATCGGGCCCCGGCCACACCGGCGGGGGTCAGGCGGCGCACTCTTTGGCCAGCTGCCGCAGCAGCAGCCTGCTCTGCTGGGGTTCCAGGGCGGCGGCCCGCAATCTCTCGTGTGCCAGGTGGTAGCGGTGGATGTCGTCGGCGCTCTCCAGGTACAGGTCGCCGGTCAGCGCGGGCACGTACACGATGGGCGGGTCCAGCTGTCGTCCGCGGCCGTCGGTGCCGAAGTCGAGCATGGTGTAGGACCACGGCGGATGGCCCAGCGGGACACCCGCCGAGTGCGGCAGAACGCGCAGCGCCACAGTGGGTCTGGTGCTCCAGTCGGCCAGTTGGCGCAGCTGGGCGGCCATCGCCTTGGGCCCGATCACCAAGTGGCGCAACGCCGATTCGTGCAGCACCGCGTCGAGAGTGGCGGGCTGGACCTTGCGCAGGATCAGCGCCTGCCGCTGCACCCGCGCCTGCACCCGCTGCTCGACCGCGTCGTCGGTGTCACCGGGGTGGCGTAGTCGCAGCAGGGCGCGCGTGTAGTCGGGGGTCTGCAACAGGCTCGGCACGATCTCGCCGTGGTAGAGGTGCACCTCGCGGGCCGCGGCCTCCAAACCCGTGTACACGTCGAAGGATTCGGGGATCGGATTGCCGTGCGCGTGCCACCAGCCCTGCGTCGCGACCTGCTGCGCCAGGCCGACGAGCGCATCGCGCAGCTCGTCGGGAATGCCGTAGAGGCGGCACAGCGCCCGGACGTCGACGGTGCGGATGCGGTCGGCCTGGCCCTTCTCCAGCCGTTGCAGGGTGGTGGCGCCCCATTCCATCAGGCGGGCCGCCTCGGCGATGGTGAGACCGGCCTGGGTGCGCCAGTCCCGCAGGTACCGGCCCAACTGGCGGCGCGGGAGGGTGGAGGACGCTGAATTAGCTGACACGCCTACGCTCCGTTCTGTTCTCGGACTCCCACCCGAGACGATCACGCGGGCATACCCTCCAGCTCGGTTTCCCCACGACTTCGCTTGGGTAGTAAGGGCAATGGGCTCGGCGACCCCGACTTCGGCCACCACTGCCGTCATCCAGTATGGAGAATCTCGCGCTCCGTCGTGGATGTATTGCTGGGAAATCGCGCGAAATCTTCCGGATATCGGAAAAGGTCCCGTCACGCGGGGGTTGCGGATGGTGTGCTGGGAGTCTGCCCGGGGCGTATCGGACCGGACCCCTCCCCGGCCGAGAGGCCCCGGGCACCCAGTGTTCACGTCGGCGCTCGCTCGACTGCGGAACCACCCGAGCGCCGCACCCGGGATTCGCACGCAGGAACGAGGAGTCATGGCTGTACACGTCATAGGGTCGTCGTTGATGACCAGCGATCTGACCCCGCACCGCGCGCGCAGCGTCGGGCAGAACGGGTGGGTGGTCTCCTACCTACCCGGCCGCACACTCACCTGCGCTCAAGCGGTGGCGGCGCTGCGGGTTGCCGAAGTGGTGCCGAGTTTGCTGGACACCGTCGCGGAGCTGGCCGACGAAGTGGGCCTCACCGCACTCGAGGCCGTCGGGATGGCGGTGCACCAGGCGCCGTGGGACGAGGTCCCCGCGCCCGGCCGGCCCCGCCTGCGCGAGCGGGTCGGGGTGGCCTGATGCAACTCACCAATCTGCACATGCACGTCGCGGGGCTGCTGGTCTGCGGATCCGATCCGGGGGTGATGACCGACGAACAAGCCCACGCCGCAATGCAATTGCACATCGACTGCACGGTGGACCGGTGTCTGGTGCGCCGTCGGGCCCGCACCACGCTGGTGGAATCCGGCAAGTGCGTGCTCGACCAGCGGGCCCAGCGCATTTGAGGCAGCGCCGCGCGCGACGACCGATATCTGCTGACCGTGAGGTGGCGAGGCGCGGGCGACCGAGTCGCCGCCCCTCCATACCCGGCAACTGCGCCGCTGCCGACAGCGAGGTGGGCGTTGCGCTCAGCGACCGTGTCGCGCTGCCGACAGTGGAGGAGGCGCCGCGCGGTCAGTGCCAGGTGTGATCGACCAGCGGGGTGCGGGGGCCGAACTTGGGGCGGTGCGCGAGGCCGCTTATCTCGAGCAGGCGGATGGCCCGATAGCGGTGTGGGCGAAGGGGTTCCAGGTACTCGACCATCGCGTCGTCGTCCATCGGCTCGCCCAGCAGGGTCCAGCCGACCGTGGCGGCGAGGTGGTAGTCGCCCACCGAGAGGGCGTCGGCGTCGCCGTACGCGCGCTGGGCGATCTCGGCGGCCGTCCACACGCCGATACCGAGCATCGACTGGAGGCGGCGCGAAGCCTCGGCGGGGTCCACACCGGCCGTGCGTTCCAGCGCGTCGGCGACCCGGGCCGCGCGCACGATGGTGCGTGACCGTTGCGGATCGACGTTGGCCCGGTGGTAGACCCACGACGGGATGCGCCGCCAGGTCTCCGCGTCGGGCGGCAGCGTCAAGCCGTCCGGCGCCGGGCCGGGTGCGGGTTCGCCGAAGCGCCGCACCAGCTTTCGCCACGACGCGGTGGCGGAGACGGTGTGCACACGCTGCTCCAGCACGGCGGGGACCAGCGCCTCGAACACCAACCCGGTGCGCAGCATGCGCAGGCCGGGGAAGCGGCGGTGCGCCTCGCGGACCTTCGGATGGGCGGGGGCGAAATCGTCCACGTCCTCGTCCAGGCACAGCATGTGGTCGAGGCGGTCCAGGAACTCCTCGGCGCCCGGACCCCACGCGCGGGCGTGCACCGTGCGCGGGTCACCCTGGGCGAGCCGGTAGGTGACGGGCCCGCTCGACATCCGGGACGCGCGCCAGTGCGCGCCGTCGGGGGTCACGCGGTGGCAGGGATCGCCGACGCCGCGGCGCAGGGGCGAGAGGGTGTGCGCGAGATCGATGGGGCGCGCCGACGTCACCGTCCGGGACGAGGCGTCTGTAGCTGAAGGTTCGCGCACCGGTCCATTGTGCTCGCCTCGGCTAGCCGCGATCCCGGCGGCCGGGCTCCGCGGGCGGCATTCGCTGCGCGGGGCGCCCGAAATCGGCCGCACTCGCGAGCACCGTCATCACAAGATCGGGGATCTCGGCGCCCGCGGGCGCGTCGCCCCTGGCGACGTAGGACTGGACCATCAACCCGTCGACCAACGCGATCACCAGTGAGGAGATTCCGCGTACGGAGTCGACCGGGGTCTGCGCGGGCAGCAGGTCTCGGACCGACTCGGCGACGCGATCACGTTGGCGGTTGTAGTGCTCGGCCAGCTGCCGCTCGAGCTCCGGCGAGTGCGCGCTACGCGCCAGCGCCGCAATGAAGGCCTGGTAGAAGGGCCGCACACCGTCCTGGTTGTCGAGAATCCGCCGCACGGCGTTGATCAGGGCCGTCGGCCCGTCGTCGGCGGTGTCGCGACCCGCGTCGATCGCCGCTTCGCTCCACTCCTCCAGCGCGAGCCCGATCGCGGCGTTGAGCAGCGCCTCCTTGGACCCGAAGTGATATCCGATCGAGCCGAGATTGGTTCGGGACGCGCTCACCAGGTCCCTGGCGGTGATCGTTCCGTAGTCCCGCTCCCGCAGCAGTGCGCGTGCCGCGCTCAACAGCCGTTCCCGGTGCGAATCCCTGGCTTCGGTAGACGCGTCCATCTCGGCAGCATATCGTTATACAACGTCTTATACATTGTATAAGTCACTTGATGGGAGACGAGAATGCAGACGTCCGGACGAACGCGGGATTCGACAGACGCCCGGATCGATGCGCTGTCGATCATGGCCGCGCGATTCGCCGAGTTGACCGCCGACGCATCCGACCTCGATCGCGAAGTCACGGCTACCCCGGGGTGGTCGGTCTCCGATGTGCTCGGCCACGTGGCGATGGAGCCATCGCGCTACAACCAGCTGGCTCTCGGCGGAGGCACCTGGCCTCGACGGGTGACCGACCTGCCCGCGTTCAACGCCGAGCAGATCCGCACCCTACCGACCCGCGATCCCGCCGCGCTGGCGGCCAAGCTCCGCGCGGATACCGACGAACTCGGCCGCACCGTACGCGGTTTCGGCGGCGCCGTGCCGCTGATGAACTTCGACGGCGATCAGCGGATCCGACCGGACCGGGCGCTGGGCACTCTGCTCGGCGAGTTCACCGTCCACGGATACGACATAGCCCGCACCCTGCGCAGGCCCTGGCCGATCGACCCAGCCTTCGTACCTCTCATCATGGACGGGCTTCATCAGGTGCTGCCCGGCTGGCTCGACCCGGCCCGGGCGGCCGGGCACACCGCCACCTACGCGATCCGGCTGCGTGGCCTGGGTACGGAATACGTCTATCGATTCGACGACGGCCGGCTCGTCGTGGACCCGCCCGGACCCACCCGTCCCGACGTGCGTTTCAACGCCGAGCCGATCACCTGGCTGCTGCTGGCGTACGGACGGCTCTCGCCGCTGGTGCCGGCGCTGACCGGGCGTGTGCTGGCGACGGGCCGCAAGCCGTGGCTCGCGCCGAGGTTCGCCCGGCTCTTCCACGCCGCGTGACAGTCGCGCAGTGGTGCGCCCCAGGGTGACGCGGCGGTCCGTCGCCGCCGACTCGCGCGCATGCCGGGCTCGAGTGCCGCCGCCGAGACCTTTTCGTAACGAAACCGTGGCGGGTGGCGATTATCGGGATCGAGTGACAGATGTTGCCGGGTCGGGTCGACGGAGGAATTCATGATCACCAATGCGCTCAACTGGTTGCTCGATGTGTGGGGCAGCATTTTCGCGGGCAGCTCCGGCTACCACATCCCGCCGGGCCGGTTGCCGTTCGGCAGCTGACGTTTTCGCGCCCGCCGCGGTCCGCCCCGCGGCGAGCACGAAAAGTTCAGTCCGGCAACAGAAGTCGCACCAGGTGTTGAGCGCGGCGATCCGCCAGCTGCGCGGCCTGCGTGCGGCACGAGAAACCATCGGCCACGACCACCGCGTCGTCGGGAGCGGCGCGCAACGCCGGTAACAAACCGTTCTCCGCCACCGCTACGGAAATGTCGTAGTGGCCTTTCTGCATTCCGAAATTCCCCGCGAGGCCGCAGCACCCCGCGACCTCGGTCACCTCGACGCCCATTGTCGCCAGTAGCGCGCGATCGGCGTCGAAGCCGAGGACGGCGTGCTGGTGGCAATGCGGCTGCACGACCGCCGTGCGCCCGGAGCGGCGCGGCGGCTGCCAGTCCGGCCGGTCGGCCAGGAACTCGGCCAGCGTGCGCACCGCCGCCGCGGTCGGCGCGGCGCGGCGGTCGTCGGGGAGGAGTTCGGGCAGGTCGCCGCGCAGGGCGGCGGTGCACGAGGGTTCCAGTCCCACCACCAGCCCGCCCCGGCGGACATGGTCGTCGAGGGCGTCGAGGGTGGAGCGGAGCCGCTTGCGCGCGCCGTCCAGCTGGCCGGTGCTGATCCAGGTCAACCCGCAGCACACCCGCTTACCCGGGATCCGCACCCGGTAGCCGAGCGATTCCAGCAGGTCGACGGCGGCGTGCGCGATATCGGGATCGAACGCGTCGGTGAACGTGTCGACCCACAGCATCACCTCGCGCGCGGTGCCGGCTGCCCGATCCCGCGAGACATCGCGGGCCGGGCCGGGTACGCACCGTGGCTCGCTGCCGGTTTCGTCGGCATCACCGACTTCGGGCGGGTCCGATGGCGCGAGGAGTTGCCGAGCGCGTGCCGAGCGCCGGAATGGGGTCGGGGCGAATTCGGGAATCTCGCGGCGCGGGTCGATTCCACTGGCGCGCATGCCGATTCGCCGGAGCGCTCCGGCGCGGGAGAGGGCGTTGGCGACACGTGGGGCGCGGCCCGCCAGGGCGAGCCAGCGGGGGAGCCAGCCGAGGGCGTAGTGGTCGGCGGGGCGGGGCCGGCCCCGGTAGCGGCGGTAGAGGGCTTCGGATTTGTAGGTGGCCATGTCGACGCCGGCCGGGCAGTCCGAGCCGCAGGCCTTGCAGGATAGGCACAGGTCGAGGGATTCGGCGACGGCCGGGTCGGACCAGGGCAGCGCGCCCCGCACCACCTCTTGCAGGACTCGGGCGCGGCCGCGGGTGCTGTCCTTCTCGTCGGCGGTCGCCAAGTAGGACGGGCACATGAATCCGCCCGCCGCGGAATCGTCGGCGCGGCATTTGCCCACACCCACGCACCGGTGGACCGCGGTGGCGATATCGCCGTTGTCGTGTGGAAAGGCGAAGCCCGCCTTGGGGATCGGGGCAAGACCTGCGACGCGCAGGTCGTCGTCTACGGGACGTGGGTCGACCAGCACGCCGGGGTTGAGCACGTTCTCGGGGTCGAAAAGCGCTTTGTACCCGGCGAATACGTCGAGTACGGCCTTCGAGTACATGACGGGCAGCAGTTCCGAGCGCGCCCGCCCGTCACCGTGTTCACCGGAGAGCGAACCACCATGGCGCACAACCAGTTCGGCGGCGTCGAAGAGGAAGGCGCGAAAGCGCTTCGGCGCGTCGGTGATCGGCAGGTCGAGGCGCACGTGGATGCAGCCGTCACCGATGTGGCCGTAGAGCAGGCCGTCCACGTCGTGCGCGCGGGTGAGGTCGGCGAAGTCGCGCAGGTAGGAGCCGAGGCGCTCCGGCGGGACGGCCGCGTCTTCCCATCCGGGCCAAGCCGGTTCGCCCGCCGTCGTGCGGCCGGCCAGTCCCGCCCCGTCGGCGCGAATTCGCCAGAGCGCGGCGGCTTCGGCGGGGGCGGCGACTATCCGGGAATCCAGCGCATGCGCTGTGCGGCAGAGGGATTCGGCGGCCGCGATCGCTTCCTCCCGGCTCGCGCCCGCCGTCTCGACGAAGAGCCAGCCGCCACCGCGCGGCAGCTCGGGGACGGTGCCGCGATGGGCGCGGACCACCTCGACCAGGCGGGCATCGATGCCCTCGACGGCGATCGGCGCGCACGCCAGCACGGCGGCGACATCGTCGGCGGCCGTGGCGATATCGGGGTAGCCGAGCACCGTGAGGATCGTGGCGCGCGGCAGCTCGACCAGCTCTACCTCGGCCTCGAGCAACAGCCCGCAGGTGCCCTCCGTGCCGACGAACGATTTCGCGACCGACGAATGCCGTTCGGGCAGTAGATGTTCCAGCCCGTAGCCGGAGGCCTGCCGGTCGAAGCGACCGAGGTCGGTGCGCAGCACGGCGAGGTGGGCGCGGGTGAACTCGGGCAGGCCCGGCAGGACGCCGAGGTCGTTCGCGAGCGTGCGCTCGGTGCCCGTTCCGTCGAGAACGCGCAGGGTGCGGACCGTATCCGAGGTGCGCCCCCACGCCACGGCGTGCGGCCCGCACGCGTTATTGCCGATCATCCCGCCCAGCGTGCAGCGGTTCTGCGTGGACGGGTCCGGCCCGAACCGCAGCCCGTGCGGGCGCGCCAGCCGCTGCAATTCCGACAGCACCACACCGGGCTGCACCCGGGCCGACCGCCCCTCCGGATCCACCGACAGCACCCGGTTCATATGCCGACTGAAATCCAGCACCAACCCGGTGCCGATCGCATTGCCCGCGACCGACGTGCCCGCACCCCGCGCCGTCACCGCCAGCCCGTTCTCCCGCGCGAACGCCAACGCCCGCGCCACGTCCTCGTCCCCCCGCGGAAACACCACCGCGTCCGGCACCACCCGATAATTCGACGCGTCCGAGGAGTACTCCGCCCGCCGCCGCACCGACGCATCGACCTCCCCATCGATCCGCCCACGCAGCGCCGCCACCATCCGCTCCTGGACCACGTGGCCAGCCTAGGCGCGGTTGTCGGATGGGCGCGGATGACATACCCCGACCCGGAAACAACCAGCTGAACCGGTCTCGTTCGCGCACCATTTCCGGTGCTCGAGCGCACCATTCCGCGGATATACCTGGTCACGACACCCCCGTGCGGTAAGACGGAGGTGTGCCCAGGTGGCTGCTGCACGTCGATCTCGACCAGTTCCAGGCGGCGGTGGAATTCCGCCGTCACCCCGAGCTGCGCGGCAAGCCGGTCATCGTCGGCGGAAACGGCGATCCGAATGAGCCCCGCAAAGTGGTGACCTGCGCGTCCTATCCGGCGCGGGCATACGGCGTGCGTGCCGGCATCGCATTGCGCACCGCGCTGCGGAAGTGTCCCGACGGTATTTTCCTTCCGCTCGACATGGCGGCCTACGAGGACGCTTCCGACGAGGTCATGGACGTCCTGCGCAGCTTCCCCGGACAGGTCGAGGTGTGGGGTTGGGACGAAGCATTCCTCGCCGCCGACACCGACGACCCGGAAGCCCTCGCCCGCGAAATCCGCGCCGCCATAGCCGAATTGGACCTGACCTGCTCGATCGGCATCGGCGACAACAAACTCACCGCGAAGCTCGCGACAGGTTTCGCGAAATCGGCGGGTAAATCGTCCGACGCGCCGGGGGCGGGTGCCGCCGACGGAATGTTCCGCTTGACCGCCGCGAACTGGCGCGACGTAATGGCCGACCTGCCCACGAACGCCCTCTGGGGCGTCGGCAATCGCATAGCCGCGCGGCTCGCCGAACTGGACATCCACACCATCGCCGACCTCATGGCCTCTGATCGCCAAAGGCTCGCCTCCGCCTTCGGCCCCACAACAGGCCCCTACCTCTGGGTCCTCGCCCACGGCAAGGGCGACACCGAGGTCACCACCGAACCCCGAATCCCCTTGGGCCGCAGCAAATCCGAAACATTTCCCCACGACCTCACCGATCCCGACGAGATCCGCGCCCAGGTCGCCCGCATCGCCACCGAAGTCGCCGAAGAGATGGCCGAGGCCGGCCGCATCACCCTGCGCGTCTCCGTCACCGTCCGCACCAACACCTTCTACACCCGCAGCAAACAGTCCAAACTCCCCCACCCCACCGCCGACATCCCCACCATCACCGCCGCCGCCCTCGACATCATCGATCGCTTCGACCTCACCCGCCCCACCCGCCTGCTCGGCGTCCGCCTCGAACTCGCCCCCCAGGAGTGAGCGGCTCGCCCGCGCTCATCGATCGGCCCCGAGACAATGCGAAAGCCGGGTGCCTGATTCCATCAGGAGGCCCGGCTTCACTTCCGCACCCCAGGAACGCGGCAATCCCAGTATCGCTTCGTCCCCCGACAAGCGCCGAATCGCTCACTCGGTGCCCCAGGCGGAGTCAGGCGTGACTGTGCACTTCCTCCCGCGCGGGCGTTCGGGCTCGTATGCTCGAGCGCATGGAGTTCTGGGCGATGGTCGCACACGAGTCGGACGGCGGGGTCGTGCTCACCCGGCAGGAGGTGAACGAGGAGTTCCTCGCACCGGGCGCGGTGACGATCAAGGTGCACTACTCCAGTGCGAACTACAAGGACGGCCTGGCGATCACGCCCGGTGGCGGTGTGGTGCGCAAATACCCGATCGTGCCGGGCATCGATATCACCGGTGAGGTGGTCGCCTCCGACACCGACGAGTTCGCCCCGGGCGACCAGGTGGTGGCGCACGGCTACGAGATCGGCGTCTCCCAGAACGGCGGGTTCGCCGAGTACGCGCGCGTGCCCGCGGAGTGGGTCGTCAAGCTCGAGCGGCTCAGCACCCGCGACGCCGCCGCCCTCGGCACGGCCGGTTTCACCGCCGCGCTGAGCGTGCGCGCCCTGCTCGACCACGGCCTCACCCCCGACGACGGCGCCATCCTGGTGACCGGCGCGACCGGCGGTGTCGGCAGCGTCGCCGTCGACATCCTGTCCGGTCTGGGTTTCGAGGTGATCGCCTCCACCGGCAAGACCGACTCGGCCGACCTGCTCTCCGAGATCGGCGCCAACGAGATCATCGGCCGCCTCCCCGAGGATCCCGACGCCAAACCGCGCCCGCTGTCCAAGGCGCGCTGGGCGGGCGCGGTCGACAGCGTCGGCGGCAAATCCCTCGCCTACATCCTGAGCTCCATCGGCTACGGCGGCGCGGTCGCCGCGAGTGGCCTCACCGGCGGCCACGACCTGCCCACCACCGTGATGCCGTTCATCCTGCGCGGCGTCTGCCTGCTCGGCATCGACTCGGTCAACCATCCGATCGAGAAGCGCCGCGACACCTGGGCCCGCCTCGCCGGCGACTTCCGCCCCCGCCACCTCACCACCCTGGAGAACTTCGCACCGATCACCGACGTGGAGAAGGTGCTGCACTCCATCAAGAACGGAACCCATTCGGGGCGTACGGTTCTCGGCGTCGCGGGGGAGTTCTGAAACGGCGCGCCCCCTACGCCGCGATCCGCACCGGTTCCTCGGCGAACTGCGTGCGGTACAGCTCGGCGTAACGTCCACCCGCCGCGAGCAATTCGGTGTGGGTGCCGCGTTCGACGACGCGTCCCTGCTCCAGGACCAGGATCTGATCGGCGGCGCGGATCGTGGACAGGCGGTGGGCGATCACCAGGGCCGTCCGTCCTTCGAGCGCTTCGGAAAGGGCTTCCTGCACAGCGGCTTCCGAGGTGGAGTCCAGGGACGCCGTCGCCTCGTCGAGGATGACGACGCGCGGTTGCTTGAGCAGCAGGCGGGCGATGGTGAGGCGCTGGCGTTCACCGCCGGAGAGGCGGTAGCCGCGTTCGCCGACCACGGTGTCCAGCCCGTCGGGCAGTGAGGAGATCAGCTCGTGCAGCCGGGCGCGGCGCAGCGCGTCCCACAGTTCGTCCTCGTGCGCCTCGGGTCGGGCCAGCAGCAGATTCGCGCGGATGGTGTCGTGGAACAGGTGCCCGTCCTGGGTGACCAGGCCCACCGTCTCGCGCAGCGCTCGCGCGCTCACCTCGCGTACATCGGTGCCGTTCAATCGCACCGCGCCGGAGTCCACGTCGTACAGGCGCGAAACCAGTTGCGCGATGGTCGATTTGCCCGCGCCGGAGGAGCCGACGAGTGCGACCAGCTGACCGGGCTCGGCGCGCAGCGACACATCGTGCAGCACGTCCACACCGCCGCGCGTGTCCAGCGTCGCCACCTCCTCGAGCGAGGCCAGCGACACCTTGTCGGCCGACGGGTACCCGAACGTCACGCCGTCCAGCTCGACCGAGACCGGGCCCTCCGGCACCGGCTTCGCGTCGGGCGCGTCCTCGATCAACGGCGTCAGATCCAGCACCTCGAACACCCGCTCGAAGCTCACCAATGCCGCCATGATCTCCATGCGCGCGTTGGCCAGCGCGGTCAGCGGCGCGTACAACCTGGCCAGCAGCAGCGAGAGCGCGACCACCGCGCCCGCGTCCAGCAGCCCGCGCAGCGCATACCAGCCGCCCAGCCCGTACACCAGCGCCACGGCCAGCGCCGACACCAGCGTGAGTGAAGTGACGAACACCGTCTGCAGCATGGCGGTGCGCACCCCGATGTCGCGGACACGGCGGGCGCGCAGCGCGAACTCGTCGGACTCCTGCTCGGGCCTGCCGAACAGCTTCACCAGGGTCGCGCCGGGCGCGGAGAACCGCTCGGTCATCTGGGTGCTCATGGCGGCGTTGAGGCGCGCGGCCTCGCGTTGCAGGTCGGCGAGGCGGTTGCCCATGCGCCGCGCCGGGATCACGAACACCGGCAGCAGGACCAGCGCGAGCAGGGTGATCTGCCAGGAGATGCTCATCATCACGGCGAGGGTGAGCAGCAAGGTCACCAGGTTCGCCACCACGCCCGACAGCGTGTCGCTGAACGCCCGCTGCGCGCCGATCACGTCATTGTTCAGCCGGCTCACCAGCGCGCCGGTGCGGGTCCTGGTGAAGAACGCGACCGGCATCCGCTGCACGTGGTCGAACACCGCGCGCCGCAGGTCCAGGATCAGACCCTCGCCGATCCGCGCCGACAACCACCGGATCACCAGGCCGAACGCCGCGTCCAGCACGGCCAGCACCGCGATCGCCGACGCCAGCAGCACCACCACGCGCGCGGCGGCCCCGCCGACGATCCCGTCCACGATCCGCCCCGCCAGCACCGGCGTCGCGACCGCCAGCAGCGCCGACACCACACTGAACGCGAGGAACACCCCGATCCGCGCGCGATGCGGTGCCGCGAACCGCGCGATGCGCCGCGCCGTCGCCATCCGGAAGGCCCGCTTCTCCTCCGGCGCGTTCATGCGCCGATACATCTGGCTCCACGCCACCGACTCGATACTCACAACCGTTTCCTCTCGCCGCGGCTGATTAAACGCCGCACCGCCGACACTAAAACCTCAACGATGGTTAGGGTCAACGATCTTCCGAGAGAGATTCACCTGCCAGCGAAAAGGGGCCGGGATCGGCGCGAGCACGGCGGCTCTCCTCGCGAAGACGTGCGCGTCCGTGGTTGGAGCGGGCAAGGTGGGGGTTATGACGGAGAGGGCGAACCTGTGCGGCGGTGGTTGCGGCTCGAGCACACGGAGCCGAGGAGGGCTCGCGGATGAGCGGCGGTGATGCGTCGAAGCGGATATCCGGAGGGCGGGCGGGGGATCTTCCGGACTCGCACGTCGGCGCCGACGCGCCGGCGAACCTGCCTGCGCCGCTTCCGGACTCGCTGCCCGATGTGCGGGCGGGGGATGCGGAGCGGGAGGTGGCGGCGCGGCGGTTGCATATCGCGCTGGAGGAGGGGCGGCTGGATCTCATGGAGCTCGACCGCAGGTTGATCGCGGTGTACGCGGCGAAGACCCGCGCCGAGCTGGCCACCGTGACCGCCGACCTGCCCGATATCGGGGCGGCCGAACCGATCGAACTGCGCACCAAGAGCGGCAGTCTCGACAAGCGCGGGCCGTGGACGGTGCCGACCGAGATCACGGCGGAATGCCGGTCGGGCACGATCAAGATCGACTTCACCAGCGCGTGGTGTCCGCATCGGGAGGTGCGGGTGCACGCGGACGTCGGGTCGGGGAACCTGGTGCTGATCGTGCCCAACGGGTGGCAGGTGGATCTGGACGCGGTGCGGGTGGGCAGCGGCTCGGCGCGGAGCAAGGTGCGCGGACTGCCGGTCGCGGGGACGCCGCGGATCAGGGTGGACGGGCGCGTGGGATCGGGTACGGTCAAGGCGCGCTCGCCGCGGCGCGGGTTCTGGTCCTGGGTGCGCGGACGACCGATGTGAGTTCCGGAGGGGGTGACGCCGCATCCCCATCGCGTGCGATTCCGTAGCCGTGAGCATCTCTCGTCAGGGCCGAGTGCCCTCACTATGGCGGTGGTACGCGCGTTCGCCCGACCAGCTGCTCCCGCCCGGAATCGGGTAGGCGCGCGCCCGGTCCGCGCTCGATCGACGCCCAGGAGCGGATCGCTCGGCTCGTTCGCGCCGGGAACGGGGGTTGCGCCCGCCCTCGAAACAGAATTTAATTCTGGTTGTGAAGATTCGGGATCGGTTGCTGCTCGCGGCCGAACGCCAGTTCGCCGAGGTGGGCGCGCTGGAGACCACGCTCGCGCAGATCCGCGAGGCGGCCGGGGCCAGCGTGGGGGCGCTCTATCACCACTTCCCCGACAAGGCGGATCTGTACCGGCAGGTGTGGGCGCACGCGCTGGAGGACTACCAGCAGCACTTCTGGGTCGCCGTCAGCGCGAGTTCCGATGCGCGCGAAGGGGTTACCGGCGGAGTTCGTGAGCATCTGCGCTGGGTGACCGAGAATCAGTACCGCGCAAAGGTTCTCATGTCCGCGCGCCCACCCGGCGTGCGCGAGAGCGAAACCAATCGGCGCTTCCTGACCGATATCTCGCGGTGGTGGCGGACTCACGCGAACTACGGGGCGGTGCGCGATCTGAGCCTGGATCTGGTCTACGCACTGTGGCTCGGTCCCGCGCAAGAGTATTCGCGACAGTGGGTGGACGGCGCCGTGCGCGCCGCGCCCATCGAGGTCGGCAGCGAACTGGCGGACGCCGCGTGGCTCACGCTGGGGACGGAGGGACGATGAACGCCATCGACATCGAGTTGGCCAGGAAGGTCCTCGCGGCCCAGGCCTTCGCGGGACTGGTCGGCACCGAGATCGCCGAATTCGGCGATGGCACCGCCACTTTGGTGATCCCGATCCGTCCCGAACTGGCACAGCAATTCGGCTTCGTGCACGGCGGGGTGCTCGCCTACGCCGCCGACAACGCGCTCACCTTCGCCGCGGGCACGGTGCTCGGCGCGAACGTGCTGACCGGCGGATTCAGCATCACCTACCTGCGCCCCGCCGCGGGCGACCGCCTGCGCGCCACCGCGACCGTCACCGGCGCCACCCGCCGCCAAGCGGTCGTGAGCTGCGAGATCTACGCCGAGCGGGCCGGGGAGGACCCGGTGCTGTGCGCCGTCGCGCAGGGCACCACCCGCGCCGTGGAGCGCGCGCTCGCCGACACCTGAACCGATGAATTCCGCCGCCCCGCACCGTCCACATCAGGGAAGGAAGGAGTCGAAGTGACGGAGTTCGTGAGTTCGGCCGACGGCACCCGTATCGCGTTCGACCGCGTGGGCTCGGGGCCGCCGTTGGTGCTGGTGAGCGGCATATTCTGCGCGCGTCCGACGACCGCGGGCTTGGCGGAGGCGCTGGCCGGGCGGTACACGGTGATCAACTATGACCGGCGCGGGCGCGGCGAGAGCGGGAACACTGCGCCCTACGAGGTCCGGCGCGAAGTGGAGGATCTGGCGGCGTTGATCGAGGCGGCGGGCGGCTCGGCCGCGGTCTACGGGCACTCGTCGGGCGCGGGACTGGTGGTGCGCGCGCTGGCGGCCGGGTTGCCGATCACGCGCGCCGTGCTGCACGAACCGCCCTACAGCGAGAACGACGAACGCGGCAGGGCCGAGGCCCGCGCGCTCGCCGAACAGGTGCGCGCCGCGCTTGCCGACGACCGGCGCGGCGACGCGGTGAAACTCTTTCTCGCCGAGGCGGGTATGCCGCCGGAGATGGTCGAGGGCGCCGCGCACGATCCCGGCATGCTCGCCGTCGCGCCGACGATGCTGCACGACCACCTGGTGATGGACGACTTCGACTCCGGTGGCGCGCTTCCGGACGACCTGGTGCGCACCATCACCACCCCCACTCTGGTCCTGCTGGGCGGGGCGAGTCCCGAGTTCTTCGCGAGCGCGGCGAGGCGATTGGCGGCGCTGCTGCCGGACGCCCGGCTGCGGGTGCTCGACGGGCAGGACCACGGCGCGCCCGCTGAGCACGTCGCGCCCGCGGTGCGCGAATTCCTGTCCTGACTCTGTCGGCTTCTGGCGCGATGGGCCACACACCACCCGCTCCCTCCGGGGGCGGGTTCACCTTTTCCCGACAACGCCGAGAGCCGGGCACATTCCGTGCCCGGCTCCCGTCCTGATCAGGCCGTAGCCGCGAACGGCCGCGAGTCCAGCGCCGGTTCGGCGACCGGTTCGATGGCGTAGGCCAGGATGTCCGCGACGTCGGCGACGGGTCGCACGTCCAGGGCCTCGAGGACCTCGGCCGGGACCTCGTCCAGGTCGGGCTCGTTGCGGGCCGGGATGAAGACGGTCTTCAGTCCGGCGCGCTGGGCGGCGAGCAGCTTCTGCTTGACGCCGCCGATGGGCAGGACCCGGCCGTTGAGGGTGACCTCGCCGGTCATGCCGACATCCGCGCGCACCTGGCGGCCCAGTGCCAGCGACACCAGGGCGGTGACCATGGTGACGCCGGCCGAGGGGCCGTCCTTGGGCACCGCGCCCGCCGGGAAGTGGATGTGGATGTCGCGGTCGAGCACCTTCGGCTCGATCCCGATCTCCTCCAGGTGCGAGCGCACGTAGGTGAGGGCGATCTGCGCCGACTCCTTCATGACATCGCCCAGCTGACCGGTGAGGGTGAGTCCGCGCTCGCCCTCGGCGGCGTTGGCCTCGATGTAGAGGACGTCGCCACCCGCGCCCGTCACGGCCAGTCCGGTCGCCACACCGGGAACCGCGGTGCGTTCCACCGAATCCGGGGTGAAGCGGGGGCGGCCCAGGTAGTCCTTCAGATCGCCCAGACCGATGGTCAGGGTATCCGAAGGGCTTGCGGCCACGGACTTTTCGAGGACGTCGTCGTAGCCGAGTTCCGGGTCGTAGCCGAGTGTCGCCGCGCCCGAGGCATTCTCACCCTCGGAGAGCCGAGTCGCCGCCTTGCGCAACGCCTTCGCGATCAGGCGCTCCATCTGTCGGACGCCGGCCTCCCTGGTGTAATTGGCCGCGATCTCGCGCAGCGCCTCCTCGGTGATGGTCACCTCGTCGGCGGTCAGCGCGTTGCGCTCCAGCTGCCTGGGCACCAGGAAGTCGCGGGCGATGGCGACCTTGTCGGCCTCGGTGTAGCCGTCCACGGTGATCAGTTCCATGCGGTCCAGCAGCGGGCCGGGGATGGTCTCCATGACGTTGGCCGTGGCGATGAACAGCACGTCGGACAGGTCCAGATCCAGGTCCAGGTAGTGGTCGCGGAACGTGTGGTTCTGCGCCGGGTCCAGCACCTCGAGCAGGGCCGCCGCGGGATCGCCGCGGAAGTCGGAGCCGACCTTGTCGATCTCGTCCAGCAGGACGACGGGATTCATCGACCCCGCCTCCTTCATGGCGCGCACGATGCGGCCGGGCAGCGCGCCGACGTAGGTGCGCCGGTGCCCGCGGATCTCCGCCTCGTCGCGCACGCCGCCCAGGGCGACGCGAACGAACTTGCGGCCCAACGCCCGTGCCACGGACTCGCCCAGCGAGGTCTTGCCGACACCGGGCGGGCCCACCAGCACCAGCACCGCGCCGGACCCGCGGCCGCCCACGACCTCGAGGCCACGCTGGGCGCGCCGGGCCCGCACGGCCAGGTACTCGACCATGCGATCCTTGACCTCGTCCAGGCCGTGGTGGTCGGCGTCCAGCACCGCACGGGCGCCCGGAACATCGGTGGAGTCGGTGGTCTTCACCGTCCACGGCAGTTCCAGGACGGTGTCGAGCCAGGTGCGGATCCAGCCGGATTCCGGGCTCTGATCGCTGGCCCGTTCCAGCCTGCCGACCTCGCGCAACGCGGCTTCGCGCACCGATTCGGGCAGGTCGGCCTGCTCGACGCGGGTGCGGTAGTCGTCGGCGCCGTCGGGCTCGTCCTCGCCCAGTTCCTTGCGGATGGCGTTGAGCTGCTGGCGCAGCAGGAATTCCCGCTGGCCGCGCTCCATGTTCTCCCGGACCTCGTCACTGATCTTCTCGGTGACCTCGGCCTCGGCGATGTGGGATTTGGTCCACTCGATGAGGGTGGTGAGCCGCTTGGCGACGTCGGGAGTGTCGAGCAGTTCGCGCTTCTGATCGGGGGTCAGGTACGGCGCGTAACCGGCGGTGTCGGCGATGGCGGACGGGTCGGTGAGCTGATTGACCGCGTCGATGATCTGCCACGCCTCGCGGCGCTGCAACACCGAGACGACGAGCTTCTTGTATTCGGCGGCAAGCTCTTTGGTGCGGCCATCAGGGGCGGGAATCTCGACCGGTTCGGCCTCGACCCACAGCGCGGCGCCCGGCCCGGTGACGCCGTGGCCGATCTTGGCGCGGCGCTCGGCCTTGAGCACCGCGGCCGCCCCGCCGCCGCGCATGCGGCCGACCTGCTCGACGCTCGCGACCACACCATAGGAGGCGTACCCCTCGGTCAGTCGCGGAGCGAGCAGCACGGCCTCGGTCTTGCCGGCCCGCGCGGCGTCGATGGCCGCCTGCGCCGATTCGTCCAGTTCGATGGGCACGACCATGCCCGGCAGCACGATCGGATCGGTCAGGAACAGCACCGGCAGATTCTGAGGTGTAGTCACGTCTTCGACCCTTCCAAAAGTTGAGCGATGCCTACTCAACCCCGAGCCCCGGAGGTTTGTTCCGGCGATGTAGTCGAGTTCACTCAGAGCGAAGTCCGGGCCCGCGCGACAGCCCTGTGCCGGGGAATTGACGGTCGGTTCTCCGGGGCGGTGGTGATCAATGGTGCTCGGGTCCGCCACGGGTACCCGCGACCCTGGACGGTTGACCGGGTTTGATTGTCCTGCCGGACGACCCATGTCGGTCATCGTCCGGCGCTGCTGCACTGGGTGTGGGCCGCGCCGGGCCACTGCCGGAGCGTGCCTTGCGTCACGCACGAAAGGCAGTACCGATGCGAACATCTCGACTCGCGCTCAGCGTCGCCTCCCTCTGTATCGCGACCGCCCTGGTCGCCACGGTGGGCGGATGCGGCAGCGAGACCACCGCACCCACGGCCATGACACCGGCGGCGGCGGACACCCTCACCCTCAACACCACCGAGCCCGAGAACGCGCTCGTCCCGGGGAACACCACCGACGCGGGCGGCTCCAAGATCCTGCGCACGCTGTTCAAGGGTCTGGTGGACTACGACCCGAAGACGGCGGCGCCGCGCAACGCCGTGGCCGAGTCCATCGAGACGACGGACTCGCGGATCTTCACCATCACGCTGCGGCCCGACTGGACATTCCACGACGGCACCCCGGTCACCGCGCGCAGTTTCGTGGACGCGTGGAATCACACCGCGTACCGCCCGAACGAACAGCTGGGCGCCGGATTCCTCTCCGTCATCGACGGATTCGACGCCGTGCACCCGCTCGACCCGGCGATCGAGCCGAGCGCGCGGGAACTGCGCGGGCTGCGCCTCCTCGACGACCACCGATTCGTCGTCACCCTGGCCGCACCGCTGCCGAGCTTCGCGACCCGCCTGGGCCACCTCGCCTACGCGCCGCTGCCCGCGAAGTTCTTCGACGACCGCGCGGGCTACCTGGCGCGTCCGGTGGGCAACGGTCCGTTCGAGTTCGTCTCCCACACAAAGGGTTCCAGCATCGTCGTGGCCCGGCACGACGGGTATCCCGGCGCGGCGCGCCCCTCGATCGAGCGCGCCGAGTTCCGATTCAACGCGACGCTGGAGGCCGCCTACGCCGACGTGGTGGCCAACCGGCTCGACTTCCTGGAGGTCCTGCCCGGTGACGCGCTGGTGGGCGGGCGCTACAAGCGGGACCTGGCGGGGCGTCACTTCACCAGGGAGGGCACCGGCCTGCAATCGCTGACCTTCCCGCTCTACGATCCGCGCTTCGCCGATCCTCGGGTACGCCAGGCGATTTCGATGGCGATCGACCGGCAGGGTGTGATCGACGCGGTGTTCACCGGTGATCGACTGCCCGCCGACGGACTCGCGCCGGCCAGCGTGCGCGGCGGCACCACCGGCCAATGCGGCGACCTGTGCGCGCACCGTCCCCGAGAAGCGCGAGAGTTGTTCGACAGCACCGGATTCCAGGGCCCGATCGACATCATGTCGAATATCGACTCGGCCAACGAGAAATGGCTGACCGCGGTGTGCGATTCGATCACCGCCGCGCTGGATCGCGAGTGCCGGTTCCTGCCGGTACCGACGCTGAGCGAGTTCCGCAGGCAGATCAACGGACAGCAGATGACCACGCTCTACCGCACCGGCTGGGTGGCCGACTATCCGTCGATCGAGAACTTCCTCAATCCGCTCTACCGCACCGGCGGGTCGTCCAACACCGGGGCCTACAGCAACCCTGCCGTGGACGAGCTGCTGGCCCGCGCCGATTCCGCGGTCACCGACGAGCAGGCGTGGCCGCTGTACCAGGAGGCCGAGCGGCTGATCCTGCGCGATATGCCCGCGATTCCGCTGGTGGTGCCCGGCGTGCAGACAGGCTGGTCGGACCGATTGCGTGACGTGGTGGTGACGCCGTTCCGTGACCTCGACCTGGAAACGGTGACGCTGGCATCCTGAGCGGGCGCGCCACGGCCCCCGGCGGACGCCGTCGGGGGCCGTGCGCACCCTTGCCAGTTGAATTTGAGGTAATTTACCCTCTAGTCAATTCGCATCCGGTGGAGAGGACGTGGCATGACGACGAGGTCGTGGTGGGGTTGGGGGACCGTGGAAGGGGCGGTCACCGGGAGCGAGCGGGAGGAGTTGACCCGGCGGGTCGGGGCGATGCTGCCGGGCGCGGATCTCGCACCGCACGAGCCGCCGGACGTGACAGCGCTCGGCGTGGGAGAGGGCCGGGCGCGCGCGCCGGAGTCGTTGGCGCGGTTGGCATCCGGGGATCTCACCGATCGGGTGGCGCACGCGCACGGACAGGCGTTCCGCGATGTGGTGCGGTGCCTGCTGGGGCAGGTGACGAACGTGCCGGACCTGGTGATCCGTCCGGAGAACGACCAAGACGTGGTGGACGTGCTCGACTGGTGTACCCGCGCCCGGGTGGCGGTGGTGCCGTTCGGCGGCGGCACGTCGGTGGTCGGCGGGGTGGAACTGCGCGAGGCCGATGCGTACGCGGGCAGCGTCGCGCTGGACATGGGCCGGATGAACCGGGTGCTGGAGGTGGACCGGACCAGCCGTGCGGCCCGCATCCAGGCGGGCATGCTGGGCCCCGACATCGAGGCCGCGCTGCGCCCGGACGGGCTGACGCTGCGCCACTTCCCGCAGAGTTTCGAGTTCTCCACGCTCGGCGGCTGGCTGGCGACGCGGGCGGGCGGGCACTTCGCCACCGTCTACACCCACATCGATGACCTGCTGGAATCCCTGCGCGTGGTGACGCCGCTGGGCACGGGCGAATCGCAGCGGCTCCCGGGATCGGGCGCGGGCCCCTCCCCGGACCGGATGTTCCTGGGCTCGGAAGGCATCCTCGGCGTCATCACCGAGGCGTGGATGCGCGTCCAGGAACGGCCGCGGTGGCGCGCGGGGGCGTCGGTGGTGTTCGACGACTACGACAAGGCCGTCGCCGCCACCCGCGCGATCGCGCAGTCCGGGCTGTTCCCGGCCAACTGCCGCCTGCTCGATCCGGCCGAGGCGTACCTCAACGCGGGCACCGCCACCTCCGGCGGCGTCCTGGTGCTCGGTTTCGAATCGGCCGACCACCCGGTGGAGGCGTCCATGCGCCGCGCGGTGGAGATCTGCCGCGAGCACGGCGGCACGATGCCCGACGGCGTGCGCGTCACCGACTCCGCCGAGTCGAGCGCGCGGGCGGGCGCGGCCGACACCTGGCGCTCGTCGTTCCTGCGGATGCCCTACCAGCGCGACGCGCTCGCCGCGCGGTCGATGATCGTGGAGACCTTCGAAACCGCCTGCACCTGGGACAGATTCGACGCGCTGCGCGCCGCCGTGCTCGCCGCGGCGAACGACGCCTTCCGCGCGACCGGCGTGACCGGCGTGGTGACCTGCCGCTTCACCCACGTCTACCCCGACGGCCCGGCCCCGTACTTCGGCATCTATGCCGCGGGCACCTGGGGACGCACGGTCGAGCAGTGGGACGAGATCAAAGCCGCCGTCTCCGAGGCGCTCGCCGCCTCCGGCGGGACCATCACCCATCACCACGCCGTCGGCCGCGACCATCGGCCCTGGTACGACCGCCAGCGGCCGGACCCGTTCGCCGCGGCCCTGCGCGCGGCCAAGGCGACGCTGGATCCGGCGGGGATCCTGAATCCCGGCGTCCTCGTCGACCCGGTGGGCCCCGCCTGAACCACCCCCGCGACCTCGCGATTCCGCACCGTCTGTGACGGTGCGGCCGCGGCGTTGACACCCTCGCGAGCGCAATGAGAATGTGGGGTGCTCCGACACGCGCTCCGCACCCACGGCACTAGGGGGACCCCAGGATGACCACACTCGCCTCCGGAGTGTTCATCGACTGGGAGGAGCTGACAGGGCTGTCGAAATTCACCGTCGAACTGATCAGCTTCCCGATCTTCGCGGCGGCCGCAGGCTGGCTCACCAACTGGACCGGCGTGCTGATGCTGTTCTGGCCGGTACAGTTCCGCGGCTTCCGCGTGCCGGGGCTGTCCATCCTGTACCCGTATCTGCCGCGCCGCGTGCAGGTGCTGCCCACGTTCTCCGGTGACGGGCGCCAACTCGGCTTCCAGGGCTTCATCCCGGCGCGCGCGGAGAAGATGGCCAGCATCTGCGTCGACAAAGCGCTCATGCGGATCGGCAACCCGAAGGACTTCATCCACGAGCTGGACCTCGACGTCATCGCCGACTACATCGCCGAACTGGCGCGCCCGCAGGTACAGCAGGTCGTGGACGAGATGATGCACCGGGAGAACCCGGACCTGTGGCGCAGCATGCCGCGCCAGATGCGCCAGGTGATCTACCAGCGGGTGGAGCGGCAGCTGCCCTCGCTGTGCCGGCGCGCGTTCGAATCCCTCGGCGACAATATCGACCAGCTCATCGACGTGAAGAGCTTCGTCATCCGCTACCTGCGGGACAACCCGAACATCCTCAAGGACCTCACCACCACCATCGCCGAGCCGGAACTGAAGTTCATGGTGCGCATCGGCCTGCTCGGCGCGCCGTTCGGCCTGCTGCTCGCGCTCTACCTGCACGTGCACAACGACATCCCGGTGCTGGGCTGGGTGCCCGCCTGGGTGATCGTGCTGCTGGCCTCGGCGGCGATCGGCGTGATCGTGAACGTGATCGCGGTGAAGATGGTGTTCGAGCCGGGCGATCCGCAGCCGCGCTACAAGTACCTGTGGCGCCAGGCCCTGCTGGCCAAGCGCCAGCCGCAGGCCGCGACCGATCTCGCGCACCTGCTGGCCTACCAGGTCCTCACGCTGCCGAACCTGTCGGCCGAACTGCTGGAGGGCCCCAACGGCGACAAGACCCGTCAGCTCATCGAACGGCTCATCGCCGAGGAGATCCACCGCCAGCTCGGGCCGACCCACTCGATGGTGCGCGCGGCCTTCGGCAAACGGCAGTTCGACAACCTGACCGTCGGCGCGGCGGGTGTGGCGGTGAGCCTGGCGCCGAGCATGGTGCAGGACGAGGAGTTCGCGCGCGAGCAGGCGAAGAAGATCGACGAGTTCGCGGCGCGCAAGCTGCAGGAGCTGAGTCCCGGCGAGTTCATGGAGATGTTCTACGCGTCGGTGGAGCAGGACGCGTGGTTGTTGTATCTGCACGGGGCGGTGCTGGGGTTGGTGGTGGGGGCGCTGCATTTGGTGTTGTTCGGGTGGTGAGAGGGGGCGTTCGGGTTCGGGGGTAGGCATTCACCCTCTCGTTCGAGAGGGTTCGAATCCCTTAAAAAAGCACGCACGCTTGCATTTTTTCTACGGCGCTGCGATCCTGGGTCACACCTGGCACACACGGGGGTGTGCCGTGATCGGCAAGGGATTCTGATGGCTGACCTCGAGACGTTGCTCGCCGATTTCGCGGGCGAGTGCGCGGACCTGGAACGGCTCGTCGCGCCGCTGCCCGCGGCCCAGTGGGCCCGGTCCACACCGGCGCCCGGCTGGACCATCGCGCACCAGATCGCCCATCTGACCTGGACCGACGAGGTGTCGGCGATCGCCGCCTCGGATGCGGAGAAATTCGGCGTGCTGGTCGCCGAGGCCGCCCCCAAGGCCCTGACCTTCGTCGACGAGGCGGCCGAGGAGATGGCCGCCATCCCGCCCGCCGACCTCCTGGAACGCTGGCGCGCCGGGCGCGCGCGGCTCATCGAGACGCTGCGCGCGGTGCCCGCGGGCGTCAAGCTGCCCTGGTTCGGCCCGCCGATGAGCCCGGCCTCGATGATCACCGCCCGCATCATGGAGAACTGGGCGCACGGGCAGGACGTCGCCGACGCGCTCGGCATGCGGCGCGAGCCCACCCACCGGCTGCGGAACGTGGCCCACATCGGCGTGCGGACCAGGAACTTCGCGTATTCGGTGCGCGGGAAGACGCCGCCCGCCGAGGAGTTCCGGGTGGAGCTCACCGCGCCCGACGGCAGCGTGTGGACCTGGGGGCCGGAGGACGCGGCGCAGCGGGTGAGCGGGCCGGCGCTGGACTTCTGCCTGCTCGTCACGCAGCGCAGGCACCCTGACGACCTGGCGCTGGACGTGGTGGGCGCCGACGCGGCGGAGTGGTTGAGCATCGCCCAGGCGTTCGCCGGGCCGACGGGCGCCGGACGCACCGCGGGCCAATTCGCCTGAATATTGGGCGCGGCCTGAAGGTGAGCGACACCTGAATGTTCAGCACCCGGCCAGAGCAACGAATACCCGCCCCGAACAGCGAGCACCCGGCCGGACGAGACGCCCGGCCGGGTTCACCCGACCCGATTCGGTAGCTTCGGGAGCGGGCGAGCGCCACACTTGGGTGCGCCGTTCGTGTCGACGGCCGGACGCCGTTGGCCGGGTGTCTCATGGTGGCAGTCGAGAATGACGCTCGCCAGCTACATGCGTTTTACCCGTTCGTCAGCGCGCGGAAACATCCACCGGCCGGTGGAATGTGATCCTGCTCCCAGCGAGGGGGCGCGTTCCGGGGCCGCGACCTAAACTGGACAAGCGTACGGCTTCCATCGGTGCGGGCCGTCGCCGTGCAGGCAGCTACGCGGAGGAAGGAACGCATCGTGACAGCACACAACCCGGCTCAGGTCGTGCGCCTCGGCGCGGTGGTGTTCGCCGGAGCGGCCAGTCTCAGTCTCACGGTCGCCGCCGGTGCCTACGTGGTCAATCAGATGGCGAGCACCGCGGGTTCCGGTACCCATGTCGCGGCGCCGCCGCAGTCTCCCGGACCGGTTCTGGACAACTTCGCGCCGAATCCCGGCCCGCGCGCGGGCTCGCCCGTGCTGGTCGCCAACGGTGACCGTTCGCCCGCCGTCTACCAGGCCGCCGTGTACCCGGCGACGCCGGAAGTCGCTGTACCGCAGACGGATTCGGTGGTCGAGCCGTCGCGTCCCGCAGGTGTGGGCGGCCGGGTCGGCCTCGGCACCACCTATGTCGGCGCGCGCGTCGCCCCGGTGCATACGAACACCGTGGCGTTCACCGTCGATACCAACGCTTTCTCGGCACTCACCGACATCCTGCTCTCCGAACCCGTGCAGGAGCGCCTCGGCGTGCACATCGACCCGGCCGGGATCACCCAGGTCCGCACCGAACTCGACACCCGCAGCGGCGAGATCACCTTCGTGCTGTCCGACGCCAACCTCGGCGAACACGAGGTGCAGTTGCAGCGCAAGCCCGCCCCGGCCGACGTGCCCGCGCACGCGACGGACCCGTCCGCCGCGCAGCCGCAGGCCGACGCACCATCGCAGGCCACCGCACCCGACGCGGGCACCGTCACCCTCTGAGTCCGCCCGCGCCGGGCAGTAGGGTCGGCGTCGTGTACGACTACTGCGTGATCGGCGGCGGCATCGTCGGCGTGGCGACGGCGCGACGGCTGCTCGAACGGCACCCAGGTGCGCGTGTGGTGCTGATCGAGAAGGCCGCCGGCCTCGCCGAACACCAGACCGGTCACAACAGCGGCGTGATCCACTCCGGAATCTATTACGAGCCGGGCAGTCTCAAGGCCGAGCTGTGCCGCCGCGGCGCCGCGTGGACGAAGGAATTCGCTGCCGCGCAAGGGATTCCGTTTCAAGTGTGCGGAAAGCTGTTGGTAGCTACCGACTCCGGTGAGTACGTGCGGATGCTGGCGCTGCACGAGCGGTCGGTCACCAACGGGGTGGCGGTGGAACTGCTCGACGCCGCCGAACTGGCGCGCCGCGAACCGCGCGTCACCGGCGTCGGCGCGCTGTTCGTCCCCGGAACCGGCATCATCGACTATCGGAAGGTGACGGCGGCACTGGCTGCGCGGGTACGCGAGGACGGCGGGGAGATCGTGCTCGGCGCGGAGATCACCGCGATCGACGAGTCCGACGCGTCGGTCACCGTGTCGGGACCGGCGGGTTCCTGGACCGCGCGCACCCTGGTGGTGTGCGCCGGACTCCAGGCCGACCGGATGGCACGCCTGGCCGGGCTGGACATCGACTTCCGGATCGTGCCGTTCCGCGGCGAGTACTACCGCCTGCCGCGCGCCCGCGCCGGACTGGTGCGCACACTCATCTATCCGGTGCCGGATCCGAGCCTGCCGTTCCTCGGCGTGCACCTGAGCCCGACCATCGACGGTGACCTGACCGTGGGCCCCAACGCGGTGCTCGGCCTGTCCCGCGAGGGCTACCGCAAGGGCAGCGTCGACCTGCGCGACGCACGGGACGCGCTGGGCTTCCCCGGTCTGCACCGGGTCGCGCGCACCCACCTGCGCACCGGCGTGCGGGAACTGCGCAATTCGCTGTTCAAGCGCGGCTACCTGGCCGAGTGCCGCAAATACTGCCCGGAGCTGACCGCGGCGGACCTGCTGCCGCAACCGGCGGGCATCCGGGCGCAGGCGGTGCTGCGCGACGGCACGCTGGTGCACGACTTCCTCATCGAGCGCACCCCGCGCTCGGTGCACGTGCTCAACGCGCCCTCCCCGGCGGCGACCTCGGCCGTGCCGATCGCGGAGTACCTCGTCGACCGGATCTGACCGGACCTCGCAGACACCACCAAGCAACCGCCCGGTCGCGATCTGGCAATCGCCGTATCCGAAATCCTGCCAACCCCTCGAATAAAGAGGAGAGCTGTAGTACTTTTGTCGCAGCCGTGGAGCAGGGAGGGCCGATGGGCCACATCAAGTACGCGAGTGACGTCGGCGCGCCCGTCGAGGTGGCGTTCACCTACACGGACAACCACCTCTTCGTGCCCGACTGGATGTTCGGCGTCGCGGCCTTCGAACCGGCCGGGGATCTGGACCGCGGACTCGGCGCGACCTTCGCCGCGACGCCGCGCCTGGCACTGTGGCATCCCGAAATCGCTTGCGAGATCACCGAGTACCGCCGCAACGTGGTGATCGGGTATACGCTGCGTGGGCGGTTGTCGGGAACCCTGACACTGCGCTTCGACCCGCTGGGCTACGGCCGTTCGGTCCTGACCTCCGAGGCGGATTACGCCGCCCCGCGCGGCGTGCTCGGCCGCCTGTGCGCCGGCGCGGTCGACGCCGCCGTGCGCTCGGCGCTACGTCGCACCGAGGCTCAATTGCGAAGGGAGATAGAGGAATTCCACGGAACCGATCTTGTCGGTCGGATTGCGTAAGGTGCGTGCCATGATCATCGTGAGCACCGACGGATCCTGCCTGCGCAATCCCGGCGGCGCCATCGGCTGGGCCTGGGTCGACCACCAAGGCGGTGGCGCCCGCAGCGGCGGCGCCGCGGCGGGGACGAACCAGATCGCCGAGCTGCGCGCGATCCTCGAGGCCGTGCTCGACCACCCCGGCCCCGAACCCCTACTCATCGAAAGCGATTCGCTCTACGCCATCAAATGCGCGTCGGAGTGGATCGCGGGCTGGCGGATCAACGGCTGGCGCACGTCCTCGGGCGGCGCGGTGAAGAACGTCGAGCTCATCAAGCAGATCGACCACGCCATCGCGAGCCGCCCCGGCCCCGTCCGCTTCCGCTGGGTGCGCGGGCACGTGGGCAACTACTTCAACGAACAGGCCGACGCGCTGGCCGGCGAGGCCGCGCGCAAGGCCGCCGCGGGCGCGGTGGGCGGCGTCGAGACCACCGAACCCGTCGCCGAGGCCGCACCCGAAGCGGCGGCGACCACCGCGCCATCCACAGCCACCGGGCCGCGGGCCTCGGGGAAGGCGGTCGCGTCGGCGTCTCAGAGCCTGACCTTGTTCTGAGCGCCGCGCGCGAGCGCAGGTAGGACCGCCCGAAGAAGAGACCTCCGGCGGTGGGACTGGGCCCACCGCCGGAGGTCTTTCGGAACGAACGTCAGTTACCGGGCTGCTGCTGCGGCTGCTCGGTCGGCGCGGGCTGCTCGCCCGGCGCCGGGGTCTCGGCCGGCGCACCCGGCAGGCCCGTGCCCATCCCGCGCAGCATCGGCGAATCCAGCTTCGCGACCTTCCAGCGGCCGTCCTCGTGGCGCATGTCCGCGATGATCACCACGAACTGCCGGTCCGGCTGCGGCTGGCTGAAGTTGGTGCGGAACTGCGTCAGGGTGACCAGCACCTTCGCCTCCGACGTGTCGCCGGACTGGTAGCCGCACTGCACGTCGTCGACCCAGGACTTGACCTGGGCCTGGTTCATGGCGTCGGCCAGCGCGGTGGTGGCGTCACCGAACTCCTGCAGGAACTCGCCGGTGGAATCGTTCTTGACCTTGTCGAAGTAGGCCTGCAGGTTGTTCGCGTAGTCGTACTCCGACACGGTGCGACCGAACGCGCAGCCGGCAGCCGTGGCCTCGCGCACCGCCGCCAGCTCGTCCTTCTTCTGCTGGGCCTGCATATAGAACGCCACCACGGCGGTCACGGCCGCTACGAGCAGGATTCCGGCCACGAACGCCGCGATCACCGGCAGCAGGTTCGACCTGCCCTCGTTCGCGCTCGGCGCGGGCGCCGCGGCGGGCTGCCCGGTCTTCTTCTTCGAGTCGTCGCCGGACTTCGCCGACTCGCCCCCGGTCTTCGCGGCCTCGTCGGTCTTCGCCTCGGCCGCGGCGGGCGCCTTGTCGAGTTCGATCTTCTCGGTGGCTTCGGCGTCCTTCTTGGCGTCGGCGTCGTCGGTGGACATCGATAAATCCTGCACTTTCCCGGCGCGCGAGCGCGCCGAATCGGCTGTCCGGCCCGGGCGTGCGGGCCGTCACATGTTCCGTGGGCGAGTATGCCGGGCCGAGGTGAACCACCTCGGCCCGGGTGCGCTCACCGAACCGGCGGAAGGGTCCGCTCGTTGGGGTCCACACCCGGCGGCATCTGCGCGCCGTTGTTCGGCACATCCGGGCGCGGAGCGTTCGCCGCGCCGCGGATCAACTGTCCCGGAGGCGGATTCACGCAGTAGTTCCAGCGCGGCAGCGTGCCGTCCTGCACGACCTCGTTGCGGATCATCGGGGTCTCGAAGGTGCAGTAGGGCCGCGGCCAGATGTCGATCACGGCGTGGAACTCGTTGTCGTGCGCCGGTACGCCGAGCGCCTCGGCGCCCACGGCCAGCGAGGGGAACAGCGCCCGCAGCGCGGGCAAGCGCAGCTGCGCGGCCCGGGTGATCACCACGAAGTTGGTGGCCAGGCTGGTGATCGGATCGCTGGTGGTGTCGAGCACCGCGCCCAGGCTGGCCAGCTGGCCCGGCGCCGCGTCGAGCACGCTCTGCAGCTCGGCGTTGGCGGCGTTGAACTGCTCGAACAACACACCGGAGTTGCTGGTCAGGGTGGCCAGATCCGGCTGGGCCATGGACGTGGTGTTGGTGATGGTCTGCAGGTTCGTGATCAGGCTGGTCGTCTGCGGCAGCAGCGAATGCAGGCCGGCCGTGGCCAGGCTGATGCCGTTGACCAGGCCGCGCAGCTGATCCGGGCCGCCGCTGAGCGCGATGTCCAGCTCGTCCAGGATGACGGCGAACTTGTCCGGGTCCACCTGGTCGAACAGGGCGCTGGTGTTGTCCAGCACCGACCACACCGGCGTCGGCGTCTTGACGACCTCGGGGTCGAACTCGATCACCGCGCCGTCGGACAGGTAGGGCCCGTCCTCGGTGCCGGGACGGAAGTCCATGTACTGCTCACCGGCGGCCGACAGCGCCTGCACCGCGACCGCGGTCTGGACCGGGATCCGGTAGGTGCTGTCGATCTCGGCCTTGGCCGCGATGGACTGGCCGCGGTCGACCAGCTCGATCGCGGTGACCTTGCCGACGCGGTAGCCGCGCAACGTCACGTCGTTGCCCGGCTGCAAACCGCCGGACCGGTCCAGGTTCACCGTCACCGTGTAGGTCGAGCGCAGCGGATTCACCCGCATCACGCTGACCAGCAGGTAGGACGCGCCCAGGATCAGGATGAGCACCAGGCCGATCCCCGACAGCACCAACTTGTTGCGCAGGATGCTCATCGGTGGCCGCCTTCCACTCGCTGCTGCACGAGTTGCAGCACCTGAATGAGGCTGCCCGCCATGTCCTGAAGGTCTTCCAGGTTCTGGAGCCTGCCGTGCCGCGGATCGGTCAGCGCGCTCAGATCCAGGTGGGTCGCCGTCGCGAAGACCGCGAAGCTGCGGCCGCGGAAGGTGGCGTCGACCTTCGGGCGGATCGTGTGCAGGCGGTCCAGCAGCACGCCGAACTGATCACCGGTCTGGGCGATGGCATTCATCAGCTGATGGGTGTTCTCCAGCAGCGCGGCCAGATCCTCGGTCGAGGTGTTGGCGTAGTCGCCCAGCGCCGCGCTGGTGGTGGACAGTCTGGTCAGCAGATCGCCGATGGCCCGGTTGTTCTCGGCGATCGCGCCGATCATCTGCGGCAGCGTGTCGGCCACCTGGCCGAGTTCGCCGCGGCGCGACTCCAGCGTGTCGGCCAGCGTGCCGAACTGCGAGAGCACGCTGTCGACCCGGGCGGAATTGTCGTTGAGGCTGCCGATCACCCCGGTCATCTGGGAGAGCAGGTGCCCGACCTGTTCGCCGCGACCGCCCACGATCGAGTCCAGCTCGGAGGTGAGCTGGGTCAGCGAGGCGATACCGCCGCCGTTGAACAGCATCGACACCGAGATGAGCAACTGCTCGACGGTGGCGCCCGCCGAGGTCTCGTCGATGGTGAGGGTGTCGCCGTTCTCCAGAATCGACGCGTCGGTCGGCTGCTGCGGTTTGGACAGCGCGATGAACACGTCGCCGAGCGGAGTGGCCTGGCGCAGTTCGGCCGTGCTGCCTCGGGGCAACTCGATGCTGGTGCTGATGCTCATATCGACGATGGCCTGGAAGTTCTCGGTCCTGATGTCGGTGACCACACCGACATCGGAGCCGCCGATCTTCACCTTGGCCTGGTCGGGCAGGTTCAGCGCGTTGTCGAAGACGGCGTGCAACGTGTACGTCTCACCCGACTGCCCCGGCTTGGGCAGCGGCAGATCCTCCACGGTGAAGCCACATCCGGAGGTGAGGGCGAGCCCGGCCACCGCGGCGGTGGCCACCAGCGCCCTGCGTGCCTTGATCGTCATGCGGTCCGTCATTTCGTCAGTCCGAGCAGTGCGGCGGTGAGCCCGTAGTCGGGGCCGAAGTCCTGCATGTTCCCGGTGCGGCAGCCGTCGGCGCGCATCTGGATGCGCTCGCAGAACAGGCTCACCAGCTCGCCGTTGAGGGCGGTGCCGATGAGCGCGTGCAGGCGCACGTACCGGCCTTCGCGGTTCATCATCCGGTCGATGTTCTGCATCAGCAGCGGCGCCACATCGGCCACCTCGGTGAGCCCGGCCGCGTGGTCGCGCAGCTGACTGGTGACGTTGGTGAGACCGGCCAGCGTGCTCGCCAGCTCGCCCTCGTACTGGCCGAGGGTGCCGCTGGTGTTGGCGAGGAAGTCGTTGAGCTGGTCCAGGGTGGCCTGCAGACCCGGCGCCTGCTCGGCCAGCAGGCCGGAGAGCTGGGTCATCCGGTTGCTGAAATCGCGCACCGACTGGTCGTTCTCGGCCAGCATCGTGGTGAGCTCGTTGAGCTTGATGATGATGTTCGAGATGGCGTCCTTGTTGTCCACGCCGACCTTCAGCGCGCCCGACAACGCATTGAGGGTGTCGCGCAGCTTCTCGCCGTTGCCGTCGAGCATCGGGTACAGCACCCGGCCCGACAGCGGGCCGATGCCCTCGAATTCCTCCGACGGCGCCAGCGCCGCCGAGAACTGGTCGATGGTCTTGATCATCGTGTCCAGCTCGACGGGAGTCCTGGTGCGCGCCTTGGGCAGATGCGTGCCGCTGGGCATCGTCTCGCCCTCGGTGTAGACCGGGGTGAGTTCGATGTGCCGGTCGGTGACGATGGACGGCGAGATGATCGCCGCCTCCGCCTCCCGCGGGATCTTCACGCCCGAGTCGACCGTCATGTGGACCTCGACCAGCGTGCCCTTCGGCACGATCTTGTCGACCCTGCCCACCTGCAGGCCGAGCACGGTGATCGGATTGCCCTCGTAGATACCCGCGATGTTCTCGAAATCGGCCGTGATCTTCGTGGCGCCGCCGAACGCGTTCTCCACCGAGGAGGGCAGCAGCGAGCAGCTGCCCACGGCGAGCGCGGCCGCGCCGAGGACGCACGCCTTCGCGACGGTACGGATCCGGGCGGTTACGGAATTCGTCACTGGCACCCCTCGATGACTTGGGCGAAGCACAACCAGTTGTCCGGGAACAGCCACGGCAGGCCGACCGAGCCGTAGGGTCCGCTGCCGCCGTAGGCGTTGGACAGGTACCGCACCGTCGGCGGAAGCAGCGACAGCATCCGGTCCAGGTTGTCCTTGTTCTTCTGCAGGCCCTCGGCCATGGTGTTGAGCTGCTGGATGGTCGGGCCGAGCTGGTTGTCGTTCTGGGCGCCGATCTCCTGCAGCTGCCTGGTCAGGGTCGCGACATTGTCCAGCAGCTGGCGGATCAGGCCCTGCCGTTCCATCACCCGGTTGGCGATGGCCTCGCCCTGGGTGATCACCAGCAGCACGCTGTTGCGGTTGTCGCCCAGGATCTGGGTGACCCGGTCCAGATCCTTGAGCAGCTGGTCGACCTCGCCGCGGCGCTGGTCGATGACCTTGGCCAGCGCGCCGACGCTGTCGAGCGCCTGGGCGGTGAGCTCGGGCGAGCCGCCGATCTCGACATTGATGACGTTGAGCGCCTCGGCCAGCTTCGCGGTGTCGAGCGCCTCGAACTTCGGGGTGCCGATCTGCACCACGTCGGCCAGGTTGTACGGGACGGCGGTGTTGGACAGCGGGATCCGCCCGCCGGCCAGACCGGAACCGTCACCGGGGATCAGATCGACGTAGCGCGCGCCGAGCAGCGTCGCCATCTTGATGGAGGCGCGGGCGTCGGGTCCGAGCTCGACGCCGCGGTCCACGTTCATCGTGATGAGCACGTGGCCGTCCTCGAGTTCGGCGCCCGACACGGTACCCACCGGCACGCCCGCCGCGTTCACCTTGTCGCCGACCTTGATGCCCGCCGCCTGCGCGAACTCGGCTTTGACGGTCTGGTCACCGACGCCGAGCATCGTGTACACGCCGGAGATGAGCAGCAGCACCACGATCAGCGCCGCGCCCAGCACACCGAGCCAGAAATTGCGGTTGCTCTCGAAACGACTTCTCAGCTTGGCCATCATGGGCGGCACACCGCCGAGTTCGAAGTTCCGCCGATCTGCGAGAACAGGCCGCGCGGGAAGAGGACGCCGTAGAGCGAGACGTCCAGCCCGCAGAGGTAGGCGTTGGCGTACGCGCCCTCCGAGACGTGCCTGCCCGCCGAGGACAGCACGTTGGGCAGGTCGATCGCAGCCTGGTCGAGCTTGGCGCCGTTGGCCAGCAGCAGCGACAGCGCCGCGCTGGTGGAGTTCTGCGCCACCTCCAGACCGGGCTGGATGCGGTCCACCATGCCGACCAGGGCGGTCGTGGCATCGGCGATCTGGACCGTGGACGCCTGCAGCGACTGGCCCTGTTCGTAGAGCCCGCCGATCAAGGCGCGGGTCTGGGTCACCAGTGTCTCCAATTCATCACCTCGTTTGGCCAACCCCTGCATCACGCCGGACAAGTTGACGATCACGTCGGACAGGATGGCGTCGCGGCGCTGGAAGTCCGAGGCCAGCTGCGCGGCCTGCACGATGAACGAACTCAGCGAGACGTTGTCGCCCTGCAGCGCCTGGATGAAGGTCTCCGACAGCCGGTTGACCTGCTCGGGCTGAAGCACCTGGAACAGTGGCTGGAATCCGTTGAGGAGACCGGACACGTCGAACGACGGTTCGGTGCGCGCCAGCGGGATCTTCGCCTTGTTCTCCAGCGGCGCCGGGCTGTCGGCGTCGCCGGGCTGCAGCGCGACGTAGCGCTGGCCGATCAGGTTCTGGTAGCGGACCAGCGCCTTGGTGTCGTCGTAGATGGTCTGATCGCGCTGCACGATGAAGGTGACGTTGGCGACCGAGGCCGCGGTCTCCTCGTCGCGGCCCAGCTCGATCTTCTCCACCTTGCCGACTCGCACACCCGCCATGCGCACGTCGTCGCCCTCGCGCAGGCCGAGCACGTCGGTGAACGTGGCCGTGTAGGTGTTGGTGGCACCCGTCACCGTCCTGGCCAGCGTGTTCCAGACGACCACGGTCACCAGGATGGACACGATCGCGAAGATGCCGAATCCGATCAGCGGTTTGCGAATGCTCATCGGCCTGCACCGCTTTCGGAGACTTCCATGGTGGCGCCCTTCATGATCGGACTCAGCAGCAGGTACTCCGCGGCGGTCGGCTTGCGGCCGAGCAGCGCGGCGATCGCGTCGTCACCGTGGTAGGCGATCGGCCCGGCGGACGGCGTGTTCTCGCCGTCGGCGGCGGGCGCGACCGGCGCGGGCGGCGGCGGCGCGAACAGACCCGGGAGGCCGGGCAGCATCGGGAACACGCTCTCCAGCGGCGTGCCCTGGAACGGGTTGGGCAGGTCCTGCGTCGCGTCGGCGGCGATGCGGGCCGGATCGGGCATGGTCACGCCCGGGATGAGCGGCAGGCCCGGCATCGGCACCACGGGCGGCAGCCCGGCCGCCGAGTCCAGCGCGCGGGGGCGCAGGTTCTCCGGCAGCGGCGGCAGCTCGTTCACCGCGGGCGCGGTGGCGCAGCTGGGACCTGCCATCTCGTCGTAGCGCGGGCAGTCGGCGACGGTGTACGGCTTGTACGGCGTGAGCGTGATGCCGGCGTTCCAAATCTGCTGCTGCTGCGGACCCCAGCGGAACGTGGTGTCCAGCTTCGCGACGGTCTCGCTCAGGTTCAGCAGCGCCCGGGTGATCGAGGACGGGTCGGCGGCCAGCGCGCCGAACATGTCGGCGGTGCCGCCGGTGACCTGCTTTCCCACATCGGGGTTGCGGGCGAACAGCGCGTTGATCCGGTCGGCGGTGGCCGAGGTGCCGGTGATCAGCGCGACCAGCTCCGCGCGCCGCGAGGCGATGGTGCTCGCGGTCTGCACCGAGCTGCCGAGCACGTCGAGCAGTTCGGGGGCGGACTGATTGAGCGCGCGGGCCGAGCCGGCGAAGTCGTCGAGCAGCGTGCCCAGGTCCGGGATGGACTGGTCGACGGCCAGGATCCACTCGTCAAGGCGCTCGACGGTGGAGCCGGGCATCCGGCCGCTGCCGTCCAGCGCCTGCGACAGCGTGCCGAGCACGCGGCCGAACTGGACCGGGTCGATCTTCTCCAGGATGTCGCGGACCGTGGTCAGCGTGTCCTGCAGCGCGATGGTGCCCTGGCTGCGGTCCTCCTCGATGACCGCGCCTTCCTCGAGGTAGGTGTCGGCCGGGCCGTTGAAGACCAGTTCGATGGACGTGACGGCGAACAGGTTGCTGGGCACCACGCGTGCCGTGACGTTCGACGGGATGCTGCCCGCGTACTCCGGCTTCAGCTCGATGTTGACCTGCTGCTGCGCGCCGCCGTCGGCCACGTCGACGTCGTCCACGACGCCGACCAGGATGCCGCGGAACTTCACGTCCGCTTCCGAGGGCAGGCCGTCACCGGTGGTGCCGAGCTCGGCGACCACGTTCACCTTCGGGACGAAGTAGCCGGTGTAGCGGGCCATCAGGAAGCCGAGCACGAGCGCGAAGACGACCAGACCGCACGCGCCCGCGATCAGCAGCTGCCGCATGGTGGGTCCGCGCCCACTGGGATCGATGATCATGTGTCCCTACCCCGAGATCCGGATGCCGGGGTTGACGCCCCAGATCGCCAACGTCATGAACAGGTCCGCGAAAACGACCAGGATGATGCACATCTTGATCGCCCGGCCGGCCGCGACACCCACGCCCTCCGGGCCGCCCGAGGCGAAGAACCCGTAGTAGCACTGGATGAACGTGGTGATCGCGACGAACACGATGACCTTGAGCAGGGAATAGAGCACATCGGTCGGTATCAGGAATTGGTAGAAGTAGTGCGAATAGGTGCCGCTGGCGGTGCCGCCGATCATCTGCACGGTGAGCGCGCAGGAGATGTAGGCGACGGCCAGGCCCACGCAGTACAGCGGGACGATCGCCAGGATCGCCGCGAACATCCGGGTGCTGACCAGGTAGGGCAGCGGGCGGATGGCCACCGACTCGAGCGCGTCGATCTCCTCGGAGATGCGCATCGCGCCCAGCTGCGCGGTGAAGCGGCAGCCCGCCTGGGCGGCGAACGCCAGTGAGGCCAGCAGCGGGCCGAGCTCACGGGTGGTCGCGAACGCGGAGATCGCGCCGGTGATCGGGCTCAGGCCGAGCAGGTTGAGCGAGGTGTAGCCCTGGATGCCGACGGTCATGCCGCCGAATGCGCTCAGGATGATGATGACGCCGATGGTGCCGCCACCGACGATGAGGTTGCCGTTGCCCCAGGTGACGTCGGAGAGCAGCCGCCACACTTCCTTCGGGTACTGCTTGAGCGCGAGCGGAATGGACCCGATCGAGCGCAGGAAGAAGAAGACCTGGTGGCCCAGGCGCGCGAGCAGGTCGACCGGCGCCTGCGCGGAGCGCCTGAGCGACTGGAGCGGCCGAAGCAGCGGGGGTACATAAGTTGAGGACACCGGCTCAGACCACCTGTGGGGGGAAGAGGGCTGTGTACACCTGGGTGATGATCAGGTTCACGCCGAAGAGCATGAGCGCGGAGCTGACCACCGCCGAGTTCACCGAGTTCGCGACGCCGCCGGGGCCACCCCGGGTGTTGAGGCCGGTGTCGCAGGCGATGATCGCGGCGAGCAGGCCGAAGATCAGCGACTTCAACAGGGCCACGAACAGGTCGAGGGTGACCGCGAAGGACGAGAAGGTCCCGACGTAGGAACCCGGCGTACCGCCCTGGGCGAAGATATTGAAGATGTAGCCGGTCAGGAAGCCGACGAAGACGACGAACCCACACAGCAAAACGCTGACCAGCATGGCCGCGCCGAGGCGGGGGGCCACCAGCCTGCGCATCGGGTCGACGCCCATCACTTTCATGGCGTCGATCTCCTCGCGGATGGTGCGCGAGCCGAGGTCGGCGCAGATGGCCGAACCGACCGCGCCCGCGATCATGATCGAGGTGACCAGCGGTGCGCCCTGCTGGATGATGCCGAGGCCGTTGGCGGCGCCGATGAACGAGGTCGCGCCGACCTGGCCTGCGACGGCGCCGACCTGAATCGAGACGATCACGCCGATGGGCACGGCGACCAGCAGCGTCGGCGCCGCGGCCACATTGGCCATGAACGCGCACTGCCGGACGAACTCACCGAACGGGAATCGCCGCCGGAAGATCGCGATGAACAGCTCGGCGACGGCCGCGATCCCCATGGTGATCTGCCGTCCCAGCGTCTCCAGCGACCGCTTCGGATGGTCTTCCCAGTAAGACCGTGTCCAATCGACCGCTTCGCTTATCCGTGATCCCGCGGGAGGACTCTTGGTCGACACTGGCTAACCCCTCTCGACGCCGGTTGCTCACCCCGGCGACTTGTTTGCTTGACGCACCTTACTACGGAGTAGTGCAGAACACACCACCGACATGTGATCGCAGTCATAGATGAGAGTCACTACCTTCCGAATGCCCCGAGAGGGTCACCGGACATTTGTCGTCGCTCCCATAATTGCGCGCGCGAAGTCTGGAACAAGTTACAGGCGAAGCCCGCCCACCTGGGCGGCCTCGAGCACCCGCGGAAAATTAACCGGATACCAATCAGGCAAAACCGGCGGCGCGGAATAGCTTCGCGCAATCCGAACGCGGCCGACTGAAACATCCCGGGCGCGACGGCCGATCAACTATTCGATAGGACATCGCTATAACCGCGCGTGTCCTCGGCCGCCCGCACACCACGATCCGCGCCGCGGCCACCACCCGGCGCGTCCCGCGATCTGAGACGCGCCCGAGACCGAATACTGACACGATGAGTGCGACAGATTGATATCGTGCGTGCTTCCGACGTCTGGAGGGACATGTTCAGCAAACTCGCGAAGGCGGCCCGTGCCGCCTGCGCCGTCGCCCTCGGCGCGGCGCTGCTGGGGACGGGCGCTGGCGCCGTGAGCGCCGCTCCCGGGCCGCCCGCGATCGGCGGCGGTTCCGGGATCATCATCAACGACACCTTCGAGTGCACGCTCACCGCGGTCGGGTACGACAACGCGGGCAGACTCGTCGGACTCACGGCCGGACACTGTGGCGACCCGGGCAACGAGGTGTTCGCCGAGGTGGACCGCGGGGCGGGCGTGATCGGCCGCTTCGCCTACTCCAACCCCGATCTGGACTACGCGGTGATCCAGTTCCAGCCGGGCGCGATCATCCCGGTCAACCGGGTCGGCAACGTGACCATCACGGGGATCGGCGCGCCGCCGCAGTTCCCGATGATCGTCTGCAAGGAAGGCCGCACCACCGGCAACACCTGCGGGGTCACCTGGGGCGACGTGTTCCGCACCAACGTCGAGACCTGGACGCAGATGTGCGTGGTGGAGGGCGACTCCGGCGCCCCGGTCGTGGTGGGCACCACCTTGGTCGGCATGGTGAACGCCTACCTGGCCGTCGCCTGCTTCGGCCCCGAGGTCGGCACCAATATGGACGCCATCATGAACGATCTGAACGGGCGCGGCGGCGTCGGCGCCGGCTTCCGGCCCATCTGATCGAGAGAAACCTCCCGGGGAGCGGTGTTCGCGCACCGCTCCCCGTTTCTGTTTCCCCAGCTTGTGTGAACACCGGTCGAAACGATGTGGACAACTACGTATCCACTCCGTTTTCCGAGGACCGCGCGACCGCCGCCGGTATCTGTTACTCGCGTGCGAAAAGCTGAGATCAGACCGCATTCGAGTAGTAAGCGGGGCAACCGTATGATCACGGCCTTATATACGTCTTAATACCGGACCCGGCGCCGGGAAAATCCCCGAGGGGTCAGGACACGCGCTTGGGGGCCAGTGCCGGGCCCGCCACCGCGCATTGCGGTAGGCACTCCACACTGTCCAGGTCGGGGGCGCGGCGGACGGGGCGCAGCAACAGTCCGGCGATCAACGCGCCCGCGAGCAACAGGCCGACGCACAGCCACATCGCGGTGGCGAAACCCGCGTCGAAGGACACCGGATCGTCCAGCGCGCCGGACAGTCCCGCCAGGCCGGGCAGCGCCGCCACCGCGAGCAGTTGCGCCGTCCTGGCCACCGCGTTGTTCACCCCCGACGCGATGCCGGCCTCGGACGCGGGCACCGCGCCGAGCACCGCCCCGGTGAGCGGCGCGACGAGCACCGCCAGCCCGAGGCCGAACACCACCACGCCGGGCAGCACATCGGGCAGGTACGCCGAGTCCGGGCCGATCCGCAGCATCAGCACCAGGCCGGCGGCGGCCAGCACCGGGCCCACCGTCATCGGGATGCGCGGCCCGTTGACCTGCGCCCACCGGCCCGCGGGCGCGGAGAGCACCAGCATGATCACCGTGATGGGCACCGTCGCCACACCCGAGGCCAGCGGCGAATAGCCCGCCACCAGTTGTAGTTGCAGCACCAGCAGGAAGAACACCCCGCCCAGCGCCGCGTACACCGCCAGCGTCACGAGATTGGCCGCCGTGAAGACCCGCGACGCGAACAAGGACGGCGGCACCAGCGGATGGTCGCTGCGCAGTTCGATCACGACGAACAGCGCGAGCAGCAGCACACCGGCCACCGTCAGCAGCGGCACACCGTCGATCAGGCCGAAGGTCAGCGTGCCGAGCGCCAGGGCCACCAGCAGCGCGCCCGGCACGTCGAGCTTCGCGGCGGCGGCCGGGTCGACGCTCTCCGGCACGTGCCGCAGCGCGACGTACACGACCACCGCGACCAGCGGCACGTTGAGGAAGAAGATGGACTGCCACCCGGCGACATCGATGAGCCACCCGCCGAGAAACGGGCCCAATGCGCCCGCGATCCCGCCGAAGCCCGACCACAATCCGATCGCCGCGCCCTGGTCGCGCTCATCTATCGACGACGAGATCAGCGCCAGGCTGCCCGGCGTGAGCATCGCGCCCGCCACACCTTGCAGCACGCGGGCCGCGACCAGCATCTCGATATCGACCGCCAGTCCACACAGGACCGAGGCCACACCGAAACCGACCGCGCCCCAGACGAATACCTTGCGCCGCCCCAGTTTGTCGCCGAGCGAGCCGCCCAGCAGGATGAACGAGGCCAGCGTGAGGGTGTAGCCGTTGAGAGTCCACTGCAGGCCGGCCACGTCGGTGCCGAGCGATTCACCGATCCGGGGCAGCGCGATATTGACGACGGTGGCGTCCAGCGACGCCACCGACGAACCGAGGATCGTGGTCAGCAGCAGCCACCGGCCCGCCGCCGACCGCAGCCGGGGTGGCCCGTCGGTGCTCACCGCTCCACGGTAGCCGCGCGGTGGGCACCCGGCGCCCGCGACGCGGGATCAGACCTCTTCGACGCAGACGACGAAATTGCGCTCGCTGTACTCGAAGCCGAGGCCGCTGTCGCACGCGCCCGCGTCGCTCACGCCCTCCTGGATATCGGTCACCCGGACCACATCGGTGCCGGGCTCGGTGCACTCGACGCGCTGCGGATCGTCACCGCCCACATCCATGCAGCCGTTCATCACCCAGTCGATGTCCAGACACAGCGCGCCCTGCTGGACGCCGTTGAGCGTTTCGGCGTAGTAGTTGTCGCGGTCGGCGGGGCAACCGGAGCTGTTGGGCGCCTTGGCGATCACCTTGTAGTTGGACGCCCGGCTGCCGCAGGAAGCCTTCTCGATGGTGGCGTTGGTCATGGTGCCGCCGAGGGTGACGCAGTCACCGATCGAGGCGTCGAACTTGACGTCGCCGCCCTGCGGGCGCGTGCTGGTGGGCCTGCTGCTGGAGCTGGGCGCCGAACTCTTCGGCGTGCTGGTGGACACGGCGTCCACCGTGCCGCCCATGGCGGGTTGGGCGGTGCCCTCGACGCTGCGCGTACACGCGGCGAGCGTCAGCACCGTCGCCACGGTCACCACCGCGAACGTGAGACCGGTCAGCAGTTGACGAGACACGTACAGTCCTCCCGAGCTGTAGCGCTCCGAACTCACACCCCCGTAAGAATCCGAAGTACTGGTACACCTTGAAATATCACGCCATGCATACACGATGGCGCGACGGCCGTCGAGTCGTACACCCACCGGGGGCGGCACCGACGTGAGCACCCCCGCCCAGCAACCATCGTGGGTATGGTGGGAAGCACGGTGTGAAAGGGGTCTTCCCGTGAAGCTGATCAGCGCAATCCTGTGCTCGACCGCCGCGGTCGGCGCCTCGTTCGCACTCCCCGCCCTCGCTTCGGCTAACGATGTGCATTGCGTCGCCGAGCGGGGGGCCGACGTCACTGTCCTCTCCGGTACCACCGGCTGCCGCGCGGCGAGCGACACCTTCGGCCACGCCCGGGCGGCCGGGGTGAGCGGGGTCGGTTACGCGCGCGCCACCGAGGGCGCCACCGCGTACGGCATCGGGCTGGCGGGCGGCATCGGCGCCAGCGAAGGGGTGGGCGGTTTCCCCCTCGCGATCGGGCACGGCCGCGACGCCGTCGCGCTCACCTCCGTCACCGATCCGGGCGGCTCGGCCGTCGCGGTCACGATCGCCTTCGAAGGGTCGCGGGCGCAGGTGGTCACCGCCGACGGCACGGTGGTGTGCCTCGGCGCGGCCGCGCTGGCCTGGGACGCGCGCACCGGCGCGTCGTGCCTGGCCACGCCGTTCGGGCGCTGGGTGGTCTCACCGGCCTGAGGCGATCGAACCGCGCGGGCGCGTCGACCGTGACAACGCCATGGTGAACACCACGGCACCGGAGCCGAAGTGGACGCCGCTGCACGCGCTCGCGGCGGGCCTCGATTTCGAAGGCTACTTTCGCCTGCGACGGTCCCGCGACGGTGATCCGTTCCGCGTGCGCTTCCCGGGCCTGGGGTCGGTGCTGTTCACCGGCACGCCCGAGGGCGCGCGGGAGGTGTTCCGCGCGCCCGCCGCGCTGCTGGAGCCGCCCCGGCCGAATCCGATCGAGCCGATGGTGGGCCCCACCTCGCTCATCCTGACCTCCGGTGCGCGGCACCGACGCGACCGCGCGCTGCTCGCGCCCGCCTTCCACGGCGCCCGGGTGCGCGAGTACGCCGAGGTGATGCGGTCCGCGACGCTCGACGAGATCGCGCGGGCCGGGTGGCGGCCCGGCGCGCGGGTGGACTCGCGCGCCGCCGCGCGGGCGATCACGCTGCGGGTGGTGATGACCGCGATCTTCGGCGCGGCCGGCGTCGAACGGCGCGCGGAGTATCGCGCCGCGATCACCGAATTCCTGACCGCGTTCACCGGTCCGCTGCTCCTGGTGCCCGCGCTGCGCCACGGTGCGTTCGGCCGCGCGCCGTGGGACCGGTTCGCCGCCGCCCGCGCGCGCCTGGACCGGCTGGTGCTCGCCGACATCGCGGCCCGGCGCGCCGCGCCCCCGTCGGACGCCGATCTGCTCGGCCTGCTGCTGAGCACCCGCTACGACGACGGTTCGGCCCCGACCGACGCCGACCTGGCCGACCAACTGCGCACCTTGCTGGTCGCCGGACACGAGACCACGGCGACCACACTGGTCTGGCTGCTGTTCCACCTGCATCGCGCGCCCGGCGCGCTGCAAGCGATCCGCGACGAACTCGCGACGGCGGGCTCCGAGGCCGCCGACCTGGTCGGCCTCCCTTATCTGGACGCGGCCTGCCAGGAGACGTTGCGCCTGCACCCGCCCGTGCCGATCGTGCTGCGCCGCGTCACCGAGCCGTTCACGCTGCGCGGCGCGGCGCTGGCGGCCGGCGACACCATGGGCATCGCGGTACCGCTGCTGCACTCCGACCCGGCGGTGTGGCCCGACGCCGACCGGTTCCGGCCCGAACGGTTCCTGGAGCGCAGATACAGCCCGTTCGAGTTCGCGCCGTTCGGCGGCGGCCACCGGCGGTGCGTGGGCGCGACGCTGGCCGAGTACGAACTGCGGATCGTGGCGGCCACCCTGCTCACCCACGTGCGGTTGCGGCTGCCCGACCGCTGGGCGCGGGGCAGGCCGCCGCGCGCGGTGCCGCACAACATCGCCGCCGGGCCGCGCCGAGCGATCCCCTTCGACGTCATCGAGTGATTTGCATCACGAAAGTGTTTGATCTCGCCCAAAACCGGACGGACGGCAGGTTGGCCCGCGAAACCCGGACTCGCCGGGCCGACCGGCACGTTTCCCGGACGGCGACGGTCCGGACGAGTCGGTGTGACGACATGCACAATTGACCGACCGGACGAATCACACTGCGGGACGGCTGGATTCCCGTCGTACCCGGACGGTAGGAAGGACGACAGGTCGGGCCGTCACTACCATCCGGAATGGACGAGAAACGTATGCATGCCGCTTCGAACACCAGGTCGCTGCCGACTTCCCCGAGGGAAGCACGGGCGACCCGCCGCCTACGGCAGGGCGTCCTGCTGTCCGCGGCGATCGCGGCGGCGGGTGCCATGATCGTCGCCCCCGCCCAGGCCGACCCCGCCCTGCCGGGCCTCGGCGCCGGATCGGCCGCCGTCGGCGTCGAGCCGGAACCGCAGCCGAACTTCGCGCCGCCGAACATCAACATCGCCGACGGTGAGACCGTGGGCGTCGCGCAGCCGATCATCATTACTTTCAAGGAGCCGATCGCCGATCGCGCGCTGGCCGAGAAGGTCATCAGGGTGACCTCCTCCAAGGAGGCGCCGGGCCACTTCTACTGGTTCAGCGACCGGCAGGTGCGCTGGCGGCCGAACGAGTTCTGGCCGGACAACACCGACGTGCGCGTCGAGGCGGGCGGCACCAGCAGCTCCTTCCGCATCGGCGACGCGATCATCACCACCGCCGACGACGCCACCAAGACCATCACGGTCACCCGCAACGGCGAGGTGGTCAAGACCATGCCGACCTCGCTGGGCAAGCCGAAGTACGAGACGCCCAACGGCACCTACATCGTGGGCGAGCGGCACCGCGAGATGGTGATGGACTCCTCCACCTACGGCGTGCCGATCGACGCGCCCGAGGGCTACAAGCTCGACGTGGAGTACGCCACCCGGCTGTCCAACAGCGGCATCTTCCTGCACGCCGCGCCGTGGTCGGTGGGGTCGCAGGGTGTGGCCAATGTGAGCCACGGCTGCCTGAACGTGAGCACCGAGGACGCGCGCTGGTTCTTCGAGAACGTGCAGAAGGGCGATCCGGTCATCGTGCAGAACACCGCGGGCGGGACGCTGAACTCGCGCGACGGTCTGGGCGACTGGAACTGATCACCCGCTGACAACGCCGGCCGTGCACTCGCACGGCCGGCGTTCTCGTTGCGGAGGGCCCATTTTCGGCCATCGGCGCTTCGGTGACACGCGATCTCGCCGAACCGGGGGCAACTGTTCAGTCGATCGATAGTCCGCATTAACCGCACGGTTGCTGTACCCCGTCAAAGTCTGCCGGGTGCGAACAGGTCCGGAACGGGTGCTCCCGCGACCGCGAGGCAAGGGCCTGCGGAATCGTCCATGGCAGGACTACGCGCTGTTCGCCGTGCTCGTGGTGCCGAATCTGGCGTTGCTGACGCTGTTCGTGTATCGGCCGCTGCTGGACAATATCCGGCTCTCCTTCACCGACTGGAACATCTCCGACCCGGTCGCCACCTACATCGGCTTCGAGAACTACCGGGAGTGGTGGAGCAGGGCCGACTCGTGGGAAATCGTCACCAACACGGTGGTTTTCACCCTCGCCGCGGTGGTGGGCAGCATGGTGCTGGGCTTGGCGCTGGCGCTGCTGCTGGACCGGAAGTTGTTCGGGCGCAACGTGGTGCGCTCGGCGATCTTCGCGCCGTTCGTCATCTCCGGCGCCGCCATCGGCGTGGCGTTCCAGTTCATCTTCGATCCCAGCTTCGGCCTGGTGCAGGACGTGCTGCACCGAATCGGCGTCACCGCGCCCGATTTCTACCAGGACCCGGGCTGGGCGTTGTTCATGGTGACGGTCACCTACATCTGGAAGAACCTCGGCTACACCTTCGTCATCTATCTGGCCGCGCTGCAAGGAGTTCGGGCCGAATTGATGGAGGCCGCCGAGATCGACGGCGCGAGCCGCCTGCGCACCTTCACGAAAGTGCTGCTGCCGCAATTGCGTCCGACGACGTTCTTCCTGTCCATCACGGTGCTGCTGAACTCGCTGCAAGTGTTCGACATCATCAATGTGATGACCAGGGGCGGGCCGCTGGGCACCGGCACCACGACGATGGTCTACCAGGTCTACAACGAGTCCTTCCGTAATTTCCGCGCGGGCTACGGCGCGACGGTGGCCACGATCATGTTCCTGGTGCTGCTGGTGGTGACGCTGGTGCAGGTCCGCGTCATGGATCGGAACGAGCGATGAAACACACCGGTGTGCGGACACTTTCGTATCAGCGGCGCCAGCGCTTGGTGACCGTACTCGGTTACGCCGCGATGCTGTGCGTGCTGGTGATCGTGGGCGTGCCTTTGTTCTGGATCCTCATCACCTCGTTCAAGGACCGCCCGGACATCTACACCCAGCCCGCCATCTACTGGCCGCGCTCCTGGCATCCGGAGAACTATTCGCACGCCACCACGACGTTGCCGTTCTGGACGTTCCTGCGCAATTCGGTGATCGTCACCGGAATCGTCGCGGCAGTGAAATTCGTGCTCGGCGTGTTCAGCGCGTACGGATTGGTGTTCCTGCGCTTCCCCGGCAAGAACATCGTGTTCCTGGTGATCATCGCCGCGCTGATGGTGCCGAACCAGATCACCGTGATCTCCAACTACGCCCTCATCGCCCAACTCGGCTGGCGGAATACCTTCCAGGGCATCATCATTCCGCTCTGCGGCGTCGCCTTCGGCACCTTCCTGATGCGCAACCACTTCCTCTCGCTGCCCGCCGAGGTGATCGAGGCGGCGCGCATGGACGGCGCGGGCTGGTGGCGGCTGCTCACCCGGGTGGTGCTGCCGATGTCGGGCCCGACCATGGTCGCGTTCGCGGTGGTCACGCTGGTCAACGAGTGGAACGAATACCTCTGGCCGTTCCTCATGGCCGACGACACCCGCGTGGCGACCCTGCCGGTCGGCCTCACCCTCTTGCAGAACACCGAGAACCCGAGCGTCACCAACTGGGGGCCGGTCATGGCGGGCACGCTGCTCACCATGCTGCCGATCCTGGTGGTGTTCCTGCTGCTCCAGCGCCACATGATCAAAGGCCTCACCTCCGGTGCGGTCAAGGGTTAACCGATACAGGAGAAAGCACGTGTCCACATCACAGTTCCCCGCGCTCTCGCGGCGCGGATTCCTCGGACTGGCGGGCGGCATCGCCGCGGGTGCGGCGCTCACCGCGTGCGCGGGCACCGGCGGGGGCGGCGGTCAGGGCGGCGACGCGAACACCATCACGTTCTGGTCCAATCACCCCGGCACCTCGAAGGATTTCGAGTCCGAGCTGATCAACCGCTTCCAGGCGAAGTTCCCCGACCTCACCGTCAATCTGGTCGACGCGGGCAAGAACTACGAGGAGGTGTCGCAGAAGTTCAACGCGGCGCTCTCCGGCGGCGAACTGCCCGATGTCGTTGTGCTGTCTGATGTCTGGTGGTTCAACTACGCGCTGAACGGCACCATCGAACCGCTGGACGGGCACTTCGGCGACGCCGGGGTGGATCTGAGCGACTACGTGGACTCGCTCGCCTCCGACTACGCATTCAACGGCAAGCACTACGCGTTGCCCTACGCCCGCTCGACGCCGCTGTTCTACTACAACAAGGACGTGTGGGCCCAGGCCGGTCTGCCCGATCGCGGACCGGAGAGCTGGCAGGAGTTCGACGAGTGGGGCCCGCGCATCCAGGAGATCGTCGGCGACGGCAAGCTCGCGCACGGCTGGGGTGACGCCAAGAACTACCTGGCCTGGACCTTCCAGGGACCGAACTGGACCTTCGGCGGCGCGTACTCCGACGAGTGGACGCTGAAGTTCACCGACCCCGGATCTGTCGCGGCGGGCACGTTCCTGCGCGACATGATCCACACCAAGCGCTACGCGGGCATCAAGCCGCAGATCGCCGTCGACTTCGGCACCGGCGTGATCGCCTCGACCATCGCCTCCACCGGCGATCTGCGCGGCATCCAGAAGAACGCCGAGGGCAAGCTGGAATTCGGCACCGCGTTCTTGCCGCACCCGAACGGGCCCGGCGTCACCACCGGCGGTGCGGGACTGGCCATTCCGGCGCGGATCTCCGACGAGCGGAAGGTGAACGCGCTCAAGTTCATCGAGTTCATCACCAATACCGAAAGCACCGTGTACTTCTCGCAGAACACCGGGTACATGCCGGTGCGCAAGTCGGCGGTGAACGACCCGGCCGAACAGACCTTCCTCGCGCAGAATCCGAAGGCGAAGGTGGCCATCGACCAGCTGTCGGTGACGAAATCCCAGGACTACGCACGGGTTTTCGTGCCGGGCGGCGATCAGATCATCGGCACCGGGCTCGAGCAGATCGGCTTGCAGAACGCCGATCCGGCCGCCGCGCTGGCGAGTGTGCAGAGCCAGATCCAGACCATCATCGACCGGCAGATCACGCCGAAGCTGCCCAAGTAAGCACAGACGAGGAGATCGACGGCCATGGCGAGCGTGCGTTTCGACGGGGTGACCCACCGGTATCCGGGGGCGCCGTCGCCCGCCGTCGATCGACTCGAATTGGACATCGCCGACGGGGAATTCATCGTCCTCGTCGGCCCGTCCGGCTGCGGGAAGTCGACCAGCCTGCGCATGCTGGCCGGACTGGAGGCGGTGGCCGACGGGCGCATCCTCATCGGCGACAAGGATGTGACCGGCTTGCCGCCGCGCGCCCGTGACGTGGCGATGGTGTTCCAGAGCTACGCCCTCTACCCGAACATGACCGTGGCGCAGAACATGGGCTTCGCGCTGCGCAACGCGGGAATGAGCAAGTCCGACACCATGATCCGGGTCCGCGAGGCCGCGAGGATGCTGGAGCTCGAGGAGCTGCTCGACCGCAAACCGGCGAAACTCTCCGGCGGCCAGCGCCAGCGGGTGGCGATGGGGCGCGCCATCGTGCGCCGCCCGCAAGTGTTCTGCATGGACGAGCCGCTGTCGAATCTGGACGCCAAGCTGCGGGTGAGTACCCGCTCGCAGATCGCCGCCTTGCAGAAACGCCTGGGCACCACCACGGTTTACGTGACCCACGACCAGGTCGAGGCGATGACGATGGGCGACCGGGTGGCCGTGCTGCGCGACGGCAAGCTCCAGCAGATCGCCGCGCCCCGCGAACTCTACGACGATCCGGTCAACACCTTCGTGGCCGCGTTCATCGGCTCGCCCGGCATGAACCTGCTCGAGGCGCCCGTCGAGGACGGTGCGGCGGTGCTGGAAACCCTGCGAATCCCCTTGCCCCGCACCGTGAAAACGGGCGAGCGGGTGATCGTCGGCATCCGCCCCGAGTCGTGGGAGGTGACCACCGACCCCGTCGGTTCACTGACCGTCGAGGCCGAACTCCTCGAAGAGCTCGGCGCCGAATCGTTCGTCTACGCCCACGGCGTCACCGACACCTGGCGCAGCCGGTCCACCAAACTCATCACCCGGGTGGACCGCCGCTTCCAGGTCTCGCTCGGCGACCGCCTGCACCTGCGTCCCAACCCCGAGGAAGTGTTCTTCTTCGACGCCGAATCCGAGAACCGGCTGCGCTGAACAGTATTCACCGCACCGCTTCATCGAGGGCGCGGCGGTGGTCGGCCGGTGCGCGCAACGCCTTCGCGGCCGACCCCTGGAATGCGCCGATCCCGCGACGGAATCGGCGCGCGGCCCGCCCTCACCAGATCTTCACGCGCTCCGCGGGCGGGAGGTAGAGGGCGTCGTCGGGTTGGATGGCGAACGCCTCGTGGAAGGTGTCGATATTGCGCACCACCGCGTTGCAGCGGAACTCCGGCGGGGAGTGCGGATCGGTCGCGAGGCGGCGGATGGCCTCCTCGGGACGGGCCTTGGTGCGCCACACCTGCGCCCAGCCGAAGAACACGCGCTGCAAGCCGGTGAGCCCGTCGATGACCGGGGGCTCCTGGCCGTTCAGTGAGATCTTGTACGCCTCCAGCGCGATCGACAGACCGCCCAGATCGCCGATGTTCTCACCGATGGTGAACTCGCCGTTGACGTGGTGATCGTCGGCGAGATCCTTGGGGGACAGGGCGTTGTACTGGTCGATCAACGCCTTGGTGCGCTTGCCGAATTCGGCGCGATCGGCGTCGGTCCACCAGTCGACCATGTTGCCGTCGCCGTCGTACTTGGCGCCCTGATCGTCGAAGCCGTGGCCGATCTCGTGCCCGATCACCGCGCCGATGCCGCCGTAGTTGGCGGCGTCGTCGGCGTTCATGTCGAAGAACGGCGGCTGCAGGATCGCGGCGGGGAACACGATCTCGTTCATGCCCGGGTTGTAGTAGGCGTTGACGGTCTGCGGCGTCATGAACCACTCGTCGCGGTCCACCGGGCCACCCAGCTTGCGCAGATCGCGGTCGTGCTCGGCGGCGTAGCCGCTGCGGTAGTTGCCGACCAGATCGGCCGGGTCCACGGTCACCGCCGAATAGTCGCGCCAGCGGTCCGGGTAGCCGATCTTGGGCGTGAACTTCTCCAGCTTCACCAGCGCGGCCTCGCGCGTGGCCGGGCTCATCCAGTCCAGCTGGGAGATGTTGCGCCGGTAGGCCTCCTGCAGATTCTCGACCAGCTCGAGCATCCGCTCCTTGGCCTCGGGCGGAAAGTGCTCGGCCACATACAGTTTGCCGACCGCCTCGCCGAGCAGTTCCTGCACCAGCGACACGCCGCGCTTCCAGCGTTCGCGGTTCTCCTGCGCGCCGGTCAGCGTGCGGCCGTAGAAGTCGAAGTTCTCCTCGACCAGATCGTCGGTGAGATACGGTGCGCGAGCGCGCAATACGCGCCAGGCTGCCCAGGCCCGCCAGTCCTCGAGGTCCTCGGCGGCCCAGGTCTGGGCGAAGGTGCGCACGTAGGAGGGCTGGCGCACGACCAGTTCGGCGAACAGCTCCGCGCCCGGCTTCTCCACCGCCTCGGCGGTCGCGGAAACCCAAGCGGCCCAGTCGAACTCCGGGTAGTCACGGGCCAGGTCGGCGAACGTGGTGAGGTTGTAGCCCAGTTCGGCGTCGCGGCGGCGCACCACATCCCAGTGGCCCGCGGCGAGTTTGCGCTCCAGCTCGAACACCCGCTGCCCCACGCCCTCGAGGTCGGCGGGCAGCAGCGCGGCGATCCTCGGGTCGGCGGCGGCCAGCGCGAACATGCGCCCGATGTGGGCGATGTAGGCGGCGCGGATCTCGGCGAACTCGTCCTGCCGGTAGTAGGACTCGTCGGGCAGGCCGATCCCGGACTGCACGGCGTGCACCAGGTAGCGGCTGGAGTCCTTGTCGTCGGTGTCGACGTAGAAGCCGACCGCGCCGCCGATGCCGACCCGCTGGAACCGGCCGAGCAGGGCGGCGAACGCCGAGCGGTCGGGCACCTCGCGCACCGCGGCCAGCTCCGCCGAGATCGGCGACAGGCCCGCGGCGGCGACCGTCTCGGTGTCCATGAAGCTGGTGTACAGGTCGCCGATCTTGCGCGCGTCGGTGCCAGGCTCGGCGTCGGTGGCGGCGGCGTCCTGGATGATCTTCTGCACGTCCAGCTCGGCCTGGTCGTACAAGGCGCGGAAGGCGCCGTCCACCGCGCGGTCGGCCGGGATCTCGTAGGAGTCCAGCCATTTGCCGTTGACATGCGCGAACAGGTCGTCCTGGACCCGCACCGCCTGGTCCAGATAGCTCAGATCGATACCGGAAGGGCTGGTCAGTTCGGAAGTCACGACCTCCAGTATGCCCATCAGCGTGGGGTGCGCGGGACGGTTGCCCGCGGCCCGCGCCGAACTCCGGACACTGAAGAGCCCCGGGCGAGCCGGGGCCGGAGACGGTCAGACGGACAGGGGAGCGCGGTCGAATTCGCCGTCGCGAGCGCCGGCGAGGAAGGCCTCCCATTCCTCGGGGGTGTAGTCGAGGGTGATGTCGCCGTGGCGCAGCGTGGTGGCGCCGTCCGCGGCGGTGTGGGCGATCAGCTCGGTATGAGCGCGCCCGCTGTCGAGCAGAGCGAGGAACGCGGTCCAGACGCTCGCGGTGACGGTGATGATGGGCTCGTCGGCGGGGCGGTTGGCCGGATTGCGGCGGTATTTGCTGTCACGGATGAGCACCGCATCACCATCGAACCGGATCTCGACGCACTGGTTCCCGTTATTGGATCGGGTCGACGTATACCAGCCGGTAGTGCCCGGCCGGAGGCTAGCGGTGGTGGCCATGCGCAGGATTTTACCCGAGTGCGCACCGTCTGATCAGCGCGGATGATTCGGTGCGTGAGAGCGATTGCTCGACGGCGCGCTGATAGGCGAAGCGCAGATCGCGCACCAGATCGGGATCGTCGACCGCACCGCCGAAAACGGCGCTCTCCGCCCAGCCGAAGGTGGGCAGTCCCTCCCCGGGGAAGTCGATGAGATGGAAGCTGCAGCCGCCCAGCGTGGCGCCCGCGGTGGCCGAGAACGGGATGACCCGCACCTCGAGGGTGTCGAGCTCGTCGATCAGATCGGCCAGGTGCTCGAGCTGGCCGCGCAGTACCTTGGGGCCGCCGGTCTGCTGGTGCAGGGCGGCCTCGCCGATCACCGCGGTGAGCTCCACGCGGTCGGGTCCGTGCAGTCTGGCCTGTCTTCGCATCCGGATCGCGACCAGCTGCTCCACCTGCACCGGCCGGATCATGACGTCGGCGCTGATCAGGGCTCTGGCGTAGTCCTCGGTCTGCAACAGGCCCGGCACGATGAGGCTGTCGTAGCTGCGGATGCTGTGCGCGCCGAACTCCATGCCGTAGAGGCGCTGCAACTCGGGGCCGATCAGCGCGGAGGATTTGGCCCACCAGCCGCGCTCCTTGCTGGCGTCGAGCAGGGCGAGCAGTTCGGCGCGTTCCTCGGCGGTCACCTCGAGCAGGTCCAGCACGGGTTCGATGGTGTTGGTGGTGAGCACGCGTCTGCCCTTCTCCACGTGCGACCAGTTGGCCGGGGTGAAGCCGACCTGTCTGGCGAAGCCCGCGGAGTCGAAGCCGCGTTGTTCGCGCAGCTCCCGCAGTCGCAGCACCAGTTCCCAACGCGCGACGGTAGGCGAGACGGGTGCCATGACACGCGATGCTACGCCTCATCGTTTCCCCCGCTTGTGACTATTGTCATAATAGTTGCCCAGGGCTAGGGTCCATGGATAGCGGCCGATTCACCCGTCACGTTCACTCCGCATCGAGGCGAGGTACGTCATGAGCAGGTCCCGCATCGCATCTGGCAGTCACCCGCAGGCCGGGCCACCGGACATCCGGTCACCGCAGGCCGCCGCGCAGGAATTCACCGCCACCCAGGACGCCTTCGCCCGCTGCCGCCGCTACCGCAAGGAGAACGGCCTGTTCGCGGTGGTCGAGCCCGCGCTCGGGCGCATCATGCTCGAGATCGGCTCGGTCGGCGCCGTGGTGATGCCGGGCGTGCTGGGCGAGCGGGTCCGCACCCTGCTCACCGCGCACGGTCAGCCCGGCGGGCCGATCATCGCCCACCCCCGCTCGGGGCGCTGGACGTTCCTCACCGGCCCGACCGACAACTCCTACCTGGACATGGCGCTGTTCGCGGACCTGTTCCGGGTGTGCGCCTCGGTCGCGCTGCCCGGCAGCCGGATCGTGCTGCCCTCACCCGCCGACGAGCACAGCGGCTACCGCACCTGGGTGGCGCCGCCCGCCGGCGACCACCGGCCCGACCTGCCCGAGGTGATCGCCGCGACCAGGGCCGCGGCGCTCCCCTCACCGCCCTGAGGTCTACGGCGTGGGCTGCGGCGTCAGCGTGATGCTGAAGCGGTCCTCGATGTTCTGCTCCCACTTGCGTTCGCACTCGTCGATCGCCGCCTGGTCGTTGCCCGCCTTGTTCAGGCAGTCGATCAGGTCACGGCCGCCGGACTCCACGAAGAAGCTCCAGCCGACGATGCCGATGAGGATCGACCCGATGATGGCCAGCACGCTCAGCACCAGACCGGTCACGGCCATGCCGGTGCCGCCGCCGGTGCCGCGGCGGGTCTTCACGAACGCGATGATGCCGAAGATCAGGCCGAACAGACCGAACAGCAGGCCGCCGACCACCGACCAGAAGGTCAGCAGCGCGAGGATGCCCAGCACCAGCGCGGTGATCGCCATGCCCTTGCCCTTGGGCGATTCCTGCCAGTACTGGCCCTGGCCGGGGGGCGGGTAGTTGCCGGGCGGCGGCGGGTAGTTGCCGGGCGGCGGCGGGTACTGACCGGGCGGGGGATATTGCGACATGGACTTCCTCTCAGTCGGTGCCGCTGGACAGGACTCACGCGACAATGCGCACCCGGCGGACGCGCTCGACAACTGATCGCGCACACCGGGTTCGGATGTTAATGGGACAAACCGTACGTCGCGCTACGCCGCGCTCACTGGCCGCCGAGGCGCGCGTGCATCTCCCACACCAGGATCTCGGCGGGGCCGCGCGCGGTGATCCGCTGCCCGCCGCTGCGGGTGAGGCGCACGGCGTCACCCGCGTACAGCGCGCCGACGCCCTCCATCTCGACCTCACCGCGCGCGACGAAAAGATGCAGGTAGGGGGCCTCGGGCAGGTCTATCGCGGCGTCGGTCCTGGCGACGTGCAGCGCCGAATGCGAGCTGTTGATGGCGATGGCCGTGCGGTCGCGGTACTTCGGCAGCCCCGAGGCCACCGTGACCAGGCCGCCGCGCGCGAGCTCGTCATCGATCTCGAGCTGCTGGTAGCCGGGGGTGAGGCCGGGCTCGTCGGGCACCACCCACATCTGCACGAAATGCACCGGGTCGTCGTGTTCGGCGCCGTTGTCCAGGCGCCAGGAATCGTTCTTCTCCGAATGCATGATGCCGGTGCCCGCGCTCATGCGCTGGGCGAGGCCCGGATAGATGACACCCGCGTGGCCGAGCGAATCCTGGTGCACCAGGCTGCCGTCGAGGACCCAGGTGACGATCTCCATATCCCGGTGCGGGTGGGTATCGAATCCCTGGCCGGGCAGGACTATGTCCTCGTTGTTCACCAGCAGCAGGCCGTGGTGGGTGTTGTCGGGATCGTAGTGCTCGCCGAAGGAGAAGGAATGCTTCGAATCCAGCCAGGACACCCGCGTTTTCCTGCGGTCGCCGCCGCGGTGGACGTCGATGTGCGGCGTCGTGAGTGTGGACATCGCGGTCCTCCTCTCCACGGCGTGGCCCGGTTCGCCATTCGGGGCGCGCGCTCGACGTCGCGATACTCGCCATTCCTAGTAGATTGTGCTGCACTCGGCATTTTACGCGAGCGACGCGGGGGTGAACGGCAGGCGAGCACTGCCGCCTACTGTCGCCCTCGGCGGCGGCCACCGCGTGGCGTACGACCGACCGGAACGGGCCCGTCCGGCGTGTTTCCCGCGTAACCCGATGCGTCCCAACGGAACCGGAGGTGAGAGCGGCATGCGACCCGAAGCGCTCGCGCGGATCGAACGACGGCTGCGCACCGAGGCGCACCGCGACGGCATCAACGATTTCGTGGTCGGCGTGGCGGTGTTCCGGCAGCGCCGCCTGCTGGTGGTGCGGCGGGTGCCCGACGACTACAACGGCGGACTGTACGAACTGCCGGGCGGCGGCGTGGAATCGGGCGAGACCTTCGCCGATTGCGCGGCCAGGGAATTGCTCGAGGAGACCGGACTGCGCTTGCGCGGTATCACCGAATTCCTCGGCGGTATCGATTACGCCACCCGCACCAAAGCCCGCGTCCGCAAATTCAGTTTCGTCGCCGAGGTGGAGCCCGGCGAGGTCGAGCTGGCCCCCGGCGAACACGACGATTACGCCTGGATCGACGCGAACGAACTGGAAGACCTCCCCATGGCCCCGGATATGCGCGCCTCCGTGCGCTCCCTGGTCCACGCCATTTGAGCGGTACGCGCGAACCATCCCGACACGCCCAAGCACGGCAACGCAACGCAACGCAAGATACGCGCTCTCCCAGCCACGTCGGGGAGGGAGCCCGACGACCGACCGTTCGCGGCCGTCTCGCAACTCAGCGCTCGAAGCGCATGCGCGCAGCGCGAGTCTCGAGCGCTGAGTTGCGAGACATGAAGGGCCGCGAACCCGCGCGCGCCAGCGCGCCAAAAACACAGCCCGTACACCCGCCCCGGGCTCGGCCCAACCATCACCGCCACCGAACCGTCCGACCCCGTCCTTCGAGCGCGCCGAGAACACTGCACAATCGGGGCGGTGTCGATCGGTCGCCCAGAGGATGCGCAGTCACTGCCGCTGCGGACAGCGTTGCGGGAGAGTCCCGGGGTGGGGCGGCTGGCGATCGTGCGGTTCGCGGGGCAGTTCGGCGACGGGATGTTCCAGGCGGCGCTCTCGGGGGCGATCCTGTTCAACCCGGAGCGCGAGACCGATCCGCTGGCGGTGGCGGCGGGGTTCGCGGTGCTGTTGCTGCCGTATTCGCTGATCGGGCCGTATGCGGGGGCGCTGCTGGACCGGTGGGATCGGCGGGCGGTGCTGCTGGTGGCGAATGTGTTGCGGGCGGCGCTGATCGGTGTGGTGAGCGTCGGGCTGCTGGCCGGCGTGGGGGAGACGCCGCTGCTGTTGCTCGCGCTGGCGGTGGTGGGTATCAGCCGGTTCGTGATGGCGGGCGTGTCGGCGGCGTTGCCGCGGGTGCTGGCGCAGGAGTGGCTGGTGCCGATGAATTCGGTGCTGGCGACGGTGGCCTCGGGCTGTGCGGGGGCGGGTGCGGCGATCGCGGTGGCGATCATCGGGGTCATCGGGGCGGGTGATCAGGGTTCGGCGGTGGCCGTCGCGGTGAGTGCGACCGGTTCGGTGCTCGGGGCGGTGCTGGCGGCCGGGTTCCGCCCAAGGGTGCTGGGGCCCGAGGGGAAGATCCGGACGGAGCGCGGCGCGGTGCGCGCGATCGCGACGGGTCTGCGCACCGGCGCGACGGCGGTGTGGCGCTCCAAGCACGTGACCACCGCGATGGTCGGGATCGGCACGCACCGCGTGGTGTTCGGCGCGAACACGCTGATCATGGTGCTGGTGCTACGCCAGGACGCGTCCGGGCCGACGGGCGGGCTGATCGGTTTCGGGGTGGCGATCGCGGCGACGGCGACCGGCATGCTGGTGGCGGCCGTCCTCGCGCCGCTGCTGATCCCGCGGCTGGGCCGCCCGCGCACGGTGGTGGCCGGGCTGGTGACGGCGATGCTGGTGCAGCTCACGCTGGTGACGCCGACCGCCCTCGCTGCGCCCGACGCGGCGGACCGCGCGCATCAGCTCCTGCTCGCGGGCGCCTTCCTGTTCGGCCTGGCCGGGCAGACCATCAAGCTCACCGGCGACGCCACCATGCAGATCGACATCGACGACGACCGCCGCGGTCAGGTGTTCGCCCTCCAGGACACCGTCTTCAACATCACCTTCGTCCTGGCCATCGCCGCCACCGCCCTGGTGGTCCCCGCCGACGGCCGCTCCCTCCCGGTCGTGCTGACCGGCGCCCTCGGCTACGCCGTCGGCATCCTCGCCATCGCCTTGAACTCGCGTAGGCCGACCAAGTAGCCGAAGAAGCGCCTGGGCGGGCAGGCAGGTGGAACTGCCGAGTCCACGGGACGGTCGAGTGCCCGGTCGAGCCGGTCGGCTCACGCGCCCTGTACCGATCAGGAGGACGGGTGGCGATCGGACGTGGGTTCGGCCTGGTCGGCGGTGGCGAGTGGGTCGCGCAGTTCTGGCCACGGCTGAGTGGGCGGGTACATCGCGATCGGGTCGGTGCGGGGCAGGTAGGCCGGGGGGATTGCTTCGACCGGCAGCGCCGTGACGTCGAGGGGGTAGTCGGCCAGCGCCTCGGTGACCGGGTCGGCCTGCGGTGCCGGGGGTTCGGTGTAGGAGCGGAGGAGTTGGTCGGCGGCCGGGTCGGCGGTGCCGGTGATCTGCTGGTTCCAGGTGCCGAGGCCGGTGGGGTCGAGGAAGAAGGCGTCGAGCAGGCCGTCGTCGTCGAGGTCGAGCGCGGCCACGTCGGCGACGCCGGTGCCGCGCGAATCCCACAGCGCGTCGTCGGCCAGACCGTCGCCGTCGAAGTCCAGCTGGAGGGCGTCGGCGGTGCCGGTGCTCGCCAGATCGAGATCGGCCGGGCTGGTCCAGGTGCTGACGACGCCGTCGCCCGTCCCGAACACGTACTCGATGTCAGTCATACCCGGTTGGACGCACGCGCGGCCCGCGCGGTTCCACGATTTGTCCACAAGACCGCACCGGACCGCGAACCTGTGGACAACCAGCCCGCCGGGCCCGCCGCATACGTCCGATTCCGGTAAGTTGATCTCGCCCCGCACGAATCGACCAGGGAGCCACCGCATCATGGGAGCGATGCCGAAGCGTCTCGACGTGCCCGCGCTGTTCGGCGTCGTGCTCGCCGGCATGCTCACGGTCCCCACGGCCGCGCACGCCGCGCCCCACCCGTGGGCGCCGCCACCGGTGAACATCTGCGGTGAGACCGGCTTCGATCCGCTGGCGCGCGAACCCGATCCGAGCCTGCCGCCGCCACCGCCGATCAGCATCCCGCCGCGCATCGACATCCCGATCCCGTGGCCGGAGATCACCACGGTGCCGATTCCCGATCCGCCGCAGGACAACACGCGCATCGTCGCCGAGCCGCTGCCCGACGACCCGTGCCGCAACCCGTGCCCCGACATCCGCGACACGCCGAAACCCGATCCCGAGGCGACCGAGCCCTCCGATCAGGGCACGGGGTCCGGCTCTGGCTCGGGTTCGGGATCTGGCTCGGGTTCGGGGTCCGGGTCCGGTTCGGGGTCCGGCGGTTTCCAGATCCCCACGATCGAGATCCGCCCCGAGATCGAACCCATCCCGATCCCGGTCCCCGGCGGCCCCGGCGAGGAACCCCAGCCGGCCCCGCCCGCCGTGGTGAACCCGGCCGAGCCCGGCCCGGCCGCCGCCGCGCCCCCGCGCCCACAGGTCGGCGCCGTGGATCTGGTGAGTCAGGTGACCGGCCACGGCTCGGACAACCGCACCGATATGCGCTGGCAGGTCGACGGCACCGACCTCGGCCTGATGTGGGAGACCAAACCGGGCGAGATCGCGATCGTCTTCGGCGACACCTTCGGCGAGGGCTGGCAGCTCGGCGGCGCGGGCGGACCCGACTGGCGCAGCAACGTGCTCGGCTACAGCACCGACCGCGACCTCGCCGACGGCCTGACCATCGACACCATGGTGCAGGACAGCCGCTGCCACGCCGCGGAGTTCCTGAGCAGCCGCAAGATCAAGAACTGGGAGACCACCGTCATCCCGACCTCCGGGTTCGCGATCGGCGAGCGCCAGTACCTGAGCTACATGTCGGTGAACCGCTGGAGCCGCATCCCCGGCCTGTGGGTCACCAACTTCGGCGGTATCGCCTGGTCCGACGACAACGGCAGCACCTGGACCAAGGATCAGCACGCCCGCTGGGACAACCTGTTCGGCCTCGGCCGCTTCCAGGTGGCGGCCATGGTGCCGCACGGCGAGTACGTCTATATGTTCGGCACGCCCAACGGGCGGGTCGGCGTGGTCGGCCTGGCCCGGGTGCCGAAGGACCAGGTCCTGAACAAGACCGCCTATCAGTACTGGGTGGACGGCACTTGGGCGCCCGCCGCCGAGAACCACGCGACGCCGCTGTTCCTCGGCATCGCCAGCGAGGTGTCGGTGCGCTACGACGCCGTGGGCGAACGGTGGCAGATGGTGTACCTGGACTCGGCCGCGGGCGCGATCGTGCTGCGCGAGGCCGCCGAACCGCAGGGTCTGTGGACCGAGGCCGCGCCACTGGCCTACACCTCCGACTACCCGAAGGCGTACGGCGGGTTCATCCACCCGTGGTCGCCGGAGGGCGAGCTGTACTTCACGATGTCGGCGTGGGACACCTACAACGTGTATCTCATGCGCGCCGAGGTGAACTGAGTTCGGCGCTGCGGAAGCGCAGGCGCTGCCCGGGTCTGGCCTGGGCGACGGCGTCCACGTCGGCGTCCAGCACCACGGCGATCACCGGGTAACCGCCGGTGATCGGATGGTCGGCCAGGAACACCACGGGCTGCCCGCCGGGCGGCACCTGCACCGAGCCGAGCGCCACGCCCTCCGTGCGCAATTCGCCCTCGACGCGGCGGTCCAAGGGTGGTCCGGACGCGCGGTCCAAGCGCGCGCCGATGCGGTCGGTGTCGGTGGAGATCGTCCATTCGCCCGCGAACAGCGCCCCGGGATCGGTGAACCAGTCCGCGCGCGGTCCGGGCAGCGCTCTAACCGTCACCAGGTCGGCCGGCGGCGCGAGCGGCGCGTGGTCGACCAGCGGGAGTGCGCGCGGCGGCGGCCCGACCGGCAGCGCGTCACCCGCGCGCAAGGGTTCGGGGCCGAGCCCGGCGAGTGTGTCGCGGCTGCGCGAACCGAGCACCTCCGGCACGGTGAACCCGCCGCGCACGGCGACGTAGCTGCGCAGTCCGCTGGCCGCGTAGCCGAGTCGCAGGGTCTGTCCTTCGTCGAGTTCGAGGACGCACGCGTGCCCGACGGGGATGCCGTCCACGGTGGCCTGCGCGGGCGCACCCGTCACCGCGACGGTGTGGTGACGGTCGGCACGCAGCACCAGCCCGCCGAGCAGCACCTCGAGCGCCGCCGCGCCCTCCGGGTTCCCGACGAGGCGGTTGGCCAGCCGCAGCGACGCCCGGTCGGCCGCGCCCGCCACCCCGACGCCGGAGTGGAACCAGCCGGGCCTGCCCAGATCCTGCACGGTGGCCAGCGGACCGACCCGCTCGACGCGCATCATCGGGCCACCTCGAAACGGACGGTCGCCCCGGCGCGGATCAACGCCGGCGGATCGCGATCGGCGTCCCACATGGTGAGGTCGGTGTGCCCGATCAGCCGCCAGCCGCCCGGCGACACCCGTGGATAGACCGCCGAGAAGCCGCCCGCCAGGGCGACCGCGCCCGCCGGTACAGCCGTCCGCGAGACGGGGTGGCGCGGGACGGCGAGACGCCCGTCGGGCGATTCGAGGTACCCGAAGCCCGGTGCGAATCCGACGAAGGCGCACCGCCATTCGGTGCCGGTGTGCGCGGCGATCACGTCGTCCGTCGTCATGCCGAGCAGTTCGGCGACGTCGTCGAGATCCGCACCGTCGTATCGCACCGGGACGGTCACCACGTGTTCGGCGGATCCGTTGCGCGACAGTGTTCCACGGGAAACATCGCCCGAATCCGTCTCCTGTGCAAGCTCTTCCAGCAGGGTGCCGAGGGCGCGGCGCACCGGTTCGGCGTCGGCGGGGGCGCGCAGGGTGACCAGCACGGTCTCGGCGGCGGGCAGCACGTCCTGCACACCGGAGATCCGCGCGGCACGCAGCACGGTGGCGACCCGCACCGGATCGCCGAGCGTGATCAGGAACGCCCGGTCACCCGCGGGCCGGACACATTCCACCGCAGCCGATTTCCGATCCGCCATACCGCCCCCGGTCACGCGAACGATTCGACCGCGACGCCCGACTCCGCGAGCGCGGCACGAATGCGGCGCGCCATCTCCACGGCGGCGGGTGTGTCGCCGTGCACGCACAGACTCGACGCGGGTACCACGATGGAGCCACCCGCCACGGTGCGCGCCGACCCCGAGGAGGCAATCGAAATGGCTTGGGCGACAGCGTCGTCGGCGTGCAGCACAGCGCCCGGCACGCCGCGCGGCGCGAGCGAGCCCTCCGGTGTGTAGGCGCGGTCGGCGAAACCCTCACCCACGAAACGGATCTTGGCGTCGACGGCGGCGGCCTCCAGCTGCGTGCCCGCCGGGCCGAGCAGCGCCAGGCCGGCGTCGTACTCCGTCAGCGCCGCCAGCACGGCGTCGGCGATCTCGCGGTGCCCGGCGGCCGAATGGTAGAGCGCGCCATGCGGTTTCACGTAGCGCACCCGGTCGCCCGCGACCTTGACGAACGCGTCCAGCGCGGCGATCTGGTACAGCACCTCGTCGCGCAACTCGTCGGGGGAGACGGCGATCTCCCGCCTGCCGAACCCCACCAGATCGCGGTGGCCCACGTGCGCGCCGATGCGCACCCCGCGCTCCACCGCGAGCGCGCAGCTGCGGCGCATGATCGACGGATCGCCCGCGTGGAAGCCGCAGGCGATATTGGCGCTGGTGACGATGTCGAGCATGGCGGCGTCGTCACCCATCGCCCACGGGCCGAAGCCCTCGCCGAGATCGCTGTTCAGATCCAGCGGCATCGGAAATCCCTCCTGCGTCGATCGGTGTCTGCCCTCCATTGTCGTCGCCCGGCGCACGGGCGGACACGCGATCGGCGCGGACCGATCAGGTATGTCACGGTTCACAAGATCGTCCGCGGGGGATTCGGGTCGCGACGGATGGTCGCGCCGAGCGGGGGCTTGTACGCTCGGAGCAATCATGGCCACGTATTTCGATCCGAAGTCATGGTCACCTCTGTGGGCCGTCGACCTCGGCAAGCGGCTGTTCGACCAATCCTGGGTGGAACAGTGGCTCGCGACCACCACCTCGTGGGTGGACCCCGTAGTCGACCTCGGCTCCGGCACGGTCACCGCGCTGATGCCGGATGTGCTGATGACCGTGCTCAGCGAGGGCATCCTGAGCCGCTTCGGCGGGCGGGAGATCGCCGCGACCCTGCTCGGCCACCAGCTCACCGCCACCCTGGACGTGCTGAAAGTGCGCAGGCGCGGCGCGCACTTCCAGACCAAGACCGTGCTGTCGGGCCTGCTGTGGGACGGCCATCCGATCGAGACGGTCACCGTGATCGCGCACGGAATGCGGCTCATCCCGGGCGTACCGACCAAGGTGCGCACTGCCTCGCTCGATATCGAAGGCACGGTCACCACCGCCGCGCTGCTGGGCTGGCTCAACACCCAGCCATTGGACTGGGAACTGTCCACGCACGAGAGCGGGCTGATCCGGGCCGCGCACCGCAAGCGCGGGCTGACCGCGCTGGTGGACGCCACCATCGAGAACAACCTGCTCACCGTGCGCGTGCACCGCGCCACTTGGTTCGGGATCCGGCTGCCGAAGCGGATGATCACCGATCCGGCCATCCTGCTGGAGAACCTGCCGCAGCACGCGCGGATCGCGCACGCCGCGCGCGAGGGGGATCAGGTGCGGTTCCGGGTGGATCTGCCCGAGACCACCGGATCGTTCGACCTGGCGCAGATCCGCGACGCGATCGTCGCGGGCACCACCCTCATCGTGTTCTGACCTGCGAAAATCTCAGTCCTGCTGGGTCTTCCACCACGCCAGCAGCGCCGCCTCCGCCTCGTCGCGGGTGAGCGGGCCGCGATCCAGGCGCAGTTCCTTCAGGAAGCGCCACGCCGTGCCGACCTCGGGGCCCGGCGCCAGGCCGAGCAGCTCCATGATCGCGTTGCCGTCCAGGTCGGGGCGGACCTTGGCCAGGTCCTCCTCCTGCCGGAGGCGTTCGATACGCGCCTCGAGGTCGTCGTAGGTGGCGCGCAGCGCGGCGGCCCGGCGCTTGTTGCGGGTGGTGCAGTCGGCGCGGACCAGTTTGTGCAGGCGGGGGAGCAGGTAGTCGGCGTCGGTGACGTAGCGGCGGACCGCGGAATCGGTCCACTGGCCCTTGCCGTACCCGTGGAACCGCAGGTGCAGGAAGACCAGGCGGGCCACGTCCTCGGTGAACTGCTTCGGGTACTTCAGCGCGCGCATGCGCTTGCGCACCATCTTCGCGCCCACCACCTCGTGGTGGTGGAAGCTGACACCGCCGCCCGGCTCGTTGCGCTTGGTGTCGGGCTTGCCGATGTCGTGCAGCAGTGCCGCCCAGCGCAGCACCAGGTCGGGATCGCCGTCCTCCAGGTCGATGGCCTGTTCGAGGACGGTGAGCGAATGCCAGTACACGTCCTTGTGCTGATGGTGCTCGTCGATCTCGAGCTTCATCGCCGGGACCTCCGGCAGCACGCGCTGGGCCAGCCCGGTCTCGCACATGATGTCGATGCCGTCGATGGGGTGCGCACCGGCGATGAGCTTGTCCAGTTCGGCGCGGACGCGCTCGGCGGTGATGCGGTCGATCTCGCCGGCCATCGCGACGATCGCCGCGCGCACGCGCGGCGCGAGTTCGAACCCGAGCTGGGAGACGAACCGGGCCGCGCGCAGCATGCGCAGCGGGTCGTCGTGGAAGGAGTCCTCGGGCGCGGCGGGGGTGTCGAGCACCCCGGCCAGCAGCGCGTCCATACCGCCGAGCGGGTCGACGAATTCGAGCGATCCGTCGGAGGCGATCTTCACGGCCATCGCATTGACGGTGAAATCGCGGCGCACGAGATCCCCCTCGAGCGTGTCGCCGAAGGTCACCTCCGGATTGCGCGAGACGCGGTCGTAGGAATCGCTGCGGAAGGTGGTGATCTCCAGCTGCTGATCACCTTTTGCCGCGCTGACCGTGCCGAACGCCAGACCCCCCGTATCCCACAGGTGGTCGGCCCAGCCCCGCATGATCTCCTGCACCACCTCGGGCCGCGCATCGGTGGTGAAGTCCAGATCGGTCCCCAACCGCCCGAGCACCGCGTCGCGCACACTGCCCCCCACCAGGTAGAGGGCGTGCCCCCGCGCCGCGAACAGTTCGCCGAGCGGGGTCAGGATGCCCGACAACCCGCCGAGCGTCACCGCCGCGGCCGCGAGCAACCGCGTACGCCGTTCCTCGGCGGGAATCAGGGCGGAACCGGTCACGTGCGCATCCTCGGACTTGGGCGAAACCACGAAAGAGCAGCTTACCGAGCCCCCGCCACCCCTTTTCCCCCGCACGATCCCCACCCCCGCGCCATATATAAGGACGCCCGCATAGTGCCACGTAGGCCTGCATCCATCCCACCGATTCTCTGGCACAGCCTGCTGAGCCCACCCGAAACCCGCCAACCCGCCACGACACCTACAGCCCTCAACCACAACGCACCATCCGCACTCTCCCAACCACCTCGGGGAGGGAGCCATACGACCGACCGTTCGCGGCCCGGCGCGCCACAAGCACAGCGCCGCACACCAGCCCCCGACCTCGCCTCAACGATCACCCGAAACGCACACTCCGCACTCTCCCAGCCACCTCGGGGAGGGAGCCCGACGACCGACCGTTCGCGGCCGTCTCGCGTTCCAGCGCTCGAAGCGCATGCGCGCAGCGCGAGTCTCGAGCGCTGGAACGCGAGACATCAAGGGCCGCGAACACGCGCGCGCCAGCGCGCAAAAAAACACAGCTAGGATTGCCAGGTGTCTCCGGCGGATCGTGCGAACAGTCGACGCCGCCAGCCGCGGCGCCGCGGTTCGGCGGGGAATGCGGCTAAGCCTCGTATGCGTACGGTGCGGGAGACTTCGGCCGGGGGATTGGTCGTGGACGGTCTGGACGGGCCGAGCGACAAGCGGAGCGCGGCGTTGATCGGGCGGACCGATCGGCGCGGCCGGTTGCTGTGGTCGTTGCCGAAGGGGCATATCGAGGAAGGCGAGACGGCGGAGCAGACCGCCATTCGCGAGGTGGCGGAGGAGACCGGTATCCAGGGGGTGGTGGTGGCCGAGCTGGGCAGTATCGATTACTGGTTCGTCACCGAGGGTCGCCGGGTACACAAGACCGTGCATCATTTTCTGTTGCGTTCGGTGGGCGGCGAGTTGTCCGACGCCGACGTGGAGGTCACGCAGGTGGCGTGGGTTCCCTTGAGCGAGTTGGATTCCCGGCTGGCGTACGCGGACGAGCGGCGGCTGGCCGAGGTGGCGAATCGGCTGATCGATCGGATGGAGATCGGCGAGCGATGACGCGTGGACTGTGCCGGATCATCGTGGCGGTCCTGACCTTGCTCGCCGCGGTGGCCGCGCCCCTGGTGCTGGCCGGGCCGGGGTCGGGGCAGCCCAACGGGTCCAACACCACGTCGGGGCCGCAGTTCTTGAAGTTGTCGCTGGATTCGGTGTCGCCCTCGGCGGTGACGGTGACAAGCGATCCGCTGCTGACGGTGTCGGGCACGGTGACCAATATCGGCGACCGCGTGGTGGACGACATCAGCGTGCGGTTGCAGCGCGCGCCCGCGGTGTCGGAGCCCAGCGGGCTGCGGTCGTCGCTGAGCCTGGACCAGGTGAACTTCGATCTGTCCGGCCCGTTCGAGGAAGTTGTCGACCGGCTCAGTCCGGGGCAGCGCAAGCAGTTCACGTTGAGCATGCCGTTGCGCCAGGACGGCAGTGGTGAAGCGTCGCTGGGGATTTCGGAACCTGGCGTGTATCCGCTGTTACTGAACGTCAACGGCGAACCGGCGTACGGCACGCAGGCGCGACTGGACGACGCCCGGTTCCTGTTGCCGGTGCTGGGCCTGCCGCCGGTGGAGCCCGACGGCGCGCAACCGGTGCCGCCGCCGGCGAATCCGCCGGTGGCGACGACGTTGCTGTGGCCGCTGGCGGATCGCCCGCGGTGGGTGGCGGGCGTGCCGGGTTCGGTGAACGGGATGGCGGAGCTGACCGATGACGAGCTGGCCGCCTCGCTGAGCAAGGGCGGGCGCCTGGAGCAGTTGCTGGGCGCTTTGGAATCCGCGATCGGCACCGGGGTGACCCGCAGCCGCGAGCTGTCTACCTCGGTGTGCCTGGCGGTGGACCCGGATCTGCTGCTGACGGTGCAGGCGATGACGAGCGAGTACCGAGTGCTGGCGAGCCCGTCGGATCCGGACGGCGCGACGCGCGAGGGTGCGGGCACCGAGGCGGCGCAGAACTGGCTGGACCGGCTGCGCGCGCTGGCGTCCTCGCTGTGCACGGTGGCGTTGCCGTTCGCGCAGGTCGATGTGACGGCGTTGGCGGCGGTGAACGATCCGGACCTGTCGGCGCGCGCCCTGAACGCGCCCGCCGACCTGGTGGATTCGATTCTGGGGGTGCGTTCGCTGCGCGGGGTGAGCCTGCCGGATTCGGGGACCGTCGACGCGGGCGGCGGAATGCTGCTGCGCGGCCACGGTGTCACGACGGCGGTGCTGGCGGATTCGGCGGTGGTGCCCGAGGGTTCGGCGGGTTCGATGACGGCGCGCCAGTCCGTCGATGTGCCGGAGTCCGCCGCGCCGGAGCTGGTGTCGGTGCCGAGCGTGACCGCTCCGCCCGCCCCGGCGCCCACTCCGGAAGCGGCGCAACCGGATCCGGGTCTGCGGGTGGCGACGTTCGACATCTGGTCGGCGACGGCGCTGGCCGCGGTCGGCTCCAATCCGCCGACGCCCTCGTTCACGCCGAACCGGGTGCGCTACGAGGTGATGAACGATTCGCGGACCGCGCGCCTGCAGGACGCGCTGGGTGCGATCTCCTGGAGCGCGCTGAATCCGCAGGCGGGCGGGCCGCGCTCGATGCTGTTGTCGCCGCCGCAGCAGTGGGGCGCCAACCGCGACGAGGCGACCGCGCTGCTGAAGCAGGTGGAGCTGCTGATGCGCGGCAATCTGGCCACACCGCGCGCGTTCGCCGATCTGGTCGCGCTGCCGCCGGATCCGCGTCCGTTCGAACTGTCCTATCTGTCGCAGGCGGCGGCCGACGCGGTGCCGGAACGATTCGTGCTGCCCGTCCGCGACCAGGGCAGGCGCGTCTCGGAGCTGATGCGCGCGCTGGTGGACGTGCCGGAGTTCGAGCCGACGCCGGGGCAGTTCCTGACCCCGTTGCGCGACGACCTGGTGCGGGTGCTCTCCCTCTCGGATCGGCGCTCGGGCAACGCCTCGACCCCGGACACGTTCGCGCAGCGGCGGTTGGACCAGACCACCCGCACCATGGACGAGCTGTTCGGCTCGGTGTCGGTGCTGCCGCCCGGCGGCGTGTACACACTGGCGTCGGAGCAGAGCCCCCTGCTGCTGGTGGCGCGCAACGATCTGCCGGTCGCGATCCGCATCCGATTCCGCATCGAGGCCCCCGCCGAGACGAAGATCACCGATATCGGCGAACAGCAATTACCGCCGAAGGGGACACGGTCGTTCCAGATCCCTACCGAGGTCAGCGACAGCCGTAACCTGGTGATCCCCATCTCGCTCACCACGCCGGAGGGCATCGGGCTGGGCGAGGCCACCTCGGTGTCGGTGCGGTCCAACGCGTACGGCCAGGCCCTGGCGATCATCACGGCGAGCGCGGGCCTGCTGCTGTTCGTGCTGGTCGGACGCCGGTTGTGGCGGCGCTTCCGCGGTCGTCCCGACCCGGCCGACGAGGGTGTCGGCCCGGATCTGCGCCGCCGGGCGAGCAGGTACCGTCGGGCACGCAAACGCGCGCTGCGAAAGGCAGGACAGGAGGCACGGTGAGGGATGATCGATCGGGCGCCCTCACCGTGCGGAACAATCGGTGGGGACGCGCGTCCGCGACGGGGCGGGATCGCGGGACGGCACGACGGGGGACGCTCGACGGGCGAAACGCCGATCGGGCATGCCGGATGCACGGGTCCGGTACGACACAGGAGGCATGATGAGCGACGATGATTCATCCGCTCATCGGTCTCGACCTGATGAACGACCTGACGGGCCGCCCGCCCGCCGGGCCCCCGCCGCGCCGTGGGAACGCGCGCCGCGACCGCCGGAGGAACCCGGTGTGACCCGCCGCGATCCGAACGTCCCGCCCCCGGTGCCCCGGGTGAGCAGGCCGCAGGACGGCCGGATGCCGCCCCCTCCCCAGCGCCCGCCGCATCCCGGGCGCGGTCCGGCGCGTCCCGATCATCCTGTCCCGCCCGAGTACGATCCGCGCGGCCCCCGTCGCGGTCCCGGTGAGTCGGGCGCGATTCCCGCGCAGCGCGGCCCGGCGCGCCCCGGGCCTGGTCAGCGCGCACCCGAACCCCCGCGTCGCCCGATGCCGGGTGGGCCGGAGGACTTCGCGGCCGGACGCGGTCCCATACCCCGCCCACCCGACGATCTCCCGGGCGGACGCGCACGCGTGCGGGGCACGCCAGAAGACTTCCCGGCCGGCCGCGACCCCATCCCCGGCGGACCCGACGACTTCCCCGATCGCCGCCCGATACCTGCCGAATCCGACGACTACCCGGCGGGGCGTCCCGGCGCGTATCCCGCGCAACGCGGTCCCGGCCCCGGCCAGTCCGGTGCCATCCCGGCGCAACGCGGCCCTCGACGCGGGCCGGAGCCCGGCCAATCGGGAGCGATCCCGGTCCAGCGCGGCCCCGAAGGCGGCCACCCGGGCAACATCCCGGCCCAGCGAGGTCCCGCGTCCGGTGCGATTCCCGTCCAGCGGCCGACCCCGTCGGGCCACTCCGGCCCCATCCCCGCGCAGCGCGGACCTGGTCAGCCGCCGAACCGTGGCCCCGGTGTTCCACCCGGTCCGGCTCACGCCCGCCCGCCCGCGCCACATCCCGGGCAGGGCGCGTACTCCGCCCAGGAAGACGGCGTCCTGGCGAAACCCGTGCGCGTCCCGCCGCAGCGTTTCGCGCCGCCGGACACCCGCCACGACCCGGCCGACGACGTCACCGTGCGCACGGCGCCCCCGCCGCGCTACGAACCCTCGCGCCCGCGCGAACAGGACGAACCGGAGGAGCCGCAGCCCAAGCAGAGCGCGTCGGCGCGCCTGCTGCGCGACTCCGGGTCGATCGCGATCGCCACCCTGGTCAGCCGGATCACCGGCTTCGGCAAGGTGCTCATGCTGGCGGCCGTGCTCGGCCCGGCCATCGCCAGCGCGTTCACCTCGGCCAGCCTGATCCCGAACATGATCGCCGAGCTGGTGCTCGGCGCGGTGCTGACCGCGATCGTGGTGCCCACGCTGGTGCGCGCCGAACAGGAGGACGCCGACGGCGGCGCGGCGTTCATCCGCAGGCTCGTCACGGCCGCGTTCACCGTGCTGGCCGTGGCCACGCTGTTCACCACCGCGGCCGCGCCCATCCTGGCCACCAGGGTGTTCGTCGACTCCGACGGCGCGGTGAACACCGACCTCACCACCGCGCTCACCTATCTGCTGCTGCCCGCGATCGTGTTCTACGGCATGTCCGCGCTGCTCACGGCCGTGCTGAACACCAGGCAGAACTTCAAACCCGGCGCCTGGGCGCCGGTGGTGAACAACGTCGTGGTGCTCACGGTGCTGGCCGTGTACGCGCTCACCCCGGGCGAGATCACCCTCGATCCGGTGCGGATGAGCGATCCGAAGCTGCTGGTGCTGGGCCTCGGCGTGACCTTCGGCGTGGTGTCGCAGGTGCTGATCCTGCTGCCCGCGATCCGCCGCGAGGGCATCGACCTGCGGCCGCTGTGGGGCATCGACAACCGGCTCAAGCAGTTCGCCGCCATGGGCGCGGCCATCATCCTGTACGTCCTGATCAGCCAGGTCGGCATGATCGTGGCCAATAACGTCGCGTCCAAGGCCGACGCGGCGGGCCCGGCCATCTACTCCTACACCTGGCTGCTGCTGCAGCTGCCCTACGGCGTGCTCGGCGTCACGCTGCTCACCGCGATCATGCCGCGCCTGAGTCGCAACGCCGCCAACGACGACACCCCCGCGGTGGTCGACGACCTGTCCGTCGCGACCAGGCTCACCATGATCGCGCTGGTGCCCGTGGTGGTGTTCTTCACCCTCGCCGGGCCCCAGATCGGTGAGGCGCTGTTCGGCTACGCGCGGTTCTCCGGCGATGCCGGGCGCCTCGGCGACGCGCTGAGCTGGTCGGCCTTCACCCTGATCCCGTACGCGCTGGTGCTGATCCACCTGCGGGTCTTCTACGCCAGGGAACAGGCGTGGACGCCGACCTGGATCATCCTCGGCATCACCGGCGTCAAGATCGTGCTCTCCGCGCTGGCCCCGGTGTTCGCCAGTTCCGGCGACCAGGTGGTGATCATCCTCGGCGCGGTGAACGGCGTGAGCTTCGCCGTCGGCGCGGTGATCGGCGGCTATCTGCTGCACCGCAGCCTCGGCGATCTGCGGATGATCAACGTGGGGCGCACCGTCACCCGCGTGGTGCTGGCCGCGCTGGCCGCGGGCGCGGTGATGCTGATCGTGGACAAGGTGCTCGGGCTGGACCGGATCACCAGCGCGCCAGGCTCGCTGCTGCGCGTGACAATCGACGCCATTGTGCTGTTCGCGGTGGCGTTCGGGCTCATGCGCCTGGCGGGGATCCCCGAGATCGTCGCGATCACGGTGGCCGTCTCGCGCCGTCTGGGCATCACCCCGCCCGCACCGGACCTCGACCTGGACGGACCGGTCGAGGACGAGTACGCCACCCAGGTCATGCGCAGGCCGCATCCGTACGCCTACTCCGGATTCGACCCCGTCATGGACACCCAGACGATGGTGCTGCCCGTGATCCGTCCCGGAGCTGTCGACCTGACCGGCAAGGGACAGTTCCCGTACCCTGTTCGGCAGGTGGGCACTCGTGGCGAGTACGCCGAGACCTCGACATACCAGGGCGAAGGAGGACCGAGGGTGAGCGACGACGCGGCGGCGGGCAGCGTCCCAGCCGCCGAACCTCCTGCGGGTGGGGCGGGCAGTCTGTCCACCGACAATCCCCCCGCGGCCGAGCAGCCACAGGGGCCGGGCGAGGCCGGCAGGCCCCCGCACGCGCCGGTGGGTCCCGCCGCGGCGCCCCCGCCCCGCGACGCACCGCCGCCGCAGCAGGCGCCGCCGCGCGATCCGATGTACGACACCGGCATGATCCCGGTGCCGCAGCTGCCGCCGCAGCAGCCCGTCGACCCCGGTCAACGCCGGGTTCCGCGCGGCCCCAAGCTGATGCCGGGCGCGTCGGTGGCGGGTGGCCGCTACCGGCTGCTGGCCAGCCACGGCGGTGCGCGCGGGCTGAAGTTCTGGCAGGCGCTCGACATCAAACTCGACCGCGAGGTCGCGCTCACCTTCGTCGACGCCGACCAGAAGGCCGGCGAGAACTCCGGTCACGACGGCCCGCAGGCGATCCTGTCGCGCACGCTGCGTCTGGGTCGGATCAACTCACCCGGCCTGGCCCGCGTGCTCGACGTGGTGCGCGGCAGCTCCGGCGGCATCGTGGTGGCCGAGTGGACGCCCGGTCGTTCGCTGCGTGAGATGGCCGAGACGGTGCCCTCACCGATCGGCGCCGCCCGCGCCATCCGGGCGCTCGCCTCGGCCGCCGAACTCGCCCACCGCGGCGGCGGTTCGCTGTCCATCGACCATCCCGACCGGGTGCGCATCAGCGCCTCGGGCGACGCGGTACTCGCCTTCCCCGGCACGCTGGCCGATTCCGACGCCCAGTCCGACGTGCGCGGCCTCGGCGCCATGCTCTACGCGCTGATCACGGCGCGCTGGCCGATCCGCTCCGGCGGGCTGACCGGGTCCGCCGCCACCGTCGGCGGCCTGCGTCTGGCCGATTTCGGCGCCGACGGCACGCCGGTGGAGCCGCGCCAGATCCGGCCGGAGGTGCCGTTCGAGATCTCGGCCGTCGCGGTGCGTTCGCTGGAGTCGAACAAGGGCGTGCGCACCGCGGCCACCGTGCAGCACGTGCTGGAGCAGGCGTCCGTGGTCGACCAGAAGACCGATTTCATCCCGGTGCTGCGGCTGGGTCAGCGGGCCCAGCACGTGCCCGCCGACGAGTCGCTGGCCGATCCGGAACTGCTCGCGCAGGAGCGGGAACGCTCGCAGCGCATGATGTGGATCATGGTGGGCCTGGGCATCCTGGCCGCGCTGGTGGTCGGCGTCGTGATCTGGTGGATGGTCAGCGTGTTCGCGCCGGGCGCCTCCGACGCGCCGCTGGACGAACAGCGCAATATCGGCCTCACCACCAACAGCACACCGGCGCCCGCGCCCGCCCCCGGCGCGGTGCCGAGCACGCCGACGGGCGGAGTTCCGGTCCCGGTCACCGGCGTCACGGTGTTCTCGCCCGAGGGCACGCCCGACGGTGTGAACAACGTGGCGGCCGTGCTGGACAACGATCCGGCCACCGTGTGGCGCACCGACCAGTACTTCCAGCAGTTCCCCGCGCTCAAGAAGGGCGTGGGGCTGCTGGCCACGCTGCCCAGCCCGGCGCGGCTGACCAACGTCTCGATCACCTCGCCGAGCCCGGGCACCTCGGTGGAGATCCGCACGTCGCCCACGAATTCGCCCACCCTGGACCAGACCCAGCTGATCGGCACGGCCCAGCTGGGCGACGGGGTCACCGAGATCCCGGTGCAGGCCGACCAGGCGGTGCGCTACGTGCTCGTGTGGATCACCGGGCTCGGCACCACCGGCAGCCAGTTCCAGTCGGCCATCGCCGACCTGCGGTTCGACGCCGCCCCCTGACCTTTTCCTTTCTCTCCCACCACCGTTGCGGCGTGGCCGGCATCCCGCTCGGTCTGGTTGCTGCCCCTTCGGCCCTGCCGATATGATCGGCACGCGCTCTCGGCAGGGGAGCTTCCCGGATTCTGGTGACGCGATTCCGGATGCTGCGAAAGTTTTCGGTGACAGGTGATCCACGCTGTCGCCCGGTGAGCGCCGTCGAGGGGTTGGATTGTCGGAGAGGAACGAGGGTTCCCGCGCGGGAAGTTCGCGGCCGGTCGCGGCCCGCGAGCGCTCGTTCGTGCCCGACGACCTCACCGACGCGCAGTTGCTGCGGGCGCACGTCGACGGGGAGCGCCACGCCTTCGCCGAACTGTTGCGCAGGCACAACGACCACCTCTGGCAGACCGCCCTGCGCACCTCCTACACCAGGGAGGACGCGGCCGATTCGCTGCAGGACGCACTGCTCTCGGCCCATCGCACCGCAGGTTCGTTCCGCGCGGAGGCCGAGGTGCGCAGCTGGTTGCACGCCATCGTGGTGAACGCCTGCCTGGACCGCATCCGGCGCAACAAGACCCGGCGCGCGGTGTCGTTCTCGCCGGATTCCATGCCGGAACCGATCGACGAGCGCGATGAGTTCGCCCACCTCGAGTTGTCGATCGTGGTGGATCGCGCCCTGTTCTCGCTGCCGCCCGATCAGCGGACCGCGCTGGTTGCGGTCGATCTGGAGGGGTATAGCGTGGCGGAGGCGGCCGCCATGCTCGGCGTCCCGGAGGGGACCATCAAGAGCCGGTGCGCGCGGGCACGGCAACGTTTGCAGGAACGTTTGGAATTTCTGCGCGATCCGCGGAACCGGAACTAGTGGCGCTGCGTCATTAATAGTGACGAACCACTGAGCGATGTATTCAGGGGCGGCCCGGTAGGCGGTCGCCATGGCGAACGGGACAGCAATGTCCGATGGGAATTACGGAGGTGCGATGGCGACCCGGTCAGTTCCGCAGCCTCCGTTCTCCACGGAGTTGCTGGCCGACCTGCATGCCGACAACATCGACCCCGAACTCGGAGCCCAGCTGTGGCCCCTGGTCCGCGCCGATGCCGACGCCAGCCGGTATCTGGACTCGCTGGACGAGGTGCGCGGCCACGTGCGCGAACTAGGTGCCGTCGACCCGGTACTCCACCCGATGCCCGACGACGTGTCGGTGCGCCTGTTCTCGTTCCTCGAGGATCTGGAGTCCGGCGAGGAGCCGCGCGCCACCGTCCACCGGCTGCCGGAACCTTCCGAAACATCTTCCGCCCCAACAGGTCCGAGTGAACACCTCGCCCCGCCCGTCTCGCTGGACGAACGCCGCGGCCCCCGGTTGCGCTGGCTCGCCGCCGCGGCGGCCGTGGCGGCCGTGGTCGCGGGTGTCGGGATCGGCGCCTCGGTGCTGGGCGGTGACGAGGAGGGCACGCCCGTCGCGTCACCGACCGAGAACCAGATCGGCGACGACCTCACCGCCACCGCCGCGCTCGCCGCGCTCGGCCGCAACGACGTCACCGGCCCGCTCGCCGACTACGCGGCCCGCGACGCCTGCGTGGCCGCGGCGGGCCTGACCCGCCCGGTGCTCGGCTCGATGAACATGACCTACAGCGGCCAGGCCGCGGTGCTCATCCTGCTCGGCGGCGCCGACCGCGGCCAGATCACCGCGCTGGTGGTGGGGCCGGGCTGCGCGCCGGGAGATCCGCAGGTGAAGAACATCACCGACATCGGGTAGCGACGGGGCCGGGCCGCGCGGGAACATCAGCGTTTACCCTGTTGTTGAGTTTCACGTTCCCCCAGATCACCCCAGATCACCTCGGAAGGGCGCCATGATTCGCGACCTGATCATTGTCGGCTCCGGCCCCGCCGGTTACACCGCCGCCGTCTACGCGGCGCGCGCCGAGCTGCAGCCCTTGCTGTTCGAGGGCACCCAATTCGGCGGCGCGCTGATGACGACCACCGAGGTGGAGAACTTCCCCGGCTTCCGCGACGGCATCATGGGCCCCGACCTGATGGACCAGATGCGCGAGCAGGCCAAGCGTTTCGGCGCCGACATCCGCACCGAGGACGTCGACGCCATCGACCTGAGCGGTCCCGTGAAGACGGTCACCGTGGGCGAGGAGACCTACCAGGCGTACGCGATCGTGCTGGCCATGGGTTCGGCCGCGCGCTACCTGAACGTGCCCGGCGAGCAGGAACTGCTCGGCCGCGGCGTGAGCGCCTGTGCCACCTGCGACGGCTTCTTCTTCAAGGGCCAGGAGATCGTGGTGGTCGGCGGCGGCGACTCGGCCATGGAGGAGGCGACCTTCCTCACCAAGTTCGCGTCCAAGGTCACCATCGTGCACCGGCGCGAGGAGTTCCGCGCCTCGCGCATCATGCTGGAGCGGGCCAAGGCCAACGAGAAGATCGAGTTCGTGCTGAACGCGGAAGTCGTTCGGGTGCACGGGGACAACGCGGTGACCGGTCTCACGCTGCGCGACACCCGCACCGGCGAGACCTCCGAACTGGCCGCGACCGGCCTGTTCGTCGCGATCGGCCACGACCCGCGCAGCGAGCTCGTGCGCGGCCAGGTCGAACTCGACGATGAGGGCTACGTGCAGGTCCGGCATCCGGGCACCGCCACGAACGTCGAGGGCGTCTTCGCCGCGGGCGATCTGGTCGACCACACCTACCGGCAGGCCATCACCGCCGCGGGCACGGGCTGCCGCGCCGCGATCGACGCCGAACGCTGGCTCTCCGAGCAGGGCGATATCACCGCGAACACCCTGGACCACGCGGGACAGCCGGTCGCCGCGAACGCCCACTGATCTCGCCCACATCCCGATCAACGAGGAGAAACCCATGGCCGACAACGGCAACACGGTCACCGTGACCGACGCGTCCTTCGCCGACGACGTGCTGCTCAGCGAGAAGCCCGTCCTGGTCGACTTCTGGGCGGATTGGTGCGGACCGTGCAAGATGGTCGCCCCCGTGCTGGAGGAGATCGCCGGCGCGCACGCCGACAAGCTGACCATCGCCAAGCTGGACGTCGACGCCAACCCGTCCACCGCCCGCGAATACCAGGTGCTGTCGCTGCCCACTATGATGCTGTTCCGCGGTGGGAAGCCGGTGAAGCAGATCGTCGGCGCCAAGGGCAAAGCGGCCCTGCTGCGCGAGCTCGCGGACGTCATCTGACGGACGCGCTCGACGACGCGCCGTAGGATGCCCGTGGCGGCGGTAATTGCCGTTTTCGGGGCCAGGTCTGAGACAATCGACCGACGCTTCGCGCGAGGGTGTACGCCGTCGCCTGAGTGGGTACCCGGTTCGACGGAAGGAAAGGGCTCTCACGCATGCACCGACTTCGTCACGGCGATACCGGTCCAGCCGTAGCAGAGGTTCGGAGCACCCTGGCCAGTCTCGGATTCCTGCACGCGCATGCCGCCGATTCGGCCGACGGGCACGAGTACTGGAAAGACACCGAGGCCTCCTTCGACCACCACCTCGATTCCGCGGTCCGCGCGTTCCAGCAGCATCGCGGTCTGCTCGTGGACGGGGTGGTGGGTCCGGCGACCTACCGGGCCCTGAAGGAGGCGTCCTACCGGCTCGGCGCGCGCACCCTCATCTACCAGCTGTCAGCCCCCCTGTACGGCGACGATGTGGCCACCTTGCAGCGCAAACTGCAGGATCTCGGCTTCTACGTGCACCGCGTGGACGGCTATTTCGGCCCGCACACCCACGATGCGCTCACCGCCTTCCAGCGGGAGATCGGGCTGTCCGCCGACGGTATCTGCGGGCCCGACACACTGCGCTCGCTGGAGTTGCTCGGCGCGCGTGTGACGGGCGGCAACCCGCATCGCATCGCCGAGGAAGAGGTGGTGCATCGCGCGGGCCCGCAGCTGACGGGCAAGCGCATCGTGATCGACCCGGGCCTGGGCGGACCCGACAAGGGGCACGCGGTGCCCACCGAATACGGCGACGTGTACGAGTCGGAGATCCTGTGGGATCTGGCCAGCCGGTTGGAGGGCCGCATGGCCGCCACCGGGATGGAGACGTTCCTCTCCCGCCCGTGGGGCGCCAATCCCACCGACGCCGAACGCGCCGAGACCTCCAACGCTTTCGACGCCGATCTGATGATCTCGCTGCGGTGCGCCACCAACCCGAGCCCCTCGGCGAACGGGCTGGCCAGCTTCCACTTCGGCAATTCGCACGGTTCGGTATCGATGATCGGGCAGGTGCTGGCCGGGTTCATCCAGCGCGAGGTAGTCGCGCGAACCTCGTTGCAGGACTGCCGGACTCACTCGCGTACGTGGGATCTGTTGCGGCTCACCAAGATGCCCACCGTGCAGGTCGACATCGGTTATCTCACCAACGAATACGACGCGTCGGTGCTCACCAACCCGCGCATGCGCGACGTGATCGCCGAGGCCATCCTCATCTCGGTCAAGCGGCTGTACCTGCTGGGGCAGGACGATCAGCCCACGGGCACCTACACTTTCGCCGAACTGCTGGCCGAGGAATTGGCGGCCGCCGACCGGACCTGAGGCTGCCCAGTACTTTTCGAGAACGCCCTGCCATCCTTCGGGTCGGCAGGGCGTTCTCGTGTCAGCGGGCGCCCGCGCGGGTGGGCGCGGTGATCGACGCGGCGGCGAGCAACTGGTCGAGCGCGCGCTCCACGTCTTCCTTCCAGCCGTGGTCGGAATCCAGCTCCAGGCGCAGCCGCGGGAACCGGTGGTGCGCCGCGACGACCTCGAAACCGAACTCCTCCAACAGGTCCGCGTCGATCATGCAGGTCTGCGGCGAACACTCGGCCGACGCCGATGCGGCCGATCCGCGCAGCGGCGCGCCGATCCGCTCCATGAGCGTCATCGAACCCACCAACCGGTCGGTGCGCTTGGCCGGCGGCTCGGACCGCAATCCGAACGCCTCCAGCGCGCGCACGCCACGGCGGATCAGATCCGTCACGACGGCCTGTAGCAGCGCGTGCGCGACATCTTCGTCGCGGTAGGGGAGTTCGGTGCGCAGCGTGGTCAGCAGCACCGCGTCCGGGCTCACCGGAGAAGTCGGGAACAGGCCGGCACGCGGCACGGCGCTCGGCGGCGAGTACAGCGCGCAACCGGCGACCTTGCCGTCCACGTTCGCCACCTGTCCGCAGGAACCCCACTCCAGCATGACAGTCGAGAGCCAGGCTTCCTTCTCGAACACCGGGTCGCTGAACGCCCGGGAGTCCTCCGCCACGGCGGGATCGATCTCCCAGAACACGCAGCGGCGGGCATGCGCGGGAAGGTTGTCCAGGCCGCCGAGGGTAAGTGCTGTGACGCTGGTCGACACCGCTCTGCTCAGCCTCCAGCTGTCCGATTCATCCACGCTCACGCCGCATCAATGTCTTCTCGCCAGCAAGGATATGCGATCAACGCGAAGCCGCCTCATTCCAGGTCGCTGTGCTGTTGTGTCCGAGTCCGGCGGTTCCGCGCGAACGCGTCACCGCGACGGCGAAAACCATGCCGTCACAGTGACGTTTCCGCGCCGGACCCGTCCCTACGGGATACACGGGGCTATTTCCGCCACTTCTGTCACGAACCGAGTTGCTGTTCCATCATGTTCACGATGCGCTCGAGATCTTCGACCGATCCGAACTCCACCACGATCTTGCCCTTGCGCTTGCCCAGGCTCACCGTGACGCGGGTGTCGTACGAATTCGACAGTCGCTCGGCCACATCCTGGAGTCCCGGCATCTGGATCGGCTTGCGCCGGGGGGCCGGGGGAGCGGCCGCATCCGGATCGCGGTTCGCCAGCGTGACCGCTTCCTCGGTGGCGCGCACCGACATTCCCTCGGCGACAATGCGCGCCGCGAGCGCCTCCTGCGCGTCCGCGCCCGCCTCCAGACCGAGCAGGGCGCGGGCGTGGCCGGCCGACAGCACGCCCGCCGCGACCCGCCGCTGCACCGGGATCGGCAGCTTCAGCAAGCGGATCATGTTCGTCACGACGGGGCGGGACCGCCCGATCCGGGTGGCGAGTTCCTCGTGGGTGACGCCGAACTCCTCGAGCAGCTGCTGATAGGCGGCCGCTTCTTCGAGCGGGTTCAGCTGCACCCGGTGGATGTTCTCCAGCAGGGCGTCGCGCAGCATCGACTCGTCGGCGGTCTCGCGGACGATCGCCGGGATGGTCTCGACGCCCGCCTCCTGGCAGGCGCGCCACCGCCGCTCGCCCATGATGAGCTGATAGCGCTCCTCGTCACCGTCCAGGCGGCGCACCACGATCGGCTGCATGAGGCCGAATTCGCGGATGGAGTGCACCAGTTCGGCCAGCGCCTCCTCGTCGAAGACCTGGCGCGGCTGCTTGGGATTCGGCTCGATGCGATCGGGCGGGATCTCCCGGTAGACGGCGCCGCCCTCGGCCAGCTCCGTCTCCTCGGCGGGTTCGGGGACCCGGTGCAGGAACGCCGACGCCGGCTGCGGGCCGATGGGATCGAGCCCGATCACGACGTTCGCCGCCGCGCTGCCCAGCCCCTGGGTGTTCAACCCCTGGGCATTGGCCGGGCCCGTCGGAATCAGCGCCGCCAGACCACGGCCTAGCCCACCCTTCTTCGCCTGACTCATCGACCCACCGATCCCTTCCCTCGTCCGCCACCTGTCCGGGTCGTGCCGACCCGAGCCCGGATCACTCCGCGCCGTTCGCAGCCTGCTCGGCCAGCGCCCGCTGAGCCATCTCGCGTCCGGCGTCGAGGTAGCTCATCGCACCCCGGGAGCCTGGATCATAATCGAGCACCGTCATCCCGTAGCCCGGCGCCTCCGACACCTTCACCGAACGGGGGATCACCGAGCGCAGCACCACGTCACCGAAGTGACCGCGCACCTCCTCGGCGACCTGATCGGCGAGCTTGGTGCGGCCGTCGTACATGGTGAGAATGACGGTGGAGACGTGCAATTCGGGATTCAGGTGCGCCTGCACCAGACCGATATTGCGGAGCAGCTGGCCGACGCCCTCCAACGCGTAGTACTCGCACTGGATCGGGATCAGCACCTCCTTGGCGGCGACGAGCGCGTTGACCGTCAGCAGGCCCAGCGAGGGCGGGCAGTCGATCATCACGTAGTCGATGTCGTAGCCGGCGATATTCGCTTCCTGGATGGCGCCCTTGAGCCGCCCCTCGCGCGCCACCATCGAGACGAGTTCGATCTCGGCGCCCGCCAGGTCGATGGTGGCGGGGATGCACAGCAGCCGCTCGTTGTGCGGGCTCTGCTGGATGGCCTCCTTGACGGAGACCTCACCGATGAGCAGCTCGTAGCTGGAGGGGATGCCCGAGTGGTGGTCGATGCCCAGCGCGGTGCTGGCGTTGCCCTGCGGGTCGAGGTCGATGACGAGCACCTTCATGCCTTGGTGCGCCAGGGCGGCGGCGAGATTCACCGTCGTGGTGGTCTTTCCGACGCCACCCTTCTGGTTCGCGATGGTGATGATCCGTTGCTCGCGCGGTTTCGGCACTGTCACCTTTCCTGGATGCAATATCTGACTGGCACGCTGAGCTTCGGCGGCGATCGGGGTCTCGCTGGGGGAGATGTTCCCGAACGGGGTGCTTCCGAAAGCCTCCGTGTCGAAGTTGCTGGAGTCCAGCATCCCCGGCACTCGCGACGTTGTTTCCCGTGAAACATTCGCCGGACCGCTCGACATAGACAGCTCCTAACCCGAGAACTACAGACCACGCGCCTCGGGCCAACGCCGATGCCGTGTCTTCACACTGCTGTGTCGGATCGAACATGATGCTCCGTCGGGACGGCGCCCGATCAAACGACCGAGCGGAGCAGTCCCGCACACCCACATCCCACCGTGGCACCAACGCTCACGCCCGACGCTCACTAGCTTGCCAGCACTCAGCCCCAGAAGAAAGTTGAATCGCGGCGACACGCGAATACGCGCCGAACGGAGTGCGAGAACGGAGGAATTCCGGCCCGGGGGAGCGGAATTCGGACGATCCGGAGCGCGATTCGGGGAGGTTCGACCATCGATGTTTCCCGTGAAACCTCGGCATCCCTCTCGGCGGAACACGCCGACCGCGCATTCCGCGGATACGCGCGCCGCCGCGATCGCCGAGACTCCCGGGATGGGGTGCGCCCACTTCGGAACTCGTGAGCGATCCGACCCGCGAGCCACTTCCGGGGCGGACGGATTGCCCGCACACGGGACTTCGCACCGACCGGCCGTCCGCATTGCTCACGTGAAACATCGCAGCGTCCGACCGTGGTCACCGCGCGGCTCGCGGCGTCCCGATCGATGTTTCACGTGAAGCATCGATCGGACCCCACCGGATCGGAGACCTCAGACCCGCCACACTGGCACCTCGGGCGACCGCCACACCGGCACCTCGAGAGAGGAACGCACCGGGGCCCCGAGGGGAGTGACTTGTCCACGCACGGCACAGCGAGGGAAGAGCCTCCGGCGACTCCGGTCGCTGGCCCGGTCGCCATCCACTCACGACACCACGGGCAAAGGGACTACTTCCCTGAGCGACGCCCCCGCGTAATCCCCCGACGCAGTCCCGGCGACGCATCCCCGGCACCCACCCTGTCTCGGCGACGAGCGACGCGCTCGGCGCGGGGGAGGCGCTCGGCGCTGATCACCAAGGTGGGGGTTTCGACGATGCCGACGCCGCACTCGAGGACTTCGAAATTGCCGGCGCCGGCGCGGGCGAGGGAGTCACCGTCGCGCTCGAGTTCGTCGGCGGCGCTGACGCCCTTGAGCGCGAGCATCCGCCCGTGGTCGCGCAGTAGCGGCAGCGACCACTGCGCCAGTTTGGCGAGCGGGGCGACGGCGCGGGAGGTGACGATATCGGCACCGCCCGCTTCCTTCATCACGCCGGACTGTTCGGCGCGGCCGCGGACGACGGTGATGTCGAGTCCGGCCTCCTCGATGAACTCACCGAGGAAGGTGGTCCGGCGCAACAGCGGCTCCACGAGGGTGATGCGGAGATCGGGCCGGGCGATGGCGAGCGGGATGCCGGGCAGTCCGGCGCCGCTGCCGATGTCGACCACCGTGACGCCCTCCGGCATCAGCTCGGCGACCACGGCGCAGTTGAGGATGTGGCGGTCCCACAGCCGCGGCACTTCGCGCGGACCGATCAGCCCGCGCTCCACACCGGCGGTGGCGAGCGCCGCGCAATAGCGCCGGGCGATATCGAGCCGCGCGCCGAACACCGTCGCGGCGGCCGGCGGTGCCGTCTCGGTCGGCAGCGCGGCACCTGCACCGGGTTCTCGTTCCACGTGAAACATCCTTCCGAGCTCGAGGTCGACCACACATGGAGAAGGCCCCCGGCCCGAGGGGGCCAGAGGCCAATCCAATCATCAATCGTCAGCGTGACGAAACGCGACGGGCTCCCGGGTCAGGACGGGACGACCACCACGTAGCGATTCGGCTCCACACCTTCGCTCTCGCTGCTGACTCCGTCGACGGCGGCGACCGCGTCGTGCACGATCTTCCGCTCGAACGGCGTCATCGGCGACAGCGATTCCGGCGCCCCCGACGCCAGCACCCGCTTGGCCGCTTCCGCGCCCAGCGAGCTCAGCTCCGAGCGGCGCTTGGCCCGCCAGCCCGCGACGTCCAGCATCAGCCGGCTGCGCACTCCGGTCGCCTGCTGCACGGCCAACCGGGTCAGCTCCTGGAGCGCGTCCAGCACCTCACCGTCGCGGCCGACCAGCTTCGACAGATCGCGCCCGCCGTCGATGCTGACGACGGCGCGGTCGCCCTCCACGTCCAGGTCGATATCGCCGTCGAAGTCCAGCACGTCGAGCAACTGCTCGAGGTAGTCGCCCGCGATCTCGCCCTCCTCGATGAGCGCCTCTTCGGCGTCGCTCACCACATCGTCGGCCTCGGCGTTCACCACGCTCGTCGCCACGGTGGCATCCCCTCCGTCGGTCTCAACAGTCATTTGGTTTCCTTCATCTCCTCCATCGCGCGGGCCGCTCGGCGCCGACGGCGCGCGATCACGAATGGTCGATGGCGATCAGCGACGGCGCTTCTGATTGGCGCGTCCACGCCCGCCGGAGCGCTTGCCGGCCCCCTGCTTGCGCTGCCCCGCGCCGCCCTTGTTCGCGGTCGTCTTCGACTTCGAGGTTCCGTTGGCCGAAGCCGTGCCGTTGGCCGAGGGCTCGGCATCGGACGGCTCGACGGCGTCGGTGACCTTCTCCGTGGACACCGGACGCTTCTTGGTGCTCACCGGTTTGGCGCCCGGCTTCGGGGCATTCTGCGCCCGCTGCTCGAGCTTGGCCTGTTTCTTGGCTTCCTCTTCCTTCTCCATGCGCCCGAAGACCAAATGCTGCTGACCGTAGGTCCAGATGTTGTTGGCGACCCAGTACATCAGGATGCCGATCATCAGGAACGGGCCGCCGACGAGCACACCGAGCGGGAACACGTACAGCGCCAGCTTGTTCATCAGCGCGGCCTGCGGGTTGGCCGCGGCCTCCGGAGACTGCCGCGCCACCGACGCGCGCGCGTTGAAGTGGGTCGCGATGCCCGCGATGATCATCAGCGGGATGGCGACGGCCGCGATGCTGAGCTTGGAGGGCACCCCGCCGTAATCCTCGAACGCGAGCAGTTCGTTGGCCGGGGCGATGATGTGGGCGGCCAGCGGCGCGCCGAAGATGCGGGCGCTCAGGAAGGACTGCACGTCCTCGGGGCTGAACGCGTAGTTGGCCAGCGCGGCGTTCTGCTCGGGAGTGAGGCCGAGCTGACCGAAGCCGTGGCCGGTGCGGTTGAACGAGCGGAGCACGTGGAACAGACCGAGGAACACCGGCACCTGCGCCAGGATCGGCAGGCAGCCCATGAGCGGGTTGAAGCCGTGGTCCTTCTGGAGCTTCTGCATCTCCAGCGCCATCTTCTGGCGGTCGTTCTTGTACTTCTTCTGCAGCTCCTTGATCTGGGGCTGCAGTTCCTGCATCTGTTTGGTGGTGCGCACCTGTTTGACGAACGGCTTGTAGAGCACCAGGCGCAGCGTGAAGACGAGGAACACGACCGACAGCGCCCAGGCCAGACCGTGGTCGGGGCCGAGGAACGGGATGGCCCCGAACACCTTGTGCCAGAACCACAAGATCCAGGACACCGGCCAATAGATGAAGTCGAGCACGGCTCTATGTACTCCCGTCGTTCGTGTCGCCTGACACCGCGTGCGGCGATCCTTTACAAGCGTGTGGCGCCGACGACGTGTCGGCGACTGCCCCGTTCCGCGCGCGGGATCGGCGCTCGGGAACGGGGTCCCACCCACCAGGGTGCCAGGGCGCGCATTTGGCCAAGCGCACGACCGTCAGTCCGAGGCCGACGAACAGGCCTCGGGTGCGCAGCGCGGTGACCGCGTACTCGCTACAGGTCGGCGTGAAGCGGCACACCGGCATGCGGGTGGGGGAGACATAGGTCCGGTACAGCTCGATCAAGAAGATCAGCGTGCGTGCGGGCAACCGGGCCAGGGAGGTCACGACCTTCACGTGCGCCCCGGTGCCTGTGCTACCCCCAGTTTGCGCAATCCGCCGCGCAGTTGGCGCAGCAGTTCGGCGGAGTCGGCGTGGGCGGCGCCGGGCAGCGCGCGGATCACCACGTCGGCGTCGGCCGGGAGTTCGGCGAGCACCTCGGCGCACATATGACGCAGGCGGCGGGCCACCCGGTGTCGTACCACCGCGGAGCCCACCGCCTTGCTGACAATCAAACCGAACCTCGGCCCGCCGACGCGGACGAGCGATCCGGTGTCCACCGGATCGCCGTGCCGTACGTGTGCGCCCACGATTCCTTCGTACTCGCGCACCAGCGCGTGCACTACCAGATCCCGCCTCCCGATTCGCTGGCCACGGCGCACCGTCCGGGAGAAGTCGGCACGATGATGCAACCGATGCGGCTCAGGCAACACCCGAGCGTCCGAGAGCGAGGATCAGGCAGTGAGGGAGGCGCGGCCCTTGCGGCGACGCGCCGACACGATGGCGCGACCCGCACGGGTGCGCATCCGGAGGCGGAAGCCGTGAACCCGCGCCCGACGACGGTTGTTCGGCTGGAACGTCCGCTTGCCCTTGGCCACGGTCAACACTCCTCAGGTAGGTGGGCATCGGTCGACGCCCGAAGTTTTCGGTGATACGTATGTGCGCGATGAATCGCGGTGTCATCATCGGCGCGAGTCGGTCCTGGCGCACACGGTCGTTCAAATGACCACACGCGGTCAGCACGGGACCGCCACCGCACCAAGGGGTGACTGTACGAGGGTACTGACCAGGCTCGGACGGGTCAAACTCGGCCCCCGGCTCGCCATATCGGCCGCCCGATCCGGTGACCTCGTCCACACCCCTGGGCAGGTCCGGCGGTCACCCGATCGTCACGTTGCCGCGAGGTTGCTGACAAACCGCAGGTCGGCGCCCGATACCGCCGTGACCCGGGGCGAAAGGCGAATTCCCCAGGGTTCTCCACATCTGTGGATAATTGTGTGGAAAGACCCTTGGAGTGGCATATTCGTAGAGCCGACGGCGCAGTGCCGCTGCCAGGAACGGGGGAATCCGAGCAGCGTCCCCACCGGCTGCGGACGTACGCGGGATCACAGAATAGCCCATGTCCGCCCGCAACCCCAGCCGTCTGCTCCCATCGACCTACTCCCGGGGAGGACACTGCATGGACGACGAGCAGAACGTGCTGGCCACCGTGTGGCCCGAGGTGATCGCCGAGCTCACCACCGGCTCCGCCGACGGCGCGATCCAGGCCGTGACCAGGGCCCAGCAGGCCTGGCTCAAGCTGGTCAAGCCGATCACGGTGGCGCAGGGGTTCGCTCTGCTCTCGGTGCCCTCGTCGCTGGCCCAGGAGGCCATCGAGCGCGATCTGCGCGAACCGATCCTGCGTTCGCTGGCCCGCAGGCTGGGTCCCCAGGTCGAAGGTCTGGGTGTGCGCATCGCGGCGCCCGCCACCTCGAGCAGCGCGCGAGCGGCGGCCGATCCCCGGCACGCGCGCATGACGAGCAGGCCCGAACGCACCAGGGAGGCCCCGCGCGCGCCCGCCGGATTCCCCGGCGAGCCGCCGAGCCGCACCGACTACCCGGCCCCGCGCTACGCGCAGCCGGGCGAGTTCTCGCCCGCGCCGGAGTACCCGGGCTCCTCGGATTATCCCCAGGCCGCCGAGTACGCGCCGAGCGCCGACTACACGCCGAGCAAGGATTACCCGGGCGCCGACGACTACCCCACCACCGTGTACCGCGCGCCGGTCGCGGGGGAGTACCCGGGCGACGCCGCGCAGGTGCCCTCGGTGTCCACGCCGCCGCGCCGCGAAGCGGGCCCCGGCTCGCGACGGGATTCCGCGCCGCCCGGACAGGAGTCGCTGTTCACGCCGGAACCGGTCCGCGGCCCGGCCCGGATGCCGCTGCGCGAGCAGCCCGCCGCCCACGAACCGGTGCGTGAGCAGGGCGAATCGCCGCGCGCCGAGCCCGAGGACGAGCCAGTCGTCGACGTGCGCAACTCGTGGCCCACCTATTTCGGCAAGAGCCAGGAGAGCGCGCCCGCGCCGGCCAACTCCTCGGCCAGCCTGAACGCGAAGTACACCTTCGAGACCTTCGTCATCGGCGCGTCCAACCGGTTCGCCCACGCGGCGGCCGTCGCGATCGCCGAGGCGCCCGCCCGCGCCTACAACCCGCTGTTCGTGTGGGGAGCGTCCGGCCTGGGCAAGACCCATCTGCTGCACGCGGCGGGTCACTACGCGCAGCGGTTGTTCCCCGGGATGCGGGTGAAGTACGTGTCGACCGAAGAGTTCACCAACGACTTCATCAACAGCCTGCGCGACGACCGCAAGGTCGCGTTCAAGCGGCGCTACCGCGAGACCGACATCCTGCTGGTCGACGACATCCAGTTCATCGAGGGCAAGGAAGGCATCCAGGAGGAGTTCTTCCACACCTTCAACACGCTGCACAACGCCAACAAGCAGATCGTGGTGTCCTCCGACCGGCCGCCCAAGCAGCTGGCCACCCTGGAGGAGCGGCTGCGCACCCGGTTCGAGTGGGGCCTGATCACCGATGTGCAGCCGCCCGAGCTGGAGACCCGCATCGCGATCCTGCGCAAGAAGGCACGCATGGACCGCCTCGATGTGCCGCACGACGTGCTCGAACTCATCGCCAGCCGGGTGGAGCGCAATATCCGCGAGCTGGAGGGCGCGCTGATCCGCGTCACGGCGTTCGCCTCGCTCAACGGCCAGCCGCTGGACCTGCCGCTGGCCGAGGTGGTGCTGCGCGACCTCATGCCCGACACCGCGGCGCTGGAGATCAACGCGAGCACGATCATGGCGGTCACCGCCGAGTACTTCAACACCACGCTCGAGGAGCTGACCGGCCCGGGTAAGGCCCGTCCGCTGGCCCAGGCCCGGCAGATCGCCATGTACCTGTGCCGCGAGCTCACCGATCTGTCGCTGCCGAAGATCGGGCAGGCGTTCGGCCGCGACCACACCACGGTGATGTACGCGGAGAAGAAGGTCCGCAAGGAGATGACCGAACGGCGCCGCGTCTACGACCAGGTGCAGGAACTCACAGCCCGGATCAAGCAGCGCTCGCGCTGAGCTTCCTCCACACCCTCGCACCGCCCCTGACCTGGGGCGGTGCTTTTTTGTGGCCTGTGGATTCCTCGAGGAATCCCTGTGGAGTCCTCGAGGAATCCACCGGTTTGTCCACCGATTCGTCCACAGGCCGTCGCGCGCGCTACTCACAGGCGGGTATCCACATCATCCACATCGATTCCACCCACAGGCCCTGACCTGGGCGGGGACCTGTTCATCCCTGTGGATTCCTCGAGGAGTCCGTGTGGAGTCCTCGAGGAATCCACCGGTTCTCCACCGGATGGTGCACAGGTGTGAACAACTGGGTGAATCCGGTGGAACAACTCGAGGACGACTCGAGGATGAACGGTGGACAGTTCGGGGCGCTCCACAGTCGTCCCCGATTCATCCTCGAGTCACCCCACGGTCATCCCCACGCCACCACGCCTACTGACCAGCGACAACGGCCGCAGTCCACAGATTCCACAGTGCCTACTACTACTTCAGTTCTTCTTCTAATAGATCTCTCTTCAAAACAGGGTGTGTGGAAAGTCGGGCCGAGAGGGTCACGTCCGGATCGGGGCGAGTTACACAGGCAAGGAGGAGAAGGGACACGGCCGATCCGATGCGAGGGGCGGACTAGGTTCACGCGCCGCGCGCGGGTAGGTTTTATGTCGGCCGTCTGTGCCAGACTTCGATAGGCGGCCGGACACCCCCTGAGTAGAACCAAGGCTGACCATTGGGGTCGCCGGGCCACACGGCTCGCGCGCCGCGCAGGTACGGATCACGGAACCGGGAGAGGACAGATCGGGCGATGGAGCTTGCCAGCATGAAGTTTCGGGTCGCTCGGGAGGATTTCGCCGAGTCGGTCGCCTGGGTCGCGCGCAGCCTGCCGTCCCGGCCTCCGGTGCCCGTGCTCGGCGGTGTGCTCCTGGTGGCCGGTGAGGACGGGCTGACCGTCTCGGGCTTCGACTACGAGGTCTCCGCGCAGATGCGCGTGGCGGCCGAGGTCGCGGGCCCCGGCGAGGTGCTGGTCTCCGGCCGGCTGCTCGCCGACATCACCAAGGCGCTGTCCAACAAGCCCGTCGACGTGTCCGTCGACGGCACCCGCGTGCTCATCACCTGTGGCAGCGCCAAGTTCTCGCTGCCCACCATGCCCGTCGAGGACTATCCCCAACTGCCCGAGGTCCCGCAGGTCACCGGTGAACTGGGTGTGGATGTGTTCGCCGAGGCGGTCGGCCAGGTCGCCGTCGCCGCGGGCCGCGACGACACGCTGCCCATGCTCACCGGCATCCGGGTCGAGATCGAGGGCTCCAAGGTCGTGCTGGCCGCCACCGACCGCTTCCGCCTCGCGGTGCGCCACATCGAATGGCAGCCCGCCCAGGCCGATATCGAGACCGCGGTGCTCATCCCGGCGCGCACGCTCTCGGAGTCGGCGAAGACCCTCGGCCCCTCCGACTCGCCCGTGCAGCTGTCGCTGGGGACCGGAGCGGGCTCCGACGGCCTGCTCGGCATCGTCAACGCGGGGCGCCGCACCACCACCCGCCTGCTGGACGCGGAATTCCCCAAGTTCCGCCAGTTGCTCCCCAAGGAGCACACCTCCCTGGCCACCCTCGAGGTCGCGGCTCTCACCGAGGCCATCAAGCGCGTGGCCCTGGTGGCCGAGCGCGGCGCGCAGGTGCGACTGGAGTTCTCCACAGAGGGCCTGCTGCTCTCGGCGGGCGGCGACGACGCGGGCCGCGCCGAGGAGTGGCTGGCCGCCGACTTCCGCGGTGAGTCGCTCACCATCGCGTTCAATCCCGGCTACCTGGTCGACGGACTGTCCGCGCTGCACGCCGACCGCGTGACCTTCGGGTTCACCACGCCCAGCCGTCCGGCGGTGCTGCTGCCCGCCGGCGAGGAGGAGCCCCAGGCGCTCGACTCCGGCGCGTTCGCGGCCCTGGACAGCCCGTACACCTACCTGTTGATGCCGGTCCGGCTCCCGGGCTGAGCGCGGGTGCGCGATCGAGCGCCCCGCCTCGTCGGCGGGGCGGGCTAGCCGATGTTCGTCCGGGCACTGTCGCTGCGTGATTTCCGCTCGTGGGAACACGTGGAGCTGGAGTTGTCCCCAGGCCGCACGGTATTCCTGGGGGCGAACGGCAACGGGAAGACGAATCTGCTGGAGGCGGCCGGCTACCTGGCCACCCTCGGCTCGCACCGGGTCGCCGCCGACGCGCCGCTGATCCGCATGGGCACCCAGCGCGCGCGGATCGGCGCGACGGTGGTGAACAACGGCCGGGAACTGCGCGTCGACATGGAGCTCAACCAGGGCGCCGCGAACCGGGCGCAGATCAACCGTTCGCCGGTGCGCCGTTCGCGGGAGATCCTGGGGATACTCCAGACCGTACTGTTCGCACCGGAGGATCTGGCGCTGGTGCGCGGCGATCCGGGAGAGCGGCGTCGCTTCATGGACGAGTTGTGCACAGCCCGTCTCCCCAGGCTGGCGGGTGTGCGCTCGGATTACGACCGGGTGCTGCGCCAGCGGTCGGCGCTGTTGAAATCCGCTGGGCGACAGGCCAGATCGCGCGCCGATCTGAGCACCCTGGACGTGTGGGACGGGCACCTGGCCGGGCACGCGGCGGTGCTGCTGGGCCAGCGATTGCGGCTGGTCCACGACCTGTATCCCCATCTGGCGCAGGCGTATCGGTCCATCGCGCCCGAATCCCGGCCCGCCGCAATCGGTTACCGCAGTTCGTATCTGCCCCCCGAATTCCTCGATCCGGCGCGTTCTCCACAGCCCGACGACGCCGAGACGCTGGAGGCGATTCTGCTGCGCGAGCTGGCCGCGGCGCGTCCCAAGGAGCTCGACCGCGGCGTCTGCCTGGTCGGACCGCATCGTGACGATCTCGAGCTCATGCTGGGTGACGCGCCCGCCAAGGGGTTCGCCAGTCACGGCGAATCCTGGTCGTTCGCGCTGGCGCTGCGGCTGGGCGCCTTCGACCTGCTGCGCGAGCAGGGCACCGAGCCGGTGCTCCTGCTCGACGACGTGTTCGCCGAACTGGACCGCCGCCGCCGCAAGGCGCTGGCCGCGGTGGCGGCGGGCGCGGAGCAGGTGTTGATCACCGCCGCCGTGCCGGAGGACGTGCCCGCGGAGCTGGAGGCCACACCCTTGCGCGTGGAGGCGGTGGGGGATGCCGCGCACCGGATCTCCCGCATCGCCGAACCCACCCCGGGAACCGTCACCTGACGATCTGTCCACAGGTAACCCCGATGTTCTGCACAGTTTCTCGGCCGCCACTGGACGCCGGATTCGTCGGCTGGTTCACGTACAGTGACCCGTACGCCGAGGTCCGCGGCGGTTCGCGGGTTCATCCCCAGGATCTGTGGATAACTTCGGCGGCGTGTCACCGCTCCCGTGCGGCGGCCGCGACCTCGCGGTCTCGGCCACCACCTGGGAAAAGTGCCACGAACAGGCGTTCGACCTCCGGGTCGGCGCGGTGCGGGCCCGGCGCGCGACGCGCCGAACGAGACCGCGCGGCCTGGGGACAAACGGTGAGAACTGGGGACAAACCCCGCGGGTGAAGGGAGCCGGCTGATGAGCGAGCGGCAGGAACCCGTGCCCCAGCAGCCCGGTGGCGAACCGGAGCTGCGCGGCATCGACCTGGCCCGGCGCGCGCTGGAGGAGGCACGCGCGGCCGCCAAGGCGAGCGGCAAATCGGTGGGCCAGGGGCGCGCCTCGCCGGTCCGCAAACTGCGCACCGGCGCGCGCAAGCGTTCGGGATGGTCCGGCGCCCGCCCCGACGACCGCGATCCCCAGTTGCTCTCCCAGTTGGCCTCGCGCATCGCGAAGTCCAGGGGCTGGGACGGCAAGGTCGCCGAGGGCACGGTGTTCGGCCGGTGGGCCGGTGTGGTCGGCGAGGACATCGCCGCGCATGCCACGCCGGTCGCGCTGCGCGACGGGGTGCTGACCATCGCCGCCGAGTCCACCGCCTGGGCCACCCAGCTGCGCATGCTCCAGAGCCAGATCCTGGCCAAGATCAACGCGGCGGTCGGCCAGGGCGTGGTCACCCAGCTGAAGATCTCCGGGCCCGCGGCGCCGAGCTGGCGCAAGGGGGAGCGCCACATCAAGGGCCGCGGGCCGCGCGACACCTACGGCTGACCGGCCCTGGCGACTGTCCGGTACCTGGTGTTACGTTCATCCACACCATCCACCGGGGACCCACCATGTGGTTCCACGTGAAACGCTCCCGACCCGATGCCGCGTCGGCCTGACGGCCGCGCGGTGCCGGCGACGGGCAGGAAAGGCGCAGCGACGATGACCACCACCACCGCGGGACCGTTCCCCGCCGCGGCCACGGCCACGGTACGCCGTGGCGATGTGGACCTCGCGGTGTTCGAATGCGGTGATCCCCAGGGCATTCCGATCCTGCTGGTGCACGGCTGGCCCGACACGCACGTGCTGTGGAACGACGTCGCCGCCCGGCTGGCCGCCCGCTTCCGCATCCTCGCGGTCGACAACCGCGGCGCGGGCGCGAGCAGCGTGCCCGATGACGTCGCGGCGTACCGGCTCGAGGAGCTGGCCGCCGACGTGCGTGCGGTCGCCGACGCGCTCTCGCCCGACCGCCCGGTGCACATCCTGGGCCACGACTGGGGTTCGGTCATCGGCTGGGAGCTGGTCGCCGACCCCGGCGCGGTGAGCCGCATCGCCTCGTTCACCTCGGTCTCCGGCCCCAACCTGGACTTCCTGGGCGCCTACCTGCGCGGACCGCTCTCCCCGGCCCGGGTGCGCGGCGCGCTGGCCCAGAGCGTCGCGTCGGCCTACACCGTCGCGTTCCAGATCCCGGGGCTGCCGAATCCGGTGCTGCGCGCGCTGTCGAGCCGGTGGCCGCGCTTCCTGTCGTTCTTCGACGGACTCGACCCGGCCGTGGTGCGCACCGCGCCGACGCTGGAGCGCGACATGATCAACAACCTGAAGCTCTACCGCGCGAATATCCGTGCGCGCCTGGGCCGTCCGCATCCGCGCCCGGTGGACGTGCCGGTGCAGCTGATCGTCTCGACCGGCGACCGCGCGGTGCGCCCGGTGGTGCACGCCGAGGCCGACCGCTGGGTCGCCGACCTCACCCGCACCGAGATCCCGGCCCGGCACTGGTCGCCGTTCACCCATCCCGCCGAGCTGGCCGACCGCACCGCGGAGTTCGCCACGCGCCACGCGTGAGCGAACGGATACACCGGCTCGCCGCGCGCACGCCGCAGCTGAGCGTCAGCGCGGCGCAGACGTGAACGAACGTGGCGAGCGAACGGATATGCCAGTGCTCCGCGCGCACCGGGGCCCAGTGTCGGAGAGGCGGAACCACGCGCCGCGAGCGGCCGCCGGGCACACCGGTCTGAGAACATCGGAGAGTCCCTGAAACCGTCGCGAGGCGGACCGGACACGTCGAGATCCGATTTCTCGCAGCCACGACGCCGTCAGGGGTGTCGTAGGTGCATTGTGAGTCGGGTCTACCAGTAGGATGGTGGCGTAACTAGCGGCGAACCTTCGGCGCGCCCGCGCATCGTCCGCGTCTGACCGGTGTATCTCGACCATTTCCACACCCCCGGGCCAGACGTGTGCGACGCGGTCGACGCGCACCGTGGTCAGCAAGTAAGGAGAGCTACCGACCAGTGGCTGCCAAGGACTCCAACGAATCGACCCAGGCGAAATCAGGCGATTACGGTGCCTCCTCCATCACCGTCCTCGAGGGACTCGAGGCGGTGCGCAAACGTCCCGGTATGTATATCGGCTCCACGGGCGAACGCGGTCTGCACCACCTGATCTGGGAGGTGGTCGACAACTCCGTCGACGAGGCGATGGCGGGCCATGCCTCCCAGGTGTCGGTGACGCTGCTGGCCGACGGCGGTGTCGAGGTGGTCGACGACGGCCGCGGCATCCCGGTGGCGATGCACGCCCAGGGCGTCCCGACGGTCGAGGTCGTCATGACCCAGCTGCACGCGGGCGGCAAGTTCGACTCCGACTCCTACGCGGTGTCGGGCGGTCTGCACGGCGTCGGCATCTCGGTGGTGAACGCGCTGTCCACCCGGGTGGAGGTGGAGATCGACCGCGACGGCTACCACTGGAGCCAGACCTACAAGGACGCCTCGCCCAGCAAGCTGATCCAGGGTGAGCCGACCGAGCGCACCGGTACCACGGTGCGGTTCTGGGCCGATCCGGAGATCTTCGAGACCACCACCTACAACTTCGAGACGGTCTCGCGCCGCCTGCAGGAGATGGCGTTCCTGAACAAGGGCCTCACCATCGTCCTCACCGACGAGCGGGTCTCCGACTCCGAGATCACCGACGAGGTGGTCAGCGACACCGCCGAGGCGCCCAAGCACGCCGAGCCCGGCACCGAGGCCCCGGTGGAGCACAAGGTCAAGACCAGGACCTACCACTACCCGGGCGGTCTGGAGGACTTCGTCCGCCACATCAACCGCACCAAACAGGCCATCCACAACTCGGTCGTGGGATTCACGGGCAAGGGCACCGGGCACGAGCTCGAGGTCGCCATGCAGTGGAACTCCGGCTACTCCGAGTCGGTGCACACCTTCGCCAACACCATCAACACCCACGAGGGCGGCACTCACGAAGAGGGCTTCCGCGCGGCGCTGACCACGGTGGTGAACAAGTACGCCAAGGACAAGAAGCTCCTCAAGGAGAAGGACGGCAACCTCACCGGTGACGACATCCGCGAGGGCCTGGCCGCCATCGTGAGCGTCAAGGTCGGCGATCCGCAGTTCGAGGGCCAGACCAAGACCAAGCTCGGCAACACCGAGGTGAAGTCGTTCGTGCAGAAGACCTGCAACGAGCACCTCACGCACTGGTTCGAGGCCAACCCGGCCGACGCGAAGACCATCGTGCAGAAGGCCGTGTCCTCGGCGCAGGCCCGGGTGGCGGCGCGCAAGGCGCGCGAGCTGGTGCGCCGCAAGTCGGCGACCGACCTGGGCGGCCTGCCCGGCAAGCTGGCCGACTGCCGCTCCAAGGATCCGAGCAAGTCCGAGATCTACATCGTGGAGGGCGACTCCGCCGGCGGCTCGGCCAAATCCGGTCGCGACTCGATGTACCAGGCGATCCTGCCGCTGCGCGGCAAGATCATCAACGTCGAGAAGGCGCGCATCGACAAGGTCCTCAAGAACAACGAGGTCCAGTCGATCATCACCGCGTTCGGCACCGGCATCCACGACGAGTTCGACATCGCCAAGCTGCGCTACCACAAGATCGTGCTGATGGCCGACGCCGACGTGGACGGCCAGCACATCTCGACCCTGCTCCTGACGCTGCTGTTCCGCTTCATGCGCCCGCTGGTCGAGCACGGGCACGTGTACCTGGCGCAGCCGCCGCTGTACAAGCTCAAGTGGCAGCGCGCCGATCCGGAGTTCGCCTACTCCGACCGCGAGCGCGACGGCCTGCTCGAGGCGGGCCTGGCGGCGGGCAAGAAGATCAACAAGGACGACGGCGTGCAGCGCTACAAGGGTCTAGGCGAGATGAACGCCAAGGAACTGTGGGAGACCACCATGGACCCCGCGGTCCGGGTGCTGCGCCAGGTGACGCTGGACGACGCGGCCGCGGCCGACGAGCTGTTCTCGATCCTGATGGGCGAGGACGTGGAGGCCCGCCGCAGCTTCATCACCCGCAACGCCAAGGACGTTCGATTCCTCGACGTGTAGTGCGCGCGTGCCAACGCCCCGACACGTCCTGCCCTTCTGAGGAGACTTCATGACCGAGACCACGCTGCCCCCGAACGGCGGTGCGGGCGACCGGATCGAACCGGTCGACATCCAGAACGAAATGCAGAGCAGCTACATCGATTACGCGATGAGCGTGATCGTGGGCCGCGCGCTGCCCGATGTGCGCGACGGCCTCAAGCCGGTGCACCGGCGCGTGCTCTACGCCATGTACGACAACGGCTACCGGCCCGACCGCGGGTACGTGAAGTCGGCCCGCCCGGTCGCCGAGACCATGGGCAACTACCACCCGCACGGTGACGCGTCGATCTACGACACCCTGGTCCGCATGGCCCAGCCGTGGTCGCTGCGCTACCCGCTGGTGGACGGGCAGGGCAACTTCGGTTCGCGCGGCAACGACGGCGCGGCCGCCATGCGCTACACCGAGTGCCGCCTGACCCCGCTCGCGATGGAGATGCTGCGCGAGATCGACCACGAGACGGTCGATTTCACGCCGAACTACGACGGCCGCTCGATGGAGCCGACCGTGCTGCCGAGCCGGGTGCCGAACCTGCTGATGAACGGCAGCAACGGCATCGCGGTCGGTATGGCGACCAATATCCCGCCGCACAACCTGACCGAGCTGGCCGAGGCCATCTACTGGGCGCTGGAGAACTACGACGCCGATGAGGAAGCCACCCTGGCCGCGTGCATGGAGCGGGTGAAGGGCCCCGACTTCCCGACCCACGGCCTGATCGTCGGCAGCCAGGGCATCCACGACGCCTACACCACCGGCCGCGGTTCCATCCGCATGCGCGGTGTGGTGGAGATCGAGGAGGACAACCGGGGCCGCACCACGATCGTCATCACCGAGCTGCCCTACCAGGTCAACACCGACAACTTCATCAACTCGATCGCCGAGCAGGTGAAGGACGGCAAGATCGCCGGCATCTCCGATATCCACGACGAGTCCTCCGACCGCGCGGGCCTGCGCATCGTGGTGACGGTCAAGCGCGACGCCGTCGCCAAGGTGGTGCTGAACAACCTCTACAAGCACACCCAGCTGCAGACCAGCTTCGGCGCCAACATGCTGTCCATCGTGGACGGGGTGCCGCGCACGCTGCGCCTGGATCAGATGATCCGCTACTACGTGGAACATCAGCTCGAAGTGATCATCCGGCGCACCCGCTACCTGCTGCGCAAGGCCGAGGAGCGGGCCCACATCCTGCGCGGCCTGGTCAAGGCGCTCGACGCGCTGGACGAGGTCATCGCCCTGATCCGGCGCTCGGCCAACACCGACACCGCGCGCACCGGCCTGATGCAGTTGCTCGACATCGACGAGATCCAGGCCACCGCGATCCTGGACATGCAGCTGCGGCGCCTCTCGGCCCTGGAGCGGCAGAAGATCGTCGACGAACTGGCCAAGATCGAGGCCGAGATCGCCGACCTCAAGGACATCCTGGACAAGCCGGAGCGCCAGCGCGCGATCGTGCGCGACGAGCTCGCCGAGATCGTGGACAAGTACGGCGACGAGCGGCGCACCCAGATCGTCTCCGCCGACGGCGATGTCGCCGACGAGGATCTGATCGCCCGCGAGGACGTGGTCGTCACGATCACCGAGACCGGCTACGCCAAGCGCACCAAGACCGACCTGTACCGCTCGCAGAAGCGCGGCGGCAAGGGCGTGCAGGGCGCGGGCCTCAAGCAGGACGACATCGTCAAGCACTTCTTCGTGACGTCCACGCACGACTGGCTGCTGTTCTTCACCAACAAGGGCCGGGTGTACCGGGCCAAGGCCTACGAGCTGCCCGAGGCCAACCGCACCGCGCGTGGCCAGCACGTGGCGAATCTGCTGGCGTTCCAGCCCGATGAGCGGATCGCCCAGATCATCCAGATCAAGTCCTACAACGACGCGCCCTACCTGGTGCTGGCCACCCGCAACGGCCTGGTCAAGAAGTCGCGCCTGGTCGATTTCGACTCCAACCGCAGCGGCGGCATCGTCGCGGTGAACCTGCGCGATTCCGACGAGCTGGTCGGTGCGGTGCTGTGCTCGGCCGACGACGACCTGCTGCTGGTCTCGGCGCAGGGCCAGTCGATCCGCTTCTCCGCCACCGACGAGGCGCTGCGCCCGATGGGCCGCGCCACCTCCGGTGTGCAGGGCATGCGGTTCAACGCCGAGGACGAGCTGCTCTCGCTCAACGTGGTGCGTCCGGACACGTATCTGCTGGTGGCGACGTCCGGCGGCTACGCCAAGCGGACCGCCATCGAGGAGTACACGGCCCAGGGCCGCGGCGGTAAAGGCGTATTGACTATCCAGTTCGACGCCCGGCGTGGCACCCTGGTCGGTGCGCTCATCGTCGACGACGAGGATGAGTTGTACGCGATCACGTCCGGCGGTGGCGTCATCCGGACGGCGGCCAAGCAGGTTCGTAAGGCGGGACGACAGACCAAGGGCGTGCGATTGATGAACCTCGCCGAGGGCGATACGTTGCTTGCTATCGCGCGCAATGCCGACGAACCCGACGCGGTCGACGGCGGCGACGACACCGGTTCCTCTCAGCAGTAACCCACAAGCGGCGGCAACGAACGGATCTGAGGATTCCCATTGACCACTCCGAATCAGCCGAATGACGGGCACCAGAGCAACGGTGTGACCGAGCGGATCGCACCGTCCCCGATTCCGCCGCGGCCGATCCCCCGGCCGAGCGGTACGGCCGAGAACGGACCGCAAGGCGGGGGCCAGCCGCACGAGGCGCCCGGCAATCCGGGTCCCGAGGGCGGCGAGGCGCCGCAGGAGGGCTTCGACCAGGAGACGGTGCGGATGGGTCAGTCCGAGCAGGCGAAGGGCCCCGAGTCGGGGCCCAAGCCCGGCGCGGGCGGCCAGTCGCAGTACAAGGAGGGTTGGTCGCAGCTACCGCAGCGGGAGCCGCAGTCCAACCTGTACCGGCCCGGTCAGTCGCCGGTGTCGGGGCGACCGCCGGCCAGCGGCAACGGTGGCGGTGTCGGGCTCGGCGGCGGCGTCTCCAACGCGCGCACCACGGCCGACCTGGCCGCCAAGGCCGCGCGCAAGGAAGCCGCGATGGTGAAGTCCGTCGGCATCGACGGGCCCACCCGCAGCATCGCCCGCCCGGAACTCATCAAGGACATGCCCGACCTGTCCGAGATCCGGCACCCGCTGCCGCCCTCCGAACCCGCCGCGCCGTCGGCGCCCACGCCGTCCTCGCCCGCCATGCCGGTCGCCGTCGCGGCCACCGTGTCGGGCGACCCGCTGCGCGCCACCGTGCAGGTCCGCCGCATCGACCCCTGGTCGACGCTGAAGATCTCGCTGGTGATCAGCGCGTCGCTGTTCGTGGTGTGGATGCTGGCCGTCGCGATCCTCTACATCGTGCTGGCCGGTATGGGCGTGTGGGAGCGGCTCAACAACACCTTCACCGACATGGTGTCGCAGGAGAGCGGCTCCGTCGGCCTGATCGACGCGGGCACCGTGTTCGGGTACGCCGGTGTGATCGGGTTGATCAACGTCGTGCTGTTCACCGCCCTGGGCACCGTGGCGGCGTTCATCTACAACCAGTGCTGCGACCTGGTCGGCGGAATCCAGGTCACGCTGGCCGACCCGGACTAGTCCGGTCTGGACGATGACGGCCGGTGTCCGCGAGCTTTGCGGACACCGGCCGTTCCTGTTCCGGGGGGAGTTCCGCGCGGTATCGGGTGCACTCCGATCGCCCGCCCAGGGGCTCGCCCGCCCGTTCGGGCAACGCCCGTTTCGGGCCCTTTACCAGCCGTTTTGGTTCGGTGGGCGGGTGTTGTGTAGTCTCTACTGGTCCGGCCAGCACGGACACGATCGGAACACGGGCCTATAGCTCAGGCGGTTAGAGCGCTTCGCTGATAACGAAGAGGTCGGAGGTTCAAGTCCTCCTAGGCCCACTCCCGAACATCACAGTAGGGTGGGAACCATGAAAATTCTCCTGACGCTCGGCGTCGCGGTGGCGGTTCTCCTCGGCATCTCCAAGCTGCGCAAGCGCGACGACGCCGACCTCTGGCACGAGGTCACCACCCGCTGACTCACCCGATCCCGGGGCCTTAGCTCAATTGGCAGAGCACCGCCTTTGCAAGGCGGGGGTTAGGGGTTCGATTCCCCTAGGCTCCACTCGATGGCGAACCCATGCTCATGGAGAGCATGAGCCGGGTCTCGTTTCGCGTGTTTTTGCGGGGGCGCAGCCCCGCGCCCCGTCCGGAGGGGCTTTGCCCCCCGGACCCCCTGTTCGGGCCGCGCCTGATTTGTTGTGCGGAGTCCATATGTCGGTTCCCAGGTGTGCCTGCTAGGTAGTGCCGTGTTCGCAGGTAGTGGTTGCGGGGGCCGTCAAGGCGTGTTGGTTCCTGATTGGACAGGGCAGGCTCGGTTGGGGTGGCCGGGGTTGCGGGGGCCGTTGAGTTGCGTTGACTCTCGATCAGCCAGTACGTCGGGCACGGTCGTTGGGCGCTTACCGATGACATCTCGTGGTGTTTCAGCCTTTTCAGTTCCCCCAGCGTTCGGCGTCGTTGGCGGCCAGGACTCTGGCCAGGAGGGTGGTCAGGGTCTTCTGTTCGGCGGGGGTGAGGACGTCGAGGAAGCCTTTCTGGGATTCGGTGGCTACGGGGCGTAGTTCCTTGGCGAGGGTTTCGCCGGTGGGGGTGAGGGCGATCTTGTTGCGGCGGCGGTCGTCGGGGTCCTGGGCTCTGGTCACGAGGCCGCGGCGCTGGAGTTCGTCGATGCGGCCCACCAGGTGGCTCTTGTCCAGGTCCAGGGAGTCGGCGAGCTGCTGCTGCGACAGGGGGCCGAAATCGTCCAGGGCGCTGAGCACGGCCTGATGCCCAAGGCGCAGCCCCCGTTCGGCGAGCGCGGCCTCCAAACGCTTACGCCCGAACTTCGACACCTGCGAGGCCAGATACGAAGGCTGGGCGAGCAAAGACGGCGGGCGCTGCCGGTGGACTGCCATCACGCGACTATAGCGACGGCACAAACTGTTGCACTCCGCTACTATTGCGATAGGCCACTAATTGAGGGATACGCTCATGAACCACACGGACCAGGGATCCCAACGCATCGGCGCCGATCGATCAGCTCTCGCATTGCTGACCGGCGACGCTCCCCGATCGCTCATCGACGGCGCTCTCCTACTGCTTCGCCTGGCTCTGGGGGTGACCTTCTTCGCCCACGGGATGGACGCGTTCCAGAATCTCGGGGTGTCGGGGGTGATCGACGCCCAGCGCGAGGCGGGCATCCCGCTTCCGGAAATCGCGGGACCCTTCACGGTGTTCGTCGAGCTCCTCGGCGGCCCGTTGCTGGCTCTCGGAGCGCTCACCCGCCCCGTCGCGACCGCGCTGGGCGTGATCATGGTGGGGGCCTTCGCCTTCATCCACGCCCAGTACGGCCTGTTCGTCGAAAACGGCGGCTACGAACTGGTTCTCGTCCTCGCGGCCGCCTGCGCACTGCTGGCCGTGCAGGGTTCGGGCCGCTTCGGCGTCGATGGCCTGCTCGCCACCCGGCGCACCGGGAACACTCCGGTGCGCGCGAGCGGCCGGGTATGAGTGCGGGAGCACCGAACCGCCGGACGGTCCTGACCGCGCTCGGGGTGGGGCTGGCCGCGGCCGGCTGCGGCGTGGACCGTCCGGTCTCGACCGCCCCGCCCGGCGGTTCCGCGCCCGCCTGCGTGCTCACCCCGGAGGGCACCGAGGGGCCGTACTACGTGGACACCGATCTGGTGCGCGGCGACATCCGGGAGGACAGGCCCGGAATCCCACTGGCACTGCGCGTTTCCGTGGTCGACGCGGGCGCGTGCGCACCGCTGCGCGGCGCCGCCGTGGACATCTGGCACGCCGATGCCCACGGCGACTACTCCGGTCTCGGCGAGGGCAGCCGGTTCCTGCGCGGGATCCAGCACACCGATGACGCCGGAACAGCTACGTTCGCCACGATCTTCCCCGGCTGGTACGACAACCGCACCGTCCACATCCACGTCAAAGTGCACGTGGGCGGGCGGGAAATCCACACCGGCCAGCTCTACTTCGACGACGAGATCACCTCGGCGGTCGCGACTTTCGCGCCGTACACCGACCGCACCGAACCCCGCACGCGCAACGACCGTGACTTCCTCTTCCGGCGCGGCCACGCCCTCTTGGCGGTGTCCGGCCACCCGAGCGAGGGCTACCGGGCCGAGATCACCCTCGGGATCAACACCTGAACGACCACGCCGATCACGCCGTGGTGTAGGGGGCCGGGGGTTGGGCGGCGGCTCCTTCGCGGGCGGCGATCCACGTGTCGTGCAACCACATTTCGGCGGCGCGTCGGCCCGCGGCGGAATCCCAGGTGATGTCGCGTTCGTAGGTCAGGATCGTCTCGTCCGCGCCGACGATGGCCCAGACGTAGCGGCCGTTCGCGTGCCTGGTCTTGACCTTCGTGCCCGCCACCGTGACGGATGTGCCGTCGGCGAGGGTGAGGTGTTCGCCGCCGAGCCGGTATGCGGCGGGTTGGTGACGGACGACGGTGACCTCGCGGCAGCTGTTCCGCTCGACGGGCCCGACGCCGTCTGCCGAGACGGCAGCACTGCGCAGTTGGCCGGTGTGCACGTAGAAGACCGGCTTACATCCCCGCGACTTCGATGAGCGGGGGTGGGTAGTCGGTGGATTCGCGCCAGGGGGTGTGGATTCGGGGGCCGGGGAGGTGGGCGAGTTCGGGGATCCAGCGGCGGGTGTAGGTGCCGTCGGGGTCGTAGCGCAGGGCTTGGCGCAGGGGGTTGAGGACGCGGTTGGGGCGGGTGTCGGTGCCGGTGCCCGCGACCCACTGCCAGTTGAGCTGGTTATTGGCGAGGTCGGCGTCGACCAGCCAGTGCAAGTAGTGGGCGGCGCCGATACGCCAGTGCACGCGAAGGGATTTGGTGAGGAAGCTGGCGGCGATGAGGCGGGCGCGGCCCGGCACCCAGCCCTCGGCGCGCAGCTGGCGCATCGCGGCGTCCACCACGGGGTAGCCCGTGCGGCCCTCGCGCCAGGCGTCGAGGCCGGCGGGATCGTCGCGCCAGCGGATGTCGCGCGGGCGGTAGTCGTCGCGGGCGGCGGCGGGGCGGGCCGCGAGCAGCTGGTGGTGGAAATCGCGCCACGCGAGCTGCCGGGCGAACGCCTCGCCGCCCGCGGAGCCCAGGTCGAGGCGGTGCACGAGTTCGGCGGGGGAGAGGCAGCCGAAGTGCAGGTAGGGGGAGAGGTGGGAGGTGGCGTCGGCGGCGAGGTCGTCGTTGAGCTCGTCGTAGTCGCCGATCGGTCCGGAGAGCCAGTCGCGCACCAGTTTTCGAGCCGTGGCTTCGCCGCCCACCGCGAGCTGCGGGGACGACTCGCCGACGGCGAGGTCGCCGGGTCCGGGGAGGGGCTCGCTCGTGAGCCGGGGGACCGTGAGTGCGCGCGGTTCACCCAGCGGCGTGCGGTGGTGGACCTCGGTCCAGCGCCGGAAATACGGTGTGAAGACGGCGAAATGGTCGCGTCCGGTGGAGGGGCGCAGCGATTCCGGATCGACGGCGGTGATGGACGCGGCGTGCGTGCGAACCTCGCAGTCGTGCTCGATGAGCTTGTCCCGCAACGCTTTCACTCTGGCGCGACTGTAGCCGCTCACGTCCTCGGCGAGATGCACACTCCCGGCACCGGTTTCGCGCACCACGCGTGCCACTTCGTCCTCCACCGCGCCGCGCCGGATCACCAGCCGGCCGCCGATCGCGCGCAGTTCCTCGTCGAGTTCGGCGAGCGCGGCCGAGAGGAACCGAGCCCGGTTGGGCGGACAGCGATCCGGGACGAGCGCGGTGTCGATCACGAACAGGGGGACGACCTCGTCGGCCGACCGGTGCGCCGCCGTGAGCGCGGGGTTGTCGCGCACCCGCAGGTCGCGGGTGAACAACGCGACAGCGACGCTCATCGCGTGCACAGCGGCTGCAAGGCGGACTGCCCGCCGGTGGCCGGCGTCGTGAGGAACAGGCAGGAGTTCTGACCGTTCGCGCTGATCGCGGCATCGACGGCGGCCCAGGCGTTTTCGTCCAGCGCGGGCGTGCGGGAGAGCACGAAGCCGGACAGCCGCGACGGGTCGGTGACCAGCGCCCACGAATAGTCGGGACCGAGCGCGGTGACGATGTAGTTCGTCGGGCCGTCCAGCTGATCCTGAGAGGGCACGCCGGGGAAGCTGACGTGCAGTTGGGCGCGCGTGACGGGATCGTTCACGCGCGCGGTGCCGCGGATCTCGCTCGTGCCGCCCGTCCAGGTGGTGCAGCGATTGTGGACGGCGATGTCACCGCGCGCGTCGAGCGTGTACTCGGCGGTGGTGTCGCGGGCGCATTCGAGGTTGAAAGGCTGTGGCACCGCGGCCAATTGACGCCAGACACCGAGGTACCGATCGAGCTCGAGCGACGGTACCGGCTGCGGTGGTGCGGCCGAGGCGGCGCCCGCGGCGGCGAATGCCGCGACGCTGACGGCCACGGCGGCCGCAGCGCGGGTGGTGCGGCGAGAGTTCATGGAGACTCCTCGGGTCGGCGATGCGGCCATGCTACCAAACGAACGATGCATAATTGATTCATCGCGAGGAGGTGAGGCGCCGTGACAGTGGGGCGTACACAGCGCACCGCGGGGCGGGTCGCGCGTCCGGCGGGCGGCACCGGGCAGAATGAGGCGATGCCCGCCGGTTCCACGCACGCTTCCGACACGGCCGGTTACACGGTGCGCGCGGTGGCGGACCGTCTCGGCATCCCCACCGCCACGCTGCGCAGTTGGAACCGCCGCTACGACATCGGCCCCGCGCAGGATCGCCCCGGCCGCCATCGTCTGTACACCGAGGCAGATATCGCGCTGCTCGAGCGCATGGTCGAACTTGTGCGCGGGGGTGTGAGCCCGGCCGGTGCGGCCTCGGCGGCCCGTGGCCCCGCCATCGCGCTCGGCGACCGTGTCACGCTGCTGACCGCGGCATTCACGCTGGAAACGAGCACGGTGTCGACCCAGCTGGAATCCCATATCCGCACCTACGGCGTGGTCGACACGTGGGAGCGGCTGTGCCGCCCGGCTTTCGCGGAGATAGTCGAGCGGCAAAGCGGCGGCGAGGGATGCATCGACGTGGAGCATCTGCTCTCGTGGTGCATAGTCGCCGCGATGCAGCGCACCAATCCGCCCGTGGGTCCGGCCCGCGCCGTCTTGGCTTGCACGAGTGGCGAGACGCATTCGCTGCCGCTGGAAGTGCTGCGCGCCGCGCTGGCCGAACGCGATGTCGGTGCGCGCATGCTCGGCGCCGATGTCCCGACCGCGGCCCTGGTCGACGCCCTCGCGCGCGACACCGCCACCCCGCTGCCCGTCCTGCTCTGGTCGCAGCGGGAGTCCACCGCGCTGAGCTCGGCCCTGCGCGCCTGCCTGGCGGCGGGGTCGCGGGTGCTGGTGGGCGGTCCCGGCTGGGACGAGGTCATCCTGCCCGGCGAGGTCGAGGCGGTGCCGAGTCTCGCCGCCGCCGTCGACCGGCTCGGCTGACGAACGATTCGCCGCGTCAGGCGAATGTCGCTCCCCTCAGCCCACCTTCCCCAGCAGATGACGCAATGTCGGCTCCAGCTCGGCCGTGCGGAACGTATGTCCGCGTTCCCCGAGCCGAGCGGGCAACACACGCTGGCTGGCGGCGGCCAACTCCTGCGCCCCCTGTCGACCGAGCAGGAGGGCGGGGCCGAAGTCCGGTACCGGAAGCACCGCGGGTCGGTGCAGCACCCGCGCCAAAACCTCGGTGTATTCACTGTTCCGGACGGGCTGGGGCGCGACGGCGTTCACCGGCCCCGACAGCTCGGCGTCCCACAGCGCGCGGTGGTACACGTCCACCAGGTCGTCGATCCCGATCCAGGAAAACCATTGCCGCCCATCGCCGATGCGCCCACCGAGTCCGGCGGAGAACAGCGGTCGCAGCAGCCGCAACGTTCCCCCGCTGGGTGACTGCACGATCCCGGTGCGCACCCGCACCACCCGCGCGCCTCCATCGGCGGCGGGCGCGGTGGCCGATTCCCATTCGGTGACCACGTCGGCGAGGAATCCGTCGCCGCGCTCGGCCGATTCGGTGAGCGTCTCGTCGCCGCGGTCGTATCCGTAGAAGCCGATCGCCGACGCGCTGACGAACGTGCCGACGCCCGCGCGGGCCGCGAGTTCGGCCAGGCGCCGGGTGGGTTCGATCCGGCTGTCGGCGATGGCGCGCCGGTGGGCGTCGGTGAAGCGTCCGGCGATGGAGGCGCCGGCCAGATGCACCACGGCGTCCACCCCGTCGAGCAGCGCCGGATCGGGATCGTCCGGCGCCCAACGGCGCTCGCCCGCGTCGCGCGGCTGCCCGCGGACCAGCCGCACCACCCGGTGCCCGCCGGTGCTCAGAAATGCCGCGAGCGCGCTGCCGACCAGGCCGGACGCGCCTGTTATCGCGATGGTCGCCGGCGCGTATCCGGCGCGGGTGTGCGCGAGGAGATCACCGCGAAGCTGGCGGTACCGGTAGTCGAACAGCGGCCGCAGCACGGCGGCCGGAACCGGCGTCTCCACGCGGTCGATCACCCGGCAGTTGTCGGCGTCGACTTCTTCGAATTCGTGCACATGCCGCCAGCGCACCAGGCGCGCCACGGGCTGGGAGGCGAGTCCGTCGGCGGCGACGGCGTCGACGAAACGATGCGGCGGCCGGTATTCGCCGGGATCGTGGCGCGCGACCCAGCGCAGACCGCCCGGCAGGCCGAGCACGGCGGTGCCGTCGGCCAGCGATTCGGCCTCGCGCAGCAGCGTCACCGGCTGCCACGGCGGCGCCAATCTGGCGAAAGCACCGGGACGGGCGTACCAGGCGAAGACGTCCCGCCGGGACGCCGGGACGACGCTCGAACAGTCGATGCCCATCACCCGACTGTAGCTCGCGCCGCGCGAATCGCACCGTTCCTGCAGCGATTCGGCCGCGCGAGTCCGGTACCCGCGCCTCGGCGCCCTGAAGCATTCCCTGCGTTCACGCCCGGTTCCGCGAGCGGTAGCGTGCCCTGCGCGATGAGCACCGCGGCCAGGCGGCGCGACTCGGCCTCTTCGTAGGCGGTAGTCACTCAGTGACACCGACCCGCGCCGGAATCTTCCGACCCGTGCGGAAGCGGGCGTGGGAACCCGCTCCTCACACCGCGGCGGCCTCGGCTTCGTCGTAAGCCGTCCTCGCGGCGGCGATCTCGCGCTGATGCGTCTCGGTCCAGTCGACCAGCGCCTGGATGGTGTGGTGCAGGCTGCGGCCCAGCGGGGTGAGTTCGTAGTCGACGCGCGGGGGCACCACGGGGTACACCGTGCGGCGCACCAAGCCGTCGCGCTCGAGGTGGCGCAGGGTGCGGGTGAGCATGCGCTGGCTCACGCCGTCGATCTCGCGGCGCAACTCGGTGAAGCGCATCGTGCGCCCGGACAGCAGTGCGATGGTGAGCAGTGACCACTTGTCGGCGATGCGGTCCAGGATCTGGCGGACGTCGCAGTCGGCGCGGGTGTCCCACTGGCGCGCCGAATAGTCGGTATCCGCGCAGTAACCGAGTGACTCGTAAGTGCCTTCTTCCACAACAGTCCATGCTGACCGAGGATGCTCATGGTTACAAGAAGTAACCGGCAGGCCTATCGGTAACCGGAGGTGGGAGATGACGGTCGAAGTGGCGGACTACACCGAGATCGAGGCGGAGTTCGACCAGTACGTGGGACGCATCAACTACGCCACCATGGTCACCGTCGACAGCAGGAACCGCCCGCGCACGCGCGTGCTGATCCCGGTGTGGGAGAAGGTGGACGGCGCGCCGCTGGGGTGGCTCGCGACCTATCACACGCCGGTCAAGGCCGCCCATATCGCGCGCAACCCGCACGTCAACTTCTCGTACTGGGATCGGCGCAACGACTCCGTGGCCGTGGACGTGGTCGCCGAGTGGGTGCCCGATCTCGCCGTGAAGCAGCACGTCTGGGATCTGTACGAGCGGACGAGTCCGCGCGGCGCAGGCTATCCGCTCGGGCAGTTCTGGAAGGCGCCCGACGATCCGGAGCTGCACGTGATGCGGTTGGCGCCGTGGCGGATCCAGGTGATCCGGGGCGCGGACCTGCGCAGCCGCATCTGGCAGTCGGGCGGCTAGCGTGCAGGGGTGGAGTGCGTCTTCGATTTCCTGCTGACTGAACCGCCCGCGCCCGCCGCGGATTCCGTCGCCGCGGCGTGGGCGCGGCACCGCGCGGTCGCCGCCCGTTTCGCCACGCCGCTGGACGCGGCCGTCGCGGGTGGGTACAGCGCCGACCGGATCGGGTACGCGTTCCTCTCCGGGTATCAGGAGGCGCTGCGGGCGCTGCTGCCCGCGCTGCCGGAGGGGCCGGGCGCGCTGGCCGCGACGGAGGAGGGCGGCGGGCATCCGGCCGCGATCCGCACCGCGCTGGCGGGTGCGGACGGCGCGTGGACCGTCAGCGGCACCAAGACTTTCGCGACGCTCGGCAGTGCTGCGCGATGGCTGGTGGTGATCGCGAGCGCGGGCGCCACGCCGGAGGGGCGCAACCGGCTGCGCGCGGTGCTCGTGGCGAGCGCGGGGCCGGGCGTGACCGTCACGGATCGCCCGCCGCTGCCGTTCGCCCCTGAGATCCCGCACGCCACCGTCGTTTTCGACGGCGCGCCCGCGACCGTGTTGCCCGGCGACGGGTACGCCGATGTGCTCAAACCGTTCCGCACGGTCGAGGACGTCCACGTGCTCGGTGCGGCGCTGGGGTGGCTGGTGCGCGTCGGTCGCGGCTCCGGATGGCCCGCGTCGATGATCGAGCGGCTGCTCGCCGCCGTGGCGTCGGTGCGGGGGATCGACCTCACGCACGCGTCCGCGCCGGGTACGCATATCGCGCTGGGTGGTGTGTACGCGGAGTTCGGCCGGATCGTGGCCGATTCGGAGCCGCTGTGGGAACTCGCCGGCACGGAGATCACGGCGCGCTGGGCGCGCGATCGCCCGCTGTTCGAGGTGGCCGGACGGGTGCGCGCGCAACGGCTGGCAACCGCCTGGCGTGCGGTGGATTCGGCGGTCGGGAACTAGCGCGAGAAGGTCCGGAAATGGGGAGCGGGCCTCGGCGAAGGGGGGGAGTTAGCCGAGGCCCGCGTAAGGTCGGCCCGGGGGGGAGGGGCCGACGTGACTGATCCTACGCGAAGTTCCGCGATTGTGTGTACAGGGGGCCCATTAGTTTCGAAGAAATTTTTCGGCGGTTGCGGAGTGGGAGTCGGGCGTGACCGGCGTCGGTGCCCCCGGCGTCGGTGGTGAGGTCATCCCGCTCACCTGGGCTTTGTCAAAGGTGTTGCGGTGCAATCTCTTCCATTCCCGAACGGCAATTCCCCGGTGTCGCGTTCGTTCCATCAGGAAACAATCCGACCGGTCTGCGTGTGGTGCGAATCCCTTCCGGACGGGGTGTCGGCGGGTGTGCCTGGCGGGTTTCGTCGCGTGTCGCACAGCCCGCGGTGGCCGGGGCGAGCGTCACACGCGGCAAACCTGTCGGACCCCGGTGCCAGGATGTGTTCGTGTTCACGGACGCGGCCTCCACAGCGGTCCCGGCGCGGGTGCGCCGGGCTGTTGCGGTGCGTCCGGATCGAGTAGCTCACCGGGCCGATTCGGGTAGCCGGCTACCCGTGTTCGCACCGCCGCGGCCGGGGGAGTATCGAGCCGGTCGCATCCCGTGCCGGTACCCCGAGCACCGCCTGGTACGGGATGCGGCCTCTGTCGTGTCCGGGCCGGCGAATCGGATGCGAGTCTCGCGCGCCGCGACGATACTGACGCGGGTACGGATCATCAGCCCGATCCGAGCCGCGGGAGTCGACGGGGCGCGCGGGGACGTCGCACGCCGATCCGCCATCGAGAATTCACGAACGTCAGGAGAATCATGCCCGACGCAATAGTCGCCGAGGGGCTGGTCAAGCGATACGGGCGGGTCGTCGCGCTCGACGGTCTCGACCTGCGGGTGCCGGAGGGCACCGTCACCGCGCTGCTCGGGCCCAACGGCGCGGGCAAGACCACCACCGTCCGCGTGCTCACGACCCTGCTCGTCCCCGACGAGGGCACCGCCACCGTCGCGGGCATCGACGTGCTGCGCGATCCGCAACTGCTGCGCTCGCACATCGGTACGTCCGGCCAGTACGCCGCCGTCGACGAGTACCTCACCGGTTTCGAGAACCTCGAGATGGTGGGCAGGCTCTATCACATGGGGGTGCAGCGCAGTAAGGAGCGCGCCCGCGAACTGCTGGACCGCTTCCGGCTCAGCGACGCCGCCGACCGGCCGGTGCGCGGCTACTCCGGCGGTATGCGCCGCAGGCTCGACCTGGCCGGGGCACTGGTCGCCAACCCGCCGGTGCTGTTCCTGGACGAGCCCACCACCGGGCTGGACCCGAGGGCACGGCTCGATCTGTGGGACGTCATCGAGGAACTGGTCGCGGGCGGCACCACGCTGCTGCTCACCACGCAGTACATGGAGGAGGCCGACCGCCTGGCCGACGCCATCGCCGTCATCGACCACGGCAAGGTGATCGCGCGCGGCACCGCCGACGAGCTCAAGACCCTCGTCGGCGGCGATCGCATCGAGCTCACCGTCGACGACGCGGCCAAGCTCGGTGCCGCCCAGCAGGCGCTGAGCGGGCTCGCCGACGGCGAGATCCACCTGGAACCCGGACTGCGCAAGATCATTGTCCCGGTCAGCAACGGCTCCCAGGCGCTGGTCGACGCCATCGGCCTCCTCGCGAAGGCGGGCGTGCGGATCCACGACGTCGGCCTGCGCAGGCCCTCGCTCGACGACGTGTTCCTCACCCTCACCGGCCACGAGGCCGAGGACTACGTGAACGGCGACGACGTGGACGCCGAACGCGCGGAAGCTACGGAAGGACATGCCCGATGACCGCGGCCGTGCACACCCCCGGCGTGGGGCACCGCCCCACCCTGTCGGAACGACTGTCCATCGTCGTCAGCGACAGCCTGACCATCGCCAAGCGCAACGTCATCAAGATCAAGCGCGTCCCCGACGTGCTCATCTTCAGCACGCTGTCGCCGATCATGTTCGTGCTGCTGTTCGCCTACGTGTTCGGCACGGCGATCAAGGTGCCCGGCCTGGAGGGCGGTTACCGCGAGTTCCTGATCGCCGGCATCTTCGTGCAGACCGTGGTGTTCGGCGCCTCGTTCACCGGCGCGGGCCTGGCCGAGGATATGCAGAAGGGCATCATCGACCGGTTCCGCTCGCTGCCGATGGCTCCGTCGGCGGTGCTGGTCGGGCGCACCCTCAGCGACGTGGTGATCAACGTCGTGAGCCTGGTGGTGATGTCGCTGACCGGTCTGCTGGTGGGCTGGCGCATCCGCGGCTCGTTCCTGGACGCCGTGCTCGCCTACCTGTTGCTGCTGCTGTTCGCCTACGCCGTGTCCTGGATCATGGCCGTGGTCGGCCTGCTGGTGCGCACGCCCGAGGTGTTCAATAACGCCAGCTTCATGGTGATCTTCCCGCTGACGTTCCTGGCCAACACCTTCGTGCCGATCAACGATCTGCCCACGGTGCTCAAGGTGTTCGCGGAGTGGAATCCGGTGTCGGCGCTGGCGCAGGCCACCCGCGAGCTGTTCGGCAACACCAGCCCGCTGGGCCCGGCCTCGGACGCCTGGTCGATGCGCAACCCGATTGCGACCACGCTGATCTGGGTGGTCGTGATCCTGGTGGTGTTCGTGCCGCTGGCGCTGCGTCAGTACAAGCGCACGGTGAGCCGCTGAGCGCGGATCAGTGCCCGGTCTCCGCGCCGGCTCCCGGCACCGGGACCGGCGCGGAACCGTTGCGGGAGTAACCCAGGCGCGGCGGTTCGGGCGCGGGCTCCGGCGGCACCGGCCGTTTGCTGCGGACCAGCCACGCCACACCGCCTGCGAGCGCGACGAGGCTCGCGGCGATCAATCGGTTACGAGATCGTGCGGATACGTGCAGACGCCCCTGTGCCATAGCGACCACTTTGGCACAGCCGTGGTGACGGCGCAGTAAGTACTGGTCGCCGACACCGTCGCGGCGCCGCACCGGAACGCGGGCGCGCCCTGGATAGCATGGCGGGGTGACCTCACCGACCCAGACCGCCGGGGTGACGCTGTGCACCGACCACGGCGATATCAAGATCGCGCTCTTCGGCTTTCACGCACCGAAGACGGTGCGGAACTTTCTCGGCTTGGTGGACGGCTCGGCCGCGTACACCACCGAGAACGCGAGCGGTGGCACGTCGGGCCCGTTCTACGACGGCTCCACCTTCCACCGGGTGATCGACGGGTTCATGATCCAGGGCGGTGATCCCGGCGACAGCGGCCGCGGCGGCCCCGGCTACGAGATCGCGAGCGAGTTCCACCCGGAGCTGCGGTTCGACCGCGGCTACCTGGTGGCCATGGCCAATATCGGCGTGCGCACCAGCGGTTCGCAGTTCTTCATCACGGTGAGTCCGCAGCCGCACCTGAATCGCAAGTTCACCATCTTCGGCGAGGTCCTCGACCCCGACTCACGCAAGGTCGTCGACGCCATCGCCGCCACCCCGACCGACCGCAACGACCGTCCCAAGGACGCCGTCCGCATCGCCACCGCCACGATCGATTGAGCAGATGAACCCTCAGCCGCCCGCACCCACATGCGTCCGCCATCCGAATCGTCCCACCGGCCTGGCGTGTACGCGCTGCGGGCGGCCCGCCTGCCCCGACTGCCTGCAACCGGCCGCCGTCGGCCAGCACTGCGTCGACTGCGTGCGCGCATCAGGCAGGCAGGTGCGCCCCGTCCGCACGGTCGCGGGCGCGCCCGTCGCGAAATCGGCCACGCCGCTGGTGACCTACGGGCTGATCGCGCTCAACATCCTGTTCTTCGGCATCACCGCCGCGCAGGCGGGCAGCGTGGTGGACAACTTCCGCTCCGAGCTGTTCCTGCGCTGGGCGCTCGTGCCCACCCTGGTCGCCGACGGCGAGTGGTTCCGGGTGATCGGCTCGGGCTTCCTGCACTGGGGGCCGCTGCACCTGGCGCTCAACATGTTCGCGCTCTACATCGTGGGCATCCAGCTCGAACCGGTGCTCGGGCGGGTGCGGATGCTCTCGATCTATCTGGTGTCGCTGATCGGGGGCTCGGCCGCGGGCCTGCTGCTGGAGCCGGTGAACACGGTGGGCGCGGGCGCGTCGGGCGCGGTGTACGGCATGTTCGGCGCGATCGCGGTGACCATGTTCCGCCTGCGGATGAACCCCACCCAGATCCTGGTGATCATCGGCATCAACGTGCTGCTGAGCCTGTCCATCCCGGGGGTCTCGCTGTGGGTGCACCTGGGCGGCCTGCTCGCGGGCACCTCGGCCACCCTCGGCGTGCTGTTCGTGCCGCAGTGGGTGGGTGCGAAGAGTCAGGAGTCGGCGCGCACGATCGGCTGGGTGTCCATCGGGGTGGTCGGTCTCGCCTCGGCCGCCGCCATCGCCGCGGCCGCGATGATGATCGGGTAGGCGTCGCGAGCGAAAGCTCGCATTGCTTCACGTGAAACTACGCGGGAACTACTCCGACCGCAGGAACGCGATCCGGTGCACGACCAGGGCTTCGAACACGTCCTCCGGGGACGCGCCGAGATCCCAGCGGCCGAAGATCAGCAGGCGTTCGTCGTCGCCGTGGCGGACGTCGATCTCGAGCATCGGCACCTTGCGCCCGAGGCGGCGGTAGCTCACGATGCGCGCCCGGATGATCTGATCCGGGCGGTAGTCGGTGGGGCCGGTGAGCGTGCGCACCACCAGGCGCGGCTGCGCGCCGGGCACGACCGTCAACCGGGGCCGCTGCCGGTAACCCAGCGCGGCCAGGCCCAGCAGTCCCGCCGCGGCCAGCCCGACGAGCAGACGGCTCGGGGCGTCGGCGGCGAAGAAGGTGGCACCGGCCAGCACGACGCCGCCGACGGCCACCGCGACGAGCGCGGGCAGGGGTGTGGTCCACTCCAGGCGCGGCGGTGGATCGGGTGAATCAGGGTTCACGCGGGCAGTCTCCCCGGTCGGTCCTCGATTTGTCCACAGGCTTCATCCACAGGTGTGCATGAATGACACCGCTGTAATCCCCTGGTCCCGGGGCTAGCGCCACCTCATGGTCATGATCAGCCCCACCACCATCAGGCCGAACCCGATCAGGAAGTTCCAGGCGTTCAGATCGTTCATCCAGCTGATCTCTTCGGCCGCCAGGTAGTACACCAGCAGCCACACCAGCCCGGCCAGCATGAAGCCGAGCATGATCGCGACGTACCAGACCGGCGACGGGCCCGCCTTCACCTTCACCGGGATCCGGCTGGCGGGGTTGATCGTGTAGTCGGTCTTCTTGCGGACCTTCGACTTGGGCATGACGTCCTCGTATTCGGCGTGGTCGGTACCGGGGGCTGATTCAGTTGGCGTGTGCCGGGCCGCTCGACGGCCATCCGGCGACAGCACGGACGGCCCGGTCGGGCCGTGGCGCCCTCCGGTGTTCTCCCTAGGCTATCCCAACTGGTAATGGATGCGACGGCCCGCCGGGCCGCCACGTAATCTCGAACCATGCGTGTACTGGTCGTCGACAACTACGACAGCTTCGTGTTCAACCTGGTGCAGTATCTGGGCCAGCTGGGAGCCGAGGCCGTCGTCTGGCGCAACGACGACGCGAACCTGGCGGATCCGCGGGCCGTGGCCGCCGAATTCGACGGCATCCTCATCAGCCCCGGGCCCGGCACGCCCGACCGCGCGGGCGCGAGCATCGATCTCGTGCGCGCCTGCGCGGAGCGCGAGACGCCGTTGCTCGGGGTCTGTCTCGGCCACCAGGCCATCGGCGAGGCGTTCGGCGCGACCGTCACCAGGGCGCCCGAACTGCTGCACGGCAAGACCAGTTCGGTGTACCACCTCGGCGCGGGCGTGCTGGCCGGCCTGCCCGACCCGTTCACCGCCACCCGCTACCACTCGCTCACCGTGCTCGAGGACACCCTGCCCGCGGAGATCGAGGTGCTGGGCCGCACCGAATCGGGGATCGTGATGGCGATGCGCCACCGCACCTTGCCGATCCACGGTGTGCAGTTCCATCCCGAGTCGGTGCTCACCCAGGGCGGGCACCGCATGCTCGCGAACTGGCTCGAGGTGTGCGGCGAGCGCCCGGCCGAGGGCCTCATCGAGGTGCTGGAGGCGGAGGTCGCCGCGCTGGTGACGCAGTGATCCGTTACGGCGGCGAAAAGCTCTGCGGCGGGCGGCCGTACGTGGTGCTGTCGGTCGCGATGAGCCTGGACGGCTACATCGACGACGCGAGCCCCGACCGGCTGCTGCTCTCGGACGCGGAGGATTTCGAACGCATCGACGGTGTGCGCGCCCAGATGGACGCGATCCTCGTCGGTGCGAGCACCCTGCGCCGCGACAATCCCGGGTTGCTGGTCAAGCACCGAGGCCGCCAGGACTCCCGGGCCATCATGGGGATGCCGTTTCAACCGACGAAGGTGACCATTACGGCGAGCGGGGATCTCGACCCCGGCCTGCGGTTCTTCTACGAACCGGGTGCGAAGCTGATCTACACCACCGACGAGGGCGCGGTCCGGCTCGAACGGCACGCCCGCCTGGCCGAGGTGGTCTCGCTCGGCCCGGAGATCGACTTGCGCGCGATGCTGGACGATCTCGGCCGCCGCGACGTCATCCGGCTCATGGTGGAGGGCGGCACGTCGGTGCACACCGCCTTCCTCGCCGCCGATCTGGCCGACGAACTCCACATCGCCGTCGCGCCCATCCTGGTGGGCGATCCGGCGGCCCCGCGATTCGTGCACCCGGCCGAGTTCCCCGGCGGCCCGACCCGCAGGCTGCGCCTGGCCGAGGTGGGGCAGGTCGGTGATATGGCGGTGATGATCCACCGGCGCGCGGAACCCGATCACCATTTCCTGCGCCGGGCGATCGAGCTGGCGCACCGGTGCCCGCCGAGCGACACCGCGTTCTCGGTCGGCGCGGTGATCGTGGCCGACGGCGCGGAGATTGCCACCGGCTACTCCCGCGAGACCGACGCGAAAGTGCACGCCGAAGAGGCGGCACTGAACAAGCTCGACCCCAAAGATCGGCGCCTGGAGCGCGCGACGCTCTACAGCACCCTCGAACCGTGCTCGAAGCGCGGCACGGCCGACCGTTTGCCCTGTACCGACCGCATTCTGGAAGCGGGCATTCGGCGCGTCGTCATCGCGTGGCGCGAACCGGCCACGTTCGTGGAGAACTGCGTGGGTGTGGAGAAGTTGCGCGAGCACGGCGTCGAAGTGGTCGAGCTGAGCGATCTGGCCGAGGCGGCGATGGAGATGAACCGGCATCTGAAGCTGAGCTGACTCCCAGGTCCGGCCGCCGGTCCCACCGGCTGACCTCGCCCGCTGTTGTCAGCGATCGCTACGGCGCGAGCACTCCGGTTCGCGCACAGCACGACCCGGCGTCCGGGACGGCCGCCCGAACGCCGGGGACGCACACCTGTCAGGGTCGCCCGTACACCGCCGTGACGAACTCGCCCAGCTGGTTGTCGTCGAGATGCCTGGCCAGATCGGCCTCGCTGATCATGCCGATCATGCGCTTGTTCTCGATCACCGGCATGCGCTTGATCCGGTGACTCTCCATCTCGTCGAGGACCTGCTCGACGTCGGCGTCGGCCGCGACCCAGCGCGGCGTCGCCTCGCACAGGTCGGCGGCGAGGGTGGTGCTCGGCGCGCGGCCCTGGGCCACGCACTTCACCACGATGTCGCGGTCGGTGATGATGCCGCACATCCGTTCGTTCTCATCCGCGATGACCAGGGCGCCGACCCCGAGTTCCGCCATCAGGCGGGCGGCTCGGCCGACGGTGTCCTGTTTCGAGATCCACTGGGCGCCGGGCTTCATGATGTCCCTGGCAGTGGTCATGGGGCTGCCTCCTGTTCCACGCTGTCGCTGGTTCGGATGGAGCAGCTCAATTCTCACCCCGGTGACACCGACCGGTCGGCTCTTTCGGATAACGATCAGGGCGGGCCCAGCACCGCCGTGGTGATGGTGATGGTCTCGGTCTTGGAGATCGACTGCCCGGCCGAGGGCTGCTGGCTGACGATCCGGCCGACGGTGCCCGCGTCGAAGGTGCCGGTGGTGTTCTGGTTGATCTGGCTGGTGCTGCCGGTCCAGCCGGCCTGGCGCAGCCGGTCCACCGCCTGCGAGGGCGTCAGGCCCACCACGTTCGGCATGCTGATCTCGTCGCCCGCCGACACCTGGACCGTCACCGTGGAACCGCGGTCGGCGCGGGTGCCGCCCGCCGGGTTGGTGGCGATCACCTCGCCCTTGGGCCGCGAGGACGCGACCTCCTCGATGACGATCTGGAATCCCGCGCTGTCCACCAGATTCGGCTCGGCGACGCTGATGTCCTGGCCGACCAGGCGCGGCACCGACACCTTCTCCGGGCCCGAACCCACCGACACCACGATGGCCTGGTCCACGTCCACGCGCGCGCCCGCGCCGGGCTCGGTGCCGATCACCTTGTCCACGTCGGCCGCGCTCGACTCGCGGCGCACCACGTTCGGGTCCATCCGCAGCCCGACGGCGTTGAGCTCCTGTTCGGCCTGCTGCACCGTGAGCCCGTCCAGCTTGGGCACCTGCACCTGCGCGGGCCCGGTGGACACCTGCAACGTCACCGTCGCACCCTTGTCGATGCGGGACCCGCCGAGCGGCTGGGTGGCGATGACGTTGCCGTTGGCCACCTTGCCGTCGGGCTTCTGCTGGATGGCGACCGAGAAGTCCAGCCGCTCGAGCTCGTCCTGCGCCTGCTGCGCGGGCATGTTCGACAGATCGGGCACCGCGATCTGCTCGGGCTTGCTGCCCGGCCCGATCAGCACCCAGAACAGCGCGAACACCACGAGCACCGCGGCCGCCGCGCCGAACGCCAGATACAGGGTGCGGCGCGGGTTCTCGGACTCGGCGGGCTCCTGCTCGGCGGTGTCGTCGCTGGTCTCGACGGTGCGGAAGGTGCGCGGGCCGGGCTCCTCCGAGCCGAACACGGTGGTGCGGTCCTCGTCGGTCATCACCATCGGCGCGGCCGGTTTCTGGCCGCCCAGCACACGGATCAGGTCGGCGCGCATCTCGGCGGCCGTCTGGTACCGGTTGGCCGGGTTCTTGCTCATCGCCTTGAGCACCACGGAATCCAGCTCGCGCGGGACACCGGAGTGCACGTGCGAGGGCAGCCGCGGATCTTCCCGGACGTGCTGGTAGGCCACAGCGACCGGCGAGTCGCCCGTGAAAGGCGGCTCGCCGGTGAGGATCTCGAAGAGCACACAGCCCACCGAGTAGACGTCGGATCTGGCGTCCACGCTCTCGCCGCGCGCCTGCTCGGGCGAGAGGTACTGGGCGGTGCCGATGACGGCGGCGGTCTGGGTCATCGGGTTGGCGGCGTCGGCGATCGCGCGCGCGATGCCGAAGTCCATCACCTTCACCGCGCCGGCCCGGTTGATCATGATGTTGGCCGGTTTCATGTCGCGGTGCACGATGCCGGCCTTGTGACTGAAATCCAATGCGGCGCAGACGTCGGCGATGATCTCCATGGCGCGCCGCGGCGCCAGCGGGCCCTTGCCGCGCACGATGTCGCGCAGCGTCTCGCCCTCGACGTACTCCATGACGATGTAGGGCAGTGGACCGCCGTCCACTTCGGCCTCGCCGGTGTCGTACACCGCGACGATGGCCGGATGGTTCAGCGCGGCCGCGTTCTGCGCCTCACGCTTGAAGCGCAGGTAGAACGTGGGGTCACGGGCCAGGTCGGCGCGCAGCACCTTGATCGCCACGTCCCGGCTCAGGCGGACGTCGCGCGCCTTGTGCACCTCCGACATCCCGCCGAAGCCGATGATCTCGCCCAGCTCGTAGCGGGAAGAGAGATTCTTCGGCGTTGTCATGGCTGTCCTTGTGACGGAGTGGCGGGCGCGCTACGAGTGGCATCTGGCCGTCCCTGAGCGGGATTCTCCGGAAATGGTAAGTCGAGAGTCGGGAACCAGGTGCGCGTGGTCGTCGGCGACTGCGTCCTGGTCGGGCGGGTCGTCGTCGGCTCGGCGGTGGGTTCCGGTGTGGTCGTGGTGGGTTCCGGAGTCGTGGTGGTCGGCTCGGGAGTCGTGGGCTCCGGCGTCGTGGTGACGGGCGGAGGCGGCGGCACGAACTGGGTGGTGGTGGTCGGCTGTTGCGTCGTGGTGATGACCGGGGGCGCCGGCGCGAACGTCGAGGTGACCGGTTCGCGCACCGGATCGGTGTTCGGTTCGCCGCCGAACAACAGCCAGATCGCCGCACCGCCCAGCAGTACCGCGCCCGCGCCGAGCGCGGCCAGCGCCTTCTGGCTCGTGGTCCACGGCTTCTTGCCCGGCGGCGGGGTGGCCTCGCCCGCACCGGAATTCATCATGGTGGCGGGGGCGGCCGCGGTGGACGCGCCGGCGGGCGGGGTGTTGTAGCGCACGGTCGGGCCGTCGGCCTGGCCCGCGGGCAGGATCACGGTGGGGCCGGGCGGCAGCACCCGGGTGGCGCCCTCGGTGAGCGGACCCGCCGCGGCGCCCGCGTTGCGGGGCGGCGGCGGACGGTGACCGGCCCGCACCGCGGCGACCGCGTCGGCGAACTCGCCGCCGCTGGCGTAGCGCAGGTTCGGGTCCTTGCCCATGGTGATCTCGATGAGCTCGCGCACGTTCGGCGGCAGATCGCCCGGCATGGGCGGCGGCGTCTCGCGGACGTGCTTCATCGCGACGGTGATCGCGCCGTCGCCGGCGAACGGGCGCTGCCCCGACAGCGCCTCGTAGCCGACCACACCGAGGGAGTACACGTCGCTGGCCGCGGTGGCGTCCTCGCCGACGGCCTGTTCGGGCGCGATGTACTGGGCGGTGCCCATCACCATGCCGGTCTTGGTGACCGGGCTGGCGTCGACGGCCTTGGCGATGCCGAAGTCGGTGATCTTCACCTGACCGGTCGGCGTCACCAGGATGTTGCCCGGCTTCACGTCGCGGTGCACCACACCGGCGGCATGGGCCACCTCCAGCGCGCGGCCGGTCTGCTCGAGCATGTCCAGACCCTGGCCCACCGAGAGCTTGCCCAGCCGGTTGAGCACCGCGTTGAGCGGTTCGCCCTGCACCAATTCCATGACCAGGTAGGCGGTTTCGCCCGCGCTCGGGTCGTAGGTCTCGCCGTAGTCGTAGATGCCCGCGATGCCGGGGTGGTTCAGCTGCGCCGTGGTCTTGGCCTCGGTGCGGAACCGGTGGCGGAAGGTGGGGTCGGCGGAGAACTCCGCCTTGAGCACCTTCACCGCGACGCGGCGGTCGAGCCGGGTGTCCAGCGCCTCCCAGACCTGGCCCATGCCGCCGGTGGCGATCAGGCGCTGCAGGCGGTAGCGATCGGCGATCATCGCGCCGTTGTTCAGCATCGGGGCCCCCGAACCTCTCCTCGCACGTTCATATCGATCAACTCCCCCGCAGGCCCGCGTCCAGCACCGCGCGGGCGACGGGGGCGGCCACCGAACCGCCGGTCGCGGCCAACGCCCGGTCTCCGCCGTTCTCGACGATCACCGCGATGGCGATCTTCGGGTTCTGCGCGGGGGCGAACGCGATGTACCAGGTGTGCGGCGGCGTGTTGCGGGGATCGCTGCCGTGCTCGGCGGTGCCGGTCTTGGACGCGATCGTGTACGGGGTGTTGCCGCCGCCGGAGAACTGTTCGGAACCGATCATCATGGTGGTCAGCTGAGACGCTACCTCGGCGCTGATCGCCTGTCCGACCGAGACCGGCTCGGTGCGCGAGAGCTCACTGAGGTCGGGTCCCTGACGCTGATCCACCAGGTAGGGCTCCATCCGGACCCCGCCGTTGGCGATGGTCGCGGCGATCACCGCGTTGTCGAGCGGGGTGAGCGCCACATCGCGCTGGCCGATGCTGCTCTGGCCGAGCGCGGCGTCGTCGGGGATGGTGCCGACGGTGCTCTCGGCGACCGGGATCGGGATGCCGCGATGCGGGCCGATGCCGAAGGCGGCGGCCTCGTCCTTGAGTTCGGTCGCGCCGACCCGCAGGCCCAGCTCCACGAACGCCGTGTTGCACGACCGCGCGAACGCCTCCGACAGCGAGGCCGTCGGTCCGTCGCCGCAGGTCGACCCGTTGTAGTTCTCCAGCGTGGTCGAGGTGCCCGGCAGGGTGATGTTGGGCGCGGCGGTGAACTGGTCGTCGGGACCCGCGACCCCGTTGGACAGCGCCGCGGCCGTGACCAGCACCTTGAACGTGGAACCGGGCGGGTAGGTCTTGGAGACCGCGCGGTTGAGCATCGGCTGTTCGGGATCGCTGGTCAGCGTCTCCCAGGCCTGGGTGTTGCGCGCGCCGTCGTGCCCGGCCAGCAGGTTCGGGTCGTAGCTCGGCGTGGACACCATCGTCAGGATCTTGCCGGAGCTCGGCTCGATGGCGACCACCGAACCGGTGTAGCCCTTCGACGTGAGCTGCTCGTAGGCGACCTGCTGCATCACCGGGTTCAGCGTGGTGAGCACGTTGCCGCCGCGCGGATCGCGGCCGGAGACCAGGTCCACCAGGCGGCGGCCGAACAGCTGGCTGTCCGAGCCGTTGAGCACCTGGTCCTCGGCGTGCTCGAGCCCGGCGCTGCCGTACTGCATCGAGTAGAAGCCGGTCACCGGCGCGTACGCCTGCGGGTCGGTGGGGTAGGTGCGCAGGTACTTGTAGCGGTCCTCGGTGGCGACCGAGCCGGCCAGCACCGTGCCCGCGGCCGAGATCTGGCCGCGCTGGCGCGAGTACTCGTCGAGCAGCACGCGGGAGTTGCGCGGGTCGGCGCGGTAGTCGTCGGCCTTGATGTACTGGATGTAGGTCGCGTTGAGCAGCAGCACGACGATCATCGCCATCACGGCGACCGCGACCCGGCGTAGCGGCGTGTTCATCCTTGCGACCTCGTCTCCGATCGGCGCAGCAGTTCGGTCGGCGCCTCGGCGATGGGCGCCGCGGGCTCCTTCCTGCGCACCGGCGCGGGAGCGCGCGCCGCGTCGGACACCTTGATCAGCAGCGCCAGCAGCGCGTAGTTGGCCAGCAGCGAGGAACCGCCGTAGGAGACGAACGGGGTGGTGAGGCCGGTCAGCGGGATCAGCTTGGTGACGCCGCCCACCACCACGAACAACTGCACCGCGATGGTGAACGAGAGCCCGGCGGCCAGCAGCTTGCCGAAGCTGTCGCGCACCGCCAGCGCCGTGCGCAGCCCGCGCAGGATCAGCACCAGGAACAGGACCAGCACCGCGGTGAGCCCGATCAGGCCCAGCTCCTCGCCGATGGTGGTGATGATGAAGTCGGTCTTGGAGAACGGCACCTGATTGGGGCGCCCGCTGCCCAGACCGGTGCCCGCCAGCCCGCCCGTCGCCAGCCCGAACAGCGATTGCGAGATCTGGTAGCCGGTGTTGTGGTAGTCGGAGAAGGGGTCGAGCCAGGTGTGCACGCGCACCCGCACGTGCCCGAACATCTGGTAGGCGAAGAAGAAGCCGACCGAGAGCAGCGCGCCGCCGATGATCAGCCAGCCCACCCGCTCGGTAGCGATGTAGAGCATCACCAGCACGGTGCCGAAGATCAGCAGCGAGGTGCCCAGATCCTTCTCGAACACCAGCACCGCGATGCACACCAGCCAGACCGCCACGATCGGGCCGAGGTCGCGGGCGCGCGGGAACTCCATGCCCAGCATGTGCTTGCCCGCGGTGGTGAACAGTTCGCGCTTGGCGACCAGCACCGAGGCGAAGAAGACGATCAGCAGGATCTTGGCGAACTCACCGGGCTGCACGCTGAAGCCGGGCAGCCTGATCCAGATCTTGGCGCCGTTGGTCTCGGAGTAGGCGGCGGGCAGCAGCGCCGGGATCATCAGCGCGACCAGGCCGATCAGGCCCAGGGTGTAGCTGTATCGGGCCAGCGTGCGGTAGTCGCGCAACACGACCAGCAGTGTGATGAACACGACCATCGCCAGGCCGGTCCACAGGATCTGCTGGTTGGCGTCGGGCGAGGGGATCGGCATCGAATTGAACTCGGCGTTCTGCGCCGCGCCCAGATCGAGGCGGTGGATCAGCACCAGCCCGAGGCCGTTGAGCAGCGCGACGATCGGCAGCAGCAGCGGATCGGCGAACGGGGCGAAGCGGCGCACCGCCAGATGCGCGATCGCGAACAGCCCGAGGAAGGCCAGGCCGTACTTGGCGATGTCCCAGGTGATGGACTGCTCCTGGCTGGCCTCCACCAGGAACAGCGACACCGTGGTGATCAGCGCGGCGAACGCGAGCAGCAGCAGTTCCGCGTTACGCCTGGTCGACGGTGGCGGCGCAGGCGCGAACCCGCCCGGGGGACTGGGAAAGGCCCCCGCGGACGGCGGTGGCGGTGCGGACATCAGTCCGTCACCCGGCAGTTCTCCCCCGAGGACTGGGGGTTCGACGCGGGCTCGGACGGACCGGTCGGCGTCGGCGTCTGCAGGTCGGTCGCCGGCGGAGCCTGCGTGGCGTTCGGATCGGCGGGCGGCGGCGCGGGCTCGGTGGGCGCGGGCTCACCGGTCGGCGTCGGCTCACCGGTCGGCAGCACACCGGGCTGCGGAACGCTCGGCTCGGTCTTGCGCGCGGGGCACGGCGGCAGCAGTTCCTGCTGGGCCAGCAGGCGCATCTGCTCCTCGGCCTTGGCCAGCGAACCGGGCGGCAGCCCGTTATTGACCTTGTCGCGGCCGGTCTGCTCCAGATCGCTCACCCGCAGCTGCTTGCACCCCGACGGCAGATCCGCGCCGGTGCCCAGCAGCGTCAGCTCGCCGCCCTTGTCGACGCAGCCGACGGTGGCGACGTCGTGGATGGAGTACCCGAGTACCGAACCCGGCAGCCCGCGCAGGATCACCACCTGGCCGTTGTCGGCGCCCACGTAGTAGTTGTTGCGGATCATCTTGTAGCCGACCACCAGACCCACCGCTACGGCCACCACCAGCGCCACTCCGAGCAGCACCCAGCGCAACTTGTGCGATTTGGCGGGCGGCGGCGGCTCCGGCGCGGCCGCGCGGCGCGGCGGGGCGGCGCGCGGCGGGCGCATGGCGGCGGCCCGGCCCGCGGCGGTGTTCGGCGGCGGGGTGTCCTCGTCCTGCCCCGACGCGGCGCCCGCCACGATGGGGTGGCTCTGGCCGTAGTCCAGGTCGATGACGTCGGCGACCACCACGGTCACGTTGTCGGGGCCGCCGCTGCGCAGCGCCAGCTCGATGAGCCGGTCGGCGCACTCGTCGGTGGTGCCCTCGCGCAGGGTATTGGCGATGGTCTCGTCGCTCACCACGTCCGACAGGCCGTCCGAGCAGAGCAGGTAGCGATCGCCCGCGCGGGATTCGCGCATGATCAGCGTCGGCTCGATCTCGTTGCCGGTGAGCGCGCGCATGATCAGCGAGCGCTGCGGGTGGGTGTGCGCCTGCTCCGGCGTGATGCGGCCCTCGTCGACCAGCGACTGCACGAACGTGTCGTCGCGGGTGATCTGGGTCAGTTCGCCGCCGCGCAACAGGTAGGCGCGCGAGTCGCCGATGTGCACCAGGCCGAGCTTCTTGCCCGCGAACAGGATGGCGGTGAGCGTGGTGCCCATGCCGTCGAGTTCGGGCTCCTCCTCGACCTGATCGGCGATGGCGGCGTTGCCCGAGCGGGTCGCGGCGTCGAGCTTGCCGAGCAGATCGTCGCCCGGCTCGTCGTCGTCGAGGTGCGCCAGCGCCGCGATCATCAGCTGCGAGGCGACCTCACCGGCCGCGTGCCCGCCCATGCCGTCGGCGAGCGCGAGCAGGCGGGCGCCCGCGTAGACGGAATCTTCGTTATTGCCTCGGACCAGACCACGGTCGCTGCGCGCTGCGTAGCGGAGAACGAGTGTCACGATCGGAGCTCGATCACTGTCTTGCCGACCCGGACCGGGGTGCCGAGCGGGACGCGGACGGCGGTGGTGACCTTCGCGCGGTCCAGGTAGGTGCCGTTGGTGGAGCCGAGATCCTCGACATACCAGTCGTCACCCCGCGGGGACAGCCGCGCGTGGCGGGTGGAGGCGTAGTCGTCGGTGAGTACCAGCGTCGAATCGTCCGCACGCCCGATCAGCACCGGCTGGGTGCTGAGCGAGATGCGGGTGCCGGCGAGTGAACCTTGAGTCACCACAAGATATTTGGCGCCCTTCTGGCCTCGGCGCAGGGACGGCAGCACCGCGGAACCGCGCGCGGCCCTGGGCTGGATCCTGATGCCGGATGCCGCGTAGATGTCGCTGCGCAAGGTCCGCAATACCGCCCAGACGAACAGCCACAGCAGCAGGAGGAACCCCGCACGGGTCACTTGCAGGATCAGTCCCTGCACGGCGTTCCACCTCCTGTCCAGTCCGTAGGTACGTCGGTGCCGTGGGCGCGGTGCGACCGCCCCACGGCCTCGCCGGCTCCGGTACGGAGCCGCGCGCGTTTGGCAGCATCATAGGGCCGTCGACCGACTCCGATCACGATACGACCGACGAGTACGCCGGAACGATGTCGTGATCCGCATCGCGAGCTTACGGGATCAGACGATACGGATCAGGATCTCGGAATGCCCGGCACGGATCACATCTCCGTCGGCGAGCTGCCAGTCCTGCACCGGCGAACCGTTCACCAGCGTGCCGTTGGTCGAGCCGAGATCCGACAGCATCGCCGTCTGGCCGTCCCAGCGGACCTCGATGTGGCGGCGCGAGACACCGGTGTCGGGCAGGCGGAAATGCGCGTCCTGGCCGCGGCCGATGATGTTGCTGCCCTCGCGTAGCTGGTAGGTGCGCCCGCTGCCGTCGTCGAGCTGGAGCGTGGCCGAGTAGCCCGATCCCGCGCCCGCCGCCGCGCCGTAACCCGGCTCGGCGTACCCGGCCTGCTGGCCGTAGCCGGGCTGTTGCGAGTACGCCTGGCCGTAGCCCTGTTCCTCGGGGGCGGCGTAGCCCTGGTCGCCGTAGCCGGCCTGCTGGCCGTAACCGGGGTCGGCGTATCCCTGCTGGCCGCCGCCGTAGCCGCCGCCCTGCTGGGCGTAGCCCTGCTCGCCGTACCCGGCCTGTTGGCCGTAGCCCTGATCCGCGTAACCCTGGTCGCCGTAGCCTTGCTGGCCGTACCCCTGCTGCTGGCCGTAGCCCTGGTCGGCGTAGCCGCCGCCCTGCTGGCCGTAGCCGGGCTCCTGGTAGCCCTGCGCGCCGTAGCCCTGGTCGCCGTAGCCTTGCTGGCCGCCGCCGTAGCCGCCGCCCTGCTGGGCGTAGCCCTGCTCGCCGTACCCGGCCTGCTGGCCGTAGCCCTGATCCGCGTAACCCTGCTGGCCGCCGCCGTAGCCTTGCTGGCCGCCACCCTGTTGGTAGTCGTAGCCGTTCTGATAGTCGCCGTAGCCCTGCTGGCCGTCGGGCGCCTGATAGTCGGCGGCACCGTACGACGCGCCACCGCGCGCGTAGTCGTCGCGGTACGCACCGTTCTGGGGACCTCCGGGCCGCCCCCCTGGCGGCGGTGCGTACCCGCGATCGCGTGGATCGGACTCCGCGGGCTCACGGCTCGGGTCGTAGCCAGAGTTCTGCGTCATGGGGCCAGCTCCTGGTTGCGGGTGTGCAGGTCGTTGTGGCGTGGGTTCCGGGCGGGGAGCCGACGAGCCCCCACGGCCGGCGTCCGGATCGACGCGGCCGCTCGCCCTGAACTGTCCGGTGTGCAGCGTAGGTGATGCCTCGAACGCTACGTGTACTTCGCCATAGGTCTGCCACCCTTGATCGCGGATGTAGTCCTGGAGATGTTTGGCGAACGCGCGGGTCGTGAGGTCGTGGTCGGAAGCCAGTTTCTCGTGGTCGGACGGGTTGATGGTGATCACATAGCTGTTCGGCACCAGACGGTGTCCACCGTCGAGTTGCCGCACGTTGTCGGTGGCTTCGCGCTGCAGCGCGTCCTCCACCTCCTTGGGCACCACGCTGCCGCCGAACACCCGGGCGAACACGTCGTCGAAACCGCGCAGGCGACGTTCGAACCTCGAGACGATGCCCATACCGGCCTCCCTTCGATGTGCTACACCCTGATGACTTCCCAGCTCCATAACAACGACACGCCGACATGGCGTGTCGCGGCACGACCACGGTCATTGCATGATATCCACGATCCTCCACACCTGTAACTCCTGGAAACGTCCGGAGGTTCCCCGGACGTCTCGGACACGTCACAATGGGCTCTGAACAGGCGATTTCTTGTGACGCCGATACCCGTGATAGTGTTCCGGAGTCGCTCGGGCGAGTGGCGGAATGGCAGACGCGCTGGCTTCAGGTGCCAGTGTCCTTCGGGACGTGGGGGTTCAAGTCCCCCTTCGCCCACTGCACTCGATAAGAGGCTCATGCTCACGGAGAGCGTGGGCCTTTTCTCGTTTCGTGTGTTTTGTGGGGGCGCAGCCCCCACGCCCCGCCCGGCGGGGCTGTGCCCCCCGGAGCCCCCCATTTCCACAGGTGTACCCGGGGGTTGCGTTATCGCAAGTGTGCTCGCCGCGGGATCCCGTGGCGCTGGTGGTTCGTTCCCGAGTTGTGGCCGAAGTGTTGGGGTGGTGTTGTGATCGCCACTGTTCGGGTGGGGGCGGGGTGGGTGTGCCGGTGGGCACAGGGGTGGGAGAGCCCTTCTATATAGGGGTGGTGGGTTGGGGCTCCTACCCTTGATTCCTGACGAGAACCTGTTCTAATTTTTGGCATGCGTAGATATGAGGGTCGTCGGGTTCTGGTCACCGGAGCGGGGTCGGGTATCGGGCAGGGGATCGCGTTGCGGCTGCTCGACGAGGGGGCGCGGCTGGTGGGCGTGGACGTCGACGAGGCGGGTCTGGCCGGGACGGTGGAGAAGGCCGGTGACGTCGACGGGCGGCTGCACACGCTGCGGATCGATATCGCCGATCCGGAGTCGGTGCGGGCCGGCACCGAGGCGGCGCTCGAATTCCTGGGCGGCGGGCTCGACGTGCTGGTCAACGCGGCGGGCATCCTGCGGCCCGCGCGCACCCACGAGATGCCGCTCGAGGTGTGGAACCAGGTGATCACGGTGAACCTCACCGGCACCTTCCTCATGACGCAGGCCGCGCTGCCCGCACTGGTGGACTCCGGGCACGGCGTCGTGGTCAACCTCTCGTCCACCGCGGCGTTCAGCGCCTCGCCCTATCTCGCCGCCTACGCCGCGTCCAAGGGCGGGGTCAACGCGTTCACCCACTCCATCGCGCTCGAATACGCCAAGCAGGGGTTGCGCGCGGTCAATATCGTGCCCGCGGGCATCACCAGCGGCATCACCACGAAGTCGATCCTGGACCAGCCCGACGGGGTGGACTACTCGCTGTTCGCGCGCCTCACCGGCTGGCTCAACAATGGCGCACTCGGTACACCCGAGGACATCGCCGGCGTCGTCGCCATGGTCGCCTCCGACGACGGCCGGTACATGACGGGCACCGAAATCCGCGTCGACGGCGGCGCGCTGATGTGAGTGGGGGCGCCGCCACGTCGTCCCACCGGGCGACCCGATCCTGTTGAGGCTCCGCATGATTCGCGCACCGTATGTTCTGCTCGCCGCCTGCGCGCTGGCGCTCGCCCCGGCCGGGCAGGCGCGGGCGGCGGAGTATTGGGGCCCGCTCGCGCCGCCGAATCCGCATCTCGGGCCGGTCGGCACCGCCACCATGCACGGTGACGCGGGGTCCTCGGATGTCACGCCGCTGCCGGGGCCGGGCCTCGGGCAGCAGCCGGTGGGCGCTTATCCGCTGGCGGCGGCCTGCCCGACGCTGCTGCAGGGTTCGGACGGGCTGGTCGTCGCGCTGTGCACGACCATCGCCGGACGCACGCCGACGGTGTACCTGCTGGATCCGGACGCGGGACCGCTAGGTGGCCCGCTCGCCTCGCTGGCGCTGCCGAAGGGCAGCCTGCTCGGCGGCGTCTACGCCTACCTCGACAGTGCCGACCGGCTGGTGGCCGTCGACGGTGACCGCGCCCTGGTGCGCATCGCGCACGCGCGCGAAGGCGGGCGCTGGGCACTGCGGGTGGACGAACGCGTCGATCTGGCCGCCGCGATTCCGGAGGGGGACAACGTCACCGGACTGGTCCCCGACTGGTCGGGCACGGTGTGGTTCGCGACCGGGCGGGGGTTGGTCGGCACCGTCGCGCCCGACGGCACCACGGCGACGCTCGCCCTGCCCGATCCGGCCGGCGGCGAGACCGTCGCCAACAGCATCTCGTCCGCGCCGAGCGGCCGCGTCGCCGTCGCCACCACGCACGCCCTCTACGAACTGGCCGCCACCGACGGGAGGCCTGAAATCCTTTGGCGCGCACCGTACGATCGCGGCACCGCGCGCAAACCGGGACAGCTGAGCTGGGGCACCGGCTCCACCCCCACGTACTTCGGCCCGCGCACCGGCGCCGACTACCTCACCATCGTGGACAGCGGTGACGAACAAGTGCGCGTCCTCGTCTACGCCTCCGGCGCCGGCGAGCTGCTGTGCTCGCGGCCCGTGCTCACCGAAGGCGGTGCGGGCAGCGAGAATTCGCCGATCGGGATCGGGCGGTCGGTGTTCGTCGCGAGCACCTACGGCTATCCGTACCCGGCCGTGCCGGACGACGCGGGGCCGGCCGTGCCGCCGAGCGCGCCGTTCACCGGCGGCATGACCCGTGTCGACGTGGACGACGCGGGCGGCTGCCGCACGGTGTGGGAGAACTCCGTGCGCAGCGCGGCCGTTCCGCATCTGTCAGCGGCCGACGGCTACGTCTACACCCTCACCCGGATCGGGCCCGCCTCGGCGACACCGCTCGACGGGTACGCGTTCACGGTGCTGGATTCCGGTACGGGACAGGTGGTTTCGACCTCACCGCTGCCCGGCACCCTCGCCAACGATCCGCTCCAGATGTCGCCGTTGTGCACGGCGGGCGGCCGGGTGCTCCAGGGCACCGTCACCGGGGTGCTACGCATCGGCTGACCACGTTGTGCACAGGCGGAGTCAGGTGCTGAACACGCTGTGCACAAGCCGTGTCACCTGTGGATATCTCGGCTCCACCTGTGGAAAACGTGTGTGCCGAGGGGATGCCGACACCCTGTGGACAACTTGCGGGCCGACTGGTGAAACCTCTTGCGCACCAAGAGTTCTACCGCCGACGCCGACTTATCAACAGCGAATTTCCGCTGGTAGAGCCGATAATCCGGAACGCCAACACCCTGGTGATGCCGGTGGATGAATCCGCGCCACCGGCGGAGAATCCTTCGCTCACACCATGTTCGCGGATTCATCCACAGGTAGGCGCAGGTCTGTGGATGCGGCGCGATCAGGGCCGCGGATCCCACTGGAAGGCATCGGCATTCGGCCCCGTCGCGAGTCCGCGCCGCACCACCGTCAGCACGCGCGCGATGGCGGCCTCCCGCGCTTGGGGCCCCTCGTCGGCGATCGCGCGCTCGACGAGCAGCGCCGACATCCCATGCACCATCGACCAGGCCGCCAGTTCGGCGTCGGGCCGGTCGGCCGGATCGGTGAAGCCGATCTCCACCAGTTCGTCCAGCAGATCGGAGAGCAGGTCGAAGGCGGGGGAGTTCCACTCCTCGGAGTTCTTGCGGTCGCGATTGCCGAACGCGGTGCGGAACAGGCCGGGCTCGCGCAGCGCGAACGTCACGTAGCCGCGGCCGACGGCGAACAGCCGCAGCACCGCGTCGGAATCGGGATCGAGTTCGTCCAGCGTCTCGGCCATGGCCCCGAACAGGCTGCGCTGCGCCTCCTCCTGCGCGGCGCCGAGCAACTGTTCGTGATTGGTGAAGTGCCGGTAGGCGGCGGTGGGGGTGACGCCGACCCGGCGGGCGGCCGCGCGCACCGTGACGGCTTCCGGTCCGCCCTTCTCGGCGAGTTCGGCGGCCGCGCGGACCAGGGCATTGCGCAGGTCGCCGTGGTGATACGAGCCTGCGCGGGCGCCCCGGGTGCGAGTGGCTTCCGAATTCGTCATCGATTCGATGTTGACACCTGTGCACATCCGGTGGCAAGTTAACACCCATAAAGTTTACGCATGGCAACATGCCCGTCCGGAGGTTCGCGATGTTCGAACGACTCGGCCGTTTCACGGTCCGGCATGCCCGCTGGATACTCGTCGCCAGCGTGCTGGCCCTCATCGCAGGCAGCGCGTTCGGCGTCACGGCGTTCAGCAAGATGCAGTCCGGTGGCCAGGAGGACCCCGGCGCCGAATCCAGCGCCGCCACCGCGCAATTGGCGCAGAAGTACGGTTCCGACACCGACTTCGTCTTCCTGATCCGGGCCGAGCAGGGCACCGTCGACGCCGAACCGGTCGCAGGGTTCGGCCGTGAACTGGCGGGTGAACTGGCCGCCGACGCCCGGCTGGTCAATGTGATCTCCTACTGGGACACGGGCTCGCCCGCGATGCGCTCCGAGGACGGCACCGCGGCCGTGATCCTGGCGGGCGGATCCAACACCGACCCCAGCCAGGACAACCGGATCGCCGAGGAGATCATCGCCGCCTACGGCACGGATGGGCCGATCGCGCAGGTCGGTATAGGCGGCAACGACGCGACGTTCGCGGCCGTCACCGAGCAGATCGGCAAGGATCTGGCGCTCGCCGAGGGCATCGCCGTGCCGCTCATCCTGGCGCTGCTGGTGCTCGCGTTCGGCAATGTGATCGCCGCGCTGCTCACTCTCGTGGTCGGCGGCGTCGCGATTCTGGGGACGTTCGCCGAACTGGCGATCCTCGGCTCGCTCACCGACGTGTCGGTCTACGCGGTCAACCTCACCACCGCCCTCGGGCTCGGCCTGGCCGTCGACTACGGACTGCTCATGGTGAGCCGCTTCCGGGAACGCCGTGCCGAGGGGGCCGAACCCGGCGACGCGGTGGTGCACGCGGTGTCGACGGCGGGGCGCACCATTGTGTTCAGCGCGGCCACCGTGGTCGCGGCGCTCTCCTCGCTGGTGATCTTCCCGCAGTACTTCCTGCGGTCGTTCGCCTACGCGGGCATCGGTGTGGTGGTGATCGCGGCCTCGGCCGCCGTGCTCACGCTGCCCGCGCTGCTCGCCGTGCTCGGCACCCGGTCCGACGCCTGGCGGGTGCCGGGGGTGCGCGGCATCCGCGGTGACGCCGCGCCGTTCTGGGCCGGGGTCGCGACGTTCGCTATGCGCAGGCCACTGGTCGCGGGCCTGCCGGTGGTGGCGCTGCTGCTGCTGGCCGCCGCGCCGCTGCTCAACGTGCAGTTCGGCACCCCGGACGATCGCGTGCTGCCGGTGAGCACCGAGGTGCGCCAGGTCGGCGACGCGATGCGTGAGGAATTCGGCGGCGGCGACACCAACGCGCTGTCGGTGGTCACCACGTCGGGGGTGGAGGCCGGTCCGCTCGCCGACTACGCGGCGGCGTTGTCGCAGGTGCCGCACGTGACCCAAGTCGATTCCGGTGCGGGCACTTTCGTCGACGGCGCGCGCGTCGCCACCTCACCCGCCGACGCCCGCTTCACGCGGCCCGACGCGCAGCGCCTCAACGTGCTCACGGATCTGGACCGCAACTCGCCCGAGGCGCGCGACCTGGTGGACCGGGTGCGCGAGGTGCCCGCGCCCACCACGGCGCTGGTCGGCGGTCAGGTGGCGGAGCTGCGCGACAGCCTCGCCTCCATCGGGTCGCGACTCCCGGTGGCCGTGGGCTGGATCGTGCTCACCACCTTCGTGTTGCTGTTCCTGTTCACCGGCAGCATCGTGCAGCCGCTGCGGGCGCTGCTGTCGAACGTGCTGAGCCTGGCGGCGACCCTCGGGCTGATGGTGTTCGTGTTCCAGGACGGGCACTTCTCGGGGCTGCTCGGGTTCACGCCCGCGCCGCTGGACGTGTCGATGCTGCTGCTCCTGTTCTGCATCACCTTCGGGTTGTCCATGGACTACGAGGTTTTCGTGATCAGCCGGATCAAGGAGCTGCACGACCGGGGCGCCACCACCGAGCAGGCGGTGGTGGAGGGGCTGGCGCGCACCGGCCGCCTGGTGACCACGGCGGCCGCGCTGATCTCCATCAGCTTCCTGGCCTTCGTCACCAGTGACGTGCGGTTCATCCAGTTCTTCGGGCTGGGTGCAGGCCTGGCGATCCTGATCGACGCCACGTTGGTGCGCGGCGTGCTGGTGCCGGTGGCGATGCGGCTGCTCGGGCCCGCCGCGTGGTTCGCGCCGAAGCCGTTGCGCGTGGTGCACGCGCGCTTCGGCCTCGCGGAGGCGTAGGGGGCGATCGGGAACCGTCCGGCCGAGGGGTGATCGCCCCTCGGCCGGACGTCGTCGCGGGGCGGTGACCCGCGTTTCCGCAGGTCCGTCACGCGAGTGAGGCGAAGATCACACCATCGATTCCGGTAGCGGCCGCGGTGCTGAACCCGGACGAATCGGGCGCTCGCACACTGGCGATTTCGCCTCCGGCAACCTCCCGGAGGTACCCGACCGGAGTGGGTCGAAAACCGGTGTGACCGGGTTCTGATCTTGTTTGATCCGAGATAAACAGACCTCAGGTCTCTTTTGGTTTGAGCAATGTTCAGCTACCTGAATCGTTGGTTACGAAATCGCAGGTAGAAAGCTCGCAAGTGATACATACCGATGTTTCGAATCCGCTCCGGCAAACCATGCCGCAGTCCATTGTTCGGTGCCGGTTCGTCCGTTTCGACGGGGTGTGAGTGGGTATGCCTGGAAGTTCGCCTTCGGCACGCACGGGGCAGCCGCGGGTTAGCTGGAAGTGTGAAGTAGACCGTCGTGACCGGGGTTTGCCAGCGGGCTGCTTTATACGCTTGACATCCGGCGTGGAGGGTTGCGCGGGCATAACGATTGTGTAGAGTCATCGGTAACGCTGGCCGCAGCTGAGCACGACTCGCTGCGGCCAGCGGAACTCAAATGGGGGATATCGCAACACATCCGAGACCTGGCGTTGCTGCCGATTGTCCGGAGTCGTTCAGTTCATCGTGTGCCCGACGTTGTCTGGGCTCGTGCCGTCGCCGGCAGCGCCAGCCAGTCCGTGTCGTCGCCCGGCGTGTGCGCCTGTCGCGCTTCCTGCTCCAGCACCGCGCGCCGCCCGACGCCGAACACGTAGACCAGGAACACCAGCTCGGCCGCCACGCCGATGCCCACCCGCACCGGCGCGGGCAGCGCGCTCGGCGTCACGAAACCCTCCAGCAGACCCGAGACGAACAGCACGCCCACCAGTCCGAGCGCGATCGCGGCGGTCGCCCGGCCCTGTCGCGCGACCGCCTCGACGCGGCTCAGTCGTCCCGGATCGATGAGCGTCCAGCCCAGCTTCAGGCCCGCACCGCCCGCCACGAAGATCGCCGTGAGCTCCAGAATGCCGTGCGGCAGGATGAATCCGAAGAACGAGTCCAGCCGGTCGGCCTCGGCCATGAGCCCCGCCGTGATGCCGACGTTGAGCGCGTTCATGAACAGCAGGTACACGGCGGGCAGGATCAGCACGCCCAGGAACAGGGCCATCGCCGCCACCCAGGCGTTATTGGTCCAGACCTGCGCGGCGAACGCCTCGTTCGGATGCTCGGTGTAGTAGGTCTCGAACGCGCCGCCCGGCGCGGTGACCCATTCGTTCTCGTCGGGGATGCCGAACAGGTCGCGGGCCCGGCCCGAGCCCTCGATCCACCGGGCCAGCCCGGCGGCGGTGGCCACGAACGCCGCCGCGACCGCCACCCACCACGGCCACGTGCGGTACAGCGCGGCGGGGAAGGTGTGGGTGAGGAAGCGGCCGATCTCGGTCCAGGTGCTCGATTTGGTGCCCAGCACCTTGCCGCGCGCCCGGGTGAGGATCGCGCTCAGGCCCGCGATGAGTTCCGGGTCGGGACTGTGCGATTGCAGGCGCGCCAACTGCTGGGAGGTGCGCCGGTACAGGACCACCAGTTCGTCGGCTTCGGCGCCGGTCAGCCTGCCGCGCCGGGACAGCTGATCCAGCCGCGCCCAGGCGCCGCGATGCGCGTAACTGTAAGCGTCGACGTCCATTCGGTTGCCTCCCATCCCCGCCGATGGAAAGAATGCTATCGACATGGCTGAGTTCACCACCGGCGAAGCGGTTGCTCTGGAGCTGCCGATCGCCCGCATCCCGACCCGCGCCGCCGCGTTCCTCATCGACCTGGCGGCGCAGTTCGCGCTGGCCGTGCTGCTGATCCTGCTCGCCGCGGCGATCTTCGCGAGCGCCGATCTGGACTCGGCCTGGCAGGACGCCGCCGTCACGGTGTGCATGGTCACCGTGCTGGTCGGCTATCCGGTCACCTGGGAGACCGCGACGCGCGGGCGCACGCCCGGCAAGATGGCGCTCGGGCTGCGGGTGATCCGCGCCGACGGCGGGCCGGTCGAGTTCCGGCACAGCCTCACCCGGGGCCTCGGCGGGGCGATCGTGGACTTCTGGCTGCTCGGCATGTTCGGGCTCGTCGCGGTGGTCACCTCGCTGTGCTCACCCAACGCCCGTCGCGTCGGCGACGTGCTGGCGGGCACCGTGGTGGTGCACGCCCAGCAGCCGCTGCCCGTGCCCGCCCTCGCCTACGCCCCGCCGTGGTTGGCCGGCTGGGCCACCCGCCTCGACCTGTCCGGTGTGCCGGAGGATCTCGCGCTCGCCATCCGCCAGTACCTCACCCGCCTGCGCACCCTCACCCCGGCCGCCCACGACACCCTCGGCCCCGCCTTGGTCAGCGCCCTGTGCACCCACCTGCGCGTCCCCCCACCCGCCGGCTACCCACCCGTCCAAATCCTCGGCGCCGTGATCTCCGAACGCCAACGGCGCGTGCTGGCGCCGGGACCCGGGCTGGTCCGCACTCGCTGAGCGCCTTAGAGCGACCCCGACTGTTTCAGCTCCAGATACTCGTCCGCCAGCGCTTCCGGCAACCGTCCCGGCGGGGCCGACACCACCGCGACGCCCTTGCGGCGCAGGGATTCCTGGACCAGGGCGCGTTCGGCGAGGACGGATTCGGCGGCGGCCGCGGTGTAGGGGTCGGCGCGGTGGGTGGCGGCCGCGGCGATCTCGGGGTCGATGACCGAGACGATGAGCACGCGGTGGCGGTGCGCGAGGGTCGGCAGGACGGGCAGCAGGTTCTCCTCGACGGCCGCGCCGTCCAGGCTGGTGAACCACACGACCAGGCTGCGGCGGCGGGCCCGCTGCACGGCCGCGCGCACCAGGCCGGCGCTGTCGGTGTCGACGAGGGCGGGCGTCACGCCGGCGAGCGCGTGCATGAGCTTGGGTTGCAGGCCCGCGCCGCGCACGCCCCGCACCTCGGTGCGCACCGAACGGTCGAAGGCCAGCAGGTCGACGCCGTCGCCCGCCGCCGAGGCCAGCCCGCCGAGCAGCAGCGCGGCCTCGATGGCGGCATCCAGGCGGGTGCCCTCGCCGACGCGTCCGGCGCTGACCCGCCCGGTGTCCATGAGCATCAGCACGTGCCGGTTGCGTTCCGGGCGCCAGGTGCGCACCAGCACGTCGGTGGCGCGGGCGGTGGCGCGCCAGTCGATGGCGCGCACGTCGTCGCCGGCCACGTAGTCGCGGAACGAGTCGAACTCGCTGCCCTGGCCGCGGGTGTTGGCCACGGCGCGGCCCTCGAGGTGTTGCAGCCGTTTGACTTTCGAGCGCATCAGCCGTTCGCTGCGGAAGGGCGGCAGCGCCCGCACCCGCGCGGGCACCGTGCGCCGGGACTGCCTGCCCGCCATGCCGAGCGGGCCGAGCAACCGCAGCGTCACCGGGCCCGCCACGCGGTCGCCGCGGAACCGGGGCGTGACCGTGGTGTGCAGGCGCACCTTGGTGTTCGGCGCGAGATCGAGGGTGTGGGTGCGGTTCTCGGTGCGCATGCTGTCGGGCCAGTCGTCCCAGAGCTGTCCGCGTATGTGGCGCTCGCCGGTGTTCACCACCGTCAATTCCACCGCGACGGTGCGGCCTTGGCGCACCACGGTGAGCTCCTTGCGCGACAACGTGAGTCCGGCGATCCGGCCCACCGCCGCCACGTCCACCAGCACCGCCGTGAGCAACACGCCCGTCGCGAGCGCCACCCCGTACCAGGACGGCAGCACCACCGCGACGAACACCGCCAGCACGGCCGCGAGGGCGACCAGACGACCCGTGACGACCACGGCTACACCGGAACCGGAACCGTGTGCAGCAGCGCCGACATCACGCTCTCGGTGGTCACCCCGTCCAGCTCCGCCTCCGGCCGCAGCTGCAACCGGTGCCGCAGCACCGCCACCGCCACGAACTTCACGTCGTCGGGCGTGACGAACGCGCGCCCGTTCAGCCACGCGAAGGCCCGCGCCGCCGCCATCAGCGCGATCGCGCCGCGCGTCGAGGCGCCGTGCTGCACGGCGGGCGCGGTGCGGGTGCCGCGGCACAGGTCCACGCAGTAGGCGAGCACCTCGGGGCTCACCGTGACGCTCGCGACGGCGGCGCGCCCGGCCGCGATGTGGGCGGGCCCGGCGACGCGGCGCAGCCCGGCGGCGGTGAGGTCGCGCGGATCGAATCCGGACGCGTGCCGTTGCAGGATGCGGAACTCGTCGTCGCGGTCGGGCAGCCGCACGTCGACCTTGAACAGGAACCGGTCCAGCTGTGCCTCCGGCAGCGGGTAGGTGCCCTCCTGCTCGATGGGGTTCTGGGTGGCGATCACCACGAACGGGTCGGGCAGCGGCCGGGGCTTGCCGTCCACCGACACCTGCCGCTCCTCCATCGACTCCAGCAGCGCCGACTGGGTTTTCGGCGGCGTGCGGTTGATCTCGTCGGCCAGCAGCAGGTTGGTGAACACCGGGCCGTGCCGGAAGGTGAACTCGGCCGAATGCGGATCGTAGATCTGCGAGCCGGTCACGTCGCCGGGCATGAGGTCGGGGGTGAACTGCACGCGGGCGTGTTCCAGATCCAGCGCGGTGGCCAGCGAGCGCACCAGCAGCGTCTTCGCCACGCCCGGCACACCCTCGAGCAGCACGTGCCCGCGGCACAGCAGGGCGAGCACCAGGTAGAGCACGGCGTTGTCGTTGCCGACCACCGCCTTGCCGATCTCCTCGCGCAGCGCGCCGAACGCCGCACCGGCCTCCGCCGCGGTGGGGGGTTTGCCGATGTCCGTGGTCATCCGACCTCCTGTTCGATGTATTCGAGTTGGGCGGCCACGTGCCGCAGCGCCGCCGCGTCGGGGACGTCGCCGTAGAGCGCGTGGTCGGCGACCTCACCCGGAATGCCGCGCGCCGTGAGCGCGGCGACCAATCGTTCCCGGCCGGCTTCCGCGCCGAAGCCCAGCGTGGGGCGCAGCCTGCGCACGGTCGCCGCGCGCAGTTTGCCCGCGACGTAGGCGTGGTCGCGGGAGCGGCGGTACAGCGCCGCCTGCCCGGCGAGCAGTTCGTTGGCGGCCACCTCCACCGGGCGCGGTTCGCGCACCAGGGCGCCACGCCGCCGGGCCCGCCACCAGATCAGCAGGCCCAGCAGGATCAGCAGCTGGAGCCCGCCGAAGGCCACGGTGCCGGGGAGCCGTTCGAAGATCGAGCCCGAGCCGGGGCCGAAATCCGGGAGGTCGACGTCGCGGTCCCCGGTGTCGGGACTTTCCGTGGGCGGCAGTTGCGGCTCGGGCGGCTTCGGCGCGATCGGCCCGCCGCACGCTTGCAGCACGCCGTAGAGCAGCAGCAGGACCACCGCCGCGCCCGCCACCGCCGCCCAGAATCGCGGATCGCGCAGCAGCTCGGGCAGTTCCGGCAGGCCGCGGCGGGTGCGCGGCGCGACCTCCACCGCCTCGCGCTCCACCGGCTCGGGTGCGGGCGGCGGCGCGCCGGCGGAGAAGCGGTCGGCGTATTCGAGGCGGCGGTACTCGTCCTCGGTGGCGCGCCGCCCGCCGTAGACGACCTCGTCGAAGCTGCGTGCGGCGGGCTGGAGTTCGCTCGCGACCTCGAGCGGGAGGTCGGCGGCCGAGGCGTCGTCGACGGTTTCGTCGGCCGTCCGGGAGCGCCGCACGTCGAGCACGCCGTGCTGTTCCATCCCGCGCAGCACGGCGCGGAACCGTTCGCGCAGGGCGCGGTCGTAATCCCGGTGCTGGGCGGCCTGTTCGGCGGCCGAGCGGTGTTCGTCGGCCGGGCCGAGCCGGGGGACGCCGGGGACGGGGGGTTCGCCGTGGACGGGCTGGTCTTGCGGCCGAGTCTCCGGCGGGGTCGGGGGGTAGTGGAGGGGAGCTCCGGGGCCGTGCGGAGGTTGCGCGCCGACTTGCGGCGGGGCAGCCGGATCATGCGGCGGGACAGCCGGGTTCGGCCGCGCGGGCTGCCCGTCGCCTGGTGTCCCGTCGTCGCGGGTGGGCCCGGTCATCGGCGGGCCTCCGGGACGCGGATGTCCAAACCCTCACGGCGGCAGCGCCGGTCGACGTAGGAGACCACGCGTGAGCTCGAGTCGACGATCTCGGCGAACGCCGCGATCAGCAGCGCGGCGCCGGTGAGGAGCGCGATCACGGCCCAGCGGCGGGTGCCGGAGAAATCGGAGACGAACCAGGGCAGCGCGAGCAGCGGCACGGTGAGCAGCGTGTACAGCATCCGCTGGCACAACCACAGCCCCGTCAGCGACCATTCCGCCTCGAACACCAGCACTTTCGTGCGCTGCACCGCCGCGCCGTAGTCGGCGCGCTCGGCGAAGATCACCGGCACCACCAGGAACCTCTTGGCGCGCAGGTAGCCGAGCCCGACCAGCGCGAACGGCAGCGTGACGATCAGGAATCCGCCGCCGACCAGTACGGCCAGACCGGTCAGCGTGAACATCAACTGCGCGATCAGCAGCGGCGTGAACCTCGCGGTCATGCGTTCGAACGCCGTGCGCAACCCGATGGGGGAGCCGCCCACCGTGGCCAGTCCGAGCGGCACGGTGACGCCGCGCAGGAACAGCCGCACCAGCCACGCGCAGCCCAGGGTGCCGAGGATCGCCGCCCACGCGGTGCCCGCATCGGACCCGTCGGTGAGGTGTGAACCGAGCCCGGTGATCCCGACGACCACCAGCTCGGCCAGGACCAGCGCCAGGCCCGCGGCGGCGGCCAGCGCCTTGATATCGGCCTGGATCAGGGCGAACGGCAGGTCTAGCTGTTCGCGGAAGGTCAGCGGGCGGACCGGCACCGTCGTTCCAGGGGACCCTGGTACCGGATCGTTTCCCGCCCCGACGGCACCGGCCGGGTCAGCGGCTGGCAACACGCGGCCGAGTCTAACCGGCCCGGCGGCCTCGAGTGCGATCGCCGCTCAGCGGCCCAGCAGGTGATCCACCACCCGGCGGTAGCGCTCGGGGTCGACCGAAGGCATGCCGAGCAGGGCGCGCAGGTATACCCCGTCGCCCACCAGGCGGATCAGGTCGGCGCGCACCGGGTCGTCGATCTCGTCGTCCAGGCCCTCCGACCACGTGCCCATCAGGTCCTCGAGCGCACGCTGCACGTCGTCGGTCTCGGCGCCGGCGTCGACGGTGCGCATGGTGGCGAGCATCGAGCGGTAGAGCTCGAGTTCGACGGCCTCGGTGGCGTTGGCCGGGTTGGGGGCTTGCAGGTACCACTCGGCGGCCGAGGTGCCGTGGGCGCGCGCCTCGGCGAGCTGGTGGTTCACGCGGTCGGCGAGGCGGCGCACCAGGCCGGTGAGCAGCGCGTCCTTGCTCTTGAAGTGGTAGAGCAGCCCGCCCTTGGAGACGCCGGCGGCGGCCGCGACGTTCTCCAGGGTCACGTGCGCCATGCCCTTCTCGAGCAGCAGCGTCTCCAGTGCGTCCAGGAGGCGGTCCCTGGTGTTCGGCGTCACGGCCGCGAACTATACCGGCTGGACGGTCCAGTCTGCTACTGTACCGGCTGGACGGTAAACAACCGAGACGACGGAAGTCGAGAAAGTCGATGAACGCCCACACCTCCGCGGTCACCACCGCCCCCGATGCGACCGCCCCGCCGCGCGCCACCGCGCGCGAATGGGCCGGCCTGTCCGTACTCGCCCTGGCGCTGCTGCTGCTCGCCGTCGACGCCACCGTGCTCGACCTCGCGGTCCCCGCCATCAGCGCCGATTTGGCGCCCACCACCCCGCAGCTGCTGTGGATCATCGACGTGTACTCGTTCGTGCTCGCCGGCCTGCTCGTGGTGATGGGCAACCTCGGCGACCGCATCGGGCGCCGCAGGCTGCTGCTGATCGGCGCGATCGGCTTCGGTATCGCGTCGGCGTTCGCGGCGTGGGCCGTCTCGCCCACCATGCTGATCGCCGCCCGCGTCCTCCAGGGCGTCGCCGGCGCGACCCTCATGCCCGCCACGCTCGGCCTGATCCGCGCCATGTTCCTCGACCCGCGCCAGCGCACCGTCGCCATCGCGGTGTGGAGCGCCATGGCGGGCGGCGGCGCGGCGGCCGGTCCGCTGCTCGGCGGCTGGATGCTCGAGCACTTCTGGTGGGGCTCGGTGTTCCTGGTGAATCTGCCGGTCATGCTGGTGCTCGTCGCGCTGGGGCCGCTGCTGATCCCGGAGTCGCGCGATCCCAACCCGGGCCGCTTCGACCTGCCCAGCGCGGCGCTGTCGATGCTGGCGCTGGTGCCGGTGGTCTACGCGATCAAGGAGACCGCGGCCCACGGCCCGAGCGCGGGTCTGGGCGTCGTCGCGGCGCTGGGTGTGCTGGCCGGTGTGCTGTTCGTGCGCAGGCAGCGCGTGCTGGCGAACCCGATGCTGGATCTGCGGCTGTTCGCGCTGCCGCGATTCCGCACGGCGGTGCTCACCAACCTGCTGGCGGTGTTCGCGCTGGCCGGTGTGCTGTTCTTCGGCTCGCAGTACCTGCAATTGGTGCTGGACCGCTCGCCGATGCAGGCGGGTGTGCTGCTGCTACCGGGTCTGGTGGCGAGTGTGATCGCGTCGCTGGCGGCGGCGTGGCTGGTGAACCACCTGCGTCCGGGCGCCGTGCTCGGCGGCGCGCTGGCGACGGCCGCGGCCGGAGCGCTGCTGTTCCTGTGGCTCACGCCCGACGTCGCGACCAGCACCTGGCCGTTCGTGCTGGGCTTCCTCGCGATCGGCGCGGGTGTGGGTGTGGCGTTGACGGTGTCGTCGGACATGGTGGTGAGCTCCGCGCCCGTGGAGCGCGCCGGCGCCGCCGCGGCGGTCTCCGAGACCGCCTACGAGACCGGCATCGCCCTCGGCGTCGCCCTGCTGGGCAGCGTCGTGATGGCGATCTTCCGCGCCGGACTGGACGTCTCGCAGCTGCCGAGCGCCGACGCGGGCGCGGCGGGCGAATCCCTCGGCGCCGCCACCCAATTCGCCCGCGACCTGCCGGAATCGGTGGCCGACGGCTTCCTGCTCTCGGTGCACGAGGCCTTCGTCTCCGGCATCCACCTGGCCGCCCTCGGCACGGCCTCGGTCCTGCTGCTCGCCGCGGTTATCGCCTTCCGCCTGCGCACCCCGCAGGCGTAGGAGCACAACGGAGAAGGGGTCCGCACTACTCATGGTGCGGGCCCTTTCAGCCCCGCCCCGACCTCAGGAACGATTACCGCGTGCCGGCCGCGCCACCACCGTCGCCGTCGGCCTCCCTCTCAACGTCACTTCTTCCCCCCGCTCCCACTGCGCCGCCTCCCGTGCCGCAGCGGCGTCCACCGTCGCCCCCGACGCCAGCAACAACCCCGGGTCGGACTTCGACAGTTCGCACAGGCGCGCCGCCTCGTTGACGGCGTCACCGATGACCGTGAACTCGTAGCGCTGGTCGGCCCCGACATTGCCCGCCACCACGCGCCCAGCCGCCACGCCGATGCCCGCTCTGAGTTCCGGGATCTCACCGAGGCGCGCCTGGATGGCGCGCCCGCACGCCAGCGCCGCGCCCGCCGCGTCGGGCAGGGGAGTGGGGGTGCCGAAGACGGCGAGCGCGGCGTCGCCCTCGAATTTGTTGAGCAGGCCGCCGCGCCGCTGCACCTCGTCGACCACCACGCCGAAGAAGCGGTTGAGCAGCGCCACGGTCTCGGTGGCCGGACGGGTCGCGGTGAGGGTGGTGGAGCCGATGATGTCCACGAACAGGGCCGCCGCGTCGGTCTCCACCCCGCCGAGCGCGGGTTCGGCGGCCAGCGCGGCGTCGGCGACGTCCTGCCCGACGTGCCTGCCGAACAGGTCGCGGATCTGTTCGCGTTCCCGCAGACCCGCCACCATGTGGTTGAAACCGCTTTGCAGCTCGCCCAATTCGGTGCCGTCGTACATCGCGAGCGAGACGTCCAGATCGCCGCGCTCCACCTGCCGCATGGCCTGGCGCACGCCGTTGATGGGCGCGACGGTGGCGCTGAGCGTCTGCGCCATGAGCAGCAGCCCGAACACCAGCGTCGCCCCGCCGAGCGCGAGCACGCACACCGCGAGCCGTTCGGCGGTCACGTGATCGAAGACCAGCGCCAGCACCGCGATCACCATCATCCCGGCCACCGGCACGCCGGAACCGAGCAACCACACCAGCAGCGACCGCCCGAACACGCCGATACCGCGCCGCTTGCGCGCCGGGGCGGCCTCGAGGACCCGCGCGGTGACCGGGCGCAGCGCGAATTCGATCACCAGGTAGCTGTTGGCGCACACCACCACGGCGCTGAACCCGAGGGCGAACATGATCTTGGGGATCAGCTCCGGCTCGACCAGCCCGTACAGCGTGGTGAGGACTAGCAGCCCGCCCAGCCACAGCAGGCCCTGGTGGATCACCAGTTTGCGCGGCACCGCCCCGGCCGCGGCCTGTTCGGCCTCGGTGGGCACGTGGTCGGGGTCGATCGCCCAGCGCAGGGAACGCAGGCTGCGCGAGGTGCCCCAGTAGGTGCCGATCAGCAGCGCCAGCCCCGAATACACCGGCGCGGCGATCACGTTGAGCAGCAACAGGTCCCGCGTGAACACCGTCGGGCCGGGCAGGACGAACCCGGCGAGCGCGATGGACACCACCATCCCGGTCAGGTTGGCCAGCACCAGCGACAAGGTCAGCAACAGCTGGATGCGGATGCGCCGCACCCCCGTCGACTCGCGCTCGGTCCCCAGCAGCCGGGAACCCCACGGCGCGGGCGCGCGCGATTTCACCTCACCGACCGCCATGCGTTGCAGCGTAGACCGCGCGCGGGCCGCCGCACGGCGCGTCGCGCGCCGACTGTGAACCTTCCCATTCCGGATACGCGGAAGCCCGCGCCCGACCTCCCGGTCCGGCGCGGGCTCCGGTGCGTTCCCCCTGCGCGACGTCAGCGGCTCATTTGCCGCAGTTGTCTTCCACGTGCTTGCTGAGACGCGGCGCGACCTCGCCGAGCTTCTCGGCGGCCTCCTGCGCGGCGGTCGCGTTGGCCTGCATGTCCTGCAACGACTGCTCCGGGTTGGTCAGGTCCAGATCGGAGGTGGTCTTGGAGACCTGCTCCTGGGCGTCGGCGAACGCCTCCCAATCGGCCTTGATGTCCGAGGGCGCCACGTCGGCGACCTTCCTGGACTTGGTCACCAGATCGCCGGAGCTGTTCGGGGTGGCGGTGATGCCGCCCAGATCCTCGACCGCCTGACAGTAGGCCGAGTTCGAGCCGGACGAATCGTCGCCGAAGCAGCCGGACAGTACTCCGGCGCCGAGGGCGGCGATGGTGACGGCCATGATGGTACGACGCATGTGAAACGGGACCCTTCCGTTATGGGTGAGCGGAACGTGTTTCGTTCCGCCCGTCCGGAATCCGGACAGGGCAACGTATCAAATCGGACATTCGCCCGCAGCGCGAGCGGGCGCCTACTTGCCCGGCGGCAGTTCGCGCGGCCCGCGGTAGGGGAGTTCGCGGTGGTCGGCGGCGGGCAGTTCGGACCGGGGGTCGGCGGGCGGCAGCGGATGGCCGGTGCGCGGGTCCGTGTAGGGGAGTGCCGCGTAGCGCGGATCGTGCGTCGCGGCGGGCGCGTCCACCACGGCCGAGGCGATCCGGTGCGCGTGCCACGCCTCGGGGGAACCGGGCGGCAGCTGGTAGCCGACGGGGGCGGTGACGGTCTGCTGCGGCGCGTGCGAATCCTGGGTGTCGACGGTGACCTTGCGGGTGCGGCGCAGCGTGAAGGTGATCTCCTCGACCTCCTCGAACGCCTGGCGGGCGGTGCGCAGCGGGTGCGTGGCGGTGTCGAGCGCGTTGGCGACGAAGGAGGGCACCAGCGGGCGGATCCAGCGGGCGGCGGTGTCGGTGAACGGCACGGTGCCGATGATCGGCAGCTCCAGCCCGCCGCCCTTGGGCTCGGCGGGCCGCCCCGCGCCCTGGGCGGGCACGAGCTGTCCGCCCGCGGCCGCCGGCGCGAGGACACCCGGGCTGACGGTGGCGGGCAGGTTCGCGGTCTCGTGGGGCACGGAGCCGTCCTTTCGGTCGGTGGCCTGCGCGGCAGGCAGTTCGGGGCGCTTCGACTCCTCGAGGCGCTGCGGTTCGGTGATGCCGATCTCGAGCCCGCCGATGGCCGCGATCACGCGGGTGCGCTGGCGCTCCCTGTCGATGGCGGCGTCGGCCTCGACGGCCAGCCGGGCGGCGGTGAGCTGCTGCTCGGCGCGCAGCCGCTCGGCCTCGGCGTGCACCTCGGCGCGTTTGACCGCGATCGCGGCCTCGGCCTCGCGGGCCGCCCGGTCGGCGACGGCGCGGGCGGCGTTGTGCCGGTCGAAGGAGGTCTCACCGCGCCACCGGCGCAGCAGCAGCGGCAGCAGGGCCAGCAGGACGAACCCGGCCAGGGCGGCCAGGCGCACCAGCAGCGCGCCGGACTCGGTGGTGTGGTCGTGCATCGCGGCCCAGCGCGCGCCGAGCCCACGATCGCCCTCGGTGAGAGCGGCGGATCGGGCTGCGGCCGTTGCCCTTTCGGCCGCGGCGGCGCGCTCGTCCAGACCGGCGGCGCGGTCCTGGGCGGCGGCCAGGCGCTCGCGGGCGTCGTCGAGCATCTCGTTGGCGGTCTGCGATTCGGGGCCGCGCCCGGGGACGCCGGTGATGCGGGTCTGCGGGCACTCCGGGGTGGGGTTGTACTCGCACCGGGCGATGACCAATGCGCGGTCGATGTCCTGTTCGGCCTTGGTAATGGTCTCGTTCAGGGTGGCCCGGTCGGCGCGGGCCTGTTCGGCCTCCGCGCGGGCGGCCACCACACCGGGTGCGGATTCGGTGGCGGCGTACGCCTTTTCGTCGAGTACCCGGTCCACCGAGCCGCCGAAGATCACGGTGCTCGCCAGCTCGGCGAGTAGCACACCGGTCAGCACCGCGACGGCGACGCGGCCGATCTGGCCGACGCGGTCGGGCCCGCCGCTCGCGCGCGGGGTGGCCAGCGCGCGCCCGAGCGCGCCCGCCAGCAGCGTGACGATCAGCACGACGGGCACGATGGCCACGGCGGGCCAGGTGCCGGTCGCGGCCGTAGCCGCCGCCACAACACCGCCCGCGACCAGCGCGAACAGTGCGACGACGGCGCCGCTCAGCGTGTAGCTCGTACGTTCGTGGCCCTCGGCGATCTCGCCCGTGCGACCTCCGCCTAGCCAGGTGAACAAGCCGGTGATGGACATGGATCACACCCTCCGAGTCCCTCATGACAGCTCGGCGAAACTGTCACGGATTCGTTGTCCCAGCGTGACAGGCCGGGGCCCGACTCACCGAGTGCGCCGGGGCCGATGTGGCCAGCCTCACATTCCGGTCCGGCGGGGTGCTCGGCCGCCGCGCGCCGAAGGCCTACGCTGGCAGGGTGATTCGGCCTCGGGGGAACGGAGCATCGGATGCGCGCTCGAACACTCGCCCTGCTCACGGGATTGCTCGTGGCGTTCGCCGGTAGCGCCGCGGCGCAGCCGCCGGACCCGCTGGACCGTCTCGTCGGACTCGTGGAGCAGCGCCTGAACACCGCCGACGCGATCGCCGCCGCCAAATGGGCCGACGCCGCGCGCGACGGCGTGCCGCCCCGGATCGACGATCCGGAGCGCGAGGCCCTGGTCTACGACGCCATGGTCCGGCTCGGCGCGGGCCACGGGCTGTCCGCGCCCCGGGTGCGCGCGGTGTTCACCGGGCAGATCGAGGCGGGCAAGACCGTGCAGTACGGCCTGGTCACCCGCTGGCGGTTCGATCCGGCCGCCGCGCCCGCCACCCCGCCCGACCTCTCCGAACTGCGCCGGGTGATCGACCGGCTCAACGCGGGCATCGTCACCGAACTCGCCGCCCATCGCGCGCTGCTGGCCGCGCCCGACTGCGCGGTTCGCTTGGCGCCCACCGTGTTCGCGCGCTTCCCCGCCGCCGACGCGCTGCACCGGGCGGCCCTGGTCCGGGCCTCGGTGGCGCTGTGCGGCCCCGCCTGAGCACGCCTGCGCCGACTGTGTCCGACACCACCGAACGGAAGTTGCCGAACGTGTGCTGAAAGCCACAGGCGGCAAAAGAGTCCGGACGGTCGGATCGGTGCCGTGGCTTGTCACACCCCTGTCACAGATGTCTCAGCGCGGCGCGGGCGGAGTTAGCCGCCCCACGTTTGGTTTGTCCTGACCCGGGCCGGGGAAATCCACTTCGATGCAGGTGAGCGCGGTTTCTCCGGCCGGAGACGGCGGTGGCGCACGCCGCGCGAAGGGCTGTTCGAACCCCCCGGCACCCGGTGCCGGGGGATCGATCCGCGCCCGCGCGCTGCTTTACACTGGACGACGCGCACACGTGGAGGACCGACTTGAAGAAGCCCAGCTAGAACGGGTAATTAGTGCAACCTTAGTTGGTTGGGCCCCGGACCTGACTTATCGTTTGCTCTTACGCCGAACACAAAAGCTCGGCAACGTCGCCCGCTCGGGCACACCATGGCAGGTGGCCAGAGTAGCGGGCGAACACCCGCGTGGAGGTAAGGATCGCGTAAGCGATGCGTTACCGCCAGCACCCCACACGAAGCGGGTGGACAACTGGAGACGTGACTGCACGCCGAAGACCATCAGCGCGGCTGGTTTCCGGACCGTACGGGCGCAGTCTTGACGGAGGCGTTCGACGAAAGGCCGTTTTTCTTCGAAGGCCACTTTCTTGAAGGCAGAGGCATGACGCAACTTCCTGGCCACCGGTCACCCGGATCCATTGGTCTCTATGACCCGGCGAACGAACACGACGCCTGCGGTGTCGCATTCGTCGTCGATATGCACGGCCGCCGCAGCCGCGACATCGTGGACAAGGCTATTACGGCCCTTCTGAATCTGGAGCACCGCGGTGCCGCGGGCGCGGAGCCGAACTCCGGCGACGGCGCGGGCATCCTGATCCAGATCCCGGACCGCTTCTTCCGCGCGATCGTGGACTTCGAGCTGCCCGCCGAGGGTGCCTACGCGTCCGGAATCGCCTTCCTGCCGCAGGCCCGCCGCGAGGCCGCCCGCGCCGCGTACGGCGTGGAGAAGATCGTCAAGGAAGAGGGCCTCGAGGTCCTCGGCTGGCGCGAGGTACCGATCGACGAGTCCTCGCTCGGCGCGCTCTCGCGCGACGCCATGCCGACCTTCCGCCAGATCTTCATCGCCTCGCCCAAGGGCGCCGCCGAGCAGCTGACCGGTATGGACCTGGAGCGGCGCGCCTACGTCATCCGCAAGCGGGTCGAGCACGAACTCGGCAACGCGGGCCCCGGCGAGGGCTCGATGGGCCGCGAGTCGGTGTACTTCCCCAGCCTGTCCGGCCAGACCTTCGTGTACAAGGGCATGTTCACCACGCCCCAGCTGCGCGCGTTCTACCTGGACCTGCAGGACGACCGGGTCGAGTCCGCGCTGGGCATCGTGCACTCGCGCTTCTCCACCAACACCTTCCCGTCGTGGCCGCTGGCGCACCCGTTCCGCCGCGTCGCCCACAACGGCGAGATCAACACCGTCACCGGTAACGAGAACTGGATGCGCGCCCGCGAGGCGCTGCTGAACAGCGACGTGTTCGGCATCGACTCGGCGGGCAAGAACCGGCTCGAGAAGATCTTCCCCGTCTGTACCCCGGGGGCGAGCGACACCGCGCGCTTCGACGAGGTGCTGGAACTGCTGCACCTCGGCGGCCGCAGCTTGCCCCACGCCGTGCTGATGATGATTCCCGAGGCCTGGGAGCGCAACGACACCATGGACGCGCAGCGCCGCGCGTTCTACGAGTACCACTCGATGCTGATGGAGCCGTGGGACGGCCCGGCCTCGGTGTGCTTCTCCGACGGCACCGTCATCGGCGCCGTGCTCGACCGCAACGGCCTGCGGCCGAGCCGCATCTGGGTGACCGACGACGGCTTGGTCGTGATGGCCTCGGAGGTCGGCGTCCTCGACATCGACCCCGCCCGCGTGGTGAAGAAGGCCCGCCTGCAGCCCGGCCGCATGTTCCTGGTCGACACCTCGCAGGGCCGCATCATCAGCGACGACGAGATCAAGTCCGAGCTGGCCGCCGAGCACCCCTACCAGCAGTGGCTGGACGAGGGCGTGACCCGCCTGGCCGATCTGCCCGACCGCCCGCACGAGCACATGTCGCACGACCGGGTGCTGATCCGTCAGCAGATCTTCGGCTACACCACCGAGGAACTGAACCTGCTGCTCTCGCCGATGGCCAAGACCGGCGGCGAGGCATTGGGCTCGATGGGCACCGACACCCCGATCGCCGTGCTCTCCTCGCGTCCGCGCCTGCTGTTCGACTACTTCTCGCAGCTGTTCGCGCAGGTCACCAACCCGCCGCTGGACGCCATCCGCGAGGAGGTCGTCACCAGCCTCAAGCGCAACCTCGGCCCCGAGGCCGACCTGCTGCACCCGGGCCCGGAGTCCTGTAAGCAGATCGCCATCGAGCAGCCGATCCTGGACAACGACGAGCTGTCCAAGCTGGTGCACATCAACGACGACGGATCGCAGCCCGAGCTGCGCTCGGTCGTGGTGCGCGGCCTGTACCCGGTGAAGAAGGGCGGCAAGGGCCTGCGCAAGGCGCTCGAGGCCATCAACGTGCAGGTCTCGGCGGCCATCGAGGGCGGCGCGGCGATCATCGTGCTGTCCGACCGCGAGTCCAACGAGAAGCTGGCGCCGATCCCGTCGCTGCTGCTGACCTCCTCGGTGCACCACCACCTGGTGCGCGAGCGCACCCGCACCAAGGTCGGCCTGATCGTGGAGGCCGGTGACGCCCGCGAGGTGCACCACATGGCCATGCTGGTCGGCTTCGGCGCGGCCGCGATCAACCCGTACATGGCCTTCGAGACCCTCGAGGACATGCTCGAGCGCGGCGCGCTGGAGCTGCCCGGCAGCACCGGCGACCTGGCCGCCGACAACCGCAAGGCCGTCGCCAACTACATCAAGGGCGCGGGCAAGGGCGTGCTGAAGGTGATGTCCAAGATGGGCATCTCCACCATGGCCTCCTACAACGGCGCGCAGCTGTTCCAGGTCATCGGCCTGTCGCAGGAACTGGTGGACGAGTACTTCACCGGCCTGCGCTCGCACCTGGGCGGCATCGGGCTCGACGAGATCGCCGCCGACGTGGCCGCCCGCCACCGGACCGCGTTCCTGGAGAACCGCAACGAGCGCGCGCACCGCGAGCTCGAGGTGGGCGGTGAGTACCAGTGGCGCCGCGAGGGCGAGTACCACCTGTTCAACCCGGACACGGTGTTCAAGCTCCAGCACGCCACCCGCACCGGCCAGTACTCGATCTTCAAGGAGTACACCAAGCTGGTCGACGACCAGTCCGAGCGCTTGGCCTCGCTGCGCGGCCTGTTCAAGTTCAAGACCGGTGAGCGCGCGCCGATCTCGATCGACGAGGTGGAGCCCGCGAGCGAGATCGTCAAGCGGTTCTCCACCGGCGCGATGAGCTACGGCTCCATCTCCGCCGAGGCGCACGAGACGCTGGCCATCGCCATGAACCGGCTCGGCGGCCGCTCGAATTCCGGTGAGGGCGGCGAACATCCGGCGCGCTTCGAGGTCGAGGAGAACGGCGACTGGCGCCGCAGCGCGATCAAGCAGGTGGCCTCGGGCCGCTTCGGCGTGACCGCGCACTACCTGACCAACTGCACCGACATCCAGATCAAGATGGCCCAGGGCGCCAAGCCGGGCGAGGGCGGTCAGCTGCCCGCGCACAAGGTGTACCCGTGGGTCGCCGAGGTGCGTCACTCCACCCCGGGCGTCGGCCTCATCTCGCCGCCGCCGCACCACGACATCTACTCGATCGAGGATCTGGCCCAGCTCATCCACGACCTGAAGAACGCGAACCCGCAGGCGCGGATTCACGTGAAACTGGTCGCCGAGCCGGGCGTCGGCACCGTCGCCGCCGGCGTGTCCAAGGCGCACGCCGACGTGGTGCTGATCTCGGGCCACGACGGCGGCACCGGCGCCTCGCCGCTCACCTCGCTCAAGCACGCGGGCGGCCCCTGGGAGCTCGGCCTGGCCGAGACCCAGCAGACGCTGCTGCTCAACGGTCTGCGCGACCGCATCGTGGTGCAGGTCGACGGCCAGATGAAGACCGGCCGCGACGTGATGATCGCCGCGCTGCTCGGCGCCGAGGAGTACGGCTTCGCGACCGCGCCGCTGGTGGTGTCGGGCTGCATCATGATGCGCGTCTGTCACCTCGACACCTGCCCGGTGGGCGTCGCGACGCAGAACCCGATCCTGCGCGAGCGCTTCACCGGCAAGCCGGAGTTCGTGGAGAACTTCTTCCTGTTCATCGCCGAGGAGGTGCGGGAACTGCTGGCGCAGTTGGGCTTCCGCACGCTGGACGAGGCCGTGGGCCGGGTCGACCTGCTCGACACCGCCAAGGCCAAGCAGCACTGGAAGGCCAGCAAGCTGGACCTCTCGCCGATCCTGGACGACGTCGAGACGGCGTTCATGTACCAGGACCGCCGCTGCACCAAGGCCCAGGACCACGGTCTGGACAAGGCGCTGGACCAGCAGCTGATCACCCAGAGCCGCGATGCGCTCGAGCGCGGCGAGCCGGTGAAGTTCGAGACCAAGATCACGAACGTGAACCGCACCGTGGGCACCATGCTCGGCCACGAGCTGACCAAGCTCTACGGCGGCACCGGCCTGCCCGACGACACCATCGACATCACCTTCACCGGCTCGGCGGGCAACAGCTTCGGCGCGTTCGTCCCGGCCGGCATCACGCTGCGCGTGCAGGGTGACGCGAACGACTATGTCGGCAAGGGACTTTCGGGCGGGCACATCGTGGTGCGCCCGTCGCCGAACGCGCCCGCCGATTTCGCGGCGGAGCAGAACATCATCGCGGGCAACGTGATCCTGTTCGGCGCCACCAGCGGCAAGGTGTTCATCAGCGGCGTGGTGGGCGAGCGGTTCGCCGTGCGCAACTCCGGCGCCACCGCGGTGGTCGAGGGCGTGGGCGACCACGGCTGCGAGTACATGACCGGTGGCAAGGTCGTCATCCTCGGGGAGACCGGGCGCAACTTCGGCGCGGGCATGTCCGGCGGCGTGGCGTTCGTCTACGACCCGGAGGGCACCTTCGCCGAGCGGGTCAACTCGGAGCAGAGCGAGGCCATCGAGCAGCTCGGCGGCGACGACTTCACCTGGTTGCGCGACATCATCACCGAGCACCGCGACCAGACCGGTTCGGCGGTCGCCGAACGCATCCTGGGCGACTGGTCGCAGCAGGTGAATCATTTCGTGAAGGTCATGCCTCGCGAGTACAAGAAGGTTCTGCTCGCCATCTCCGAAGCCGAGAAGAGCGGCAAGGACGTGGACGAGGCGATCATGGAGGCGGCACGTGGCTGACCCACAAGGTTTCTTGAAGCACACCTCGCGGGAACTGCCCAAGCGGCGTCCGGTCCCGCTGCGCCTGATGGACTGGAAGGAGGTGTACGAGGAGAACTTCTCCCACGACACCCTCCGCACCCAGGCCAGCCGGTGCATGGACTGCGGTATCCCGTTCTGTCACAACGGTTGTCCGCTGGGGAACCTCATCCCCGAGTGGAACGACCTGGTGTACAAGGACCGCTGGCGCGAGGGCATCGACCGCCTGCACGCGACCAACAACTTCCCGGAGTTCACCGGCCGCCTGTGCCCGGCTCCGTGCGAGGCGTCCTGTGTGCTCGGCATCAACCAGGACCCGGTGACCATCAAGCAGGTCGAGGTCGAGATCATCGAGAACGCCTTCGACGAAGGCTGGGTCACCCCGGTGTACCCGACCCGCATCACGGGTAAGAAGGTCGCGGTCGTCGGCTCCGGTCCGGCCGGTCTGGCCGCGGCCCAGCAGCTGACCCGCGCCGGGCACACCGTCACGGTGTTCGAGCGCGCCGACCGCATCGGCGGCCTGCTGCGCTACGGCATCCCGGAATTCAAGATGGAGAAGCGCTTCATCGACCGCCGCCTGGCGCAGATGGAGGCCGAGGGCACCATCTTCAAGACCGGCGTGAACGTGGGCGTGGACATCACCGCCGACGAGCTGCGCGAGCGGTTCGACGCGGTGGTCCTGGCGGGCGGTGCCACCCAGGCCCGCGACCTGCCGATCCCCGGCCGCGAGCTGGACGGCATCCACCAGGCCATGGAGTTCCTGCCCTGGGCCAACCGGGTGCAGCTGGGCGACGACGTCGCCGATGCCGAGGGCCTGCCGCCGATCCACGCGCGCGGCAAGAAGGTCGTCATCATCGGCGGCGGCGACACCGGCGCCGACTGCCTGGGCACCTCGCACCGCCAGGGTGCGGCCTCGGTGCACCAGTTCGAGATCATGCCCCGCCCACCGGAGGAGCGCGCCTCCTCCACCCCGTGGCCGACCTACCCGCTCATGTACCGGGTGTCCTCGGCGCACGAGGAGGGCGGCGAGCGGGTGTTCTCGGTGAACACCGAGCGTTTCGTCGGCAAGGACGGCAAGGTCACCGGCCTCGAGGCGCACGAGGTGAAGATGGTCAACGGCCGTTTCGAGAAGGTCGACGGCACCGACTTCACCCTGGAGGCGGATCTGGTGCTGCTGGCCATGGGCTTCGTCGGCCCCGAGAAGCCGGGCCTGCTCAGCGATCTCGGTGTCGGCTACGACCAGCGTGGCAACGTCCAGCGCGACAAGAACTGGGCCACCAACATTCCCGGCGTGTTCGTCGCCGGCGACATGGGCCGTGGCCAGTCGCTGATCGTGTGGGCTATCGCCGAGGGCCGCGCCGCGGCCGCCGCGGTGGACAGCTTCCTGGAGGGCGAGACCGCGCTGCCCGCGCCGGTCACCCCCACCATGGTCGCCCAGCGCTGACCGGCTGATCACGAGGCGCCCGCGGACGAAAGTTCGTGGGCGCTTTCGTATGTCGGAAATCGGCCAAGTCCCGGGACTCGAATGGCGTGTGTGACGGCCGAGCCCTATTGTGGTGTCCGTTGTACGGGCGCATTTCCGGATTCGGGGTCTGGTTGCGCCCGTCATAGTGGCGGGTAACTCGAGTTAACCCGGCGTGCACTGGAACGACATCCGTCGGGTTCAGCATGTTAGCGGCAACTCGTCGGGGAACAGCCCCTCCAATCGGGGCTCAGGTGTGAACTGGAGCGGTATGCGGTTGAAGAAGATTGTCGCGGCTGTGGGAGCCTCCGCGGCGATTGCGTCCGGACTCGTGCTCGGCAGCGGGACCGCGGCGGCGGACAATTGCCCCAGCCTGTACGTGGTGGCCATCCCCGGCACCTGGGAGACCGGCCACGACAAGAAGCCACAACCCGGCATGCTGGCCGGGGTCACCCGGGGCCTACCCGCGAACACCAAGGTCGACTATGTCACCTACGCGGCCACCGCCTTCCCGTGGGAGGGCGAGGTCTACGGCAACTCGAAGAAGCAGGCCACCAACGCCGCGCGCGGCCTGCTGTCGGCGATGGCGCAGCGCTGCGGCGGCACCAAGTTCGCGCTCGTGGGCTACAGCCAGGGGGCGGACGCCGCGGGCGATGTGGCCGCCGAGATCGGCACCGGCCTGGGTGCGGTGCCCGCCGACCGGGTCGCGGGCGTGGGCCTGATCTCCGATCCGCGCCGTTCGCCCACCGATATCCAGGTGGGTCCGCCCGCTCCGGGCGCGGGCGCCGGTGGTCCGCGCGTGGGCGGCTTCGGCTGGCTGGCCGACCGCACCCGCACCATCTGCGCGGTCGACGACCTGTACTGCGCCACCGCGACCGACGATTTCGTCACCCGCTTCGCCGGCTTCCTGGCCCAGAGTTCGGACGCCAACCCGGCCAACGTCTGGCGCTACCAGCTCGAGGCGGGCGCGATCCTCAACGACCTGTTCGCCCACGGTGGCGTGCCGACGTTGCAGGCGCAGCTCTCCGACAGCGCGAACCAGCAGCGCGCCAAGGATCTGGAGCGCTTCTACCGTTCGCAGGCGCACACCGTGTACGGCAACTACTCGGTGGGCGGCGGGCAGACCGCCATCTCCTGGATGCACAACTGGATCCGGGGCATGGCTTGATCACCCGGTGAACGCGGCGAAGGTCGCCTCCCCCGCGCGGGAGGCGACCTTCGTGTTTCTGTCAGCTGCTGCCCGCCGATCCCGTCGCGGGCAGCGGGAAGGCGGGCTCGCGGAATTCACGGAACCGCACTCGCGGGCCCTCGCCTTGATCGGGCGGGAACTGGCGGAACTCCACGCGGGGTCCCTCACCCGGCCGGGCCGGGATGGCCGGGCGGGTCCGGTCGAAGCCTGGTTCGCCGGGACGGGTCACCTCGGCGCCCTCCTCGAGGTGGATGGTGACGGTCTCGGCCGGGTCGGTCGCGGCGGGGTCGGCGCTCGCGGTAGCGGCCAGCGTGGCCAGCGGTACGGCGATCAGCGCGCCCGCCATCGCGACCCGCACCGCGCCTCTGCGTATGTTGTCGGTGAGCAACACGGAATCCCTTCTCTCGTCGGGTGATCACCCTCGCGGTGATCCCGCGTCCCATGGAAGGACGCCGCGCTGTGACCACGGTGCGACGAGACTGGTAGTCCGCTGTGAGCGCGGCGCTCAGTGCTCACGCGGGGCGAGGTTGCGCGGCAGCAGATCCCACACGTGACCGTTCTCGTTGACGGTGGCGGCCGTGCGGCGGCCGGTGCGGGAGAACAGGATTCGCGTCACCGAGCAGTAGTCGATCGGGAAGGTCAGCGGCCGGGGCAGTTCGAGCACCTCTTGCAGCAACACGTTGATCACGCCGCCGTGCGCGAACGCGACCACCGTGTCGGCGTGGTCGGCCGCCGCGACGATCTCCTCGATGGCGGCGCGCACCCGCGCCACGAACGCGGGCCCGTCGATCTGCTCGGGGAGGTGCCCGGCCTTGATCCGGTCGTAGGTCTCGCGGAACTCGCGCTTGGCGTCCTCGATCGGAATATAGGCGGGCAGATCTCGGTCGTACTCGGCCAGTCCGTCCACGACGTCCACCCCGAGCCCCAGCTTCGCCGCCGTGGGCGCGGCGGTCTCGCGCGCCCGGCGCTGCGGACTGCTCACCACCCGCACCACCCCGCGCCGCGCCAGCACCTCCGTCACCCGCCCGGCCTGCTCCCGCCCCAACTCCGACAACTCGGGATCAGCGGGCCCCGAACTCCCCTCCACCCGCACCGGCTGCGCATGCCGTACCAGAATCAACTGCACAGCGCCACTCTGCCCGATCGGGTCCAGTAGTCGCCGAGGCGGGTGGCGCCTGATACCTACTGGGTAGGTGCTCATAAATCCCGAACCCTTCCCGCAGTGGCTACGTCCTCCGCCGGGAGGTTTCGTGGCCGAGGATCTGGATCGCCTGCCCGACCTTCCCCCGCACACCGAGTTGATCGAGGGGAGCCTCGTTTTCGTGGGCCCGCAGGCGAAGTTCCACGTGCTGGCGATCACTCTTCTCGACGCGGAACTGCGGCGGCACGCACCGGAGTATCTTCGCGTCCGACGCGAGATGACCGTGACGCTCGCCCCGGACCAGCGGCCCGAACCGGACGTCGTGGTGGTGCTCGCCGAGCGTGACGGCGGTCCCGACCTCACGGGTTATCAAGCGGACGATGTCGTGATGGCCATCGAGGTGGTCTCGGCGGAATCGCGCTACCGGGACCGCGATCGCAAGCCCCGGCTCTACGCGGCGGCGGGTATCCGCCATTTCTGGCGCGTCGAGAACGTCGACGGCCGACCGGTTGTCTACGTGTACGAACTCGACCCCGCCGCGTCGGCGTACGCGCTGACCGGCATCCATCACGACCGGCTGAATCTCACGGTTCCGTTCGACATCGACATCGACCGTGTGGCGGCCGGGTTGGTGTTACCCGGCCGCGGACGTGTCGAACCCGGATTCGCCTCAGCGGGGTTTCACCAGCGGGAACGGCAGGGTCTCGCGGATGCTGCGGCCGGTGATGAGCATGACGACCCGGTCGACGCCCATCCCGAGCCCGCCCGTGGGCGGCATGGCGTGTTCGAGGGCTTGCAGGAAGTCCTCGTCCAGCTCCATCGCCTCCGGATCGCCGCCCGCCGCCAGCATGGACTGCTCGGTGAGACGGCGGCGCTGTTCCACCGGATCGGTGAGTTCGCTGTAGGCCGTGCCGAGTTCCACGCCCCACGCCACCAGATCCCAGCGTTCGGTGACCCCCGCGATGCTGCGGTGCGAGCGCGTCAGCGGCGACACCGAGGTGGGGAAGTTGATGTAGAACGTGGGCGCCTCGGTGGTGGCCTCCACCAGGTGCTCGTACATCTCCAGCACGATCTGCCCGGCGTCCCACCCGTGCAGGTAGGGCACCCCGACCCGGTCGCAGATCGCCTGGAGCTCTTCGGCATTCGTCTCCGGCGACACCTGCGCGCCGACCTTCTCCGACACCGCGCCGTGCACCGTCTTCACCGGCCACTCGCCGGAGATGTCCACCTGCTCGAACGACCCGTCCGCGGCGGGCCGCAGCGCGACCATCGACCCGTTCGCCGCCATCGCCGCGTTCTGGATCAGGTGGCGGCAGGTGTGCATCATCCGCTCGTAGTCGCTGTGCGCCTCGTACGCCTCCAGGATGGTGAACTCGGGATTGTGGCTGAAGTCCACGCCCTCGTTGCGGAACGTGCGCCCCAGCTCGAACACCTTCTCCATCCCGCCCACACACAGCCGCTTGAGGTAGAGCTCGGGCGCGATGCGCAGGTACAGGTCCAGGTCGTAGGCGTTGATGTGGGTGAGGAACGGCGTGGCGTTGGCGCCGCCGTGCACCTGTTGCAGGATCGGCGTCTCCACCTCCAGGTAGCCCCACGAGTTCAGCGAATCGCGCAGCGAGCGCACCACCGCGCTGCGCTTGGCCATCACCTCGCGGGTCTCGGCGTTGATCGCCATGTCCACGTAGCGCTGGCGCACGCGCGCCTCGGGATCGGCCAGGCCCTTCCACTTGTCAGGCAGCGGGTGCAGGCATTTGCCGTTCATCCGCCAGTCCGCCGCCAGCAGCGACAGTTCGCCGCGGCGGCTGCGCCCGATCTGGCCGCTCACCTCGATGAGGTCGCCCAGGTCGAAGTACTCGCCGAATTCGGCGCTGCGCCGCGCGCCGACCCGTTCGCGGTCGATGACCAGCTGGATGTCGTCGGTCCAGTCGCGCAGCACGGCGAAGATCACGCCGCCGTAGTCGCGGATGCGCAGCAGCCTGCCGCACACCCGCACGGTGGTGCCGCGCGGGGAGCGCCGCGCCGCCGCGACGGTGTGCGTCGGGGGATAGGCCACGGGGTAGGGGTCGACGCCGGCCGCGACCATCCGGTCCAGCTTGTCCATGCGCACCCGCACCTGCTCGGGGCGCTTCGGAAGCTGTTCGGCCAGTTCGTCTTCCGACGATTCCGGCGGGCTGCCGTCGGGGTGCAGACCGGTGACGCCCGGGGGCACCGCGCTGTGCAGGCCGGTGTGCGCGCTGGCGTCGGGCTCCTTGCCCAGGCGCGGCAGGAAGCCCTCGGCCAGGGCGCTGGCCATCGCCACCCGCGGCAACTGCCTGCGCTCCTCGAACAGGAAGAATCGCGGCACCCAGTGCGGCTGGTACTTCACGTTCGACCGGTACAGCGCCTCGAGCTGCCACCAGCGCGAGAAGAACAGCAGCACCCCGCGCCACATCCGCAGCACCGGGCCCGCGCCGATGCGCCCGCCCTCCTCGAACACCGCGCGGAACACCGCGAAGTTCAGCGACACCTTGGTGATCGCGTACTGGTCGGAGTTCAGCGCGAGCTGGGAGATCATCAGCTCCATCACGCCGTTGGGGCTGTGCGGATCGCGGCGCATCAGTTCCAGCGAGGCGCCGGTGCGGCCCCACGGCACCAGCGACAGCATGCCGAGCACCTTCTCCTGCGGGTTCACCGCCTCCACCAGCAGGCAGTCGCCGTCGAGCGGGTCGCCGAGCCGGCCCAGCGCCATGGAGAAGCCGCGTTCGGTCTCGGTGTCGCGCCAGGCCTCGGCGCGAGCGATGATCGAGGCGAAATCCTCGGCGGGAATGTCGCGGTGGCGGCGGATGCGCACGGTCACACCGTGTTTGCGCAGCCGGTTGGCGGCCTGGCGCACCTGCTTCATCTCCGGGCCCGCCAGCGAGAAGCTCCGCGTGTCCAGGATCGCCTCGTCGCCGAGCCGCAGCGCGGAGAGGCCCGCGCGCCGGTAGGCCGTCGCGCCCAGTTCGCTCGCGCCCATCACCGCGGGCGCCCAGCCGAACTGATCCGCCATGCGCAGCCAGGCGTCGATCGCCTGCGGCCAGGCCTCGCGCCCGCCGATCGGATCACCGGAGGCCAGGCAGACGCCCAGCTCCACGCGATAGGTGACAGCCGCCTTACCGCTGGGCGCGAAGACCACCGCCTTGTCGCGCCGGGTGGCGAAGTACCCGAGCGAATCCTCCACGTCGGAGCGTTCCAGCAGGCCGCGGATGGCCGACTCGTCGAGCCCGGTCATCGCGTTCTCCGCGCGCTGCGAGCGCAACAGCACGATGACCGCCGCCAGCAGCGCGAGCGCGCCGAACAGGCCGAGCAGGAAGTTCACGAACGGGCGCGGATGCCCGTCGAAGTGCTCGTTCTCCACCAGGATGGCCGCCGTCACCCGGTACACCGCCCACGCGGGCCGCTGCCAGCCACCGGGCAGCGAACCCGGGAACAGTTCCACCAGCCCCCAGCCCAGCAGGCAGCCCGCCGCCAGGCCGCCGGCCAGCACGCCCAGCGCCTTGCGCACCGCACCCGGCCGCACCCGCGTGTAGAACTCGCTCCACGAGGCGATCAGCACGCCGATCACGGCGAGCTGCACGACCATCGCGATCAACGCGTGGACGTTGCCCTCCCCGGCGAACTCCAGCACGTTCGCGAAGGCGAACAGCGCCAGGTAGCCGACCAGCAACCACCAGGCGATCCGCTTGCGGCTGGCGATAGCCCCCGCCAGCAGTCCGACGATCAGCGCCCACATGAGGTTCGTGTCGGGCGCGTCGAAGTAGTAGTCGTCGATGTAGCGGCGCGGCGCCTGGGTCAGGAACCGCAGCGCGGGCGAGAGGCTCCACAGGAAACACAGCACCGCGAAAACGCCCAGCACCGTCCCCGCGATGTGCGGGACCCGCACGAACCTGCCGTGCCCACGGTGCGGAACCGGCGGCGCCGGGGTGTCCGGCGCCGCGTCGATCTCGGTGCGTTGGCCGTCCTGCGTGGAAGTCACCGATCCAGTGTGTACCTGGGGACGTTGCGTGATCGAACCGGCGCGCCGTGGGCCCCCGACAGTGACAGCGCGCGCAGCAGGCACAGCCAGCCCGCGCCGCCCAGGGCCATGCGGGCGTAGTTCAGCCCGGTCCACCAGGTGACGAAGGTGTCCACCCGCTCCGCCGACCAGTCCGCACCCCCGGACTGGAACATCAACATCTGCGGCACGAAATACGCGTAGCTGACCACGGCGTAGGCGGTCATCACCGCGGCGCCGAGCAGCCACCACCGCCGCATCGGTGCCGGCGCGCGGCGCGCCAGCAACAGATTCACCACCGCGAGCAGCGCCACGACCGGCGAGACGAACGGCCAGAACGCCCGCCCCGCCCGTTTCATGCCGGACTCCTCCATGGCGGTGAGGGTCTGGTCGGTGGGCACGTCCGTCCACAGCGGGACGATCGCCAGCTTCTCGTACCACCCCGCGCCGAACTGGATGCCCACGAAGATCACCAGCGCCCACAGCGCGATCGTTCTCCCGGTCGTCATCGGTCACTCTCCCTGAGCCGGTGATACTCTCGGAGTTCGAGTATCTCTATTTCAGAGAGAGTAGGAGGCGTGCGCGCCCATGACATCGGGGAAAGCCCGGACCGAGACCCTGAACTCGCTGCTGCGGGAGTTGCGCACCCAGGCCGTGCGCACGGTCGTGTTCCACTCGGCCGTCGCGGCGCGGCTCGGCATCACGATCACCGATCTGAGCTGCCTGAACATGCTCTCCATGGACGGTCCGAGCACGCCGGGGGAGCTCGCCCGCCGCATCGGCATCACCAACGGCGGCGCGGTCACGGCGATGGTCGACCGGCTCGAGCGCGCGGGTTATGTGCGGCGCGAACGCGATCCGGGCGATCGCAGGCGGGTGCGGGTCGAGTTGGTCGCCGAGCGGGCGGCCGCCGCGGTGACGCCGCTGTTCGCCGGGCTGGGCGCGGGCGTGGCGGGCGAGCTCGACCGTCGTGACGACGCGGAACTCGCGCGGCTACTGGAGTTCGTCGGCGCGCTCAACGGCGTGCTCGGCGCGGCCGCCGCCGCGCTGCGCGACGGCACGGCGCCGGCACCACCAGGCGAACGCGCCGGCCAGTAGCGGCGCGATCGCGGCGAGCGCGGCCGCGGGCAGGGCGCCCAGATCCGGGGCGAGCGCGCTCGTCAGCGACATCGCGCCGAAGAACAGGAACAGCAGGGCCGAGCCGAGGCCGATGGCCCGCTCGGGCAGGTGCTTGCCGACCAGGATGCCGACCGCGATGGCCAGCGCGTCGGCGATCACCATGCCGATGGTGGAGCCGATCCACACGCCGAACCAGTCGTTCTCGGTGGCCAGGGCGGCGGTGGCGAACATGGTGCGATCGCCCAGTTCGGAGAGCAGGAAGGCCGAGACCACCACGAGGAAGGGCGCCGCCGTGGCGAACCGGGAGACCTTCGGGGTGTCGTCCTCGTCGTCCTCGCCGAGGTTCTCGCGCAGCGTCCAGAGGCCGACGGCGAGGAAGGTGAGCGCGGCGAGCAGCGCGATGGCCTCGGTCGGCAGCGCCGCGCCGAGGGAGTGGCCGACCGCGACCGAGAGGACGTGCACCATGGCCGTCGCGGTCGCGATACCGCCGAGCACCACCCACCAGCGATAGCGCAGCGCGAACGTCAGCGCCATGAGCTGGGACTTGTCGCCGAGTTCGGCGAGGAAGACGATGCCGATGCTCAGCAGGATGGTGGCTGTCATGTGTCGCGTGCTCCCGGATCTCCGGCCCGCCGGGGGTGCATACGCCTCCGGCCGACAACGAGTAGTTGTTCAGGCCGAAGGTCTCGCCCACCGGAGGTCGTTCCGGTTCATGCGACCGGACCCGCACCGAGGGTGTGGGTCAGTATGTCGACCGCATGATTGGGGGCTACTCCCCTTCGCTGCCACCGACCCTACCTCGGCAACCGCACCGCCGACAACACCGCGCATCACGAAAACCCAATGCGCGCAATAAGTTTGGGATACCAACCCACAGTTTCAGGTAACCCTCACATTGCTGTCCGCAAACACCGCACACCCGGATGCGGTGACCGGACGCGACCGGGCTCAGATACGCGAAAAGGCCCTCTCCCGTTGCGGGAGAGGGCCTTTCGGGATCGATCTACAGCGTCCGGGTGAGCCGATCGGTGAGGATGTGGGCGAAGCGCGCCGGGTCCTTCAGCTCGCCGCCCTCGGCCAGCACGGCCGTGCCGTAGAGCAGTTCGGCGGTTTCTGTGAGCTCGGGCACTTTGCCCTCGTCGGCATCGGGCTTGCGCGTGTCGTAGGCGTCGCGCAGGCCGGTGACCAGCGGGTGGGTCGGGTTGAGCTCGAGAATCCGCTTGGACTCGGGCACGATCTGCCCCGACGCCCGGTACATGCGCTCGAGCATCGGCGTGAAATCGAACGTGTCGCCGACCAGGCAGGCGGGCGAGGTGGTGAGCCGGTTGGTCAGGCGCACCTGCTTCACGCTGTCCTCGAGCGTCTTGCCCAGCCAGCTCAGCAGCTCGGCGAAGTCCTTGTCCTGCTGCTCGCGCAGCTTCTCGGACTCCTTCTTCTCCTCCTCGGTCTCCAGATCCACCTCGCCCTTGGCGATGGACTGGAACCGCTTGCCCTCGAACTCCGGCACCGAGCCGACCCACATCTCGTCGACCGGATCGGTCAGGATCAGCACCTCCAGGCCCTTGGCCTGGAAAGCCTCCAGGTGCGGGGAGCTCTCCACCTGCTGGCGGGACTCGCCGGTCATGTAGTAGATCGCGTCCTGGCCGTCCTTCATCCGCTCCACGTACTGCGCGAGCGTGGTCAGCTCCGACTCGGAGTGCGTGGACGCGAACGACGACACCTGCAGCAGCGTCTCGCGGTTGTCGAAGTCCGAGAGCAGGCCCTCCTTGAGGACGCGCCCGAACTCCTTCCAGAACGTCTGGTACTTGGTCTGGTCCTCGGCGCCCTGCAGGTCCTTGACCGTGGACAGCACCTTTTTCACCAGCCGCTTGCGGATCATCTGGATCTGGCGGTCCTGCTGCAGGATCTCGCGCGACACGTTCAGCGACAGGTCCTGCGCGTCCACCACACCCTTGACGAACCGCAGGTACTCCGGCATGAGCTCTTCGCAGTTGTCCATGATGAACACCCGCTTGACGTAGAGCTGCACACCGCGCTTGTGCTCGCGGGTGAACAGGTCGAACGGCGCGTGCGAGGGCAGGAACAGCAGCGCCTGGTATTCGAAGGTGCCCTCGGCCTTGAGCGGGATGATCTCGAGCGGATCGTCCCACGCGTGCGAGACGTGCTTGTAGAACTCCTTGTACTCCTCGTCGGAGACCTCGCTCTTGGGCCGTGTCCACAGGGCCTTCTGCGAGTTCAGCGTCTGCGTCTCGACGATCGTCTTCTCTTGCTTCTCCTCGCCCTCACCCTCGGTGACGGTGCGCTCGACCTCCATGCGGATCGGCCAGGCGATGAAATCGGAGTACTTCTTGACGATCTCGCGGAGCTTCCACTCCTGCGTGTAGTCGAAGAGGTGGTCGTCGGGGTCGGCGGGCTTGAGGTGCAGCGTCACCGCGGTGCCCTGCGGCGCGTCGGCGACCTCTTCGATGGTGTAGGTCGAGCTGCCCGCCCCGGCCTCCCAGCGGGTGCCCTCGGACTCGCCCGCCTTGCGGGTGGTCAGGGCGACCTTGTCGGCCACCATGAACGTCGAGTAGAAGCCGATGCCGAACTGGCCGATCAGCTCCTCGGCCGCGGCCTCGGACTTCGCGTCGCGCAACTGCCTGCGCAGCTCGGCGGTACCCGACTTGGCCAGGGTGCCGATCAGGTCGACGACCTCGGCGCGGGACATGCCGATGCCGTTGTCCCGGACGGTGAGGACCCGATTGTCGCCGTCGACCTCCAGCGCGATGTGCAGATCGGAGGTGTCGACGGCCAGGTCCTTGTCCTGGAAGGACGCCAGCCGCAGCTTGTCCAGCGCGTCGGACGCGTTCGAGATCAGCTCCCGGAGGAAGGTGTCCTTGTTGGAGTAGACGGAGTGGATCATCAGCTCGAGCAGCTGATGAGTTTCTGCCTGGAACTCGAGTTGTTCGACGTGCTGAGTCACGTCGCGATGTTACCGCTACGGGCGCACCGCGGAACCGGCGGCGGAGGCGTCCCCGGAGCGCACCCGCGGCGGGTCGCCGAAGTCGGCCAGGGCGGGCACCTCGAGCTCGGCGCAGTGCGGATTCGGCGTCTTGGGCGCCATCCATTCGCGCAGCACCCAGGTGGCGCGCACATCGTCCTCGTTGTACTCGAACAGGCGGGTGCGCTGGCTCAGGTCGGGGGGCGCGTCGTAGCCGACGGCCAGCCGGTACCAGCTCATCGACGCCTCGCCGCCGGCCTCGGGATCGCGCCAGGAGAAGCCCGCCACCGGCGCGATCTTCTTGAGGCCCTTGCCGTTCGGGCAGATGAACTGATCGGTGACGGCCTGGAACATGTCGACCCATTCGGGGCCGTCCACGAAGGCGCGCACCTGCTCGACGGTGGGCACGCCGGGCCTGCCCGCGAAACGCTTGGCCGATTCGTAGAGCCATTTGTCCTCGGCCGTGCGCGAATAGCAGTAGGCGGCGAAGGTCTTGCCCGCCGCGACGGCCTGGGCGCGCACGGTCATCAGCCAGGTCCAGAACTCGCCGAAGGAGCGGCCCTCGTCCTCGGTGGGCAGCGGATCCCAGGTCACGAACGGGCGGTACACGCCGTCGAGCAGGGTGCCCCACAGGTAGGCGCCGAACTCCTGGAAGCTCTCCAGATCCACGTCCACCTCGACGTCGGCGCGACGCACCCGCACCCGGTCGAAGCGGCGCACCAGCGGGGCGCCCGCCAGCCACGCCCGCGCGGTGACCACCGCCTCGTCGAACGGGCCGTGCTGCCAGTCCTGCGGGTCGGGGCCCTGCCAGGCGGCCAGGTCGTCGATGGTGCGCACGCCGTGGCCGCGCAGCACGTCGGCGCGCGAACCCGGCGCCACGACGCTCACGTCACGGTGCTCGATCAGCCAGGATTCGCAGCTGGGCCCATCCACCCCGCGCGTCCACCACGGGCACTGCCTGCACTCGGGCACCTTGGACGGTTCGGTGGGCAGTTCGCCGCGCACCACCGCGATACGGTCGGCGTAGCGGCGGTCGTAGTCGGCCAGGATCGGGGCCACGTCGTGCACCAGGATGCGGTCGAAGTGATAGCCGATCACGCCGCCCAGCAGCGACGGGCTGGCCAGGCCGCGGCGCTGCAACATCCGGTACAGGTGGGCCAGGCGCTGCTGGTCGCGCGGCTGCTGGCGCAGTTTGCGGGCCGGGTCGGGGCGCGGGTCCCAGCGGAACAGATCGGAGGTGACGGGGTGGAAGTCGGCGGGTTCGGGACGGCGCGGATCGGTGACCTTGTGGTTCACCACGATGACGGGGATGTAGCCGCCGCGGTCCAGATCGCGCAGCAGGATCTCCGCGCCGCCGCGCCTGCCGGTGTCGGGTTCCTGCGGCAGCAGCCCGCCCCAGATGCGGTGTGCCCCTTGTTCACACGCGCGCAGCGTGGCCTCGGCCCGGTCGCCGGCGCGCAGGGCCGGATCGATCACCACCCAGGCCTCGGGCGCGTCGGCCACCAGGGTCTCGCGCACCTTGTCGCGGTGCGCGGCGGCGGCGTCGCGGCGCTGGCGCACGCCCGGATCCTCGGCGACGCCGCGCACGATCTCGGGATGCGCGGCGTCCATACGCAATCGGTGCCTGCAGCCGATGAGCGCGCGGGCGTCCAAGAACGCGGTGCGACTCGCACCCGGCCGCGTGTCGGCCGGGTGCCCCTCGTCTCGACCCTCGCGGTCGCCGCTGCCCGAATCCACGTATGCAGTATGGTCCAGACCCCCGACAGGACACGGTGTGCCCTCGCTGCCCGGCGCCCGCACCCGATAAGGTGGGCGCGAACCGCGTGGTAGACGGCAGACGCTGCGACGCTGCCCACACACAGCATGACGGAGGGCCTTCCGATGGGGTTGTTCACGAAGCGCAAGCGGCGACCGAGTCGCCGGGCCGAGGCCAAAGCCCTCAAGCACAAGGCGGCGGTCGAGGCCAAACTGCTCGCGAAGAACGACCGCAAGTCCCGCCGCGCCGAGGCGCGCACCCAGCGCAAGGTGGCCAAGCAGCAGATCGCCACGCTGCAGGCCGAGGAGAAGGCCGCGCTCAAGGCGGCCGCCAAGGCCGAGCGGGACCCGTTCAGCGCGAGCCAGGTGCGCAAGTACATCGGCGTGGCCCGGGTGCTGGTGCCGGTGCTCGCGCCGCTGGCCTACCGGGGCGCCACCTTCGTGCGCGGGCAGCTCGACACCCGCCGCGCGCATCAGCTGGGCGTCGGCGTCGATCAGCTCGGCGACTTCGCCGGGCACGGCGGCAAGTTGCAGGCGCGCATCGCCAACACCGAGGCCGCGCTGGGCAAGCTGGAGAGCCCCGACACGCAGAAGTTCGTGGCCACCACCCGCGAGCGCCTGGGCAGCCTGGACGCCGCGGTGCGCACCGCCGAGCAGATGCCCGCCACTCGCAGGCGCGCGGTGCACACCTCCATCTCGCACGAGCTGTCCGGCATCGAAGCCGATGTGCTGGCGCGCCTCGGCGTGAACTGAGTCCGGATGTCTGTCGATCGGGGCACCGGCCCGCCGCGCGGCGGCGCGGCCGGTGCGCTGGTCGGCGGGCTCGCGGTCGCGGCCCACGGCGCGGCGGGCGGCGGCTACCCCGATTCGGCGGAATTCGCCCTGCTACTGGCGGTTTCGGTAGTCGCCGGGTGCGCGGCGGCGGCGCGTGGTTCCCGTCCGGTGGTGGGTGCCGACTTGTCCCGAGCCGGTGGCACTTTCGCGCGGACGCCCTCGAATGCCCTTGCCGGGGGCGGGTTCCGGTTGCTGGCGGTGCTCGGGCTCGGTCAAGCGGCCGGGCACGTCGTGCTCGGGGGAATGACCGGTCACGCCGGCGGGGGCTCGCATGTGGCGCAGACCAGTTCGTCTATGGCGGGTCTAGTGCCCGGCGGGTGGATGCTTTTCGCGCACATCGTCGCGACATTCGTCTGCGCGCTGCTGATCCTCGCGGCGGAGCGGTTCTACGGGCTCGTATCGAGCGTCATCCGTGCCGTGCGATACGCGCCCCGCACACCTCTCGTCGCTGAACCCCCGCTGCGTTCCCGGCGCGGTGCGAGCTTCTATGTCCATCTTCCGAAGGTCTCGACAGGTCCGCGCGCGCCGCCCGCGTGCGTGTGAATCCCTCCACGAAACCCCCTCGGACAGAAAGACATTCCCTATGCGCACAGCGCTTTCGCGCGCCTGTGGCGCGGCGGCCTTGGCCGCCACCGCCACCCTGTTCACCGCGGGCACGGCCGCCGCCCACATCACCGCCGACGCGCCCGGCGCCACCCAGGGCGGGTACGCGTTCGTCACCTTCCGGGTGCCCAACGAGTCGCCCACCGACGCCGCCACCACCGAGGTCACCGTGACGGTGCCCAACCTGCGCAGCGCCTACACCCAGCCGGTGCCCGGCTGGAGCGCCCGCGTGGACCGCAACGACAAGAACGAGATCGTCGCCGTCACCTGGACCGCCGAACCCGGCGCGCCCGGCATCACCGACGGCCAGTTCCAGGGCTTCACGGTCGCGTTCGGCCCGATGCCGCAGCAGGAGCGCGTCGAGTTCCCGGCCAAGCAGGTCTACAGCGACGGCAAGGTCGTCGACTGGAACCAGAGCGACGCCGACGGCAAGCTGGTGCCCGCCCCCGCGCCGAGCATCACCCTGGCCGCCGGTTCCGGCGAGCACTCCGACGGGCACGGCGTCGACGCCTCGGCGGCCGACACCGGCGCCGACGCCGCGGACGAGTCCGACGACACCGCCCGCTGGCTGGGCGGCGCGGGCCTGGCGCTCGGACTGTTCGCCGTCGCGCTCGGCCTCGGCAACCTGATCCGGCGGCGGTCGTGATGCGCCGCGCGCTCGTCGCGGTCCTGCTCGCGCTGGGCTTCGGGCTCGCCGCGACCGGCGTCGCCGCCGCGCATTCGGCGGTGGTCGGCAGCGTGCCGGAGGAGGGCGAGGCGATCCGGGTGGGTCCCGAGTGGGCCAGCGTGACGTTCAACGAGGAGATCCAGCCGAGCTTCCCGTCGCTCACCGTGGTCGGGCCCGACGAGAACCTGTGGTCCAAGGGCGAGCCGGTGGTCGAGGGCCGCACCGTCAAGGTGGCCGTCGGCGCGCTCGGTCCCACGGGTGAGTACCGCCTCGCGTACCGGGTGACCTCGGCCGACGGGCACGTGGTCGGCGGCTACCGGGTGTTCACGCTGACCGAGCAGGGGACCGGCACCCCCGGCCCGCGCGCCGACGGCCGCACCGACGAGGCCCAGGGCGGCGGCGACTCCGGCGGCATCCCGGTGTGGGTGTTCGTGCTCGGCGGCGTGGTGCTGTTCGGCGCCGGTCTGGCGGTGGCCCTGTTCGGGTTCAGCGGTGGGACGAAGAAGCGCTGAGGACCGCGGTCCGTCGCGGCGTCCGACGACCGGCGGCCGGGACGCGGGCGCACTGCTGCTCGTCGTCCCGGCCGGGCTGCTCGGCGTAGTCGCCGCGTGGTTGCTGACAGCGCCGGGCCCGCTGCCCGCCGAGGCGATCGTGCGCGTGCTCGCGGACTGCGCGGGCGCGACCGTCTTCGGGCTGGCCGCGCTGCCCCGGCTGCACGACCGGCTCGCGCCGCCCTGGCGGCTGCTCGCGGCGCTGGCCGCGCTGTGGTGCGCGACCGAGTTCGCGGTGCTGGTGTTCGAGGCGGCCGAGGTGGTCGGCGTGCCCGCGCGCAGGCTGGGCGCGGGCGAGTTCGGCACCTTCCTCACCGAGCTCAGCGGCGGGCAGGTCGGCATCGCCATCCTGATCGGCACGGGCGCCATCGCCTGCTACGCCGCGCTGGCCTTCCGCGAAAAGGTCGACGCCGCACCGGATCTGGTGCTGGTGTTCGCCGCCGTCGCGCTCACCCTGCGCCCCGTCACCGGGCACATGTCGCAGCAGGCGTTCGGGTCGGTGCTGGCCGCCACCCACGCGCTGGCGGCCGCCGCCTGGTTCGGTCTGCTCGCGGCGCTGGCGCTGGTGGTGCGTTCGCGCGGCGGCTGGGCGGCCGCGCTGCCGAGGTACTCGGCGGTGGCGCTGCCGCTGGTCGGTGTGGTGGGGGTGACCGGGCTGGTCAACGGGCTGGTGCGCGTGGGCGGGGTGCACGCGCTGGTCGACACCGGCTACGGCCGCATCCTGCTGGCCAAAGCGGCGGTGCTGGCGGCCCTGCTCGCGCTGGGTTGGTGGTGGCGGCGCGACTGGGTGCGCCGCGCTGCCGACCACCGGATGGATGCCGGAGATTCGCTGCGCCGGGCCGTGCTGGAGGTGACGGTGATGGCGGTGGCGTTCGGCCTGGCGGCCGCGCTCGCCGTCACGGCGTGACCCGCGGCCGGTCGCGCACCGGTTAAGGTGGGCGCCATGACCGAAGTGAAGATCGTCGCGGACTGCGCCGCCTCGGCCGAGTCCGCGTTCGAGTACGTCAACGACTACCGGAATCTGCCGAACTATTTCCACGGCATCCAGTCCTTCACCCCGGTCACCGAGCAGACCGAAGGCGTCGGCGCCGCGTTCGACGGCCACATGAAGCTGGGCCCGGCCTCGCTGCACTCCCGCGTCGAGGTGGTGCGCTGGGAGAAGAACTTCGCCATCGCGATCAAGTCCATCAAGGGCTTCGAGATCGAGTCGACCTTCCTGTTCCACCCCAAGACCGACGCCCTGTCCACGGTCGACGCCATCGTCGACTACCGGGTGCCGGGCGGACTGGCGGGCAAGGCGCTGGGCCGGACCATCGAGCCGTTCGTGAAGATCGCGGTGAAGCACACCACCGACAACCTGATCAAGCAGATCGCCGAATTCCACGCCGCGCGCGGCTGACCCACGCCGGCCCGGCCGGTGGGATCATGGCAGTCATGAGCGAGCGCACCACCCCGACCTTCGTCCAACGGGTCGGCTACATCTGGGGTCGCACCCTGCCCCCGTCGATGTCGGACTGGGTGCTCGCGGATCTCACCGGGCCGGGCGCCACGCGCCGCTACCTGCTGCGCATCCTCGTCCCGATCATCCCGCTGCTGTGCGTGTTCCTGCTGCTGCCGGGCCCGCTGTGGATGGGCCTGTCCATGATGGCCCTGCTGTACCTGCCCCTGATCTACTTCACCATCGCGCTGACCTACGTCTTCCGCAGGCACCGCCTCCTCGAGCACGGCCTCGACCCGGCCCTGGCCGACGCGGGCGCCCGCGCTCGCGCCGCCGACACCCGCCTGGCCTACGAACGCCGCCACGGCCGGGCCTGAACCGCGCCGGAGCGACCCGGATCACACCTGGTCACCCACCGGAACCGCGGGGTGGGCCGGGCGTCCTAAGCTGACAGCCGTGACCGAATCAGTGAACGTTGCCACCGCCGATCTGGCCGATGAGATCGGCCCCGAGATCCGCAGCTGCGATACGCAGTTCATCCAGTTCGGCGGACGCGAGGTGTTCTCCGGGCGGATCACCACGATCCGCTGCTTCCAGGACAACCTGCTGGTCAAGCAGACGCTGAGCGAGCCGGGCGAGGGCAAGGTGCTGGTGGTCGACGGCGGCGCGAGCGTGCACACCGCCTTGGTCGGCGACATCATCGCCGGGCGCGGCGTGGACAACGGCTGGGCCGGCGTGATCGTCAACGGCGCGGTGCGCGATTCGGCGATCCTGCGCACCCTCGACATCGGCGTGAAGGCGCTGGGCACCAACCCGCGCAAGAGCACCCAGACCGGCAGCGGCGAACGCGACGTGCCGGTGGAGTTCGGCGGCGTCACCTTCGTCCCCGGCGAGGTGCTCTACAGCGACCACGACGGCGTCGTCGTGCGCGCCGAGGACTGAGTCAGCCCGCGGCCACCCGCACCTTGTGACCGGCGAGGACGACCACGTCACCGGCGTGCAACTGCCGCCCGCGACGTAGTTCGACCTCGTCGTTCACGCGCACCAGTCCCGAGGCGATCACCGTCTTGGCCTCCGAACCGGAATCGATCAGGTTGGCCAGCTTCAGGAACTGCCCCAGCCGAATCGCGTCGTCATCGATCGGCACATCGATTGGTTCCGACATACCCCCATCCTCGCCCCAGGACGGTGTGAACACCAAAACCCGGGTGGCCTGCCCTGTCAGAGTCCGGCGGCCGCCGAGCCGTACAGGTCGCCGCCGCGGCGGACCATGTCGAGCAGGGGGTCGCGCAGGGTGCGCAGGCCGTCGATGTCGTCGGCGGCGATGCGGGCGGTGACCATCGCGCTGACGGCGGCCGCCAGGGTGCGGCAGGCGAAGCGCTGGGCCTCGGTGGTGGCGCCCAGCACGTCGGCGATCAGGGCGACGAACGATTCCTGCAACTCCGCGCGGCGTGCCACCGCGCGCGAGCCCACGGCGTACACCTCCACCAGATACAGCCGGGCGTAGGCGGGTTCTTCGATCAGGCCGTCGAAGTACGCGTCGAGCAGGCGCCGCATGCGTTCCAGATCCGGACCGTCGGAGTCGCCGGTGGTCGAGGCCGAGGTCACCCGCGCCACCAGCCGTTCCACGGCCCGCTCGAAGGCGGCCTCGAAGCAGTGCTCCTTGGAGCGGAACTGCTCGTAGAAGGTTTCGCGGGAGACGCCCGCCCGCTTCAGCACGGCCGCCACCGAGGTGTTCACGTAGCCGCCGTCGGCCATCGCGTCGGCCATGGCGTCCAGGATGCGGTCGCGCTGCGCGGCGATGACCTGTTCGCGCGGCAGACCGTGACGCCCCCTCGGCAATTGGCGAGCGGACCCGTTGGTCATGCTGATTCTTCTTTCGCATGCCCGAGGGGCCCCGCGTGGTGACGCGAGCTGCCGCCTCCGGGCCCTGACTCGGTCATGCTGTGGGCTCCCGGGCGGTCGCTGTCGCGGTCCGAGCGGACGATGCGGCGCGGGCGGGCGGGCTGTTCGGTGGTGAACGGCGCGTCCTCGGTGCGGGCGATGTCGAGGGCCTCGGCGACGCCGCGGCGCAATGCCACATCGATCACCCGCTGGGCGATCGGGCGGAACGGCAGCACCACCGCGACCCACCACGGCGAGACCACCTGTCGCTTGCGCCGGGCGATCGCGCGTTCGGTCGCATCGATGGCCGGCCCCAGCGGCGCGACGCCGGACACGGTGCTGCGGCCCAGGATTTCCCTGGCCGCGGCGGTGCCGAAGCCGCGCGTGGTCATATCGGTGTCGAGTTCGGCGAAGTAGGCCACGCCCACCTTGGCGCCGGTGTGGCGGACCTCGTTGCGCAGGGTGTGGCCGAGCGCCTCCACCCCGGCCTTGGACGCGCTGTAGGCCCCGGCCAGCGGCAGGTGCACGGCCGCGGCGAGCGAGCACATGATGAGCACGTAGCCGCTCGGGTGACAGACGTGCGGGCCCGCCGCGCGCAACGTGTAATACACGCCGAGCACGTTCACCGCCAGCGTCTCCTCCAGCACGCCGGGATCGCCGCCCAGCAGCGAGAGTTGTTTGGCCACACCGGCATTGGCGACCACCGTGTCCAGCCCGCCGAGTTCGGCGACGAGCGCGTCGACCACCCGCTGCACCTGCGCCGGGTCGCCGATGTCGCAGTACCGCCACGGCGCGTCACCGCACTCGTGCGCCAGCTCGGCGAGCAGGTCCGGCTCCAGGCCCAGTAGCGCCACCCGCGCGCCGTGCGCGTGCAGCTGCCGGGCCAGTGCGGCGCCGATGCCCCGCGCCGCCCCCGTGATCAGCACCTTCCTGCCGGTGACGGCCGGGCCGGTGAACAGCTTCATGCGGCGACGATACCACCGATGAACAGCGATGTTCGCAAATATTCCGCCCCCGCGAGGGAGCCGTGACCCGCCTCTCACCGCGACCCGTTAGGGTGCAATTGACGAAAGGCCAACTGGCTGTCACGAATGAGAGGACCATCGTGGAGATTTCGGGTTCCGCCGCCATCATCACCGGAGGCGCATCCGGCCTCGGCGCCGCCACCGCCAAGCGTTTCGCCGATCTGGGCGCCACCGTCTTCGGCCTGGACGTGCCGCAGTCGATCGAGCGCGCCGGCGACAACGTGCCCGCCGGAGTCACCCTCATCCCGGCCGACGTGACCAGCGGCGACGAGGTCTCGGCCGCCGTCGCGAAGGTCGTCGAGTCCGGTGCGCCGCTGCGCATCGTGGTCAACTGCGCCGGTGTCGGCTGGGCCGGGCGCATCCTGTCCAAGAACGGCCCGCACGATCTGGAGCTGTTCCGCACCGTCATCACGGTGAACCTGCTCGGCACCTTCAACGTCATGCGCCTGGCCGCCGACGCGATCGCCAAGACCGACCCGGTCGACGAGTACGGCCAGCGCGGCGTCGTCATCAACACCGCCTCCGTGGCGGCGTTCGAGGGCCAGATCGGCCAGATCGCCTACTCCGCCTCCAAGGGCGGCGTGCACGGCATGACGGTGCCCGCCGCGCGCGACCTGGCGCAGTTCGGCATCCGCGTCAACACCATCGCCCCCGGCATCATCGACACCCCGATGCTGGCCGGCGTCACCGAGGAGTACCGCAAGGGCCTCGAGGCCGGCGTGCCCTTCCCCTCGCGTCTCGGCCGTCCCGACGAGTACGCGCAGCTCTCGCAGTACATCGTCGAGCACGACTACCTCAACGGCGAGACCATCCGCATGGACGGCGCGCTGCGTATGGCGCCGCGCTAAAGCGTTCCCGCGACAGGGCCGCCTCTGAGTTCCGCTCGGGGGCGGCCCTTTTCGTCAGCGCTCGGGCTTGTGGCCGATGCCCAGGAACGCGGTGGTCGACAAGAGGGAGTGCGGGCGGTAGTGCTCGTTGAGATAGGCCCGCATCGAAGCCGACCTCTCCTCCCACGCATCCTCGCCCAGGGAACGCCGCAAGAGCACCAGGGGCGCACTGCTGCGCGCCATCTCCGTCCACAGATGGTCGGGGTCGTCGTAGGCCACGGCTGAGGTGTGGCGCTGGATGGACACGCCCGCGAACCCCGCGCCGCTCATCTCCCCGGCGAACACCTCCGGGTTCTCCAGATTCAGGAAGTCCGGTTGCGGCTCGCGGATCGCCGGATCGCCCGCCGAGAGCGCGCCGAACATCAGCCGCATCAGCGGCGACTCCGCCACCGGCGCCCAGCTCGACACCACCGCCACCCCGCCGGGGCGCAGCACGCGGAACAACTCGGCGAAACCCTTGGGCCGGTCGGGGAAGAACATCAGGCCGAACATCGAGAACCCCGCGTCGAAGGTGTCGTCGGGGAACGGCAGCGCCTGGCCGTCGCCGTGGGTGACCTCGACATTGGTGAGCCCGGCCGCCGCGGCCGCCGCGCGCAGCCGGTCCAGCATGGGCTCGGCGAAATCGACGGCGTCGACCCGCGCGACCTGCGCCGCGGCGGGCAGGCTCAGCGTGCCGGGCCCGGCCGCGACATCGAGCACGCGGGCGGTCTCCGGTAGCCCGGCCAGCTCCAGGGCGCGGGCGGAGAACGGCGCCATGATCGCGAGCGCCGATTCGGCGTAGCCGTCGGCGACCAGTTCCCAGGGTGCGGCGGCGGCGAGCGGATTGCCAGACATGTTCCTCCACGATCCTTTCGACCGTCTGAGGCTAACCGCGCGGGCCCGTGCGGAACCACCAACTCATGCGAATGTCGCTGCGCGCGAATGTGTTCGCCCGCGCCCAGATCCGGCGCGCTCAGGCCGCGAGGAGCATCGCCAGCACGGCGGTGTCGGGATCGCTGATCGGGTCCAGGCCGACGCGGCTCACCAAAGACGTGACCGTGCCGTCGGATTCGGCCTCCACCCAGGCCGCGCGATGCTCGAGCCCCAGGTGCGGCACACCCGGCAACAGCACACACCCCGACGCGGCACCCACGCACTCCGGCAGCGAGGGGCGCGTCTCCGAGGGCGGATGCAGCATCAAAAGGGCGGGCGGCTGATGTTCGGCGAACCGGCCCGGTTCCACCGCCTCCTCGCCGAGCACCGGCCCCTCGGCGAGCACCAGGCCGACGGTGCCGGGGGCGGGATCGTCGGGCAGTTCCTCACGCACCCCGAACACGGTGGAGGTCGAGAGCAGGCCGGGCAGGCTCGCGACCCGCACCGCGAGCACCAACACCTGCGCCCACTCCTTGGTGGTGTCCGGCCAGCGGCCGGAGATCACGAATCCGCGCAGCGACCCGCGCGCATGGAACGGCGTGACACCGATCGGCCCGTTCGTCCGCATGGTGGCCTCCCGTCGTGAAACCGGGGGCGGCTCTGCCCGTCCTCGAACTGTGGAAACTGAGAATGACCCTCGACCCACCTGGCACACAAGTACCAAAGAGTGCTAGGGGAACGGGAGAGAGACGAAAAGGCTCCCCGACCACGGGCCGGGGAGCCTTCACGTAACAACTGATTTCGCACGGACATGGGTAACTCGTCGGGTACGCCCAGAACTCGGCACGTCGGCGATCCGGCAGCCCGGTCAGGAACGACCGAGGCACCCGCGACCGGCGAAAAAACGCGGAGAGGCGGGCTAGAAGATCAGACCCTTGCCCTGGTCTACGGCGCGAGCGAAGCGGTTCTGCACGTCTTCCCAGTTGACGACGTTCCAGAAGGCGGTGACGTAGTCGGCCTTCACGTTCTTGTACTGGAGGTAGAAGGCGTGCTCCCACATGTCGACCTGCAGCAGCGGGATGATGCCGAGCGGCACGTTGGCCTGCTGGTCGTACAGCTGGAAGGTGAGCAGCTTCTGGCCGAGGGTGTCGTAGCCCAGCACGGCCCAGCCGGAGCCCTGCAGGCCGTTGGCGGCGGCGGTGAACTGCGCGCGGAACTTGTCGAACGAACCGAACTGGTCGTCGATGGCGGCGGCCAGGTCGCCGACCGGCTTGTCACCGCCGTTGGGGGAGAGGTTCTTCCACCAGATGGAGTGGTTCACGTGACCACCGAGGTGGAACGCCAGGTTCTTCTCGTACAGGAAGATGGCGCCGTGGTCGCCGGCCTCACGGGCCGCCTCGAGCTTCTCGAGGGCCGTGTTGGCGCCCGCGACGTAGGCCGCGTGGTGCTTGGAATGATGCAGCTCGTTGATCTGCCCGGAGATGTGGGGCTCCAGAGCGCTGTAGTCGTAGTCCAGATCTGGCAGCGTGTACTCAGCCACGATGTCCCTTCCTATGTCGGGCTGTGCGCGCCCGGAAAATATGGGCACTTCCAACCATCATTCGTACACCCGTTCCGTACCAACCGGGCCGCGTGCCCCCACATTCCATCGCACGGAAGAACTTCACGCAGTGGTTCGTACCCGTGTGAGCGGAACGAAACGGTGCGCACACGAAACCGCCGCGCATCCAGGGGGTGCGCGGCGGTGGGGAACTCGTCCTACAGCGGGGGGATGATGCCCGGCCGGAGGGTGCGGGGGTCGCCCGCGTCGTGGGCCTTCCACCAGCGGACGCCGCCCGCGATGAAGTCGGCGGGCGCGATCTCCTTGCCCTTGGCGTCGTGCACGACGATATTGTCGAACCAGACCCGCACGTCGAGCTCGCGCGGATCGATGCCCTCCTCCTGGGAGAACTCCAGCACGTGCGCCGGGATGCGGTCCTCGATCTTGGTGTCGAAACTGAGCAGTTCGCGCCAGAGTTGCCAGCCGCTGTCGTCGAGGTCGATGAACTCCCAGCCGTGCAGCCTGCCGCCGCCGAAGCTGCGGACGGCCTCGTCCAGACCCTCCAGCTGCAGCGGCAGCACCTCGGCCTCGATGTCGTCCCAGCGCTGGATGCGCAGCGAAGCGGCGACCCGGCTCACGCCGGTGAAGGTGATGCGCACCTGATGCTCGCGCGGGTCGGCCCCGTCGGCGGGCAGTGTCAGCACCGTGAGGTCCAGGCGCAGCGTCGCCGCGTCCTTGTCGACCTCGAGCCCGAGGCAGGTGGCCTCGGAGATCGCGGTGTTGAGTCCGTTGGTGTCCAGTCCGTCGAGTAGCCCCCTGCTCACGTTCATGTGACCCAGGCTACCTACCGTCGCAGCTGGAACCCGGTATTTCAGTTTTTCGCTAGTGTTCTCGTTTTTATGGAACCGATCGGGTGTGGACGGCGTCCAAGTAGATGTCGGGACCCGCACGGCTGCGGTTCCGAGGCGCCGAAGCACCGGCCGGCTCCGGGATGACAAGGAGGGGAGTCCCGGATCCGGTCCTCGCGGGCGCGCGCCTCGACGAGCGGCACCGGCCGCGCCGGGTGGGTCCCGATCCCGTTCATCCCGGATTCGCCAAGAGTTTGCTTATAGCCCCGCCCTGTGGGTGACGGGCGACACGATAGCCACCGCCTGTGGATCAAGTTGTGGATTGTGTGGATAACTCTGACGAAGATATACACAGGCGGCCGCACAACGGGCTGTGGATACAGCGGATCGCCGTGAAAACAAACCGTAGGTATGTAATTCCCCCTGGCGAACGACCGGCATCCGTAACGGTGCCACCGCTACTCCCCGCGACGCGGTGACCATGGCAGGATCGACGTGTGACGAGTTCCGAGATTCCGTCGGTGCCGGTGTCGGCCGTCCCCGGCGAATTCGACGACACCGCGCGGCCCGACCCGGCCAGGGCGATCCTGCTCGACGTGCGCGAGCCCGACGAATGGGAACTCGGGCACGCGCCGGGAGCTGTCCACATCCCGATGGCCGACGTGCCCGCCCGCGCCGAGGAACTCGACTACGACGCCGAGCTCTACGTCATCTGCCGGCAGGGCGGCCGTTCCATCGAGGTGGTGCGGTATCTGAACCACGTCGGCTTCGAGGCCGTGAACGTGAGTGGCGGCATGGTGGCCTGGCAGCAGGCGGGCAGGCCCCTGGTCGCCGACGGCGACCACCCGGCGAAGATCTACTGACCGATTGCGAGGCCAGGCCATGAGTACGGTGGTGCAACCCTGTGCGCGGTGCGGCGCGCGCTGGACCGTCCAGGGCAGCCCCATGCACTGGTGCCCGCGCTGCCGCGGCGTGCTGCTCTCGCCCGCCCCCATCGACGCCCCCGCCGAACGCCGCAACTACCGCTGGGTCGCCCGCCGCCCCGACCATCGCACGCGCAAACCGGCCCCGGCCGGGACCCCGCGCACGCCCACGCCGCGCTACGCGCTCATACCGAGCTGGGGCCTGCGCGATTTGCCGCCCGAACCCGCCGTCGAGGTGGAGCACGCGCCCTCGCGCACCGCGCGCTGGGCGCTCGCCCCGCTGCTGCTCGTCACCGCGGGCCTGTTCGTGCTCGCCGCCGTCGCCGAACTGCTGCGCTACGCGATCCTGCTGGTCAACCGCACCCGTTTGATCGACCCGCTCACCCTGCTGCTCTCCGACGGTTTCGTGCTGATCAGCTCGATCGGCGCGCTGGTCTTCGCGCTGGGCAGCGCCGTGGCGCTGCTGTTGTGGCTCATCGAGACGCGTCGCGCCGCGTTCGAGGCCGCCGGGCACAGCGATCCGCGCAGCCCCACCACGCTGGCGCTCGGCTCCCTGATCCCGGTCGTGAACCTGGTGTGGCCGGGCATCTACCTGGCCGAACTGGCCCAGCGGCGCGACGATCCGCGCGCGGGCCGGGCCGGGCGGATCTGGTGGTGCGCCTGGATCGTCGGCGGCCTGCTGGCCGGGGCGGCGCTGCTGTGGCGCACGGCCGACTCGCTGCAGGTCCAGGCCGACGGCGTGCTGTTCGCCGCGTTCACCGACGGCTACGCCGCGGGCCTGGTGATACTGACGCTGTGGACGGTCCGGCTCTTCGAGGGCCGCGACCTGTTCGGCCGCTCGCGCCGGTCGCGGCGCTGGGTGATGGCCGTCGATCCGGCGGTGCCCGTCATCGAGCCGGTGCACCCCGGCGGCGCGCCGGACACGCCCACCCGGGATGCGGCCGAGGCCGAGATCGCCGAGGATCTGGATACCGACGCCGCCGCGGACGGCGACCGCAGGCACGAGGAGGTTGTGGCCAAGTGAGCCAGGGCAGTCGCGCACCGTTCGTCGTCGCGCACCGGGGCGCCTCGGCGGCACGTCCCGAGCACACGCTCGCCGCCTACGAACTCGCGCTGCAGGAAGGCGCCGACGGCGTCGAGTGCGACGTCCGGCTGACCAGGGACGGGCACCTGGTGTGCGTGCACGATCGCACCGTCGACCGCACCTCCTCGGGCACCGGCCTGGTCAGCGAGATGACGCTCGACGAACTGCGCGAACTCGACTTCGGCGCCGACGGTGAACCGGCCGACGTGCTCACCCTGCACGAGCTCATCGAGCTGGTGCTGGACTGGCGCAGCAGGCCGACGAAGCTGTTCATCGAGACCAAGCACCCGGTGCGCTACGGCGCGCTGGTGGAGAGCAAGCTGCTCGCCGAACTCCAGCGCTTCGGCATCGCGACGCCCGCCTCGGCCGATCACTCGCGCGCCGTGGTGATGTCGTTCGCCGCCACGGCCGTCTGGCGCATCCGCCGCGCCGCGCCGCTGTTGCCGACCGTGCTGCTCGGCGAGTCGTCGCGCTACCTGGGCGGCGGCGCCGCGACCACCGTGGGCGCGACGGCCGTGGGCCCGTCGGTGAAGACGTTGCGCGACCACCCCGACCTGGTGGACAAGGCGGCCGCCGCCGGTCGCGCCACCTACTGCTGGACCGTCGACGACCCCGACGACGTGCGCCTGTGCGCCGAACTGGGCGTGAGCTGGGTGGCGACCAACCATCCCGGCCGCACGAAAGCTCTGCTCGCGGCCGCCTGACCGGTCCTTTCCCGCGGCCCCGCCGTGCCGCGCTGGGGTGTGACGCCGCCAACCCTGTAGGTTGTGCGCTCGTGGGTAAGAGCAAGCGCAACAGTCCGAAGCCCGGAGGGAACCGGGCGCAGCGTCTCGCCGAGCGCAAGGCGGCGCTGGAGCAGGCGGCGAGCGTCGTCACCCGTCCCTTCGCGGGGCTGGCCGCCGAATGCGATCTGGTGGCACTGCGGGAGTTCGTCCCGTCGGCGACCGCGACCCTGAAGCTGACGCCCGGCGTGGGCGCCGAGCGGTCGGTCGTGCTGGGCACCGTGCTACCCGGCGCGGTGGCCGCGCTGGTGCGCGCCGGCGACGATCCGGTCGGCTACGTGGCCACCCAGGTGCAGTTCCAGGGCGCTGACCCGGCCTCCGATCTGGCCGCCGCCATTCTGTGGACGCAGTCGGCCGAGCCGGGCGATTCGCTGAACTCGGTGGAGGCCGTCGCGGGCGGTCCGCGCCTGGCCGACGTCATCGACCCGGGCGCCGATCTGGAACTGATCGTGCACCAGGACTTCGACTGGTGGGTGCCCGAGGGCGTCACCCCCGACCCGCAGGTCGCGGCGACCATCGAGCAGGCCAAGCAGGCGATCATGCCCTCGGCGCGGCTGGATCTGGGCGCGGACGCGATCGGCGCGGCCTGGTGGGTGGACGCGGGCGAGAAGGCGCATGTGCGCTGGCTGCGCCCCGAGGACGAGGACGCGCTCATGCTGGCGCTGGCCCGGCTGCACGCCGCGGGCGGGCTGCACCTGGGCGAGGGTTCGCGCTTCGCGGGATCGTTCCGCACGCACGGCCTGCTGGTACCGGTGTTCGACCTGGATCGCGAGCGGCACCCGAGCGAATGGGTGGAGCCCGCGACGGCGTTCGGGGCCCGGCTGGCCGAGGCACTGGCCTCCGAGGAGCCCCTGACCTCGGACGAGCGGCGGTCCAGGGACGGGCTGCGGTCGCGTCAGGTCACCCTGCGCTGAGCGCCGCAATTTCCCGGAGAAATTTTCTGAAAAACCCTTCTTTCTGACTCGCCCTCGGTTACGTTCGTCACATCACCGCTCGCGGTGACGGCGAGGAACCTCTCGCCGAGAGATGAGGAAAGTAGGGAACACCATGGAAGCCATTCTGGAGCTGCTCGTCGGTCTGCTCAGCAGCCTGAGCGCCGAGTGACACACGAGCTCGGTCGGTGAACGGGCCCGGTTCGTCGCGACGAACCGGGCCCGTTTCCACGCCGAGTATTACCGTGTCAGCACGCATTTCGCGTCAGAGCGAACCGCCCGCGGTCGCGGGGGCGCCCGAGGCATCGGACGGGGAGTTCATTTCCCGCGCGATGAAATTCTCCAGATCGAACAGGTTCGAGCCGGCGCGGTCGGCGATATTGAGCAGGGTGGTCATATTCGCGACCTCCTCCACCTGCTCCTTCAGGAACCATTGCATGAACTGCTCGCCGAGATAATCGCCCTCTTCGCGGGCGGTGCTGGCGAGCCGGATGATCTGATCGGTGACGGTCTTCTCCTGCGACAGCGCCAGCGCGATCGGCTCGCGCACATTGTCGAAGTGCGACTTCGCACCGTCGACGCCGGTCAGCTCGACGCTGAGATCCCGGTCCAGGAAATACTGGACGATCATCAGGGCGTGGTTGCGTTCCTCGACGGCCTGGGCGTAGAAGCGCTTGGCCAGCTGGGGCAGATCCGCGTTGTCGAACCAGACCGCGATCGCGATGTACTGGTGCTCGGCATTGAATTCGTGCCGGATCTGATCGTGGAGCAGGCTGTGGAATTTGCTACGGGGGGACTCGGATTGGCTGGACATGCCGCCACATTATCGCTGGTCAGAGCGCGTGTCATCCAAGTACACCCTTATTGAGGCTAGTATTGCCTAATTCAAATGTTTGCTGTCCCGGCAATTTTCGGCGCCGTGACATCCGGCTTCGAGCCGTTCCGTAACTCGCGCGCCACGAACTGTTCCACATCGAACAGATTGTCGTCACCGCGATCCAGCACGGTGAGCAACGTCGTCATCCCGGAGACGTTGTCCACCTGTGCCTTGAGGAACCACTGCACGAATCGTTCGCCGAGGTAGTCCCCGCCGTCGCGCGCGGCCTTGGCCAGCGCGGTCACCCGCGCGGTGTAGCCGCGCTCGGCCTCCAACAGGAAAGCGGCCGCGGCGCGCGGTGATTCGAAATCGTCGCGCACCGCGTCGAGGCCGCCGACCCGCACCGGGAGATCCCGGTCGAGCAGGTATTGCACCATGCGCAGCGCGTGCGCGCGATGCTCCTCGGCACGGCCGTAGCCGTGGCCGGCCAGCTGCGGTAGTCGCAGACTGTCGAAGTAGACGGCGGTGGCGAGATACTGCTGCGCCAGCGTGAAGGCGTGCCGGATCTGTTCGCGCAGCAGCGCCGGAAAGGGCTGGGCGACTTCGGTGTCGGGCATACTTCGACGCTACCTGGTGAGCAGCGCCTCCGGCACCGGTCGATCCTCGGCGAGTGCCGCGAAGAACTCACCGGCGCGGGTCCTGTCCCACAACACCACATTTCCGCTGCCCGACACGTCCTCGAATCCGGCGATCGGCACCGTCGTCGCGACCGTGTCGCCGCGCATGGCCCAGCCGAGTCGCGCGATGTCCCACAGGTGGTCGCCCTCGTCGACCTTCAGCGAGTCGGTCATGCCGGTCGCCAGCGGCCACAGCCGGAACGGGTTGGCCAGCGTCGCGCCGCTGGTCGCCTTCTCCAGCAAGGCCGCCATGAACAGGCGCTGATTGTTCATGCGGTCGATATCGGCGAGCGCGGTGGCGCGGCTGCGCACGAAACCCAGCGCCTCGGCGCCGTTCAGCTCCTGGCAGCCCGCGGGCAGGTTGATGCCGGCCAGCGGGTCGTCGATCGGGTTCGGCACGCACACGTCGATGCCGCCGAGCGCGTCCACGAGGTCGGCGAACCCGGCGAAGCCGATTTGGGCGTAGTGGTCGATCCGCAGGCCGGTGGCGATCTCCACCGTCTGCACCAGCAGTTGCGGGCCGCCGAAGGCGAAGGCGGCGTTGAGCTTGTCGCGGCCGTATCCGGGGATGCTCACGTACGAGTCGCGCGGCAGGCTGACCATCGTGGTGGCGCCCGATTTCGGGATGTGCACCAGCATGATCGTGTCGGTGCGCTCCGGGCCGGTGTCGCCGCCGGTGGCCAGCTCGCGTTCCTGATCGGGGGACAGGTCGCCGCGGCCGTCGGAGCCGACGAGCAGCCAGTTGGTGCCCGGCGTGTCGCCCACCCGGTCGGCGTAGTTCGCCAGCGCGTCGATCCTGGTGAGTTTGCCGTCGAGGTGGAAGACCGCCGCGACGATGCCGATCACCAGGAGCAGCAGGATCGCCAGGAACCAGCGGAACGGATGCCGCTTGCGCCGCCGCTTGACCTTCGCGGGTGGAGCGGCGGGCGGGGGAGCGGCGCGTCTGGGCTGTCGCGTGGGTGGCGGCGGGGGCGGGGCGTCGCGGAACGGTTCGGGCCGCTGCGTGGGCTGGTATTCGGGCTCGGCTCGGGAGGTCTCCTTCGCCATCTGCGAATAGGCGAGGGGCTGCGGTTCGCTGCCGTCGCGCCGGAGGACGGCGGTCGGCTCGATGTGGCGCGGATGGGCGGAGACCGTCGGGTCGTTCGCGCCGGGGAAGCCGGGGTCGGCGGCCGGAGGCGTCCGGCGCGGGTCGCGCGGCGGTGGACCGAGGCGCTTGCTCTGCGGCGGTTGTGCCGGTCCGGCGGGGTGTGGATGGCCGGGCTGGCGATCTGCGGGCCGATGTATGGGGTCGGCGGGGCGACGGTCGCGCGGAAGATACGCCGGACCGGCGGGACGACCCTCGCGATGCCGAGAACGGTCACGCTGGAGGTGCGCCGGATCGACAGGACGGCCGTTGTACTCGGGCCGACGATCCTGCTGTGATCGGCCTGGATCGCGGTCGTGCGCGGAAATGGCCGGATCGGCGGGACGGCGCACCTGCGGGTCGCCCCTCCGGGGGCTCTGTTCGCGCCCGTCGAGCGGCGCGTCCGGGAAATCTTCGTGCCGGGGGCGCTCGTTCGGAGGCGGGCCACTGCGAGCGTCCGGCGCGGGGCGGCGCGGCACGCCGGGCCCCCCTTGCGGCGGCGGGACCCGGCGCGGCCGCGGGTCGCGGGGGTCGTCGCCGTTCATCTCACTGACTTTACTGATCGGGCGGTGCTGGATCGCTTTCCTGGGAATCACCGCGTCGGGTGTTTCCGTTACCGCCGCGCGGCAAGCCCCGTCGACGTCACGGCAGCCAGGAGACGCGCCCCTGCAGCGCGGTGTAGCCGAGGTAGGCGACGGCGTCGATGAGGGCGTGCGCGAGGATCAGCGGCCACAGGCGGTTGGTGCGCTGCCAGTAGCGGCCGAAGACCAGGCCCATGACGATATTGCCCAGCCCGCCGCCGATCCCCTGGTACAGGTGGTAGCTGCCGCGCAGCAGCGCCGAGGCCAGCAGCGAGGAATTCTCCGACCACCCGAGCCTGCGCAGCCGCGTGATCAGGTACGCCACCACGACCACCTCCTCGGCCACCGAGTTCGCGCAGGCCGACAGGATCAGCGCGGGCAGCCGCCACCAGTGCTCGTCGAGCGCACTCGGCACGATCGTCACGCTGACGCCCGCGGCGTGCGCGATCAGGTACAGCGCCAGGCCGGGCAGCCCGATGATCGCCGCCAGCACCACGCCGGGCAGCACATCCCCGCGCACCCGCAACCGTCCGAGTCCGATGGCGCGCGGCCCGAATCCGCTGCGCCACAACAGGTACAGCCCCAGCGCACCCCACGCCATCAGCTGAAGCACACCCACCAGCTGGAACAGGAAGTCCAGCAGCGAGTGCTCCGACCGCGAGGCGTTGAGCGCGACGGTGCGCCCCCCGACGCCCTCTGGCGAGAGCGCCGCGCTGATCAGGGAGAGCGCGGCCCGCAGCCCGCTGAGCCCGAACGTCACCGCCAGGACGATGGCGATCTCGATCCGGATCTCCCGCCGTTCCCGCTCCGAGGGCCCGTCGGTACCGGCCTTCACCTCACCGCGCATGCCGTCGAATCTAATCAGCGCGCGAGGGAGGAGGTTGGGCGGCGGCCCGTCGAAGCGCGGCGGCGTCCGGTGTGCAGCCGGATCGGCTCCGGTTGGACACGAGCTCGTGGTGGCGCGGGGCGCCCGACCACCCGCACGGTCGTGAGTCGGGTCGTCGCACTCGGTTCGACGGCCGAGCGCGGATCGACGTGCAGGTCGTGGCAAGATCTCCCGAGCCCGATCGCCGGTGCGGTACCAACCACCCGGCCGGTGCGCGTCGCACGGGTGGACTCGCGACGCTACCGGGGGGACACCGCCCGGCCGACCTCAGATGCGGCGCAGCCCGTTCAGGAAGGGGCAGCCCGCCAGGGTGCGCACGGCGCGGCTCAGGGATTCGACGTCGTCGGCCGGGGCGGAGAAGGGCAGGCGGAAGTCGTGGTCGCCGTCGTGGCCTTCGACGCGAAGAGTGACGCCGTAGCGGTCGATGGCCAGCGGGTGCACCGAACCGGTTTGCAGCCGCGGCGGCAGGTGGCGCGCGAGCTGGGCGATGACGTCGGCGTGGTCGGTGTCCATGTGCTGCAGCCAGGCCGATTCCAGCTCGCAGAACGGATCCGGGCGGGCCGTGCGCAGCTCTTCGACGCACACCGATTCCGCGCCGGTGGAGTCGGCCACCACGGCGGTGTTGATCACCAGCCGCAGCAGCGTGGAGGTGTGGCCGACGTCGAGCAGCGCTGGGTCGGGGTTGTCCTTGGCCACCTCGCCCGCGAGCACGCGCTGGGCCTGGGCGGGCACCGCGCGCACGGTGCCGCGCAACCACACCAGCGCCCGCACCGGCTCGCGCAGCGGCAGCGGGGCGTGGTCGGTGAGCTCGAGCACGGCGGCCGCGCCGCCGGGGCCGAAGTTGTGCGTCATCACCGCGGCCAGCGAGCCGGTGGGCACGGCCACCACCACGTCGCCGCAGCCGCGGACGTGGTGCAGGGAGGTGGGCGTCGGATCGATACCGGGCAGCGCCAGGACCGCCTGGTCCGACTGCGCGCACGCGCTGCGGACCCGCTCGGCGGTGGTGGGCGCGACGGTCGATTTCGGCATGCGGACCTCCGGGTGGCGGCGGTGACGTTGATTAGGTAACCCTAAGCTAAGTGAGGTTGCCCTGATCTGCAAGCGTTACGCCCGCGCCGGTTCCACATCCCGGGACGCTACGGTGGTCGCATGGCAGCTCCGACCCCGGGCGAACCCGTGCTGATCTCCCTGAGCACTCCGGCTCGGCGCAGTCTGCTGGACGGCCTGATCCGGGCTCCGGGGGAGAGTCCGGCGGGCATCCCGGTCCTGGACGCCGACGCCCCCGACGCCGAGATCGCCGACTTCCTCGCGGGCATCGCGCACACCGACACCGGCTACATCGCCCGCACTTCCCACGGCGACCGCGCCCTCGCCGTTCTGGCCGCCACGGCCGCCGCCCTCTGCGGCGACGACATCCGCACCGCCCTCACCACCCCCGACCTCCCCTTCCTCACCGGCCTAAAACCCCCGGCCGTCGAAGCCGTCCGCGGCATCCTGCGCGCGATCGAAACCGACGCCCCCGACACCGTCCGCGCCCACCTGGCCGTCCTCGAACCCTGAACCGCAGCCTCTGCCGCGCCCCTGAACCGCAGCCTTCGCCGCGCCAAGGCCGTGTGCGCGCACGGCTCATCTGTTCGGCTGCGACCCCGCAACTGCTGCGGTGCACGACTCGTCCTCTCGGTGGCGTGCCCGGCTGCGCGCGAGCCGTGGCCGCGTGCGTGCACGGCTGATCTGATCGGCGGCGGCTCCCGCAGCTGCGGCCGGGCTGTGGCCGCACGCATGCCTCGCCCGCTCGGCGGCGACGACCCGGCTCAGCTCTGGCTCTGGCTGGCCACGGCCGGTCGGTTCGGCCGCGAGCACGCGACTGTGCCCGAGTTCATGGCTGGGCGCGTGTGCGGCTGGTCGACTCGACAGCGGGCCGCGCGGCTGCGCCCCTGCCATGGTCGCGTGGTTGTGCGGCCCGTCCGTTCGGCGGTGGTGTGCGTGACCGCGGCCGTCCGGTGGCCGCACGGGTCCATGGCTCGTCTGATCGGTCAGGACCAGCGCGACTGTGGCGGGGCTATGCCCGCCCGGGAGGATCATCGGCGTCACCACAGCCTGGGTTCCGAGGGCGGATTCGGGGATCAGGGGGCGTCGGGCGGGTGAACAGCCGCGTGGGTCGCGGCGATGTGGGTTCGCCGCTCGGTGGCGCTTGTAATGTCGTAGGAGTGCCGCGCATCGCGTATTTCGGGCCGTCCGGGACCTTCACCGAGATGGCCCTCGCCGACCTGGAGAACTCGGGGACCTTCGACGGGCCCGTCGAGCGGGTGCCCGCGCCCAGTCAGGGGGCCGCGCTGGATCTGATCAGGTCCGGCGAGGTCGAGGGTGCCGTGGTGCCGATCGAGAGTTCCGTGGAGGGCTCCATTTCGGCCACCCTGGATTCGCTCGCGCTCGGCCCGCGATTGCAGATCGTCGCGGAAACCGAGCTGGAGGTCACCTTCACCATCGTGGCGCGGCCCGGCACCACCCTGGCCGACGTGCGGTCGCTGGCGGCCTACCCGGTGGCCGCGGCGCAGGTCCGGATGTGGGTGGCGCGCAACCTGCCCGAGGCCCGCCCCTATACGTCCGCGTCGAACGCCGCCGCCGCCGAGGACGTGGCCGCCGGGCACGCCGACGCCGCCGTCTCCACCGCGCTGGCGGGCGAGCGCCTCGGCCTCACCGCGCTGGCCGCCGGCGTGGCCGACCACGATCAGGCCGTCACCCGGTTCGTGCTCGTCACCCGGCCGCGCGTGGCGCCCGCCGCCACCGGCTCCGACCACACCTCCATCGTGCTGGAACTGCCGAACGAGCCCGGTTCGCTGATGCGCGCGTTCGCCGAGTTCGCCACCCGCGGCATCGACCTCACCCGGATCGAATCCCGGCCCACCCGAACGGGTCTGGGCACCTACCGGTTCTACCTGGACTGCGTGGGCCACATCGATGACGCCGCCGTGGCCGAGGCGCTCAAGGCACTGCACCGCACGGCGCGCATCCGTTTCCTCGGCTCCTGGCCCGCCACGTCGGCCACCGGCACGCCGCCGCCGTCCGACGAGGAGGCGGCGCAGTGGCTCACCCAGTTGCGCAAGGGGGTGGCGGACCTGTGACCACCACGCCGGGCAAGCTGATCCTGGTGCGGCACGGCGAGACCGAGGGCAACGTCGCCAGGATCCTCGACACCAAGGTCCCCGGGCTGCCGCTCACCGAACGCGGTGCGGCGCAGGCGAAGACGTTCGGGTCCCGGTTGGTCGTGCCGCCGCGCATCCTGCTCACCTCGCAGGCGTTGCGGGCCCGCCAGACCGCGAGCTACATCGAGGAGGCCACCGGCGTCTCCGCCGATGTGCTGGACGGGGTGCACGAGGTGCAGGCCGGCGCGCTCGAGGGGCTCAACGACGTGGAGTCGCACCGCACCTTCCAGCGTATCTATCGCTCCTGGCACGCCGGCGAACTCGGCGTGCGGGTGCCGGGCGGGGAGTCGGGTGACGAAGTGCTCGAACGCTTCCTGCCCGTCATCGACACGCTGCGCACGTCGTTCCTGACGCCCGACGCGGGCGGGGGCGACGTGCTGCTCGTGAATCACGGCGCCGCAATGCGTTTGGTGGCGCGCACACTCACCGGCGTGGCGCCACCGTTCACCACCGACAACCTGCTCGACAACACCGAGACCATCGAGCTGATCCCGCGCCGGGACGGCGGCTGGGAACTGGCCCGCTGGGGCCGGTTCGTGCCGCCGTTCGGCTTCGAGACCTCGCCCATCGGTACCGACCCGATGGGCTGAGCCGCGCCGTCAGGACGGCTCGGTGATGATCGTCGGGAACTCTTCCCGCTCGGGGAGCGAGTTGATCAGATCCTGGATGGCGGTGCGCAGCCGCGCCTGGGTGCCGGAACTGATCGAGGACCACTTGATCCCGTCGTCGGCGACGCTGGAGGTGAGGATGATCCGGCCGCCCCGGGTGTTGAACAGCGCGATGTGGTTCTCCGCGATATCGCGGGTGCCGTCACCGTGCACGATCGCCGAGATCTGCGCGTGCGACTGGATGTCGACCAGTGCCGAGGCCAGCTTCTGCGCATCCCGGTTCGGGGTGCACACCTGCGCGAGCCGGTTGGCCGTGGCCGCGGCGTCGCCCGCATCGCCGAAAATCGGTGCGAGCAGCTCGGTCTGGGCGTTCATGCTCTCCAACTCGAGCGCCTCGGCCGGGCCGAGGGCCGCGACGATCGGGCCCGGCAGATCCTCGTCCACCTCGTCGATGACGTAGGACTCCGCGCCGCGAAGGGCGACGACCACCAGATCATCACCCTTCGCCAGACACAGCCTGCTCACCTGTCCGTCGACGACCAGCCGCAACGCCAACTCCCAGTGCGGGCGATAGAGCGTGCGCAGCCTGTCTTCGACGTCCCGGTGCACCACGCCGTCGACCAGGAGGTCCCGGTCGGCGAGCGATCGGGCGGCCACGTCCATCGATGCGTTGTGGTCGGTCTCGTTGTCGTACCGGCCCATCGCTTGCAGCACGATGGGCAGCTCGTCGAACTGCAGTTTCTCCAGGAGGTACTGCATCTCGTCGAGCGAGAGCACGACGCCGCCGAGCATCGACGGGTCGCGACCCGCGCCGAGGACGGTCACTTAGCCGTCCCGGCGGGTTCGGCGCCGATCACGCCGTCGGCCGTGTAGCGGCCGTCGGAGAAGTGGTCGCCGTGCAGGTAGTCGGCGGCCTTGTGCTCGGACTCGTCGTCCTCGCCGCTGCGCGCGCTGCCCAGCAGCGGGCTGGCCGGACCCGTGGCGGCCGGCCGGACGGGCGCGCCGTCGACCTTGACCACGTCGGCGACCGGAGTGGCCGCGGCCGCGCCGAGCGGCAGGCCGGTGCCCCAGCCGTCGGGCAGCTTCAGCGAGGTGTTGTTGAAGTTCACCGAGGTCGGCGTGAAGTTGGCCGCGCGGGTGCTCGAGCCACCGCCGCCTGCGGGCACGCCCGCACCCATCATGGTCATCGGCGCGGCCGGGGCGGCGGGCGCCGCGGCGCTGGTGGCGGCCGCGATCACGCTGCCACCGAGGTTGCCGACCGTGCTCACACCGCCGGTGGCGATGCTGCCCGCCACGTTGGCGGCCTGGGTGACCGCACCCGCGACACCCGGGTTATTGGCCAGCGACGCGACGGTGGAGATCGCGGTCTGCACCAGGTCGCCGCCCTGGGGGGTGTTCTCCACGGCCGACGGGTCGGCGGCGCCCGCGCCCTGGGCGATCGACGGCGGCGCGGCGAACTCGCCGGGCGTGGTGACGGTCGCGGTGGTGGCGGCCTCGTAGGTCTCCATGACCAGCGCGGCGCGGATGTCCATGGCGTGCTTGGCGGCCTCGGCGGCGGGGAACGCGCCCGACACCGCGCCCGCCGGGTTCGCGGCCGCGACGACGGCGGCGTTGGTGGCCACGATCTCGGGCAGGCTGGGCATGGCCAGCGACGCGACGGTGTAGGCGGTCGCGTTGGCGGCGGCCTTGGTGCCCATCGTCGCGGCCATCACGCCCTGCTGCTCCGCCCAGCTGGTGAACGGGATCAGCTTCGACAGCGCCGCGATGCCGTTGACACCCTGCATGCCGATGCCGAGCTCGGCGATCACGCGGGTGACGGTGAAGGTGGCGTCCACCCAGGCCCCGGTGAGCGCGCCCCACGCGGTGGCGGCGGCCGAGATCGGAATGGCGTGCGCGCCCGTGTTCAGCGCGACGGAATTGAACTCGGCCATGCGGGGCAGCCAGAACACCCCGGTGATTCCTGCGGTCATGCTTGTTTCTCCCCTGCGTTCTCGGTGGCTCGCGCGTCAGACGATGGTGTTCGTGACGGCGTTCATCACGGCCGACTTGGCGATGTCCTCGGCGACATTCGTGGCGAGCTGGAAACGCAGCACGTTGGCGGCGTGGTGCAGCTCGAGGATGCCCTGCGCGACCGCGTGGTCGTGGGTGCCCGCGGCCCGGTTGAAGTGCTGGGCGGCGAGCAGCGAGACCTCGTCGGCGCCGGAGGGCAGCACGTGCGTCGCGGGGCCGGTCACGGCGGCCGCGGCGGCCAGCCGGTCGGCCAGCAGGTCCAGTTCGGCGGCGGCGGCGAGGACGAGCTCGGGTGTGATGGATACGTGGCCAACCATGACTCGACTCCTTCTAGTGGCGGCTATGGGGCGGAACCACGAGAATTCCCCCTACGAGTGTTAGGACGCGACGGCTCCGCGTTCGGTTCCATCGAATCCCCTACTTCTTACAGCGATCTTGCCAGCTGCTGATGCTCCCCTGCGCACCGTGTCGGTCGTGATGACGCGGCTCGCACCCGCAACCCTGCTAAGACTAGCCCCATCCCAGCTCATGGAGCCGGTCTTCGTCAATGCCGAAATAGTGTGCAATCTCATGGATCACGGTGATCGCGACCTCTTCGACCACCTCTTCCTCGGTGCCGCAGATCTCCAGGATGGCCTCGCGGTAGATGGTGATGGTGTCGGGCAGCGACCCGCCGTAGTGGCTGTCGCGTTCGGTCAATGCGATGCCGCGGTACAGGCCGAGCAGGTGCGGATCCTCGGGATCGCGCGGTTCGATCAGCACCACGACGTTGTCGATGGCGCCGGTCAGCTCGGGTGGGATGAGGTCGAGCGCATCGGAGACCAGTTCCTCGAACCGGTCCTCGGACATGGAGACCGCCATGGGTTGTCGCGGACCTACCTCGGCTGCGGTTGCGGGGGCAGCGGCGCGGCGCCCGGCAGCGGGGTCGGGGTGGAGCGGCCGGAGTTCGGCGGCGGCACGGGCGCCTGGCCGTCGATGAGGATGTCGCCCTTGGCCGTTCCGATGATCGGCGCGAAACCCTCGCGGTCGGTGCCCTTGCCGATCATGCAGTCCAGCTTCCGGCTGCCCGCCAGCCAGCTGCGCGCGTCCAGGTAGTCGAAGAACAGCGTGAGCGTCTTGTCCCGGATGGCGGTCGGCGAGCCGAGGTAGTCGGTGGCGGCCTTCGCGCACTGCTCCTCGACGTAGCGGTCCTGCTCCTCCTTGGCGGGCGGCCCGCCGGGGAAGCGGGCGGCCAGGTCGACGGTGGAGACGATCTCGACCGCGTGCTCCTGCCCGCAGTCCACCGGATCGGTGGGCAGGTTCTGGTTGATGCCCAGGCAGGTGCCCGCCGCGAACACCTTCGACTGGTCCTGCTCGGTGGCGCTGCCCTCGATGGGCAGCGGGGTGCCGGTGCTGGCCGAGAACTGCAGGCCGCAGCGCAGGGTGCGGTCGCCGTTCTTCCAGCCCTCGGGGCTCGGGTACATCAGGCCGACCACGTAGCGGCCGCGCGGGTCGAACTTGCCGCCCATGTACCGCTGCACGGCGGGCGTGCAGTGCTCCTCCTTGAGCTCGGTGAGCCGCAGCGAGTCGGGGAAGCGGGAGCCGGGGCCGAACTCGACGCCCGGGTACCTGCTCATATCGATCTCGGCGGCGACCTCGAACATGTGCCTGGTCTCGCAGGCCACCTTCACCAGATCGCTGCGGTCGGGTTTGGTCCAGCTCAGGCAGTCGCCCGCGGCGGCGGTGCCGAACTCCTTGTCGAGCACGGTGTGCGCGGGCTGGGCCGGGCTGTGCGCCTCGAGGCCGCTCTCGTTCTCGAATCCGGTGACGAACAGCGTGACCAGCGCGGTCACCACGGCGCCCGCGGCGACGGCGAGCAGACCCCAGCGCAGCTTCGACGCCGACAGGTGCAGATCCGGCAGCGCCGGGCGGCGGCGCGCGGCCTTGCCCCGGCGCCCGGCACCGCGGCGGGGTTTCCCCGGCGCACCGGAGGGCTTGGTCACATCATCGGGGGACATCGCGCTCCATCATGGCAGCGTCCGCGCCGCGGTGCCACGACCAGGCCGGATCCGCCCGCTCACCCGCGGAACGCGGAGAGGAACAGGCCGGGCAGCCGCAGCGGATCGCGCCCGGCGTAGAACTCGGTGAGCTTGCGCCCGGTCTCGGCGGCGGTGGCGTTGTCCACGAACCACGGCGGTTTGGGGGAGAGCGCGGGTTCACCGGCCAGCAGCGAGCGCGGCGCGGGACGGAACGGCCCGCGCACCACGGTGCGTTCCACGTGGTCGAGCAGGAAAGCGTTGTGCACCACGCCGATTCCGCTCTGCACGTCGTCGAGGGTGTGTCCGGGATAGGCGCCCCAGCTGGCGCGCGGGGCCAGGAACGCCAGGCCGGTCCAGGCGTTCACCGCGATCGCGCCGTAGCGCAGCCGCTCCAGGGCCCGGTCGAACGCGGTGCCCAGCCTGCGGATCACGGCGGGCTGGGCCAGCACGTTGGCGCCCAGCGTGCCGGTGAGTTCGGCGTTGGCGAAATCGACCGCGCGGTGCAGGAATTCGCCGCCCCGGCCCGGCAGTTCCACCACGCCGAGCACGGGCGAGAAGTACTCGGTGTTCAGCAGCGGGCTCTCGGCGGGCGGGACGCCCTCCACCAGCACCCGGCCCTGGCCCAGCCGTTCGGCCGCCGGATAGGCGGCGAGTGCGTCGGCGACCCGCTTGTCGCTGCCCGGGTAGTACGGCGTGCGCTGCGGCGCGAGTTCCAGCGCGGTGCGCAGTTCGTCGAGGAAGCGGTCGCGCTGGGGCCAGTCGGCGGCGATCACCACGGCCTGGGCGGCGACGCAGTTGTAGCCGCCGTTGTGCAGCCGCTGGGTGGCGATGTGGGCGGCCTGGAAGGCCAGATCGGCGTCGGACCACTCGCCGGGCACCACGAGGGTGGGCGACACCCCGCCCAGCTCGCTGGTGATCGGCTTGTCCAGCAGCGGGGTGCCCGCCTTCTTGTTGGCGGTGCCCTCGGCGCCGGTGCCCCACACGATGGCGTCGTGGGTCTGCGCGCTGCCGGTCATGTGCGCGTGCGCGACGAGCGGATGGCGCACCAGATAGCCGCCCTCCTCCGCGCCGCCGAGCAGGATCCGCACGACACCGAGTTCGATGAGCGGCGCGAACACCATCTCGAACACGGTGAACAGCGGATCGGTGATCGGGTTCAGCTTGAGCGCCACCACGCGGTTGTGGGCGAACAGTTCGTAGAGCGTGTCCAGCGGCGGGATCGAGGTGATGTTGCCCGCGCCGAGTACGGCGCCGATGCCGCCGGTCTGCGCCGGATCACGTTGCGCGAGTCCGGCGTCGCGGCGCGCGGTCGCCTCGTCCACGCCGGGCCGCAACCACACCTCGCCGCTGAATCCGCTCAGCAGCAGCCGGTCGTACAGGTCCAGCGGCAGGATCGGCACCGACACGCGTCCGCCCGGCGCGCTGCCCAGCGTCACGCCGTCGAGCGGGCTGCGTCCCGCGTCCAGCTTGCGCAGCGTGTCGGCCAGCGCCGCCGTGGCTTGCAGCAGGGTCATCGGCCCCGACATCCACTCCTCGCCGACCAGTGGCGAGTCCTCCGGCAGATCCTTGACGGCGCGCGCCGCCCGCACCCAGTCGGCGGCGAAGCGACCCGTGCGCTTGTGGATCTGGTCGAGCAGTTCGGCCCGCTCGCGCAGCGGGGTGGCGGCCCAGGTCCGCTCGCCCGCGGACAGATCGGCCAGTGCGTCGTCGATGGTCGTCGCGTCGAAAGTCGTACCCACCAGCCAACTATGCGCGTCGCGGCCGGGTTCGCGGCCCGGAACTGGGCAGATCGGCGCGAACCCGCCACCGGGCGGGCGTGTCGGTGCGCGGCGGATATCGGGATGAAGTCGCCCCGGGCCGCCGACTACGCTGATTCCCCATGATCGACCTGCGACTCCTGCGGGAGGACCCCGAGACGGTGCGCGCCTCGCAGCGCGCGCGTGGCGAAGACCCCGCGCTCGTCGACGCCCTGCTGGAGGCCGACGCCGCCCGCCGCGCCGCGGTGGCCACGGCCGACAACCTGCGCGCCGAGCACAAGGCGATGGGCAAGCTGGTCGGCAAGGCGTCCAAGGAGGAGCGCCCGGCGCTGCTCGCGCAGGCGCAGGAGATGTCGGTGAAGGTGAAGGAGGCCGAGGCAGCCCAGCACGCCGCCGACGCCGATCTGGACGCCGCGCACCGCGCCATTCCCAATGTCGTGCAGGAGGGCGCGCCCGCGGGCGGCGAGGACGATTTCATCGTGCTCGAAACCGTCGGCACGCCACGCGAATTCGACTTCACGCCCAAGGACCACCTGGAACTCGGCGAATCGCTGGGCCTGATCGACATGGAGCGCGGCGCGAAGGTGTCGGGCGCGCGCTTCTACTTCCTCACCGGCTACGGCGCGCTGCTGCAGCTGGGCCTGTTGCAGCTGGCCGCGCAGAAGGCCACGGCCAACGGGTTCACCATGATGATCCCGCCGGTGCTGGTGCGCCCCGAGGTCATGGCGGGCACCGGCTTCCTGGGCCAGCACTCGGCCGAGGTCTACCACCTGGCCGAGGACGACCTGTACCTGGTCGGCACCTCGGAGGTGCCGCTCGCGGGCTACCACGCCGACGAGATCCTGGACCTGAGCGGCGGCGCCAAGCGCTACGCGGGCTGGTCGTCGTGCTTCCGCCGGGAGGCGGGCAGCTACGGCAAGGACACCCGCGGCATCATCCGCGTGCATCAGTTCGACAAGGTCGAGATGTTCGTCTACACCACGCCCGAGCAGGCCGACGCCGAACACCGCCGCCTGCTGGACTGGGAGAAGGAGATGCTGGCCGCCATCGACGTGCCCTACCGGGTGATCGATGTCGCGGCGGGCGATCTGGGCACCTCGGCCGCCCGCAAGTTCGACTGCGAGGGCTGGGTGCCGACCCAGGGCACCTACCGCGAGCTCACCTCGACCTCGAACTGCACCACCTTCCAGGCGCGCCGCCTGGCCGTGCGCTACCGCGACGAGAACGGCAAGCCGCAGATCGCGGCGACGCTGAACGGCACGCTGGCCACCACCCGCTGGATCGTGGCGATCCTGGAGAACCACCAGCAGGCCGACGGCTCGGTGCGGGTGCCCGCCGCGCTGGTCCCGTTCGTCGGCACCGAGGTGCTCGCGCCGCGGGGCTGAAACGGGCCGCTCACCGGTGCGGATTCCGGGGATGTGGCAACCGTTGTGATGGGTAGTGTCTAGGCTGTTCCCGTGCGAGGAATCGGGGCGCGCGGCGATACCCGAACCCGGGTCCGGGCGGCATCGGCGCTGGCGACGGCAATGGTCATGGCTCGGACCACCGGGGCGTTCTACGTCATGGGCGGTGTGCTCGGCCTGATCATCACGGCCATCGCGCCGGGCGACGAGGGTAATCGGCCGCTGGTCGGCACGGCGGCGGCGATTGCGCTGGTGCTGGGATTGACGCTGCTCGCGTGGGGTCCGCGCCTTCCGCATTCCATCCATCACGGCTATGTCGCCGTCGCCACCGTATTGGTGACGGTGGCGGTGCATTCATTCCCGAATATGGTCGGCGGGATCAGCCTCGCCTCGTTCTATGTGTTCGTGGCGTGCGACGCGGCGCTGTTCTTCCGGTGGTCACAAGCGTTCGCGCACATCGCTTTCGCGATGGTGCTGTGCCTGTGGGCGTTGCCCGCGCGCGATCTGCCCTGGTGGTCGGGCCTGATCCCGGCCGGTGTCACCTTCGGTGTGGGTGTCGTGGTCGGCATCCTCACCCGGATGGCGTCCGAGGCCGATATCGACGTGCTCACCGGGCTGCTGAACCGGCGCGGGTTCGACCGCGCGCTCAACACCGCGATCGAGCACGCGGCCCGCACCGGGCAGGGGCTCTCGCTGGTGCTGGTCGACCTGGACCGCTTCCAGAAGATCAACGACCACCTCGGGCACCGCGCAGGCGACGCCGTCCTGCAACGCGTCGCCGACACCTGGTCGAAACTGCTGTCGCCCGATCAGGTGCTGGCCCGCTACGGGGGCGACGCGTTCGCGCTGCTGCTGCCCAACACCACCGAACAGGCCGCGATCCTGCTCACCGAGCAGTTGCGCGCCGCCGTCACCACCGGCTGCTCGGCGGGTGTCACCTCCTGGCAGCAGGGCGAGTCGGGATCGCTGCTGGTGAGCCGCGCCGACGTGGGTCTCTACCGGGCCAAGCAGGCCGGGCGCAACCGCACGGTGCTGGAGTCCTCGCGGCAGCTGCCGCTGGCCGTCGAGCTGCGCGAGGCCATCGACCGCGGCGCGCTCGATGTGCACTACCAGCCGATCGTCAGCCTCAGCGAGGGCGGCGGCAAGGCGGTCGGCGTGGAGGCGCTGCTGCGCTGGTCGTCCAGCGCGCAACCCGACGTCACCACCGAGGGCCTGATCCGGGTGGCCGAGGAGTACGACCTCATCGCCGATCTGGACGAGCTGGTGCTGCGCCGCGCCTGCGCCGACGCCGCCCGCCTCCAGGAGACCTTCGCCCAGCTCGACCTCACGCTCAATGTCAACGTCAGCGGGCTCGAACTGGCCGAGACCGGGTACGCCGACCGGGTCGCCGGCATCCTGGCCAGCACCGGCTGGCCCGCCGATCAGCTGGTGCTCGAGGTGACCGAGAGCGAGCTGGCCGCCGAATCGCAGACCGCCATCGCGAACCTGCACACCCTGCGCGAGCGGGGCGTGCGCATCGCCATCGACGATTTCGGCACCGGCTATTCCTCGCTGAGCCGGCTGGCCACGCTGCCGAGCGACATCATCAAGGTCGACCAGTCGTTCGTCGCCGCCATCCGCTCCGATTCGCCCGCGCCGCCGCTGCTCGGCGTCATCGCCGCGCTGAGCAAGTCGCTGGACCTGCAGGTCATCGCCGAGGGCGTGGAGACCGAATACCAGGCCGCGGTGCTCACCGAGCTCGGTTTCGCACTGGCGCAGGGCTACCACTACAGCGATTCGCACCCGGTCTCGGAGCTGATCCACGACCTCAACCAGGGCCAGAGCCGGGTGGGTCCCGGTTCGCACGACGACTCGGTGCCCGCGAACAACGGCTGGCTGCCGCTCGGCTGAAATGTGCTTGACGCCGCGCGCGCCCGGCGGCCAAGCTGAATGCATGCGTCAGATCCTGCATCGATGTTGACACTTCCGTAGCACCTCGGTCCGCGGTCATATGCTGCGGGCGATCCTGTTCAAGGGCTCGCGGGAACTCATCCCGCTGTATGCCCTCTACGCGCTGCTGTTCGCCGACCACGGGCTGAGCACGGCGCAGATCTCCTCGCTGCTGGCCATCTGGTCGGTGACGGCGTTCGTCCTGGAGGTGCCCTCCGGCGCGTGGGCCGACACGGTGTCGCGGCGTCTGCTGCTGATCCTGAGCGGTGCGCTGGTGTGCGCGGCGTTCGTGCTGTGGACCGCCACGCCGTCCTATCTCGGATTCGCGCTCGGTTTCGTGCTCTGGGGTGTGTCGGGTGCGCTGGAATCCGGCACCTTCGAGGCGCTGATCTACGACGGGCTCGCCGCCGAAGACGCGACCGCCGAGTACCCCCGCATCATGGGTTACGCGGGCGCGGCGGAAGAGGTCACCGTCGTCGTCGCCATCCTGGCCGCGGCGCCGCTGTACGCGGTGGGCGGTTACGCGCTGGTCGGCTGGGTGAGCGTGGCCGTGGCCGCCGCGCACACGCTGGTCGCCGCCTCGCTGCCCAGCGCCCCGAAGGCCGGTTCGGTCGAGGACGTGGACGAGGACGGTCACGAGATCACCACCCCGGGTCACGTGCCCGCGCCCACCGTGGTCGAGCACACCGGGGTGCTGCACCGCTACCTCGCGATGCTGCGCGCCGGTATCGGCGAGTCGATGCGGGTGCGCCGGGTCCGGTACGGAGTCCTGTTGGGCGCGTTGCTGTTCGGCATCACCGCCTACGACGAGTACTTCGGCCTGCTGGCGCAGGAGGCGGGCGTGGCGACCGCCCTGGTGCCGGTGCTGGTGGGCGTCACCGTGCTCGGTTCGCTCACCGGCACGCTGCTCGCGGGCCGCACCAGCGCGCTGTCGGCGCGCACGCTGGCGATCGCCGTGGCGGCGGGTGGTGTGCTGTTCATCGGCGGCGCGCTCGTCGCGGGTGCCGCCGCCGCGCATCCCGGGCTCGTCTACCCGCTCACCGGACTCGGCTTCACGGCGATCGGCGTCGGCTACGGCGTGGTCCTGAACGCCGAGATCGTCACCGACGCCCGCCTCCAGGACGCGATCGCCGGCCCGGCCCGCGCCACCGTCACCTCGGTCTCGGGCTTCCTCTCCGAGATCCTGGCGCTCGGCATCTTCGGCTTCGCCGCCCTGGCGACGCAGTGGTTCTCGATGGCGGTCACCCTGGCGCTGCTGGGATCGCTGATGTTCGCGATCGCCGCGCTGATGCCGCGCTGGTTGCCGCCGCGGGTTGTGGAGCACGAGTCGGTGGAGTGAGGGGTGGGCTCGGCCGTGGGGTGTGCGCTGAGGATGTGGTGGCGCGGCGATTGAGTAGACGCTCAGGCTGTCGGGAGGCGGGTGACGAGGGGGAGGCGTGTGGTTGGCGGCGCTCGGGGTGTCGTGCGGTGGGTGACCAGTGTGGAGTCGTGTGGTGAGCGGCGTTGCGGGATCGGGTCTCCGCTTCGCCGTGGGGCCGTCGTTGAGGACGTGGCGGTGACGATCAGGCGGACGGTCAGCGTAATCGGAAGGCGCGTGGATCGGGGCCCGGCGTCGCGTGGCGGTGTAAGCCGGGAGCGGGCGGGTAGCGTGCGGGCGTGACCGTGCGGACGAGGTGGGGGTTGGTGTTCGGGTTCTGCATCGGGGCCGGGGTCGCGGTGCAGGGGCGGATCAACGGGGCGCTCGGGGCACGGTTGCAGGACGGGATCGCCGCCGCGACGGTCAGTTTCGGGACTGGTCTGCTGATCCTGGTGATCGCGTTCGCGATGAGTGCGCGGCTGCGGGCGGGGTTCGGCGCGGCGCGCGCGGCGCTGGCCGAGGGGACGCTGCGCCCGTGGCACCTGCTCGGCGGGTTGTGCGGTGCGTTCTTCGTCGCGGGTCAGGGGCTCACGATCGCGGCGATCGGCGTCACGGTGTTCACCGTCGCGGCCGTCGCGGGACAGCTGTTGAGCAGCCTCGCGGTGGATCGGCTCGGCCTCGCTCCCGGCGGCGCGACACCCGTCACGGCCTCGCGGGCGCTCGCCGCCGTGCTGGCGATCGGCGCGGTCGTGCTGACCTCGGGGCGAGGGGGCGAGCAACCGGGCGCCCTGGCCTTGCCTGAATTGTTCGGCGCCACGCCGCATTTCCTGCTCGTCGCGCTGCCCGCGCTCGCCGGCATCGGCCTGGCCTGGCAGCAGGCCGTGAACGGCCGGGTCGGCGCGGCGGGCGGGCCATTCTCCGCCGCCCTGGTGAACTTCACCGTCGGCCTGATCGCGCTGGTGCTGATCGAATCCGCACTCCTGGCCTACACCGGCGGCCTGCCGGCGTTTCCCACCGAACCCTGGCTCTACCTGGGCGGACTCATCGGCGTCGCGTTCATCGCCCTGGCCGCGCTCACCGTCCGCTGGATCGGCGTCCTGCTGCTCGGCCTCACCTCGGTCGCCGGCCAGCTCGCCACCGCCCTCACCCTCGACCTCCTCACCCCGGACACCCCGGCCCCCTCGGCACTCTCGGTCCTCGGCTGCCTGCTCACCCTCGCCGCCGTCACCCTCGCCGCCCGCCACCGAACCTGAACGGGTGCGCCGCGCGATCGCTCGCACGCACTCTGATCTCGCTCTCGGGCCGTCGCCCGCGCTATTGAATCCGAACGGGTGCGCACACACCTCCGGTCCGCACGGCTTTGGCCTCGGCACTTCCGACATCGCCCCGCAGAGGTACCGATTCGCCGACCGGCCCGAGTGCACCGGACCGGGCCAACCCATCAGAGCCGTATCAGAGCTTGCGCGAACGCAATTCGTGTCCCTTGGAGGTCTTGCAGCGACCCGACTCCAGATCCCACTGCCAGCCGTGCAGGTTGCAGGTGAGCGTGTTGCCCTCCACCACACCGAATTTCGACAGGTCCGCCTTCAGGTGCGGGCAGCGGCGCTGCACCTCCCATCCGGCGATCTCGGTGGACGCGGAATCGTCGTGCGCCTCGGCGAACCAGCCGTCGGCGTAGGCGATGCGCTCGTCGGTGAGGCATTTGAAGAACGTGTACAGGAATTCGTTGTAGCCGCCGATGCGCCAGGCCTGGAAGCGGGTGGACAGGAAGATCGTGTTCACCCAGTCGGGTTCGTTGTCGCGCAACACCGTGCGCACCAGCTCGGGCGCGATGCGGAAACCGTAGCGGTACTTGCCCTCACCCTCGATCGGCGCGCGCACCACCCGCTTCGGGAAGTCGACCACCACGGTCTCGTCGCCGATCACCAGGCCAACGGGGTAGCCGATGCCGTCGCAGATCAGGTCGCTCTGCACCATGATCGGCTCGAACAGCTCCTTGAGCGGCTCCAGCAGCGAACCCTCGCCGGTCGCCCACGAGGCCTTCTCCGCGGCCAGCACGGGCGCGAACTTCTGCGCCATCCGCTCGATGTAGGCGGCCTTGTCGTCGTAGATCTCGGCCGGGTCGAACGGGTGCGTCAGCGCGAGCTCCGGCCCGCGCACGTCCACGACCGAGCCGGGGATCATCAGCACCCCGCCCTTGTTGCCGTGGATCTCCATCTGCTCGAGGAAGACCATCTGGTCGGGGAAGATGTTGCCCTCGTCGCCGTGGTCGTCGTTGAGCGAGCGCAGCTCCGGATCCAGGAACACCGGCGGCCCCGCCGAGGGCACCACCCAGGTGGCCCCGACCTGCTCGATGTAGCTGCGCGCCCGGTCCATGCCGCGCTGGCGCTTCTGCTTGCCGAAGTTGGTCTTGGTGCGCGAGGGGATGTCGTACACCATCGGGTACCAGATCGCGCCCGAGTACTGGAGCAGGTGGATGTCGACGTGGCCGAACGCGTCGTGCAGTACGTCCATGTCGACCGGGCGGGCGTCGTTCATGTTGAAACAGGTGGTCTCGCCGTCGGAGACCACCAGGCCCGAATCGCCGATCGGCCCGTCGGCGGGCGCGCGCAGCGCGATGATCATGATGTCGAGATCGCCGCCGGGGCCGGTGACGGTGTGCTTGACCGAATCCTCGGTCTCGAAGAACTTGTGGAAGCCCAGCTTCTCCAGCTCGCGGCGCAGGTCCGGCACCGGGTAGTCGGGCAGCAGGACGGTCGCGTCCTTGTTCACGTGCTCGGTGAGGTTCTTCGCGTCGAAGTGGTCGCGGTGCAGGTGCGAGACGTAGAGGAAATCGCAGTCGCCCAGCTCGTCCCAGTCCAGCTCGGAGTTGTCCGGGAACGGGACCCACGAACCGAAGTAGGCCGGGTTGACCCACGGGTCGCACAGGATGGTCCCCGCCGCGGTGCGGATGTGGAATCCGGCGTGGCCGACGCTGGTGATCTGCACGAGCTTTTTCCTCCTAGACGTCCCTGCGCGTGCGCCGCGGCCGTGCGCGAGCGCGTGCCCCGCGCCGGCCGTGCGCGCGAGATCGCGCGCGGGAATCGAGAACGGGCTGTGGCCGGTGACGCGGGGTGTTGTCAGCCAACCAGGGTAGTAGCCGCGCGCGACCGGCGTCGGCGCGGCCGTCCGCTAGGGGGTGACGTCGCCGAGGCAGTAGCCGGCCGGTCGCTCCGCCAGGAGGAACGTGCGGGTCAGGGTGAAGCCTGCGGCGTTCGTCACCGGAACGCTCACCGAGTGGTAGCCGGCGCGCAGCGGCGCCGAGCGCATCTCCTCGGGGGAGAAGTGCTTGGTGCCGGTGAGCACGCCCGGATTGTTCGCCAGCGGCGCGGGAATCGGGGTGCCGGTGTCTTCCGGGTCCCAGTCGGCGGGGGTCGCCCGGCACACCAGCGGGTAGGCGTCCTCCTTGTCGTCGGGATCGACCGGTTCGCCGGTGAACCGCGCGAGGTAGCGGTAGACGGTGTGGCGTGCGTCGGCGTCGTCGAAGCCGATGCGTTCGCCGGGGGCGTAGCGGCGCGGGCAGGCGTAGCCGGTGGCGAGCGCGGCGCGGGGGACGGCGAGCACGATGTCGCCGTCGCGCCAGACGAGCGTTTCGCCCTCGACCGCGCCCGGCCCGGCGGCGGCCGCGAGCACCGCGTCGCGCCGCTCGTACACCTCCGCGACGTGCGCGGGCGCGACCGTCCAGCACTTCGCCTCCAGGTCGGGGAGGGTGTTCGAGACGAGGTCGGCCGCCCAGCGGCGTATCGGGGTGACGTCGGGGATGCCGTCGGGGGCGCCGATGGAGGGAACGTCGGCGGGCAGAGTCACGGAGGTGGTGGGGATCGCCGCGGGTGGTGTTGTCGCGTGGATCGGGGTGGGGCGGTCTTCGGACGGGTCCGGGGTGGAGTCGCACGCAGTTGTCATGGCCGCGAGCGCGAGTAACGCGGCGGCAGTTGATCGGATGCCGCTCAGTGGTGGTCGGCGGCGCTTCTCGGCCGGGGCCGCTCGGTTGCTCGGGTTCGTGCTGGTTGATCGTGCGCGGTCCACCGGGCGTTGATCGGGCGGACGTGCGGGGTCGGCCGGGCGTCGGCCGGGCAGAGTCGCGGCGCGGGATGGGTTCGTGCCGGGCGTCGGCGCGCCATCGTCCGGGCTCCGGGCGGCATCGCTCGCCGCCCGCGTCCTCGAACCGGACCGCCCAGCACCACCCTCCGGAACTCGGTCCGCCCGGTCCCGGTGAACAGGGTCTTGCGCCCGGGCGAACGCGCGGTCGCCCCGCGATGATCGGTCGGTTCGCACGGTCGGCACCACCTTCCGCGGGGCGGCCGAAGGGCCCCGCCCTCTGCCGGATGGGACAGTCAGCGACTACGCTAGCGGAATTGTGGAACCCGTCTACAGGACGATCATCGGGCTGGCCCGGACCGTCTTCTTCGCGCAAGGTCTGAAATTCACCGTCGCGGGCGATGAGCACATCCCCGCGACGGGTGGCGCCGTGCTGGCGGTGAACCACACCGGCTACCTCGACTTCACCTACGCGGGCCTGCCGGTGCGCACCCCCAAGCGCTACATCCGCTTCATGGCCAAGAAGGAGGTGTTCGACGACAAGATCTCCGGGCCGATCATGCGGGCGCTCAAGCACATTCCGGTGGATCGCGCGGCGGGCGCCGACTCGTACAAGGCCGCGGTCGAGTACCTGCGCCGGGGCGAGCTGGTCGGCGTGTATCCCGAGGCCACCATCAGCCGCAGCTTCGAGATCAAGGAGTTCAAGTCCGGCGCCGCCCGCATGGCCATCGAGGCCGGGGTGCCGATCATCCCGATCGTCATCTGGGGTGCGCAGCGGGTGTGGACGAAGGGTTTCCCGAAGCGTCTGGGTCGCACCAACACGCCGATCTCCATCCTGGTCGGCGCGCCCATTCAGCCCTACGAGCCGGCCGCCGGCCTCACCGCTGAGCTGCGCGCCACCATGCAGCGCATGCTGCTGGAGGTGCAGCGCGACTACGAGCACGAGCCCGGCGCGTACTGGGTGCCCGCCCGTCTCGGCGGTAGCGCGCCCACGCTCGAGGAGGCCGACGCGATGGACGCCGCCGAAGCCGCGGAGAAGGCCGCCCGCCGCGCCTCCGCCCAGGACTGACACCTGTTCTCGGTTCCTCGGGTACCGTCGCGCTATGGCGCGTGAACCCGTCTACGACGTGCTCACCGGCTTGGTGCGCACGCTGTTGTGGTGGCAGGGCCTGCGGATCGATATCCGCGGGCAGGAACACATTCCGCGTTCCGGTGGCGCGGTGCTGGCCGTGAACCACACCGCCTACCTGGATTTCATGGAGGTGGGCTTGGTCGGCCGCCGGTCCGGGCGCAATGTGCGGTACATGATGAAGGCCGAACTCGAACACGGCATCGTCGGCTTTCTCATGAAGCACTGCAAGGCGATCGGCGTAGATCGGTCGGCGGGCGCGGAATCGTTCGGCCGCGCCGTCGATTCGCTGCGCGAGGGCGAACTCGTGGTCGTCTACCCGGAGGCGACGATCAGTCGCAGTTTCGAGCTGAAGGAGCTCAAGTCGGGCGCGGCGCGGATGGCGTTGGAGGCCGGCGTGCCGATCATCCCGCTCGCCATCTGGGGCGCCCAGCGCATCTGGACCAAAGACGTCCCGAAACAGTTGGGCCGCCACCGCTTTCCCATCACCATCCGCATCGGCGAACCCCTCCCACCCGTCGGCACCCCCGACGAACTCACCGCCACCCTGCGCACCGCGCTCCGCACCGCCCTCGACACCGCCCAGCGCGACTACCCCGACCCGCCCACCGGCGCCCGCTGGGCCCCCGTCCGCCTTGGCGGCACCGCCCCCACTCTCGAACAAGCCGCCGAGATCGAACGCGCCGAACTCGAAGCCCGCCGGGCTCGTAGAGCGGAACGGGCGTAGGCGGGCCACCCTAGTCGCGCGGTTCGAGAACCACGACGGCGGTTTCGGTGGAGCGGAGGGCGGCGTGCGCGTCGAGGTGGGGGTCGATGGCGCGCCAGCGGGACCACAGGCGCCGGCGTTCCTCGTCCACCGCGGCGTGGGCGTAGACCGGGCGGGTGCCGTCCTTCAACGCCACGGTGGCCTCGGGGTGGGAGAGCAGGTTGAGCCACCAGGCGGGCTCGCCCTCGCCCCACCCGTTCATCGCCAGCGTGACGAGGTTCGGACCGTCCTCGACGTAGCCGAGGATCACGCTGCGGGGTTTGCCGGAGCGGCGGCCCGGGACGGTCAGGCGCAGGGTGCCCCAGCCGTCGGGCTTCGGGCGCCACAGGCCGACCTTGCCGAAGGTCACGCGGTACAGCGCGCGGTGCACCACCCACGCCGTCCTGATGAACCAGCGCGGCGGCACGCCCGCGCCCTTTGCGCCTGCGTCCGGCATGTGCGAACCCTTCGACCGGGCCTCCGTGCGGGCCGTCGCCCGCCCGCTCAGTGTCCCACCCGCGGGCCCGCCCGGCCAGGTGCCGGACCGACCCCGATTTGGTCGCGCGCACCCCGGCCGACTAAAGTCGACGCCGCACCGCGCGGCGGTGCACGCGGATGTAGCGCAGCTGGTAGCGCATCACCTTGCCAAGGTGAGGGTCGCGGGTTCGAATCCCGTCATCCGCTCAACGACCTCTCCGGCCCCTCGCCGATGTCCGAATTCGACCGGACGAATCCCCTTGCACGGTAAGATCATCCCCGGCGCAGGCGGTCGATGTTGTTCGCGGCAACGTGATTTCGCTCGTCCGTGCCGCCACGCACCGCCCCCACGGACTACGGCGACGCGTGAAGAGGGGGAGCGTGGTGTCCGACCGCGAAACGATCCTGCTGTACGACCACGATTCGGCCGAGGGCAGCCACCGGACCTTGTCCCGCGCGATCGAACACCTCACCGGCACGCGGCCGAAACTTGTCGACGCCAGGCATTTCCTGCCGAGCGGTCACGGCGCCCTCCGGATCATCGACGGCACACCCCGGCTCACCCTCGGCGACGTCACCCTCACCCCGGACGCGGTACTCGTCTATGCGATCGCCCCGGAACGCCGCCCACATCTCGCCGCCTTCCTGTCCACCCTGGCGGACCACGGCCTCACCGCCGACACCGCGAACGGCTGGCGCGACGCCACCGAAAAAGACCGCACCATAGCCTGTTTCGCGCGCGACGGCGTGCCGTTCCCCGACACCATCGTCCTGCGCACCGGCGACCCGATCGTCGCGCAGCGTGCCTTCCGCCAACTCGGCGGCGACGTGTGGATCCGCCCGGCGATCGGCATGAGCGGTCGCGGCGTCGCGCACGCCACCACCTCCGCGCAGGTCCGCGACGCCGCCCACGGATTCGCCGGCCGCACCTGGCTCATGTCCCGCGACACGGGCAACCTCACCGCCCGCCGCGCCCGCGAAAGTCTGCGCATCGTCGTCCTCGACGGCACCCCGCTCTGGGCCGTCCACCACCTCCAGCCCGACCCCGACGCCCCCACCAACGAATCGGCGGGCGCCACCAGCACCCCCGTCCCCGTCGACGCCCTCCCCACCGCCACCCTCGCGGTCGCCACCGCCGCGGTCCGCTCCGTCGGACTGCGCTTCGGCGGCGTCGACCTCGCCCCCGCCGACAACCTCGTCTTCGAAGTGAACGCCCACCCCCTACTCCTCCCGAACCGCCACCTCCACCCCGTCGCCATCCCGTGGGCCAAGGCCCACCTGACCCCCGCCCTCAGCCCCGCGCCCCTGTCCTGACCTCCTTCCGGGTCATCGAACCGCTCGCACCATCCGTCCGTTGCCGTATCACCTGTTTGTGGCAGCGTCAGAGAACCGCGGACGAGAGTTGGTGACGTACCCGAAGTTTCCGCCCGCCAGGTGCGTGACCTGCGATTTCGCGAATAGCGTGCTGTTCGCCGCCGGGTCGACAGACGCCACCGAGGCAGGGAGTATCGAGATGACGAGTGCCGTGGGACGCGTGTTCTGCGCTGCGGTGGTGCTCAGCGGCGCGGGTGCGCTGTGGGCGGGAGCGGCGCATGCCGAGGTGACTTGCGTCGGCAGCGCCGCCGGGTGCGATCGGGCGACCACCGGATCGAGTCACTACAAGACCGGATCGGACGGGGATCGACTGGTGCGCGGGATCCTGGACCCCGGCCGATGGGCGGCGGAGCTCGAACGTCTCGGCCTGCCCATGTCGGTGGCCGCGGGCCTCGGCCGAACCGCACCGGGAAACACAGTTCTCGCAGACCTCCACGAGCCAACATTGCTCAACTCATTCATTGCCGGACAAGAACTTCGGAGCGGGGGTGGCGGTGCGGACTCGTGAGCACCGGCAAAAGGTACACGTCAGGATCGCGAATCTGCTTCGGCTGCTGCTGATCTCGCTACTCATCTGCGGTCTGTGCACCACCCCCCTGGCGCTGGCCGACGAGCGTCCGAGCCCGTTCCAGGAGTGGATCGACCGCACCGTTCCGCCGAAAGTCGTTCCCGCCGCGCCCTCGCCGCCGACCGGTGAACTGAGCCCGCACCTCGCGGCCCTGTGGCGAGCGGTGCTGGCCTCGCCGACCGGAGATCCGTTCTTCGACGTCTGGCCCGCCGAGCTGGACGCGCGGGCGCCCGGCGAGCTCGTGACGTGGCGAGATGTGACCGCGACCGCCGCGCCCCTCGCGGCCGTGCCGATCCGGCGGGCGGTGCAGGTGAAGTTCCGCAGCACCTCGGCCTCGGGTGCCGCCTCGTTCGGTACGGCGACATTGCTGATCCCCGCTGCCGAGTGGACGGGTGCGGGTACCCGCCCGGTCGCGGTGAACGCCCTGCCGATCAACTCGCTCGGCGCGCGCTGCACGCCGAGTTACGCACTGGCGCACGGACTTCACGACAAGTTCAACGCGGGCGACTTCTTCCCGCCCACCACGTGGTGGGCGCTCAGCCGCGGGTACGCGGTGCTGGTCCCCGATCACGAGGGGCCGTGGATGTCGTACGCCGAGCCCGTCGTCGCCGGGCGGGTGGTGCTCGACGCCATCCGCGCGGTGCGCGGGCTCGCCCCGGAAGAGTTCGGCGACAGCCGATTCGCCGTCGGCGGGTACTCCGGCGGCGCGATCGCGGCGTACGCGGCGGCGGTGCTGCTCGACGAATACGCACCGGATCTGTCCGGCGTGCTGGTCGGCGCCGCCACCGGCGGACTGATCACCGACTACCGCGAGGTGGCCCGAGATTTCAACGGCAACATGGCCTCCGGCATCCTGCTGGTGGTGGCGCTGGCGATGGCGCGTGAACACCCGGAGCTGCTGGCGCATCTCAACCACCTCGGCCAGTGGCTCGCCACCTCACCGGTGCGGGACGTGTGCGGCGACAGCAACGGCCCGCTCGGCGTAACCGGAATCCCCCTCGAAATCCTCACCGACGTCGCCGACCCGCTCGGCAGCGAAGCGGCGCAACGCATCTTCGACCATGCGGACCTGATGGATCGCAAATCCGGTGCGCCCCTGTACATCTACCACGCCGCGCACGACATCTGGGTATCCGGCACCGGCTCCGAAGAGTTCCACCGCCGCCAGTGCGCGCTCGGCGTTCCGTCGGTACGCCGCACCGTCCCGGGCGAACACGCCATCGGCTTGTTCGCGGGCTTCCCGGGGGCCATCGACTGGCTCGACGCCCGTCTCAGTGGCCATCCGCCGCCGGCCGACTGCTGAGCAATCGCTGAGGTGTCTCGACGGCGACGCCCGGGCGCCCGTCACTACGCGGACGGAGAAATGCGCTTCTGCTATGGACATCTGAGCCCGCCGCCTGGTATTTCTGGGTGTACTGGTCTTGCTGCCGAGGGGGCGCTGTGGCGAAGCTTGGACATCAATCCGCGGAAATACTCATCACTGTGAAGACGTATCCGTCTCCGTCGGTTCGATACGAGGAGACCGTCTGCGTCGCCGGTGTTCGTCTGGATGGCGATAAACCGGAATGGATTCGTCTGTATCCTGTCCGATTTCGCGGTATCGACACGGACTATCGGTTCGACAAGTACGCGCGAGTGAGCGTGGATGTGCAACGACATGGCGGCCGGGATCCGCGCCTGGAATCGTTTAGGCCAGACCAGTACTCGCTGAAAGTGCTGGGAAGTGTGCCCTCGGGCGGCGCGTGGACGGCACGCCGAAATCTGATGGGAGACTTGATAGGAGACACCACGACCTGCGAACTGATATCAACCAACGCGAACTGGAAAGACGGCCATCCGGCACCGAGATCCCTGGGGCTCATCGAACCGAGAATTGATCAGATATATGTGTCGGACGGGAAGCCTTGGGATGCCGACCAATTGGAAAAGATTCGGCGCGCCGGTGAAGATACGTTGCTCGGGCCGGGGTTGCCGCCGCTGGAGCCCATGCCTTATGAAGTCCGGTACCGGTACCGCTGTGCGGCCACGACGTGTTCCGGCCATACGCAGAAGGTCCTGGACTGGGAGCTCGGTGAGGCGGGGCGACAGTGGAAACGCGCCTACGGCGACGCCGAAGCCAAGCTGAAGATCGAACAGAAGTGGGGGGACGAAATGTGCGATCCGTCGCGGGATCTCCATTTCTACCTGGGCAACCAGGCCCGGCGGCACCACACGTTCTCCATCCTCGGAACGTGGTACGCGCTCCCCGCGCCGATGACGCTGTTCTAGAGGTGGATGATCTCGGCGCGCGGCATGGCGGCCAGCAGTTCGGCGGCGACCAAGTCGCGATGACAGGTCGCGTGGTCACGCTCGTAGCAGAGCAGGGCAACGGCTCCACCGTCCAGCAGTTCCATCACATGGGCGATGGCGCGCTCGGCTTCGTCGGTCGACAGGACTTCTCGAAAGCGGCGACGACTATCCGAATCGCCGTTCCGGAAACCCTCACGATTGTCCCGGGGATTCCCGAGAGCCCGATGGTGGACGTACTCGATACCGGCAGCATTCAGCGCCTCGGAAAGTTTCGTCTTGGAAAGTCCGGGCTTGCGCGAAAACGCGTGCAACCGGACATCGACAAGAACCTGGACGCGCTCCACCAGCAAGCTTTCGATCAGCCCCTCGAGGCTGCGACCTTCGTAGCCGATACTGATCAACGTCGGGCCGTGCTCCACCCGGGAGCCGGAGCTGGAGACGTCGACGGGAGCGCTCGCTGTCGTCATTGTCGAACCCATTCATCGAGTTGATCGGAACAAGATCGGATACGAACACTCTACTCGAGACCATGACTCTGGCACCATTACCCGGTCGACGTCGGAACTGATCCGGATGCCGTGGTGGGTGCCCCATATCGCCGCAGTGCTCCGTCGGCCTGGAGCGACGAGTTCACCCGGCCCGCAGAGGGATTCCGGCGAGGGAGCACCACACCGCAACGGGCAGCGGGGAAGCTGCCCCTTCACGACCGGCGCTGGATCGCGTCCAGCGTCAGCGGCGGCAGGTACTCCGAGATCAAAGTCCGGGTCCAGCAGGTGTGGGTGCGGCGGAGTTCGGAGGGGGCGGTGTAGCGGTACTCGTACAGGAGGGCGCGGATGTGGCGGGGGCGGGTGGTGCGGAAGGGGGAGTGGCGGAGTAGGCGCAACGTGTCGGGGTCGTTGTCGAGGAGGCGGACGACGAAGGGCAGCAGCCAGGTGCGCGCGTAGGAGGGGGAGAGGGCGGCGAACCACATCAGCCAGTCCAAGCGCAGGTGGTAGGGCGCCCACTGGCGCGGCCAGCGGTCGACGGCGCCGGGCTTGCCCTTGAATTCGTATTCGCGCCAGGCAGTTTCGCCGGTGACGTGCTCCTCGGCGGTCCCCTCGAACACCACCTCGTAGCGCACGCGCCCGATCGTCCCGAACGCCCCGTAGGTGTTCACGAAGTGAATCGGGTTGAAGGCGGCGTTCATTCGCTGCGCGCGCGAGCAGAGATTGCGGATCGGCCAGTAGCTCAACACGATCACCGCACCGGTCAGCGCGATCACCGCGCCCGCGAACCAGAGCGGCGTTTCGGCGACGGGTGGCGCCGACGGTAGCCCCGGCAGCATCCACGCGTCCAGCGCCGACGCGGCGAGCAGGATCGTCAACCAGTTCAACCACGCGAAGTTCCCCGACAGCACCAACCACAACTGCGTCACGACGATGATCGCCGCCGCGATGCCGGCCACCGGCTGCGGGAAGAACAACCCGAACGGCACCGCCAGCTGCACCACGTGGTTGGCCGCCACCTCCACCCGGTGCAGTGGCGCGGGCAGGTGGTGGAAGAACCAGCTCAGCGGGCCCGGCATCGGCTGCGTTTCGTGGTGGTAGCGCAGACAGGTGAGGTCGCGCCAGCACGGGTCGCCGCGCCACTTGATCAACCCCGCCCCGAACTCCACCCGGAACAGCAGCCACCGCAGGAGCAGGAGCACCAGCAGCGGCGGCCCGACCGTGTCGTTACCGAGGAAGATCGCCAGAAAACCGGCCTCGAGCAGCAGCGATTCCCATCCGAACGAGTACCACGCCTGTCCCACGTTGACGATCGACAGGTACAGCACCCACAGCGCCGCCCACAGCACCATCGACGCCCACAGCGGCACCGCGTCCCCGAGCCCCACCGCCATGGCCCCCGCCAACCCGACGCCACCCCACGCCACCACCGCGAAGAACCGATCCGAGTAGTGCCACTGGAAAACGCTCGGCGCGTTCCGGAACGGCACCCGCCGCACATACCGCGGCACCGGCAGCATCCCCCGCTCCCCGATCAACGCCCGGAATTGCAGCGCCGCCCCCAGAAAAGCCAGCAGATACACGACCGCCAGACCACGCTGAAACACCAGCCTGGCCTGCCAATACTCCGGCGCCGTGAACCACTCCACCGCTCACTCCGCATCCGTGGCCGCCCGCCCCGAAGGAGTACCCGACCGTCCGGTCGGGGAAACGATCGTACGCCTGATCGGAAGGACCGGTCCGGTGGACAACCCCACCGGACCGGGCCCTCGCTCACTCGACGGTCAGCACCGTCCCCGCACCCACGGTGCGCCCGCCTTCGCGGATCGCGAACCCGAGGTCCGGTTCCAGCGGCACCGGGCGGCCCAGCTCGACGGACAGTTCCACCGTTTCGCCGGGCATCGCGAGCCCGCCGTCGCCCAGCGTGACGTCGCCGACCACGTCGCCGGTGCGCACGTAGAACTGCGGGCGGTAGCCGGTGGTGATCGGCGTGCGCCGCCCGCCCTCACCCGCGCCGAGCAGGTAGACGCGCGCGGTGAACCGGGTGCGCACGGCGATGCTGCCCGGCGCGGCGACCACCTGCCCGCGGCGCACCTGGTCGCGCTGCACGCCGCGCAGCAGCAGCGCGACGTTGTCGCCGGCCTGCGCCGACTCCATGGTCCGCCCGAACGTCTCCACGCCGGTGACCACGGTGGCCAGCGGTTCGCCGCCCAGCCCGAGCAGTTCCACCCGGTCGCCGAGCGCCACCCGCCCGCGCTCGATCGCGCCGGTGACCACCGTCCCGCGCCCGGTGATGGTGAGGACGTTCTCCACCGGGAGCAGGAACGGCGCGTCGGTGTAGCGCACCGGGATCGGCACGTGCTCGTCCACCGCCGTGAGCAGGTCGAGCAGCGCGGCCGTCCACCGCTGGTCGCCCTCGAGCGCCCGCAGGCCGGAGACCCGCACGATCGGCGTCTCGTCGCCGGGGTAGCCCTGCGCGGTGAGCAACTCCCTGATCTCGAGTTCGATCAGGTCGAGCAGTTCGGGGTCGGCCCCGTCGGCCTTGTTCAGGGCGACGACGAGGTGACGCACCCCCACCTGCTTGGCGAGCAGGACGTGCTCGGCGGTCTGCGGCATTACGCCGTCGTGCGCCGACACCACCAGGATGGCGCCGTCCAGCTGGGACGCGCCGGTGATCATGTTCTTCACGAAGTCGGCGTGCCCCGGCATGTCGACGTGCGCGTAATGCCGTGTGGCGGTCTCGTATTCGACGTGCGAGATATTGATGGTGATACCGCGCGCGGCCTCTTCGGGCGCCCGGTCGATGCGGTCGAACGGCACGAAGGCGCCGCCGCCGCGCTCGGCGAGCACCTTGGTGATCGCGGCGGTCAGCGTGGTCTTGCCGTGGTCGACGTGACCCATGGTGCCGATATTGACGTGCGGCTTGGTGCGGACGTAGGTCTGCTTGGGCATGGCTGTTCCTTGCCTGGTGGGCGCGCTCGGGCGAGCGGGCCGGATGTCTCGGGGACCTCGGCGACGGGGGCACCTTCCCCGTCGGAGGTCCCGGGACGTCCCGGGGAAGGTCAGCGTCGGGCGCCGTCGAGCACGGCGGACAGTGCCGCCGCGGCCAGGGCAGCCGTCATCGCGCCCGCGACCGCGGACTCGGAGACGATGACGAGCTGGAACATGCCGGTCAGCGTACGGTGACCTACTCTCGGACCGCCACCGAATTTCCGCCTCGCGGAGAACCTTTCGCGGGCCGATGAATCGGGGGCGTGCGCCCCGTCTGGATTGATGAGACCCTGCGGTGCACAAGCCCGGGGCACGACATGAAGCGAGGTCATCATGGGTAAGGTCGTTGTCAGCGAATTCATCTCGGCCGACGGGATCATCGAGAACCCGGCGTGGACGGTGCCGTTCTGGAACGACGGGATCGCGAACTTCAAGAGCCCGGAGGTGTTCGACGCCGACGCCCTGCTGCTGGGCCGCACCACCTACGAGGCGTTCGCCGCGTCCTGGCCGGAGCACCCGGAGGAGGGCGACTACAAGGACCGCATGAACGGCATGCCCAAGCACGTCGCCACCACCACCGCCACCGATCTGACCTGGAACGCCACCCGGATCGAGGGTGACGTGGCCGAGGCCGTCGCGAAGCTGCGCGCCGAGCAGGACCTGCTGGTCTTCGGCAGCGGTGAACTCACCGACGCGCTGCGCGCCGCCAACCTGGTCGACGAGTACCGCCTGGTCATCTACCCGGTGCTGCTGGGTAAGGGCCGCCGCCTGTTCACCGACGTCGACGCCGAGGAAACCCTCGAACTCACCAGCTCCGAAGTCCTCGACAACGGCGTCATCCTGGCCACCTACAAGGTCACCGCCCACACCGTCGAGCGCCCGTCCTTCGACTGAGCCGTGAAACACGGAAGGGCCGAAGGGTTCTCCCTTCGGCCCTTCCGCGTCGAATCAGCTCGCCGTGGACTGGAACCCGCGCAACCGCAGGCTGTTGCTGACCACGAACACCGAGGAGAACGCCATCGCCGCGCCCGCGATCATCGGGTTCAGCAGGCCCGCCATGGCCAGCGGGATCGCGGCCACGTTGTAGGCGAAGGCCCAGAACAGGTTGCCCTTGATGGTGCCCAGCGTGCGCCGCGAGAGCCGGATGGCGTCGGCGGCGGCGCGCAGGTCCCCGCGCACCAGGGTCAGGTCGCTGGCCTCGATCGCCACGTCGGTGCCGGTGCCCATGGCCAGGCCCAGATCGGCCTGGGCCAGGGCGGCCGCGTCGTTGACGCCGTCGCCCACCATGGCGACCACCTTGCCCTCGTCCTGCAACCGCTGGACCGTGGCGACCTTGTCCTGCGGCAGCACCTCGGCGATCACCTCGTCGATGCCGACCTGCGCGGCGATGGCACGGGCGGCGGCGGTGTTGTCGCCGGTCAGCATGATCGGAGTGAGCCCGAGTTCACGCAGCTGCGAGATCGCCTGGGCGGAGGTCGGTTTCACCGCGTCGGCGACCACGAGCACGCCGCGCGCCTTGCCGTCCCAGCCCACCGCGACGGCGGTGCGGCCCTGCTCCTCGGCGGCGCTCATGGCGCGTTCGAGGTCGGCGTCCAGTGCCAGCGACCAGTCGGCCAGCAGCCGGGCCCGGCCGACGACCACCGCGTGACCGTCCACCACACCCTGCACACCGAGCCCCTCGACATTGGCGAAACCCTCCACCGCCGCGAGTTCACCGGCCTTCTCCCGTGCGCCCTTGGCGATCGCCTGCGCGATCGGATGCTCGGACGAATCCTCCAGCGAGCCGGCCAGTTTCAGGATCTCGCCGGTGTCCTCGCCCTCGGCGGCGACCACGTCGAGCAGCGTCATCTTGCCGGTGGTGACGGTGCCGGTCTTGTCCAGCACCACGGTGTCCACCCGCCGGGTCGACTCCAGCACTTCGGGCCCCTTGATCAGGATGCCCAACTGCGCGCCGCGCCCGGTGCCGACCATCAGCGCGGTCGGTGTGGCCAGGCCGAGGGCGCACGGGCAGGCGATGATCAGCACCGCCACCGCGGCCGTGAAGGCCGCCGCCACGGAACCGCCGGTGCCGAGCCAGAATCCGAGCGTCGCCGCGGCCAGCGCGATGACGATCGGCACGAAGATCCCGGAGATCCGGTCGGCCAGCCGCTGCGCCTGCGCCTTGCCGGTCTGCGCGTCCTCCACCAGCTGCGCCATCTGCGCGAGCTGGGTGTCGGCGCCGATCCTGGTGGCGCGCACCAGGAGTCGACCGCCCACGTTGACGGTCGCGCCCACCACCGCGTCGCCCGCGGCGACCTCCACCGGCACGGACTCACCGGTCAGCATGGACGCGTCCACCGCCGAGGACCCCTCGGCGATCACGCCGTCGGTGGCGATCTTCTCGCCGGGCCGCACCACGAATTCGTCACCGACGGTGAGCTGTTCGATCGGGATGCGCACTTCCTTGCCGTCGCGCAGCACCGCCACATCCTTGGCGCCGAGCTCCAGCAGGGCTCGCAGCGCCGCGCCCGCCCGGCGCTTGGACCGGGCCTCGAAGTAGCGCCCGGCCAGGATGAACGTGGTGACGCCCGCCGCGGCCTCCAGGTAGATGTTGCCGGTGCCGTCCATCCGCGCGATGGTGAATTCGAACGGGTGCGTCATGCCGGGCGTGCCCGCCGTGCCCCAGAACAGCGCGTACACCGACCAGCTCAGCGCGGCCAGCGTGCCCATCGACACCAGCGTGTCCATGGTGGCGGTGCCGTGGCGCAGGTTGGTCCACGCCGCCTTGTGGAACGGCAGCGCGCCCCACACCACCACCGGCGCGGCCAGCGTGAGCGAGAGCCACTGCCAGTTGGTGAACTGCAAGGCCGGGATCATCGCCATGGCGATCACCGGCACGGTGAGCACGAGCGAGACCAGCAGGCGGGTGCGCAGCGCGTCGGTGGCGTCGGGAGCGGCGGCCGCCTCCTCGGCGGTGGGTTCCGGCGCGGGCAGCGCGGCCGTGTAGCCGGCCTGCTCGACGGTGGCGATGAGCTCGTCGGGGGAGACGTCGCCGGTGAAGTCGACGCGCGCCTTCTCGGTCGCGTAGTTCACCGTGGCCGTGACGCCGTCCAGCTTGTTCAGCTTCTTCTCGATGCGGTTGGCGCAGGACGCGCAGGTCATACCGCCGATCACCAATTCGACGCGGCCCGTGGGTTGTGTCGCGGTCGCCATCGGAGGTCCTTTCTCTTCGGCGGTCAGTGCCCGTGCCCGGGGGTGGACTCGGTGTGGTCGTCGGTGGTCTGCCGCGTTCCGTCGGACGCGGCCGACACGGTGAACTCGGCGGTCCGGACCGTGCCCCCGTGCTGGAAGTCCAGGAAGAGGCGGTAGTCGCCCGCGCTCGGCGCGGTGACGTAGAAGGTGACGCCGGGGCCGGGCGCGGTCACACCGTCGCCGGGGTGCCCCTCCGGGTGGACGTGCAGGTAGGCCAGGTCGGTGGCGCGCAGGGCGACGAGATGCCCGTAGGCGCCGAGGTAGGGCTCGAGATCGGTGACCGGCGTGCCGCCGCGCGACACGGTCAGCGTCACCTTCGAGGCCGTACCCGGGGTGATCGCGCCGTCCAGCGTCACAGTGTAGTCACCGACGGTGGCCGTGGCGGTGGGCGGCGGCAGGGGTTGCGGGTCGTATGCCCCGGCCACTCGCAGGTCCGCGCCGAGCGTCAGGTTCTCCCCGCCGGCGGGCACGAAATCGGCGAAGACGCGGTAGTCGCCCGCGCGGGTCAGGTCGAGCGGGGTGCTCCAGGTGCCGTCCGCCTCACGCGTGGGGTGGACGTGCTGGAAGGCGCTCATATCCCTGCGCACCACGATCAGGTGGAGTTCCTTTTCGTGGCTCGGGGTGTAGTCGGTGAGCGCGACACCGCTGTCGTTGACGATGCGAAACCGCAGGGGGGTATCGGGTGCGGCCGGGAGCTGGGCGTTTTCCAGGCTCAAGGTGTAGCCGCCCGCGGTGGCGAGGGTGCCGCCGGGGATGGGGGACTCGGTGTTCGCCTCGGTGCCGGCGTCGTGCGCGATGTCGTGCGCGGCCGGGCCGGAGGGTTCCGGGCCGACCAGCGCGCCGGTCGCGAAGGCGATCCCGAAGACCGCCGCGAGGCCGAGCGTGAATCCGGCGAACTTGGTGGTCGCGTTCATCGGGGTGCTCCGTTTCCGGGGTAGTGCGAGGTTTCCGGGGTAGTGCGAGTGATCAGCCGAGCCGGAACCCGGCGAGCTCCACGGCGGCGGCGACCTGGTCGCGGTCGGTCTCGCCGGTGACGGTCACGGTGGCGGCGTCCAGATCGACGGCCACCTCGGTGACGCCCGGCAGTGCCCCGACCTTGTCGCGCACCTTGCCGACGCAGCATCCGCAGGTCATACCGTCGACGGTGTAGGTGGTGGTCGCGGTGCTCATGTGGTCCTCCTGGTCTGGATTCGCGGCGTTCCCCGCCGCTTCGGTTATTACCATACCCCCCTAGGGTACTTTGTCAATCGGTCGCCCCGACCGGCTCCTTCGCCGGTGCGCGCAGGGTCGCGGCCGCGATGCCCGCCCCCGCCAGGGCGATCAGCGCCGCCCCCGCGAACGCCGCGGAGAACCCGCTGGTCAGTTCGTCGATATCGGTGAGCTGCCCCGCGCCGAAGGCGGTCGCGACCGCGGTCATGGCGGCCAGGCCGACGGCCGAGCCGACCTGATAGCTGACGTTGACCAGGCCCGAGGCCAGACCGCCCTCCTCGGGCGGCGCCGCCGAGATGGCGGTGCCCAGCGAAGGGATGAACGCCAACGACATACCGCCGGCGGCCACCAGCGACGCGGGCAGAACGTCGATCCAGAACGTGCCCGTGGGGCGGATCAACGACATGATGCCCAGGCCGAGGCTCAGCACCAGCAGACCGGTGACGATCATCGGTTTCGCGCCGAACCGGGCCATGGCGCGCGGGGCCAGCACGATCATGCCCAGCATGATCAGCGTGGTCATCGGCAGCAGCGCCGCGCCCGAGGGGAACGCGCTGTAGCCGAGCACCTGCTGCAGGTAGAGGTTGAGGAAGAACCACATCGGCACCCACGCCGCGCCCAGCAGCAACTGCGCGACATTGGCGGCCGCGAGATTCGGCGCGCGCAGCATGCCCAAGCGCATCAAGGGTTCTCGCCGCCGCGACTGGATCGCGACGAACCCGGCCAGCAGTGCTGCGGCCACCGCCAGCACACCCCAGGTCTCACCCGAGCCCCAGCCGATTTCCGGCGCCCGCACGATCCCGTAGACGGCGGCGGCCAATCCCGCGGTGACGGTCACCGCGCCGAGCAGATCGATCGAACCCCGCCGGGCGGGCGCGTCCGGCATCAGCGCGGGCACGGCGATCAAGGCCAGCAGCGCGAGCGGGGCGTTGATGTAGAAAACCCAAGGCCAGCTGATGTATTCGGTGATCACGCCGCCGAGGAACACGCCCGCCGTGCCGCCCGCCGGCGCCGCCGCGCCGTAGATCGCGAGCGCCTTGGTGAGCTCGCCCGGCGTGGCGCCGAACAGCATCATCAACAGCGTCAGCGCCGAGGGCGCGATGAGCGCCGCGCCGCCGCCCTGGATGGCGCGTCCGGCCAGTTCGACCCCCGCGTTGCCGGCCGCGCCGGCCAGGATCGAGCCGGCCAGCAGGGTTGCCCAGCCCGCCGCGAACACCCGTCGCGCGCCGAACAGGTCCGAGAGCCGTCCGCCGAGCAGCAGCAGTCCGCCGAACGCGATCACGTAGGCGTTGAACACCCAGGTCAGGTCCTCCTGCGAGAACCCGAGCGCCGCCTGCATCTCGGGCAGGGCAATTCCGATGATCGAGGTGTCCATGATGACCACGAATTGCGCGGCGGCGATCACCCCCAGCGCCCACCATCTCTTCGTGGTGGAAATCCCTTGTGTAGCCATGACTTTTCCGTCCTTCCGGAACCGGGACCGGTTCCATGGCGACGTACCATACCCCCCTAGGGTATCTTCTCGTCAAGTGTTGATTCCGTGGGATGTGCGAGATCGCTGCGATGCGGGCACGCATCGCCCGGCTGATTGCCATCGAGTAGCTGATTCCGGGAGGATGCTCGGATGGCCGAACAGCGGGGGAGCGATGTGGCGCTCGTGATCGCGGTGGGCGTGGCGACGATCGGGATGATCGTCGCCGACGTGATGGGCGGGAATCCGCTGGGGTGGTCGGGGCCGGGATCGCTCGCGGTGGGGCGCGCGGCGGTGTGCTTCGTCGTGTTCGGCGGGGTGGTGCTCGCGGTGCTGTCCGGCGGGTCGCGGCCGTTGCGCGGGGCGGAGATGGTGGCGGCGCGGTTGGGTGCGCTGGTGCGGGCGGGGGCGTTGTTCGTGCTCGGTGGTGTGCTGGTGACGGTGTCGGATTCGCCGTCCGTGATCTTGGAGAGTTTCGCGGTGCTCGTCGCCGTGGGGGTTCTGGTGCTCGGGTGGCGGGCGCGGTGGTTGTTCGTCGCGGCGGTGGTGACGGCGGTCGCGGGGCCGTTGCTCGTGTGGTGGTGGCAGCCGGAGATGCCGCGGCGGTACGCGGATTACCTCGACGGGTGGGTCGCCTCGGATCGGTCCGGGTCGGGTTTCGTCGCCGAGATGGCGTTCGATGGCGTGTACCCGGTGCTGGTCTGGGTGCCGTTCCTGCTGCTCGGGGTCGCGATCGGGCGTCTCGATTCCGAGGAGGTGCGGGTGCGCGTCGGGCTGGTGGTCGGCGGGTTGGTCGCGGCGATGGTGGGGTATTTCGCGGTCTGGTCGATGGAGGGGGATTCCGCGGGGTTCGGGTGGACGGCCTACACGCCGCTGGAGGAAGGGGCGTCGACGGGGGCGACCTACATCGATCTACCGCCCGACTCCGACTTCTATACGATGTGGTCCCTCTCGACCGGCCCCACAGGCCCCGCCTACGACCCGCTCCTCGCCGCCTCCGCCCAATCCGTCGTCACACCGCTCCAGATCCTCGGCTCGGCCGGTGTCGCGGCGCTACTCCTCGGGCTCATCCTGCTGATCCCCACCACCCTGCATCGCCGGCTCGCTCCACTGTCCGCCGTCGGCCGCATGCCGATCACGCTGTACACCCTCTCCGTCCTGGCCCTCACCGGCCTGAACCTCGAAACCCTCGACCGCGCGGCGGTTCTCATCACCCTCCTGACCCTCACCCTGATCGTCGCCTACTTCTGGAACCGCTTCCTCGGCCGCGCGCCCCTCGAATGGGCGACCGACCGCCTGGCCGACCGCCTCACGTCGATGTCGTGAGTGCGCCGGCAGGCTTGGCGAACTCCTTCTTCGCGGGAGTGGACTCGCATCAACGGGCGGCCCCGATCTGGAACGCCCACTTTCTCGACCGGTCGGTCTGACCGGATCGGGCGCCTGGGCGTCCGCTAGGCGGTGCCGTGGAGGTTGCGCGCCGTGGCGGAGGTCGGGACCGCGGCAGGGTCGGGGCGCGTGCCGAACAGGCGGTCGGCGGTGCCGGAGGTGGTGACGGTGAACCAGTAGTGCTCGTTCTTGTAGTGGTGGTGGCGGTGGTTGCGCCAAACAGCGCGGTAGAGGGCGGTTTTCGGCTTGTAGTCGGTGTGGATGAGGTAGTGGGTCCACTCGTAGAGGAGGCCGACCACGGTGACGGTGAGCAGGAAGGTCAGGCCCAGCCCGACGCGCGGGAACGCGAACGCGGTGAGGGCGAGCAGAACGACGATGACCACGATCAGCGAGCGGGTGGGGATGAAGATCAGGGGGATGTCGCGCGGGTCGCGGTGATGGCGGCGGTGGTCGCGGGCCAGCTCGCTGTCGAGCGTGATAGGCCCGAGTTTCCTGGGCCGCCAATGCAATACGGTCACGTGCACCACCCACTCGAACGCCGGGAACAGCGCCAGCATCACCAGAGGCACGAGCGCGTCGGTGAGCTGCCAGTCGCCCACGATCAACCGGACGGTGAGCGCTCCCGCCAGCACGGTGGCGATCATCCACGGTGAAGGATGGCGCAGGAATTCGCGGAACGCGTCGCTCAGCGAAAGTCCGCGGCGCAGTGTGGATTCCGACATTGTGAAACACCTCGTCGTGTCACGCGATCAGTGCCCGTCCAGGGCGCCGATCAGGGCGGTGGTCGCCGGCTCGAGCAGTGCCCGAGCCTTCTCGGCGGCCTTGTTGGGGCGGCCCGCCACGATGGCGGCGGCCAGGTCGCGATAGCCGGGCGCGTTGCCGACCTCGGCAGTCATCAGGGGCGCGAGCGCGGCGAGCGCGGGTTCGTAGGCGGCGCGCAGCATGTTGAACATCAGGCGGAAGACGATCGAATCGGCCGCGTCCACCACGTGATCCCAGAACTCCAGCGCGTGCCGTTGCCGCGCGATCGGGTCGGTTTCGGCGGCCAGTGCCGCCACGGTGCGATCCAGCGCGGCGCCCAGCTGTTCGCGATCGGCGCGCGCGGCCGCCAGCTCGGCGACCTTCGGCCCGTTGTGCAGCCGCGCCTCGAGGATGCTGCGCGCGACAGCCGGTTCCAGCGTGCCCTGCTGGATCAGCAGGCGCGGCAGCACTTCCAGGCCCGCGCCGCGCCGGTAGTCGAGCACGGTCGTCGCGTCCCCTTGACGCACCGCCACCAGTCCGGCCGCGACCAACCGCTGCAACGCCTCGCGCACCGCGGGCCGCGAGACGCCCAGCGCCTCGGCGAGTTGCCGCTCGCTCGGCAGGGCTGTGCCGGGGGACAGTTCCCCGCTCAGCACATCGGCCGCGATCTGTTCGAACACGTCCGCCGACACCGACCGCTTCACCACTGGTTGCCACGCCATGCCTCCACTGTGCGCCGCTCTGGTCTGCTGGTCAAGTGGTCAGACCAATTCCGTTCGGCGGGTGCGCGTGGCAGACTTGGGAACCGGGAGGGAGACAAGACATGAGCGAACAGCATTTCCGTGCGCACGCGTTGCTCATCCGGGCGGGAAAGGTGCTGCTGCACCGAGTCCCGGATCGCGGTGACGTGTGGGAGATCCCCGGCGGTTCCGTCGCCCCCGACGAGACGCCGGCCGAAGTCGCGCGCCGCGAAGTCACCGCCGAAACCGGCCTCGACGTCCTCGTCGCCGACGAACTCACCCACTTCGTCGACAGCGCCGGCGACACCCACACCATCACCTTCGGCTGCTTCGAAAACGAAGTCCACCCCGAAGCCGACCCCACCCCCGCCGACTTCCAATGGATGTCCTACGAACAGGCCACCCACCTACCCTTGGCCTGGCACGTCCGCAAAACGTTGGAACACGCCGACGCCCTGGGCATGCTGTCGTAGGGCGCGCCCGGCAAACCGGCTGGCGCGGTTCGGCTCAAAGGCTGAGCGTTGCCCCGTCGTACCTGGTTGTCGTTGACCGCGCCATCGATCGCGGAGTGCGGGCCTCTTGCTCCGCTACGCCTTCGCGGCTCCGCTGCGGTCTGTCCGACGGTTCGGGCCTGGCGTCGAGCGGGTGCGTGCTCGCCCCATCGAGTCAGCTGCCGGTCGGCGTTAGTGTGCAGAGATCGGACTCGATCCCGCCCGTCGCATGGCCTCGGCGTGTCGCCCTGAGTGGATTGGCGTGCCGTAGCCGAGCCGACATCTTGGTGTCGCACTGGAACTTTCGAAGCCGTTGTCCTCGATCCAGGGATTGCGGACAACACAAAGCCCCGGCGACATGATCGAAGTCAGCGGCCCACCGGGGCTATTCGTCCTTGCGGCTGAAGAACATCGGCGAGGGATCGCAACCTGCCCTCGGCGCCGAGCATGTACCGGAGCTCAGGGAAGTGCGGCGTCAGGTCGCCGAACGCCGGGAAGCACGAGGGGGAGTTGGTTGTTCGACCGGTGAATCGGCCGGTGGTGACCGCGGGTGGTCCGGGGACGAGCGGGTGCTGCGCTAGCTCGGGTCGGACCCGCGGATGGCGGGGAGCCAGGTGGCCGTCGCGAAGGCGACAGTGAGGGCGGCGGTGAAGGTCCAGAGGGTGCCGCCGTCGAGGTAGATCCAGAGGAGGGCGGCGAAGGGGGCGGCTACGGCGGGTTGGGCGTCGAGGAGGAGGCGGCGGGGGAGGCGGGTGGTGGTCGCGGTGAGGGTGGGGGCGTCGGGGGTGGGGCGGGTCGGGTTGTCGATGAGGCGGCCGGGGGGTTCGGTGGTGCGGGCGCGGCCGGAGGGGTAGAGGCGGAGGGATTCGGTGTGGAGGGAATGGGTTGTGGCGGTGGCGTTTTGGGGGGTGAGAGTTAGGAGAGCCGGGTCGAAGTAGACCGGGAGCCAGTGGGTGGGTTGGCCGGGGGTGGTGACTTCGAGCCAGGTGCGGCTGGTGAGGCGGTGCTGTTGGCGGATGCGGGTGATGTGGACGGTGGCGCCGGTGGGTATCCGCTGGGGGTGCTTCCCGGGGACGGGTGCGGCTCCGGCGGCGGTGCCGGGGCTCGGTTCGGGGTCGCCCCCACGCCCGCGTCCGGCCCCCGTCGCCGACGTGGTGCTAGTGCCGACGGTGTCGCGCGCGGTGGTGCCGCCAGGTACCCTCTCGGAGCCGCCCGCATCCGAGTCGCGGCGCCCCGAACCGGTTGCGCTACCGCTGGATTCCCCCACCGGCAACCCATTCGACAACACCCCCAGAGCCCGGCACACGCGAAAACCCGTGTACCCCACGATCGCCAGGGCGACGGTCGAGATGGCCGCCCCCTGGTCGATCGTGGCGAACGGGATCCAGGCCGCGCACACCGCGAGCGCACCCGCTGTCACCGCGAGGGGATAGGACAGCGGGTGGCCCGCGCGTGGGCTCACGGCAGGAAGCCGACCTTGGTCGGATCGACCGACGCCAAGCCGAACGCGCCGTAGTTGGCGAGCTTGTCGCGGGTCGCGACGGTGCCGGCCGACTGGGTGATGGGCAGCGAGTGACCGAGTTCGAAGATCATCTTGTCGGCCTCGTTGGCCAGTTCGACGGCGCGATCCGGGTCGAGCTCGGAGATGGTCTCCTCGATGAGCGCGTTGAGTTCGGGGCTGCCGATGCGGCCCTTGTTGCTCAGCGGGTTGGCCGGGTCGTAGGAGTAGATCTGCGGCAGCGAGCCGAGCGGGAAGATGCTGCCGCCCCAGGTGAACTGGCAGATCTCGAAGTTGCCCGGGTCGATGACGTCGGTGAACAGCCCGTTGCCGGGGAAGGTCTGGATCTCCATCTTCACGCCGACGGCGGCGAGGTTCTGCTGCGCGATCTGCGCGACCTGCACCCAAGTGGCCTGCTGGAACATCACATTGCGCAGCACCAGCTGGCGCCCGTCCTTCTCCCGCACGTCACCGTTGAGCGTCCAGCCCAGTTCGTCGAGCATGCGGGCCGCCTCGGCGGGGTCGTAGGCGACGACTCCGGAGTTGTCCTGGTAGCCCTTCTGCCCGTGCAGGAAGACGTGGTTGTTCAGCGGCTTCGGATTCGTGACGACGCCGTTCTGGATGGCCGTCGCGATGCCCTGCCGGTCGATCGCCTTCGAGATCGCGATCCGCAGCTGCGGGTCCTCGAGCAGCGAGCCGGGCGCGCCGTTGAAGGTGAAGTGCGAGAAGCTCGGGCCGGGCGCGCGGCGCACCACGATGCCGGGCGAGTTCGAGGCGGTGGTCACCTCGTCGATGCCGGAGACCGTCGCCGCGTCGAGTTCGTTGTTCTGGAGCGCGCCGATGCGGGCGGAGTAGTCGAGCACCGAGTAGGTGATGTTCTCCAGCTTCGGGGTGTCGCCCCACCACTGCGGGTTGCGCCCCAGCGTGATGCGCTGCTGCGCGCGGTCGATGTTCGTGATGATGAACGGCCCGGACGAGACCGGCAGCTCGTTGCGGGCCCAATCGTTCAACGCCTGGGGCGATTCGGTGGCGGCCTTCGGGTACAGGGGGTTGAACATGCCCTGCCACTCGGCGTAGGGCTGGGCCATCGTCACGATGACCTGCCGATCGTCGACGCCGCGCTCGACCTTCTCGATCCGGCTGTAGCCCTGCGTCGCGCGCACCTGGAATTCGAGGTCGCGCCCGCTCAGCGCGTTCGCCTGGGACGCGAAGTCCTCCCAGGTGATCGGGGTGCCGTCGGTCCAGATGGCCTCGGGATTGATCGTGTAGGTGATCTGCTGCGGGTCGGTGCCGGTGAGCTGGACGTCGGTGAAGAAGTTCTTGTCGACCGTCAGGTTGCCCGCCGCGTCGGAGTTGATCGTGCCGGGCAGCGTCCAGCCCACGACTTCCGAGGAGTCGCCGTCGGCGTCGACGTGCAGGGTGTTGTAGGTGGCGGGGAACGAGGTCAGCGCCAGCCGCAGATTCCCCCCGTCCCGCAGCTCGCTGACGTCCCGCGTGTTGATGTCGTTGGTGTCGCCGATCGACGCGTCCCCGGTCTTGAGGTTCGAATCCCCGCCACAGCCGGACAGGATCAACGCGAGGGCGACGGCGGGCGCGGCCACGCGCAGGCCGAGCCGGCGCGGGCGAGATAACGTAGCGGTCATTGCACGAATCCGATCTTGGTGTAGTCGTAGGTCGCCAGGCCCGGCGAACCGAAGTTGGCCAGGTCCGAGCGCACCCCCCAGCTGCCGTCCGACTGGGTGAGCGGCAGGGAATGGCCCATCTCGAACACCGTGCGGTCCACCTCGTTGGCCATCTCGATGGCCTTGTCCGGGTCGAGTTCGCGCAGGGTGCGGTCGATGAGGTCGTTGAGTTCGGGCGAGCCGATCCGGCCGTAGTTGCCCTGCAGATCGTCGGGGTCGTAGTAGTAGATCTGCCGCATGCTGCTCAACGAGAACGCGTCACCGGCGAAGATGAACTGCGCGGCGTCGAAGTCGCCGGGCTGGATCACGTCGGTGAAGAATCCCGCGGCGGGTTTGGTGTCGATGGTGAGGCCGACGCCGATCCGGGCCAGGTTCTGCTGGATGATCTGCGCGATCTGCACCCACAGCGGGTCGTTGTACATGACGTCGCGGATGATCAGCTTGCGGCCGTCCTTCTCGCGCACGTCACCGTTGAGCTTCCAGCCGAGCGCGTCGAGTTCGCGCGCCGCGGCGTCCGGGTCGAACGGCAGGCTGTTGTCCTGATAGCCCTTCTGGCCCTGGAGGTAGAGGTGGTTGTTCAGCGGTCGCGGGTTCTCGACCAGCCCCGCCTGGGTGGCGGCCGCGATGCCCTGCCGGTCGATGGCCTTCGAGATGGCCACGCGCACACCCTGTTCGGCGAGGATGGAGCCGGGCGCGCCGTTGAAGGTGATGTGGCGCCAGCGGTTGCCGGGCGCGCGGCGCACCTCGATGCCCGGGGTGTTGCGCACGTTCCGCACATCGTCGATCGAGGCGAGCGAGATGGCGTCGATCTCGTTATTGCGCAGCCCGCCCACCCAGGCGCTGCGGTCGAGCACCGTGTACGTGATGGTGTCGAGCTTCGGGCGCTCACCCCACCAGTTCGGGTTGCGGCCCAGCACGATTCGGCTCTGCCCGCGATCGGCGGACTGGATCTGGAACGGCCCGGCCGTGGGTCCCATAGCGTCGCGCAGGCCCTCGTTGAACGACTCCGGCGTGGCCGTCACCGATTTCGGGAACAGCGAGGAGTTCCCGGAGAACTGTCCGCGCCATTCGGCGAACGGGTGGCTGAAGGTGAGCACGGCCTGGCGGTCGTCGACGCCGCGCTCGACCTTCTCCACGAACTCGAAGCCGTTGGTGATGGCGATGAAGAACGACTTGTCGCGTCCGCTCAGCGCGTTGGCTTGGGAGGCGATGTCCTCCCAGGTGATCGGATTCCCGTCCGACCACGTGGCTTTCGGGTTGATGGTGTAGGTGACCTGTTGCGGGTTGGTGTTCGTCAGCTCGACCGAGGTGAAATAGTCCTGGTTGACCGTCAGTTCGCCCGCCGCGTCCACGATGAACGAGCGCGGCATCATGGGCCGCTGGATATCGGCGATCTCGCCCTCGTTGCCGTCGTTGGACAGCGTGTTCCAGTTGGCGGGGTAGGAGGTGACAGCCAGCCGCAGGTTGCCGCCCGCGCGAATCTCCTCGCGCGGGCGCGGATTGATGTCGCTGGTGGTGCCCAGCTCGCCGGACAAGCCCTCCGCGGACGGATCGTCGGCGCTACAGCCCGCCGCCACCAGTCCGGCCGCGACCAGACAGACCGCCCACCGTATACCGCTGGATCGCCACCGCATCCTGCCCTCCTTATCCGCTGACGACCGGTAGGGGTACCGCGTCGATCAGCCTGCGGGTGTACTCGTGTTCCGGATCGGCGAAAATCCGCTCGGCCGGTCCGGATTCGACGATCTTGCCCCGGTACATGACGGCGATGTCGTGGGCCAGGTTGCGCACCACCGACAGATCGTGGGAGACGAACAGATACGACAGGCCGCGCTCGGTCTGCAAGTCGCGCAACAGGTTCAGCACGCCCGCCTGGATGGACACGTCCAGCGAGGACACGGGCTCGTCGAGCACCAGCAGCTGCGGGTCCAGCGCCAGCGCCCGCGCGATGCTGATGCGCTGCTTCTGGCCGCCGGAGAAGTCGGCCGGGTAGCGGTCGGCGTGCTCGGGGCGCAGGCCGACCAGTTCCAGCAGTTCGGGGACGCGGCGGCTGATCTCGGCGCGCGGGCGGCCGTCGATGCGCATCGGCTCGGCGAGCGCGTCGAAGATCGGCAGGCGCGGGTCCAGGGACGCGGTCGGGTCCTGGAACACGATCTGCATCTTCCGCCGGATCTCGCGCTTGTCGGCCTTGGTGAGCGCGGCGACATCGCGGCCCATGATCTCGATTGTGCCCGACTGCGGCGCCACGAGGTCCATGATCTGGGTGAGCGTGGTCGACTTGCCGGAACCGGATTCGCCGACCAGCGCCAGCGTGCGCCCGGACCGCACCTCGAAGCTGATGCCGTCGACCGCGCGCACCTCGCCGCGGCGGCGCTGGAACACCACGCCCGAGGTGATCGGGAACGTCTTGACCAGGTCGGTCACCCGCAGCACCACATCGGGATGGGTCTCGAGCTCGGCGCGCGGCTCCTCGATCTCGGCGCGGTAGGCGGCGAACAGGCCCGCGCTGTCCACCTCGGCGGTGCGGATGCAGGCCGCGGCGTGGCCGGGCGAGGTCATCTCGAGCGGCGGTTCGGCGGCGGCGCAGTCATCGATCGCGATCGGGCAGCGCGGGGTGAACGAGCAACCGCGCGGCAGTTTGTGCATGGCGGGCGGCGCGCCGGTGATCGGGATGAGCGGGGAGCGCGCGGGCCTGTCCATGCGCGGGATGGAGCCGAGCAGCCCCACCGTGTACGGCATCCGCGGCTCGTTGAAAAGGGCTGCGGCGCCCGCGGATTCGACGATGCGCCCGGCGTACATGACGGCGACGCGGTCGGCGAGCGTGGCGGCGATGCCCATGTCGTGGGTGATCATCACGACCCCGGCGCCGGTGATGTCGCGCGCCTTGCGCAGCAGGTTCAGGATCTGCTTCTGCACCGTCACGTCCAGCGCCGTGGTGGGCTCGTCGCAAATGATGAGCGCGGGATCGTTGGCGATGGCCATGGCGATCACCACGCGCTGGCGCATACCGCCGGAGAATTCGTGCGGGAACGCCTTCGCCCGCATCCCGGCGTCGTCGATGCCGACCAGCTCGAGCAGTTCGACGGCCCGCTCGGCCGCCTCCTTCTTGCCCATCGACTTGTGCGCGAGCAGCGCCTCGGCGATCTGATCGCCCACCCGGTACACCGGCGTGAGCGCCGAGAGCGGGTCCTGGAATACCATGCTCAGCGAGCTGCCGCGCAGTTTGGACATCTCGCGGTCGCTGATGCCGAGCAGTTCGCGGCCGCGCAGCCGGATCGAGCCCGTGATGCGCGCCTGCTCGGGCAGCAGACCCATCACCGCCAGCGACGACACCGATTTGCCCGAACCGGATTCGCCGACGATGGCCAGCACCTCGCCGTCGGCGACGGTGTAGTTCACCCCGCGCACGGCGTCGATGCGGCCCTCCTCACTGGGGAACGTGACGCGCAGATCGGCGACTTCGAGCAGGGGGGCGGTGGAGCCCGAGGTCATTCGTCGGCCCCTTTCTTACGCGAGCGGGCCCGTTTGGCGCTGGGGTCGAACGCGTCGCGCAGACCGTCGCCCACCAGGTTCGCCGAGAGCACCGTGATGATCAGCAGGCCGCCGGCGAACATGTACAGCCACGGGTAGGTGAGCGCGGACGCGGTGCCCGCGGCGATCAGCGAACCGAGCGACACGTCCGGCGGCTGCACGCCGAATCCCAGGTAGCTGAGCCCGGTTTCGGCCATGATCGCCGCGCCGACCGCCAGCGTGGTGTCGATGATCAGGATGGACGCGATATTCGGCACGATGTGGCTGACGATCACCGTGCGCGTCGGCGCGCCCATGTAGCGGGCGGCCCGCACGAATTCCCGTTCCCGCAGGCTCAGCGTGAGCCCGCGCACCAGGCGCGCGCTGATCATCCAGCTGAACACCGACAGCAGCACGATCAGCAGCAGGATCGACCCGCTGCCCTTGGTGCGCGGCGCGAACAGCGCGATGATGATGAAGCTCGGCACCACCAGCAGCAGATCCACCAGCCACATCAGCGCCCGGTCGGTCCAGCCGCCGAGCAGGCCGGCCAGGGTGCCCACCGCAGCCGCGATGAGGGTGGAGAACACCGCCACGCACAGGCCGATGATCAGCGATTTCTGGAGTCCGCGCAGGGTCTGGGCGAGTACGTCCTGGCCGATGGCGGTGGTGCCGAACGGGTGGTCCAGGCTGGGCGGCTTGCGCAGCGCCGTGTAGTCGAGTTCCTGGTAGTCCCAGGGCAGGAACGGCGGCAGCGCGAAGCTCAGCACGAACATCAGCGCCAGCACGATCAGCCCGGCCACCGCGGGCTTGTTGCGCAGGAACCGGCGCAGGATCAGCTTGCGCCTGCCCATCGCGACCTCGGGCGCACCCTGGATGATGATCTCGGTCTCGGTCATCGGACACGCACCCTCGGGTCGAGCAAGGCGTAGACGACATCGGACAGCAGACCCGCGATCAGCACCATCAACCCGGCGAACGCGGTGATGGTGACGACCGGGTACAGGTCCTGGGCGTTGATGGAATCGAGCAGCCACTCACCGACGCCGTGCCAGCCGAAGATCTTCTCGGTGAACGTGGCCCCCGTGATGATGCCCGCCAGGCTGTAGGCGAACAGGGTGGCCATCGGGATCAGCGCGGTGCGCAGGCCGTGTTTGTAGAGCGCGCGGTTGCGGGTGAGGCCCTTCGCGCGGGCCGTGCGAATGAAATCGCTGCTCAGCACGTCGAGCATGGCGTTGCGCTGGTAGCGGCTGTAGCCGGCGATGCCGCCGAGCGCCAGCGCGGTGGTGGGCAGCACCAGGTGCTGGAGCCGGTCGAGCAATTGCGGCCAGAAGCCCTCGATCGCGGTCGCCGAGGTCTCCCCGGTGTAGAGGAAGATCTGCGCGCCGGTGAGCGAGTTGATCTCGAGTGCACCGTATTTCAGCAGGTTCGCGAGCAGGAATATCGGGGTGCTCAGAATCAGCAGGGAGAAAACCGTTGTGAAGTAGTCGCTGAATTTGTATTGGCGTATCGCGCCCGCCGCGCCGATCAGCACACCCAGCACGGTGCCCATGATCGAGCCGAGGATGAGCAGGCGCAGACTCGTCGCGACCCGGCGCGGCAATTCCTCGCTCACCGGCTGCCCGGCCAGCGTGGTGCCGAAATCCCCGCTCGGGATGCCCTTCAGCCAGGTGAGGTAGCGCTCCGGAATCGGATCGTTGAGATGTAATTCCTCGGCCTTCGCGTCGATCACCGACTGCGGTGGGCGGGGATTGCGCTGTTCCAGACTGTCCAGCGGGCGGAATGTCAACGACGCGAGACTGAACGTCAGAAACGAGGCCAGCAGCAACAGCACGACATAATTGAGCGCGCGTCGTAGCAGGAAGCCGGTCATCAGTCCTCTGGTTCTGCGGCTGGGCGGGCCAGCGGGGCGAGTGTTAGCACATGATCTTAAGGACGGTGCCCCGGACGCGCGTGCCATGTGGGCCCACGGCATGTCCGCGAAACCCCCGCGCCGGTGGTCCGCGACCGCGCCGAGACGCTTTTCCGGCAGGATGGAATAGGTGACTCGCCTGCACCTCCCCAAGCCGAAGATGGTGGCCACCGACGTGGACGGCACCCTCATCGATCACGACGAACGCGTGACGCCGCGCACCAGGGCCACGGTCGGGGCGCTCATCGCCGACGGTGTGCCGTTCGTGCTCGCCACCGGACGCCCACCGCGCTGGATCGATCCCGTGGTGGACGGGCTCGGGTACGCGCCGCTGTGTGTCTGCGGGAACGGCGCGGTGATCTACGACAGCGCCACCGATCGCGTGCTGGCCAGCCACACTCTCGACGTCGAGACGCTGAGCTGGATGGCCGACCTCGCCGAACGGGCGCTGCCCGGCTGCGGCCTGGCCGCCGAACGCGTCGGCGCCAGCGCGCACGACGCCGTGACGCCGCAGTTCGTGAGTTCCCCGCTCTACGAACACGCCTGGCTCAACCCCGACGACACCGCCGTCGCCCGCGACGAGGTGATCGACACGCCCGCCATCAAGATGCTCATCCGGCTGCGCGGCGCGCCCAGCGGCGAGATGCGCGACGTGCTCGCGCCCCTGATCGGCGATCGCGCCGACATCACCTACTCCACCGACCACGGCCTCATCGAGCTGTCCGCCCCCGGCGTGACCAAGGCGTCGGGTCTCGCCTCGGTCGCGCAGCGCCTGGGCGTGGAACATCCGGCGATCATCGCGTTCGGCGACATGCCCAACGACGTGCCCATGCTGAGCATGGCCGGACACGGCGTGGCGATGGCGAACGCGCATCCGGAGGCGTTGGCGGTGGCGGATGAGGTGACGGCGACCAACGCGGAGGACGGGGTGGCGCGGGTGCTGGAACGGTGGTGGACCTGAGCGGATTTCGCTCGAAGGGCGACATCGCGCCGGGTCACCTAGGGTTCTGAGCATGAGCGCCATGGCGAATCCACCCGTTGCGGCCTGGCGGGATCGCGTCGCGCGGGTGCTGCTCGTGCTCGGCGCCGTCGCCGCGCTGGCGGGCGCGGCGTCGATGATTCCGGATTACACCGCGTTGGCGGGCGCCGAGGTCGAGCGGGTGTGGCGATCGTTCGGGCTGGTCGTCTTCGCGGGGTTGTTCCTGCTGCTGGCGTGGCGGCCGCGGGGGTTGCCCGGTGTGTGGGAGCTGGTGATCTTTCACAAGGCCGCGCTGACCGTCGCCGGCGTGGTCTGGTTGTCGGGTGAGGTGGACGGTGCCGGCGAGCTGGTGGTGAGCGACGGGGTGCTCACGGCCGTGCTGGTGGGGTGCTATCTGCTGACCGAGGGCTGGACCGCGTGGCGGCCCAGCCCTCCTGCCGAGGTGTGATCTCCGGAACGGTCAGCCGGCCGGGGCTGGTTCGGGAGGGGTTGCGGGAGCGGGGGTTTCGGCCGGCGGCGGAGCGGAGACCTCGGTGCCCTCGTCGCGGCCCATTTCCTGCTGGTAGGTCTCGTTGTAGGTCTTCCAAACCGTGGTGACGATGCCGGTGATCTGGTTGAGGATCAGCGAGCCGTACTGGAAGTCGGCGCGCAGGCCGTCGGGCACGGGGTAGGCGTCGGTGAGGGGGAGACCGAGGATGCCCGCGTCGGCGCCGAGTTGCAGGAAGCGGTCCAGGATCTCGCCCAGCACCTCCACCACCTCGCCGTCGGGCGTGGTGTACACGTAGCCGTTGACGAACTTCGCGTACTGCGCGCCCTGCGCGGCGGGCAGCACCTCGGAATCGGCCTGGCCGAGCGGGCCGTCGGGACCGCCCGACGCGGCGTAGTGCTTGGCGATCAGGTTGTCGTTCACCATTGTCAGCAGCTTCGCGGTGAGCGCCGCCAGCGTCGCCAGATCCGACTGGGTCCGTTTGCGCGGTGGCTGCTGCTGATTCGGGCTCGGTCCCCCGCCGCTCGCCGCGATATCGCGGATGCGATCCATCGCCGCGTAGCCGGCGTCGCCGGGGCAGCTGGTGTTGCCGACGTCGCGGTGCGCGAACACGATCGGCAACCGCACCGCCTCACCCTGGCGGTACGGGGTGAACTCGGTGCCCTCGGAGTACATCGTCGTGTAACCCTTGGGGTCCAGGCCGGCGATCTTGGTGCGCCAGCCGACGAACCGGCCGACCGCGTTGATCGCCGCGTCCGAGGGCGCCTCCGACTCGTGGTTGCCCATGAGCGCCACACCCGAGGTGTTCTCGTTGAACCCGCCCGCGTGCGCGCCCTGCACCGGGCGATCCAAGCCGCCCTTGCGGCCCTCGAACACCTGGCCGTACTTGTCGACCAGCGCGTTGTAGCCGATGTCGCACCAGCCCAGCGTGCGCGAGTGATAGGTGTAAATGGCGCGGACGATGCCCGCCGACTCGGATTTCGAGTAGTCGTTGCGGCCCGCCGTGTGATGCACGGTGACGCCGCCGAGCGCGTCGTCGTAGGTCGGTTCGGCGCAGCGGATCGACTCGTCGGCGCCCCACTGCGCGCGGGTGATCACGTTCGGGCCGCCGCCGGGCAGCGCGGCGGCCACCTCGGAGAGCGCGCCGTCGATCGCGCCGCGGCCCGGATCGATGAGCACGGCGGTGAGCGGATCGGCCTGCATAGGATCACCCATCGGCGCGGCGGCGGGTGTGGGCTCCCACGGCGCGGATGGCGGTGCGGCGGCGGGGTTTCCGGCGGCCCGGTCGCGGGTGACGAGGATCTGCACCGCCGTGGTGTTGCCGACGTAGATCGGTTCGGTGCCCGCCGTGCCGCCGGCCGGGGTGGCGTCGTCGCGGCGGGTGTCGATCGGTTCGGTCTCGTACCACGGGCCCCAGGTGCCGTCGGGCTGTTTGGCGCGCACCATCGCCTTGGTGCCCGCCAGATCGGCGGCGGTGAGCGCCACGACGCTGAACGGCGTATCACGCGACAGCTCCTTGACCTGCGCGCCGACCTGATCCACCAGATCCGCGGGCACGGCGCCGGGAGCGAGGGCGGGCGTGTCGGGGGTGGTGCCCTCCGGCAGCTGCGCCGGGTCGGCGATGAAGCGGATGGGCTGGGGGACGGGGCTGGGAGTGGCGGGAGCCGGGATCGACTGGGTCGCGGGGGTGTTCGGGGTGGTGGGTGCGGGGGTTGCGCTGGTCGGGGCGGAGTCGGGTGCGCCCGGGGTGGGTGCGCCGTCGGGGGACGGAGTTCCAGGTGCGGCACCGGCTGGCGGCTGGGAGTCGGGTGCCGTGTTCGCGGGTGCGGAGTCGGGCGCGCTGCCGGGGGCCGGAGCGCCGTCGGGTGCGTGTGGGTTGGGGGTCGCGCCGTCGGGTGAGGGAGCCGCACCGTTGGGGGACTGCGGGTTCGAGCCCGCCGGCGACTGCGAGCCGGGGTTCGACGCACCGGGAGCGCCCGCGTTCGGCGCTCCGGGCGACACGCCGGGCGCGGGTGTCGGAATCGCGGTGCCCGGGGTGGGTGTGGGGATCGCAGCGCCCGGTGCGGGGGTCGGGGTCGCGGCGGGCGCCTGGGTTTCGGGGGCGAAGCGCGGGAGCGGAATCTCCTTGGGTAGCTGCACCCCCGGTGGTAGGGGTAAGCCTTCCGGAATCGGGATGGAGGCGGGCAGCGGGAGCATCCGCAGATCGGAAAGGCGCAGGTCGGGCAGGTCGAGGCCGGTCAATTCGCGCAGCGGCAAGGTGATCTCGGGCGCCTGCGTGAGCATCACCTCGGCCAGCTGGGCGGGCACCGCGGCCACATCGGTGTCGTTGGCTTGGCGGTAGTCGGCCGAATCGCCCGGGACCAGTGCCGCGAGGGGAGCCGCCACCGCCAGCGTGGTCACCATCGGGAGCACGTATGAACGTTTCGGTTTGCGGTGCGGCACGAGCGTCTCCAATCAGGTCGAACCGGTGATCAGGCGCGGTGTTCAGGGCCTTGCTTCCTGATGCATCAACCATCACACTAGTTCACTAATGTCACATATCTAAACCTCTTGTTGAGGATTAGGATCATGTGATTGCTCGAATGTAGCTCTCGGAATGCGACCGGAATGGAAACGACATGCCGACAACCGCGACGTGATCCGGTCCCGACGACCCGTGGGAGTACCCGATGCGCAATAGAATCCGACCAGGTCCGCTACCGTTTCACGCACTGCTGGCCGCGGGCGGCGCAGCGGTGCTCACCGGCACGATGGTGACCGTGGGGGCGTACACGACAGGGGGGTCGACACCCGGCGACACGCCGTATCGGGAACTCGCCGGACCCGGCCACGGACGTGGCATGAGCCAGCACGGCGCCTTCGACAACGCCCAGCAGGGCTGGCTCGCCGAACGAATCCTCGAGCACTACTACCCCGGCGCGACGCTCGGCACCGTCCCGCCGACCGTGCTCGCCGTCCGGCTCCAAGGTATGGACAACGGCTCCCTCGACGCCTTCGCCGACGCGGGCATCCGCGTGGCGGGCCGTGAACTCGAACCCGGCCAGGTCGCCCACCTCACCCCGCTGCCCGACGGCGGCGCGAACGTGGTGGTCACCGTCGGATGCGACGGTGAAGTCCTGTGGCAATCGGCCACCTCCGATCCCTGGGTCTATCCGCTGGATCCGAATCCGGGGCGGCCCGCCGCCGAACACCTGAAATTGTGCGGCGGCCCCAGTTATCGTGGTGCGTTGGGCGTGGCCAGCGAAAATGGTGAATCGCGCGTGGTGAACCGGGTGGACGTCGAGGATTATCTGCTCGGTGTCGTGCCCGCGGAAATGCAGGCCAACTGGGCGGACAAAGGCGCGGCGGAAGCATTGCGCGCCCAAGCCATCGCCGCGCGCTCGTACGCATTGTCCGAAACCCGCTATCCCTATGCCGGGACCTGCGATTCCACCGACTGCCAGGTGTATCCCGGTACCGCCAAAGAGGATCCGCGCGCCGCGGCGGCGGTCGCGTCCACGGCCGGGACGGTGCTCCTGCGCGACGGACGGATCCTGCGCTCGGAGTACTCCTCGGCACCCGACGGGGGTGAGCCCGCCGACATCCAGACCTTCGAGGTGGGGCCGATGCCCTCCGAACTCGAGGTCGCGCGCCCGCCCGCCGACCCGCGCACCCGCACCTCGACCACCGAGACGATCATCGACGCCGAATACCGCCGCACCGGCGGTGAGGACGGTCCGCTCGGCGCGCCGCTCGGGCCGGAGTGGGTGCTGCCGTTGAACTCCGGGACCTACCGGCTGTTCACCAACGGCGTGATCATCGCGACACCGACGCTAGGGCCGCAGGTCATCGACTTCGACACGCTGCTGGATCTGATCCCGGACCCCGACGAGCGGCCGTCGATTCCGGAGAACATGCCGGAGTCGGGCGCGGTGCCGCCCGGGTCGGACACGTCGCCGGGGCAGAACGCCGTTCCCGGTTCGGAGTCCACGACCGGTCCGGATGTGGCCCCGGGCGCGGAGTCCGTTCCGCTGGGACCCGAGCACGTCGTGCCGGGTGAACCCTCGGAACCGGTTTCCTCCGAATAGTTTCCGCTCGCGCGCGGCTTCCCGGTCTCGGCTGGGGGGCCGCGTCGCGCTTTTCGGGGTGACGGGACCGGGTTCGAACGGGCCGCCCACGTACCCCGGGGACCCGAGGCTGCCGAGCAGCGGCGACGCGGGCGAGAGCGTAGGTTCGAGGTGACAGGTGCGAAGCACGCGCCGGACGACTCGTGGCACCTTCCGCTCCGCAGCCGCATGCCGGGTAGTCGTGTGTGCTGCGGGCTAACCGTGACGCGCGCTGTCCGCCCACGCCCGGGTTCCAGAGCGGTGATGCGACCGGGGTCCCGGACGTTGTGGGTCGGCCCGGCTCGGGCGCCGGTGGCTCGAGTCGGTTCGCGGACTGTCTCGGCGCGCTCGTGCCGCCCTCCGCGAAGCCCCTGAACAAACGGGGTTGACCTTGACGCTACGTCAACTTGCAGACTGGTTTCACCGACGAGATGAAGGAGACCCGGATCGTGGGAACGGGTACCCGGACCGGCGAATGGTCCATCCAGGATCTGGCCAGGGCGGCCGGTACCACCAGCCGAACGCTGCGCCACTACGGGCAGCTGGGGCTGTTACCGCCCAGCCGGATCGGCCCCAACGGGTATCGCTACTACGACCAGGACTCCCTCGTGCGGCTGCAACGAATCCTGTTGCTGCGGGAACTCGGCCTCGGCCTGCCGGTCATCGCCGAGGTCCTCGCGGGGGAGCAGGACGCGGCCGCCGCGCTGCGCACGCACCTGGACCTGCTGCGGCAGGAACAGGACCGGATCCGGCGGCAGATCGACTCGGTGACGGCCACGCTGGACAAGACGGAAAGAGGTGAGAATCTCGTGGCAGCAGAAGTTTTCGACGGGTTCGACCACACGCGCTACAAGGATGAGGTCATCGAACGCTGGGGCAAGGACGCCTACGAGAGCGGCGACCGCTGGTGGCGCTCGCTCAGCGACGAGGAGAAGAAGCAGTTCCAGCAGACCCAGGCCGATATCGCCGCCGACTACGGCCGCGCGTTCACCGCGGGGCTGGCGCCCGACAGCGACGAGGTGCAGGCCATCACCGCCCGCCACAAGGACTGGGTCGGTGTCGGCTGGCAGGGGCGTGAGGTGGTGGCGGACTACTTCATCAACCTCGGCCAGATGTACGTCGACGACCCGCGCTTCACGGTGCACTACGACAAGCACGCCGAAGGCACCGCCGCCTTCGTCCGTGACGCGATGAAGATCTACGCCGAGGCCAACCTCCGCTAGGTCGAAGCACGAACGCCCGCACGCCCATCCGCGTGCGGGCGTTCCGCGTGCGGGCGAGGGCGAGGTTCTTTCCCCCGTCGCGGGGTCTGTTGCGCCGAGTGGGAATCGCGCGATTGTTCCCGCGCAGGTGAGTGTGGGGGCACGGTTGGGCATACTCGACCATCGGGAGTGACGATCGCGCGGTGGAGGAGGGTGGACCGGATGGTCGACATGAGTGTGGGGGTGTCGCGTGAGAGGCCGGGGACCACCGCGGCGAACGTGACGATCGGGCTGGCGGCGCTCGGCGCGCTCGCCAATCTGGTGGGCGCGCTGGTGGTGGGCGTGGGAGTCCTGCGGCACGCCGCTCGCTACGACAACTCCCTCGCCGGCATCACCGTGCTCGGCGGAGTGCTGCTCGCGTTCGCCCTCGGCTACGGAGCGCTGCTGGTCTACCGCCGTGACGAGGCCGGGCGATTCGCGATCCTGCTCGCGGCGGGAGTGTGGACGGCCGTCGGCGCGGTCGGCCTGTTCGGCGCGCTGATCGGGTACGAATCAGACTACGGCGTCCGCTGGCCCGGCTCGAGCGGATACTCCGCCGACATCGCCACCTCCACGACGGGCTTGCCCGGTGCGATCACCGCCTTGGTGCACAACGATGTGCTGCCCAACCTCACCGGACTCGTGCTGCCCGTGCTGATCCTCGTCGCGGCCGGGATCCATGCGACCGCACTGTGGTTCGAGGACGATCCCGCGCTGGCCGCGCGACGGCGGGCGCTCGCCGCGCAGTACTCGCCGGACCAACCCCGGCCGAGCGGCGGCACCGCCATCGCGGCGGGAGTGCTCGCGGTGCTGGGCTGCCTGGCCAACGCTCTGGTCGGGGCCGGCTTCTTGATCCTCGCGCTCGCCGGTGCCGACGGGATACACCTGCGTTCGACCTACATCGTCGATTCCGACGTCTACCAGCTGGTTTTCAGCGCCTCCAGCGTCCTCGTGGCGATAGTGCTCGGCGTCGGCGGCGCGTTTCTGCTGATGCGCAGAAAGGTGGGCCGCGTCCTGGTCATCCTCGGCTGTGTGGGCGCGCTCCTGCCCAGCTCGGTCACCACGGTGATCGATGTGATCCAGCGTGGTGAACTGGGCTCGATCTCGGCGGCCACCGCCCTGGCCGCCCTCCTGTTCGCCCTCGGCTTCCCCGTTCTCACCCTCTACCTCGCCGCCCACCGCAACACCCGCCGCTGGTTCACGGCGCCCGCGCAGCCGTCAGGGGCCGAACTGCAAGGAACCTGAGCCGGCTCCCGGGGCCCGCCTCGGGCACGTCGCTCCACCCATCTCCGGCTTTCCCCACCGACACTTTCGTGCTGGTGATGCTGCGGTCCACCCTGGGGTGAACGCGCGCACCGCGCCGGCTCCCGAGTAGGTGGTCGGCGTGGGCCGACGACGTCGACCTGGGCGGGGGTGCGCGGCCGGGCCGTGGTGGGCAGGTCAGCGAGGTGGGCGCAGGCACCAGAGCGCCGGGGACGCGAGGGAGGTTTCGGTCGCCGCAATGCCGGGCGTACTTCCGGGCCCCGCACGTCGGCCCCGTGGCGGTAGAGTCACGCGCGGAGGAGATCTGCGACGGGGGAGGGTGTCATGTATCCGGGATATCCCGCGCCGAACGGTTATGCGCCGTACGGGAACACGCGGCCGCCAGGTGGTGGGACGGCGATCACCGCCGGGATTCTGGCGTTGCTCGGGTGCGTGGCGGGTGTCGTCGGCCTGATTTCGGGCGTGGTCGCGGTGGTCGATTTCCACGACTACAACGACGTGTTCAACGATTCCGTCTACAGCGGGTTCGAGTACGAGATGTTCCTGTACGCGCGCATCGGTTGCCTGGCGATCCTCGCGCCACTACTGGGGATCGGCGGCGTCATGCTGCTGATGCGCCGTCGCGCGGGCCGTTCGATGGTCATCATCGGCTGCCTGGTCGCCATCGTCCTGAGCATCGGCAGCCTGGTGACGAACGGCGCGCTGCTCGGCAGCATAGGCGCGCTGGACGGCCGGACCGCGGGCGTCTCGTTGCTCGGCACCGTCGTCGGCCTGATCTTCCCGGTCACCACCCTGATCCTCGCCGCCGTCGGCGCGACCGTCCGCTGGATCGACGCCCGCGCCACCACCTCGGCCCCCGCCTACGGTTACCCGCCCAACCCGTACGGCCAGCCGAACCCTTACGCCCAACCCAACCCCTACGGCCAGCCGCAGTACCCGCCGTATTGATGCCGAAAGCCAGTCATGGCGCTGGTGCTCGCCACCGGCGCCATTCTCCTGCTCGCGCGCCGCCTCGCCGGCCGGGTGGTCCTGCCGATCGGCTGCGCCATCGCGGTGATCCTCGGCATCGCGAACATCGTGACCCGCTGGTCGGATTCCTACCTCGCGACGGTCTACGGACTCGTCATGATCGCCGTCCCCCTCGCCCTGGCGGTCTTCGCCCTCCTGGAACCCACCGCCCGCTGGCTCCGCACCCGCCCGGTTCCGCAGGCCCGTTAGCGCCGAATTCCGCACAGCGAAGGGACTTTCGATGAGCAACCCGCAGATGCCACACGGCGGCGCGCAACCGGGACAGCAGCCCTATCCGCAGCCCGGTGCGAACGGGCAGTTCGCCTTTCAGCCGGGGTATGCGCCACCGCCACAAGGGCAGCAGATGTACGGGCGCCCGCCCGGCCCGCGCCCGAGCGGGGCGACGGCGATCCTGGCGTCCGTCGCGGCCCTGGTGGCCGGGTAGTTCCTCGTCGCGTCGGCGGCGGGCGGCGTATTCATGTGGCGCCACGACTATTCGAGCTTCCTGTACTACCGCACGCCGCCGTGGCCGTACTCCGTACTCCTGGGCGCGCGCGATGGCGGGGCTGGGCGCGGCGCGCAGTGCGAGATCGCTGAGCAGCCGGTCGGAAGCCTGTAGCTCGCAGATCTTTTCGACCAGGTAGACGAACGCGTCCCACGGGTCGCCGAGGGTGAGCGCGTCCTCGGCGATGCGGCTGCCCGCCTCGACGCGGTCGGAGACGGCGGCGGCGATCAGGTCGTCGCGGGTGGGGAACCGGTTGTAGAGGGTGCCGATGGCCACGCCCGCGCGCGGCTCCGGCGCACTGCTGTTCTCCTCCGGCCACTCCGAACGCCACTTCCAGCCCTACCTCGCCAACTTCGGCGTGGCGCTCGGCGCGCTGATCGGCAACAGCAAGGCCGAACGCATCGTGGACGAGAACCCCGAAGCGGTACCGCCGGGTCTCGTCCTCCCGCGCATCACCAATGCCGAAGTGGGCGAACGCTATTGGCGGCTGTATACCGAACGCGACACGGTGGAACTCGACGTCGGCTTCCCGGCGTGACGGGTCGACCTGCGCGCTCACCGGCAGTTCCGCACGCGAAAACGCCGGGCCGAGAACAAGTCTCGACCCGGCGCTCTCCCGATCAGGCCGCGCACATGGACTGCATGACACCCTTCAGCACCGGCGCGCCGTACGTCGTCGGCGCGAACGCCAGCGTCTGGATGATCGACAGCGGCGTCGTCACCGCCGACCCCACCCCGGTGAACCCGAGCGCGGTGTTCCCGGCGGTGAGCAGCAGGCTGGTCACGTCCAGGCTCAGTGTCGCCAGGTCGAAGGCGTGCTCCACCTCGATGTCGGCCAGCGGCACGGTGTTCAGCGCGCGCCCCTCGTAGATGCTGAACCCGAGGTTGGTGAGGAAGGTCAGCGGGCCGTAGTCGATGGCGTGCACGAGCGGTCCGAGTTCCTCGGTGCGCCGCATCAGCATCAGTTCGGCCACGCGGTTGTCGCGCAGGAAGGACTGGAGCGAGTCGGCGGCGGCGTGCATCGCCGGCCGGTCCAGCGGCAGCCCGGCGGTGTCGAGGAAGGTCCTGGTGCGTTCGACCAGTTCGCGGGTGGTGAGGTCGGCGACGGGCGTGCAGGTGCCGTCGGCCAGCACCACCGAATTGGCCAGGTCGATGAGCGGCTGCGGCAAGACGACGTGCCCGATCGGCGGCTGCTCCAGCTCGAGCGCCGGATACACCCCCGGTGCGGTGCAGGTGGTGGCGACGGCGTTCTGGATCTGTCGCGCGACGGCCTTCACACCATTGAACATCGCGCCCACGATCGGCTTGAGGAAGAAGCCCACCGTCGGCACCAGGCTGGCGGCCAGCTGCGCGGGGATCTTCACGATCCGGGTGGCCAGGATGAACACCTCGACGACGTCGTTGACGGTGAGTTCGGAGATCGACACGGTCTCGTGCACGCGTCCGGTGCGCACCGCGTCGAGGCCGTTCACCAGGTAGGTGACGATCGGGTCGTCCAGGAACTCGAGCCGCTCACCGACCTGTTCGGGCAGTTTGGGCAGTCCGTCGCGGTGCACCCGCAGCGATGCGACGGCCAGGCGGAAGTCCTGCACCTGCCGGTCGTAGTCGGCGAGTTGCGCGGGCGGGACCGCGGTGCGGACGGCGCTCGCGGCGGCGGTGACCACGTCGTCGAACGTCGGCGCGCCCGGCAGGCACGGGCCCGCGGCGCCGGCGACGGGCGTCGCGGCGAGGGTCTGGGGTGTGGCGTTCGCGGTGGCCGGAACGAGGACTCCGGTACCGAGAACGGCGCACAGCGCGACGGCCGCCGTCAGCGGGGCCAGGAGGCGCGGGATTCGCATGGGCGTACTCCGGGTGATGGTCGGTGACCGACTCGGGGGCGACAACTGGACGTATGTTCAGTTCGGGTGCCTATGTAATAGCGCCGCGGTGGACGGCAGGTTGTGGTTTCGGCGAACATCGCGAGAATTTCCCGTGGCCGCCACCGGGGGCCGCCTTCCCCGGGGGCGCGCGCGGACTTCCGATACTCTGGGCTCCCGTGACCGTCGCATCGTCCCCCGGTAACTCCACACCCTTCGATCTGATCGTCGTCGGCTCCGGCTTCTTCGGGCTGACCATCGCCGAGCGCGTCGCCGCGACCCTCGGCAAACGCGTCCTGGTCCTGGACCGCCGCCACCACATCGGCGGCAACGCCTACTCCGAACCGGAACCCGAGACCGGGATCGAGATCCACAAATACGGTGCGCACCTGTTCCACACCTCCAACAAGAAGGTGTGGGACTACGTCACGCAGTTCACCGAATTCACCAACTACCAGCACCGCGTCTTCGCGATGCACAAGGGGCAGGCCTTCCAGTTCCCGATGGGCCTGGGCCTCATCTCGCAGTTCTTCGGGCGCTACTTCACCCCCGAGGAGGCGCGCGCGCTCATCGCCGAGCAGTCCGCCGAGATCGAGACCGCCGACGCGCAGAACCTCGAGGAGAAGGCGATCTCGCTGATCGGGCGCCCGCTCTACGAGGCGTTCATCCGCGACTACACCGCCAAGCAGTGGCAGACCGACCCCAAGGAACTGCCCGCGGGCAATATCACCCGCCTGCCGGTGCGCTACACCTTCGACAACCGCTACTTCAACGACACCTACGAGGGCCTTCCGAAAGAGGGCTATACGAAGTGGCTGGAGAACATGGCCGCCTCCGAACTCATCGAGGTGCGCCTGAACACCGACTGGTTCGAGGTGCGCGACGAGTTGCGCGCCCAGAACCCCGACGCCCCGGTCGTCTACACCGGCCCGCTGGACCGCTACTTCGACTACAGCGAGGGCGAACTGGGCTGGCGCACCATCGACTTCGAGACCGAAGTCCTGGCCACCGGCGACTACCAGGGCACCTCGGTGATGAACTACAACGACGGCGACGTGCCGTTCACCCGCATCATCGAGCCGCGCCACTTCCACCCCGAGCGCGACTACCCGGCCGACAAGACAGTCATCATGCGCGAGTACTCGCGCTTCGCGCAGACCGGCGACGAGCCGTACTACCCGATCAACACCCCCGAGGACCGCGCCAAACTGCTGGCCTACCGCGAGCGCGCCAAGCGCGAGACCGCCGAGGCCAAGGTGCTCTTCGGCGGCCGTCTCGGCACCTACCAGTACCTGGACATGCACATGGCGATCGGCTCGGCGCTGAGCATGTTCGAGAATGTGCTGCGACCGCACCTGGAATCGGGCGCCCCGCTCACCGACGGGGTCGCCGAGTGACCACCGCACCGATCCTGGACGATATGACGAACCGGACCCGCGCGATCTCGCTGCTACAGCGCATCATCCTGCCCCGGCCGGGCGAACCCCTCGACGTGCGCACCCTCTACCTGGAGGAGTCGGCCACCAACGCGCGCCGCGCGCACGCGAGCACCCGCACCTCGCTGTCCATCGGCGCGGAGTCGGAGGTCTCGTTCTGCACCTACTTCAACGCGCTGCCCGCCAGCTACTGGCGGCGCTGGAGCGTGCTGAGCTCGGTGGTGCTGCGGCTGGAGCTGGCCGGGCACGGCCGGGTCGACGTGTACCGCTCCAAGGCCGACGGCTCGCGCATCCACGTGCAGGGCAAGGAATTCGGTGCGCCGCGAGCTCAGAGCCCGGAGGCGGTAGCGGAGCGTGACCACGTAGGGCTCAGTGAGTGGCGCGAATTCAACACAGCCCCCACCGGGGCCGACTCCACCACCGTCGAGTTCGAGACCGACCTCGCGCCGTTCGAGGACGGCGGCTGGATCTGGTTCGACATCACCACCGACACCACGGTCACGCTGCTCTCCGGCGGCTGGTACGCGCCGGCCGAGGCGCCCGGTGCGGGCACCATCGCGGTGGGCATGCCCACCTTCAACCGGCCCACCGACGCGGTGAAGACGCTCGCCGCGCTCGGCGCCGACCCGCTGGTGCTGGACAAGATCGAGGCCGTCATCATCCCCGACCAGGGGACCAGGAAGGTCGTCGACGAGCCGGGCTTCGCCGAGGCCGCGGCCGTGCTCGGCGCCCGGCTGGCCATCCACGACCAGCCCAACCTCGGCGGGTCGGGCGGCTACAGCCGGGTCATGTACGAGGCGCTGAAGACCACGAACGCCGAGTACATCGTCTACATGGACGACGACATCGAGATCGAGCCCGACTCGATCCTGCGCGCGCTGGCCTTCGCCCGCTTCGCGCGCTCGCCGATCCTGACCGGCGGCCAGATGCTCAACCTGCAGGAGCGCTCGCACCTGCACACCATGGGCGAGGTGGTCGACCGCGGCATCTTCATGTGGACCGCCGCTCCCAACGTCGAATACGACCACGACTTCGCGAAGTACCCGCTGCGCGACCGGGACAACTCCAAGCTGCTGCACCGGCGCATCGACGTCGACTTCAACGGCTGGTGGACCTGCGTGATCCCGCGCCGGGTGGCCGAGGAGCTCGGGCAGCCGCTGCCGCTGTTCCTGAAGTGGGACGACGTCGAGTACGGCCTGCGCGCCCGCGCCGCCGGGTACCCGACCGTCACGCTGCCGGGCGCGGCCGTGTGGCACATGGCCTGGAGCGACAAGGACGACGCCATCGACTGGCAGGCGTACTTCCACCTGCGCAACCGCCTGGTGGTCGCCGCGCTGCACCTGCCCGGCGACGGGCGCGCGATGGTGGCCAACACCGTCAAGGCGACGCTGAAACACCTGCTCTGCCTGGAGTATTCGACGGTCGCGATCCAGAACGAGGCGATCCGCGACTTCCTGGCCGGTCCGGAGCGGCTGTTCGAGCTGCTGCCCAGCGCGCTCGGCAAGGTGCACGCGCTGCGCAAGGAGTACCCCGACGCGGTGGTGCTGCCGTCCTCGACCGACCTGCCGCTGGCCAGCCACCACGCCGTCGGCGCGGTCGGCGAACCGGGCAACCCGATCGCCAAGGTCGCGCGCCTGGCCAAGGGCGTGGTGCACAACCTGCGCGCCGCCAAACCCGAACACCACGACACCCCGCAGCTCAACGTGCCCACGCTGGACGCGCGCTGGTTCCTGCTCTCGCAGGTCGACGGCGTCACGGTGACCACCGCCGACGGGCGCGGCGTGGTGTATCGCAAGCGCGATCCGCGCAAGGCGGCCGCACTGCTGCGCGAGGCCCTGCGGTTGCGCAAGGAACTCGCCGCCCGCTTCCCGGAGCTGCGGCGGCGCTACCGGGACGCGCACGCGGAACTCACCGGCACCGCGGCGTGGGAGAAGGCATTCCTCGACGACCAGAACGGAACCGGCAAGTGAACGCGGTCAACCCCAGCCTGCGCGATTCGGCCACCCGGCCGCCCGAGGTCGCGGTCCTCAACGCCGTGCAGTCCACGATCGGCGCCAACCCGGCGGTGGTGTCGGCGGCGCGCGGCATGTCCCATTTCGGTGAGCACGCGCTGGGCTGGGTCGGCATCGCGGCCGCGGGCTGGCTGGTCGACAAGCCGCGCAGGCGGCAGTGGGCCGGGGTCGCGGTGGGCGCGGTGGGCGCGCACGCGGCCTCCATCGTCATCAAGCGGATCGTGCGGCGCCCGCGCCCCAACGATCCGTCGGTGCAGGTCAACGTGGGGACGCCGAGCAAACTGAGCTTCCCGTCCTCGCACGCCACCTCCACCACGGCGGCGGCCGTGTTGCTCGGCAGGCTCACCGGGCTACCCTTGCCTGCGGTACTCGTCCCGCCGATGCTGCTCTCCCGCGTCGTGCTCGGCGTGCACTACCCCTCGGACGTGCTCGCCGGTTCCGCGCTCGGCGCCGCGTCGGCCGCCGCCGTGCTCGCCGCCGAGAAACGGTATGAGCGCAAGGGCGGAGGCAGGTAGTTTGCGTAACGACGTGGCGGCGGGGGATGAGCACCGCACATCGAACACAGAAAAGGTCTTGGACATGAGTGAAGAGCCGACCGGCGCCGACCTGGCCGAGGCCGTCGTCAAGGGCCCGCCCAAGACCCTGGTCGGCGGACTCGTCAAGGCCGTCCGCCCGCGCCAGTGGGTCAAGAACGTCTTGGTGCTGGCCGCGCCGCTGGCCGCGGGCTCGGTCACCGAGATCGACGTGCTGGCCAACGTGGGCGTCGCCTTCGTGGTGTTCTGCATGGCCGCCTCGGGCATCTACCTGGTGAACGACGCCATGGACGTGGAGGCCGACCGGGCGCACCCGACCAAGCGCTACCGCCCCATCGCGGCGGGCGTGGTGCCGGTCAACCTGGCCTACGGCCTGGCGGCGATCCTGCTCACCGCCTCCATCCTCGGCTCGTTCCTGGCCTCCTGGCAGCTGGCGGTGGTGATGGCGGTCTACATCGTCATCCAGCTGGCCTACTGCTTCGGGCTCAAGCACCAGGCCGTGCTCGACATCTGCATCGTCTCCTCGGGCTTCCTGCTGCGCGCCGTGGCCGGTGGCGCGGCCGCCTCGATCCCGCTCTCGCAGTGGTTCCTGCTGATCATGGCGTTCGGTTCGCTGTTCATGGCGGCGGGCAAGCGCTACGCCGAGCTGCAGATCGCGCTGGGCACCGGCGCCAAGATCCGCAAGTCGCTCGAGTACTACACACCGACCTACCTGCGCTTCATCTGGACGCTCGCGGCCACCGCGGTCGTGGTGTTCTACGGCCTGTGGGCGTTCGAACAGGACGAGAAGAACGACACCACCTGGTTCGCGATCTCGATGATCCCGTTTACCATCGCAATCCTGCGTTACGCGGTCGACGTCGACGGTGGCGAGGCCGGAGAACCCGAAGAGATCGCGCTGGGGGATCGCGTCCTCCAGTTCCTCGCAATCGCCTGGATCGGAGCGGTAGGTGTCGCTGTCTATCTCACCTGACGAAATGCTGGTAGAGGGAGCGGAGCGAACTGAAGACGAGTCCGAACGTCCCGCCCACGCGCGGGACCGTTCGGCCCTGTCGCTACGCCTGTCCCGCGCCACGTTCGTCGGTGGGATCGCGCTCACCGTCGCACTGTTCGCGGCGGGCGCCTGGAGCAGGCGCTGGATCGCCGATGACGGCCTGATCGTCCTGCGCACCGTGCGCAATCTGCTGGCGGGCAACGGCCCGGTCTTCAACGCCGACGAGCGCGTCGAGGCCAACACCAGCGCCGCCTGGACCTATATCGTCTGGTTCTTCTCCTGGCTCACCCAGATCCGGCTCGAGTACGTGGTGCTCGGCGTCGCGCTGACGCTCTCGCTGGCCGCGATGGTGTTCGCGATGCTGGGCTCGGCGCGCCTGTGGGGCGGTACGTCCACGGCGCTGCTGCTACCCGCGGGCGTGCTCGTCTACATCGCGGTGCCCCCTGCGCGCGACTACGCCACCTCCGGCCTGGAGAGCGGGCTGGTGATCTTCTGGATCGCCGTGCTGTGGTGGCTGCTCATGCGGTGGGCGCAGGCCGATCGCGTGCGCGTGCCCGAACTGCTGGGCCTGGTGTTCTTCGCCGGGCTCGCGCCGCTGATCCGGCCGGAGATGGCGCTGGTCGGCGCGCTCGCTCTGCTGATGATCTTCCTCGCGCCGATGCCCGAGGCCCGGTTCTCGCCCACGGTGCTGCGGGTGCTGATCGTGGCGGCGGCCGGACTGCTGCCGATGGGTTACCAGATCTGGCGCATGGGCTACTACGGCCTGCCCTACCCGAACACCGCCGTCGCCAAGGACGCGGGCGGCGCGAAATGGGAGCAGGGCTTCACCTACCTGTGGGACTTGGTCGGCCCCTACTACCTGTGGGTGCCACTGCTGGTGCTGCTGATCGGCGGTGTGTTCGCGGGCCGTTCCGGCCTGGTGCGCCCGTCCCCGCGCAAGCTGGACGGCTGGTCGGTGCGCGGGCTGCGCGCCTGGCTGCGCTCGCCCGCCGCGGTGGTCACGCTGGTGCTGTTCAGCGGGTTCGTGCTCACGATCTACGCGCTGCGCGTGGGCGGCGACTTCATGCACGGGCGGATGCTGCTCTCGCAGCTGTTCCTGTTGCTGCTGCCCGTCGCGGTGCTGCCGGTGCGGGTGCCCCGCGAGGGGCTGCGCGCGGTGGGCAAGCCGCTCGCGGTCGTCGCGGTGGCCTGGCTGGCCGCGATGGCGTGGGCGGTCGTCGCCTCGGGCACCACGGCCATCACCAACGGCACCAAGATCAGCTCCTCGGGCATCGTGGACGAGCGGGTGTTCTACGTGCTCAACACCGGGCACGACCACCCGATCCGCGCCGAGGACTACCTCGACTACGCGCGCATGCGGCCCATGGTCGAGGCCATCGCGAACACCCCCGACGGCGGTCTGCTGCTGAACTCGCCCTCGTTCATGATGTGGTACATCGCCCCGCCGCCCCAGCCGATCCCCGAGGGCGGCGCCGGGCACACCGTGTACTTCCTGAACCTGGGCATGACCAGCATGAACGTGCCGCTGGACGTGCGCGTCATCGATCCGATGGGCCTGGCCTACCCGCTGGCCGCGCACAGCGACCGGCTCGCCGACGGCCGCATCGGCCACGACAAGAGCCTGTTCCCGGACTGGGTGATCGTGGACACGGGCATGGTCGATCGCAAGCCGTGGATGCCGTGGTACCTGGACGAGGACTGGGTCACCCAGGCCCGCGCGGCCATGGGCTGCCCCGACACCCAGGCGCTGCTGATCTCCTCGCGGGAGCCGCTGACCTTCGAACGGTTCCGGCACAATCTCCGCAACGCGCTGAATTTCGCGAGCTACCGCATCGACCGGGTGCCCAAGTACGAGATCCAGCGCTGCGGGCTGGTCGATCCGATCCCGCAACCGCCGCGCTGATCCGCGCCCCACGTGTCACACTGGTCGCACGAATCGCGGGGAGTCTCTTTGGACATCTCTACAAAAGTGGTGTGCGCCGCTTTATATCGGTTTGATAACGCCCTCGCATCGATGGCGGGTTAGGCTCAGGCGGCGCATCCGCGGGGAGGTGCACTCGTCATGGAGAGATCCGGCGGAACCCGTCGGCGCGGCCGCGTGCGGCCGCATGAAGGAAAGGCCGTAACGAACACATGCGAGGCGTGATCGGGCGTGGCGCGCGGACACAACGTTCGCGCGCCGGTAGAGCCCGTGACTGGATCAAGAAGTCGGTGCTGGTGTCACTGGCCGTCGTACTGCCGCTGGGAGCGACGGTCGCGGGTCAGGGAGCCACGGCATCGGCGGCGTTCAACCCCGACGGATTCGACTTCTGGGTCGACTCCAGCATGGGACCCATCAAGTCGCGGATCTTCCGCGCGGCCGACGGCAACACCAACCGCGTCGTGTACGCCCTGGACGGCATGCGCGCCCGCGGCGACCTGAACGGCTGGGAGATCGACACCGAGGTCGCCCGCGAGCTGGCCAAGTGGAACATCAACGTGGTCATGCCGGTCGGCGGCCCGTCCAGCTTCTACGCGGACTGGAACGCCCCGAGCACCTTCCTCGGCATCCCCACCGGTTCCGGCCCGTCCGGGTCGTCGGCGGGTTCGTCGATGACCGGATCGTCGGGCTGGCAGGAGACCCTGGGCAAGGTCAACACCTACAAGTGGGAGACCTTCCTGACCCAGAACCTGAAGAACGCGCTGCGTGACCGGCTGGGCTTCAGCTCCACCCGCAACGGCGTGTTCGGCCTGTCGATGGGCGGCAGCGCGGCGCTCACGCTGGCCGCGTACCACCCGCAGCAGTTCAGCTTCGCCGGCGCGTTCTCCGGCTACCTGAACATCTCGGCCCCCGGTATGCGCGAGGCCCTGCGCCTGGCGATGATCAGCGCGGGCGGCTACAACATCGACGCGATGGCCCCGCCGTGGGGTCCGCAGTGGCTGCGCATGGACCCGTTCGTCTTCGCGCCGCGCCTGAAGGCCAATAACACCCGCCTGTGGGTCGCCGCTGGCAGCGGTCTGCCCTCCGGTGGCGACATCGGCTCGCCGATGGACGTGGTGCAGGGCGTGCCGCTGGAACTGCTGGCCCACGTCAACACCCGCGCGTTCCAGGTCCGCATGGCGACCCTGGGCGCGAACAACGTGACCTACAGCTTCCCGCCCACCGGTATCCACAACTGGCGGAACTGGGAGTCCGAGGTCTACCGCATGATCCCGGACATGTCGGCCAATATCGGCTGACCCTGGTCACGTAGCGCGGCGTCGCCGCGCGGGCTTGTGTGCCCGCCGCGACGACGCCGCCGGGCCGAGTCCCGAGAGAACCGCCCGCGCGCTCGCGCCGGGCGGTTTTTTCGTGCCCCGACCGGGGCATCCACCCGCACCCGCGACAACGAATGCGAGGTGGGGGACCGCGAATCCTTGTGCCGTGGATCACTATCCAGCAACATGGAGGCATTCGTTCCCGATTCATACACAGAGAGCATGCACTGAGGTCGAAACGTCCGGTTCTGCGCCGGACGGGCGATCTTCGTGCCCGATGAGGGGGCCGGTGATGTTGCCTGCTATTTGCCATTCGCCGGCCGCTGAAGGAGAGGTCGAGTCGAATGCGAGTTGTCCGCTGGAAACGTAGGGCCGAACGGCCGTCCTCCCGCGCACGGATGCGGGTGTGGGCGCTGGGGGTCGCGATGGCGATGCTGGCCCCGCTCGGCGTATCGGTCGCGGGCACCGGCGCCACGGCGTCGGCGGCGTTCAATCCGGCGGCGTTCGACTTCTGGGTCGACTCCGGTATGGGCCCCATCAAGAGCCGCGTCATCCGCGCGGCCGACGGCAACACCAACCGCGTGGCCTACGTCCTGGACGGCATGCGCGCGCCCGAGACGCTCAACGGCTGGGAGATCGAGACCGACATCCCCGGCATCCTCGCCAGGAACAACATCAACGTCGTCATGCCCGTCGGCGGCATGTCCAGCTTCTACGCCGACTGGAACGCCCCGAGTGAGTTCTTCGGCATCCCGGCCGGTGCGGGGTCGAGTTCGGGTTCCGGCGCGCTGAACGCCTTCGCGGGCGGCCCCGGCAAGAGCTACCGGTACCAGTGGGAGACCTTCCTGACGCAGAACCTGCGCTGGGCCCTGCGCGATCGGCTCGGGTTCAACCCCCACCGCAACGGTGTGTTCGGCCTGTCCATGGGCGGCAGCGCCGCGCTGACGCTGGCGGCCTACCACCCCGATCAGTTCAGCTTCGCCGGCGCGTTCTCCGGCTACCTGAACATCTCCGCGCCCGGTATGCGCGAGGCCATCCGCCTGGCCATGCTCGACGCGGGCGGTTACAACGTGGACGCGATGGCCCCGCCGTGGGGTCCGCAGTGGCTGCGCATGGACCCGTTCGTCTTCGCGCCCAACCTGATCCGCAACGGCACCCGGGTGTGGATCGCGGCGGCCAGCGGCCTGCCCACCAACACCGATCCGCCGAGCTTCAACACGCTCAACGGCATGGGCCTCGAGGCGCTGGCGCTGGCCAACACCCGGGCGTTCCAGGTGCGCATGGCGACCCTGGGCGGCGGCAACGCGCACTACTCGTTCCCGCAGTTCGGTATCCACGCGTGGAACACCTGGAACGACGAGGCGCTGCGCATGATCCCGGACATGTCGGCGAATATCGGCTGATTCCGGCTGTCTCGACCGCCCGCGACCCGAATGGTCGCGGGCGGTTTCGTGTTGTCCGGAAGATCGCTGAGTACGGTGCCGCTCCGGTATTCGCGACGTGTCACGGAAAATCGGGCAAATCTTCCGCTTTCGTCACGATCCGATCTCGCCACGTGTAATTACCGGCGTGTAGGCCGAATTCCCGCTTATAGAAAGTGGTACCGCCGACGAGCAGCGCACGTTCGGTTCCCGGCGTCGAGTGTCGATTGTCATGCATGGCGGTTGCGGTCGATGGGGATCGCAGGGCGAAAGGTCGAGTCGATGCGGGATGGCGGGATACGCGGGATAGTTGCCAGAGGATGGTCGCGGGGGTGGCTGCGCCGGTCGGCCGCCGGTCTGGCACTCGCGGTGGCCGCGCCGTTCGGGGTGGCGGCGGTGGGGCCGATTCCCTCGGCCGCCGCGGACTACAACCCGGCCGGTTTCGATTTCTGGGTCGACTCCAGCATGGGCCCGATCAAGACGCGCGTCTTCCGCGCCGCCGACGGCAACACCCGCCGCGTCGTGTACGCGCTCGACGGCCTGCGCGCCCGCAACGACCTGAGCGGCTGGGAGATCGACACCGAGATCTCGCGGGTGCTGCCGCAATGGAACATCAACGTGGTGATGCCGGTGGGCGGCCAGTCCAGCTTCTACTCGGACTGGATCGCGCCGAGCAACACCAACGGCCAGACCGCCCCGTACGCGTGGGAGACCTTCCTGACCCAGAACCTGCGCTGGGCGCTGCGTGACCGGCTGGGCTTCAATCCCTACGGGAACGGCGTGTTCGGCCTGTCCATGGGCGGCAGCGCCGCGCTCGCGCTGGCCGCCTACCACCCCGACCAATTCCGTTACGCCGGTTCGTATTCCGGCTACCTGAACATCTCCGCGCCCGGTATGAAAGAGGGGTTGCGGCTGGCGCTGCTGGACGCGGGCGGGTTCAACATCGACGCCATGTGGGGCCCGCCGTGGGATCCGCGCTGGCTGCGCAACGACCCGTTCATGTTCGCACCGCTGTTGCGCGCCAACGGAACTCGCCTGTGGATCGCGACCGGCAACGGGGTGAACGGCCCGCGCGACGTGATCGAGGAACCGATCGACGTCTACCACCTCGGCAACGCCATGGCGCTGGAGACGATCGCGCTCGCCAACACCCGCGCGTTCCAGGCCCGGATGGACAGTCTGGGCGGCGCCAACGCCGTGTATCGCTATACGCCGGTGGGCGTGCACTTCTGGCGCTACTGGGAGGATCAGGTCTATGAGATGCTGCCGGATCTGAGCGCCCATCTCGGGTGAGATGACAAAATCGGACATCCGGGACGACATCGCGACCGGAACGCGATAGGGTCACCGCACGATCACAGAGTGTGCGCGGGCGGATATCGGCCAACGGAGCGGCGGCAATCTTGCTAACGATTCGGGTGTCGAATATTCTCTCGCGAGCGCAAGTGTGTGACCAGATCGTTGCAGCGCGGTCATCTGTGCCGGAGGTCGGGATCCGGCGCGAGTGTGACGTGCGTCTCGTCGGCACGGGTGTCGGCTCGCCTCACGGTGAGCGGGCGCCACAACAGCAGAAAGAGAGCAGTATTCATGCGTTTCGGCAGGGCCGCCGCGCCGAAGAGTGTCAAGGCAGGACGGCGAGGCGCACCTCGTGGATGGCGTCAGCGAATTCTGGCTGTCGGCGCAGCGGCACTAGCGCTGCCGATCGCCACCGGACTGGCGGCCCCGACCGTCGCCACGGCCGCCCCGGCGTACGCGCCGGTGTTGCGTGCGCCGGCGGGGGGCTACGAAGAGCTCATGGTGCCCTCGCAGATGGGCCCGATCAAGGTCCAGGTGCAGTGGGCCGCGCGGGGCGGCAACGCCGCGCTCTACCTGCTCGACGGCATGCGCGCCCGCGACGACCGCAACGCCTGGTCGTTCGAGACGAACGCCATGGAGCAGTTCAAGAACGACAACATCACCCTGGTGATGCCGGTCGGCGGCCAGTCCAGCTTCTACCGCGACTGGTACGCGCCCTCGAACACCAACGGGCAGAAGACCACCTACAAGTGGGAGACCTTCCTCAGCCAGGAGCTGCCCAACTTCCTCGCGGGCTACGGCGTCTCCAAGACCAATAACGCCGTCGTCGGCCTGTCCATGGGCGGCAGCGCGGCCCTGGCCCTGGCCGCCTACCACCGCGACCAGTTCAAGTTCGCCGGTTCCTACTCCGGCTACCTGAACATCTCCGCGCCGGGCATGCGCGAGGCGATCCGCATCGCGATGCTGGACGCCGGCCGCTTCAACGTGGACGCGATGGCCGCGCCGTGGAGCCCGGAGTGGCTGCGCATGGACCCGTTCGTGTTCGCCCCGCAGCTCAAGGGCCTGCCGATGTACATCTCGGCGTCCTCGGGCCTGCCCGGCCAGCACGACCGCCCGAACTCGCCGGTCGGCGTGTTCAACACCGGTAACGCGATGGCGCTCGAGGCCCTCTCGCTGGTGAACACCCGCGCCTTCCAGGTCCGCCTGAACTCGCTGGGCATCCCCGCCCACTTCGATTTCCCGGCCACCGGCACCCACAACTGGAAGTACTGGCAGGACCAGCTGTGGAACACCCGCAAGGGCATCCTCGACGCCACCGGCGCCTGGTGAGGTAAGTACCCGAAAGTTCCACGACGCCGCCGTTTCCCCAGGAAACGGCGGCGTCGTCGCATTGAAGGGTCAACCCTCTGAGACGGATTCGTTAGCTACTGGCGTGGCGTGCACGGAACTTCGTCTTTTCAGGAGTACAAAACTCTTGTGGCTGGAGTTGCTTGTGGTAAGAGAGCGAAACGGCGCGGCGGACGTTCCGCACGCGGTCGGCTCACCCTGCTGGCCACCGCGCTGACCATCCCGCTGGCCGCCGGACTCGCCGCCGCCCCCGCCCAGGCCCAGCCGGCCGCCGTGCCCGCCGAGGCCACCGTCCACAACGCCATCTGGCTGACCGACCGCCGCGTCGCCCTCTGGGTGAACTCGCCGTCCATGGGCACGCCCGTGCAGGTGCAGCTGCTGCTCGCCCGCGACTGGAACACCCGCCCCGACGCGAAGTTCCCGCTGCTGTTCATGCTCGACGGCCTGCGCGCCACCGAGGACGAGAGCGGCTGGACCAAGGACGCGGGCGCCGCCGACTTCTACGCCGACAAGAACGTCACCGTGGTGCTGCCGGTGGGCGGCCAGTCCAGCTTCTACGCCGACTGGTTGCAGCCCGACAACGGCCGCAACTACAAGTGGGAGACGTTCCTGACCAAGGAACTGCCGCCGCTGCTGGAGAGCCAGTGGCGCGCGACCGACGCCCGCGGCCTGGCGGGCCTGTCGATGGGCGGTACGGCCGCCATGTTCCTGGCGGGGCGCAACCCGCAATTCGCGAAGTACGCCGCCTCCTACTCCGGCTTCCTCACCACCACCACGCTGGGCATGCCGCAGGCCATCCAGTTCGCCATGCGCGACGCGGGCGGCTACGACTCGGCCGCCATGTGGGGCCCGCCGACCGACCCGCAGTGGGAGGCGCACGATCCCTACCGGCTGGCCGAGCACCTGAAGGGCGTGAGCCTCTACGTCTCCAGCGGCGCCGGCACCACCGGGCCGTTCGATCAGGAGTCCGGGATCATCCCCGGCATCAGCACCAACTTCGCCGGGATGGGTCTGGAGATCCTCTCGCGGCTCACCTCGGAGAACTTCGTCACCAAGCTCGGTGAGCTCCAGATCCCGGTGCAGGTGAATTACCGTGCGTCCGGGACGCATTCGTGGCCCTACTGGGATTTCGAGATGCGCCAATCCTGGCCGCAGGCCGCCTCGGCGCTCGGCGTGGAGCCGAACGGCCCGGCGTGTGCGGCGGCCGGCGCGATCGGCCCGGTGGCCGCCGCGAACGGCTGGCTCGGCCCGTGCCGCACGGCCGAGTACGCGGTGCCGGGCGGTGTGGCGCAGGACTTCGTCGGCGGCCGGGTGTTCTATTCGGGCGCGACAGGCGCGCACGCGGTGGGCGGCATGATCGGCGGCGGCTACCAGGCCGCGGCGGGTCCCGGCGGTCCGCTCGGGCTGCCCATCGACGGGGAACACCCCCTGCCGGACGGGCGCGGGCGCTACCAGGCGTTCCAGCACGGCTCGCTGTACTGGACGCCACAGACCGGCGCGCATGTGGTGCGCGGCGCGATCCTCGACGAGTGGGGCAGGCAGGGCTTCGAGCGCGGCCCCGCGGGCTACCCGGTGGCGCCCGAGGTGAAGACCCCCAACCGCGACGGCGCGGTGCAGGCGTTCGAGAACGGGCCCTTCTACTACAGCGCCGCCACCGGCGTGCACCGCGTGCAGGGACTGATCCTGGGCAAGTACGCCGAAATGGGTTACGAGAACAGCTGGCTCGGCTTCCCGGCCGCCGAGGAGCAGCCGCTGAAGGACCTCGGCCGCTACAGCCGGTTCGAGGGCGGCAACCTCTACTGGAGTCCGCTCTCGGGTGCCTGGGCGGTGCGCAACGGTCCGCTGATGGACGCGTGGGGCGCGGAGGGTTTCGAGAACGGCAGGCTCGGCTATCCGGTCGGCGACGAGTTCGCCATCCCGGGTGGTGTGCGCCAGAACTTCCAACTGGGGTTCGTCACCGTCGTCGACGGCAAGGCGCAAGTGCACGGCAACTGAACCCCGCCGTTGCCATTACCCTGGGGGCCGACCGATCCCCCCTGCCGACAGATCGAGGACAGACATTCATGCATCGGACCCGTGGAAAGGTATTCGGCGTCGCGGTGGCCGTGGCCGCCACCGCCCTGCTCACCGCGTGCGGTGACAACGACTCCACCGCGTCGAGCACCCCGACGCTGACCACCACCGCGGCGGCGCCCACCTCGGCCGCGGCGCCGACCGGCGCCGAGAACCACGAGGACCACGGCCAGACGCCGGCACCCGCCCCCGAGACGACGCCGCAGGCCGAGACCCCGGCCCCCGAGCGTCCGCAGCCGGTGCCGACCGCCGAGACCCCGCAGGGTTCGGCCGACCTCAGCGAGCGGGACCAGAAGTTCCTCGACGCGCTGAAGGAGCAGGGCATCACGCCGTACGGGCCCGATATCGCGCTGAGCATCGCGGCCTACGTGTGCGACGGCACCGCCTCCGGGGTGTCCGATCAGGAGATCACCACCTTCGTCAACGCGATGGCCGGTGCCGACCCTTCCTTCGACCCGGCCAAGATGCCGGTCGAGAAGGCCGGTGAGATCTACATCCAGACCGCGAAGTCGACCTACTGCCAGTGAGCGCGCGTCGCGGTGCCCGATCCCGCCGGTCCCGGCCGGCGGGCTGTCTGGTGTTCCTCGCGGTGGTGGCGCTGCTCGTCATCATCGTGATCGCGCTGTGGTACCTGCTGGCCGGGCGCCTGCGGGTGCCCGAGCCCGGCCCCGGGCCCGAGCCGCCGCCCACCACCCAGCCCGAGACCTGTCCCGATGTGCAGCTGTACTCGGTGCCGGGCACCTGGGAGTCGAGCAGCGTCGACGATCCGTACAACCCGTCGGCCAATCCCGCCTCGCTGATGCTGAACATCTCCGGGCCGCTGCGCGCACAGTTCCCCGGCGACCGGCTCGACGTGTACACGGTGCCGTACGTGGCGCAGTTCTCGAACCCGATCGCGATTCCGCCGGACGGTCAGCAGTCCTACAACAACAGCCGGTCCGAGGGCACCCAGCGCCTGATCGACGCGATGACGGCGCGCGCAAGTGAATGCCCCTTGACGACCTATGTGCTGGCGGGCTTCTCCCAGGGCGCGGTGATCGCGGGCGACGTGGCCGCCCGCATCGGCGCGGGTGAGGGCCCGGTCGCCGCCGACCGCGTGCTGGGCGTCGCGCTGCTCGCCGACGGTCGCCGCACCGGCGAATCCGGGCCGGGCCAGGCCGTCGAGATCGGCCCGCCGCCGCCCGGCGTGGGTGCCGAAGTCGCGCTGGCCGGGTTGAACGTGCCCGGCATCACGATGACCGGCCCGCGTGAGTTCGGCCCCCTCGGCGAGCGCACCTTCACCATCTGCGCGCCGGGCGACCTGATCTGCGATTCGCCGCGCCAGGCGCTGAATCCGGTGAACTGGGTGCCGAGCGTGCTGACCCTGGTCGGCGCGATCGGCAATCCGGTGCACAACCTGTACAACGGCTATGTCGTGGACGGCAACGGCACCACGGCGACGCGGTGGACGGTGGGGTGGGCGAGCGGCCTGATCGAGTCGGCCCCGCGCCCGCCGCATTCGTGAGATGGCACAAACCACACCCTCGCGGCGTGTGCCGGGCACCGCGCTCGGAAGACAACGCACAGGAGTTCGTCGGTACGTTGTAAAGTGCGCTGATGATCGCGACGTACGCCCGAGTATCCGGGGCTGTGTCGCGCCGCATTTCCTTACAGCCAGGAGCATGAGTTCATGACACAAGCCGCCGCACCGGCCGGTGAGCTGACCGCGCTGGGCACCCCCGCGCGTCCTTTCCGCTTCGCGGCCGCGGGCGAGGGAAACAAGCAAGAGGGTGGCGCGCGCAAGTTCGTGCAGACGGCGCAGCAGGCCGAGGAGTACGGCTTCGACACCTTCGTCGTGCCCGACCACCTCGGCGACCAGATCGGCCCGATCGCCGCGCTGGGCGCGCTGAGCCAGGCCACCGAGCGGATCCGGCTGGGCACCTCGGTGCTGGCCAACGGCTTTCGCCATCCGGTGGTGCTGGCCAAGGATCTCGCCACCATCGACGTGCTCTCCAAGGGCCGCCTGGAAGTGGGCATCGGCGCGGGCTGGAAGCAGGACGAGTACCTCGCCGCCGGCCTCGACTACGACTCGCCGGGTGTGCGCCTCGCCAAACTGGACGAGACGCTGACGATTCTGGACGTGCTGCTGCGCGGCCAGGAGTGCCACTTCGAGGGCAAGTACTACAAGGTCGACGGGATCAAGGGCACGCCGCGGCCGCGGCAGGGCCCGCGCCCGCCGATCTGCACCGGCGGCGGCGGACCGAAGATGCTGCGCCTGGCCGCCAAGCACGCCGACATCATCTCCGTCGTTCCGGTCACCACCAAGAACGGCAAGGGCCTGCTCTCCGGCATCACCCTGGAGAAGACCGTGGAGAAGGTGAACTTGATCAAGGAGGCCGCGGGCGACCGCTTCGCCGAGATCGAGCTCAACTGGGCGATCACCGCGATCGTCATCACCGACGACCGGGAGAAGACCGCGGAGATGGCGCTGTCGGCCATCGATCGCGGCCTGCACCCGGACCTGGAGGTGGACACCAAGCTCTCCGTCGAGGACATCCTGAACTCGCCGTACGTGGCGATCGGTAGCTTCGAGGAGATCGCCGAGCAGATCCGCCGTGTGCGGCAACTCACGTCGATGTCGTACGTCGGGGTGTTCCCCACCCAGATGGACGCTTTCGCGCCGGTTATCCCCCTGCTGCGGGAAGAGTGAACGGGTCATCTCTGTAACATGACCCTGGTTTGAATACATCTAGCCGATAGCGGTCACCGCGCAGACCGCAGGAATAATCCGCAGGCTGTCGTCTTGTCACGAGAGCATCCGCGGGCGAAAGCGAGTCGGGGCCTCACAGGTGAACAGTGGTGTACGCACCGCCGTTCAGGGTGCGCCTCGGAGGAGAAGAAGGAATGGAAGAGACTTTCGACGACTACCTGGACGAAACCGGGAACATCCGAATTCCCGAGGATCACACCCTGGTTGATCACGTCGAGAAGCACACCCGCAATGACGCGAACACGCTCGCGTACCGCTACATCGATTATTCGCGGGAACGCGATGGTGAGGTACACGAGCTGACGTGGCAGCAATTCGGGGTGCGGCTGCGCGCGGTGGCCGCCCGCCTCCAGCAGGTCACCAAGCGGGGTGACCGGGTCGCGATCCTGGCCCCGCAGGGTCTGGACTACGTGGTTTCCTTCTTCGCCGCGATCTACGCGGGCACCATCTCGGTGCCGCTGTTCGACCCGGACGAGCCCGGTCACACCGACCGCCTGCACGCGGTGCTCGGCGACTGCCAGCCCTCGGCCATCCTGACCGCCAGCTCGTCGGCGGCCGGGGTGCGCCAGTTCTTCCGCGCGCTGCCCGCCGCGCAGCGCCCGCGCATCATCGCCGTGGACGCCATCCCCGACAGCGTCGGCGAGACCTGGGTGCGCCCGGACCTCAAGATCGACGACATCGCCTACCTGCAGTACACCTCGGGTTCCACCCGCGTGCCCGCCGGTGTGGAGATCACCCACCGCGCGGTCGGCACCAACCTGCTGCAGATGGTGGACGCGATCAACCTGGACTGGAACTCGCGCGGCGTCACCTGGCTGCCGCTGTTCCACGACATGGGCCTGCTCACGGTGATCCTGCCCGCGGTGGGCGGCAAGTACATCACCATCATGTCGCCGAGTGCGTTCGTGCGGCGGCCCTACCGCTGGATCAAGGAGCTGGCCGCCGTGTCCGACGGCGCGGGCACCTTCGCCGCCGCGCCGAACTTCGCCTTCGAGCACGCCGCCGCGCGCGGTTTGCCCAAGCAGGGCGAGTCGCTGGACCTGTCCAACGTGATCGGCCTGATCAACGGCTCCGAGCCGGTGACCACGTCCTCGATGAAGAAGTTCAACGAGGCGTTCGCGCCGTACGGCCTGCCCAAGACCGCCATCAAGCCCTGCTACGGCATGGCCGAGGCCACGCTGTTCGTCTCGGCCACCAAGGCCGAGGACGAGGCCAAGGTCACCTACGTCGACCGCGACGCGCTGAACGCGGGCCGCATGGTGAAGGTGGAGCCCGGCACCGACAACGCGATCGCGCAGGTGTCCTGCGGTTATGTCGCGCTGTCGCAGTGGGCCGCGATCGTGGACCCGGAGACCGTCGAGAACGACGGCGGCGGTCATGAACTGCCCGACGGCCGGGTCGGCGAGATCTGGCTGCACGGCAACAACATGGGCATCGGCTACTGGGGCCGCCCGGACGAGACCAAGAAGACCTTCCAGAACAAGATCACCGAACGCCTGCCCGAGGGCAGCCACGCCGAGGGCACGCCCGAGGACGCGAACTGGATGCGCACCGGCGACTACGGCGTGTACTTCGAAGGCGAGCTCTACATCACCGGCCGGGTGAAGGACCTGGTGATCGTGGACGGCCGCAACCACTACCCGCAGGACCTCGAGTACTCCGCGCAGGAGGCCAGCAAGGCGCTGCGCCCCGGCTTCGTCGCGGCGTTCTCGGTGCCCGCCAACCAGCTGCCCGCCGAGGTGTTCGAGCAGGGCAGCCACTCCGGGCTGAAGACGTTCGACGCCGACGACGCCTCCGAGCACCTCGTCATCGTCGCCGAGCGCGGTCCCGGCGCCGGCAAGGCCGATCCGCTGCCGATCGCCGACGCGGTGCGCGCGGCGGTCTCGCAGCGCCACGGTGTGACCGTGCGTGACGTGCTGCTGGTGCCCGCGGGCTCGATCCCGCGCACCTCCAGCGGCAAGATCGCCCGGCGCGCCTGCAAGACTGCGTATCTGGAGGGAACGCTGCGGGGTGGTTACACCCAGCAGGCTTTCCCCGATGCACCGGAAGAGTAAGAGCCCAGGGTGAGCTAGAGGCCGGTCACCGGCGCTCGGCGCGGACGTGTTCCGAGCCGGGCGCCATTTCGCGGCGCGCCCGGTACGGAGACAGGTAGCTTGAGGAACTGATGGCTGACAACGAGGGCACGCCCGCCGAGACGACCGAGACCGCACCCGTCGCGCCGACGGCTTCCGAGGTCGCGCCGCCCGCCGACATCACGGTGAGCGAGGTGCGAGAGTGGTTGCGCCGCTGGGTCGCCGACGCCACCGGGCAGGCGATCGAGCAGGTCACGGTGGACCGGCCGATGGAGGAGTTCGGCCTGGCCTCGCGCGACGCGCTGGCGCTGCACGGTGACATCGAGGAGATCACCGGCGTGGTGCTGGCGGCCACCGTCATCTATCAGCATCCGACCATCGCCTCGCTGGCCGAGGTCATCGTCAACGGCGAGCCGGAGCTGCCGGCGGAGTCGGCCGACGACGCCTTCTACGCCGGATACACCCCGGGCGAGGCGCACGACATCGCCATCGTCGGCCTGTCCACCCGCCTGCCCGGCGCGGGCGACACCCCCGAGTCCACCTGGGACTTCCTCATCAACGGCGGCGACGCGATCCGCGAGCTGCCCGAGGGCCGCTGGGAGGAGTTCACCAGCGATCCGGCCACCGCGAAGCTGATCGAGGAGAGCAACACCCTCGGCGGCTACCTGGACCAGGACGTGGTCAAGGGCTTCGACGCGGAGTTCTTCGCCATGTCGCCGGTCGAGGTGGAGCGCGTCGACCCGCAGCAGCGGCTGATGATGGAGCTCACCTGGGAGGCGCTCGAGCACGCCAGGATCCCGGCCAGCGAGCTCAAGGGCGAGCAGGTCGGCGTGTTCGTCGGCTCCTCGACGCAGGACTTCCAGCTGATCGCGGCGCTGGGCCTGGGCGATCGCGACCCGAGCCTGCCGATCTCGGCGGAGGCCTACGCGCTGCTGGGCGCCTCGACCGGCATCATCGCCAACCGCGTCTCCTACTTCTTCGACTTCCGCGGCCCGTCGGTCACCGTCGACACCGCGTGCTCGTCCACCATCGTCGCCGTGCACCAGGCCGTGCGCGCGCTGCGCGACGGTGACGCCGACCTGGCGCTGGCCGGCGGCGTGAACATGATCCTCGCGCCGGTCGCCTCGCTCGGCTTCGAGAAGAACGGCGCGTTCGCGAAGAACGGCCGCATCAAGGCGTTCTCCGCCGACGCCGACGGCATGATCCGCTCCGAGGGCGCGGGCCTGGTGGTGCTCAAGCGCCTGGCCGACGCCGAACGCGACGGCGACAAGATCTACGCCGTGATCAAGGGTTCCGCGGTGAACAGCGACGGCCGCTCCAACGGCCTGTTCGCCCCCAACCCCGACGCGCAGGCCGACGTGCTGCGCGCCGCCTACCGCGACGCGGGCATCAAGCCGTCCACCGTCGACTACATCGAGGCGCACGGCACCGGCACCCTGATCGGCGACCCGATCGAGGCCGACGCGCTGGGCCGGGTGGTCGGGCGCGGGCGCGACGCCGACAAGCCCGCGCTGCTCGGTTCGGCCAAGACCAACTTCGGCCACCTGGAGTCCGGCGCGGGCGCGGCCAGCCTGGCCAAGATCGTGCTGGCGTTGCAGCACAACGTCATTCCGCCCAACCTGCACTACGCGGGCCCGAACCCCTACATCCCGTTCGAGCAGGCGAACCTGAAGGTCGTGGACACCCCGACCGAGTTTCCGCGCTACAGCGGTGTGGCCACCATCGGCGTCTCCGGCTTCGGGTTCGGCGGCACCAACGCGCACTTGGTGATCCAGGAGTACGTGCCGGCAGCCGCGACGGAAACCGAAGCGCCGCAGGTCGATTCGGACGGCGAAGAACTGGACGCCGAAACCACCGACGTGGTGGCCGAGGCCACCGAGATCGTGGCGGAGGCCGAGGCCGCCGAGGCCGAGCCCGAGTGGTCGCCCGGGCGCGAGGAGCCGCTGCCGGTGATCCTCGCCGTGTCGGGGTACCTGCCCTCGCGCCGCAAGCGCGCCGCCGCCGAACTGGCCGACTGGCTGGAGGGCGCGGGCAAGGACGCGCCGCTGGCCGATGTGGCGCGGGCGCTGGCCAAGCGCAGCCACTGGCGCTCGCGCGGTGTGGTCGTCGCCAAGACGCACGAGGAGGCCGTCGCCGGTCTGCGCGCCATTGCCGCGGGCAAGCCCGGCAACGGCGTGTTCACCTCCGACGCGCCCGCCGCGCAGGGCCCGATCTGGGTGCTCTCCGGCTTCGGCGCGCAGCACCGCAAGATGGGCAAGCAGCTCTACGCGGAGAACGCGATCTTCCGCCGCGCCGTCGACGAGGTCGACGAGCTCGTGCAGGACGAGGCGGGCTACTCGATCCGCGAGATGCTTCTCGACGACGCCCAGGACTACAACGTCGGCACCTCGCAGGTCGGCATCTTCACCATCCAGATCGGCCTGGCCGCGCTGCTGCGCGCGCACGGCGCCGAGCCCACCGCCGTCGTCGGGCACTCCATGGGCGAGGTCGCCGGCGCCTACATCGCGGGCGGTCTCGCGCTGGAGGACGCGGTGCGCGTGATCTGCGCCCGCTCGCGCCTGATGGGCGAGGGCGAGCAGATGATCAGCGACGACGACGTGCGCAATATGGCGCTGGTCGAGCTGAGCGCCGACGACGTGGCCACGCTGCTCGCCGACTACCCCGACGTGGAGTGCGCGGTGTACGCGGCGCCCACCAACACGGTGATCGGCGGCCCGGCCGAGCAAGTGCAGGCGATCGTCGCGAAGGTCGAGGAGGCGGGCAAGTTCGCGCGTGTGCTCCCCACGCGCGGCGCGGGCCACACCTCCCAGATGGACCCGCTGCTCGGCGAATTGGCCGCCGAACTGGCCGGCATCGAGCCGACCGAGCTCACCGCCGGCCTGTATTCCACGGTGCACAAGGAGACCTACTACCGTCCCGGCAGCGACCCGGTGCACGACGAGGACTACTGGGTCACCAACATGCGCCACAGCGTGTACTTCACCAACGCGGTGAAGCTCGCCGTGGACGCCGGCCACACCACCTTTATCGAGCTGGCGCCGAACTCGGTCGCGCTCATGCAGGTGCTCGGCACCACCTACGCGGCCGGGCTGCACAACGCCCAGCTCATCCCGACGCTCAAGCGCAAGGAAGACGAGTCGGCGGGCGTGATCTCGGCGCTGGCCCAGCTCTACGTCAACGGCCACGCCGTCGACCTGCCCTCGCTGTTGCCCGACGGCGACTACGCCGACGTGCCGCGAACCCTGTTCCTGCGCAAGGAGTTCTGGCCCAAGGGCCGGATGGCCGCCGGTGGCGGCAGCGGTCGCGCCCCCGGCGCGCACGTCGCGCTGCCCGACGGCCGCCACGTGTGGGAGGTGCAGGCCTCGGCCGTCACCGAGCTGCCCGCGCTGGTGCGCGCGGCCGCCGCGCAGGTGCTCGGCGACGTGGCGCTCGGCGCGTCGGTGCCGCACGGCGAGCTGCCCGCCGCGGGCACCCTGACCACCACGCTGACCCCGCACCTCGGCGGTGCGTCGGCGCAGGTGCATGCCAAGGAGGGCAACGCCTTCCGGCTGCTGTTCGAGGCCGTCGTCACCTCCGGAGCGCCGCTGCCGGAGGCCGTCGCCGCGCAGCCCGTCACCGAGACCGCCGCGGCGCCCGCCGAGGTGGAGGTCGTGGAGAGCTTCGGCGACCGGTGGGACCCGAACGGCAGTCAGACCCTCGAGGACCGGCTGGCGCTCATCGTCGCCGAATCCATGGGCTACGCCGTCGAGGACCTGCCGATGGAGATCCCGCTCATGGAGCTGGGTCTGGACTCGCTGATGGCCATGCGCATCAAGAACCGCGTGGAGTACGAGTTCGACATCCCGCAGTTGCAGGTGCAGGCCGTGCGCGACGCCAACCTGCACGAGGTCGGCAAGGTGCTGCGCTACGCCATCGAACATCGCGACGAGGTGCAGGCCATCGCCGAGCGCCAGGCCGCGGGCGAAGACGTCACGGTGGACGCCGATTTCGTCGCCGCCGCGCGCGCCGCGCTGGAGGCGGGGGAGGATCCCGTCGCGGCGGCGAAGGACGCGGGGGCGGAGGTGCCGGTGGCGCAGGCCGCGACCGCTACGGCGGAGTCCGCTGCCGCGACTGGTGCATCCGCCGGCGTTACCGCCGAGTCCGCTACCGCTGCCGGTGGGTCCGGCTCCGTGAACGCCGAGTCCGGCGCCGCTGCCTCGACTGTGGAGTCGACCGCCGCCGCGCCGAGTACCACCGGAACGGCGACTGCGACGCCGAGCACCACCGAGCTATCGGCCCAAGCGAAGTCCACCGGAACCACCGATATCGCCGCTGTCTTCGGTGGCACCGACCCCGCCGAGCCGGCCGACACCGAGAACGTCCCGCCGCGCGACGCGGCCGAGCGCCTGGTCTACGCCACCTGGGCGATCGTCACCGGCAAGTCGGCGGGCGGCATCTTCAACACCCTGCCGATCCTCGAGGAGGAGGTCGCCGAGAAGCTGGCCGAGCGCCTCACCGAACGGGTCGGCGCGGAGGTCACCGTCGACGACGTGCTCGACTCGGAGACCATCGAGGAACTCTCCGACGTGGTACGTGAGCTCCAGGACAGCGGCGCCGACGTGGACGGTTTCGTCCGCCCGCTGCGCGCGCGCCCGGACGGTTCGAATGCCGTGCCCGTCTTCGTGTTCCACCCGGCCGGTGGCAACACCCTGGTCTACGAGCCGCTGCTCAAGCGCCTGCCCGCCGACACCCCGATGTACGGCTTCGAGCGCGTCGAGGGCTCCATCGAGGAGCGGGCCCGCCAGTACCTGCCGGAGCTGCGCAAGATCCAGGGCGAGGGCCCGTACGTGCTGTACGGCTGGTCCCTGGGCGCGGTGCTCGCGCTCCAGGTCGCGCAGTTGCTGCGCGCCGAAGGGGCGGACGTGCGCCACGTCGGCCTGATCGACCTGGTCATCCCGGTCGAGGACGAGGACAACAGCCCCTCCGAGCGCGTCCGCCGCATCGAGCGCTACCAGGCCTTCGCCAAGAAGACCTACAACGTGCAGGGTGAACTCGACCGCGAGCAACTCGAGACGCTGGCCGCCGCCAGCGACGAGGAACAGTTCAAGATGATCGGCGATCTGATCAAGCTCAGCGGCACGAAGATCCCCGGCGGCGTGCTCGAACACCAGAAGCATTCCTGGGTGGAGAGCCGCGAGCTGGCCAAGATCCAGCCGAAGCCCTACGGCGGCCACGTCGTGCTCTACCTGGCCGATCGCTACCACGACGGCGCCATCGAGCTCGAACCGCGCTACGCGCACCGGCGGCCCAACGGTGGCTGGGACGAGTACGTGCAGAACCTGGAGATCATCCATATCCCCGGCGATCACTTGCAGATCATCGACGAGCCGCGCATCGGCACGATCGGCGCCGACCTGACCGCGAAGCTCACCGGGATCGAGGCGAAAGGGGCCCCGTGAGCACTACTGCCGAGAAACTCGCCGACCTGCGTAAACGCCTGGAGCTGGCGCAGGAACCGGCGGGTGAAGCGGGGGTCACCAAGCGGGCGCGCAAGGGCATACCCAGCGCCCGCGACCGGATCAACATGCTGCTCGATCCGGGCACCTTCGTGGAAATCGGCGCCCTGGTGCGCAAACCGGGCGACCCGGCCGCGCTCTACGGCGACGGCGTGGTCACCGGGCACGGGCTCGTCGACGGCCGCCCGGTCGCGGTGTTCTCGCACGACCAGACCGTCTACGGCGGTTCGGTCGGCGAGATGTTCGGCCGCAAGGTCGCCTACATCATGGAGTACGCGGCCCGGGTCGGCTGCCCGGTCGTGGGCATCAACGACTCCGGCGGCGCGCGCGTGCAGGAGGCGGTCACCTCGCTGGCCTGGTACGCCGAGCTGGGCCGCCGCCAGGAACCGCTGTCGGGCCTGGTGCCGCAGGTGTCGATGATCCTCGGCAAGTGCGCGGGCGGCGCGGTGTACGCGCCCATCAACACCGACGTGGTGGTGGCGACCGAAGAGGCGTACATGTTCGTCACCGGTCCCAAGGTGATCCGCGAGGTCACCGGCGAGGACGTGAGCCTGGAAGAGCTCGGCGGCGCGCGCAGCCAGGCCGAGTACGGCAATATCCACCACGTCGCCAAGGACGAGGAAGCCGCCTTCCGGTGGGTGCGCGAATACCTGAGCTTCCTGCCCACCAGCTGCCAGGAACCGCCGCCCATCGTGAACCCCGGGCTGGAACCGGAGATCACCGACTCCGATCGCGAACTGGACTCGATCGTGCCCGACTCCGACAACGCGGGCTACGACATGCACGAGATCCTGCTGCGCATCTTCGACGACGGCGATTTCCACGAGTTCGGCGAGACGGCGGGCCGCAATATCATCACCGGTTTCGCCCGGGTCGACGGCCGCAGCGTCGGTGTGGTCGCCAACCAGCCGATGGTCTACGCGGGCGCCCTGGACGCGCGCGCCTCCGACAAGGCCGCGCACTTCGTGCGGCTGTGCGACGCGTTCGAGCTGCCGCTGGTCTTCGTGGTGGACACCCCCGGCTTCCTGCCGGGCGTGGAACAGGAGAAGATCGGCGTCATCAAGCGCGGCGGCCGGTTCCTGTTCTCCTTCGTGGAGGCCACCGTCCCGAAGGTCACCGTGGTGATCCGCAAGTCCTACGGCGGCGGCTACGCGGTGATGGGGTCCAAGCAGCTCGGCGCCGACGTCAACCTGGCCTGGCCCACCGCCCGCATCGCGGTGATGGGCGCGGAGAGCGCGGTCAGCCTGATCGGCGCCCGCCAGATCGAGGCGGCGCCCGAGGACCAGCGCGCGGCGATCCGCCAGCAAATGATCGACTTCTACAACGCGACCGTCGCCACGCCGTGGGTCGCGGCCGAACGCGGATACATCGACGCGGTCATCGAACCGGCCACCACGCGCCTGGAGATCCGCAAGGCCCTCCAGCTGCTCCAGGACAAGACGATCTCCCGCAATCCGCGCAAACACCACCTGCTGCCGCTCTAGAACGCGGATCGGGCCGTATTCCTCGCGGAATACGGCCCGATATGTCGTCGCGGGTGTCTCAGGCGACCGTCGCCGACGTGATCACCACGTCGTCCAGCGGAACGTCCTGGTGCATACCGGCCGAACCGGTGGCCACGCCGGCGATCTTGTCGACCACCTCGGTGCCGTCCACCACGGCGCCGAACACCGCGTAACCCCAGCCCGAGGGGGTGGGCGCGGTGTGGTTCAGGAAATCGTTGTCGGCGACGTTGATGAAGAACTGCGCGGTGGCCGAATGCGGGTCGTTGGTGCGGGCCATCGCGACCGTGTACTTGGTGTTCTTCAGGCCGTTGCCCGCCTCGTTCTGGATCGGGGCCTTGGTGCCCTTCTGCCGCATACCGGGCTCGAATCCGCCGCCCTGGACCATGAAACCAGGGATGACGCGGTGGAAGATCGTGCCGTTGTAGTGGCCGGCGTTCACGTAGTCCACGAAGTTCTGCACCGACGCGGGCGCCTTGCTCTCGTCCAGTTCCAGGACGATCGGTCCGAAATTCGTCTCGAGATTCACCTTGGTCATACCCCCACCTTTCCATTGCCGGGGTGACCGGTCAGCAACACGGGTCCCCTTTTCGCGTTTCGCACCGCTGTCGGCGCGGTGTGAATCCGCCGGTCGCCCCGCGCGGGCACCGGCTAGCATTTGCAACCGTGCCCGACGCCGCAACCGCTGTCTTGACAAAGCCTCCCGCCGCACCCGAGGTTCGTCCCAAGGATTTCCGCACCGCGCGAATAATCGCGCTGGTGGCCGGAACGCTGGGCGCGTTGCTGGCGCTGGCCGCGCCGTTCCTGCCGGTCAAGCAGACCACCGCGATCCTGAGCTGGCCGCAGAACGGCACGCTGGACAGCGTGCAGGCGCCGCTGATGTCGCAGGTGCCGATCGACCTGACCGCGACCATCCCGTGCGCCGCCGTGGCCGCGCTGCCCGAACAGGGCGGCATGCTGCTGGCCACCGCGCCGCCGCAGGGCGACCGGGCGGCGCTGGAGGCGCTGTTCGTGCGGGTCTCCGACAGCGCGGTCGACGTGGTGGACCGCAACGCGGTGGTGGCCTCGGCCGAGCGGTCGCGGATGGGGGAGTGCTCGGCCATCACCATCACCTCCGACCAGAACCGCACCCACGCGGCGTTCGTCGGCCTGACGAACACGGTGGAGCGCCCGGTCGAGGGCGGCGCGCCGGGTCAGGTGGAGACCGTGCAGGTGCCGGTCGAGGGGCAGCTGCTCGGTGATCTGCGCCCGCAGGTGGTGGGCGTGTTCACCGATCTGCGCGGCGATGTCCCCGCGGACCTGGCGTTCGACATGACCGTCGACACCCGCTTCAGCTCCAGCCCCACGCTGGTCAAGCTGCTGGCGATCCTGGGCGCGGTGCTGTGCACGCTGCTGGCGCTGGGCGCGCTGGCCCGCCTCGACGGCAGTGACGGCCGCGGGCACCGTCGCTTCCTGCCCGCGAACTGGTTCAAGCCCACCGCCGCCGACGGCGCGGTGATCGGCACGCTGCTGGTGTGGCACTTCATCGGCGCCAACACCTCCGACGACGGCTACATCCTGAGCATGGTGCGCGTCGCGCCGGAAGCCGGCTACATGGCCAATTACTTCCGCTGGTACGGGGTGCCGGAGGCGCCGTTCGGCTGGTACTACTACGTGATCCAGGTGTTCGCGGAGATCTCCACCGCGAGCCCGTGGGTGCGCCTGCCCGCCCTGTGCTGCGCCATCCTGTGCTGGCTGGTGATCAGCCGCGAGGTGGTGCCCCGCCTCGGGCGCGGCGTGCGCAACAGTCAGGTGGCGCTGTGGACCGGCGGCCTGGTGTTCCTGGCCTTCTGGCTGCCGTTCGACAACGGCCTGCGCTCCGAGCCGATCGTCGCGCTGGGCGCGCTGCTGACCTGGGTCTCGATCGAGCGGGCCATCGCCACCGGCCGCCTGCTGCCCGCCGGTATCGCGGTGCTGATCGCGGCGTTCACGCTGGCCGCCGCGCCGACCGGCCTGATGTGTGTGGCGGCGCTGCTGGCCGGCATCCGGCCGCTGGTGCGAATCGTGGTGCGCCGCCATCGCGAACACGGCACGCTGCCGCTGCTGGCGCCCATCGCCGCGGCGGGCCTGCTGGTGTTGACCGTGGTCTACAGCGACCAGACCTTCGCCGGCATCCAGGAGGCCAACCGGGTGCGCCAGGCCACCGGACCCAACCTGGCCTGGTACGAGGACTACCTGCGCTACTACTACCTGTTCGTGGAGACGGTCGACGGTTCGCTCTCGCGCCGCTTCGCCTTCCTGGTGATGCTGCTGTGCCTGTTCACCACCATGCTGGTGCTGCTGCGCCGCAGGCGGGTGCCCGGCATCGCGAGCGCGCCGACCTGGCGGCTCATGGGCATCGTGTTCGGCACGATCTTCTTCATGATGTTCAACCCGACCAAGTGGACCCACCACTTCGGCGCGTACGCGGGCATCGCGGGTTCGCTGGCGGCGGTGACCGCGGTCGCGGTGTCGGCGACGGCGCTGCGGGCGCGCAAGAACCGGGCCATCTTCCTGGCCGGGCTGCTGTTCGTGCTGGCGATCGCGTTCTCGGGCATCAACGGCTACTGGTACGTGTCGAGTTTCGGGGTGCCGTGGTTCGACAAGCGGATCTCGCTGTCGGGCTACCAGTCCAACACGCTCATGCTGATCCTGTTCGGCGTCGCGCTGGCGCTGGTCGCCTGGTTCACCCTGCGCGAGGAGTACATCAAGCCGCAACCGTCCGCGAAGACGGCGCGCGGCAGGCGGATTCGCAAGTTCGCCGCCATCCCGCTGACGATCGTCGCGGCGGGCATGGTGCTGCTCGAGGTCGCCTCGCTGGCCAAGGGCGCGTACTCGCAGTACCCGGCCTACTCGCTGGGACGGTCCAATATCGAGGCGCTCGGCGGCAAGACCTGCGGCTTGGCCGGCGACATCCTGGTGGAGCCCGACCCCAACGGCGGCAGGCTGAATCCGATCATCGACCCGGCCGCGCCGCCGGCCAACGGCGATCCGCTGGCGGGCGCGAACCCGGTCGGCTTCGACCCCAACGGGGTGCCCGACGACCTGTCCGCCGACGCCGTCGAGGTGAAGCCGGGCACCGGCAACACCTCCACCCAGTCGGTGGGCGCGGCGTTCGCCGAGGGCGAGAGCGCGGGCACCGGCGGCGGCCAGGGTGAGCGCGGCGTGAACGGCTCCACGGTCGCGCTGCCGTTCGGCCTGGACCCGGCCACCACCCCGATCATGGGCAGCTACCAGGAGGGCGTGCAGCAGCCCGCGCACCTGACCTCGAGCTGGTTCGAGCTGCCGGAGCGGTCCGAGGACCGGCCGCTGATCGTGATCACGGCGGCGGGGCGCATCATGTCCTTCACCGACACCGGCGATATGACCTACGGCCAGTCGCTGCGGGTGGAGTACGGCAGGCGGCTGCCCGACGGCGGCGTCGAGGTGCTCGGCGAGTACCTGCCGCGCGATATCGGCCCGTTCCCGTCCTGGCGCAACCTGCGGGTGCCGCTGGACGAGATCGCCCCCGACGCCGACGCGGTGCGCGTGCTGGCCAACGACCCGATCCTGATCGGCGACCAGTGGCTGGCGTTCACCCCGCCGCGCATGCCGCAGCTGGTCTCGCTCAACGACTACATCGGCCGCGACCAGCCGGTGCTGCTGGACTGGGCGGTGGGCCTGCAATTCCCGTGCCAGCGGCCGTTCAGCCACGAGAACGGCGTCGCCGAGGTGCCGAACTACCGCATCCTCCCCGACCGCCCGCTGGCCATCAGCTCCACCAACACCTGGCAGGCCCAGGAGTTCGGCGGCCCCCTCGGCTTCTCCCAGATGCTCGCCAAGTCCGTCACCCTCCCGACCTACATGAAGGACGACTGGGCCCGCGACTGGGGCTCCCTGGAGCGCTACGACCGCTACTACCCCAACGCCCGCCCCGCCGACCTCACCACCGGCACCCACACCCGCAACGGGTTGTGGTCGCCCGGTGATATGCGAGTGTTCTGAGCGGTGGATGCGTGAAACCGCCCGGGTGGACTTCGAGTCCACCCGGGCGGTTTCTGTTCACGGCCGGGTGCGTGCACGGCTCGGGTGCACGTTGCGTTTCACGCCAAGGTTGTCGAGCTGCCCAGGGGGTCAACGGTTTTCGTTGGCGCCGGTCTACCCGCACTTTGTCGCTACGTCGTGCTGATCGAGGACGTCGTCACGACCGGTGGTGCGGTGCGCGCCGCCGCTCGGCAATTGCGTGCGCGGGGTGCGACCGTGGACACCGTGGTGTGCGCCATCGACCGCTCGCCCGCGAGGGAACACGCGCTGGCTGCCGGTGGTGTGACCGTCCGGCCGGTGCTGACCAAGGATCTGCTCGACCGTGTGACGGATTGATCCTGCTCGGTCCCGTCCGCACCGCACTCGTACCCCACCGGGTGGCGGGGTAGGGGATGTGCGGTGGCAGGCGGGGTCAGACCTCGAGCATGCGGCGGCCGAGTTCGCGGCGCAGCACCTCTTGGGCGGGCAGGCGGTTCAGGACCCGCAGGATCGCGGGCCGGATTTCGCGCTTCTCCTCGTCGGTGAGCAGATCGACGAGATCGCGCAGATCCATGTCATCGAAGGCTCCTGTCATACCCACGAGGGTACGTATCGAAACGCGATTCGTCTCGCAATCCGCGCCCCGGTCACAGATCCTTCACACCTTCGAAACCGGCAGCGCGTCAGGACAATTCGGACGCTCTCTCGGTAACCCGCCGGTCATAGAAAACCGACCGCCCACCCTCCCGGCGGGTATTCGGATCGGCTCCCCGGTTCGGATCGCCGAGCCCGAGTTGCACGGTTCTGCGTCACGGGATATTCGGTCAAGGACGCGAGGCGTACCCCTACCGCTGCGCGTCGTAGCGGGCGCGGGCGGCGAGCACTTCGCCCATGCGGGACTCGGCCCAGTCCTTCATGGTGACCAGCACCGGGTGGAGGCTGCGGCCGAGGTCGGTGAGTTCGTAGTCGACGCGGACGGGGACCTGGGGGGTGACGTGGCGGTCGATCAGGCCGTCGCGTTCGAGGGCGCGCAGGTCACCCCGATCCCCGACTCCCTCGACGACATCGCCGCCGCCACCATCCCGCTCAACGGACTCACCGCCCTCCAAGCCCTGAACGCCCTCGACCTGCGGCCCGGCGAAACCCTCCTCGTCACCGGCGCGGCCGGCGCGGTCGGTGGCTACGCGGTCGAACTCGCTTCCGCCGCGGGCGTGCACGTCGCCGCGCTCGCCGACGCCGCCGACGAACCGCTGCTCCGCACCCTCGGCGCCGCCGAAACCCTCCCCCGCACAACCGACCTCGCGGCCACCGTCCGCACCCGCTACCCCGGCGGTGTGGACGCCGCCCTCGACGCGGCGGCACTCGGCCCCGCCAGCCTCGGCGCCGTCCGCACCCTCGGCCGCTTCGCCTCCGTCACCGCCCACACCACCCCGATCCCCTTGCGCGGCATCACGGTCACCACCGTCTTCGCCCACGCCGACCGCGCCCAACTCGAATCCCTCACCACCCGCGCCACCGCCGGCGCCCTCACCCTCCGCGTAGCCGAATCCCTCCCCCTCACCGACTACGCCACCGCCCACCAACGCCTCACCAAAGGCGGCCTCCGCGGCCGAATCGTCCTGGTGCCGTAGCCATTTCCTAGCCCGTGCCGGGTGAGCACTATTGGACGCCTCCGACAGGCTTCGGCATCGACGAGCGCACGGGCGTCAGCCGCGCCTCGGAACCGATGACCTTCGCGGCGGCGTCCAGCGCGCCGGCGGGCGGCGTCGGTGGGCACGCCGGAGCCGGGGCGGATTTTCGCTTCGCGATCAAGGGCGTGCTCACCATCGGATCGGTCAGGCCGGTGCGGGTTCCGGTGGGGGGAGTTTCTCCATGGCGCGCAGGGCCTGTTTGCGCACCGGTGGATGGGGATCGTCGAGGAACGGCTCGATGAGATGCCGGACATCGGGAGCCTTCATTTGCACCAGTGCTTTTATCGCGGCCTCCCGGGTCGGTCCACCCAGATATTTCACGGCAATATCCCGGGACCGAGCGGTTTTGACTTTGCCGAGATATTCGACCAGTGGAATGGTTGGTGAACCCACCGGGAGTTCGGCCAGAAGTCCGGCGATCTGATCGAAATTTTTTCCGGTCGCGATCGTGCGTAGAGCCAAGCATGCCCAGTCCTGCGTCCGAGTCGGCAGTGGGGGTTGACGGCGCATTTGAGCGATGAGCAGGTCGATTGCTTGCTGATTGCCCCGGGCGGCGGGATCGATCAGGTTGCGAATGAGCCCGGACCGGATGATGGCGCGATGCTCGGACTCGGGGCCGGGAATCCGTTTCTCCAGATCGGCGAGCCAGTCGACGAAGATCGGAATGCCCTGCGGGATGGTGCGTGGGCCGTTGGCCAGGTCGCCCAGCGTGTAACAGGGCACACCGACGGCGGCGAGTTCTTCCATGATGCGACGATCGAACCCCCGCTGCCCGTCCACGTAGCGAACCGGAAGATCGTCCATCCACGCGGTGCCTCCGTCTTCGCTGCCGGGGGGCATTCGCAGGTATTTGATCGGCTCATGGTGGGGATAGTCAGGAGTATCGAGCTCTTTTCGTATCAGTTGAATTTGTCCCGTGTCGATATAGCTCTGGATGGCGGGATCATTGATCACGGTTCGGTGGTCGACAATCAGCACCATAGTGTAGCCGTTGTCGCGCGCCCACTGCTGACCTGAATCGGGTACACCGATCCCGTTGATCCATAAGGGAATTCGAGATACTCATGGCGCACTTCGAGCCCGGCGGTGCGGTAGATGCCGGATACCTTCACGCCCCCGTGATCGCAGATCTCGACGGGCTCGCTGCTCGATTCCTGCCAGCCGGGCCCGTTCGCACGCAGAGTGCGGAGCGTATCGAGCGCGGCAGCGGCGGTGTCGGTGGGAGAGAAGGCGGTGAGCGTGACAGTCGCCGTGCCCATATCGGCATCCGCTGTCGGAGGGTCGAACCTGTGCAGCACAAATCCCGGTGACGGTCCCTCCGATTGCCGCTGGGTCCAACCCGGCAACCGCGGAGCCTGAAGCGTGAAGTCCTCCGCGCCCGGCTCGCTGGTGAACATCGAATCGGCGTGCTGGCCGGTGGCACAGGCGAGGTGAGATCCGGAACCCTCACTCGGCGAGTCGGGCGTCGGACCGCCACACGCGACAAGCCACAACACCGACACGCTGATCGCGAGAGCGCGCTTCACCATGGATCGAGTTCTCACGACTCCACAGCCTATTCAGCAGTGGGCCGTTGCTACGGCCGGTGCACGTTCTTCGTGATCGACGTCCGAGCGGGTCGGATGTCGTGGCCCCCTCATCCCTACCGCACCCGGATGGGCGCATCTTCCTCTCGCCCACCGCGCGAAACCTGGTTCACTGTGATCTCGGCGGGGACCGCGGTGGGGTCGTAGGGGGTGAAGCGTTCGAGGGAGCCCCAGTCGCGGCCCCAGTCGTCGGCGAGGTAGGTAGGGACGGAGTCGGCGCGCAGGAGGAGTTCGGTCCAGCCGAGGGGGCCGCCGCCGATGTCGTCCTGCCAGGCGTTGGAGGCGTCGGAGCCGACGCGGTCGGGCAGGATGCGCCAGGCCGGGGACTCGGCGACGCCGTTGTGGTGGGAGAAGGGCCGCTGGCAGGGGAAGGCGAGGCCGACGTGCCAGTCCAGCAGCACCGGATCGGTGTGGCCCACAACGGAATCCAGCGTGGCCAGGCGGGGGAGGCGGGGTGGGGTGACGGCCAGCCACTGACGCTGGGTGATGTCGTTGTCCACGGCCACCAACCGCACCGCGTTCACCTCGGCGGGCAGTGCGTCCAGCGGGACGCGCAGCGTGCGCCACGAGGGCGCGGGCCCGATGTCGAGCGGGTTGATCGCGCCGAGCACGTCGACCGAACCGTCGGCGGCGCGGGTGCCGTACTCGACACGCAGTTCCTGCCCGTAGGTTTCGACGCCGTCGGCATCCACCGACTTGATGCGCCCGGCCGCCGTGATGGCCAGCACCCGGTAGGCGGGGTCGTCGCGCACGCTGTCGGCGAGGTCGAGCCGGTACCACTGGGAGGTCAGCGACGCCTGCCGCTGCTCGGACTCCTGGAAGGAGCCGAGCACGGGCGTGCGGGCCGCGTCCAGCCCGAACGGGAGCGCGACGGTACTGCCGTTGATACCCGCCTGTTCCGTTGTGCCGCCGCCGGTTCCGGCGCCGGTGGTGTCGGTGGTCTTGTTCTCCGAGCCCTGGTTCACGGAGTTGGCTGCGCCGGTGACGGTTTCCTCGGCGTCGGCGGTGAGGTCGGAGGCTACGCCGTTGGGGGAGAAGCCGGTCGACTCCGCGCTCAGTCCGTCGGCGGGCGCGCCGTCGTAGGGCAGCAGCAGCGAGTCGGCGGTGTCGGTCTCCACCAGTACCTCGTCGGCCAGCGCGCACGTATCCCCGGTCAGGGAGCGCAGATTCGACTTCGTGATCGAGTACGCCGGGTACTGGGTGACGGCTCCCTTGGCGAGCGAAGCGATTTCGAACAGCACCAGCAGCGCGGCCGCGATGGTCAACGGCACCGAGGCGAGCCGGTCGAAACCGTTGGGCGCCGTGGCCTTCTCCCGCTTGTAGGGCTCGCGGAAGTGGAACCAGACGGCGAAAAGCAGTGCCACACCGGTCAATCCGAGGAACAGCGTGGACAGTCCCTTGCCCGCGACGAGCGGCGCCTTGTCCCACCACGGCACACCGTAGCTCGACACGTACCACCAGCCGTTGGACCCGGTGAACGTGATCGCCAGCAGGAACAGCACCGCCGCCGCGAACAGCGCCCGGTTGCGCGGGGAGCGGATCGCCGCGCTGCCCACCGCGACGGCGGCCAGCGCCGCCAGCGAACCCGCCAGTCCCGCGTACACGCCGAAGTGGTGGGTCCACTTGGTCGGCGTGAACATCATCAGGGCCAGCGACGCGAACACGATGCCGAGGATGCGCACCGACGGCCCGCGCGAGGTCCCCGGAATCCGGCCCTTGCGCAGCACTTGCAGCACGCAGACCAGCAGGCACAGCAGCATCAGCAGCACGCCGAACCGCCGCGCCAGCGACCCGTCGGGGGAGAGCATGAGCAGCGAATCCCAGCGCGTGCGCTCGTCGAACCACGCCACGTTCGGCCCGACCTCGGTGCGCACCCGGGTCGCCTCCATCACCGTCGACAGCGTCTGGTCGGCGAAAACCACGATGAGCACGACGGTTCCGGCCGCCAGCCCCGGCGCGATCAGCGCCGCGTACCGGAACAGGGCCTGCCCGAACGACATTCCGCTGGTGGCCGCGCGCTTGACGATGATCTGCAAGACCGGCCGCGAGCCCGCGATGAGCGCCGCCACGCAGATCAGGCCGGTCGGCCCGGCCGCCAGCGAGAACGCGGCGATCAGCACGGCGATGGCGGCGGGCAGCAGGCGGCCGGTGGCGATGGCGCGCTCGATCGAGCACCAGGTGAGCAGCGCGCCCGCCGCGATGAGCGGTTCGGGCCGCAGGCCGTTGTCGTAGGGGAGCCAGAACGCGAGGAACACCAGACCCGCCGTCCACAGCGCCACCCGGTGGCGCCGCACGCGAGCGCCCAGGCGCGGCAACACTTCCCGGCTGATCACCAGCCAGCACACGATGCCCGCGAGCAGCGTGGGCAGCCGCATCCAGACGCTGGCGGTGGAGATCGACGTCATCCAGGCCAGCACCTCGTAGGACCAGCCGAAGGGTGCCTCCGGCACCGCGAACCAGCGGTAGTAGTTCGCCATGTACCCCGACGGCCCCGACGCGCGCGCCATGTTCAGGATGTAGCCGTCGTCGGAGGTGTTGGCGCCGATGACGTGCCACAGCGCCAGCGTGCCGAGCACCGCGCCGTCGGCGAGGGTGAACCGCCACCAGTGCGCGGGCAGGAAGCGGCGCGCGCGCCTGCCGTCGGAGGTGTCGAGCAGGTGCAGCGCGACGAGGGCGACGATCGTGCTGAGCGCCGCCAGGATCATGGCGGCGAGTTTGATCGTGCTCGGCGTGGAGGAGAAGCGCGAGTCGATGTCGGCGCGCAGCCGCGCGCCGGTGAGCTGCGCTTCGTCCAGATCGGTGAACACGCCGACGATCTGCGGCCGGATGTCGCGGGTGACGGTGTTGCGGAACGGCGTGCCGTCCTCGCGGTTCACGCCCGTGAACTCGACGGTCGTCGCGGCGGCGTCGGCCACGATCTCGACGGTCGAGCACCCGCCGATCTCCTCGACCGGAGCCGACAGCATCGGCACGTCGCGTTCGATGACCGACAACTCGCCGCCGTTGACCGCCACGACCACACCTTTGGCCGTCGCCTGCCCCGACTCCGCCGGAATCGTGGACAGCAGCGTCCGGTCCCCGCCGGCGAGCAGCCCGCACGGCAGCGAGACCTCCAGCCGCAGCGGCACATACGACACCAGCGGCGCCTCGACGCTCGACGCCTCCGCCTGCGGCCACTCCAGCACCGCCTGGTCCTGGCGCACCGGCAGCAGCGGCGTCAGTAGCGCCAGCACGAACCCGATGAGCCCCGAAACCAGGGCGATCAGGCGGAATCGGGTGAACGCTCGAGTCGATCGGTCCGGTCGCACGATCAGTCATGCTAGCCACACCCCGGCCCCCGCCCGGCACCGCGCGCCGGGGGAGCTACCCGGGGTGGACGGAGGTCCGGCGGAGCAGGAGCGGGCAGACGATCGCGGCGAGGGCGAGCACGCCCGCTCCGGTGGCGGCCGCGCCACCGAGACCGTCGAGAAAGGCGCTGCGGGTGACGTCGGTGAGACCGGCCGCGAGGTCCGGTGGCAGCTGCCCGGCCACGTTCGTCGCGGCGCCGAGCCCGGGAGCTAGCGGTTGACGGTGACGAGGGTGAACGGTCCGATGTCGGTCTTGGTGAACGCGTCCGAGTCGAAGAGGGATTGGGGGAACGCCACCGTGTAGCGCTCGACGTTCGGGTCGTTCGGGTAGACGTCGCGCGCCAAGCGCAGGGTGTAGGTGTCGGCGCCGCGGCGGAAGAGGAACGCGTCGGGCGCGCGGTAGGGGGTCGCGGCGAGGGCGTCGAAGAGGGCTTCGGGGGTTTCCAGCTCGCTCCAGCTCTCGATGAGGGCGGCGCGGTCGGCGAAGTTCGCGAGCGGGTTGGCGTAGTGGGAGGTCAGTCCCTGGAAGCCGAAGTACGGGTGGAAGGCCAGGAAGCTGGTGTCGGCGGTGAGCACCACGGTCTCGTCGTGGGGGCGGCCGGTCCGCGCCCGGAGGGCCTCGTCGATCTCCGCGTAGTACGACACGGCCGAGGGCGGACGGCGGTCGCCGCGCTCGCCGTCGCCGTCGGTGTCGGTGTAGGCCGTGGTGATCTCGGGGGCGAGGATGGCCGGGATGTGCTGGGTGAACGCGAGCGCGCCCAGCACCGCCACCGCGACGACGGCCACGCGAAAACGCTCCGGCTCGTTGAACGCCTGGTAGACCGCCCGCGCACCCTCCACGAACCCGAACGCGCCCGCCGCCGCCAGCAGCGCGTAGAGCGGGACCTCGAGGCGGAACGAGAGCAGGGTGGTCCCGGCCACCGTCGCCAGCATCGACAGCAGCGTCCACAGGTAGATCGCCACCACCCCGATGCCGAGCGCCTGCGCCCGCCGCGACGACCCGGCCCGGACCACCAGCCAGATCGTCCCCACCAGGCAGAATCCGCCGAGCAGGGAGAACTCGACCATCGGCAGCGGCAGTTCGGCCCCCGACGCGGGCAGATAGTGCATCGCGGTCCCCGAGCTGGGCAACCCGGAGGTCAGCGCCTCGACCAGGAACGGGAGCCAGCAGACCAGCGCGACGAGGCCGGCGATCGCGGCGATGGAGACGAGACGGATGAGCGGAGGGACGGCGGCCCGCCACGCGGGGGCAGTGGATTTCGCGGGAGAGCGCACCGCGATGCCCGCCGCCAGCAAGCCCATCAGCGTCACGGCGAAGGCGGCGACCAGCAGGTACAGCGTGTAGAAGTTGGCGGCGATGCCGAGCAGGAGGCCGGTGCCGAGCACCGCGCCCCAGCCGCCCGCCGTGCGCGGGGACGGCGCGCCCGCGTCTTCCTCCGGACGGTGCAGCGCGCCCCACGCCAGCACCAGCATCGGCGGCAGCAGCAGGGCGATGATCGCGCCGTAGATTTCCGGCGAGCCGTAGGCGACGACCACGGCGGTGGTCGCGGCGGTGACGGCGACCGCCCAGTCGGCGCGGATGAGCCGGGTCCACAGCACGAGCGCGAGCACGGCCGCCACCGCCAGCGATCCGATCGCGTACGGCTTGAACGCCTCCCACCCGTCCATGCCGAGCGCGTTCGCGACCCGTCCGCCGATCCAGAACCACCCGGCCGGGTAGAACGGCGGCAGGTCGATGTAGGTCATATCGCGCAGCGCGGGGCTGTCGGTGAGCCGCGTCAGGTACTCGGTGCGGAACTCCTGGTCCACCGAGACGCCGTGCAGGTACAGCTTGGTGGCGGCCAGCGGCATCCCGAGCGTCACCGTGACGAACGCCGAAACACCCGTCCACGACAGGATTTTCGCCACCCACGGCCACCGGCGCGCCCGGATCAGCCACACCGCCGCGATCAGCAGCGCCGCCGACCCCACCTGTCCGACCGTCGTCAGCGCCCGCGTCACATTGGACGAGTTGAACGCGGGCCACTCCACCAGCGAGAACCCGAACAACCCGACCGCCGCGACCACCACCGCCACGGCGACGGCCAGCGCCGCCTCCCCGAGCGCGGACCCGATATGCCTGCCCAGCACCGGAATCCGGCCGCCCTTGGTCTGCGACTGTGTGGCGCTCAACGAATCACTCCGTCCTGCCGAGCGGGCGTACGACCCGCTCCCTTGGTCGGTCTCGGCCGTCCCGGCCGCGTCCAGCCCGCCGCGGCGGGATCGCGACGATGGTATCCATCGGGCCGCCCCCGCCGACATCGCACCGCACGGCCCGCCGGTCCGGGTGCGGCGACTCGGCGTCGCGCGGGCCCGCCCGATATTCGGCGACGGTCAGGCCGGCGCGGCCCTGCCCGGTACCCATCCGGGGCGACATCGCGTCGTACCGCCCATCCGACGTCCGGGTGCGGCGACCAAGCCCTGCGGCGGGCGGCCCCATGTCCGGCCGAGACCAAGCGTCGTGCGGGCGCGCCCGGTACCCGGCCGGGCGACACCGCGTCGCACGGCCCACGACCACCCCGACGCCGGATCGCGCAGCCGTCCCTCGGCTCCCGAGATTCGCGCCGTTCGGTGCCGGATCACCGCCACCGTAGCGACGGGCCACGAGTGCGAGCGAGCGGCGAAATCGGGTGCCGCGTCGATGGTTCCGGCGAACGGCAGCTGACGCGCGAGAACCCGCCGAGGCGTATCCGGCTCGGCGGGTTGGGCGTCGGTTCCGCTCAGAGCGGGAGCTTGCGGAAGATCGGGCGCGGCACGTGGCGCAGCGCCGACATCAGGTAGCGCACCTGGCCGGGGGCCCAGATGAGCTCCTTGCCCTTCTCCGAGGCGGAGACGGCCAGCGCCGCGACGTCTTCCTTGTCGACGGTGAAGGGGGCTTCCTTCGCGCCGGTGGCCTTCCAGTGCTCCAGCGTGGTGGTGGTGCGCACCTGGCCGGGCCGGATGACGAGCACGCGCGGCCCGTGCGGCCGCAGCGCCTCGCCGAGGCCCAGGTAGAAGCCGTCCAGGCCGGCCTTGGTGGAGCCGTAGACGAAGTTGGAGCGGCGCACGCGCTCACCCGCCACCGAGGACATGGCGATGATGCGCCCGTAGCCCTGCGCCTTCATCTTCTCGCCGACGAGCACGCCCACCGACACGGCGGCGGTGTAGTTGATGCCCACCACCTGCACGGCCTTGCGCTGGTCCTGCCACAGCTGCTCGGCGTCGCCGAGCACGCCGAACGCGACGATCGCCACGTCCACGTCGCCGCCGGCCCAGGCGGCGTCGATCACCTTGGGGTGGCTGTCGGTGTCGAGCGCGTCGAAGTCGAGCACCTCGACCGTGCTCGCGCCGGCCGCCTCGGTCTCGGCAACGGCCTTGTCGCGCAACGGATCACCCGGCAGCGTGGCCAGGATGACCCGGGCGGGGCCCTTTTTCAGGTACTCGGCGACGATCGCCAAGCCGATCTCCGAGGTACCGCCCAGCAGGAGAATGGACTGCGGGTTGCCTACGGCATTGATCACTGAAGCTCCAGCCTTCTCGCCATATCGGACATGAAAACGCCTGTGGGGTCGACGGTTCGGCGGACCTTGATCCACTCGTCGATCCGGGGGTACATCTTGTGGAAGGTCTCGGCGGTGGTGCGCGAGTCCTTGCCGGTGTAGAGCCGGCCGCCGAATTCCAGGACGCGCCGGTCCAATTCGGTGACGAACTCGTTGAGCCCGGGGCCGATGGGGAAATCGACGCAGATGTTCCAGCCCGGCATCGGGAAGCTCAGCGGCGCTTGGTTTCCCGGGCCGAACAGCTTGAACACGTTGAGGAACGAGTAGAACCCGGACCGCTGGATGTCCACGATGATCCGCTTGAACTCGTCCACGGACTCCGGCGGAACCACGAACTGGTACTGGAGGAATCCGTTGGAGCCGTAGCCGCGGTTCCACTCGCCGAGCATGTCCAGCGGGTGATAGAACTGCGTCAGGTTCTGGACCTTGCCGCGGTAGGTGCCGGACTTGCGGTACCAGAGTTCACCGATCGGGGTGAACGTGTACTTGTTGGCCAGACCGTTCGGGAACACGTCGGGCAGCGTCAGGAACGTCTTGCCGGTGAATCCGAGCGGGTTCTTGCGCAGCTTCTTCGGCAGCTCGTCCAGTTTGGCGAGGTTGCCCCGGGAGATCGCCGCGCGGCCCAGCTTCGGTGCGGGGCTGATCGCGTCGAACCACGCCGAGCTGTACTCGTAGCGGTCCTCGGAGCCGTCGCTGTGGAAGGCGATGGTGTCGTCCAGCGTCGGCGTCACGTCACCGTCGGCGATGAAGTACGCCGTCTCGGTCGGCGTCATCTCGATGGTCGCGCGCAGGATGATGCCGGTGAGCCCGCAGCCGCCGATGGTCGCCCAGAACAGCTTGGCGTTGCGCTTCGGCGTGATGTGCTGCACGGTGCCGTCGGCGGTGAGCAGTTCCATCGAGCGCACGTGGTTGCCGAAGCTGCCCGCGCTGTGGTGGTTCTTGCCGTGGATATCGGAGCCGATGGCGCCGCCGATGGTGACCTGCCGGGTGCCGGGCAGCACCGGCACCCACAGCCCGAACGGCAGCGCGGCCTTCATCAGCTGGTCGAGGGTGACGCCGCCGTCCACGTCGACCAGGCGGGAGTCGCCGTCGATGCGGTGGATGCGGTTGAGCGCGGTCATGTCGACCACCAGGCCGCCCGCGTTCTGGGCGTTGTCGCCGTAGGAGCGGCCGAGGCCGCGCGCGATGACGCCGCGGCGCAGGTGGGCGGGCTTGCTCTCGTTGTCCTCGGCGACCATGGCCACGGCCTTGGCGATCACCTCCGGATCGGAGGTGGCGAGCACTTGTGCGGAGGTTGCTGCGGTGCGACCCCACCCGGTCAGCGCGCGGGTCACGGTGGGCAGCGCGTAGGCGTCGGCGCTCGTCGCGCCGGTCTCCTCGCCGCTTACCGTCCCGCCGGCACCGTTCGTCGTGGTGGCGGTCGAAGCTTTCGTGGACATCGGCATAGAGGCTACATGCATGACGAAACAGGGGGAGGATCTCGCGGTACTCGCGGGTATGGGATGCGTCTCGTCGGTGGACGCGCGGGCTGCCGCCCGGCAGCGCCTATTAGGCGTACCTCCGCCTTCGCTCCGGCCGTGCGCGGTGTACAGGCGGGCTGCCGCCCGGCAGCGCCTATTAGGCTCGCTCGCGTGAGTGCCGAACCCCACCTCCCGCTGCCCGCCGAGCTGCCGCTTGTCGACGAGCCCGGCGGCACGGACGTGGACCTGAAGACCCAGATCGTCCGGTTCACCGTCACCGGCGGCCTGTCGGCGCTGGTGGACTTCGGCCTGTACGTCCTGCTGCTGAACGTGGTGGGGTTGCCCGTCGCGCTGGCCAAGTCGCTCGGCTTCCTCGCGGGCACCACCACGGCCTATCTGATCAATCGTCGCTGGACCTTCAAGGCCCCGCCGAGCCGCAAGCGGTTCGCGGCGGTGGTGGCGCTCTACGCCACGACGTTCGCGGTGCAGGTGGGCATCAACCAGGTGCTGTTCCACGTGCTCGGCGACTTCTGGTGGAAGGTGCCGCTGGCGTTCGTCGTCGCGCAGGGCACCGCCACCGTCATCAATTTCGTGGTGCAGCGCGTGGTGATCTTCAAGATCCATTGACCGTCATGGCCCGTTGACGGGATCTCAGGCGAGCGCGGCGGTCTCCTCGGCGCGGGCCTGCGCCTTGACGCCGAAGTAGTCGCCGCCCTTGGCGCGCACGTTGTCGGTGCCCCAGTCGCGCACGCGGTCGGCGGGCACCAGATGCGGGATGTGCTTGCGGCAGTGGATGTAGGCCTCTTCCACATCGACCACCACCCACACTTGCGCGGCGCGGCCTTTCACCGGGGGCGGCAGTGCGGGCACGCTCTTTCGCAAATGTGCGTCCTCAACGATGCGCGCCGTGCCGTTGATGTGCAGGCCGATCAGATCGCGCACGAAATCCAGCAGGAGAATGCCGACGTGCGGGTTCTCCAGGATGTTGCCGAGACTGGCCATCACGCCGTTGCCCCGGTATTCGGGATAGGCGATCGTGCGCTCGTCGATGACGTGCAGGAATCCGGGCACCCCCGCGCGGAAACTGTTGTCGCATTCGCCGTGCTTGTCGGCCGTGGCGACGAACGCCATGTCCATGCGGCCGATGAACTCGATCATGGTCTCGTTGAGATGGTCGAGCATCTGGTCGTCGTAGAATCGCTGCGCCCGGTCGGTGGTGCCGAGCCGCTCCTGTAGTTCGTGCTCGCCGTCGCTGCCATACTGTTTGCCGGACATGCGCGCCCCTCTGCTAGCCGGATTCGGCAAGGTCCGGGGCGATTCGCCGGTGGATCGACCCGGGCCGAAATCTCACCCATTTTAGAGGAATCCGGTCGCGTCAATACGCGAAATCGCATTCGCCGAACCGCGCCGGATACCCCCGGGCGCCAACGGAATTCCGGCCGGAAATTCAAATCCGACCGGCCGGAATTCTTTTCGGAAAGCGCGCTCAGGCCGGAGCGAGCGTGACCGGCACGCCGTTGAACACCGCCGTTCCGGAGGGTGCGTCCACCACCGAATCATCGGTCAGCGCATTGGCGTTCACGCCCGAGGTGGCATCGGCGACGGATTGCGTGCCGGTGGCGTGGCCCCAGCCGTGCGGCAGGCTCACCACGCCGGGCATGATCGTCTCCGTCGGCTCCAGGGCGACGGTCACCGCTCCCGCCGCCGACTTCACCACGGCCCGCTCGCCGAGCCCGAGCCGCGCCACATCGCCGGGGTGGATCTGCAAGGTGCACCGGTTCGATCCGCTCACCAGCGTGGGGACGTTGTGCATCCAGCTGTTGTTGGAGCGCAGATGGCGACGGCCGATGAGCACGAACTCGGGCGCGTCCTCGGTGAGCCGGGCGCGCAGCCGCGCCACGTCGGCCAGCAGCGGCTCGGGTGCGACCTCGACGCGTTTCGAGGCGGTGCGCAGCGCGCCGGGCAGGCGCGGGGTGAGCGGGCCGAGATCCACGCCGTGCGGATTGTCCAGCAGCACTTGGAGATTCAGGCTCCCGCCGTTCCATTCGCCGTGCGGGCCGAGGCGCAGCATCAGGTCGATGCGCTGTTCGGTGCTGTTCGCGCCGTGCAGGTCCGGGCGGCGTTCGGGGATGCCCGCCTTGTGCAGCATCCCCGCGATGACGAGTTCGTCCAGCTGCCCCAGCGGGTCGCCGTCGTGCGGTGCGCCGGTGAGCGCCGCGCCCAGGCGCGCCAGCACCGCCGCCTCCGACGGCCGGTCGCCCAGCGGCACCAGCGGCCGCGAATAGCGCGCGTAGTTGCGCACCGCGAACTGGAGCAGCGCGAAATCGTAGTGCGGCGACTGGAGTTTGCGCGGCGGCGGCAGGATCACATCGGCGTGCCGGGTGGTCTCGTTGACGTAGCGGTCCACGCTCACCATGAACTCCAGCCCGGCGAACGCCGCGTCCAGGCGCGGGCCGCTGGGTGCGGAGAGCACCGGGTTGCCCGCCACCGTCACCAGCGCACGGACCTGTCCCGGGCCCGGTGTGGTGATCTCGTCGGCGAGGGTGGCGACGGGGAGTTCGCCCATGGTTTCGGGCAATTCGCGCACGCGACTGGTCCAGCGGCCGGTGCGGAACGGTTTGGTGCGCGCGATGGCGCCCGCGGCGGCGGTGGCGAACATGACGCCGCCGGGGGAGTCGAGATTGCCGGTCAGCACGTTGATCACGTCGACGAGCCACTGAGTGAGCGTGCCGAATTCCGCTGTGCAGGTGCCGATCCTGGCGTAGACGGCGGCCGTGGGCGCGCCGGCCAGTTCGCGGGCCAGGCGCGCGATGGTGCCGGCCGGTACGCCGGTGCGCTCCGCCACTACTTCTGGCGGGAATTCCGCTGCGGCGCGGCGCAGTTCGTCGAGTCCGTTCACCTCGACGCGCACGTCGGCGAGATCCTCCGCGAAGAGCGTGTGCACGATGCCGAACAGCAGGTACGCGTCGCTGCCCGGCCGCACGAAGACGTGCTCGTCGGCGATCTTCGCGGTGCGGGTGACGCGCGGATCGACCACCACCAAACGCCCGCCGCGCTTGCGCAGCGCCTTGAGCCGTCCGGGGAAATCCGGTGCGGTGCAGACCGATCCGTTGGAGTCGAGCGGATTCGCGCCGAGCATCAGCAGGTAGTCGGTGCGGTCCAGATCGGGTACGGCCACCGCCATCGGGTCGCCGAACATCAGCCCGCTGGCCACCTGTTTGGGCATCTGGTCGGCGGTGCTGGCGGAGTAGATGTTCTTGGTGCCCAGCGCCCGGATCAGCATCGGCAGGTAGAGCGTGCCCGCGATGGTGTGGGCGTTCGGATTGCCCAGGTACAGCGCGGCGGACTGGTTGCCGTGCGCGGCGACGATCGGGCCGAAGCGCGCGGCGATGTAGTCGAACGCCTCGTCCCAGGTGGCGACGCGGCGTTCGCCGGTGGCGCGGTCGCGGATCAGCGGTTCGGTGACGCGGTCGGGGTCTTCGTCCACGCGGCCCAGGCTCGCGCCCTTCGGGCACAGGAAGCCCTTGCTGAACGGGTCGAGTTTGTCGCCGCGCACGGCGGTGACGTGGTCGTGCGGGTCGAGGGTGATCTCGAGGCCGCAGACCGCCTCGCACAGCGGGCAGGTGCGCAGCAGGTTGCGGGACAGGTCTGTGATCCGGGCCATATCCCATCTTGACCCGGCGCGGGCGGCGCCGGAACCCCTATTTGCGACATTTCTCGACAATGTCGCATAGCGGAGAATCCCGCCCCGGACGCGGGGCCCGGGGCGGGGTTCGACTCGTCCGGCCGACCGTGGTCAGGCCGTCCGAGCCCGCTCCACCTCCTCGAGCCGAGTGCGCACGAAGCGCGCGACCCGTCCGAGCGCCGCCCTGCCCTCGGGCAGATTCGGCGCGATGCTCATGAACGCGTGCACCTGCCCGCGCCAGAGCTCCAGCGTGTTCGGCACCCCTGCGGCGTCGAGCCGCTCGGTCATGAGCTCGCAGTCGTAGCGCAGCACCTCGTCCTCGGCGGCCACCAGCAGCACCGGCGGCAGCTCGGCGAGGGTGTCGTTGACGGGCGAGAGCAGCGGATCGAGCAGGCCGTCGCGCTCGGCGCCGATCCGCACCACGGCCTCGATCGCCGAGACCGGGATGTACGGATCGAGCGCGACATTGCGGTACGCGCGCTTGGCGGCGTAGTCGAGATCGAGCAGCGGGCTCAGCCCGACCAGTCCGGCGGGCGCGGGCAGTCCGTCGCGCAGGGCGCGCAGCGCGGTCGCGAAGGTGAGGTAGCCGCCCGCCGAATCGCCAGCGAACACGATCCGGCCCGGGTCGACGCCGTGGGCCAGCAGCCAGCGGTAGGCGGTGAGACAGTCCTCGATCGAATCCGTGATGGCGCGCCCCGGCAGCTGCCGGTATTCGACGTTGACCACCGCGAGTCCGGTGCGCCGGGCCAGGCTGGCCGCGACCGGCCGGTGCGTCTCCAGTCCGCAGATCGCGAAACCGCCACCGTGCAGATACAGCACCGCGCCGTGGCGCAGGGCGCGCGCGGCGCCGGACGGGCGCACGATCTCCATCCGGAATCCGGCCAGGCGCACCTGTTCGCGTTCCACGCCGCGGGGGCTCGGGCGCAGGCGGGCGAGCCCGTCGATGGCGGCCGCGCCCACCGGGATCGTCACGCGGGTGATGGGGGCCGCGCGCAGCAGCGGGCGCACCACGCCACGGCAGGTGGCCAGCAGGAACCGGGCCTGCGCGCTCGGACCGTGCGGGTTCATCACGACCGGGGCACTGATCGTCGCCATGGCACACCTCCCTCATCGAGGCGCGCCCGAGTGCCCGGCCACGCCAGTGTGATCCGTTCCCTCTCTATCGACCGACACGCCCGGTGGCGAAACCTCCGTGACCGATTCGTGCGCCAGTCGGAACCTCCCCGACTCCGGAACCGGCCCGGCTGGCACACTCGGGGGCATGCGCGGAATCATCCTGGCGGGCGGCACGGGTTCCCGGCTGCACCCCATCACGCGCGGGGTGAGCAAGCAGCTGGTGCCGGTCTACGACAAGCCGATGGTCTACTACCCGCTGTCCACCCTGATGCTGGCGGGGATCACCGACATCCTGGTGATCACCACCCCGGAGGACGCCGAGGCGTTCACCCGTCTGCTCGGCGACGGCAGCCGCTTCGGCATCTCGCTCAGCTATGTGGTGCAGCCGGAACCCGACGGCCTGGCCCGCGCGTTCGTGCTGGGCGCGGACCACATCGGGAACGAACCGGCCGCGCTCGTGCTGGGCGACAACATCTTCCACGGCCCCGGCCTCGGCACCAGCCTGCGGCGCTTCGAAAGCATCTCCGGCGGCGCGGTCTTCGCCTACTGGGTCTCCGATCCCACGGCCTACGGCGTGATCGAGTTCGTGGACGGGCGCGCGGTGTCGATCGAGGAGAAGCCGAAGGTCCCGCGCTCCAACTACGCCATCCCCGGGCTGTACTTCTACGACAACGACGTGGTGGAGATCGCCAAGGGATTGACGCCCTCGGCGCGTGGCGAATACGAGATCACCGACGTGAATCGCGCCTACCTGGAGCAGGGCAGACTGCGGGTGGAGGTGCTGGCGCGCGGCACCGCGTGGCTGGACACCGGCACCTTCGACTCCCTGCTCGACGCCGCCAACTATGTGCGCACCATCGAGGAACGGCAGGGTCTCAAGATCGGCGTGCCCGAGGAAGTGGCCTGGCGGATGGGTTTCATCGACGACGAGGGGCTGCGCGCTCGCGCTGAACCGTTGGTGCGCTCCGGCTACGGTAGCTACCTGCTGGACTTGCTGGAGCGCGGACGGGATTGGTGAGCATGGAGTTTCGAGAACTGGCGGTGCCCGGCGCGTGGGAGGTGACCCCGCGGCTGTTCCACGACGAGCGGGGCGCCTTCGCGGAATCGTTCAAGGCCTCGGAGTTCGAGAAGGCCACCGGCCGCCCGTTCGATCTGCGCCAGGTGAACGTGTCGGTGTCGGCGGCGGGCGTGCTGCGCGGCATCCACTACACCGAAAACCCGCCCGGCCAGGCCAAATACGTGACCTGCGTGCGGGGTGCGTTCCTGGACGTGGTGGTGGATCTGCGCCCCGGTTCGCCGACCTACGGCCGCTGGGACAGCGTGCTCATCGACGACGTGGACCGCCGCTCGGTGTTCGTCTCCGAGGGGCTCGGCCACGCCCTGCTCTCGCTCGAGGACGACAGCACGGTCACCTACCTGTGCTCCCTCGAGTACACCCCCGAACTGGATCACGACATCGACGCCTTCGATCCGGTGCTCGGGATCGACTGGCCGACGGCCGGCCGCGACGGAAACCCGTTGACCTACAGGCGTTCCCCGAAAGACGAAGCGGCCCCGCCCTTCTCGCGCTGAGCGGCGGGCGTTCGGCCGCCCTCGCCAGGTCGCCGGGACGATCTCGGTCAGACCGCCGCACCGATCGCGCCAGGTCGCCGGGACGCTCGCGGCCAGGCTTCCGGAACGCTCGCGGCCACGCTGCCGCAACCATCGCGGACGCCCGCCCGCACACCCGCTATCCGGACGCGGCGACACCCCCGGTCCCAGCCGCCGGGGGTGTCGCACGTTCGCCGGCCGCTGCGGATCAGCCGACGAGTTCGGGCGCCGGTTCGGTGACCGGCTCACGGGTGGCGCGCCCGGCCACCAGCAGCGGGACGATCGCGACCAGCGCGCCGACGATCGTCACGCCGGTGACGAAGTACAGGCCGGGCCGGAAGGCGTCGAGCGCGGCCGCCGCCGAGGTCTCCCCGTGGGTGACGCCGGAGGAGATGAGCGCCGTGGTCACCGCCAGCACGATCGCCGCGCCGACCTGCATCGACGTCTGGAGCACGCCGGCCGCCAGGCCCTGTTCGTCGTCCTCGATACCGCTGGTGGCCTGGATGTTGATGGCCGGGAACCCGACCCAGCCCATGCCGATCAGCAGGATCGCGGGCAGCAGCATGGTCAGGTAGGCCGGTGCGGTGTCGACGCGCAGGAACAGCACGTAGCCGATGGCCATCAGCGTCAGCGTGACCGCGATGACGCGCCCGGTGCCGAACCGGTCGACCAGCTTGTCGGAGTACACCGCCGACAGCGCCACCAGGATGCCGGTCGGCAGCAGCGCCATGGCCAGCTTCAGCGGTGACCAGTCGAGGGTGTCCTGCAGGTAGAGCGTGACGATGAACTGCCAGCTGAAGAACGAACCGGCCAGCGCGACCACGGCGATCGCGGCCCGCACCAGCGTGGTCTTGCGCAGGATGCCCAGCCGCACCAGCGGGTGGCGCAGCCGCCGTTCCACCGCCACGAACGCGGCGGCCAGCGCGAGCACGCCGACGAACGAGCCGAGCGTGCGCGGCGTCGTCCAGCCCACTTCTGGCGCGCTCACCACCGTGTAGACCAGCAGCAGCATGGCGCCGGTGGAGAGCACCGCGCCCAGGATGTCGTGGCCGCCCTCCTCGGCGGGCTTGTCCTTGGGCACCAGCACGTACGCGGCGGCCAGCGCGGCCAGCGCGATCGGCACCGGGAGCAGGAAGGTCCAGCGCCAGCCGATGCCCGTCATCAGGCCGCCGAACAGCAGCCCGGAGGAGTAACCGCCCGCGCCGAAGACGGTGTAGATCGACAGCGCCTTGTTGCGGGCCGGGCCCTCGGCGAACGTGGTGGTGATGATCGACAGGCCGGTCGGCGCGGTGAACGCGGCGGCCAGGCCCTTGATGAACCGGGTGAGGATGAGCAGCGGGCCCGAGCTGACCAGCGCGCCCGCCAGCGAGGCGAGGGCGAAGACGGCCAGCGCGATCAGGAAGACCTTGCGCCGCCCGAGCAGATCGGCGGTGCGCCCGCCGAGCAGCAGCAGGCCGCCGAAGCCGAGCACGTAGCCGCTGACCAGCCACTGCAGCGTCGAGGTGGACAGGTCGAGATCGGCGCCGATCGAGGGCAGCGCGACCCCGATCATCGAGACGTCGAGGCCGTCCAGGAACAGGACGACGCACAGGGTGATCAGCATGCCCCAGAGCCGGACGGGCCATCTGGTCGGATCGGTCGCCGCGGCGGCCGAGAGCGTTGCCGGTGAATTCATGGGATGGGACATTACATGCGTGCACATAAGATGCCAACACATAAAATGCCGTTGCATGGTTCAGGGGCGGGTACTAGGATGGCCCCATGTCGAAGCCGGTTCCGCAGGCGGTTCGGCGGGGCGAGGCGCCCGCCGAGCTGGTGGCCGAGTGGCGCGAGCTGCTCGAACGACATGCGGCCGTCAGCTGTGCGATGGAGAACGCGCTCCAGAAACGGCACGGCATCGGGCTCAGCGAATTCGAGACCATGGACCGGCTGGTCTGCGCGGATCAGGCCAAATGCCGGATGAGCGATCTGGCCGGCGAGATCCACCTGAGTCAGAGCGCGCTCTCCCGCGCGGTGGCCCGGCTGGAACGCGACGGCCTGGCCGAGCGCACCATGTGCGCCGACGACCGCCGCGCCCTGTTCGTCCAGCTCACCGCGAAGGGCCTGCGGTTGCACGCCGAGGCGCTGCCGACCCACCGCGAGGTGCTGCTCGAGACGTGGACCGGCGGCCGCGCCGAAACCTGCCGGTGAATTACGCCAGGGCGGCGCGCACCTCGTCCAGCAGCGGGCGCGCGTCCACCGCGGCCGCGGCGATACCGGCGAACGCCGCGCGGTACCTGTCGATCTCGAGATCCTTGTCGACGTAGACCGGGCCGGTGAACGACTCCACGTACACCACCGGCGGCTCGGCGGCCGCGCCCGCGCTGCCCTCGCCGAAACCGAGCAGCACGAACGGGCCCGATTCCAGACCCGGGTGGAATCCCGCGTCCGGCGGCACCGTGCGCAGCCGCACGTTCGGCAGGTCGCACATGCGCCGCAGGTGGTCGATCTGCGCGCCCGACACCTCGACGCCGCCGACCCGCCGCCACAGCACCGACTCGTCGATGATCGCGTCCAGTTGCACGGGCGCATCCGCGCGCGTGATGAGGTTCTGCCTGGTCATGCGCAGTTGTACGCGGCGGTCGACCAAGCCGGGGGAGGAGCCGGGGCGGCCCTCGGCCAGCACCGCGCGCGCGTAGTCCTCGGTCTGGAGAAGCCCCGGCACCAGGGCGTTTTCGAAGGTGGACAGCTGTAGTGCCGCCTCCTCGAGCCCGATGTAGATCTCGAAACCCTCGGGGATCGCGTCACCGTAGGTGGTCCACCACCCGCGCGCCTTGGTCTCCCTGGCCAGCGCGGTGAGCGGGCCGACCAGCTCGCTGGGCGCGCCGTAGATCTTGCACATGGCCTCCACGTCCAAGCTCCGCAGGGAGGTCTGCCCGGTCTCGATGCGCCAGATCTTGGCTTCCGACCACTCCAGGCGCTGAGCCGCCGTCCTGGTCGTCATCCCGGCACGGTTGCGCAGGTCCCGCAGGTGGCGGCCGAGCTGCCGGCGCGGCATGGTCGATCCGGTGGTTCCCTGCGGTAAAGCCATGCTTTCCCCCTTGCGAGCTCTGCGCCGAGGGCGACCGGCGATTCCTCCCGTGCCGCCGCTGCCGACGCTCGATTGTCCGAGCGGCCGACTGCCCCGTCCGCTCAAACAGCAAGTTTCACAGCGTATCTGAAAAAAACTATGTGAATCGACTCAGATACGTCATTGTCCGAACTGAGACAAAAAGGTTCGGTGCGGTCTGATTCGGGCAATTAAGCCTGATTGCTCACTTGCGCGGACCGCGCTTGCGGAAGCGCCAGAACTGGACCGCACGCACGTCCTCGGACAGCTGATTCACCGGTTCGGCCACATCCGAGAGCGCCTGGAACAGGTCGTCGGCCAGATCGCTGATGTGCTCCACCCGGGTTGCCAGACGTGAGGCGTTGACCAGGAACTCGAGCATCAGGCGCACCGCCGCGGCGATGGACAGGCCCAGCGGCAGCGCGATCAATCCGGCCAGCACGCCGAGCACGGCCGAGACCTGCCACATCCACACCGTCAGCGTGATCGGCACGGCGATCGCGAAGATCAGGCCGAGCATGTAGGTCAGCGGCAACAGGGTGCGGGTGGCGGTGCGCTGGAACTGCACATCGACCAGGGCGCGCGCGGCCTCCGCGCTCCACTGGCGGAAGGCGCGCGGGCTGCGGAACGGCTCGGCGGGCCGCTCGTCGTGCTCGGCGGCGCGGGTGAAGCGGCGGGTGGCCGATTCGCGCCATGCGAGCCACCGGGATTCGGGTTCGAACTCCTCCGGATCCGGGTCGGCGGCGGCGCTGGGTTCATCGGTCATAGCCGAATCCTCCCCGCATTCCGCGCCCCGAACCAGCCCACCGCCACCACACAGCGGCTTCCCAGCTCATCCCCAGGTTCGGGGGGCACATTCGAGCCCAGGCAGCGGCCGGATCGAGGACGACAGGACCCCGCCCGAATGAGACCTACTGCACAGTTCGGAAAAGTTCTGGCGAACGCGTAACGCTCGGGGCCCCGCCGCTCGATACGACCCATGAACGCAGGAACCCACGATCTATACGGGGAATGGAGAAAACAGTGCGCACCTCGTTTCCGACTTCCGTCTCAGCGGCCGACATCGACGCCGCTGCGCAGGACTACATCCAGCGCGGGTGGACGGTCGCCGAAACGGCCAACGGGATCTGCCTGATCACCGATGAGGACGTGTCCGGCATCGAGGTCAGCGGCGAGCTCGCGGGTGAGGTCCGGCGCTTCCTGCGCGCGAACAACCTGTCCGGCCCGGTGATCGAGTTCCCCGGCGCCGACCGTCGCGAGATCCACCTGGTGACCGGTCTGCGCAAGGCCGCGATGGCGCTCGAGGCGCTGCGCGAGGCCGGCGCGGTCGTGCACACCGACGGCGCGGGCATCCCGCTGCCGCCGAGCAAGATGTCGGCCGGTGCGGCCTGCTGGGGCGTCGCCCCGCACGAGGCCCGCTGGATCCCGCCGGTGGTGGCCCTGGCCGCGGCCGTGCGCTCGGCGGTCTCGCGCCGTCGCCCCCAGCTCACCAGCGTCGCCTGCTGAGGCGAGCCGCCCTGTAGCGACAGGGACGGCCCGCACTACCGGCCCTGAGAGACCGGCATCCGATTCCCGGATGCCGGTCTTCGCCGTTTCCGGAGGACGGACGAGGAGCCCCGCCGGTCTCCCGGCGGGGCTCCCAGTCCTCGCCGAAGCGAGCGAATTCAGTTGTGGAGACCGTCGATCCGCTTACTTGGCGGGCGGGGTGAACGGCTGGTTGATCGTCGTGAAGTACTGGATGGCCGCGCCGATCGCGACGGGACCCGTCACGAAGATCTGACCGGCGATGGTGCCCAGCGCGCCGACCGCCGCCGCGCCCGCGACGCAGCCCAGCAGCGCGCCGCCGATGAACGGGCCGAACAGGCCGACGATGGTGCCGCCGATGGCCGCCGCGCCCACGGCGCCGCCGGCCAGGCAGCCCACGGCCGCGCCACCGAGGCCGCCGACCAGGGTGCCGATGGTGGCGCCCATGGCGATGGTGCTGGTCATGCGGTTCCAGGCGGCCTGCTCGCGCTCGTATTCGGTCTTCCAGGGCGCCTGGTTCTCGTACGGCAGGGCGACCGGCTTGTAGACCGCCTTGTCCGGGGCGACCTGCGGGGTCAGGGTGGCGTTGCGGCCGGAGATCTCGGCGGCGATCGGGAACTCGAACTCGTCGATGCGCAGCTTCAGCGGGGTGCCGGCGACGGTGGTGCCGTCGGCGGCTTTGATCTTCAGCGCGTCGTCCTCGACGACGAGCGAGCCCACGTCGGTGGAGATGAGCGCCGAGGTCTCGGTCTGCTCGGCGGTGAAGTTGATGACGCCGTCGTGCTCGGCGGGGGCCGCGTTGACGGCGCCCGCGGTGACGCCGAGAGCGGCGATCAGCAGGGCCGAGGTGGCGGCGAATTTCCTCATCAGCATGTGTATTACCTCGATGTGCAGCGTTCGGAGGGGACTCGATGATCCAAATCGGGGCCAGCTATCGCGCGGTGAACTCGCTGTGTCCGTTGATTCAAATTCCGTTCACCGGCGCGCGGCCTCGATCGGTGGGTTCGCGGAAACATCCACCCCGGCAGTGCGTCAGCGGAGCGAACGAACCGGTCGCTCCGAGTCACCGCGGTTCGCGGAGATCGAAGTCACAATTCCCGTGTGTGCCCTCGGCGAATCAGCTCGTCGTCCGCCCGTCACTTCGGCGACGGGCGCGCGCCGACGTAGAGTCGGAACGTGCGATTGCTCGTAACCGGCGGCGCCGGATTCATCGGCGCGAATTTCGTCCAGCGGACCGTGACCGAACGGCCCGGCGTCACCGTCACCGTGCTCGACGCCCTCACCTACGCGGGCAATCGGGCCTCCCTCGATCCGGTCGCCGACCGCATCGATTTCGTGCACGGCGACATCGCCGATCTGGATCTGGTCGACGAATTGGTCAGCGGCGTCGACGCGGTGGTCCATTTCGCCGCCGAATCCCACAACGACAACTCCCTCGCCGAGCCGTGGCCGTTCGTGCAGACCAATATCGTCGGCACCTACTCGCTGCTCCAGGCCGTGCGCAGGCACGAGGTGCGCTACCACCACGTCTCCACCGACGAGGTGTACGGCGATCTGGGCGCGGGCGATCCCGCCTTCACCGAGTCGACGCCCTACAACCCGTCCAGTCCCTACTCGGCCACCAAAGCCTCCAGCGACATGCTGGTGCGCGCCTGGGCCCGCTCGTTCGGCGTGCGCGCCACCCTGTCGAATTGCAGCAACAATTACGGGCCGTATCAGCACGTCGAGAAGTTCATTCCGCGCCAGATCACCAACTTGATCGACGGTGTGCGCCCCCGCCTCTACGGCGCGGGCCATCAGGTCCGGGATTGGATTCACGTGGACGACCACAATCGCGCGGTCTGGGACATTCTGGACAAGGGACGGATCGGGCAGACGTATCTGATCGGCGCGAACGGCGAACTCGACAACAAGTCCGTCGTGCGCCTGCTGTTGGAGGCCTTCGGCCGCGATCCCGGCGATTTCGATCACGTCACCGACCGCCCCGGCCACGATCAGCGCTACGCCATCGACGCGACATTGTTGCGCACCGAATTGGGCTGGGCACCGCGCTACGCCGATTTCCGCGCCGGACTCGCCGACACCATTCGCTGGTACCGCGAGAACGAATCCTGGTGGCGCCCGCACAAGGCCGTCACCGAGCGCGCCTACGCCGAGGCGGGCGAGCGCACGCTCGGCTGAAGCCGGGCTCAGCCCCAGACGATCGTGGTGTACTTCGCCAGCGCGGCGAACAGCGCCACCACGGTCGCCACGATCACCGCGATGGCCGGGCCACGGGTGGGCGTGCGGCCCTGCGCGTCGGCCAGGCGCAACGGCATCCACCGCAGCAGCGCCGCGAACGCGACCAGCGCCAGCGGCACGAAGTAGCGCCCCTGCACACCGTCGATGATGTAGAAGCCGATCGGCGTGAACGACATGTACAGCGTCACATAGATCATCGCCACGCTCGCGGCGACGGTCAGCGCGACGACCAGCGTGCGGCGGAAGGTCGCGGTGTCCGGGTTCATCCGGTCGGCGACGCCCAGGCTCACCGCGAACGCGAACAGGCAGCACAGGATGGTCACGGCGGGGACGTCGATGTAGGCGAACCCGAGTTCGCCGAAGAACTGGGTGAACCAGCGCTGGTCGCGATAGATGATGCTGTCGCCGAACACGCGCACGAATCCGACCGGATCGCCGAGGATTTCGCCGAGCTGCTCGTCGGGCTTCACCGTGTACCACTGGTGCCGGGGGCGCATCAGGCTCATACCGTCGCCGGTGGGCGCGGCGATCTTCATCCACACCGCGAACGCCAGCGCGCCCACCGCCGCGAACGCCCACGGGACGAATCGCCAGACGCGGCCCGCGCGCTCGCCGAAGAACGCGAAGCGGTCGACGGGCACGACCACCACCAGCATCGCCAGCAGCACGTAGGTCGGTTTGCTCAGCGGCAGCAGCAGCGTGGCGCCCAGCAGCGCCACGGTCTCCGCGCGGTTGAGCGCGTTGCCCAGGAACACCGCCTTGACCAGCAGCGCCGACACCATGATCGCCAGCGCGTTGGTGAGCGTGTCGGCCGTGACGGTGCCCGCCTGGAACACCGCGATCGGCAGCACCGCCACCGTGAACGCCAGCCACTGCACCCGGTGCGCGCGCAGCGCGTAGAGGCCGAAGCCCACCACCAGCAGGTAGGCCAGCAGCCCGGCCAGGCGGGTGAGCAGCACGAGCCCGCCCACATCCGCGCCGGTCACCTCGGCGATCTTGATGCCGATGGCGGCGGGCACGTACGGGACGGCGGAGTAGGCGGCGGTATTGGTGAACCAGATCGGCCGCATCGGGGTGTCCAGGCTCGCCGACTCCAGCCGGTCGTAGGCGCCGGGATCGGCCACCATGCGGCCGGGTTCGGCCGGATTGTCCTGGTAGTCGCGGAACGCGTAGCCCATCAGCTCGTCGACGCTCGCGGGCACCTCGCCGCCGTAGGCGACGCCGCGATCGTCCTCGATCTCCTGCGGCAGGAAACCGCCCTGGGACACCTGGTAGGCGCGCCCGAACTGGGTGATCTCGTCGTGGCCCCAGAACGGCGGGGTGTACACGGCGAACAGCGCGCCGAAGACGGCGGCGATCACCGCGAACGCCACGGTGGCCGCGCCGAAGCGCTCGACCACGCCGCCCGCGACGCCGCGCACCTTGGCCGCCGCGGTCGGCGAGTCCTGCTGCGGCGCGGCGGTTTCGGACTCGGCGCGAGCCGGCGCGGGATCGTCCACGCGCGCCGAACCGTTGCCTGCGGCCGGATGCTCGGGGTCGTCCACGGTGGTACCGCGCTCGGCCGAGGCCGTCACCGCGCGTCCCCGGCCGCGTCACCGCCACGCGGGTCGTCCGCGCCGACCGCCGCGTAGCGCAGGTAGATCAGCCGGGCCGCCTCGTGGCGGGAACGGCGGATGCCGTCCAGGATCAGGCCCGCCGTCCAGGCCAGGCTGCCCAGCAGCAGCAGGGTGAAGCCGAGGAACAGGGTGGGGAAGCGCGGCACCTCGCCGGTGCGGGTGAACTCGATGACGATCGGGATGGTCAGCACGATCGACACCAGCCAGCTCAGCGTGCCGAACAGGCCGTAGAACGCGACCGGGCGCTCGTGGCGGGCCAGGCCGATGATCAGCGCCAGGATCTTGAAACCGTCGTGGTAGGTGCGCAGTTTGGATTCGCTGCCCGCCGGGCGATCGCGGAACCCGACCGGCACCGCGGTCTGGGGCACCCGCAGGTGCAGCGAGTGGACCGTCAGCTCGGTCTCGATCTCGAATTCGCGCGACACCGCGGGGAAGCTCTTCACGAACCGGCGCGAGAACACCCGGAAGCCGCTCAGCATGTCTTCGACGTTCTCGCCGAACACCTTGCCGACCACGCCGTTGAGCACCTTGTTGCCGGTCTCGTGCCCCGCGCGGTAGGCCGAGCCGCTCTCCTGGTCCTGCTTGCGCACGCCGAGCACGTGGTCGTACGGGCCGTCGAGCAGCGTCTTGATCATCAGCGGCGCGGCCGACGCCTCGTAGGTGTCGTCGCCGTCGATCATCAGGTACACGTCGGCCTCGATGTCGGCGAACGCGCGTCGCACCACATTGCCCTTGCCCTTGGTGTGCTCGTGACGCACGACCGCACCCGCCGCGCGCGCCAGCTCGGCGGTCCGGTCGGTGCTCAGATTGTCGTAGACATAGACGACGATGCCCGGCACGGCGGCCTGCAGGTCGGCGACGACCTTGGCGACCGAGGCCTCTTCGTTGTGGCACGGGACCACGGCGGCAATGCGAAGCTCGGTGGAATCCACCCGGGTCATTCCTCGAAGTCGGCGGTGAAGGGGAACACCGGGGAGGGTACATGGCGGTACCGGTCGCGCGCTCACCCGTGCCCGCGCCACGCTGGGGTACCGTCGCCCAGGTGTCCCACCCCGAGCAGTCCGCCACGGCGCCCGAGCGCGTCCCCGAAACCGGGCGGGCCGATCCTCTCGTGAACGGCGCGCCCGTCGCGCCGCGTTCGACAGCTGCCCCCCGTACCGAGCCGGGGTCCGCCGAGCCGGGGTCGGGCGAGCCGGTCGTCTCCGGTGCCTCGAATGCCGTCGCCGCGAAACAGCCCCTGCTTCCACGGCTGATCGCGGGACTGCGCAAAGCCGCGGCGTTCCTCGTGGTCGGCGCGATCGGGTTCCTGGTCGACGCGGGCACCTACAACGTGCTCGTGTTCTGGGGCGGCGAAGGGCCGATGCACGCCGCGCCGCTGCCGGCCAAGATCATCGCGATCGGCGTGGCGACCGTGGTGACCTACTTCGGCAACAAATGGTGGACCTACGGGCAGCAGCAGACCGACAACCCGGGCCGCGAATACCTGCTCTACGTCTTGATCAACGTCGTCGCCATCGGCCTGCAACTGGGCTGTCTCGGATTTTCCCGGTACGTGCTCGGTCTGTCGAGCCCGCTGGCCGACAACATCTCCGGCACGCTCATCGGGCAGATCGTCGCGGTCGTCTTCCGGTTCTGGGCCTACGACAAGTTCGTCTTCACCGGCAAATCGGCAAATGAACAGCAACAATAGTGAGGGCGATACCCCAGGTTCCTGGGCGGGCGCGCCGCCATAGCGGTTGATATCCTCGCTCCCGCCGCGCACGGTGGCCAGGGGCGCGTCCGCCCCGTCCGCCCGCTCGCCCCGTCGGCAAAGACAATGAGGATTTCGAGGACTTATGGAGCAGTCGGCTACCAAGGCCGTTACCGAAACGAACGGCCGCGCGACCGTCGTCGCGCCGGCCTCGCTACGCGCCGACCATCGGGCCCCGGACCGTCTGGTCCTGCAGCGCGGCATCTTCACCGGCCCCTCGCCCCGGGTCAGCGACGAGCTCTACGCCGTGGTCAAGGGCCGTTTCACCCGTGAGCGGCAGGCGCTGCGCCTGGAAAAAGGCGCCACCGCGCACACCAACACCTACTTCGGCCGCTTCGCCGCCAGCTACTGGCAGCGCTGGACCACCGTCACCGAGGTGCGCGCCACGGTCACCCTCGAGGTGAAGGGCCTGGCCCGCGCCCGCCTGGTGGCCTCCGATATCGCGGGCCACCGCCGCATCATCGACTCCACCACCGTGAATTCCAGCGGCCCGATCACGCTGACCGCGCCGCTGGACCAGTACGTCGACGGCGGCGCGCTGTGGCTGGAGTTCGACGCCGCGGGCGGCGAACTCGGCCTCACCGATCTGGCCTGGACCGCCGTCGCCCCCGAGCGGGTGCGCCCCGTGGCCATCGCCATCTGCACCTTCAACCGCGCCGCCGACTGCGCCGAGACGGTCGCCGCGCTGGCCTCCGATCCCACCGTGCTCGGCGCCATCGACGCGGTCTACGTGGTGGACCAGGGCACCGACCTGGTGCAGGACCGGCCCCGCTTCCAGGAAGTGCTGCCGGTTTTCGGCGACAAGCTGCGCTACATCCGCCAGCCGAATCTGGGTGGCGCCGGCGGCTTCACGCGCGGGCTCTACGAGGTGTCTGCGGTGAACGAGCACGCCGACGTCATCCTCATGGACGACGACATCCTGTGCGAGCCGGAAACGGTGCTGCGGCTCAACGCGTTCGCCAACCTCACGGTGGAACCGACGCTGGTCGGCGCGCAGATGCTGTTCCTGCTCAACCCCGACTACCTCAACGTCGGCGCCGAAGAGGTGCACCTGCACGAGCTGCGGCACGGGCAGAAGGTGCCCAAGGCGCTGCGCAACACCAGCATGCTCAAGAAGAACCAGGAGCGCCGCGTCGACGCCGGCTACAACGCCTGGTGGACCTGCCTCATCCCGGCCGAGGTGGTCGCGCGGATCGGCCTGCCGATCCCGATCTTCTTCCAGTGGGACGACGTGGAGTACGGCATTCGCGCCCGCGAGCACGGTTTCGTGACGGTGACGCTGCCCAACGCGGCGGTGTGGCACGCCGACTTCTACTGGAAGGACTACGACGACTGGGCGCGCTACTTCAGCACGCGCAACTCGCTGGTGGTCGGCTCGCTGCACACCGATCTGGACGGCAAGAAGATCACCCGTCAGCTGTTCCGCAATATCGCCGAGCAGCTGGTCGGCATGCAGTACGGCCTGGTGCACACCACCCTGCAAGGCATCGAGGATTTCCTCGAGGGCCCGAAGGTGTTGCGCGACGGCGGTATCGAGGCGCTGGCGGCCGCGCGCACCAGCCGCAACGACTACCCCGAGACCATCAAGCATCCGGCCGCCACACCGCCGGTGCCCTCGGGTGAGATCCAGATCCGCCGCGCGGGCGGCGAGCCGAGCCGCGTCACGATGGTGCTGGTCAAGCGGGCCATCAACCAGTGGTTCGGCCGCACCCAGCACGGTCTGATCGGCGTCACCCGCGAGGACGCGCACTGGTGGCACGTCTCGCTGTTCGACCACGTGGTCGTCACCGACGCCTCCCAGTCGGGCGTGCGCGTCCGGCAGCGCGACAAGGCCCGCGCCCGCCAACTCCTGCGCCGCACGATCCGCGTCCTGCGCCGCCTGCGCCGCGAACTGCCCACCGTGCAGGAGCAGTACCGGGCTGCCATGCCCGAGCTCACCAGCCGAGAGAACTGGGAGCGCTTGTACGGAATCGACTCGAAGTAGTCGAAAAGCGATGCCCCGGAACACCTTTCGTGTTCCGGGGCATCGTGCTCACTACAGGAACAGATCTGTGGTCAGCGGTCCGTCGCCCGGGGTGACGCGGTACTTGTCGAGGTCGGTGATGCCGTGTGCGGCGAGGACGTCGTCATCGATGAAGAAGTTGCCCGTCGTCTTCTCGGCGGGGGAAGTGAGGACCAGGTACGCGGCGTCGGCGTAGATGTCGGGGGTGCGGGAGGTGGCGACCATCTGCTCGCCGCCGAGCAGGTTGCGCACCGCGGCGGTGGCGATGGTGGTGCGCGGCCACAGCGAATTCACGCCGATGCCCTCGTTTTTCAGCTCCTCGGCCAGGCCGAGCGTGGTGAGCGACATGCCGTACTTGGCGATGGTGTAGCCCAGCGAGCCGCCCGCCCACTTGGGGTCGAGGTTCAGCGGCGGGGAGAGCGTGAGGATGTGCGGGTTGCGGCCGGCCTGTGCCGAGGCGCGCAGGTGCGGCAGGCTCAGTTTGGACAGCAGGAAGCTGCCGCGGCAGTTGATGTCCTGCATCAGGTCGTACTTCTTCATCGACAGCGCGCTGGTCGGCGAGAGGTCGATGGCGGAGGCGTTATTGACCACGATGTCGATGCCGCCGAAACGCTCGGCGGTCTGGCGCACCGCCTCGGCCACCGCGTCGTCGTCGCGGATGTCGCCGACGAAGGGCAGGACCTGTCCGCCCGCCTGCTCGAGTTCGGCGGCGGCGGTGTGGATGGTGCCGGGGAGCTTGGGGTGCGGCTGATCGGTCTTGGCGATCAGGGTGATGTTCGCGCCGTCGGCGGCCGCGCGCTTGGCGATCTCGAGCCCGATGCCGCGGCTGCCGCCCGACATGATGACCGTCTTGCCCGCGAGCGGCTTCGATTCCGTCATGGACGTGCTCCTTCGTCTGCGTGGCCGGACGGGTCACCGCCCGGAGGGCGCGCGGGCGAGCCCGCTGTACCCACAACTGTGCACAGTAGGCGCAGGGTCCGTCCATATGCAATGAGTTGCATAATGGTGGGCGGGACGAATCCCGCCCACCATTGGTCAGCGTCTCCCGCCGCGCTCTCGGTACATGCGCCGCTGGTGCTTGGCGATGTCCTTCCATACCTGTTCGCGCTCGGCCTGCAACCGCTTGTCGGTGCGGGCCCGCATCCATTCGTTCTCGCGGGCCAGCTTGCGGTAGCTCTCGAGCCGGCGCTCGGTCAGCGCGCCGCTCTCGATCGCCGCACGTACCGCGCACCCGGGTTCGCCGTTGTGCGCGCAATCGTGGAATCGGCAAGCGGCCGCGAGGGATTCGATATCGCTGAACGTCTTCTCGATCCCGTCGGCGGCGTCCCAGAGCCCGATCCCGCGCAGTCCCGGCGTGTCGATGAGGGTGCCGCCGCCGGGCAGCGGGCGCAGCTCCCGGTGCACGGTGGTGTGGCGGCCCTTCTTGTCGACCGAGCGAACGGCGTTGGTGGCGAACACATCCGCGCCGAGCAGCGCGTTGGCGAGGGTCGATTTGCCCGCGCCGGACGGGCCGATCAGCGCGACGGTGCCGTCGAGCACGGCCGCGAGCACGTCGAGGCCGTGGCCGCCGGTCGCGCTGACCGCCAGCACGGTGGCGCCGGGCGCGATCGCGCGCACCTCGTCGAGCGGAATATCCTGCGCCGCATCGGCTTTGGTGAGCACGACGACGGGTTGCGCACCGCTTTCCCAGGCCAGGGCGAGCATGCGCTCGATCCGGCCCAGGTCCACGTCGCCGTCGGCGGCGGTGCAGATGAGCACCGTGTCGACGTTGGCGGCGAGCACCTGGCCCTCCGAGCGCCGCGACGCGGTGGAGCGCACGATCGCCGACCGGCGCGGCAGCACCGCGCGGACGGTCAGGCGCGCGTCCACGCCCACCCAGTCGCCGGTGCACAGCCCGCTGGGCTCGGCGTCGGGACGCGGACAGGTGGCGCGCGCGGGCCCGTCGGGCGTCACCACATCGCATTCGCTGCGATCCATGCGCACCACGCGCGCGGGCACACAGCCCTCGTCGAGGTGCGGCGCGTACTGATTGGCTACGGCTTCGGTCCAGCCGTAAGGGACGAGCAGGTCGTAGTCGACCATGATGGGGGAGTCCTTCGTTGGGCGCGGAGCCCGGAAGAAGGGCTCAGCGCGAGGAGAGGGAGGCGGAATCCGGTGCGGCGGCACGCGACAGCGCGGCGCACGCGGGCACGACAACGGCAACGTACGTCGTCACGATCCACCTCCCTCTCGACTCGGCCCGGCTCACGCCGGGATGCCCCACACGCTGCCAGACCAGCCCTGGCGCGGCAACCTGTTTTCCTACAGGGCGACCGCTACGCCAGCGGCGAGCACGAGGATCACCGCGAGCACGGCCCACGCGACATACATGACCACCACACCGGGCGTGGGCTGGGGCTCGGGGCCGAGGGCGCCGTTCAGCCAGACCTGCGCGGGTGCGCGGTAGTACACCCGGGTCGTGTGTCCCTCGATGACCGGGACGTAGGCGACGGCATTGCCGTACTCCATACCCAGCTGGCTCATGCCCGCGATCACCTGGTGCTGCCCCGCGGGCCCCGGCACCGCGTTCGTGCCCCACCGGGCCTGCGGCAGCGGATAGCCGTTCACGCGCAGCACGGGTTTGATGCCGATCTGCAGTGCCATCCTGGTCATCTCGACCGTCAGGCCCGTCGGCCCCGGCTCGAAGCGGAATTCGGGTGTCCCCGAGGGCATCTGCGCACGATTCACCCTGCCGGGATCGGTCACGGCACCTCCTCTTGCTCGGCGCACGAGTGTACCGGCGCCACGCCGACCGGGCCCGGCCTACTTCTCCGGCTTGCCGAACTGCTCGTTGCGGCCGAGCGAGCGCAGGTGGAACCACTCGCGCAGGCCCGCCGGGTCGCGCCGGGTGACGAGGAAGAACCAGGAGAAGCGAATCCACTCCTGTGGCAACAGCTTCCGCATTCCGGGCTGGGACATCAGGTAGCCGCGGTTGCGGTAGGTGAAGTAGCGCTTGACCGGATCGTCGGGATACTGGGTGTGCATGCGCCCGCCCAGGATCGGCTTGAACTCCGCCGCCCCGTTCGGGTGCAGGTAGGCCGTCTGCAGACAGGTGCCGAACGGCAGGCCCGAGCGCACCAGGCGCCGGTGCACCTCCACCTCGTCGCCGCGCACGAACAGCCGCAGATCGGGCACGCCGATCAGGTCCACCGCCCGCGCGGCGATCAGCGCGCCGTTGAACAGCGACGCGATGCCGGGCAGGAAATCGTCGTCGCCCAGCTCCGAGCGCTTGCGCCGCCACACCACACCGCGCCGCAGCGGGAAGGCCAGGCGGTCGGGATCGTCGATATCGCAGACCACCGGCGAGACCTCCGCCAGCCCGTGGCGCTCGGCGCAGTCGAGCAGGGTGGCCAGCACCTGGTCGCCGTCGGGGCGGCCGTCGTCGTCGGCCAACCACACCCAGTCCGCGCCCTGGCTGAGCGCGTGCAGGATGCCGAGCGCGAAACCGCCCGCGCCGCCCAGGTTGTGCGCCGACCCCAGGTAGGTGGTCGCCACCGGCTGCTGCTCGACCAGCTCGGCGACCTCGGGCTCGTTGCCGTTGTCGATCACGATCAGGTGGTCCACCGGACGCGACTGGGAGGCGAGCACTTTCAGCGATTCGGCGAGCAGCTCACGCCGCTTGTGGGTGACCACGACGGCCACCACTTTCGCGGTCGGGCCGGTATCGGCCGGAACCCAGTCCACCGCGGGCGCGGTCGAGTCGGCCGGGGCGTGGTCCCCAGCGGTGATGGGGGCGTCCTGCCCGGCCGGGGAGTTCATGCGTTGTTCCGCTCCAGTTCTCGTTCGCTGCCGTCGCGTTCGGCCGCCAATTCCTTCAGCACGGTCGCGACGTGATTCCCGGCGTCGGGCCCCTCGTACGCGCGCACCACGTCTTCGATGCCGCCGCGCTCCCGGATGCGACCGTGATCGATCCACAGCGCCGAATCGCAGAGTTGGGCGAGGAATTCGTTGGAATGGCTGGCGAACACCAGAATGCCAGAACGCGCGACGAGTTCCTGCAGGCGCAGCCGCGCTTTCTTCATGAATTCCGCGTCCACCGCGCCGATGCCCTCGTCGAGCAGCAGGATCTCCGGGTCGATGGAGGTGACCACGCCCATCGCCAGGCGCACCCGCATACCGGTGGAATACGTGCGCAGCGGCATCTGGAGGTATTCGCCGAGTTCGGTGAAATCGGCGATCTCGTCGATCTTGGCGAGCATCTGCTTGCGCGTCTGCCCGAGGAACAGGCCGCGGATGATGATGTTCTCGTAGCCGGAGATCTCCGGGTCCATGCCGACGCCGAGGTCGAATACCGGCGCCACCCGGCCCTGGATGCGGGCGCTGCCGCGGGAGGGTTCGTAGATGCCCGCCAGCAGGCGCAGCAGCGTCGATTTGCCCGCGCCGTTGTGGCCGACCAAGCCGATCCGGTCGCCCTCCTTCAGCGAGAGCGTGATGTCGCGCAGCGCCTCGACCACCACCACATCGGACTGGTTGCGCCCGATCGCGCCGCCCGCTTTCCCCAGGAAGGCCTTCTTCAGCGAGCGCGATTTGGCGTCGAAGATCGGAAATTCGACCCACGCGTCATGGGTTTCGATACTCACACTCATCGCGGCGGCTCCTACACCCAGTACGGTACGCGCGAACGGTACTTCTTCATGGCGACCAGGGCGAGAATCCAGCCGACCACGGTGATGACGCCGACGATCACCCAGTGCCGCAGCGCCTGCGGTTCACCGAGCAGCGGGGCGCGCACGATCTCCAGGTAATGGAAGGTGGGGATGATCTCCACCAGCCGGGCCCGGTCGCTCGCGCCGCCGATCTGATCTTCGAGCGTCTTGGTGGTCCACATGACCGGCGTCAGCACGAACAGCATCAGCGTCATGCTGCCCAGAATCGGCGCGATATCGCGGTAGCGGGTGCTGAAGATGCCGAACAGGATCGACACCCACATCGAGTTGAGGAAGATCAATCCGATCGCGGGTATCGCCAGCAGGCTCGCCCAATGCAGGTTGCGCCAGACCCCGAACGCGACCAGCAGCACGAAATAGATGCCGACGTTGTGGATGAAGAACAGGAACTGCCGCCACACCAGCCGGTACACGTGCACGCTCAACGCCGAGGGCAGCTGTTTGATCAGGCCCTCGTTGGCGATGAACACCTCCGAACCCTCGAGGATGCTCGCGCTGATCACGTACCAGAAGATCAGGCCGACGGTCACGTAGGGCAGGTACTCGCGCAGCGGCTGGCCGAGCAGGGTGGCATAGAGGATGCCCATCGCCGCGGCCTGCACGGCGGTGGCGATGGTGATCCAGAACGGGCCGAGCACCGAGCGCCGGTAGCGCTGCTTGATGTCCTGCCAGCCCAGCGAGAGCCACAGTTCGCGCTGCCCGAAGCCGTCGCGCATGTCCTTGAACGCGCGCCGCCAGGTCTGCGAATCCGAGGCCGGGGGCGTGCTCATCCGGCCCGCCGACTCCTCGGCGGTCGCGGCATCGGCACCCGGACTCTGATCTGACGACACTGGGCTCACTTCGGGACTATTGCTCTCTTCGTGACTTTCGCTCTCATCGGGGCGCGGCGTACTCACGTCGGCGTCGGTACGAGCGGCTGCGGAGGGCACGGTGGTCGAGACTACCTGGGGCACCGTCCCCGAGGTCCGCAGGTACACGCCGGACCGGGCCGCGAACAGCTGGTTACAGGTACTGTCCGGACCCGCCCGTGACGTGATCGGCCCGGCCGCCGCGCGGGTCGACCGCGTGCATCCCCGGCGGCAGCGCGCCCTGGCGCATCTGCTCGAGCTGGGCCCGCGCGGCCATCTGCTGGGCGAACAGCGCGGTCTGGATGCCGTGGAACAGGCCCTCCAGCCAGCCGACCAGCTGGGCCTGGGCGATGCGCAGCTCCGCGTCGGAAGGCACCGCGTCGTCGGTGAACGGCAGCGTCAGGCGCTCCAGCTCGTCGCGCAGCTCGGGGGCCAGGCCCTGTTCGAGCTCGCGCACCGAGGACTTGTGGATCTCCTTGAGGCGGCTGCGGCTGGCGTCGTCCAGGGGGGCGGCGCGCACCTCTTCGAGCAGCTGCTTGATCATGGTGCCGATCCGCATCACCTTGGCCGGCTGTTCCACCATGTCGGCCAGCGATTCGCCGCCGTCCTCGCGCTCGCTCGCCTCGCCTGCGGGTTCGTCGTCGTCCGCGATCACCTGTCCGGTCAGGGGCGTGCCGTCCGCGCCGGCGGGGATGGCGAGCGGCCTGCCGTCGGGACCGACCACGACGATGGATTCGGGTGCCTCATCCGGATGCGTCATGGTCCCCATCATGTCGCGTTGTCGTCCGGCGCGCTAACGCCGGTCGCGGCGGCCCCCGCTGCCGCGCTCGCGGCGCGCGACTATTCTGTCCGGGTCCGTGTGGTTCGGATTTCCCTGAAGGTCGGTTGCCATGCTGATTCCCGGTTCGCGCCGTCGCCGCGCGCCGCTTCCGCGTGCGATCGGGGTGTGCGACGCGGTTACACGGCATCGCCGGATGCCCTTAGAGTGGCCAGCATGACTTACGACGTCGCGAGGGTTCGGGGCCTGATACCGTCCCTGGGCGACGGCTGGATCCACCTCGATCCGCAGGCGGGCATGCTCGTCCCGGACGCGGTATCCCGCGCCGTGTCAACGGGTTTCCGCACGTCGTCGTTCTCCCACATCGGCCGCCACTCCGCCTCGGCCCGCAGTGCCGCCATTCTCGACGCCGCCCGCGAGGCCGTCGCCGACCTGGTCGGCGGCGATCCGGCCGGGGTGGTGCTCGGCCCCGACCGCGCGGTGCTGCTGGCCTGGCTCGCGGAATCGCTGAGCTCGCGCCTCGGGCTCGGGACCGGCATCGTGCTGTCCCGCCTGGACGACGAGGCCAACGTCGCGCCGTGGCTGCGCATCGCCAACCGCTACGGCGCGCACGTGCGCTGGGCGGAGGTCGAGATCGAGACCTGCGAGATGCCGTCCTGGCAGTTCGAGGAGCTGATCGGGCCGACCGCCCGGCTGGTCGCGCTCACCGCGGCCTCACCCATCGTCGGTTCCGCGCCCGCGGTGCGGGTGGCCGCGGACCGCGTGCACGAGGTGGGCGGTCTGCTGGTGGCCGACGCGTTCGGCGCGGCGCCGTACGCGCTCATCGACATCGACGAACTCAACGCCGACGTGGTGGCGCTCAGCGCGCCCGCGTGGGGCGGCCCGCAGATCGGCGCACTGGTGTTCCGCGATCCGGCGTTCCTGGACCGCATCCCGTCGATGTCGCTGAACCCCTACGCCAAGGGGGCTGAACGGCTCGAGGTGGGCGGGCACCAGTACGCGCTGCTGGCGGGGCTCACCACGTCCATCGACTTCCTCGCCGGGCTGGACGAACGCGCCACCGGCACCCGCCGCGAGCGGCTGGAGATCTCGATCACCTCGCTGCAGGACTACCACGACCAGCTGTTCGAGCACCTGATGGACACGCTCGACAAGATCCCCGAACTCACCGTCATCGGCCGCGCCTCCACCCGCATCCCCACCGTCAGCTTCACCATGGCGGGGATGCAGGCGGAGAAGATCGCCGCCAAACTCGCCGACGCCCGCATCGGCACGCTCAGTGGCGTGCACGGCGGCAGCAGGCTGCTCGACGCGCTGGGCGTCAACGACGAGGGCGGGGCGGTCACGGTGGGACTCGCGCCGTACACGACGAAGTTCGAGATCGATCAGCTGGGGCGGGCGCTGTCGGCGCTGGAGTGAACGGGCGCGCCCCCTCACTCCTCGCGTACGCGCAGCACGACCTTGCCGAAGGTGCCCGAGCCGTCCAGCAGGCGGTGGGCCTCGGCCGCCTCGGTGATCGGCAGCTCGGCGTGCACCACCGGCACGATCTGGCCCTCCGCGATCGCGGGCCACAGTTGCCCGCGCACCTGCGCGACGATCTCGGCCTTGCTGCCGGTGCCGACGGCCGGGCGGTTGCGCACGTTCGTCGCGTGCACGGTGCCCCACTTGCCCAGCAGCGCGGCCAGATTCAGCTCGCCCTTGACCCCGCCCTGCATCCCGATCACCACCAGGTGCCCGTGCGGGGCGAGCGCGTCGACGTTCCGGGAGAGGTACGCCGCGCCCATGATGTCGAGGATGATGTCGGCGCCCGGCCCGCCCAGCCCCTGCTCCGCGCGCACGACCTCCACGAAGTCGCGCTCGCGATAGTTGATCAGCACGCTCGCCCCCAGCTCGGCGCACCGCGCCAGCTTCTCGTCCGAGCCCGCTGTCACCGCCACCCGCGCGCCGCGCCGCGTCGCCACCTGGATCGCGTGCGTGCCGATCCCGCTGCCGCCGCCGTGGATCAGCACCAGCTGCCCGGCGTGCAGCCCGGCGGTCATCACCAGGTTCGACCACACCGTCACCGCCGCCTCCGGCAGCGCCGCCGCCGCGGCCAGATCCAGGCCGTCCGGCACCGGCAGCACCTGCGTGGCGGGCACCGCGACCCGCTCGGCGTACGCGCCGCCGGAGAGCAGCGCGCACACCCGGTCGCCGACCCGCCAGTCCCGCACCCCGTCGCCGAGTTCGGCGATCACGCCCGAGCACTCCAGCCCCAGGATCTCGCTCGCCCCGGCGGGCGGCGGATACATCCCGCGCCGCTGCAAGAGGTCGGCGCGGTTCACGCCCGCCGCCACCACGTCGATCAGCACCTCGCCGTGCGCGGGCGCCGGGTCGGGGCCCTTGCCCCACTCCATCACCTCGGGCCCGCCGACACCGTTCAGCTCCATCGCGCGCATCACCCCATACTGCCCGCGCCACACCGTGTCCGAAACGCCCGGCAACGGTGCGGGAAATCTCACAACGGACTAGCGTTCCGGAGCGTGAGCAGCTTCATCGACTTCCAGAACGAGATCTATCTGGGCGGACTCGGCGGCGCGCTACCCGAATTGCCCATGACGGCGGCGGGTTTGGAGCAGCGCGCGGCCGAGGTGCTCGGGGAAGCCGAATTCGCGTACGTCGCGGGCAGCGCGTCGGGGGAGCGCACCGCCGCCGCCAACCGCGCCGCGTTCGACAAGTACCGGATCGTGCCGCGGATGCTGCGCGGCACCACCGGGCCCGGCGCGCGCGATCTGTCGGTGGAGGTGCTCGGCACCCGGCTGGCCGCGCCGGTGCTCACCGCGCCCATCGGCGTGCTGGAGCTGATGCACGAGCGCGGCGAGGTGATCGTCGGCGAGGTCACCAAGGAACTCGGCATCGGCGACGTGCTGTCCACGGCGTCGTCGTCGACCATCGAGGAGGTGGGCGCGGCCGCGGGCGAGTGGTGGTACCAGCTGTACTGGCCCAATGACCACGAGCTGGCGCGCTCGTTCGTGGAGCGGGCCGAGCGCGCGGGCGCCAAGGCCATCGTCGTCACCGTCGACACGCCCACGCTGGGCTGGCGCCCGCGCGACCTCGAACTGGCGCACCTGCCGTTCCTGCACGGCAAGGGCATCGCCAACTACCTGTCCGATCCGGTGTTCCGCGCCAAGCTGCCCGCGCCGCCGGAGGAGAGCGAGGACGCGATGCGCGTCGCGATCCTCACCTGGGTCGGCCTGTTCGGCAACCACACGCTGCGCCCCGCCGACCTGACGCACCTGCGCGAATGGACCGATCTGCCGATCGCGGTGAAGGGCATCCTGCACCCCGACGATGCCCGCCAGGTGGTGGACGCGGGCGCCGACGCGGTCGTCGTGAGCAACCACGGCGGCCGCCAGGTCGACGGCTCCATCGCCGCGCTGGACGCGCTGCCCGCCGTGGCAGCGGGCGTCGGCGACCGCGCCGACGTGCTGTTCGACTCCGGCGTGCGCACCGGCTCCGACGTGCTCATCGCGCTGGCGCTCGGCGCCAAGGCGGTGCTGTACGGCAGGCCCTACGCCTACGGTCTCGGCATCGCGGGCCGGGCGGGGGTGAAGCACGCGCTGCGGTTGCTGCTCGCCGATTTCGATCAGGCGCTGGGGCTTTCGGGATGCGCGAGTCCCGCGGAACTGTCGAGGTCGATGATCTCGGTGCTGCGCTGACGGAAGCGATTTTCCCAGTTCACACCCGCTTTAGAATGATCAAGTGCATCCAGAACAGACTGGTCGTCCGCTCACCGAACCGCGCTGGCTGACGCCGGCGCAGCAGCGGGCCTGGCGGGCCTACATGGACGGCCACCAACGCCTGATGACCGCGCTCAACCGGCAGCTGCAACGCGACAGCGATCTCAGCCTGCCCGAATATCGCATCCTGGTGCTGCTCTCCGAGGCCCCCGGCCGATCGCTGCGCATGAGCGAACTCGCCGACGGCGTGCTCTCCTCCCGCAGCAGGCTCACCCACCAGATCCGCCGCATGGAGGCCCAGGGCATGGTCCGGCGCAACACCGTCGTCGAGGACGGCCGCGGCGTGCGCGCCGAACTCACCGACGAGGGCCTGCGCCGCCTCGCCGCCGCCGCGCCAGGCCACGTCGAAGCCGTCCGCCGCGACTTCATCGACCCCCTCACCCCCGACCAACTCGACCTGGTCGGCGAGATCTTCGCCCGCATCGACCGCGTCATCGATGCGCGCGGCGACTGACCCGTCCGTTACTATCGGGGCCCTGGAGACGTGGCAGAGCGGCCGAATGCACTCGCCTTGAAAGCGAGCGTCGCGAGAGCGACCGGGGGTTCAAATCCCTCCGTCTCCGCTCAACTTCCGCAGGTCAGCCAGCCGACCGGCGACGCGGCTGAATCCGAACCGGGCGAACGCTTCGGCTTGTCACGATTTGTCACAACCGCGTTCAAGCTCCGAGCGGCGTCGGCCAGCGCGTCCGCCTGGCTGTGCACGTACGTCCGCATCGTGAACGCCGCATCGCAATGCCCCAGCCCCGCCGACACGACCGCGATCGGCACGTTCTGAAGATGCAGCAACGTCCCGCAGGTGTGCCGGGCATCGTGAAGCCGGATATGCCGCACCTTCGCCGCCTGGCACACGCTGTGCCATCCCCGAGACAGTTTGTCGGGGTGGACCGGTTCCCCCGCCTCATCGCACACCACGTACAGCCCTTCGCCGTAGCTCTCACCCAGTTCGAGCCGTTCCGCCGCCTGCTTCGCCCTCGCCCGCTCGAGAACCTCCGTGATCGCCGGAGTAAGCGGCAGACTCCGCCGAGACTTCTCCGTCTTGGTCGTCTTCTCGATGACCTTGCCGTCAACCTGAATGCGCGTGTTCTCGACTGTCAGCGTTCCGTTGCCGAAATCAACGTCACTCCAACGCAATCCGGCGATCTCGCCGCGTCTGAGCCCGGTCAGGGCAAGGTCCCACGCATGGCCAATCCGGTCACCATCAGCCGCCGCGAGCACCCTGCGAACTTCGGCCGCGCTGTAGGTGTCCATCTCCTTCTTCGACCCCGGCACCCGATCCACCAGCTTCGCGACGTTGCGCGCCAACCGGCCTTGACCTATCTGCGAATCGAGATGAGGTTCCCCCGCTAATCCGGGGAGCGGATTATCTGGTTCCGGCTGGAACCTGTTGATGGTAGCCGGCTTCGAACTCGTCGGGTGATCGCCAGCCGAGCTTCTTCTGGATGCGCTGGGAGTTGTACCAGCCGTCGATGTAGGCGAACAGGGCGTTCTCGGCCTCGTCGCGGGTGCGCCAGGTCCGCCGGTAGACCAGCTCGGTCTCGAGAGTGGAGAAGAAGTTCTCCATCAACGCGTTGTCGTAACTGTCGCCGACCGATCCCATCGATTGCGCGATCCCGATGTCGGCCAACCGATTAGCGAACCGGATCGCGGTGTAGGTCGAACCGCGGTCGCTGTGGTGAATCAACTGCCCGTCACGGATCTCCCGGCCCCAGACCGCGTACTCCATCGCGCCGAGTACCAACTCGGTATCACAGCGGTCAGAGGTCTTCCAGCCCACGATCCGATTAGAGAACGCATCGCGCACCGCGGCCAGCCAGAACGCACCCTGACCACACAGAACACGAGTGGCATCGGCCACCCACAGCCGGTTCGGTTCCGCGGCGGTGAAGTTGCGTTCGACCAGATCCGGCGCCGGTGTGGCCCGCGGATCCTGCCGGGTCGAACCGAGCCGCCACTTCTTACGCAGGAACGCTCCCTGCAACCGCGAGGCCCGCATCAACCGTTCCACACGTTTGCGTCCGACCCGGAAACCTCTGCGCCGCAACATCGCATGCACTCTCGGCGACCCATTAGTGCCGCCGGAACTGGTATGAATGTCGACGATCTCGGCCAACAGCTTCTCGTCTTCGACATGACGATCCGACGGCTGTCGCGCGCGTTTGCGCCATTCGTAATAGGTCGAGGACGCGATGCCCAGGACCCGTAGTAGGAGCTCGACCGGGTGCTGGCTGTTCTGTTCGATGAACCGCATGATCACCGCCGGGTCGGGCCGAGCTCCGAAGCGAAATACGCACTCGCAGAACGCAATATCTCGTTCACCCGCTCCAACTCCGCGACCCGCTTCTTCAACGCGCGGTTCTCGGCGGCCATGTCGGTGGTCGGCCTGTCGGCGCGTTCGCCGGCATCGGCCTCGGCTTGGCGGATCCAGTTCCGCAACGCCTCGTGATGCACCCCGAGCTGGGCGGCGAGCTTGCGGATCGTCGGCTTGGGATCGGACTCCCGATACAACCGCACGGCCCGCGCCTTCAACTCATCTGGATACTTCTTCGGTGCTGCCACGAATGACTCCTTCCGGCCCCTACCGGACCACAATCAGAGCCCTCCGAGAAAGCGGGGGAACCTCACTGCGGTGCCAGCGGCCACCGCTACACCGACCACCTATGTTCTCGATGCGTGCTCGCCGACCGGCTCGACGCGCTGCTGTCGGCCCCCGGCCGCCCGGTGCCCGCGCACCTCGAACCCGTCCGCCAGGTGCTACTCGGCGTCACCGACCCGCGGAGCGCCCTGCACTGGCTCCGCAGCAGCCGCACACCCGCGCTGCTCGCCGAGCTGGCCACCCTCAGCGAACCGATCACTCACGACACACTCGATGCCCTGGCGCCGACTCCAGCGCGCAGCTACATCCGCGAACTGCTGATCACCAGCGGCATCCTGGAACCCCGCAACGAATACTTCGGATCCATACCCGCCTGGGCCGACGCCCTCCTAGCCGACGTCGCAGCACAGCATCGGCAGATGCTCTCTCCCTTCGTCCACTGGTTCCTACTGCGCCGGGCCCGCCAACGCGGCAGCACCTCCCACAGTTCCGCCGCCTTCCTACGCTCGCGACTGCGCCGAGCAGCTGACCTACTCGCCTGGATTGACGAACACCAACTCACCCTCGGCACCCTCACCCAGGGCGAGTTCGAGCAATGGCTCTCAGACGGCAACACGACCCGAACAAACATCGACGCATTCATCAGCTGGGCCACAGCGCGCGGCCTGATCAGCAGCATCACCTTGCCCCGCAAATCCCAGCACGGACCGCTGGGCCTCCTCGACTAACAAGAACGCCGAACTCACCTGCACCGCTGCCTCAACGACACCGGGCTGCCCCTGCCCCTGCCCCTGCCCCTGCCGCTGCGAGTCGCAGGGGCGCTGATCCTGCGGTTCGGGCTCGAAGGAACCCGTGTCGCGCACCTCACCCGCAGTGATCTGCACGATGACGGCGACCGGATCCGACTCGCGATCGACTCCCACCGCATCGAACTGCCGCCGAAACTGGCCACCCTCATCCGCGAGCTGCGCGACGCTCCCGCAACTCCGTCGCTGATGAACCGGGCGGTCGGCGGATCGGTCTGGCTCTTCCCCGGGCGCTATCCGTCTCGCCCGATCGGCAGGTCGCACTTCTGCAAAATGCTTGCTGCCGAAGGCATTGCAGTCAGGGACGGACGCAACAGCGCTCGCTATGCCCTTGCGAGCCATCTTCCAGCCGCGATCCTGGCCGACCTGACCGGCTCAAGCATTGCCACCGCTGTCGGCTGGACCCAGTGGTCCAAACGCAACTGGTTCGACTACGTCGCGATCCGGGCTGGTTCTATCGGTGATCTCTGACGTCACCGATCGGTGGATCCTGACGTCGCCCCAGATCCGACGATGTTTGTATCGGCGAATTTTGACGTCGCAATCTTGGTTGTGAGTGGTCAGCCCCGCAACGCCTGGGTTCTCAGCACGTCGACCTCGCAGCCTGGCGAGGTCGGATCGAAACCGTGCTCCACCAGCCAGCGGACTCCCCGCAGGCTACGCAACGACCACCAGGCGCGGATCACGTCAAGGTCGACGTCGGAGCCGTACCCGGCAACGACGTCACCGAGGTGTTCCGGGTGTCCGAGCGTCAGGGTGGCGAGGTCATACAAGGGATCACCCTGTGCCGCCTCCGACCAGTCGATAATGCCCGTGACCTCGTCACCGTCGACGAACACGTGAGAGATCTGGAGGTCGCCGTGTGTGAATACCGGCGTCCACGGCCGGAGCGCGATCTCGGCTATCCGACGGTTGTATGCGACAACGTCGGCAGGAACCACCCCGCTCCTGACAATCCATGCACATTCGCGGTCGAGCTCCGATGCGAGCGCGTCGAGGCTGCGGCCGGGCCATGGCGGTAGCGGCGCGTCGTGCAGCTTCCGTATCGTGGCGCCCACCGCCGCCCACGCCGCTGGTGGTGCAGTCGACGGCTCACCGAGGCGACCGAGTGTCGTCCCTGGCAGAGCGGCGAGCGCGAGCACGGGCGGGTTGCGCCACAGAACCTCGGGGGTCGGGATCGGTGCCCTGGCCATCGCCTCGACCTCGACGTCGGTGTTCGACTGCTCAGCGTCAATCTTCAGGAACACTGCGCCGACGCGCAGAGTCGCGCGCTCGTGATGGGCGACGACGACCTCGACTTCTTTCACGTCGGAGATTATGGCTGGGATAGCCATCGACGTCGCCGCGATTATCGCGGGCCAGTGGCCCGTCGCTGGCTTGCCGAGCGTTGTCTCAACGGGTCTTCCCAGAACCTCTGCTGGTCCCCGCTGTCACCGTTGGGGGCTGCTGCAGGATCGGGTGACAGCGGTTAGGCAGCTTGTCGGGCTGCTGGAGCCATGATGGTTTCGAATTCGATTGGGGTCAACCGGCCGAGCCTGGCTTGTCGACGACGCCGGTGGTAGGTGCGTTCGATCCAGGTGACGATCGCGATCCGGAGCTGCTCGCGGGTGTCCCAACGCTGTCGGTCCAAGACGTTGCGTTGCAGCAGGCTGAAGAAGCTTTCCATGGCGGCGTTGTCAGCGGCCGCGCCGACACGGCCCATGGATCCGACCATGCGATGACGGTTGAGCGCGCCGACGAATCTCCGCGAGCGAAATTGAGATCCGCGGTCGGTGTGGATCACGCAACCGGACACGTCACCGCGTCGGGCAACGGCATTGTTCACCGCGGTCACCGCCAGTCGAGACTTCATCCGGGATCGATCGAATACCCGATGATCCGGTTGGAGGAGACGTCTTTGACCGCGCACAAGTACAGCTTGCCTTCGCCGGTCTGATGCTCGGTGATGTCACTGAGCCACAGGCGATTTGGTGCGTCGCTGCGGAAGTTGCGCTGTACCAGGTCGTCATGGACGGGCGGCCCCGGTTTGCCGTTCTTGCCACGCCGCGGCTTGCCGAACGCGCTCCACCACCGATTCGTCGAACAGATCCGCCACGCGGTCCGCGCACTCATCGATTCACCGGCTTCGCGGGCTTCGTCGGCGAGAAACCGGTAGCCGAACTCAGGGTCGTCGCGATGCGCGTCGAACAACGCGTTGGCGCGATACGCCTCGGCGAGTTCGCCAGTGGTCACCGGATCTGCCAGCCATCGGTAGTAGGGCTGGCGAGCGAGCTGCAGCACCCGGCACGTCACCGCCACAGGGATTCCCTTCGGCGGCAAGCTCTTTCACGAGCGGGTAGAGCCTTTTCCCGGGATCTGTGCCTGCGACAGATACGCCGCGGCGCGGCGCAGGACCTCGTTCTCCTGTTCCAACAGGCGAATCCGGCGGCGAGCATCCCGCAACTCGACCGACTCGCTGCGAGTGGTCCCGGGCTTGTTCCCGTCATCGATCTCGGCTTGGCGCATCCATTTCGACAACGTCATCGGATGAACCCCGAAATCGGCCGCGACCTGCTCCAGGTCACTCCGTCGTCGCGGTTGCGAGCGACCCGCACGACGTCGTCGCGGAACTCTTTCGGATACGGCTTGGGCACTGCGACATCCTCTCAGGCCTGCCTCTCGGCAAGCCACCTCGGTTGTCACCCACCCCTGCAGCAGCCCCGTCCATCCAGCGAAGAACTCGTTCGCTGCGCTGCCCGTCCACCCGTCGTCGAGCACCGAATCCACGTCGACGCCAGCCGAATCCAACGCTGACTTCAACTCTTCAGCCAGCGCATAGACCTGGTTGCCGACCGCACGGACCTTCTCCGGCACCACGCTCAGGCTCTGAGTACTCGGTGTTCCCCCCTCGGTCACGGTCGAGAAGCCTACCGGCCCGATCGAGCGGCTGTCGACGTCGTTGCGCCGGGATGTAGCCGCCACGCCGCCCGAGCGCGGACGGAGTCCGCACCAGAAAACGACTGGCAACGCGGTGGTCCTTCCCCCAACTTTCTCGGAATCCGCGGTGCCACGGCGTCATTCTCCTCGCGGCCCTCGGTTCGGCGGTTAGCCGCACGCTCAGCGGGGGATCTCCCATCCTCGGGCCCGCGCGAGGTCGGTCAGCCAACGTTCGGCGCCGTGCGCGTCCTCGGCTCGGCGCCCCTTCGGGAAGGTGACGATGCCCGCGTAGACGGTGCAGTCGAGGGTGCCGGTGACGGCGAAGCCGCGGTACCCGAGGCCCGGTGGGTCGGCGCGCCGGTCGGTCGGGGGAAGGTCGTCGAGCAAGCGGGCCAGTTCGCGTGCCTGCGGCGCCGTCAGCGTCCACGCGGGGTTGGGACGGCCGCTGAACAGGTCCAGCTCGACGGAGAATTCCGGGGTCATCGCACCGCCGCACGCCGTGCACAGCGCGCCCGTCGCGATGACTCGCACGAAGGCCCGTCTACCGATGTCATCAGTGATGCCGGCTCGATTCTCGTCGGAGGCGCGACCACTCGGAAGGACGCTCATCCCACTGTCCCACGCAGGTGGTATCGCCAACAGTCCCCTGGTCCCACCGCTTCGATTCCGGGTAGCGAACTACTCGTGTGACGACCCGCGCCGCCTGCCACGATTGTTTCGCACTTTCCGCTCGACCGATCCCAGGTCGGTAGGCACCGCGACCGCGCGGAGAACACCTTCAACGGCCCGACCGGCACGACATCGACCGGTCCGCCATTCAGTACCACTTTCCAGGAGCAGCGATGCTGCGCATCACGATCGACGCCTTCTCGGGTCGACCCAATCCTTACTATTACGTGGACGGCGAGCAGTCGCGCCAATTGCTGCGCGATGTCGCCGCCAGGCCCGATGTCGCCACCGAGCCGGACTCCGGTTTCGACGGACTCGGCTTCCGGGGCGCGCTGGTCCAGGCCATGGACGACGATGGCGAAACCTTCGGCCTGCCAAGGGAATTCAAGATCGATGCGACCCACGCGGGCGGTGTGGGACTCGACTTCGCCGAACGCCTCATCCGCGGCCTCGGTACCTACGACGCGGTCACCGACGGCGTTGTCGCGCCCGAAACCGACGTGCAGAACCTCTTGGCGATGCTCGATTTCGTGCGCTCGCCCCGCGAGACGGTCGAGGATCGGTCCGGCGCCCCGGCCGAGGTCGCCCCCGACTCCGACACGTGCTACATCGAGCGCTCCAAGTTCAATCCGGGATTCTGGAACGACCCGGCGGTCATCCTGAAGAACAACTGCTACAACTACGCGAGCAACTGGCGCACCAACACCTTCGCCCAGCCCGGACTCGGCGCCGGCGCGAAGTACACCGCGTTCACCTGCGCCGAGCTCACCCGCGCGTCGTTGGCCGACGGCTGCCACCGGCGTTTCCACTGCTTCCCCGACGCCGAGAAGCCGCGCAGGCTGGTGGCCCTCGTCGTGGCCCGCAATCAGGACTTCCACTGGTACCGAATCCATTCGGCCGCCGAGGGATTCTGGGGACACAAGCCCGGCCGAACGGCGGCCCGCAACACCGACAACAGCGGCCGCGTGATCGTGAATCCGGAGACCTGTGATCGCGGGCCCTACCGCGATTTCTGCGGGTACTTCTACACCTGCAAATCGCAGGCGCATCGGATCCGGTAGCCGGCGATGACGAACAAAGTGAGCGAGGCGTTGCGGGTTCTGCTCGACAACGCCCGCGACTACGACACGATCGAGGTCGACATCTTCCTGCACGGCGAGCCCGCGGCCGAATTCCGCGCCGCCGACGGCGCGGGCCGGGATGCCGCCACCGCGATGAAGGAGCGGGCCGCCGCCGACCAGCGCGATCTGCTGGACTACCTGCGGGGCCGGTCGGCGGAGGACTCGGAGCCCGCCGAGGGTGTCGCCGTGCCCAAAGTGGCGGGGCTGGACACCTCCTGGTCGACGAACTCGATCTCGGCGCGACTCACACCCGACGTGCTGCGGGCCGTCCTGGCCCGCGCGGACGTCGCCTCCGTGGACATCTCACGCACCGTGGACATCGAGGACCTCCTCGATGCGCCCACCACGACCCGTCCCGCGCGGGTGCGCGAGCGGGCACGGGCGGCCGGCGACAGCGCGCTGCCGCAGCCGACGTGGAGCGTGACCCGCGTGAAAGCGCCCCTGCTGTGGCAGCTCGGCGTCACCGGCGACGGCGTGGTCGCGGCGGTCATCGATACCGGCGTGAACTACGACCACCCCGATCTGGCGGATCGGATGTGGGACGGCGGCCCCGAATTCCCGCACCACGGTTGGGATTTCTGGTTCGACGACGACGATCCGAGGGACGACAGGGGCCACGGCACCTCGTGCGCGGGCATCGTCGCCGGAACCGGATCAGCCGGTGCGCGAACAGGAGTCGCACCGGGCGCCACCATCATGGCGCTGCGCGTCGGCGGCACCGAGAACAGGTATTGGCGCGCATTCGAATTCGCGATCGAGCACGGTGTGCACGTCATCAGCATGTCGATGTCGTGGAAGTTCCCGAGCAACCCCAATTACACGGGGTGGCGGCGCGCGACCGAGGCGATCGCGGCGGCGGGCATCCTGCACGCGAACAGCATCGGGAATCAGGGTGATCAACCCGGGCTCTATCCGATCCCGTACAACATCGCGACGCCGGGGAACTGTCCGCCGCCGCGAATTCATCCGTCGCAGAACCCCGTCGGCGGCACCGCGTCGGCCATCGGCTGCGGCGCCACCGATGTCTCCGATCAACTCGCCGGGTATTCCGGGCGCGGCCCGGCAGAGTGGGGCAAACCGCCCTACACCGACTATCCCTACGCGAACGGAATGCGCCCGGGCCTCATCAAGCCGGACATCTGCGCTCCCGGGCCCGGCACGACCTCGTGCAACTACCTCCACGACGGCTCCGGCACGGGAAGCTCCTTGCCCTACAGCGGATTCGGCGGCACGTCCGCGGCGACTCCGCACGTCGCGGGATGCCTCGCACTGCTCGCCCACGCCTGTCTGATCGCGAACACGCCGATCGTGCCGGTGCGGGTGCAGGAGGCGATCGAGAACACGGCGGCGCGCGTCGTGGGCCAGCTCCGGGACAAGGAGAACCATTTCGGCGCCGGACGGATCGACGTCTACGCGGCGTACCGGTACGGGGCGGACAAAGGCTGGTGGTGAGGTTTCACCGGCGGAGAAAGAGGTGACGACGATGGCAGATTTCACGCGGGTCGAATTCGCGGTGGAATGGAACAGCGCGGCCGTGGTGCCGGGGACCGTCTGCGGTTTCCGCGCACTGCCCGCCGCGTGGAGCGTGGCGGCGGCGGTGATCAACACCGCGCGCAACTTCGGGCATATCGAGAAGTTCGTCTGGGGCAATGCGGACGCGTGGGCCACCGACTACGAGCACCCCGCGGTGGTATCCACCGGGGATTCGCTCAACATGGTGGACAACACGCACCTGATGTATGTCTCCGGCCACGGCGCCGCGGAAACGGCGGTGTCGTTGGCCTCCAACCACTTCGGGTGTCGCGCGTTCTACCGGAACATGCGACTCGGTGTGCGCAGGCTGCGGTGGCTCGTCCTCGACCTGTGCGACGCCGTGACCGAGAACCCGGACGTCGGCACCAGCGTGATGCGCACCTGGGACACGCCGACCTCGGGCGTCGCCGGGCAGCCCCGGCGCGCGCTGCACGTGCTGTGCGCCTTCATCGGCACCGAATTCCCCGGAATCGACACCAACCGCGGCGCCGAATTCCTCACCGCGGTGTCGCGGGGCACCCCGGTCGGCACCGCATGGCTCGACGCCGCGTTCGCGCGCTCGGGCAGCAACACCAACAGGCCGATCGCGATCGCCTGTGGCCGCGACGGGCCCGACTCCCGGTTCCGGCGCGACCACGGCAAGCTCTCCGATCGCGACGCCGGGCCCGTGCCCTCGAATCATCTGGCCTGGAAATGGCGGAGTTAGGAGCAAGGAGATGGACTACGACGCGCTCGCCGCACGTTGGCGCGGCTTCGAGGCGGCCACCAACATCTACCGGGTGGACCCGCGCGTCGACCCGCTGGACGACCTCGACGCACTCGCTGAACGCGCCGGGCTGAAACGGGATTCGAGCCGGAGCTGGACCGAGTTCGGCCCGCTGCTCGAGCTCGAGGACGAATCGCGCCTGGTGACGGTCTACCGCCCCTCGCGCGCGGTGCAGTACGTGGACCGCGATCGCTGGCAGGTCGACGACGGAGAGTCGAACCTGGACATCAGCGACGCGGATGCGATCGACGCGGCGGTCCGGGCCGTCGATCACCTCGACCTGGCCGACGGTGAGGTGTTCACGCCGGAGCGAGTCACCCGCCTGCACGTCGCGTCCGCCGAGATCGGCGGCGAGCCGGCGTACCCGCGGGTGATCGACGCCGGGGTGATCCTCGCCCGCGAGCTCGACGGCGTGCCCGTGCTCGGCCAGGGTGGCTGTCTCGTGGTCTACCTCGACGCGAAGCACGAGCTGACGGGATTCGAACGGACGGCGCGGCGCATCGCCGGGATCCACGAGCCGGTCCGCGCGCTGCGGACCCTGGACGATGTGCTCGGCGAGGTCGAGGATTACTGGCACCTGTCCCGCGACAGCGGATTCCTCGTGCGCGACGCGCATTTCGGATACCTGGAGTTCGGCCGTCTCCAGGAACAGGAGTACATCCAGCCGGTGTATACGCTCGATCTCCGGCTGCCGGATCAGGACAACGAGGAGACGCGGACCGTGCAGCATGTCGTCCCCGCCGCCGTCAACGGCGTGGGACCCCTGATGCCGCAGGCCACCGGACCCGAATCGGGCACCCGTCCCACGGGCTGACGCCGACCGGATCACACCCGGGATACCGGCGACCTCAGCCGCCGGTATCCCGCCGCACGAAATTGGGGCGCAGGTCGTCGTCGGGCGGATCGAAGTACCGGTGGAAGGTGGGCGTCAGTCCGGAGGAGATCGGCGGATTCACCCACGACCAGTCCGTCGGGCATTTCCGCCCGGCGGATTCCTCCTTGGCGACGTGTTCGCAGAACTGTTTGGCGACGGTGTGGTGGTCGACGATGTGCACCTTCGCCTTCCGGTAGCTGTGCAGCACAGCCTTGTTCAGCTCGATCAGCGCTTGGTCGCGCCACAGGGTGCGCGCGTGGGAGGTGTCCAGGCCCATCATGTCGGCGATCAGCGGCAGCATGTTGTAGCGGTCGGTGTCGCTGAAATTGCGCGCGCCGATCTCGGCACCCACGTACCAGCCGTTGAAGGGTGCGAAAGGGTAAGTGATCCCGCCGATTTCGAGGTTCATGTTCGACACGGCGGGCACCGCATGCCATTTCAGCCCGAGTCCGGCGAACCACTCGAATTCCGGGTGCTCGAGCTCCACTTCCCACGCGATCTCCGGCGGCACCTCGAACCAGCGGATCGGTTCGTCGGGTGTGCTGATCAACAGCGGCAGGATATCGAAAGGCGTTCGCGCACCGCGCCATCCGAGTTTCATCGCGAACTCGGTGATCGCGATATTGGCCGGGTCGCCGGTGACGGTGCCGTCGCCGTTGCGGTATCCGGCATAGCGGATGAGTTGCGGGCTGACGATCCGGTACTCCCGCCCGTCGGGCCTGCGCGGCGGGCCGACGGTGATCAGGGATTGCACCGCACCGCCATTGGTGGCCATGTGCAGGTGCTGCCAGCACACCTCGGCCAGTTCACGCGCCGTGGTCACGCGCCGGGCGTCGAGCAATTTCAGTGAGCGCCAATGTTTGCGGCCCACGCAGCGGGCGTGGTTGCGCCAGGCCAGCCGGGCGCCGATCTGGATCTCCTCGGCGGTCTGCACGTACGTGCCGGTGTCGCGCAGTTGGGCGAGCGCGGCGCGGCGGCGCTGGTCGGACAGGTGGGCGAGTTCGGGCTGTCGGAAGAATTCATCGCATTCGCGCAGTCGCCGTCCGAGATCGAGACCGAAAGGTTCGGTACCGACGGTGGTTTCGGGCGGAATGGCGGGCAGAACGTGGTTCACGGGGTTCTCCGGTCGGGCATCAGGTACTGCGGCCGAACAGAACATTTGCGAGTGGGCAACGCGACAAACCGACCGGTCCGGTGGATCACGCGACCGGATGCCGCGCCGTTGCCCTGCGATTGCCCGAAAACCGCTCGGTCGGTGGGCATTCGGGCGTGATGGATGGACGTGTGGGACAGGATCGCTGCTGTATGCGGTCATATGATCCCCATCGACGTCCGTGGAAGCGTCCGATCGTCAGGGTACGGCGGGTGTGCTGGCCGTGTGCCCGAATTCGGGTAATCCCCGGGCGCGATGGCGCTTCCGGACGCCCCCTTGACAGTGCTCCAGATCCCATCTGAGCACGTGTCGGCATAGGTCCCGGGTCGCCCGCGAGGCGTCTGGCACTATGGCAGGCATGGTGTCTCGGTCCACGCCGTGGCGACGCCTGATCGTCGCCGCAACGAGCGCCGCATTGCTCGCCGGTGCGGCGCTCGCAGCGCCCCCCGCCGCCGGCGCGCCCGATATCCCCGACCTGCCCGACACCGGTTCGTCCGAGGGGCCCGCGCCCGCCGAGCCGACCACCACGCCCGCGAGCACGGCCGCCATCGAACGCGTCGAGCCCATCAGCGACCGCAGGCTGCGTGTTTTCGTGCGCTCGCCGTCGATGCGCCGCACCGTGCAGGTGCAGGTGCTGCTGCCGCGCGACCGCGGCGCTCCGCGCCCGACGGTCTACATGCTGGACGGCCGCGCCGCCGAACCCGACACCAACAACTGGCTCGAGATGGGCCGCGCCGAGCAGTTCTACGAGGACAAGAACGTCAATGTCGTGCTCACCGTCGGCGGCCCGGCCAGTTTCTACACCGACTGGCAGCGTCCCGACCCGGTGCTCGGCACCAACATGTGGGAGACCTTTCTCACCCGGGAGCTGCCGCCCCTGCTCGACGCCCGCTTCGAGGGCAACGGCCGCAACGCCGTGATGGGCGTCTCGATGGGCGCCGAGGCCGCGATGATGCTCGCCTTCCGGCAGCCGGGCCGCTACCGCGCCGTCGCCGCGCACTCCGGCTGTTTCGCCATGGGCACCGACCTCGGCCAGACGCAGGCGCGCGCGGTGGTGGCCACCTACGGCGGCGAACCGGACAACATGTTCGGCCCCGAGAACCACAGCGACTGGCTGGCCCACGACGTGATGCTGCACGCGGAATCGTTGCGCGGCAAGGCGATCTACCTCTCCGTCGGCAGCGGACTGCCCGGCGAATACGATGTGCCCGGCAACCCGGAACTGGCCAACGCCGTCGGCTTCGGCGGCCCGCTCGAAGCCGCCACCGCCACCTGCACCCGCCGCCTGGTGGACCGCTTCACCTCCTTCGGCATCCCGGTCACCGTCAACTTCCGCGCCACCGGCACCCACTCCTGGCCCTATTGGGCCGACGAACTCGCCCGCTCCTGGCCCACCGTGGGCGGAGCGCTCGGCGTGAACTAGCCCGATCTCCCACCGCCGCACGGAGTCGAGCGGCGAAACCCGCCCGGTCCCGGGTGGTCTGGGGGATGATTGGTGGTTGAAACGCGCCTGCTCGGCCCGGTCGGGGACAGGTCGGAAGCTCGTCGCGATCGCGTATCGGAAGGCGAGAGGTACGGACATGATCGCTTCGCGGATGCTGGTCGTGATCGCGGCGGCGGTGGCGCTGACGGCGTGCGCCACGTCGATACCCGAACAGCGGTCGGGTGCCCGGGCGTCGGAGACCACCGAGTCGGGAGGTGGGCCGGGCGGCGGGGTGCCGGGGCGGCCGGAGAAGACCGATGCCGGGCGGACGGCGGGGGCGCCCTTCCGGATCCCGGCGCTGGTACAGAGCGAAGGCGGTGCGATCGTCCTCGTGCAGGCGAAGGCCGAAGCGGATATCGCCGCGGCGTGCGGTGGCTGCGTGACCGTACTCGTCGCCGAGGGCTCCGACACGCGCAACAGCGTCTGCCAGTACTCCGGCCAACTCCGAGGCGGGGAAAGCGATTCGACGTCGACGGCCGAGGCGCCTTACGGGTCACTGGTCCTGACGCCAGGCGTTCCGCTGACATTGTTCACCGGGACGCTGCCCGCGCAGACATTCCCCTGTGACGAAGAGGGTTACCTCCCGAAGGAGGCGCCGGACACGGAGACTCCCACCGAGACCGACACCCCCACCGAGACGGACTCACCCACCGAGACCGGCACGCCGACCGAGACCGACGCACCGCCCCCGACGGAATAGCCCATGACGCAACCGCCTGACGAGCAGGCGCCGCGCGCCGCGGCCGGGTCCCCGTTCGAGGGGTTCACCCACGTCGCGGGCGCGATCGGGCGGGTCGTGGCGCCGACGACGCTGCTCACCGCCGTGTTGTTCTACTTCGGCTGGGCCCACGTCTACTGGTTCTTCGACTACTTCGGCGTCGACTCGACCACCCTGAACCCGAGCATCCGCGAGTACCTGATGCGGACCGTCGACACGCTGTTCGTCCCGGCGATCTTCGTCGGGCTGCTCGGCATGATCCTGCTGTGGGGATACCTCGCGTTGCCGGATTCGGTTCGCGCGCACCGGCCTTCGCGGTGGGCGACGGTGATCACGGCCGTGGTCGCGATCGCCGTTCTCGCCAACGGCCTTTCCCGCATCTACGTGGTGACCCCGCTCAACAGCGGGCTGTGCGTGGCACCGATATCGGTGATCGCCGGTGTGCTTCTGCTCTGGTGGTTGGTGGTCTTGCGCCGCAAGAGGTTACGTGAGCGTCAGCCGGCATCGGAGGTGCCGTCCTCGCCGGCCGTCGCGGTGGTCGAATGGGCGATCCTGTTCACCATGGTGGGCATCAGCATGTTCTGGATCGCCACCGACTATTCCGTCGCGGTCGGGCAGACCCGCGCCCAGGAATGGGCCGACCAGCTCTCCACCAGCTCGGGAGTCATCCTCTACAGCGAACTGGACCTGCACCTCTCCCGCTCCGACGTGCGCACCACCCTGTGCACCACCCCGCCCGACGGCGCCTCCTCCGCCTACCGCTTCCGCTACGACGGCCTGGTCCCCCTCACCCGCATCGGCGACCACTACATCCTCGTCCCCCGCACCTGGACCCCCGGAAACGGCGCCGCCATCGTCCTGCCCGCGCAGATCCCCGGCGCCGTCCGCTACGAGTTCCGGAAAGCGGGAGACGAGGCGTCGGAGATCTGCTGAGGTGCCCTATCGCCCGAGGAACCGGCCGAGCACGTCGGCGTTCGTCGCGAACTCGAGGAACAGGTCGTTCTCGTGCGGGTCGCCCACCGTGACGCGCACGCCGTCGGCCCCGTACGGCCGCACCAGCACACCGGCCTCGGCGCTCGCCTCGCCATACTCGACGCTGCGGTCGTCCAGCGGCAGCCATAGGAAATTGGTTTCGCTGGGCGGCACGCGATAGCCGGCGGCGAGCAGGGCGGCGCGTACCCGTTCCCGCTCCGCGACCACCGCGTCGGTGCGCCCGAGCAGTTCGTGGCGCGCCTCGAGCGACGCGATCGCCGCCGCCTGCGCCACCCGGTTCACGCTGAACGGGATGTGCACCTTCTGCAGCGCCGTGATCACTTCCGGATCGCCCACGGCGTAGCCGACGCGCAGCCCGGCCAATCCGTAGGCCTTCGAGAAGGTGCGCAGCACAATCACATTCGGGCGATCGCGGGCGATCTCGACGCCGTCGGGGCGATCCTGCGGGGTGCGGCGCAGGTACTCGAAGTAGGCCTCGTCCAGGACGACGAGCACGTGCGCGGGCACCGCGTCCAGGAAACGGATGAGCGCGTCGCGGCCGTGGGCGGTGCCGGTGGGGTTGTTCGGATTGCACACGAAGATCAGCCGGGTGCGTTCGGTGACGGCCGCGGCCATCGCATCCAGATCGTGGGTCAGCTCGGGCGTGAGGGGCACCTGCACGGCCGTCGCGTTGCCGACCTGCGTCACGATCGGGTACGCCTCGAACGAGCGCCACGCGAACAACACCTCGTCGTCCGGTGCGCCGCAGGTGATCTGCACCAGCTCCTGGCACAGCGCGACGCTCCCGCAACCGACCGCCACGTTCGCCGGCGTGACGCCCAGGAACTCCGCCAACGCGGCGCGCAAGTCGGCCGCCTGGTTGTCGGGGTAGCGGTGCGCCAACTCGGCGGCCTCCGCGATCGCCTTCGCGGCGGCGGGCAGCGGCGGCAGGGTGGTCTCGTTGCTGGCCAGCTTGACCGCGCCGGGATGACTACGGCCGGGAGTGTAGGCCGGGATGGCGGAGAGGTCGGGCCGGATACGCGCTGTCACCCCTCCACAGTAGTGCGGCGGTCAGGGTGGGTTCGGTCGCGGGCGCCGGTCGGCTCCCACACCGGAAAAACCGGCGGGTAACGGCCCCTCACGTGCGAACTTCTCGCGAAGATCAGCGCCGGGTCCTACCCTGGTTTCATGTCGGGCATTTATCGCGACGTCGCCCTGTTGCGCGGTGACGAGGATCAGGATCAGAGTCCCGCCGACCTGGGCCGCGTGCCCATCACCGTGATAGAACCCGAGGTCCACGCGCGCGGCGGGATCGTCGTGCTGCACGAGTCCCGCGAGTTCACCGGATCGTTGCTGGAGTTCATGCGCGCGCTCGCGACGGAAGGCTGGATCGTGGTCGCGCCCGACCTGTTCCACCGCGGCGAGACCGAACCCGACCACGAGGTCTTCGGCGACGAGCTCTTCGCCGATTTCGACGCCTCGTTCGACTGGCTCACCCGCCGCGGCGTCTTCCCCGACTGCATCGGCGCGCTCGGCTTCGACCACGCCGGCACCGCCGCGTTCCTGGTGGCCACCAACCGGCCCATCGGCGCCGCCGTCAGTGTCGCCGCGCCCGGCATCGCCGAACCCCTCACCGACGACGCCGAAGCCCTCGTCCGCGCCGCCCCCAACCTCCAGGCCCCGTGGCTCGGCCTCTACGGCGCCGACGACCCGGACACCCCGCCCGACGACGTCGAGAAACTGCGCGACGCCACCGCCCGCGCGTCCGTCGCCAGCCTCCTGGTGAGCTACCCGCGCCTCGGGCACCGCGCCGACAATCCCGGCACCGAGGACGACGACAGCACCTACGACGCGCGCACCAGGATCTTCGACTGGTTCGACAGCAATTTACGCTGATAACCAGGCGTTTTGTGATCTGGACGCCAGGTACTGTAACCTTTCTGCTCGGCGGTTCGAAAGGACCGGTTGCCCTCGAAGAGAAGGCTCCAGGAGGCGTGCCAGAGCGGCCGAATGGGACTCACTGCTAATGAGTTGTCCCTTCACGGGGACCGGAGGTTCAAATCCTCTCGCCTCCGCCACACCCGGTTCGCCGGGTGACAACTGAAGAATGCTATGCGCCCGTAGCTCAACGGATAGAGCATCTGACTACGGATCAGAAGGTTAGGGGTTCGAATCCCTTCGGGCGCACAGAAAACAGCCCCCGACCTGCGAAAGCGGATCGGGGGCTGTTTCATGTTCTCGATGAAGAGACCGATCCCGTACTTTGCCCGTACAAACGAGCCCCTACTTTCCTCCGGCGTACCGGTCGAGAGCGCTCCGGACATCCGGGCCCTGTGTCTGGCGCTGGAAGTAGTGCTGCTCGGTGGTGGACAGCTTCGAGTGCGACAGCTGAGCCTGAGCCTCGGCCGGCCCGAGGTCATCACGAACCACCGTCGCCACAGTCCGGCGGAAGCTGTACGGCGTGACCCACCCCAACTCATCGGGAAGCGCTGCCCGCAGTGACCGCCGGAGATTTGCCAGGCTCATCCACCCGCCGTCACGGTTGGCGAATACCGGTCCTTCTGGGTCGGTGGCATCGCCGAACAAACCAGCCAGTGCTTCCACGGCCAGTTTCGGGAGGATGACGGTGTGATCAGGAGCGCCGCCCTTGCGCTCATCCTGCCGATGGACCGCCTTACCGACCACTCTCCCGTGATCCAGCGTCGTCCCTGTGAGCGTCATGGTCGGCGGGTCACCCAGCAGGTCCACGTCACACCACCGCAGCCCCAGCACCTCATTCGGGCGGCACCCGGTCGAGGCCATCACGTCGATGAACTCCAGCAGCAACCGCCCCGGACGAGGCCCGCTGACACCCGGCCGATCGCGATACGCCTGCACTGCCGAACGAACCACCGCAAACTCATCGGGTGTCAGCGCACGCGCCGGCGCCGCCTTGCTTCTCCTGCGGGTTACCTCCCGGATCGGATTCACCGTCAGGATGTCGTACCGGACCACCGTCGAGAACATGCCGGTCAGCACCACCCGAAGAATCTGCGCCCGCGAAACCGGAATCGTCGCCAGGTACCGCTCAGCACGACTCGTCGAAAGCTCACGCACCCGTAGCGCGCCAAGCTGAGACTCGCCGTACTTGTTCCACACCCGGCGGTAATCGTCGCGTGACTGCTGCTTCAGCCTGTCCTTCGACGCTATCAAGAGGCGCCGGCGCTGCGCGCCGCCGCCGCACTACGGCGCGCAGCGGCCTTGCTCGTACCTCACCGCCCGGCGCGCCGGTGCGTCGGCCGCACGCTACGCCGACACCCACCGATCCGAGATTGCTGAATTTTCGATAACCGAGAAGTGTGGGCACGACGAGTGCCGTACCCGACCTACCTCCCGCAGTGATCTGCGATCTTGCGACTGGTAGCCAGTCCACTGGCTGTGGTTGCGCAACATCCCTCGGATGCCCATGTCTCGCCTGTCACCTCCCGGCCGCAGCAGGCCCAGACCGATCGTTTCATCAAAAACGTTGCGACCGCGGGGAACAACCGGTACTAATGCAATCACATCGCCTGATCTGAGAACTCGGCATGTTGCGCAATGATCGGCCCAAGAGGTTTCGAGGAATAGGAAGTCGCCAGATGACGAGTTTTATCCCAACAGAGCCCAACTTGATTGTCGCTTCCGATGTTTTTGGGGATAGCTTTGGCTTAGAATTGCGGAAAGAAATTTGGGCAGCGTGCAATTTTCGCAACGCAATTGCAGGCGTATCCAACATGCTGGCCTTGCTCGATAGGTCGATGCTGACCAACGGATGGAACAATATCGAACGCGAGTGGGGGAAAAAGGTAGCCGGCGATGCGGGCAAAAAGCTCGGGGATAGACTTCGTAAGTCACATATGGCCTTGACCCCATTCGCGCTGGTGCAGTGCCTCAAGGAAATAGCAGTGTACGCCGACCATGAGGGTGGGTCATCCCTAAAAGCAGATGACTTCGCTAAATGTGTACTAGGGATAAATGAAGAGGTGGATGAAAATGCCTTTCATGAGGTGAAATCCTGGGAAGAACTCCATGACAGTTTCACCCTCTTCGCAATAGCCGAGACGTCCGCACTGCACTCCTCGACACTGGCCACGCTTTGCGCAGATGCCGAGGAAATCTGGTACCGAGATTGGCCGTCATCAACCGATCCGGGGATCCTGTCAGACATTGGCTCTGGACCAGCCGCCATGTTCGAAGAAGCTACCGGAATCAATATAAGCGACTTCTTTGCGCTCGGCTTCTTGATCTACAGGACTTGCGAAATGTCCGGCCAAGCGCGCTTATCTGCCACCTTCTTCCATGATCATAAAGTTCCCGCACCCGTCGAGCGGTTCTTTACTGATCACTGCACGCTGACGCCAGACGAACTCCGCCAAACTCTCGCGAAGGAGATGCGAGAGGGGACGCCGATCAACCCGTGGTCGCGCTACACCCTCCAGCAGCGTCCATTTGTCCGACTCGCTGACGGCTCGTTCATCATGATGCGACTCCAGTACGCATTGCAGCGGTTCTTCGGGGACCACCCCTACCTTGAGTCTCGATGGATCCTTAGTCAGACGCCCGACAAGAAGAGGCAATCAAAGCATTTCTCAAGTGCGATGCAGCATTTATTTGAGCAGCGAGTCGGTGAGGTCCTAGAAAGGATTTCTAATCTGCAATCACCACGCACCGGAGGCGTAATTCTATCGGATCCAGACTTCCGTGCCGCATGGGGCGGAAAGAACGAGGATGAAATCGGAGACTGGGGTTATGCTCACGGTAACGAAATTCTCATTATCGACGCCAACATGCGGAGCCTTCTTCAGGGACTCGCTGAAGGGACGGCAGAGATCAGCGTTTTGGATGAAGATCTCCAGAAGAAGTACAGGAAGAAATTCAGCCAATTGGTTTCTACGGTCAAGCAGTTTCGCAGTAAAGGGTGGCCAGACAGCCGGGTATCAGTCACCGACGATACGAAATACATTCCAATAGTGCTAGCGCCCGACGACGGTATGGCCATCAACTATATGACACAGATAAAGCTGCTTGAAATTGGAATGCCCATGGTGGCCGAGCTCGATGGCTCCTCACTACCCCCGGGAATAATTAGTTGGCGTGAGTTGCTCATACTCGAATCGGAGGTTGAGCGACGGGGTATTGATTTTATCAAGGTGCTCGCAGAATGGAGACTGGAAGGGTCGGATGGCACGAGGCTGGCGACTTCTCTTCAGCATTTTATGCAGATGCAGCCAGGGTTCCTCGGGTTATTCACTGCGAAATACCAAAAGAAAGCCGAAAGACTTTTCGATCGAGTCTCACAGCGCGGTTTCAGTTGGACATTGCAGGGTCTTTCCGACAAAGACAGAAGGCGGGAGATAAACAAGTACCAAGCCATTACGGGCAAGACTTGGAAAGAGTGACGAGGACCAATCCGGCGCGACCTCCGGCCGCGTGGCCCTGCTGGGTGGTGGCCTGCATTGTGTTCCCGCGCCCCTCCACGGTCAAGGGCGCCTACGGCGTCACTACGTGATGGCTATCGCCACCCTTGACCGCGGAGCCTCTGCGCGAGAAGGGCAGGCCCTATCGGGGCAGGCGGGTAGCCAGCCCCACCTATGTGCAGACCACCACCCAGCAGGGCCATGGTCGGGGCGCGACTCGATGATCCCCTACTTTTCCCGTACAAACGTCCGCGGACAAGCCCGGACGGAAGCGGACCCGAAACGGTGGCCGGTGCCCAAATCCGTTGCTGCACAAAACCAGCGATGGACGCGGGCGGACAGTCATGTACGCGCGAATGGATCAGAAGGTTGGGAGTTCGAGTCTCTCCGGGCGCACTTCACTCGATAGCCGGTCCATGCCCACCACGGGCGTGGGCCGGTTCTCGTTTCGTCGTGTTTTGCGGGGGCGCAGCCCCCGCGCCCCGCCCGGCGGGGCTTCGCCCCCCGGCCCCCCGATGTGGGGGGTGCGTTTGTGGGGACGTGCGGTTTGGTCGTGGGTCCGCCCCAGCCCGCCGTGCCGACATGCTGGAATTCCCACAGGCTCTTGCGGTGACTGTCCTGATTCTCGACCTCGTCCGCGATGACCAGCACCGGCTGCCCAGCCTGCGTGCGTGGGAATCGACCGCTTGGAGGACGTGTTCCAGTACGACGCGGTGCGGGTGGTACGGCTTGGCATATCGGCGGACCAGTGCCTCCCGGTCCACGCCACGCAGCACGAGGCGCAGTCCCGGAGTGGACGCGGTGGATCTCAGCGCGTTGTGGTAGACGCCGATACGTGCTCGGACCTGCTTCTTGACCGGCGCCCAGTCGTTCTTGCCCTGGACCAGATCGTTTCCGTGCAGTTCGGCACGCGGATCGGTCGACCACGTCGCCGCGGCCTTCTCCACGACCGCGTCCAACTCGGCACCGAGACTCAGCACCTCCGAGGAGGGGCAGATGACAGCGGCGATCCTGTACTCGCCCTTGTCGAAGGATTCGTCGAGGTATGCCAGCAGCACGTGCCGTGTATCCCATCGAACTATGTTGTGCCCCAACGGCGTAAACCCCGGTCGACAGACCGGTACCTCACTTACCGCCAGGCGGGGAGGTTCGGTAGGTCGCCGGTGAGGTCGGTGCCGGGGGAGCGGCCTATGAGCCAGGCGAGGAGGGCGGGGGTGGGGCCTTCGATGGTGTGGGTGGGGGTGCCGGGGCCGAGGGTGGTGGTGAAGTCGGTGTCGGTGGCGCGGATTGTGAAGGGGGACCGTATGGATCGGCCGAGGTCGGTGGTCGCTTGGGTGAGGGTGCGGTGGACGAAGGGGGTGGGCCAGCCGGCGGGGGTGTAGGTGGAATTCAGGTCCACGTGGTGGATTTCGACTTCCAGCAGGCGCATCCAGGGCACCTCGGCGGCGGGGATGGCGCGGCCCGCGCGGGTGCGCACGGTGGCGCGCCAGGATTGTGGCGGCGCGGTGGTGGCGAGGGCCGACCAGCGGGCCGCGGAGGCTTCCAGATCGATGACCTGTTCGGTGAGGGGGCGGGGCGCGCCGGCGTCGATGTCGAAATCGCGCAGGAACGGGCTCGCGTACTGCGGGGTCTCGATGCCGGTGCGCGCCCAGATGAGCAGGTTCACCAGGCTGTCGGCATTGCGCGAGAGGTGCGCCAGCACGTGGCCGCGCGTCCAGCCCGGCAGCAGGGACGGGGCGATCACGTCGGCGTCGGTGAGGGTCCGCGCGGTGTCGAGCAGGCGCGTCGTGGCGGTGGCGACCTGATCCAGCAGCGCGAGGGGGAGGACGTCTGGTGTATCGGTGGTCACAATTCGACCCTACCGGGAGGGCGCATACCGCTCGGACGTCGTTGTGCGGGCCTGGCTCGAGCACTGCCGGCGACGTCGGTGGCCACCCCCAGCCGCGCGGCCGTCCACGACCAGACCCGCGGCCCGGCCTCGGCCCGCAGGTCCCAGCACTCGGCGCTGGGCGGTCCGTTCACCGCAGCCAGGCCTCGGCATCCTGATAGTCGGGGCCTCGGGTGGCGTGGCGATGACTGCGGCCCTGCCTAGGTATCCCGGTGGCAGGGCCTCGGGTGGCGCGTCGGTGATCGCGGCTACGGGGCCGACCCGTTCACGATCGCGTCGGCTTCGATCTCGACCATCAGCTCGGGCGCGATGAGGGCGCGGACCTCGTACATCGACGCGGCGGGCCGGATCGTGCCGAACACTTCGGCGTGGGCGGCGGCCACCTCGGGCCAGCGCGCGATATCGGTGACGAAGATCCGGGTGCGCACCACGTCGGCGAGGTCCGCGCCCGCCTCCCGCAGTGCGGCCGCGATCCGCCGCAACGCTTCGCGCGCTTGCTCGCCGATGTCGTCGCCACCGACCGCACCACCGCCGGGCGCGGCCGCCGTGGTCCCGCTGACGGCCACGAAATCGCCCACCCGCACCGTCCGCGAATACCCCACGACATCCTCGAAATCCGAAGCGGACGAGATGTTCACACGGTCACCCATGCCGACAGCATTCATCATCCGCGACCGATCCGGCCACCGCATTCCGTCCGATTCCGCCGCGCCTCGCCGCGTCGGCAGTGCGACCGCGACCACCCGCGACGTACTGGCCGACATCTCCGCCTGGGACCGGCCACACCCGCTACTCGACTGGCGAGCGCTTCAGATCGCGCGCTGTCGGCGGTCGGTCCGATGACCTGCCGTGTGCCTCGGACCGGACCGCTGACCGCCGTGCCTGGTACCGGTACTCGTTGTTTGGCGCGACCGCCCAATGCTCGCCCCGCCGAACTCGCGGTTGGCCCGCGTCAATGCTCGCCACCGTCGAATGCGTGTCGCCCCCGCCGCGTCGAATGCGCGGTCGGCCCCATACCTGACGCGCGGTCGCCCCGTCCCCTGTACGACGGCGCCCGACGCGCACCCTCAACGCTTCCCCTCCAGCACCACCGCGACGGCCAGCGTCAATAACCACACCGACATCGACCCCACCTGGATTCGCTGCGCGATGCCGAGGGCGTAGTCGCCGGGCAGGTTGTCGGCCACGAGCATCCAGATGGTGGCGGCCGCGCCGAGAACCAGTGCCACCAGGCCGAATTCGCGCAGGATGCGCCAGCGGTGGTAGCGGAAGGCGGCGAGGCTGAACGCGAAGACCGCGATCGCGAGGGAGGTGACGGCGAGGGTGGAGGTGAGGGCGTGGGGTTGGTGCAGTTGGGGGAACAGGTCACTCGGGTCGCCGCATCCGCTCTCGCCGGGGGTGCAGTCGCGCAGGGGGAGCAGCGCGTCGGCGATGGTCGCCGCGCCGAAGCAGCCGAGCGCCACCCAGCCGACGGTGCTGAGCCTGCGGCGCGGGAACAGCAACAGTCCGCTGACGGCCGCCGGGATCAGCAGGAACCCGGCGATCTTGTCGCCGGTGGCGAAGACCTCCCGGTACGGCTTGCCCTCGGCGTCGAGTTCGCTGAGGAAGGAGTTCACCGGGTCGGCATCGATCGGCAGCACGAACTCCAGCACCCACGACGAGTAGCAGAGCCCGGCGAGCGCGATCGCCGCCGCGATCAGCCACGACCCCACGCGCACCCGATCGGCACCTCGGCTCTCGGTCACCTCCGCCATTGTTCCCGGCCGAACCGCGGGCGCCGTCCGATCACGCACGCGTGTTGCCGGAGAGCCGCCGGGCGCACCAGCTCCCGCCGAGGCGCTTACCAGCCGCGACACCTGCTCGCTGAATTCGCGTAGGTCCGCGCCCGTGCGCCGGCGGTTCGCACAGGTTTGACACCGGACGCACAGCTTGTTGTCAGGTCCGGCGGGCAGCCTGGTCGGAAAGCTCACGAAGGAGGTCCACCCATGATCGGATACGCGACAGCGATCGCCGGGTTCGCGATATTCGCCGCCATGGCGCTGTCCAGTTACGTGGCTGCCAACGCGCCCCGCAGTCTGGTACGCGTCCGCAACCGGTAGGTCGACGGCGCTCGACCATGTGGGTCCGTGAGGTCGGTCTCAGTCCTTTGCGAATGTGCCCGGCCGGAGAGTGGCACCCGCACAGAAGGTGATCACGGTCGAGTCGGCGGGGGCGCCACGGTGGCCGTGCCCACGGGGTCGCAGCCCGCCGAGCCGGTACGGGCGATCGTCGCGACGGTAGAGGAGGCGGGCACATTCGCGTGCGTGCTCCCGGTGCGCGGCGCAGGCCATGCCTCGCAGATGGATCCGCTGCTCGGCGACGGTCAGGGCCCGGCTCGCGTCCCTACTTCCCCAACGCGTCCTGCACACGATCGGCGGCGACCGCCGGGTCCTCGTGCTCCCAGACGCGCACCACCGTCCACCCCGCCTCCCGCAGCGCGGCGTCGGTCGCCCGGTCCCGCGCGACGTTGCCCGCCAGCTTCTCCGCCCACCATGCGGCGTTGTTCTTCGGGTGGGTGGCGTGGTCGGGGCAGCTGTGCCAGAAGCAGCCGTCCACGTAGACCGCGACCCGCAGGCGCGGGAAGACGACGTCGGCCCGGCGGCGCTGTCCGCGTAATGGCGCGCGGTCCACGAAGTACCGCAACCCGCGGCGATGCAGTTCGCGGCGCAGCGCGAGTTCGGGATCGGTGCCCGTGCGCCGCTGCCGCGCCATGCGCGCGCTGGTCGCGGCGTCGGTGCGGGGCCGTTCGCTCATGCCGGAGTCTTTCCGGCCCTAGCGTGCCCGGCGCGGACCCGCGCACTCATGCCGCCCAGCCGCCCATGCGATCCAGGTGCTGCTCCACATCCAGCAAAAACCCTTCGGGGAAGCGGAGGTTGCCTCTCCCCGCGCGGCGCAGGAAGCCGGCGGTGGCGCGGGCGGAGAGCAGGCGCGAGTCGGTGAGGAAGTTCTTCAGGTCCTCGTAGGGCTGGTGCACGGGCCAGGTCGAGACAGGCACCCGGTAGGCGGTGCCGCCGCGCCCCCAGGCGGCCGTGGGCCAGGGCTGGCCGGGGCGCAGTTCTTCGGAGTGCGGGATCGGGTCGCGCGGATCGGTGAGGCGATCGCCCACCCAGTCCGCCATCCGCACGCTCACCGCGTTGCCGATGAGCTTCCAGCGGTGGCCCTGCTTGATGCTGGGGACGGTGGTGGCGGGCGCGGTCCAATCGGTAGAAAACCCTTGCAGCCGTTCGCCATCCGTGATTCCTGGCGTCACGATCTCACCCGAGGGCAGGCGCACCGCTGGTGGGCTGGCGATACCGAGCGCCGACCCGCCCTTGAGTGTTGGCACCGCGTTCACCGCCCACCCGAGCCCGCGCACGCCTTCGGTCCAATAGAACCCGCACGGATCGCTGCCCGCGTCGCCGACTTCGCGCGGGCCCGCGTCGTCGGCGAACAACACGCGGCGCGGGTCCTCGGTGCGCGAGGCCAGCATCAGCACCCGCTGGCGACGTTGTGGCAAACCGAACGAGCGCGCGTCGACCACCCGGTACGCCCAGGTGTAGCCGAGTTCGTCCAGCGCGGCGGTGATGTGGCGCATGGCGGCACCGCGCCCCAATTGCAGCATGAACGGCACGTTTTCGATGAGCAGCCAGCGCGGGCCGCGCTGGCGGCGCACCAGCCGGAACACCTCGTCCACCAGACCCGACCGCTGCCCGGTGATCCCCGCGGTGCGCCCCGCCTGCGACAGGTCCTGGCAGGGAAAACCGGCCGCTACCAGTTCGGTTCCGGCGGGCAGGGCGCGCAACTTGGTGATGTCACCGTGCAGTGGCACGTCGGTGAAATGCGCGGCCAGCACGGCCCGAGCCCCCGGCTCGATTTCGCAGAGCAGATCGGTGTGCCAGCCGTGCGCGCCGAGCCCGAGTTCGAGCCCGCCGATCCCGGCGAACAGCCCGACCATTCGCCCGCCCGTCACAGTCGTCCCTTCTCGCGATCCCACGACGGGCGCCGAGTCCGCGCACCGCGCCCGTCCAGCACGTTACTCGAGGGTTGCCGCGGCGACCAGCCGAGCCCGCCGAGCCCACCCACTTGACCTGCGCGAGCGGTCGGCCGGGCCCGACATGTCCGGGGCCGACGGCGACACCCCCAGGTCAGACCGCGGATTCGCGTGTCTTGCTGCGCGCGGGCCCGGTCTCCCACATAATGCCTATCGGCCGGTTCACGACCACGGCTTCTCTTCCTGCTCGGCCCTGCGACGCCGATGCGTCGTATGCGCAGTCCCGCCCCTCGTGTGACGTCAGGAAAGTGAGTCTTGATGCAGCTTCCGTCCGGTAAACGTGGCTTCCCGGATGTCGTGGTGACCAGCGTCGCGGCCACCACCTCGATCGCCGGCGATGTCGACTCGACCTGGAAGGGCCTGCTCAACGGCGAGAGCGGCATCGACGTGCTCGACGATTCGTTCATCGACCAGTTCGAGCTGCCGGTGCGCATCGGCGGCCACCTCGCGGTCACCCCCGCCTCCTGCCTGGAGCCCGGCGAGGTGCGCAGGCTGGCCTACGTGGAGCAGATGGCGACGGTGCTGGGTCGCGAAGTATGGCGCAACGCGGGCAGTCCCGAGGTGGACAAGGACCGCCTCGGCGTCTCCATCGGCACCGGGCTGGGTGGTGCGGAAGCGCTCATCGACGCCCGCGACAAGTTCCACAACGGCGGCTACCGCAAGGTGTCGCCGCTGTCGGTGCAGTGGATCATGCCGAACGGCCCCGCCGCCTGCGTGGGGCTGGAAGTCGGTGCGCGGGCGGGCGTTTCGACGCCGGTGTCGGCGTGCTCGTCGGGTTCGGAAGCGATCGCGAACGCGTGGCGGATGATCGTGATGGGCGATGCCGACATGGTCGTCACCGGCGGCGTGGAGGGGTCCATCCAGGCGGTGCCGATCGCCGCGTTCACCATGATGCGCGCCATGAGCACCCGCAACGCCGAGCCGAAGGCCGCCTCCCGCCCGTTCGACGTGGACCGCGACGGCTTCGTCTTCGGTGAGGCCGGCGCCATGATGGTGCTCGAGACGGAGGAGCACGCGAAGGCGCGCGGCGCCACCATCCACGCCAGGCTGCTCGGCGCGGGCGTCACCTCCGACGGCTTCCACCTCGTCGCGCCCGACCCGGAAGGCACCGGCGCGGCCCGCGCGATGACGCGCGCGCTCGAAACCGCGGGTCTGTCGAAAACCGATGTCTCCCATATCAACGCGCACGCCACCGCCACCCCGATCGGCGACACCGCCGAGGCGCGCGCGATCGGCAAGGCCGTCGGTTCGCACGCCTCGGTGTACGCGCCGAAGTCGGCGCTCGGGCATTCGATCGGCGCGGTGGGCGCGCTGGAATCGGTGCTCACGGTGCTGAGCGTGCGCGACGGGATCGTGCCGCCCACCTTGAATCTGGAGAACCAGGACCCCGAGGTGGACCTGGACATCGTCAAGGGCGGCTGCCGGCAGGGGCGCATCGACTACGCGGTCAACAATTCGTTCGGCTTCGGCGGTCACAACGTCGCGATCGCCTTCGGGAGGTACTGAGTCATGCGTCCACGGCATGACTCCGACCGGGGGACCTGCTAGCCTACCCGTCGCTCCGGTGTCGATCTGTGTTCGGTGTCACCGCACGGGTACGTGCGTGCATGGGAAAAGGATAGGGCGATGATCCGCGAGACCTTCGACGAATATCTCGACGAGCACGGCAATATCAGGATCCGGGGCGAGCGGACCCTGATCGACTTCGTCGACCAGCACACCGCCGCCAACCCGGACGGTCTCGCCTACCGATTCATCGACTACTCGCGCGAGCGCGACGGCGAGTACATCGAACTGACCTGGAGCCAGTTCAGCGTGCGGCTGCGCGCCGTCGCGGCCCGGTTGCAGCAGGTCACCGAGCCGGGGCGGCGGGTGGCGATTCTCGCCCCGCAGAGCCTGGACTACGTGGTGGCGCTGTTCGCGGCGGTCTACGCGGGCACCATCGCGGTGCCGCTGTTCGATCCCGAGGAGCAGGGCCACACCGACCGCCTGCGCGCCGTGCTCACCGACTGCACCCCGTCGGCGATCCTCACCGTGTCGTCGGCGGCGGCCGGGGTGCGGGCGTTCTTCCGGCACCTGCCCGCCCTCGAGCGCCCGCGCATCATCGCGGTCGACGCGATCCCCGACGAGGTGGGCCGCACCTGGGTGCGTCCCGACATCGATCTCGACAGCATCGCCTACCTCCAATACACCTCCGGCTCCACGAGAACCCCTGCGGGCGTGGAGATCACACACCGCGCCGTGGGCACCAACCTGATGCAGATGATCGACGCGATCGGCGTCACCGAGAACTCGCGCGGTGTGACCTGGCTGCCGCTGTTCCACGATATGGGCCTGTTGTGCGTGATCCTGCCGACGATCGGCGGCGGGTTCATCACGATCATGTCGCCGAGCGCGTTCGTGCGCAGGCCCTACCGCTGGATCAAGGAGCTGGCCGCCGTGTCCGACGGCGCCGGAACCTTCGCCGCCGCACCGAATTTCGCGTTCGAGCACGCGGCGGCGCGCGGATTGCCCAAGGCCGGCGAGGAATTGGACCTGTCGAATGTGATCGGACTGATCAACGGCAGTGAGCCGGTGTCGGTTTCGTCGATGCGGAAGTTCAACGAGGCCTTCGCGCCGTACGGGTTGCCCGAGACCGCGATCAAGCCCTGCTACGGCATGGCGGAGGCCACGCTGTTCGTCTCGGCGACCAAGGCGCAGGACCGGGCCAAGGTGGTCTACGTGGATCGCGGTGAGCTGAACGCCGGGCGCATGGTCGAGGTGGAACCGGGCACGGACAACGCGATCGCGCAGGTCTCGTGCGGGTACGTGGCGCTGTCGCAGTGGGCCGTGATCGTGGATCCGGAGACGGGCGAGGAGCGCGCCGACGGCGAGGTCGGCGAGATCTGGTTGCACGGCGAGAACATGGGCATCGGGTACTGGGGGCGGCCCGAGGAGTCGGTGGCGACGTTCCACAACCGGCTGGCCCGCCGTCAGCCGGGACGCAGCCACGCCGAGGGCACGCCGGCCGACGCGAAGTGGATGCGTACCGGCGATTTCGGCGTCTACCACCACGGTGAGCTGTACATCACGGGCCGGGTGAAGGACCTGGTGATCGTCGACGGCCGCAACCACTACCCGCAGGACCTCGAGTACTCCGCGCAGGAGGCGCACACCGGGTTGCGCCCCGGCTTCGTGGCGGCGTTCTCGGTGCCCGCGAACCAGCTGCCGGTGGAGGTGTTCGAACAGCCCGGTGACAGTGGGCCGCGCTGCGACGCGGACGACACCGCCGAACAACTCGTCATCGTCGCCGAACGGGCCACGGGCGCGGCCAAACTCGACGCCGAGCCCATCGCCGACGCCGTGCGCGCGGCCATCGCCCAGCGGCACGGCGTCGCGGTGCGCGACCTGCTGCTGGTGCCCGCCGGGTCGATCCCGCGCACGTCGAGCGGCAAGATCGCGCGGCGCGCGTGCCGCACCGCGTATATCGAGGGCACGCTGCGCGGCGGGTACCGGCAGCAGGCGTTCCCGGACGCGTTGGACCGTGAGCCCGAAGGGGCGGGGGTGTAACCCAACGCCTTCGGCGGGGGCGAAAAATCGGTTGGCTGGAGCTGGGTGCGGTGCCACCCTGGATTGTCGGACCCCGGTGGGAACATCACCGGGCGCCGCTTTCCACGACACCGCCATCCATCGCAACCGTGAGGGGGAGCTTTGTCCGTCACGCTGGAGCTGCCGTCGGCCGAATCGGAGGCCGACAGACTCGAGCGGCCCGCCGCCACCCGGCCGGGCCGCCTCGCTTCGCTACGCCGGTTCCTGCCGTACCTGCGGCCGCACCGCGCCCCGCTGATCGGGGCGACCGTGCTCGCCATCCTCGCCATGAGTACGGCGATCGTCATCCCGCTGGTGGTGGCCCGCATCATCGACGGACCGATCGCGCGGCGCGACGCCGGCGGGCTGGTGCTGCCGGTGCTGCTCGTCGCCGTGCTGGGCCTGCTCGAGGCACTGGGCGTGTGGGGCAGGCGCTGGATGGTCGCCAAACCCGCCACCGCCGTCGAGATCACCTTGCGCGCCAAGATCTTCCGGCACCTGCAATCGATGTCGATCGGGCGCCACGACGCGTGGGAGTCGGGTCAGTTGCTCTCGCGCGCGGTGGAGGACATGTCCACCCTGCGGCGGTTCGTCTCGTTCGCCGGGCCGTATCTGGTGATCAACCTGTCGATCCTGCCGATCGGTGTGGCGGTGCTGTTCGCGCAGAGCTGGCAGATCGGGCTGGCGTTCGCGGCCACCGCGCTGCCGACAGCGTACGTGTGCGTCCGGTTCGTACAGCGCTACGAGGTGGCCTCGCGGCGGTCCCAGGACCAGGCGGGCGATCTGGCCACCACGGCCGAGGAATCCACCCAGGGCGTACGGGTGCTCAAGGCGTTCGGGCGCGGCCTGTTCTTCGGCAACCGGTTCACCCAGCAGTCGCGCGCGTTGCGCGGCACCGAACTGCTCAAGGCGCGGCTGAGCGCCACGCTGTGGTCGTCCATGGTGGGCATACCGCAGCTGGCGCTGGTCTTCACGCTCGGCTTCGGCGGTTACGCGGTGGCGAACGGCGCGATGACGCTCGGCACGCTGGTGGCCGCTATCACGCTCGCGACCTTCCTGCAGTGGCCGATCATCTGGACCGGCTTCCTGCTGGCCGAGCTCAATAACGCGCGCACCGCCGCCGACCGGTACTGGGAGATCATCGACACTCCGCTCGACATCACCGATCCGGAGCATCCGGTGCCGCTGCCCGAGCGCGTCGAGGGCGAATTGACCTTGCGCGACGTGCGTTTCGCGTTCCCGCCCGCGGAGGGCGAACCGGCCGGGCGCGAGGTGCTCGCCGGCGTGGACCTGACGGTGCGCCCCGGCGAGACGGTGGCGCTGGTCGGCGCGACCGGCAGCGGCAAATCGGCGCTGCTGGAACTGATTCCGCGGCTCTACGACGTGACCGGCGGCGCCGTCGAGATCGACGGCGTCGACATCGCCTCGCTGCGGCTGGCGGATCTGCGCTCGCTGGTCGCGGTGGCGTTCGAGGAGCCGGTGCTGTTCTCGGCCAGCGTCCGCGAGAACGTGGCGCTGGGCGATCCTGGCGCCACCGACGACGACGTGCGCCGCGCGCTCGACGTCGCGCAGGCGACGGACTTCGTCGACGAGCTGCCGTGGGGCCTGGACACCAGGATCGGCGAACAGGGCATGAGCCTGTCCGGCGGGCAGCGGCAGCGCTTGGCCCTGGCCCGCGCGGTCCTCACTCGCGCCGGGGAGGAGGACCGCCGCCGCGTCGTCGTGCTGGACGACCCGCTCTCGGCGCTGGACGTGGAAACCGAAGAGCGCGTGCAGGAACGGCTGCGCACCGTACTCGCGGGCGCGACCACGCTGCTGGTGGCGCACCGCCCGTCCACCGCCGCGCTGGCCGACCGGGTGGCGCTGCTGGACGGCGGGCGCATCGCCGCCGAGGGCACCCACGAACACCTGCTCCGCCACAACGCCCGCTACCGAGAACTGATGGGAGGTGAACCATGACCACCGACACCGTGACCAAAGACGAACCCGCCGAACCCGATTCGCGCACCGAGCGCGACGAGGTGGCCGACTGGCGCGGTATCGCGGGCGAGGACAAGGAGGTCACTCAGACCGGAAACCTGGTGCTGGCCGAGCGATCCCGGCGGCTGCTGCTCGATCTGGTGCGGCCCTACCGCAGGCAGGTGCTGCTGGCGCTGGTGCTGGTCGTCGTGGACAACGCGGCGATGGTGTCGGGGCCGCTGTTCATCGCCTACGGGCTGGACAACGGTATCGCCCAAGGCGCGCAAGGAAACTGGACGCCCATGGCGACGACCGTCGCGGGTTACCTCGGCACCGTCGCGCTTGGCACGTTCACCACGTACTGGTTCCTGCGGTTGACCGGCAGGTTGAGCCAGAGCGTGCTGTTCGACCTGCGGGTGCGGCTGTTCGAGCACATGCAGCGCCAGAGCGTGTCGTTCCACGACAAGTACACCTCGGGCAAGGCGGTCGCCCGGCTCACCGGCGATATCGAAACCCTGCAGGAACTGCTGGAGGGCGCGCTCGACCAGGCGTTGAGCGCGATCCTGTCGGTGGTGACCATCGCGGCGCTGCTGATCTACCTGGACCAGACGCTCGCGCTGATCGTGCTGGCCGGATTCGTGCCGCTGGTGCTGGTCACCCGCTGGGCGCAGCGCAGGCAGCGGGCCGGCTACCGGCGCACGCGCGGCGCGATCGCGAAGGTGATCGTGCAGTTCGTGGAGTCCATGGGCGGTATGCGCGCGGTGCAGGCGTTCCGGCGCGAGCGGCGCAACGAGTCGATGCTCGCGGCCGAGGACGCCGAATACCGCACGGCCACCATCGCCGCCATGCGCGGTATGGGCGACTACGCGGGGCTCACCCGGCTGCTGGGCAACCTCACCACGGTGGTCGTCATCGTGGTGGGCGCGTGGCAGGTGATGGAGGGCAACCTCGCCGTCGGCGTGCTCGCGGCGTATCTGCTCTACCTCAACGAGTTCTACGGTCCGCTCGACGAACTCGCGCAGGTGTTCAACTCCTACCAGTCCGCGGCCGCGGCGCTGGAGAAGATCTCCGGCGTGCTGGAGGAGGAGCCCACGGTGCGCGAACCGCGGGATCCGGTGCCGCTGGAGAAGGCGAAGGGCACGCTGCGGCTCGACGGCGTGTGGTTCGGCTACGACAGCGCACCCGGCCCGGCAGGCGCGGCGCCGGACGCGCGCGGGCCGGTGCTGCCCGAGTTCTCGCTGGAGATTCCGGCAGGGCAGGTGCTCGCGCTGGTCGGTGCGACGGGTGCGGGCAAATCGACGCTGGCCAAGCTGCTCACCCGGTTCTACGACCCGTCGGGCGGCACGGTCACCCTGGACGGCGTGGACCTGCGCCACCTGAGCGACGCCGACCTGCGGCGCAACGTGGTGATGGTGACCCAGGAGTCGTACCTGTTCTCCGGATCGGTGGCCGACAACATCCGGCTCGGCAGGCCCGAGGCCACCGACGCCGAGGTGCGCGCGGCCGCCCGCGCGGTCGGGCTGTACGACTTCGTCACGGCACTGCCCGACGGATTCGACACCGACGTGCGCAGGCGCGGCGGCCGCCTGTCCGCGGGCCAGCGGCAGCTGGTGGCGTTCGCGCGCGTCTTCCTGGCCGACCCGGCGGTGATCGTGCTGGACGAGGCCACCTCCAGCCTGGACATCCCCGGCGAACGCCAGGTCCAGCGCGCCCTGGAGACCGTGCTGCGCGACCGCACGGCCGTCATCATCGCCCACCGGCTCTCCACCGTCGCCATCGCCGACCGCGTCCTCGTGCTGGACCGGGGCCGCGTGGTGGAGGACGGACCGCCCGGCGAATTGATCGAGGGCACCGGACGTTTCGCGTCGCTGCACGCCGCGTGGCGGGAGTCGCTGGTGTAGTCGGCGGCCTGTCGTCTCGGTCTACGCCCCGATGGCGCGGGCCAGATGCGGCCAGGAGTCGTGCAGGTCGGTCTCGAACTGGCCCCACGTGTGCGAGCCGACGGCGCGGTTGAGGTGGATGGCGGGGATGCCGAGTTCGGCGAGGCGGCCCGCGAAGGCGCCGGTGCAGGCGCTGGCGATGGCCTCGACGGGCGGGGCGGGGACACCGCCCTCGTCGATGACGCCCGGGATGCCAGAGGCGGCGGAGAGGTAGATCGTCTTGCCCGCGAGGCGTCCCGCGTTCAGGAACGGGTCGTGGGCCCGCCAGCCCGCACCACCGGGCACGCCCCACATGTTGACCGGGTTGCCGCCACCGCGCAGCACCTGCGCGCTGGCCAGGGCGATGCCGAGCGGGTCGGACGACCACGGGCACCCGCTGTAGGCGGCGACCGCCTGGTACCGGGGACCGCCCTGGATGGCCAGGTCCAGCGCGGAGGCCGCGCTCATCGACACACCGGCGATGGCGTTGCGCCCGCTGGCGCCCAGGTGCGCGTCGATCACGCCGGGCAGTTCCGCGGTGAGGTAGGTCTGCCACTTGTTGCGGCCGAGCGCGGGATCGTCGGCGATCCAGTCGGTGTACAGGCTGAACCGGCCGCCCACCGGCATCACGACGTTGACGTTCCTGTCCGCGAAGAACTGCACCACATCGGTGTCGTCCCACCAGGAGATGCCGTCCTGGCCGCCGCCCGCGCCGGTGAGCAGGTACAGCGTGGGCGCCCCCGCGCCCGCCGCCTTGATCACCCGGTTGGGGATCACCCGGTCCATCGACGGCGAATACACGTCGATCTGGGATACCCGCGGCGCCAGCGGCGTCTCGCCCGCCACCCGTGGCGCCGCGCCTGCGGGTGGCGCGAAGGCGATGCAGGCAGCGAGAGCGCCGACGACCACGGTCCACAGCTTCGAAGCCTTCATCCTTCCGTTGTACCGCTGGATTCCGGAATCCAAACGACCCGACAGGCCGAGCGGGCACGTGTCCTGCGTTACCCGGTCGCGCTCAGGCGCCCGGGGCGCGGCGCGCACGTGTGGTCGGCGCCCGCGGATTCGCAGGTGATGGCCGGTGCCGGGGGCGGCGGGCCGAGGTGATGCGGGCGGGCGTATAGCTACGACGGCGCGTTTGTCGCTTACCGTAGATGGGTGACCATTCCTGCCCCCGATCTCGACGGCACACCGGCGGCGCCCCGGTGGCCCTCGATTCTCACGTGGCGAGCGCACAACGCGACACGGATGGAGTCGGTGCGCGTGACGTTGAACGGCAACCGCATTCGCGCGGCGGGCCGCATGATCGGCGGCGACTGCGAGGACCACCCGGCCTTCAGCGCGTCCTACGACCTGGTCACCGACGAGAACGGCGCCACCAAGCGACTGTCCCTGCGCACCACGACCGCGGCGGGGGAGCGGCACGCCTCCATCGCCAGGGACGAGGAGAACTACTGGCTGGTGGACGCGGGCGGCAGCCACGTGCGCTCCACCTTCGCCGGCGCCCTGGACGTGGACGTGGTGCTGAGCCCGTTCTTCAACACGCTGCCGATCCGCCGCTTCGGCCTCCAGCACGCCGTGGAGGACGTGCAGGTCCCCGTGGTGTACGTGCGGCTGCCCGACCTGCTGGTGCAGGAGGCGAGCCTGGTCTACAGCAGCGCCGCCGACGGCATCAGCGTGCTGTCGCCGGTCTCCAGCGCGACCGTCACGGTGGACGAGGACGGGTTCCTGCTCGACTATCCCGGTCTCGCCGAGCGCATCTGATATAGGACCAGCTCAGTCGAGCGGTTTCGTGATCACGCCACCGCGTTGCCCCGCCGCGCGCAGACGCTCGAGCCAGTCATGGTCGCCGATCCGCACGTCGGTGATCTCCCAGCGGTCGACCGTCTCGTACTCGAGGCGCCCGTCGTGCCCGGCCTGCACCAAGTCGGCCAGCGACCCCCGCTCGGTCAGTGAGGCGCGGGCGGCCGTGAGCGCGTCGAGGGTTTCGTCGAGGACTTCGAGCAACGCGCCCGCGTTGGGTTCGCAGATGGCGCGCACCAGGTCGGGGGCGGTGGCGGCGACGCGGGTGCCGTCGCGGAACGACCCCGCCGCCAGGCCCAGCGCCAGCGGCCCGCCCGCCGCGCCCGAGGCGGCCAGCGCCTCGGCCAGCACGTGCGGCAGGTGCGAGATGCGCGCGACCGCCCGGTCGTGCTCGGCCGCCACCACCGGCACCACCACCGAACCGCAATCCAGCGCGAGCCGGGTGACCCGCCGCCAGGGGTCGGCGTGCGTGCCCTCGTCCACGCCGACCGCCCACACCGCACCGCGGAACAGCTCGGCGTCGGTGGCCTGCCAGCCCGATTCCGACGTGCCCGCCATGGGGTGGCCGCCCACGTAGCGGGCCGCCAGCCCGTGCTCGCGCACCGCGTCGGCGACCGGGGCCTTGACGCTCACCACATCGGTGAGCGCGCAGCCCGGTGCGAAGGTGGCGATCGAGGACAAGATGTGCGCCACGGCGGGCATCGGCACCGCGACGACCAGCAGCGCGTCCGCCTCGGCGGCCCGGCCGAGCACGGCGGGCAGGTCGGTGTCCACGTCGAATCCGTCGGCGCGGGCCGCCTCGGCGCCCGGCCGCGATCTGTTGTATCCGAACGCCGGATAGCCCGCCGCCACCGCCGCGCGCAGCAGCGATCCGCCGATCAATCCCGTGCCGAGGACACACACCGGTGCTTTCCGCTCGCCAGTCACCCGAACAGATTCGCACACGACTTCATCATTTGAGCTCGAGCCGACTACCGTTGCGGCCATGGCAGCACAGCGCTCGGGCACGAACAGGGCGGCGTCGGAAGATTACGACGACGTGGAAGGGTTCGCAGTGGCGGTTGTCCGCGAAGACGGTAAATGGCGGTGCAGCCCGTTGAGTTCGGCGGCGCTCACCGATTTGTCCGCCGCGGAAAACGAGTTGAAGGCTTTGCGCAGTTCGGGTGCGGTGTTCGGGCTGCTGGACGTGGACGACGAGTTCTTCATCGTCGTGCGGCCCGCCCCGAGCGGCACCCGGCTGCTCGTGTCGGACGCCACGGCCGCGATCGATTACGACATCGCCGCCGACGTGCTCGACGCGCTGAACGTCGAGATCCCCGATATCGACCCCGACGAACTGGACGATGTCGACCCCTGGGAGGAGGGCGATCTCGGCGTGCTCGCCGACCTGGGCCTGCCGGAGCCGGTGCTCAGCGTGATCCTCGCCGAGACCGACCTGTACCCCGACGAGCAACTGGGCATGATCGCGCAGCGGCTCGGTTTCGCGGGCGAATTCTCGGCGGTGCTGGACAAACTGCCACGGTGATCGGCGGCATGAACGCGCTGCCGGAGAATCCGCTGGTGTCCGATACGGCGATGATGCGCGCCGCGCTGGCGGCCGCCGCCGCGGCCGATCCGCGCGACGTGCCGGTCGGCGCGGTGGTCTTCGACGCCGAGGGGCGCGAGCTGGCGCGCGCCGCCAACGCCAGGGAGGCACTGGGCGATCCCACGGCGCACGCCGAGGTGCTGGCGCTGCGCCGCGCCGCCGAAATCCACGGCGACGGTTGGCGACTCGAAGGCGCCACCCTGGCCGTCACGCTGGAGCCGTGCACCATGTGCGCGGGCGCGCTGGTGCTGGCGCGCGTCGGCCGCCTGGTGTTCGGGGCGTGGGAGCCGAAGACGGGCGCCGTCGGCTCCCTCTGGGACGTGGTGCGCGACCGTCGCCTCAACCACCGCCCGGATGTGCGCGGCGGCGTGCTCGAGCCCGAATGCGCCGCCCTCCTCGACACCTTCTTCCGCACCCGCCGCCACCCGTCTGACCACCCGATTTAGCGATAGGCCCCGGTTCGGGTACCCTAGTCGGCGGTGGCGTGTCCGAGCGGCCTAAGGAGCACGCCTCGAAAGCGTGTGAGGGGTAACCCCCCTCCGAGGGTTCAAATCCCTCCGCCACCGCCAAAGGCTCCGACCTGATACCACCAGGTCGGAGCCTTTTTCATGATCAAGGTGACCTCCGGGGTCCCCACTTTTCCCAACATTCCACCGCCCACCGGGCACATCCCCCGGTGAAACCCGGAATTCCGGGTATACCGCCGATATCGGAACGCGGAACGCGCGCGGCGGGCAAAGGGTCGTGGCGCCGACCGCTTGGGAGTGACACATGAGAATAGGTAGTGCGATCGTCCTGATCTGGCTGCTGATCGGCGTCGTGGCCGCGGTGCAGCGCGGATACTTCGACGGCGGCCCCGTGAACTGCGCGGGCTTCGGCACCATCGCGGTCACCACGATCGCGGGCCCGCTCAACTACATGGGCGTGAACCCGAAGATCGCGGATTGCAATGTGCCGCAACCGAGTCCGTAGGACGTGAGCGCGCGGCCGGGAACGTGAGTTCCCGGCCGCGTCTTTCGCCGGGTCAGACCAGCCAGGATTTCTCGCCCGGATAGTCGTCGAAATCGTCCGGCCAATCGCTAGGGCCGACGACGCCGGGATCGGCCGGACGCGGCGCGGGCGGCGGCGGTGGGGGAGGCGGCGGCGGATTGTCGCGCGGATCCCACGGCCAGATGAAACGCGGCGAGGATTTGAGATCCACGACCTCCGGCGGCAGCGGGTGCACCAGCGATTCGATATCGGGCCAGCGGCATTCACCCGCGTGGACCCGCTGCGCGTATTCGCGCAAGGCGGGGGAGGCGTAGGGCAGGGCGGCGAATTCGAACATCAACGCCTCGGTGACGAGCGTCGGTTCGTTCAAGATCGCCGAGACGTCCATGTTCTCCACGCGCATGCGCACGGTGCGCAGGTCGTCCACGCTGTCGAGCACGCGTTTGGCCGCCGCCTCGATCGCCGGATCGACGTTCGGTTCGCGCATGCTCCCCCACCGGGGATTCATCCGTTCTCCCACGGTTGGTTGCCGGTACCCACTTCGTAGCTCTCGCGCGGCCGCTCCAGCGTGCTGTTGACCTTCGAGATCTCCTTCAGGTCGTTGGCGACCGCTGCGGTGCGCAGCGCGGGCTGCACCTTCTCCTCCAGCTTCTGCGCGACCACCTGCGTCGGATTGTTCAGGAACTCCAGGAATTCTTTGAGCCGGTTCTTCGTCTCCTCGATCTTGTCCACGATGTCCTTCACCGCGGTCACGATCGTGTAGATCTTGTGGCCCAGATCCACCACCTCGACGATCTGGCCGAGGCCCGGCACTCGCTTGATCACGTTCTTGAAGATGCCTTTGACGCTCTTGACGTCGATATAGTCCTCGAGCATCTCCTTGAGCTTGGTGAGGGCGGTTTTGATGCCCGCGCGAATCTCGTCGGCCAGTTTGCCCGCTACATCGGCCAGCACCCGGCCGACCGGCCCCTCCCATTTCATGGCGGCGATCTGGCGCTGGGCCCAATTCTGCTCGAAGGAGATGGCGGCCTTGCCATTCCAATGTTCGCCGACGAGCTTGACGCCGTTCTCCAGGTTCTTCCCGGTCGCCTCCATGGCGTTGCCCGCGACCTTGTAGGACTCGCCGATCCGGCGGACTTCGTTCCAGTTGCCTTCGATCGGTTTCAACACCCAGACCAGCGGATCGACCTCGTTGCCCGCCATGCGCGTGACGCTCTTGATGGATTCGTTGACGTCGTTGAGCCAGGGCGCGACCTCGCCGATCAGCCCGGCGGTGTCCTCCTGATTGACCGTCGGCGGGTTGAGAGTGATGGATTCCGGCTTCGGGTACTGGGTGGCGGCGCCGTACGGGGCGGTCTGGCCCTGCCGCTCGACGTTCGGGCCGGGGTCGCCGGGCGTCGCGCCCGGCACGTCGCTGGTGTGGGCGTTGAGCGCGGCGTAGTTCCGCTGGTCCTGGTCGTGGTACATCCAGGCGGTCTTGTTCAGTTCGACGGCGGTGCTCTTGTTGTGTGTCCCGATATCGGACATCCGGACTTTGAACGTATTGGCGAGGCCGTTGAAGGGTGTGAGCAGATCGCTGATGATCACGCCGGTGAACAGCTCACCTTCCGGGTGGCAGTTCTCGCCGATGAATGTCGCGATGGTGGCGCTGTCGTTTCCGAGATCGTCGACCAGCTTGCTCAGGCCGGCGATCTCGCTCGGTCGTGCCCAGAACTCTTCCATGATTCCCTCCCCGTACGGATCTACTCGGTCTTGCGCAGCGACGCGATGATCGCTTCGACGTCGTCGTCCGGCAGTGCGTCCGGCAGACCACGGTGCTGTTCGACCATCAGCAACACCACTTCGGCCGAGGCGTATCCGGAGGTGGCGACGATATCGAAGTGCGCCTGGTCCGGGTCGCAGGACGATTCTTTCGGTATGTCGGTGAGGACCGCCGTGTAGCGCACGGCGGGGCGTGCGGAGACCTCGAACGACACGGGCCCGCGCAGTTCCACCTGCGGCTTGCGGCCGGACTTGTCGCTGAAGATCCGTTCGGCCTTCGCGACCTCCTCGCGGGCGGCGGTGTCGATGTCGACGGCGTTGCGGCCGGTCACGCCGACCCGCGCCAGGGCGGCGCCCTTGACGTCCGGGCAGTAGGTGTGGCGGTATCGGCTGCCCGCGCCGTAGGTGGCGATGCTGCTGCCGTCGGGGTCGGACCAGCCCAGGACCGCGTCGTTCGTCGCCTGCCAGTGTTCGCTCGACGGCACGCTGTAGGTGAGTCCGAACTTGGTCGGCACCGGCTGGGGCTGCCCTTCGGGGGCCTTCGACATCGGCGGTGGGAAGTCCATCGTCGGGAAGCCGGGTGGCGGCGGAGCCGCGGTGGTCGTGGTGCCGGGCTCGGTCGGCGCCGTCCACCCGGTCGTGGCCGGGCCGGATCCCTGCGACTCCAGGTTCGGGTTCCCCACCCACACCACCGCGCCCGCGACCACCGCGAAGGCGCCCGCGGCGATGCCGAGGCGGGCGAGGGGGTTCATCTGGCGATAGCGCTGACGTAGCCGGCGGTCCATCAACTGGTGCCTGGGTGGAACATGGCGGAGCTCGCCCCCCGCGTTTCGAGACTCATGGGGGCCGACTGTAGGGCCACCGGTATCGCACGTCAATCGGGGCGATCGGGAGCTGTCGAGGTGCCGGAACTCACCGGGATTCCCCACCGCCGACCGCGCGAACCCGCGGTATCGGCTCGATAACGGTCGGCCTGTCGCGAAATGCGGTCCCGGCGTGGCGTTCCCGCGTTTGCGGGCGCTGAGCGGGGGATCTGCCCGGCGTTGCGAAATGGCGCCGCAATCGTTGCCTGCCCGGCGTCGAGTAACCGCAGGGCATACGGGTATTCCAGTCCATACGCAAGGTGTGGAAGGAAGCGATGATCATGCGCGAGCGAGTGGTACCCGGGCGGGCTGCGCGCGATACCGGGATGCGGGTGCTGAGCCTGCTGATCCTGGTGTGGTTGGCCATCGGCATGCTTGCCGCAGGTCAGCGGAACTATTTCACCAGTGGGCCGATCAATTGCGCCGGATTCGCCACGATCGCGCTCTCGGCCGTGGCCGGTCCGCTGAATTACATGGGACTCAATCCGAAAGTGAATGAATGCCGATTGCCACAACCCAGTGAATGAGGCCGGGCAACCCGGCAGCGACACATGTCGCCCCGCCGGGGCGAGCGCGTGAGCGGTTCGTACGGAAATCGTCCGCGGACAAAGAATTCGGGCCCCGCACGAAACGTGCGGGGCCCGCTCGAACCAGACCACAGTCCACACATGCGGCACTGGCGCTTACTGCCAGGCGATACGCCGAAGGCGTTTGGCTACACCGGTGCGGTCACCGGTTCCTTCCCCCGCTCCCGCAACTCGCGCAGCTTCGCCCCTTCGACATCGATATCCGGGACGATCCGGTCCAGCCAGGCGGGCAGCCACCACGCCCATTTGCCCAGCAGCACCAGCAGCGCCGGGATCAGCACCATGCGTACGATGAAGGCGTCCAGCAGCACGCCCGCCGCGAGCGCGAAACCCATGGATTTGGCGGTCTGATCGGTCTCCAGGATGAACGAGCCGAACACCGAGATCATGATGATCGCCGCGGCCGTCACCACGCGGGCGCCGTGGTGATACCCGTGCACCATCGCCTCGGTGGGCGATTTCCCGTGCACGTATTCCTCCCGCATGCGGGTCACCAGGAACACCTGGTAGTCCATGGCCAGGCCGAACACGAGACCGATGAGCATGATGGGCAGGAAGCTGACGATCGGCTGCGGGTCGTCGATGAGCCCGAGCTTGCCCTCCTGGAAGATCAGCACGGTCGCGCCGAAGGTGGCCGCCATGGACAGCAGGAAGCCGAGCGCGCCCGTCAGCGGTACCAGGATCGAGCGGAACACCAGGATCAGCAGCACGAACGCCGCGCCCGCCACGATCGCCATGTACGGCACGATCTTGCTGAGCAGCACATGGTCGATATCGGCGTAGATGGCGGTGGTGCCGGTGATGCCGTACTCGATCCCGTACTCGTCGCGCAGTCCGCTCTCGGCGTCGCGGGCGTCGCGTACCAGGTCTTTGGTGGCCTGGTTGTTCGGCCCCGCCTTCGGGTAGCCGTCCATGATGGCGCCGCGGCCGTCCTCGCTGAGCGTCGGCTCGGTGACGTAGTCCATGTCGGGGTAGGCGGCGAGCTGGTCGTGCAGGGCGGTGAGCGCTTCCGCGCGGCGCTCGGCGGGCACGTCGCCGAGGTCGACCGCGACGTTGAGCACGCCGTTGCTGCCCTCGCCGAACCCCTCCGTCCGCAACTCGTACGCCTTGCGGACGGTGGTGTCGGGCGGCAGCGAATCCTCGCCGGGCAGGCCGAGTTGCAGGCCGGCCGCGGGGGCGGCGAGCAGGCCGAGCACCACGATGCTGAGCACCAGCGTGACGGCGGGGAACTTGCCGATCACCTGCGCCACGCGCATGCCGTTGGTGACGACGGTGTCGTCCTCGGGATCGTGCTGCGCGATCAACGGCAGCTTCGGCTTGAACAGGTACTTGCCCAGCGCGCCCAGCAGCGCGGGCATCAGCGTGAGCGCCACCAGCACGGCGAATGCCGCCGCGACCGCACCGCCCAGACCCATGAAGGTCAGGAACCGCACGCCCACGATCGCGAGTCCGGCCAGGGCGATGATCACGGTGAGACCGGCGAACACGACGGCCGAGCCGGCGGTGCCGAGCGCGGTGCCTGCGGCCTCCTCGGGTGAATCCTGCACGGCGAGTTCGTGTTTGTACCGGGAGACGATGAACAGTGCGTAGTCGATGGACAGCGCGATGCCGATCATGGTCGCCAGGAACGTCGTGAAGCTGGGGATCGAGAGCACCGAGGTGCTGAGGAAGATCAGCGAGGTGGCGGCGCCGAGCCCGATGATCGCGGTGAAGATCGGCACGAACGCCGCGACGATGGCGCCGAACGCCACGATCATCACCACCAGCGCCACCGCCATGCCGATCATCTCGGACTTGCCGCTGGGTGCCTCCTGCTCCATCGCGATGGAGCCGCTCAGTTCGACGGTGAGTCCGGCGGCGCGCGCGGTCTCGCCCGCGTCGTAGGCGGCCTCGCGGTCCTCGGCGGTGATATCGGTGAAGCCCGCGATGGTGAACGGCACGTTGATCACCGCGACGGTCTCGGGGTTGTCGCCGAGCACGTTCAGCGGCGCGGCGCTGCACACCGAGACGTCGGGTTCACCGCCGACACAGCCCATCTCGCGTGCCGCCTCGACCGGATCGACCAGCGGTTTCGCGTGGTCGACGATGCCGAGCCGATTCAACTGCTCGATCAGCCCGCGCACCGCCTCCTCGTTGGCGGGGTCGGTGAGCTTCTGCCCGGCGGGCGCGCCGATCACGTACGTCCCGGTGACGGCGTCGAATTCGAAGGCCGCCGACATGCCGGGGAAGTGCTCGTCCAGGATCTGCGTCGCCCGCTCCGAGGGCAGGTTCGGCAGGCTGAAGTCGTCGCTCATCGGCTTCTTCAGCTCGTTGCCGAGTGCGCCGAGCAGCACGAACAGCAGCAGCCATACCGGTAGGACGATCCACTTCCGGCGGAAGGCGAACTTCCCCCACCGGTACAGATAGACGGACACAGGGTTCTCCTCGCGGGTGATCGGGTCGAGCCGTTGCGGGTCACGGACGCGCGGGGCGACCGCCCGCGCGGACGAACATGCCGTCGCCGCGGCGACGGGCTACCGAGCTGAGAGTCGAACTCCTCGAGTCTGCTGTGTCCCGGACGCGAGATCAAGAATCCCGCCCGGAGCGGCGAGGGCCCCGCACTCGAGGTGAGTGCGGGGCCCTCGGTCCGGCGGCCGGGCGATCAGCCGACCGGCACCGGATCCTTCGTCAATTCGACGGACCGCTGCTGGATCTCGCGCAGCTTGGTGCCCTCGACGTCGATGTCGGGCAGGATGCGGTCGAGCCACTTGGGCATCCACCACGACCACTTGCCCATGATCACCAGCAGTGCCGGAATCAGCACCATGCGCACGATGAACGCGTCGAACAGCACGCCCGCCGCCAGCGCGAAGCCCATGGACTTGGCCGTGACGTCGGTTTCCAGCAGGAACGAGCCGAAGACCGAGATCATGATGATGGCCGCGGCGGTGACCACACGGGCGCCGTGGTGGTAACCCTTGACCATCGCGTCCTTCGGCGATTCGCCGTGCACGTATTCCTCGCGCATGCGGGTCACCAGGAACACCTGGTAGTCCATGGCCAGGCCGAACACCAAGCCGATCAGCATGATCGGCATGAAGCTGACGATCGGCTGCGGATCGGCGATCAGGCCGAGCGCGCCCTCCTGGAAGATCAGCACAGTCGCACCGAAGGTGGCCGCCACCGAGAGCAGGAAGCCGAGCGCCGCGGTGAGCGGCACCAGGATCGAGCGGAACACCAGGATCAGCAGCACGAACGCCGCGCCCGCCACGATCGCGAGGTACGGCGCGATCTTGCTGAGCAGCACGTGGTCGACGTCGGCGTAGATGGCGGTGGAGCCGGTGATGCCGTACTCCATGCCGTACGCCGCATTGAGTTCGGCTTCGGCGTCGCGGGCGTCGCGCACCAGGTCCTTGGTGGCCTGGTCGTTCGGCCCCGCCTTCGGCACGCCGTCGAGGATGGCGCCCGACTGGTCCTCGTTGAACGTCGGCGCGGTGACGTAGTCCATATCGGGGTAGGCCGCGAGCTTGTCGCGCAGCGCGGTCACCGCCTCCTCGCGGCGCTCCGAGGGCACCTGGCTGAGGTCGACCGCGATATTGAGCACGCCGTTGCTGCCCTCACCGAAGCCCTCGGTGCGCAGCTCGTAGGCCTGACGCACGGTCGAGTCCTTCGGCATGCTGTCCTCGCCCGGCAGGCCCAGCTGCAGGCCGGCGGCGGGCGCGGCGAGCGCGCCCAGCAGGACGACGCTCAGGGCCAGCGCGGCCCACGGCGCCTTGCCGATCAGGCGCGCGACGCGCATGCCCAGGGTGACGGCGGTGTCGTCCTCCGGGTCGTGCTTGGCGACCAGCGGCAGCTTCGGCTTGAACAGGAAGCGGCCGAACGCGCCGAGCAGGGCGGGCATCAGCGTGATGGCCGTGATCACCGCGAACGCCGCGGCGATCGCACCACCCAGACCCATGAAGGTGAGGAACTCGACGCCGACGATGCTGAGCGCGCCGAGGGCGATGATGACGGTGAGGCCCGCGAAGACGACGGCCGAGCCGGCGGTGCCGAGCGCGGTGCCGGCGGCCTCCTCGGGTGAATCCTGCACGACGAGTTCGTGTTTGTACCGGGACACGATGAACAGCGCGTAGTCGATGGACAGCGCGATGCCGATCATGGTCGCCAGGAACGTGGTGAAGCTGGGCACTTCGATGACCGAGGTGCCGAGCATGATCACCGACATGGCCGCGCCGAGGCCGAAGATCGCGGTGACGATCGGCACGAACGCGGCGACGATCGCGCCGAACGCCACGATCATGACCACCAGCGCCACACCCATGCCGATCAGCTCGGCGGTGCCGCCCGGCTGCTCGGCGACCTGCGCGATGGAACCGCTCAGCTCCACCTGCAGGCCGGCGGCCCGCGCGTCGGCGCCCACGTCATAGGCGGTCTCGCGGTGCTCTTCGGTGATGTCGGTGAAGGTGGGGATGGTGAACGGGACGCTGAGCACCGCGACCGTGTCGGGGTTGTCGCCCAGCACGTTCAGCGGCGCGCCACTGCACGTGGACGGGTCGCGGTTGTCCAGACAGCCCATCTGTTCGGCCACGTAGATGGGGTTGTCGAGCGGTTTGGCGTGGTCGACGATGTCGAGCTGGCTCAGTTTGCCGATGAACGCCTGCACGGCCGCACGGTTGGCCGGGTCGGTCAGCTTCTGGCCCTCGGGCGCGCCGATCACGTAGGTGCCGGTGACGGCGTCGAACTGGAAGGCGGCCGACATGCCGGGGAAGTGCTGGTCGAGGATTTCGTTGGCGCGCTCGGACGGCAGTGCGGGCATGCTGAAGTCGTTGCTCATCGGCTTGCTCAGCTGCGCGCCGAGGCCGCCGAGGAGCACGAACAGGACTAGCCAGACCGGAAGCACTATCCATTTCCGGCGGAAAGCGAACTTTCCGAATCTATAGAGGTAGACGGACACGAGGGGTTACTCCTAGTGGGGTCTGGTGACGTGCTGGTTCATGGCCCGTAGACAGCACTCGCGGGGTGCCCTGCCGGTCCCGCCTCCACTTCCGTTTTCTGCCTACCGTGCGGTAGGTAGACTACCCGGGGGTTAAGTGGAGGGACAACCTCAATTTTGGTGGCAGCGTGAGACCCACGCGCAGTTGGTGAGAGGATCGTCCTATGGCCGGACCGAGCGCATCCGAGAGCGTTATCGCAGGTAGCGGGACAAAAGTCGCGATTCGCGACGCCGCCGTGAAGCTCTTCGGGAATAAAGGATTCGATCAGACGAGCCTGCGTGAGGTCGCGGATGCGGTGGGAATCACAAAGGCCTCGCTGTACTATCACTACCCCTCGAAGCTGGATCTGCTGATGGCGATCATCGATCCGATCGTCGATCACATGCGCTCGGTGGTGAACGACATCGACGCCGTCCCCTACGACGCCGACGGCGTGCGCACCGTCCTGCGCAACTATCTGCGCGGCCTGCTGCGCCACCGCAACGCGGGCGCGCTGTGCGTGCGCGACACCGTCGCCGTCTTCAACGCGATGGGCGACCGCTTCCCGGACCTGTTGGACACCAGCCAGAAGCTGCGCGAATGGCTCGGCGGTCCCGATCCCACCGACGAGGCGCGGGTGCGCGCGGCCGCCGCGCTGGAGGTGCTGGGGGTGGCGCTGGCCTCGGACGAGTTCATGCCCGGCGTGCCGGAAGAGCTGCTGGAGCGGACGCTGCTCGACGCGGCGACCTGCGTGCTGACCGCGTGCGGCACCACCTAGATTCGAGCGAGCCGACGACGACGTTCCGGGAGTAGACCGTGCACATCACCGCGAAAATCGACTACGCGGTGCGTACCCTGCTCGAGATCGCCGGTGCCACCGCCGACACCAAGATCAAGGCGGAATCCATCGCCACGGCGCAGGGCATTGCGCCCAAGGTGCTCGAGACCGTGCTCGGTGAGCTGCGCCGCGCCGAGTTGATCACCAGCAGGCGCGGGCCCGACGGCGGCTACTGGCTCGCGCGCCCCGCCGAGCGCATCTCCGTCGCCGACGTGATCCGCGCGATCGAGGGGCCGCTGGCGTCGGTGCGCGGGGAGCGCCCCGAGGACGTGGTGTATCGCGGCGCGGCCGAACCGCTGCAAAAAGTGTGGATCGCGTTGCGCGTCAACATCCGCGCGGTCCTGGAGAACGTCTCCATCGCCGACATCGCGGCCGACGCGCTGCCCGGGTTCGTCGACGCGCTGACCGGCGATCCGGGCGCGTGGGCGCGGCGCTGACCTTTCGAATCATGCGGCGTACAAACTCGACGGCGACCGTCGATCTTTGCCGGTAGCCTGCCAGCATCATGTTGATCCGTCTGCTCAGCACCTTCCTGCGCCCCTACCGCGCCCAGCTGGCGGGGGTCGTGGCGCTGCAGCTGATCGCCGTCATCGCCATGCTCTACCTGCCCAGCCTCAACGCCGATCTCATCGACAACGGCGTCACCCAGGGCGATATCGGCTACATCTGGACCACCGGCCTGTGGATGCTCGCGGTCACCGGCGTGCAGATCGTCGCCTCCGCGTTCTCGGTGTATCTGGGCGCGCGAGCGGCGATGGGCGCGGGCCGCGACCTGCGCGGCGCGCTGGTGCACCGGGTCGGTGAGTTCTCCGCCCGCGAGGTCGGCCTGTTCGGCGCGCCCTCGCTGATCACCCGCAACACCAACGACATCCAGCAGGTACAGCTGCTGATCGTGATGTCGGCGACCATCCTGGTGATGGCGCCGATCATGTGCGTGGGCGGGGTGATCATGGCGCTGCGCGAGGACCTGGGCCTGTCCTGGGTGCTGCTGGTCGCGGTGCCCGCGCTGGGCCTGTCCATGTCGTTCATCGTCGCCAGGATGGTGCCGGGTTTCCGGGAGATGCAGCGGCGGATCGACGCGGTCAACCGGGTGCTGCGCGAGCAGATCACCGGCATCCGGGTGGTGCGGGCGTTCGTGCGCGAGCGCCAGGAGATCTGGCGCTTCGGGGTGGCCAATTCCGAGCTCACCGAGACGGCGCTGCGCGTCGGGCGGCTGATGGCGCTGATGTTCCCCACCGTCATGCTGATCAGCAATGTCACCGCGGTGGCGGTGATCTGGTTCGGCGGCCACCTGATCGACGACGGCCGGATGCAGATCGGCTCGCTCACCGCGATGCTCTCCTACATCATGCAGATCCTGATGGCGGTCATGATGGCCTCGTTCCTGGCCATGATGGCGCCGCGGGCGTCGGTCTCGGCCGACCGGATCGGCGAGGTGCTCGAGACCGAGCCGTCGGTGCGTCCGCCGGTCCTGCCCCAGCCCTACGCGGGTGATCCGGGCGAGGTGGAGTTCGCCTTCGCCGAATTCGCCTATCCGGGCGCGGAGAAGCCGGTGTTGTCCGGGATCCGGTTCCGGGTCACGCCGGGCACCACCACCGCGATCGTCGGCTCCACTGGCGCGGGCAAGACCACGCTGCTCGATCTGATCCCGAGACTCATCGACGTGACCGACGGTTCGGTGCTGGTCGGCGGCACCGACGTGCGCCACCTCGACCTCGAACAGCTGCGCCGCGGCATCGGGCTGGTGCCGCAGAAGGCGTACCTGTTCTCCGGCACGGTCGCGAGCAACCTGCGCTACGGCGATCCCGACGCCACCGACGAGGAACTGTGGCGCTGCCTCGAGATCGCCCAGGCCGCCGACTTCGTGCGCGAGATGCCCGACGGGTTGGAGACCACCATCGCCCAGGGCGGCACCACCGTCTCGGGCGGGCAGCGCCAGCGCCTGGCCATCGCGCGGGCGCTGGTCCGCAAGCCGCGCGTCTATCTGTTCGACGACTCGTTCTCGGCGCTGGACGTGGCCACGGACGCCCGCCTGCGCGAGGCGCTGCGCCCCGAGACCCGCGACGCGTCGGTGATCATCGTGGCCCAGCGCGTGGCCACCATCCGCGACGCCGACCAGATCGTGGTGCTCGAGGACGGCGCGATGGCCGGCATCGGCACCCATGAGCAATTGCTGCGCGACTGTCCGGAGTACCGGGAGATCGTCGAGTCCCAGCTGAGTGTGGAGGAGGCTCGATGAGACATCATGGCGCAGCGCTCGTCGTGCCGACGGGGTGCGGGAACTCCCGCAGGACGCAGGAGGCTCGATGACCTCGGCCATGCCGAACCCGGGATCGCCCGACGCCAAGCCGAAGTCCTTCGGACCGTCCCTGAAACGGTTGCTGCGCAGGCTCGCCCCGGAGCGGGTCTACGTGTGGTGCATCGTCGGCTTCGCCATCGTGTCCGTGGTGCTCAACGTGCTCGGGCCCTACCTGCTGGGCAAGGCCACCAACCTCGTGTTCGACGGCGTGGTCGGGCGCAACCTCGACGCGATGAGCGGCATGTCCAAGGACCAGGCCGTCGAGCAGTTGCGCGCGAGCGGCAACGACACCCTCGCCGACATGTTGAACGCGATGGACGTGATCCCCGGCGTCGGCGTCGATTTCGGCGCGGTGGGCCGGGTGCTGCTGGTGGTGCTGGCGCTCTACATCGGCGCGTCGGTGTTCGGCTGGTTGCAGGGTTTCCTGCTCAATATCGTCATCAACCGCACCGTGAAGCGGCTGCGCGCCGAGGTGGAGGAGAAGATCCACCGGCTGCCGTTGCGCTACTTCGACACCCAGGCCCGCGGCGATGTGCTCAGCCGCGTCACCAACGACGTGGACAACGTCTCCCAGAGCCTGCAGCAGACCATGAGCCAGCTCATCGTCTCGGTGTTCTCGGTGCTCGGCATCCTGATCATGATGTTCTGGATCTCGCCGCTGCTGGCGTTGATCGCGCTGCTCACCGTGCCGGGGGCGATCATCGTCACCGCGCAGATCGCCAAGCGCTCCAAACCGCATTTCGTGGACCAGTGGAAGTACACCGGCCAGGTCAACGCGCAGGTCGAGGAGGCCTACACCGGCCACGAGGTAGTGACCGCGTTCGGGCGCGGCCGTGAGGTGGCCGCGGAGTTCGACAAACGCAACGAGGCGCTCTACCAGGCCAGTTTCAAGGCGCAGTTCATCTCCGGGCTGATCATGCCCGCGATCATGTTCCTGGGGAACGTGAACTTCGTGCTGGTGGCGCTGGTCGGCGGCCTGCGGGTGGCGACGGGGCACATCTCGCTGGGCGAGGTGCAGGCGTTCATCCAGTACTCGCGCCAGTTCAGCCAGCCGCTGACCCAGATCGGGTCGATGGTGAACCTCATGCAGTCGGGCGTGGCCTCGGCCGAGCGGATCTTCGAGATCCTCGACGCCGAGGAGCAGAGCCCCGATCCGGTGCAGGCCGATATCCGTCCGGTGGATCGCGGGCGGGTCGAGTTCGAGGCGGTGTCGTTCCGCTACGAGCCCGACAAGCCGGTGATCGAGCGGCTCTCGCTGGTCGCCGAGCCGGGCCACGTGGTGGCGATAGTCGGGCCGACCGGTGCGGGCAAGACCACGCTGGTGAACCTGCTCATGCGGTTCTACGAACTGGACGCGGGCACCATCACCATCGACGACGTGGACATCACCGAGATGTCGCGCGACCACCTGCGCTCGCGGATCGGCATGGTGTTGCAGGACACCTGGCTGTTCCGCGGCACCATCCGCGAGAACATCGCCTACGGCGATCCGAACGCCTCCGAGGACGACATCCTCGCCGCCGCCCGCGCCGCGTACGTGGACCGGTTCGTGCACGCGCTGCCCCACGGGTACGACACCCTCATCGACGAGGAGGGGTCGGGCGTCAGCGCGGGCGAGAAGCAGCTCATCACGATCGCGCGCGCGTTCCTGGCCAAGCCGTCCATCCTGATCCTGGACGAGGCGACCAGTTCGGTGGACACCCGCACCGAACTGCTGGTGCAGCATGCCACCGCCGCCCTGCGCAAGGACCGCACCAGCTTCGTGATCGCCCACCGCCTGTCCACCATCCGCGACGCCGACCTGATCGTGGTCATGGAGGCGGGCCGCATCGTCGAACACGGCACCCACGAACGCCTGCTCGACGAACGCGGCGCGTACTACCGCCTGTACAGCGCGCAGTTCGCGGCGGCAGCCGCCGACGCCTGAGGGGCTGAATCGCCGTCCCGGTTTCGCGGCACCTCCGGTGGTATCAGGGGGCGTGAATGTCGGCGGACCGTTCGCTGGACCGGCGGCCCGGTGGCGGGAGTTCGGTCGGCTCGGCACCGGCGCGTCGCGGTGCCCGCCGCTTGCGCTCGTGCCGGGGTTCCGGACCGGGTGGCGACGGTGCCTGGGTCGTCGTGCTACGCGACGCCCTCGGATCTGGTCGGGCAACGCAACGGCGGGTAGGTGCGGGCGGGGCCGGACCGTACCGGGGGCTCGCCGAGTCCGAGCGGATGATCGCGCCGGGTGTTACCACTCGACCGGAGGCGGGGAGGGGTGGGCGGGGGCGCGCGTCGCCCCTGAGAGGATGGGGCGCGTGGCAGCCTCGGCAGATTTCTCCTTCACCGTCGGAACCCGGTTGGACGGGCGGCACGGGCGGACCGGGGTGATCCGCACGCCGCACGGCGAGATCGCGACGCCCGCGTTCATCCCGGTCGGTACCAAGGCGACCGTCAAGGCGGTGCTGCCGGAGACCATGAAGGAGCTCGGCGCCCAAGCGCTGCTGGCCAACGCCTACCACCTGTATCTGCAGCCGGGCGCCGACATCGTGGACGAGGCGGGCGGGCTGGGCGCGTTCATGAACTGGCGTGGGCCCACCTTCACCGACAGCGGCGGCTTCCAGGTGATGTCGCTGGGCGTCGGGTTCAAGAAGGTCCTCGCCATGGAGTCGGTGGACGTGCGCAGCGACGACGTGATCGCCAAGGGCAAGGAGCGCCTGGCCACCGTGGACGACGACGGCGTCACCTTCCGTTCGCACCTGGACGGCTCGAAACACCGCTTCACGCCGGAGGTTTCGATGGGCATCCAGCACCAGCTGGGCGCCGACATCATGTTCGCGTTCGACGAACTCACCACGCTCATGAACACCCGTGGCTACCAAGAGGAATCGCTGCGCCGTACGCACGAGTGGGCGCAGCGCTGCCTCGACGAGCACGAGCGCCTCACCACCGCCCGCGCGCACCGCCCGTACCAGGCGCTGTTCGCGGTGATCCAGGGCGCGCAGTACGAAGACCTGCGCCGCAAGGCATGTCGCGAGCTCGAGGAGTTACGGGGCGCCGAGGGAACGGAATTCGACGGCTACGGCATCGGCGGGGCGCTGGAGAAGCACAACCTCGGCGCCATCGTCGGCTGGTGTTGCGACGAGCTGCCCGAGGCCAAACCCCGGCACATGCTGGGCATCAGCGAGCCGGAGGACTTCTTCGCCGCGGTGGAGAACGGCGCCGACACCTTCGACTGCGTGAACCCCTCCCGCGTCGCGCGCAACGCCGCCATCTACGTCCCCGACGGCCGCTTCAATATCAACACCAGCCGCTTCCGCCGCGACTTCACCCCGATCGACGCCGACTGCGACTGCTACACCTGCGCCCACTACACCCGCGCCTACCTCCATCACCTGTTCAAGGCCAAGGAGATGCTGGCCGCCACACTCTGCACCATCCACAACGAACGCTTCACGGTGCGCCTTGTCGACCGTATCCGCGAGAGCATCGACGGCGGGTACTACGACGAGTTCAAGGCGGAAACGCTGGGCCGCTGGGGTTCTCGCACGCGTAGCTCGTGAGTCGTCCCCTCTCGCATGCGAACGTGCCGCGAGGTCACGCGACCTTGTGCCACTGAGGCTCTCACCGCAATACGATCGCCCCGCCCTGCACGCCGCCCGTGCTCCGGGCGTTGCGAGACGTGGGGGACCGGACTGCTGAACGACTGCGGTACCGACCGTCGTGTGAAGGCCGACCGACCCCGTGGCGTGCTCATCCCGAATGTGGACGCCTGTGGACAACTTCGGAGCACGACCGCGGCCGAACGCGCGCAGCCGAATTGTCCACAGCCGTCCCGAGTTGCAGCCCGAACCTGTGGACGCCTTTCGACGTCCCGGTGCGCGACTGCACGCACCGGGACGCCCGGAACTCAGGAGCGCAGCGCTCCCGACCGCACCGGCGCGTAGCCGGGTTCATGTTTCTTCAACAGCGCGATCACGCGGTAGGTGATCGGCATGACCACGATTTCCACCAGCGTCTTCCACAGGAAGCCGATGACCACGTAATTCACGAACTGCTGCCAGGTTTGGATGCCGATGGCGCCGGCGGCGATGGAGCAGAAGATGAGGGTGTCGGCGAACTCGCCGACCACGGTGGAGCCGATCAGCCTGGCCCACAGGTGCTTTTCCTTGGTGCGCTCCTTGATCATCACCAAAGTGGCCGAATTCAGCAGCTGGCCCACCAGATATCCGGCGAGACCGGCGATCACCAGCCGCGGCACCGGGCCGACGACGCTCTCCAGCGCAGCCTGGTTCTCGTAGAACCCGGCGGGCGGCAGCGCGAGCACCACGGCGAAGCACAGCACCGTCAGCAGCAGCGCGGCGAAACCGTAGTAGATGGCGCGCCGGGTGGCGCGGAAGCCGTACACCTCGCTGAGCACATCGCCCAGGATGTAGGCCAGGGGGAACAGGAAGAACGCGCCGTCGGTGACGATCGGCAGGATCTGTAGCGGACCCAGCGTCACCGACTGGTCGCCGAAGAACTCCACGCCCTTGGTGGCGCAGATGTTCGAAATGATCAGCGTCGCGGTGAACAGCGCGACGATCGGTGTGTAATACCCCCGCGCGACCTGGGCGAATGCCACCTGGTCCGGCGCGGGGCGCCCAGGCCCGTCGAGTTCTTCGTTTTTCTTGAGATCACTCACGGGCTACATCTTCCCAGGTCCGGGCCCCGAGCCGGGCGTCGCGGCCGCACCACGGCGCCCGGGCGGCTCGCGCGCCCGCGAAATCGACACCGGACTGGGCCGACCCGCCCGTCTACGCTGTACCCATGAAGAACGCGGGTGATTCCGACGAGTGGTGGAAGCAGTACGGCGGCGAGGGCGTCACGCCGGGCTCCCCTGGCCAGGGCTCCACGCCGCAGTACCCCACCCAGGACCCGTCCGGATACCCCTCGGCGCCGCAGTATCCCCAGCAGCCGTCGCAGCCGGAGTACCCGAACTACCAGCAGCCCCCGCCGGGTCCGGCGCCGGGCGGTTATCCACAGCCGCCCGCCTACGGTTATCCCCAGGGCTATCAGCCGTACGGCTACGCGCCGCGGCAAAGCTCCAACGGGCTGGCGATCGGCGCGATGGTCACCTCGATCATCGGTCTGCTCGGCTGCTGCGCCTTCTTCGTCCCCAGCCTGATCGGCCTGGTGCTCGGCGTCGTCGCGCTGAACCAGATGAAGCAGCACGGCAACGAAGAGGGCAAGGGCATGGCGCAGGCCGGTGTGTGGGTCGGCGTCGCAGGCATCGTGCTCGGCATCCTGTACTGGGCGCTGATCATCACCGGCGCGATCGCGGGCTGGTAGTCGACCGCCCGACGACGAATCAGGGGCGTTCCCATCTTGCGATGGGAACGCCCCTTTTCGTGTTCAGCGGGTCGCGGGTGTCAGCCCTTGACGACCTGGGTGCCGCCGGCGAACTTGTCGTGCCAGCCCTGCTTGTTCGGGTCCTGCTCGATGGTGACGGCGATGTAGATCATCAGACCGAGCGCGACCAGATTGCCCACGCAGTACACGACATTGGCGGCAAGGAAGATGTTGCGCTTGAGCGAGGTGACGGGATCGATCTTGGCCGCACCGCCGGGAGCGACGACCCGCAGGCCGAGGATCCTCTTGCCGAGGGTGGCCCCCTGGCTGGTCTCCATCAGCACGAAGTAGCCCAGCAACGCCAAAGCCGACAGGGCGGCGAGCAGGATGCTGATGAGGGTGCTGCCGATGAAGACGCTGACGACCTGGAACGGGATGCCGACGATGAGGCTGTCGATCAGCCGAGCCGCGAATCGGGTCCATAGATCGCCCGGCTGCGGCCCACCGAAACCACCGCCGTACGGCGGCTGCCCGTACGGCTGCTGCTGGCCGTAGGGGTCCTGCGGGTACGGCTGCTGCTGTCCGTACGGCTGCTGCTGACCGTATCCGGGCTGCTGCCCGTAACCCGGCTGCTGCGGCTGCCCGTACGGCTGCTGGCCGTACGGGTCTTGCGGGGGCTGCTGCCCGTACTCGGGCTTGCCGCCGTACGGCTGCCCGCCCTGCGGATACTGGTTGGGGTCGTACCCACCGCTGGTCATGTCTAATCCTCGTGATCGGGTGATCTGGTGTCGAACGGTACGTTACGGACATCCGGACGGTTGCAACAACCTGTCCGGCGATACGATCCACGGTTGCCCCGGCAGCAGCGCGGGATCGAAACGCGCGAGGACCTGCGACGGGGTGTTCCCGGCGAGCCCGAGCGAGCCGGCGAGCAGTGCCAGGACCTGTTCGGGCGTGTTGCCCAGGGCGCGCCGGTCGGCCAGCGTCACCGCGCCGTCGCGCTTGGCCAGGCGCTTGCCCTCCTCGTTGAGGACGAGCGGTACGTGCGCGTAGTGCGGGACCGGGAGCCCGAGCAGCGTCGCGAGGTAGGCCTGGCGCGGGGTGGAGGGGAGCAGATCGTCGCCGCGCACCACTTGGTCGACGCCCTGTTCGGCGTCGTCCACCACCACGGCCAGGTTGTAGGCGGGGATGCCGTCGCCGCGGCGCAGCACCACGTCGTCGACGGGGCCGCGGTAGTCGCCGTGCAGTTGGTCGTGGACGGTGAACTCGTGCACGTCGGCGCGCAGGCGCAGCGCGGCAGGCCGGCCCTCGGCGCGTTTGCGCGCCCGCGCGGCCTCGGTGAGGTCGCGGCAGGTGCCGGGGTAGGCGCCCATCGGGCCGTGCGGTGCGGTGGCGGCCTGCTGGATTTCCCTTCTCGTGCAATAACACTCGTAGGTGCGTCCGGCGGCGGTCAATCGCTCGATGGCGGCGTCGTAGCGGGGCAGGCGTCCGGATTGCCGCACGACCGGTCCGTCCCAGTCCAGGCCGAGGGCGGCGAGGTCGGCGAGCTGGCGCTCCTGCGCGCCGGGCCGCACGCGGTCCAGATCATCGATGCGCAGCAGGAACCGCCGGCCCGTGGATCGCGCGAACAGCCATGCCAGCAGTGCCGTTCGCAGATTGCCCAGGTGCAGATCGCCCGACGGGCTCGGCGCGTAGCGGCCCGCGGGCGTCGGATCGGCAGCGTCGTCCGGCACGGCTGCCATGGTAGGCCGGTCAGGCGCGCAGGCGCGGACGCAGCCGGGCCTCGGTGATGTCGGCGCCGTCGTCGAGCGCGGCGAGCAGGGATTCCGCGTGCGCAATGAGCCCCGGTCCGTCGATGCCGTAGGGCAGTCCGGGCGCGCTGTCGGCTCGCTCGTCATGACTATTGTCGAAATTGCGGCAATCTTCGGGCGCGTAGGCGCGCAGACGGCCGACGGCGCGGGTGAGCAGCGTCCGCGCGCCCTTGTGATTTCCGCGCTGGATGTGTGTCAGACCCACCGCATATTGCGCGAGACCCTGCCACAGCATCCTTTCGGCGAACGGCCCGTTCTTCCACGCCGCCTCTAATACCTCATGTGCATTGAAAGCCAAACCGTCGTCCAGAAGTTGCTGGGCGAGGTCCAAGGTTTGCTGGGGCGGCAGGTCCAGATCGTCCGGAATTCGCGGCACGCCGGCGGCGCCGTGCGGGAGCGGGCGGCCGAAGCGGTCCCGTGGGCGGGCGTTGCGGGCGCGACCTGCCTCGTCGCGTGGGCGTTCGAGCATAGGTTCCATGATCCACGGTGGAGAGGTTCCGCGTCATCACCGGAGGGGTACTCCGATTCGTTTGACGGATCACGGATCAATCACGCGGGTGGTCCGTGTTTGCCGCGCGCGGCAATTCGGCGATTGCTCATCGACCGGCTATGTTTCCGCAACGCGCGAACTTCGCAACATTGGCAAATGCGGGGGCTGGGCTGGCAAGAGACCGGCAAATTCTCCCGGGAACCTGCTAGGGTTCACTTCGCGGGGTGACCCGCCAGGTGAATTCACCTCGAACCGCACTGCGGAGGCCGGACACCGCGGCGGTTGCGCGCTACCACCAGGCGCATCTGGAGCATCCGTGTTCGATGTCGAATGCCGATGCTGGTTGGAACGTTCTCAGTGGGAAAATCTCGTTCTCGACGCAGCGAAGGAGCTAGTGCCGTGGAAGTTGATCTGACGGGCGCTGTGTGGCGTAAGAGCACATACAGCGGCCCCGACGGGAACTGCGTGGAAGTGGCGTTTCTCGGCGACGGCGATGTAGCGGTCCGTGACACCAAGGCGCGGGGCGAGGGCCCCGTTCTCGCGTTCACGCCGCGCGCATGGGACGCCTTCCTAACCGGCGTATCTGCGGGGGAGTTCGGTCCCGCCTGAGCGGCGCGCCGAACTGTCAGCACGGGCCCCGGGTCGACTCGACTCGGGGCCTTCGCGTGCGTGCGGTGCGTTTCGCGCGACGGCGCCGACTAGGGTCGTGACCGTGGGTTCGGTGGCGCCGCAGGATGCGACGATGTTCTGGCTGTCGGGTCGCACGCGCAACGACCTGTTCCTCCTGTACTGCTTCACCGACACCGGCGTGCCGAGCGAAGAACTGCGCGCGAGGGTGGCGGCTCGGGCGGCGCTCGTCCCCGATCTGAGCGTGCGGCTGCGCGAAGTCCCGCGCGATCTGTCGTACCCGTCGTGGGTGCCGTGCGCCTTCGCCGACGACCAGTTCTTCGAGCACCATCTGCCCGAGTGCACTTGGCCTGCTGTGGAATCCGCCCTCGGCACCCTCCTCGCCACGGGCGTCGACGCCACCCACCGCCCGTGGCGCCTGCACGTCTTTCGCGCCGTCACCGGGGCCCCCACCTCCTCCGGCCCCGTCACCGTCGCCGTCCTCCAGATGTCACACGCCCTGGCCGACGGCCGTCACGCCGCCACGCTCGCCCGCGCCCTCTTCACGGACCTGCCGCAGGGGACTGAGGTCGATGCTGTGGAAGCCTCTGTGCCCCTGGGTAAGTCGGGGGGACCCGCGCGCTCGTGGTTCGGTGCTGTTCCCTCGCCGGAGCGGGTCGGTGCGGTGGTTGATGCGGTTCGGGGATTGGCGGAGTTTCCCTTTCGGATGGTGGGGACCGTGGTGTTCGGGGTGGGGGCGTTTCGGGCGCAGCGGGAGCTCGCCGCGTTGACGGAGGCGGGGGAAGTTCCCGCTGCCGGTGGTGGTTTCGCGCCGTCGGCGGTGAATCTGGTTGGCGACGGGGAGGTTTCGCGGCACCGGGTGCGCATGATCGTGTGCCAGGCCGGGGAGTTGCGGGTGCCCGACTACACGGTGACCGTGGTGGTGCTCACCGCCGTGTCCGTCGCGTTGTCGGAATACCTTGCGGGGGAGCAGCGGCTCGGCGCTCAGGTGCCGATGGCGTTGGACGGGAAAGCGCGGGCGCGCAACAACTATCGCAGCCTGGGCATCGACCTCTTCGCCGACGAGCCCGATCTGCGCGCGCGAGCCCGTCGCATCGCCGACGATCTCGACCAGCGCCGCCGCCGCGCCCGCCACCCGCTGCTGGCCGCGCAGGACCGCGTCACCACCTGCACGCCGGCGCCCATCCTGCGCCGCGACGTCGCCCGCTACCCGCTCGACGTGGTCCCCGACGCGCTCGCCGGCCACACGGTCGTCTCCAGCGTCCACCGCGGCCCCGCCGACCTCGCCTTCGGCGGCCCGGTGCTCTTCACCGCCGGTTTCCCCGCCCTCGGCTCGGTCATGCACCTCACCCACGGCGTCCACGGCCTCGGCGACACCGTCACCCTCTCCCTCCACGCCGACCTCCCCGACCTCGACCGCTACGCCACCCTCCTCCGCACCGCCCTGTCGACCGTCCCGTCCGCCCTCGCGGCCGCCCCCTGACTCTCGGGCGCGCCCAGCGCGTGAGTGTGCGCTGTAGCGACTGCGCCCCGACCCACGGCGTGCCCACTGCGCAGGTTCGCGCACGTCGCGACGGCGGCGCCGAGCCCACTTCGTGACGCACAGTGGGCGACCCCTGCCGCGCGAGTTCACCCTTCTGGCACCGGCGGCGGGACACCGCGAGCCGCGGCGCCCCGAAACAAGGCCGTTGCGTCGCGCACTCCGGGAGTGGCCACTCCTCGTGCGGGATACCGCCGTCGATCGGGGGCGCCCGATCGCTTCGGGCGAGCGGGGCTGTGGCGGCGTACTCACACGTATCCCCGGGCGTGCACCCCGGTCTCGCATCGTTGCGGCGGAATCACCGCTTGTCCGGCCGGTGCAACCATGCGGCCCGGCGCGATTCGGTGACCTACCCGCACGGGGATATCGGCACCACCAGACGTCGTTCCGGTGCGCGTCCCTCACCCCTCTTTCGCGAGCCCGTCGAACACCCGCCGGTAGTACGTCGTGAAGAACTTCGGCCCCATCAGCCGCATCATCCCCACGCCGAGACGCGCCGAGGGGTGGATCGCGGTGTTGTCCCAGAGCCCGTGGATGTCGCTGCCGCCGTCGTCCGCGGGACGGATGGTGAGTTCGTGGAGGCTGCCCGGCGCGAGATGCGCGCTGTCCACGACGTGCATCCGGATCAGGCCCGGCGTGGACCAGTCGTAGACCCAGCGCGCCGAGATGGGTGGGAAATCCTGACCTTCCTGCACGTCGGCGGTGGTTTCGCCGACGTCGTACACCCGGTAGTGCCGGGACGAGAGGGCGGGCCAGCGGCGCGGGCGGTTCGCGGAGAAGTCCGTGAACAGCTCGAGGATCTGCGCCGGCGTCGCGAGGGAATGCAGGTCGAATTCGAACCGTGTGCGCATGGTCGCCCTCACTCGTGGGGAAGTCGCGTACGCCCAACGATAGCTGCGCGCGTGTCGCTTCCGTGTCACGGATCACACATCGCCTGTTAATGTCTGGGACTCGTGGCGGACAGCACAACTCGGGCAACGCCCGGGACAGTCGGATGGGGCATCGTCACCGCGCTCGGGGTCGTCACGGGATACGTCGCGGTCCTGCTCGCCAACGCCCGGCATTTCTACGCCGACGACACCGAATCCCAGTACGCGCCGCTGTGGGTCATGATGGGCGAGCGACTGCGCGCGGGCGAGTTCCCCGTCCTGGTGCCCGAACACTGGCTGGCCGGTAACTACGCCATCGAGGAAGCCGGCCTGCTGAACCCGCCGCAACTGCTCATCGACCTCATCGCCCCCTCGGTCGACAACCTCGCGCTCTACGCCACGGTCGTCAAACTGCTGTTCGCGATCATCCTGGGCCTCGGCGTCTTCCGCATCTGCCTCGCCTACGGTTCGCGCGCGCCCTGGGCGGCGGTCGCCGGTGTGGCGCTGCCGTTCAGCGGCTGGCTGCTCTTCTTCGACGAGGCCAGCTGGATGACGGCGTTCACCGGCACCGCTTGGCTCACCCACGCGTGGGCGTCGGGCGTCCGGTACGCGCGCGGGCGCGGCGGGCCGATCCCGGTGTTCGTCTTCCTGTACCTCACGATCTCGGTGCTGTACGTGTTCCCCGCCGTGGAGGCCGGGCTGATGATCGCCGCCGTGGTGATCGGCGAGGTCGTCTACCAGCGGGTGTGGCGGCCGTCGCTGCGGCTGCTCGCGGTGTCGGCGTGCGCCGCGCTGGCCGGGTTGGCGACCTATCTGCCGAGCGCGCTGTCGGCCAAGTCGACCTGGCGCGGCACCGCGCAGATCAATAACGAGCCGCTGCTCACGGTGCCGTGGTCGGAGTCGCTCAACGCGAGCCTGCCGAGCACCCTGCCCGCCTTCACTTCCTGGTGGGGGTACGTGCAGCCGATGCCCGTGGTCTATATCGCGTGGTTCCTGATCCCCGCGCTGGCGTTCATCGACTGGGAGCGCGCGAAGGGCATGGTGCGCGAGCTCACCGGCCCGATCGTGTTCGCGGCGGTGGCGCTGATGTGGGCGGCCGGTCCCGGTGCGATCGGTCCACTGCGCTGGCCGGGGCGGGTGCTGCCGATGGTGGCGCTGGGCCTGCTGGTGCTGGTGTGCGTGCTGCTCGGCCGGTGCGCGACGGTGGAGAACGCGCGCACGCGCGGACTCGTCGCGGCCGCCCTGATCGGAGTGCTGTGGGTGCGTTCGATTTCCGCGGCGCCGAGCGAATTCGCCTGGCATGTCGTGGCCGCGCTCGCGGTGGGTGCACTCGGTGTGGTGACTGTCTGGCTGACGCGCAACCGTGGCGGCACGGCGGCGTGCGGTTTCGTCGTCGCCACCGTCGCGCCGATCGCCTACCTCCAGGTAGCGGCCGCGCAACCGACGCCGCTGGGCTGGAACCTGCCCGAGAAGCGTTCCGAGATGAAGGCCGCCTTCCCCGACTTCCCCGGCACCACACTGCAATTGGCCGACCGCGCGCTGATCCCGCCCGGCGAACGCGCCGCCGAAGGGGCTTACGGCTCTTTGGTTTTCGGCAACTACGCCAAGAATCTCGGCCTCGACTACGTCGGCGGATACACACCCAACGGGCACTTCTACTTCGGCGAACTCCTCTGCATGCGTTGGGATGTCAGTGCTTGCCCCGACGCCTACCGGCGCGCGTTCGCCGTCGAGCCCTCCACCGGCAAGACGATCGTCGACCTCATGAAGATCGACCGCGTGGTCCTGCACACGGCCCTGTACCCGGACGCGCGCGGCCAGGAACCCCCGGCCGGTTGGCGGTGGGTCGACTACCCCGGCCACGAGCGCTACATCGCGGTGCTCGAGCGCCTCGACGGTCCCGTCTCCACCGTCAACGGGCGGATCGCGGTGGCCGAGGGCGTCAGGGCGACGTCGCTCGCCGAGTCCGACACCACCAGTCGCGTGCGCGTCAGCTCGGATTCGGGCGGCCGCGTCGTGTTCGCTCGCCTCGGCTGGCCCGGCTACCGCGTGACGCTCGACGGACGCGAGATCCCGTTCGACACCGTCGCGCGAACCTTTGTCGCCGTGGACATTCCGGCCGACACCGAGGCCGAACTCGTACTCTCGTGGCGCCCGCCGGGCTGGAAGATCGGGGGCGCGGCGGCCCTGCTCGGCGTGGCCGGCGTCGCGGCACTGCACTGGCTGTACCGCCGTGAACGTGACCCGGACGCGCCCGCGCCCGCGCCGCCCACCCCGGCCGAGCTGGTAGGTGCGCGATGACCGTGACCGCCGATCCGGGCCCGCTGCTGCGCGTGGTGCGCCGGCAGGAAATCGCGTTCGCCGTGGTCGGCGGATTCAACACGGTGCTCGGGATCGCGCTGACCGTCTTCTGGCTGGCGGTGTTCGGCGACCGGATCGCCGCGGCCGCCGCACCCGCCGCGGCCTACGCGATCAGCATCGTGGTGGCCTTCGTGCTGCACCGGACCCTGGTGTTCCGGGTGCGCGGGCACGTGGTCCGCGATTTCTGCGCCTTCGTGGCTGTGAACTCCGGCGGACTGCTGCTGAACATGGTGCTGCTCCAAGCGGCCGTCTCGGTGCTCGGGTTGCCGAGCATTCCGTCGGCCGTCGTGGTGATGGCGCTGGTGGCGGTGGTCAGCTTCTTCGGCCACCGGCACGTGTCCTTCCGCCGCAAGCCCCTGCCCGAACCGGGGTTCGCGGGCGCGACGAGACCGTAGGGAGGTGACGGATCGGTGTCTGGCAACGGATCGGTTACGCGTGTATCGCGCACCGTTGACCGCTGCGGACCGGGTCCGCGATGATCATGTTCACCTCGCGACGGTTCCATCCAGCCTACCGCCGACACCGACGTCGGCGGCCCGGTAGAGAGGTCAGGAACGTAATGAGCAGCACTCGTTCACGTCACTGGGCGGCCCGCTTCGCGGTGCTCGCCGGTATCGCATCGGCCGTGTTCGCCATGACGGCGACCGCGCAGGCCGAACCACTGTGGCCGGGCGGACCCGACATCCCGGGTGTTCCGGCAATCATCCCGCCACCGGTGCCGGTCGCCCCCTGCTCCACCGAGGCGCGCGCCTGCATGCGCCTGTCCACCAACGAGGCCTGGCTGATGGACAACGGCAAGGTCGCCTACGGCCCCACCCCGATCTCGCACGGTATGCGCGGTTACGAGACCCCGCCCGGCGTGTTCAAGGTGTCGTTCAAGCGCGAGTTCCACTGGAGCACCATGCACAACGCGCCCATGCCCTACGCCACCTTCTTCAACGGCGACATCGCCTTCCACGTCGGCCCCATCGAAAAGGAATCGCACGGCTGCGTCCGCATGACGCACGAGGGCGCCAAGGCGTTCTACGAGTACCTGTGGCCGGGTGACCGAGTGGAGGTTGTGGAGTAGGAGGGTCACCGGGGGGACTCGGCAACCCGTTCGAAGGACTCACGGCCCCCTGCGTCGGCGGCTACCCGAACACCGGACTCGGCGTCGTGACGGGTGTGCGGGTGGGCTGAACGTACCGGACACGTGCCGCTCCGAGTGGCGACGGCCGGTGGGTACGCTGACCACCGGCTGTCCGCCGAGCGGCGGGCATCGTCCGTGAGTGCGGCCGGCTTTCTCCCGATGCTGATCTGCCTGGGCGGCGCGGCGCTTCCGGGTGCGGTGGCGCTGGTGCGACTCCGTCGCCGCACCTATGACGACTGGACACGCTGGGGAATCGTGCTCGCCACGGCGTACGCGCAGGTCGTCGTCGGCATAGCGTTGATCATCGTCTTCGCCGGCCGCAACCTCACACAGTCCATGGTGGTTCCCATGCTCCTCGGTGGCGCCGTGCTGCCCCTGGCGGCGTGGGTCGCGGCACGGGCCGCCGGCGAGCGGATGATGGAGTGCCTCACGCTCGATCGGATCGGTCACAGCACCCAGCATGTCGATACCCAGCGCGGCGACCCCGGAGAAGATGTTGAAGATGCTGTCCGAATCGAAACCGTGCGAGATCTGGACGAGGGCCTCGGCCGGGGTGAATCCGGTGAGCCGACCAGCGGAGTTGCCTTCGTAGTCGACATCCGGGTTCAGATCGACTTCGACGCCGAGCACTTCGAACTCCATCATCACAGCTCCTCGGCCTCACGATCCGTCCGCGCGGTGACGTCGACCGTCTCGTAGACCTGCGCGCAGGTTTGTACGCGAACACCCATGACACCGGCGGCGTCGCCGACCTGGTAGATCTTCCCGACGGTGGGTTCGTGGATCTGCGCCTTCAGCAACCATCCGATCGGGTCGGCCAGCACACCGAACGCTTGGCTCGGATCCGCCGATTCGGTGGTCGTGCGCGCAGCGTCGGCGATCGACCTGAGCCGCCCGCCGAGGTCGTTGAGCTGTTGAGCATGCGAGTAGAGCTCGCCAGGTACGACGTTGAGCTGTGGTGGGGTCGACGTCGCGGGTGACGGGGTGCGTGGCCAGGATCGGGTCGAGGTCGAGGGTGGGCGCGTCTGGGATCGGGCACGGCGTCAGGATGGTCGCCAGTCGTTCGACCGTGCGCAGTGCGGCCGCCAACTCGTCGGGCTGGGCGAACCGCGGATGTCGCCCGTCCAGGTCCTCGAACGCGACCGCGAACCACCCGTCGTCCTCGAGCGTGAACAGCACGCGCGGCGCGGACACCTCCCTCGGCAGCCGCGCCGCCGTACCCGCCTCGGACCGATACGCCCCGGCCAACCCATCCGCACCCTCGATCACCTTCACGAACGCGCGCCCACCGTGCTCGGTCCGAATCCGCACGGCCGCACCGTGACTGAACCCACCGGTCGGCGTCACCGCCTCCACCACCGCACCCCCGAGCCGCCGCCCGGTCCCATCGTGGGCACCGGTTCTGGGGTCTGCCGGTGCGGTCCCCGTTATGGTGCGCTCGATCCGAAGGGGACGAATAGGAGGATTCGAGCGTGAAACTCACCCGTGTCGTTCCGGCTGCCTTCGGCATAGCCTTGGCCGCGAGCACCACCGCCGTATTCGCCGGTTCCGGTGCCGCGCAGGCGGTGCCGCCGGGCTGCGTGGAAACTCGCAATCTCACCAGCGTGACCGTCCACTGCCCCGGCACCACCGATATGTACCGAGGGGTCGACGTCGACTGCGTCGGTGTGTACCTCACCTACGGCCTCGGCCCCGGCGTCGGCCCGTACACCCAGCGCTACTTCGGCAACCTGTCCGAAGGACTCACGGCCCCCTGCGTCGGCGGCTACCCGAACACTGGACTCGGCGTCGTGACGGGTGTACGGGTGAGCTGAACGTAGCGGACACCGCCGCTCGCTCACACCACGCGCAGATGACGCCCGGTCGGACCGCGCCGCGCCGTTTCCGCATTCACCTCGGTCGATTGCGCACTGCGCAGCTCGGTTCCGAAGGTCAGCGCGTGGACGTCGCTCACGGGGAGGTGCAGTTCGCCGGCGATGGTGCGCGCGTGGACCGCGCCGGTTCGATCCAAGACCTGCGGAAAGACCCGTGACATCTCGTAATTGGGCATACCGTCCGGTTCGGAGGTGCGATAACCGCGCGTGGACAGCTCGACGCAGGTCTGCCGATAGGCCCAGTCGGACAGGCGCCCCGCCTTGTGACAGGCGAACGCTGTCGCCATCGCCGAGGTCTTGAACGTGTCGCGCAGCATCAGGATCTGTGGGAGCGACGGGTTGTTCGGCAGGTATTCGGCGACACTCGCGGCGGGCAGGAGGAACTCGGACGCGAAGGCATCCGCTTCGCGTTCCTGGTTCGATGTGTCGCACGCTTCCTCGCCGTGCAGCACGAGATGGAGGAAGACATACGGAATGTCGTCGCGCCACAGTGAATACGCGTCGACCGCGTCCGCCAACGGCGGCAGGGTGTACACCCTGATTCCCCGGGATTCGCACAACTGCACCAGGTTGGGCAGCGGCTTCGTTCCGAGCCCCCATACGGCGCGCAGGAGTTGCGCGGCGGTCGCGGGGGCGTGGCCGGTGAACGACGGTACGTCGACCGGAGGCAGCACGAACCGAGTCGAGATCCACCTGTCGATCTCGATCCCGGACACACCGGCCGCTACGGCGGCATCCCGTTCCCGCGCGGTCGCGCGTCGCGCGGCGCGGAACCGGACCTCGTTCGCGCCGATCAGCGGTGGGGCACCAACCGAGAAATAGGTGGCGGGGTAGTCGAGGGCAGCACCGAGAGAACCGGCGACACCGGTCGGCGCCATACCGTCCTCATATTTCGCGATGGTCCGGGGCGTGACCGAGAGACGATGCGCCAGTTCGACTTTGGTCATGCCTCGGCGCATCCGGGCGATCCGGACGCGATCCGGGTCGAGAAAGGTCCTAGCCGGCTTCGACGACTCGGAGGTCGACATCCTGCCCTCCGACGTCGAGCGGCAGCCTGTCGACCGTGTAGATCCACCTGGCCAGTCCCGCGCCGGTAGACGGGTGGAAGCCCGTGATGTTGCCCGCAACGGTCTCGCCCGCGGCGAGTGCGTTCGCGATGTCGTCCACGTCCAGATCCATCTTGGCGAGATACGCCGCCGTATCCCGGGGTTCGACGACTATCGGCTGGTGGCGGTATCCCGGCTGGCTCATGATCGGTCCCCCTGGTTCGAGTCGGCCTCAGTTTCGTGTTGAGAACCAGAACATGCGGTGGTCAGAAGGTAGCAGAGGGAAGGGGCGGAGCCGCGCAGACATGCCCCCGAAACAACGGCTGGCCGGGTGGTTCGTGAACCACCCGGCCAGCCGGTTGAGCGGAGGATAGGGGATTTGAACCCCTGAGGGCTGTTAACCCAACCCGCGTTCCAGGCGAGCGCCATAGGCCACTAGGCGAATCCTCCGTGGAGCAGCATACCGGGTGACCCCGGTGGGATGCCAAATGGGTGCCGGGGAGTCGGCGGGGTGGGGGTGTCGGTGCTGGTGGGACGGGTGATCGGGGGCGGATGTGGGCGGGGCGGGGGTGACCCGCTACACTGGCCGACGGATCCCGCGCGGCGCGCATCCTGTGAACTCCCCCAGGGCCGGAAGGCAGCAAGGGTCAACGGGCTCTGCCGGGTGCGCGGGGTCCCCTATATATCGGCCCGGTCGACGGGCCCAGCGGCCGGAGATCGGCCAGTCTCCTCACTCGGGCGAACGCCTACTGATACGGGCAACCGCCGGGTAACGTGGGCAGCGATCCGCCGATGGTCCCCCCGACATCGGAACGGACCACCGAAACCACACCCCCAGCTGCTTCGAAAGGCTGCCCAAGGATGCCCCGGCAAACGCAGATCGGTTTGATGAGCCACGAGGAGCTCGTGTCCGAGCACGAGACCCAGACCGCGAACTACGCGAAGCTCCGGACCGAGAAGCTCACGCTGGATCTGACCCGAGGAAAACCCTCGCCGGAACAACTGGACCTATCCGCGGCGCTGCTCTCGTTACCCGGCGACGGCGACTTCCGCGACGGCACCGGCACCGACTGCCGCAACTACGGTGGCCTGCACGGACTCCCGGAGCTGCGCGCCCTCTTCGGCGAACTGCTCGGCATCGGCGTCGACAACCTGCTCGCGGGCAATAACGCCAGCCTGGAGCTGATGCACGACGTCATCACCTACGCGATGCTGTACGGCACCAACGATTCCGAGCGCCGCTGGGCCGCCGAGCCCACCCTCAAATTCCTCTGTCCCGCACCGGGTTACGACCGCCACTTCGCGATCACCGAGGCGCTGGGCTTCGAGATGATCACCGTCCCGATGCGCCACGACGGCCCCGACACCCACCTGATCGGCGAGCTGCTGGCCGCCGACCCGCAGATCAAGGGTCTGTGGGCGGTGCCGAACTACTCCAACCCCACCGGCGTCACCTACTCCGAAGAGGTTGTGCGCGAACTGGTTTCGCTGCCCGCCGCGGCGCCCGACTTCCGTCTGTTCTGGGACAACGCCTACGCGGTGCACCCGCTCACCGACACCGCGGACCCGGTGATCGACGTGCTCGGCCTGGCGGCCACCGCCGGTAACCCGAACCGGCCCATCGTGTTCGCCTCCACCTCCAAGATCACCTTCGCGGGCGCGGGCGTGAGCTTCCTCGGCGCGTCCACCGCGAACCTGGACTGGTACCTCTCACACGCCGCGAAGAAGAGCATCGGCCCCGACAAGGTGAACCAGCTGCGCCACTTGCGCTTCTTCCGGGACGCCGACGGCGTGCGCGCGCACATGCAGAAGCACCGCGCCATCCTGGAGCCGAAATTCGCTCTGGTGCTGAAGATCCTGGAGGACCGCCTCGGCGCCTCGAAGGTCGCGTCGTGGACCGAGCCGAAGGGCGGCTACTTCATCAGCCTGGATGTGCTGGAGGGCACCGCCGCTCGCGTGATCGCCCTGGCGAAGGAGGCGGGTATCGCGCTGACCGCCGCCGGCTCGGCCTTCCCCTACCGGAAGGACCCGGAGGACAAGAACATTCGCATCGCCCCTAGCTTCCCGAAGACCGAGGAGCTGGAGAAGGCGATGGACGGCCTGGCGACCTGCGTGCTGCTGGCCGCCACGGAGAAGTTGCTGGGTAAGTAAGGGGACGTGAAGGCTCCCCGGGGCGGGGAGCCTTCGCCGTCAGTTCGGTTTGTGGGCCAGCACCGCGAACATGGTCACCGAGAGGTGGATGTCGCCGGTTTCGGCGCCGCGTTCGAGGTCGCGCAGCAAGTCCTCGCGCTCGGCTTCGGTGATCGAACCGCGCGCCACCGCCATGGCGGAGATGCGGGTGACGAGCGAGCCGGGCCCCGCCGCGCGGTCCTGGACCAGGGCGTGGGAGCCGATCTCGTCCACCACCAGACCTGCCCTGGTGAGCTGGCCGGGGATGGCGCGGCCCGCGAGGGGATTGGTGGTGGCGGAGATCAGCGTGTCGAGCACCTGGCGCACCACGCCGCGCTCGCCCGGATGCACGATCGCGGTGTCCCAGTCGACGTCGACCACCACGGCCCGCCCGCCGGGGCGCAACACGCGGGCGATCTCGTTCGCCGCCCGCACCGGCGCGGTGAGGTGCTGGAACACCCGCTCGCACAGCGCGGCGTCGAAATAGTCGGCGCCGAACGGGATGCCGTAGGCGTCGCCGGAATGGAATCGCGCGGCCGAGCCGAGCTGATTCGCGCGACGCTCGGCGGAGGCCAGCAGGTTCGGGTCGGGTTCGACGCCGACGGCCTCGCCGGTGGGCCCGACGGCGTCGGCGAACGCGAACACCTCCGATCCCGTTCCCGAGCCGATATCGACGGCCTTCTCCCCCGGGCGCAGCGCTAGTGCCTCGTGGGCCCAGGTGCGCAGGCGATGGATACCGGGCAGCGCGGCCTGTAGGTCGCGCACATCGACCAATTGGTCCTGGCCCGCGCTGTCGAAGCGGTCCGGGCGCAGCGGTTCAGTGCTCATGGGTCCGTGTCCGTCCCTGGAAATCGCCGCAGTCAGTGGCATGCGCCGAGCCTACGCGGCACCGAGACGTACCACACAGTAGGAAATGGGTGAGATGATCGCAGGGCCCGCACGAGCCGACGATCGCGAAAGGATGTCGACGGTGACCGTGACATTGTGTCTCGCCCAGGAACCCGAGGCGGATAAACTCCTCTCCGAGGACCCGTTCGCGTTGCTGACCGGGATGTTGCTGGATCAGCAGTTTCCGCTGGAACACGCCTTCCGCGGGCCGAAGAAGATCGCCGATCGCATGGACGGCTTCGATATCCACAAGATCGCCGACGCCGATCCGGAGGCGTTCGAGGAACTCGGCGCCACCCCGCCCGCCATTCACCGCTACGGGCGGTCGATGGCGCGCCGTACCCAGGAGCTGGCCCGCTACGTGGTGGAACACTACGACGGCGACACCACCGCTATCTGGACCAAGGGCGACCCCGACGGCAAGGAAGTGCTGCGCAGACTCAAGGATCTGCCCGGCTACGGCGACCAGAAGGCGCGCATCTTCCTGGCCCTGCTCGGCAAGCAGCTCGGTGTGCGTCCGGCGGGCTGGGAGCAGGCGGCGGGCGCCTACTCCGAAAAGGATTCGCGCCGTTCGGCCGCCGACATCACCGACGAACAGTCGCTGCTCGAGGTGCGCGCGTTCAAGAAGCAGATGAAAGCGGCGGCCAAGGAGAAAACCGGTAAGTAGTAGTTCGCCGGTCGGTTGCCGCAGTTCCGATCTTGCTGCGTTTTTCCCTCGTCCCGCGGCGTCGCGTGCTCGATGCTTTCGTCACGAAAGCTCCATCGGATGAGGGATAGCAGCACACATGAAATTCAGGAAGCTCGCCGTGGTCGCGGCCATGCTCACGGTCGCGACCGGCGTTACGGCGGGGACCGCTGTCGCGGCTCCGGAAGCGCCTGCCGCCGACGTCATCAACTTCACCGCCGACAGCACCGACACCCAGTCGATCATCTCCATCGACCAGGGTTCGCTGGTGGTCGAGGACGGCGCGTTGAAGATCAAAGCCGCCGATGGCACCACAGTCGCGGGGACGCCGCTGACGTTCCGCCTCGACGAGTTCGAGTTCCCGATCGCCGCGCAGATCGCGGGCCGCACCGCGACCCTGACGCCGCAGTTGTCGCTGGACAAGGCGATCTACAAGCCCGTCGCGCTGCCGTTCGAGAACCAGGCGCCGTGGAAGACCGAGTACGAGCGTGAGCAGGCCGCCTGGAGCCGCCTGACCAGCACCGTCTCCCTCGGCGCCGCGATCGGCACGCTCGTCGGTGGCCTCGGTGGCGGCGCGCTGGGTTGCGTCCTCGGCGGCATCGCCGGCGCCACCGTCGCCTCGGCGACGATCGTCGGTCTGTTCGGCCCGTTCATCCCCGCGGCGGCGATCGGCTGCCTCGGCGGCATCCTCGCGGTCGGCGCCCTCGGCACGCTCGCCGGGCAGATCTTCGTGACCGCTCCGTTCGCGATCGGCGCGGTGATCCAGTACTTCACCACGATCAACCAGCCGTTCACCCCGCCCGCCAAGTAGCAGGCACGGCGACCGCGCCGCACGACGCGGAATCGGGCCCCGCTCAACACCTCTCGGCCGAGCGGGGCCCGATTCCGCGTGCGTGGCGCCCGACCAGGCGAAACGGTGTGTCCTGGAACACCGGGAGCGGTCGGGCCTTGGAATGGTGGCGGCCCGGGTGTTACCTTCATGAACATGTCCGCCAGCCGTCACATCGCGCCGCGGGTCACCTATGTGACCGCCGCGCTGGGCCTTCGGCTGCCGTTGACGCGGGAACTGTGTTGTCGCTGCCCCCGCAGCTGAGCCGGTTTCCGTACTCGCTCGCTGCACCGTCGCCGCACGTGTAGGCACGACCCGCTTCGAGCGGGTCTTCAGCGAGGAATCTTCACATGTCCATCCCCACCCTGGAGCGATCCGTTTCGCGGGTTGCCACCGGCCGTGTCCGTGTTCAGCGCCCCGTCGTCGCGCCGGAACTCCGTATCTCCGACAACCCCGCCGCCGCGGTGCTCCGCGCCGCCACCGCGGGTCCGATCTCCCGCGACAACGCCGCCCGCACCACGGGTTTGAGTATCGCGACGGTCAACCGTCAGGTGTCCGCGCTGCTCACCGCCGGTCTGCTGCGGGAACGCCCCGACCTGACCGCCTCCGGTGCCGTCGGCCGCCCCCGGGTGCCGTTCGAGATCGACCACGACACCTACATCACTCTCGGCATCCACATCGGCGCCGCCGCCACCAAGATCGTGGCCGCCGACCTGCGGGGCCGCATTCTCGGCGGTCTCGCCATCGCGACGCCGCAGACCGGTCAGGAATTCGCCACCACCACGGTGGCGCGCAGCGCGCGAGCCTTCCTACAGCGCTGGCACCGGCGAAAACCACTCTGGGCCGGCGTCGCCATCGGCGGCCGCGTCGACACGCTGACCGGCGTGGTCGACCACCCGAAGCTGGAGTGGCAGGGCGCCAAGGTCGGCGCCGTACTCGGTGACGTGCTCGAGCTGCCGGTCTCGGTGGCCCCGCACGTGGAGGCCATGGCCGCCTCCGAGCTCCTGCTCCCCACCCCGGAACTGCGGGAGGGTGGCGAGCGCGGCAGCAGCCTGTACTTCTACGTGCGCGAGACCGCGGGTGTCGCGGTCACGCTGGACGGCCGCGTGCACACCCCGAGCAACGGCCCGGGTTCCATCGCGCACCTGCCGACCGGTTCCGACGTGGAATGCACCTGCGGCAAGCGGGGCTGCTTGGAAGTGACCGTGGGTGACCGGGCGCTGCACGCGCGCGCGGTCGGACGCGGAATCATCCCGGCGCACAACGGCACCGCGGGCACCACCATCGCGGACCTGTATCGCGCGGCGTCGGGCGGTTCGGCGCAGGCGCAGGAGCTGCTGGCCGAACGCGCCACCATGCTCGGCCAGACCGTCGCCTTGGTGCGCGACATGCTCAACCCCGACCGGGTGATCCTGGGCGGGCAGGCGTTCACCGGGTACCGGCCGGGCATCGCGCACGTCGCGCAGGCCTTCCGGCAGAGTTCCACATTGCCGTCCACCGACATTCGCATCAGCGGCTTCGGTGGCAAGGTGCAGGAGTTCGCCGCGGTGGTGACCTCGCTCAGCTCGCTCTACGCCGATCCGCTCTCGGCCATGCGGCGCGTCACCGCGGTCGACTGAGCAGTCGAGGAAAGGTCCGGGTTCCCCAGGGAGCCCGGACCTTTCGTCAGTTCTCCCCGAAGAGTCCTTCGACGGCGATGATGAAGTACGGGAAGTGCGCGGCGAACCGGTGCAGGTTCGGGTCGCGCTCGAATCCGCCGAACCAATAGAGGCCCGGGTGGGCGTCGGCGGCGGGATTGAGGTCGCGGAAGGCGCGGATCCAGTTGTCCCCGCGCCCGCCGATGACCGTGAAGGGCAGCCCGCGCGAGAACACCGTCTCCTGGTCGGTCGGCGGAATCCGTTCGGGGCGAACGGCATCCAGGCCGCGTTGCAGCGCCCGCACCTGCCCGGCCAGCTGCCTGCCGTGGGCGGTGCGCACCGGAAGGTACTTGGGCAAAAACAGCGTCGCGACACCCGCCAGCGCGACGGCCACGCCGACCAGCGCCGCCCCGCCGGCGCTCGCGAGGGCGACCGTCGCGGCGACGCCCGCCACCACCAGCGCGCCGCCGATCCAGGTGGCCGGGGCGATCCCCGACCGGTCGGTGAACGCGCCGTTGTCGACGGCGTCGGCGATCATCGCCGCGCGGATGGGCGCCGGGTCGACCCGGCCGCGCAGTTGGCCGACGGTCACCGCGTCCGTGCCTTCGGGCAGAATCGCCTCGTAGACGGCATTTTCGTAGTCGCGCAGCTGATCGTCGGGTGCGTTCACTCTGGTGATGCGCCAGTCGTTCTCGGCGATGCGGTCGATCCACAGGTAACGGCGCACCGCGAGATCCACGACGGTGGCGGCGATGTCGACCGGATCAGCGTGCTCGTCGAGCAGCACACCGGCCTCGCCGGGCAGGATGCCCTCGGGCGAGGTGAACCGCACCTCGCCCGACTCCTCGCGCAGCGGGTCGATGCTGTCGGTGCCCGCGAGGGCGGCCGCGTCGGCGCGGCGGGCGCGCAGCACGTACGCCGCGAGCCCGGCCAGCGCGGCGAGCAGCGCGCCGAACGCCAGCAGCACCGGCGCGGTCACCGAGAACGGCCCGGGTTTACCGAGATCCTCCACATCGGCGTTGGCGGGCACCGTGCCGGGCGGCAGCTGGAGGGTGAGGTCGATCGCGTCGCCCTTGTTCAGATCGGTCTGCTCCAGCCAGAGCACGCCGTCGGCCTCGATCCGCACATCGGCGCACGGCCGGGTGTTGCCGGGCGGGCCGAGTTTGCAGTCCACGATGGCCATTTCGAAGCTGGGACTGATCACCGACGCGCTGATCGCGGCGATATCGGTGTTGAGCACGCCGAACCAGTTGAACACCTGGGTGCCCGGCGCGTCGCTGACGGTGTTGTGGATCGAATACGAGTAGGTCGACTGCCCCGGGGTGGCGTCGATGGTGAACTGCTCGTCGGCGACCTGCGCGGTGCCCGCCCCCTGCGCCTGGATGTCGGTGACCTGGAAGCGGCGCTCGATATCGCCGTCGAGTTGCAGTCGCAGCGGCAAGGATTGGGTGAAGTGCTCGCCCTCGGGCACGGTGACTTCTTCGACCACTTCGAGCACACCTTCGCGGCTGAGCTTCAGATCCGCGACAATCGTGATCCCGTCGGGTGCGGGCTGGCTCTGGGCCGCCGGCGCGCTCGCCAATCCCGCCGCGGCGAGAAGCAGCACGCCTACGGCGGCCCCCCGGAATGTCAGCATGGGTGCCTACTCTAGACAGGTTGCTATCCTGCGTCAGCGGCTGTCGGCGAAACATCGGAGACGAGGGGGTACGGGGGAGTGACCCAACCACCGTACGGATATGGACCGGTTCCACCCGGTGGGCGTCCGGTCCCGCCGCCCGGGTATGGGCAGCGCCCCGGTTACGGCCCCCCGCCCGGATATCCGCAGCAACCACCCGGTTACGCGCCGCGCCCGGCCTACGGTCCGCCGCCCGGGTACGGCCGGCGCCCCGCCGATCCGCCGCAGGGCGGCTACCGCCCGCCGATGCCGCCGCCCCTGCCCTACGGCCCGCCCGGCCAGGCGCCCCGTCCGCCGCGTAAGAGCGGCGGATCGAAGATCGCCGGTGTGCTGTTGCTGATCGTGGCCGTGGTGGTCGCGGCGTTGGTGCGCAACGGTTTTCGCATGATCGACCGCGATGATCGCGCGACGGGTCCGTCCTCGGGGATCACCTACGAGGAGGGAACCCAGGGTCCCGCCGAGACGGGCGCCAACCCGCTGGTCACCGGCCCGCACACGCTCATCCCCGCCGACTGCGAATACACCCGCTGGAGCACCGATGTCGAGGTCGCGCGCGCGTTCTTCGACACCGCCGAACAGTGCCTCGAGGACGCCTGGAAGCCGGTGCTCGACCAGGCGGGACTGCCGTTCACCCCGCCCACCGTGCACGTCAGCGCCTCCACGCAGGGCATCAAGACGCCCTGCACCGGCACCACCACCGACTTCGCCGCGTTCTACTGCCCGGCCAACAAGTCCATCTACATGCCGATCAGCCAGTTGCAGACCGATCTGTTCAAGGACAACTGGGTGGTCTACCTCTCGGTGTTCGCCCACGAGTACGCCCACCACGTGCAGTCGGTGTCGGGCATCCTGCGCGCCGCCAACAGCGAGCGCGTGGACGCGGGCACCCGCAGCGCGCGCGGGCTCGAGCTCTCGCGCCGAATCGAGTTGCAGGCGCAGTGTTTCAACGGCATGTACCTCGGTGCGTCCGAGGACGGCGGCGGGCTGAGCTCGTCGCAGATCACCGTCGCCCGCCGCGACGCGTTCGGCCGCGGCGACGGCCCCACCGACGCGCGCGATCACGGCACGCCGGAGAACAGCGGCAACTGGTTCGAGGCGGGCGTGGACGAGAACCTCACCACCGAGTGCAACACCTTCACCGCGCCGGCCTCGGAAGTCAACTGAATCCGCCGCTCCGCCAACGGGTTCAGCCCTTCTTCGCCAGATCCGGACTGGGTGCGGGCGCGGCCGGTTCCGCGTCCTCGGTGAGGCCGATCTTCGCGTGCAGCTTGGCCAGCGGCGCGGGCGCCCACCAGTTGGCGGTGCCGAGCAGGCGCATCAGGGCCGGGGCCAGCATGCCGCGGATGACGGTGGCGTCCACCAGCACCGTGAGCGTGAGCCCGAGGCCCATGAGCTGCATGAACGACACCTTGGAGGTGATCATCGCGCCGAGCACGATGGCCATCAGCAGGGCGGCGGCGGTGATGATGCGCCCGGTGCGGGCCACGCCGAGCGCCACGGCGCGCGTGTTGTCGCCGGTGCGCAGCCACTCCTCGCGAATCCGCGAGAGCAGGAACACCTCGTAGTCCATCGACAGGCCGAACGCCAGGCAGAACATGAGGATCGGCATGGTCGGCACCAGGTAGCCGACGGCGGTGAAGCCGAGCAGCCCGGACAGGTGCCCCTCCTGGAACACCCACACCATGGCGCCGAACGCCGCTGTCAGCGAGAAGGTGTTGAGCACAAGCGCTTTCACGGGCAGCACCACGCTGCCGGTGAACAGGAACAGCACGAGCAGGGTGGTGAACGCGATGAGCGCGGCCGCGATGGGCAGGCGCGCGCCGAGCGCCGAGAGCGCGTCGTCGTTGATCACCGCCGCGCCGCTGTAGAGCGCGGGCACGGGCGGTTCGACGGCCCGGATCATCTCCAGGTGCCGCGCGCCTTCCTCGGAGTACGGGTCGAGTGCGCTGCTGACGGTCAGGTAGGTGACCGAATCGGTCGCCATACCGGGCGGCGCGGGCGCGGACAGGCTGCCCGCGAACGTGCCCGCGCTGGAGAGCACCGCGGGGACGTCGGGCAGTTGCGCGAGTTCCTTCGCGTAGGCCGCGATCGGTTCGGGGCCGCCGGTGTAGTCGTCGAGCACGACGTACACCGCCGAAACCGGGTCGGCCTGTGGAAAATTCGAGCGCAGTTCGTCGCCGACCTGTCTGCTCTCCGCCGAGGTGGGCAGCACCCGGTCGTCGGGGTAGCCGAAGGCCAGGTTCAGGAACGGCGAGCCGACCACCAGCAGCAGCGCGATGATGATCGTCGCGAACGGAATCGGGTGGCGCATCACCTTCGACACCAGGCGGTACCAGCCGGTGTCCTCCGGGCGCGGCGCCGCGGTGGGGGCGGGCCTGCGCAGCAGCCGCCGCACCGGCACCCGCAGGTCGAGCGAGTTGACGCGGTGTCCGAGCAGCACCAGCGCGGCGGGCAGGATCAGGATCGAGGCCACCGCGGCGGCGGCGACCACCGCCACGCCCGCGTAGGCGAACGACTTGAGGAAGTACAGGTTGAACACGCTCAGCGCGGCCAGCGACAGCGCGACGGTGAGCGCGGAGAACAGCACCGTGCGCCCGGCGGTCTGTACGGCGCGCACGGTCGCGGCGGTCACGTCGCGGCCCGCGGCCAGCTCCTCGCGATAGCGGCTGACGATGAACAGGCTGTAGTCGATGGCCAGCGCCAGGCCGAGCGCGGTCGTCATGTTCAGCGCGTAGATCGACACGTCGGTGATCAGCGTGAACAGCCGCAGGATGGCCAGCGCGGCGGCGATCGCGAACAGGCCCACGGCCAGCGGCAGCGCGGCGGCGATCAGGCTGCCGAACACCAGGATCAGCACGATCATCGACAGCGGGATCGCGACCGCCTCGGCGATCGCGAGATCGCGCGAGGTCTGCACGGTGACGTCGTTGTAGACCGCGGCGGGCCCGCCCGCGCGCACGGTGACACCGTCGGCGGTGCCCGCCAGGCGATCGGTCAGCTCGCCCGCGATCTTCTGCATCTCGGTCTCGTCGCCGGTGATCGCGGCCAGCACCAGCGCGCTGTTGCCGTCGGCCCCGCGCAGCGCGGTGTTGTAGGGCGCGGGCGTCGTCCAGTACGACTGCACGCCCTCCACGGCCGGTGTATCGCGCAGCTCCTCGGCCAGGCGCTGTCCGGTGTCGCGCGCGGCCTCGGTGTCCACGCCCGCCGGGGAGTCGACCAGCAGAACGTAGTTCGGCGTCGCGCCGGGGAAGTGCTCCTCGAGCACACGCGAGGCGCGCAGGGACTCGGCGTCGTCGGAGACGAATCCGCCCGACTTCAGGTGGCTGGCCGCCGTGGCCCCGAACAGCCCGGCCAGCACCGCCACGGCGAGCGCGCCGAGCAGAATGGCCCGCGGATGGCGGGTGGCGAACAGAGCGATCCGACCGAGCATTACATCCCCTCGTTGGTTGCGCCGTCAGCGTAAGACGGGCGACCAGGGGTGAAAAGATCTGTGTCCCGGATCACGCACCGGCCGTGCGGCGGCGCGACAGCGCGCGCAGGCCGCGGCGGCCCGGCACCGGCAGATCGTCCTCGATCGCGATCCACTCGGCCGTGGTGAGCCACAGGCGCTGTGCGTGGGCGTCGGCCGTGTCGTGGAAGATCCGGTGGCCGCGGTCGTCGCGCGCTTCGTCCGCGAGCGCCGTCCAGTGCGGCGGGTGGCCGTGCGCGTCCCGATGGTCGGCCAGATAGCCCGCCACCAGGGTGCCGATCGTGTGCATCGGGCGCAGCGAGACCCGCTTGCCGAACGGGGCCGCGTGGAATCGCCGTGCCGCGCACAGCGAGTGCGGACTGGCGTTGAAGGCGATCCAGCCGGCGCGCTGGGCGCGTTCCACCAGCCACAGGTGCTTGACCGCGTTGGGCGCGACCGGGCCGATTCGTGCGGCGATGAGCGCGGTGACCGGCTCCGAGGTGAGGATGTCGCGGCGGGTGGGGCCCGTGCCGTGCTCGGCACAGTGCTCGTGCGCCAGCCGCGCCAGCACCTTGCCGAACTCGTCGATGCTGCGCTGGGCGCGTCTGCCCAGGCGCTCGATGCGCGCGGCCTCGCGGCGCATCTCGTTCTGCGCGGTGAGGGTGCGGATCGCCGCCATGGTGGGCACCTGGCCGCGTTCGAGCAGTTCCAGGATGGCCGAGGCGGTCATCGGATCGGCGGCCGCCGCCACGGGTAGCGAATCGCGTTTGAGTGCGTACTCCTGCGGATTGATCGCCCGGCTGAGCAAGCCGACCGCGGCGGTGTTGCCCGCGAAGTCGGTCTGGGAGAGCCAGGCGGCGGCGATTTCGTCACACGACGGCACGGTGGCGCGGACCTCCGGGAGGCGCGGTGGGATGCGGCGATGTGGTGCGAAGGTTGTGCCCCGGCCGGGATGAGGGACCGGTCGGGGTCACCAACCTGATGAAGGTTTGGCTACCGAAGTTGCCATTGCCCACGGTAGCCACGGCGATCCGGCCGTGTCGATTCCGGTGATTGATTCGTTATGTCGGCAAATCGGCGGTGAATCGGGGTGTGAGTTCGGTCGACTCCCGGCGGAGGGGACCGGTCGGCGGAAATAGTTCGGTCGGTCGCGGGACGGCGTGCGGGATCGCGGGTGGGTTCGGCCGCGCGCGAGCGGTTCGGCACGGGCGAAGAAGTCGCCGGGAATCTTGTTAGATATGTCACATTCTCGCGGGCGTCCGGCGCCTTCGCTCGCCCGGGTCCGCGTGGGGGCCGGTCGCCGCCCGGCCTGTCGGTGGGCGCCGGTAACCTCTGGCCGTGGCTCTGTACCGGAAGTACCGACCGGCAACGTTCGCTGAGGTGGTGGGTCAGGAGCACGTCACCGACCCGCTGAGTACCGCGCTGGACACCGGGCGGATCAGTCATGCCTACCTGTTCTCCGGTCCGCGCGGCTGCGGTAAGACCTCCTCGGCGCGCATCCTCGCGCGCTCGCTGAACTGCGTGCAAGGCCCCACCTCGCGGCCCTGCGGCGTCTGCCCGTCGTGTGTGGCGCTCGGGCCGGGCGGTTCGGGCAATCTCGACGTCATCGAACTCGACGCCGCGAGCCACGGCGGCGTCGACGACACCCGCGAACTGCGCGACCGCGCGTTCTACGCGCCCGCCGAATCCCGCTATCGCGTGTTCATCGTGGACGAGGCGCACATGGTCACCACGGCGGGCTTCAACGCACTGCTCAAGATCGTGGAAGAGCCGCCCGCCCACCTGATCTTCATCTTCGCCACCACCGAGCCCGACAAGGTGCTGCCGACCATCCGCTCGCGCACCCACCACTACCCGTTCCGGCTGCTGCCGCCCGCCACCATGCGCGGGCTGCTCGGCCGGATCTGCGAACAGGAGCACGTGCCGGTCGAGGAGGCGGTGTATCCGCTGGTCATCCGCGCGGGCGGCGGTTCGCCGCGCGACAGCCTGAGCGTGCTCGACCAGCTGCTGGCCGGCGCCGGGCCCGAGGGCGTCACCTACAACCGCGCCGTCGCGCTGCTCGGCGTCACCGACGTGGCGCTCATCGACGACGCGGTCGCCGCGCTCGCCACCGACGACGGCGCGGCGCTGTTCGGCACCGTCGACCGGGTGATGGAGGCCGGGCACGACCCGCGCCGCTTCGCGGTGGACCTGCTGGAGCGGTTCCGCGATCTGATCCTGCTGCGCGCGGTGCCCGACGCCGCCGATCGCGGGCTGGTCTCCGGCCCCGGCGACGTGCTGGACCGCATGCGTGAGCAGGCCGAGCGCATCGGCTCCGCCACCCTCACCCGCTACGCCGAACTCCTGCACGAGGGTCTGGGCGAGATGCGCGGCGCCACCGCCCCGCGCCTGCTGCTCGAAGTCATCTGCGCCCGCATGCTGCTGCCCTCGGTGTCCGACGCGGAATCCGCCACGCTGCAACGCCTGGAGCGCCTGGAGCGCGGATTCGCCGGCGGGGTGCCCGCCCCGTCGGCAGCGGCCCCGGCCGCCGCGCCGCGCACGGAATCTCCGCGCCCGTCCGGCGGTGACCCGTCCCGCCGCCGCGGAGCGGAAGCGCTCGCCGCGCTGCGCGAGGAGAAGTCCGGACGCCCCGGAAAGGGTGATGCCGCAAGCGGTTCCGGCCCGGACCGCCCGGATTCGCTCGACAATGCCGCAGGTCGGCGTCCCTCGGGTGGTGGACCGGGGCGCGGTGACGACGCGGTCGGCTCGCTGCGGGCGGAGCACTCCGCCTCGGATACGCCCCATGAGTCGGAAGTCGCCGCCGGACATGAGCGAGCCGGGGGTGCGACGCGACCCGATGCGCAGAACCTGAGCGCCGGTGATTCGCCGGCGCCGCCCGGTGGCGTGCACTCGGCGTCGCCGGGCGTCGCCGGAGCCGAGCAGCCCGCGGGTCAGGATCGCCCGGCCTCCCCCGAGTCGCGCGTGGGTGAACCGAGCCCGGTGCCCGAGCGGCCGAGTGCCGATGTGCCGACCGAGAGTATTTCGGCGCGGCCCGACTCGGCGGCGTCGAGTGCGGCGCGCGGGGCGGAAAGGGGCCCTGCGGAGACTCCGTCGGCGGGTGTGCGGGCGGCCGGGGCGGGCTCCGGCGCCGGGGCGTCCGGTCCTGTGGAGGGCGCTGTGAGTTCGCCGGCGGGCGGGCAGGAAACCGCCCATCCGGGTGACGCCGCGCATCAGGAGAACGCTCGACCCGCCGCGCGGCAGGCCGAGTCCGCCACGCAGCAGCCCGAGGCCTCCGCTCTGCATGCTGAATCCGGCGGACATCACGCTGGGCCCACCGCACACGGAGCCGAGTCCGCCGCTCGACGCGCTGAATCCGGCGCGCAACATGCTGCGCCTGCCGCCGGACAAGCTGATTCCGCTGGTCGAGTTGAGCCCACCCCTCAGCAGCCGGAGCCCACCACCCGGCAGGCCGAGTCCGCCGCGCAGCACGCTGACCCTGCGGTCCGGCGGGGTGAATCTGCGGATCGGGCCGAGCCCACCGCGCAGGTGTCCGAATCTGCCGTGCCCGCAAAGGCTTTCGAGTCGGCCCCCATGCGGGCCGCTGAGCCGGTCGGCGCGCCCGAACCCACTCCGGCAATGCCCGCGGCAGCTCCCGCACCCTCGGAACCCGAAGCAACGCAAGCAGATTCGTCCGGTGCGCCGGACGGTGAAGAGCTCAGGCGCGCGGTCGAAAGCGCTTGGGGAGACATCCGGGCCAAGGTGCGGGAGTTCGGGGCGGCGGTGCACGCGCTGCTGTCGGGGGCGTCGGTGGCCGGGGTCGAGGACGGCGTCATCGTGTTCGCGCACCAGCACGCGCCGCTGGCGCAGCGGTTGTCGGATCCGCGCAATACCGAGGCGGTGCGATCCGCGGTGCGCGCGGTCCTCGGCCGCGATCACGAGATCCGGTGGGTGGTGGCCGGTGCCGCGGCGCAGGCCCCGCGCGGCCGGGGCGGTCAGGGTGGCCGAAGCGGCCAAGGTGGTCAAGGGGCCGCGACGGATCGTCCTGCCCAGGGCAACCGGGCCGCGGGCACTCGCGCCCCCGCGGCGCCGTCGCGCCCGCCCGCTCCGGAAGGTAACCGGGAGTCGAACACCCCGCCGCGCTATTCGCGCCCGAGCCAGGCGAAGGCGGGCGGCACCGGCGGCGGCAGGCCCGCCCCGCCACCCCGCTCGGGAGGCGACGACGACATCCCCCCGCCCGACTACCCCGACCTACCCGACGACCCCGGTCCGGGCAGCTATCCGCCGCCCGATCCCGTCGAGTACGCGCCCGCTCCCGCGGTACCCGGCCCGCTGACGGCCGAGGAGGAGCAGGAGATGCTCGCCGAGGCCGCCAAGCCGGTGGCCCCGGAGGACCGGCGCGACCCCGACGAGGTCGCCCTGGAGTTGCTGCGCTCCGAGCTGGGCGCGACCCGGCTCGATGGTTGACAACCACCGCCTCGACACCGTTAAGTTAACCGGAGTTCGCACACGACGGTAGTATGAACGGGTGGCCGTGAACTCCGGTGTGACGAGGTTCTATGGTTAGCCCAGGCGTACGGGCGACCCTGGGACGTGCGTCCGCCGGTGTTCGCCATGATTTGTACAGCGTTATGCGGTGCGGACCACGGGCACGGGCGAGCACCGTCAACTGAATACGGACGGTCGGTCCCATGGCCGGTCGGCGAGGTTGTCCGCGGCCGTGCCGCACATCGCGGTGCAGGCGCACCCCAAGGAAGGAACACTCCGATATGACCACAGAGGCCTACATTTACGAGGCCATCCGCACTCCGCGCGGCCGCGGCAAGAAGAACGGTTCGCTGCACTCGGTCAAGCCGATCGACCTGACTGTTGGTCTGATCCAGGAGCTGCGCAACCGCTTCCCGAACCTCGACGAGGATCGCCTGTCGGACCTGATCCTCGGCGTCGTGAGCCCGGTCGGCGACCAGGGCATGGACATCGCCCGCACCGCCGTGACCGTCGCGGGCCTGCCCGACACCGTCGGCGGCTTCCAGCTCAACCGCTTCTGCGCCTCCGGCCTCGAGGCCGTGAACCTGGCCGCGCAGAAGGTGCGCTCGGGCTTCGACGATCTGGTGATCGCCGGTGGCGTGGAGTCCATGTCGCGTGTCGCCATGGGTAGCGACGGTGGCGCCTGGGCCCTGGACCCGGCCACCAACTACGACACCTACTTCGTTCCGCAGGGTGTGTCCGCCGACCTCATCGCCACCATCGAGGGCTTCAGCCGCGACGACGTGGACGCCTACGCCGTGCGCTCGCAGGACCTCGCCGCCAAGGCCACCACCGGCGGCTACTTCGCCAAGTCGATCGTGCCGGTCAAGGATCAGAACGGCCTGGTCGTGCTGGACCGCGACGAGCACATGCGCCCCGGCACCACGGCCGAGGACCTGGCCAAGCTCAACCCCTCCTTCGCCGTGATCGGCGAGATGGGCGGCTTCGACGCGGTGGCGCTGCAGAAGTTCCACTTCGTGGAGAAGATCAACCACGTCCACCACGGCGGCAACAGCTCGGGCATCGTCGACGGCGCCGCCCTGGTGCTGATCGGTTCGGAGGAGGCCGGCAAGGCCTCGGGCCTGACCCCGCGCGCCCGCGTGGTCGCGACCGCCACCAGCGGCGCCGACTCCACCATCATGCTGACCGGTCCCACCCCGGCCGCCAAGAAGGCCCTGGCCAAGGCGGGCCTGACGCTGGACGACATCGACCTGGTCGAGATCAACGAGGCGTTCGCCTCCGTGGTGCTGAAGTTCCAGAAGGACCTGAACATCCCGGACGAGAAGCTGAACGTCAACGGCGGCGCCATCGCGATGGGCCACCCGCTGGGCGCCACCGGCGCGATGATCACCGGCACCATGGTGGACGAGCTCGAGCGCCGGGGCGGCCGCTACGCGCTGATCACCCTGTGCATCGGCGGCGGCATGGGCGTCGCGACCATCATCGAGCGGGTCTGACCCAACCGAACAGCTGAGACGTAAAGACACAGGAGACACAGAGCTGTGAGCGAAACCAACATGATCGGTTGGGAGCAGGATTCGGACGGCATCGTCGTGCTGACGATGGACGACCCGAACCAGGGCGCCAACACGATGAACGAGCTGTACAAGAAGTCGATGACCGCCACGGTCGAGCGGCTCGAGGCCGAGAAGGACAACATCACCGGCGTGGTGCTGACCTCGGCCAAGAAGACCTTCTTCGCCGGCGGCGACCTGAAGAACATGATGAAGGTCGGCCCGGACGACGCGCAGGCCCTGATGGACGAGCTGGGCGAGATCAAGGGCGCGCTGCGCCGCCTCGAGCAGCTCGGCAAGCCCGTCGTGGCCGCCATCAACGGCGCCGCGCTGGGCGGCGGCCTGGAGATCGCGCTGGCCACCCACTACCGCATCGCGGCCGATGTGAAGGGCTCGCAGATCGGCCTGCCCGAGGTCACCCTCGGCCTGCTGCCCGCGGGCGGCGGCGTGATCCGCACCGTGCGCATGCTCGGCCTGCAGAACGCCCTGATGCAGGTGCTGCTGCAGGGCCAGCGCAACCGTCCGGCCAAGGCCAAGGAGATCGGCCTGGTCGACGAGCTGGTCGGCACCGTCGAGGAGCTGATCCCGGCCGCCAAGGCGTGGATCAAGGCCAACCCCGAGGGCGGCGTGCAGCCGTGGGACAAGAAGGGCTTCAAGATCCCGGGCGGCACCCCGTCGAGCCCGGCGTTCGCCGCCAACCTGCCCGCGTTCCCCGCGAACCTGCGCAAGCAGATCAAGGGCGCGAACATGCCCGCCCCGCGCGCCATCATGGCCGCGGCGGTCGAGGGGTCGCAGGTCGACATCGACAACGCCTCGCTCATCGAGTCGCGCTACTTCGTGCACCTGCTGACCGGCCCGGTCGCCAAGAACATGATCCAGGCGTTCTTCTTCGATCTCCAGTCGATCAATAACGGCGGTTCGCGTCCGAAGGACGTGCCGCAGAAGGAGATCAAGAAGATCGGCGTGCTCGGCGCCGGCATGATGGGCGCGGGCATCGCCTACGTCTCGGCCAAGGCCGGCTACGACGTGGTGCTCAAGGACGTCACGATCGAGGCGGCCGAGCGCGGCAAGAACTACTCGGAGAAGATCGAGGCCAAGGCGCTCTCGCGCGGCCGCACCACCGAGGAGAAGTCCAAGGCGCTGCTGGACCGCATCACGCCGACCGCCGACGCGGCCGACTTCGCGGGCGTGGACTTCGTGATCGAGGCCGTCTTCGAGAACACCGAGCTCAAGCACAAGGTGTTCCAGGAGATCGAGGACATCGTCACCCCCGACGCGCTGCTGGGTTCCAACACCTCCACGCTGCCGATCACCGGTCTGGCGACCGGCGTGAAGCGCCAGGAGGACTTCATCGGCATCCACTTCTTCTCGCCGGTCGACAAGATGCCGCTGGTGGAGATCATCAAGGGTGAGAAGACCTCGCCCGAGGCGCTGGCGCGGGTGTTCGACTACACCCTGGCCATCAAGAAGACCCCGATCGTCGTCAACGACAGCCGCGGCTTCTTCACCTCGCGCGTGATCGGCACCTTCGTCAACGAGGCGATCGCCATGCTCACCGAGGGCATCGAGCCCGCGACCATCGAGCAGGCCGGTCTGCAGGCGGGCTACCCGGCCGCGCCGCTGCAGCTCTCGGATGAGCTGAACCTCGAGCTCATGCAGAAGATCGCCAAGGAGACCCAGGCGGCCGCCGAGGCGGGCGACACCACCATGGGCAAGCAGCGCCACCCGGCGCAGGACGTGGTCGACTACCTGGTCGAGCAGGGTCGTCCGGGCCGCCTGAAGAAGGCCGGCTTCTACGAGTACGACGAGGACGGCAAGCGCCTGGGCCTGTGGCCCGGTCTGCGCGAGCACTTCAAGACCACGGCCGACTTCACCGTGCCGATCCAGGATCTGATCGACCGCATGCTCTTCATCGAGGCGATCGAGACCCAGAAGTGCTTCGACGAGGGTGTGCTCGAGACCACCGCCGACGCCAATATCGGGTCGATCTTCGGCATCGGGTACCCGGCCTGGACCGGTGGTGTGCACCAGTTCATCGTCGGTTACCCCGGCGGCCAGGAGGGCTTCGTGGCCCGCGCCGACGAGCTGAAGGCCAAGTACGGCGACCGCTTCGAGGTGCCCGCCTCGCTGCGCAAGTAGTACGCGCGTCAACGGCGAAGCCCGCCACCGCTTTTCGCGGTGGCGGGCTTCCGCCTTTCGCGGGTCCCGGTGAGCGGACTCTTCCGGTTCCGTTCACCCTGTGGTCCGGCGCGGCCGATACGGTGGGGGACCGTGACGGTTCGCAGACGTATCGGTTCGATTCTCGCCCTGACGGTCGCGATAGGCGCGCTGACCGCGTCACCGGCCCATGCCCAGCCGGGCGTCCGCCTGCTCGGCCACCAGACGATCGCGCACGGTTTCGAGTTCGAGGGCACCGTCGTCGGCGGGCTGTCGGGCATCGACTACCGGCCCGCCACCGGCGATTACGTGCTGATCAGCGACGACAGGTCCGAGCGCGGCCCGGCGCGCTTCTACACCGCCCGCGCCGCCGTCGGCGCGCACGGGCTCGGCGCGGTCGAGTTCACCGGCACCCGCCCGCTGCTCTCCGCGAACGGCGCGCCGTACGCGCCGAAATCGGTGGACCCGGAGGAGATCCGGGTCGACCCGTGGTCGGGCGACTTCTTCTGGACGCAGGAGGGCGAGCGCGCCGACGGTGTGCTCGACGACCCCGCCGTGCGCGTTTCCCGCCCCGACGGCGCCTTCGCGGGTGAGCTGCCGATCCCGGACAACGAGCGGATGCGCCCCGACTCCGGTCCGCGCCGCAACGCCGCGCTGGAGGCCGCGACGTTCGCCGCCGGCGGCTCGCTGTTCGTCACCGCGCTGGAGGGACCGCTGCTCGAGGACGGACCGGACGCGACGGTCGCGCACGGCGCGCTCACCCGGATCACGGTGCAGGGCAGGTTCGGTCCGCCGCTGGCCCAGTTCGCCTACCCGCTGGAGCCGGTGTTCACCGAGTCGAGTCCGGAGCCAGGTCAGGGCACCAACGGCGTGGCGTCGATCCTGGCCGCCGACCCGCTGGACCCGGCCCGGCTGCTGGTGCTGGAACGCTCCTTCGTGGTGGGCGCGGGCAACAAGATCCGGATCTACGAGGCGGATCTGGCGGGCGCGACGAACGTGCTCGACGCCCCGCTGGCGGGTGCGCGCCCGGTGGCCAAGCGCCTGCTCGCCGACCTCGGCGAGGTGGGCCTCGCGCACGTCGACAACGTCGAGGGCATGACCTGGGGTCCGCGCCTGCCGTCGGGGGAGCGCACGTTGATCCTGGTCAGCGACGACAATTTCGCACCGGCCCAGGTGACCCAGGTGATCGCGCTCGCCGTGCGCTGAGGCGCGCCGCGACAATTTCGCCCAACCCGCACGCGGTCGCGCTACGTTGGAGTATGCGCAGGCAATTCGGACATCGCGTGGGTTCGCGCGGGGACGGTTGCCCGCACCCGCCACGATCGCCGGTGACGCCGATTCGATGTGAATTCGAGGTGGTCACGTGAATCCAGAGCCGGGTTCGGGCCGGTCGAGTCGCGAAGGGACGCCGGCCGATTCGGACACCCAGCGCAGCGAACCCCTCGGGGTCGCCGACGACCTGGAGTCGATGGGCCTCACCGGTGCCGTGGAGATCGGGCGGGGTGGGTTCGGCGTGGTCTATCGCTGTCTGCAACCCGCGCTGGACCGGGTGGTCGCGGTGAAGGTGCTGTCCTCGGAGATCGGCATCGAGAGCCGGGAACGGTTCCTGCGCGAGGAACAGGCCATGGGCCGGCTCTCCGGGCACCCGAACATCGTGGACATCCTCCAGGTCGACGTGACCGCCACCGGCCTCCCGTTCATCGTGATGCCGTACTGCACACGGGGTTCGCTGGAAACGCTCGTCCGCGATCACGGCCCGCTCACCTGGGCCGACTCGCTGCGCGCCGGGGTGAAACTGGCGGGCGCGATCGAGAGCGCGCACCGCGCCGGGATCCTGCACCGCGACGTGAAACCCGCGAACGTGCTGCTCAGCGCGTACGGCGAACCGCAGCTCACCGATTTCGGCATCGCCCGCATCCCGGGCGGCTTCCGCACCTCGGGCAGCCTGATCACCGGCTCGCCCGCGTTCACCGCGCCCGAACTGCTGCGCGGCGACGAGCCGACCGTGCGCTCGGACGTGTACGGGCTGGGCGCCACGCTGTTCGCCCTGCTCACCGGTCACGCGGCGTTCGAGCGGCAGGCCGGCGAGAAGGTGGTGGCGCAGTTCCTGCGCATCACCACCCAGCCGGTGCCCGATCTGCGCGAGCAGGACATCCCCGCCGATGTCGCCGAGGTGATCGAGCAGGCCATGGCGACGGACCCGCAGCGGCGGCCCGCGTCGGCGTTCGAACTGGGGTCGCTGCTGCGCGCGGTGCAGGAGGCGCACGGCCAGGTGCCCGACGAGATGGCCTTGCTGGACCCGGCGCTGGTCGAACCCGCGGGCGAGTCGGCCGCCCACACCACCGGGTCGCTGGTGACCGCCCGGCGCAGTATGCCGTTGACGTTGCGCCCCACCGTTTCTCCGTCCGGCAATTCGGTGACCTTGCCGCCGACCGCCGCGACGAAATTCCGCCCGCCCACCCCGGCCCGCGAGCCGGTGCCGCGCCCCCGCCTGCTCGACACGCTGCGCGCGGGCGGGCGGCGCAGGCTCGCCGTGATCCACGCGCCCGCCGGGTTCGGCAAGAGCACCGTGGCCGCGCAGTGGCGGGCCGAGCTGGACGCGGGCGGGGTGCCGGTGGCGTGGATCGGCGTCGACCACGACGACGACAACGAGGTCTGGTTTCTCGCCCACCTCGTCCAGGCCATCCGCCGGGTGCGCCCCGATATCGGCGCGGGCCTGGAACAGGCGCTGGAGGAGCGCCCCGCCGACGCGGCCGCCTACGTCGTGTCCACCCTGATCGATGAGATCCACGGCAGCGGGCAGACCATCGTCGTGATCGTCGACGACTGGCACCGCGTCACCGATCCCGGCGCGCATCGCGCCATGGCCGCGCTGCTCGACAACGGTTGTCACCACTTGCGTTTCGTGGTCATCAGCCGCGAACAGTCGGGTCTGCCCGTGAGCCGGATGCGGGTGCACGACGAACTGGTCGAGATCGGTTCGGCCGCGCTGCGGCTCACCCGGGCCGAGACGCGCCAGATCCTGGTGGAGCGCAACGGTTTCGACCTCACCGACGAGCAGGTGCGCCGGATCCACGAGGTGACCGACGGCTGGCCGGCCGCCATCCAGCTCATCAGCCTGTCGCTGCGCGGCGACGCCGATCCCGAGGCGCTCATCACCACGCTCTCCGACGGCAGTCACGGCCTGCGCGAATACCTCGCCGAAAACGTGCTCGACACACTGGAACCGCGGATGCTGGACTTCCTGTCCGCCATCTCGGTGACCGAACGGGTGTCGGGGTCGCTGGCCGCGGCGCTGTCCGACGACAGCGAGGCCGAACTGCTGCTCGAGCAGGCCGAGCAGCGTGAGCTGTTCCTGCGCCGCATCGACCACGACCCGGAGTGGTTCCGGATGCAGCCGCTGTTCGCCGAACATCTGCGCGCCCGGCTGGAGCGCACCCAGCCGGGGAAGCTGAAGTCGCTGCACCGCAAGGCTTCTCGCTGGTACGCCGAGCACCAGATGCTGCGCAAGTCGGTGGATCACGCGCTGGAGGCCGCGGATCTGAAGATGGCGCTGGACCTGCTCGAGGTGGGCGGGATGGACCTGATCGACGGGTCGCGGCTGGCCACGCTGCTCGGCACCGTGTCGAAACTGCCTGTGCAGCAGGTGGCTTCGCGATCGAAGCTGCTGATGGCGGTGGCGCGGGCCAACGTCAATCTGCAGCAGTCCGGTGCGGCGCGCACCGCGCTCGGGCGGTTGTCGGGCATGCTGGCGCGCGGGTCGTCCGGTGACGAGGACGTGGAGCGACAGCGGTGCGAGGCCGAGGTCCTGGCGGCCGCCGATCTGGTGGCGCGCGACCACACCGAAGGCGTGCAGGACCGGGTCGCGGGCTGTCTGGAGCGCGCCGATCAGCTGCCCGCCTGGACGGTGTCGACGGCGGCGAACCTCGTCACGTTCGTGCGGCTGTGCGAGTTCGATTTCGACGGCGCGCGCGAAATGCAGGACTGGGCAGCGGAGTACCACGCCGAATCCAAGGATCCGCTCGGCGCGGTGTTCGGGTTGTGCGGGCAGGGCGCGGCCGCCTACGAGCAACTCGATATCGACACCGCCGCGCGCTGCTACCAGCGGGCGTGGGAGATCGCGCGGGTGCGGGCGGGGCCTCGGTCACACGCCGTGCGGGTGGCCTCGGCGCTGCTCGGCGACTTGAACTATCGGCGCGGTGATCTGGACGCCGCCGATCGGTTGCTCGACGAGAGTCACCGCCTCGTCACGCGGATCGGCCCGGTGGATTTCCTGATCTCGACGTTCGTCGTGGGCGCCAGGGTGAAGGCGGTGCTCGGCGATCTCGACACGGCCGCGTCGCGCCTGGACGAGGGCGCGCGCCTGGCCGCCGACCAGCGGTTGCCGCGCCTGGCCGCGCACATCCGCGGGGAGCGGTTGCGGCTGGGGTTCCCGGTCGAGCCCGCGCGCGACGCCGAGTCCGATCGGCTCGGGGGCCACCGCCTGCACCGCGCGACAGGTGCGGTGGCGTTGACTGCCGAGGCGGAGGAGATCGCGGCCATCCGCGGACTGCTCGCCGCCGACCCGTCCGCCGCCGACGATCTGGCCGTGCGTCATGCCCGCGCCCTCTACGGCCGCATGGTGGAGCAGCGCAGGCCGCGCGCCGAACTCGACACCGCCCTGCTGCTGGCCGAATGCCTGGCCGCGGCGGGCTGGGTGGGCGAGGCCACCGGCATGCTGCTGCCCGCCGCCGCCACCTGCGCCCGCCTCGGCTGGACCCGCCCCCTGCTGGACGCGGGCCCCGGCGTGCTGGCCATCCTGCGCGTCCTGCACGGCGACGGCCACACCGAGGAGAACACCCTCCCGGCCGTCTTCCTCGCCGAACTCCTCGACTGAGCGGGGTTCGCCGGTGGGACGTCATCACCACCGGTCGAATGGGCGACCGTCACTCCAACGATCCGCTTCGTGCCGACCGGACGGTTGGAGCTCGGGCCCCGGTATCGGCCCCTTCTCCGGCCGCCGATCCCCGGCCACGGACCTGGGGGCTACGGCTCCCACCAGGGGCGGAGGGGGACGGTCCAGGTGCCGTCGTCGGGGAGACGGACGCCGAGGACCTGGTGGAGCTGGACGACGTTGCGCTGGAAGCCGAGCCGGGAGCCGGCCATGTACAGGCCCCAGACCTTGGCGGTGCCCTCGCCGGCCTCCGCGACGCAGGCGTCCCAATTGGCGACCAGGTTCTTACTCCATTCGTGCAGGGTCAGCGCGTAGTGCTCGCGCAGGTTCTCCTCGTGCAGGACCTCGAGGCCCACGTTCTGGATGTCGGAGATGATGCGGCCGGAACCGATCAGCTCCCCGTCGGGGAACACGTAGCGGTCGATGAAATCGCCCGCCTTGGTGGTGCGGGTGTTGTCGGGACGGGTGATGCAGTGGTTCAGGAACAGCCCGCCCGGCCGCAGCTTGCCCTTGATGTACTCGAAGTAGAACGGGTAGTTGTGCACGCCGATGTGCTCGGTCAGGCCGATCGATGACACCGCGTCGAACTCGCCCTCGGGCACATCGCGGTAATCGGAGTGGCGCACCTCGGCCAGTTCGCTCAGACCCTCCTCGGCGATCTTGCGCTGGGCCCATTCGGCCTGTTCGGCCGAGAGCGTCGCGCCGATCACCCGCACCCCGCGCTTGGCCGCGTAGCGCACCATGCCGCCCCAGCCGCAGCCGATGTCGAGCAGCCGGTCGCCCGCCTTCAGGCGCAGCTTGTCGAACACCAGCCGGTACTTGTTCTCCTGCGCGCGCTCCAGCGACCAGTCCGCCTCGCCGTAGGCCGCGCAGGTGTAGGTCATCGACGGGCCGAGCACGTGCTCGTAGAAGGTGTTCGAGACGTCGTAGTGGTGGTGGATGGCCTCGGCGTCGCGAGTCTTGGAGTGCCGCAACCCTTCCAGCGCGATCCGCCGCCAGCGCGGCAGCGTCTCCTGCGGCGGCGGGGCGATCGGCTTGAGCCGCTCCCAGCCCAGCGAGCGCGCGATCGCGACCAGCGCCAGCGCCGACGGGCGGCGGAACTTCATGTCCCGCATCGCCACCAGGATCGGGTAGGGGTCGCCGGGATGCACGCCGGTGGCGGTCATATCGCCGGAGATGTAGGCGCGGGCCATGCCCAGATCGCCGGGCGCGGTGGCCAGGTAGTTGATGCCGCGCGGCGTGCGGATGTCCAGCGAGTAGGGCGAATCCTCGGGACCGGTCGCGCTGCCGTCGTAGGCCGTGAGGCGGATCGGGACCTCACCGTCGATGAGGGTCTCGAAGATCTCGGCAATGCTGAGCTTCATCCCCGGGTCCGGTAGCTTTCCGGTCCGCGCGTCCTTGAACGTCGTCATTTGCGTTGCACCGCCTTCGAATACAAATCCAGCAGCCGCTGGTTCGGGTCGTAGCGTTTCTTCAGATCGGTGTAGACCGAGCCGCCGTACAGCTCGGCGAACTCGGCCTCGTCGTAATAGGCATCCGAGTAGAGCGATTTGTGGCCGTCGAACTCGGTCACGGTGCTTTCGATCGCGCGGTTGGCCGCACCCTCGGGCTGCCCGGGAACGGTGGGCACCGCCGACCAGAAGCCGACGTTGACGTAGGTGCGATCCGGCTGGATAGGGTACAGCGGCCAGGGGCGTTCGTCGGCCGCGCCGGGGGCCGCCGTGTCGCGCAACCGCAACGGGCACAGCCACACCGGCTCGATCGGGATCTCGCGCAGGAACCATTCCATGAAATCGGCGGTGCGCTCGACGGGCACCTCGATGTCCTGCACCACCCGCTCGCGCGGCGGATTGCCCTTCCTGGCCTCCAGCTTGTCGCCGATGTTGTATTTGTGGTCCAGCGCGACGAGCTTCCAGTAGAAACTGCTGCGCCGGTAGCGCTTCGGCCAGAACCGGCGGATCTTCGGGTTCTGCGTGCCGAACGCCCGCGAGCACCAGAACCAGTCGGTGTCCCAGCGCCACAGGTAGTCGTGGATGGTGAGCCGGTCGCGCTTGGGCAGCGCCGAATCGTGCTGCAGCGAGCGGTAATAGATGTCCATGCCGGTGTAGTCGCTCACCGGGCCCGGCTCGTCGGTCTGCCTGCCCAGCGTCAGGTAGCTCTCGCCGGCGCTGAACACCACGCCGTCGAGGTAGTCGACGCGTTCGCCGCCGTGGGACTTCTCGTCCACGATGCGCGCGATGGCGGCCTCGAGTTCGCGCAGGTCGTGGAAGCGCAGGTGCCGCAGCGCGACGTAGGGCGGCACCGGCTCCAGCTCGATCTTCAGCCGCACGGCGTAGCCGAGGGTGCCGTAGGAGTTGGGGAAACCGTGGAACAGGTCGGCGTGCTCACCGTCCGGCGTGGCGGTGACGATCTCGCCCGCGCCGGTCAGCACGTCCATCTCCAGCACGGATTCGTGCGGCAGGCCGTTGCGGAACGAGGTCGATTCGATGCCGAGCCCGGTGACCGCACCGCCCAGGGTGATGGTCTTGAGCTGCGGCACCACCAGCGGCGCCAGCCCGTAGGGCAGCGTCGCGGCGACCAGATCCTCGTAGGTGGTCATGCCCGCCACCTCGGCCGTGCCGGCCTCCGGATCGACGGCGATGACCTTGGTCAGACCGGAAACGTCCAGGCCGGGGGCGGTGTTCTTCGCCCTCGCCCGGAACAGGTTCGAGGTCTTCTTGGCCAGGCGCACGTTGGCGTGCTCGGGTATGGCGCGGTAACTCGCCAGGAGGCGATCCACACCCGCTCGGTGCGCGGCGAACCCTGATTCGTGTGCGGCCGGAGTGTGACCGGCCTTCCCCAACAGACTCACTGCCACCCCTCGACGCTAGTACGCCCCGTCACGCCCGGCCAGCGAGAAATGATCTCCCAGCGAGAAATGTCACGGGAATGTTGCATCGGGAACACCGGACGTTGTGGATGGCAGTAGGCGCTGCGGACGCCCGGCCCGGTGTCGCCGCTCGGATGCCTGAGTCGGATGGTGACCCGGAACCGGCTGTGGCCCGGCGCGGCGCGGCGACGGATGTTCAGCACGGCTGGCCGGGCGGCGGGTTGCCGGGCTGTCGCGCGTACTGCGGCCGGTAGGGCCGGCCCGTACGCGAAATTCCGCAGGCTGTCCCCTCTGGAACGATCGAACGCGGAAGCCCGGCAAGGCCGAGGGCGCACCACCGTCCGCGCGGGCGACAGGGCAGGATAGGGGGCGGTCGAGACACGCACCCGGGACAGAGGAGCTCATTGTGGGACAGGTCAGCGCCAGCAGTTCGATCACCGTCGCGGCGGATCCGCAGCGCACCCTCGAGGCCATCGCCGACTACGAGACGGTGCGCCCGCGCATCCTCTCCGCGCACTACCGCGACTACAAGGTGATCGAGGGCGGCAAGGGCGCGGGCACCGTGGCCCAGTGGACCCTGCAGGCCACCGAATCGCGCTCGCGCGACATCAAGGCGGCCGTCACGGTGTCGGATTCGATCGTCACCGAGCGCGACGCCAACTCCACGCTGGTGAACACCTGGACCGTCACCCCCGACGGTGCGGGCGCGCAGGTCACGCTGCGCACCACCTGGCAGGGCGCGGGCGGCGTCAAGGGCATCTTCGAGGGCATCTTCGCCCCGCTCGGCCTGAAGAAGATCCAGGCCGAGGTCCTCGGCAACCTGCAGCGCGAACTGGCTTGAGCCGCACCGTGACCCGGGGTTCACCCCGGGTCACGGGAAGTGTGCGCCGCCGCCCGAGCGCGCCTGGGCGAGTCCCGCTGAGCCGGACATGTTTTCGCCCCGAATACTCCCGGACCCGCACTACCGCCGGAACCGCGCCGATCAGCTCGCGCCGATGTCGAACAGATTGCCCTCCGGATCGGCGAGGGTGGTCCAGCGCCCGCCGTGCTCCTCGAAATCGCCGATGTGTTGGGCGCCCAACGCGATCGCGCGGTCGATGTGCTCGCGCCAGTCGGCGGCGGACAGGTCGAGGTGCACGACGTTCTTGCCCGGCGTCTTGTCCGGCACCTGGATGAACATCAGGATCGGCGACATCCCGGCCGCCCGCCCGACCGTCGCGAAGTAGGGATTGGGGTCGGGATCCACCTCGAGTTCCAGCAGTCGCGCCCAGAAGTCGGCGAGCGCGGCCGCGTTCCGGCAGTCGACGGTGATATTGGCGATGGCCAAGGACATGGTGGTGCCTTTCTCGATTGCGGGACAGGGGCTTTCGCCGACGGGCGTCAGAGCCTGCCGACGGGCCAGCAGACCTCGGTGCGGTAGTCGGCGGTGTCGCCGGTTTCGCGGGGCGAGGTCAGGTAGATCTCGCGCACGGGTTCCGGCAGTGCGACATCGTGCTCGGCGACGTAGCTGCCGAGCGCGCCGTAGGTGCGGTCGAAATCCTCGAAATCGCCGTGATGTTCGGCGACGGCGAAGCGCAGGCCAGGCAGTTCGGTCACCGCGCAGCCGTCGGGCGCGTATGGTTCGGCGTCCCCGGGGATCGGGACGAACACCACGACTTCGCCCTCGTCGTACTCGAAGAACTCCATCGAATACGTCGCGCCCCCGGGCCCGGCCGGCGCAACGCCCGCGGCGCCCAGCGCTGTGTAAAGGGTGCTGAACGCTATCCCGCACCACGGCCCGATCTCCGGGCGCGCCACGGACTTCGCCATCGCGAGGGCGCGGAACGCGGGCACCGAGCGGTACGACACCTCCAGCGCGGGGCCCGGCGTCAGCAGCGAGCGCAACGACGCCACCACATCGGCGGTGCGGCGCAGCTGGTCCTCCATCCGCGTCAGGTGCGCGCGCAGCGCGGCGTCGCGGGCGGCGGTGTCGGGTGCGGCCAGCACCGCCGCGATCTCCGGGATCGGCATGTCGAGGGCGCGCAGGCGGCGGATCAGGTGCCCCCGGCCGACCTGCTCGGTCGAGTAGCGGCGGTAGCCGGTGACCGGGTCCACCGACACCGGTTCGAGCAGGCCGACCTCGTGGTAGTGGCGCAGCGTCTTCACACCCAGGTAGGTGAGCCTGGCGAACTCGCCGATGGACACGGTCGCTGTCATGGGTTCAGCGAACACCCTCCGGCAACGGGAGAGTCAAGCTCACGCCAGCGCGAACGTCAGCAGCAGCACGTTCTGGAGCCCTCCGCGCCACCACGAATAGCCCAGCCACACGCCCGGGGTGACCTCGCGGATCTCGTCCCACAGCGGCGGCGTGGGCGACGGCGCGTAGTTCAGCGCCCACGCCGGGCGTCCGTCGAGCAACGCGGGCGCGCGGTACACGTCTGCCCGCCACGCCTCGAGGCCCGCGCCCGTCACGCGGTTCATGAGGAAGCCGCCGTCGGGCCCGGTGTAGAAGGTCTTGCCGATCCACACGCCGGAGGCCGCGCCTTGCAGATACCTCGGCCGCACCACCCAGCCGTCGCGCACGCCCGTCGGCACCGCACCCTGCGGAGCGTTGTGGAAGATCATGTCCTCCTGCTCCGGTGAACAGCGGAAACGCAGCGAATCCAGCGTCACCGCCTTGTTGTTCGGGTCGAGCACGCACCCGCCGCCGTAGTCGGCGACCGGGACGGCCGCGGGGGCGGCGGACGCGGGGCCCGCCCCGCCGAGGAAGAGGCTCGGGACGATCGCCGCGCTCATCGCCGCGCCGAGCAGTCGAAATCGTTTCGCGCTCATGGCTGTCTCCAGGTTCACATCGTCGTGCTCCCGACCTCCCTTCGAGCATAGATCCGGCAACCGCGCCGGGACGGCCGATTGCGCGCACTCCCGCGCCGACCTGTCCGCCTGGGCCGTCGCACGCGGACTAGGCTGGGACGCGGCAATCCCGCGGTGGTGCGACCGGCTCGCCCGCGACCGCGCAGCGAACGAGGAGAGGACGAACCGTGCAGCCCGGTGGTGGTCAGTTCGACATGCAGCAGTTGCTCGCCCAGGCCCAGCAGATGCAGCAGGCGATGGTGCAGGCGCAGGCCGAGATCGCGGCGACGGAGGTGCAAGGGCAGGCCGGTGGCGGGCTGGTCTCGGTGACCATCAAGGCGACCGGTGAGGTGGTCGCGCTGACCATCGACCCGAAGGTGGTCGACCCCGACGATATCGAGGGCTTGCAGGACCTGGTGATCGGCGCGGTCAACGACGCGATGGCCAACGCCCAGCAGCTGGCCGCCGACAAGCTCGGCCCGCTCTCCGGCGGCCTCGGCGGCGGTGCGCTGCCCGGTCTGCCCGGCTTCTGATCGAGGGCGGGTCGGTTGTACGAGGGTCCGGTCCAGGATCTGATCGACGAACTGGGCAAACTCCCCGGCGTCGGTCCCAAGAGCGCGCAGCGCATCGCCTTCCACCTGTTGCAGGTGGAGCCGCCGGAGATCGATCGGTTGCAGGCCGCCTTGCAGAAGGTGCGCGACGGCGTGCAGTTCTGCACGGTCTGCGGCACCGTGTCCGACGGTGAACTGTGCCGCATCTGCGCCGACCCGCGCCGCGATCTCACCATGATCTGTGTGGTCGAGGAGCCCAAGGACGTGCAGGCCATCGAGCGCACGCGCGAGTTCCGCGGCCGCTACCACGTGCTCGGCGGCGCGCTCGACCCGCTCAGCGGCGTCGGCCCCGACCAGCTGCGCATCCGGGAGTTGCTGGCGCGCATCGGCACCCAGACCGACGGCGTCGATGTGACCGAGGTGATCATCGCGACCGACCCGAACACCGAGGGCGAGGCCACCGCCACCTACCTGGTGCGGATGCTGCGCGATTTCCCCGGTCTCACCGTCACCCGGCTGGCGTCGGGCCTGCCGATGGGCGGCGATCTGGAGTTCGCCGACGAACTCACCCTCGGGCGTGCCCTTTCCGGGCGGCGCACGCTGTAGTCCGCGAAACCGGGTCTGGCCGCGTCCCCGCCGACGGGTTAGCGTGCGGGGGATGAGCATCGAATTCCTGTTGACGACGCTCGTCGTCGTGGCCACCCCGGGGACGGGGGTGCTGTTCACCCTGGCGGCCGGGTTGTCGCGCGGCGTGCGCGCGAGCGCGGTGGCGGCGTTCGGGTGCACGCTGGGCATCGTGCCGCATGTGGCGGCCGCCGTCACCGGGCTGGCGGCGCTGATGAACACCAGCGCCGTCGCCTTCCACACGGTGAAGTACCTCGGCGTCGCCTACTTGCTGTACATGGCGTGGACGACGTTGCGCGACAAGGGCGCGCTGGCGCTGTCCGAGGCGGAAGCGGGCGCGCCCGCGCCGTCGTCGCGGCAGGTGATCGTGTCGGCGGTGCTGCTGAACGTGCTCAACCCGAAGCTGACCCTGTTCTTCTTCGCGTTCCTGCCGCAGTTCGTGCCCGCGGGCGCGCCCGACGCGCTGCCCCGCATGCTGCTGTCGAGCGCGGTGTTCATGCTGGTCACGTTCGTGGTGTTCGCCGCCTACGGCGCGTGCGCGGCGGCGGTGCGCGCGCACGTCCTCGCGCGGCCCGCGGTGGTGACGTGGATGCGGCGGGTGTTCGGGGCGTCGTTCGTCGCGCTGGCCGGGCGGTTGGCGGTACAGGACCGGTAGGAGCCCGGGCCGCGGCTCGGAGTGACGGGACTGTCAGGTCGGTGCGCTGGGCTGGTGACCCTGGTTTCGGTGTGCGGCCGGGTCAGAGTTCGACGCGCTCCCATGGGACGCCCGCGAGCGCGCTGGTCTGCCCGGTGGCCCACGCCCAGATCAGCTTGATCACCACGGCCGGGTCGTTGACCACGGTGGCGTAGTGCTGGTCGGGGCCGCCCGCGCGGTACTCGACCGTGTACTCGGAGGGTTTGGCGCGGTAGGTCTGGATGTAGTCGTGGTCGCCGCGTTCGGCGATGAGGTAGGGGTTCGGCGGGGCGAGATCCGGAATCCATTGTCGCAGCACGTCTTCGGTGAGGTACGGGTAGTGCCCGGCACCACCGTGCGTGACCAGCGCCGGCACGTGGTTCGTGGGCGAGACCAGCCACATCAGCTGCGGGTCGTATATGGCGTAGCCGCGCGGCGTCGCGATCTCGAAAAGCAGGTGCCGGACGTAGCCGATGGCGTCATACGGGCTCGCGACGAACAGCGCGGTCCCGATACCCACTGGATCCCCACCCAGAAAAGTGTCCGCGGGCGGCAGCTCGGCGTCGCGCTTCTCGACCTCCGCCCGCATCTCGGCCACCACCGCCGCCTCGGCCAGCCCCTCCTGCGCCGCGAGATACCCCTCCGCCTCCTCGGCACCCGCGACGACCCCGGCAGGCAACAGCACGTGCTCGTAATTCACCCGGCCAGCGTACGGGGGCGTACCGACGCGACCTCTCCGCCCCGTTGGGCTGACCTACGATTGGGGCACCCACCAGCCCAAGGACGGTCATGATGTCGGAAGCGTTCGACTGGTCTTCGCTGAAGCCGTACCCCTACGCGGTCGAGCTCGACGACTACCTCACGATGCCCGAGGACATCGCGAGTGCCATCGAGGTCAAGGATGGGATGATCGTGCACTGCGAGTCGCCGTCGCCGAACCACAACGCCGTCGCCCGCAATCTGGAGCGAGCGCTGTTGGACGGCAGGGCCAAGCGCGGGGACAGTCAGCCGTGCCTGCGGATCAACCGCGATGTCGACATGCTCGTCTCCGAGGTGCCGTTGCACTACAAGCGGCCGGACGTCATCGTGTACCGCTGCATCGACGAGCCGCGCGGCAAGTGGAAACTGAAGCCGACGGTCGCGGACGCGGTGCTGGTCATCGAGATCGTCTCGCCGAGCACCGTGACCGCAGACCTGATCGACAAGCGGGCGGAGTACGCGCGATTCGGCATCCAGTACTACTGGATCGTCCGAATGGTGGACAACGACGGGCCGGTCGTGTCGATCGAGATGCTGACGCTGGATTCCGAGGGCAAGTACGCCTCCTACGGCCACCGGACCCGGGCGAATCCGCTCGCGATCGAAACGGTCGCCCCGTTCGGGATCCACGCCACCTGGGACGATCTCGACGAAGACGTCGGCTGATCGCTAGGCCGAACGGCGGGCCTCCTCGGCCGCGCAGGCGCAGCCGCCGGCGATGTCGGTGCAGTCGATGACGAACGCGTGGCGGGCGTGGTCGGGGTCGGGGCAGGTGTCGTCGGTGCACTCGGGGCGGCCGGTGGGGTGGACGACGAGGGTGCCGTGGCAGTGGTCGACGGCGGATTCGCAGAACGTGCAGATCGCGCGCATGGGACCTCCCGACGGATCGGCTGGTGATTCGATGCTGGCATCCTGGCACGGCCCGCGGTGGGACCCGGCACCGGTGTGTCGGCGGCGGGTCCGCCGAAACGCCGCGCTCGGGCCGTCACGCACCGGCGCCGTGTGGTGAACTTGCGGGATGGGCATCAAGGTGTCGCTCGAACACCGGACGACCTACACCTTCGACCGGCTGGTGGAGGTGCACCCGCACGTGGTGCGGCTACGCCCGGCGCCGCACTCGCGCACCCGCATCGACGCCTACTCGATGCGGGTGACGCCGCGCGAGCACTTCGTCAACTGGCAGCAGGACGCCTTCGGCAATTTCCTTGCGCGCCTGGTGTTTCCCGCGCCCGCCAGGGAACTGTCCATCACGGTGGGGCTGATCGCCGATCTGGAGGTGGTCAACCCGTTCGACTTCTTCGTCGAGGACTACGCCGAGCACTTCCCGTTCACCTACCCGCCCGCGCTGGCCGCCGATCTGGAGCCCTACCTGCGGCCCGTGGACGAATCGCCCGGCGCGGGCCCGGGCGCGCTGGTACGGGACTGGGTGCGCGCCCACGTCCCCGGCGACGCGCCGCGCACCATCGACTTCCTGGTCGCGTTGAATCACGCGGTGCGCGGGGATGTCGCGTACACGGTGCGGATGGAGCCGGGCGTGCAGTCACCCGACCACACGTTGCGTGCCGCGCTCGGCTCGTGCCGCGACTCCGCGTGGCTGCTGGTGTCGATCCTGCGCGAGTTCGGGTTGGCCGCGCGGTTCGTGTCGGGGTACCTGGTGCAACTCGCGCAGGATGTGCCCGCCCTGGACGGCCCCTCCGGTCCCGCCGCCGATTTCACCGACCTGCACGCCTGGACCGAGGTCTACGTGCCGGGCGCGGGCTGGGTGGGCCTCGACCCGACGTCGGGCCTGTTCGCGGGGGAGGGCCACATCCCGCTCTCGGCCACCCCGCACCCGAACTCCTCGGCCCCGATCACCGGCGCGACCGGTCGCACCAACGCCACCCTCGACTTCGCGAACACGGTGCGCCGCGTGCACGAGGACCCGCGGGTCACGTTGCCCTACACCGAATCCCAGTGGGAGCGCATCACCGCCTCGGGCGCGGCCATCGACGCGCGGATGGCCGCCGAGGACGTGGGCCTCACGATGGGCGGCGAACCCACGTTCGTCTCGCTCGACGACCAGACCTCCCCGGAGTGGAACACCGACGCCGACGGCCCGCACAAACGTGAACGCGCCGTCGACCTCGCCGAACGCCTGCGCCGCATCTACGCCCCGAACGGCATCGTCCAGTACCGGCAGGGCAAGTGGTATCCCGGAGAACCGTTGCCGCGCTGGGAGATAGCGCTCGCGTGGAGCGCCGACGGCACCCCGATCTGGACCCGGCCCGACCTGCTGGTCGGCCCGTGGACTCCGGTTGCCGTCGCTGATACGCCCTCGCCGACCGCATCACCGCTGGCCGCCTCAGGGACAGCGGTCGCGCCTGATGACAACGAACTCGCCAGCCCGTTCGGCGTGCCAGGGGCGGCGGCGGTGCCCGAAGAGCCCTTCGCCGGAGGACCGAAGGAAGCCGGGACAGAGGGCTCGGCCACCGGCGACTCGGACGGCCGCGGCGGCGACGCTCAGACCGTCGGGGCGGTTGCTGTCCCGTCCGGTGAACCGGACAGCATTGCTCCCGGCGACGCGCACGCTATCGGGGCAGATACGCTGCCGCCACGCCCCGACATCCGCCCGGTACCCCCGCACGCCGCACGCGCCCTGATCGCCCACATCGCCGCCGGACTCGCCCTCCCCGAATCCCAAGTGCGCCCCGCCTACGAGGACCCGCTCGCCCGCCTCGCGCGGAAAGTGCGCCTCCCCGAGGGCAATCCGGTCGCCGACGACGAAGACCTGACCGCCGACTCCCCCGAGGTGCGCGCGGAACTGCTGCGGCGACTGGACGATTCGATCACCGAACCCAGCGCCTACGTCCTGCCGCTCTACCGCACCGAGGACGGTCGCGCCTGGGCCAGCCCCAACTGGCGGTTGCGACGCGGGCAGCTCGAGAACCCGCCCCACGGCCGAATAGTGCTGACGGAAGGCGACTCTCCGGCCGGACTGCGCCTGCCACTGGACGCCGTGTCCTGGAGCGAACCGCGTCCGCGCCCCGAACGCGACCCGCTGTCCGACACCCCTGAGCGAGACCCACACCGGGAACCACCCGGCGAGGTCGCCGAGCCGGACGGCGAGCCGGTCACCGCGCTCGTGGCCGAGGTGCGCGACGGCCGGATACACGTATTCCTCCCGCCCGTCGAGGAATTGGAGGATTTCCTCGACCTGCTGCGCCGGGTCGAGGACGCGGCGGCGGCCGGCGGCCTGCCGATCGTGCTGGAGGGCTACGCCCCGCCCGCCGACCCCCGACTGCGCTCGCTGTCGGTGACGCCCGATCCCGGCGTCATCGAGGTCAACGTCCAGCCGACGGCGTCCTTCGCCGAACAGTCCGAGCTGCTCGCCACCCTCTACGAACAGGCCAGGCTGGCCCGCCTCGGCACCGAATCCTTCGACGTGGACGGCACGCACGGCGGCACCGGCGGCGGCAACCACATCACCCTGGGCGGCGTGACGCCCGCCCGGTCACCGCTGCTGCGCAGGCCCGACCTGCTGGTCTCCATGCTCACCTACTGGCAGCGCCACCCCGCGCTGTCCTACCTGTTCGCGGGCCGTTTCGTCGGACCCACCTCGCAGGCGCCGCGGGTGGACGAGGGCCGCGAGTCGGCGCTGTACGAGCTGGAGATCGCTTTCGCCGAAATCGCCCGGCTCACCGCGTCGTCCGCGCGCGGGCGCGACGCCGAATCCGGTCCGTGGCACGTCGACCGGGCGCTGCGCCACCTGCTCACCGACCTCACCGGCAACACCCACCGCGCCGAGTTCTGCATCGACAAGCTCTACAGCCCCGATTCGGCGCGCGGGCGGCTGGGCCTGGTGGAGTTGCGCGGTTTCGAGATGCCGCCGCACCACCGCATGGCCATGGTGCAGTCGCTGCTGGTGCGCGGGCTGGTGGCGAAGTTCTGGTCGAATCCGTTGCGCGCCGGGCTGATCCGGCACGGCGCCAACCTGCACGGCCGCTACCTGCTGCCGCACTTCCTGATGGCCGACATCGCCGAGGTCGCGGCGGATCTGCGCGCCGACGGCATCGATTTCGACACCGCGTGGCTCGACCCGTTCACCGAGTTCCGTTTCCCGCGCATCGGCACCGTGGTGCTCGGCGGCATCGAGATCGAACTGCGCGGCGCCATCGAGCCCTGGTACACACTCGGCGAACAGACCGAGGCCACCGGCACGGCCCGCTACGTCGACTCGTCGGTGGAGCGCGTGCAGGTGCGCGTGGTGGGCGCCGATCGCGGCCGCTACACCGTGACCTGCAACGGCTGGCCGGTCCCGCTGCTGGCCACCGAGAACGCCGATGTGCAGGTGGCGGGCGTGCGCTACCGCGCGTGGCAGCCGCCGAACTCGCTGCACCCCTCCCTCACCGTGGACGCGCCGCTGGTGTTCGACCTGATCGACACCGAGTCGGGGCTCTCGCGCGGCGGCTGCACCTATCACGTCTCGCACCCGGGCGGCATGGCCTACGACGATCCGCCGGTGAACGCCGTCGCGGCGCAATCGCGGCGCAATCGACGCTTCGAGGCCGCCGGTCATACCGTCGAACGCGTAGATCCCGGCGCGCTACGTGCGAAGATGGCCGCACAGTCGACCGACGCCGGCGTCCAGGGCATCCTGGATCTACGCCGGGCCCGCACGGTGTGGGGACCGGTCAGCGATCGGTGAGCCGGGCGTCGACGTCGCCGGGCGCGGGTGAAGGGGCGGAGGTGAGGTCGGCATGGTGGCCGAGGCGGCGCGACCGATGACGGGCGCGCGCGACGAGATCGCCGAACAGTTCGCGCGCTATCGCGCCGAGGGCGGGGCGGTCGGCGCCTACGACGAATGCGGCGGGCCGATGGGCGGCTACTTCGACGAACTCGTCGACTCCGGCGGCCGGGTGCGCCGCATGTGGTCGGAGCTGAGCGCCGATTTCGTGGAACTGGGCACGGCGGGGCTGGGCAGGCTCGACACCCGGGTGCGCAGACTCATCGAGGACGACGGCATCACCTACACCGAGGTCGGCGCGGGCGATCCCGCGGTGCCCACGCCGTGGCGGCTGGACCCGATCCCGCTGCTGGTCTCGGCCGACGACTGGACCCGGCTGGAAGCCGGCCTGGTGCAGCGCTCCCGCGTGCTGGACGAAGTGCTCACCGACGTCTACGGCCCGCGCCGCACCCTCACCTCGGGGCTGCTGCCGCCGGAGGTGGTGTTCGGCAACGACGGCTATGTGCGTGCGGCGCACGGCATCACGATCCCCGGACGGCACCAGCTGTTCCTGCACGCCTGCGATATCAGCCGGTGGGGCGACGGCCGCTTCCGCGCGATCGCCGACTGGGCGCAGGCCCCCTCGGGCGCGGGGTACGCGCTGGCCGACCGGCGCGTGGTGTCCACCGCGATTCCGGAGGCGTTCGAGCACTCCAACCCGCGCCCGCTCACCCCGTTCGCGCGGGCCATGCGGCTGATGCTCATCGAGTCGGCGCCGATGCCGGAGGACGATCCGGTCGTGGTGGTGCTGAGTCCGGGCGTGCACTCTGAAACCGCGTTCGACCAGGCCTATCTCGCGGCGACTCTGGGTTTCCCGCTGGTGGAGAGCGCGGATCTGGTGGTGCGCGACGGGTCGCTGTGGATGCGGTCGCTGGGCGCGCTGGAACGGGTCGACGTGGTGCTGCGCCGCGTGGACGCCGAGTTCTCCGATCCGCTGGATCTGCGGCCGGATTCGCATCTGGGCGTGGTCGGGTTGGTCGAGGTGCTGCGGCGCGGCGCGGTGACGGTGGTGAACACGCTGGGCAGCGGACTGCTGGAGAGCCCGGCGCTGCCCGGTTTCCTGCCCGCGATCGCGCGGGCGCTGCTCGGCGAGGAACTGCTGCTGGAGAGCGCGCCCTCGTACTGGGGCGGTGACGCCGCGCAGCGGTCGCATCTGCTGGCGAACCTGGACCGGTTGATCCTCCGTTCCGCCGTGGACGGCGCGACGCTGTTCGGGCCGGAACTCGCGGCCGAGGCGCGCGAGGAGCTGCGGGCGCGCATCGAGGCCGAAGGGTGGAAGTGGGTCGGCCAGGAGCCCGCGCAGTTCTCGCTGGCGCCGGCCGTGCACGGATACGGCGGGTTGTCGGCCGCGCCCGTCGGGATGCGGTTGTTCTCGCTGGCCCGGCGCGGCGGGTACACGGCGATGGCGGGCGGGCTCGGACAGTTGCGCCAGCGGATCGAGCCCTCCCGCAGCGTGATCAAGGTGGCCGCCAAGGACGTCTGGGTGCGCGCGGCCCCTGCCGCCTCCCCGGCCGTGAGTGCCGAACCGCCGCACGAGGATCGCGCGCCGCGCCGCGCCGCGCCGGTGGTGGAGGCGATCAGCTCCCCGCGCGTGCTCAACGACCTGTTCTGGATGGGCCGCTACGCCGAACGCGCCGAATCGCTGGCGCGCCTGCTCATCGCCACCCACGACCGCTACCAGGACTACCGCTATCGCCCGTGGCTCGAAGGGGCCGAGGCGGTCCCGGTTCTCATGGCGGCGCTGTCCCGGTTGAGCGTCACCCCCGCCCCGCCCGCGGTGCTGGCCGATCCGCGCCGTCGTCGCGCGTCGATGCCGGAGGCGCAGGCGGCGGCGAGTGACCGCGCGGCGGGCGAGGGTGTGGAAACCGAAACGTCCACTGAAAGTGCCGGTCCCTCGCGTGCGAGTGCGGGCGATCAGCGGCCAGGTATCGCCGGGGCGGCCGACGCGTCCGTGGGCGCGGGCGGCGCTTCCGGGAGCGCCGCTGCTCCGGGCGGAAGCGCCTCCACCGCAACCCATTCCGCGATCTGGCCCGCCGTCGCCGGTGCCTCGCGCGAAGGCCACGACTACCTCGAAGCCCTGACGATCGATCGCGACATGCCCGGCTCGCTCGCCTTCGCCATCGACCGCTACGGGTCGTCGGCGCGGGCGGTGCGCGATCAGCTCTCCGAGGACACCTGGATGATCCTCAGCGCCGTCGACCGCGCGCTGGCCGAATATCGCGGCACCGGAGGGGATCAGGAGGCCGCGCTCTCGGCGGTGCACTCGCTGACGCTGGCCGCGTTGCTCTCGCTGTCGGGGATCGGCGCGGAGTCGCTGGTGCGCGACACCGGTTGGTACGTCATGGATATCGGCAAACGTATCGAGCGCGGCGTCGGGCTCACGGCGCTGCTCTCGGCCGCGCTCACCGAAACCTATCCGGCGGAGGCGCAGCGCGTGGTGATCGAAGCGGTGTTGCAGGCCGCGGAGTCGTCGGTGAGTTATCGCCGCAGGCACCGGGATTCGGTGCGGCTGGCCGCCGTCGCCGGACTGCTGCTCTTCGACGCGGGCAACCCCCGGTCGCTGGCGTATCAGCTGGAACGGCTGGAGGCCGACTTCCAGGCCTTGCCCGGCGCGTCGGGATCCTCACGCCCGCAACGACTCCTGGCCGACGCCCAGCGCATGCTGCGCCGCGTCGACCCCGCCGAGCTCGAGCACACCGACGAGGCGGGCCGGCGCACCGAACTGATCGAACTCCTCGACGGCGTGCACCTGCGGCTGCGGAAGGTCTCGGAATCGTTCGAGACCACGAAACTCGCACTGCCGGTGGGTATCCAACCGCTGTGGGGCAGCACGCGGGTGGTCGAATGATCGGCGGCGACGGCGCCACCCGGCGGTACCGGGTGGTGCACCGGACCACGTACTCCTATTCCGACGAGGTCTCCAGCTCGTACGGCCGCGCCTACCTCACCCCGCGCGAATTCGCCGGTCAGCGGCTGCTCGATCACGACATCCACATCGAACCCGTGCCGTCGGACCGTTCCGTCGGCGCCGACGTGTACGGCAACACCTCCTCGTACTTCCACGTCACCGCCGAGCACAGCGAACTGGTGGTCACCGCGGAGTCGACCGTCGAGGTGGACCCGCCCGGCCTGCCCGCCGGCGGTCTGGCCCGGTTGCCGTGGGAGTCCGCGCGACCGACCCACGCCAACGGGCCGTTCGCGGTGGAGTTCACCCTGGACCTGCGCCCACCCGAGATCACCGACGAGGTCACCGCGTACGCGGCGGAATCACTCACCCCCGGCCGCCCGCTGCTGGAGGCGGTGCGGGAGCTCACCTCGCGCATCTACCGCGATTTCACGTATCGGTCCGGGTCCACGACGGTGTCCACCAGCGTCGCCGACGTGTTCGCCGCACGCGAGGGCGTCTGCCAGGACTTCGCCAGGATCGGCGCGGCCTGCCTGCGCTCGCACGGTCTGGCGGCGCGCTACGTGTCCGGCTACCTGGCCACCGACCCGCCGCCCGGCAAGGAGCGCATGGTCGGCGCCGACGCCACCCACGCGTGGGCGGCGGTCTGGCTGCCGAGCCCGGACCAGGGCGACCGCACCGGTCACTGGATCGGCTTCGACCCCACCAACGACCAGTTCGCCGACGAGCGTTACGTGACCGTCGCGTGGGGTCGCGACTACGCGGACGTGCCGCCCCTGCGTGGCATCATCTACACCGACGCCAAGGAGAGCATCATTACCGTGTCGGTGGACGTCGCTCCGGTGGAGGTGTGAACCTGCGTGCGCGATTTCTCTTGTCCCAACTGCGGTCAGCAACTGGCTTTCGAGAACTCGGTCTGCCTTTCGTGTAACAGCCCCCTGGGATTCAGCCTCACCCAGCGGGCGCTGGTGGTGATCGGTGATCCCCCCGGCGACGCCGCGGTCGATCACCGCAACGGTGTGGTGGACGGCGGGCTGTTCCGTTTGTGCGACAACCTCCATGTGGCGGCGTGCAATTGGCTGGTTTCCACGCCGGAGCCCGCCGAGACCGAGGACGTGGAGGCGATCGCGCCCCCGCAGGATCCGAACGCGGGCCCGGTGCTGTGCGAGTCCTGCCGCCTCACCAGGACCAGGCCCCACGACTCCGACACCGCGGGACTGGCGGCGTTCGCCGAGGCCGAGGCGGCCAAGCGCAGGCTGATCATGGAGCTGGACGAACTCGGGCTGCCCATCACCGGCCGCGACGCCGATCCGGAGTTCGGGCTCGCGTTCGACCTGCTGTCGAGCTGGTCGGAGAATGTGATGACCGGGCACCAGAACGGCGTGATCACCGTCGATCTCGCCGAGGCGCACGACGCGCACCGCGAACAGTTGCGCATCGAGATGGACGAGCCGTACCGCACGCTGCTCGGGCACTTCCGCCACGAGATCGGGCACTACTACTTCACCGTCCTGGTCGCCGACGACGAGGCCTCACGCCGGTTCCGCGACCTGTTCGGCGACCCCGACGCCGACTACCAGGCCGCGCTGGACCGGCACTACTCCGAGGGCACCCCGCCCGGCTGGGAGAACGACTACGTCTCCTCCTACGCCACCATGCACGCCGCCGAGGACTGGGCCGAGACCTTCGCCCACTACCTGCACATCCGCGACACCCTGGACACCGCCGCCGCTTTCGGCTTCGCGCCGGCGGGCGCCACGCTGGACCGGCCCCAGGTCGGCCGCGCGGGCTTCGACAAGATCATCGAGCTCTGGCTGCCGCTGGCCTGGTCGCTGAACATGATCAACCGCTCGATGGGTCACCAGGACCTGTACCCGTTCGTGCTGCCGGACCGAGTGCTGGAGAAGATGCGGTTGGTCCACGACTTGTGCGCGGCGTCAGCGACGCGGTGAGGTCTGCGAGTCCGGTCACGCGGCGTCGACGGATGCCGACCGCCCGCCGTGGGGCGACGGTCAGCTCGCCGTCGGCTCGTCGCGCTCGGTGACCTGCGCGGCCGCCGCGCGGAACGCGTCCAGCACCGTCGCGATGGCCGGACGACGTTCGGCGCGGGGCCGGGTGACGAGTTCGTAGATGCGGGCCGCGCGCACGCCGGAGAGCCGCAGCATCACCAGGCCGGGGTCGGCCACCACGAACCGCGGCATGAGCGCCACGCCGTAGTCCGCCGCCACCAGCGTCTCGATCACGCGGAAGTCGTTGAGCCGCTGCGCTATTCGCGGCTGCACTCCGGTGACCGTGGCGATCGACTCGAGCACGTCGTCCACGGGGAACCCGCCGCGCACGCTCAACCAGGTCTCGTCGGCCAGTTCCTCGGGGGCCACCGAGGTCTGCCCGGCCAGCCGATGGGTCGGCGCCACCACCACGTCGATGGGCTCGCGCATCAGCGGGTGGCACGTGATGCGCGGGCCCGCAAGGGGATTGGCGCGCTCGTCACGGTGGGTGAGCACGATGTCGTAGTCGGCCAGCAGGGCGGGCGCGCCGCTGGGCGGGACGTCCTCGTCGCGGGCGATCACGTCGATGTCGCCGCCCGCGAGCGCGGGCAGCACCAGCGGCAGTAGCAGCGCCGCGCCGGACGGGAACAGCGCCACCCGCACCCGTCCGCGCGGCGAGCCGCGGTAGTGCGCCATCTCGGCGGCGGCGCGATCCATGGCGGCGAGCGCCTCGTCGGCGCGCACCACCAGCGCCTGCCCGGCGTCGGTGAGCCGGATGCGGCGGCCGTCGGGTTCGAGCAGCGCCACGCCCGCCTCCCGCGCCAGGGTCTTGAGCTGCTGCGACACGGCCGAGGGCGTCATGTTCAGCGCGGCGGCCGCGGCCGCGATGGTGCCGCGATCGGCGAACTCGCGCAGCACGCGCAGGCGCTCCAGCGACATCGGCGGACCGGATCCGGCGGGCACCGCGCCTCCCATTGGTGAAGTACTTCTACAGTATTAGTACAGTATTATTCGATTGTCCTGATGGTTCACCGATCCGACGATGGACGGGTGAACCACCGCGACCGCCTCCTCGGACTGACCGTCGTCCTGCTCTGGGGCCTGAACTTCCTCGCCATCCGCTACGGCCTCGACCACTTCCCGCCGCTGTTCTTCGCGGCCCTGCGCTTCGCGGTGCTCGCCGTCCCCGTGCTGCTGTTCGTGCCCCGTCCGCGCGTGCCCGCGCGCTGGTTATTGTTGTACGGCACCGGTTTCGGCGTGCTGCAATTCGCGTTCCTGTTCACCGCGATGCGCGAGGGGATGCCGACCGGACTCGCCTCCCTGGTGCTGCAATCCTCCGCGCCGTTCACCGTCGCGCTCGGCGCGCTGCTGCTGCGCGAACGCCTGCGCCCGGCCCAGATGGGCGGCCTCGCCGTGGCCGTGACCGGGATCGTGGTGATCGGCGCCGACCGGATGCACGTCGCGCCGTTGCTTCCGCTGCTGCTCACGTTGGCGGGCGGACTCGGCTGGGCCTTCGGCAATATCGGCTCGCGCCTGGCCGCGACCGGTCGCGACGTCAACCCCCTGCACCTCACCCTGTGGATGACCGTGATCCCGCCGCTCCCGCTGTTCGCCCTGTCGGCGCTCACCGAGGGCCCGTCCACCGGCCTGCGCGCCCTCGCTGACACTGCCGCGTCCACCTTCTGGCCCGCCCTGGCGGGCCTCGCCTACATCGTCGTGTTCGGCACCGTCATCGGTTCGGGCCTGTGGACCTTCCTCATGAGCCGCTACCCGGCCGGCACCGTAGCCCCCTTCTCCCTCCTCGTCCCCATCGTCGGCATAGCCGCCTCCTGGGCCGTCCTCGACGAAGACCCCACGGCCCTCCAACTCGCCGGCGGAGTGATCGTGATCGCTGGCGCGTTCGTGGCGACCACGGGCGGGCGGGTCAGGCAGTCTGGGAATGGTCGTAGCCCCGATCGTGCCGCCGCGTCGGCGGCACCCACGGAGGTGTCCCGGATCGGCGATCTGGAACGGGCGGCCAGTCGCCCGTAGCGCGAGGTCGCGTCGGGCGGGTATTCGCGAGCGCCGGTAGTACTCACCGTCGAAGCCGTTCAGGTGCCGTGTATCGGGCCACGCCTCCGACGCGGGCGGAACCCGGGCAGCACCGTAGCGACCGGGTGCGGTGTCACCGGTCAGCGAATATCGCGTGCCGGTGTGTCGCTCATGACGGCCATGATCTCCGGAGCGGCGAACAACCGGGTTCGACTCCGCGTGACCTCGACCAGGATCCCTGCCGCGACCAGCTTCTCCAGATTCAAGGTCGCCGCCCGATGCGTCACTCCCAGAACATCTTTCGTGGTGTTGATACCGATCACCGGCGATCGGAACAGTTCGTCCACCAACAGTGGCAACAGCCCGGAAGAGCGCGCGGTCGCGACCCGTCGGCGCAGATCTGTGCGGAGTTCGTCCAGACGGATCGCGCGCGCCAGACTGTCGCGGGCTTGCTCTTCGATCACTTCGAGGAAGAACTCGAACCAGCCCTGCCAATCACCGTCGGTGGATACGCGAAGCAGGCCGTCGTAGTACCGGTCACGACGCGGTTCGATGTAGGCGGACAAATCGAGGAGTGGACCCGGCAGCAATCCCCACTCGACCAGTAGCAACACCGCCAGAAGGCGGCCGATACGGCCGTTGCCGTCGACAAATGGACGAATCGCTTCGAACTGATAATGCACCGCGGCGATCGCCAGCAGCGGCGGAAGCACACCGTCGGCGTGGAGGTACTTCTCCAGAGCGACCAGGCAATCCCACATCTGTTCCGGAGGCGGCGGTACATAAGTTGCGTTGTCGATGACGGACCCGGGTGGCCCGATCCAGTTCTGTGTCCGGCGGAAGTCCCCGGGTGTCGCGTACTCACCTCGCACGCCCGACAGCAAGATCTGATGCGCTTCCCGCAGCAGTGGCAGGCTCAGCGGAAGTCGGCGATCCGGATCGAGCACATGATCCGTTGCCCGCACATAGTTGAATACCTCCCGGACGTCGCCCTCGGACCTGCGTGGCTGCTCGGCCTCGTACAGCGCCAGGTCGGACAGCGACGCCTGAGTGCCTTCGATCCGACTGGACAGCACCGCTTCACGTCGCACGAGCGCCCGGCAGAACAGTTCGGGATTGGGCAGGCCACGGCCCAATCCGGCCAGCTCGCCGACTGCCCGGTCGGCCCCCGACAACCTCCGCACCAAACCGGGCTGCAATGCCAGATCCGGTGGTAGCGACGGCGGGACGAACGCCCGGTAGCCGTTCTCGGCTCGCACGACGTACGGTCGCTGACCGGGGCCGAAGTCCTCGATCCGCATCTGCTACTCACCCCGCACCGACCGTCGTTTGTGCTACTTTACGGCTGAAAAGTAGCACAAACGACGATGAATGCTACTCGAGTAGCACAACGCGTAGGAGAAGGTCGGCCGGCTCTCAGGCGCGGAGGCGTTCGCGGCGGAGTTGGTCCACCTCGGGCAGGTCGAGGGGGGCCAGGGAGTCCACGCCGAGTGCTCGGGAGAGCAGCAGGTCGGCGAGTTCGGGGTTGCGGGCCAGGGCGGGGCCGTGCATGTAGGTGCCGATGACGGAACCCTGCACTGCCCCTTCGAGACTGTCGCCCACTCCGTTGCCGACGCCGCGCGTGACGCGGGCCAACCCCTTGGCCGAGGCGCCGAGAGTCGTTCCGCCCCGGTGGTTTTCGAAGCCTGTCAGCGGCGCGGTGAGCCCGTCGATGAGCGGTGTCGTGGTGACTTCGCCGATGGAGCGGGTCTTCTGGGGCGAGGTGGTGACGTCGAGCATGCCCACACCGTCCACGCGCTCGCCGGACGAGGTTTCGTACCAGTTACCCAGCACCTGGATCGCGGCGCAAATGGCAAGCACCGGAGCGCCTTTCGCGGCCGCTTCCTGCAAACCGGGGTACCGCTGGAGGTGGCGCGTGGCCAGGCGCTGCGCCGAATCCTCCGCGCCGCCGAGGGTGTAGAGGTCGAGGGAGTTGGGAACCGGGTCGGGCAGGGTGATTTCGACGATCTCGGCGTCGTACCCGCGCATCCGCAGCCGCTGGCGCAGCACGAGCGCGTTGCCGCCGTCACCGTAGGTGCCCATCACATCGGGCAGGACCAGGCCGATCCGAACGGTCGAGTCACCCATGATTCTCCAAGTCGCGGTTGAGGTCGCGGAACGCGGTGTAGTTGGCGAGCACTTCCACCCGTCCGGGCGGGCAGGAAGCGATGGCGCGCAACGGATTCGCCACCGTGGTGTGCTCGACACCCGCGTAGGTGAGGCGCACCGCGAGGTCGGTGGCGCGCTCGCCCGAGGCCACCACCTGCACGCCCTCGAAGTGCTCGAAACGCACATCCCACAGCCAGGACAGGTCCTCACCGTCGGGCACCTGCCCGTTCACGGCGATGACGAGACCGGCCGCGGTCGGCTCGATCATCGACAGCGCCTCCTGCCAGCCCGCCGGATTCTTCGCCAGCAGCAGCCGCGCGGAATGCTTGCCGACCTGCACGGTGCGGTAGCGGCCCGCGATCTCGCGCACGGTCCCGGCGGCCGCGACGGCCTTGGCGGCGTCGGCGCCCAACGCGACGGAGGCCGCCACCGCCTGGGCCGCGTTGCCGCGATTGGCACGGCCCGGCAGCGCCAGTTCGAGGTGGTGGCGGTCACCGCCCGGCCCGACCAGGTCGGTACCTTCCAGCCACCAATCCGGTTGCGGCCGTTGGAAATCCGTGCCGGTGCTGTACCAGTGCTCGCCTTCCCAGAGGATCGGCTCGCCGCTGCGCGGACAACTCGTGGCGTCGACGGCCCAGCCGCTGCCCGCCGCCACCCACACCACGTTCGGATGGTCGTAGGCGATCGAGGTGACCAGCACGTCGTCGCAGTTGGCGACCACCACGGTCTCGGGGTGGCGTGCCAGCCCCGCCCGCAGCCTGCGCTCGATCATGTTGATCTCGCCCACCCGGTCCAACTGGTCGCGGCTGAGGTTCAGCAGCACCACCCCGGCCGGGTTCAGCGCGTCGCTCACGTGCGGCAGGTGCAGTTCGTCCACCTCGATGGCGGCCAGCGCCACGCCGGGGTGCGCGCTCAGCGCGGCCACGATGCCCGCGTCCATGTTGGCGCCGTCGGCCTGGGTGGCGACCTGGCCCAGCGTGCTCAGCGCCGCCGTGGTCATGCGCGTGGTGGTGGACTTGCCGTTGGTGCCGGTGATGAGCACCGTCCGGCGGTCGCGGCCGAGCTGTTCCATGATCGTCGGATCGATCTTCAGCGCGATCAGCCCGCCGATCATCGAACCCTTGCCGCGGCCCGCCTTCTGCGACGCCCACGACGCTGTCGCCGCGGCGCGCAGGGCGATCCGCCCACGCATCGATATCTTCGCCACGCCGAGAGTCTATGTGCGGGTCCCCCGGCGTGTGCCGACAGCCGGGGTCGGGCCGCTCACACCCCTAGTACAACCGCTTGCGGAAGTTCTCCAGGGTGTAGGCGCGCTCCATCTCCTCGAGCGAGGCAGGGACGTCGGGGATCGTCCTCCTTCAGGATGCGCCCACGGACTTACATCCCATGAATGGTGCCCGGCGGGCGATCAGAACTCCACGTCGAAGAGATTCGGCTCGCCCGCCGCGTAGCGCTGCACGTCCAGCTGGCGGAACGGCTCGAGTTCGGCGGCGCGATACAGCGTGAACGTGCGGCAGCGCGGGGCGTCCGAGCCCGCGACATCGAGCAGCGCGTTCACCGCGGCGCGCGCCGACTCGTTCGCGCCCTCCATCGTGGCCAGATCCACGTTCGTACGCACGTAGTCGCCCGCGAGGAACAGGTTGGTCACCCCGCCGTGCGGTGCGGGGCGCAGGTCCCAGGAGCCGGCGGTGTTGATGAGCAGCGGATCGTCGTTGGTGTTGCGACCGCGGTCGGGGTGCCAGACGATCGCCGGGTCGAGGAACCAGGAGTGCAGGTCGTCGTCGCGCAGCAGGTCGCCGCGGTCGTTGAGGTGGGCTTTCAGCTGCGCCCACACCTCGCGGGCGATTTCGTCGTGGGTGCACTCGATCGCGGGCTTGCGATACAGGATGCCGGGGGTGTGCCAGTCGGAGATGTCCACCGAGAGGCAGTCCTGCACGCCGCCGTCGCCGTAGTCGGGCAGCTTGCGCGTCCACAGCTGGTTCTGGCTGATCGAGGTGAGCGACCACGGCGAGTCGATATAGGCGACGTGTCCCTGCGACAGCACGGGCGAACGGCGCAGGTAGAACTGCATTCCCGTCATCCAGTCCACGAAAAGCCGTTCCATGCCCGACAATTCGGGCCACGCCTCGAGCAGCGCGGGCGACCACAGCAGCCGCGCCTGTTCGGCCGCCAACGCCACCACGAAGTAGTCGGCGTCGACGTTCTCGGCCGCGCCGCCGCGCACCACGCGCGCCGAAACCACACGGCCGTCCCGCATTTCGAGCCCGCGCACATCCGCGCCCAGCACGAACCGCACGCCCAGCGCACGTAACCGCTCGGCCCACGGGTCGATCCACGCCTCGTTGGTGGGGCCGGTGAGCACGCGGTCCAGCGCGCCGTCGTTGCCCACCTCGAACGGGTTGCCGAGGAACTGCTCTCCCATGTTGCCGATGGTGCGCACACTGGCGAGGTTGTCCTTCGCGGCGACCATGATGCTGGTGAGGGTGCGCGAGATGAGCGCGCGGAACTCGTGCGAACGGTCGCGGCTGCCCACGTAGTCGCGCCAGGACAGGTACTCCCACTGGCCGAAGCGGCGGGCGTCGCAGCTGGTGTTGAAGACCAGCAGCCGGTTGGCGAACCACAGCCCCTCCGACATCGGCATCCGCAGGGCGGTCGCGATGCCGGCGCCGAGGGTTTCGCGCAGCGCGTCGGGCGTGGGTTCGGGGCGGGCGCGCATACCGAGGGGGACGCGGAAGTCGTCGCCGTCGAGGCGGGAGAAACGGGCTTCCGGCACGCCGATCAGGTTGTTCCACACACCATCGGGATTGCCGCCGAACGGAATTCGCCGCATGGTGTCCGGAATGTGTTGGTAGAAGCCGGGAAAGAAGCGGAACCCGTGCTCGCCCGGGAGGTCGGGGCGGCCGTCGCGCCCGCTGCCCGGCACCGGAATGCTGCGGGCCTTGCCGCCCAGGGCGCGTCGCTCGTAGACCGTGACCTCGAAGCCGCGCTCGGCCAGTTCGTGCGCCGCGGTGAGTCCCGCGACACCGCCGCCGAGCACCGCCACGCGTCTACCGGGGGCGGCCGCCGCCGTCGCCGAGCCGAGCGAGGCGGCCGTCAGCGCCGCCCCCATCGCCGCCGTACCCCGGAGTACCGTCCTCCGCGACACGGCCAACCGCTGATCTCGCACTTCCGCCGCCCAGCCTTCGCCACACCGTTGATCTCGCCGACCCACTGTAAAGCGCCTGCTCGGAGCCATCCCACCCGCCCCGCACGGCACCGCGACCGGTCCACTCCAGCCCCAGCCGCACCATGGGCATCCCGGGGAGCCTAACCCTCGCCCGCCCGATGCGCGCGCCACTTCTCGAAACTTGCAGGGGGAACCTGGCATGTTCTGGGGCCTTGGGGGATTCGAGGTAGGCGCCTGCGCGGCGAGCGTACCGGCCGCCCGAACTGACTCGCCGGCGAACTCGTGCCGCTTCATGCGTACTTGCTACGCGCAGACTCCCTGGCCTCTACTCGCTTGTGCCCTTGTGCAGCAGCGGAACCAGCGAGACAGGCCCGCAGACAAGTCTACTCGGGGTGTGATCGTTCGTGCCACCCGGCGACCCTGCGCGGTGAATCACGGACCTGGCCCGCCGGGGCGCGAAATCCCCTGCGCCCCGGCGGTTTTCGATCAGCGCGGGCCGACCGGCCCCGGACCCTGGTATTGCTGGGCGCCGACGAAGCCGAAGTCGTCGGCGACCATGGCGGCCAGTTCGAGCAGGGCGCGGCGGGTGGGTTTGCTCACCAGTTCCAGGTCGATTTCGGCGCCTTCGGCGAGGTGGTCGTCGAAGGGGACGACCTGGACGGCGCGGGTGCGGTCGAGGAACAGCTTGCGGAGCTGGTCCAGGTCGACGGTGGAGGCGCCGCGGCGGGAGGCGTTGACCACCACCACGGTGCGCTCGACGAGCTTGCCGTAGCCGTGGTGGTCGAGCCAGTCCAGGGTGGCCGAGGCGGAGCGGGCGCCGTCGATGGCGGGGGAGGTGACCAGCACCAGGGCGCTGGCCATATCCAGCACGCCCGACATCGCCGAGTGCATCAGGCCGGTGCCGCAGTCGGTGAGGATGATGTTGTAGAAGGACTGCAGGATGCTGATCGCCTTGCGGTAATCGGCTTCGCTGAACGCCTCGGAGACCGCCGGATCCTGTTCGGAGGCAAGCACTTCCAGGCGGCTCGGCGCCTGCGAGGTGTGCGCCCGCACATCGGAGTAGCGCGAGATGTGGGTGTCCTCGAGCAGGTTGCGCACGGTGGAGCGGGTCTGGCGCGGCACCCGGTGGGCGAGGGTGCCCAGGTCGGGGTTGGCGTCGATGGCGATGACGCGGTCACCGCGCAGCGAGGAGAAGGTGGAGCCCAGGCCGACCGTGGTGGTGGTCTTGCCGACACCGCCCTTCAGCGAGAGGATCGCGATCCGGTAGTCGCCGCGCACCGGCTGGTTGACGCGGTCGACCAGGTCCCGGTAGACGACGTCGGCCGCCGACTCGCCGGGGTTGATCATGCCGCCGGACGCCTTGTGCACGGCTCGGCGCCACCCGCTGCGCGGCGCGCGGCGCGCCCGCTTCAACAGGTTCAGATCGTTCACCGAACCGGGCTGCTGCCCCGGCTGCGGCATGTGCTGCGGCTGGAAGCCGTGCTGCTGCGGCGGCTGGTACTGCTGCTGCGGCGCGAACCCCTGCTGCTGCGGGGGCTCGAAACCGGGCTGCTGCGGGGGCGGACCACTCTGCCAGGGCTGGCCGTGATCCGGCGCGCCCTGCGGCTCCTGATACATCGGCTGCTGCGGCGGCATCGGTTGCGCGGGCGGAGGCGGCGGGGCCCAGCTGTAGATGGGACCGTTCGGATTGTCCTGCGCGGGGCCCTGATCCGGCCCGTCGTGCGACACCCGGCGGACCAGGCCGTCGGGCCCTATCTCCTGCCGGTATTCGCCGTACGGCGCGCCGCCGGGCTCGCCGGGCGGCGGGGGAAGCTGCTGGTCGGGCGAGAACTGCCCCTGCGGCCCCTGCTGCGGGAACTGTCCGGTGTTCCACGGCCCCGGCGGGGACGGCACGGGACCGCCCGGCGGTGCGAAGCCGGGCGGATAGCCGGAGGGGTCCACGGGACCGGGCGGTGGCGCGAAGCCGGCGCTCGGGTCACCCGGGGGCTCCGGCGGCAGCCAGGCGGCGGGCTCGGGCGCGGCGGGCTGTTCCCCACCGGCCTCGGGCGCGCCCGGCTGCGACGCGACCTCGGCGGGTTGCGCGTCGCGCTGTTCGTCCTGCGCCGCATGCGATGCGGAGGGTTCGGCCGTGTCCACCGGATGGCTCTGGAGCCACGGCGGAGAGGTCGGATTGTGGTCGTTGTTTGTCACAGTTCCCCCATCTGCCCGGGATTCGAGCAGAGAGCTCGGCGCTTGCGTGCAAACCAACGCTAGCAGGTCAGCAAACGACCGCGCAGGTCGTGCCGAGACCCACGGTGTGACCGGCCCGGGACGGGTGCTCGCGCCGGAACCTTCTCGAAACGGGCGGCGGATCGGCTACGAATGCCGAGCCAGGTACCGGAAGACGGCCGCGCCGATCTCCGTCCCCGGCGCGTGGTCGTCGCCGTCCACCTGGCGAGCCCGCTCGCGATGGCGACGGCGCGCACCCGGTCGGGGGCCGGGGCGGCCAGCGCGCAGGAGTAGGGCGCACCCGCCGAGATCCCGACCACCGAGAACGACTCGTAGCCCGCCGCGACCGGGCCACTCGTGCGCGAGCTTTCGCCCACTGCCGCAGGTGCGGTCGAGGTCGCCTCGGTAGCGAGCGGTACGGCGGAGCGGGGTGTTCGGTGAACCCCGGTTTCGCTCATTCTCTCCACGAACGCCGACGGCGCGGGTGACGCATCACCCGCGCCGTCGATGCCGAAAACGATTCGGCCGGAAGGGATCTACCCCGCCGCCCGGTTGACCGCCGACACCACCGCGCGCAGTGACGCCGTGGTGATGGAGGTGGCGATGCCCACGCCCCACACGACCTTGTCGCCGATGGCGCACTCCACGTAGGCCGCGGCCTGGGCGTCGTCACCGGCCGACATGGCGTGCTCGGAGTAGTCCAGCACCCGCACGTCGTACCCGACGGTGCCGAGCGCGTCGACGAACGCCGCCAGCGGGCCGTTGCCGCGCCCGGAGATCTCCTGCTCCACGCCGTCGACCTTCACCACCGCGGTGATCTGGTCCTCGCCGCCGTCGGTCTCCGAGGCGGTCACCTTCTGGCGCATCCGCTCCAGCGGCGTGACCGGGGCCAGGTACTCCTCGTGGAAGACGTCCCACATCTCCTTCGGGGTGACCTCGCCGCCCTCGCCGTCGGTCAGCTGCTGGATCGCCTGCGAGAACTCGATCTGCAGCCGGCGCGGCAGCACCAGGCCGTGGTCGGTCTTCATGATGTAGGCCACGCCGCCCTTGCCGGACTGCGAGTTCACCCGGATCACGGCCTCGTAGGTGCGGCCCACGTCCTTCGGGTCGATGGGCAGGTAGGGCACCTCCCACACGATGTCGGCCACGTCGGCGTCCTGCGCGTCGGCGGCGGCCTTCATCGCGTCCAGACCCTTGTTGATGGCGTCCTGGTGGCTGCCGGAGAACGCGGTGTACACCAGATCGCCGCCGTAGGGGTGGCGCTCGTGCACGGGCAGCTGGTTGCAGTACTCGACGGTGCGGCGGATCTCGTCGATGTCGGAGAAGTTGATCTGCGGGTCCACGCCGCGCGAGAACAGATTCATGCCCAGCGTGACCAGGCAGACGTTGCCGGTGCGCTCACCGTTGCCGAACAGGCAGCCCTCGATGCGGTCCGCGCCCGCCTGGTAGCCCAGTTCGGCGGCGGCCACGGCGGTACCGCGGTCGTTGTGCGGGTGCAGCGACAGCACGATGGACTCGCGGCGGGCCAGGTTGCGGCTCATCCACTCGATGGAGTCGGCGTACACGTTGGGCGTGGCCATCTCGACGGTGGCGGGCAGGTTGATGATCAGCGGCTTGTCGGGCGTCGGCGCGATGATCGCCGAGACCGCGTCGCACACGTCCTTGGCGTACTCCAGCTCGGTGCCGGTGTAGGACTCCGGGCTGTACTCGTAGCGCCAGTTCGTGTCGGGGTAGCGCTTCTCCACCTCCAGGCACAGGGCGGCCGCGTCGGTGGCGATCTTCTTCACCTGCTCGCGGTCGGCGCGGAACACCACGCGCCGCTGCAGGATGGAGGTCGAGTTGTAGAAGTGCACGATCACGTTGGCCGCGCCCGCGCACGCCTCGAAGGTGCGCTCGATCAACTCGGCGCGACACTGGGTCAGCACCTGGATGGTGACGTCGTCGGGGATCGCGCCGTCCTCGATGATCTCGCGGACGAAGTCGAAGTCGGTCTGGCTGGCCGAGGGAAAGCCGACCTCGATCTCCTTGTAGCCCATCCGCACCAGCAGGTCGAACATGCGGCGCTTGCGGGCGGGGCTCATCGGGTCGATCAGGGCCTGATTGCCGTCGCGCAGGTCCACGGCGCACCAGCCGGGCGCGCGGTCGATGACCTTGTCGGGCCAGGTGCGGTCGGGCAGCGTGATCGGCTCGACCTCTTCGGCGAAGGGGCGGTAGCGGAAGGCAGGCATGGACGAGTCGCGCTGCTTGTTCCAAGCGGCCTGGTCGGCCGGTGCCGGTTTGCTGGGCGCGGTGATGGTGCGCGAACCGGATACGTAGGCGTCAGCGGGGGACATTGCAATTCTCCAGGGTGTGGTGGAATCCCAAGGTGGGTCGACCGGCACGGCGAAACCCCGCGACGGGAGCCGGTCCGATCAGACCCCGTCGCGGCGGCCGAGAAGAAGTGCCCGCTGCATGATGGCCGACAGCTTACCGCGCGACCGCACCACCCCGACAGTCCGGTCCTGATTGCGGGCGGGTCGCCGGGTGGGGGCTAGCGTGCCCTACGAACTGAACGCTTGTACGGGCCGCTGGGGTCCGACGGGACGTAAGAGGACCTGACCGCGTGACCGAGTCGGGGCCCGGCGGTGGCGGCTGGCCCACCTCGCGCTGGGCCCTCGGGCAGGCACAGAAGGACCTGCCTGGCCGAGTCAGGGCGCGGAGGAGGCAGCTTGCGTAACCACGGAGGGCCCCTCGGGCAGGCACAGAAGGACACAGCATGACCTGGCTCGAACAACTCGCCGTGCTCGGCGCGGGCGTCGCCGCGGGCGGCATCAACACCATCGTCGGCTCGGGGACGCTCATCACGTTCCCGGTGCTGCTGGCCTTCGGGCTGCCGCCGGTGACGGCGAACGTGTCCAACACCATCGGCCTGGTGCCGGGCTCGGTGAGCGGTGTGATCGGCTACCGCCGCGAACTCGAGGGGCAGCGCCACCGGTTGCTGCAGCTGGGCACGGCCTCCCTGCTGGGCGGCATCACCGGCGCGGTGCTGCTGCTGACGCTGCCGCCGGGCGCCTTCAAGGCGATCGTGCCGGTGCTGATCATCGCCGCGCTGGTGCTCGTGGTGGTGCAGCCGCGACTGTCGGCCTGGGTCAAGCGCCGGCGCGAGCAGGACGACGCGCCCGCCCCCGCGCACGGCGGCCCGATCCTGTTCGTGCTGGTCTACGCCACCGGCATCTACGGCGGGTATTTCGGCGCGGCGCAGGGCGTGCTGCTGATCGGCCTGCTCGGGGTGTTCGTGCACGAGGACATCCAGCGGCTCAACGGCGTGAAGAACGTGCTGGCGCTGATCGTCAACGCGGTGTCGGCGGCGATCTTCATCGTCATCGCCGACGTGGACTGGCAGGCGGTCGCGCTGATCGCGGCGGGCTCCATCGTCGGCGGCCAGCTCGGCGCGCGGATGGGCAGGCGGATGCCGCCGAACGTGCTGCGCGCGGTGATCGTGATCGTCGGCACCATCGCGGTGATCCGGCTGCTGACGACCTAGCCCATCGAGGAGAAACCCATGGCTCTGGAGATGCGCACGGTGTGCGAACGCTGCGCGGCGGCGGTGACCGACAGCGGCGCGGCCGTGATCTGTAGCTACGAATGCACGTTCTGCCCGGCGTGTGACCGCGCGTTGCGGCACGTGTGCCCCAACTGTTCCGGCGAGCTCGTGCCGCGCCCACGCCGGGTCGCCGGGTGAACCTCGGGGTCGATGTCCTCATTGAGGATGATGACGCCGGGCGGGCCCGCCGCAGATGATGGTGACCGTGCGTAGGTGGAAGTTCGTCCTCATCGTGCTCGCGGCGACGGCGCCCGTGCTGGTGGGCTGCACCGCTCCGACCGGTCACGAGTCGCGGGTCGCCGAGCTGGTCGCGCAGGCCGACGCCGCGCCGACGCCCCGCCTGGACTGGGCGCCCTGCGCCGAGGCGGGCCTGGCGGAGTCGGAGTGCGCGACCGCGACTGTGCCGCTGGACTATTCGCGCACCGACGGCCCCACGATCGAGCTGGCGGTGGTCCGCCAGCGCGCCACCGATCAGCAGCGCCGCATCGGCACGCTGTTCTCGGCGGTCGGCGGGCCGGGCGGTTCCGGGGTGGACGCGGCGCGCGACAGCAGGCTGTTCGAGGGCGAGATCGGCGAGCGGTTCGACGTGGTGACCTTCGATCAGCGCGGTGTGGGCCGCAGCTCGCAGGTGCGCTGTTTCGCCGATGACGCCGCGCAGGAACGCTTCTGGTTGTCGGCGATGATCCCGCCCGCGAACGCGGAGCAGGAGTCGGCCGCCGAACGCAACAGCCGCGCCCTGGCGCAGGGCTGTGCCGAGCACTCCGGCGAGCTGCTCCCGTACCTCACCACCGTGGACGCGGCCCGCGACATGGACCTGCTGCGCCGCGCGGTGGGGGCGGAGCAGATGACCTACGCGGGCGGGTCCTACGCCAGCTACCTCGGCGAGGTGTACGGCGCGCTGTTCCCCGACCGGGTGCGCGCGCTGCAACTGACCTCGATGATCGACCCCGAGACCTACACCGACGACACGCGCGCCATGCTCACCACCATCGCGGCGGGCACCGAGGAGGTGCGCTCGGAGTTCTTCCGCCGGTGTGCCGAGGCGGGCGCGCAGCGGTGCTCGTTCGCCGACCCGGGGCGTTCGGAACTCACCGGGCCGTCGCCCGAACGCGGTGACAAGGCAGGCTCGGCCGCGCCTACGAGCCCCGAGTGGACCACGACCACCGCGCCGCCCGTCGACAACACCGCCGCCGAGGGTCTGCGTGCCAGGGACGAGGCGCTGCTCGCCCGGCTGCGCGAGGGGCCGATCACGGTGGGCGAGGGCGAGAACGCCGTGCCGGTCTCCTACGTGGACGCCGCGCAGGCGCACGCGATGCTGCTCTACGACCCCGAACAGGGCTGGCCCGCGCTGGCCACCTTGCTGACCGAGCTGGAATCGGGCCCGCGCGGTGACGCCGCGGCGGTCGAGCAGGTGCTCGGCGCGGGCATGCTGACGTTCGACTTCCTCGAATCGTTCCTCGCGATCTCCTGCGCCGACAACAGCTTTCCCTTCGCGCCCGGCGACTGGCCCGGGATCGTCGACGAAATCGACTCGAGCGCAAGGTTTTACGGATCGTTCTGGTTCTACGGTCGGCAGGCGTGCGCGGCGTGGCCCGATCCGGAGGGCGGTTACCCGCAGCGCTGGACGGGCCCGTGGACGCTGAGCTCCGACAAGCCCGCCTTGCTGCTCCAGAACCGCTACGACCCGGCCACCCCGGTCGAGCTGGCGCGCGCCGCCCAGCAGGAAATGGTCAACGCCAGGCTCGTCGTGGTGAACGACGGGTACGGCCACAGCCCCGCGGGCGCCTGCGTACGGCACTTGCGCGAGCGCTATCTGGTCGATCTGCGACTGCCCGCGCCCGGCGCGACCTGTAACGCGGAGAGCGAGCCGTTCGACTCCTGATCACACGGAGCTCGACGGTCCACGCGGTGACGTTTCACAGTGTGTGGCCGCCGCCGGGTCGTGCGCGCTATTCTGCGCTCGGCCATGCGTGATGAGGGAGGTGGCCGGTGCACAGACGTGCCTTCATGAGGGCCGCGGGTTTGGCGGCGCTCGTCGGCGCGGCGGGGTCGGCGTTCGGTGCGCGTCCCGCGGCGGCGGATCCGATCTGGCACGGGCTGTTCCGCGACTGGGTTCCGGAGATCTTCGCCCCGATCCCCGACGCGCCGGAGCATTCGCCCGCGATCGTCGTCGGCTCCGGTTTCGGCGCGTCCGTCACCGCGTTGCGCCTGGCACAGGCCGGGGTCGCCACCACCGTGCTGGAGCGCGGTTCGCGCTGGCCGAACGACCCATGGCGGGAGATCTTCACCGGCGACGACCTGCCCGACGGGCGCGGTTTCTGGCATCGCACGTCGTTCACCGGCGTGACCAAGGTGCCGATGAGCTTCGCGAAGTTCGGCGGTGTGCTCGACTGCACCGAGTACCCCGGCATCGACGTGTGGCGCGCGGCGGCGGTCGGCGGCGGTTCGGTGATCTTCACCGGCGCGATGGTCGCCCCGGAGCGCCGATTCTTCGACGAGGTCTTCCACGGCGCGGTGGCCTACGACGAACTCGAGCGCGTCTACTACCCGCGCGTGCGGCAGATGCTGCGGTTGAGCACTATGCCCGCCGACATCTACGGCTCCTCGCCGTTCACCCATTCGCGGGCCTGGGACGAGCAGGTGCGCAAGGCGGGATACGAACCGCTGGCCAACGATTCGATCTTCCGGTGGGATGTGCTGCGCGCAGAACTCGCCGGGCAGAGCCGCCCCTCGGCCACGGCCGCGCGCTCGAACCTGGGCAACTCCAACGGCGCCAAGTTCGACCTGAACCAGAACTACCTGAAATTCGCGCAGGAGACCGGGAAGTCGGCGATCTTCCCCGGCCACCGCGTGGACGCCATCGCACAGGAGAGCGGTGGCCGCTACGCCGTCACGGTCACCAAACTCGCGCCCACCGGCGACGTGCTCGGCACGCGCACCCTGACCTGCGACCGCCTGTTCCTCGGGGCCGGGTCCGTCGGCACCTCGGAGCTGCTGGTCCGCGCCCAGGCCACCGGCGCGCTCGGCAACCTCAACGAGCACATCGGCGACGGCTGGGGCACCAACGGCGACGTGGTGCTGGCGCGTGGTGCGAGCTCGCTGGCCGGGCTCGGACAGGGCGTGCCGAGCGCGAGCCGCATCCTCGACGAGTCGAACGTGCCGGTGACGCTGGAGAGTTGGTACATCCCGGGCATTCCCTTCGAAACCGGCGCGATGGCCTCGCTGGGCATGGTGCTCGACCCGGCCCGCACCCGGTTCGGCTACGACGCCGGGCGCGACGCGGTGGGGCTGTCCTGGCCGACGCGCAACCGCGACGAGGTGGTGGCCGCGGCCCGCGCGGTGGACCGCAAGATCGCCGAACGCGCCGGGGCGCTGGTCGAGTACAGCGCGCTCGGCTACGACGCCAACGCCCTGTTCACCGCGCATCCGCTGGGCGGCGCGGTGCTCGGTAAGGCCACCGACGGGTACGGGCGGGTGCACGGTCACCCCGGCCTCTACGTGATGGACGGCGCGGCGATCCCGGGCAGCACCGGCACGGTGAACCCGTCGCTCACCATCACCGCGCTGGCCGAGCGCAATATCGAGCAGATCATCCGCGCCGGTCGCTGACGCGAAATCCCGTGCGGGTCGGCCACATCGGCGGGGGTGGACGACTACGCTCGATCCGACGCCGGCGTCGAAGGGAAATCCATCCGTGTCTGTCCCCACCGAACACGAATTCGGACCGGCGCCAACCGCGACGGACTACCCGCGCAAGCCGCCTGCGCTGTGGACCGATTTCGCGATGCTGGCGCTGGCGGTGGCGTCGCTGGGGCTGATCCTGTGGATCACCTTCTTCGACGTCTCCGAGCAGACCTATCGCGCCGTGGTGATCGCCGACGTGTCGATCTGCGCGGTGTTCGCCGCGGAGTTCCTCTGGCGGTGGCGCCGGGCCGGCTGGCCGTGGACGTTCCCGTTCGTCTACTGGTACGAAGTGCTCGGCATGATCCCGGTGACCAGCCCGATCTTCCGCGGCTTCCGGCTGCTGCGCATCGTGGTGATCCTGGTACGCCTGGGCCGCATCGCCGACCGCGTGTTCGGCGACCGGATCACGGCGGCCATCGTGAACCGGTTCGTGGGGACCATCGTGGACGTGATCAAGCGGCCCATCACGATCGCCGTGCTGGACGAGGTCGCGCACGTGCTGCGGACCGGTCACTACACCCGCAATATCGCCGCCGCGCTGGAGGAGAACCGCGCGGAGATGGACGAGATGATCCTCGAGCTCATCAAGAAGGACCCGCAGGCCGGGAAGGTCAAGTACGTCCCGTTCCACGACGACATCATCCGGCTGGTCGCCGACACCACGTTCCGCATCGTGTTCCAGGTGCTCGACGACCCCCGCACCGACGAACTGGTCTCGGACATGATCCGGGAGAACGTCGACCAGATCCGCGACGCGGTGCGCGGCGGCGTGCGCGTGGAACCCTCGGCGTACGGGCCGCCGCCCGTCGAGAAGACCGTGCGCTACCTGGTCTCCAACGACAAGCCGTTGCCCTAGCGAGCGTGCTCGATGATGCGCATGAGCTATCGCTACGATGCGCTACGGCTATACCGGAGAGTATTTCTCGGTTTCTGGATAACTTTCGGCGAATTCGATGAAGTTCTGCACGACGGTTTCGTTCCAGCGCTGCACCGTTCGTTTCATCAACAAACCGGGCAGGGGTATGCGGGAATGGAGTTCGGCGTGGTACCAGACCTCGGTGCCCTCGGGCCCTTCGCTCACCTCGAACCAGCCGCCGCCACGGATGCCGCGGGAGGAGTCCACGACCTGCCAGGAGGCGCGGTCGGCGGTCCATTCGTACTCGAGGACCTGCAGATCCTGGCTGCCGAGCACGTCGGCGGTGACGTACACGCGGTGCGGGCGGCCCGCCCGGTCGCGGGTCGCCACGCGGGCGTCCTGGTACATCGACCATTCCGGGAGCATGTCGATCGCGGCGACGGCGTCGAGTACTTGGGCCGGGCTCGCCTCCACGGCGAAACGGATATCGGTTTTCGTGCGCATGCAGTACCTCCGCGCCCCCGGTGGATCAACTCGCCGATTCTGCCCAGCGCCGTTCCCATCCGTCAACAACGCGGTCTATGGTGCGCGAACTGCCGCGTGGTAGCTACCACGCGGCAACTTGTGTGCGCGGGTGATCTCGCGGCCCGCGCGGGTCTCAGTCGGCGGTCGGGTGCTCGATCACGGCGTCGGGGCCGGGGTACATCAGCGACTCGTGGCCGTCGTCGAACCGCACCAGGTACGGCGGGCCGCCCTCGGGTCCGCGGACCTCGATGATCTCGGCGTGTCGATCCATTTCGCCCACCACGTGTCCGTGGACGAGCAGTCGGTCTCCAATGTTCGCCATCATCGGCCCATTATCGAATGTAGTGACCTGGGTCACAAGGCTAGTCGGCGCACGGCCACCTCGATGAGCCGCTCGCTCTCGGCGGCGTCGATGATCTCCGGCAGCGTCAGCCGGTCCACGATCAGCCAGTTCAGTGCGAGGTAGAGCAGCTTGACCGTATCGGTGTCGCCCGGGTTGTTCGATTCGATGTGGTTGCGGATGTTGAAGTCGAGATCGGCGCGCACCCGCTCGGTGAGCACCGCGCGCAGCTCGGGTCTGCGCGTGGCCTCCAGCCGCAGTTCGAGCATGGCCAGGTAGCCGGTGCGGAAGGCCTCCAGGCGTCCGACCACCTCGCGCATCAGCTCGATCAGGTTCTCCCGGGTGCCCGGCCCGTCGGTCATCTTGGTCATCATCGCCTCGGTCGGTTCGAGGCGTTCGTAGAAACGACTGCCGACCTGGGTGAACAGGTCGTCGCGGTTGGCGAAGTAATTGGAGGCCGTGCCCGTCGGCACGCCCGCCTCCTTGTCGACCGCGCGGAACGTCAGTCCGCGCGCACCGTCGCGCGCCAGCACCTCGATCGCCGCATCGATGAGCGCCCGCCTGCGCTCGGGGTTCGTCCGCATCTTGACACCACTCCATCTGTAGTACTACGTTCAAATCACTACAAACAGAGTAGTGCGAGAAAGGTGGTCCGCATGCGAAAGCTCGTCTACTTCGTCGGCGTTTCGATCGACGGCTATATCGCCGGGCCGGGCGGGGAGGTCGACTTCTACCCGGTCGGCGACGATATGAAGGAGTGGTTCCGGGCCGACTATCCGGAGACGCTGCCGACCCACGTACGCCCGTACTTCGGCATCCCCGAGGGCGCGCCCAACCGGCACTTCGACACCCTCGTGATGGGACGCGGCACCTACGATCCGGCGCTGGAAATCGGCGTGACCAGCCCGTATGCGCACATGCGGCAGTACATCGTGTCGCGCAGCCTGGGGGAGATCGCCGATCCGTCGGTCGAGCTGGTCCCCGGTGATCCGGTGGGGCTGGTGCGCGAGTTGAAGAAGGAGGAAGGGCTCGACATCTGGTTGGCGGGCGGCGGCAACCTGGCCGGTCAGCTGCTCGGGGAGATCGACGCGCTCGTCGTCAAGGGCTACCCGGTGGTCGCGGGCGATGGCGTCCGCGCGTTCACCGGCGGCTTCGACCCGACGCGGTTCACGCCCACCCGGCGCCTGGACTTCGCCGACGGCACCCAGGTCACCTGGTTCACCCGTGCCTGAGGGTCACGACCCGTTCGTGAGCAGGGACAGCCGCACCGAGCGCTCGGGGTTGTCCACGTTCAGGTCGACCAGCGCGATGGACTGCCAGGTGCCGAGCATGAGTTCGCCGCCCAGCACGGGCACAGTGGCGTAGGGCGGGATGAGGGCGGGCATCACGTGCGAGCGGCCGTGTCCGGGGGAGCCGTGCGCGTGGCGCCAGCGGTCGTCGGCGGGCAGCAGTTCGCGCAGCGCGGCGAGCAGGTCGTCGTCGCTGCCCGCGCCCAGTTCGATGATCGCCACGCCCGCCGTGGCGTGCGGCACGAACACGTGCAGCAGGCCGTCGCCGCCGGACTCGCGCGCGAACTGCGCGCAGGCCGGGGTGAGGTCGTGCACTACTTCGCGCCGTCCGGTGGTGACCGCGACGAGTGTGCTCTTCATGTCCTCTATCTTCGCGCGCGTTGCCCGGACGCGCCGGTTCAATCGAGAGCGCGTGCGCCTGTGTGCTTTTCCACAGGTCAGGGAGGTAGTCACCGGAGCGGCGGAGTCCGGCCGGTAGTCTCTATGGCTGTTACCTGCTGATTGTCGATCTTGGAGGACCCTGTCGTGGCTCTCGTTGTTCAGAAGTACGGAGGATCCTCGGTGGCCACCGCCGAGCGCATCCGGCGCGTCGCTGAACGGATCGTGGAAACGAAGAAGCAGGGGCACGACGTGGTGGTCGTCTGCTCCGCGATGGGCGACACCACCGACGAACTACTCGACCTCGCCCAGCAGGTCGCGCCCGCACCGCCCGCCCGCGAGATGGACATGCTGCTCACCTCCGGCGAGCGCATCTCCAACGCGCTGGTGGCCATGGCCATCCACTCGCTGGGCGCGGAGGCCCGCTCGTTCACCGGCTCGCAGGCCGGCGTGATCACCACCGGCGCGCACGGCAACGCCAAGATCATCGACGTGACGCCGGGCCGGCTGCGCGAAGCCCTGGACGAGGGCACGATCGTGCTGGTCGCGGGCTTCCAGGGCGTCAGCCAGGACAGCAAGGACGTCACCACGCTGGGCCGCGGCGGCTCCGACACCACCGCCGTCGCGCTGGCCGCGGCGCTGGAGGCCGACGTCTGCGAGATCTACACCGACGTCGACGGCGTCTTCACCGCCGACCCGCGCATCGTCGCCGACGCGCAGCGCCTGGAACAGGTCTCCTACGAGGAGATGCTGGAGATGGCGGCCTGCGGCTCGAAGGTGCTGATGCTGCGCTGCGTCGAGTACGCCCGCCGCTACAACGTGCCCGTGCACGTGCGCTCGTCCTACACCGACAAGCAGGGCACCTACGTTTACGGATCGATGGAGGACATCCCCTTGGAGAAAGCAATCCTCACCGGCGTCGCGCACGACCGCAGCGAGGCCAAGGTGACCGTGGTCGCGCTGCCCGACGAACCGGGCTACGCCGCCAAGGTGTTCCGCGCCGTCGCCGACGCGGAGATCAATATCGACATGGTGCTGCAGAACATCTCCAAGGTGGAGACGGGCAAGACCGACATCACCTTCACCCTGCCCAAGACCGACGGCGCGCGCGCGGTGGAGATGCTCACCCGGCGGCAGGGCGAGATCGGTTTCGCGCAGGTGCTCTACGACGACCACATCGGCAAGGTGTCGCTGGTGGGCGCGGGCATGAAGAGCCACCCCGGCGTCACCGCCACCTTCTGTGAGGCGCTGGCCGAGGCGGGCATCAATATCGACCTCATCTCCACCTCCGAGATCCGGATCTCGGTGCTGGTCAAGGACACCGAACTGGACGACGCCGTGAAGGTGCTGCACCGCGCCTTCGATCTGGGCGGCGACGAGGTGGCCGTGGTGCACGCCGGAACGGGGCGATAAGCCATGGGTGTACGGGTAGGCGTCGTCGGCGCGACCGGTCAGGTCGGCGCCGTCATGCGGAAACTGCTGGAGGAGCGCGACTTTCCCGCCGACGAGGTGCGGTTCTTCGCCTCGGCCCGCTCGGCGGGCAAGACGCTGCCGTGGCGCGGCGGCGAGATCGTGGTGGAGGACACCGAGACCGCCGATCCGTCCGGCCTGGACATCGCGCTGTTCTCGGCGGGAGCCACCATGTCGCGCGTGCAGGCCCCGCGGTTCGCGGCGGCCGGCGTGACCGTCATCGACAATTCCTCGGCCTGGCGCAAGGACCCCGAGGTGCCGCTGGTGGTGAGCGAGGTGAACCCCGAGGCCACCCGCAACCTGGTCAAGGGCATCATCGCCAACCCCAACTGCACCACCATGGCCGCCATGCCGGTGCTCAAGCCGTTGCACGACGAGGCGGGCCTGACCAGGCTCATCGTCTCCAGCTACCAGGCCGTGTCGGGTTCGGGCCTGGCCGGCGTGGAGGAGCTGGCCGCGCAGGTGCGCGCCGTGGTGGACGACGCGGAGAAGCTGGTGCACGACGGTAGCGCCGTGGCGTTCCCCGCGCCGAACAAGTACGTGGCTCCGATCGCGTTCGACGTGATCCCGCTGGCGGGTTCGCTGGTGGACGACGACTCCGGCGAGACCGACGAGGATCAGAAGCTGCGCAACGAGAGCCGCAAGATCCTCGGCCTGCCCGAGCTGGCGGTGAGCGGCACCTGCGTGCGCGTGCCGGTGTTCACCGGGCACTCGCTGTCGATCAATGCCGAGTTCGTGCAACCGCTTTCGGTGGCGCGCGCGCGGGAGATCCTGGGCGCCGCGGCCGGTGTGAAGCTGGTCGAGGTGCCGACGCCGCTGCAAGCCGCGGGCATCGACGAGTCGCTGGTGGGCCGCATCCGCCAGGACCCGGGCGTGCCGGACGGCCGTGGGCTCGCGCTGTTCGTGTCGGGCGACAACCTGCGAAAGGGCGCCGCGCTCAACACCATTCAGATCGCCGAGGTGCTGCTCAGCGAGCGCTGAGCGAAACCTGTTGGAGGCCGCCGGAATTCGTTCCGGCGGCCTTCGGTATTGCGGGGCGATGTGAGTGCCGATCTGTGAAGCTGGTCAGGCCGGTGCGGACATGGTCGCCGGGTGAACCGGCGTCCCGCACCATGCGGTCGTGCCGGGGGCAGGTGCGTGCCGGTGGGTGGTGCGCCGCTGTTCCCCGTGGCGACGGGGTCCAGGGCGCGGCCCGAACGGTGGCCGGGCGGGGCCCATGGGATCAGGTGCGCACCGCCGGGACCGGTGTGTGGCGCGGTGTGACCAGTGCCAGCGCGAGGTGGGTCAGCCGGTCGATCGCCTCGTCCGCCCCGACGGTCGGTGCGACCACGTGGGTCACGGCGGTGCGGGCGATCGCGTCGGCGTAGACCTGGGCGTCGCGGTCGGTGAGGCCCGGGTCGACGGTGCGCAGAATCTCGGCCAGGCGGGTGGTGGCGCGCTCGTTGGTGACCCGCACCAACGCCATGACCTCCACGCTGTCGGCGGCCAGCGCGGTCTGGATGAGGGGTTCGTCGGCGAGCACGAAGAACCGCGCGAACGCCTCGCGCAGGGTGTCGGCCAGGTCGTCGCCGTCGACGCGCTCGGCGACCATGTCGAGCAGGCCGTCCAGCCGGTGCACGATGTAGGCCTCGGCGATGGAGCGGCGGCTGCCGAATTCGTTGTAGAGGGTCTGCCTGCTCACCCCGGCGGCGCGGGCGATGGCCGAGAGGCTGGTGGCGGCCCAGCCGTCGGAGCGCACCAACTCGTCGACGACGGTCAGCACGGTCGTGCGCAACAGTCCCCGTGCGGCGTCGGGGTAGGGGAGCCGGCGCAGCGGGTTGGTGATCATGCGGCGCCGGTTCGGTCGACGGCCGCGAAGCAGCGGGCCATCAGACCAGAGTTTGACAAATGTAATGATTTGTCAAGGAGTTGTTAGGTCAGCGGATACCCGGCGTGCGCGGGTCGTTCCCGAGGCAGGCCACCAGGTAGCAGCCGGGCGGCGCGTCGGCGAACGGCGGCACGAGCCGAGTGTTCAAGCAGGAGAACACATCACAGCCCGGATAGGCCGCGGTGCCGAGCCCGAACACGGCGAGCAGCAGGTTCGGGTCCACCAGATCGCCGGGCTCGTCGTCCGGCACCGGTTCGGGGTAGGGGCCCGGGTCCGGAAACGGGTTGTCGACCAGTGCGGCGAAAAGCCTGCGGAAGAACTCGTGCGGCAGCTCCGAGGTGTTCTCCAGTACGCCCGTCGGCCCGTACGCGCTGACGTTGCCGAACGCGCCGGTCCACATCACCACCAGATCCAGGTCGGGCAGCACGAAGACGTCCTGCATGCCGAGTCCGGAGATCCGGTAGGTCCGGTCCGGGAGGAACCCCGCCGCCGCGGTGCAGTCGGACCCGAGCCAGAACAGGTAGCCGTAGCAGGAATTGGTGGCCGACGGCGTCAGCGCCTGGCGCAGGTAGCGCTCGGAGACCACCTGCCGCCCGGCCCAGCGGCCCTCGCCCGCGACGAGCAGGCCGAATTTGGCGTAGTCGTCGGGCGGGATGTAGAGGTGCGCGTGGCCGTAGGTGTTGCCCGAGCGGTCGCGCGCCCAGTAGTAGTCGCCGCGCCGGATGCCGAGCGGGTCGAACAGCTCGCGCTGCGCGAACTGCTGCAACGGCTCCCCGACGGCCAGCTCGATGACCCAGGCCAGCAGATCGACGTTGCGCTGGCTGTAGGAGAACTCGGTCCCGGGCGGATGCTCGAGCGGCACGCCGAGCGCCTGCACCGCGCTGTTCGGGTCGAGGGGGACGATCGCGGTGAGCCCCTCGGCGACCGAGGAGGCCTGCATCCCCGAGGACTCGGTGAGCAGGTTCTCCACCGTGATCGCGCGCCGGGCGGCATCACCGAGGCCAGGGGGCAGGTAGGCGTCGATGGGTGCGTGCACGTCGAGCAGGCCGCGGTCGGACGCGATGCCCGCGAGCAGGGCCACCACGCTCTTGGTGCCGCTCCACACGTTCCACGCGACGCCGCCGGTCCGCGCGTTGTCGGGGCCCTCGCCGATCAGGCAGTTGTGCCGGAACACCTGGATATTGAGCCGGTTGCGGCCGTCGGCGAAGGCCAGCGCCGCCGCCAGCCGGTCGGCGTCGAATCCCGCTTGCTCGGGAGTTGCCCGCTGCGGCTCGCGACCCGTCTGGACCTCGCACCGCGCGGGTGTCACCGGCTCGGCTCCCGCCGATGCCGCCACAGCCCCTCCCAGGAGCAGCGAGAACACCGTGAAACCGGCCAGCAAGCAGCGCACCGCACGAGGTTATCGCGCCCTGTTCCCCGGGAGTTGCGGGTACGGAAAATGGGTATCCATCAGTTGCTCAACCGGATCGGCCGCGGCGGATCGCATAGCCGATCGCGCCCGCACCCAGCACCGCGAGCCCGCTCACCACGGCCGCCGGCGGCAACGACAGGGCGACGATGCCACAGCCCGCAGCGCCGAGCACCGGGATCCAGCGGGCCGGCCGATGCTCGGTCGCCGTGAGTGTGCTCGCGGCGATGTTCGCGACGAGGTAGTAGACGAGGACCGCGAACGAGGAGAACCCGATCGCCGCGCGCAGATCGAAGAACGCCACCAGCACGGCCACCACCGCGCCCACGGCCAGTTCGGCGCGGTGCGGCACGCCGAATCGCGGGTGCACGGCCGCGAGCGCGTGCGGGAGATGACGGTCGCGCGCCATGGCCAGCGTCGTGCGCGAGACGCCGAGGATCAGCGCCAGCAGTGAACCCGCCGCCGCGAGCACCGCGCCCACCCGCACCACCGGCGCGAGTTCCGGAGCCCCCGCCGCCGTCACGACCTGGGCGAGCGGGTCGGCCGCGTCGGCCAGGCCCGCCGAACCGAGCGTCAGCAGCGCGGCGACGGCGACCACCGCGTACACCGCCAGGCTCAGGGCCAGCGCGAGCAGAATCGCGCGCGGGATGGTGCGTCGCGGATCGCGCACCTCCTCGCCGAGGGTGGCCAGGCGCGCGTATCCGGCGAACGCGAAGAACAGCAGGCCGGTCGCTTCCAGCACGCCGAGCGGACCGATTCGATCCGGCAGCGCGCCGGCCGCCGCGTGGTCGCCCGCGAGCCCGGTCGCGGCCACCACGCCCAGCACGATCAGGACGGCGGCGACGATCGCCCGCGTGGCCAGCGCCGATTTCCGCACGCCCGCGTAGTTCAACGCGGTGATGGCCGCGACCGCCGCCACCGCGACCGGCCGGGCGTGCTCGGGCCACGCGTAGTGGCCGATCGTGAGGGCCATGGCCGCACACGACGCGGTCTTCCCGACGACGAACGCCCACCCGGCGAGATACCCCCAGAACGGCCCGAGTCGCTCGCGCCCGTATACGTACGTTCCGCCCGACACCGGGTAGAGCGCGGCCAGGCGGGCCGAGGACGTCGCGTTGCAGTAGGCGAGCAGACCCGCCAGGGCCAGGGCGAGCAGCAGCCACGAACCCGCGGCGGCGGACGCGGGAGCGAGCGCGGCGAAGATGCCGGCCCCGATCATGGACCCGAGGCCGATCACCACGGAGTCGGTGAGTCCGAGGGTGCGGCGCAGGGCGTGCGGGTTTGCCATGTCGTGCATCCTGGCCTGTTTCGGTGAACGGCGCGCGACATGCGAAACGCCGCCAGGTCCGGGGGTTTACCTGGCGGCGCTGAGTCGCCGGACGTCACGCCAACGTCACGACTAGGGGTGTCGACGTCCCACAAGCGCCTCTCGGCGAGTGGTCGCTCGAAGCGACAAAGGGTGCGGCCCGGGGCTGTCCGGACGCCGACAGTGGGGATCAACGACCGTCCGTCCGGAACTATTCCGTTGTCCAGTTGTGGCGCCTGTCACCGGGCGGGGATGCCCGGCCGATTCGAAGGCGCGTTGCCACGGGCGCGATCACCCGGCGCGCCTGGTGTTTCCCGCGAGAAACGGGGTGAAGTTCGTCGGCGGCGCTCGTTAGGATGCAGCTGTTTCGTCAGAGGAGGGGGACCCAATGACCGCCGATCCGGTGCTCACCGAGATGCTCGCCGCCGTCGAGCGCAGCCCCGACGTGCTCGCGCTGCGCCTGCACGTCATCGAACTGCTCGCCGAACGCGGCAGGCACGCCGAAGCCATCGCGCACTGCGGCACGGCCCTCACCCAGGAGCCCGGCAACGCGAAGGTGGTCGAGCTGCTCCAGCGCAGCACCGCCGCCCTGGCGAATCCGGCTGCGGGGCACTCGGATTCCGCTGCGTCCGATGACCAGCCGGGCACTCCCGACCCAACGGGGGCCGTCGGCCCGCAGGGTGAAGCGGTCGGGGCCGGAGGAGCTCGGACCTCCGCGTCCGGCGATCGCGCGTCGACGGACGGCGTCGGGCGCGCGGATGTTCCCGCGCGCGAAGAGGATTCCGCCGCGTCCGGCCACCCCGCCGATCCTTCCGGCTACGACTGGGCCGCCGCCGAGAGCGAGGTGGCCGGCATCATCGAGCCCGCGTTCGTCGATAGCGGCCCCACCGCCTACGCCGCCGAGGGCGACGCCGCACTGTTCTCGCGCACCCGCGTGACCCTCGCCGACGTGGGCGGCATGGAGGAGGTCAAGCGACAGCTCGATCTCACCCTCCTCGGCCCGTTGCGAAACCCGGGGCTGGCCAAGGCTTTCGGTACGTCCGCGCGCGGCGGGCTGCTGCTGTACGGCCCGCCCGGATGCGGCAAGACGTTCATCGCGTCCGCGGTCGCGGGCGAGCTCGGCGCGAACTTCTATCCGATCGAGATCGCCGACATCCTCGACATCTACACCGGCGCCAGTGAGCGCAATCTGCACAGCGTGTTCGAGGTGGCCCGCCGCAACGCGCCCTGCGTGCTGTTCCTCGACGAGCTGGACGCCCTCGGCCACCGGCGCAGCCAGATGTCGGGGTCGGCGACGATGCGCACCGTGGTGAATCAGCTGCTCACCGAGATGGATTCGGCGACCCAGGACAACGAGGGCGTCTACGTGCTCGGCGCGACCAACCATCCGTGGGACGTCGACGTGGCCCTGCGTCGCCCCGGCCGCTTCGACCGGATGATCCTCGTCGCCCTGCCCGACCGCGCCGCCCGGCACTCGATCCTGCACTACCACCTGCGCGACCGTCCGGTCGCCGGAGTCGACCTGGGCGCGCTCGCCGCCCGCACCAAGGGCTTCTCCGGCGCCGACCTGGCGCACGTGTGCACCTCGGCCACCCAGCTGGCCATGGCCGAATCGATCCGCACCGGCACCGTCCGCCCGGTCGGCATGGCGGATCTGGAAGCGGCCCTCGCGGAGATCGGGCCGAGCGCGGGCGCGTGGTTCGACTCCGCCCGCAACGTGGTCGAATTCGCCAACGGCGACGGCAGTTACGACGAACTGGCGCTCTACATGAAACGCAGGCGCCTGCGCTGACGGCGTGCCTCCATCCGGATGAACACGTGCGGCGCCACCGGTCTCAGACCGTGACCGGCCCCAGCACGCTCACGACCACCACCGAGATCTGCTCGAGCGCGCGCTCGACCGAGCCGAGCGGCTGGAACAGGTGGCTCAGCGTCAGCCGCACCACGCTCTCCACCCGCGCCGACAGGTCCTCGTCGGAGAGTTCGGTCAGTCCGTAGCGGGTGCGCACGGCGGTGGTGAGGGCGGCCAGCGCCCGGCCGAGCACCGGCTCCGGATCGGTCATCAGGGTGGGCAGCAGCGCGGTGTCGGCCTCGGAACGCCCCGCGAGCACCGCTTTGATCAGCGTGTTGTCGGCCGCGGCCCGCAGCGCGTACCCGGCGGCCGCGATCACGCCCGCCACCGGGTCGTCCGGGTGCGCGGCCAAGCTGTCGTCGATACCGACCAGGAAGGTCTCCACCTCGCTGCGGATGACGAGATCGGCCAGCTCCTGTTTGGTGCCGACTTCCTTGTACAGCACTGGCCTGCTCACGCCGACGTCCTTGGCCAGGCGGGACATGTTCACCGCGCCCCAGCCCTCGGTGGACACGACGTCGCGCGCGGTCTCGATGATCCGCTCGCGCAGCAACGAGCGCATCCGGGCGTGGAAGTTCGGCGTTTCGGACACGCCCTCGATCGTACACACGTGCCACTTTTGTATCCACTATTGACAATTTTGTGTGATGTGTATTCCAATTGGACACAGCTGCACGATTTGTAAAGTGCTCGACCGGTGGCCCCACCGCCCCCCCGCGGTGCGGGCCCGTCCCCGCCGGGAAATCCGAGGAGAAGACATGACGACATCTCGAAGCGAAGCGCCCGACCAGGCCGTCCAGTGGCGCGACCGCAAGCGATACCTGTGGCTGTTCGGCCTCATCCCGCCGACCGCGCTGATCGTCGCGCTCGGCCTGGTCTGGGGCTTCAATCAGCTCGGCTGGCAGGCCGTCTCGCCGGTGTGGTGGTGGATCGGCCCGATCCTGCTCTACATCCTGCTGCCGCTGCTGGACCGCTTCTTCGGGCCCGACGGGCAGAATCCGCCCGACGAGGTGATGGAGGCGCTGGAGAACGACAAGTACTACCGCTACTGCGTCTACTCCTACATCCCGTTCCAGCTGATCAGCCTGGTGCTGGCGAGCTACCTGTGGACCGCCTCCGACCTGTCCTGGCTGGGCGTCGACGGCGGGCTGAGCCTGCTGTCGAAGATCGGTCTCGCGCTGAGCATCGGCGTGATGGGCGGTGTCGGCATCAACACCGCGCACGAACTCGGCCACAAGAAGGACGAACTGGAGCGCTGGCTGTCGAAGGTCACCCTCGCCCAGACCCTGTACGGCCACTTCTACATCGAGCACAACCGCGGCCATCACGTGCGCGTCGCCACCCCGGAGGACCCGGCCACCTCGCGCTTCGGCGAATCCTTCTGGGCCTTCCTGCCGCGCAGCGTATGGGGCAGCCTGACCTCGTCGTGGGAGTTGGAGAAGACCCGGCTGGCCCGGCTCGGCAAGAGCCCGTGGACGCTGCGCAACGACGTGCTCAACGCCTGGCTGATGTCGGTGGTGCTGTGGGGCGCCCTGGTCGCGGTGTTCGGCGTCGGCGTGCTGCCGTTCCTGCTGATCCAGGCCGTCTTCGGGTTCTCGCTGCTGGAGACGGTGAACTACCTCGAGCACTACGGCCTGCTGCGCCAGAAGACGGCGACCGGTCGCTACGAGCGCTGCACCCCGGAGCACAGCTGGAACTCCGACCACATCGTCACCAATATCTTTCTGTACCACCTGCAGCGCCACAGCGATCACCACGCCAACCCCACCCGGCGCTACCAGACGCTGCGCAGCATGGACGGCGCGCCGAACCTGCCCAGCGGCTACGCCAGCATGATCACGCTGGCCTACTTCCCGCCGCTGTGGCGCAAGGTGATGGACCACCGCGTGCTCGCGCACTACAACGGCGACATCACCCGCGTGAACATCCAGCCCGGCAAGCGCGACCGGGTGCTGGCCGCCCACGGGGTGCGCTGATGTCCGCCTACGTCTGCCCCATTTGCGACTACGTCTACGACGAGTCGAAAGGCGCTCCCCGCGAAGGCTTTCCGGCCGGCACGGCCTGGTCGTCGATCCCCGACGACTGGTGCTGCCCCGACTGCGGCGTCCGCGAGAAGCTCGACTTCCAGCCCGTTTCGCTCGCGACAGGAGAAACCCGATGAGCACCGACTACAAGCTGTTCCGCTGTGTGCAATGCGGTTTCGAGTACGACGAGGCGCTGGGCTGGCCCGAGGACGGCATCGAGCCCGGCACCCGCTGGGACGACATCCCCGACGACTGGTCCTGCCCGGATTGCGGAGCGGCCAAAGCGGATTTCGAGATGGTCGAGGTGAGCCGCGCATGACCGAACGGATCATCGTCGTCGGCGCGGGCGTCGCCGGTGCCACGGCCGCGAAAACCCTGCGCGCCGAGGGCTTCACGGGAGAGATCGTGCTGGTGGGCGCGGAGCGGGGCTTGCCGTACCGCCGTCCGATGGTGTCGAAGGAACTGCTGGCGGGCACCGCCGAGGAACGCAGGACGCTGCTCGAGCCGGCCGACTCCTGGCGCTCCCTCGAGGTCGATCTGCTGCTGGGGCGCGGGGTGGACGCCGTCGACGTCGACGCCAAGCGGGTGCGGTTCGCCGGTGGCGAGTCGCTCGGCTACGACCGGTTGCTGCTGGCCACCGGCGCGCGGGCCAAATCGCTGCCGGGCCCGCAGCGCAACGTCCACACCCTGCGCGGCGCGGCCGATGTCGCGCCGCTGCGGGAGGCGATCATCGCGGGCGGTTCGCTGTTGATCGTCGGCGCCGGCCTGGTGGGGTGCGAGGTGGCCGCGACGGCGCGCGGGCTCGGCGTGCGGGTGGCGATCGTGCACGCCGGACCGGCGCCGCTGGACCGGATCGCGCCGCCCGCCGTCGGCGACTACTACCGGAACCTGCACGCGGACAACGGCGTCGAGATCCACGACGAGGTGGTGCTGGACCGCCTCGACGGGATCGAGACGGGGGTGACGGCGCTCGCCCGCGACGGCCGCAACTGGTCAGCCGCGGCGGCGCTGATCGCCATCGGCTCGGCGCCCGACACGGCGCTGGCGAGTGTCGCGGGCCTGGCCGTGGGCAACGGCATCCTGGTGGACGAGCACTACCGCACGTCCGCGCCGGACGTATTCGCCGCGGGCGACGTCGCCAACCGCTTCGACCCGGAGCTGGGCGCGTACGAGCGCGACGAGCACTGGAACGGCGCGCAGGCCCAGGGCGCGGCCGCCGCGCGCTCGATGCTCGGCAAAACCCCTGCACGACCGGATGTTTCGTGGGGCTGGTCCACCCAGTACGGCCGCAACCTCCAGTTCGCGGGCCGCTGGCAGCCGGGCGACGACTTCGTCGTGCGCGGCAGCGTGGACAGCGGTGAGTTCGCGGTCCTCGCCCTGCGCGACGGCAGGCTGGCCGGTGCGGTCGCTCTCGCCCGCCCCGCCGACCTGCGCGCCGCCCGCCCCCTCATCGCCCGCCGCGCGGTCCTGGACCCCACCCGCGCGGCCGACGTATCCGTCCCGCTCGCCGACGCGGTCGCCTCCGACGACGATCTCGCTGCCGACCGGGCGTGAGCGCGTGCGCCGACCTCGCCACCGACGGGGCGTGCGCCCGAGCGGCAAACCTCGCCTGTCGATCGGGCGTGAGCGTGGGCGAGGACCGTGCTACCGACGAGGCGTGCGCGGGAGCGGCAACCGCACCTGTCGATCGGGCGTGAGCGTGGGCGCCGACCTTGTCACCGACCGGGCGTGAGCGTGGGCGCCGATCTCGCCGTCGATCGGGCATGAGCGTGGGTGACGACCTCGCCGCCGGCGTGCGCGCGAGCGACAACCTCGCTGTCGACCGGGCGTGCGTGCGGGTGACGACCTCGCCGCCGACGGGTGCGTGCGAGATCTCCGCGCGGTCGGCGCGCACATCCGGGTTCCCCTGAACCGCCGCGTAATTCGGCCGCACGGCATCGGACCGGATGGCGGCGCGCCGCGTGCGTCATCCGATCGAGGGTGGGCACCGGCCGTCGCCTCGGGCAGGGGCGTGGGCGACGGCCGTGTCACCATCGCGACACGCTGGACGGCACGCCGAGGGGATCGTGTCGGAGTTGCGAGGGCGGGCGGAGCCGGAGGTACACTCGATCCCGTCACCTATGTGATGCCGGGAGGGCGGAGCGCCGCTGGTGACGACGCTCCACCCGGTGGGTCACCTAGCCCGCACCCGGCGGATCAGGACGAGGGCCCCGGCGGTTACGACGACGATCGAAAGAACGAAGCCGTAGTCGACCGGGGCATCTCGCTTTTTCCGGCGATGTTTCCCCATTCCCCACCACCTCCTCCCTGGGCGCGGTGTCTGGACCACGGTCCACGGCCCCTCGGCAGGAGGTGTCTCCACATCGATCGCTGATTTCTATTGCGCCACTGCCGATTACGCGTGTCGCGTGCATCGGCGTGTCCGGAGTGAATGATCACCGAACCCCCTCGCCCCGGTGACGGATCAACGCGTATATGGAGCGAAAACTCCCACGTCGCGATGCGTATATGGAGCGCCCGAGTCCGTGTCGGCGGATGTATGGCTGTCGCCATCGCATCGGCGTAGCTCCACCCGGTGTGGGTTCGCACGGGCTACCGTGGGGTGTCGATACAGTGACCGTCATCACATCACCACATCCCGCAACACTCCCGCCTCCTTTTCTTGACTAATTCCAGAAAAAGAGCAACCATGGGACCCATGCACACCAGAGGTGCTGACCCCCGCGAGTGGTTGCGGGCAGCAGGCCTGCGGGTTACCGCCCCGCGGGTCGCGGTGCTCGATGCGGTGGCGGCCCGGCCGCACTCGGACGCCGACCGAGTGGCAGCCACGGTCCGGGCGAATCTGGGTTCGGTGTCCACGCAGGCCGTCTACGACGTGCTGCGCGCCTGCGTGAACGCCGGAATCCTGCGCCGCATCGAGCCCGCGGGCTCACCCGCGCTCTACGAGACGCGGATCGGGGACAACCACCACCACCTGGTGTGCCGCAACTGCGACACGGTCGTCGACGTCGACTGTGTCGTCGGAAGTGCTCCGTGTCTGGAACCCGGCGAGGATCACGGGTTCGAGATCGACGAGGCAGAGGTCGTGTTCTGGGGCCTGTGCCCGGCGTGCCGCGCCGAGCGGCGCACGGACCGCACACCCTGACACCCCCGGGTCAGCCCATTTTCCTGGGTCCCACCGTTAAGGAGGCTTCGAGATGACCAAGCCGACCACCACCAACACCGGCACCGCCGTATCCAGCGACGACGAGTCGCTCACCGCGGGCATCCAAGGCCCGATCCTGCTGCACGATCACTACCTGATCGAGAAGCTGGCCCAGTTCAACCGGGAGCGCGTGCCCGAGCGCATCGTGCACGCCAAGGGCGCGGGCGCCTACGGCGAACTGGTCGTCACGGGCGACGTCAGCCGCTACACCAGCGCCAAGCTGTTCCAGCCCGGCGCCCGCACCGAATCGCTGGTGCGGTTCTCCACCGTCGCCGGCGAGCAGGGCAGCCCCGACACCTGGCGCGATCCGCGCGGTTTCGCGGTGAAGTTCTACACCGAGGACGGCAACTACGACCTGGTCGGCAATAACACCCCGATCTTCTTCATCAAGGACCCGATCAAGTTCCCCGACTTCATCCGCTCGCAGAAGCGCTTGCCGGGCAACGGACTTCGCGACCACAACATGCAGTGGGACTTCTGGACGCTGCGCCCGGAGACCGCGCACCAGGTGACCTGGCTGATGGGCGATCGCGGCATCCCGAAGACCTACCGGCACATGAACGGCTACGGCTCGCACACCTACCAGTGGATCAACGCCGCCGGTGAGCGGTTCTGGGTCAAGTACCACTTCAAGACCGACCAGGGCGTCGACTTCCTCACCCAGGCCGAGGCCGATCGCCTGGCCGGCACCGATCCCGACTACCACCGCCAGGATCTGTGGGACGCCATCGAGCGCGGCGAGTACCCGAGCTGGACCCTGCACGTGCAGGTGATGCCGGTCGCCGAGGCCGAGGGCTACCGGTTCAACCCGTTCGACCTGACCAAGGTGTGGTCGCACAAGGACTACCCGCTCATCGAGGTCGGCAAGTGGACCTTGAACCGCAACCCGCGCAACTACTTCGTCGATATCGAGCAGGCCGCGTTCGAACCGTCGAACGTGGTGCCCGGCATCGCTTTCTCGCCCGACAAGATGCTGCTGGGCCGCGTGTTCTCCTACGCCGACGCGCACCGCTACCGCATCGGCACCAACTACGCGCAGCTGCCGCCGAACCAGCCGCGCGCCGCCGAGGTGAACTCCTACTCCAAGGAGGGCGCCATGAGGTACTTCTTCAACGACGCGGATGTGCCGGTGTACGCGCCGAATTCGTACGGCGGGCCGCACGCCGACCCGGCGCTCGCGCCCGACCCCGGCGCCTGGGAGTTCGATCCGACCATGCTGCGCGCGGGCTACATCCAGCACGCCGAGGACGGCGACTTCACCCAGGCGGGCACCCTGGTGCGCGAGGTGCTCAACGATGAACAGCGGGATCGCCTGGTGGACAATATCGTCGGGCACGTGCTGGCCGGCGTGCGCGAGCCGGTGCTCTCCCGGGTGTTCGAGTACTGGAAGAACGTCGACGCCGATCTCGGCAAGCGCGTGGAGGAAGGTGTGCGCGCCGGTCTGAACGGCAACGGCGCCTCGTAAACCCTTCTGCTCCCGCTGTCAGCGCGAAGGGCGCGTGATCTCTCGGAGATCGCGCGCCCTTTCCGTCGCTGTGCGACAAGGATTCCCGCGCCCAGCCGTCACGCGCGAGAGCCGCCGACCCCGGGGTCGATGCCGTCGAGAATCATCTCGACCTGTTCCACGAAGGCGTCCCCGGCCAGCGGCACCGTCGCCCCGTCGCCCCGTTTGGTCACGTAACGCCGGTGCAGGTGCGGGAACGGCCGGGCGGCGGACTCGCCGGCGACGAGCATCTTGCCGATCCAGGCCGCCATGCTCATGCCGCTGCGGCGCACGATCGCCACCGAGGCCGCCTCGGCCGAGGTGATGCCGATGACGTAGGCCATCAGCACGTTCATGGCGTTGTCGGCCCGGCGCTCGTCGAAACCGGCCGAATGCAGGACGGAGAGCACGCCCTCGCAGCTGCGCATCATGTTCGGGCCGAGGTAGAGCGTGCCGATCTCACCGAACACCGAGCTCATCCACGGGTGGCGCAGGATCAGCGCGCGCAGTTCGGTGGCGAAGCCGAGCAGCGCGCCGCGCCAGCCGCGCGGATCCGCCGGATCGGGCACCGCGAGCTCGCCGATCACCTGATCGGCGACCAGCTCGATGATCTCCTCCTTGTTGGCCACGTGGGTGTAGAGCGAGGTCGCGCCCGCGTTGAGCTTGGCGCCCAGTTTGCGCATGCTCAGCGCGTCGATGCCCTCGCTGGACAGCAGGTCGATGGCCGCGGCCACGATCTGCTCGCGACTCAGCGCGGGCTGGTCGCGCCTGCGCCGCTGCGGGCGCGCCCATACCGACCCGAACGCCGCGTCTTCGACTGCCATCCGCCCTCCTTCTGTTCCTTGCGGCCAGCCTAGCCGCACCTCATCGGGGCCCGTACGTCGTTCGTTATTGCGAACGCTGTTCGGCGGACAGTACAGTGTTCGACAACCGCACAGTGTGCGGACGAGCTCTCCGGAAAGGCTTTCCATGAACACGACCGAACCGCGCGATCCGCGGCGCTGGCTGATCCTGATCGTGCTGTGCCTGAGCACGTTGGTGCTGGTGATCGACAACATGGTGCTCAACGTGGCGATTCCGCAGATCGCCACCGATCTGGGCGCGAGCGCTCAGGACATCCAGTGGATCATCGACTCCTACATCCTGGTGTTCGCCGGTCTACTGCTCACCTCCGGCAGCCTGTCCGACAAGTACGGCCGCAGGCTGGTGATGCTCATCGGCCTGGTGATCTTCGGGGCGGCGTCGGTGCTGGCCGCGCTCGCCACCACGCCCGAGATGCTGATCGCCGGGCGTGGCGCGATGGGCATCGGCGGCGCGCTGGTCATGCCGAGCACGCTGTCGATCCTGATCACCGTGTTCGACGAGGACGAGCGGCCGCGCGCGATCGCGGCCTGGAGCGCGGTCGCGGTGATCGGCATGGTCGGCGGCCCGGTCACCGGCGGCGTTCTGCTGGACCACTTCTGGTGGGGTTCGGTCTTCGTGCTGAATCTGCCCATCGTCGTGTTCGCCCTCATCGCCGCGCTGGCGCTCATGCCCGAGTCCAAGGGGCCGTGGCGCCGGTTCGACCTGCCGGGCATGGCGCTCTCGATCGTCGGCATGACCGCCCTGGTGTGGGCCATCATCATGACTCCCACGCACGGCTTCGCCGATCCGGGCACCCTCACCGCCGCGACCCTCGCGGTGATCTGCCTGGCGGGCTTCGTGATTCGCGAATTGAGCACCGACGCGCCGATGGTCCCGCTGGAGTTGTTCGGCAACCGCGTCTTCACCGGCTCGAGCCTCTCGCTGGTCCTGCTGACCTTCGCCAACGGCGGTCTGCTGCTGGTGCTCACCCAGTACCTGCAATTCGTGCTCGACTACAGCCCCACCCGCACCGCGCTGGCGTTCACGCCGATGGCCGTCACGGTGCTGATCTTCAACGCGATCGGCGCGAAGCTCATCGGGCGCCTCGGGCACCGGCCGATCGTCGCGACCGGCCTCACCGTGACCGCGGGCGGGTTCGCTCTGCTCGCCACCCTGCAACCGGACTCCGGCTTCTGGCTGCCCGCGCTGGCCATGGCCGTGATGGGCGGCGGCTTCGGCCTGGCCATGCCCGCGGTGATCGGCGCGCTGATGGGCGCGGTGCCGGGCGAACACGCGGGCGTTGGGTCCGCGCTCAACGACACCATCCAGCAGGCGGGCGCGGCGCTGGGTGTCGCGATCCTGGGGGCCGTGCTCGCGAGCGGTTACACCGGCGCCATGCCCGCCGACGCGCCCGCCGCGGCGCGCGAATCCATCTCGGACGCACTGGCATTCGGTGACGACGCGCTCACCGGCGCGGCGCGGGAGGCGTTCACCTCCGGTATGGGCGTCACCTTCGTGGCGGGCGCCTGCTCGGTGCTGGCCGCCGCCGCCCTCTCGCTCGTCCTGCTGCGCAAGCGCGACGACGAGGCCGAACTCCCGGAGGCGGAGGAGGCTGTTCCCGAGACCGTGCGCTGATCAAGCGCTGAACGCGACGGTGCCCCGGGGTGGAAAGCCCCGGGGCACAGTCGTTCTCGTCATTCGCGTGCCGCGCCGCGGACGCCCGATCAGGGATTGGGGAGCCTGGCCGGCGATGCGGCCAGGCCATTGCTCACAGCAGACCCCACCAGTACAGGATGCTGGCGAGGATCCACACCACCACGGTTTCCATCGTTGCTCCGATCGTCGGGAGTCGCAGGCTTTTCCATCATCGCTCGCACCGTGGGCAAGTGTTAGCACAACCCCATCTACCTGCGGTTTCTCCCCTGCAAGATCTTTTTAAGGGTGCCCCAAGACGCGCGACGCAAAGTTTGTGACAACACCGGAACACACCGGCTCGGACACCACGAAGGACGCCAGACAGATGATCGGCAAGCTGACCACCGCACTCGCCCTCTCGGCCACCGCCTCCGCGCTCGTCTTCGGCTCGGGCGTCGCCGCCGCCGACACCGGCACGCCGGGCGTCGCGCTCACCGGCCAGGCCACCTGCACCCACAAGGACAACCGCATCCAGATCGAGATCGCGGCGCCCATCGTCTACGCCCAGGCCGGTTACCAGCCCGACGAGAAGCAGCAGGTCCGCTACCGCACCGTCATCTACGACGCCGCCCAGCTGACCCTCTCCAGCGCCGGTGAGTGGGAGCAGGGCAAGGCCACCGACACCAAGCCCGCCGATCTGGACGACACCAAGGTCGAGGTCCTGCGCAACGACCCCAACGCCTACAAGGTCGTGCAGGAGGTCGAGTGGCTCGCGCCCGACGGCGAAAACGTCGTGGCGAGTACCGATCTCGCCGCGACCGGCTACCTGATCAAGGACGGCCGTACCGAACTGGGGACGTTCGCGTACTGCCAGTAACCCGGGGGAAGGGGGGATATCGACAACCACCACCGGGGTGGGAGTCCGGGGCGTGACCTGTCCAACGAGGGGTGACAGGTCCCGTCGCGGAATCCGGCCGGGTCGGTCCACGAGGGGTGATCGACCCGGCTGGTTCTCCTCCGGCTACGCCGCCGAAGGCTCTTCCGGGAGCTGCGGGCGACGCAGGTGCGCCCGCTGCCGAAGGTAACCGTCGGGCAGCGGCCGAAAATCCCACCCGACAACGGGGCGGGCCGGTTCACGAGGGGTGACCGGCCCGCCCACCCAGAGTTCCGCCGGACGGCGCGGGGAGGCGCCCCCGGCGGACACAGCGAAGGCCCGGCAGACCTGGGGAGGAACTGCCGGGCCTTCCGCGTGTTCTCAGTTGGCGCGGCCCAGATACGCTTTCCAGCCGCCGAATTCGGTGATGTCGGTGGCCGCGAGCGCCGCGTCGTAGGTGCAGGCGAAGCCGATCACCGAACGGCCGTCGGACAATTCGACCGCCGTCAGCGCCATCGGCGCGGGCAGCGCGGTGAGGAAGCCGCCGAGGCCGGCCCGCGACACCGTGTACAGCTCGCCGACGATCGGCGCGCCCTGCCCCGCACCGTGGCGCACCAATCCGGGCTTCGGCGGCACCGTGTCCAGCGCCGTCAGGCGGTAGGCGTCGGTGGTCTCGATCTCGCCCGCGAAGCGTGCGCCGATCTCCTCCAGCTGCCAGTGCAGCGGCTGCCCGCGCAGGTGCGCGCCGAAGACCGCCAGCTCCACACCGTCGCGGACCAGCAGCGGCGCGTGGTCGAGCCCGGCCACGCGGGCCGCCAGATCGACCGCCACCTGATCGGTGAACGTGGGCGTCACCACCATCACGCCGAAGGGCGCGCCCGTCGCGGTCGGTGCGCCGGGAACGGCGATCGAGACCATGTCGAGCAGGTTGCAGAAGTTGGTGTAGGTGCCCATGCGGCGGTTGATGCCGACCGTATCCTCTTGCACCGCAGCGATACTCGGATGTTCGGTGGTGGTGGGTAGCAGCAGGCCGTCCACGTCTCGCAGCAGGTGCGCGGCGCCGGTGCGGGCGCGGGCGAGCGCGTCCAGATCGGCGGCGAACGCGGGACCGGTGGTGCCCGCGGCCGCGCCGATGATCGCCGCCACCGTCGGATCGGCGCCCGCGGGCCCGGTGGACAGGAACTCGCCGACCGCCGCGTACCGCTCGGCGACGATCGCGCCGTCGTAGAGCAGCAGCGCCGCGCCGAGCAGACCGGAGATGTCGATCTCCACCGTCTCTATCCCGGATTCCCGCACGGCGGCAAGGGTTTTGGCGAACGCGTCGCGATAGTCCTCGCTCAGCGGCGCCAGGTCGAGTTCGCGCGGCACGCCCAGGCGCGGTTGCTGCCGCGCCGCGAGCGCCACGTCCGGCGGCCAGGTGCGGCTGCGCGGGTCGCGCGATTCCGGTCCTGCCATCACCGCCGCGGCCTGGATCGCCAGGTCCAGGTCGGCGGCGAACACGGTGACGGCGTCGTAGTCGGCGCAGGCGGGCACCACACCGTGCGCCGGGATCACACCCAGCGTGGCCTTGACTCCGACGATCCCGTTCAGCGCCGCGGGCACCCGGCCCGACCCGGCGGTGTCGGTGCCGATGCCGATATCGGCGACGCCGAGTGCGACGGCCACCGCCGACCCCGACGACGAACCACCCGAAACCAGTTCCGGGTCAACGGCATTGCGCACCGCGCCGTACGGGCTGCGGGTGCCGACCAGGCCGGTCGCGAACTGGTCGAGATTGGTCTTGCCGAGCACCACCGCGCCCGCCGCCGTCAGCCGCTCCACGGCAGATGCGGTTTCCGTTGCGGTGTAGGCGAACTCGGGACACGCGGCCGTCGTCGGCAGCCCCGCCACATCGATATTGTCCTTGACCGCGACGAGCCGGCCGGCCAGCGGCAGCTCCTCGCCCTCGGCCACCCGGCGCGCCACCTCGGCGGCCTCGGCGGCGACCTCGGCCTCGGGGCGCAGCGTGATCCACACCTCGGGCCGGTCCACCTCGGCGATGCGCCGGTAGGCGGCGGCCACCCGCTCGGTGGGCGAATCCTGTGCTGGGGTGACACCCAGGACGCCTGCGGTCATTCAGTCGACTCCGATCACTGCTAGCGGGGTTCCCGGTTCCACTTTGGCGCCGGGCGCGGTGAGCACCCTGAGCACGGTACCGGCGCCCGGGCTGTGCACCGGTAGTTCCAACTTCATGGCCTCGAGGATGGCGACCGGCGCGCCCGCGTCGAGGCGCTGCCCCTCCTCGATCTCCACCCGCCAGACGTTGCCGATCATCGGCGCGGTCACCACGGTGGCGTCGGCGGGCAGACCCGCGAGCGGATCCTCGACCGGTTCCGGGGCGGCGGGTTCGGCACTGGCGCGGTCGAATTCGCCCGAGGCGTGCCACGCCTGCTTCTCCACCTCGAACGCCTCGCTCTGCCTGGCTTCGAACGCGGCGATGGACTCCGCGTTCTCTTCCAGCAGGCGCAGGTGGTCGGCGAGGGCGAACGTGCCTTCGCTCACCTCGGCGTCGAAACGGCCCGCCTTGGCGGCCGCGCGGAAGTCGAGCAGCTCCTCCGGGGTGACCGGCTCCCACACGATGCGATCGAAGAACCGGAACAGCCACGGCGTCCCGGATTCGAACGGCGCGGACTGGCGGTAGCTGGACCAGATCGGCACGGTGCGCCCGATGAGCTGGTAGCCGCCGGGGGAGGCCATGCCGTAGACGCACAGGTACTTGCCGCCGATGCCCACCGCGTCGGAGGGGGTCCAGGTGCGCGCCGGGTTGTACTTGGTGGTGACCAGGCGGTGGCGCGGATCGAGCGGAACCGCCAGCGGCGCACCGAGATACACGTCGCCGAGGCCGAGCACCAGGTATTCGGCGTCGAAGACGGTGTCGCGCACCTGGTCGACGCTGTCCAAACCGTTGATGCGCCGGATGAATTCGGTGTTGGACGGCAGCCACGGCGCGGTGTCGCGCACGCCGCTGCGGTAGCGGTCGATGGCCTCGGCGATGGACGGGTCATCGAAGGAGAGCGGCAGCCGGATGGTGCGGCTCGGCACCACCAGATCGTGCGTGGCGGGCAGCTCGGTCTCGAGCTCGGCGAGGGTACCGACCAGCCGATGCTGCGGCAGCACATCGGGATCGAAGTGGATGTGCAGCGAGCGCACGCCCGGCGTCACGTCGATGATGCCGGGCAGGCCGGCCGCCGCGAGCGCCTCCGAGAGCGCGTGCACCCGCATGCGCAGACCCAGATCCAGCACCATCTCGCCGTATTCGACGAGGATGTTGTCGTCGCCGCCGCGCAGGTACACCACGCGCGGGCGGTCGGCGCCCGCGTCCACCGAGCCGAGCACCCCTCGGTCGCCCGGATCGGTCCACACGCTGGGGACGGCGGCCTTGGCGCGGCGCTCGTCGGAGCGGCGCAGGGCCGTCGCCTCCTCGTCGTCCACCGGCGCGAAGCGGATGCTGTCACCGGGACGCACCTGGCCCAGCTTCCAGCGGTGCCCGGCCACCACGGTGAGCGGGCAAGCGAAGCCGCCGAGGCTCGGGCCGTCGGGGCCGAGCAGGATCGGCGTATCACCGGAGACGTTCAATGTGCCGACGCTGTAAGGATTGTCGTGCAGGTTCGACGGGTGCAGGCCCGCCTCGCCGCCGTCGGTGCGCGACCAGGTGGGCTTCGGGCCCTCCAGCCGGATGCCGGTGCGGTTGGCGTGACTGCCGACTTGCCAAGGGTGTGTGCAGAACTGGGCCATGTCCTCGTCGGTGAAGTACGCGGGCGAGGTCTGCGGGCCGAGGCCGACGGCGAGCTCCCACTCGTGGGTGAACTCCGGGCGCGCGGCGGCGGGCACCTCGGCGGGTGCGCTCAGATCGTCGCGGCCGGTGACCACGTGCAGCACATCGCCCGCCGTGACCGCCTTGCCTGTCACGCCGCCGAAGCCGCCGAGCGTGAAGGTGGACGCGCTGCCGTGGTAGAGCGGCGCGTCGAATCCGCCGCGCACCGCGAGGTAGGTGCGCAGGCCCGCGCCGGCGGGCGCGCCGATGTCGAGCACCGAGCCCGCGGGGACCGTGACCGGCTCCCACATCGGGACGGGTGCGTCGTCGAGGGTGACGGGGGCGTCGGCGCCGGTCACGCAGACCACCGTCTCCGTCGCGAACCGCAGGCGCGGTCCTTGCAGAGTGCACTCCAGCGCCGGGACGCCCGCCGGGTTGCCGACGGCCGTATTGGCCAGGGTGAACGAGAGGTCGTCCATCGGGCCCGACGGCGGAATTCCCACCTCCCACAAGCCGATTCGACCGGGGTGGTCCTGGATGGTGGTCATGGTGCCGCCGCGTTCCACGTCGACGCGGTGGTCGGCGATGGTGAGGTCGGCCAGCGTGGTGGTGACGTGGCCGGCCGCCGCGACCGTGGGATTGGTTGCGATGGCACGCAATTGGGCCGTATTGGTATGCACGCCGTGGATGGTGGTGGCGGCCAGCGCGTCGGCCAGGCCGGCGAACGCGGCGTCGCGGGTGGGGCCGGAGGTGATCACCTTGGCCAGCAGCGGGTCGTAGTACGGGCTCACCTCGGTGCCGGTGGCGACCCAGGTGTCCACGCGCGCGTCGGCGGGGAATTCCGCGGCGGTGACCAGCCCGGCGCTGGGCCGGTAGTCGTGGCCGGGGTCCTCGGCGTAGACGCGGGCCTCGACGGCCCAACCGCTGCTCACCGGGCCGGATTCGGGCAGGCCGTCCAGCATGGACGCGTCGCCGCCGGCCAGCCGCAACATCCACTCCACCAGGTCCGCGCCCGTGATCGCTTCCGTCACCGGGTGTTCCACCTGCAAGCGGGTGTTGACCTCGAGGAACGAGGCCTCGCCCCGATCCACGTCGTAGACGAATTCCACGGTGCCGGCCGAGCGGTAGCCGACCGATTTCGCCAGCTCCCGCGAGGTGCGCAGCAGCTGTTCGGTCACCTCGTCGGCGAGGCCGGGTGCGGGCGCCTCCTCGATGACCTTCTGGTTGCGGCGTTGCAGCGAGCAGTCGCGGGTGCCGAGGCTGACCACGCGGCCCGCGCCGTCGCCGAACAGCTGCACCTCCACGTGCCGGGCCCGCGCCACGAAGCGCTCCAGGAACACGCCGGTGGAGGAGAAGTTGGTGGCCGCCAGGCGCTGCACCCGCTCGAACGCGGCGCGCACCTCGTCGGCGGTGAAGCAGCTCTGCATGCCGATACCGCCACCGCCGCCGACGGCTTTCAGCATCACCGGGTAGCCGATCCGCTCCGCCTCGGCCACCGCGTGGTCGGCCGATTCCAGCAGACCGCTGCCCGGGATCAGCGGCACGCCCACGGCGCGCGCGGCCTCACGGGCGGTGTGCTTGTCACCGAAGACGCGCAACTGGTCCGGGGTGGGGCCGACGAACGCGATCCCCGCGTCGGCGGCCGCGGTCGCGAAATCCGCGTTTTCCGAGAGGAATCCGTATCCCGGATGAATCGCGCCCGCGCCGGTCGAGAGCGCCGCCTCGATCACCAGATCGGCGCGCAGGTAGGACTCGGCGGCTGGGGCCGGACCCAGACGCACCGCGGCATCGGCGAATTCGACGTGCGCGGCGGCCGCGTCGGCATCGGAATAGACGGCGACCGTTTTCAGGCCGAGCGCTTTGGCGGACCGCAGAACCCGGACCGCGATCTCGCCGCGATTGGCGACGAGCACCGTATCGAACTGCACTTCGTACTCCTCAATCCGTCGCCAGCGACATCGCGGCGATGGCGCGGGTCACCCGTTCCAGCACCACGTCCAGCGATTCGCCGATGTGCTTGTGCAGCAGGCGATATGCCAGCTGAAGGTCGTCGGCCAGAACGGCGTCGAGAATGCCGAGATGTTCGGTGATGGTGGTCTCGATGCGGTTGTTGACCATGAAGTCGTACATGCGCACGTGGCGGATGCGGGAATTCACCGATTGCAGCGCGCGCACCAGTTCGGCGTTGCCCGCCGCGGTGAGCAGCGTGACGTGGAATTCCTCGTCGCGCACCACGAATCCCGGTTCCTGCGCGGGCGGGTCGGCCTGCAATTCCAGCCACGCCTTGCGCTCGGTCGCCAGCAATTCGTGATCGTGGTGGATATCGGGGTTGTCGATGGCGCGCTGGATACCGCCCAGCTCCAACGTGATTCGCAATTCGTACAGGTCGCGCACGAGTGGAATGCTGGGGCGGACGGGGCTGAAGCCGTATTCCTCGCGGCGGAGCAGGCCGTCGGAACACAGCACCGTCAGGGCCTCGCGGATGGGGGTCCGCGAAATCCCGAAGCGCGCCGAGAGTTTCGGCTCGGTGAGGCGTTCGCCGAACTTGATGTCGCCGTTCATCAACTCGTCGCGCAACGCCGTATACACCACGTCCCGCAACGGTCTACCCGCTGCATCGGCCAGTGTGGCCACCCGTGTCGACATGCCTGTATACGCTATGGACCTCGCGTTTCGGCCGTGTGCCCGTAAGTTAACAGCGAGTAAGCGTCTGCTCACCGCCGGTGCTCGGAGGCCGGGACGACGATTCGATCATCGCAGGCGCGTTCGAGTTCCGATACTCGAGTGCGGGGTGGGCCGACGGGTTGGCGCCCGGCGAGCGCTGTCGGTCCGGATTCGATGCGGTCGTGCCGCACCCCGTATTGCAGCCTGTGGAGTCCGAAAGTTCACCGATGGTTGTCCCGCCGTGCGAGGACAACGCAACACGGTGTGCGCCCGCTGGTCACATTGAAGGGTCATCCTGATGATCGGCCCCGGCGTCGGGACCACACCGTGCGCCTTCATCGGCACTCCGCCCGGTTGCGCCACCGGGCGGGCAGGCCCCACCTGACGCCGGGCGCCCTCCGTCACCACCGGGAGGATCCGATGAACCCACCCACCCTCATCGCCCTGCTGACCCTCGTCCTCGCGCTGGTATCGATCACCGCCGCCGCCATCTGGTGGCCCCACCCGAGCGCGCCCGCCGAGGAGGTGGAGGAGCCGATGCCGGCGGAACCGCCCAGCCGCTGACGGTCGTCGCCCTCTGTCGATTGCCTACTGCGACTGGTTCCGTTGACGGGGATGCCGTGTGCGGGATTCCGGTCCGGACAGTCGCCCGCTGCGGTTGGTTCCGTTGTCGAGGCTGCCGCGTGCGGGAATCCGGGCCGGACAATCGGAGGATTCGGCCATCGATATCAAGCGTCCATTCGGGATGTTCCAGACAAGCCCACATGTGCGACACGCGAAATTCGTTGTCGCGCAATAGGACGACGCGATTCGTTGTCGCAATGTGATCTCACCTCCTGCCGAGGGGCGGTGGACATTTGGTCCAGACACCGCGCCCAGGGAGGAGATGGTGGGGGATGGCGAAAACATCGCCGGAAAGGAGTGATGCCCCGGTCGATTACGGCTTCGTGCTCGTAATCGTTGCCGTAACCGCCGGGGCTCTCGCTCTGGTCCGCCGAGTGCGGGCTGGATAGCCCACCCGGTGTGTCGTCGTGGTGAGCGCGCCGACCGGCCGCATTCGACTCGGAACCGAGAGACGCGACGGGGTGCGGCAGTTGGGGCCACCGCGCAGGCGGACTGGCCCCTGAGGGCTTCTGGCGAGCTGTGCACGGATTCCGGGCAAAGATTGAGGCCCTGACCCAAGTGGCAGGTCAGGGCCTCTATCGTGTCTCAACCACACGAGTCGGGGTGACAGGATTTGAACCTGCGACCTCTTCGTCCCGAAGGATGAACCCTTGGTCCGGTGGGTACGGCTCAGTGGCGCTGAGCTGGGAATACGGGACGTTCAGTGTCGATGCGTTTCAGCCTGTGCCAGCGACTGCGCCCCTTCTTTGCCCCCGAAAGGCGACCACGGTTGGCCCTGGTGGGTGGTGGCCTGCGCCTGACGGCGGGCTGGCTGCGCCTGCCCCTTATGGCCTGCCCTTCTCGCGTAGAGGCTCCGGGGTCAAGAGTGGGCGAAGCCCATCCCGGAGGGACGCCTTCGGCGCTCTTGAGGCTGGAGGGGCGCGGGAACACAATGCAGGCCACCACATAGCAGGGCCAACCGCCCGAAGGGCGGTATATGCTGCCCGAAATGGAGTCCAAGCGGTTTTGCGGCCTATCCCGAAGGTCTATGCGCCCGAATCTTCGTCTGCGTTCGCTGTTCTGCTGTCCGTCATAGACATTCCCATGCGCTGCATATTCCGTACCACCTCATCGGTAATTGCAATTACGCGATTGGTCGCTCGTTCAATATCGGAAGGTGGGTAGCCTACGACCCGTCCATGCACTAGCTGATTCCTGATTGTGCGCAAACTGCGCAACTCTGAGTACGTTGGATCGTCCACAATTTGCAGTTCTCGAAGTATGGCGACATCGGGGACTCTGTAACGCCTTCCGCTATCGTTGTTTTGCATAAGCTGTGCGGTTATTCTTTCCAGCCCGACCCATGTGGAGAGGAAGCGACCGAGGGCTTCATTTAGTGCACGCTGCTCGCTGAGATTCCCATGCCGAATTTCCTGGTATAGGTTGTATCTATGCTCATCTTCAGCGAGAAGCGCGTCGATTACCTGGTCGGCGAGTGGGCGTTCTTCGAATTTGTCATGCAGTAGATCCACGTACCGGCTGATGCTTAAGGGTGTATTCAGCGCAAGGGCGGTGATGAAGTTGAAAAGATGGTCCATACGACCCAACCCTGAGTCGTTTACGGATGTCTGATCGGAAATCCCCAACTTGCTCAGCAGGTAGGTCGACAGCTCGTAGTGATCCCTGAAGGCTCGCTGTAGGTCAGCGACACGGCGCTCGTTCGCCTTCTGGAGTCTTTCCAGTGCTATTTCCGCTGAGATGGCAAGACCGTTTAGCTGGTCGAGTAGAGCGTATTCCTCCTCGGATAGGTCACCTTCTTGAGGCTTGTAGACGAGATCGTGTTCCACTTCTGACCAGCCGTGCATAAACACGGATGCCACCTGAATTTCAACCTTGGCATCAGCATACCGCTTGTGTGAATTGGTAAGACGCGACTCTTTGAGCATTACTCTGAAGTGTGTGGCCGCATACCCCGAAAATCGAGGGTTTCCTTGTCGTTCCCCGCCGGACTCGGGGAATTTTTTCGGATCCCCCAGTACGTCGAATAAGCGATATATCGCGGACGCTACGATCTTGATATCTGACGGGAAGTATAGGGCTACTCGCGCGCCAGCCAAATCTACGATATCTTCGTAGATTTCGTGAACTGATTCGTATGGTTTGTCGCGCTTAGAGTTTCGCTTACGGCATTTCTCTTCGAGGCGGTCGACGGACTTTGCGCGACGGGAAACAGTGCATCGAACACCCTCCTTCTTCAATTCCGATTCAAGAAGGTCGCTAGCTCGTTGGGCCACGTTCTGATAGAAGTCGATTTCTCTCGTGTACCGAGAAACGAAGTCTTCTATCACATCCATGAGGATCTCCACATTTGTGCTAGGTGTCTTATCTGTAGCGCGCTCAGCTAGTGGAGGAGGCGCTTGTTGTGGCGTTACGTTACAGGCAGAGACGACTACGCGGGTTGACAGTGTCGATCTTTGCCATGTCTAGTGGCGGTGCCTCTGCGCGCTTTGGGCTTGCTCTACTCGTCATGATCAGATGAGGGCTTCGCGCCAGTCGGATCGTGACGGGAGCACAGCCGGTTGACTGGGCTGGCTGCCGGTCGATTGCTCCCTGCTGCGGGAGGTAAGTCCGGTAGGGCTGGCGTCGTGCCCAGCTCTTGTTCGGTTGGAAGAGAAGGCGGTCAGAGTGGATCACGGATCGTTCTGCTAAGGCGCACACGTGCTGCCGACGTGCCGACGCGCCGCGGGCGACGCCTCATCAGCCAGCGTTGCGCGTCGTAGCGCGGCGGCGGCGCGTATGCGCCGCCGCAGGCGCTCTTGATCCTATATAGCCAAATTCGGCAACAACTCTCGTGAAGTGGGGGGGCGCACGGTCAGGGCCGAAGGATGGCAATCGCCTTGTCGTCGTGGCGCTTGGCGCGTGGCAGTCTCAGCCCGTTCGGGTCGGTTGTAGCTTCCCAGTCGGTGCATTGGCGCAGGAGGTGGCTGAGCCCAGTGCTGTCGTCCTGGCTGATGCTCTGCCAGTCGAGGCCAACGGCGGGGAGCACGTCGAATGCGCCATCAGTTGCCAGTAGAGCCCACGCCACATCGGTTCGTGGGTAGCTGACGGTGAGAGCGTGTTCGGCTGCTGTGGGATCGGCTTCGGCAATCCAGAATCCGGCCGGCCGATTTCGGTGGTGGCTCTCTGCACGCTGGAGGTCTTGAAGCAGTCGACGGTGTTCGTCGTCGTAGCCCGCGCCCGTGGTGAGCCGCTGGCGGTAGTGGTCAGCTTCGGCCAGGCCGAGGCGGTCGAGTCGGTCGTCGGTGTGAATGTGCTGTGTGCCATCGCGGGTGCCGATGACCACAGCCGAGTCACCCAGGACGAGAAGATCAATGACGTTCTGGCGGGTGCGCACTATGGCGACGGTGCTGGAAGGTGCGCGTCCGGCGGTCAGGTCGAGTTGTGTGGCGGTGGCCTCGATGGCTTCGGCAAGGGCCTCACGGAGGTCGTTGTCCGGGCCGATCCTGTCGCTGAGTTCGTGGCTCAGTGTCTCGACGTAGGTGCGAGCCTTCGGTGTCTCGGGTGCGTGGGCGGTGGCGCCGTCGAGCACGATGACTGCGTGCTCTGAGGTGACGATGTGGTCTTCGCCCGACTGGGCGGGGAGAAGTGCGGAGTGAACGATCATGGCTCGGTCGTTGTGTACGGCCCGACCAGCAATCGGGTCGCTGTGACGGCGAGGTCTTCGCCGAAGTCGCATTCCACGATGCCGCTGGTGAATCGTGAGGCCGGGTCGTACACGGTCGCAAGGTTCTTGCTCAGCCAGTGAGCCACGCCGAGAGATCCGATGCTGGTGATTCCAGCGATGTGGACCACGACCCGGCCTCCGGAAGTGCGCCGCGAGAAGTAGCCAATGTCGGTGAGCTTGACGTCCGGCAAGCGGAAAGGCGAGAAGTGCCGGCGTCCGGTCCGTGCATCCACGATCGACCAACCTTCTTCGGATCGGTCGAACGAAAGGTTCGGGTCATCGGCAAGCAGGCCGGAAGCGATCGGCGCTGACTTGGGGCCGCACACGATGATGCAATCGCCCGTCGGTACTTCTTCCTGGTCGGGGTCGATGGCTGCTCGGCTCGTCACGATCGCCAGCTCTGCGAGTACTTGCTCGAGAGCTTCCTGTGTGGCCTGGTCGTGTGCGTCGAAGTAGGGACGTTCGCGCCCGTCCTCGAGGCCGAACCGGCGGGGGATGGCGATAGCAACGGGGCCGACCCCGAAGAAGGCGCGTTCGGCCTTCGGTGCGGTCGTGCGAATCTGACTGATCCGGCCCTTGGTGACACCCAAGAGGTTGGCAATCTCGGTGTAGCTCAACCCATTTCGATGAGCTTCTTCGATGGCTTCCTTTCGCAGCCGAGCTAGCTCGGTGGCCCGCTGCTGATAGGTCGTGATGAGGTCCGTGGCGCGTTGACCACGGCGGATCGGGTCCGGATCGCTCCGGACCTGCTCGAACTCATCAGCAATTGCCATGTCCTGAGTTTAGAAGGCCTTGACGACATGTCCACAGCCTGCGTACCCGCTCTGTTTAGACCCCCTCAACCGACACTGGATGTCACTCGGTCGCAGAGTTTATGGGGGGTAAACCAGAGGTGGGAGGCTCAGAGATGGCAGTTCTGAACTCGGTTGGTGAAGCGGTCAGCTTGCGCCCGGCGCGTCTCAACTTCGCGGGGTGGTGCAACTACTGCGGTGAGCAGTGGTGCGAGGACGCGTCCTGTGTGGCGCTGCACGCGGAGTCGTTGTGGGTGGAGTGCGATGACTGCCATGGCACCCAGCGGATCGAGGGCCAGATCGGGTTGTGCGGGTGGTGCCTCGGTGGGCTGACCCAGGTCACTCCCGCTGGTTACAGGGCGGCTCAGGCAGCTCGGGAGTCGCGGTTGTCGCTGCGGCGTCCGAAGCGGAGTTCGGGTGTGCGCGAGCTGCGGGGCTGGGGGATCTGAGATGGCTGCCAACGTTCGTTTGCGTGAAGCGCTGATGAAGGCCGGGCTGACCCCGGCATCGGCGGCCGAGCGGCTGGAGGTCGACCCGAAGACCGTCGAGCGGTGGATCACCAAGGGCCGCGCCCCGTACCCGCGTCACCGCTACGCCCTGGCCGCGCTGGTCGGGGTGTCGGAAGCCGATCTGTGGCCGGAAACGGCGCAGGTGCTGCGACCGGCGCGGCTGTCGTTCGCCGGTGTCTGCATCTGGTGCGAGGGCCGCGACTGCGCGTCGGCCGACTGCGTGGCCCGGCACGAGGGCTCGACCTGGCAGGTATGCCCCACATGCTCGGGAACGCCGTGGACCCGTCCGGGTGGGTGCGCGTGCCTGTTCGGGTTGACCGAGCGGGTGAAGTTCGCTTCCGTCCCGACTCCGGGTGCAGCGTTCCGGGTGGTCGCATGAGCGCCCCGGTAACCGAACAGCCGAGCCCCGCTACCGCTGATGGTGGTGGGGCTCCGGCCCGTCTGACCGCCGCCGACCGTCGCGCCCAACTCAACCTCGTCGAGCTGGCGGCCGCGGCGGCCGAACAGCACGAGGTGTGCCGTCGCCCGCTGGCGATGCTCTCCACTGACCCCGACACCCATCAGACCAAATACGTCCCTGCCCCCTGCAAATCCACCCTCGAATGCGTGTGCCCGGCGTGTGCGGCGCGGGCTCGGGCGGTGCGTATCCAGCAGTGCCGGGAGGGCTGGCACATCGAGGAGGAACCCATGACCGAGAAGAACGACCCCACCTCCGAGCAGGTGCAGCTGCTCAAGACTCGCGTGACGCTGGCCGAGGAGTACACCAAGGCCGCCGACGACGGCGACACCGAAGCAGCGGAGGCTATCGCCGAAGTGGTCGAGGAGATCGACGCCGAACTCCGGGCCTCGGGGATCCGTGGCAAGTTCCCGCCCCTGGACCCGGAGGCCAAGCCGGTGCGCAAGCGCTCGACCAGGCGGCGCCAGGAGCAGCCGGACCTGCCCAGGAAGAAGGTCACCAAGACCACGATCGGCCGTCAGTACGCGGGCAAGTACCGGCCGTCCATGTTCCTGACCCTCACTCTGCCGTCCTATGGCCGTGTAGGTCCGGACGGTGCCCCGGTCGACCCGGACTCCTACGACTACACCCAGGCCGCCCGCGACATCATCCACTTCTCGGCCCTGTTCGACCGGTTCATGCAGAACTACCGGCGGGCGACCGGCCGGGATGTGCAGTACTTCGCCACCGTCGAACCCCAACGACGCGGCGCGCCGCACATCCACATCGGTGTCCGGGGTTCGGACTCACGAGCGTTGATCCGTCAGTTGGCGGCGGCGACGTATCACCAGGTGTGGTGGCCGCACTTCGATCACGAGGTCTACGAGTCCGGGCGTCTGCCGCAGTGGGACTACACCGCTGGCCGGTTCACCGACCCCGACACGAACGAGCCGGTGCCGACCTGGACCGAAGTGCTCGACCTGATGGATTCGGTGGACGACATCCAACCGGCGCATGTGATCCGGTTCGGCCAGCAGGTCGACGTGAAGGGCATTCTGGCCGGGACCCCGGAAGCCGACCGGCATATCGGCTACTTGACCAAGTACCTCACGAAGTCGGTCGCCGAGGTCATCGAGCCGAAGACTCAGCGGGCGGCCGATCACTACGACCGGTTGCACGCCGAGCTGGCGGTGACTCCGTGCTCGCCGTCGTGCGGTCTGTGGTTCCGCTACGGCGTGATCCCCAAGGGTGCGACCTCGAAGACCGTGTCGGGTGTCTGCAAGGGCAAGGCACATCGCCGGGAAACCCTCGGTCTGCGTGGTCGTCGGGTGCTGGTGTCGCGGAAGTGGACCGGCAAGGACCTGGCCGACCACCGTGCCGACCGGACCGAGCACGTCCGCCAGGTCCTCGCCGCGGCGGGCATCTCCAAGCCGGAGATCGACCGGATGCAGATTAGCCCGGTCGAGCCCGGTGACCCGAACGTGCCTCCTCGGGAGCATCTGATCATGGCGATGGTCGCCCAGAAGATCAGCCGACGAGCCGAGTACACGCACGCCCAACTCGCCCTATCGGAGGGCGTGATCGTCTCGGAAAGCATTGTGCAACAGCAGGAATCGACCGACGGTCAGTCGGCCGCGTAGAGAGGGGGAGCTGTGCAGATCATCAAGGGCGGTAGACAGTTGGAACCGGCGACGTACACCGTGGATGAGGTGGCGCGGCTGCTGGGGCTGTCTCGGGGCAATGCCTATCAGTTCGTGAAGGACGGCGTGATCCCGGCGAAGCGGATCGGGCGGCGGTGGGTGATCGCGCGTGCGAGCTTCCATGCCTGGCTCGCCGAAGCCGACAACGTGTCGGAGGCGGTGTAACCGGTGGGGTGGATTGAGCGCACGCCCTCGGACAAGTGGCGGGCTGGTTGGCGTGATCCCTCTGGGGCGAAGCGGCACAAGACGTTCCGCACGAAGAAGGAGGCTTCGACCTTCCTCGCGCAGATCGAATTGTCGATGTCCTCAGGCGCCTATGTCTCGCCGCACGCGGGTCGGCTGCTGTTCGGGGATCATGCGCGGGAGTGGATGAAGTCCTGGAACCACGAGCGCACGACCAACGCTCGCGACGAGTCCATCATGCGGACGCATGTGCTCCCGAAGTGGTCGGACTGGCAGCTGGGGAAAATCGACCACCTGTCGGTGCAGACCTGGGTGACCGAGCTTTCGGCAATGAAGTCGCGGGCGACGGTCGCGGAGTGCAAGCGGCTGATGGCCGGGGTGATGCGTTCGGCGATCCGGAACAAGCTCATCGGGTCCGACCCGACCGAGGGTGTGAAGCTCCCGAAGCGACGCATCCGCGATACCGATGAACGGCTGCTGACCCGCGAAGAGGTGCGGTATCAGCTGCTTCCGGCTGTACAGCCCGAGCGGTATCGGGTGTTCGTGGCGACGGCGGCGTTCGCGGGTCTGCGCTGGGGCGAGGTCGCCGGGCTGTGCACTGATGCCGTGGACCTGGATGCCGGGGTGGTCCGGGTGATCCGCACGGTGACGGAAGTGGCCGGCCACACCGAGTTCAAGCCGTTCCCGAAGTCGCGGGCCGGTCGGCGGACGGTGCCCATCCCGGCCTGGCTGGTCGGTGAGCTGCGCGACTACCTCCGGCAGTATCCGCAGGGGCCACAAGGGCTCATCTTCACCAACGAGGTCGGCGGGCCGTTGCGGCGGACGTTGTTCCGGTCGCGGGTGTGGCGCCCTGCTCTGGTGCGGGCTGGTCTGCTCGGTGAGGTCGGCGAGGTCGGCGAGGTCGGCGAGAAGTTCGAGGCGGTGTGGATGAACGACCGCGGCGAAGTCGAGTCGGAGGTGTTCGGCAAGTACGAGCAGGCGGTGCGGATGGTCGCTCGCAACGAGGCGGGCGGAGTCCGGTTCCACGACTTGCGCGACATGTTCGGAACCTGGCTGGCCGACGACGGCTTGCCCCCGCACAAGCTGGCGGTCGTGATCGGCCACGAGGATGCCACCACGACGATGCAGTACTACGTCCGGCGCACGGAGGACCATGACGCGGTTCGTCGGTCGATGGGGGACAGCGAGTAGGCGGTGTGCCCCCTATTTGCCCCCTCTGGCGGCTTCCATGAGTTGCCTTCGCTGGGCGAAGAAAAAGCCCCTGACCAGGAATCCCCGGTCAGGGGCCTTATCGTGTCTCAACCACACGAGTCGGGGTGACAGGATTTGAACCTGCGACCTCTTCGTCCCGAACTACCAGGTTCGGCATATGTGCAGGTCAGGGCATTTTCGGGTGGAATTGGTGACGTTGGCTGACCTGCGGCGTTGTCGTTGGTCGTGTTGGCCGCGCGGTGCGGCAAACGGCGCTATTGCGTACCCGTTGCGTACCGAATCAGCGAGGTTGGTCGAGCACCCGGACCAGTAGGTCACGGACCTCGGCAACGGTCTCCTCGATCGACCGAACTCGAACGTTCGTATCGGCGAGTTTCGCGTCGGCGCGCTCGGACGCCTGGTCGACCTTCTCCGCGACCTGGTCCAGCCGCTCTCGGGTCTGCTGGCTGAGCGCGTTCACGACGGCGAGCACGGCTCGGTAGTCGGCGCGCTCGGCTTCCAGCGCGGCCACACGAGCTTCGAGTTCTGCGAGCGAGGCGGTCACGAATCCGATGGTACCGGCGGCGCCTGGCTGCCACCTCCTCATTGTGGTCCATCCCCGCCCCGTACACCACCGCACCGCCTCAGCTCGAACCCAACCGCGCACCCCACCGCGTGCCCTCCGGCACCGTCCAGCCCATCGGACCACTACGCCAACTACGTCGAAACGCAACGGGCGCTCCTCAACTCAGCCACCCACCCAAGCCAGCCCCCTTGTGGTCACACACCCCACTTCCTCACTCTCTCAACCTCTCTCACCTATTTACTCAACTGAACCACCTTGGCTCTCGCTCTCGCCTTCCTGATTCTCTGCGAACAGCGAAGCCGTAGAGAATCAGGAAGGCGAGAGCGAGAGCCCTGCACCGGAGGTGCAGGTCAAACGGTATGACTGCCGGAAATTCTTGGACCAGGCGGGGACCTCACAGCTACGGGCCAGCTTCGGGCCGACTTCGGGCCATCTCCGGAACGGAGTCGCCGGACCTGCGGGCGCAAGACCTCGGCGAAGTGGCAGCGGAAGCCACTCCGGCCAAGCGAGAATGGGGCGCATGACGGAACTTGCACTCACGGTCGAACGACGGGCACAGCTGTCCGATCTGCTGGGGGACGATGCTCGTCTGCGCGCTCAGTTCCCCAAAGTTGCGGAGTACCTGGACACCGCTCTCATGCTGCCGGGCACCGGTGACGATCGCGCCGACGCGGCGTTCGACTTGAGGCTCGTCAACTTCATGACCGGTGGCGAGGCGGAGAGCCGGAATCCGTACTGGGACATCGTCGCTGCCTCGGTGTTCGAGCACGAGGGGCGCCGTGTTGTGAACGGCGGCCGAGACCAGGGCAGTGCGCGTCTCGGGTACGCACAAACCGTCCTGCAATCGACGTACGCATACGCGATCCCATCGCCCGAGACGGTTGCGTGGGCTGTCGCCTTCTGTGACGGCTGCCCGGTTCTCGAACTCGGCGCCGGCCGCGGCTACTGGGCGGCGCAGCTCCACCAGGCTGGGGCGGCAGTAGAGGCGTACGACTCCGAGCCTCCCGGCGAGGCCGAGAACGTCTCATTTCCTGGAGCTGTAGGCCAGCGTGACACCTGGTACGCGGTGCGTGGCGTCGACGTGTTCGAACAGCGAACTCGCGACTGCGCTGACACCGTCTTGCTTCTCTGCTGGCCTCCTGGATGGGGTAACCCCATGGCGTCGGAAGCGCTCGCTCGCTTCCAGCGCGGGGGCGGCAGCCGCGTTCTGTTCGTCGGCGAGCCCCAAGGGGGGAAAACTGCGGATGACGCCTTCTTCGATGCCTTGAACGCCTGCTGGAAGTTGGAGACCGAGGACGAGCAGTTCGTCTCTTGGTGGAACCTGGTCGATCGGGCACAAGGCTGGGTTCTTCGGTAGTCCCACTACACGTTGTGGTCTGGCGAGCCGGTCGGTTTAGCCCCAGCGTCCAACCGCATCCGAAACACGAAGGCGTCGTAGCGATCGCGTGGGTAGGAGATCTCGGACAGCATTAGAAGCTGCCCGTTCTCTCCGAGGTACCTCTGGCGCACCGCCTTGGTCAGGTCTCCCGGAGCCGCGCCCAGCCACTCCGCATGCACTGGGGTGGGAATGCGGTCGGAGACCATCTCCTCCAGCACCACAGCGTGCGAGATATCCGGAGCACCAACAGGTTCGTAGGTGTCCGAGATCGAGATCGGGCGGCCATCCTCGGCTGCCCGAGTGATCGTGTGCCGCAGTTCTACTGCCGCATCCGGGGCGACGCCGAACTCGTGCGCGAGATCTCCGGTGGCTGCGACGAGGCTCGTCTCGCGGTCGATGCGCACCTCTCGATCCGACTCGTGCCCGTACGTGTCTTCAGGGTCTTCCATCTGACGCTCTGGAGCTACGCGAACGAGGTTAGGGCTGTCGGTGACGAACGTTCCGCGCCGGGGAACTGTGCGAACAAGGCCCTGCCTCTCCAGAAGCTGAATCGCCTGGATGACAACGATCTTCGAGACGCCGTGCCGCTCGACGAGCTCGCTGAGACTCCGAAGCTGGGTGCCGCCAGGAAGCTCGCCGCTTCGGATCTGCCGTGCATACATCGCTGCGATCGAGACGTAAGCGGGTTCAGTCAACGCGAGGATGTCCTCTCTTGAGCGGCCCAAATGAAAACCATTTTAGACATGCACAGCTATGCATGTACAGCATAGATGCGCAGGAAGTCTTGTGTATATACAGTTGAGTATATACAGTTTCGTTTGCTGAGTTGGTCCGGTGGAGCTGGTGACGACGCGGCGACAAGAAAGCAAGAAACTCCCTGGCAGTTGGAGCTGCCAGGGAGTCCGATGACCGAGCTGGGCGGCAACCCACTCGGTCTTCACTTCTCGGATTGGAGCCCAGAAGCATGTCCAGTGTAGAGCGTGTCGAGTCGTATAACCGGGCGGTGTTCGCATCGTCGGTGCTTGACGATTTGGAGCGGCAGGGTGTCTCGGAGCGTGACATTCGTACGGCGTTGGGGTGGCGGGAGAAGTTCCGCGAGACCTATGACGCGCCGTGGCCCGGTATGCGGTCCGAGCACGAGATCGGCTCGTTCGCCCGCGTGGCGGGCGCCGAGCACGAGCGCGGGGTCGTCGCGGATCGCCCGGAGCGGGCGGGTGCGGAGCGTTCGCGATGAGCGAGTCCGAGTCGAAGCCGACGATGTTGAAACAGCTTCTCCAGCAACGTGATTTGACTTCGTATAAGGAGTTCCGGCGGGAGTTCGATCGGGTCGCGCGTCGGCTCGACCGCAACGCTTCCGGTCATGTTCCCTCGGCGTACGCGTTCCGGGACTGGGTCAATGGTCGCACTGTGCCTCGTGACGGGTTCCGCCGCGATGTGCTGGAGGCGATGTTTCCGGGCCGAACCGTGAGCGAGTTGCTGCGCTCGCCGGACGCGCCCGCGCCGCCCGCGCCGAAGAATCCGCAGGAGGAGTTGGGTGCGCTGCTCAACCATTACCGCACCAAGGCGCTGGTCAGTCAGGAAGCGCTGGCCAGGGAGTGCCTGCTGGACCCGTCCTATGTCCGGCATGCCGAGCGGGGGCGGGCCATTCCGGCGCGCCGGTTCTGGGCGGAGGCCGATATCGCGCTCGCGGCCGAGGGCGCGTTGGTTACGGCGTATGACCAGTGGGCCGAGCCGCGGAACAAGCCGCGTGAGGGGGTGCGGGTGCTGGCCCGCCGCCAGCTCGACGCGTCGAGTCCCCGCATGAGTGAACTGCTCGCCCGAGCCGACGCGTCCGCCACGTTCAAGGAACGCGACCTGCGCGGCCCCGCGGGCGCCCGCCCCGCCGGTGACACACCCGCCGGGGGGCTGTCCCGCGACGACGCGCCCGGCGAGCGCCCGGCACGCCGGATCCGCACCCGCGCCCGCTGACCTGGCGGACCACGGGGACGCCGAGGGTGTCGCGGGCTCGCGCGGGGACGTCCCGAGCTGTCCCGCTCTGCGGTGTCGATGCCTTCGGCGTTCGAGTCCTGTTGAACAACAGCACTTTCCACACTTTCACACTCAGGAGGGTCCTATGACCACAACCAGGGAGGCGGGGCACGCCACCGACGCACCCGCACCGACCTGCGCGGGCGACGCCACCCGCGCGGTCGCGCGGCCGGCCGACCCGTACGCGGCGCTGGAACTCGCCCACCGGGACGCCATCGTGGGCGGGCTGCGCGACCGCGGCCAGTCCTACCGCCAGATCGCCGCGACACTCGGGATCAACACCCGCAAGGTCGAAGCCATCCTCGGCGAAGCCGCACGACTCCGCGAAAACGGCTACAGCACAAGAGAAATCGCCGAACGAATCGGCGCACCCCGGACCACCGTGCAACGCCTTCTCCGGCCGCAGAAGTCCGCACTGTCGCTCTCGACGGCGCGGAAGTCGCTCGCGCTGGCGGGGTTGTCGGAGATGTACGGCATGCAACTCGACGTGCTCGGTTGGTTTCTCGGCATGTCGGAGCCGCACACCTATGTTTTGGTGCGCCAGCTCCGAGAGCAGCGGTTGCTGTTGCCGTTGATGGAGGTGCAGCCGGGTATCAAGTGGGTGGTCCCCACGCGGGATGCCGCGGCGAGTGTGTTGGGGTGGGTGCCGCGTTCGACGTGGCGCCCGCCGCTCAAGGACGCTGCCCACTACCGGGCGGTCGCTCAGGCCCGGATCATGCTCGTGGGCGCCGAACCTGGTGTGTGGATCTCGGAGCGGCAGTTGCGTCACGACGCCGAACACGCTGCGCGCCAGGAGAGTTCGCGTGGCCGCCGTGCGGTGGGGCATATCCATGATGGCCGGTTCCTCGGCGTGGTCGATGGCACCTACGGGTGGTGGGCGCTGGAAGTCGAACTGACCGCGAAAAGCACCGCGAACATGGACACCGCGCTGCGGGGTGCGATCCGCACCGCCCGCGACGCGGCCCCGGACCCGATGATCGGGGTGCTCTATCTGGTGCGCGGGCGGGACGTGAACCGGGTGGTGCTGGCCGCTGCCGAGCGGCTTCCGGCCGAATTCGCCACGCTGGACATGCATCTGGTGGTGCGCGACTTCGCCACCGACTGGGCACGGTTCCTCGACCACCGCACCGCCCTCGCCCAGGCTCGCCGCGCGGCGCGGCCGGCCACACCCCGCACCGGCACCGCCAACGGTGGTGTGGCATGAGCCGCGCCGGTGCTCCGCGCAGCGAACGCGACGGGCGCGCCCTGGTCGCCCTCGTGCAGCAACGCGCCATCCAAACCGATGTCCTGACCGACTACCTCGCGATCAGCCGATCCCACGTCTACGAGACGCTGAAATCGCTACGCACCGAAGGACTCGTCCGCCCGCTGGAAACCCACTCCGCGGGCGCCCGCTGGGCCGTGCCCACCAAAGCGGGTGCCCGCTGGGTGACCGGACGCAACGAACCCGACTGGACCCCTTCCCCGTTGTGGTGCCCCCACGGACGCGCGGTCACCCAAACCCGTATCGCGCTCGGCGCGACCGGGCTCGACGCGTGGACCTCCGAGCGGGAACTGCTGACCGAGACCGGTGGACGGCGGATGCGCTACCCGTATGACGGCCGATGGACCGACCCCACCTCGGGGGAGTGGGTCGCGGTCCGGGTGGACATCTCCAACCTCGCCAGCAACTTCCGCGCCAACCTCGCCGCCACCGTCGCCCGCACCGAGCACGACGGCTGCGACCGGCTGCTCTACGTGTGCGGCGGTGTCGCCATGCCCGACACCGTGCGACGCCACGCCACCCAGACCGGCCACGACGTGCCGGTCGACGCGGTCGATTTCGACGACCTGCTCGACCACTGGCGACAGCGCACCGACCGGCAGGCGACAGCAGGCGACACCAGCACACCCGACCCACGCCACCCCACGAAACCACAGGTCACACCCGGTACTAGCCGGGACCGACACCGGAGCCGATGACATGACAACCAACCCGACCGGGGCGCGCCTGTCGCCCCACGGCGGGCAGGCGACACCCCACGCGACACCCGCCGTCGCCCGCGACACCCGAAGCGACACCAAGGCGACACCCGCCGCCGCCGACGACACCCGAAGCGACACCCCGGCGACACCGCCCGCGACACCCCGAAACGAGGCCACCATGACCCACACCCTCAGCAACCCCGACCGCTTCCTCCAGGCCACCGACTGCGAAGCCCTCACCGGCATCCCCGCCGCCACCTGGCGCTACTGGGCACACATCGGCAGCGGGCCGGCCAGCTTCAAACTCGGCCGCCGCCGCGTCTGGCGTGAGTCGACCATCCTGGCCTGGATCGCCGAACAGGAACAGGCCACCTCGACCGGCGGAGCTGCCTGACATGGCCACCACGAGTGCAGGCGCGAACTCACCGCAGTCGGTGCCGTTCCCGGCGTTCCTCGCCGCCGACCGGTCCACGCCGACCAGAGCCAAGAGCAGCGACCCACAGGCCCGGCCGGTGAATCGCCGCAACCGCCGCGCCGGAGTCGAAGACCTCTGGACCAAAGACGAACGCCAACAAGACGGCACGATCCGGCGCGTGCCGTCCAAACTCCACGGCAAAGGCAAACGCTGGCGTGCCCGCTACGTCGACGACACCGGCAACGAGCACACCAAGCGCTTCGCCCGCAAGACCGACGCGCAAGCATGGCTCGACGCGCAGGTGAGCACGGTGGTCCAAGGCAGCCACGTAGCTCCGTCCGCGGGCAAGGAACTGATCGCTGATGCGGGCGACCGCTGGCTGAAGGTGCAGGCGCACCTGAAGCAGACCACGACGTCGACCCGCGAATACACGTGGACAGCGCATGTCAAACCGCGATGGGGACGCGACAGCCTCAAGGACGTACGAAAGTCGGCGGTCCAGTCGTGGATAGCTGAGATGGTCGCGGCCGACGTCGGCGTTCCCACCATCGAGAACGCCGTGGGGATACTGCGGATGATCCTCGAGTCGGCCGTCGAAGATCGACAGATTGCACTGAATCCCTGTGCGTCCGTGAAGCTTCCGCGACGAATGCACAAGCCGCGTGGATACCTGACCCATACGCAAGTGGACCAACTCGCACACGAGGTTGCCGAACACGCGACGGCGGTCCGATTCCTCGCATACACGGGCCTACGCTGGGGTGAAATGGCAGCGCTCCGCGTCTCGAACTTCGACATGCTGCGCCGCCGCGTCAACGTGATCGAAGCCGTCGCAGAAGTCCGCGGCAAGCTCGTCTGGTCGACGGCGAAGGATCACGAACGTCGCTCGGTTCCCTTCCCCGAATTCCTCGCCAACGACCTCGCCGCCCTGATGACGGGCCGAAACCGTGACTCCCTGGTCTTCCGGTCCGACCGAGGCAAGACGCTCCGGGTGTCGACGTACCGGCCTCGAGTATTCATGCCGGCCGTGCGGCGGCTCCAAGCGGCGGCCACCAAGGCGCGCGCCGAGGAACTGGCGAGCGGGAAAGGACTACGTACCCCCGAATTCCCCACGGTCACACCGCATGACTTGCGACACACGGCCGCGTCGCTCGCCATCAGCGCCGGAGCGAACGTCAAAGCGGTACAGACCATGCTCGGGCACAAGTCCGCGGCGCTCACCCTCGACACCTACGCCGACTTGTTCCCGGACGACCTCGAAGCCGTCGCGGAAGCCCTCGACGCGGCGGTCCGCGCTTTGCGCACTGCGTACTGACTGCGTACCCACGCAGGAAAACCCGGCCGGGCGACCCCCGGATAGAAGAGAGCCCCTGACCGATAATCCCCGGTCAGGGGCTCTTTCGTGTCTCAACCACACGAGTCGGGGTGACAGGATTTGAACCTGCGACCTCTTCGTCCCGAACGAAGCGCGCTACCAAGCTGCGCCACACCCCGTGGCTTGAACCTGGAGTAGCTTACAACAGGTCGGGTCCAGACGTTAAACCGGCAGGTCAGTCAGCCTTCGTGGGGGCGGATGGTGCGGAAGATGCGCTTGGCGATCTCGGTGTCGACGGCGCCGGGGACGCCGGTGTCGGCGGCGATGACCAGGACGACGGTGCCGGTGTCGGCGGGGGCGGCGAAGGTGTAGATGGTGTACTCGGTGGCGCAGCCGGGCTGGGAGGCGGGGATGGCGCCCTTGGACTCGACGAAGGTGCCGTTCTGGGCGCCGTCGAGGGAGGCGAGGGGCTGGGGTGCGCCGGTGGGTCCGCCGCCGGTGGAGTCGGCGTAGGCGGCGCGCGCCGTGCGGGTCGCGAGTTCCGTTGCGGCGCCGGAGGTGTCGGTGTTCTGCGAGCTGGTGACGAAGGCGACGGTGCGCGTGGAGCCGGGGCAGTAGTCCTTGCCCTCGAACGCATAGCCCTTGCCGCTCACGGCGTCGGGCGGGGTGCCGAAGCCGCCCGGGGTGCCGGATTCGGCGACGGTCCAGCCGGCGGGCACGTCGTAGGCGGCGCCGTTGTCGGGCGCGACCACCACCTGGTACCCGGGCACCACCGGCGGCCCGGCCTGCACGGACGTGGAGCGCCGCGACAGCGACGCCTCCGACGCGGTGAGCGCGCTCACCATCGCGGGCGCGTCCTCCTCCCCGCCGCCGCTCACCACCACCGCGACCGCCCCACCGGCCACCACCACTCCGGCCGCCACCGCCCCGGCCCATGCCTTCCACCCCAGCGGGGTTCGTTCATGCTGGTGCGCTCCGGGGCCGGGAGGCGCCGGGAAACCCTGCGGCGCCGAGTACCGGGGAGAGGTGAAGTTCAGCTGGGCTGTGTGCGCGTCGAATGCCGGGGCGGACGTGTAGGCGGGCCGCTCGGTCTCCGGCGCCGACGGTGTCGGGTGCGCGGTCTGCCTCGGTGTCGTATGGGTTGTTGCGTACCCCGGGCGGTCCGGCTGCGGCGACGCCTCGGGGGACGGCGCCGGCTCGGTGCGCGTGCCTCTCGGGGATGAAATCTCTTGTACGGGAGCCACATGCGACTCGTCAGCCCCCGGAGCGGGTGCCGAGATCCGGGGAGCGCCGCCGAGGCCTTGGTGGAGGGGCGGCAGGGCGGTCGGAACCGTTGTGCCCATGGCGGATTGGGGAGGGGGAGTGATCCCCGGCAGGGTCAGGGGGATGTCGTTGGACGCGGACGGAACGTCGGGGGCGGGGAGCGCGGTGGCGACGTCTCCGGGGTGGTCCGGGTGTATCCCCGTGGGGATCGGCTCGGTCAACGGCTCGCCGGACCCTCTGCTCAACGTCGTCCCCTCCTCGACTGTCTCCAGTTTCGGCAAGCGACCATACCGGGCCATGCAGATCGAGCTCAACTGCTACACCCGCCCCATGACCCGTCTCGCCCCGCGCGAAAGGTCAACCCGGGCAACGGTTCGAGACACTCGGGCGACGCAGATGCGCACGATCTGAAGGGTCGACGAAAGGAACGCTCAGCCGCCGGAGGACGGCCGAGCGTCAGTCAGCGAATCGGTACGCCCTCAGCGCGCGACGGTCTCCGACGTCGACACTCCACGATCACTGTCCGAGATCGGACGCTTCGGGGGAGCGGCGACGAGCGTGAGGAGGGTGGCTTCGGGGCGGCAGCAGAAGCGGTAGGGCGCCCAGGGCGACGTGCCCACGCCGGCGGACACGTGCAGCTGGGTGTGCGCGCCCCACTTCGACGGGCCCTTCACGCGCGACTTGTCGATACCGCAGTTGGTGACCAGCGCGCCGTAGCCCGGCAGCACCAGCTGACCGCCGTGCGTGTGCCCGGCCAGCACCAGGTCGTAGCCGTCGTCGGCGAACCGATCCAGCACGCGCGGTTCGGGCGAGTGGGTGAGGCCCAGGCGCAGGTCGGCCAGCGGGTTGGGCGCGCCGGCCACCGTGTCGTAGCGGTCGCGCTGCAGGTGCGGGTCGTCGACGCCGGCGGTGGCGATGCGGATGCCGCTCACCTCGAGGTCGCGGCGCACGTGGGTGAGATCGAGCCAGCCGCGTTCGGTGAACGCCGCGCGCAGGTCCTTCCACGGCAGCGGCGCGCCGTACACGCGGCGGTGGTCCTTCTTGAAGTACTTCAGCGGGTTCTTCGGCACCGGCGCGAAGTAGTCGTTGCTGCCGAACACGAAAAGTCCTGGGCGGGCGAGCAATCCGCCGAGCGACTGCACCACGGCGGGCACGGCCTTCTGGTGCGACAGGTTGTCGCCGGTGTTCACCACCAGATCCGGCTCCAGCCGGTCCAGTTCGCGCAACCACTGCTGCTTGAGCTTCTGGCCCGGCGTCATGTGCAGGTCGCTGATGTGCAGCACGCGTAGACTCGATGATCCCGGCGGCAACACCGGCATGGTCGCCTCGCGCAGCACGAACGCGTTGCGCTCGATCAGGGAGGCGTAACCGATTCCAGCTACCGCGGCACCGGTGGCTCCCAGTGCGGTTCTGCGGACGGCGGACGTCGAGATCACGGGCATTTGCCCAGCATAGGTGAGCCCGCCGCGGATCGCCGAGTGTGTTTCCGCACAAGCTCGGCGCGGCCACCGGCGAAATGTGGTGGGCCGGTTCCCCGGGAGCGGCTACCGTGTGGCACATGTCGGAACTCAAACAGCGGCTGCGGACGGACATGACCGCCGCGATGAAGGCCAAGGACACGCTGCGCCTGTCGACCCTGCGCATGCTGCTGGCCGCGATCCAGAACGCCGAGGTCGCGGGCACGCAGGCGCGCGAACTCTCCGACGCCGAGGTGATCGCCGTCCTGCAGAAGGAGGCGAAGAAGCGCAACGAGTCGGCCGAGGTCTACACCCAGGCCGGTCGCGGTGAACTCGCCGCGAACGAGCACGCCGAGGCCAGGATCATCGACGAGTACCTGCCGACCCAGCTCACCGAGGCCGAGATCGCCGATCTCGCCGACACCGCCATCGCCCAGGTCGCCGAGGAGATCGGCGAGCGGCCCGGCATGCGCCAGATGGGCCAGGTCATGAAGGCCGCCACCGCGCTCGCCGCGGGCAAGGCCGACGGGTCGCGCATCTCCGCGGCCGTGAAGGCCCGGCTCTAGCCGGATCCGCGAACGCGAACGGCCGACCGGAGTTTCCGGTCGGCCGTTCGTCGTTCACTGGACTATCGGGGCCACCACGGTGGGAGTGGGAAGCCGGGCGGCAGCGCCGGTGGTGGCGGCAGGTTCGGCACCGCGGGCGGTGGCGCCGGAGCCGGCGCGACGCGTTGCGTGCCGTCGCTGACGTAGATCGTGATGACCGAGCCCGGGATCGCCGAACCGTTCGGCGAGGTGCTCATCACGCTGCCCTTGGGCGGCGGCCCGGTGCCGGTGACCGCCGAGACCTGGAAGCCCGCGGTGGTCAGCGCGGCGGTCGCGTCGGCCTGCGACATGCCCGCCACGTCGGGGACCTGCGCGTTATTGGCGCCGCGCACGTATTTGTCGTCCAGCGGTGGCAGCGCGGCGGGCGGGAACCGGTCCACGATCGGTTTGATCGCGTTGAACCAGGTCCGCGCGGGTTCGTTACCGCCGAACAGGTTGCCGCTGCCGCAGCTGCGCAGCGGGAACGAGCAGATCTCACCGGGGGTAGGGCTGTCGCCGTACACGTAGACCGCGGCGGCCAGCGAGTTGGTGAAGCCGAGGAAGGCCGAGGAGCGGTGGCTCTCGGTGGTTCCCGTCTTGCCCGCCATCGGCAGGTTCCAGCCCACCGACTGGGCGGCCGCAGCGGCGGTGCCCGCGGTGTCGTCCTTGCTCAGCGCGTTGGCGAGGGTGTTGGCCAAGCCGGGCTCCACAACCTGCTCGCACGCCTGCTGGGTGAGCGGCACCGGCTTGCCGTAGCGGTCGACGACCTCCTTGATCGGCGACGGCGGGCACCACTTGCCGCCGGAGGCCAGCGTCGCGGCCACGTTGGACAGTTCCAGCGCGTTGATCGCGACCGGGCCCAGCGTGAACGAGCCGAGGTTCTGGCTCTTGATCATGTCGGCCAGGCTCTGGTTGCTGATCCCGGAGCTGCCCGGCTCGGTGAACGAGCGCATGCCCAGGCGCACCGCCATATCGACGGTCGGTCCCACGCCGACGGCCTGGATCATCTTCACGAACGTGGTGTTCGGCGAGGTGGCCAGTGCCTCGGTGACCGACATGGGCGACTTGTAGGCGCCCGCGTTCTCCACGCAGTAGGTGGCGGGCGGGCAGCCGCGCGCGCCGCCGTCACCGAGGCCGCGGGCCTCGAAGCGGCCGGGCACGTCGAGCTGGGAGTTGATGCCCATGCCCTTCTCCATGGCCGCGGCGGTGGTGAAGACCTTGAAGACCGATCCCGCGCCGTTGCCGACCATGGAGTACGGCTGCGGCAGCAGCGTCTCGTTGGCGTCGCGGTCCAGGCCGTAGGTGCGGCTGCTGGCCATGGCCAGCAGCGGATGCGAGTCCTGGCCGGGTGCGATCACCGACATGACCTCGGCGACGTGCGGGAGGTTCGGGTCGGCGTGCTGCACGACCGCGCGCTTCACCGAATCCTGCACGGCCGGGTCCAGGGTGGTACGGATCAGGTAGCCGCCCTTGTCGATCTGCTCGCGGCTGATGCCGGCGTTGGCCAGGTACTGCAGCGCGTAGTCGCAGAAGAAGCCGCGGTCGTTGGCGGCGATGCAGCCGCGCGGCAGGCCCTTGGGCTCGGGGAGCACGCCGAGTGGCTCCTCCTTGGCCGCGCGGAATTCGGCGGCGCGGGCCGGGATGTTCTGGATCATCGTGTCCAGCACGGTGTTGCGGCGCTCTCGCACGCCCTGCTCGTTGGTGTACGGGTTCAGCTTGGAGCTGGACTGCACCATGCCCGCGAGCATCGCCGACTGCGCGACGTTCAGCTGCGAGGCGTCGATGCCGAAGTAGGTCTGCGCGGCGTCCTGGATGCCGTAGGAGGAGTTGCCGAACGGCACCAGGTTCAGATACCGGGTGAGGATCTCGTCCTTGCTGAGTTCCTTGTCCAGGGTGAGCGCCATCCGGATCTCGCGGATCTTGCGGGCCGGGGTGGTCTCGATGGCGGCGCGGCGTTCGGCGTCGGTCTTGGCCAGCACCAGCAGCTGGTAGTTCTTCACGTACTGCTGGTCGAGGGTGGAGGCGCCCTGCTGGACCTCACCGCTGGTGGTGTTGGTGAGGAACGCGCGCACGGTGCCCTGCCAGTCCACGCCCTGGTGTTCGGCGAAGCGGCGGTCCTCGATGGAGATGATGGCCAGCTTCATGTCGTTGGAGATCTTCTCGCTGGGCACCTCGAAGCGCCGCTGCTCGTAGAGCCAGGCGATGGGCGTGCCGTCCGCGTCGACCATCGTCGACACGGCGGGGACGATGCCCTCGACCAGTTCGGCGGCGACGTTGTCGACCGCGTCGGCGGCGCGGTTCGAGACGAATCCGAATCCGCCCGCCAAAGGGAACAGCAGCCCGGCGACGAGCACGGCGGCCAGCGCGCAGCTGCCCGCCAGCTTCGCGAGCGTATGTGTGATCGGCACGTTCGGCACGTTCCCCAGACTACGGGGTGGCTCCGCGACGCTCTCGGGTGTGTTTGGCGGACCGCCGCGACCGGCGCTCCTCGCGGCGCGCAGGGCGTGTCGCACCGGCGTGTACGGCGTGTCGCACGCGGGCGAGTCGCAAAGAGAGCCGACCGACCGGTTCGCTATCCGAATAGGAGGGACGGTCGTACCAAAAATTCTCGAGACGGTCTTGCGCTGAAGCCCAACCTTTACCTAGATTGAGAACCCAGTGTGATGGAGCTAACACTCAAAGTGGAATGTGGTTCAGTTCGCAGCGGGGTTCGGGTTGCTGTGAGCTGGCACGCGATTCTGGAGCGCCGTTGACCCGGTGTTCGGACTGCAAAGGGGCACACCAAATGCATACGACAACCCCCATCGCTCGATTGGACGTGGAGCAGGCCGAAGCGCGAATCGCCTGGGTATCCCAGGCCCGATGCAAGGAAGTGGATCCCGATCAGCTGTTCGTCCGCGGCGCGGCGCAGCGCAAAGCGGCGACGATCTGCAGGCACTGCCCGGTCCTGATGCAGTGCGGGGCCGACGCTCTCGACAACCGGGTGGAGTTCGGTGTGTGGGGCGGCATGACGGAGCGGCAGCGGCGGGCGCTGCTCAAGCAGCATCCCGAGGTGACCTCGTGGGCCGACTTCTTCCAGGCCCAGCGCCAGCACCAAGTGGCGATGTAACCCCTCGCGAAACGAGACCGAGCCCGCAGATCTGCGGGCTCGGTCTCGTTGGGGCCTATAGCAATTCCGATTCAATACCGAACGTTACGGTCCGGTGCGGCTCACGCGGACGCGGCGGTGAGCTGATCGCCCACGGCGCGCAGCGCCTCCAGATCCGCGACCTCGAACGGCAGCGCGGTCACCGCCGCGATCGGCACCCGGGGGTGGGCGCCCGTGAAGCGGTGCAGCAAATGCTGTTCGCGCCGGGAGGTGGCCACCCGCTCGGCGTGGATGCGCAGCACCGCGCTGGTGAGCGGATCGGATTCGGCCAGCTGATCGGCCGCGGTGAGCGCGTGATCCGGGGAGAGCGCACTCAGCGCCGGATGCGTGCGGTTGAGGACCAGCCCGGCCAGCGGCATGCGCTCGGTGGAGAGGCGGTCCACGAAGAACGACGCCTCGCGCAGCGCGTCCGGTTCGGGGGCGGCCACCACGAGGAAGTGGGTGCCCGGCTTGGAGAGCATCGCGTAGGTGCGGTCGGCCCGGTCCTGGAAACCGCCGAACAGCGATTCCAGCGACTGCAGGAACAGCGACGCGTCCTTGAGCATCTGGCCGCCGACGATCGTCGACACGCCGCGCATGGCCAGGCTCATCGCACCCGTCACGAACCGCCCGACACCGCGGCCCGGCGCCATGATCAGCCGGATCATCTTGCCGTTGAGGAACGTGCCCAGTCGCTTGGGCGCGTCCAGGAAGTCCAGCGCGTTGCGCGAGGGCGGGGTGTCCACGACGATCAGGTCCCATTCGCGCCGGGAGGCGAGCTGGCCCAGCTTCTCCATCGCCATGTATTCCTGCGTGCCGCCGAACGACGAGGCCACCGTCTGGTAGATCGGGTTGGCGAAGATCTGCTCGGCCTTCTCGGGGGTGGTGTGCTCGAGCACCATGTCGTCGAAGGTGCGGCGCATGTTGAGCATCATCGCGTGCAGTTCGCCCTTGGCCTCCGGCCCGAGCTCCACCCGCTGGGGGGCGTTGTCCAGGTCGGCCACGCCGAGTGACTGGGCCAGCCGGCGCGCCGGGTCGATGGTGAGCACCACGACCTTGCGGCCCACCTCGGCGGCGCGCAGCGCGATGGCCGCGGCCGTGGTGGTCTTGCCGACACCGCCGGAGCCGCAGCACACCACCACGCGGGCGGTGGGATCGGCGATGATCCCGTTGATGTCCAGCGCGGTCATCGCACCCCCTGCGCGTTCAGGTGTTCGGCTAGTTCGTACAGGCCGCCCAGGTCCATGCCGTCGGGCAGGGCGGGCAGGTACAGCTGGGACACGTCGACCTTGTTCAGTTCGGCGGCGCTCGCGTCCTGGGCCGCCAACCTGGCCGAATGCTCGACGGTTTCGGTGATCAGGCCGTCGAAGTCCTCCCGGGACAAGGTGATTCCCGCCTTCTCCAGGCCCGCGCGCACGCCGTCGCGATCGACCTCGCCCAGCGCCGCCCGGTTGCGGACGTCGGCGGGCAGGAATCCCTCGCCGGCCCGGTTCACGATGACGGTGCCGATGCGCAGATCGCCCGCGGTGAGTTCGGCGACGGCGTCGGCGGTCTCCTGCACCGGCAGCGCCTCCAGCAGCGTGACCAGGTGGATCATCGTCTCGTCGGAGTGCAGCAGCCGGGAGACGCCCTCGGCCTGCGCGGCGATCGGCCCGCCCTTGGCGATTTCGGCCATGGCGGTGGTGACGTCGAGGAAGCTCGCGATGCGCCCGGTGGGCGGGGCGTCTACGACGATCTCGTCGTAGACCCGCTTGCCCGCCTTGTCGACGCGGACCGCACACTCCTTGATCTTGCCGGTGAGAATCACGTCACGCAGGCCGGGCGCGATGGTGGTGACGAACTCGATCGCGCCCATCCGGCGCATCGCCCGTCCGGCGAAGCCCAGGTTGTAGAACATGTCGAGGTATTCGAGAAAGGCGTGCTCGATGTCGAGCGCCAGCGCGACCACCTCGCCGCCGCCGTCGGCTGTGGCGATGCGGGTCTCGGTGGGCGGCAGCGGCGGCAGGTCGAAGAGCTGGGCGATCGATTGCCTGCTCTCCACCTCGACCAACAACACCCGCCTGCCCCCGGCGGCCAGCGCCAGTGCGAGCGCGCCGGCGACGGTGGACTTCCCGGTTCCCCCCTTGCCCGAAACATAGTGCAAGCGGGCCTTTTCCGCGCGCTTCGGCCAACCCGTTTCCAGCCCCGGCTCCGCCGAAATGGGCACTGCTGTTGGTACTCCCACGCTCGCGAGCCTATCGCCCACTCCCCGATCACGTGCCGGGGATCCGGTTTGCGGGCCGATTCCGGATGCTCCTGTACCAGACAGCGGCGCCGGAACGGGGCGCGGAAAAGCGCCACCCGGGAGGCGGAGCGCACCGTTCGCCCGGCAGGATGCACACCATGAGTGATGTGACCCTGTGGGAGTACGCGACCGTTCCGCTGCTGACGCACGCCACCAAGCAGATCCTGGACCAGTGGGGCGCTGACGGCTGGGAGCTGGTGACGGTGCTGCCCGGCCCGACCGGCGAGCAGCACGTGGCCTACCTGAAGCGCCCGAGGCAGTAGTGGCAGCCGAGGCGGCCCCCCCGTGGCGGAAGAACCTGGAGCGGCTCGGCCTGTCCGTGCCCGCGGTGGCCGCGCCGGTCGCCGCGTACATCCCGGCGGTGCGCACGGGCTCGCTCGTGTACACCTCGGGTCAGCTGCCGTTCGTCGACGGTGAGTTGTCGGCGGTCGGCAAGGTCGGCGCGGACGTGACGCTGGAGGCCGCGGCCGAGGCGGCCCGGCTGTGTGCGCTCAACGCGCTGGCGGCCGTGCATGATCTGGTCGGGCTCGATGAGGTGGTGCGGATCGTCAAGGTGGTCGGATTCGTGGCGTCCGCGCCCGGTTTCGCCGATCAGCCGCTGGTGATCAACGGCGCGTCGGAGTTCCTCGGCGAGGTGTTCGGCGAGGCGGGCGCGCACGCGCGTTCGGCCGTCGGCGTGTCCGAGTTGCCCAAGAACACCCCCGTCGAGGTCGAACTCATCGCCGAAGTGCGTTAGACAGGGTGTCGGACACCGATTCTCTAGCGATGTAGGTACCGCGATGACGCTGACCCATCCCGCGTACGGGCACGTGCGCCAGGTGACGCCCACGGCGGCCGTGCTGCTGGCGGACAATCCGGGCAAGATGACCCTGGACGGCACCAACACCTGGTTGCTGCGCGCGCGGGACTGTCCGGACTACGTGGTGGTGGACCCGGGGCCCAAGGATCACAAGCACGTCGAGGCGATCGCGCGGGCCACAGACGGGCGCATCGCGATGACCTTGATCACGCATCGCCACCACGACCACACCGGGGCCCTCGACCGGCTGGTGAAGCTGACCGGCGCCCCGGTGCGGGCGGTGGACCCGTCCTACCTGCACGGCTCGGGCGAGCCGCTGGCCGACGGCGAGGTCGTCTCGGCGGCCGGGCTCGACATCGGCGTGCTCGCGACCCCCGGCCACACCGGTGATTCGGTGAGTTTCGTGCTGGCCGACGCGGTACTCACCGGCGACACCATCCTCGGCAGCGGCACCACCGTGCTGGACTCCACCGACGGCACCCTCGCCGACTACCTCGGCTCGCTGGACCGGTTGGTCGAGGCGGGCACGGGCAAGGCGCTGCTGCCCGCGCACGGCCCCGACCATCCCGACCTGGAGCCGGTGGCGCGGTACTACATACGGCATCGACACGAGCGGCTCGACCAGGTGCGCGCCGCGCTGCGGGAGCTGGGCGAGAACGCGGGGGCGATGTCGGTGGTGCGCAAGGTGTACGCCGACGTCGACAAGCGCCTGTGGCCCGCCGCGCACAGTTCGGTGAAGGCGCAGCTGGACTACCTGCGCAGCGAAGGCTGAGCACACGACGGCCCGCCGCGACCAGTGGAGCGCTGGTCGCGGCGGGCCGTTCTCGTCTTCGGGTGCGGCCCGCGTCAGCGGGCGCGGCGGGCGAGGCGCTCGGAATCGGAGATGAGCACGCTCTTGCCCTCGAGCCGCAGCCAGCCGCGGTGCGCGAAGTCGGCCAGGGCCTTGTTCACGGTCTCGCGGGAGGCGCCGACGAGCTGGGCGATCTCCTCCTGGGTCAGGTCGTGGGTGACCCGCAGGGCGCCCGCCTCCTGGGTGCCGAAGCGCTGCGCGAGCTGCAGCAGCGCCTTGGCCACGCGACCGGGCACGTCGGTGAAGATCAGGTCGGCGAGGTTGTTGTTGGTGCGGCGCAGGCGGCGGGCCAGTACGCGCAGCAACTGCTCGGCGATCTCCGGACGCTGGTCGATCCAGGACTTGAGCGCGTCCCGGTCCATCGTCACGGCGCGGACCTCGGTGACCGTGGTGGCGGTCGAGGTGCGCGGGCCCGGGTCGAAGATCGACAGCTCGCCGAACATGTCCGAGGGGCCCATGATCGTGAGCAGGTTCTCCCTGCCGTCGGGGGAACGGCGGCCGATCTTCACCTTGCCCGAGGTGATGATGTAGAGCCGATCGCCCGGTTCACCCTCGTTGAAGATGACATGGCCGCGCGGAAAGTCCACGGGCTGAAGTTGTTTGGCGAGTGCCGCGACCGCGGTGGGCTCAACGCCTTGGAAGATGCCTGCTCTGGCGAGGGCCTCGTCCACGAATGTGCTCCTTATGGGAAATGGCTCTGGGCTGGACCGAAGCGCTTCGGCCAACAGCGCAGTCTACGCGGCAATCCGCCGGCGTAGTGACAGACACCACGTAACGAGTGGATTGCGCGGTGTCGCGCTATCGGGGAATCGGGCGAATCCGCCGCTCAGCTCGCGCGTGCGACGTCGAGGTCGTCGGTGCGGCTGCGGCGCCTGCGCATCTTGGCGACGGCGGCCGGCAGTCCGGCCTTGGTCAACTCCTTGACCTCGGCGTTGCTGGCCCTGTCCAGGTACTGCTGAACCTCGGGATCGGGTTCGAGAATTTTGCGGAGCCGATTCTCGACCCGCTCCATCAGCAGTGCGAACAGCATCAACACCACTGGGAAGAGCACCACAGCGAGTCCTTGCATAACCAGGAGTAAACACGCTGAAGGTCTCAGATGGAACACGGCAACCGATCTGAACGGGCGACTTGTCGCCCCGGTTCCGTATGGTGGACGCGTGCCAGCCACCCCCTCGACAGCCGTCGCGGGCTCCCCGCGCGCCGCCGTCGGGGCGACCGCCGCGCAACCCGCCACGCCCGCGCCCCGCAAGCGGAGAAGCCGCGCGCGACAGGCGGAAACGCGCCTCGGCCTGGTGCGCCGCGCGCGCCGCATGTACCGCACCCTCTCGGCCGAGTTCCCCGACGCGCACTGTGAGCTGCATTTCACCGATCCGCTCGAATTGGCGGTCGCGACAATCCTTTCCGCCCAGTGCACCGACGAGCGCGTGAATCTCACCACTCCCGCGCTGTTCGCGAAGTACCGCACGGCGCGCGACTACGCCGAGGCCAATCGCGCGGAGCTGGAGGAATACATCCGGCCGACCGGCTTCTTCCGGAACAAGACCAGCTCGCTCATCGGGCTCGGCCAGGCACTGGTCGAACGCCACGATGGTGAGTTACCTCACACTCTCGACGAATTGGTGAAACTGCCCGGCATCGGGCGCAAGACCGCCAACGTCATCCTCGGCAACGCGTTCGACGTGCCGGGCATCACCGTCGACACCCATTTCGGCCGCCTGGTGCGCCGCTGGGGGTGGACCGAGGAGGAGGACCCGGTCAAGGTCGAGCACGCGATCGGCGCGCTGATCGAGCGCAAGGACTGGACCATGCTGTCGCACCGGGTGATCTTCCACGGGCGGCGGATCTGTCACGCGCGCAAACCCGCCTGCGGCGCCTGCCCGCTCGCCGACGACTGCCCGTCCTTCGGCGCGGGCCCCACCGAACCGGAACTCGCCGCCAAATTGGTGAAGGGGCCGGAGCGCGAGCATCTGCTCGGGATGGTCGGGCTGTGACACGAGGGCTGCGCTGGGGGCTGGTCGGGTTGATCGTCGTCGTCGCTGCCGCGGTCGCGCTGTGGCCGCGTGGCGGTGACGAACCCGCCACTCCGGAGCGACCCGCGGCCACCGCCGCTCCCGTCGCCGCGCAGCAGCGCGCCGAGGCCGCGCTCGCGCCGTGCCCGAGCGCCGTGCCCGGCGCGGTCGGCTCCGGTCCGCTGGCCGGGATCACGCTCGGCTGCCTCGCCGACGGCTCCTCCGTCGACCTGGCCGCCGCGCTCGCGGGCCGCCCCGCCCTGCTGAACCTGTGGGCGTACTGGTGCGGGCCGTGCGCCGAGGAACTGCCGATGCTGCGCGAATACGCCGAGCGCGCGGGCGATTCCGTCACCGTGCTCACCGTCCACAGCGATCCCGACGAGGCGAAGGCCCTGGCCCGGCTGAGCGGCTTGGACGTGCGCCTGCCCGGCGTGCTGGACGCGGACACCCGCGTGCGCAACGCCGTCGAAGCGCCCGCGGTGCTGCCGATTTCGGTGCTGATTCGCGCGGATGGTTCCCTCGCGCAGGTTGTTGTGCGTACGTTTACCGGGGTCGACGACATCGCCGACACGGTGGCGGCGGCCCTCGGAGTCCGGGCGTGATGGCGCGCCGGACGGATCGTTCTGCTGTGGAGGTGGTGGTGGGCTCGAGCTCCGGGGGCGGCGCGGCCGCGGAGGGCGCGGCATGATCGCGCTTCCGCCCGGTACGCCGCCGTGGCTGCGCCGGGCCGTCGAATCCGGTGGCGCCGACACGAGCGACACGCTGACGATGGCCCGCGCCCTGCGCCGCGCCATGACCGTGGGCAAGGAGCCGCGTCAGGCGGCGGTGCTGGTGCTGTTCAGCGGTGCGCCCGAGGACGATCCGGTCGCGCCCGGCGGGGTGCCGCACGACGCCGACGTCCTGCTCACCCAGCGCGCCTCCACCATGCGACAGCACAGCGGCCAGGTCGCGTTCCCCGGCGGCGCTGTGGATCCCGGTGACGACGGGCCGATCGATACGGCGTTGCGCGAGGCGTGCGAGGAGACGGGTCTGATCCCCGAGCACGTGGAACCGCTGGCGGTGCTGCCCAAACTGTTCGTCCCGCCATCGGGTTTCGACGTCACACCGGTGCTGGCCTACTGGCGCACGCCCGGTGAGGTGCGGGTGGTCGACCAGGGCGAGACCGAACGCGTTGTGCGCGTGCCCCTCTCGGAGATGCTGGACCCGGCCAATCGGTTCCTGGTGCGCGGGCGGTTCGGGTACCAGAGCCCCGCGTTCGCGGTGGACGGGATGCTGGTGTGGGGGCTCACCGGCGGGATTCTGGCGGGGATATTCAAGGCCGCGGGCTGGGAGCTCGACTGGGACCGCGACGATGTGCGTGATCTGGAGGAGGCGCTGGCGGCGGTGGGGATGACCTTATGAGTTCGTCTGCTTGGCTCGACATCATCGTGGTGCTGCTCGCGCTCGCCGCCGCGGCGTCCGGGTGGCGGCAGGGGGCCGTCGCCTCGGCGCTGGCCTTCCTCGGCGTGGTGCTCGGCGCCGTCGCGGGCATCCTGATCGCGCCGCACATCCTGGTCCACGTGGACGAGGGCCGCACCAGGGTGCTCACCGGTGTGCTGCTGATCGTGCTGCTGGTGATCGTCGGCGAAGTCGCGGGCATGGTGCTCGGCCGCGCCGCGCGCAGCGGGATGCGCCACCCGTTCACCCGCAGCGTGGACAGCGTGGTGGGCGCGGTGCTGCAGGCCGTCGCGGTGCTGGTCACCGCGTGGCTGCTGGCGCTGCCGCTGGCCACCTCGTCGCAGCCGTCGATCGCGACGGCGATCAACGGGTCGCGCGTACTGGCCGACGTCAACGAGGTCGCGCCCAACTGGCTGCGCAAGGTTCCCAACGAATTCTCCAAGCTGCTCAACACCTCCGGCCTGCCGGACGTGATCGGGCCGTTCGGCCGCGCGCCGATCGCGGCGGTGGAGCCGCCCGATCCGAGCGTGCTGTCCAGTCCCGTGGCGGCGTCGCTGCAGCAGAGCGTGCTGCGCATCCGCGGTGTCGCGCCGAGTTGCCAACGCGCGCTGGAGGGTTCCGGTTTCGTCATCGCGCCGGAGCGGGTGATGACCAACGCGCACGTCGTGGCGGGCACCACCAGCGTGTCGGTGGACACGCCGCGCGGTCCGCTGGAGGCCTCGGTCGTGCTGTTCGATCCGTCGAAGGACATCGCGGTGCTCGCGGTGCCCGGCCTGGTCTCGCCGGTGGTCCCGCAGGCCCCCGCGCCGGCCCGCTCGGGTGACAGCGCCATCGTGCTCGGCTACCCCGGCGGCGGCCCCTACACGGCCAGCGCGGCCCGCGTCCGCGAGACCCTCGACCTGACCGGCCCCACCATCTACCGCAACGGCACGGTCGAGCGCGAGGTCTACACCGTGCGCGGCCTGGTCCGCGCGGGCAACTCGGGCGGCCCGCTGGTCGACACCGAGGGCCAGGTCCTCGGCGTGGTCTTCGGCGCCGCCGTCACCGACGACGACACCGGCTACGTCCTGACCCTGGACGAGGTCCGCACCGAACTCGACTCCGCCCCGGTGGTGTCGGCCCCGGTGGACACGGGAGCCTGCGTCCTGAGCTGAGCGGGCACTACCGGGCTAACCCCAACGCTCGACCAGAACGCCCCATCCGCACCCTCCCAACCACCTCGGGGGGGAGCCCGACGACCGAACACGCGCGCCCCGGCGCGCCGACAACTCAGCCCAGGAACTTCGCCAGTTCCGCCACTACCGCGTCCGGATTCTCCTGGTGCGCGAAGTGCCCGGCGTCGGGGATCGTCACCAGCTTGCGGCGTGGCGCCCACCGGTGTCCGCGGTGCAGCGTCGCGCTCAGCAGGTAGTCGTCGTGTTCGCCGCGCATGGCGAGGACGGGGATGCGGATCGGGGAGCGCACGGTCGCCATGAAGCGGCGGCCGTCGGGGCGCCATTGGCTGCGGAAGGCCCAGCGCTGGTACTCCAGCGCGCAGTGGGCGGCGCCGGGGATGCGGATGGCGGTGCGCATCCGGCGCGCGGTGTCGGTGAATTCGTCGGTGCCGGACCATTTTCCGGTCACCCGGCGGCGCAGCAGCCGTTCCACCTCCGCCCCGTCGGCGGTGGTGAGCCGGTGCTCGGGGTAGCGGGGGAGCTGGTAGCGCAGGAAGTCGGGCAGCCAAGCCCGGCGCTGGCGGCGGTCGCGCAGCACGGCGCTCTTCAGCGCGGCCGGGTGCGGGGAACCCACCAGCGCGATGGAGCCGACCAGGCGCGGGTGCAGGATCGCGGTCGCCCAGCAGACCAGCCCGCCCTCGGCATGCCCGACCAGCGCGGCCTCGGTGTGGCCGAGCGCGCGGATGAGCCCGGCGATATCGCCGGCGAGGGTCCAGCCGTCGTAGCCGCGCGGGGGTTTATCGCTGTCGCCGTAGCCGCGCAGGTCCACGGCGACGGCGCGGTAGCCGAGGTCGGACAGCGCGGTGAGCTGGTGGCGCCACGTCCACCAGAAGTCGGCGAACCCGTGCAGCAGCACGACGAGCCGGGCGTCCGCGCGCTCGGGTTCGGCCTCCACCACGTGGAATCGAATGCCGTTGGCGCGCACGTCCCGATGGATCCAGGGGCCGTCGTAGCGGACGGTGGAAGGATCAGGAAGCAGGTTCACCGACACGCCGATCGAGCGTACTGGGCGGATGCGCGGTCATGTCGGCGACCCGCGCCGTCAGTGCTCGCGCTTGGTGAGCGCGGGCGTGTCGGGCGCGCCACCCAGCCCGGCGGGCAGCACCGAGCCGGCCTGCTTGAGCGAGTTGATCGTCTTCTCGGGGGCGCGCAGCTTCTTCACCTTGCGGTAGCCGAGGAAGCCGAACAGCGCGGCGATCAGCACCATCAGCGCGAACACGATGCCCGAGGCGGCCGAACGCGGCAGCCAGATGTCGAGCAGATCGGCGAGGAAGAAGAAAAAGAAGAAGCTGCTGAACAGCAGGACGGTCAGCGCGACGATGAAGAAGACGCTGCCCTGCACGCCCTTCTTGATCTCGCCCGTGACCTCGGCCTTGGCCAACTCCACTTCGGCGCGCACCAGCGTCGACATCTGTTCGGTCGCGTCGCGCACGAGCGAGCCGAAGCTCGCGGAACCGATGGGGTTGGCGTCGGTCAGCGGAATCGAGGTGACCGTGCGACCGTCGCGCGCGTCGTTCCCGTTACCGCCCTGGGTGAAACTCACTTGGTCGACCCTTCTCCCTGTCCCGGCACTGCTGGCTCCGTTCTGTGCGCGGCGGCACCCGCCACGGTCACGCAGGCTACCGTGTGGGCGCGCGGCCGCGCCGGTTCATTCCTCTGGTTGTAGCGCACGGGCGGTCCGCCGCGCCCGGTGGACACGCCCACGCCGCAACAGTAGCGCCGAACCGGCCAGGGACGCGGACATGGAGGTCACCAACACCGACCCTTTGACCAATTCGGCCGCCGATCCGTCGCGGGCCGGACTTCCCGGCACTCTTGTGCGATCTCAACCGGCGGGGCCGGTGACCCCGAAAGATCACCGGCCTCGTCGTGCGGATGCGGTCAGGCGTTCTCGGCGCGGATATTCTCGAAGACTGTGGGGTCGACGAGGGTGGAGGTGTCGCCGAGGGGGCGTCCTTCGGCGGTGTCGCGCAGGAGTCGGCGCATGATTTTGCCGGAGCGGGTTTTGGGGAGTTCGGGGACGATGTGGATGGTTTTGGGTTTGGCGATGGGGCTGATGGTGTGGGCGACGTGGTTTTTCAGCTCGTCGATGAGGGGTTGGCCGGTGTCGGGGGTGTCGGCGGTGAGGATGACGAAGGCGACGACGGCTTGGCCGGTGGTGGGGTCGGTGGTGCCGACGACGGCGGCTTCGGCGACGCCGGCGTGGCCGACGAGGGCGGATTCGATTTCGGCGGTGGAGAGGCGGTGGCCGGAGACGTTCATGACGTCGTCGACGCGGCCGAGGACCCAGAGGTCGCCGTCGGTGTCGAGGCGGGCGCCGTCGCCGGCGAAGTACCAGCCGTGTTCGGCGAAGCGTTCCCAGTAGGTTTGGCGGTAGCGGTCCATGTCGCCCCAGATGCCCCGCAGCATCGACGGCCACGGCTGGTCGAGCACCAGGTAACCGTTCGCCTCGGTTTCACCGAGCTGGACCTGGTTGCCGTCCTCGTCCACCACCCGCGCGCTGATCCCGGGCAGCGGTGTCTGCGCCGCACCGGGTTTGGCGGCGGTGACGCCCGGTAGCGGGGAGATCATGATCGCGCCGGTCTCGGTCTGCCACCACGTGTCCACCACGGGCGTGCGTCCCGCGCCGATGGTGTCGCGGTACCAGCGCCACGCTTCGGGATTGATCGGCTCGCCCACCGAACCCAGCAACCGCAAGCTGGACAGATCGTGCGCGGCCGGAATCTCCTTGCCCCACTTCATGAACGTGCGCACGAGGGTGGGCGCGGTGTAGTAGATCGTCACGCCGTAGGTCTCGACGATCTGCCAGTGGCGGTGCTCGTCGGGGTAGTTCGGGGTGCCTTCGTAGACGATTTGGGTGGCGCGGTTGGCGAGGGGGCCGTAGACGATGTAGCTGTGGCCGGTGACCCAGCCGATGTCGGCGGTGCACCAGTAGATGTCGGTGTCGGGTTTGTGGTCGAAGACGTTGTGGTGGGTGTAGGCGGCTTGGGTGAGGTAGCCGCCGCTGGTGTGGAGGATGCCTTTGGGTTTTCCGGTGGTGCCGGAGGTGTAGAGGATGAACAGGGGGTGTTCGGCGTCGAAGGGTTGGGCTTCGTGGTCGGGGGAGGCGGCGGCGACCGTCTCGTGCCACCACAGGTCACGGCCCTTACGCATCGGCGTCTCGATCCCCGTGCGGCGCACCACGAGTATGTGCTCGACCGTGGTGGGCGCGTCGCCGGGCGCGTCGAGCGCTTCGTCCACCGCCGCCTTCAGCGGGGCGGCGCTGCCGCGACGCCACTGACCGTCGGTCGTGATGATCAACCGGGCCCGCGCGTCGTCCACGCGCTGGCGCAGGGCGGCGGGGGAGAAGCCCGCGAACACCACCGAATGGGTGAGGCCCAGGCGCGCGCAGGCCAGCATCGCGACGATCGCCTCGGGGACCATCGGCATGAAGATCGCGACCCGGTCGCCAGCCGTCAGGCCCAGGTCCGTGAGGTAGTTCGCGGTGCGGGACACCTCGGCGAGCAAGTCTTTGTAGGTGAGGGCGCGGGTGTCGCCCGGCTCGCCCACCCACTGGATGGCGACCTTGTCGCCGTACCCGTCGGCGACGTGGCGATCCACGCAGTTGTAGGCGACGTTGAGCTGTCCGCCGACGAACCATTTCGCGACCGGCGCGTCGCTCCAGTCCAGCACCTGGTCCCACTGGCGATGCCAGTGCAGGCGTCCGGCCTGCTCGGCCCAGAAGCCAAGCCGGTCCGCCTCGGCCGCGGCGTAGAGCGAGGCGTCGGCGTTGGCCTGCGCGGCGAATTCCGCGCTCGGCGGGTAACTGGCCCGGTGATCGGTGGTTTCGGTCATCACGTCTCTTCTTTCGCGTCGACTCTGCCACCCCCGACCCTAGCCAAGTGTGACCTACGCCGCGTCCGCGTCCGCGCATCCGTTCCGGCCGCCGTCGGCGGCCCGCCGGTGTTTCGCCGATGTTGCCGTATCGGTAACAAGCGACTATCGCCCGCACGGAACTCATGACAAGACCTGTTCGACTGGCTAACGTCCCAGGCATTCCGAGGCGGATCGCCCGGTCGGCGCTATGGGGCACGATGGGCGCCGCCCGGCGCTCCGCCTCCTCCTACGCGACATCGGGAGTACGCGTTGCGATTTCATCGAGTCACCGCGCTGGCCGCGGCCGCACTACTCGCCACCGGCCTCGGACTGGCCGGCTGTTCCACCGACGGCGGCGACGCCGACATCGTCACCGTGAACGGCGCCGAACCACAGAATCCGTTGGTGCCCACCAACACCAACGAGAACATGGGCGGCCGCGTCGTGGACCGGCTCTACGCCGGGCTCAAGTACTACGACGCCGAGGGCGTCGCGCACAACGAGGTGGCCGAGTCGATCGAGACCACCGACCGCAAGAACTACCGGGTCACCCTGAAGCCGGACTGGACGTTCACCGACGGCACACCGGTCACCGCTTCCTCGTTCGTGGACGCGTGGAACTACGGCGCGCTCAGCACCAATGCGCAACTCCAGAACTACGTGTTCGCGCCGATTCTCGGATTCGACGAGGTGTCGGCCGAACAGCCGACCGCCGAGACCATGTCGGGCCTGAAGGTAGTGGACGACCGGACCTTCACGATCGAGCTGAAGCAGCCGTCGATCGATTTCGAGAACGCGCTCGGCTACGCGCCGTTCTACCCGCTGCCCGAGGCGGCGTTCGCCGATATGGAGGCCTTCGGCCGCAACCCGATCGGCAACGGCCCCTACAAGTTCAGCACGTGGGAGAACAACGTCAAGATCGATCTGGTGCCCAACCCGGACTATCCGGGCGGCCGTCCGGCCAAGAACAAGGGCCTGCGATTCGTGATGTACCAGTCCTTCGACACGGCCTACGCGGACCTGCAGTCGGGCAACCTGGACGCGCTGGACACCGTCCCGGCCAGCGCCCTGGCGGTGTACAAGCAGGATCTCGGCGACCGGGCGATCACCAAACCCACCGCGCAGAACCAGCACATCGGCATTCAGACCAACGTGCCGCATTTCGCCGGTGAGGAGGGATTGCTGCGCAGGCGCGCGATCTCGATGGCCATCAACCGGGAACAGATCTCGGACAAGATCTTCCACGGCACCCGCATCCCCGCGCGCGATTTCACCGCCAGCACCCTGCCCGGTTTCGAGGGCAACCTGCCGGGTTCCGAAGTCCTCCAGTTCAATCCGGAGGAAGCCAAGCGGCTGTGGGCGCAGGCCGACGCGATCTCCCCGTGGTCGGGGCGCTACGAACTGGCGTACAACTCCGACGGGGGACACCAGGCGTGGGTCGAGGCCGTGGCCAATAGCGTGAAGAACACTCTCGGCATCGACGCTATCGCCGTTCCGTACCCGACCTTCAAGGCCATTCGCGACGAGGTGACCGCCGAGACGATCGGAAAGGCTTTCCGCTACGGCTGGCAGGGTGACTATCCGTCGATGCTGCAGTTCCTGACGTCGCAGTACTACAGCTTCTCCGAGACCAATAACGTCAACTACAACAACCCCGAGTTCGACCGCCTGCTCGACCAGGCGCTGGCAGCGGCCACGCCGGAGGAGTCGTACCGGATCATCGCGCAGGCCCAGGCGCTGCTGATCCGCGATATGGCCGACATCCCGGTGCTGGACTACGTTGCGGCGGCGGGTCATTCGGATCGCGTGCGCAACGTCCGGTTGGCGTGGAACGGGTTGTTCGACTTCGAGAACATCGAGAAGTAACCGGCGCGGGCCCCGACGATGGCTTGGTACATCCTGCGCCGGTTGCTCCAGATGATCCCGGTGTTCCTCGGCGCGACGCTGCTCATCTACGCGATGGTGTTCCTCATCCCCGGCGACCCGATCAAGGCGCTGGCCGGTGAGAAACCGCTGACGCCCGCCGTCGAGGCACAGCTGCGGGCGCGGTACAACCTGGACGAGCCCTTCTTCATGCAGTACCTGCTGTACCTGAAGGGCGTGCTGACCTTCGATTTCGGCACCGCGTTCTCCGGCAGGCCGGTGCGCGAGGAACTGGCCCGCGCCTTCCCGATCACCATCAAACTCGCGTTCATGGCGGTGTTCATCGAGGGCGTGTTCGGGATCGTGTTCGGCCTGATCGCGGGGCTGCGCAAGGGCAAGCTGTTCGACTCCACCATGCTGGTGGCGAGTCTGGTGATCATCGCGATGCCGGTGTTCGTGGTCGGCTATATCGCCCAGTTCCTGTTCGGGGTGAAATGGGGGATCGCGCCCACCACGGTCAGCGGGCAGGCGAGCTTCACCGAACTGCTGCTGCCGGCGTTCGTGCTGGGCTCGCTCTCGTTCGCCTATGTGCTGCGGCTGACGCGGAACTCGGTGGCGGAGAACATGACCGCCGACTACGTCCGCACGGCCACGGCGAAAGGGCTGGGCAGGCGGCGCGTGGTGACCGTGCACATCCTGCGCAACTCGATGATCCCGGTGGTGACCTTCCTCGGCGCCGATCTGGGCGCGCTCATCGGCGGCGCGATCGTCACGGAGGGCATCTTCAACATCCCCGGCGTGGGCGGCACGCTCTACCAGGCGATCCAGCGCGTGGAACCACCCACGGTGGTGTCGTTCGTGACGGTGCTGGTGGTGATCTTCCTGCTCGCCAACCTGGTCGTCGACCTGCTCTACGCCGCACTCGATCCGAGGATTCGCTATGCCTGAGCAAGCCCGGCCCGGGCAGGAGTACTACGTGGCGCCTCCGGAGGAGGTGACCATCCTCGCCACCGATCGCGTGACGGAAACCGGTGCGCCGAGCAGCCTTTGGGGCGATGCCTGGCGCAGGCTGCGGCGCAATCCGCTGTTCCTGATCGCGGTGCTGCTCATCGTGATCGTGGCCGTGGTGGTGCTGTGGCCGGGACTGTTCACCGATCAGGACCCGCGCCGCTGCCTCGGTGACGACATCATGGCCCCCTCGCGCCCGGGGCATCCGTTCGGCTTCGACCGGCAGGGCTGTGATGTGTACGCGCGCACCATCTACGGCGCGCGGGCGTCGGTGCTGGTGGGGATGGGCGCGGCGGCGCTGTTCGTGCTCATCGGCGGCACGCTCGGCGCGCTGGCCGGCTTCTTCGGCGGCCTGTTCGACGAGATCGTCTCGCGCATCGCGGAGATCTTCTACGCGATCCCCATGGTGCTCGCGGCGATCGTGCTGCTCCAGATGCTGCGGCCGGCCACCATGCTGAACGTCATCCTGGTACTCGCCTCGTTCACCTGGCCGCAGGCCGCCCGTATCGCGCGCGGCGCGGTCATCGAGGCGAAGAACAGCGAATACGTCACGGCGGCACGGGCATTGGGAGTGTCGCGGATGGGCGTATTGGTGCGGCACGTGCTGCCGAACGCCGCCGGGCCGCTGATCGTGGTGGCCACGATCTGGTTGGGGGTGTTCATCGTCGCGGAGGCCACGCTGTCGTATCTCGGCGTGGGTCTGCCACCGGACATCGTTTCGTGGGGCGGCGATATCGCGCGGGCCAAGAATGATCTGCGGACCTCGGCCATCCTGTTCTACCCCGCCGCCGCGCTGGCACTCACGGTGCTGAGCTTCATCATGCTCGGCGACGCGGTGCGCGACGCGCTCGATCCGAAGGCGAGGAAGCGATGAGCGCCGATCGTCCGCTGCTCGACATCCGGGACCTCAACGTCGCTTTCAGCGCCGACGGGGAGCTGATACCCGCCGTGCGCGACGTGAGCCTGACCGTCTATCCGGGCCAGACGGTGGCGATCGTCGGCGAGTCCGGTTCGGGGAAATCCACCACCGCGCACGCGATCATCGATCTGCTGCCGGGGACGGGACGCGTCACGTCGGGGTCGATCGTGTTCGACGGGAAAGACCTCACCAAAGCGTCGCCGAAGGAGATCGTCGCGGTGCGGGGGCGTGGGATCGGGTTGGTGCCGCAGGACCCTATGTCGAATCTGAACCCCGTCTGGAAGGTCGGTTTTCAAGTACGGGAGACATTGGAGGCCAACGGGATAGCAAAAGGTGCGGAGGCGAAGAAGCGGTCCATCGCATTGCTCGGGGAAGCCGGGATGGCCGACGCGGCGCGCCGAGTGAACCAGTATCCGCACGAGTTCTCGGGCGGGATGCGCCAGCGCGCGCTGATCGCCATCGGCCTGTCCTGCCGGCCCAAACTGCTCATCGCCGACGAGCCGACCTCCGCGCTCGACGTCACCGTGCAGCGCCAGATCCTCGACCACCTAGACGGTCTCACCGCCGAACTCGGCACCGCCGTCCTGCTCATCACCCACGACCTCGGCCTGGCCGCCGAACGCGCCGAGCACCTGGTGGTGATGTATCGCGGCCGGGTGGTGGAATCCGGTCCCGCCCTGCGCATCCTGCGCGAGCCGCAGCACGCCTACACCAAGAAGCTGGTCGACTCCGCGCCTTCGCTGGCCTCGCAACGGCTTTCGGCGGTGCGCAAACGCGCCGAGATCCGGGAGCACGCGGTAGAGGTGGCCGAACAGGTCGCCGAACGCACCGGCGACGTGGTGATCGCCGAGCACCTGACCAAGGACTTCCGCGTCCGCGGGTCGGCGCCGTGGCGTTCGTCGAACCATCGCGCGGTCGACGACGTGTCGTTCCGGCTGCCGCGCGGCACCACGCTGGCCGTCGTCGGCGAATCCGGATCGGGCAAGTCGACGGTGGCGCGCATGGTGCTGGGCCTGCTCGAACCGACCTCGGGCAGCGTCACGTTCGACGGCCGCGACGTGGCGAAGCTGGACGCCAAGGGCGCCTTCGGCTTTCGGCGCCGCGTGCAGCCCATCTTCCAGGACCCGTACGGCTCGCTCGACCCGATGTACTCCATCTACCGCACCATCGAGGAGCCGCTGCGCACGCACAAGATCGGCACCGCCGCCGAACGCGCCGCGACGGTCCGCGAATTGCTGGACAAGGTCGCGCTGCCCGACTCGGTGTTGCGCCGCTATCCGAACGAACTGTCCGGCGGGCAGCGGCAGCGGGTCGCGATCGCGCGGGCCTTGGCGCTCTCGCCGGAGGTGGTGGTGTGCGACGAGGCCGTCTCCGCGCTCGACGTGCTGGTGCAGGCGCAGATCCTGAACCTGCTCGGCGAACTGCAGGCCGAGCTGGGCCTGTCGTACCTGTTCATCTCCCACGACCTCGCCGTCGTGCGGCAGATCGCCGACCACGTCCTGGTCATGCGCGAGGGGCGGGTGGTGGAATCGGCGGCGACCGAGGAGGTGTTCGACAACCCGCGCGAGGAGTACACGCGGCGGCTGCTGGACGCGATTCCGGGGCGCGATCTGCTGGTGGGGTGAGGTGACGGGGTGGTCGCAGGCCGGACAGGTGGCGGGGTGGTCGCAGGCCCGGATGGCCGGGCCACCGTCGGCACATCGACGTCGGCGCAGTCGTGCGGCTGAATGGTGCCGGTGGGTCCGGGCGGTAGGGCCCGACTTCCGCGCACCGATGCCGACGACACGGCGGCGCCGGCGTACGCCGGCCGTTCGTGGCGGCACGCGCGGTCCGAACCTCGGGCGATGCCGGACGAGCCCGCGTGGGCGGCACGAGGGGCACCGCGCCTCTTCTCGGTCCGGGGCGCGAGCTGCCGGTGCGTGCTGTTGGTGGCGAGACCTTCCGCCTGTGACCTGCCGCGGCGGTGGCGGCCCCCACACCAGTAGCCTCGTATTCCGTGACCGACCCGCTGCAACCTCTCGTCGACCTGCCCGGCGTGCGCGACGCCGCCGACCGCGCCCGCGACACGCTCGCCGCGGTGCACCGGCACAAGGCGAACCGGCGCGGCTGGCCCACCACCGCCGCCGAGGCGGCGGTCCGCGCGGCGCGTTCCTCGGCCGCCATCGACGGCGGCAGCACCGAGCTGCCCGCCGACGGCCGGGTCGAGGACCCGATCCTGGCGGGCTCGCTGCGTGTCGGTCAGGCCCTCGACGGTGACGCGTTGCGCAACCTGGCCGGCGTCTGGCAGCGCGCGCCCCTGCAGGCGCTGGCGCGCTTGCACCTGCTCGCGGCAGCCGACATGGTGTCCGACGAGCAGACCCTGGGCCGTCCGCGCACCACGCCCGGCGTGGCCGAACGGCTCGATGTGCTGGCCCAGACGGTGCTCACCACGCGCGCGCCCGCCCCGGTCATCGCGTCGGTGGTGCACGGCGAGCTGCTGACCCTGCGGCCGTTCGGCACGGCGGACGGAATCGTCGCGCGAGCCGCGGCCCGGCTGGTCACGGTGTCGAGCGGGCTCGATCCGCACGCGCTCGGGGTGCCGGAGGTGTTCTGGCTGCGGCGGCGGCAGGCGTATCTGGACGCGGCGGCCGCGTTCGGCACCGGGCAGCCCGAAACGGTGGGCGGCTGGGTGATCTTCTGTTGCGGCGCACTGGAAGACGGCGCGCGCGAGGCGACCTCGATCGCGGACGCGGCCTCGGGATAGGGTCCGCGCACATCAAAGCGGGCGGCGTTGTCGATGTCGACCTCACCGCCCGCTAGCACGGACTACCGGGTTACCAAGCGTGCTGTGTGGGTTGTGTTCGGCGGCCTCGGCGATCGTCCGGATTCGCCGCGGTTCATCCCCGCAACCTGTGCGAGGCCATCGCCGTCGACATACCCGGATTTCGCAGGCCCACAACGCTTCTGCCCTTGCGCGGCGTGCTCCGCGTGGGTGCCTGGTGTCCGTGCTGGGAAGGGTGGGTCGGGAGACTGAACCTTCTCTTCCGGCTCCGCCTTGGCCTTCCGTCCTTCCGTAGCTACATTTCTACCACTGTGAGTGGCGTCACTCAAGTGCCGAAAACGCATGGAAATATCGGCGTGTCGCGCGGCGTTTCGTGGTTGAATGCCTGGTCGCGCCCGAGCACCGTCCCCGTGGAGGACGCCCGTTGATACCCCTTTCGCGGGCCGGGAGTCAGCTGGCGAACGGTCAGCGACGCCGGCGCAGCAGCCGGTAACTGATCGCCCCCGCCAGGATCGCGCTGAGCCCCACCGCCGCCGTCGCGGCGACCGTGGTCGAGGACGGCGATTGGAAGCGCGCCCACAGCGAAACCGGGTTGGAGAACGTGAGAATCGGCCAGCCGCGCGCCGTCGCCTCCTTGCGCAGGTTCCGGTCCGGGTTCACCGCCGTGGGATGGCCCACCGCCTCGAGCATCGGCAGATCGGTCACCGAATCGGAGTAGGCGTAGCACCGCGCGAGGTCGTAACCCTCACTGGCGGCGAGCTTTTCGATCGCGGTCACCTTGCCCTCGCCGTAGCAGTAGAACTCGACCTCGCCGGTGTACTTGCCGTCCTTCACCACCATCCGGGTGGCCGCGGTGTGCGAGGCGCCCAGCACCTCGGCGATCGGCCCCACCATCTCCTCGCCCGAGGCCGAGACGATCACCACATCGTGGCCCCTGATCTTGTGATCGGCGATCAGGTCGGCGGCCTCGGCGTAGATCAGCGGGTCCACCAGCTCGTGCAACGTCTCGGCCACAATGGATTTCACCTGTTCCACGTCCCAGCCCGCGCACATCTTCGTGAGGTGCTCGCGCATCCGCTCCATCTGATCGTGGTCGGCGCCGGAGAGCAGGAACAGGAAGTGCGCGTAGCTGCTCTCCAGCACCGCGCGCCGATTCAGCAGCCCCTGCGCGAAGAACGGCTTGCTGAAGACGAACGTGCTCGACTTGGCGATCACGGTCTTGTCCAGATCGAAGAACGCGGCCACCCGCGTGCGCGCCGCGGGCGCGTCCGCGCCGTCGGGGGCGGGTGTCCGCCCGTCCGGAACCGCTGTCAGGTCGCCTTCGGCCATCATCCGTTCAGAATAGGCGTAACCTCCGCCTTCGCTCCGGCCGTGCGCGGCGGCTGAGGATGGGGCTACGCCCCAGCAGTGTCAGCCGTGCGTAACCTCCGCCTTCGCTGCGGCCGTGCGCGGCGGCTGAGGATGGGGCTACGCCCCAGCAGTGTCCGCCGTGCGTAACCTCCGCCTTCGCTGCGGCCGTGCGCGGGGGCTGAGGATGGGGCTACGCCCCAGCAGTGTCAGCCGTGCGTAACCTCCGGCTTTGCTCCGGCCATGCGCGGGGCTGGGGATGGGTTGTGTGTGCCGTCGCCCTGGTGGGCTCTGCCTCGGGCGCTCGGTGCGTGTGGCCGGCCACAGGCTCGGGGCGCGTGTTGCGCGTACCTCCTCGCCTTCGCTCGAACGCGCGTATCCGGCCCAGGCGTTCCTGCTGCGCGCATGTCCAGCGTTCGTGTGCGAGGGCTTCGGATGGGCTCCGCACCAACGGAGTCCGTGCGGGCGCGTCAGCGGACGGGATCGGCGCCGTGAGTTTGCTCGGCAGACGCCGGGTGTCCGGTGCCGGCGAAACTTCTCCGAAGACGGACTTGCGTAAGGGCCGGGGAATGGGTGTAGTATTGCTGGCACCTGGACATGGTCCAGGCGCGTTCAGCCCGACCCCCCGGGGCTGAACCCGACGGCCCCAGCCTCCTCCCCCCCCGGCTGGGGCCGTCCTCTATTTCGGGGACGGTTCCCCACTCCTCGTCGGCGCCCGAGTTGTCCACAGCGCCTGAGTTATCCACATTCGGCACATCGGGTCTTCTGCACCGCGCCCGTTTCCGCGACGCTGACCTGCATGGACGCCGACAACCCGCAGCCAGGCCCGATGCCGCCCGCGCTGGTGCTCATCCGCGACACCCGCCTGCGCGAGGAGGTGCGCCGTGTCGCGGCCGCGGCCGCCCGCGCACTGGAGGAGCGCGAGTCCGCCGCGGGCAGGCATGCGTGGACCGCCGCACCCATGGTGATCCTCGACACAGAGTCGGCGCGGGAGTGCGCGGAGGCGGCGTATGTGCGCCGGGCCGGCGTCGTCCTGGTCACCGAAGGCGAGCCGGAGCTCCCCGATTGGCAGGCCGCGGCCGCCGTCGGCGCGGAGCGTGTGGTGGCGCTGCCCGGTGCCGCCGTCGGGCTTATCGAGAAGTTTGCTGAGCACGGTGAACCGCGCGCCGCGGGCGGTGTCGTAGTGGCTGTCGCCGGCGCGTGCGGCGGTGCGGGAGCCTCGGTACTCGCCGCGGCCACGGCGCTGCGGGCGGCCGCGGGCGCCGTCCGGCGCGAGGTGGTGCTGGTCGACGCGGCCCCGCTCGCCGGGGGTCTGGACCTGCTGCTCGGCATCGAAACCACGCCCGGCGTGCGCTGGCCCGACCTGGTGGTCGAGGACGGCCGGGTGGCCGCGCCCGCACTGCACAGCGCCCTGCCGAGTGCCGCACCCGGCCTCACGGTGCTGTCCTGCGGGCGCGGCGGTGCCGGTCGATTGCCGAGCCCGATCGGGGCGAGCGCCATGCGCGCCGTACTCGAAGCATGCCGTGGCGCAGGCGATCTCGTGATCTGCGACGTCTCCGGCGAGCGCGGCCCGCATGCCGAGCAGGCGCTAGACCGCGCCGATCTGGTCGTCCTCGTCACGCGCGCCACCCTGCGCGCCGCGGCCGCCGCCGAATGCGCCACCACCCACCTCACCCGCCGCAACCCGAATATCGGGCTGGTCGTGCGCGGTCCCGCTCCCGGCGGCCTGCGCGGCGGCGAACTCGCCGAAATCCTCGACCTGCCCCTGCTCGCCGCCATCCGCGCCGACCCGGCACTCCCGAGCCGCTTGGAGCGCGGAGGCCTGCGCGCACCGCGCCGCGGTGGACTGCGCGAAGCCGCCGACGCGATCCTCGCCCTGGTCGACGCGCCTGTCGGGGGTGCGCGGTGAGGCGCCCCGAGGCGGTTGACCTGCGTTCGGCGCTCGTCTGCGGACAGCCGATTGCCGGGCTGAGTGCCCGGTGCGGTCTTCGCGGGCGCGGTGGCGGGCTCACCGACCTGCCCGCCGAATGTCTCGGGGGCGTGTGCAACCCGCCCACCTACGCCGCAGCCGCCGCCCGTTCGAGTGCGGTGGTCCGGCTCGCCGAGAGTGCGGGCGGGGTGGTGTCGCGCGGTCGAGAAGGGCGGGATGCGGGAGCGCCGCCGACATGGGCGCGGCCCTACGGAGCGGCCCCGAGCATCAACGAGGCAGGGCCCGCCTCCCACGCCCTGGTCGTGGGGCGGCTGGATTCGGTCAACAGCGGCGGTGGTGGGGCATGAGCACCCTGGTGACGGCGGAACTGTTGGACCGGGTGCGGGAGCGCCTGGCGGGGCGCGCGGGTGAGCCGGATCCGGCGGCGGTCGCGGCGGCCATTCGCGCCGAGGCCGGCGGGGTGCTGGGCGACACCGACATGCTCCGGGCGCTGCGCCTGTTGCAGACCGAGATGACGGGCGCGGGCGTGCTCGAACCCCTGCTGCACGATCCGCGCGTCGCCGACGTCCTGGTCACCGCGCCCGACGCGGTGTGGATCGACCGAGGCGACGGACTCGAGCGAACGGCGATCACTTTCCCTGACGAGGCGGCGGTGCGCAGGCTCGCACAGCGCCTGGCTCTCGCGGCGGGCCGCAGACTCGACGACGCCCAGCCGTGGGTCGACGGCCGACTGCCGGGAACCGAAGCGGCGCTGGGCAGTTCGTTCGGCGTCCGCCTGCACGCCGTGCTGGCGCCCATCGCCCACGGCGGCACCTGCCTGTCCCTGCGCGTGCTGCGCCCCGCCACCCAGGGGCTCGCGGCACTCGCCGCCGCGGGCGCCGTCCCCGCCGAGGCGCGCACACTGCTCGAGCGGATCGTGCGCGCCCGCCTCGCGTTCCTCGTCGTCGGCGGCACGGGAGCAGGAAAAACAACACTTTTGTCCGCGCTGCTCGCGGCGGTGGACGCGCGCGAGCGCATCGTCTGCGTCGAGGACGCGGCCGAGCTCGCACCACCCCACCCGCACGTGGTGCGCCTGGTCGCGCGCACCGCGAACGTGGAGGGTATCGGCGCGGTCGGTGTGCGCGATCTGGTCCGCCAGGCGTTGCGCATGCGTCCCGACCGCATCGTGGTCGGCGAGGTGCGCGGCGCCGAAGTGGTCGATCTCCTCACCGCTCTCAACACCGGGCACGACGGCGGAGCGGGCACCGTCCACGCGAATTCCCCGCGCGAAGTGCCTGCCCGCCTGGAAGCCCTTGCGGCCCTGGGCGGTATGGACCGCGCCGCCCTGCACAGCCAGCTCGCCGCCGCCGTTCAGGTGATCCTGCACGTTCAGCGCCGTGCCGACGGAAGCCGCGGTCTCCACGAGATCGGTGTGCTCGACCGCTCCGCGAACGGAACAGCGCACATCTGCGCCGCGTGGCGCGCTACCGGCGGTGCGGTGCCCGGTGCGGAGGCGTTGGCGGTCCTTCTCGCGGAACGGTTGGACCGATGAGGGATTGGTGCTCGTCCGCGATTCCGGCGATCTTGTGTCTGGCAGCGGCGTTGCTGCTCGTCCCAGCCTCAGGTTCGCGGCACCGCCTGCGTGCATTCTTCGGCATCCAGGCTGATCGGAAGTTCCGATTCGGCAAGCTGATTCGCGTAGCGGCAGTGGCCACCGTCGTGATCGTCGCGCCGGTAGGAGTCGGGCCGATGCTCGCGGCCGCCGTCGTCGTCGGCACGCTCACGGTCCGGTTCCGTCGCACTCGCCGCGACCGCGAGCACGCCGTGGAGTCGACCCTCCTGCTGGACGCGCTCGAGGCGGTGATCGGCGAGTTGCGCGTCGGCGCGCACCCGGCCGCGGCGGCCGAAGTCGCGGCCAGGGAATCCGGTGGCGCGGCGGCCCGTGCGTTCGCGGTCGGCGCGGCCCGCAGCAGGCTCGGCGGTTCCGCCGCCGACGGGGTCCGTGACGCGGACGCGGTGATCGCCCCCGAGCTCACCCGCGTCGCCGACGCCTGGTCGATCGCCGAACGGCACGGTCTCGCATTGGCCGATCTGCTCACCGCCGCCCGCACCGACCTGCTCGGCCGCGTCCGCTTCCGCAGCCGCACCACCGCGGCACTCGCGGGCCCGCGCGCCTCCGCCACCGTCCTGTCCACTTTGCCCCTGCTCGGACTGGCCCTCGGCCAGCTCATGGGCGCCAACCCCCTCGGCATCCTCCTCACCTCGCCCGCGGGCGCGATCCTCCTTCCCCTCGGCGCCGCCCTGGCCTGCACCGGCCTCCTGTGGTCCGACGCGATCACCAGAAAGGTCCTGCCGTGAACCTCGAACCTCCTCCGCCCCAAACGAACACAGCCCCACCCCAGTCCGGCCGCGCCATCGAACCATGCCCTGACCCAACCCGCGCAGCGCGAATGAGTCAGGGCCACGCGAGCCGGCGATCCGTGGAGACTCGACAGGCTGCGTCCCGACACCGAGAACCCCTGTCCCACAGCATGTTCAGACGAGGTGATGTCCTGGCGGTAGGGACACGATCACACCACGGCCTGTGGGCAATTGTGGATAACTCCCGATCGCGCCCAGACAGTCCGGCGATGCCTCGGTGGAGGTCGGCCGGAGTTTGCGTACGAGAGACCGGATTCCGCCCTGGGTCGGACCCGCACGGGCCTGCGGGTGTCGTTTCCGAGAGATGGGCAGTCGGCGGGTCGCGGGCTCCTGGGCTGTCTGTCGGGTCGCGGGTTCCTGAGGTGGTTATCGGGTCGCGGGTCACCTGTGTCGTCGGGTTGTGGGCTGCTGGTGTTGTCGTCGGGTCGCGGGTTACCCGTGTCGGCGGGTCGCCGGCGGCTGGTGTGGTTGTCGGGCTGCGGGTTACCGGTGTGGTTGTCGGGCTGCGCGCTGCCGGTGTGGTTGTCGGGCCGTGGGCTGCCGGTGTGGTTGTCGGGCCGTGGACCGGTGACGACGCATGCGCTGTCGCATTGGGACCGTTGGGGTTTCGAGTTCGGGGGAGGGGTTGTGGAGTTGGGTGGCTGGCTGGTCGGTCCATCGGTGATGCTGGCAGCCGCGTTCCTGGCGTGGCCGCGGCGAGTCACCACCGGTCGGCGACTGCGCGCGTTGCGGGAGGGCACGCCTCGTGTGGCGGCGGTTCGGTCGGGGCCGGCGGATCCGCTGGGCGCGGCGTCGGTGTTCGACCTGTTGGCGGCGTGCTTGCGGTCCGGCTTGCCGATGGCGAGCGCGGCGCGTGCGGTGGCGCCCGGCGCCCCGCCGGTTCTCGGGTCGGCGCTGGCGACGGCGGCCGATCTGCTCGCCCTCGGCGCCGACCCCGCCGACGCGTGGGAGCGCGCGGCCGCTGTGGCACCGCCCGGACCGGGAGCCGCCGACGTCGAAGCCTTGGCTCGGATGGCACGCCGCTCGGCACGATCGGGCGCATCCTTGGCGAAGGCCGTGTCCGAACTCGCAACCCAGCACCGCGCCACGGCGGAGGACGCTGCGGCGACCCGTGCCGAACGCGCCGGAGTCCTGATCGGCGGCCCGCTGGGCCTCTGCTTCCTGCCTGCCTTCGTCTGCCTCGGCATAGTGCCGGTCGTGATCGGCCTGGCGGGCAACGTCCTCGGCGACGGTCTCCTGTGAACATCCATCCCACCCGCTACGACCCCGGACCGCGTATCCACGCGTTTCCCTCGGTGCCCGTCCGCAGGGCGCAACGAGTGGCGGAGCCGCGGTGATGGCTCCGTTGGTTGGTCCAGTCGAGGCAACGGCGCTGGTGGACGGCGAGGCCGCACAGGGAACTCGCGACATGGCGGGTGTGCCGGCGGTCGGCTGTTCGACCGCGACTCACCCGTCGCTCAGAACTCACCCGCGCGGAGGGGCCGCGCGGGTATCGAGGAAAGGGGATATCGGTGCGAATCGAGGGATCGGCGGATCGGATGGTCCGGCCGCGCGGGGGACTGGTGTGGCTGCCACACCGGGACGCACCCGAGAAGACCGGGGAGGTGCGGACGGCGGGTCCGCGTGCCCGCCCGTTGAACAAGCGGAATCCCGCCGTGCGGCGGATGCGGGTGCTCATCCTCCGGGCCAAGCGGCGCTTCCGGCGCACCGACCCGAGGGCGGTCGCGCGGGCCGGGAACTCGGAACACGGTGCGGCCGAGCGGAATCCGCAGGCGCGGGCGGTGCGGCTGGTGCTCGCGGTGAAGATGTTCCCCGCGCGGTTGCAAGCGCGGATCCTGCGCCTGAGCATCGCCGACGAGGGCATGAGCACGGCGGAGTACGCCATCGGCACGATCGCCGCCGCGGCCTTCGGCGCGATTCTGTACACGGTGGTGACGGGCGATTCGATCGTGAACGCGTTGACTCGGATCATCGACCGGGCGCTGAACACCAGCGTGTAGGACTCGGTGACGACCGCGGTGCGGTCACGGTGGAGGCGGCGATCTCGCTCGGTGCTCTGGTGGCGGCGGTGCTGACCTGTCTCGGTGTGTTGCTCGCGGCGTCGGCGCAGGTGCGCTGTGTCGACGCCGCGCGCGAGGCGGCCAGGTTGACGGCGCGCGGCGACGAATCGCGCGCCGTCCCCACCGCACACCGAGTCGCCCCCTCCGGCGCCGACATCACCGTCCGAGTCGACGGCTCCTACGCGATCGCCACCGTCACCGCCCGCCCACCCCTACTCCCACTCCGCCTCCACGCGGAGGCCGTCGCCGCGCTGGAACCGGAGATCGACCGATGAACCACCCCATCCCACGAGCTCGGCTGCCAGTCCACCCGACGAACCGCCACATCCCGCGAGCCCGGTGGCCAGGTTTCGCACGGAGACCGGTGGAACGGGTCGCGGCATCCGAACAAGTGCGGGTGCCCGGAGTTGATCGGCACAACGCGGCGGGCGGCGTGCGGCTGGGTGATGAGGGTGGCGTGCGGCGATGTGAGGCGGCTGATGCGCGGCGATGTGAGGCGTGCGGTGTGCGGCCATGTGACGACGGTGGCGCGTGGCGATGTGAGGCGGGTGGTGCGCGGCCACGCGACGAGGGCGGCGTGCGGCGACGAGAAGCGGCTGGCGTGCGGCTACGCGAACAGGGTGGCGTTCGGCTTCGGCGGTTCGCGGGAGACGGAGGTGGGGCGACGGTGTTCGTGTGCCTGGCGCTGACCGGACTGATCGGGGCGACATCGTTGGTGGGGCAGGTCGGGGCGGTGGTGGTGGCGCGGCATTTCGCGCAGGCCGGTGCGGATCTGGCGGCGCTGGCTGTGGCGGGTGCGTTGGATCGGGGGATCGAGGTGGCCTGCGCGGAGGGTGCGGAGGTCGCGCGGCGCAACGGCGCGCGGATTCGGGAGTGCGAGGTGCGGGGATGGGAGGCCACCGTCACGACCACTCGGAAAATACCAATGGGTCTGTTCGGGTCGAGGACCGTTGTGGCGATGGCGAGAGCGGGACCTGTCGACAATGCGGGGTGATGTACGCGCGCATACACTGGCCGGTGTTAGTTCCTCGTGAACTAATTGAACAATAGGAATGGCTGAATAATTGGCACGTGTTAGACATTCTCCGTGGCGACGCGGAATTCATCGGAATGAATCCGCACGTCGTGTGTCTCACTGCAAGGGCAATAGTCCAGTTAACATGACAATCTTCCTTTTTATTCGGCCCGGCCGACACGCCCGGTGATCACCGAAAACCCACACTGTCCGGGGCAGCTGCCGATCGGTCACCGTCCGGCTGGTCGACGCGCGGTCACACCGGGGACGCGACGCGGTCACGAATCCTGATCACGCCCGTGACCTGCGGGAACCCTGAGCGCGAGGCCTACTGCGCGAGGCACCGCCGATCACACCTCGTTCAGTTCGTCGAGCACGGCGCGGAGCAACAGCCGCGCCCCCGCCTTGTCGAGCGGATGGTTCCCGTTGCCGCACTTGGGGGACTGCACGCACGACGGGCAGCCCTGCGCGCAGGCGCAGGACTCGATCGCCGACAGCGTGGCCCCGAGCCAGTGCCGGAGCTGGGCGAAGCCACGCTCGGCGAAGCCGGCCCCGCCGGGCTGGCCGTCGTAGACGAACACCGTCGGCAGCCCGGTGTCCGGATGCTCGGCGGTGGAGACGCCGCCGATATCCCACCGGTCGCAGCTCGCCACCAGCGGTAACAGTCCGATGGCCGCGTGCTCGGCCGCGTGCAGGGCGCCGGGCACCCGGTTCTGGGCGATCCCCGCCCTGGTCAGCAGCTCGGGTGTGACGGTGTAGAGCACGGCCGCGGTGCGCAGGGTCTGCGGCGGCAGGTCCAGTTCCACCAGGTCGAGCACCTCGCCGGTGGGCAGCGTGCGCAGGTACCCGGTCACCTGGCCGGTCACCCGCACCCGCGCCAACGCGCTGGTCACCGCGCCGTGCACCGCCTCGTCGGTGATCTCGTCGACGACGATCGAGGTGACCTGCCTGGCGCTGGTGGTCCACCCGGGCTCGGCGGCGTGCACGAACGCGACCCCGCCGTCGAGGTCGAGCTCGTCCACCACGAAAGTTTCGCCTTGATGCAGGTGGACGGCCCCTTCGTGCAACGTGGCGGGGGCGCGACCGGCGTCGGCCGTGCCGAGCAGCCGCCCGGTCTCCCCGTCCACCACGGCGACCGGCGCTCCGATGCCGCCGCGCACGTCCACCGCGTCGTGCGGCTGTGTCTCGGCGGTGACGTACCAGCGCGCCGCGCCGTCGCGGCCGGTGCGCCGCCGGATCAGCCCGTCGGTGGCCAGGTCGTCCAGCACCGCCCGCGCGCCGAGTTCGTCCACCTCGGCGTCGGTGAGGGGCAGTTCCAGTGCCGCGCACAGCAGTTGCGGGCCCAGCACGTAGGGGTTGCGCGGGTCGGTGATCGTCGCCTCGACGGGCTTGTCCAGCAACGCTTCCGGGTGGTGCACGAGGTAGGTGTCGAGCGGATCGTCCCTGGCCACGAGCATGACGAGCGAGCCGTGCGCCCGCCGCCCGGCCCGCCCCGCCTGCTGCCAGAAGGAAGCGACGGTGCCGGGGAATCCGGCGAGCACGGCCGCGTCCAGGCCCACGATGTCGACTCCGAGTTCGAGCGCGTTGGTGGTGGCCACGCCCAGCAATGTGCCGTCGGACAGCGCCGCTTCCAGTAAGCGCCGATCCTCCGCGAGGTAGCCGGCGCGGTAGGCGGCCACGCGCGCCGCGAGCTCGGGATCGACCTGCGAGAGGTGGAATCGGGCGTCCATCGCGGTGAGTTCGGCCGACCTCCTGGACCGGACGAAGGTCAGCGTCCGAGCGCCCTCGACCACCAGATCGGCCATGATCCGCGCCGCCTCCGAGGTGGCCGAACGCCGCACCGGCGCACCGTTCTCGCCGGTCAGCGTGCTCGACAGCGGCGGCTCCCAGAGCGCGATCGTGCGCGGGCCGCGCGGCGAACCGTCCCCGGTCACCGCGACGCACCGGGCGCCGACCAGCCGCGCCGCCGCGGCTTCGGGTTCGGCGGTGGTGGCCGAGCAGAGGATGAACACGGGATCGGCGCCGTACCGCGCGGCGATCCTTCGCAACCTGCGCAGCACCAGCGCCACATGCGAGCCGAAAACCCCGCGGTAGGCGTGGCATTCGTCCACCACTACGTAGCGCAGCCTGCGCAGGACCCGCGCCCAGCGCTGGTGGGAACGCAGGATGCCGACGTGCAGCATGTCGGGATTGGTGAAGACCCAGCGACCGTTCGCCCGCACCCACTGCCTGATCTCGGCGGGGGTGTCGCCGTCGTAAGAGGCTGCGTGGATATCGCGCAGCGGCCCTTCGTGGGTGAGCTCGCCGATCGCGCGCAATTGGTCGGCGCCGAGCGCCTTGGTCGGTGCGATGTACAGCGCCGTGGCCTGCGGATCCTCGCGCAACGTGGTGAGCACCGGCAATTGATAGGCCAGCGATTTGCCCGACGCCGTACCCGTGCTGACCACGACGTTGTGCCCGGCCGCGGCCAGGTCGGCGGCCTGCACCTGATGTGTCCACGGCAGGCCGATTCCAGTGTCGCGCAGCGCCTCCACCACGTCGGGCGCCGCCCATTCCGGCCAGTTCGCGGTGGCCGCGGGCCGCGCCGGGAACTCGGCGACATGGGTGAGGCGGGGGTCGTCGTCGGGCGCTCCGGCCAGGACGCGATTCAGCAACGATCGCCCATAGCTGAGCTCTTCGAGGGGCGCGGTCAGGCCCGCCCGGTCGGCTGGATTCACGACGCGACGACCTCGACACGCGGGGGAAGTGTGAAACGTGTGCGGTTTGGAAGACCGACCAGCGATTTCGATACCAAATAGCGACCTGGGTCACAGCTCGTTAGCTGCACGCTCTCCCGGTTATCACGAAGCAAACCAACCTCAAGTACGGATTCGGGCATTCTGTCCCTCACCTGCGCATTCGCAAGATCAACTTTTTTGCAAATTGTCGGTAACTCGACTGTTGAAATGCTCGGAGACATGGTTCACTGGGTCCTGGTCGCAAGCTTCTGTGTTCGAGGGACGGATCCAAAGTCCAAACCGTCAGCAGGATCGATGTTGCGAACGGTGTGCTTGGTGCTTTCCTGCAGGGGGAACCAAGAGTACAGCGGTCGGAACGGACCCGGTGGACGAACCCAGTTGTCCGCCGTTCCGGTAAGAAAAGAGAAGGAACAGAATGGCACAGGGAACTGTGAAGTGGTTCAACGCGGAGAAGGGGTTCGGCTTCATCGCGCCCGAGGACGGCTCCGCTGACGTCTTCGTCCACTACTCCGAGATCCAGGGTTCGGGCTTCCGTACCCTCGAGGAGAACCAGAAGGTCGAGTTCGAGGTCGGCCAGGGCACCAAGGGCCCGCAGGCCACCGGAGTTCGCGCGCTCAGCTGAGCCGCACGATCCATAGCTCGTCCCTCACCACCGGCATCCGGGGTGAGGGACGAGCTGTATCTGGGGGTGGGTGACCTCACCGCGCGAGCCGCGCGCCACCTGATCCCGCACCGCCGATTCCGCCCGCGCGCCCCGTCGCCGGCCCGCCGGGCGCACCTTTCCGAACGCCGCCGATCCGCGCCGCCGAGTGCCCCGCGAACGTGTGCCCGACCCCGTGCGCTTGCCACCCGAGCTATGGTTACGGGAATCCGACCGAGGAAAGGCAAACCCCGAGCTTCACGAATCGCTCGGAGCGAGTCTTGCAAGTTGGCCCGTTCGCGGCACTCCCCGCGTCGCGACGATCGAACCGCCCGCGCCCACGGCGCGAGTACCGACCGTCCGGCGCGGACAGCACGGCGCCCCGAACAGGCGCGCTCCAGCGCACCAATAACACAGCCAAGGTATAAACGTGTCTGGTGGCGGTGTCAGCATCGTCGCATGCGCCAGCCGCGCAGCAACCGCGCACGAGCACGTCGCGCGGGTCGAGAAGGAAAGGTGTATTCGCCGGTGGCAACACGAGACCGCGGTGCAGCCGACCAGGGCCGTCCCCTGCGTCGTCTCGTGATCGTCGAGTCCCCGACCAAGGCCCGCAAGATCGCGCCCTACCTGGGTCGCAATTACACGGTGGAGGCGTCGGTCGGTCACATCAGGGACCTGCCGCGCGGTGCGGCCGACGTTCCCGCCAAGTACAAAGGCCAGCCGTGGGCGCGCCTGGGCGTCGACGTCGACAACGACTTCGCGCCCATCTACGTGGTGAGCCCGGACAAGAAGGCCAAGGTCACCGAGCTCAAGAGCCTGCTGGCCGACGTCGACGAGCTCTACCTCGCCACCGACCCCGACCGCGAGGGCGAGGCCATCGCCTGGCACCTGCTCGAGACGCTCAAGCCGAAGGTGCCGGTGCGCCGGATGGTCTTCCACGAGATCACCGAGCCCGCGATCCGCGCCGCCGCCGCCGACACCCGCGACCTCGATTCCGATCTGGTCGACGCGCAGGAGACCCGCCGCATCCTGGACCGGCTCTACGGCTACGAGGTCAGCCCGGTCCTGTGGAAGAAGGTCATGCCGCGTCTGTCGGCGGGCCGCGTGCAGTCGGTCGCGACGCGCGTCATCGTGCGGCGCGAGCGCGAGCGCATGGCGTTCCGTTCCGCCGAGTACTGGGACATCGCCGCCAAACTGGACGCGGGCAAGGGCGAGGAGGAGTCCGCCAATCCGCGCACGTTCGGCGCGCGCCTGGTGAATGTCGACGGCGCGCGCGTCGCCACGGGCCGCGATTTCGGCTCCGACGGACAGCTGAAGTCCGCGAACGGCGTGGTGGTGCTCGACGAGGCCCACGCCCGCCGCCTGGCCGAGGCGCTGGACGGCGCCGACCTGGTGGTCTCCTCGGCCGAGGCCAAGCCGTACTCGCGCAAGCCGTACCCGCCGTTCATGACCTCGACGCTGCAGCAGGAGGCGGGCCGCAAGCTGCGCTTCACCTCCGAGCGCACCATGCGCGTCGCGCAGCGGCTGTACGAGAACGGCTACATCACCTATATGCGTACCGACTCCACGACACTGTCGGAGTCGGCGATCGCGGCGGCCCGTTCACAGGCCACGCAGCTCTACGGCGCCGAGTACGTGCACCCCACGCCGCGCCAGTACAACCGCAAGGTAAAGAACGCCCAGGAGGCCCACGAGGCGATCCGCCCCGCCGGCGACACCTTCGCCACGCCGGGCCAGCTGCACTCCCGCCTGGACAACGACGAGTTCCGCCTCTACGAGCTGATCTGGCAGCGCACCGTCGCCTCGCAGATGGCCGATGCGCGCGGCACCACGCTCACCTTGCGCATCACCGGCATGGCCGGGACCGGCGAGGAATGCGTGTTCTCGGCGTCGGGCCGCACGATCACCTTCCCCGGCTTCCTCAAGGCGTACGTGGAGAGTGTCGACGAGGAGGCGGGCGGCCAGTCCGACGACGCCGAGTCGCGCCTGCCCGCGCTCGAGGAGGGCCAGGGCGTCACGGCCGTGGAGCTGAACCCGGATGGGCACAGCACCAACCCGCCCGCGCGCTACACCGAGGCCTCGCTGATCAAGACGCTCGAGGAACTCGGCATCGGCCGTCCCTCGACGTACTCCTCGATCATCAAGACGATCCTGGACCGCGGCTACGTGTACAAGCGCGGCAGCGCGCTGGTGCCCTCGTGGGTGGCCTTCGCCGTGGTGGGCCTGCTGGAGGCGTACTTCGGGCGGCTCGTCGACTTCGACTTCACCGCCGCCATGGAGGACGATCTCGACGCCATCGCCGGCGGGCGCGAACAGCGCGGAAACTGGTTGTCCAGCTTCTACTTCGGCGGCGACCACGGCGTGGAGGGCTCGGTCGCGCGCTCGGGCGGGTTGAAGAAGATGGTCGGCGAGCAGCTCGACGACATCGACGCCCGCGAGGTCAACTCGATCAAGCTGTTCTCCGATGCCGAGGGCCGCGACGTGGTGGTCCGGGTCGGCCGTTTCGGCCCGTACCTGGAGCGCATGGTCATCGATCCCGACGACCCGGAGGGCGGTCCGGTCTCGCAGCGGGCGAACCTGCCCGACGATCTGCCCCCCGACGAGCTCACCCCCGAGGTGGCCGAGAAGCTGTTCTCGACGCCGCAGGAAGGTCGCAGGCTCGGCGTCGACCCCGCGACCGGGCACGAGATCGTCGCGAAGGAAGGGCGCTTCGGGCCCTACGTCACCGAGATCCTGCCCGAGCCCGCCGAGTCCGCGGAACCGGCCAAGAAGACCGCGAAGAAGGCGGCCGCGCCCAAGCCGCGCACCGGGTCGCTGTTCAAGTCGATGGACCTGGCCACGATCACCCTGGACGACGCGCTGAAGTTGCTGTCGCTGCCGCGGGTGGTCGGCGCCGATCCGGCTTCCGGCGAGGAGATCACCGCGCAGAACGGCCGCTACGGGCCGTACTTGAAGAAGGGCACCGACTCCCGGTCGCTGGCGTCGGAGGACCAGATCTTCTCCGTCACGCTGGAGGAGGCGCTGAAGATCTACAGCGAGCCCAAGCGCCGTGGCAGGCAGGCTGCGAGCGCCGCCCCGCTGCGGGAACTGGGCAACGACTCGGCCACGGGCAAGCCGATGGTGATCAAGGACGGTCGCTTCGGCCCGTACGTCACCGACGGCGAGACCAACGCGAGCCTGCGCAAGGGCGACGAGGTCGAGTCCATCACCGACGAACGCGCCTCCGAGTTGCTGGCCGACCGGCGCGCCCGCGGTCCGGTGAAGAAGACCGCCAAGAAGACCGCGACCGCCGCGAAGAAGACGACGGCTGCCAAGAAGACGACGGCGGCAAAGAAAACCGCGGCGAAGAAGGCACCCGCCAAGAAGGCTCCGGCGAAGAAGGCACCCGCCGAGTAGGCTCCGGCGAAGAAGGCACCTGCCGAGTAAGGACAGCGTGTCGGCCGACGGCTACCTGAGAGATGCGGCTCCGGCTGGTTCTCGGCGCGATCGCCGGGTCTTCGTCGGAGCCGCGGGTTAGCCTCTCGAGGACAAGGTGCGACGTCTCGGGAAAGGACCCTGTCCATGGCCGACCAGGAGCGCGAGGATCTCATCGCGATGCTCGCCGATCAGCGCGCGCTGTTCCGCATCACGCTGCGCGGCATCGACGACGAGCAGGCGCGCGCCCGCACCACGGTGAGCGAGCTGACCCTCGGCGGGTTGCTGCACCACCTGATCAGCTGCGAGCGGCACTGGACCAAGGTGATCGTCGACCGCGACGAGAACGCCGCGATGGACGTGGCGGCGATGGGCACCGAGTACGTGATGGGTCCGGACGAGACCGTCGAGGGGCTGCTAGCCGAATGGGACCGCGTCGGCGAGAACACCGCCGAGTTGATCCGCTCCCTGGACAGCCTCGATCCCGTCATTCCCACGCCGTCGAATCCGTGGCAGCCCGAAAGGGTGTGGCAGAGCGTGCGTTTCACGTTCCTGCACATCCTGCGGGAGATCGCGCACCACGCCGGGCACGCCGACATCATTCGCGAGGAACTGGACGGGCAGAACTCGACGTATTCGCGCATGGACTGAGCGGTGGGGGTGCCACCGGGCCGGCGGGGCGTGACGGCGGGCGGAGGTGTCGGTGCGGGTGGTTAAGGTGGACGCGTGGCGGGAGTCTTCGAGCGGTTGGTCGGCCAGGAGGCGGTCGAGTCCGAGTTGACGGCTGCCGCGGTCGCGGCGCGGGCCGGGGTCGTCGAGGGTGCCATGACGCATTCGTGGCTGTTCACCGGTCCACCCGGATCGGGGCGTTCGATCGCCGCGCTGTGCTTCGCCGCCGCGCTGCAATGCACCGATCCGGGGACGCCGGGTTGCGGGAAGTGTCACGCCTGCACCACCACCATGGCAGGCACGCACGGCGACGTGCGGCGCGTCGTGCCCGAGGGCTTGAGCATCAGCACCAAGGAGATGCGCGAGATCGTGCAGATCGCCTCGCGCCGGCCCAGCACCGGGCGCTGGCAGGTGGTGGTGATCGAGGACGCCGACCGGCTCACCGAGGCCGCGGGCAACGTGCTGCTGAAGGTGGTGGAGGAGCCGCCCGCCCGCACGGTGTTCCTGCTGTGCGCGCCGTCGGTGGATCCGGAGGACATCTCCGTCACGCTGCGCTCGCGCTGCCGGCACGTGCATCTGGTGACGCCGTCGGTGCCGTCCATCGCGCACGTGCTGCGCGAGCGTGACGGACTCGACGAGAACACCGCGCAGTGGGCCGCGTCGGTGAGCGGCGGACATGTCGGCCGCGCCCGGCGCCTGGCCACCGACGGCGACGCGCGGGCGCGCAGGCAGCGGGCGCTCTCGCTGGTGTCGGCGGTCGCGCGTCCCGCCGCGGCCTACGCCGCCGCCGACGACCTCGTGAAGGCCGCCGACGACGAGGCCAAGCAGATGAGCGCGGCCCGCGACGAACGCGAACGCGACGAACTGGCCACCGCCCTCGGCGCGGGCGGCACCGGCAAGGGCGCCGCGTCCGCCACGCGCGGTTCGGCGGGTGTGCTCAAAGACCTGGAGCGCCGCCAGAAGTCCCGCGCCACCCGCACCGGCCGCGACGCCCTCGACCGCACTCTCATCGACGTGGCCGGCGTCTACCGCGACGCCCTCGCCGTCCACTACGCGGGCACCACCTCGATCACCCTCACCCACCCCGACCTCGCCGACGAGATTCGCGACCTCGCCGACACCGTCCGACCCGAGGGTCTGCTGCGCTCCATCGAAGCCGTCCTCGCCTGCCGCGAAGCCCTCGACCTCAACGTCAAACCCCGCTTCGCCCTGGCCGCCATGGTCTCCGGCCTCATCGCCGCCCGCTCCACCTGACCACCCGTTTTCGCGATCCGGCGTCCAGACGATAGACTCGGCGTCGCCGAACGGCACGCCGCCTTAGCTCAGTCGGTAGAGCGCTTCACTCGTAATCAGATGCCGCCTCTCGCGAAGGTCTCGGCAATCCTCCCTGAAATACCTTCTGACATGCATGTTTGCGCGTAACGATCTTTCGCTCGATCGCACACAGGTTCGGTGTGCGTGCAGTGTGCGTGTCGGCGTCACCGAAGAGGTGTTCGAGAATCGCCCAGCGTCTGTAAGCGGCGGGTGATGGTGATTGCAAGCTTGAGTGCTCGGAGAGATTGCCGATCCTGCTTGGTCGGTGTGGAAAGGCTGTTGATGTCCACACCCGCCCGTATCGCGTCGGCGATGAGATTCGACGGGTCCTCGGTCTTGGCTCGATCACGGAACGCGAGCATCGGTCTCGGGGCGTCCCACCATTTCGCGGTGCTCATGCGCGCATCATAAGAATGTGGGTTTGACCGGCGGAGATGCTTCGCTCAGCACGTCTGTGAGTGCCTGTGGATAACTCGCGCGACAGTGTGTGTCGGCGTGAACGTGCGGGCGCGTACGGACGAACCTAGACGCTCTTGCGCGTCCTCGGGATGAACGCGGTCACGTTGTCGGCGCTCGTTTGGGCTACGTCTTCGAACATGGACACGTAGACCTCCATCGTCAGCTTCATGTCGGCGTGCCCCAAGGTCTCTTGAACGGTCTTCGGATCGGAGCCCGACGCGATCATGAGCGACCCGGCGGTGTGGCGAACGTCGTGCAGCCGGATCGGTGGCAGGTCGGCGGCTGCGGCAAGGCGCTTGAACAGCTTGGTGAACTGGTTCGGGTCGATGTCGCGCCCATCCTCGCGGGTGAAGATGCGGTCGGTCTTGGTGTACGCCTCGCCCCACTTCAGTTGTTCGCGTTTCTGCGCAGCGCGGTACGTCTTCAGCAACGAGACGTTCTCGGTGCCGAGGGCTACGGTGCGGTCGCCAGCGTCGGACTTGGGCGTGTCCTCGATGACGCCGGACGGGCTGTGTACCAACTGGTTGTCGATCGTCACGGCCTTGTTGTCCCAGTCGACCACGGGCCAATCCAAGCCGAGCGCTTCGCCACGCCGGAGACCGCGCGTACCCAGGATGTGCCAGAGGGTGTAGAGGCGGTCACCTTCGACGGCGTCGAGGAATGCGCCCAAGTGATCGGCACGCCAGACCATGACCGTGGAGGGTGTGGGCGCTTCGCGTCGCGCCTGCTTCGGGGTCCGGCCTTCTTCGATGAGCTTGGCAATGGCGTCGCGCCAGGTCTTTTCGCGTGCCTTGGTCCAGACGAGAGCCTTGGGCGGCTTGCCCGATGGGAGCTTGACGAGCTTCGCCACGTTCACCGTGACCAGACCCTCACGCAGGGCATCGCTGAGGCAGCTACGAAGCATCGCGCGCATTCGCTGCATGGCAGACGGCCCGGTGACGCGAGCCTTGATCTTGCCGCGCCGGATCTCTTCGTTGCGTTCCTCGATGTGCTCGAAAGCCGCGGTGAGGTGATGCACGCGAAGTTCGTCCAGCTTCACGCGACCGATGTACAGGCCCCAGCGCTTCGAGTACCGGGTGTAGTGGTCGTGGGTGTTGCCTTTCAGTTCGTGCGCCTTGCCCTTGAGCCAGGTCTCCATGTACTCCGCGACGGTCTGACGTTCGGTGACGGGCGCACCGCGATTCGCCTTGGCGCGCAGATCATCAAGGGCGGCCTGTGCTTCGTCCTTAGTCGAGAAGCCCGACCGTGTGACGTTCTTCCGCTTGTTCGCCACGGTGACGCCGAGGGAGAACGCCCAGGTGCCGTGATTCGCCCAAGTTCCGTTGGGACGCTTCAGCTTCGGGCACTTCTGCCCCCATTGCTTGCGGGTCTGGGTATCGGGGTCCACGTAGGTGCATCCACACCGACGGTGTACGTATCCGGTTCCTGCCATTGTCTTGCCTTTCTGGGTGGAGATATGCGACGAGCCCCACGCATCGCGCAGGGCCCATCGGGGGTTGGTGGGTGTGGTCAGGCGGCTTTGGTTCGCGCGCAGCGGAAGCACACGCCGTCGCGCAGGAGGTCGAGTTTCGTCAGTTCCTCGCACTGGACGCAGAACCCGGCGACGTAGGGCTTCTGGCCGGGCTTGCGCACGATGCGGTGATGTGGATTGGAGGATGACTTGCGGATGTCGGTCATTGTCGTTGTCCTTCAGTTGATTTCGGTCGTCTAGGAGGCGCGGAGGGCGCCTGTCGGGATGCGGTGCATGTCGTTGCTTGGTCGGCGCTATTCGGTGTCTCTGTCGACCTCCTTGTGCAGCTCGATCAGCAAGGCGTGAATGGACGACAGGGTGCGGCGTTCGCGGGTGGCATCATCGGCCTTGCGTGAGTTCGCCTCTGTCAGCTCATCGACCAGGCGTTCGAGGTCGTAGAGGGCTTCCTGTGCCGGGTTGTCGGCGACGCGCAGATCATCGAGAACAGTCGTGGGATACGTTGTGCCGGAAGAGACTTCGACCTCGCCCACACCGCTCGGTGGTGTGAATAGAGAGCTGACCGGGACACGAAGAATCTGAGCGAACACGAACAGCTCACTTGCCGTGAAGGCGCGTTCGCCCCGCTCGAAAGCGGATACGGCTTGTCGCGGTGTGGCCTTGTCGAGCGCTTCGCCGACACGTCGCCCCAACTCGGGCTGCGAGTACCCGATGGCTTCACGGGCGATGCGGATTCGCTCACCCACTATGCGTTCGATCTTCAATCCGTCCTCCTTGTGGCTGCCGGTTTGCCTTAGGGGGAACTGTACACCGTTCGTGTAACCGGACACAAACGCTGCATATTGACTTTCATTCGTGTCGTGTGCATTGTTGATGCCGACATGACCCTCAAATGTGCAGGTAGGAAGGTGTTTTTGAAGATGAGCAGATATCTCAAGAAGGAGCCGAAACGACTCACGCAAGAGGAAGTGGACGACCAGCCGTTGCTGATGAGCGTCCTGACCTTGGCGGGTCTGTTGGGCCTCACGAGACAGCGCGTCTATCTGCTGCTCAGCGAGGGGCGCGTGGGTTTCACGCTGTACCAGGTGCAAGCGACCAAGCGCTTCTCGACCATCGAAGTTCTGCGCGGGCTGGGATACGACACGACCGAACTTGAGGCGCGGCTCAGGGCCAAGCCGATGTACAGCGCAACCGAGCTGTCCCGGATGTTCGATCTGTCGTACAACCTCGCCAAACCGTTGCTCGAACAGGCAGGAATCAAGGCAATTCCGCTTGGCGCACATCCGCGCTATTCGGCTGCGGCGGTGGCGGATTGGCTGGGTGTGGGAGACATCAACAGTCCACACACACTGTCGGCTTCCTCGCCGGGAGAACCGGGCACCTCACATGTTGTGAAGACCAAGGGCGGCAAGGAGATTCACGCGGGTAAGCCGTATCGCTACGCCGGGCGCGTGTACGACGGGGCCGACATCATCGCCATCGCTCAGTTGCTCGGTGTGGCCTGATATGCGCGCCGACAACGAATCACGCGCGATGCGGTGTGCCAGGCGCTCTACGGATCTGCTGGGACGTGGTGCCGATGTCTAGCAACGTCGTGCTTGATTACGTGCTCGCGATAGTCGCCGTACCGGACGACCAGGCGAACGAATGGCCTTACGCCGCAGCCGTTCCCCTCGCGTTGCTCGTGTATCTGATCCATCCGTACCGGCGTGGTGCGCGATGAGACGGCGATACACAGCGCCACCGATCGAGCCTCCCGCGTCAGCGTTGGAATTCGTCGCCAGGTTCGTGTGCCCGGTGTGTGGAGGTAAGGCCGAGCTGATCGAGGGGCCGAGCAACTGGGCCGTCGAGATCGACCACACCGCCGACTGCGCGAATCCGATACCCGCGCCTGAGTTCGACGAGGCCGACGTGGAGGACCCACGGGACCGGATCAGGTTTCCCGAGCTGTTTGCCCCCGCGCCCGTGGACCTTGATCACATCGACTGCCGACACGGGCCACTCGGGCGGGCGTACTGCGAACGCAAGCGGCGACAGGACGAGCGCGTCCGACGCGCAGAACAGGAAGCGATGAGATGACCATGACTCTCACCAGAGAAGTCCGATTCGAGTTCGACCGTAGCGCCGTCGCATACGAAGCGCTGTGCGCTTTCCTCGGCCGGCGTGGACCGGGAGCCATTGCGGCCATTGCCGGGTACGCAGGTACCGGGCGGGAACAGAACAGTCCGAAGGGCAATGTGGTGTTCTTCCCGAACAGCATCGGAGGACGGCGCGAACTCGTCGCATTCGGGGCTGCCAATGCAGAGGCAGGGCTGAATACGTTCCTGAACTCGGCGCTATGGCCTGACGCGGTACTCGACGCCACAGAGCCGCACCCGTTGGGCAAGGAGTTCTACAGCCCGATCAAGTTCCCATGCCTGTGGGGCGACATCGACACCTTGAGCAAGGTTCCCCGCCCACTCTGGCGAGAACTGCGGCGCAAGGGCTGTGTCGTCGTGAAATCGGGCGGTGTGGGCGAGGACGGGAAGCCGTCCCACCACATTCGCCTGTACCTCAAGGAGCCCATTACTGACGTTCACGAGTTCCATCGCTTGAACGGCTGGCTCGCGAAAGCGCTTGGTGCGGACAGCAAGTGGAACGCCTACGCATGGCTGACCCTGCCGGGAATGATTCGCTTCAAGCCGAACGAATACCCGGAGGGCCGGGATATCGCCGTGCAGCAGATCGAGCGTGGGGCATGGACGGTTGCCGAGCTGGAAGCGTTGTTCGCCCTGTACGCGCCCACACCGCGCGTCGTGAGGGTCGCTGACGATGCGGCGTCGATAGTCGCTGAGGCGGTCTCTTGGGACGCCCTACCGCGCCCCGTGCGGCACGCATGGGCGAACGGATTCGATGACGAGAGCCGGGGCCTGTGGAATTACCTGTGTCTGTGCGCGGAGTACGGGATGTCGCAGGGTGCGGCCCTGCATTGGGCGATCGAGGGTCGCGACGCTGGTCAGTTCCCGGCGCGGCATAGCGACGTCAGCCTGAGAACGCAGACGAGCAAGGCGTTTGCCGAAGTAGAAGCCAATGGGAAGTTGAACAGCAAGTCGACGCCAGAAACGCGCCGAAAAGCCAAGGCGCGCAGGAAGGATGCGGGCTCTGGAGATGACCGTGGCATCGAGGATTTCTGGACAGCTCGCCCGGAGCTGACGCACATCCGCGACTTCGCGCTGTCCCGCCGCCGTTCGCCCTGGGGCGTGCTGGGTGTGGTACTTGCACGACTGTCTACGGTCATCCCACCGAACTACGTGCTGCCTCCTGACAGCGCAAGCCACGGATCGCTGAACACGTACGTCGGACTCATCGGCGTGCCCGGTGCGGGCAAGTCGGCGACAATCGCCGCGGCTCGTGATGCGGTCTACGTGGGTGAGGTCTACACGCCGAATATCGGCTCAGGCGAGGGCATCGCGCACCGGTACGCCTACTACGACGAGAAGGGCAAAGACCTTGTGCCGACTCGTGATGCGGTGCTCTTCACCTGTGACGAGATCGGTCGTCTCCGCGCGCTGATGACACGGGCGGGCTCGACGCTGATGTCCGAGCTCCTGACCGCGTGGTCGGGTGGCCCGCTCGGGTTCGCGAACGCCGATAACAAACGGTCCATCACTATTGCTGCGCTGCGGTATCGGCTGTCTTTCACGACGGGCGTTCAGCCGGACAACGTGGACATCTTGTTCGGCGAGGCTGGAAGTGGTCTGCCGCAACGGTTCTTGTTCATGCCCGTACGGGACTCCAGCGTCACACGGGAATCCGTTGCTGCGGCGCGTGCGCTATCGCCAAAACAGTTGGAATGGGCTGTGCGCCCGGATGATTCGACGGTCACCTTGGTGCCCGAGGACCTCAAGACTGAGGTTCCCAGCGCTGAACTGAGCGTCATCACCATCCCGCAGTTCGTTCAGGACCTTATGGACGAAGCCGACTTCCTCGGTAATCCCGATGAGTTGGACGGTCACGCGCTGTTCGTCCGGGCCAAGGTCGCCGCGCTGCTGATGTGGTTCAACCGTCGGACGGATGCGATCACGCCGGAGGACTGGGCGCTGGCGGGAACGGTGATGCAGGTCAGCGACGCCACGCGGGCTGAACTGCGCGAGCATCTTGTCCACACCGCAACCCGAGGGCGTGAAGCACGCGCAGCCAGTGACGGCAGGTACGAGGCTCGGAAAGAAGCGGCGAAGGCTCAAGCCTCCTTGGAAACGCTTGTCGCTGCGATCATTCGCAAGCTCGGTAATGCCCCCGCCCAGACGATGACGCAGAACCAGTTGAAGAAGGGCCTGAACAAGCCCCTGGTCGCCGCCTATTTCGATGAGGCAATTGGCCTGCTGACTGAGTCGGGGCGGGTACGAGTCGAACCGCGCAAGCAGAATGGATGTGCCTATGTCCTGATCGAATGACGGGGGTACGGGGGTACGGGGGTACCGATTGATGGTGTCGCCGTACGACCTGGTTAAACCCAGGAACCGGTATTCTTCTTCTTTTATCTGAGGGTCGATGTTCGAATCGAGTGCATCCCGTGTACCCCCGTACCCGTGTACCCCCGTACCAGGTGAACGTAGGAGTGTTCGTCTTCGCGGATCTGCGCCGGTGCGCGCCGGTGTGTGCGCTCGCGCGAGGAAGACATACCCGCTTCGAACCAAGAACCGAACCAATACCAATAGCGACAAGCGTTAGAGGGGTCACCTCACGCGAGAAAGGATAAGGCAATGCCGATAGTTCAGCTGGACCCGACTCCGATCTACAAAAGGCACAGGTGCAAGAAACGGCATCGCACAGCTCGGACATTCATGAAGTGCGCGATTCCACGGGCGGTGTGGATTCGAGGCGAAGGCCCATACGCGCTCATCGCTTGGTGTGGAGTTCCGACCGTCACCTTGCACGAGACGCGCGAACTCGCAGAGTTTCATGAGGACCAGATCGACCGATACTACTGCGGGCATATGTGCAATGGAAGGCACGTGATTGTCCGTGTGCGCTTGGACTGCAATTCATAAACAATCAGATGAGCAGTGCTTATGTGCAGATGAGGCGATATGTGACGAGACTGTGCGCAGAAGTAATTGAGCCGCCCAGGGGAATCGAACCCCTGACCTACGCATTACGAGTGCGTTGCTCTACCGACTGAGCTAGGGCGGCGCGCCTCTCGGCAAGACGAGAGTCTATCGCCTCATCGTACCTACCGTGAAAACGCCTGGTCAAAGTGGGTGCATCGGGCATGTCTCGGACCTCATGCGCGGCACCCACGGGCACGGGAGCGGACGCCGTAGCGCCTTGACTGTGCGCGACCGTGTGATTTATCGCGAGAGCGCACGAAAGGCGCTGCACGAGCCTTCTGGATGTCTATGCCGGCGTCTTGTTTGTATATGTCGCAACGATGGCAAATTCATTTGTCTCTGGATATGGCTTGGTCGCGCCTGCGTGCGAGGAGTCAAAACTGAGGGGTTCGGATTCAATCGCCTTTGTGCATATCATGCCGACAATGGCGCACGCCGCCGCGTCATTCGGAGGAAACCCGGAAGGGAAACAGAAATGAGCAATCGCGCATTCCGAGACACATTCACACCCGCCTTTGCCGGTCTTGAGAAGGAAGTCATTTACCGCATTCCGGGTGTTCCGCGTGAATTCGTGGTCGAAGCGGAAACGTTGGCGAACCTGATCTGCAAGGACTGCTCGGTTCCAATCCTGGTAATGGCCGATAAGAAATCCGGGCGGGCCATCCGTGCATGGCACGACGAGACGTGTCCGACTGCGCGAGAGGAGTCGAAGGTCAAGCCGCGAATTCTGCACCGTCAGAGGTAGAACGGTCCGCACATCGCCGATGGTGGGTGTGGACGTAGGAATTCCGTCTGTCGCCGAATGGCAAGGTCGGGAATCCGTGAACAGGTAGACAAACACATCGGAAGGGGATTTAGGAATGGCGAAGATTGATGTAGACGGGTTGTTGAAGGAGTCGAAGAGCGGGGGCGCTGACTATGCCTCGATCCGCAGTCGAATCGACAACGAGCTGGGCGGAAGCAAGGACATGATTCAGCAGGCCCGTGACGCGATGACCAAGCGGACGGGTACCGCGCAGGAACAGGACGCCGCCGACAAGGCATTCGCCCAGGAATGGCCGAAGCTTCAGGGCGCGATGATGCTGGAACAAGATGCGGGTGCAGCGACCGACCTTGCGGCACAAGCGATTCAGAACTCCGACGCTGGCGTGAAGCCGTTGCTGATCATGCAGACGATCGACTATCTGACGACCGCTCGGCGCATGACCGAGGACGCGGTTACCAAGCTGCTGCTCGTCAAGGTGTCGCCCGAACTCAAGCAGGCCATGGACGACCACGAGGCCAATGAGAAGAACGCCGTGATCGCGCGGCACAACGTCGACCAGGCGCAGCAGGGCACCGGTCGCTACTTCACCGGAAGGAAGTAACTGACATGGCTACCGTTGCCGAACTCGAAGCTGCGGTGATCGCGGGAGACAAGAGCATCAAGCCCGCCGACATCGAAAAGGCCCGTGCGGCTGAGCGATACGCGGAACTGACCGCGCAATCCGACGCCCGCGAGGCGAAGGAAGCCGAGGCCGCCGCGCATCAGGCCGCCGTGAACGAATTCCTCAAGGACTACGAGGAGTTCATGACCTCGGACCTCGAACCGCTGCGCGAGGCGTACGCCGCCCTGGTCGTAGCCGTCGCCGACCTTCACACTCTGCTGGAGGATCACCGCGCGAAGCAGTCCCAGATCAAGGCGAGGGCTTCGAAACTGGGTCTGCACAGCCACCCCATGACCGGAGAGGCGATGCCCCACCACGCGCCGGTTCCCGAAGATGCGGAGCGGTGGAGGGCTCAGTTCGTGTACCGCGATGTTCCCGCTCGGGAGGGGCAGAAGGAACGGGGCTATATCGCGGATGCCGTGGAGGAAGGCAAGCGCGGATTCCTGCCTCGTCGGGGCAAGGTCGGTACCCACGTCCTCCACACGCCCGAGCGCAAGGAAGAGCTGCGTTCGCTCAATGAACGGGGTGCCGACAGAAAGCAGCTCGGTATCGAGATGCGCGACCGGATTCTGAACGAAGCACTGTCCGGCGAGTAAGACCGGGGTCCCGTGAAGCTGCACACGGGGCCTCGCTTACAGGAAGGGGATAAGGAATGGGACGCGGAAAGGTAGCCCCCTCGAAGGCGCGGCGATCCAAGGCCGTGCAAATGAAGATCGAGGGCGCGAGCTACGCGGATATCAAGGCGGCATGTGGATATCGGACGCAGAAGTATTGCCGTGCAGAAGTGCGCGAAGGGTTGCGGCAGTACTGGATTGCGGATGAAGAACAGAAGCGACAGGCGATCTCTCAGGCAGCAGGCCGTCTCGAACGTGCTCAGAGGCTGGCCATGAAGCTCATGTTGGACGATTGCACGGAGCCCCGCGACGTAGCCAAGCTGATGGATTCCTTGACGAAACTTCAAGAGCGACAGTCGAAGTTGCAGGCGCTCGACATCAAGCCCATGCCCGACGACGACGGCAACGCGGTCGATATGTGGCTTGTCCAGATCGGCGGCAACGTTGAAGTTCCGGCCGAACTCGCCTCCGACGAAGACGACGAGCCCGAGGACGATGACGGACTAGAGGACCTGGACGACGAATAAGACTCGGAGTGTCTAACTGCCCCCGGGCACTCCGCCCATAGCCCCGCGACATACGCCCCTTCCCGTTCCTGTCGCGGGGCTTCGCCGTAGATGAGGGAGAAGCACATGCACGTAACGGATCGTCGGGCTGAGGCTGTGCGGATGCGTCAGAATGGCGCGAGCACCGAGGAAATCCGAAAGACGTTGGGATACAAGAACGCCGGGACTGTCCGAAGGCATTTGCGCGAGGCTGGTACGTCGGTAGTGCTACCCAAGCCGGAACGTCGTTCGCGTCCCAGTGATGACGACGGGTTGCCAGTAGATGTTCTGACGTCTCGGGATCGTCGCGTGCATCGAATGATCGAGCAGCACGCGCGGAGGCGTCACGAGCGTCTTGAGGGTCTGCTACGCGCGTCCGGGTTGCACGTGTCGCAAATGACTGCCGCGCAACTCGGTTCGCGTGTCTGGTCGTTGGAGCAATACGACGGTTAGGCGGTTCCGAGGTTCCGGTGATCGCTCACGCTGTCGAACCAGCGGATGAAGTCCACGGTCGATCCCCACCCCTCGCGAATCCGGTCATGGATCGCACGCTGATCATGGCCCGGTACGAACTGACGTCCGCCGGATACTTCAGTGCCGCAGCCACATTCACACACGCGGGGCGCTCCAGGTTCGTTGTCGATGTAGGTAACAGGGTTGCGGAACGCATCTACGGTCCGGCCAATGAGAGAGTCGTACGCAGCGTCGCCGGGCTTGAGTACGCGGCCCACGATGGCCTGCTTGACGCCGCCGTCTACCAGGTCCACGTCTTCGATGCCGTCGATCTCGACAACCGTGCGGACTACGCCATCGAATGAGAACGTCGCATACCTCTCCTTGGCTGCGCGTGGGCCGAGCTTCCACACGCCACGGTTCTGCTTGTACGTCACTTCGTCGGACTGGCCGTAGTCCCAGCCGACCTGGGTACGACCCCACACGCACGAGTCGAGGACTTCGCGGTGAGGACCGAGCTTGAAGTTGAGCGCCATCGTGTACTCCTAATCGGGAAGCGTAACCCAAGGGCTTAGGTTATCGGTTACGATGGGAAGTGTAGGCGCGACGGAGACGATAAAGCAAGGGCTTGGGTTAAGTTTATCTGCCTCTGATCACAGTCCGTGCACACAGTTGCCGACGTGCGGTGTGGAACCGGTCATCTCATCAGCCATCAGAACGCAGCCGATCCAGTGCGGCCGTGATCATGGCTCGCGCGTCCTTGCCGTAGACGGCCTGCGCGCGGAGTAGGTCGAATGCCTTCTCGTACAGGGCGATTTCGCGAGGCTGGGTGATGGTGAGTTCGGCGGCGATCGTCTCAACCATGACCATGCGGGCGTCGTAGATGACGAAGTTGGTAGTCACCACGTTGTGGGCGACCTCCAGCGGAATGACGCCGAGCACGACGCGCGGAAGCTGCATCACTGTGAGTACGCGGTCAAGCTGGCCGATCATTACCTCGGCATCGCCCATGCGGGTGTAGAGGGCCTGTTCAGCGATGATGAAGTGGAACTTGTGGTCGCCGTGGTACAGGACGCGCTGACGTTCGATGCGCGAGGCTACGCCCTCGTCGAGATCGTCGGGGATGTCGTAGAAGTCGATCACCTGTCGAAGGATTGCTTCGGCGTACGGCGGGGTGTGGAGAAGGCCGGGCAGCACATTGGACTCGTACCACCGCAGAAGGCGGGCCTTGTCTTCGAGCGTGATGGATTGCTGCTGTCGTCGGCGCGTGCCAGTGCCCAGAAGACGCCGGTACTCCAGGTATGCGGCTTCGACGTTGCGCAGGGTGGCAATGAGGTCGGGCACTTGATCCGCGGTGCCGGTATGGATGCACCACACCCGGATGTCGTCATCGGTCGGCGTCTGCTTGCCGTACTCGATCTTCGACACCTTGGAGCTGTGCCAACCCGCGAGAGCGGCAAGCCTCGTACCACTGAGCCCGGCGTCCTTGCGGATGTCCCGCAGCCGATGGCCGAGTGCCTGCCGCGCCTCATCAACTCCTGTCACCGGGTGATGTACTCCGCGTGGGGGACGCCCTTGTCCCACACCCGATTCCACACGCTGCGGATGTACCCGACTATCACGGGATCTGTCGTGACGGCCAGACCGCCGGCCGCCCCATCGGGGGTAAAGGTGTTGAACGCCACGAGGTTGTCATCGAACAGCCAGAAGTCGTCCGTAGACAGCTCGGATGGGTCGATCAGATGCCGAGCCAGATACCGGATGTCCTCGCCGTCCTTGATGTTGCGATGGGCGACCTCAAGCGACCATCGGACGTAATCGGTGTGCGGCTCGGTGACCACGCGGGCTCGCTTCATCTGGCGACCTGATGCGGTTATCCCACGGACCAGTTCTTCCCACTCGCGGAACCACTCGTAGTCGTCGGGCTCCCCGTCGAGAAAGAGCCGGAACGGTTCGGACTCTTCGGGTGTGGAGTAGGAATCCTGCACTTCGAGGTGATACGCCGTGCGCTCGAAGGTGTGGAAGAGGTCGTAGAACGCCTCATGCTGCAACAGCTGCATCGCCCCTGATCTCCTGTCCGACCGGAACCTCGATGCACGTCTCGTGGTCCGGGATATTCATCTCTGCCAACACATCTGCGTCGGTCACCAGTTCGCCGCTGAGGGTGAACGTCCCGTGGCCGGTGTCCTGGAGCAGCACGCCCAGGCACGTCCCTGGTTCGAGGAACGCGAGTAGCGGGTGCGAGATCTCCACCTGGTCATCGTGTCCCGGTACCCGCCAGCCCTGAACGATGTAGGTGCCACGGTCTGTGAAGTACAGGGTCGGGGAGTTGCCGCCGTTGGTGTGTTTGCCGAGGAAACGTATCTTCATGATTTTCTCTCCCTCTATGGTTGTGCTCCGTTTTGCGAGCACACACATAGATCGTCAGATGCCATCGGTGACCAGTCAACACCTCAAGGGCTCAGAAGCAAAACGGAGCAAAAGTATTCAGATTTGCGCGCTCAGATTCTTACGTTCGATTGCAACGGGTCGGGTGAGGTGCGCTTGACGCCTTCACCCGACTCGGAGCCAATCTGCGAAAGGGCTTGGCGTGCAAGACGAACAGTGCCATGTACGCATCCGGTTCGGGCCTCACGTGCTCGACTTCTGCGCAGCGAGACAGGCCGCGATTCTGTACGCGAAGGACGTAGGGGAATGGCTCGGCGTTCCCGTACTGATAGACGATGAAGTCCGCGACGACATGCCGCCCCTACCCTGCGAGTCGCTATGGTCGTGATCGCCCTCAGCCTCGTCGTAGTCGCGGCGTTCGCGCTCGGCTTCATGCTGGGCCGCCATCGCTCCACACCGCGCCCGCCAGGACGGCACAGCGTCGCGTACTTCGAAATGGCCTCTGAGACAACGATGGAGCTGCCGGTCGTCACCGAAGCGCGACGCACGACGCGATGACCTACCGTATCCGTCCCTGAGTCGTCTCCAGAACACCTGGCACGTGCCCGCTCGAGTGATCGTATGGTCGACGTTCGCGAGGACCTCACGGGCGAGCTGAGGGGCAGATGTGCTGGTAGAGCGGCGATTCCACCACAAAGCCCCGGCCGTAGCCAGGGCTGAGAGGTTCGCGAGGTTACTCGGCGTCGGGTGTGGGTTCTTCGGTCGCCTGCTTCGCGGCTTCGGCCTCGGCCTTTTTCGCGGCCTTGGTGGCTTCGCGTTCCTTGATCCACTTGGTGAAGCGGGTCTTCATCGGACCAACGTCCTTGGTGGTGAACGAGTAGCGCGACCCGGCGCCCACAGCTTCGTAGTCGTCCGACGCGCGCAGGAACACGCGCAGCGTCTTCGGGTCGGTGCCCAGCGCTTCGGCAACCTGCTTGGTGGTCAGGGTCTCGGCGGGCTTCGTGGTGGTCTTTTTCGCGGCGGGCGTAGTCATCGTGGTCTCCTTCGTCGGTGTCGCCTTGGTGGCGTGCGACAGCAACGTAAGAGAGGTCGGGCGCTGGTCCGTATAGGTCGCGATGGACTCCGTGGCAAGTTGTGACCTTCGCCCCCGCGTCGCGCAGCGGTGTGGGTGTGTGTCGTGTGCGTGCGCTGTGTCGTCTGGGATGCGTGCCGACGTCACGGTGTGAATGTTGACGCCAGAGCACGAAAAGCCGGTCTCACCTGCGTAGAAGCAATACAGTATCGCGTACCGTGTTGACACGCGGGGGCGCTACTCGGCTTTCTCGTAATGAAAAGGTCGGGGGTTCGATTCCCCCAGGCGGCTCCAGGTCAGAGGCCCTTTCCGGTTCGCCGGGGAGGGCCTCTGTCGTGTCAGTGTGCCAGGAACTGCCAGGACGTGGATTGTGCTCGGCCGACGTCCATTGTGGAGTTCCGCGGGACTGGTCTCGCCAGGCCGCGGTCCGCGTCGTGTTTGCGACGTTTCACTCGTCGAAATGCCTACGGCGACCCTTGGCCGGTGCTGGTTCGCGGGCGGGCCGGTGAGGTGTGGCCACCGGATGCGACGGCGATTCTCGGCTTGAACCTGACGTAAGGTCAGGTCTTAGCGTTGATGGCGCCGGCGCACGGTGTGCCGGTGGAAGTGGGATGAGATCGGATGGGCCGGTACGGAACCGAGCGGGTGTGGAAGGTCGGTGAGCTCGCGGCGGAGGCCGGGCTGACGGTGCGGACGCTGCATCACTACGACCGCATCGGGTTGGTGTGCCCCGCGGAGCGGACCGGCACCGGACACCGGCTCTACACCGCCGGTGATGTCGAGCGCCTGTACCAGGTGCTGGCGCTGCGCCAACTGGGACTGGGACTGGATCGGATCGCCGATCTGCTCGCGGGCACGGTGGATATGGCGCAGGTGCTGTCGGCTCATCGCGACTACCTTGCCGCGCAACTGGCCGCAACCCGGGACCTGTTCGCCCTGGTCACGTCCCTGGCCGCGACAGCGGAGGACAGGCCGGACACCTCCTCGGACCGCTTCCTGGAATTGATCAGGAGAACAGTCATGGTCGACGACACCTTCAAGCAGTACTTCACCGAGGAACAGCTGACGCAGCTCGCGCAACGCCGGGAGGTGATCGGCGAGGAGCGGATCCGGCAGGCCGAAGCGGGATGGGGTGAACTCATCCCCGAAGGTCGACGCGGCGATCGCGGAGGGAATGGATCCGGCTTCACCGCAAGCGCAGCGGTTGGCGGCGCAGTGGATGGACCTCCTGGAAGGCTTCCACGGCGGCGACGAGGGCCTGCGCGACAGTCTGTACCGCATGCAGGCCGGCGAGGCCGACCGGATAGAAAGCGAGTTCTGCGGACCGTCTCCCGCGCAGATCGAGTTCATCGCGGCGGCGAACGCCGCGCGCGGGTAGGCGACCTCCTGCGGGGAGGCGCTCGGCGTCGGAGACCCTTTCGTTTCGTTGGGAGGGTCTCCGCCTTGCCGGCGATGCAGTTGGCGCTGGCCGACGAGGTCTACAACGGTCACGCCACCTCGCACCGCTCGTTTCTGCCGCCGGGAAACGATGCGAATCGGGCCGGTGTCGACGACTTCTCCTACGTACCCGCAGACCGCGCGAAACCTGCCGGGAGAGCCGGATACGAGCCGGGCGAGCTGAGCTTCGACCTGGTGATCGACGTCGCTGACGAGAATCTCGCGCAGTGGTTGCAGAGCCACTACGACAAGATCGGCGTGACGCTCTCCACCGTGAGTCTGGACCCCGGATGAGTTGTTCGGTGTGCGTGTACAACCCGGAACCCGACGACGGCGTGGACGAAGTTCGGCGAGAACCGACGCCGAACGGCTCCACAACGGGTTCAACGGCTTTGAATTACCGCGGCCTGTTCCGCACGGACTACGAATCCCGCACGCTGCGTGAGCATTTGCGGGGGAGCCCGGTACCCGCCTGAGGGGGTTGCTCCCGGGCCGGGCGTCGTTGACCGACCCGGGAGAACGATGCGGATCAGACCGCGGTGGCGTGGGAATGCCGGGCGCCGCCGGCGATCTGATCGAGGAGCGTGTTGAAGCGGTCGGCGGCTTCGACGTTGCCGAGGTGGCCGGTGGGCCAGATCTGGTGGCTCGCCAGCGAACCCGCTTCGGTGAGGCCCGCCAGAATGGGGGCGTTCATGCGGGCGGGCAGCAGGCGGTCGTACTCGCCCGCGATGACCGTGGTGGGCACGGTCAGGTGCTTGGCGGCCTCGCCCAGGTCGAGCTGGGCGAGGGCGGCGGCGTGCAGGCCGCGGGTGAGCGGACGGCAGGAGCGGATGATGCCGAGCGAGAACGCCACCTCGTCGGCGGTGGCCTTCTTGTTCATGATCCGCGCTTTGAAGATCGCGTTGACGGCACGGCCGCCGGGCAGCGGCACCGGCGCGGTGAGCACCGACTCCGAGATCAGCATCGGCATGCGCACGCCCGCGCCGAGCACCGTGACCGGGCGCTTGGCCACCGTGAGCGGCTTGTTCAGCAGCGGCAGCATGTCGGTCTCGTGCCGGATCTCGCGGGCGGCGGTATTGGCCAGCGCCACGGCCGAGGCGCGCGCGGCGACCTGCTCGGGGTAGCGGGCGCCCCACGCCTGGATGGTGATGCCGCCCATGCTGTGGCCGACGAGCACCGCGCGGCGACCGCGCGGGAGGGCGGCGTCCAGGACGGCGGCCAGATCGTCGGCGAGGGTGTCGCCGCTGGGGGCGATCGAGCCCAGCGTGCTCTCGCCGTGGCCGCGCTGGTCGTAGGCGACGACGCGGTAGCGGTCGGCCAGCGCGTTGATCTGCGGGTTCCAGTACTCGATGCAGCAGCTCCAGCCGTGGATGAGCACGATGACCTCGCCGTCGGCGGGGCCGTACGCGTGCACCCGGAGGCGGGCGCCGTCGACGGTGGTGACGGGGATGACATCGTGCGGCACGGTCGGCTTGTTCAGCGAAGCGGTCGCGAAGGTGCGGGAGCGAAGTCCGGCACGGTAGGCCGCGGTGAGTGGTTCCGCGGTGCGGACGCCCGCCAGGGTCTTCATCGAGGTCACCAGCATTGAGCACTCCTTTGTGTCGTCCGCCACGTTACAGTGCAAGCACAGTGCTTGCTAGTGCAAGCGCTCAATGGCGGAAATCCTGGCTCCGTGATGTGAATACCCGGAATTCACTCCGGTGAACCGGCCCGACCGGCGCAAAGTTCGCGCGCCCGTGGGAAGGCCGGTCCACTCGGTGGGATTCGTCACACCGGGTTCATCGGCCGCCGCGCGCGAAGTGCTAGCCCGGACGCGGGATCGTTATCGGCTCGTGAGGAATGGAACGTCGCTGTTTCGAGTCGGGGACGGAACGCGCGGGCGTTCACCTTCCCTCGGGAGCCGCCGGCGGCAGGACGCCGAGGTGGAGCCAGGCGGCAGTGTCGATAGCGTGCGGGTCGCCGAGAGGTACCGGGCGACGATGGTGGCTCGCGCAGGTCGCCGAGGGGAACTGGGCGACGACGGTGACTCGCGCGGGTCGCCGAGAGGAACCAGGTGACAGTGTCGGCGTCGCGTAGGTCGCCGTAGATGAGCAAGGCGGGCCGCTCGGGGAAGGCGATGCGGGCGCCTCAGGGGGCCGCCAGTTCGGCGATCACGTCGGGGACGACCAGGCAGACCTGATCGTCGGGATGGAAATCGCTGGGCATGTCGCGGCGGTTGGGCGCGCGGACGAACACCACCACCGAGGAGCCATCACCCGGGTCGAACTCGACCGCGACGGCGCCGGAATCGTCGTCACCGAGTGTTCGCCAGTGACCCACATGCCCGAATTCGAGCCTGCGAGCCGCGCTGACCCCGAATCCGTCGAGCCGGGTACCACCAACGGCGTTCACGGCACGAAATTCTACGCTGCCTGCGCGAACGCCGAAGGTTTTCGATCATGATCACCGCCGGGCTGGCAGGATTGCGGCCATGACCGGGATCCGTTTCGCCGCCCCGATACCCGTCCTGCGGATGTTCGACGTCGCGCGGGCCTACGAGTTCTATTGCGACTACCTCGGATTCACCGTCGACTGGGAGCACCGCTTCGGCCCCGACTTCCCGCTCTACGCGCAGGTGTCGCGGTCGGGCGCGCGACTGCACCTGAGCGAGCATCACGGAGACGGCACGCCGGGCAGCGTGGTGTGGGTGGCCGTCGGCGATATCCACGCGCTGTACGCCGAGCTCGCCGCGAAGGACTACCGCTACGCCAAACCGGGCCCGCCCGAGGACGGCCCCGGCGGTCCGGGCTTCGACCTCACCGATCCGTCGGGCAACGTGCTGCGCCTGGCCCAGCCGGACGACTGAGGGCCGTCGAGCGCCCTGACCGGACTCGCCTCGGTGGCGTCGATCATGCTGCGGGGGCCGGCGCGATCGCGAGCACGGCCGCGGTGGCGCCGAACGGACGCGCGCCGCTACCGTGTTTCTCGTGGACACCGCGCATTTCGCCACCCAGCCGAGCCCCCCGCCGCAACGGGTGCGCAAGACGGGCTGGCGCGCGCTCGGATGGCCGCTGCTGGCGGCGGGCGCGGGCGTCGGCGCGGTCGCGCTGCTGCACTTTCGCGACCCGCACGTGGAGGGTTCCTACGGCCTGTGCCCGCTCTACGCGCTGACCGGCGTGTATTGCCCGGGGTGCGGCGGGATGCGCGCGGTGCACAACCTCACCGACGGCCGCATCCTCGACTCGTTGCAGAGCAACCTGATCGCGATCCCGTTGCTGCTGGCGCTCGCGCTCTTCATCGGCGACTGGGGGATGCGCGCGTGGCGCGGAGACAAACCCCGGGTTCCCGACATTCCGCGCCCGCTGCTGTGGATTCTGCTCGCGTTTCTCGCCGTCTACGCGGTGGTGCGCAATACACCGTGGGGCACCTGGCTCGCCCCGGTATAGGCACCGCTGTCCTTCGACCGGAGCGCCGTCTCGATTCGAGCGCCGACTACGGGGAAGCTGACGACCATGAGCCCACACAGCGCGGAGGTCCCGGAATGACCGACTCCTTGAAGGCCCGGGTGCGGGCGAAACTGGTGCGTCAGCTCGACGAGGACGGCGTCCCCGACAGCGAACAGGACGACCCGCGCCAGATCGCCGTCGCCGTCGACCTGGACGCCCTCGACAGCGTCGCCGACGACGACCCGCTGGTGGAGGAACTCGCCACCCGCTACCTGGTGTTCTGAGCGCTCAGCGCGATCCCGACCCCACCTGTCCGCCGTGCGGCGGCAGTTGCGGCAGCGTCTCCGAGTGCAGCCAGGCGTCCCACAGCGGCCGCAGCGGGATGGCGGTGTAGTGGCCCGCGAGGTCGGTGAACTCCTCGGTGGTGACCGACGCGTGCCGGTAGCGGTGCACCCATTCGCGGATCAGCGTGAAGAAGGTCTTGTCGCCCAGCTCCAGCCGCAGCGCGTGCAGGGTGAGCGCGCCGCGCTTGTAGACGCGGTCGTCGAACATGCGGGTGGCGCCGGGGTCGCCGACGACGATGTCCTGCGGCTGCCTGGTGAGGTTGTGCCGGGCGGCGCGGGCGAGCTGATCGGCCGTCGGACCGCCCGAAGCCTCCGACCAGATCCACTCCGCGTAACAGGCGAACCCCTCGTGCAGCCAGATGTCGCGCCACTGGCGCAGGGTGAGGCTGTTGCCGAACCACTGGTGGGCCAGTTCGTGCGCCACCAGCCGCTCCGAGCCGCGCCGCCCGTCGCAGTGGTTCGCCCCGAACACCGAGATGCCCTGGGCCTCGATGGGGATCTCGAGGTCGTCGTCGGTGACCACCACCGTGTACCCGGCGAACGGGTACGGGCCGAACTTCTCGGTGAAGACCTCCATCATCTGCGGCTGCCGCGCGAAATCGTGCTCGAAGTTCGCGCGCAACCGGGCGGGCACCACGGCCTGCATCGGGATCGCGGCGTGCGTGCCGCCCACCCGGTGCCTGCGGTACGGGCCGATCTGGATGGTGGCCAGGTAGCTCGACATCGGCTCCGGCTGCTCGTACACCCAGGTGGTCTGGCTGGCCTTGGTCTGCTTGCGCACCAAGGTGCCGTTGGCCAGCGCGTAGTACGGGCTGTCGGTGGTGATCGAAATGCGGTAGCTCGCTTTGGAACTCGGATGGTCGTCGCAGGGAAACCACGACGCCGCGCCGTTGGGCTGGCTGGCCACGAGCGCGCCCTCGGTGAGCTCCTCCCAGCCGACCTCGCCCCACGGACCGCGCACCGGCTTCGGCACGCCCGCGTACTGCACGACGACCGAGAGCGCGCCGCCGGCGGGGATCTTCTGCTGCGGCGTGATGGTCAGCTTGCCGCGCTGGTGGGTGTACTTGGCGACCTTGCCGCCGTTGACGAGCACCTTCGACACGGTGAGCGCCTGGGACAGGTCGAATGCGAAGCGCGGACGCGCGGCGGTGGTGACGGCGGTGATCTCGGCGCGCCCGCTCAACCGGTTGCTGGCGACCTTGTAGGTGAGATCCAGTTCGTACCGGGAGACGCGATAGCCCCGGTTCCCGTTCTGCGGCAGGTAGTCATCGATGGGGGCTTCGTAGAACTTGTCCCCCATCAGCGGCCCGTTTCCCGCGTCCACGGCGCGATGGGGTTGCCCCACCAGCGGGTCGAGGGCGGCACGGTGTCACCGCGCATCACCAGGGAGGCGGGGCCCACGGTGGCGCCGGCGCCGATGCTCGCGGCGGGCAGCGCGACACAGTGCGGGCCCAGGGTGGCGCCCGCGCCGAGCACGACGGTGTCCATGGCCATGATCCGGTCGTGGAACAGATGGGTCTGCACCACACAACCGCGTTCCACGGTCGCGCCGTCGCCGAGTGTCACCAGGTCAGCCTCCGGTAGCCAGTAGGACTCGCACCATACCCCGCGGCCGATGTCGGCGCCGAGCGCGCGCAGCCACAGGTTCAGCACCGGAGTACCCGTCGCGGCGCGCGCGAACCACGGCGCGGCGACGGTCTCCACGAACGTGTCGGAAACTTCGTTGCGCCACACGAACGAACTCCACAGGGGATGCTCCTCCGCGCGAATCCGCCCCACCAGCAACCACTTCGCGAGCACCGCGCTGCCGCAGGCCACCGCGCCCGCCGCCAGCAGCACCACGCCGCTGAGCAGCGCGGTGGGCAGATGCCCGATGCGCTGCGCCAGCCAGGCCAGCGCGAACAGCACGCCCAGGCCGATGGCGAAGGTCACCAGAACCGGGAACAGGCGGCAGGTCTCGACGAACGCGCGCGCCACCCGCAGCCGCTTCGGCGGATCGTAGGTGCGGCGCGCGTCGGCGGATTCGGAGGCGCGGCGCAGGCGCACCGGCGGGCTGCCCAGCCACGACGACCCGGCCTTCGCCTTGGTCGGCGCGGCCGAAAGTACCGCGACCAGACCGTTCTTCGGCACGCGGCGGCCCGGCGCGGTCATGCCGGAGTTGCCGAGGAAGGCGCGTTTGCCGACCTTCGCCTCGCCGATGCGCAACCAGCCGCCGCCGAGTTCGTAGCTGGCGATCATGGTGTCGTCGGCGAGGAAGGCGCCGTCGGCGACGGTGGTGAACTTCGGCAGCAGCAGCACCGTGGACGCCTCCACGTGCTTGCCGACCTTCGCGCCGAGCAGCCGCAGCCACACCGGCGTGAGCAGGCTGGCGTAGAGCGGGAACAGGAAGGTGCGGGCGGAATCGAGCAGCCGCTCGGTGGACCACGCCTGCCAGCCGACCCGGCTGCGCACCGGGTGGTAGCCCTCGGTGAGGCCGATGGCGAACAGCCGGACCAGCACGATGGTGGCCGCGGCGTACACGCCGAGGCTGAGCAGCACCGCGACCGGCAGCATGAGGAACGCGCGCGCGAGTCCGTCGGCGAGCGTGGTGGTGTCGCGCACCCACCAGGCCAGGAACGCGCCGCCCGCGCCGATGCCCGCGACCGGCAGCGCCGCCAGGATCATCGACGTGACGCCGAAGATCACCACCCAGTGCCGGGCGCGCGCGGGCGTCTCCGGCGGCCAGGGGTGCTGGGCCCGGCCGACTTTCACGGCGGGGGAGCCCGCCCATTGCTGTTCCGGCTTGACCCGTCCCGACACCGCGGAGCCGGGCGCGATCTCGGCGTTCTTGCCGATCTTGGTGCCGGGCAACAGGATCGAGCGCGCGCCCACCACGGCGCCGGGCCCGACGGTGATGGGGCCGATGTGCACGAGATCGCCATCGATCCAGTACCCCGAGAGGTCGACTTCCGGTTCGACGCTGCATCCGTCGCCGAGTTCGAGCATGCCCGTCACCGGTGGCAGGGTGTGCAGGTCGACGCCCTTGCCGATCTTCGCGCCGAGCGCACGCGCGAACGGGACCATCCACGGTGCGCCGGAAAGGTTTTCGGCACCGCTGGCTTCGGAGAGTCGCACGGCCGCCCAAAGGCGAAGGTGCACTTGGCCGCCGCGCGGATAACTGCCGGGTTTCACCCCGCGCAACAGGATTCGCGCGCCCGCGACGCACAGCGCCATCCGGCCGGGTGGTGAGATGAACAGGACGAACGCGATCAGCGCCCACCACCAGGACAGGCGCGGCAGCCACGGCAGCGAGCCCGACCACGCGGCGATATTGCCGACGATGGCCAGCCAGGTGAGCCACTGCAAACCCGTGAGCGTGGTGAGCGGGACCGTCGCGAGCACCTGGGTGATCTGCGCGGAGAGCGGGGTGGGGCGCACGTCGCGCTCTTCGACCTCGGCGACGGGTGCGCTGGCGTCGAGCAGCGCGGCAAGCGCGCCCAGGCGCGGATGGTCGTAGAGATCGGCCACCGTGATCCGCGGATACCGTTCGCGCAGCGCCGTGACCAGTTGGGCGGCGGCCAGCGAGCCGCCGCCGACGTCGAAGAAGTCGGTCTCGGGGCCGGTGACCTCCGCGCCGAGGATCGCGTCCCACTGTGTGGCGACCCAGCGTTCGGTGGCGGTGAGCCCATCGTCATCGGTGGCCGGGGCCTGTTTCGGGAGCGGCCAGGGCAGGGCGGCGCGGTCGACCTTGCCCGAGGTGCGGGTGGGCAGTTCGTCGACCACGGCCAGACGCGGCACCAGCGGGGCGGGCAGTTGTCCGGCGAGCAGTTCGCGCGCGGCGTGGATGTCGTAGTCGGTGTCAGGACCGGTGAGGTAGCCGACGAGGATCTTGTTGCCCGCCTTGGTGGTCCGGATGGCGGCGGCCGCGCCGGTGACGCCGGGCAGGTGTTGCAGCGCGTTGTCGATCTCGCCGAGTTCGATGCGCCGGCCGCCCAGTTTGATCTGGTCATCGGCGCGGCCCAGGAAGATCAGGCCCGCGCTCTCGTTGCGTACCAGATCGCCGCTGCGGTAGGCGCGCTCCCAGCCGAGGGTGGGCATTGGCGCGTACTTCTCGGCGTCCTTCGCGGGGTCGAGGTAGCGGGCCAGGCCGACGCCGCCGATGACGAGTTCGCCCGTCTCGCCCTCGGGGACGGGCTTGCCCTCGGCGTCGACGACCGCGAGATCCCAGCCGTCCAAAGGCAATCCGATGCGCACCGGGGGTTCGCCGGTGAGGCGGGCGGCGCAAGCCACGACCGTGGCCTCGGTGGGGCCGTAGGTGTTCCAGACCTCGCGGCTCGAATTGTCCTTGTCCGCAAGGCGTTCCGCGAGTTCCGGCGGGACGGCCTCGCCGCCGAAGATGAGCAGCCGCACCGGCTCCAACGCCTCCACGGGCCAGGTGGCGGCCAGCGTCGGCACGGTGGAGACCACCGTGATGCCGCGCCGCACCAGCCAGGGGCCCAGGTCCGCACCGGTACGCACCAGGGCGCGCGGGGCGGGCACCAGGCACGCGCCGTTGCGCCAGGCCAGCCACATCTCCTCGCAGGAGGCGTCGAACGCGACCGAGAGGCCCGCCAGTACGCGGTCGCCGGGCGCGATCGGTGCGTCCTGGAGGAACAGGCGCGCCTCGGCGTCGACGAAAGCGGCGGCGCTGCGGTGGGTTACGGCGACGCCCTTCGGTGTGCCGGTGGAGCCGGAGGTGAAGATGATCCAGGCGTCGTCGGTGAGGGTGGGGTGGGTGGTGGGGCCGGGTGCGGGCGGGTGGGCCGCCGTGCTTCCGGAGCTCTGCTGGCTTGTGCCCATGAGGGCTTCGTCTTCGACGGTGAGTTCGCGGGCGTCGTCGGCCGTACCCGCGGGGGCTACGTCGGCGATCTCGATGCCGTCGGCGGTGGCGATCGCGCGCACCCGCGCTTCGCCGAAGACGAGGCGGGCGCGCTCCTCGGGGTCGTCGGCGTCGACGGGCACGTAGGCGGCACCGGCCCACAGGACCGCCAGGATGGTGACGTAGAGGGCGCGGTCGCCCGACGGCATCCGCACGCCCACCCGGTCGCCTGGGCGCACGCCCGCCGCGTGCAGTTCGGCCGCCCGCGCCCGCACGGCGTCGAGCAGTTCGGCGTAGGTGAGGGTGGCGGCGCCGTCGTCGAGGGCGTCCGCGTCGGGGTGGGTCGCGGCGGTCGCGGCCACGATGTCGATCAACGTGCGCGGTGGCGGCGCGTCGAGCCCGCGCAGCAGCGGGGACCCCGATGCGCGCTCGACGGGCTCGTCGCCCGCCGAGGCGTCGATCTGTGGCTGGAGCATCACGTCCGGCCCACCTCTCATAGACCTGCCTGGCGTTGTCGTCTGTTTGTTTCACAGGAGGGTTACCGATTGGCAAACGCCGCGGGTGACCAACTGAACACGGTACTCGCGGTTCGGGGCAGTCAACGCCTTCGGCGCGTTGCTGAGCATGGGCAACGCCGTCGGCGTGGTGCCGGGCGGTTGGCCGCATGATGGGCCTGTGGTCGCCTCGGCGGGGAGTGTCGTCGCTGGCGACGAACCGGTTTGTGGTGAGTATGTGCTGGTCGAAGGGGTCGATGCGCGAGGTTTCAGGTCGGTGGGCCTGGGCTTGGAGGTGGGTCGGCCCGCGGGATGGGGCGAAGGGTGCGATGTGTGGCGCGAATCGCAACGAGATCGGCTTCGGGGCGTGGCCGATTTGCGCGAACCTCTTCGGATTCGGTTGCGCACGTGCGGAAGCCAACGCCTTCGGCGTATTGCTCGGCAGTAAGTGCCAGCGACACAGGTTTACGTTCGGGTCCCGAGATGCGCAGAGGATCCGTGAGGTCGTGATACCCGGGAAGGCGCAATGCCACGGGATGATCGGTTGGGTGGCACATTCGCCCCGGTGATTCGATGAGCCACGCCCTCGGCGTAATTGCCTGGCGGGGCCGGCGCCTCCGGCGCATCACTCGGCAGTGGTCCCGTCGTCGCAGGTGAGCTGGGACTCGCTGCGCTCAGGTTGCCGAGGCCGCTGTGCCCACCCCGAGGGCGGTCAGGATCGCCGCACTGGTCTGTTCGAGCCGGGTGCGCACGCGTGGGCTGCGCAGGAATGCCACGGCGCGGGCGGCGGCCAGGGCGAGCAGGACCATGAATCCGGCGGCGATGGCGCATTCGATCGCGCCGAGGGCGAGGGTGTTGAGGAAGGTGATCTCGGTGAGGAACTGGGGGAGCACGGCGAGGTAGAACAGGCCCACTTTCGGGTTGAACAGACACGAGATGACACCCGCGGTGAACGCCGAGCGAACCGAGGGAGGCGCGGCGGGCGCGCCCTCGCCGACCGGTCCGACCGTGCGGCGGCGGCTTTCGAGCAGCGCGCGAATTCCCAAGTACACCAAATAGATTCCGCCGACGACCTTCAACACGCGATACGCCGACGCCGACTGCTCCAGCAGCGCCGCGACTCCCGCCGCCACCACGACCGCCCACACCAAGCCGCCGAGCGCCGACCCGATCGCGGCGGCGACGCCGGGTCGCGCGTCGACCAGCGAGAACCGCAGCACCAGGAACGAATCGGGGCCCGGCGTCAGCGCCAGCACCACGCACAGTCCGACGAATCCGAGCAGCAGCGAAGGGGTCACCGATCGATCAGATCGCGGCCCGGTGTGACGCGCAACCGAAAAATCCCGGTTGACAACGCCGCGGCGGGTCTGCCAATCTCGGTTCAGGTCATGAGTGCCAGCGACAAGCCCCGGCTAGCTGGTCGGCAACCCTCCTCCGCGGTGGGGTGCTCCGGGTGACGACCTGGCCGCCGTCCGACCGGGCGCGGCAAGCGCGGACTCGCCCGAACCCCCTTTCGCGAGTCCCTGAACCGACGGGATGACGTGATGACTGCTGTGCTGGAACCGACCTGTGCCCCGCTCGCCCAGGTGTCCGGTGACGACCTCCGGGTGCCGCTCGTGCAGGGCGGCGCCCGCGAGTACGCCAACTTCGACTACGCCGCGAGCGCACCCGCGTTGCGCCAGGTCACCGACCGGATCGGGCAGCTGCTGCCGTACTACGCGAGCGTGCACCGCGGCGCGGGCTACGCCTCCCGGGTCTCCACCGAGTGCTACGAGGCCTCGCGCGGCGCGGTGCACCGTTTCCTCGACGCCGCCGACGATCAGGTCGTGGTGTTCACTCGCAACACCACCGATTCGCTGAACCTGCTGGCCTCCTGTGTGCCGGGCGATACGGTGGTGCTCGACATCGAGCATCACGCCAACTTCCTGCCGTGGACCAAGCACGGCCGCCGCGTGGTGCGCGCCGCCGACACCCTCGCCGAGACCATCCGCCTGCTGGTCGCCGAACTGTGCAGCCGCCCGACCGCGCTGCTCGCGGTGACCGGCGCGTCCAACGTGACCGGTGAGGTGCTGCCGCTGGAGCGGCTGGCCGATATCGCGCACCAGTGCGGCGCGCGCATCCTAGTGGACGCCGCGCAGCTGGCCCCGCACCGCCGGATCAGCTTGCGCGACAGCGGAATCGACTACCTCGCGTTCTCCGGGCACAAGCTCTACGCGCCGTTCGGGGCGGGTGTGCTCGTGGGGCGCCGGGACTGGCTCGACGCGGCCGAGCCCTACCTCGCGGGTGGGGGCGCCGTCCGTAACGTGACGGTTGATTCCGCCGAGTGGGCGCCGGCTCCGCAGCGGCACGAGGCGGGTTCGCCGAACGTGCTGGGCGCGGCCGCCCTCGCCGCCGCCTGCGACACGCTCGCCGCCATCGACCCCGACGACCTGATCGCCCACGAGCGCGCGCTCGCCGACCGCCTGCGCGACGGGCTGTGCGCGATCCCCGGCGTGCGCACCCTGCGCGTCTTCGCCGACAGCCCCGACACCGTCGGCATCGTGGCCTTCACCGTCGACGGTTTCGCCCCCGGCCACGTGGCCGCCTACCTCTCCGCCGAACACGGGATCGGCGTGCGCGACGGCCGCTTCTGCGCCCACCCCCTGCTCTCCCGCCTCGGCCTCGACGCCGCCCTGCGCGCCAGCATCGGCCTCGGCACCACCACCGCCCACGTCGACCGCCTCATCGACGCCATCGCCACCCTCGTCCGCGGCGACGCCACCTGGACCTACGCCCCCACCGAAGGCCACTGGAACCCCACCCCCGAAACCCGCCCCCTCACCACCGACCCCACCGGCACCACCCCCTGCCTCACCTTCTGAGCCGGGATCGGCCGCCGACTCTCCGATGCCGAATCGTGACCCATACCGTCGGTGTTATATAGCATTGATGGTATGGGTTGGGGTATTGTCGAGCTGGAGCCTGAGGTACGCCACTGGTTGGAATCGCTTCCGACCGCGATGTTCGCGCGAGCCGCGTTCCATATCGATCTATTGGCTGATGTGGGACCGCTGCTCGGCGAGCCGCATACTCGCCAGCTCGATGGGAAGCTACGCGAGTTGCGGTTCTATCTCGACAGCGAAGCGATTCGTGTGACCTACTGGCTGGCGTCAGGGCGCAGGATCGTACTGCTGACCGTGTTCGCCAAGTCGCGGATGCGGGAACGGGCGGAGATCGAGCGGGCGCGCCGAGCGTTTCGGCGCTGCGTCGCCGAGCGGCACACGGCCGAGGAGGATTGAACGATGGCTGATCGCACGGAATGGTCCGATCTCAGGGGCCGCCGGATGCGGGAGCCCGGCGCCGAGGAGGAGTACGCCGCCGCGCGTCTTGCTCATCAGCTCGGCCTGAAGATCAGGCGGATGCGTGAGGAGCGAGGGTGGAGCCAGGCGGAGTTGGCGGGTGCCGCCGGGATGACGCAGCCCGCTGTGGCGCGGTTCGAGGCCGGTGGGACGGTGCCGAGTTTGCCGGTGCTGGGGCGGCTCGCGCGGGCGCTGGATGCCGAGTTGGTGGTGGAGGTGCGGCCGCGGGTGGCGTGACGGCTCAGGTGTCGAGTTCGGTCGGCCGGTGGTAGCGGCCGTTGTAGTAGAGGAGGGGGGCGGCGGCGGGTTTTTCGTCGGTGTTGTCGTGGACCCGGGTGACGAGGCCGATGACGAGGGTGTGGTCGCCGATGGGGATGAGCTGGTGGACGACGGCGCGGACCCAGATGGGGGTGCCGTGCAGGACGGGTTCGCCGGTGTCCAGGGTGGTCCACAGGGAGCGGTCGGTGAACCGTTCGCCCGCCGCGCGGGAGAAGCGCTGGGCGATGTGGCGCTGATGTTCGCCGAGGAAGTGCACCACCACCGAGTCGGCGTCCAGCATGGCCGCCATGCTCGAGGACGTGTGCGCGATATTGAACGAGATGAGCGGTGGTTCCAGCGAGAGCGACGCGAACGAGGTGGCGGTGAACCCGATCGGACCGTCCGCGCAACTCAGCGTCACCACGGTGACGCCGGACGGATAGTGCCGCATGGACGTGCGGTACTGCTCGGCGGTGATCCCGCTCAGATCGTCGGGAACCCGGATGCCGGCCTCGGGCCTCGATGCGTCACTCACGCCTCGAACCTACGCCGGTCACGCGCGCGGCGGGCATGCCCGTTGACGTTCGTTTGACGTCCGCTCGAGAAAACCGCAGTTCATCAGGGCCGCGCTGAGAGGAATTCGACACCGCGCAAACTCACTCCACCTCGATCGGCAACCCCGCCGTGATCCGCATCAACTCCCGGAACGACGTCCGGAACAGCGTGTTCGGATGCCCGCCCGCCGCCCACACCTCGCGGTGCCGCGCCAGCGCCGTGTCCACCCAGGTGGGCAGGTTGCAGGGATGTCCGACGGGCGCGACGCCGTCGGCGGGCTGCCCGGTGACCTCGCGCACCATCTCGGTGGGCGCGGGCGAGAGGGTGCCGTCGAGCCGCTTGCCGGTCTGGTCGAGGTCGACGCGATGCACGCCGGAGACCAGCAGCAGCACCGGATCGTCGTCGAGCAGGAAGACCTGCGATTCGAGCACCGCGCCCACGTCCACGCCGAGGGCGCGCGCCGCTTCGGCGGGGGTGGGCGCCGCCGCGGGCCTGCTGACGAGGACGCCGTGATGCCCGCGCGAGATCAGCGTGTCCGCGACTCGGCAGGCGGCCGGACTCAACTGCGACCTGCGCATGAATCCAGGGTAGGACGGTTGCGGAAGATACGCCGGGACAATGGGATCGATCAGTATTCCGGCCACCCGCCTTCCGGCCCGAGCAGATCCTCGATGCGCGCCCGCGTGATTCGCGCCAGCTCGGTGACGCCGTGTTCCTCGCGGCCGGGAATCGTCTCGTGCGCAACCACATCCAGGGCGCGGTCGAGGTCGGCGCCGGAGAGCGCGAGCAGTTCCACATCGGCCTTGGCCAGCAGTGCGGCGCGATCGGCGTAGGGGCGGCCGTCCGCCATGGCCGCCGCCCAGGTGACGTTGCAGCAGCATTCGAACATGGCGTGCACGGCGCGCGAGCGGGTGAGGGAATTGAATCGGTCGAGGCCGATTCCTTGGTGCATCAGCATGGTGGTCTCCCAACCCGGAACAGCGTTTGCCGACGCGACCATGATCCGTCCGCGCACCCCCGGCGAACCAGGGGCACGCGGCGCATTTTGCACAGGATTAACGCGGGGGCCGCCACGTGACGCGCGGGTGTCGCCGACGGCCGCGACCGGTGCCGATACGCTGTAAAAATGACTGATTGGCAGGCTTTCACCGTCGAGATCTCCGACCATGTCGCGCGCGTGACGCTGACCGGCCCCGGCAAGGGCAACGCGATGGGCCCGGACTTCTGGCGCGAGCTTCCCGAGATCTTCCGCGGCCTCGACGCCGACCCGCAGGTGCGCGCGGTGGTGCTGACCGGTTCCGGCAAGCACTTCTCCTACGGCCTGGACCTGCCCGCGATGGCGGGCACTTTCGGCCCGCTGCTGGCCGAGAAGGCGCTGGCCGCGCCGCGCACCGATTTCCTGAAGGAGATCCGCCGGATGCAGGACTCGGTCACCGCGGTAGCCGAGTGCGCCAAGCCGGTGATCGCGGCCGTCTCCGGCTGGTGCATCGGCGGCGGCCTGGATCTGATCGCCGCCGCGGACATCCGCCTGGCCAGCGCCGACGCGCTGTTCAGCCTGCGCGAGGCGAAGGTCGCCATCGTCGCCGACATCGGCTCGCTGCACCGCCTGCCCGGCATCATCGGTGAGGGTCACCTGCGCGAACTCGCCTACACCGGCAAGGACATCGACGCGGCGCGCGCGGAGAAGATCGGCCTGGTCAACGACGTGTACCCGGATCAGGAGGCGGTGCTCGCGGCCGCCGACGCGCTGGCCGCCGAGATCGCCGCCAACCCGCCGCTGGTGGTGCAGGGCGTGAAGGACGTGCTGGCGCAGAAGCAGGCGTCGGAGGTGGCCGAGGGGTTGCGGTACGTGTCGGCCTGGAACGCGGCCTTCCTGCCCTCGGAGGATCTGACCGAGGCGATTCAGGCGGTGTTCGAGAAGCGCGCCCCGGAGTTCAAGGGCAAGTAGCGCATTCGGGCAGCGTTTGCCTCGGGCGCCTGTGGGGCGACATACTTGCGTCGCACAACTAATTGTGCGACGCAAGTAAAGGTGGCGGTGCGTGGACGACCTTCCGATCGAGGCGATCGCGATGCAGCTCACCCGTCTGGGGCGCATCCGGGAGCGCACGGCGGCGCAGATGCGCAGCGCCGACGGCGTCGAGCCCGCCGCCTACGTGGTGCTGTCGAAGTTGCTGAGCGAGGGGCCGATGCGCTCGGGCGCGCTGGCCGAGGCGGTGCATTCCGACGCGTCCACGGTGAGCAGGCAGGTCGCCCAGCTCGTGGAGCGCGGCTTGGTGCGTCGCGCGGCCGACCCGGCCGACGGCCGCGCCAGCGTGCTCGAGGTGACCGAGCACGGCCGCGCCATCGCCGCCCGCATCGGTGAGCGCCGCCGCCACAACCTCTCGCTGGTGACGGCCGATTGGCCCGAGCGCGATCGCGCGGCGTTCGCCGAACTGCTCACCCGGTTCGTGGACGACTACGAGCGCGTGCGCCCCTCGATGATCTCGCTGTTCCGCGGCCCGAACGGAACGGAGAGCGATTCGTGACGGCCCGCACCACCGAGGTCTCCGAGGGCGGCTTCACCCATCGCCAGATCCTGACCATCCTCAGTGGGCTCATGCTCGGCATGCTGCTGGCCTCGCTGGACCAGACCATCGTCGCCACCGCGATCCGCACCATCGCCGACGATCTCGACGGTTACTCCCTGCAGGCGTGGGCCACCACCGCCTACCTGATCACCGCCACCCTCACCACGCCGCTCTACGGCAAGCTCTCGGACATGTTCGGCCGCAAGCCGTTCTATCTCGCGGCCATCGCGATCTTCGTGGTGGGGTCGCTGCTGTGCACGCTGGCGCAGTCGATGTATCAGCTGGCGGTGTTCCGCGCGGTGCAGGGACTCGGCGCGGGCGGCCTGCTCTCGCTGGCGCTGACGATCCTCGGCGATATGGTCGGCGCGCGCGAACGTGCCCGCTACCAAGGGTATTTCCTCGCCGTGTTCGGCACCTCCAGCGTGCTGGGTCCGGTGCTCGGCGGCGTGCTGGCCGGCCAGGAGACGCTGCTCGGGGTGAGCGGCTGGCGCTGGGTGTTCCTGGTGAACGTGCCGCTCGGGCTGATCGCGCTGGTCGTGGTGTCGCGGGTGCTGCGGCTGCCGCACCGGCCGCGCTCCACCGACCGCGTGGACTGGTGGGGCGTGCTGGTGCTGGCGGTGGGGTTGGTGCCGCTGCTGGTCGTCGCCGAACAGGGCCGCGAATGGGGATGGGGGAGTGGGCTTTCCCTCACCTGCTACGTGATCGGAACCCTGGGCGTGCTCGGATTCGTCGCGGTGGAGCGGGGATTGGGCGGTGCGGCGCTGATTCCGTTGCGCATCTTCACCAATCGCACGTTCGCGCTCGGCGTGGTGATCGCGACCGTGGTGGGCGCGGCCATGTTCGGCGGGCTCGCGCTGCTGCCGCAGTATCTCCAGGTGGTGCGGGGCGTGTCACCGACGGTGGCCGGATTGCAGATGCTGCCGATGGTGCTCGGGATGATGACCGGGTCGGTGCTGGCCGGTCAGCTGATCGCGCGCACCGGCCGGTACCGGATCTTCCCGCTGATCGGCGCGACCATGCTGACGCTGGGGCTGTTCCTGCTGCACTTCCTGGACGCCGACAGCCCGATGTGGATGGTCATGCTCTTCATGGCGTGCACCGGATTCGGGCTCGGCAACCTGCTGCAACCGATCACGCTGGCGTTGCAGAACGCGCTGCCGCCCGCCGATATGGGCGTGTCCACGGCGGCCTCCACCTTCTTCCGGCAGATCGGCGGCACGCTCGGCGTCGCGGTGTTCCTGTCCATCCTGTTCTCGCGGCTCTTCCCGGATATCGCGGGCGAATTGCGCTCGGCCGCCGATGATCCCGAGTTCGCCAGGGCGGTCGCCGAGGGTGCGCGCAGCGCGAACCCGGCCGACGCGGCCTTGGCCAAGGGACTGCTCACCGGCGACACCTCGGCCGCGGGCGAGGTGCTCAAGGACAGCTCCATCGTCCAGCGCCTCAGCCCGGACCTGGCCCGCCCCTTCCAGATCGGCTTCGCCGAATCCATGTCCACCGTCTTCCTCGCCGCCACCATCCTCTCCGCCCTCGCCCTGGTGCTCGTCCTGTTCTGGAAGGAGATACCCCTGCGCACCGCGGGCGGCATCGCCGCCGCCAAAGCCGAGGCGACCGAAGACGATTCGCTCCTCGACGTCGAATCCCGCCTCGTCGACCGCACCGGGCTGCTGCTCCCGGGCGGTGAGGCCGTGAGTCCGCCGGTGAACGGGCGGGCGGAGAGCGCGGAGCGGAAGGGATAGGTGCCGCGCCGCTCGAGTCGCCGCGAATCCCCCTGCCGCGGTGCACCGTAGACCGGTGTCATATGAGGTGACGGTTCGCTGTGATGCGTATCGCGTTACCTGGTCCGGTGTTTGACACTCCTTCCGCGCGCCGGGTGTACTCGGGCCTGTTGTCCGAATCGTTATCCGGCGGTGGCCGGGGTGCGGCGGGCGGCGACGCAGGGTCGGGTCGGTATCCGCCTCGGTGGCCGGTACTTCCGGCCGGGGCCGAGGAGGCGCCGAAATATGGAGGAAGGTGGGGGATTTCGCGTGTCGGGTCGCCATCGCAAAGTGGACCTCAGACGCCGCACGGCGCGGATCGCCATGGGTGCGGTACCGATGTCGATGCTGGTCGCGTACTCCGGATCGGCTCAGGCGGCGCCCGCGCCGCAGCCGGGGATCACGATTGCGGATCAGCCGGGTGCCGCTGAGGGGCAGCAGCCCGGCGTGACGCCGCTGCCACCCGGCGCGCACGCGCCCGGGAACAGCGCGCTGCCGGGACTTCTCACCGGATCGGCGCAGCCTGCGCGCGCTCAGTTCATCACTCCGCAGCCGGGCGTGACCACGCCGAGCCAGCCCGGAGACGCGCGGGACCGGCCGGCGCCCACACCGGTGCAGCCCGGCGTGACCTAGCCGCCCACGCCGGAGCCGACGCCCGTGCAACCGGGCGTCACCGCACCGGTCCCGCCACCGCAATACGTCACGCCCGAACAGGATCTGGCGGGCGAGGCGCCGGAGACCGACTTCGCCCAGTACCGGCAGGAGCCCAATCCGCCGCAGGTCGCGCCGCTGAAGGTGGGCGAGCTGCATCCGCCGGAACCGACCCCGCCGGTCGCCGTGATCGTGCCGCCGTCGGACACGTTGCGCGCCGGTGATCTGAATGTCGTCGCACCGGATTTCCTTTCCCCGCAACAGGTCCACGACATCAACTCGGTGTTCGCAGGCCCGGAAGCGCAGATCTCGCAGTTCGCGCGCTCGGTCGGCGTCGCGCCCACCCGGGCGGACTCGGTGGCCGCGGGCGCCGTCGGCGGTGCGGTGACGGGTGCGCTGATCGGATGTGGCGCCGGAGTCGCCGTCGGGGCGGCGACACTGTTCATGGCGCCCTTGATGGTGCCGGTCGGCTGTGTGCTGATGGGTACGGGCTTCAGCGCGGTCGGCGGGCTGATCGGTGCCGGTCAGGGAGGTCTGCGATGAGGCGCATCAGGCTGGCCGCGACGGCTGTGTGCGCGCTCGTCGCGGTGGGTGTCGGCGCGGGAACCGTGGCGGCCGAGCCGGTTTCGTCGCCGGGCCACACGATCGACAGCGCGACACTGGTGCACGGCAACGAGCACGGCATCGGATACACCTTGCGCTACACGGAGGGCGAATCCGTGCGAACGACCTTGGACGGCGGCGTTTTTCGAGTGGTCGAAGCCGGCGTGGTGATCGAGGACGAGGCGGGCACGGTCGTCACGACGCTGCCGCTGGTGTTCCCCGCGCGCGATCGGCTCGTCACGCTGGAGCCGATCGTCGAGGCCGACGGCAAGTCGTTGACGCTGCGCGCGATCGATGAGCCGTTCCCCGGTCAGGACACGCGCAGCGCGCAGGAGCGCTGGCATGCCGAGGCCGAGCGCGCCGCGTTCGGTGCGCTGATCGGTGCGGGCATCGGGCTCGCGATCGGCCTGTTCGGCGGGATCATCGGAATTCCGTTGTTCACCGCCGTCGGCGCCGCGATCGGATTCTTCGTCGTCGGCGGGCAGCCGCTCATCGACGCCGGCGTCGCATACTTCACCGGCCAGCCCTGATTCGGTGGGTGGAGTTCGGCGCGAATCGAATTCCTCACCCCCGCAAGCACTTCCACCTAACGTTTCACCCCACAGGGTGGGGGAAACGAACCGCGGGGGTTGGTGGCACCACCCCTAGGGTCGGCTGTTTTCCCGGCGTTTGCTTTCTACCTTGAATGAGGTCGATGACGAATCGAATTCATTCAGGAGCAGGAAATGCGTATCAAATCCATTATCGCCGCGGGTTTGCTGGCTGTGGCCGCCGTTGCCGGGGCGTCGGCGGCGGGAACCGCCGGTGCGATGGCGCCGCACCCGTCGAGCTACGAGGGCACCTACAGCGGCTACCAGGGCACCTACATCGGCACCTACGCCACGCTGGCGGCGTGCCGCGCCGACGGTGAGTCGCCCAGCACGGGCGGCTACTACTGGGAGTGCGTGGAGACCTGGGACGGCTGGGACCTCTACATCTACTACTGACCCGACGCGCACCGGGCAGGGGAGGCCGGTGCCGGACGAGAAAAGGGACGCCCGTGTCGACGGGCGTCCCTTTCTGTCGCGGGGTGGTGGCTCAGTGGCCGCCCTGCTCCTGCAAACGCTTGAACGACGCCTCGATCTCGGCCTCCGCCTCGGCGCGGCCGACCCACTCCGAACCCTTCACGAACTTGCCGGGCTCGAGGTCCTTGTACCGCTCGAAGAAGTGCTTGATGGCGGCCAGCTCGAATTCCGGGATGTCGGCCAGGTCCTGGATGTGATTCCAGCGCGGGTCGCCCGCGGGGACGCACAGCACCTTGGCGTCGCCGCCTGCCTCGTCCTCCATCTTGTACATGGCGACCGGGCGGGCCTCGACGATCACGCCGGGGAACACCGAATCGGTCAGCAGCACCAGGGCGTCGAGCGGGTCGCCGTCCTCGCCGAGCGAGTTCTCGATGTAGCCGTAGTCGGTGGGGTAGGCCATGGACGTGTAGAGGTAGCGGTCCAAGCGCACCCGGCCGGTCTCGTGATCGACCTCGTACTTGTTGCGGGAACCCTTGGGGATCTCGATCGTGACGTCGAACTCCACGCCATCTCCTTCTGTGATGCATTCGGTCGGCGTGTTCCCCCGACCCGACAGGCTGTTCGGGGGAACCGTAGCGCAACGAGGATAGTGTGGTCACCGGGGACATGGGTGCGCCAGGAGTGCGCGGCGGAGTCAGGGAGACGGCGGCAGGTGCTTGGTCGGAGCAAGAAGAATATCGGCGGATTGGCGCAACGGCGGCGCCGCAGGCTGTGGATCTGGTTCGGCGCCACCTTCGGGGTGCTGGTGATCGCGGCGGCGGCGGGCGCCGCGATCGTGCGTCCGTGGACGCCCGAGTTCCGGCACGGCGGCCTCACCATCGCCGATCCGCCCGTGCCGGTGCGGCCGTTCCCGCAGGTCTCGCCCGCGCCGGCCGCCGCGCCCGCGCCGAGTCCGGCGGGGGTGGTGGCCGCGCTCGGCCCGGCGCTGGACAGCCCCGATCTGGGCGCGTTCGCGGGCGTCATCACCGACGCGGAGAGCGGAACGACCTTGTGGAGCAAGGATTCCGACAAGGTGATGATCCCGTCCTCGACCTTGAAGCTGCTCACCACGGCCGCCGCGCTGATCGCGCTGCCCGACGATCAGCGGGTCGCCACCACGGTGGTGGAGGGGTCGGCCCCCGGTGAGCTGGTGCTCGTCGGCGGCGGCGATCCCACGCTGACCGCCCAGCCCGACGGCAAGGGCTATTACCCGGATGCGGCGCGCCTGTCGGATCTGGTGGATCAGATCCGCGCCTCCGGCCGCGCCGTGGACACCATCGTGGTGGACCTGTCGGCCTACACCGGGCCGTCGATGGCGCGCGGCTGGGAGGATATCGACATTCCCGGCGGCTCCATCGCGCCCATCGACGCGGTGATGATCGATGGCGGCCGCCTCGACCCGCTGGTGGAGTACTCGCCGCGCACCCCGACCCCCGGCCTCGACGCGGGCCGCCGCCTCGCCGCCGACCTCGGGCTCGATCCGGCGCGGGTGCGGGCGGGCACGGCCGCACCGGGCGCCGCGCAGGTGGCGAAGGTGGAGTCGGCGCCGCTGCACACCCGTCTGCACGCCATGCTGGTGCACTCCGACAACGTGCTCGCCGAGACCGTCGGCCGCGAGATCGCCCTGGCCACGGGGCACGCACCGTCGTTCTCCGGCGCGGTGGCCGCCGTCACCGCCACACTGGAGCGGGCGGGCTTCGCGATGGACGGGACGGTCATGCACGACACCAGCGGACTCTCGGTCGACGACCGGCTCTCCGCGCGGCTGCTGAACGAGATCCTCGCGACGGCCGCGCGGCCCGCGCCCGACGCCCGCACCGTCCCGGCGGGCACCGACGCGCGCCCCGCCGCCGACGACTTGGCCGCCACGCTGGCGCCGATGCTGGACAACCTGCCTGTCGCGGGCGCGACCGGCTCGCTGACCAGCAGGTACGTCACCCAGAACCGGGTCGGCGCCGGATGGGTGCGGGCCAAGACCGGAACTCTGTCGGTGTCGAGCACGTTGGCCGGGTATGTGCTCGACCGAGACGGAAGGGTGCTGACCTTCGCGCTGATGTCGAACGACAGGCCGCCGGAGGTGAGCAGGCCGGCGTTGGATGCCATCGCGGGCACGCTGCGCAACTGTGGATGCTCGTGATGGGTGGTTGAACCATGTCGGATAACCCGGTGAACGGCAACGGCGCGGTCGCCGTCGCGAAGGACGGCGCCAAGCGGCGCGGAGCCCTGACGGGCAGCGTCGACTGGCGCCTGGCCGCGCGCACCGGGGCCGCGCTGGTGCCGCCCGGCCCGAAGGCCTCGCGGTACGCCGCGCGACAGGTGGTCGAGGAGCTGGCCGAGGCGTCGGTGCGGGCGGAGGGCCCGGTCCGCGAGGTCTCCGGTCTGCTGGACGACCGGCCGGTGCCCGCGGCCCGCGTGGTGGACCGGCCGGGCTGGATCAGCGCCGCCGCCGATTCCATGGGCCACCTCACCGGCACCGACGGCGACGAGAAGCGCGGACTGCTCGCGGGCAAGCCCGCCGGGGTGCAGGCGGGCGCCATGCTGGCGTTCCTGTCCACCGCGATCCTCGGCCAGTACGACCCGTTCACCGGGCCCGACGGCACGCTGCTGCTGGTGGCGCCCAACATCATGATGGTCGAGCGCGCGCTGGGCGTGGACCCGGGCGACTTCCGGTTCTGGGTGTGCCTGCACGAGGTCACCCACCGCGTGCAGTTCTCGTCGGCGCCGTGGCTGGCCGAGTACATGCGCTCGAATGTCGACACGCTCGGCGAGATCGGTGACGAACCGATGGCCGAGATGCTGGGCCGGCTGATGAACGAGCTGCGCGAGCGGCGTTCCGGTGATGCCCCCGACGATCCGGCCTCGCGCGGGATCGTCGGCCTGCTGCGCGCGACCCAGGCCCCCGCTCAGCGCGAGGCCCTGGACCGGCTGCTCATGCTCGGCACCCTGCTGGAAGGGCACGCCGACCACGTCATGGACGCCGTCGGGCCGACCGTCATCCCCACCGTCGCCCAGATCCGCGCCGCGTTCGACAAGCGCCGCAAGCGCCCCGCCAACCCGGTCCAGCGCCTGCTGCGCGCCCTGCTCGGCGTGGACGCCAAGATCGCCCAGTACGTGCGCGGCAAGAAGTTCGTCGACCACGTCGTCGACCGCGTCGGCATGGAGCGCTTCAACGTGGTGTGGACCAACCCCGACACCCTGCCCCGCCCCGACGAGATCGAAAACCCCGACCGCTGGATCGCGCGAGTTCTGGGCTGAGCCTCACCCCAACGCTTCCACCACCACCCGCGCCGCACCCGCGACCAACTCGTCCCGGCGTGCCGCGTCCTCCTGCCCGCGATTCGACATGATCGCCACCACGATCGGGGCCGCCCCCTCCCGCGGCCACAGCAGTGCGATGTCGTTGCGCGTCCCGTAGTTCGCCGAGCCCGTCTTGTCGCCGACGATCCAGTCCTCGGGCACGCCCGCGCGAATCGTGGTGTCGCCGGTGGTGTTTCGCACGAGCAGGTCCACCAGGGTCGCGCGGCGGTCGGGTGGCAGCAGGTCGCCGAGGGTGTAGGCGCGCAGGCTGGTGGCCATGGCGCGCGGGGTGCTGGTGTCGCGCGGGTCGCCGGGGGTGTAGTCGCTCAGGTCCGGTTCCCACCGGTCGGATTCGGTCACGTTGTCGCCGATGGCGCGCAGCGCGTCCTCGAAGCCCTGCGGTCCGCCCAGTTCCGCCATGGTGAGGTTCGCGGCGGTGTTGTCGCTGTAGCGGACGGCGGCGTCGATGAGTTCCAGCAGCGTCATGCCGGTGGCGACCCGCTGTTCGGTGATCGGTGCGTGTTCCAGGAGGTCGGCTTCGGTGTACGTGACGACGCGCTCGAGCTCCGCGAGGGTGTTGCGTTCCAGCAGCGCGCCCGCGGTGAGCGCCTTGTGGGTGGAGGCGAAGGCGAACCGGTCGTCGGCGTGGTGGGCGATCTCGCGCCCGGTGGCGGTGTCGATCGCGTAGACGCCGAGGCGGGCGTCGAATTCGGTTTCCAGGGCGGCGAATTCGGCCGCCAGGTCGAGCGCGGCCGGGGGCGCCGTGGACGACGCCGCCGTGGACGACGCCGCCGTGGGCGGCGTGGTCGGCGCGGCAGCCGGGTCCGGCCCGCCGCAGCCGGTGAGCGGGAGCAGGACCAGCAGGGCGGCACAGGCGGGGAGCGACGATCGTCTGGGCACGGGCATCCTTTCGCGTCCGGCGGCGGACGGGTGGGTCCGCGCGCCGCTCTCGTGGTTCCCGGTCGGGAGCCTCGGTGAACCTGTGTATCGGATTCGGTGGATGCCGGTGGATAACTGGCCGTAGGCTCCTGCGCATGGGCTGTGCGGTGAGAGGGACACCGGGGGCTGCGTCGCGCAGATTGCCCGAAACGCAGGCGGCGCTGGAGGTGCGCCACGCGGTGCGGGGGTGGGCGGGGGAGTACCTGGCCGGTGACGCCGTCGCGGTCGCGCTGTCGGGCGGGGCGGATTCGCTGGCGCTGACGGCGGCGGCAGTGGTCGAGATCGGACAGGTCGACGCGCTGATCGTGGACCACCGGTTGCAGCCGGGATCGGACGCGGTCGCCGCGACGGCCGCCGAGACCGCGCTCGCGCTGGGCTGCCGGTCGTCGCGCGTGCTCCCGGTGACGGTCGGCACCGACGGCGGCCTCGAGGCCGCTGCCCGCGCGGCCCGCTACGAAGCCCTCGACGCCGCCCGCGGCGACCTGCCTGTCCTGCTCGGGCACACCCTCGACGACCAGGCCGAAACCGTGCTGCTGGGACTGGCCCGCGGTTCCGGCGGACGCTCGATCCAAGGCATGGCCGCCCACAACGCGCCGTGGGGCCGCCCGCTGCTCGGCGTGCGCGGGCACACCACCCGCGCTCTCTGCGCCGACCTCGGCCTCACCCCGCACGAGGACCCGCACAACAGCGCGGCGGAATTCACCAGGGTCCGGCTGCGCACCGAGGTGCTGCCGCTGCTCGAGGACGTGCTCGGCGGCGGGGCCGCGGCGGCGCTGGCCCGCACCGCCGACCACCTGCGCGAGGACGGCGCCCTGCTCGACGCCCTCGCCGCCGACCTGCTCGACGCCGCCCGCCTGCCCGGTGATGGGCGCGCCCTGGACGCCGAGACGCTCGCCACTGCCCCCGCCGCCCTGCGCAGGCGGGCGGTGCGCGCCTGGCTGCTGGAATGCGGCGCGAAGGCCCTGACGGACAGGCATTTACGGGGCGTGGACGCGCTGCTCACCGCGTGGCGCGGCCAGGGCGGCGTGGCCGTCGGCGGCGCAGCGCCGGGCACCAGGTTGGTCGCCGCGCGCCAACGTGGCACGCTGACACTGCGTGAGCAGCGGCGGGAGCGATCGTGACCGGCGGACAGCACAGAGAAGGGACCCCAACTGACGTGTACGGCGACGACATCGCGTCGGTGTTGATCACCGAAGAGGAGATCGCGGCCAAGACCAAGGAACTGGCCGAGCTCATCGCCAAGCGCTACCCCGCGGACGCGCCGGAGGGCGATCTGCTGCTGGTCGGCGTGCTCAAGGGCGCGATCTTCTTCATGACCGACCTGGCCAAGGCGCTGCCGATCCCCACCCAGATGGAGTTCATGGCGGTGTCCTCCTACGGTTCGTCCACCTCCTCCTCGGGCGTGGTGCGCATCATGAAGGACCTGGACAAGGACATCGCGGGCCGCAACGTGCTGATCGTCGAGGACATCATCGACTCCGGTCTCACGCTCTCGTGGCTCAAGCGCAACCTGTCCACCCGCAATCCCGCCTCGCTGGAGGTGGTGACGTTGCTGCGCAAGCCCGACGCGCTGCGCACCCCCGTCGAGGTCGCACACGTCGGCTTCGACATCCCCAACGAGTTCGTGGTGGGCTACGGCCTCGACTACGCCGAGCGCTACCGCGATCTGCCCTACATCGGCACGCTGGACCCGAAGGTCTACGGCGGGGCCTGAGGCAGCAACGCGAAGATCGTCGCGGGCGAGCCGGAGCCGTCCCGGTGGACGGCGCCGCCCGCCACGATCCACGCGCCGGTCTCGGGGAGTTCGGCCAAGCCCGCGAGGCATTCGAGGCTGATCCGGTGCGCGCCGTAGAGCAGTTTCGACACCGCGTAGGTGGGGTCGGCGCCGTCGGGGCCGAAGGTGTCGATGCCGAGGGCGCCGCGCTCGCCGAGGCGGCCGGTGTGCAGCAGCCAGGTGAGCGTTTCGAGGGCGAATCCCGGTTGGCGGCCGGTGAATTCGGGGCGGCCCCATTTCGCGTCCCAGCCCGTCCACGCGATCACCGCCGAGCCGTCGGGGATACGGCCGTGTAGCGCTTCCCAGGCGCGCAGATCGTCCACGGTGACGAGATAGCCCGGGGCGGCGGCGCACTGTTCGCGCACGTCGACTTTCACGGCGGGCAGCACCAGGTCTTCGGGGTCCAGTTCGTGGGCGGCCAGACCGTCGGCGCGGAAGTGGATCGGTGCGCCCCAATGGGTTCCGGTGTGCTCGCCCTGGTGCACGTAGCGCAGGTAGTAGCCGTCGTCATCGATCGTCGCGACCACCTCGGCGCGGAATTCCGGGTCGCCAGGGAAGATCGGCGTGGTCGCCGGATCGTGCACGTGGGACAGGCTGATCACCCGGCCGAACGGGCGCGCCGGCCGGCTCACCGCGGCGCGGCCTGCTCATCGGGCTGCTGTTCCGGGGTGGGCGCCACCACGCGTTCGAGGGCCCGCAGATCGTCCTCCAGCGCGCGGAACAGCAGGTAGGTGATGACGAACGCGATGATCGCGCCCGCGCACAGCACCCGCACCGCGACGATCACCGATGGGATGTCGGCCGGCGGCAGGAATGTCACGCCCGCCACCGCCAGCAGCGGCACCGACGCCGCGATCGCCAGGTAGCCGTTGCAGCGGCGGTCCAGGCCGCGCAGGCGTACCGCGTCCTCGGCGTCGATCTCCCCGTGGCGCAGGAAGATCGGATAGACGCAGCGGACGATGTAGAAGCTGGCCAGGAAGAACGGATACGACGCCGCGATCGCACCGCACACCACGATTGACGCGAGGAAGTGCACGATTGCGTTGGCGGTGATGTCGCCGGTCGACAGTTGCAGGGCAAGAGGGAAGATCAGGGCCGACAGCACCCACAGCAGGAACGCGACTGCCACCGCGCGTTCGCTGACCAAGAGCGTGTCGGTTCTGGCTCGGCGCAACGTATCCGGGTCGTATCTGCGGCCTTGCCGCAGGCCCCGCGTCACCGTGAGCACATAGCGCGACACATACAGCACCACAAGGAAACCCAGCGGGAAGAACACCGCGTTCACCACGCTGGTGATGATCAGGAAGGTGCGCTGCGCGTCCTCGGGCATCCGGTCGACGATCAAGGTCTGGTTGTGCTGGATGTTGTACAGCGAGGCCAGCACATTCGGCACGCCGATCGCGATCAGCAGCACCGGGACGATCCACCGCCGCAGCCGCAGCCGCCAGCTCCCCGGCTGGGGATCGACCAATTCGCGGGCGCGCGCGTCCAGGCACAGGTCCAGCTGTTTGGCGAGCACCGCGCCGTCGGCCCAGCGCCTTTCCCGTTCCGGCTCCAGGCATTTCAGCAGCACTCGGCGCAGCGCGGCCGGGCAGTCCGGCGGCACCCGGTCCAGCGCGTGGGATTCGACGCCCACACTGCGGCGCTCCAGCATGGCTTCCAAGGTGGTGTCGTCGCCGCGTCCGTCCGCGCCCGCGGTGGTGTCGTCGAACGGCTTCGCGCCGGTGAGCAGTTCCCACAGCACCACGCCCAGGGAGAAGATGTCGGCGCGGGTGTCCAGATCGGCGGCGGTGCGGTCGCGGCCCGGATGGCAGGCCTCCAACTGTTCGGGCGACATATAGGCCAGCGAGCCGCCGAAGTATGCCACCGGGCTGGTGCCCTCGACGTTGCGGCTGAAACTGATATTGAAATCGGCGAGCTTGGGCACCGCCTCGGCGGTGAGCAGCACATTGGCCGGTTTCACGTCGCGGTGCAGCACGCCGTGCGCCGACGCGTAATCCAGCGCCTCGGCCAGCCTGCGGCCCAGCCAGGCGACAGTCTCCGGCCAGCTCAACGTCGCGATCTCGGCGCGCACACTGGAATCGGTGGGCCGGATCTCGCCCTTCTCCTCCATCGCCGCGTCCACCGCGTCCAGCAACAGCCTGCCGCTGCGCTCGGCGGGCGGAGTGGCGCGCACCCAGCGCAGCGCGCCGAGCAGCGTGCCGCCCGGCAGGAACTGCATGTACAGCAGGCGCAACCGTCGATTGCCCGCCTCGCCCGCGCGGAGCAGGCGCTGATCGAAGACGCGCACGATGTAGTCGTGATCCAGCTGGGCCAGCGTCTGCGGTTCGGTACCGTGATCGGCCGAGATCTTCACCGCGACCAGCCGCTGCAACGAGCGCTGCCGCGCCAGGAACACCCGCGCGAACGCACCGCTGCCCAGGCCGGTCAGCAGGTCGAAGTCATCGATGCGCTGACCGACCTCGATCCGGTCCAGCGGATCGGCGCCCCGCAACCCCGAGGTCTCGTCGCCGATCGCGGTGGCCGTGAGATCGGTGGTGCCGATCCCCGTCGCGGTCGCGTCCATGTCCGTAGTACGAACCGACGGAGTGGTTCGGTTCAATGCGGCCCGGGTGGGGTCGTCGGTGGTGGGGGTGTTTTCGGGGGGCCACGGGCGGGTGTTGTCCGGTGCGGCGGCGCGGGTCGGCTCGCCCGGGTCGGGCTCGGTGGTGAGCGAGTCGTTGATGGGTGTGTTTCGGTCCGGGCGGTCGGGTTCGCCGGTGGGCGGGTGGCCGGTCGGCCGCGGTGCGCCCGTTCCGGCCGACGATCGCGCGGCCTGGCGCGTGCCGTCGAGGCCGGGGGAGTCGGCCAGGGGTGTCCCCGCGGTATGGCGGGTGATGTCGGATTCGGTTCTGTTGCTGGATGATTCGTCGAAAGCGGGGTCGGTTACGGTCGAGTTGTCCGGCTGGTCCCGGACGTGCACGGTGATGTCGTTTTCGGGTGCGGCGAGGTCGGTGGCGGGGCGGGTGGCGTCGGGCTCGTGTGCGATCGGCGGGGTTCCGCCGGCGTCGCGTATCGAGGGATCGGCGCTCTGAGCCCCACGGCCGCGGGGTGCGCGGAGGGTGCGGTGGCCTCGGTCGGTGTCGTCTGCGGTACGAGGTGAGCCGGGTTCGTCGTCGCGGTCGTCGTCCGGGGTGGCGCGGCGGGTGCTCTGGTCGACGTCGTCGGTGTTGAGGAGTTCGCGGAGTTCGGCGGATTGGTGCGGGTATTCGCGCAGGTAGTCGCGGGGGTCGACGCGTTCGCCGCTGTGCCTGCGGACGACGAATTCCTCGTACACCAGGCCCGCGGGCAGATTCTCGGGCTCGAGGTCCGGGAACTCGGCGCAGTACTCGGCGAGCCGTTTGCGCCGAGCGGTGGCGGGGGAGCGGTGCAACCAGCGGTGTCGCAGGTCGACGCGGATCAGTTCGATCAGCGCCTCGAAGCGCAGCGTGCGCGCGTCGGGCAGGAAGGCGGCGATCTGGGGGAGCGGGCCCGGCCCCTCCTCCGGCGGCAGGCGCGACACGGCCGCCCACGCGTCGGCGAAACGCGCGACCGCGACGGACTCCGAGTGCAGGAGTCTGGCGCCGGTCGCGGAGCCCGAGGCCGGATCGGGGCGGGGAGTCCCCTCGGACTCGCTATTAACCATGGGACCACCAGCTGTAGAGAAACCCGCCACACCCGACGTCATCGTCCCCCGAGCAGTATCCGAAATGATAACTTGCGCCACAACAGCGGATCACCCGATTTCGACAACGATGCGACGGGGGCGAATCAGCACATGTACGACGAGGCCACGGCGGTAGCGGAGGATTCGGCGCACACCACGACCCCAGCCGCTCCCACACCCGCCACCCACCCCCTCGCCACCCCGCCGGAAGAATCCCCGGATCTCGACCGGCACGCCGGGCCCGCGACTCAGCCGCGCCGGAGCTGGGCGGCTGGCGAACCCGCATCTCCCGGACCCGCCGCCGAGATCGTGGCCGCCGTACAGGAAGGGACCGCCACCCCCTCGGAAATCGTGGCCGGTGCACTCGCGCGCATCGCCGAGACGGACCGGTGGACCAACGCTTTCCGAGTGGTCGATGCCCGCGACGCGCGCCAGGCAGCAGTGGCACTCGCCAAGCGGGTAAACCTCGACGCACTGCCGATGGCAGGTGTCCCCGTCTCGGTCGATCGGGAGTGGAGCGGTGATCCGGTGGTGAACCGGTTGCGCGACGCGGGCGCGATCGTGGTCGGCCGAACCGCCGTCTCGGAACTGGGCCTGTGGCCGATGACGGACGCGCCCGGCCGGATCACCCGGAATCCCTGGAACACCAAGCGCGGGGCCGGTGGGTCCGCGGGCGGCGCGGCGGCGGCCGTCGCGGCGGGCTTGGTACCCGTGGCGCATGGCGACGGCGGATTCTGGTCGGTGCGGGTGCCCGCGGCGTGCTGCGGGGTGTTCGGGCTCCAGCCGGGCCGCACCATCGGCGACACCGGCGGCGTGCTGGCCACCACCGTCGACGACGCGGCGCTGGTGCTCTCCGTCCTCGCGGCTCGCCCCGACCTGGCCTGCCCGGAACCGCCCGGACATCTACGCATCGCGCTGGCGCTGAACGCCCCGCTACGACTATCGCGCCGGGACCCGTACTGGATCGACGCGGCCCGCGCGGCGGCGGCCGTCGCCGAAGCGGCAGGTCACCGCGTCGAGGAAGCCGAACTACCGTACGGCGACATCGCGTCGGCCCTGCTACCGCGCTGGCTCACGATGGCCCTACCGGACCGGACCCCCGATCTACCCCCGCGCACCCGCAGGCACCTGGCCTTCGGCCGTCTCGCCCGCCGCCTGCACGCGACCCGCTCCACCCGGATCGACCGGGCCGAAGCCCGGCTGCTGGAATTCTTCGAACGCTACGACGCCGTGATCACCCCGGCGCTCGCCGCCTCCCCGCCCCGCGCTACGGCGTGGCATCACAGGGGATGGGCGGCCAATCTCCGCACCGCCGCGCGCTTCGCGCCCTTCACCCCCGTCTGGCACCTGATCGGCTGGCCCGCCGCGTCCGTGCCGATGGGCACGCACCCGCACACGGCCACGCCGCTCGCCGCGCAACTGGCCGCGCCACCCGGCCGGGAAGCCGCCCTGCTCGGGCTCGGCGCCCAGCTCGAGCGCCTGCACCCGTGGCGGCGGACCGTGCGCTGAGCGTCAGCTCGCGAGCGGTTGCTGCTGCTGGGTCGCGAAACCGCCGTCCACGGCGCGGCTCGCGAATTCCAGGATGGTCGGGCGCGAGTCGTCGGCCCGCCACGCCACGGCCAGTTCGCACGGGGCCAGGCCCGTGACGGGGCGCGCGGTGAGTCCCGGCCAGCGATACATCGGCACGTTGTTCTCGGCCAGCAGGCAGACGCCGAGTCCGAGGCTCACGGCCTCGAGCTTGTCCTCGGGGGTGGCCGCCTCCGCGCCGATGCGCGGGGCGCGCCCGCCGCGGGCGTCGTTGCCGAGCCAGAAGTCGCGCACCGCACCGGCTTCCGAGGGCAGCGCGATGAACGGCTCGTCGAGCAGATCGGCGAAGTCGATGGCGTCCTGGTCGGCCAGCGGGTGGTTCTCCGGCAGCAGCACCCAGCGCGGCTCGGTGCGCAGCACCTGCCAGCGGTAGCGGTTCGGGTCGGGCAGCGGCAGCCACACCAGCGCCAGATCGGCCTGGCGCCCGGCCAGTCCGCTGGACGGATCGGTCCAGGACGCGGCGTGCAGCGCCAGCCGATGCCCGCTCGCGCTCTCCAGATCGTTGAGCAGCCCCCGGCCCAGCGCGGACTGGATGCCCACCCGCAGCACCTCGCCGGCCTCCTGGAGGGACACGTTGGTGACCTCCCAGAGTTCGAGGATCTTGCGGGCGCCCTCCAGCAGTTCCTTGCCCGCGACGGTCAGGGCGACGCTGCGCTGGTTGCGATCGAACAGGACCACGTCGAGCTGGCGCTCCAGCTGGCGGATCTGGCGCGACAGGGTCGGTTGGGCGATGTGCAGCCGCTGGGCGGCGTTGGTGAAATGCAGTTCCTCAGCGACGGCGACGAAATACCGCAGGTCGCGCAAGTGCGGGTCCATAGCCCCTTGCTATCAGAATCGGTCCGCAATTTCCAGCCTTATCAGGCCGGAAAGTTTGGATAGTGGCATCGAAACAGTCGGCAGGTTTGTTAGTGACAGCATATTGCCTGAGCCGGACATATGCATCACCGATATGGCGAATTTCCGGCAGCCCGCGCGCATCCGGCGTATCCCCCTGGCTCTGGACGATTGACCAGCGCATATCGTCCGCCACCGTACCGTACTCGACGTCATGCCAGCTCGCCGGGCGCTCGCGGGCTATCGATCGGGAACCGCGCGCGCCGCCGAGTTGCGCCGGTCACGGAAAAATATGTGACGTTGAACACGTTTCGGCGCGCCGGAGTGACTGCGGCTGCCCGCATGCCGGAAACGCGACGAGGGCGCCGCGGCCATCTCGACCGCGACGCCCTCGGATACCGCCGGGCGTCAGGCGCCCCGCACGCGCTCCTCGTAGGCGCGGCGCTGCTCGGTGTCGACATCGCCCAGGAACGCGTCGCTCGCGCCGAGCGCCCGCGCGATCCCGTCGCCGACCGCCTCCGGCAACAGTCCGACCACCTGCGAGATCAGGCCCGCGACGGTCGTGACCCGCACCTTCGACCGCGGCGAGGCGATGAGATCGGCGATGGCGTCGGCGATCTCCTCGGGCTCGGCCGGCCGCAGCACCTTCGGCGTGCTCACGCCGGACCCGAGCTCGGTCTTGGTGAGCGTCGGCAGCACCGACGAGAACCGCACGCCACTCTCGCGATACTCCTCGCGCAGCGTGTCGGTGAACCCGAGTACCGCGTGCTTGCTCGCGTTGTAGGTGGCCAGGCCGGGGATGTGGGTCTCACCGGCCAGCGACGCGATATTGATGATGTGGCCCGCTCCGCGCGGCAGCATCCGGGCCAGGCCCAGCTTGGAGCCCAGGATCACGCCGTAGACGTTGATGTCGAGGATGCGGCGGGTGATCTGATCGGGCTCGTCCACCAGGCGGCCGGTCGGCATGATGCCCGCGTTATTGATGAGCACGTCCACCGGGCCGACCGAGCGCTCCACCTCGTCCAGGAACGCCTCGAACGAGGTATGGTCGGTCACGTCGAGCTTGCCGTAGAACTCGAAATCGCGCGCCGCGCCGGACTCCTTCACGGTGACCTCGTCGATGTCGCCGATCGCGATCTTCGCGCCGAGCGCCTGCAACGCGGTCGCGGTGGCCAGCCCGATGCCGCGGGCGCCACCGGTGATCACCACGACCTTGCCGCGGATCTTCGCCGAGTCCGTCATTTGTCGTCTCCCTTGAGTTTCAGCAGTGCGGGGATGTCGATGCGGCGCAGTCCGCGCGCCCCCGCCGCGCGCATCGCGCCGAGCGCGGTCAGCAGCTTGGGAACCTGGTACGGGTACCAGAACAGTTCTTTCTGCTGGGTGGGCAGCATCGGTTTGGTGATGGCCTGCTTGCGGCAGTACTTGCGCACGCCCTCGGCGCCGCCCCAGCGCGCGCCGACGCCGGACAGCCCCCAGCCGCCCATCGGCAGCGCGTAGCTGAACAGGTTGGCGAAGACGTCGTTGATATTGACCGCGCCGGCGTTCAGCTGCCGGGCGATCCGCTCGCCGCGCTCCTTGTCGCCGGTCCACACCGAGGCCGACAGGCCGTAGATGGAGTCGTTGGCCAGGCGGATCGCCTCGGCCTCGTCGGCCACCTTCATCACCGGCAGCGTCGGGCCGAAGGTCTCCTCGGCGACGCAGGACATGTCGTGGTTCACGTCCACCAGCACGGTCGGTTCGAAGAACGTGCCCTGGCCGGTCGCCTTGCCGCCGGTGAGCACCCGCGCGCCCGCCGCGACGGCCTCGTCCACGTGCCGCTGCACGATCCGCACCTGGTTCTCGTTGGCGAGGGCGCCCACGTCGTGCTTGAGCTCGCGCTCGTCGATGCCCTGGCGCAGGGCCTTGACGTTCTCGGTCAACTTCGCGACGAACTCGTCGTAGACCGGGGCCTCCACGTAGACCCGCTCCACCGAGATGCACACCTGGCCCGCGTTGAACATGCCGCCGAAGGCGATGCCGTGCGCGGCGCGGTCGATATCGGCGTCGGCGAGCACGATGGCCGGGTCCTTGCCGCCCAGCTCCAGGCTGTAGGGCACCATCCGCTCCACGCAGGCGGCCGCGATCCGGCGGCCGGTGGCGGTGGACCCGGTGAACTGGATGTAATCGGCGTTGGCCACCACGGCCGCGCCCGTCTCGCCCGCGCCCGTCGCGACCGCCAGCACCGGCGGCGCGCCGATCTCGGCCCAGCCCCTGGCCAGTTCCAGCGCCGAGAGCGGGGTCACCTCCGACGGTTTGAGGAGCACCGCCGCGCCCGCGGCGAGCGCCGGGATCACGTCCATGATCGGCATCGCCAGCGGGAAGTTCCACGGCGTGATCACCCCGACCACCGGATACGGCCGGTAGGCGACGGTGAGCTTCTTGACCCGCGCCAGCGGGCTGTGCGGCGACGGGTGGTCGTCGGCGAGGAATTTGGCCGCGCGGCGCGCGTAGTAGCCGATGAGGTCGGTGCCGAACGCCGGGTCGATCAGCGCGTCGGCGCGCGGTTTGGAGGTCTCCGACTGGAGCACGTCGGCCAGGTGCTCGGTGTTGTCGATCAGCCAGTCCTGGAGTTTCAGCAGCCACTCCTTGCGGCCGTCGGGGCCGATGGCCTCCCATTCCGGCTGGTAGAGGCGCAATTCGCGCACGGTGGCGGCGACCTCGTCGGCGGACTGGATCGGCACGGTGCCCACGATCCGGCCGGTGCCGGGATTGCGCACCTCGAGGACGGTCGGCGCGGTCTGCTTCGCGCGCGGCGCCCGCTTCTTCGCCGTGCTCGGCTCGGTATCGGTCACTTGCTGTCTCCCACTGCGTCGTGTGCGGTGCGCCGCTGCCGGCGTCCGCTGTGAATCAGCTCACTGAACTATGATCGTGACACAATGTGAACCAGGATTCTTGGACCACTTTGTCAACGGAATCGGATCTTCTTGTGACAGCGGAACAAAGTCGCCGGCGCGTGGCCACCGACAGCCAGGTGGTGCGGGACTGGCTGGCCGAGTACGTCTTCGAGACCATGCGCACCGAGACGCTGGAGGCCGTGGTCGACCGGCTCGACCGGGCCATCGTGGCCCGCGTCCCCGAACTGGCCGACCGCGATATGAACCGCGATCTGGCCGCCAGCACCCGCGCCCACGCCAGGACCATGCTGAGCGGGCTCACGGTCGACACGTTCGACTACGCGCTACCCGAGGAGGCGCACACCTTCGCCCGCACCGTCGCCCGGCGCGGCTACGACCTGCGACTGCTGCTGCGCACCTACCACTTCGGCATGGACGCCGTGCTCGATTACATGACCGACGCGCTCGACCAGCGCGAGGTCCCGCCCGAGATCGAGACCGCGGTGCTGCTGCGCCTGTTCGACCGCGCCACCAAGTGGGTGAACATGTCGGTCGAACTACTCACCGACACCTATATGGAGGAGCGTGAACGGGTGCTGCGCGCGGCGCTGAACCGCCGCACCGAGACCGTGCACGCGCTGCTGGCGGGGGAGGAGCTCGACGCCGACCAGGCGTCGGTGCGCCTGGGTTACCGGCTCACCGGCCACCACCTGCCGTACGTGCTGTGGACCGACACCGACACCACCGACGGTGAACTCGCCGCGCTCCTGGAACGGGCCGCGGGCCGCGTCGCCACCGAGCTGGGCTGTGCCCGCCCGCTCATCGTGCCGTCGGGCGCGACCGGGATGTGGGCCTGGGCGAGCGTCGAGGACCCGGGCCGCGCGGCCGAACTCGCCGCGCCCGGCCGGCTCGTCCGCGAACTCGACGGACGGGTCGAGCCCCCGGTGCGGATCGCGTTCGGCGTGCCCGCGCCGCGCCTGGACGGATTCCTGGCCGGGCACCGGGAGGCCGTCGCCGCCCGGCAGGTGGCCGAGCGGGGCGCGGGTGGTGCGCGCGTGGTCGCGTACCGGGATGTGGAGATCGCCTATCTCGCGGGCGCCGACGAATCGGCCATGCGCGGACTCGTCCGCCGCGAACTGGGCCCGCTCGCCGGCGCCGACCCCGCGGCGGTCCGGCTGCGCGAGACGCTGCGCGCCTACCTGGGCACCCACCGCAGCCCGGAGGCCACGGCGAAACTACTGGGGGTGCACAAGAACACCGTGCGCTACCGCGTGCAGCGGATCGAGGAGTTGCTCGGGCACCCGGTCGAGCGGCGGGGGTTGCCGCTCGAGGTCGCCTTGGCCTGTGTGGCGGCCTACGGCGTGGAGACCGGGTAGCTCAGTCCACCGCGGCGCGCCGCAGCGGCGGCTCGGCGGCGGTCGCGTCCACCGGCGAGTCGGGCAGCTCGGCGAGCAGTGTGGTGGTGGCCGCGGCGATGGTGGCGACCGCTTTGTCGACCGCCGCTTTCGTGGTGACGCTCAGTCCGGAGACGCCACCGACCTTGCGCACGTACTGCAGTGCGGCAGCGTAGATTTCCTGCTCGGTAGCCGCAGGTTCCAAGCCGCGCAGGCGGGTGATGCTTCCACTCATGGGTGCACATTAGCTGGCTGTCGGCCGATGCGGCAGTGCGGAAAGCGGGGTAACGCGAATTCACCGCCGGACACGCGGGCAGCTCGGCGATATCCGGGTACCCGGCCGGATCGATGGGGAACAATCGGTGGCATGCCAGCCCGCGGTATACCCACATTGACGACCTTCCCCTACGAAGAGCTCGACAAGCGGGAGGAGGACCACTGGTCCGGCGCCGCGGTGTCCGACGACGAACTGCGCGCGCTGGCGCTCGGCGGCTTCTACTCGACCCGCTGGGACGCCTTCCACGACGCGCTGCTGCTCGGTCCCGAGCGCGAACACCCGCTCGGCGACCGCCGCGAGCTCGCCATCGACACCCTCACCGGCGCCTGGGGCATCACCGACGGCACCGAGGCGCAGGCCTCCATGGAACAGCTGCTCGACGGGATGCACGCCCCGCTCTACGCGCTGGTCCACCCGTTGGTGAAGGCGTCGCTCAACGCCACCGAGCGCGACCGCTTCGGCGAGCGCGCCGACCGGCACCGCGCCTTCCTGCGCCAGGTCGGTTCCTTCCGCGGTATGGAGAACCCCGAGGCGCTGGTCCGCGACTACGACATCTGGTCCCAGGCCATCAAGATCGGTTTCACCGACCACCTCGCCCGCCCGCTGCCCGCCGACATCCACGCCTGGGATCTGGCCCGCGTGGTCGCGGTGGCCAGGATGGCGTTCACCGCCGGGTACCTCGACGCCGATGTGGCGTGGGGCTACCTCATGCGCGCGCTGCCGCTGGCCCAGCGCAAGTACCGCAACTGGCGCCAGTTCGGCGACGCCTACCTGGCCGGCTGGACCTACTGGCAGGCCTGCGAGGACCTGGCGGAACTGAAGAACGGCGGCGTCGACCGCCGGATGGAGCTGTTGCGCCTGTGGACGCGGCCCACCAGCCCGTGGCGGCGGATCCCGCTGCACGGGAAAGAGGAGGGCTGAGGCCCGCGCCCGCTACCCGGAATCGGGCAGCGAGCGCAGGATGCCGCGACCGTAGCGCTGGAACTGGCCGTCGTCGACCATGCCGAGCGAATGCCGTTCGACCAGCAGTTCCCATTCCGAATACAGCTGGGCCACACCGGGATCGGGCGCTCCGGAGGCGCCGTCGGCGGAATCGCGGCGCACCGCGAAGTTGACCGCGCAGGCCACCCGCTCGGTGTCGGCGCGGTCGGCGCCGGTGAAGTGCAGGGTGCGGTTGCCGTCGTGCACCTCGATGACGGTCGCGCCGCCCGGGGTGTCGATCTCGCCGGGGACCGGCACCGAACCCTCGATCGACCTGGCCCACAGCACCGCGGGGACCGGCAGTTCGTGCGCGTAGCGGGCGCCGGAGCCGATCGAGACGAACAGCAGCCTGCCCGTGGTCGCGGCGAGCAGCCCGGGACCGTTGCCCGCGGGCGGGTGCGCGACGGTGACCGCCGTCTCGAGCACGTACTCGTCGGGGGTGACGTAGCGCTGCAACGCCGCGATCGCGGACTTGGCCTCGCGCCGCGGCGCCATCCGGCGCACCGCGCGCTCCACGTCGGCGCGGCTCGGCCCGGACTTGGTCCAGGTGGGGGCGGGCGGATTCAGATCGGGCGCGGCCACATCGATGCGCTGCGCGGCCAGGACCTGTTCGTTGATCCGCTCGACGATCTCGCTGGCCGCGGGCACGTCGTGCTCGGCGATCAGCACCGGCAGCGGCGTGCGGTCCGCGGGCACGCCGGTCAGCACCGGGGTGGGATACCGCAGATAGATCTCGATGACGACGGCGTCGTCGGCGCGCCGGTTCAGCCGCACCTTCAGCAGGTCGGTGACCGGCACGTCCAGGACGCGCTCGCCGTCACCGCCGGGCCGCAGCACGATGAGCCTGCCGCGACCGTGACGCAGAATCGCCGTGGGTGTCCGTAGCTCGACTATGTCCATACCCCCTGCGCTCTTATCCGACTCGTCCGATGTGTGGCGCGCGGGTGGCCGCGCCGCGGTATCCGGGTGTGGTTGCCGTGGAGCCGCCTCCTCCGAACTCGTCGCCCACCGCGTGGGTGATGTGTCGTCGCTCACCATAGGTCGAACATGACATGATTGTGGCCACTCGACGAGAACCGTGTCGGGGATCTCGGGAACCTCCGCCGTTCCCCGTCCGTTCAACCGTCGAACCGCACCAACTGCCGCACTGCGCGATGTATCGAGTAGACCGTACGCGGTAACGTGGCATGTCCGCATCCGATCCACCCGGAACCCGGGTCGGTGCGGGCGGAATGTGACACGACGCGCCCGACGTTTCGCTAGGCAGAACCGGAGACACCCGGAAAGGACTGGCCGCCCGGCCTACGCTCTATGAACCGCAAGACAGTGTTCCGCACCCTGGCCATAGTCTCGGGCATCCTGCTCGTGATCTATGCGTTCAGCTATTTCGGCAATGACACACGCGGCTGGAAGAGCGTCGACACCTCGGTGGCGTTGAGCCAGCTGAGCGACAAGGGCAATGTCAAGAACGTCCAGATCGACGACCGCGAGCAGCAGCTGCGGATCGAGCTGAACAACGGCAACGACGCCACCGGCGGCGAGACCCAGATCCTGGCGAAGTACCCGGGCGGTAGCGACACCTCCGGCCGCATCTTCCAGGCCGTGCAGGATTCCGGCGCGCCCTATAACACCGTGGTCAAGCAGGAGAGCTGGTTCACCCAGATCCTGCTGTTCGTGCTGCCGATGATCATCCTGCTCGGCCTGTTCATCTTCGTGATGGCCCGCATGCAGGGCGGTGGCCGCGGCGGCATGATGGGCTTCGGCAAGTCCAAGGCCAAGCAGCTGTCCAAGGACATGCCCAAGACCACCTTCGCCGATGTGGCCGGCGCCGACGAGGCCGTCGAAGAGCTCTACGAGATCAAGGACTTCCTGCAGAACCCGGTGCGCTACCAGGCGCTGGGCGCGAAGATCCCCAAGGGCGTGCTGCTCTACGGCCCGCCCGGCACCGGCAAGACCCTGCTGGCGCGCGCGGTCGCGGGCGAGGCGGGCGTGCCGTTCTTCACCATCTCCGGTTCGGACTTCGTCGAGATGTTCGTCGGCGTCGGCGCCTCCCGCGTGCGCGATCTGTTCGAGCAGGCCAAGCAGAACAGTCCCTGCATCATCTTCGTCGACGAGATCGACGCGGTCGGCCGCCAGCGCGGCGCGGGCCTCGGCGGCGGTCACGACGAGCGCGAGCAGACGCTGAACCAGCTGCTGGTCGAGATGGACGGCTTCGGCGACCGCACCGGCATCATCCTGATCGCGGCCACCAACCGGCCCGACATCCTGGACCCGGCGCTGCTGCGCCCCGGCCGCTTCGACCGGCAGATCCCCGTCGGCAACCCCGACCTGGCGGGCCGGCGCGCCATCCTGCGGGTGCACTCGCAGGGCAAGCCGATCGCGCCCGAGGCCGATCTGGACGGGCTGGCCAAGCGCACCGTCGGCATGTCCGGCGCCGATCTGGCCAACGTCATCAACGAGGCCGCGCTGCTCACCGCCCGCGAGAACGGCGCCGTCATCACCGGTGAGGCGCTGGAGGAGTCCGTCGACCGCGTGATCGGCGGCCCGCGCCGCAAGAGCCGCATCATCAGCGAGCACGAGAAGAAGATCACCGCCTACCACGAGGGCGGCCACACGCTGGCGGCCTGGGCGATGCCCGATATCGAGCCGGTCTACAAGGTCACCATCCTGGCCCGCGGCCGCACCGGCGGCCACGCTATGACGGTGCCCGAGGACGACAAGGGCCTGATGACCCGCTCGGAGATGATCGCCCGCCTGGTCATGGCCATGGGCGGCCGCGCGGCCGAGGAACTGGTGTTCCACGAGCCCACCACCGGCGCGTCCTCCGATATCGACCAGGCCACCAAGATCGCCCGCGCGATGGTCACCGAGTACGGCATGAGCGCGCGCCTGGGCGCGGTGCGCTACGGCCAGGAGCAGGGCGACCCGTTCCTGGGCCGGTCCATGGGCATGAGCTCGGACTACTCGCACGAAGTGGCCCGCGAGATCGACGAGGAGGTGCGCAACCTCATCGAGGCCGCGCACACCGAGGCCTGGGCCATCCTCAACGAGTACCGCGACGTGCTCGACGAGCTGGCCACCGCGCTGCTGGAACGCGAGACCCTGCACCGCAAGGATCTCGAGCAGATCCTGGCCGCGGTGGACAAGCGTCCGCGCATCACCGCGTTCAACGATTTCGGCGACCGGGTGCCCTCGGACAAGCCGCCGGTGAAGACCCCGGGCGAGCTGGCCGCCGAGCGCGGCGAGCCGTGGCCGCCGCCGGAGCTCACCAAGCGCCCCGAGCCCGCGCAGCAGCGCGACGCCGTGCCCGCCAACGGCTATCCGCCCGCGGGCGGATACCAGGCGCCGCCGCAGTACGCCCAGCCCGCGACGGGTGGGCACCCGGTGCCGCACGCGCCCACGCAGGCGTACCCGCGCCCGTCGGGCACGCACGGTTCGCGCCCCGACTACGGCGCCCCCGCCGGTTGGTCGGCCCCCGGCTGGCCGCCGCGCGAGGAGCCGCAGCAGCAGAACTACGGCGGTGGCTGGAGCGAGCGGCCGCGTCCCGGTTACCAGCCGTGGGCCGACCCGCAGCAGGGTGGCAGGCCGCAGCAGGGTGGCTACGAGGAGCAGGGTCGTCCCGCGCCGCGCGAGGACGACGACCGCGACTGGGAGGGACCGAACGGTCGGCGCTGAGCGATCGCCGATTACGCTCGACGTCGGGGTGCCGGGTGATTGCCGGCGCCCGGGATTTGGAGGTGTCCTCGTTTGTCGGCCAACAATCACGTCGTCGGCTCGGCGCTCACCGAGGTAGCGCGCGACGGGCAGCCCGCCCGTCCGGAGCTGGTCGCACTCGGGACCGGCCGGGCTTTCGACCAGGCACGCGCCGAGGCGGCCGTGCGGGAACTGCTCATCGCGGTCGGTGAGGACCCGGACCGTCCCGGTCTGATCGATACGCCCTCGCGGGTCGCGCGCGCGTATCGCGAGGTGTTCGCCGGACTGTACGTGGAGCCCGATCGGGTGCTCGACACCACGTTCGACGAGGGACACCAGGAGCTGGTGCTCGTCCGCGACATCCCCATGTACTCGACCTGTGAGCATCACCTGGTGTCGTTCCACGGCGTCGCGCACGTCGGCTACATCCCCGGCCCCAGCGGCCGGGTGACCGGCCTGTCCAAACTGGCCAGGCTGGTCGACCTGTACGCCAAGCGCCCGCAGGTGCAGGAGCGCCTGACCAGCCAGGTCGCCGACGCGGTGATGCGCAAGCTGGAGCCGCGCGGCGCGATCGTGGTGGTGGAGGCCGAGCACCTGTGCATGGCGATGCGCGGCATCCGCAAGCCGGGCGCGTCGACCACCACGTCGGCGGTGCGCGGGCTGTTGCAGTCCAACGCCGCCTCGCGGGCCGAGGCGCTCGATCTGATCCTGCGCAAGTGAGGGAGGCCGCGGTGTCCGCTCGCCCCGTCGTCCGAGCGCGCGGTGGCCGCTCGTGCGTCGTGATGGGCGTGGTGAACGTCACCAGCGATTCGTTCTCCGACGGCGGGCGCTACCTGGACCCCGAGGTGGCCGTGGCGCACGGCGTGGAGCTGTACCGGGCGGGCGCCGACATCATCGACGTGGGCGGCGAGTCGACCAGGCCGGGCGCGGTGCGCGTGGACCCGAGGACCGAGGCCGCGCGGGTCGTGCCGGTCATCCGCGGACTGGTGGAGGCGGGCGTCCCCGCCAGCGTCGACACCATGCGCGCGAGCGTGGCCGAGGCCGCGCTGGACGCGGGTGCGTCGGTGATCAACGACGTGTCGGGCGGGCGCGCCGATCCGGCCATGGTGAAGGTGGTCGCGGCGGCGGATGCACCGTGGATCCTGATGCACTGGCGCGCGGGCGCCGACTACCGCCACACCGGCCCGGCCGACCATTACGACGACGTGGTCGCCGAGGTGCGCGCCGAACTGTCCGCGCAGGTGGATCTGGCCGTGGCGGCGGGCGTCGAGCCGGAGCGGCTGATCCTGGATCCCGGCCTCGGTTTCGCGAAGAACGCCGACCACAACTGGGCCCTGCTGGCCGCGCTGCCCGAATTCGTCGCGAGCGGCATACCGATCCTGATCGGCGCGTCGCGCAAGCGTTTCCTCGGCGCGCTGCTCGCCGACGAGGAAGGCCCCCGCCCGCCCGACGGCCGCGAGGTCGCCACGGCGACGGTCTCGGCGCTGGCCGCCACCCACGGCGCGTGGGGTGTGCGCGTGCACGATGTGCGCGCCTCCCTGGACGCCATCGCCGTCACCGACGCGTGGCGCCGCGCCGCCGCCACCCGGGTGGCCGGATGAGTTCGGACCGGATCGAGCTGCGCGGCCTGCGCGCGTTCGGCCGTCACGGCGTGTTCGAGCACGAGCGCCGCGACGGCCAGGAGTTCGTCGTCGACCTCACCGTGTGGCTGGACTTCACCGCGGCCGCCGCCTCCGACGACCTCGCCGACACCGTGGACTACGGCGCGCTGGCCGAACGCGCGGTGCGGATCGTGCAGGGACCGCCGCGCGATCTGATCGAGACGGTGGTCTCCGAGATCGCCGACGACGTGATGACCGATCCCCGGATCCGCGCGGCGGAAGTGGTGCTGCACAAGCCCTCGGCCCCGATCCCGCACACCTTCGCCGACGTCCGCGTGGTCACCACCCGCGCCAGGGAGGACGCGTCGTGAACGAATCCCGTTCGGGGACAGTATGAGTCGCGCCGTCCTGTCGATCGGCTCGAATATGGGGGACCGGCTCGCGCAGCTGCGCTCGGTGGTGGCCGGGCTGGGTGAGCGCGTCGTCGCCGTGTCGCCGGTGTACTCGACCGCGCCGTGGGGCGGCGTCGATCAGGACGATTTCCTCAACGCCGTCGTCGTCGCCGAGGACCCGGCGCTGGACGGGTGGGGCTGGTTGCGCCTCGGTCAGGAGTTCGAACGCGCCGCGCATCGCGTGCGCGAAGTGCGGTGGGGGGCAAGGACATTGGACGTGGACGTCGTGACCTGCGCGGAGCGTGGCGCGCCGGTGGTGAGCGCCGACCCCGAGCTGACGCTGCCCCACCCCCAGGCGCACAACCGGGCCTTCGTGCTGATCCCGTGGCTGGATGTGGACCCCGGCGCACACCTTGCCGCCGACGGCGCCGACCGCCCGATCCGCGACTGGCTGGCCGCGCTCGACCCTGCCGAGCGGGCCGGGGTGCACCGGACCGAGTTCGAGCTGCGCGAGGTGCCCGAACGCGGCGATCGTGTCCGCGCGCGCCGGGGGCCGGCCGGGAGGCCCGCGTGAAGCTGCAGCCGACCAGGATGCTCGACCTGCTGATCAACTTCCTGATCGCCGCGGTGGTCGCGTGGATCGCCACCCGCATCGCCTACGGCAATTTCCCGCCCATCTCGGTGTTCGCGGGCGCGTCCCTGTACCCGGTGGCGGCGATCGAGGTGGTGCTGGCGTTCGTCATCCGGTCGCGGGTGAACGACAGCCAGATCGGCGACGGCCGTCACCAGCTGCACCCCATCACCGCCGCCCGCGCGGTGGCGCTGGCCAAGGCGTCGTTGCAGGTGGGGTCGATCGCGGCGGGGATCTGGCTCGGCTTCCTGTTCTGGGTGTTCCCGCAGCGCGGCACCCTGCGGGCCGCCGCGGCCGACGCGCCCGGGGCGATCGTCGGATTCTTCGCGGCGCTGGCGCTGGTGGGCGCCGCGCTGTGGCTCGAGTATTGCTGCCGCGCGCCCGAGGATCCGCCGGACGATCCGGCTACTACTTAGCAAACATTCTGGGTGGAATCACCGTCGCCGCTTCTGTGCGCCCGGGCCCATCCCCGCTACCCTGGCGTCCATGGTTTCACCCTCCCGTAGCAGCACTTCCCGTCGACGGCGGGATCACGCGGGAAAATTGTTCGTCGGCGCGCTGATGGCGCTCGGTCTGGTTGCCAGCATTTTCCTGGTGTTCAGCGACAACCTCCAGTACACCAGGATCGGCCTGGTAGCCGCGCTGTGGGCGGCCGCGATCGGCGCGCTCGCGGCCACGAAATACCGCAAGGACGCCGCCGTCGACAACGCCAAGGTGCGTGATCTCCAGACGGTGTACGAACTCCAGCTCGAGCGGGAGATCACGGCTCGGCGCGAGTACGAGATGGGCGTCGAGGCGCGGGTGCGCGAGGAGGTGGGCGCCGACGCCGCGGAGATGGCCGCGCTGCGCGCCGAACTGACCGTCCTGCGCGAGAGTTTGCAGCGCCTGTTCGACGGCGATCTGCCGATGGATCGCCCCGCGCTGCGCGCCGACGCCACGCGGGTGCAGGAACTGCCGCGCGCGCACGGGAGCCCGGCGAACGGTAGCTCGCCGAATGCCAACGGCCGTCCGGACATGATGACGCCCATCTTCTCGCCCGATCACCCGGCCCCGCCCGCCTTCGCGACCCCGTACGACGAGCCGGTCACCGCCGAGACCTCCGTCGTCACGGTGGACGACGAGTACGACACCGGGCCGATCTCGACCCCCGCCGGGTGGGCCGACGCCTTCACCGATCCCGGCGAGACCGCCGCGCATCCGTACGCCCCGGACGACCCGGACACCGACGTGTCCATCGGCCCGCCGCTCCCGCCCAGCGGCTGGTTCGGCCCCGAGCCCGACGCCGAGGACGCCGGGCGGAGCGCCTCGCTCGGTTCGCCCGATTCGGCCGAGCCGTTCGGCACGCCGGAAGCGGCCGCCGCGTTCGGCGCTGCCGACGCCGAGGGCCCGTTCGGCCCGCCGACCCCGGCCCGGCCCGAGGCACAGTCGGTCCCGCGCCGCCTGCCGCCGCCCGAGGAGCCGGCGCGCCCGTCGATTCCGGAAACGCCCGCCCCGGTGATCGGCACCTCGAGCACGCGCCGCCGCAGGCGGGTGGCGGATGAGGAGAACGGCGACACCGGGCGCCGCCTGTCGGTCGCCGAGATCATGGCGAACCTGCAATCGGAGCGCGGCGGGGACGGATAGGCCGGCAGGACTCGTCGCACGATGCGCGCGGGTCGAGCAGGTTGACGAGCCGCAGCCGCACGTCCGGCCGATATCCGGGCGCTCGCACCTCGCGGCTGTCCGCACCCACCGCCGCCCGCACCCACCGCCGCCCGCAGCCGCACGCGCCCACTGTTCGATATCTCACGTCGCGGCCCCATGGCATGGGGAAACGCCCGGCCGATATCCTCTCCTCGTAACGTCCGGTACCCGCAGCGCGGGACTGGAACGACATCGAGAGGACAACGTTGACCTCGAGAAGTGTGACTTCCGACGACGCGGCTTCGGGTTTCGACCCCGCGCCCGCACGCCTGACGGTGGGAATCGTCTCGGCGGGACGCGTGGGTTCGGCACTCGGCGTCGCACTCGAACGCGCCGGACACGTGGTGTTCGGCGTCGCCGCCATTTCCGACGCCTCCAAGCACCGGGCGCGGACCAGGCTGCCCGAATCGCGGATCCTCCCCGTGGAGGAGATCGCGACGCGCAGCGAGCTGCTGCTGCTCGCCGTGCCCGACACCGAGCTGGCCGGGCTGGTGCGCGGCCTGGCCGGGGCGAAGGTGGTGCGTCCGGGCACCCTCGTGGCGCACACGTCCGGCGCGAACGGTGTGGGCGTGCTCGCGCCGCTGGCCGAGCAGGGCGCGCTGCCGCTGGCCATCCATCCGGCGATGACGTTCACCGGTCACGACGAGGACGTGAGCAGGCTGGGCAACGCCTGCTTCGGCGTCACCGCCGCCGACGAGGTGGGTTACGCCATCGCGCAATCGCTGGTCATCGAGATGGGCGGCGAGCCGGTCCGGGTGTCCGAGGGCGATCGTGCGCTATATCACGCGGCGCTCGCGCACGGCAGCAACCATCTGGTGACCTTGATCCTGGACGCGGTCGAGGCGCTGCGCGAAGCGCTCTCCGGTCCGGGCCTGCTCGGCCAGCAGACCGTCGACGACCAGCCGGGCGGACTGGCCGAGCGCCTGCTCGCCCCGCTCGCCTCGGCCGCCTTGGACAACGCGCTGCGCCGCGGGCAATCCGCGTTGACCGGCCCGGTCGCGCGCGGTGACGCCGACGCCGTCGCCGCGCACCTGGCCGCGCTGGAGGCGGTGGACCCGCGCATCGCGGCGGGCTACCGGGCCATGTCGCTGCGCTCGGCCGAGCGCGCCGACACCAACCCCGCCCTGATCGAGCTCCTGGAAGGACGCCGGTAGATGGATCCGAAGCTGCTGCCCGGCGCGAGCGACGGGCCCGGAGGAGGCATCGTGCGTAACCACGCAGGGCACCGGGAGCGCCGAAATGGATAAACGAGCGTATCGACCCGGCGAACTCACCGTGCACCACGATCCCGCCGTCGTCGCCTCCGTGGCGAAGGCGTTGCGTTCGGTCGGGCGCACCATCGGCTTGGTGCCCACCATGGGCGCGCTGCACGAGGGCCACCTGGAGATCGTGCGCCGCGCCAAGCGCACCAATCAGGTCGTGATCGTCTCGATCTTCGTCAACCCGCTGCAATTCGGCGCGAACGAGGATCTGGACAAGTACCCGCGCACCCTCGACGCCGACGTGGCGCTGCTGCGCGCCGAGGGCGTGGACCTGGTGTTCGCGCCCAGCGTGTCGGACATGTACCCCGACGGCCCGCGCACCACCGTGCACCCCGGCCCGCTCGGCGCCGAACTCGAAGGCGCCAGCCGCCCCACGCATTTCGCGGGCATGCTGACGGTGGTGGCCAAGCTGTTCCAGATCACCCGCCCGAGCGAGGCGTTCTTCGGCGAGAAGGACTACCAGCAGCTCACGCTGATCCGGGAGATGGTGCGCGATCTGAACTTCGACCTGAAGATCGTCCCGATCCCGACCGTACGCGAGGCCGACGGGCTCGCCCTCTCCTCCCGCAACCGCTATCTCGATGCGGCGCAACGGGAAACGGCGCTGACTCTCTCGGCGGCGCTGGCCGCGGGCAGGCACGCGGGCGGCCTCGGCGGCCCGAGCGTGCTGGCCGCCGCCCGCGCGGTGCTCGACACCGCGCCCGGCCTCGACCTCGACTACCTGGAGCTGCGCTCCTCGACCCTGGGCCCCGCGCCCGAATCCGGCAACGCCCGGCTGCTGGTGGCGGCCAAGGTCGGCGCCACCCGGCTCATCGACAACGCCGCGATCACCCTGGGCGCGCCGATCGACGGTCACCCGAACCTCGCGGTCCAGCCGGAACCGGCGGTGTCCGAGCCCGCCCCGAACCCTCACGCTTCCTGAGAAAGGCGACGAAGATGTTGCGCACCATGATGAAGTCCAAGATCCACCGCGCCACCGTGACCCACGCCGACCTGCACTACGTCGGCTCGGTGACCGTCGACCAGGATCTGCTGGACGCCGCCGACCTGCTCGAGGGCGAACAGGTCTGCATCGTCGACATCGACAACGGCGCCCGCCTGGAGACCTACGTGATCGCGGGGGAGCGCGGCTCCGGCGTCATCGGCATCAACGGCGCCGCCGCGCACCTGGTGCACCCCGGTGACCTGGTGATCCTCATCGCCTACGGGATGATGAACGAGCGGGAGATCGCCGAGTACGACCCCAAGGTGGTCTTCGTCGACGAGCGCAACCGCCCCGTCGAACTGGGCTCCGATCCGGCGCACGCCCCCGAGGGATCGGGGCTCACCTCCCCGCGCTCGCTGACCTTCGCCTAGCGCGGGCACGGATCGGGGAGCAATGCTGCTGACCATCGACGTCCGTACCACCAGCATCGAGCTCGGCCTGTTCGCGGGCAGCGGCTCGCACGCGCGGCTGGCCCGGCACTGGCGGATGCACACCAATCCGCTGATGACCGCCGACGAGTTCGCCATGCACGTGCGCGGATTGGTCGGCTCGGAACTGGACACCGTGGTGGGCGTCGCGGCGCTGTCCACGGTGCCGCCGGTGCTGCGCGAATTGCGCGCCATGCTGGCCAAGTATTGGGCGCACGTGCCGCACGTGGTGGTGGAACCCGGTGTGCGCACCGGAATTCCGCTGCTGGTGGACAATCCGAAAGAGATCGGCGCCGACCGGATCGTGAATGCCCTTGCGGCGCATCAGCGTTTCTCCTCGGCGGCGATCGTGGTGGATTTCGGCACCGCCACCATCGTGGACCTGGTCTCGGCCAAGGGCGAATTCCTCGGCGGCGTGATCGCGCCCGGCGTGGCCATTTCCGGTGAGGCGTTGATCGAACGCGCCGCGCTGCGCCGCGTGGAATTGGCGCGCCCGCGTTCGGTGCTCGGCAAGAACACCGTGGAGGCCATCCAGTCCGGCGCCGTATTCGGGTTCGCCGGTCTGGTGGACGGCGTGATCGACCGCATTCGCGACGAGTTCGACGCATTCGCCGGCGACGACGTCGCGGTGGTGGCCACCGGCATCAGCGCGCCGCTGATCGTGCCGGAGTCCGAGACCGTCGAACACCACGAGCCGCACCTCACGCTGACCGGCCTGCGGCTGGTCTACGAGCGCAATCTCGCGCGCAAGCGGGCGTAGGGCCGCGGAAAATGGGGCGAGGGTCACGTGGGCGCCGGGCTTCCGCATCCGGAAAGCGCGCTGATACACTCGGCCGCGTGACATTGCGCGTGCGTACCCGGGAGTGTTGTCGAGGCTGACTAGGCCTCGACCGATCGAGGCCGCCCCTAGGCCCTCGACCGTCACGAACTCCTGGAGATGCGCTGATGCGTTCTTCTGTCATTTCCCTCGATTCCGCGCGCACCACCCTGTCGGCCACCCCGCCGCTGGACCGCGCCGTAGCGCCCACCTTGCCCACCCGCCTGCGTCCCGCCGATCTGCTCCGGCTGACCGACGAGGGCGCCGAGGACGTGCTGGCCGGCCGGTACGACCACCTTCTGCCCACCGGCGGCAGCTGGCCCGTCGACGAGCGCTGGGCCACCCGGCTGCTCACCGACGACGAGGTCGACGTCTGGCTGATCAGCTGGACGCCGGGTAAATCCACCGAACTGCACGACCACGCCGGATCGCTGGGCGCGCTCACCGTGCTCAGCGGCGCGCTGTCCGAATACCGTTGGAACGGCAGGGAATTGCGCAATCGCACCCTGTCGGCCGGCGATCAGGCATCCTTCCCCATCGGCTGGGTGCACGACGTGGAACGCGCCCCCGCCGCCGTCGTCGAATCCACCGGCCCGCTCGAGCCGACGCTCAGCGTGCACGCCTACTCCCCGCCGCTCACGGCCATGTCGTATTACGAGGTCACCGGCCACGGCACCCTGCGGCGCACCCGAACCGTCCTCACCGACCAGCCCGAAGGTGATATCTGATGAGCCGTTTGACCATCGATCAGATGCTCGACGACGCCCGCGCCCGACTCGACCGGATCTACGCGTTCGAGGTGCCCCAGGCGCTCGCGCGGGGCGCGATCCTGGTCGACATCCGCCCGCAGGCCCAGCGCGACCGCGAGGGCACGCTTCCCGGCGCGCTGGTGATCGAGCGGAATGTGCTGGAATGGCGCCTCGACCCGTCGAGTTCGGCGCGCCTGGCGCTGGCCGCCGATCACGACGTGGAATGGATCATCGTCTGCTCCGAGGGCTACACCTCCAGCCTGGCCGCCGCCTCGCTGCAACTGCTCGGCCTGCACCGGGCCACCGACCTCGTCGGCGGCTATCAGGCGCTCAAGGCCGCGGGTCTGCTCACCGTCGCCAGTGGCGCGCCGCACTTCGCCCGCGAGGTGACCGCGCTGGCCTCGCTGTAATCCCCTCGACGCTTCCATCTCGAATTACCCGGTAAACCAATAGCTTTCGACTACCGGTCGCGGTTCGCCCGGAACCGCGACCGGTGCGTCGTGTCCGGGCAAGGGCTCCGGAATCGATGCGGATTCGTTACCGCGGGGCGGGGTGCGGGCGGCTCGCAAAAGGATTTCCGGTGCACGCTAGGGTTAGCGGATGTGAGCACCTCGAACACGCCCCCAGCACGCCCCGCCGCGGAAGTCGACGACGTTCCGGAGCAGATGCGGATTCGCCGGGAGAAGCGTGAGCGGCTGCTCGAAGCCGGCTCCGAGGCATACCCCGTCGTCGTCGCGCGCACCCACACCCTGGCCGAGATCCGCGCCGCGCACCCCGATCTGGCGCCGGACACCGCGACCGGCGAGCAGGTGGGTGTGGCGGGCCGCGTCATATTCCTGCGCAATACCGGCAAACTGTGCTTCGCCATGCTCCAGGAGGGCGACGGCACCAAGTTGCAGGTCATGATCAGCCTGAACGGTGTGGGCGCCGACGCGCTGGCGTCGTGGAAGTCCGATGTGGACCTGGGCGACTTCGTCTTCGTGCACGGTGAGGTCATCTCCTCGCGCACCGGGGAATTGAGCGTGATGGCCGATTCCTGGTCGATGGCGGCCAAGGCGCTGCGCCCGCTGCCGGTGGCGCACAAAGAGCTCAGCGAGGAGTCGCGGGTCCGCCAGCGCTATGTCGATCTGATCGTGCGGCCCGAGGCCAGGGAAATGGCCCGCAACCGCGTGCGGGTGGTGCGCGCGCTGCGCAACGCGCTGGAGCGCCGCGGCTTCCTCGAGGTGGAGACGCCGATGCTGCAGACGCTGCACGGCGGCGCCGCGGCCCGGCCGTTCGTCACCCATTCCAACGCCCTCGATATGGACCTCTACCTGCGCATCGCGCCGGAGTTGTTCCTGAAGCGCTGCGTGGTCGGCGGTATCGAGAAGGTCTTCGAGATCAACCGGAACTTCCGCAACGAAGGCGCCGACTCCACGCATTCGCCCGAGTTCGCAATGCTGGAAACCTACGAGGCCTACGGCACCTACGACGACTCGGCGAAGATGATCCGGGAATTGGTGCAGGAAGTGGCGCAGGAGGCCTTCGGCACGCAGGTCGTGACGCTCGCCGACGGCACCGAATACGATCTCGGCGGCGAGTGGGCGACCGTCGAGATGTACCCCTCGTTGTCGGATGCGCTCGGCGTCGAGGTCACCCCGGAAACGTCTGTCGCGGAATTGCGTGCGCTCGCCGATCGCACTGGACTGGAAATTCCCGAAGGCAAGGGCTATGGTCACGGCAAGCTGGTCGAAGAACTCTGGGAGCACGCATACGGAGACAAGCTCTACGCACCGACTTTCGTGCGCGACTTCCCGGTCGAGACCTCCCCGCTGACGCGGCAGCATCGCAGCAAACCCGGCGTCACGGAGAAGTGGGACCTGTATGTTCGCGGCTTCGAGTTGGCCACGGGCTATTCGGAGTTGGTGGATCCGGTGATCCAGCGCGAGCGGTTCGTCGACCAGGCCAGGCTGGCCGCGCAGGGCGACGACGAGGCAATGGTCCTGGACGAGGACTTCCTCGCCGCGATGGAGCACGGCATGCCGCCGACGACGGGAACCGGCATGGGAATCGACCGGTTGTTGATGGCGCTGACGGGTTTGGGAATCCGCGAAACGATACTGTTCCCAATTGTGCGTCCGGTCACTCGCTGAGGTAACTTGGATCTCGTCTTGGAAATTTCCGAATTCGGGGTATTCTTGCCTCGGGTAATCGGCCTGGAGGCGGGTCGCACGATTTCGAGAGGACGTTCATCTCATGGCAAAGAAGGTCACCGTTAGCCTGATCGACGATGTCGACGGTGAGTCCACCGCGGACGAGACCATCGAGTTCGCGATCGACGGTGTGTCGTACGAGATCGACTTGTCCGCGGCGAACGCGGCCAAGCTGCGTGACGGTCTGGAGCAGTGGGTTTCCAGCGCTCGACGGACCAGTGGCCGCCGCCGTGTGAAGACCGCCGCCGGCGCCACGACCGCGCCGAAGAGCCGGGTCTCCATCGATCGTGAACAAAGCGCCGCAATTCGTGAGTGGGCGCGCCGTAATGGCCACAAGGTGTCGGCGCGGGGCCGTATCTCCGCCGACATCACCGAGGCTTACAACAAGGCCGCGAAGGGCTGATCGGTAAATTCCGCTGCCGCCCGGGCGAATCGTGCGACGCCCGGGCGGCAGCGTCGTTTCCTGGCGCGCCGCACGTCGCCACGCCGGGCCGGCGCGGTTCGATCTTGCTCGCGGGTGCCGGGGCGCGGCACCATGGAGGCTGTGCGAAGGTTGTCACTGGCGGTATGGAGAGATGAGGTATCGGCGCAGTGACCGGATTCGTCGGATCAGTATTGCGATTCACCGATGACTCGGGCCGCCAGCAGGAGCTGGGTCTGAGCCCGGAGCGTCAGCGCGTCACCATCGGCCGTTCCCCGCAGGCCGATCTGGCGCTGCGCTGGGACGCCGAGGTGTCCCGGCTGCACGCGGCCGTCGAGTATCTGGGCACGCACTGGACCATCGTGGACGACGGCCTGTCCACCAACGGCACGTTCATCAACGGTGAGCGACTGGTCGGCCGCCGCCGCCTGATGGACCGCGACCGCATCCGGGTGGGCACCTCGCTGCTGTCCTACCACGACTACGGCGCCGAGGCCGACGACGCGACCCGCACCTCCAGCAGTTCGGTGCCGACCCTGCGCTCGCTCACCGAGACCCAGCGCGCCGTGCTGGTCGCGCTGTGCAGGCCGTACAAGAACGGCACCGGTTTCGCCACGCCCGCGTCCAATCAGCAGATCGCCGAGGAACTGTTCCTCAGCGTCGACGCCATCAAGACCCACCTGCGCACGCTGTTCGCGAAATTCGGCGTGGAGAACCTGCCGCAGAACCAGAAGCGGGTCCGCCTGGCGGCACTGGCCATGCAGAGCGGGATCATCTCCGAGCGCGATCTCTAGGACCGTGGACGCTCGCGCATGGGCGCGAGCGTCCGGGCCATGGTCGCCCGCGCGCGATCGCGATTGACTGATATCGCCTCGCCGGGACACTCCGGCCGCAAAGTCAGGAGAGATCGCATGATCGCGCTTCGTATCGCCGCCCTCGTCGCGGCCGCGCTGTCGACCGGGCTGATCGCCGGCGTCTTCTACGCCTACGCGATCTCGGTGATGCCCGCGCTCGGCGGGCTCGACGACCGGACGCTGGTGTCGGTCATGCAGAAGATCAACGTGGTGATCATCAACCCGTGGTTCATGATCGGCTTCCTCGGCACGGTGGGTTTCAGCGCGCTGGCGGCGGCGCTGCACCTGGGCCGGGAGCATCGCGCGACGCTCGTCTGGGTCGGTATCGCCTTGGCGCTCAACGTGATCGCGTTCGCCGTGACGGTGGCGTTCAACGTGCCGCTCAACGTCGGGCTGGAGGCGGCGGGCGATCCGGGCGCCATCGCCGACCTCGCCGCAGTTCGCGCGGAGTTCGAGGCGGAGTGGGTGCGTTACAACGTGATTCGCGCGGTGCTGCACACGCTGGCCTTCCTGGTGCTGTGCGGCGCGCTGTTCGCGGCGGGCGCGCAGCAGGGGGAGCGGGCCGCGCTGCCCGCCACCGAGCCGGTTCCGGCGCACAGCGCGAACCAGTTCCAGTAGTCGGCTCGCCGAAACCGTGCCATCTGGGACAGTGCTCGAGTTACCTTTCTGGAACAGGTTTCAGAAAGGTAACTCCCATGCGACGTGTCCCAGGTGCGCTGACGGTGGCTCTCGTGCTCGCGGCGCTGTGGATCAGCGCCGCGGGCGCGGCGCACGCCCAGCGCTATCCGGTGGTCTACAACTTCTTCTCCGGCATCCCCTACGAGCTGACGAATCCGGGCGGTTCGCTGCCGGGCGCCAACGACTGGTCGTGCCGTCCGAGCGCGGAGCATCCCAACCCCGTCGTGCTCGCGCACGGGACCGGCGGTGGGGCGCAGACGAATTGGGGCGTGTACGCGCCGCTGCTGGCCAACGAGGGGTACTGCGTGTACGCGCTCACCACGGGGGCGCACGCGGTGCCGTGGCCGCTGTCGGAGATCGGCGGGATGCGCCCGATCCAGGAGAGTTCGGCGCAGCTGGCCGCCTTCGTCGACCGCGTGCTGGCCGCCACCGGGGCGCGGCGGGTGGACATCGTGGGGCATTCGCAGGGGAACTTCACCGGCAACTACTTCGTCAAGAAGCTCGGCGGCGCGCCGAAGGTGGACAAGCTGGTCGCCATCGCACCGCCCTGGCTCGGCACCAACGCGGGCGGCGTGGGCACGGCGGCGCAGTTCGCCGACCGGCTCGGCATCGGCGCGGCCTTCCGCTCCGGGCTCGGTGACCAGCTCTGCATGGCCTGCCCGCAGATGTTCCAGGGCTCGCCGTTCCTGACCGACCTCAACGCCGGCGGCGTCTACCACCCTGACGTGACCTACACGAATATCGCCACCCGCTACGACGAGGCGGTCGTGCCGCACACCAACGGCCTGGTGCCCGCGCCCAACGCCACCAATATCGAGGTGCAGGACGGCTGCGCGCAGGACTTCACCGAACATGCGGGCATCGCGGGCTCGATGCGGACGGCGCATTTCGTGTTGAACGCCCTGGACCCGGCGCATCCGCGCCCGGTGCCCTGCGTGTTCGCCGCGCCGTTCACGGGGTAGGTGCGGATCGGGGACGAGGGCGTCCTCGCGTGTTCGCTGTGCGCGGACCCACGCCGATGACCGCCCCACTGGTCGCCGGTCGACGGTAGGTTGTCCGGAACCAGGTCGTATCCGGGCGGCGGAATCCCGCGCGGGTGCGGACGGTCGGCGGGAACAATCGGGCCCGCCCGGCCGTTCGGCCTGGCAGACGCGGTGTTCGCCGACGCCGCCGCGTGTGGCGCTGTTCGCTGTGGGCAAAACCGGATCGGAAACGAAACCCGGGACGGCCACGTTATGAGTGAATGACCGTGTTGCCGCCGGTCCGCAATAGGGTGGACTGGAGGCGGCTCGGACCCCTGCCAACTAGAGTGGAGGCGGGGGCCGCAACCCCCGGGCTTCATGGCAGGCTGACGACCACAGGTTGACCACACAGCGGGTGAAGCGTCGGACGCCACTGAAGGTCTGAGCAGGAGAGTGAGGGAGCGATGTTCGAGAGGTTCACCGACCGCGCGAGGCGTGTCGTTGTCCTGGCCCAGGAAGAGGCCCGGATGCTCAACCACAACTACATCGGCACCGAGCACATCCTGCTTGGCCTCATCCACGAGGGCGAGGGTGTCGCGGCGAAGTCGCTGGAATCGCTTGGCATTTCGCTGGAGGGTGTGCGCAGCCAGGTGGAGGAGATCATCGGCCAGGGCCAGCAGGCCCCGTCCGGTCACATCCCGTTCACCCCGCGCGCCAAGAAGGTGCTGGAGCTGAGCCTGCGCGAGGCGCTGCAGCTCGGCCACAACTACATCGGCACCGAGCACATCCTGCTCGGCCTGATCCGCGAGGGTGAGGGCGTCGCGGCGCAGGTGCTGGTGAAGCTGGGCGCCGATCTCAACCGCGTGCGCCAGCAGGTCATCCAGCTGCTGTCCGGCTACCAGGGCAAGGAGCCGGTGGAGTCCGGCACCCGCGGCGAGGCGGGCACCCCGTCCACCTCGCTGGTGCTCGACCAGTTCGGCCGCAACCTCACCCAGGCCGCGCTCGAGGGCAAGCTCGACCCGGTCATCGGCCGCTCGAAGGAGATCGAGCGCGTCATGCAGGTGCTGAGCCGCCGCACCAAGAACAACCCGGTGCTGATCGGCGAGCCCGGCGTGGGCAAGACCGCCGTGGTCGAGGGCCTGGCGCAGGCCATCGTCAACGGTGAGGTCCCCGAGACGCTCAAGGACAAGCAGCTCTACACCCTCGACCTGGGTTCCCTGGTCGCGGGCAGCCGCTACCGCGGCGATTTCGAGGAGCGCCTGAAGAAGGTGCTCAAGGAGATCAACACCCGCGGCGACATCATCCTGTTCATCGACGAGCTGCACACGCTGGTCGGCGCGGGTGCCGCCGAGGGCGCCATCGACGCGGCCTCCATCCTGAAGCCGAAGCTGGCCCGCGGCGAACTCCAGACCATCGGCGCCACCACCCTCGACGAGTACCGCAAGTACATCGAGAAGGACGCCGCCCTGGAGCGCCGGTTCCAGCCGGTGCAGGTCGGCGAGCCCACCGTCGAGCACACCATCAACATCCTCAAGGGTCTGCGCGACCGCTACGAGGCGCACCACCGGGTGTCCATCACCGACGGCGCGCTGGTGGCCGCCGCGACGCTGGCCGACCGCTACATCAACGACCGGTTCCTGCCGGACAAGGCGATCGACCTCATCGACGAGGCGGGCGCGCGCATGCGCATCCGCCGCATGACCGCGCCGCCGGACCTGCGCGAGTTCGACGACAAGATCGCCGACGCCCGCCGCGAGAAGGAAAGCGCCATCGACGCGCAGGACTTCGAGAAGGCCGCGCGCCTGCGCGACAAGGAGAAGCAGCTCGTCGCCAAGCGGGCCGAGCGCGAGAAGCAGTGGCGCTCCGGCGATCTCGACGTCGTCGCCGAGGTGGACGACGAGCAGATCGCGGAGGTGCTGGCCAACTGGACCGGCATCCCCGTCTTCAAGCTCACCGAGGAGGAGACCAGCCGTCTGCTCCGCATGGAGGACGAGCTGCACAAGCGGATCATCGGCCAGGAGGACGCCGTCAAGGCGGTCTCCAAGGCGATCCGCCGCACCCGCGCCGGTCTGAAGGACCCCAAGCGCCCCTCCGGCTCGTTCATCTTCGCCGGCCCGTCCGGTGTCGGTAAGACCGAGCTGTCCAAGGCGCTGGCCAACTTCCTGTTCGGCGACGACGACGCGCTCATCCAGATCGACATGGGCGAGTTCCACGACCGCTTCACCGCCTCGCGCCTGTTCGGTGCCCCTCCGGGCTACGTGGGCTACGAGGAGGGCGGCCAGCTCACCGAGAAGGTGCGCCGCAAGCCGTTCTCGGTGGTACTGTTCGACGAGATCGAGAAGGCGCATCAGGAGATCTACAACACCCTCCTGCAGGTGCTCGAGGACGGCCGCCTCACCGACGGCCAGGGCCGGACCGTGGACTTCAAGAACACGGTGCTGATCTTCACCTCGAACCTGGGCACCTCCGACATCTCGAAGGCCGTGGGCCTGGGCTTCACCCAGTCCAACGCCGAGGGCTCGAACTACGAGCGGATGAAGCTCAAGGTCAACGACGAGCTCAAGAAGCACTTCCGCCCCGAGTTCCTCAACCGCATCGACGACGTGATCGTCTTCCACCAGCTCACCAGCGAGCAGATCGTGGAGATGGTGGACCTGATGATCGGTCGCGTCGCCACGCAGCTGAAGAACAAGGACATGGCGATCGAGCTCACCGATCAGGCCAAGAGCCTGCTCGCCAAGCGCGGTTTCGACCCCGTGCTCGGTGCCCGCCCGCTGCGCCGCACCATCCAGCGCGAGATCGAGGACCAGCTCTCGGAGAAGATCCTCTTCGGCGAGATCGGCCCCGGCCAGACCATCGAGGTCGACGTCGAGGGCTGGGACGGCGAAGGCACCGGCGAGGACGCCAAGTTCGTCTTCACCGGCAAGGCCAAGCTGACCAAGACCCCCATCGAGGAGAAGCCCGAGGTCGTCCTCACCGGCGCCGCCGAAGGCACCACCGAGGCCGCCGCCTCCGGCGAGTAAGTCACGAACCAGAGCCCGCCCCCATCGAAAGATGGGGGCGGGCTTTCTTGTGCCTGCAGTCTTTGTTCCCGCAGCGGTGAACCAGCCCGACTGTCCGTGGGTGTGGCGGGGACGTGCTGCGCCGCAGGTGAATCGTTCGGGGCGGCGATATTCGCTCGATGCGGTGGCGGGCGGCCAATAGACTGGGGTGAGCTCGGGAGGGGTGTCGAAGTGGCGGGTCTGATTCCAGAAGCGCCGGTTACGGGGGACCCGGACCGGGACGCGAAAGTCGCCGAGAATTGGCCGGAGATCGCACGTTCGCTCCGGATCGCGTTGGTCGTCGTTCCGCTGGCGGTCGTCGGGGTGATGGCGGCGGGCATGGTGTTCGCGCCGCTGGAGGTGGTGCTGTGGCTATTGCCGCTGCACATCGTCGTGATGAGTTGCCCACCGTTGATCGCGTTGCTGTGGTTTCAGGGGTTCGGCGTGCATCGGGTGGACGAGTGGCGCAAGGCGTCGCGGGGGATCGACGCGCAGTTGTGGTTGCACGGTTGCCAGATCTTCCTGGCCATCGCGGCGATCGATGGCGCCTGGGTGTCCACGTGTTTCCTGGTGCTCCTCGTCGGCATCGGATTACGGGGGCTCAGCGAGTCGCATCTCTTTCGTGCGCGATTGCGCGCGGTCCCGAGATATCTGCCGGGGGACGTGCGGCCGCCGCGCACTCCGCCCGATCGGACGTTGCCCGTGGGCCGCGTGGAACTCGCCACGGTGACGGGCGACGGCGTCTACGACATCGTGCTCGACACCGACCGTATCGAGGTCACCGGCCGTGGGGCGGACACCAGCCCGCTGGCCGCAATTCCCTTGCGCGACATACGGAGAATCGAAACCGCCACGTACGAGGACGACAACCCGCGCTACTGCTGCTATGTCGCCGCGGACGGCCGCGCGCTCTTCGGCGACCGCCCCCGAGCCGTCGTCCTGCGCGCCGGAGCCCACGGCGTCCTGCGCATCCCGACCGCGGACGCCGATCACACCGTGAACCTCATCAGGAACCGCCGCGGGTGAGTCGGCCGCGTTCAGCATCCTCCTGACGCCGCTGTCGTCCCCGAACTGATCCGCCGTCGTCGCGAGTGGTTCTCGCGACGTGCCGACCGCGTGACCGGAGTCGCCTCGAAGATTGCCGGCGCGCTGCGGATCAGCCCCAGAACATCAGGGCTGCCTGTTCTTTCGCGGCGGTGTCGGTGAGGAAGGTTCTCAGGTCGCCGTAGTTTTCTTGGAGGTAGTCCAGCGCCCAGTCGGTGGTCCAGATAGTGGGGTAGATGTCGCTGTCGCTCATACGGTTCGCGTCGTAGTGGCGCGCCAGGTCCGAGAATGGCATGTCCCGCAAGGTATTCGCGGCCTGCGCTACGGTGGCCGCGCTCCATCCGAAGCGTGACCCGTCATCCCTGATCGGGTCGCCGTCTTTCAGCAAGTCGATATCGATATCCGCCGCGGAGAACAAGAACTGCAGGCCGTCCCATGCCTTGTCGAGATCGGTCTGGGCGAAGCCGGGGCGGTCCTCCAACACCTCGTCGAGCACGTCCTCGTTCCCGAGGAGGACCTCCTCCAGTTCCTCCGGCGTCACCGCGTAGAAGCTCATGATCATGCCCATTTACCTACCCCCACTGCTCGGTTGATCGAATACCGGCGAGAGTACTGCCGGGGTCCGACACGAACGGCGGACGCGGGCTCAGTTTTTCTCGGGTTCAGGGGTTTCCGAGACGTTCGCCGTGGGTTCCTTCGGCGCGGGCTCGACCTTTCCGTTGCCCTCGGCCCCCACCGCGGCGGGGACGCGGCGCAAGCCGGTGTCGGAGGGGAGGCGGGCGGCGACGCGATAGCCGCCGCTGGGGCGCGGGCCCGCGGTGAGGGCGCCGCCGAGGGCGTGGATGCGTTTGCGCATGGTGATGATGCCGTTGCCGACCGGGCCGGTGCGGGCGGGCGTGGTGGTGGGGCGGGAATTGTCGATGGTGAGGTCGAGCGAATCGGCGGTGTAGCGGATGGTGACGTTCGCGCCGGCGCCAGGGGCGTGCCGCAGCACGTTGTCGAGGGATTCCAGGATGATCGTCGCGGCGGCCACGTCGATGGTGCCCGGCAGGCGACGCACCTCGCCGACGATCTTGGTCTCCACGTTCAGCCCGTCGGCGCGCACGCCGCGCAGCAGCACGTCCAGGTCGTCGATGCTCGGGTCGGGCAGGCGCACCGGCTCGGGCGCGACGGGCGCGGGTTCGGGCTCCGGCTCGGGTTGGTGCGCGGGCTCGCGCACCTCCAGCCGGGGCGCGGCCCGCCAGGCGCCGCGCCGCGGACGCGCCGGGCGGGTGGGCAGCGGGTGCTGCTCGGCCTCCTCCAGATCCTCGGCGCTGACCCCGGCGCGGATCACGCCGAGCAGTTTGTGCACCTCGGCCAGGGATTCCCGGCTGGCGATCTTGATCGCGGCGAGCGTGCTGCGCGCCTGCTGCGGCTTCTTGTCGAACAGTTCCAGCGCCATCGAGGACTGCACGTTGATCACCGAGATGTTGTGCGCCAGCGCGTCGTGCAGCTCGTGCGCGGTCGCCAGGCGCCTGCGGTTCTCGGACCGTTCGCGTCGGGCCTTCTCGTCGCGGCGCGCCGCCGCGGCCCGCGCCCGCCGCTCCCGCTCGGCGATGCGCCACTGGCGCAGCACCTCGGCCGCCGCCACCAGCGCCGCGAGCCAGCCGAGGATGCCGAACGCCGCCCACAGGTCGGTGTGCCTGCCGAGCAGCGCGGGCACCGGCCACACGAACAGCAGGTACGCGGCGGGCACGACCGGGTATGTCCACCAACGGTTTCCGTGCACGGCGGCGGTGAGGAAGGCGATCGCGAAAGCCAATACCACCGGCCCGAATCCGTAGCCGACGGCGAGGTAGAGCCCGCAGGCGGCCAGCGTGACCCCCAGCACCGGCAGCGGCTGCACCCGCCGCAGGCCCAGCGCCAGCGGCCCCGCCACAAGCAACACGTAGCCGAATACGTCCAGCGCCCGCACCCCGGACTGGCTCGCGTTCACCGCGTAGCCGCCCCCCACCTGGATCGCGGCGACGATCGCCGCGATGCCCCAGTCCCGCACGACCGAGCCACGATTCGCTTTGCCTGGCGCATTCACCCTTGCAGCCTAAGCGGCCGACCGCCGTTCGGCGCCCGTCAACCGAGCATTTGCGGCGTTCTCGCCGCAAACGCGGAGGTCGCGATCGCCCTCGCTACGCGGGTGACCTCGAACGTCCAGCGGGGGCATGTCGTCGAGTCGCCGCGGCCCGGCCCATGGGGTCGACGATCCGAACCTCTTCCCGCCGAGAGCAATCGGGGTGCTCGGTTCTACTTCACCGGCAGGCGGCGCGCCGTCGGCCGGAATCCGGCGCGATCGCCGGGGCCGATCCGGTCGATTCCCCTTACCAGGTCGAACACGGGGCTTGACCTGAACGAATGTTGGGGCCCGATCTCGGTGCGGTCGCCGCCGTGGCGCTCACCGAGGACGGGCACGCGGGCCGCGCCTACAACCTCGCGGGCCCGGAGGCGCTCACGCCGCGACAGCGCGTCGCGATGCTGGCCGAGACGGTGGGCCGCGCGATCGTCTTCGAGCAGATCAGCCGCGAGCGGGCGATCGACCGGCTGCTCGCGACGAGTGTCTCGCGCGCTGACGCCGAGTGCGTGATCGGCTGGTACGCCGACCCGCCGGCGTCGGCGAGCACACCCGACGGCACCGTCGAGCGGATCCTCGGCCGCCCCGCGCGCACGTTCGCGGAGTGGGTGACCGAGCACAAGGACCGCTTCTGAGCGGAAGTCGGGCGGTGGCGGCGCGCGTACCGAGGGGTCGCGCCGCCCTCGCCGGTCCTGAACGCGTGCGCCCGGCTCGCGGCTGATCATGTTGCGCGCCAGAGTGATTCGCTTGCGGAGAGCCGACTCCTGGCTCGCGCGTGCCGAGGGGAGTAGCGCCGCCCTCGGCGGGTTGTGAGTACGCGGGCACGGCTTGCAGCTGATCATGCTGCGCACCAAGAGGATTCGCGCGTCCAGAGCCGGGTCATGAAGTCCGGCAGGCCCTCCAGCAGCGAGCTCTTGTGGACCGCGCGGTCGCGCGTCACGAGCGCCCGGTCCGGATTCGGACCGAGCCCCGATGCGCTCGGCGTGGTCGTGCACAAGATCGTGTCCGCTCGGCCGATTTCTCGCCCTCACGCTGATTCTGGGCGGAATCGTGCTCGCGCGCGTCACCGATCCCGGCTGAGTCCGCCGGGCGGAGTATGGTCCGGTCATGAATGCCCAGCCCGTTCGCACACCGGATCTGTCCACGCGGCCGCACGAGATCACCGTCGAGCGGGTGATGAAATCCCCGCCGGGTTTGCTGTACGCCGCGCTGACCCAGGGCTTCGACATCTGGTTGGCCGTACCGGATTCCGTGCGCATGACCCCCGCCGTGCGCGAGCCGTTCTACTTCGAGACCGAGGCCGAGGGTGAGCGGGTGCCGCACTACGGCCGGTTCCTGCGCCTCGAGCCCGAGCGCACCATCGAGTTCACGTGGGTGACCCGCGCGACCGAGGGCGCCGAGACCGTGGTGACGATCGGGTTCGTCAAGCAGCCGCGGGGCATCCGGCTTCGCCTGCGCCACGCCGGATTTCCGGGGGAGGAGGCGGCCCGGCGCCACGGACGGGAGTGGCTCGCGCTGCTGGAACGGCTGGACAGCCGATTGAGCCCCGCGGACTGAGCGCGGGCGAGTAGGTTCGGATCAGACGAACTCGTCCACCCTCGTGAAAGGACAACGATGCCCACACGCACCGCGCGCACCGCATGGACCGGCGGACTGCAGGACGGTTCCGGCCAGGTCGAACTGACCAGCTCCGGTGTCGGCAAGTACGACGTGTCGTTCCCCAAGCGTTCCGCGGACGCGGCCGACGGCACCACCAGCCCCGAGGAACTCATCGCGGCGGCGCACTCCTCCTGCTACGCGATGGCGCTGTCGGCCCAGATCGGCAACGCGGGCGGCACCCCGGAGAGCCTGGACGTCACCGCCGATGTCACGCTCGGCCCCGACCCGGCGGGCGGCTTCCGCATCACCGGTATCAAGCTGACCGTCCGCGCCCGGGTCTCGGGCCTGGACGCCGACGGCTTCATCGCCGTGGCCGAGGCCGCCAAGGCGGGCTGCCCGGTCTCCAAGGCGCTCGCGGGCGTCGACAGCATCACCCTCGACGCCGCGCTGGCCTGACGGTTCTCCCCGCGCGGGAGTCGTCTCGCCGGACACGGTCCCGCGCCGGGTGTACGTGGCGCGGGACCGCGGTGACTGTCGGTACACGCTCCGACCCATCACAAGGTAGTCCAAATAAATTTGTTTGGCTACCCGAAACTCGTGGTGTGTCGACCGGCGAAGTGCGCGCGAGCGCCGGACGCCCACATCGCGGGCACGGCGACGAGCACCGCCGCGACGTGCACAGCCCGCAGGACCGCGATCAGCAGCGTGCCGGGTGTGGCCGCGCTCCACGGGATTCCGCCGTCGAGCACCGCGGTGGCCGGTTCGATCAGCAGCGAGGACAGCCCCACCACGCCGAGCCCGAGGGTGAGCGCCAGCCGCGCCGGATGACTGCCGCGCGACATCAGCACGGCCGCCGCCAGCACGGCCAGGTAGAGCGCCGCCCGCACTGCGAGTCCGACGGCGAGCCCTCCGACATCGGCCTCGGCGGTGTCGAGCGCGACGGCGGTGTGGACGAGTGCCTCGGCTACTCCGGCGAGCAGGGCGACCACAACTCCGGTGAACGCGATCGAGACCGGTCGCGGAACGGAAGGGGCAGTGTCGGTCATGGAAACCGACACTGCGCCTTCACGTCTCGTCGCGGATCACGCCGCGGTAGCGACTTCCTCCCCTACCGTGGTGCCAGAGCGCGAGGCGAACTCGGTGAGCGCCGCGAACACCAGGCCGAGCGCGGCCCACAGCGTGGTCGTGACGGCCAGCGACGACACCCGGAACTGCCACAGCAGGCTCGGCGGGAAATCCTCGGCCACTTCGTCGATCCCGGGCAGCAGCACGTAGCCCAGTGCGGTGATCAGCACGAACGCCGCGACACCGGCGATCAGGCGCACCGTGTCCAGCTGCCCGGCGAGCAGCTTGTACACGTACACCCCGGCGCCGACGGCCGCCAGGCCGAGCAGGACCACGGCCACCCACAACCAGGTGCGCTCGTTGATGGTCTCCGGATCGCCCACGGCCGGTGGATTGGCCGGGTACTTGAAGAACGGCACCGCGACGATCGCGGCCCAACCACCCACACCGAGCGCGAGGGCCAGCTTCGGCCCCGGCAGCGCGGTGTGGCGCCGCGCGTAGTGCGCGACCGAGGCGAACAGGGCGCCCACCGCGAGACCGGTGATGCCGAGTGCGAGGAACTGGCCGAACTTCTGTCCGGACCTGCTCACCGCGGCCCCGTCGTCCCCCTCGCCGTGCGAGTGACCGCCCGCCTCCTCCTCGGGGGCGTGCGCGGCGGCCGCCTCCTCGATGGCGATGGCGGCGTCGATCTTGGGCTCGCCGACGAAATAGCCCACCGTGGCGGCCAGCAGACCGGCGATCAAACCGGCCAGCAGGCCGCGCAGCAGCAGGGTCTTCAGTGTTCCGGTCAGTGGCACGGGACACCCAGCAGGTGACGTCCGTCGTGCATCAGCTCGTGCAGGAACATCCCGCCGCGCGAGAGGGTCCCCTGGTCGAAGCCGACCAGGTACAGGGTGAGCAGTGCGAGCAGAACGACACCGACCGTGACGAGCACGGTTGCCAGGGAATCGGTTTCCCGTGCGGGTGAATGCGCGATGGCCATTCGAGTCCTCCTAGGGGAAGGGGCGCGTCCCCGTGAGATGGGCGGTCGCGACGGTGCCGGTGTCTGGCTTTCCGGCACCGTTCCCGCCGGGCCGCGAACGGCTCGGGACGGACTCGGTGCGAGGAACACAGTGGCGCGACCGCTCCGGATTCACACCGGAATTACCGCATCACCCTCGCTTTGGTCATCTCGAACTGTGACATTCCACGCCATCGGCGTCAATACGCGTCAGGACGCGGGCTTGGCCGCCACGTCCAGCACCACCTCGAACTCCAGCAGCGAGGCGCCCGTCGAGACCGGCTTCTGTTCGCCGGACCCCGCGTGCGCGGCGCGGGCGGGCCCGTCGCGCCAGGCGGCGAAGGACTCCTCCGAATCCCACTGTGTCACCACGAAATAGCGGTTCTCGCCCGCCGTGGGACGCAGCAGCTGGAAACCGAGGAAGCCGGGGGAATTCTCCACGGCGTGCGCGCGGTGGGCGAACCGCTTCTCCAGTTCGGGACCCGCGCCCTCGGGGACCTCGATCGCGTTGATCTTCACGACAGCCATGCCCCGACAATACGTCGGCGCGGCGGGTGCGATGCGCGCGCCGACGCCTCGACCGGGCACAATCGAGCCGATGTGGTACGACGAAGGCGGAGCAGGGGTGCCGATCCTGCTGCTGCACGGCTTGATGGGCAGCGCCCGGACCTGGGGCGATCAGCTCGACTGGCTGCGCGGGCACGGCCACGTCTACACCTTCGACGCCGCGGGCCACGGCCGTCCGGCGCCCGCCGAACTCAGCACCGAGGCGTTCGTCACCGATCTGGCCGAGGCCACCGCGCACCTCACCGAGCCGATGGTGGTGATCGGCCATTCCATGGGCGCGCTGCACGGCTGGGTCTTCGCCGCCCGCCACCCCGAGCGGGTGCGGGCGCTGGTGGTGGAGGACATCGCGCCGGATTTCACCGGCCGCACGGCCGCCGACTGGGCCGCGATGATCGAGTCCTGGCCGCAGCCGTTCCCGGACGCCGATTCGGTGCTCGACTACTTCGGCCCGGTCGCGGGCCGGTACTTCCTGAACTCCTTCAGCCACGGTCCCGACGGCTACCGGCTGCACGGCTCGGTGGCCACCTTCCGCGACATCTCCGAGGAGTGGGGCGGCCGCCACTTCTGGGACGAGTGGCGGGCCGTGCGGGTGCCCGCGCTGCTCATCGAGGGCGAGCACACCATCACCCCGCCCGGCCAGATGCGCGAGATGGCCGAGACCAACCCCAACGCCGAGCACGTGCTGGTCCGCGGCGCCGGGCACCTCGTGCACGACGACCAACCGGAGCGCTATCGCGAGGCCGTGGAGAAGTTCCTGCGGCGCGTCCTGGACTGAGGCCTCGTGACCGGCTGAGCGGGCTGAACCGGGTCAGCCGCCTTCGCCCGCGAGCGCGAACAATCCGTCGGCGGTCTGCTCGATCAACCCGTCCACCAGCAGCGAATCCAGCGCCCGGTCTCGCTGGCCCGGATCGCGCGTCCACGCCAGATCCAGCCGCACCCGCTCGACCGGTCCGCTCGCGTCGCGCAGTACGTCGAGCAGGCGGCCGCGGGCCTGGCGGTCGGTGCCCTCGTACTTCTGCGTGCGGCGCACCACGTCCGAGACGGGCCGCCCGGCCGCCACCCAGGCGCAGTCCGGCAGCGGGCAGCGCGCGCAGTCCGGGGTGCGGGCCGTGCACACCGTAGCGCCCAGCTCCATCAGGGCGGCGGAGAACTTCGCGGCGCGGGCCACCTGCGCGGGCAGGAGCGCCTCGGTCTCGGGCAGATCCCGCGACGACGGGTTGCCGGCCTCCGCGCGCCCGTGCACCGCCCGCGCCACCACGCGCCGCACGTTGGTGTCCACCACGGGAACCCGCTGCCCGTAGGCGAAGCACGCGACGGCGCGCGCGGTGTACGCGCCGATGCCGGGCAGGCTCAGCAGGACGTCCACGTCGGCGGGCACCTCGTCGCCGTGCTCGGCGGCGAGCACCCGCGCGCATTCGTGCAGCCGCAGGGCCCGGCGCGGATAGCCGAGCTTGCCCCACGCGCGCAGCACCTCGGCCTGCGAGGACGCCGCCATCGCCGAGGGCACCGGCCAGCGCGCCACCCACTCCCGCCAGATCGGCTCGACCCGCACCACCGGCGTCTGCTGGAGCATGATCTCGCTCATCAGGATCTGCCACGCCGTCACGCCCGGGCGTCGCCAGGGCAGATCGCGCGCGGACTCGGTGTACCAGTCCAGCAGCGCGTCGTGGTCGACGTGGCCCGTGCCCGGACCCCGCCGGATGTCGGTACCGCCGCGCATCTCCCTCACCGTCCCCGCCGAGCGGCGGCCAGTCGATCTTTGCCGGCCCGTAACGAAGCGGACTCGCTGGTAACCATCGGCATGTGCACAATGGCGATATGCCTGGTTCCAATCCGATAAGTGCCTGGAAGTCCCTCCGCGAGGGCAACGAGCGCTTCGTCAATGGCAATTTGATGCATCCTAGCCAAGGCGCGGCCGACCGGGCCAAGCTCGTGGCCGGTCAGCATCCGCACGCCATCCTGTTCGGCTGCGGCGACTCCCGGGTGGCCGCCGAACTGATCTTCGACCAGGGACTCGGCGACATGTTCGTGGTCCGCACGGCGGGGCACGTGGTGGACAGCTCGGTGCTCGGCTCCATCGAATACGGCGTGCACGTGCTGAACGTGCCGCTGATCGTGGTGCTCGGACACGACAGCTGCGGCGCCGTGAAGGCCACCATCGACGCGCTCGACGGCGGCGAGGTGCCCGGCGGGTTCATCCGCAGCGTGGTGGAGCGGGTCACCCCGTCCATCCTGATCGGGCGCCGCGAGGGCCTGTCCGGGGTGGACGAGTTCGAGGCCAGGCACGTGGTGGAGACCAGCAAGCTGCTCATGCAGCGCTCGATGATCATCTCCCAGCGGGTGGCCACCGGTCAGCTCGCGATCGCGTGCGTGACGTACAAGCTGGCCGACGGCCAGGTCAAATTGCAGCGCGTCGTCGGCAATATCGGCGAGGTCGTCTGATCCGGTCCGGGCGGGCCGAATCCCCAGCGTGCGGGGGTCGGCGCGGGCGCCACGCCCGCGCCGACCGGCCCGACACGCCGAGGTCCTGAGACGCCCCACCCGGTCGTGGCCGTAAGTTTGAGACGTGCTGGAACCGACTGGACCACTGCCTCCGGAGATCTACTGGCGTCGTCGCGTTTTCGCCATCGGAGTTCTCGTCGTGGTGCTCGCGCTGGTGATCTGGCTCGTGGTGATGGTCGCCCGCGGCGGTGACTCGCCCGGCGGAACCGCGGCCGCGACCTCGACGACCACCGCGGCGACGTCGACCTCGGCCGCACCGGAATCCGACACCGCCGACCCGAGTGCCACCCCGGCGCCGAGCGCCGCGCCCGCGGGGGCGGCGGGCCAGTGCCCCGATCAGTCGCTGGCGGTGAAGGTGACCGTCGAGCAGCCCACCTATCAGGTCGGCGAACAGCCGGTGTTCGGGATCGTCATCACCAACATCTCCTCGGAGACCTGCTCGCGCGACGTGGGTTCGGGCCTGCAGCAGATCTCGGTCTACACCCTCGACGGCACCCGCAGGCTCTGGTCGAGCACCGACTGCTACCCCGACGGCCAGCCCGACGTGCGCGATATGAACGGCGGCGAGCAGGCGGCCTTCCAGGTCACCTGGTCGGGATCGACCTCCCAGCCGAACTGCGCGGGCGAGCGCGTGCCGGTGCCGCCGGGCGCGTATTCGGTTGTCGCGCAACTGGGTTCGGTGCGCAGCGCGGCCGAGCCGTTCAATATCGCCTGAGCGGAGCGGATTTCGGCGATTCGGTCCGCGCCCGGCGTGATCGGGGCGGCGCGCTGGAAGCCCGCACCGCGCAATCGGGCCCGCTCAGAACCGGCGGATCGGGCCGGGACGGTCGAACGGGCGGTCCGGGCTCAGCGCGGCCAGCCGGGTGAGCGCCTCCCTGATGCGCGCCGCCCGCGGCACGCCGATGCCGTCCACCGCTTGCAGATCGGCGACGGTGGCGGCCAGCAGCCCCTGCACGCTCCCGAACGCCGACACCAGCGTCTCGATATCGGTGAACCGCAGGCGCGGGATGCGGGCCAGCACGCGGAAACCGCGCGGGCGCACCGGGCGCTCCAGCGCCGCCGCGCCGTCCGGATAGCCCAGCGGCGCGGCCAGGCTCGCCGGGTCCAGCAGTTCGGCGTCGGTGAGCGCGTCCATGCCCGACAGCGCCCGCTCGACGGTCGCGGGGGTGACCGGGCCCGCGAGGTAGTCGCGGACCAGCAGTTCGCGCGACCACGCGCTGTCGCCGATCAGCTCCTCCAGCCGCAGCGCCAACTGCCTGCCGTCCACGCCGAGCTCGAGCACATCGCGCTCGATCTCGTGCCCCACGCGGCGCATCCGTTCCAGCCGCTGCGCCGCGCCGAGCGCGTCGCGCAGGGTGACCACATCCTCGAGCTCGGCGGCGGTGAGCTCGGCGCACACGTCGTCGTAGCCGCCGCGATAGCGCTCCAGCGTGCCCAGCGCCTGATCGGCGCGCGTCAGGATGGCCGCCGACGGCTGCACCAGGTGGCGCACACCGGCCACGTAGACCGTCATCGTGCGCATCGATTTGCTCACGGCCACCACGGGATGGCCCGTCTGCGCGGCGGTGCGCTCGGCCGCGCGGTGGCGGGTGCCGGATTCCGCGCTGGGCAGTGACGGGTCGGGTACCAGGTGCGCGTTCGCGCGCACGATGCGCGACGCGTCGGCGGTGAGCACCACCGCGCCGTCCATCTTCGACAGTTCCCGCAGCCGGGTCGGCGCGAAGTCCACGTCGAGTTCGAAACCGCCGTCGCACAGGGCGCGCACCCGCTCGTCCCAGCCGAGCACGATCAGCCCCCCCGTGCGGCCCCGCTGGATGCGCTCCAGGCCGTCGCGCAGCGCGGTGCCCGGCGCGATCCTGGCGATCACCTCCGGCAGCGGCGAGTGCTCGGGCGCCTCGCGCGGCGGCTTCGGCGGGACCGACCTGCCGCGCAGGTACGCGGCCCACCGGCCCGGGATCACTCGGCCTCGCCCCGCGGTGACCGTCCCGAGCGCAGTCCGCTGATCCGCAGCGCCGACCGCACGTCACCCACCTCGTGCACGCGCATCCCCCCGTTCTTCACCCGCTCCAGGCCCGGCGGCACCAGCGCCGTGGTGAACCCGAGCCGTTCGGCTTCGGCCAGCCTACGAGCCACCCCCGTCACCTTGCGCACCTCGCCCGCCAAGCCGACCTCGCCGAGGATCACCCAGCCCGCGGGGATCGCCGTATCGGCTTCGGCGCTGGCGATGGCCAGCGCGATGGCCAGGTCGGCGGAGGGCTCCACGAGCCGCATCCCGCCCACGGTCGCCGCGTAGACGTCGTGCTTGCCGAGGAACACCCGCCCCCGGCTCTGCAGGACGGCGAGCACCATCGCGACCCGGTTGTAGTCCAGGCCGCTCACGGCGCGGCGCGGCTGCGGGATCTCGGTGCGCACGGTGAGTCCCTGCACCTCGCCGACCAGCGGCCGCTTGCCGTCCATGGCCACGGTGACCGCGGTGCCGGGGACGGTCTCGGTGCGGTGGTGCAGGAACAGCCCGGACGGATCGTCGACGCCGGCGATGCCGTCCTCGTGCAGCTCGAAACAGCCGACCTCGTCGGCGCTGCCGAAGCGGTTCTTCAGGCCGCGCACCATGCGCAGCGTGGAGTTCTTGTCGCCCTCGAACTGCAACACCACGTCGACCAGGTGCTCCAGCGTGCGCGGGCCCGCGACGTTGCCGTCCTTGGTGACGTGGCCGACCAGCAGCACGGCCACACCGCTGGCCTTGGCCAGCGAGGTGAGCGCGGCCGTCACGGCGCGCACCTGCGTGACGCCGCCGATCACGCCGTCCACGTCGGGCGCCAGCATGGTCTGCACGGAGTCGACCACCAGCAGTGTCGGGCGCACCTGCTCGACGTGTCCGAGCACGACCGACAGATCCGATTCGGCCGCCAGGTAGACCCGCTCGTGCACCGCGCCGGTGCGGTCGGCGCGCAACCGCACCTGGCCCGCCGACTCCTCGGCCGTCACGTAGAGCGCCCGCTCGTCGCGCGCGGCGGCCCAGCGGTGCGCCACCTCGAGCAGCAGCGTGGACTTTCCCACACCCGGCTCGCCGGAGAGCAGCACCACCGAACCCGGCACGACGCCGCCGCCGAGCACCCGGTCCAGCTCGTTCACGCCGGTCGGCTTGGCCCTGGTGACCTTCGAATCAATGGTGGAGATGGGCGCCGCGGCCGTGCTCGGCAGCATCGCCTTGCGGCCGGGTGCGGCGGCGGAGGTGGACGCGGCGACCTCGTCGACCGTGCCCCACGCCCCGCACTCCGGGCATTTGCCGACCCACTTGGCGACCTCGTGCGCGCACGCCGAACACCGGAAGACCGGCTTGTTCCTGGCCAAAGGCGCCCCCGCCTCTCGGGATGTCGGACCGCGTCAGCGCGCGCCGGCGCGTCGGCTCAGTGGCCGCCGCCCGCGCCCTCGGGCGCGGGGCCGGACTTGTCGGACTCGTGCCGGTCGGCCTCGACGCCCGCGTCCACCGGGACCTGCACCTGGACGGTGCCGTTCTGCTTGAAGTTGAACGACACGGTGTAGGTCAGGCCCGGGGTGATGTCCTTGGTCAGCCCGGTGATCTCGATGAGCGCCTGGTTCGCCTCGGGGTCGATGGGCGGCTGCGCCGAGGTGGCCGGGGCTTGGGTGGTCGGCGAGGCCGTCGGCTCGGCGGTGGGAGAGGTGGTCGGCGCGGAGCCGTGGTCGTCGCCGTGCTCGCCGGCGGCGCCGGCGGTGGCCGCGGCCACGACGGTCTGCTGCGGGCCGACGCTCAGCACGCGGTCGCCGGTGGGCGGGGTGATCGTCACGGTGCCGAGGTCGGTGGTGACGCTGGTCAGCTCGTCGGTGACGGTGCCGCTGTTGTTCACGATGGCCAGCGCGAGCACCGCCTTGCCGCCCTGGGTGTTGGTGTAGCCCTCCGACGGGTACACGATGTGGACGTTGCGCAGGGAGATCTGCTCCACATCGATGTTGTTGCCGTTGATGGCCGGAGCCTGGTTGGCGGTCTGGGAGACCTGTCCCGCGCTGCAGCCGGACAGCGCCAGGGCCGCGCCCGCGGCGAGTGCGGCAACGGTGACCATGAGACGAGGCTTGCGCGCCACCGGCGAGGCGGTCACAGCATTCTGGGCAGTCACGGGTTGTCCTCCATGTCGACCGGGATCACTCCGCTACGGAGAGTAGTAACTAGGCAGCGTAGTAGTCGACATCGGGAAGGCCGCGCCCGGCCCGGCGTGTCCGCGCCGCGACACCGCGTGCGGTCGGCATCCGTTGGATAACGGTTCGGTGGCCCGCGGGGTCGAGTAGCGGGTGGAGTGCCCGGAAGAGGGCGGCGTCTCGGGCCCAGGTGGTGCCGGTCGATAACTCGTTACGGCACAACGTAATGCACACCGAGCGGGTTCTGTCAACCCCCTCGGCGCGCTAGTTGTGGCCCTGACCTGCACAGTTGATCGCGCCGTTATCGAGTCGCATGTTAAACTGTGAACATCGAAAGGGGCACGGGACACATGATTTTTAAGGTCGGAGACACCGTCGTTTACCCCCACCACGGAGCGGCGCTGATCGAAGCAATCGAGACTCGCACCATCAAGGGTGAGCAAAAAGAGTATCTGGTCCTGAAGGTCGCACAGGGTGACCTCACCGTCCGCGTTCCTGCGGAAAACGCCGAATACGTAGGTGTGCGCGACGTCGTGGGCCAGGAGGGTCTCGACCGAGTCTTCCAGGTGCTGCGCGCGCCGCACACCGAGGAGCCGACCAACTGGTCCCGCCGCTACAAGGCCAACCTCGAGAAGCTCGCCTCCGGCGATGTGAACAAGGTGGCCGAGGTCGTGCGCGACCTGTGGCGCCGGGAGCAGGATCGCGGGCTGTCCGCCGGTGAGAAGCGGATGCTCGCCAAGGCCCGTCAGATCCTCGTCGGTGAGCTCGCGCTCGCCGAGGGAACCGACGACGGCAAGGCCGAGACGCTGCTCGACGAGGTCCTCGCCGCGGCTTCCTAGACCGTGAACGACGCCGACAGCGACAATTTCGTCGTTGCCTTGGTGCCTGCCGCCGGTCGTGGCGTTCGCCTGGGTGAAAACATGCCCAAGGCGTTCGTCCCGGTCGGCGGCACGCCTATGGTCCGGCTGGCCGTGGACGGCCTGCTGGCTTCGGGCGCGGTCGACCGTGTCATCGTCATGGTGCCCGCCGAACTGGTCGAGAGCGCAGTCGCCCTGCTGCCGCCCTCGGACGCCGTGCACGTGGTGGTCGGCGGGGCCGAACGCACCGACTCGGTGCGCGCCGGTATCGCGGCCGCCCCGGATGCCCGAAGTTTCCTGGTGCACGACGCCGCCCGCGCGCTGACCCCGCCCGGCCTGATCGCGCGGGTTGCCGCCGAATTGCGCGCCGGTCATCGCGCGGTGGTCCCCGCGCTGCCCGTGGTCGACACCGTCAAGTCGGTCGACGCGCAGGGCGTCGTCACCGGCACCCCCGATCGCGCCACATTGCGCGCCATCCAGACCCCGCAGGGCTTCGCTGCGGGCGTGCTGCGCGAGGCCTACGCGGCCGACGTGCCCGCCACCGACGACGCGGGACTGGTCGAACGCCTCGGCATCGCGGTGCGCACCATCCCCGGCGACCCGCTCGCCTTCAAGATCACCACCCCGCTGGATCTGCGCCTGGCCGAGACGCTGTGCGCCGCCGCGCGCGGCGTATGAGAACGTCGTGGCCATGCGAGTTGGTATCGGCAGCGACGTCCACCCCATCGAACCCGGCCGCCCGTGCTGGATGGCCGGCTTGCTGTTCGACGGCGACGACGGGTGCGCGGGCCACTCCGACGGCGACGTCGCCGCGCACGCGCTGTGCGACGCGCTGCTCTCCGCGGCCGGCCTCGGCGATGTGGGCGCGGTGTTCGGCACCGGCCGCCCGGAGTGGGCGAACGTCTCCGGCGCGGCCATGCTCACCGAGGTGCGCAGGCTGCTCGGGGCCGCCGGCTTCGCGGTCGTGAACGCCGCGGTGCAGGTCATCGGCAATCGGCCCAAGATCGGGCCGCGCCGCGAGGAGGCGCAGCGGGTGCTCGGCGAACTGCTGGGCGCGCCGGTTTCGGTGTCGGGCACCACCACCGACGGGCTCGGCCTCACGGGCCGCGGCGAGGGTGTCGCCGCGATCGCCACCGCGTTGCTGCGCGAGGACGTATAGCACCACCGTGCCCGCCGGTCGAGCCGGGGCACGATCCCCCAGCTAGACCGACTAGGATCGACCCCCGTGACACTGCGCCTCTATGACACCGAACGCCGAACCATGCGCGAATTCGCGCCGCTGGTTCCCGGCCGCGCTTCGGTGTACCTCTGTGGGGCGACGGTGCAGGGGCAACCCCATATCGGTCATCTGCGCAGCGGCGTCGCGTTCGACGTGCTGCGCCGGTGGTTGCAGGCGCACGACTACGACGTGCTCTTCATCCGCAACGTGACCGACATCGACGACAAGATCCTCACCAAGGCCGCCGAGGCGGGCCGTCCCTGGTGGGAGTGGGCCGCCACGCACGAGCGCGCCTTCGACGAGGCGTACCGGCTGCTCGGCGTGCAGCCGCCCTCGGCGGAGCCGCGCGCCACCGGGCACATCACCCAGATGGTCCAGCTGATGCAGCGGCTCATCGACCGCGGGCACGCCTACGCCGCCGAGGGCAACGTCTACTTCGACGTGCTGAGCTTCCCCGCCTACGGCCGACTGTCCGGGCACAGCATCGAGGACGTGCACCAGGGCGAGCGGGTGCTCGAGGGCGAGGGCAAGCGCGATCCGCGCGATTTCACCCTGTGGAAGGCCGCGAAGCCGGGCGAGCCGAGCTGGCCGTCGCCGTGGGGCGCGGGTCGCCCCGGCTGGCACCTGGAGTGCTCCGCGATGGCCGAGTACTACCTCGGCCCGGAGTTCGACATCCATTGCGGCGGTATGGATCTGGTGTTCCCGCACCATGAGAACGAGATCGCCCAGTCCAACGCCGCCGGCGACGGTTTCGCCAGGTACTGGCTGCACAACGGCTGGGTCACCCTGGGCGGGGAGAAGATGTCCAAATCGCTGGGCAACACGCTCTCGGTGCCCAACGTGCTGAAGATGGTGCGCGCCGTGGAGCTGCGCTTCTACCTCGGCAGCGCCAATTACGGCTCGGTGCTGGAGTACTCGGAGAAGGCGCTCTACGACGCGGCCGCCTCCTACCAGCGCATGGAGGCGTTCGTGCACCGCGTGGTCGAACGCGTCGGCGAGGTCCCGGTCGGCAAGTGGACCGACGAGTTCGCCGCCGCCATGGACGAGAACCTCACCGTGCCGCGCGCGCTGGCCGAGGTGCACCGCGCCGTGCACGAGGGCAACAAGGCCCTCGACGCGGGCGCCACCGACACCGCGCTGGAGCTGGCCGGCCAGGTGCGGGCCATGCTCGGCATTCTCGGGGTCTGCCCGCTGGATCCGCAGTGGCACGGCGGGCAGGACGATTCGGCGGCCCGCGAGGCGCTGGACGTACTCGTCGAGGCCGAACTCGAGCGCCGTCAGCAGGCCCGCGCCGACAAGGACTGGGCCAGTGCCGACGCCGTGCGCGACCGGTTGCAGGCCGCGGGTATCGAGGTCACCGACACACCCCGGGGCGCCGAATGGTCGCTGGGCAACGCGCGCGGAAAGGCGAACTGATGGCAGGGAACTCGCAGCGGCGCGGTGCGATCCGCAAGGGCGGCACCAAGAAGGGGCAGGTCGTCGGGTCCGGCGGCAAACGCAGGCGCGGTCTGGAGGGGCGCGGCGCGACCCCGCCCGCCGAGCTGCGCACCAAGCATCCCGCCGCCAAGCGCGCGGCGGCCAAGGCCCGTGCGGCGCAGGCGCGCCCGAAGTCCGGCGGCGCGCCGGGCCGGGCCGGGGGCCGCCGGGACGACGGTCCCGAGTTGGTGCTCGGCCGCAACCCGGTGGTGGAGTGCCTGCGCGCCGAGGTGCCCGCGACCGCGCTGTACGTGGCGGTCGGCACCGAGAACGACGAACGCCTCAGCGAGAGCGTGCAGCTGGCCGCCGACGCGGGCATCTCGATCCTGGAGGTGCCGCGCACCGACCTGGACCGGATGAGCAGCAACGGCCTGCACCAGGGCCTGGCGCTGCAGGTGCCGCCGTACCGCTACGCCCACCCCGACGATCTGGCCGACCGGGCGCAGAGTTCGGCCGAGCCCGCGCTGCTCGTCGCGCTGGACAACATCTCCGACCCGCGCAACCTGGGCGCGGTGATCCGCTCGGTGGCGGCGTTCGGCGGGCACGGCGTGGTCATCCCGCAGCGCCGCAGCGCCAGTGTCACGGCCGTGGCCTGGCGCACCAGCGCGGGTGCCGCGGCCCGGCTGCCGGTCGCACGGGCGACGAATCTGACGCGCACGCTGAAGGATTGGGCCGACCGCGGCTTCCAGATCATCGGCCTGGACGCGGGCGGGGACGTCACGCTGGACGAGTTCGACGGCAGCGTGCCCACCGTGATCGTGGTGGGCTCGGAGGGCAAGGGCCTGTCGCGGCTCGTGCGCGAGACGTGCGACGCGGTCCTGAGCATCCCGATGGCGGGCCCGGTGGAGTCGCTGAACGCGTCGGTCGCGGCGGGCGTGGTGCTGGCCGAGGTGGCGCGGCAGCGGCGGTCCTGACCGGTAGCCGAAATCGGACTTGCGGCCTGAAGCGCAAAAGCGCTCCGGCCCCGTAGAATTCGGCTGGTGGTGATACCCAACCAGCCTGTCGGCAGCCCGGTCGAGCATCCGCACGCCAACGCGGTGCTCGCGCTAGGCGCCGCCAGCATCTTCTGCTGCGGCGCGCTCGGCCCGGTCGCATGGGCGATGGGCAAGCGCGCCGTCGATCAGATCGAGGACTCCAACGGCGCCGTCGGCGGTCGCGTGCAGGTCATGGTGGGCATGACGCTCGGGATCATCGGCACCGTCCTCATGGTGCTGATCGCGATTCTGTTCCTGTTCGTGATGGTCGGCGGTCGCGCCTGAGCCGACCGCTCAGTCCAGCACGGGGCGTTCGGCGCCGCCGTCCCAGGACGGCCATTCGGAGCTGATGCTGCCGGTCCAGTTGGGCTGCCTGCGATCGCGGAACGCGGCCATCGCCTCGCCGCCGTCGACGCTCTTGGCGACCTGCGCGTTCAGTTCCGACTCCAGCTGACCCACCATGGCCGGGGTCATGCCGAGCCCCTCCCACAGCAGCCGCTTGGACAGCCCGACCGGCAGCGGCGCGGACCCGTTGGCCAGGTCGTGCGCGACCGCCAGCGCCGTGGGCAGCACCTCGCCGCCCGCCAGGCAGGCGTTGGCCAGGCCCATGGCCTTGGCCTCGTCGCCGTCGAAGGTGCGCCCGGTGAGCATGATGTCGGCCGCGTTGGCCATGCCGACCAGGCGCGGCAGCGTCCAGTGCGCGTAGCCGTCGGCCAGCACGCCGCGGCGCACCTGGCTGAGCCCGTACACCGCGTCGCGGGCGACGTAGCGCAGATCGCACTGCAACGCCAGCGCCAGCCCGATGCCGACCGCGTGCCCGTTCACCGCCGCGATCACCGGCTTGCGCACCTTCCACGGCGCGGGCTCGATGGTGGCGCTGACCTCGCCGACCCGGCTGGACAGGTCGGCCCCCGCGCAGAACGCGGGCGGGGTGCCGGTGATCACCACCACCCGGATCGCGTCCTCGGCGTCGCACCGCTGCAGCGCGGCGCCGAGTTCGGCCGCCATCGCGGGCGTGAAGGCGTTCTGCTGGGCGGGGCGGTTGAGCGTGAGCACGGCGATGCCCGCGGAGACATCGACGAGCAGTTCCGAACTCATGCCCATGGATCGTAGTGGATGGGTGTCGCGGGCACGGCCGCTCCGCGCGGCCCGTTCACCGCAGGATCTTGCGGCCGATGGCGTACTTGTGCACCTCGGTGGGGCCGTCATAGAGGCGGAAGGCGCGCATATCGCGGAAGATCATCTCCACCACGGTCTCGTCGCTGATGCCGATGCCGCCGAGCACCTGCACGCAGCGGTCGGCGACCTTGAACAGTTCCTCGGAGACGTAGCTCTTCGCGATGGAGCTCTCGTGGCGGGCCTTCTCGCCGTTGTCCATCAGCCAGCAGGCGTGCCAGATGGTCAGGCGACACTGGTGCAGCGCGATCTCGTTGTCGGCCAACATGAACGACACGCCCTCGTGCTCGCCGATCGGCTTGCCGAACGCGGTGCGGGTCTTGGCGTGCTGGATGGCGATGCTCTGCGCGCGTTCGGCCGCGCCCAGCCAGCGCATGCAGTGCGTGAGCCGCGCGGGCGCCAGGCGCAGCTGGGCGTAGCGCAGCGCCTGGCCCGCCTCGCCGAGCAGCGCGGTGCGGGGCAGCACCAGGTTGTCGAAGCGCACCACGCCGTGGCCCGCGACGTAGTTGCGGTCCATGGTGTTCATGGTGCGTTCGATGACGATGCCCGGCTGGTCGCCGTTGGTGAGGAACAGCGTCGGCCCCTCGGGCAGGTGCGGGTTGGGCGCGAGGCGGGCCATGATGATCCACGTCTTCGCGCCGTTCGCGCCGGTGATGAGCCATTTGCGCCCGTTGACGGTGAAGTTCTCGCCGTCGAAGGTGGCTTCGGTCGAGAGCTGGGCGGGATCGGAGCCCGCGCCCTCGGGCTCGGTCATGGCGAACACCGACCGCTGCCTGCCGTCGATCACCGGCACCAGGTAGCGCTCGGTCTGCTCCGGGTTCGCGATCTTGGACAGCAGGAACATATTGCCCTCGTCGGGCGCGGCGCAGTTCATGGCGATCGGCCCCAGCGTCGACCAGCCGGCCGCCTCGTAGAGGACGGCCTGCTCGACGTGGGTGAGCCCGCGCCCGCCGAGTTCCACCGGCGCCTGCACCGTGAGCAGCTTCTCGGCGCGCGCGAGTTCGACGAGTTCCTGGCGCAGGTCGTCGGTGGGGCCGTGCTGGGTCAGGCGCGGGTCGCGCTCGAACGGGACGATCCGGTCGATGACGAACTGGCGGACGCGGTCGCGCTCGGCGGCGAGTTCGGCGGGAATCGTGAAGTCGATCATCGGTGATCACCATTCGTTCGGCGGCGTTTGCGTCGAGCATACGAAACCGTGCCGGGGCGACTGAAGGCGGCTGCCATCAAATGCTGTCGAGCGTCGAAGTCCCGCGATGGGTTCGTAGTTCCGGAACGACGCGTCAGGTGTGCTCGGCCAGCTTCGACCGGTCTCCACCACGGGCCTTCGGCGCACGGCGTATCGCCGACAGCGCTCGACACGAGCCACGAGTTCGTCCACCTGCCGACCTCCCGCACCGGCGAATCTCAGCGCACGCGCGCGAGTCACAGCGCGGCACACGGAATTCGTGGCGCACCGGCGGCGAATCTCAGCGCACGCGCGCGAGTTTGCGCTTGCGCGCCCCGACCACCCGGCACACCAGGTAGATCGCGAACGAGATCGTCGTGACGAACGTCGACACCGGCACGCCGGGCGCCAGCGAGAGCAGGATGCCGCCGACCGCCGAGACCTCGGCGAACACGATCGCCAGCACGGTCGCGCGGGCCGGGTCGGCGGTGATCTGGGCGGCGGCCGCGGCGGGGGTGATGAGGATGGCGAGCACCAGCAGGGCGCCGACGATCTGCACGCCGAACGCGGCCGTGACGCCGAGCAGCACCGCGAACACGATCGAGAGCGCGCGCACCGGAACCCCGCGCGCCACCGCCACTTCCGGATCGGTGCTGGCGAACAGCAGCGGCCGGTAGATCGCGGCCAGCACCGCGAGCACCAGCGCCGAACACGTGATGAGCAGCGCCAGCCCGTCGTAGCCGACGCTCACCACCTGACCGGTGAGCAGCGAGAACTTCGACCCGGCGCGTTCGGGCCCCAGCCAGAGGAACAGCACCGAGAGCCCCAGACCGAAGGAGAGCACCACGGCGATCACCGAATCGCGTTCCCGCGCACGGGTGCCCAGCACGCCGAACAGCACGGCCGCCACCACCGATCCGGCGATCGCGCCCAGTCCCACGCCGACCCCGGCCAGCAGCGCGGCCGCCGCGCCGGTCAGCGACAGCTCGCTGGTGCCGTGCACCGCGAACGACATCTGCCTGCTGATGATGAGCGGTCCGATCGCCCCGGCGAGCAGGCCGAGCAGCGCCGCGGCGAGCACGGCCTGCTGCACGAAGTCGTAGCCGAGCAGATCGGCCGTGGTGGACAGGTCGAACATCTTCGAGAAGACGTCGGAGAGCTTGTCGATCACGCCTTGACCCCGCCCAGATCGGAGTCGGCGTGGCAGTGCGCGCCCGCGGCGCCCAGCGCGTCCATGGTGTCGCCGGTGCCGACCACCACCAGCCGCCCGCGCACGCGCAGCACGTCGACCTCGGTGCCGTAGAGCTCGGAGAGCACCGCCGAGGTCATCACCTCGTCGGGCGTGCCGATCCGGAACTTGCCGTCCACCAGGTACAGCACCCGATCCACCAGCGGCAGAACGGGATTGATCTCGTGCGTCACGAACAGCACGGCGGTGTCGTGCTCGCGCCTGCGCCGATCGATGAGTTCGGCCACCAGCCGCTGGTTGGCCAGGTCCAGGCTCAGCAGCGGCTCGTCGCACAGCAGCACGGTCGGGTCGCCGACCAGCGCCTGGGCCACCCGCAGCCGCTGTTGCTCACCGCCCGACATGGTCTCCAGCGGCGCGTGCGCGTACTTCTGCGCGCCCACGGCGGCGACGGCGGCGTCCACCTTGCGCTTGCGCTCGGCCCGTCCACGCAGCCCGAGCCCCCAGCGGTGTCCGTCCACGCCCAGCCCGACCAGGTCCACCCCGCGCAATTGCACGCCGGAGTCGATGGTCTTCTGCTGTGGGATGTAGCCGATGTGGTGATTGCCCATACGCGCGGCGGCTCCGGCCACGAACGCGCGGCCCGAACTCAGCGCGAGCTGGCCCAGCAGCACCTTCAGCAGCGAGGTCTTGCCCGAGCCGTTGGGTCCCAGCACGGCGATGAACTCGCCGGGCGCGACGTCCAGATCCAGGTCCTGCCAGAGCGTGCGTTCGCCGAAGGCGAGCCGCGCCGACTCGAGCCGCAGCGCGGACGAGCCGTCGGCGGCCCGCCGCACCCGTGCGGTGTCTCCGGTCAGCGCGGTCGCCTCTCCCATGGTGTCCCCGATCAGCGCAACGCCTCGGCCAGCGCCTCGGCGTTCGCGGTCTGCCACTGAATGTAATCCACGCCCTCGGGCAGGGTTTCGGTCACCTCGACGACGGGGATGTCCGCCGCCTCGGCCAGCGCCCGCACGTCCTCGGTGGTCTTGTCCTCGGTCTGGATGTTGTAGATCAGCGCGCGCACCTGCTTGCCCTCGATGAGCTGGCGCACGGCGGCGACGGCGGCGGGCGACGGGTCGGTGCCCTGCTCGATCGCTTCCTGGAACTCCTGCGGCGTGCGGTCCTGGGCCTTCGCGGCGAGCAGCAGGTAGGTGGCCAGCGGTTCGGTCTGCAAGACGGGCTGGTCCGGGTGTTCGGCCGCGATGCGGTCGGTGATGGCCTCGATGCCGGCCAGGCGCGCGGTGAACGCGGCGGCGCGGTCGGCGTAGTCCTGCTTGCGGTCGGGGTCGATCTCGCCCAGTTCCTCGGCGATGTGCTCGGCGACCGCGCCGACCACGTGCACGTCGTACCAGATGTGCTCGTTGCCGTGGTCGTGATCGTGGCCGGGGGAGGCCGGAGTGCCCGCGCCGCCGTGGCCGTCGGCCGGGGCGGTGGGCTGCGCCTCGTCGCCGTGGTCATGACCGTGGTCGTCGGCCGGGGCGGTGGGCTGCGCCTCGTCGCCGTGGTCATGACCGTGGTCGTCGGCCGGAGCGGTCGGCTGCGGTTCGTCACCGTGCCCGTCGGCCGGGGTCGTGGGCTGCGTGCCGTGGTCGTGGTCGTCGCCCTGGCCGATCTCGACCGCGTTGACCGTCCGCTTGCCCTTGCCGCCGACGACCTTCTCGACGAACTCGTCGTAGTGCCCGCCGTTGTACACGACCAGGTCGGCGTCGGTGAGCGTGGCGGCCTGCACCGCCGTCACCTCGTAGGAGTGCGGGTCGGCGGTCGGATCGGAGATCAGCGATTCGACTTTCACGTCGGGCCCCGCCACCGACTTGGCGACGTCACCCCACACGTTGGTGGACGCGACGATGGTGATCCCGTCGGACGCGTCGTCTCCGCTACCGCAGGCGGTCAACGCCACCGCGGCGGCGACACCCGCGGCGACTCCGGCGAACTTCATGGCGAGGCTGGTCACGCGGGTACTCCTGGCGGTGCAACGAGCGCAAAAGTGCTCTAGATCATAATGGAAACCGTTACCGTTTTACTTTACCAGCAACCCGCGTATCCGGCACCGCCGGTACGCCGCCCGAGCGCGGCCCGTGTATGGTGGCGGTCGTGTTGATCGAGTTCATGCGTCTGCGCGCCCGGTAGTCGGCGCACCCTTCCGCCTCGGTTCGAGGCCGGACTCCGTCCCCAGCCGCCGATGCGCTGCGGGCCGGACGTGTCGCCGACGATTCGTCACTCCGACACGAAAGTCTTTCTCATGACTGCCCTTTCCCCTGTTCCTTCGGCGCGCCCGACGTTCGTCCTCGTGCACGGTGCGGGCACCAGTTCGTTCTTGTGGACGTCCGTGCAACGCGAACTCGCCCTGCGCGGCCACCGCTCCTACGCCGTCGACCTGCCCGGTCACGGGCTCGACGCCCAGTACCTGCCCGCCTATCAGGCGCCGCAGGATCTCGCGGCCCTCGCCACCACTCCGTCCACGCTGGCCGGGGTGGGTCTGGACGAGAACGTGGCGACCGTGCTCGACGCGGTCACCGCGTTGCGCGACCACGGTCCCGTCGTACTGGTCGGCGCGAGCCTGGGCGGCACCACGATCACCGCCGCCGCGAACCGGGCGCCGCACCTGATCGACCGGCTGGTCTACATCTCGGCCTGGGTGTGCACCACGCGCCCGAGCCCGGTGGCCTACATGGCCGAACCCGAGTTCGCCGACAGCGTGCTGCCCGAGCTGGGCGGGATGAACGTGGGCGATCCGGAGCTCGGCGCGGGCCGGGCGAACTACCGTCTCGCCGATCCGGAACTGCTGGCACGGTTGAAGGAGGCGACCATGGCCGACCGCTCCGACGCGGAATTCCTGGCGTTCCTCAATATCCTGCAACCCGACGAGTCGATCGCGGCGATGACCGACGACGCCACGGCCGACCCCGCGACGTGGGGCACCGTCGCGCGCACGTTCGTGCGCCTGACGGCCGACCGCTCCCTCCCGATCGCCCTCCAGGATCGCCTCATCGCCGAGGCCGACGCGCTGACGCCCGGCAACCCGTTCGAGGTCCACTCCCTCGACACCTCGCATGCCGGATTCATCCACCGCGCGGGCGAAGTCGCGGACCTGCTGACCGCCTCGGTCTGAAAGACGAACGGCTCCCGCACTTCTCGCGGGAGCCGTTCGACGCCGACCGGGAAACGACTCCGGCCCCCGCGAAATCCGCGGGGGCCGGAGGGTTTTCGGGCGATCAGCCCTGCGACAGCGCCGCGACCGGACGGGCCGGCGCCTCGTCCGCGGGCTGGCTGAGCAACTGCGCGCAGCGCAGCAGGCCGAGGTGGCTGTACGCCTGCGGATGGTTGCCGAGCGAGCGCTCCGCGACCGGGTCGTACTCCTCGCTGAGCAGGCCGGTGGGGCCCGCCACGTCCACCAGCTGGGCGAACAGCGCCTCCGCGTCGGAGCGCTTGCCGATCAGCAGGTACGCCTCCACCAGCCAGGCCGCGCACAGGTGGAAGCCGCCCTCGCCGCCGGGCAGCCCGTCGTCGTGGTGGTACCGATACACGGTGGAACCGCTGCGCAGTTCGGCCTCGGTGGCCACGACCGTCGCCGCGAAGCGCGGATCGGACGGGTCGATCAGCCCGCTCAGGCCGATGTGCAGGGTGGCGGCGTCGAGGTCGGTGCCGTCGTAGGCGGCGGTGTAGGACTGCACCTCTTCGTTCCAGCCCTTGGTGGTGACCTCCTGGGCGATGGTGTCGCGCAACGCGGCCCACTCCGGCTCGGCCGCGCGGTCGAACTTCGCGGCCAGCGTGAGCGCGCGGTCCACGGTGAGCCAGCCCATCACCTTCGAGTACACGTGGTGGCGCGGGTTGCCGCGGATCTCCCAGATGCCGTGGTCGGGTTCGGTCCAGCGCCGCTGCACCGCGGAGACCATGGCGTGCACCAGTTCCCAATCCGCGTCGGGCAGCACCTGGCGCGGATCGGTGACGCCCTTGTGCTCGCGGGCGTGCGCGAGCGAGGCGATGAGATCCACGATCGGGCCGAACACGTCCAGCTGCACCTGCATGTTCGCGGCGTTGCCGACGCGCACCGGGCGCGAGCCCGCGTAGCCGGGCAGTTGGTCGATGACGGCCTCGGGCGGCAGCGTCTCGCCGTAGATGGTGTAGAGCGGGTGCAGGCGCTCCGGACCGGGCAGCGTCTCCAGCACCTGGTGCACCCAGCCGAGGAACTTCTCGGCCTCGCCGATCGAGCCGAGGTGCACCAGCGCCTGCGCGGTGAGCGAGGCGTCGCGCAGCCAGCAGTAGCGGTAGTCCCAGTTGCGCACGCCGCCGATGTCCTCGGGCAGCGAGGTGGTGGCCGCCGCCAGGATCGACCCCGAGGGCTCGTGCACCAGCCCGCGCAGCGTGAGCGCCGAGCGCTTCATCAGATCCGGCTTGAGCGGCGGCAGCTCCAGCGTGCCCGCCCACTCCGACCAGTACCGTTCCGCGATCCGTCGCCGCTCCGCCTCCGGCGTCATGGCGGGGTCGAGATCATTTGTGCCGCAGCGCAGTTCCAGCACGATCGGCCCGTTGGCCGGATCGACTACGGCGCGCGCCACGTCGTGGGTGCCGTCGGTGTCGATGGACCATTCGACACCGGGGGAGCGCAGCACCATCGGATCGTTGGTACCCAGCACCCGCAGCCCGTTGGACTCGCTCTGGATCGTCACCGGCACCTGGCCGAACTCCGGGCGCGGCGCGAAGGTCACCACGGCCTTGGCCTCGCCGGTGATGACGCGGGTCAGATCGGTGCGGTCGGGCGCCACGTCGTGCGGCAGGTAGTCCACCACTTGCAGACTGGCCCAGCGGGTTTCGACGGTCATCGTGCCGTCCACGTAGCGCTGCGAGAGCGGCAGGCCCGGCCGTTCCGGCGCGACGGTGAAGTGCCCCGCCTGCGGCCCGCCCAGCAGGTGCGCGAACACGGCGGCCGAATCCGGCTCCGGGTGACAGAACCAGGTGACGGTGGCGTCGGGCGTCACCAGCGCCACCGAGCGCGGGCTCGACAGCATGGTCAGCCGCTCGATGCGCGGCGCGCTCGCGCCGGCCAGCCAGGTGCGCCGCTCCTCCAGCAGGAAGGCCAGCGCCCGCGACACCGCCTCGGTGGAGTCGACCCGGTACTTGGCCAGGCTCTCGCCCTCGCCGACCTTGATGCCGACATCGGGGCCCGACAGCACACGGAACGCCTTCTCGTCGGTGACGTCGTCGCCGAAGAACACCGCCGCCGTCGCGCCCTCTTGATGGCGGATGGTGTCCAGCGCGGTGCCCTTGTCGGTCGGCACGACCGCCAGTTCGATGACTTCCTTGCCCTCGGTCACCTGCACGCCGACCCAGCAGGCCGGGCCTTGGCGCACGGTGGTCAGTGCGCGGCGCCCGATCTCTGGGCTGGCGTTGCGCACGTGCAGCGCGACGCTGGCGGGCTTGTTCTCCACGGTCACGCCGGGGTTCTCGGCCGCCACGCGCGCCAGCGCGGTCTGCACCTCGCCGAGCAGCTGTTTGGCGTCGTTGTCGATCGCGTGCACGAAGCCCACATCGAATTCCGAGCCGTGGCTACCGATCAGCTGCACCTCGACCGGAAGCCGGGAGAGGGCGGCGAGATCTCGCAGCGCGCGACCGGAGATGACGGCGGCCGTGGTTCCGGTGAGTCCGGCGAGCGCGCGTAAGGCGCTCACCGACTCGCGATGGGGATACGCCTTCGCCGGGTCGGAGACGATGGGTGCGAGCGTCCCGTCGTAGTCCGACGCCACCAGCAGTCGCGGCTCGCGCGCGACCGTGGACAAAGCACGGCGAAGTTCCTGTGGCAGATCCTGTGCGCTCACGCATCCAACCTAGTGATCGGAGGAGATGTTTCAGGGGGCGGCCAAAACAATACTGTGTTGAATTCGCCGCACCGCAGTGCGCCGGTGCTGGTGCGCACCGCCGCGAGCCGGATGTCCGAACGGGTCCAGTTAACACGCAGGTAACCGGCGGGTAACCTTGCGCGGCCGCGAGCGTCCTCGCGTCGCGCGGTGATCGCGAGCCGGTCCACGACGGCGCCGCCTCGGGCCGGCTGCCGGGCCGGTATCGAGTCGCTTTGTCCGACATGGTGGTTCGCGGTCTGCTCCGCGAGTGATAGCAAACGCGGCATGACACAACGGTAGTCCTGTCGACGCGTCGGCGCGCGTCGACAGGACTGTCGACGAAGATTATCCGGTTGTCGCTATCGAATCCCGCTATTTCACGGCTTGTTCGCCCAGCAGCAGGTCGACCGTCAGTTCCAGGCGGTCGGAGACATCGGTCGCCGAGGCCCGTCTGGTGAGCCACGCCACCAGATTGGAGAGCCACACGTCACTGATGACGCGCGCGATCGCGAGCTGGCGTTCGGTGGGCTCGCCGTCGTTCATGGCGCGCGCGAAAACGCGGTCCATCACCTTGCCGACGCGGTCCACCTCGGCGGCGGCCGAGGCGTCGGCGAACATGAACGCGCGCGTCATCGCCTCGGTGAGCAGCGGGTCGCGCTGCATCATTCTGGTGATCTGGGTGAGCAGCAGGTGCATGCGCTCGCGCGGGCTGGTGCCCGCCAGCGGTTTGCGTTTGCCCTCGAACTGCTCGAACTCGCGCGCCAGCGCGGAGACGAGCAGGTGCACCTTGGACGGGAAGTACCGGTACAGGGTGCCGACGGCCACGTCGGCGCGCTCGGCGACGGCGCGCATCTGCACCGCGTCGTAGCCGCCCTTGGAGGCCAGCGCCAGCGTCGCGTCCAGGATCCGCTTGCGACGTTCCCGTTGCGCGGCCGAGCTCAGGTCGTCTTCGCTGAGCGTCGTGACGGTCGCGGGCCGCGCCGCATTCGCGTCGGCGGGCTGCGATCGGGAGGGGCTGGCCATGGACGGGTGTCCTTTCCTTCGGGCGTCGTGGTGCGGCCTTGCGCGCGGTGGCGATCCGGTGCGGAAGAACGTCCCTTGACTTCCGCCCGGCTAGGATATTAGAACATGTTCTAGGTGTGGGAGTCACGCCGGAAAGGCGGTACGGATTGTGACCATCGCCACCACTGACGAGCATAAAGCCGTCCAGGAGTCGATGCGGGGGTGGGCCGCTTCGGTCGGTCCTATTGCAACAATGCGGGCCGAACCGGTCGGGTTCTGGCACACGTACTGGCCCGCCCTGGCCGGACTCGGGGTCTTCCGTGTCGCGGTCGCCGAGGATGTGGGCGGCGCGGGCGGATCGGTGGCCGACCTGGCCGTGCTGCTCGAGCAGGCGGCGCACGATCTGGTCGGCGGTCCCGTCCTGAGCACCGCGCTGGCCTCCCTGGTCACCGCGGGCGCCCTCGCCGAGGACGTGCCGTGCGGTGTCGCGCTCGACTCCGTTGTCGATCCGGGCGATGCGCCCGGCGCTCGGGTGAGCGTACCCGGCGCGGGTGCGGAAGTGTTGCTCTCCGGTGTCTGGGAGACGGTGCTCGGCGCCGCCCCCGGCACCGCCGTGCTGCTGCCGGTCCAGACGTCGGAAGGGTCGCGCTGGTGCCTGATCCCGCCCGGTGCCCAGGGCCTGCGCATCGAAGCATTGCCCGCCGCCGATCCCAGCACGCCGCTGGCTCGGGTGCACTGCGCCGAGGTCGCGGTGCCGGCGGATGCGCTCTTCGCCACCCCCTACGCCGTCGAGGATCTGCTCGTCGCGCTCGTAGCCGCTGAGCTGGCGGGCATCTCGGGCTGGTGCCTGGACACGGCCGTCGAATACGCCAAGGTGCGTGAGCAATTCGGCCGCAAGATCGGTTCCTTCCAGTCGCTCAAGCACATCTGCGCGTGGATGCTGTGCCGCACCGAGCTGATCCGCTCGGTCGCCCTCGACGCGGCCGCCGCCGTCGACGAGGGCGGCGCGGAACTGCCCGTCGCCTCCGCGATCGCGGCCGCCATCGCACTCGACGCCGCCGTCGAGACCGCCAAGGACTGCATCCAGGTGCTCGGCGGCATCGGCTTCACCTGGGAGCACGACGCGCACTTCTACCTGCGCCGCGCCACCGCGCTGCGCCAGTTGCTCGGCGGTTCGGCGCGCTGGCGGGCCCGCGTCACCGAACTCACCCGCGCGGGCCACCGCCGCACCACCGGCGCCGACCGCGTGCTCGCCGCCGACGGTGTCGCCGTGGACGGCTCGGCCGCCACCGGGCTGGCCGCCGAGGTGGCCGCCATCGCCGCGCTCCCCGCCGAACAGCGGCGCGAAGCGCTGGTGGAAGCCGGTTTCGTGATGCCGCACTGGCCCGCCCCCTACGGGCGCGGCGCCGACCCGATGACCGGCCTGATGATCTCCGAGGAACTGCGCCGCGCCGGGTTGGAGACCCCCGATCTGGCCATCGGCGGCTGGGCCATCCCCACCCTGCTCCAGCACGGCACACCCGAGCAGATCGAGCGGTTCGTGTGGCCGACCCTGCGCGGCGAGGTGGTGTGGTGCCAGCTGTTCAGCGAGCCGGAGGCCGGTTCCGACCTGGCCGCGCTGCGCACCACCGCCCAGCGCGTGGAGGGCGGCTGGCGGCTGCGCGGCCAGAAGGTCTGGACTTCGTTGGGCGACAAGGCGAATTGGGGTATCTGCCTGGCCCGCACCGATCCGGACGCGCCGAAACACCGTGGTATCAGCTACTTCCTGGTCGATATGCGGTCCGAGGGCGTGGAAGTCCGTCCGCTGGTGCAGATCACGGGCGAGGCGCGGTTCAGCGAAGTGTTCCTCGACGACGTGTTCGTCCCCGACGACGCGCTGGTCGGCGCGCTGAACAACGGATGGAAGATCGCCCGCGCCACGCTGTCGACCGAGCGGATCGCCATGGGCGGCAACGGCATCGGGCCGGTGCTCGAGGAGTTGATCGCCAAACTCCCGGCCACCGGGCCGGGCGCGGAACTGCGCAACGACCGGCTCGGCGGATTCGTCGCCGAGGCCGTGGCCGGGTTGCTGCTCGAGCAGCGCGCGGCGGTCGCCGTGCTCGCGGGCGGCGACGCGGGCGCGCAGAGCAGCGTCCGCAAACTCGTCGGCGTGCGCCACCGCCAGGCGGTCGCCGAATTCGCCGTCGAGACGGCGGGTATCACCGGTGCGCAGGATTCGGACGTGGTGACCGAGTTCCTGCTCACGCGCTGTCTGTCCATCGCGGGCGGCACCGAGCAGATCCTGCTCACCGTGGCGGGTGAGCGCATCCTCGGGCTGCCCCGGGAACCAGACGGCCAGTAGCCGAGTCAGGAGAACACCGTGGACTTCACCAGGGACGAGGGCCCCGACGCCGTCGCCGAGGTAGTTGTGAGCGTGCTGGAGCGCGAATCGGCCCGCGATATCGAGCTGTGGCCGCGCCTGGTCGAGGTGGGCCTGCTCACCGTCGCGCTACCGGAACGATTCGGCGGCGACGACGCGGGCCTGCTCGAGATCTCGGCGCTGCTCACCGAATTGGCGACCGATGCCGTGGCCGTGCCCGCGCTGCCGACGCTGGGCATCGGCCTGCTCGCACTGCTGCCGGCCCTACCGGACGACCTCGCTGAACGGGTGTACCCCGAGGTCGCCAAGGGCGCGGTGCTCACCGCCGCGCTCAGTGAGCCGGGTGCGCCGTTCACCGCCTCGCCCAAGACCACCGCGGTCGCCGAGGGCGATCGGGTGCGGGTCAGCGGGCACAAGGTCGCCGTCCCCTACGCCGAGCAGGCCCGCTGGCTGCTCATCCCGACCGATTCCGGGGTCGCGCTCGTCGAGGGCGACGCCACCGGACTGACCCGTACCCCCTCGCCCGTCTCCGGCGGGCTGCCCGAATGTTCGGTGCTGCTCGACAACGTGGAGATTCCCGCGGCGCAACTGCTGGCGGTGGACCTCGCGCACCTGCACCGGCTCGCCGTCGCCGGCATCGGTTCGGTCGCCGACGGACTGCTCGAGGGCGCGCTGGTGCTCACCGCCGAGCATCTGCGCGTGCGCCGCCAATTCGGCCGTCCGCTGGCCGAATTCCAGGCCGTCGCCCAGCAGATCGCGGACCTGTACGTGGTGTCGCGCACCCTGCACGCCGCGTCGGTCTCCGCGAACTGGGCGCTCGCGCAGGACGATTCGAGTCCCGAGCACCGCGAACGCACCGACGACGACCTGGACGTGCTCGCCTACACCGTGGCCTCCGAGCTGCCCGCCGCCATGCAGAAGTGTCACCACCTGCACGGCGGGCTCGGCGTCGACGTGACCCATCCGATGCACCGCTACTACTCCCAGGCCAAGGACATCGCCCGCTGGCTCGGCGGTGAGTCCTTCCGCCTGGATCGCCTAGGAGCAAGATGTACATCGATCTGACCGTCGAGCAGCACGCCCTGCGCGACGAATTGCGAAGGTATTTCGCCGATCTCGTGACTCCCGAGGAGGAGGCCGAGATGGCGGTGAACCGCCACGGCGACGCCTACCGCGCCGTGGTGCGCCGGATGGGCGGCGACGGCTGGCTCGGCGTCGGCTGGCCGAAGGAGTTCGGCGGCCAGGGATTCGGGCCGGTGGAACAGCAGATCTTCTTCAACGAGGCGGTGCGCGCCGACGTGCCGCTGCCGCTGGTCACCCTGCTGACCGTCGGCCCCACCTTGCAGACCTACGGCACCGAGGAACAGAAGAAGAAGTTCCTGCCCGGAATCCTCTCCGGCGACATCCATTTCGCCATCGGCTACTCCGAGCCGGAGGCGGGCACCGACCTGGCCGCGCTGCGCACCTCGGCGGTGCGCGACGCGAACGGCGACTGGATCGTCAACGGGCAGAAGATCTTCACCACCGGCGCGCACGAGGCCGACTACATCTGGCTGGCCTGCCGCACCGGTTCGGTCGAATCGCGCCACCGCGGCATCACGATCCTCATCGTGGACACGAAGGACCCCGGCTATTCGTGGACGCCGATCATCACCTGCGACGGCGCGCACCACACCAACGCCACCTATTTCGACAACGTCCGCGTGCCCGCCGACATGCTGGTGGGTGAGGTGGACAAGGGCTGGCGGCTCATCACCACCCAGCTCAACCACGAGCGCGTGAGCCTGGGGCCCTCGGGCAAGATCGAGCAGCTCTACGACAAGGTCCGCGACTGGGCCAACCCGCGCGGGCTGCTCATCGAGCCCGACGTGCGGCGCTCGCTGGGGCGCATGCACGCCATGGTGCGGCTCAACGAACTGCTGAACTGGCAGGTCGCGGCCTCCGCCGGTCACACCGCCAACGGCGAGGCCGACCAGTCCCAGGTCATCGCCGACGCCTCGGCCACCAAGATCTTCTCCACCGAATCCCTCCAGGAGGCGGGCAGGCTGGCCGAGGAGATCGTCGGGCGCCACGGCGACCCGGCCGAGCCCGCCACCGCCGACCTGCTCACCTGGCTGGACCGGCGCACCAAGCAGAACCTCGTGGTGACCTTCGGCGGCGGCGTCAACGAGATCATGCGGGAGCTGGTCGCGACCGCCGGCCTGAACCTGCCCCGGGTGCCGCGATGAGCCGCGCCGTGCGGCGGGCTCCGTTCGGCGACGGGCGGCCTGCCTGTGCCCCGGATGCCGCGATGAGTCGCGCCGGTCGCGAAAACCTCGATGAGCGAAGGAGATCCGCGTGACCGACACGCAGACGCCGGAGGCGATCGTCGCCGCCGCCGAGAAGATCATCGCGGCGGGAGAGTGCGCGCCGCGCCTCGCGCGCGACCCGGTGAACCAGCCGATGATCAACAACTGGGTGGAGGCCCTCGGCGACACCAACCCCATCTACACCGACGAGGCCGCGGCGCTCGCGGCCGGTCACCCCGGCGTGGTCGCCCCGCCCGCGATGGCGCAGGTGTGGACCATGTTCGGACTGAACGGCGTTCGGCCGCCCGACGATCCGATGGCCGCCGCCACCGAACTGCTCGACGCCGCCGGGTACACGTCGGTCGTCGGCACCAACTGCGACCAGATCTATCACCGGTACCTGGTGCCGGGGGAACGGGTCGCGGTGACCAGCCGGCTGGAGAGCATCACCGGCCCCAAGCGCACCGGGCTGGGCGAGGGCTTCTTCGTCACCTTCCGCACCACCTGGCGCGTCGGCGACGAAGTCGTCACCGAAATGCTGTTCCGCATCCTGAAATTCGCGCCCGGCACCGGCGCGGCCGCGAAACCGGCGGGGGAGCGGGTCAAACCGCTCGTCTCGCACGACACCGAATTCTTCTGGGAGGGCGCGAAACTCGGGGAGCTGCGCATCCAGAAGCTGCCGGACGGTTCACTGCGGCACCCGCCGATCCCGGCGCTGTGGAAGGACAAGGCCGAGTCCACCGACTACGTGGTGGCCTCCGGGCTGGGCACGGTGTTCAGCTACGTCGTGCACCACGCGCCGAAGGTGCCCGGCCGCGACCTGCCCTTCGTCGTCGCGCTGGTCGAACTCGAGGAAGGGGTGCGCATGCTTGGCGAACTTCGCGGCGTCGATCCGGCGTCGGTGCGGATCGGGCTGCCGGTGCGCGCCGCGTTCGAGAAGCTCGACGACGACACCGTGCTCCCGTACTGGACGACCGCAGAGAGGGCGAATCAGTGACCGCCACAGTCGAACCCGCGTCCGTCGAGGTGGGCGCGGCCCTGCCCGAACTGGTGATCCACGCCGACCCCACGTTCGTGATCAGCACCGCGCTGGCCACCCGCGACTTCCAGGACGTGCACCACGACCGCGACAAGGCCGTGGCGCGCGGATCCAAGGACATCTTCGTCAACATCCTCACCGACACCGGCCTGGTGCAGCGTTTCGTCACCGACTGGGCCGGTCCGCGGGCGGTGGTGAAGTCGATCTCGCTGCGCCTCGGGGTGCCGCTGTACGCCGGGGACACGCTCACCCTCACCGGCACGGTCACCGCCGTCGACGGCGAGGACATCCACATCGACGTGATCGGCCGCGACAGCCTCGGCGACCACATCACCGCGAAAGCCGTTATCGCCCACCGGAGTGCCGCATGACCGACCAGCCGCTGTCCGGCCGCGCCGCCATCGTCGGCATCGGCGCCACCGATTTCTCCAAGGAATCCGGGCGCAGCGAACTGCGCCTGGCCGCCGAGGCGGTCACCGCGGCCCTCGCCGACGCGGGCCTCACACCGGCCGACGTGGACGGCCTCACCACGTTCACGATGGACACCAACACCCAGGCCGCGGTGGCCAGGGCCACGGGCATTCCGCAGCTGAAGTTCTTCAGCCACATCGGGTACGGGGGTGGCGCGGCGTGCGCCACCGTGCAGCAGGCCGCCATGGCGGTGGCCACCGGCGTCGCCGACGTGGTGGTGGCCTACCGCGCGTTCAACGAGCGGTCGGTGTCGCGGTTCGGACAGTTCTCCACGGCGCTCGCCACCGCGCCCACCTCGTCGGGCATCGACGCGGGCTGGTCCTACCCGCACGGCTTGGGCACGCCCGCCGCGCAGGTCGCCATGGTGGCCCGGCGCTACATGCACGTATACGGCGCCACCAGTGCGGATTTCGGCCGCGTGGCCGTGGCGGATCGCAAGCACGCGGCCGTCAACCCCGACGCTTTCTTCTACGGCAAGCCGATCACGCTGGACGACCACCAGAATTCGCGGTGGATCGCCGAGCCGCTGCACCTGCTCGACTGCTGCCAGGAATCCGACGGCGGCGTCGCGCTGGTGGTCACGAGTGTCGAACGGGCGCGCGGCCTTCCGCAGCAGCCCGCCGTGATCGCCGGCGCCGCACAGGGTTCCGGTGCGGACCAGTACGTCATGACGAGCTACTACCGCGACGCCATGACCGGCCTCCCGGAAATGGGGCTCGTCGGCGAACAGCTCTGGGCACAAAGCGGTTTGCGGCCCGACGACATGCAGGCGGCCATCCTCTACGACCACTTCACCCCGTTCGTCCTCATGCAACTCGAGGAACTCGGCTTCTGCGGCCGCGGCGAAGCCAAGGACTTCATCGCCGACGGCGCCATCGAACTCGGCGGCCACCTGCCGCTGAACACCCACGGCGGCCAGCTCGGCGAGGCCTACATCCACGGCATGAACGGCATCGCCGAGGCGGTCCGCCAGATCCGCGGCACCTCGGTCAACCAGGTCGAGGCGCTGCGGAACATCCTCGTCACCGCGGGCACCGGCGTGCCGACCTCCGGGCTGGTCCTCAGCGCCGACTGATCACCCCCGTCGGCCCGCCGAACGTCGGGAGCCGGATGCCAAGGCGTCGGCAGTCCCACCGGTTCCCGGCGTTCGCCGGGCCGACGGGGGACGCGACACCGGGCACGGCGATACGTACCGGTCCGATGTTCGATCTATCCGGTCGGATAGCTGGCGTGCCGGGCTGGATTCATGGTGGGAACCATCGGGACAAAGCGGTGGCCAGGCCGTCTTCGGTTGCGGGTGGGCAGGTTTCGGTCGCGGCGGCGCGGACCTGGGAGGGCGCGTCGCCCATGGCGACGGAGTGGGCGGCCCAGGTCAGCATGTCGATGTCGTTGGTGCCGTCACCGATGGCCAGGGTGCGGTGGCTCGGGATGCCGAGCCTGACGCGTAGCCGTTCCAACATCGACCCCTTGGTCACCCCCGCTGCGGTGAGGTCAGCGACCGATTCGCCCGGGTAGCAACAAGATCGAACTCCCGGCAGATCGTCCGCCATCAGGACTGCGGCCAGTTCGCGGTCACTGTGACCTGGCCAGTGGACAGCCAGCCGGGTGGTCGAGGTTGCGGCCAATTCCAGGGTGTCGATGAGCTGCACGTCGCCGAAGAGCATGTCCGCGTCGTCGACGCGACCCGTCGCCAGTACGCCCGCGCCGGGAGCCTCGGCGACGAAGATCGCGCCCGGCAGCTGAGCAACCAGCGACGAGATCGGTTGGGCGAGAGCGAAAGACGATCGTTCGACCACGTCCCCTGTCCCGGCATCGAGCAGCGCCGCCCCGTTCGAACACACCGCGAAGCCGATGTGAATGCGCAGTTCTCGCAGGAACGGCAGTGTGGCGGGTGCCAATCGGCCCGTGCACAGCACGATGTGCGCCCCGGCCCGCATCGCTCGCGCGACAGCTTCGCGCACCGGGGCGGTGATCGTCTCGTGGGCGAACGGGTCCGCGGTGTTCTCGACGCACACGGTGCCGTCGATGTCCAAGGCGACCAGGAGCGGTCGGTTCGTGCCCGACTCGGTGTGTCGGGCATCGGGATTCGTGCCGTGCCGTTCATCCACAGGGTGATTGTCCCTGGGGATGGGTGTGGATATTCGGTGGACGGCGAGTCGGGCGGTGGGGAGGATCGGGTGGGTGAGTGAAGAGCCGTGGGGCGTCGAGGTGGCGGCCAGGTACGACACGCCGGGCGAAGGGATGTTCGCGGACGGGGTGATCGCGCCGACCGTCGACAAGCTGGTGGAGCTCGCCGCGGGCGGGCGCGTGCTGGAGTTCGCGATCGGGACCGGGCGGGTCGCGGTTCCGTTGGCGGAGCGCGGGGTTTCGGTGACCGGGACCGAACTGTCGCGCGCGATGGTGGCGAAACTTCGTGAAAAGGTCGATGAGGCAACGATTCCGGTGGTCGTCGGAGATATGGCGACGGCGGTGGCGCCGGGCGAGTACCAATTGGTGTATCTGGTCTACAACACGATCTCGAATTTGATGACGCAGGCCGAACAGGTCGAGTGTTTCCGCAATGCCGCGCGGCACCTCGCCCCCGGCGGGCGATTCGTCATCGAACTGTGGGTGCCGCAACTGCGCCGTCTCCCACCCGGACAGGACGCGGTCGTTTGGCACACCGCCCCCGACTACATCGCCCTCGACACCTACGACCCACTCGCACAACGAGTGGTCTCCCACCATTTCCGCATCGGCGAGAACAACCACGCGCATCTGAGCCTCAGCTCCCACCGATATATCTGGCCCGCCGAACTCGACCTCATGGGCCAATTGGCCGGATTCACCCTCGAATCCCGCCACGCCGATTGGGTGGGAAGTCCCTTGACCGCCGAATCCGAATCCCACGTGTCGGTGTACCGGCTCGGGGAATCGAGCTGAGTCGGGCGAGGCGGCTGCTGACGGGGATCGGCGCGCCACGCTGTCACGCGACTCCGTTGAGCACGGGCGGCCGATGAACCGGGCGCGGGTGATCGACCAACACCGGCGTTCCACCGGACGCCTCCGGACCCCGGTCGACTGAACCGTCGCCCCGGGATGATTCCGAGTGCCGCCGACCGGACCGGCCGCCCTGACCACACCATCTGGCGGACCGCCGCGCGGTTTCTCGCGTGCCGACTTGAACGTGAATCACCCTGGCTGTGCGCAGCCTGGGGAGCGCCGGCCCGTTCCTCCCACCGCTGACCAGCGGAGTCTCCTGGAGCCGCGATCTACCGCGACCACCCGGCCACCCGGTCGAGTCCCAGGTCACCATGGTTGCAGGATGGGAACGACTGTTAGAGTCGGGGACGTTCGCAGCCGTGGGCCGAAGGGGTGGGTATGACGCGCAGGATCGTGGGGATGGTTCTGGCGGCGGTCGCCGTGTCGGCTGTCGCGGGGTGTGGTGAGACGACCGAGGGGTCGCCGACCACGAGCACGAGTGTTCCGCAAGAAGCATTGTGGGACCCCTGCACGGAGATTCCCGACGGTGCGCTGTCCGAGGCGGGGCTGGACCCGACTACCAAGGACAGCGGGATCGCCGGTGTCGAACAGACCGGCTGGAAGATCTGCCGTTGGCGTAACAAAGAATTCTCGATGACCGTGTTCTCGACCGGCGAGAAGGTGGACTATTTCGAGTCGATGTCCGGGAATGTCGAGTTCCAGGATGTTACGGTCTCCGGCCGGACGGGCCGTCAGTTCAGGGTCGAAGGAGCGTCCAAGGATCGACTCTGTGACGTGGTTTTTCCGGTGCCGTCACAGGGTGTCGTGCAGTTGCGGATCTCCAGTAGTCCGGTTCCGGATGATCCGGTTGAGCCTTGCGGTGTGTTGTATCGAGTCGGCGAGTCGATAGTTCCATTGTTTCCGAAGTAACTGGGGGGAATGACGTGAGTGAGAATTTGTCCGAGTGGACCAGGCTGGCCGAGCAGGCTCGCGCTGGTGAGCTTTACTTGAACGACGAGGCAGCGGCGCGTCAGGTGCTGGTGGCCACTAATAAGCGTCTCGAGGATCTCGAGGAGTTGCTGAGATACTCGGAAGATGCTCGGAACGTCACCGGATTCGGTGATTTCGAGATGGCGGACATACTAGCCGAAAAGTTCCGGAAGCAGGCAACCGGTACAGATGATTCGATCGACACGATCATCGAGCGTGACATCGAGGTCGTCAAACATCAGCGCGACATCATGGCGATCTCCATCGCGCGCCTGACCGGCCAGGACTATACGAACGCCGCATCTATAACCTCCATCATCGACTCTGTGGGGAACGAGTCGTGAGCCCGCTCGGAGGAATGTTCAGCTGGAGCGTCGGCGACATGGGTTCGGCCATGCTCAGGAACCTGACCGACGCGATCGCCGGTGAGGAACTGGATCCGGGCACGAGGCCTGGTGACGTCCAGGGAAAGTACAACCAGCAGCGTTCGGACGTGCGCGGCAAGGCCTCCGATATCGGTTTCGACGGCACATTTCATCCTCAGGCCGTGTTGGACGAGGACATGTTCGAGCGCGAGAACGTCGAGGAACTGCGAAGACGAGTGGATGCGATCGACCTGACCCGCGTCGGTGAACTCATCGCGACGTGGCAGGGCATCCACGACCGTGCGAACGAATCGCTGCAAACCTATTCCGACAGCATCAAACGTCTCACCGAAGACGGCTTGTGGGCGGGCGCGTCCGGCGCCGCCGCGGTGGAAGCATCGAAGACCTACACAACCCACGGCTCCCAGCTCGCCAACGCCGCCCTCCTCACCAGCAACAAACTCGCCGAGCTGAAGACCGGCCTCGAGCCGACGAAACTGCTGGTCCCGCACGCGCCGGAAGACCGTTCCCTGATCGAGAACTCCCGCTCCTGGATGGCAGGCCGCGGCTGGCGCAGCAACACCGAGGCCGAGGACACCGCCAAGCTCGAGGCGGTGCGCGTGCTGAAGACGGTGTTCGCGCCGGTCGTGCGCGAGTCCGACACGAACGTGCCGGTCCTGCCGCAACCGTTCAACCCCGTCCAGCAGCCCGGCGACCAGCCCTCCCAGCCGGGGCCCGGCCCGGGCGGTCCCGGTCCCGGCAGCCCCGGACCCGGTCCCGGTGGCACCCCGGCGACAGAGCCGGAGACCCCGACCGACCCGGACATCGAGGATCCGTCCTCGACCGACCCGTCGCAGTCGACGCCCTCGTCCACCGACCCGTCGAGCACCCCCACCTCGACCGATCCGTCCTCGACGAACCCGGCTTCCACCAACCCGGCGTCCACGCCAACAACGAACCCGACCGGCCCCGGCAGCCCTGGTTCGCCGGGTCCGGGCAGTCCGGGCGCACCCGGCCCGGGTAGCCCGGGTGGCACCCCTTCACCGGGCCGTTCCATCCAGGGCGTTCCGGTGTCCGCGCCCACCGGCGCACCAGCCGGAGCGGCGAACTCCGCGGCCGCGCGCGGGATGAGCGGTCTCGGTGGCTTCGGCGCGCCGGGCGCGCGGGGCGGAAAGGGCGACGAGGAGTCGAACAAAGGCATCCCGGACTACCTGATCACCAAGGAACACGGTGACGAAGTGACCGGTCTGGATGACCTGCCGAAGACGGTCCCGCCGGTGATCGGCGAATGACGATCTCGAATTCGGCTGTGCACCAATACTTTCTCGTACGCCGATGGCGCTCGCTCGGCAGCGGGCTCCACACGGGGCGCCGTGCCCCGCTCTCGAAAGGCGCCCGCTCGTGACCACAGTGCGGCGGTGGCGGTTCACCGCGCTCGAGTTCCGTACCTTGTGGGAGTCCACCGGCCGCGACATCCTGCCGTACCCGCTGCGACATTGGCACACCGTCCGCTACGAGTCCGACGCCCTGCGCTTGCGCCGCGCCGCCGCCGAATCCGTGCGCCCGCACGTCGACGACGACTTGGTGCGCGCGCTGCACGTCCTGTTCGCCCCCGAAGCGCGCATCGAAGTCGCCGGCTTCCTCGGCCGCAACCGCGAGCGCGAACTGCGCGCGCACGCCGGTGTGCACTACCAGCACGGTGCGCTCGCGCGGCAACATCACGCCGAGGACGGCTACGGCGACATCTCGCTGGCGTTCCTCCCGGCCGAACAAGTGGCAGGCGCGGTCGCCGACTCCCTGCCGAAATGCGCTGCGGGACGGGCTGAACCGATGAAGATCGCCGCCGACGAACTCGACCGTCCGCTGCCGCCGATCCGCGACACGTGGCGTACCAGTCCGCGCGAGGAGTTCGAGAAGTTCTTCAACCGGCCCACTACCGGCTCGATCCACGTCGGTGTCTACCCTTGGGGCAGCGCTGACAATCGTCACACCGTGGGCCGCAAGGACTTCCAACTCACCGATTTCGAAAATGACGGTCGCTACGTCACTTTCGGCACGCGCACCATCGTCGCCAAGCCCACTACCCGCGACCGGATCGCGGCCACGTTGCAGGAAATGATCACCCGCACGGTGGAGGAAGTCCGCGCGGGCGATCACCTGCCCCGCTGACACTCGAGCGCCCCGGTCGGCGTGTGTAGCTTGGAACCCGCGCCGAGCCCGAGGAGGACCCGATGACCGACCGCCACCTGGTGGATGTGCACATCCTGCTCATCCGGAACGGCGAAGTGCTGCTCAGCAAACGGCGCAGCGGCGACCGTTTCGACGGCCGCTGGCACCTGCCCGCCGGCAAGCTGGAGGCCGGCGAGAGCGCCACGGCGGGCGCGGCGCGGGAGGCCCGCGAGGAGATCGGCGTCGAGATCGACCCCGCCGACCTGCGATTCGTGCACGCCGCCCACGTCATCGGCTCCGGCCTCGAATCCCGCCTCGGCCTGTTCTTCGAAACGTCCCGCTGGACCGGCGAACCCGTCAACCGCGAACCGGACAAGAGCTACGAACTGCGCTGGTTCGCCCTGAACGCCCTCCCCGACAACCTCATCGAATACCCCGCTTCGGCCCTCCACGCCCACCCCACCGGCGCCCCCTACTCCGAACTCGGCTGGTAGACCTCGCCCACCCTGTCCGAGCCTCGGATCCAATTCCCGCCGTAGCAGGGCGGTTGGCGGAACCTCGATCACTCACGCCCGCCGCCCAGCAAACGCACCAATCGCTGCCGCGCCGCCCGTCCGGTTCAGGAACGATCGCGACGACTGACTGTCATTGCGCCCCGCCCGGAGGTTCTAACAGGCAGATCTCTAGTCCATCGAGATGCGGAACCGGGTGGCGGCGTCGCAGGGCCGCCCGTGCACCGGGCAGCGCAGTACGTCGAATCCGCCGGTGAGGGACTCGATGAGCGACTTGTGTTCGCCCCACTCCCATTTCAACCACCGGGCGACACACGGGATCGTCGCGGACGCCGCGCCCGCCGTCTTCACAGCGATCGCCGCGCCCTGCGCACTCGCGCCGGTGGTCCACGTGTCGTCGACGATCAGCACATGCTTGCCATGCACCCGTGACCGCCATCGTTCATCCACGGTGTAGCGGTCGGCCACCAACTCGTGCCTGTCATAGGTGCCATCACCCGGCGTCAGCAGGAACTTCTGCATCGCCGACGCCCGGGTGAATCTCGGCAGCGCCGCGTTGGCGAGATTCGCGACCGGGTGCGTCGCGTCCGGACGCTCTCTCGACGGGACGAATGTCAGTGAGTCCCACGGTGAACCGAGCCAGGATTGCAGGCAACTCCGGTGCATATCCACCACGATGGAGATCATCAGCGCCAGATCCTCGGCGCATTCCACTGCCGGGGGCTGGCCGCGATACCCCTTGTAGGTGAGCATGTGGTGCGCGGATTGGTGGCGGCCGGCCGGGTGGTTTCCGACTGCGTACGTGAGCAGGACGGTCCGATCGGCCAGCTGGTCCCCGAAGACGTTTCTGGCCGCAGCACACTTCGCGCACAACGCCTCACCCGACGGGCCACGGCAAATGCCACAGACGTCCGGAGTCCCTGGTGTGTACGAGTTGGAGAAGAATCCACCGATTCGATCGCGTATCAGTCCTCGGCACACCAACGCATCGAGGGTGGCGTCGGCGACCCCCTCCGATGCCGCACGGTGTCTCTCGTGCACCAGGACGTCGTTCAGTTGTTGTAAGAACAGGTCGCGGGTGGACTCGGTCACCTGGTTCCCAGGATTCTGGTCAACGCTTCCCGTTGGACAAGGATTCGGTCAACGTGCTCGATCGCGTCCGCGGGTGCTTCCGCGATGTGCACGCCGGGTTCGCTCGACATAGCTCGACCCCATGATATCGATTGCGCGACCGAGGAATTCAGGATGACCGGCCGACCGTGGGCGACCGCCTCGCGCGCTTGAATGCGCGTTCCGCTCTTCTCGCCCGCTTCGACGATCACCGTCGCCGAGCCGTAGGCGCTCATCGTCACGTTGCGGGCGGGGAACGACCATCGCGACGGACCGTACTCCGGAAGAAAGTGGGTGAGTAGCATTCCGCACTCGGCGATTCGCTCCTGCAGTTCGCGATTCTCGCGTGGGTACGCATGGTCGAGTCCGTTGCCGAGGACAGCCACTGTCCGGCCGCCTGCCTCCAACGCGGCCCGATGCGCCGTGGTATCGATACCCCTGGCAAGCCCGGAGATCACCGTCACCCCGTGCGTCACCAACTCGCGGGAGACATCGTCCGCGAACTTCAACGCGTAGTCCGAGGCGTTCCGTGACCCGACGACGCAGACTCCGACCTCACGTGGCACCAGCACGCCTCGGGTGAATACCACGGGTGGCATCTGCCGGACCGAACGCAACCGTTCGGGGTAGCTGCGATCCATGAACGTGTGCATCTGAAACGGTGCCTGTTTCCAGGACTCGACATCGCGCAGCGCCTGTTCGAAGACTCTCGCTGCTTCGCTGTCACCGAAGAGATCTCCGGGATGCTCGTCCTGCCATAAACGCCAGGCGCTGCCGCGGTCGCTCACGCGTTCGGCCAGCCTGGACCAGTCGGTGTTCTTCGACGTCGAGCGCATCATCGCGATCAACGCGGCGCGGTCTCGGTCGCCCCAGTCCGTCGGCTGATCGTCTGTGGTGGAGTCGTCCCATCCCGGGGAGGCGTGCGCGGGTGCCACTCCAACCTCCTCGGATCGTGATTCGAACTTACATTCGAACCATGCCGTGGAGTGCTGACGTGGTCACAGAATTCCTGTGAGCCCGGTGGCCAGGTTCTCCAGTAGTTCGCTGATGGGTCAGCGTAGTCGTAGGGGCTGAGTTCTGGCACCGGGGCGCGCGGTGCTCGGCGGGTCAGTGGCCCCTCAGATACACGACCACCAGGCGGGTGAGTTGATCGATGCTCTCCGGGGTGCCCGGCTTCAGGTCCGCGCGGTTGCCGGTGGTGCGGTCGAAGACGGCGCCTTCGAGGACGGCGATGAAGTCGACGGCGGCGTCGGTGGGGGAGTCGTTGTCGCGGAACAGTTCTCGGGCGCGGTCGGGGGAGAAGAGGCTGCGGGACAGTTTGGTGCGGAGTTCGGGGTCGGTGCGGAGTTCGGTGAGCAGGGCGTGGCGGGTGCGGAGGTCGTCGGAGCGGTCGGCGAGGAGGCGGTCGACCCAGGTGGCGATGTCGCGGGCGATGAGGTCCGGCGATGCGGCCGCGGGTGCGGCGAATCGGGCCCGCTGGAAGTCCTCCCGGGAGCGCTCCGTGATGCGGTCCACGACGGCCGTGAGCAGTGCGCGGCGGGTGCGGAAGTAGTACGACGACGAGCCCGCGGGCAGGTCGAGGGCGGTGTCGAGGGCGCGGTGGGTGAGGGCGCGGACGCCGTCGGACGCGATGAGGCGGATGGCGGTGTCGGCGATCAGAGTGCGCCGGTCGGCTGTGGACATCGTCACCTTCCCTGGCGCGACTCCCGCGCCTCGCTCTACAACTGCAGGGACTCTACATCTGTAGAGGGAGGAGGATGCGATGTCGACAGGTCGCTCGCGGCGGGAGCCTTCGGGGCGGTTCCGGCGGCTACTCCGCGCCCGGTGGTTCGACGCCTCCGCGGCACGCAACGAATGTCCGGCCGACACGAGCGCGCCCTCGGGGGCGAATGCATCGGCGCGCGGCGGGACACGTCAGGCCGGTCCGGTGCGCCCGGATAACCTCCCCGACCTGGACCTCGACCCCCACCAGCGCGTCGCCGCCGACCGTTTGGCGAAACTCCTGGACCACCAAGGCAACCCGATCCCGCGCGCCCGCGGCGTCTACCTCCACGGCAGACCCGGCCGCGGCAAAACCATGCTCATGGACCGCCTCCCGTCCACCGCGCACCCGGACCGCGTGCGCCGCTTCCATTTCCACACCTACTTCGCCGAACTGCACCGCGCCCACCGCGAACACGGCTCCATCGACAAGGCGATCACCCACCTGATCGGCCGCACGAACCTGCTCTGTTTCGACGAGTTCCACGTCCACGACGTCGGCGACGCCATGCTCCTCGCCCGACTGCTGGACGCGCTCTTCGCCCGTCACGTGACCCTCGTCCTCACCTCCAACTACCCGCCCCCGGACCTGCTCCCCAACCCCCTGTTCCACGAGAAGTTCCTCCCCGCCATCGACCGCATCCTCGACAACCTCGACGTCCTATCGGTCGACGGACCGATCGACTACCGCACCCGAAAAGCACACACCACAACGGGATTCGCGTCGGGCCGCTACATCGTCGACAGGCGTGAACCCGCGGACCCACCGGACACTCGCATCACCCCCACCCGGCACGCCGGCATCCCGTCGAGCCGAATGCCCGACGCCACCGCCACGCCCTCGTCGCGGGCCGAGAATCTCCGCCTCGCCTCGAGTCGAGTTACCCACACAATCCAGGACCAGTCACCCCCGCCGATGCCGCCACCTCCCTCGGACAGCATCCGCACGCTCTCGACCCATAACGAGGCCGATCACGGCACGACCCCCGATCCAACCCCAACGCACACCCATCCATCCGTAAATATCCCCCTCGGCCCCCGAACTCTGACAGCCCGCTCCACCACCGAAACCTCCATAGATTTCGACTTCACCCAACTCTGCGCCCAACCCACCTCCGCCGCCGACTACGTAACCCTCACCCACCGCTACCACCGCTGGACCCTGCGCGACGTCCCACTCCTGCGGGATGTCCCACCCGACCACGCCATGCGCCTGGTGAACCTCATCGACGTCCTCTACGACGCCGATATCCCCCTTACGATTCACACCGCCGCCCCGCCCGCCGAACTGGTCGCCGGGGTGCGCGGCGTACCCGATCTGGCACGCACCGCGAGCCGCCTCTGTGAGATCTCACAAGATCACGCCGCAGGGGTTTGTTCGTGATCCTTCAGCGCGCGGACCTGCTAGGACGCGGCGCGTAACGTGGACTTACCGGAGGGTAATGCGAAGTATTCGATTCCCTCCCGAGCGGACCGTGCGGCATGTAACTATGTGGCTGTTTTGTGCAGTACTCAGGTTTGGTGGTAACACGGGTGGTCCGAGCGCGAGCGCCGATGGTACGCGTGATCGTGCTGGTCACGCTGCTGGCGTGTGCCTCCCTCGCGCTGCGCGGGCACATCCCGGGCGCGCCGCCGCCCGCCGAACCGAACGGTGCTCCGTCGGTGCTCGCTTTGGCGCTCATGCCGGTGTTGCTCACGGTCTCGGTGGTCATCCTGATCGCGGGTGTGATAGCCAGCCAGCATCGGCTGCCGCTGTCCATGCCGGAGGTCGATCACGAATCCGACGACCGGCAGTGGCGCCTGGGACGCTTCGGTCTCATCGTGCTGGGCGCGCTGGCCGTGCTCGCGGTGCTGCTGGCGATCGTGTCGGCGGTCTTCGTGCTCGGCGGGCGCACCACCGAACCCGCGGCGCCCGCCCCGGCGACGTCGGAAGGCGCACCGCCGGAACAACTGCCCACCGCGCCGCCTCCCGCCGACACCTCCACCGAAACCCTCACCGGCACCACGCTGCTGCTCACCATCTTCGGTGCCGGCGTGCTCATCGCCGTCGCGCTGACCGGGCTGATCGTCGTGGGTGTCACGGCTCGCCGCCGCCCGGTCCCGGTGCCGCCGCCGGACCCGCCCGCCCCCGAGACCGTCGCCGACTCGCTCGCCAGGGCCGCCGAAATGGGTCTGGCGGCGATGAACGCGCCCGGCCAGGACCCGCGCGGCGCGATCATCGCCTGCTACGCCGCGATGGAGAACGGCTTGGCCGCCGACCGCGCCGCCGCGCCGCTGGTCTCGGACACGCCGATGGAGGTGCTGGCCCGCGCGTTCGAGCACGGCCGCCTGCACGACGCGTCGGCGCGAGAACTGGTGGCGCTGTTCGAAGAAGCCAGGTTCAGCCCGCATTCGATGCTCGAATGGCAGCGCATGCGCGCCGAACAACTGCTGCGCATCGTCCTCGCCGATCTCCAGGGGGAACGGGTATGAATCGCACGGCGATCGTAGTGACCGCGCTGCTCGCGGTGGGTGTGCTGGAGCTGGCCGCGTTCGGCCGCGCCCGCGAGGCGATGCTCGTGCTGGCCGCCATTCCGGTCGCGGTGGCGCTCACCGCGCTGATTCTCTCGCTGCGCGAGCGCGCGAAGGCCGACACCGACCACTTCCCCGACGAGATGGAAAACGGCCCGCTGGAGATGTTGCGCCGTTGGGAAGCGCGCGCGAACATGCTGGCCACCCGCGCCGACGGCACCCGCGCCGACTGGGACCGCTACTTGCGTCCCTTGCTCGCGAAGGAGTTCGAACTGTCCACCGGCCTGCGGGTCGCGAAGAACCGCAAGGCCACCGAGGCCGCCGGGTTGCTGCAATTCGGCCCCGAACTGTGGCGCTGGGTCGATCCGGCCAATGTGGCGCTGCGCGATCAGACCACGCGCGCGCCGGGGCGCGCGGCGCTGGACGAAATCCTGCGCCGTTTGCAGAGAATGTGAAATGGGTTGAGACAAGTGCGAGTTGACTTATGACCATGCCATTGGATGCGACCGTCCAGCGAACCGAAGCGGTGCTGCGGGAACTGGCCCGGGTGATCGTCGGGAAGCACGACGAGTTGCAGCTGATCATGATCGCCGTGCTGTCCGGCGGACATATCCTCATCGAGGACCTGCCCGGCTTGGGCAAGACGCTGATCGCGAGATCCTTCGCCGCCGCGCTCGGGCTCGACTTCAAGCGTGTGCAATTCACGCCGGACCTGCTGCCCGCCGACCTGCTCGGTTCCACCATCTACGACATGAACAGCGGCCGCTTCAACTTTCGGCGCGGCCCGGTCTTCACCAACATGCTGTTGGCCGACGAGATCAACCGCACCCCTCCCAAGACGCAGGCCGCGCTGCTGGAAGCGATGGCGGAAGGACAGGTCAGCGTCGACGGAGACACCTTCCCGCTGCCACAGCCGTTTGTCGTGCTGGCCACCGACAACCCGATCGAGTACGAGGGCACCTACCCGCTGCCGGAGGCGCAGCTGGACCGGTTCGCCATCCAGCTGCGACTGGGTTACCTCTCCGAGCGCGACGAGACCCAGATGATCCGCCGCAGGCTGGAGCGCGGCTCGACGCCGCCGACGGTCGGGCAGGTGGTGGACACCAACGGCCTGCTGGAGATGCGGCAGTCGGTCGAGTACGTCACCGTGCATCCCGACGTGGTGAGTTACGTGGTGGCGCTGGCCGCCGCGACGCGCGGGCACCCGCAGGTCGAAGTGGGCGCGAGCCCGCGCGCCGAACTGGACCTGGTGCAGATGGCGCGGGCCCGCGCGCTGCTGCTGGGCCGCGACTACGTGGTGCCCGAAGACGTGAAGGCGCTGGCGATTCCGGCGATGGCGCACCGGATCACGCTGCGCCCCGAGATGTGGGTGCGGCGCATCCGCGGTGAGGACGTGATCGCCGAACTGCTGCGGCGCCTCCCGGTGCCGCGCGCCACCGGCACATGACCCGCCCCGCGCGGCACCGCGACGCCAGCGCCACCGTCGAGTCCGAACTGCGCTGGCGGCCCGCGCCTTTGGTCTACATGCTGGCCGGATGCGCGGCGGTGGCGCTGCTTTCGGCCGTGCTGTTCACGCGCTGGCAGCTGGTGGTGTTCGCCGCGCCCCTGCTCGGGGTGCTGGCGACCGCGCCGTGGCAGCGCTCGCGCACCCGCATCCAGGTCGACGGCAGCGGCACGCTGCGCTGTTTCGAGCAGGAAGAGGTGGTGCTCACCGTCGCCGCGTTCGTGGAGTCGGGGCACGCGCTGCTGCGGCTGAAGCCGGAGGCGGCGCCCGGCCTCGGCGTCGAGATCGAGGAGGCGAGCGATTCCGGAGCGGCGCCGGCCGGGCTGCGGCTGGCGCTCTCGGCCGGACGGTGGGGGCGCTATCCGGTGTCGGCGCGGGTGTCGGCGCTGAGTCCGGCCGGTCTGGCGATCGCGACGGTGACGTTGCCCGCCGGGCAGTTGTTCGTCTACCCGGTGACCGATCCGCAGCGAATGCGGTTGCCGCGCACCGAACTTCCCGAACGTCTCGGCACCCACCTGACCCGCAGGCACGGGCCCGGCGTGGAGTACGCCGACATCCGCGCCTACGCGCCGGGCGACCAGTTGCGCACGGTGAACTGGTCGGTGAGCGCGCGGCGCGGGCGGCTCTACGTCACCGAGCGGCTGACGAACCGGTCGGCCGATGTGGTGGTGCTGGTCGACACGTCCCAGCAGGCGCCGGGCCCCGCGACGGATTCGCTGGAGCTCTCGGTGCGCGGCGCCGCGCAGGTGGTGCAGTCCACCTTGCAGGCGGGCGACCGGACGGCCGTGGTGTGCCTGGGCGAGGCCCCGCGCTGGCTGCGGCCCGATATCGGCCGCCGCCAGTTCTACCGGATCGTGGACACCGTGCTCGACGTCGGCGACGAGCACATCCCCACCACCGGCACGCTGGCCCCGCACGCCGCTGTTCCGCTCGGGGCGATCGTGGTGGCGTTCTCCACGCTGCTCGACACCCAGTTCGCGCTGGCGCTCATCGACCTGCGCAAGCGCGGGCACGTGGTGGTGGTCGTGGACGTGTTGCGCGGCACCCCGTTTCGCGAGGGCCTCGACGAAACCCTCTCGCGCATGTGGCAATTGGAGCGCGCGTCGATGTATCGGGACATGGGCACGGTGGGCGTCGACATCGTCCGCTGGGACGAGGGCGCCCGTCTGGACGAGGTGATGCGGTTGCTGCCCGAACACCGCCGCACGGTACGGGTGCGGCGATGACCAGATTCCTCGCGGTGCTCGCGGGCGGCATGCTGGTCGCCGCGGTGACCCTCATGCTGCCGTGGGCGGGAGTGTTCGCTCTCGGGCTCGTGGCGGCGAGCTGGTGGTGGCGGCCCGCCGCCGTGCTGGCGGTGTTGCTCACCATCGGCGTGCTCGTCTGGGCCGACACGGGCGTGCTGGCCGCCGCGGCGACGGGTCTGGTCGCCACGGCGTACCTGCTGAACGCCGCCGCCGTCTCCGCTCCGGCGGGCGTGGTGCCCACGACGCTGCCCTCGGTGCTGGGCGCGGTGGTCTTCGCGGGCTGCGCCGCCGCGGCCGCCCTGGTCCCCGTGAACCTGGCATGGGCGCCCGCCCTGGCTCCGGTCCTGGTGATCCTGTTGTACGCCTTGATAGTTCAGGGGATCACACCACGGCGCGCGCCGGTGCAAGAGGGACCACCGGCCCCGCCCTGATCGAGGGCCGCACGATCGACCTGATGATGGTCGACCCGGGCAACCATCGCCGGGGACTCGGCCGCCTCCTGCTCCGGTACGCCGAAGAAACGCTCCTCGCCCGGTACTCGACCATCCGGCTGGAGACCTTCGTGGACAACGCCAGGGCCGCGTCGTTCTACGAGGCGTGCGGTTGGGTCCGCGCCGATCTCGTCGAGGGCGAGGGGCCGGCCGGATTCTAATGCACGAAGGGCCGCGCGGGCGGCCGATATCGCCCGCGTGGCCGCCTTCCCCTACTCGAACGTCAAGCTCACGTCCGCGAGCACCGGCGCGTCGTCGCGCTCCACGACCGTCGCCGCGATCACGAGTTCGCCGTCGGCGCGCCAGATCCGGGTGCGGATCGTCTCGCCCGGATACAGCACCCCGGCGAAGCGGGCGCGGAACCCGGTGACCCGGCTCGCGTCCGCGTCGAGCGCGGTGTCGGTGGCCGTCTTGCAGACGATGCCGTATGTGCACAACCCGTGCAGGATCGGGTTGGGAAACCCTGCGGCGCGGGCGAATTCCGGATCGGAGTGCAGCGGGTTGCGGTCGCCGAGCATCCGGTACAGCAGCGCCTGCTGCGGCAGGGTCGCGGTGGTGACGTCGAAATCCGGTGCGCGGTCGGGAAGTTCGGTCTTGGTGCTCGGCCCGCGTTCGCCGCCGAAGCCGCCCTCGCCCTTGGCGAAGATGGACGAGCGCGCGGTCCACAACAGCTCGCCGTCCGAGCCGGTGACGGTTCGCTCCTGCACCACCACGGCCGCGGATCCCTTGTCCCACAACTCGCTGATGTGTTCGGCCATCGTCGCCTTGCCCGAGGCGGGGAGGGGCCGGTGCACCCGCACCTCCTGGAACCCGTGCACCACCTTCGCCAGGTCGATATCGATGCCGGGGAAGCTCACCTTGGGCGGTTCGGTCTCGTGCAGCGTCGGCGCGACGGTCGCGAACGTGGGCAGCACCTGCGGTTCCCGGTCATCGAGATACCGCAGCTCACCGGCGTCGGTCCAGCGCGCGCCCGCGCCCAGCCCCAGCTGGTAGAGCTGCACGTCCGACGGCGTCCAGGCGAACTCGCGGCTCGGCAGTTCCGCGCCGAGCGCGACCTTCGGATCGATGGGCATTCAGTTCTCCTCCTGCGTGATGATGGACAACCCGCGCTCCGAGCGTGCGCCGGGCGCGCCGAACTCGGCGGTGCCGCGCCCGCTGAGCGGGATGATCGCCGCGCCCTCCGCAACGCCGCTCGCGCCGAGGGCCCGACCGTCCCGCGCCCCGGTGGATGCGAGCCGGGCGATACCGGACCGGACGCGCCGACCCGACGCGGAAGGCAGCCCTCGGTGCCGAACCCGGCTCACGCCACGACCCCGCCCTTGCGCTCGGCGATGTCGAGCGCCGCCAGGTACCCGAACGTGATCGCGGGGCCGATGGTCGCGCCGGGCCCGGCGTAGGTGTGGCCCATCACCGGGGCGCTCACATTGCCCGAGGCGTACAGGCCCTCGATCACGCTGCCGTCCTCGCGCAGCACCCGGCCCGCGGTGTCGGTGACCAGCCCGCCCTTGGTGCCGAGGTCGCCGGGCACGATCTTGGCCGCGTAGAACGGGCCCTGCACCAGCGCGGCCAGGCACGGGTTCGGCTTCACCGTGGGGTCGCCGTAGTACTTGTCGTAGGCGCTGTCGCCGCGGTGGAAGTCCTCGTCCACGCCCTGCTCCGCGAACGCGTTGAACCGCTCGACCGTCGCGGCCAGGTTCGGCACCGGCACCCCGATCTCGGCCGCCAGCGCGGCGAGCGTGTCGGCCTTCACGATCAGCCCGTTTTCCATCCAGCGGGACGGGAACCGCTGGCCGGGCTGCAATCCGGCGAAGATGTAGCGATTCCGGTAGCGCTGGTCGAACACCAGCCACGCGGGCACGTGCTCGCCCGGCCCCTCACCCTGCCCGTATTCGCCGCCGTACATGGTGTGCACGGCCTCGACGTAAGGAGCGGACTCATTCCCGAACCGCTTGCCGTCGGCGTCGACGATGATGCAGCCGGGCAGGTTCCGCTCGGCCAGGCAGAACCACGGCTTGCCGCCCTTGAACACCGTCGGCCCCCACCACGCGTCCTCCATCAGGTCGATGGCCGCGCCCAGCGCCATACCCGCCTGGATGCCGTCGCCGGTATTGGCCGCCGCGCCGGTGGTCCACTCGGTGGTGATCGGTTCGCGCTGGTACTTCTGGCGCATCTCCGCGTTGTGCTCGAAACCGCCGCTGGCCAAAACCACGCCGTGGCGCGCGCGGAACACCACGGGTTGCCCCTCGTGGGTGGCCTCGACGCCCACCACCACGCCGTCCTCGGTGATGATCCTGGTCAGCGGGGTTTCCAGGAGCACCGGGACGTTGCTGTCGAGCAGGCCCTTGCGCATCCCGGCGATGATCGCCTGGCCCATCCCCACCAGGTGCTTGCCGGTGAACTTCGCCCAGTACGTGCGCGCGCCGACGCGCAGCGCGCGCAGCATCCCCTTCGGGTGCCTGCGGATCAGGTTCAGCCGCACGAAATCGGCCTGGGTGACCACCACGTTCAGCGGCGCCTTGCTGTAGGGCGGCTCCAGCTTGAACCGCTCCGCGCCGAGCGTCTTGGCGTTGAACGGCTTCGGCTCGCAGGAGCGTCCCTGCGCCAGCCCGCCGGGCGCCTCCGGGTAGTAGTCCGAGTACCCCGGCACCCACGCCATCTTCAGCGGCGTGTGATCGAGAACGAAGTCGAACGCCTCTGCCCCCCGGTCGATGAAGGTGTCGATCCGTTCGGCGGGCGTGGCGTCGCCGATGATGCTGTGCAGGTAGCGCCGCGCTTCCTCGCGGTCGTCGGGGCGACCCGACGCGAGCAGCGCCTTGTTCCCCGGAATCCACACCCCGCCACCGGAGCGCGCGGTCGAACCGCCGTAGTGCGCGGCCTTCTCGATGATCACCGCGCTCAGCCCGCGGTGGGCCGCGGTGAGGGCGGCGGTCATCCCGGCGGCGCCGCTGCCGACCACCACCACGTCGTATTCCCGATCAGTCATGTAGAACACGTTATAGAATGGGGGCGCTGTTGGTCTATGTTGTGTGGCAGAAGACCTGCTCGGCGCACCGTTCGCCGAGGAAACTTGTTTCAGTTTCAGACCGGAGTGAACTACATGGCCCTCGATTGGGACCTGACCGCCGACGTGGTCGTCGTCGGATTCGGCGCCGCGGGTGCGTGCGCCGCGCTGGAGGCGGCCGACGCGGGTGCGCAGGTGCTGGTGCTGGAGCGCTTCCACGGGGGCGGCGCCGCCGCGCTCTCCGGCGGCATCATCTACGCGGGCGGCGGCACCTCGGTGCAGCGCGAGGGCGGCGTCGAGGACACCCCGGAGCAGATGCTCGCCTACCTCGAGCGGGAGGTGGGCGGCGCGGTCTCGCCGCGCACCCTGCGCCGGTTCGTCGCCGAGAGTCCCGCCATGATCGAGTGGCTGAAGGGCCACGGCGTGCCGTTCGAGGCGTCGCTGTGCCCGTACAAGACCTCGTACCCGAACGACGACTACTACCTCTACTACTCCGGCAGCGAGGTCTCCGGCTACGGCCGCGAGGTCGCCACACCCGCGCAGCGCGGGCATCGGGTGAAAGGGCGCGGCACCTCGGGCAAGAAGCTCACCGGCCCACTCGCCGCCAGCGCCGCCCGGTGCGGCGTACGGGTCGAAACACTCACCAGGGCAACGCGTTTGATCACCGACGACAACGGCTCGGTGATCGGCGTCGAATGCCTCTCTCTGCGCGACGCGCCGGGACGGGTGCGCGACCGCTACACCCGCATGGCGAAGATCGCGGCCAAGCCCGGCATCTACTACCCGCCGCTGCGCACGGCGCTGGAGAAGCGCCTCGACGACCTCGACCGCCGTTACGCCCGCCCGATCCGGGTGCAGGCGCGGCGCGGAATCATCGTCAGCGCGGGCGGTTTCATCGCCAATCGCGCCATGGTCGTCGAACACGACGCCCGCTTCCAGGGCGGTCTCCCGCTCGGCACCACGGGTGACGACGGCAGCGGCATCCGCATGGCGTGCGAGGTGGGCGCCGCCACCGACCGCATGGCGAACATCTCCGCATGGCGATTCCTCCTGCCGCCCAGCTCTTTCACGGGTGCGGTACTGGTGGACGGGCGCGGGCGCCGCGTGATCGACGAGACCCGCTACGGCGCGGCCGTCGGGCACCGGCTCGTCACCGAACACGAGGGCAAGGGCTGGCTGCTGGCCGACGCCGACCTCATGCGCACCGCGATCCGCCAGATCGGGCCGCAGGCCGCCTGGTTCCAGCGCATGCAGTTCGAGGTGATGCGCCGCACGGCCGTGCGCGGCCCGACGCTGGAAGCCGTTGCCGTCAAAGCCGGTATCGATCCGCAAGGGCTGCGCGCCACCGTCGCCGAACACAACGCGGCGATCGAGAACGGCGCCCCGGACCCGGTGGGCAAACCGGCGGAGTTCACCGTCGCGGTCCGGCGCGCCCCGTTCTGGCTGTTGGATGTGGGGATCAAACCCAGCCTCACCAATCCGTGCCCGATGCTCACCCTCGGCGGCGTGGTCGTCGACGACGACACGGGCGCGGTGAAAGACGCGGCGGGCAAGGACATTCCGGGTCTGTACGCGGCCGGGCGCACGGCTGTCGGCATCTGCTCGGACTCCTACGTCAGCGGACTGTCGCTGGCCGACTGCGTCTTCTCCGGCCGTCGCGCCGGACGCGCCGCGGCGGGCGAACCGGCCCTCACCTACGAATCAGCAACAGCGGAAGGGAATTAGCGTGCTGTCCGACGCGGTACGAACCGAACTCGCCGACGAACTCGCGCGGGCCGAACGCGAGAAGGTCGCCATCGACCCGCTCGTCGCGCGGTACCCCGACATCGACGTGGTCGACGCCTACGAGATCCAGCTCCTCAATATCCGCCGCCGGCTCGACACCGGCGCCAGGGTGGTGGGCCACAAGGTCGGCCTCTCCTCGGAGGCCATGCAGCGCATGATGGGTGTCGACGAGCCCGACTACGGGCATCTGCTCGCGGAAATGGAGGTGTACGAAGACGTTCCGGTGGAAGCCGGGCGCTACCTGTTCCCGCGCGTGGAGGTGGAGGTGGGGTTCGTCCTGGGCGCCGATCTGCCCGGTGCGGACTGCACCGAAGCCGACGTGCTCGCCGCCACCGTCGCGTTCGCGCCCGCCATCGAACTGATCGATTCGCGCATCAAGGACTGGAACATCGGTCTGTGCGACACCATCTCCGACAACGCGTCCTCGGCCGGGTACGTACTGGGCGCGCAGCGGGTCGCGCCCGGTGACCTCGACATCAAGGGGATCGACGCCGTGCTCACCCGCAACGACGAGGTGGTGGCCGAGGGGCGCAGCGACGCGGTGCTCGGCGATCCCGTCATCGCGGTGGCCTGGCTGGCGCGCAAGGTCGCCTCGTTCGGGGTGCGGCTGAAGGCGGGCGACATCGTGCTGCCGGGTTCGTGCACCCGCGCCATCGACGCCCGCCCCGGCGACAAGTTCCACGCCGAGTTCGCCGGACTCGGTTCCGTCCGTCTGCAATTCGTATAGGAGGCCCTGTCGTGTCCATCGGGACCGTCACCGCCGCGATCGTCGGGTCCGGCAATATCAGTACCGATCTGCTCTACAAACTGCTGCGTTCCGACGCCATCGAGCCGCGCTGGATGATCGGCATCGATCCCGAGAGCGAGGGCCTGAAGCGCGCCCGCGGCCTCGGGCTGGAGACCTCGCACGAAGGCGTGGACTGGCTGCTCGGGCAGTCGGAGAAGCCGGATCTGATCTTCGAGGCCACCAGTGCGTACGTGCACCGGGCGGCCGCGCCCCGCTACGCCGAGGCCGGCATCCGGGCAGTCGATCTCACGCCCGCCGCCGTCGGGCCCGCCGTGGTGCCGCCGGTGAACCTCGACGCGAACATCGAAGCGCCGAACGTCAACATGATCACTTGCGGTGGGCAGGCGACGATTCCGATCGTCGCGGCCGTCTCGCGGGTGGTGCCCGTGCCGTACGCGGAGATCGTCGCGTCGGTGTCGTCGGTGTCGGCCGGGCCCGGTACCCGCGCCAATATCGACGAGTTCACCAAGACCACCAGTCGCGGCGTCGAGACGATCGGCGGGGCGCAGCGCGGTAAGGCGATCATCATCCTCAACCCGGCCGAACCGCCGATGATCATGCGCGACACCATCTTCTGCGCGATCCCCGAGGACGCCGACACCGACGCCATCGCCGACTCCATCCACCGCATGGTCGCCGACATCCAGCAGTACGTGCCCGGCTACCGGTTGCTGAACGAACCGCAGTTCGACGAGCCGTCGGTGGTTTCCGGTGGGATGGCGAAGGTTTCGGTGTTCGTGGAGGTGGAAGGGGCAGGCGACTTCCTGCCGCCCTACGCGGGCAACCTCGACATCATGACCGCCGCCGCCACCAGGGTCGGCGAAGTCATCGCCGAGCAGATCACCTCGGCACGGGTGTAAGGAGCGTTCCCATGGCCTATTCCGCAGAACTCGACATCCGCGTCACCGACACCTCGCTGCGCGACGGATCGCATCACAAGCGGCACCAGTTCACCGCCACCGAGGTGCGCGATATCGTCGCCGCGCTCGACGGGGCGGGCGTGCCCGTCATCGAGGTCACCCACGGCGACGGGCTCGGCGGGTCCTCGTTCAACTACGGGTTCTCCAAAACCCCGGAGCAGGAACTGATCACGATCGCCGCGCAGACGGCGAAGAACGCGAAGATCGCGGTGCTCATGCTGCCCGGCGTGGGCGTCAAGGAGGACATCAAGATCTCGCAGGACAACGGCGCGTCCATCTGCCGCATCGCCACGCACTGCACCGAGGCGGACGTGTCCATCCAGCACTTCGGGCTGGCGCGCGAACTCGGGCTCGAGACCGTCGGCTTCCTGATGATGTCGCACACCCAGCCGCCGGAGTTCCTGGCGAAGCAGGCGCGCATCATGGCCGACGCGGGCTGCCAGTGCGTGTACATCGTGGACTCGGCGGGCGCCCTTGTGCTGGACCAGGTCTCGGATCGGGTGGCCGCGCTGGTCGCCGAACTCGGGTCCGACGCGCAGGTGGGTTTCCACGGTCACGAGAACCTCGATCTCGCGGTCGCCAACTCCGTCTACGCCATTCGCGCCGGCGCCACCCAGATCGACGGCAGCGCACGGCGTTTCGGCGCGGGCGCAGGTAATACGCCGGTCGAGGCGCTGGTCGGGGTGTGCGACAAGCTCGGCATCTCCACCGGCATCGACTTCTTCGCTATCGCCGACGCCGCCGAGGACGTGGTGCGCCCCGCCATGCCGCAGGAATGCCTGCTGGATCGCCAGGCGCTCATGATGGGCTACGCCGGGGTCTATTCCAGCTTCCTCAAGCACGCCGAGCGCCAGGCCGAGCGCTACGGGGTGTCGGCGGCGGAGATGCTGGTACGGGCCGGTCAGCGCAAGCTGGTCGGTGGGCAGGAGGATCAGCTCATCGATATCGCGCTCGAGTTGCAGCGGGAGAAGAACACCGTGCCCGCGTGAGGTCAGGTGTCCCGCGTTCGGCGCGGGGTGTACCGAGCAGGCCGCGAATCGTTCTGGTTCGCGGCCTGTTTCGTTGGTGGGCGTGGATCTCAGAGGCGGGTTTCGGGGACGGCGGTGATCATCCCGCCGTCCACCAGGATGTCCTGGCCGTTGACATAGGCCGCGTCGGGGGACGCCAGGTACGCGATCGTCGCGGCGACGTCCTCCGAAGTGCCCAGGCGGGCGGCCGGAACCACGGCGATGGCGGCGGATTTCGCTGCGGCGGAGACGTTTTCGCGGTACGAGGGCGTCTCGATGTAGCCGGGGGAGACCGAGTTGACGCGGATGCGCCGCGGGGCGAGTTCGGCGGCGAGCGTGCGGGCGAGGTTGTGGACCGCGGCCTTGGTCGCCGAGTAGAGCGCGGCGCCCTGGACGCCGCGGTGCAGCGCCCACGACGCGTTGAGCACGATGGCGGCGTGGTCGGGCAGCAGCGGCAGCGCCTTCTGCACCGTGAAGAACACGCCCTTGAAGTTGATGCCGACGACGCGGTCGAACTCGTCCTCGGTGACCTCGGCGGAGGGCTGGAACGAGCCGATGCCCGCGTTGGCGACCAGCACGTCCAGGCGGTCGAAGCGCGCGCGGATCGCGGTGGTGAGCGCGTCCAGGTCGGCGGGGTCGGCCACGTCGCCGCGCACGGCGAGCACCCGATCGCCCAGTTCCTCGGCCGTCGCGTCCAGCTTGCGCTGGTCCCTGCCGGTCACGATCACCTGCGCGCCCTCGGCGTGCAGGCGCCGCGCGGTCGCCAGGCCGATACCGCTGGTCGCGCCCGTCACCAGGGCGATCTTGTCGTCGAATCGGTTACCCACCGCCGGTCCTCCATTCAGTTTGAATGTACGAGAACCTACGTACTGTTCGAGTGTTCGTCAACAGTCGAGCTATCGTGAGCGTCATGTTGGCGAATCATCCGGACCGCGACCAGATCCAGTTGGCGAACGTCCTGGCCGCCCTGGGCAATCCGGTCCGCCTGCGCATCCTGGCCACCCTCGCCGACGGCGCCGAACACACCTGCGGCTCGATCCTGCCCGGCATGGCGAAATCCACCCTCACCCACCACTGGCGCGTCCTGCGCGACGCCGGCGTCATCCGCCAGATCATCGCCGGCCGCGAGCACCACCTCTCCCTCCGTCACGAAGACCTAGAAGCCCGCTTCCCCGGCCTCCTCCCCGCCCTGCTGGCGGCTGCCGGCGGAGAAGGGATTGCTTCGCCGCCTGCCCCTTGAGGAGCGGGCAGCCCCGGGCTGGCTGATATGTCGTCAACGACATATATGCTCGGTTTGTGGATCCGCTGTATTCGATCGAGATCGAACCGGAGGTTCGGGTCTGGCTGGAGTCGTTGCCGGCCAAGCACTTCCTCAAAGTGGAGGAATACGTCGGGTTGCTCGCCGACCGCGCGACAACGTTGGGCGAGCCGTTCTCTCGATATCTCGGCGACGGGGTTCGTGAACTACGGCCGACCATCGACGGTGCTGCGATTCGGATCACCTAATGGTTCAGGCCTGATCGGACGATTGTGCTTCTCCCTACCTTCAGAAAGACGAAGGACCGTGAAGACGCGGAGGTGAAACGAGCTATCAAGGCGCGAATGACGTGCGAAGCCGAGCATGGGCGTGCGCACGACGAATTCATTCGTGTGATCGACCGAGGAGAGTTGTGATGCCACATACCCGTTGGACCGGATTGCGCGGGGATGCTTCGGCCGAAGCGTCAGCTGTCGCGGAGGTTCGGGCCGAGATCCGGCTCGCCATGGCGCTGGCCGAGGCCATCTATGTGCGACGTACCGAACTCGGGCTCACGCAGGCCGAGCTGGCCGAGCGTGCCGGGCTGACGCAGGCCAAGATTTCGCGGATCGAGGGTTCCGACGCGGTGCCGACTCTGCCCCTGCTGGCGAAGCTGGCTCGCGCGTTGGACGCTTCGCTCAATATCGCCATCGACGAGGATGATTCTCGGGTGGAGTTGGTGCCGCATCACCGTGCGGCATGAGGGCGTTCGGGTGGCTTCTTGTGCGGGGCGGTGCTCGCGGAGTAGGAGTTACTCATGAGTAATGTTCTTGTGGTGGGTGGGACCGGGGCGTTGGGCAGACAGATCGTGCCATTGCTGCGGGCGAAGGGGCACGAGGTTCGGGTGCTGTCGCGGCGGGCGGGCGCGGGGACGCACGTGGGGGATCTGACGACGGGGGAGGGTTTGGCCGCGGCGGTCGACGGGGTGGATTCGGTGATCCACGCGGCCAGTGATTTCCGGAAGTCGGGGCGGCTGGATCCGAAGCAGACCGAGAACCTGCTGGCCGCGTCGGGATCTGTCGGGCACTTCCTGTACGTGTCGATCGTCGGCATCGAGCATTTCCCGCTGCGGTACTACCGGAACAAAGTCGCCTGCGAGAATCTGGTGCTGAAAAGCGCTGTGCCGCATACGATTCTGCGCGCCACCCAGTTCCACGAGCTGATCGGCGCGGTATTGCGCGCCGTGGAGCGCTGGCCGATCGCCCCGCTGCCCACCGACTTCCGCTTCCAGCCGGTCGCCACCGAGGACGTCGCCGCCCGCATCGCCGACCTCATCGCCGGCCAGCCCCTGGGCCGCGCTCCCGACATCGGCGGCCCGGAGGTCTTCACCCTCGCCGAACTGGCGCAAACCTGGCGCGCCTCCCGCCCCGGCCCCCGCCGCATCCTGCGCACCCCACTCCCCGGCCGCATCGCCCGCGCCTACCGCGAGGGCCGCAACACCTGCCCCGACCACGCCGACGGCACCCGCACCTGGTCGGAATACGTCGCCGGAAATCCCTCCGACGTTTACTTCGGCCGATCCTGAACCCCTAGCGACCCAATAGAATTCAACCGGTGCTCGAACTCCGCTCCGCAGTCGCGACAGGGGGCGGCTGCGGAGCGGAGACCCACCGAGACGTCGCTCCGGCCCGAAAGACCGGCCGGCCGAACAACACTCAGCCGCCCGCTCGTCTCCGCGGCAGGGGGATTCGGCGGAACAGGACGTACAGGATCACGCCGAGTGCCGCGCCGACGCCGAGGCCCACGCAGACGGCGAAGGCGCGGACGAAGTAGCCCACGCCCGAGGTGTGGAAGAGTTCGATGACCAGCCCCTGGTAGACGATGAGACCGGGGAGAAGGGCGCCGGTGATGCCGACGAGGGCCAGTGCGGTCATGGGCAGGCGCAGCAGGTCGGAGCACGCGGCGGCGGCGAAACCGAGGGCGGCCGCGGCGATCGGGCCGGACCACTCCGACGGCATGTTGCCCGCGTGGATGAGGGTCTGGTTGACGGCGGCCGTCAGCAGTCCGGCTCCGGCCGCGGGCAGTAGCAGATCGCGCCCGCCGCCGTTGAAGACCGCGTTGCCGAGCGCGCCGAGGATCGAGAACCCGATCGCCAGCCGGAGCGACAGCTGCGGCAGCGTGGGATCGATCGGATCGCCGAACGAAAAGCGTTGCGAGAAGGCCAGAACCAGCGCGCCGCCCAATGTGATCCCGCCGACCACGAGCAGCGCCGACGCCGCCCGAGCCAGCGCGGCGACCCCGTCGGAGCTGACCGCGTCGATGGCGGTGGACACCAGCTGCGGCATCGGCACCAGCAGCACCCAGTTGGTGGCGATGAGCACCGCCGTGTCGGTCAGTGTGATCGCGCCCGCCACGTGCAGCAGCCCGCCCAGCGCGGCCGCGAACGCGGTCTGTACGGCCACGCCGTAGAGGCGCGGTATCGCCAGCCGCCCGAGTCCGCGCCCCAGCGCGTATACCGGCGGGAGCACGACGGCGGCGGCCACCGCGGCCTTGGCCGTGCCGCCCACTTGGAGCGCGATGCACAGCGCCAGCAGCGAACCTCCGAACGGCAGGAACCACCACGGCCACGGCAGCGGTCCGCGCTCGGCGTCGGCGAGCATCCGCCGCGCGGTGTCGGGGTCGGTCCCGGAGAGGGTCACCTCGCGCGCCACGTTCTTCAACCGCTTCATCCGGTCGCAGTCGAAGGCGTCGATGGTCGAGGCGGCCGCCGTCCTGGTGAGCGCCTGCCCGTCGGCGCACAGGTATTCGAGGGTGACGGTGCGCCCGATCCCCACCACGGTGATCCGCTCCAACCCCATCGCCGCCCCGCACAACCGCACGGTCTGCGTCATCGGATCGGTCGCGTACCCGGATTCGAGCATGGCGGTCGCGAGCTTGACCAGGAAATCCAGCGACGCCCACGTCCGCCGCCGCTCGTCCTCGCCCATGCGCCGAATCTAGAGCCGGACGGCCGCGAGGTATGCGCACCACGCCGCACGATCGCGTACCCGCCGGGTTCTTCCTGGAACGACACCCGCCTCGGCGCGGATCGGTGAGGATTCACCACCCGAGCGGAGTCCCCGCGCTCACAACCAGGTGTCGAGCGTGGTGGTGGTAAGGAAGTGCTCGAGGTCGGCGCGCCACGGGGCCGGTGTGGTCTTCTCCGGTTCGATCGCCGTGTACTGCCCCCGGTAGAAGAGCAGGGGCCTGCCGGAGTCCGTGGACTCCGACAGGGCCCGCACGCGGCCGATCACGATGTAGTGATCGCCGCCGTCGACGACGCTGTCCACGGTGCACTGGATGGTGGCCAGCGCGTCGTCCAGGAGCGGGAGCTCCAGGTCCGAAGCGCGCCAGTCGATTCCGGCGAACTTGTCGGATTCGCGGGAGCCGAAGCGCGCGCAGACGGGTTGCTGTTCCTCGGCGAGGATGTTGACGCAGAACCGCCCCGACTTCTCGATCGCCGCCCACGAGCGCGACGCCTTGGTGGGGCAGAACAGCACCAGCGGCGGCTCCAGCGAGAGCGCCGCGAACGACTGGCAGGCGAACCCGACGGGCGCGCCCGCCTCGTCGAAGGTGGTGATCACCGTGATCCCGGTGCAGAACTGCCCCAGCACGTTGCGGAACCGGCGCGGATCGATCTCGGGATTCGCCTCGGTGGTCACGTCCATCTCCGTACCTCGTCGCGTGTCACTGCTGCCGCTGGCCGACCGTGAAGTCGTGACCCCACAGGCTCACCGCGGTGGATTCCCGCGCGATCCAGTCGTGATCGTCGACTTCCAGTCCCTCGCAACCGAATTCGACGTCGAATCCGCCGGGGGTCTTCATGTAGAACGAGAGCATCTTGTCGTTCACGTGCCGCCCGAGCGTGGCCGACATCTTCACCTTCCGGCGCAGCGCCCGGTCCAGGCACAGGCCCACGTCGTCGGCGTTCTCGACCTCGAGCATGAGGTGCACGATCCCGCTCGGCGTCGGCATCGGCAGGAACGCCAGCGAATGGTGGCGCGGGTTGCAGCCGAAGAACCGCAACCAGGCCGGTTCGCCGTCGGCGGGCCTGCCCACCATCTGCGGTGGCAGCCGCATGGAGTCGCGCAGCCGGAAGCCGAGCACGTCGCGGTAGAAGGTCAGCGCGGCCGCGTCGTCGGAGGTGCTGAGCACCACGTGCCCGAGTCCCTGCTCCTCGGTGACGAACCGGTGCCCGTAGGGGCTCACCACCCGCCGATGTTCCAGCGCCACACCGTGGAACGCCTCGAGCGTGTTGCCGGACGGGTCCTCGAACCGGATCAGCTCGTAGACGCGCCGGTCGGCCTTCTCGGCCGCGCTGCCCTCCTTGTAGGGCACGCCCGCGGCGTCGAGCCGGTCCCGGATGTCTTGCAGCTCTCCGGCGTTGGCGGTCTCCCAGCCGGAGACCTGGAGCCGGTCGTGCTCGCCGGGCACGATCACCAGTCGCGCCGGGAACTCGTCCATGCGCAGGTAGAGAGCATTCGGGTCGCCGCCCTTGCCCTCCACCATGCCGAGCACCTTGAGGCCGTATTCGCGCCAGGCCGCCATATCGGTGGCCTCGATGCGCAGGTAGCCGAGCGATCGAATGCCCATGGTCATTTCTCCTGAATCTGCGCCGGCGTCCCCGCCCGGTCGCGCCGAAGTGCGGCTGCGCGAGTGTCGCTCATCGGCGCTCCTTGCCGCTCCCGGACAGGAAGTCCGTTGCCAGCCGGTTGAATTCGTCGAACTTCTCCAGCTGCGCCCAGTGCCCGCAGCCGCCGAACACGTGCAGCTGCACGCGCGGGATCATCTTCGTCGCCAGGATCGCGCCGTCGAGCGGGTTGACCCGGTCCTCGCGGCCCCAGATGAGCAGCACCGGCTGACGCAGCTTGTAGGCGTCGCGCCAGAGCATGCCGAGCTCGAAATCGGGTCCGGAGAACGACTTACCCATCGCGCGGGTCGCGGCCAGCGACTCCGGCGTGTTCGCCGAGGCGAACCGCTCGTCGATCAGTTCCTCGGTGATCAGCTTCTGGTCGAACACCATGATCCGCAGGAACGCTTCGAGATTCGCCCTGGTGGGCTCGAAGTTGAAGCGCGACAGCAACTTCACGCCCTCGGTGGGATCGGGCGCGAACGCGTTGACGCTGAGCCCGCCGGGCCCCATCAGCACGAGCCGCCCCGCGCGGTCGGGGTAGTCCAGCGCGAACCGCACCGCCGCGCCGCCGCCCAGCGAATTACCCAGCAGGTGTACGCGTTCGGTGACGCCGAGGTGGTCGAGCAGATCCTTCAGCGCCGAGGCCGAGTGCGAGAAGTACTGCGGATGGTCGACGGGCTTGTCGGACTCGCCGAACCCCGGCTGGTCGACGGCGAGCACGTGGAAGTGCCGCGCCAGCACCGGGATATTGCGCGCGAAGTTCGACCACGACGACGCGCCCGGCCCGCCGCCGTGCAGCAGCACGATGGTGGGCCCGTTGCCGGTGCCCGCCTCGTGGTAGTGCAGCTTCAGGTCGGGGCGCACCTGCGCGTAGCGCGAGGTGGATTCGTAGGTGAGTTCCTCGGTCGCGGTCATCACACCATCCCGTCGGTGACCGGCAGGCCGAACTCGTGGGTGCCGTACATGACGTAGGCGCGCTCGGGATCGTTGGCCGCGTGCACCCGGCCCGCGTGCGCGTCGCGCCAGAACCGTTGCAGCGGAGTGCTGTCGGCCAGCGCGGTCGCGCCCGACGCCTCGAACAGCTTGTCGATCGACGCGATCGCCCGCCCGGTGGCGCGCACCTGATCGCGACGCGCCCGCACCCGCAGGTCGAACGGAACTTCCTTGCCCGCCCGCAACAGTGCGTATTCCTCGGCCACGTTGCCCGAGAGCTGGCGCCACGCGGCGTCGATATCGCTGGACGCCTCGGCCACGCGCACCTTGGTGAACGGATCGTCCTTGGCCTGCTCGCCGGCGTAGGCGGCGCGCACCCGCTTGCCCTGGTGCTCGACGTGCGCGGCGTACGCGCCGTAGGCCATGCCGACGATCGGCGTGGAGATGGTGGTGGGATGGATGGTGCCCCACGGCATCTTGTACACGGGGTCCGTGTTCTGTTCCAGGCCCGGCGATTTCAGCTCGTTCATGGTCCGCATGCTCAGGAAGCGGTGCCGGGGCACGAAGACGTCCTTCACCACGAGCGTGTTGGAACCGGTGCCGCGCAGGCCGACCACGTGCCAGACGTCGTCGATCTCGTAGTCCGAGCGCGGGATGAGGAAGCTGCCGAAATCGACGGGCTTGCCGTCCTTGATCACCGGGCCGCCCACGAAGGTCCAGTCGGCGTGACCCGACCCCGACGACCAGGCCCACGAGCCGCTCACCCGGTAGCCGCCGTCCACCACGGTGCCCGCGCCCATCGGGGCGTAGGACGAGGAGATGCGGACCTCGTTGTCCTCACCCCACACGTCCTGCTGGGCCTGCTGATCGAACAGGGCGAGGTGCCAGTTGTGCACGCCGATGATGCCCGCGACCCATCCGGTGGAGCCGCAGGCGGAGGCGATCTTGCGGACCGTGTCGTAGAAGACGACCGGGTCGGCGGCCAGTCCGCCCCACTGCTTGGGCTGGAGTAGCCGGAAGAAGCCAGCCGCCTGGAGCGCCTTGATGGATTCCTCGGGGATCTGGCGCAGGTTCTCGGTCTCCTGCGCGCGCTCGCGCAGGGTCGGCAACAGCGCTTCGATCCGCTCGGTCACTTCTTGCGTCATCTCGGGACCTGCTCCTGCCTGGTCGGATTGGTAACCGGTACTCATTTGCCTCTGAGACTAGAACAGGTTCTTATTTATGTCGAGAACCTGTGTTCATCCCAGGTCGTGGATGGGCCCGTGCAGGAAGTGGCCGGAATCGCTGGCATGGAACGCGACATTTTTGTAACGTGTTCTAGTACCGAAGGAGGAGGAAGCGCGATGGCTGTTACCCCGAAGGTCCGCGAGCTCGATGTGGGCTCCGCGCCGACCCGTTACGCGAGGGGATGGCATTGCCTCGGTCTGGCCAAGACCTACCGCGACGGGAAGCCGCACGCGGTCAACGTGTTCGGCACCAAGCTGGTGATCTGGGCCGACGGCAGCGGTGAGCTGCGGGTGCTCGACGCCTACTGCCGGCATATGGGCGGCGATTTGAGCATGGGCGAGGTCAAGGGCGACGACATCGCCTGCCCGTTCCACGATTGGCGCTGGTCGGGCACCACGGGCAAATGCACCGCGATCCCCTACGCGCGGCGGGTGCCGCCGCTGGCGCGCACGCGCAAGTGGATCACCCTCGAACGCAACGGGCAGTTGTTCGTCTGGCACGACCACGAGAACAACCCGCCCCCGCCGGAGATCACCATTCCGCACATCGAGGGCCCCTACACCACCGCCGACGGCAGCCCCAGCGAAGAGCTGGACAGCGGGTGGACGGACTGGACCTGGAACTCGATGCTCATCGAGGGCGCCAACTGCCGCGAGATCATCGACAACGTGGTGGACATGGCCCACTTCTTCTACATCCACTTCGCGTTCCCGACGTACTTCAAGAACGTCTTCGAGGGGCATATCGCCACCCAGTTCCTGGAGACCAAGGGCAGGCCCGACATCGGCATGGCGTCGAAGTACGGGGGCGACACGCTGCTGAAATCGGAGGCGTCGTACTTCGGGCCGTCGTACATGATCAACCCTTTGATCAACATCTACAGCGGCTACGAGGTCAAGAGCGTCCTGATCAACTGCCACTACCCGGTGACGCAGGATTCGTTCGTGTTGCAGTGGGGCATCACGCTGGAGAAGCCCAAGGGCGTCGACGGCGAGATGGCCGACAAGCTGGCCGAGAAGATGACCGAGGGCATCAGCGTCGGATTCCTCCAGGACGTGGAGATCTGGAAGCACAAGTCCAAGGTCGAGAATCCGCTGCTGTGCGAGGAGGACGGACCGGTCTACCAGCTGCGCCGCTGGTACGACCAGTTCTACGTGGACGCGGCCGAGGTGACCGAGAAGATGACCCAGCGCTTCGAGTTCGAGGTGGACACCACCAAGGCCAACGAGGCGTGGGAGGCCGAGGTCGCCGAGAACCTGCGGCGCAAGGCCGAGGCCGACGCGGCCGCCGAAGCGGAGGCCGGTGTCTGATGGCCGCGACCTGGGCCAAAGCGCCGGATTTCGCCGATCAGCCCGCCCGGCGGGCGGCGGTGCAGGCCCAGACCGTGGTCGACAAGCGCCACTATCTGGAGGAGGGGCTGACGCCGCTGCGGTGTCAGTCGTGCAGTGCGGAGGTGCTGGTGCGCAAGTCCAGTTCGCACCAGACCTCCGTGCAGTGGAAGGAACCTCCCCAGACCCACTGCCCGGTGTTCGCGAAATTGTGCGCGAACGGCAATGCCCCTGGACGGCCGGAGTCGTGCCCGCAGTTGGACAAGACCATCAAATGGGCCGTGGACGAAGGCGTCATCGAGGTGCCGAAGTAGTCAGTCGAGGCGGAAGTCGGCGAACTCGAACCCCGGCGAGACTATGCAGCTCACGAGGACGTACTCCGCACCGAGGGGGCGGGCCGACTGGCTGGTCCCGCCCGGCACCACCGCCTGCAACACCTGACCGCGCTCGATATCGGGTCCGAGGATGACCTCCTCACCGCCGATATCGAGCGCGAGCGGGCCGCCCCGATGCCACAACCACAGCTCGTCCGAGACCACGGTGTGCGGTGCGGACCGCTCGTCCGGCATCAGCAAGAAGTAGATCGCCGTGCCGGCCGACCGCTTGCCCGCGTAGCCCGGTGGATCGAATTCCACCGGGCTACGCCATGTTTGGCGGTACCAGCCGCCTTCCGGATGCGGTTGCAGATCCAGGGCTTCGGCCAAAGGCGGGCGTTCGTCGGTCATCCCGCGACTATGCCGGGTACGCCGCGCCGGCGCGAGGTGAAGGCGGGCGTGTCAGCGGGGTTCTTCGATGCGCCAGCTCAGGCCGTACGTCGCGAGACTGTCGAGGAATGCGGCGGGGTCGACGAGTTCGGCCGGGGCGAGCGCGCCGGGCTTCGCGCCGCCGCGGGCCAGGCGCACCGCGATCTCGACGGCGAGCAGGGCGGTGTCGCGGTAGGAGTCGAGGCCGCTGAACACGCCGCGGACCGTGCGGTCCGGGCCGTGGGCGTCCACGATCACGTCGTAGCGCAGGTCGGCGTCCGGAGCGTCGGGGAGCTGCGCGATGAGCTCCTCGGTGAACGAGCCGAGGGTGGCGAGGATGGCGCTGGAGAGCACGCCCGTCACCGAGGCGACCTCGGAGTGGCGGGGGACGGTGACGACCGGCGGCTGCGGGAATTTTCCTACGGGGATGGGGGATTCGGCACCGGGCAGGGTGAGTTCGGTGCGGTCGGACGGGCCGGTGCTCAGCGCGCCGTCCGCGTAGTGCCAGCCGCCCGTGCGGAACCAGTCCAGGCTCGCGAACACCGTTGCGGCGCTGCCCTTCGAGCCGTTGCCGCCGCTCTTGCTGTGGTGGCTGATCACCAGGTCGGCCGGGCCGTCGAGGCGGCGGGCGACGAGGTGGGCGAGCAGGTCGGCGGGCACGTTGTTGTCGGTGGCGCCCGGGACGAGGGTGACGCCCGCCGCCTCCGCCGCGGGGCTCTCGTCCAGGACCTGCCTGAGGAAGACCTGTTCGCCGGAGAGGTCGGTGTAGTGCGCGCCCGCCTCGATGGCGGCGCGCACCACGGGGGCGCCGTTGTCGACGTAGGCGGAGAGGGAACTGATCACGGCGTCGGCGCCGGTGAAGGCGGTGAGGAGGGCGCGGTGGTCGTCGAGTGTGGCGACGCGGATGTCGGGGTCGGTGAGGCCCGCCGCGTGGGCGGCCTGACGGAGGCGGGATTCGCTGCGGCCCACCAGGATCGGGGTGGCGCCGCGGCGGTGCAGGTCGGCGAGGATGTAGCCGCCGGTATGGCCGGTGGGGCCGTAGACGGCGATGGTGGGGTTCTGCGTTGTCATGAGGACGAATTTATGACCGTGCGTCGAGCTTTTGAATGGCTCAAATACTCACAATCATGTCTTGAACACTCACGCGATGCGCGTATCGTGAGCGGTGTGGATATCTTGAGCGAGACCATCGCCGCGATCCGGACCGGGCATCCGGCGTCCGGTATGTTCGTCCGGCACGCGCCGTGGGGGCGGCGGTATCCGGTGGTGCCTGGCGCGAGCTTCCATGTGGTGCTGCGCGGTTCGTGCTGGCTGGTGCCGCCGAGCGGCGCGCCGATCGAGCTCGGAGCGGGTGATGTGGTGTTCATGCCGCGCGGGGCGGATCACGATCTGCTCGACGGGCTCGACACGCCGGTGACCGAGGTCGCTCGGCCCGGCGAGCCCCGCGAACGTTCAGGTCCCGGGTTGCGTACCGAACTACTTTGCGGCGCTTACGAACTCGGCATGCAGCGCTCGCATCCGCTGTTGGACGAACTGCCCGAGTTTCTCCACTTTCCCGCGCGGCCGGGGCGGCATCCGGCGCTGCGAGCGGCGATCGACCTGCTCGCCGCCGAGGTGGGGGAGCCGCGCCAGGGCAGTGACGCCGCGGTGCCCGCGCTGCTCGAGACCATGCTGCTGTTCCTGCTGCGCGCCTGGTTCGAGGAGCGTACGTCGGATCGGCCGACGGGGTGGGCGGGCGCCTTCGCCGACCCAGCGGTGGCGGCCGCGCTGCGCGCCGTGCACGAGGACCCGGCGCGCGCCTGGACCATCGCCGACCTGAGCGCCGTGGCGGGAGTCTCTCGCGCCACCCTGGCCCGGCGCTTCGGCGCGACCATCGGCGAACCGCCGCTCGCCTACGTCACGCGCTGGCGCCTGCTGACCGCCGCCCGCTTGCTCCGCGACACCGACGCGCCTCTCGGCGCCATCGCCCGAAAGGTCGGCTACACCTCGGAATTCGCGTTCGCCAAAGCGTTCAAACGCCGGTACGGCCGAGCGCCCGGGAGGTATCGCCGCCCCGAAGCTTCGACGCCGCTGATGGCGGTGTGATGGTGGTGATCGCGGACAACTCCTGTTGTGGCGGTGGAATTCGAGCCGACCCGTTAATGGCGGTCTGGTTCGGGCAGGTTGTCGCCGGTGGTGAGCCAGCGGTGCGGCTGACCGGTGACGGCGACGATGTGGTCGAAGTCGTGGTCGCGGTGCAGGAGGGTGAGACCGCGCAGTTCCGCCGTCGCGGCGAGCACCAGGTCGACCGGGCCTGCGCCGCGGTGCATGCCGCGGGCCGTCAGCTCGGCTTGGACTTCCCACGCTCGCTCGAAGGCGCGGTCATCGATCGGCTCCCACCCGAAGATCAGTCGCATGTCCTCGATCGCGCGGGCACGGTCGGCGCCGGAGCGTGCGCTGCGGAAGAACTCGAGTTCGACGATCGGGCACAGCGCGATCAGGCCCGCGACCGCCGCGCGCTGCCACGCGAAGACCGACGGGTCCTGGCGCATGATCGGGACCAGCGCACTGGTGTCGATCAGGAACCGCGCGGCACTCACCGACGGTAATCACGCTTGTGCTCGAGCGCGTCGAGATCGAATGCGCCGTCGGCCACCGCATCTTGGATGCGCGTCAAAGCCAGTGCGCGGCGGCGCGATTCGAGCACTTCCCGCAACGCCGCGTGCACGGTGTCCTTCTTCGTGCTGGTCCCCAGTTCCTTGGACACATCGGCGACCAGCTGGTCGTCCAGGTCGATCACGGTCCGCGCCATTGCCCACCTCCGGATATCTTGACGTATATCAACTGTATCAGTGAAGATATACGGACGGGTGGATGGTTGACAGAAGGGGGAGAGTCATGGTTTCGATGTACGCGATTACGTACAGTGGGTGCACGCGGCCGATCAGCATTACGGAAGCGCGGGCCAACCTGGCAGCGGTTCTCGACAGTGTCACCGACGACCTCGAGGAAGTGGTGATCACGCGAGCGGGTCGTGAGTCCGCGGTGGTCATCTCGCTGCGCGAGTACGAGGCGTTGAAGGAGACGGCGCATCTGCTCGGGAACGCCGCGAACGCGCGCCATTTGATGCGATCCATCGCCGAACACCGTGCGGGTGAAGCGGTTCCACACGAGCTGATCGAGGTCGACGAGAGCCCGTCGGAGTGAGGATCACCTTCACTCCGTCCGCGTGGGCGGAGTACCTGTGGTGGCAGGTTCATGACAAGCAGACGCTCAGGCGGCTCAATCGCCTGAGCGAGGACATCGGCCGTAACGGCTACGAGGGGATCGGTAAGCCCGAGCCGCTGCGGCACGATCTGGCTGGATACTGGTCACGACGTGTTACCTCCGAACACCGGATCGTCTACGCGATCGAAGGCGACACGGTGGTGATCGTCGCTTGCCGCTACCACTACGAGTGAGTGGTAGCGGGTCAGCTGAAGGGGGTGGTGGGGCGGGGTTCGAGGACGCCGTCGATCCAGATGTCTACTTTTTCGTTGTAGAAGCAGGCGAGGCCGGCGATCTTCTGGCTTTCCGGGAAGGGGGCGCGGTAGGTCCAGACGATGTCGGGGTGGTCGGTGCCGTTGATGTGGGCGGTCCAGTAGTCGGCGGTTCCCTTGTAGGGGCATTGGGAGTGGGTTTCGGAGGGGTGGAGCAGGTCCATGCGGATGTCGGTCAGTGGGAGGTAATACCGTGCGGGGAGGCCGGTTTCGAAGAGGATGCGGGGTGAATGGGAGTCGGCGACCGTCACGCCGTCGATCTCCACGCGCACGTGGCGGGAGCTGGCGAGGATGTCGACGCGCGAGTACGGATCGCGCGGGTGCACGTAGACCGGCTCGTCCTCCTCGAACCACTCGTCCATGGCGTTCCAGTCCAGGCGCACCAGATCCCGCAACTGGGGCAGCGGGGAGTCCGGGTGGCGCAGCGCCGCACCGTCGGCCGTCACGCCGTCGACGGTCACGTCGTGCACCACGCCGTCGCCGCGGCTGGGGGAGCGCACCGTCGCACCGTTCGGCTTCAGCTCGGCGCGCACGTCCTCGGCGGGGATGTAATACGTCGGGTAGTACGGAACTTCCCACACCAGCACCGGTCGCGCGGTGTCGGCCACCAGGCGCCCACTCAGATAGGCCCGGACCCGCTTCTGACTGCTCGCGACCTTCACGCGCCCGCGCTGCTCCTCGGTCATACTTCTCGACGGTACGCCGCCGCTGAGGAGTTCAACGACCTGCAGGACGACTTCGCCGCGGCGGGCAGCGAGATCGAAACGGTAGCCCGCGAAGCCATCGCCGAGGAGTTCTGGTTCGTGGCCGACGCCTACGGCTTCGCCGACGCCGATATCGAGGAACTGATCGCACCCCGCGACTGGTAGCGGACTGCGGCTATAGGCGCCGGGCAGTCGGGGCCTGCGGCCCATATCGGGTCCGCACCAGGCGAGCGGGCCGCCCGTCACAGACAACCGCCGGGCTCGCGTATCGCGAGCCCGGCGGGAAAGAACCGCGCTCAGTCGCCGACGGTGATCGCCTGCGCCTCCTCCACGCTGTGCGGCGCCGGATCGTGATCGTCGATGTGGGCGAGGGCGGTGCGTCCGGCGATCAGCACCAGCACGGCCCCGGCGGTGCAGACCGCACCCACCCAGAACGGCAGGGCGACCATGTGCTCGCCGAGCTTGCCCGCCAGCCACGGCGCCGCGGCGCCGCCGGCGAACCGGACGAAGCTGTAGGCGGCCGAGGCGGTCGACCGCTCCACGGGCGCCGAGATCATCACGGCCTCGGTGATCAGCGTGTTGTTCACGCCGAGGAACAGGCCGGCGATCACGGTGCCCGCGATCAGCACCGCCTTGCTCTCGGCGAACATCGCCATCACGGCCAGGTCGGCGGCGAACAGCGCCAGCGACAGCACCATCATCGGCAGCGTCCCGAACCGCCGCTGCAAACGCGGCGCGAGGAACACCGAAGCGACGGCCAGCAGCACACCCCAGCCGCAGAAGATGAAGCCGATCGCGTACGTGCCCATATCGAGCGGGAACGGTGTGTAGGCCAGCAGAGTGAAGAAGCCGAAGTTGTAGAGCAGCGCGGTGAGGCTCACGACCAGCAGTCCGCGGTGCCGCAGCGCCTTGAACGGCGCGGTGATCGACGTGGGGTGCGCGGGCTTCGGGCTCTCGGGCAGCAGCACCACGATGCTGACGAACGCGATGGCCATCAGCACGGACACGCCGAAGAACGGCCCGCGCCAGCTGATTCCGCCGAGCAGGCCGCCGACCAGCGGCCCGGTCGCGATGCCGATGCCCAGCGCCGCCTCGTACAGGATGATGGCGCGCGCCACGCCGCCGCTGGCCGCTCCGACGATGGTGGCCAGCGCGGTCGCGATGAACAGCGCGTTGCCCAGACCCCAGCCCGCGCGGAAGCCGACGATCTGGGCGACCGTATCGGACAGACCCGCCAGCGCCGCGAACACCACGATGATGGCCAGACCCGCCAGCAGCGTCTTCTTCGCGCCGAACCGGCTCGACACCACACCCGTCACCAGCATGGCGAGGCCGGTGACCAGCATGTAGCTGGTGAACAGCAGCGACACCTGGGACGGCGAGGCGTTCAGTTGCTCACCGATCGGCTTGAGAATCGGATCCACCAGCCCGATCCCCATGAAGGCGATCACGCTGGCGAACGCGACGGCCCACACGGCCTTCGGCTGTTTGGCGGATGCGGACGCGCCGGCGTCGGCGCGGGATGTGGTCAACGTGCTCATCGGTTTTCCCTCGACGGATAGTGCCGGGGCGCGGTCTTCTTCAGCGCTTCCAGCAGTTCGTTCAGATCGGTTTCCATTCGCGCGAGTCGTTCGACATCGAAGTCGGCGAGCCGGGCGACCAGGGCGGCGCCGTAGGCGGCGCGCGCCCTGGCCAGCCGTTCACGTCCGGCCGGGGTGAGGGTGACCAGGACGGCCCTGGAGTCGTCCGGGTCCTTGGTCCGCGTCGCGAATCCTTCGTCGACGAGCTTGCCGAGCAGCGCCGTTGCCGCGGGCTGTGAGCATCGGTCGATCCTGGCGAATTCGCTGACCCGCAGCGCGTCGTGTTCGTCGAGCACCGCGAGGGCTCGCAGCACGGCGCGCGGGAGGTCGTCGTCGCTGATCACCCCGGCCAGCCGGGTCAGCCTGCCCGCCGTGACGAGGATGTCGACCACGATGTCGTCCGCTGAGTTCACTGGGGCCCGCTGCACGCAGATTATTATTACATAAGCTAACTATCTAAATCGCGTGAGGTGGGCCACGACACGGCGAACGCCCCGGCCGAGAAGGAGGAAGGCCGGGGCGTCCGCGGGACCGCTAGGCAGAGTGAGCCAGCGGACGTGGTGGGGTGCCGAAGAGTTCGGTGGTGGCGTGGGCGCGCTTGAAGTAGAGGTGGGCGTCGTGCTCCCAGGTGATCGCGATGCCGCCGTGGAGCTGGACGGTCTCGGCGGTGATCGCGGTGATCGCCTCCGAGCAGTGGCGGCGGGCGGCCCACACGTCCTCGGCGGCCGAGGGCAGGGATTCGGCGACCGCCGTGGCGGCGGCCCGGGCGGTGGATGTCGCCGACTCCGCGAGCACGTACATATCGGCCATGCGGTGCTTGAGGGCTTGGAAGCTGCCGATGGGGCGGCCGAACTGGACCCGGGATTTCGTGTACTCGACCGTCATGGCGAGGCAGTGCTCGGCGGCGCCGACCTGTTCGGCGGCCACTGCGGCCCAGGCGGTTTCGCGCAGCCGGGCGATGGTGGCCGCCGGATCGGCGGTGCCGAGCGCGCGGCCGTTGACGCCCTCGAAGGTGATCTCGGCGAGTTTGCGGGTGGGGTCCATCGTCGCGACGGCGCGGCGGGTGACGCCGGATGCGTCGGGGGAGACCTCGAACAGTCCCGCGTCGGTGACGACGATCAGGGTGTGGGCGTGCGCGCCGTCGAGCACGTAATGGGCGGTGCCGTCGAGCTTTTCGCCGTCGCTGTGGACGCCGGGCTCGTCCCAGCCGTCGGCGCCGGCCCAGCACACGGCCACCGTCGTGGTGCCCTCGGCGACGCCGGGCAGCAGGCGCGCGCAGGCCTCGGCATCACCGGAGAGCAGGATCGCCCGCGCGCCGAGCACGGCCGAGCCGAGCATCGGCACACCGGCCAGCACGCGGCCCAATTCGCCCACCACCAACAGGGATTCGGCCAAGGATGCGCCGAACCCGCCGTACTCCTCGGGAATCGCCAGGCCCGCCACGCCGATCTGCTCGCACAGCAGCCGCCACAGCTTCGGGTCGTAGCCCAGGTCGGTCTCCATCGCGGCCCGCAGCGCGTCGCGCCCGGCGTGCTTGGTGAGCAGGCCGCGCACCGAGGCGATCAGTTCCCGCTGTTCAGTCGTGGTCATGGGTCACCTCACGGCTCTCGGTCTCAGTGGTCTCGCACTCGGTCGCCGTCCACGCCGACCAGCGGAAGGCCGACGCGTCGCCGCCCAGCGACGCACCCCAGCTCATCGCGCACCTCGGGCGACGCGAAGGTTCCTCACGCCGACCCCCGTTCCGCGCGCAGCGCTGCGGCGATGCGGCCCCGGTGGAAATCGGCTGTCCCCCAGGCGGACTGGAGGGCGGTCACCTTCGTCAACCAGAGCGAGAGGTCGTATTCGGCCGTGTAGCCGATGGCCCCGTGTACCTGGAGCGCCGCGCGGGCCGCGGTGTGCGCGGCATCGGCGCAGGCCAGGGCAGCCGCGGACACGTCGCGGGCGCGGGTCGGTTCGGCCAGGGTGAGGGCGGCGCGGAACAGCAGGGGTTCGGCGAGGTCGAGCGCGATGAGGACGTCGGCGAGCTTCTGCTTCACCGCCTGGAATTCACCGATCGGCTTGCCGAACTGCTTGCGCTGCTTGGCGTATTCGGTGGCGGCGTGCAACAGCGCGCGGCCCGCGCCGAGCAGTTGGGCGGCGGCCGCCAGCGCGCCGGTGTCGAACGCGAGCGCCCCCGCCTCGGCGACGGTGTCGCCCTCCGCGACCACCGCGCCCGGCGTGAGGCGGAACAGCCTGCGCGCCGGATCGACCGAGCGCACCGGCTCGCCGACCTCGCCGAGCGTGACGCGAGCGCCGTCCACGATCAGCACCGGGTTCGCGATATCGGCGTCCAGCGCGAGGTGTTCGCCGCCGAGCGCGACCGTGCCGAGGGTGCCCTCGGCGATCGCGGGCAACCATCGGTCCGGCTCCGGAAGCGCTTGCAGCAGAGCGGGTATCGCGGCGGCGGTCTCCACCAGCGGCCCCGGTGCGGCGGCGCGGCCGATCTCGAGGAACGCGACCACGAGGTCGATCGGTTCCGCGCCGACCCCGCCGTGTTCCTCGGCGATCCCGAGCCCGAACACCCCGGCCTCCGCCAACTGACGGGCGAGGGCGAGTCCCGGGCCGGTGTCGCCACTCGCCCACGCGCGCACCGCGGCGGGTGTTCGGCCCGCGTCGAGCAATTTGCGCACGCTGGCGGCGAAATCGAGCTGTTCCGGGCTGAGTGCGAATCTCATCGGCGTGCCCCCGTGGGTCGTCCGAGCCGCGGCTCGGGGTGTGGTGCGGGTCTGGTGCGGCCCGTCAGCGGACGGTTGTTCGGGGATGTCCGGTCTCTCATCGCCCACCCCTCGGCAGTCCCAGCAGGCGCTCGGCGATGATGTTGCGCTGGATCTCGTTGGTGCCCGCGTAGATCGGGCCCGAGAGGGAGAACAGGTAGCCGTCGGTCCACCGGCCCGCCTGTTCGGCGGCCGAACCCAGGATGTCCAAGGCGGTTTCGTGCAGGTCGATGTCGAGCTCCGACCAGAACACCTTGGTGATGGACGATTCCGCGCCCAGCTTGCCGCCCTCGTTCAGCCGGGTGACCGTGCCGAACGTGTGCAGCCGGTACGCCTCGCTGCGCACCCAGGCGTCCACCACGGCGTCACGCTGCGCAGTATTCGCGGTATCACCGGATTCGAGCCACAGGTCGGTCAACCGGCGCGCGGTCGCGCAGAAGCGCCCCGGGCTGCGCAGCGAGAGCCCGCGCTCGTTGCTGGACGTGCTCATGGCCACCCGCCAGCCTTCACCGGGCGCGCCGATCACGTCACGGTCGGGGACGAACACGTCGTCGAGGAAGATCTCGGCGAAGCCGGGCTCGCCGTCGAGCTGCGGAATCGGCCGCACCGATACGCCTTCGGCGGTGAGCGGGAACATCACGTAGGTCAGGCCCTTGTGGCGCTCGGCCTCCGGATCGCTGCGGAACAGTCCGAATGCCCAGTCCGCGAACGCCGCTCGCGAACTCCAGGTCTTCTGCCCGCTCAGCAGCCAGCCGCCCTCGGCGCGCCGCGCCGTCGACCGGATACCGGCCAGATCGCTGCCCGCCTCCGGCTCTGACCACGCCTGGGCCCAGATGTCGTCACCGCGCGCCATACGAGGCATGATCCGCGCCAGCTGTTCTGGTGTGCCGTGTTCGAAAAGGGTTGGGGCCAGCAGGAAGATGCCGTTCTGGCTGACCCGTCCCGGCGCGCCCGCGGCGTAGTACTCCTCCTCGAACAGCACCCACTCGAGCAGCGACGCGTCGCGTCCGCCGTATTCGCGCGGCCACGACACCACCGAGAACCGGGCGTCGGCCAGCGTGCGCTCCCAGTCGCGATGCGCTTCGAACCCGGCCTTGGTGTCCATGGAAGGCAAAGGGGCCGAGGGTTTTTCGGCGGCCAGGAAGGCGCGGACCTCCCGCTGGAAATCCCGTGCCGCCGCGTCCAGATCCAGATCCACTACGTCGTCCCGTTCTGCTCGGCCGCGCTCGCGGCCTTCATGGTCTTGGCGTTCATGCCGCCGAGGGAATCCGCGCCGACCTCGGCGTTGTGCGCGTGCGCGAAGTGGTGCAGGCCGAACACCGAGTCCATGCCGGTGCGCATCCCCATCAGGTCCTCGGCCTGGTTCACCGCCTTCTTGGTGAGCGCGAGCCCGAAACGCGGCATGGCGGCGATCTTCTCGGCCAGCGCCAGGGTCTCGGCCTCGAGCTGGTCGCGCGGCACGACGCGGTTCACCATCCCCCACTCCTTGGCCTGCGCCGCGCCGAACCGGTCGCCGGTGAACAGGAACTCCTTGGCCGCGCGCGGACCCATCACCCACGGGTGCGCGAAGTACTCCACGCCCGGAATGCCCATCCGCACCACGGGATCGGAGAAGAAGGCGTCGTCGGAGGCGATGATCAGATCGCACACCCAGGCGAGCATGAGCCCGCCCGCGATACACGCGCCCTGCACCATCGCGATGGTGGGCTTGGGGATTTCGCGCCAGCGGCGGCACATGCCGAGGTACACCTCGGTCTCGCGCGCGAAACGCTGGTCGCCGCCCGCCTTGTCGACGTGGTCCCACCACAGCGTGGCCTTGTTCGGGTAGCGCACGTGGTGGTCGCGGCCGGGCGTGCCGATGTCGTGGCCGGCGCTGAAGTGTTTTCCGTTGCCCGCCAACACGATCACGCCCACTTCGTCGTCCTCGACGGCGCGCTCGAAGGCGGCGTCGAGGGCGTAGGTCATCACCGAGTTCTGCGCGTTGCGGTAGCCGGGCCGGTTCAGCGTGACGATCGCGATCCGGCCGCGCCGCTCGTAGGTGACGACCTCGCCCTCGTCCGGAACCCCGGCGTGCTGGTCTGTCATCAGGACTTCTCCTCACGTAGTTGACGCTTGAGCACCTTGCCCGCGGCGCTGTAGGGCAGCTGGTCGCGGAACTCGACGAAGCGCGGCACCTTGAAATTGGCCAGCACCGACCCCGCGTGCGTGAGCACCTGGTCCTCGGTGAGCGTCGCACCGGGCTTGCGCACTACGAAGACCTTGCCCACCTCGCCCATCCGGGTGTCGGGCACGCCGACCACCGCCGATTCGGCCACGCCGTCCAGCCGCGCGAGCGCCTGCTCCACCTCGGCCGGGTAGACGTTGAACCCGCCGGAGATGTACATGTCCTTGAGCCTGTCGGTGATCTTCAGGTAGCCGCGTTCGTCCAGGGTGCCGACGTCGCCGGTGTGCAGCCAGCCCTCGGCGTCGATGGCCTCGGCGGTGGCCTCCGGATCGTCCAGGTAGCCGAGCATGACGTTCGGCCCGCGCAGCAGTACCTCGCCGGCGTCGCCGAGTTTCAACTCGAAACCGGCGATGGGGCGGCCGCAGGTGGTGGCGATGGTCTCGGCGTCGTCGTCGGCGCGGCACATGGTGCCGAAGCCCGCGGCCTCGGAGAGCCCGTAACCCGTGATGACGACGTCGAATTCGAGTTCCGAGCGCATCCGCTCGACCAGCACCACCGGCACCGTGGCCGCGCCGGTCACGGCGATCCGCAGGGAGCTCAGGTCGTAGGCATCGCGGTCGGGAAAGTCGAGGATGGTCTGGTAGATGGTGGGCGGGCCGGGCAGCACCGTGACCTTCTCGCGGCCGACCAGGCGCATCGTCTGCGGCACGTCGAAGGTGGCCTGCGGGATGATGGTCGCGCCGGTGACCAGGCACGCGAGGATGCCCGCCTTGTACCCGAAGTTGTGGAAAAACGGGCTGACCACCAGGTAGCGGTCGTCGCTGTTCAGGGTGGTGCACTCGGCCCACGCGCGGACGACCGACAGCGCCTGCCGGTGCGCGACGAGCGTTCCCTTGCTGCGGCCGGTGGTGCCCGAGGTGAAAAGGATGTCGGAGATGTCGTCGGGGGTGACCGATGCGGCGATGTGCTCGGTTTCCTCCACCGACACCGGTTCTGCGACGGCCGCCAGATCGGACCAATTGAGTACCGAAGGATCATCGCTCACGACAGCGCTGTCCGGCTCGACCGGAATCACGACGATGGTGTCGATACCCAATTCGGGCGCCGCCGTGCGCAATTCGCTGAGCCGGTCGCGACCGAGGAACGTTCCCGCGATGAACAACGCCTTCGCGTGGACGCGGGAGAGCACGTCGGCGGCTTCGTCGGCCACATAGCGGGTGTTCAACGGCACCAGCGCCGCCCCCGCGTAGTGCGCGGCCAGCGCGGCGATCACCCAGTGGTGGGTGTTGGGCGCCCACATGGCCACCCGGTCGCCGGGCCGCACGCCGCGCGCGACGAGCGCGCGCGCCGTCTGCTGGACGGCGGCGAGCAGCTGGTTCCAATCCAGCCGGACATCGCCGTCGGCCAGCGCGGGGGCCGTGCCGAAGGACCGCGCGGCATCGTGCAGCGCCAGCGGTGTCGTCTGTGCAGGGGTTGTCACGGGGTGTTCCTCACCGGTTCGAGTGCGCCTGTCGTCCACACCTTACAAAGCAAGTGCTTGGTAGGTTATCCTACCGGCGTGGTTGCGATCCAGACCTCAGATTCCGGCACCGCCGCCGCCGACGCGCGGTTTTCCGCCGAAGTGCGCGAGTGGCTGGCCGAGAATCTGCACGGAGAGTTCCGCGCGCTGCGCGGGTTGGGCGGTCCCGGCCGCGAACACGAGGCGTTCGAGGAGCGGCTGGCCTGGGACCGGCACCTCGCCGCGTCCGGCTGGACCTGCCTCGGCTGGCCGAAGGAGTACGGCGGGCGCGAAGCCACCGTGCGCCAGCAAGTGATCTTCCACGAGGAGTACGCCAAGGCGAACGCGCCCGCGCGCGTCTCGCACGTGGGTGAGGAACTGCTCGGCCCCACCTTGCTCGCGTTCGGCACCCAGGCGCAGAAGGACCGGTTCCTGCCGGGTATCCGGACCGTCGCCGAGCTGTGGTGCCAGGGGTATTCGGAGCCGGGCGCCGGCTCGGATCTGGCGGCCATCGGCACCGCCGCGCACCTCGACGGCGACGAGTGGTCGGTCAACGGGCAGAAGATCTGGACCTCGCTGGCGCACGTGGCGGACTGGTGCTTCGTCGTCGCGCGCACCGAGAGGGGCTCGGTGCGCCACAAGGGCCTGTCCTACCTGCTCGTTCCCATGAAACAGCCGGGCGTGGAAGTGCGCCCGATCATCCAGCTCACCGGGACCTCGGAGTTCAACGAGGTGTTCTTCGACGACGCGCGCACCGCCGCCGACCTGGTCGTCGGCGAGCCCGGCGACGGGTGGCGCATCGCCATGGGCACCCTGACCTTCGAACGCGGCATCTCCACCCTCGGCCAGCAGATCCGCTTCGCGCGCGAACTCGCCGACATCGAGGCGCTGGCCCGGCGCACCGGCGCGGCCGACGACCCCTTGATCGCCGATCGCCTGGACCGGGCGTGGGTGGGACTGCGTGTCCTGCGCGCCCACGCGCTGCGCACGATGGAGGGTGCGGGTGTGGACGACGGCGGGCAGGCGTCCGTCGCGAAACTGCTCTGGGCCAACTGGCACCGCGGGCTGGGCGAGCTGGCCATGGCCGTGCTCGGCGCGCGCGGGCTGGTGGCCGACGAGGACGACGATCTCAACGAATGGCAGCGGCTGTATCTGTTCACCCGCGCCGACACCATCTACGGAGGTTCGAACGAAGTGCAGCGCAATATCATCGCCGAGCGGGTGCTCGGGCTGCCGAGGGAGGCGCGGCCGTGAACGGGCGGGCCGTCGGGACCGAACTTCAGGCGGGCCGGAGCGAGGTGCGAGCATGAGCGGGCCGTTGTCGATCGCGCCCGAACCCATCCCCGGGCACGGACTGCTGACCGGTCGCGTCGCGGTGGTCACCGCCGCCGCCGGTACCGGGATCGGGTCGGCGACCGCGCGCAGGCTGTTGGCCGAGGGCGCCGACGTGGTGGTCTCCGACTGGCACGAACGCCGGCTCGGCGAGACCGAAGTCGAACTGAAAGGCGAGTTCCCCGACCGGCGGGTGGCCGCCATCGCCTGCGATGTGCAGAGCACCGAGCAGGTGAACGACCTGGTGCGCGGCGCGGCCGAAGCGCTGGGCCGCATCGACATCATGGTCAATAACGCCGGACTCGGCGGCGAGACGCCCGTGGTGGACATGACCGACGAGCAGTGGGACCGGGTCCTCGACATCACGCTCAACGGCACCTTCCGCTGCACGCGCGCCGCGCTCGGGTACTTCCGGTCGGCGGGGCACGGCGGTGTGATCGTCAATAACGCGAGCGTGCTCGGCTGGCGCGCGCAGTACGGGCAGGCGCACTACGCGGCCGCCAAGGCCGGCGTGATGGCGCTGACCAGGTGCAGCGCAGTCGAGGCCGCCGAGCTGGGCGTGCGCGTCAACGCGGTCGCGCCGAGCATCGCCCGGCACGCCTTTCTGGACAAGGTCAGCTCCACCGAACTGCTGGACCGACTCTCCGAGCGGGAGGCGTTCGGGCGCGCGGCCGAGCCGTGGGAGGTGGCCGCGACCATCGCCATGCTGGCCAGTGACTACACCAGTTACCTGACCGGCGAGGTCGTCTCGGTGAGCAGCCAGCGCGCCTGAGGCGATCTCGGTGAGATCGTTTCCCGGCCGCTGATCATGCTTCCGATCAGGTAAAAAGGCTGGCGTGTCGGGGGTGCGGGTGTGCCATGCTGAAAGTGGTCGGATCCCGCACTCGGAGTTAGGGGCGATCGCCATGGGCTCGGAATGCCCAGATCCCCGCGAACAACTGGAACTCGATGTGGTGAGCGAAGTCGTGCTCGCCAGGCGTCGGCTGGACAGTATGGTGCTCGCCGCGCTCACCCTCGGCGCCGAACTCATGGCGCACGAATCCGAACGGGCCACCGCCTCCCGCGCCGCGCAGATCCTCGAGGGTTTCGCCGTCGACGAGGAGGCGATCACCCGCGATCCCAAGGCCGCCCTGCGCGCCGACCTCGCGCGCGACCGCGCCCGCCTGCGCCGCATCGGCGTGGGCGGCGGCCTGTCCGAGCAGGACCGGCACCGCAGACGCCGCACCGCCCTACTCTGCGAGGTGCGCTCGGATCTGCTCGAGGTGCTGCGCCGGTGCCGGCGCGAGCGCGTCGACGGCACCGCCGTCGGCGCCGCCATCGCCCAGGGGCTGTGCGCCGCCACCGACAAGCTCGTCCTCGGCGCCGATATGACCGCCTACCAGGCGTGGCAGCGCGGCATGGTGCTGAAGATCAGCGAGGAGCCGGTGCCCTACGGTCCGCCGCGCGCGATGGCGACCGTCGACGCGGGGCCGGGGTGTGTGCCGCTGACCGTCGAATGGGATACGCCGGAGCGGCGATTGGCGCTGGTGGCGCGGATGGCGCGGGCGGGGGTCTCGCCGGTGATCATCTGCGATCGATTGCTGGCGGACCTGTCGATGTCCTCGCCCCTGCGCTACTCGCTGCGCTGAGCCTGACGCCGAGAGCCGCCGCGCTCCCGTGCCCACCTTTCACCAAGCAAATGCTTGGTTTATGATAGCCGTTGTGACGGCACCTGACTCTTCGAAATCGGCTCGACGGACGGAACTGCTCGCCATGGCGGCCGATCTCTTCGCGGAGCGCGGGTTGCGGGCGACCACCGTGCGGGATATCGCCGACGCGGCGGGGATTCTATCGGGCAGCCTCTACCACCACTTCGATTCGAAAGAGTCGATGGTGGACGAGATCCTGCGCGGATTCCTCGACGACCTGTTCGGCCGGTACCGCGAGATCGTCGGGGCCGGGCTGAGCGCGCGCGACACGCTCGAGGCGCTGGTGCTCGCGTCCTACGAATCCTTCGATCGCAGCCACGCGGCGGTCGCCATCTATCAGGCCGAGGCCAAGCGGCTGCGCGATGCGGAGCGCTTCGCCTACATCGAGGAGTACAACCGCGAGTTCCGCGAGCTGTGGCACCGGGTGCTCACCAGCGGTGTCGAGGACGGCAGCTTCCGTCCCGAGCTCGACGTCGAACTCGCGTACCGCTTCCTGCGCGACACGGTGTGGGTCGCCGTGCGCTGGTACCGGCCGGGCGGCCCGATCACCGTCGAGAACCTCGCCAAGCAATATCTCACCATCGTGCTCGACGGCCTCACCGCGCCGCGGCACCGCGACTAGGAGTTTTCATGTCTACACCCTCGGCCCGCCGTGCTGCGCGTACCCACCCCGCCGTCTCCGCAGGCTCCGACGGCAACCGTCCCCCTTATGCCCCACTGCGGGACGCCTACGTCATCGACGCGGTGCGCACCCCGGTCGGCAAGCGCGGCGGCGCGCTGGCGGGCGTGCACCCGGCCGATCTCGGCGCGGCGGCGCTGCGCGGCCTGCTGGACCGCTCGCCGATCGACCCCATCGCCGTCGACGACGTGATCGTCGGCTGTGTCGACAACATCGGCCCGCAGGCGGGCAATATCGGCCGCACGGCCTGGCTGACGGCGGGGTATCCGGAGGAGGTCCCCGGCGTCACCGTGGACCGCCAGTGCGGTTCGTCGCAGCAGGCGGTGAACTTCGGCGCGCAGGCGATCATGAGCGGCACCGCCGAGGTGATCGTCGCGGGCGGCGTGCAGAACATGAGCGCCATCCCGATCTCGGCGGCCATGCTGGCCGGCAAGGAGTACGGCTTCGACTCGCCGTTCGTCGGCGCGCAGGGCTGGGACCACCGCTACGGCACCGACGAGGTCTCGCAGTTCCGCGGCGCGCAGCTGATCGCCGAGAAGTGGGGCATCAGCCGCGAGGACATGGAGCGCTGGGCGCTGCGCAGCCACGAGCGCGCCCGCCGGGCCATCAAGGAGGGCAAGTTCGACAACGAGATCGTGCCGGTGGGTGATTTCTGGATCGACCAGGGCCCGCGCGAGACCTCGCTGGAGAAGATGGCCTCGCTGCCGCCGCTGGCCGAGGGCAGCCCGCTCACCGCGGCCGTGGCCAGCCAGATCTCCGACGGTGCCAGCGCCGCCCTGCTCGCCTCGGAGTGGGCGGTCCAGGAGTACGGGCTCACCCCGCGCGCCCGCATCCATCACGTGAGCGCGCGCGGCGCGGACCCGATCTTCATGCTCACCGCGCCGATCCCGGCCACCAAGTGGGCGCTGGAGAAGACCGGTCTCACCATCGACGACATCGACGTGGTGGAGATCAACGAGGCGTTCGCCCCCGTGGTGCTGGCGTGGTTGAAGGAGACCGGCGCCGATCCGGAGAAGGTGAATGTCAACGGCGGCGCGATCGCGCTCGGCCACCCGCTCGGCGCGACCGGCACCAAGCTGTTCGCGACCCTGCTCAACGAGCTGGAGCGCCGCCAGGGGCGCTACGGCCTGCTCACCATCTGCGAGGGCGGCGGCACCGCGAACGTCACGATCATCGAACGACTCTGACGGATCTCCCCTGAGCGGGTGGACCGCGGCGCTCGCCGAATGCCCCGCGCCGATGTCCACCTCGCACGGGTCCGGTCGTTCGCGTGCCGGAAGGTGAACGACGAAGTGCCGCCCGGACTTCCGGGCGGCACCTCGTCGAACGCGCGCTCAGACGGGCGGGGCTTGCGTGACCGTCGCCCCGTCACGCAACGCCGCGAGCGCATCGATCCGAGCGACCGCGTCGGTCATGATCCGGTCGATCAGGTCCGCGCAGGTGGGCAGGTCGTCGATGATGCCGGTGACCTGTCCCGCGGCGAGGACGCCCGCGTGGGTGTTGCCCTCGACGAGCCCGGCGCGCAACAGCATCGGGGTATTGGCCGCCATCACGACCTGAGACCAGGTGAGGTCCTTGGTCTTTCGCATGGCCAGGCCGTCGCGAACCATCGTGGACCACTTCATCCCGGTCATGCTCTTGAAGCGCGCCGCGTTCGACACCGCGGCCGCCAGCCCGCGCCAGCGGCCCGAATGTTCCAGGCGCTGCACGAGTTCGGTGTTGAGCACCCGGTGCGGCATACCGTCGACCTTGAGCGAGACCACCGTGTCCTGGAGGTGGCGGTCCAGGTACTCCTGCTTCACCGCGTCGGGCACCGTGCTCTCCTGGGTCAGCAGGAACCGGGTGCCCATCGCGATCCCGGCCGCGCCGTAGGACAGCGCCGCAGCCAGCCCGCGCCCATCGAAGAATCCGCCCGCGGCCACCACCGGGATGTCCACCGCGTCCAGCACCGAGGGCAGCAGCAGCGTGGTGGCGACCGGGCCGGTGTGCCCGCCGCCCTCCCCGCCCTGCACGATCACCGCGTCGGCGCCCCACGACGCCACCTTCACCGCGTGCTTGGCCGCCCCGATCGACGGAATCACCACCACGCCCGCGTCTTTCAGCTTCGCGATGAGTTCCTTCTTGGGCGCCAGCGCGAACGACGCCACCGCCACCCGCTCGCGGATGAGCAGGTCGATGCGGTCGGGCGCGTCCGCCGCGTCGGCGCGGATGTTCACGCCGAAGGGCTTGCCGGTCTGCGCCTTCGTCTTCGCGACGGCGGCCTCGAGCTCCTCATACGTCATGGTCGCCGAGGCCAGGATGCCGAGCCCGCCCGCGTTCGAGGTGGCCGACACCAGGCTCGGTCCGGCCACCCAGCCCATGCCGGTCTGCACGATCGGATGCTCGATGCCGACCAGTTCGGTCAGCGGCGTCCGCAGCCGGGGCGTCACGACGGCACCTCGCTCTCGCGAATCTTCTTGGGGTCGAGCACATCCCGGATGATCCGCAGTTCCTCGGCCGTCGGCAGCCGGGACTCGCCCGCCTCGGCGAGCCCCGCGATCTCGAACGAGGTGTTCTCCGCGACCTCCTCGGTCGTGACGCCGGGGTGCAGTGACCGGGCGCGCATGGTGTGGCCGGGACCTTCGAAATCGAAGACGCCGAGATTGGTCACCACGCGGTGCAGGTGCAGGAAACGAAACGCCGGATTGTCCGGATCGACCTTGTCGTAGCCGACGCCCGACACGATGTCGACCCGGTCCACGAACACGCGCTTGGTGTGCCGCGCGACCCAGTAGCTGGTCGGATGGTTGAGGGTGTTGCCGGGCGCCCCGCGCACGCCGAACATCTGGCGCGTGGGCTGTTGCAACGGGCCGAAGGCGGACAGGTTCTGGTTGCCGTACCGGTCGATCTGGTTGGCGCCCATCACCACGTGCCGGCGTCCGGAGGCGACCACGTCGAACACCCGGCGGAACGGAATCCAGCCCTCCACCGGCGACTTCCCGCCCAGCGGCGGCGTCTCGGCGAGATACAGCGCCTCGCCGTCGGAGAGCAGCAGATCGGGTTCGGTGGTGAGCTTGGCCAGTCGCGCACCCAGGGTGCTCATCGGCGTCATGGGCGAGGCCATGATCTCGCCCGCGCCCGCGAAGATCTCGGCGCAGGCCACCGCGCAGACCTCCGCGCGGGTGATGGTGTCGGTGCTCATCTACGCCTCCTGGAACTTGCGCACGGCGGCCTGGTACTCGTCCTCGGACACCGCGAGATAGGTGTCCACGAACTCCTGCCACGACTCGGGTGTCTTCGCGGCCTCCACGTAGTGCCGCTGGAATTTCTCGTCGCGCCGGTAGTCGTCGCCCGCGAGCGTGAAGTGCGCCCCCCCGGGAGCCTCGACCACGCCGTCGACCATCATCCGGTTGAGCAGAAGCGATTGCAGGGGAACGGCTTTCGCCAGTTCCTCGGTGTCCACGATCCGCTCCACCGACAGGTAGCGGCGCTCGGCGGCCAGGCAGTAGAGGTCGTCGAAGTACGGGTCGACGCCGGTGTATGCGGCGTTGCCGTGCTTGTCACCGATGCTCAAATGCACCAGTGCCGCATCGAGATTCAGCGCGGGCATCGCGGTCAGCGTCTCGGGCCTGCCGTCCGGTCCCGGGTACGGCGAGGCGACCGTCCGCAGCTCGCCCTCCCAGAAGTTCGGCACGTCGGAGCCGAGCCCGGCGCGGATCGGCAGGAACGGCAACCGCGCCGCGGCCGCCTCCAGCCCGCACTTGAGCATGCCCTCGTCCATCTCCCTGGCGATCAGCGCGCCCGACGTGCGGGCCTTCGCGAACCACGGATCGTAGAACGGGGCCGAATCCAGTGACACGAAGCCGTAATACGCCTTGCGCACCTTGCCGGCCGAGCACAGCAGGCCCAGATCCGGCCCGCCGTAACTCACCACGGTGAGATCGGTGACGTCGGAGCGCAGCAGGGCGCGCACCAGCGCCATCGGCTTGCGCCGCGAACCCCAGCCGCCGATGCCGATGGTCATGCCGCTGCGCAGCTCGCCGACCACGTCCTCGAGCGACATTCTCTTGTCGCGCATGTGTTTTCCCCTACTTTCCGGCCTTGCGGGCCGCGAGATCGTCGTCGAATCGGGCCCTGATCTCGTCGGCCACGCCCGCGAGATTGAGTTCGAAGGTGAAGCCCTGCTCGTAGCGGTAGCTGCGGTGCACGTCCTGGAGGTCGATGCCGTTGAGCGCCCGCTTGGCCGCCCGCAGCACGCGGCCGTCCTTGGCCGCGATGTTCTTGGCGAGCTCCATGGCGGCGGCGTCGAGTTCGGCGCGCGGCACCACCTGGTACACCGACCCGTGGTGGTGCAACTGCTGCGCGGTGATGGTGCTCGCGGTGTAGAACAGCGCGCGCATGAGGTGCTGGGGCACCAGCCGCGCCAGGTGGGTGGCCGCGCCGAGAGCGCCCCGGTCCACCTCGGGCAGGCCGAAGGTGGCGTCGTCGGAGGCGATCACCACATCGGCGTTGCCGACCAGGCCGATGCCGCCGCCCAGGCAGAAGCCCTGCACCACCGCGATCACCGGCACCGGGCAGTCGTACACCGCGCCGAACGCCTCGAAGCAGCCGTGGTTGGCGTCGATGAGCGCCTGGTGGCCCGGTTTGCTCTGGATCTCCTTGATGTCCACGCCCGCGTTGAATCCGCGGTTCTCCGCGCGCAGCACCACCACCTTGGTCTCCGGGTCGCGCCCGGCGGCGCGCACGGCGTCGGCGATGGCGAACCAACCGTCGGTCGGAATGGCGTTGACCGGCGGATAGTCCACCGTGACCACGGTGATGCCGGTTGATTCGGTGTGACGGTCGATCCCCATCGCGTATCCCATCGTGCGTGCCGGAAGTCTGTCGCATTGGCAAAGCAAGCAGTTGCTTGGTAGGTTAGCACGGTGGGACTCGAAATCGATCTGGCCGATCGCGTCGTTCTGGTCACCGGCGGGGTGCGCGGTGTCGGCGCGGGCATCAGCCGAGCCTTCCTCGCGGCGGGGGCGACCGTGGTCGCCTGCGCGCGCCGTCCGGCCGATACGCCCGTCGTGCACGGCGATCGCGAGATCGACTACCTGCCCTGCGACGTACGCGATCCCGACGCGGTCCGAGAGCTGATCGACACCGTCGTCGCGCGATACGGCCGCCTCGATCACCTGGTGAACAACGCCGGTGGCGCGCCCTTCGCCCTCGCCGCCACCGCCAGCCCGAAATTCCACGCCAAGATCGTGGAGCTGAATCTGCTTGCCCCGCTGCTCGTTTCGCAGGTGGCCAACGAGGTGATGCAGCGCCAGGACGCGGGCGGCTCCATCGTGATGGTCTCCAGCGTCAGCGGGCACCGCGCCTCGCCGGGCACCGCCGCCTACGGCGCCGCCAAGGCGGGCGTCGACAGCCTCACCCAGTCGCTGGCCGTGGAGTGGGCGCCCAAGGTGCGGGTCAACTCGCTGGTCGTGGGCCTGGTCGAGACCGAACTCAGCGAACTGCACTACGGCGACCGCGACGGTGTCGAGGCCGTCGCCGCCACCGTGCCGCTGGGCCGGATGGCCGCGCCCGAGGACATCGGCCGCGCCGCCGTCTTCCTGGCCTCACCGCTGGCCGCCTACATCAGCGGCGGCTCGCTGCCCGTGCACGGCGGCGGCGAGCGCCCGGCCTTCCTCGCCGCGTCCACCGCCGCCAACGGCGCGAAGCACTGACCGCAACCGCAACGAAAGAGGACAACAGGGAATGGACGAGCAGATCTGCGCCGGGCGCACCGTCATCGTCACCGGCGCGGGCCGCGGGATCGGCCGGGCGCACGCGCTGGCCTTCGCCGCCGCGGGCGCGCGCGTGGTGGTCAACGACATCGGCTCGGCCCTCGACGGTGCCGCCACCACCGAGACCCCGGCCGCCCAGGTGGTCGCCGAGATCGAGGCGATGGGTGGGCAGGCCGTGGTCAACGGCGACGACGTGGCCGATTGGGCGGGCGCGCGCAACCTGGTCCGCCAGGCCGTGGACACCTTCGGCGGGCTGGACGTGCTGGTCAATAACGCCGGCTTCGTGCGCGACCGGATGCTGGTCAACCTGGGCGAGGAGGAGTGGGACGCGGTGATCCGCGTGCACCTCAAGGGCCACTTCGCCACCATGCGGCACGCCGCCGAGTACTGGCGCGGGGAGGCCAAGGCCGGTCGTCCGGTCGACGCCCGGATCATCAACACCAGCTCCGGCGCCGGCTTGCAGGGCAGCGTCGGCCAGGGCAACTACGGCGCCGCCAAGGCGGGCATCGCCGGGCTGACCTTGACCGCGGCCGCCGAGTTCGCCCGCTACGGCATCACCGTCAACGCCATCGCCCCCGCCGCGCGCACCCGGATGACCGAGACGGTGTTCGCCGAGACCATGGCCAAGCCCGATTCCGGCTTCGACGCCATGGCCCCGGAGAACGTGTCCCCGCTGGTCGTGTGGCTGGGCAGCGCCCGGTCGGCCGGGGTGACGGGCCGCATGTTCGAGGTCGAGGGCGGCAAGGTCGCGCTGGCCGACGGCTGGCGCCACGGCGTGGCCGTCGATCGCGGCGCGCGGTGGGAACCCGCCGAGCTCGGGCCCGTGGTCGCCGACCTCATCGCGAAGGCGGCGCCGCCGGAGCCCGTCTACGGCGGGTGAGCCGCACCGAGGTTTGCTGAGCGGGCTGGGTAACCTGCCAGTGAAACCTCGGCTAACACCGGGGAGGACGAAAGTCCCCGGTGCCTGTGACCGGGGGTACTTTCTCTGCGTCGATTCCTGGCGGGCATTACTATGGGCGATCGTCCGTAGAAGTCCGGGTGGGTGAATCGCGACCGGGCGGAGATCAGCGCTGTAGGTACGGCGTGCTCCCCGTGTGACGGGGAAGACCCAGGGAAGGCTCGCGAATGGCCGTTGGTCGCATGTTCCGCGCGGTGGCACTGGCCGGTGCTGTTGCCGGGTTTGCGCTATGCGGATCCGTCGCGGCGACCGCGCAACCCGGTGGCATCCCACTGGAGGAGCCCTCGTCGCCCGGATCGTCCGAAGTGACGCCGCAGCCGCTGGGCCTGGACCCGAACAACCCCGGGTATTACGGCGAGGAGATCGGCACGCCCGGTCCCGTCGCGGGCCCGGGCTCCGGTTCGGCGGGCGCGGGCTCGGCCGCCGCTGGTTCGGCGGGAGCTGGTTCGGCCGCCGCTGGTTCGGCGGGAGCTGGTTCGGCCGGTGCGGGGTCGGCGGGTGCCGGTTCCGCCGCTGGTTCGGCCGCAGGCGCGGGTTCCGCCGCGACCGGCTCCGGTGGGCTCGGCGCGGTGCTCGGCTCCGGTTCCGCCGGCCTGGGCGCGCTGCTGGGCACCGGCTCGGCCGGCCTGGGCGCCGTGCTCGGAACGGGTTCCGCCGCAGTGGGTTCCGCCGGTGTGGGCCTCGGCGCGACCGGTTCGGCCGCGCTCGGCACCGGTTCGGCCGCACTCGGTTCGGCGGGCGTCGGCGCCGCCGCGACGGGTTCGGCCGCGCTCGGCTCCGCCGGTGTGGGATCGGCCGGAGTCGGTTCCGCCGCAACGGGTTCCGCCGCCCTCGGCTCGGCCGCGGTGGGGTCCGCGGCGGTCGGTTCGGCCGCGCCCCTCCTGCTGCTCCTCATCCCGATCCCGGCCGTCCCCGCACCGCCCGCCGTGGTTCCGCCGGTGCCGGTCATCATTCCGCCGGCCGTTCCGGCCGTGCCCGCGATCCCGGCTCCGCCGCTGGCCCCGGTGCCCGTCGCCGCGCCGCCCGCGCTACCCGAACAGGCGCCACCACCGCCGCCACCTGCCCCACCGGCTCCGCCCGCGGCACCCGCCGCGCCCGCGAACCCCGACCACAACGTCCGCCCGACCAGCGCCGACGACGGCCTGCCCGAGCCGAACATGCTCTCGGTGATCGGCGGCCTCGCCGCGCTCGCCCTGGCGGGCGCCGGTTCCGGTGCGGTGAGCTTCCAAGGCGCCTCCGCCGCGCAGGCGCGCATCGACGCCGCCCGCGCCCAGTTCTTCGGCCCGAGGTCGTGAGGTAGCGATGAGTGAGAGCAGGACGCAGAGCAGCTCCCGGTCCTACCGCCGGGTGGCGGCCGCCGTCGACGCCGTGTGCGCCGTCGCGGCCGACTCCGACGCCACCACCCTCGACGAGGTGGTGGCCGCGATCGCCGACGAGCGCAGGCGCGAAATCGAGATCGCCAGTGCGCATCTGGGCCCCGGCGTGTGCGGACAGCGCCGGTTCTACCCCGACCGCGACGTGATCGTGCTGGCCCAGGCACTGCCCAGCCGCGACCACACGCTGGCCCACGAACTCGGGCACATCGTGTTCGATCACGAGGGCGCGCCCGCCCCCGAGGTCACCCTGGAGGCCAGCGACGATTTGATCGCCTACATGCTCAGCCAGCGCGCGCACCAGCAGATCGTGGACGACGGCGCCGACGAACTCGCCGAATGGGAGGCCGAGACCTTCGCCGCCATGCTCATGACCCGACTGCGCGTGTTCAACAGCCGGGGCGCAGGCGTCTCGGTCCTTCGATTCGATGAGGCACTCGGATGACGCTGTGGCTGACCGCAATGCTGGTGTGGATCGCGGCGGGTGCGCGCGTGGGCCGCGTGCTGGTCAAGCCCGCCACCACCGCGCGCGTCGCGATCGTCGTCGCGGTGGCGGCGGTGGCGGCCGCCGCGACGGTGGCCGTGCCCGAAATCGCTTTGGCCATCGACAATCTGCTGCCGCGCGGCCTGCCTCCGGGCCTGCTGTCCGACGGCATCGTGCTCGGGTCGTGGCTGGCCTTCGTCACCGCGACCTCGGTCGTCGCGGCGGCCGCCTGGCCGGTGGTGTCGCGGCGCAACCTGCGCCAGATCGCGATGCTCATCTACGCCGGAGGCGGTGTGGCGGTGCTGATCTCGCTGCTGTGGTCGTTCACCTTCGGCTGGATGCTCGTCGCGCTGGGCAGCGTGTTCATCGTGGTAACCGGTCTGCGCAACCTGGACTGGACCACCCTGGGCCGCGGTATCGCCATCTATACGGCGGGCACCGCCGTGGTGGGTGTGCTCGCGGCGCTGAACATCGGCCGCGCCCTCACCGACGCGCCCCGCGCCCCGCACGGCGAACCCACCTTCGCCTGGGTGGCGTGGGAAATCGCCAGTCTGCTCATCTCTTTCGGCGCGGTCTGGATCGTGGTGGAGCTGTGGGTGCGCGCGCGGCTGCTGCTGCGCCAGATCCGCCCGCTGCACCGCACCATGATCAAGCGGTTCCCCGAGGTCGTCGCGCACGATCAGACCGGAACCTCCACGCAGCTGCGGGCTTCGGACCAGGTGGCCCAGATCATGGACGCGCTGTACCTGCAGTCGGGCAGCGGTGTGGAGCTGGTCGCGGCGGGCGCGCCGCCGGCCTCGATCCCGGAGCGGGCCGGGCTGGTGGCGGAGTGGGCGCGTAACCCGTTGGGTGACATCGTGGTCGACGCGCGCTGGATCGCGCCGCCGGAGGGCGTCAGCCCGCGCGGCTGGGTGCGGGCCATCGCGCTCGCTTTCGAGAAGGCGCAGGGCGCCAGGGCGGAACGGGCGCGGTCGCGGTGACGTCGCCGGCGACCCGTGCTCGCGGTGTCGCCGCCCGCTGAGAATCGTGCCCGGGAAACTCGGGTCTTTCCAACGGACTTCGCGCGTCGCAGAATGCCGCGGTTCGCAGCAGTGCGTTTGCCCAATGGCGTTCCGCGCACCGAGCGGTTCGTCCGGAGCGTACGTGCAAACGTTCTTGCATTGCGCTGAATCGGAATGTGTGCGCACGCGGTCCACACACGAGCCTAATGCGCGAGCGAACCGCGCCGGGGTGCCGTCGCGGCGGCCGCGCCGAATTGGCGGGCGGCCGCGACGGCCGCGCTATGGGCGGCGGATCGCACAACGCGGCACAGTGCGACCTTCCGGTCGCACTGTGCCGCGTTGGTGGTGAACCCTATTCGGTTCCATCCGGAGGAATTTCGGGCAAGCCTTCGCTGGCCCGCAACTTCTCCGCCATGGAGGTGAGGAGGTTCTGTGATTCTTCGGAGAGGTCGAACGCCCTACTCGACAACCGTCGCAGCCCATAGCCCTGCAGCTGGGCCAGCAGCTCGAGATCGTGATCGATCTTGGCCGCGTAGATGTCGTTGAAGAAGTAGTCGGGCTTGACCTTGAAGAACTTGGCCAGTGCCGCCACCGTTTCGTCCGACGGGTTGGTCCGTTGCCCCGACCGCAACTGCGAGAGATACGGTTTCGAGATCGGATGCCCGGAGGCCGTCAGCGCAGCCGCAACCTCCGCGTTGGTGTGCGGCTTGCGCCCCGGGGGATGCACGGTTTCGAACAGCTTGTTCAGCCGCGCCGCGAAATCAGCCATTGTGAGCCGCCCAATTCCCTTCGCTGTACTAACAGTCGTTATCTCGGATACGTATCATTGATATTAGCGGCTCAGTAACTGAAAACCTACGCCTGATTCCGGATTTCCTTGAAGCTTCCAGGCGTGACGTCGGCGAAGGCACTGGGACGGCGGCGTTTGCGGGTCGCGCCAACGTCTCTAGTAGAGGCCCGGTACGACCCGGTTCTAGCCCGTCGCGACGGTCTTCCCCGACGGCTCGATGATAGCTAAAAGATAGCTGACATCTCATCTAGTCGGTTGTATCGCGGATTGTGTGGTGTACGACACGTTTTCCGGGCCCGGGGATGAACGTTCAACTTGCAGCATGGAATTGGTTGAACTTGCTACAACCTCTCGATGATCGTACCTGTCGCCAGTGCGCCACCGGCGCACATGAGCACCATCGCGGTGCCCTGGCCGGTGCGTTCCAGCTCGTGCAAAGCCGTTGTGATGAGCCGGGATCCGGTCGAGCCCACGGGGTGGCCGAGTGCGATGGCTCCGCCGTTGACATTTACCCGGTCCATGTCGGGTTGGTGTACAGACGCCCAAGATAGTGCGACCGAGGCGAAGGCCTCGTTGATCTCGAAGAGATCGATATCGCCGATGCTCATCCCGGATCGCTCCAGCAGACGCGTGCACGCCTGCACCGGGCCGTCCAGGTGGAACTCGGGCTCCGCGCCGACGAGCACCTGGGTCCTGATCCGCGCGCGCGGGCGCAATCCCGCTGCGGTGGCGGCCTTTTCGTCCATCAGCAGCACCGCGGCCGCGCCGTCGGAGATCTGTGAGGAACTGCCCGCGGTGTGCACGCCGCCCTCCAGGACCGGCTTCAGCTTCGCCAGCCCTTCGGCGGTGGTCTCGCGCAGGCCCTGATCGCGGGTGACGTCCACCTTCTCGCCGGTGAGCGCGCCTTCCTTGTCCACCGCGGGTGCGGTGACCGGGAGCACCTCGCGGTCGAAGCGGCCTTCGGTCCAGGCCCGCGCGGCCAAGCGCTGTGAGCGCGCGCCGAATTCGTCCACGTCGGCGCGAGTGATGCCGCGCCGCTTGGCGATTCGTTCGGCGGCCTCGAACTGGTTGGGCAGATCGATGTTCCACGACGCGGGCCTGCGCGGCCCGGCGTGCTCGCCGACGTTGGCGCCCAGCGGAACTCGGCTCATCGCCTCCACGCCACAGGCGATGCCGACGTCGATGGCGCCGGTCGCGATGAGTCCGGCGATGAGGTGGTTCGCCTGCTGCGCGGACCCGCACTGCGCGTCGACGGTGGTGGCGCCGGCCTGCCAGGGGAGCCCGGCGTGCAGCCAGGCGACACGGGTGACGTTATTGGACTGTTCGCCCGCCTGGGTGACGCAGCCGCCGATCACCTGCTCGACCCGGGCCGGATCCAGGTGGGCGCGCTCGAGCAGGCCGCGCTGGGCCAGTCCGAGCAGTTCGGCGGCGTGCAGCCCGGCCAGCCACCCCCCGCGCTTGCCGATCGGGGTGCGCGCGGCCTCGACGATGACGGGTGTGCCCATCTCGGTCCTTTCCTCGGTGCAAACTGAAACGTGTGACAGCAGGATCTCGCCAGCTTCTTTACTAGTCCTTCCGGCTGTGCTGGAATTGATTGTAGAACGTGTTTCAGTTTGTCGAAGGAGACATCTGGTGGTTGAGACCCGCAGCGCCCACCCGAAACTGCCGGACGGGTTCGACGTCACGGACCCGGACATCTACGCCCATCGCGTGCCGGAGGCCGAGTTCGCCGAGCTGCGCAAGGCCGCGCCCCTGTGGTGGAACCCGAAGTCGCCCGAGGTGGGCGGCTTCCACGACGACGGCTTCTGGGTGGTCAGCACCCACGCCGACGTCAAGGAGGTGTCGCGCCGCAGTGATGTCTTCTCCACCCACGAGAACACCGCGATCCCGCGCTTCAACGACGACATCACCCGCGAGCAGATCGAGCTGCAGCGCTTCATCCTGATCAACAAGGACGCGCCCGAGCACACCAAGCTGCGCAAGATCATCTCGCGCGGCTTCACGCCCAGGGCCATCAACAGCCTGCGCGCCGAGCTCTCGGCGCGGGCGCGGGAGATCGTGACCGCCGCCGCGCAGGCCGGCTCGGGCGACTTCGTCACCCAGGTGGCCTGTGAGCTGCCGCTGCAGGCCATCGCCGAGCTGATCGGCGTGCCGCAGGAGGACCGCATGAAGGTCTTCGAGTGGTCCAACGAGATGACCGGCTACGACGACCCGGACATCGACATCGACCCGGTCGCCGCGTCGACGGAGATCCTCGGCTACGCCTACCAGATGGCCGAGGAGCGCCGTCAGCGCCCGGCCGACGACCTGGTCACCACCCTGATCGAGGCCGATGTCGACGGCGATCACCTCACCCCGGAGGAGTTCGGCTTCTTCGTCATCCTGCTGGCCGTCGCCGGCAACGAGACCACCCGCAACGCCATCACGCACGGCATGATGGCGTTCCTCGACAACCCCGACCAGTGGGAGCTGTACAAGCGGGAACGCCCGGCCACCGCGGTGGACGAGATCATCCGCTGGGCCACCCCCGTCACCTCGTTCCAGCGGACCGCGCTGGAGGACACCGAACTGAGCGGGGTGCGGATCAAGAAGGGGCAGCGGCTGGTGCTGCTGTACCGCTCGGCGAACTTCGACGAGTCGGTGTTCGAGAACCCGGACACCTTCGACATCACCCGCGACCCCAACCCGCACCTGTCCTTCGGCGGCACCGGCGCGCACTTCTGCGTCGGCGCGAACCTGGCCCGGCTCGAGATCGACCTGATCTTCAACGCCATCGCCGACCACCTGCCCGACATCACCAAGATCGGCGATCCCAAGCGGCTGCGGTCGGGTTGGCTGAACGGCATCAAGGAGTTCCCGGTGGACTACCGCACCGCCGGGGCGTAGCGCACGAAAAGGGCCCCTCGGACCGGAGTACCCATTCGGTCCGAGGGGCCCTTCCCTGTGCCGCCCCGAGGGGGAGGGGCGGCCGGTTATCAGTCGACGCGCCTGGCGGTCGCCATCGCGCGGTCGACCTCCCAGAACGCGCGCAAGGCGGCGATCTTGCCCGCGCCGTCGACCCGGTAGGTGAACACGCCGTCGGCGTCGATCTGATGTCCGCCGAGGCGGCTGCGGATGGTGCCGGTGAAGGCCACCTCCGCGCCGCAGGCGAAAGAGTCGTCGAAGAGGAATTCGATCGACTCGGTCTGCGCTATCGCCTTGTCCCAGAACGCCGCGATCGCGTCACGCCCCCGATGCCCCTTGCCCTCCGGGTCGAATCCCGACGGGCCGATGGGATCTTCGACGATCCCGTCCTCGGCGAACAAAGCCAGCCACGCGTCCTTGTCCCGCGCCCGCACCGCCGCCTGCGACGCCAAACCCGCGGCCCGAGCGGGATGTTCGGTCTTCGTGCCGGTCATCAGCGAGGCCTCTCCGCACCTACAACCCACATGGAAAAATACTGGGACCCACCGCCATACGCGTGGCCCATCGCCTTGCGCGCATTCGGCACTTGGTAATCACCCGCCTTGCCCATGACCTGCTTGGCGGCCTCGGCGAACCGGATGAGCCCGGACGCGCCGATCGGGTTGGAGGAGAGCACGCCGCCGGACGGGTTCACCGGGATGCGGCCGCCGATCTCGGTCTCGCCCTTCTCGGTGAGCTTCCAGCCGTCGCCGGGGGCGGCGAAGCCGAGGTTCTCCAACCACATCGGCTCGAACCAGGAGAACGGCACGTAGATCTCGGCGGCGTCGATCTCCTCGAGCGGGTCGGTGATCCCCGCCGCCTGCCACAGCGCGGCGGCGGCGTCGCGGCCGGCCTGCGGATTCACCTGGTCGCGCCCGGCGTAGGTGGTGGGTTCGGTGCGCATGGCGGTGCCGTGCACCCACGCCACGGTGCGGCCCTGCGCCTCCACGGCGGCCGCGGCGTCGGCGTCACCGAGCACGATGGCGCAGGCCCCGTCGGAGGAGGGGCAGGTCTCGTCGAAACGGATGGGGTCCCACAGCATTTGGGAGGCGAGCACCGACTCCATGGTGATGTCGGGCTGGCGCAGGTGGGCCAGCGGGTTCTTCGCACCGTTGCGGCGGTCCTTCACCGCGACCATGGCGCCGATGTGCGAGGGCGCGTTGGCTCGGCGGATGTAGGAGCGCACGTGCGGCGCGAAGTAGCCACCCGCGCCCGCGCCCACCGGCATGGTGAACGGCACCGGGATCGACAGCGCCCACATCGCGTTGGATTCGGACTGCTTCTCCCACGCCACCGCGAGCACCCGCTTGTGCACGCCGGCCTGCACCAGGTTGGCGGCCACCACGCCGGTGGAGCCGCCGACCGAGCCCGCGGTGTGCACGCGCAGCAGCGGTTTGCCGGTGGCGCCGAGCGCGTCGGCCATGTGCAGTTCGGGCATCATGACGCCCTCGAACAGGTCGGGCGCTTTGCCGACCACCACCGCGTCGATATCGGCGATGGTGAGTCCGGCGTCGGCGAGCGCGCGATCGATCGCCTCGCGGCACATGCCCGCCATCGACACGTCCGAGCGTTTCGTCACGTGATGTGTTTGACCGGTGCCGAGCACCGCGGCCGGGAAGCTCACTGCCCCTCCAAAACGGTAACGAGGTTCTGTTGCAGCGCGGGACCGCTGGTGGCGTGGGCGAGGGCGCGATCGGCCTCGCCCGCCATGATCGCCTCGGCCGCGAAGCCGATGCGCTCCAGTCCCGCCGCGAACATGGGGTTGCCGGCCAGCGGGCCGCCGGACGGATTGACCTTGGTCTCCGGTTTCAGTCCGATCGCCTCGGCGAGGATCAGCTGCTGGTGGCTGAATTGCGCGTGCAGTTCGGCGATATCGAAGCCGCTCAGGTCGCCGCCCGTGACCTGCTGCGCCGCGGCGGCGGTGGACGGCGAGACGGTGAGATCGCGCGCGCCCAGCACCGGGGTGTCGATGCGGTGCGCCATGCCCTTGATCCAGACCGGTCGCTCACACAGGTCCCGCGCCCGGTCGCCGACGGCGAGCACCACGGCGGCCGCGCCGTCGGTGACGGGCGCGCAGTCGTGGGCGCGCAGCGGATCGGCGACATACGGTGTGGCGAGCAGACTTTCGACGTCGCCGGAGCCGTTGGCCGCCACCGCGGCCATATCGCGTTCGCTCCAGCGGCCCGCGTCGATGCCCGCGCGCGCCTGGAGTCCGGCGATGGACAGCGCGTCGGGCCACAGCGGCGTCACGAGGTAGGGGTCCAGCTGCATGGTCATGATCTGGCGCAGGGTGCCCGCCGAGGACTTGCCGAAGCCGTACACCAGCGCGGTGCGCGCCTGCCCCGACTTCAGTTTCACGAACGCCTCGTACAGCGCCCAGGCCGCGTCCATCTCGACGTGCGATTCGTTGATGGGCGGCACCGCGCCGATGGCGTCGACCGCGGAGATGAACGAGAACGCCCGTCCGGCAAGGTAATCGGAAGATCCCGAGCACCAGAAGTCGATATCGGACTTGCTGATGCCCAGCTTCTGGTAGAGCTGGGCGAAACAGGGCACCAGCATCTCGACACCGTTGGTGGTGCCGAAGGTCTCCGGCACGTGCGGCGCGTGCGCGAAGCCCACGACCGCGATGTCGTTGTCAGTCAACGTGCTCGCCTCTCAGAGGTGGTGGGAGTAGGTCTCGTAGTCGGCGTCGGGTTCGCCGCTGGGTTCGAAGTGGTCCACGTTCTCCAGCCCGTGGCCCCACTCCTCGCGGGGTTTCCACACCGCCTTCACCCGCATGCCCATGCGCACTTCGCTTGCCTCGCAACCGAGTACCAGGTGCAGCACGGGGATGTCCGCGCCGTCGAGCAGCACGTAGGCCGCCACATACGGCGGCTTGATGCGCTGGCCGAGGAACGGCACGTTCACGATGCAGAAGGTGGTGACGGTGCCGTGGTCGGACAGTTCGATGTAGTCGTCGGTGGGCCTGCCGTCGGTCGGATTCGCCCCGCGCGGCGGGAAGTACACCTTGCCCGCGGCGTCGGTGCGCGCGCCGATGAGCTTGCCCTCGGCCAACCCGCGCAGGTAGACCGTCTCCTGCGGGGACGCGGTGTGCTTGTAGGACAGGTCGACCGGCGTGGTGATCATCGTGACGGGATCGCCACTCGCGGAAGCGCTTTCGATGCCGTTGCCCTCGCCCGGCTCGAAACACGCGATATCGGTGATGAATCCCTGCGTCTCGTCGGCCCAGCGGATTCGCACGCGCAGACCGGTGTGGATGTCCTCGGGGGAGGCCACGTCCACCGCGTGCAGCAGCGTGGTGTCGGCACCGTCGAGCTTGATCAGCGCCCACGCGAACGGCCGGTCGAAGGGCTGGCCGGGCAGCGGATCGCGGACCCAGGTCCAAGTGGCGACGGTGCCGGTGTCGGACACGTCGACGAATTCGGTGAGCGGCTCGGTGGTGACCGGATCGTACTCGGCGGGCGGGACCAGCACGCGGCCGTCCGAGCCGCGGATGCCGACCACACGGCGCGCGCGCAGCTCGGTCAGGAACCTGCCGATGACCGGCCCTACCGAGCGGGTGTAGTCGAATCGCGCCCGCAGCGGGGCGCTCAGCACGTCGGGTGCGGTGCTGGTGCTCAAATCCGGCCCTCTCTCCGTTCGTGTCCGGCGGCGTTCGCCGGACTCGGCCCGTACCGTCGACGGGGGAAGCGGTGTTCAACCCGGACGGGGCGCGGGCGCCGCCGATCCGGCCGGGTCCCGCCCCTGACTTCGCCGGATGCGGTATTCCCCTGCGTCACGCTATCGAGTAGAACAGGTTCTTATTCTGGTGGCAAGCAGTGGATCGGGAAAGGGTCGGCCATGAAGTTCGGATTGCAGCTCGGTTATTGGATGGCGCAGCCGCCGCGCAACGCGGGGGAGATGGTCGTCGCGGCCGAGCGGGCCGGTTTCGACGCGGTCTTCGCCGCCGAGTCGTGGGGCTCGGACGCCTTCGGCCCGCTCACCTGGTGGGGGTCGGACACCGAGCGCGTCCGGCTGGGCACGTCGGTGGTGCAGATGTCGGCGCGCACGCCCGCCGCCACCGCCATGCACGCGCTGACCCTGGACCACCTCAGCGGCGGCCGCGCCATCCTCGGGCTCGGCGTCTCCGGGCCGCAGGTGGTGGAGGGCTGGTACGGGCAGCCGTTCGCCAAACCGTTGCAGCGCACCCGCGAGTACGTCTCGATCATCCGCAAGGTGCTGGCCCGCGAGGCACCCGTGACCAATGACGGCCCGCACTACCCGCTGCCATACACCGGACCGGGCGCGGTCGGGCTCGGCAAGCCGCTCAAGCCGATCACCCACCCGCTACGTGCGGATCTGCCGATCTGGCTGGGCGCCGAAGGCCCGAAGAACGTGGCGCTCACCGCCGAGATCGCCGACGGCTGGCTGGCCATCTACTACGCGCCGCGGCTGGCCGATATGTACAACGCGTGGCTCGACGAGGGATTCGCCCGGCCCGGTGCCCGCCGGTCGCGGGAGGACTTCGAGATCGCCGCCAGCTGCCAGGTGGTGATCACCGACGATCCGGCGGCCGAGCTGGAGAAGATGCGCTGGATCATGTCGCTCTACATCGGCGGGATGGGCGCGCCGGAGCTGAACTTCCACGCGCAGGTGTACCGGCGGATGGGCTACGAGCGCGAGGTCGAGGAGATCGGCAAGCTGTTCCAGGCGGGCAAGAAGGCCGAGGCCGCGGCCGTGGTGCCCGACGAGCTGATCCTGGACACCGCGATCATCGGCGACGCGGACCATGTGCGCGAACAGGTGAAGGTGTGGGAGGCGGCCGGCGTGACCATGCTGCTGGTGTCGGTGCCCGATCTCGAGCAATTGCGTCTGCTCGCACCCCTTGTCGAACAGTAGAACGCGTTCTAGATTCAATGGGGTGACGGCGCAGGAGTCAGCCAACGTTCTCGGTCTGTGGAATATCGCCGCGGCCGATCCGGACCGGATCGCGGTCGTCGATCCCGGCGGCCGGGAGGTGACCTATCGCGAGCTGGCCACGCTCGCCGACCGCTACGCGACCGGTCTGCGCTCGCTCGGGATGGCCACCGGCGACGTGCTGGTGAGCATGGTGCACAACTGCGTCGAGGCGGTGGCGGCGTACTTCGCCGCCTACCAGGCGGGGCTGTACATCGTCGCGGTGAACTGGCACCTCACCGGTCCCGAGGTGGCCTACATCCTGCGCGACAGCGAGGCCAAGGCGTTCTTCGCGAGCGAACGGTTCGCCGCGGCCGCGAAAGCCGCCGCCGACGAGGCGGAACTGCCTGTCACGGCCCGCTTTTCGGTGGGCCCGATCGAGGGGTTCAAGTCCGTGGCGTGGCTGGGCGCGGCCGACACCGGCAGGCCCGCCGACCGCAGCACCGGCGCGCCGATGCTGTACACCTCCGGAACCACGGGGCGCCCCAAGGGAGTTCGGCGCCCGCTCACCGGCGCCGACCCGGATGTGGTGCCGCCGCACACCGGCGCGTTCTTCGGCCTGTTCGGGCTCGCGCCCTACGGCGACCACGTGCACATCTGCGGCTCGCCGCTGTATCACACGGCCGTGCTGAACTTCGCGACGATCTCGATCCAGTTGGGGCACAAGCTCGTTCTGATGGACAAGTGGGATCCCGAGGAGATGCTGCGGCTCATCGACAAGTACCGCGTGACGCACAGCCACATGGTGCCCACCCAGTTCCACCGGCTGCTCGCGCTGCCGGAGGGGGTGCGCGCGAAGTACGACGTGTCCTCGCTGCGCAGCATGGTGCACGGCGCGGCGCCTTGCCCGCCGGAGACCAAACGCAAGATGCTCGAGTGGTGGGGGCCGGTCGTCACCGAGTACTACGCCGCGACCGAGGGCGGTGGCACGGTGATCACCGGCGAGGAGTGGTTGCGCAAGCCCGGTTCGGTCGGCAAGGCGTGGCCGTGGTCGGTGATCAAGGTGCTGTCCGAGGCGGACGGGTCCGAGGTCGCCCCCGGGGAAGCCGGCCTGGTGTACATGAAGATGGGCGGCTCCAGCTTCGAGTACCACCACGACAAGGCCAAGACCGAGGACGCGCGCGTCGGCGACATGTTCACCGTCGGCGACATCGGTTACCTGGACTCCGATGGCTACCTCTACCTCTGCGACCGCCGCTCCGACCTGATCCTCTCCGGCGGCGTGAACATCTACCCCGCCGAGATCGAGAGCGTGCTCGTCACCCACCCCAAGGTCGCCGACGTCGCCGTCTTCGGCATCCCGCACCCCGACTGGGGCCAGGAGGTGAAGGCCGTCGTCCAACCCGTCGACAACGTCGACCACGACGACGCCCTCACCGCCGAACTCCTCGCCTTCGCCGCCACCCAACTGGCCAAGTACAAGATCCCCCGCACCGTCGACTACCTCCCCGAACTGCCCCGCGACCCCAACGGGAAGCTCTACAAGCGCAAGCTGCGCGATCGGTACGTGCCTGCGTCGTAGTCCGGGCGGCGCGGGGCCGCGACGATCAACAGGCCGCCAGTCGTGCCAGATCGAACGCCTCTTTGGCCGGAGCCGACAGTGCCGCGCGAAGACGGGTTGCTTCGGCGGCGGACCACAGGCACTCGGTGAACTCGGCTTCGCTCATCTCCGCCGGAACGTAGAACTCCGCGACACGGGGCGGTTCGCCTTCGGACGCCGACCAGACAACAGCCTGCCGGTCCGTCAGGTTGTGTCGTACGGGTTCGAGAACGCCTCCGTCGGCACTGTCGTAGACCGTCTGCGCTTCCTCGGAGGTCAGGTGGACGAACACGCCGAGTGACCCCTCGTCGGTCTCGTCGAACATCCACCAGAGCAACGCACCGCTGGGGATGTGGAACAGCATGATGTTGGAGAAGCCGTCCCAGCGTCCGAGTACCAGCGGCTGCCGGAGCGGCTTCTCGATCAGCCATCCGTATCGGTCGGTCACGTCGGATCACCTCCAATCCCCCAGGTCAACGACTCCAGTGTGACACGGGTGGGACTGACCCACCATGCCTGATTGATCACCAGCTCGTGGGCTTGCTCTGGCTCGATCGGGGCGAGAACACTCACGTGTGCGGGGTTGCGTGGTGTCGGTGTCCGCATCACCAAGTAGTCAGCCTCGATCAAATCGCCGACACGGAACCATCTCACGCGTTCTCGAATGCGGATGCGGGCCGGCGGATTCATACCCCTCACCGCCATTCCTGCCTCCTCCGGCGTGCACTTCCCGAGCAGCATCGAGATGTCGTCCTCGATCGGCGTGCGTCGATCGAATCGGGGTTGCTCGCGGAACTCGTATGTCCCGTCCGCGCGGACCCGCCCGTACCGACTGACCCACGCAGTTGGATCGACCGAGGAGATGTGGCGGTATTGCGGTCCGGTCCAATGCGGTGGATCTTCGGGCGATCTCCGCCCGCTGCCGCCAACGGCCATCGAGAAGTACCCCCCTCGAGTTTCGACACGACGAAGATGTGCACGAGTGTCAGCCATACCCCTTGGCTGGAGGGCTTCGACAAACCTGAATACCGGTAGCTTGTCGTACCGTCCCTGAGCCCGTATCCAGGCTACCCCCCAGCTGCCTCTGTGACGGACGACCGGATTCCGGAGCCGTGGAACCGTCGGTATCTCAGCGGCTGTTTCGCGCCGCCTCGGCACGGCGCAGTGCGTGGTCGCGGAGTTGCTCTTCGGACGTGAAGTCCACTTGGCGGGCCGCGTTGGCCAGCGCGGTGACCACACAGGTGCCGAAGGGGCCGTCGTGGTCGAACAGCGTGGCCGAGCCCACCGCGACGCCGTCGGCGCTGAGGTGGCTGTCGCCCTCGATGCCGAGTTCGGGGCCGCGCGGCGGGCGAGAGAGGGCCAGGGTGAGGTCGGCGTTGATGAAGCCGATGCCCGCGCTGCCCCAGTTGGTCATCAAGCTGGCCGATTCGCCGAGTTCGGCCGCGGCGACGAACGGTGACGGGGGCTCGCCGAGGACCGGGGCCGGCGGGCGCTGCCATGCGCGTTTGCGCGTGTCGTTCTGGTGTTCGGCCAGCGACTCCGACCACCCCGCGTCGCTGCCCCACAGGTGGGTGCCCGCGCCCGCGAGCACATCCGAGGGCGGTGGGGCGGGCTGCTCGGCGCGCGTCCAGAGGTTTCCTGGCGGCTGCTCGGAGCGTTTCAGGAACACCACCGTCGCCCTGGCCACCGCCTCACCGCCCTGGATGAGTTCGGCGTCGGCCACCACGATCCGCCGACCGGCGCGCACCGGCGTCGTCACCACTTCGACCGGTTTGCGCAAGGTGGGCCGGAACAGATCGACGGTCAGCCGCGCGGGCACGAAACCCGGTGCGCCGTACTCGATCTCGAGCGCCCATGCCAGCAGGCCGCAGATCGACGGGCCGTTCACCATATCGGGCGACCACGCGCTGGCCGCCAACGGCAGCGGCTCGAACCCGCGCTCGGTGCGCTCGAAGAACGCCATCTCCATCGAATCTGCCTTCCTTGACGCGCAAAAGGGCCGCCGGAGTGCGGCGGCCCCTCGCGCGGAGACTACTTGCCGGCGACCGTGCCGTGCTCGTCGGCCGGACGGGCGGCGGTTTGCTCCTTGGCCCAACGGTAGTCGGGCTTGCCCGCCGGGGAGCGCTTGATCTCGTCGACGAACCAGAGGCTGCGGGGGTGCTTGTAGGGGGCGATCTCCTGGGTGAGGACCGGGCGCAGATCCTCCAGCGACGGACGGTTCGCGCCGCGACACTGGACGACGGCGGCCACGCGCTGGCCCCAGCGCTGATCGTCCACCCCCACCACGAGGGCGTCGAAGACGTCGGGATGCGCCTTGAGCGCGCCCTCCACCTCCTCCGGGTAGATCTTCTCGCCACCGCTGTTGATGCTCACCGAACCGCGGCCGAGCATGGTGACGGTACCGTCCTCCTCGACGCGCGCGTAGTCGCCGGGGATGGAGTAGCGCACCCCGTTGATCTCCTTGAACGTCGCCGCGGTCTTGGCCTCGTCCTTGTAGTACCCGAGCGGGATGTGCCCCTTGCGGGCGAGGATGCCCACCTTCCCCGAGCCCGGCTCGACGGGCTTGCCGTCCTCGTCGAGCACCTCGGTGGCGGCGTCGATCTTCACGCGCGGCCCGCCGGTGTGGGTGGCGCCCTTGGTGACCATCGACAACCCGCCGAAGCCGGTCTCCGAGGACCCGATGGAGTCCGAGATCATCCGGTTCGGCAGCAGATCGAGGAACTTGTCCTTGAGCGCCGGCGAGAACAGCGCCGCGCTGCTGGCGATCACGTACAGGCTGGACAGGTCGTAGGGCTTGCCGGTCTCCGGGTTGCCCTCCTCCAGCGCGTCGAGCATCGGCTGCGCCATCGCGTCGCCGGTGATGAAGATGAGGTTGATCTGGTGCCGGTCGATGTGCTGCCACACGCCGTGGCCGCTGAACTCCGGGATCATCACGGTCTTGCCGCCGCCGAACAGGCTCTGGAAGGTGGCCCACTGCGAACCGCCGTGGATCATCGGCGGGATCGGGAAGCGCGTCATCGGCGGGTTCGCCGCGCCCAGCTTCGCCAGGTCCCATTCGTCGGCGACGTACTCGCCGGTGAGGAAGTTGATCCCGCCGCCGAGTACCCGCCACACGTCTTCCTGCCGCCACATCACGCCCTTGGGCATGCCGGTGGTGCCGCCGGTGTAGAGCATGTACAGGTCGTCGGGCGAGCGTTCGCCGAAGTCGCGGTCCCCGGAGGCCTGGGCCAGCGCGGCCTCGTATTCCACCGAATCCGCCGCGAGCGGCACCGAATCGACCGTATCGTCATCGACGACGACCACGGTTTTCAGCTTGGGCAGATTCGGGCGGATGGCGGACACCTTCGGGGTGTAGCGGCGCTCGTGGATCAGCGCGACCATGTCCGAATTGTCGAAGATGTATTGCAACTCGTTCTCGACGTATCGGAAGTTCACGTTGATCATCACGGCGCGCGCTTTGAAAACCGCGACCATGGCCTCGACGGCCTCGATCGTGTTGCGCGAGTATATGCCCACCTTGTCACCCGGTTGGACACCGTTTTCCAGCAGGTAGTGCGCCAGTTTGTTGGCTCGCTCCTCCAGCTGGGCGTAGGTCACCTCACGGGCGTCGTCGGCCAGTGCGACGCGGTCGGGCATGAGGTCGATGGCGTGTTCGACGAGGTCCGCTATGTTGTGGCTCACACCCTAAAAATAGAACGTGTTACTGTTCCTGACAAGGCTCGAAAGTCAGGAGATCAGCAATGCCGCACTGCCTCGTCGAGAAGCGCGATCACGTGCTCGTCGTCACCATGAACCGGCCCGAGGCCCGCAACGCGCTCTCGGCCGAGATGATGGCGATCATGCGCGACGCCTGGGACCGGGTGGACAGCGATCCGGACATCCGCGTCGCGATCCTGACCGGCGCGGGCGGCGCGTTCTGCGCGGGCATGGATCTCAAGGCGATGAACGCCCGCCCGCCCGGCGAATCGTTCTCCGGCGGCGGCTTCGACCTCACCCGGCTCGACGCGCTGCTCAAGGGCCGCAGGCTCACCAAACCGCTGATCGCGGCGGTCGAGGGCCCGGCCATCGCGGGCGGCACCGAGATCCTGCAGGGCACCGACCTGCGCGTGGCCGGGGAGAGCGCGAAATTCGGCGTGTCCGAGGCACGCTGGGGCCTGTTCCCGCTCGGCGGCTCCGCGGTGCGGCTGGTGCGCCAGATCCCCTACACCGTGGCCGCCGAGATCCTGCTGACCGGGCGGCACCTGAGCGCCGCCGAGGCCAAGGAGATCGGGCTGATCGGCCACGTGGTCCCCGACGGTTCCGCGCTGGACAAGGCCCTCGAGCTGGCCAGCCAGATCGCGGCCAACGGACCGCTGGCGGTGCGGGCCATCCTGCGCACCATCCGCGAGACCGAGGGCCTGCACGAGGAGGAGGCCTTCAAGATCGAGGCCCAGCTCGGCGCGGAGGTCTTCCGGTCCGCCGACGCCAAGGAAGGGCCGAAGGCGTTCGCCGAGAAGCGGGCGCCCCACTTCACCGGGCAGTGAGACACCGCGGCCCCCGTGCGCGCACCGCGCCGGGGGCCGAGTCGTGCCCAGGTCACTCCGCGCCGGGGTAGGCCATCCAGAACGGCTCCCACTGGTGGCCGTCGGGGTCGATGAAGTTGCGGCCGTGCATGCCGACCTCGGCCTCCTGCGCGGCCTTGTCCGGGTTGACCTCCTCGGTGGCGCCGGCGGCCAGCGCGGCGGCGGCCAGCGCGTCCACCTCCTCGCGGCTGCCCAGCGAGAGCGCGTAGGTGGCGGAGATGACGGCGCCGGTGTCGGCGACCGGGCGCTTGCTGAAGGTGCTGAAGAACTCGCGGGTCAGCAGCATCAGGCAGATGTTGTCGTCGACGACGATGCAGGCGGCGTTGTCGTCGGTGAAGTCCTGGTTCACCTTCCAGCCCAGGGCCTCGTAGAAGGCCTTGGAGCGGTTCAGGTCGGCGACGGGGAGGTTGATGAAGATCATCTTGCTGCTCATGGAGTTTCGTCCTTTCGGGGCGCTCGGTGCGTGGTCACAGGTAAGGACGGGGCAGGTGCGCCGAACTCATCGCTGCCGCCGAAAATTCTGATCTTGAAGGGTCGACCAGGCAGTTTTCGGGCCTGTCGCTTGTCGGTGGCCTGTGGCATCGTGACCTCCATGACCGAATCGTCCGGCCCGGCCGCGACCCTCTCGCCCGACGTGCTCGCGTCGTTCGAGGGGCACCGGCGGGAACTGTGCGCCTACGCGTACCGCATGCTCGGCTCCTCGTTCGAGGCCGAGGACGCGGTACAGGAGACTTTCACGCGCGCGTGGAAGTCCTACGACTCCTTCGAGGGTCGCGCGAGCCTGCGCTCGTGGTTGTACCGCATCGCCACCAATGTCTGCCTGGACATGCTCGACGGCCCGCAGCGCCGGGCCAGGCCGATGGATCTCAACGGCCCGTACCGCCCCGACGCGCCGCTCCCGCCGCCGCAGCCGGACTACGTCTGGATCGAGCCCATCCCGAATTCCCTTGCCTTCGGGGCTGATCCGGCCGAGCACGCCACCATCAAGGACACGCTGCGCCTGGCGTTCGTGGCCGCCTGTCAGCACCTGCCCGCCACCCAGCGCGCCATCCTGATCATGCGCGAGGTGCTGCGCTTCTCGGCCAGCGAGACGGCCGAGGCGCTGATGATGTCGCCCGCGTCGGTCAACAGCGCCCTGCAGCGGGCGCGCGCGACCATGTCGAAGATCAAGCCCACCGACTCCGACGGCTACGACGAGACCGACGAGAACCAGCGCAAGCTCATCGACGATTTCGTCACCGCGTTCGAGTCCTACGATATGGACGCGCTCACCTCACTGCTGAAAGCCGATGTCGCGCTGTCGATGCCGCCGCTCGAGCTGTGGGTCTCCGGCCCGGAGAACGTGGCCGCGTTCATGCTCGGCCACGGCGCGGCCTGCCGCAATTCGCGGATGATCCGCCTCGAGGGCGCCAACGGCCTGCCCGCCTTCGGCCACTACAAGCCCACCGACGAGCCGGGCGTGTACTCCCCGTGGTCCATCACGGTGCTCGAACTCGAGGGCAAGACCATCACCGGCCTCAACTTCTTCCTCGACACGGAGAAGTTGTTCCCACTGTTCGACCTGCCGATGGAACTGCGCGACCCGGCCTGATCGGCGAGACACGAAGGGGCCGTTCGTCTTTGTAGACGAACGGCCCTTTGTGCTCGGCCTTCACGATCCTGGCTGCGGTCAGTCGGTGGACGGGATTGTGCCGAGGGATGCCGAGGGTCGATAAGCTGCGACGAACTCGGACACCTCGCACGGGCCCCTGAGCTTGTCGAGCAGTTCCGGGTCCGCATAGATCTCGGCGGTGTGTTGCCACGCGGTCAGTTCGTGGACAAATACTTCTGTTTTCGTGATCCGTACGTGCGTCAGTTCCGCCACGGCCTCGGCGCGGCCGTCGTCCGGTAAGTCGGCGAGCCAGGGGTACTCCCGCGTCATCCGGTCGATCGGGGGTTCTGGGACGTCAGTGGTCACTTCGGGCAGGCTATCGGCGAATGCGGCTGTGCGCAGGTGATTTCCGGTGAACGGCGAAGGCCCGCCGGATTCGGCGGGCCTTCGTCCTGCTGTGCTCAGGAAGGTGTCGCCAGCAACGCACCCAGGGACCGGAGGTGGTCGGTGGCCGCGCCGAGGGCGAACTCGTTGTGTTTGGCGGCGGTGAAGTAGTTGTGGACGATGTGGTCGCGGTCGATGCCGACGCCGCCGTGCACGTGGACGACGGTGTGGGCGACGCGGTGGCCGGCGTCGGCGGCCCAGAATTTGGCGGTGTGGACGGCTTCGGCGGCGGGCAGGTCCTCGGCGAGGCGCCAGGCGGCTTGGGTGACGGCCAGGCGCAGGCCCTGCACGTCGATGTAGGCGTCGGCGAGGCGCTGGGCGACGGCCTGGAAGCTGCCGACGGCCTTGCCGAACTGCTCGCGCTCGCGGGCGTAGTCGGCGACCAGCCCGAGGGCCTTCTCCAGCGTGCCGAGCTGCTGGGCGGCCAGGCCAAGCCACGCGCGGGTCAGGATCCAGTCCAGGATGTCGGCCCCGTCCTCCACCGTGCCCACCAATTCCGCCGGGGTCTCGGTGAATTCGACCGCGAACTCGGCGCTGAAGTCCACCACCTGCTGCGCGGTGACGCGCACCGAAGCGTCGGAGGGATCGACCAGGAACACCGCGGGACGCCCGGAAATGCTGGCGGGCACCAGGATTCGCGCGGCCCGGTCGGCGTTCGGCACGGTGGTCTTCGCTCCGGTCAGCCGCCAGCCGTCACCGGTCTCCACCGCGACGGTCGCCGGTTCGGCCGGTTCCCAGTTCTGCTCCTCGGCGAGCGCGGCGCTCAGCACCACCTTGCCCTCGCCGGCCTGCGCGGCCCAATCCCGTTGCGCCGCGGACCCGAACGCGGCCAGCGCGTTCGCCGCGACCACGATCGACCACAGGTACGGCACCGCCGCGACGGACTTACCCAGTTCGCGTAGCACGGCCGTCTGCTCGAGCGCGCCCAGCCCGCTGCCGCCCGCGTTCTCCGGCAGCACGGCCGCGAGAATCCCGGTCTCGGCCAACGACTTCCACAGCGCCTCGTCGAACCGGCCCGCCGCGTCGAGTTCGCGCAACCGGTCGGCGGTGACCAGCTTGGCGCAGACCTCGCCGGTGAGGCGGGCCAGATCCAGCTGGGCTTCGGTGGGGGTGAAATCCATGGTTTCTCTCTGCTCCTGGAAGAAGACGCTCAGCGCGCCGCGGCCGGCTGACGGAGGGCGGTCATGGCGATGATGTCGCGCTGGACCTCGTTGGTGCCGCCGCCGAAGGTGAGGATCAGCGCGGCCCGGTGCATGCGCTCGAGCCGCCCGCGCAGCTCGGCGCCGGGGGAGTCCTGGCGCAGGTACGCCTGCGGTCCGAGCACCTCCATGAGCAGCCGGTACGCCTCGGTGGCCAGTTCGGTGCCGTACACCTTGCAAGCCGAGGCGTCCCACGGCCGCGGGGCCGCGTCGCCGCCCGCGTCGGCGCGGCTGGCGATCTCCCAGTTCAGCAGCTTCAGGTACTCGACCTTGGCGTGCACCTTCGCCAGGTTCAGCTGCACCCATTCCCGGTCGATCACCCGCGAGCCGTCGGCGGCCTTGGTGGTGCGCGCCCATTCGACGGTCTGGTTCAGCGCGAGGGTGAGCGGCCCGGCCGAGGTGAGCGCGACCCGCTCGTGGTTGAGCTGGTTGGTGATCAGCGCCCAGCCGCCGTTCTCCTGGCCCACCAGAGCGCTCGCGGGCACCCGCACGTCCTGGTAGTAGGTGGCGCTGGTGTCGGGTCCGGCCATGGTGTGCACCGGCGTCCAAGAGAAGCCCTCGGCGTCGGTGGGCACGATGAGCATGCTGATGCCCTTGTGCTTCTTGGCGGTCGGGTCGGTGCGCACGGCCAGCCAGACGTAGTCGGCGTAGGCGATGAGGCTGGTCCACATCTTCTGGCCGTTGATCACGTAGTCGTCGCCGTCGCGCACGGCGGTGGTGCGCAGGCTGGCCAGGTCGGTGCCCGCGCCCGGTTCGGAGTAGCCGATGGAGAAGTGCAGTTCACCGGCCGCGATCTTGGGCAGGAAGAACTTCTTCTGCTCCTCGCTGCCGTAGTGCATGATCGTCGGCGCGACGGAGTTGATGGTCAGGAACGGCACCGGCGCGCCCGCGACGGCGGCCTCGTCGGTGAAGATCAGCTGGTCCATGGTCGGGCGGTCCTGCCCGCCGTACTCCTTCGGCCAGGCCAGCGTGAGCCACCCGTCGCGGCCCATCTCGCGCACGACCTCCCGGTAGACGTTGCCCTGTCCGTACTCGCCGGTCGTCGCGCTCAGCGCGGCCCGGCGCTCCGGGGTGATCAGCCGCGCGAAGTAGTCGCGCAGTTCGGCGCGGAGCTCTTCTTGCTGCGGCGTGTACGCAATGCGCATGGCAAAACCTCGTGTCGTTCGATTCGCTTGTCCCGATGATTGCATATCGACTGAAACATGTTCCAGTATTGGGTGTGGAATCCGGCGCGGTCCGTGGCGCCGGCTTGTAGGCTGCCAAGCAGCGGCAGTAGAGGAGTTCTGATGAAGCTCAGCTTTGATCCCGACCTGTGCGAGGCGAACGGAATCTGCGTCGGAATCGCCCCCGACGTGTTCGAACTCGATGACGACGACCAGTTGCACCTGCTCGTGACCGAGGTGCCCGCCGACCGCGTCCCCGAGGTGGAGGATGCCGTCTCGCAGTGTCCGAAAGCGGCGTTGAAGCTCGGATGAAGTTTCTTGCCAGCACATTGAAACGCGTTCTAAAGTCGCCCCGTGAGTGAGAACAATCTGAGCCTCGAGGGGCGCGTGGCGATCGTGACGGGAGCCGGTGCCGGGCTCGGCCGGGCCGAGGCATTGGCGCTGGCGGGCGCCGGCGCGGCGGTGGTGGTCAACGATCTCGCCGAATCCGACTCGGTCGCCGACACCCTGGCCGCCATCCGCGCGCTCGGCGTGAAAGCCGAGTTCGTCGCGGGCAGCATCGCCGAACGAGCCACCGCCGACGCGCTGATCCGCACCGCGGAGGAGTCCTTCGGCGGCGTGGACATCGTCGTCAACAATGCGGGCATCACCCGCGACCGGATGCTGTTCAACATGTCCGACGACGACTTCGACGCCGTGGTCGCGGTGCACCTGCGCGGGCATTTCCTGCTCTCCCGCAGCGCCGCCGCCTACTGGCGCGGCAAGTCGAAGGCGGCGGGCGGTCCGGTCTACGGCAGGCTGGTCAACACCTCCTCGGAGGCGGGCCTGCTCGGCCCGGAGGGGCAGGCCAACTACGGCGCCGCCAAGGCGGGGATCACCGCCCTCACCCTGTCGGCCGCGCGGGCGCTGTCGCGCTACGGCGTGCGTGCCAACGCCATCGCGCCGCGGGCGCGCACCGCGATGACCGAGGCCGTGTTCAGCGCGGCCCCCGAGACGGGCGTCGACCCGCTGGCCCCGGAACATGTCGCGCGGCTGGTGGCCTACCTGGCCTCGCCCGCCGCCGACGCGGTGAACGGACAGCTGTTCGTGGTCTACGGACCGATGGTCGCGCTGATGGCCGCCCCGGTGGTCGAACAGCGCTTCGACGCGGCCGGTGACGCGTGGACCGAGGGCGACTTGGCCGACACGCTGTCGGGGTACTTCGCGGACCGTCCGGCGGGCCGTACGTTCTCCGCGTCCTCGCTCACCGAGCTCGGCTGATCGCCGGGCGGTGGCGGGGTCGCCGCCCGGCAACTGATCAACTGACCATCTGTTGATCATGGGTCCGGCACTTGGTAGACATGGTCAGGCGGGTGTGTGAGGTGTCACAAACGCACCCTCACCAGCCGGAGATCCTTGTTTCAACTTTGGGGGCGGACATCTCGAAAAAGTGCAGTTCAAATGTGACGAAAACCGCACGATGACAATGTGAACGTGTTCTAATCAGTCCGGCGATACGGCCATGGCGCCGAGTCGCGCCACGAGCAGTGCAAGCAGTTGAGCAAGGAGGATCGCGGATGAACGAGGTCCTTGCTGTCCCGTTGCGGGCCGTCGGCGGGTTCTTCGAACTCACCGCCGACGTGGCCCGCGCGAGTGTCCGCAGGCCCTTCCAAGCGCGTGAGTTCATCGATCAGTCCTGGTTCATCGCACGCGTCTCCATCGTGCCGACCCTGCTGGTCGCGATCCCGTTCACCGTTCTGGTGAGCTTCACGCTGAACATCCTGCTCCGCGAGATCGGCGCCGCCGACCTCAGCGGGGCGGGCGCCGCCTTCGGCGCGGTCACTCAGGTCGGCCCCATCGTCACGGTGCTCATCGTGGCGGGCGCCGGCGCCACCGCGATCTGCGCCGATCTGGGCGCCAGAACGATCCGGGAAGAGATCGACGCGATGCGCGTGCTCGGCATCAACCCGATCCAGCGGTTGGTGGTGCCGCGCGTGCTGGCCTCGATGTTCGTCGCGCTGATGTTGAACAGCCTGGTCTGCACCATCGGCATCGTCGGCGGCTTCCTGTTCTCGGTCTACCTCCAGGACGTGAACCCCGGCGCCTTCGTCAACGGGATCACGCTGCTCACCCACCTGCCCGAGCTGATCATCTCCGAGGTGAAGGCCGGGCTGTTCGGGCTCATCGCCGGACTGGTCGCCTGCTACCTGGGCCTGAACGTCAAGGGCGGTCCCAAGAGTGTCGGTGACGCGGTGAACCAGACCGTGGTGTTCGCCTTCATGGCGCTGTTCGTGGTGAACGTGGTGGTCACCGCCGTCGGCATCAAGTTCACGGTGCGGTGACGCGATGGCCTTCGTGATCCAGTCCCGCTTCCCCCGCACGGTGCGGCGGGTGCGGCGGATGTCGGACTCGCTGGACTCGGTCGGCAAGCACGCCGTGTTCTACGCGCAGACCGTCGCCTCGCTGCCGCGCGCGCTGATCCACTACCGCACCGAGACGATCCGGCTCATCGCCGAGATCTCCATGGGTACCGGCGCGCTGGCCGTCATCGGCGGCACCGTCGTCATCGTCGGCTTCCTCACGCTGTTCGCCGGCGGCACCATCGCGGTGCAGGGCTACAGCTCGCTCGGCAATATCGGCGTCGAGGCGCTGACCGGCTTCTTCTCCGCCTTCATCAATGTGCGCATCGCCGCGCCGGTGATCTCGGGCATCGGCCTGGCCGCCACCATCGGCGCCGGTTCCACCGCCCAGCTCGGCGCGATGCGGGTGTCGGAGGAGATCGACGCGCTCGAGACCATGGCCATCCGGCCGGTGCCGTACCTGGTGGGCACCCGCGTGCTGGCCGGGATGATCGCCATCGTCCCGCTCTACGCGCTGGCGGTGATCGCCTCGTTCCTGGCGGCGCGGTTCGCGACCGTGGTGATCTACGGACAGTCGGCGGGCGTGTACGACCACTACTTCTCGACGTTCCTCATCCCCAGCGACATCCTGTGGTCGTTCGGCCAGGCGATCCTCATGGCCTTGGCGGTCATGATGATTCACACCTACTACGGCTATCACGCCGCGGGCGGCCCGGTCGGCGTCGGCGTGGCGGTCGGCAACGCGGTGCGCGCCTCGCTGGTCGCGGTGGTGACGGTGACGCTGCTGGTCTCGCTGGCCATCTACGGCACGTCCGGCAACTTCAACCTCTCCGGGTAGCGACATGGACAAGATCAAGCTCAAACTCGCGGGCCTGGTGATGGTGCTGGCGCTGGTCGCGGTGGTGGCGATCGCGCTGACGATGTTCGTCGGCGGGTTCACCAAGACCGCCGAGATCCTGGTGCAGGCCCCGCGCAGCGGCCTGGTGCTCGACCCCGACGCCAAGGTGAAGGTGCGCGGCGTCGAGATCGGCCGGGTGGCCGCCGTCGAGCACACCGACGAGGGCGCCACCCTGCGCCTGGCGGTCGATCCGGCGCAGCTGAAGCTGGTGCCCGCCAACGCGGGCGTGGACATCCGCTCCACCACCGTGTTCGGCGCGAAGTACGTGAACTTCGTGGTGCCGCAGGACCCTTCGTCGTCCTCGATGGAACCGGGCGCCACCGTGGTCGCCGAGCAGGTCACCGTCGAGTTCAACACCTTGTTCCAGCACCTGTCCGATGTGCTGGCCAAGGTGGAGCCGGAGAAGCTGAACGCCACGCTCTCCGCGCTGGGCACGGCGTTGCAGGGGCGCGGGCAGTCGCTGGGCGAGCTGCTGGCCAACCTGGACGCCTACCTGCGCGAGATGAACCCGATGCTGCCCACGCTGCGGGAGGATTTCGCCAAGACGGCCGAGGTGACCGACCTGTACGCCGACACGGTGAACGATCTGCTGCGCACCGCGGACAACCTCGTCGTCACCGGGCAGACCTTCGTCGACGAGCAGAACGCGCTCGACGACGTGCTCGCCAACGTGGTCGGCCTGGCCGACACCACCGGTTCGGTGCTGCGCGAGAACGAGCAGAACCTGGTGACCGCGCTGGATCTGCTGCGCCCCACCACCGGCCTGCTCGCCGAGTACGCGCCGGGACTGAACTGCATGATCAACGCCATCGGCGCGCTGCTGCCGGTCGGTGAGGCGATGTTCGGCGGCATGCAGCCGGGCGTCACGATGAACACGAACTTCATGCCGGCCGCCGAGCCGTACAAGTATCCGGAGGATCTGCCGAAGGTGAACGCGACCGGCGGACCGCGCTGCGAGGGGCTGATGGACCGAGTACCCGGCAGTCATTCGAACTACGTCGTCACCGACACCAGTCAGGGCGCGCCCTACGTGCCGTCGATGAAGCTGGAGTTCAACGGCTCCAAGGTGTTTCAGCTGCTCTTCGGCGGCCTGCCGGGGGTGACCGGATGAGGAACACCAAGACCACGGTCAAGCTGGCGATCTTCACCCTGGTGATGACGCTGATCTTCGCCGGACTGGCGGTGGTGTTCAGCCAGATGCGGTTCGCCCGCGAGCACGGCTACCACGCCGTGTTCACCAGTTCCTCCGGAATGCTGCCGGGCGCGAAGGTGCGCATCGCCGGCGTGCCGGTCGGCTCGGTCAGCTCGGTGAAGGTGGGCGAGGACAACCTCGCGCACGTGAAGTTCGACGTGGACCGCAAGTACCGGCTGCTCACCAGCACGCGCGCCGCGATCAGGTACGAGAATCTGGTCGGCGACCGGTATCTCGAACTGCTCGACGGTCCCGGCACGGCCGACACCCTGCACGCGGGCGGCACCATCCCGACCGACCGCACCTCGCCCGCCCTCGACCTGGACATGCTGCTCGGCGGCTTCAAACCGCTGCTGCGCGGCCTGGATCCGGCGCAGGTGAACGATCTCACCAACGCGTTGTTGCAGATCTTCCAGGGCCAAGGCGGCACGCTGGTCTCGCTGCTGAACTCCGGCGGCGACTTCGCCAGGACGCTGGGCGAGCGCGACGCGCTGATCGGCAGCGTGATCGACAACCTCAACACCGTGCTGGCCACCATCGACGAGCGCGATCAGCAGTTCGACACCACGCTGAACGAATTGCAGCGCCTGGTCAGCGGTTTGGCCGCCGACCGCGATCCGATCGGCGACGCGATTCCCCGGATCGCCGGCGCCACCGGTGATCTCACCGATCTGCTCGCCCAGGCCCGCCCCGACCTGCGCGCGACCGTCGAGCAGACCGGGCGGCTGGCCACCAACCTCGACAACGACTCCGACACCGTGGAGTGGGTGCTGGAGCGGTTGCCCGAGACCTACCGCAAGCTGATCCGAATCGGTTCCTACGGTTCGTTCCTCGCGCTCTACGTGTGCAGCACGAACTTCATCGTCGACGGTCCCGACGGCAACCCCCTGCACATCACCATGCCCGGCGGGCAGGACACGGGAAGGTGTGCACCCTGATGAGCGAGCAGAGATCCCCCGCCGTGACCATCGGCGTCGTCGGCATCGTCCTCGCGATCGCCATCGCGCTGTCGGCGTTGCAGTTCGACCGGCTGCCGTTCATCCGCGGCGGCGCCACCTTCACCGCGCACTTCGCCGATGCGGGCGGCCTGCTGCCGGGCGATCCCGTGCAGGTGGCGGGCGTGCGCTCCGGCCGGGTGGAGGACGTCGAGCTGGACGGCGCGAGGGTGCTGGTGCGGTTCACCCTGGACGAGGCGATCGTGCTGGGGGACAGGACATCCGCCGCGATCAAGACCAACACCGTGCTCGGTCGCAAATCGCTCGAGGTGGCGCCGCAGGGGGAGGGCGCACTGCGGCGCGACGACACCATCCCGCTGGAGCGCACCACGTCGCCGTATTCGCTCAACGACGCGCTGGGTGATCTCGCGGAGACCGTCGACGGACTGGACATGGTCAAGGTGGACCAGACGCTGGACGCGCTGTCGGAGACCTTCGCCGACACCCCGGCCCCGCTGCGCAACGCCCTCGACGGCGTGACCGAGCTCTCGCGCACCATCAACGCCCGCGATCGGGCGCTGTCGGAGCTGCTGACCAGGGCGCAGAATGTCACCAAGATCCTGTCCGACCGCAGCGCCCAGATCAACGCGCTGCTGCTGGACGGCAACGAACTGCTCGGCGAACTGGACCGCAGGCGCACCGCCATCGGCCAGCTCATCGTCTACGTCAACGGGCTGGCCCAGCAGTTGCGCGGGCTGGTCGCCGACAACGAAGCCCAGCTACGGCCCGCGCTGGAGCGGCTCAACTCGGTGGTGGACATCCTGCAGCGCAACCGGCAGAACATCACCGAAGCCCTCGACGGGCTCGGCCCGTTCGCCGCGGCACTCGGCGAGCAGGTCGGCAATGGCCCGTGGTTCAACGCTTACGTCGTCAACGCGACCAGCGTCGGCCTGCAACCCCTGGTCGACGCGCTGGTCTGGCCCGAGCATCTGCCCGCCGACCTGCGCAACTTCTTCTTGAACCCACCGCCCTCCATCGGGCCCGCGGTCCAGGAGCCGCCGCGATGAACCTTCCTGCCGCTGTCCGCAAGCCCCCGCGCTGGGCGCTGATCCTGGCCGGTGTAGTGGTCGCCGCCCTGGTGATCGCCGGTGTGTACCAAGGGGTCTCGAAGATCGGGACGAAGACCGTCACCGCCTACTTCCCGTCCACCACCGGCCTCTACGAGGGCGACGACGTGCGCGTGCTCGGCGTGAACGTCGGGCGCATCCACGACGTGGAGCCGGGACGTGACCAGGTGCGCGTGGAGTTCACCGTCGACCGCGGCGTGGACATCCCCGCCGACGCGCGCGCTGTTATCATCTCGCCCTCGCTGGTCTCGGCGCGGTTCATCCAGCTCGCCCCCGCCTACACCGGCGGGCCGAGAATGGCTGACGGCGCGACCATTCCGGTCGAGCGCACCGCCGTTCCGGTGGAGTGGGACGACATCAAGGCCGAATTGTCCAAGCTGGCTACGACTCTGGGCCCGGTGGGCGACGACGAGCAGGGCTCGTTCGGCCGGTTCGTGGAAACCGCCGCGGAGAACCTGGACGGCAACGGCGACCGGATGCGCGAGACGCTGCGCGAACTCTCGGCCACGCTGACCACGCTGTCCGACGGGCGCACCGACCTTTTCGGCACCGTGCGCAACCTGCAACAGTTCGTCGAAGTGCTCTCCGCGAGCAACGAGCAGATCGTGCAGTTCGGCGGCAGGCTGGCCTCGGTCTCCTCGGTGCTGGCCGGCGTGTCCGCGGATCTCGGTGCGGGCCTGGACAATCTGGATCTGGCGCTGGTCGATGTGAAGCGCTTCCTGGACGGCAGCGGCGCCGAGCTCACCGAGAGCGTGCAGCGGCTCGCCGACGCCACCCAGATCCTGGTGGACAAGCGCCCCGAGTTCGAGCGCGTGCTGCACTCGGGCCCGACGGCGCTGGTGAACTTCTACCAGCTGTACAAGCCCGCGCAGGGCACCATCACCGGCGCGGTCGCGCTCAACAACACAGCCGATCCGCTGAGCTTCCTGTGCGGTTCGATCCGCGCGCTGGAGGAGAACGATTCCGATCGCTCCGCCGACTTGTGCGCCCTGCACTTGGCGCCGGTGATCCAGTCGCTGGCCATGAACTACGTGCCGATCATGACGAACCCGGCGACCGGTGTGCACGCCTTCCCGAACCAGCTCACGTTCAGTCCGCCGAGTCTGGCGGCGAGCGCGCCGCCCGCGCCGACCAAGCCGGCGCCCGCGCCGGTCACCGTGCCGAACGGACTGCCCGGGCTGGCGATACCGGGGCTGGTGCTGCCGGGAGGAGGACGATGATGCGCACGCGACGCGGCACCACCGCACTGGCCGTCGGCCTGGCGCTCGCGCTGGGCGCCACCGGTTGCGAATGGGATGGCCTCAACTCGCTGCCGCTGCCCGGCGCCGAGGGCAAGGGTGAGGGCGCCTACGAGGTACGCATCCAGATGCCGAATGTCACCACGCTGACCAGGAACTCGCCGGTGCGCGTCGACGACGTGCCGGTGGGCACGGTCACCGGCATCGAAGTGCAGGACTGGCACGCGCTGGTCACCGTCTCGCTCAACGGCGATGTGCGGTTGCCCGCCAACGCGACCGCCCGGATCGGCCAGACCAGCTTGCTGGGCAGCAATCACGTCGAGCTGGCCGCACCTGCCGACGAGGCCCCCGAGGGGGAGTTGCGGGGCGGCGGTGTGATCCCGCTGCGGCGCGCCGGCGCGTTCCCCACCACCGAGCAGGTGCTGTCCTCGCTGTCGGTGGTGCTCAACGGCGGCGGTGTCGCCCAGCTCGAGACCATCACCCGCGAACTGAACGCCGCGCTCACCGGTCGCGAGGACGCGATCCGGGATCTGTTGCCGCAGTTGGAGACCCTCACGTCGAACCTGCGTGATCAGACCGGCGACATCATGTCCGCGCTGGAGGGCTTGGACCGCCTCGGCGGGCAGCTGGCAGGCCAGCGCGACGTGCTCGCCAACGCGATCGACAACCTGCACCCCGCGCTCACGGTGCTCGCCGACCGCCGCGAGAACATCACCGGCGCGCTCACCGCACTGGGTGAACTCAGCGACGTGACGCAGCGCGTGATCGATGCGAGCGGGGAGAACCTGACGTCGAACCTGAACAGCCTGGTGCCCGTCCTGCGGCAGTTGGCCGACACCGGAGGCAATCTCAGCGAGTCGCTGACCATCCTGCTGACCTTCCCGTTCCCGATGCGGGGCCTGGACAACGCGATCAAGGGCGACTACCTCAACCTGTTCATGACCGTCGACATGACCGGTAAGCGCCTGGATTCCAACTGGCTCACCGGCACTCCGCTCGGCGGCCGGTTCGGCGGCGTGGAGGGTGTGGTCGGTAGCTTCGCGCCGAGCACCGCCAGCGATATGGGCAACCCGGCCACCGGGCCGCTCCAGACCGGGCCCGCACCGAATCCGCAAGCGACGCCGACCATTCCGGGTCTGCCGCCGATCCCGGGCCTGCCCGCCATTCCGGGGCTCACCGTTCCGCTGCCCGGCGCGGGTGAAGGGGGTGCGGGCCGATGAAGCTCACCAAGTTCGTCAAGACCCAGCTGGTCATCTTCGCCGTGCTCACGGTGATCGGCCTGACCGTCATGTCGGGCACCTACGTGCAATTGCCCGCGATGTTCGGCATCGGGCGCTACGACGTGACAGTGGAACTCGCCGCGACCGGCGGGCTTTACCAGAACGCGAACGTCGCCTATCGCGGCACGAACGTCGGCAAGGTGCGCGAGGTGCGGCTCACACCCGACGGCGTCGAGGCGGAGCTCTCCATCGACAGCGACTACAAGATCCCCGCCGACGTCGACGCCTGGGTGCGCAGCGTGTCGGCCATCGGTGAACAGTACGTGGACCTGATCCCGGTGCAGAATCCGCAGGGCGGGAATCTGGTTGCGGGATCGGTGATTCCGCAGAGCCGCACCCAGCTGCCGCAGGATGTGGGCACGCTGCTCGACCAGACCGACCGGTTGCTCTCCAGCGTCGCCGACACCCGGTTGCGGCAGGTGATCGACGAGGCGTTCCGCGCGTTCAACGGCGCCGGACCCGACCTGCAGCGCTTCATCGACTCGGCCTCGCTGCTGGTGCAGGAGGCGCAGAACGCGCAGGAGCCCACCAAGAAGCTGATCGAACAGATCGGGCCGTTGCTGGACACCCAGATCCGCTCCGATCCGGCCATCCGCTCGTGGACCGCCGACCTGGCGACGGTGACCGATCAACTGCGCCAACACGATCCGGCGCTGCGCGGCATCCTGCGCGAGGGACCGGCCGCCATGGAGCGAGTGACCACCCAGTTCGCCGACCTGCGGCCGACTCTGCCGCTACTGCTGTCGAACCTGGTGAGTCTCGGGCAGGTGAGCACCATCTATCACGCGGGTATCGAACAATTGCTTGTCGTATATCCGCCGTTGGTCGCGGCGTTGATGACGGCCGTGCGCGGACCCGTGGAGTACGGCGTCATGGTGGACTTCATGATGACGGTCAACGATCCGCCGGCCTGCACGACCGGCTTCCTCCCGCCGAACGAGCGGCGGTCCCCGAGCGAACTGAACTTCGTCGACACCCCGCCCGGCCTGTACTGCAAGATCCCGCAGGACTCGCCCATCGAGGTGCGCGGCATCCGTAACACGCCCTGCATGGAGTTCCCCGGCGTGCGCGCGCCGACGCCGGAACTGTGCCGCACCGGGTACGTGCCGGAGGGCGACAACCCGCCGTTCGGCCCGCCGCAGCCGGTGGCTCCCGCGAGCGCGCCCGCCGATCCGGGACAGGTGGCTCCGGCTTCCTACAGCACACCCGCGGCGGCCAAGTCCTACGACCCGGAGACGGGCGTCTACATCGGCACCGACGGTCGCACGTATCGTCAGGGTGATATCGGACCGGGCGGTTCGGGAACGGTACCGTCGAGCTGGCAGGCGATGCTCGAGGAGCAGCAACGATGAGTGATACGAATTCGAACACACATCGGGGGCGCAGGAAGGCCGTGCGGTCCGCGGGGCCGCCCGTGGACGAGGCGGGGACGGTCGCCGGGGACGTGACGGTCCGCCTGGGTGGTGATGCGGTCGAATCCCGTTCGGCTGGTGGGGGATTCGGTGGTGGTGCCGGGGCTGTGTCGTCGGAGGGTGGCAAGGGCGCCGGCGCGGCTGGTTCGGTGCCGCTGGCGAAAGGCGGTGCGAGTGATGCCGGGCCGCAGGCGAAAGGCGTTGCCGGATCGGGCGATGCTGTGCGTCGGTCGACGGACGCTGCCGGTTCGGGCGTTGCCGAGTCGCTGACGAAGGGCGACCGTGGTGCGTCCGAGGCGGGCGATGCCGGCGGTTCGGTGCCGCTGACGAAGTCGGACAGCACCGATTCCGCGGAAACTGCCGTCGTGCTCTCGAAATCGGATGCCGCCGAATCCGATTCGGCCGACGCGAAGGCCGATGGCGAGTCCGCATCCGAGACGACCGGTCGGCCGGGTGTCGGGCGGATCCTGCTCGCGGCCGCCGCGGCCGTGCTCGTCCTCGCGCTCGTCGCGGGCGCGGTGGTCTCGGTGTTCCTCACCCGGTCCATCGACGAGCGCGACGCGCGCCGCGCCGAATACGTGCAGACCGCGCGGCAGGCGATCCTGAACCTCACCACCATCAACGCCGACTCCGCCAAGGAGGACATCGACCGCATCCTGTCGATGGCGTCGGGCCAGTTCAAGACCGAATTCGACGGCCGCGTCGACCCGTTCCTGAGCATCGTGCAGCAGGCCGAGGTGCGCTCCAGCGGCGAGATCGTGGAGGCGGCGCTGGAGATCGACGCCGACGATTCCGCCAAGGTGCTCGTCGCCGCCAAACAGACCCTGACCAACGCGGGTCAGGCCGAACCGCAGACGCGGTTCTACCGGTTCCGCGTCACCGTCACCGACACCGACGGCGGTCTCACCGCCTCCAACGTGGAGTTCGTGCCATGACCAGAACCCGAGTACTGATCGCGGCGGGCGTCGCGGGCGCCGTCGCGCTGGCGGCGGTGATCGTGATGGGTGTCAACGGATTCCGCTACTGGAGCGACCGCGAGGCCGAACAGGCCAGGCAGGACGCCGCGGCCGCGGCCAGCCGCACGGTGGCCGCCATGTTCAGCTACGAGTTCGGCACCGTCGACACCGAACTCCCCAAGGCGGCCGACAACCTCTCCGCCGACTTCCGCGCCGACTACCTCAAACTCATCACCGAGGCCATCGCCCCCGGCGCCAAGGAAAAACAGCTCACCGTCCAAGCCACCACCCAAGCCGCCGGCATCGTCTCCGCCGAAGACGACCGCGCCGTAGTCCTCCTCTACCTCAACCAGATCACCACCAGCAAAGACTCCCCCCAAGGGACCACCACCGGCAGCCGAGTCCGCGTGACGGTCGACAAAACCGACGGACGGTGGCTGGTGGATTCGGTAACCCCGATCTAGAGGGTGTTGATACGCCGCCATCCGGTGGGGAGGGATCTTTGGAATCCGAGACCTGTGCGGCCTTCGTGACACAACCGTCGGTCATCGCAGATCCATCGGGGGCAGGGCCGTGGGTTCGACGCTCAACGCCCGCAACACTTTTCGCAGGCCGATCAGGTCGTGCAACAGAGCTGCGCGCTCGATGTCCACCACGAGGCGGTGATCGACTCCGGCCAGTCCGGCCAGTCCGGCCAGTTCGGTGCGGGTGAGGCCGTGGATCGCGCGTTCGTCCCGGACCACTCGCGCCAATGTCGACGGGTAGCGCAGGTACTCCCGCCGGGGGCGGTGCAATACCGACCACACGCGTTCCTTGTTCCCCGCGATGGCGTGCACGACCAAGTTTGACCCGCCGTCCAGCTCGGTCGGCGCGCGACCAGCCCACCAATCGACCAGCAGTCCGGCCGGATCATCGGCGGTGCGCAGCAGCCGCAATCGCTCCGCTGTGCGAGCCCGCAACTGGCCGGTCAGGCCCTCCAGCGACCGGGTGTGCAGCGCTCGTGTCAGCGCGCGCTGCGACGCCACCGACAGCGGTCGCCGCGCTGCCCGTCGCACGGGGGCCGGCGCGTCGATATCCCACCGCCGGCCCACCTTCACGGCGGACACCCCGCCTGTTCGCGCCAGCGCGCGAACTCGTCGCGGGGTCGGTGCGCACGGTCGCGCCGCCGTTGTAGGACACGTCGACGATATCGGGGCTGATGCTTCAGCAGTTGCCCGCCACCCGCTGTTCGGCGTGCGCCGCGCCCGCGAGCGCACTCGCGCCCACCACACCGGCCGCCGCGATCCCGATCATGGCGATTCCTTTGCGAAACACAGTCTCGTCCTCCCTGATGCCGACCGTTTCCGCGCGCGACCCCCGGGACGCACGGCTCTCCCTCGACCCCAGCCGCCGGATCGCTCACGCGTCGCGCGGCAATCGGACCGTAAAGATCGTTCCCTCGCCGGGCACGCTGCGCACGCCGACGGTTCCGCCGTGCGCTTCGACCAGTGCGCGCACGATCGACAGCCCCAGACCCGTCCCGCCGCTGGCGCGGGTGCGGGAGGTGTCGGTGCGGTAGAAGCGTTCGAAGACTCGATCCGCTTCGTCCGGCGGCAATCCGGGGCCGGTGTCGGCGACTTCCAGCACCACGTCATAGAGCTCGGGGGTGAGTGCGACCGTGATATCTGCGTCGGGTGGTGTGTGGGTGAGCGCGTTGTTCGCCAGGTTGGCGAGCACTTGGCGCAATCGGGTCTCGTCGCCGTCCACCTCCAGAGTGCCCTTGCCGGAACGCACTTCGAGCGTGATCCGCCGATCGGTCGCGGTAGCGGCGGCGACGGCGCGCGCGCTGTGGACCGCGTCGCCCGCGAGGGTCAGCAGGTCGACCGGCCCGCGCTCCAGCGGCCGTTGCGCGTCCAGCCGCGCCAGCATCAGCAGGTCCTCCACCAGCACGCCCATGCGCTGGGCTTCGCGTTCGATGCGGTCCAGCACCAGCACCGGATCGTCGGTCGCGCCTTGGCGATACAGCTCGGCGAATCCGCGAATCGTGGTCAGCGGGGTGCGCAGTTCGTGGCTGGCGTCGGCGACGAAGCGTCGCATGGTCGCCTCGGAATCGCGCGCGGCGGCCTCCGACGCCTCGGTCGCCGCGAACGCCGACTGGATCTGGGCCAGCATGCCGTTCAGCGACCGCGACAGCCGATCCACCTCGGTGTCGTTGCCACGCACCGGAACTCGTCGGTGCAAATCGCCTTTGGCGATGGCCGCCGCGATATTCTCCACCCGCCGCAACGGCAGCAGGCTGCGGCGGATCACGAAATACGCCGCCAGCGCCAGCACCGCCAGCACCGCCGAGCCGACTGCCACTTGCAGCATCACCAATCGCCGCACGGTGTCGTCGTTCTGCGTGAGCGGGAGCGCCACGGTGGTGGCCACGTCGGGGGTGCGGACTTGCACCACGCGCCACCGCGTCGGATCGCCGTTCAAGGAGTCCACCGTCACCGGATGCGCCGCGGACACCGCGGTGAGATCAGGAACCGCCTCCACGTCGAACGGCTTGGACACGAAAGTGCCCGCGCCGTCGGCGTATTCGGTGGTCACGTAGAACGTGGTGGGGGTGCCGCGCTGGTCGGGCGGCGGGGCGGGGAGCGCGGGACGGATGGCCCGGACCCGCGACATCGCGGCGTCGGCCAACTGTTGATCGGTGCGGTTCATCAGCGAGTTCTGCAACGACGAGGTCACCGCGAGGCCCGACACCAGCAAGCCCAGCGCGGCCGAGATCACCAGCGCGAGAACCAAGGTCACGCGCAGCGGGACGGCCGACAGCCGATCGCCCACCGCCTTGCGCGCCCGGCTCAGCGGATCCTGCTCACGCCGAATCCGGTTCGGGCGTGCGGCCTTCCGCGTCGTCTGGTCGGCGGTCACGGCGTCCGGCTGCGGTCGGGCGCGCGCATCACGTACCCGACGCCGCGCAACGTGTGGATCAACCGTCGCTCCCCGGTGTCCACCTTCTTGCGCAGATACGACACGTAGGTCTCCACCACGCCCACCTCGCCGCCGAAGTCGTAGCGCCACACGTGATCCAGGATGCGCGGCTTGCTCAGCACCGTGCCCGCGTTCACCATGAAGTAGCGCAGCAGCGTGAACTCCGTCGGGGACAACGCGACCGGTTCGCCCGCCTTCCACACCTCGTGCGTGTCGTCGTCGAGTTCGATGTCCTCGAACCGCAGGCGCGGCGAATCCCGTACGGGCTCACCGTGACCCGCGCGCCGCAGCACCACCCGCAGCCGCGCGACCACCTCTTCCAGGCTGAACGGCTTGGTGATGTAGTCGTCGGCGCCCAGCGTGAGCCCGGCGACCTTGTCCTGCACGTCGTCGCGCGCCGTCAGGAACAGCACCGGCGCGTCGATGCCGTCGGCCCGCAGCCGCGGCAGCAGGCCGAAGCCGTCCATGCCGGGCATCATGACGTCCACGATCAACGCGTGCGGGCGGAACGAGCGCGCCCGGTCCAGCGCTTGGGCCCCATCGGCCGCCGTCTCGACCTCGAAGCCCTGGAACCGCAGACTCACCGACAGCAGTTCCACGATCATCGGCTCGTCGTCGACGACGAGCACCCTCGCCTCGGGAAGTCCCGCCGGTGCATCGTTCATACAGACCACGATCGTCCGCCCTGTTCAGGGCTTCCTGGGGAGTACCTGGGAACTTGCTGTGTCTTTGGCGCGCCGGGGCGCGCGGGTTCGCGGCCCTTTGTGTCTCGCGTCCCAGCGCTCGAGACTTGCGCTGGCGCGCGTGCGCTTCGAGCGCTGGGACGCGAGACGGCCGCGAACGGTCGGTCGTCGGGCTCCCTCCCCGGGGTGGTCGGGAGGGTGGGGATCGTGCGTTGTCAGTTGAGGGTTGGGGCGAGCCCGGTGAAGGTGTGCCGGTGTTTTTGGAGCGCTGGCTGGCGCGTGCGGGTTCGCGGCCGGTCGTCGGGCTCCGTCCCCGAGGTAGATGAGAGAGTGCGGATGGGGCGTTCGCGCCGGAAGGAGAACCTGCTCGGGATGGACCCCCACGTGATCAGCGCCGTGGGGTCTCCGACTCCGAATAGGTGTCCTCGTCCGTCAGCAGCGCGCTGCCCGCGACCTGTCCCTGCGCGAGCGCGTCGAGGAAGGCGCGGGCCCAGCGGTCGACGTCGTGGGCCAAGACCTGGCGGCGCAGCGAGCGCATGCGGCGGCGTTTGGTGTCGCGGTCGTCGTCGAGGGCGGAGACGATCGCGTCCTTGACGCTGTCCAGGTCGTGCGGGTTGCACAGGTAGGCCTGGCGCAGTTCGGCCGCCGCGCCGGTGAATTCGCTCAACACCAGCGCGCCGTTGAGGCCGCTGTGGCAGGCGACGTACTCCTTGGCCACCAGGTTCATCCCGTCGCGCAGCGGCGTCACCAGCATGGCGTCGGCGGCGACGAAGAACGCGATCAGCTCGTCGCGCGGGATCGGCCGGTGCAGGTAGTGCACCACCGGGTACCCGACGCGCGCGAACTCGCCGTTGATGCGGCCCACCTGGCGTTCGATATCGCCGCGCATCTGGATGTAGCTCTCCACGCGCTCGCGGCTGGGCGTCGCCAACTGCACCATCACCGTCTCGTGCGGGTCGACGCGCCCCTCCTCGAGCAGCTCCTGCAACGCGTTGAGCCGGATGTCGATGCCCTTGGTGTAGTCCAGGCGGTCCACCCCCAGCAGGATGTTCTTGGGATTGCCCAGCTCGGCGCGGATCTTCGCGGCCCGCTCCTTCACCGACCGGCGGCGCGAATGCTCGTCCAGCTCCGCCGAGGCGATCGAGATCGGGAACGCGCCCACCCGCACCGTGCGGAAACCGACCTGCACCACACCCAGCTTGGACCGCACACCCACCGTGCCCCGCGAGGTGGGCTGTCCGGCCAGCCGCCGCGCCAGGTACAGGAAGTTCTGCGCGCCGCCCGGCAGGTGGAAACCGATCAGGTCCGCGCCGAGCAGACCCTCGATGATCTCGGTCCGCCACGGCATCTGCATGAACAGCTCGACCGGCGGGAACGGGATGTGCAGGAAGAACCCGATGGTGAGGTCCGGGCGCAGCATCCGCAGCATCTTCGGCACCAGCTGCAACTGGTAGTCCTGCACCCACACCGTCGCGCCCTCGGCGGCGACCTTCGCGGTGGCCTCGGCGAACCGGCGGTTGACGTTCACATACGCCGCCCACCAGGCCCGATCGTAGGTCGGGCGCACGATCACGTCGTGGTACAGCGGCCACAGCGTGCCGTTGGAGAAGCCCTCGTAGTAGTCGGCCACCTCCTGCGCCGTCAGAGGCACCGGATGCAGTTCGAGGCCGTCCTCGATGATCGGGTCGACGTCCACATCCGGGACGCCGGCCCACCCCACCCAGGCCCCTTTGTTATTGCGCAGCACCGGCTCCAGCGCGGTGACCAGGCCACCGGGACTGCGCTTCCAGCGGGACGTGCCGTCGGGCAGCCGTTCGAGGTCGACGGGCAGACGATTGGCGACGACGACGAATCCGGAACCCGAATCACCGGGTCGCAGATCGGACTCCGACCGGTCGGAATCCGCCGGTGCGGACAGGGTGGGCTCGGAATCGTCGGACGTCTTGTCGTTCATCTGGTCCACTCACGCATCCTTCGCGCTGATCCCCACGGAGTCGCAGGTCCCAATGGAGTTGTCGATCGGTTTCGACGGCGCCGTTGTCGTCGAGCGGGGTCGGCCGTTATTCGGTGCGGCTGCCCGGGCCGATGCCGAGCATCGACAGCAGCATCCGGCACTCGTCGGCATCCGCCGCGTAGGCCGCCACCACGCGCTGCGCCTGGCGGGCGGTCTCGTCGGCGAGTGGTTCCAGGTCGTCGTCCGCGATATCGTTCGCGCTGCCCTTCGCGGCCATCTTCTTGTCCTCCCGGCTGATTACGCTCGTACGTGCGAGTAGTCCATGGTAGGTGACTTCCCCGCGTACACGGCTGCTGGTGCCAGTATCCCGTGTTCGTCGCGATCGGGCGGGGCTGGGGATACCGTGGGGCAGCACCAACTGACGAAAGGGTCGACGATGCCGCTGGCGACGGTGAACGGAATTTCGCTCAACTACCAGGTCAAAGGTGACCGGGCGAAGGGCACCGACACCAAGGGTGGCGGGCCGCTGGTGGTGATGATCATGGGCACCGGCAGCCCCGGCCGCGTGTGGGAACTGCACCAGGTGCCCGCGCTGGTCGCCGCGGGCTACCGGGTCTGCACCTTCGACAACCGGGGCATCGCGCCGTCCTACGAATCCGCGGCGGGCATCACCATCGACGATCTGGTCGCCGACACCGCGGGCCTCATCGAACTGCTCGACGAGGGTCCCGCGCTGGTCGTGGGCACCTCGATGGGCGCGCGCGTCACCCAGGAACTGGCCCTGGCCAGGCCCGATCTGGTGCGCAAGGCCGTGTTCATGGCCGGGCACGGGCGCCTCGACCAGTTCCAGAAGACGCTCTCGCTGGGCGAACACGATCTCGACGCCGGCGGTGTGAAACTGCCGCCCAAGTACGAGGCCGCCATCACGGCGGTGATGAACCTGTCGCCGGCCACCATGGCCGACGTCAACGCCGCCCGCGACTGGCTCGACCTGTTCGAATTCACCGGCGGACCGGTCACCCCCGGTATCCGCGCGCAGCGGCGGATGGACCACGACTTCGACCGCGTGCAGGCCTATCGCGGCATCACCGTGCCCAGCCTTGCCATCGGCTTCGCCGACGACCGCATGATCCCGCCGTACCTCACCAGGGAGGTCGCCGAGGTCATCCCCGGCGCCCGCTACCAGGAGATTCCCGACGCGGGCCACTTCGGCTACCTGGAACGTCCCGAGGCCGTCAACAAGATCCTGCTCGATTTCTTCGCGGGGTGAACCGTCGTGTGCGAGAGTCCGTGAGGTAATCGCCCAGCCGTAACGTCTCCCTTGCTAGGGTCGACACAACGCCCAGGGAGTCTTCCGGGACGAGTGCGCCGTGTTCCACGGGCCCGCGCCGGAGCGACCCCAGGGGCGATCCCGTACAAAGCGCCAGTATCCAGTGAGGTGAAATTGAGCACCAATCCCTTCGATGACGAAGACGGCCGCTTCTTCGTTCTGGTCAACGACGAGGAACAGCACTCCCTGTGGCCCGCCTTCGCCGAGGTCCCGGCCGGGTGGCGGGTCGTGTTCGGTGAGGACAGCCGCGCTGCCTGCGTCGAGTACGTCGAGAAGAACTGGACCGATATGCGTCCCAAGAGCCTGCGCGACGCGATGGCCGCCGACGACGCGGCCCGGCAGGGCGCCCAGTCCTGACCCGCGGTATCCGATACTGCGCCGGGAACAGCTGAACCCCGCCGCGCGGCACCGAAACCCGGTGCCGTGCGGCGGGTATCCCCGGCTATGATGGGCACCGCTTCCCGCCTCCTTAGCTCAGTGGTAGAGCACCGCTCTTGTAAAGCGAAGGTCGTCAGTTCAATCCTGACAGGGGGCTCCAAACTTGATCGGCGGCCGGATTCTTCCGGTCGCCGATCGCTGTTTACGGGAGGACTCAGCCGGGTGGCCCGCTCGCGAACGTGGCGGGGCGGCTCAGTACTCGGGGCGTGACCCCGCTCAGCCGCGGCTGGCGTGTTCGCCGTTCTCCGCGCTCGGCGGGAGGGCGGGGTCGCCGACCGGGACGAAATTCAGGTCGACGCGGTAGCCGAGGGTGTGGGCGGTGCGGGCCAGGTCGCGCAGGGTGAGGTTGCGGCGGCCGTTGAGGCGGCGGGCGAGTTCGGTGGGGTGGGTGCTGAGCAGGGCGGCCAGGTCGTGGCGGGTGAGGCCGGCGGTGGTCATGGCGCCGGCGATGAGGTCGGTCGCGTCGAACAGCAGTTGGTCTTCGGCGTCCTTCGCCGCGGCCTCCGGCGTCCTGGTGAACCACGTGGTCGTCATGCCCTGCTTCCCCCTCGATGTCGTGTTCGCGATCAGGTGACGTTTGATACCACAACGGGATTCGCGCCGCGCCGGGTTCTGTGGAGGCCGCGAGATATCAGCGGCGAGTCGGCGTTGCGCCGCGGTGGGCACCCGCGCCGATCACGTTCGTGCGCCCGCTGGTCGCGGCGGTGGAGGCATACTGCCTGGCGTGCGCGGCGTCGTCTCGCATCAAGGCGCTCATGCCGTCGACAGGGGCGCGGCACGCTGGGCGGAGGGGAGCGGATGTGGAGTTGATTCCGGTGACGCCGCCGGGGGTCGTCGGACCCGTGGACGAAGTGCTGCGGGAACGGTGGGAACGATCGCGCCGATTTCTGCGCTACGCGTTCGTGGCGATCCCCGGCGCCGGGGTGGTGTTCGCGGCAGTGCTGACCATCGCGCGCGGCGTACCCGGTGGGTTGGAGGGAGTGCGGCCGCTGGTCATCGGCGGTGCCGCGCATGTCGCCATGGTGTTCGCGGCGGCTCCCGCGGTGGGCGGAGTCCTGCTGTTGCGCCCGCGGAGCCCGGCGGCGTGGTCGGCGTTGCAGCATCCGAAGGCGTGGGGGTGGTTCGCGGGCGGAATCGTGATGGTGCAGGGGATCGTGGCCGATCGAATCGCGAGTCTCGTCGGTGCCGCGTCCGGTGACGTGTGGTGGTCGGGCCTGTTCCTGGTGCTGCTCGCGGTGGTGGGAGCCGCGGGGTGGAGCGGGTGGCGCGCCGGTCACGAGTTTCTGGAGCCGATGCACGCCGCGCTCGGCGACACGGGCATCGCCGTCGACATCATGCGCGAATCCAGTTGGGACTACGGGGTGGCCGTGGTGCTGAATTCGACGGTGGTGACGGTGCACGCCGACGCCCTCACCGTCCTCCGCCGTGGCGGCCGATTCGGATTCCTCCCCGGCAGCAACGTGCGATTCGACCGCGTCGTCGCTGTGCGCAGCGGGTGGGCGCCACCTGGCTCCGCGGGAAACCTGTGGACCGAGCTGCCGGTCGGTGCCGCCGACCGCATCCCGCCGACCACTCCGGCGGTGGTGATCCGCACCGTGGATCGGGACATCGTCCTCACCATCGGTAACGCCGCCTTCGCCGCCGAACTCCTGCACCGCCGGCTCCTCCGCTACGCGGCCTTGCGCCGATACCCGGGACCGGGCTCGCGCCGACCGAGCCCGCCTTACGGCCCGACTTCGAAATAAAGGGAACCGATCGGTCGGCCGCCGCGTCCAACCTCTATGAACACACCCTGTACCCAACCCGGAGGAGGCCGCGGTGACCAGCAGCTTCACCGTCGAACTGGCGGATCTGCGCAAACACGCCGAGTCGTGCGGCGATTTCGGTGACCGCGTCGCGTACGCCGCCGAGGCCGCCCGGCACCTGATGCTGCTCGACGACGGCTACGGCATGTTCGCCACGCCGTTCGTCACGGCGGTGAAGATGGTGCAGGCCACGGCCGCCCTCGCACTCACCGGTATGGGCACCGCCCTCGAGGCCACCGCCGACAAGATCGTCACCTGCGCCGACACCTTCCAGGGGCTCGACACCGAGCGCGGTTCCGAACTGGACGGCTGCGAGATCGGCGACGGGCCGCGCTGAGCGGCCGGAGAACATCATGACGACGCCTTTTCTCACCGATCCGGCCCGGATCGACAACTCGCTGATCGAGACCGGCACCGACAGTCGCAACGCCTACCACCAGTCCGGCCCGCTCGGCCTGTTCGTCACCACGTCCGATTCTTCCGACACGCTCGGCATGACGCGCGGGCTCACCTTGTTCGAGGGCTTCGACGAGATCCAGGACGGAATGAACCGCGGCGACCCGGGCGTGTTCGAACTCGGTGTCGTGGCCGTCGGGCTCGAGATGGCCGCGATGTACTCGGATCCGGTCGCCTACGTGGCCGGTCAGATCGTGTCCTGGATGCTGGAGCACATCAAGCCCGTCCGGGAGGTGTTCGACAAGCTGGCGGGCAACCCCGACATGATCAAGGCCTACTCACAGTCGTGGACCAATATCGGCAACCACGTCGAGGAGGTCGCCTGCGATACGAAGGCAGCGGTCACCGGCGACACCGCGAAGTGGGAAGGGCTGGCCGCCAACGCCTATCGCGTCTACGCCGGTGTTCAGACGGCGCAGGTCGCCTCGCTCGCCGCGGCCTCGTACGGTCTGGCCGAGCTGACCCGTGCGATGGGGGAGATCATCGGCGGTGTGCGCACCGCAGTCCGCGACATCCTGGCCGGTATCGCGGGCAAGCTGGTGTCGTGGACGCTGAAACTCGCGTTCTCCGTCGGTACGGCCACGCCCCTGGTGATCTCGGAGGCCGTCGCCAAGATCGCCGAGACCATTTCGGACGTGTCGCTGCTGCTGAAGGCGCTCGCCAAGGACGTGAAGGAGTTCGGCACCACCGCCGTGGCGATCCGCGATCTGATCGACGGCCTGTACAAAGCGCTGGCGGGCAAGGACTCTCAGAACACGAAGGCGGTGCTGGGGCTCATCACCTGACGACGGGACGCCGAACCGATTGGGGCGGAGCCGGTTCCGGGCCGCGTAGGGGGCGGCCCGGGACTCGCGTCAGTCCGGGACGTTGGCGCCGTGGCCGAGGTCGCGCAGGGCCTGCTTGATCTTGGCCTGCGCCTCGTCGAGGGATTCGGCGGACGGGTTGGGGTCGGCGCCGGAGATGTCGAAGTCGCCGAGGGAGTAGGCGGGGAACACGTGCACGTGCAGGTGCGGGACCTCGAGCCCGGCGATGAGCAGGCCCGCGCGGGGCGCCTCGAACGCCGCGCGCACGGCCTGCCCGACCTTCTGGGCGACGACGTTCAACCGCGCGAAGGTGTCGGGATCGATGTCCTGCCACTGGTCGATCTCCGCGCGCGGCACCACGAGCGTGTGGCCCTGGGTGACAGGGGCGATGGTCAGGAAGGCGACGAATTCGTCGTCCTCCCAGACGAATCGGCCCGGAAGCTGACCGGCGATGATCGCACTGAAGACGGAAGCCATGTCCGCAGCGTAGTACCGCTACACCCCGACGAAGTGGGAGAGGATGCCCTGCACCTCGTAGATGTCGACCTGCCGGTTGAACTTCTTCTGCACCGGCGCGTCCATGCTGGACACCCAGATGATCAGCTCGGCGTCCATATCGAAGGTGCCCGCCGTCTCGACCGCGAAATGCGTGATGGAGCGGTACGGGATGCTGTGGTAGCTCACCTTCCGTCCGGACAACCCCTGCTTGTCGACCAGGATCAGGCGGCGGTTGGTGAACAGGATGGCGTCGCGCACCAGCAGGTACGCGGCGTAGATCTGTTCGCCGTTGCCGAGCAGCTTCGCGTACTCCTGCTGCGCCTGTCCCGGATCGATGCGTCCGGCGTTGCCCATCAGTCCGTCGATCAGACCCATGATCTCTACGTCCTTCGCGGCGTCGGTGGTGGGCGGGACGGCGTGCCCCGGCCTCCCCACCCATGATCCACGCGTCGCGGGCGCGAGGGGGGAAACGCCGTAACCGAATTCGCGAGTGGCCGCCGAACGGCGCGTGAACGGCGGGTGACCAAGAGGCCGATGCCCGGCGGGGCGGCGCGGCGGGTCACCTAAGCTGTCGTGCGTGCGCGTACTCGTCATCGGATCCGGAGCCCGTGAACATGCCCTCGTCCAGGCTCTGCGCCGCGACCCGGGGGTGAGCGCGATCTACGCCGCGCCGGGCAACGCGGGCATCGCCCAGCACGCACAGGTGCGCCCGGTGGACGCGTCCTCGGGGGAGGCGGTGGTGGCACTGGCCACCGAGCTGTCCGCCGATCTGGTCGTCATCGGTCCCGAGGTGCCGCTGGTGCTGGGCGTGGCCGACGCGGTGCGCGCGGCGGGCATCGCCTGCTTCGGCCCCTCGGCCGCGGCCGCGCGGATCGAAGGCTCCAAGGCGTTCGCCAAGGACGTGATGGCCGCGGCGGGCGTGCGCACCGCGCACAGCGAGATCGTGGACAACCCCGCCGACCTCGACGCCGCGCTGGACCGGTTCGGCCCCACCTGGGTGGTCAAGGACGACGGCTTGGCCGCGGGCAAGGGCGTGGTGGTCACCGCCGACCGGCTGGCGGCCCGCGATCACGGCGCCGAACTGCTCGAGCAGGGCCATCCGGTGCTGCTGGAGTCGTTCCTCGACGGCCCGGAGGTCTCCCTGTTCTGCCTGGTGGACGGCGAGACGGTGGTGCCGCTGCTGCCCGCGCAGGATCACAAGCGCGTCGGCGACGGCGACACCGGCCCGAACACCGGCGGAATGGGCGCGTACACGCCGCTGCCGTGGCTGGCTCCCGAGACCGTCACCGCGATCGTGGAGGACGTGGTCAAGCCGGTCGCCGCCGAACTGGTGCGCCGCGACTGCCCGTTCTCCGGCCTGCTCTACGCCGGTTTGGCGATCGGTGCGGCGGGCCCGGCCGTGGTCGAATTCAATTGCCGCTTCGGCGATCCCGAGACCCAGGCGGTGCTGGCGCTGCTGGAGAGCCCGCTCGGCGAACTGCTCAACGCCACCGCCACCGGCACGCTCGCGCAGGTGGCGCCGCCGCGCTGGCGCGACGGCGCGGCCGTCACGGTCGTGGTGGCCGCCGAGAACTACCCGGGCCGCCCGCGCGTGGGCGATGTGATCACGGGGGCGGGCGAGTCGGCCGACGAATCCGCCGCCGTGCTGCACGCGGGCACCGCGACCCGCGAGGACGGCGCCCTGGTGTCGGCGGGCGGGCGCGTGCTCAGCGTGGTCGGGGTGGGCGAGGACCTGTCCGAGGCGCGCGACCGGGCCTACGAGCGCATCGCCTCGATCAAGCTCCCCGGCAGCCACTTCCGCACCGACATCGGCCTGGCCGCCGTCGAGGACCGGATCACCGTCCCGGGCTAGCCGCACCAGCGGCTTCCGCCACCAGCCATGACGGTGGTCACGGCTATTTCCCGACCGGCCGGCGGTCGTCGCGTCCAGTGCACGCCGGCCGGGTGTGCCCGGCCACCGTGCTTGTCCCTCAGAAACTCAACCCGCGCTGCGCCAGCCAGGCGCGCGGGTCGACGTACTGTCCGCCGACGATCACCTCGAAGTGCAGGTGCGGGCCGGTGGAGTCGCCGCGGTTGCCCATGCGGGCGATCTGCATACCGGCCGGGACGCGTTCGCCGACCGAGACGAAGAAGTCGTACATGTGCCCGTAGACGGTGATGGCGCCGTCGTCGTGGCGGATGCGCACCCACAGGCCGAAGCCCTGCGCGGGCCCCGCGTCGATGACGGTGCCGCCGGCCACGGCGTAGATCGGGGTGCCGATCGGGCCCGCGACGTCGATGCCGTTGTGGAAGGTGCCCCAGCGGGTGCCGAATCCGGAGGTGAAGACGCCGCGGGTGGGCAGTACGAACCCGCTGCCGCCGGGCAGGATCGAGCCGGGGGGCAGCGGCGCGGTGCCGCCCATCCAAGGCTGCCATTCGCCCGCGGCCGCGGCGGCCGCCTCGGCTTTCGCCCGCTCCAGCGTGGCGCGGGCCGCGGCGGCGACCACCGCGGCCTCGCGCAGCCGTTCACCGTTGGCGATGGCGTCGAGGTAGCGGCGCACCGACGGGGGAGTGGACTGCATCTGCTGCGGCTGGGCGAAGAAGACGCGCTGCGCCTCGTTCGGCCCGGGTGTGTGAGTCGACAGACCCCAGTCGAACGGCGAATCCGCGCCCGCCAGCACGAGCACGGCGATCAACCCGCCGATGAGCACGCGATGTTTGCGCAGCAAGGCCCGGTAGTCGCGGCGCTTCTGTTCCTCCCACAGCTCCCGCAGATCGGGGCGCGGACGGTTGCGCAGGTCGTCGACCATCCGACGGGCGCGACGCCACAGATCTCGGGCGGTGTGATCTTTCCGGAAAGCGGCGCGCCGATCGGGCGGTATGACCCCGATGCCACCCGCTCCACGTACCCGATCAAGCCCAGCGCGGCGAGCCTCGTCAAGCATTACGCACGACCTTAGCCGTGCCGAGTGACCCGGCGCACGGACGAGGGGTGGATGTGGTGCGCAAGTCGCTATTGCCGGGGTGGGGGCGCGGCGCAGGGTCTACCGTCTGTCGGGTGTCTCGAGAATCCCGCCGGTCGACCATTCCGCCGTTCTATGTGATGGACGTGTGGAAGGCCGCCGCCGAACGCGCCAGAACCCACGGTGACGTGCTCGTCCTCGCGGCGGGCCAGCCCTCCACCCCCGCGCCCGCGCCGGTGCTGCGCGCCACCAAACTGGCGATCGACGCCGAATTGCTCGGCTACACGGAGACTTTCGGCATCCTCCCGCTGCGCGAGGCCATCGCCGCGCATCACACCGACACCTACGGCTACGCCGTCGACCCCGACGACGTCGTAGTGACGACCGGCTCGTCGGGCGCGTTCACGCTGATCTTCCTCGCGGCCTTCGACGTGGGCGACACGGTGGTGGTCGCCCGCCCCGGCTACCCCGCCTACCGCAACACCCTGGCCGCGCTCGGCTGCCGGGTGGTCGAACTCGACTGCGGACCCGATACGCGGTTCCAGCCGACGGTCGCCATGCTGGAGGCGCTGCCGGAGCCGCCCGCCGGCCTGGTGGTGGCCAGCCCGGCCAACCCGACGGGCACCATGATCGCCCCCGACGAGCTCGCGGCGCTGGCCCGCTGGTGCGACACGCACGGCACGCTGCTGATCTCGGATGAGATCTATCACGGCATCACCTACGAGACGGCGGGCTCGGATCAACACACATCGTCCGCCTGGGAAACATCGCGCGAATCCGTGGTTATCGGCTCGGTGTCCAAGTACTTCTCCATGACGGGGTGGCGGCTCGGCTGGATGCTCGCGCCCACCGGCCTGCGCCCGGCGCTACAGCGCTTGGCGTCGAATATGACGGTCTGCCCGCCCGCGATCTCGCAATACGCGGCGCTGCACGCCTTCGGCCCGGACGCGAAGTCCGAGCTGGACGGACACGTTCGCCGTTATGCCGTGAACCGCCAACTGCTTTTGGAAGGGCTGCCGAAGATCGGCATCACCGACTTGGCCCCCGCCGACGGAGCCTTCTACGCATACGCCGATATCGGCCACCTCACCGACGACTCCCGCAAGTGGTGTGCCGAGGTCCTCGACCACACCGGTGTGGCGCTCTCGCCCGGCATCGATTTCGACACTGTCAATGGGCATCGCACCGTTCGCTTCTCGTTTGCCGGAGCCACCGCGGACATCGCCGAGGCGCTGGCCCGTCTGGGTCGCCATACCGGTGCCTGAAGCGCTTGCCCGGCAACAAGTTTCCGCAGTCCGGCACCAGGAAGCCGCAGATGGGGTAAAACAACGGTGGCTGGGTTTCCACTCTCGATTTCGCACGGATGAACTGATGACGACTGGCACGATGGCACGGTGATAACCGCGACGACCCCGAAAGGCGAACGGCGTCGCCAGGCTCTGGTAGCGGCCGCCGCCGAGTTGTTACTCGAAGGCGGATTCGATGCGGTGCGGCATCGTTCGGTCGCGACGCGCGCGGACCTACCGCTCGCCTCGACCACCTACTACTTCGAATCCCTGGAAGACCTGATCGCCCGCGCGGTCGAATTCAGCGGCAACGCGGAACTGGAGGCCATGCGCCGCCGGGTCGGCGAGGTGAGCCACCGCCGCCGCGGCGCCGAGGCCACCGTGGACCTGGTGCTCGACCTGCTGGTCGGACCGGACGGCCCCGACGAGAACACGCACGGTCACCTCATCGCCCGCTACGAGCGGTCGGTCGCCTCCGCCCGCCACCCCGAACTACGCGAGGTCCAGCTGCGGTTGCGCGCGCAGCTGGACGAGCTGCTCGCCGACGCGCTGCGCCGCTCCGACCGGTCGGTGCGGCCCGAGCAACTGCGCCGACTGGTCGCGGTCGTGGACGGCGCGGTGGTCGCCGCGCTCACCGAGAGCAACCCCGAACCGCGCCGGATGGCGCGCGGCGCGCTGCTCGAGGTGATCGACATCGTCGCACCGCCGCTACGCGGGGAACACGCCGACGGACACCCGCGCGGCCCGCTGAACTCGACGTCCGGGCAAACCGACAGGTTCCGGCCACTAGACTGACCAGACGTGAGTCTCGTCCCGAATGTCCTCGCCACCCGTTACGCCAGTCCGCAGCTGGTGCGCCTGTGGTCGCCGGAGCACAAGATCGTGCTGGAGCGGCGGCTCTGGCTGGAGGTGCTGCGCGCGCAGTCGGAACTCGGGATCGAGGTGCCCGAGGGTGTGCTCGCCGATTACGAGCGAGTCATCGACCACGTCGACCTGGCCTCCATCGCCGAACGCGAACGGGTCACGCGCCACGACGTGAAGGCGCGCATCGAGGAGTTCAACGCCCTCGCCGGGCACGAGCACGTGCACAAGGGCATGACCAGCCGCGATCTCACCGAGAACGTGGAGCAGTTGCAGATCCGGCTCTCGCTCGAGCACGTGCACGCCCACGGCGTGGCGATCGCGGCGCGGCTGGCCGAGCGCGCCGCCGAATACCAGACCCTGGTGATGGCGGGCCGGTCGCACAACGTGGCCGCCCAGGCCACCACCCTCGGCAAGCGGTTCGCCTCCGCCGCCGACGAGCTGCTGATCGCGCTGACCCGGTTGCGGGAGCTGATCGACCGCTACCCGCTGCGCGGGATCAAGGGTCCGATGGGCACCGCCCAGGACATGCTCGACCTGCTCGGCGGCGACGCGGCCAAGCTCGCGACGCTCGAGCAGCAGGTGGCGCGCCACCTCGGATTCGCGACCGTGCTCACCAGCGTGGGCCAGGTGTATCCGCGCTCGCTGGACCACGATGTGCTGTCGGCGCTGGTGCAGGTGGGCGCCGGGCCGTCGTCGTTCGCGCACACCATCCGGCTGATGGCGGGGCACGAGCTGGTCACCGAGGGCTTCCAGCCCGGTCAGGTGGGCAGTTCGGCGATGCCGCACAAGATGAACACCCGCTCCTGCGAGCGCGTCAACGGGTTGCAGGTGGTGTTGCGCGGGTACGCGTCGATGGCCGCCGAACTGGCCGGCGCGCAGTGGAACGAGGGTGACGTGTTCTGCTCGGTGGTGCGCCGTGTCGCGCTGCCCGACGCGTTCTTCGCCGTCGACGGGATGATGGAGACCTTCCTGACGGTGCTCGCCGAATTCGGCGCCTACCCGGCCGTGATCTCCCGCGAACTGGACCGCTACCTGCCGTTCCTGGCCACCACCCGGATCCTGATCGCCGCCGTGCGCGCGGGCGTGGGCCGCGAGACCGCGCACGAGGTCATCAAGGAGCACGCCGTGGCCGTCGCCCTCGCCATGCGCGAACAGGGCCGCGAACCCGACCTGCTCGACCGCCTCGCCGCCGACGACCGCCTCCCCCTCGACCGCGCCGCCCTCGACCAAGCCCTCGCCGACAAGTCCGCCTTCGTCGGCGCCGCCCCCGACCAAACCGCCGAGGTCGTGGGGCAGGTCCAGAAGCTCGTGGACGCGTACCCGGAAGCCGCCCGCTACACCCCTTCGCCGATCCTCTAGCGCGCCATAGGGTTTCGGCGCTGCCCGCGCGCCGGTGCGATAGCGGAAGGGTATCGTCGCGCGGGTGCCCATCCACGCCTTCGTCGACGAGTCGATCCGCAAGGACCGCTACATCCTGTGCGCCGCACTGATTCCCGAGAATCGCCTCGGCCATGCTCGTTCGGTCGTCAAGGACTACCTGCTACCGGGCCAACGGCGATGGCATTTCAATCACGAACCTGAGCAGCGACGCCGCCGGATAATCGAGGCGATGGCGCGATGCTCCACCGTAGGTGTGGCCGTCTACGAGGGCCGAGGCCCTGAAATCTCGACGCGGCGGGCGTGTCTCGAAGCGCTCGTGCTGGACCTCGTCGCCACCGATGCATCGCGGTTGGTCATCGAATCGCGGGCGGGGCAGGACCACCGGGACCGGCACTGTATCGCGGAGGTTCTCGCCAGGAAGCCGACGAACCTCTCGTACACGCATCTGCCGCCGCACAGTGACCCGGCACTGTGGTGGCCCGATGCGGTGGCTCGTTCGGCGCAGGGGGCAGATGGAAACAGGTCGTCGCTCCACTGATTCGCATCTGCGTTGACGTCGACAAACCACGTCGATGAAACGCGAAACCCGACCGCCCACCGTCCGGTGAAGAGTCGGGTTCACTTCTTCCAGCTAGTGCCGGAAGCTGATGTCAGCTTATCACTCGGGATTGTCGCGTTCGAGCCATTTCGAGTGGCGGCAACTTCGCAGTGCGTTCGGACTGGAGGTTGAGAGAGCGGTGCGTGATGTCGTGTGGGAAGCCAACGCCTTCGGCGTATTGCTCGGCAGTAGGTACCAATTCCACAGGAGTGCAGTCGGGCCGGTTCTGGGCGCGTGTGTCCGGGTGCCCGTTGGAGTCCGCCGGGACGGCGGGGTTCGTTAGGGTGCGGTGTGGATCCCTACACGATTTTCGCGGAGATCATTGCGGGGCGGGCGCCGGCGTCGAAGGTGTATGAGGACGATGACGTGGTCGCGTTCATGGATATTCGGCCGGTGACGCCGGGGCATCTGTTGGTGGTGCCGCGGGTGCCGGCGCGCAACCTCGCGGAGTTGGACCTGGAGGTGGGCGGGAAGCTGTTTCAGGTGGGGCAGCGGTTGGCGGCGGCGCTGCGGGAGAGCGAGGTGGCCTGCGACGGGGTGAACTTCTTCCTGGCGGACGGGGTGACGGCCGGGCAGGAGGTGTTCCATGTGCACCTGCACGTCATCCCGCGCACACCGGGTGACGGATTCGGGTTGCGGGCGCGTCCCACCAGCCCGCACCGCGCCGATCTGGACTATCTGGCGGGGTCGATCCGGGGCGCTCTGGATAGAGTGGACCGGTCCGGGGGCCTGTGACACATGGTGCGGACGGGAAAGCTGTTCTGTACCGTGCAGTTTGCTGTGGAAACGCCCGATGGCGATTCGCCACCGGGACGCCCCCGGCTCGAGATACGTTGAATGCCATTGTCATGCGGTGATGGAGGTTGGTAGTGCGGCGTTACAGAGTTGCTGTTGCAGTGCTGGCCCTGGCGATCGCCATGCTGGGACCTTCGATGATCGACCCCGCTCCCGCGTCGGCCGCCCAGGTCGTTCGCATCGATCGGCTCAGCCCGACGCGCTCGGCCGTCTGGGTCGATTCGCCCGCGATGCGCAGCACCATCCAGGTGCAGGTGCTGCACCCGGCGGGCGGCGGCGCGCGCCCCGCGTACTACCTGCTCGACGGCCTCGACCCGGGTGTCGGCCAGAGCACCTGGACCAACGCGACCGACGCGGAGGCCTTCTTCCGCGGTAAGAACGTCAACGTGGTGCTGCCGATCGGCGGCCAGGCCGGCTACTACACCGACTGGCTCCACGACGACCCGAAGTTCGGGCGCTACAAGTGGGAGACGTTCCTGACCCGCGAACTGCCGCCCATCATCAACGGCGAGTTCAACGGCAACGGGGTGAACGGCATCGGCGGCCTCTCCATGGGCGGCAACGCGGCCTTCATCCTCGCGGCGCGCCACCCGCACCTGTACCGGGCGGTCGCCGGCTACAGCGCCTGCCCCGACACCAGCCTGGCCACCGGCGCGGTGATGTTCTCCATCGCCAACCGCGGCGGCAACCCGCTCAACATGTGGGGCCCGCCCGGCAGCCCCGAATGGGCCGCCCACGATCCGGCGCTCATGCTGGATCGCCTGCGCGGCAAGGCGATCTACCTCGCCACCGGCACCGGCATCCCCGGACCGTACGAGGCGCAGATCAAACCGCAGCTGGCGGAGAACATCTTCCTCGGCGGCCCGGTGGAGGTCGGCGTCAACATCTGCGTGGTCGGCTTCGAGCAGAAACTGCGCGCCGCCGCCATCCCCGCCCGCCTGGACTACAGCCCGGTCGGCACCCACTCCTGGTCCTACTGGCAGGACCACCTGCACCGCTCCTGGCCCACCATCGGCCCGGCCCTCGGGGCGTAGACCCGGTTCGCTGTCCGCCGCTCGAGGCCTGAACCCGGGCGGCGGACTCGACTACGACCGGAACATCCGTCGGGACGTCACCACCGCCCCGAGGACAATCACCACACCCGCCCCGAGCAGGATCGGCCCCGCCGGCGCCCCGAGGATGGTCATGTCCTCGGTGCGGTGGATGCGGCGGCGGTAGTCGGTGTCTTCGGCGGCCGGGGCGAAGGTGAAGTCGGTGGTGATCTCGGCGGGTTCGCGGATGGCGATCCACATCTCTGTCAGGTAGTCGTGCCCGTCGGCGAGCAGTTCGCGCAGCGCGGGATCGTCGGTGTCGGTGATGCGCCCGGCGAAGTCGACGCCGACGCGCTGGGACGCGGCGTCGGCGTCGGTGCGTTCGAGGCGGTGTTCGCCGAGCAGGTAGAGCCGCACCGACTGCGGCTCGCGCGCCGCCGCCGACATGCGCATCGGGTAGACGAAACGGTCGGAGTCGAAGGTGAGGCGCACCGGGTCCAGCGCGCCGTCCAGCGGCGCGTCGGCGACCAGGCGCATGGCGACGAACGACCAGCCCTCGCGCAGGTAGGGCTCCAGCGTGGCGGTCACCTCGGGCCGCAGCTCGTAGCCGTTCTCGTCGAGCCACGCGCGCACGCCGTCGAGCGCGCCGCCGGTGAGCGTGGTCGCCTCCAGCGGACCGAGCGTGACCTGTTCGAGCACGGTCGGCGCGCTGCCCGGCGCACCTCCCGAGGCATCCCCGCGCTGGTCGGCGAACCAGCGCCGGTCGGTGACGATCTCCGGTTCGGTCAGGCGCTCGAGCTCGCGGAACGTGTCCGACGACCCCGCCTCCACCCGCGCCGGCGTGGGAGTGGGCACCAGCAGCGCCGCCTCCTCGGCCCCGCCGCCCAGCGCCAGCTGCATGAGGATGGTCTCGCGCACCCCGTCCCAGCGCACCACCGCGACTTCGTTGCGCACGGTCGCGGTGTCGCCGGGACTCACGATGCCGCCGCAGGCGCACGCGGAAACCGGTGCGAGCGCACCGATTCCGGCCGACGCGCACAACACCGCCGCCACCGTCGCGAACCGGGCGACCAGGATCGAGCGCATGCGCGCGAGCGTACTGCGCCCGGAGCGGCTCGGCACCTCGATCGAAGGACACTCGGGGGCACGGCCGGCGCGCCGGCGCGGTTCGACTGGCGCGAGTGGCTCGGCGGACGTCGTCTCGAACGAGGTCGCCGAGCCCGCCTGCCTGACGTGCCCTCCCGCAAGACTGTGGCACGGCTGTCGGACGGCCCGCCGCGACACCCGCGTGCCGATCGCGCGCCGGAGCGCTGGGCTACTCGGTCGCCTCGCGCAGGATGGCACCCGCGCCCGCTGATCGCGCAGGGCGAAACGCACGCGCCGCTGCGCCACCGGCGCGAACAGTAGGGTGGAGCGCATGTCTGTCGAGAGTGTGGTGGCGGCGCCGATCGCCAAGACGGTGCCGACCGAGCGGGTGCATCACGGCGACGTCTTCGTCGACGAGTACGAGTGGCTGCGGGACAAGGACGATCCCGAGGTCGTCGCCTACCTGGAGGCGGAGAACGCCTACACCGAGGCGCGCACCGCCCACCTGGCCGGGCTGCGCGAGAAGATCTTCACCGAGATCAAGTCGCGTACCCAGGAGACCGATCTCTCGGTGCCCACCCGCATGGGGGAGTACTGGTACTACTCGCGCTCCTTCGAGGGCAAGCAGTACGGCGTGCACTGCCGCTGCCCGATCGACGCCGCCGCGGCGGGCATCGACGCGTGGACGCCGCCCGTCCTCGAGGCCGACAGCGAGATTCCCGGCGAGCAGGTGCTGCTGGACAGCAACGAGCTGGCCGAGGGGCACGAGTTCTTCGCGCTCGGCGCGTTCTCGGTGAGCCACGACGGCTCTCTGCTCGCGTACTCGGTCGACACCGTCGGCGACGAGCGCTACACCCTGCGCTTCAAGGATCTGCGCACCGGGGAACTGCTCGCCGACGAGATCGCGCGCACCGCGCCCGGCGCCACCTGGTCGCTGGACGGGACGCACGTCTTCTACCAGACCGTGGACGAGTCGTGGCGGCCCGACACCGTGTGGCGGCACCGTCTCGGCACCCCCACCGACGGCGACGTCAAGGTCTTCCACGAGCCCGACGAGCGCTACTGGGTGAGCATCGGCGGCACGCGTTCCGAGAAGTACCTGATGATCTGGGTCGGTTCCAAGATCACCACCGAGGGATGGGTGCTGGAGTCCGGCAATCCCGAGGGCGAGTTCCGGGTGCTGCTGCCGCGCCGCGAGGGCGTGGAGTACACGGCCGAGCACGCGGTGATCGGCGGCGAGGACCGGTTCCTCATCCTGCACAACGACGTGGTGGACGGGGTGAAGGCGGAGAACTTCGTCCTCGCCGAGGCGCCCGTGGGTGACCCGTCGAACTTGACCACGCTGATCGCCCACCGCGACGATGTGCGGCTCGAGGACGTCGACGCCTTCGCCGACCACCTGGTGGTGAGCTACCGGCGCGAGGCGCTCACCAGGGTGGCGGTCTGGCCGCTCACCGAGAGCGGCTACGGCGATCTGCGCGAACTGGAATTCGATCTGGAGCTGTTCGCCGTGGGCGCGGGCGCGAATCCGGAATGGGAGCAGCCGACGCTGCGGATCGGGCTCACCTCGTTCATCACGCCGATGCAGGTGTTCGACTACGTGCCCGCCACCGGCGCCCTGCTGCTGCGCAAGGAGCAGCCGGTGCTGGGGGGTTACGACGCGAAAGATTATGTGCAGCACCGTGATTGGGCCGTGGCCGAGGACGGCACCCGGGTCCCGATCTCGCTGGTGTGGCGCGCCGACGCGGTGACCGAGGGCCCGAAGCCGTTGCTGCTCTACGGGTACGGGTCCTACGAGGCCAGCATGGACCCCACGTTCTCGGTGGCGCGCCTGTCGCTGCTGGACCGGGGCATGGTGTTCGCGGTAGCGCACGTGCGCGGCGGCGGCGAGATGGGCCGGATCTGGTACGAGCACGGCAAGACGCTCACCAAGAAGAACACCTTCACCGACTTCGTCTCCTGCGCACGGCATCTCATCGACACCGGCGTCACCTCGCCGGACCTGATGGTCGCCGACGGCGGCAGCGCGGGCGGCCTGCTCATGGGCGCCGTCGCGAACCTCGCGCCGGAACTGTTCCGGGGCATCCTGGCCAACGTCCCGTTCGTCGACCCGCTCACCTCCATCCTCGACCCCTCGCTGCCGCTCACCGTCATCGAATGGGACGAGTGGGGTAATCCCTTGGCGGACAAGGAAGTCTACGAGTACATGAAGTCCTACTCGCCGTACGAGAACGTCGAGGCCAAGGACTACCCGGCGATCCTGGCCGTCACCAGCATCAACGACACCCGCGTCCTCTACGTGGAACCCGCCAAATGGGTCGCCAAACTCCGCGCCACCAAGACCGGCGACGCCCCGCTGCTGCTGAAGACCGAAATGAGTGCGGGCCACGGCGGCGTCAGCGGCCGCTACGCCAAGTGGAAGGAAGTGGCCTTCGAACACGCTTGGGTGCTGGACACGGTCGGCCTCGCCGAGAAGTGAACCGGTGGTGATGGCCGGGGGCTATCACCCGTGACGGGCTGTTCGTCGGCTGGTCATGTGGGTTGCACGGGGTGGTCATATCGGGCGGGCATCGTGGAGGCATGAACGCTGAGCTGATCGTGTCCGTGTCGGGGATCCGGGACACCACGCGCGATGCCGCGATCGAGTTCGCCGCGGAGATGGATCGCCGGGACGTGCGGTTGTCGCTGCTGGTGGCGCCCCGGTTGAAGGGGAAGTACCGGCTGGTGGACGATCCCGCGACGCAGTCGTGGCTGCGCGGCAGGCGGGCGCGCGGCGACGCGATCGTGCTGCACGGATACGACCAGGCCGCCACCAAACGCCGTCGCGCCGAGTTCGCCACGCTGCCCCGGCACGAGGCGCGGCTGCGGCTCACCGCCGCCGACCGGGTGATGGAGCGGGTGGAACTGCGCACCCGCCTGTTCGCCGCGCCGCGCTGGGACGCGTCGGCGGGCGCCGTCGCGGCGCTGCCCGAGGTGGGCTTCCGCCTGGCCCTCGGCCTCACCACCATCCACGATCTGGAGCGCAACACCGCGCAGCGGGCTCGCGTCTACGGCATCGGCGAGGGGTTCCGCGCCGAACCGTGGTGGTGCCGTGCGCTCGTGCTGGGCGCGGCCCGCACGGCGCGGCGGGGCGGTGTGCTGCGGCTGGCGATCTCGGCGGCGCAGCTCCAACGCTCCGGCCCCCGCCAGGCCGTGCTCGACGCCGTCGACCTGGCGCTCTACCACGGCGCGCACAGTGAGGTCTACCGCTGGGAACCACTCGACCTCGTGCGCGCCGCCTGAGACCAGCCCGCACCGGCGCTGCCGCCCCGAACACGGCGAAAACCGGGGCGGCAGCGCCACTCTCACCGATCCGGCACTCCGCGCGCGATGCGGGCACCGCCGCACCGATGCCGCTCCGGTCGGCTCGAAGCCGAGCGGATGAGCAGGTCGATGCGCTCGCGCTCCTCGGCGCGCGCACGGACGGCGGAGCGGCTGGCCTCGAGTTCTTCGAGAGTGGGCCTGGCGTCGGCGAAGGTCGTGGCGGCGTCGAGCAGGATGACGCGGCCCTCAGTCCTGCGGCTGATCCGGCACCACAGGTGTCGCGTCGTGGGTGAATCCGCCCGCCTCCGCGCGGGTCAGCGACACCGACAGCGGGTGGCGGCCGAGCTGGTCGACGCTGCGGCGGATGTCGGCGAGCAGCAGGTCGACCATGTCGTGGGTGAACCCGTGCCGGATGACGGCGCGCATCACCGTCTCGCCCTCGCGGTCGGCGGGCAGCGGGTAGGCGGCGATGAGCCAGCCGCGGGTGCGCAGCCGGTCGGACAGGTCGTAGAGGTTGTAGCCGGGTGACCCGACGAGCCGCCACGAGACCGCCGCGATGCCGCGCGCCGGGTCGCCGTCGTGCACCAGCTCGAACGGACCGAAGGTGCTGAGCCCATCGGCCAGCCGCCGCGCCACCCGGTAGATCGCCTCCTGCACACGCGTGTAGCCGGTGCGCCCGAGCCGGATGAAGTCGTAGTACTGGGTGATGACCTGTCCGCCCGGCCGGGAGAAGTTCAGGTTGAACGTGGCCATGCTGCCGCCGAGGTAGTCCACGTTGAAGATCAATTCCTGTGGCAGATCGTCGTTTTCGCGCCACACCGCCCATCCCGCGCCCAGCGGCGCGAGCCCGGTCTTGTGCCCGGACGCGTTGATCGACTTCACGCGCGGCAGCCGGAAGTCCCACACCAGGTCGGGCGCGGTGAACGGCGCGAGGAATCCGCCGCTGGCCGCGTCGACGTGCAGCGGGATGTCGGGCCCGCCCCCGGCGTGCAGGTCGTCGAGGGCGCGGGCGATCCCGGCGACGTCCTCGAACAGCCCGGTGAACGTCTGTCCCAAGGTGGCGACCACCATGATGGTGTTCTCGTCGCAGTGCGCGGCGACGTCGTCGGGGTGCATGGTCAACCGGTCGCCGCGCAGCGGGATCTGGCGAATCTCCACGTCGAAGTACCTGGCGAACTTCTCCCAGCAGACCTGAACCGGCCCGCAGACGAAGTTCGGTATCCCGGACCCGCCGCGCTTGCGCCAGCGGAACTTCGCCGCCAATCCGCCCAGCATCGCCGCCTCGCTCGACCCCGTGGTCGATGTGCCCAGCGTGGTCCCCGGATCGGGCGCGTGCCACAGGTGCGCGAGCATCCGCACGCAGCGCCGCTCCAACTCGGCCGTCTGCGGGTACTCGTCCTTGTCGACGATGTTCTTGTCCATCGATTCGTTCATCAACCGGCGCGCCTCGTCGTCCACCCAGGTGGTGCAGAACGTCGCGAGGTTCATCCGCGAGACCCCGTCGAGCAGCAGTTCGTCGTGCACCATCTGGTAGGCGACCCGCGAGAAGGTCTCCTTCTCGGGGAACCGGTCGCGCGGCGCGGGCGCGTCGAGTTCGGGCAGGGCGAACAGGTCGTCGAAATCCGGTGCGTCGGGCATCTGACCTCTCCCAGCGAGCTGCTCGGTGTTTGCCACGTGACGGTTGCCGATTCATTCTGCAACGAATCCGCTGTTGAAGTGAGTAATTCGCCGGGACGCCGAGGATGCTGAGCGGCTACTATCGCGCCAAGACGCGGTGTGGTTCGTGAGTTCGGAGCATGGGTTTTTCCTGAGCTGGATGGAGCGGAAGGCGGCGGGCATGACCGGCACGGCGACGAAGGCGGCGGTCACCACCAAGTACATCTCCTGGGTGACGCTCGCGCTCATGACCACCAGTTCGGTGGCCAGCCTGCGCGCCTCGCCCACCATGGCGGTGTTCGGCCTGGCCTGCGTGTTCCTGTATCTCGTTCCGGCGCTGCTGTTTCTGCTGCCGACCTCGCTGGTCGCGGCGGAGCTGGCCTCGGGCTGGCAGGGCGGTGTGTACAAGTGGGTCGGCGAGGGATTGTCGAAACCCCTTGGTTTCCTGGCGATCTGGTGTCAGTTCGCCATGACGATTTTCTACTACCCGAGCCTGCTCGCTTATGTCGCAAGCACTTTCGCCTACATCATCCACCCGTCGCTGGCCGCGAGCGGCGTGTACGTGGCGATCGTGATCATCACCGTCTATTGGGCCGGAGTGTACATTTCCGCGCACGGCACCAAGACCGTCGCGGGCCTGTCCAGCATGGGCCTGATCATCGGCACACTGGTGCCCGGATCGGTGTTGGTACTGCTCGGTGTGGTCTTCCTGGCCCAGGGCAACCCATCGGCCGCGCCGATGGACGCCGCGCACCTGCTGCCCGCGTGGACCGGCCTGGCCAGCCTGGTGCTGATCGTCAACAACTTCCTCAGCTACGCGGGCATGGAGATGAACGCGGTGCACGTCTCGTCGCTGAAGGACCCGGCCAAGGAGTACCCCAAGGCGATGTTCCTCGCGGTCGGGCTGGTGCTGGTGATCTTCATCGTGCCCGCGCTGGCCATCAGCTGGGTGGTGCCCGCGGCGAGCCTGAGCCTCACCGCGGGGGTGATGCAGGCGTTCGACGGCTTCTTCGCCCACTTCGGCATCGGTTTCCTGACGCCGGTGGTGGGCATCATGCTGGTGGCCGCGGCGCTCGGCGGCATGCTGACCTGGCTGGCGGGCCCGTCCAAGGGCCTGCTGCTGATCGGGCGTTCCGAGGGGTACCTGCCGCCGGTGCTCACCCGGCTCAACAAGCATGGCGTGCAGCAGAACATGCTGGTCGCCCAGGGCGTGTTCACCACCTTGATCGCCCTGCTCTACGCGTTCATCCCCGACGTGTCGAGCGCGTACTGGATCCTGTCGGTCATCACCACCCAGGTCTACTTGATCATGTACGTGCTGATGTTCGCGGCGGCCGTGCGCTTGCGGCGGCTGCGACGGGATCATCCGCGCGGCTATCGCGCGCCGGCGCTGTTCGCGCTGTGTGGCCTCGGCACCGTTGCGGCGTCGGCGGCCTTCGTGATCGGGTTCGTGCCGCCCTCGCAGTTCGGCGGCGGGTCCCCGATCGTGTACGTGCTGATCGTGGGTGGCGGACTGGGTGTGGTCGGGCTGCTCATCCCGTACCTGTTCTACCGATTCCGCAGGGAGAGCTGGAAATCCGAGACGCAGGAAGGGGTGGCCGCATGACGCTCGGCGATGCCCCCGACCGGGCCCGCCGACTGATCTACCTGGTGGTCGGCGCGCTGTTGCTGGTGCTCGCGGTGGTGGGCGTCGTGCTCTTCGACGACCATCACGACGACGAGATCGCCACGGCGAAAGCCGAACGGCTGCACCAATTGCTGATCGATGCGGGCCTGCCCGCCCCCGCACCCGGCGTGATCGCCGCCGCCCTCGGCGACGACGGCGGACTGGTCTGCGCGGACCCGGACAACCCGCTGGTCAAGGCCCGCTATCAAGCCGCGATCGTGAACGGGGCGTCCGGTCCGGCCAGTCGGCCGGTGATCGGCGATCGCGATACCGTGATGGCTGTCGAACTGGCCATCGCGACCTACTGTCCCGACCGGCTCGGCACCTATCTGGACCAGGTGCGCACCTTCGAACTCGAGCACACCACGAAATGAGGCGCTGACATGACCACCGACGATCCGCATACCGCCGAGCTGCGCGCTCGCGTCGCCGGGTTGATGGGGCACGCGAAAGAGGATCTGGCGCAGCTTGTCTCGTTCAAATCGGTGGCCGATCCGCGTCAGTTCCCGCCGGAGGAGTGTGAGCGCGCCGCCCAATGGGTGGCGGACGCGTCGGCCGCGGTGGGCCTCACCAAGGTGGGCCTGCACGAGACGCCCGACGGGAGCAAGACCGTGATCGCGTCGCGTCCCGCGCCGCCCGGTGCGCCGACCGTGCTGCTGTACTGCCACTACGACGTGCAACCGCCGCTCGACGAATCCGCTTGGCGCACACCGGTGTGGACGCTCACCGAGAAGGACGGCCGCTGGTACGGGCGCGGCGCGGCCGACTGCAAGGGCAATGTGGTGGCGCACCTGACGGCCTTGCGCGCGGTGGGCCCGGACCTGCCGGTCGGCGTCACGCTGGTGGCCGAGGGCTCCGAGGAACAGGGCACGGGCGGGCTGGAGCGATTCGTGGAGAGCAACCCCGACCTGTTACGCGCCGACGCCATCGTGGTGGCGGACTGCGGCAACTTCGCGGTCGGCGTGCCGACCTTCACCGAGACGCTGCGCGGAAACGTGAACGTGGTGGTGACGGTGGAAACCCTTGCCGGGCCGATGCATTCGGGCATGTTCGGTGGCGCCGCCCCCGACGCGCTGGCCGCCCTGATCCAGGTGCTGGCCGGTCTGCGCGACGAGCGGGGCAACACCACGATCGCCGGGCTCGACAACACCCAGACCTGGGACGGCGCGCAGTACTCGCCCAAGCAGTTCCGGCTGGACGCCGGTGTGCTGAACGGCGTCGATCTGGCGGGCAGCGGCACCGTCGCCGAAATGCTCTGGGCCAGGCCCGCTCTGACCGTGCTGGGCATCGACGCCCCGCCGGTGGTCGGGTCGTCGGCGGCGATCCAGCCGACCGCGCGCGCCCGGCTGAATCTCCGTATCCCGCCGGGTATTTCACCGGCCGAGGCGCACGAAGCGCTGGAAGCGCATCTGCGGGCCAACACCCCGCTGCACGCGCGCATCACGATCGAGCCGGAATCCGAAGGCGCGCCGTTCCGTTCGCCCAGCGGCGGTCCGGCCCGCGCCGCGCTCGACGCCGCGCTGGCCGCGTCCTACCGCCGCCCCACCACCACGCAGGGGCAGGGCGGCTCGATCCCGCTGTGCAACGTCTTCGCCGACACCTACCCCGACGCCGAGATCATGCTGATCGGCGTCGAGGAACCCCGCTGCCTCATCCACGCCCCGAACGAGAGCGTCGATCCCAGCGAGATCGAGCACATCGCTCTCGCCGAGGCGCTGTTCCTGACGACCTACGGCGCGAACTAGCCGACGTTGGCGTCCAGAGAGCAGGTCACCGGCGGCAGCGGCACCGGGCCGACATTGGTGACGCGCAGGTCCAGGCGCACCGGCCCGGCCCCGGTCGGTACGTCGTAGAAGGTGACGGGCTGGGAGTAGAAGCCCACCCGGCGCGAGCCCTGGAGCAGCCCGGACGCACCCGTGTTCAGGTTGGTCCAGGTCACCGAGAGGTGGCTGTCATAGCCCCAGAAGCTGTGCTGGGAGTCGCCGACCTGGATGTCGGGGCGCCCGCCGCGGCCGTCGCGCTGGTAGACCCCGACCGAGCCCACGTGCGGCATGTCGACGATGTAGGGGCTCAGGCCGATGCAGCGCGGCGGCAGCCAGTCCAGCGTATCCGCCTGTGCGCCACCGGCTCCCGCCAGTGCCGCACCTGCCGCCAGCGCCGTCGCCGCCGCGATCTTCCGCACCATACGCATGGATTCTCCTCCTGAGGTTCGACAGCCGAGCATCACCCCATGCATATCGGAACGGCCCGAAACGTTACGTTGCGCAATGAAATACTCAGCCGCCCGCAGACAATAGTCTTGGGAGCTTGTGAATTCGTGCGATCGCTCGGCGGCGCTCAGAACTCGCGCTGATCCTCCGGTTCCAGCACGGTGAATTCGGTTCCGGCGGGCCCCATTTCGGAGAGCCTGCCGAAGTAGATGCCCCGGGCTTCCGGCTGGATGATCCCGAAGTGGATGGGGAACGCGGTGCGCGGGTTCACCGCCCGCAGGTAGTCGACCGCCTCGCTGATGCGCATCCACGGCGCGACCGCGGGCGCGGCCAGCACGCCGACGGGGACCGGCGGCACCCACAGCGAGTCGCCGGGGTGCACGAGCTCGGCCGGATCGTCGGCGGTGCCGAGCTGGAAGACGGTGTTGTCGACCACGGGGATCTCGGGGTGGATCACGGCGTGCCTGCCGCCGCCGCCCGTGATCCGCAGATCGCCGAGGTCGAGCACGTTGCCCGCGTGCACCGCCTCCCAGGGGCCGCCGCGCTGGGCGGCGGTCTGCGGGTCGCAGAGCAGGCGCGCGCCAGGGTTCGCCTCGATCAGCGCCTCGATGCGGTTCGGGTCGATGTGGTCGGGATGCTGGTGGGTGACGGCGATCGCGTCCAGGCCGGTGATGCCCTCGAATCCGTGCGAGAACGTGCCCGGATCGAACAGGACCTTCTTACCGTGCAGCTCGACGAGGAGGCAGGAGTGACCGAAGTGGGCTATGCGCATGCCGCCATGCTATTGGCTCGGGCGCGGTCGCCGGGTGACCCTGGCGGCGGGCGGCGCGGGCTCGGCGGCTACCATTTGACCGTCGCGCCGCGGGTACCGGGTACCGGTCGGCGCGGCCGCAAATCATGGTCGGCGCGGCCAATCGCGCTGCTCAGACACACCCCGCACACCCATATGAGGAGCAACGCGTGGCACGAGTCGTGGTCGAGGTGATGCCGAAGGCCGAGATCCTGGACCCCCAGGGGCAGGCCATCGTCGGTGCGCTCCCGCGCCTGGGATTCGCCGGGATCTCCGATGTGCGGCAGGGCAAGCGATTCGAGCTGGACGTGGCCGACGATGTCAGCGACGCCGAGCTCGAGCAGATCGCCGAGAGCCTGCTCGCCAACACGGTCATCGAGGAGTGGAAGGTGGTCCGGCTGCCATGACGGCACGCATCGGGGTCATCACGTTTCCCGGCACGCTCGACGACGTCGACGCGGCGCGGGCGGTGCGCCGGGCGGGCGCCGAGGCCGTGAGCCTCTGGCACGCCGACGCCGACCTGAAGCAGGTCGACGCGGTGGTCGTGCCCGGCGGCTTCTCCTACGGCGACTACCTGCGCGCCGGCGCCATCGCCCGATTCGCGCCGGTGATGGGCGAGGTGGTGCGCGCGGCCGGCCAGGGCCTGCCGGTGCTTGGCATCTGCAACGGCTTCCAGGTGCTGTGCGAGGCCGGTCTGCTGCCGGGCGCGCTCACCCGCAACGAGGGCCTGCACTTCATCTGCCGCGACGAGTGGCTCACCGTGGAGTCGGTGGACACGGCGTGGACCTCCCGCTACGAGCCGGGCGCTCAGATCCTCATCCCGCTGAAGTCGGGTGAGGGCCGCTACCAGGCCTCGGCCGCCGTGCTCGACGAGCTCGAGGGCGAGGGCCGCGTGGTGTTCCGCTACACCGGCGACAACCCGAACGGCTCGCAGCGCGGCATCGCGGGCATCGCGTCGGCGAACGGTCGCGTGGTGGGGCTCATGCCGCACCCCGAGCACGCCACCGAGCCGCTGACCGGCCCGAGCGACGACGGGCTCGGCCTGTTCCTCTCGGTGCTCGACACCCTGGTGTCGGCCTGATCTTTTCGGTGTGAAGGCCCGGAACCCGCTGGTTCCGGGCCTTTTTCACGAGATGCGGTCGAGCAGGACGAATTCCACCCCTTCGGCTCTGGCGAGATAGCCGGGTTGCACGGCCTGGTTGCCGTCGAAACCCCTTGGGCCGCTGGGGGTCTCGTAGCGCACGCCGGTGGCGAGGGCGCGCTGGATGCTCGGCACGTGCAGCGAGCCCACCGCCTCGGCCAGGCCGCGCAGTGCGTGGATCGCCTCGTAGGTGGCGTTGCTGAAGCTGGTGAGCGCCGGCGCGAACTCGCCGTACCTCTCGCGGTAGCGGGCCTTGCGGTGGCGGCCGTCGGGGAGCCGGTCGTCGAGGAAGAAGCGGGACGGCACGTACAGGTTGTGGTTGGCGCCCGCACCGCCGCCGAGCAGCACATTCTCATCGGCGGCCGGACTCACGCGCACCTGGTCGGCGGACCGCCCGGTGGCGGCGAACCGGCGGTTGAAGCGCACCACGTCGGCGCCGACCAGCAGTACCACCACCCCGTCGGCGCGGTCCAGATCGGGGTGGGTGAAGAAGTCGCCGAAATCGGTCGCGCCGAGCGGGACGTAGCGTTCCAGGACGATGTCGCTCTGATCGGAAAGGCTGCGGCGCAACGCTTTCGCCGTCTCGCGGGGCCAGATGTAGTCGCTGCCGATGATCGCCCAGCGCCGCACGCCGAGTTCGCGGCGCAGCCAGTGCACGGCGGCCACGGTGTGCCCGGCGGGGTGTTCGCCGAGCATCAGCACGCCGGGCGGCTCCGGCAGTCCCTCGTGACTGATCGCGAAAACGTACGGCACCCGTCCGTCGTTGACGCGGGCGACCGCGCGGCGCACCGCCGAGGTGTGCCAGCCGGTGATCGCGTGCACCATGCCCGTGGCGAGCAGGGCCGACACCTCGGCGGCCACCTCACGGGGCGGGCGTCCGCCGTCGATCGTCGTGGTCCGAATTTCGCGTCCGAGAATTCCCCTGCCCCGGTTGATTTCGCTCGCCGCGAGCGAAATCGCGGCTTCGCAGGAGGGTGCGAAGATCCCGCCCGGGCCTTGCGCGGGGACTATGTCGAGGATCTCGATCGAGCCGTCCGGGCTCTCGCCGAACGCTGACATTCGGTACTCTTCTTCTGTTCGAGCGAATTTCGAAAGCAGGCGGGGAAATGACGACCATTCTAAACGGATACGACACGCTGCACGGCGCGCTGCGTGCCGCCGAACACCGTTGGCTCCGTCACCTCGACGCCGCACTGTGTGCCAGGCAGCTTTCCGCCGATCAGTGGTCCATGCTGTGCAACCTCTCCAGTGAGACCGGCGTCACTATGAGCGAGCTGGCCGCGCGCTCCCAGCTACCCCCCTCCTCGGCCACCAGGCACGCGGACTGCCTGGCCGAGCGCGGCCTGATCTTCCGCGTCGCCGCCGAGGAGGACCGCAGGCGCATCCTGATCGGCCTGAGCAGACTGGGTGTGGAGCTGGTCGAGGCGGTGCGGGCCGAGGAGGAACTGGCCGAGCGCCAGTTGCAGGCCAAGATGGGGGCGCGCCGGTACGCGGAGCTGAAGCGGTTGTTGGAACTGGTCGCAGGAAGCTGAGCCGACACCTTCCGATGTTCGCTGCGCCGGTCCCGATCACATCAGGTCGAGGGTTTCGAAGTCGGCGCCTGCCGCGCGGGTGAGGAAGGTGGGGGTGACGATCTGGTCGCCTCGGAAAGTGAATGTTCCTACGGCGCTCTCCAGTACCGGGCGGTCGGCCAGGGTGCGGTGCATGGTGGTGGTGTCGAAGGAGCCCGTGGCGTCGGCTACGGCGCGCAGCGCGTGCAGGGAGCGGTAGACGCCGTTGGCGAAGCGGCTGAAGGTGGGGGCGAAGCCGCGGTGCAGGCGGCGGTAGCGGTCCAGCAGGTCGCGGTCGCCCGCGCAGCGGCGGTCGGGGATCACGCGCGAGGGCACGTAGATGTTGCGGTTGGCGTCGAGACCGCCCGCCAGCAGGACGTTCTCATCGATCGTCGGGCCGGTGCGGAACTGGCGGTCGGCGCGGCCCGCCCGGGTGAACGCGCGGTTGAAGCGGGCCGCGTCGCCGCCCACGAGCAGCAGGATCACGCCGTCGGCGTCGTCGAGACGGGGATCGCCGAGCACGTCGTCGAATGCGGTCGCGCCCAGTGGGACGAAATGTTCGGCCACGATCTCGTGGGTGGGCGCGAGGATTGTCCGCAGCGCCGGGGTGATTCGGCGCGACCAGCCGTATTCGCTGGCCACCACCGCCCACCGGCGCGCGCCGAATTCGCGGTACAGCCAGTTCACGGCGACGAGCGTTTGGATACCGGGGTGCTCGCCGATCATGAATACACCGGGCAGTTCGGGGTCGAGGCCGTCGTGGCCGACGCCGAATACGCACGGCGCGCGACCCGCCGCGGCCCTGGTGACGGCGGAGCGGTTCTCCGGCATGGGAATTCCGGTGATAGCGTGGACCATTCCCGTGGCGAGCAGGGCGGATACCTCGTCGGCCACGCGCTGCGGCGGCCCGCCGCCGTCGATGGTGGTGACGCACACCTCGCGGCCCAGGATGCCGGTGCCCTCGTTCATCTCGGCGGCCGCCAGCGCCGCGGCCGCCTCACACGACGGCCCCACGATCGCGCCCGCCCCGGTGCGCGGCGCGATATTGATGATTTCCACGGGCGCGTTCATGATCGCCGCCCCTCCGTCCAGAATTCACCGGACATTCTCTTTTCCAGCTCGCCGAACAGTCTAGCGCCGGAGTATCGCGATGAGTTTCCCGGCAATTACCCGTGCGATACAAGGGGATTAATGCGGAGTGTTGTCGTTTGCTGTGGTCAGCGGCGCAGGAACCGATACCCGGTGACGAGGCGGATCGTCGCGACCTGCGTGGCCGCTCGCTGCTCCGGATCGGGGATGCGCCGAGGAGCGTCGCGGGCGTGCGGGCCGCGGCTGTGCGGCTGCGCATAGGATCGGCGGCATGCCCGTTGTCACGACCAGCGCGACCGCCGAAGGGCTGTGCGCGTTCATCGATGCCTCGCCCTCGCCGTTCCACGTGTGCCGCACGGTCGCGGCGGAACTGGACGCGCTGGGGTTCACCCGGTTGGCGGAGGCGGCGGCGTGGCCGCAGGCGGCGGGGCGCTACTACGTGGTGCGCGGCGGGTCGCTGGTGGCGTGGGCCGACGCGGGCGGGGACACGCCGTTCCGGGTGGTCGGCGCGCACACCGACAGCCCGAACCTGCGGGTCAAGCAGCATCCGGATCTCGCGGTGGCGGGTTGGCAGCTGGTGGGCCTGGAACCGTACGGCGGCGCGTGGCTGAACTCGTGGCTGGATCGGGAGCTGGGCGTCTCCGGACGGCTCACCGTGCGCGACGGAAACGCGGTGCGCGAGCACCTGATTCGCGTCGACGAGCCGATCTTGCGGGTGCCGCAGCTGGCCATCCACCTCGCCGAGGACCGGCGCGGCGTGACGCTGGACCCGCAGCGGCACGTGAACGCGGTGTGGGGCGTGGGGGAGCGGCCGCGCTCGTTCCTCTCGTTCGTCGCCGAGACCGCCGAGGTGGACCCGGCCGCCGTGTTGGGCTGGGAGCTGATGACCCACGACCTCGCGCCGAGCAGGCTGGTGGGCCGCGACGCCGATCTGGTGAGCGCGCCGCGCTTGGACAATCAGGGCACCTGCTACGCGGGCCTGCGCGCGTTCCTGGCCGCGATCGAGGAGCCCGGCGCGGCGGTGCCGGTGCTGGCGATGTTCGACCATGAGGAGGTCGGCAGCCAGTCCGATCGCGGCGCGCAATCCGATCTGCTGCCTTCGGTATTGGAGCGCATCGTGCTGGCGCGCGGGGGTGGGCGCGCCGAATACCTTGCGGCCCTTGCCGGTTCGGTCTGTGCCTCGGGCGACATGGCGCACGCCACCCACCCCAACTACCCCGAGCGCCACGAACCCGCCCACCGCATCGAGGTGAACGGCGGGCCGGTGCTGAAGGTCAACCAAAACCTCCGGTACGCCACCGATTCCGTCGGCGCCGGCGCCTTCGCCCTGGCCTGCGCCCAGGCCGACGTCCCGCTCCAGCGCTACGTCCACCGCGCCGACCTCCCCTGCGGTTCCACCATCGGCCCCATGACCGCCGCCCGCACCGGCATGCCCACCGTCGACGTCGGCGCCCCCCAACTCGCCATGCACTCCGCCCGCGAACTCATGGGCACCGCCGACGTCCCCGCCTACGCCGCCGCCCTCACCGCCTTCCTCACCCCGGACACGGTGAACGCCTGAGCCCAAGGCGGCCGAGTCCGCAAGATGCGGAGCGATCGTCGATGTCACACGGTTGCGCAGCTGCGAGCCGAGCGCCTCGGTCATCCCGGCGCGCAAGGTCGTCCCCGGTACCCGAATCGGCTGGCTACTCGGCAGTGCGACCGGACCCCGATCAGGCTGGGGCCGAGTTGGTTTCGGACGCCCGAGCGACCACCGGGCGGTAGAGGGCGACGGCGACGACGAGCACCGCGAAGGTCGCGAGGACATAGCTGCTGCCGAGGATCTGCTGCCACCAGGTCCAGTCGAGTTCGAGGTCGTCGGAGTGGGGGAGCAGCCACTGGGGGCCGATGAGGAAGAGCACGGTGAAGCCGAGGACGGTCGCGGTGAAGCCACGGCCGCGGCGGGTGCCGACGCGGATGCGGGCGAGGGCGTCGGCGGCGACGAGCAGGGCGGGCGCGATCCAGACCCAGTGGTGCGACCACGAAACCGGGGAGACCAGGAGGATGGCGGCGGCGTTGACCAGCAGCGCGGCCACGGTGGCGCCGGCCTGGATCAGCCGGTGCATCCACACGGCGGCCAGCGCGATCGCGATGAGCGACAACGTGATCCAGATCGCGGTCGCGGCCCCGTCGGACACCCCGAGGCGGAACGCGAACCCCTTCAACGACTGGTTGCCCGCGAAGTAGGGCGGGCCGATGCGACCGGTGTCGTGCAGGGTGTGGAACCAGTAGTCCACCGAGTCGCGGGGGAAGAGCAGGAACCCGACGCCGACCGCGCCTATCGCCGACGCGACCATGGTGCCCGCGGCCTTCCAGTCCCGCCGCAGCAGGAAGTACAGCAGGTATGCGGCCGGAATCAGCTTGATCGACACCGCGATCCCGATGAGCATGCCGCGCGGCCAGAAAGGCTTGCGCACCAGGCAGTCCAGCGCGATCGCGGCCATCAGGACCAGGTTGATCTGCCCGAATCCGAATGTCTGGCGCACCGGCTCGAGGTACAGCGAGAACGCGAGCGCCGCGATCACCAGCGGCACCGCCACCGTGCGATCCAGTTGCGGCCGCACCCGCGCGAGCACCAGCCACAGCGTGATGCCGAGGCTGCCGAGCGAGGTCAGCAGCACCGCGATCTCGGCCAACTGCAACGGCATCAGGGCCAAAGGCGCGAAGAACAGCGCGGCCAGCGGGGGATAGGTGAACGGCAGGCCGATCCCGAACACCGGGGGCATCGGTCCGTACAGATCCCCGCCGTCCAGCCAGGTCCGCGCGCCGTTGCGATAGACCTGGAGATCGATGTACCCGTACCACCAGTGCGCGAGCAGGGAGATCACCGCGGACAGCAGGAACAGCGCCAGGGCGGCGGCCAGCCACCGCAGGTGCCGGGACGAGGCGGTGGCCGCCGGAGAGGAGGAGGGGTTCGGCTCCTGGACGCCGGGCGCGGCACCGGCCGAATTCGCAACCCCCGTTCGTTCGCTCACCCGCACAGAGTATCCGGTGCCGCCCGCTCGTCGGGGCGCTGCACCCCGGCGGGGCAAACCGCCCGGTCCGACCCGTCGCGACCGCGCGCTGACCGTGCAAAACCACACCGCCCGCGGCACCGCCCCGAACGCTCGGGCAACAATCCAGCGACCGGCACTTCACCGGAGCCGGCCCGCGCACCCCCGGATCGCGCCCCTCACCTGCGGGGCCGCCGCGCCCGCCCTCTAGACTGGCAGCCGGGCAACTCGCCGGAACCCTGCGACAACGTCCGTCGCCGCACCGAGTTCGCCTACCCGCCGGCTCCGCCGGTTCGCCGAACCCCCTGCCCGGCCGAAAGGACCCAGGTAACTCCGTGACTCCGCAGGTCGACACCGTCAGCGCAGCCGCAGCAACCCCCGACGTGACGCAACCGTACAAAGAGCTCGGCCTCAAGGACGACGAGTACGCCCGCATCCGGGAGATCCTCGGCCGCCGCCCCACCGACGCCGAGCTGGCCATGTACTCGGTGATGTGGAGCGAGCACTGCTCCTACAAGTCCTCCAAGGTCCACCTGCGCTACTTCGGGCAGACCACCACCGACGAGATGCGCGCGTCCATGCTGGCGGGCATCGGCGAGAACGCGGGCGTGGTGGACGTGGGCGACGGCTGGGCGGTCACCTTCAAGGTGGAGAGCCACAACCACCCGTCCTACGTGGAGCCCTACCAGGGCGCGGCCACCGGCGTCGGCGGCATCGTGCGCGACATCATGGCGATGGGCGCGCGCCCGATCGCGGTGATGGACCAGCTGCGCTTCGGCGCGGCCGACGCGCCCGATACCCGCCGCGTAGTGGACGGCGTGGTGCGCGGCGTGGGCGGCTACGGCAACTCCCTCGGCCTGCCGAACGTGGGCGGCGAGACCGTCTTCGACGCCTCCTATCAGGGCAACCCGCTGGTCAACGCGCTGTGCGCCGGGGTGATGCGGGTCGAGGACCTGCACCTGGCGTTCGCCTCGGGCACCGGCAACAAGATCATCCTGTTCGGCGCGCGCACCGGTCTGGACGGCATCGGCGGCGTCTCGGTGCTGGCCTCGGACACCTTCTCCGGTGACGAGTCGGGCACCGGCCGCAAGAAGCTGCCGAGCGTACAGGTGGGCGACCCGTTCACCGAGAAGGTCCTCATCGAGTGTTGTCTGGAGCTGTACGCGGCCAATCTGGTGGTCGGCATCCAGGACCTCGGCGGCGCCGGATTGTCCTGCGCCACTTCCGAACTCGCGGCCGCCGGGGACGGCGGTATGCACATCGAACTCGACAAGGTGCCGCTGCGCGCGACCGGCATGACCCCGGCCGAGGTGCTCTCCAGCGAATCGCAGGAGCGCATGTGCGCGGTGGTCACCCCCGAGAACGTGGACGCGTTCATGGACGTGTGCCGCAAGTGGGACGTGCTGGCCACGGTGATCGGCGAGGTCACCGACGGTGAGCGCCTGATCGTCACCTGGCACGGCGAGACCGTGGTGGATGTGCCGCCGCGCACCGTCGCCCATGAGGGCCCGGTCTACGAGCGCCCGGTGCGGCGCCCCGAGGAGCAGGACGCGCTGGTCGCCGACACTCCCGACAAGCTCTCGCGCCCCAAGACCGCCGACGAACTGCGCGCGACCCTGCTGACCATGCTGGCCAGTCCGCAGCTGTGCAGCCGCAAGTGGATCACCGAGCAGTACGACCGCTACGTGCGCGGCAACACCGTGCTGGCCGAGCACGCCGACGCGGGCGTCATCCGCATCGACGAGGAGACCGGCCGCGGCATCGCGCTGGCCACCGACGCGTCGGGCCGCTACACCAAGCTCGACCCGTACACGGGCGCGCAGCTGGCGCTGGCCGAGGCGTACCGCAACGTCGCCACCACCGGCGCCACGCCGAAGGCCGTCACCAACTGCCTGAACTTCGGTTCGCCGGAGGACCCGGGCGTGATGTGGCAGTTCCAGCAGGCCGTGCGCGGCTTGGCGGACGGCTGTGTGGCCCTCGGCATCCCGGTCACCGGCGGTAACGTGAGCTTCTACAACCAGACCGGCCAGGACGCGATCCTGCCGACCCCGGTGGTGGGTGTGCTCGGCGTCATCGACGACGTGCACCGCCGCATTCCCACCGGCCTGGGCCTCGAGCCCGGCGAGACGCTGATCCTGCTCGGCGAGACCCACGACGAGTTCGGCGGTTCCATCTGGTCGCAGGTCGCGCACGGTCACCTGGGCGGCGTCCCGCCGAAGGTGGACTTCGCCCGCGAGCGGCTGCTGGCCGAGGTGCTCACCGCCGGTTCCCGCGACGGCATGATCAGCGCCGCGCACGACCTCTCCGAGGGCGGGCTCGCGCAGACCGTGGTGGAGGCCGCGCTGGCCGGCGAAACCGGTTGCCGCATCCTGCTTCCCGAGGGCGCCGACCCGTTCGTGGCGCTGTTCTCGGAGTCGGCGGGCCGCGTGCTCGTCGCGGTGCCGCGGTCGGAGGAGACCCGTTTCACCAAGATGTGCGAGGCGCGCGGCCTGCCGTGGACCCGGATCGGCGTCGTGGACCAAGGTTCCGATTCCGTCGAGGTGCAGGGCCACTTCTCGGTTACCATGGCCGAATTGCGCGACGCCTACGAGGGCACGCTCCCGAAACTGTTCGGAGCCAGCGCAATCTGACCCTCCAGGGAGGCTCGGATGGCAACCGCTGAGCTACGCGATAGGTTCGCCCGTCTGGGCGGCAGATTCGCTCGCTGGTTCCATCCGGACTACCCGGGCTTGGTGGTCGCCACCCTGTTCTTCTGCTGGTCGCTGACGCCGTCGCTGCTGCCCCGCGACTGGTTGTTCGCGGGGTTGGTCAGCGGCGTCAACGCCGCGATCGGCTACGGCGTCGGCTGCCTGCTGCACTGGGCCTACCGGCGCTGGGTCGCGCCGAAGGTGCGCCTGCCCGCGTCGGTGGAGGAGCGGATCGCGGCCCGTCCCGGCTGGTTGGTGCCCGTGGCCAAGGGCGCGCTGGTGGCGGTGTGCGCGCTGGCGGCGGTGCTGGTGATGATCCGCTCGGCCTACTGGCAGCGCGAGATCACCGCGCTGATGGACATGGAACCGACCACCACGTCGGGCTTCCTGCGCACCGGCCTGCTCAGCGCCGCGGTGTGCGCGCTGGTGATCGGGCTCGCCCGCGGGCTGCGGTGGCTGGTGCGCTGGGTGACGAACCAGCTGGTCCGGTGGGTGAAGATCCCGCGCCGGGTCGCGCTGCCGATCGGCGTGGTGACCGTGGTGGTGCTGGCGCTGCTGCTCGGCAACGGCGTGCTGGTGCGGGTCTTCTTCGACGTGGCCAATTCGGCGTTCAGCGTGCGCAACAGCAACACCTCGCCCAACGCCGTGCCACCGATCCAGCCGGAACGCTCCGGCAGCCCGGCCTCGCTCGCCGCGTGGGACACCCTCGGCTCCGAAGGCCGCTGGTTCGTGTCCTACGCCCCCGGCGCGGAGACCATCCAGCAGGTCACCGGACGCCCCGCCCGCGAACCGATCCGCGTCTACACCGGCCTGGAATCCGCCGACGGCATGGAAGCGCAGGCCGAGCTGGCCGTCGCGGAACTGGAGCGCACCAAGGCATTCGAGCGCGAGGTGCTCGTCGTGGTCACCACCACCGGCACCGGCTGGGTGGACTCCACGAGCGTCGAATCGATCGAGCTGATGTTCGACGGCGACACCGCCGTGGTCGCCACCCAGTACTCGTATCTGCCGAGCGCGCTCTCGTTCCTCTCCGACAAGGAGAAGGCCACCGAGTCCGGACGCCTGGTGTTCGACAAGGTGCACGAGCGCTGGTCGGCGCTGCCCCCGGAATCGCGGCCCAAGCTGCTGGTCTACGGCGAGAGCCTGGGTTCGCAGGGATCGGAGGGCGCGTTCAGCGGGTTGGCCGACCTGCGGGCGCGCACCGACGGTGTGCTGTGGGTCGGGCCGCCGAACTCCAATCGCCTCTGGCGCGAGTTCGTCACGCGGCGTGATCCGGGTTCACCCGAGGTGCTGCCGATCTATGCCGACGGGCTGGTGGTGCGTTTCGCCGACGCGCGCGCCGACCTGTGGAGTACCGGGCAGACCTGGTTGAACCCGCGCGTGGTGTACCTCCAGCACGCGTCCGATCCGGTGGTGTGGTGGTCGCCGGATCTGCTGTTCACCGAACCGGATTGGCTGCGCGAACCGCGCGGGCCCGACGTCACGCCCACCATGACGTGGTATCCGATCGTCACGTTCTGGCAGGTCGCCGCCGACCTGCCGAACGCGCAGCGCGTCGCCGACGGGCACGGTCATCGCTACGGCACGTTGGTGCTCGACGCGTGGGCCGCCATCGCGGACCCGCCGGGCTGGTCCGAGGAACTGGCCGAGCGGGTGCGCGCGTATCTGGAGGAGTCGGCGGATCGGGAGCGCGAGTTGAAGTAGGGCGGGGCGCGTCATCGGAGGTCGCGGTGTGCGCCCGGCCCGAAGGGGGCGAACACCCCCGGGCGGGCCCGGACCCCTCGTCGCCGGACCCGCGCGCGGAGTGTTCGCCCGCGGTGGTCAGATCTTCGGTTCGTACGGATTGTGTTCAGCCATCAGCTTTTCCAGCCGCGCCGCGTCGATGCGGTGGGTGGTGGAGTTGGCCTCGTGCTGGTCGCGGACCACCTTGGCCAGGGTGAAGCTGCTGGTCACCAGGAACAACACGGACATCGCCATGAAGCCGCGCTGCCACACGTCCAGTGGGAGATAGAAGATGCCGACGCCCGCCCCGAACAAGCTGACGCCGAACGCGATCGCGGCCTGCGCCACGTATGCCGAGGTGCTTTTCGGCGAGGCGTTTGGAGTGCTCATGGTCATCGAGTGTGCTCGAGCGGGCGGTCCGGCGACCGTGTAGGAATACTCGAGGCGCGTGGGTATTTGCCGCGCGCCGAACTGTGATCCCTACCCGGTCGCCCCGCGTGGCCCGCCGCCAACGCGTCCGGCTGTCGGCGCGGACCGCCATACTGTTCGGGTGCTCGAGAAGGCCGACACTCTGACGAAGCTGCGCGCCCGCGTGGCTGTCGTGGTGCGCCGCGCCGAGGACATCATCGACCTGAACTACGTCGGCCTGGTGGTCGCTACGGTGTTCTTCGCCCTGTCGGTGACGCCGTCGCTGGTGCCGCGCGACTGGCTGTTCCAAGGTCTGATCTCGGGGATCAACGCCGCGCTCGGCTACGGCCTCGGCTGTCTGGTGGAGTGGGGGTTCCGCTCGCTGGTGCGGCCGCGCTGGACCATTCCCGCGCCGCCGACCTGGGTGCGGTACGCAGTGAAATCGGCGCTGCTGTTCACGGCGGCGCTCACGGCCGCGCTGATGCTGGTGCAGTCGGCGCGCTGGCAGCGCGAGATCACCGCACTGATGGGGATGGAGGGCACCACCACCCCCGCCTACCTGCGCACCGGGTTCCTGAGCCTGGCGGTCGCGGCGGCCGTGGTGGCCGCCTACCGCACGCTGCGCGAGATCATCCTGTTCCTGGCGCGCCAGCTCAACCGGCGGATGAAGGTGCCGCGCGAGCTCGCGCCCACCGCGGGCGCGCTGGTGCTGGTGGTGCTGGCGGTGACGCTGTTCAACGGTGTCGCGTCGCGGGCGTTCACCGCGGTGGCCAACTCGGCGTTCAGCGTGCGCAACGACCACACCTCGCCCAACGCCGTGCAGCCGCAGCAGCCGGAGCGCTCCGGCAGCCCGCAGTCGCTGGCGGCGTGGGAAACCCTTGGCTTCGAGGGCCGCTGGTTCGTCTCGACCGGGCCCACGGCCAGCCGCATCGAAGCGGTCACCGGGCGCACCGCGCGCGAACCCATCCGCGCGTACGTGGGGTTGGAGTCCGCGCGCAACGACCAGGAGCAGTCCGCGCTGGCCGTGGAGGAACTGGAGCGCGCCGGCGCCTTCGAACGCCAGGTGATGGTGGTGGTCACCACCACGGGCACCGGCTGGGTGAATTCCCTTGCGGCGGGCGCGATCGAGTACATGTACGGCGGCGACACCGCGATCGTCGCGAGCCAGTACTCGTACCTGCCGAGCGTGCTGTCGTTCCTGTCCGACCGGGAGAAGGCGGCCGCGGCGGGGCGCGAGCTGTTCGACGCGGTGTACGCGCACTGGTCGCTGCGGCCCGCCGACTCGCGCCCGAGGCTGTTCGTGTACGGCGAGAGCCTGGGTTCGCAGGGATCCGAAGCCGCGTTCGAGGGACTGGCCGATCTGCGGGAGAAGGTGGACGGCGCGCTGTGGGTGGGGCCGCCGAATTCGAATCGCCTGTGGAAGCAGTTCGTTTCGCGCCGCGACCCGGGCTCGCGCGAGGTGCAGCCGATCTACGCCGACGGGCTGGTGGTCCGATTCGCCGCCGAGGCGGCCGATCTCGCGGTGCCGGGGCCGGAGTGGCGGGCGCCGCGCATCGCCTACCTCATGCACCCGTCCGACCCGATCGTCTGGTGGTCGCCGGATCTCATCTTCTCCCAACCGGATTGGCTGTCCGAGCCGCGCGGATCGGACGTGTCGTCGCAGATGCGCTGGGCTCCGTTCGTCACGTTCTGGCAGGTGACGGCCGATCTCACCAACGCCCAAGGGGTTTCCGACGGCCACGGCCACCGCTACGGCAGCCTGGTGCTCGACGGGTGGGCCGCCATCACCGAACCCCCCGACTGGAATGCCGAACTGGCCGAACGCATCCGGGTCAACCTGGAGTTGGCGGAGGAGCAGGAGCGGGAGACCAAGTGAGGGGGAGCGGTCGCTTCGTCGACGCGGCTGTCGCGTGCGCGCTTCCGCTGCTGTGGAGCAATGTGGTCCTGCCGAGGCTGGGGATGGATCATCGGGGGCGCACGGCGGCCAACGTGGTGTTTGCGAGTGGGTACGCGGCGGTTCTCGGTGGGCGGCCGCGGTGGTGGTCATCGCGCGGGGCGCGCGCGGGTGCGCTGGCCGGTGCGGTGGTCTTCGCCGGTTACGGTGCGGCGCTGGCGATTCCGTCGGTGCGTGCGCGGTTGGGGGAGTTGTCGGGGCGCGATCAGGATGTGAGCACCGCCGAATGGGTGCTGGTGCACATCCCGTTCGGCACGGTGTACAGCGAGGAGTTGATCTTCCGCGCCACCTTGGAACCGTTGCTGGACAACGCTTTTCCCAAGGCAGGCCCACTGCTGGGCGCTGCCGCCTTCGGCCTGTGGCACATCCACCCCGCCCGCGCCGGCGGCGACAGCGTTCCGGCGACGGTGCTCGTCACGGCCGGTGGTGGTGTGCTGTTCGGAGAACTCCGCCGCCGCACCGGGAGCGCGACCGCCCCGGCGCTGCTGCACTGGGCGTTCAACGCGGGCGGGGTGCTGGTCACGCACGTGGCGGCGGCGTTGGGGTCCACCACGCCGGTCCGTGGGCGGGAATTATCGAGCGTGAATGGTGTTGGCTCGGGGCATGAAACTCGATGATTCGGCGCGCGCTCTGATCGGCGCCGGCGCGGATGCGACTTTGGTGACGCTCAATCCCGACGGCAGCCCGCAAGTCAGCCTGGTGTGGGTGGGTTTGCGTACGAACGACGACGGTGACGACGAACTCTTGGTCGGGCACCTCGGCGAGTACAAGAAGGTCCGCAATGTGCGCCGCGACCCTCGCGTCGCCGTCACCGTCGTCTCCCGCGAGCGCGGCGAACTCATGACCCCATACCTCGCCGTCACCGGCACGGCCTACGTCACCGAGGGCGGCGGCCCGGAACTCCTCGCCGAACTCGCCGAAACCCTGGCCGCCCCCGGCATCGACTTCCCGCCCGCCGACGCCCCACCCGGCCTCATCACCCACGTCCGCATCGAGAAGGTCGGCGGCATCGGACCCTGGGCGGAGTGAGCGAGTCGCGCGGTGCCGGGCAGCGTGTCCCGTGATCGAGGTCGGGGATCGGGCGGGCGGACTCACGGCCGAAGAGCCGGCCCGTCGTGACCGTCGCGGGGATTGTGTGGCGACGTGCGGGGCGGTCGGCGCGGGAACGGAGTCGGACGGTCTCGGTACCCTCGGCGGCGTGGGACGACGAGCGGTGGTGGACCCGGCGGAGATGCGGGCGGCGGTGGCGGCGGTGAGCGCGTGGTTGCGCGACGAGACGGTGCCCGAGCCGGCGCGCACCGAGCTGGCGGCGGCCGTGCGCACCACCGCCCGCACCCTCGCCGCCACCGCGCCCGGCCATTCGGTGGAGGTGCGCGTCCCGCCATTCGTCGCGGTTCAATGCGTGGCAGGCCCCCGCCACACCCGCGGCACCCCACCCAACGTCGTCGAAACCGACCCGCGCACCTGGCTTCTCCTCGCCACCGGCCTGCTCGACTTCGACACCGCCGCCACCTCCGGCGCCCTCACCGCCTCGGGCATCCGTGCCGCCGAAGTCGCCCACTGGCTCCCCATCGCCCGCGCCGACTGAACTCGCGGCAACCGATTCGTCCCCACCGCAACGGGTGTCGCCCAGGAGCCGCGGCTCGACGTACGACCGCGCTCCGACGTGGATTCAGGTGGTCGCGCGGTTCACGCGGTGCAGGCCTTTGTAGTCGTAGTAGCGGGTGATGATCGCGCCGAAGGCGAGGCCGACGAACAGGCCGAACAACGTCATCCAGAAGCCGCGCGTGAGGCCGGCGGACCAGTTGCCGTCGAAGTACAGGATGGAGCGCACGGCGAGGAACACTTGGTGCATGGGCTCGAATTCGGCGAGCCAGGCCACCGAGCGCGGGGTCGCCTCGATCGGCACCGTGCCGCCGGAGGAGGGCAGGCCCAGCACGATGAACAGGATGAGGTTCACCAGCAGCCCGGCCGACCCGATCGCGGCCAGCACCGACAGACCGGTGAAGCCGACGGCGAGGATCGCGAACGCGCTGTAGAGGAACAGCCCCAGCGGCTGGTCCACCGGCATCCCCAGAGCCTTCGCCACCAGCAGATAGACCAGCGAGGCGACAACCGCCAGCACCGCCATCACGCCCCATTTGATGAGCAGGGTTTTGAAGCGCGAGATCGGCGTCGGCGGGAAATGCACGTACCAGGGCCCGTATTCGGTGGGCGTGAACCCGAGCGCGGAATCGACCATGGTGTGAATCGTCATCGAGCCGACCACGCCGATCAGCAACAGGAGCAGGGCGTAGAAGAACGCGGTGAGCCCGGCACCGGTCCCGGCGGGCAGCGGCCGGTATTCCTCCGCCACCAGATGCACGGGACCGGCCAGCGTGAGCCGCGTGGCCCCGGACAGTTCGGGCGCGGGTCCGCCGTCGGGCGGGGCGAGTTGCGCGGTGACCTGTTCGGTGAGCTGCTGCCCGACGCGTTCATTGATCTGCGGGAACGCCTGCGCGGTGATGCGATTGACGATCGCGGTAGCGAAAGCGCCGGTGCGCGGGTTGGTTTGGAAGGTGAGGATCGGCCGTTCGATATCTCCGGGCACCACGCTGCCCACGCCGAGAATCCCCAGCCGCTTGCTGAAATCGCCCGGGATGATGATCGCGCCGTAGACCGCGCCGGTCTGCATCTGCCGCTGCGCCTCGGTGATTCCGAGCACACGCAGGTCGATCTTGTCGGCGGGCACCGCTTCGCGCAAACCCGCCGCGACCTCCTCGCCGAAGTTGACGCGCTGCTCCTGGCCGGGCTGACCGAGTGTCTCGCCCACGTCCTGGTTCACCAGGGCGATGGGGAAGTGGTGCAGGTTCTTCTCGGGATCGGCCACGTAGACCAGGTACATGTAGCCGAGCAGGGCGGCGAGCAGGGCCAGCACCGCGAGCGGTGGGCCGCCGAGTCGCAGGTAACCGGGCACGCTGCGCGCCGGTGTGTCCGAATCGTCCCCGCTCACGCTCCGCGTTGTGACCACGATCGCACGGTACCGCCGCGACCGTGCTCGCGCGGGGGATCGACACGGGAGATTGCTGCCGGTATGCGGAGGTCGTGATCGGGATCGGCCGCGCACCCGTAGAATGACGTGTGCCCCCAGCCCGCCCTAACAGGGAGCAAACGGTGACCAACGTCGAACCACCCGTCGACAGCCTCGCAGCCACCCCCGACCAGGACGAGAACGAGCCACGCGAGGAGTGTGGCGTGTTCGGTGTCTGGGCACCGAGCGAAGACGTGGCCAAGCTCACCTATTACGGGCTGTATGCCCTCCAGCACAGAGGCCAGGAGGCGGCGGGCATCGCGGTCTCCGACGGCCAGCAGATCCTGGTGTTCAAGGATCTGGGCTTGGTCTCCCAGGTGTTCGATGAGCAGACGCTGGCCGCCATGCCCGGCCACATCGCCGTCGGGCACTGTCGCTACTCCACCACCGGCGGGGTCACCTGGGAGAACGCCCAGCCGATCTTCCGCACCACCGCCGTCGGCTCCGGACTGGCGTTGGGCCACAACGGCAATCTGGTCAACACCGCCGAATTGGCAAGTCGCGCACGGGAACTCGGCCTGATCGGCAACCCCGTGCAGGGCGGGCGGCCGCAGCCGGTCGGGGCCACCTCCGACTCGGACGTGATGACCGCGCTGCTCGCGCACGGCGCCGCCGACTCCAGCATCGAACAGGCCGCCATGCAGCTGCTGCCGCAGCTGAAGGGCGCGTTCTGCCTGACCTTCATGGACGAGCACACCCTCTACGCCGCGCGCGACCCGCACGGCGTGCGTCCGCTGTGCCTGGGCAGGCTCGAGCGTGGCTGGGTTGTTGCCAGTGAGACCGCCGCCCTCGACATCGTCGGCGCGTCGTTCGTGCGCGAGATCGAGCCGGGCGAACTGCTGGCGATCGACGCCGACGGGGTGCGCTCGATGCGTTTCGCCAACCCCGAGCCCAAGGGCTGCGTCTTCGAGTACGTCTACTTGGCGCGCCCCGACTCCACCATCTCCGGTCGCTCGGTGCACGCCACCCGCGTCGACATCGGGCGCAGGCTCGCCGATGAGCATCCGGTCGAGGCCGATCTGGTGATCCCCGTGCCCGAATCGGGCACGCCCGCGGCGGTCGGCTACGCGCAGGGCTCGGGTGTGCCCTACGGGCAGGGCCTGATGAAGAACGCCTACGTGGGCCGCACCTTCATCCAGCCGAGCCAGACCATCCGTCAGCTCGGCATCCGGTTGAAGCTCAATCCGTTGCGCGAGGTGATCCGCGGCAAGCGGCTCATCGTGGTGGACGACTCCATCGTGCGCGGCAACACCCAGCGCGCCCTGGTGCGCATGCTGCGCGAGGCGGGCGCCATCGAGATCCACGTGCGCATCGCCTCGCCGCCGGTCAAGTGGCCCTGCTTCTACGGCATCGACTTCGCCTCGCGCGCGGAGCTGATCGCCAACGGCGCGGGCGCCGACGACGACTACGCCGACATGGTCGAGAACGTGCGCCGCTCCATCGGCGCCGACTCCCTCGGCTACATCTCCACCGAGGGCATGATCGCCGCCACCGAACAGCCCCGCACCCGCCTGTGCTGCGCCTGCTTCGACGGCAACTACCCGATCCCCCTCCCCACCGAAGCCGCCATCGGCAAGAACGTTCTGGAAGGAATGCTCAGCGGCCGCCCGGAAGCGGCCCTGCTGGCGGAGAATGCCAACGCCAGCGCACTGAGTCGGCCGTAGACGATCTTCCTGTCACAGCCGGCGACTGATCTCGTTGAGCACATCGGTAACTCGCCGGGTACGTCCAGAACCCGGCCATGCCACCAGCTGTCGGCCCGACGATCACCTTGTGTGGCTCTCACGACCGGCGAAAATCCCGGGGAGGCGGGGAAGCTAAGCTAGGTTGAGCTGGCCAACATCCGCCCGATCGGTTTGGAGCTTTCCCCGACAATGACTGAACAGACCCCCACTGGTGGTGCTTCGTACGCCGCGGCAGGCGTGGATATCGAGGCGGGTGACCGCGCGGTCGAGTTGTTCGGGCCATTGGCGAAGAAAGCCACCCGTCCCGAGGTGCAGGGTGGGCTGGGCGGATTCGCCGGCCTGTTCGCGCTGAAGGGCGGCTACAAGGAGCCGCTGCTGGCCGCTTCCACCGACGGTGTGGGCACCAAGATCGCGGTCGCCCAGGCCATGGACAAGCACGACACGGTCGGCCTGGATCTGGTCGCGATGGTCGTCGACGATCTCGTGGTGTGCGGCGCGGAGCCGCTGTTCCTCCAGGACTACATCGCCATCGGCAAGGTCGTCCCGGAGAAGGTGGCCGAACTGGTGTCCGGCATCGCCGAGGGTTGCGTGCGTGCCGGTTGCGCGCTGCTGGGCGGCGAGACCGCCGAGCACCCCGGCCTGATGGACCCCGACGACTACGACCTCTCCGCCACCGGCGTGGGCGTGGTGGAGGCCGACGCGGTGCTCGGCCCCGACCGGGTGCGCCCGGGCGACGTGGTGATCGCGATGGGCTCGTCGGGCCTGCACTCCAACGGATACAGCCTGGCCCGCAAGGTGCTGCTCGACATCGACCGCATGTCGCTCACCGGCCACGTGGAGGAGTTCGGCCGCACCCTCGGCGAGGAGCTGCTCGAACCCACCCGCATCTACGCCAAGGACTGCCTGGCGCTGATCGCCGAGACCGACGTGCGCACCTTCTCCCACGTCACCGGCGGCGGCCTGGCCGCCAACCTGGCCCGCGTCATCCCGGCCGGCCTGGTGGCCGAACTGGACCGCGGCACCTGGAACCCCGCGCCGGTGTTCAAGATGATCGCCCAGCGCGGCCGGGTGGAGCGCCCCGAGATGGAGAAGACGTTCAACATGGGCGTCGGCATGGTCGCCGTCGTCGCCCCCGAGGACGTGGACCGCGCGCTGGCGGTGCTGACCGCTCGGCACATCGAGTGCTGGACGCTGGGCACGGTGAAGAAGGCCAAGGACAGCGACGCCGTGCGCGCCGTACTCCTGGGCGAACACCCCCGCTTCTAGGGGTTGGGAACAGACGACGACAGCGTCCGCATCGTGAGTGATGCGGACGCTGTTCTTCGTGTACAGCAAGCCGTCAGAGGCGTTGCTACCGGTGACAACGTTGTAAGGGGGAGGCCGGGTGGCCTCCCCCTTACAACGTGTCTATGTCCGGGTCAGCGGCGCCAATCGTCGTCGTAGTCGTCGTCCCAGCGGGAGCGGGACTCGTCCGCGTCGTGCTCATCGGACAGCAGCCCACCGCCACTGTGGCTGGGGCTTCCCGAGAGCTCACGCTGAAGGCTCGCGAAGTCGGTCGCGGGGGAGCTGTACTTCAGCTCGCGTGCGACCTTGGTCTGCTTTGCCTTAGCCCGGCCACGGCCCATGGCTGACCCCCTCGCGTCACTGCGGGGCGGCCTGGGGTGTGTTGGCGGCCCCGTTCGAATTAATACTCTTCCTGACAGACACTTTAGCGTGTGTCCGGCGGTCGCGCTTCCAGGAGTGGGGGAAGATCTCCCGAACGGACGCCGTTTGCCCGGTCTTCGCCGTGTGTGCTGTCTCCTACAGTATGCCGGGAATCGCCCGGATCACCCCTACCCTGGCACCGCCGCCCAGCACCGGCGGAGCCGCCAGCTCGGTGTGGACATCGGTCCAGTCCACCCCCATCGCGTGCAGAATCGCCAGCGTCAGGGGCATGCGGGCGCGGTCGTGGCCGTCATCGATCTTGTACGCGAAGGCCCGCCCGTCGGGCAGCGCCCCGGCGTGCACGCCGTCGGCGCCGATTTTGCACACCAGTCCGGGGGTCGCCGACATGGTGAGCAGATCGGGTGCGTCCGTGCCCGAAATCACTCGCGGATGGGCGCGGATGGCGTCGGCGACCCGGCGCGGCGGGCTGCCCGGCTCCGCCGTGGCCATGGTGGCGAAGGCGCGGGCGAGGTTGACCAGCGAGACCGGGATGATCGGCAATCCGCAGCCGTCGATCCCCAGATCGGTCTCGGGTTCGCCGGTGATCTCGGTGACGGTCGAGATCACCGCCTTCTGCAGCGGGTGGCCCTCGTCCAGGTAGCCCTCGGTGGGCCAGCCGTTGACGGCGCAGGTGGCCAGCATCGCCGCGTGCTTGCCGGAGCAGTTCATGTAGATCCGGCGGGCGCCGTCGGCGCGGATCGCCGCGGCCCTGGCCCGCTCCTCGAACGGCAGGTCGGGCGGACAGGCCAGGTCGTGTTCGGTGAACCCGAAGCGCTCCAGCAGCCGGCGCACCAGCGCGACGTGGTCGGACTCGCCGTAATGCGAGGCGGTGACGATGGCGAGTTCGGCGTCGTCGACGGGTTCGAAGCCGTTGCGCAGCAGGGTGATCGCCTGCATGGGTTTGTTGGTGGAGCGCGGGTAGATCGGCAGGTGCACCTCGCCGAGCTGGTGGGTGGGTTCGCCGTCGGCGCCGAGCACCACCAGCGATCCGCGGTGCACGCATTCGCGGAAGCCGGAACGGACCACTTCGACCAGTTCGACGCTCATCGGGCGGCTCCTGTCGTGGTGCCCGCCGTGGCGGCGGGCGTGGCGGGCGATCTGCTTGCGGATATCGTCGGACACGGTGGGCTCGACGTCCGGCAAACGGGTCAGCCGGTCCATATCGGCGCCGGTGAAGACGTCGCGAACGGTGATGCCGTGCGCGGGTTCGTACACCACTTCGACGGGATCGCCGGCCCCGATGGCGCCCTCCTCGAGCACGCGGAAATAGCAGCCGGTGTCGCTGCGCAGGGTGAACCGTTTGACCCACTGGGCCGCACCCGACCAGTGCTGGAACGTGGCGCACGGCACGCGCGGCGCGCTCACCTCGAGCAGGGTGTCGCCGATGCGCCAGTGCGCGCCGAGCACGGCGTCACTGACCGGGAGCCCGGTGAGGCGCAGATTCTCCCCGAACCAGCCCGCGGGCAGCTCGCGGCCGAGTTCGCCGGCCCAGCGGCGCGCGTCCTCCTCGGCATAGGCGTAGACGGCTTGGTGCGTGCCGCCGTGGTGCGCGGTGTCGCACACGTGATCGCCCGCGAGACCGAGCGTGCCCACCCGCACCCGACCGGGCACCGGCCGCTTGTCGATGGCGGTGCGGCCGACGCGACCCGGTACTTCGAGCTCGGCGTGGACCACGCACACCGCCAGCACGCGGGGATCGGTCATCGGCGCTCCTCTTTCAGCTCGTGTGACATGGGGAAAGACCGCATCGCGGTGCCGCAGCGGCCGGAGGGGCGTGGTGCGATGCGCCCGCACTGCGCTGACTCTGTGCATGCGAGTCCGGGTCATGCTCGGGAGCCACAACGAAGGGCCCCGCGATGGACATCGCGGCCGTCGAGTGTGAACGCGTCCCGCCCGCCACTTGTCGACGACACCAGGGTGAACCCGGTTCGCGTTCAGCGCTTGCCACGAGGCGCCCGCCGACGACGGTCGTGCGATACGCCCGCGCCGAGAGCGTTTCGGGCCGTAGGGCGCCCGCGTTCAACGCCCGCGCAGCCGGTCGACGGCGAGGCGGCCGGCTTGGGGCGCGTCGTCCACCGGCACCGAATCCGGATCGATGGCGGCGGCGCTGGGCCCCGCGACGAGTTCGGTTTCGGTGGGGACCGTGCGTTTGATCAGGGCGAGGGCGATGGGGCCGAGTTCGTAGTGGTCGATGACGGTGCCGAGCCGCCCGACGGTGCGCCCGCCCGCGGTGACGTCGTCGCCGGTGGCGGGGCGGTCGTCGGCGGACCCGTCGAGGTGCAGCAGCACGAGCTTGCGCGGCGGCTTGCCGAGGTTGTGCACGCGGGCGACCGTCTCCTGCCCGCGATAGCACCCCTTGTCCAGGTGCACGGCGCCGCGTTCGGCGGGGCCGCCGATCCAGCGGACCTCGTGCGGGATGGTGCGCTCGTCGGTGTCGAGCCCGATGCGCGGGCGCAGGGCCGCGACCCGCAGCGCCTCGAAGGCCCACAGCCCGGCCGGTTCCGCACCGGCCGCGGTGAGCTTGGTCCACCAGTCCCCGAGCCGATCGCGCGGGACGACCAGATCGTAGGAATCCTCGGTCGGCCACGGCATCCGCCGCAGGAAACCGCCGCCGGGCAGCGGCACCGCCGCGTACACCTCGGGCAGCTCCGCGACGCCGAGCGCGTCGGTGAGGTCGGCCACGCCGGGGCCGAGCAGGCTGAGGACGGCGTGGTCGGTGGCCTCGCGCGGCTGGGCGTCGGCCCAGAAGACCATCTTGCGCAGGAAGTCGAGCAGCGCGGGCCCGCGCTCGGGCTCGGTGTCGATCCACACCGTGCCGTCCAGATCGGTGAGCACGAAGTGGTGCTGCACGCGGCCGTTGAGATCGAGGTCCAGGTTCTCGGCGGTGCGCCCGTCGCCCAGGTTCGCGATGTGCTGGCTGGTGATGGTGTGCAACCAGCTCAGCCGCTCGGCGCCGGTGATGGCCAGGACGTACCGGTTCGAGCGATCCACCACCGCCACCCGCTCGGCGGCGGCCCGCTGTTCACCGAACGGATCGCCGTGGTGCCAGGCGACCGTGGCGTCGGGGGAGCCGGGTTGACCCGGCACGGCGCCGGGAGCGGAGAGGAGGGGGCTGGGTGTATCGACCGAGGACACACATCCACTGTAGGCGCGCCGCGGATCGGGCGCCCAGGGCGGGCTCGTGTGGTGCCCGGGACAAACACGAGCGGACCACACGCCTACCGCCTACGCTCGACGCATGGTAGATCGAGTTCTTGTCACCCTCGACGGCGCGGTCCGGGATGCGGACGCGCCGTTGCTGTTTGCCGACGACATCGGGGTGCTGCGCGGCGACGGTGTCTTCGAGACGGTGCTGGTGCGGGCCGGCAACGCGTGCGCAATCGAGTTCCATCTCGGTCGCCTCCGCCGTTCCGCCCAGGCGCTCGACCTACCCGAGCCCGAGACCGGCAAGTGGCGCGAGGCCGTCGAGATCGCGGCCAAGGAATGGGGCGCCGAGCGCGAGGGCGTGCTGCGGCTGGTGCTCACCCGCGGCCGCGACGCCGAGCTACCGTCCTCGCGCTCGAGTGTCACCTCGGGTGATCTGGCCGCCGCCGTCCCGGTGCCCACGTCCTACGTGCTAGTGGTCCCGGTGCCCGACCGGGTGGCCAAGGCGCGCACCGAGGGCGTCTCGGTGGTCACGTTGGCGCGCGGCATCTCGATCGACCTGGCCCAGGCCGCGCCGTGGCAGCTGCTCGGCGCGAAGACGCTGTCCTACGCCACCAACATGGCGGCGCTGCGGTTCGCGCACCGGATGGGCGCCGACGACGTGATCTTCACCAGCACCGAGAACCGCGTGCTGGAGGGCCCGCGCTCGAGCGTGGTGATCGTGCGCGACAAACAGCTCATCACCCCGCCCTCGAAAAACGGTGTGCTGCCGGGTGTCACGCAGCGCGCGCTGTTCGCCGAGGCGCAGAAGGCGGGCTGGGAGTGCCGCTACGACTCGCTGTACACCGCGGATCTGCTCACCTGCGACAGCATCTGGCTGCTGTCGAGCATCACGCTGGCGGCGCGGGTGAACTCGCTGGACGGGCTGCGGATGTCGGCGCCCGACAACGCCGCCGAGATCGTGGAGCTGGTGGATCGCGGCATCGAGCGGGCGGGCGCGATCGGCGACTGGTGATCCCGGCGAATCTTCAGCGTGTCGTGTCCGAGAGCACGTTGAGCTTCGGCCACTCCGGCGTAGGCTGTACTACGACTTGTCGTAGATCGGCTGGAGGGTCGGATGGACGTACTGGACCTGTCGCGGTGGCAGTTCGGCATCACCACCGTCTACCACTTCATCTTCGTGCCGCTGACCATCGGTCTGGCCCCGCTCGTCGCGGCCATGCAGACCGCCTGGGTGGTCACCGGTAAGGACCACTGGTACCGCCTCACGAAGTTCTTCGGGAAGCTGTTCCTGATCAACTTCGCGCTCGGCGTCGCCACCGGCATCGTGCAGGAATTCCAGTTCGGCATGAACTGGAGCGAGTACTCCCGCTTCGTCGGTGACGTGTTCGGCGCGCCGCTGGCGCTGGAGGCGCTGGTCGCGTTCTTCATGGAGTCGACGTTCCTCGGCCTGTGGATCTTCGGCTGGACGCGACTGCCGAAACTGCTGCATCTGGCGGCGATCTGGATGGTCGCCATCGGCGTGAACGCCTCGGCGTACTTCATCGTCGCCGCGAACTCGTTCATGCAGCATCCCGTGGGCGCGCGCTACAACCCCGAACGCGGACGCGCCGAGCTCACCAGCATCTGGGAAGTGCTCACCAATAACACCACGCTGGCCGCGTTCCCCCATGTGATCGCGGGCGCGTTCCTCACGGCGGGCACGTTCGTCGCGGGCATCGCGGGCTGGTGGATGGTGCGCAACGCGCGCAGCGGCGATCCGGCGAAAGTCGACGAGGCGCGGTCGATGTGGCGTCCGGCCGGACGCGCCGGACTGCTGGTGGTGGTCGTCTCGGGTGTCGCGCTGGTGCTCACCGGCGACATCCAGGGCAAGCTGATGTTCGAACAGCAGCCGATGAAGATGGCCTCGGCGGAATCGCTGTGCCACACCCAGACCGACCCCAAGTTCTCGGTGCTCACCGTCGGCACGCACAACAACTGCGACAGCGTGACGCACCTCATCGAAGTGCCCTACGTGCTGCCGTACCTGGCCAAGGGCGAGTTCAGCGACGTCACCCTCGAGGGTGTGCAGGATCTGCAAGCGGCATTCGTCGAGAAGTACGGCCCCGGCGACTACCGGCCCAACCTGTTCGTCACCTACTGGTCGTTCCGCGCCATGATCGGCCTGGCCGCGGGCTCGGCGCTGCTGGTGTTCGCCGGATTCTGGGTCACCCGGCGCGGGCGGATCGCCGACCAGAAGTGGTACTCGCGGCTGTGCCTGATCGCGATCCCCACCCCGTTCCTGGCCAACAGCGCGGGCTGGGTGTTCACCGAGATGGGCCGCCAGCCGTGGGTGGTGGTGCCGAATCCGACCGGTGATCCGAACCTGAGCATGACGGTGCAGCAAGGTGTCTCCGACCACGCGCCGGGCACCGTGATCACCTCGCTGGTGGTGTTCACGCTGCTGTACGGCCTGCTCGCGGTGGTGTGGTTCTACCTGATACGGCGGTATGTGATCGCCGGCCCGGAACCGGCCGCGTCCACGAAGAACGGCGCCGGACCCGACGAAACCGGGCCTGACCGCGATGCCGAAGAACCTGCCGTCGAACAGCTTTCGTTCGCGTACTAGAGGAGCCCGGCGATGAGTCTGCAAGAGTTCTGGTTCATTCTGATCGGCGTCCTGTTCACCGGTTACTTCGTGTTGGAGGGCTTCGACTTCGGTGTCGGCATGCTGATGTCGATACTCGGCAAGGGCTCCGACACCCGAAGGCGCGTGGTGCTCAACACCATCGGGCCGGTGTGGGACGGCAACGAGGTGTGGCTCCTCACCGCGGGCGGCGCCATGTTCGCGGCGTTCCCCGAGTGGTACGCGAGCCTGTTCTCCGGGTTCTACCTCGCTCTGCTGCTGGTGCTGGTCGCGCTGATCCTGCGCGTGTGCGCGATCGAGTACCGCAGCAAGATCGACGATCCGCGCTGGCGGGCACGCTGCGATCTCGGCATCGGCATCGGTTCCTGGATACCGGCTCTCGCGTGGGGCTGGGTGTTCGCCAACGTGGTGCGCGGCGTGCCGATGAACGAGGACAAGAAGATCGTCGGCACCGCCTGGGACCTGCTCAGCCCGTACGCGCTGCTGGGCGCGCTGACAACGGGGCTGCTGTTCCTGCTGCACGGCGCGATCTTCCTCAACCTCAAGACCGGCGGCGAGGTGCGCGACGATTCGATGCGGATCGCGCGCTGGCTGCTGGTGCCGACGGCCGCTGTGGTCGGCGTGTTCGGGGTGTGGACGCAGCTGGCGTACGGCACCGGCTGGACGTGGATTCCGTTGGGGCTGGCCGTGGTCGGGCTCGTGGTCGCGGGTGCGGCGGTGCTCGCCCATCGTGACGGCTGGGCGTTCACCGGCACCACGCTGGCGATCGGCGCGGCCACCGTGCTGCTGTTCGGCTCGCTGTTCCCGAATGTGCTGCCCTCCACCCTCGATGACGCGTTCAGCCTCACCATCGACAACGCGTCATCCACGCCGTACACGCTGAAGGTGATGAGCTGGGCGGCGATCGTGGTGACGCCCATCGTGCTCGGCTACCAGGGCTGGACGTACTGGGTGTTCCGCAAACGCCTGACGGTGGAACAGATCCCGGGCCACATCGGCCTGCCGCTCAAACCCGCCGGGGACTGAGCGATGGCCCGCCCGCCCGTCGACCCGCGCCTGTGGCGGCACGCGCGGTCCACCCGGCGCTACCTGGTGCTGAGCGTGGCGCTGTCGGTGGTGATCACGCTGTGCATCGTGGTGGTCGCGGTGATGCTCGGGCGGGTGCTGGCCGGGGTGATCACCGATCCCGCGCTGCGCGGATTCGACGACTGGACGGTCGAACTCGTGGTGCTGGGCCTCGCGCTCGGCACCCGCGTGCTGGCGAGTTGGGCGCAGGCGCGGATCGGGCACCGGGTCGGTGCGGCGGCGGTGGCGGAGCTGGAATCGGCGGTGCTGGCCGCGGGTGCGCAGTTGCCGCCGCGCGAACTCGAAAGCCGCCGAACCGAACTCGCGGTGGTGGTGAGCACCGGGCTCGACGGGTTGCGCGGATATCTCGCGGGATACATTCCGGCGCTGTTGCTTTCGGTGCTGGTGCCGCCGATCCTGCTGGTGGTGATCGCCCGGCACGACCTGGTGTCGGTGGGGATCGCGGTGGTGACGCTGCCGCTGATCCCGATCTTCATGATCCTCATCGGATTGCTCACCCAGGGGCGGGCCGCCGCGACGCTGGTGGCCACCACGCGGCTGTCCGATCAGATCCTCGACCTCTTCGCGGGTATGCCGACGTTGCGCGCGCTCGGGCGGGAAGGGGGAGAGGTTGTCGCGCCGGAGGATTCGTCGCGCACGATGGCCGGTCGCGTGCGCGAGCTCGGCGACACCCTACGCGTGCGGACCATGCGGGCGCTGCGGATGGCGTTCCTCTCCTCCGGGGTGCTGGAGGTGCTGGCGACGCTGAGCGTGGCGCTCATCGCCGTCTCCATCGGCCTGCGCCTGGTGTACGGCAACATGGAGCTCTACGACGGGCTGGTGGCGCTGATCCTCGCGCCCGAGGTGTACCTGCCGCTGCGGTTGGTGGGTGAGCGCTTCCACGCGGCGCAGGACGGAATGGCGGCGGCGGACAAGGCTTTCGCGGTGCTCGAGCCGGAACGGGGCGAGGATCGTGAGGTAGGCGCGGCGGGGCCGGGAGGTTCGGCGGTCCGAGCGGGTCGGCGCGCGGATGTGTCCAACGGGTCGACGGCCGGCAGCTCAGAAGGTTTGGGGCGGATCGAGATTCGCGGGCTCGGGGTGCGGGCGCGGGAGGGGTGGGCTCCGTCCGGGCTCGATGCGGAGATGCGACCCGGGGCCGTGACGGTGCTGGCCGGGCCCAACGGGAGTGGCAAGTCCACGGCGCTGCTGGCGTTGCTGGGGTTGGTGGCGCCCGACCGCGGGTGCGTGCTGGTCGACGGCACCGACGTGCGGGAGCTGGATTCGCGCGAGTGGTGGTCGCGGGTGGCGTGGTTGCCGCAGCGGCCGGTGCTGGTGCCCGGCACGTTGCGGGAGAACCTCGAACTGTTCGGTGCGCACGACGGTGACCACGCGGCGCACGGCGCGGTGCGCGTACTGGACGACCTCGACGCGGCCTGCGCGGCCACGGGATTCGACGCCGTCCTCGACGAACTCCCGGATCGCTGGGACACCGTGGTGGGCGTCGGCGGCGTCGGCCTGTCGCTCGGGCAGCGCCAGCGCCTCGCCCTCACCCGCGTGCTCGCCACCGACCGGTCCGTCCTGCTCCTGGACGAACCCACCGCCCACCTCGACATCGCCAGCGAGGCCGCCGTCCTCGCGGCCCTGCGCGCCCGAGCGCGCGCCGGTGCGACGGTGATCGTGGTCGGCCACCGGCCCACCGTTCTCGCGGCCGCCGACCACGTGGTCGAGGTGCGCGCGGAACTCGTGGACGAGGCGGTGAGCCGGGCATGAAGCAGCGTGGAAGGGCCGTGCCCGCTTCGGGCAGTGCGGCGAGGAGCGCGAAGTCCGGACCCGGTCTGATCGCGGACGTGCGGCGGATGTGGGGGTTGCTGGAGCTCTCCCGGTGGCGGGTGGCCGTCGCGGTGGGGTGGGGCGTGTTGGCGCTCGGCAGCGGGCTCGGGCTGGCGGCGCTGGCGGCGTGGTTGATCGCGCGGGCCTGGCAGATGCCGCCGGTGCTGGATCTGACCGTCGCGGTGGTGACGGTGCGGGCGCTGGGCATCTCGCGCGGGTTGTGCCGGTACCTGGAAAGGCTTGCGACGCATGACGTCGCGCTGCGGTCCATGACGACGGCGCGGGCCGGGGTGTATCGGGCGCTGTCGCGGTCGGATGTGTGGATGCGGCGGGAACGGACCTCGGGCGGCGAATCGCCGGCCGTGGGTCCCGTCGGGGAACGAGGTTCGGGAGCGGAGCCGACCACCGCCGCCGCTCGGCGTCCTGCCTTCGGGAAGGCGTTGCCCGCGAACGGTTTCCGCGGTGATGAGCCCGCGGCCGACAGTCCCGCTCGGATGCGGCGCGGTGATCTGCTCGTCCGGATCGGCAGCGACATAGACGATCTCGGTGCCGTCGTGGTGCGGGCGCTGGTGCCGATCGCGGTGGCCGTGGTGCTGGCGATCGCGGCGGTCGTGCTGCTGGCCACGATTTCCGTGGCGGCGGCCGGGATTCTGGCCGCGTGCCTGGTGCTCTCCGGCGTGCTCGCGCCGTGGCTGTCGGCGCGGGCCGCGCGCGAGGCCGAGATCGCGGTGCGGGCCGACCGCGCCGAGTTCACCGCGCGCTCGCTCACCGTGCTCGACCACGCCGCCGAACTGCGCGTCGCGGGACGGCTCGACGCCGCCCTCGCCGCGGCGCGCGATTCGGGACGGCGTGCCGTCGCGGCGGAGGACCGGGCGGCCCGGCACGGTGCGTGGGCGGCCGCGGCCACCCCGTTCGCCATCGGCGTCAGCGTGCTCGGCGCGCTGCTGATCGGCCTCGCGATCTACGGTCCGACCGGCGGGCTGCCCGGCGGTATGACGCCGATGGCGCTCACCATCCTTGTGCTGCTGCCGCTTTCGGCGTTCGAGGCGGTCGGTCCGCTGCCCGCGGCCGCGCAGGCGATCACCACCGCGCGGGCCGCGCTGCGCAGGCTCGACGCCGCCGAGACCCCCGACGCGCGCCGCGTCTCGCCGCCCGACCTGCCGGATCTGCCTGCGGGCCGCCGGATCGCGGTGGTCGGTCCCAGCGGTGCGGGCAAGACGACACTGCTCATGGCGTGGGCGGGATTGTTCGACACCCCGCGCCCCGGCGTCACGTTCTTCGCCGAGGACGCGCACCTGTTCGGCACCAGCGTGCTGGAGAACCTGCGGGTGGCGCGCGGCGACATCACCGACGCCGAGGCCGAGGAGGCGTTGCGCAAGGTCGGCCTCGGCGACTGGCTCGACTCGCTACCTGAGGGCGTCCACACCGATCTGGTCGGCGGCGCGGCGGCGGTGTCGGGCGGTCAGCGCCGGCGCATCCTGCTCGCCCGCGCCCTGCTCGCCCCCGCGCGCGTGCTGCTGCTGGACGAGCCCACCGAACACCTCGAGGCCGAGGCGGGCGCCGACCTGCTGCGCGCCCTGCTCGACCCGTCCGGCGGACTCGTCGAACCCGACCGGACTGTGGTGGTCGTCACACATCAGCCGCCCGCTGGGCACCGGGCCGACGCCGTCGTCCACGTCGACGCATCGGGCCAGGTCAGCACCGAATTCGCCACCGAGAAACCGGCCGCGTTCGCCTGACGGAAAATCCGTTGCCGGACCATCGAGGGCGGACTACCTTCGTCCGTACACAAGGAAGGAGGTGGTCGGAAATATGAATTCCAGGACACGTGAGGTGGCTGCCCGCTAGGCACCACCGCTGTAGGCGTATCCGCCCGAGCCGAAGTGCTGAGCGAATACCAGGCAGCCACCCGGCCCCCGAGCCCCCGGTCCGTCCGACCGGGACCCGTGCAGGCACCGCCCGCACCGGTACGGCTCGGGGGCCGTTCCTGTTCCCGGGGGAGTGCTAATGGAGGTATCGCCGCTCCCCGCGCATGTGGGGATGAGCCCGCGCCATCTAGGAGTCCGCGAACTCGCCTCCCCGCGTGTGCGGGGATGTTTCTCACGTAATCGGCCAGGTCAAGTACGATGACGGTGCTCCCCGCGCGTGTGGGGACGAGGGTGCTAGTCGCTTTTCCAACTCCATTGCGCGCTCGGTGTTCCCCGCGCGCGCGGGGATGAGACCTCACATAGGTGGGGTCGGTAGGCAGACCATCGAATTGGTGACACTGGTCCGGTGCTCCCCACGCGTGCGGGGATACTCCTTCGACAGTGGACCGGCGGTGGTCCACGACATCGAGGCAGGGCCAATGACTGTTGCGCCACTACCAGACTGGGTCATTCCGCCTGCGGGGGGCTACACCGTCGACGCCTTCCTACAGCTCCGCGGACTTCCGAAGCACACCGAACTGATCGACGGGGGGTTGGTCTTCGTGAGTCCGCAGCAGAAGTGGCATCGCCAAGTTCTCGACCTGTTCCGTCGCGAGCTGGATCTGCAAGCGCCGCAGCATCTCCGAGCCGACCGGGAGATGGCGGTCCGGCTGAGCAACCGCCAGATGCCGGAACCGGATGTCATCGTGGTCACCGCCGAAGCGTTCGAGCGGCCCGATCCCTCGTCGTACTACTTCGCCGACGATGTGGTGCTCGCCCTGGAAGCGGTGTCGCCAGACTCCGAAGAGCGCGATCGCGAAACCAAACCGCCGAAGTACGCGAAAGCAGGTATCGCGCACTATTGGCGTGTGGAGCGCGGCGGCGGTGACGCCCTTGTGGTCTACGTGTACGAACTCGACCCCGCCACGAACCGGTACGTGCCGACGGGGATCTTCCACGACCGGCTGGAAGTCAGCGTGCCTTTCCCGATCGCGATCGATCTGACCGCTGTCCGGAGGCGGGGCTGACTGCGCGTCGAAATAGGCCGTCAGGCCGGTGCGGAACCCCGCACCGGCACCGGGTGTGATCCTCAGCCGATGTAGCGCTGGAGGCGGGCGGAGAGGCGGGGTTCGAGGGGGCCGTCGGCTACTACGCGCTCTTCGACGTAGGCGAGGTCGCCGCCTTCGACGATGCCGTAGAGGCGCTTGGCGCCGCCGACGACGACGCCGGACTGGCTGCGGATCACCACGTCGGTGGCCAGCTCCCAGGAGGACTGGGTGAGCGCGGTGCCGTAGAAGAGTTCGACGATGCCGGTGCTGTGGGTGAGCAGCAGTTCGAGCACTTCGTCGTCGCCGTCGATGCCGACCCGCCAGTATCCGGTCTCGCGCAGGTCCGGGCCCTCGTAGGCGCCGTCGGACCCGATGATCCAGGACCGCGAGTCCCAGGACAGGAAGTCGCCGCCGTCGTGGGAGACGATGATCTGCTGGCCGAAGCGGTAGTCGCCGCGCTCGGGGTGGTTGCCCTCGCCCTCACCGCGCCACACGCCGACCATGGGCAGCAGCGCCAGCATGGACGAACTCAGGTCGGGGCCCAGGCGCAGGTTAGCGGTGTCCTCGGGCAGCGGCAGGTCCGGCAGCACCGGAATATTGCGCGCGGCGGTCGATTTCGCGCGTTCGGCGGCCTCGGCGACGGCCTGGTCGCCGCTGCGACGCGGGGACTCACCGTCCGGCCGGTCGGCGGGCGCGTGGCCGTTCATGTTGTCACTCGCTCGCTCGGCCGGTTCGGAACCTTCGCTCGCGAGGTCACTCATGATTCGGTGAACAGCCGGTAGAAGACGTAGAGCCCGAACCACCCGATGAGGATGGATACGGCGACCAGCAGAATCTCGAAGAAGAGGATCACACCTGGATTTTAACGACCGCGCTCGGCGGACAGTGCGACGGCCCCGGAGCAGTGTGCTCCGGGGCCGTCGGATGCGGCTTACTTGGCGACCGCGACGTCCACGGCGTGGATGCCCGCGCCCTCGGGGCGGACCTCGGCCGAACCGTTGCCCGCCGAGGACAGCGCGCGCACGGTCCACGCACCCGGCGCCGCGAAGAAGCGGAAATCGCCGGTGCCCGACGCCACGACCTCGGCCGTGAAGTCACCGTTGCCGTCGAGCAGGCGCACGAACGCGCCGCCCACCGGCTGGCCGTCGGTGCTCAGGACCCGGCCGGTGATGACCGTCTCCTTCTCCACGTCCACGCCCGCCGGAATGGCCTGACCCTGGGTCGGTGCTGCGCACATATTCCTTACTCTCCCAACTCGATCGGAGCGCCGACGAGCGAACCGTATTCGGTCCAGCTGCCGTCGTAGTTCTTGACGTTCTGGTGGCCGAGGATCTCCTGCAGCACGAACCAGGTGTGCGAGGACCGCTCGCCGATGCGGCAGTAGGCGATGGTCTCCTTGGCGCCGTCCAACCCGGCCTCGGCGTAGATCTTGGTCAGATCCTCGTCGGACTTGAAGGTACCGTCCTCGTTCGCGGCCTTGCTCCACGGCACGTTGATGGCGCCGGGGATGTGGCCGGGACGCTGGCTCTGTTCCTGCGGCAGGTGCGCGGGAGCCAGGATCTTGCCGGAGAACTCGTCGGGGGAGCGCACGTCGACCAGGTTCTTGGCGCCGATGGCCGCGATGACCTCGTCGCGGAACGCGCGGATCGACAGGTCCGGAGCCGAGGCCTTGTACTGGGTGGCCGGGCGCGAGACCGCGTCCTTGGACAGCGGGCGGCCGTCGAGCTCCCACTTCTTGCGTCCGCCGTCGAGCAGCTTGACGTTGTTGTGGCCGTACAGCTTGAAGTACCAGTAGGCGTAGGCGGCGAACCAGTTGTTATTGCCGCCGTAGAGGACGACCTCGTCGTCGTTGGCGATGCCGCGCGCCGAGAGCAGATCGGAGAACTGCTCCTGGTTCACGAAGTCACGACGAACCTGATCCTGCAGGTCCTTCTTCCAGTCGAGCTTGACGGCACCCTCGATGTGTCCGTTGTCGTAGGCGGAGGTGTCCTCGTCGACCTCAACGAAGACCACACCCGGCTTGTTGAGGTTTTCTTCGGCCCAGTCCACGGAGACCAGGACATCGGAGCGAGCCATTGTTTTCCTTTCAGAGGGGGAACTTGCAGGGTCAGTTCGGTGCCGGATGCCGGCGGAAGCGGGCGACCAGCGGGTACATCTGGCAGCCCAGGCAGATCCCGAACGCCGCGTTCAGGAACGCCGCGAAAAGGGCGAGGCCGGCGAACACCGCGCCGACGACGGTGGCGCCGAGCGCGAAGCCCAGCAGGCTGACGGCCGCGAACACGAACCCGAGCAGCTGGGCGAACCGCAGCGGCGGGGTGGGTTCGGTCTCGCTGACGGGTGCGAGCCGCGGCGCGACGAAGGTGGCGAAGATCCGGCCGTACGGGTGCTTGCGCGGGCCCGCGACGGCCCCGATCGCGAAGACGACCGCCTGCGCGGCGATCAGCACCGCGGCGAGGACGGTCGAGACGATCGCGGCGAGCAGCACCAGCACCAGGACGGCGGTGGTGACCCAGGCCGCGAAGCGGGGGCCGCGCACGTCGACGCGGTCGGGCGCGGGAATGGCCGCGGCCGGGTCGGTGTTCGACGTTTCGGTGAACTTGGTGGATTCGGTGGACATCGTGCGTACTCCTGCGCTGAATGCGGCGAATGGCTGAAAGATTGCCGGTCTGCCGGGGGATCAACGATCACTCGCGCGGCAAACGCTGGGTCGGCGCCAGGAAAACTGGGGGGGCCGACCGATCAGCGGCACAGGCAGCAACAACCACCGAGCCGACACAGATCCACTGTGCGGCGTCGGGTGAGCATCAGCTCGTGGTCGGATTGCACGAGAGGCAGTTTACCAACTCGGCGGGGGAAATGGGCCCCGGGTCCGTCGGATGAGGCCGCGCGGGCGCCCGGCCCGCGGGTTTCAGGCTGTCAAGGGGGCCAACGCCGAGCGCAGATCGCCGGCCTTGGGCACACCGGAGATGCGGAACCGCTCGCGGCCCTCGGCATCGAACACGAACGTGGTCGGCAGCGAGAGCACGTTCAGCTCCTTGGCCAGCGCGGGTTCGGCGTCGATGTCGACCTCGATGTCCTGCGGCGGTTTCGGCGCGTCCGCGAGATCCGTTGCGACACCGGCCACTACACGGCGCACCGCGGCGCACGGCCCGCACCAGTCGGCGGAGAAGTGCAGCACGGCGGGACCCGTGCCGGAGACGCCGACGGCGGCGAGCAGGTGGGTGCGGGTGTCCGCGGCGGGTGCGGCCGCGCGCACCTTGCCCTCGCGGCCGCGCACGGCGAGGCCGACGGCGAGGCCCGCCACCAGCACCAGGGCCAGGATTGTGATCTCGATCATGTCCGCTGCAACTGGTCCAGGTCGATGGTCACGTTGTCTCCTTTGCCTTCGACCACTATCTGTCCGCCGAGTGCGTACACCCGGGTGGGGAGCACGCCGAACGGCAGGTCCTTCGTATCTATGGTGCGCGAGAATCGCGCGAGCACGGCGGGCCGGTCGGCTTCGGGGACGACGGCGGTGGTGGTGAGGTCGGTGTCGCTGCTGCGGTGGAAGCCCGTCGCGACGATCTGCACCTTGTCGCCGTCGAGCAGCAGATCGGCCTGCACCGCGACCTTGTCGCCGACCGGTCCGCCCGCCGTGCCTTGCCGTGCGCCGGTGCCGGGCAGCGTGCCGGTGAGCACCAGCGCGCCCTCGGTGGTGACCCCCGATCCGCCCGATCCACCCGTTCCGTCGGATTTGTCCGCCGGGCGCGAATGCACTTGCAGGTCCGGGATATTGAAGAGTTTGCCGAGTTCGGTCGGCTGGATGCGCATCGCGCCCTCGACCCGCTCCACCGGCACCCGGCGCAGGTTCCCGTCGACCAGGTCGCGCAGGCCGATCCGCACGCCGGTGAGGGTGGCGTCGATGGAGATCTCGCCCGGAATGTCGGGGCGCACCACGTCGGCGCGGATCAGCACGCTCTGGTATCGGCCGTCGACGGCCTGCGTGACGAACGGGAAGCCCTGGATGGTGACCGCGGGGTCGGCGCCGAGGTCGGCTCCGTCGCGCAGCGCGCGCGAGACGCGGTACTCCGAGTAGGCGGCGACGCCGAAGTCGGCGATCACAGCCACACCCGCGAGTACCAGCAGTCCGATGATCAGCTTGCGCATGCTCTGCACAGTAATCCGGTGGCGCGGTCGCGGCAGCCACGGTGTCGCCACGCGCACGCCGGGGTACCCGTAGGGCGTGCTCACCTGGGTTGACGCGCTAACCTTGCATCCGAATCACCTGTGGATCAGCGATGTGGCTTTTCGCGGTGCTGAGTTGTTGCCCGGAGCTACGAGAACGGAGGAGAGCCTGTGGAGCTGCTCCTGCTGACCTCCGACCCCAATCCCGAGTCGGTGTTGCCCTCGCTCGCGCTGCTGGCGCATAACGTGCGGCCCGCCCCGACCGAGGTGGCGTCGCTGCTGGAGGCCGGTACCGCCGATGTCGCGCTGGTGGACGCGCGCACCGATCTGGCCGCCGCGCGCGGCCTGTGCCGCCTGCTGGGGAGCACCGGCTCCTCGGTGCCGGTGGTGGCCGTGCTCACCGAAGGCGGCCTGGTGGCGGTGAACGCGGACTGGGGTCTGGACGACATCCTGCTACCCGGCACCGGCCCCGCCGAGCTGGACGCGCGCCTGCGGTTGCTGGTCGGTCGCAACGGCGGTGTGGCCAGCCCGGAGAACACGGGCAAGATCACCCTGGGCGAGCTGGTCATCGACGAAGGCACCTACACCGCGCGGCTGCGCGGGCGCCCCCTCGACCTCACCTACAAGGAGTTCGAGCTCCTCAAGTACCTCGCGCAGCACGCGGGCCGCGTCTTCACCCGCGCCCAGCTGCTGCAGGAGGTGTGGGGTTACGACTTCTTCGGCGGCACCCGCACCGTCGACGTGCACGTGCGGCGCCTGCGCGCCAAGCTGGGCAGCGAGTACGAGTCGCTGATCGGCACCGTGCGCAACGTCGGCTACAAGGCGGTGCGCCCCTCGCGCACGGCGGCCAAGGGCGAGGCGGTGGCGTTCCCCGAAGACGAATCCGAGGACGACGCGGGCCTCACCCCGGTCAACGGCTCGGCCCCGTAGCGCGCGCGGAATGCGGCGGTGTCGTCGCGCGCTGTCCGATGTGACGATGACGACGCCCGGCGCGGGCGACCAGCCAGAGAGGACGGCCCGTGGCCCAGCGGCGATGGATCGATGACGTGGACCCGGCGACCGCGAACGCGGTGCGCGCGCTGCTCGCCGAGGCCACCGGCGCCGACGGTGTGGCACCGGTCTCCGAGCAGGCCGTGCTGTCGCTCGGCGAATCCGGCGCGGCGCGGCACTTGGTGGCCGAGCGCGACGGCGTGATCGCCGGATACGCGAATCTCGTGCCCGGTCACGGCGATCATCCGGCGATGGCGGAGGCGGCAGTCGCGCCGTCCGCGCGCGGCCAGGGCCTGGGCACCGAGCTGGTGCGCGCGGCGCTGGCCGAAGGCGGTGTGGGCGCGCGGGTGTGGGCGCACGGCGACCGGCCCGCCGCCAAGGCCGTCGCGGCGCGGCTCGGGCTGGTCACGGCGCGGGAGCTGTGGCAGATGCGCAGGTCTTTGGCAACGCCGGAGCTACCGGAACTGACGGTGCCGGACGGCGTGCGGTTGCGCACCTACGCCGGACCGGACGACGACGCCGAGCTGTTGCGCGTCAACGGGGCCGCCTTCGCCTGGCACCCCGAGCAGGGCGCGTGGACCGAGCGCGATATCGCGGTGCGCCGCGCGGAGCCGTGGTTCGACCCGGCGGGCCTGTTCATCGCCACCGCCGCCGACGAGCGCACGGTGCTCGGGTTCCACTGGACCAAGGTGCATCTCGACGAACGGCCGCCGGTCGGCGAGGTGTACGTGGTGGGGATCGATCCGGCCACCCAGGGGCGCGGGCTCGGGCGCTTGCTCACGCTGGCGGGCCTGCGCCACCTGCGCGACCGCGGGCTCGGCGAGGTACTGCTCTACACCGAGGCCGACAACGCCGCCGCCGTGCACACCTACACCCGCCTCGGGTTCGCGGTCGCGCACGTCGATGTGGCCTACTCGGCACCCGAATGAGCGGCAGGCCCAGGCCGATCCGCACGGCCGCCGAGCGGCCGGTGCGGGACTATTGCGGGCACGGGCAGTAAAGCTGCGGCAAACATCACACATAACGGGCGGAATCGCGCCGGGCTGTTCACCTTGCGTTCACCCAGCCTGGTCCAACTGTCAACCGGGCGAATCTACGTTACTTGTGGGCAGTGCGAGCTGCCTGGTGCGCAAGTTCCCCGCGAACGGCACCACAACACCCGCCCGGGCCGGTGAGGGACCGGGCGAGTCGGACGCGATTCCCGGAGGAATAGTGAATTTCAAGCGCAGCAGCGCCTTCGTCGGTGTGCTGGCCGCGGTCTCCATGCCGCTCGTGGCTTGTGGCAGCGACGACAACACCTCTACTACCGGCAATGTGTCGGTCAACTCCGACCTCGAGTGCGGAGGCAAGGAGGCCCTCAAGGCCAGTGGCGCGTCGGCGCAGAAGAACGCCATGGAGCGCTTCATCGCCGCCTACGAGGCCAACTGCGAGGGCTTCACGCTCAACTACACGTCCAGCGGCTCGGGTGCGGGCGTCAACGAATTCGTCGGCGGCCAGACCGATTTCGGCGGCTCCGACTCCCCGCTGAGCGAGTCCAAGGGCGAGTACGCCAAGGCCGAGGAGCGCTGCGGGGCTCCGGCGTGGAATCTGCCCACCGTGTTCGGCCCGATCGCGATCACCTACAACCTGGCCGGTGTGTCCGACCTGGTACTCGACGGCCCGACCGCCGCCAAGATCTTCAACGGCACCGTCACCACCTGGAACGCCCCCGAGATCGCGGCCCTCAACCCGGGCGTCACCCTCCCCGGCGACACCATCAAGGTGATCTACCGCTCCGACGAGTCGGGCACCACCGACAACTTCCAGCTCTACCTGGATGCCGCCTCCGACGGCGCCTGGGGCAAGGGCGGCGGCAAGAGCTTCGCCGGCGGCGTCGGTGAGGGCGCGAAGGGCAACGAGGGTACCTCGGCCGCCATCGCGGGCACCCCCGGCTCCATCACCTACAACGAGTGGTCCTTCGCCAAGGCGCAGAACCTGTCGGTCGCCCAGATCGTCACCTCGGCCGGTCCGGACCCGGTGGAACTCACGGTCGAGACCGCGGGCAAGGCCATCGACGGCGTGAAGATCAAGGGAGAGGGCAACGACCTGGTGCTCGACACCAGCTCGTTCTACACGCCCACCGAGGCGGGCTCGTACCCGATCATGCTGGCCACCTACGAGATCGTGTGCTCGAAGTACGCCGACGCCGACACCGCCACCGCGGTCAAGGCATTCCTGACCTCGGCGGTCACCAACGGCCAGACCGGTCTCGAGGACAACGGATACATCCCGATCCCGGACCAGTTCAAGACCCGCCTGACCACCGCGATCAACGCGATCTCCTGATCGTCGCGCTGCCATGACCGTGCACCCTGAGGTGACCCCCGCGGGCTCGTCGGACTCGACGAGCCCGCGGGCGGCTGGAGATACTGCGCCTATGTCGAGCGAACCGAAGGCTGATAAGCCTGCCCCGCGACGCGCCGCTCCGAACGAGCGCTATGAAGTGATCTTCCGATCGCTGGCGACGGCGGCCGGTGCGACCATCGTGGCCGCGATCGCGCTGATCGCGCTGTTCCTGCTGATCCGCGCGGTGCCCTCGGTCATGGCGAACGAAGCGAACTTCTTCACCAGCACCGAATTCAACACTTCCGACGCCGACCACCTGCGCTTCGGTATTCGCGACTTGTTCATGGTCACGGTGCTGAGCTCGGTGTTCGCCCTGGTGATCGCGGTGCCGATCGGTGTCGGCATCGCGCTGTTCCTGACCCACTACGCTCACAAGTCGGTAGCGCGGCCTTTCGCGACGCTGGTCGACCTGCTGGCGGCGGTGCCGTCGATCGTATTCGGCCTGTGGGGATTTCTGGTGCTGGCGCCTGAGCTGGAACCGGTGCAGCGTTTCCTCAACGACAATCTCGGATGGTTCTTCCTGTTCTCCGACGGCAACGTCTCCATCGCAGGCGGCGGCACCATCTTCACCGCGGGTGTGGTGCTCGCGGTGATGATCCTGCCGATCATCACCTCGGTGTCGCGTGAGGTGTTCCATCTCACCCCGAGGGAGCACATCGAGGCCGCGCAGGCGCTGGGCGCCACCAAGTGGGAAGTGGTGCGGATGACCGTACTGCCCTACGGCCGCAGTGGTGTGATCGCCGGGTCCATGCTCGGCTTGGGCCGCGCGCTCGGCGAGACGATCGCGGTTCTGGTCGTGCTGCGCACCGCGGCGCAGGCGGGCGGATGGTCGCTGTTCGACGGCGGCTACACCTTCGCGTCCCGCATCGCGGCCTCGGCGGCGGAGTTCTCCTCGCCGCTGCCGACCGGTGCCTACATCGCGGCGGGCTTCGTGCTCTTCGCACTGACCTTCGTGGTCAACGCGCTGGCGCGGCTCGCCGCCGGCGGAAAGGTGAACGGCTGATGGCGACAATGACCAAGTTCGACGCGCCGGTCAAGGCGCCCACCTTCCGGCACGTCAGCACCGGGCGCCGGATCCGCAACCACCTCGCCACCGGCTTGGTGACGCTCTGTTTCGTCATCGCGCTCATCCCCCTGGGATGGGTGCTGTGGATGGTGATCAGCAAGGGGATCGGCGCCATTCTGACCTCGGAGTGGTGGCTGAATTCGCAGCGGGGCATCCTGCCCGACCAGACCGGCGGCGGTGTCTACCACGCGATCTACGGCACTGTCGTGCAGTCGGCGGTCGCCGCCGTGCTCGCGGTGCCGCTGGGTATCATGGCCGCGGTCTACCTGGTCGAATACGGCCGGGGCAGACTGGCCCGCGTCACCACCTTCATGGTCGACATCCTCGCCGGTGTTCCCTCGATCGTCGCGGCCCTGTTCATCTTCGCGCTGTGGATCGCCACGCTCGGTTTCCCGCAGAGTTCGTTCGCGGTGTCGCTGGCTCTGGTGCTGCTCATGCTGCCGGTGGTGGTGCGCAGCACCGAGGAGATGCTGAAACTCGTCCCCGACGAGTTGCGCGAAGCCTCATACGCGCTGGGCATCCCCAAGTGGAAGACCATCATGCGCATCGTCATTCCGACGGCGCTGCCGGGCATGATCTCCGGTATTTTGCTCGCCCTGGCGCGAGTCATGGGTGAGACCGCACCGGTTCTGGTGCTGGTCGGCTACAGCAAGTCGATCAACACCGATCTCTTCGACGGCAACATGGCCTCGCTGCCGTTGATGATCTACCAGGAGCTGGCCAACCCCGAAGCCGCCGGACGTGAGCGTGTGTGGGGTGCGGCGCTCACGCTGATCCTGCTCATCGCGCTGCTGTACGTGGCGGCCGCCGGTGTCAACAAGCTGCTCACGCGGAACCGATAGAAGGCGAAACGGAAACCACAATGGCCAAGCGGATCGACGTCAAAGACCTGAACATCTACTACGGCAAGTTCCACGCCGTGGCCGATGTCGCCCTGACCGTGTTGCCGCGCAGCGTGACCGCCTTCATCGGTCCGTCCGGCTGCGGTAAGTCCACCGTGCTGCGTTCGCTCAACCGGATGCACGAGGTGACCCCGAACGCGCGCGTCGAGGGCGCGGTGCTGCTCGACGGCGAGGACATCTACGGCGCGCAGGTGGACCCGGTGGGCGTGCGCCGCACCATCGGCATGGTGTTCCAGCGCCCGAACCCGTTCCCCACCATGTCCATTCGCGACAATGTGGTGGCGGGCCTGAAGTTGCAGGGCGTGCGCGGCAAGAGCGAACTCGACGAGGTCGCCGAGCGTTCGCTGCGCGGGGCCAACTTGTGGAACGAGGTCAAGGACCGTCTCGACAAGCCGGGCGGCGGCCTGTCCGGCGGTCAGCAGCAGCGCCTGTGCATCGCCCGCGCCATCGCGGTCTCGCCCGACGTGCTGCTCATGGACGAGCCCTGCTCGGCCCTGGACCCCATCTCCACGCTCGCGATCGAGGACCTGATCACCGAGCTGAAGAAGGAGTTCACGATCGTCATCGTGACCCACAACATGCAGCAGGCCGCCCGCGTGAGCGACCAGACCGGCTTCTTCAACCTGGAAGCCCAGGGCAAGCCCGGCAAGCTCATCGAAATCGACGACACGGAGAAGATCTTCTCCAACCCGGGAAACAAGGCCACGGAGGACTACATCTCCGGCCGCTTCGGATAAAGAGTTTCGACGAAATGGGCCCGCGCTGTGTACGCGGGCCCATTTCGTTGGAACACCTTGACCAGCAGTCGATCTCCGCCAGGACGCCCGACGCTACCCACGTATCACGCGAGAACATGGGTAACTCACCGGGGACGGGCCAACCCAGCCACCCACGCCAACGCCTGTCGCGTCCACACCCTCCACGCACCTGACGCAGGCCAGAAACGCGGAGAGGCGGACGAACCTAGCTTTCGGCGTCAGGGTCGGCCGGCAGTTCGCCCGTCACCAAGAACACCACCCGTCGCCCGATCTCCACCGCGTGGTCGGCGAAGCGCTCGTAATAGCGGCCCAACAGCGTGACATCGACGGCCGCCGCGACGCCGTACTTCCAGTCGCGGTCCATGAGCAGGGTGAACAGGTGGCGATGCAGGTCGTCCATCGCCTCGTCCTCTTCGGTGAGTTGTGCGGCGCGCTCGGGGTCTCGCGTCTCGAGCACTTCGCGGGCCGAGGCGCCCATGGCGACCGCGATGCGCCCCATCTCGGCGAAGTAGCCGTTCACCGATTCGGGCAGCGCGTGGTTGGGGTGCCTGCGGCGGGTCACCTTGGCCACGTGCAAGGCCAGCGCGCCCATCCGGTTGACGTCTTGCACGATCTGGATCGCGCTGACCACCTGACGCAGGTCGCCCGCGACCGGCGCCTGGAGCGCCAGTAGGGCGAACGCCTTCTCCTCGGCGTCGCCGATCAGCTCGGCGATCCGGTCGTATTCGGTGATCACCTGCTCGGCCAGAGCCAGGTCGGCCTGGAGCAGCGACTGGGTGGCCCGGTCCATCGCCGAACCCGCGAGACCGGCCATTTCGCCCAGCAGGTGGGCGAGATCGGCCATTTGCTCGTTGTAGATGACACGCATGAAACCAGACATTAGTTCCCAGCACTGTCCAAGTCACCAACGGAGGGTGAATGGCTGGTGCGCGCCGGTCCACCGGGGCGGTGCCGCTGTCAGTCGCAGAGATCCTCCCCGGCGTTGACATGCTCGAGGTCGGACGGAAGGGTGACCGGCGTCGTATCGGGTGCGCTGGTGGCGGGCACATCGGTGATGGTGTCGCCGACCGGTGTCGGCGCGTTCACCACCAGGCCGGTCGCGGAGTCGGCGCCGACCACCACATCGATGATCGAGCCGAGTTCGTCGGCCACTTCGAGAGTGACTCCGGGGATGGCGCTGGCCACGGTCGCGGCCTCGGCCTCGTGCCCGCTCGCGTAGCGGATCTTCGTGGTCGCGGATGCGCCTTCGGCGTAGTTCCCGGTGGTGTAGATCTGGAAGCCCTGGTTGCTCAACCTGGTGGCCGCGACGCCGGCCAGGCCGGTGACGCCCGCGCCATTCGAAACCTGCACCGAGACGGTGCTGGGATCGACCGCGATATAGGTCGGGGGCGCGGGCGGGGCCGACGTCGTGGTGGCCGGATCGGGAGCTGCGGGCGGCTTCTCGCCCGGCAGCGGCTGATCGTCGCGGATGGCCTTGAAGATGGCCTTGATATCGGTCTCCCGAGGGATCTCGTTGCCGTAGGAGGTGGTGCCCGCGGTGGGCACGGTCAGGAACGTGACGGCACCCGCGTCGACTTTTTGCAGTGAGCGGCCCAGCGTCAGCAGATCTTGTGGGGTGACTTTGTCGACCCAGGTGTGATTGGTGAAGTCGTTGATGAACCGATTCAGACGTCCCGGATCGAACAGCACCCGACTCGACAGAGATTCGCGCAGCAGCGAGGCCAGGAAGCGCTGCTGGCGGTTGATGCGGTCGTAGTCGCTGCGCTCCTCGCCGTAGACGTGGCGGGCGCGTACGTAGTTCAGCGCGGTCTGGCCGTCGACCCGTTGCCTGCCCGTGTTGGCGATGACGGTCCCGAGCACGCTGTCCTCGATCGGCTTGTTCGCGCACACCTCGACGCCGCCGATGGTGTTCACCATCGCTTCGAAACCGGCGAAGTCGATGCCGATGAAGTGCCCGATCTGCAAGCCGGTCATCTTGCGAATCACGTCCACCAGGCACCGCGGGCCGCCCAGCGCGTAGACGGCGTTGAGCTTGTCGCCCATCGCCGACGGGTACATCTCGCCCGTGTAATCGCCTTCGTCGTTGTCCCAGCGCTCACATTTCGGGCGGGTCACATCCAGATCGCGGGGGAAGGAGACGGCCACGACGCGCTGGCGGTTCTGCGGAATGTGCACCAGCATCACGGTGTCGGCGCGCGCGCCCTCCGCGTCCGCGAGAGTGCCCGCGCCCATCTGCCCGTTGACGCCAGCCCGGGTGTCGGTGCCGACGATCAGATAGTTCTCGTCGCCGAGCTGGGCGGCGGAGTCGACGACGTCCTCGGTGCTGCCGTCCACGGCGGAGACCTGGGTGAAGCTGTTGCCGGTCGTACGCAGATAGCTCCAGCCGCCTCCCGTGATCAGCAGCGCGAGCACCGCGAACACCGCCGCGGTGGAGCGGCCCATGGCACGGAGCCTGCGGCTGCGGCGCTGTTTGGCCGCGGCCAGGCGCGAGAGCGGCTGGGTGCCGACGGGTTTGGGTGCGGCCTTACCGCTGGACGGCTTGGCCTCGACGGTTTCCGTGGTGGGCCAGCCGGTCTCGGTGGTGCGCTTCTCGGCGGGCTCGTCGTCGGGTTCGACGACCGGCGGGATGATGTCGGTGACGGCCTCGGCGGGCTCCGCATCGAGGCGGCGCGGCGCGGGGGCGGCGCCGGTGATGTCGTCGACGACGGGTGAGGCGGCGCGGCGCGGCGCGTTCTTGCGGGCCTTCTCCGCGCGGCGGGGTGCGGCCTCGGGGGCGCGGCGCGTGCGGGCGTCGTCGGGGCCGGGGGATGCCGGCGCGCGGTGAACGGACTCGGGTCCGGCTGCGTCGGGGGAGCGGTTCGCGTTCGGCGATCGGCGAGACCGGGTCGACTCGTCGGGCGCGAGTGATTCGGGCGCGCGGCGCGGGTCGATCGATTCGTGCGGGGTGCGGGCTCGCTCGTCGAGGCCTTCGGGGGCGCGGCGGGGATCTACCGATTCCGGCGCACGGTGGGCGCGGGTTCGCTTGTCCGGGCCGGGAGAGGCGGGGGCGCGGCGTGGGTCGACGGACTCGGGCGCTCGACGCGTACGGGCGTGCTCGGCCGGATCGGACGCGCGGCGGGTGCGGGCGTGCTCCGGCGGATCGGACTCGGGTGCGCGCCGCCCGCGCGGCTGTTCGTCGGCACGCCGGGTGGGTTCGGGGGCGCGGCGCTGCGGCACCGGGTCGGCCGGACGGGTCGGCGTGGCCGCGGCGCGGGGAGTGGCGTCGAGGGGACGGCTGGGCGGCGCCTCGGCGCGACGGCGCCTGCGGCCGACACGTTCGCTGTCGACCTTCTCCACCAGATCCTGGACGGTCAGCGGGGCGCCGCCGGCGTCGGCCGCGGCGTCGGCATGGCGCGAGCGCCGGCCGGTGCGCGCACCGTCGTGCTCGGTGTCCGCCGCGGGATAGCGCTCCCACGGGGCGCGACCTCCGGGCCCTGGCGCACGCCCGTGCCGATCGTCACCCACCAACGAACCTCGCTTTTCGTCTTTGCCGCCGCCTGGGCCGAGCTCGACCGGCATGACCGATTTCGCCAATGATAACGATTCCGCCACGGCGGGCCAGCCGGGAGCGGATCCGATAACGCCGCAAAGCCGTTCGCTATTCGTCGCTGTCCGTTAGCCGAATAGTAGCGAATTCGTCGGCGTCCGCGCTGTTCTGCGCCGATCGTGTTAACGGCGATTTGCCCGATCGATCGTCCGGCCCGGTGGCACTTCTCGCGATCGGTGTGCGCGATCTCGCACGATCGGCGCGTCGCGCGTGCGCCGGGCGCGCCCGCCGAGAGCGGCATCGTGGCGTGTCAGCCGCCGCTGTGCATCACGTCGGCGGCGGTGGGGACGGCCGGGTCGTCGGGGTCGTCGAGCCAGCCGTGGGGGAGGGCGACCTTGCCGGGGGAGCCCTGCCGCCCGCGCGGGCCTTCCGCGTCGCGGGGGAACGGTGCGGTGGGGTCGAGTTGGGCGATGAGGTCGCCGAGTTCGGCGACGCTCGAGACGGTGGCGAAGGCGCGGCGCAGATCGGCGCCCACCGGGAAGCCCATCAGGTACCAGGCCATGTGCTTGCGCAGATCCCGCATGGCCTTCTCCTCGCCGAGGTGTTCGGCCAGCAGCGTGCCGTGGCGGTGCAGCACCTCGCCGACGCGGCCCAGGTTCGGCGGTGTGGGCAGTGGTTCGCCGCGCAGTGCGGCCTGCAACTCCGCGAACAGCCAGGGGCGGCCCAGGCAGCCGCGCCCGACCACGACGCCGTCGCAGCCGGTCTCGGCCATCATGCGCACCGCGTCGTCGGCGGAGAAGATGTCGCCGTTGCCGAGCACCGGGATGGTGGTGACGGCTTCCTTGAGCCGGGCGATCGCGGTCCAGTCGGCCTGCCCGGAGTAGCGCTGCGCCGCGGTGCGCGCGTGCAGCGCGACCGCGCGGGCGCCCTCGGCCTCGGCGATGCGGCCGGCGTCCAGGTAGGTCAGGTTGTCGTCATCGATGCCGATGCGGAACTTCAGCGTCACCGGCACGCCCGCCGGCTCGGCCGCCCCGACCATCGCACGCACGATCCGGGCGAACAGCGCGCGCTTGTAGGGCAGCGCGGCACCGCCGCCGAGGCGGGTGACCTTGGGCACCGGGCAGCCGAGGTTCAGGTCGATGTGGTCGGCCCAACCCTCGCCGACGATGATCCGCACGGCCTCACCCAGCGTCTCCGGATCCACGCCGTAGAGCTGCATCGAGCGCGGGTGCTCGTCGGCGTCGAAGGACATCATGTGCAGTGTCTTCTCGTTGCGCTCCACCACCGCGCGGGCGGTGATCATCTCGCACACGTAGATCGAGGTGGAGCTGCCGAACTCGCGGCACAGCTTGCGGAAGGCCAGGTTGGTGATGCCAGCCATCGGCGCGAGCACCACCGGCGGGTCGACCGGGTAGGGGCCGATCCGCAGGCCGACGGGCGCTTCGGTAGTCATCGTCACGCCTTCCAGTGTGGCAAAGGGCCTGCGTCACTGCCGAGGCAACCGCCCGCGCGCGCCCCTGCGGCGGTGTCGTCGCCCACGCGGAGAAGCTGGTGTGTGCCGGCCCACCGGGCCGCGACGAGGGACCTCGCGGGGGACGAAATCGCAGGACGGCATAGTCTGGGACAGAAGGCACCGCGGCGTCACGGGCCGCCCGCCCTCGTCCTGACATCGAAAAACGACATCGGAGTACCCCCATGCCAGCCGAGGACAGCGAATCGGACGTGACCCCAGACGACAAGGACACCGTCCACCTGAAGAAGGACGATCAGGCGCCGGAGCAGGGCGATTCGACGCCCGCCGCGCCGAGCGCTCCGGCCGCTTCCGCCGCCGGGGCGACTGATGCGCCGGCGCCCGCCGCCGCTCCGGCTGCTTCGGCCGCGACGTCCCAGCCCGCCGCCGTCTCCATCCCCCTCAGCTCGCTGCTGTGGGGCGCGGCGGTCGCCGTCCTCGCGGCGCTGGTGGTGGTGTTCGGCGTGATGTGGTGGTCGGCCAAGGGCGATCTGGACGACCGCGACGCCCAGGCCGCCGACGTCGCCCGCGCCGAACAGGTCGCCACCGAGTACGCGGTGGGCGCCGCGACGGTGAACTACCAGGACATCAACGCCTGGGTCGGCAAGCTGAAGGCCAACACCACCCCGCAGCTGTCCACCAAGTTCGACGCCACCGCGCCCAAGCTGGAGCAGATCCTGATCCCGCTGAAGTGGACCTCCACCGCCGCGCCCATCTCGGCGAAGGTGATGTCGCAGGAGAACGGCGTCTACAAGGTGAACGTCTTCGTCACCGTGAACTCCACCAACGCGCAGACCCCCGAGGGCGCGCAGACCACGGTCACCTACACCGTGACCCTGGACGAGAACTCGGACTGGAAGATCACCGACGTGGGCGGCTCCGACGGCGCCCTCTCACTGAACTGACGTCGGACACGACGAGAGCGCGCCGCCCCGGGATTCGTTCCCGGGGCGGCGCGCTCTCGTCGTTTCGCGGATCAGCCCGCGGCGGCGCCAGCCAGTTCGGCCTTCTTCGCCTCGCGCGCGAGCATGCGGTCGCGCTGCTCTTCGAACTTCACGACGTCCTTGGACAGCTTCTCCAGGAAGTTGCCCAGGCGCTCGCGGACTTCCTCGCCGCGCGCGCTGAAATCGTCGCGCTCGAAGATGCGCCACTTCTTCAGCACCGGGTTGACGACCTCCTCCAGGTGCTGGCGCAGGTCGTAGATGCCGTGCTTGGCCATCAGCACGCCGTTGCGGCGGAAGTTGGGCATGCCGGCGCCCGGCATCTGGAAGTTCTCCAGGATCAGGGTGATGGCGTCGAGCGCCTGGTCGGGCACGAGGTCCAGCGCCGCGCCGCACATGTTCCGGTAGAAGATCATGTGCAGGTTCTCGTCGGCGGCCACGCGCTGGAGCATGCGGTCGGCGATCGGGTCGTCACAGACCTTGCCGGTGTTGCGGTGGCTGACGCGGGTGGCCAGCTCCTGGAAGGTGACGTAGGCGACCGAGTGCAGGAAGCCCGCGTCGGCTTCGGTGGGGGAGGCGAAGCCGTTGGTCATGTGGATCATGCGCGCCTCTTCGAGGGCGACGGGGTCCACGCCGCGGGTGACCACCAGGTAGTCGCGCATCACGATGCCGTGCCGGTTCTCCTCGGCGGTCCAGCGGCCGACCCAGGTGCCCCAGGCGCCGTCTTGGGAGAAGTTCTCGGCGATCTCGCGGTGGTAGGAGGGGAGATTGTCCTCGGTGAGCAGGTTGGTGATCATGGCCGCCTTGGCGACCTCGCTCAGGCGGGACTGTTCGGGGTCCCAGTCGATGCCGCCGAGCGCCGCGAAGTTGCGGCCCTCGTCCCACGGGACGTAGTCGTGCGGATGCCATTCCTTCGCCAGGGAGAGGTGCCGGTTGACGTTCTCTTCGGCAACCGGCTCCAACTCCGTCAGAAGCTCGAGTTGAGTCAGATCCCTTGCCATGTAATAGCCCTTCATTGAGTGCGTGCACGCTTTTGCAGGTCGGCTCCCCCGGGGTTTGACCGTGCTGATGCAGCCATACCTTACGGGACCGTAGGTGTGATGCGAAACGCATCCGGCTTACTTCAGGTGCTCTGTGTGACACTTCATACGTCTGCGCTGACGAAGGTGTGCCTGTCCTGAGTGTAGGCCCGGCACGGTCCGGTGTCCGATGTACGGAGAGGGGCCGGCCCGCAGCGAAGGGTCTATCGCTGCGGGCCGGGGGGTGTTAGCCGGGCACCGACACCCGGGGGCGTCAGCGCTTGCCGCCGAGCAGTCCGCCGAGCACGCTGCCGATCGCGCCGCCCGCGTTCTTGGCGAGGGCCTCGCCGATCGCGCCGCCGATGCCGCCGCTGTTGCCGCTGCCGCCGAGCAGTCCGCCGAGGATGTCGCCGATCCCACCGCCACCGGAGGACGGCGCGGGCGCCTGCGGGGCCGCCGCACCGCCGCCGCCCATCTGTTTGGCCAGGTAGGCGAGCACGATGGGCGCGAGGATGGGCAGCAGTTTGGCCACCAGGTCGTTGCCGCCGGTGCCTTCGGTGGCGCCGAGGGCGCTGATCACGGTGTTCTTCTCCGCGCCGAAGACGTTGTCCACGATCTTGGCGCCGTCGGCGACGTCGACCTGCTCGATGTCGACCGCGCCCGCGCCGGACACCAGCTCGCCGTCGTGCTTGCCGAGCGCGCCGACCAGCGAGGCGGCGCCCTCGGGCTGGGTGGCGTTGGCCTGCAACCCGCCGAGCAGGGTCGGCAGCGCGGCCTGCACCGCGGAGCTCGCGGTGGCCTCGTCGACGCCCAGCTTCTGGGCGATCTGTCCGATGGGAACGTTGGAGAGCAGTTCGTCGAAGGAAGTCATCAGCTCCACCTGTGTCGAATGGATGCCCCGGGTGTGCCCGTGACGCGCTCACAGTAGGGGAAACCCCGCGTGGCGTGTGGGGTTTCCCCTTTGCTGTGAGCACGCGTCGCGCCGCGAATCAGGCGGTGTCCGATGGGCCTGAACCCGGTCGGGCCCCGCGTGGTCACGCTGGGCTGCCGCCTCCGGGCCCGACCTGGATCAGGCGGGCAGGCAGGCCCCGTCGAGCGCCCGGCCCTCGCGGGTGGTGAGGCCGTCGAGGATGGTGCAGGCCGTGCCGTTGGCGATCGGCACGAACACCGAGGCCAGGCGCGTGTCGTCGACGCACTGCACCGACGCCGGGCGGAACCCGGTGACGGCGAGGCTCGTGTCGTACTGGTAGCCCGCGTCCGCGCAGGCCTGCTTCGCCGCCTGCACGTAGGCCTCGTCGACCGGGTTCGCGGCGGCCTGACCGGCGGCCACGAGGGGGAGCACGGCGGCGATGGCGGCTCCGGCGAGGATGGAGATCGTGCGGTGTGCGTTTTTCTTCATGGGCGAGATCCTATGGGTTGAACCGGGATTCGCCGAAGGTTCCGGCCGCGATACTTCGCGGGGAAGCTTTCACCTGCGGCGTCGCGGCGCGCCCGGCTCGCGGCACCGCCGGAGGCCGCGGACGCGAGGTGACAATGCGTTCGTGCCCGTCGCGGACGGTCCGCTATGCTGTCGTGCCGAGCCCCTTTAGCTCAGTTGGTAGAGCTGGTGACTTTTAATCACTAGGTCGTAGGTTCGAGTCCTACAGGGGGCACCGTCGATTGGGGCGAGCCGTGCGCGCTCGCCGTTCGTCTGGGGAGTTCCCCGGGCCGCTGTCCCGCCGATTCCGGTGTCCCGTCTGGTAGATATGGAGCATCGTGCGTTTCGCGCACCGGTTCCTCTGGGGAACGGGTGCGGGCGATCCCGGCGGCGCCGCCCGCCGATCCGGTGTGCGAGGCAAGGGGATTCGGGTGCCGGATGCGCGGGCCGGTGGTAACGGCGAGGGGCCCGGACACGATGGTGCCGGTAATTGTCACCTGTACGGCTTTGTTCAATCCGGTATAACCTGGATATCATCGAATCATGTTGTCTACCACTGGCTTTGGATCGTCAGGGGTCACCTTCGCGCGGGGCGGCGCCCCGCGCCCCGGGTGGTCACCGGCGTGGTGTCCGCACGCCGGTGCGCGGTGGTGGCCGTCGTGAACGCCGCTGCGACGCTGGCGAATTCGCGCGGCCCGCAGCCCGGGCACTCCGATTGCGCGATGTTTGCTGTCACGGATATCGGCGCGTTTCGGGCGGTCGGCTGCACGGTTTGCCGCGTGTCGGCGGCGGATTCCGGGTACGGTGACGCCTTGGTGAATTCCGGAAGAATCGCCGTTGCTGCCGGGGGTTCGGAATTGAACCTGTCGTTGTTGGGCCCGAACGTGTCGCGACCGGGATGCCCGATCGTGGCGAACAAGGAGTCTATGCCGCAGGAGGCTGAGCCGAGACGACGTAATGCCCGGATGCGCACCCCCTGCGGCGCACCCGGGCAGGAAAACTATACCAGCCGGTGTGTTTCAGGTTTTCCCTCAGTTTTCGTACCCAAAGTTTGAAATCGGGCGAAAACCCGGTTTGAAGTATTGATCAATCGCATGACTTCGCGCCAAAGGTTCGTTTCCTTCCGGGGGAGCGCCGATTGGTGGCGAGTGGCTTCGGAGGCGTTTCGAGCATGGCACGGCAACAAGAGCGGGCCCGCCGGACACGTGCGGCGATAATCAGGTCCGCCGCCGTAGAGTTCGGCAAGAGCGGTTATGCCGCGGCATCGCTCAACCGCATTCTGGAAGGATCGCGCGCCACCAAGGGCGCCATGTACTTCCACTTCGACTCCAAGGAGGACCTGGCGCGCGCCGTGCTCGACACGGCCGTCGAGCGCTATCGCTCGTCGGCGGAACGCTGGCTCGCGCGAACGGATCTGGGTCCCCTCGACATCCTGCACGGCATCGTCGACGAGATGGCGCTGCGGCTCGAACACGACATCATCGTGCAAGCCGAGTACCGGCTCATCATCGAACCCGACTTCTACCGTGACGTCCCCGCCGGCGGCGGGCGCATCCTCGGCCGCGCCACCCGCGTGCTCGCCGTGCGCGCCATCGAACACGGGCAGCTGCGCGCCGACGCCGACCCCGACCGGTTCACCCGCACGCTCGCCGCCGCCCTGGCCGGCCAGCGCTACATGATGGATCTGCTCGGCGGCGCCTCCGATCTGCGCTCTCGCTTCACCGAAGTGCTCGAGGTCATCGTCGACTCCATGGCGACCCCCGAGTGGGGCGAGAAATTCCGCCTGCACGGGTGGCGCGCGTCGGCCCGCCTCGAAGAGCTCGGACTGGGCCTGTGACCAGGCGATTTGGAAAGCTCGCCGACCCTGTCATAAGCTATGCGAGCTCCCAACGGACAGCCGTTGAAAGCCGGTCCGGGGAAACCCGGGACGAGCCCCCTTCGTCTAGCGGCCTAGGACGCCGCCCTTTCAAGGCGGTAGCGCGGGTTCGAATCCCGTAGGGGGTACGGTCTTCGGATCGTTGGAAGCACAGCAAGGCCCTGTGGCGCAGTTGGTTAGCGCGCCGCCCTGTCACGGCGGAGGTCGCGGGTTCGAGTCCCGTCAGGGTCGCAAGTAAGCGCCGGAGAAATCCGGCGCTTCGCGTATGGCATTCCGAACGGGTGCCTGCGGCCAGGTAGCTCAGTTGGTACGAGCGTCCGCCTGAAAAGCGGAAGGTCGCCGGTTCGATCCCGGCCCTGGCCACGTTCCATTCGCCGCGAGGCCCATGCCCATTCAGGGCATGGGCCTTCGCTCATTCCAAGTGTCTTGTGGGGGTGCAACCCCCACACCCCGCCCGGCGGGCTTCGCCCCCGGACCCCCTCCGTGGGTGGTTGCGTTGGGTGGGGATGTTGCGGGCCTGAGGTGGACTGCTCGGAGAGCTGCCATGACCTCTTCGTGGGGGCGCGCGAGGCAACGCCCTCAGGGTCTCGCGAGCGACGCCCACACTTCTGGCCATGGCACTGGATGCTGAGCAATGCGCCGAAGGCGTTGGCTCCCCTGTGGGGGCAACGGGTTTCGGGTTTCGGGGGTGGCGGCTGATTCGGTGCGGGGGATCGTGGCGTTCGGCGGGGGTGCGTTACGCTGGTCGGTCGCCGTATCCGCTCAGGAGTCCGTCAGGTGGATCGAGTACGGTGACTGGAAATCGACGAACGCTCGGCGCCCGCTGTGGGCTGCGGGCTCGACCAGGTGAGCAGGGAGGGCGACCCTTGAGGGTTACCGTTGTTGTGCCGACCTACAACGAGCGGGAGAATCTGCCGGTGGCGGTGGAGCGGCTGACCGCGCTGCCGGTGTCGGATCTGCACATCCTGGTGGTCGACGACAATTCGCCGGACGGCACCGGCGAGGTCGCCGACAAGCTGGCCGCCGAACTGCCCAACGTCGTCGGCGTGCTGCACCGCACCGAGAAGGACGGTCTGGGCCGCGCCTACGTGGCGGGCATCAGCCGCGCGCTCGACGAGGGTGCCGACGTGGTGATCCAGATGGACGCCGATCTCTCCCACCCCGCCGAGGTCATCCCGGCCATGCTGGACAAGCTGGACGAAGGCGACGCGGGCGTCGTCCTCGGGTCCCGCTACGTACCCGGCGGCTCCACCGCCGAGGAATGGAAGTGGTACCGCAAGGCGCTCTCGGCCTGGGCCAACTTCTACGTCAACCTCATCCTGCGCCTCGGCGTGAAGGACGCCACCGCCGGATTCAAGGCGTGGCGGGCCGACACCCTGCGCGCCATCGACGTGGCGGGCATCCGCAGCAACGGCTACTCCTTCCAGGTCGAGATGAACTACCGGACCGTGAAGAAGGGCTTCCGCATCGCGGAGGTGCCGATCCGGTTCGAGGAGCGCACCAAGGGCGCGTCCAAGATGAGCCTCAAGGTGCAGCTGGAGTCGGCGCTCATGCCGTGGAAGCTGCTGTTCGGCCGCTCGGTTCAGTAGCCCGGACGACAAACGGCCCCGCATCCATCGGATGCGGGGCCGTGTCGCATTCGCCGGGCATTCAGCGCTCCAGCAGCTTGCGGCGCATCCCCTCGGTGGCGATCACCAGGGCCGGCACCAGCACCACGTGCATGACCGACAGCGCCACCATGGACGGGGTGTCGAAGTCGGTGGTGACGGTCAGGCCGATGGTCGCCAGCGACAGCGCCGAACCGATCACGGCGGCCAGGCGCAGCGCGCCGACCCACTTGTAGGCCAGCAGGGCCGCGGCGGTCAGCCCGATCGCCATCGGCACGGCCGACAGGACGATCACGCCGCCGGGGGCGACGTCGATGGTGGTGTCACCGTCGACGGTGGTGAACGACCCACCCGCGGCTTCGCCGATCAACCAGATGACCAGGTTGACCAGCACAGCGCCCACGACCGCGCCGACGACGGCGACCTTGCGGCTCAGGGCGGGGATGCGGTCGGTGAAGGAACCGGTGGAGGCCGGGTTCGCGGTGGTGGTTGTCATGGTGTCCTCCCGATGGGATCGACGTGCTCGGTGTGGATCCCATCGTGAGACCTCAACGAATATTCAGGTCAAGGCACGAGATATCCGATGTGACTCACATCACTGGATGCTCGAATCCGGCCACTCCACCAGCGTTTCCAGGAAAAGCCGCCTGACCTGCTCCACCCGGTCGTCCAGATCGGCCGGATTCCACCCGCTCACGTCGATCGGGGCCAGCACCGCCACATCCACCGTGCCGCGCCGCGCCACCATCGAATTGCGCCAGGAGATCTCCCCCGCGTTGCGGATCACCACCGGGATCACCGGAACGCCCGCCTGCATCGCGATATGAAATGCGCCTTTCTTGAACGCCCCCACTTCCGGTGTGTAGGAGCGGGTGCCTTCGGGCGAGATCGCGATGGAAAGGCCGCCGCGCAGAGTCTCCACCACCGGCGCCAGCGCCGCTTTGGCGCGCGAGGTATCGGACCGATCGATGAATGTCACCCCGACGAAGCGCATGAGCGGGCCGAAAATCGGATTGCGGGTGAGTTCCTTTTTCCCGATGCCGGTGACGCCGCCGCCGAGCACTTTGGGCACGATGATCACGTCGAATTGACTCTGGTGGTTGAACAGGAACACCGCTGGTCGCGGTGCCCGCGCGTGCTCCGCTCCCGTGATCCGCAATCGCACGCCCAGCACCCGTAATGTCGCGCCGGTGCCGTAGGCCATCAGGGCATCGGCCATCTTGCGGCGCTGCCGCGTGTAGGACTTGGCGACCACGCCGAACAGGGCGCCACCGAGCAGCGCGGCCAAGCCCGCGACCGTGCGCACGTAGTCGAGTACCCGCGGCGCGTGACGCGGGCGGAAAGACAGTGCGGTCCAGGCGTTCTCGTCGGCGGCGGCGCCGAGCCCGCGCTCGGGGTTCACTGTGACCGGGTGGCCCACCAGCGTGAGCAGCGGGAGGTCGGCCAGGTCGGAGCCATAGGCCCAGCTGGCGCTGAGGTCCACGTCGGCAGAGTCGGCGAAGGCGCGCACGGCGTCGGCCTTCCCGTTGCGCCACAGGGTCTTTCCCTCGGGATATCCGGTGAGCACGCCGTCCTCGGTGGACATGGTGGTGCACAGCACCCGGTCGACGCCGAGTTCGGCGGCGACCGGCTCGGCCTGGAACCGCGTGAGCGCGCTGGTCAGCACCACGGTGTGCCCGGCCGCCTCGTGCGTACGGATCAGTTGCCACGCTTCGGGATACAAGTGCCCGTAGACGGTGCGGCGGAACAGCCGGGTGCCGAGTTCGTCGGCCTCGTCCTCGGGCAGTCCCGCCAGTGTGTGCGAGAGCTGTTGCAGGAAGCGGCTGTACTCGCCGTCGGTCAGCCCGTCGCGCAGTCCGGCCAGCAGCGTCGACTCCACACCGTTGCCACCGCGCAGCCGCCGGTACCAGGGGCGCCGGAAGCCGTCCAGCACGGCGTCGAGGTCGAAGAACGCCGCGATCCCGGGGCCGTGCGGTCCGGAGCGGATGGCGGCCAGCGTGGCTGCCAGATCGGCCGGTGCGGCGCGTTCCGGTTCGGCGGGTTCGGGGGCGGCGGCGTGGCTCATCACGCCTCCCGGCCCGGGATGTTGGACGGGTCGAGCGCGGCGGCCTGCGTGATGCGCGCGCCGATCGAACGCAGCCTGGCCGCGAATTCCCTCCGGCGCTCGGTGAGTTCGGACCGGTCCTTGGCCGACTCGCTCGACACCGGCGCCAGCAGCCCGTAGTTGTCGGCGAGTTTGAGTGCGCTGCCGAACAATTCGGTCGACACCGACTCCGGGCTGTGCAGCCGCTGTTGCAGCAACATCTGCTTGCCCACCGAAACACATTCGGCCAGGAACTCTTTGCGGTCGATCTCCTCGGCCGCGTCACGCGCCGCGAGCCGCTCGGCCACCACCAGTTGCGCGTCGACGAACGAGCGCAGCACACGGTGGGCCATCATGAAGCCCGAGGCGGTGAGCTTGCCGAGCACATCGGCGCCGAGGGTGTTCTTGCGGGTGCGGGTGTTCCACTCCGGATCGATGAGCAGCACTTCCCTGGTGATCTGCGCGGTGAACTCGGCCCGGTCGGGGAAGAAGAACTCGAACTTGAGCAGGTCGCGCAGCCGGAACGCCTCGTCCCAGCCGAACTGGAGCTGATCGGGTTCGCCGGCGTCCACCGCGGCCAGGATGGACAGTTCCAGGATGGCGCGGTTGACGAACCAGTGGACCGCGCTGTTGCGGTAGAACGCGGCCTCGAGGTGCGCGCCGCTCTCGATGGAGTACACCGGCTCGAGCCCGCCCCGGTACACGGTCACCACCTTGGCCACCGAGAGCTGTTCCAGCACCACGGCCAGGTTCTGTTCGTCGCGCAGGGCGTCGATCTCGCCGCTGGGCAGTCCGCGTTCGGCGATGTAGCCGAGCACCGGCGCGAGCAGGGCCCGCACCTCGCCGAGGGTGAGCGCGCGCTCGTGCACACCGAGCAGCGCCAGCGTGACGAGCGCGTTGACCGTGATCGGGGTGACCGCGTTGATGCCCACGGCGACCTCGAAGGCCAACCGCTGCACGGCTTTGCGCTCGAGCTCGGCGATCTCGGCGTCCTCCTCGGCGACCGAGTCGCGCCCGGAGTCGATGCTGTGCAACGGAATCGACACCCGGGGTGCGGCGAGCGGATCACCGTGCGCGGCGAGCCGGTCGCGCGCCGAGAGCGGCTCGCCGAAGCGCACGTAGACGTGACCGGCCGAATGTTGCTGATTGCGAATGTATCTGGCCAGCCAGGTCAGGCCCTCGGGCTTCTTGGTGCCGCCGACCTGTTCGGTGGCGATCGCGCCGAGTTCGTTGAGCCGTTCGTAGGTGATGGAGACGGGCACCAGCATCACGTCGTCGACGCGGTCGGCGCGCACCGCCGAGGCCAGGTAGTTGAGCAGGCCGTAGCGGGGCGGGCGCAACTTGCCCGTGCGGGTGCGGCCGCCCTCGAAGTACCACTCCAGATTGAATCGTTTGGCCAGCAGGTAGGCGAAGTACTCCTCGACCACCGCCTTGTACACCTCGTCGTCGCCGAAGCTGCGGCGGATGAAGACGGTGCCGGTGCGCCGGGCGATCGGGCCCATCGGCCAGAACCGCAGGTTCGCGCCGCCGATCACGTGGTTGGGCGGGAAGTCGTTGCGCGCCAGCACGTCTCCGAGCACGAACGCGTCGACGTAGGAGCGGTGCGAGGGCAGGAAGACCAGCGGGTAGCGACGGTTGAGGGCGCGCAGCGCGACCAGGCCGGACTCGTCGGTGTCCACCTTCCACGTCGAGGCGTGCACCGGCCGCATGGCCTGGGTGAACAGGTCCGACACCAGCCTGCTCTGCGCGGCGACGAGTTCGCCGAGGCATTTCTCCGCGCGGCGGTAGACCTCCTGCGGGTCCTCGCCGATGCTGTCGGCGATGTACTCGAGGCGGCGCAGGAAATCGGGCGAGTCGAGAATCTCCTCGGTGACCAGCCGCGGCACCTTGTACCGGTCACCGATGACGGTGCGCTCGGCGCGTTCCAGCGCCACCACCGCGGCGCGCACCACCGCGCGGGCCAGCGGTTCGGTGGTGCCCGCGGCGTGCAGGGCCGCGGCCTCCGGGTTATTGGCCCGCAGTTCGCTGAGCAGGGCGGGTTGACCGATGATCACCGCGTGCCGGTCGGGATGGCGGCGCACCAGCCGCCGCTGCGCCAGCCGGTGCGGTTTGCGGGGGTTGGTGAGCATGGCCAGATCGGCGAACGTCAATCGTCGCACGCCATCTCGTTCCGGCGGCAGCCAGAGCACCCGCACGGGCACCACCAGCGGATCGTCGCGGCGGCCCGCCAGCCGTTCGGCGACGGCGCGCGGGTCCAGGTCCAGCTGGGTGACGGGCGCGCCCACGCCCGTCTCGCGGGCGATCCCGCCCGCGCCGAGCCAGGACCCGATGAGATCGCGCTCGACCCCGGAGGCGGCGTCGACCAGCGCAACCACCGAGCGCGGTTCGGTGGCGGACCTCGTCGTCGTCGACGGGTCGCCGCGGTGTTCGATCATCGATGCTCTTCCCTCCGCAGTGACGCTCCTCCCATTCAAGCCTGCCGCGGGCCGGTGCGCAGGCACTCCGCGCGGCGAGTTGGAATCGGGGCGTGACGGGGGCGGGAAGGGCGGGCAAGATGGTTCGCCTGTGGCAGCGCGCACAGCGTGGCAACACTCAGGTAATGCTAACCTTACCTCTCGAAGTGGGTTCAGCATTACTTGGAGGATCGTTGTCGACCACGGGCGAACGCGTGCGCGTTGAGTATGTGACCGATCCGGCGGCAGCGATGTCCCGGCTGGCGGCAGCGGACAGGTTCGGCGAGTACGTCATGTACGAGCGCCCGGGGGAGTGCATCTTCGCGGCCGATCCGATCGGCGGAATCGAGTTGACGGCGCGCGAACTGCGCGTCACCTGGGACGGGGAGACCACGGTGCGCCCGTGGTCCGGTTCGCCCGCGCAGGCGCTGGATCAGGCGCTGGCCCTGCTCCAGACCGAGGGCCGCCGGGCCTACGGGTGGATCGGGTTCGAATTCTGCGCGTGGTCGCTGGACGCCACCGCGTATCTGGATGAGCGGACCGTCGTGGCGCGGCTGATGATCCCGCGCGTGGAGGTCCGGGTGGACGAGTCCGGCATTCGCGTCGCGGGCGCTTCGCCTACCGAGACCGGCGACATCCACGATCTGATCGCCTCGTCGCAGGACGCCGAACTGCCGAGCGCGCAACCCGCCGACATCCGCGTGGACGCCACCGGCTATCACGGCCGGGTCGCCGCGGCGATCGAGGAGATCCGGGCGGGCCGCTATCAGAAGGTCATCCTGTCCAGGAAGGTTGAGCTGCCGTTCACTGTCGACGTGCCGGCCACCTACCGCCTCGGCCGGGCCCACAACACCCCGGCGCGTTCGTTCCTGCTGCGCCTCGGCGGGCTCGAGGCGGCGGGTTTCAGTCCCGAGCTGGTGGCCTCCGTGGACGACGATCGCGTGGTCACCACCGAGCCGCTGGCCGGCACCCGCGCCTTCGGCCGCGGACTGGAGGCCGATATGGCCGCCCGCGCCGATCTGCTCAGCGATCCGAAGGAGATCGTGGAACACGCGCTCTCCGTGCAGACTTCGTTCGGCGAGATCAGCGCCGTGGCCGATCCGGGCACGCCGGTGGTGTCGGACTTCATGGCGGTGCGCGAGCGCGGCAGCGTGCAGCACCTGGCCTCCACGGTGCGCGGCAGGCTGGCCGCCGACCGCTCCAGCTGGGACGCGCTCGAGGTGCTGTTCCCCTCCGTGACAGCTTCGGGCATCCCCAAGCGCGAAGGCGTGGACTCGGTGTTCCGCAACGACGGCAGCCCACGCGGACTGTATTCCGGTGCGGTGGTGGCGATCTCACCGACGGGTGCGCTGGAGGCCACGCTCGTCTTGCGCGCGGTCTACCAGACCGCCGAGGGTGCGTGGCTGCGCGCGGGCGCGGGGATCGTCGCGCAGTCGACGCCCGAGCGGGAGTTCGAGGAGACCTGCGAAAAGCTCGGCAGCATCGCGCCTTACGTGGTCAAGGCGTAGGGGCGCTGTTCAACGGACAAGGGCCGCACCGGATCTGAACCGCTGCCCGGAACCGAGTTCTCGGTCCGGGCAGCAGGCCGATCGGTGTGCGGCCCTTCGCGTTTCACTCGGCGGCGCGCAGCGCCTTCTTGTCGATCTTGCCGACCGCGGTGATCGGCAGCTTGTCGGCCTGGCGCAGCACGTCGGGCAGCTTGTAGGTGGCCAGGCCGCGCTCGGTGAGGAAGGTCTTGATCTCGGCCAGTGAGGGCATCTCGCCGTCGACGACCAGGACGGCGCAGACCTTTTCGCCGAGTGCGGCGTCGGGCAGGCCGACGGCGGCGGCGTGGCGGACCGCGGGATGGGCGAGCAGGTGCTCCTCGAGTTCGTCGCAGGAGATGTTCTCGCCGCCGCGGTTGATCACGTCCTTGATGCGGCCGGAGACGATCAGATGGCCCGAGGGCAGGCGGCGCACCAGATCGCCGCTGCGGTAGTACCCGTCGGGGGTGAAGGCGCGGGCGTTGTGCTCCGGCGCGCGGTAGTAACCGCGAATCGTGTACGGGCCCTTCGTGATCAGCTCGCCCTCCGCGCCGGGTGCCACGTCGTTGCCCTCGCCGTCGACCACGCGCACCTCGTCGGACTCCGAGAGCGGGCGGCCCTGCGTGGTGTGCAGGAGTTCGGCGTCGTCGTCGAGGCGGGTGAAGTTGAGCAGGCCCTCGGCCATGCCGAACACCTGCTGCAGGGTGGCGCCCAGGGCGGGGGTGACCTCCTTGGCGTTCACCTCGGCCAGCTTCGCGCCGCCCACCTGGAGCAGGCGCAGCGAGGAGAGATCGGCCTCCTCCCAGTCGGTGGCCGCGCACCACAGCTGCGCCAGCGGCGGCACCACGGCCGTGACGGTGACGCGGTGGCGTTCGATCGTGGCGAAGGCGTTCTCCGGGCTGGGGTCGGCGGCGAACGTCACCGCGCCGCCCACGCTCACCGTGCCCAGGATGCCGGGGCAGGCCAGCGGGAAGTTGTGCGCGGCGGGCAATGTGGCCAGGTAGACGTCGTCGGCGGTGAGCGCGCACACCTCGGCGCTGGCGGTCGCGTTGTAGACGTAGTCGTCGTGGGTGCGCGCGATCAACTTCGGCAGGCCGGTGGTGCCGCCGGAGACCAGCATCAGCGCGATATCGGAGGCGTCGATCTCGGGCAGCGAATCACCCTCGCGCGGCACGGTTTGCAGGTCGGTGAACGGGCCGGGATCGCCCAGCACCAGCACGTGGCGCAGGCTCGGCACGGCCGGTCGCACGGCGGTGGCCAGCTCGCGGTAGTCGAAATCGCCCTGCCGGTCGGCGACGATGTAGGCCACGGCCTCCGACAGCGCCGCCAGGTGCTCGATCTCGGCCCTGCGGTGCGCGGGCAGGGTGAGCACCGGGATGATGCCCGCGCGCAACAGGCCGAACAGCACCGTGAGGAATTCGGGCACGTTCGGCAACTGCACCACCACGCGGTCGCCGGGCGCGATGCCGAGGGCCAGCAGGCCGTGCGCCATCCGATCGGCTTCGGCGTCCACCTGGGCGTAAGTGCGGGCGCCCTCGTGGGTGAGCAGCGCGGTGCGCTCCGGCGTGCGCCGCGCCGTCTCGCGCAGCAGATCACCCAGCGGACGCCCGGTCCAGTAGCCCGCGGCGCGATAGCTCGCGGCCGCGTCCTCGGGGAAGGGCACGAAGCCTTCACGATGATTGCTGGCAGTGCTCACGATATGCCTCACAGGTACTGACGGCGGGGGGCTAGTTAGGTAACCCTATCTCAGGATGTGAGGGTATCTCCGGGCGGACTCGTTCCACCGGGCTTCGGCGCATCCGCAGCGAGCGACGGGAGGGGTGGGGCGCGCTAGACTCGCGGCATGACGCGCTGGGACGCCGCTGACATTCCCGATCAAGCCGGTCGGACGTTCGTCGTGACGGGGGCCAACAGTGGGCTCGGGGCGGTTACCGCTCGGGCGTTGGGGGCGGCGGGGGCGCGGGTGGTGCTGGCCTGCCGCAATGTGGAGAAGGGGCGGCGGGTGGCGGACGAGATCGGGGAGCGGGCGCTGGTGCGGGAGCTGGATCTCGCCGACCTGTCCTCGGTGCGCGAATTCGCCGAGCACACAGAGCCTTTCGATGTGCTGATCAATAACGCGGGCGTGATGGCGGTGCCGGAGGGGCGCACCGCCGACGGTTTCGAGAAGCAGGTGGGCACCAACCACCTCGGCCACTTCGCGCTCACCGGCCTGCTCCTGGACCGCGTCGCCGACCGGGTGGTGACGGTGTCCAGCGGCGCGCACGCCATCGGCCGCATCGACCTCGACGACCTGAACTGGGAGCGCCGCAGGTACCAGCGCTGGGGCGCGTACGGCCAGGCCAAGCTGGCGAACCTGATGTTCGCCTACGAGCTTCAGCGCAAGCTCACCGCGGCCGGTTCGCCGGTGGTGTCGGTGGCCGCGCATCCCGGCTACGCGGCGACCGAATTGCAGTCGCACACCGAGTCTTTCCTCGATCCGATCATGTCGCTCGGCAACCGGCTGTTCGCGCAGAGCCCCGAGATGGGCGCGCTCCCACAGCTTTTCGCCGCCACTGCCGAGGTCGAGCCCGGCGCGTTCTACGGCCCCACCGGGCTGGCGGGCATGCGCGGCTACCCGGGCCGCTCCGGTTCCACCAAGCAGTCGCGCGACGAGGCGGTCGCGCGCGGGCTGTGGGAGCTGTCGGAGAAGCTCACCGGGGTCACGTACTCGTTCCGCTGAGCGCTGTCACACTTCCGGGCCCACGCGTCGTCTTCCCGGTAGCGGCCGCCCCCGAGCGGCCGACCGGAACGAAGGAGTACGCCATGGAACCCCGATTCGACCTCTTCGGCAACCAAATCGCGATGAAGGTCATCCAGCGCCTCGGCAATACGGGCGAGTGCTGCGCCAGACCGAGCTGTCGCACGCCACGCAGGAACTGGTGAAGCTGCGCGCCAGCCAGATCAACGGTTGCGGCATGTGCACCGACATGCACGCCAAGGACGCGCTCGCCGCGGGCGAGGATCAGGTGCGGCTGAACCTGGTCGCGGCCTGGCGCGAGGCGACGGTGTTCACCGAGGCCGAGCGCGCGGCACTGGCGCTCACCGAGGAGGGCACCCGCCTGGCCGACGCGCACGTCGGCGTCTCCGAGCGCACCTGGGAGCTGGTCACCAAGCACTACGACGACGACCAGATCGCCGCGCTGATCTCGCTCATCGCGATCATCAACGCCTACAACCGGTTGAACGTGATCGCGGGCACACCGGCGGGCAGCTACACCCCTGGCCAGTTCGACTGACGGTGTGAGCTGCGTCGCGAAGCGGGGTGTGGAGTTGGCGTGCGCGCCACTTCGGCGTACTCGGCTGGTACAGTCGCCGTCGTGCAGCACGCATATTTTTGGTTTAGCAAGCCGGCCCTGGGTGGGTCGGTCTGCGGCAACCACATGCGCTGACTTCCTTCCACCCCGAGCCGGATACGGACCGGCTCGTCGGGTGTTCGAAATCCGTGGGTCGGCCTGAACGAAAAGGAACCCACCGAAATGACAACCGCAGCCGACGTCGACGCGCGGCATTCCGACCTCGACGACCAGCGCACCCTGTCCGTGAGCCCGCTGCGCTCACCGGCCGAGGTGCGCCTGGTGCACCCGATCACCGACCCGCTCGCCGACACCGTGCGCGCCGGCCGCAAGGCGACCGTCGACGTACTCAACGGTGACGACGACCGCCTCATGGTGATCGTCGGCCCGTGCTCCGTGCACGACCCCGCGGCCGCGCTGGACTACGCGCGCCGCCTCGCCGCCAAGGCCGCCGAGGTGAACGACCGGCTGCACGTGGTGATGCGCGTCTACTTCGAGAAGCCGCGCACCAGCCTGGGCTGGAAGGGCCTGATCAACGACCCGCACCTGGACGGCTCGTTCGACGTGAACACCGGCCTCGGCATCGGCCGCAAGGTCCTGGTCGACATCACCGCCCTCGGTCTGCCGGTGGCGTGCGAATTCCTCGACCCGATCACCCCGCAGTACATCGCCGACCTCGTCTCCTACGGCGCGATCGGCGCGCGCACCGCGGCCAGCCAGGTGCACCGTCAGCTCAGCAGCGCGCTGTCCATGCCGGTCGGCATCAAGAACGGCACCGACGGCGACGTGCAGGTCGCGGTCGACGGCGTGCGCGCCGCCGCCGCCAGCCACGTGTTCCCCGGCACCGATCTGGACGGGCGCGCCGCCCTCATCCGCACCAGCGGCAACCCCGACTGCCACGTCATCCTGCGCGGCGGCACCAACGGCACCAACTACGACGCGGCCTCGGTCGCCGAGGCGTGCCTGCGCCTGGAGAAGGCCGCGCTGCCGCAGCGCGTGGTCGTCGACGCCAGCCACGGCAACAGCAACAAGGACCACAACCGCCAGGTCGACGTCGTCACCGATATCGCCGAGCGCCTCGCCGCCGGTGAGAACGGCGTGGTCGGCGTGATGCTGGAGAGCTTCCTCGTCGCGGGCCGCCAGGACCTGACGCTGGGGCGTTCGGAGGATCTGGCCTACGGGCAGTCGATCACCGACGCGTGCCTGGACTGGGAGACCACGGCCGCGCAGCTGGATCGCCTCGCGGACGCTGTCGGTCGGCGCCGAAACATCTGAGCTGTGTTTTTTGGCGCGCCGGGGCGCGCGGGTTCGCGGCCCTTGATGTCTCGCAACTCAGCGCTCGAGACTTGCGCTGCGCGCGTGCGCTTCGAGCGCTGAGTTGCGAGACGGCCGCGAACGGTCTGTCGTCGGGCTCCCTCCCCGAGATGGCTGGGAGGGTGGGGATGTTGCGTTGTCTGCTGAGGGTCGGGCGAGCGGGGCGCCGCGCCGGGTGGTGCTGAGTGGGTGAGGCCAGGGTGGGCGAGCCTGCTGTGTCGAGCCGTTGCGCGCGGAGGTTGGGGCGCAGGCGGCTTCACGCTCGCGTGGCCGAGACGCACAGCAGGTCGCCCGATTGGCGGAGGCGGGGCAGGAAGCCGGCGGTGGTGAGGTGGGCTTCGAGTTTGCCCGGTGGGGGTTTGGGGGAGGTGGCGGGGTCGGTGGGGTCGCCGTAGCCGTAGCAGAGGTGGAGGGTGCCCGCGGGGGTGAGCAGGGCGGCGAGGGTGGCCAGTTCGGTGACGGGGCGCTTGGTCCAGAAGACGTTGACGTTGACGGCGAGGATCTTGTCGAAGCGGTCGATGCCGAACTCGGCGCGCAGGCGGGCGGGCAGCGACGAGTCGAGGTCGGCGTGCAGCAGGCCGATGCGTCCGGCCTCGAGCTGCGGCGCGAGGCGGGCGGCGGCGCGGGTGACGGCGGTGGCGGAGCGATCGACGCCGATCACCTTGCCCTCGGGCACCCGCTCGGCGAGCAGTCCCGGCGACGGGCTGGAACCGGGACCGATCTCGAGCACCTGGTCGGACGGGCGCAGGTCCATGGTGTCGGCGAACCAGCCGAACCGCGCGTCACCCACGGGTGCACCCCGCGGCGGGGTTCCGGATCTCCATGCCCCATCGTGGCACGGGCGGCGTCCGGGCCGTGATCGAACGACCGTAGAATCTGCCCGATGGTTGCCGCTCTCCTCGCAGACCTGTTCGAATCGCATCGGGCGCCCCTGCTTTCCGTCGCCTACCGGCTCACCGGAGGCGTCGTCGACGCCGAGGACGCGGTGGGGGAGACCTGGTTGCGGCTCACCGGCACCCACCAGTCCGAGATCGACGAGCTGCGGCCCTGGCTCATCGCCATGGTGGGCCGAATCTGCTTGGACCACATGCGCGGTGCGCCCGCGCGCCGGGAAACCTATGTGGGGCAGTGGCTGCCGGAACCGGTCGTCACCAAACCGGCCGCGTCCGGCGTGTCTGATCCGCTGGAAACCGTTGTGCGACAACCGGAATGCCGCATGGCGATGATGGTGGCGCTGGACGCGCTCACGCCGGAACGGCGGCTGGCGCTCGTGCTGCACGAGGCCGGGCCGTCGTTCGAGGAAATCGCCGACATTCTGGAAGTGCCCGTGGCCCAGGCGCGAAGCGCGGCGGAACAGGGGCGCGAGACCGTGCGGGACGTGCCCGCTCCGGTCTCCGACACCGAGCACGACGCGGCGGTGCGGAAGTTGCTGGCGGCGCTGGAATCCGGCGACGAGGCGGCGGTGGTCGCGGCGCTGCACCCCGACGCCGTACTGATGGGCGACGCGAACGGCACCACGCCCACGGTCACCGTGGTCGGCGGGGCGGAGCGGATCGCCCGCGAAATGCTGGCGCTGGTGCGCCGATACGGAATCGGCGCGTCCTGCGACGCCGCGACCCGCTACGAACTCGCCACGGTGAACGGGCGCACGGGTGTGGTGATGAATCTGGATTCCGCTACCGACGAACAGGATTGGCATCCGGCGCGGGTGGTCGGCTTCACCGTGCGCGACGGAGTGATCTGGGGCGCTTACGATCACGCGAACCCGGCCAAACTGACCGGCGTGCGCCTGGGCTGAGCCGCCGTGGCCGGGCCCTCATCGCCCGGCCCCGGCGGCCGAGGGTCACGGCGTGGTCGACCCGGTGAACCAGTCGCCCGTCGAGGAACCGGTGCCACCGTTGCCGGTGGTGGAGCCGGTGAACCAGTCACCGGTGGAGGAACCGGTGAACCAGTCGCCGGTGCCCGCGATCAGATCGTGCGCGACGTTGCGCACCAGACCGAGCACCGTTCCGGCGACCTCCGACGCGGCCGGATTCAGTACGAGGTCGAGATACGAGGCCATGAGCGCCCCTTTCCGAATGCCACCGCCCGGGGGCGGTGGTTTGTGAGATGGAACACGGCGAGGCTAGCGGCCGGTGGGAGAACGCACAACCATGCAGGTAAAGGGCGTAAAAGAAAAGTGAAACATAGCTGTTCGCTATCTATCGGCAACAATGGCGACCGCTCCGCTACTCTCCGTGTATGTCCGTTCCACCCCAGACCGTCGCTCGCCTGCGCCCCTTCGCCTCGACGATCTTCGCCGAGATGACCGAACTGGCCGTCCGCCACGACGCGGTCAACCTGGGCCAGGGCTTCCCCGATACCGACGGCCCGGCGGGCATGCTCGAGATCGCGCGCCAGGCGATCGCCGACGGCGTCAACCAGTACCCGCCCGGCCGCGGTATGCCCGTGCTGCGCCGCGCCATCGCCGACGATCGCGCCCGCCGCTACGGCACCGCCTACGACCCCGACGCCGAAGTGCTGGTCACCGTCGGCGCCACCGAGGCCATCAGCGCCGCGCTGCTCGGCCTGGTCGAGCCCGGCGCGGAGGTGGTGCTCATCGAGCCCTATTACGACTCCTACGCCGCGGCCGTGGCGCTGGCGGGCGCGACGCGGCGCACCGCGCGACTGGTGGCCGAGGGCGACCGCTTCGTGCTCGATCTCGACAGCCTGCGCGCCGCCGTCACGCCGCGCACCCGGATGCTGGTGGTCAACTCGCCGCACAACCCCACCGGCACGGTCCTGGACCGCGCCGATCTCACCGCCATCGCCGAGATCGCTTGTGAGCACGACCTTCTCGTGCTCACCGACGAGGTGTACGAGCATCTGGTGTACGACGGACGCGAACATGTCAGCCTGGCGACGCTGCCCGGGATGGCCGAGCGCACCGTGGTGGTGTCCAGCGCCGCCAAGACCTTCAGCGTGACCGGCTGGAAGATCGGCTGGGCGTGCGGCCCCGCGCCGCTCGTCGACGGTGTGCTCGCCGCCAAGCAGTTCATGTCCTTCGTGGGCGGCGGCCCGTTCCAGCCCGCCGTCGCGCACGCGCTGAACAACGAACTCGGCTGGGTGGCCGGCATGCGGGATACCTTGTCGGACCGCCGGGTTCGCCTCGCGTCGGCGCTGGCCGACACCGGCTTCGGCGTGAAGGAAAGCGGCGGAGGGTATTTCGTGTGCGCCGACATCACGCCGATGGGCGCCACCGACGGTCTCGAGTTCTGCCGCGCGCTCCCCGGGACCCTCGGCGTGGCCGCGGTCCCGGTGAGCGTCTTCGCCGACGACAAGCCGTCGTGGAATCGCCTGGTGCGCTTCACCTTCTGCAAGCGCGACGAGACGCTGGACGAGGGCGTGCGCAGGTTGCGCGCCGGCGTGCGGGTGGGCTGAGCCCGATCGTCAGCCCACCGGGTCGGCCAGCCGCAGCGATTCCACCAGCCCCGCGTACAGCTCATCCGTGGCCAGCAAGGTCCCGTGGTCGCCGCGGGCCCGCACCCGGCCGCCCTCCATGACCAGGATCGTGTCGGCGTCGACCACGGTGGAGAGCCGGTGCGCGATCGTCACGACCGCGCCGCGCTCGGCCATCTCCCGGATGCACTCGTGCACGGTGGCCTCGGTGAGCCCGTCCAGCTGGGCGGTCGCCTCGTCCAGCAGCAGCACCTCGGGCTCGCGCAGCAGGGCGCGGGCCAGCGCGATCCGCTGGCGTTCGCCGCCCGACACGGTGGTCGGGGAGAGCGGCTCGTCGAGGGAACCGACGCGGTCGGACAGGTGGACGGTGTCGAGCACCCGCCGGACCTCGGCCTCGGTGGCGTCGGGGCGGGCGTAGCGGATGTTGTCGCCGATGGTGCCGGGCACCACCGGGGTGTCCTGTTCGACATAGGCCAGGCGCTCCCGGATCTCGCGGTGCGTGTACTCCCGGTAGGGGCGGCCGTCGAGCAGTAGTTCGCCATCCTGCGGTTCCAGGAAGCGCAGGATCAGCGAGAGCACCGTCGTCTTGCCCGCCCCCGACGGGCCGACGATCGCGGTGTGGCCGTGGCGCGGGATGACCAGATCGAGATCGCGCACGGCCGGCGGCAGATCCGGACCGTAGCCCGCGGTGACGTCGCGCAATTCCAGCACCGGCCCGCCGTTGGGTCCGGCCGGTCCGCGCGGCGCTGTCGCCGTGCGGGGCTCGACCGGCATCGACTCGACCTCGCGGATGCGTTCGGCCGCCGCGATCCCGGCCTGGAGGGCGGTCACGTTCTGGGTGAGTTCGCTGATCGGGCCCATCAACCCGAACGCGTACAGCAGGAACGCGATGAGCGTGGACACGACCATCGCGTCCTGCGACACCCGCCAGGCGCCGACCGCGAGGATCGCGATGATCGCCAGCTGCACGCCGGTCCATGCGATCGACCAGGCCATCGCCTCGCGCCGCACGGCGATCACGCTGTGGCGGGCCGATTCCCGCGCGTCGACCATGATCTGCTCGGCCTGCCGGTCCTCCGCCCCGCTCACCTTCACCGTGCGCAACGCGCGCAGCGCGCCCTCCAGCGTGCCGCCGACGCGCCCCACGAACTCCTGGGCGCGGGTCTGGGCCTTCGCGATCGAGGGCATGAGCGTGGAGAACAGGATCGCGACGATCACCACGGCCAGCACCGTGGTGCCGAACAGCATGAGGTCCAGCACCGCCATCAAGGTCAGCGAGCCGATCAGCATCACCGAACCGTTGATCAGGCCGATCACCGAGGACGTCGCGGCCTCGCGCAGCAGCACGGTGTCGGAGGTGACGCGGGTGACCATCTCGCCGGCGGGGCGGCGGGTCGCGGCGGGCACGGTGGCGGTGAGGAAGCGGCGCACCATGCGCTCACGCGCGCCGAGCACGACCCGTTCACCGAGGGTGCCCAGCAGCGTCCACTGCCAGTAGCTGAACACGATGCCGACGACCGTCAGCGCGAGCAAGGCCAGCACCGGCCCGCCCAGTCCGCCGCCCTCGCTCAGCGAATCCAGGATCCACTTGGTGACCAGCGGCGTCGCCAGTCCCATCGCCGATCCGGCGAGCGCGAGGACCAGGCCGAGCGCGAGCGTGCCCGGGTAGGGCCGCGCGAACGACCAGAGCAGCCGCAGCCTGGGGAACTTCGCGTTCGGTTCGGGAACGTTCATGTCCGCAAGTGGAACATATTTGTTCCGTTATGGTCAATTCCTTTCCTTATGGGTATAGGAGTTACCATGCGACCTATGACGGTCAGCACTCCCGCGCGGGAACGCACCCGGCGCGCGATCATGGACGCCGCCGTGCGGGTGCTGGCGCGCGACCCGTCCGGCTCGCTGGGGGACGTGGCGACCGAGGCGGGCGTCGGGCGCACCACTGTGCACCGCTACTTCCCGGAGCGCACGGACTTGATCAACGCCATCGCCGTCGACACCCGCGACAAGCTCACGGCGGCGCAGCAGCGGGCCCGGCTCGACGAGGGCTCCGCGCTGGACGCGCTGGAGCGGCTGTGCGTGGAACTGTTCGATCTGGCGGCGCAACAGATGCTGCTCACGCTCGACGATCCGGTGTTCGCGGAGGCGTCCTGGGAGGACGGCCCGTGCGAGGGGCAGATTCGCCGGACCATCGAAAGGGGTAGGGACGCGGGCGAATTGGACGCCGAACTCGACCCGCGCTGGGTGGAGAACATGATCTGGTCGTTCGCCTACGTGGCCTGGATGTCGGTCAACGACGACACCGGGATGTCGCGGCACCTGACGCTGCGCAACTGCCTGCGCACGCTGCGCAAAGCACTCGCGCCATAAAACCTGACCGGCGTTGTCAGGTTTGGCTGTGACGATCGGTGCCATGACGACTAGTTACTACACCGCGACCAGCCTCGACGGATACCTCGCCGACACGGACAACTCGCTGGACTGGTTGTTCGCCGTGGCCGATGAGGAGGAGGCGACCAGCGACGTGGACGACTTCTACGCCGGGATCGGAGCCCTGTGCATGGGCGCGACGACCTACGAGTGGATCGCGGCCAACAATCCGGCCGGGTACTGGGCCGAGAACTACGGTGACCGCCCATGCTGGGTGTTCACCCACCGGAACCTGCCCGAAATCCCCGGCGCCACCCTGCGTTTCGTGTCGGGTGCGGTGGAGCCGGTGCACCAGGAGATGGTCGAGGCGGCCGGGGAGCGCGATATCTGGGTGATGGGCGGCGGTGATCTGGCGGGCCAGTTCGCCGATGCGGGACTGCTCGACGAGGTGATCGTGGGGATCACGCCGGTGACGCTGGGCGGCGGCGCGCCGCTGTTGCCGCGGCGCATCCTGTCGGATCGGATGCGGCTGGTGTCGGTGGAGCGGATGGGGCAGTTCGCGAAGCTCGGCTACCGATTGGACGGCGCCGCAACCTGATTCAGGTCGCGCCCGAGTACAGGAAGCCGCCGAGCCCGACGGTGAAGGCGAGGCAGCCGTAGAGGGCGTGCTCGACGGTGACCACGAGAATCGAACCGGTGCGCCGGTAGCGGTGGGCGAAGAGCAGGCCGCCGATCAGGGTGAGCGCCACGGCGATCCAGTTGCCGAAGATGATGTGCGCGAACCCGAACGCCACGGCGCTCGCCGCGATCATCGCCCACCCGCTACCGAAAACCGGTGCGTACCTGTGGAATACGAAGGTTCGGTAGATCAGCTCCTGGGGATAGACCGAGAGCAGCGGGTAGAACACCATCACCATCGCCCACACCGCGGGCTCGGTGCGCGGCAGGTCGAACAGCCGCTCCGGGCTGAACACCGCCAGCACCACACCGCTGGCGACCGTCGCCGCCACCCACAGCCCGAGCATCGACGGCAACTCCGCCCGCAGGGTGCGCAGCTGCTCCCGGACGCTCGCCCTCGGCACTCCCTCGCGCCCGCGCAGCCAGAAGTGCGCGCCGACGGCCAGCAGCACCAGCAGCGGGATCGGGCTGCCGGGACTGCCGATCGCCGCGTACGCCCCGACCAGGACGAAGAACAGCACCCCGAACTCGATCCCGAGTCGCGTCGCGCGCCGCTCCCGGCTTACAGTCCCGTCCCGCGGCGCCTCGGTGGCCGTCACCTCCCCGAGGCTACGGACCTCGGCCGTACTCGGCCACCCGTATCGCCGCGCGAGACCCCTGCGCCCTGTCAGGATCGATCCATGACGACCGTCTACTACACCGCCGCCAGCCTCGACGGGTTCCTCATCGGCGAGGACGGCTCCCTGGACTGGCTGGCCGGCGTCGAATCGATCGAGGAGGACGACGGGTTCTTCGACGGCATCGGCGCGATGTGCATGGGCGCGAACACCTACGAGTGGATCCGGGCCAACGAACCGCCCGAGTCGTGGCACGAGATGCACGGCGACCTCCCGTGCTGGGTGTTCACCCACCGCGATCTGCCGCGATTCCCGGGGCCAATCTGCGGTTCGTCTCCGGAGATGTCGCGCCGGTCCACCGCGAAATGCGCGCGGCCGCAGGGGGTCGCACGGTGTGGATCGGCGGGGGCGGCGATCTGGCGGGACAGTTCGCCGACGCGGGATCGCTCGACGAGGTGATCGTCGGCGTCGCGCCGGTGACGCTCGGTGCGGGTGCGCCGCTGCTGCCGCGCCGTCTGCTCTCGGATCGGTTGCGGCTGGTCGATGTCGAAAAGGCCGGGCAGTTCGCGAGACTCACGTATCGGCTGGGGTGAGCGGCGCTATTCGCCGGTCAGCCGCTGGCGCAGGGCGGCCGCCCGCAGCGTGAGGTGGTTGCGTTCGGGGACGTTGAGGGCCTCGGCGGCGGCTTTCGCGTAGAGGTCGGCCGCCTCGGCGAGGTCGCCCGCCCGTTCGTGCAGGTAGGCGGCGGAGGCGGTGTAGCGGGGCAGCGTGGGGTCGAGTTCGGCGAGTGCTGTGAGCCCGGCGCGCGGCCCGTCCGCCTCCCCGACGGCGACCGCGCGGTTGAGCCGCACGATGGGGCTGTCGGTGAGGGCGACCAATTCGTCGTACCACTCGACGATCTGCACCCAGTCGGTCTCCTCGGCCGTCTGCGCGTCGGCGTGCAGGGCGGCGATCGCCGCCTGGGCCTGGAACTCGCCGAGCCGGTCGCGGGCCAGCGCGGCTTGGAGCACGACCACGCCCTCGGCGATGAGATCGCGCCGCCAGCGGGTGCGGTCCTGTTCGGCCAGCGGCACCAGACTGCCGTCGGTGCGGGTGCGGGCCGGGCGGCGGGCGTGGTGCAGCAGGAACAGGGCGAGCAGGCCCGCCACCTCGGGGTCGCCGGTGGTGGCGGCCAGCTGCCTGGCCAGGCGGATCGCCTCGGCGGCGAGGTCGACGTCGCCGCTGTAGCCCTCGTTGAACACCAGGTACAGCACGCGGAGCACGGTGCGCAGGTCGCCGGGCCGATCCAGCCGGACGGTGCTCACCGTGCGCTTGGCCCGGCTGATCCGCTGCGCCATCGTCGATTCCGGCACGAGATACGCCTGCGCGATCTGGCGAGTGGTGAGCCCGCCGACGGCCCGCAGCGTCAGCGCGACGGCCGAGGCCGGGGTGAGGCTCGGGTGCGCGCACAGGAAGTAGAGCTGGAGGGTTTCGTCCACGGACGCGGCCGGGCCGGGCGGCGGCTCGTCCGACACGCGGAGTTCGCGGTGGCGGCGCGCCGCGTCGGCGCGCGCCAAGTCGAGGAAGCGCCGCCACGCGGTGGTGATCAGCCAGCCCTTGGGGTCGGCGGGGCGGTCGGTCCGCCAGGTCTCGACGGCTTTGAGCAGCGCGTCCTGGACGGCGTCCTCGGCGGTCGCGAAATCCGCCCCGCGGTGGACGAGGGCCGCCAGAACACCGGGGATCAGGTCCCGCAGCTCGTCCACCGCGTCGGCGGAAGTCATTCGCCGCCGGTCGCTTTCGTCGACATGAACGGGCGCACCTCGAGCCATTCGTGGATCGGTTCCCCGCCCGCGCCGGGGGCCGCCGACAGTTCGCCCGCCAGCTCGATCGCGCGCTCGTGCGAGTCGACGTCGATGATCATCCAGCCCGCGATCAGGTCCTTCGTCTCGGCGAACGGGCCGTCGGTGACGGGCGGCTTGCCCTCCCCGTCGGAGCGAACCCACTCGCCCTGCGCGGACAGCGCCTGACTGTCGACGAATTCGCCCGTGTCGCGCAAGTGATCGGCGAAATCGCTCATGTACTGCAGGTGGGCTTCGATCTCGGCGGGCGTCCAGCGGTCCATCGGCACGTCGTTCACCGAAGCCGGGGCGCCGCGATAGTGCTTGAGGAGCAGGTACTTGGCCATGGGATTCTCCCTTTCGGTTTCGGTGACCCCGGTGGGTCACTCACCACTGGGACGGAGCCGTCACGACGTTCTCGACATCCGCTGGCGAACTTTCTCGAGATTTTTCCCGGGCGTGGCTACCCGGGCAGTTCGGCGTCGAAACGGGCGCGCGCGTGCTCGACGTCGGGCAGGGTGACGGTGGCCCAGTGCAGCAGGGCGTCGATGAGGCCCTGTAACGACCGGCCGACCTCCGTGATGCGGTACTCGACGGCCACCGGCCTGGTATGGGTGACGACGCGCGCCACCATGCCGTTGCGTTCCAGGCGGCGCAGCGCGGTGGTCAGCGATTTCTGCGTGACCAGCGGGATCGCGCGGCGGAGTTCGTTGAAGCGCAGCGGCTGCGCGCAGAGGGCGTCGAGCACCTGCAGCGACCACTTGTCGAGCACCTGGTCCAGCAGTTCGCGGTGCTGCGCGGTGAGCGCGGTATCCGTCATGACACCTAGTCTCGTTGAAGTTCCCTTCGAGTACCAGATATACCTCGGATACCTACTTCCGGCGAAGGGAAATCCCATGGCAGTGCGACTCAGCACCCCCGAAGGCATGTTCACTCCCGTTCCGTACCACCACGTTTCGGTGAGTACGGGCACTCGGCACGTGCACGTCGCGGGACAGATCGCGCGCGATGCCGACGGCAACCCGGTCGCGCCCGGCGACCTCGCCGGGCAACTCGCCCAGGCGTTGCGCAACACCGCGCGCGGCCTCGCCGGCGCCGGCGCGACCTTCGCCGACGTGGTGCGCCTGCGCTTCTACGTCACCCACTGGACGCCGGACAAGTACCCGGCCTTCCTCGAAGGTATCGACCGCGTCGCCACCGAACTCGCCCTCCCCCAACCCCTCCCACCCCTGTCGGCCATCGGCGTCGACTACCTCTTCGAACCGGACGTGCTCGTGGAAGTGGAGGCCTACGCCATCCTCGACTGAGGGGGACGGTCGCGAGGCTCTCCGTCCCGACCGCCGCTAACCGCGCGCATCCGGACCCTTTGGAGTCGCGACGCCGCGCTGGGCATCGAGCCCCGCGCGGAAATTCGGATGAGCCTGTACGAAAGCGAATCGTTCATCGTAGATCGGCCGGATTGTCACCGGCTCGGAACTTCTCTTGACAAGCCACATCCACACGCACAAGCCAATGGGAACCGTGCCGGGGAAAAATGCCAACAGCAATGGCCGGATCACAGTGCCGAGCACTATTCCGGACCACCCCAGGACGATCACGATCGTCAAGGCGATCAGATTCGCTGCCATCACACCCAGAAGAAGATTGGCGACTAGGCGGTGCGACCGACCGGATTGCCGGCAACGCTCACAAACCGGCCACTTCCCCACGACGATGGTCGACACGGGTGATATTCGGGACGGTTCGATCCCCGAGGGGCGATGAAATCTGGGATGTTGCTTGGTGTCATAGAACAACACTCGGATCGGCGTGCGTGATATCGCAGGCCGCCCATGATTGCTACAGATGTCCGGAAGCTCCTCGGCGATCTCCAGCTCGAGCGGCTCCACACTTCGCGGCGGCCCATTGTGATACAGCAGGGTGGTGGACGAAAGCGGTTCGCGGCAGCGGCGCAATTGCACGGTGGCGTCGCCCTCGGCGGTCCAAGGCCGCTGGTAGGTCATCGGCGGATAGAGATGCTTCTCATCCATTTTATTCCAGCCAACCTCTTGCGCGCCGGTCTTGAAAGTAGCGATCGTCGTCGTCCGGCTCTTCTGGAACTACAATTCGTTCCCGATCAGGTCTGCGGGTACCGGGGATGGTGTTCTGCGGCTTGAAAGGCTCACTCGCAAGTGAATCCCCTCCTATGGAAATCGTTGATGCGTCGGACGCCGCATCCGGAACTTCTCTCTTGGTTTTCGAGTCCGTCTCGATGTCTTGTCCGGCGGCAATAGTCGAATTGCTATCGCTATCGAAACGGTCGGCTCGATAGCGCGCAAGTATATCCTCGCCCAATTCGGCCAGTTGTTCTATTTCCTCGCGTGTCTTGTTTGCCGCGTTCTCGCGAATGGCCGGTTCATAGGCATCGCTCAGTCGCATCATTGCTTCGCCTCGGGCGAACTCTCGCAGGCTTTGTCGGCCGTTTGCGACTTCGTTGATCTGATTCTGAAGGTCTTTGTCCGAGATGTCGTCGGCTATAATCTTCAGAACCTTGGAAAGGTGGCGTGACATGCCGATATCGCCATTCGCCAGATCGAGCATCGGCTCGTGGTCGGGGTTCACTATGATACTCCGGGGTGATCGTACGACGACGCGGGAAGTGCTGGAATTTCAGAAGCCTCCGTTGCCGCACTGACTCCGGCTGCGATAACGCCGGTGAGAGCCTCGGCGGCGTTGACGAGATGACCGATCGAGCTGAGTATACTGGCGATCTTCGACGTCATTATCAATACCAGGCCTGCTGCGATGGCCTGCAATCCGGCGGCTATTCCGGCGCCTACGCCGGTCGCGGCAGCCTTCGCCGCTGCGATCTGTGTCAAAAGCCATTGAAGAGCGCAGTCGCCGAGAGTTTGGACGGCATCAGCTATGCCGTTCGCCATGCCGTAAGCTGCAAGCGCGTAGGCCTTGATCTCGTCGGCTACCTTCGTCATAGGATCGATTTGGTTGTCGATGGCAGTAGTCAACGCGGAGAAATAGGAGCGCGCGCTCTCGGCTGCGTTGCCCTGCCATGATTTCTCGACGTTGAGCATAGCGGCATCGATCGACTCGCGATACGCGCGGTTGTACTCGGTCAGGTTGCGTATTGCATCGGCGGATTTCTGGAGGGTGGACCAGTCTCCGGAAAAATTGTTGGTTATCGTACTGATTGTATTGAAGCCACCGCCCGACACGAATGGCGATGTGGCCATCGCGATCAGGTTGTTCAGGTGGTATGTGAGACTGAGCCCGTTTCCGCTGATTATCAATTCGACATAGTCGTGAATGGGGTCCGATATATCGGGTGTAGCAAGCTTGTCGATCGGATCACTCGTCACTTCCCGAGCTCCTCATAGTAGGAGTCCATGGTCTTGGATGTTTTTGAATCCTGTGTGCGGTAGAGTTTCCCGGCATTATTCAGCTCCGTGGATGAAGAATGGGTAACGCTGCCGAGTCGCTCATAGTTTGATTTCAGCTGGTTGCAGGCATCCTGCAGTTGATCGAGTACCGGCGAGAGGAGGATGCCTCCACTGCTCTGGACATCAAGCCATTCTTGGGCATATCGGACTGCTCGGGTGTTGTCTTCGGCGATCTTCCACAGCTCACGCGCTGCTGTTTCAATGTCGTCGGGATCTACCTTGAATTCCTGTGCCATGCTATCGTTTCGCCCCTGCTTGGTCGGTTGTTGTGCTTATGCGGTGATCGAATCTATTTCAGATCCACGGAGAGTTGATGTGACGATTTCCGCTGCTGCCGCGGAAACGGATTCAAGGTGTAGTTCCTCGTCGATAGCCTCTGCCCGGGGCATACCGACTTCTTTCACCCCCGGACCTCGCTCGACGATAGCGGCCTGGCCGACCTCGAGGCAATGTCGACGGAAGGGATGGTGTGATGAGTTTCCGGAGTTGGCGCTGAGACGTCGCCGGTAGGTCGGTGCCGCTGCGAGATTCAGGCGTCTGCGGTGTGCGGGCGGTCGTCTCAGTCCGGCTGGGGGTCGGGGCGGTGGCGGGGTTGGGGGGCGCGCCAGTTGTAGCGGCGGGCGAGGAGGCGGAAGGTGATGGCACCGGCGGCGGCGAGCAAGCCGGACCAGGCGCGGTAGGCGCCGAAGTGCAACAGGGTGGCGGTGGCGGCGGCGCCGAAGAGGGCGGGGACGGCGTAGAGCTCCTGGTCGGGGCGCAGGACGGCGGGCACTTCGCCGGCGAGCACGTCGCGGATGACGCCGCCGCCGATCGCGGTGACCATGCCCAGCAGGGCGGCCGTGGGCGCGCCGGTGCCGTGCGCGTAGGCGATGGCGGTGCCGGTGACGCAGAACAGGCCGAGGCCGATGGCGTCGAAGATCTCCAGCCCGCTGCGCGTCAGGCGGTGCGAAGGGTGCCGGAAGAAGATGGCGAAGGCGGTCAGCGCCGCCGCGCACAGGTAGGTGAGGTCGGTGAACGCGGCGGGCGGCGTCCGCCCGATCAACAGATCCCGGATCACACCGCCGCCGAGCGCGCACCCGCACGCCAGCACCGCCATCCCGAAGATGTCGAGATTCTTGCGCACCGCCAGCAGCGCCCCCGACGCCGCGAACGACACCACCCCCAGCAACTCCCCACCGCGCTGCGCGAAATCCACGGCGGACTGCCACTGCGCCAGCACCTGCGTCACGCCCACTCCCTTCACCGTCCTGCCAGCAGCGTCCCACGCGGTGACAAGCCACGGCGCACGCCGACCGCGAAGTGTCGCCGCGAGGGCTGGTATTCGGTCGAGTGCCCGAGTAGGTGCCGCATCCGGATGCAGTCGCTCGGGCGTAGTGGAATTACGCCGGGACGGGCCTGGTGCGGTCGGTCGCGACGGTGAGGGCGATGGCGCCGAGGGCGGTGCCGGTGACGAAGCGCTGGGTGCGCAGCCAGAGGGGGCGGGTGGCGAGGAAGGCGGCGATGGCGCCGGCGGCCAGGATGATCAGGCCGTTCACGGTGAGAGCCACGGTGATCTGGACCGCGCCGAGGTAGAGGCTCTGCAACCAGACCGCGCCGTGCTCGGGCGTGACGAACTGGGGGATGAGCGCGAGGTACATGATCGCGATCTTCGGGTTGAGCAGATTGGTGAGCAGGCCCATGGTGAACAGCCGCCGCGCCGGATCGGCGGGCAGCTCCGAGGGCGCGAACACCGACCCGCCCCCGGGCCGCACCGCCTGCCACGCCAGCCACAGCAGATAGGCCGCGCCGAGGAGCTTCACCGCCAGGTACAGCCCCGGCACCACCGCGAACACCGCCACGATCCCGGCCGTCGCCGCCGCCAGATACACCCCGAACCCGGCCGCCACCCCCGCCAAGGAGACCAGCCCGGCCCGCCGCCCCTGCGACACCGTGCGCGACACCAGATACATCATGTTCGGCCCCGGGGTGAGCACCATCCCCAGCGCCGCCGCCGCAACCCCCAGCACCGCAGTCGTCTCGATCATCCGTCGATCCTCCCCGGGCGCACCGGCGGTTGTCTCGGGCCAGTTCGAGGTCGCTGGCCTGCCGCGGTCCGCACCCCGGCCCGGCCGATCCGCCTGCGGCCCGACAGACGTCAGGACTGGAGGGCGACAGCGACCTTCGGCCGGGCGCTCCCGGAGTCGTGCCTGTCACACCACGGCCTGTGTTATCCGCCGACAGTCCCGCTCGGAACAATTCCGCCCCACCGAACGCTGTACATCCGAGCCCCGACGACCACATCCCGGCTCCCTGCGCGATGTCGGTACCGTCGGGAACAATGGCTCCGAAGCGGGTAACCCTGCTCCCGGCCCCCACAACACCAGCCGGGAACCCGACACACCCCACCCTCCCAGCCACGTCGGGGAGGGAGCCCGACGACCGACCGTTCGCGGCCGTCTCGCAACTCAGCGCTCGTAGCGCATGCGCGCAGCGCGCGTCTCGAGCGCTGAGTTGCGAGACATGAAGGGCCGCGAACACGCGCGCACCAGCGCGCCAACCAACACAGGAGGCCAGGTGACCGACGGTCCGCTGATCGTGCAGAGCGACAAGACGCTGCTGCTGGAGGTCGACCACGAGCTGGCCGACGCCGCCCGCCAGGCCATCGCGCCGTTCGCGGAGTTGGAGCGCGCACCCGAGCACGTGCACACCTACCGGGTGACGCCGCTGGCGCTGTGGAACGCGCGCGCCGCCGGGCACGACGCCGAGCAGGTGGTGGACGCGCTGGTGAGCTTCTCCCGCTACGCGGTGCCGCAGCCGCTGCTGGTCGACATCGTGGACACCATGGCCCGCTACGGCAGGCTCCAGCTGGTGAAGCATCCGGCGCACGGCCTCACGCTGGTGAGTCTGGACCGCGCGGTGCTGGAAGAAGTGTTGCGGCACAAGAAGATCGCGCCCATGCTCGGCGCGCGCATCGATGACGACACGGTGATCGTGCACGCCTCCGAGCGCGGCCGGGTGAAACAGATGCTGCTCAAGATCGGCTGGCCCGCCGAGGATCTCGCGGGGTACGTCGACGGCGAGGCGCATCCGATCGAGCTGGACTACACCGGCGGCCAGTGGCATCTGCGCGACTACCAGGAGATGGCGGCCGACTCGTTCTGGGCGGGTGGCTCCGGCGTGGTGGTGCTGCCGTGCGGCGCGGGCAAGACGATGGTGGGCGCGGCCGCGATGGCGAAGGCGAAGGCGACCACGCTGATCCTGGTGACGAACACGGTCGCGGGCAGGCAGTGGCGGCGCGAGTTGCTGGCCCGCACCTCGCTCACCGAGGACGAGATCGGCGAGTACTCCGGCGAGCGCAAGGAGATCCGCCCGGTCACCATCGCCACCTACCAGGTGATCACCCGCCGCACGAAGGGCGAGTACAAGCATCTGGAGTTGTTCGACAGCCGCGACTGGGGCCTGGTCATCTACGACGAGGTGCACCTGCTGCCCGCGCCGGTGTTCCGCATGACGGCCGATCTCCAGTCCCGCCGCAGGCTCGGCCTCACCGCGACGCTGGTGCGCGAGGACGGCCGCGAGGGCGACGTGTTCTCCCTCATCGGCCCCAAGCGCTACGACGCGCCGTGGAAGGACATCGAGGCGCAGGGCTGGATCGCGCCCGCCGACTGCGTGGAGGTGCGCGTCACCCTCACCGACGCCGAGCGCATGTCCTACGCCACCGCCGAACCGGAGGAGCGCTACAAGCTGTGCTCCACCGCGCGCACGAAAATCGCGGTGGTGGAGTCGATCCTGGCCAGGCACACCGATTCGCCGACGCTGGTGATCGGCGCGTATCTGGACCAGCTCGACGAACTCGGCGCGGCTCTGAACGCGCCCGTCATCCAAGGTTCGACGAAAACCAAAGAGCGCGAAGAACTTTTCGACGCGTTCCGGCGCGGCGAGATCCGGGTGCTGGTGGTGAGCAAGGTCGCGAACTTCTCCATCGACCTGCCCGAAGCCGCGGTGGCGGTGCAGGTGTCGGGCACGTTCGGGTCCCGGCAGGAGGAGGCGCAGCGCCTGGGCCGATTGCTGCGTCCGAAGCAGGACGGCGGGCAGGCGCACTTCTACTCGGTGGTCGCCCGCGACACTCTCGACGCCGAATACGCCGCGCACCGCCAGCGTTTTCTGGCCGAACAGGGGTACGCCTACCGCATCACCGACGCCGACGATCTGCTCGGCCCGGCCGTCGGATAAGCGGAGGCAAATCCTCCGCAACGTGTGCTAGGAAAGAAGACGTGCGACGCTTCGAATTCGCGGTGGACCCCGGGCACGCGCACGCGGTGAACGAAGTCTTCGCCGACCTGCGTCGCCTGTGGATCATGGCGATCGCGGCCGCCGCCGGAGCCTCGGCCGCCACGGCCTATCTGATCTGGCTGAACCACCCGTGGTCGTATCTGCTCGCCGTGGCCACCGCGCTCGGCGGGATGACCGCCGTGTGGGTGGCGTTCTGGGCGCGCCACCGATCGCGCGTCGACCGCCTCTACGCCGACGGCGAGCTGGTGCCCGCCGTGGTGTCGGAGGCCGACCGGCGCGGCATCGTGCTGATGGCGCTGGTCGATCTGTCGGTGCCCGAGGCCGCGTCGCGCCGGTACGCGCTGGTGGTGCGCGTGGCGCGGCATCTGCCCGGCCACCGCAGGCGCGCGGGGGAGCGGGTGCCCGCCGTCGCGATCCGCAACGATCGCACCGCGCGCCCGACCGGGGAGGGGTTGCGGTCGGTGAGCACCATGCCGATCGCCTGGGGCACCGCCGACGTCGGCGTCATCGAGCGGGCCTGCGCCGCCATCAGCGAGGCCGAATGGCGTTTGCTCACCGACAATCTCGCCCTCGCCGCGCAGGTCCGCCGCACCTCGGCCAAACGCCTGCTGCTCGACCCGAGGCAACTGCCCGACGACCTGCGGGATTGAGCCGCGAAATCGGTTGCGGCGCGGGCCTAGACTCGGGGAATGGTGCCCATGGCCAACCTCGTCGCGTTCACTGTCGCGGCCACCGTCATCGTCGTGATCCCCGGTCCCGGTGTGCTGTTCACCATCGGCCGCGCGCTGGCGCTGGGCAGGCGCGCCGCGCTCATCTCGGTGCTGGGGCACGCGGCGGGCGTGATGGCGTGCCTGGTGCTGGTCGCCGTCGGGCTCGGCACGCTGCTGGCGGCGTCGTCGGTCGCTCTCACGGTCGTGAAGTTCGCGGGCGCGCTGTATCTGATCTATCTGGGCGTCCAGGCCATCCGCGAACGCAAGTCGCTGCGCGAGGCACTGGGTGAGCCGGTCCGGGCGGGCGCCGAGCGGCGGGTGTTCCGGCAGAGCGTGATCGTGGGCGTGACGAATCCGAAGGCGATCGTGTTCTTCTCGGCGGTGCTCCCGCATTTCGTGGACCCCGCCGCGGGCGCGCTGCCGGTGCAGTTCCTGATCCTCGGCGCGGTGTTCCTGCTCATCGCGCTGGTCTCCGACAGCGCGTGGGCGCTGCTGGCCGCCTCGGCGCGCGGCTGGTTCGCGAAGTCGCCGCGCAGGCTGGAGGCGGTCGGCGGGGCGGGCGGGGCGATGATCGTCGGGCTCGGCGCGTCGGTGGCCGTCGGCGGCGCGACCGGTCACAACGGCTAGCATCCACCCGGCAGCGGAGTCGGGTGGTGAGAGGGGTCGGTCGCGTGAAATGGTCCGCAGCGGTGGGTGCGGTGGTGGCGGGCGTGCTGGTGGTCTGCGGAGCGGGCCCGGCGCACGGCGATCCACTGGCCGGCGCGCCGGGGGCCGGTGACCCCTACTACCCGCTGGACGGCAACGGCGGCTACGACGTGGGCCACTACGAGGTGACCATCGACTACGACCCGCCCACCCGCACGCTCACCGGCAGCACCCGCGTCGACGCGACCGCCACCCAAGGGCTGCGCGTGTTCAACCTCGACTACTCCGGGCCGCCGGTGCGCGCGGTCACGGTGAACGGCCTGCCCGCGGGTTTCGATCGCCACGGCGAACACGAACTCACCGTCACCCCGATGCTGCCGCTGCTGCCGGGCCTGGGCTTCACCGTCACGGTGGACTACGCGGGCGAGGCCGTGAACAGCGAGGGCGAGGGCTGGACCATCGCGCCCGACGGCGGCGCGTTCGCCGCTGGGGAACCGCATTCGGCCTCCACCTGGTACCCGCTCAACGACACCCCGCTGGACAAGGCGACTTTCACGCTGCACGCCACCGTGCCCGCGGACTACGACGTGGTGTCCAACGGCGTGCGCACCCGCAACGCGGTGGAGGGCGACAAGCGCACGGTCAGCTGGGAGGCGCGCCAGCCCGTGATCGGCTACCTCACCACCGTCGCCATCGACCGGTTCACCTTCCTCGAGCAGACCTGGGGCGGTGTGCCGCTGCTGAGCGCGTTCGCGCCCGGCGCGGAGGGCAATCGGGAGACCGAGCAGCGACTGCCGGAGATCCTGGACTTCGGCCGGGATCTGTTCGGCCCCTACCCGTTCGACGCGGCGGGCGGCATCTACGTGTCGGCGGACCTGAGCTTCTCGCTGGAGACCCAGACCCGCCCCATCTACGCGCCGTGGACCGATCTGCCGACCGTGGTGCACGAGATCGCGCACCAGTGGTGGGGCGATTCGGTGTCGGTGCGGCAGTGGTCCGACATCTGCCTGAACGAATGCTTCGCCAGCTACACCGCCGACTACCTGTGGCCGGAGCGCAAGGAGGGCGTCGACGTCGACGCGGAGTATCGCGAGACCATCGCCGAGTGGCGCGACGACGCCAGGTTCTGGGAGGTGCCGCTCGAGAATCCCGGCGCGGGAAAGGAATTCACCGCCGTCTACTACCGCGGCCCGCTGTTCCTGCACGCCCTGCGCAAGCAGATCGGCGACGAGGTGTTCTTCGGCGTGCTGCGGGAATTCCCGGCCGCGCACGCCTACGGCAACGCGTCCATGCCGGAGTTCCGCGAATTCGTGCAGCGCAAGTCGGGCACGGATCTGAGCGGTTTCTTCGACGCGTGGTTGAACCGCACCACCCCGCCGCCGGACGAATTCCTGTTCCCAGGGGACCTGCGTCCGTAAAGGCCCGTGGCGCATTGCCTTTTCGTGCCGAGTTAGTCTCCAGCGCGGGCTCGGGCGCGATCCACACGGCTCTTCGCGCGCTCCACTTGCCGTCGCGCCGAGACCACTTGGTCCTGGGCCGCGCGTTCTCCCGTCCGAGCGAACTGTTTCTGTTGTTCCGCGTGTTCGAGTTCCTCGCGCAGCTCGGTGATCCTGGCGCGCGCCTCGGCCAACCGGCGCTCGGCTTCGGCGGCCGCCTCCGTGGCGGAATCCAGTGCCGCCCTGGCTATTTCGAGATCGCCGAGGGCGTCGTCCAGCTCTCGCCGCGCCGCCTCGCCGGTCTCCTCGGGCTCGGCGGGCTCGGGCGCTTCGGGCGCGGCGGCCGGAACCAGCGACAACCCGGCCGGGCCGAAACCCTCGTAGGTCGCGGCCGCGCTCAGCGTCCCGGTGCGCACCCGCTCGGCCACCTCGGGATCGGCCAGCGCGGCCGTGAGCGTCGCGGCGATCTCGCGCAACCCGGTCTCGCCGATCCGTTTCCCGGCGTCGGCGGCGAGCGCGCCCGCGCGGCGGGCCAGCGCGTTCACCACCTGCTGACGTTGCACGGACAGTTCGCGCAGCCGCTCGCCGGACAGTTCCCGCTGCGCCGCGCGCAGCGCCGAGGCCAGCCGCAACAGCGCGTCCACCTCGCCGGGTTCGGCGCGGACCAGCAGGTTCACCGCCCAGGCCGACACCGTGGGCTTGCGCAGCGCCCCGATGGCGGCGGCCAACTCCTTGTCGCCCGCGCGTTTGGCCTCGGCGACCCGGGCCGCCCGCGCCGCGGTGAACTCCGCGGGCGGCAGACCGTACAGGTCGACGGCGACCTCGTCTGGCGTCATACTTGCCAAGCGTAACGACATGTCGTCCGGTGACGACAAGGTCCACGTATTGGACGTACGTCCACATCGTGGGCGATCTGTGAAAGGCATTGCCAGTGAACTACTTCGGACTTCAGTCCCTCACCCAGCTGCTGCCGCGCGTGCTCGGCTTCTCCCTGCTCGCGCTGTCGGGTCTCGGCTTCTACTGATACCCGCGGCCGCCCTCGTGGCGGTGCGGTCACCGCGAGCATCCGGGTATCCTCTGGCGCGTTCACTCCCGTGAACGTTTTCGCTCCAGAGAGGTTTTCACGTGAAGTTCCCCGGGACGAGTCTGCCGGCACGTGTTGTGCTCGCGCTCCTGGCGGTGGCCGCGCTCGCGGTGGCCGGCTGTTCGGCGGTCGACGAGGCCACCAAATCCGACGTGGCCAAGACGGAGGTCGGTGACTGCATCAACATCACCGACAACTCGCCCACCGCCACCGAGGGCGAGCCCATCGACTGCGCGGACCCGAAGGCCGTCTACAAGGTGCACCAGAGCTTCGACCAGCAGAGCGACTGCGCGTCGAACGAGTACACCAGCTACACCGAGCAGCTCGCCTCCGGCGGCACCGCCTTCCTGTGCCTGGCGCCGAACTTCGCCCAGGACGCCTGCTACAACGACGTGGGCACCTCGCCCTACATGTGGGTCGACTGCGGCTCTACCGACGCCACCTTCAAGGTGCTCCAGCGCGTCGACGGCGAGACCGACGAACTGCTGTGCGACCAGGCCACCGAGTTCATCACGGTCTCCGACCCCAAGACCCTGTTCTGCCTCGGCAAGCCCTGATCACTCCAGCAGCGCCACCGACGCGATCCGGTGCAGCGTGAAATGCCGCACCGTGCCCGTCACCGGGTCGAGCGCGTCGAGCTGGCCGTTGCCCACCTTGAGCGGTTCCACCACGCGCTGGGACGCCCGCCCGGACGCGTCGACGTAGCCGATGTTCACCGACCGCCGCACCCGCGCCGCCAATTGCAGCAGCGCGAGTGTGGCGGCGGTGCTCGTTCTGGTGCCGTCCGTGCGCACCGACTGCCCGGCGCGGGCGCTGGCTGCGCGCTCGCCCGACCGCAGTTCGGCGACCAGTAGTTCCAGCTGTTCGATGCTCGGCGGGGCGGGCCGGTACGCCTGACGGGCGTTGGGCCGCACCAGGATTCGTGCGCCACGCCCGCGCAGGTCGACGATCGCGCCCGCCGAGTCCTCGCCCGCGGGTGCGAATCCCGCCGCGCGCAATCGCTCCAGCACCTCGCCGAGCGGCGCCTGCGCGATCGCCACCGTCGGCGCGATCGCCCGCAGCGCCAGTTCGTGCGCGACCGGCGCGGCCAGCACCTGCGCGATCAGCGCGGGATCGTCGCTGCGCAGGAACGATTGAGCCATGCCCGCCCGCAACTGTCCGTGCCTGCGCGCGACGTCGTCGATCAGGTAGGTCAGCGCCTGCGGGACGGGCGTGCGCGAATGCGTGGTGAACAAGGTGTGCAGTTCGGCGGCCGTCATGCCGGCGTCCAGCGCCCGTCGCACCGAGTCCTCGCTGATCCGGTAAACGGTTGCGGCCCCGGCCGATTCGACGTCGGCCACCAGCGCCACCCGTTGCCGCAGTTCCGGGGTGAGCGGGCCGGGCGCGATGACGGTCAAGTCCGCCTGCACGAGGACGTGATCCACCGGCTCGGGCAGTGCCGCGTCCATCTCCTTCTCGGCGTCGGCCGCGCTGGTCGCCGCGCCGTGCAGCAGCGCGCGGGCCGCCGAGCCGAGCGCCCCGCGCCCGAGCAGCCCCACCTCCGCCGCCTCGCGCAGCGTGTTCTCCACGACCTCGCGCCGGAAGTGCCGGCGCCTGCGCGGCTGCCGCCAGGCCAGCACCCGGCCGATATCGGCGGGATCGACCGCCACCCCCGAGGGCTGTTCGGCCAGCAGATGCAGGATCGCGGCGCGGTCGCGCGGCGCCACCGGGTTGCGCAGTTCCAGCGAGAGTGCCGCCAGCGGTTTGTCGTTGGCGTCGCGCATGCCGATCATCCACGGCATCCGGTCCAGCTCCAGCCAGACCATCGCGAGCACCGTCCAGCGGCGCGCGGGCGGCGCGTCCAGCCAGCCGTCGGCGGCGGGTGTGGGGGCCCAGTAGTCGTCCACGCCGTCGATGTCGACGGGCGGCTCGGGCTGGCCCTTCTCGAGGAGTTTCGCGGCGGCCAGCAGTTCGACGAGCAGTCCCGCCCTGGTCTCCTCGATGCCGGTGTGCTTGGCGATGCGGCGCAGTTCGCGCACCCCCAGCCCGCCTGCGCGCAACGCGGGGGCGGGAACCTCGCCGAGCACGTCGAGGATGTCGGCGCAGTGGCGTAGCAGTTCGCCCACCTCGCCCGCCGCGACTGCGTTCACCTCGGCGGGGGTGTGTTTGGTGACGGTCGGGCGCGGCGGCGTGAGCGTGTACGGATGCGTGACGGGTTCGCGGCGCAGGACCTGCCCCACGGTGACCGGCAGTTCCACGGTTTCGTCGTCGACGCGGTGCAGCAGGCGGCGGGAAAGCAGCTGCGGCACCGGACGGTCGGCGGGCGTGCCCGGCGCGGCGTCGCGGGTGCGGCCGCGCGGGCCGGTGGTGGCGAGCTTGTCCAGCAGTGCGCGCTCGGCCGGGGAGATCCGTGCCAGGGCCTCGGTGGTCTCGTCCTCGGTGAGCTCGTCGGGGAGTTCGGTGGCGGTGCCCACCGGCCAGGGCAGCGCTTCGGCCGCCGCGCCGACGAGGTGGAGATCGTCGCCGTGCTGCCAGACCAGCGCGCGCTCGGTCAGGCGGGTCAGCGCGCCCTCGATGGCGGTCTTGGTGGCGCGGCCCTTCAGCGCGGCGAGCAGGGCGGTGCGCGTGAGCGCGGCGTCGTCGCCGGGCGCGCGCGAGGTGCCGTGCGCCGTCAGCGTTTCCACGATGGCGAAATCGAGGGTGGTGAGGTCGTCGGTGGCCCGCAGTACCGAGGCGCGCTGCTCGGCGCGGGCCGCCAGCACCGCCATCGACGACGGCAACGGCACCGCCAGATCCGGCCGCAGCTCGAGCAATCGCACCAGCTGCGCGTCCTCGCGGGCGGCGAGCCAGCCCTCCAGGGACGCGGTCACACTCGAAGTCTCAACCATGTGCGCTCGGGATCCGTCGCGAAGTCACAGAGTCGATCCTCCCATTTCCGCGTTCCGGTGTGTCGGTGCGCAGGTGTGAAAGGCCTGGCACGTGCATCGGTTCGTGCGTTTGCGCGGACGTTCGTGCGTGCGGCGGCAAGATCGCGCGGCTCAGGGTGGCTCGGGGGAGGGCTCGGGTTAGCATGTGGGCGTGGTGAACAAATCGAAGAAACCCTATGTCGACAACGGTTGGCCCGAGACGGCCGACGGTGACCACGCGGTCACCGAACTCGCGGCCAGCCGGGCGGGCAACCTGTCGCCCTACGGCGAGGACACCGAATTCCCGGTGCCCGCCGAGACACTGGCCTACGTGCACCCCCACACGGTGATCAACCGCTGACGGCGCGCCCGCAGGCACGGACAAGGCCCCCGCATCCTCGTCGATGCGGGGGCCTTGTCCGTGCGGGGCGAGATCAGGAGGGCAGCAGGCCCTTGTTCGCCTCGTAGAAGTTCACGACCGCGGGATCGAGCGGCACATTGCTCGACTTGGCGGCGTTGAAGAAGTCCAGCGCGGGCTGCGGGATGTGCACGCCCTGCTGCTGCACCGTCGCGATGGCGCGATCGACCGCCTCGAAGATCTCCTGGTTGGGATGCGCGGCCTGCTGCTGCGGCGCGGAAGGGGCGGGGTTCCAGCGCGGGGCCTCCGGGGTGGCGGGGGCCGAGCGGGGGGTGGGCGAGCTCTTCAGGCCCAGCTTGGCCGAGCAGGAGGGCCAGGCGCCCCAGCCCTGCGAGGCGAGGACCTTCTCGGCCACCGCGATCTGCTGTTCGCGGGTGGCCTGGTTGGCGGTCGCGGCGTACTGCTGGCCGCCGTGAGCGTTCCAGGTGCTCGGGGAGAACTGCAGGCCGCCGTGGTATCCGTTGCCGGTGTTGATACCCCAGTTGCCGCCTGCTTCGCACTGCGCGAGGCGATCCCAGTCGGAGTCGGGAGCCGCGCTGGCGTTTCCGGCGAGGGCGGCACTCGCGGTACCGAAGATCGCGCCGGTGACGGCGACCTTGGCGACGGTGCGCCCGGTGGAGGTCGGCTTGCGATGGCGTCCACTCATATCGGGTGTCTTCCTCTCGTACGCACCTGCGAGGATTCGCTCGGGTTCGGACTGAGAGGTCGTCCGTCCCGCCCTCACCCCTGCAATCCGTCGGGGTCCGGTACCCGCGGGGCGAGGCTCGGTGCGGCGGGCCGGTGGTGCCGGGTGTCCCCGGCTGGAATAGACGGTACGACGATCGCCGCGAAAAATCACCATTTGGTAACCGGCGTGTGCGCCAGGGTCTCGAACCGGTCTCGACCCTCGCGAGATCCCTTCTGTGCAGCTAGGAGCCGTTGCGTGGCTCACAGTCACGCTCGCGCAGGCGCCGTTATCGGCTCGTTATGTGACCAGGATCACAGGATGGATCGAGTAACGGAACGCGCGCCGGGGTATTCGCGCGTCAGCTATCGGGACCGGCGGCCCGACCAGAGCGCGTAGATCAATCCGAGCAGGAAGCCGACGGGCGCGAGCATGGCGATCAGGTACACCCACAGGCCCGGTGCGGAACCGGTGATGAGTGCGGTGAGGAAGATCGCGATCACGGCCAGCACCCCGGCGAGGAACAGGCCCATCGCGACGTACAGCAACCAGGGGGCGGAGCGGCGCGGACCGGGCGCGGCGGGAGGGGTCGTCACCCTAGGACCGTAAAACTGATGTGCTCGCGTTATCACCACCGGGGTAGACTCGAAGTGAATCGCGTCCTACAGGTTTGTGGGGCGCGTTCTTTTCGCAAACTGCAAGGAGTCTCGCCCGGCGCGCGCGCCGGGCGGCTTCGAGTAGTAAGGATGTGTCCGCGCCACGGTGGCGCGGGTGTCGACGATGAACGGGTGAGCGCAGTGCCGACCGGCAGGGTGAAGTGGTACGACGTCGAAAAGGGCTTCGGCTTCCTTTCCCAGGACGAGGGTGAGGACGTCTACGTCCGCTCGTCCGCGCTGCCCGACGGCGTCGAGGGGCTCAAGCCGGGGCAGCGCGTGGAGTTCGGGATGGCCGCGGGCCGTCGCGGTCCGCAGGCGCTGAGTCTCAAGCTGCTCGAGGCGCCGCCCTCGGTGCGCCAGGGCCAGGAGCGCGGGGGCCGCAAGGAGCCCGTCGCCGGTCCGCGCCGCACGCCCGACGAACTGCACGGGATGGTCGAGGACATGATCACCCTGCTGGAGACGAAGGTGCAGCCCGACCTGCGCAAGGGGCGCTACCCCGACCGCAAGATGTCGCGCACCATCTCCGAGGTGGTCCGCGCCGTAGCGCGCGAGCTGGATCACTAACTCCCACGCGGGAATTCGCACGCCGCGGGGCCGTGCGCCCCGCGGCGTTCTCTCACGACTCGGTGCGGATCGACCAGGTGGCGTGCGGGACGGTGGACTCGCGGCCCTGCTCGTCGATCGCGGGCACCGGCAGCTGGAACTCCACGCCGATGAGCCGCAGCTCGGGCAGCGGCTGCGAATCGATGGTGATCGCCACCGCGCCCTTCGGGTAGTCGTTGCGGCTCACCACGCGGTCCACGATGTCGCCGCTGGGCAGCGCATACACCAGCTGCGCCAGCCACGGCGCCTCGGCGATGTCGGGCGGTAGCGAGATCTGCAGCGGGTAGCCCTGCGGCACCGCGAGATCGACGGATTCGCCCGAGCGGCAGTCCGACATCTCCAGCCGCTGGCCCTCCACCAGCCGCACATCGCAGTAGTGGTACGGCGGCACCGTGACGGTCTTGCCGTACGCGTAGGCGGTGATCTCGGGATCGTGCTCGGGTGCGTTGCGGACCGCCACGGCCACCAGTCCCGCCGTGACGCCGGCGAGCACCAGCAGCGCGACCGCGACGAGGGCCGCGACGGTGCGGCCTGAGAGCTTGTTCACCTGAGCGGATCTCCTTGTGTGCGTGGGCCTGCGGGGACTTCCTGTTCGGCGTGCTGGGGCCGGTTGCCGCCGAAACCGGGCAGCAGTGAGTGGCCGCGGTAGCTGACGAAGGTCTGGATCAGTCCGAGCACGAGTATCCCCGAGACCACCGCGAAGCCTTTCCAGTAGTCCGTCGGCAGCAGCACGCCGGCCGCGCCGCCGATCACCCAGCTCAGCTGCAACACGGTCTCCGAGCGGCCGAAACCGGAGGCGATGGACTCCGGCGGCAGGTCGTCCTGGATCGAGGCGTCCAGCGACACCTTGGCCAGCGCGCTCGCGCCCGCGGCGATCAGCGTGGCCACCGCCGCGCCCAGCAGGTTGTCGGCGAACACGGCGAACAGCGCCACCGCCGCGCAGGCCGCGGTGCAGCCGACGACGATCAGCGCGGGTTTGCCCAGTTTCATGCGGGCGCCCGTCGCGTTGCCGGTGAAGTTGCCGACCGCGGCGGCCGCGCCGACCGCGCCGAGCATCGCGGCCTGCTGCAGCGGGCGATGTTCGGTGGCCTTGGCGACGAACGCCACGTAGAAGGTCAGGAAGCCGGTGAGCACGCGGATCGACCCGTTGCCCCACAGGCCGGTGACCACGGCGCGGCCCAGCGGCTGCCTGCGTTTGCGCGGCGGCACGGCCGACCGTTCGCCGGCGCGCAGCACCTCGGTGTGCTCGTCCTCGCCGTGATAGCTCAGCGTGGCCGGCACCTCGCCCTCGGTGACCTCCACCCAGCGCGGGATGCGCAGGCTCAGGTAGGTGCCCGCGGCCGCGATCAGCGCGGCCAGCACCAGCGCGCCCGCCGACCCGGTGAGTGCCGCGACGGCCGCCGCCACCGCGCCCGCGCCGATGGTGCCGCCGACCAGGCCGAACACGGTGAGCCGGGAGTTGGTGCGCACCAGGTCGATATCCGGTGGGAGTACTCGGGGTGTGACCGCGCTCTTGAGCACGGAGAACGATTTGGAGCCCACCATCATGCACAGCGCGAGCGGATACAGCGCCCACGTGTCGAACTGGAGGATCAGCACCACCGCGAGCACCGCGCGGACTGCGAACGAGGTGGCCAGTGCCAGGCGGCGGCCGCGCTGCAACCGGTCCAGCAGCGGACCGATCAGCGGCGCGATCACCGCGAACGGGGCGATGGTGATCAGCAGGTACAGCGCCACTTTGGACTTGCTCTCGGCGGTGGCGCTGGCGAAGAACAGCGTATTGGCCAGCGACACCGCGATCGCCGCGTCCAGCGCGAAGTTCGCCATGGTGGCGTAGGTGAGCGCGGTCAGGCCCGACTTGTCCGCGCCGTCGGCCTTGGCCGCGCGCTGGAAGGTGGCGATGCCCTTTTCGGTGAGTTCGCGCCCGCGCAGTGCGGCGACGCGCGTGACCGTGAGCTTGCGCGGCACGCGCTGGGGGTGGGCGGTCTCGTCGGGGATCTCGTAGCGCTTGGTGTCGGCCGGAGGTGCCGCGTCGTCGGGGACGGGCGCGGAGACGCCGCGCGGTGGCGCATCGGGGCGCACCGGGCGCTTGCGCAGCGGGCCCAGCGGCGCGCGGCCGGGCTCGCCCTCGGTGTCCAAGGGCGGCAGCGGCCTGCGCCGGGTGGGGGCGTTCGGCGGCGGATACCGGTCGTAGCCGGGATGCCGTTCGATCGGCGCCTCCTCGCCATCCCACGGACCACGCTCGGCACCGTAGGGATCGCGCGGAGTAGTCACCCCCCAATTCTGTCGTACGCCGCCGACACCCGGCGGGCGGTGCTGCCGGATGTCGGGCGGAAGTGACGGATCTTGCGTTCGCCGGTAGCGGAATCGGGTCCCTACTCCGGGACGAAGCGGACCTCGAACATCGTCGGCCAGTACTTGCCCGTCACCAGGAAGCGGTCGGTGCCGGGGAGTTGGGCGATGCCGTTGAGCACGTCGGCGCCCGCGCGCTGATCGCGGGGGAGCAGGCCGCTCGCGTCGGCGACACCGAGCAGCGCGCCGGACTCGGGGTCGATGCGCAGGATGCGGTCGGTGGGGTAGTCGTTGGCGTAGACGGAACCGTCGGCGGCGCACTCCAGTTCGTTGAGCCGCGCGCCCGCGAAATCCACGTCGGTGGTGCCGGTGATCGCGAACGTGACCGGGTCGCGGAAAGTCAGCGTGTTCGAGCCGTCGCTCATCACGAGTCCGCCGTCGCGGGCGCACAGGCCCCAGCCCTCGCCGTCGTAGGAGTGCTCGGCGCGCACCGCGAGCGTGACGGGATCGCGGGCGAACGCGGTGCCCTCCCGCCACGTCAGCTGCCACAGCGTGTCGCCCGCCCTGGTGATGCCCTCCCCGAAGTAGGGGGCGGGCACCTCGACGCGCGCGAGTTCCGCGCCGGTGCGCAGATCGGTGGCGCGCACGGTGGACCGGCCCGCCAATCCGGTGCCCTCGTAGAGCACGTCACCGTGGACCTCGAGGCCCTGGGTGAAGGCGCGCGGGTCGTGCGGGCGCGTGCCCACGACCTCGACGCGCAGCCGGGGCGCGTCGGGACCCGGGTCCGCGCAGCCGCCGGTCGCGAGCAGACCGGCGAGCACTGCGACGGCCACCGAACGGCGGGTGTGTTGCATACGGCAAAATGTAGGTCGTGAGCGCAGTTTCTGTTTCGGACCCCGACGTCCGGCCGGTTCTCGTCGAAGCCGCAGGCCTGGCGCGGCGTGCGCTCCTGGACCTGGAGCCGTCCGGGGTGGGCGACCACCTGGGCGTCAGCGCCGAGGACGAGAGCGCGGCCACCCACCGCTTCGCCGCCACGCTGCCCGGCTATCGCGGGTGGCAGTGGGAAGTGGTGGTGGCGGCCCCGCCCGGCGCCGACCGCGCGACCGTGAGCGAATCCGCCCTGCTGCCCGGCCCGGACGCGCTCGTCGCGCCCGATTTCGTGCCGTGGGACCAGCGCGTGCGCCCCGGTGACCTGTCGCCCGGCGACCTGCTCGCCACGGCCCCCGACGATCCGCGCCTGGTGCCCGGCTACGTCGACAACGGCGATCCCGAGGTGGCCGAGGTGGCGCTCGAGATCGGCCTCGGCCGCTCGAAGGTGCTCAGCGAGGAGGGCCGCCTCGAGGCCGCCGAGCGGTGGTACTCCGAATTCGGCCCCGGCACCGAGATGGCGAAGGCCGCGCCCGCCACCTGCGGGCTGTGCGGGTTCTACCTGCCACTGGCCGGCGCCCTGCGCGCCGCGTTCGGCGTCTGCGCCAACGCGATGGGCGCCGACGGCCGCGTCGTGCACACCGAATACGGTTGCGGCGCCCATTCCGACGTGGAGATCCCCACCGGCGCGGGCAGCCCCCTCTACGAAGCCTTCGACGACGCCGCCTTCGATGTGATCCCCGCCGAGGAACTGCGGAAGTCGGCCGAGGGCGCGGTGGAAGCCGCGCCGGCCCAAGGGGTTTCCGGCTCGGAGACCGGGGACGTCTCGTCGGATACCGATGAGGTGCCGGTCGCGCAGGTCGCCGAGGTCGACGCCGCGAGTATCGCTTCCGTGCGGGACGCCGAGGTCGCCGCAGATGCGGAGACGGCGGCCGCCGATGTCGAGCATGCGGAGACGGGGGAGTCCGCCACCGAATCGGCGTCGTTCGGACAGTCCGACCAGCCTGCCGCCGATATCACCCCGGAGCCGACCGGTGTCGAGGCGGCGGAAGCGTCCGCTGTCGATGCGGGGGCGCAGAATGCGGCGGTCGCCGAAGAGGCTGTGCCCGCCGATGCCGAAGCGGTTGTCGCGGAGGACGTTTCCGACGAGGTCGGTGCGGCGGGCGAGGGTTCCGCCGAGTCGGTTGCCGACTCTCCTGCGGATGCCGAGCGCAGCGACGCTTCCGATCGGGTTGTCGCGCAGGATGAGTCGTCCGAGAGCGGTGCGGACGACGCTTCCGCGACTGGCACGGAGGAGGCGTCCGTCGAGGCCGAGAACTCGGATATCGAGGCCGAGCGGTCGGAGTCCGGGTCATCGTCGCCGAACTGAGCGCGGACGATCCGTTCGGGCTCGGCGGGCTGCGGGCGGGTGTGCTCGCCGCGTGGCGGGATTCGCCGACGCGGCTGCGCGAGGACGCCGCCTCCGAGGCGGATCTGGTGCGCGCGGGCTACCGCGACCGGCTGCTGACCGAGCTGGCGCAGAACGCCGCCGACGCGGCCGCGAAGGCCGGGGTACCGGGCCGGCTGTCCGTGCGCCTGGACGGCGACGCCCTCTACATCGCGAACGCCGGTGTGCCCCTGGATCTTTCCGGAGTACACGCACTGACAGCGCTGCGCGCTTCCGGTAAGTCCGACGCGTCAGTCGGCCGGTTCGGCGTCGGCTTCACCGCCGTCCTCGCCGTCGGCGACGACATCGAGTTCCGCTCCACCACGGGCTCCCTGCACTTCTCCCGTACCCGCACCCGCGAAGCCCTGCGCGACAACGGCATCCGCGAACCCGAGGACCCGTCCTTCCACCCGCCGGCCCTACGCCTGGCCTGGCCCTCGCCCACCCCGCCCGCTCCGGGCTACGACTCCGAAATAGTCATCCGGCTGCGCGAAAGCGCGGACCCCGCAGCACTTCTCGCCGCGTTCCGGAGCGAAGCCCCGGACCTGCTCCTCGAACTCCCGGCCCTGCGCACGATCCGCATCGGCACGAGCCCTGACACCGCCGAATTCACCTCCTCCATAACCGATCTCGGCGGCAACCTCGAGGAACTGCGCATCCTCGGCCCCGGCGCGGACGAACGAGTCTGGTGGCAGTTCCGCGCGAAGCGGACACGATGGCTGGTCCCCGTCCGCGACGGCCGCCCGCGCCCCGCCGCCCACGACGTGCTCCGCGCGCCCACCCGCTCGGACGAGGAACTCTCCCTCCCCGCCGTGCTGGTCGCCGACATCCCGACGCAGCCCGACCGGCGACGCCTCCTGCCCGGCGCGCGCGTCGCCGAATTAGCCCGGGGCTACGCCGATTTCGCCCGCGCCCTACCACCGCGAGACCGCCTCGTCCTGGTCCCGGCTCCCGGCTTCGCGCGCGGCGAGGTCGACGGGCTGCTCCGCGAAGCGCTGGTAGACGAACTCCGCACGCACGCTTGGCTTCCCGTCCACGGCGACGGCGAGGCGATCCCCACCAGAGCGACCGTATTCCCCGACCTCACCGAGGAATTGGCCGCCCTGCTCGAAGACGTGGTGGGCCCACTCCTGCTGCCCGAGCTGTCGGGCCGCGCCCACACCGAAGCCACCGCCGTCCTCGACGTGCACCGCCTCGGCCTGGCCCGCCTCGCGGAACTCTCCGCCGGTCTGGAACGCCCGCCGGCCTGGTGGCGAGACTTCTACGCAGCCCTGGAACCCTATGTGAACGACCAGCTTTCGGCCGAGGAACTGGGTGCGCTCGCGGTCCCGCTGGCCGACGGACGCCTGGTCACCGGCCCGCGCACCACCGTCCTGGACGACAACCTCGCCGAGCCGATCCCGCTGCACTGGGCGCGCCTGGTGCACCCGGAGGCCGCGCATCCGCTCCTGGCGCGCCTGGGCGCCCGCACCGAGACCGCCGAGGACCTGCTGTCCGACCCGGCGCTACAGGCCGACCTGGAGGACCGCCCCGACGACCCGGACCTGGCCGACGCCGTCCTGCGCCTGGCCGCGTACGCCGACCCGGCCGCGCTGCCGTCCTGGCTCGGCCTGCTCGAATTGCCCGACACCGAGGGCGACCCGCGCCCGGCCGACGAACTGCTGCTGCCCGACGCCCCGCTCTACGCGCTGCTGGTCGAGGACGCTCCGTTCGGCACCGTCGCCACCGAGGTCGTGGACCGCTACGGCGCACCCGCCCTGCGCGCCGTGGGCGTCGGCTGGGATTTCGGGGTGGTCAGCGAGACCGATCCGACCGGTCCCGACCACCACTTGGACGACGAGGAGACCTGGTGGGCGGGCCTGCCGGAGGACCCGCCGGAGCTGGTCGCGGTCCGCGATCTGGACCTGGTCGACGAGATCGCCTGGCCCGACGCCCTGCACCAGCTGCTCGCCGAACCCCGCACCCGCCCGCTGCTGGCCGACCGCGACGGCTACACCGCGTGGTGGCTGCGCACCCACGCCCGCGTGGACGGGGTTCCGCTCGGTCTGCACCGCCACCCCCGCGACCCCGAATTCGCCGGTCTGCTCCCGGAATTCGCGGTGCCCGAACTGACCGATGCCGACCTGGACGTCCTGCGTGGCGTCCTGGCCGACGCGAATGCCCTCACCCTCGATCTCGCCGAAACGCTGCTCGAGTCCCTGGCCGATCCGGCGAAAACCCCGGCTCCCGAAGTGGTTTCCCGCGCGCACGCCCGCCTGGCCGCCGCGTCGCACCGCCTGGACCCGGCCGAACTCGTCCTGCCCGAACGGGTCCGGGCGCTCTCCGGCGCGACCGTGGACGCCGCCGACGCGATGGTGCTGGACCTGCCGTGGTTCGGCCTGGTCGTGCCGCCGGATCGCCTGGTCTTCGGCGACGAGGCCACCGCCGCCGACCTGGCCACACTGCTGGATCTGCCGCTGGTCTCCGAATCGGTCACCGCCGAGGTGCTCGGCGCGGGCCGCCGCGCCTCGTGGACGGACGAGCCGCTGGGAGTGGTGCTGCGCCACGTGTTCTCGCTGCCCCCGCAGGAGGGCGAGCTCGTACTGCACGACGACCTGCGCGTGCGGGTGCGCGGCGCGGTGACGGGCGCAGTGCGGGTGCCGTGGTGGCGCGAAGGCGCGGTGACCCACGTGCTCGCGCCCGCCGGGGTCTGAGCGCCGTCAGTCGGCGTACTGGGCCACCATCTCCGCGAGCAGGTCGAGCTGGGTGCGCACGGCCTCGCTGTCGTTGTCGACCAGCCAGCGCAGCACCACGCCGTCGATGACGTTGAGGGTGAACCGGCTCAGCGTCTGCACCGGTACGGACCAGTGGGTGGCGGTGGCATCGCGGGCGTGTTCCAGGATGTCGCCGACGGTGGAGTCGTTGAACGCGTACTGCTCGCGCGCGATGGCCAGCTTCGCGGGCGTCTGCTCACCCTCGCGCAACGCGTAGGTGGTGGTCTCGTAGGTGAGCAACTGCCGTTCGGGCGTGGCCTCGATGTTGAGCCACATCAGTTCCAGTCCGGCGCGGATCAGTTTTTGAAGCGCTTCTTTTCCAGTCTCTACGTCCTGCCAGACCGTTTCATTGGCATCGACGGAATCGCGCAATTCCATCGATAGCGCCTTGACCAACTCGGTCATCAGCGCGTCCTTATTTTCGAAACAGTAATGCACCACACCGAGCGAGACGCCGGCTGCCTGAGCGACATCGCGCGTGGTCACGCCTGCGACGCCCTTTTTCTCGGCAAGGCCGATGGCTGCCTCGATGAGATGGGCCCGTCGTTCTTCGACGCTCAATCGGGAGGACACCTCAGGGAGTTAAGCGCCCGTTACGCTTCGAGTCAATTCGGAACACCGAGGAATCTGTACTGGACGTGCGTCCAGTTGTGTGGTTCGCTCACCAAACCAGGTGAAGGGAGTCGTGCATGTCGATATCACGCAGAACAGTCGTCGCGGGCGCCGCGGCCGGATCGGCCGCGCTCGCCGTCGCGGGCGCCGTGCCGGGACCCACGGCCCCGCCCGCGGGCGCCGCACCCGCCACGGGCGGCTATCTGATCGGTATCGGCATGTCCGACCTCACCGGCCCCGCGGCCGAATGCGGGATGATGGGGTACTCGCAGTTCGAGCAGACCACCGCGGGCACCCACCTGCGCCCGCGCGCCCGCGCCTTCGTGATCGCCGCCGGCGGGCGGCGCGTGGTGTTCGCGGTCGCCGAGAACGGGGTGATCTTCCAGTCCGTGCACCGCGGTGTGCTGCTGGAACTGGCCCGCCGCTACGGCGACCTCTACACCGAGCAGAACGTGCTGCTCACCTCCACGCACTCGCACGCGACGTGCGGCGGGTCCGGTCACGACTACGCCTACAACCTGGCGACCATGGGCTTCCAGCAGCAGGTCTACGACGCCGAGGTGAACGGGATCGTGGAGGCGATCGCCGCCGCGCACGACGACCTCTCGCCCGGCACGCTGGCGCTGGGCCGCGCCGAACTGCACGATGCGAGCGTCAACCGGTCGCGGGTGGCCTTCGAGCGCAATCCGGCCGCCGACCGCGCGCATTTCCCCGGCGCCATCGATCCGGCCGTCACGTCGCTGTCGATCGTCAAGGGCGGCGAGCGGGTCGGCGCGATCACCTGGTTCGCCACCCACAACACGTCCATGACCAACCAGAACCGGCTGATCAGTTCCGACAACAAGGGTTACGCGTCCTTCGCGCACGAGTACCTCGACCACGGCGTCCGATACCTCGACGGCGCACCGGGTTTCGTGTCCGCCTTCGCGCAGACCAACGCGGGCGACATGTCGCCGAACCTGAACCTGAAGCCCGGCTCCGGACCCACCGAGGACGAGTTCGAGAACACCAGGATCATCGGCGAGCGCCAGCACCGGGCGGCCGAAAGGGCGCTGGGAGCGGCGATTTCGATCAGCGGCCCGGTGGACGCGATGCTCTGTTACATCGACCTCGCCGCCATCACCGTGGACGGGCGGTTCACCCCGGACGGGCAACCCAAGCGCACCGCCCCCGCTGCCGCGGGCGTCTCGCTGGTGGCCGGCAGTGTGGAGGACGGTCCCGGGCTGCCCGGTGGACCCGTTCCGGAAGGGGTGCGCAATCCGCTCGTCCCGCTCGGTGATCCGTATCAGCCCGCGCCCACGTGGCTCGCGGATGCCCAGGCGCCCAAGCTGATCGCCGCGCCGCTGGGCCTGCTGCCGCCGGTGGCGTGGGTGCCGAACGTGGTGCCGATCCAGATCATGCGGATCGGCGAGCTGTACCTGGCGGCGGCGGGCGGGGAGTTCACCATCGTGTCGGGGCTACGCGTGCGCCGCACGGTGGCCGAGGCGCTGGGTGTCGGGGTGGATCAGGTGCTGCTGCAAGGCTATTCGAACGCCTACCACCAATATGTCACCACGCCGGAGGAATACGACGTGCAGCAGTACGAGGGCGGATCGACGCTGTTCGGCCGCTACACGCTGCCCGCCTATCAGCAGGAGTTCGCCCGCCTGGCAACGGCTTTCGCCGCGCGCACACCGGTGCCGCGCGGGCCCGCGCCGCGCGACGTGTCCGGGATGCAGCCGACGCTGAGCACCCCGCCCGGCCCGGACGTCACGCCGCCCGGACGCGGATTCGGCGACGTGCTGGTGCAGCCCGCGTCCTGCGCGCGGGGCGAGCGGGTCGAAGCCGAATTCGTCTCGGCCCACCCGAAACACAACCCGAGGCGCAACGGCACCTTCCTCGAAGTGCAGCGCCGCACCGGCGGTGGTTGGCGACGGGTGGCCAACGAGGGGGAGTGGGCGGTGCGCTTCCACTGGAGCAAACGCGGTGCGGCCGAGTCGATCGCGCGGTTCACCTGGGATGTGCCCGCCGACGCCGCACCCGGCACCTACCGGATGGTGCACTTCGCCGACGCCCTCGGGGCTGACGGTGTGCTGCGGCCGTTCACGGGGACGACGGCCGAGTTCGACGTTCGCTGACCGATTGCCGTGGCGCCGGGCGCGTTCGTACGGCGAGTCAGAGCCCGGTCTGCGCGCCCTTGTCGCCGCGCCGGGCGCCGCGCCGCTGGATCAGGAAGATGGTCAGGCCGAGCAGGCCGACCACCAGACCCATCAGGCAGATCGGGCGCGCCGTCGCCCAGCGCTCACCCCCCGCGTACACCACCAGGGTGGCCACGACCCACAGCGCGCTGCCCACGGCCAGCACCGGGCGCGGGTCGGTCAGGCGCGGCGGGATCTCCGGCACTTTCTGCGTCACGAACCCCAGCGTAGCGGCGCGAACTCGGGACCGGTCGCGCACGTGTCACGTATCGTTTGCCAGTGTGACAACACCATCGGACGTCCGCACCCTCGCCGGGGAGCTCTCACTGGCGGTGGTGCGGCTGACGCGCCATCTGCGGGGGCGCCGCGCCGATTCTCAGATCTCGCTGACCCAGCTGTCGGCACTGGCGACGCTGTCGCGCGACGGCGCGATGACGCCGGGCGCCCTGGCGGCCAAGGAGCGGGTGCAGCCGCCGTCGATGACGCGGGTGATCGCCTCGCTGGTCGACATCGGCCTGGTGAAACGCGAGCCGCACCCCACCGACGGTCGCCAGATCATCGTCTCGCTCTCGGCCGCGGGCCGCGCGCTGATCGCCGACGAGGCCAGCGCGCGCGAGGCGTGGATGACCGAGCAGCTCTCCACCCTCAGCGAGGAGCAGCTGGCGGTGCTGAGCCGCGCGGTGTCGATCATGAAGGACATCGTCGCCGAATCGGAGTAGGCCGCACCGGAGCGGGCGCCGAACCCGCTGCGCCGGTGGGGATTCCGCTCGGCGTGATCGATTCAGGAGCGGTCGCCGAAGGGGCGGTCGCTGTCGACGATCTCGCGGCCCAGCGGGAACAGCGAGAGCGGGATGAACTTCAGGTTCGCCCACCCGAACGGAATCCCGATGATCGACAGGAACAGCGGAATGCTGGTGAGGAAGTGGCCGATCGCGAGCCACCAGCCCGCCACCAGGAACCAGATGATATTGCCGATCAGCGAGCCCGCGCCCGCCCCCGGCTTCTCCACCGTCGTGCGCCCGAACGGCCACAGCACGTAGGCGGCGATCCGGAACGAGGCGATCCCGAACGGGATCGTGATGATCAGGACGCAACAGATGATGCCCGCGATGATGTAGCCGATCGCCATCCATAGTCCGGCGAAGATGAGCCAGAGGATGTTGAGGATCAGCTGTATCGGCTTCATGTGTCCAGGATGCCAGGTCGCCGCGGCGCGCGGGAGTCCCGCGCGCCCGCGGCGCGGCCGGTCAGAAGAACCAGCCCAGTTCGGCGTCGCGATCCCAGCCGAAGGCCTCCTCCAGCTCGTGCACGAATCCGATGTCCTTGGCGCGCAAGCGGTCCGCCGCCGCGAACACCCGCGCCGGGTACGCGCCGAAGTACAGGCTGGCCAGCACGTCGATGCCGGTCTCCACATCCGGTTCGCGGCCGGTGGGCGCGCACTCGGCGTGACCGTCGCGCACCCGCAGCGCGAAGGTGCCGCCCGCCTCGCGGAACGGGTCGGTCACGGCGAGTGTCAGGTCCAGGTCGCGGCGGTAGGCGCGCGCGGTGAGCGCGGCGGGGACGTCCATGAGCCGCAGCCACAGCGAATCGTGGCGGGAGCGGGTGCGCACCAGGCGGGAGTCGGTGAGCAGATAGGGGAGCGGGTCGTTGTCGCCGATCGCCGCGCGCACCTCGGTGACCAGGTCCAGGCCCAGCAGCGCCCGCCACAGCGCCGCGTGCGCCTCGCCCGTGACGGCGCGGAACTCGTCCACGCGGACGTTCATGGCCGACTCGTCGTGGTGGTAGCGGTAGATCGCGTACCCGTCGGGGTGCAGCAGGGTGAACAGTTCCGAACCGCCGTCGCGTTCGGCGGGCGGGTCGGCGAACAGGTTGCCCCAGGAGGCGTCGGGGCGTTCCTGGGCGGCCGGGGTGAGCCGGCGCCAGCGGTCGTAGAGGGCGCGGATCCGTTCCTCCGCGTCGCCCGGATCGACCAGGTCCACACCGCCCGGATCGGGTGCGGTCGGCCGGAATTCGGCGAAACGGCGGTCGATGCGCACGCTGTTCTCGCGCACGGCGGGCCCGTAGCCGAACCGGCCGTAGATGGTGGCTTCGGAGGCCGTGAAGATCGTCAGCGGCAGCCCGGCCGCCTCGATCCGCTCGTGCTGCTCCTCGTACATCGCCCGGAGAATGCCCCGCCGCCGATGCGTCGGCGCCACCGCCACCCCGGCGATCCCGCAGGCCGCGACCTGCCGCTCCCCGGGCACGGTCACCTCCATATCCCGCGACCGCACATGCCCGACGACCCGGCCGCCCGCCTCCGCGACGATCGCCTCCTCCGCATCCCACAACCGCGCCCGCCGCTCAGTCCGCTCCGCGTCGGCCCGCCCCCCGAACGCCGCCGCTGTCAACGTATCGACGGCCCCCTGATCCCCCGTCGTACCCGACCGAATGGTGATCCCAGCGCCCAGTGTCATACCCCGACCGTCCCACGAACCGCCCCCGAGCCGCACGGCATTTTCCTCGGATTGCGACGGGAACTCGGGGTAACGGCTCACCAGGGGATCGCGCTGTGCCAGGTGGTCGAGTCGCGCATCGGGATCGAGGCAACCGATCGAGTCCGGGCGGCATCGACCGTCTGTTGCGGACTCGTCGGACGATGCGTGTCGCACGATGGCCGGGCTGCGCTGCGTGGGGACGCCGGTGTCGGGGTGGACGACCGCACCGGGCAGGATATGGCGCGTGGCGCTGGTGATCGATATCGAGGACCCCGGGGATCCGCGGGTGGATGATTTCCGGGATCTGGCGTCGGCGGACCGGCGGCCGGATCTGCCGGGGCGTAAGGGGTTGGTGATCGCCGAAGGGGTTGTGGTGGTGCAGCGGATGCTGGACTCGCGATTCCGGCCGGATGCGCTGCTGGGGGTGGCGCGGCGGTACGAGCAGTTGGCGGCGGATCTGGACGGTGTGGAGGTGCCGTATTACCGGGTGGATGCCGAGGTGATGGCGCGGATCGTGGGATTCCACCTCAACCGGGGCGTGCTGGCGGTGGCGCGGCGGCCGCGCGAGCTGACGGTGGACGAGGTGCTGGACGGGGCGCGCACCGTCGCGGTGCTGGAGGGCGTCAACGACCACGAGAATCTGGGTTCCATGTTCCGCAACGCCGCCGGACTGGGCGCGGAGGCGATCCTGTTCGGCGACCGCTGCTCCGACCCGCTGTACCGGCGTTCGGTGCGGGTGTCGATGGGCCACGTGCTGCGGGTGCCGTTCGCGCGCATGAACACCTGGCCCGACGATCTGGAAGTCTTGCGGCGCAAGGGATTCCAGATCATCGCCCTCACTCCGAATCCGGCCGCACCCACCCTGGCCACGGCGATGACGGGTGAGCGGGTGGCGCTGCTGCTCGGCGCGGAGGGCCCCGGCCTCACCGAAGAGGCCATGCGCGCCACCGACATTCGCGCGCGCATCCCGATGGCGCCGGGCACCGACTCCCTCAATGTCGCGACCGCCGCCGCGATGGCATTCTACGAACGCGTCCGGACTGCGGAAGGAAGGTGAGTATGGCCGAGACAACGCACGAGCCCACACCGTGGGCGGCCGGACTGGCCGTGGCCGGGTTGGTGGCGGCGCTGGTCACCTCGGCGGTTTACGCGTTCGGCGCGGCACTGGCGCAGGTGCATCCGCTGCTGGCGATCCTGGTCAACCTCGTCGCGGTCGGCGGGGCCGCGCCGAGTGCGTGGCGCTGGCGGTTTACCCCGGTGGCGCGCTGGGTCCTGCTCGGGGCGGGGATCGGCGTCGCGTGTGGCTGGTTCGCGTTGGTGGTGAAAGGACTTTCGTCGCTCTAGGGGTCAGGAGACGCGGTCGTGGCCGCGGAGCCATCTGAAGAGCCCGCGCCGCGGCCGCGCTGGCTCGGGTTCGGGCACCTCGGGCTCGATGAGGCTGGCGTGGTCGGGCGCTTCGCCTTTCGGATACAGCGTGAACCCGCACACCGCGATATCGCCCGGCGCCAGGGCGTCCTCGGCGGCCGGTGCGCGGTAGTGGAATCCGATCCATTCGTCATTGGCGGCGTCGGCGAAATCCGGCGGGTCGAACGGAAGGGTCTGCGGGTCGGGCAATTCCCCGGCCCGCCATCGCACCGGATGCTCACCCGCCCAGAACGACCGCTCCCACACCAGCGGCAGACCGACGTCTTCGAGGATGTTCACTCGCGACGAACTGAACGAGCGCCGTAATTCGCCCCGCTCCCAATGCGCGAACGCTCCCCAGCCGTACGCGGTGTCGAACGACACCAGATACGTGTGCTCGGATGCCAACGGCCGCACCAGGAATTCGGGCAGTTTGGTCGGTTTGGGAATCGCCGCCTGCGCCGAGCAGACCACGGTCACACCGGGATAGCAGCCGATATACACCTCGTCGGGATCGGGACCCGCGCAGCCGCCGAGCGTGCCGACCATGATCGGCACCACATCGCGGTCGGCGTAGAGCTGTTTGGCCAGCGCGAGCGCCGCGTCGGGATCGGGTTCGTGCTCCGCGCGCAGCACGGCGGGCGGATCCGCCGCGTCGACATACCAGAGGGACGAGGCTTTGGACAGCATTTCCGGCACCTCCCGATGGTTGTGCGAAACACCTGCGCGAACTTCTCGCTACCAGCCGGCGCCCGCCGGGTACGACTCATCCGGAAATGTACCCGCCTCGGACGTTCCGCGACGGACCTTCGGTGCCCGAACACGCGGGCGCACCGGGAAATCGACGCGCGCGCCGGTGTGGGCAACCGCTGCGCGCACGCCGGGGGAAACGGCTAGTGACCCGAGCTGCGCACGCCGAGCAGCACGTCCTCCCAGGACGGCATCGGCGCCTTGCCACGCTTGGTGCGGGGCTTGGACTGCGCGGGCTTGGCGGGCTTCGCCGGCTCTTCGGCGGGCGGCTCCGCCGCCGCGGCGGGCTCGGCCGGCTCCTTCTCGGGCGCCGGGGGCGGTGCCTGCTTATCCGCGGTGCCCGCGCTCGGCGCGGTGGGGGCCTTCGGCGCGGGCGCCGACGCGGCGGTGCCGTTCGTCGCCGCACCCGCCGTGACCGTGGGGCCCACGGCCGCGGCGGGAATCGCGGCCGCGCTGCCACCGGCCGCGACGGCGCGCTGCTCGTAGTATTCGTCCAGCGCGGGCTGCGGCGGCTGCTGACGCGCGGTGGCCGGACGCGAGGCCGGGGCGGGCGGCTCCCGGTGCGGTTCGGCGACCGGCTCGGCGGGCGCGGGCGGCTCCAGCTCCTGCTGCGGCGGCAGCACCGTGGCCAGACCGCGCAGGGCCCGGCCGAAATCGGGGTCGATCAGATCGGTGGCGGGATCGTCGAGCGGCGAGACCGAACCGCCGTGCGCGTCGGGCTGGTAGCGCCAGTGCGCGGCGATCTCGGAACGCCCGTTCTGCCACTGCAACTGGGCGACCCAGTAGCCCTTCTCGTCCTTCCAGGCATCCCACTCGGCATTGTCGAGGGTGTGCCCCCGCTCGGTGAACGCGGCGGTGACGACGTCGATCAGGGTTTCCACGGCCGGGCCGTCGGGGCGCACCGGATGCGCCTTCTGGGCCAGCTCGGCGGCGCGGGCGCGCTCGAGCAGCACCGGGTAGGCGAAACGCTCCACCCGGCTCGCGGGCATGCCCGACTCCTCGGTGACCTGTTCCACGGAGGCGCCGGCACGGATACGGGCCTGGATATCGCGGGGACGCATGGAAGCTTCCATTTCGATCTCTATCTGGCCGAATCGGGCAAGGTCTCCGCGCGCGGCGGCTCGTAGTTTGTCGTCCGCGGGCAGGCGGAACTTCTGACCGGACTCGGTGTCGATGCACACGATGTGGGTGGAGTCGGGCGTCACCCCGATCACTCGAAGTTCACGCACCGTTACCTCCTTATCGCGTCGACTCGCGACACCGCCCACTTTCCGAAACAGTAGTGCACAGTTGATGATCTCGACGCAAGACACGCGGCACGAATATCTGCCAACAGGTTACATAACCCGCTAATCTTCTGTGTTTGTTTGCGCGCGCGGCCGGGCCGCCGATACGGAAACGGCCCGCGCTCCGAAGGAGCACGGGCCGCAATCCTTGTGCAGGTCAGAGGTTTTCGACGACCCAGTCGACGCTGCGGGTGAGCTGGGTGATGTCCTCGGGGTCGATGGCCGGGAACATGCCGATGCGCAGCTGGTTGCGGCCCAGCTTGCGGTAGGGCTCGGTGTCGACGATGCCGTTGGCGCGCAGGACCTTCGCGACCTGCGCCGCGTCCACCGACTCGGCGAAGTCGATGGTGCCCACGACCTGCGAGCGGTGCGCGGGATCGGTGACGTACGGGGTGGCGTACTCGCTGGCCTCGGCCCACGAGTACAGGCGCGAGGACGAATCGGCGGTGCGCTTCACGGCCCAGTCCAGGCCGCCGTTGCCGCCCAGCCACTCGATCTGATCGGCGAACAGCAGCAGCGTGGCCAGCGCGGGGGTGTTGTAGGTCTGGTCCTTGGTGCTGTTGTCGATGGCGACGGGCAGCGACAGGAACTCCGGGGTCCAGCGGCCGGAGGCCTTGATCTCCTCGACGCGGGCCAGCGCGGCCGGGCTCATCAGCGCGATCCACAGGCCGCCGTCGGCGGCGAAGCACTTCTGCGGGGCGAAGTAGTAGACGTCGGCGTCGGTGATGGTCACCGGCAGGCCGCCCGCGCCCGAGGTGGCGTCGATGGCGATCAGAGCGTGCTCGGAACCGGCCGGACGCGAGACGGGGATCGAGACACCCGTCGAGGTCTCGTTGTGGGCCCAGCCGATGAGGTCGGCGTTCGGGTCGGCCACCGGCGCGGGCGCGCTGCCCGGCTCCGAGGACACCACGATCGGGTCGCCGATGAACGGGTTGCCCTTGGCGACCGAGGCGAACTTGCTGGAGAACTCACCGTTGGTCAGGTGCAGCGAACGCTCGCGGATCAGGCCGAACGCGGCGGCGTCCCAGAACGCGGTGGTGCCGCCGTTGCCGAGCACCACCTCGTAGCCCTCGGGCAGCGAGAACAGCTCGCGCAGACCGCTGCGCACCCGCGCGACCACGTCCTTGACCGGCTTCTGCCGGTGCGAGGTACCGAATACCGAGGCGCCCACCTTCACCAGGGACTCCAGCTGCTCCGGGCGCACCTTGGAGGGGCCGCAGCCGAATCGTCCGTCGGCTGGCAGCAGATCGGCGGGAATGGTCGGGAACGCAGTGGTCATGGCCAACAGGGTAAAGCGTGTCCGACCTGGCCGGTTCGCGTGGGTAGCCGGTCGGCGGCCGCGACGTCCGGAAATCGGCGCGGTTGTGATCAACCCCTCATAGGCGACGGGTATCGGTGTGTGCTGCGACACAACGAGGTTACGATCTGCGGCCATGGGCATGGCGGCGGTGAACCCCGGGTGGCGGCTGCGCGGTCGGAGATCCTGGGGTTCCGGTCAGCGGGCGAATGCGCTCACGAGCGCGGCGCGGCGCGAACTCCTGATGCGCGGCACGGCCGGTTCGGCCACGATTCTCGGCGTGCGCTCCGCGTCCTCGCCGGGATTCGCGCTGCCGTTCGGCGTGGGTGGCGACGGTGACCGCGATCCGGATCACCTCTTCTGGGTGCGCGTCGCGATCGACGGCGCCGAGCCCTACGAGACCCGCGTGCGCCAGCGCGTGCGCGACGCCGACCTGGCGGCGATGCAGCCGGGTGACGTGGTGTGCTGCCGCGTCGATCCCGGCGATCGCGACCGGCTGGTCCTCTACGTCCCCGACGCGGACGAGGCCGTCCGGGTGAGCATCGCCAAGATCCTGGCCGACGGCCGCCGCGCCGACGCCACCGTGCTGGCCGCCACCCCGGTGGCCGCCGACTACACCGGCCGCGACGATCCCGTCCTGCGCCTCGACCTCGAATTGCGCGCCTGGGACGAGCCGCGGCCGTGGCGGGTGCGGCTCACCCAGCCGGTGCCGCTGGCCGCGATCGGCCTGGTGGATCTGGGCAGGCGGCTGGAGGCCGCGTTCTTCACCGTCGACCGCGGGGAATCGGTCGCGGTGGACTGGGCCGCCTCGCTCGGCGAGGAGTGAGGGCCGCTCGGCGACTAGGGTTGCCGGCTGTGAGTGCGGTGCGGTCCAGACACAACTACGCCGGCCAGTCGGTCGCCGAGCGGCAGGTCGAGCGGCGGGCGCTGTTCCACGAGGCGGCGCTCACGGTGTTCGCGGACAAGACCTACGCGCGCAGCTCCATCACCGATGTGTGCGCGGCCGCCGGGTTGTCGCGCAGGCAGTTCTACGAGCAGTACTCCTCCCGCGAGGACCTGCTCGTCGAGGTCTACGACAGCATCCAGGCGCGCGCCCGCGACGCGGTGGTCACCGCTCTTGCCGAGGCCGGCACCACCGACGCGCGCGTGCTGGTCGAGGTCGCCGTGCGCGCCTACGCCGCCGCCATCGTGAGCGATATCCGGCGCGCCAAGGTGGCGTTCGTGGAGATCGTCGGCGTGAGCGAGGCCGTCGAGCGGCATCGCGCCGAGGTGCGCGACCGCTGGGGCGCGGTGGTCGAGGCGGCGGCGGCCGGGCTGCCCGGCGTGCGGACGCCGCCCGGCGGGTGGCGGGTGGCGATGGCCGCGTTCATCGGTGCGGTCAACGGCGTGGCGCACCAGTGGAGCCTCGATGATCCGCGCCCGCCGGTCGACGTGCTGGTCGAGGTGCTGACCACGCTGTTCACCGCGCTCGCGCTGGAGCGCTGACCCCCGCCGATTGCGATCTGGGACACAGTCGTGCCATAGTGTGACCCACATTGAGACGCAGTCGTCTCAATTGGGAAATCGTAAGGATGTGGGTCGATGGGGACCGGATTCGGATCGGCGCTGCGGCGCCGGTTGCGTGTGTTGTCGATGGGGGCGGCGGTGGCCGTGGTGGTCGCCGGTGGCGGTGCGTCCGCGAGCGCCGATCCGGGCGAGCCCCCCGTACCGCCGATCGAACCGGCGCGGGTGCTGCCGCTGCCGCCGGAACTCGACCCCACCTTCTATCACCAGCCGCCCGAGGTGCTGGCCGCCGCCGCGCCGGGCGAGATCATCGCGGCGCGGCAGGTGAATCTGGCCAACCTCAGCGTGATTCCGCTCAACGTGGACGCCTGGCAGGTGGCCTACCGGTCCAACGACAGCCGCGACCAACCGCTCTCGGCCGTGGCGACGCTGATCAAGCCGCGCGGCACGTCCCCCGGACCGCGCAAGCTGCTCTCGCTCCAGATCGCGGAGGACTCCACCGCCGGCTACTGCGCAGCCTCCTATGCCCTGCAACATCTTTCGGCCGCGCCGTTCCTCGGCCAGATCGTCGCGCCCGGGGAGTTCCTGCTCGCCCAGGCCGCCTTGCAGCAGGGCTGGGCGGTGGTGATCCCCGACCATCAGGGCCCGAACTCGGCCTACGCGGCGGGCCCGCTCGGCGGGCGCATCACCCTCGACGGCATCCGCGCCGCCACCTCGTTCGCGCCGCTGGAGGCGGGCCCGGACGCGCGAGTGGGCCTCTACGGCTACTCGGGCGGGTCCATGCCGACCGGCCACGCGGCCGAGATGTACCGCAGCTACGCGCCCGAGCTGAACATCGTGGGCGTCGCGCAGGGCGGTGTCGGCGCCGATCTGGGCGCCACCCTGAACATGGCCAATAACCAGGCCACTTCCGGGCTGGTTTTCGGCGCGATCATGGGTTTGGCGCGGGAGTACCCGGACTTCGCGGCTTTCCTCGAGAGCGAAATGGACACGTTCGGCAAGACTCTCATGGCGGTCAAAGCTCCGCTGTGCGTGCAGTACCAGTCGGCGCTGCTGCCGTTCCTGAACCTCAAGGGGTTCCTGCGCGGTGAGGGCGACCCGCTGCACCACCCTGTGGTGGCCGCGATGCTCGAGGACACCAAGCTCGGCAAGACCGTGCCCGATGTGCCGATGTTCATCTGGCATTCGCGGTGGGACGAGATCCTGCCGCTGGGCTCCACCGAGGAACTGGTGAACACCTACTGCCGGGACCCGAAGGCCAGCGTGCAGTTCACCCGCGATCACGCCAGCGAGCACATCATCGCCGAGATCACCGGCGGCCCGTCGGCACTGCTGTGGCTGATGGATCGGCTGAACGGCGTTCCGGCGCAACAGGGTTGCACCACCAGCGATATGCCGACGATGGTCGCCACGCCGGGGCAGTTGCCCTTCCTGGCCGAGGTGTTCGGCGAGACCGTGGCCTCGTTCTTCGGAAAGCCCATCGGGGCCAACTGAATTCGGAGAAAGAAGCGAGCCGGGTGCCTTCGGCGGCAAGGGATTTGCCGCCGAAGGCACCCGGCTCGCGGGTCTTCGCGTCCTACAGGTGGTTGATGGCGGACCAGCCCGCGACCTCGTCGGGCTGACGCGGGCCGGGGCCGGTGTAGATGGCGGCCGGGCGCACCAGCTTGCCGAGACGCTTCTGCTCGAGGATGTGCGCGCACCAGCCCGCGGTGCGGCCACAGGTGAACATGGCGGGCATCATGTGCGCCGGGACCTCGGCGAAGTCCAGGATCACGGCGGCCCAGAACTCGACGTTGGTCTCGATGGCGCGGTCCGGGCGGCGCTCGCGCAGCTCGGCCAGCGCGGCCTGCTCCAGCGCGGCCGCCACCTCGAAGCGCGGCGCGCCGAGGCGCTGGGCGGTGGCGCGCAGCACGCGGGCGCGCGGGTCCTCGGCCCGGTACACCCGGTGGCCGAAGCCCATCAGCTTCTCCTTGCGATCCAGGATGCCCTTGACCAGCGCGCGGGCGTCGCCGGTCTTCTCGACCTCCTCGATCATGGGCAGCACGCGGGCCGGGGCGCCGCCGTGCAGCGGGCCCGACATGGCGCCGATCGCGCCGGACAGCGAGGCCGCCACGTCGGCGCCGGTGGAGGCGATCACGCGCGCGGTGAAGGTGGAGGCGTTCATGCCGTGCTCGGCGGCCGACACCCAGTAGGCGTCGATGGCCTCGGTGTGGCGCGGGTCCGGATCACCCTTCCACCGGGTCATGAAACGTTCGGTGACAGTGGTGCATTCGTCGATCTTCTGCTGCGGGACCGCGGGCTGGTAGATGCCGCGCGCGGACTGCGCCACGTAGGACAGCGCCATCACCGAGGCGCGGGCGAGGTTCTCGCGGGCGGTCTCGTCGTCGATGTCGAGCAGCGGCTGGTAGCCCCAGATCGGGGCGAGCATGGCCAGGCCGGCCTGCACGTCGACGCGCACGTCACCGGTGTGCACCGGCAGCGGGAAGGGCTCGGCGGGCGGCAGTCCGCGGCCGAACTCGCCGTCCACCAGCAGCGCCCACACATCGCCGAAGGTCACCCGGTTGGTGACCAGGTCCTCGATGTCCACGCCGCGGTAGCGCAGCGCGCCGCCGTCCTTGTCCGGTTCGGCGATATCGGTGGTGAACGCCACCACGCCCTCGAGTCCGCTGACGAAATCGCTGGGTACCGCTGCCTGGCCACTGGGAACCGCGGGGCTGGTAGTCATGTTGTGACTCTCCTTGCACTTCGGGTCGCATGCGCTTCTCGCCGATGAGGGTGCCGCTCGCCGAGCACATGCCGATCACCAGAACCTTAGCTCCCTGCTACCGCGGAGTAACGTCTGCCCCATGCGTGACCTGGACAATGAGGCGCCCGCCGCGGCGCCGATCCCGACCGCGCCGGGCCCGGAGACGACCGGTGCGCCCGGGCCCACCGACCTGTCCGCGATGCGGGCCGAGTACGGCGGCCCGCCGTTCGGCTCCGGCGAGGACACCGATCTGGACGAGACCTGGCTGGCCGGGGGCTGGGAGCCGCTGCTGCGGCACTGGATCGAGCAGGCCACCGCGGTCGGCATCCCCGAGCCCAACGCGATGGTGGTGGCCACCGTCGCGGTGACCGGCGGGCAACCTCGCCCGGTCGCGAGAACCGTGCTGTGTAAAGGGCTCTCGCCGGAAGGTGTGACTTTTTACACGAATTACGACTCCGCCAAGGGGCGGCAATTGGCCGAGGTGCCGTTCGCGGCGGCCACGTTCCTGTGGCTCGCGCTGGGCAGGCAGGTGCACGTGCGCGGCCCGGTCACCAAGACCTCCGCCGAGCAGACCGCCGTGTATTGGCGTGCCAGGCCGCGCGATTCGCAGCTGGGCGCGTGGGCCTCGCGGCAATCCCAGCCGATCTCCTCGCGCGCCGAACTCGACCGCACGCTGGCCGAGACCGCCGAGCGCTTCGCCGGCGTCGAGGAGATTCCCGTGCCGCCGCACTGGGGCGGCTACCTGCTGCGCCCCGACGAGGTCGAGTTCTGGCAGGGTCGCCGGGGCCGCCTGCACAACCGGATCCGGGTGCGGGTGATCGACGGCCGGATGACGGTCGACCGCCTGCAACCGTGACCCATATACATGTGATGAATTCGCGCTGACGCGCTACTCTCCCGTCGCGTGAAGCTGCTCGCCGACACCACACCGCTGCGCTACCCCGATTTCCGGCGCCTGTGGACCACCAACATCGTGACCGTGATCGGCGCGCAGCTGGCCGTGGTGGCGGTGCCGACGCAGATCTTCCAGATCACCGGCAGCTCCGGCTATGTCGGGCTGTCCGGGCTGTTCGGCCTGGTGCCGTTGGTCGTGTTCGGGCTGTGGGGCGGCGCGCTCGCCGACGCGATGGACCGGCGGGTGCTGCTGATCATCACCACCGCGGGCACCGCCCTGACCGCCGTGCTCTTCTGGGCCCAGGCCGCCGCCGGACTCGACAACGTGTGGCTGGTGCTCACGCTGTTCGCCGTGCAGCAGGCCTTCTTCGCGGTGAACCAGCCCACCCGCAGCGCCGCCATCTCGCGCCTGCTGCCGCCCGAACAGCTCGCCGCCGCCAGCTCGCTGAGCATGACCGTGCAGCAGGTCGGCGCCATCGCGGGCCCGGTGCTGGCCGGCGCGCTGATCCCGGTGATCGGGCTGTCCACGCTGTACCTGGTGGACGCGGTGGCCCTCACCGTCACGCTGTGGGCGGTATGGCGGCTGCCCGCCATGCCGCCGGCCGGGGCCACCCGCAGCGCCGGGCTGCGCGCCGTGTTCGACGGCTTCTCCTACCTGGCGACCCAGCCGGTCCTGCTGGCCTCGTTCGTCGTCGACGTCATCGCGATGGTGTTCGGCATGCCGCGCGCCCTGTTCCCGCAGATCGCGCACGAGACCTTCGCCGACCCCGCCACGGGCGGGGTGGCGCTGGGCCTGCTGTTCGCGGCGATGTCGGCGGGCGCGGTGCTCGGCGGCGTCTTCTCCGGCTGGATACCGCGCATCCGCAGGCAAGGGCTGGCCGTGCTGATCTGCATCGCGCTGTGGGGCGTGGCGATGGTGGGATTCGGCGTCGCGGTGGGCCTGGCCGGGCAGTGGTTCGGGCTGGGCGTGTGGCTGTGGATCGCGCTGGGATTCCTGGCCTTCGGCGGCGCGGTGGACATGGTCTCGGCCGCGCTGCGCACCGCCATGTTGCTCACCGTGGCGACCGACGAGATGCGCGGGCGGCTGCAAGGGGTGTTCATCGTGGTGGTCGCGGGCGGGCCGCGCATCGGTGATGTTGCCCACGGTTTCGCCGCGGCGAGCCTGGGTACGGCCGTGGCCTCGGCGGGCGGCGGTGTGCTCGTCGTGGTGGGCGTGATGCTCGCCGCCGTGGCGTTCCCCGCGTTCGTGCGGTACAAGGTAGCGCGGACGCACCCCGCTCCGCTGCCCGGATGACGGCGGAAACCTCACGTGAGGCCCACAGGTTTGTGAGGTCGCCGGGTGGGCACCCTCGTGGCCGGGCGGAGTGGACAGCGACTAGCGTCTAGGTAATCGCACCGCCGTGCCGACCGCACTTCGATGCCGACGGTCCTAGCCTGAGAGGGATCCTTCTGTGCCCGAGAACGACCACATCAACGACGCCAAGCCGGTCCTGAGCTATCCCGGTGGCGAATACGCCATGACCGTCACCGGAGCCTCGGAAGGCAACGACGGTATCGACCTCGGCAAACTGCTGGCCAGCACCGGGTACGTCACCTACGACCCCGGTTTCATGAACACCGCGCCCACCAAGTCGGCGATCACCTACATCGACGGCGAGGCAGGCATCCTGCGCTACCGCGGGTACCCGATCGATGAGCTGGCCGAGCGCTCCACCTTCATCGAGGTCAGCTACCTGCTCATCTACGGCGAGCTGCCCTCGCAGGCCCAGCTCGACGAGTTCACCGACCGCATCCGCCGCCACACGCTGCTGCACGAGGATCTCAAGCGGTTCTTCGACGGCTTCCCGCGCAACGCGCACCCGATGCCGGTGCTCTCCTCCGCGGTGAACGCCCTGTCGGCGTACTACCAGGACTCGCTGGACCCGCGCGACCCCGAGCAGGTCGAGCTGTCCACCATCCGCCTGCTGGCCAAGCTGCCCACCATCGCGGCCTACTCCTACAAGAAGTCGGTCGGCCAGCCGTTCCTCTACCCGGACAACTCGCTGAGCCTGGTGGAGAACTTCCTGCGCATGACCTTCGGCTTCCCGGCTGAGCCCTACGAGGTGGACCCCGAGGTGGCCGCCGCGCTGGACATGCTGCTGATCCTGCACGCCGATCACGAGCAGAACTGCTCCACCTCCACGGTGCGCCTGGTCGGCTCCTCCGACGCCAACCTGTTCACCTCGGTCTCGGGCGGCATCAACGCGCTGTGGGGCCCGCTGCACGGCGGCGCGAACCAGGCCGTGCTGGAGATGCTCGACGACATCAAGGCCTCCGGCGGCGACGTCAAGGAGTTCATCCGCAAGGTCAAGAACAAGGAAGACGGCGTGAAGCTCATGGGCTTCGGGCACCGCGTCTACCGCAACTACGACCCGCGCGCCGCCCTCGCCAAGAAGCACGCCGACGCCATCCTGCGCAAGCTCGGCGGCGACGACGAACTCTTCGACATCGCCCAGGCGCTCGAAGAGGCCGCGCTCACCGACGAGTACTTCATCGAGCGCCGCCTGTACCCGAACGTCGATTTCTACACCGGCGTCATCTACAAGGCCATGGGCTTCCCGACCCGCATGTTCACCGTGCTGTTCGCGATGGGCCGGCTGCCCGGCTGGATCGCGCACTGGCGCGAGATGCACAGCGAGCCGCTGAAGATCGGCCGTCCGCGCCAGATCTACACCGGATACGGCGCGCGCGAATACCGTGAGATCACCAACCGCTGAACCAACTATCGAAGGGGATAGCCGCATGACCAAGCCGGTTGTCGAATTCCAAGGGGGCCCCGCGCCCACCGAGCTCGTGATCAAGGACATCATCGAGGGCGAGGGCAAGGAGGCCGTGCCGGGTGGCACCGTCGAAGTGCACTACGTCGGCGTCGAATTCGACACCGGTGAGGAATTCGACTCGTCGTGGAGCCGCGGTGAGTCGATCGTGTTCCCGCTGCGCGGCCTCATCCAGGGCTGGCAGGACGGCATTCCCGGTATGAAGGTCGGCGGACGTCGTCAGCTCACCATTCCGCCGGAGCTGGCCTACGGGCCGGCGGGTGCGGGTCATCAGCTGGCGGGTAAGACCCTGGTATTCGTCATCGATTTGCTGAACGCGAACTGATTTCTGCCGTTCGACGCTGAATCGCGACTCCCCATCTTCTGTCGGCAGAAGGTGGGGAGTCTCGTATCTCCGGCGGGTCTGACGTTCGAGGTCCGCCCACCCTTACCGAATTCTCAGAGAATCGCCGATGGTGTTGCCAGAGGCGGTGTTTAGCGTTCTGGTGTGATCGGAAATCGCGGACGCTGGGTGCTGCTCGTTGTCGGGATCTTTACCGCCGGGGCGATCGGTGGTGTGGTGACGGCCTGCTCCGGGGGCGGGGACGCGCCCACCGGGATCGCGCTGGTGAACCAGGACGCGGGTCCCACGGGGGAGCGGATCGCGCAGGCGTTGCAGCAGGACGGCGGCGGATACGAGTGGACCGTCGCCGAACCCGGCGCGAGTGCCGACGACTACGCGGCCGTGATCACCCTGCCCGCGGATCTCACCGAGTCGATGGGGACCCTGGCGACCACGGAGCCGAAGCGGGCCAAGGTCACCGTCACCGCGCACGAGAACGCCGACGACGCGTTCGTCGACGGCGCGGCGCGCGAGGTGACGCACCGGATCGGCGCGGCGGGTGTGGACGCGGCGCTGGCGGTCGTCTCGCAGGCGCGCACCCAGCTGAGCGGTGTGCAGTTGAACGCGCAGCTGCTGAGCGCGGGCGTGAACGCGGCGGCGCAGGGCGCGGATCAGTTCAGTTCGGGCGCCGATCAGCTGCTCGGTTTCCTCGACTTCGCGAAAGAGGGCTCCGCGCAACTCACCTCGGCCATCGCGATCCTCAACGAGACCGTGGACGGGGCCGCCGCCCAAGCCGAACAGTTGGCCTCCGCGCTGGATTCCACGGGCGTGACCATCGCGCAGGTGCAGCAGACCGCCGGGACCGTCAGCGGCGGCCTGGACCAGATCCTGCCGCTGCTGCGCGCGCTGCCCTTCGCGGGCGATCCCGCGGTGGCCGACATCATCGCGAAACTCGAAGGGCTGCGGGCGGTCTCGAGTCAGGCGGGCGCGCAGCTCGAGGGGTTGGACCTGCTGGTCGGCGGCGCGGTGGACCCGAACACCGATCTGGGCACGCTGCTGCGCACCGTCGTCGGGCGGTTGCAGGGTGCGAGCGCGCAGCTCAACGAGGGCGCGAAGCTCGCGGAGGGCCTGCCGCAGCTGGCCGAACAGGGCGGCGCCCAGCTGGTGGAGGCCATCTCGATGATGACCGGCGGTGTCACCCAGCTCCAGCAGATCGTCGGCAACCTCAACACCCAGACCGGCAAGGCCATCGAGGCGCTGCCGATGCGCGGCGCCGCGCAGCAGTCCGCCATCGCGCTGGCGCTGACCGATCCGGTCGACATCGTCAGGGAGTGAACAGGACAGCCGAGACGTCCCGCGCGCAGGCCCGCTCGTTCACGCGGACGGCCGCAGTGCCGATCGTCGCGCCGGTCCCGTATCGATCCCACCCGGCCCCGACGTGCGGCCGCGTTCCTCGCGCAGCGTGGTGCGTGTCGCTGTCGCGCGGTCGGGCTCGTGTGCCCGCGGGTTGTCGTCATCCCGAGACGCCGAGTATCAGCTCGACTCCGCCTTGCCGGATCGCGACCTGAGCGACGGAGGTATCCGGCCAGAGGTCGACGGCAGGCCTACACCCATTCCTCGCGTTCGGCTTCGGCGTCGCGCAGGCGGCGTTCGGCGCGGTCGAGCCAGCCGGTGAAGGTCGCGCCGAGTTCGGCGGGGGTGGTGGGTCGCACGGTGATGTTCTGGCCGGTGCTCTCGGTGTAGCGGCCGTCGCCGCTGATGTCCCACCACTGGAGGGTTTCGACGGCCTCGGGGCGCGAGTGCAGCGGCCCCACCCGCAGCCCGGCGGAGCCGCCACCGTCGGCGGGGCGGTGCAGGAGCCGGCGGTAGCGTTCGCGCGGGGTGTTGCGGGCGTTGTCGCGCAGGTAGGTGCCCTGGTCGGCGCGCAGGTCGCCGGGGTGGAAGGTGGCGGGCGGTTCCAAGCCGGGACGGCAGGCGGGGATGGAGCGGACGATATGCGCCGCAAGGGATTCCGTGCTCACCGCTCGCAGACGGATGGGCCCGTTCACCTCCGCGCGCACGGTCTGGAACGCGACGACCGCGCTGAATCTGTTGCGCGCGCCGACGATCCGGTACTGCTTCACATCGCCGGTGCTGTCCTTGTGCTTGCGGGTGCCGCCGAGGATCTCGATACGCATCTCCGAGGTGGACAGGGTGTGCAGCGCGAGCTCGATCCGCTCCAGCTCGCCGGCCGGGTAGCGGCCGCGCACGGTCAGGCGGTGGCGGGCGAAATCGTTCTGAAAGGCGAAGCGGCTCAGGTACTTCAGCGGGCGTGGGAAGCGGTCGTTGGCGTCGCTGTACCAGAGGGCGGCGAAATCCTCGGGGTCCCAGGTCCATTCGAGCATCGGTATATCCATTCGGTCGTACTGCGGGCCGCCGCGGCGCTCCCGCGGCGGGCCGGTCGGCGGTGGGCTAGTCGGACGGGTGCTCGCCGATCACACCGCCGGGAATGGTCTTCGGGATCTCACCGAGCAGCTCATCGGTGTTCTCCTGGTTGATCAGGTAGTCGGGGACGCCGCGGTTGGACTCTTCGTCACCCTTGCCGCCGCGCGCGCCCGCGCCGGGCATGCCCATACCGCCGAGGCCCGACATCGCGCGGTTCGTCGCCGCGGAAGCCGCGCCGGCGGAACCGGAACCCGGAACCCCTTGCAGGCTTTGGACACTGCGGCCCGGGGACGGCGTGCTGCCGGGTCCGGGCGAGCCGGGAGTGCCGGGTCCCGGCGAGCCGGGCGTGCCCGCCGGGTTGGTGCCCGAGGGGACGGTCGGGGTGGTCGGGCGGTTCTGATCCGGTTGCGTGGAAGCGGGATTGGTCGACGACGGGTCCGTTGAGCCGGGGTCGGTCGAGGTGTCGTCCGTGTCGTCGGGAGTCTCGTCGTCCGGCTGCTCTTCCTCCTCATCCGGCTCCTCTGTGGCGGGGTCTTCCCCCGTGCCCGGGCCGGGCGTGCCCGGGCCTGGCGTGCCAGGGCCGGGGGAGCCCGGCGTGCCGCCCGGATCGTCGCTGTTGGCGCCCGTCGGGGTGGAGATGTCGAGGGGGTTGGTCGGGTCGACCGGTTTCGGGAGGACGGGGATCTGGCCGTCGAGTCCGAGGAAGGGTTTGACGTAGTAGTCGCTCATGACCGCCTGCGCCTCTTCCTGACGATCCTCGATCACGGAGTCGCGGTTGGTGCCGACCCACGGCCAGGAATCCTTGTGCAGGGGGTGCTTTTCCTCGACGGGCTCGGGGAGACGGTTATTGGTCTCGGAGATCGCCTGCGCGGCGGCGGCCACCCGCGTGCCGAGAAGCCGCAACGGGTCGGTCATCTCGTGCGCGGACTTCGTGTACCGCTCGATCGCGTCCTTCGACTGCGTCGCGGCTTCGCCCTCCCACGCGGTCGAAATCGACTTCCGGATACTCGCACCGAAAACGCCGACACCGGCTTCCCATTGGGTGGCCAGGGCGCTGTAGCGCGTGGCGATATCGTGCCCCGAACCGGGCTGCAACGGGTTGAATGCCGCGCTGATATCGACGTGCTTGTACTTGCGCGGGTTCTCGCCGCCGTCGGTGATGCGGGTCTGCTCGTTCTGGGTCATGTCGCGATCGCCCTACGGGGAGAGAGGTTCGGGCTGCGGCGATGGAGTGATGCCGGGCTGGCTGAGGACGGCCCGGATCGGGGTGGGTCGATCGGGAAGCCGTTCGAGCAGAGCATTGACCCGTTGTGCGAACTCGGCGTCGGCGGCGATGTAGCGGTCTTTGATGACGTTGTGGAGCGTTTGGATGTCCTGGACGATCTTGTAGTGCTCGTCGAGTAGGGCGTAGACGCTGTTGTCTGAGCCCTTGGCCTTTTCCTTGAAGCGGCTGACCAGAGTCTGTGCGGAGGTCAGCATCTCGACGTCGGCGCCGATACCCCATTGGCTGTTCTCGATGTTCGAGATGGCCTCGGCTTCGTCCTTCATGGTGTCGATCAAGTCGAGAAACCGTTGGCAGTCGCGGTCGATGTAGACGAAGTCCTCCGGCTCGATGGTTGCGTCCAATAGCGTGGTGTACGGCCCGACCACCCGAGCAGCCCCCTGTTCCGAGCGTGTCGTAGCCGGAAACGAGGTGGTCACCGCGTGACCCTTGAAGAGACCGTCCAAAGTCACTTGAAGGAGACATCACGCGATGACCGATATCCAGCGTATCGACCCGAGCAAGCCCTTCGACACCCAACTCGCCGCGGCCAGCCCTGATCTGCTGCGAGAATTGCTGTCCAGCTTCGTCCACACGATCATGAACGCCGAAGCCGACAGCATGTGCGGCGCCGACTACGGGCAACGCAGCGAGGACCGGGTCAACTCCCGAAACGGATACCGCCACCGCGATTTCGACACCCGCGTCGGGACCATGGACGTCGCGATCCCGAAACTGCGGTCGGGTAGCTACTTCCCCGACTGGCTGCTCGAACGCCGCAAACGCGCCGAACGAGCCCTGACCAGCGTGGTCGCGACCTGCTACCTGCTCGGTGTCTCGACCCGGCGGATGGAGAAACTCGTCGAGTCCCTCGGCGTCACGCAGCTGTCGAAGTCGCAGGTCTCGATCATGGCCACCGACCTCGATGCCCAGGTCGAAGCGTTCCGGACCCGCTTACTCGACCAAGGCCCTTACACGTTCGTCGCCGCGGACGCCCTGGTGTTGAAGGTGCGCGAGAACGGGCGGGTGGTCAACGTCCATGCCCTGATCGCGACCGGTGTCAACGCCGACGGCTACCGCGAAATCCTGGGCTTGCAGGTCACCAGTGGTGAAGACGGTGCCGGCTGGTTGGCGTTCTTCCGTGATCTGGTCGCGCGGGGTTTGTCCGGGGTCGAGTTGGTCACCTCCGACGCCCACGCCGGGCTGGTCGCGGCGATCGGAGCGACCCTGCCCGGCGCGTCCTGGCAGCGTTGCCGGACCCACTACACCGTCAACCTGATGTCGATCACACCGAAAACGTCGTGGCCGTGGGTTCGGACTCTGCTCCACTCGGTCTTCGATCAAGCCGACCCGGAATCGGTTGGGTCTCAATATGATCGGATGCTCGACGCATTGGCCGAGAAGCTTCCGAAAGTCGCCGCGCACCTGGACGCGGCCCGCGCCGACCTGCTCGCGTTCACCAGCTTCCCGAAACAGATCTGGCGTCAGGTCTGGTCGAACAACCCCCAAGAACGGTTGAACAAGGAAATCCGGCGCCGCACCGACGTCGTCGGGATCTTCCCCGACCGCACCGCGATCATCCGCCTCGTCGGCGCTGTCCTGGCCGAACAACACGACGAATGGATCGAAGGCCGCCGCTACCTCGGCCTCGACGTGTTGGCCCGCTCCCGCAACCACACCGAACCCAGCGATGAACAGGAGGATCCCGCAGCGTTGACCGCCTGACCGGCAGCGGTCACGCGGCGATCACTTCGATACACCACGCATTTGGACTTGACCGGCTCGATCCGCAGTCCGAGCCTGCCCTCCCGGGCTTCGGTGATCAAGTTGGCCAACGGCGATGGCGCTTCGTCATCACTCATCGTTCCCCCTCTGGGTGCTTGGTTCCTGGGTGGTGCATCAGCTTCCGGCCGGCAGCGTGGGAACTACCTTCTGTGCCAGATTCAGGCCGTGGTCACATGCATCGACATCGGGAGCGTCGCGTGACGACGACCTGGTGACGTGGAACTCGAGGCTCCCGCCCTTCATCTCGACGTTGATGCTGCAAACCTCGGGTCCGCGGTCACTACGCCGGGCTGAGATGGCTGGGCGACCGGCTACGGTGAGTTCGCGTCCTTCGTTGTAGAACTCTTTACGTACGAAATCGAGCGTCATGTTCGTGACCTGAATGGAAGCCGCGTAGTTTCCGGATCGCACCCAGCGGCATCCCCGCCACATCACTTGTGCCCCCCAGGCATCGGCATGAGCGGTATTCGGGATGACCCCCGGATACAGCTCCTCCGCTTCCAAGAGCTCTTTCGGCACATCCGTGCACGGGTCGTACGACTGCGGCACGTCCGGTTCCAGCCCCAGCGAGTTCTTCCCATCCTCCGCACTCGTACTGGTACCCCCGCCGGCCGGCTGCGCCTCCCCGTCGGTGGTCGACCCACACCCGACCAACCCGGCCCCGGCCGCCACCACTCCCAGAATGCAAACAGCCCTGGTAACGGCTCGCATCGTCACCCCCGCTTCCCGTTCCACGGTCACTCAGTCGCGGCAACTATATCCAACAGGCAAACCTCCAGGCTGCCGCGTCAACCACCCGGACCCGCGGGAACGACCGTGCCCCGCACCGAGCCGCATCCATCCTCACACCTACTTGGACGCGGCTACTTGCAATCTGGTTCCCCCTGATTTTCATGCCACGCGAACACCCATGCGGGCGGCGAACCGCACCACGGAGTGGTCCGAGTGCCGTGTAACCGGCCGGGCCGCTGGAGTGTTCGTGTCGGACGCCTGACGGCTCGCGGTCGGGTTGTGATCGCCGACGGTGAGCGGTGCATACGTAGCCCTTCCGCGTACTCGATTCAGTAGGTGCCGAAGCGGGCGGTGTCGGCGAGCACGGTGTCGATGGGCGTGGGGGACAGGTCGAAGGTGCGCTGGGTGAGGGCCGAGTCGAAGACGTCGGGGTGCTCCAGCGAGTAGAACATTTCGATCAGCTCCGCCATGACGGGGTCGTCCGCGCCCGCCCATGCCAGATCGGTCCGGGACATCGGAACCAACTGGGGCGCGGGCGATTCGGTCAGCGTCGCGAGGCGCTCTACGACATCCCGCAACGACATGACCGTCGACGGCACGTGCCAGGCCCGTCCCCAGGAACGTTCGTCGCGGGCGACGGTGGCCAGGGTCAGTGCGACGTCGTCGACGTACGACCAGCTCTTCGGCACGTCCGGGTCGCCGGGGTAGCCGGCCGGTTCCCCGGCGAGCACGTTGCGTGTCACCAGAAAGTTGAACACCGATCCGGCGTCTCGGCCCAGGTAGTCCGAGGCGCGCACTTCGGCGACGCGCACCCGGCCTGCTTCGTGGGCGGCCTTCGCGTCGAGCCACATACGTGCTCGCACAGCACCTTTCACCGCGACCGGCGACATGGGCAGGTCCTCGGTCATGGGACCGTCCACCCGGCCGTAGCCGTAGGTGTTGCTCAGCGAGACGTAGTTCGCGCCAGTGCGTTCGGCGGCGGCGAGCACGCTTTCGGCGATGGGCGGAAAGTCCGTGGGCCACCGGTCGTAGGCGGGCCAGGTGGTGTTGATCAAGGTCAGCGCGCCCGCGGTCAGCGCCGCGAGTCTGTCGGCGTCACTGGTGTCACCGACCACCTTGTCGATCAGCGGATGGTCGGGTCCGAGCCCACGCCGGCTGATCAGCCGTACCCGCTCACCGGCCTCGGCGAGCAGCAGCGCGGTCCGGCTCCCTGTGCTCCCGGCACCGGCGACGACGTGCAGAGACATTGTATTCCTCCTCGACTGGGGCCACCCCGCGGCGGTCCGCACCTGACTCTGTCGGGCACGAAGCGGGTATGGTAGTGGCCTGAATGCCACATATTCCAAGGATCGAGCCATGCACCGTGTTGTCGTTCTCGCCGTCCCTCCGGTGACCACCTTCGATCTCGCGATTCCCGAAATGGTCTTTCCCGCAGTGCGAGTCGACGACGTGCCCGTCTACGAAGTGGTGGTGTGTACAGCCGATCCGGGCATCGTGCCGGGATACACCGGACGCGACGTGGTGGTCGAGTGCGGCCTGGACCAACTGGAGACGGCCGACACCGTCATAGTCACCGGAACCGGCGCCCGCGGCGAATCCGACCCCCGCGTCTTGACCGCCCTGCGCGCGGCCGCCGATGCGGGTACGCGCATCACCTCGATCTGCACCGGGGCGTTCGTGTTGGCCCAGGCGGGTCTGTTGGACGGGAGGCCCGCGACCACCTATTGGCTGTACTCGGCCGAGATGCGCGCCCGGTTCCCCGCGGTGGACCTGCGACCGGATGTGCTCTTCGTCGATGACGGTGAGATCCTCACCTCGGCCGGATTGGCCGCCGGGCTGGACCTGTGCGTGCACATCGTGCGCCGCGATCACGGTGCGGCCGTGGCCAACGCGGTGGCGCGCCTGGCCGTCGTCGCGCCCCTCCGCCCCGGTGGCCAAGCGCAATTCATCGAAAATCCGCTCCCGCCGGAAACCGGCACTTCGTTGGCAGAAACCCGCGCGTGGGCGTTGGCACGCCTCGACGAACCACTCACGCTGCGTGAGCTGGCCGCCCACGCCCACATAAGCATCCGTACTCTCACGCGCCGCTTCCGCGCGGAAACGGGATCCAGTCCCCTGCAATGGCTTCTGCACCAGCGGATCGACCGGGCGCGGGAACTGCTGGAAGTCACCGACCTGCCCGTGCCCGAGGTCGCCCGTCGATCCGGCCTTGGCACCGGGGAATCGCTGCGCCTGCACCTGACGAGACGGCACGGCCTGACCCCCAGCGCATACCGCACCGCGTTCAGCCGCAAGTGAGCTCCGCCGCAGCGGCGTTCGGGCTCAGCGTCCGGGGGGCCCGTCCGAACCCGGCTGCGACGCAACGCGCCCGCGCTCGGGGAGGTCGAGCACGAGTCGCGCTCCGCCCAACGGACTGTTCTCGAAATACGCTCGCCCACCGTGTAATTGGGCCTGTTGGGCGACGAGCGCGAGGCCGAGCCCGGATCCGCCTTTGCTGGCCTGGCTGCCCCGGTAGAAGCGAGCGAAGACGGCGTCGCGTTCGCCGGCGGGGATGCCGCGGCCGTTGTCGTCGACCGCGATGACGATGCGTCCGTCGGGAGTGCGGTGCGCGGACACCACGGCCTCGGTGGCGCGGCCGTGTTTGACGGAGTTGGCGAGGGCGTTGTCGACCGCCAGGCGCAGGCCGGCGGGCAGGCCGCGGGTGACGAGTTCGGCGTCGGTGTCGATGCGCACGGACAGGCCGGGGAAGTGGCGCATGGCGTCGTGGGCGGCCTGGTCGCACAGGTCGCCGACGTCGGTGTCCACGTGGTCGCTGTCGTTGATCAGGTCGCCGGTGGCCAGGCGCTCCAGCGCGGCGAGGGTGGCCTCCACCCGGCCCTGGCTGCGTTGCAGGTCGACGAGGATCTCGGCGCGCTGGGCCTCGTCCAGGTCGAGGGTGCGCAGCACCTCGAGGTCGGTGCGCATGGCGGTGAGTGGGGTGCGCAATTCGTGCGCGGAGACGGCCGCGAAATCGCGCGCGGTCTCCAGTGCGGCGGCGGTCTGGGCCTGCGCCTCGTCCACGCGCTCGAGCATGAGGTTGACCGCGTCGGCGAGCTTCTCCGCCTCCCGCATGCCCGAACCGTCCACGGGCGGAAGGGGATTCTCCGGATCGGGGAAGGCGCTGCGCGCGCCCACCTGCCGGGTGAGGTCCACGATGGGCCGCACCGCGCGCCCGGCCAGTACCCAACCGAGCGCACCGGCCGCCGCCACGGCGAGCAGCGCACCCAGGAGCACCCACCGCTGCTGTTCGGCGGTGGCGCGCGCGGCCTCGTCGGCGGGGATGCCGAGCGACACCGTGCGCCCCGGCGGCTGATTCCGGGTGGTGGTGAGGACGCGATAGGGAATGCCGTCGACGGTGACGGTCTGCGAGCCGGTCGGCAGATCGGGGAGCTGCACGGGGCTGCTCGCGACCACGGCGCCGTCGTCGCGCACGGTGACGGCCATGTCCTCGTTGAGCCCGGTGAGCCCGAGCACGCCGACCGCGATCACCGGGTCGATGAGCACCAGCCGCGACGCGACCGTCAGCTGCTGATCGCTCTGCTGGAGGTTGTTGCGCTCGATGGCCTGCACCGTGATGCCGCTGAGCGCCGTCACGATGATCACCGCACCGGCCGCCGCGGCCCCGGCGACCCGGGTCCGCAACGAAAACGTCCGGCGCGGACGCTTTTTCGCCGGTGGGCGCGCGGTCATCGGTCTTCCGGTCCGCGATATACGGCGGTCACTTCGGTGCTCGCAGCACGAACCCCACACCGCGAATGGTGTGGAGCAACCTTGGGGTGTCGTCGATTTCGAGTTTGCGGCGCAGATAGCCGACGAACACGTCCACCACATTGGTGTCGGCCGCGAAGTCGTAGCCCCACACGAGTTCCAGCAATCGCTCGCGACTCAGCACGACACCCGCGTTGCGGGCCAGCGTCGACAGCAACTCGAACTCCCTTTTCGTGAGCTCGATTTCCTTGCCGTGCAACAAAGCTCGGTAGCCGGCCACATCGACTTCGAGCGGCCCCACGGTGATCGCGCCCGGAGTCGCGGGAGCCGGGGTGTCGGTGCGGCGGCGCAACAGCGCCCGTATCCGCGCGACGAGTTCGGCCAGAACGAAAGGTTTTACGAGGTAGTCGTCGGCGCCGGATTCCAAGCCGGAGATCCGGTCGTCCACCGACGCGCGGGCGCTCAGCACGCAGATCGGCACCTCGTTGCCCATGGCGCGCAGCGCCGTCACCACGCCCGCGCCGTCCAGCACCGGCATGTTCATGTCCAGCACGATGGCGTCGGGCGCGTGCTCGTTCACGCTGCGCAGCGCGGCGGCGCCGTCGCGGGCGACCAGCACCTGGAAACCGGACAGGCGCAGGCCGCGCTCGACGGAGGCCAGCACGTCCTCGTCGTCGTCCACCACGAGAACGGTCGGTGTCGCTGGGGTCACGGCATCGGCGCCTCTCCGTGTCGGCGTGACGGCGGTCCGGCCGGGACCCGCGCCACGTCGCCCGCCGTGCGCGGGCGCGTGCTCGAAGGTACCCAGCCGGACGCCGGATCAGCGGATCGGTCGCGCATGTCGGGCGGGCGCGTCACGGATCGGTCAGTACTGGTGGCAGACCGCCGCCACTTCGGCGATGGTGTCGCGCAGCTGCGCGGCGCGCGGATCGTTCTCCGCCTGCCGCGCCGCCTCCGGGTTCTCCGCCAGCAGCCGCTCGAACTCGGCGCGGCGCTGCTCCACCGGCTGATCGAAGCGGCGCTGGAGCTCGGCCTTCTGGGTGGGGTTGGCGTCGAGGATCGCGGCCAGCTGCGGCGCCTTGTCGTGCAGGGCGGCGTCCACCTGGGCGAAGGTGCAGTCCGAGGTGAGCAGGGGCCCGACCAGCTCGGCCGGATCGGCCGCCGCGACCGCGGGCGTGAGCAGCACGGTGACGGTGGCGAGGCCGCCCGCGGCGAGCGCGGCGAGGCCGGTGGTACGGCGGATTCGGTTCATCGGTGATGCCTCCGAGGGGTCGAGGGGTGGCGCGTAACCACCTCCGACGGTATTACCCCGCGCTGGCACGGGGGTGAACCCGCCATGAGAAAGCTCTGAGAGCGGCCGGGAAATCAGGACGGCGCAACGGAATCCGCGCCGGGCGGGTCCGCGTCGCCGTTCTCGGCCGCGGCCAGCGCGTCGGCGCGGGCGGTGATGATCTGGTCCTCCAGCGCCGCGAGCACGCCGCGGTCCTCGATGGTCGAGGGCACCTCGTACTCGTCGCCCGCGGTGATCTGGCGGATGGTCTTGCGCAGGATCTTGCCCGATCTGGTCTTGGGCAGCCCGGCCACGACCACCGCGTCGTGCAGGGCGGCGATCGCGCCGATCTGCTCGCGCACCCGCTGGGCCAGCTCGTCGCGCAGGCGGTCGGGCTCGATCTCCGCGCCTTCCTTCAGCACGACGTAGGCGATCGGGCGCTGGCCCTTCAACTCGTCGGGCAGGCCGATCACCGCGCACTCGGCCACGGCGGGGTGTCCGGAGATCGCGGCTTCTATGCTGCCCGCCGAGAGCCGGTGCCCGGCCATATTGATCACGTCGTCGCTGCGGCCGAGGACGAAGAGGTAACCGTCTTCGTCGACGTAGCCGGAGTCCCCTGTCGTGTAGTGGCCGGGGAAGGCGGACATATAGGAACGGATGAGCCGGGGCTCGTCGTGCCATAGGCCGGTCAGGGTGCCCGGCGGCATCGGCAACCCGATGACGATATTGCCCTCGGTGCCGACGGGGACCGGGTTGCCCTCCGCGTCCAGCACTCGAATGCGATACCCGGGCACCGGGACCGACGCCGACCCCGGCTTGATCGGCAGCTCCTGCAACCCGAGCAGGTTGGCGCAGATCGGCCAGCCCGTCTCCGTCTGCCACCAGTGGTCCACCACCGGGCAGTCGGGCCGGTCGGCCAGCAGTGTGTCGCGCGCCCACTCGTAGGTGGCCGGATCCAGCCGCTCACCGGCGCAGAACAGCGCACGCAACCCCGACAGGTCATGGTTGCGGGCCAGCTTGGCGTCGGGATCGGCCTTGCGGATGGCGCGCAGCGCGGTCGGCGCGGTGAACAGCACCCGCACCCCGTGCTCGGCCACCACCCGCCAGAACGCGCCCGCGTCGGGGGTGCCGACCGGCTTGCCCTCGTACAGCAACGTCGTGGCACCGACCAGCAGCGGCGCGTACACGATGTAGGAGTGGCCCACGACCCAGCCGACATCGGAGGCGGCCCACATCACCTGACCGGGCCCCACGTCGTAGATATTGCGCATCGACCAGGTCAGCGCCACGGCGTGACCACCGTTGTCGCGCACCACGCCCTTCGGCTTCCCGGTGGTGCCCGAGGTGTAGAGGATGTACAGCGGATCGGTCGCGGCCACCGCAACGGGCTCGGCGGGCTCGGCGCCACGCACCGCGTCGTCCCAGTCCAGCCACTGCGCGGCAACCGTCTCGGCCGAACTCGGCAGGGAGTCGGTGGCCGCCTGCGGCGCGGCGAAAGTGATGGTCTCGAACTTGCCGGGCCGCTGCTTGACCACCACGTGGCGCGGCGCGGTGGTCTTCGCGAGGTCCAGCGCCTGGAGCACGATCGGCGGATATTCGATCCGGCGGCCGGGTTCCAGCCCCCCCGACGCGGTGACAATGAGCACAGGTTCGGCGTCGTCGATGCGGGCCGCCAGCTCGGGTGCGGCGAACCCGCCGAACACCACCGAGTGCACCGCGCCGATGCGCGCGCAGGCCAGCATCGCGATCACGGCTTCGGGGATCATCGGCAGATAGATGACGACCCGGTCACCCTGCCGCACGCCGAGTCGCAGCATGGCGCCGGCGAAGGTCGCGACCTCGTCGAGCAGCTCCGCGTAGGTGTAGACGACCTTGGTATCGGTCATAGCGGAGTCGTATATAAGGGCGGGCTGGTCGGCCCGGCCGCCCTCGGCCACCGGGCCGGTGCGCACGTGCCGATCGAGGGCGTTGTACGAGGTATTCAGCGTGGCGTCGGGAAACCACCTGGTCACGGGGCGGGCGCTGGTGTCGGAGAGCTGGGTGGGCGGGGTCACCCAGTCGATCGCGCCGGCCGCGCCGGACCAGAACTCCGCGGGGTCGACCAGGCTGGTCTGGTAGACCGGCCGGTAGCCCCGCTTGGCGTCCGGGCCCGGCTTCGGGTCGCCGCCCCCCGCCGACTCGCCGCGCGATGTTGTGCTCAACCCCGACTCCCTAGCTTCGCCTCGATGCCCGCCTCGATAGATCTGCATGATTGTGGCAGACTTCACGCGACGCCCGGGTGGGTGCCGCGACCTCTGGTTATGCCTGGAACGGGCAGGTCAAGGCCCGTAGCTCTACTCGGTGTCACCCAAGCTGTTATTGATCCGTTAGAATCTGATGTCACTTATTTGGGCCGTCGTAGACGCAATTTCTCGGCCAGCCGCAGTTCTCGGCCAGCTCCACCCGTCGAGCCAGCATGCGATTGTGGAGGTTCGCTGATGGCGCGTGGATGGGGCCAGTTTGGAAAGTGAGTGGGAGATGCGTGACGCCGCTAGGTCCGGCAAGAAGCGCTGGGCGCTCGGCAATTGGGACCTGCGCTGGAAGGTTACGGCGGTTCTCGCCGTGCCGCTGGCGGTCGCGGTGGGGCTCGGCGTGTCGAGGATCACCGCGGAGTTCTCCGAGGCGAACCGGCTGGAGTCGGTCGCCGAGAGCGTCGAGGCGATTCCGGCCGTCACCGGCCTGAGCGCCACGGCCGCCACGGTCGCGGGCGGCCAGATGGCCACGGTGATACCGGGCATCGAGATCGTCGCCGACGCGGATCTCGCCGCGCTCGGCGCGGCGATCGCCACCGCGGAGGGCGCGCTGGGCAACCTGGGCGACACCCCCGAGGCCGCGGCCGCCCTGCGCAACATGATCACCGAGGCCAAGGGCATCGAGTCGCGCGGTAAGGCCTACCAGGCGTCGTCCGAGGCGCTGGGCGTCATCGACACGATCCGCAATAACAGCGTGCGCATCGTGGAGAACGTCGTCTCGCAGGTCAGCGACCAGCGCATGGACGCGGCCAAGCTACGTCTGGTCGACTCGCTGAACACCCGCGCGGCGCTGGTCGGCGAGATCGCGGCCTCGACCGAGTTCCTGCAGGATTCCAAGGGCGGCATCCAGAACTTCCTGGTCGCCGCCAACACCGAGAACGCGCTGCTGAACGTGCTGGCCAACCGCCTGCCCGAGGGCGACGCCACGATCGCGGATCTGCGCGCGGGCGTGGAGACCCGGATCGACCTGGTCGACAGCCCCGAGACGCAAGCGGGCCGCCCGCCGGTGTTCGAGATCAAGGGCTCGCTGGAGAGCAGCATCGACGCCTACGAGCTGCTGGTCGCGAAGGCCACCGACGACATCGACAGCGCGATGACCTCGCTGGCCGGCACCGCCAACCGCGACGCCTGGACCTACACCGGCGTCGTCATCGCGACCATCCTCGCGGCGCTGCTGCTCGCGGTGTTCGTCGCGCGCTCGATGATCGTGCCGCTGCACCGCCTGCGCCTGGCCGCCCTGCGCGTCGCCGAGAGCGATCTGCCGCACGAGGTCGCCCAGCTGCGCAACGGCGCCTCCCCCGAGGACGTGCCGCTGGAGCCGATGCCGGTGCGCAGCACCGAGGAGATCGGCCAGCTGGCCCGCGCCGTCGACGACATCCACGGGCAGGCGCTGCGCCTGGCCAGCGATCAGGCGCAGATGCGCGCCCAGGTCAACGACATGTTCGAGACCCTGGCGCGCCGCTCCAAGTCGCTGATCGACCACCAGCTCAGCCTGATCGAGGCGATGGAGTACGACGAGAAGGACCCGCGCCTGCTGGAGAACCTGTTCCGGATCGACCACCTGGCCGCTCGCATGCGCCGCAACGGCGACAACCTGCTCATCCTGGCCGGCACCAAGCAGCGCCGCGCCAAGTCCGCCCCGGTCGAGATCGCCGACGTGCTGCGGGCCGCGATCTCCGAGGTGGAGGACTACGAGCGGGTGAAGCTGGGCGCGACCCCGCGCGGTTCGCTCAAGGAACCGGCCGCCTCCGACCTGGCGCACCTGTTCGCCGAGCTGCTCGACAACGCGCTGCGCGCCTCGCCGCCGGAGACCGACGTCAAGTTCACCTTCGCCCAGGCGCACGACAAGGGCCTGCTGATCGAGGTCGCCGACCGCGGCATCGGCATGCCGCCCGCGGAGATGGCCGAGATCAACCGCAGGCTCGAGCAGACCGCCGAGCCCGGTCCCGACACCGCCCGCCACATGGGCCTGTTCGTGGTCGGCCGCCTGGCCGAGCGCCACGGCCTGACGGTGCGGCTGCGCCCGACGTTCGACACCGCGCGCGACCCCGGCGTCACCGTCACGGTGCACGTGCCGGTCGGCTTGATCGTGGCCGGGCAGCCGATCTCGGCGCCGCAGCCGCTCACCCCGTCGGTTCCGACGCCCGCTCCGGCGCCCGCGCCGGAGCGTCCGTCCACGCCGACGTCGATGCAGACCCGCGCGGTCACCCGCACGCCGAGCGGCAACATGATGGTCACCGTCGATCCGGGCGTGAGCGGGCCGATTCCGGTCGGCAAGCCCGAGCAGACGGGTCCGGGCGGATTGCCGCAGCGGCAGCCGGGTGCGGCCATGTCGCCCTCGCTGCGCCAGGACTCGGCCCAGTCGAGCCCGACCCTGCGCCCCGCCCCCGGGCAGCCCGGACAGGCGACGGGTGCGCCGCAGCGCGGCAAGCTCGCCGCGGCCGCCATGCCCAAGCGCACCTTGGCCCCCGGTGGGCCGAAGCCGCCCACCCCGCCCGGTGCGCCCACCCCGCCGCCCGCGGTCGCCGGTCCCACGCCGGGTCGCACCGCGCCGCCGGAGGGCAAGGGTGGCCTGCCGCAGCGTCAGCCGGGTGCCGCGGGCGCCCCGCCGCCGCCCACGGGCGGACTGCCGCAGCGTCAGCCGGGCTCCAACGGCGCCCCGGCTCGCGACGGCCTACCCCAGCGGGACGCCGCGAGCGGCGCCCCGCAGCGGGATGGTGGGCTGCCGCAGCGTCAGCCGGGTGCGAACGGTGCGCCGTCGTCGCGTGAGGGTGGGCCGAGTGGTCTGCCGCAGCGTGAGGGTGGTCTGCCCCAGCGTGATCCGGCCGCCGGTGGTCTGCCGCAGCGTGAGAGCGCGTCCGGTGGACTTCCGCAGCGTGATCCGGCTGCCGGTGGACTGCCGCAGCGGGACAGTGCCTCCGGTGGACGTCCCCAGCGCGAGGGTGGGCCGAACGGCTTGCCGCAGCGTGACGGTGGCTTGCCGCAGCGTCAGCCGGGTGCGAACGGTGCGCCGTCGCGTGAGGGTGGGCCGAACGGTCTGCCGCAGCGCGAGAGTGCTTCGGGCGGTCTGCCGCAGCGTGAGGGCGGCGTGCCCCAGCGCGACCAGGCCGAGGGCGGCCTCCCACAGCGGGATTCGGCCGCGAACGGCCTGCCCCAGCGTGAGGGCGGCGCCAACGGCCTGCCGCGTCGTGATCCCGGCGCCAACGGTGCCCCGCAGCGCGACGGCGGCCTGCCGCAGCGCCCGGCGGGCAACGGTCTGCCCCAGCGCGACCCGGGCGGTTTGCCGCAGCGCGATCCGGGCGCGGGTGGTCTGCCGCAGCGTCAGCCCGCTCCGGCGGCCGGGCCGCAGCAGTCCGCGCCCAACGGTTTGCCGCAGCGCGCACCCGCCTCGAACGGTCTGCACCAGCGGGCGCCCGAGGGACTGCCCCAGCGCGATCCCGGCGCCACCGTGCTGCCCCAGCGCGAGGCGCCCCCCGGGGTGGCCCTGCCGCAGCGGGAGCGCACCGCGCCCGCCGCGCACGAGTCCGCCGACGGCGGACAGGCCGGGGCCCGCGACCCCGGCAAGCACAGCTACCGGTCCAACCCGGCCCAGACGGCCTCGTTCTTCCAGACCCGGCTCCAGCCCGCCGCTGAACCCGGATCGCCGATGGACAGCCCGATCTTCGCCGAGATGATGTCGGCCTGGCTCGCCGACCCGAACCCGGACCGCTCCCAGATCGCCGCCTCCTTCGAATCACCCGGTGACGAAGGATGGCAGGCGGCCCGCCGGGCCAGCGAGGCCCAGGCCGAACAGAAGACCGCCGCCGGCTTGCCTCAACGCAATCCGGGCGGGAGGCTGGTCCCCGGCGCCGTCAGCGGTGCCGCGGATCGGGCGCCGAGCCGAGATCCGGAATCGATCAGGTCCAGCTTGAGTCGCCACCAGCAGGGCGTCCGGGATGGCCGCGCAATGAGAGCAATGAACCTAACCGGAGACAAAGGAGACCGATGAACCCCGATCTAGGTGGTACGAATCGTCAGCTGGATTGGCTGGTTTCGAACTTCGCCAACGAGGTTCCTGGCGTAGCTCATGCCGTCCTGGTCTCGGCTGACGGACTGCTCATGGCCGCGAGCTCGCAGCTGCCCGTCGATCGCGCCGAGCAGCTCTCGGCCGTGACCGCCGGACTGGCCAGCCTCTCGGTGGGCGTATCGAATCTGTTCGAAGGCGGCACGGTCCTGCAATCGGTCGTCGAGATGGAGCACGGCTACCTGCTGCTCATGGCGGTCGGCGACGGCTCCTACCTCGCGGTGCTGACCAACACGTCCTGCGATATCGGACAGGTCGGCTACGAAATGGCCCTGTTGGTCGAGCGTGTCGGCCAGACGGTTCAGGCCACGCCACGCGTCACGATGGGTTCCTGATGGTGGGATGGACATAGAAGATCACGGCGTGGGGAGCGAGCCCAGCCTCGTGCGCCCTTACTCACTGACCGCCGGTCGCACCAGACCGAAGGTCGAGTTGGCGCTGGAGGCTCTGGTCGCATCGCATCCGGTCGCCCTGGAGCGGCAGTTCGAACTGACCAACATCGAGACGTCCATCGTGGAGTTGTGCAGAGAATCGCCGTCCGTCGCCGAAGTAGCGGCGCGGCTCGGTATTCCGATCGGTGTGGCGCGGGTACTCGTAGCCGACCTGATCGAGGCCGGGCACGTGCGCGTTTCGGCGACTTTGAAAGACGATTCCAGCGACGATGAACGTCGCGAGCTGATCGAAAGGGTTCTCAGTGGACTCCGGCGTATTTGATTCGACGGCACAGGTCGACACCCGCACCAGCAAGCCCACTTCGGCGAAGATCGTGGTCGCGGGCGGTTTCGGTGTCGGCAAGACCACGCTGGTCGGTGCCGTCTCGGAGATCGTTCCGCTGCGTACCGAGGCATTGGTCACCAATGCCAGTACCGGAATCGACAACCTGACCGGTATCCCGATGAAGTCCACCACCACGGTGGCCATGGACTTCGGCAGGATCAGTCTCGCGGACGATCTGGTGCTGTATCTGTTCGGTACGCCGGGCCAGTACCGGTTCTGGTTCATGTGGGACGACCTGATCCGCGGCGCGATCGGCGCCGTGGTGCTGGTCGACACCCGCAGGCTGGAGGACAGCTTCGCGGCCGTCGACTACTTCGAAGCGCGCAACCTGCCTTTCCTGGTGGCGCTCAACGAGTTCGACGACGCGCCGCGGTACCCGATCGAGGACATCCGGCAGGCCCTCGCGGTCCCCGCCGACGTCCCGATCCTGTCCATCGACGCGCGGCGGCGCGAGCCCGCCAAGCAGGCGCTGGTCGCGCTCACCGAATACGCCCTGCGCAAGGTCATGCAGGGTTACTGATCAACGGGCGGCAGCCGCCCCCTGCGGCTGCCCTCCCTCGTGGGCGCACACGGGTCACTCGTGGTAGAAGCACGCCTTCATCCGGTTCGGGATCTCCCGAGCCGGATTTCTTCGTTGCAGGATCGGGGGAGTCGGGTGGGCTGGTTATGCTCGCGCGATGCGGATTTCGGCGCGGGAGTGGCTCGGGCAGTTGCTCGACGAGGGGTCGTTCACCGGGTGGGATCGGACCCCGGTCGAGGTGGACGCGTCTCCGCGCTATCGGGAGGAGTTGCGGGCGGCCGCGGTGGCGGCGGGCACCGATGAAGCGGTGATCACCGGTGCGGGGGCGCTGCGCGGCCGTCCGGTGGCGGTGATCGCCTGCGAGTTCGGGTTCCTGGCCGGGTCGATCGGTGTGGCCGCGGCCGAACGGGTGGTGGAGACGGTGGAGCGCGCTACCGCACTGGGGTTGCCGCTGATCGCGTCGCCGACCTCGGGCGGCACCCGGATGCAGGAGGGCACCGTCGCTTTCGCGCAGATGGTGAAGATCGCGGGCGCGCTCGCGACGCACAAATCGGCGGGCCACCCGTACCTGGTGTATCTGCGGGATCCCACCATGGGCGGGGTGTTCGCGTCGTGGGGGTCGCTGGGCCACATGACCTTTGCCCAACCCGGCGCGCTCATCGGCTTTCTCGGGCCACGCGTCTACAAAGCGCTGTACGACAAGGACTTTCCCGAGGGCGTGCAGACGGCGGAGAACCTCTACCGGCACGGGGTGATCGACGGCGTCGTGCCGGTGCGCGTGTTCCGTCTGATCGCGCACCGAGCGTTGAGTGTGCTCAGTGGAGAACCGTCGCCGCCGAGCGCCGGGCGGTCACGTCCGGGGGATTCGTCCGGGGCTGCGCGTAGTTCGGACGAGTTGCCGGACAGCGGTTCTCGGGTGCGTCGACAGTCTGGTTCGGATTCAGCGGGTGGTGCTGGAGCCCCGCCCAGTGGGGTACCTGGGGTTGAGCCTTCCGGTCCGCATGCGGCCGGTGGTGCGGAGGTCTCAGAGCAGGGCGGGTCCCGGGCGGGGCGGCACTCAGGTCCGGATTCGGCCGAGGGCGCGGATATGTGGCCGGACAGCGATTCTCGGGCGGGTGGAGGCTCCGGTCGGGATGTGGTGCGTGACGCGGATGTTTCGGCGGAGCCGGTGTCGGCGCGTGTGGAACGCCGGGGATCGGAGCTGCCTGTACCGGCGGGTGCGACCCACGTCGATGTGCCCGCGTGGCGGTCGGTGCTCATCTCTCGTCGCCCCGACCGCCCGGGGCTGCGGGAGTTGTTGCGCCATGTGACGCAACGGGTTCCGCTCAGCGGCACCGGGCAGGGCGAGGCCGATCGCAGTGTGGTGCACGCGCTGGCCCGGTTCCGCGGGCAGCCGTGTGTGGTGTTCGGGCACGACCGGTCGGGTGGTGCGGGCGAGACGATGGGGCCCGCTGCGCTGCGGGAGGCGCGGCGCAGCATGGCGCTGGCCGAAGAACTGCGGGTGCCGCTGGTGCTGGTGATCGACACCGTGGGCGCGGCGCTGTCGAAGGAGGCGGAGGAGCGCGGGCTCGCACCCGAAATCGCGCGCTGCATAGCGGATCTCGTCACGCTCGATACGCCGACCGTGTCGGTGCTGCTCGGCCAGGGCACCGGCGGCGGTGCGCTCGCGCTGTTGCCCGCCGACCGCGTGCTCGCCGCGACCCACGGCTGGCTCGCCCCGCTGCCGCCCGAAGGCGCCAGCGCGATCGTGTACCGCGACACCGACCACGCCCCGGAACTGGCTGCCGCCCAACGCATCCGATCCCTCGACCTGCTCGCCGACGGCATCGTCGACCGCATTGTCCCCGAATACCCCGACGCCGCCGACGAACCCATCGACTTCGCCCGCCGCATGGTCGCCGCCATCGCCGAAGAACTCACCCACCTGCGCACCCTGCCCCAGGCCGACCTGGCCCGCACCCGCCACACCCGCTACCGCCGCCTCGGCACGAGCTGAGGATTCGCACCCACGACATCCCGCCCAGCCCCCCGGGCAGGGACTTCCGCCTACCGTCGCCGCAGGTCCGAACCGCCGCCCACTGCTGCCCGGTGCCACCCGGTGTCGACCGCTGCGGCCCGGTGTTGCTCGCTGCGGCCCGGTGTTGCTCGCCGCGACCCCGTCCCGCCTGCCGCGCGGCGCCCGGGCGCGACACACCCACACACCCCCGCTCACCACCCGAAACGTCCGGTTCGGGACCTTCGCCCGTGATCAACACGCGCGGACGCGTCGTTGACGGTTCGGCCGAGCACTTCTACGGTCGATCGGGTGAGCTTCCGAAGCGAGACCTCCGCCGTGCCGTCGATCGTGCTGAACGACGGCAACGTCATCCCGCAGCTCGGGTTCGGCGTGTTCCAGGTGCCGCCCGACGACGTGGCCGATGTGGTGACGGCCGCGCTGGAGGCCGGGTATCGCAGCATCGACACCGCGGCGGTCTACGGCAACGAGGAGGGCACCGGCCGCGCCATCCGGGCGTTCGGCCTGCCCCGCGACGAGGTCTACGTGACCACCAAGCTCTGGAACGCCGACCAGGGCTACGACGCCACGCTGGCCGCGTTCGACACCAGCTTGAAGAAGCTCGGCCTGGACTATCTGGACCTGTACCTGATCCACTGGCCGGTCGCGAAGGCGGACAAGTTCGTCGACACCTACCGCGCCTTCGTCGAGCTCAAGCGCCAGGGCCGGGTCCGCTCCATCGGCGTGTCCAATTTCACCGTCGACAATCTGCGCAGGCTGATCGGCGAGACCGGCGAGATCCCGGCGGTCAACCAGATCGAGCTGCACCCCGCGCTGGCTCAGCGCGAACTGCGCGAATTCCACGCCGACAACGCCATCGCCACCGAGGCGTGGAGCCCGCTCGGCCAGGGCACCCTGCTGGAAGACAGGACGATCACCGCGATCGCCAACGAGCTGGGCCGCACCCCGGCGCAGGTGATCATCCGCTGGCACCTCCAGCTCGGCAACATCGTCATCCCCAAGTCGGTGACGCCCGCGCGCATCGCCGCGAACTTCGACGTCTTCGGCTTCGAGCTGAGCCCCGAGCAGATCGACGCCATCAACGCCCTCGACCGCGGCGGCCGCATCGGCCCCGACCCGGAAACCTTCGCCGCCGGCCTCGACTGAACGGCCGGCCAGCCCCGCGGCCAGCGGAAATCGGCCGCGTCGGCGAGCAACGGCAAGGTCCGGGCTCTCGGTCGGCCGGACGCCCTGCCACGCCGCCACCTGGACCGTCCGCCGCGCCACCCGTCTCCAACCGGATCGCGCGCGGCTGGATCCACATCGCTCCCCGCGTGCCTGCCGACGCGGGGCAGGCAGCTCAGCGCAGGCCCAGGTACTCGGCCAACTCCACCGCCGCCGCCCGCCCCGCGCGGTTCGCGCCGACCGTACTGGCGGACGGCCCGTACCCGATCAGGTGCACGCGCGGATCCACGGCCGCCTGGGTGGCCAGCCGCCCGGTCATCGTGATGCCGCCGCCGGGGCCGCGCAGGCGCAGCGGTGCGAGGTGGTCCAGGGAACTGCGGAATCCGGTGGCCCACAGGATCACCTCGGCGCGCTGGAAGGTGCCGTCGGCCCAGCGCACCCCGTCCGGCTCGACGCGCTCGAACATCGGCAGCCGGTGCAGGGCCCCGCGTTCGGCGGCGGCGCGCAGCCGGTCGTCCCAGAGCAGCCCGGTCACCGACACGACCGAACCCGGCGGCAGCCCGCGGCGCACCCGGTCCTCCACGAGGGCGACGGCCGACCGGCCCGCGGCCTCGGTGAATTCGTCCGTACGGAACACCGGTTCGCGCCGCGTCACCCACGTGGTGGTCGTCACCTGGGAGATCTCGTCGAGCAACTGCACGGCCGAGATCCCGCCGCCGACCACCACCACGTGCTTGCCCGCGAACTCCTCGGCCCGCCGGTAGTCGCGGGTATGCAGCTGGCGGCCGGCGAACGTCTCCTGCCCCGGGTAGTGCGGGATGAATGGCTTCTCCCAGGTGCCGGTGCAGTTGATCAGCCCCCGCACGCGGATCGTGTCGGACCCGGTCTCGGCGTTGAGCACCGCGCCGGGCGTGCGCGGTTCCCCGTCGGACCCGCGCCTGCCGTCGCAGGGCTGGCCTTCCGCTGTCCGGTCGCAGACCACCCGCACCGAGACCGGCCGACGAACCCGCAGGTCGAAGCGCTTTTCGTAGAGCTCGTAGTAGTGCGGCACGGCCGTGGACGCCTGCGCGGACCGCGCGTCGGGCGGCAGCGTCTCCTCGAACGCCATGCCGGGCAGGTCGTGCACCCGATTCACCGTCGCCAGCGTCAGCGAAGGCCACCGGAACTGCCACGCCCCGCCGGGCCCCGGCGCGTGATCGACCATCAGGAAGTCGTGCTCGGGGCGCAGCCCGAGGCGGCGCAGGTGGTAGCCGGCCGACAGTCCCGCCTGACCGGCGCCGATCACCAGGATCTCGAAGTCGGTCGGCACAGCCGCCGATGGTATCCGCCTTCAGCGAACAGGGCCGCCGCCTGTGGCAGAGTGAGAGTAACCAGTCGACACGTTCAGCCGGGGAGGATGCATGCTCGGAGCCAGCCGGGACGGTGACGTCGTCACCATCGAACTGCGGCGCGAGGAGCGCCGCAACGCGCTCAACGACGAACTCGTGACCCTGCTGCGCGAGGCCGTCCTCACCGCGGTCGCCGACGGGGCGCGCGTCCTCGTGCTGACCGGGCGTGGCCCGATCTTCTGCGCGGGCGCCGATCTGAACGGGGTCTACTCCGACACCTTCCTCGACGGCCTGCTGGACATGCTGCACACCATCGAATCCGCGCCGATCCCGGTGATCGCCGCGATCAACGGCGGTGCACTCGGCGCGGGCGTGCAGCTGGCGCAGGCCTGCGATCTGCGGGTCATGTCGCCGGATTCCTATATCGCGATTCCCGCCGCCAAGCTCGGCATCACGGTGGACCGCTGGACGGCCCGGCGCCTGGTGTCGCTGATCGGCGGCGGCCCGGCCCGCACCGTCCTGCTGGGCGCGGAGCCCGTGTCGGCGGCCGACTGCTACGCCTTCGGTTTCGCCAACCGGCTCGGCACGCTCGACGACGCGCAGTCGTGGGCCAAGTCGATCGCCGAGCTGGCGCCGCTCTCGCTGCGGCACCTCAAATTGGTGCTCAACGACGACGGCACCCGCGATCCGGAGACCGCCCAGCAGCGCGAGGCCCTGGAAGCCGCCTGGACCAGCGCGGACGCCTCCGAAGGGCGGCTGGCCCGGCAGGAGAAGCGCCCGGCGAAGTTCGTGGGGCGATGATGAACGTCAAGAAGTTCCTCGGGTACGCCACGGGCGCGACCGTGGTCGCGTGGGTGGTGCGCGCGGCGTGGGGGATTCCGTCGGCGATCGGCGCGTCCATGTCGGCCATCCAGCCGTACGCGGCGGGGTCGATCAGCTACCGCGGCCGCCAGTTCCACAACACCGAGCCGAGCAGCCAGCTCACCGGTTCGCCGCAGTCGCTGCTGTATTCGGCGTTCACCCAGCGCCACCTGGGCAGGCCCAAGCGCGTGGTGCCGCTGCGCAAGCCCGACGCGCCCGCCGAGGCGGCCGATCTGGCCGTCACCTGGTACGGCCACGCGTCGGCGCTGATCGAGGTGGACGGGTACCGCATCCTCACCGATCCGGTGTGGAGCGAACGGGTCTCGCCCTCGGCGCTGATCGGCCCGGCCCGGCTGCACCCGGTGCCCGCGCCGCTGTCGGAGCTGCCGCCGGTGGACGCGGTCGTCATCTCGCACGACCACTACGACCACCTGGACAAGGAGACGATCCGCGCGCTGGTGCGCCACCAGTCCACGCCGTTCCTCGTCCCGATCGGCATCGGCGCGCACCTGCGGCACTGGGGTGTGCCCGAGCACCGGATCGTCGAATTGGACTGGGGCGCTTCGGTTTCGCTGGCGGCGCTGGGCCGCGAGCGGGACGGCACCGACTTGGTGCTCACCTGTACCGAGGCGCGCCACTTCTCCGGCCGCGGCCTGGTGCGCAACACCACGCTGTGGGCATCGTGGTCGATGGTCGGCCCCACCCGGCGGGTCTACTTCGGTGGCGACACCGGCTATACGAAGGCGTTCGGGGAGGCGGGCGCGGCGCTGGGTCCGTTCGATCTCACGCTGCTGCCCATCGGCGCCTACGACGAACGCTGGGCCGATATCCACATGAACCCCGAGGAGGCGGTACGCGCGCACGCCGACCTGTGCGTCGGCGACCCCGGCCACGGCCTGCTGGTGCCGATCCACTGGGCGACGTTCAATCTCGCCTTCCACGGGTGGTCGGAGCCGGTGCGCCGGATGGTGTCGGCGGCGGGCGCGGCGGGTACTCCGGTCGCGGTGCCGATGCCGGGTGAGCGGCTGTTGCCGCATGCCCTCCCACCACGGGATTCGTGGTGGGAAGATATTGGTTGACACGGTCGGGTCACACCGACTCCCCGAATGGCGATGGAAGGAACCACGGCGATGAGCTTGGCGGACACTCTGAAGGGCCTGTTCGGTAAGGGCAAGGACGCCGCGTCCAAGAACGCGGGCAAGATCAACGAAGCCGTCGACAAGGCCGGTGACTTCATCGACCAGAAGACCGGCGGCAAGTACTCGGACAAGATCGAGAAGGGCAAGGAGGCCGCCAAGAAGGTGGTCCCGCCGGAGCAGCCCGGCCAGCCGGGTCAGCCGGGCCCGACCCCGCAGCCCTGATGTCGAGGCGGGGGCCGTGATCGCGGTCCCCGCACCGAGTTACGGTGTCGCGCCGTGCGTTCGGTGGCGGCCCGGGGCGCCCCGACATCGAGGTCGATCTCACCAATCTCGACAAGGTGCTCTATCCCGGGACCGGAACCACCAAGGGCGAGGTGATCGCCTACTACGCGGCCATCGCCCCGGCGATGTTGCCGCATATCGCCGGGCGCCCGGTCACCCGTAAGCGGTGGCCGAACGGGGTGGAGGAGACCTCGTTCTTCGAGAAGAACCTCGCCGAGCACGCGCCCGCGTGGCTCGCGCGGCGCACTGTCGCGCATTCCGACCGTCGCGTCACCTACCCGCTGATCGAGTCCGAGGCCGGGCTGGCCTGGATCGGGCAGCAGGCGGCGCTGGAAGTCCATGTGCCGCAATGGCGTTTCCGCGGTGACGAGATCGGCCCCGCCACCCGGCTGGTGTTCGACCTCGATCCGGGGCCCGGCACCGGGTTGGCCGAATGCGCGCTGGTGGCGCTCGCGGTGCGCGAGATGGTCGAGGAGGTCGGACTGCGGATCTTCCCGGTCACCAGCGGTAGCAAGGGCATCCACCTGTATGTGCCGCTGGACCGGGAGCTGAGTCCCGGTGGCGCGTCGACGGTGGCGAAACAGGTCGCCACCAACCTCGAGCAGCTGCATCCGGAGCTGGTCACGGCGACGATGGCGAAGGCCGTGCGGCGCGGCAAGGTGTTCCTCGACTGGAGCCAGAACAACCCGGCCAAGACCACCATCGCCCCGTACTCCCTGCGCGGGCGGGCCGAGCCGAACGTCGCCGCGCCGCGCACCTGGGAGGAGATCGAGGACCGGGAACGCCTGCGGCACTTACGTTTCGACGAGGTGCTCGCCCGCTGGCGCGATACGGGCGACCTGATCGCCGAACTCGATCCGCCGCTGGAATCCGAGGACTCGCTCACCACATACCGCTCGATGCGCGACCCGGCCCGCACGCCCGAACCGGTGCCCGCCGAGGCGCCCACGCCCGGCGCGGACAACCGGTTCGTCGTGCAGGAGCATCACGCCAGGCGCCTGCACTGGGACGTGCGGCTGGAACGCGACGGCGTGCTCGTGTCGTGGGCGGTGCCCAAAGGACCACCCACCTCGCCCGATCAGAACCGGCTCGCCGTGCACACCGAGGACCACCCGATCGAATACCTGCACTTCCACGGCGAGATCCCCAAGGGCGAGTACGGCGCGGGGGAGATGACGATCTGGGACAGCGGCACCTACGACACCGAGAAGTGGCGCGACAGCGAGGTGATCGTCGCGTTCCACGGCGAGCGGCTCACGGGGCGCTACGCGTTCATCAAGACCAAGGGCAACCAGTGGTTGATGCACCTCATGCGGGATCAAGGGGGCTCGGGGGGAGTGCAGGCGAAAGCGCCGGTTCGCGAGGGCCGGTCCGGTGCGGCACGCGAGGCCCAGGGCCCGAATGGCCGATCGCCCAACGGTTCCGGCACACCGTTTCCGCGCGGCCTGAAGCCGATGCTCGCGACCACCGGTGACGTCACCGACCTGGACGACGACGAGTGGACCTTCGAGACGAAGTGGGACGGCTTCCGCCTCATCGCCGAAATCACCGACGGCACTTTGGTTCTGCGCAGCCGGGCGGGCAACACCGTGACCGACCGCTATCCCCTGATGGCGATGCTGGCCGACGAACTGGCCGGGCACGACGTCGTCCTCGACGGTGAGGCCGTGGTGTTCGACAGCAAGGGGATCCCGAATGTGGGTCTGCTGCAATCGGATCCGGGCAGCGCCGTGTTCATCGTATTCGACCTGCTCTACCTCGACGGCACCTCGCTGATCCGCAAACGCCACGCCGACCGCAGGCGAGTGCTGGAGGCGCTGGCCGCCACCGCGCCCGCGCTGCGGGTGCCGCCGCCGCTGGCCGGGCCGGGTGCCGACGCCGTCGCGCGCAGCGCCGAGCAGGGCTTCGAGGGTGTGGTCGCCAAGCGCAAGGATTCGGTGTATCTGCCGGGCAAACGCGGACATTCGTGGGTCAAGCAGCGCAACTGGCAGACGCTGGATGTGCTGGTCGGCGGCTGGCGGCGCAGCGAGGCCCGCGAGTTCAAATCGCTGCTCGTCGGCGTCGAGCACGAGGGCGAGCTGGTGTACGTGGGCCGGGTCGGCACCGGTTTCGGTGACGAGATCATGCGCGATCTCTCGGCCCGCCTGCGGAAATCGGAACGCAAGACCACCCCGTTCGCCAATCCGCTCACCAAAGAGGAAGCCGAGGGCGCGGTCTGGGTGACGCCGAAGATCGCCGGAAAGGTGCGGTTCATGAACTGGACCGACACCGGTCGCCTCTGGCACCCCGCCTGGCTGGGCGAATCCCGCTGACCGCACGATGTGACGACGATCGCCGACGGTTTGCCGACGCGATGGCGCCCCGTCCGGTTAGGGTTGCCTCGGCGATTGCCCAGACTCGGATGTGAGGAGTGCGCAGTGGATTTCAAAGGTTTGGCGGGTAAGGCGCGGGATCTGGCCCAGCAGAACGCGGACAAGGTCGATTCGGTCATCGACAAGGCCGGCGATCTGGTGGACGACAAGACGAGCGGTAAGTTCAGCGGCCACATCGACTCGGCTCAGGATGCCGCGAAGAAGGCCATCCGGGAACAGTAGTGCGCCCCGCGCACGCGGGGTTGTTCCGGCCACCCGCAACCACGGCTGACCAAGTACGCGTCGAGCGCCGGTCCCTCGCGGACCGGCGCTCGATTGTGTTGTGGGCTGTTGGTGAATCTTGTTGTGGTTCAGTACTTCAGGGCTGGACCTACTCGCCGGCCCACTTGGTCGTGCCCGGGGGCGCGTTGAGCGTGTTGATGAGATCGATGCCGGCGACGATCAGGGTCGGACCGCCCGCGATGATGGTTCCGACGATGGCGCCGATGCCGGCGGCGATGGGGATGGTGCCGATGGCCAGCGGGCCGCCGATGACTCCGATCAATCCGATCGCACCACCGACGATCAAGCCGATGAAGCTACCGATCGCCGTGGCGATACTGAACTGCGTCAGGAAAGCCTCCATGGCGCGCTGATTCTCGGTGTTGGACGCCACCGGCAACACCGCCGCCGGCCGTGCCGCCGCCACGTTCTTCACCGCCGTCAACTCCAGCACCCGCCCGTCATCCCGGACGGTGTGCGGCATCGGGTATTCGAGTCCGTCCTGCCGTAGCGACAGGGGGAGGGTGAGGACCGTGCGACCGGTCGTGTCCTTGATGTCCACGGAGTTGCCCGCGAGGGCGAACGTGCCGTGGGTGAGGGTGGTGACGATGGTGTCGCCGACGAGTTTCGCCTCGTATCCGATGTCGGGTACGGGCGCCGCGACCGGTTGCGCGTTGGCTGTGCTCGCGCCGACGGCGACGGCGACGACGAGCGGGACAACGGCCGCGGTGATCCTGCGGAAAATCATTCGGGTGTTCCAATCTTCATCAGGTCTCTAACCTTCCGAACTCCCCGCATGCCGAAATACGAGCCCTCCCAAGGCATGTGGGGCAGATTTGTGATCTATGACAGCAGCTGCGCCAACCACACATTACTGGTTTGGCCCCTTGAAGAAACGGGTATTCGGACCCTTTTGCCGCACCGATTGCGGACCGGATGCTGGATAACCTATGCGATATCGCTATAGACGCACGTGAAAAGGGGGAATCGAGCGGGGCCACCGGTTTGCTCACCGGTGGCGCGTTACTCGATTGTGCTCTTGATCTTGTCGATCGCCGTGGAATTCAGCTCGTCCTGGTTCTCGAACGCCGACGCGATCGCGTCCACGCCGGTACTCAGCGCGTCGACGGCTTTGCTCAGGCCCTCGATGCCCTTCATGCCGTCCTCGGCGCCCGGTGTGTACTCCTTGGCGAAGTTCTCACCGATCTCGTCGTTGCCCCAGCACTCGCCCTCGGCCTCGACCGTGGACTGCACATTCCTGGCCGCCTCCAGCACCTTGGCCGCGGCGGCCGCGAACCCCGGTTTGGTGGAGCGCAGCGCGTCGGGATCGACCTGCAAACTGCTCATCGTCCACCGTCCAGGTAGCTGCGGTTGCGGTAGTACTCGTCCTCGTCTTCGTCGTCCATCAGGACGGGCTGAGCCGGCGCGGGCTCGGCGGGCACCGGCTCCGGAAACAGGTCGCGCACCAGATCTTTGATGCTGGGCGCGCCGGGCACCAGGTCGGGCAGGTCGGGAATGGAGTCGCCGACGCTCGCCAGCGCGCCGAACGTGCGCTCGGCCTCCTCGCCCGCCAGCCGCGCGGCCGCCTGGGTGGCCTCGGTGATGGAGGCGCCCAGCTTCTGCGGCGTGGTGCGCTTGAAGGCGTCGGGCTCCAGGTGCACCTCGGTGGGCACGCCCGCCGCGTTCGCGGTAACCCGGACCAGCTGGTCGGAGGACCACGCCGTCACCGACGCGGCGGCCAGCCTGGACTGCGCGTCGGCCAGTTCACGGCGCTGCCGCTCGAAGGTCTCCAGCAGATCGTCGATCTCCCCTTGCAGCGCACGATTCTGCGCGAGCTGCGCCTCGCGTTCCGCGTCGGCCATGGGCACGCCCCTCCCGTTCGAAGTCCCGGTCCTTCATCGGTTTTCGACGCGCCGCGCCGCTCCCCGGTTCCCTCCAAGTGTGCCTGTTCGCTCGCGCGCCGGTCACACCAGGATGTCGAGCAGGATCGACCCTGCGCACACGGCCACCACCGCGCCCAGCGCCACGGCGTCGCGCCGGCCGGGCGCGCTCGGGTGCGCGGTGAGCTGACCGGTGCCGCCGCGCGCGGTGATGGCCTCGCCGAGTTCGGTGGCGCGCCTGCTGGCCACGGCCATGGCGGCGGTGAGGATGTCGATGATCGGGCTGTCGGCGGCCCGGTCCAGCAGCCGTTCCTTGGGCCGCAGTTTGCGCGCGGCGCGCAGCACCCGGATCTCCTCCAGCAGCAGCGGCAGCCCGCGCAGCGTCAGCGCGACCACCACGGCCCACTCGTCCACCGGCACCCGCACTCGGCGCAGCGGTTTGCCGAGTTTGGCCAGCGCGGGCGCGATCTCGCCCATCGGAGTGGTCCACGCGATGAGGAACGAGGCGGTCAGCAGAACCAGCCCGAACACCACCACCCGCGTGTAGCTCAGCACGGCCGCCCCGCCCACCGGCATGTTCAGCAGCGCCCCGAGGCCGAGCAGGCCCCAGAACCACCAGGGCAGCCGGGGCAGCGTGCCCAGCGGCAGGCGGGCGACGATCCCGATCACGATCAGGAAGACGATCATCACGCCGAGCACGATCCAGGTTGGCCAGAACATCACCAGCAGGCTGAGCAGGAACGCGGCGATCATCTTCGTGCCCGCCCACAGTCGGTGCACCGGGCTCGACACCGGCACCTGGCGCAGCAATACCGTGCTCATCGGCGGCCTCCGTTCTCCCAGCCCCACGCGGCGTCGCCGGGCCCGGGTGGGGGAGCGGCGGCGCGGGGGTCGTGGCGCGGTGCGAAGTGGGGCGCGGCGGGCGCCGGGTCCACCGCCGGTTGGGTCTCGAGGATGCGCCCGGCGTTCAGGTGCACGGTGCGGTCGCACACGGCGGACATGTCGGCCACGTCGTGGGAGATGACGATCAGCGTCTGGCCCGCGTCGCGCAGCCGCGCCAGCAACTCGACGATATCGGCGCGGCCCTCGGGGTCCAGGCCCGCGAGCGGTTCGTCCAGCACCACCACCTGCGGGTGGCTGGCCACGATGGCCGCGAGCACCACCCGCTTGGCCTGCCCGCCGCTGAGTTCCTCGATCGAGCGGGCGGCCAGCGCGCGGTCCAGCCCGACGGCGTCCAGTGCCCGGCCGACCGCGCCCGAACCGGTGGCGCGCCCGCCCCAGTCGGCGATTTCCTCGCCCACCGTCTGCTTCTGCAACTGCAAACGTGAATGCTGGAACGCCAGCTCCACTCGCCCGATCTGCCGGGTCACCGGCCGCCCGCTCAGCTGGCAGCGGCCCGCGGTCGGTTCGATCAGGCCGGCGATGATCCACGCCAGCGTCGACTTGCCCGACCCGTTGCCGCCCACCACGAGCAGCGCCTCGCCGCGGCGCACCACCAGATCGACGCCGTGCAGCGCGGGCGCCTCCCACGGCGTGCCGCGGTTGTAGGTGTGGCGCACGTCGCGCAGTTCCAGGATGGCCGGGCCCATCGGCAGGCGGCGGCGGTCGCGCGCGGGCTGCGGCCAGGCGGGCAGGTGCTCGACGGTGCGTCCGCCGGCCAGGTGGATCACGCGGTCGGCGGCGGCCGCGTCGGCCTCGTGGTGGGTCACCAGCACCACCGCCATCGCGTGCCGGTGCGGCAGGCCGGCGAGCAGCGTGACGAGTTCGCGGCGGCCGTCGGGGTCGATCATCGAGGTGGCCTCGTCGGCGATCAGCAGGGCGGGGCGGCGGGCCAGCGCGGCGGCCACGGCCAGCCGCTGCTGCTGCCCGCCCGAAAGGGTCGCGGTCTCGCGGTCGCCCATCCCGTCCAGGCCCACCTCGCGCAGCAGCGCGTCCACGTCCACCTCGGCGGCCAGGTCGGTGGGCAGGCCCCACACCACGTCGTCGGCGACGAGCACGCCCAGCGTCTGGCTCTCCGGCCGCTGCAACACCAGCGCGGTGCCGCCGAGGTGGCCGAGCCCGGCCGATCCGGGGCGCTCCACTGTGCCCGAGGTGGGCGGCAGCCCGGCCAGCAATCGCGTCAGCGTGGATTTGCCGGACCCGTTGTGCCCGACGATCGCGACGAATTCGCCCAGGCGCACGGTCAGGTCGATATCGGTCAGCGCCTCGTTCGCGGCCCCCGGATACCGGAAGCCCGCGCCGCGCAAGGTGACCGGCAGCGGCGCGATGGGCCGCTGGTCGTGCGGCGCGTCGAGCCGGTCGCGGTTGGGCAGCCAGGCCAGCCGGTCCAGCACCGACCCGAGCACGAACCAGGAGAACAGCGCGCTCACCACCACGCCGATCGCGACGCCGCCGCCGACGTAGGCCCACCACCAGGCGAGCACGGTGTCGGTGACGTCGGAGGCGGCCCGGCCCAGCGGTTCCAGCGCCGCACTGCGCTCGGCCAGCCGCTGCACGCCCTCCGCGGTGTTGCGCAGGGTGGTGAAGAACAGTTCGCGGGTGCGCGAGAACAGCAGCAGCGAACCCACCGAGAACGCGCCCCACGCCACCCCGGCCAGCGTCGCGGCCGCCAGCACGGTGAGCAGCCCGCCGCCGCGGCGCTTCACCCCGCCGATGATGCCGCCGATGGTGGCCGTGCCGAGGACGCCGAGCGCGGGCATCACCCCGGCGGCCACGAACGTGACCAGCGTCGCCGCGACGGTGGCGGCCAGCAGCGTGCGCATCCGGTAGCGGTGGGCGATCATGCCCAGCGGCACCGCGGCCACCAATTGCAGCGCCGCCGCGAACGGAATCACCGATCCCACCGTGACCAGCCCGACCGTCACCCCGCCGAGCACCGCGCCGACCGCCAGTTCGATCGGCCGCAGCGGCCCGCGTTCGTCGAAACCGGTCCGGCCGTCGGCCGTGGGCAGATCACTCACGCACTCAGTCTGCCAGGGACCGATCGAGCGGTCCGGCAGTCCGGGACCGCGCCGTCGGCCGGTGCGGAGGGTCCGCCGGGTCGTGCGGGCGCGCACGGGACGATGTGGGATCGACCACCGAACGGCCGGGCGGCCCATTCGCCGGGTGCGATCACGCCGCGCGGGTCAGCGCGAAATGCGCGCGGACGAGCTTGCGGGTGCGGCGGCGGTAGCTCGACACCGTGCCGGGCCAGTTGTTGGTGATGCGGCCGGAGGCGGTGCGGTACCAGCTGGTGCAGAAGTTCCACGGGGTGCGGTCCAGGCGCTGTTGCAGGGCGGTGTTGAACGCGCGCTCCGGCTCGTCGCGCACCTCGAGGTGGTGCCCGGGGTGCTCGGCGAGCAGGCGCACGGCCTGCCGGATGTAGCGGGCCTGGGATTCGATCATGTAGATGATCGAGCCCGCCGAGAGATTCGTGTTCGGCCCATACACCAGGAACAGATTCGGGAACTCGGGCACGGCTATGCCGTAGTAGGCGTGCGCGCCCTCGGACCATACGTCGGCGAGTTCGCGGCCACCGCGCCCGCGAATACGCATCGGCCACAGGAACTCGGTGCCTTTGAATCCGGTGCCGTAGATGATCACGTCCACCTCGTGCAGCGCACTGTCCTCCGTGCGCACCCCCTCGGGAGTGATCTCGGTGATGGGCGTCGTTTCGACGCGCACGTTCGGCTGGGTGAGTGCGGGGTAGTAGTCGTTGGAGAACAACCCCCGCTTGCACCCGATCGGGTAGTCCGGCGTCAGTTTGGCGCGCAGTTCCGGATCGTCGACCTGTTTGCGCAGATGCCGCGCCGCGATCGCCGACACCACGCGCGCGATCGCCGGGAACTCCACCAACCCCAGCGACACGAACTCACCGATCGACCACCACCCCAGTCGCTCCACCGACAGCGCGCCGGGCACTTTGGCGAACAGCTTGTGCTGGATGGGGGAGTAATCGGTGTCGAACTTGGGGATCACCCACGCCGGGGTGCGCTGGAACACGGTGAGCCGCCCGACTTTCGGCTGGATCTCCGGTATGAATTGCACCGCGCTCGCACCCGTGCCGATGCACGCCACGCGCTTGCCGGCGAGCTCGACCTCGTGGTCCCACTCGGCGGAGTGGAACGAGGGCCCGGCGAAGGTGTCGCGGCCGGGGATGGCGGGCCAGGCCGGCCGGGAGAGCTGGCCCACGGCGGAGATCAGCACGTCGGCCACGCGGGTGCGGCCGTCGGCGGTGTGGGCCGTCCACTTGCCCGAGTGCTCGTCGAACGCGGCTTCGGTGACCTCGGCGCCGAACCGGATCGCATCGAGCAGGTCGTGTCGTTCGGCGACCCCGCGCAGGTAGTCGTGGATCGCGGCGCGTCCCGAATAGCGTTGTGGCCAATCGGGTTTGGGCTCGAACGAGTACGAGTACAGCGGTGAGGGCACGTCGCAGGCGGCGCCGGGGTAGGTGTTCTCCCGCCAGACGCCGCCCAGGTCGTCGGCGCGCTCCAGGATGGTGAGGTCGGTGACGCCCTCGCGGCGCAGTGCGATGGCCGCGCCGATGCCGCCGAAGCCCGCGCCGATGACGAGGACCGAGGGCTGCCGCGCCGCCGTCATGTGACCCTCCTCACGATGCCTGCCGTCTCCACTGTAGGACCGATCCCGGGAGTGTCATCGAGACTTTCGGCCATAATGTCGGCTATGGACCGGACGCTGGCCACCGGAATCCGCGACTGGAACTTCCCGCGCGGCATCGCCAGCGTGGCGCTGATCGTCGGCCACGCGGGTGAGTACGGCGTGCCCGTGCCGCGGATGCTGGCCGGCACCGGGCTCACCGAGGCGACGCTGCGCGACCCCGACGCCCAGGTGGACGCGCACACCGAGCTGGCCGTGGTGCGCAATCTGGTGCGCGCCGTGGACTCGCCCGCGCTCGGCCTGGAGCTCGGCACCCGCTACCGCATCACCACCTTCGGCATCTTCGGCTTCGCGTGCGTGAGCAGCCCGACGCTGGGTGAGGCGATCTCGTTCGCGCTGCGCTATCTGGACCTGAGTTTCACGTTCTGCCTGCCCGTCGCCCAGTGGACCGGCGACGAACTGGTGGCCCGCGTGCACGACGATCTGGTGCCCGCCGACGTGCGCCACGTCCTGGTGGAACGCGACGTCGTGGCCATGCACCAGGTGATGAGCGATCTGCTCGGGCGCCCGTTGCCGCTGCTGCGCGCCGAATTCCGTTCCGCCGAGCCGGAATACATCGACAGCATCACGTCCGTCTTGGGCGTGCGGCCCGAGTTCGGCCGCCCGCAGAACCTGTTCGCCCTGGACGCCGGCATGCTGGACGAGCCGCTGCCCCAGGCCAACGAGCACACCTGGGCCATGTGCCTGGCCCAGTGCCGCCAGCTCATCGACCGCCGCCGTGCCCGCACCGGCATCGCCGCCGAGGTGCGCGAACTGCTCGTGCCCGGCGGGGCCGACGGGTTCGCGCCGCCACCCGGAATCGACGCCGTGGCACGCAAACTCAACGTCAGCACCCGCACGCTGCGCCGCCACCTGGACACGGCGGGCACCAGTTACCGCGCCCTGCTGGACGAGGTGCGCCGCGCGCTGGCCGAGGAAATGCTCACCACCACACCGCTTTCGGTGAGCGATGTCGCGATCCGCCTCGGCTACGCCGAATCCTCCACGTTCATCTACGCGTTCAAGCGGTGGACCGGGGTGACACCCGCGGCGTACCGGCGCGAGCGCATCGCCGCGCGGTGATCAGGGCTGCTCGCCCAGGAATCCGCCCATGGGCACCGGCCGGAAATGCGTGGTGAGCGCGCCGTTCTCGTCGACGATGTGCAGCGCGACGGCCGGGTCGGGCGCGTAATCCATGACGTGGCCCGGCAATTCGAGTTCCCACTCGCCACCGAGCACGCTCGCGGTGCTGGGCGCCACCAGCAGCGGCCGCCCCGCGAAGGTGGTAGTGGCCGCCGAATGCGCGTGCCCGGTGAGCACGCCGATCACGCGCGGATCGCCGGTGATCACCTCGGCGAGACGCTCGGGTTCGGCGAGGGTGATGCCGTCGATGATCGGGCTGTGCAGGTGCACCGGCGGGTGGTGCATGGCCAGCAGCACCGGCCCGTCGGCGGGGGCGGCGGCCAGCGTCTCGCGCAGGAACGCGAAGGTCTCGTCGCCGAGCAGGCCGCCCGCCTCGCCGGGGATGGTGGAGTCCAGCAGGACGATGGTGAGGTCGCCGACGCGCACCGCGCCGTTGATGGGCCCGGACGACGCCGGTTCGCCGAGCAGCACTTCGCGGAACGCCGCGCGCTCGTCGTGATTGCCGGGCAGGAAGCGCAGCGGCACATCGGCGGTCAACGCGGTCCGCGCCTCGGCGTACTGGTCGGGCTTACCCGAGTCGGTGACGTCGCCGGTGATCAGGATGAGGTCGGGCTTGCGGCGTAGGCCGGCCAGATACGCCATGACCACCTCGGCTCGCTCCGTGTTGCGGGAACCGAGATCGATATGTGTATCGCTGACCTGAGCCACCAGGATCATCGGCGTTCGCTTTCTCTGAGGGATCGCTCCGTTGCGTCAGAGTGTGCCCACATCGTGTGCCCGGCACTTTCCCAGGCTAGATGACCTGCGCATTGTCCGTCTGCATGAGGCTCACCACCGGCCGTCTGTTCCCCGGCATCGGGTGCGTCAGCTCACAACAGGGTCGCCGCGTGGTCCAGCAGAGCGGTCGTGTCGTCGGCGGCGACGGGTGCCAGGAAATCGGGGCCCGGTGGCGCCACCAGGTCGAGTTCGGGCGGCGTGCGCCACGGCGCGGTGAGCCCGAGCCGCCACGAGTGCAGGTAGGTGCGCGGGTGCGCGCCGGTCTTGTCGAACAGCGGATCGCCCACGATCGGATACCCGATCCACGCCAGGTGCACGCGGATCTGATGGCGCCTGCCGGTGACCGGGCGCAGCGCCAGCACCGTGTACTCACCGGTCCGTGACACCGTGGCGAACTCGGTGAGCGACGGATAGTTCTTGGTCTCCAACAGATCTCGCGCGTCGACGGACCAGCGATCCCCGGCGTGGCGGATGCGTTCGCGGGGCGCGGCGATGCGCACCCGGTTCTTGCGGCCCACGCTCAGCGGCAGGTCGATCGCGCCGCGCTCGGGCAATCCGGTGCCCGCCACGATCGCCAGGTACGTCTTCACGGCGGTCTGCTTGTTGAACTGCCTGGTCAGCTGCCCGTGCGCGGTGAGGTCCTTGGCCAGCAGCACCAGGCCGGAGGTCACCTTGTCGATGCGGTGCACCGGATACAGCGTCTCGCCGGTGGCGGCGGCCAGTTCGACCACGTCGATGTCGTGCCGCTCGCCGGTCACCGAGATCCCCGCGGGCTTGTTCAGCGCCAGAATCGCCGAGTCCTCGGCGACCAGCGCCTCGTCCCGCAGCGCGGGCCACTCCGTTCGCACCACATCCACACCGTCGACAGTACGGGCCGCGAGCGACCGGCCCGCATTCCCCGCGTGCCGGTCAGCGCCGCCACCGGTTCAGCAGCAGATCGCCCGCGAGGGCGTTGACCTCGGCGCGGGTGCGGCCGGGATGGTCGGCGGCCAGGAAGTGGTTGCCGATCGCCATGCAGAACGCCAGCAGGCTGCGGGCCTCGATCTCGTCGGGGTCGGTGCAGAAGGTGCCGATCGCGTCGCGCAGCAGCTGCATGCGGCGGTTGTCCACGCGGCGCAGGCGTTCGGCGACGGCGGGATCGCGGCGGGCCCAGTCGCGCACGGCCAGGTCGATGGGCAGCAGCCGGTCGCCGGAGAAGGTGAGCCGGCCGGCCAGCCTGGCCTTGTCCACCGCGTCGCCCTCGGCCCGCTCGATCCGCTCGAAGACCTCGTCCACGGCCTCGCGCTCCCAAGTGTCGAGCATCTCGGCGAGCAGCGCCTCGCGGTTGGCGAAGTAGCCGTAGAACCCGCCCTTGGTGACGCCGAGCGCCTTGGCCAGCGCCTCCACGCGCACGGCGTCGACGCCGCCGGTGGCCAGCGCTCGCAGCCCTTCGTCGATCCACGTCTCGCGCGGTGTGCGCAACGCGCCCATGGTGTGGCCCACTCCATTCCGTCGTTCCGTTGTGCGGTGCCGTATAACAGGTCTAGCCTCTGCTTATACGCAACCGTATAACGCGCGGCGGGCGGTGTCACCCGTGCCGCGCCACGAGAAGGGAGAACTCCGATGGTCAAGTGGGCCGGCGGGCTGATCGTTTTCATCGGGGTGGCGCACACGCTGATCGCGCTGGCGCTCACGGCGCCGTCGCACGCGGGGGCGTGGATCGGCCGGGAGCTGTGGGGAGAGAAACTCGCCGAGATGAGTTCCGCCAACGGCGCGTACTGGCTGACCCTCGGCAGCTTCGGCATCCCGCTCGCCGTCGTCGGGTTCCTCGTGCTGTGGATGGACCGGCGCGGACTCACGCCGCCGACGTTCATCGCCTGGACGCTGGTGGTGACGACCATCAGTGACCTGTGGTTCTTCGGGCCGTCGCCGGGGCCGATCCTGCTGATCGCGGCGGGTCTGCTGCTGGCGGCCGATCGGCGGGCGAAGCGTGCGGAGGGTGCGGTCGCGGCGGCGGTGTGAGGTGCGGTCGTGCCCGCGGGATCTGCTCGCGGCCACCATCGGCCTGGCCGGACGCAGCCTAGAGGTCGACTCGGGATCGGAAATCAGTTGGCGCGCAACGTGTGCGGGCGCAGACGGTTGAATCCGCGGACGCGCACGCTGCGCAGGTTGCGCACCTCGAACTCCGGGTGGTCGGCCAGTTCCTCGGCCGCGGCGTCGTCGATCAGGATGGTGCCGGGCCGGGCGACGCCGGTGAGCCGGGAGGCGATGTTCACCACCGAGCCGTACAGGTCGCCGAAGCGTTGCAGCACTTCGCCGTACGCGAGTGCGACACGCAATTCCGGTGTGCCGCCGACCATCATGGTGGACTCCTGGATGGCGATCGCGATGCGTGCCCCGTCGACGGCCGTCTCCGCCGCGAACATCACCTCGTCGCCGACGTGCTTGATCACCCAGCCGCCGTTCTCCGCGATGGCGGCGGTGGTGGTGGACTCGAAAGCCTCCAGCAGCGTGGACAATTCGTCGGGGTGCAGGTGCCGGGTGAGCCGGGTGTAGCCGACCATGTCGGCGAAGCCGACCGCCAGCGTGCGGGTGGAGTCCTCCGCCGTCGCGCCGCCGTCGAAGGAGCGCGACAGCGCCGCCGAGAGGTGGCGTCGCCACACGTAGCTCTGGAGTTCCTGCACCACCGAGATGGTCCGTTCGGCGGCGGCTTTCGCGACCTCGGCCGGGTCGCGGCCCTCGGCTTCGGCGGCCGCGATCTGGGCGCCGATCTCGGCCAGCACCAGATCGGCCTGCCACTCCGCGAGCCGCGCCATGGCCTGGCCGATGGTGCGCGCGGTCGCCGCCTGCTGGCGCAGGTCGGATTTCTCGGCCACCTTCAGGCCGCGGAAGTCGCGCACGGCCGCCACGTCGGCGTCGGTGTAGTCGACCTCTGGGTCGGAGCTGGCGGGGAAGCCGAGCGCCGTCCACAGGCGCCGTGACACCTCCGGCGAGACGCCGGACCGTTTCGCCACTTCGACGCGGGTGTACTTGCGCTCGCCACCGAGCAGGCATTCCTCCACCGCCGATTGGACCAGCCGGGAAACTTCGCTCGTCGCCATATCAGCCACCTTACGGCGAAAGCACGACAATTCAGGCCCGAGGTGGGTGCGTTGGGGCACGTCACAAGGGGTGCGGTGGGTCTAACGGGTGGTCGCGCGCGACTGATGCCGGAGCCGCGGCCGGGGTGGCGCGTGTAAGTGGTCCGGTGCTGGGACCCTCACCCGGAGTGGGCGGAACGGCATGATGGGCGGGTGATTGCGACAGCGCCCGCCACCGATACGACGATCATCGCCGACGGCGTGCCCGTGCACGTCCGCGTCGACGGGCCGCCGGACGCCCCGGCCGTGCTGCTCGTCCACGGGTTCGCGTCCTCGGTGCACTGGTTCCGGGATCTGGCGCGCCTGCTCGCCGCCGACCACCGGGTGATCCGCTACGACCTGCGCGGGCACGGCGCGACCGGCGGCGACACCGGTCTCGATCCCGAAGCGCAGGCCCGCACCGCGCACGCACTGCTCGGCGAACTCGACATCGATCGGGTCGCCGCATTCGGGCATTCCTACGGCGCGGACGTCGCCATGGCGTTGGCCCGCCGCACGCCGATCGTCGAACGGGCCGGAATCATCGGGCAAGCTCCCGACTACAGCTACGCGGACCTGCCGGGCGACGGCGTGCTGAAGGCCGCCGGGTGGCTGGTGCGGCCGATCCACCGGCTCAGCCCGTCGCCCGCCGTCCGCGCGGCCATGGGCACCGCCTTCGCGCCCGGCTTCCCGCAGGACAACGCCTTCGACCACCCCGACCGCCCGGTGCTCGACTACCGCGCGATGAGCCCCGGCATGTTCCGCGAGGTCCTGCCCGTCCGCCGGGCCCGCCTCGCGGCCGACCCGCTCGACGCCCAGGGCCGGGCGCTCGGCAGGCCGTGGCTGGTCCTGCACGGGGACCGAGACCGGATGTACTCGGTGCACGAGACCGTCGCCCGGTATCGCGCGGCGGGCGCGCGGGTCGAAATCATCCGGGGGACAGGGCATTCCCCGCATATCGAACGTCCGCACGAGGTGGCCCGGATCGTGCGGGGGTTTCTCGGGATCTGAGAGCGAGCAAAGAGTTTCTCCACCCTCTGCTATCGATCAGTAAACTCGACGGCATTGATATCCCTCGACGCCGGAGGCGGATGGACGATGGAAGTGGTACTGATCCTCGTCGTGCTCGCGCTCGTGGCCATTCTGCTGCTCACGCGCGGGAATCTGAACAAGCAGCGGTCGGAGAACGACCTGGCCGACGCGCTCGCCGACGCCAGGCAGGTGAACGAGCGGCTCGGCGGCCAGATCTACAACCTGACCGGTAGCAACGACGCGGCGAAGCAGGCGCTGGCCGACGCCGCCGAACGGCACACGGCCGCGGGCTCCCAGATCGACCTCGCCCGCACCCCCGTCCAGGCGCGGCTGGTGAAACAGACGGCGCTGGAAGGCCTTTACTACATCCGCGCCGCGCGCACCGCCATGGACATGGACCCCGGCCCCGCCATCCCGGAGCTCGAGGGCCAGTCGAGCGCGGGCCGCGTCACCGAGGACCGCGTCGTCGACTTCGAGGGCCGCGAGATCGCCGCCTCCCCGAAGCCCTCCTCCGCGACCCCCAACTACTACCCGGGCGGCCGCGTCGCCGGCCGTCCCGTCCCGGCGGGCTGGTACTCCGAACCGTGGTGGCGCCCGGCGCTGATCGCCGGTGCGTGGGGCGTCGGCTCGGCCCTGCTGTTCACCTCGCTGTTCGCGGGGATGTCGGGTGTCGCCTACGGCGCGCAAGGCTTCGAGAGCGGCTACGGCGAGGGCTACCAGGACGGACTGGACGCCGGGGGTGACCAGGGGCTCGATGCCGGCGACCAGGGCGGCGATTGGGGCGGCGGCGACCAAGGTGGCGACTGGGGCGGCGGCGATTGGGGCGGTGGCGGAGATTTCGGCGGCGGCTTCGACTTCTGATGCTCGGTCGCGCTGGGATGGCGAGCTACGCAACGCCGCCCCGGCCGGTCACCTGCCCGCCAGCAGCGCCGTGATCAGCGAACCCCGTTGCAGTGCTTCGGCATTGGCCGCCTCCGACTCATAGCTGGCGGTGACCACCGCGAGCGATTCCGGCGTCGGTCTGCCGACGCAGTGCGGGGCCAGGCGCCGGAAGAACTCGTCCGGCGTGAACACGGCTTCCGGCGGGTGCACGCCGGGCCGCTGCGCCCGCATCAGCGCGCCGACGGCCAGCGGAATGCCGGTGACCTCCGCCATCGTCAGCCCCGGCACCTGCCCGAGCGCGCACGCGACGGTGGCGGGCGCGCCGTCCCGCTCACCCGTGGCGAGGGCGAACAGCGGCGGCAGGGTCGATCCGGCCAGCAGCCCGACCGATCCGGAGGGCAGTAGGTTCTCGGCGAGCGCGGCGACGGACGCGGCGCTAGCGCGGCTGAGCACCCCGTGGGTGACGCCGCGACCGAGCAACGTCAGCACCCCGGCGACATATCGCGGCGCCAGCGCGAGATTCACGCTCTCCCGGATATCGGGAAACGCGCGGGCGAGGGTCACCGGTTCGGGATGGCCGAAGGTCCACCCCGTCGCCCGGCCCAGTCCCGGGTACTCGACGACGGTGCGGCGCAGCGGCCGCTCCCACACCTGTTCGCCGCCGCGGATCACCGGAATGGTGTTGCTGACCTGCTCGATACCGTGCACCACCGCGGCGCTGGGCCGCCACGAGCGCGACTCCGGTTGCGCCATCGCGAGATTCCAGCCGGTGATCACGGTCTCGGCGCGGTCCAAGCCGGCCAGAGCGTGCGCGGCCAGCAGGTTCGCCAGTCCGGGGCTCGCGCCGATGCCGAGGACCGCGGTGATCCCGGCGGCCTCGGCCTCGGCGCGCATGTCGAGCATGGTCACGGTGGGTGCGGGGTCGTCGCACACATCGACGTAGTCGCGTCCGGCGTCGATGGCGGCGCGCAGCACGCCGGGGCCGAATCGGAAGTACGGCCCCACGGTGTTCACCACCACGTCGGCCTCCCGCATCCGCGCGACCAGCGCCGCGTGGTCGGTCACGTCGACGGCCACCGCCGTCGCCTTCTCGCCCAGTTCCGCGGCGACGGCGCGCGCCCGGTCCGCGGCCAGATCGGCGATCACCACCTGATCGACCTCCGCGTCGGCGCCGAGTACCCGGGCGGCCGCCCGCCCGACCTCGCCCGCCCCGCCCAGAACCAACACCCGCATCGCACGCTCCCCTCAGATCATCCGGTTACACCGCGACACTATCTGTGACGTCCGGTACCAGGTGGGGATTCGCGGGATTCCCCCGCTTCCGCTTCCCGAACGGGAACCACCAGTTCCACGAGTCGGCCACCGACATGAGCACCGGCACCAGAATCAACCGCATCACGGTGATGTCGATCGCGATCGCCACCGCCAGCCCGAACCCGATCTGCTTGAGCTCCAGCACATCCGCCACCACCAGCGACCCGAACACCGCGATCATGATGAGCCCGGCGATGGTGATCTGCGGCGCCACCGCGGCCATCGCCCGCCGCACCGCCTCCCGGTTGTCGCCGCAGCGCAGGTACTCCTCGCGCACCCGCTGCACCATGAAAACCTCGTAGTCCATGGACAATCCGAACAGCACCGCGAACATCGCCACCGGCAGGAACGCCTGGATGGTGCCGACGCTGTCGAACCGCAGCACCGACTCGCCGTACCCGTGCTGGAACACCGCCACCGTCGCCCCGAGCGAGGCGGCCGTGGCCAGGGCGTTGAGCACGATCGCCTTGACCGGGATCACCACGCTGCGCAGCGTCACCGCCAGGTATATCAGCGAGAGCGCGAGGACGAGCAACACCACGGCGAGGAACATCCGCCCCGTCTCGCTCGCGATATCGGTGTACTGGGCCGCCATGCCGCCGACGCCGACCACTACACCGGGTGCTGCGAGTTGCCCGGAGTCGCGGAGCTTTTCGACGAGCTCGACCGTCTGCGGCGCGTCGACTGCGTGCGCGGACTGCACCATGCCCAGCAGGCACCGTGGCGCGCGCACATCGTCGACGAGCACGCCGTCGGCGGCCGCACCCAGCGGGGTGTCGGGCAGGCCGCCGAGTCCACCGGGCATGGGCGTGTCGAAAACCGAAGCGGCGGACAGGACTTCGTCCATCTGTCCGGTGCGGGCGAAATAGCCCTGTATCGCGGTGATCTCGTCCCCGGTCAGCGGGCGTTCGACCTCGGCGCACGCGGTCACGTAGATCGGGGCTACCGCCGATCCGCCGAAAGCCTGTGCGGCGGACGCGTACCCGGCGCCCGCCGGAGTGCTCGCCAGGGTCGGGATGCCGAGGTCGAGTCCGAGCCGCATGCCGGCGGCGGGCAGCGCGAGCGCCACGAGCAACGCCGCCGCCGGAACGCCCAGCACCACCGGTCGTCGCTGCACGAAGGCCACCCACCGGTACCACCGGCCGTCCGGCTCGCCGGTGGCGGGCGCGCGCAGGCGCAACCGCGACGCCGAAATCGCCAGCAGCGCGGGCAATCCTGTGACCGCCGCCAGCATCGCGCACAGCACCACCAGGGCCGCCGCGATGGCGATGTCCCGGAACACCGGTCCGTCGATGATCAGGATCGAGCACAGCGACACCATCACGATGACACCGGACACGATCACGGTGTGCCCGGACGTCCGCATGCAGGTGCTCAGCGCGGCGATCACCTGGTCGCGGGTCACCGGCCCGGCCGTTCGGCCCGGAAGTTGCTCACGGAATCGGCTCACCATGAACAGCGCGTAGTCCACGCCGACCGCCAACCCGATGATCGTGGCGACCACCAGCGCGAACTGCGAGGTCTCCGCTACCCCCGAGAGTGCCGCGATGCCGATGCTGCTGAGAGTCACGCCGAGCCCGGCCGCGCAGATCGCCAGCGCGGTGGCCAGCACCGACCGCAGACCCCACAGCAGCAGGACGAGTGCCAAGGTGAGCCCGACGATCTCCGCGCGCAGTTGATCACGGCGTTCTACATCGGCCAGCGCCTTGTTCAGCGGCGTCTCACCGGTCAGATCGGCCGCGGTTCCCGGTGGGAGATCCACTGTGCGTAAGGCATTTTCGATCCGGTCCGTGGTGGCGTCGCGGTCGGACACCGAACCGTGCAGCGGGAGGAGCACCATCGCGGTGCGCCGGTCGTCGGCGAGGAGTTCGGTGCCCGCCATCGGCGTCGTCGGGTCGACGACCTCGCCGACACCCTCGAGATCGCGCACCGCGGGCGTCACGGCACGCGTGGCCGCGGCCACCGCCCCCGGATCGTCACCGGTGACGACCACCGCCACCTGCTCGGCGCCGAGACGCGGAAAGCGTTCGGCGAGCAGCGTCGCCGTGCGCTCGGAATCCGAGCCGGAGATCGAATAGTCGGGCAGGCGCAGGTGGTTCTCCAGCCGGTCGAACTGGATGCCGCCGACCACCAGGATCAGCAGCCAGAGCGTGGCCAGCGGCCATCGGAGCCGGTAACACTGCCGCGCCCAGGTGAGCGCGAGACCTGGCCGTTCATCGTCGGGGTTGTGCATAGTCGGGTCGCCTTCGCGCGTCGTGGGAATGCCTGGCGCGGAACGGGATTCGATCCGCGCCAGGCCGGGGAACTTCGTCAGTGCACGAAGAAGTTGTGCCGCTTCATCTCCGCCACACTGGTGCCGAACGCGTCCACCACGGTGTCCAGATCGCGGTAGGTGTGCGCGTCGTTGAGCAGGATCGTGTGCAGCTCGGGCAGATACACGTTGTTCAGTCGCATGTAGTACGCCAGCGCGAGGGTGGCCTTGACGTGGCTGCCCGCCGTCTGGTCCCGCGGCAGTGCGGGTTTGGCGTAGTCGAAGCCGATGCTGAACAGCGTGTGCTTGCCGCTCACCGTCGCGGGCACGCCCTCGCGCTCCGCGACCGCCCGCAGCCCGTCGCGCAGATAGTCGGTGCGCGCGTCGAGTTCGGTGTAGATGGCCGGGTTGTCGCGCAGGTGCCGCAGCACCGCCGCGCCCGCCGCCGTCGACACCGAGTTGCCGCTGGTGGTGCCGCCGCAGAACGCGCGGGTCGCCCAGTCCTCGAACGGATCGTTCGTGGTGCGCGCCGCCCACATCGCCCGGCCGTGGCCCACTACCGCGCCGCCGGGCAGCCCGCCGCCGACGATCTTGCCCAGGCAGGTCAGGTCCGGTTCCACACCCGTCAGTGTCTGCACACCGCCGTAGGTGACGCGGAAGCCGCTCACCACCTCGTCGAAGATCAGCAGCACGCCCGTCTCGTCGCACACCGCGCGCAGCGCGCGCAGGAACTCGAGGTCGTAGTCGACGGCCATCGACGGCATCGGCTCGATCAGCACCGCCGCCAGCGAATCCGCGTTGCGGCGGATGCGATCGATGGAGGTGGGCGAACCGTATTGCAGCACAAGGGTGTTGTCCACCACACTGCGCTGCGCGCCCGCCGAGTTGCTCACCGGCTCCGGCTCGGCCGCGCTGCCGCGGTAGCGGAACCACGACGACACCATGCCCTGATCGGACCAGCCGTGATAGTGGCCCTCGAACTTCGCGATCCGGTCCCGACCGGTCGCGGCGCGCGCGATCCGCGAGGCCGTGAGCACCGATTCGGTGCCGGAGTTGGTGAACACCACCGACTTCCCGCCGCCGAACGCCTCGCCGATCAGCTGCGCCAGGTCGACCTCGGCGGCGTTGCCGATCGCGTTGACCGCGCCCTTCTCCATCGCGGTCGTGACCGCCTCGACCACCACCTTGGGCCGATAGCCCAGGATGTGCGGGCCGAAACCGCTGGCCAGGTCGATGTAGGTGTTGCCGTCGATATCGGTGATCGTGCAGCCCTCGGCCGTGTCCACGATCAGCGGGTATTCGCTGGGCAGCACGTAGCGGTCCATGTGCGTCTGCGCGATCAGGGCTCGCTCGCCGTCCTGTTTGACGGCCATCGACTTCGGCATGTGGCCGGCGATCCGGTCGTCGAACAGCGTCTTGAGCTCCTCACTCATGAACGGCGAGAACCGGTCGGTGAAGCGCCGCGCGTTCGACCAGATGTCGATCCGCGGGTCCACCGCGCTGATCAGTCCCTCACCGGTGAGGAAGGCCAGGCCCAGCAGGGTGAAATCGGTGGTGAGCCGCCAATTCGCCCCGCGCAGCACCTTGGTGGCGTCGTCGAAGAAGCCCATGGTCGACCACGCGTCGGTCTTCGCGTCGAAGTGGTAGCGCAGCACATCGATCAGGTCCTGCCGGAACGACGCCGGGATCGCCGAATTCGCTTCCGGCGCAACGGTGAACGCGTCGATGAAGCGGTCCACCGCCCGGTCCCACTGCTTCTGGATGCACCCGTAGTAGAACGAGGCCAGCGCCCACTTGCCGTCCTCCGACAGGGAGCCGACCAAGCCGTAGTCGAGCATGATGATCTCGCCGTCGTGGGTGAGCATCATATTGCCGGGGTGCGGGTCGACGTGGAACAGCCCGTGGAAGAACGCCATTGTGTAAAAGGTGTCCTGCATGCGGCGGGCGAGTTCGTCCTTGGGGAACCGGCACTGCTCGAATGCGGTGCCCGGCACGGCGTCGCCGATGAATTCCATCACCAGGATGTCCTCCGAGCACAGTTCCCGGTGGACGCGCGGGACCCGCACGAAGGGATGCGACGCGAAATTCGACCGCACCTGCTCCTGGCGTTGCGCCTCCAAGCGCATATCGCATTGTTCGACCAGGAACGGGCGCAGCTCGGCGAAATGGCTCAGCGCGTCGTAGGACCGGGCCGCGGGAAACAGCTTCTGCACCGTGGCCAGCATCCCGGCGGTCGCCGCGGTGCTCGCCGAGAGGCGCTCCCGGACACCCGCTTTCACGATCTTGACGGCGACCTCCTCGCCGGTGTCCAGACGGCCGCGATGCACCTGGGCCACCGTGCCCGCGGCGATCGCCACTGGATCGAACGAGGTCAGCCGCCCGCGCAGGTCCGGATGCGCCGCCGTGCGCAGCAGCGCCTCGGTCTCGGCCGGCGTCATCGCGGGCATGTCCGCGAACAGGTGCCGGAATTCGGCGATGGCGTCGGCGTCGAACAGGCCGGTCTGCGTGCCGAGGATCTGCCCGGCCTTGGTGTACATCGGTCCCATGCGGAGCAGGAACTCCCGCAAATTGACCGCCACCTGCTGCTTGGATCCGCTGCGCCGGAAATCCCGGTACCCCTTGACGCCGTAATACGGAAGCCACCTGGCCAGCCGGCCCACTTCCCGTGCGGCACCACGCTTGGCGGATAGAGCAGCCATGAAAAACCCTCCCACTTAATAGGATCTGTGCTCGACAGATTCAGGCATCTGCGACGACAACAGGGCGCGAAAGATCAGCGACCCGGTCGTCGAGAAAAATCCGGAAGAAATCCGGTACGAATCGCGAATACCACAAACCCCGATGTCTCGGATTCGCGAGAAAGAATGCCGTTCGGCCCCCGCGCCCCACGTGGGCGTCCGGGAACCCGGCGAAGACGCGCCGCGATCGGGGCCCCGGGTCCACGATGACCAGGACGAGCCCGCCTGTATCCGCTCGGCGCGCGGTCGACTCGAGTGGCGACATGCCGCGGGACGAACCCGACTACTCGATGAATCTCATTGCCTCAGAGTGGATTTCACCCGTCCGGCCGATCACCCCACTCCCACCGCTGCGTCGTAACCCTGCGGCAGCCACGTTAGATGATACTTGCGGTGACACACAACCTCGCCGGTCAGTGATAGATCGCACGCCGGGGGATTGCGTCCTTCATGTAACCCATTGCGCGGCAAACAAATCCGCAGCTCAGAGCGGTCATCCTCGCCGTTCGCCCCCACTTCAGCCCAGGTGCGCCGCCCACCCTCTCCGCTACACGACCCCGCATCGGCCCGGTGAACTCGTAAATCCCCACCACCCTCACAGCCCCGAAAAACGCACCCACCCGCACCGCCCTCACAACGCCGTCCGCGCCCCGGCGAACTCGCCCGCCGGGACCACCGCCCACCCCACAACCGCATCGCACCCCAGCCCCCCGGCCAGGTATAGTCACCCCTGGACAAAGCCCACCACCCGGCCCACCGGCCCCGGGCCCAGTCCACGGAAACGTGCACACCGACGAGAACGACCCAGGTCCTCCCGCCGACGTGCACACCTCCAACCCAGCCTTCGTAGCTCAGGGGATAGAGCACCGCTCTCCTAAAGCGGGTGTCGCAGGTTCGAATCCTGCCGAGGGCACTTATCTGCGACGGCATTTCCGCAGGTCAACGATGCTTCGACTGTAGCCCCGAATAGCTCGACATCAGGAATTTCAGGTCACACGCGGTCCCGCTTGTACCGCCGCAGGGCGCACCGAACAGGGAACCCACTCCAACGTGATGCGATCACCCCGCCGGACGAGAAGCCGAGCAGACCCGGCGGTCGCGCGCACCGATCTTCTACGGGGGCGGGGTCAAGGCGAATCTGCTGTTCTTGTTCGACCGCGCCTGTTTGTGTCGGGTGCCGAAGAGGGGTCGGCGTTGACCTGATCGAAGATCAGATCCTGGCGCCCTGCTCGGTGATCCGCGTACGGATCCGGGTACACGTCGAAGGGGACGTTGTCCCCGTCGATCACCGGCTCCTCACAGGAGTACTCGCTGACCAGGTTCTCGCGCGCGAGCTACCGGCACGTGGCGGCCGAGTCGTTTTGAGGCTTCAGTCCGGGCCGGCGCGGAAGGCGCTCCACCGGTGCAGCACCTCACGGTCGATGCCGGGGGGCAACTCGGCCAGTAAGGATCCGTCGATGAGGTCCAGTGTCAAGCGCGCGGGCAGACGCGGGTCACGGGTCGCCATGGTCCATATCCCAAACCCGATGTACATGCGCGCACTGAGCGCACGAGAACCGATACCCGAATGCCTTGTCCACCAATTCTCAGGCCCCGCAAACGAACAACACCTCCCGCGCATCCTCGCCGTCCAGTGTGGCGACATCGGCACGTACCCACGCCCAGTCGAGCCGCGGGACCACACCGTAGGTGCGGGGCCGGAGAATCACCGCCACCGGGTGCGCCGGCGCCGTTCGATGCAGGCGGCGCACCAGCGTGTGCGTTCGTTACGGGGTGTAGAGGAAGTTCGTCCACTCGACGTCGTGGCCGTGGCAAGTGGCCCGGAACTCGACCTCAGGATGCTCGTCCATCGCCTGGTACCTGCTCACCAGTTCGGCAATCTTGGCGGCGGTGTTGAGCAATTTCGTTCCCTGCTCGGCGAACACCGCGCCCTCGGGGTTCGTCGGTTCGGCGACAGCTGTGCGCGTGACCGGGGAGAAGGTCTGCGGCCACGGGAGTCGATACACCCGCACCAGCGCCCCGGTCTCGGGGTGAGTCATCCGCCGGTCTCGACGCAACTGACCGTCGCTGTCCGCGGTGAGGACGGTGATGATCTGGGCGAGGTTGTAGACACAGTGGGTGCTGTGATCGTTGGGACGGCCCCCGCTGGACGGATTGCGGGCGAAATATGCTGCACGCCCGTGGTTTTCTCCGTCCGTGCGATCTCGGCCACAGGATGCACCCGCGCCCCGCACCCGATGGTGTGCAGGCCGATGGCTTCGGCCACGACTGCCCGTAGTCGGCGATCTGGGAGGCGAGCAGAATCGCGCCCGTGCCCGGGTGGCGAGCGCGTGACATCGCGGCCTTCGATGAATATTCTGCGCCTCTGCCATCACAGTCCGTCCGCCCCGCTTCGTGATCACGCTGCTCAATCCAGAGTAGGACCGAAACGAGCCAACCTTCGCCGAGGGCGACCGACCCGGCGTCGCGCTCATCACCTTCTTCGTCGGGCTCGCCTTTGCTCGTCCTGCTCGTGATCCGCCGGCTGTGCATGCCGGTGCCCATGATCAACGTCCGCCTCTTGCGGGGCCAGGCTTTCACCGGCGCGGCGGTCACCGACCTGCTGTCGATGTTCACCATGGTCTCGAGATCCTTCCAGTTGTGCTGCGCTACAGGGTGATACGCTCGGACAGTTGGGGAGCTCGGATGGTGGTGCCGATCGTTCACCACACTGTGGCATCCAGAAGGCTGATGCGCGCTGAGGAGTCGATTTCGGATGCATGGGCCGGAACCCGGAGAGTCGAGCCGCCTCGACCGAAAGATCGGCTCCGGGCGGCAGGGCCTAGCGCGAAAAACCGTCAATGATCGATATAGGGATCATCGACCACGTCGGGCGCGAAAGATCTATATATGAATCATCGACGTGGGCGAATCTGCATCCCCGGGATCGCCACGCTTACCCCGCCCCAGGAAACCGCGCGACAACGACGAGTCCACCCCCCTCCCGCGCCGACAACGCAAGCGTCCCCGAATGCGCCCGCGTGATGCTGTCGGCAATCGCCAAACCCAACCCGACCCCCGCATGGTGGTTGCGCACCCGCTCCGCTCCTCTCTGAAACGGTTCGGTAAGCGTCGCAACAACTTCCGGCGACAACACCTGACCAGTGTTCTCCACGACGAGCGCCACACCTCCGGGATGCACGCCGGTCGTGACCCACACCGCCCCGCGCCCCGGCAGGTTGTGGACGATCGCGTTGTGGACGAGGTTCGTCGTGAGTTGGAGGAGGAGGGTGGGGGAGCCGAGGGTGGGGGCGACCACGCCGGAGGTTTCGAGGGTGATGCCGTGCCGTTCCGCAAGGGGCAGAAGGGTTTCGGTGGCTTCTTCGGCGAGGAGGGAGAGGTCGACGGGTTCGCGGGTGAAGGAGCGCTGGTCGGCGCGGCTGAGCAGGAGCAGGGCTTCGGTGAGGTCGATCGCCCGGGTGTTGACGGCCTGGAGGCGGTCCACGAGTTCGGCGCTGTCGTGGTCGCGGTCGTTGCGGGCCACGTCGAGCAGGGTCTGGGTGATCGCGAGCGGGGTGCGCAGTTCGTGCGAGGCGTTGGCCGCGAACCGGCGCTGTTCGGCGACGTGGGCTTCCAGCCGGGCGAGCATGGCGTCGAAAGTGTCGGCGAGCTCGCGCAGTTCGTCGCGGCGGCCCGGCAACTGGATTCGGTGCGAGAGCGACCCGTTCGCGGCCATGCGGGCGGCGGCGGTGATGCGCGTGAGGGGAGCGAGCATCCGGCCGGCGAGGATCCACCCGCCCAGCAGACCGAACATCAGCAGGAAGAGCAGCACCACCGCCATGAACGGCACGAAGGCGCGCAGGAGGAGCGAGCGGTCGATCCAGAAACTGTCGGTGGCGTTGATCCAGCCGGTGGGCAGGAAGTACAGGTAGAAGATCAGCACGGCGGCGAGCAACAGGACACCCGCGACCATGAGGAAGCCGGCGTAGCTGAGGGTCAGCTTGAGGCGGACGCTCAGTCCGGGGGCCCTATGCACGGCCGGTGTCCGCGTCGATGCGGTAGCCGACACCGGCGACCGTGGCGATGATCCACGGTTCGCCGAGGCGTTTGCGCAGCGCCGAGACGGTGATGCGCACGGCATTGGTGAACGGGTCGGCGTTCTCGTCCCACGCCCGCTCCAAGAGTTCCTCGGCGCTCACGACTCCGCCCTCGGCCGCGACCAGGACTTCGAGCACGGCGAACTGCTTGCGGGTCAGCGCGACGTAGCGGCCGTCGCGGTAGACCTCGCGGCGGAACGGGTCCACCCGCAGCCCCGCGATCTCCCGCACCGGCGGCCTGCTGTGGGCGCGCCTGCGGTCGAGCGCCCGGAGGCGGAGCACGAGTTCGCGGAGGTCGAACGGTTTGGTGAGGTAGTCGTCGGCGCCGAGTTCGAAGCCGGTCGCCTTGTCGTCGAGCCGGTCGGCGGCGGTGAGCATCAGGATCGGCATGCCGCTGCCGGAGGCGACGATGCGCCGGGCGATCTCGTCGCCGGACGGGCCGGGGATGTCGCGGTCGAGGACGGCGATGTCGTAGCTGTTGACGCTCAACAGTTCCAGCGCGGCGTCGCCGTCGCCCGCGATATCGGCGGCGATCGCGTCCAAGCGCAGCCCATCGCGGATGGCCGTCGCCAAATAGGGTTCGTCCTCGACGATCAGTACACGCATAGACCCTCGATCCTCCCAGCCGGGGTATATCGCCGGCGTATCGAAAACCGCATACGGGCTGGCAACGCCGCGCTGCCTTGACTGGGCGCATGAACTATCGCCAACCAGCACGAACCCGGCCAGCTGTCCTCCTGGCACTCGTGGTCGGCGCCGCCCTGCTCCTCGGTGTGCTCGCGTACCAGCCGCTCGCGTCGCTGGGCACGTCGTCCGTCGCGTCCATCGGCGTACCTCCCGGCGCCCACCATGATCCCCCCGGTGTGTCGGTCTTCGCCGACGACATTCCGTCGGTGGCCAATCTCGATCCCGATCTGCTCCGCGCCCTGCGCCGCGCCGCCACGGACGCCGCCGACGACGGCGTGGAGTTCGTCGTCAACAGCGGCTGGCGTTCGCGGGAGTACCAGGCGCAACTGTTGCGCGACGCGGTGGCGGAGTACGGCTCGGAAACCGAGGCCGCGCGGTGGGTGGCCACCCCCGACACGTCCGCGCACGTGTCGGGCGACGCGGTCGACCTCGGGCCGGACGCGGCCACGGCGTGGCTGTCCAGGCACGGCGCGAGCTACGGACTGTGCCAGATCTATGCGAACGAGCCGTGGCATTACGAACTCCGCTCCGACGCAACTGATTACGGCTGCCCCACCCCGTACGCCGACCCCACCGAAGATCCGAGGATGCATCAGTGACCACACCGGAATGGCGCCTGCCGACGCGAATTCTGTTCCGGTTCAGCGCTATCTACTTCAGCCTGTTCTGCCTGCTCGTCACGCCGATACCGTTCGCGCTGCTCGGTGTCCTCGCCCGCTGGGTTCCCGGACACGGCGGGCCGTGGGGCGCGACCGTGACCGACCCGGTCACCGGTTGGGTGGGCGAGACCGTATTCGGCGTGGATGCGTTGCTGCGCAAGGATTCCGGGGCCGGTGATCAGACGGCGATCTGGGTGCTGGTGTTCTGCGTACTGGTCGTCGCGGTGGTGGGCGCGACGGCGTGGACGGTTTTCGATCGTCGCACGTCCCACCCCCGGCTCCGGGCTTGGTTCACGTTGGTCCTGCGGCTGTGCTTGGGCGGGCAGATGCTCTCGTTCGGCATGGCGAAACTGATCCCCAACCAAATGCCCGGCCCGAACCTGGCGCAACTGCTCCAGCCGTACGGCAGCTTCAGCCCGATGTCGGTGATTTGGCTGCAAGTGGGCAGTTCGCCCGCGTATGAGATGACGCTCGGTGCGGTGGAAGTCGCTGCGGGACTACTGCTTTTCGTGCCGCGGACCCAAGTGCTGGGTGCGGCGTTGAGCTTGTTGAGCACGGCGCAGATCCTGCTGATGAACCTTACGTTCGACATCCCGGAGAAGCTGCTCTCCGCGCACCTGCTGGGGATCAGCCTGGTGCTGCTCGCCCCGTATCTCCGGCGACTGTTCGATGTGTTCGTGCGACAACGCGCGTGCGAACCGCTGAAACCGCCCGCGCTGTTCACCGACGGCCGGAAGAACCGCACGGCGGCGTGGGTTCAAGTCGCCCTTGGTGTTTGGCTTGTGGTGAGCGGCAGTATCGACAACTGGCGGGTCTGGCAGGAGCAGCACAGCGCGGCGAGTCCCCGGTCTCCGCTGTATGGCATCTGGGAGGTGCGAGACTTCACCCTCGACGGACAGGCGATTCCACCGCTGACCACCGACGAGACTCGTTGGCAGCGGCTGGTTTTCGATGGCCCGGAGGAAGCGACCTACCAGCGGATGAACGGCGAACTGATACCCGCGCGCGCCGTCTTCCACCCCGACGGACGGTTGGAACTCACCACGAGAGACGAGCAGCAACCCTTCGCGACCGTGTTTACCGAGCGGCCCACCGCGGACCGGCTGATCATCCGCGGACACCTGAACGGCCGCTCGCTGACGATCACCTTGGATCGCGTGGACCTGAACACCTTCCCCTTGCGCAGCCGCGGATTCCACTGGGTGCAGGACTACCCGTACTTCCGCTAGGCGCGCCAACCGTCACCAAGTCGTGAGAATCGGTTCCGAGTGTTCGCGCTGCCGCCACAGTTCGCCGAGCCGGGCGACGCGGCTCGGGTAGCCGGCCGACGTGATGTGGGAGATCCGGTCGCCGTCGGTTTCGAGGACCAGGGCGCCGAGCACTTCGCCGTTCTCGCGTACGGCGATCGCGGCCGGGGAGCCGTTGACGATGTCGGCGTGGAAGGAGACCGGGCCGCCGAGGATCCGCCGTTTCGTCGCGGTGGCCTTGAAGGCGCCGCGCAGGGAGATGATCATGCGTCTCGGGTTCGGGTAGACCAGGATCTTGCCGGTCAGTCCGCCATCGGTGATACCGCTGGCGTCCTGGGTGAGCAGGGCGACGAGCTGCTCGGTGCGGCCCGACACCGCCGCCGCGAGAAAGGCCGTGACGATCTTGCGGGCGGCGGCGGGGTCGACGGCGCCGCCGCGCCGCGCGGACGCGACGTGGCGGCGGGCCCGGTGCGTGTGCTGCTGGCTGGCCGATTCGCTGATGTCGAGCATGTCGGCGATCTCGGCGTGGCTGTAGCCGAACGCCTCGCGCAGCACGTACACCGCGCGTTCGACCGGCGCCAGGCGTTCCAGCAGCACCAGCACGGCCAGCGAGACCGATTCGCGTTGTTCGGCGGTCTCGGCGGGGCCGAGCAGGGGATCGCCGTCCAGCAGCGGCTCGGGCAGCCACGATCCGGCGACGCGTTCGCGGCGCGCGGCCGCCGAGCGTAGCCGGTCCAGGCACAGGTTCGTGACGACCTTCGCCAACCAGGCCTGCGGCACGTCGATCCCGGACCGGTCGGCGGACTGCCAGCGCAGGAAGGCGTCCTGCACGGCGTCCTCCGCGTCGGCGGCCGAGCCGAGCAGGCGGTAGGCCAACGAGGCCAACCGGTCCCGGTCGGCCTCGAAGAGCTCCGTGGCGGCGTGGTCGATCGTCACTTCCGTCACTCTAGGCGGCGACTCTTTCCGGGAGCGGCGCGTCGGGCGACAGGCGGCGCTTGCGTTTCGGCATGCCGCCGCCCGCGCGCAGCACGTTCCAGGCCGCGCCCCAGAGTACGAACGCCTTGAAGCGCGCCGTCTTGCGGCCCGTGAAGGCCACCTTCGGCCGCAGGTCGGCCCCGACGGTCTGGAAGATCGCGTCCCGCTCGCCCAGGCCGATGCAGTTCCCGAGGTACTTCAGCGGTTCGACGTCGAACCGGCGCCCGGTGAGCCGGCCCTCGAGCGCGGCGACCGCCTGCATGCTGGAGAAACCGGCCGAGGCGCACGACATCGGCAGCGGCTGGCCGTTCGCTCCGATGACATGGACGCTGTCGCCCACGGCGTAGATCTCCGGATGCGAGACCGACCGCAGGCTGCCGTCGGTGACGATCCTTCCGGTGTCGCTCACCTGCACGCCCGCCGCCGCGGCGATCGTCGGAACGGTGAAGCCGGCCGCCCACACGGTGACGTCGGCGGGGAAGATCGTGCCGTCTTCGGCGACCGCCCGGGTGGGTTCGACCCGCGCGATCACGGTGTGCTCGTGCACGGCGATGCCCAGGTGGTCGAGCCTGCGGCGCAGGTGCTCCTTCGCCTTGGTCGACAGCCAGTCGCCGGGCGCGGTGCGGGAGGCGAGCGTGACCGCGAGATCCGGCCGGGTCTCGGCGATCTCGGTGGCGGCTTCCAGGCCGGTCAGACCACCGCCGACGACCAGGACTTTCGCGCCCTCGCCCAACTCCTGGAGTCGCTGTTGGAGTCGCAGCGCGGACGGGCGCCCGGCGATGTCGTGGGCGTACTCGGCCACGCCGGGCACCCCGTCGCTCGCCACCGCGCTGCCGAGCGCGTAGACGAGCGTGTCGTAGCCGATCTCCTCCTCGCACTCCTCGTCGGCCACCGTGACCGACCGGCGTTCGGGATCGAGAGCGGTCACCCGGGCGACCCGCAGCCGCACCCCGGTACCCGCGAAGGCGTCGGCGAGCGCGCGGGGCCGGTAGTCCCGGCCGACCGCCACCTGATGCAGGCGGATCCGCTCGACGAAGTGGGGATCGGCATTGACGACGGTGATCTCGAAGTCGTCCGGATGCAGTCGGCGGGCCAGGTTCCCGGCGGTGTTGGTCCCGGCATATCCGGCCCCGAGGACAACGATGCGGTGTGTCATGGTGTCGCTCCTGTCTGGTTCGCGTGCCCTTTGAACGAGACGGGAGGGGGATTCCTGACAGGGGCGGGTGTGGTGTGCGTCACGGGCGCGCGGCGATCACGAAGACCACGCCGCCAGGAGTTGCGCCCGATTGTAGGCCGCGTCGAGGCCCAGGCAGTCGATGCCGCTGCGTGAAACAGCGATCACCGGCACGGGTTCGGGCGTGAGCGCGGCGCGGTGAACGGGGCCGGGGACTCGGCCGGGGCGGGACCTTCGTCGGTGACGGCCTGCTCGATGCCGACCGTCAGTTCGACCGGCAACCGCTCGGGAGCGCCGTCGGCGACGTGGGCCCATTCGAGGGCGAAGTAACAGCGTCCGCCCCCGCGGCAGGCGTCGGTGACGGGAGTGCCGGTCTTCGGTTGCGCGGCGCCGGTCCACGCCATGGCGCCGGTCAACGCGACGCCGTCGTCGGACCTGGTCGCGAGCGCGCTCTCGGAGACGCGGCAGTCCTGCCCCTGCGCACCGTGCACGCGCAGATCCGTGCGATTGTTGGCGAACATCGACGCCGCCGCGTTGCGGAGGAACGACAGGGTGCCGCCGAAGCACGCGGTCGCGCCGTCAGGGATGTCCACCGCGTAGAAGCGTTGTGCGCGGTGCCCGAGGACGTCCAGGTACTGTCCCGGCTCGGCGATCGCGTCGAAAGGCCCGGAGCCACGAGGTTCCGGGCCTGCTCCGGGGTCGGGTCAGGATTTCGCGGTCCGGTCGAGAAACGTGGTGATCATCGGGACCAGCAGTTCCGGGCGGTGGACGCCGGAGATGTGGGAGGCGCCGGGCAGGATGGCCAGTTCGGAGTCGGGGAGACCGGCGGGGGTGTCGCCCATGATGCCGCCGCCGCGCAGGCGGAAGATCTCGACGGCGTGCTCGGGGGTGACGATGTCGGAGTCGGCGACGATGGTGAGGGTGGGGGAGGGCATGGCGGCCACGGCGTCGGCCGGGAAGGTCGGTGTGTTCGCGTCCATCTCCTTCACCTTCGCCACGAGGGTCGGGAAGTCTTGCGGGCGGGGCGCATTGGCCAGGTAGTCGGTGTGGAACGGGGAGCCGTGCAGCATCTCCGGCTCGAGCTGGGTGATGCCGTCGAGCACGCCGGGATGCAGGCCCTTCGGCGAGAGGCCGACCGAGAGCAGGACCAGTTTGCGCACCAGGCCGGGATGGCGCAGCCCGATGTCGAGGGCGACGCCGGCGCCCATGCTGTAGCCGAAGAGGTCGGCCTGCTCGACGCCGATCTGGCGCAGCAGCGCGGCCGTGTCGTCGGCCATGTGCTCGGTGCGCAGCGGCCGGTCGATATCGGCGGTGCGCCCGTGCGCCTGCTGTTCGATCGCGATGATCTGGCGGTTCTCGGACAACCCGGGCAGCACGTCACCGAAATCGGTCCCGATGCCCGACAGCGCGCCGTGCAGCAGCACCAGCGGCGGCTGATCGCTCTCCTCCCCGTGCACCTCGTAGTACATATCGAGTCCGTTGACCTGGGCGTGGCGACCGGGCTGCGCGGCCGGCGATTCGCCCGCGCTATCGGTGCACCCGGTCAGCAGGGCGGTGGTGGAGAGGGCGAGGGCGGCAACCGCGGCCAGTGCGGGCTTGATCATGGTCTGCTCTTCTCTGTGCTGAAGGTGGTGGGCGAGGCCGCGGTTCCTCGCCGGTGTCAGTCATGGAGACGGGGGTCGAGAGGGGAATTCATCGCAGAGCGGAGATTCGTTGCCGCGCCTGCTCGTATCGGCACCGCCCTGGGCCGCTCGTGCCAAGGCTGCGGAGCTGGCATGGGGTTGAGCGATCTGATGCGCTGTGGCACCTCAGCCGGGCACACCGGGGCGGCGCTCGGCCGGATTCGATCCACCTCGCGGCCGGTCGCGACGCACGAGCGGTGGCGCGCTGGTCGGCTGGCGGAATGTAACCCAGTCGCTCGTTACATTTCCTGGTCGCGTGCACGAGATTCGTCGTGCGGGCGGTCCGGCGGAGGTGGAGCGTGCCGATGATTTTCGGCGCTGGATCGCGTCGTAGCCGGTAAACAGATGTTCGGGCCCGTGGGGTTCGTGGCGGAAGGAACGGGAATATGCCGGTGGTTGCGTCGAAGGACGGTACGGAGATCGCGTATGACATTGCGGGTGCGGGGCCGGCGCTCGTGTATATCACCGGTGCGACGTGCTTTCGGCGGTTCCGGCCCGTTGTCGCGGATGTGGATGTGTTCGCGAAGGGGTTCACGGTTTACAGCTATGACCGGCGGGGGCGTGGGGACAGTGGGGACACGTTGCCGTGTGCGACGGAGCGGGAGGTCGAGGACGTCGAGGCGATCATCGATGCCGCGGGCGGATCGGCTGTGTTGTACGGGCATTCGTCGGGGGCCGTGCTGGCGCTAGAGGCCGCGAGCCGGTTTCCGGACAAGGTCGACGGAGTGGTGATCTACGATGCGTCGTACGTGCACGACGAGAGCGAGCGGGTGTCGTACGCCCGGCTCGCCGAGCAGGTCGGTGCGCTCCTGGCCGAAGGTGGAAATGCCAAGGCGCTCAAAGTGTTTCTCCAGGGGATCGGTATGCCGAGGGTGTTCGTCGCCCTGCTGCCGCTGATGCCGGGTTGGAAGTCCATGAAGGCGCTCGCCCCCACCCTCATGTACGACATCGCGCTCACCGCGGACCTGCCGCCCGTGGAGCGTTTCGCGAATCTCGACCTGCCCGTGCACGTGACCGTCGGGGAGAAGAGTCCGCCCGGCCTGCACGACGTGGCGCGTCAGCTGGCCGACGCCCTTCCGCGCGCGACCCACCGGATGCTCGCCGGGCAGGATCACATGGTGAGCGCGAAAGAGTTGATGCCGATCCTGGCGGAATCGGTCGCGCACCGCTGAACGAGAGGCTTCGACGCGGCCAGCCGGACGCGCTGATCCACCAGCAGGTGATGGCCCAGTTCGTGGGCGAGCACGGCTTCCAGCCGGCGCGGCCCCAGCGCGCCGACCGCCCAGCTGGTGACCGCGACGATCCGGGTAGGCCCGGCGTACGCGTTCAGCTGTCCCGACGGTTCGATTCACAGCGAATACGGGCCACCCGTCCGCCTGCGCGATGCGGGTGACGTTCTCCCATGCGGCGGTGAGGGTTTCGAGTTCGCGTTCGGACGGCTCGCGAAACTTGAAGGCGGTGGCGAAGTTCTGGCGGCTCGGGCTGAACCACGCGGCGTCGAACAGCAATACGCCGACGAATACCCACAGCCCGGCCACCACCGCCGCGACCCAGGGCCCGACCCACAGCGCGAGAGTCACGAGGATCAGCGCACTCGCCGCCACGGCCGGCGCGCTGAGGAGCGCGCTCACCCATCGTGAGGATCCAGGAGATCGCGGATCATGCGGTCGTTCCACACCCGCCCCTCTCCACCGCGTATCCGAGTAGTACCCGCCCGTGACCGCCGATACTCCGCGTCCCGCACCCGGGGCGCAACTCGGCCCCTACTCCACCGTCACGCTCTTCGCGAGGTTGCGCGGCTTGTCCACATCCCTTCCCAGCGCCAGCGCCGTGTGATACGCCAGCAGTTGCAGCGGGATCGTCAGCACGATGGGGTCGAGTTCGGGGGTGATGCGGGGGACGCGGATCACCTCGTCGGCGCAGTTCGGCGGGAGATCGGCGTTGGTCACGGCGATGACGGGGCCGCCGCGCGCCTTGATCTGCTCGATGGTGGCGAGGTTCTTGGACAGCAGTTCGTCGTCGGGGACCAGCACCACACTGGGCATCTCGGGGTCGATCAGGGCCAGCGGGCCGTGTTTGAGCTCGGAGGCCTGATACGCCTCGGCGTGGATGTAGGAGACCTCCTTGAGCTTCTGCGCGCCCTCGCGGGCGACCGGCCACATGCGCACCCGGCCGAGGAAGAACATGCTGCGGGCCTTGGCGCACTTGTTCGCGATGCCCGCGATGGCGGGCTCGTCGGTGAGGACCTGGTCGACGGCGCCGGGCAGTTCGCGCAAGCCCTCGACGATGCGCCGTCCGCCGGCCACCGAGAGATCGCGCACCCGGCCGAGCAGCAGCGCCAGCATGGCGAACGACACGGTCATGTTGGTCAGCGCCTTGGTGGAGGCGACCGACACCTCCGGGCCCGCGTGCAGGAACATGCCCGCACCGCACTGGCGGGCGATGGCGCTGCCCACCACGTTGACGGCGCCGATGACGCGCCCGCCCTTGCGCTGCAACTCCTGGACGGCGGCGAGGGTGTCCATGGTCTCGCCGGACTGGCTGATCGCGACATAGAGCGCATCGGGATCGACCACGGGGTTGCGGTAGCGGAATTCCGACGCGGGTTCGGCGAGGGCGGGGATGCGCGCCAGCTCCTCGACCAGCTGCGCGCCGAGCTGGCCCGCGTAGTAGGCCGACCCGCAGCCCAGGAACACGACCTTGCTGATGCCGCGCAGCTCGCGGGCGTTCATGTTCAGGCCGCCGAGGTGGGCGGTGGCGAACCGGTCGTCCAGGCGTCCGCGCAGGGCGCGGCGCACGGCCTCGGCCTGTTCGGCGATCTCCTTGCGCAGGAAGTCGGGGTAGCCGCCGAGCGCGTAGTCCTCGGCGCCCATCTCGATCGTGGTGGGTGTCTTGATCGTGCTCTGGGCCTCGTGACCCAGTGTGCTGGTGCGGAATTCGGTCGCGCGCACCGTGGCCAGCTCGCCGTCGTCCAGGAACACCACGCTCTGGGTGTGATGGACGAGCGCGGCGACATCGGAGGCCACGAACATCTCGCCGTCGCCCACGCCGAGGACGATCGGGCTGCCATTGCGCGCCACCACCATCTCGGCGGGGCGGCGCGCGTCGAGCACCAGCAGGCCGTAGGTGCCCTGGACCCGCTGCAACGCGGCGCGCACCGCGTCCTCGAGTGAGTCCGATTCCTCCAGTTCGGCGGCGACGAGGTGGGCGATCGCCTCGGTGTCGGTGTCGGAGACCAGGCGGGTGCCGCCTTCGGTCAGCTCGGCTCGGAGCTGTTCGGCGTTCTCCACGATTCCGTTGTGCACCAACGCGATTCGCCCGCCGCTGTCGGTGTGGGGGTGGGCGTTGACGTTGTTGGGCTCACCGTGCGTGGCCCAGCGGGTATGGGCGATACCGGCTTTGCCGCGCAGCGCCGCCACATCGGCCATATCGCGCAGATCCTGCACCCGCCCTTGCGTTTTCGTGACGCGCAGCTTCCCGCGGTGCGGCAGGGCCAGCCCCGCCGAGTCGTAGCCGCGGTACTCCAGCCGATGCAACCCTTCCAGCAGGACCGGAACAGCTTGCCGGTGACCGATGTAGCCGACGATTCCACACATTGCGAGACGGACTCCTCACCCGTAGACGATGCGACGCAGTTGCCGTTCGGTGAACGCCGGGGCCGCCACCGGGCGCCGGGCCAGCTCGTCGGCCAGCCGCCGCCAGATCTCGGCGTTGCGCACCTGCCTGGCCTGCAACTCGGCGTGCCTGCGGCGGACGAACTGCTCGGCGGTCTCGTCGAAATAGCCGACGACATCGGCGACCACCCGGGCCGCCACCTGTTCCGGCAGCCCGGTGGACGCGGCCACGTGGCGGACCAAGTCGGCGGGTGCCCCGTCATTCACCCGGACGATATTGCCCGCCGCGCGCGGTTTCGCCAACTTTCCTGCCCGAATTCGGGCAGATTCGGCGGGCGTATCGAGGTCAGTGGCGGGTTTAGAGTTCGCTCGGCGGGTGTGGTCGGGTAATCGGTCCTGGTGCTTATTTGACCCTGTGCGGCACTTCGTAGTGCCGCTAGGTCTGCCAGGCGGCGCGCACGATGGCTTCGGTCCGGAACGGTATTCCCGGCACGACATCGGCTTCCGGGCAGGTCTCGCCTCCGGGTGAGAGCCCGGGTCACGCGACCTGGGCCTCCTTTCGGCGGGGCAACAGGAACGCCGGGATCAGCGCCAGCGCCATCAGCGCCGGGGCGACCAGATAGGTCTGCCGGAACGCGGTGGCCAGGTCGGGCGCCACGGCGGCGTGTTCGGCGGCGCTCATGGCGTGGATCTCCTGGAGGCCGCCCGCGACCGGCAGCAGCCAGCCAAGCACCACCGAGGACACCGCGATGCCGATCGCCATCGCCGTCGTGCTGATCATGTTGACGGTGGTCGATCCGGCCGCCTGCTGGTCGCGGGTCAGCGCCCGGGTGGCGGTCGTGATGACGGGCATCATCGTGCCGCCGCCGCCCGCGCCCATCAGCAGCATCGTCGCGCCGAGCGCCCAGTACGGGGCGTCCGCGTCGAGCTGCACGACGAACAGCACGAATCCGGTCAGCGCGACCGTGATCGAGACGGGCAGGTACCGGCCCGGCGGAATGCGGTCGATGAGCCGCCCCGCGACCTGCATGGTCGCACCCGACGCCAGCGCGAACGGCACGCCCAAAGCCCCCGCCATCAGCGCGGTTTCGCCGCGCACCACTTGGAAGTACAAGGGCAGCAACAGCATCGAGCCGAAGTATCCGGCCGCGAAGAGCGCCAGCAGCACCGCCGAGAGGCCGGTTGTCCGGTGGGTGAGCACCTTCAGGTCCAGCAGCGGTTCGGGCACCCGCAGCGCGCGGCGGACGAACGCGACGATCAGCGCGACGCCCACCACCAGTGGCCCGAGGACGGCGGGCTCGGTGAACCCGCCCCGCTCACCCGCCGCGGTGACCCCGTAGATGAGCAGGGCCAGGCCGGGGGACATCAGCAGCAGTCCGCGAACGTCCAAGGCGCGCGGAACTTCCCGCACGTCGTCGGGCAGCACGCGCGCGGCCAGGATCAGCACCAGCGCGCCCAGCGGCAGGTTGATGAAAAACATCCACCGCCAGGACAATTCGTCGATGAAGTAGCCGCCGATGACGGGCCCGAGCAATGGCCCCACCAGGATCGCCAGCCCCAGCGTGCTCATCAGTCTGCCGAGCCGCTCGGGCCCTGCGGCGCGCAACAGGATCGTCATGCCCACGGGCATCAGCAGCCCGCCGCTCAGTCCCTGGATCACGCGGAAGGCGATGAGCGACTCCACATTCCACGCCGAGCCCACCAGCACGGAACCGAGCGCGAACATCGCGACGGAGGTCAGGTAGAGCCGTTTGGCGCCGAACCGGCCGACCAACCAGGCCGACGTGGGGACGATCGCGCCCAGGGCCAGCGAATAGCCGGTGACGGCCCACTGGATCGTCCCCAGCGCGGCGTCGAAATCGAGCGAGAGCCGGTTGATCGCGACGTTCACCACCGTCTGGTCGAGCGTCGCCATCACCAATCCGGCGACCAGCACCAAGGCGATCCGCATCGGGTCGCGCACCGGCCGTGCCGTGTCGGGAATCGTCGTGGTCATCTCGGGTCACTTCCCGTACGGGCGGGTCGCGCGGGCGTCGCGCAAGGTCTCGGCCCACCAGATCAGTTGGTCCAGCAGCGTTTCGGCCGCGGTCTCGGCGGCGGCGGGTTCGATGAGTTCGCCGCTGTCGTCGAAGCGGCCCCAGGGATTGTGGAAGCTCACGGTGTCACGCACGGTCACGGCGTGCAGTTCGGCGAAGACCGGGCGCAGGTGCTCCACCGCGCGCAGTCCGCCGGACAGCCCGCCGTACGCCACGAAGGCGACCGGTTTGGCGTGCCACTCCTTGTCGTGGCTGTCGATCAGGTTCTTCAAACCGCCCGGGTAGCTGTGGTTGTACTCCGGTGTGACGACGGCGAATCCGTCCGCGTCGGCGAGGGTGCCGGCGTGCTCGGTGTCCCTGGCGTCGACGATGTCGATCTGTAGTCCGTCGCGGCGGCGGGCCCGGCGCACGAACCAGTCGGCGATGGTGGGACCGAATCGACCCTCCCGTGTACTGCCCACGATGACGGCGATACGCAGCGGATGTTCGGTCGCGGTGGTCATGGTTCTCCCTCGATTCGGCCGCCGGGATGTCCGAGCGGCTGGAGACCACCTTGCAACCTCAATGTATGTTGAGGTCAAGCCCGCGCCGGTCGATCGCCGACGGCCGGTGAACGGTGTGGCTGCGACCTGGTCATCTGCCGCGCCACGGCCTCGGAGGAGTTCGGTCTCAGCCCGCGTCGTCGCGTCGGATCGCGGCTCGGGTGAGCGCCGTGAGCGACCGCACGAACGCCTCGCGATCCGCCTTCGGCAACCGGCCGAGCAGCCGGTCCTCCGCCGCGTGGATCGCGCCCTGGACGCGGTCGCGCACCCGCTTGCCCTCCTCGGTGATCTCCACGAGCCGCACGCGGCGGTCGGCGGGATCGGGGTGGCGGGCGATCAGTTCGCGGTCCTGGAGGTCGTCGAGGATCGGGATCAGGCGCGACTTGTCGGCGCCGATGGCCTCGGCGAGCGCCGCTTGGGTGCGCACCGGCTCGTCGTCGCCGTGCCCACGCTGCGTGCGGGCTGGGATCTCGCCGCCCTGCTAGATCACATGACGGTCCAGAATCTCGGCTTCACGGCGGCGGCCGCTGGGGCGTGGTGGGCACGACGGCGCCGACCGCGCCGAGCCGGGCGCCCACTTCGCCCCGCGCGCGACCCTCCGCCGGGCGCGACCGCCTGGGAGACCACGCTGGCGCTGTACGGACGTTCACCGCACTGGCCCGATCGGTGAAGGTGCGCCGCGCGGTAGTCCGGCGAAAACCGGTCGCGCTGAGCGCGCTCGGCTCGCCGACATCCGCCAAACGGCGTTTCGCGGCGGGGTGATGGGGTACACATGATCTCCGGGGCCGGTTACCGGGGAGGCGGAGACACTGGACGCACTGTGGACGTTCGTGGTGAATCGGCGGCATCAGCTGCTCACCGACTCCTACCTGCATGTTTCGGCGGTGGTGCAGTCGGTCGTGCTGGGCGCGATCGTCGCGGTGGTGATCGGGGTGCTGGTCTACCGGAGTCCGCTGGGGGCGTCGGTGGCCACGGCGGCCGCCAGCACGATCCTGACGATCCCGTCGTTCGCCCTGCTGGGCTTGCTGATCCCGCTGCTCGGGCTGGGCGTGGCGCCCACCATCACCGCGATGGTCCTATACGCGCTGCTGCCGATCCTGCGCAACACCATCGTCGGGCTGTCGGCGGTCGATCCGGCCATCACCGACGCGGCGCGCGGCGTCGGGATGAACAAGCTGGGCGTGCTCGCGCGCATCGAACTGCCGCTGGCCTGGCCCGCGATCCTCACCGGCATCCGGATCAGCACCCAGATGTTGATGGGCATCCTCGCCATCGCCGCCTACGCGAAGGGGCCGGGCCTGGGCAACCTGATCTTCTCCGGCCTGACCCGCCTCGGCACGCCGAACGCCGTACCGCAGGCCCTCACCGGCACCGTGCTCATCGTGGTGCTGGCGCTGGCGCTGGACGGCCTGCTGCTGCTCCTCGGCAGGCTCACTACGTCGAAAGGGATCCGTGTCTGACTCCGAACCCGTGTCCGGTGTCGAGATCGTCCTCGACGCGGTCACCAAACGCTATGGCGACCAGCGCGATCCGGCGGTCGACAACGTCAGCATGACGATCCCCGCCGGCGAAATCGTGGTGCTGGTCGGCCCGTCGGGCTGCGGCAAGACCACCACCATGCGGATGATCAACCGCCTGATCGAGCCCACCTCGGGCACGATCACCATCGGCGGCAAGGACGCGCTGTCCATCGATCCCGACGAATTGCGCCGCGGCATCGGCTATTCCATCCAGCAGGCGGGGTTGTTCCCGCACATGACGGTCGCGAAGAACGTGGCGACCGTGCCCGGCCTGATCGGCTGGGACCGCAAGCGGATCACCGAGCGTGTCGACGAAATGCTCGAACTGGTGGGACTCGATCCCGGCACCTATCGGAATCGCTACCCGCGCCAGCTCTCCGGCGGACAGCAGCAGCGCGTGGGGGTGGCGCGTGCGCTGGCGGCCGACCCGCCCGTGTTGCTGATGGACGAGCCGTTCGGCGCGGTGGACCCGATCACGCGCGGGTTGTTGCAGGACGAGCTGATGCGATTGCAGTCGGAGCTGCGCAAGACGATCGTGTTCGTCACCCACGATTTCAACGAGGCGGTCAAGCTCGGCGATCGAATCGCGGTGCTGGGCAACCAGTCCCGCATCCTCCAATACGACACACCCGCCGCGATCCTGGCGGACCCGGCCGACGACACGGTCGCCGGTTTCGTCGGCGCCGACGCGTCGCTGAAGCAGCTCACCCTCACCCGCGTGCGCGACGTCGAGCTGGGGAACTGCCCGACCGCCGCCGAGGACGACCCGGTGGACGACCTGCGCCGCGCGCTCGACGGCGCCGACTGGCCGTGGGCGCTGATCCTGGACGGCAGGCAGCGCCCGGTGCGCTGGGTGTCGACTCCGCATCTCGCGCACGCGGATTCGCTGCGCACGGTGGGAAGCGCGGTGGGCGAGATGGTGTCGCTGCAATCGACGTTGCAGGACGCGCTCGAGGCGCTGCTCGCGGAGAGCACGGCGACGGCGGTGGTGACGGGGCGTCGCGGTGAGTACACGGGGTTGATCACCATCGACACGCTGGTGGGGCACTTGTCGGCAATGCGCGCCGAACACGCGCCGAACGGTGCGGCAGAGGAGGATTCGCCTTCCGGTGCGGTAGGCGCGGCGAATCCGGTCCACCGCGACGAGGGTCCGGCATGACCGCGATCACCGCCCCGGCTCGCACCGCCTCCCCGTCCGCGGAACGGCGGTCCGAGCGCCTGCGCCTGCTGGTGCAGCCCGCCATCGTCCTGATTCTCGCGGCGGGCGTGCTGATCTGGGCGTTCAACCGCGAGCTGACGATCACGCAGCAGGCCAGCCTGAACGCCTCGAACCTCGTCACGGTCACCTGGCAGCACGTGCTGATCACCGCGACGGTGGTGCTGATCGTGGTGGCGGTGGCGGTGCCGCTCGGCACGCTGCTGTCGCGCCCGCGCTATCGCAAGCTCGCGCCGCTGTTCGTCGGCATCGCCAATATCGGCGCGGCCGCGCCCGCCATCGGTCTGATCGTGTTGTTCTACCTGGTCACCAGGACCACCGGCTTCTGGATCGGTGTCGCGCCGATCGCGTTCTATTCGCTGCTTCCGGTGTTGCGCAACACGATTCTGGGCTACCAGCAGGTGGACCGGACGCTCATCGACGCGGGGCGCGGGCAGGGCATGTCGACGCTGACGGTGTTGCGGCGCATCGAATTCCCGCTCGCGATCCCCTATATCTTGGCGGGCCTGCGCACCTCGCTCGTGCTCGCCGTCGGCACCGCAACGCTCTCGTTCCTGGTGAGCGCGGGCGGGCTCGGCATCCTCATCGACACCGGATACAAGTTGCGCGACAACGTGACCCTGGTCGTCGGCGCGGTGCTGGCCGTGGCGCTGGCGCTGCTGGTGGACTGGCTCGGCGCGCTGGCCGAGGAGTTCCTCGGGCCGCGGGGGCTGAAATGAGTGCCCGCCCGGTGGTCGCCGCGCTCCGGAGTCTGTGCCTGGTCGCGCTGCTGGTGGTGGCCGGGTGCGGGTTGGAAGCCGGTTCGTCGGTGCCGTTGCGGGTGGGGCCGGGCAGTATCCAGCCCGTGCCCGAGCTGGAGGGTGTGGCGATCACGGTGGGGTCCAAGGACTTCACCGAACAGAACGTGCTCGGGTACCTCATCGAATTCGCGCTGGTCGCCGCGGGCGCCGACGTGCGGGACCTCACGAACATCCAGGGCTCCAACAGTTTGCGCGACGCCCAGTTGCACGGCCAGATCGATATCGCCTACGACTACACCGGCACCGGCTGGATGAACTACCTCGGCAACGAGACGCCGGTGCCCGACGAGCAGGGCCAGTTCGACGCTGTGGCCGAGGCGGACCTGACCGGGCACGACATGGTCTGGGCGGCAATGGCTCCCATGAACAACACCTACGCGCTGGTCACCAACGAGGCCACCGCCGCCGAGACCGGGGTGCGCACGCTCTCGGACTACGCGCGCCTGGTCGCCACCGACCCCGGGCTCGCGGCGACCTGCGTGGGCACCGAATTCAATGTGCGCCAAGACGGTTTCCCCGGAATGGCGCGCAAGTACGGCATCGATGACGGCGCGGTCGAGAAGCGGATCGTCCAGGACGCCTTGGTCTACACCTCCGTCTCCGACGGGCGCCAGTGCCGCTTCGGATCGGTGGCCGCCACCGACGGCCGCATCCCCGCGCTGGGTCTGCTCCTGCTCGAGGACGATCAGCGGTTCTTCCCCAAATACAATGCGGCGCTGGTGATGCGGCGCGATTTCGCCGAGGCCCATCCGGCCGTCATCCGCGTCATGGAGCCCATCTCGGCCCTGCTCACCAATCCGGCCATCACCGAACTCAACCGCCAGGTCGACGTCGACGGGCGCGAACCCGCCGACGTGGCGCGGGACTGGCTGGTCGCGGAGGGATTCGTCACGAAAGGGTGAAAGCTGATGTCGCCGAAGACCGTTCGATCTGCTGTGGCCCAACGGGACGCCGAACGTCGCCGGACTTCGGTGACTTTCGAACGGCGGCGTCGCTGGCCGATCTTGTTGGCGGGTGTGGTGCTGGTGCTGGCGAGCTGTACCGACCAGCCCGACGACACGGCGCCCCAGGAATCCGCGCCCGTGCCTACTGAGGCCGCCACGGCGACCAGCGACGATCCGACGGCGACTGCCGACCCGTCGGCGACCACCAGCGAAGTCGCCGCCACCGAGGTCTTCTCTCTGATCGCAGTCGACGCGTCCGGCGCGCCACGCGACGGATTCTCGGTGATCACCCCCGACCCCTTCGGCGAACTCGACTGTCGTGACGCCACTCCCAGCCGCTCCGCCGACACCCCGGGTATCTACCACTGCGGCGCCTCCGCCGACGCAGCCGACGTCTGCTGGCCCTCGGGCACCGAACTTCTGTGCGCCAACGATCCGTGGCGCCGAGAACTGCGCCGCTATACCCTGGCCGGCCCCCTCGAACCCATCGGCCGCACCGACTCCCCCGAACCCTGGGCCCTCGAGCTGGCCGACGGCCGCCAGTGCCGAATCCGAGTCGGCGGCGCCTGGGGCGGCCGCTCCGACGGACTCGTCGGCGCCTACTCCTGCACCGGCGGCGGCGACGTCGTCCTCCAACCTTCCACCGCCCGCACCGCCCTCGACAAATCCACCCCCACCTGGCGCGTCCGCATGGGCCCCCTCGGCGCCGCCGACCCCGACTTCCCACCCCCGTCCGTGGTCGACGTCAGTACCGCCTACTTCGCGGCCGCGCCCGAGTAGCGGCCAGGGGCAACCGGCCGCCGGAGGGCTGCCAGCAACTTCTCCCGGTCCTCGGCCGACCCGTCCCACTGCTCCTCGATCATGTCCACCAGCCCGCGGAACACCACGTCCAGCAGGCCGGGGAAGCGCGCGTGCAGGTCCTCGTAGCGCAGCCGCATCACGCGGGTGCGGCCTCGGATCGTCGTCCGGGTGATCCCCGCTTCGCGCAGGACCCGGTAGTGGTGCGAGAGCGTCGATTTGTGCAGCGCGATGTGCTGGCTGAGGTCGCCGCAGTTCTCGCCTTCGTCGCAGGCCAGGCACGCCACGAGCTGGAGGCGGACGGGGTCGGAGAGCGCGTGCAGGACTGACGCCAGCTCCAGGTCGGCCGTCTCCGGGTGCGGCAACTCGGCGGGCACGGGCACCTCTTTCTGCTCCCTTGACAGTTTGATGATCGTACAACAATCATAGTTGGAGATTCGTCAAACAATTAGGAGGTGCCGGATGTCCGGCGAAACACGCACGCCCGTCACGGTTCTGGGGCTCGGGCTGATGGGCTCGGCGATCGCGAGGGCCTTCCTGGCGGCCGGGCATCCGACCACCGTCTGGAACCGCACCGCCGCGAAAGCGGACGCCCTGGCCGAACTCGGCGCGACGCGCGCGCCCTCGGTGTCCGAGGCGGTCGGCGCCGCGCCGCTGGTGGTCGTCTCGCTGCTCAACGACGAGGCGGTGGCTGCGGCGTTGGGCGAGGTGTCCTTGCGGGGCCGGGTGCTGGTGAACCTCACGTCCTCCACGCCGGACCAGTCGCGGGCGCGGGCAGCGTGGGCGACGAGCCAGGGTGCGGAGTACGTGGACGGCGCGGTGATGGCGGTTCCGCAGGGCATCGGGACGCCGGACGCGCTACTGCTGTTCTCCGGCTCCGAAAGTGGTTATCGCACAGAGGAACCGGCGTTGCGGGCGCTCGCCGAACAGCGGCCCTACCTCGGTGCGGACCACGGCCGTGCCGCCGCGTTCGACGCCTCGCTGGTCTCGGTGTTCTGGCTCTCGCTGCTCGGCGTCTCGCTCGGCATCTCGCTGGCCGAGGCGGAGGGGATCAAGGGGAGCGAGCTCGTCCCGTTCGCGCCCGCGGTGGTGACGCTGCTGCCGGATCTGATGGCGCAGATCGCCGGCCAGGTCGAAGCCGGCGACTACCCCGGCGACGACACCACGCTGGCGTCGGCGTTCGAAGCCTTCAGCACGCTGCGCGGCGTGATCGCGCGGCACGGCATCGACACCGGCGTGTTGGACGCGTCGGGCGAACTGTTCCGCCGAGCCCTGGACGCGGGCCACGGCGCGGACGGGCTCGCCAGGCTGGTCCCGATCATGAGCGGAAGCCGTTAGCGCGCAACGGTACCCGGTCCTAGCGCGATCGGACCCGGCCCGTGCGCAACGGAACTCAGCCCGGGGCAACAAGGCTCCGCGAGAGCACAACCGGAGTCAGCCGGCGCGCAATGGAACCGGGGTAGATCCATTCCTTCTGAGCGCAACCCTGTCGAATCCTCATCACTCACGCCCACAACCCGCCAATCGGGCTTGCCCGAGTCGGCGAATGGGCGACTTGTGGCAAACGCGGCCGGACCACCCGCCCTCAACCAAACGGGCGACCCCAAGTCCGCAAAGCGGGACCCCGAAGCGAATGCGGAGGGGACCGCCGATGTGCAGCCCGAAGCGAAGGCGGAGGGACCACCTCTTCGAGTTCGGTGAACGCATCGGGTTCGACGGCGCGTGGATCCGGCAGCGGCATCTGGAGCACGGCGTCGGGTCGGCCGCTCCTACGGACGCATCGCCCGCCTGATCGACAACCTGCGCGGCGATTACCTCGGCGACCCGGACACGGTGATCCAGTCGCCCGGCAACACGCAGCGCCCCCGGCTGCAACCGCACAGTCCCGGCCTCATCGACCGCCTCTGGTACGGAGGCGGGAGCACCCGCTCGGTGCGCTGGGCCGGGGAGAACGGCCTGAACCTGCTCAGCGGCAATATCGTGTTCGGCGAGCACAGCGACGATTTCGGCACCACGCAGTCGGCGCTGATCGACGAGTACCGCCGACTCGTCGACCCGTCCCGCCCGGCGCGGGTCGCCGTCGGACGGGTGATCGTGCCGTACGACAGCGCGGATCGCGTGACCCGCGCCCGCTACCAGCGCTACGCCGCGAGCAGGCACGAGCGAACCCTCGCGCCGCGCGGCGAGCGGCGCATCCTCTTCGCCCCGGACCTGGTGGGCACCTCGGAGGAGATCCTCGACCGCCTGCGCACCGACCCGGTCCTCACCCGCACCACCGAACTGCGACTGGAACTGCCCTACGAATTCCACCGCGCCGACTACGAACAGATCCTGCACGACACCGTCGAATCCATCGCCCCCGCCCTGGGCTGGCGCCCCGACCCCAGTTCCGCAAATCGGGATCACGCTTCAACCAAGCGGGCGACCCCACCTCCGCAAAGCGGGATCCCGGAGGGGACCGCCAATGTGCAGCCCGGAGCGAAGGCGGAGGGACCACTCCGCGCGCAGTGACCAGCCACTACACCTTGTCCCTCACGTGCCAATACTCCCCGTAGCGTGGCCGGGCGGTGACGACGCGCCCCAGGCCTGCTCGCGCCCAATCCCCTCGCCCAGGCGCGGGCATCACTACCCCCGCGCAGCCCGAAGCGAATACGTCGGACCACGCTCCAACCAAACAGGCGACCCAGGTCCGCGAACCGGGACCACGCTCCAACCAAACAGGCGACCCAGGTCCGCGAACCGGGACCACGCTTCAACCAACGAGCGACCCCAAGTCCGCAAAGCGGGACCAAGGTTCAACCAAGCGGTCGACCGCCAGGTCCGCAAAGCGGGATCCGGAGCGAATGCGGAGGGAATCGCCAATGTGCAGCCCGGAGCGAAGGCGGAGGGACCACCTTAGCGCGCGGTGAGCAGGATCAGCGGGTACTGCTTGTCGGCCTTGCGCTGATACTTCTCGTAGCGCGGCTGGGCCGCGACGACGCGCTTCCAGGCCTGCTCGCGGTCGGCGCCCTCGAGCCGCCGCGGCGTCACCGGCACCGTGCCGATCTCGGGCGATTCGACGGCGACCTTGTCGGGGTGCGCCAGCAGGTTGGCGTACCAGTCCGGATTCCGGTCGCCGCCGCCCGAGGCCACGACGAGCCAGGAGCCCTCGTCCCCGGGGAACCAGGACAGCGGGGTCTCGCGCGGCTGTCCGCTGCGCCTGCCCTCGGTGTGCAGCACGAACATGTCCATCCCCATGTACCTGCCGCCCTTGCGGCGGATGCGCTTGGTCGTGCGGGTGTTCATCGTCCGCTGGAACCACAGCGACAGCTTTCCCTGGGACATCTCGGCTACCTCCCTCGTGCGGAACCGTCGCGCCGTACGGCGGGAGCCGGACCCTCCGGCTCGTCGACGGATCTTCTGCGAGGAACGGTACGGCCACGCCGTCTACCTGCGCTTCTCGATTCGTGATCGGTTCGGTCGGCGGGCGTGTCGTCCGCGTCGGCGAGTTCGGATCGCGCCGAGCGGGATCGCTCACTCCGGTGCGCGATCTTGTTAGCGTGCGGCGGTGGATCTGAGACTGGAAGGCAAACGGGTGATCGTGACCGGCGGGAGCCGGGCCATCGGATACGCCGTGGCGCGCGGGCTGGCGAACGAGGGCGTGGACGTGGTCCTCGCCGCGCGCACCGCCGAGACGCTGGAGACGGCCGCGCGGACGCTCGCGGAGGAGACCGGGCGGCGGGTGATCCCAGTGCCCACCGACACCGGCGACGACGAGCAGGTGCGCGCCCTGGTCTAGCGCACCGTCGCCGAACTGGGCGGCGTGGACATCCTGGTGAACTCCGCCGCGACACCGTGGAGCGCGGGGCCGGGCGCGGACCTGGCGGCGACGAGCGACGACATCGTCCGCCGCGAGGTCGAGATCAACGGTTCAACCAAGCGGTTTCCAAGCCCGCAAAGCGGGAGCACGGAACTACCATGACGGGGACCAAGGTTCGGCCAAACGGTCGACCCCAGGTTCGTCAAGCGGAAACCCGGAGCGAATGCGGAGGGGACCGCCGATGTGCAGCCCGGAGCGAATGCGGAGGGACCACTTCGATCGCGCAGACCATCCGCAATATCAGCGTGTCGGCGCTGACGAAGAACCTGGCCGACGAGCTGGGCCCGAAGGGCGTCAACGTGACCGTGGTGCACCCGGGGCTCACCAGGACCGAACGGCTCACCGCCCGCCTGTCCCCCCAGTCCGAGGCGACCGGGCGCGCGGTCGCCGACCTCGAAGCCGACCTGGTGCGCAACTCGGTGCGCCGCGTGATCGACGCGGGGGAGGTGGCGGATGTGGGTGACGTTCCTGGCGTTGCCGCGCAGCGTCGCGATCACGGGTGACGCGATCGCGGCGGGCGGCGGGGTGCCGGGGCCGATCTACTGCTGAGGCGGGGTCGCGACGCCGGGTATCAGCGGCGCGGCCGTCGGCATGATCCCGTCCCGAAACGCGAACGGTCCGCACCAGCTGGTGCGGACCGTTCCATTAAGAACCTGTGCCGGCGCTTCCCTCCGGCGCGATTCGCGTCAGTTGGTGCGGACGCTCAGACCGGGGTTGTCGGCGAGGACCGTGTGCAGCGGCTGGGCGAACAGCTGCGGGGCATTGCCGGTGAGCAGGCCCAGGAAGTTGGAGAACTCGCAGAACGGGTCGTCGGCGACCGAGGACGCGCTGGCGATGCCGAGGGCCAGGGTGCCGGTGATCACCGGGCCGCCGCTGTCGCCGCGCAGACCGCAGATGTTGGCGGAAAAGGTCTGGGTCTGCTCCCGCTCACCCACGAGCACCGTCTGGTCGACGGCGTTGATCACGCCGCAGCTGAAGCCGGTGGTGGTGCCGGACTTACAGACCGGCGCGCCCACCACGGGAACGGCGGTGCCGGTCAGCGCGATCGGCGCGCGACCGGGCACGCCCACCAGGTTGTTCTCGAAGCGCGGGCGCGACTGGTTATTGACCCGCACGATCGCGTAGTCCTGCGCGCCGAGCACCGACTTGTGGAAGGTGCCGAGCTGCTGGCCGATCTCGTCGCCGGGGAAGACCTCGAACACGCCGGCGGCGCCCGGAACCTCGGGGTTGCAGTGGCCCGCGGTGATGTTCACGACGTTGCCCGCGCCGTCGGTGCCGTTGAAGCCCAGCGAGCAGCGCATGAAGACATCACCCGACACGGCCGCGTACGCCTGGCCCGCCACCAGCGCGCCGGTGCCCGCCTCGGCGATCTCGCGGGGCTCGGCGATGGGCTGGCCCGTGACCGGCGGCGCCGACACGATCACACGGGCCGGGTCGATAAAGGTCGGCAGCGGCAGACCGGCCTGGTCGACGCGCACCGCGATCGCGTTGTTCACGGTGTCGATCACCGCGCCGCGCACCAGCTTCGACACCCACTCGGGCTGCCCGTCCAGCCACTGCGAGAACGCGGAGATCTCCTCGCGCAGCGCCGACTCGCTCTTGGCGACCTCATTGACGGTGAAGCCCGCCTCCTGCGCCGCCTCGCGCGCGGCGTCGGCGCCCTCGCCCTTGGCCAGCGCGATCACGCCCTGCCCCGCCTCGTTCAGCCAGGCGCCCGCGAAGACCTGCGGGAACTTCGCCTGCGCGTCGGTGGCGAAGGCGGCCACCTGCTGCGCCACCCCGGCGCGGTCCACGTACTCCTGCGGCGAGATCTTCAGATCCCGCTGCACCGCGGCGGCCAGTTCCTCCGGCAGCTGCGGCCCCGCCGGCTCCGCGTGCGCGCTCGCCGCGAGCGGACCCGCGATCAGCACGGCGGCCGCGGCGACGGCCGCACGGCGAACGAAGGCGCGAGTGCGGCCTGGGGAAGAGGGCGAGCGACGCATATCCGGCAGAAGCATGTGCCCGACTATATGGGGTGTCCGCCGCCGTGACCATCCGCCGTGATGATGAGCTCGCGCCGGGGGAAACCCGGTGCTGCGGCGGGGCCGGGCGCGGGCCATCCGGCGGGGATGCGTTCGAGCACGCCACCGGCGAAAGTGTCGTAGAGAGGCAAGGTTTCGAGGTGCACGTAGCCGATCTGGCAGTCGCACAGGGCGAGTGGGCGTCGCCTGGACCTTCGGCCTCACCGAGGAGGAGTATCACCCGAGCCGGGAGACGTAGGGGCTGGGCCGATCTTCGGTAACCCTGGTTCGGTGACCGGTGGAAAGGCGCCTTCGCTGGATGTGTGCGGACGTTCCTGGCGGTGTACCGCACCGGGTCGTTCACGGCCGCCGCGAAGGCGCTGGCCATCACTCGGCCGACGGTCACCGATCACATCGGGGCGCTGGAGCGGCAGCTCGGGCGGGAACTGTTCGTGCGCAACGCCGCCGGGACCACGGCGGCGCCGCACGCGCACGAGATGGCCGCCGCGTTCGGTGACCAACTCGACCACACCGACCGATTCTTCCTGGACGAGGTCGAGGCCGGCGAGGCGGTGCCGGTTCTGCACGTGGGTGGGCCGGCCGAGTTCACCACGTGCTGCTTGATTCCGGCGCTCGCCGACGTGCGGCACCGCCTGCCCGCCTTGGAGATGGTGTTCGACGTGGCGGGCGAACTGATCACCCAGCTGGTCGCCGGACGGTTGGATCTGATCATCTCCACCGTGCGGCCGCGGGAGCAGGGCGTCACCGCGTGGGCGGTCGCGGACGAGGAGTTCTGGCTGGTCTGCTCGCCGCGACTGGCGTCCGCCGAGCGCGACGCGATCCCGACGCTGCCGATCGTGACCTATCACCGCAGCCTGCCGATCGTGCGGCGTTACTGGACAACGATTTTCGGTGAGCAGCCGGATCTCGAGCCCGCGCTGGTCCTGCCGAATCTGCTGGCCGTCGAGGCCGCGGTCGTGCACGGCTACGGGATGTCGGTGTTGCCGACTATCTCACGCACCGCCGCGTCGCCGCCGGGGAATTGGTGCGGCTGGACGGCGCGGATGAGGTGCCACCGCTGAACACGCTGTTCCTGGCCGGGTAGACCGCGCGGCTGAAGCGTAGGACCGATCTGGCCAACGCCGCCGCGACCATCACGGACGCGCTCAAACGGCACCAGCCCGCCATCACGCCGTGACCCGCCTATGGGCGCCATCACACCGGGCAGAATCCCGCGTCGGCGACCGGACTCGCCGAAGCGGTGGTCAAGGTGCTCGCCGACCGGCAGTTCTCGGTGGGAACGCAGCTCGGGTGGGAGCGTCGGTCGTGCGCGCGGACGGGAACGCGGGTCCAGCATTCGGTAGGCGAGCGTGCGGCCTCGTCCCCGTCCGCGGGGCGGGGCCGCACGCGCGTCAGCGGCCGGCGCGGGCCAGGAGGTAGGAGCGCAGGACGAGGCGGAGTTCGGCGACCATGGCGGGGCGCTCGGATTCGGGGGCGTCGACGATCATCGGCATCATGCCGCGCAGGGTTTGGATGGCGACGGCGGAGGTGCGGGAGCGGTCGTCCGGGGTGAGTTCCGGGAAGACCGCGCCGATCAGGGTTTCCACCTGGCGGTGGATGGCCTGGTGGGCGGGGGCGACGGCCTCGCGCATGGCGGCGGGCATGTCGGTGCGGGCGAACAACGCCTTGAACCCGGGGTTGGCGAGGTTGAACTCGACCAGTGGGCCGAGGATGTGGTCGAGCAGCGCGTCCAGGTCGGCGGAGCCGGAGACCTCGAAGGCGCCCCGGAACTGGGTGAGCCGTTCCCGGTACAGCTCGGCGAGCGCGGCCGCCAGCTCCTCCTTGTTGCGGAAGTACTGGTAGAGCGAGCCGGGGGAGATGCCTGCGGCGGCCGCGATCGCGTTGGTGGTCGCGTTCTCGTAGCCGCGTTCGGCGAAGACCTCCGCCGTCGCGAGCAGGATCTGCTCGATGCGGCGGCGGCCGCGTTCCTGGCGGCGCACCTCGGCCAACACCCCTCCTCTTGAATATGCGAGCAATTACTCGTATTCTCGGCTGCACTTACGAGTAGTTGCTCGTATAAGTCGCAGACTATCAGAGGAACGGCCCATGCTCGGACGGTTCGTCACCCATCGACCACGCTCCCTACTGGCCGCCGCGCTGGCGGCATTCCTGCTGCTCGTCGTGTTGGCGAGCGGTGCGATGAACGCGCTCTCGCTGAACAGATTCGAGAATCCGAACGCCGAATCGGCGGCCGCCGCAGCCGAACTCGCGGATCGGTTCGACACGGGCGCGCCGAACGTCGCGGTTCTCGTCACGGCCGCCGACGGCGATGTGCGCGCCGCCGATGTCGAAGCCGTCGGCACCAGGCTCACCGACGCGCTCGCCGAGTACCCCGGCGTGGGCGACGCCTGGTCGTTCTGGTCGGAAGGCGCGCCGGATACCTTGGCGACCAAGGATTTCAGCAGCGCGCTCGTCCTGGCGTGGGTGCCCGGCGACGCGGATCGCGTGCGCGGGGAGATCCTGCCCGGCATCGAGGCCGATGTCGTAGACGCGCTCGCCGACCCGGCCGTGACGCTGTCCCTCGGCGGTGCGGACGAGGTGTTCCGCGATGTCGCCGCGCAGGCGTCGGCCGACTTCATCCGCGCCGAATTGATCGTGCTGCCACTGGTTTTCGGTCTGCTAGCCCTGGTGTTGCGCCGGGCGGCGCTGGCGGCGGTGACCGTGGGCATCGGCCTGTTCTGTGTGATCGGCACGCTGGCCGCGCTGCGTGTGGTGAGCACGTTCACCGACGTGTCGACGTTCGCCGCGAACATCGCGCTGGTCATGGGCATCGGGCTGGGTGTGGACTACGGGCTGTTCATGATCTACCGGTTCCGCGAGGAGCTGACGGCCGGTCACGACGTGCCCACGGCGGTGCGGCGGGCGGTTGCGGGCGCGGGGCGCACGATCGCGTTCAGCGCGTCGACGGTGGCGATCAGTCTGGCCGTGCTGTTCGCGTTCCCGTTCCCGTTCCTCCAGTCGTTCGCGTACGCGGGTATCGCGGTGGCGGTGACGGCGGTGGTGGGGTCGGTGGTGATTCTGCCCGCGGCGTTGATGTTGCTCGGGCGCCGCGCGCTGCCGAAGAAGGCGATTCCCGCTCCGGAACAAGGCTTTTGGTATCGCACGGCCGAGTGGGTGATGCGCAAGCCGGTGCTGGCGGGTGGTTCGGCGCTGCTGGTCCTGCTGCTGCTCGGCGCGCCCGCGCTGGGAGTGAACTTCGGCCCGCCGGACGACCGGGTGGTCGGCACCGAACAGCCGGTGCGCGCCCTGTACGACACCATCCGTGCCGACTTCGAGACCGAAGAGGCCGACGTCGTGCACGTGGTCTCGCCCTACGCCGAGCGCGCAGCGATCGCGCCGTACGCCGAACGCCTCGCCGCGATTCCCGGCGTGCTGCGGGTGGATTCGGCCGCCGGCACGTTCGGGGAGGGCGCGTCCGCCGTGTCCGCCGACCCGGGTCGCTTCGCGGACGGGGAGGCGACGTGGTTGCGCGTGCTGCCGACCGGTGAGCGTCTCGCGTCCGATCCCGACGGGCTGGTTCGCGAAATACGGTCGGTGGAAGCGCCTTTCGAGGTGCTGGTCGGCGGGTACCCGGCCGAGTTGGCCGACTACAGCGACGGTGTGATCGACCGACTGCCCCTGGTGGCGGCGCTCATCATGCTCGTCACCTTCGCGGTGCTGTTCTTGATGACCGGTAGCGTGCTCGCGCCGCTCAAGGCGTCGGTGCTGAACCTGCTCTCCATGTCGATCATGTTCGGCGTGCTGGTGTGGGGCTTCCAGAACGGCGCTCTCGCAGGGATTCTCGGCTTCACGCCGACCGGGGTGATCGAACCGAGCATCCCGATCCTCATGTTCTGCATCGCCTACGGCCTGTCCATGGACTACGAGGTGTTCCTGCTGGCGCGCATCAAGGAGGACTACGACCGCACCGGCGACCCGATCGGCTCCGTCCCGCGCGGCATCGCCCGCTCGGCCCCGCTGATCACCGCCGCCGCCCTCATCCTCGCCGCCTCCTTCGCGGTGTACGCCACCGGCGGCGTCGCCTTCCTCCAGCAACTGGGCATCGGCATGGCGCTCACCGTCGCCATCGACGCCACCCTCGTCCGCGGCATCCTCGTCCCCGCCCTCATGCGCCTCGCGGGTTCCGCCAACTGGTGGGCCCCCGCCCCCCTGCGCCGCTTCCACAACCGGTTCGGGTTGAAGGAGTCGGTGGAAGATGTTGTGCCCGAGGCAGTTCCGTCGCGGGTGTGAGTTGCTGAGCCGTCGCTGCCCGGCCGATCTCCTTCGGCCGGGCGGCTGGCTGTCTACGACACCCGTCGATCCGGGCGAGGTGCGACGCCGAGCACGCGTCCGTGCGATATCCGGACCGGCCGGCGCAATTGGTCAGTTCCCCCGCTCCGCGCGGGCTTCGGTGAGGAAGGCTGACATCGCGTCGGCGACCGCTTCGGGTTGGTCGAGCATCGACAACACGTAGGCGTCGTCTATTTCGACGAGGCGGGAGGAGGGGAGGAGGGTGGCGAGGCGGGGGCCGTGGTCGCGGGGCATGACTTTGCCCGCGGAGGACCAGAGGACCAGGGAGTCGCCGGAGAAGTGTTGGAGGGCTTCGGTGTTGGCGATGAGTTCGGCCTTGTCGAAGCGGGACTTGGTGTAGGCGAGGAGGTCTCGGCGGATGCGCTTGTCGCGCAGGCCGGGTTCGGTCCAGCCGCGTACGAGGTCGGCCGAGAGGGGGCGGCGGGCCATCCAGCCCAACATCAGGGGCGTCCGGCGCAGCCAGCCGATGCGTAATTGCCACAGTGCCACGCTGATTCCGCCGGGGGTGTAGGTGGCGAGGGCGGTCATCTTGCCCGGCAGGCCGGGCGGGAAGTTGTCGAACGCCTCGCAGGGCAGGATGATCAGCCGGCCGACGCGTTCGTCCAGGCCGTACGCGGTGAGGAACAGTCCGCCGCCCCAGTCGCTGTGCACCAGCACGACGTCGCGGAGATCCAGCGCCGCGAGGAATTCGGCGATCAACGCGTTGAGGCCGCGCAGGCTCAGGTCGGTGCCCGGTTCGAGGGGCAGCGGGTGCGCGCCCAGCGGCAGATCGGGCCGGAGGTAGCGGAAGCCCTCCGGCAGCAGGTCGATGACATCGTCCCAGACCGTGTGGTTCATGAACAGGCCGTGCAGCAGGACCACGGCTGGTCCTTCTCCCTGTTCGGCGTAGTGCATCCGGCCCGCGGAAAGTTCGACCGTCGGCATGGCGCGCCCCTTTCGAGCGATCGCTCTAGAGTGTTTGCTCTAGTCTGGAGGGGTGACCGAGAAGATGTCAATCAGCACCCGCGAGCGCCTCGTCACGGCGATGGCCGAACTGCTGCGCACCCGCGGCTACAGCGGCACCAGCGTCAAACAGGTCACCGCCGCCGCGAAAGCGCCCATGGGGTCGCTCTATCACCACTTCCCCGAGGGGAAACCGCAGCTCGCCGAGGCCGCGCTGCGTACCTCCGGCGCGGCCTACGGACAGCTCATCCCGCTGCTCATGGACCCCTACGACGACTTGCGCGAGGCCGTGCCCGCCGCCTTCACCGCCGCGGCCGAACAGATCGAGCAGACCGGCTGGATCAACATGTGCCCGGTCGGCACCGTCGCCGGCGAGATCGCCGACGCCGAACCCGCGCTGCGCGAGGTGACCGCCGAGGTGATCGGCGCGTGGATCACCGACGGCACCGAATACTTCACCCGCCGCGGCGTCCCGCCCGCCGCCGCCCACGACCTGATCCTGGCGATCCTCAGCGCCCTCGAAGGCGCGTTCGTCCTGTGCCGCACCCTGCGCTCGGCCGAGCCGCTGCGGTCCGCGGGCCGGGCGATGAGCGCGCGTGTGGAGGAGATCCTGTCGAGCAGCGTGCGCGCTTGATCGGGGCGGAGGGGATGAATTTCTGGTGCGGCGCGGCCCGCCGCCGCCGATATGGTCGAAAGCCGGACCGGTTCCCATACGTTCCGGTTCGTGTTCTTCCGCAGGGATCTTCCCGAGTCGAGTGCCGCGAACTTTCTCCTGCGGGCGATTGCGCCGCGAGGGTCGCGTGCTCGCTATCGCTCGCGCTCTTACGCCATGCCAGACGCGGAGCTGACGTGCGACTGGCCGTTGTGCGACCGATGCCTGCGGCGAATCCGATACTTCCGTGTCGCGATACTGCTGGCGATGGGGACCGGGCTGGTCGGACTCGCTACCACCGTGCTGATGGTGGCCACCCGGGACGGAATGCGGACCGAGGCGGAGAGCTACGGGCTCATCGCGTTGCTCCTGGGAGTTGCCATGGCGATATTCCTGGGCGCGGACTTCTCGCGTTCGGCGGTGGGTCCAGGGAAGCTCACCATGATGTCTGCTTTCGACGCGGTCATAGTGTCCGCCCACCCGGCCTTCGCGGCGGACCTGGCACGGTCCGCGCATCACGGTCCGGAATCGGGTGAGCCCGGGTAGGACTGTCCTCGGGATCGCCCGGGTGATATCGGCTGTGAACTCGCCTGTACCGGGTGAGGAAAATTTGCCCGTGGATCGCTCACACTGAGGCAATGGCAGAGGGTTCGCCCGGGGATGAGCAGGAGGCGCAGGAGGTCGGGGCGCGCCGGATGCCCCGGTGGTTGCCGAAGGCGCTGATCCTCGCCTTCGCGCTGTTCGGCCTCTTCCAATTGGCGGATTGGGCGGCGCATCGGCTGATCGGGTTGTTCCTCGTGCTGGTGGTCGCGTTCTTCGTGTCGCTGGCGATGGAGCCCGCGGTCGACAGCCTGATCGCGCGCGGGGTGTCGCGCGGGTGGGCGACGGGGTTGGTGTTCGTGGCGCTGGCGCTGTTCGTGGCGGGGTTCGTGGTGGCGCTGGCCGTGCTGCTGGTGCAGACCGTCGACGACGTGGTCACCGAGCTGCCCCGGCTGGTGAACGATCTGGTGGACTGGGTCAATCGCACGTTCCACCAGGACTTCACCCTCGACCAGCTGCGCGAACAGCTCACCAAGGACGCCGACACCCTCACCGCCTACGCCGAACGCGCCGCCGACAACGCGTGGGGGCTGTCCACCACCATCCTCGGCGGACTCGCGAAGCTGCTCATGGTCGCGCTGTTCAGCATCTACCTCACGGCGGGCGGGCCGGCGCTGCGGCGGTCGGTGTGCTCGATGCTGCCGCCCGCGAAACAGGACGAGGTGCTGCGGGCCTGGGATCTCGCGATCAAGAAGACCGGCGGCTACCTCTATTCGCGCGCGGTGCTGGCGGTGATATCCGCCGTGGCGCACGGTGTGTTCCTGGCGGTGCTCGGCATCCCCAACGCGATCGCCATGGGCGTGTGGTTCGGGGTGGTGGCCTCGTTCGTGCCGACCGTCGGTACCTACCTCGCGGGCGTGCTCCCGGTGCTGGTCGCGCTGACGATCCGCCCGCTCGACGCCGTCTGGGTGATCCTGTTCGTGGTGATCTACCAGCAGTTCCAGGACTACATCCTGCAACCGCGCCTCACCGCCCGCACCGTGGACGTGAACCCGGCCGTCGCCCTGCTCGCCGTGCTGGCGGGCGGCGCGCTGCTCGGCGCGGTGGGCGCGCTGCTGGCCATCCCCGCCACCGCCACCGTGCAGGCTTTCCTCGGTGCGTACGTGAAACGCTATGAGGTGAGCGAAGATCCGCGCATCGACCGCGCGCGGGCCAAACGCGCGAAACGCAAGCCCTGACGGCAAGAAGCCCGGTCCCGTTGCGGCGCAACGAGACCGGGCTCCGGCCGTGGCTCAGGACAGCGTGGTGACCGTCAGCTCACCGTCGGCGAACTGCGCGCGCAGGCGCTTCTTGTCGAACTTGCCGACGCTGGTCTTGGGCACCTCGGGCACGAACGTCCAGTGCTCGGGCAGCTGCCACTTGGCGAACTTGTCGGCCAGGAACTCGCGCAGCTCCTCGGCCTTGGCCTCGGCGCCCTCGGCGAGCGTGATGGCCACCAGCGGCCGCTCGTCCCACTTCTCGTCGGGCACGCCGATGACGGCGGCCTCGGCCACGGCCGGGTGCCCCATGACCGCGTTCTCCAGGTCCACCGAGGAGATCCACTCGCCGCCGGACTTGATCACGTCCTTGGAGCGGTCCACCAGCGTGAGGTAGCCGTCGGGGCTGATCTTGCCCACGTCGCCGGTGCGCAGCCAGCCGTCGTCGAACTTGTCCGGGTCGACCGCCGCGCCGTCGGGCGAGTAGTACGAGCCGGTGATCCACGGGCCGCGAACCTCCAACTCGCCCAGCGACTCTCCGTCGTTGGGCACCACGCTGCCGTCGTCGGCGACCAGGCGGGCCTGCACGCTGGCGGGGAAGCGGCCCTGGGTGTAGCGGTAGGACCATTCGTCGTCGCCGGTGACGCCCGCGGGCGGGTGCGCGACGCTGCCCAGCGGCGAGGTCTCGGTCATGCCCCAGGCGTGCACGACGCGCACGCCGTGCTTCTCCTGGAAGGTGTGCATCATCGACGGCGGCACCGCCGACCCGCCCACCACCACGGTGCGCAGGTGCGAGATGTCCTGCGGCTGCGCGGCCAGCCCGGCCAGCACGCCGCCCCAGATGGTGGGCACGGCCGCGCCGAACGAGGGCTTCAGCGCGCCCATCAGCTCCAGCAGCGGACCCGGCTGGAGGAACCGGTCGGGCATGATGACGTTCGCGCCCGACATGAGCGCCGCGTAGGGCAGGCCCCAGGCGTTGGCGTGGAACAGCGGCACGATGGCCAGCACCGTGTCGACGCCGGTGAAGCCCATGCCCGAGGGGGAGCACACCTGCATGGCGTGCAGCCAGTTGGAACGGTGCGAGTACACGACGCCCTTCGGGTCGCCGGTGGTACCCGAGGTGTAACACATTGCGGCGGCGGATCGTTCGTCGATCACCGGGAAGTCGAAGGTGTCGGGCTGGCTGGCCAGCAGCTCCGTGTAGGAGTGCACCTGCACGCCCTCGGGCGCCGTCAGGGTGGACGCGTCACCGTTGGCGACGATGACGTGGCGCACCGTCTTCATGTTCGGCAGCAACTGCGCGAACAGCGGCACCAGCGTGCCGTCCACGATGACGACCTGGTCCTCGGCGTGGTTGGCGACGTACACCACCTGCTCGGGGAAGAGGCGGATATTGAGCGCGTGCAGCACCGCGCCCATGGCGGGCACGCCGATGTAGGCGACCATGTGCTCGTTGTTGTTCCACATGAAGGTGCCGACGCGGTCGCCGACGCCGATGCCGAAGCCGCGCAGCGCGTTCGCCAGCCGCGCCGCCTCCGCGCCGAGTTCGCGGTAGGTCATGGTCCGCACGCCGTCGCCGGTCCAGGTGGACACCGTGCTCTCGCCCTGGAAGGTCGAGGCGTACTTCAGCAGCGTGGCCAGCGACAGCGGCTCGTCCTGCATCGTGCTCAACATCGGGTACTCCTTCTCCTCGGTGGTGGCATGAGCCACGTCACAGGGGCGATGCTACCCAAGGGTCACCCGCAGGTGGGGGGCCGCGTGGCAATCCGGATTTGAGACACGCCTGTCCGGGCGTGTCGATTTGTCTCCAACGCCGAAATCGCAGCGCGCAGCCCGTTCCATCGTGGCCGGAAATACCGATTTCCTGACCGCCGATCTCTCGGTGCGCCGGGTCACGACGTCTACCCTCGAGGTATGACGACGCCCTCCCTGATCATCATCGGCGCCGGGTTCGCCGGACTCGGCCTCGCGCTCGAGCTGCGCCGGGCCGGCCTGGAGAATTTCACCATCCTGGAGAAGGCCGCCGACCTCGGCGGGGTGTGGCGGGAGAACACCTACCCCGGCGCGGCGTGCGACGTGCCGTCCCCGTTGTATTCGTGGTCCTCCGAGCCGAAGTCCGATTGGCCGCGCCGGTTCTCCGAGCAGCGCGACATCCACGAGTACATGCGCGGCGTCGCCCACAAGCACGGGCTGACGCGGTTCATCCGGTTCGGCGTCGAGGTCACCGACGCCGAATTCGACGAGGCCGCCGGGCAGTGGCGGGTCACCACCGGCACCGGGGAGCAGCTGAGCGCCGACCTGCTGGTGCCCGCCGTCGGCCAGCTGTCGCGGCCCGCGCTGCCGAACCTGCCCGGTATCGACACCTTCGAGGGCGTGGCGTTCCATTCCGCCGAGTGGAACCACGACGTGGACCTGGCGGGCAAGCGGATCGCGTGCATCGGCACGGGAGCCAGTGCCATCCAATACATTCCGCGCATCCAGCCGGAGGCGGCGCATCTGACGCTGTTCCAGCGGTCGGCGGCCTGGGTGCTGCCCAAACCCGATGTGGAGTACAGCGCGCTGCATCACGCGCTGTTCAAATACTTCCCGCCGAGCCGGCTGGCGGAGCGGTTCGCGATCTGGTCGTTCTTCGAGGTGCTCGCGCTGGCGCTGACGGATATCCCGGCGATCAAGACGCCGGTGATCGCCCTGGCCGACCGGCATCGCGAAAAGCAGGTTCCCGACCCGGAATTGCGCGCCAAGCTCACCCCGGACTACGCGGCGGGCTGCAAGCGCGGACTGTTCTCCAACGAGTACTTCCCGGCGTTGGCGCAGCCGAACGTCACGGTGGAGACCACGGCGATCGAGGCCGTCACCCCGACCGGAATTCGCACGGTGGACGGCGTGGAGCATCCGGTCGACGTGATCGTCTACGGCACGGGATTCAAGGGCACCGAATTCCTCGCGCCCATGAACATCTACGGGCTGGGCGGGCGCAAGCTGGCCGACGTGTGGGGCGACGCGGGAGCCCGTGCTTACCTTGGACTTTCGGTGCCCGGCTTCCCGAACCTGTTCATGATGTACGGGCCGAACACGAACGTGGGGTCCGGTTCCATCATCTACATGCTGGAATCGCAGGCGCGCTACATCCGGCAGGTGGTGGAGTACCTGGCGGGCGAGCCGGGCCGCTTCGTCTCGGCCAAGGCCGAGGCCGAACAGCGGTGGGACGACTGGTTGCAGCGCCGCCTGAAGGACACCCCGTGGAACTTCTGCTCCAGCTGGTACCGCAACGCGGCCGGGCGCATCACCAACAACTGGCCGGGTGCGACCGTCCTCTACCGTTGGAAGACAAGGACTTTCGATCCTGCTCAATACGAGCAGGGGCGGGCGCGGGGGTGACCGGCCCGAGCGGGCCGGTCACGAAAAGCGCTAGCAGTTGCGCAGTTCCGGGCTCTGGTTGAGCAGCTGGGCGCGCGTGGAGATGAACCGGGAATAGGTTTCGCCGCCGACGGCGGCGAGCGGGAAGGCCGCGACCCGGTGGCAGTTCTGGAACGCCAGCTTCACGCCGAAATGGCGTTCCAGGCCGCCGCGGATGGCGTCGGAGGCCAGGGCGCGCAGCAGTTGGCCGCGGGCGGTCTCGTCGGGCGGCGCGATCTGGTTGTCGGCGAATTCGGCGGTGCCGGACTCCAGATCGGCGGCGACCCGGCTGACCACCTCCCACGCGTAGGGCAGGGAGGTCCGGACGCACTCGACGAAGTCGGCGTCGTCGATCTCGCCGAGTTCGGCGCGTTCGAGCAGGGCGGCGGGGACATCGAGAGACATGGCGCGCTCCTCGGGGGGATGAGGGTGGACGGCGGGTGCGATGCCCTCGCGAGTCTAATCGAAAGGCGTTGTCAGTAACCCCGGAATCGGCGCGAAAAGGCCGTTTCCAGTGCGGTTTTCGCGTCCGCCGCCAGCTGTGCGACGAGTTCGCCCGCCGGTTGCTCCACCGCGAGCGCATGGGCTTGGCCCGCCCACAGGTTGACCTCCTCCGGATTGCCCTCCGCCCGCGCCCGCGCGCGCAGCGGCCCGGTGGCGTAATGGATTTCGGGGTAGGCGACCGGCGCTGTCGCGGTGTGCTCGTCCAGGAAGCGGTTGCGGATGCCCCGGGCGCGCCGTCCGGTGAACGCGCGGGTGAGCGCCGTCGGGGTGGCGGTCGGCACGGCGGCGCGGTGCACCGGGTTGGTGCCCGCCTCGGGGCAGCGCAGGAAGGCCGTGCCCACCTGCGCGGCCGCCGCGCCCGCGGCGAGTGCGGCGGCCACGCCCGCGCCGGTCGCGATCCCGCCGGCCGCCACGATCGGCCGGTCGACGGCCGCGGTGAGCAGTTGCACCAGGGCGAGCAGGCCGAGCGGGTCGGTGCGGTCGTCCTCGGCGCGATCGACGAAGGTGGCACGGTGCCCGCCCGCCTCCGCGCCTTGGGCCACAAGGACATCGGCGCCGGCCGCGACCGCGAGTTCGGCCTCGGCCACGGAGGTGACCGTCACCCACACCTCGGATCCGGCCGCGTGCAGCCGCGCGATCTCGTCGGCCGAGGGGCAGCCGAACGTGCAGGTGACCACGGCGACTGGGTCGGCGGTCAGCAGGTCGAGCTTGGCGTCCCAGTCGTCGGTGTCGTGGGCGGGCGTGCCGAGTTCGTACCGGGCGCCCAGCTCGGTCAGGTAGGCGGCGAAACGCTCGGGCGGGGTGGCCGGGCCCGGGACGAAGAGGTTCACGCCGAACGGCGCGTCGGTGAGTGCGCGGGTCGCGGCGATGCGGGCCGCGGCGTCGGCGGCGCTCAGGTATCCGGCGGCCAGCTGGCCGAAGCCGCCCGCCCCGGAGACGGCGGCCGCCAGCTCGGGAGTGGAGGGTCCGCCCGCCATCGGGGCGAGCACGATCGGGACGCGCAATTCGTCGATGATCATGCGTCGAGTCTCGCTTGTTACCGCCCTGTGACCCAGCTCTCACCAGCGACCTCGAACTCGAAGGTTGCGAAATGGTCACGACGGGGTAGAGTTCCCGTCACAACGGATGCCGAAACGTTACAAAGTTCGGCCACCGGGAAATCGGGAGAGCTTCGCGATCCTATCCGGTACCGCGCCCGGCGCGACGGCTTCGTTGATGACTTGTAGTCGGACGCAAGGACGCAGCTTTGTCTCAGCACCGGGTAGGCCCCAGCTCCATTTCCGTCAGCGCGCTCCTCGGCGACGGTGTGACGGGTCGGCCGACGCGGCACCGCGCCGAGACCGGTCAGTTCGAGAAGGTCCGCGCCGCCGCGGGCGCCGCCGTCGCCGCGGGCGCCCTGGTCGGCACCGTCGCGCAGCTGGCCCCGGCCATCGCCAACGCCTCCCCGCTGGGCCCCTCCCGCGAGGCCGACGCGGCCGCCGACGAGATCACGTTCAAGGGCACCGTCGAGGCGCCCGCCCTCGCGGCCAAGCAGGTGTCCGCCCCGGTCGAGGCCGCGCCCGAGCCGGTCGTCGAGGCCACCCCGGTCGCGTCGCCCGTCGCCGCCCCCTTCGGCATCCCGAATCTGCCGCCCGAGCTCGCGGGCCCGCTGGCCCACGTCGAGGACGTGCTCAAGGGCGCCCAGCAGCAGTTCGCGCCCCCCGCCCCGGCCGCGGTCCGCCCGGTCGGCGGCGCCATCAGCTCCGGCTACGGCACCCGCTGGGGTGCCTTCCACTACGGCATCGACTTCGCCGATCGGCTCGGCGCCCCGATCCATTCGGTCAGCAGCGGCACCGTCGTCGAGGCCGGTCCGGCCTCGGGCTTCGGCCTGTGGGTGCGCGTCCTCCAGGACGACGGCACCACCGCCGTCTACGGCCACGTCAACGACATGTACGTGACGCAGGGTCAGCGCGTGAACGCCGGCGACGTGATCGCCTCGGTCGGGAACCGCGGCCAGTCCACCGGCCCGCACCTGCACCTGGAGATCTGGGATCAGGGCGGCGCCAAGATCGACCCGCTGCCCTATCTCGCCTCGCGCGGCGTCCCGATGCACTGGGGCCCCACCGCGCACTGATGCCGGTGCGCCACCCCACGTCGATGGCCGCCGAGACGCCACGGCGGGTGGTCCGGCGCGTATTCCTCCCACGACTCCGTCTTCCGGCTCCCGTTAAGCTCGGGCCGTGACCGAGCTCGGCGATATCTTCGAGCCGGCGTCGCTCCACGGGCGGGCCTACGCCGTGCTCGTGCACCATCCGCGATCCGGCCTCACCGATATCGCGCGCCTTCTGGACGTGTCCGCCGAGGAGGCGGCCGCGACTCTCGACGTGCTCGTCGCGATGCAGGCCGCCGTCCGCGTCGACACCAACGGTGAACCGCGCTGGGACGCGCACGCGCCGGAAGCACTGTCCGAGGCCGAGGCCCGGCGCCGCAGGCACGAGATCGACCAGATGCACGCCGTGGCCGCGCGGCTCAGCGAGACCTTCCGCTCGGTGCGGCGTTCGCCGCGCGGCAACGGCAGCGTGGTGCCGGTCTACGAGCGCCTGGAGATGCTGGCCGATTTCGAGGAGATGCAGACCGGCGCACGCGGCAGCGTCAAGATCATCGAGCGCGGTCCCTACCTCAGCGACCCGGACCGCGAGAACCAGCAGTACCTGCTCAAACGCAGCAGGATCGGCGAGGGCATCCGCTATCAGACCCTCTATCAGGACACCATCTACCAGGACGCGGACCGGTTGCGGCACGCCCTGTCGACCAATGCCGGCGGCGCGCAGGCGCGCACCCTGCCCGAGCCGCCGTTCAAGCTGATCATCAGCGACGACGAACGCGCCAGCCTGGTCCTGCACGCCGACGAGCGCCGCCCCGATCCGATGGGCCTGCGCTTCACCGACTCACCCGCGCTGCGCGCCTTGGTGCGCACCTTCGACGTGCTGTGGTCGCTGGCCGCGCCGATCTCGGTGAACCCGTCCGCCGATGAACTCGACGAGCGCGACAAAGCGATTCTCACCCTCATGGGCCTCGGCGCCACCGACGACACAATCGCGCGCAGGCTCGGCATGTCCCGGCGCACCGTGGTGCGCCGCACCGCGCGGCTGCTGGAAAGGCTCGGGGCCAGCACCCGGTTCCAGGCGGGCGTGCAGGCCACCCGCCGCGGCTGGCTGTGAGCTGCCGCACATCCGTGTTGCCCTGACGGTGCTCACGGGCGATACCCCACGGAAGTACCGGCACGGTGCGGGCTCGGCGGCTGCGTATATTGGATTTCTCCGAACGTGGCTCCATGTTCGAGAGTGCCGTGTGGGTTCGGGGACGGTCCGCCAATGCGGTCTGCAGGCGCGTGAACGGCGTGAGAGGAAGAACTAGCAATGGTTGGAGCCCGTCGATCGGGTCGGGGGAGCCGTCGTGCCAGGTCCAGCGCGCCGCTGCTGGCGCAGTTGCTCACCTCCGCGGTCGAAGGGGCCGCCGACGTCGTCGCGGTGCGCTACGCCCCGCTCGACGATCCCGCCGCCGAGCGCAGGCTCACCTACCGCGAACTCGACGAACTCTCCTCCCGGCTGGCGCGCGCGCTCATCGCGCGCGGCATCGGCCCCGGTGACATCGTCGCCGTCGGCATCGCCCGCAGCATCGAATCGATGCTGTCGGTGTGGGCGATCGCCAAGTCCGGCGCGGCGTTCGTGCCCGTCGACCCCAACTTCCCCGCCGACCGCATCGCGCACATCGTCGGCGACTCGGGCGCGGTGCTCGGGCTGACCACGTCGGTATACCGCGATCGGATGGATCAGAGCATCCCGTGGCTGGAGCTGGACGACGCCGAACTGCTGGCGCGAATCGAGCAACTGCCCGGTCACCCGGTGTCCTACGCCGACCGCGTGCGCGCGCTCGACCAGCGCCATGCGGCCTACGTCATCTACACCTCCGGCTCGACCGGCCGCCCGAAGGGTGTGGTGGTCAACCATCTCGGGCTCGGCGCGCTGGCCGGGGCGCTGCGGGACCGCTACGACATCCGGGGCGGGGAGCGCGTGCTGCACGTCAGCTCGCCGAACTTCGACGCGTCGGTGATGGAGATGCTGATGTCGTTCCCGCACGGGGCGACGCTGGTGATCTCCCCGGCCGCCGTCTTCGCGGGTGCCGACCTGCGCGAGCTGATCCGCCGCGAGCGGGTCGCGATCGGGGCGATCACCCCGGGCGTGCTGGAGTCGATGGACCCCGCCGGTCTGCCCGATCTGCGGGCCGTGGTCGCGATCGGCGACCGGTTCGGGGCCGATCTGGTCGGGCGGTGGACCGTCGACGGCCGCGCCTTCTACAACGGGTACGGCCCGACCGAGACCACGGTCGTGGTGACGACCACCGAGCCGATGCGCGCGGACGAGCCGGTCACGATCGGCACGCCGCTGCCCGGTGTCGGCGCGTTCGTCCTCGATTCCCATTTGCGGCCGGTGCCCGCCGGGGTGACCGGCGAGCTGTACCTGGCCGGGGGCGGGCTGGCCGAGGGCTATCTGAATCGGCCCGGACTCACGGCGGAACGCTTCGTGGCCAACCCCTTCGGCGCGGACAGCGGCCAGCCGGGCGCGCGCCTGTACCGCACGGGCGATCTGGTGCGGCGGACCGCCGCGGGCACGATCGAACACCTCGGTCGGTCGGATTTCCAGGTGAAGATCCGCGGCCTGCGCATCGAGCTGGGCGAGATCGACAGTGCGCTCACCGCGCACCCGGACGTCGACTTCGCCGTAACTCTGGGGCGTGAGCTGCCCTCGGGCGCGACCGCGCTGGTCGCCTACGTGCTGCCGAGTCCGGGCAAGACCGTGGACACCGCCGCGCTCGCGGAGTTCGCGGGCCGTTCGCTGCCCGCGTACATGGTGCCGTCGGTGATCATGGTGCTCGACGAGATCCCGCTGACGCCGGTGGGCAAACTGGACCGCGCGGCGCTGCCCGAGCCCGAGTTCGCGGTGCGCGAGTACCGCGAGCCCGCGACCCCGGCCGAACGGATCGTCGCGGAGGTGTTCGCCGCCCTGCTGCTGCGCGACCGGGCCGAGGCGCGGATCGGCGCGGGCGACGACTTCTTCGAACTGGGCGGCAACTCGCTGCTCGCCGTGCAGGCCGCGGCCCGGATCGGCGCGGCACTCGGCACACAGGTGCCGGTGCAGACGTTCTTCGAGGCCGGCACCGTCGAGGAGCTGGCCGCCCGGCTCGACGGTCTGGCCGAGGCGCCGTCGCTGCCCGAGCTGCGGCCGCGCCCGCGCCCGGATCGCATCCCGCTGTCCTACGCACAGCAGCGGATGTGGTTCCTGAACCGGTTCGACCCGGCGAGCGCCGTGAACAACATCCCGCTGGCCGTGCGGCTTTCGGGTCCGCTGGACGTGGCCGCGCTGCGCGGCGCGGTGCGCGATCTGGTGACCGGCCACGAAGTGCTGCGCACGGTATACCCGAGTGTCGATGGCGAGGGATTCCAGCTCATCCTGCCCGTCACCGACGAGCACGCCGTGCCCGAACTGCTGGTGCGGCCGGCCACGCCGGAAGAACTGCCCGGCCTGATCACCGCCGCCGTCACCGAGGGGTTCGACGTCACCGCCGCGCCGCCGATCCGGTTGCGGCTCTGGGAGATCGGCGACGACGAGCACGTGCTGGTGTGCGTGGTCCACCACATCGCCGGTGACGGTTTCTCGATGGCCCCGCTCACGCGCGACCTGATGGCCGCCTACGTGCGCCGCACGTCCGGCGCCGAGCCCGAGCCGCCCGCCCCGGCCGTGCAGTACGCCGACTACACGCTGTGGCAGCGCGAGGTGCTGGGCAGCGAAGACGATTCGGAATCGACGCTGTCGGAACAGATTGCGTTCTGGCAGCGCGAATTGGCCGGGCTGCCGGAACAATTGGATCTGCCCGCCGACCGTCCGCGCCCTGCCACCGCGTCGAATCGCGGTGCGACGCACGCCTTCACGGTGCCGCCCGAGGTGCACGCCGGGCTGCACGAAGTGGCGCGCGCCCACCACGCGACGCTGTTCATGGTGGTGCACGCCGCGCTCGCGACCTTGCTGGCCCGGCTCTCGGGCACCCGCGACATCGCCGTCGGCACCCCGGCGGCCGGGCGCGGCGAGGCCGCCCTGGACGACGTGATCGGCATGTTCGTCAACACCCTGGTGCTGCGCTCGGAGGTGGACCCGGGCGCCGGGTTCTCCGAACTGCTGGAGCGGGTGCGCGCCCGCGATATCGCCGCGTTCGGGCACGCGGACGTGCCGTTCGAGCGGCTGGTGGAACTCCTCGACCCCGCGCGCTCGGCGGCGCGGCACCCGCTGTTCCAGGTGATGCTGACCTTCCAGAACCTGGAGCGCACCGAACTCGCGCTGCCCGGCCTGACCGTCTCGGGCGTGGACATGGCGGCCGCCTCGGCGAAGTTCGACCTCCAGGTCACCGTGGTGGAGGAACCCGATTTCGGCGGTATCGCCACCGAATTCACCTACGCCACCGATCTTTTCGACCCCGAGACGGTGCGCGGCTTCGCCGAGAAGCTCGGGCGCGTGCTCGCGGCGGTGGCGGCCGACCCGGACGCGGTGGTCGGTGACATCGACCTGTTCGCCGCGGGTGAGCGGGATCTGGTGCTGCGCGAGTGGAACTCCCCGGGCGCGCAGGTGCCCGAGGTGACGCTCGTGGACCTGGTGGAATCCCGTGCGACGGCCACGCCCGACGCCGTGGCTGTGCGCTTCGGCGACACCGCGCTGTCCTACGCCGAGCTGCGGCGGCGTGCGAGCCGCCTCGCGCGGGCGCTCATCGCCCGCGGTGTGGGGCCGGAAGCCAAAGTGGCGGTCGCGCTTTCGCGCACCGAGGAGTTGCCCTTCGCGCTGTACGCGGTGCTGCTCACCGGTGCGGCGTACGTGCCCATCGACACCACCTATCCGGCGGCCCGCCTCGAGTTCACCCTCGGCGACGCCGCTCCGGTGTGCGTGCTCACCACCGCCGCCGACGCGGAAGCCGTTCCCGCCGGGGACATTCCGCTGGTGCTGCTCGACGAGGTCACCGACTTCTCCGACGCCCCGGTCACCGACGCCGACCGCCTCGCGCCGCTGCGCCGCGACAACCTCGCCTATGTCATCTACACCTCGGGCTCGACCGGTGTGCCGAAGGGCGTCGGTGTCTCGCACCGCAATGTGGTGCAGCTGTTCGCGAACACCGAGCCGCTGTTCGGATTCGGCGCGGACGACGTGTGGACGCTGTTCCACTCCTACGCCTTCGACTTCTCGGTGTGGGAACTGTGGTGCGCGCTGGCGACCGGCGGCACCGTGGTGGTGGTCGACTACCTGACCTCGCGGTCGCCGGAGTTGTTCCGCGCGTTGCTGATCCGCGAGGGCGTCACCGTCCTGAACCAGACGCCCTCGGCGTTCTATCAGCTGGCCGAGGCCGACGCGGCCGCCACCGACCCGGGACTCGCGCTGCGGTACGTGATCTTCGGCGGCGAGGCGCTCGACCTGCGCAGGCTGCGCCGCTGGTACGAGCGGCACCCGGCCGACGCGCCGCGCCTGGTGAACATGTACGGCATCACCGAGACCACCGTGCACGTCTCGTACGTGGCGCTGGACCCCGCCGACACCGACGAGGCGGCCAGCGTCATCGGCCGCGCGCTGCCCGGGCTGAGCGCCTTCGTGCTGGACAGCAGGCTCGCGCCCGCACCCGTGGGTGTGGCCGGCGAGATCTATGTCGCGGGCGATCAGCAGTCGAGGGGCTACCTGGGCAGACCGGGACTCACCGCCGCGCGGTTCGTCGCGAATCCGTTCGGGGAGCCGGGTTCTCGCATGTACCGGTCCGGCGACGTGGGCCGGTGGGCCACGCCCGGCGGTGCCGCGCGGCTCGAGTACGCGGGCCGCGGCGATCAGCAGGTGCAGTTGCGCGGGTTCCGCATCGAACTGGGTGAGATCGAAGCCGCCCTGGAGCGGTGCGCGGGCGTGCGGCACGCGGTGGTCGTGGTGCGCGCCGACGAACATGCGGGCGACCGCCTGATCGGTTACGCGGTGCCCGACGCGGATGCCGCCCTCGATCCGACGGAATTGCGTTTCGCCGCAGCCGAATTCCTGACCTCCTACATGGTGCCCGACGCCATCGTGGTGCTCGGCGAACTGCCGCTCACCCCGAACGGCAAACTGGATCGCAAGGCCCTGCCGGAACCGGAGTTCGTGTCCGGGGCGGAGTTCCGCGCCCCCGCGACCCCGGTGGAGCAGGCCGTGGCGGGCGTGTTCGCCGAACTGCTCGGCGCCGACGCGGTGGGCCGCGACGACGACTTCTTCGCCATGGGCGGCAACTCCCTGCTGGCCACCAGGGCGGTGGCCCGGATCAACGAGGCCGTCGACGCCGCGCTGGCGGTGCGCGAACTGTTCGAATCGCCGACCGTCGCCGCGCTGGCGGGGCGGATCGTGCCCGGCGGCGCGTCCGACCGGCCGCCGCTCACCGCCGCCGAGCGCCCGGCGCGGATTCCGCTGTCGCTGGCGCAGCGGCGCATGTGGGTGCTCAACCAGCTCGACACCGAATCCGCCTCGTACAACATCCCGTTCGCGCTGCGGCTGAGCGGCGAACTCGACGTCGCCGCGCTGTCGGCGGCGGTCGCGGACGTGCTGACCCGTCACGAATCGCTGCGCACCCGCTTCCCGTCCGACGGTCCGGGCGGCGAGCCGTACCAGGAGATCCTGCCGGTGGGCGAGGCGCTGCCGGGCGGGCTCGCGGTGCGCACCGTCGCCGATGTCGCCGCGGCGGCCACCGCCATGGCGGACGCGGGATTCGATGTCACGCAAGGGGCTCCGGTGCGCGCCGCGTTGTTCACCGACGGCACGGCGGGGGAGTGGCTGCTGGTCGTGGTGGTGCACCACATCTGCGCCGACGGCGCCTCCCTCACGCCGCTGGCGCGCGATCTGGTGACCGCCTACCTCGCCAGGAGCGCGGGCCAGGAGCCCGGCTGGCCGCCACTGGCGGTGCAGTACGCCGACTTCGCGCTCTGGCAGCGCGCCGTGATCGGTGACGACGGCGACGAGAACAGCGTGGCGGCACGGCAATTGGCGTACTGGCGCGAGCAGCTCGCGGGCCTGCCCGAACTGCTGGAACTGCCGCAGGACCGGCCGCGCCCCGCACTGCCCTCGCTGCGCGGGGCGACCACCTCGCTCGACCTGCCCGCCGAGCTGCACGCGGGTCTGGAGCGGATCGCGCGCGAGCACAAGGCCTCGCTGTTCATGGTCGTGCACGCGGCGCTGGCGGCGCTGCTGGCCCGGCTCTCCGGCGGCTCCGATATCGCCGTCGGCACGGCGGTCGCCGGGCGCGGGGAACGCGCGCTCGACGATCTGGTCGGTATGTTCGTCAACACGCTGACGCTGCGCACGGCGGTCGACAAGTCCGCCGCGTTCGACGATCTGGTCGAGACGGTCCGCGCGACCGATCTCGCCGCGTTCGCCAACGCCGACCTGCCGTTCGAGCGGGTCGCGGAGGTGGCCGCGCCGGGGCGCGGCGGCGAGCACAACCCGCTGTTCCAGGTGGTGCTGAACTTCCTGAACAACGAGCGGGCGAGCCTGGCGCTGCCCGGACTCGAGATCGCGGCCGTCGAGCCGGGCGCGGTCGCCGCCAAATTCGACTTGCAGGTCAACGTGGCTCCGGTGCCCGGCGAGGGCGGCGAGCCGGGTGGGCTGGCACTCGTCTTCACCTATGCCACCGACCTTTTCGACGAGGCGACGGTGCGCGCGCTCGGCCGCCGTTTCGAGCGGCTGCTCGCGGCCGTGGTGGCCGACCCGCAGGCGCCCGTCGGCGATATCGACATCCTGGACGAGGACGAGCGCGCCCGCCTGACCGGTGCGGCGCAGCCCGCGCCCGTCGCCGAACAGGCCGCGCCCGGGGGCGGCACCGCGCTCGCGCAGTCGTTCGGCGCGGCCGTCGAGGACGATCCGGACGGTCCCGCGCTGGTGTGGGGCGAGGAGGAGATCGGCTACGGCGAACTGGACGCCCGCTCCTCGCGCCTGGCCAGGGCGCTCATCGCGCGCGGTGTCGGACCGGGCGCGGGGGTGGCGGTGCGGCTGGATCGCGACGCACACTGGGCGGTCGCGGCGTGGGCGGTGCTCAAGGCGGGCGCCGCGGTGGTCCCGCACGCCGGGGCCGCCGTGCCCTCGGAGGGGCCGCCGGTCGCGATCGGCGTCACCGACTCCCGCCACGAGGGCGGCGACGGCGTCGACTGGCTGAACCTGGACGATCCCGCGGTGACCGCCGATATCGCGGTGCGTTCGGCTCGCCCGGTGACCTACGCCGACCGCACCCGCGCGCTGCGCGGCGCCGACCCGGTGTTCGCCGCGGGCGGGTGCGTCCGCACCTACGACGAGCTGGCCGCCGCGGCCGAGCGCCTGCGCGCCCGCACCGAGCTGACCTTCGAGTCGCGCACCTTCTACCGGGGCAGGCCGGTGTCGTTCGGCGCGCTGCTGGAACTGGTGGCGGCCGGAGTGTCGGGCGCGTCGATGGTGCTGATCCCGGAGCCCGAGGCGGGCGAGCTGTCCGCGGCGCTGGCCGAGGAGTGGGTGACCCACCTGGTTGCCGGGAGCTCCGGCCTCGACGCGATCCGCACCGACGGGCTGGAGGACCTGCGCGCGGTGGTCATCGACGGGGGCGCGACGCCGGATCACGTCGGGACCGTGGAGCTGGTGGTCGGCGTGGACGAGTTGCTGCGGGTGTGAGCGGCACACCAGCCTAGGCTGGGTAACGGCCCGCGGGGCGCGGTCCGATGAACATCGGTGGGGCGGAGGGCCAGGCGGCGCCGTCACGCTATCGGGTGGTTCGAAGATATGCGAGGTGGTAGACGAATGACCAGTACGGCTCGGACACGACCGGTCCGCACGCGCCGTCAACGGGTCATCACCCTGCCGCACCTGATGGCCGCCGCCGTCGAGGCGGGGCCGCAGTCGGTCGCCGTCGTGCACGCCGACGCGACCGCCACCCTCGGCTCGCTCACCTACGCCGAACTGGACGAGCGCTCGAACCGGCTGGCCCGGCTGCTGTTCGCGCGCGGCGTGGGCCCCGGCGATCTGGTCGCGGTGGCCGTGCCGCGCGGCCTGGACTCGGTGGTCGCGGTGTGGGCGGTCGCCAAGACCGGCGCCGGCTTCGTGCCGGTGGACCCGAACTACCCGGCCGATCGCGTCGAGCACATGGTCACCGACTCCGACGCGGTTCTCGGTCTCACCGTCGGCGCCGTGCGCGCGGGCCTGTCCGAGCGGGTGGAGTGGCTGGTCGTCGATGGCGACGAGCTGAGCGAGGCGCTGGCGCAGGCGTCGGCCGAGCCGGTCACCCACGTCGACCGCCCCCGCGCGATCCGCGCCGAGGACGCCGCCTATGTCATCTACACCTCCGGTTCGACCGGCCTGCCAAAGGGCGTGGTGGTCACCCAAGCCGGGCTGGGCAGCTTCTGCGAGGAGCAGCGGCAGCGCTACCGGGTGAGCGCCGACTCGCGCACCCTGCACTTCGCCTCGCCCTCGTTCGACGCGTCGGTGCTGGAACTGCTGCTCGCCCTCGGCGGCCCGGCGACCATGGTGGTGGCCGACCCGTCGGTGTACGGCGGCGACGACCTGGCCGCGCTGCTGCGCCGCGAACGGGTGACGCACGGCTTCATCACGCCCGCCGCGCTCGCGTCGGTGGACCCCGCCGGACTCGATGACCTGCGCGTGGTAGTGGCCGGTGGCGAGGCCTGCCCGCCGGAACTGGTGCGCCGCTGGGTGCTGCCGATCGCCGAGGGGACTCGCGAGTTCTACAACGGGTACGGCCCCACCGAGACCACGATCATGACCAATATCAGTGATCCGCTGGTACCGGGCGAGGTCGTCACCATCGGCGCGCCGATTCGCGGCATCACCGAATACGTGCTGGACGAGCGGCTCACGCCGGTGCCCGGCGGCGTGGTCGGCGAGCTGTACATCACCGGCGCCCAGCTCGCGCGCGGTTACCACCGGCGCCGCGCGCTCACCGCGTCGCGATTCGTGGCGAATCCATTCGAGCCCAGCGGTTCCCGGCTCTACCGCACCGGCGACCTGGTGCGGTGGACCGCGAGCGGCGCGCTGGAATACATGGGCCGCAACGACTTCCAGGTCAAGATCCGCGGCTTCCGCATCGAGCTGGGCGAGATCGACGCGGTGCTCGCCGCACACGACTCCGTCGACTTCGCCGTCACCGTCGGGCACAAGATCGACAGCGGCGCCACGATTCTCGCCTCTTACGTGCACGCCGCGCCCGGCGCGACGGCGGACCCGGCCGAACTGATCGCCTGGGCCGAGCGCAGTCTGCCCGCCCATATGGTGCCGACCGCGCTGACCGTCCTCGACGCCATTCCGCTCACCCCGGTCGGCAAACTGGACCGCGACGCGCTGCCCGCGCCCGTGCTCGAGCAGAAGGAGTACCGCGCCCCGCGCACGCCCGTCGAGCAGGTCCTGGCCGAGGTGATGGCCGAGGTGCTCGGCGTCGAGCGGCTCGGCGTGGACGACGACTTCTTCGCCCTCGGCGGCGACAGCATCACCTCGATCCAGGTGGTGTCGCGGGCGCGGGCGCGGGGCGTGGTGTTCACTCCCCGTGAGCTTTTCGCCACCCGCACCATCGACCAGCTCGCCGCGCTGGCCCGCACCGAGGACCCCGAGACGCTCGCCGACGACTTCGCCTCGCGCGAGCTGGTGCGCCTGGACGACGCGGAACGCGCCCGCCTGGCGGCCGCCTACCCCGGCCTGTCCGATATCTGGCCGCTGACGCCCTTGCAGTCGGGCATGCTCTTCCACGCGCAGCTGGCCGAATCCTCCATCGACGCCTACATCACCCAGTTCGTCATCGACCTCGGCGGCGAGGTCGACCACGACCGCCTGCGCGCCGCGGCGGCGGGCGTGCTGGGCAGGCACGCGAACCTGCGCGTCGCGTTCACCGAGGACGCGGCGGGCGATCCGATCCAGATCGTCCTCGACGACGTCGAAGTGCCCTGGCAGTACCTGGATCTCAGCGGCGACACCGATCCGGACGCGGCCTTCACACGCCTGCTCGACGCCGACATGCTGCGCCGGTTCCCGATGGACTCCGCGCCGCTGCTGCGCTTCACGCTGGCGCGCACCGGTCCCGGCACGCACCGCTTGATCGTCACCAGCCACCACATCCTCATCGACGGCTGGTCCATGCCGCTGCTCACCCGCGACCTGCTGACCTGGTACGCGCTCGGCGACGGATCGGTGCTGCCGCCCGCCCGCCCGTACCGCGACTACCTCGCCTGGCTGGACGCGCAGGACCAAGAGGCGAGCCGCGCGGCCTGGCGCGCCGCCCTCGACGGCGTCACCGAACCGACCCCGCTCGCGCCCGTCGATCCCGCGCGCGAGATCGCTGCGGGCATCGGCGTGGTGGATCTGGCGCTCTCCGAAGCGGATACGGCCGCGCTGTCGAGTCTGGCCGCCGCGACCGGCGTCACCGTCAACACCATCGTGCAGGCCGCGTGGGGCCTGCTGATCGGGCGCGCGACCGACCGCGACGACGTGGTGTTCGGCGCGACCGTATCGGGCCGCCCGCCCCAGCTGGCCGGGGTGGAGACCATGGTCGGCCTGTTCCTCAACGCGATCCCGGTGCGCGTGCGGCTGCGGCCCGGCGCGACGCTGGCCGAGCTGCTGCACGCCGTGCAGGCCGAACAGGCCGAGCTGCTCGACCACCACTACCTGGGGCTCAGCGAGATCCAGGGTCTCGTCGGGGTGGAGGGGCTGTTCGACTCGCTGGTGGTGTTCGAGTCGTTCCCCATCGACCGCGAGGCGCTGAACACGGCCGGTGAGATCGCCGGCGGTCTCACCGTCACCGGTGCGCTGGCGGTGAACGGATCGCACTACCCGCTCACCGTGATGGTGATTCCCGATGCGGCGCTGCAACTCTCGTTCAAGTACCTGCGCGACGTGTTCACCGAGGACGATGTGCGCGCGCTGGCGGGCCGCTTCACCGCGCTGCTGCACCGCTTCGTCACCGAGGCCGACGCGCGCGTGGCCGACGTGGACGTGCTGACCGCCGCCGAACGCGCCGAGCTCACCGCCCGCAACGCCACCGACGTCCCGGAACTCGTCGACGACGCGACCCTGATCCGCCTGTTCGACGCGCAGGCCGACCGCACCCCCGACGCCCCCGCCGTGCTGGCCGAGGGCGTCACGCTCACCTATGCCGAGCTGCGCGAGCGTTCGGCGGCGCTGGCCGGTGCGCTGGCCGCGCGTGAGGTGGGCCCGGAAGCGCTTGTGGCCGTGGCCATGCGGCGGTCGGTGGAGCTGGTGGTCGCGGTCTACGCGGTGCTGCGGACCGGGGCTGGGTACGTGCCTATCGATCCCGATCACCCGGCGGAGCGCAGCGAGTTCGTGCTCGCCGGTGCCGAGCCTGTTTGTGTGTTGACCAGGGCCGCAGACGAATTCACCACTTCGGCGGACATTCCCGTTGTGGCAGTGGACGACTTGACGGGCGCACCTTTGGCGGCGGCACCGGTGGTGCGCCCCGACAACGTGGCGTACGTGATTTACACGTCGGGTTCGACGGGTCGTCCGAAGGGTGTGGCGATCACGCATCGGCAGATGGTGAATCAGTTCCGGTGGGCGCAGGGTGCGTATCCGCACGACGGTTCGGATGTGGTGTTGCACAAGACGCCGATCACGTTCGATATCTCGACGTGGGAGCTGTTCTGGCCCTTGCAGGTCGGGGCGGCGATCGTGGTCGCCGAGCCCGACGGGCACCGCGATCCGGCGTACCTGGCGCGGACCATCGACGAATTCGGCGTCACCTCGGTGCATTTCGTGCCCTCGATGCTGGACGCCTTCCTCGACGGTGCGGAGGCCGACGGACGCCACGAATCGCTGCGCTGGGTGTTCGCGGCCGGTGAGGCGCTGTCCACCGAGACCGCCACGCGTTTCGCCAAGGCGCTGCCCGGCACCCGCTTGGAGAATTGGTACGGCCCCGCCGAGGCGACGGTGGTGACGGCCCATCCCGCCGCCGACGCCGAGGGCGTCTCGGTGCCGATCGGCGCGCCGGTCGCGAATACCCGTGTGTACGTGCTGGATCGGCAGCTGCGCGAGGTGCCGCCCGGTTCGCCGGGTGAGCTCTACGTCGCGGGTGTGCAGTTGGCGCGCGGCTACTACCGCGCGGCGGGGCTGACGGCCGAGCGGTTCGTCGCGCATCGCGACGGGCAGCGGCTGTACCGCACGGGCGACGTGGTGCGCTGGCGCGCCGACGGCACACCGGCGCTGGAGTACTTGGGCCGCAGCGATTTCCAGGTGAAACTGCGCGGCCAGCGCATCGAGCTGGGTGAGATCGAAGCGGTGTTGCTCGGCCACGATACGGTGCACCGGGCCGCCGTCGCGCTGGTCCACGGTGCGGCGGGCGACCGCCTGGTCGCCTACGTGGTGGCCGAGGGCGACGCGCGGATCGAGGAGACGGCCGTGCTCGACCACGTGCGCGCGCACGTGCCGTCGTACATGGTGCCCTCGGCGGTGGTGGTGCTGGACCGCATGCCGCTCAACGCCAGCGGCAAACTCGACCGCAAGGCGCTGCCGAAGCCGGAGATCGCGGGCCGCGCGCACCGCGAGCCCGCCACCGACGCCGAGCGCACGGTCGCCGCGGTCTTCGCCGAGGTGCTCGGGGCCGACCGGGTGGGCGCCGACGACGACTTCTTCGACCTCGGGGGCAACTCGCTGGCCGCCACCCGGGTCGCGGCCCGGCTCGGCCAGGCGATCGGCGCCCGCGTGCCGGTGCGCGCCGTGTTCGAGGCCCCGACCGTCGCCGACCTGGCTGCCGCGCTCGGACGCGGGGCGGGTGGCCCAGCCCGGCAGGCGCTCACCGCCGGACCGCGCCCCGATCCCGTTCCGCTGTCGCTGGCCCAGCAGCGCATGTGGTTCCTCAACCGGTTCGACACCGCGTCGGCGGTGAACAATCTGCCGGTCGCCGTGCGGCTCACCGGCGAGCTGGACGTCGCCGCGCTGCGCCAAGCTGTCGGCGACGTGGTCGCGCGCCACGAGACGCTGCGCACCGTATACCCCGTGGGCGCGAACGGCGTTGCCCATCAAGTGATCCTGACTCCCGACCAGGCGACGCCGGATCTGCGGCCGCAGCCCGTCACGGCGGGGGAGCTGGGCGAGCGCATCGCCGCCGCCGTGTCGGCGGGCTTCGACGTGACGACCGAAACGTCGTTCCGCGCGGAGCTTTTCGAGGTGGTGGGCACCGACGAGCACGTGCTCGTCGTGGTCGCGCACCACATCTCCGCCGACGGCTGGTCGATGGGTCCGCTGACCCGTGACGTGATGCTCGCCTACGCCGCCCGTCACGCCGGGCAGGCGCCCGGCTGGGCGCCGCTGCCGGTGCAGTACGCCGACTTCAGCGTGTGGCAGCGCGCGGTGCTCGGCTCGGAAGACGATCCCGCGAGCCTGATCTCGGCGCAGGCCGCGTACTGGCGGGAGGCGCTGGCGGGCCTGCCCGACGAGCTGAACCTGCCCGCCGACCGCCCCCGCCCGGCCGCGCAGTCGTTCGCGGGCGGCACCGTCGCCTTCACCGTCGACGCCGCCCGCACCGAACGGCTGGACGCGCTGGCCAAGGACCACAACGCGACCTTGTTCATGGTGTTGCACGCGGCGTTGGCGGTATTGCTGGCGCGGTTGTCGGGAACCGAGGACGTCGCGGTGGGTACGCCGGTGGCGGGTCGTGGTGAGGCCGAACTGGACGATGTGATCGGCATGTTCGTCAACACGCTGGTGCTGCGCACCGCCGTGCCCGGCGACACCGGTTTCGACGCCCTGCTCGACGTCGTCCGCGAAGCCGACCTCGGCGCGTTCGCCCACGCGGACCTGCCGTTCGAGCGGCTGGTCGAGATCCTGAACCCGGCGCGTTCGACGGCGCGGCATCCGCTGTTCCAGGTGATGCTGTCGGTGCAGAACCTGCCCGAGAACACCCTCGAACTCCCGGGCCTGCGCGTCGAAGCCGTCGACTTCGACATCGACACCGCCAAGTTCGACCTGATGGTCGGTATCAAGCAGTCCGCGGCCGGGCTGTACGCCGAGATCTCCTACGCGAAGGACCTTTTCGACGCCGACACCGTGCGCGGCTTCGCGGATCGGTTCGTGCGCCTGCTGGGGACGATTGTGGACAACCCGGCCACACCGGTCGGCGACCTCGACCTCCTCGCCGAGGACGAGCGCGCCCGGCTGACCGCTCCGCCCGCGCGGCGGGAGATCGGCTCGGCGGCGACGCTGGTCGAGCTGTTCGAGGCCCAGGCGCGTAAGACGCCATTCGATCCGGCTGTGATCGATCGCGCCGCCGTGGGTCAGACGGAGTGGACCTACGCGGAGTTCGCGACGCGCGTGCACCGGTTGGCGCGTCGTCTGGTGGATGCGGGTGTGGGTCCGGAGACGCTGGTGGCGTTGGGTATTCGGCGTTCGGTGGATCTGGTGGTCGCGATGTACGCGGTGCTGGAGGCCGGTGGCGGTTACGTGCCGTTGGATCTGGATCAGCCCGCCGACCGCATCCGGTATGTGCTGGAAACGGCTTCCCCGGTGTGTGTGCTCACCACGGAGCGGGATGGGTTCGATACGGCGGCCGTGGGATTCGACGGTGAACTCCCTGTGCTCACCGTCGATACGGAGGATCTGTCCGGGTACCGCGCGACGCCGCTCACCGATGCCGATCGGCGTGCGCCGCTGACCGGTGCGCATCCGGCGTACGTGATCTTCACGTCGGGTTCGACCGGTCGGCCGAAGGGTGTGGCCGTGCCGCATTCGGCGGTGGTGAACCAGATCCGGTGGATCACCGCCGAATACGGTATCGGCGACTCCGACACCGTGCTGTTCAAGACGCCGGCGACGTTCGATGTGTCGGTGTGGGAGTTGTTCGGTTCGCTCACCACGGGCGCGCGTCTGGTGGTCGCCACCGCCGACGGTCACCGCGATCCGCATTATCTGGCGGACACCATCGCCGCCGAGGGTGTGACGATCACGTCGTTCGTCCCGTCGATGCTCACGGTGTTCGCCGGTACGGCCCGTCGGGAGGCGCTGGATTCGCTACGGGCGTTGCTGGTGGCGGGTGAGGCGTTCACGAGTGCGGAGGTCGCCGCGATTCGCCGGGTGACCGATGCGGAGCTGCACAATCTGTACGGCCCAACGGAATTCACCGTCCACGCCACGTATGCGGCGGTGGATGAGCAGGTTACGGGTGCTGTTCCGATCGGCGTGCCGGTGTGGAACGCGGCGGCGTATGTGCTCGATGCGCGTCTGCATCCGGTGCCGGCCGGTGTCGCGGGCGAGTTGTATCTGTCCGGTGATCAGGTCGCGCGTGGCTACTTGTCGCGTCCGGACCTGAGCTCCGAGCGTTTCGTGGCCGATCCGTCCGGTGCTCCGGGTGCTCGCATGTATCGCACCGGTGATTTGGTGCGCTGGAACCGGGATGGTGCGCTGGTCTATTTGGGCCGCACCGATTTCCAGGTGAAGCTGCGCGGCCTGCGCATCGAACTCCCGGAGATCGAAGCGGCTCTGCTCGGTGACGACGCCGTCGCGCAGTCGGTCGTGGTCGTACGCGAAGACCCGCACACCGGCGACCGCCTGGTGGGTTACGTCGTACCCGAGGCGGGACAGACCGTCGACACGGTGGCACTGCGCGAACGCGCCGCCGCGGCGTTGCCGGCGTACATGGTGCCGTCGGCGCTCGTGGTGCTCGACGAGATGCCGCTGAACCCGAACGGCAAACTCGATCGAAAGGCGTTGCCGGAGCCGGTCTTCGAGCAGGCCGTCTTCCGCGCGCCGAACACGCCCGTCGAACAGATCGTGGCCGGAGTGTTCGCCGAGGTCCTCGGCGACGGCGACAGGCAACTCGGCCTCGACGACGACTTCTTCGCCCTGGGCGGCAATTCGCTGCTGGCCACCCAGGTCGCCGCCCGCATCGGCGCGGCGCTCGACACCGCCGTGCCCGTGCGGCTGCTCTTCGAGGCATCCACCGTCGCCGCGCTCGCGGCCGCCGTGGAACAGGCCGACGGCGAGCGGATCGCGCTGGTCGCCGGACCGCGCCCCGAGCGCGTCCCGCTCTCGCTCGCGCAGCGGCGCATGTGGTTCCTCAACCGCTTCGACGCCGAATCGGCCGCCTACAACATCCCGATCGCGGTGCGCCTCAGCGGTGATCTCGATATCGACGCGCTGCGCCTGGCTGTCGCCGACCTGATCGAACGCCACGAAATCCTGCGCACCGTCTACCCGCAGACCGACGCGGGCCCGGTACAGGTGATCCTGCCCGCTGACGGCGACGTGCCGACCCTGGCCGTGCGCGCGCTCGACGCCGCCGAACTGGAATCGGCGATGGCGCACCTGATCACGACGCAGTTCGACGTGACCGCCGAGGTGCCGCTGCGCGCCGCGCTGTTCGATTTGGGCGGTGCGGAATACGTGCTGGCGATGGTGGTGCACCACATCAGCGGCGACGGTTTCTCCATCGGCCCGCTCACCCGCGACCTCATGATCGCCTATGCCGCACGGACTTCCGGCGCGGCGCCGGGCTGGTCGCCGCTTCCGGTGCAATACGCGGACTTCAGCATCTGGCAGCGCGCGCTGCTCGGCGACGAAGACGATCCGAACTCCCGCGCGGCGGCCCAGATCGCCTACTGGCGTGACGAATTGGCCGGCCTGCCCGACCAGCTGGAGCTGCCCACCGATCGCCCGCGCCCGGCCACCCAGTCCTTCGCGGGCGCGAAGATCCCCGTCGAGATCGACGCCGAAACCCACCGCGCGCTGGCCGAATTGGCGCGTGCCGAGGGCGCCACGCTGTTCATGGTCGTGCACACCGCGCTCGCGGTGCTGCTGGCGCGCCTGTCCGGCGGCGACGACATCGCCATCGGCACCCCGATCGCGGGGCGCGGCGAGGCCGCGCTCGACGACCTGATCGGCATGTTCATGAACACCCTCGTGCTGCGCGCACGGGTCGCGCCCGGCGCGCCGTTCACCGAGATCCTGGCCGCCCAGCGCGCCGCCGACGTGCGCGCCTTCGCGCACGCCGACGTGCCGTTCGAGCGACTGGTCGAGGTGCTGAACCCGGCGCGCTCCACCGCGCGCCACCCGCTGTTCCAGGTGGGCCTGTCCTTCCAGAACATGGCCGCGGCGGATCTGGAGCTGCCGGGCCTGCGCGTGGCGGGCGTCGACATCGAGACCCACCTCTCGCAGTTCGACCTGCACCTGATCGTCGGCGACCGCTACGACGAGACCGGCGCGCCCGCGGGCATCGGCGGCACGCTCACCTACGCCACCGACCTGTTCGACGCCGAGACGGCGCGCGCCGTGGTGGACCGCTTCCACCGCGTCCTGGCCGCCGTCGTCGCCGAACCCTCGGTGCGGGCGGGGGAGATCGAGATCCTCGACGACGCCGAACGCACGCGAATCCTGCGCTCCTGGAACGCGACCGAGCATCCGGTCGACCCGGAGACCACGCTGGTGGACCTGCTCGAGGCCACGGTCGCCGCGCGACCCGAGGCGATCGCGCTGAGCGGAGACCGGCCCGGCCACGACCTCACCTTCGCCGAACTGGACGCGCGGGTGAACCGCCTCGCGCGGTACCTCCTTTCGCTGGGTGTCGGCCCGGACGAGCGCGTCGCTCTGGTGTTGCCGCGCTCGGTGGACCTGGTGGTCGCGATGTATGCCGTGGCCAAGGCGGGCGGCGCGTATCTGCCGCTCGACCCGGACATGCCGGTCGACCGCACCACCTACATCCTCGACACGGCCGCGCCCATCTGCGTATTGACCAGTGCGGCAGTCGGTTTCACCACCGACGCGGCCCCGGTCTTCCGCCTGGACGATCTGGATCTCGCGGCGGTCGACCCCGCCCCGATCCGCGCCGGCGAGCGCCGTGCCCCGCTGCGTGCCGCGCACACCGCCTACGTGCTGTTCACCTCCGGCTCCACCGGCAGGCCCAAGGGTGTCGCGGTACCGCACGGCGCGATCGTCAACCAGATGCTGTGGATGGTGGACGAATTCGGCATCGACGCCGACGACGTCACCCTGCTCAACATCCCCGCCACCTTCGACGTCTCGGTGTGGGCGTACTGGTCGCCGGGCGTGTGCGGCAGCAGGCTGGTGATCGCCGCGCCCGACGGCCACCGCGACCCGGTGTACCTCACCGACCTGATGCGCGCGAGCGGCGTCACCACGCTGCACGTGGTGCCGTCCATGCTGGACGGGCTGCTCACCGCGGCGGGCGGCGAGACGAGCCCCGCGCTGCGGCGGGTGCTGGCCATCGGCGAGGCGCTGCCCGCCGCCGTCGCGCAGCGGTTCGACGTCGCCAATCCCGCAGTGGCGCTGCTGAATCTGTACGGCCCGACCGAGGCGGCGGTCTCGGTCACCTGGCACCGCATCGGCCCCGGTGACACGCTCACCGTGCCGATCGGCGTGCCGGAGTGGAACACCGGCGTCTACGTGCTGGATCAGCGGCTGCGGCCGGTGCCCGCCGGGGTGTCGGGCGAGCTGTACCTGTCCGGTGTGCAGTTGGCGCGCTGCTACTTCGCGCGGCCCGATCTCACCTCGGATCGTTTCGTGGCCAACCCCTTCGAACCCGGCGCGCGCATGTACCGCACCGGCGACCTGGTGGCCTGGCGCGCCGACGGCACGCTGATCTACCGGGGCCGCACCGACTTCCAGGTGAAGGTGCGCGGCTTCCGCATCGAACTCGGCGAGATCGAGGCCGCGCTGCTGCGCCGCGACAGCGTCGCCGAGGCCGCCGTCTTGGCCCACTCCGACCCGCATCTCGGGGATCTGCTCGTCGCGTACGTGTCGTCGGTGGACGGCGCCGCGCTCGACACCGAGGCGGTGCGTACCGCGATCGCGGCCGAATTGCCCTCGTACATGGTGCCTTCGGTGTTCGTGACGCTGGATCGGCTGCCGCGCAACCCCAACGGCAAACTCGACCGCAAGGCACTGCCCGCGCCCGAGCTGGAAGGCGCGGCGTTCCGCGCGCCCGCGACGCCCGTGGAGGAGATCGTGGCGGGCGTGTTCGCGGACGTGCTCGGCGTCGAGCGGATCGGCGCGGACGACGACTTCTTCGCCCTCGGCGGCAACTCGCTGCTGGCCACCCAGGTGGTGGCCCGGCTCGGCGCCGCGCTGGCGACCCGGGTGCCCGTGCGCGAACTGTTCGAGGCTTCCACCGTCGCGGCGCTCGCCGTGCGGGTGGAGCGGCACGCGGGTGCGGGCGGCAGGCCGGCGCTGACGGCGGGTCCGCGCCCCGAGCGGGTGCCGCTCTCGCTGGCCCAGCAGCGCATGTGGTTCCTCAACCGGTTCGACCCGGGCGCGGCCGTCTACAACATCCCGGCCGCCGTGCGGCTCACCGGCGACCTGGACGTCCCCGCGCTCGTCGCGGCGGTCGGCGACCTGCTGGCCCGCCACGAGGTGCTGCGCACGGTCTACCCGGCCACGCCGGAAGGCCCCGTCCAGCGGGTGCTGCCGCTCGATCAGGCGGTGCCCGCCGTGACCGTCGAACCCGTCGCGGCGGCGGATCTGCCCGACCGCGTGCGCGCCGTGGTGACGGCGGGCTTCGACGTGACGGCCGAAGTGCCGCTGCGGGTCGCGCTGCTGCGCGTCACCGGCACCGAAAAGCCAGAGCACGTCGTGGTTTTCGTGGCCCACCACATTTCCGCCGACGGCTGGTCGATGGGTCCGCTGACCCGCGACGTGATGGCCGCCTACGCCGCCCGCACGGCCGGGCTGGCCCCGAACTGGGCGCCGCTGCCGGTGCAGTACGCCGATTTCAGCCTCTGGCAGCGCGCCGTGCTCGGGTCCGAGGACGACCCGGGCAGCCTGATCTCCGCGCAGGCGGCGTACTGGCGCGCTGCGCTGGCGGGCCTGCCCGACGAATTGAGCCTGCCCGCCGACCGGCCGCGCCCCGCGGTCCCCTCCTACGCGGGCGGCCGGGTGGCGTTCGAGGTCGACGCCGAGGTCCACCGGGCGCTCACCGAGCTGGCGCGCACCGAGAACGCGACGTTGTTCATGGTGTTGCACGCGGCGTTGGCGGTGTTGCTGGCGCGGTTGTCGGGGACCGAGGACGTCGCGGTGGGTACGCCGGTGGCGGGTCGCGGTGAGGCGGAGTTGGACGATGTGATCGGCATGTTCGTCAACACGCTGGTGCTGCGGACCCAGGTGCCGGGCGCGCTGTCGTTCACCGAACTCCTCGCCGAGGCCAAGGAAACGGATCTGCGCGCGTTCGCCCACGCCGACCTGCCGTTCGAGCGGTTGGTGGAGCTGTTGAACCCGGCGCGTTCGACGGCGCGGCACCCGCTGTTCCAGGTGATGCTGTCGCTGGCGAACCTGCCGGAGACCGAATTCGAGCTGCCCGGCCTGCGCCTCGGCGCGGTCGAGCTCGAGTCCGACACCGCGAAGTTCGATCTGTCGCTGACCGTCAGCGAGTCGGGTGGCGCGCAACCCGGTGGGCTGTACGCCGAATTCTCCTACGCCAAGGACCTTTTCGACGCCGACACGGCGCAGGGGTTCGCGGACCGTTTCGTGCGGCTGCTGCGGCTGGTCGCGGACAACCCGGCGGCACCGGTCGGCGATCTGGACCTGCTCGCCGAGGGGGAGCGCACCGCCCTGCTCACGCCGCCCGCGCGACGGGAGATCGGCGGTGCGGCAACCCTGGTCGACCTGTTCCAGGCGCAGGTTCGTGAGACGCCGCTAGATCCGGCTGTGATCGATCGCGCCGCCGTGGGTCAGACGGAATGGACCTACACCGAGTTCGCGACGCGCGTGCACCGGTTGGCGCGTCGTCTGGTGGATGCGGGTGTGGGTCCGGAGACGCTGGTGGCGTTGGGTATTCGGCGTTCGGTGGATCTGGTGGTCGCGATGTACGCGGTGCTGGAGGCCGGTGGCGGTTACGTGCCGTTGGATCTGGATCAGCCCGCCGACCGCATCCACTACGTCCTCGACACGGCCGCCCCGGTGTGTGTGCTCACCACGGAGCGGGACGGATTCGACACGGCGGCCGTGGGATTCGACGGTGAACTCCCTGTGCTCACCGTCGATACGGAGGATCTGTCCGGGTACCGCGCGACGCCGCTCACCGATGCCGATCGGCGTGCGCCGCTGACCGGTGCGCATCCGGCGTACGTGATCTTCACGTCGGGTTCGACGGGCCGTCCGAAGGGTGTGGCGGTGCCGCATTCGGCGGTGGTGAACCAGATCGGTTGGATCACCGACGAATACGGCATAGAGGCGAGCGATACGGTCCTGTTCAAGACACCCGCGACGTTCGATGTGTCGGTGTGGGAGTTGTTCGGTTCGCTCACCACGGGCGCGCGTCTGGTGGTCGCCACCGCCGACGGTCACCGCGATCCGCATTATCTGGCGGACACCATCGCCGCCGAGGGTGTGACGATCACGTCGTTCGTCCCGTCGATGCTCACGGTGTTCGCCGGTACGGCCCGGCCGGAGGCGCTGTCCTCGCTGCGCACACTGCTCATCGCGGGTGAGGCGTTCACCGCCGCCGAAGTCGCCGCGATTCGCCGGGTGACCGATGCGGAGCTGCACAACCTGTACGGCCCAACGGAATTCACCGTCCACGCCACGTATGCGGCGGTGGACGATCACGTCACGGGTGCTGTTCCGATCGGCGCGCCAGTGTGGAACGCGGCGGCGTACGTGCTCGACGCGCGCCTGCACCCGGTGCCGGCCGGTGTCGCGGGCGAGCTGTACCTCGCCGGTGACCAGGTCGCGCGCGGCTACCTGTCGCGTCCGGACCTGACTTCGGAGCGTTTCGTCGCGGACCCGTACGGCAAACCCGGCACCCGCATGTACCGGACCGGTGATTTGGTGCGCTGGAACCGGGATGGTGCGCTGGTCTATTTGGGCCGCACCGATTTCCAGGTGAAGCTGCGCGGCCTGCGCATCGAACTCCCGGAGATCGAAGCGGCTCTGCTCGGTGACGACACCGTGGCCCAGTCGGTCGTCGTGATGCGGGAGGACCCGCACACCGGCGAACGGTTGGTCGGCTACGTGGTGCCCAAAGCCGGGCAGACCGTCGACACGGCGGCCTTGCGGGAACGGGCGGCCGCGGTCCTCCCCGCGTACATGGTGCCGTCGGCGCTCGTGGTCCTGGACGAGATGCCGCTGAACCCCAACGGCAAACTCGATCGAAAGGCGTTGCCGGAGCCGGTCTTCGAGCAGGCCGTCTTCCGTCCGCCGAACACGCCGCTGGCCTCGGTCGTGGCGACCGCGTTCGAGGAGGTGCTCGGCACGCGGCAGCTCGGCCTCGACGACGACTTCTTCGCCCTGGGCGGCAACTCGCTGCTGGCCACCCGCGTGGTCGAACTGCTGCGCACCCGCACCGGCGCCGAACTCACCGTCGCCGCGTTCTTCGTCGATCCCACCGTCGAGGGACTGGTCGGACAGGTCGCGGCGGCGCTGGAGGCCGGGCACGACTACGACGGGGCCACCGACAGCGCCCTGGCCGTCCTGCTGCCCATCCGGGCGGCGGGCGAGCGGGCGCCGCTGTTCTGCCTGCCGCCCATGGCGGGCATGTCGTGGAGCTACGCCGGCCTGGCCCGGTTCCTGCCCGCCGACCAGCCGATCTACGGTCTGCAATCGCCCGCGCTGAGCGAGGACGACTTCGACCCGGCGGATGTGTCCGACCTGGTCGACCGCTACGTCGCCGAGATCGTGGCGGTGCGGCCGCACGGGCCGTACCGGCTGCTCGGCTGGTCGCTCGGCGGCCTGCTGGCCCACGGCGTGGCCGCCGCGTTGCAGGCGCGGGGCGAGCGGGTGGAGCTGCTCGCGATCCTGGACGGCGTCCCCGCGCCGGACCTGGACGACTTCCGCGCCGAAGTGCGCCAGGCCTTCGCGGGCCTCGGCATCGACCTGCCCGCCGACGCCGACCTGGCCACCTTGGACGACGACGCCCTCGCCGCCGTGCACGCGGCCCTGGTCACCGAGCCCGCGCTGTTCACCCTCGACCGGCTCGGCCGGATCTATCGGGGCGCGCTGCGCACGGTCGAACTGGCCGCGGCCCACCGGCCGGGCGTCTTCGAAGGGCGGGTCGACTACTTCACCGCCACCATCCCCGAAGCGGACGGCCGCACACACGGTGGCCCGGCCGACTGGGCGCCCCACGTGCGCGGGCCGATCGAGAACCATCCGATCGCGACCACGCACTTGGCGATGACCTCGCCGGAATCGCTCGCCGAGCTGGGGCCGCGCCTGGCCGCCCTGCTGGAGCAGGGGTGAGGTGACGCGTTTCCCGCGCGGGCTCCGGTGGCGGTAGCCTCAGCGCGATGTAACACCGCCTCCGAGGCGGCCGATCGGTCAGATGCCGATTTCGACCAGACCGATCGGCCTGTTGCGGCTGCCCGCCTAGACTGATGAGATTGCTCGGACCGCGCCGACCCACGGCAGTTCAGGATGGGCGGGGACCGACCGCCGGGGTGGTGCGGTGAAGCTGGACGCGAGAGGTGAATACGCTCGACATGGAAACTGCCCGCCGTTCTCCTCGCGGTAGTCGTCGTCGCAGGTCAGGCAGTCCGCTCTTCGGGCAGTTGCTCACCGCCGCCGTCGAATCCGCCGCCGACGAAGTCGCCGTGCGCTACGCGCCCTCCGCCGATCCCGAATCGGTCATCGAACTCACCTATCGCCAGTTGGACGAGGACTCCTCCCGGCTGGCCAGGGAGCTGATCGAGCGCGGTGTCGGCCCCGGCGACGTGGTCGCCATCGGCATTTCCCGCTCGGTGGCCTCGGTCCTGTCGGTCTGGGCGATCGCGAAGACCGGCGCGGCCTACGTGCCCGTCGACCCGAACTATCCGGCCGACCGGATCGCGCACATCGTGTCGGATTCGGGGGCCGTGGTCGGCCTGACCACCATGGCCCACCGTCGCGCGCTGGGCACCGGCGTGTACTGGATCGAACTGGACGACCCGGTGGTCGCCGAGCGCATCCTGCACCGCGAACACCGCCCCATCTCCTACGCCGACCGGGTGCGCCCGCTCGACGAGCGGCACCCGGCCTACGTCATCTACACCTCGGGGTCCACCGGCAAGCCGAAGGGCGTCGTCGTCACCCACACGGGGCTGGCCGGGCTGGTGGCGGCCGAGCGGGAGCACTACAAGATCGACGGTGACGCGCGCGTGCTGCACGTGTGCTCCCCGAACTTCGACGTGTCGGTGCTCGAGCTGCTGCTCGCATTCTCGGCGGGCGCGACGCTGGTGATCGCGCCGCACACCGTCTTCGGCGGCTACGAACTGGCCGATCTGCTCGCGCGCGAGCAGGTCACCCACATGCTCATCACGCCGGGCGCGCTGGAATCGGTGGATCCGGCCGGTCTGGACGAGCTGGGCACCGTCGTGGTGGCCGGTGAGAAGTTCGGTCCGGAACTGGTCGCGCGGTGGGCCGACGGCACCCGCGAGTTCTACAACGGTTACGGCCCCACCGAGGCCACCATCCTGGCGACCAGCACCGCGCCGCTGTACCCCGACGAGCCGATCACCATCGGCACCGCCATCCCGGGCGTCGGCGCGTTCGTGCTGGACGCCCGGCTGCGGCCGGTGCCCGCGGGTGTCGTGGGTGAGCTGTACCTGTCGGGGCCCGCGCTGGCGCAGGGGTATCTGAACCGGCCGGGGCTCACGGCGGAACGCTTCGTCGCGAGCCCGTTCGGCGCGCAGTCGGGCGCCCCGGGCGCGCGGCTGTACCGCACGGGCGACCTGGTGCGGCGCAACGAGGCCGACGGCACCCTCGAGTACCTGGGCCGCTCGGACTTCCAGGTGAAGATCCGCGGCCTGCGCATCGAGCTCGGCGAGATCGACAACGCCCTCACCGCGCACCCCGATGTCGACTTCGCCGCCACCCTCGGCCGCGAATTGCCTTCGGGCGCCACGGCTCTGGTGTCGTACGTGCTGCCGCGCACGGGCGCCACGCTCGACACCGCCGCCCTCACCGAGTTCGTGGGCCGGACGCTGCCCGCGTACATGGTGCCCACGGTGATCATGGTGCTGGACGAGATCCCGCTGACCTCGGTCGGCAAGCTGGATCGCGCCGCGCTGCCGGAGCCGGTGTTCGCGGCCGGGGAGTACCGCGCACCGTCCACGCCCACCGAGGAGATGGTGGCGGAGGTGTTCGCCGCGTTGCTCTTGCGCGACGACGCCGAGGCGCGCGTGGGCGCCGACGACGACTTCTTCGAGCTGGGCGGCAACTCGCTGCTGGCCGCGCAGGCCATCGCGCGCGTCGGCGCGGCGCTGGGCGCGCGGGTGCCGATGCAGTTGCTGTTCGACGCCTCCACCGTCGCGGGTCTGGCCGAGGAGCTGGACCGGTACGTGGGCACCGCGTCGGCCAGGATCGCGCTGGAGCCCCGGGAGCGGCCCGAGCGGGTGCCGCTGTCGTACGCGCAGCAGCGCATGTGGTTCCTGAACCGCTTCGATCCCGCCAGCGGGGTCAACAACATCCCGGTGGCCGTGCGGCTGTCGGGTGCGTTGGACGTGGCCGCGCTGAATGCGGCGGTGGCGGATCTGGTGCACCGGCACGAGGTGCTGCGCACGGTCTACCCCGAATTCGACGGTGCCGGTTATCAATTGGTGCTGCCGGTGGAGGATCCGCGCGCGGTGCCCGAGCTGGTGGCCGAGCCGGTCGGCGCGTCGAATCTGGTGGAGCTGGTGACCACGGCGGTCACCGCGGGCTTCGACGTCACCGCGGCGCCGCCGATCCGGTTGCGGCTGTTGGAGATCGGTGAGTCCGAGCACGTGCTGGTGTGCGTGGTGCACCACATCGCCGGTGACGGTTTCTCGATGGGCCCGCTGACCCGCGACCTGATGACGGCCTACGCCGACCGCGTCGCGGGCCGCGCCCCGCAGCTCGCGCCGCTGGCTGTGCAGTACGCCGACTACGCGCTGTGGCAGCGTGAGGTGCTCGGCACCGAGGACGATCCGGAATCGCTGCTGGCCCAGCAGGTCTCGTTCTGGCGCGATCGGCTGGCCGGGCTGCCCGACCAGCTGGAACTGCCCTCGGATCGCCCGCGCCCGGCCGTCGCCTCCTACCGGGGCGGGGTGGTGCGCTTCGAGATCGGCGCCGAGACGCACACCGCGCTGGGCGAGGTGGCGCAGCGGCACCATTCGACGCTGTTCATGGTCGTGCACACCGCGCTCGCGGTGCTGCTGGCCCGGCTCTCGGGAACCGAGGACATCGCCATCGGCACGCCCGTCGCGGGGCGCGGCGACGCGGCGCTGGACGACCTCATCGGCATGTTCGTGAATACGCTGGTGCTGCGCGACCGCGTCGATCCCGCCGCCACCGTCGACGACCTGCTCGAGACCGTGCGCCACGGCGATCTCGCCGCGTTCGGGCACGCGGACGTGCCGTTCGAACGCCTGGTGGAACTGCTCGACCCGGTGCGCTCGGCCGCGCGGCACCCGCTGTTCCAGGTGATGCTGACCTTCCAGAACCTGGAGCGCACCGAACTGGCGCTACCCGGCCTGACGGTGTCGGGTGTGGAGATGGCCGTGCCGCTGGCCAAGTTCGACCTCCAGTTCGCCGTGGCCGAACGCGTGGCGCCGGACGGTTCGCTGGACGGAATGTCGGCCGAGATCACCTATGCCACCGACCTTTTCGACGAGGCCACGGTGCGCGGGTTCGCCGAGCGGTTCGAGCGGGTGCTCGCCGTGCTGGCCTCGGATTCGGCCGCCGTGGTCGGGGATATCGACCTGCTGACCGACGCCGAGCGCGCGGCGGTGCTGCGCACGTGGAACGACACCGCGCATCCGGTGCCCGCCGAGACGCTGGTGTCGCTGTTCGAGCGGCAGCGCACGGCGACCTCCTACGCGACGGCGCTGGTCTTCGAGGGCGAACGCCTCACCTACGCCGAGTTCGGCGCCCGCGTGCACCAGCTGGCCCGCCACCTGCTGGCCGCCGGCGTGGGCCCGGAGTCGTTGGTGGCGTTGGCGATTCGCCGTTCCACCGAGCTGGTGGTGGCCATGTACGCGGTGCTGGAGGCGGGCGCGGGCTACGTGCCGCTCGACCCCGACCAGCCCGCCGAGCGCATCGACTACGTGCTCGACACCGCGCGCCCCGCGCTGGTGCTCACCACCTCGCGCGACGGGTTCGGCACCGCCGTCGCGCCGGTCCTCGAGGTCGACGCGCCCGAGATCGCCCGGTACGACGCGACACCCATCACCGCCGCCGAACGTGCGCGGCCGATCCGCCCCTCCGATACCGCGTACGTGATTTTCACGTCGGGTTCGACGGGTCGCCCGAAGGGTGTGGCGGTGTCGCATTCGGCGATCGTGAATCGTTTGCTGTGGATGCAGGATTCGTATCCGTTGGGTGCGGATGATGTGGTGTTGCAGAAGACTCCGGCGACCTTCGACGTGTCGGTGTGGGAGTTCTTCTGGCCGTTGCAGGCTGGTGCGCGCTTGGTGGTGGCGAAGCCGGACGGTCACCGTGATCCGGTGTATCTGGCTCAGGTTATTGCCGAACACGGTGTGACGACGGTGCATTTCGTGCCGTCGATGCTATCGGTGTTCGTCTCGACCCTCGGCGAGGGTGCCGACGCGCCCCGGGTGCGGCAGGTGTTCGCCTCGGGCGAGGCGCTGCCCGCCGTGACGGCGCGGCGGTTGCGCGAGCTGACAGGTGCGCGTCTGCACAACCTGTACGGTCCGACCGAGGCCGCGGTCGACGTGACGTATCACGAGGTCGTCGACGCCGACGAGGTGTCGGTGCCGATCGGCCGCCCCGTCTGGAACACCCAGGTCTACGTGCTGGATTCGCGTCTGCGCCCGGTCGCGCCGGGTGTCGCGGGCGAGCTGTATCTCGCGGGCGATCAGCTCGCGCGGGGATACCTCGGCCGTCCGGATCTGACGGCGGACCGTTTCCTCGCGAATCCGTACGGCCCCGCCGGTTCTCGGATGTACCGCACGGGCGACCTTGTCACCTGGACCGCCGACGGTGAACTGGAGTACTTGGGCCGCACGGACTTCCAGGTGAAGTTGCGTGGTCTGCGGATCGAGCTGGGCGAGATCGAGGCGGCCCTGCTGGCCCAACCCGGTATCGCGCAAGCGGTGGTCGTGCTGCGCACCGATGAGCACGCCGGTGACCAGCTGGTGGGCTACCTGGTGCCCGAACCCGATGTCACGCTCGAAACCGAGTCCGTGCGCAAGGAACTCACCGGCGCGCTGCCGGGCTACATGGTGCCCGCCGCGCTGGTGGTGCTGGACGCGTTCCCGGTGAACGCCAGCGGCAAGCTGGACCGGAAGGCGTTGCCCGCGCCCGTCTTCGGCGGTTCGTCGGAATACCGGGCCCCCGGCACACCGATCGAGCAGGCCGTGGCCGAGGTGTTCGCCAGCCTGCTCGGAGCGGGCGAAGTGGGCCTCGACGACGATTTCTTCGCGCTCGGCGGCAACTCGCTGCTGGCCACCCGCGCGGTCGCGCGCCTCAACGCCGCGCTCGACGCGAATGTCGAAGTGCGCGAACTGTTCGAGGCGCCCACCGTCGCCGCGCTGGCCGCCCGCGTGGTGCCCGGTGTGGCCGTCGACATCCGGCCGCCGCTGGTGGCCGGGCCGCGCCCGGAGCGCGTGCCGCTCTCGCTGGCCCAGCAGCGGATGTGGGTGCTCAACCGCATCGACCCCGGTTCGGCCGCCTACAACATCCCGTTCGCCATCCAGCTCGCCGGTCACCTCGACGTGACCGTGATCGGTCAGGCCGCCCTCGACGTGCTCGAACGCCACGAGGCGCTACGCACCCGGTTCCCCGCCGACGAGGACGGAAAGCCTTACCAGGAAGTCCTTTCCGTGGCCTCGGTGCTGCCCGAAGGACTGCAATCCGAACAGCCCGCCCACATCATGGGCCGGGTCGTGGAGCTCATGGGCTCGGGCTTCGACGTGACCGAGCATCCGCCGGTGCGGATCGCGCTGCTCAACGGCGGCGTGCCCGACAAGCACCTGCTGGTGCTCGTCGCGCACCACATCGTCGCCGACGGCGCCTCGCTCGCGCCGCTGGCCCGCGACCTGATGACCGCCTACATCGCCCGCGTCGAGGGTGAGGCGCCCGGCTGGGCGCCGCTGCCCGTGCAGTACGCCGACTTCGCGCTCTGGCAGCGCGAAGTGGTGGGCGCCGAGGACGATCCGGACTCGGTGGCCGCGCGCCAGCTCGCGCATTGGAAGCAGCGGCTGGCCGGGCTCACCGGCGCGGCCACGGTGCCGCAGGACCGCCCGCATCCGCCGGTGCCGTCCATGCGCGGCGCCTCGGTGGGCGTCACGCTGCCCGCCGACGTGCACGCCGATCTGGCCCGCATTGCGCGGGAACAGAATTCGTCGCTGTTCATGGTGGTGCACGCGGCGCTGGCCGTGCTGCTCGCGCGGCTCACCGGCGACACGGACGTGGCCATCGGCACGCCCATCGCGGGCCGCGGTGAGCGCGCCCTCGACGGCCTGGTCGGCATGTTCGTCAACACGCTGACGCTGCGCACCACCGTCGACCCCGACGCCACCTTCGCCGATCTGGTGCGCCAGGCCCGCGAAACCGATCTGGACGCGTTCGCCAACGCCGACATCCCGTTCGAGCGGGTGGTCGAGACCGTCGCGCCCGGCCGCGCGGGCAGCGCGAGCCCGCTGTTCCAGGCCGTGCTGGCCTTCCAGAACCTGGAGCGCCCCACGCTGGAACTGCCGGGATTGACCGTCGGCGTGCTGGATTCGGAGGCGATCGCCGCCAAGTTCGACCTGCTGCTCAACGTCGAACCGCGCCACCGCGCCGACGGCGCGCCCGCCGAGCTGGCGACCATGTTCACCTACGCCACCGACATCTTCGACGACGTGACGGTGCGCGGGTTCACCCGCATGCTGGCCACCGTGATCACGGCGGTCGCCACCGACCCGGAGCAGCCGGTCGGCGCCATCGATCTGCTCACCCCCGCCGAACGGGACCGGCTGCGCCCCAACCGGATTCCGGTGTCCCGCGTGGTCACGCTGCCGCAGCTGCTGCAGTCGGCGGTGCACAGCAGCCCGGACGGCCTGGCCGTGGTGGAGGGCGACGCCACCGAGCGTTTCGCCCAGCTCACCTACACCGAGCTGGAATTGCGCTCCACCCTGCTGGCCCGCCACCTCATCGCGCTCGGCGTCGGCCCGGAATCCGTGGTCGCCATCGGCATTCCGCGCTCGGTGGAGTCTGTGCTCGCGGTCTGGGCGATCACCAAGACCGGTGCGGCGTTCGTGCCGGTGGACCCCGGCTACCCAGCCGAGCGCGTCGCGCACATGATCGCCGATTCGGGGACCGTGCTCGGTCTCACGGTGTCGGGTGCCCGTCCGGCGCTGCCCGGCAGCGTGGAGTGGCTGACACTCGACGACATCGACTTCGTCCGCGGCCTGATGGTGTACTCGGCCAAGCCGATCGTGGACGCCGACCGCGTGCGCCCGCTGCGGCCCGAGCATCCGGCCTACGTCATCTACACCTCCGGGTCCACCGGCACGCCGAAGGGCGTCGTCGTGAGCCACGCGGGCCTGTCCGCGTTCTGCGACGAGCAGCGCGAGCGCTACCGGGTGATCCCCGGCATGCGCACCCTGCACTTCGCCTCGCCCTCGTTCGACGCGTCGATCCTGGAACTCCTGCTCGCCGTGGGCGGCGGCGCGACCATGGTCCTCGCCACCCCCGATATCTACGGCGGTGAACAGCTCGCCGCGCTGCTGCGCCGCGAACGGGTGACGCACGCGTTCATCACGCCCGCCGCGCTGGCGTCCATGGACCCGGCCGGACTGGACGAACTGCGGGTGCTCGTGGTGGGCGGCGAAGCGCTGCCGCCGGATCTGTTGCGCCGCTGGGCGGTTCCGTCCGGGCCCGGCCCGCGCCAGTTCTTCAACGCCTACGGCCCCACCGAGGCCACCGTCGTCTCCAATATCACCGCGCCGATGGGTCCGGACACTCCGGTCACCATCGGCCCGCCGATTCGCGGTGTCGCGGAATACGTGCTGGACCAGCGGCTGCGCCCGGTGCCGACCGGCGTGGTCGGCGAACTCTACATTTCCGGCGCGCAGCTGGCACGCGGCTACGGCGGGCGCTTCGGCCTGACCGCGAGCCGCTTCGTCGCCGACCCCATCGCCGGCGGGGGCGCGCGGATGTACCGCACCGGCGACCTGGTGCGCTGGACCCGCGACGGCGATCTGGAATACGTGGGCCGCAACGACTTCCAGGTGAAGGTGCGTGGCTTCCGCATCGAACTCGGCGAGATCGACGCCGTGCTCACCGATTTCGAGGGGCTGGACTTCGCCGCCACCGTTGGGCACGAACTCGATGGCGGCGCCACCATTCTGGCGTCCTACGTGCACGCCGCGCCCGGTGCGACCGTGGATGTGGCCGCGGTGCAGCGGTTCGCCGAGGAGCGGTTGCCGCGTCACATGGTGCCGACCTCGATCACCGTGCTGGACGAGATCCCGCTCACCCCGTCGGGCAAGCTCGACCGGCGCGCGCTGCCCGAACCGGCCTTGCAGGCCACCGAGTTCCGCGCGCCCAGCGGACCTGCGGAAGAACTCGTCGCGCGGTTGTTCGGCGAGGCGCTGGGCACCGAGGAGCCGGTCGGCGCCGACGACGACTTCTTCGCCCTCGGCGGCAACTCGCTGATCGCCACCCAGGTGATGGCCCGGTTGGGCGCCGAACTCGGCGGCCGGTTCGAGGTGCGCGAGCTGTTCAACGCGCCCACGGTGGCCGGGCTGGCCGAGCGCATTCAGGGCGCTGTCGCCGCCCCCGCGCGACCCGCGCTGGTGGCAGGCCCGCGCCCGGAACGGATTCCGCTCTCCCCGGCACAGCGGCGCTACTGGTTCCTCAACCAGTTCGACACCGCCGCCTCGGCCGTCGACAACATCCCGCTCGCCGTGCGGCTGTCGGGCGCGCTCGACGTGGACGCGCTCGGCCACGCCGTGGCCGACGTGGTGGCCCGGCACGAGGTGCTGCGCACCACCTACCCCGGCGGCGACGACGCGCCGTACCAGGTGATCCACCCCGTTCCCGCCGTGGCGCCGTCGCTGACGCCGGTGGACGTGACCGAGGACGAACTCGCCGGCGCGGTGGTCGAATTCGCGCTCACCACCTTCGACGTCACCACCGAGGTGCCGTTCGCGGTGCGACTGCTGCGCCTCACGCCCACCGAGCACGTGCTGGCGATGGTGGTGCACCACGTCGCGGCCGACGGTTCCTCGATGAACCCCCTCGCGCGCGACGTGATGGTGGCCTACGCCGCCCGGATGCGGGGCGCCGCACCGGAATTCACGCCGCTGCCGCTGCAGTACGCGGATTACGCGCTGTGGCACGACGCCGTGCTGGGCGCCGAGGACGATCCGGAATCCCTTGCCGCCCAGCAGATCGCGTACTGGCGCGAGACCCTGGCCGGTTTGCCCGACCAACTGGAACTCCCGGCCGACCGCCCGCGCCCGCCGGTGCAGTCCTTCCGCGGCGCCACCCTGCGCACGGTCGTGTCGCCGCGACAGCACGCCGCGCTGCACGAGCTGGCGCGGGCGCATCAGTCCTCGCTGTTCATGGTCGTGCACGCCGCGCTGGCGGTGTTGCTGGCGCGGTTGTCCGGCACCGACGACATCGCCGTCGGCACCCCGCTGGCCGGGCGCGGTGAGCGCGAACTCGACGACCTCGTGGGCATGTTCGTCAACACCGTGGTGTTCCGCACCCGGATCAGGCCGGGGGAGCGGTTCACCGAGCTGCTGGCCGATGTGCGCGAACGCGATCTGGAGGCGTTCGCCCACGCCGACGTGCCGTTCGAGCGACTGGTGGAGGTGCTCAATCCGCAGCGCTCCACGGCGCGCAATCCGCTGTTCCAGATCGGTCTTTCGTTCCAGAACCTGGGCGAGACGACTTTCGAACTGCCCGGGCTCACCGTCGGCGCGGTCGATTTCGACGCCAACCTGGCCAAGACCGACCTGCAACTCACCGTCACCGACCGCTACGCCGAGGACGGTACGCCCGCCGAGTTGGTGACCGAATTCGGTTATGCCACCGACCTGTTCGACGAATCCACGGTCCAGGGCTTCGCCGACCGGTTCGCCCGCGTGGTGGACGCGATCATCGCCGACGCCACGGCGCCCGTCGGCGCGATCGACCTGCTGTCGGACGAGGAGAGCGAACGCATCCTGCGGGCCTGGAACGACACGGCACACGCGGTGGACACCGAGGCCACGCTGGTCTCACTGCTGGACGCCTCGGCCGCCCGCACGCCGCAGGCGACGGCCCTGGTCGCCGACCGGCCGGACCGCCCGCCGCTCACGCTGACCTACGCGGAGCTGGACTTCCGCGTGAACAAGCTGGCGCGGTATCTGATCGGGCGTGGTGTGCGTCCGGAGGATCGGGTGGCGTTGGCGATTCGGCGTTCGGCGGATCTGGTGATCGCGATGTACGCGGTGGCGAAGTCCGGTGCGGCGTATGTGCCGATCGATCCGGATCAGCCCGCCGACCGTGTGGATTACATCCTCGGCACCGCGGCGCCGCGCTGCGTGCTGACCACCGTGGCGGACGCGTTCACCACCACCGTCGCGGAAACGCTGGCGGTGGACGCCCTCGACCTGAGCTCGCGGTCCGGTGCGCCGATCGCCCCCGAGGAGCGCAATGGTGTTCTGTCGGCGGGGAATACGGCGTATGTGATCTTTACGTCGGGTTCGACGGGTCAGCCCAAGGGTGTGGCGGTGTCGCACGGGGCGGTCGTGAATCAGTTGCTGTGGAAGAGTGCCGAGTTCGGTTTGGATGCCGAGAATGTGGTGCTGTTGAAGACGGCGGCGACGTTCGATTTGTCGGTGTGGGAGTTCTGGTCTGCTGCGGTGAGTGGTGGTCGTCTGGTGGTGGCTACCGCCGACGGGCATCGTGATCCGGCCTACCTGAACGCGTTGATGCGGTCGACGGGTGTGTCGACGTTGCATGTGGTGCCGTCGATGTTGGATGCGTTGCTGACCGAATCTGATGGGCGTCTGCCGGATTCGTTGCGGCGGGTGCTGGCGATCGGCGAAGCCCTCCCGGCCGCGCTGGCCCAGCGCGTGCGCGCGAGCGGCACCGCGCTGTTCAACCTGTACGGCCCGACCGAGGCGGCCGTCTCCATCACCAACCACGCCGTCACCGAGGCCGACAGCGGGTCGGTGTCGATCGGCAGGCCCGAGTGGAACAGCCGCGTCTACGTGCTCGACGCTGCGCTGCGCCCGGTGCCCGCCGGTGTGCCCGGTGAGTTGTACCTGGCCGGAAACCAGTTGGCGCGCGGCTATTTCGCGCGCCCCGCGCTCACCGCCGAGCGGTTCGTGGCCAACCCCTTCGAAGCGGATGGCGCGCGGATGTACCGCACCGGTGACCTGGTGGCGTGGAGTGCCGACGGCGAGTTGGAGTATCGGGGTCGTACCGACTTCCAGGTGAAGATCCGCGGTTTCCGCATCGAACTGGGCGAGATCGACGCCGCCCTCACCGACCAGCCTGGTGTGGACTTCGCGCTCACCGTCGGACGCGAGATCGGCGGGCGCGCCACCACTCTCGTCGGCTACGTGGTGCCCGCGCGCGGCGCGACGCTCGACACCGGTGCGCTGACCGCCGCCCTGCGCGCGCGGCTGCCCGAATACATGGTGCCCGGCGCGCTGGTCGTGCTCGATGAACTGCCGCTCACCTCGGTCGGCAAGGTCGACCGGTCGGCGCTGCCGGAACCCGAACTGCCCGAACGCGAATACCGCGCGCCCGCCACCCCGGAGGAACGCATCGTCGCCGAGGTCATCGGCGAGGTGCTGGGCCTGGAGCGGGTCGGCGTGGACGACGACTTCTTCGTGCTCGGCGGCGACAGCATCACCTCCATCCAGGTGGTGGCCAGGGCGCGGGCGCGCGGCGTGCGGTTCACCCCGCGCCACGTGTTCGAATCGCGCACCGTCGCCGCGCTCGCGGCCGTCGCCACCCCGCCGGAGGCCCCCGCCGCGCGCACCGGCGTGCTGCCGCTCACCCCCACCGGCGCGCGCGTGCTGGCGACCAGGCCGGACGGCATCGAGGTGCGCGCCATCGTGCTCGACCTGCCCGCCGACCGCGAACCCGCCGCCGTGCGGGCCGCGATCGACGCGGTGCTGGAACAGAATCCGATGCTGTGGGTGCGCCTGCGCCCCGCCGCGGCGGACGCGCCCGCCGCGTTCGACCTGCCCGCCGCGCCGACGCCGGACGACCAGCCCTACTACCAGCTCACCGACGAGGACGCGGGCGTCCCGCTGGACGACGTGGTGCTGGCGGCCGCCGACGCGCTGGACCCGGTGCAGGGCCGCAATATCCGGTTCGTGCGCCTGGGCCCCGACACCGCCGCCAAGCTGGTGGTGGTGGCCAACGGCCTGGTGCTGGACGACGCGTCCTGGCGCCTGGTGATCGACCAGCTGACCGCGGCCTGGTCGCGGCACCGCCACGCCGCGCCCGAGCACGCCGACGGCGGACCCGCGGTGCTGCTGCGCGCGCTCGCGGCCAAGGCATCGGATCCCGCCACCACCGCCGAACTGGTGTGGTGGCGCCACGCGCTGGAGGGCGCCGCGGCACCCGCGCCGCTGCCCGCCGGGGTGGATCTGGCCGTGCGGTCGCGGGTTTCGCTCACGCTGACCGCCGAAGGAGCGGCCGCCGTGAGCACCATGGCCCGCGCCTACCACGCGACCGTGGACGAGGTGCTGCTCACCGCGCTCGCGCTAGCCGTGCGCACCGCCGAACGCGAAACCGTCGCGCGCACCGTGGGTTCGGTGGTCAGCCTGCCCGCCGACGCGCGCGGGCAGGCGCATTCGGATCTGGTGGGCGGCTTCGTCACCGATTACCCGCTGCCGCTGCGCCTCTCGGGCGTCGACATCGCCGACGCGCTGGTCGGCGGACCGGCCGCGGGCATCGCGCTGCGCCAGGTCAAGGAGCTGCGCCGCTCGGTGCCGTCGGCCGGTGTGGGCTACGGCGTGCTGCGCTACCTCGCGGGCGCGACCGACCTGCCCGAACCGGGGCTGATCCGGTTGCGCTACCGCGACGTGCGCCCGGCGCGGGTGCACACCGACGCGACGGTGGACGACCTGCTGCTCGACATCGCCGTCGAATCCACCGGCGAGGGGCTGCGCACCCGCTTCGACTTCGCGGCGGGCGTCTTCACCGCCGACGACGTGAAAACCTTTGCCGAACACTGGGTCCGGGCGCTGGGCGGTCTCGCCGAACACGCGCTGCGCCCCGGCGCGGGCGGGCACACGCCGTCGGACTTCCCGCTGGTGCGGCTCACCCAGGGCGATCTGGACCGCTTCGTCGGCGAATACCCGTCTCTCGGCGACATCTGGCCGCTGACGCCCTTGCAGTCGGGCATGCTGTTCCACGCCCGCCTGGCCGACGCGTCCATCGACGCCTACATGATCCAGTTCGTGCTGGATCTCGACGGCGCGGTGAACCCCGCCCGCCTGCAAGGGGCCGCCCAAACGCTGCTGGACCGGCACGCGAATCTGCGCGTCGCCTTCGCCGACACCGCCGACGGCGGCGCCGTGCAGGTGGTGCCCGAGGCGGTCGAGGTGCCGTGGCGCCAGATCGCGCTGGACCACCTCGCGCCCGGCGCCATCGCCGCCGAGGCCGAGCGGATCAAGTCCGCGGACCTGGCGCAGCACTTCGACATGCGCACCCCGCCGCTGATCCGCTTCACCCTGCTGCGCACCGCCGCCGACCGCTTCCATCTGGTGGTGACCAGTCACCACATCCTGCTCGACGGCTGGTCGGTGCCGCTGCTGCTGCAAGAACTGCTCACCGTGTACGCGCTGGGCCGTCGCTCCCGGCACCTGCCGAAGGTGCACCCGTACCGCGACTACCTGGCGTGGCTGGCCGCGCAGGACCGCGCCGTCGCCGAGAAGGCCTGGCGCGACGCGCTCGCCGGCATCACCGAGCCCACCCCGCTGGCGGGCGAGGCGGGCCGGGAGATCGCCGAGGGCATCGGCGAGGTCGAATTCCTGCTCTCCCCGGAGCGCACGGCCGCGCTGACCCGCGCCGCCGCGAGCGCGGGCGTCACCGTCAACACGGTCGTGCAGGCGGCGTGGGGCCTGCTCATCGGGCGGCTCACCGACCGCGACGACGTGGTGTTCGGCGCCACCGTCTCCGGGCGGCCCGCCGAACTGCCCGGCGTGGAGACCATGGTCGGCCTGTTCCTCAACGCCGTGCCCGTGCGGGTCCGGCTGGACGCCGAGCAGACCCTCGCCGAACTGCTGCGCACCCTCCAGGACCGGCAGGCGGCGCTGCTGGACCACCACCACCTCGGCCTCAGCGACATCCAGGCCGCGGTGGGCGTGGACGGGCTGTTCGACTCGCTGGTGGTGTACGAGTCCTACCCGGTCGACCGCGACGGACTGCGGCGCGCCAGCGCGGTGGACGGGATGAGCGTCGGCGGCGTGCACGTCACCGACGGCACCCACTACCCGGTGACCGTGATCGTGGCGCTCGGCGAGCAGTTGCACGTCGAGATCAAGTACCTGCGTGACGTTTTCGGCGAGGCCCAGGCGCGCGCCTTCGCCGACCGGCTCGCCCTGCTGATCGGCACGTTCGTAGACGGGCCGGGCCGCCGGGTCGCCGAGGTGGACGCGGTGCTGGACGGCGAACGCCGCGCCCTGGCCGCGCACAACGCCACCGAAACGCCGGAGTTCCTGGACGATTCGACGCTGCTCTCGCTGTTCGACGCGCAGGTGGCCCGCACGCCCGACGCGCCCGCCGTGCGGTTCGGCCACGTGAGCGTCAGCTACGCCCAGCTCGACGCGCGGTCGCGGGACCTCGCGCGCGAACTCGTCGCGCGCGGGGTGGGCCCGGAAGCGCTTGTGGCCGTGGCCATGCGGCGGTCGGTGGAGCTGGTGGTCGCGATCTACGCGGTGCTGCGCGCCGGCGGCGGGTACGTGCCCGTGGACCCCGACCACCCGACCGAGCGCTGCGAGTCGGTACTCGCGGGCGCGCGCCCGGTGTGCGTACTGACCACGGCCCGCACGGGATTCGGCACCGCGACCGGTGTGCCCGTGGTGGCCGTGGATGCGCTGGAAGCCCTCGGCGCGGGCGTGGCCGTGGACCCCGTGGTGCGTTCGGAGAACGTGGCGTATGTGATCTATACATCGGGTTCGACGGGTCGTCCGAAGGGTGTGGCGATCACGCATCGGCAGATGGTGAATCAGTTCCGGTGGGCGCAGAGTGCGTATCCGCACGACGGTTCGGATGTGGTGTTGCACAAGACGCCGATCACGTTCGATATCTCGACGTGGGAGCTGTTCTGGCCCTTGCAAGTCGGCGCCACCGTGGTGATCGCCGAACCCGACGGTCACCGCGACCCGGTGTACCTGGCGAACACCATCGACGAATTCGGCGTCACGACGGTGCATTTCGTGCCGTCGATGCTGGACGCGTTCCTCGACGGCTCCGGTGCGGCGCAGCGGCACCCCTCGCTGCGCCGGGTGTTCGCGGCCGGTGAGGCGCTGTCCACCGAGACCGCCGAATCCTTCGCCGCCGCGCTGCCGAGCACCGAACTGGTGAACTGGTACGGCCCGGCCGAGGCGGCCGTGGTCACCGCGCATCCGGGTGTGGCGGGCGCGGGCGCGTCGGTGCCGATCGGCGTGCCGGTCGCGAATACCCGTGTGTACGTGCTGGATCGGCAGCTGCGCGAAGTGCCGCCCGGCGCCCCCGGCGAGTTGTACATCGCGGGCGCCCAGTTGGCGCGCGGCTACTACCGCGCGGCGGGGCTGACGGCCGAGCGGTTCGTCGCGCATCGCGACGGGCAGCGGCTGTACCGCACGGGCGATGTGGTGCGCTGGCGCACCGAGGGCGTGCCCACGCTGGAGTACTTGGGCCGCAGCGATTTCCAGGTGAAGCTGCGCGGCCAGCGCATCGAACTCGGCGAGATCGAAGCGGTGCTGGCCGACCACGAGAACGTGCGCCACGCCGTCGTGTCGCTGGTGCGCGCGGCGACCGGTGACCGGCTCGTCGGCTACGTGGTGCCCGTCGCGGGCACGTCCGTCGACACCGCCGACCTGCTGGCGCACGCGCGTAGTTCGCTGCCGCAGTACATGGTGCCCTCGGCGATCGTGGTGCTCGACCGGTTGCCGCTCAACGCCAGCGGCAAACTCGACCGCAACGCGCTGCCCGTCCCCGCTCTGGCCGCCCGTGCGTTCCGCGCGCCGGCCTCGCCCGTGGAACAGGCCGTCGCCGCCGCGTTCGGCGAAGTCCTCGGCCTGGCCTCGGTCGGCGCCGACGACGACTTCTTCGACCTCGGCGGCAACTCGCTGGTCGCGACCCGCGCCGCCACCCGGCTGCGCGAACGCACCGGGGCCGAGGTGCGCGTGCAGTGGTTCTTCACCGACCCCACGGTGAGCGCGCTGGCCGCCCGGATCAGCCGGGCCGCCGAACACGGCGTCGACTTCGAGGCCGACTCCGCCGCCGCGCTCGGCCCGCTGCTGCCCATCCGGGGCACCGGCACCGCCGAACCGCTGTTCTGCTTCTACCCGATGGCGGGCCTGTCCTGGAGCTACGCGGGCCTGGTGCCGCACGTGGACCGGTCGCGCCCCATCATCGGCCTGCAATCGCCCGCCCTCTCCGAGGACGACTACTTCCCCGAATCGCTCGACGCCATGGCGGCCCGCTGCCTGGCCGAGATCCGGTCGGTGCAGCCGCAGGGCCCGTACCACCTGCTCGGCTGGTCGCTCGGCGGCCTGCTCGCGCACGCGGTCGCGGTCCGGCTGCAAGCCGCAGGGGAGCGGGTCGCGCTGCTGGCCATGCTCGACAGCCACCACGACATCGCCGTCACCGACTTCCGCACCGCCCTGCGCGGCGCGCTGGCCGAGATCGGCATCGGCGAGGGCGGCCTGCTCGGCGATGGCGACCCGCACGACCTCAGCGACGAATCGCTGGCCGCGCTACACGCCACCATCCCCAGGGAACTCGCGGTGCTCACCCCGGACCGGCTGCGCAAGATCTACCGCAGCGCCGTGCGGTCGGCCGAACTCATCGCCGACCACCGGCCCGGCGTGTTCCGCGGCAGGCTGGAGTACTTCAGCGCCCGCGTCCTCGGCGAGAACATCGTGCGCGGCATCGAGCCCGAGCACTCGGCGGGCAAATGGGCGCCGTACGTGGACGGCACCGTCGCCGACCACCCCGTCGCGGTGTCGCACGACCAGATGACCTCCCCCGAAGCGCTGGCCGAGATCGGACCGCGACTGTCGGCGCTACTCGCCGGGGGCGCAACCGGCGACAGCGGAATCCATCGGGCATGATGGGACGGCGTTCAGGAAACAGTGCCCTCTTTTGTGACGACTAGATAGGCCGTATGGTCTGGCGTGGCGCCCATCGCGTGCACGTCCGGGCGGCCAGGGGAAGCCCATCCGTGATCCCGATACGAAGTGAAGGTGCGAAATTGATACGTCGACAGAACCGGCGGCGCGGCGCACGTGCCGCGGCGATGATCGCGACCGGGGCGTTGCTCGCGGGTCTCATCTCCGGGATCGGCGCATCTCCCGCGGCGGCCTCCGACCCGATCATCGAGGGCAAGGCTCTGCTGGCGAACCCCACCTCGCCCAACGGCTCCAAGATCGTCAAGGCCGAGATCAAGGACGCCCGCAATATCCGCCTGTACGTCCACTCGGCCGCCATGGACAAGAACGTCATCATCGACGTGCAGCGCCCGGCCGACGCGTCGGTGCCCCGGCCCACCCTCTACCTGCTCAACGGGGCGGGCGGCGGTGAGGACGACGCCTCCTGGGTGGCGCGCTCGGACGCGCTGAAGTTCCTGGAGGACAAGAACGTCAACGTCATCCAGCCGATCGGCGGCAAGTGGAGCTACTACACCGACTGGATCGAGGACGACCCGAACCTGGGCCGCAACAAGTGGACCACGTTCTTCACCGAGGAACTGCCCCCGCTGGTCGACGGCGCGCTGGGCACCAACGGCCGCAACGCCATCGCGGGCATCTCCACCTCCGCCACCACCGTCCTCGCGCTGCCCATCGCCAAGCAGGGCCTGTACCAGGCCGCGGCCGCCTACAGCGGCTGCGCCCAGACCAGTGACCCGGTCGGCTCGGAGTTCGTGCGCCTGACCGTCGAGACCTGGGGCGGCGGCGACACCGAGAACATGTGGGGCCCGCAGGGTTCGGAGGAATGGGTCAGGAACGACCCGTACGTCAACGCCGAAGGGCTGCGCGGCCTGGAGCTCTACATCTCCAGCGGTACCGGCCTGCCCGGCCAGTACGACACCCTGAACAACCCCTACGCCCTGCCCGGCGTCTACGGCCTGGCCAACCAGATCCTGGTCGGCGGCGTCATCGAAGCGGGCACCAACTACTGCACGCGCAACCTCGAACGCCGCCTCAACGAACTGGGCATCCCCGCGACCTTCAACTTCCGCCCCGACGGGTCGCACTCGTGGGGGTACTGGAACGACGAGTTCCCGCGGTCTTGGCCGGTGCTGGCCAAGGGGTTGGGGATCTAGGGTTCGAGCTAGGGATCGCCCCGGTTGCGTTGTGCGGCCGGGGCGGTTTGTGTTTGTGTGCCGTGGGGTGGTTGAGGTGAGGGTTGGGGCGAGCCCGGTTGGTGGCGTTGTTTGATGGGGGAGGCGAGGCCGGGGGCGGGTGTGCCCGGTGTTTTTGGCGCGCGAGACGGCCGCGAACGGTCGGTCGTCGGGCTCCCTCCCCGGGGTGGTTGGGAGGGTGCGGATGGGGCGTTTGGATGAGGGGTGGGGCTAGACCCAGTTCTCTATCCAGTACTTCCAGATCAAAGGGGCGTAGGCAGCTAATGGAGGCACCCGGATGTCGGTGTCGGCGAGGTCCTTCGTGGCCTCCGTGGCGTCGAACCAGCAGGTGAATTCGCTGTGTTCGAGGACGTCGAGGGGGACGCCGACGCGGGAGAGGGTCCAGTTGGCGCCGGGGACGCGCAGCATCATGGTCATGGTGCGTTTGGGCATGACCTCCACCAGGTGCGGGGCGCCCGCCTCGTCGGCGAACAGGTTGAGCGCGTCGACGGCGCTCATGCGGCGCGGGTCCACCAGGTGGTAGGTGCGCGACGCGCGGTCCGGCAGGTGCGCCAGGTGGTCCAGGGCGCGCACCACGAAATCGACCGGCACCATATTGGTCTCGCCGAGTGTGGGCACCAGCACCGGCAGCAGCCGAGGCAGCTGGGCCGCCATCCGCAACAGGCGGAAGAAGTAGTACGGACCGTCGACGCGGTCGATCTCGCCGGTGCGGGAGTGCCCGATCACGATCGAGGGCCGGTAGATCCGCCACGGCAGCGACGACGCGCGCACGATCCGTTCGGCTTCGAATCTGGCCTGCTGCAACGGGGTGGTCAGGGTCTGGCCCTGGTCGAACATCGACTCGGTGAAGTAGCCCTCGTGCGCGCCCGCCACCTCGACCGTCGAGACGTGGTGCAGCGCACCGGCGGCCAGATCCTCGGCCAGATCCACCACGTGCCGGGTGCCGCCGCCGCATTCGGTCAGGTCGTAGCTCGCGGCCAGGTGGAAGACGTGGTCGATGGTTCCGCGATGCCGCGCCACCCAGGACGGGTCGATCGCGAGGCCGGGCACGCCCAGGTCGCCGCGCACCGGGCGCACCCGGTCGCCGGCGTCCCACTCCCGCGCGCACCATGCGTACCGGTCGGCCGAGGCCTGCCCCGGCCGTACCAGCACGTGCACGTCCGCGTCGCGCCGCAGCAGTTGGGGGATCAGGAATCGACCGATGAACCCGGTCGCGCCGGTAACCAGGTATGCCATAGCCGATGAACATAGTCCTGCGCTCGGCGCGGGTTGTGCCCGGGATCACATTGGCGCGGCGGGGGTGTTCGCGAGCCGGGGAGCTACCCGGGGCCGGCCCGCGAATACCCGACTCCCCGCACGAAACGTGCCCGATGGCCGGGGGATTCAGTCGGCGAAGACCGGCTTGCGCTTGGTGAGCATCGCCGTCGCGCCCTCGACGAAATCGGGGGAGCCCAGCAGTTCGGACTGCCCGGTCTTCTCGGCGGCCAAGGTCGCGTCGAGCGCGCCGAGCGTGGCCTGGTTCAGCGCCCGCTTGGTGAGTTCCAGCGCGCGGCGCGGTCCGTGCGCGAGCTTGGTGACCGCGGCTTGCACCCGCGCGTCCAGCTCGTCGGCGGGCACGGCGGTGAGCAGGCCGGCGCGCGCGGCGGCCGGTGCGGGCAGCCGCTCGCCGAGCAGCGCCATCTCCGCCGCCAACGGACGTCCGGCCGCCGCGGCCACCAGCGCGGCCGCGCCGCCGTCGGGCATCAGGCCGATATTGATGAACGCCAGCAGCAGATAGGAATCCTCACTCGCATACACGAGATCGGCGGCCAGCGCGATCCCCACGCCGACCCCGGCCGTCGCGCCGCGCAGTCGCGCCACCACCGGGACGGGCGCGTCCACGATCGCCCGCACCAGCCGGTTGGCCGCGTCCATCACCATCTCGGAGGTGATCCCGCGCTGGGCCTCGCCCGCCGACGCCGAGAGATCCGCGCCGGTGCAGAAGTCGCCGCCCGCGCCCGTCAGCACGATGACCCGCACCGCGCTGTCGGTCGCCGCGGCCAGGATGGTGTCGCCGAGGGCGACCATGGTGTCGTAGTCGATCGCGTTCTTGCGGCCCGGGTTGTCGAGGGTCACGCGCAGGATGCGCCCGTCGCGTTCGGTGGTGAACCGGACCGTGGCGGAGCCGTTCGCCGAAGAGGAATCGTTATCTCTCATGTGTCGCTCCCGATCTGCGATTCACCGGCGCACGCGGCCGTGAATAGTGGTTAACTTCGCGAATTGTGGTTAACTTATGTGGACTTGTCCGGCGCTGTCAACACCGGGGCGCCGCCACCAGAACGGAGAGGTAGATGGTCGCCGAACACGGCGAAGTGGACCTCGCCCCCGCGCGGGCCGAGCCCGCCGTGCGCCGCCGCCCGAAGGACCGCAAGGCCCAGATCATCCGGGCGGCCGCGCGGGCGTTCAGCGAACGCGGGTACTACCCGGTGGGCGTCGACGAGATCGCCGCCGAGGTCGGCATCTCCGGGCCCGCGCTGTACCGGCACTTCGCCAACAAGTACGCGCTGCTGGTGGCCGCCGCCGAGGAGGGCACCCGCCAGCTGCTCGCCGTCGCGGTCGCCGCCGACGACCCGGAACGCGCGCCGCGCGAGCGGATGGACGCGCTGATCCGCGCGCTCAGCGAGCACACCGTCGACATCCGCCGCGAGGCCGGTCTCTACCGCTGGGAGCGGCGCTACCTCGAGCGCGCCGATCGCCTCCGCATCCGCGCGATCTACGACGACATCAACACCACCCTCGCCGCGCCCATCGCGCGCCTGCGCCCGGAGGCGAGCGCCGAGGACCTCGATCTGCTGGCCGTCTCGGTGCTCAGCGTGGTCGCCAGCATCTCCGCGCATCGCACCGCGCTGTCGGCCGCGCGGCTGCTGCCGCTGCTGCGCGAGATGTGCTGGGCGGTGCTGAACGCCGAGCTGCCGCCCGCCCCGCAGCAGCCCGACCCCGGGCCCGTGACGCGCGGCCTGCCCGTCACCTCCAAACGCGAACAGCTGCTCACCGAGGCCATCCGCATCTTCGGCCGCCAGGGGTATCACGAGGCCAGCATCGAGGAGATCGGCGCGGCCGTCGGCATCAACGCCTCCAGCGTGTACCGGTACTTCACCAGTAAGGCCGATCTGCTCGGCGCCGCGTTCCACCGCACCGGCGACCGGGTCTCGGTCGCCATCACCGAGGCGCTCGCCGAGGCCGACTCCCGGCCCGACGCCGCGCGCCGCATCGCCGAGCGCTACGCCAAACTCAGCTTCGCCACGCCGGAGATCATGCCGGTGTACTTCGCCGAGTTCAGCAACCTGCCGCCCGCCGAACAGCACCGCCTGCGCGCCATCCAGCGTCAGAACATCCTGGAGTGGGCGAACCTGCTCGACGGCGACCCGGTGGAGGCGCGGTTCCGCGTGCACGCCGCCCTCAACCAGGTCGTCGATGTCGGCCGCCTGCTGCGCTTCGACGCCCGACCCGCCCAGATCGCGCGGGTCACGGCGCTGATGAACGCGGTCCTACTCGGCTGACGGGTTGCTTGCTGCTCCCTCAGATCGCGCGGCCGTGCCGCAGCCGGAACATCGTCTTGGCCAGCCGCAATTGCCGGGGATGGCGTTCGAAGGTGGCCAGGTTCGTCGCCGCGCGATACCGCTTGCGCGCCACCGCCAGCGTCCGGCTGAACTCGCGCAGCCCCTGGTCGCCGTGGCTGTGCCCGTGCCCGTATTCGCCGACGCCGCCGATCGGCAGAGCCGGGATGGCCAGGTGCGCGGTGGAGGAGTTGATGGTCACCACGCCGACCCGCAGCTGCTCGGCGAACAGCTCGACACCGTGCACGTCGCGGGTGAACACCGACACCGCGACGCCGTTGCCCGCGGTGTTGATGCGCTTGGCGGCGTCGTCCATATCGGCCACCCGGTTCACCACCAGCACCGGGCCGAACGCCTCGCCGGTGACCGCGAGGCTCTCCTCCGGTACGTCGGCCAGTACGATCGGTTCGATGTAGGGGTCGCGGATCGACTCCAGCCCGCCCACCACGGCGCGCCCGCCGCGCCCGAGCGCGTCGCGCACCTGTTTGCGCACCACCTCGATCTGCGATTCCAGCACCATCGGCCCGTAGGAGGCGCGCTTGTCGGCGCCGGGGCGCAGCCGCCGCGCCTGATCGGCCACCAGGTCGAGGAACGCGTCGTACACCGAGTCCGCCACGTACGCGCGCTGCACGCCGTGCGCGTTCTGCCCCGCGTTGGCCATCGCGCCGAAGACGGCCGCCTCGGCGGCCTCGTCCAGCTTCGCGTCCACGTGCACCACCATGGCGCCCTTGCCGCCGCGTTCCACCACCACCGGGGTCATGGCCGGCGCGCACAGCGAGATCACCTCGCGCGCACCGGTTTCCGACCCGGCGTAGGCGATCTTGTCCAGCTTGGCCCGGCACAGCGCCGCGACGGTGCCGGAGTCGCCCGTCACCACCTGCAGCACGGGCTGGTTGGGGGCGAGCGCGCTCCAGGTCTCGGCCAGCCACACGCCGACGCCGGTGGTGAGCTCGTGCGGTTTGAACACCACGGCGTTGCCCGCCGCCATCGCGTAGGCGATCGAGGCCATCGGTGTGAAGACGGGGTTGTTCCACGGGCCGATCACGCCCACCGTGCCCAGCGGCAACTGGCCCACCGCCGCGTGCTGGTTGCGCGCCAGCCACGTCGAGCCCAGTTTGCGCCTGCGCAGCGCGCGTGCGGCGTTGCGCGCCGCCCAGTCCAGATTCTCCACCGCGAGGGCGACCTCGATCGCCGCGTCCGCCTCCGGTTTTCCGGTCTCGGCGCACAGCAGCTCGACCAATTCGTCGGCACGCCTTGCGATATCGCGCTTCCAGTCCAGCAGCCAGCGCTTACGCCCGCCGAATCCCAGTTCGGCCCACCATTTTTCGGCCGCGCGGGCGGCGCGCGCGGTGCGATGCAGTTCGCTCGCGCCCAGCACGGGGTACGTGCCGACGGCCTCCCCGGTGCGGGGATCGTAGGACGTCAGCACGGTCGATCGGCTCGATCCTCCCGGATGCGCCGCCAGTCGCGGCTGCGCGGATTCGGCCATGGTCACCTCTTCACGTCTCGACCCGCCAATGCCCCCACCCGAATCGAGCCGACCCCTGACGGACCGTCTCCCAGCGCGGTCCCGCCACAGACGAGTGAGTGCGTTCTCCAGCCCCCATCAAGCAGACTATGGTGACCACCCGATGCCGACAAGGTCGCCTCGGCGCGCCGTGTCGGCTCGCCGCCCGGCGGACCAGCGTTGATTGCGGACGGCTCTGGCCCGGCGGAACAAATGTGACCAATGGCACATTTGAACGCGCGGCGAGTGGGTACCGATCGGACGCCCGACCGAAATCCCGGCGACCGGTAACATCACGCCCGGCGGTGCGGATCACCACCCCGACGCACCCGCGCGTCCCGGCGACCCCGTCGCCGGCCCCGGCCGATAGTGGAGAGTTGATGCCGAGCGAGAACACAGCAGAGTCGCCGGAGCGCGAACCCGCGGTCCGCGTCGAGGACGTGCGCAAATCCTTCGGCGATGTGCACGCGCTGCAAGGCATCAGTTTCACCGCCGCCACGGCGAGCGTGCTCGGCATCCTCGGCCCCAACGGCGCGGGCAAGACCACCACCGTCAAGATCCTCTCCACGCTGCTGCGCCCCGACTCCGGCACCGCGGTCGTCGCGGGCCACGACGTGCGCGCCGACCCGGCGGGTGTGCGCCGGTCGATCATGATGACCGGCCAGTACGCCGCGCTCGACGAGAACCTCTCCGGCCGCGAGAACCTGGAGCTGTTCGGCCGCCTCATGGGCCTCAACCGCGCCACCGCCCGCCGGCGCGCCGACACCTTGCTCGAGGAATTCGACCTGGTGAGCGCGGGTAAGCGCGCGGTGCGCCACTACTCCGGCGGTATGCGCCGCCGCGTCGACATCGCCTGCGGCCTGGTGGTGCGCCCCGAGGTGGTCTTCCTCGACGAGCCCACCACCGGACTCGACCCGCGCAGCCGCCAGGGCGTGTGGGACCTGGTGAACATCCTCAAGGGCCAGGGCATCACGGTGCTGCTCACCACGCAGTACCTCGAAGAGGCCGACGTGCTCAGCGACAACATCATCGTCATCGACCGGGGCACCGTCATCGCCGAGGGCACCGCCGAGGAACTCAAGGAGAAGACCGGCGGCAGCTACTGCGAGGTGGTGCCGCTGGATCCGAAACAACTGCGGACCGCCGCCGACGCGCTCGGCGACCTGGTGCCCGCGGCCGTCGCCGCCGAACTCGACGGGCAGGACCGCCTGTCCATCCCGGCGCCCGACGGCGCCGCCACCCTCGCCGAGGCGCTGCGCAGGCTCGACAGCGCCGGCGTGGTGCTGGCCGACATCGCGTTGCGCAGGCCCTCGCTCGACGACGTATTCCTCTCGCTCACCGGTCATTCGGGCGGGCATTCGTGACCGTCACCGAACCCGCGCCCCCCGCGCCGGGGCTCTTCGCCGCGCTACCGGTGGCCGAACCGTCGTCCTTCGCGCAGTGGCGCGCCCTCACCGGCCGCGTGGTGCGGACCATGGCGACCAAGGGCGAACTGATCGTCGCCTTCGTGACGCCACTGGTGTTCACGCTCGGCTTCTACCTGCCGCTGCGGTTCGTGATGAACCTCCAGGGCATCGACTACGCGCAGTTCGTCATGCCGATCATCGTGTTGCAGACCATGGCCTTCACCATGCTCTCCAACTCCCAGCTCGCCGCCTTCGAGGCGCTGACGGGGTTGAGCAGCAGGTTGCAGACCATGCCGATCGGGATCCTGGTGCCGTTCACCTCGCGCATCTGCGCGGGCATGGTGCGCTCCTGCGTCTCGCTCACCGGCGCGGTGCTGTTCGGGCACATGATCGGCTTCCGGTTCGAGGCGGGCTGGGGCCAAGCCGTGCTGTTCTGCGCGTTCTCCCTGGCCGTCGGCACCGTGCTCGCGATCGGCGCCGACGGACTGGGCAGCCTGACCAAGAGCCCCGAACAGCTCAGCCAGGCGCTCACCCTGCCCACGCTGATCTTCGGCATGCTCTCCTGCGGCTTCGTGCCCGAGACCGCGTTCCCGGAGTGGATCCAGCCGTTCGTGCGCAACCAGCCCATCTCGCAGCTGTCCTTCGCGCTGCGCGATATGGCCGGTGACGGCGTGACGTGGGAGGTGTTCTGGGTGCCGCTGGTGTGGGTGGTCGGCGCGGCGGTGGTGTTCACCCCGTTCGCGATCTGGGCGAGTGTGAGGCGAGCATGACGGTGACGAACACGACCGAGCGAGCCGCCGACACGGTGGACTTCCAGCCGCTGCCCGAGGTCACCGCGAAGTCCGAATACGCCGTGAGCACCTGGGCGCGCCAGAGTGTCTTGCAGTGCAAGCGGCTGCTGATCGGCTGGGTGCGCGACCCCTCGACCACCATCCAGACGCTGATCTATCCGGCGCTGACCCTGCTGATGTTCGACATCGTGCTGGGCGGGACCATCACCAATAACACCGGCATCGAGGCGATCTACGGCCAGGTCTCGATGATCACCCTGATCGCGGCCATGGCCGGCGCCGTGGTGAGCGCGCTGGGCTTCAAGGTGGAGAAGGCCAGCGGACTGCTGAGCCGCTTCTACACCATGCCGGTCAACCGCGCGGCCGGGCTCACCGGCCGGTTGCTGGCCGAGGCGGTGCGCGTGCTGGTCACCACGCTGTTCGTGCTGGCCGTGGGCCTGGCGCTGGGCTTCCGGTTCACCCAGGGGCCGCTCGCGGCGCTGGCGCTGATCGGCATCCCGGTGCTGTTCGGCATCAGTTTCGCGGTGCTGGTGACGGCGCTGGCCACCTTCACCGAGGGCATCATGCTGGTGAGCGTCATCTCGATCTTCAACAGCCTGCTGATGTTCTTCAACACCGGCTTCGTGCCCGTCTTCGCCTATCCCACCTGGTTGCAGGATGTGGTCGGCAACCAGCCGATGAGCACCGCCATCGAAGCTATGCGCGGGCTCTCGGCGGGCGGGCCCGTGGCCGAGCCGATGCTCAAGACGCTGGCTTGGACCATCGGCATGATCGCCGTGTTCGCCTGGCCCGCCATTCGCGGCTACCGCCGCGCGGCCGAGACCGCCTAGTTCAGCCGGTCGCCTGGTCGACGTCCGACGGCGTGCGCGCCGGGGCGAACTCGTGGTCGAGCCAGCGGTCGCGGTTGGTCCAGCCCACCAGGTCGTAGCGCCAGCGGAACGGCCAGGTGTGGGCGACGGTGTTGAACAGCACCGCGCCCAGGGCGGCGTAGTCGTCGTGCCGGGAGAGCAGGGCCCGCTGTCCGCGCTCGGATTCGGTGAAGAACGCCTCGAACATGGCGATCGACTGGTCGGTGGTGAGCCGGCCGAGGCCGAACAGCCCGCGCATCCGCATCCAGTAGACCAACCGCGCCCGCCACGGCCACAGCGCCGCCACCGGGTCGCGGCCGGTGCGCAGCGCGTCCACGGCCGTGTCCACCAGCGCGAGCGAGTCGGCCACGCTGTAGCCGGTGCAGGGGTGCATCATGCCGCCGCGCGAACCGAACGGAATCGCCCGCGCCGTGCCCTTTTTCGGCGGCGGCTGGTCGAGCGGGTAGTGCGCGGCCTCGCTCGGTTCGTCGCCGGTGAGGCGGATGCCGTGCGCGGCGAGCCGGTTCAGCGTGCGCCTGCGCAGCTCGTGCTGCGGCATTCCGCCGCGCAGCCCGAGGCTGGTCTCTTCGAAGATCACCGTGCCGTCGCCGAGCGGCACGGCGTAGAGGAACGACGGCGGCTCGTCGGGGCCCGCGCCGTTCTCCGGACGCCAATCCAGCAGCAGCCCTTCGCCGTCGGCCACCATGGGCGCGGCCGTCTCGGCGTCGACGAAGATGCCGTGCGCGCTGGCCGCGCGCCGCTTGCCCAGCGTGGGCAGGCCGCGGGTGTCGAACACGGCGGCCGCCGTCAGCACCGTGCCGTCGGCGAGCTCGACCTCGTGCGCGTCCACCCGGGTGGCCCGGCCCGCGACCACCGTGGCGTCGTCGAGCGAGAGTGCTTCGTGCAGGCCGGCTTTCGACAGCACGCAGTACGGCCGTTCGATGCGGTGCTCGACCTTCGTCCACACCGTGGGGGCCTCGATGCGCTGGGCGATGGCGCTCGCGGGCAGCCAGTCCGGCAATTCGTCCACCCAGCAGGAGAACGTCGGCGGCCACAGCCGGTCGGGGCGGGGGTCGACTGCGGTGACCCGCAACCCGGCGCGCATCGCGCGATGCGCCAGCGCCCGTCCCGCGGGGCCGAGCCCCACCACGCAGAGATCGACTTCCCGGACCGCGCCGTCACCCATACCGGCATTCAATCCGCTCGCGTCGCCGCCGCGCAAGCACGCCCTACTTGGGGGTGACCCAGGTGGTGATGTCGGCGTGCACGACCTCGAGGCCGTCCTTGTCGTAGATGGAGACCGGGACCACCAGGTCCTGCCCCTCGGTGATCGCGTCGAAGTCGGGGATCTGCGGCAGCTTCGCCACCGCGCGCAGCCCCGACTCGGCCTTGGCCAGGTACTGCACGTTCATCGCCTTGGGGATCCACCGGTGCGTGGTGGGCACGGTGGCCTCGCTGAGCATGCCCATCGCCACCTCGGCCAGGTTGCACGCCGCGATCGCGTGGAAGGTGCCCAGGTGGTTGTGGATGCCGAACCACTTGGGCGAGGTCACCTCGCACAGTCCGGGCTCGAGCCGCACCACGTTCGGCAGCACCGTCCCGAAGTACGGCACCCGCGCCACCATCCCCAGCGAGAACAGCGTGTGCCCGAGCCGGTTGTCCGGCAGCTTCTTCCACCCGCGGTAAGTCGCGGTCTCTTTACCCATGGGCCCTATCTTACTCAACGGTAAGATAAAGGGAACCACTGTCCCATACGGGCCGTTCTCGCAGGTGGGGTAGGGTTTCCTTCGCTCGGGTGGTGCGTGTCCCACTCAACACCACCCCCGATTTGAAGTCGCTCCCCGGCGTCGGGCATACTGTTCGGGTTGCCTTGCACGGGGTCGTGCCCGTTTCCTGTGGGAGCGGTCGCGTTCGGCGAGGCGTGCAGTACCAAACTCGTGTACCTCGCCGGAGTATCGGTGTGGGTACGTCCGGGACATCGTTCCGCGGCCCGAGATGAAGTTGCGATCCGGGAACGCAGAATGAGCGAAAGGGCGACACGCCCGACCGCGTGGACCGGAGAACCATGACAGATGAACAGCGGCGAAGACTGGGCGCGTCCCGGTCGTGGTCTCCACTGTGTGGGATCGAGCTCGATCGGGGCCCTGCGTGGTTACGCGGGCTGCCTCCTCCGGGCCAGTCCTCTCGAGCTGAGACGTCTTCGTGTGTTCGGGCTGTGCAAATTGAGGGTGGTGCGGAAGCCAGCTTCTGCGACCACGAAGGAAAGCGGAGAAAAGGACACTTAGCGTGGCGGGACAAAAGATCCGCATCAGGCTCAAGGCCTATGACCACGAGGCGATCGACGCGTCTGCGCGCAAGATCGTGGAGACGGTGACCCGTACCGGGGCCCGCGTCGTCGGCCCGGTGCCGTTGCCGACCGAGAAGAACGTGTACTGCGTCATCCGTTCGCCGCACAAGTACAAGGACTCGCGCGAACACTTCGAGATGCGTACGCACAAGCGGCTGATCGACATCCTCGACCCGACGCCGAAGACGGTCGACGCGCTCATGCGCATCGACCTGCCGGCCAGCGTCGACGTCAACATTCAGTGACGGGGACTCGAGACATGACTGACAACAAGAACCGGCCTGCCGCCGGAATCCTGGGCACCAAGCTCGGCATGACCCAGGTGTTCGACGACAAGAACCGCGTGGTTCCGGTCACCGTCATCAAGGCGGGCCCGAACGTCGTCACCCTGATCCGCACCGAGGAGCGCGACGGCTACAGCGCCGTCCAGGTCGCCTTCGGCGCCATCGACCCGCGCAAGGTGAACAAGCCGGACGCCGGCCAGTTCGCCAAGGCCGGTGTCACCCCGCGTCGCCACGTCGCGGAGATCCGGGTCGCCGACACCTCCACCTTCGAGGTCGGCCAGGAGATCAACGCCGACGTGTTCGAAGAGGGCACGTTCGTCGACGTCACCGGCACCAGCAAGGGCAAGGGCTTCGCGGGCACCATGAAGCGCCACGGCTTCCGTGGCCAGGGTGCCTCGCACGGTGCGCAGGCCGTGCACCGCCGCCCCGGCTCCATCGGTGGTTGCGCCACCCCCGGCCGCGTGTTCAAGGGCATGCGCATGTCGGGCCGGATGGGCAACGACCGCGTCACCACCCAGAACCTGTCGGTTCACAAGGTGGACGCCGAGAACGGCCTGCTCCTGATCAAGGGTGCGATCCCGGGTCGCAAGGGCGGCGTCGTGATCGTCAAGAGCGCCGTGAAGGGTGGTGCGCACGCATGACCGTGAACACTGAGAAGAAGGCCGCGAACCTCACCGTCGCGGTGAAGGCTCCCGGCGGCAAGACCGAGGGCACCGTCGATCTCCCCGCCGAGATCTTCGACGTGACCGCGAACATCGCGCTGATGCACCAGGTCGTCGTGGCCCAGCAGGCCGCGGCCCGCCAGGGCACGCACGCCACCAAGACCCGCGGCGAGGTCCGCGGCGGTGGCAAGAAGCCGTACCGCCAGAAGGGCACCGGCCGCGCCCGCCAGGGCTCGACCCGCGCGCCGCAGTTCGCCGGCGGTGGCACCGTCCACGGCCCGCAGCCGCGCGACTACAGCCAGCGCACCCCGAAGAAGATGAAGGTCGCCGCCCTGCGTGGCGCCCTGTCCGACCGGGCTCGCAACGAGCGCATCCACGTGGTCACCGAGCTGGTGGCGGGTCAGACCCCGTCCACCAAGTCGGCCAAGAGCTTCCTGGCCGAGCTGACCGACCGCAAGAAGCTGCTCGTCGTGGTCGGCCGCGAGGACATCGCCGCGTGGAAGAGCGTGGCGAACCTGCAGAACGTGCAGCCGATCGCCCCGGATCAGCTCAACACCTACGACGTGCTCAACAGCGACGACGTGGTGTTCAGCGTCGAGGCCCTGAACGCGTTCGTTCACGGTCCGGCCGAGGCGGCACAGGAGGAGAGCAAGTGACCACCATCGCCGACCCCCGCGACATCCTGCTGGCGCCGGTCATCTCGGAGAAGTCCTACGGACTGATCGAGGAAGGCACCTACACCTTCCTGGTGCACCCGGACTCCAACAAGACGCAGATCAAGATCGCCGTCGAGAAGGTCTTCGGTGTGAAGGTCACCAGCGTCAACACCGCCAACCGTCAGGGCAAGCGCAAGCGGACCCGCTTCGGTTACGGCAAGCGCAAGAGCACCAAGCGCGCGCTCGTGACCATCTCGGCCGACAGCAAGCCCATCGAGATCTTCGGAGGCCCGGTCGCGTAAGCGGACGGGAATCCAGAAAGCAGAGAAGAACTCATGGCAATTCGCAAGTACAAGCCGACTACGCCGGGCCGTCGTGGCTCGAGCGTCTCGGACTTCGCCGAGATCACCCGGTCCACCCCGGAGAAGTCGCTGCTGCGCCCGCTGTCCAAGACCGGTGGCCGCAACGCGCACGGTCGCATCACCACGCGGCACCGCGGTGGCGGCCACAAGCGGGCCTACCGTCTGATCGACTTCCGTCGCCTGGACAAGGACGGCATCCCGGCCAAGGTCGCGCACATCGAGTACGACCCCAACCGGACCGCCAATATCGCGCTGCTGCACTTCGCCGACGGCGAGAAGCGCTACATCATCGCCCCCAAGGGCGTGGTGCAGGGCACCCGCATCGAGTCGGGTCCCGGCGCGGACATCAAGCCGGGCAACAACCTGCCGCTGCGCAGCATCCCGACCGGTACCACCATCCACGCCGTGGAGCTGCGTCCCGGCGGCGGCGCCAAGCTGGCGCGCGCCGCGGGCATGAGCATCCAGCTGCTCGGTAAGGAAGGCCAGTACGCGGTGCTGCGTATGCCTTCCGGCGAGATCCGCCGCGTCGACGTGCGCTGCCGCGCCACCGTCGGCGAGGTCGGCAACGCCGAGCAGTCGAACATCAACTGGGGCAAGGCCGGCCGTATGCGCTGGAAGGGCCGTCGTCCCACGGTGCGTGGTGTCGTCATGAACCCGGTCGACCACCCGCACGGTGGTGGTGAGGGCAAGACCTCCGGTGGCCGCCACCCGGTCTCGCCGTGGGGTAAGCCGGAAGGCCGCACCCGCAAGCCCAACCGTCCGAGCGACAAGCTCATCGTCCGCCGTCGCAAGACCGGCAAGAAGCGCTGAAGGAGGAGGTAAGAAATGCCACGCAGCCTCAAGAAGGGCCCGTTCGTCGACGATCACCTCCTCGCGAAGGTGGACGTCCAGAACGAGAAGGGCACCAAGCAGGTCATCAAGACCTGGTCGCGTCGTTCGACCATCATCCCCGATTTCATCGGCCACACGTTCGCGGTGCACGACGGCCGCAAGCACGTGCCGGTGTTCGTGTCGGAGAACATGGTCGGGCACAAGCTCGGTGAGTTCGCGCCGACCAGGACCTTCAAGAGCCACGTCAAGGAAGATCGGAAGAGCAAGCGGCGATGAGCACCGAAACTCAGAACCCGACCGCGCGCGCGACCGCGAAGTTCGTCCGCGTGACGCCCATGAAGGCGCGTCGCGTCGTGGACCTGGTCCGCGGTCAGCGGGTCGAGGACGCGCTGAACATCCTGAAGTTCGCGCCCCAGGCCGCGAGCGAGCCGGTCGCCAAGGTCGTTGCCTCGGCCGCGGCCAACGCCGAGAACAACCTCGGCCTGAACCCGGCCACCCTGGTCGTGTCGACCGCCTACGTCGACGAGGGTCCCACCCTGAAGCGTTTCCAGCCGCGTGCCCAGGGCCGCGCGTTCCGGATCCGCAAGCGCACCAGCCACATCACCATCGAGGTCGAGAGCGTGCCCACCGCCGGCGGCGCCACTCGCAACCGCCGGAAGGGAGGGGCTGAGTAAATGGGACAGAAGATCAATCCCCATGGCTTCCGCCTCGGTATCACCACCGACTGGAAGTCGCGTTGGTACGCGGACAAGCAGTACGCGGACTACGTGAAGGAAGACGTCGCGATCCGCAAGCTCCTCGCCACGGGCATGGAGCGGGCCGGCATCTCGAAGGTCGAGATCGAGCGCACCCGGGACCGCGTGCGGGTGGACATCCACACCGCGCGTCCGGGCATCGTGATCGGCCGTCGCGGCGCCGAGGCCGACCGCATCCGCGCCGAACTCGAGAAGCTCACCGGCAAGCAGGTGCAGCTGAACATCCTCGAGGTCAAGAACCCCGAGTCGGATGCGCAGCTGGTGGCCCAGGGCGTGGCCGAGCAGCTGTCCAACCGTGTGGCGTTCCGTCGCGCGATGCGCAAGGCCATCCAGTCGGCCATGCGTTCGCCGAACGTCAAGGGCATCCGCGTGCAGTGCTCGGGCCGTCTGGGCGGCGCCGAAATGTCGCGCTCGGAGTTCTACCGCGAGGGTCGGGTGCCGCTGCACACGCTGCGCGCCGACATCGACTACGGCCTCTACGAGGCCAAGACCACCTTCGGTCGCATCGGCGTGAAGGTCTGGATCTACAAGGGCGACATCGTCGGCGGCAAGCGTGAGCTGACCGCCGCGGCGGCCGCCCCCGAGCGTCCGCGCCGGGAGCGTCCGAGCCGTCCGCGTCGTTCCGGCTCCGCCGGCGCCGCCGCTGACGCCGGTCGCACGGCCACCGCGGTGGCCGAGGCGCCGGCAGAGAATCAGGAGGGCTGACGCATGCTGATGCCTCGTAAGGTCAAGCACCGCAAGCAGCATCACCCCGGCCGCTCGGGCATCGCCAAGGGCGGCACCTCGGTCGCGTTCGGTGAGTACGGCATCCAGGCTCTCGAGCCCGCCTACGTCACCAACCGGCAGATCGAGTCGGCGCGTATCGCGATGACTCGCCACATCCGCCGTGGTGGCAAGATCTGGATCAACATCTACCCGGATCGCCCGCTCACCAAGAAGCCCGCCGAGACCCGCATGGGTTCCGGTAAGGGTTCGCCGGAGTGGTGGGTCGCGAATGTCAAGCCCGGTCGCGTGATGTTCGAGATGAGCTATCCGAATGAGGAGACCGCTCGCGAGGCCCTGCGCCGCGCGATGCACAAGCTCCCGATGAAGTGCAGGATCGTGACCAGGGAGGAGCAGTTCTGATGGCTACCGGTACACCGGCCGCAGAGCTCCGCGAGCTCACCGAAGACGAACTCGTCTCCCGCCTGCGCGAGTCGAAGGAGGAGCTGTTCAACCTGCGCTTCCAGATGGCGACGGGTCAGCTGGACAATAACCGTCGCTTGCGCGTCGTCCGTCACGAGATCGCGCGCATCTACACGGTCATGCGTGAGCGCGAGCTCGGTCTGGCCACCGGACCCGCCGACAAGGGAGACGCCGCATGAGTGAACAGGCACAGGAGCGTGGCCGCCGCAAGGTGCGGGTCGGCTACGTCGTCTCGGACAAGATGAACAAGACGATCGTCGTCGAGCTGGAGGACCGTGCGCGGCACCCGCTCTACGGCAAGATCATCCGCACCACCTCCAAGGTGAAGGCGCACGACGAGAACGAGATCGCCGGCATCGGCGACCGCGTTCAGCTGATGGAGACCCGCCCGCTGTCGGCCACCAAGCGCTGGCGCCTGGTGGAGGTCCTGGAGAAGGCCAAGTAAGCCCTCTCCTCGGCTGACGTCGAAAACCCAAGGCCCGCTTCCCCGTTCGGGGAGGCGGGCCTTCGGCGTTCCGGAGTGTCTCCCTCCGGACCCACAGACGACGTGCACCCGACCGCGCGCGGGGAGTCGGTCCGTGCGAGGACGCTTCTGGGGAGGCGAGAACGTCGGATCGGTTGTTCGTAGTGGGCGGGACGCCGTACGTCACAGTGGCTGTGAGATTATCGCGGGTTCGGCCGAACGCACCCTTCAGCCAACCGAGGAGTCGTGGATGGCGCGTATGCACGTACGACCAGGCCCCGCCACGGTAGGAGTCGTCGAATGGAACGACGTTCCGATATCGACATCGAGTTACGCATGGATCTTACGAATGCCAGGCTACGGCGCACCTCTGTTGATCATCTATCACGTCGCCCGAGAATGCCGAACCCTGCACCGCGATCGTGCGATGGCCGAACAGTGCGGTGGGACCCGTGAGATAACTCGCCGCGGGAGGCGCGAGCTTGCGCATCTCCCCGCGTGCCCGCTGTGATTGCCGGGCATCACGCCTTTTTCCAATTGGAAACCCTGCACGGTCCTGGAGCAGGGCAAACGGCCTTATCCGGCAACACTTCTGCGATGGGGGCGCGCGCAGGACGGTACGTGGCTCGGACTTGTGACGCACCGACACTCCGACGAACGGCTCGTCGCCGACGTACGAAAGGAGCACGAGTTACAGCCGGACCATGACTGAGGCTGCCGGGGCGGATCACGGCGAACGAGCGAGGTCGACCGTAGAGCGTGACCGCAGGTTGGGTAATCGTCGTTGGGACGAGCCGCTGTCAGTGTCGCTCGACCGCGCTGCGGACGATCGATTGGACGATTCCGATGCTCGACCGGCGTGACGTTAGAGCGAGCCGCCCGTGCCGGTACACCACATTCAGGACCCTCTCGGACCATTCGCGCCGGTGACGAGAGGGAGCGACACGACGATGCTTCCGGGGAGGCGGCTTCGCGTTGCCGGGCTTCGACCCGATCGGCTTGTCGGCCGATTGGTATCAGCACTGATACCATGGGTCCATGGCATGGACAATGCGGCTGTCAGAGGCGGAAGAGGCGGCGCTCACCGCGCAAGCCGATTCCGAAGGGCGTTCGAAACAGGAGATCACCCGTGACGCCGTGCGTGACTACTTGATGCGGCATCGTCAGTGGGACTCGCCGCTGGTCGGTGATGAAGAGACGTTCGACCTCGGTGGCGCGATTGGTAAGGACGATATTCGCGACGCGATGAATCGATCCGCATGATCGTCATCGCGGACACCTCGGGAACACTCGCGCTCTTCAATCGCTCCGATCCCGAGCACTTCGCAGTGCGACGCGCCGCCGACCAAGCCGGTGCGTTGGTGATCAGTCCGCTCGCGCTGACCGAGATTCACCATGTGGCGAGCGTCCGCGCCGGTCGCGCGGCCGCCGACGCGATACTGGCTGTGCTGGCTGACCGGATCGCCTCGACTCGTATCGTCGTCGGGAACACGTCGGCGGCCCAGATTCGTACCGCGCTCGACGTGCGAGCGAAGTACGACGGGCTCAACTTGGATATCGTCGACGCCATCTGCGTCACGCTGGCAGACGAGTTCGACACCGATGCGATTCTGACGCTCGACCGGCGTGACTTCCGCGCGATCCGCCCGCTGAACCGGTACCCCGCCTTCCGGATTCTCCCGGACGATTCGCAGTGACAACGACCTCGGCGACGCGATGGTGCTGCCGACGAGGTGAGGAGGTCGGTGGCGGGGGATTGCTCAGGGGAGGTCGGCGTAGGGGCGGCCTATTTTGTGGGCGGCCTCGATGACGCGGGTGACGGCGGAGGTGGAGACGCCGACTTCCTTCGCGATGCCGGGGGTGGGCCAGGATTGGTCGGCGAGGGTGAGGATTTCGGCGATCTGGTCCAACGGGAGGGTGGAGCGGCGCTGGTCGGCGATGGCGCGGGCGACCAAGCGGACCTCGTCCTCGGCGGTGTCGGGTTCGAGGTCGGGGGCGTCGTTCTCGTCGGTGAGGGCGCGTTCGGTGGCGAGGATGATCTCGGTGCTGCGGGGGAGTTCGGGTTCCGGTTCGAGGGTGAGTTGTTCGGGTTGCGCCGGGCGGTCTGTGGTCGTCGGGTGACGCACGTTGTCGTCGGTGGGGGCGTGGTCCGGGGTGCGCGGGCGGGCGGCGGGCGTGTGCTCGGTGGGCTGCGCCGGGAGGTCGGAGAAAGTCGGTTGGCGTGTGGCGTCGGACTGGTCGTCGGTGGGCGCGTGGCCTGAGTTGCGCGGGCGTGTGGTGTCGGTGCGGTCGTCGGCGGGCGCGTGCTCGGACCCGCTGGGTGGGCGGGAGGCCGTATCGCGGGTGGGAGCGGTGGGCGCGTGTCCGGTCTCCGGCCGGAGGTTGCGGACTTCCGCCCAGGACGCGGTGGCGAGTTCGGAGTGCGGATTGTCTTCGGCGGGCGAATAGGCGTGGGCGACAGCGCCGTTCGGGGTGCGTGGTCCTCGGGCGCCGGGGCGGGGATTCGGGCGTCCTTCGGTGGTGGCCGCGGTCAGGCCGCCGGTGACGAGGGAGAGCGGAACGGCGTGCACGAGAGGGCGATTCGCGGTCTCGGCGTGGTCGCCGCCGGCGGTGTCGCGGGAGTTCATGCTCGGCAACGCGTGCCCGTTGCGCTTCGGCGGCTCACCGCCGTTGACATGACCGTTGTGCGGCCGCGCCGGTGTGCGCTCGATGCGGAACTCTCGGGTGGTGGGGGCGGGCACGAAATCCGTGACGCGGAAGGGGGAGTCGGGAGCGCCGCCACTCGGTGTGTCGGTCGCAAGCTCACCGCCGTCGCACGGAGGGATCTCGGCGTCGTCAGTCTCGGACGCGGCGGCCCGGGTGGGTGTCGCATCGGAAGCCGTTGAGGTCTCGGGTGATTCGGGTGCTGCTTCGGGCGTCGGCTCGGACGCGGCGGCCCGCTGATCGGCTCGTAGGACCTCGTCGCTGATGCGCCGGGCGTCGTCTTCGGCGAACACAGCTGCGCCGTTGTGCGGCAGCGCATTCCGGCGACCGGAATCTGACCCCTTCGCGCCGGACGCGTGCCCTCGCCGGACCTCCTCGGCATCGTGCCGCGAAACCGGGTCGGGCCCAGCGACGGTATCGGTCGTCGGGCGCGGGGGGACCGCCTGTGCAGAGACGGATTTCGGTGCGGCGGCGTCTGCGAACGCCGCGGGATGGAGCACGGCCGGTCCGACCGCATCGCGGGACAGCCCATCGGCATCGTGGCTCGGCGCGCCCTCGCGGGCATAGCTGTCGCTACGCGATTCGGACCGACCGGTCCCGCGGTGGACAGCGGCGCCCGGCTCCCCGGTCGGGCCGTACCCCAACGGCACCGCCCCCGTCTCCCCGCTCTGGTCGTACCCCAACGGCTCCGCCTCCCACTCCCGCACACTGCCCCGCAGGCGCGGCACGGCCGTGTCGTCGACGATGGGGATGCTGTCGATGAGGTGGGCGTAGCGGGCGGCGACCCAGGCGTGCAGCCAGATGACGACGCCGACCATGGCGGGGGCGATGGCGTATTCGGCGGCGCGGCCGAGGTTTCCGGCGGCCAGATGCGGGCCGCAGTTGAGGGCGATGGTGGTGCCGAGCAGGGCGACCTCGAAGAAGATCACCTTGCCGCGCGGCAATTCGCGACCCCAGCGGGCCGCGGTGGTGGCGGTGACCATGATGACGATGATCGGGATGGAGATCATCGCCTCGATGCCGTAACTGAGCCAGTACAGCGGATTGGTCATATCGCCGTCGGGCACCAAGTTGCGCTGCACGTTCACCCCGGCCCACACCATGCCGAGCACCACCACGCCGATCAGCGCGCGCGAGGACCATTCGGCGCGCCGGTACAGCTGGGCCAGGCGCGCGTCCTGATTCGCCACCCGCCGCCGCGCCGCCAGCGCCTTGCGATGCCAGCGCGCGTCGGCCGCCTCGGCGCGGCGCAGCCGGGCGGCGGCGCGCCGGTCGCGGCGCTCGGCGGACAGTTCGGCCCGCACAGCGCGCTTGCGCTGACCGCGCCGCTGCGCCCTGATCCATTCGGCGAGTTCGCGTTCCGCGGCGATCTCGCTGTCGGAGAGCACCTCCACCAGCGCCGTGTCGTGTTGCAGCGGCAGCTTCCCGCGGGCCGTCGCTACCCGCTGCGCCAATGCGGCGATCTCGGAATGGCCGGTCGACTGTTCGTCGGGCATCGCGAGCCTTCCCTGGAGCAGATATCGTGCCGATCAGTCGGTGGCGACACAGCATGCTCGAACATATGTGCGGACGCGATGAGAGTAATCCGGAGGCCCGCGCAGGTCAACGCGAACGCCGTCCCGAATCGCGAAAACGCACGTCGGAAAGGGTGTTCCGGCCGTGTCGCGCGCCCGTGCCCCGGGTTCGATTCTCGCGGATGCAAACGGTTCCCCGCGCTGTCGCGTGACGGCACCATGGTCGGACTTGTGTTGTTCCTACCAGGGGAATCTCGATGGCTTTCAAGAAGAAGACACTGGCCGTGGCGGCCATGGCATTGGCGTTGGCGTTCGGGGTGAGCGCCTGCGGCAGCTCTTCGGACGAGGCCAGAACCGACGGCGACCGGACGGTCCTGCGCTATCAGGGCTGGACGGGCCAGGTCGGTTTCCACGAATTGGCCGAGGACCTCGGCTACTTCGCGAAGGTGAAACTGGAATGGGTCGGCGACACCACCAGCGGCCCCCAGGACATCCAGTCGGTCGCCACCGGCGATATCGACTTCGGGTCGGCGTTCAACGGCGCGGTAGTGAAGCTCAACGCCGCGGGCGCGCCCATCACCTCGGTGCTCAGCTCCTACGGCGCCGACGAGGGTGAGTTCACCGGGTACTAGGATCTGTTCGGCGCGTTCAGCTACGGCACGTACGTGCTGCGCGGTCGCTACATCGCCGAAAATCCCGACGCGGTCAAGGATTTCGTGCAGGGCACCGCCAACGCCATCCGCTGGACCCAGGTCACCCCGCGCGAGCAGGTGATCGAGCGGGCCGCCAGATCATCGGCAAGCGCAACCGCAACGAGGACACCACCCGCATCGAATTCTGGCGCAGCCCCGGCATTCCCGTCCCCGGCGGCGTGGTGGCCGAGCGCGAACTGTCCACGTGGATCGACTGGCTGGTCCGCAACGGCGAACTCGAACAGGGCAAGCTGAACGCGAGCGACCTCTACACCAACGAATACAACCCGTACGCGAACGGCACCTACGCTCAGGATGCCGGTCCCGACGGCCAGGCTTTGGCGGGTGCGAAATGACGGGTACTCCGAAACTGCGCTTGGACAACGTCACCAAGCGTTTCCCGATCCGCGGCTCCAAAGAGGAGTTCACGGCGGTCGAGGACATCAGCCTGGATCTGTCTTCAACAATCTCAACGCCTTCCTGATGGGCGTGGGCCACCACGAGGCCGCGTGGCGGCATCCGCGCACCGACGCGGCGAAAGCCTTGGACGTCAAGCATTTCCAGGATTTGGCGCGCATCGCCGAACGGGGCACGCTGGATTCGGTGTTCTTCGCCGACATCCTCGCGGTCGGCCCGCGTATCGAGCACAACACCCAGGCGGTGTTCGAGCCGATCACCCTGCTGACGGCGATGGCGACGGTCACCGAACACGTCGGCCTGATCGCCACGGCCTCCACCGGCTACCACGAACCCTATGCGCTGGCACGGGCTTTCGCGTCGCTGGACCGGATCAGCGGTGGCCGCGCCGGCGGGAATCTCGTGACCTCGGGCGGTGCCGAGGAGGCCCAGAACTTCGGCTACGACACGGTTCCCGATCACGCGGGCCGCTACGAGCGGGCCGCCGAATTCGTCGACGTGGCGACCGCGCTGTGGGACAGCTGGGAGGACGACGCGCTCGTCCTGGACGCCGCGTCGGGCACCTTCGCCGACCCGTCCAAGGTGCACACCATCGACCACGCGGGCCCGCGCTTCCGGGTGCGCGGCCCGCTCAACGTGCCGCGTTCGGAGCAGGGCAGGCCGCTGCTGGTGCAGGCCGGATCCTCCGAGAACGGAAAGGATTTCGCCGCGAAGTACGCCGAGGCGGTGTTCACCGCGCAGCGCACCCTGGCCCAGGGGCAGCAGTTCTACCGGGACCTGAAGGCGCGCGCTGCCGCCGGAATACTCACTGCGGCAACTGTCCTGGATGCTCGGCGTCGATTTCACCGCGCACGCGCTGGACGCGCCGCTGCCACCGCTGCCGCCGATCGAGCAGATCCAGGGCAACAAGAGCCGCTACCAGCTGGTCAAGGACCTCGCGGCCGAGGAGTCGCTGACCGTGCGCCAGCTCATCGCCAAGCTGGGCGGCGGGCGCGGGCACCGCACCCTGGCCGGCACGCCCGAGCAGGTCGCCGACGACTTGCAGGCGTGGTTCACCGGCGGCGCGGCCGACGGGTTCAACATCATGCCGCCCTACCTGCCCGGCGGGCTCGACGACTTCGTCGACCAGGTGGTGCCGATCCTGCGCGAGCGCGGCCTGTTCCGCACCGAATACACCGCGACGACGCTGCGCGGCCACTACGGACTGCCGCACCCGGGCAACCGTTTCGCCGAGGCGGCGGATCGCTCCACCGCATGACGACCGGGGCGGCGCTGCGGCCTTTCGTCGCCTCGGTCTTCGTCCCCTCGGCGATCTTCGGGATCGGGCAGGGCCGCGGGCATGCCCGTGTTCGCGCTGCTGGCCCGCGATCTGGGCGCGTCGGCGGGCGCGGCCGGCGTGATCGTCGCGCTGGTCGGACTGGGCGCGGTGATCGGGGATCTGCCCGCCGGCCGGGTGGTGGCCCGGTTCGGGGAGCGGCGGTCGATCATCGGGGGCAGTGCGCTCGGCGCCGTCGGTGCGCTCTGCGCGCTGTTCGCGCCGAACCCGTCTGTGCTCGCGATGGGCGCCGCGCTCACCTGCGTGTCGAACGCGGTGTGGGGTTTGGCGCGGCAGAGCTATCTCGCCGCCGCGGCTCCGCTCGCCGCCGCCGTCGCGGCCCTGGGGGTGGTGTCGAGCACGGGGGCGGCGCTGATGTTCCGGTACATCCCGAGGTTCGTTCCGTGGCCGTTGCCCACCGGTGAACTGGTGCGCGGATAGGACACCGCGCACGATAGCCGCGAGATGGACTCCGCAGTCCGGGATCGGCGTAGGCCTCGAGATCGCCATGGCCTGCGGCCTGCGCTACGCCGCCGACGCCGGGCACATCCGGCTCAGCCTCGGCGGGCGCGGCCGAGATGGGGCCATCGGGTGGAGCGGGTGCAGCGCGATGTGGCGAGCAGGCTGCACCTGCCTTGGCGCAGCCAGGTGAGGACCGCGCCGTGGAGGCGCAGGTGTGTTCGCGCCGAGCGCGGTCAGGCCAAGGTCGTCTGCCACACGACGGCGGCCGCCAGCGCTCCCAATCCGTTCACCGACCAATGCAATGCGATGGGGGCGAGCAGGCTGCCGCTGCGGTGGCGTAACCAGGTGAAGACCACGCCCGCCGCGGCGGTAGCCGCGACCGCCAGCGCGATGCCCGCGATCTGGCCGACGGCCCCGCCGGGCAGGAAGCCGGTGAGCCCGCGGTTGCCGGTGGTGAGGCCGAACGAGGAAGCGATGTGCCAGAGGCCGAACAGCAGCGAGCCCGCCGCGAACACCCCGCGCGCGCTGTAGACGCGGTCCAGGGTGCCGTGCAGGACGCCGCGGAAGGCGAGTTCTTCCGGGATGACGGTCTGCAACGGGATGACGATCATCGACGCGATGAGCGCGCCGGAGATGGTGGCGTAGCGGTCGGCCAGGAAGAACGGCCGGGTGACGGGCAGCAGCGCCCCTATCGCGACAGCCGCGAGCACCACGCCGACGGCGGCCAGGGCGTAGCGCGACCCGCGCCGCCAGTGCCGGGGCGAGAGCCCGAGTTCGGCCCAGCCCAGCCCGCGGCGGCGCACCAGGATCAGCAACACGACGGCCGCGACCGGCACGGTGACGATGCTGGCCCACGCCGTGGTGAAGTGGGCGATGAGGTTGGTGCCCGCCAGGACCACGATCACGACGGCTACATCGATATAGGCATGTAGTTTGCGGCGCGCGGGCGCCGTTTCCTCGGGAACCGTGAGAAGCACCCGGCCCAGTGTACGGACGGCTCATGCGCGGACGCTCGCGCCTGCGACACCCCTCACAGCGGTGCCGTGCGACACGGTCTCGGACCAATTTGAATGAAACGTGTTTCAGTTTTTTCGCGAAACCGGCCCGTAGTGAACTGGACGCTCGATACAGTCCGCTCGTTCGCACCCCGAGTCCCCCAGAGGAGTCCCGAATGAGCACCACCCGGACCCGCCGCCGCCTCGCCGCAGGCCTCACCACGCTGGCCGCCGCCGGCTGCGCGGCCGTGCTGACCGCGCCCTACGCGTCGGCGACCGTCGACAGCCTGACCGTCTCCTCGCGCGACCTCCAGGCGGGCTGCACGTACCAGCTCACCGCGAAGGTCAACCACTGGTTCGAGGTGTGGTTCTACGACAACGCCCTGGTGATCTCGGGCAGCCCGGTCAAACCCGTGAACGGCACGGCGACGATCCAGTGGAAGCCCGGTAAGTCGGGTACCCACACGCTGGCCGCGCTCCAGGGTCTGGCCTACGAGATCAAGGTCAACGTCGCCGAGCCGACGCTCACCGGCAGCGCCACCTGCGGCGCGGGACCGCTCGGCTGGATGGGGTCCTAGCCGCCCGCCCACCCGGCGTAGTCGTGCCAGGCAGACAGCGTGCGGGTGGTGTCGAAGCGGCGGGGTTCGCCGGAGATAGGGTCGGTGAATTCCAGTGTGGCGGCCAGCAATTGGAGCGGGCGCGTGAAATCGTCCACCGGCTTGTCGGTGAGCGTGGGATAGAAGTCGTCGCCGAGGATGGGGATGCCCAGGCCGTTCATGTGCAGGCGCAGCTGGTGGGTGCGCCCGGTGTGCGGGCGCAGCCGGTAGCGGCCCAGGCCGTCGCGGTGCTCGAGCAGGTCCACCTCGGTCTCGGCGTTCGGCTCGCCGTCGACCTCCATGGCGGCGAGCACGTGTTTCTCCTTGACGATCCGGCTGCGCACGGTGCGCGGCAGCGTGAGCGCCGGATCGTAGGGCGCGATCGCCTCGTACTCCTTGCGCACCGTGCGGCGGTGGAACATCGTCTGGTAGGCGCCGCGCCGGGCCGGGTTCACGATGAACAGCACCAGGCCGGCAGTCACCCGATCCAGCCGGTGCGCGGGCACCAGATCGGGGAGGCCGAGTTCCTCGCGCAACCGCACCAACGCCGTCTGCCGGATGTGCTGACCGCGCGGGATGGTGGCCAGGAAGTGGGGTTTGTCCACGACGAGCAGGTCGTCGTCGCGGTGCACGACAGTGATCTCGAACGGGACCGGTGTCTCGTCGGGCAGATCGCGGTGGAACCACACCGCGCCGCCCGGCACATAGGCGGCGTCCGGGGCGACGGGACCGTCCATGTCGACGATCGCGCCCTCGCGCAGCAATTGGTCGATGCGGGCCGGATCCACGCGGGGAAGGCGCTCCACCAGGTGATCACGCAGGGTCGCCCATTCACCGGTCTCCGGCAGTCGCAGCCGGGCCGGGTCCAGTCCGAACCGCTTGGGCAGCGGCGGCTGCTGCCTCCTTCTCATCGCCGACGACTCTAATCGGGGGGAGTGGGGGTGCGGTCGGCCGGCCTGCTGCCCGGAGCCCGGCGATGCGAGTGCCCACCGGCAGGTCCGGGCGCGGGCCGGGAAATGTCAGAAGCCGCGCAGGCGGTCGGGCACGATGCGGACGGGGACGGAGTAGTCGGCGAAGAATTCCTCGGCCGTCATCTTGATGCTCTTCAGGCCCTCGGTGTACTTGGTGACGTACGCGGTGGTGATCTCCGGGGTGATCGGCTCCTCCACCACGGTGGCGGTGCCGCTCAGGACGATGACGTTCTCGCCGTGTTCGGTGCTGTTGAGGTTGAGCGAGACGCGCGGGTTGCGCGCGATATTGCGCAGTTTGGGGGTCTCGGGCTGGCTGAACAGCAGAACGGACTCGTCGTGCCAGAGGAACCACACCGGATTCGGTTGCGGCGTCCCGGACTTGCCGACGGTGGTGAACCACACGATGGGCTCGCGGGCCAGGCGTTCGGCGGCTTTCGCGCCGAACTCGGTGGAGGTGTCCACGGTGGGGGCGGTGCGATCGGATGCCGTAGCAGTCATATTCGTCACCAACGCGGTGTCGTTCCGGCCGATTCCGATCGCCGCCCGATCCGTCCGATTCCCGCTGTCTTTCGCGTGTCGCCGCGTGTCGCCCCGGCGGGTCGTGTCCGGCGGGTCGCGGCAAGCCGGTGAGCTGAGCCGATCCACCGCACCGATCGGCTCGGGACAGTGGGGTTCCGGTCCGTCCGGCTCGGCGGACCCTCTGCCTACCCCACCGGCCCGCCCCGGACTCCCGGATGCGAGCCCGCCGCCGCGGTGGGGTCGCCCCTCACGCCGCCGAGAGGTTCGCTCAGGAATGCCGCGAGGATGTCGACGGTGGCGCGCTGCGTCGGTTCCGGCCCGCGCGAGCCGCCGATCACCTGGGCCAGCGCGAATCGTCCGGGGGCGGTGAGGAACAAGGGGGTGTCGGTGAAGCTGTAGTGGTTGGCCTCGGTGATCTCGTAGCGGTAGCCCTCGGCCGCGCGGGTCAGCAGCGCTTCGTTGCGGTCGAGGTATGCGCGGGAGTGGCCCGTCTCGGCGCGATCGCTCTCCACCAGCAGGAATGGTTGGCGCAGTGCCTGTTCCGGCAGCGAGCCGTAGGGCGTGCCGTCGATGTTCGCGGCGGCGCGCACCCCGGGGGTCGGCCGCGGCGGTGGCGGCCGCGGCGGCGCCGCCGAACGAGTGGCCGATCACCGCGACGTGCTCGGTGTCGACCCGGCCGGTGAGCCGCGGGCCCAGCGCGTCGAGCCGGTCGAGGACGAACCGCAGGTCGGACGCGCGCACGTCCTGCTGCGCGGCCATGTACCGCTCGCCCTCGTCCGGGTCGGCCGGGACGGCGACGGGTGTGGCGAGATCACCGCCGGGCAGTTCGGTGACGGCCGATTCGTACGGGTGATCCACGGCGAGCACCACGAATCCGCGGCTCGCCAGCTCGGCGACCAACCCGGTGTAGAAGCCGCGCGGCGCACCGTAGCCGGGGGAGAACAGCACGACCGGCCAGCGCTCCCGATCGGGGTGCGGGGTTGCGAGGAGTTCGCCGAGGGTGTCGACATCGGCGTAGGCGCCGAACACGAATCCGGGGATGCCCGACACGCTCGCGGGCAGGTCGCCGAGTCCGTCCAGGTAGGGCGCGCGGCGGCCGGTCGGCTCGGCGGCCGGGTACCAGGCCTGCGCGATCACCGCGCGCCGGTCATCGGGGTCCGGAGTCGCGGGCTCGTCCCGGGCGGGATCGACCCAGCGGAACGTCTCGGTGCCGACCAGGTACGGCCCGCTCGGCGCGGGCAATTCCGGCACCGGCGTCACCGCCCAGGCGCCCGCCGCCGGAACGATCAGCAGGGCGATCGCGACCCGCGACACCACCGACCACGCGCGACGCCCGGGCGGGAAGAACGCGAACAGCGCTGTGACACACAGCAATACGTACGTCGGCAGGAACTGCCAATAGAACCCTTCGGTGATCAGCTGGATCACCGCGAGCCCCGCGATCACTCCGAGCGCCACCGCTACCCACACACGCCGGACGCGCACCCCGCCGACCACCACCAGTGCGCACACCACGACGGCCGCCGGGATCACGCCATCGATGATCGACATCTGAGCCCTCTCGTCCACGGAACGGGCTCCAGCTTGCCGCGCGCGGGCTCCGGTGCGCGTCGCCGCCAGGTCGCGAGTCGAATCCGACCCGCGGATGAGTCGGTCTCGTCCTTTCGGCGGCGGTGACCCCGAGCGGCGCCCGGCGTCCGGAAAGGTTTCCCGGAGTTCGCCCGCTACCGGGAGCCGAGCCCAGGTCGCCGCGCCACCGTCGGACGACGGACCTCGACGGCGTCGCGAGCGAGCCCGAGCGCGGGTCCTCGCCAACCCGCGCGAGCGCGAATCATGTTCTCGCTCAATCGAAATCCGCGCTTTCCTGGACTTTCGCCGTTTCATCCCGGCGACCCCGTGGTCGCGAGCATCACGGTACGGTTAAGGTAAGCCTATGCAAACCGGGTTGTGGTACGCCCGGTTTCCCGGCGCCGTCACGGCGTCGATGGCCATCGCTGCGGCAGGTACCCGTGCCGATTGCTGTGCGATGGCTGGTTGTCCAGATAGGAGTACCAGTGGAGAGACTTCTCGTGGTCGGCGGTGGCCCGAAGGCCATGGCCGTGGCGGCGAAGGCGCGGGTGCTGCGCGACCTGGGTCTGCCCGCGCCGCAGGTCGTCGTCGTGGAGTCGCACGCGGTGGGCGGCAACTGGCTGCCGGGCGGTGGGTGGACCGACGGCAGGCACCGCCTCGGCACCAGCCCCGAGAAGGACGTCGGCTTCCCCTACCGCACCATCTGGGCCGGTGCGCACAACCGCGCGATCGACGAGCGGATGACCGAGTACAGCTGGGCGTCGTTCCTGGTCGACCGCGGCACCTACGCCGAATGGATCGACCGCGGCCGCCCCAGCCCGCACCACCACGTCTGGGCCGAATACCTGCGGTGGGTCGCGGCGAAATCCGAGGTGGAGATCGTGTTCGCCACCGTGCGCCGGATCGCGCCGGCCGCCGACGGCTGGCTGGTGTCGGTCGCGGGCGCCGACGGCGTGGAGACCCAGATCGACGCCGACCGGCTGATGATCACCGGCCCCGGCGACAGCCGCCGGGCGCTCTCGGAGCATCCGAAGGTGCTCAGCATCGCCGACTTCTGGGAGCTGGCGGGCAAGCGCAAACTGCCCGCCTCCTCGCGCGCCGCCGTCATCGGCGGCGGTGAGACCGCGGGCTCGGCGCTGGACGAACTGATCCGCCACGACGTGCTCAGCATCGCGGTGGTCTCGCCCGCCCCGACCATCTACACCCGCGGCGAGAGCTACTTCGAGAACGCCCTCTACAGCGATCCGGCCCGGTGGCGCGCGCTCAGCACGGCCGAGCGCCGCGAGGTGGTGCGCCGCACCGATCGCGGGGTCATCTCGGTGCGTGTGCAGGAGCGTCTGCTCGGCGACGATCGCGTGCACCACCTGCGCGGCCGGGTGGTGCGCGCCGCCGCGCAGGGCGACGCCGTCGCGCTCACCCTGCGCACCGAGACGCACGGCGACCGCGCGCACGCCTTCGACCTCGTCGTCGACGCGACCGGCGGGCAGCCGCTGTGGTTCACCGACCTGTTCGACTCCGACGCCGCCGACTTGCTGGAGCTCGCCGTCGGCGGGCAGGTCACCACCGAACGGGTGGAGCTCGCGATCGGGCACGATCTGGCCGTCGAGGGCTTGGGGGCCAAGCTGTACCTGCCGAATCTGGCCGGGCTCGCGCAGGGGCCGGGATTCCCGAATCTCAGTTGCCTGGGCGAACTCTCGGATCGCGTGCTCGGCGCGCCGGTGGCCGCCGAGCCCGTCGCCCGGTCGGCATCGCTGGCGTTCGCTCCCGAGGTAGGTTAGCCTAACTCGGCTTTTAGCCAGCTAGTTGCTGATTTTCGAAGATGAGGTTTGCTCCATGCGTATCGTGTCGTTCGGTTTCCAGACCTGGGGCCGTAGAACACTGCAGGCCCTGATCGACTCGGACCACGAGGTCGTCCTGGCCGTCACCCACCCGTCCAGCGATGACTCCTACAAGGGGATCTGGTCGGATTCGGTCGAGGAGCTGGCCGTCGAGCACGGCATCCCGGTGCACCTCACCGAGCGCGCCGATCAGGAGACCATCGACCTGGTCAAGCGGGCCGAGCCCGACGTCATCGTGGTGAACAGCTGGTACACCTGGATGCCGCCGGAGCTGTACCTGATGCCTCCGCACGGCACACTGAACCTGCACGATTCGCTGCTGCCCAAGTTCACCGGCTTCTCGCCGGTGCTGTGGGCGCTGATCAGCGGGGAGTCGGAGTTCGGCCTCACCGTGCACCGCATGGACGAACAGCTCGACACCGGCGACATCCTGGTGCAGCGCTCGCTGCCCATCGGGCCGAAGGCCACCGGTACCGAACTGGTGCTGGCCGGTATGGACCTGATCCCCGCCGCGGTGCACGAGGCGCTGCACGCGCTGGAGACCGGCACCGCCCAGTGGCGACCGCAGAACAAGGCCGAGCGCACCTACTTCCACAAGCGGTCCGAGCGCGACAGTCTGATCAACTGGCACACCCCCGCCGAGGATCTGGAGCGCCTGGTGCGCGCGCTCTCCGCGCCGTACCCGCCCGCGTTCAGCCACTACCGCGGCGAGCGCGTCGAGGTGCTCGCGGCCGAGGTGTCCTCGGCCCGCTACGGCGGCACGCCCGGTCGCGTCATCGTCCAGGAGGACGGTGGCGTGGTGGTCTGCGGCCCCGACGCGTTCCGCGGCCACAACCACGGACTGCTCATCACCAAGGTGCGCACCGCCGACGGCGCCGAGCACTCGGGCGCGGAGTTCTTCCGGCGCGGCGGCTACCTCACCGACACCCCGGCGGCGTAGCGCGCCCCCGGGTTGCCCGGGGTCCCGTAGGTGAGCGCGGAACACGAGATGCGAGTGGTTCGAGATGTGGAGCGCAGGTGGAAACACTCGTCGTGATCGGCGCCGGTCCGAAATCGCTGGCCGTGGCGGCCAAAAGCCCACGTCCTGCGCGAGTTGGGCCTGCCCACGCCCCGCGTGGTGGTGGTCGAGGCGCAGACCGTCGGCGCCAACTGGCTGCCCGGCAGCTGGACCGACGGTCAGCACCGGGCTCGGCACCAGCCCCGAGAAGGACGTCGGATTCCCCTACCGCACCATCTGGGCGGGCGAGTACAACCGCCGCATCGATGAGGCGATGACCGCCTACAGCTGGACCTCCTTCCCGGTCGACCAGGGCACCTACGCCGAATGGATCGACCGCGGCCGCCCCAGCCCGCGCCACCACGTGTGGGCCGCGTACCTGCGCTGGGTGGCGGCCGCGATCGACCTCGACCTGGCCGTGCGCAACCTCGACGCCAAGCTGTACCTGCCGAATCTCGCCGCGCTGGCCCAGGGGCCGGGCTTCCCGAACCTGAGCTGCCTGGGCGAGCTGTCCGATCGTGTCCTGCGCATCGAGCTCGCGCGGGCCGAGCCGGCCGCCGCGCCGGCCCGCGACCGGGCGGTGCGCTGATTGCGCGCCGCGCGGCCCGCCGCGACTCGCGCTACCGTCATCGCCGATGAACGCTATACCCGCGGCGGTCGCCGTGCCCGCCCTCGTCCTCACCACCACGGTGGTGGCGGCGCGGTGGACGCTGCTGCGCCGTACGACGGTCGACCGGCTGATCAACGCCGCGCTCTCCTGGAGTGTGGCCGGGGCGGTCGGGTACTGGTCGGCGGACAGTCTGGGCGCGACCGGCGTGGGGCCGCAGATATTGCTGGTCACCGGATTCATGGCGACGGCGAGCATCTACGGTGTCGCGGCGAACTTCGCCGGTTTGGAGAGCGGTGCCACCGGGGAGCGCCGCCGGCGCCGCCGCGATGTCGCGGCGGCCGCCCTCGGTGCGGCGTTGCTGATCGTCTTGTCGGGAGCGGGGCGCGCGCTGTCGCTGGACCGGGTGGCGGACTGGTATCGGATCACCTGGCTGGCCTCGTCCGGGATCATCGTGGTGGCCACGGTGTTGATCGCGTGGTCGGCGCTGCGTGAGTTGCGCCGCGGTGGCGCCTTCTCCGAACAGCTGGCCTTCGTCGGCTTGTTCGCCGTGACCACGCTGGCGGGCACGCTCTCGGCGGTCTCGATGGTGCGGGTCGTGGTCACCGGCACCTCGCTGCCCATCGACGGCGGCCGCTTCGGCAACGCGAGCCCGTTTCTGGTGCAGGCCGGATTCGCCCTGCTCGCGGCGGTGCCGCTGGGCCACCGGGCGCTGGAACGGTTCGGCCTGGACCGGGCGGGGCGCGACCGCCGCCTGCTGCGCCCGATGTGGCGCGATGTCACCGCCGCGGTGCCGGAGGTGGTGCTGCACCGGCCGGACGACACGGGGCGGGATTCGGCCGCGCGGCGCTACCGGATGCAGGTGGAGATCCTCGACGCGCTGGTGCGGTTGCGGCGATACGCGCCGGGCGCGCCCCCCGACGCGGCCGACGCCGCCGGGTACGCGCGCTGGATCGCGAGTGCGGTCGTCGCGAAAAGCGGTGGCGCCGAACCGGATGCCACGACAGGGCACATCACCGACATCGCGCCCACACCGGTCGCCCTGATGGACATCGCCCGGCGCTGGGAAGCGGCTACGGCGCGGGAAGCGATCAGCGCCGCGCCGGCGTCCCCACGATGACGGTGCCCACCGGGCATTGCGCGAGTTCGTCCACACCGGACGCGGCGGCGAACGCGGCGGCGTCGGTCACGTCGTGCGTGTCCGCGCCGAGGCCCATGGCCCTGGACACCAGGTGGATCGTCCGGGTGAGCGCGCCCGCTTCCCGGAGGATGCGCGCGTAGGCGGCCCGCTCACCGGCGAACCGGCTCGCGCGGGCGGCGATGACCAGCACCAGCTGCGGTTGGGCGCTGTCGGTTTCCTCGGAGGTGGCGCGCAGCAGTCGCCGCACCTCGGGGGAATCCGCGCCCGCGACGGGGCGAAGCGCGTGCTCCGCCGAATCGTAGTGGTACATACCGGCTTTCAGGCCGGCCACGTTGCGGGCGATCGGGTACAGCACCAGCTCGCCCGGTGCGGCACCCTTGGGGGCGCGCGCCGCGCGGTACAGCAGTTCGCCCAGTCCGTCGACGGTGATCGGCGCGTCGTCGTCGAACTCGCCGCAGGCGACGTGGTTCCCGATCACGTCGGTCAGGTCGGCGCCGGGCAGCGACTCCAGATCCGGCCGCGCCAGCGGGACCGGGGCGCCCGCATGATCCGGCTCGCGCGCGGGCTCGGCGGGGGCGGCGTGGTTTCCGGGCGGACCGCCCCGGGTGCTGCGGCGGTGGAACCACAGGTCGGACGCGCTCCAGCCGCGCGTGGCGGCGTCGCTCTCCTCGGCGTACGCGTCCACCAGGAACCCGCACCAGTGCAGATCGTCGGCCAGCTGCGCCTTGATCGCGATCGGCACCTCGGAATCGGCGGCGCCGGGACCGTCCAGCAGCGCGAGCAGACGCGGATCGTGCACCCGCAGATCGCACCAGGACAGCGGATTCTCCAGCACGAACCCGGCCGAATCCCGGTGCAGCACCGCGAACTTCGACAGCGTCGCCGACCACGACAGCGCCGTGCGCGGCCGGGCGGGCGGCCGCGCGAGCGGCTGGATGGTGTAGAGGTCACGGCCGCCGTCGCGCACCGTCACCGCCAGCCAGCCGTCCGCGACCAGGTCGTCCACCAGCGCGTCCACCCCGTCACCGGCCATCGCGGTGAGCGTGGCGGGCCCCTGCGCCATGGTCTCGAGCGCGCGCACCTGCGCCTCGCCGAGGCCCGTCAGTTTCCGGTCGCGCGCGGGGCCGGCCAGCACCGCGCCGCACGGATCGGTGACGCAGGTGACGCCTTCGCGCAGGGCGAAGCGCGTCTGGTCGGGGTACAGGACGGCGGACAAACCGTGGAACTCCTTGTCGAACGGATTACTTCGCGGCGTTGGCCAGGGCGGGTGAGATCTTGTCCAGAACGAACGGGATCGACAGCACGGTCGGCTGGTTGACGCCGGTGATCTCCTGCGTGGTCATGAACACGACCGCGTCCTTGCGCACCGCGAGCAGCTCGCCGAAGCCGGGCAGCTGGCGGAACTTCTCGTCCATACCGGGCGTGTAGCCGGCGAGCAGCAGGTCGGCGGTCAGCTCACCGACGCGCTCCGGAGACAGCGCGAGGCGGCCACCGGCGGCGGGCTGGTCCCGCAGGTTCTGCGGGATGGTCAGGCCCAGCTGCTCCATCAGCTTGGCGGAACCATCCTTGGGATCGGTGAGCACCATGAGCTGCGACGCGCTGTAGAGGAACGTGCTGGCGAAGGTCTTGCCCTGCAGGCCCGGGTTGGCCGCGGTGAGGCCGGCGATCTTGTCGTTCACACCCTGGATCAGCGCGGCGGCCTCGTCGTCCTTGTTCAGGATGTCACCGAGCGTGGTGACCAGGTCCTGCCAAGGCGTGATGATCTCCTCGGACAGCCCCGACACCGTCGGCGCGATCTTGGACAGCTCGTCGTAATTGTTGGCCTGGTTGGCGATGAACGAATCGGTCAGGATCAGGTCCGGCTCCAGCGCGGCGACCTGCTCGGGCACGTTGCCGGTGGCGTTGAGCTGCTGGCCCGTGGGCTTCGTGGTCTGCCACGCGGGCGCGGCGTTGGCCTGCACGGCGGCCGGGTCGAGGTAGGCGGCGGGCTGCAGGCCGAGCGCCAGCGCGGTGTCGAGCCACTGGCTGCCCAGCACGACGACCTTCTGCGGCTCGGTGGGAACGGCGGTCTCCCCCTTGGCGTGCTTGACGGTGATCGTCTCGCCGCCGGAGCCCGAATCCTCGTCCGAGGACCCGCATCCGGCGATGCCGAAGGCGAGCGCTCCGGCCAGCACGGCCGCGGCCGCGCGCGTCCAGCCGCGCGACTCCCGAAGAGACCCCATCGTGTGCACCCTCCATTCATCGAGGCGGACCTCGACCCGGCTCCCTCGAGCCATACCGGTTAAGTCAGCCAAGCCTAACCTAGGCCGATACGGCAGCGGTCGGCGATCTTCGCGCGGCCGGATGCGGAACGCCCTCCGGGTCGGTGTGACCTGGAGGGCGCCGCCGTCAGAGGGTGATGCGCTGGTCCGGCGGGAGGAACAGCTTGTCGTTCTCCTTGACGTCGAACGTCGTATAGAACTCGGCGATGTGGCGGACCACCTGGTTGCACCGGAACTCGTTGGGGGAGTGGTTGCCCTGCAACCGCGAGATGGTGGCCTCGGTGGTCTGCTTCTCCCGCCAGGTGCGGGCGTGTGAGAGGAACATCTCGCGCAGATCCGGTTCGATCCCGTCACGCTGCGCGGCCTTGCGGTACGCGGCGATCGCGATCTGCAATCCGCGCAGGTCGGCCAGGTTCTCACCGACCGTCCGCGCGCCGTTCACCGTGTACTCGGGGCCCACGCCCTCGGGCACCAGCCCGTCGTACTGCGCGATGAGGCGGTCGGTCTTCTCCTGGAACGCCGCCAGATCCGCCTCGGCCCACCAGTCGCGGCGGTTGCCGTCACCGTCGTACTTGGAGCCCTGGTCATCGAAGCCGTGCCCGATCTCGTGGCCGATGGTCGCGCCGACCGCGCCGTAGTTCACCGCGGTCGTGGCGTCCTTGTCGAAGAACGGGGACTGGAGGTAGCCCGCGGGGAAGGCGATCTCGTTGAGGGTGGGGGAGTAGTAGGCGTTCACCGTCTGCGGCGACATCGCCCACTCGGTCTTGTCCACCGGCGTGCCGAGCCGCGCGAAGGCCCGCTTCACCTCGAAATCGTTGACGGCGAGCAGGGATTCGATCAGCTTGCCCTTGGTGATGGTGAGCTTCGAGTAGTCCACCCACTCGTCGGGGTAGCCGACCTTGACGGTGATCTTGTCCAGCTTCGCCAGCGCCGCCTGCCGGGTGGGCTCGGTCATCCACGTCGAGTTGGTGAAGTTGTCCTTGTACGCGGCGAACAGGTCGTCGATCATCTCGAGCACCCGTTCCTTGGCCTCCGGCGGGAAGTGCTCGGCCACATACAGTTTGCCCAGCTGGTCGCCCAGGTTGTCGTCCACGACGCCGACCGCGGACTTCCACATCTCCGGCTTCTCCTCGAGCCCGCCGAGCACCCTGCCGACGAAATCGAAGCGCGCGTCGGCGATGGCCGCGGGCAGGAACCGCGCGTAGGCGTTGGTGGTGTGCACCCGCAGGTACTCCCGCCACTGCGCGAGGTCCACCTCCTCCCACAGCTTGCCCGCGGCGGTGATGTAGTCGGGCTGGCCCACCACGATCTCGGCGAACAGCTCGCGCGGCCGGTCGGTCATGCCGGTCAGCCAGCGTTCCCAGTCGAATTGCGGTGCCAGGGCGGTCATCTCGTCCCAGCTCATCCGGTTGTAGGTGGCGTCGGTGTCGCGCAGGCGCACGCTGTCCCAGTGCGAGGCGGCGATGCGGGTCTCCAGATCGACCACCCGTCGCGCCAGGCCCTCGGGATCCTCGAATCCCGCGCCCTCGGCGAGTTTGCCCACGTAGGTGCGGTACCCGTCGAGCTGGGTGGCGAACTCGGGCTTGCGGTAGTACTGCTCGCCCAGCGTGAGGCCGGACTGCCCGACGCTCGGGACGTACGCCGAGGAATTCTTGCGGTCCACGCCGATGCCGAGGCCGATCAGGCCGCCGATCGGCAACCAGGCCATCACCTCGGCCAGCTCCGACTTGTCGCGCACCGCGTCGATCCGCGCGAACAGGGGCTCGAGCGGGCTCATCCCCAGCCGCTCGATCTCCTCGAGGTCCAGCCGGGCGTCGTAGAGATCGCGGATCTGCTGCTCCGGCGAACCCGGCTCCGGATCGCTGATGCCCTCGATGATGGCGCGCAGCTGCTCCAGCGTGCGGTCGTAGGCGTCGCTCACCGCGCCCACCTCCGCCTTGTCCGGCGGTAGTTGGAAATCGCGCAGCCAGGCGCCGTTGACGTGGCGGTACAGATCGTCCTGCGGGCGGATCGCCGAGTCGGCGCCGCTCAGGTCGACCCCGGTGAGTTGCACGTCGCTCGCGTCACCGTCGTCGGAACAGGAGGCGAGGAAGGCCGCGGTGGGCGCGGCGACGCCGAGGGCGATCAAGAAGGCGCGGCGGTCCAACCGGACCGGTCGGCGACCGGGTGATGTCAACGTGATTCCTCTCCCCGCTGCGGTTTCGCGTTCCGCACGTGTCTGTGAAGGCGGCGTATGCTCGCCGAGGCTACCGGCGCCGGTCCGGGCGGGCACGGATTCACGCCGCCGCGCCGAGGCGCCCGCCGCCCGCCGGTGGACCCCGATTTGGGCCGACCAGGGCGTTCCCATACACTAGACCGGTTGCCTGCGGGAGCTCTGCCCGCAGCTCGGCCGCGAACCCCCGATGGTTGGTCCGGTACACGTCTGTGCGCCGGCCGTTCGATACCGCCGGCAGGCGCGCGTTTCGAGTGGCGACACGACCATGTCCGTCGGGTCGGCAATCCGGCGGACTGACACGTCCAGGTCAAGGAGGCTGAAGTGATTCAGCAGGAGTCGCGACTGCGCGTCGCCGACAACACGGGTGCGAAGGAAATCCTCTGCATCCGCGTTCTCGGTGGTTCGTCGCGTCGCTATGCCGGTATCGGCGACATCATCGTCGCCACCGTCAAGGACGCCATCCCCGGCGGCAACGTCAAGCGGGGTGACGTGGTGAAGGCCGTCGTCGTGCGCACCACCAAGGAGCGCCGCCGTCCGGACGGTTCGTACATCAAGTTCGATGAGAACGCCGCCGTGCTCATCAAGCCCGACAACGACCCGCGCGGCACCCGCATCTTCGGCCCGGTCGGCCGCGAGCTGCGCGACAAGAAGTTCATGAAGATCGTTTCGCTGGCCCCGGAGGTGCTCTGACATGAAGGTGCACAAGGGCGACACCGTGCTCGTCATCTCGGGCAAGGACAAGGGCGCGAAGGGAAAGGTCATCCAGGCCTACCCGGCGCAGAACCGGGTCCTCGTCGAGGGCGTGAACCGCATCAAGAAGCACGTCGCGAACTCGGCCAACCAGCGCGGCGCCTCCTCCGGCGGCATCGTGACCCAGGAAGCCCCCATCCACGTGTCCAACGTGATGGTCGTCGACTCCGACGGCAAGCCGACCCGCATCGGCTACCGGACCGACGAGAACGGCAAGCGGGTCCGCATCTCCCGTCGCAACGGGAAGGACATCTGACATGACCACCACCGAGAAGATCCAGCCGCGCCTCAAGCTTCGCTACCGCGAGGAGATCAAGGACGCGCTGCAGCAGGAATTCGACTACGCCAACGTGATGCAGATCCCGGGCGTGGTGAAGGTCGTCGTGAACATGGGTGTCGGTGACGCCGCCCGCGACGCCAAACTGATCAACGGCGCCGTCGAGGATCTGGCCCTGATCACCGGTCAGAAGCCGCAGATCCGCAAGGCCACCAAGTCGATCGCGCAGTTCAAGCTGCGCGAGGGCATGCCGATCGGCGCGAAGGTCACCCTGCGCGGCGACCGAATGTGGGAGTTCCTGGATCGCCTGGTCTCCATCGCGCTGCCCCGTATCCGCGACTTCCGCGGCCTGTCGCCGAAGCAGTTCGACGGCAACGGCAACTACACCTTCGGTCTGAGCGAGCAGTCGATGTTCCACGAGATCGACGTGGACAAGATCGACCGTCCGCGCGGTATGGACATCACCGTGGTGACCACCGCGACCAATAACGAAGAAGGCCGTGCCCTGCTCAAGCACCTCGGCTTCCCGTTCAAGGAGAACTGAGCCATGGCGAAGAAAGCTCTGGTCAACAAGGCCAACCGGAAGCCGAAGTTCGCGGTCCGCGCCTACACCCGCTGCCAGCGGTGCGGCCGCCCGCACGCCGTCTACCGCAAGTTCGGCCTGTGCCGAGTCTGCCTGCGCGAGATGGCCCACCGCGGCGAACTCCCGGGCGTGCACAAGAGCTCCTGGTGAGCTCGCGCTCCTAGCGAGCGCCCAACCGAACACCTGACGAAGGCACGGACTCCGGCGAGTCCGTGCCTTCGCCTGTTCCGCGAGCTCCGCGCCGAACCTTGATTGCCGCTGCCTTTATTAAGGGTTCAGCCGTTAACCTTTAATAAGGAGGATCCTGATGGCCGAACTTCTGCGTGAGCATTGGGTGGGCAGTGTGGACGGCGGCGAACTGTCGAGGCGCGATCGCAGCTCGGGCTCATACTTGGCCTATCTGCCGGACTCGCTGGCCGATCGGCGATTCACGCTGACGGGCGCCACCGCGGCCGACGTCGCCGATGCCGAGGTGGCCATCGCCCGGCTCGACGCCGAGGCGAACGCGCTGGTCGAGACCGAGGCGCTGGCGTGGTTGCTGCTGCGCGCCGAGGCCATCGCCTCCTCGCGGATCGAGGGGCTCGAGATCGGCGCGCGGCGGTTGTTGCGCGCCGAGGTGGCGCGGCATCTGGAGGGGGAGACCTCGGATGTGACCGCCACCGAGGTCCTGGGCAATATCGACGCGATGGCAGTGGCGACCGGTGCGGTACGACCCGGCGAGCCGATCACCGAGCAGGCGCTGCTGGACGTGCACGGCAGGTTGCTCGCCGGCACCCGGCTCGCGCGGCACGGCGGACGCTACCGAGAGGAGCAGAACTGGATCGGCGGAAGCTCGTTCAATCCCTTCGCGGCCGCGTTCGTGCCGCCGCCGGCGTCCCACGTCCCCGCGTTGATGAACGACCTGGTCGAGTTCTGTGACCGTGACGACCTGCCCGCCGTGGCGCAGGCGGCGATAGCGCACGCCCAGTTCGAAACCATTCACCCGTTCGTGGACGGCAATGGGCGGACGGGGCGAGCGTTGATACACATGGTTCTTCGTCGTCGAGGCACCGTGGCACGGGTGGTCGCCCCGGTCTCGCTGATCCTCGCGACCTGGAGCGACAGTTATATCGACGGACTGACCCGATACCGGCACCTCGGTCCGCCCGACTCGCCACTGGCCGCCGAGGGCGTGGACGTCTGGGTGGCGCGCTTCGCCGCGGCCTGCGCTCGCGCGGCCGAGGACGCGATCACGTTCGAGCGCAGATCCGCCGAACTCCAGCAGTCCTGGCGCGCCAGGCTCGCGCCGGTCCGGGCGAGCTCGGCGGTCGACCTGCTGCTCGGCAAACTCGTCGGCGCCCCGATTCTGACCGTGGCCACCGCCGCGACGCTGATCGGACGCAGTTTTCCCACCACCAACGCCGCGATCGAGCGTTTGGCCGGGGCGGGGGTTCTGCGGCAGTTGACGGTTGGGCGGCGCAACAGGGCGTTCGAGGTGCCCGAGGTGATCGAGGCGTTCACCGCGTTGGAGCGGCGGCTCGCCAGTCCGGACGGGGATACGAGAACGTCGGAGCTGAGTCGTCCGGTGCCTCGGCGGCGGTAGTCGGGCGCAGAGTAGCTCCCGCTCAGCGTGCGGTGAAGGCGGCGGGGAGGTTGGCGGCGGCGAAGGGGGCGGGGACCTGGCCGTCGCGGGTGAAGTGGTAGAGCGCGGTTTGGTAGATGCCGGTGAGGGCGGTGGTGAGGACCGCGGCGGTGAGCAGCCACAGGACGGCGAGGGCGAGCAGGAGGAGCAGGCCCGCCCCGGAGAGCTGGAACGCCAGCCAGATCAGGCCGATGCCGGGCAGGGCCAGCAGCACACCGAGCAGCCCGAGTCCGGCGTTGCCGACGACGTTCTCGCCCCAGGTGGTGCGCATGGCGGCGGCGGAATCCTTGACCGCGTCGACCACGCCGCGATCCTCGAGCACGATCTTCGGCAGCACCAGGAAGGTCACCACCTGCCAGGCGACGCCCGCGGATCCCAGCACCAGCTGCATCACGAAGCCCGCGCGCTCCTTCAGCGCCTTCAGCACCCACGACACGGTGGCCGACAGCAGCGCCCACGGCAGGATCCGCAACCACCGCGATCCCGCGGCCCGCAACCCGCCGGCCACGCTGGGATCACCACCCCGCAGCGCGACATCGGCCTGCGAGATCAGCGCCGCGTTGCAGAACACCGTGACATACGCCATCACGGCGTACATGGCGAGCAGCAGCACGTAGGTCGCGGCCGTCGGGCTCTCGGTCCCGATCAGCGCGATGGGCACGAAGAACGACACCGCCACGACCACACTCGCGGCCCCCGACAGCACGGGAAACAGCGCGAGCTCGCCACGGCTGCGCAGCACACCGGCCGACGCCTTCATCATTGCCCAGGAATTGGCGAACGCCGTGATTACCCTCCCCTGTGAATCATTGTCCCGGCCACCCTACTAGCGACAATCGGTCGGAGCAGCACGAGGCGCGATGGGAAAGCGCAGGGACGGACCGCTCGCGGGGCGCGGTCATGGAACCGCGCCCCGCCGACGCTCGTCTAGAACGGCAGGCAGCCCGCGGCCCGCAGCCGGGTCGCCAGCCCCGCCCCGACGGCGGTGGTGGACCCGGTGCCCGCGGTCAGCGCGGCCAGCACCTCGCCGCCGAGCCCGGCCCCGATGGAGCAGCCGAGCAGGTTGATGTCGATGGTGATGGTCTCCTCGGGGGTGCCGGGAATGCCTTCGTCGGCGACGGCCGGGCCGACTCCGGTTACGGCCATGGCCGCCAGCGCTACCGCAACGACGCCCGCTTTGACGATTCGCACCTGTACTCCTCCCGCGCCCGACGGCGCGATCCGGTCCGGGGCGGACCTGCCACCGCGACCGCCCGTCGCCCCGGTGCGAACGGCCGCAGCCACAGAGGTTGACCGGCCACGGCTCCCCGAAACCGGAACCTTCGCCCGTCGCGCGATGCCGAGTGGGCCGGCTGCCGTTGCGTGGCCGTGCGATCGCTCAGAATTCGAGCTCGGACCAGGGGACGTGGATGGAGAAGGGGTACGGGTAGTCGATGGCGTCGGAGTCCTTGGGGGACCACTTTCCCGCCAGCAGATAGTTCGCCGGGTACAGCGGTCGGACACCGTCCGGAAGCCTGCCGTGGGTGGTCTCCAGCACGAAGGCGTGGACCGTCGCGATGGCGCTCCTCCTGCGTTCCAGGGTGACTTCCCAGTACCAAGGAATGCCCGCTCGGGCGTAGCGGGCCTTCTTGGCCTCCATGTCCGTCGGTGTGTTCGAGGGGGACAAGACCTCGCCGACCAGCAAGACATCGTCGGCCCGGACATCCTGATAAGGCTCCGGCAGGCAACGGTGAACCAGGAAGTCCGGGGTGACGAAGTCGGATTTGCCGGTCTGGCCCAGGAATACGTTCGTCTCCGTGTGCACACGCCAGCAGCGGTCACCTTCGCCGGCCATGTCCTCGCGTGCGCACCGGCGCAGCCCGCTCCACATCAGGTTCGTGAACTCCTGGTGCTCGGCCGGACCACGGCGTAGCCATACCACTTTCCCCTCCCATAGCTCGATCTGCCCGGCGATCTCGTCGGGCAGTTGTTCGAGTTGCTCCCAGGTCATGTACTCCGGGAGATCGGGACGTTCGATCGGCGGATGCGCCATGGCTCGATCGTAGTCGCGCACCGGCTCCGCGGGACCGAGATCACGGCGGCCGGCCCACCCCCGATTTGGTCCTGATCAGGGCGTTGCCTACACTAGAGCGGTTGCCGGGGCACATCTGTGCCCGCATTCTGTGCGGGACGCCCGGGTGACGCGAACTCATCCGGTCGGCAAGTGCCTGCCGGACCAGCCGAATTGCTGTAGGCCCACCATGCGGGGCGCTCCCGGGCGCGCCGGTGCTGTATGGGAACCGCGGCGAGAAAGGTGTCGAGGTCGAACCATGACCATGACCGATCCGATCGCAGACTTCCTGACCCGTCTGCGCAACGCCAACTCGGCGTACCACGATCAGGTGAAGGCTCCGCATTCGAAGCTCAAGGCGAACATCGCCGAGATCCTCAAGCGCGAGGGCTACATCGCCGACTACCGGACCGAGGATGCCCAGGTGGGCAAGACCCTCGTCGTCGACCTGAAGTACGGCCCCAGCCGCGAGCGCAGCCTCGCCGGTGTGCGGCGCGTCTCCAAGCCCGGTCTGCGTGTGTACGCGAAATCCACCAACCTGCCCAAGGTCCTGGGCGGCCTCGGCGTGGCGATCATCTCCACGTCGCAGGGACTGCTGACCGACAGGCAGGCGGCACAGAACGGCGTGGGCGGCGAAGTCCTCGCTTACGTCTGGTAAGGGAGGTCAGGAAACAATGTCGCGCATTGGAAAGAAGCCCATCGCGGTGCCGTCCGGCGTCGAGGTGACGATCGACGGCCAGCACGTGTCGGTGAAGGGTCCCAAGGGCACCCTGTCCCACACCGTGGCCGAGCCGATCACCGTCACCCGTGGCGAGGACGGCCAGCTCGAGGTCGCCCGTCCCAACGACGAGCGGCGCAACCGGTCGCTGCACGGCCTGACCCGCACCCTCGTGTCGAACATGATCGAGGGCGTCACCAAGGGCTACGAGAAGAAGATGGAGATCTTCGGCGTCGGCTACCGCGTGCAGGCCAAGGGCTCGAACCTCGAGTTCGCCCTCGGCTACAGCCACCCGGTGCCGGTCGAGGCGCCCGAGGGCATCACCTTCGCGGTGGAATCGCCCACCAAGTTCTCCGTGTCCGGTATCGACAAGCAGAAGGTCGGCCAGATTTCGGCGGTCATCCACGGCCTGCGCAAGCCCGACCCGTACAAGGGCAAGGGCATCCGCTACGCAGGCGAGGTCGTTCGCCGCAAGGTCGGAAAGACGGGTAAGTGATCATGGCGCAAACCGAAAACCAGAAGGCCAAGCGCATCCCGCAGGGCAAGGACTCCTCGACCCAGCGTCGTCTGTCGAAGGCGCGTCGTCACTTCCGCCTGCGCAAGAAGGTCGAAGGCACCACCGAGCGTCCCCGCCTGGTGGTCAACCGCTCCTCGCGCCACCTGCACGCGCAGCTGGTCGACGACTCGGCGGGCCGCACCCTGGCCGCCGCGTCCTCGATCGAGGCCGATGTGCGTGCCGTCGAGGGCGACAAGACCGCCAAGGGCAAGAAGGTCGGCGAGCTGCTCGCCGCCCGTGCCAAGGCGGCGGGCATCGAGGCCGCCGTGTTCGACCGTGGTGGCCACAGCTACCACGGCCGCATCGCGGCGCTGGCCGATGCCGCTCGTGAAGGCGGGTTGAAGTTCTGATGACCAAGATTTCGAACGGAAGGAACGTCTGATGCCGGGACGTCAGCGGCGTGACGGCGGAAGCGGACCCGCCGGACAGAATGGCAGCGCCCCCGAGGGTCGCGAGAACCGCAGGGGCGGCGGCGACCGTCGCGGCGGCGACCGCCGGGACAACGCGGCCGAGAAGAACCAGCTCGAGCGCGTGGTCGCGATCAACCGCGTCTCCAAGGTCGTGAAGGGTGGTCGTCGCTTCAGCTTCACCGCCCTCGTGATCGTCGGTGACGGCAACGGTCTGGTCGGCGTCGGCTACGGCAAGGCCAAGGAAGTTCCCGCGGCCATCCAGAAGGGTGTCGAGGAGGCGCGCAAGGGCTTCTTCCGCGTCCCGATGATCGGCTCGACCATCACCCACCCGGTGCAGGGCGAGGCGGCGGCCGGTGTGGTCATGCTGCGCCCGGCGTCCCCGGGTACCGGTGTGATCGCCGGCGGCGCGGCCCGTGCCGTGCTCGAATGCGCCGGTATCCACGACATTCTGGCCAAGTCGCTCGGTAGCGACAACGCGATCAACGTCGTCCACGCGACGGTGGCCGCGCTCAAGCAGCTGCAGCGTCCCGAAGAGGTCGCGGCCCGCCGTGGCCTGCCCCTCGAGGACGTCGCTCCGGCGGGCATGCTGCGCGCGCGTGCGGGACAGGGAGCCTGACCATGGCAGATCTCAAGGTGACCCAGATCAAGAGTTCGATCGGCGCCAAGCAGAATCAGCGCGACAGCCTGCGGACCCTCGGTCTGCGCGGCATTCGCAAGTCCGTCATTCGTGAGGACAACGCCCAGAATCGCGGGCTGATCAACGTCGTGCGCCACCTCGTGACAGTTGAGGAGGTCTGACATGACCATCAAGTTGCATCACCTGCGCCCCGCACCCGGCGCGAAGCGGGACAAGATCCGCGTCGGCCGCGGTGAGGGTTCCAAGGGCAAGACCGCGGGCCGCGGTACCAAGGGCACCAAGGCTCGCAAGAACGTCCCCGCCGCCTTCGAGGGTGGGCAGATGCCGATTCACATGCGGCTGCCCAAGCTCAAGGGCTTCACCAACAAGTTCCGCACCGAGTACCAGGTGGTGAACGTCGGCCGCATCGCCGAGCTGTTCCCGCAGGGTGGCGAGATCGGCAAGGCCGAGCTCGTCGCGGCCGGTGCCGTGCGCAAGAACCAGCTGGTGAAGGTGCTGGGCGACGGTGAGATCGGCGTCGCGGTCCAGGTGACCGCCGACAAGGTGACCGGCTCCGCCAAGGAGAAGATCACCGCCGCCGGTGGCACCGTCACCGAGCTGGGCTGACGGTAGTCTCGACGACAGTGGCACCGGACGAGTGAAGAGCTCGTCCGGTGCCACTGTTAGAGTTCAGTTGTTGTCTGCCAAGCCACGTCGTGGTTTTCGGCGTCCCGGTCCGACGAGGGTCCGGGCACACCGCTGAAACAGCCATGGCATGACCATGTCGTTCGCGCCAGGAGGATCTGTGCTTTCCGCCTTCGTATCGGCCTTCCGGACTCCGGACTTACGGCGGAAGATTCTCTTCACGCTGGGGTTGGTCGCGCTGTACCGCGTCGGTGCCGCGCTGCCCTCACCGGGCGTGGACTACCAGGCGGTGCAGGAGTGCGTCGAGCTGGTCTCCGATGGCGACAACGCCGGCATCTACCAGCTGATCAACCTCTTCTCCGGCGGCGCGCTGCTGCAATTGTCGGTCTTCGCGATCGGCATCATGCCCTACATCACCGCGAGCATCATCGTCCAGCTGCTCACCGTGGTCATTCCGCGGTTCGAGCAGTTGCGCAAGGAAGGCCAGTCCGGCCAGACCAAGATGACGCAGTACACGCGGTACCTGTCCATCGCGCTGGCCGTGTTGCAGGCGACGGGTCTGGTCGCGCTGGCCGCGCGCGGTCAGCTGCTGCAGGGCTGCCCGCAGGACATCCTGGCCGACACCAGCATCTTCGGCATGGTCATCATCGTCCTGGTGATGACCGCGGGCGCCGCCCTGGTCATGTGGTTCGGTGAGCAGATCACGGAGAAGGGCGTCGGCAACGGCATGTCGCTGCTGATCTTCGCCGGTATCGCCGCCGCCATCATCGGTGAGGGCGGGGCCATCCTGGAGAGCCGCGGCGGCCTGGTCTTCAGCCTGGTCCTGGTGGCGGCCTTCCTGATCATCGTCGCGGTGACCTTCGTCGAACAGGGTCAGCGCCGCATCCCGGTGCAGTACGCCAAGCGCGTGGTCGGCCGCAAGATGTACGGCGGCTCCTCGACCTACCTGCCGCTGAAGGTCAACCAGGCGGGCGTCATCCCGGTGATCTTCGCGTCCTCGCTGCTCTACCTGCCCAACCTCATCGCCCAGCTGACCGGGTCGCAGAACAACACCGATCCGAGCTGGTGGCAGGAGATCATCCAGAAATACCTGGTCAACCCGACCAACCCGGTGTACATCGCGATCTACTTCGGTCTGATCGTGTTCTTCACCTACTTCTACGTCGCGATCACCTTCAACCCGGAGGAGCGCGCCGACGAGATGAAGAAGTTCGGTGGCTTCATTCCGGGCTACCGTCCCGGTCAGCCGACGGCCGACTATCTGAGCTTCGTCTTGAGCCGCATCACCCTGCCCGGCTCCATCTACCTCGGTGTGGTGGCGGTCCTGCCCAACGTGTTCCTGGACATCGGCAATACCAGCGGTATCCAGAACATCCCGTTCGGCGGCACCGCGGTGCTGATCATGGTGAGTGTCGGCCTCGACACCGTGAAGCAGATCGAAAGCCAGCTGATGAATCGAAATTACGAAGGGTTCCTCAAGTGAGAGTTGTACTGCTCGGTCCGCCGGGTGCCGGCAAGGGCACCCAGGCCGTCCTGCTGTCGGAGAAGCTGGGCGTCCCGCACATCTCCACCGGGGATCTCTTCCGCGCGAACATCAGCCAGCAGACCCCGCTGGGTCGCGAGGCGCAGAAGTACATGGACGCCGGCGACCTGGTGCCCAGCGACGTCACCAACCGCATGGTGGAGGCGCGCGTCAACGAGCCCGACGCCGCGAACGGTTTCGTGCTCGACGGCTACCCGCGCACCGTCGACCAGGCCGAGGCACTGGAGAAGATCCTCGGCGATCTCGACCAGAAGCTCGACGCCGTGCTGTGCTTCGTCGTGCCGGAGGACACCGTGGTCGAGCGCATGCTCGCGCGCGGTCGCGCCGACGACAACGAGGACGTGATCCGCAACCGTCTCCGGGTGTACCGCGAGGAGACCGAGCCGCTGCTCGACCACTACGACGGCCTGGTCGTCACCGTGGACGGCGTCGGCGAGGTCGACGAGGTCAACGCCCGCGCGCTGAGCGCTCTGGGACACTGATGCCGCCGTCGGCGCGGGGCTGAGCCGCCATGGTCTTCGGTCGCAAGAACAAGAAGGTGGTGCCGTTCCGCACCGCCGGTGAACTCGACGCCATGGCGGCGGCGGGCGCCGTGGTCGGCCGCGCATTGGTCGCGGTCCGGGCGGCGGCCAAGCCCGGCGTCTCCACGCTGGAGCTGGACGAGGTCGCCGAGCAGACCATCCGCGACGCGGGCGCCGTCCCGTCCTTCAAGGGCTACCACGGCTTCCCCGGATCCATCTGCTCGTCGGTGAACGACCGTGTGGTGCACGGGATCCCGACCGCCGAGGAGATCCTGTCGGCCGGTGATCTGGTGTCCATCGACTGCGGCGCGATCCTGGACGGCTGGCACGGCGACTCCGCGTGGACCTTCGGCGTCGGCGACCTCATCGAGGCCGACCGCCTGCTCAGCGAGGCCACCAAACTGTCGATGGAGGCGGGCATCGAGGCCATGCTGCCCGGCAACCGGCTCACCGACGTGTCGCACGCCATCGAACTGGGCACCCGCGCCGCCGAGAAACTGCACGACCGCGCTTACGGCATCGTCGACGGCTACGGCGGCCACGCTATCGGCCGCGAAATGCACATGGACCCCTTCCTGGCCAACGAGGGCGCCCCCGGCAAGGGCCCGCGCCTGGTGGTCGGATCGGTGCTGGCCATCGAGCCGATGCTCACCCTCGGCACCACCCAGACGAAGGTCCTCGAAGACGACTGGACCGTGGTGACGTTGGACGGCAGCCGCGCCGCGCACTGGGAGCACACGGTCGCGGTGACCGAAGACGGTCCGCGCATTCTGACGTTGCGGCCGGAGTAGCGCGAGCTCTCCGGAGCCCCGAATCCACTCGGCCCGGCCACCATTCACGGTGGCCGGGCCGGATTCTTTTGTGCCGCGGTGGATTCGACCGGTGCGCGTCACGATTCCAGCAGCACGGTCACGGGGCCGTCGTTGATCAGTTCGACTTTCATGTGCGCGCCGAACCGTCCGGTGGCGACGGTCGCGCCGAGTCCGCGCAGCGCGTCGGCGAACGCGTCCACCAGCGGTTCGGCGACCGGCCCCGGTGCGGCCATCGACCAGGACGGCCGCCGTCCCTTCCGTGTATCGGCGTAGAGGGTGAACTGGCTGATGACGAGGACCGGTGCGTCCAGGTCGGCGGCGGAGCGTTCACCGTCGAGAATGCGCAGCCGCCACAGCTTTTCGGCCAGCGCCGCGGCGGTCGCGTCGGTGTCGGTGTGGGTGACGCCGACCAGCGCGACCAGCCCGTGCGGCGCGCCGTGCGCTGCGGGATCGATGCGGCCGACCACCTCGTGATCGACCGTGACCGCCGCTGTTGTCGCGCGCTGCACCAGGATTCGCATGCCGCCCATCATCGCAGGTACGGGGCCGGGCCGAGGTCGGTGGCGGCGGCCGCCGCCGCAGCGCCCGGCGCACGCCGAGTTATCGATCGGCTGCCGTTCGTTCACGTTCGGGCCACCGGCGGTTCGCCGATGACTGGCACGGTCGAGGGTGACGTATCGCGGTGTGCCCGCGTCCACAGCCGGAGGAGTGAACGCCATGTCGGGGAGTGTCGAGGTCGATCCGGTCCTGCTGCGCCGAGCCGGGGGACTCACTGGCGATATCCGGGATCGGATCGGTGGGGTGCTCACGACACTGCGCACCACCACCGCCGGGCTCGGCGAGCCGTGGGGTGACGACAAGATCGGCACCACCTTCGCCGAAGGGCCGAAAGGATACGTGGCCTCGCGGAAGTCCGCGCTCGAGTCGCTCGACGCGCTGAAAGCCACGTTCGCCGGGGTGTCCGAGGGCCAGAACGACTCCGCCGATCTCCTGGAGGCCCAGGAGCGTGCGAGCGAAGACATGTTCCGATGAGCGGCGCACGCTCCCGGCTGGTCAACGAACGCACCCGCGCCGATATGACCGAGGTGCTCGACGAGGTCCAGCAGCAGCTGCGCATGATCGCGCGCGTGCAGCAGGAGCGCGCCCGGCTCACCGCGACCGCCGAGACCAGGAACAGGCGGGTCGCTGTCACCGTGAACGCCGACGGCCTGGTGATCGAGACGAAATTCGGCGCGGAGATCGGCGATCTGAGCTACCCGGAGATCGCGCGGGCGGTGACCGAGGCCGCCCAGCAGGCGGCCGCGGAGGTGGCCCGGCTGGGCGGTGAGCTGATGGCGCCGTTGCAGGACCGGCGCGCCCGCTTGCCGAAACTGTCCGACCTGATCGAGGGCATGCCGGACCTGAGCGCCGAAATGCCCACGCCGCCATCGGTTCCGACCACGCCGCCGGAGGGTGCCCAGCGCCCCACCGCGGCGGCCCGGGACGAGGACGAGCCGGTGGAGATGCGGTTCACCGATGTCGAAGAGGTCGACCACGGTCGCGGCAAGGCGCACGGGGTCACCGACAGCAGTTGGTGACCCGGGATAGCAGCGCATGAGTGGTATCCCCGGCTATCTCGCATGGCTGGAGTGGGTCGCCGGTTCGGAGTGGCCGCACGGCGACGAGGACGGCATGTGGGCGCTGGCCGACGCCTGGAAGGCCGCCGCCGAGGAACTGCGCGAGATCGCCGACGATCTGGACGCCGCGAAGAGCGCGTCGCTGGACGCCTACCCGAACGGCGACGGCGGCGAGGAGATGCGCAAGCTGTTCGACTCGCTGCGCAGCGGTCCGCAGTCGCTCGAGGTGCTGGCGGCCAACCTCGAGCGGATCGCCGGTTCGGCCGACAGCGTCGGCACCGAGATCGACTACGCCAAGCTGCTGATGATCACCTCGCTGGCATTGCTGGCGCTCGAGATCGCACTGGCCTGGATCTTTCCGCCCACGGCGCCGGCGGTGCAGGCGGCCGCGATCACCGTGACCCGCATGGGGATTCGGGCCATCGCGACCCGTTTGATGACCGCTGTCGCCCGGTGGGCGGCCGACCTGCCCGGACTGTTCCGCTTCGTGGCCAGGCACGTCGCCCTCGATGCCACGATCGGCCTGGGGCAGGAAGTGGGCATCCAAGCCTGGCAGATGGCCAACGACAACCGCGAGGATTTCAAGGTCGACCAGATCGTCGGCGCGCTGGTGAGTTCCGCGGCGAGCGGCGCGGCGGCGGGGCCGTTCGGCGACTGGTTCGGCCGCAAGCTGGGCGACAAGTTCGGTGACAGCATGGCGCCGTGGATGCACGGCGGGATCACCGGCGGCACGGCGGGTCTGCTCGGCGGCGGGGCGGGTTATGTGGCGGGGCTGGGCACCCAGTTCGCGTTCGATGTGGCGCGGGACGGGTGGGACCAAGCCGTCCAGAATCTGGGCACGTCGCTGAACGAGTTCGATCTGCGCTCGGTGGCGGGCGGCGGCATCGCGAGTGCGGGCATGATCAACGGCGCGCTCTCGGGCGCCAGCCGCGCGCAGGCGAATCATTACTGGCACAACAGGTTTCCCGATATCTACGCGCCTACGGCCGATGTGTCGGGACTGACCAGGGTCGGGGGGCTGCCGCCCGGAGCGCCGGACGGTACCGGAAGTGGCGCCGGTACCGGTACTCCGGGCGCTGCGCGGTCCGGCGGTGACGGGGTGCGGGGGGACGGCGGTCCGGAGAGCCCGGGCGCCGACCCCGCCCGGACGGGCGACAGCACCGAAGCCCCGCGCGGTGCGGGTGCCGCACCGGGACAAGGGATTCCGGGGTCCGGTGCGACCGAACCGGCGGGTGGCGACGCCGCGCGCTCCGGAGCCGCACCCCAAGCACCGGACGCCGGGGCGGGTTCGGGTGAGTCCGGGCGGCAATCCGGCGCGGAAGGGGGAGTGCAGGCCGGTGTCACCGACGCCGAGCCCGCGGCGCGCGACACCGCGGGGGAGTCCACCACGGGCGAACGTGCTCCGGCACCGGGGGAGCCGGGTGCCGATCCGGCAGCTGCGCGAGATTCGGACAGTGTGGCAGCGGATGATTCGGCTGCCGCGCGCGAGCCGAGTGGTGCGGGGGATGATTCGGCCGCTGCCCGGGATCGGAGTGATGCGGCGGCGGAGGGTCCCGCCGACCAGGCCGTCTCGAAATCGGATGATCCCACCGCCCTCGCGCCGTCGAGCGACCGGTCCGAGGGGGAGGTGCCTACCGGAGACGTCGGTGATGCGGAAGGTTCCGAGGGAAGGGACACTGCCGCAAGCGTTTCCACGCAAGGCGAGGCCGCTGCGGCGAATGGTGCAGTGGGTGAGGGTGATACCGGCATCGCACAGGGGGACGGTGCCGCTCATGACACGCAGGCGCAACCGTCAGGGTCCCCACCACCACAGGTCGCGAGTGACGCACGAGGACCGCAGTCGGGGGCGTCGGTGGCCGAACCCGGTGCGGGCCGAGTCCGGAACGGCGACGTGCGCGTGGAGCCCGGCGCCTCGCAGGCCCGGCCCGGCGATGACGCGGCCGCGCGGGGCGACGGCCCTGCGACTCGGCCGGACAAGACCTACGACAGCGCGGCGGTGCGGGACGACGGTGTGGTGCCGCCACCCGCCGTTCGCGGGCCCGTGCCCCAACCCGACGGTTCGGCACCGCGCCCCGGCACCGCCGAAGCGAGACCCACGGGGCCGGACGCGCGCGCCGACAACCCGGCGCCGCGGGCGGGTGGCGCGGACCTGCGTCCGGGCACTTCCTCGGCGCGTCCAACCACTGGCGACGCGACCACCGGAGCGGCCGAATACCGCACCGGTGGTGCCGGAGCATCGAAACCCACCGCGGGATCGGCACGCCCGGCCCCGCCCGGCTCCCTCACCGGCGCGGTACAGGCGGGTACGGCCGCTTCGGCCGCACCACGGGCCGATATCGCGGAGTCCGCCGACCCCGCCCAGCGAAGCCAGGGCGTGCCGGATCGCGGGGTGCCCGAGGCTCCCGACCCCCGCACCCGGGACGGCGAGTCCGGGGAAACAGCAGCCACCGGTGACCGGGCGGCGGGCGCGGGTGGCGAGGTGCGCGGGAATTCCGATGGCGCGGAGGAGAACTCGCGCACCGATCATCGGTCGGAGGGGGACGGACCTGAGGGCGGTGCGACACGCTCCACGGCGGATGATCGCGGCAATCCCGCTCGGCTCTGCCTGGCGTACCTGAAGGACGTCACCGGCAGTGAGGTGATCAGGGTGCCGGACGTGCGCCCCGGTCTCGACGGGATGCACGGGGCCGAGGTGGTCGCGGCGGCGGGTGGTGAGTTGCGGCCGTTCACCGATCACGAGGCGATGGCGCGGCGCCTGCGCGACGAAGCCGCCCACCGCGCGAAGAACGACCTGGACGACCGCGTATACGCGCTGGTCATCGACGACTACGGTGCGGTGGGACAGTTCGCCTATGTGATGTCGTTCGAGGACGGTGACATCATCGTGCGCGAGGCGGGCGAGGAAACCGGGCGGCCGTTCCCGCCGCGCATCGCGGGCCCGATCGAGGGCACCTACGCCGTGCTGTTCGACAGCGCGGGCACACCCCTCCACCCGTTGTCCGCGGAGGCCAGGGCCGCCTACGAAGCGATGCTGCGCGACGACGAGGAACCCGGAACACCCGCACCCACCGACCCGCGCGCCGACACGGATCGCGACGAGAACGAACCCGAGCCCGAGGCCGGAGGCGAGCGGCACCCACCGCAGGACCCGGCTACCGCCGCGGATGTCCCCGATGCCCGCGCCTCGCGTGACGCGGACGATCGCGGTGCCGAGAGTGAGCGTGCTCCGGCCGACGCCGGTGCGGGCGTTCCGCGCGATCCGGACGATCCCGGAACCGGAGGTCCGCCCGATCCGGGTGATCCCGGCGACGGCTCGCGACCCGATCGCGAACCGTCGGGCGATCGGGATCCGATGGACGATATCCGACGGTATCTCGCGCAGCCGGAGATTCGGGCGGGGGGTGATGATCCGGTCCGGCTGACCGATGCGGAGCGGGCTTATGCCGACCGGCTCGCCGAGGCGCTCGGGATCGCCGAGGCGATGGCGGGGAACCGGGATCCGCTCGGCACGTGGCGGGAGCTGGCCGATCTGGCCAGGGCGCGGGGTTTCCTGGACGACGGCGCCGCGCCGATGCGTCATCCGGAGGACTTCGCGCGGATGGCCGTCGAGGAGCAGTACGGCGGCGAGGAGTTCTGGCGGGAGGCCGACCCGGAGGTCCGGCGGCGGATGGCGGATGAGCTGCGCGCGCTCGGCCTCGAGCACCTGGCGGTGCCCGAGCTGGAGCCGGGCACCCCGGACCGCCGATCGCGCGACGATTCGGACCCGCCTGCGCCACGCGAACCGGAGCGCGACGCGCCGCGGGCGCCGGTGGCGCGCACGGAAACCGAACTGCGCGCGGATCTGGCCCGGCGGCACGCGGCCGTCGACGCGGACGCCGACCCGGGCGCCCTCGCCCGTGCCGCCGCCGAACTCCGGTACTGGAACCTGCTGCTGGCGGGCACCGTCGAGTCCCTCGCCGACAACGCGGCCCGGCACGCCGCGGCCACCGACCCGGTGCTCCGAGCCCAGATCGAGGGTGAGCGCGCGGAGCTGGCTCGCCACCTCGGCCTCGATCCGGCGTCGCTGCGCCCGGACGACATCGATCGCACGATCGCGGACCTGCGCGACGAAACCCTGCGCCGGGCAAGGGATATCAACCTGCTCGCCGATCTGGCGACGACACCGCCGCACGCGAATCCCGCGGGCGCGCCACGGTTGCTGCTCGACATCGACGGTGAGGTGGTCCCGGTGGCCCTGCGCGCCGACGGTGACGGCGCATGGCGAGTGGCGTCACCGGAACCGGAACCGCAGGCGGGCACCGATCCCGCGGCGCCTCGCGGGGACGAGATCGTCGTCCGCCCGGAAAGCGCACCGCCGCACCGACGGTCGAGCCTGCGCCAGTGGTGGGAGCGGGTGCGGGAACAGCTGCGCCAGATCGGTGAACGCGGCCGCGACCAGCTGACCCCTTCGCGCGCCGGGTACGACGGCCACAACCCCAAGTACCCGTCGGGATCCGGCGAGGACGGCCGCGGCCAGACCGCGATCTCGGATCTGGCCGGTATCACCGATCCGGCGGCCTCGGGCGCGTTCAATCCGGCCCGCATCTGGAAGGAAGGCGCCACGATGTGGAAGCGGCGGGAGCTGGTCCCGTTCTTCCGGCATCTGTCCGGGCGGGTCCGGGACGCGGTGGGCGAGCATATCCCGATCCTGGACGCCGACGGGAGCGAGTACGCGTTCTGGATTCACGACGCCGATCCGGAGCTGCTGCGCGATATGGAGCGCGAGCTCAAGGAGATCGGCTTCCTGGACCCGGACGCCACACTGGTGCCGCCCGAGGTCCAGGACGTGCCCGAATCGTCTTCCAGCCCAACGGATCCCGATCCTTCGCGCACCGTGGACGACGAACTGAGCGACGCTGCCGACCGGGTGGGCAGCCCCTTGCCCGACGTCGATCCGGCGAGTGTGCAACGGGCGCTGGACGAGGCCGAGTACCGCCATGCCCGCCGCGCGGCCGCGATCGATGCGCTGGCCGCGGCCGCCCGGCGCTACATCGCCGAGGACGCGAGCATCCCCTACAGCCGCGAGATCAACATGTTCGACAGCGATCCGCTGAACCGCTACCTGCGGGAGGTGGCGCGCGCCGACAATCGCGATCCGGCGCTGCTGGCCTGGGAGGGGGTCAATAACGGCGGCGAGCCCGGCCGCGACTGGGGCGATCTCTACTACAGCGATCAGCCCGGCCGCGACGACGGCTTGCGCGAGCACTTCGAGAACGCGCTGCGCCGCGACCAGGTCAAGGACGAGCGGTCGGTCTGGGCGCAGGTGCTGGGCGTCGACCTGGCCGCGTTGGACGCCGAGCGGCCCGCGGACGTGCTCGCGCATCTGAGCGCGGACGAGAAGCTGCGCCTGTTCGCCGAGCTGAAACCGAACCAGCTGACCGACCTGACCGCGGGGCTGGATCGCGACGCGCTGGCACCGATCCCGGCGAGCCGCGTCGATCCGGCCGATCCGACCGTGACGGGACCGGGCTGGGTGCTCGCCGCGATGCTTGCCGATCTGCCACCCGCGCGGCTGAGCGAGTTACTGGCGCAGCGCGATCCGGGTGAACTCGCCCGCGTCCTGGCCCGCGCGGATTTCGACGAGGTGGCTCGGGTGCGCGCCGAACTGGCCGAACAGCGCCTGTCGGAGACGATTCGGCAACTGCGCGGCGAAATGGCCACGCGTGCGGCGGAACTGGCGCGGTTCTCGGAGCTGGCGCAACCCCGGCTGCGGGCCACCGACTCGCAGGCGCGCCGGGGCCCGCTGCTCGCCGAGTGGTTCGCCGACCGGGACGCGACCGAGGTGGGTGACGGCGTGGCGCTGGTGCCCGACCCGGAGGGCGGGCCGCTTCGGCTGATCGTCCCGGACCGGCCCGGCGAGCCCGCCGCCCGGCTGGCCGGTGTGCTGGCGGCCGATACCGTGCTGGCCGATGCGGTGAACCGCGGCGAGGTGCGCGTCGAGTACCGAGACGTCTGGGTCGATGGGGCGGGCCGCCTGCACGTGGATCCGGTCGCCGCTCCGGAGGTGCGGCACTTCCACGGGATCGTGGACGGGCGGACAGCCGATGTGACAGTGATCCGTTCGGCGGACGGCACCTGGCATCCGGTGCTGGACGGGCCCGGCGCGCCGCCGGCCACCGACCGGAACACCGCGACGCTGTCCGACGATCGAGTGCGCGCCGAAATAGACCGGTTGGCAGGCGAACTCGGCATCGATCCGGCCGACCCCGCCACGCTGGACCGGACGGTCGCCGGGGAGCGGCTGCGCAACGCGTTGCGCGCGACGCGCATCGAGGCCATCGCCGACTTCACCCGGACGGCCTGGGAGATCGAGTCCTTCTACGACACCACCGCGGCGCGCGACCGGCTGGCGAACCGGCTCGGTGTGTCGGCCTCGAATCTCACCCCGCACCGGATCGCGGAGATTCTGACCGCGGACAACCAGCGCACCGCGCTGTTGCGCCAGCGCGTGCGCGATCTGGTCGACTACGCGAAGCGGTTGCGCGACACCGATTCCGCGGCCGTGCTCGCCGCCCGCGACCAACTGGCCCGCAGGCTCGGGCTCGAGCCGGAGCGGCTGTTCCCGCCCAAGTACCTGAAGGGCGATGATCCCTACTTCCGCGACCGCGGCGAACAGCGCCACCCGAACGAACTGCGCTACGTGCGCCACGGTGACCGCAAGGGCATCGACGCGAGGGTCCTGGTGGACCAGATCCGCCAGGCGGTCCGGACCGGTCGCCCGGATCAGATGCGGGCCGCGCTGGCGGAGTTCACGCGGGCGCTGCTGGCCGTCGACCCGCATTCCGGTGTGCCGCAGCGTGATCGGCCCACGCCCGACCCGCGGGCGGGGTCGGGTGAGATCCGCTCGCACGACGCAGGCGTGGCCGACCACTTGCGCGCGGTCGCGGGTGATCTCGCGGCGTTCGCGGACGCGGCCTCGGCGGACCGGTCCGAGGCAGGCGCGCCGGACGAGGGGGCCGTGCCGCGGGCCGATCGGGATTGGGCGCGCATCCTCGGTGTCGAGGTCGACGACACCGACATCGCGCGGATGATCGAGGTGTACGAGGACTACCGCGACGGCAAGATCGAAAAGCACGAGGGCCTGACCGCCGCCGAACTCACCGCGTTGCACGCTCGACTGCGCGCGGAGGTCAGGGACCGCGCCGATCGGCTCGCCGAACTCGCCGACCTGGTGGCCGAGTTCGGGCGCCGCGCCGCCGAGCCACCCGCGCCCCTGCCCGCCGGCGATCCCCGGTCGCGCATCGACGACGCCCTGCACCGGGAGTCCGATGCGGCAGCCGACGCGGCGCGCCACCGTGCCGCCGTCATGGACCGGCTGGCGGGCGAGAGCGCCGCCGCGGTGCGAGAACTCGACGCCGCCCGGGCCGCTCGTGACCGGGCGATGGCGGGTCTGCCGGTGGACGAGTCCGATGTGGCCGACCGCGAGTCGGCGCGCCGCGCCGCCGACGAGCTGCGGGGCAGGACCATGCGGGTCGACGAGATGGCGCGGCGCGTGGCCGCCATCGATGCTTTCGAGGACGCGGCCGTGCGCCACCTCGACGCCGCGGAGCGCGTCGACATCCTCGACCGCGCGATGGCGACGGCGATGGAACGCGACGCGGTGCTGAACGAAGGCGCTCGGCTGGTGACCGATCGCATCGGCGTGGTGGACGATCCGCCGCGCGTCGTGGTGGTGGCGTGGACCGACTCCGACGCCGCCGGTGTGCTGGACCGGGCCCGCCGCGACCATCCCGAGCTGGCCGAAGTCCTCGACCGCGGCGTTCCGGTCCGGCAACTGCGCATCGACTTCGACGACGCGGGCCACCTCACCCGCACCCGCACCGACCTCGCGCCGCCGGCCGCGCCGGAGGCGGACACGGCCGATCCGCTCACCCGGATCGATGACGCGGTACGGGAATTCGGCGAACGCGCCGACGAGATCATGCGCGAGGCGAACGCGCGCCTGGACGAGATCCAGCGCCGCGCCCACGCCCGCCTGGACGAGATGCTGCGCGAGTTCGGGGACGGCCCGGACGACGACGGGCCCGCACCCGCGGGCCCGCGTCCCGGCCCGCCGCATCGGCCGCCGGACAGCAACCCGGAATCGGGTGCCCGACGCGTCCCCGACGCCGACGACGCCGAGGCCGCCGCCACCGGACAGGCGACGCCCGGACTCCGGCGCCCGTCCGGTCCCGGTGACGACCTCGACGTGCCCGCCTGGGGTGACTCCGCCAGGCCCGCCGGGCCGGGCATCGCCGACACCGGGCTGCCCGAGGGGATGCGGGCGCTGGGCGACCCGGCCGATCACGTGCGCGCCTTGCTGGCACAGACCGAGGTGGGCGCGCGCATCCTGGCCGCCTTGGATGCGGGCCCGATCAGGGAGCGATTCGCCACCGCGCACTCCGACGGACGCGTGGGTGAATTGCGCAGGCACGAACTGGCGGTCGTGACCTACACCAGCGGTGTCGATCACGTGCGGCAGGCGTTGGCCTTGGCCCACGAATCCGTGCACGCCGAATACCTGGCCGAGGGGCGCAGCGCCCGCGAACGGATACGGACCATGGCGCGTGAGGAGTTCGTGCGCGCCATGGTCGACGAAGAGGTCGAGGCGAACGTTCGCCGCATCGAGGTGGTGCGGGAACTGCGCGACCTCGGCTACGAGATCGACGCGAGCCCCGCGGCACTCGCCATCGAACGGACCTACGTCGAAACCTATGAGCGCGCGCTCGACAAGTTCTCGATGGACCCGTTCGCGAGCCGTGGCGCGATCCCGCCGCTCGATCCGGCGTCGCTGCACCGGGCTGCCCACGAGTTCGCGGCCGCGGCGATCCGCGCCGACATCGCCGCGCTCGGTCCGTCCGAGGGCGGGGGCTACGCCGACTTCTACGGTGACGCCTGGGATCGGGTGCACGCGACGGGCATCGTCGAGCCGGTCGGCACCCACCCGATCTCGACCCCCGAACTCGCCGAGCGGATCCGGCTCGGTGCGCTGGAACGGCAGGCGGCACGGTTGCGCGCCGAGGAGCTCGACGCCGGAGTGGCCGACGCCGCCGCGGCGATCGGTCTACCGCGTGACGTCGAGCGAACAGCGTTGCGGGAGCGGGTGTCTCATCTGCTCTCCCGGGCCGAGGGCGAGCTCGCCGACGTGGCTACGCCCCCCGAGCGTGCGGCGGAGCTGCGACGCCGGGCGCACGATCTGCGGGTACTCGCCGACCTCGCCGATCGCCGTGAGCAGGCCCGGTGGGAGCATCAGCGCAGCGCCGACACGGTGGCGGCGATCGCCGCGCGCGATGTGCTCGCGGCCTCGGCACCCGGCGGTGCGCTGACGATGCTCGGCGACCACGTCGCGATCCGGCCCGGCGCGCCCGACCAGTTGCTCGTCGCCGCGCCCGGCGGGGAGCATGCGCGGGTGCTCGCCGAAGCCGCCGCGGACCCGTCGGCGGCGGAGCGCATCTCGCGAATCACGGTGCGGGAACTGTCGACCGTGGCCGTCGACGACAACGGCCGCGTCCGGGTGGTGGACGGCGCGCTCGCCGAGCCCGCCCCCGCGCCGCGGGTCTCGGAGATCGAGCCGGACGACTCGGCCGCCGCGGCGACGCGGGCCCGCCTGGCCGGGCTGCGGGCGGCGCTGGCCGAGTTGCCGTCGGGCCGGTGGGCCGAGGAAACCCTGCGCCGTCACGGCGTGCGCGTCGAACACGACACCGGCAGGCCGCCGCGGTACTCGCCCGAACGGAACATCCTCGTCCTCGATCCCGGCGCGAGCGACGCCGAACATCTGCTCGCGCTCGCCCGCGCGGCGATTCACGCCGAGACCGCCCGCGCCGACCCCGCCGCGCACGCCACGGATCGGCAGCGCTCGTCGCGCGCGGACTACATCGAACGGATGGTCGCGGTCGAAGCGCGCGCGACGGCGCTGGAGATCGTGATCGCGCGGCAGTTGCGCGAGGCCGGTCACGAGCTGCCGGTGAGCACCGCGGAGCGCGTCTACACCGAGGCGTTCGCGCGGGAGCGCGCGGTGGCCGCCACGGCGTTGCCCCGCGCGGGGGAAGCCGAGCTGGACCGGATCGGGAACGAGGCGGGCCTGATCGAGTTGCGGGCACTGCTCCCGGGTTATAGAGAGTCCCCCGGCGCCCTGTCCGTCGGTGAAAGTTACGGCCGGGCATGGGATCTCGCGCACGGCGTGCGGCCGTTCCACGATCGGGTGGTCGCCGCCGTCGACTCGGGTGTCGCCTCGATCGAGCCGGTCGCCGCGGGGCGGGCCATGCACGAACCGCGCCGGGTCGACCGGGTGAGGTTCGCCAACGGCGAAGTGCTCCTCCGTACCACGCTGCGCAACGCGCGCCACGCCGACGCCCACCAGCTCGTCGCGCTTCTCGGTGCCGCGGTGGGCGCGAATGTCGCACCGGTGCACCGTGTCTCGGCCACGGTATTGTTCTCCGATCCGGAGCCCGGGCGCTCACCCGCGGCCGCGCTGCACGGCGCCGCCGACATCTACGGGGACGCGCCGGGCGCGGCCGGGCTCGGTCTGCTCGACACGTTGACGGCCCGCTCGGGACGTGACAACGCCGACTGGACGATTCGTCCCGGCGACACCGTCGCCGCGATCAACAACCACCTGGCGTTCGGCAACGATCCGCTCGGATCGTCACCACCTCTCGCCTTCGCGTCGCGATACACGACCAGAACGTCCGGCGGGGACATCGAGTACGTGCCGCACGACCTCACGCTCGCGCAGATCCGATCGATCCGCGCTCGCGTCGAGGGATTGCGCGACGCCTTCGCCGAGCTCGGCCGGGAGAACTGGTTCGGCGACGTGCTCACCCGGCTGGACGCGCTGCGGGGATTCGCGCGCCCGGACGACACGGCCCACCTGTCCTCCTTCGGTCACCTGTCCCCGGACGGGACGGTGTACGTGAACCGGTACGGCGGCAGCGACCGTTACGGGGTGCGGGCCGAACTCCACCCGGGCGGCATTCTCACCCTGGAACTGCGGGCCGGGCCGGGCACACCGTCGGGATCGCAGATCTTCGCCGACGTCATGCGGGTCATGGGGCATCGGGTGCGGACCATCCGCGGCGAGTGGCTCGACAAGGACGGCCTGTCGGACAACTTCGCCACCTTCATGACGGCTCGCACGTACGGGTTCGACGAGGAATCGGCGGCCCGCAGCACCCATACCGGCAGGCTCGCCGCGCAATTCGGGTTCACCGAGGTCGAGATCCGCGACGGCGACCTGACCGAGGACACCTCCGGCTCCGGTCGGCTCGAGTCGGCTGGAGCCCACTTCTCCAGGCCGGGACAAGGCCGGGCCGACACGGCGGCCGAGGAACCGACAGCGCCCGAGGGCGGGTCCGACGCCGGCTCGCCGGGCGCCGGTGGGCCTCCGCCCGAGCGCGGACCCGGTGCCGGGCCGCGGCCGTTGACCCTGGACGCGGCGGACGGCGGACCCGCGCGCGGCTTGGGCGAACGCGCCGTGGACTCGCTGCGCGGGCTGTGGCTCTCGCTCACCGGCGACGAGTGGCGGTCGCTGTCGCCCGACCAGGTGGCCGACCGGCTCGCGGATCGGCACGCGGTGGTGCTCACCGGTCACACGGACGCCGGGGTGCACCCGGACGTCGTGCGGGAGGCCGCTCGCACCGTCGATGACCTGCTCACCCGTCATCCGTCCATCGACCTGCGCGCCTTGCGCATCGGCGACCCACCGGACCGGGCCTGGATATCGTGGGCGACCGCCGAGGTGGACGGCGACGGCCACTGGTACACCGCGTCGGTGTCGTTGAGCCGCGACGTCGCGGGCGATCCCGGCGCGCTGCGCCAGATCCGGTACGCCCTGACCCACGAGCTCGGGCACGCGCTCGAGTACGCCGCCTACAACGCGCCGGGATTCCGCCGCGCCGACGTCACGCACCGGCTCTTCACCTACTTCAGCGGCGCCCATCCGCGCGCGGACGGTGCGCGATTCGGCGAATGGCTGTCGCAGCTCAGCGAATACAGCTTCGGTGGCGACGCGGCTCGCGGCCTCGGTTCGCTCGACCCCACCGAGATCTACGCGGAGGCGTTCGCCGAGGTGGTCACCCGCGGGCACCGCGCGTCCGAGCCCGCGCGGGTCCTCTACGCGATCCTGGAGGAGGCCGCGCGCCAAGGCACGCGGGCGAGCCGGGGCCCGGAGGAGATCGCCGCGCGGCCGGATCCGGGCGTCCGGCCGGACGGTGGCGAACCGGCGAGGCGCGCGCCGGACGGCCCGGTCGGATCGGGTGATCGAGAGGGTGCCGGTGTGCCGGCCGCGGATCGCGGTCGTTCCGATGTGGGGGAACGGCCGGACGTCGCGGGCGACCGATCGGAGCCCGCGCGTGCGGACCCCGGCGCGGACGATCGGCCGGACCGCGATGGGATGCGCCGTGCCGGCGCCGAGCCGGTTGCGGCGGCCGTGCGTGCCGAATACGACGCGCTCGTCCAGGAGCGCAGGGATCTGGCCAGGGAGCGGGAGTTCGTCCGGGCGAAGGTCGACGACCGCGCCGCGAATCTGGGTCTGGACCGGCCGACCGGGTGGGTCATCCGCGATCCGGACGAGCGGCAGCGCACCATCCTCGAGCTGGACGACCGCAGCCGGGTCGACGTCCACGACGTCGCGGGCGGGATCGACGAGAACTCCCGGCTCGTCCGCGAGCCGGTCGACGCGGCGGAGCGGCGGCGGCGCGCGCAGGTCATCGCGAAACTGGTCGCCGACGCCGAACGGTTCGACCTGCTCGACGCGCGGATCGGGGAACTGGATCGGCGGATCGGCCTGCTCGAAGCCGACGGCGCGGTGCCGGACCGTCCCGGTGCGCGTGAGCTGGCCGCCGAACTGGATCGCGCGGCGCGCGAGCGGGCCAGGGCGTTGCGCGAGATCAAGCCGAGGCGGGTCATGCGCGACGACCTGGCGCTGCGACTCGGACTCGCCGACGGTTCCGGCCGCCCCGACGAAGGCGCCCTGACCCCGGACCGGCTCGAAGGGACCGTGCGGCGGTTGCGCGAATGGGTCGCGGACGCGACGGCGCGCGGTGTGCTGGACCCGGCCGAGGCGGGCGCCCGCGGCCGGGAGATCGACGCGCTCGCCGACGCCGCCGCGGATGTGAACCGCGCGCACAATCTGGCGGGCCGTCGCCAAGACGAGATGGCGCGCATCGCGGGCGCCTGGGATCGGCTGATCGAGGCCGAGGGCGGCCGGATGGTGGCGCCCGGCGTCGGGCTGATCGACGGCGACCGCCCGCGCCTGGTGGTGTTCGGCGGCCGGGACGAGCTGGGCGCCCCACCGCGCGCCGGGCTGGATCGCGCGCTGGCGGCGGCCCTGCGGGACAGCCCGATCGTCGCGCGGGCGCTGGTCACCGGGGAAGCGTCCGTCGAACTCCGCCAGGTGCTGGCCGACCGCGACGGCGCCGTCCGATGGGACGCGCTCGGTCAGGTCGCGGTGCGCAGGATGCGGACCCCGTGGCACGAGGCCTCCCGATTCGACCTCACCCTCTGGCGGGACGGCGCGGGCACCTGGCACGCCGTCGACGAGAGCCGTCCCAGCTGGGAGCTGAATCGTGACTCGGGCACGGTGCCCCGGAAGTTCACCCCCAAGGACCCACCGGACGGCGTGAGCGGCTGGGCGATGGAGGACGTCGTCAACGACATCACGCTGCCCACCGACGATGTGCCCGACGGCAAGATCCCGGAGAGCACCCTGCCGGTGAACGCGCCGATGGCGCCGACGCAGTACAACACCTCGGGGGTCGCGCCCGACGAGCTGTACTCACAGCACTGGGGCGCCGACGCCTACAACGTGGTCCGGTTGATCCTGATGCTCGCCCAGGCGCCGTCGCATCCGGCGGTCCAGCGCTGGGTGCAGTCGCATCCGGCGATCGGCGAGTGGGTGCGGTCCAAGCCGTGGCTGCGCAAGATCCCGCCGTTCGGGACATTCCTGCGCAGCTTCCCGTGGACGGCGCCGCCGCGCGCCGATATCCAGCCGATGCACCGGCCGTGGCACGCGGCCGATCACGCGCCGCCCTCGCGTCGGCCGCACATCCCCGACTCGCTGCGGCGGAGCTGGGACGCCGACGTCGCGAACTGGCAACGCGTACAGCGTTGGGCCGACGCCGAATACGACCGGTTCCTCGCCGACGACTCCGACCTCGATCGCATCCTGGAGGGGTTGGCGCGGCATCGCGCCGCGGCGCGTATCGAGGCCGCGCACGAGGTGGTGGAGCAGGTGCGGCGTCAGCTGGTCGACGCGCACCGCGGGATCGATCCGCTCGGGAACGTGGACGCACAGCTCGCGGCGGTGGGCGCGGACATCGATCGGGTCGCCGCGGAACTGTCGGGACGGTTCGTCGGCGACGACGCCGAGGCGGTGCGGGACACCGTCGCCGATATGCGCGCGTTGCTGTTGGAGGACGTGACACCCGACGCGATCGCCGCCGTGGTGGCCGAGCGGATGCGCCACGACGTGACGGAATTCGATCGCGAGCAGTTGGCGCGCATCAAGGACCACCTGATGCGCGCCGAACACCTCGTGCGCGACCCCACCGACCCGGCCGGCTCCTACGTGCGCAAGCCGATGGATCGCCTGGCCGATATCGCGGAGGCGTGGCGGCGATTGATGGACGGCGAGCCGCTGCGCCAAGACCTGGTACTGCTGCGCGACGCGCTGGCCGAAGCCGAGTACCTGGCCGAACGTCCGACCGCGACCTGGCAGGACGCCAACGCCCACGCGGTCGCGCTCGGGCACCACTGGGACGCCGACCGGCCCCCGCTCACCGAATGGCGTGCGGGCATTCCGTACGCGCCGGCCCCGGTCCCCGTCGATCCCGGCTACTGGCGACCGGCGCGAACCGAGCGCTCCACACCCCCGGAACTGCCGAGCGGCGAAGCGCGGACCGGCAGTGACTCGCCCGGCGCCGAGACGCCGCGGCCCGGCGATCCCGTCGCCCGGATCGACGCGGCGGCGCGCCGGGAACTCGCGGCCTTCGACGAGACGCTGAGCGCCCGGGAGGTCTCCGCGCGCCGCGCGTTCGAAGCGATGCTCGAGCGCATGCCGGACCCGGTGGCTCCCACGCCGGAGGGTGCTGGGGAGCGTGTGCCGGAAGGCGCTGGGGAGCGTGCGCCGGGAGGTGGCGGGGATCGTGCCGCTGACGGTGGTGGGAACCGTGTGCCCGCACAGCTTTCCGCGGCGCCCGATCCGATCCCCGATGGTGAACCCGGTGTGGTGGCGCGGTTCGATGCGGCGTTGCGGGAGACCGGTGCGGCGTTCGACCGACTTCGGTCGCAGACCGATGCGCGGTTCGAGGCGGTGGCGGGTGAGGTGGCGGCGCGGTTCGACGCGGCCGCCGAACGCCTCGGCCTGCGACCGGAATCCGCCGAACGGGTCGATGCGCGAACCGAAACCGCCGAACGGCTCGAGGGACAACCCGACGCCGCCGAACCGGTGACCGGCGATGAATCCGGTGTGGTGGCGCGGTTCGATGCGGCGTTGCGGGAGACCGGTGCGGCGTTCGACCGGCTTCGGTCGCAGACCGATGCGCGGTTCGAGGCGGTGGCGGGTGAGGTGGCGGCGCGGTTCGACGCGGCCGCCGAACGCCTCGGCCTGCGACCGGAATCCGAGCGGACGCCGCCCACCGGCGACAACGACGATCCCGATGCGGACGGACCCGCGCCCGCCGCCCCACCCTCCGGTCCACCCTCCGGCCCGCCCCGCACCCCGCCCGCCGCCGAACCTCCGGACGACGACGGTTCGGGCACCCCGACCGGCTCCGACACGCGCGAAGCCCCGGTGCGGGGTCGACCCGCCGTCGGTCGGCCGCCGGGGTCGGACGCACGGCTGGATTCCGGCTCGGATGCGCCGGTGGATCCCACGGACAGCAGGCCGCTCGATGCGGACGGGCAGACCGATGCCCGCCCGGACGCGGCGGATCGGCTCCCGGACACGCGGCCGCTGGACGCGAGTGCGGAGAGTCGGCTCGCTGATACGCGGCCTCTGGCGGCGGGCGCGCAGGCCCGGCTCGCCGACACCCGGCTTCTTCCCGCGGACTGGCGAGCGGGTGCGGTGGTTCGCGGTGCGGACACTGGGCCGGTGGGCGGTGGCGCGCAGGCCGAGGCCCGGCCGGACGCGGCGGAGCGGTCGCGCCGCCGTCCGGTGGCGGAATGGTTCGCGCGGGAGCGCGAGAAGCGGCGCTCGCTGCGGGAATGGCTGATCGATGCGCGGCGGCAGTGGCCGGTGGAGCGGGAGTGGATCCGGTCCGCGCTGAGTGACGGCGGACCCGCTCACCCGAAGCACCCCTCGGGGTCCAATCTCGACAAGTACGGGCAGACCGTGCTGGGTGACGGCATCGACCAGGTGGTGGGCGCGACGCCCGCCCAGGACGAGGGACCCAACGTCGCCAGAATCCTGTCGGAGGTGATCAAGCTCTGGGGGGACCGCGCCCGGCTGGCGGAGTTCCTGCGCGCTGCGGTGGGCCTGTATCCGAACCACGACGACCGCTTCCGCCCACCGCGCGACGCCGACGCGGCGCTGGACGACTACTGGAACACCGCCGTCGCGCCGGACACGGTCCGGTGGGTCTGGGACGCCGACCCAGATCCGCGCCACCGGATCGACCTGCCGCCCGCCCTGGCCGACCGGATGGCCGAGCGCAACGGCGTTCGCGACCGGGTGGTCACCGACGCGGTCGAGCGGGTGGTGGAGCGTCTGCGGGCGCTCGCGGCCCGCCATCCCGACCCCGGGACCGCGCTGGACTCCGCTCGCCGTGCCGACGACACCGACCTCGCGGAGATCGAACCCGAGTTGTCGCGCCTCGTGCTCGCCGAACTCGACCGCGGACTGCGCGCCGAGGCGGCGATCCTCGCCCGCCCCGGCGAGGGGGAGGTCCGGTACGAGCCGACCGGGGAGGTCCGTGCCCGGCTGGCCGATCTCGCGGCTCGGCTGAGCGCGGCGGGTGCGGAGGTCGCGGCCCGCCGCACCGACCTGACGGGCGCCGCCGGTGCCCTGGGTGTCGGCGAGGTCCACGCGCCGCCCGACCGGGTGCGGGCCGAGGCCGGCCACCGAATCCTGCTGCGCGCCGGGGCGATCGAGGCCCTCGCCGACGCGATGGCGCGCTACCGGGCGGCGGATGTGCGCCTACCGTTCGCCGAGGAGACGAACATTCTCGACCGGGACGCGGGCCGCCGGTTGCCTGCCGGACTGATCGGCACACCGATGCAGGACTGGGCGGGTGTGAACAACGGCGCCGAGCCGGGGTGGGCGCGCGGCGCGGCGGAACCGGTGTGGCAGGCGGCGGCGCTGGCACGTGCCCGGCTCGCCGCCGAGGTCGCGCAATGGGCCGACGTCCTGGACGTCGCGGTCGGCGAGCTGTCCGCGGAGAAACTGCCGGGCACCCTGGCCCGGCTGCGGGAAGGCCTCGACTGGCGCATCCGGGTCGGCGAACAGCTGCCGGAGTTGGCGACCCGGCTCGACCAGGCCGTCGAACGCGTCGACGAGCTGGCCCGCACCGTGCTCTGGGAGGCGGTCGGGGAGTTCGTCCGCGCGGGTCGCGGCTTCTGGCTCACGCCCGCCGTCGCGGTGTTCCACGGCGACGGGCCGCGCCGGATGATGCTGTTCGAGCGGCACGGCGCCCACGATCGGCTGCTCGCCGATCTGCTCCGGGACTGGCCCGATCTCGGGCCCGCGGTGGTTCGCGGCGAGGTGACGGTCGAATACCGGACGGTCCGCGTCGACGACGACGGCGCGTTCTTCGTCGGCGCGCTCGCGCCGCCGCGGGTGCGCCCCCAGCCGGACGGCGGCTGGCGGATCGAGGGCTACGCACCGGCCGACGGCCGCGACGGGCGGGCGCCGGATCGGGCGGCTGGACCGCCGCCCGGCCCCGGCACGGCGGCGGATATCGCCCGCCGCCTAGGGATTTCGCCGGAGCTGCTGAGCGCCGACCGGGCGGCGGAGGTGATCGCCGCCCTGCGCTACGACAACGCGCTACGGGCGGCCCAAGCCGAGGGCGCCGCCGACTACGCGCGGATGCTGGCCCGCGACGCCGTGCTCGCCTGGGCGAACGAGAACGCCGCCATGCCCCCGGCCGCCGTGGCGCCCGCCGACACCGTGCCGCTGGCCGACCCCGACGCGATACCCGCCTTGCGCGCGGTGACGGCCAGTGCCGATCTGATCGGCGGACACGCCCGCCACACGCTGCCCGCCGAGCTGGCGGGCCCGCGCCGGGAACTCCGTGCCCGCGACCTGGAACGGCTGCTCGGTACTCCCGCCCCCGGTCTCGGCGCGGCCGAGCGGGCCGCCGTGCGCGACGAACTGCGGGCGATGATCGACCACCGTCGGCGGGAGTTGCGCGCGCACGCGATACCGGGGCCCGGCGGCTCCCCGGCGATCGCGGGTCAGGGGGACACCGCGCGCGCCGACGCCTTCCTGCGGCGGTTGGAGATCGAACTCGCCCGCGCCACCCGCGACCCGGATGCCGACCTCGATCTGAAGCGGCGCAGGCAGCGAGAATCGTTGTCGCCCGGCGAGATCGACTCGATCAGAGGGTGGCTCGCCGCCGAGATCGCCCGGCGCGACGCTACGGTCGCCACGGTGGACGCGCTGGCCGCGAGCGGCCCGGTGCGCACCGGCGGGCCGACCGGACAGCGCCTGCGCGCCGACGTGGACCGCTTGCGCACGCTGGACGCCGCACTGGCCACCGGTGACCTCGAGCGGATACGGGGCGCGTTGCGCGACGAGATCGACTACCGCGCCGGGGAATTGGAGACGTTCGGCGAGTTCACCGGCGAATGGCTCGGCGAACTCGGCGAGCGGCGCACCCCCGCGGCGGTACGCGACGAGATCGCGGGGCTGCGCCGGTTGCTCGCCGGGGTGGACATCCCGGTGTTCCCGGCGCTCGACCCCGGTGGGGCGCGCGCCGCGGCCGAGGCGGAACTGGCGGCGCTGCGCGCGGGCCCGGGCGCCGAAACCGAGCGCGTGCGCGACGAGATCGACCGCGTCCGTCGGCGACTGGCCGTCTTCGCGGGCAGCGATCGGCGTCCGGTGCCGGAGTCGGTGCTCGCCCTGTTGCGCGCGGACCTCGCCGCGCGCGAGACCTCGAACCCGGACGATCCCGGGACGGTGAGCAGGCGCGAATGGCTCGCGCTGCTCGAGCGAGACGAGGGCGCACCGCCCACGCCCGCGATCACCGCCGCGCTCGACACCGTTCGCGCCGGGATCGCCCGTGGCGAGGCCGACGTGGCCGCGCTGCCGGTGGCATGGGGCGCGGAGCACGGGTCGCGGCGCGGCGCACTCGCCGCCGAGGTCGAGGGTCTGCGGCAGTGGCTCGCCGCGCTGGAGAGCCAGGCGGCCCGGCCGGGCGACGCGCGGCTCACCGACGGTGAACGCCGCGCCGCCCGCGCGGAGATCGTCGCCGCGATGACCGACCGCGCACAGGCGCCCGTCGCCGCCGCGCTGGCCGAGATCCGCGCCGAGGTGGCCGGATTCGCCACGGATCTGGACGCGCTCGCCGACCTGCTCGTGGACCGGTCGCCCGCGCCGGACGACCTGGCCGACACCCGGACCGAACGGATCGCGCCCGCCCCGCCGGACGCCGCCCCGCCCGACCCGGGCCCGGAGCGCCGTGACGCCGCCCGGGCCGGGCCGGGCCGCGCGGGGGCCGAGCTGGTGTACGAGCCGGTGTCCTGGGTGCGCGACGCGCTGCGCTCGTCGATGGTGCGCCTGCGAGCGGCCGAGGCCGCCGTCGCCGCCGAATTCACCGAGGCCGCCGCGGCATTGCGCGGGCTCGGCATCGATCCCGGCGCGCTGCGCCCGGAGACGCTGGCGGCCACCGTCGCCGACCTGTCCCACCGCACCCTGCTGCGCGCGGGCGCGGTCGAGGCGCTCGCCGAGGTGGTCGCGCGCCCGCACGCCGCGGCCGAGCGCGCGCTGTGGGCCGATGTTCTCGGGGTCGGCGAGGCGGAACTGCATCCGTCGCGCGTGCCCGCCACGCTGGAGCGGCTGCGCTCCGAGATTCGCGCTGTCACAGCGAGATCCGTCCGTCTCGGCGAGGCTGCCGGGCGGGTGGGGCGGGCGCTGGAGCGGGCCGCCGGGCTCGCCGACGCGATGGTGGCCGAGGCGGCGGGCGAGGTGGTACTCGCCGCACACGGGCGCTGGCTCGAACCGGCGGTCGGGGTGTTCGGCGTGGATCCGCCCACCCGGATGGTGGTGTTCACCCGCGATGAGAACGGGGCGAACGCCGCGCAGGCCCTCCTCGACCGCAGGCCCGGACTGGCCGACGACATCGCGGCGGGCGCGATCGTGCTCGAGACCGTCCACCTCCGTCTCGACGCCGACGGGGGCGTCGTCCTCGGCGCGGCCGAGGCCACGCGCCTGCACCGGACACCCGACGGGCGCCCGCAGATCCTGGGCGCCGAGCCCGCCCCGCCCGCCGTGTCACCGCCACCGCGAGAATCCCTCGGCCTGCCGCAGGATCGTCGTGCCGCGGTCGAGGAACTCGCCCGGCGCCTCGGCGTGGCGCCGGAATGGGCCGGGCGCGCCACATCGGACGAGACAGCCACCGTCGCCGACGCATTGCGGCAGCGCAACGTTCTGCGTGCCGCCCAGGTCACGACGCTGGCCGCTTACGCCCACCTGGCGGTGGACGACGCCCGCGGTGGTGGTCCCGTCCGTGATCGGCTGTCGCCGGACCGCCCCCTGATCGGCGGTGGGCCGATCCCGCTGCGGGACAACGAGATAGACCTACCGTTCGCCGAGATGATCGGCGCGGGTGTCGATCCGGGCGCGACACCCGCGGGACCGCCGCCGCGGACCGGCGACTGGGACCGTATCGTCGCCGCGCTCGACCGCGTGGACCCGCACCGGCACGGCACCGGAGAACGCCTGCCCAGCGCCGCGGTGGACCCCGCGACCGCCGCCGACCGGGCGCACCGCGCCATCGACGCCGCGCGCGACGAGATCCGTGCCGAGATCGCCAGGCGTGCGGCGGAGATCGACGCGTTCGCCGAGCCGGGGCCGTAGCGGGCGGCTCGATTCTCGCGCGCGTCGGAGGAACCCGGGTCCGGTGAGCGCCGTGACGGTGCGCCCGTCGGCCGAATTCCGCTGGGGGTCAGCGGCGGTCGCCTTCGTTAACGCGCGGAGCCGCCAACGTTCGCTCGTTGTCATCCCGGGTTAACACGCCGGACCGACACTGTTGGCACCACGGTCGAACGTTGGCAACCCGGGAGGTCGGCATGGCGGAGGAAGTGCGACTGGAAACCGAGCTGCGCGGTGTCGCAGGGGATCTCGACGAGATGGCGGGGCGTTTCCGGTCGATCCTGGCCGGTTTGCGCGGTGCCACCAACCCCCACGAGGGCAAATGGGGTTCGGACGAATACGGCCGGAACTTCGCCGGTGACAAGGGATACATCGCCTCGGCCGCGAACCTGGAGGGCGTCATCGAATCCAAACCCGCGCTGCTGACATCGTATTCGACCGCGCTGCGCGATGCCGCGGACCTGTTGCAGAACACGGACCGGGGCAGCGGGGAGAACTTCTGACAACGGGGCCGGGAGGGTCGCAACAGTGGTCGACGACATGGCCAGGGCACAGCTGGCGGATCTGATGGACTCGGTGCAGTCGGGGCTGGCCTCGATCGTGCGCGCCCAGCGCGAACAGGCGCGGCTCACCGCGACGGCCCACGCGGGCGGGCGCCGGGTGCGCGTGACAGTCAACGCCAACGGCGTGGTGATCGAAACCCGTTTCGGCGCCGGGATCGACGAGCTGAGCTACGACGAGATCGCCGCGGCCGTCACGGCCGCCGCTCAGGACGCCGCCGCTCAGGTACAGCGGCGGACCCGCGAGCTGATGGACGGTCTGCGCCCGCAGCACGCCCGGATGCCGAAACTGTCGGAGTTCATTCCCGGCATGCCGGACGTCCAGGACATGGTGCCGGTCGCGCCCGAGGTCTCGACCGCGCCGCCCGGCGCGCGGGAGCGGGACGAGCCCGCCGACCCGTCGCCCGAGTTCCACGACGTCGAGCAGTGGGAACACGGCCGGGAGCGCCGCGCAGGCGCGGACGTCCACGATTCGAGCTGGTGAGCCCGGAGCTGGGCGGGTGGGTGCGGCGGTGAGGTCCTGATGTCGGGCGTCACCGCCATGTGGGAGTGGATACCCCCGTGGATCCTCAGCGCGCTCAACTTCGGGCAGGCCTATCCCGAGGGCGACGAGACCGCGCTGTTCGAACTCGGTGACGCGTGGCTGGCCGCCGCCGAGGAACTGAAGGACCTGATCCCGGATCTGAAGGACGTCACCGACGCCACCCAGAAGTTCTACAGCGGCGAGGGTGCCGAGGCGGTGGCGGCGGAGTTCGCGACGCTGTTCGCCGGAGAGTACTCGATCGAGGAACTCGCCGAGGCCGTGGCGGAATTGGGCCGCTACAGCCGCAACGGCGGCACCGATCTCGAGTACACGAAGATCCTGATGGCGATCTTCGCGGGCATCACCGTCTACGCCGTCTACCAGCTGCTGGCCGCCTGGCCGTGGGGGTCGGCGCTGGTGCCGCTCGCGCTCGCGGCGGGGCGGCAGGCACTGGCCATCGCGGCGCGGCAAGGCGCGGCGCGGCTGGCGATCGAGGGTGCGAAGGTCGGCCTGCGAAACCTGGTGCAGCAGTACTGGAAGCAGGTCGCGATCGGCGCGCTGAAACTGGGCGCGGCGGGTGGCGGCCTCGATCTCGGTATCCAGAGCTATCAGGTCGCGGTCGGGAACCGCGACGGCGGCATCGATCTGGCCCAGACCGCGCGGATGGCCGTCGAGTGGAGCGCGGGCGCGCTGGTCGGCGTTCCGGTGGGCATCGCCGCGAGCAGGAGTCTCGCGCGGACGGCGCTGTCCCCGGCGTCGCGCGGCTTGGCGGAGGGCGTGGCGGGTGGCGCGGCGGGGGCGCTCGGCATCTACGGCGCCGGAATCGGGTGGCAGATCGGCGCGCAACTGGCGAGCGGGTCGTTCGACTGGAACAAGGTCGACACCACCTTCCACATGCAGTTGCTCGCGGGCGGTGTCGGTTTGGGTGCGGTGCAGGGCCTGCGCAGCGGATTGCGATCGGGCCCCACCACAACCCATCTCGGCGCGGACAGCATGTCCGCGCCGCGCGCCTCCGCCGCGGCGCCCGCACCGGAGGTGGTGACTCCGCAGTCGCGTGCCGAAGGACGTGACCTCTACCGGGACCTCAGCAGGCAGGCCCACCCGGATCGGTTTCCGCCGGGCCAGGATCGGGCGCAGGCGAACGAGTTCATGCAGCGCGTCAACGAGGTCAACGGGGAGGCGAACGGTCCGGGACGCAGCAACGAATTCAGCGAACGACACGTCGCCGCGCTCAAGGAACTGCGAGAGGAGTGGGCCAACCGGTCCACCCCCGCCGACGGCACCGCGGCGCGACCGGAGACCACCGCGCGACCGGGCGCGGCGGACGTCCCCGCGCGGCCCACCGGTGCGGACGGCACCGCGCGCCCGGCTCCGGCCGAGGGCGGCGTTCGACAGGCGGGCGAAGCGGGCGCCCGCCCCGCGGGCGAGCGCCCCGGTTCCACTCCGGCCGAACGCGGTGCGGGAGCCGCGGGTGAGCGCGGTCCCCGGACCGGCGCCGACAGCAGGCCCGGCGCCGAGGGCGCCAAACCCGCCCCGGCGGATCGCTCGGCCGGACCTCGCGCGCCCGCGGGCGACGGCGGCAGGCCGGGCGGCGGCCGGGACGGCGCGCCGAACGTGGTCGCCGAACAGTCTCAGCGACCCGCCCCCGACCGGGCTGCGGGAATTCCCGAGCACGGCCGCCCCGGGGCCGATCCGGTCCGCGCCGAACCTCCCGGGAATCGCGGCGGCGCGGCGGAAGTCCCGGCACGGCAACCCGAGACGGACGCGCCGGGTGGTGCCCGCGGGCGTGACCTCGAATCGCGCGGCCCCATGGCCGACGAATTCGCCAGGGCGCCGGTCGAACACCGCGGCCCGGAACCCGGCGCGGCGGTGACCCGGCCGGCCGAGGGCGGTCCGAAGAACTGCGCCGTCTACGGATTGTGGTTCGGCCGAGAGGTTCTCGGCCTCGAGGGTGTGCTGCCCCTGCGCGGCGACGGCGAGGCGATCAAGGCCGTCGGCTTCGCGCCGGAGGACCTGGCGCGGGCGGCGGGCGGCGACTGGCATCGCGGTGGATTCGCCTCCCTCGACGCGGCCGCCGCGACGGTCCGGGACAACGGCGGCGTCGTGCTGGCGCTGGTCGAGTACCAGGGCTTCCAGCACCGGAAGGTCGGCGCGCACCAGCTCACCTTCTTCCGCAAGCCCGACCGGCCCGACGTGGTGATGGTGCGCGAGTGGAACGGTACGCACGCGCTCGAGTACCGGCACGTGTGGGGGCGTTCGCACGCCGATGTCGCGGGCGTGTACGGCATCGTGTTCGGCGAGAACGGGCGGCCCGTCGATCCGCTGGCGCCGGGAGAGGCGCCCACGGGGCGCGCCGGTGTCGAGCACTCGTTCACCCGGGTGGGGCAGCGCCCGTTCGAGCCCGTCCACCGCACCGAACTGACGGTCGGCGCCGCGGGCAGACCGGGAGAGGTCCCGGTCGAGGGCGAGCGTGTCCGGGAGGCGAGCACCGCGCGCGACTGGGTGGTCGAGCAGCTCCGCGCCCACGGATGGCGCGACGAAGGCACGCTGGCGGACGCCCGCGTGGCCGTGTCGGAGCTGGTGGCCAACTCGCTGCGGCACAGCTCGGGCGCGGTCCGGGTGGTGGTCACCCTCGGCGAGCGGGACGGGTCCGGGGTCGCCCGCGTGGAGGTGATCGACAACAGCCCGGTCGCGGTGGCGCCCGTCGGATTCGACGAGCTGCCCGACGACCTCGTGGACGCGCTCGACCCGGATGAACTGGAGGCGCTGATCCAGGGCCTCGGCGAGCGCGGCCGCGGCATGGGCATGGTCGCCGACCTGACCGACGACGCGGGCGTGACCGAACTTCCCGAGGGCAAGTCCACCTGGTTCGAACTCACCGGCCCGGTCCCAGCCCCGCCCGCCGAGGTGAGCGGTTCGCTGCGACCGCGCGGGATCGCGGGCCTGCCCGGCGCGATTCGCGGTTCGGTGACCGGATTGGTGATCGGGGCGCACACCGGCGCCGGACCGGGCGGCGACCGGCTGTCGCTGGTGCTGGACTCCGTGGAAACCAGGGGGCCGGACCACAATTCGCTGCGCGAGGCGGTGCGCGGTCCCGAACTGATCGACATCACCGTGGGTGGCCACACCGTGCGGACCCGTATCCAGTACCGAATCTTCGACAGTGGAAATATCCAGGCCACCTTGATTTTCGACGCACCGCGCGTGGATCACCCCGGGTTCGGCACCGTCCGCCGGATGATCGACGCGGCGCTGCTCGACCGCTTCCCCGGGCGGGCCATCGAAGTCGGCGAGATGCACGACTTCGGCGACCGCACCGATTTCCTCGACCGGACACTGGGACCGACCGGGCGGCACGATGATTCGCCTGCCGGTGCTGTCCGGCCCGGCGCGGAGCCGGCGCGCGCGGCGGAGTCCGCCGTTCCCGCACCGGGTCCGATCGACGCGGGCGCGCGATCGACGGGCGGACCCGCGCCGGCGCCGCATGTGCTCGAGGCGGGCAGTCCGGCCCAGGTGGCGCAGTGGCTGCGCGCCGAGCACGGACTGGAGGTCGAGGGCTTCGACGCCCCCGGCGTACATCCGGTGGTAGCCAGGGAGTTCGGTGCGGCCGTCCACGACATGCTCACCCGATTCGGCCAGATCTCGTTGCCGCGCATCCGGATAGCGGATCTGGACAACCGCTCCACCATCGCCGAACTGCGTGCGGACCCCACCGGGCGGGTGCTGTGGCTCGGACTCAACACGCCGTACGCGGCCGACCCCGCGGTGCTCGCCGACCTGCTCGCGGGCGCGGTGGCCTCGGGCCGGATGGCGCCCGGCCACGCCGACCGGCCCGTCTACGGCCGGATCGTGCACGAACTCGGACACGCGCTGGACTACGCGGGCGGCGGCCTGGCGAGAGAACGCGCGATGGCGGTGCTGACCGAGCACTACCGCGCCACGCACCCGGGCGAGCGCGCGGGATTCGACGCCTGGTTGCGCGGACTCGCCGGATACAGCTTCAAGGGCGGGGGCGGCGCGTTCGTCGCGCACGAGGCGGTCGCCGAGGCGTTCGCCGATGTCGAGGTGCTCGGGGCGCGGGCGAGCGAGCCCGCGCGGGTCCTGCACCGGTTGCTCGTCGTGCACGCCGAGGCGGCGGCCGAGCGGGCCCTGCGCGCGGCGCGCGGCGACGGCACCGCGCCGTACCGCTATCCGGCCCAAGGCGCGACATCGCATCTGGAGGGCGGGGTTCCGAAGATCTGCGCGCCCGAGGCACTGCGTTTCGCGCGCACCGAACTCGGCATCGAGGCGATCGCGCCGCGGGTCGAGGGCGCGCGGGACATCGGGCTGCACGGCGTGAGCGCGGACGAACTGGCCGCGGCGGCGGGCGGCGGCTGGCGCCCCGGTGGATTCCGGTCGCTGGACGAGATGGCGAACACGGTGCGCGACTCCGGCGGTGTGGTGATCGGTGTCGTGGAATTTCTCGGTGTGAACCGGCCCGACGTGGTCGGCGCGCACGCGTTCGTCATGTTCCGGGCCGCGAGCGGCGCGGTGATCGTCCACGAGGAACTGAACGGGGTACGGGAATTCGTCTACGTCTGGGGTGAGATGCCGCCGCGCGTCGCGGGCGTGTACGGCATCGTCTACGGCGCCGACGGCGTGCCGGAACACCCCGCGGAAACGGACCGCGCGCCCGAGGGCGACCGTCCGGTGGCGCGGATCGGTGCGGCCGCGCCGGGTGCGGGCGAACCGGCCGACGCGGACTTGGTGCGGGCCGCGCGGCGTGGCGATGCCGAAGCCTTCGATCGTCTGCGCGCCCGCCACGAGCCCCCGCTGCTGGCCGCGGTGCGCGCGCAGATCACCGATCCGGCGGCGGCGCGGAGCGTGGTGGACGACGTCTTCGCCCGTGTCCGCAGGGATATCGGTGCGCTGGCCGGCGGCGACCGTCCGGTGGCCGACCGGTTGGCGGCCATCGCCGGTCAAGTGGCGACCCAGCACGCGCGGTTCGAGCGACTGCGCCGGGGACTGCTGGACGCGTTGGTCGCGGTCGAGCGCGTGTCTCCCACCGGCCCCGAGGGGCGGGCGCTGACGAACGCCACGCGGGCCGAGCTCCGGGAGGCGCTGTCGTCGCTGTCGGCGGACCAGCGTCGCGCGCTGGTGCTGCGGTTCTGGGAGGGCCGCGCGCCCGAGCAGGTGGCCACCGAGCTGCGCCGGTCGGCCACCTTGGCGCAGGCGTTGCAGCGCGGCGCCGTCCGGGAGGTGTCGCGATTCCTCGTCGCCCGCCACGGGACGGATCTGACGCCGAACGAAGCGGCGGTCGCCGAAGCGCTGCGCGCCGATCCGGACCGCGTCCGCCGGGCGATCGGGCAATTGCCCAGGGCGGCACGGGAGTACGCGGAGCTGCGGCTGATCCGGAACATGCCGCACGCCGAGATCCCGGCGGCGATGAACCGCAGCGCCGCGCAGGTGAACACCGTGAAATCGCGCGCGTTCCGCACGCTGGCGCAGGCGCTGTCGGGCGCGGCGGAACCGTCGGGCGCCTCCGGGATCGGCGGCGCGGCGCTGGACGTCGAGAACGTCGCGCGCACCGACCCCGGCCGGATCAGGGCTCTGCTGGATCAGCTCAGCCCGAGTGAACGCGCGTTCGTCGACCTGATCTACCTGCGCGGCCTGGCGCCTGCGGCGGTGGCCGAACAGCTCGGCAGCAGCCCGGCCGCGTTCAAGGCCCTCAAATCCCGTGCCACGCGCAAGCTCTCCGCGCTGCTCTCCGCCGGTCGGACCATGACCGCGCGCGAGGCATGGGAGGTGGTGACGGCGGCGCGGGAGTCGGATCCGGACGGCCTGCGGTCCGCGATGGACCGGCTCACCGACGCCCAGCGCGCCGCGCTGCGGGCGCGCTTGGACGATCTGGACCTCGAGGCCGCGGCCGCCGAGCTGGGTCGCACCGTCGCCGCGATCAAGGGGCTCCAGCGCTCGGCCGCGCTGCGGGTGGCCGACCTGCTGACCGGAGACCCGGAGCAGGCACCCGCGCCGGGGCAGGCGCCGAGGCGTCCGTTGGAGGAGCTCGGCGCGGCCTGGCGTGAGCGACCCGGCGAAGTGCGGCGAACGCTGGCGCTGCTCCGGGAGGATCAGCGTCGCGTTCTGGAACTGTCGGTGCTGCAAGAACTCCCGCTCGATCGGGTGGCTACCGAACTCGGCCGCACCGAAGGCGCCACCGGCGCGCTACAACGCCGGTCGGCGCGCAAACTGCTGGAACTGCTCGATTCCGATGCGGCGCCGAGCGCACCGGGAGACACCGAATCGGTGCGTACGCCGGGCGCGGAACCCGCCCCCGCGACGCCGGGCGAGAGCGCGTCCGAGGTGGTGCGCCGCGCGCGGCGCGAGGAGCCCGACGCCCTGCGCGCCGCGATCGCGCGGCTGCCGCGCGCGCAACGCGAGGTCGCCGAGCACCGGTTCCTGTCCGAGTGGACGGCCGCGCGCACGGCGGAAGCGCTGGACCGCACCGAATACTCGGTGCGCAAACTCCAGGACCGCGCCGCCCGCGCCCTGGTCGCGCTGCTCGCGGGTGGTGAAACGCCGGGCGGGCAGGGCGGTGACGCACTGAACCTGGTGCGCCGCACCCAGCGCGACGATCCCGCCGCGTTCCGCGCCGCCCTGCGTGAGCTGCCTGCCGAACAGGCCAGGGTGATCCGGTCCCGGGTGGTGCGGGAACAGACGATCGCGCAGGCCGCGGCGGCGTTGAAGCGGAGTGAGGATTCCGTCAACGCCTTGTTCCGCACGGCCGTACGCCGCCTGGCGGACGTCCTGGCGGGTACCGAGCGGCCGAGTCCGGCGGCCGTGACCGCATTCCTCCGCACCGCGCGCCGCGACCATCCGGCCGCGTTGCGGGCGGCGATCGCGCGCCTGCCCGAACCGGAACGGACCTTCGCCGATCTGCGGTTCGCGCAGGGCAAGAAGATGATCGCGGTCGCCTCCGCCATGGGACGGACCCAGGGCGGACTCAAACAGCTGCGGGATCGCACCGCCGACCGGCTCGTCGAATTGCTCACCCCCGAACTGGGACCGCCACGGGTCCCGGACGACGCGCCCGGGCCGCCGCGCGGTGAACTGTCCGCCCTGCTGCGCGAGGCGCTGGCCGACCGGCCCGCGGCCGCCCGGCGGGCGATCGACCGGCTGCCCGATATCGACGGCCGAGTGCTGGATCTTCGTTTCGCGCAACGCAAGACGCTCGCGGAGGTGGCCGCCGAACTCGGCCGCAGCCTCGACGCGGTGAGCGCCGTGCAGCGCCGCGCGCTGCGACGGCTGCCGGATCTGCTCGCCGAGGAACTGGCCAGGCCCGATCCGGAGCTCGCGCCCGCCGACTTCGGCAAGGAGGGCCGACACCGGATCGAGTGGATCGAGTCGATGCGGCGGACGAACCCCGCCGCGTTGTCGCGCGCCATCGATCTGCTGACCCCGGAACAACGCGGGTTCGCCCGGCTGCGCTTCCTGCAGGGCGCCACGACCGACGGTATCGCGCGAGACTCCGGCCGGACGCGGGCCGAAGTCCAGAGCTTGCAAGGACATACGGTGCGCACGCTGCGCGAGCTGCTGGCCGACGAGCTTCCGGTCGAACCGGTGCCCGAGGCCGACGGCACCGTGGTGTACGAGGGGAACCTGCCCGAAGGCGGTGAGCCGCTGTACCGGGGTGTCCCGCGCCTGCTGTCCGACGGTTCGCCCAACCCCGCCTACGCGGCGGCGCGGGAAGGCCGGGCGATACCGCGTGGCACCACACCGGTGTCTGCGGAGGAACACGTGCTCGGCGCGCACGACGTCAGCGACCTGACCTCGTGGTCGCGGGTGCGCGGCATGGCGGAGGGATTCGCCAGGGGCGACGGAATCGTGCTGGAGTGGCGAACGGGCGCGCCACCGGAAGGCGCGTCGTGGGCGTTCAAACCGTTCCTCGACTACGACCTGATGATGCAGTACCAGCAGGTGCTGATCCAGGGCACGCTCACCGGCGCGCGCGCCGTCCGATACCTCGAGCCGCCCGAGGAACCGGGACGCGACGCGTCGCGCGCGGGCGGGCCGCCGTCGACGGGCCCCGCCGCATGGGACCTCTCCGGGTATCGGACCGCGGCCGAAGTGGGCGCCGCGCTGGCAGCCGAACACGAACTCACCGTGACGGGTTTCGACACCCCCGGTGTCGATGTCGAGACGGCCCGCGAATTCGCTCGCGCGGTGCACGACGGGCTCAGCGCGTATCGCTGGATCGACCTGCGCGAGGTGCGCATCGGTGCGATCGAACAGGACCCGCCGCCCACCACCGAGCTGGAGATTCAGCCCGCCCGTGCCTACCGCAGCACCGAGGACGGCCGGTGGCACACCGAGGCGATCGTCCTCAACGTCCACTACGCGACGCGGCCGCGACTGTTCGCCTCGATGTGGGCGGACGCGATCGCGGCCGGGCACATGGCGGGTCCGGCGGACCGGCCGGTGTACGGGGTGATCACCCACGAGCTCGGGCACGCCTTGGATTCCGCCGGGCAGTACGGCGCGCGCGACGAGTACTTCTACGAGCTGTTCCACCGCTTCCGGGTGAGCCACCGCAGCGACGACCTCGCGGAATTCCTGGCGTGGGCGGCCCGCCAGCTCACCGCCTACAGCTTCTACGACGACGGCACCCTCGACCCGGTCGAAGCTCTCGCGGAGGCGTTCGCCGCGGTGCGCCACTCCGGCGCGCGGGCCACCGAGGCGCAGTGGGCGTTACACGATCTGCTGGTGGCGCAGGCCGAGGCGGCCGAGAACGCGTCGCCCGCCGGGCGTGCCGGTGTCGCCGAGCCCGCGCCGCCGGGGCCGGTGTCCACTTGGGATCCGGCCGACCACCCGACGTCCGCGCACGTGGGTGCCGCGTTGGCGCGCCGGTACGAGGGGCGCGGCCTGGCCGTGCTCGGCTTCGACGCACCCGGCGTCACCACCGAGACGGCGCTCGAGTACGCGCGCGCGATCGACGAGTTGCTCAGCGCCTTTCCGCAGGTGCCGCTGCGGGAGATCCGCATCGTGGATCTCGACGAGAGCCTGTACGCGGAAGCGGATTACGAGGTGCGCGACGGCGTGTTCGGCAACATCGGCATCACCGTGAACGAGCGGTACGCCGCCGAGCCGGACCGCTTTCGCGCGCTGTGGTCGCGCGAGGTGGCGTCGGGCAGCCGGGTCGGTCCGGCCGAACGGCCGGTGTACGCCAACGCCGTGCACGAGTTCGGCCACGCGCTCGACTACCTGACCGCCAACCGGGTCCGGCGCCGCGCGGAGGCGGAACTGCTCCGGCACTACGCGTCGACGCGGGACCTGGTCGACGCCGACGCGTTCTCCGCCTGGTTGCGAACCCAATTCGGGGACTACAACTTTCACGCCGACGGTCGATTCGCGGCGGGCGAGGCGGTGGCCGAGGCGTTCGCCGCGGTCCGCCACCTCGGGCGGCGCGCGACCGAGGGGCAGCGGGTGCTCAACCGCCTGCTGCTCGGCGAGGTGGACGCCGTCGCGCGCGAGGCCGAGGCGGGGGAGCGGCCGCGGCGCGGGTCCGACGAGTCCCGCGCGCACTCCGGCGACCGGTCGCCCGGCGTCGAACCCCGAGATCCGTTCGCGGGCAGCGACTCCGACATCGGGAACTGGGCGCGGTTCCGGACGGCCGCCGAGGTGGGCGAGGCCCTCGCGATCCGGCACGGGCTCGTGGTGCGGGGTTTCGATCATCCCGGTGTGGACGCGCTCACCGCGCGGGAGTACGCGCGCGCGATCGATGCCGTCCTGCGGGACCATCCCGCCTTGCGCCCCGGTGAAATCCACATCGCCCCGCTGCGGGAAGGCGACTTCGCCGAGACCCGTTTCGTGCCGGCCGAGGGCGGGCTGCGCACCGAGCGGATCACGCTCAACCGTGAATTCGCCACCGACCCCGCGCTGTTCGCCCGGCGCTGGGCCGGGGAACTCGATTCCGGCCGCCGGATCGGTCCGCGCGATCGGCCGGTGTACGCGAACATCGTGCACGAGCTGGGGCACGCGCTGGATCACCTGGGCGGCAACCGGACTCGCGCGCAAGCCGGGGCCGCCCTGCTGCGCCGGTACCTGGCCGGGACCGGTCGCGGCGACCTGGCCGGCTATGAGCGATGGCTGCGCACGCAGTTCGGCGACTACGCCTTCACCGCGCGCGGTGATCTGCTGCCGGGCGAAGCGGTGGCGGAGGCGTTCGCGGCGGTCCGGCACCGCGGCGCGGCCGCCGGCGCCGGTGCCGCAGAGTTGTACCGCCTACTGCTCGAACACGCCGCGAACGCCACGCCGGACCGGTCCGCGGACAATCACCCGGCGCGAGCGGGCGCGCCGAGTGGCGATCGGGCCTCGATCGATCCGGAAAGACCCCAGGCCCAAGGCATCCCATCGGAACCTGCCGCCACCGCCAGGGAGGGCGGGAGTCCGCCGGGGCCGATCCGCCATCCCGCGCCCCGTCCGATGATCGCCGACTGGGAAGACCTCGCGCTGCACGAATTCCGGCCGGTGCTGACCGCCCGCGCGAACGCCCTCATCACCGAGGCAGGCGGGCGAGTGCTCGCGCCGGGAGTGGGGATCGTCGAGGGGCCGTCGCCGCGGGTGATCGTCACGGAATGGCTCGGGCCCGATATCGACGACGCGTTCACCGCGGCGCTCGACAGCCACCCGGAACTCGCGGCGGCCCTGTCGGATCCGGACGTCGCCATCGGCATCCTCGGCGGCACCCTGACTTCGTCGGAGGAGGTCGTCGTCCGGGAGATCGAACCTCCCGACCTCTGGCACGGCACCGTCGAATCGGGTCCGTGGGCGGGCACGCCGATCACTTACTGGCAGGATCACTCCGGCTTCTGGCGGCCCGTGCCCCGCGACGTGCCGCTCGACCGGATTCCGGCGGCGCGGACGGACCCCGGGCCGCCCGCGGACACGGAGCTGGGCGAGACCTACCGGGGCGAGGACGCCGCGGACCGGCCCCTGTACCTGCGCGTGCACTACCTGACGCCCGAGGAGCGCGAGGCCGCGCGCGTCTTCCTGGGCCCGGACGGCAGGTTGTACCGCGCCGTCGACGGCACGCCGTTCTCCTCACCCAGACCGGACGCGGGCAACCGCACCGAGTTCGTGATGGACGGCTACGGCAACCTCTACGCCGACCGCAGCGCCGTGCACCGGCGCATGGCGCACTCGTCGTTCCTCGGCGGCGCGAATGTGGCGGCGGCCGGGATGATCCACGTGCACGCGGGACGAGTCCTGTTCCTGGACAACCGCAGCGGGCACTACCGGCCGGAGATGGCGGACAACGTGGCGGCCCTGCGGTGGCTGCTCGAGCAAGGTCTCGTTCTCGCGCACGGTTTCGAGATGCACGACCATACCGGCACGCCGTGGCCGGTTCCGCTCCCCGCGGGCGAGGGCGGAGCGGATCTCGCGCGCGTCGCGCCGCGCGGTGAACCGGAGCACGCCGCCGCGTCCCCGGATTTCCTTCGCCTGTTCGACGAGCCCGCGCACGGCCGGTGACATCGGCGCGGCGGCGATACCCTGGCGTCGGAGTGAACCGGGCGACGCGGACGAGATGGACGAACGACGGGAGGACCGATGGTGCGCAACCGATACCCCACCGAGGACGAACTGCGTAGCAACTTCGAGGCCGAGCTGGCTTCGGTGACCACCGGCGGCGGCCTGCGTTCGGAGACGGGCCTGGACGTGGAGACCGACGCCGCCCTGATCGAGATCGCGCGGGCCTACCCCGCGGTGCCGGAAGAGCTGGTGCGCGCGGCGCGGGCCGCGTTCGCCGGACAGCTCGACGGCTCCAACGCCGCCGCCCGCCGGGCCGAGCTGGAGCGCATGATCGAGGAACACAACCGGCGCGCGGAGGGCTAGGCTCACCTCGCCGCCCGTCATCCCCGGCCGCGCGCCGCGTCGCTGTGTCAGGATGGTGAACACCATCAGGCCAGGCATCGTGCCGCGCCGCCGGGATGCGGCACGGTGCGCAGATGAGGAGATTGCGGCGACGTGACCAACCCAGACGACCAGGCCCGCGTGCCCGACGGTGATCCCGCACCGGGCGAGGTGGACGAGCAGCTGCCGGAGGCGGCGGCCGACGAGCAGTTCATGCGGGAGTTCCTGCGCGGCTTCGCCGACGAGAACGACGACCCCGACGTCGAATTCACGCTGGTGGAACCGGGTGAGGGCGAGGACGATCCGGCCGAGCAGGCCAAACAGATCAACCATCGCATCGCCAGGGAGCTGGCCGCGCTCGGTCCGGCGGGCTGGCATCGTGTCCAGGCCGTGTTCGTGTGCACCGCGCCCGCGCAGGTCGCCGAGGTGATCTTCTTCGACGAGCAGGATCGTTCCGTGCGCGCGCAGCCGGGCGACCAGGTACTCGCGCTGGTCCGGGAACAGCGGGACCTGTCGGCGCGGCTCAGCGACGGCCCGTGGTGGCGACTGCTGATCACCCTCACGAAAGAGGGGTCGCTCGAGGTCGACTACGACTACGGTGACGAGCCCTTCCCGGACGACCAGCTCTTCCCGCCGGAGGTCTATCGCGCGGATCTCGAGGTGTACCCGCGGGATTCGCTGCCGGTGTGGCTGGCCGCCTACATCGGCAACGACGGCAGGCAGTCGCGCACGGCGCAGCAGGCGGCGGCGCAGGCGCGCGCGGACCGCGCCGAGGGCGTCAAGGCGGAGCCGTCCTGGGACGACTTCCCCGCGATGCCGGTCATGTGGGCGCGCTGGGCGGTGCTGGCGGCGGCCTTCGTCGCGGCCGGATCACAGTGGGGCCCAAGGGTGCTGCCGTCGCTCGGCTGGTTCGAGGGCGCCAAGCGCGGCGGCTCCACGCTGTACGTGCTGCCGGGCGGGCGGGCCGTCCTGTCGGGCGGCGTCTGGAACGCCCCGGAACTGGACGCCGTGTACAACGGCGGCGAGCCGATGCCTGGCATCTACGCGGGCGCGCCGGAATGGGTCGCCAACCCGGTGCTGAATCCCCGCGCCGCCAACGGGTTGCTGTCGTTCTGCTACTGGTGGGAGGGCGGCAAATGGTATCGGGGCGAGTCGCCGACCGCCGACCAGCTCAGCGACGCGGTGCCCGGGGTGTGGACCGAGGAGACCGTGATCGATGTGGTCTGCGGCCTGCTCGTGGATCAGGTGCGCGCGCAGCGGCGGGGCGCGGTGGCCGATCTGGTCACCGCCGCCGAGGTCGGCCTGGCGACCAGGGCGACGCTGGCCGATGTGTTCGGCGACGACGGCACCTACGACATCGACAGTGCCTTCTACCAGCTCACCATGGCGGGTGTCACGATGACGCTGCCCGAGCCGATGCCGGAGGACGACGCGATCGAGTACGTGCGGCGCTTCGCCGCCGACGCGGAGCTGGACACCAGCGGCTACCCGCTGGAACAGCTACGCGCGGAACGGATCAGCGTGGGCTGGATGGTGTACGTGCCGACCGAACCCGGCGAGATCGCGATCGGTCGCGCCATCTTCTACGTCGCCGACGACGGCGTGCTCGAACAGTCCTCGTCCTCGGTCGCCCCCTCGCGCTACATCGCCGAATTCGAGGAGCGCTTCCGGCGCAGGCACGGCTCGGTGAACGCCTGATCCGGGCATACCGGCCTTTCTCATCATTCTTTTCACGACGGTTCACCTGCCGGTAATGCCCCCGTTATGCGATCATCGTTTCGAGTTCTGCTGGAAGGACACGAGGTTCGCGCATGGCTGAGAGATTCGAGAGCTACGAGGAGAAGTTGCGCACCGCGGGGCTGGACACCGGCAAGGTCGACGAGACGATGCGCGGGCTCGTCAACGCGGCCAACACGGCGGTGTCGGTCGGGCCCGCGGCCTGGGGGCCGGACAAGTTCGGCAGCAAGTTCGCCGACGGTCCCGACGGATTCCTCTCCTCGATGGAGAAGGTCGTCACCGGCACCACGAAGATGGCAGGCTCCTTCAAATCGATGTCGGACGGTCAGTACCGTGCCGCCGACGCGGTCCAGAACTACGAGCGGGCCTCGAGCGAGAACTTCCGCATCTGAGGGGCGCGCGGATGAGCCACCGCGGGCGGCCCGGGTCGCGTGCGGTGGCGGAGTCGTGGAAAGGGCTGCATGGCTAGCGAGTACGACGAGCGTGACATGGCATCGGTCATCGATGCCTTCCAGCACCAGATGCGCGCGATCGCCCAGGCGCAGCGGCAGCGGGTGAAGCTCACCGCCAGCGCCACCTCGCGCGACAAGCGGGTCACCGTCACCGTCAACGCCAACGGCGTGGTCATCGAGACCAAATTCTCCGCCGGCATCAGCGAACTCAGCTACGGCGAGATCGCCGCGACCGTCACCAGGACCGCGCAGGAAGCCGCCGAGGAGGTGGCCAGACTGAGCCGCGAGCTGGCCGCGCCGCTCGCCGAGCGCCGCGCCCGCCTGCCCAAACTGTCCGAGGTCATCGAGGGCATGCCCGACTTCGAGAGCGAGATCCCCACGGAGCCACCGGTTTCCACCGCGCCGCCCGGCGCGCCGGAACGCACCGAGGCGGACGAGCCCGAGATGACGTTCAGCGATGTGGAGGAGATCGACCACGACCGCCCCGCGAAACCCGGCCCCGGGGTCGTCGACTCCAGCTGGTAGAGCGCGGTCGGGGCGGCAATGGCGATCATGATCCCCGGCTGGCTGCAATGGCTGGACTGGGTGGCGGGCAGCGAGTGGCCCGAAGGCAACGAGGATCTGCAGAAGGAACTCGGCGAAGCGCTCGCCGAGATCAGCGGCGACCTGCGGGACAAGGCCGTACCCGAGGCCGAGACCGCGATCCGCTCACTGCTCGTCGCCTACCCGGAGGGCGACGGTAAGGAGAAGATCCGCCAGGAGCTGGACAAACTCATCTCCGGCGACGGGTCGCTGGAGACGATCGCCAAGGTCTTCGAGCAGATGGGCGACTCGGCGATCGAGTACGCGGGACAGATCCGCTCGGGGAAGCTCAATGTGATCTTCTCGCTGGCCTGGCTCGCGGCGGAGCTCGCCTATGCCGCGTTCCTCGGTCCCGGCGCGCCTTTCGCGCAGGCGGGCCTCACGGCCGCGACGCAGACGGCGATCCGGTGGCTCGGCAGCGCGCTGCTGAACCGGATCGCTTCCGTCGTGGGCCGGATGGCGATTTCGCGTGCGGCGCAGGACATCGTGATCAAGGTCGTCTACGAGATCGTCCAAGAGGCGATCGTGGAGGTGCTCCAGGGCACCATCCAAGAGGTCGCGATCCAGGGCCTCAATGTCTCCCAGGGCTTCCAGAAGGAGATGAACTGGGGGCAGGTCGGCCAGAACGCGCTCATCTCCGGGATCGCGGGCGGAGCCGGTGGCGCCACGGGGTTCGGGGCACGTGCGGCGATGAACCGGACCGGTCTGGGAGACGCCCGATTCCAGGGCCTGTTCAAGGGAATCGTCGTCGGCGGCACCGCGGGCCTCGGCGGCGCGGTGGCCGCCTATGTGTCCACCGGCGCCATCACCGGGCAGTGGGATCTCGACCCGCGGATGTTCGTGGGCGGCGCCTTGTCGGGTATGGGACCGAGTGCGATCTACGGCTGGCGCGGCCTGACCGATTTCGGCGGCGGCCCGATGCCGAACATGCCGAATCCCACGGTGAACATCGGCGGCATGCCCGGTTCCCCGGATGGGCCCACGCCGGGTCCGTCCGGGCCTTCCCCGGACGGACCCGGCAGTCCCCCGGACGGGTCGGCGAGCAACCCCGGCAGCACACAGTCCAACGGCGCCCAGCCCACCTCCCCGAACGGCGCGGGCGCCGCGCAGAACACCAACGGCGGCGCTGCGCAGAACACCGGCGAAGGCGCGGGCCAGCGCAACGGCGCGGGACACGCGGGCACACAACCGTCCTCGACCGGTGGCGGCGAGCAGTCCGGCCAGGGTGGTGGCGACCGGGGCACCGCGCCCGCCGGTGATCAGAGCGCATCGGGCGACCGCGCCACTTCGGAGTCGGGGGAGCGGTCGTCGTCCGAAGACGGCGGGCAGAACGGCCGGTCGGAGCACGGCCGTTCGACGGACACGGACGCGGCGGGCAAGCCCGAGGGCGCTTCCGGTGACACGCGGGCGGATTCCGGTGGCGACAAGCCGTCCGGTTCCACGCCCACCGACGGTGCGCGCCCGGCCGGTGTGTCTCCCGCGCTGGACGGCGCGCAGACCCAGGGGGTGGGTGGCACCGCCGAGAGTGGCGGCACCTCCGCGAATACCGGTGCCGCACAAGGTGATATCGGTTCGCCACCGGCCGGGACGCCCCTGGCCGGTGCCACGGCAACTCCGTCCGGGGTCGCTCCCGCGGCGTCCGGTCCGGTGGCCGGGCAACCCGCCCAAGCGGCCCAGTCCGGCGCGCCCGCGCCGGGCACTTCGTCGGCGAGCCCGGTGCGCCGGAATCCGGCTATGGACGGCGACGACGTGCCGCCGCGCGGAACCTCGGTGTTCGACGGGACTTCGCCGCGTCCGGGGGAGAGTTCGGCGCGCACTCCGGGCGCCGATACAGACACCGCCGCGTCGCGGCCACGGGCCGGTGCGGCGAGCGTGTCCACCAACTCGGGCGTAGCCGATCCCGGTGTACTGCAAGCGAATACGGCTGATGCGGAAGCGCGGTCGGCGGTGGACCCGACGCCGGTGCAATCCGATCCGGACGCCGACACCGGGGCGGACCAGGTCGCGCCGGTCGTGATCCCCGCGGCACCGCCCGTCGCGCCGCCCGAGACGGGGACGCGAGCGGGGGAAGGGTCGCGGTCCGCCACCCGGGAGGCGCCGGCCGACGCGGAGGCGGGCGCCGGTTCCCGCCCGGACGCGGACACCGACCCGGACGCGAACGCCGACCCGGACACCGCCGCGATCCCACCCGACGCCGACGATCCCGGCGACGGCGCCCGCCCACGCCGCAGTGTGCTTCCCGAAGACATATCTCCGCCAACCGATTCCGAGGCTCGGGCGGCCGAGTCGGCCGTGCGTAAGCTCGCCGAGCAGCGCGATGGGGCCGAACTCCGGGATCTGCTGCACAACGAGGGGACCACCTCGCGGGCTCGCGCCCGGGAGCTGGCTCGCGCCAACGCGCGGTGGTGGGATTCGCTGTCACCCGACGAGCGCGCCGCGATGGTCCGGACGCATCCGCGCACCATCGGCCGCGCGCCCGGTATCGACATGGACTCGGCGGACGCCGCCAACCGCTTGCGCATCGCCAGGGAGATCGACGATCTCCTCTCCCGCGACACGCTGTCCGACGCCGAGCGCACCCAGTTGTCCAACCTGCGGTCGACGGTGCGCGCGCTGGCCGCCGCGCAGGCGCAGGCCGACGCGAAAGCGCCGGGCCTGCCGGTCCGGGTACTGGCCTTCGACTCGACGGCGTTCGGTGGAAAGGGCAGTGCCGCTGTCGCATTCGGTGACGTCGACGCCGCCGATCGGGTGGCGTGGCACGTCGGCGGCCGTGGGCAATCCGTCGGCAGCCTCGGTGCGAGCCTCGGCACCGCGCTGAACATGCACCTGAGCGCGGCCGACAGCGTGCGAGGCGGGGGATCACTGGCCTCGATCGCCTGGGTCGGCTACGACGCGCCGCCCGGAAAGGGCAACGGCCCGCGGGCCGCGCTGCAATCGGTCACGCTGACCCGGGCGCGCGAGGGAGCCCGGCTGCTGCTGCGCGATGTCGCCGCCGCCGACGCGGCCCGCTCGGCGCGCGCGGACGGCGGCGCGCCTGCGCGCAACAAGATCATCGCCCACGGCTACGGCGTCGACGTGGCCGAGGCCGCGGGCCGCGGTGGGCGCCTGGCCGGACTGGCGAGCGATGTCGTGCTCGGCGGCCTGCCCGGCGACGGGCGCATCCGTCCGGGGCGTTTCGGCGACGACGTGCGCGTCCACGTCACCGACGAGAACGGGCGGCTGTACCGCACGCTCGGCACGGCCCAGCGCGCCACGCTGCCGGGCGGCGTACCGGCCGTGGCGATGTACCGCATCGACGCGGTGGTCGCCGATCTCGTCGGCACCGCCGAACATCGGGCGCCCGACGCCGTCCCGGCGGACGGCGACCGGCCCGCCGTCCCCGATCGGCCCGAGACGAGCGAGAACAACTGCTTCGAATCGGCGCTGTGGCGGGCGTCGGTCCAGACCGGCAACCCCTCGATCGCGTTGTTCGAGCCGGGGACGGTGGGGCCCGAGGGCGTGAGCTGGCAGCGGGCTCAGGACGCCGCGGGTGGCGAACTGACCCCGATCACCGGGCACCGCGATCGCTCGCCGCACCAGGTGATCGCGGACGGATTGGCGGAACTGGGCGGGCGGGCGACGGCCGTGGTGGTCGACCAGGGCGGTCCGGTGGACGAGCACGGTGTCGGCGCGCACTCCTACACCATGTACTACGACGCCGATACCGATCGGGTCATGGTCGACGATCCGCGACGTGCTGACGAGCCGTTCGTCTTCGACCCCGACGACACGCCCGATGCGGATTCCACCTGGGGCATCTTCTACGGACCGGACGGCGAGCTGATGCGCCCGGTCACAGCGGCGCAGACCACCGAGACCGCGAGCGCGACCCGTCCCGGAACAACGATCGGGGACACGGATTCGCGCGCCGACGACGATCCGCCCCACCGGACCGTGGACGAGCCGATCACCGACGCCGAGATCAACCTCGCCGCGTCGGCGGTGCGCGACCTCGACGGCGGCGATCCGACCCGGCTGCGGCACGGCGACGACGACCTCGGCCCCGCGACCGACGCCGCGACCCGTGACCGGGCGCGCGCCAACTCGGACTGGTGGCACCGCCTCGACGACGACCAGCAGGCCGCGATGGTCCGCGTGCACCCGGAACTGGTCGGCAATGCCGACGGCATCCCCGCCAAGGTGCGTGATCGCGCGAATCGCCTTGCCCTGGAACGTGATCTGGGATCGTTCCGCGCCCGCACACCGGAGCGGCTCGGCGTCGGTCAGGTGGTCAACCCCGAGTTCAACCGTGCCGAGCCCGACCAGTTGCGCAACATGATCCGCACCAGGGAGGCGCTCGCGCGAGCGGAGCGTCTGGCGGACGCGTTGGACCCCGGCGTGCCGAGGCCGCCGGTGCGGTTGCTCTCCTACGACGCCGCGAGCTTCGGCGGCCACGGCCGCGCGCTGGTGGCCTTCGGTGATCTCGACCGGGCGGTGTCGGTCGCTTGGCACGTGCCCGACAGCGGTACGTCGCTACGCCGCATCGACGACCATGTGACGGCGGCCGCGGCGCACTACGAGTCCACCGCGCGCGCCGCCGCCGACCGGCCGGTGGCGAGCGTGGCCTGGGTCGGCGCGCGCACACCCGCGAACCGGCTGGTGCCCGGCGCCGACCGTCTCGCCCGCCGGGGTGGCGATCTGCTGGTGCGCGACCTGATCGGATTCGACGCCACCAGGGCCGCGGCCGCCGCGCGCGGCGAGGGGCCCGCCCACTCGAACCACTTGTTCGGGCATCGGCACGGCGCGACCACCGTCGGCCACGCGGGCCGCGGCCGACGCCTCGCCGCGCTGGTCGACACCGTCACCCTGGTCGGTGCGCACGAGGTGGGCCCGATCCGATCCGCCGCCGAGTTCGGCATCGGCCGCGATGTCTTCGTCGCCACCTCCGAGCGGGACCGCGGCGCGTCGTTCACCGCCGTGCCCGCGCGACTGGCGGGCGCGATCACCGCGACGGGACCGGTCGACCCGACCGCGGAGTCGTTCGGGGCGCGGCGGGTTCCGGTGGATACGCCGCACAATCGCCGAGCGCCGTTGTCCGAGTTGTACTTCCACGCCGACCCGGAGGGCAGGCTGCCGTCGGAAGCCCTGCGTCACTTCGGGCGGATCGCGGCGGGCGAGGACCTCGGCCCGGCCGCCCACACCCACCCCGGCGATCCCGCACCGCTGGTCGTGCGGGACGGCACGGCCCCGGTGCCGCCCGCCGACGGCGCGCCGCGGGCCGAGGCCGGACTGCCGATCGACCGCGAGCCCACCGCCGAGGAGCGGAAGCTGGCCGAGGACGCCGTGCGGCACCTGCGGACGCTGCTGCCGCCCGAGGTGGGAGCCGGTGCGCCCGCCCGTCCCGAAGCGCAGTTGCTCACCATGCTGTCGCATCCGGTCCCACCCGGCGATGTGGTCGACGCGTCCGCGCGTCGCGCCGAGGCCAACGCGACCTGGTGGCACGCGCTCACCCACGTACAGCGCTCCGCGCTCGCGGTGACCTACCCCCGGGTGATCGGCAACGCCGACGGTATCCCGGCCGCCGACCGCAGCGCTGCCAACGAACTGGCCATGGCGCGGGATCTGCGCCGACTGGTCGAACTCGGCGACACCGGCGGGCGGCGGCCGAACCTGACCCCGGACCAGTGGCGCGAGCTGCGCAATATCGTCACCGCCCGCGACGAACTGGCCGCGATGCGCCGCCGAGCCGATCGGGCCCTCGGTTCTCCGCCGGTACAGCTGATCTCCTACGATCCGGGAGCTTTCCAGGGCAAGGGCAAAATCGTTGTCGCGCTGGGTGATCTGGACCGGGCGTCCTCGGTGTCGTGGCACGTGAGCGGGCGCGGCACCACCCTGACCGACGTCGGAACGCGGATGTCGTTCGCCCGCGCGCAGTTCGAGGTGACGTCGAAGCTCACGGCCGACGCCGACGCCGATGTCGCCTCGGTCGTCTGGATCGGTTACGACCACCCGGACACCAGACCGGAAGCGGGCAACCCGCGCCGGGCGGCGGTCGGTGGGTATCTGCTCGCGCGCGATATCGCGGCGTGGCACGTCAGCAGAGCGCACACGGCGCCGGACGGCCCGGGCGCCGCCCACCTGATCGCGCACGGATTCGGCGCCGTCACCGCCGGTTTCGCGGGGGCGGAGGGCAGGCTGGCCGGACGGATCGCCACGGTCACCCTGCTCGGTCCGGCCGGTTCCGGTCCGATCCGTACCGCCGACGACTTCGGTATCGGCCGCGACAACGTGTTCGTGGCGGCCGCACCGGGCGACCCGGTCGCGAACCGGGGCCGGTCCGACCGGGTCCTGCGCCGCGGACTCGGCGCCGATCCGGTGTCGGACGCCTTCGGCGCCAGGCGGATCCCGGCGCGCTACCCCGACACCCGGGAGTTCGCGGGGCGTCGCGGCGCGCACCGAGGCTACCTGGCGCACACGGACTTCCACACCCGCACGCCGACCGCGTCGCTGGCCAACGTCGGGTTGATCGCCGCGGGACGCGGCGACGAGATCGCCACCCCGGACCAGGCGCCCGCGCGGGCGAAACCGAGCTCCCGGGTCGTGACGGCCGCCGACGTGAGCCGCGCGTTCGCCGAAGCGCGCGGCGAGCGACCCGCGCACGCGATCCCGGTGGACGCCGGGCCCGACCGCGACGCGCCGCGGTGGAGCCCCGACCGGGTGCTCCCGCCGGACACGGCCGTCACCGAGGCCGATCGCGTCGCGGCACAGGAGCTCCTGGACCGGCTGGCCCCCGGGGCGCGCCCGGCGCGGTTGCTGCACGCCGTCGACCCGGCCGACATCATGGGCTCGGCGCGGGAGCGGACCACCGAGAACGCCCGGTGGTGGCACTCGCTCACCACGGAGGAACGGGCCCTGCTGGTACGGACCCATCCGCGCCAGGTGGGCAACGCCGACGGCATCCCGGCGCACGTGCGCGACTACGCGAACCGCCTGGCGCTGGCCCGCGATCTGGCGGCCTTCGCCGGCCAGGTGCCCGAGGGCACCGATCCGGAGCAGTGGATGCGCTCTCAGCTGGACGGCACCACCCGGCTCGAGGTGGAGAATCTGGTCTACACATGGCGTGCGCTGGCGGTCGCCGAGGAGCGGGTGGGTCGCCTGCACCCGAATGTGGCCAGGCCGCCGGTGCACCTGATCGGCTTCAGCGCCACCGAGTTCCGTCACGCGGGCCGCGCGGTGCTCTCCTTCGGCAATATCGACACCGCCGACTCGGTGGCCTGGCAGATTCCGGGCATCACCACCACCGCACAGCACATGCGCGCGCGGATGGGCAACTCGCTCAACCTGTACGAAGTCGCTTCCCGGATGGCTCCGGAACGGGAGATCGCCTCGGTGGCCTGGATCGGCTACGACGCACCGAGCGGCAAGACCATGGCGACCGAGACGGTGTCGCAGCTTCCGGCCGAGGAGGGCGGCAAGCTGCTGGCCCGCGATATGGCCGGATTCAACGCGGCGCGCGACTTCTACGCGGACAAGGGCGGACCGGGACGCACCGAGAACCACATCCTCGCCCACAGTTACGGGTCCACGACCACCGGGCACGCCGGCGCGAACGGCCGTCTGGCGGGGGAGGTCACCACCATCACCCTGCTCGGCTCACCGGGTGCCGGGCCGCTGCGGCACGCGAGCGATTTCGGCATCGGCGCCGAGAACGTCTACGTGGCAATCGGATCGCGCGACCCGGTCACGTTCGTCGGCGCGAACATCCCGGGCCTGCCGGGCCGCTTCGCCGGCCGCGGACAGGGCACCGATCCCGCCATCGCCGCGTTCGGCGCGCAGCGCGTGCGCGCGGAATTCCCCCGGGTGCCGCGCTTCTCGGACGGTCTGCGCACGCACCGTCAGTACTGGCAGTACACCGAGTGGGCGCACCGCACGCCGACCGAGGCGCTGGAGAACTTCGGCTTGATCGTCTCGGGCCGCGCGGACGAGGTCAGCCGCGCCGAGCACCGGCCCGGTGTGGAGGAGCCGACCTGGTTGCAGCGCCGTGTCGGCTCCCTGCCGCGCGACCCGGAAGCGGCGCGTGTCGCGACCATCGAGCACGGCTCGCCGAAGTACCGCAGGCCCGACGATCCGGGGCCGGTGGCGCCGGGCCGGGACCCGTCCGATGGTCCCGGCGACGGGACCTCGCCCCACCCGAAGGCATCGCGTCCCGATGCGGCCGCGCTGGCGTCCGGGCGCGCCGAGCCCACCTCTGATCCGGCGGAATCCGAAGCAGCCGAATCGGATTCGGAGACCACGCCGCCCGCGCCGGAATCGCCGCGGACCGACGGGGACGACGAGGTACCACCTGCCCCCGGCGACGCCGACGACGGGAGCCGCGGCCCGGGTGATCCCGGGGAGCGCGGCGCCATGCCGGACCCCGCCGACGACGGTGACCGGCAATTCGCGCTGTCGGACCTGCTGCCCGTGGATCGGCGGCCGACCGGGGAACAACTGCGTCTGGCGCAGGAGCTGCTGGATCGCCGCGCGCCCGGAGGCGGTCCGGACCGGTTGGCGCACGGCGACTACGCCGACGCCGAGGCGGTCGCGTCGGCTCGGGACCTGGCGTCGGCGAACTCGCAGTGGTGGCGCGGGCTGAGTGCCGCCGAGCGGATGGCGGTGGTCTCGGCGCACCCGCGGGACGTGGGCAACGCGGACGGGATTCCCGCTGTCGCCAGGGATTACGCGAACCGCCTTGCGATCGTCCGGGAGATGGCGGACCTGCGCGCCGTGCACTCGAGCGATCGCACGAAGGAGCAGCACACTCGACTCGCCAATCTGCACACGACAGTCGCGGCGCTCGCCGAGGCGGACCGTATGGCCCGCGAGACCGGCGGCGATACCCCGCCGGTGCACTTGCTGTCGTTCGACGCGGGAGCGTTCGAGGGTAAGGGTCGCGCGGTGCTGGCGATCGGTGACGTGGACACGGCCGATTCGGTGTCGTGGCATGTGCCGGGGATCAAGACCGATCTCGGGAAGCTCGCCTGGAACGCGGATTTCGCGCGCAACCACTACGAAGTCACGACGCGGCGCGCGCCGGGCCGCTCCGTGGCGTCGATCGCCTGGTTGGGTTACGGCGCGCCGACCGGATACACCGGGGCGTTCCGGCTCGGCCCGGCGCGGGCGGGTGGGGCGCTGCTGGCGCGGGATATCGCCGCGTTCAACGCTTCTCGCGAGTCGAGTGCCGCGCGCGGCGGACCGGCGCGTCCGGACAATCATGTGTTCGGGCACAGCTACGGGTCGACCACGACGAGCTTCGCGGGCGGAGCGGGCAGGCTCGCTCGCGAGGTCTCGACGATCACGTTGGCGGCGTCGCCGGGTGCGGGTCCGGTGGGTCATGCGCGCGAGTTCGGTGTGGGGGACAACGTTTTCGTGGCGACGCAGTCCACGGACAAGGTCACCTGGGTGGGTGGCAACCGGGCCGGGTGGATGTCGCGGTTCCTCGGCGTCGGGATCGATCCGTCCGTGGCGGCGTTCGGTGCGCGTCGGGTCACCGCCGAGTATCCGGATACCGCCGCGTTCGCCGAACCACGCAAGCATCACACGCAGTACTACGACTACGTCGATGCGTCGCGGACGCGCCCGACCGAGGCGCTGGAGAACTTCGCCCGGATCGCGGCGGGGCTGGGCGATACGGTCACGCCCGAACCGCACCGGCCGGGCATGGGGGACGCGAATGTCTTCCGTCGCGTGCTCGGCAAGGTGCCGAAGGTCGATTTCGCCGCGAAAGGCGGAATCGATGACGGCACACACGGCTATCGTCCGGTGGATGGACCGGTCACCCGTCCGGTCGGTCCGGAGGTGCAGGGGCATCGTGGTGGTCGTGGCTTGTGGGCGGAGAACACGCTGCCCGGATTCCGCGCCGCCATGCGGATGGGCGTGGACGGCATCGAACTCGATATCGGGCTGACCTCCGACGGTGTGCCGGTGGTGCATCACGAGCAGCACGTCGACAAGCGCACGATCCGGGACACCGATCCGGACAACACGTATGTCGGTCAGAAGATCCGCGATCTGACTCTCGATCAGATCCGGACCCTCGACGCGGCGGTCGTGAATCCCGCCTTCGCCGACACCCAACGGGCCGAACCCGGCGCGGGGATACCGACGTTCGACGAAGTGATCGCCCTCGCGCGTGAAACCGGCTGGCGCGGCACGCTCGCCGTCGAGATCAAGACCGATCCGAGCTGGCCGGACGCCGACGTGCGGGCCGTCGTGTCGGCGGTCACCGGCGCGTTGCGGGGGCAGGGGGTCGATTTCCGGATTCTGGGATTCGATTGGCGGGTGCTGACGCATGCGGCGGAGTTGGCGCCGGATGCGGAGCGGGTGGCGTTGGTGAGCGCCCGCACGGCGACCGAGACCTGGCTCGGGCGGGATCCGGGTATCTCCCGGCGCGAGCGCGCCCGGATGCTGTGGGCGCAGGTCACCCGTAAGCCGCGGGACGCCGGCGGGGACCTGGCGGCTGCCGCGCGGGACGCGGGGGCGACGATTCTGTCGCCGGAGCGGTCGATGGTCACCGAAAAGCTTGTGCGCCAGGCCGAATCGGCGGACATCGGGGTGTCGGTGTGGACGGTGAACGATCCCGCCGATATGCACCGGTTGATCGAACTCGGTGTGGACACGATCGTGACCGACTTCCCGGACCGGTTGCGCGACGTCATGGCACACCGCGGCCGCGCCCTTCCCGAGCCGCCGCCGACCCCACCCGACACCGGTGGTCCGCGTCGCGCGTTGCCCGGCCACGTCACCGACCTCCTGGCTCACCTGCGCTCGCTGGGCGCCGACCCCGCGGCTCTCGGCGGTGTCGCGGCCAATGTGTATCGGGCCGACCCGCGCCCGACCGAGGACGTCGACCTGTTGATCCGCGAAGCGGGCGATCTGCCCCGGCGATTGCGCGAGGCAGGCTACGAGGTCACCACCACCGAGAACGCCGACGACGAGATCTACTTGATCCGGGCTCGGCGCGACGGCCGCGCGGTCGACCTGATCGTCGCCGAGGAACCGGTCCAGATCGCCGCGCTCGACCGCGCGTTCGACGGGGTGATCTCGATCGAGGACATCCTGGTGCTGAAGCTGATCGGCGGACGGCCCAAGGACCGTGCGGACATCGACGCGATCCTGTCCGCGGGGCATCGGCTCGACCTCGGCTACATCGAGCGGCAGGCCGGCGAATGGGAGGTGACGCGCGAGTGGCAGGATGCGCGCGACCGCCTCGGAACTCCCCTGGAGGACTCCGGCCCCGGCGCGATCGACCCCACACGCACGCCGCCCGGCATCGATCCGCCGTCCACGGAGCCGGACGAGGACGGTGACGACGGTCCCGGTGCCGCCGCCGGTGGTCACGATGGGGGCGGTCGGGGCCCCGGTACACCGCCGGTGCCCGCCGTGCCGTCCGAGCCCGGCGGCGACGGGGACGGACAGTTCGCGCTCACCGACGTACTCCCGACGGACCGCAGGCCGACGGAGGACGAATCGCGCCTGGCCCGGGAGCTGTTGGATCGGCGATCGCCGGGCGCGGGACCGGATCGGTTGCTGCACGGGGATTACGCCGATACCGAGACGGTCACCTCCGCCAGGGACCGGGCGGCCGCGAACGCGCGCTGGTGGGACGGGCTGAATGCCGCCGAGCGGCGGACGGTGGTGCTCGCGCATCCGCGGGAGCTGGGTAACGCGGACGGGATTCCCGCGGTGGCGCGTGATTACGCGAACCGGCTGGCGATCGTGCGTGATCTGGTGGACCTGCGCGCTGTGCATTCGAGCGCGCGGACGGATGCCCAGCGCACCGCCCTGGCCAACTTGGAGACCACCGTCGCCGCTCTGGTCGACGCCGATCGAATGGCGCGCGAGACCGGGCTGGCGGAGGATCTGGCGACACCGCCGGTGCACCTGTTGTCGTTCGATGCGGGGGCGTTCGGTGGTAAGGGTCGTGCGGTGCTGGCGATCGGTGATGTGGATTCGGCCGATTCGGTGTCGTGGCATGTGCCGGGTATCAAGACCGATCTCGGAAAGCTGGCGTGGAATACGGATTTCGCGCGCAACCACTTTGAGGTGACGTCTCGTCGTGCTCCGGGGCGTGCGGTGGCGTCGATCGCTTGGTTGGGTTACGGCGCGCCGTCGGGGTATTCGGGTGCGTTCCGTCTGGGGCCGGCGCGGGAGGGGGGCGCATCGCTGGCGCGGGATATCGCCGCGTTCAACGCTTCTCGGGAAGTCCGAACGGGTCGTCCGGACAACCATGTGTTCGGGCACAGCTACGGGTCGACCACGACCAGTTACGCGGGGGGCGGCGGCCGGTTGTCGCACGAGGTCTCCTCGATCACGTTGGCGGCGTCGCCGGGTGCGGGTCCGGTGGGGCATGCGCGTGAGTTCGGGGTGGGGGACAACGTTTTCGTGGCGACCCTGTCCACGGACAAGGTCACGTGGGTGGGCGGCAACAGAGCCGGGCGGGCGTCGCGATTCCTCGGCGTCGGCGTGGACCCGTCGATCGAGGCGTTCGGCGCGCGCCGCGTGACGGCGCAGTACCCGGACACCGCCGAGTTCGCCGATTCGCGCAGGCATCACACGCAGTACTACGACTATGTCGATGCGTCCCGGACGCGTCCGACGGAGGCGTTGGAGAACTTCGGCAGGATCGCGGCGGGGCTGGGCGATACGGTCACGCCCGAACCACACCGGCCGGGCGTGGGGGACGTGAATGTCTTCCGTCGGGTGATCGGGAAGGTGCCGAAGGTCGATCCGGCCACGACGGCCGGAATCGATGACGGCACACAGGGTTACCGTCCGGTCGATGGACCGGTCACCCGCCCGACCGGCCCGGAGGTGCAGGGGCACCGGGGTGGTCGTGGTCTGTGGTCGGAGAACACCCTGCCCGCGTTCGAATCCGCGATGCGGATGGGTGTGGACGGTATCGAGCTCGATGTCGGGTTGACCTCCGATGGCGTGCCGGTGGTGCATCATGAGCAACGCATCGACAAGCGCACGATTCGCGACACCGACCCGGACCACAGGTATGTCGGTCAGAGGATCCGGGACCTGACCCTCGACCAGGTGCGCACCCTCGACGCGGCCGTGGTGCACCCGGGCTTCGCCGACACCCAGCGGGCCGAGCCCGGGGCGCTGGTGCCGACCCTGGACGAGGTCGCGCGACTGGCTGCGGACACGGGCTGGGACGGCACGTTCTCGGTCGAGATCAAGACCGACCCGAGCTGGCCCGACGCCGAGGTGCGCGCCGTGGTGGACGCGGCCGTGCGGACCATGCGCGCGCACGGCGCGAACTTCCGCGTCCTGGGGTTCGACTGGCGGGTGCTGACCCACGCGGCGGAGTTGGCGCCGGATGCCGAGCGGGTGGCGTTGGTGAGCGCCCGGACCGCGAGCGAGACTTGGCTGGGGCGGGATCCGGGGGTTTCGCGGGGTGAGCGCGCGCGGATGTTGTGGGCGCAGCTCACCGGTAAGCCGCGTGATGCGGGTGGGGATCTGGCGGCGGCGGCCAGGGAGGCGGGGGCGACGATTCTGTCGCCGGAGCGGTCGATGGTCACCGAAAAGCTTGTGCGCCAAGCCGAATCGGCGGACGTGCGGCTGTCGGTGTGGACGGTGAACAAACCAGCCGACATGCATCGCGTGATCGGGCTGGGCGTCGACGCGATCGTGACGGACTTCCCGGACCGGTTGCGCGATGTCATGGAACACCGCGGCCGCGCACTCCCCGAACCCGCTGTCCCGCCCACCTTGCCCTCCGATCCCGGGCTCGACGCGCGCGACGTTGATGCCGCGGCCCGCGCGCTCGACCGGTTCCCGGTGCGCCCAGCGGTTCGGGCCGAGGACACCGACGCGACCGTCACCGCGGCGCATCGTGCGTGGGCGTTGGAGAACCGCCGGGTCTGGGACTCGCTCGACGGCGCGCACCGGAACGCGATGCTGCGCGCGCATCCCGAGACGGTCGGAGCCATGGACGGCCTGCCCACCGACCTCCGCGACCGCGCCAACCGGCTCGCGCACCGCAGGGCGTGGCGTGAACTCGGTGAGCGCATCGGCGCGAACCCGCGCGCATTCCGGCACTTCGGGACGAAGCCGCTGAACGAGCCGGAGTTCGCGATCGTGCGCCGGCTGCTGTTCACCGACGCGGCGGTGCCGTCCGACGCCGTGCCGGACCGGATGCCGGACTGGAGTGGCCGTGGCGCGCGCAGGTTGTTGCGCGCGATGGGTCCGGACGCCACCCTGCTCGCCGACCTCACCGCGATGTCGGAGCTGCTGGTCCGCGCCGATCGGGACGCGGCCGGGTCGCCGGGGTCGCCGCCGGTCCGCGTCCTCGTCTTCGACCCGACGGCCTACCAGGGCGACGGACGGGCCGTCATCGCGCTGGGTGACATCGACACGGCCGACCATGTCGCCTGGCACGTGCCGGGGGCGGCGGCCACGGTCCGCTCGATGAACCAGAGCATGCACGCCGTCCACAACCTGTACGACACCGCCGCGCGCACCGCACCCGAGTCGTCGCACGCGGCCGTGCTCTGGCTGGGCTACGACCCGCCGAGCGGTGGCGCCATGTGGGCGCAGTACGCGTCCACCGGTCCGGCCCGCGCGGGCGGGCGTTCGCTGCTCGGCGACCTCGCCGCGTTCAACGCGGTGCGCGACGCCGGAGAACGAGGACGCCCGGCCGTGCACCTGATCGGGCACGGATACGGTTCCACGGCAGTCGGTTACGCCGGAGCCGACGGTGGCCTCGCCCGCCAGGTTGCCGACGTGACGCTGGTCGGTTCGCCGGGAGTCGGTCCGGTCACCGACGCCGGACAATTCGGCCTCGGCGCCGACCGTGTCTTCGCGCTCACCGCCACCTCGGATCGCCTCACCTGGCGCGGCGCGCACACTCCCGCCGCCATCGCGGGACCCGATGCCCGCGTGCTCGGCGTCGATCCGGCGTCGGCGGGCTTCGGCGCCGTCCGCGTCGCCGCCGAATTCCCGGTCGCGCCCCGGTTCGCCAGCATCCTGGCCGAACGCAACCAGTACTTCTGGTACACCGACCCGAGCCGCACGGTGCCGACCGAGGCACTGGACAACCTCGGACGCATCACCGTGGGACAAGCCGACACCGTCACCACCGACGCGCACCGGCCCGGCACGCGCGAGACCGTACGGTTCCTCGGGCACGACGTGGACGTGCCGGTCGACCCGGCCGCCGAGCGCACCGGCGTCGTGGCGCCCACCGCGGAGCAGCGCGCGCTCGCCCGCGCCGCGCTCGACCTGCTGGAACCCGGTGCGGGGCCCGATGCGCTGAAGCACGGGGACTACGACGAGTCCACCATCGAAGCCCAGGCCGCCGCCCACACCGACCGCGTCGCGGGTTGGTGGCACGAGCAACTCGGCGCCGCCGAGCGCGCGGCGCTGGTGCGGGTGTACCCGTTCGAGATCGGCAACGCCGACGGTGTCCCGGCAGCCGTGCGCGACCAGGCGAACCGCTTGCAGATCACCCGGGATTTCGACGCCTTCCTCGCGCGGTACCCGCACGGTGGGCGTGCGACGCTCGACGCCGCCGAACGGCTGCAACTGCGCAACCTGGTGCGGACCGCCCAGGCGCTCAGCCAGATGGACGCGCGCGCCGCGGTACATCCCGACAGCCCGCCGGTACACGTGCTGTCCTACGACAGAAGCGAATTCGGCGGCACCGGCCGCGCTGTGCTGTCCGTCGGCGACATCGACACGGCGCAGTCGCTGTCCTGGATCGTGCCGGGGATCACCACCACGCTGGACAAGCTGCCCGGCAACTTGCGCGCCGCGATGAACGTGTACGAGATGACGGCCCGGATGAACCCGGACCTGGCGATCGCTTCGGTCATCTGGATCGGGTACGAGACCCCCAACGGCTCAACCGTCGTGCAGAGCACGGTGGGTGCCGAGGCGGCCAGGGAGGGCGGCCGCATCCTGCGCCGGGATCTGGCGAGTTTCCGTGCGAGCCGGGAATACGATGCGCGACAGGATATTTCGGCCGAGCGGCCGCGTGTCTATCTGCTGTCGCACAGTTACGGCTCGGTCGCCACCAGTTACGCGGGCGAGAACGCGCGCCTCGCGGGCATGGTCGACGCGATCATGCTGCTGGGGTCGCCCGGTGTCGGTCCGATCCGGCACGCATCCGAGTTCGGCGTCCCGGTGTATGTCGCGGCGTCCTCCGGCGATCCGGTGACCTGGGCCGGTGCGGACACCCCGGGGCGTGGCGGCAGGTTCGCCGGGCGCGGGCACGGACTCGACCCGACGACGCGGGCGTTCGGAGCCGTGCGACGCGTGACTGCGGAGTTCCCCGCGGGCATGGATCGGATCACCCAGCACCGTGGCTACTTCAAGTACCTCGACGATGCGCGGACCCTCGCCTCGGAGTCGCTGCGCAACGTGGCGCTGTTCGTCGCGGAACGCGCCGAGGACATGATCGCGGCGCGATCGCGACCGGGACTGGAGGACCCCGGCTGGCGGCAGCGTCAAGTCGCCACACCGAACGACCCCGAATCCCGGCGCACGGCTGTGGAATTCGACGTCGAGGACACCAGAGGCAGCGCCGACCAGCGTCCGGCCACCGGACCGGACGCCGACGGCACGACCGAGCATCACAAACCCAGGTCGCGCTGGCTCCCGGCCCGCCGGGAGGTCTCCGCACGGCCGCTCTGTGCGATCGACGCGCTGCGAGTGGCCGCCGACGCTCTGCCGAACGCCGGTGTGCGGGTGCCGGATTCGGTCGGTCCCGGCGGCTTGACGGCCGACGAGCTGGAGCAGGCCGCGGGCGGGCGGCTGCGGATGCACCCCTCGCCGGCGCAGATCGCGAGCATGTTGAAGCGGGAGGCCGCCCAGACCGGCCCGGCCCGGCCCGCGCCGATGATGCTCGTAGTGGACGAGTACCACGGTCCGGCCGGTCGCGACGGCATCGGCGCCCACGCCTACGTGTTGTCCGTCGAGAACGGTCGCGTCATGATCCACGACCGGACGCTGGGCACCTCGCCCCAGCCGTTCCGGCGCGGGCTGGTACCCACGGGTGTGCTGGCCACACACGGCATACTCCTCCGAGCCGACGGCGCGGACCGACCCGTCGACACCTACCCCCCGAGCGCGCACCGCCCCGACGTAGGGATCGGGGAGCGGCCGGACGGTTCGGGCGCCGCCCGCCGCGACGACAGCGATCTGGGCGGCACACCCGACGAGCGATCCCCTGGCGCCGCCTCCGGCGCGCGCACGCCGGCCCCCGGCCGCGCCGAGGCGGTCGTCCCCGTTACCGGTGGTCCGCGCCGCCCGCTGCCCGACCAGGCCGTGGATTTCCTGTCCTACCTGCGAGAGCTTGGTGCCGAGACGGCCGCGCTCGGTGCGACGGCCGCGAACGTCTATCGGGCCGCGCCGCGCGCCACCGACGACATCGATCTGATGATCCGCGACGTCGGCGATCTCCCGGCGCGGCTGCGTGAGGCCGGATACGAGGTGGCCACGTTCGACAACGAGGACGGCGACGTCTATCTCATCCGCTTGCACGGCAAGGGGATAGCGGCGGACCTGATGGTCGCCGAGACGCCGCTCCAGCACGACGCGCTCGATCGCGCGGCCGGCGGGGTGATCTCGGTCGAGGATGTGATCGTGCTCAAGCTGATCGCCAACCGGGCCAAGGATCGTGGTGACATCGACGCCATCCTGTCCGCCGGCCACCGGCTCGAACTCGACTACATTCAGCGCCAAGTCGTCGAATGGGAGGCCACGAAGGCTTGGCGGGACGCCCAGGCACGGCACGGGAGTCCGCTGGAACCCGCAGCCGGTGACGCGCGAGAGACCCCGCCCGCGCGGAGCGACGACAAGTCGTTCGCGACCCCGGAATCGCCGGAGCGGGAGGCGTCGCCGCCCACCCCGAGCGCCCGCGATGTGGTGACCGAACAACGCGACGCGAGCTCGATCTCGGGCCCGGATCGGTGCACCGACGGTGAGCCCGTCGACATGGCCACGGGCGCCGTACTTCTCGAAGCCGACGATGTACGCGCCGACGGTGCGCTGCCGCTGAGCCTGCGGCGCGTTCACCTGTCCTCGCTGCGGCTGGGGCGGCACTTCGGGCCCGGGTGGCTGTCGATGCTGGACGAGCGGCTCGAGATCGATGACCGCGGCCTCGTGCTGGTGTGCGCGGACGGCGCGCTGCTCGACTACCCGCATCCCGATGCCACGGGGGCGGAGGTCTTTCCGAGATCCGGACGGCGACTGCCGCTATCGCTGTCGGGTGAGGTGTACCGGGTACGGGACCTGGACGCGGGGACCGTCCGGGAGTTCGCGGTAGCGCCCACCGTGGCGCCGATCGCGTCGATCACCCATCGTGGCGGTCACCGCCTCGATTTCGAATACGGCGCAGGCGGTGTGGTGGCCGCCGTCCGGCATTCGGGCGGAACGGTCCTGCGCACCAGCACCGATCCGGTCACCGGATGGGTGACCGCGCTGTCGCTTGACTCGGGTGCGAACACCATTCCCGTTGCCGCCTATCGGTACTCGGACCGTGGTGATCTGCTCGGCGTCACGGACGCGTCCGGCGCGGAACTGCGCTACACCTACGACGAGGCCCACCGGCTCAGCTCGTGGACCGATCGCAACGGAGTCGCCTACCACCACCGCTACGACGCGCTGGGCCGTTGTGTCGCGCAGATCGGCACCGGCGGCGTCTACGCCAACGCGTTCGTGCACGGCGTCGACGACGCGCCCGACGCGCCACCCGGCGGCCGATGGACCGTCCTGGTGGAAACCGTTCGGCCGCTCGACCTCTCGGCGTCCGGCGCGCTCGACTTCGACGCGGCGATGGACGCGCTGTGCGCCATGCCGCTGGTCCGGGAGATTCAGCGTGCCGGGCCGCGCGTTGTCGCCAATCGCGCGGCGGTGCCCGACGATCCGGTGTTCGGCGGGCTCCGGGTACTGCTGTTCCGCGCCGACGCGCGCGGAGACGTCTGGCAGATCACCGACGCCGTCGGCGGCGTGCGCACCTTCGGCCGGGACACCGCGCATCAGGTGGTGCGCGAGACCGATCCGTCCGGCGCGGCGACGGTCTACGACCGCGATCGCCACGGACTGATCACCGCCGTCACCACGCCGGACGGGACGACGACCAGAGTCGTTCGCGGCGCGTGGGGTGAACCGCTCGAAGAAGTGGGTCAGGGCGGCCGGACCTGGAGATACGAATCCGACAAACTGGGTAACACGGTCGCGGTGACGGGCCCCGACGGTGCCCGCGAGCGTTACGAATACGACTATCGTCCGAGCGGTTCGGTGCTCCGCCGCGTGATCGATCCGACCGGCTTGGTCACAGAGGTCGACTGCGACGACGCGGGACGGCCGGTGCGCGTCACCGCGCCCGGCGGTCGCACGTGGACCTACGAGCGCGACGACTTCGGCCGGATCCGCTCGCGCATCGACCCGCTCGGCCGCAGCACCGGATACACCTGGACACCGGAGGGCAAGCCCCTCAGCCAGCGTAACCCCGACGGTACCGAACTCGTCTGGGCCTACGACGCCGAAGGCAACGAACTTTCGCGTGTCGACGAGGCGGGCAATGTCAGCACGACCCGCTACACAGTGCTGGATTCGCCACTGGAGGTCACCGGAGCCGATGGCGCGCGCCTGCGCATCGGCTACGACACCCAGCTCCAGATCACCTCCGTGACGAATCCCGCCGGCCTGGTGTGGCGCTACGAGTACGACCCGGCCGGGCGACTGCTGGCCGAGACCGACTACAACGGCGCGCGCACCTCCTACACCTACGACTCCGCGGGCCGGATCCGCTCCACCACGGACGCGACCGGGCGCAGGACCCGGTTCGTGTACGACGCCGCGGGCCGCGTGCTGGAGGAGCACAGCGACGACGGCGTCACCAGATACCGCTACGACCGGCACGGCGATCTCGTCGAGGCCGCCAATCCCGATGCCGAGGTGCTGATCACGCGCGACGCGGCGGGCCGGGTGCTCACCGAACGCGTCGGTGGCGTCACGGTGGCCGTCGCGTACGACAGGGCGGGCAGGCGAACCCAGCGGATCGTCGACACCAGGGCGTTGCCGGGGGCGGGGCTCGGCAGGCGCACGGTGTTCGGGCGCGACGACACGGGGCTGCTGGTGAGCGCGGCCACCGATGATGGGCAGGGGCCCGCCGACATCGTGAGCTTCGGCTACGACCGTGCCGGCAACGAGATCGTGCGCGGCGTCGGCGCCGCGGTCGTCGACCGGCGCTACGACGCGCGGGACCGGATCATCGCCCAGCACGTGCGCAACTCGTCCGGCGTGGTCGCGGGGCGCACCTGGACGTACCGCGCCGACGGCTACACCACCGGCGGTCAGGACGTGCTCCGCGGTGCGCGCCGAGTCGATGTCGATCCGGCGGGCCGGGTCACCGCGGTGGCGGCCGAGCGCGGTCCGGCGCCGGTCGAGCGCTACGCCTACGACCCCGCCGGAGTCGTGACCCTCGCCGCCGACCCGGACGAACCCGCGCTGCCCGATCGCGTGTTGGCCACGGGGACGTTGGTGACCGAGCTGGGTCGGCGCCGGTTCACCTACGACGCCGCGGGGCGGCTGGTCCGGGTGGTGCGCACCAGGTTGTCCCACAAGCCGGAGGTGTTCGAGTTCACCCACACCGCGGCCGGACAGATCCGCACCGTGTCCGCCCCGGACGGCACCTACTGGCGGTACGGCTACGACGCGTTCGGCAGGCGGGTCTCGAAGGTGCGCACCGATCGCGCGGGCAACGTGCTCGACACGGTCGTCTTCGGCTGGGACGGCGACGAATTGGTTTTCCAGCAGAACCGGTCGCACGGTCCGGCGCCGTCGAGCACCACCTGGTGCTGGACGCATCACCCCGAGACCGGGGAGCCGCTCACCCAGTACACGCGGTCGACCGGTCCGGCGCGCGATTCCCGGGTATTCGCGGGTGCGGACCAGTCCGTCGTCGACACCGAGTTCTACGCCATCGTCACCGATCTGGCCGGTGCGCCCACCGAACTGATCGACCCGCGCGCGGGCACCGTCGCGGGCTGGGCGTCGGCCACGCTGTGGGGCCGCACCTGGTGGAACGGTCACGCGTCCACGGCACTGCGCTTCGCGGGCCAGTACCACGACGCCGAAACGGGACTGCATTACAACCGGCACCGTTACTACGATCCGGTCACCGCCGCCTATACCGCGCCCGATCCCCTCGGACTCGCGCCCAACCCGTCCAATGCCCATGCCTACGTGCACAATCCGCACACCTGGGTCGATCCGCTCGGCCTGGCGTCCTGCGGTGACGGCTGGTGGCGCAAGCTGCGGACGTTCGGCCCGATCGGGGCCGCCCGGCAGGACTACGTCGACACCGTGCGCGGTATCGCCGAGCGCGGACTGGCGCGGGTGGCGGCGGGGGAGAACCCGGAGACCGTGGCGCGCTGGGCGATCGACGAACGCAACGCGGTGAAGACCGCGACCCGTGCGAAGCTACCCAGGGTGCTCAACGTCTGGGCCGAGCGGCGCAACGTGCGGCACTACGGCCATCCGGTCGGACCCACCTACGAGTTCCTCCACGACGTGAAGGGCAAAACACCGATGGACATCATCCAGGGAGCGGGCCGCACCAGTGCCCGCGTGAATCGCATGCTCGGAGTGCATTAGGTGTCCCGGCGCGAGATCTGGCTGACGCGCAACGACCGCTTCGAATGGGTGCGCTACGACACCGCGACCGGCCGCGTCGTCGGTCGCCTGCGCCCCGCCGGGCGGTCCGCGCCGACCGCGGGCCTGCTCGGCACCTGCCTCGGCAAGCCGGTCGCGTTCTACGTGGACGCCGACGGCACCGGCTACGTCCTGCAATCCGGTTCGACCGCGATCCCCGTGGACGACCAGGCCCGCATCGGATTCCGCAGATCCGCCCGCAACCACCTCGCCCACTTGGACGTGGACCGTGGCCCGCAGCGCCTCCACCTCACCGAATGGACCTACGCCACCGCGCCCGACCCGCCGTCCGATCCCGTCAGCTCGAAGGACTTCCTCGGCACCATCCACGACTTCCTCACCCGCGAGGAACGCCGCCGCCAGGGGCTGTCCGTGTGGACGCAGGATGCCGACCCGGCCCGGGGGCCGGAGGGGGACGATTGATCCGGTCACCGGGAACCTCGCGGCGACAACGCTTCCGGGAAGGCGGGAAAGGTCCGCGTCGATCGGCGGTCGGATTGTGAGCTGTACCAATGCTGGTCCGGATGACCCGTGTGTCCGATTCGTGTCACCATGTACGGGGTTGGACCCGAGATCCTGTGACCATCGGAGTGCGTGCTGTGGCTGATGAAGGGAATGGCGGTTCGGCCGGCGATCGTACCGATCCGTGGCCGACGTTGAGCGGCTACGCGTCGGAGGGGACGCTGGAGTTCGAACCGAGCGCGGCGTACAACTTGGCGAACGCCGCGGCCGACGCGATCGCGAAGCTGATGGCGGTCAGGGAACAGGCGCTCGAGAGCCACAATCACTCCCTGGTCTTCTCGAACATGAGATCCGGTTCGGAGCTCGGCCGGATGTTCGACAACCGCGGCGATGACCTGATCGCCGCCGTCGACCGGCATGTCGAGATTCTCGAGGACATGTTCGATACGTTCATCGCCGCCGGGAAGGCTTACGTCGGCGCTGATGAAGGTAATGCGGAACTGTTGGATTCGATCGCTCTCCCCACGGAACCGGGTCGGTTGAGTGGCGAGCCGAGGACGATCGATACCTCCAACACTACCCCGAGATACACGCCCGACTCCGTCACTCCGACGAGTAGCTACCTCCCGCTGGACGAGACCGATGGGCCGCCCACCGCGCCGACGCTGACCGGGCCCTCGGAGCGGATGCAGGAGTTCGACGGCGGACTGCCCCCTGGCTTCGGTGCGGTCAGCTACGGTCCGAATGTCGAAGAGGGTTCGAGCCGAAGCTACAGTCAGCTCTATTACTTGGGGCAGAGTGTGGGCGAGGAAAAGGCCAAGGTGGCCAATCGCGCCGGTGTGTGGTCATGGCTCGCGGACAACGTGCACGAGGCATACTCTTCCTTCCGCGTAGGTATGGTCGGGGTGACCGGCGAAAGCTGGCGAGGCGCGGGCCGCGAAGCCGCAGCGGCCGCTGTCTCGAGCTACTTGGAAAGCGTGCCCCCCCTGCGTAAGTCGATGAAGGTGATCGCGGACAACCTCGAGTACGCGGTGGGATGGATGGAGGACACCCGCGTCAGCATGCCCCAAAGTCCGGTCAACCCCGCATCGCAGTCGCCGGGGTATACCGCTTATGGAACCAGCGGTTCCACCGCAGCGGACGACCTTGCGAAATACCAGACGAACATGAACGTCACGTACGGAACAGGAGCGACCGAATCGGGTTCCCGCGTTCCGTTGATTCCGTTGCCGGACGGCTATTTCGGTGACGTGCCGTCCGTGAACGGCGAACCCGGGGGCGAGTCGGGTGGCGGTCCCGGCCCGGGTGGCGTCGCGGGGCCGGGACCCGGTGCGATGGCAGCGGGTCCGGGCCCTGGCCCCGGCCTGTCCGCCCCGATCGCGCCCGGCGTGGGTCCGATGCCGTCCGGTGGCAGCGGGACGACGGTTCCGGTGGTGGGCGGGATGCCCGGCGGGATGCCGGGGCGCGAGGGGGCCGCCGAGGCGGCCCGGCGATTGGCCGAACAGCAGCGGCAGGCCGCGCAGCAGTCGGGTGCTCAGCAGGCCGCCCAACAGGCTCTCTCGGGTGCCCAGCAGGCCGCTCAGCAGGCGTTGGCCGCCGGACAGCAAGCGCTCGGGCAGCAAGCGGCGGCGGCCAGACCGGTTGATCCGAGGATGGCGGCCGGGCCGGGCACGGGCGCCAAGCCCACCGGCGGCGGTGGCCCCGGCGTGGGCAGTGGCAGCGGGCCCGCGCGTACCGCGGCAGAGGCGTCGAGGCTGTTTCCACGCGCGGGTGGCCTGGGATCCGGTGCGGGAACGATGTTCCCGCGCGCGGGACTGTCGCCGACCGGCGGGATGATGCCCGGTGCGCCGGGCGCCGCGGGCGCACCCGCGCGTGGTGCCGGCGAGAACGCGGGCGAGCGGAAGCGGCCGACCTATCTGGACTCGACGGAGCACCTGGAGGAGGCGATGGGCGAAGCGCCCCGAGTGGTGCGACCCGTCGTCGAACGATGAATCGCCGGTGGGACTTCACCGACCTGGAGTTCGTGGCGCTCTGGGACGGTATGCGGGAAGGATCGCTGCCGCAGCCGTTCTCGTTCATCTCCCGCACCGAGTTCCGGCAGGACTTCCTCCGGGAATGCGCGCGCACGCGCGAGCGGCTCCGTGACAGCGAAGGCCATGAACTCGCCCGGATCTTCGAGGACATCGCGCGTCCGGACATCGCCGTGCGAATTCGAGGTTTGCGCGGTCCGGATGCCGCCGAGCCCGCGAATGTCGTACGGCTGCTGGCGGTTCGCCGGGGTGAGCGTGGCTATGTCGTGTCGCAGTCGCCCGGTGAGACGGTGGAGCACAGCGGCGGTTTCACGGTCACCGAAGTCGGTGCGCTGTCGCTCGCCGACGCGGTGGTGAGCCGCCTGCCCGAGGTGGGGCCGGGGACCCACAAGCACATCGTGCTGCCGACTCCCGAGGAGTTCGCCGATGGCCGTCGTGACATGGACGATTCGCATGAGAGTTCGCCGCTGTGGGACTCGTTCGAACCCTCGGACGCGCATCGGGCGGAGTCGTTCCTGCGGTCGGCCACGCGCGGGATGGGAACAATGACCGTGGACCAAGGGAGGTCGAAGTTCGGACCGCGCGGTCGTGTGCGCCGCCGCCTCGAGTGGCGCGATGTGGTCGAGGACGGCCGGTATGTCATCGTCAGCGGGAGTCCGCCGTTCGCCGCAGCCGCGGACGAACGCCGGATGATCGCGGCGATCAACACCGAGATCGCCGCGGTGGTGAAATCCATCAAAGACGAGGTCTACTGAGCGTGCTGGGCGCCCGGCCGCGCCGACGGTGACGGTTCGCCGTTCTCGAAGTCGAGGTCGTCCGGATGCCCTTTGTTTGCCAGATGTTGTATCGGTCCCGGGTATCCGAACGCCGGACGCTGCGTCATCGGCTGTCAGCCCCCGACTCGAGGGCTGGACAATGCCGATACCGGGTGCAAGATAGTGGAAGTGAAGTCCGCGGCCGGGGTGGCCGCGTCGGGAGGCGTTGTGCGAAGGTTGTGGTCGGGACCCCGGCGGAAAGGTGGACAGACCGATGGCCGGTGAAGGCGAGAACCCCTGGGTCGCGTTCCAGGAGCAGGCGGCGGCGGGGAAGATCGACATCGGCGAGGGCGCCGCCAGATCAGCCGCGGGCATCGTCGCCGACTCGCTCACCATGATGCTGATCGGCAAGGCCGCGACGGATCGGATCACCGAGTATCAGGGATTCGGCAACCTCCCCTCCGGGCAGACGCTGCGGCAGCGGTTCCTCTCGGTGGCGCGAGATCTGGACGACCGCCTCGCCGAGGACGAGAAGATCCTGCGCGGCATGGGCGAGATGTTCCTGATCGCGGGCAAGATCTACGAGGACACCGATGAATCCGCCGCCGAGCAGTTCGAGACGTTCCGGATGGATCGTTTCGGCAACTGGCAGGACACGCGACGCGACTTCCCCGGTGTGCCGTTGCGTGGCGAGGGGACGCTGCCGGGATGGGCGCGGGAATTGCGCAGCGGCACCAGTGGCCCCCACTTCCCCGAGGGCGATCGGCTGCCCGATCCCAATTCGGAAGTGCAGCCGCAGACCAAAGGGATGGGCGCCATTCCGGTCGAGCTGGTCGAGAAGCCCAACGACTCGGCCAGGGACGGCGACCGGTGGACCGGGGACCCGTCCATCGAGAACGCCTACGCGATCGAGTACACCACCTTCTACGAGCTCGGCCAGGCGCTGGGAGACCACTCGCAGGACGTGATCGATGCCGCCGCGGTGTGGAATTGGATCTCGGCGCGGCTCGACGTCGCGTTCAACGATCTCGCCAACGGCATCGAGCAGTTGCACGCCTCAGGAGAGTGGGGTGGGGAGGGCCCGCAGGCGTCGCTGACCGCGGCGCTGACCTACCGATCCAACGTTCTGGATCTCACGAGTGCGGTGAGCTCGGTCGGCAACAACCTCAGCTGGACATCGGGGTGGCTGCACACCGTGAAGCTCAATATGCCGTGGCAGGCGTCGTGGGACGGCGCCGGTGGCACCGCCAGCGTAGGGAAGCCCTACGCACGCGACGTTCTACTACCAAGGGCGCGCACCGCGTTCAACAACTTCTACGTGCCCGGCGTCCAGCAGTCGAGTTCCGCGATACCGCCCATGCCGCCGCCGAACAAGGAACTGCTGACGGTCACCCCCGAGGAGACACCGGGTGGTCCCGGTCCTGGTCCCGGTCCTGGTCCCGGATTGCCCATCGGTCCCGGGCCGGGCCCCGGCTACCTCGACACCCGTGGCCTGCAACAGATCGCAGGGCCGCGCGACGGCGCCCGGCTCGACACCGAGCGACTTCAGCGCGAGCAACAGGAGGCCGCCGCCCGGCAGCAGCAGGCGGCGGCGCAGTGGCAGCGCGAGCAGCAGGAGGCGGCGCGCAGGCAGCAGGAGCAGCAGGCCAGGGAGCAAGCGGCCGAACAAGCTCGCCGTGCCGCCGAGCAGGCCGCGTCGGCGGGTGAGCAGGCGGCGCAGGAGGCGATGTCGGCGGCACAGCAGGCGGCCCAGGGCATTCCGGCGCTCGGCGGGCTGCCGACGCCGTCCGCGTTGGACGCCGCGCGGGCGGCCGCTCTCAACGCCGCGAAGGGCCTCGGTTCGGGACCGGGACCCGGCGGTGCGGCGCCCGCGGCGCGGCCCGTGGGAGATGTCGGCAAGCTCTTCCCGCGCGCCGGTGTCGCCAGCGGCGTCACCACGGGACTCGCCGGCGCGGCCCGTGCGGGGATCGCCTCGATGGGTCCGTACCCGGGCCCGCCCGGAGCCGCGGGCGCGGCCGGACGCAACGCGGGCGGCGAAGGCAAGGAACACAAGCGGCCCGCCTATCTGGACTCGGCCGAGCACCTGGACGAGGCGGTGGGCGAGGCGCCGACCGCGTTCAAGCCGGTGGTCGACCAGTGAGCAGAACCTGGGAGTTCGGCGATCTGGAGTTCTTCGTGCTGTGGGAGGAGGTCGACCGGGATGGGTTGCCCTCGCCGCTGATCTTCACCAGCCGTACCCCCGGGCACGATGATTTCGTCCTGGAGAAGGCGCGCACCAGGCAAGCTCTGCGCGCCAGGGCGGATCGGCGCGACATCGCCGAATTCCTGGAAGTGCTGGCGTTTCCCGACATTCGCATCGTGGTCGACGGCTGGGGCGGCGCGGACCCCGACGATCCGGCGGCCTGTGTGCGCTTGATCGGCGGCCGCAAGGGCGAGCAGGGTTTCGTCGTGGAGCAGCGGCCCGGTGAAACGATCTGGCACAGCGGTGGATACGTCGTCACCGAGTGCCGAGCGGTCGATCTCGCGACGGAGATCGTCGCGCGGATGCCCGCGGCGCCGGCCGGGAAGCCGGGGGAGATCGTCCTGCCCGACCCCGAGGATGCCGAGACCGATCGCCGGTACGGCAGATCGCCGGTCAAGGACGATGATCCGGTCTCGGATCGCAGGAGCGCCTTCCTGACGATGCCCGCCTCGCGCACGGGTGTCGTCAAGGTGATACAGGGAACCTCCCGGTTCGGTCCGCGCGGCATCGTGCGCCGGGAGATCGAGTGGCGTGATCTGGTGGACGACGGCCGCTACGCGATCATCGACGGCCTGCCCGCGCGAGCCGTCGGCGTCGACGCCACCGCGTTGGTCGCGCTGGTGAACACCGAGATCATCGCGGTCGTGCGCGCGATTCGGGACGAACGGGTGTGAACGGGCTGCCGAGCGCGTCGGCGTGCCGGGATCGCTGATTGCCGTGCCTGGAACAGGTGCCCTGTGTCATCATGGCCGCAGCCGGGGGGCGTTGAGGTAGCCGGTGCGACAGCGACGAGGAGCACGACCGGATGGGCGAATCCACGACGTGGGCCGAAATAGGTTCCGGTGACGTCACTTTCCACGGTGAGGCCGCGGCGTGTGCCCGTCTCTGCGCGGAGTTGGTCGGCATCGTGCTGGGTGTGCGGGACGAGGTCGGCGAGATCGCCGAACTGAAACCCTTCTCCGGCCTGGAATCCGGACGTGAACTGGCGCGGAAGATGTCGGCGCGCGGAACCGACGTGCTCACCTATCTCGACCGGCACGCCGAGATCCTGACCGAGATGACCGACGCGTTCATCGCCGCGGGCAGGCGGTACGCCGAGGCCGAGGGGCTGTCGACCGCTGAGTTCGAGGGGATCTCGGTGCCGGCGGAACCGACGGATGTGCGGAGCAGATGGGCGGTGTACACGCCGTACCAGTACGACGATCTGCGCGATCTGGGTGCGGGCGTGGACGGCGACAATCTGATTCAGGACAACTACGTCTACGACGTCCTCATGCTGGAACTCGGCTACAACAACGTGTACGGCGGGAAGACTCTGGTCGAGGAGTTCGGCCGGACGGCCGTCGACGTCGTGCGAGGCCGAGGCGAGTGGGGCGATGCGTCGGCCATCGAGAAGATCCGGCATCTGTCGGGTGTGTCGGTACCGGGCACCAATGACGCCGTGACCGAGTTCTATCCTCCCTCGATCGCGGTTTCGCACGCCGACGCCATGACCTTCGACCAACTCCGGGAATTGCACGCCAGCATCGATCCAGCGTCTGTCGACTCCGCCGCGCGGACCTGGGAGTGGATGGCGACCAGGCTCGATCGCGAGTACGAGGACCTTCGACGCAACGTGCTCGACGCGTCCGCCATGTGGGGCGGCGCCGGTGGCCCGGCAGCGCGGGAGGCTACCGAGCGATACGCCACCGATGTGCGGAATCTGATCGCAGGCATGGCGTCGGTCGGTGCGAACCTCTCCTACACGACGTGGTGGTTGGCCATCACCAAGGAAGGCACATCCGACGACGGCTCGGTCAACTCGACGTATACCGAGCGGGCTCGGTATATGGTCGACGAGTTCTATTGGCCGGGCGTCGTCGACTCGGACTCCTCGATACCGGTTCTGCCACGCCCGCAGAGTCCGGTGTCGTCGCCGGTGCTCCCCCAGGACAACCGAACACCTGGGAGCCCGACGCAGTTCGGCGGCCCGGGTTTCGCGGCGCCCCCCGGCGCAGGTCCCGGCGATACTTCCGCCGCGCGCGCACCGCGGTCGGCATCGCCGGGGGCGAGCGATGAGAACGCGGTAACGGGTAGCCTCGGGCAAGGGACCGCCGACATGCTGCGGGCCGGCGCCGACGCGATGACGGGCGCGGAGGGCAGCCCGGTCGCGGGAGCGGGAGCCGACTCCGCGCGAACGCTCGCCGCCGGCGCGGCAGACCCCCGGGTCGGTGGAGGTTCGGCATCAGGCGGACAGGGTGCAGCGTCTCGGTCCACGCACAACGCCGGTGCGCCGAGGCGTGACGGATACCTGTTTCCGCGCGCCACCGCCACCTCCGCTGTAGCCGCGCCCCGTGCGGGCTCCGCCTCGGGGGTTCCCCTGCACGGTGCGCCCGGGGCCGCGGGTACACCCGGGCGCGGCGCGGGCTCCGAGGAGCGCGACCGGAGTCGCCGAGGTCATCTCGACTCGACCGAACACCTCGATGAAGCCGTGGGCGGTCCGCAGATCGTGGCGCGTCCCGTCGTCGACCGGTGAGGTTGTCGTGATGGCGGCGCTGTCGTGTCGTCTTTCGGATCTGGAGTTCGTCGTCGCTTGGGCGCGAATGAGAATGGGAACGGTACCGCGCCCGTTCGTTTTCACCAGCCGCACACCGCTGCTGGCGGACTATCGGCGTGAGCGTGCCGAAGCCGCGGAACGGCTGCGCGCGACGTGGGGTTCGTCGCTGGACGACGGCCTGGCCGCGATGGCCTGCCCGGATATCCGCGTGGTGATCACGGGTTGGCGGGGCGACGAGCGGGATCCGCGTTGCCGAATCGCGCGACTCGCGGTGCGCAGCGGTGACCGGGGATTCGTCATCGACCAGGAGCCGGGCGAAACCCTTTGGCACAGCGTCGCTTTCACGATCATCGCGGTGGACGCGCTGGGTTTGGCCGAGGTTGTCAGCCGAACATTGCCCGAGCAGCCCGCGGGTTCGCTCGGGCGCCTCGAACCCCGGCACGGCGACGGTTTCGACCATTTCTACGCCACGTCGCCCGCCCACGAACCCACATACGATCACGACGCCGACCACTGGCAGCGGTTCGCCGAGTCGAGGGTGAGTGGCGCGGGCGTGATCGAGATCGAACAGGGCAGATCGCGTTTCGGCCCACGCGGTATCACGCGCAGGCGGCTCGAATGGCGTGACCTGGACCGAGACGGCCGGTACGCGATCGTCACACCGGACTCGCGACCCGTGTTCGAGCCCGTCGATCGGAATCGGCTGGCCGCCCTGATCAATACCGAGATCGCCGAGGTCGTCCGCGCCATCAAGGACGAGCGGGTGTGAGCGTCCGGGTTCCGGTCGTACACTGCACAACAGGACGAGCGACAAGGACGCATATGGCGACAGCGACTTCACGCAGCGGTTCGATCTCGGTCGTCACGACCGAGCAGGGGCTACCGATCTCGATCACCGTCGAGCCCGGTGAATTGCGCCGGGACCCCGGCGCGTTGGCCGGTGAGATTCTGCGATTGTGCAAGCAGGCGGCCAACCGGGCGGGTATGGAGCGACGGGCCGAGCTCGAGGCGGCCGGGCTGAGTGCCGATGTGCTCGCCCTCACCGGATTGCCGAAGCCCGAGGATGTGGCCGAACAGGAACTGCTGGAGGAGCAGGAGTACGAACAGGAGCCGCAGAGCTGGCTGCGGCCGGTGTGAACGGGGGTGCTGGTGTGAGTTCGGCGATGGACGAGCTGGAGGACCGGGTCCGCAGGCAGCTCAACAGGATTCGAGATCTCGGCGATCAGATGACCGCGGTCCGGGCGCGGGAGACCTCGCCGGATGGCGAAGTGACCGTGGTGGTGGACGGCAATGGCGCGCTGTGCGATCTGGAGTTCTCCGAGGGGATCTCGCGGTTGTCGCCGCAGGACTTCGGGCAGCTGGTGGTGACGACGGCGGCGCGGGCGGCGCAGCGCGCGTTCGCCGAACGCGGGGATCTGGTCACCGCGTTCAACGAGGAGATGGCGGGACGATGAACGGATCGGTGGTGATAGCAAGCCATCGATTCGTTGGGCGGAAGTTACATTTTGTTCTTCGAAACTTGCTCGGCGAGTCATGCGACCATCCGGTACATTGAGGAAGTCCGTGCCAATCGTCTTCTGGTAGCTGAGGTTTCGAATGGACAAGATTGCCGTCACATCGGATGCCATTCGGCAGTACGGGAACACCGCGGCGGTCATGGCCGGGGAAGTCGCGGTTGCCGGTGCGGCGAACCAGGCGGCGACGATCGCCGCGGCCATTCCGGTTTTCGGTTTGATCGGCCAGGACTTTCTCGCCGCCTTCGCCTACGCGCAGGCCAATAACATGATGTCGGTCGCCGAACTGGCGCACGTGTACGCGATGACGGCGGTGGCCTCACACGAGGCGGCTGCTCTCTACGACGTGACCGATGCGTCGTCGGCGGCCGAGCTCGGGGTCATATCCAGCTCATGAATGCGCCTTTGGACCAATCGGTAGTGGATCTGCTTCGGCAGAGCCCCGTCGGGCCGATGCTGGATCGCCCGGTGAACGACGTCCTGCGGGATATGGGCATTCCCGCGCTGCCGGAAATCCCTGGCCTGCCGCCGTTGCCGGATATGCCGCCGTTGCCGGTGCTCGACCTGTCCGCGCTCGCCAAGCCTCTCACCGATCTCGCCGGCGGATTCGGTACCGGCGTGTTGCCTTCCGCCGCACCGGCACCGGCGGCCGCCGAGGGGGCCGCGCCCGCGGCTGGTCAGGAGCCGGCGGCGCCACCGGTCGATCCGGCGCAGATGATGCAGATCGTGTCCACGGTATTGCAGACCGCGACCACGCTCGGTAGCACGGCTTTACAGGCCGTGATGGCGATCTGGCAGAGCATGGCCGCCATGGAGGCGGCCCAGAAGGGCGCCGAGACATCGAAGGACACCGCGGCGGTCGCGCAGCAGAGCGCTCAGACCTCGGTCGGTGTCACCTCCGCGGCAGGCTCGGTGTTCCAAGGCGCGGGCTTGATGGCGGGGGTGATCGCCAAGTTCGTGGCATCGGCCACGGCGGCCGCGCCGTTTCTCGCCACCGGCGCGGGCCAGGTGTTCCTGGTGGGCTTGACCACCGAGACGATCGCCGAGGCGCTGGCGGTGGTGGCCAAGACGCGCGGCGAACTTTCGGTGCACAGCGCGGCGATGACCGAGACCGGTACCAAGGTCCCGGTGACCAACGCCCCGAGCAATGTCGATCCGTCGCAGGCGATGTCGCAGATCATGCAGATCCTCGGCCCGCTTTCCCAGTTGGCGGGCAGCCTGCCGCAACAGGTGTCCTCGATCCATCAGGCGCTCGCTCCGCCGAAACCGGTGGTCACCCCGGATCGTGAGGACGCGGAGAAACTTTCGCGCGACGGACTCGCCGGTGGTGGCGGTGGCGGTGGCGGTGGCATGGTCGGTGGTGTGGGTGGCGGTGGCGCCGCCGGCGCCGTCCGCCAGCTGACGCCGTGGGGCGGTGCGAATACGGCGGGCGGCCTGGGTTCGGCGGGTACCAACGCCGGTGCCGGACAACCAGTCGCGCCCGGCGCGAGCTCCGGCCCGCGTGGCGGAATGATGAGCCCCGGCGCGGGCATGATGCCCATGGGCGCCGGCGCCGCCGGCATGGCGCGCGGCGCCGAGAGCACCGCCGACGGGTTGCGCGGCCAGCTGGTCACCGAGGAACACGGCAACGAGGTCGTGGGAGAGATCGAGGGGGCGTCGCTGCCCGTCGTGGGCGCGGTGGAACGGGTGACCGAGGTGCCGGGCACCGAACCGCCCGACAAGGCGCTGACCCTTTAGAACACGAGCCATCGAGCAGGGAGCACTCATGGAATTCGATCCGACCAGAGCCGGTCAGGCGGCCGCCGCGTTGGACGCGCTCGTCGCCCGGCTGGAACACGATCTGACCGTCGACGGTCCCGCGCTCGCCGTGCCGGCGCCCGGCGCCGACGAGGTGTCGCTGCGGGTCGCGCAGACCTTGTCGACGGTCGGTTCGTCCTACCGGGAGGCCGCGGCCAACGGGGTGCTGGAGATGCGGAAGCTGGCCGCCACCTTGCGTTCCCAGTCAGCCGACATGGTCGGCATGGATGCGGGCAACGCCGACGCGCTCGGCGCGGCGGCGGGCTGAACCCGGAATCGAGACACCATGATCGAGCCTCCGGTCATCGGCTTCACCGGGGTGATCTGGCAGGCCAGACCCACGGATCGACTGGCCCGCGAGCTGTCCACGGGCGCAGGCGTGGCGCCGATGGCGGAGTCGGCCGCCGCGTGGGCCAGGCTGGCGGCGAGTCTCGGCGCGGCCGTCGTCGAGTACGACCAGGTCATCGGGAAGATCAGGGAGTCGTGGCGATCACACGCCACCGAGGAAGTGGTCCAGCGGATTTCGCAGCTGCGCGAGTGGCTCGTCGAGGCGGCGGCCGCGGCGGGGGAGAACGCCGCGCGGGTGGCCGGTCAAGTCGTCGCGTACGAGGTCGCGCAACTGGCGATGCCGCACGTGGACGAGCTCGCCGCGCTGGAGGCCCTCGGCCGGGGTATCGAACAGGCCGGAGCGGCGCTCGGTGGGCCACTGGTCGCCGCGGCCGCGCAGGTCGACGAGGAGCGAGATCTGGCCAAGGCGAACGCCGCCCGGGTGATGCAGAGCTATGAGTCGGCCTCGACAGCGCTGGCCGAACCCTGGGAGTCGCGTCAGCCACCGGTGATCGCGTCGCCGGCGGCGTTGGAGGCGGAACAGGCGGCGGCCACGCCTTCGCCGAGCGTCGCGCCCGCGTTCGCACCCGCCGGTGTGAGCCCCGCGCTGGGCGGGATGGCCGCCATACGGCAGCCGACGGCCTATCAGGCCAGGACTCTGGCGCAGCACGTGCCGCGTGTGGAAATACTTCCCGGGCAGTCGAGTTCGGCGGCTGATCAGGCGGGCCGAGTACCCGCCGCGCCGCTGGGTATGGCGCCGGCCGCGGCCGCGGCCGCGGGCGAAGAGGGCCGCACGATCCGGGCCGCCGCCGCGGGTCTGCCCGGCACCGGTCTCGAGATCGAGGCGGGCGTCGACGCCGCACCCGCGGTGCTCGGCGCGACCGAGCCGCGGGGCGAGCAGACGGGGGCCGCGCCGTGACGACCCTGACCAACGACGGTCTGCTGGTGGCGGCGGACCTGCTCGGTGTGCAGACGTTGCCCGGCGTCCTCGGCGTGGGGCCACAGCAGGATTCCGAGGCGGCGTGGCGCGCGGCCCAGGACTTGGCGCGCGCCGAGCTGCGGCGGGCCGGACTCGTGGACGGATACGACGACGTGCGCGGCGAGCTCGCCGACGCGCTCCATGTGCTCGCCCGGCCCGAGCGGGAATTGATCGCGCGCAGTTACGGCCAGACCGAGAGTAGGCGGATGTGCCTGGCGCGCAACGGCTCCGCGCACGCCGTGGCGACGCGCGTGGGCACGGCGTTCGACGTGCGCACCACTTGGGCCGACGACAGTGGCGCCGCGCTGGCCAAGCCGGTGCTCGACATGCTCGGCCCCTGTCCGGCCGCCGCGATCGGTGATTTCAGCGCGCCCGCCGCGGAACTGCGTCCTCGTCTGGACGCGGCCACCGATGCAGCGGGCTTCGCGCAGGTGGCGCTGACGCTGGGCGTCGACGACCGTGAGGCCATGGAGTTCGGCCTCGCAATGGCCAGCTGCCGGGTTCGGACCGAGGTCGTCGCCTACGCCCATGCCGAGGGCGCCGGCACCAGATCCACCGGCGCCGTGGCGATCTACGACACCGAACGGGGTCGGATCGTCGCGAGCCCGGGTTCGTCCGCGGACCTGACCATCTGGTCCACCTTCACACCGGGTTCGGATCATCGCATCGCCCAGGCGATTTCGGCGCTGATCGACACCTTGCCCGGGGGGAGGTGGATGCCCTAGTCGACGCGTCGGAAATCACGAAGCGACCGACTCCGCCGTCGAAAGGTGCCGGCGGAGCCACCGAAAATCACCTGATGAGAGGGTAGACAATGACCGGTCAGACAAGCTTTACCGAAAAAGAAGCGGCAGACGTCGTCAACGAGTTCATGGAGGCCATCTCGGGTATCCAGACCACCGTTCGCAAGGTGGAGGACTCCTTCAATGCCGCCCGTGCCGGCTGGGAAGGCGACGCGGCGGTGAAAGGCCAGCAGGTCGCCACCGAATGGCAGGACGAGGCGGTCCGGATCAACCAGAAGATCGAGGCGATCAAAGAGGTCGTGTTCGAGGGCAACCAGACCTACTCGCAGATCGACCCCGACAACGTCGAAGCGCTGACCAATCTCGTCTGACACCGCAGACCATTCCAGGAGCACACCATGCTGTACACAGAATCGACTCGTGCCGCACTGATCGCCGAGATGGACGGCTACATCAGCGATCTCGGGACCTACAAGGCCGCTCTGCTCACGGCCAGCGCCAAGCTCGTCCGGCACGGTTGGGAAGAGAACGAGGCCGCCGGGATCTTCCAGGAGCGGATGGACTTGCTGACCAATGCGCAGGAAACCGGCGAACTCGACGATACCCACGTCAAGATCGGGAAGTTGCGCGACGCGATCAATGCGGCGTTCGACAATGCGAAGGCCGCCGACCGCAGGGTCTACAACGCCTTCTGACGCGCCGTGGGATGAGTTCGCCCCACCGCTTCGCCACACGCCCGGTCGTCGCGATCTCCGTACGGAGATCGCGACGACCGCGGCGTTTCAGGCCGACATGTCCTGCAATGCCCGAACCGGTTCCGGCACACCGAGGTAACTGATTTCGAACGGCGTCGCCACCATGCGGACTACGGTTTTTCCGGAGGCCGAAAGGACGGTGACGACATTCGGCTCCGTCGCGTCTTCGACGAGCGTGATATCCGGCTCGAACCCGGTGGGCCCGGTTCCCGGTCCGCGTACCGTGACCACCGTCGTATCGGAGTGATGCCCGGTGACGGGCACGCCGTCGTACACCACAACATTCGCCGAACGGTGCGAGTTCGCCTGCTGTGATCCGGCTGACCAAGTGGCCAGCGTCAGGCCGGGAGAGCCGACGTAGTCGACCATTTTCCGCCACTCCTCGTGGCGACTGGTGTGGACGACCACGGTTGACCCGATGGCTATGGCCCGCAGAATCACCTGCTTGGCCACCAAGACGCCGCCGACGATGTCCACGCGCCGCACGTGCGGGCCGATCAGCGGGACCGCGACGCCTTGCCCCGAATCGTCGGCGCCGACGAGCTGCCCGCAGCCCGCGATCGGGGTGGTCAGCTCGGTGAGCGCGTCGGCGTCGCCGATCACGCTCTCCTCCGGGAGTGCGAGCTCCGCGCTGTCGATCGGCAGGGTCTGGATCAGTGCGCGATATTGCCTGCCCGGCAACGGGATCAGGCCGGGTAGGTTCAGCTCTCCCGGTTCGGCGCGGGTGGTGAAGCGCACCAGGGCGGAGACGTCGATGCGTTGTCCCGCCGTCTCATCGGAACGCTTGTGTCCCGGTTCCTCCGGCGCCCGGCGCAATCGCATGGTCACCGTGGTCGCGATCGTCGAGGTCGTCCACATGTCGGCGAATCCGCGCGGGCCCAGCTGATCCAGCTCCACACGGTAGGTCGTCGTATGCATGTCGCCGTGCTCGAGCGCGTCCGGTCGTTCGGTGAAGTCGTCCAGTTCGACGCCGTGCGTCAGCTGGTGCACGACCGAGTTCAGTTCCGCACCGGTGAGCACCGAGGCCGTGATCCCGTGCGCGGCGAGTCGATTCGCGACCCGCTGGGTGGCCACGATCACCGAGCGCAGCACTCCGGTCGAGCCGCCGCCGCGCCGGTCGACTGCGGCGGCGTTGGCGAGCGGGTCCAGCCGCAGCACCACCCACACGGTGCGGTGCGCGACCGCGGGCAGGGGGCCGAGGATCTGATCGTAGAGTCGCGCGACGGGGCCGGCGCTCGCGGTGCGGGAACCGGTGCTGATGATGTCGATCGAGGAGAGCCCGATGTCGAATTGGTTCAGGCAGCGCGCCAACTCGGGAAGCGGCACCTTGTCGCCGGTGCTGAGTCCGCTCGGGCTCAATCGGGTCACGAACGGTGGCGGTACGTCCAAGCGCAGCATCGTGATCACATGCCTTCCGTCCCAGCGCATTCCGTAACTGCCGCCGTCGGGTAGGGGCACATCGAACGGGGTTCGGTGGACTGGCGCGGAACGCTTGCCGAATTTCTGCCGGGCGAAGGTGAACTTCTCGGCGATATACGCGGCCAGGCACACCCCACGGAATGGCGCCAGAAACAGCACGAAGACCGCGACGGCGATTCCGGCCGCTACCCAGGGTTCGGCGCCGAAAATCAAGGCGGCCAGGGCGCTCGCGTTCGCCAACAGCAGTACGAAAAGCACCCGGCGCAGCGGGAACATGCGAAACAACCAGAAATGTGTGGAACGCAGCGGATGCACCGGGGCATCTGCGGCCGCCTCGGCCGTAGGGGACGCCATACGCTCATCATGGACCGAACTCGCCGCCCTTCGCTACTGTTGTCCGACGAGATCACCGGATCGGGGGCACAACCGCGCCGGGCGCGTCTCGTCTCGCAGTTGTTCCGCCCGCGGCCATTCGGAGGGTTTCGTGCCCGCTCAGCTGACCACCAGGCAACAAGTCAACGGTTACCGTTTCCTGTTGCGCCGGTACGAGCATGCGCTCATCCGGCGGGACGTGCGGATGCTGCACGATCCGATGCGTTCCCAGTCCCGTTCGCTGATCGTCGGCGCGGTGCTGGGCCTGCTCGTCGTCGCGGGCGCGGCGATCCTGTCGTTCCTGCGCCCGCAGGGCGCGGTGGGCGACGCCAAGATCGTCATGGCACAGGAAACGGGCGCCCTGTACGCGGTGGTGGACGATCGATTGCACCCGGTGCTCAATCTGGCGTCGGCACGGTTGATCACCGGCACCAATGAGGAACCCACCTCGGTGAAGACGTCCAAGCTCACCGATCGGCCGCGTGGGCCGCTGCTGGGCATTCCCGGTGCGCCGGGGCTGCTGCCCGGATCGTCGGCGGGCGACCGTTCCACCTGGACGATCTGCGACACCGTCGCCCTTTCCGACGCCGGGCGCGCGACCGCGAATGTGAAGACGACGGCGATCGCGGGCGCGTTGGATACCGACGCCGACTACGCGGCTCGTCCGCTGGGGGGCGCGGAGACGATGCTGGTGACCAAAGGCGGCAAGACTTACCTGCTGTTCGACGGCCGGCGCGCCGAACTGGATCTCGGGGATCCCGTGTTGGTGCGTGCGCTCGGGCTGGCCGAGCGCACACCGCGGGCGATCAGCGCGGGCTTGCTGAACGCCACGGTAGAAGTGCCGCCGCTGCGCTCACCTGCCATCGACGGTGTCGGCGGGCCGGGACCCGGTGCGCTGTCGGATGTTCCGGTCGGCGGCGTGATCCGGGTGCGCACCGTGGCTTCGGAGGATCTGTATGTCGTTCTTCCCGACGGGGTGCAGCCGGTGTCGCCGTTCGCCGCCGAACTGATCCGGACCTCGAACTCCCAGGAGATGACCGATATCGTCGCGGTGCCGCCGGACCGTCTGGTCGGTGTTCCGGTGCGCAACACGCTTCCGGTGGACCGCTTTCCGCGGGAGATACCCGATATCAAGTCCGCCGAGGACGCCCCGGTCGGTTGTCTGTCGTGGTCGCGAGGGACGGACGCGCCCGCTGCGGCGGTGGCACTGCTCGCGGGTCGTGAACTACCGCTGCGGGATTCGGCCGCACCCGTGGAATTGGCCACTGCGGACGGCGGTGGCGACCGTATCGACGCCGCCTACATTCCGCCGGGAACAGGCGAGTACGTCCAGGTCACGGGGATCTACCCGGAGAGCGAGCGGCGCGGCAGCCTGTTCTATGTGGCGGAGAACGGAATTCGCTTCGGCGTTCCCGATCCGACCACGGCCGCGTTGCTGGGCCTGGAGGAGAAGCCCAGGCTCGCCCCCTGGGCGATCGTCGGTCAGCTGGTGCCGGGTACGAGTTTGACCAGGGAGAACGCCCTCGTCAGCCACGACACGCTGCCGACCGGGCTGCCCTGAGCGGGGTCGGCGGCGTCCCGGTGTGGGGGCCGCCTACCGGAGAGTCGCCAGCACGTTGTCCAACGCGTTGCGCATGTCGTCGGCCTCGATGCGCATGAGCGTCGACTCGTCCAGGCTCGCGAGGTCGAGGCTGTCGTCACTGGCCAGGCGGAACTCCCGCTCCTCCTCGGCAGCCTCGATGACGTTGCGGATGAACCGGCCGTTGCCCGCGATATCGATCCCGCGCCGGATTGCGCCACTCTGATCCGTGGTCTGCCGTTCGTACAGGTCGGCACAGGCGGCGACGAGCAGCGCTAGCGCCTCGTCCGACACCTCCGAATCGCGCCTGCCCGCGATGAACTGCCCGATCCGCCCCAGTTCCTCGGGGGTGTAGGAGTCGAACTTCACCCGTTTGGCGAACCGGGAGGCCAGACCGTCGTTGGACGCCAGCAGACGGTCGATCTCACCGTCGTATCCCGCGATGATCACCACCAGGCGGTCGCGGTCGTTCTCCATCCGTGCCAGCAGGGTGTCCACCGCCTCGCGGCCGAACGCGTCGCCGCCGGACAGGCCGGTCTGGATCAGCGTGTACGCCTCGTCGATGAACAGCACGCCGTCCATGGCGCTGTCGATCAGCTTCGATGTCTTGATCGCGGTGGAACCCAGGTGCTGGCCGACGAAGTCCGCGCGTTTGGCCTCGACCAGGTTGTCGGTCTTGAGCAAGCCGAGTCCGCAATAGATCTTGGCCACCACTCGCGCGACCGTGGTCTTGCCGGTGCCCGGCGGCCCGGTGAATGCCAGGTGCTGGCCGCGCGGTACCGAGGCCATGCCTTTCTCGGCGCGGACCTTCGCCAACTGTGCGGTGGCCTGTAGCTTGGCGACCTGCACCTTCACCGCGGCCAACCCGATCTGCTGGTCGAGTTCGGCGCGCGCGGCTTGCAGGATCTGCTTGGCCTTGTCGTCGCGTTCCTGCTGTCCGAGTTGATCGGCCGACGGCGCGGACGCGGGATCCCAGCGGTCGGTGCGGGCCTCGATCTGCTCGCGCGTGGTTACGGTCAAGCGGTACTTGCGATCTCGCATGGCCATGGTGTTGGCCTCGAAATCCGGCGCTTCGGAGAACACCTTCTCGAACAACGCCTGGGCCTGTTCCTCATGACCGGTCTCGCGCAGGCACAGTCCGCGACAGAATCGCGCGGTGGTCGCCGCCGCCGGAATCGGGCCGGCTTCGGCCTGCTCCATGCGCCGGATCGCCTCACCGAAGAGGCCGAGTTGCGCACAGGCCGTCCCGACCATCACGTGCGCACCCGCGGCGAGGTAGGGATCGTCCCATTCGGTGGACCCGGCCAGGACGGACATCACATCGGGCCATCGCTGGGTCTGGTAGTGCAGCACTCCGCGCACGTAGGCGCTGATCCGCTCGTCTATCTCATGATCCGTTTGGGAGAGTTGAGTCTTTCGGTAAGCCGCGAGTTCGTCGAGCATCCGCTCGGCTTCGTCGTACTCGCCGTCGGCGATCAGCTGCGACGCCTGCGCCAGCCAGATCTCGGTGTAGCCGGCCAGGGGGTAGTCGATGTACTGCCCGGCCACGAACCGCCCGGCGAGCTCGCGCGGCCGCAACCCGAGCCTGCGCTGTTCACGGAACAGCGTGTGCTGACTCGTCTTGTGCAGGTTGAACAACACTTCGCGGGTGACCTCACCCGCCGCCGCGCGACCCAGCCAGGCGTCACACATATCGGGATCCCATTCGGTCGCCCTGGTGAAGGCCAGCTTGGCGTAGTCGAGGTCGCGCGTCGATTCCTGGCCGTCGATGGCGAGGCCGAGAGAGAGGACGCCCGCGTCGAAGGCGCGTTGTGCTTGGCGATTGCCGGTCATGCGGGTTGGCCCCCAAAACCTTCGGGATGAGCGAATTCCCGCTCAGCATACCGGCTCGGCCTGGGTTAGATTGAGACTGTTGCCGAGGGGGACCGGGTGAAGTGTAGGGAGTCTGCGAGCCAGTGACAGAGTCGTCGACCGGCGGTGTGGTCGCCGCTGATCCGGAGCTGTGTCGGGTATCGGTGATCGGTGGCAACACTCAGGTGGACCTGGGTTTGCCGGCCACCGTGCCGATCGCCGCGTTCATCACCGACGTGGTCGAGCTGATCGAATCGCGGAATCCGGATCTCACCGAGCACGAGGAAGGCGCGCCGCTGGTCACCCAGCACTGGACCCTGGCGCGCATCGGGCGCGACCCCATCGCCCCGAATCAGACGCTCACCGAGGCCGAGGTGTACGACGGCGAGTTGCTCGTGCTGCGCCCGGTGGCGGCGAAGGAATCCCCCGCGCTGTTCGACGATGTGATCGACGCCGTTTCCAAACTCACCACCGCGGGGTACCGCAGCTGGTCGCCGATCTCGGCGACATGGATGGGTCAGCTCGCCGCGCTGGTCGCCGCGCTGGCCGCCACCGGGCTGCTGCTCCTGGCGAAGGCCGACGGCGCCGGCTGGCCGATCGGTTTCCTTCCCGCCGGTGTCGGTGTGGCGGCGCTGGTCTCGGCGGTGATCGCGATCCGGAGGTATCAGGCCAGGACGGCGGCGGTGCTGCTGTCCCTGCACGCCATGGTGCTGATCTTCGCCGCGGCGGTGCTGTTCGTGCCGGGATCGGTCGGTAGCCCGCACCTACTGCTCGGATCGGTCGCGGCGCTGGTGGCGGCGGCGGTCGGCTACAGCGTCACCGGCGTCGGGGCGACGATGTTCGCGGCCGTCATCACCACTGTGTTGTTCACCGGTGTCGCCGCTTTCGTGCGGATGGTGTGGGAGTTCGATTTCCCGAAGATCGCGGCGGGCGTCGTGGTCGCGTCCGTCATCGTGATCGGCTCGGCGGCCCGCCTCGCGGTGGCCGCGGCCCGGCTGCCCGTGCCCCCGGTACCGACCGCCGGAGCGGCGATCGATCCGGCCGATCACGAACCGCGCCCGACCATCGAGGACATCGGCGCCATCGGCGCCTCGGCGCTGCCGTCCGCCGCCGGGCTCGAGTTGCGCGCCCGCGCGGCGAACGAGTACCAGTCGGGTGTGATCATCGGCGCGACCGCGGCGGGTGTCGTCGCCGCGGTCGTCGCCGCGGACCCATTGGGATCGGCCCGCTGGCAGGGAGTCACCTTGGCGGTGATCATCGCGCTCATCCTGTGCCTGCGCGGTCGCTCCTTCGCCGACCTGACACAAGCCGCCACGCTCATCGGCGGTGGTGTGACCACCTTGTTCGCGCTGCCCGTCGCCGTGGCGCTCGGACGCCCGGAATCGCTGGTCCCGTGCGCCGCCATGGTTTTCGCGCTGGGCGCCGCCGCGGTGGCGTTCGGCGTCATCGGCCCGCACACCGAGATGACGCCGGTGACGCGGCGCGCGGGCGAGATCTTCGAGTACCTGCTGATCGTGGCCATCGTCCCCTTGGTGCTGTGGATCATGGGCGTATATTCGGCCGCGCGGAATCTGTGACACGGCGACGGAGTTCGGTGATATCCGGATGACCATTCCGCCACCCCGTTTCCGCGCGCGGCTCGCGCGGTGCACAGGTGCCGCCGTGGCCTCGGCGCTCGTCGTCTTGTCCGCCCCGGCGGCGGCCTCCGCGCCACCGGTCGTCGACGACGGCGCACTCGGCGCCGCGCTCGCCGTCAACGCGCGGGGCGGGCCGCCGGAGCCCACCGAACAGCGGCACACATGTGCCGAGCCTTCGCTCTCCGGTGGGCCGCCGCAAGAACCGCCCGCGGCGCAGCGGGTGCTCGATCTACCCGCGGCCTGGCGGTTCAGTACCGGCGCCGGACAGAAGGTGGCGGTGATCGACACCGGCGTCAATCGGCATCCCCGGCTGCCCGCGCTGCAAGCGGGCGGCGACTTCGTCTCCGGCAGCGACGGCACCGTGGACTGCGATGGCCACGGGACCCTGGTGGCAGGGCTGATCGCCGCCCGGCCGGCGCCGGGCGACGCGTTCGCCGGGGTGGCGCCGGACGCGGAAATCCTCGCCATCCGTCAGCTGAGCCTCGCGTACGAGGCCAGCGACCGGAACCGGAACGAGGGGCCAGGGCGGATCGCTCAGTCGGGCTACGGCACCGTGCTGACCCTCGCGGCGGCGGTGGTCCGCGCCGTGGACATGGGGGCGACGGTGATCAACATCTCCGAGGTGGCGTGCACACCCGTGAGCGGCGATCCGGCCGACGCGGCGCTGGGCGCGGCGGTGAAGTACGCCCACGACCGCGATGTCGTCGTGGTGGCCGCCGCCGGAAACATCCAGCAGGGCAGCGCTTGTGAGCGGCAGAACGATCGATCCGGGTGGAGCGCGGTCAACACCATGGTGACGCCCGCGCGATTCTCGCCGTACGTGTTGTCGGTGGCGTCGGTGGAAGCCGACGGCAGCGTGTCGCCCTTCTCGATCGGCGGACCCTGGATCGGCGTCGCGGCTCCCGGCCGCAATATCGTCTCGCTCGACAGCAAACCGGGTGGTACGGGGCTGGTGAACGCGGTACAGACCGCCGAGGGCACCGGAACCGTCGACGGGACCAGCTTCTCCACCGCGTTCGTATCCGGTCTCGCCGCGCTGGTTCGGGCCCGGTTCCCGGAACTGAACGCGCGGCAGGTGATGGACCGCATCACCCGCACCGCGCACGGGCCGGGTTCCGGCCGCGACGACCGGCTCGGGCACGGACTCATCGACCCACTCGCCGCGCTCACCGCGCAACTGCCGCAGGAGCCGGTGAGCGCGGGCGCCGACGTCGGGCGCGCGATCGCCGCGCCCGCCCCGCCGCCGTACCGGGACCCGCTGCCGCGCCGGGTGGCGACGATCGGGTCGATCACGCTGCTCGCGCTGCTCGGCATCGGGTGGGCGCTGTCGATTCCGTTCCGCCGCGACCGTGACGAGATCGTCGACCCGGGGGAGGGCGTTGCCCCCGGAGGAGGACAGTAGGACATGGCAACCGAAGGTTTCGTGCGACGTCCGAGGATCGCGCCGCCCCGAGCGCCGGGCGGCGAGGTGGCGCTGACCGCTCCGCCGGAGATCCCGCGCCCCGTGCCGACCGGCCTGCTGATGAAGCTGATGCCGGTGGTGATGGTCGTCGCGGTGATCGGCATGATCGCGATGATGGTCATGATGGGCCGCAACCTGCTGGCCAATCCGTTCATGATGATGTTCCCGATGATGATGATCATGTCGATGGTCGGCATGATGGCCGGATTCCGTGGTGGCACCGGCGGACCCAAGAAGGCCGCGGAACTCAACGAGGAACGCAAGGACTACTTCCGCTATCTGGATCAGGTGCGCAAGGACGTCCGGAAAACGGGCACCGCACAGCTCACGGCGCTGCTGTGGAGCCACCCGGATCCCGCCGACCTGCAATCGATCGCGGGCACCAGGCGCATGTGGGAGCGGCGTCCCAACGATCCGGATTTCGGGCATGTGCGCGTCGGGGTCGGCAGCCACCGCCTGGCCACGAAACTCGCCAGGCCGGAGACCGGTCCGCTCGAGGACCTGGAGCCGGTGTCCACGGTCGCCCTGCGCCGATTCGTGCGGACGCACTCGGTGGTGCACGGGCTGCCGACCGCGATCTCGTTGCGGGCGTTCCCCGCGATCAACATCGAAGGCGATCACGATCAGACCAGAATGCTGGTGCGATCCATGGTGATGGAGTTCGCCACATTCCACGGCCCCGACCACGCCGCGGTCGCCATCATCTGCGCCGACCCGGACGCCGAAACCTGGTCCTGGGCGAAATGGCTTCCGCACCTCCAGCATCCGGTGGACCGCGACGGCATGGGCACGGCTCGCATGATGTATCGCTCACTCGCCGAGCTGGAGACCGCGATGGCGGCCGAATTGCTCGAGCGCGGTCGATTCATGCGCAACGCGCAACCCACCGCGGGCCGCGTCCATTTGCTGGTCATCATCGATGACGGATATGTCAGCGGGTCCGAGCGCATCGTCAGCGATGCCGGGCTGGATTCGGTGACCGTCCTCGACTTGACGGCTCCTCAGGCCGGGCTCGCGGTGCGACGCGGCCTGCAACTGGTGGTGGCGGACGGCATGGTCGCCGCGAAGTCGGCGGCGGGTGTGGAGAAGTTCGCCACCGCCGACGCGGTGACCAGATCGGAAGCCGAATCGCTCGCCAGGGATCTCGCGCGGTACCGGATCGCCACCGCGGCCCAGATCGTCAGCCTGGGCGACGAGACCCGGGCCGTGCCGGGATTGATGGCGCTGCTGAAGATTCCAGACGCCGCACGCATCGACCCGGCTGTCGTGTGGCGGCCGCGCAGCGACCGGGAACGCCTGCGAGTGCCGATCGGCATCACGCCGGACGGCACGCCCGTCGAGATCGATATCAAGGAGTCCGCCGAGAACGGCATGGGTCCGCACGGCCTGTGCATCGGCGCCACGGGCTCGGGCAAATCGGAGTTCCTGCGCACACTGGTGCTGTCGCTGGTGACGACGCATTCACCGGACCTGTTGAACCTCGTGCTGGTCGACTTCAAGGGCGGTGCCACCTTTCTCGGGCTGGAGTCGCTGCCACACGTGGCAGCCGTGATCACCAACCTCGAGGAAGAGCTCTCGATGGTCGATCGCATGAAGGACGCGCTCGCGGGGGAGATGAACCGGCGCCAGGAGCTGCTGCGCGCGGCGGGCAACTTCGCCAATGTCACCGAGTACGAGAAGGCGCGTGCGGCCGGCGCGCAGCTGGATCCGCTGCCCGCGCTGTTCGTCGTGGTCGACGAGTTCTCCGAATTGCTCTCTCAGAAGCCGGATTTCGCCGATCTCTTCGTCATGATCGGCCGGCTCGGACGCTCGTTGCGCGTGCACCTGCTGCTCGCCTCGCAGCGCCTGGAGGAGAACAAGCTGCGCGGCCTGGACAGCCACCTGTCCTACCGGATCGGCCTGCGCACGTTCTCCGCCAACGAGTCCCGGGCAGTGCTCGGTATCACCGATGCTTACCATCTGCCCAGCGTGCCCGGGTCGGGCTACCTCAAGAGCGACGCCGACGACCCGCTGCGGTTCAACGCGGCGTACGTCTCGGGTCCGTATGTGTCGCCGCGCGGCAGCACGCAGATCGATGGTGAGGCCGTCGGCGGCCAGCACCCGGTGATCTTCACCGCCTCCGAAGTCGAGATCGTCGATGACCCGGCCAATTCCGGCGCGGTACCGGCACCGGCCGGGCTTCCCGACCTGCCGCCGGCGCCCGGGGCGGCCGAGCTGTCCCGTCCGGGTCTGCCCGATCTGCCGCCCCCGCCGGGCGGGCTCGATCTGCCCCCACCCCCACCCGCTGGCGGGCCCGAACTGCCTGCGCCACCCGGCGTGGACGACAGCGCCGTGGCCGAGCCCGCCACCTCGGCGCAGCGCGTTCCCGCGACCTTGTTGCAGGTGGTCGTGGAGCGGCTGACCGGGCACGGCAGGCCCGCGCACGAGGTGTGGCTGCCGCCGCTGGACGAATCCCCCTCGGTGGACATGCTGTTGCCCGATCCGGATTGGCGCTCGCCGGTCAACCAGCACGGTCAGCTGTGGCTACCGATCGGCGTCATAGACAAGCCGTACGAACAGCGCCGGGACGTGCTCATCGTGGATCTGGCCGGCGCGCAGGGCAATATGGCGGTGGTCGGCGGTCCGCAGTCGGGCAAGTCGACCACGTTGCGCACCATCATCATGGCGGCCGCCGCGACGCATACGCCCGAACAAGTGCAGTTCTACTGTCTCGACTTCGGTGGCGGCACGCTCATGGGGCTCGCCGACCTTCCGCACGTCGGTTCGGTGGCGGGCCGCATGGATGTGGACCGGGTGCGCCGCACGATCGCCGAGGTCACCACCCTGCTGCGCCAACGGGAAGAGCGGTTCCGGGAGCTCGGCGTCGAATCGATCCAGCACTTCCGCAGGCGCAAGGCCGAACTACTCACCCGCTCGCCCGAGGAACAAGCCGCGGACCCGCTGTCGGAGGATCAATTCGGCGATGTGTTCCTGGTCGTGGACGGCTGGTCGACCATTCGCGGTGAGTACGACACGCTGGAAGCGTCGTTCAACGCGCTGGCGGCTCAAGGGCTTTCGTATGGCATCCACCTGATCATCGCCGCCAGCCGTTGGCCGGAGATCAGGCCCGCGATCAAGGATCTCATCGGTACCAGGCTCGAGTTGCGCCTCGGTGATCCGGCCGACTCCGAGATGGACCGCCGCACCGCGGTTCTCGTACCGGTCGGGCGCCCCGGCCGCGGTCTCACGCCGCAGAAGCTGCACATGCTCGTCGCGCTGCCGCGCTTGGACAGCAGTTCCGATCCCGGATCGTTGTCGGAAGGCATCGCCGCGGCCAAACGGCAGTTCGCCGAGATGTACGGCGAGCGCCGCGCTCCTGACGTGCGGATGCTGCCGCTGCGCATCCCGCGTGCGGAAGTACTGGCGATCGCCGCCGCGCAGGGCATCGAGCAGAGCCCGACCCGGGTGGTCATCGGCCTCGGTGAGAACGAATTGTCGCCGCTGGTACTGGATTTCGACGCCCAGCCCCACCTCATGGCCTTCGCCGACGTGGAGTGCGGCAAGACGACGCTGCTGCGCAACATCGTGCTCGGCGTCACCGAGAACTCCACGGCCGAGACGGCGCGGGTCATCCTCATCGACTACCGGCGCACCATGCTCGGCGTCATCGAGGGTGACCAGCTCGCCGGTTACTCGACCTCGTCGCAGACCTCCGTGCCGATGATCAAGGAAGTCGCCAATTACCTCGCCAAGCGCTTCCCGCCCCCGGACATCACACCGCAACAGTTGCGCGATCGCAGCTGGTGGACGGGACCCGAGATCTACATCGTCGTCGACGATTACGACATGGTCGCCACCAGCCAGAACCCGCTCGACCCCCTGATGGAGTACCTGCCGCAGGCGCGCGATATCGGTATGCATCTCATCGTGGCGCGCCGCTCCGGTGGCGCCGCCCGCGCGCTGTACGACAAGGTGCTCGGCCGGATGAAGGACCTGTCGGTGGACGGCCTGCTGATGAGCGCGCCCAAGGACGAGGGCAAGCTGCTCGGTGACATCCGGGCCACCCGGCTGCCACCGGGCCGCGGCACCCTGGTCTCACGCGGCGAGCCGCAGATGATCCAGGTGAGCTACCTGGATCCGAACTGACTCGGTTCGTTCGGCCGGATGATCGGGCGTTTGCCGGTCGGCGGGTCGAACGAGGCTGGGTGCGCGCCGTGTGGTTGCCCTCCGGCGGCGGAGTTCGGCCCGGTCGGCTCAGTTCGGCCGGATGGCCGGGAGCGTGTCGGTCGGCGTGTCGAACGCGGGTGGGTGCGCGCCGTGTGGCTGCGCTCCTCCCGCGGGCACCACACGGCCGAAATCCCAGCTCTCCGTGCGGCGTTCGAACAGGGCGCGGGAGGGGCCGGTGGCGTCCCGGCCCGCGATCCGGACCAGGCGGAAGCCCGCCCTGCGGTAGTACTCGTGCAGGTCGGTATTGGTGGTCCAGGCGTCCAGGCGCAGCCAGTCGCGGCCCGCGCGGTGCGCGATCTCGCCCGCGTGCGCGAGCATCCGGTGTCCGAGGCGCTGCCCGGCGAAGCGCAGGTCGACGATCATGAAGTGCACGATCAGCGCGTGCGCGAGCTCCCGATCGGACCACAGGCCGGGATCGGCGCGGTCGTTGACGGTGATCGTGCCCGCCGCTTCGCCGTCCACCTCGGCGATCCAGGTCTCGCCCGCGTCCAGCGACCGCCCGACCGCCCTGGCGAAGATCTCGATGGGCAGCCCGCGTCCGGCGACCGTCCACTGATCGGAACCGCGCGCCGTGAGCCACGCCGTGCGTTGCACGCGCAGGCGGCAGATCAGGCCGAGATCACCGAGACCGGCCCGGCGGAAAACCGTTGTCATGTCAAGGGAATGGGGTGGCCGAGGGTGCGCCGGATGACGGCGGTGCCCTCCGCGTCGCCGAGTTCGTAGGCCAGACGGTGGTGCGCGGCGATGGACCGCTGCCGCGTCGCGCGGGTGACGCGCTCGCGATCGGCACCGATGCGCAGGTGATCGAGCAGGACCGTGCCGGTGGCGACCCCCAGCACCAGCGCCTCGTCGGCGCTCGCCGGGCGCGCGACCAGGGTGTCGCGGTGCGCGATCTCGGCGTGACCGCGATCGGCGAGACGGCGGGTGGTGCCCTCGGGGATGTCGTGCGGCGAATCGATGCCGGTGGCCTCGGCGAGGTCGCGCGGGTAGAAGCTCACCTCCCACGACCACGGCTCGTTGTCCAGGTACTGCACCACCGTGCGGGCCAGCACCCAGGAGCTCTCCGGCACCCCGAGCCAGTGCGCCACCTGGGCCGACGCCGGCTCCATCCGGGCGCTGAACTCCTTGGTGGGCACCCGATTCGCGTCGCGCGCGATCTCCTCGAAAATGTCGTGCGCGGACTTGGGACGATCGGGACGAATATGGTCGGTGACGACCGATTCCAGAATTTCCTGGTTTCGGACGATCGTCCCGCGGGAAGTCGCTGTGTAGACGAGGTTCTCGGCGACGAGCACCTGAATGGCGTTGCGGGCGGTGGTGATCGAGACCTGCATCCGATCGGCCAGCTCGGAATGGCTGGGAAGCCGATCACCAGGATGCCATTTCCCCGCGCGGATCTCCTCGCGGAGAAGGTCTGCGATCCGGTGATAGGTCGGACCGTCCGCCATCTTGCTCCTCGGTTGGTCGTGCAGGTAACGAAGTGTACTCTTCGTGACTCCCTACGGCCCGGTAACGCTTGACAGGCGACTTCAGAGGTTTATTGTAATGAACGTCCTGATCCGGTGTTGTGCGGCGATGAACGGCGAGGCAACGTGGCAGGTTCGGATTCATCAACGGTCGTGATGGCGGTCCCCGACACACCCCGGTGTGTCGATACGACGCTGCAGCCCACGGCAACGGGGCTACTCCCCACTTCGGATCTACTCGTTCGGGCGTGTCGCGGGCACCGGGTCGTCGGCGGCCCGCTGCTGTGGTTCGCGCGTGACCTGGCCGTGCTCCACGAACGCAAGCACATCGGCCGCGGCGGCTCGGTCGACACCGACCCCGTCCACATCCTCGAAAACGACAGGCGCCGTGGCGAATTGGTCATGGCCATCGACGACTGGGTGACGCGCAGCGTCCCGCAGCACCGCCTCGGCGCCACCCTGCACACCGAAACGATCGGCGCGGTGATCGACCGCCTCGCGGAATCCTCGGTGCGCGCCCACCACGCGCTGATGACCCTCGACGCAGCCGACGAACGCCTCCACTGCGCCTGGCACCACCTCGCCGAATTGGCCGACGCGTATGACGATCTGATCCGCGACGTCCTCGCGGGCCGGAGGCGCCTCCCGGAGTGGTGAGGGGTTCGGCGCGCCGGTGCGAACGGTCGGTCGTCGGGAGTTCTCGCCAGGATGGCCGGTTGGGTGCGGATCTTGTGTTGTGAGTTGGGGTTTGGGGTTGCGGGGTTGTCCGCTCAGTTGTGGTAGTGGCGGTGGTCGACGCCGAATTCGTCGGCGACGGTGGCGGCCAGTTCGACGTAGGCGCGCTTGGCTTGTTTGCTCAGGCGGTGCAGGTCGATTTCGGCGCCCTCGGAGAGGTGGGTGTCGTAGGGGATGATGTGGACCGCGCGGCAGCGGGAGAGGAAGTACTCGCGCAGCTGCTGCACGCCCACGTTCGGTGAACCCTCGCGCGGGAGGTTGATCACGACGACCGCGTTGCGCACCAGGTGGTCGTGGCCGTGCAGGGACAGCCAGTCCAGGGTGGCCGCGGCGCTGCGCGCGCCGTCGATCGCGGCCGAGGAGATCAGCACCAGCGAGTGCGCCAGGTCCAGCACGCCCGCCATGGCCGAGTGCATCAGGCCGGTACCACAGTCGGTCAGGATGATGTTGTAGAAGCGCTGCAGAATGCGCGCGACGGCGCGGTACTCCTCGTCGTTGAACGCCTCCGACGCCGCCGGATCACGTTCGCTGGCAAGCACTTCCAGTCGGCTGGTGGCCTGCGAGGTGTGCCTGCGCACGTCCGAGTAGCGCTGGATCGAGGGGTCGAGCAGCAGGTCGCGCACCGTGGAGCGGGTCTGCAGCGGCACGCGCTGGGAGAGGGTGCCGAAGTCGGGGTTGGCGTCGACGGCGATGACGCGGTCACCGCGGATGGAGGCGAAGATCGAGCCGAGCCCCATGGTGGTGGTGGTCTTGCCGACGCCGCCCTTCAGCGAGAGCACCGCGATGCGGTAGTCGCCGCGGACCGGCTGCCGGATGCGCGCCACCAGCTCCTGCAGGCGCCGTTCTTCCGCCGACATGCCGGGGTTGATCGCGCCACCGGACACGTGGTGCACGGCCTTGCGCCACCCGCTGCCCGGCGCCTTCTTCGCCCGCCGCATCGGGACGTCGTCCAGCGACGGCGGCGGACCGGACATCTGCTGCGGCTGCGGGTGCTGCGGCCTGCCCCAGCCCTCGGGCACCTGCCCGTGCTGCCCCCGATTCCAGGACGGCGCGGCCTGCGGCGGCACCGGCCCGTGACCGGCGGGCGCCACACCCTGCTGCTGGTATTCCCCAGTGCCCCACTGCGTTGCGGGCCCACCCGCGGGCGGCTGCTGCCCAGGCTGCTCGAACACGCCGGGATCGCGCCGCACCGCACCGGGCGCGGGATCACTCGTCGGCGCCCGATGCCCGCCCTGCGCGGACGGAGCCACGCCGGGAACAGGACCGCCGACCGGGCCGACCTGACCCGGTGCGCCTTGGCTGAACACCCCTGGGGCGCGGTGGAGCTCGCCGGGCGCGGGCTGGTCGCTGACGGGTGCGCGGTGAACGCCCTGGGCGGGTGCGAATCCACCTGGGGCACCGCTATTCTCGGCGCCACTCGGAGCGGGGAATCCACCCGGAGCACTGCCTTCCGGCGGACGCGGCCCGGTCGGGCTGGGTGCGCCTGGCTGCGTGAACACACCGGGATCGCGACCCACCGCGCCGGGAGCGGGTTGATCGCTCACCGGGGCGCGGTGACCGCCTGCGGCCGGCCCGACAGTGGGGGCTGGACCGCCCTGCGCCAAGTCTTGGGCGGTAGGACCGGTTTCGCCCGGGAGCCGATGCCGACCACCGGAAGGCGGTTGCGCGGTACCGCCCGGCGTCGCGAATCCCGTGCCGCCGGAACCGGAGTCGGCCGGGACGCCCGGCTGCTGCGCCGAGGCACCGCCAGGCGGTGGCCCCTGGAATACGGGCGTCTGCCCCGGTGCCTGGGCAGAAGAACTTTCACTCGCACTCGGCGCTGCGGCGCCGCGCGTTCCCGGAGGCGCGGAGCTCGCGGCCGACGGCGGCTGCGCGGGCGTGACACCGCTGGGCAGCGGAGATCCACCGATGGCGGCACCGCGTCCCTGGTTCGGGTCCGCAGGGCTGGGCGAGCGGTGCTGCGCGCGCCGCGCGGCATCGGCGGGCGTCGCATCGCCGGAGACGGCCGGGGTGGCGTCGATCGGCGGAACCACATTCGGCGCAAGGGGATTCGGTGCGGATGCCGCGGACTCGGTCGCCCCACCCTGCGTCGGCGGCTCGGGCGGACGAGGCGGGACGCCCGACGGGCGCGCCTCGCCCTCGGTGGAATCGAGCGACGAATCGGGCTGCGCGGCACCGCCACCCAACCACGGCGGCGGTCCATCGCTCGCGCGCTCGGACGTGGCGGGGGACTGCACCGTGGGCCCCGGACCGGCCAACCACGGCGGCGGGCCGTCGGGATCGGCGGCCGGTGGACTCGCCGAGCCGGTTTCGCGCGCCGCGGATACCGACGAGCTCTCGCCGGACGGCGTCGGCTGGACGTCGCCGGGCCGGCCGGTCTCCGCGGAGGACGGCCGGTCGGTAGCGGGAGCCGAATCCTGGGGTGCCGCGGGAGGAGCCGCCTGTCGCGCCGCGGGCGGCACCTCGGCCGCCCCGGGCGCACTGGAACTCGCCAGGGGGTTCACACCCTCGGCGGCGCGCTGCGGCGGGGAAACAGCCGCGTTCGGTGCCTGCGCGCTCGGGGATGCCGCGCCGGGGATCTCGCCCGAGGCGGAGCTCCCGGCCCCCTCGGCGGAGGGCGACAGGCGCGTGCCGGGGCGCTCAGCGGCCGCGTCGACGTGGGGCGGCGCCGCGTGCGGAGGCCGCCCATCGGCGGGGCTCTGTGGCGTCCCGGAATGTGGCGACGGTGGAGCGGGCAGGCGCTCGGGCGCGGCTCCGCGCTCGGCGGGGGGCGGCGGCAGATCGGGCCGCTGGCGGGTGACGCGGGTGGTGGCCTCGGTCGGATCGGGGAACGCGGGATCGACCGGAGGCTGGGAGACGGGCGGGCGCTGGCCGAGCGGCTGGAAGGCCGTGGACGGCTCGCTCGGCCTGCGGGTCGGCAGTCCGCCCGCAGCCTCACCGTGCGGGCCGTCGCCGGCGTGCGGACGCGGCGGAACCCCGGGCTGCTGCCACTGCGCACCCCGGTCGAACGCACCGGGACTTTCCCCGGTGTGGCCCGGCCCCTGGTAACCGTTCGGTCCCGGGAACTGCTGCGGCGGAACCCCGGGCGGCTGGACCGCGTGCGGGCCCGACACCTGTCCCTCGGGACGCGGCGGCACGCCGGGCTGCGCGCCCGGATCGAACGACCCGCCACCGGAGCGCGATCCGCCGGGACGCTGCGGCGCGCCCGGCCCGCCGAACGAGTTCGGCCCGGACGGATGCTCATCCGGACGGGACGGCGCCTGATCCCAGCCCTGGCCGCTGTCCCGCTCTGCGGGCTGGTCCTCGGCCTCGGCGTCGTCCTTGCCGCGACCCGACCACAGCCTGCGCTTCTTCTCCTTGCGCCCGCCGTCGGCGCGGCTCTCCGGCGACCGGCGCTTGGAGCGCTTGCGGTCGGGCGCCTCGTCGATCAGATCGTCCTGCGGCAGGTTCTGGACCGGGGCCTCGTAGCCGCTGGTGACCTCGCTGTCGGACAGCCATGGCGGCAGCATGGGCAGATCGTTGTTCCGGCTCACCGCCCGCCCCCGATACTGCTCGACATGCCCTCGATCGGTTCGTCGCGTTCGGTCACTGCAGCGCCCCGCTGACGTAGACTTCGTTGACATCCGTGACGCGCGCGTGCACGCCCCGGTGGCCGGCGGCGGGACCGCACCACGGGACGGCGTACGTGCTTCGCTCGCTGTGCTCGCTCACGGCGTCCCCCTAGATCCGCTCGACCGATTCCTGGACTCGGCCAGTTTACGTGACGTGCGCGCGGCGGGGCGGGGCAGGCGGCGACCGCCCGTGACCGTGCGCGCGGGAGCGTTCGACCGCCGCGCGCGGGGGAACGACGAGACCGTTTCCGCTGGCAGAACGTGGGCATTCCGGTCGGTGGCGCGAGATTGTCCCGGTCGGCGACAGCCCGCCGTTTCCGCTGGCGGGACCGGGGCGTTTTTGCCGGATCGTACGGCCCCCGGTAGGCTGGAGCGGCGGTACACCTACGTGCCGACTGTTCCGCACGCCACCGACCGGATTCCGGCCGGGACGTACGAAACAGACATCCAGGCTTTAAACACACCAGGTTCGAGCGGCCAGCCGTTCGACGAACCGGGATCGCGGAGGATATGGCGAAGAAGGACGGGGCCATCGAGGTCGAGGGTCGAGTTGTCGAGCCGCTACCCAATGCGATGTTCCGGATCGAGCTCGAGAACGGGCACAAGGTTCTCGCGCACATCAGCGGAAAGATGCGGCAGCACTACATCCGCATCCTTCCCGAGGACCGAGTGGTCGTCGAGCTCTCGCCCTACGACCTCTCCCGCGGCCGGATCGTCTACCGGTACAAGTGATCCGAATCGGCGAGGTGTGCTCGCGGAGCGCGCTCGCCGGGGTCGGATCACTTGGTGTTTTGTGGGGGTGCAACCCCCACACCCCGCTCGGCGGGGCTGCGCCCCCCGAACCCCCCGTGCCGTGGTTGCGTGGGATTGCAGGTCCAGTTCGGTGACGTTGCCCGGCCTTCGGAAACGGGGCTGGTCTCGGATGCCGGAGCAGGCTGAAATTGCTGGTCGCCCCGTGATCGCCGGTGCGGGAACAACTCTCGGCCCGTGGCTTTGCCGCCGATGGCGCTCTCCAGCATCGGCGCTGGACCGGGTCGCGGACCCGGGTGTCACCCCCTGAACAGGTGGTGGCAGAATAAATAGGCTTCCCCAGTCGTAAGGCTGGGGAAAAACTGTGTTCACGCCCCTGTGGACCACAACGAGATTGGACGGACGTGAAGGTTCAGCCGAGCGTCAAGAAGATCTGCGAGAAGTGCAAGGTGATCCGCCGCAACGGCCGGGTCATGGTGATCTGCGACAACCTGCGCCACAAGCAGCGTCAGGGCTGATCTCAGCTCACCGCCGGGCACCGATCGCCTGATCGGCTTGGCAACACAAAGAGAAGAACTCCCAGCTCCAGCCGCACGCTGTGGGAATCCGGGCCTCGGCCCGGGGCGTGCAGGCCAACCACCGGTACGGAGGCCGGTGCCCCAGTGAAGACGGGGGAACGGACAGGGAGCAGACCTCCGCAACGATTAAGGAACATGCCACATGGCACGTCTCATGGGCGTCGATCTCCCGCGCGAAAAGCGCATGGAGATCGCGCTGACCTACATTTTCGGCATCGGCCGTACCCGCTCCAAGGAGATCCTGGAGGCGACCGGCGTCAGCCCGGACCTGCGCTCCAAGGACCTCAGCGACGACGACCTGACGAAGCTGCGCGATTACATCGAGGCTTCGGAGTTCAAGGTCGAAGGTGACCTGCGCCGTGAGGTTCAGGCCGATATTCGCCGCAAGATCGAGATCGGCTGCTACCAGGGTCTGCGCCACCGCCGTGGCCTGCCCGTGCGTGGCCAGCGCACCAAGACCAACGCGCGCACCCGCAAGGGCCCGAAGCGCACCGTCGCAGGCAAGAAGAAGTAGGGATAACCGATGCCTCCCAAGAGCAGGGCCTCCGGCCCCAAGAAGTCCCAGAAGTCGCGTCGCAGGGACAAGAAGAACGTCCCGCACGGCAACGCGCACATCAAGAGCACGTTCAACAACACGATCGTGTCGATCACCGATCCGAACGGCAACGTCATCTCCTGGGCGTCCTCGGGCCACGTCGGCTTCAAGGGCTCGCGCAAGTCGACCCCGTTCGCCGCGCAGCTCGCCGCCGAGAACGCCGCCCGCAAGGCGCAGGAGCACGGCGTCAAGAAGGTCGACGTGTTCGTGAAGGGTCCCGGCTCCGGCCGCGAGACCGCGATCCGCTCGCTGCAGGCCGCCGGCCTCGAGGTGGGCACGATCTCCGATGTCACCCCGCAGCCGCACAACGGCTGCCGTCCGCCCAAGCGGCGTCGCGTCTAGCGGGAAAGGAAGGTAGAGCGAAATGGCCCGTTACACCGGACCCATCACCCGCAAGTCGCGTCGTCTGCGCGTCGACCTCGTCGGCGGCGATCAGGCGTTCGAGCGTCGCCCCTACCCGCCCGGCCAGCACGGCCGCGCGCGGATCAAGGAGAGCGAATACCTGCTCCAGCTGCAGGAGAAGCAGAAGGCCCGCTTCTCCTACGGCGTCATGGAGAAGCAGTTCCGCCGGTACTACGAGGAGGCCAACCGCCTCAAGGGCAAGACCGGTGACAACCTGCTTCGCCTGCTCGAGACCCGGCTGGACAATGTCGTGTACCGCGCCGGTCTGGCGCGCACCCGCCGCCAGGCCCGTCAGCTGGTCAGCCACGGCCACTTCCTGGTCAACGGCGTCAAGGTCGACGTGCCCAGCTACAAGGTGAGCCAGTACGACATCATCGATGTCAAGGAGAAGTCGGCGGGCTCGCTGCCGTTCCAGATCGCGCGCGAGACCTACGGCGAGCGTCCGGTCCCCGGCTGGCTCCAGGTGATCCCCGGCCGCCTGCGCATCCTGGTCCACCAGGAGCCCGAGCGCGCCCAGATCGATGTGCCGCTGCAGGAACAGCTGATCGTCGAGTACTACTCGAAGTAATCAGCGTTGCCGCTGGTGTTCCGGCCGTCTCACGGGCCGGCCGGAACACAACCCCTGAAACGTGGCGTCAAATAGTGGGCGCCCTAGAAGGAGGATGATCCTCATGCTGATTTCCCAGCGTCCGACGCTGACCGAAGAGGTCGTCGCGGAGAACCGCTCGAAGTTCACCATCGAACCCCTCGAGCCGGGCTTCGGCTACACCCTCGGCAACTCGCTGCGGCGTACCCTGCTGTCCTCGATCCCGGGGGCCGCGGTCACGAGCATCCGCATCGACGGCGTCCTGCACGAGTTCACCACCGTTCCCGGCGTGAAGGAGGATGTCACCGACATCATCCTGAACCTCAAGGGCTTGGTCGTGTCCTCGGAGGAGGACGAGCCGGTCACGATGTACGTGCGCAAGCAGGGTCCGGGCACCGTCACCGCCGGTGACATCGTGCCGCCCGCCGGCGTCATCGTGCACAACCCGGACATGCACATCGCCACCCTGAACGACAAGGGCAAGCTCGAGATCGAGCTCGTCGTCGAGCGGGGTCGCGGGTACGTTCCGGCCGTGCAGAACAAGGCGTCCGGTGCGGAGATCGGCCGGATCCCGGTGGATTCGATCTACTCGCCGGTGCTCAAGGTCACCTACAAGGTCGAGGCGACTCGCGTCGAGCAGCGCACCGACTTCGACCGGCTCATCCTCGACGTGGAGACCAAGAACTCCATCAGCGCGCGGGACGCGCTCGCCTCGGCGGGCAAGACCCTGGTCGAACTGTTCGGCCTGGCCCGCGAACTGAACGTCGAAGCCGAAGGCATCGAGATCGGCCCCTCGCCGGCCGAGGCGGATCACATCGCCTCGTTCGGTCTGCCGATCGAGGACCTGGACCTCACCGTCCGGTCCTACAACTGCCTCAAGCGCGAGGGTGTGCACACCGTCGGCGAGCTGGTGGCCCGCACCGAATCGGATCTGCTGGACATCCGCAACTTCGGCCAGAAGTCCATCGACGAGGTCAAGGTCAAGCTGCACGCGCTCGGCCTCTCGCTCAAGGACAGCCCGGCGTCGTTCGACCCGTCCAGCGTGGTCGGCTACGACGCGAGCACCGGCACGTGGAGTGACAGCGGCACCTTCAGTGACACCGACGGCGGCGAGCAGGACTACGCCGAGACCGAACAGCTCTAGGCCGTTGGGGTAGGGACCCCGACCGGCCTCTCACAAGGAGAATTAACCAATGCCCAAGCCCAAGAAGGGTGCTCGCTTCGGCGGGTCGGCGTCGCACCAGAAGGCGATCTTCGCCAATCTGGCCACGGCGCTCTTCGAGCACGGTCGGATCACCACGACCGAGGCCAAGGCCAAGGCCGTGCGCCCCTACGCCGAGAAGCTCATCACCAAGGCGAAGGCCGGCACCCTGGCCGACCGCCGCGAGGTGCTGAAGGTCATCCGCAACAAGGACGTCGTCCACTCTCTGTTCGCGGAGATCGGCCCGGCGTTCGAGGGTCGGGAGGGTGGCTACACCCGCATCACCAAGACCCTGCCGCGCAAGGGTGACAACGCGCCGATGGCGATCATCGAGCTGGTCCGGGAGAAGACCGTGACCAACGAGGCCGATCGCGCCCGTCGTGTGGCCGCCTCCAAGAAGTCCGAGGAGTCCGCTCCTGAGGTCGTCGAGGAGAAGGCCGACGAGGTCGTCGCCGAGGCGCCTGCCGCCGAGGACAAGGCCGATGAGGCCGCCGAGGACAAGAAGGACAGCTGACGTTCGCGTCGTGTTCTCGAACGAGCCCGCCACCCGTTCCGGGTCGGCGGGCTCGTTCGCGTTCGGCGGACGGGCCTGGTGAGGGTGGAGGATTCGATGGGTGCGGCTGACGGCGCGGTCACGCGGGTGCGGCTCGACATCGCCTACGACGGCACCGATTTCACCGGCTGGGCGCGCCAGCCCGGCCTGCGGACCGTGCAGGGCGTGCTGGAGGAATCGCTGAGCAAGGTGTATCGCGAGCCGGTGCAGTTGACCGTCGCGGGACGCACCGACGCCGGTGTGCACGCGGAAGGTCAAGTGGCGCACTTCGATACGCGCGCCGAGTTCGACGGCGACAAGCTGGTGCACCGGATGGCGCGGTTCCTGCCGAAGGACGTGCGGATCACCGCGGCGCGGGTCGCGCCGCCGGAGTTCGACGCCAGGTTCTCCGCGATCCGCCGCCACTACGCCTATCGGCTCACCACCGCCCCCTATGGCGCGCTACCGCTTTCGGCGCGCGGTGTGGTGGCGTGCCGTCCGGGCGTGGACGTGGACGCGATGCGGGACGCGTCGGCGAAACTGCTGGGACTGCACGACTTCGCCGCGTTCTGCCGCCGCCGGGAAGGCGCGACCACCGTGCGCGAACTCCAGCGCTACGACTGGGTGCGGGAGGGGGATCTGCTTACCGCCTACGTCAGCGCCGACGCGTTCTGCTGGTCGATGGTGCGCAGTCTGGTCGGCGCGGTGCTGGCGGTGGGGGAGGGCAGGCGCGCACCGGACTGGGTGGCCGGACTGCTCGCCGAGACCGAGCGCTCCAGCGCGGTCACGGTGGCGCCCGCACACGGATTGAGCTTGATCGGCGTCGACTACCCGGCCGACGCCGACCTTGCCGCCCGCAACGCCCAGACCAGGGAGATGCGGACCGTCCCCGGCCGGGGCTGTTGCGGGTAGCCAACGCCTTCGGCGTATTGCTCGGCATCTGGTACCCGGCACACAGGCTGCGCCGTGGTCCAGATGGCATGGAAGCCAACACCTTTGGCGCCGCGGCACACGCCGAGGATGCGATGGCGCACTCGGAGGGCGATTCGCGGTCAGCTGCTGCCGTGCCCGGCTTCGATGGTCTTGGGCGAGCTGCCGCCCGCGATCTCGATGCGGCGCGGCTTGGCCCTCTCGGCGACCGGGATGATGACCGACAGCACGCCGTTGTCGTAGGTGGCGCTGATCTTGTCGGCATCGACATTGTCGCCGAGGGACAGCTGGCGCATGTAGGTGCCCGCGAACCGCTCGGAGGCGATCCACTGGACGCCGTCCTCGCTGGGCAGGCTGCGCTGTGCTCGCAGCGTGAGCGTGCCGTTGTCCACGCTCACGTCGACCGAGCCGGGATCGACGCCGGGCAGATCGGCATTGAGCACGTAGTGGTCGCCCGCCTTGTACAGATCCATCGGCATGAATCGCGGGGCGCGAGCGGTACCGGTGGTCTCACCGAGCAGCTGGCGGGCGACGGTGTCGATGTCATGGAACGGATCGAACCTCAGCACAGCGATCACCTCCGTTTCGTCGCGTCGGCGCTCGCCACGGCGGCGGGCGCCGGAAGCTGTGCACCTTTGAGGTTAGCACTCTCGGGTCGAGAGTGCTAACACTTTTTCGGCGTGTTCGCGGCGTCGGCGGTGGCCGAGGAATAGGTCGTACGCGTGCGGGTGTTGGTTCGGGACATGACTTTCGACGGGCTCGGACGGGTCGGTGTGTGGCGCGGGTACGCGCAGGTGAGTGCGGCGGATGCGCGCGCCTACGAGGAGGCCGGCTACGGCGCGGTGTGGCTGGGCGGATCGCCGCCCGCGGATCTGGCGCGGGTGGACGAGCTGCTCGCCGCCACCGAATCGCTCACGGTGGCCACCAGCATCGTGAACATCTGGCAGTCGCCGGCGAAGGAGGTGGCGGAGTCGTTCCACCGGCTCGAGGCGGGTCATCCGGGACGGTTCCTGCTCGGCGTGGGCGCGGGCCATCGCGAGTTCGACGGCGTCTATCGCAAGCCCTACGACGCGCTCGTCGACTACCTCGACGAACTCGACGCGCAGGGCGTGCCGCGTGAGCGCCGGGCACTGGCCGCGCTCGGGCCGAAGGTGCTGAGGCTCGCGCGCGACCGGTCGGCGGGCGCGCTGCCGTACCTCGTGTCCCCGGAGCACAGCCGCAAGGCCCGCGAGATCGTCGGCGCGGGAACGCTGTTGGCCACGGAGCAGAAGGTCGTGCTCGACAGCGATCCGGAGCGGGCGCGCGCCGTCGGCAGGCAGGCGGTGACCCCGTACCTCGGGCTCACGAACTACGTGAACAACCTGCGCAGGCTCGGCTACAGCGACGCCGACGTCGCCACGCCCGGCAGTGACGGCCTGGTGGACGCGCTCGCCGTCCACGGCGATGCGCGCCGGGTGGCCCAGCAGGTGGCCGCGCACCTCGACGCGGGCGCCGATCACGTCGCGGTGCAGGCCCTCGGCGGCGGTCACCTGGAGACCCTGCGGGCGCTGGCCCCGCATCTGGTCGGGTAGCCCGAGTCGGGCGGAGCCCGCGACGACTCTCCTAAGGGAGTGTTAGGAAACCCCTCGCGAGCTTCCGTCCACCTTGTGACTGCCGACACACTCGTCTCCGACCCGGCGCGAAGAAGCGCCGGAGGAGGAGATTTCCGGTGACAACGACCTCGGTGCGCAAGACACCACCCTCGGGGGAACGACGCGTCGTCGCGAACGTGCTGCGCGGCTCGATCGGCAATCTGGTCGAGTGGTACGACTGGTACGTCTACGCGGCGTTCAGCGTGTACTTCGCGAAAACGTTCTTCCCCGAGGGGGATTCGACGGCGCAGCTGCTCTCGACGGCGGCGGTGTTCGCGGTCGGGTTCCTGATGCGCCCGCTCGGCGGGTGGGCGCTGGGGCGCTACGCCGACCGTTTCGGGCGGCGGTCGGCGCTGACGCTCTCGGTGACGGTGATGGCGGCGGGTTCGCTGCTCATCGCGCTGACGCCGGGCTACCAGACGATCGGCATCGCGGCACCGGTGCTGCTGCTGCTCGCCCGTCTGCTGCAAGGGCTCTCGGTCGGCGGCGAGTACGCGACGAGCGCGACGTACCTGTCCGAGGTGGCCTCGGCCGGACGACGCGGGTTCTACTCGAGCTTCCAGTACGTGACGCTGGTGGCCGGGCAGCTGACCGCGCTCGGTGTGCAGATCGTATTGCAGCAGGTGCTGACCTCCGAGCAGATGTACTCGTGGGGTTGGCGCATCCCGTTCCTGATCGGCGCGGGCGGCGCGCTGGTGGTGATGGTGCTGCGCCGCGGGATGGACGAGTCGGCCTCGTTCGAGGCGGAGGCGACCGGCGCCGCGAGCGGTGAGTCCAAGCGCGGATCGCTGCGGGTGCTGCTGAGCTACCCGCGCGAATGCCTGCTCGTGGTGGGCCTGACGCTGGGCGGCACGGTCGCGTTCTACACCTACACCACCTACATGCAGAAGTTCATGATCAATACCTCCGGCATCTCCAAGGACACGGTGGCCTGGATCAACTTCGCGGCGCTGCTGGTGTTCGTGGTGATCCAGCCGCTCGCCGGCGGGTTGTCCGACCGGATCGGCAGGCGCAAACTGCTCATCTTCTTCGGCGTGAGCGGCACGCTGCTGACCGTGCCGATCATGAGCGTCCTCGCGCACACGTCCAACGGGTTCGCGGCCTTCGGCCTGATGCTGCTCGCGCTGGTCATCATCACCGGCTACACCTCGATCAACGCGATCGTGAAGGCCGAGCTGTTCCCGACGAAGATCCGCGCCCTCGGCGTCGGCCTGCCGTACGCGCTGACCGTGGCGATCTTCGGCGGCACCGCGGAGATGATCGCGCTGGCGCTGAAGAAGGCCGATATGGAGGCGGTGTACTTCTTCTACGTCGCGGGCTGCATCGCGATCTCGCTGTGCACCTACTACTTCATGCGGGAGACCTCGGCGGAGTCGACCATCGACGCCGACGCCAAGGCCGCGTCCGCGGTGCCGGAACCCGGCCCGGAACGCGAGCCGGTCGCGGTGCGCTGAGCACCGTGCGCCCTGGCGCTCGCGTCCGGCCCCCACGACGGGCGGGACGCGAGCGCATCGGGCAGTTGTTTGTGGCGGCGCGACGTCCGGGCGGGGCGGTTTCGAGTCGGAAGGAACGAACATGTGAAGCATGCCTGTGCGAAGGGCATCCGCTGCCTCGACGGATGTGGTTGCCGGAGCCCGAGGCGAGCCGGTCGTGCGGTGGGATCGCGCGGGCAGGGGGAGTGCGCTGCGGGGTCCGACGGGGCGCCGGTCCGTGGGGCGGGAGCGCGCGGTCCGGCCGGGCGGTTGTGGGAGGATCGGCGCGTGCGGGTAGCGGTGGTCGAGGACGACGACGGCGTGGGCGATGCGCTGGTGGAGGCGCTGACCGTCCGCGGCTACACGGCCGAGCGCAAGCGGCGGGGCAGTGATCTGCTGCTCGACCACCGCGGGTACGACGCGGTGCTGCTCGACCTCGGGCTGCCCGATATCGACGGCCTCCAGGTGCTGCGGCAGTTGCGCGAGGTGAGCCAGGTGCCGGTGCTGATCCTCACCGCCCGCGACGACGAACGATCCATCGTGCGCGGCCTGCGTGGCGGGGCCGACGACTACGTGGTCAAACCGCCCCGCATCACCGAACTCACCGCGCGCCTGGACACGGTGATGCGCCGGGTGCCGCTGGTGCGGCGTCCCGCGCCGCGCGAAGTGGTCACCGAGGATGTGCGCGTCGACCTGGCGGCGCGGGTCGTGGAGGTGGCGGGCAAGCCGATCCCGTTGACGCAGAAGGAATTCGAACTCGTCGAGGCGCTGGTGGAACGGCCGGGGGCAGCGGTGAGCAGACAGCAGCTGATGGACCGGATCTGGGGCGACGCGTTCGTCGCGGTGTCACGCTCGCTGGACGTGCACATGACGGGTCTGCGCGCGAAACTGAACCGGCCCGGCCTGATCACCACGATCCGCGGCTACGGATACCGGTGGGGCCGTTGAGCGCGGAGGGCGTGCCGTGCGGCGCAGGCTGCTCGCCGCGCTGACGGTTTTCGCCACGCTGGCGGTGCTCGCGTTCGCGGTGCCGCTCTCGCTCACCTACGCCACCAGCCGCACCCAGGAGCTCGTGCTCGGCCGGTCGGGTGACGCCGACCGTTTCGCGACCCTGGCCGACGCGGCCGCAGCGGCGGGTGACGGGACCGCGCTGGCCGAGGAAGCCACCCGCTACCACGAGTTGTACGGGGAGAACGTGCTGGTCGTGGACGCGCGAGGGGCGTCGGCGGTGAACGCGGGCGTCGACGTGGCCGATCCCGAGGTGGCTGCGGCCGTGGCCGCCGCGCGCCGCAATCAGCGCCCGCACCCGGTGACCAGGCTGCTGCCGTGGAGCGCCGACACGATGCTGGTGACGCGGCCGGTGGGCACGGGCGTGCAGGTCAACGGCGCGGTGGTGATCGAGGCCTCGACGGGACGGGCGCGCGCCGACATCACCCGCGCCTGGGTGATCATCGGTCTGGGCGCGGCGGCGGCGATGGTGCTGTTCACGTTGCTCGCGCTCACGCTGAGCCGGTGGGTGCTGCGTCCGCTCGCCGCGCTCTCCGACGCCGTGGCCGGGCTGACGGCGTCGCTGCCGAAACCTCGAGCGGCAGCGGCGCCCGCCTCGATCACCCGTCGCTACGGCGGACCGCCCGAAATGCGGGCCGTCGCGGAATCCTTCGACAGTATGGCGGCCGCGGTGTCCGAATCGGCCGAAGCGCAAAGGCAATTGGTGGCCGACACCGCACATGCCATGCGCAACCCGCTCGCTGCCCTGACCATCCGACTCGACTCTTTGGAGCCGTCCATCCCGCCCGCCGCGTCCGATACGTTCCGGCGGGCGAGCGGGGAAGTGGATCGCCTGACCTCCCTGCTGGACGGGTTGCTCTCACTGGCGGTCGCCGAAACACCGGAAGCCTTCACCACCGACGCGTCCGAAAACCATTGCGACGCGGTGCAGGTGGTCGCCGACCGGATAGACGCTTGGCACTCGGCCTTCGTGGCGGCGGGGCAGACGTTGCGTGCGGAACCTGCAGTGGGGGCAGCCGAGGTCGCCGTGTCAGCCGACGTGCTGGCGCAGATCCTCGATGTGCCGCTGAGCAATGCGACCCGGTACTCCGGAGCCGGCGCCACCGTCTCGGTATCGGTGGATCTCGCTGACGACCGGGTCCTCCTCACGGTCGCCGACGACGGGCCGGGTGTGCCCGCGGCGGAACTCGACAAGCTCACCACACGCTTCTTCCGCGGTTCCACCGCATCCTCGGGAGGGTCCGGTCTGGGCTTGCCGATCGCGGCGGCGTTGGCGAAATCGCGCGGCGGCGCGCTGACGGTGCGAGCGGTCGAACCGCACGGGTTGGCGACCGTCGTGGACCTGCCTTGGGCGGAGGTGCCGCGATGACCGGAATCCGCCGCCGAGAGTTCCTGGCGCTCACGGCGATCGGTGCGCTGAGCGCCGCCGCGTGCGGGAACCGCGACCCCGTCGTGGTGCGTCTGGCGTCGGGGGAGGCGGGTGGTTTCTACCACGCGTTCGCGCGGTTGCTGGCGGACGTGGCGGCGGCTACCGGCGCGGTGCGGATCGAGCCGCTCACCACGTCGGGCTCGCAGGAGAACTTGGATCTGCTTGGCGCGGGGTTGGCGGATGCCGCTCTGGCGCTGGCGGATTCGGCGCGCTCGGCACCGGGTTCGGCGGTCGCGCTGGGCCGAGTCTACGAGAACTATCTCCAGTTCGCGGTCCGGGCGGACGGCCCGATCCGCGCCGTCGACGAATTGCGCGGCGCCCGGGTGAATCTCGGTGCCGCAGGGTCGGGCGCCGCGCTGACCGGCGAGCGGCTGTTGCGCGCGGCGGGGATCGACCCGGCGCGCGATATCACGGTTGAACACCGCTCCCTGTCGGACGCGGCGGTCGCCTTACGGGCGGGTTCTATCGACGCGTTGCTCTGGGCGGGTGGCGTGCCGACGGGTGCGCTGGAGGTCCCCGCGCGAATGCGACTGCTGGATCTAGGCGAGCTGGCCGCGCCGCTGCGCGCGAGCTACGGACCGGTGTACGACCGCGTCGCCATCCCCGCTGACGCGTATCCCGGTGCGGCCGCAGTCCATACGGTCGGCGTGGCCAATCTGCTGCTCACCACACCGGCGCTGCCGGACCGCGCCGCCGCGGCCATAGTGGATCTGCTGGCCGGGCACCCGGATGACTTGGTTCCGGCGGAGGCTGCGGGCACCCAATTCCTGGACGTGCGTTCGCTGATCGGCACCGGCCCTATCCCACTGCATCCGGGCGCGGCAGCGGCCTACCGGCGCCGTCACGGATAGCCGGTCGGCGCACTCCACCCGAGTCAGGAGCGCACCAAGCGCGCGATGGCGTCGGTGGCCTCCTTGATCTTCGCCTCCGCCTCCGGCCCGCCCGCGACCGCCGCGTCCACGACGCAGTGGCTGATGTGATCCTCGAGCAGGCCCATGGCGACCGCCTGCAGCGCCTTGGTCATCGCGGAGACCTGAGTGAGGATGTCGATGCAGTACTTCTCCTCCTCGACCATCCGCTGCAGCCCGCGGGCCTGGCCCTCGATGCGGCGCAACCGCTTGAGGTAATCGTCCTTGGCCGTGATGTAGCCGTGCCCCGCGTGCGCGTGGTCGTGGGTGGTGCTCGTGTCCGGGGTGGTCACCGACTGCCTCCTCGTGCCTGCCGGTCTGATACCCCCCTAGGGTACAGGCGTTCCGGCGTCTTGTCAGGTCGGGGTGCGGCGCGAGGCGGACTCCGCGCGCCGCACCGACCGCTGTTCGGCACCGTACCTGGCCAGCGCGATACCGCCCACCACGAGCGTCGCACCGGCCGCTTGCACCGGCGCGATCGCCTCGGCGAGCAGCAGCCACGACAGCGCCACCGCGAACAGCACCTCGCTCAACAGGATCAGCGAGGTGAGCGTCGCGCCGATCCGCGCCGTCCCCGCGACGGCGCAGAGATAGGGCACCACGGTGCTCATCACGATCAACAATGCCAGTGCCAGCCAGGTGGGCAGGTCGCGGTGGTTCATCGTCGCCGTGGCCGCGCCGAAATGGATGGGCAGCAGCGATACCGCGCCCAGCGCCCATGCCGTCAAGGCCGCGACCACCATGCCCGATCCGAGCAGCGCCACCGGTTCCAGGTTGTCGGACGCGCGCGCCGAGACCAGGAAGAACGCCGCGTTGCACACCATCGACAGCGCCGCCCAGCCGAGGCCGGGCAGGCTCAGCCCGCCGGTGTCGAAGACGTTGATGACCAGCGCCGCCCCGGTCAGCGCCACGCCCGCGCCGAACAGCGTCGCCCCCGACGGCCGGCGCCCGCGCACCGCCCAGTCCCAGCCGATCACCACGATCGGCGCGAGGAACTGGATCATCAAGGTGACCCCTACATGCAGGTATTGCAGGGACAGGAAGAACGTCGCCTGCACGCCGGCCACCCCGATCACGCCGAACAGGACGACCGTGCGCAGGTGGCGCAGGCTGTCGCGCAATCCGGCGCGCTCGGTGAGCGCGGCCAGCGCGAGCAGCAGCGCCGCCGCGCCGGTCAGCCGCAGCGCCAGCACCGCGCCCGGCGACCAGTCCGCCACCATCACCGATTTCGCCAGCGGGCCCGAGCTGGCGAAGGTCAGCCCACTCGTCACCGTCAGCCACACACCGGCCCGCGCACGCGACACCGCTACCTCACCTTCGACCGGGAATCGTCCCATCATTACCGATGCCCTCCGGTGACCGTCGTCACCACCGGCTCCCGGTGGTGCACCGGGGCCGGGCGGGCGCGAGAATCGAGCGCATGAGTTCGCTTCCCCGGCCCGCCCTCGCCGTCATCGGCGGCAGTGGCTTCTACGACTTCTTCGACAACGACGCCACCACCGTCGAGGTCGACACCCCGTACGGGAAACCGAGCGCACCGATCGCCGTGGGCGAGGTCGAGGGCCGCCCCGTCGCGTTCGTGCCGCGCCACGGCAAACAGCACGAGTTCGCGCCGCACACCCTGCCCTACCGGGCCAACCTGTGGGCGTTGCGGTCGCTCGGCGTGCGGCGGGTGCTCGCGCCGTGCGCGGTCGGCAGCCTGCGCGCGGACTGGGGGCCGGGCACCGTCGCGGTGCCGGATCAGCTGGTCGACCGCACCTCCGGCCGCGAGCAGACCTACTTCGACGGCGGCGGCGTGCACGTCTCGTTCGCCGACCCCTACTGCGACGAATTGCGTTCGGCCGTCGTGAAATCCGAGATCGAGGCGCTGCCGCTCAAAGCGGGCGGCACCATGGTCGTGGTGCAGGGCCCGCGCTTCTCCACTCGCGCCGAGAGCCGCTGGTTCGCCGGGCAGGGCTGGGATCTGGTGAACATGACCGGGCACCCGGAGGCCGTGCTGGCCAGGGAACTCGAACTCTGCTACGCCGCCGTCGCGCTGGTCACCGACCTCGACGCCGGACTGGAGGAGGGCGACGGTGTGCACGCGGTGGACGTGTTCGCCGAGTTCAAGCGCAATCTCGCGCCGTTCAAGGAGCTCATCCGCGCGTCGGTGGCGGCGGTGAGCGGCACCGACACCTGCGATCGGTGCCGCGTGCACACGGGCGTGTCGCTGCCGTTCGCACTACCGTGATCGCATGGGACGGCGCGACGTTCGCGTAGCGGGGCGGTCCCGATGAAGGTGCTGCTGACCGGCGCCGCCGGATTCATCGGGTCGCGGGTCCGTCGAGCCCTCGGCGCGGCGGGGCACGAGGTCGTGGGCGTCGATCTGATGCTCGCGTCCGTGCACGGTCCCGAGGCACGGCTGCCGGACGGTGTGGTTCAGGTCGACGTGCGCGACCGGGAGGCGTTGGTCCCGCTGCTCGCGGGGGTGGACAGCGTATGCCATCTCGCCGCGCTGGTCGGCGACGAATCCGACTCCGGCACCGGTGATTTCGTGCTGCACAACGATCACGCCACGGCGGTGCTGCTCGCCGGGATGGCCGACGCGGGTGTGCGCAGCTTGGTGCTCGCGTCGTCGGTGGTCGTGTACGGAGAGGGGCGCTATCGCGCCGTGCGGGGCGGCCCGTTCTTCCCCGGGTTGCGCTCGCGCGCCGATCTCGATCGCGGGATGTTCGACCATCGTGCGCCCCGCAGCGGGGAAGTGCTCACCTGGGAACCGGTCGCGGAGGACACGCCGCCGCGTCCGCGCAGCGCATACGCGGCGAGCAAGGCGGCGCAGGAACACTATGCGTACGCGTGGGGGTTGAACGCGGGCGCGGCCGTCACGGTGCTGCGCCACCACAGCGTGTACGGGGAGGGCGCGCGCGTCGGGCCCGCGGCCCGGTTCCGCGACGACCTGCTGGTCGGTCGCGCGCCCCGCGTCTTCGAGGACGGCGGACAGGTGCGCGATCTGGTGCACGTCGACGACGTCGTCGTCGCCACCGTCGCGGCCGTCGAACGTCAGCCGCCGGGTTTCGTCCCGCTCAATATCGCCTCCGGCCATCCGATCACCCTGTGGGAGGTCGCGTCCCTCATGGCGAAGGCCACCGGCGGCCCCACCCCGGTCGTCACCGGCCAGTACCGGATCGGGGATGTCCGCCACTTCGTCGGCGACCATCGCCGCGCGGCGCACACGATCGGCTTCACAGCCCGGGTCGCTCCGGCGCAGGGCTTGGCCGAATTCGCCAGGGGTGCAGTGGAGAACAGCTGAGCGGAGGGCCGGCCGGCGTGCGAGAGGTCGCTCCGGCTACCGCCGCATTACCATCGCGGCGTGGATACCCCCTTGCGGCTGGAAGTCATCGTGGCCAGTGTTCGTCCCGAGCGGTTCGCGCCGGTCGTGGCCGACTGGTACCTGCGCACCGTGCGGGAGAGGTCCGAATTCGATACGGGCGTCCTCGATCTCCTCGACACACCGCTGCCCATGGACCTCACGGAGACCCCGGCGGTGCGGGCGTATCGGGAGCGGCTCGCGGCCGCCGACGCGTTCGTGGCGATCACCTCCGAGTACAACCACGGCTACCCGGCCTCGCTCAAGACCGCCCTGGACACCGCCAAGCGCGAATGGCGCGGCAAGCCCATCGCTTTCGTGTCCTACGGTGGACTGTCCGGTGGCCTGCGCGCCGTCGAGCAACTGCGGCAGGTGGTGGGCGAGATCCACATGGTGTCGGTGCGCGAGACCGTCAGCTTCCACCAGGCCAAGCGCCGGTTCGACGCGACCGGCACGCCCACCGACGGCGCCGCGCTCGATGCCGTCGAACGCCAACTGCGCCAACTCGCCTGGTGGGGGCGGCATCTGCGCGCCGCGCGGGCCGCCGACCCCTATCCGGGCTGACCGGCCATCGCGCGGCGCCCGCGCGGGTGGCCGATGTAGGTGGCCTCGCGCGGGATCGACACCAGCGTCAGATCCACCTGCGCGGTGCCGGTGCGCAGCACCACGTGGTTGCCGATCGCGCCCGGCTGGTGGATCGACAGGTCGGGACGGGTGGCGGGCCAGCCCATCGGATCGCCCGTCACGTAGATGGTGGTGACACCGGCGTGCGGCGCGGGCGCCAGCACACCGTCCACCACGGTGGCGGTGAATCCCGCGTCGGACTGGTGGGTTTCGACGGCGATGGTGAGCCGCTCGGGATTGCCGATGGTCTGCACCAGGTTCTCCCACGCGTGCGCGCGGTCGGTGCGGATCAGGATGCGCTCGCCGACGGCCAGCGCGCGGAACACCAGCTGCTGGGCCAGATACAGCTCGCCCGCGACGTATACGGTCGAGATGCCCTGGCCGATGATGCGCACCGCCACACCTTGATTGCTCTCGTCGGAGCCGATCAGCTGGCCGCAGCCCGACGAGGGCAGGTGCAGCGCGCCGATCACATCGATCGGGTACTCGGTCATCGGGACGGTGTCGTCGACGCCGGGCACCGCCAGCGGCAGGTGCGCGAGCAGGCTGTCGCGGTGGCGGCCGTTCATCGACACCATGCCCTTGAGCTTGCCGCGTTCGGGCAGTTCACGGGCGGTGAGACGCCAGGCGGCGCCGATGGTCACCGACTCCGCCGAACTGCCGGGGCGCAGGCGCACCGTGACCGTGGTGCCGCGCGAGGGCGCGACCCACAGCTGGGACAGCAGATCCGAGCCGAGGTGCTTCGGATCGACCGCGCTGCCGATGTTCACGGCGTTGCCGAGTTCGGCGTAGCGCCAGCGATGGGTGAGCGTGCGCGGATCGAAACCGGCGGTGATCTGCAGGACCGCCTTGCGGATCTCGGGCGCGGTCAGGATGCGGGCGTTGCAGTCGGCGTCCTCGAGCGCGCGCATGATGCGCTGCGTCGCGACGGTCACCGCACGCGAGGCGCCCTCGCTGCCGCCGCCGCGCCGGGCCGCCGCGTCGGGGCACTCGATGGCATCGAAGCTGATCGCCAGCCACACCGCGCGATGCGCGGTGGCGGGCAGCGGGCCCAGCAGGGACTCGTAGATCTTGCCCGCGGGCGTGCCCGCCCGGCTGCGGTGGCCGTGGCTGATGATGTCGATGCCGCTGAGCAGGATGTCGTGCTGGTTCAGGCACTGCGCGAGCTCCGGCAGCGGCAGCAGGTGCGAGGCCAGCACGGTGCTGCTGGAGATGCGGGTCAGCCCGCCGCGCGGCGGCAGCACCTCGACCACGGTGACCACCCGGCTGCCGTCCCAGTACAGGCCGAGCGAGCGATCGTCGGAGCCGCGGAAGTCGACGGTGTCGCCGAGCTCGTACTCGCGGCGGGTCAGGTAGCGCCACCAGGTGGTGATCCACTGCAGCAGCGTGCGTTTGGCCACCGGGATGAGCGGGATGAGACCGGCGGCGATCGCGATGCCGAGCGCGATCCAGCCGTCGAGTCCGCACAGCACCGCGATCAACCCGGCGATCAGCCCCACGACCTGCGCGACCAGCAGATTCGGCAGCGAGATACGGCCGAGGAGCGGGCGCGGCCCGGTCCCGGTGGCTACAGCCATCATCGTCCCCCAAATACCCGGATCGACCGTTCGCACCGGCCGAGCTGAACAACAGTCCCAGGGAACTGTACTGTGTTCGGCGAACGCGAGCACTGTTCGGGGGAGGAACCATGCCTTCAAAGCCCACTACTCGCTGGCAGGTGAGCGGCTACCGCTTCCTGGTGCGGCGAATGGAGCACGCCCTGGTCCGCCGGGACGTGCGAATGTTGCACGATCCGATGCGCTCGCAGACGCGTGCCTACGCGGTCGGTCTGGTGCTGGCCTGCGTCGTCCTCGCGGGCTGCGGCATCCTGGCCCTGCTGCGGCCGCAGGACAAGATCGGCAGCAACACGCTGTTGATCGGCAAGGAATCCGGCGGCGTATACGTCGTCATCGACGGTGTGGTGCACCCGGCGCTGAACCTGGCCTCGGCTCGGCTGGCCGCCGACGACGCGGGCAAGGCCGTCATAGTCAAGGAGTCCGAGCTGAGCAAGAAGCCGCGCGGCCAGCTCATCGGCATCCCCGGCGCGCCCGCCGCGCTCCGCTACGACAAGGACGGCAAGGGCCGGGCCTGGAGCGTCTGCGATGTGCTCAAGGTCGACGGGTCCGGTGACATGACCACCACCATCATCGCGGGCGATCCGGAGCTCGGGGACAAAGCCAGCGCCATGCCGGGCGACAAGGCGCTGCTCGTCACGGTCAACGACCAGGCGTACCTGGTGTACGACCAGCAGCGCGCCCGCGTCGACATGACCGACCGCAAGGTGACCGACGCGCTCGGCATCACCGGCCGCACCCCGCGCCCGGTGAGCGAGGGCCTGATCAACGCGATTCCCGAAGTGCTGCCGATCATTCCGCCCAAGATCAACGATCCCGGCGCGAGCGTGAGCTACCAGATCGGGGGGCACCGCGTGGGTGATGTGGTGCAGGTGTCGACCGAGCCCGACCAGGACTACGTGGTGTTGCAGGAGGGCCTGCAGCCGGTGTCGCGCCTGACCGCCGACATCATCCGCAACACCTACCGCCTCTCGCCGGGCGACACCAAGATCGATCAGACCGACAAGGTGGCCGCGCAGGTGGCCGATTCCCTTGCGGTGTCGACCTATCCGCGGGTGCAGCCCACCGTGGTCGACGTCGAGGACCAGCCGGTCAGCTGCATGTCCTGGAAGCCCATTCCGGCCGCCGACCGCAGCACCGACGGCGGCAAGCGCGCCGAACTGTCGGTCCTCACCGGCGTGACGCTGCCCATCCCGGACAACGCCAAGCCGGTGTCGCTGGCCAAGGCCGACGGTTCCGGGCCCAACGCCGACACGGTGTACGTGCCGCCGGGCACCGGCGCGTTCGTGCAGACCACCGGCATCGAAGAGGATAGCCAGCGCAAGGACAGCATGTTCTACGTCGCCGACACCGGCGTGCGCTACGGCATCAAGAACGCCGCCGCCCAGAAGGCGCTCGGTCTGGACGCGGAGGCGGGCGTGACCCCCGAGCCCGCGCCGTGGCCGATCGTGGGCCTGCTGGCCAACGGGCCCACGCTGGGCCGCGAGGAGGCGATGGTCGCCCACGACGGTGTCGCCCCCGACCCGTCACCCGCGCCCAAGCCGGTGGGCAACCAGAACAGCAACTGAGTCGAGTATTCGGACGCCGCACCGGGAGTTCTTGCCGGTGCGGCGTTTTCGTGTGGCGGTGCGTGAGATGCCCGGTCTGTCGGCCACGTCGGCTTCTGGGCTCGAGCCGCGCGTGGAGCGCGTCGGGCCAGCGGCTCCACTCCCCGGGGCAGGGGCTGACGGAGGTCGGGGTCGGACGAGACCCTTCGCGCGCGACAAGCGCGACGTGTCCGGGAAGGCACGATGCCTTGTTGTTCCCCCGCGCAACGCCGGAGATTCGGACGAGGCACGCGGTCGTTGCTGTGCGCCACGCCCCGAACACCGAACGGGCCCGCGCGAATTCACTTCACGCGGGCCCGTTCGCCGTCTCACATGTCGTCGGACGTGACGCCGAATCTTCTCCTGATCGGGAACGACGCCAGGTATCCGAGGATCAGCGCACCCGCGATCACGCCCGTACCGATCAACGCCACGTTGCGTGCGGTGTTGTCCGGCGGCACCGGCGGCGGGGGCACGGCGAGTTGGGTGCTCTTGGCCGGCGTCGGCTGCTTCGGCGGCAGTTCGTCGGGGATCTCGGCTGTGAGCGCGCCGAGCGGGTCGACGGAGCCGTACCCGATATACGGATTCCAGCCCTCGGCCGGCGCGTGCGCCGTGGCCTGGATGCGCTTGATCACCTCGCGCGCGCTCATCTCGGGGAAGCGAGCCCGTACCAGCGCCGCCACGCCCGCCACCAACGGTGTCGCGAAGCTCGTCCCGCTGATCGGCCCCTGTGACCCGCGCTGGTCGACCACGCCTTTCGCGGTGCCGTCGCTGCGCGGGTTCAGCGAGATCATGTTCTCGCCCAGCGCGGCGACGCTCAGCCACGGGCCCGGCACGGTGAAGCTGGACGGCGCGCCGTTGCTGTCGATCGAACCGACGGCCAGCACGTACTCGTCCCAGCGGGCCGGGCTCACGTTCATCGAGACGTTCTCCCACGGATCGGCGGTGGGATCGAGCGGATCGATCGGGCTGCTGTTGCGGCACTTGTCGTTGTCGTTGCCCGCCGCGACCACCACGACGACGTTGCGGTCCACCGCGTACTGCAGCGCCGCGCCGATCGCGCCGTCCAGATCGTTGGCGGTGCCGCACCAGACCTCGGAGATATTGATGACGGTGGCGCCCCGGTCGACCGCGCGTACGATGGCCGAGGCCATGGTGGCGAGGTTGCCGTACCCGTCGGGCAGCTCGTCCGGGCCCTTGTCCCGGCTCGCGCCTTCCTTCTGATACATCTTGCTGGTCTGGCGGATCGTCATGATCCTGGCCTCCGGCGCGACGCCCGCGAAACCCTGTCCTGGCACCTGCGACGCCGCGATCAGGCCCGCGACGAAGGTGCCGTGCCCGTCGCAGTCCTCGGTGCCGTCACCTCCGGCCGCGACGTAGTCACCCGCGGCTTCCAATCCGGGGAGCCGCGGATGCCTGGCCACACCGGTGTCGATGACCGCGACCACTTGGCCCGCGCCTTTGGAGAACTGCCAGGCCCGCTCCAGATTGAGGGCGCGCTGCGCCTCGGGGATCGTCGGACCGTCACCGCCGATCACGATATCCGCGCAGTTCGAGTTCGGCGGGCGCTCGGTGGGTTCCGGGGGCGCGGCCGGATCGCCCGCCGGACGCAGTGCGGGATTCACCGCGGGTGGACGGTCGGCGTGCGCGACGCCGGGACCGGAGAAGGTGCCGAACGACGCCGACATACCCAGCGTCACCGCCACCGCGGCGACGCGCAGTCGCGCGTTCACAGCCCGCGGACGAGGGAGTAGAGCGAGGTCACCCAGAACACCAGCGGCAGCACCGCGGCCACGAAGCCGTACTCGAGCAGTTCCACACCGCGGCGCATCGGCGGGGTCGCCGACTGGTTCGGGATGATGATGCCCAAAATGAGCGCGACGACCAGGATCAGCATGGCCGCGCCGAACACCGCCAGCGGCATGTCCATCTCGAAACTCATCGCGACCAGCATGATCAGCACGATCGACGCACCGCCCGCGATCAGCACGACGGCCTGCTCGGCGCCCGCGTAGGTCCGGCTGCGGAACATCAGCACCACCGCGCACACCAGCGCCAGCGCGATGCCCTGCCAGTACGGCTGGTTCCCCTGCGGATCGGTCGCGGCCAGCGCGCCGACGACGGTGACCAGTGTGGTCGCGGCGACCAGACCGGCCAGGTACATGCGGGCGCGCTCGGACTTCACCCGCAGCGCCTCCATGGTGGGCAGCGCGCGGTGGTCGTCCGGATCGTCCTCGGTGGGGTCGATCGGGGTGCCGGGGGAGGGGACCGGCGGCAGCGGCAGCTTGGCCAGCAGCATCGACAGCCGCGGCGAGAGCGAGAGCCCGATGAGGCCCAGCGCCGCGGCGACCGCGCCGATCGCCTTGACGGGCTGCTCGGTGAGCAGTCCGACCAGGGCGGCGGGCACCGCGTACACCGCCAGCGCGGAGACGCCGATGAACAGCGCCAGCCCGACGCCGGTGACGCGCCAGGCCAGGATCGCCGTCGCGCCGAGCAGCACCGAGCCGAGCAGCAGGTGCGCCCAGCCGTAATGGTCTGGGACATAGAGCATTCCGGCGGTGAACGCCGCGGGCAGGGCGCAGCCGCCCAGCACCAGCGCGGTCGCGGTGTCGCCGTACATCCTGCTCAGCACCATGCCCGCGACGACGAGCAGGATGGCCACCACCAGCGGGATGGAACCGCTCACCCACACCGGCATCTCGTCGGGTGCGAGCAGCAGGCCCAGGCAGCCGACCAGCATGGTGAGCGCCGCCAGCACCGAACCGGTGATGCGCGCGGTCTTGGGCGTCCAGCTGCGGTAGTGGTCGGCGTCGGCGATCGCGACGTTGTACATGATGTCGTCGAACAGCGGCGTCGGGGCGGTGTGCGACGCGCTCTCGAGCATCAGCAGCTCGCCGTCGCGCACACCGTGCTCGCCGAGGCTGAGCGAGTTGGAGAACGGTGGGTGCCCGATGCGGGCGAGCACCCATTCGGCGGGCTCGAAGCGCTCGCCCTCGTTGTCGAAGTCGTTGGTCCTGCTGTGCTGGGCGACCATGTCGACGACACTCGGGATCACCAGCGCGACCGGCACGTCCACGGGAATGGCCATGTCGACCTGGGTGTGCTTGGCCAGGATGGTCACCCGGGCCAGGTCCGGCGCGCGCACGATGCCGCGCGAGGAGTCTTCATCGATGTGGTCAAGTCGCGCGTGCGTCAAACTTCCCCCAACCTGGTGTTCTACGTCGAGTATTCGCCGTCCCGCGCGCCGGGCAGCGAGTTTGCGACCCCGGCGTCCGGGCAGCAGAATGCAGGTCGAACTGTACGACATGTCGGCGGTGGCCTCTACACTGAGGCCGAACTTGCAGGTTGCGTAGAGGGGGATCTCATCCGATGAGCACTGTCCGGTTCCAGCGTCGTGCGCGTCGTGAGATGCCACGCACGCCCGGCGGCGAGGTGACGCTGCAGCCGCCACCCGAGATCCCCCGGGTCACACCGGGCAACCTGCTCATGAAGATGATGCCGGTCGTCATGATCGTGGCGATGGTCGGCATGATGGCGCTGCTGTTCACCCAGGGTAGCGGCATCGCGTCCAACCCCATGATGATGATGTTCCCGGTCATGATGCTGTTCTCCATGGTCGGCATGTTCGCGGGCCAGGGCGGGGGCAAGGGCCAGAAGGCCGCCGAGGCCAACGAGGACCGCAAGGACTACCTGCGTTATCTGGACCAGGTCCGCAAAGACGTCGACGAGACCGCCAAACAGCAGCGCGCCTCGGTGGAGTGGAGCCACCCCGAGCCCGGTCTGATCTGGATGCTCGCGGGCACCAGCCGCATGTGGGAGCGCCGCGCGGGGGACAAGGACTTCTGCCACGCCCGCATCGGCATCGGCGGCCAGCGCCTGGCCACCCGGCTGGTCGCCCCCGAGACCGGCCCGGTCGAGGAGCTCGAGCCGATCGCGGCGGTGTCGCTGCGCCGCTTCGTGCGCGCCCACTCCACCGTGCCCGACCTGCCGACGGCCATCGCCGTGAAGGGCTTCGCGACCATCGCGCTCGACGGCGACCGCGAGCAGGCGCGCGACATGGTGCGCGCGATGTTGTTGCAGCTGTGCATGTTCCAGGGTCCCGACCAGGTGCTGGTGGCCGTCGTCGCCGGGCCCGACACGGCCCGCGAGTGGGAGTGGACCAAGTGGCTCCCGCACACCCAGCACCCCGACGCCCAGGACGGCATCGGCTCGCAGCGCATGTTCTACGGCTCCATCCGGGAGGCGATGGCGGGCCTGCAGCCGCTGCTGGCCAACCGCGTCCGCTACTCCCGCAACCAGCCCGCCAACGCGAACCTGGTGCAGCTCGTCATCGTCGTCGACGGCGGCCTGCTCGAGGCCGAGGACGACCAGCTGCGCGAATCGGGCTACGAGGGCGTCACCCTCATCGACCTGTGCGGGTACGCGCCGCGCCTGGCGGTGTCGCGCGGTATCAAGATGGTGATCGAGAACGGCGAGTGCGTCGGCCGCGGCGCGACCGGCAACCAGGAGCGGTTCGCGACGATCGACCGGATCAGCGCCCAGCAGGCCCAGCAGGCCGCCCGCCGCCTCGCGCCCTACCGCGCCGCCACCCAGCGCAGCAGCGATGTGGAAACCGATGACGCCGAGGTGATCTCGTCGTGGGCGCAGCTGATGAACCTCGGCGACATCGGCACCTTCAATCCGGAGAGCGCCTGGCGCCCGCGCTACGGCCGCGAGCGGCTGCGCGTCCCGTTCGGCCTGGACGCCGCGGGCCTGCCGATCGAACTCGACATCAAGGAAGCCGCCGAGAGCGGTATGGGCCCGCACGGCCTGTGCATCGGCGCCACCGGTTCCGGTAAGTCGGAGTTCCTGCGCACGCTGGTGCTCAGCCTGCTCGCCACCCATTCACCCGACCAGCTGAACCTGGTCCTCGTCGACTTCAAGGGTGGTGCGACCTTCCTCGGCCTGGACGGTGTGCCGCACGTCGCGGCCGTCATCACCAACCTGGAAGAGGAAGCCGACCTCGTCGACCGTATGAAGGACGCCCTGGCCGGTGAGATGAACCGCCGCCAGGAAGTGCTGCGCCAGGCGGGCAACTTCGCCAACGTCTCCGAATACGAGAAGGCGCGCGCCGCCGGCGCCGACCTGGACCCGCTGCCCGCGCTGTTCGTGGTGCTCGACGAGTTCTCCGAACTGCTCACCCAGCACCCCGACTTCGCCGAGCTGTTCGTCATGATCGGCCGCCTGGGCCGCTCGCTGCACGTGCACCTGCTGCTGGCCTCGCAGCGCCTGGAAGAGGGCAAGCTCAAGGGCCTGGAGAGCCACCTGTCCTACCGGATCGGCCTGAAGACGTTCTCCGCCAACGAATCTCGCCAGGTGCTCGGCGTGCCCGACGCCTACAACCTGCCCAACAGCCCGGGTGGCGGCTACCTCAAGTCCGACTCCGGCGAGATCCGGCGCTTCCAGGCGTCCTATGTCTCCGGGCCCTACGTCGGCGGCGGTTCGCAGCGCGAGGTCACCCAGGCGGGCGTCGCGGGCGGCGAGATCGATGTGAAGGCACGGCCGTTCACCGCCCACCACGTGGATTTCCGTGCCATCGACCGGGTGCCGCTGCCCACGCAGTCCAACGCCCAGCCCGAGGAGCACCGCAACGAGGAGGGCGAGAAGATCTCCAACGTGGACATGCTCGTCTCCCGCATCCGGGGCCACGGCCGTCCCGCGCACGAGATCTGGCTGCCGCCGCTGGACGAGGCGTCCACGCTCGACCAGCTCATCCCGCGTTCCATCCTCACCGGCGAGTACTCGGCGGTCGCCACACTGCGCGCGCCGATCGGCATCGTCGACCGCCCCTACGACCAGCGGCGCGACCCGATGGTCGTCGATCTGTCCGGTTCACGCGGCAACGTGGCCGTGGTCGGTGGCCCGCAGTCCGGTAAGTCGACCGCGCTGCGCACCATGATCATGGCGCTGTCCATGACGCACACCGCCGAGCAGGTGCAGTTCTACTGCCTCGACTTCGGTGGTGGCACGCTCTCCAGCCTCCAGGGCCTGCCGCACGTCGGTTCGGTGGCCAGCCGTCTCGACGAGGACAAGGTGCGCCGCACGGTCGCCGAGATGACGACCATCGTGCGCCAGCGCGAGGCGCGGTTCCGCCAGCTCGGCATCGAGTCGATGGCCGAGTTCCGCCGTCTGCGCTCGATGGATCCCTCCAGCAGCCCCGCCGCCGCGGGCGCGCACGAGGACCCGTTCGGCGACGTGTTCCTGGTGATCGACGGTTTCGGCTCCATCCGCCAGGATTTCGATCCGCTGGAACAGCCCATCATGAACCTCGCCGTGCAGGGCCTCTCCTACGGCGTGCACGTGGTGATCGCGCTGGCCCGCTGGGCCGAGGCGCGACCGGCGCTCAAGGACCAGATCGGCACCCGCATCGAGCTGCGTCTCGGTGACCCGATGGACTCCGACCTGGGCCGCAAGTTCGCGGCGCTGGTGCCGATGGGCCGCCCCGGCCGCGGTATGACACCGGACTGCCTGCACATGCTCACCGGTCTGCCCCGCATCGACGGCAGCTCGAACCCCGAGACGCTGGGCCAGGCCGTGGCCGACGCGGTCGCCACCATCGCCCGCCTCACCCCGGGCAGGCACGCGCCCGCCGCGCGCATGCTGCCGGAGATGCTGCCGCGCGAGCAGCTGTTGCAGATGGCGGGCAACTGGCCCTCGCAGCTCAACTCGGGCGTCAAGAATCTGCGAATCCCGATCGGTATCAACGAATCCGAGCTGGCGCCGGTCTACCTCGACTTCAACGAGAGCCCGCACTTCATCATCATCGGTGACACGGAGTCGGGTAAGACCACGCTGCTGCGGTCGATCATCGAGGGCATCGCCGCGGCGAACTCGCCGAACGAGGCGCGCTTCATCCTCGGAGACTACCGCCGCACGATGCTCGGCCTGGTGCCGGACGGGTATCTCGCCGGATACGGTTCCACATCGCCGCAGTTCACCCAGAACATGGCCGACTTGGCCGCCTACGTCGCCAAGCGCACGCCGGGCCCCGACGTGACGCCGCAGCAGTTGCGTGAGCGGTCGTGGTGGAGCGGTCCGGAGCTGTTCGTCATCGTCGACGACTACGACCTGGTCGCCACCTCCATGGGCAACCCGGTCTCGGCGCTGGTAGAGCACCTGCCGCACGCGCGCGACCTCGGCTTTCACGTCATCGTCGCCCGCCGCGCCGGTGGTGCCAGCCGCGCCATGTACGAGGCGAGCATGGCGCGTATGAAGGACCTCGGATCCGCGGGCCTGATCATGAGCTGCCCGAAGGACGAGGGTGTGCTGATGGGCACGGTCCGCCCGAGCCCGCTGCCCCCGGGCCGTGGCACGTTCATCACCCGCAACGCGCAGGAACTGATCCAGCTCGGCTGGATGCCGGCGGCCGAGTGATGCCCACCGTCGAACTGGTTCTGACGGAGGCGCGGATCTGGGCTCGCGGCCCCGCCACGCACTGGGACGCCCCGCCCTCGGTCGTGCTCGGCAGCAACGGGAATCTCGTTGTCGGCGAAGCACTGAACCCGGCCGCGCAGGTGAGTTCGGCCGCGCAATTCGTGCCCGCCGACCGGATCGCCCTGCTGCCCCGGGTGCCCTCGGTGGAGGAGTCGCTGACCGCCGTGATCGGGACGGCGCTGGACAACCTCGGTGTCACGGCGCCGTGTGAGCGCATCACGATCGTGTGCCCGACCGAATGGGGCGGGCAGCGCCGCGCCGTGGTCGCCGCGGCCGCACACCGGTTCGCCCACGATGTGGTGTTCGAGGACATGGCGGTGCGCGCCGTCGCCTCCGACGACGGCACCGTGCGCAGCAGGCGTACCGCGGTGCTGGAGTTCGGCGCCGTCGCCACCACCGCCTCCACCGTCACGCGCGACCACCAAGGCGTGCATCTGGAGGCGTGCGAGTACGAGCCGAACCTCGCGCTCGCCGAACTCGGCGTCGACAACCGCGCGTCCGAGGCGCTCGCCGCCCTGCTCGGCCGCTTGCTCGAGGGCGGGCCCGCGGATCTCGTGCAGTTGGTCGGGATGTCCGATCCGGCGAAGCTCGAGGAGATCCGCGCGGTGGTGCACCAGGTCTGCGGCGAGGAGACGGGCATCCGTCCCGTCGCCGGCCCGGACTTGGTGCGGGGTGCACAGGTGGAGCCCGAGTACCGGCCCACCGCCGCGCCCGCCCTGCCGTCGAACGAGTGGTTGCAGCCGCTGCGTGAGCGTGCCGCCGCGCAGTCGCCGCCGCGCCCCACCGCGAAGTATGCTCTCGCCGCCGCCGGCGCTGTCGCCGTGATCGCGGCGGTCGTGGTGGGCGGTGTGGTGGTGTTCGGCGGTTCCGACGATGATGCCACCGCCTCGGCACCCACGACGACGCAATCCGCCGCGCCGTCGGGAGCGGGGTCGCCTTCCACCGCACCGACGACCTCCGCGTCCGGGGCGGGGGAGGAAACCGTTGGCCGCGTGCGCTTCGAGGTCCCGGAGGGCTGGAAACTCGGCGCCCCCACCACGGCCCAAGCCACCCGTGTTGATCTCTCCCCGGTCGACGGCAGCCGGTTCCGCATGACGATCGTCCAGACCCCGGTCGCCGCCGACGCCGGCTACGCCCAGGTCGCCGCCAATCTCGAAGCCCAGATGCGGGAGCGGCCCGCCATGAGCGACCTGCGCCGGGATGTCGTCTTCGGTGGCCGCTCCGGCCTCGCCTACCTGGAACGTCCCGAGGGCGGCTCGATCGTGCAGTGGCACGTCATTGTCGAGCGCGGCATCCAGGTCAGCATCGGGTGCCAGTACGTCGGCAATACGTGGACCGAATTCCAGACCACCTGCGAAGAACTCGCGGCGACCGTTCAAGTGGTGCCGTGATCGTTTCGGTTCGGTGTCGGGCGTGAAGCACGCGCGATAGACGCTGCTGTTGCTCGGTGGTGGCGGACTCTGCTGCCCGGGGGGTACGTACGCTGCGGGCGCGCTGTAGGACGTCGGTGCCGATGGTGAGAGCGGACGCCGCGCTGGAGATCGGTCCGGTGAGCAGTTGCGGTGACAGCGGGCCGATCAGGTAGACAGGGCGGGCGTGCGGGTCGTCGCAGCATCTCCGTCGGGCGGTTGCGGCGATCGCGTCGTTTCGGCGATTCGCCGAATTCGGGTGGTCGGTACGTATTCGGGGTTCCGGTGCCGAAAGCTGTTGTGCCGCTGACGATCTCTCCGGTTGCTCGAGGCGCGACCTCCGCGTTGGGGCTTTCTCCCGGGTAGCTCAGCTACCCCGACGCGGTGCTGTCGGTCGGCGTGCCACGGCTCGGACCTTTTGTACGGGTACTCGGACCTTTGTACGGGGAGATGCGTAATCGGTGGTGACAGGTTCAACGGCGTCGACGTCAGCGAGTGCGCCGCAGGGCAACCGCGTAATCGCCCCTGGCCGGAGCGACTCTCGGCGCACAGCTACGACGAGAAACCTCACCGGAGTGGTACGACCCACTCGTACTCGGCCGGGCAGTTGCTGCTCACCGAGATTTCCGGCCGGCCAGCCGGTTTGGCGCCGTCTCGCACGTCTGCGCACTGAGCAGTCGGCGCATAGCTCAGTGGGGGCACGGTTCTCTCGATCCACCCCTGGAAACAGTTCGGGCCCCGGCTGAAACAGCCGGGGCCCGAACTGGTGAGCGTGGACCTCAGAAGAGGTTGGCGAGCGCCTTGTCGGTGCCCTGCAGCTCCGCGTTGCCGGTGCTGACCAGCGAACCGGCACCCGAGAGGGTGGCCTGCAGCTGCTGGACGTGCTGGTCCCACTGGTGCTGGAACGCGGTGAACGCGTCGTTCGCATCACCTTGCTGGGTTCCGACGAACTCCTTCACCTTGGCGTGGAAGGCGTTCAGCTCGTCGCGGATCCCCTCGGCGCGCTTGATGATCGCCTGGGCACCGGCTTCGACGCCCTCAAAATTGGCTGAGATATTCCGTTCCGACATTTATGTACTCCTTGTCGTGAGGTGCGAGCGGTATCAGACGGCGGGCAGGTCGAGGCTGGAGACCTGGGCCTGCACCTTGGCGGCGTGGTCCTGGTCCTGGTCGTTGAACGAGCCGCTCATCTTCAGGAGCTTGTCGGCAGTCTCCATCAGCTTGTCGTTCATCTTGTCGGCCTGGAAGTAGTACCGCTCCATGAAGGCGTTGAACGCGTCACGCGCGGCGCCTTGCCAGTTGGCGCCGTTGGTGACGGCGTCCTCGTCGGCCTTCAGCGTCCGGATGGCGATCATCAGGCTGTCGTGCTGCTCCCGGAACTCCTTCGCCTTGACGCTGAGTGCCGCTGTATCGGCATTTACTCCATTGCTCATCGCGGTTGCTCCTGCTCTGATCAAGGTCAGCGGCTCTTGTCAGCTGACCGGTTCATAAGGTTGGACGTCACGCCGGTCGGATCGGTTCCATCGAATTTCGGAAAGTTTCGCTGGCCCCGTGCGTCGCGCTCACTCATCCGAGGTCTGAGCGTCCGTCGGCACCGAGGACGCTTGGATGTGACCCCCCGAGACCTGAGACCGCGGCGGCGTCGCATTGGTCATCGCCAGCTCCGTGCTCCCCTCCTTCCCCCTGCTCGCTGCCACTGACTGGCGAGTTGGGGCTGGCTGGCAACACCCTACCGAATTAGGTGGCGGTCGCGCCAGCAGTCAATCCGCGCTACCACGCCTACTGGGTGACGACTTTCGCGATGACCGGGACCATAGTGTCGATCAACACACGCTCGGACTGGTCGGTCCACACCTGGAACGCCTGCACGGTGGACAACTCATCGATGACGACGATCTTCGCCTTGCTGTTCAGGATCGTCCTCGGCAATCCGCCGAGTCCGCCGTTGCCCGCCGCGCTGTCGGTGCGGAACACGAGCACGACATCCGTCTCGACGTCGGCCGAATAGGAACTGGCCGACAACTGCCGCGGTGATTTCTCCTCGCCGACCGCCTTGAACTCGGTGTTGTAGGTGAATCCGATGTTCTGCAGGAACTTCGACTGGTCGCTCGGCGTGAGCACCACCGACAGCGTGCCGTTGCCGAAGTTGAACGCCGTCAGCGTCTTTCCGTCGAACTGGGGATTGTCCGCACGGACCTGGGCGAGATCGGCGCCGCCGCCTCCACTGTCGCCGGAGGGACGGGTGAGGAAGAAGGTGCCCGCGGCGACCGCCGTCACCACCACCAGGCCGACGATCGCCGGAATCAGCAGTTTGCGCCGCTTGGAACGGCCGGTGTCACGGCCGTTGCGGGCGGTCTCGACGGTGCTCTGATCCGGGGGCGCGCCGAAACCCAGCGCCGACGTGCGCGGCTCGGTGGGGTAGGACGTGACCTGGTGACGGGGATCGGTCCCGTATCCGCCGGTCATCTGATGCGTTGGACCGGTGGTGTATCCGCTGTGCGTCTGATGCCGTGAATCGGTCGTGTAACCGCCCTGCGTCGGGTGGCGCGGATCGGTCATGTGCGCGGGACCGGGTGCGTGGAACTGCGCGCCGTACAGCACCGCCTGGGCGTCCTGGACGAACTCGCGGCACGAGTTGTAGCGGTCGGCGGGATCCTTGGCGAGGACCTTCTCCAGCACGCCGTCCAGCGCGGGCGGCAGCCCGGCGCGCGCGGCGCTGAGTTTGGGCGGCGGCTCGTGCAGGTGACCCATCATGACCACGGCGGGCATGGTCGAGGGGTAGGGATTCTGGTCGGTCAGCAGCCGGTAGAACGAGCAGCCGAGGCTGTAGAGATCGGAGCGGTGGTCGAGCCGCTCGCCCATCAGCTGCTCCGGCGACGCGTAGGCCACCGTCGCCATGAAATTGCCTGTGGCGGTGAGGTCTTGGCCGTCCTCCGACGACTTCGCGACGCCGAAATCGGTGAGCAGCACCCGCTCCTCGTCGCCTTCGTCGGGCGCCGAGAGCAGGAAGTTCGCCGGCTTCACATCGCGATGCAGCAGCCCGCGGCGGTGCGCGTAGTCCAAACCCTTGCCGACCTCGGCGATGATCCGCAGCGCGCGCTGCGGGGTCATGACCGACGGACCCTTCTTCGCCTCCTTGGAGGCGTCGGTGCCGTCGATGTACTGCATGGCGATCCAAAGCTTGCCGTCCTCCTCACCGCGGTTGTAGACGGTGACGATATTGGGATGGTCCAGCCCAGCCGCCAGATTCGCCTCGCGTTCGAACCGCGCGCGGAACTCGTCGTCGGTGGACAACTCGGCGCTGAGGACCTTCAGAGCGTCGCGGCGCGGGAGAATGGGGTTCTGCGCGAGGTAGACCGTGCCCATACCGCCGGCGCCCAAAACCTGGATAACCCGGTACCCACCCACGATTGCGCCGGGCCGCAACGCCATTCGGTCCTCCTTACGATGTCGAACGCCCGGCGAACGAGCCTTCCGGTGAAATCTAGCAAGCTGCCGTGTCGTATTCGACCCGGCCGCGTGATCGCACCGGGCCGCGCGACTACGGTCTGGTCAGCAGCGCGTACTGCGCCGACGTCTTCTGGTGCAGGTCCTGCAGCTGTTTGCTGGCCAGCTGGACCGCGTACCGGTCCACCTGGAATGTGCAGATATGCATCTGCAGGATGGGCTCGCCTTCGGAGGGCTGGAAGTAGTCCGCGAAGCAGTAGACGTTCTCCCCGAGCCCGGTCGGCGAGTCGACCATACGCCGGACGTCGGTCTCCTTCAGATTCTCCCGCCACCGTTCCCACAGGGTTTCGGCCCCGTCGCCTGTCTCGGACCGGAACACCACGGCGTCGCCGAAGGAGATGAGATCGATCTTGTGGTCGCGCAGGATGGTGAGATCCTCGGAGTCCGACTCCATCAGCGTCAGTGCCGCCCGCCCGGTGTAGTAGCCGTCCGGGTCGGCGCGCAGCGGTGACTCCACGTTGCTCGGAATCGTGCGCGCGACCATGCCCTCGGGGTCCAGTGGGACGCGCGACAGTTCCTCGGCCGGCGTCGGCTCGAACTCGTCGAGCAGCGGGACCTGGACGTCGAGCATGCGCTCGACCTGGGAGGTGAGGCCGGGCAGGTCGGGCGGTGCGGTGTCGTCGACGACCTTGATGAAGATGACGTACCGGTCGTGCACGGTCCACGAGCCGATCGAGGACACGGTAGGCCGCCAGTGTGCGGTGGTGCCGGGATGCTTGGTGATCTGCACCGAGACGTTGTCCGGGTTGTAGGTGAAGTCGTCGTGCTCGAGCGTCGGCCCGACTTCGGCGGCCGTCTCGGCGTCGGGGAACATCAGCACCGCGAGATTCATGGTGCGCCGCGGCGCGTCCACCGGGCCGCCGGTCGACCACGAGTTCACCCAGCCTGCCACCAAGTCCTCGGCGACCTCGTCGAACGTGTCGTTGATGACGAGGGTGCCCAGCGCCTTCTGATTGAGGACGACGTGTGGCCTGATGTGCCAAGCGTCCTCGACATAGCTGGGGTCGGCCTCGAAGGGCAGCGCCACGTAGTCGCCGAGGCGCTGGGATTCCCGGGTCCGCGCCTCCCGGTCGTTCTTCGCGTTGCCGATCTCGCGAGGCTCGGTCGGGTAGTTGCCGACGTCGAGCGTCGACACGTCGGTCGACACACGGACCGGAGATCCGGGGACTTCCGATCCGCACGCGCCGACGGCGGCCACCAGCAGGCCGGCCGTCACTGCGGCGACCGCGATCCTTCCGGGATAGGACTTCACTGGTTTCGGCACGGCCACCCCTGTTGTTTCGCTGTGTTCTCGCGGGATCCTACGTCGCGGGCGTGGATTCGCTCTGGGTTCACGATGGACCTCGCCGCTCATCGGTCGTGCGCCAGCAGCTTGTACTGGGCGGCGGCCTTCTGATGGACCTCCTGCAGGTTGATGCCCTGCACGATGGCGACATATCGGTCATAGGCCAAAAAGCACGTCGGGGGAGTGGTAGTCCAGCTCCCTTTGGGGTCCGACATGTCGAAGCACTCGACCCCCGGCATGTCCCGCGGGCTGTCGGCCTCCTTGTATCCGTCGGCTCGCATGGCGGTGAGCGCGGCGATGAGCCGTACGGTGCTGGCGGCGTCGCGGGTGCGATAGACCCGAGCGCCGTCGGAGGCCACCAGATCCACGCCCGCGTCGGCGAAGGCGCCCTTGGCGAGCGCGGGTGATTTCTCGGAGTGCAGCGCGGCCTGGTCGGTCGCGATCACCTCGGTGCTGTGACCGTGGCCGGGCCGGTCGCGCTCGGCGGTCGGCAACGTGCGGGACAGCATCCCGTCGATATCGACCGGCAGCGACGCGAGTTGGTCGACCGGCGTCGGTTCGTACGACTTCAACATCTCGATCTGCTTCGTGAACGCGTTCTTCGCGATCTCCGCGAGCGCGGTCGGATCGGCGGGCTCGGTGACCGGGTCCTGGAGATGTACACCGAGCAGCATCTCGCCGTGTGGCAGCCAGACGTCGAGGTAGCGCTTCTCGTGCGACCACCTCGTCACCGCACCGGGAAACCCGTCGATGGGAACGGGGACCCCGGGGTAGACCTTCTGCTGTTCGTCGGCGAGTCCGCGCGCCGCGGTCTCCGCTTGCGCGGCGGTGCCGAAGCGCAGGTTGTAGGTCTGAATCTCCTTGCCGAGCAGCGGGGTCGACCGCCGTTCGCCGTTGGCTTCCCACCCCGCGATGAACCCCTCGGCGAACTGCCCGAACTCGAACTCTTCCGGGACCGAGAACAATGTCGGCGCGGAGGTGGGCGTGTTCCTGCGGTCGTATCGGGAGTACCTCCGCTGGTAAGTGAGCCTCGGATCGATGTCGACGGCGACCGGCGTGACGGCGCCGATGCGCATCGCCTCGAGGAAGTAGCCGGAGTCGTCTCGCCTGGTCGCCTCGACGTCGCGGGGTTCGGTCGGGAAGTTGCCGGAATCCAGGGCGGCGATATCGATCGTCGGGGTCGCCGGTCCGTCGTCGCCGGAATCGCCGCAGGCGGTGAGCGTGGTCGCGGTGATCAGCGCGATGCACAGGGTGCGTCCGAATCGCATGGGTGCGTCCTCACTCACTCTTGGCCAGGATCGCGTATTGGGCCGCGGCTCGCTGGTACAGGACTTCGCCGACCCGGCCGCTCATATTGGCCTTCGCCAGCACGACGGCAACGTAGCGACCGAAGACGACCGTGCAGAACGCGTCATAGAGGCGGCTGGTCATCATGGTGTCGAGCTTGAGGCAGCGTGCGTCGGGCAGTCCGGGGGGAACGGGCAGCTCTTCGTCGTTCTTGCCCGCCTGCATCAGTGCCGTCTGCACTTGGAACGCGCCTTGCAGATCGCGTGCGCGATAGACGATGCCCGCCCGCCGGGCCACCAGGTCGACGCCGGCCTCGTCGAACGCCTTACTCATCTCGGCGGGATTGCGCTCGTAGTGCAGATGCCCCTGCGGGCTGTACACGCCGAAATCGTCGTCGCCGATGAACGGGTCGCTGTAGTCGGGGGCTTCGGGCAGCGCACGCCACATGATGCTGTCGGGGTCCAGCGGCAGGTCGAGGACGTCGTCCAGCGGCGTCGGCGTGGTCTCGTCCAGCCGCGCCTTCTGGCGTTCGATCGTGGTGCCGACGAAGGTGGCGAGCGCGTCGCGGTCCGGGGTCGGGAGGCCCGCGTTGACCATGATCACGTACGGACCGTGCGCGACGAAGCCGATGGCGGTGATGTCGTCGCGCGAGGACACTTTGGCGTCGGACTGCGACGGGATCGGTATGGGATGGCGGTCCCGTGGTTCGTTCGTGACCTGATCGAATTGCTCTGCGGCTCTGCGGCTCTCGGCGTCGGTGGGGAAGCGCAGCACCGAGATGATCAGCTTCTTCAGCTCGCGCAACTTGCCGTTCGTGCGTGAGGAGTACACGCCGAGCAGCAGGTTGTTCTCATTGGCGGCCGCCTTATAGGTCTCGGGGAAGGTCGTTTCGCTCACGATCGAGTCGCCGTTGACGAACAGATCGACCGGCCCCGCGTCGGAGATCTCCGGATCGATCTCCGTCTGCGCGACGAGATAGCCGAGCAGCCTGCGCGCCTCGACCATCCGCAGCTCGTTGATCATGGTGATATCGGGGTCGTACGCACTCGGCTCGGGCGTGTACGCCCCGGTCTTGAGTGCCGCCACATCCACGGGCGCGAGCCCCGGCTGCGGGGTGCCCGCGATCGTCGACGCACAGCCGACGGATAACGCCGCGGTGGCCGCGATCAGGCCGGTGAGTACCGGTCGGAACCTCACTTGTCGCCCTTTCCGGAACGGCCGTCCACGTGCGAACCGCGCACCACCAGGTCAGCGTGCGTCATCCCTGCCCCCGTCCCTCCGATTGCTTCCGCCGGATGATAGTCGACGGACCGGGTGGTTCCGATAGCGTCAGATCCGGGGCCGCAGCGCGGGCACGCTCCATGACAGCAGCGCGGTGTCTGGTCCAACGGTCTTTCTGACAGGTTCCTTTCGCCCGCGCCGCTCGATCGGCGGGAGCGGATCTGACCGAGGCCGCGACCACCGTCCGCCAGCCCACGCATTTTCACGATCCCCACTCGAGTATCTTGTACTGAGCAGCTGTCACCTGGTGCACTTGCTGTGTATTGGAACCCGAGATGTACGCGACGTATCGGTCGCTTATCAGGTAGCAGTGCGTTGGATAGCTCACCACATCCATGGCGTTCAAATCTTTGCGTTCGAAACAGCGCACGCCCGGCATGTTCGGCGGGCTGTCGATTGTCCGGTATTTCTCCGGCGCCCGCGCGATCAGCGCAGCGACGAGACGTTCGGCGCTGGGCGTATCACGAGTGCGGATCAGTGTCGTACCGGAAACGCTAACCAAGTCGACACCTGCATCGGCATATGCCGCTTTACTCAACAGCGGATAGTTGTCCGAATGCAGCCAAGCTTGCCTGGTGAGAACCATCGACGGGTCGGGGCCGTCTCCCGCGTTGGACTCCTCCATCGGGAGGGTGCGCGCCAGCATGCCTTCGGTGTCGCCGGGCAGCGACGCGAGTTGATCGACAGGCGTAGGGGAGAAGTTCCGCAGACCCTCCACCATCTTCACCAGGGCCTTCTGGGTCAACTCGAGCAACGCGGACATCTGTGGTGGATCGTTGACCGGTTCCTCCACGCGGACTCTGAGCAGATAGATGTCATGGACCAGCAGACTGTCGAGACTTTTTCCGGTTGGTGACCATGTCGCACGGGCCTGGGGGTGCTCGGGAATCGTGGCCTGCTCGCCGGGTGCTTCGCGGTCGAGAACGTCGGCGAAGCGCGGCGCCGCGGCCCGTGCCTGGTCAGGAGATTCGAATCGAAACGTCTGCATCTCCAAAGTTCTCCCCACGCCTCCCATGCGTCGTGTTCCATGGGACTGCCAGCCGGCTACGAAACCGGGCGCCAGTGTGGCGAACGCTTCTGGCGTATTGGGGGCTATCATGCCGGTCGGGAAGCGTGTAGGTGTCACACGGCGATCGATGTAGGCGCCGGTTCGGTAGGAAAAAATGGCATCGATATCGGCCGCGATAGGCAAGACCGCCCCGAGCCGTGCCGCCTCCTGAAGCTGTCCGGATTTGTCGAGATTCATCGTCGAGATGTCGCGCGGCTGCGTGGGATAATTGCCCGAGTTCAGCGTCGCGACATCATACTCGTACGGGCTCGAAACTTCCTGACCGCCGCAACCGGCGATCAACGCCGCGGAGGCGACGGTGGCCAGGGCTATGCAGTGAATTCGCATAGTCGTTACTCGCTTCTCGCCAGGATCGCGTACTGTGCCGCAGCCCGTTCGTATAGGTTCGCGGTGGAGCGGGAATAGTACGGCAGAGCCCAATAAACCACTGCTACGTAACGTCCGAACACTACGGCACACATAGTGTTGTACGAGCGGGCGGGGTCCAATTCCTCGAGAAGGAGACACCGCACATCGGGTAGTCCGGGTGGCGGCGGGAGTTCCTCATCGTTCTGTTCCGCCTTCATCAGTGCGGACTGCAGCGCGAACGAGGCCTCCAGGTCGCGGGTGCGGTAGACGACGCCACCCCGTCGGGCCACGAGATCGACTCCGGCTTCATCGAACGCCTGTTTTGCCGCTGCAGGGTTGCGTACGAAATGCAATTGAGCGGACGGGGCGAGGGCGCCGAAGTCCCTATCCCCCTTGAACGGGTCGCTGTAGTCCTTGTAGTCGCTGGCGGGAGGCAATGCGCGTCGGAGAATGCCGTCCGGGTCGATCGGTGAGTCGAGGATCTCGTCCAGCGGGATTATTTCCAATTCGTCGATCCGGGGTATCTGCAGTGAAAGTGTTTTGCGGAGCACCTCCGCGAGAGCGGCTTGATCCGGTTGCGGTATACCGGCATTGACCATGATCACGTACGGGCCGTGGGCGATGAACGAGATTGCCGTGATGTCATCGGCGGAACTCGTCAGCGCGGTGGGGTAGCCATCGATCGGGATGACATGTCGTCCCGGTTCGTCATTGGTGATCTGGTCGAAGTCGACGGCTGCCTTCCGGCTCAGCTCTTCCGTCGGGAACCGCAGCACGGAGATGATCAGTTTCTTGCGGCTACGCAGACTGTCGTTGATGCGTGAGACGTATACCCCCGAGAGCAGTCTATTGTCGACCGAGGCGCGTTCATATTTTGGCGGAAAGGTATCCTCCTGGATCATCACCCCGGGACTCTCGAAAACCTCGATTGTCCCCAGTTCATCAATTTCAGGGTCGACTTCATACGAGTGCACCAGTTTGGCGAGGATGCGATAGGCGTCCAGTCTGCGGATCAGGGGGATCGAATAATCCGGGTCGTACGCGGTGGGCTCGGGCGTGAACACGCCTGTCGCCAGTGATTCGATGTCCACCGGAGTCAAGCCAGGCGACGGATTGCCCGCGATCGTGGACGCGCAGCCCACACACGTGGCCGCTGTCACGGCGATCAGAGTGGTCGATAGCCCACGGAACCTCATGCTTCCCCCTGTTCGAAACGTCCGGCCGGCTCGGCGCAGGGCAATCCCAGTCCGGCGCGCGTCGTTCTCCACCCAGCCCCGGCCGTGTTCTCGCCGGATACTACTCGACGGATCGGGTGGACCCAGTACGGCCGAACCCCGGCGGACCAGCGGTGACTCATCATTTCTCGGCCAGGAGCAAATACTGGGCGGACAGTCGCTGGTGCAGGTCCTGCGGCTGGGTCGACACCACCGCCGCGACGTAGCGGCCCACCGGCAGGAAGCACAGGCGGTCGACGATCGGGCGTGGGGCCGTCGGCGTGCCCTCGTCACCCTTCACGCATTTGGCGCCGGGAAAACCGGGTGGGCTCGCGTCGGGGGTCATCTCGGTCTCGGCGGTGACGAGGAAGGCGGCCAGGCGTTCCGCGGCCGCCGCGTCCGATGTGCGGAAGAGGGTGGAGCCGCTGATCGCGACGTAGTCGACGCCGGCGTCCTGGTAGGCGCGGGCGGCGAGGTCGGGGCGCGCTTCCAGGTGCAAGTACACCTGGACCGGGTAGACGCCGCTGTAGTCGTCGTAGGTGCCGGCGCGTTCGGGTGCCAAGGTTCGGGCCAGCAGTCCGTCGACGTCGGCCGGGACCGTCGAGAGCTGATCCGCCGGCGTCGGCTGATACGCGGCGAGACGTTCGACTTGGGCGTCGAACACCTTCTTGGCGAAGTCGAGCAGTGGCACGTGGTCGGGCGGGGTGGCGAGACTGTTCGACACGTAGACGTACAGCAGATACTCGTTGTGCGGCGTCCAGGACTGGACGGCGTCGTACTGGCTGTGGAAGGTGCGCCCCGCCGGGAACCCGGGGATGTCGAGCTCCCCCTTCGGCGGATATTGCCTGTTCTCCTCCGCGGAGATGACGTCGGCGGCGTGTTCGGCTTGGGCGGCGGTCTGGAACCGCATCACCCAGGACGAGGCCGACAGACCCGGCGTCATTCCCTCGCGCTGCGAGCCACCTGTCCGCCAGCCCGCGACGAGCCCCGGCACCCGTTCGTTGAAGGTTTCGACATCGCCGATCCTGGGTGGACGCTCGGCCGAAATGTGCTTGGCGGACGACGAACTGGCGCCGTGGATCATTCGCGGGTCGATATCGAACATCAGCGGCACGTGCTCTCCGAGCCGCACAGATTCCTGGAGGGAGCCGGTGGCCGCGGTGCGCTGCCCTTCGATATCGCGCGGTGTGGTGGGGTAGTTGCCTGGATCGAGCTGGGCGGTGTCGACGGCGGCGGCGATGGCGGGATCGTCGCCGTCACCGCAGGCGGTGGTGACGGCGATCAACGCGGCGATCGCGGCGTAGGCGAGTTTGCGCGGGCGGTTCGTCATGGTCACTCGCTCCTCGCCAGCATCGAATACTGCGCGGCCGCACGCTGATGCAGCGAGGGATCGAACCCGAACCCCTGAGTATTGGCGAACACCACCGCCACGTAGCGGCCGTAGACCAGGACGCACCGGAACTTGGTCTCGCGGATCGGATCGCGCAGTTCGCTGCCCAGGCAGCGCGCGTCGGTGATGCCGGGTGGGTTGTCTACCTCTTCGTCGTCCTTGCCCGGTTGGGACAGGAACGTGTGCAGGCGAAACGCCGCCTCCGCGTCGCGGGCCCGGTAGAGACGGGCGTCGTGCTGGCCGACGAGGTCGACGCCGGTCTCCTCGAAGATCTGCTTCGCACCCGGCCCGTCGTGCTCGAAGTGGATCTGCTGCGCGGGGCCGTACACGCCCACGAGTTCCTCATAGCTGGTGGCGTATTCGCTCGGCCCGGGCGGCAGGACGCGCCGCATGTAGCCCTCCGGATCCTGGGGCAGGTCCAGGATCTCGTCGATCGGCGTCGGCGGGTTGGCGTCCAGGCGCTCGAATTGGAGGTCGATCAGCTTGCGGAACTGGCCGGTGAGCGCGTCGATATCGGGCCGCGCCATGGTCACCATCGTGACGACGGCGTAGGACCCGCGGCCGGCGAAGACGTAGCCCTTCTGGTCGTTGGCGGTGACGACGGTGAGACCGTCGTGACCGGGCAGCGGCACCTGGCGCAGCCCGGGGACGCGTTCGCCGAGCGCGGTGGCGAACTCGGCGGAGGCGGTGCGCGCGTACGCCTCCGAGGGGAACCGCATCACCGTGTGAACCATGTTCTTCAGTTCCCGCGCGGACCCGTTCGATCGAGTCGTCGCCGCGCCGGCGATCAGATAGTTGCGTTCGGCGACCGGCAGGAACTCGCTCGGCAGCACCCCGAACGGCGGATCGCTGAACACCGAGCTGCGCGCCTCGAGGAGCTGCGTGGCTTCGAGGTTCGTCAGATCGGGGTCGACCTCGAACGGCGCGACGAGAAAGCCCAGCATGCGGCGGGATTCGATGCGGAAGACCTCGGCCTTGGAGTCGTATTCCGGTTCGTAGTCCACCGCCTCGGTCGCGTACGGACCCACGTTCAGCGACTCCAGGTCGACCGGTGTCGCACCGGGCACCGCGTGCCCGCCGACCGTCGACGCGCACGCCGCCAGTATCGGTACGACGACGGTGGCTGTCAGCGCCACCTTCAGTTGTCGCCACGTGCGCGCACGGGCGATGACAGACTTCGCCAACGGATTCCCCCACCCCTCGGACGTTCAGACCGCTCAGTGTCCCGACATCGTAGCCCGCCGCGCCGACAGGGTCAGAGGCTGTTGGCCAGCAGGGCGTACTGGGCGGCGACCTTCTGGCGCACGTCGGGCTCCTTGTCACTGGTCACCAGGCCGACGTACCGCTTGTAGGGCACGTAGCAGCGGTACTTGTACTCGCGTTCCGGATCGCCGGAGCTGTTGAGCTGCAAGCATTTCGCACCGGGCACGTCGTTGGGGGCCGGGTGCGGGTCGAAGAGGTCGGAGACCGATTCGATCAGCCCGTCCAGGAGTTTCACGGCGGCCTCGGCGTCGCGGGCGCGCGTGACGGAGCTGGCCTCGGCCACGGCGATCTTGTCGGTGCCGGTCTCCTCGATCAGGCGCGCGACTGCGGCTTCGTCGTCGGCCGCGTGGATGGCCTGGTACGCGTCGAAGATCGCGAAGGCCCGCGCGTCGGGTTCGAGATCGGAACGGTCGTCGACGACGACGCGCGCCAGCAGGTTTTCCGGGTCGACCTTCAGCGTATCGAGCCTGTCGGCCGGAGTCGGCTGGAAGCGGTCGAGCGCGGGGACCTGGGCGTCGAAAGTCTTGTCGGCCCAGGTGACCAGATCGTCGCTGTCGGCCCTCGGGCGCTGGACGTACAGCGAGATCACGAACTCGCGGTGCGCGAGGAACGCGCCCACGCTGGCGACACCGGGACGCCAGTGCAGATAGGCGTCGGGATACTCGGTGGAGCCGAGCCTGCGGTTGTCGGGGGAGACGCCCATATCGGCGTCCTCGAGTTCGCGGGCGGCGAGCTTGGCGGTGGCCTCGTCGCGGAAGCGCAGCACCACCGTGGTGATGGCGGTGGTGTCGGTGGCCGGGCGGGTCTGGCCCGGCGGGTCGGCCTTGTCGGCGCCGCTGGCCGCGAACCCGACGATCATGTCGTGGTTGTCCAGCACCGGTTTGGACACGTTGGCCAGGAACTTCAGCGCTTCCTCGCTGTCGGCGACCACGGTGCTGCCTCGGCCGTAGACCAGCGAGGGGTCGATCTGGATGGTGGGCACCACGGCCTCGCTCATCCGCATGCCCTCGAGCAGCGCGCCCGCGCCGCCGGATTCCTGGTCGTAGCGGTGCCGGTCGACCGGGTACGGCCCCACCTCGAGCGTTCTGACATCCGGTTCGCCCGGCAGCGCGGTTCCCGCCACACTGCTGCAACCGGCCAGTACGCCCGCCGTCACGATCGTTGCCACCACGATCGCCCACCGCTGCCTGCGAACCATGACGAGCCCCTCGTTCCTCCCGTATGTGCTCATGAAGTTACCGGACGAACGCCGCACACAGCGACCCTTGCCGACGCGATTGCAATACGCTGGGAGCATGGCGACGACCACGAACCGCACGCTCGGCGGAGGCCGATACCGGTGAAAGATCGGCAGGTCGAGGTCGTCGCGGGAAACCATGCGGTCGCCAGGGTGGCGGGTGCGGTGCTGGTGGTCGCGCACCGCGGGCCGGGCGAGCCGACGGCGGACTCGACGGCCTCGCTGGCGCTGGAGTCGCTGGCCGAACTGGTCGCCGAGGCCGCGCACCTGCACCCGGAGGGGCCCGGCGCGCAGGTCGCGCGGCAGGCCACCCGCTGGCTAATGAAGCACGCCGAGCAGATAAGTCCCGGCGTGCCCATCGATTTCGGCATCCTCTCCGCGGCCGAGAACGGCGGGGTGGCGATCTTCCTGCACGGCGCGGTCACGGCCGTGCTGGCCGGCGACAACGGCGACCAGCGCTACCGGGGCAGCGACGCCGCGTTCACCGTCGACCGGGTCGCGGCGGCGCCCGCGCGCGGGGTGGCGCTGTTCATCGATGACGAGAAGGGCCGCATCCCGGAGGTGCCCCGCGCGCGCGGAATCGGTTGGCTGGTCGAAGGAATCGCGCGGGCCGGCGGCGCCGTCCTCTGGACCGACGGCGCCCGCGCGCACCGCCCGGTCGCGTCACCCGCGCAAGAGTCCGGCCCGCCCGTGCCGACGGCGCGCATCGACGCCGAACCCCGACGCGAATCCGACTCCCGCGAGCCGCGGCGCGCGCCCGAACCGGGCCCGCACCACGCCGCGACGCAGGCGTCGACCTCGATGATGGACCAGGTCGGCGAGGATTCCGACCCGCAGTTGGCGCAGACCATGATCGGCGGCACGAACCCCGCGCCGGAACCCGACCCGGACCTGCAACGGCGCCTCGAGGCGACCGCCAAGGCGACCGCGCTCACCGTCAAGGTGATGGGATTCAAGTGCGCGCGTGCGCATCCCAGCGATCCGCGGTCGGCGTTCTGCACGGTCTGCGGCATGCCGGTCGACCAGACGCAGTCGCTGATCGAGGTGATCCGCCCGCCGCTGGGCATGCTGGTGCTCGACGACGGCATGACCTACATGCTGGCCGCCGACGCCGTGATCGGCCGCGATCCGGAGCATTCCGAGGCGGCCCAGCGCGGCCTGGTGCCGCTCAAGGTGGACGACACCTCCGGCGGCATGTCCCGGGCGCACGCCGAGATCCGCCTGGTCAACTGGGACGTCACCTTGGTCGACCGCGGTTCGACCAACGGCACCCGCAGCAGGCTGCCCGGCTACCGCGACTGGGTGCGCCTGCACCCGAACCAGCCGATGACGCTGGTGCCCGGCACCGAGATCATGATCGGCAACCGGGTGCTGCGGTTCGAACCGGCCGCCCCGCCCCCGTTCGGCTGAGCGGTTACGAATACCGCGACATGCAGGTGTTCTCGCCGTACAGGACGCCGGCGCGGAACGCGTCGACGCGGGCGAATCCACTCGGCACCGTCTGGCCCTCCACGTCGCTGGCGGCCAGGCCGTCGGTGAGCAGGCCCGAGACCGCCTCGTCGAGATCGCCCGCGGCCAGGGTGATGTCGCCCTGGTCGGCGCCCCGGTTCGGGTCGGCGAGTTTGCCGGTCACCACGCCCGCCAGGCAGGCGGCGCGCAGCCCGGTCTTGGGGCCGACCAGCGACTGGCCGTGGTTCTGCTGCACGGCCAGCGTGTAGCGGGAGATGAAGACGACGTAGCCGTTGTAGTCGCCGGAAACCTTGAGCGGCAACGGATTGTCGTCGTCCACGTCGGCGGTGCCGCGCTCGGCCAGCTTGGGGATGTCGGTGGCGATCAGGTTGCGCGCCGGGCAGTAGGAGACCGGCTCGGTGGTGACGCCGTCGGTGCAGGTGATGGTCGCGCCGTTGTACTCGTAGGTCGGGCTGTTCCGCACCGGCAGGATCGCCGCCAGCGCCTTGGTCAGTTCGAGCAGACTGGCCTTGTCGATCTCGTATTCACCGCTCTGCCCGCCGAGGGTCTGCGGGAGATTGCCGCGGCGCTGGTTGATCTCGTCGATATCGATGCCCTTGCACGCCTTGGGTCCGTCGGTGAAACCGATCTGTACCGCGGTCACCCGCTCGAACGCGGACCCGTGCACGCTCTCCGGATCGTCGGGATCGGAGTCGCGGATCGCGACGGTGGCGGCGAGCACGTTGTTCAGGCCGTCGGAGGTGTTGATGGTGAAGTGCTTCGACTTGCCTTCGGCGACATGGCGGATGAACGCGCCCGCGAAGCAGTCGGCCTGCTGCTCCTTGACGATCACCGGGTCCTTCGGCTTGACGATCTCCGCCTGATTCTGGATGGCGTGGCCGTACTCGTGGGCCAGCACCATCACCACGGCCATGTTGCCGAAGGCCTCCTCCATGGTGGGCAGCAACACCGCGCGGTCCCAGCCGATCGAATCGTCCAGGCGGCAGTAGGCGGCGTTGACCAGACGGTAGGTGGTCTCCTTGCAGAACTCGGGGGCCTCGGCGCGCGGATCCTTCGCGCTCCACGAGATCAGCTTCTCGACCGGTTCGAACTCGCCCTCGAACTCCTTGCCGTACTCGGTGCTCCAGTAGGTCTGGATGTCCTCGACGGCGTTGAGCGCCAGTTGATCGACCTCCCCGCCGTCGCCGTTGATCGCGGTGAGGGTGCTGTCCTCGACATTGGGCCGGGGCCCGCTCGGTCCGCTGGTGGTGGGCAGCCCGGCCACCTTGAACGGGTCGTCGTAGACGGAGACGGCGCGGCCGTCGACCATCCTCGTGCACCCGGTCAGCGCGATGGCGCACAGTAGGGCTGTGATCACAGCGGTCGCTTGGAGTTTCGGCAAAGCTGCCCCTCGTCGGCCGGTATAAAGTTCACATCGGTCGCCGGATCGGGAAGAAAGGCGCGTCGGGGGCACCGCCGATGTCCGGTCGATCGCATAGTATCGCCCGCATGTCTTTACCGGGGGCGCAGACCATCACCGTGCGCCATGATGGAACTGAACGGGTATTCGAGGCGAACCAGAAGATCACCATGGGCCGCGCGCCCGAGGTGACGCTGTTCGTCGACAGCCCGCTGGTGTCGCGGGTGCACGCGACGCTGGCCTGGCAGGGGAGTGGCTGGGTTCTCACCGACAACGGCAGCACCAACGGCGTTTTCGTCGACGCGCGCAGACTCGCTCAGCCCGTGACGATCGACCGGCCGACACAGGTCCGGCTGGGTGACGCGATCAGCGGCCCGCTGCTGCATCTGCTGCCCACCGCGCCCGCGGCGCGGCACGGGCGGCCGCCGATGCCGCCGTCGCAGGCGCAGCAGGCCGCGCCGCCGCGGCCGGGCTACCGGCATCCCAACCGCCCCGCGCCGCCACAGCAGCACCAGCCGACCCCCAAACCACCGCCGACACCGCAGTACAAGCCGCCGTCGCAACCCACACCGCAGACTCCGCCCGTCAACGTCAACATGACCACCAAGGCCGACACCTCGGCCTTGCCGCCGGTCCGGGCCCGCGCGTCCACCGCGCCGATCGCCCGCGCCGACCGCCTGCCGCCCGGCGGGCTCGACATCGGCCGCACCACCGACAACCAGATCGTCGTCAACGACCCGCTGGCCTCGCGCAAGCACGCCCGCCTGCTGGCGGGTTCGGAGGGCCTCACCCTCGAGGATCTCGGCTCGGCCAACGGCACCTTCGTCAACGGCACCCGTCAGCAGCGCACGGTGCTGCGCGAACGCGACATCGTCACCATCGGCAACGTCGACTTCGTCGTCCAGCAGGGCACCCTGGTGCACCGGCAGAAGCCGGTCGCCGAACAGGGCCTGCACGTGCACGGCGTCGGCTTCACCGTCGAGGGCAACAAGCAACTGCTCGTCGATGTCAACATGCAGGCGGGCCGCGGCACGCTCACCGCGCTCATCGGCCCGTCCGGCGCGGGCAAGTCGACGCTGGCGAAGCTGATCGCGGGCAACACCCAGCCCTCCGGCGGCGTGGTGACCTTCGAGGGCCGCAACCTGCACGCCGAGTACGAGGCGTTGCGCTCCCGCATCGGCATGGTGCCCCAGGACGACGTGCTGCACCGTCAGCTCACCGTCCGCCAGGCGCTGGGCTACGCCGCCGAACTGCGGCTGCCGCCCGACACCAGCAAGGCCGACCGCCAGCAGGTGATCGACGGTGTGCTCAAAGAGCTCTCGCTCACCCAGCACGCCGACACCCGGGTGGACCGGCTCTCCGGCGGCCAGCGCAAGCGTGCGTCGGTGGCGTTGGAACTGCTGACCGGCCCGTCGCTGCTCATCCTGGACGAGCCGACCTCCGGCCTGGACCCCGCGCTGGACCGCCAGGTCATGGTGATGCTGCGCGAGCTGGCCGACGCGGGCCGCACGGTCATCGTGGTGACCCACTCGGTGGCCTGCCTGGACATGTGCGACCAGGTGCTGCTGCTGGCGCCCGGCGGCAAGACCGCGTTCTGCGGGCACCCCGCGGGCGTCGGCGCGGCGCTCGGCACCAGCGACTGGGCGGAGATCTTCGCCCAGGTGGCCGCCAACCCGGACCAGGCCTTCGCCGCGTACCGCTCCCGGCAGGCGTTCGCGCCGCCGCCTCCGCCCCCGCCGCGCTACGGCCCGTCGGGCAGCCCCGTGCGATCCAGCGGGTTCAAACAGTTCTCGACGCTGGTGCGCAGGCAGTTGCGCCTGATCCTCGCCGACCGCGGCTACCTGGTCTTCCTCGTGCTGCTGCCGATCATCCTCGGCGTGCTGTCGCTGGTGGTGCCCGGCGAGAACGGGTTCGCGCCCGGCGGATTTACCACCCTGCCCAGTGGCGAGATCGTGCGCACGGGCGGGGGTGAGACCCAGCAACTCCTGGTGGTGCTGATCCTCGGCGCCTGCTTCATGGGCGCCACGCTCACCGTGCGCGACCTGGTCGGCGAACGGACCATCTTCTACCGGGAGCGCGCCGTCGGCCTGCTGCCCTCGGCGTACCTGATCGCGAAGATCGCCGTGTTCAGCGTCACCGCGTTCCTGCAGTCGGCGGTGCTCGTCGGCATCACGCTGGCGGGCAAGAAGCCGCCGGGCGAGGGGTCGGTGCTGGCCAACGGCAGCATCGAGCTGTACCTCGACATCGCGCTCACCGCGGTCTGCTGCGTGGTGTTCGGCCTGCTCATCTCCAGCATCGCCAAGTCCAACGAGCAGGTCATGCCCATGCTGGTCGTGATGATCATGGTCCAGCTGGTGATGGCGGGCGGCCTCATCCCGGTCACCGGACGCGTCGTGCTGGAACAGCTGTCGTGGCTGTTCCCGGCCCGCTGGGGGTATGCGGCGGGCGCGTCGACGGTGAACATCCGGGAAATCTTCGTCAACGCGCAACCGGACGGACTCTGGAACCACGAAGCGGGCATCTGGTTCCTCGATATCGGACTGTTGCTGGCGATCACCGCGGTGCTGGCGGTCATCACCTGGCAGCGCCTGCGACTGAAGAAGTCGTCGGCGTGAGCGTCGCCCGCACCCGGCGCGACCCGGTGATGGCTGGGATCGCGCGCATGTCTCTCACACAGCAGGCACACTTATGCCTGTGACAGTGCGAGTAGGGGCAGTGCATCTCGGATGGGATGTGGTGTCCGTGGCAGCGGGCGGCGGAAGCACTCCGATCCGCCCGGTGCAGGTGGAGGGTACGTTCACGCCACCGGCGTATCTGCTGGCGGACGCGTCCGGCCGGCTGCACACGGCGGGGGTCGACCGGCAGCGCCCCGACCTGGGCATGGCGATCGCCGACGTGCGCGACATCATCGGGCACTCGCAGATCGTGGTGGCCGGCGCGACGTGGCCGGCGGAGATGGTGTTCCGCGCCCGCATGTACAACCCGCTCGCGTCCATCGGCAAGTACCTGCGCGGCAAGCCCGACGTGGTCGCGCTGCCCTTCCCGGACGGCTGGCCGGACGAGAAGGTCGACGCCTACGCCGAACTGGTCGAGACGCTCGACGTGACGGTGGAACCCCTGCCGGAGAGCGTCGCGCTGTCCGGGTACGTGCGCGCGCTCGGCCTGGTCCGCCCGCCCGACGGGCGCATGCCGCACGGCATCGGCGCGACCGGCGTCTACTCCGACGGCCGCACCATGCTGGTGGTGGCCGTGCACGGCGACGACGAGCAGCCCACCGAATCGGTGGACGTGCCCGTCGGTCCCGACGCCATGCGCGATGCCCGCTCGGCCGACAACGTGGTGATCGAGGTGATGGCGGCGGCCCGCGCGATCGGCGCCGACACCTCCACGGTGCTGCTGACCGGCAACGTCTGCTTCAACGACGCGCTGCGCCTGGCCTTCCAGAACCATCTGGGCCATCGCCTGCACGTGGCCGACCACCCGATGCACGCGCTGGTGCTCGGCGCGACGCACCTGCTGGTGACCGACAGCGATGCCGGTGAGCCGCAGAGTTCGGGCAGGCACGCCGAGCCGCCGCGCCAGGACTACCCGCCCCAGCCGCCGCGCCCCGCGCCGCCGGTGGATCCGGGCCGGCGGGGGCCGGATGCCGGTCCGCCGTCGGGATCGCCGGTCGTGAGCTACGGCCCGGGATATCCGACGGTCGGCCCCGGTGCGCCCGACTCCGGTGACGAGCCCACCAGGCGCGTCACCCGGGAAGATCTGCGCGGCCTGCCGCCGAACGCCCCGGACGAGGGTGGCCGGTTCACGAGACCGCCCGAGGACCCCGGTTCACCGCGCGGCAGGCATGCCAGCGTGTGGGACGAGCCCGAGGAACACGACGGCGGTAAGGGCAAGGTCTGGAACAAGGTGCGCGACAACCTGTTCGGCGCGCAGACCGTGGTCGGCGCGGTGGCGCTGGCCATCGTCGCCCTGCCCGGTGAGGGCGGACAGGTCGAGCTCACCGCGTCGGCGGCGGAGTCGGTCGCGGCGCCCGTGGCCTGTGGGTTCACGCCCCGCGCCATCCTGGGGGAGCCCCGCCAGGGCATCACCACGGTGCGCGGTTTCGCCGACGCCGACGCCGAGTGCGCGCCGAACATGGACACCCTGCGCTACGTGGTGCCCGGCCCGCCGGGCGCCGTCGATCCGGGCCCGCCGGTGCAGATCTGACCGGATTCTCCGCCGTCGATACCGCCCTGGTATCGTGGCTCCTCGGCGTGTGGACGGCCTCGGGATTCCGCTGTGGATACCGGGGCCGCCGACCGAGGCCCGGGTCTCCACCGGCCGCCGGGAACCCCTCGACCGCACGCCGTGGCCGGCAGCACCGACTACAGACAGGGAAGCACTGTGCCTACGTACAGCCCCAAGGCTGGTGACGTGACCCGCAAGTGGTACGTCATCGATGCCACTGACGTAGTGCTCGGCCGTCTTGCCGTCCAGGCAGCGAATCTGCTGCGTGGCAAGACCAAGCCGACCTACGCGCCGCACGTCGACGGTGGCGATTTCGTCATCATCATCAATGCCGAGAAGGTCGCGATCTCCGGCAACAAGCGTGAGAACAAGCTCATCCACCACCACTCCGGGCACCCGGGCGGCCTCAAGTCGCGCACTGTCGGTCAGGTGTTGGAGACCCGTCCCGAGCGTCTCGTGGAGAAGGCCGTCAAGGGCATGATCCCCAAGAACAAGCTGGGCAACGCGATCGCGGGCAAGCTCAAGGTCTACGCGGGCCCGAACCATCCGCACGCGGCCCAGCAGCCCGTTCCGTTCGAGATCAAGCAGGTGGCCCAGTGACCGCTCCCGAAGAATTCAACGAGTTCGCCGAAGAAGTCGTCGTCGAGGACGGCGCCGCCGAGGTCGTGGAAGAGGAATACGGCTACGAGGCCGAGCCCGCCACCTACGCCCCGGTCCTGATCGACCGCCCGGTGCAGACCGTCGGCCGCCGCAAGGAAGCCGTCGTCCGCGTCCGCCTGGTGCCCGGCTCGGGCAACTTCGTGCTCAACGGCCGCACCATCGAGGACTACTTCCCGAACAAGGTGCACCAGCAGCTGGTCAAGTCGCCGCTGGTCACCGTCGAGCGCACCGAGTCCTTCGACGTGTACGCCCGCTTGGTCGGCGGCGGCCCGTCGGGTCAGGCCGGCGCCCTGCGCCTGGCCATCGCCCGCGCGCTGATCGAGGTCACCCCGGATGATCGTCCCGCGCTGAAGCGGGCGGGCTTCCTGACCCGTGACCCGCGTGCCACCGAGCGCAAGAAGTACGGTCTGAAGAAGGCGCGCAAGGCGCCGCAGTACTCGAAGCGCTGATTCCGGCACCGCCCGCCCCCGTCATCCGGCACCCTGGTGGTGCCGGTGTCGGCTCGGCGACCGATCGCGCCGGGGTGGTACGCACCGCCTCGGCGCCGGTCGCCGTCCGATACGGCGTGGCCGGCGTGGCAGCTGTACGAGAGCAGGCTTCCAGCATCGCTGGTGGCCTGCTCTCGTGCTGTATCAACCACCGATGAGGGGCTTAGGTATGGGACGTCTGTTCGGCACCGACGGGGTACGCGGTCTCGCCAACGAATCGCTGAGTCCGGAGCTGGCGCTGCGGGTCGCCGGTGCGGCCGCGCAGGTGCTCGGCCGCGGCAAGAAGCGGGCGCTGGCCGTGGTGGGCCGCGATCCGCGCGCGTCCGGCGAGATGCTGGAGGCCGCGGTCACGGCGGGCCTGACGGCGGCCGGGGTGAACGTGCTCGCGGTCGGCGTGCTGCCGACGCCCGCGATCGCCTATCTGACCGGCCTGTACGACGCGTGCCTCGGTGTGATGATCTCCGCCTCGCACAACCCCATGCCGGACAACGGCATCAAGATCTTCGCGGCGGGCGGGCACAAGCTCGACGACGCGGTGGAGGACCGCATCGAGGCCGCCATGGCCGAGGCAGCCTCCGTCCGTCCCACCGGTGCGGGCATCGGGCGCGTCCTGAACGCCTCCGGCGCGCGCGACCACGGCCTCGTCATCCCCGATCACTACAGCGTCGAGGGCACGCACGAGCGCTATGTCGAGCACCTCGTGGAGGCGACGGGCCAGGACTTGAGCGGCATCACCGTGGTCGTGGACTGCGCGAACGGCGCCGCCGCCGAGGTGGGCCCCACGGCCTACCGCGAGGCGGGCGCCACCGTGATCGCGATCAACGCCGAACCCGACGGGCTCAATATCAACGACGGGTGCGGGTCCACCCATCTCGATCAGGTGCGCCGCGCCGTGGTCGAACACGGCGCCGACCTGGGTCTGGCCCACGACGGCGACGCGGACCGCTGCCTGGCCGTGGACGCCGCGGGCACTGTGGTCGACGGCGACGCCATCCTGGCGGTGCTGGCCATCGCGATGAAGGAATCCGGTGAGCTGGCCGCCGACACGCTGGTCGCCACCGTCATGAGCAACCTCGGCCTGCACATCGCCATGCGCGAGGCGGGAATCGCGTTGCGCACCACCGCCGTCGGCGATCGCTACGTGCTGGAGGAACTGCGCGCGGGCGGTTTCACGCTCGGCGGCGAGCAGTCCGGTCACGTGGTCTTCCCCAAGCACGGCACCACCGGCGACGGGGTCCTGACCGGCCTGCGGCTCATGGCGCGAATGGCGTCCACCGGGCGGTCCCTGGCCGACCTGGCGAGCGTGCTGCGCACCGTGCCCCAGATCCTCGTCAACGTCCCCGTCTCCGACAAGGCGGCCGTCGCCGCCGCCCCCGAGGTGCGCGAAGCCGTCACCGAAGCCGAACGCATCCTCGGCGACACCGGCCGAGTCCTGTTGCGCCCCAGCGGAACCGAGCAACTCGTCCGCGTCATGGTGGAGGCCTCCGACCTGTCCCAGGCCCGCCAGGTCGCCGACGACCTCGCGAAGCGAGTCGCGTCCGTCTAGGCCTCCGACGGCGCTGCTCGGCCGGGTCGAACACGGGTCGTTCGGCGGCAGCGATTTTCGGAAGGGAAGTGGCGACGGGGGTGCCGACCTCCCTGCCGAGCGGCCCGTTGTCCACAGGCGCGAATCTGTCCACAGGACAACCGTTTTCCCAGGTCGGGGGGACGGGGCCGGAGAGGTTTTCCTCGACTCTGGTCGCATGCGACCGGGACTGACGGAAGTTCGAGACAGGCAATTCGGAGCGTTCACCAGCTGGCAGGCGCTGTGCGAGTACAGCAGGGCCGAGCTGCGTGCGCGGGTGGAGAGCGGGCGGTGGGTGCGCGTCTTCCGCGGCGTGTACCGGGAGGTCACCACGCCACCCACGGCGCGCCTGCGGGTCGAGGCCGCGCGGCTGTCGATCGGGGCGCCCTCCGTGGTGGCCGCCTTCGAGACGGCCGCCGAACTGCACGGATTCGGGGTGACCGGAAGCGGCGTCACCCACGTGCTGGGGCCGCGTCAGGCGCGGTCGTCACGGTTGATCGTGCACCGCATGCGGGCCGACCCCGGTGAACTGGAACTGGTCGGTGGCGTGGTCGCCACGAACGCCGTGCGCACCGCGATCGACGTCGCGCGCACCGCCGACCGCCCCGACGCGCTCGCCACGTTGGACGCGGCTGTCCGGCAAGGGGTTTCCATCGCCGCCCTCACCGACGAATGCGAGCGTCAGCGCGGCAGGCGCGGCGGCGGACAGGCGAGTGAGCTGGTCGGGCTGGCCGACGGACGCGCCGAATCTCCGGCGCAGTCGCGGGTCCGGCTGCTGTGCATCGATGCCGGGCTGCCGCATCCGGTGCCGCAGGTGCGGATGGGCGAGGGTCCGCAGCGGGTCGATCTGGGCTGGCCGGACAAGCGGATCGGCATCCGCTGCTTGACGGCGCCCACGTCCGACGGGCAGCCGGTGGCGGGTGCGTCCACCTCCGACGGCTGGGTGGTCCTCCTGGTCGCCACCGAAGCATGCCGCAGCCCCGAGAACCTGCTCGAGCCGATCCGCTTCGCCATGGAACGGCGGTGAGCGGGATGGGGATTCGCCTCCTGGTGCGCCGCACCGTGCGGTTCGTGGGGGAATGGCGCCGCCGGGCTTCAGCTTTCGGAGAGCTGCCCGTTCTCCATGTGCCAGCGGCGCGTCGCGCGCACGGAATCGAGCATCCTGCGGTCGTGCGTCACCAGGATCATGGTGCCCGTGAAGGATTCGACGGCCTGCTCGAGCTGCTCGATCGCGGGCAGGTCGAGGTGGTTGGTCGGCTCGTCCAGCACCAGCAGGTTCACCCCGCGCGCCTGCAACAGCGCCAGCGCCGCCCGGGTGCGTTCCCCCGGCGAGAGCGTGTCGCACGCGCGGCTCACGTGCCCTCCCCGCAGGCCGAACTTCGCCAGCAGCGTGCGCACCTCGGCGTCGGGCCAGTCCGGCACCTGCGCGGCGAAAGTGTCGGCCAAGCAAGCGCTTCCGCGGAACAGCCCGCGCGCCTGGTCGACCTCGCCGATCTCCACGCCGGAACCGAGCGCCGCGGTGCCACTGTCGGGGGCGGCCTTGCCGAGCAGCAGCGCCAGCAGGGTCGATTTCCCGGAGCCGTTCGCACCGGTCAGCACGATCCGGTCGGCCCAGTCGATCTGCGTCGTGATGGGGCCGAGGGTGAACTCACCGCGGGTGAGCGTCGCGCCGGCGGCGGTCGCCACCACCGTGCCGCTGCGCGGGGCCGCGGCGATCGACATGCGCAATTCCCACTCCTTGCGCGGCTCCTCCACCACGTCCAGCCGCTCGATGCGGCGCTGCGTCTGGCGCGCCTTGGCGGCCTGCTTCTCCGTCGATTCGGCGCGCATCTTCCGGCCCGCCTTGTCCGAGTCCACCTTCTTCGGGTCGCGGGCCTTGCGGCGGGCGTTGCGCACGCCGTGCTCGAGCCAATTGCGCTGCATCTGCGCGCGGGCCTGCAAGTCGGCCAGCGTACCGGCGTACTCCTCGTAGGACTCCCTGGCGTGCTTGCGCGCGATCTCGCGTTCGGCCAGGTAGGACTCGTACCCGCCGTCGTAGAGGCCGACCTGCTGTTGCGCGAGGTCCAGCTCGACAATGCGATTCACGGTGCGCGCCAAGAACTCCCGGTCGTGGCTGATCACCATCAGCGGCGCGCGCACGCCGTTCACGAAGCGCTCCAGCCGGGCGAGTCCGTCCAGGTCCAGGTCGTTGGTGGGCTCGTCCAGCAGCAGGATGTCGTAGCGCGAGAGCAGCACCGCGGCCAGTCCCGCCCGGGCGGCCTGCCCGCCGGACAGTGCCGTCATCGGGGTGCGCAGTCCGTCGGCCAGGCTGTCGGCGAGCCCCAGGTCGGCGGCCACTTCCTCGGCGCGCTGGTCCAGATCGGCGCCGCCGAGGGCGAGCCAGCGTTCCAGGGCGGGCGTGTACTCGTCCTCGCCGCCGTCGGCGAGCCGTTCCGCCGCCGCGTCCATCGCGGCCTGCGCGGCGGTGACTCCCGTTCTGCGGCCGAGGTATTCGAGCACGGTCTCGCCCGGCACCCGCTCCGGTTCCTGGGCGAGGTAGCCGACCGTGGCGTCGGGTGGGCTCAGCGTGATGGTCCCGGTGGGGGCGGCGCCGTCGGCGAGCATGCGCAGCAGCGTCGACTTGCCCGCGCCGTTCACCCCGACCAGCCCGATCACATCGCCGTCGGCGAGGGTGAGGTCGAGGTCGTCGAAGAGGGTGCGTTCGCCGTGTGCGGCGGACAGGCCGCGCGCGTGCAGAGTCGTGCTCACAGGAGAAGTCTGCCGGGTGCGCGTGGCGCGGCCGCACCCGCCTCGGGGTTGCACCCTGAGATTCGCCCGTCGGAAATCAGGGTGTGGATGGGGCCCGCGACCGATGCGCGGGGCGCGCCAGGTCCGGAGAGTGGAAGGTACAGATTCGACGTCAGAGAGGGATCTACCGATGACTGCCCCCACCCGCCGCTTCACCCGTTCCGACACCGACAAGTGGATCGCCGGCGTCTGCGGTGGAATCGCCGAGTACTTCGGCTGGAACGCCAATATCGTCCGCCTGCTGTTCGTGCTGTCCTGCCTGCTGCCCGGCCCGCAGTTCCTGCTCTACCTGGTGCTGTGGCTGGTCATCCCGAAAAAGTGACGTTCTCGATCGGGTAAGGGGGCTGCGCCGGAGCCGCGCGGATGTCAGGATGGTGATTGCCCGTGTGTTCCGCGGGCATCTCCACACCACCGCATGAGTCCCCGTTGAGGAGGAGCCACATGATCACCTCGGGCGAGTTCCCGGGTCTGGATCTACCCGACATCGACACCTCCTCCTCCCTGGGCGGCCTCGGCGCGGTCGAACTGAACCACCCCACCCAGGACATCGACGGCGACGGCATCCTCGACAGCATCACCACCCAGGGCGAGGACGCCATGCAGGTCTGGACCGACTTCGACCAGGACGGCATCGCCGACCAGGTCACCATCGTCGAGAACGACGGCGACTACGCCGCCTGGGAGTTCCACCGCCACCCCGACGGCTCTTCCGAATGGAAGCGCACCGACCAGGGAAAGATCGGTGAATAGGTAGTAGCTCACCCGGCGGCCGGCATCCCGATGCCGGCCGCCGCTGTTCCGCCCTGAGCCCAGGTCGGCCTCGTGGATCCCTGCCCCGTGCCGGCCCACGCCACCGCGCCCGATTGTGGCGTCAACGACCACCCCAGTAGATTGACTCCGAACACCTCGGGCGGGCACCGGTTCCGATGGAACCGATCACCGACCACGTGCGTCCAAGAAAGTATGGCGATACTCGGCACGCACGGGACTCCGAGCCGGGGGATCGGACGACACGCGACTACGGGAGGTGCCGGCACGGATGAGCACACTAGGTGTATCGACGGGGGATCTGGGCAAGCTCGCCAACGAGCTCCGCACATCGGGCGATATCGTCGCGAAGCAAGTGAAAAAGATCGGTGACAACCTCTTCGGGCCAGGGGAGGCGGGGGCGAACTATGCGACCGAGGGGAAGAAGATCCAGAGCGGCTTGGAGCAATTGAAGCAGCGGATCGATGACTGGTCGAAGGCGACCGACACGACTGCGGATGTGATCGGTGCGGCCAGCGTCAGCTACACAACGGTAGACGACCGGCGCGCCAGCGAAACCAACAAGCAGTAAGTGGGGGATTGTCGTGGAATACACAGTTCCGGGGGATGCGAGCGTCGAAGAGTACCTTCGGATGGGCTCCAAGTCGCTGCTGTACTTCGAGAATTTCGAACCGCGCTACATCAAGGCTTTCGGGCAACTGCCGGGCAGTACGCAGACCTACGACGAACTGCACAAGCGATTCTATGAACAGAACGGCCTCAATGAGGCGAAGCTCGTCGAGGCCACTGAAGCTTTGAAGGAAGCCGTGACAACGGCGGAGCAGCAACATGCGCAGCAGAAGACGACGCAGCAGAGTATCTCGCAGTCGTGGACCGGAGACGCTGGCACATCCGCTCAGGCAATGATGACAAAACAGTCGACACTCGCCTGGACTGACATCGAGAAAGCGAAGTCTGTGATTTCGGCCCTCGAATTGGCGCCGAAAGGGCTTCGTGAGGCCGCGAAAATAAAGGCCGATGTGGTGCTGCAAATTCGCGAGCATGGACTTTACGAGAAGATCGACGGGAAGACTCCGGAGAATGTAGACGATATCATCAACGGAGCGGGCGGGATTTCTTGGTCGAACTTCTATAGTGGTGATAGCGAGGCCAATAGGATTCACAACATATTTCCGGATATTGGCCAAGAGATGGGCCTGAGTGGAAAGTTCTTTAACTTCGTGAATCATGCGGGGATCGTGGCCCCGGGTTCGGAGTGGGAGCGGGCGGCGAAGGAGCGTTGCCAAAAATGGTTGGACGAGGTGTTCAAGGGTGACTACATCGACAAGGTGAATAAGTTTCTGGAGGCATGTGACGGTACCGACAGAAAAGTCAAGGAAGTCTACGGCGCGATCACCACTGCGATGGGCGGGATCGCGGAGGAGTCCTACCCCTGCCCTGTCGGCCCTTCAACCCCCAGCAATCCGGGACCCAGCACCCCGGGTCCGAGCACTCCTGGCCCGAGTACCCCTGGTCCCAGCCCGGGGCCGGGCACCACGGATGACCCATCGGTGGATGACGACGAGGATGATGACGACACGTCCACGAACCCCAGTGCCGCCGACTTGCTCGAAGGGCTCACCAGCGCCGCGCAGACTCTGTCCCCTCTGGTGAGCACACTGGCGCAGAGCCTGAGCACGGGGCTCACGTCATTGAGCGGCGTTATCGAGGATGGGGTCGACAATGCACTGGAGTATTTGAAGGAGCAGCAGGAAGACGCTGCCGGGAAAGAAGAGGAAGAAGAGCAGACAGAGGAAGGTAAGGAGAAGGATGATGACAAGTCCGCCTTCGACCTTGCTGGAAAGAACCTGAAGCTGGAGATGGGCCCGGACGGCCAACTCAAGCTCGTTGCGACCGATTCCGAGGGCAATTCGCAAGAGTACAGCGTGAAGCTGGACGAGAACGGGAACCCCGTGATCGTCGGTCAGGACGCTGAGCCGGATGGTGAGAAGTCGGAGGACAAGCCGAACGAAGGCTCGCAGAACGACCAGGGCTCGCCTGGCCCGGGTGGGATCCCCTCGGTACCGGGCTCGAAGAAGGAAGAGGACGGCGAACACACCCCCCAGCCCATTCCCGCTCCGACTGTCGAGGAAGAGCCGGAAGCGCCGGTGCCCACGCCCGAGCCGCCGTTCGACAGCGGCGCACGACTGGCTGAGGCGGGGCCGTTGTGAGCCTTGTGGCGTGACCGGCATCGTTGGTTAGGAGAGTAACCATGGTCGACTATCGCTCCGAGATGGAGCGGATCATCGACGACTGCCGACGTATTTCGGCAGCCATCTCGGAGGATCTGGAGGAGATCAACCGGCGTACAGCTGCGAAAAGTCAAGAGCTGGAGGCTCGTTCGCGAGCTGAACTTCGGCAATTCATGGAGGAGCACGGCGAGGAGTTCCGGAGGCAGGTCGCTGAGATAGAGGAACAGCAGCGCCGAGAGGCCGAGGAGAGGGCTGAGCGCGAACGCCGGGAAGCCGAGGAGAGGGAGCAGCGGGAGGCGGTGGCGCGGGCGATCGCGGCGCGGAAGTCGAAGAACGTTGTGACGCCGATCGATGAGGATGATGACCCCGAAGGGGAGTACTACCGGCGGCAGAGTTGGCTGGTGTGAGCGGGTGGGATGCGTTGGGCTCGTGAGGGTCCGGCGCGTCGCTTTCGGCTAGCATGGCCGTGCTCGACGGTGGGTGAGGGATCGAAGGGGGAGGCTTGTGACCGATCTGCGGCCCGGTGAGGTGTTCGCCGAGTATCGGATCGAGCGGGTATTGGGGCAGGGTGGGATGGGCACGGTGTTCTTGGCCAAGCATCCCCGGTTGCCGAGGAAGGTGGCGCTGAAGCTCCTCAACGAGGAAGTGTTCGGCGACAGCGAGATCCGGGCTCGGTTCGAGCGGGAGGCGGATCTGGTCGCGCGGCTCGAGCATCCGAATATCGTCGCGGTGTACGACCGGGGTGCGGAGGGGCGCAGCCTGTGGATTTCGATGCAGTACATCGCGGGCACCGATGCGGCCGAGTTCGGCGTGATGGAACCGGCATTCGCGGCGGGCATCATCGCCGACGCGGCCTCCGCGTTGGACTACGCCCATCAGCAGGGTGTGCTGCATCGCGACATAAAACCGGCCAATATCCTGCTCGGGGAAATGGACTCGGGCCGTCCGCCGCGAGTGTTCCTGGCGGACTTCGGGATTGCGCGGTTCCGCGACGAACAGAACGGCCTGACCCAGACCGGCACGTTCACCGCGACGCTCGCGTTCGCCTCGCCCGAGCAATTGACGGGGAATCCGCTGGATCATCGGTGCGACCAGTACTCGCTGGCTTGCACGCTGTTCGTGCTGCTCACCGGGCAGGCCCCGTTCGACGCGACCAATCCGGTCACCGTGATTCGCGCGCACCTCTCGGATCCGCCACCGCCGATCAGCACCCGCCGTGCGGGGCTGCCACAGGCGTTGGACGCGGTGCTGGCGAAGGCTCTCGCCAAACGGCCCGACGACAGATACTCCAGCTGCGGTGAGTTCGCGGCCGCGGTGAGCCGGGCATGGAGGACAGGCGGGCAGGTGTCGCAACCGCGCGCGGCGTCTGCTCCCGCCTGGCAGCAGCCGGCCAATCATGCGTCGCCACAACCTGTTCCGAGCTACGGGGCACCGAACCCGGGGTTTGCACCACCAGTGCGGCATCCCGCTCGGCCGCATCCCGCGCCGCAACCGTATTCCGCTCCGCAGGCCGCCCCCTATCCCGCTCAGCAGCAGTTCAGGCACGCGGTTCCGGCGCGGTCGAGCTCCGGTGGTTCGGGCAAGCTGGTCGCGCTGATCGGCGTCGGCTTGGCGATATTGCTTGTGGCCGTGGTGGGTGTGGTCGTTCTGGTGGCCAAGACCGCCGATTCGGCGACGTCGTCGTGGGTCGGGCTCACCACGGCCGCGTGGCCGCAGAAACAGCAGAGTGTCGTCGACGCGTTCCCGAAGATGCTGCCCGCCGGCGAGGGAATCTCCGCGAAGGGCTGGCGCGACGTCTTCTGTACCTTCTCCGATTCGACGGACCGCCTCGGTTTCCAGTGCCTGGGCGGCGCCGACGATGCCACCGGGTTCACCATCTACGACTACAAGTCCTCTGCAGGCGTCCGCGCGAAGCTGGAAACATATGGCGAGCAGAGCTATACGCGCGGCGCCGCACAGCAGATGCGGCGCCCGCACGACGGTTGCGCGATCGATCCGACGATCTTCATCCCACCGGAGAACGCGATCGCACCGATCGGGGACGGCGACTTCTTCACCGCGTTCCCCGATGACCCCACACTGTCCCGATACCTGGTCGGCGTCGAGATTCCGGAAGGTTCCACTCTCGAGCGGACCCTCGCGAACTGGTGGGCCGAAGCCCCGATCTGCGGCTGACCGCCCTACTTCCGCAGCAAGGAGGCGATGGTCCCCACGGACAGCTTCGGCTTCGACTCCTCTTCCCGCGGCGCGTCGGGATCGATCACGTGGGTGTGGGGGATCTGCGCTTCGGGGTCGGTGAACGGTTTGTAGGTCTTCTCGTCGAGGAGGGTGTGGCGGAGGTAGCCGACGAGGAGGGCGCGGGTGGTGCGGGAGACCTTGGGCTGGTGTTTGCCCGCGCCGAGGGCGGCGAGGGCGCGGCGGCCTTCGATGATCCCGTTCTGACTCGCGCCGTCGATGGCTCGCAGCAGCGCGGGGCCGCCCCAGGCGGAGGTGAGGGGGAGGGCGTTGGAGTTGACCGACGCGATGTCGGTGGAGCCCGCCAGGACGAGGGCCGGAATGTCGATGTTCGGGGCGAGGGTTTCGGCGGAGGGTGCGGTCGGCGCGGGGAAGAGGGCGGCGAGGGCGGCAACGCGGCGCTGGCTGGCGGCGATCACGGCCGCGCCGGCGCCCATGCCGTGCCCGGCCAGGGCGATGCGCTCGGGGTTGACGCTGATCTCGCCGTCGCCGAGCCGCACGCCGGTGCAGATGTCGACGGTGGTGAGCAGGTCGGTGGCCAACCCCAGATGTGATGGGATCGGCCCGCGTTCGGTGTCGGGCGCGGCGGCGACGAAACCCCAGGACGCGAGGTGTTCGAGCAGCTCACGATAGTTGCCGACGCCGGTCAGCCAGCCATGGCCGAACACCACGGCGGGCAGCCCTCGCCCGCTCTCGGGCGTGAACACGACACCGGGCTGACCCGCGATGGCCAGGTTCCCCCGCAGGACCCGGTGCGGGCCGCGGCTGGTCAAGGTGCTCAGAAGCGATTTCACTGACGCCGACACGACGTGAACGTTATCCGATAAGTAGTCTGGGGAGCCATGTGCGGAATCGTTGGCTACGTCGGGTACCGGGACGCGCTCGGCGTTGTCGTCGATGCGTTGCGCCGCATGGAATATCGCGGATACGACTCCGCCGGCGTGGCGATCCTGGACGGTTCGGGCGGCTTGGCGGTGGAACGCAAGGCCGGTCGGCTGGCCAATCTGGAGGCCGAACTCGGCGAGTCGGCGGCGGGCGTGTTCGCGGGCACCACCGGCATGGGGCATACCAGGTGGGCCACGCACGGCGCGCCGACCGACCGCAACGCGCACCCGCACCGGGACGAGACCGGCAAGGTCGCGGTGGTGCACAACGGCATCATCGAGAACTTCGCGCCGCTGCGCCGCGAGCTCGAGGACGCGGGCGTGGAACTGCTCAGCGACACCGACACCGAGGTGGCGGTGCACCTGGTGGCCCGCGCCTACGCAGACGGTCCCACCGCGGGCGATTTCGCCGCGAGCGCGCTGGCCGTGGTGCGCCGCCTCGAGGGCGCGTTCACGCTGGTCTTCACCCACGCCGACCACGCGGGCATGATCGTCGCCGCGCGGCGCAACACCCCGCTGGTGGTGGGCGTCGGCAAGGGCGAGATGTTTCTCGCCTCCGATGTGACCGCGTTCATCGAGCACACCCGCGAGGCCGTGGAGCTGGGCCAGAACCAGGCCGTGGTGATCACGGCCGACAGCTACCTCGTCACCGATTTCGATGGCGCCACCGAGGGTGTGCTGACCCGTCCGTTCACCATCGACTGGGATCTGGCCGCCGCCGAGAAGGGTGGCCACGACTACTTCATGCTCAAGGAGATCGAGGAGCAGCCCACCGCGGTCGCCGACACCTTGATCGGGCACTTCACCGTCGACGAGTCGGGCGGGCGCATCGTCCTGGACGAGCAGCGCCTCGCCGACCAGGAGCTGCGCGAGTTCGACAAGGTGTTCGTGGTGGCGTGCGGCAGCTCCTATCACGCGGGCCTGCTGGCCAAGTACGCGATCGAGCACTGGACCCGCCTGCCCGTCGAGGTGGAGCTGGCCAGCGAGTTCCGCTACCGCGACCCGGTGCTGGACCGGTCGACGCTGGTGGTGGCGATCTCGCAGTCCGGCGAGACCGCCGACACGCTGGAGGCGGTGCGCCACGCCAAGGAGCAGAAGGCGCGCGTGCTGGCGATCTGCAACACCAACGGCGCGCAGATCCCGCGCGAGTCCGACGCGGTGGTCTACACCCGGACCGGCCCCGAGATCGGCGTCGCGTCCACCAAGGCGTTCCTGGCGCAGGTCGCGGCCAACTATCTGGTGGGTCTGGCGCTGGCGCAGGCACGCGGCACCAAGTACCCCGACGAAGTGGCGCGCGAGTTCCACGAGTTGGAGGCCATGCCCAAGCTGGTGGCGCGTGTGCTCGAAACCGCGCCGCAGGTGCGCAAGATCGCGCGCGAGCTGGCACACGTGCCCACGGTGCTGTTCCTCGGCAGGCACGTCGGCTACCCCGTGGCACTGGAAGGTGCGCTCAAACTCAAGGAGCTGGCGTATATGCACGCCGAGGGCTTCGCGGCGGGTGAGCTCAAGCACGGGCCGATCGCGCTGATCGAGGACGGGCTGCCGGTGATCGTGGTGATGCCTTCCCCGAAGGGCCGCGCGGTGCTGCACTCGAAGCTGCTGAGCAATATCCGCGAGATCCAGGCGCGCGGCGCCCGCACCATCGTGATCGCCGAGGAGGGCGACGACACGGTGCGCCCGTTCGCCGACGACCTCATCGAAATCCCCTCGGCCCCCACGCTTTTCCAGCCGCTGCTGTCCACCGTGCCGTTGCAGATCTTCGCCGCCGAGGTGGCGCAGACCCGCGGCTACGACGTGGACAAGCCGCGCAACCTGGCGAAGTCGGTCACGGTCGAGTAGGGCTCACCCGACGTGAGTCGGGGCGTCCGTGTGCCTGCCGGAGTGCTCACTCCACGGTGACGGTGCCGCGCATCTCCGGGTGCAGGGTGCACAGATAGCGGTAGGAGCCCGGCGAGGTGAAGGTGTAGCTCCATTCGCCCTGGTCGATGATCGGGCTGTTGATCCCCATGGCGCGATCGCCGATGCCCTGCACCGAATGCGGCGCGGAATCGCGGAACCGCCAGGTGACGGTGTCGCCTGGGGCGACGGTCAGGTTCGCGGGGGAGAAGGTCATGTCGTTCACCTCGACGAAGACCGTGGTGGCGGGGCGTTCGATGGGGGCGGTGGACGTCGCCGCGGCGTCGATCGTGGTGGTGGCCGGGGCGGCGCTGTCGTCGCCGGAGCCGCAGCCGGCCAGCGCTAGCGACGCCGCCAGGGCGAGTGCGGTGACGACCTGGGCGGACTTGGCGTGGCGAACGATCGGCATGATGTCCGACACTAGTCGCCGCGCTCGCGCGCACCGGCATTCGCCACGGCCGCGGCGGCCGGTGAGAGGGAACGCACTTTCCGGCGGGGATGCGCCGGTCGATGACGTGCGAATCCGTCGGGGACGCGCTCGGCAGGCGGCACCCGGTGGGTGGGGGCGAGTAACGTCCGGAAGTGCGGGAACACGCCGGTCCCGCGCACAGTGCCGTTCGACACCAGTGGAGGCGCGCCGATGTCGGTCTTGCGGGGCTATTACACCGCCGATGAACTGCGGGCGGCCGAGGCCGAGCTGTTCACCAGGGTGCCCGAGGGCATGCCGATGCAGCGCGCCGCGCACGGGCTGGCGACGGTGGTGGCGTCGGAACTGCGGGCGCGCACGGGCGGGATCGCCGGGCGGGCCGTGACGCTGTTGGTCGGCTCGGGTGACAACGGCGGCGACGCGTTGTGGGCGGGTGCGAAACTGCGCAGGCGCGGGGTCGACGTGCGGGCCGTCCTGCTCGCGCCCGGCCGCGCGCACGCGAAAGGGCTTGCCGCGCTCCGCGCTTCGGGTGGGCGCGTGGGGGAGGACCTGGGCGCGCCGGAGTTGGTGGTCGACGGCATCGTGGGGATCTCGGGACGCGGACCGCTGCGTCCGCGCGCGGCCGAGCTCGTGGCGGACGTGGACGTGCCGATCATCGCGGCCGACCTGCCCAGCGGCGTCGATCCGGACACGGGCGCGGTCGAAGGGCCCGCCGTGCGGGCCGATGTGACGGTCGCGTTCGGCGCGTACAAGCCGGTGCACGCGCTGGCCGCGCCGTGGTGCGGGCGAATCGAACTGGTGCCCATCGGATTACGGTTGCCCGACCCGGAACTCGCGGCGCTGGAACCGATGTCGATCGGCGCGGAGTGGCCGGTGCCGGGGCCCGCCGACGACAAGTACACCCAGGGCGTCACCGGAATCGTCGCGGGCAGCGCCCGGTATCCGGGTGCGGCGGTGCTGTGCACAGGTGCGGCGGTCGCGGCGACGTCCGGGATGGTGCGGTACGTGGGGACCGCGGCGGGGGACGTGCTCGCCCGCTTCCCGGAGGTGGTTGCCGTCCAAGACATTTCGAAGGCGGGACGCGTGCAGTGCTGGGTGATAGGCCCCGGCGCTGGCGTCGACGACGAGGCACGCGACCGGCTCGCGGAGGTGCTCGCCAGCGATGTGCCCGTGGTGGTGGACGCCGACGGCCTCACCCTGCTCGCCCGCGAACCGGCGTTGCTGCACCACCGCACGGCGCCCACCGTGCTCACCCCGCACGCGGGCGAGTTCGCGCGACTCGCCGGGCGCGAGGTGGGGGCCGATCGCGTCGCGGCCGTGCGTGAGTTCGCCGAGGCGTGGCAGGTCGCCCTCCTGCTGAAGGGGCGCGCCACCCTGATCACGGCACCCGGCCGCCGGGTTCTCGTCAACGAGGCGGGCGGTTCGTGGGCAGCCACCGCCGGTGCTGGGGACGTGCTCTCCGGCGTCATCGGCGCGCTGCTCGCCGCCGGTCGCGACCCCCTGTGGGCCGCGGCCGCGGCCGCTCGCGTCCACTCGCTGGCCGCCAACCTCGCCGCCCACGAGGACCACCACGCCGCCGCCCCGACCTCGGCCACCCCGCTGCTCGAGCACATCCGGCCCGCTGTCCGCGTTCTGCGGACGCTGTCGGGGGTATGAGGTGGGCTGCGGCAGTCCGATCCGGTGTGTCGGGATAGCGGTGGTCACGTGTTCGCCCGGTGCCGTCGCGGACTCCTCGTACCGGTGGGCGCGGCGTTGATGCTGGTGAGCCGGGTACTGGGGCCACTGCTTCGGCGCGCGTGTCCGGGACACCTTCCCGCGGCGAACCGCGCAGGTGGCAGGATCGCAAGCTGTGAGTGCGCAAGTGGAGACGGTCGTCGATCTGGATGCCATTGCCCACAACGTGCGGGTGCTGCGCGGATACGCGGGCGACGCGGCGGTGATGGCGGTGGTGAAGGCCGACGGCTACAACCACGGCGCCGTGCAGGTGGGGCGGGCCGCGCTGGCCGCGGGCGCGCGGGAACTCGGGGTCACCACGGTCGCCGAGGCGCTGGCGCTGCGGGACGCGGGGATCACCGCGCCGATCCTGTGCTGGCTCAACAACACCGACGCCGATTTCGCCGCCGCGATCGCCGCCGACGTGGAGATCGGCGTGTCCTCCCTGGCGCACCTGCGCGCGGTCGAAGCCGCGGCGCGCCGCACCGGCCGGACCGCCATCCTCACCCTCAAGGTCGACACCGGCCTGAACCGCAACGGTGTCGCCCCCGACGAATACCCCGAGGTGCTGAGCGCGCTGCGCGAGTTGGTACGCGAGGAGGTGGTGCGCTTCCGCGCCGTGTTCTCCCACCTCGCGCACGCCGACGAACCCGAGCACCCGTTCATCGACGTGCAGCGCGATCGCTTCCTGGCTGCCCTCGCGACGGCGAAGGAACACGGCCTCGCACCCGAGATCGCGCACCTGTCGAATTCGGCGGCCACCATCACCAGGCCGGATCTGGCGTTCGACATGGTCCGTCCCGGGATCGCGGTATACGGGCTGGACCCGGTGCCGGGCCTGGATCTCGGCCTGCGGCCCGCGATGACGTTCCAGGCGAAGGTCGCGCTGGTCAAACGGGTCGCGGCGGGCGAGGGCGTGTCGTACGGGCACCGGTGGATCGCCCCGCGCGACACCACCGTGGCCCTGATCCCCGCCGGGTACGCCGACGGCGTGTTCCGCCCGTTGAGCGGGCGGTTCGACGTGCTGCTCGGCGGCGAGCGGCGGCCTAACGTGGGCCGGGTCTGCATGGACCAGTTCGTCGTCGACCTCGGCGACAACGCGGCGGGCGTCACCGAGGGGGACACCGCCGTGCTGTTCGGCGGCGGCCCGGCCGAGCCGCGCGCCCAGGAGTGGGCCGATCGGCTCGACACCATCCACTACGAGATCGTGTGCTCGCCGCGCGGCCGGGTGACGCGCCGACACGTCGGCGGGGGAGTCGCTTGCCCGTGAGGGCCGCGTGTGCTGGACTCGACGGCGTGTGGTCCGCCGATACGTGAAGGGGTTCACGATGAGGTCGCGGCGTTCGAATATCTTGCGGGGCAACCATAATCGTTCGACCATCTGGCGCGGCGGCATGGCGACCGCCGGTGTGGTCGGCGCGCTGGCCGGTGCCCACGCGCTGCGCCGCGCCGGGGCGAGAGTGCTGTCGCCCGCGCGCCGCGACGAGTACCGCGACGAGGATTTCGGCCTGATCGAGGCAGACCGCCCCGGCGCGGTGGTCACCGAAGACGGTGTGCGCCTGGCCGTTCGCGAGTGCGGGCCGCCAGAGGCACCGCTCACCGTGGTGTTCGTACACGGGTTCTGCAACAGCATGGAGTCGTTCCACTTCCAGCGCCGGGATCTGGCGCGGCGCTGGGGCGACGCCGCGCGGCTGGTGTTCTTCGACCTGCGCGGGCACGGCCGCTCGGGCACGCCGGCCACCGAGAGCTGCACCGTCGCCCAGCTGGGTCGCGATGTGGCGGCGGTGGTGGAGGCCGTGGCGCCCGCCGGCCCGGTCGCGCTGGTCGGGCATTCGCTGGGCGGAATGGCGGTGCTCGCCGCGGCGGCCCAGTTCCCGGACCTGTTCGCGCGGCGGGTCGTGGCCGTGGGCTTGCTCTCCACCGCGGCCGCCGAGGTGACGGCGGCGGGCATCACCCAACTGCTGCGCAATCCCGCGATCGACGGTTTCCGGCTGGCCGTGCACACCGCGCCCGCACTCGTGCAGGCCGGACGTTCCACGGTGCGCCACCTCATCGCGCCGATCCTGCACGTCAGCTCGTTCCACGGCCCGGTGAGTCCCACGCTCTCGCGCTTCACCACCCTCATGATCGACGGCACCCCGGTGGAGACGATCGTGAAATTCTTGAAGGCGATTGAGCTGCACGATGAATCGGCCGCCCTGCCCACGCTGGCCGGTCTGCCCGTGCTGGTGCTCGGCGGCGCGCACGACCTGGTGATCCCGTTCCGCAACTCCCGCGCCCTGTCGCGGGCGCTGCCCGACAGCGAACTCATCCGCCTAGCGGGCGCCGCCCACATGCCGCATCTCCAGTTCCCCGACACCGTCAACGACGCGTTGCACGCGCTGATGCTGCGCGCGGGCATGTTCGCCGACGAGCCCGATGTTTCGTTGCGCCACACCGGCGGAGCGTGAGCAATAGCGTTCGGCGAGGGACGGCCTACCGGATCGAGGACGCCGTAGTCCTCACCTTGCCCGCACGGCCGCCAGGTTGTCCACGCTGTCGGGCGTCCCCTTGGGACAACACCGTGACGCCGGCCACCGAGACGCCGGACACCGCTCCACGAGCCCGTCACCCGGCGGGCCACACCGGCGCCCGCCGGATATCCGGGGGACCGCGGCCCTATCGCATGCGCCCGGTGACGGACCTGCTCCCGCCCCGTCGGTACGCTCGGACCAGTTCTCCGGAAGTCGTGACTGGGAGGTAAGGGTGGAGCAGCGGCGGGTTCTGCCCACCGTCGAGGACACCGAGGCGCTGGGGCGTGAGCTGGCGGCGGAACTCGGGGCGGGGGATCTCGTCGTGCTCGACGGTCCGCTGGGTGCGGGCAAGACGGCGCTGACGCGCGGTATCGCGGCCGGGCTCGGGGTGCGGGGCCGGGTCAGCTCGCCCACCTTCATCATCGCCAGACAGCATCGCGCGGGCGAACGCGCGGACGGGCCCGCGGTGCCGCTGGTGCACGTGGACGCCTATCGGCTGGGCGGCGACCTCGACGAACTCGACGCGCTCGACCTCGACACCGACCTGCACGACGCCGTGGTCGTGGTGGAGTGGGGACTCGGTGTGGTGGAGCATCTCGCCGACCGGCACCTGCGCGTGCGGCTGAGCCGCGAACCGGAATCCGACACGCGGACCGCGGTGTGGGAGTGGATCGAATAGACGCCGGTCACACCGGCGTAGCTATCCGGTAGCTCCGCGTCGGGGCCGAGTACCACCCGGTATCGTGGGGCCAATCATGCTTGTACTCGCTGTCGACACCGCGACGCCCGCCGTTACAGCGGGACTGGTGGATCTGGAGCCCGCCGCCGACGGCGTCGCGCTGCGCACCGTCGCCGCCCGGGTCCGGGTCGACGCCCGCGCGCACGCGGAGGCGTTGACGCCGCAGATCCTCGAATGCCTCACCGAGGCAGGGCGTTCCAGGACCGATATCGGGGCCGTCGTCGCGGGCGTGGGGCCGGGGCCGTTCACCGGCCTGCGGGTGGGCATGGCCACCGCCGCCGCGTTCGGTGACGCGCTCGGCATTCCGGTGTACGGCGTGTGCAGTCTCGACGCCATCGCCGCCGACGTGTGCGCGCAGGAGGATCTCGGCGAGCGCGAACTGCTCGTCGTCACCGACGCGCGCCGCCGCGAGGTGTACTGGGCGCGCTACCACGCGGGCGCGCGCGTGGCCGGGCCCGACGTGATCAAGCCGGGAGAGCTCGACGTGGCCGGCGCCGCCGCGATCGCCGGGTCCGCCTCGCACGTGGACCTGTTCGACCTGGCCGTGCTGCCGGTCGAAACGCCCTCGCCCGCCGGACTGGTGCGCGTCGCGGCCGCCGAGCTGCTCGCGGGCACCGTGCCCGAACCGCTCACCCCGCTCTACCTGCGCAGGCCCGACGCCGTGGAGAACAGCTACCGCGCCCTCGACCGGACGGGGGCGTGACGGTGGACCACCCCACCCCCGGAATCCGCATCGCCCCGATGACGCCCGCCGACATCGAGCGCTGCGTAGAACTCGAGCACCTGCTGTTCCCCGAGGACGATCCGTGGCAGGCGGTCGCGTTCCGCTCCGAACTCGCGGGCCCGCACAACTGCTACATCACCGCCCGCGACGAGCGCGGCCGCATGGTCGGGTACGCGGGTGTCGCGCTGCTCGGTGATGCCGAACACCCTGAGGCCGAGGTGCACACCATCGGCGTCGACCCGGAGTACCACCGAGCGGGCATCGGCACGCTGCTGCTGGAAGCGCTGCTCGCCGAGGCGGGTAAGCGCGGCGGGCCGGTGTTCCTGGAGGTGCGCACCGACAACGCGCCCGCGATCGGGCTGTACGCCAAGCACGGCTTCCACATCATCGGGCTGCGCAAGAACTACTACCACCCCAGCGGCGCCGACGCCTACACCATGCGCAGGCCGGAACTGACCGCGCTCCCGCTCCCTGACGAGGTGCTGTCGTGATCGTCATGGGCATCGAATCCTCCTGCGACGAAACGGGAGTCGGCATCGTCCGCCGCCTGCCCGACGGCAGCTGCGAGCTGCTGGCCGACGAGGTCGCCTCCAGCGTCGACCAGCACGCCCGCTTTGGCGGAGTGGTGCCGGAGATCGCGTCGCGCGCACACCTCGAGGCGATCGTGCCCGCCATGCGCCGCGCGCTGTCGGCGGCGGGGATCGCCAAACCCGACGCGTTGGCCGTGACCATCGGCCCCGGCCTCGCGGGTGCCCTGCTGGTGGGCGTCGCGGCGGCGAAAGCGTATGCGGCGGCGTGGGATGTGCCGTTCTACGCGCTGAACCACCTGGGCGGACACGTCGCGGTCGACACGCTCGAGCACGGCCCGATGCCGCCGTGCGTGGCGCTGCTGGTCTCGGGCGGGCACACGCATCTGCTGCACGTCACGGATCTGGCGGAGCCGATCGTGGAGCTGGGCAGCACCGTCGACGACGCGGCGGGTGAGGCGTTCGACAAGGTCGCCCGGCTGCTCGGGCTCGGCTTCCCCGGCGGGCCCGCGCTGGACGCGGCCGCCGCGTACGGCGACCCGAAGGCGATCGCGTTCCCGCGCGGGATGACCGGGCCGCGCGACGCCCGCTACGACTTCTCCTTCTCCGGACTCAAGACGGCTGTGGCCAGGTATGTGGAAGGCGCGCAGCGCCAAGGGACCACGACGGAGAATCTGCCGATCCCCGATATCGCGGCGTCCTTCCAGGAAGCCGTCGCCGACGTGCTCACCCTGAAGGCGGTGCGCGCCGCGCAGGACGTCGGCGTGAGCACGCTGGTGCTCGGCGGCGGCGCGACGGCGAACTCCCGCATCCGCTCGCTGGCCGAGGAGCGGTGCGCCGCCGCCGGTATCACGCTGCGCGTGCCGAAACCGCGCCTGTGCACCGATAACGGCGTGATGATCGCGGCCCTGGGCGCCCACGTCATCGCGGGTGGCGCGGCGCCGTCCTCGCTGACGGTCGCCACCGATCCGGGGCTGCCGGTGTCGGTGAGCCAGATCGCCTGACGGTCCGCGAATCACGCTCACACATCTGGTTTCGCGCTGCCGGGGACAGCCCCCTGCCGACCACCCGGGAGCCTCGCGTCTGGATCGGCAGACCGAGGGAGAGGCTGCTCGACCATGGCGCGAACGGTGACGATGCCGACGGGCCGGACAGCTCGGCGGATGCCGCGTGGTCGCGGTGACCCTGATGCGGGTCGGCGACACAGCCGAGTCCGGGAGCGATGCGCCCGCGAATCACCCGCGCGCGACCGAGGATTCGGCCCTCAGTCCGTCGGCGCGAGCTGGAGCGGGCTGGGCTCCGCCGAATCGGGGGTGGACGAGCCGGAGTTGGCGCGCGGGAACGGGAACGGGATACGGGTCTGCGCCGGCGCGGTGGTGGGGCCGGTGGTCGTCGGCGACTCGGTGTTGTTCGGGTTCCGATCGAGCTGCGAGGAACCGCCCGGGGCGGCCGGATTCGCGCCCGGTGTGGGCGTGGTCGGCGTGGTGGGGCTCAGCAGCGGGCCGAGCAGCTCTGGGAACGGGATCGGCGGCAGATTCGGGTCGGGCCGCAGCGTGGGCGTGGGCGCGGTGGTGGTGGCCGACGGCGTCGCCACCGTGCTGGTGGGCGTGGTCGGCTGGGTAGTGGCGGGCACCGTGGTCGGCACGCTGCCCGTGGGATAAACGGTGGGCTCGCGGTCCTCCGTGGTGACGGTGCCCGCTCCCGTGGGCGGAGCGACGGTCACCGGCGGGGCGGGCGGCACCAGCGCGCTGCTCGTGGTGCCCGCGGGGGAGACCTCCTCCTCGGAGGTGGGCGCGAATGTCTTGAAGCCGTAACCGATCACGAGGCCGACCACCACGATGGCGCCGGCCAGCGTGCCGACCACCTTCGTGAACGTGCCCGACGACGCTTCCGCGCCGAGCGCGGCCACCGGGAACACCGAGGGCTGCGCGGAGTCGGCGACCAGCGCCGCGCCCTTGGCGATCACGGCCTCGGGGTCATCGACCGTGATCACGGGCAGCTCGAGGTCGGACTCCAGCGCCGCGACGACAGCGGGGATATTGGCGCCGCCGCCGATCACCGCGACCGCCTGCGGGAACTTGGGCGCCCGCGCGAAGACGGCCTGCGCGAATCCGGTGGCCTCGCCCAGCAGATCGGCGATCAGTTCCTCGAAATCGGCCCTGGTGAGCTTGAGCGGGCGACCCGCGACGTGGTCGATGGTGACCGCGGGCGCGATCGACAGATGCTCCTTGGCGGCGCGCCCCCGGTTGGTGAGCATGCCGCGATTCGGCCGGGTACCGCGGCGGGCGTAGTGCACGTCGACCAGGTGGTGGTAGATGAGGTCGTCGATGGCGTTGCCGCTCACCGCGTGGGTGCGCTGGGAGTGCAGGACCGTGCTGTCGGCCGGATCGGCCACCGTGACGCTCAGCCCCGTGGCGCCCAGGTCGACGACGGCGACGGTCTCGTAGCGGTCGAGCAGACCGGTGTGGCGCAGGTAGGTGAGCGCGGCGACGCCCTCGGGCACCAGTTCCAGCGCGCGCTGCCTGCCGGTCGCGGACCGGATCACCTGCGCCTGTTCCTTGTTGCGGTAGGCGACGGCGACGGAGGTGGGCGGCTTGCCCGCGGCGGCCTCGAGCCCGGGCGGGTGCGACCCCGCGAAGCTGACGCCGACGGGATGGCTGGGCCATGCGATGTCGTGCGGTGTCTGCTGGACGGGCAACTGCGTGGTCATCAGATCGATGGAGGACGCGACGAGATCGCCGATGTCGGAATGCGCGGCATCGGCGGACACGACGCGGTAGTCGAAACTCTGCGCACCGTTGGACGCGGTGGCGACCAGCGCCGAGCACACGACCTCGTTCCCGGCGGAGATACCGAGGCTTGTTCGCATGTTCACCTCCCTTCGAGCGGATGGTCACGGTGTCGCCGACCATCTCGAATGGACTGCCGCAACGCCGCGTGGTCGGCGAGCGCTCCGGACTCGGGACCCGGTCGTTCCGTTCGGCCTGGTGGGACGGTGGAGCCGCTCCGGATCACGTGTGGACTTGCCCTGTGTGGATTCGCACGGTGGTGATGTGGGATCGCACTGTGGTGAAGCTCTTGTGACGCCGTACTTCGTATTTCGTTACCTGACGATGGCCCCCGCGGGCGCCGGTTCGTGAGAGAGACCAGAGGCGGGAACAACCGTCGTCAATACTGTCACAATCCGTTATCCGAACGTTACAGATTTCCGGAACCGATGGGAAGCCCCCGGGCCCCGGGGTAACCAACACTGCTCAGTGTGGGTTCGGCGCGGCCGCGGGCGCCGGATTGGCAGAACCCGGCCTTGAGCGCTGGCACTCTCATGTATAGAGTGCTAGTGGCACTGGTGAACGTGGTGGCCGGGCGATCGTCCACCCCGCGTATCGCCGGTGTCAGGCAGTTGTGACCACTGGGCCGGGTCCCGGCACCCGCGACGACGGGGCTGTGCGCAGGGGTCGTGCACCGTGACCGAACCGACGGTCCGGGACAACAGTCCCGGACGACCGTAATCCCCTGAAAGTGGAGGGCTCAACGTGGCGAGCGTGAACATCAAGCCGCTCGAGGACAAGATCCTCGTCCAGGCCAACGAGGCCGAGACGACGACGGCCTCCGGCCTGGTCATCCCGGACACGGCGAAGGAGAAGCCGCAGGAAGGCACCGTCGTCGCCGTCGGCCCCGGCCGCTGGGACGAGGACGGCGAGAAGCGGATCCCGCTGGATGTCCAGGAGGGTGACACCGTCATCTACAGCAAGTACGGCGGCACCGAGATCAAGTACCAGGGTGAGGAGTACCTGATCCTGTCCGCGCGCGACGTGCTGGCTGTCGTCAGCAAGTGACCGCGCTCGGCGCGGGCCCGACCGGCCCGCGCTTCCCGGCCTCGTCCGGGATCGAGTCGTAACGACGGTGCCCCGGTTCCCCTTCCACGGGGCCGGGGCTCTGTCGTTTCAGCCCCCAACCGGGCGGCGGGTCACGGCCCCACCGGGCCGCGCCGCCCCGGAATCCGAGGAAAAGGACTTATGGCAAAGCAGATCGAGTTCGACGAGAAGGCTCGCCGGGCTCTGGAACGCGGCGTCGACAAGCTCGCCGACGCGGTGAAGGTCACCCTCGGCCCGCGCGGTCGCCACGTGGTGCTCGCGAAGGCCTTCGGCGGCCCCACCGTCACCAACGACGGCGTCACCATCGCGCGCGACATCGACCTCGAGGACCCGTTCGAGAACCTGGGCGCCCAGCTCGTCAAGAGCGTCGCCACCAAGACCAACGACGTCGCCGGCGACGGCACCACCACCGCCACCGTGCTGGCCCAGGCGCTGGTGCGCGGCGGCCTGAAGAACGTCGCGGCCGGTGCCAACCCGATCACCGTCGGCGCGGGCATCGCCAAGGCCGCCGACGCGGTCTCCGAGGCGCTGCTGGCCGCGGCCACCCCGGTCTCGGGCGAGCAGGCCATCGCGCAGGTCGCCACCGTGTCCTCGCGCGACGAGGAGATCGGCGAGATGGTCGGCAAGGCGCTGACCACCGTCGGCAAGGACGGCGTGGTCACCGTCGAGGAGTCCTCGACGCTGCAGACCGAGCTCGTCGTCACCGAGGGCGTGCAGTTCGACAAGGGCTATCTCTCGCCCTACTTCGTCACCGACACCGACACCCAGCAGGCCGTGCTCGAGGACGCCCTGGTGCTGCTGCACCGGGACAAGATCACCTCGCTGCCCGACTTCCTGCCGCTGCTGGAGAAGATCGCCGAATCCGGTAAGCCGGTGCTGATCATCGCCGAGGACGTGGAGGGCGAGCCGCTGTCCACCCTGGTGGTCAACGCGATCCGCAAGACGCTCAAGGCCGTCGCCGTCAAGGCTCCGTTCTTCGGCGACCGCCGCAAGGCGTTCCTCGACGACCTGGCCGTCGTCACCGCCGGCACCGTGATCAACCCCGATCTCGGCATCACCCTGCGCGAGGCGGGCATCGAGCTGCTCGGCAAGGCGCGTCGCGTGGTCGTCACCAAGGACGACACCACGATCGTCGACGGTGCGGGCAGCGCCGAGGACATCGCGGCCCGCAGCGCGCAGCTGCGCCGCGAGATCGAGGCCACCGATTCCGATTGGGATCGCGAGAAGCTCGAGGAGCGCCTGGCCAAGCTGTCCGGCGGTGTCGCGGTGATCAAGGTCGGCGCGGCCACCGAGACCGCGCTCAAGGAGCGCAAGTACCGCGTCGAGGACGCGGTGAGCGCGGCCAAGGCTGCCGTCGACGAGGGCATCGTGCCCGGTGGCGGCACCGCCCTGGTGCAGGCCGCGGCCAAGCTGGTCGAGCTGCGCGATTCGCTGTCCGGTGACGAGGCCGTCGGCGTCGAGGTGGTCCGCAAGGCGCTCGAGGCGCCGCTGTACTGGATCGCCAGCAACGCGGGCCTGGACGGCGCCGTGGTGGTCGGCAAGGTCGCCGAGGGCAAGGACGGCTTCAACGCCGCCACCCTCACCTACGGCGATCTGCTCACCGACGGCGTCGTGGACCCGGTGAAGGTGACCCGGTCGGCCGTCGTGAACGCGGCCTCGGTCGCGCGCATGGTGCTCACCACCGAGAGCGCCGTGGTCGACAAGCCGGCCGAGGAGGCCGACGACCACGGACATCACGGTCACGCGCACTGATCGCGGTATGGCGAAGGCCCCCGGACATGTTCCGGGGGCCTTGTCGTTTCGGGGGATGTGCGCGAGGGCGGATGTCCGCGGGAGGCGGATCTCGACGGCCTGCGCGGCGTGCGCGAGAAGTGACGGGGGAACCGCACCGTCACCCTGGCACCGACGGTGATCGTGGGGACCGGCGCTCGGACGCGCACGAGGTCCGGGGGAGCGAGCAACCGAGCCGGGAGCGTCTCCTCGGGCCCGGGCGGAACCGGTGAATCTCGATCAGGAGGCCACTGGTGGTTGCTCGGCGGCGATGGCCGCGAGCAACCGGGCGCGCAATGCGGGTGGCGGCGCGGTGGCCGTCACGGCGGAGAGGGTACACAGAGCGTCTTTGGTCTGCTGTACCTCCGCGAGGAACACGGCACGTAGTACCGGATCCTCACCGTCGAGCAATTCCTGTACCGCGTGATGGTCTTCGTCGTCGATCGATCCGAGCGCGACGGTGTGCGCGAGATCGACCTGGCCTTCGTTCATCTCACGTCACCCCCAAACTTTTCTTCAGTCGTGTCAATCCGTCCCGAATCCGGGACTTAACGGTCGGTAACCCTACGCCGAGATGGGTGGCCACTTCCGCGTAGGTCCGGCCGCCGTAGTAGGCCAGCGAGATGGCTTCCCGCTGTGTCTCGGTCAGGCCGGTGAGCCCGGCGAGGACGGCCTGTTGTTCGAGCCTGCGCTCGACCTCTTCGGTCACCTCGTCGAACTCGTTGCCGAGCACCCGCACCCCGTACGCGACTTCCCGCACGGTGTGCGCCTGTTCGGCGCGGACCCGGTCGACGGCACGCCGGTGGGCGAGCGTCATCAACCACGTCACGGCGGACCCCTTCGCGGGGTCGAAGCTGGCTGCGGTTCGCCAGATCTGGAGATACACCTCTTGTGTCGTCTCCTCCGCGTACCCCGGGTCGTGGAGCACCCGGAGCACCAGACCGAACACCCGAGCCGACGTTCGGTCGTACAGTTCGGCGAAAGCTTCCTGGTCGGACTCGCCGCAACGATGCAAGAGAGCGGCTAGCTCGATGCTTTCGGCTGCGCGTGCCGACACCGCAGATTCCACGCTCGGTGGGATGGCTTCTCTACGGAACGAGTCGCCCTCTGCGGCCGGCGGCCGCGTTGTCACAACGCTCCATTCTGTGTCATCGGTCACTACCGTAGCGCGTTGCTATCGCCTCCTTCCGGCGGGGTCGGCAAGAAATGGCAACGGCCCAGCTACGGTGCCGTGCGAGCGCGACACGCCGGGCGATTCAGCTGTGGCACACCGGGAGCCGACGCGCGGCTCCGCTCCGACGTCCGTGCGTCCGCGGGCGGCTCGCAAGGAGCGCTGCCTGCGGATATCGCGATGCCGTACCTCGACGTCGGTCCCGGGCGCGCTCGGCGATGGGCCGTCGGGCGCCCGGCCGGTGATCGAGCATCCGGTGTAGCAGGGGCCGGTTGTTTGGGAAGTCATTCGGCGCCCCGCAACGCGCGGATGGGTCGCTTGTTCAGACTGCCATTCGCCTGCGGTTGCGCCGGGCGTGCATCTCGCGCTCGGTCTCGGACATGCCACCCCAGATGCCGTAGGGCTCGCTGACCTTGAGCGCGTGGCTGCGGCACTGCATCAGGACGGGGCAGGTGCGGCAGATCTCCTTGGCGCGCATCTCGCGGGCGGTGCGGGCGCGGCCGCGCTCGCCGTCGGGGTGGAAGAACACCGCCGAGTCCACGCCGCGGCAGGAGCCGCGCATCTGCCAATCCCAGACATCGGCGTTCGGTCCGGGGAGGTGGGTGGGCATGGGCATGGTGAACTCCTCGTAGTGCGAGCTCGTCGGCGTTGTCGAGCAGTGTGTCTGCAACAGTCGTGGGCCACATCGCGATCGGCGATGCCCCGCGGCTCGCCCTTCGCGGTCGCTGCCATTTCGCGCGGCGCCGTCCGTGGCGATGAGCTACGTTAGGTCCAGCCGCGAAATTCCGTCAATAGTTCGGCGCACCGGTTTTCTGAATCCTTAATGGCGAGATTTAACCTGGGCGCTGTTTACATTTAACAGGTCATCCGGTAATACTGGCCGGTTGGCCAGTGGGCGGCGCGCTGATCCCTGCTCGCATGCGCCGAGTGTTTGCGCAGTTCAGTTCATATTTTTCTCGGTACGTTCCGGTATCGGAGGGGTGTGCGGGGCCGTCGGGGCGCCCTCGAGGGAGTGGTGGAGGCTGCTATGTCGAGAGCCTATGAGATGGCGGAAACGCGGCGCCGAGGTTAATTGCGCGAAACGCATGTGAATTCGAGTGGTCGCCGATCCCGGGGCGCCGGACGAGATTTACGTGATGGAAACATCAATACCGTGCAAGAAATGCTGGAGGGTTGCCGGAAGGTTTCGGGCGCCCCGGAACCGGAGGGCGACCGGCGGTGGGCCGGGGTTGGTGCGCGGGCCGTATTCGCGCAAGATCCCCCTGTGGATGTTCGATATGAAGCCCTCGCCGACGCCGCGTTCGGCGGCCGCCCCGGCATGTCCGCTGCCGAGTTGCCAGCCGCCCACGACGCCTACGGCCACTGGTTGCGCGCGGTGGTGCTCGGGGGACAGGGCCGCTACGCCGCGGCCCGCGCCGAACTCGCTCGGGTGCGCGCGGGCGGGGCCGATCCGGTGCTGCTCTCGCTCGCCGCGAGCACCCGCGGCTCGCTGCTGCGCCAGCTCGGCTGGCACACCCTCGCCTCCGGCCCGGACGGTGACGCGGCGGGCCTGGCGCTGCCCCTGATCGCTTCGCGTGCTGCCTCAGGCTCGGACGAGGGACCGCTGCCCGGGCTCGGGCGCCCGTACCGCCCTGACGCGTACGACGCCGCCGCCGACGCCCTCACCGGGCTCGCGGCCGACGCGCTCGGCGTCGGCAGGATCGCCCTGGCGCGGCGGCTGCTGGCGCGCTGCGCCGCCACCGTGCCCGACGACCGGTGGCGGGCCGGGATCCGGCGGCACTGGGTGTCGGCCGAGGCCGAACTCGCCGCGGGCGCCGCCGAGGCGGCGTTGCCGCACGCGCGCGCGGCCGTGGCGGCCGCCGACGATGCGTCTTCGGTACGGCACCGGATCAAATCGCGGCTGCTGCTCGCGGCCGCGAGTGCCGCGGCGGGCGATCTCGGCACCGCGAAGGTGATGGCCGACATAGTCGCGGCCGACTGCCGGGAGCGCGATCTGCTGCCGTTGCGGTGGGCGTGCGCGATGCTGCGATCCGGTCTCGGCGAGGCATCCGCGGAGAGGGAGGCGCGGGCCTGCTCGGCCGAGATAGCCCGTCGTGGGGGCACTTTCCGACCGCTCGGGTTGTAGTGACAACCGACCATGTTGCCCGGCCGCGCGCCGGGTGTCGCTATTGTTAGACCCGTTCCGCAAACACTTGCGGGAGCACAGGTCATCGGGCCGGTGCCACTTGTAACGCCAGGAATATCTCTGACGATGACTCACTCGGGCGAAGAGCTGGACCTCGCCGTCACTGCCGCAGCGCAGGGCGACAGATCCGCTTTAGCTCAGGTACTCGAGCTGATCCGCCCGCTCGTTGTCCGGTACTGCCGTGCGCGTATCGGTGCGGCCGAGCGGGGCCAGCTTTCCGCCGACGATGTTGCGCAGGAGGTATGTCTGGCCGTGATGACCGCGCTGCCCAGGTATCAGGACCAGGGCAGGCCCTTCATGGCCTTCGTATACGGAATCGCTTCGCACAAGGTCGCCGACGCACATCGCAACGCCGCTCGTAACAAGGCGGAGGCGATGGCCGAAGTACCAGATGTCATATCCACCGACCAAGGCCCGGAGCAGCGAGCTCTCGAATCCGAGACGAGCAGGCAGATGAACCGTCTGCTCGCAACGCTTCCTGAGAAGCATCGGGAGATCCTGATCCTGCGCTTGGTCATGGGTTTGTCAGCGGAAGAAACCGCGGTCGCCGTGGGCAGTACGGCGGGTGCGATACGAGTGGCCCAGCACAGGGCACTCGCGAAACTGAAGTCACAAGTGGCGAGGGCAGGTGAAATGTATGGCTAGGGATGACTGGAAGGCGCGACGTGGATCGCGTAACAGCGGTCCCTACGCCGAGGGCGCCGGCGACAGCGGCCCGGTCGACATCGTCGCGGTACGCCGCGACGATGCTCTGATCGACGCCATCGCCGGTGGTGGGCCGGTGCAGACCGACAACCCGGAGGAGTTCCAGCTCGCCTCGTTACTGGCGGACTGGCGCGCGGAGCTCGTGGCTCCCGACCTACCGGCGGACCCGGATCTGGACACGGTGTTCGCCGCGGTGAACCAGGAGATCGGCGCCCGTAAAGTCCGGGTGAGCGCGGCCAATCGTGGCCGGCTACGCCTGGTCGGCCCGATCGCGGGTACCGCGGCCGCACTGGCTCTCGTCTTCGGCGGGGTGACGGCGTTCTCCTACAACGCCGAACCCGGTGATCCGCTGTGGCGGGTCAAGGAGGTCGTGTTCAGTGAACAGGCGCAGACCACCGTGGTGGCGCGTGCCGATTCCGAGCTGACGCAGGCCCGGCAGGCGATCGAGCAGGGCAACGCGGCGCAGGCCCGTGCGCTGCTGGAGCGGGCTCAGGTCAACGTCTCCCAGGTCAGCGACGACAGCACCAAGCGGGATCTGGCCGGTCAGTGGCAGCGCCTGCTGGCGGAGCTGCGGGGCATCTCGCCCGAGATCGCGGCCCAGCTCGAGCAGACGCTCGATCCGACCGCGCCCACCACGCCCGGCTCGACCGCGCCGGTGCCGCCGACCAGCGACGTGACCAACACGATCATGGGCGTGCCGCCGGAGTCGTCGACGTCGCAGGAGCCGTCCGAGACCGAGCCGACGGAGCCGCCGACCAGGCCGACCACGCCGCCCGTGGACACCACCGCCCCGACAACGCCTCCGGTCGAGCCCACCACGCCGCCTACGTCCGCGCCGACGACCCCGCCCACCGCGGTGCCGACGTCGGCGGGCACGGTGGCGCCCACCCGGACGCATGTCGAGGACGGGCCGGGCACGATCACCATCCCGATCCCGAACATCCCCGGCTTGCCCGGTGGCGAGCAGACGCCGCCGAGCTGACCTCGGGGGTAATCGATCTCACAGTCCGCGGCGGTTCGCCGTGGGTGGCCCGTCGGCCGTCGCCGGCGGGGCGAGCGACATCACATCGATGCGTGCGTTGTGCGGGATGTCGTGAAGAGGGCGCCCGGAAACAGCCGGGCCGCAGCCGATCTCCACGGGAGGTCGGCTTTTTCGTGTCGGTGTGCGCGAGCCGGGATCAGCTGTCGAAACCGTCGAACCCGTCGCCGTGGAAGGCCTCGTTCATGGACGCGTCCGCGTAACCGCGGCAGTAGTCCCAGGTGACGTACGCCTCCGGCGTCGGGTCGTAGGCGGGCTCGTGCGGGCGCACCGTGCCGTCGACCAGCAGTTGGAGCAGGTTGGCGCGCAACATGTCCCAATCGTGGTAGTGATCCTGCCTGCAGTCCTCGCAGCTCACGACGAGCCCGCGGATACCGCGGTGCGCCAATAGGGCCTCGTACACCGCGAGGTCGGCGAGATCCTCCTCGACCGCAAGGCGCTCGTGGGGATCCAGCGGTTCGCCGGGCTCGATGGCATCGAGTGCGGCGGACGGGTCGGAGGGGTCTCCGGCGAACGGATCCGGCGGCAAGCCAGGTGGTAGATGGTCACGCACACACCCACGGTACGCAGAACAGGGCGGTCTGCGCCAGCGATGGCGGGTGCCAGTTTCGCGAAGCGCCCGGCTCGGCCCGTCGTCGGCGGGGTTTGCGGGACAGATACCATGGACGGCAGGCGCCGGACAGTTCCCGACACGCTGACCTCGCCGCCACCGTCCATCCCATCAGTTGTGCGCGACGCCGGTTCGCCGGCGTCTCTCGCTTTCGACGTCCAGGAGGGGTCGATCCGAATGAGTAATCCCGTATCGGGCGAACGGCTCGCAGTCCGCCCCCCTACGGGTGGCGACGACCCGAACAAGGTCGCCATGCTCGGGCTCACGTTCGACGACGTGTTGTTGCTGCCCGCCGCCTCGGATCTGATCCCCAGCTCCGTGGAGACCTCGAGCCTGCTCACCAAGGAGATCCGGTTGCGGACCCCCCTGGTGAGTTCGGCGATGGACACCGTCACCGAGGCCAGGATGGCCATCGCGATGGCGCGCGCCGGCGGGATGGGCGTGCTGCACCGCAACCTGTCGGCGGCCGATCAGGCGGCCCAGGTGGAGACGGTGAAGCGGTCCGAGGCGGGCATGGTGACCGATCCGGTGACCTGTCGCCCCTCCGACACCCTCGCCGAGGTGGATGCGATGTGCGCCCGCTTCCGCATCTCCGGACTGCCGGTGGTGGACGAGACCGGCGCGCTGGTGGGCATCATCACCAACCGCGACATGCGCTTCGAGGTCGACCAAGAGCGCCGGGTCGCCGACGTGATGACCAAGGCCCCGCTGATCACCGCCCAGGAGGGCGTCACCGCGGAGGCCGCGCTGGGCTTGCTGCGCCGCCACAAGGTCGAGAAGCTGCCGATCGTGGACGGCAACGGCCGCCTGCGCGGGCTCATCACCGTCAAGGATTTCGTCAAGACCGACCAGTACCCCGACGCCACCAAGGACCGCGACGGCCGCCTGCTGGTCGGCGCCGCGGTCGGCGTGGGCGCGGACGCCTGGTCGCGCGCCATGTCGCTGGCCGACGCCGGTGTCGACGTGCTGGTGGTCGACACCGCGCACGGCCACCAGGCGCAGGTGCTGCAGATGGTCGCCAAGGTCAAGGCCGAGGTCGGCGACCGCATCCAGGTGGTGGGCGGCAATATCGCCACCCGCGCGGGTGCCGCGGCGCTGGTCGAGGCGGGCGCCGACGCGGTCAAGGTGGGTGTGGGCCCCGGCTCGATCTGCACCACCCGCGTGGTGGCCGGTGTCGGCGCGCCGCAGATCACCGCGATTCTCGAGGCCGTGGCCGCGTGCAAGCCGCACGGTGTGCCGGTCATCGCCGACGGCGGCATCCAGTTCTCCGGTGACATCGCCAAGGCCATCGCGGCGGGCGCGTCCACCGTCATGCTGGGTTCGCTGCTGGCGGGCACCGCCGAATCGCCGGGCGAGCTGATCCTGGTGGGCGGCAAGCAGTTCAAGAGCTACCGCGGCATGGGGTCGCTGGGCGCGATGCAGGGCCGCGGCCAGGCCAAGTCGTTCTCCAAGGACCGCTACTTCCAGGACGACGTGCTCGCCGAGGACAAGCTGGTCCCCGAGGGCATCGAGGGCCGGGTGCCGTTCCGCGGCCCGGTCAACCAGGTCATCCACCAGCTGGTCGGCGGCCTGCGCGCGGGCATGGGCTACACGGGCGCGCAGAGCATCGCCGACCTGCAGCAGGCGCAGTTCGTGCAGATCACGGCGGCGGGTCTCAAGGAGAGCCACCCGCACGACATCACGATGACCGTCGAGGCCCCGAACTACACCGGCCGCAACTGAGCGCGGGCCTGCGCGGGCCGGAGGACCCCGGCTCGCGCAGACCTGTGGCCCTTCTCCATCGGACGACAGGCGACTAGGTTCGTAGTCGGGTTTCCGCCTGCCCGGAACAGGGCCGATCTCCCATGACTTTCGCGTTCGGCGCACATCCGCCAGACGAACGCGTCCAACTCACCCGGGGCAGGGTGAACAACAGAACACATCGAACGCTCTCACCCTCGCCACCACGCACGGAGCGAGCCCGACGAGCGACCGTTCGCGGCCCGTCTCGTGGCCCGGCGATCGAAGCGCACGCGCGTCAGCGCGAGTCTCGATCGCCGGGACGCGAGACAGGAAGGGGCGCGAACACGCGCGCCCCGGCGCGCCAACCACACAGGAGGATCACGTGCGCGACATGGTCGAGATCGGCATGGGCCGGACGGCCCGGCGTACCTACGAACTGGACGACGTCGACATCGTGCCGTCGCGGCGGACCCGGTCGTCGAAGCAGGTGTCGCTGGCGTGGCAGCTGGACGCCTACCGCTTCGAGATCCCGTGCCTGGCCCATCCCACCGACGCGCTGGTCTCGCCGAAGTTCGCCATCGAGCTGGGGCGCCTCGGCGGCTTGGGCGTGATCAACGGCGAGGGCCTGTGGGCCAGGCACGCCGATGTGGAGTCCAAGATCGAGCAGCTGCTGGAGCTGGTCGGCAAGGGCGGTTACGAGCGCGCGGTGGCGCTGCTGCAGGAGCTGCACGCCGCGCCGATGCAGCCGGATCTGCTGGCGGCGGCGGTCGCGGAGGTGCGCGCGGCCGGGGTGACGGTGGCGGTGCGGGTGAGCCCGCAGAACGCGCGCGCCGTGACGCCCGGACTGTTGCAGGCGGGTGTGGACCTGCTGGTGGTGCACGGCACGATCATCTCCGCCGAGCACGTGGGCGACGGTGAGCCGCTGAATCTGAAGACGTTCATCGCCGAGCTGGACGTGCCCGTGGTGGCGGGCGGGGTGAGCGATCACCGCACCGCGCTGCACCTGATGCGCACGGGCGCGGCGGGCGTCATCGTGGGCTACGGCTCGTATCCCGGTGCGACCACCACCGGCGAGGTGCTGGGCATCGGGGTGCCGATGGCCACGGCGATCGCCGACGCGGCGGCCGCGCGCCGCGACTACTTGGACGAGACCGGCGGCCGCTACGTGCACGTCATCGCCGACGGCGATATCGCCACCTCGGGCCAGCTCGCGAAGGCCATCGCGTGCGGTGCCGACGCGGCGGTGCTCGGTGTGCCGCTCGCCGTATCGGCCGAGGCGCCCGGTCGTGGCTGGTACTGGCCGTCGGCCGCCGCGCACCCGTCGGTGCCGCGCGGCTCGCTGCTGCACGTGGCCGATCCGTGGGATCTGGGTGGCGAGCCCGTCGAGCAGGTGCGTCCGAGCCTGGAGCGCGTGCTGTATGGCCCGTCCGATGATCCGTTCGGCTCGCTGAACCTGGTCGGCGGCCTGCGCCGCTCGATGGCGAAGGCCGGGTACTCGGATCTGAAGGAGTTCCAGAAGGTCGGGCTCAGCGTCCGCGCCTGAGCGGCTGACCTGGTGCGCCGCAGTTTCGCTGGGGGAGCGGCTTCGGCGGGCACGGCCTGCGAGCCGACCCGCTCAGCGCACCCGCAGCGGTGACACCCGTTCGCGCAGGAATCGGCGGATGGTGTGGTTCACCGATTCCGCGTGGGTCATCGTGACGGCCAGGCGCGCGCCGTCGATCTCCGCGTAGGTCGAGTCGGTCAGGGCGTCGGCGAGCTGGGTGGTGCGGTCGCGGCCGATACCGCTGCGGGTGGCGTGGATGACCAGGGCCGGGCAAGTGATCTCGGCCAGCCGCTCGTGCACGGAGTCGCGGGCCAGCAGCGCGCCGGCGGCGGCGTCGAGGCCGCGGCGGTCGCTGGTCAGCCAGCGCCTGGTCCAGACGCCGCGGTGGTGTTCGTCGTCGCCGATGAGCCAGGTGGCCAGCCGGTGCACGGCGCGTTCCTTCGCGTCGTCGTCGCACCACTCGTCCAGGAACTGCTGGGTGGCGCTGGCCTGGTGCGGCGTGGGTCCGTGCGCCTCGGTGGAGATGAGGATGAGCGCGGCCACCCGCTCGGGCGCGATGAGCGCGGTGCGCAGCGCGGTGAACCCGCCCTGGGCGGTGCCGCCGACCACAGCCCGTTCGGCGCCGACGTGGTCGAGCACGGTGAGCGCGTCGCGCGCGGAGGTCCAGTAGGTGAAGGGCAGCCCCTGGTCGGTGGTGCGGCCGTGGCCGCGCGCGTCCCAGGCGACGACACGGAATTCCGGTGCCAGCGCGGCGATCTGTGAAGCGAACATGGTGTGGTCCATGAGAAATTCGTGCGCGAGTAGCACCACCGGTCCGCCGCCCCCGCTGTCCTCGTAGTGGATGTCGGCGTCTACCGCGTGGGCGAAGGGCACGAGCAAGAGGATAACCAGCGGTGGCGGGGTGCGAAGGGGGTTTGGCGGGCTCACTAGACTGTGGCGGTGGCAGAATCCCAGAGACCGGTCCTCGTCGTCGACTTCGGTGCCCAATACGCTCAGCTGATCGCCCGGCGCGTGCGCGAGGCGAGCGTGTACTCCGAGGTGATTCCGCATACCACCACGGTCGAGGAGATCGCGGCGCGCGAGCCGCTCGCGGTGATCCTGTCCGGCGGTCCGTCCAGCGTGTACGCCGAGGGCGCGCCGCAGCTGGACGCGCGGCTGTTCGATCTGGAACTGCCCGTCTTCGGCATCTGCTACGGCTTCCAGGCGATGGCCCAGGCGCTGGGCGGCACGGTCGCGCACACCGGCACCCGCGAATACGGCCGCACCGAACTGAACATCGACGGCGGTCTGCTGCACGGCGGCCTGCCCACCATCCAGCCGGTCTGGATGAGCCACGGCGACGCGGTGACCGACGCGCCCAAGGGTTTCGAGGTCACCGGCACCACGGCGGGCGCGCCGGTCGCCGCGTTCGAGGACAAGCGGCGCCGCCTGGCCGGCGTCCAGTACCACCCCGAGGTGCTGCACTCCCCGCACGGTCAGCAGGTGCTGAGCCGCTTCCTGCACGAGCTGGCGGGCATCCCGGCCACCTGGACGCCGGCGAGCATCGCCGAGTCGCTGGTGCAGCGGGTGCGCGAGCAGGTCGGTGACGGGCACGCGATCTGCGGACTGTCGGGCGGCGTGGACAGCGCCGTGGCCGCCGCGCTCGTGCAGCGCGCCATCGGCGACCGGTTGACCTGTGTGTTCGTCGATCACGGCCTGTTGCGTTCGGGCGAGCGCGAGCAGGTGCAGCAGGACTTCGTGGCCGCGACGGGCGCGAAGCTGGTGACCGTGGACGCGGTGGACAAGTTCCTGGGCGAGCTGAAGGGCGTCACCGACCCGGAGGAGAAGCGCAAGATCATCGGCCGGGAGTTCATCCGCTCCTTCGAGGACGCGGTGAGCGAGGTCGTGGCCGAGCACGGCGCCGAGGACGGCGCGGCGCCCGAGGTCGAGTTCCTGGTGCAGGGCACGCTCTACCCCGACGTGGTGGAGTCCGGCGGCGGCAGCGGTACCGCGAACATCAAGTCGCACCACAATGTCGGCGGCCTGCCGGAGGATCTCGAGTTCGAGTTGGTGGAGCCGCTGCGCCTGCTGTTCAAGGACGAGGTGCGCGCCGTCGGTCGCGAACTGGGCCTGCCCGAGGAAATCGTGGCCCGCCAACCTTTCCCGGGTCCGGGTCTGGCGATCCGCATCGTCGGCGAGGTGACCGCCGACCGTCTGGCCACGCTGCGCCAGGCCGACGCGATCGCCCGCGAGGAGCTCACCGCCGCCGGTCTGGACCGCCAGATCTGGCAGTGCCCGGTGGTGCTGCTGGCCGATGTCCGCAGCGTCGGCGTGCAGGGTGACGGCCGCACCTACGGCCACCCCATCGTGCTGCGCCCGGTCTCCAGCGAGGACGCCATGACCGCCGACTGGACCCGCTTGCCCTACGAAGTGCTGGAACGCATTTCGACGCGCATCACCAACGAGGTGGCGGAAGTGAACCGCGTGGTCCTCGACGTCACCAGCAAGCCGCCGGGCACCATCGAGTGGGAGTGAGCGGCGCGGGATGTCGCTGTGGCATGCCATGATTCGGCCATGTCCGCGCCCGCGGTGCTGTCCGGTTCCACGCTCTACCTCGACTGGGTGCGGGGTGCCGAGCCCGGTGCGGTAGCGCGCGCCGAGCGGGTCGTGGCCGAGATCGCGGACGGGTTGCGCCGCGGCGGGGAGAAGCCCGCCCGGTACGTGGGTGATATCGCGGCGTCGGCGCGCGGGCTGCCCGCCGGGCATCTGCCCTGGTTCTGGGACACGGTCGCACACCGGCTCGCCGCGAACGCGGACGGTTCCCGGCTGGGCGGGCGCTTCCGCAAGGCGGCGGGTGCGGCGTATTCCCGTGCGCGGCAAGCCGAACGGGAGCACGACCTGCCGATCGACGCGGATTTCCGCGTGCGCAACGCGCTGCTGATGGCCCGGCACGGGGCGATCCCGGTCAAAGAGCTGGCACCGCAGCAGAAATGGCTGGCCCAGCTATTTCCACCCGGCGACGCGCACACCGAGTTCGTGCGACTGCTCGAGGCGTGGTCGGCGGGTGGCGGACCGCTGGGCGCGGACTGGCACCGCCGGGTGCGGGCGTCGGCGAAGGCGGCCGGGCTGCCGGTGGACGAGGACGCCCGCGTGCTGGCGTCCGTCCTCGGCGTAGGCCGGGGCGGGGAGGTGCCCGACGGTCTACTCGACGGTGCCGCAGCCGTTTTCGCCTCGGCGAAGCCCGCGCCGGCCACCGGCCTGCTATCGCTGTTCCCGGAGACGAACACCGACGGCGGTGCGCTCCTGCGCATGCTGGACGCGGCGGGCACGGTCGACGCGATGGCCGATGCGGAGAGCACGCCCGACCTCGATCCCGCCGAGTGGTTGGGCAGGTTCTATCACCTGTACTGCTACCGGAAGGTCCCGTACGGCGGCATCATCGCACAGCCCATGCCCGCCGAGCTTTTCGACGCCGTGCGGCGCTGGGCGCCGAGACTGCGCGCGAATGGTGCGCCGGTTCGGTTGCGCGAGAGCCGATTCACGCACAGCCACGTGGACGCCGACCTGGCCGATGCCCTGCTCGCCGAGGGCATCCCGCTCGACACCGGACGGTCGAAACTGTCCTACCGGGGCGGTAACTCGCGCCGTGACCTGCACGCGCTCGCCGCGCACCCCGAGTACGGCCCGCAGCTCGAGCGCCTGATCCACGCCCACCGTGGCACGCACGGTTCGGCGATCGGAAAGCTGCCCGACAACCCCGGCATCGAGGCGAGTGTGCACGCGCGCGTACTCGCCGTCCTGGAGCGGGTCCGCGGCGGCGGACTGCTCACCGCCGAGCACGCGATCGAGGAATTGGACGGCCTGCTCGACGCGCCGACGGTGCGCGCGCTCGACGGTATCGACGGTGCGCTGGCCGGGCTGGACGGGACCGGGCCGCTGCTGCGCACGGTGCGCGCGGGCATCCCTGCCGAATTCCACTGGCCCGCACTGGAAGAAGCGCTCACCGAGGTGGGCGAGGTGGTCGGTGCGACGGCGACCTGGCCCGCGCTCACCGTGTTCGGTGTGGACCGCGCCGTCACCGTCGGTGCCGAGAAGGTGCTCGCGCGCACCGAGTTCCGGCTGCCGCCGGAGGCGGCGTGGCACCTGGTGCTCGGCGTCGGCGGCGATTTCCTCGTCGCGTACGCCACCGCTGGTTGGCGACACAGCGCGCCCTACGCGTTCTGGGCTTCGGCGCCGGGCGAGGTTTTCGAACCCGACGAGGACAATGGACTGATCTGTCGCGGTTCCGGCGGCGGCGCGCTCGGCTACCAGTTCGCCACCGGCGACGGCCGCCACGACGGCGATCACGTGCTGCGGCCCGGCGATCAGCACGGCGTCGGACGATACGACATGCAGCTCAGCGACGGTGTGCGCCTGTGGAGTGCGCAGTACAGCGTCGGGGGTAGGAACGAATGGTCGGAGGTCGATCCGGTCACCGGGGAACGCACCGATACCTTCTCGCTCCCCAAATTCTTCGCGCCCGACGACGTTCCGGAAGGGCGACAGCTCGCGTGGACGCAGCTGTCGTATGCGCCGCTGCCCGACGGGGTCGACTCCCCATTGGGTTCGGCGAACGGGCTCACCGGGTTTCGTGTCACGCGGGACCGTGCGTCGGAACGCGAGTATGTCCTCGAAGGGATGGACGGCCGGACCGCGACGTTCGCGGGCGGGGCGCACCGGGACCTACCGTGGGGTGTGGTCCGGATGCCGGGCGGCGATACCGGCGTGGTCGTCACTCACGACGTCGTCGATGTCTTCGCCCCGATGCGCGCGCACGTGGACGATTCGCCGCTGTGGGAGGTGCGTTCGTTCCCCGACCCGCGCGCGTACCGCGAGCCGGACCCGCTCGGGCGAGCGATGATGCCGCCGCCCGCGTTCTGGCACTTCCTCCGTCCGCGCGATCCCGCCGGTTCCCGGGCTTTGCGGCGGTTCGACAGCACCGCCGCGTCCGCGCTGATCAGCGACGGCGTGGTCCCCGCGGAGGTCACCGATCCCGTGCTCGCCGACGCGATCCGCGCCTTCGGTGCGCGAGCGGCGGCGGTGCTGCGGCACCGGGAACAGCTTTCCGTTCGGGTGGCGACGATGCGGTCGGAAGCGCGTTCGGATCGGGGATAGTTCGGACGGCCCCGCGCGGGAGGGGCGCGTGTGCTCGAACGCCGACGGCCGCACAGGAATTCGGGCTCCACGCGGCGGATGTCGTGCCCGGCCGAAAACGCCGAGAGGCCCGTCCGCGCGGACGGGCCTCTCGGCGTCACATCTTCAGGAGCGTTTGCGGGGCGAGATCACCAGGATCAGGCCGATGATGATCGCCGCGATCACCACCACCCAGCCGAAGGAGATGGCGCCGCCCAGCGTCGCCGCGGATCCGATCAGTCCCACGGTGCTCACCGTGAGTGCGAGCAGACCCACGATGAGCAGCGAGGCCGAGGGGCCGCGCTCCCGGGTGCGTTCGAGTTCACCATGCTCAGCCATGCCGCACCTCCACACTGCCCATCCGGACGTTCATATCGAGATCGAGCACCGGGGCGCCCGGGGTGTTGGGGCCGACCACGCCCTCCGGGCACAGGGCGTCGCCCATATTGGCGGTGCAGTCGGCGCGTACGGTCATGCCCTCGGGCACCAGCACGCGCCCTTCGCCGAGGTGCACGTCGACGGTCACCGCGCGGTTCTCGGTGAGGTTCAGCGAGCGCAGATCCAGCGTGCCCGAACCCATCGTCACGCGGTATTCGTCCTGCAGGTCGGCCATGGTGGCGGGCGTCCAGAGCTGTTCGCCCATGGTGGTGCGGTCGAACTCGATCGGGCCCACCATCGAGGCCAGCAGCACGAACCCGGCCAGCGGGGCGGTCACCACCAGCAGTCCGTATCCGCGCCGCAGGAACGCGCCGAGCACCAGTCCGAAGCCGACCACCGCCAGCGCCACCGCCGCGATCCGGCTCGCCGTCATCCACTCCGCGCCCGCCGCGGCGATCGCGCCCGCACCGGCCGCGGCCAGGATGGCCAGGCCGAGCACGACCGGCGTGAACCGGGAGCGCGGACGCTTCGGCGGGGGAGCGACCACCGTGTGGGTGGGTGTGGGCTCGGGCAGATCCCAGGCCAGCGGGGCCACACCGAGCGGGTCCCACGAGGGCGGGGTGCGGTCGGCGAACACGGAGACGGGCTTGTCCACGGACGGTTCCTTGGTCAGCGAGGTAGGAGCCTTCGCGGCATCGGACCTCGGGGATGCCACGGAGGCCGGGTCCGCCGCCCCGGGCTCGGACTTCGTGAACTCCGACGATGACCCGGCCGAGGCGGGCTCGGTCAGGGGGAACGACCGGGGCGATGACGAGGAGACGGCGGCTTCGGACACGGTCGCTGCGGCTTGGGACGAAGATGCGGGCGAGGCGGACCCGGCCGACGCGTCCGGTGACGAGGTCCGGAGCACGTCGGTGGGCTGATCGACCGGCACGTGCGGTGCCGGTACATACGCGTCGGGCAGCTTCGTGTACGGCGTGTACATGGTGTCGGGGTAGTAGCCCGCCGAGCGCACCGGACCGGTCGGGAACACCGCGCCGGGGTAGCCGGTGGCGGCGAGCCCGTCGGCGAAGCCGAGGTCGGCCGCGCTGGTGCCGGGCGGCGGCTGCGGGCACCGCATGAACAGCATCCACCAGCCTGCCAGCATCAGCGCCAGGCTGATCATCCCCGACCCGGCCAGCCCGACCCCGATCGGACCGACCGTGGTGAGCGCGATGGCCAGCGCCACCATCAGCACGACCGTCTTGGTCTGCGACTGCGAACTCTGCCCGCGCCCGAACAGCGATTCGGCGGCCGAGGACCGGTCGCCCGCCTCGTTGAACAGCAGCCAGGCGAGCAGGTACAGCACGATGCCGGCCCCACCGAAGAAGGTGGACACCACGAACGCCACCCGCACCAGCACCGGATCGACGTTGTAGCGCTGCCCGAATCCCGCGGCGACGCCCGCGATCGGGCCGTGCCGCGACAACCGCACCGGGCGGGTGTGCCACATCTGCTGAAGCTGCTCGCCGAAGCTCGTTCTCGTCATGGTTCCCATGGTGGGCCGGATCGGTGCCCCGGCGCATCGGGGGGAACCCTGAAAATCGACCCGATCATCGTGTCGGGGCCGCTCAGAGCACGAACGGATCCCCGAACACCGCGCCCTCGGCGGTCACGTCCATCGTGTCGACCGTGATCAGCGCGTACGCCTGCACGGTCAGCGGGCCTGCGCAGTCCTGGACCTGGATTCTCCGGTCCCGGCTGACGACGTATCCGGTGCTCCCGGGAAACAGCTCCCGCTCGCCGACCGGCACGTCGACCACCTCGCCCGGCGCCATCGACAGGTCGACGCCGACGCCCGCGCCCAGACTCGGGCCGATGCTCACATCGAGGCCGGGCAGCAGGCCCGCCGGGGTGAGCCCGACGTGCGCACCCGACCCGGCATCGATCCCGATCCCCGCGTCCACGTTCAGCGACGCCGACAGATCCACCGCGCACGCCACGAAGTACCCGGTCTTCAACCAGCCGGTGCCGTCGGAGACCTCCCCGTACACCGTGTTGTCGAGGTACACCACCCGGTTCGTCGGCATCCCGTTCGGCGATCCCACCGGCCGGGCCGCGTGCTCGGTGTGCCCGACCGTGTACTCCAGCCCGCCGGGCGCCGAGTAGGTCTTCTCGTGCCCGGCCCCGTCGACGGCCACCGCTTGCCCGGCCGCCGACACCCATCCCATGCCGATCGCGACAGCGACCAACCCGGACTTCCACATCATCGGGCTTCCCCCTCACTCACCCTCGCGCTCCCTACGCGAGGCCGCCGCGCACTGCCCGCGCGGCGATGGACTCATCCTGTCAAGAGGGACTGATAGGAACCTTGGAAAGTCCCTGCGGGGGACTGAGTTTCGGCGTTGAGTTCGGTGAGTCGCTGAGGGAGAGGGGAATTCAGTCGCAGGGCGGGGCGTAGGGAAGGCCGGGGAGGTGGCGCTGCCAGATCTCGGGGGTGAGCAGGTCGCCGGTGACGTCGCAGATTCGGGCGATCACGGTGTCCACGTTCAGATCCCAGAGATGGAGAGTGTCTCCTGAGATCAGGAGACCATCGCTACCGGGCAGGAGCTGCGCATTGAGGATCGCGTCGTAGGCGGGTACGGTCAATTCGGACCCGATGCGTCGTGGTGCTTCGGTGCTTCGCATGTCCCACAGCGATATTCGATTGTCGTGACCGACGATCACCGCCCTACCCGACTGCGCGGAATACCGGACGTGCTTGATCAGCGTGCTGTCCATGGCGACCGGATCGCTGAGGATCCGCATCCGTCGGGGGTCACCGACATCCCAGAATTGGGCGATCTCGTTGTTCGTCACCACCATGGTGTGGTCGTCCGCGAATACGAGGCTGTTCCTCCCGTTCGACAGCTGCGGGATCTCGGTGTCCAACCGGTACGGGCGTTCCGGGTCCTCGAGATCCCATAACTCCTGTGCGAAATCAGAGTTCTCGCCGTCGAGGAGGTAGGTCGTCACGACCAGGAGTCTGCCGTCGATACTGAACTGCATCCGCAGTGGTTGTCCATGCGGTTCAATCGGTTTCCCTTCGGGCTCGGGGTTGTCCGGATCGGACATGTCCCACAGCCGGACCACGGTGTCGTCGTTGGTGGCCGCGATCGTCCAATCGGAGGCTATGGCGAAGCTGTTGCCGCCGAGCGCTGTACGCCAATCGCCGAGGGGGCGCGGGGCACGCGGGTCCGTCAAGTCGAACGCCGCCAAGCTGAGGTCGTAGTGACCGATGGCCAACAGAGTGTTCCCATCCGGACTGAGCAGTGGCATCGTGCGGGTGGTGTTCACGGCGACAGCGCCGATCCGCTTCCAGGAGCCGGGTACGCCGGTATCGAAGAGGTCTACGCGGTCCGGGCTCGCGACGACGGCCATTCTCTTGCCGTGCGCGTCGAACAAGGGCGGTAAACCGTTCTCCACGGTGCTCGGTACGAGCGCGGGCGGCAACGACCATACTCGGAGGGCGCCATCCATTCCGCCGGCGTATAGGGCAGTCGTGTGGGGGTCGATAGCAAGGGAGGTGGGGCCGCCGCCGCAGGGGGTCGAGCTCTCGTAGATCGAACGGCACATGACCGGAGAGACGGCCAGCGGTGCGCCGATCTGCTCCGGCCGCGATGGTTCGTCGATATTCCACAGCGTTGCGCTGTCATCCGTACCGACCACCATGGTGCGGCCGTCCGCGCCGAACTCGAGCGACTCCAGCGCGGTCCGGCCCACGGTCACCGGACCGCTGATCGGTGTGGGTCCTTGTGCCGTAACACGCCACAGTTGCACGGTCGCCACGTGTGTCCTGCCGTCGGTGGAGACGGAGCCGTGTCCGCTTCCGATGGCCAGGATCTCGCCGTCCGGGCTGAACGTCGTGGCTTGGACCAGCTCTGTGGCAGCGCTCAGCGGCGGGCCGACCTGCGTGGCATTCTGGTGGCTGTCGATCTCCCACAGCTGTACCCACTCAGCCGCAGTCGAACTGTCGAACGTCGTGACGGCCAGCATCCTCCCGGCCGTGCTGAATCGCGGGTTGCTCGCCCTGTTTTCCCCTGCGGCCAGCGTCACCCCGGGTTTCGGCTCTTGCGGAGTGCTTACGTCCCAGAGGGTGATACCGCGATCCCCGCCTGCGGCCAGCACCCGGCCATCGGCGCTGATGCTGATGTTGTAGTGCGGCCCCTCGCCGGGTAGTGCGGACAAGGTCTTCGGTGCGTCGATATCGCGAATGTCCACCAAACGCACGTCGTCCCTGGACGATACGGCGAGGATTCCGTCTCCTGGTCCGAATTCCGCGTCGGCGACGACTCCTGGCAGGTCTGTGATCCGTGCCGGATGCAGCGGTGCCGAGGTATCCCACAGTGTCGCTCGGTCCTGGAAGTCGATTGTCAGAAGCAGTGTTCCACCGGGTTTGCGGACGACCTCCCGGATGGCTTCCGTGTGACCCGCGACGGATCTCGCCAGCGGCCAGCTCTGCGTCCCCAGCAGATTCGTATACACCGTCTCGTCCCCGGGTTTCATCCGTTCGGCGACCATGAGCAATTGGGCCGCCAGGGACGGGTCGCTCTCGCGCAACCGCTGCGCCTCCACCAGGACCGCCGCGAAATTCCGTTCGTTCCTTTGCTGTTCGGCGATCCGCGTCTGCGTGTACGCGGCGAGGCCGAACACGAGCAGGATCACCCCGGCCAGGGCGAGCAGGGCTTTCGTGGACGAGTTGCGCAGGCGGGAGCGGCGGTGGGCGGAGCGGGAGGCGTGCAGGAAGTCGTGCACCTGCCCTTCGGTGGCGGGGCCCGCGTGGTCGGCGGCCGTTTGCAGACGAGCGCCCCCGTACAGCAGCTCTGGATCGCGGCCAGCGGAATCCCATTCGGCGGCATCGCTTTCCAGGCGTTGGCGCACCAGATAGCCGACGCGGTTCTCCTCGATCCAGGTGCGCAGGCGCGGCCAGGCGTCGAGGACGATCTCGTGGGTGAGGAAGACCGAGTCGGCGTCCAGCGTGACCAGCCGGGCGCGCGAGAGCACCTCCAGCGCCGCCGCGGCCGCGTCCGGATCGCCGCCGCGTCGCAGCAGGGCCGGGCGGGAGGCGATGCGACGGGTGTCGCGCGAATCCTTCGCCACCGTGACCAATCCCAGCAGCAGGTCCTTGGCGGCTTCCTGCTGCGCGTCGGACAGTTCGCTCCACGCCTGTTCGGCGGTGGCGGCGACCGAACCCACCACGCCGCCGGCCTTGCGGTATCCGCCGAGGGTGAGTTTGCGGCGCTCCCGGTGCTGCCAGGTGGCGGCCATGACGTGGGAGAGCAGCGGCAGGGCGCCCGGGTCGTAGCTCTGGCGGGCTTCGTGATCGCCCAGGCCGCACAGTTCGGTGATCACGAGTTCGTCGAGCCCGGGTTCGAGTTCGAGGCCCGCGTGCTCGGCGGGACCCGTGACGGCGGCGGCCAATTCGTCGATCCGCATCGGGCCGAGCAGATAGCTGCGCTTCTCCAGCGACTCCTGCAGGACCGGGTAGTCGAGGCAGCGGGCGTAGAAGTCGGCGCGCAGCGCCAGGACGACCGCGCGGTCGGTGGCGAGGCGGTCGAGGTCGGCGAGGAAGGCGTCGCGCTCGTGTTCGTCGGCGCAGACGGTGAACAGTTCCTCGAACTGGTCCACGATCAGCAGCCGCGCGGTGCCCTCCTGCGCAGCCAGGGCCTCGGCCAGGGTGTCGCGTGGACGGCTGCCCGGCGTGATCGACAGCACGCCCCAGTTGTCCGGCGGCGCAGCGAGAGTCGCGGCGAGCCCGGCCGCCAGCAGCGAGGACTTCCCCGCCCCCGACGCGCCGACCAGGACCACGATGCCCTCGACGGTGCGGACCAGATCGACGAGTTCCTCGGTGGCGCGCCGCCTTCCGAAGAACGAGTCACGCTCGGTGCTCCGGTAGGGCTGCAATCCCGGGTAGGGGCAGGCGATGTCCTCGGGGTCGGCGGGTGTCCACGAGTTCGACGCGGTCCACAGCCGCCGCCACTCCTGCGGGTCGAGCAATACCGCGGGCGCGGCGTTCCCGCGCTTCTTGGTCAGGTCGGCGAGCGTGAGCACCACGGGCAGCAGGGATTCGAAGCGCGCGGGCACATTGCGCCCCGCCTTCCAATCGCTGATCCGCTGGGCGGACGGCGAATTCGGGTTCTTGCCCGCGGCGGCGCGCATCCGCTGTTCGGCGAGGGTGGCGACCCGGCGCAGGGTCGGGTTCCCCGCCGCCGCGTGGAGCTGGGCGAAACGTTCGGCGAAAACCGCACGCGGCGACCGGATCTCCCCCCGGCTCGCAGCCGTGACGTCCCCGCTCACCCCGTGTGCCCGCCGAATCCGGGCAATGCGAACACCCGCCCAATCTACCGCCCGCCCACCGGAAACGCGGTGGCGGTGCGGTTTTCGGCCGCACCGCCACCTCCCCTCCGTCACAGGAAGATCGGGTCCCCGTAGACCGCCTCCCTGCCGCTCACCTCCGGCGAATCGACCTCGAGGATCGTGTACGACCGGATGGTGAGAGGTCCTCCGCACCGGTGCACCGAGACGTGGAAGTCCCGGCTGACCAGATAGCCGGTGCCGCCCGGCGCCAGTTCCTTGACGCCCACCTCGAACGGCTGCACTTCGCCCGGCGCGATCGACAGATCGATCCCGGCGCCCGCGCTCAGGTCGGGGCCGAAGCCGGCGTGCAGGGTCGGCTCGGTCGCACCGCCGAGGCCGACCTGGAATCCGGCGTCGAAGCCGACGCCCGCGCCCAGGGTGATGCCGACGGTGAGGTCGACGGCGCACGCCACCAGGTAGCCGGCCTTCAGCGTGCCCGTGCCGCCGGCATCGACCCGGCCGTAGAAGGTGTCGTCGAGGAACACCTCGCGGTTGGTCGGCATGCCGTTGAGCGGCGCGATCGGACGGAACGCCTGATCGGTGTGCCCGACGGTGAAGGTGAACCCGGTGGGGGCCTGCACCGTCTTCTCGTGCGGCGCCATGGGAGCGGCGCCGGCCTGGGTGACGGCGGTGAGGCCGAGTGCGAGGGCGATGGTGCCCAGCGCCTTGCGGACTGTCGATGTGTTCATGCGTTCCTCCCCTGGATCTGCTGGCCGCCGGGTGGCGGGTGCCGGGCTGTCGGGGTCCGGCGGGGCGTTCTCGGCCCACCGAAAACGTAGGAGCGGGGCGGTGCCGCGGCCGAGCCGCCGGAGGGCTCGAATCGGGGAAAAGCCCTGGTGGAGCGGGGTGAGGGCAAATGTCCGGTCCGGCGGCGACCGGCCAGTTCCTCGGGGCCGGAGCGCGGCAGGTCCAGGATTCATCCGTGCAGTTCAGGAGGGTTTTCTGTCCGGACCGGACGGCGTTTCGCCGGTTGGGGGCGCTCCGGGGCGAGATCAGGGTGATTCCTGATGGCCGGGTGCGGGGGCAGCGTGCCAGTATCGAAAGCATGTACCCGACTGGCCCCGCGTTCGACGTCGCCCGTGGGCCCTCGGTCGCGCCGGGATTCACCGGCGGGCCCGGACTCGGCGGGCCCGCGCCCGTCCTCGACATCGGCCACCACCCCCGGCTGCGGCTGACCCGGCGGTCCGGTGGCCGGATCGTCGGCGGCGTCGCGGGCGGCTTGGCCGACCACCTCGGCGTCGACGTGTTCAAGGTGCGCATCGCGTTCGTGCTGCTGTCGGCGCTGGCGGGCACGGGCATCCTCGCCTACGGGCTGCTGTGGGTGTTCACCCCGGGCGGCGGCGACTCCACCGAGGCGTCCGCCGCCGAGCGCAGGCAGGCCATCGGCCTGGCGATGCTCGGGCTGGGGCTCGCGGTCGCGGTGTCCTGGTTGATGAACGGCACCGTGGCGGCCAAGGTGATCGTGCCGATCGTCGTCGTCGCGGTCGGCGCCGCGCTGGTCTGGCGCGAATACGACACCGACGGCCCGCGCTCGCTGCTCGGCCTGCCCGCCCGCCCGACGGTGGTGACGTGGGCGCGCATCGTCGCGGGCACCACGATGGTGGTGCTCGGGCTCGGCGTGGTGGTGCTGGCCAGGATCGACCTGGGTTCGCTGGGGTCGGCGCTGATCGCGGTCGCGGTCACGCTGGTCGGCGCGGGCCTGCTCACGGTGCCGCTGTGGTTGCGCATGATGCGCGCGCTGAACACCGAGCGTGCCGCCCGCATCCGCAACGAGGAGCGCGAGGAGATCGCCTCGCACCTGCACGATTCGGTGTTGCAGACGCTGGCCCTCATCCAGCGCCAGGCGCACGACCCGCAGGAGGTGACGCGCCTGGCCCGCAGCCAGGAGCGGGAACTGCGCCGCTGGCTGTTCGAAGACACCGGGCCCGCGCAGTCCAGCCTGGCCGCCGCCCTGCGCACCATCGCGGGCGAGGTGGAGGACCAGCACGGCGTGAAGGTCACACCGGTCACGGTGGGCGACGTGTCGATGGATGTCGACGACACCGGCGCGGGCCTGCCCAAGGAACATTTCACGGCGCTGCTCGGCGCGAGCCGGGAGGCGATGGTGAACGCCGCCAAACACGCGGGCGTGCCGACCGTGGATCTGTTCGCCGAAGTGGAACCGCACCAGGTGAGCGTCTTCGTGCGCGACCGGGGCGCGGGGTTCGACGTCGCCGCCGTCGCCGCCGACCGGCAGGGCCTGGCCAAGTCCATTCGCGGGCGCATCGAGCGCCGGGGCGGACAGGTGGAGATCATCTCGAATCCGGGGCGCGGGACCGAGGTGCGGATCGTCATGCCCCGCAACGACTCCGAGACCGAAGCCGTCGACGAGGCCGAGGAGGCCGACACCGAGGTGCTGCGGCAGTCGGTGTCGACGGGGAAGTAGGGGTGCGCGGGGTTGATGCGCGCGGTTCCGAGCGGGATCGGCGTGGCGGCGTTGGGCGCGGTGCCGGTTATCGGCGATGCGGGCGGCGTGCTCCGAGTCGGGAGGCGCGGGTTTCCCCTCCTCGATCGGTTCGCGGAACGGGCGCGCCCGAGGTGCGCGGCGTCCGGGGCACGGATGTGGTACCGATGGGGGACGGTCGGTGTGTACTCGAGGTCCACCGAGTGGTGAGGAGAAGTAGGTGAGCGTGCGGGTCTTTCTCGTCGATGATCACGCGGTGTTCCGGTCGGGGGTACGCGCGGAGCTGAGCAGGGAACCCGATATGGAGGTGGTCGGCGAGGCGGGCGGTGTCGCCGAGGCCATCGCCGGGATCAAGGCCGCGAAACCCGATGTGGTGCTGCTCGACGTGCACATGCCCGACGGGGGCGGCGTCGCGGTGCTGGCGGGGATCGAGGACGGCCCGGTGTGCTTGGCGCTCAGCGTCTCCGACGCCGCCGAGGACGTGATCGCCGTGATCCGAGCCGGCGCGCGCGGATACGTCACCAAGACGATCTCCGGCGCCGAACTGGCCGACGGCATCCGCCGCGTGGCGGGCGGCGACGCGGTGTTCAGCCCGCGGCTGGCCGGTTTCGTGCTCGACTCCTTCACCGGGCGCTCACCCGTGCCGGAACCGCCGCTGGACCCCGAACTCGACTCCCTCACCCCGCGCGAACTGGAGGTGCTGCGCCTGCTCGCCCGCGGCTACACCTACCGCGAGATCGCCGAAAACCTGTTCATCTCCGTGAAAACCGTGGAAACCCACGCCTCCAACGTCCTCCGCAAGACCCAGCAGTCCAATCGCAACGCGCTCACCCGCTGGGCGCACCGCCGCCGCATCGACTGAGAAGTGTTGCGGCGCAGCACTTCTCACATAGCGACGACGATGACCGCGATGATGATGAGCAACCCGATCAGCAGGCCGACGGCGATGGCGAGCGGGGCGTTGCTCGGCTGCTGGGGTGCGGGGCGCTGCGGGGCCGCGGGGGTGGCGACCGGGCCCGCGACGGGGCGGTGCGGGCGCGGCAGGGGCGCGGAGTGCGGGCTGCGCAGTCCGGCGGCGGAATTGCGGGCCGCCCAGGCGGGGATGGTGCCGTCCTCGGTGCGCACCGGTGCACCGAGGATGTAGGGGGCGGTGCCGGGACCGAAAGCGGCGGTGAGGATTTCGTCGCGCGCCTCGGCCATGGTCGGCCTGCGCTGCGGGGCGGGTTCCATCATGTGCAGCAGGGCGTTGGTGAGGGCGCCGCTGCGCTCCGGCGGGATGATCTGCGCCATCGCGGCCCGCTGCACCAGGATGTCGCTGTCCTCTTCCATGCCGAACGGCGGCTGCCCCTCGATGGCCGTGTAGAGCGTGGCGCCGAGGGAGAACACGTCGCTGGCCTCGGTGGGCTGCGCGCCGCGCGCCACCTCCGGCGGCAGGTAGGCGGGGGTGCCGGTGATGATGCCATCGGGCTCGTCGGAGGATTCGCCCGCGCCGCGCGAGATGCCGAAGTCGCTGAGTTTGGCCATGCCGACGGCGGGTCCACGGTCGGCGACCAGGATGTTGCCCGGCTTGATGTCGCGGTGCACGATGCCCGCGGCGTGCGCGGCGGCCAGCGCGTCGGCGACCTGCGCGCCGATCTGGGCGACCTCGATCACCGGCAGCGTGTCGGCCAGCGAGAGCGCCCGCGCGACGCTGCGCGAGGGTAAGTGCTCCATCACCAACCAGGGTTCGCCCGCCTCCAGCACCACGTCGTACACGGCGATGGCGTGCTCATGGGACAGTTTCGCGGCGACCCGCCCCTCGTGCAGGATCCGGTTGCGGATCTCGGTGGCCTCCGCCTCGGGCAGGCCCGCCGTGGAGAGCACCTGCTTGATGGCGACGTCTCTGTCCAGCAACCGGTCGTGCGCCAGCCACACCGCGCCCATACCGCCCCCGCCGATCTTCGACTGGAGACGGTAGCGGCCTGCGACCAGATAGTCCGGGCCGACGATGGGACGGGGGCGATCGATCATGCTGTGCAGGGTATCCGAATATCTCGCCACACCTCCGCGAACTCGATCGGCTCGAGGAGGTCTCCCAGCGAATCCCCCTGCGGCACTCGCCCGATCACGCGGAGGACGGTCGGCCGTGACGGGCAGCGTTCGGCCGAGGACTGGGACCGCTGGGTGGAGGGGGCGGTGCCGCTCGGGCTCGCGCCGACCGTGTTCGCCGATACGAGCCGGCCGGTCGACTGTGCGGCACTCGCGGCGCGGGTGAAGCGGGTGGCTGGGCCGCCACGCCGGGGGTGATCGACCGCGTCTTGACGGGGTTCGGGGGGCGGGGTCTACTGGAGCGACAATCGAACGTATATTCGATTGCAGATCGATAGCTGGATGGGTGCCGGGTCCGCTCGCTTCGCCTCGGAGTCGATCGCGGGAAGTAGGTGGTTGTGATGGGTTCGGACGTGTGGCCGGCGGCGGAAAAGCGGCGTGAGCTGGAGGAACTGCGCGCCGCGATGGCCGCCGTCCCGGCGCGGGGTGAACGTGCCGCGCGCTCCCCGCTCGCCGACGACCCCGGTCGCGCGCCGTTGCCGGTGCCCGCGCCGCTCGCCGAATTGCTGCCGGGCGGCGGGCTCGGCAAGGGGTCGGTGGTGGTGCACACGGGTGCGCGGTCGCTGCTGGCCGGCCTGCTCGCCAGCGTGACCGAGCGGGGCGGGCACGCGGCGCTGGTCGGGATGCCGGGGTTCGGCCTGCTCGCGGCGGCGGAGATGGGGGCCGCGCTGGAGCGGCTGGCCGTGGTCGCCGACCCCGGACCCGACCCCGTCGAGGTGGCCGCGGTCCTGCTGGACGGCCTCGACCTGGTGGTGCTCGGCCTGCGCGGCGCGGCGGTGCCCCCGGCGCGCACCCGGGTGCTCGCCGCCCGCGCCCGCGCGAAGGGCTCGGCGCTGGTGGTCACCGAGGGGTCCTGGCCCAACCCCACCCTGCGCGTGGATGCCCGCGTCACCGGGCAGGAGGGGCTCGGGCGCGGCCACGGGCGGTTGCGCTCGCTCGGGTTGGAGATCGCGGTGCGGCACCGAGCCGGCGCCGCCCGCCGCGCCCGCGTCGAACTGCGACCGGAGCGCGGGCGGGTGGAGTGGGTCGCCCCGGGTGCGGCGGTGAGTTCGATCGCGCGGGAGGTGGCGTCGTGAGCTGGGCGGGTTGTGCCGGTCGGCGGCGTCGGAGTGTGGCCTCGCCCGGCACGGTCGGCTGCCGGTGCTCCAGCGACATGCGCCGCGATCCGGCTGCGGCCGGGCATCGGGTTCGGGCGGTGATCACGCCGTTGGGTGCGGTCGTCAGGGTGCCCGGAGTTCATCAGCTGCCGACCGGTGTGTCGTGAAGCGGGGCGCGGCGCAGGGTGCCGGGCCGGCTGGTGTGTTCGGCCGGTGCCGGAATCCGCCGGCTGCGGACCCGTTCGGGGGCGCGGTGATGGGCCGGGTGTCCCGCTCGGCGGCGTGTCCGTCGGGCCCCGGCCATGCGCTGCCGGCCCGCGGGAGATGTGCGCCGTGAGCCGGTCGCGGAGCCGGGTGGTCGCGGTGTGGTGCCGGGACTGGCCCGCGGTCGCGGCGGCGGTGCTGGCGGAGTTGCCGTCGACGCGGCCGGTGGCGGTGCTGGCGGGGAGCCGGGTGGTGGCGAGTTCGGCGGTCGCGCGGTTCGAAGGGGTGCGGCGGGGCCTGCGGCGACGCGAGGCGCAGGCGGTGTGCCCGGATCTGTTTCTGGCGCAAGATGATCCGGATCGAGACGCCCGGCTGTTCGAACCGGTGGTCGCGGCGGTCGACGAGACGGTGCCCGGGGTGGAAGTGCTGCGCCCGGGGCTCTTGGTGCTCGGCGCGCGCGGTGCGGCGCGGTTCTTCGGCTCCGAGGAGGTGGCCGCCGAACGGCTCGTCGACGCGGTCGCGGCGCTGGGTGTGGAGGCGCAGATCGGTGTCGCCGACGAACTCGCCACGGCGGTGATCGCGGCCCGGCGCGGCGCGCTGGTCCCGCCCGGTGGCGACGCCCGCTTCCTCGCCCCGCTCCCGGTGGGCGAGCTGGCCCTCGAACCGGCACTCGCCCCGCCGGAACGTGAAGAACTCGCGGACCTGTTGCACCGCTTGGGATTGCGCCGCATCGGCGATTTCGCGGCGGTGTCCGCGGCCGACGTCGCCTCTCGTTTCGGCGCCGACGCCGTCGCCGCGCACCGCATCGCCCGCGCGCTGCCGGGCCGCCCGCCCTCGGCGCGCCGCCCCCCGCCCGACCTGGCGGTCGAGCAGCACTGCGACCCGCCCGTAGACCGCGTCGACGCCGCCGCTTTCGCGGGCCGCATGCTCGCCGTGCGCCTGCACGAACGGCTCGCCGCCGCCGGACTGGCCTGCACGCGTCTGGCGGTGTCGGCGAAAACCGAATCCGGCGAAGAACTCTCGCGGGTCTGGCGCTGCGCCGAACCCCTCACCCCCGACGGCACCGCCGACCGGGTGCGCTGGCAACTCGACGGTTGGCTGACCCACCGCGCTCGCCCCACCGCCCCCGTGACGCTGCTGCGCCTCGAGCCCGTCGAGGTGGTGCGGGCCGGTGCGCTCCAGCTCGGCCTGTGGGGCGGCGTCGGAGAGGGGGACGAACGCGCCCGCCGCGCCCTGATCCGGGTGCAGGGCCTGCTGGGCGGGGAAGCGGTGCGGGTGGGCGTGCTCAGCGGCGGTCGCGGCCCCGCCGAACGCGTCACCCTGGTCGCGCTCGGCGACGAACACGTCCCCACCGCCGACCCCGCTCTCCCGTGGCCGGGCCGCCTCCCCGAGCCCTCCCCGGTCGTCCTGTTTCCCGAGTATCCCCCCGTCTTCCTCGAAACCGCCGACGGCACAACGGTTTTCGTGGACGAGCGTGGCCTGTTCAGCGCCGACCCCGCCCTCCTGCGCTGGGGACGCCGCACCTGGCCCCTGCTCGGCTGGGCCGGCCCCTGGCCCGTGGACGACCACTGGTGGTCGCCGGGCGCCACCCCGGTCGCCCGCGTCCAAGTACACCTCGAATCCCCGGAAAGCCGCACCCTGCTCCTGCTGTACCGCGCCGAGGGCTGGCACGCCGAAGGGCTCTACGACTGAAGCGTTCTTCGCCTGGATCGCCTCGGACATGCGGGGCAGCGCGGCGCAGGTCGGGGACTGTGGGCGCGGGGCCGACGAACGCGTCCGCTACGGACTCACCAAGAACATCCGCGCGTTCAACCCGCCGGATCAACGCTCCGACCGGGCGATCGTGGCCCGTCCGTCCCGGGCACCCTGTGATCCTCCCGACAGACCCCGGGCGGGACCCCGGTGCCGGTCGGTACTCTCGAACATCGTGGATCTGACGTTTTCCGAGGTTACGGTGGGGGCGGTGCGGGTCGCCTACCGGGACTCGGGGGTGGCCGGGGGGACGCCCGTCGTGCTCGTGCACGGCATGGGCGGGGATGGGCATACGTGGAACCGGTTCGCGCGCAGGCTGATTCGGGACGGGCGGCGGGTGATCGTGCCGGACCTGCGCGGGCACGGCAAGAGTGCGCACACCGACTCGTACCTGTTCGGGGAGTTCGGGGAGGACGTGCTGCGGCTGTGTGAGCGGCTGGAGCTGGACCGGGTGGACCTGGTGGGGCATTCGCTCGGTGGGTACGCGGTGTCGTGTGTGGCGCAGGAGCGGCCCGATCTGGTGCGGCGGCTGGTCATCGAGGAGTGCCCGCTCCCATTGCGGTCCGGCACCGAAGAACTGCGGCTGACCAGGCGCTTCCCGACCGTCCCCGAACTGTGGCACGCCACGTCGAGCCTGATCCGTCACCCGCGCGCGGTACTCGCCTTCGACCGTTCCATGACCGGGACCGCGCTCGAACAGTTCCGCAAACCGAACCCGGAATGGTGGGACCGCCTCGCCGACATCACCGCACCCACCCTGATCCTGCGCGGCGGCCCCGGCGGCATGGTCGACCCGGACAAGCTCGCCGTGCTGCTCGACGCGATCCCCGACGTCACCGCCGTCCCGTTCACCTGCGGCCACAGCATCCACCGCGACCGCTACCGCGAGTTCGAGGCCACGGTCCTGCCGTTCCTCGCCGAACCGTGAGCGCCTTCGACGGACTGCCCTGCTCGACCGCCGCGGCCGAGGTGCCGCTGCCCGGGTCCGCGACCCGGATCGGCGCGTGGTTGTGCGTCGAACACCCCGGCGCGTGGGGGCGCGACGTGATCGGCGATGAAGTGCTCGGCCCGGAACTCACCGCCGAACTCGCGGCGCGCACGTCGGCGGCGAAGGTGCGCCCCACCCTGATCCGCAGGCCGGGACGGTACGAATTCACCGGCGCGCGAACGGTTCTGCTCGTCAACTCGCACGCCGAGGGCGGCTGGTGCGAACGCCTGGAGATCACCGACCTCGCCCAGCTCCTGGATCTGGACCCGCACCTGATCAACGGCGCGCCACCGGGTCTCGGTGAGCGCGTCGAGGAACCTCCGGTGCTGGTGTGCGCGCACGGCAAGCGCGATCAGTGCTGCGCGCGCCTCGGGCGGCCCATCGCGGCGACGCTGGCGCGGCGCTATCCGGGGCGGGTGTGGGAGTGCTCGCACACCGGTGGGCACCGGTTCGCGCCCGCCATGGTGGTGCTGCCCTCCGGGCTTACCTACGGTCGCGTGGACGCGGCGGAAGCGATCGCCGCTGTCGAAGCCGTTGCGCGCGAAGAGGTTTCCCTGGCCGGGCTGCGTGGACGCGCCGGTCGCAAACCCGTCGAGCAGGTCGCCGAACTCGCCGTGCGCGCCGAGATCACCGCGAACCTCGACGATCTCACCGTCCGTTCGGAGCACATCGACGCCACGGGCGACCCCACCTACGCCGGCGCGGCACTCGTCCACCACCGCGACGGTCGCGTCTGGCGCGTCACCGCCCGCACGGTGCCGTTCGCCCCGCGCCAAGCCAGCTGCGGCGCCGCGCCGAAACCCGCCACCGCCCTGGTCGCCGACAGTGTGGAGCAGCTGACCGCGCAAGCCGTCGGCGCCTGAGCGGCAGTTGGGCGTCCGAGCCCGTGCGATCCCGTCGGTGCGTGGCCGATTGCGGGCGCTGCGTGCTAGCAATAACTAGATGCGAGGCCGACCGCGGGCGCCGCGCTCCTCAGCCCAGCACCGCGCGCGGTTCGGGCAGGTAGATGCGGGCCTGGCTGCGCACCGCACCCCAGGTCGCCATGCCGACGAACGGCGTGTTGGAGGCGACGTGCAGTTGGCGCGTGCCGAGGTCGACGACGGCGGGGACGATCACCGAGCCGAAACTCATGGGCCGGTTCGTCACCGCTTGCAGGGCCGCCGGGTGCACGCGCGGCGCCACCAGGGCGGCGACGCCGAACGCGCCGCCCTTCACGATGAACGCGCTCTGCCTGCGCAGCGTTTTGGCGAACGCGTCGACGTGGCGGGGGAAGGCGTTGACCGCGTCGGGCGTGATCTCGTCCAGCGCCGTGACGCACACCGCCAGCTCGATGGGGTTCAACGCGTTCGCGATGACCGAACCCACGCCGATCAATCCCCACAGCGGGCCGAGCCAGTTCTGCGAGATCTGGAGCTGCCCCCGCATCATGTGGTGGGTGACGGCTGCCAGATAGCGCTGTGACAGTTCGTCTTTCGGGCTGCCCGGCTGGGGTGCGGCGGATTGTTGCGGGGCGCCGTGGTATTGGGGCGCGGCCTGCGGGTGCGGGGCGCTCGGGTGCTGTGGCGCAGCCGGATACGGGGCGTTCGGATACTGCGGAGCCGGGTACCCGGGATGCTGGGGAGCGGGGTAGTGCGGCTGCTGGGGATAGTGCGGCTGCTGCGGCGTACCCGGATACTGCGGTGGGTACTGGGGTCCACCACCGGGGTACTGCGGACCACCGGGATACTGCGGCCCACCCGGGTAATGCGCGCCGATCGGCGTCTGCGGTGCGAATGACGCTCCCGCCGAAGGACTCACGTGCCCGGGGTGCGCGCCGGGTGCCGGCGGAACGGCATGTCCTCCCGAGGCGCCCGGCACCTGTCCGCCCGCTCCGGCATGCGCTCCGCCCGCATACCCCGGCGAACCCGGATGCTGGGGCGAACCCCACGAAGGTGTCGACATCGGCGCTCCCTCCCTGACACGGCCGCGATTGTGGTGACCAGGGCACCCTACGCCCTCCGCCGGAATCACCGCGCGCCCGTGGCACCGGGTGCCGCCCGATGCAGGGGCTTGTCGTCCGTTCCGCGGCGGAGGATCGTGAAATCCGGCACCCCACCCGAGGAGGACCCGATGGTTCCCTACACCACCGCGCCGCCCGCTCCGGTCGACACCCTGCATCACGCGCACCTGTCCGGCGTGTTCACCCCGCAGCGCGAGGAGGTGGACGTGGACGGACTCGAGGTTGTCGGCGAACTGCCCGCCGACCTGAACGGCACCTACTACCGCAACGGTCCCAATCCGCGCTTCGACCCGATCGGGCGCTACCTGTACCCGATCGACGGCGACGCCATGGTGCATCGCGTCCACCTCGAGGACGGACGCGTCCGCTACACCAACCGCTTCGTCCGCACCCCGATGGTGCTGGCCGAGGAACGCGCCGGTCGCGCGCTGTGGGCGGGCGTCACCGACCCGTACACGCCCGGCGCGGACGAGGTGGGCCCCGAACTCGCGGGCACCACCCGCGAACTGCCCGACATCAACGTGGTGGCGCACGGCGGGAAACTCCTCGCCATGGCCGAGAGCGATCTGCCGTACCGGATCGACCCCGGCGATCTGGCGACCCTCGGCCGCGACGACTGCGGGGGCGCGATGGCGCTCGGCAGCACCGCGCACCCCAAGGTCGATCCGCGCACCGGCGAGCTGGTGCTGTTCACCTACCGGCTGGAACCGCCGTACCTGGCCTGGTCGGTGGTCGCTCCGGACGGCACCGAGCGTCGCGCCCCGACTCCGCTCGACGGTGTCGACGAACCCGTGATGGTGCACGACATGGCGCTCACCGCGCGCTGGATAGTGCTGTTCCTGTGCCCGCTGGTGTTCGACATCCCCGGTCTGCTGCGGGGCGGGTCGCTGCTGGACTGGCGCCCGGCGCGGGGGACCCGGATCGCGCTCATTCCCCGCGACGGCGGGCCGGTGCGCTGGACCGAGACCGACCCGTTCTGGGTGTGGCACTTCGCGAACGCCTTCGACGGGGAGCACGGCGAGGTTGTTGTGGACTATGTGCAGTGGGCGTACCCCGGCGGGCTCGCCGACGTCGACACCCCGCAGCGCGGCGCTCTGGTGCGCGCGGTCATCGACCCCGCGACCGGCGCGGCAGATCGCACCGATCTCGCGGTGGCCTCGATCGAGTTCCCCCGGATCGACGACCGCAGGCTCACGGGCGACCACGGCGTGATCGCCACCGTGGGCGGAACGGGTGCGTCCGGGCCGGGCAAGAACGCCCTGATGTTCCTCGACACCCACGCCGGTACCGAAACATGGTGGAACGCCGGAGAGTTCGCCGTCGGCGAGCCCGTCTTCCTCCCCGGAACCGACCGCGCCTACTGGGGCACCCTCGGCACCGACCCGACCGACATGACGTCCTGGTTCCACATCCTCCCCGCCGACGACCCCGCCTCGGGCCCCCTCGCCTCGATCCGCATGCCCCTCCGAGTCCCCGCCGGCCTCCACGGCACCTGGCTCCCCACCGACAGTGACCTGTTGTCGCCGCGCGAGTGAGCGAGGGAATCAGCGACGCGCTCCTCGTAGCGGCCGTTCCGGCCCGGAGTGTCAGTTCAGGACGGCGCCGGGTTCGGGTAGGTAGCGGTGGGCCTGGTCACGGGCCGGGCCCCATCACACTGTTGCTCGGCTGATTTCGTTGCTGCATGAGAAGCGGAACCGGCCGAGGTTCACCAATGGGTCCCCGGGACCCAGCGGGCGGCGCGGCGGAGGGCGGCGCCGGTGGCTTTGCGGACGGGGGATTGGGGGCGGGGTCGGGGTTGGGGGGCAACGGGTTTCGGGGGTTCCGTGGATTCGTCGCCCGGTTCGCCCTTGGCGGCGGGGGAGTCAGGGAGGGCGCGGTAGTAGCGGTGCAGGATGCGGTCGCGGATCTTCGGGGTGAGCAGCGCGCCGTATTCGGCGATGGTGCCGATCGGGACGTCGATGCGCTTGGGGCGCTCGGTGAGGGCGCGCACGATGGTGGCCGCCGCCCACTCCGGCGACTCCGCGGGCCCCTGATCGCCGCTGGGCGTGATCATCGGGGTGCGCACCAGCGGCATATGGATGGTCGTGAAGGTGACGCCGTCGGCGAGCGTCTCCACGGCCGCCACCTCGGTGAACTTGTCCAGCGCCGCCTTGCTGGCCAGGTAGGCGGAGAAGCGCGGCGTGGCGACCTGCACCCCCGCGCTGCTGATCTGCACGATGTGGCCGAACTTGCGCTCGCGCATCTGCGGCAGCAGCGCCAGCGTCATGCGCAGCGCGCCGAAGTAGTTCACCGCCATGGTGCGCTCGTAGTCGTGCAGGCGGTCGGTGGAGCGGTGGATGGCGCGGCGGATGGAACGGCCCGCGTTGTTCACCAGCATGTCCACGTGACCGTGCTCGTCGAGGATGGTCTTCACGGTGTGGTCGACGGAATCGGAATCGGTGACGTCGCACTGGTATCCGTACGCCGAACCGCCCGCCGCCCGGATCTCCGCGACCACGGCGTCGAGTTCCTCCCCGCGCCGCGCCAGCAGGAACACGGTGGCGCCCTTCTCGGCGACGGCGATCGCGGCGGCCCGGCCGATGCCGGAGGACGCGCCGGTGATGACGACGTGCCTGCCGGTGAGATCGCGACGGTCGCGCCGCCCGCGGGCGGCCTCGTCGGAAGCCTGGGTCATCTCGCTGCTCCTTCGGTCGGCGGCACTGCCCGGATGGCACGAACTTACTCCGAAGTAAGTTTACCTGCCAAGTGGCGATCGTCACATACTCGAGGGGTCATTCCGGTGTGCGAATCGACCTCGAAACAATCGAACATATGTGCGATACTCGTGCGCATGGCGGACGATCGGATGGCGGACATCTTTGCCGCGGTGCGGCTCGGCGGCGTGAACCCGGAAGCGGCCCGGCGGGCGCTGCGCGCGCTCTGGGACGAACTCGACCCCTCCGGTTACCCGCTACAGCGGTGCGTGGTGGCCCACCATCTGGCCGTCCTGCAAGAGAACGACGCGGAGGCGCTGGCCTGGGATCAGCGCGCGCTCGCCGCCGTCTTCGGCCCCGGTATCCCGCTCGACGAGGGGCTGCGCTGCTTCCTGCCCTCGCTCTACCTGAACCTGGCCGACAGTCACCGCAGGCTCGGCGAATTCGACTCGGCCCGCATGCAATTGGCGATCGCGCGCGGACACCTGCGGATCCTGGCCGACGACGCCTACGGCGAGATGATCCGCTCCGGCCTGGACCGGGTGGATGCGGCGGTCGGGAGCGGATCGACCGAGCGGTTCACCGATTGAGCGGAGGTGGCGACGCGTGGGCTGGGGCAACGGCCCGCCCTCCTGGGCGGAGATGGAACGGGTGCTCTCGGGCCGGCCGGGCCGGACGAACCCCGACATCATGTACCCCGGCGACGGCGGCGACAGTCCCGCGTGGACGCGCAAACGTGAACCGTACGAAGCGGATCCGGTGCGCCGCCCCGACGGCCCGGTCGTGCCCTACGCCGAGCTGCACGCCCATTCGGCCTACAGCTTCCTCGACGGCGCCTGTCAGCCGGAGGAGTTGGTGGAGGAGGCGGTGCGGCTCGGCCTGGAGGCGATCGCGCTCACCGATCACGACGGCTTCTACGGCACCGTGCGGTTCGCCGAGGCCGCGAAGGAATGGGGGATGCCGACGGTCTTCGGGGCGGAACTGTCACTGGGCGAGGGTGTTTCGGGGGAGCGCAAGGCCGGTGCGCAGAGCCGGTTCACCTCCGGTGTGAACAGTTCCGCCGCAACGGGTTTCCTGTCCGGTGGTCTCACCGATCTCGAGGTGCACGCCGCCGCGCCGGATTCCGCGCCGCGCACCGGCGAGCCCGACCCGTCCGGCCCGCACCTGCTGGTGCTGGCTCGCGGCCAGGAGGGGTATCGCCGTCTGTCCCGCGAGATCTCCGCCGCGCACCTGGCGGCGGGGGAGAAGGGCGTGCTGCGCTACGACCTGGACGCGCTCACCGCCGCCGCGGGCGGGCACTGGCACATCCTGACCGGTTGCCGCAAAGGACATCTGCGCCGGGCGCTGGCGCGGGACCTGGCCGAGGGCGCCGCCCGGTTGCCGCGCGCCGAGGCGGCGCTGCGCGAGCTCACCGAGCGGTTCGGCCTCGACCGCGTCGCGGTGGAACTCACCCACCACGGCATCCCCGAGGACGACGAACGCAACGCCCTGCTGCTCGCCCTGGCCGGGCGGCTCGGCCTGCCCACCGTCGCCACCACCGGCGCGCATTTCGCGAGTCCCGCGCAGCGCCGCCGCGCGATGGCGCTGGCCGCGATCCGGGCCCGGCGCGGCCTGGACGACATCGCGGGCTGGCTCGCGCCCACCGGCGGCGCGCACCTGCGGTCGGGCGCGGAGATGGCGCGGCTGTTCGCGGCCGCGCCGCACGCGGTGGCCGACGCCGCGGCCCTGGCCCGCGAATGCGCGTTCGATTTGCGGCTCATCGCGCCGCAGCTGCCGCCGTTCGACGTGCCGGAGGGGTACGACGAGGACTCCTGGCTGCGCGATCTCGCTTACAAGGGCGCGGCCCGTCGCTACGGACCGCCGTCCGGAAACCCCGTGGCCTACCGGCAGATCGACTACGAACTCCGCGTCATCGCCGAGCTCGGCTTCCCCGGCTACTTCCTGGTGGTGCACGACATCGTCGAGTTCTGCCGGGAGAACGACATCCTGTGCCAGGGCCGGGGTTCGGCGGCCAACTCCGCCGTCTGCTTCGCCATCGGCATCACCAACGTCGACCCGGTGCGCAACGAGCTGCTGTTCGAGCGGTTTCTCTCGCCCGAGCGCGACGGCCCGCCCGACATCGATATCGACATCGAATCCGACCGCCGGGAAGAAGCGATCCAGCACGTCTACGCCAAGTACGGCCGCGCCTACGCCGCGCAGGTGGCCAATGTGATCACCTATCGCGGTAAGTCCGCGGTGCGTGATGCCGCACGCGCACTGGGCTTTTCGCCCGGCCAGCAGGACGCGTGGAGCAAGCAGGTGAGTCGCTGGACCGGTGTCGAGACCGAGGCCGGCACCGACATCCCCACCCCGGTGCTCGAACTGGCCGCCGAATTGGAGGGCCTGCCAAGGCATCTCGGCATCCATTCGGGCGGCATGGTGATCTGTGACCGGCCCGTGGCCGATGTGTGCCCGGTGGAGTGGGCGCGCATGGCGGGGCGCAGCGTATTGCAGTGGGACAAGGACGATTGCGCCGCCGCGGGCCTGGTGAAGTTCGACCTGCTCGGGCTGGGCATGCTCTCCGCGCTGCACTACATGATCGATCTGGTGCGCGAGCACGAGGGCGTCGAGGTGGATCTGCACGCCCTCGACCTGGCCGAACCCGCTGTCTACGAGATGCTTTCGCGCGCCGATTCGGTGGGCGTGTTCCAGGTGGAGTCGCGCGCGCAGATGGCGACGTTGCCCCGGTTGCGGCCCACCAAGTTCTACGACTTGGTGGTGGAGGTGGCGCTGATCCGGCCGGGTCCGATCCAGGGCGGTTCGGTGCACCCCTACATCCGCCGCCTCAACAAACAGGAGAAGGTGCACTACGACCATCCGTCGCTGATCAACGCGCTCGGCCGCACCCTCGGCGTGCCGCTGTTCCAGGAGCAACTCATGCAGATCGCCGTCGACGTGGCCGGTTTCAGCGCCGCCGAAGCCGACCAGCTGCGCCGCGCCATGGGCTCCAAACGCTCGCCCGAACGCATGGAGCGGCTCAAAGCCCGCCTCTACGAAGGGATGAAGGAGCGGCACGGCATCGAAGGAGAGGTCGCCGACCGCATCTACGAGAAGCTCTATGCCTTCGCGAATTTCGGCTTCCCGGAAAGCCATTCGCAGAGCTTCGCCGCGCTGGTGTACTACTCGGCCTGGTTCAAACTGCACCATCCCGCCGCGTTCCTCGCCGGGCTGCTGCGCGCGCAGCCGATGGGGTTCTACTCGCCGCAGTCGCTGGTGGCCGACGCGCGCAGGCACGGGGTGGTGGTGCACGGCCCCGATATCAACGCCAGCCTCGCCGAGGCCACCCTCGAAGGGGGCGGGAAGCAGGTGCGGCTGGGACTTGCCGCCGTTCGTCACATCGGATCCGACCTGGCCGAACGCATTGTCGCGGCGCGCGACCGCAGCCTCTACACCTCGTTCCTCGACCTCACCGGACGCGTGGAACTCAGTGTCGCCCAAGCGGAATCGCTGGCCACGGCGGGCGCGCTCGGCAGCCTCGGCCTCACCCGGCGTGAGGCGCTGTGGGCGGCGGGCGCGGCCGCGGGGGAGCGCGCGGGCCTGCTGCCCGGCACCGGCGCCGCGACCACCGCGCCCACCCTGCCCGGCATGAGCGATCTGGAGATGGCCGCCGCCGACGTGTGGGCCACCGGCGTCTCCCCGGACAGCTATCCCACCGAATTCCTGCGCGCCCGCCTCGACGCGCTCGGCGTGGTGCCCGCGTCCGGACTGCTCGCGGTGCGCGACGGGTCCCGCGTGCTGGTCGGCGGCGCGGTCACGCACCGGCAGCGGCCCGCCACCGCCGCGGGCGTCACCTTCCTCAACCTGGAGGATGAGACCGGCATGGTGAACGTCGTCTGCTCGGTCGGCCTGTGGGCGCGCCACCGCCGCCTCGCCCAGCACGCCCCCGCCCTGCTCATCCGCGGCCGCGTCCAGAACGCCGAGGGCGCGGTGAGCGTCCTCGCCGAACACCTCCAGCCCCTCGACCTGCGCATCCACTCCAAATCTCGCGACTTCCAGTGATGCGGACGGGATTGCGCGCGGATCGGTGACCGGGTTCGCCGGGGCGGTTACCCTGCGAGTATGCGAACGCTTGCGGTGGTGTGTGCCGGACTGCTCGGGATGGGGCTGCTGGTCGGGTGCGGTGGGGACGACGAGCGGTCCGACGGGAGCGCGCCGGGGCTCGCCACGGTCGCGCCCGTCGCACCGCCCGGGTTGCGCGAGCAGGGGGTGCCGGACCAGCGGCAGCAGGCGCCCGAGACCGTGGACCGCAAGGAGGTGGTGAGCGGCAACGTCGAGATCACCTCGGGTGATCCGATCGGCGCCGCCGCGCAGGTGATCGACCAGGTGCGGCGGGCGGGCGGGCGAGTGGACAGCCGCACCGAACAGCCGGGCACCGACGACCTCGATCCCAGCGCCTCGCTCACCGTGCGCGTGCCCGCCGACAAGACCGACGAGTTCCTCGACGGGCTCGGCGGCCTCGGCACGCTCACCAGCGTGACCGTCAACCGCGACGACGTCACCATGCAGTGGGAAGATCTGGACGCCAGGATCGCCGCGCTGCGCGCCTCGGTGGACCGCTTGCGCGCCCTCATCGAAACCGCCGCCGACACCGCCGATCTCCTCGCCGCCGAGGAGGCGCTGTCGGATCGGCAGGGTGAACTCGACAGTCTCGTCGCGCAGAAGCGCCGCCTCGACGACCAGGTCGCGCTGTCCACCCTCACGATTCAGATCACCACCGACGCCGAGACCTCCTCCGACGATCCGAGCAACTTCTTCGAAGGCCTCGCCGCGGGCTGGAACTCGTTCGTGGACTGGGGCAAGGACGCGATCGTGTTCGTGGGCAAGGCGATTCCGTGGGTCGGTTTCCTCGCGGTCCTCGGCGCGATCGGGTACGCCCTCGTCCGCGTGATCCGCCGCAAGTCGCGGTCGTCGCGTGGTGCTCATGCGCAGGGTGCGGGCGCCCCGGCCTCCGCGCCCACCGAAACCGGTGCCCCTGCCGGATCAGGCACGGCGACGCCTACCGGGTCGGGGACCGCGCCTGCCGAGTCCGGCACCGCCCCCGCCGAATCCGGCACTGCCGCAGGTGATGCGGCGGGTTCCGGCGCGGACCAGGAGAACGGCGAGAACCGCACCGAAAAGTCTTGACGTGCCGAAGACGCCCCACCGGCACCGACGTGCCGACGCCGAAATCGCCACCATGCCGGTCGAATCCGGCAGCCGCACGGTCTGGCATGCCGCGGACGCGCACCACGCCAACGGCGGCGCCGACGCGGGCACACGGCGGTTCAGGCCGCTGCCCCGCCGGCCCGCCGACGCCGGCTTCGAGAAGGCGCCTCACCTGCCGGAGCACCGACCGCAACGGCGGCGACCGCACCGAAATGCGGACGCGCTGAATCACGGGCGCGCTGAATCACGGGCGCACCCGCCGATTCCCCCTGTGCGAGCACGAATCAAGGAGCCCCTGGTGCCGACCGTAGTGCGGGTGACGATCAAGCCGAACAGTCGCAAGGGTCCGCTGATCGAGACGCAACCCGACGGCACCCTCCAGCTCTATGTTCGCGCCCCGGCCGTGGAGGGCAAGGCCAACAAGGCCGCCATCGAACTCCTCGCCGAGCACTTCGGCGTGCCCAAGTCGTCCATCCGGCTCGCGGCGGGCGCCACCTCCCGCTTCAAACGTTTCGAGATCGCCGACTGACGGGCCCCCGGCGGGGCCGCCACAACCCGCGCGACGATGTCGAGTCCGGCTTTCGCGGAAGCCCTTGACGCGCGGCACCGGACCGGGCGGTAGAAGCCAGGCACCGTGCAGCGCACGAGGAGCACGCGTCGGGGCGACGGAGATCGTCCGCCGTTCACACCGCGCCGGGGAACCCGAACTGCCGCCACGCCTCGTACACGGCGACCGATGCGGCATTGGCCAGATTCATGGACCGCCGCCCCGGCAGCATCGGGATGCGCACTTCGTCGGTGATGTGCGGGTCGGCGAGCACGTGATCGGGCAGGCCGGAGGGCTCGGCGCCGAACAGCAGCACGTCACCGCGCCGGTAGGCGATATCGGTGTAGCGGGTCGTGGCCTTGGTGGTGAAGGCGAACACGCGGTCGGGGCGCAGCGCCGCCCACGCGGCCTCGAGGTCCTTGTGCACGGTGACCGAGGCCAGGTCGTGGTAGTCCAGGCCCGCGCGGCGCAGCTTCGACTCCGAGAGGTCGAACCCCAGCGGCTCCACCAGGTGCAACTCGCACCCGGTGCCCGCGGCCAGCCGGATCGCGTTACCGGTGTTGCCCGGGATGCACGGCTCGTGGAACATCAGCTTCAGCACAGCACATCAGCTTGTCATGCGGGGCGGGACGGGTCTCGGGTGGGCGTCTGCGAGAATCGGTGCCGTGACCGATCTCGACGCGCCGGCCGGGCGCAACACGGGCGGCGGACGGGCCGCGCACTTCCTGCGCTGTCACCTGCCGATGGTCGTGGTCTCGCTCGTCATCGTGGTCGCGATCGTCTTCGTCGCCTCCGACCGCTGGCGGCGCGGCGCGCTGTTCTTCGGCGGCGCGGCCCTGCTCGCCGCGGCCTTCCGGCTCTGCCTGCCGACCGTGCGGGTGGGCCTGCTCGCGGTGCGCAGCAAGCCCTTCGACGTGGCGGCTCTGAGCCTGCTCGGCTCTTCGATCGTCTTCCTCGCGGCGACGATCAACACTCTCGGCGTCGGCTGAATCCGGGCGTCAGCGCCCACGCCAGGTATCGCCACCCACCATCGGCGGGTACGTCGGTCTCGGGAAACCATCGTGCGCCGAACGGAACTCGCGCGACGAGCTGACGAAAACGTCCGGCGCTCAGCGGTTCTCGCGCGCCAGCCGCATGGTCTCGGTGAGCAGCTTCGACACGGCGGCGGCCTCGGTGAGGAATCCGTCGTGGCCGTCGCGGGAGTGCACCACCTCGAGGCCGGCGCAGCCGGGGAGCAGATCGGCCAGCTCCTGCTGGGTGTGCAGCGGGTAGAGGCGGTCGGAGTCGACACCGCCCACCACGCACGGCACGGGGGTGCCGGCGAGCGCGGTCTCGATACCGCCGCGCCCGCGCCCCACGTCGTGGCGGTTCATGGCCTCACTCAGCAACACGTAGGTGGCGGGATCGAAACGCCTGCACAGCTTTTCGGCCTGGTACTCCAGGTAGCTCTGCACCGCGTACCGGCCGCCCGCCAGGGGATCCTCCCCCTCCTGCGCCTGGTTGGCGAAGCGGTGGTCGAGCTCGCCCTCGGTGCGGTAGGTGAGGTGCGCGATGCGCCGCGCGATGCCCATACCGGTCGTCGGCGCGCGATCGGTGTGGTGGTAGTCGCCGCCCTGCCAGTCCGGATCGGCCTTGATGGCGGCGATCTGGGTGGTCTGGGTGCCGATCTGGTCGGCCGTGGCGCGCGCGCCGACGGCCAGCACCAGCGCGGCGGCCACGCGCTCGGGCGCGCCGATCATCCACTCCAGCACCCGCATCCCGCCCATCGAGCCGCCGACCACCGCGGCCAGCCGCTCGACGCCCAGCCGGTCCATGAGCGCCGCCTCGGCACGCACCTGATCGCGGATGGAGATGGACGGGAAACGCGAACCCCACGGAGTGCCGTCGGGCGCGAGCGAAGACGGGCCGGTGCTGCCCTTGCAGCCGCCCAGGACGTTCGCCGCGATGACGCACCACTCGCCGGTGTCCATGGGCGCGCCCGGCCCGACCATGCCGTCCCACCAGCCGGGCTGCTGGTGGACACCGCCGGGCGGGCCGACCACGTGCGAGTCACCGGTCAGGGCGTGCTCGACGAGCACCACGTTGTCCAGCGTGGGCGACAGCTCGCCCCACCGCTGCACCGCGAGATGCACATCGGGGATGACCGCGCCGCTCTCCAGCCGCACGTCCCCGATCTCGACGAGACCCAGCCTGCCGTCGGGCGGCGGCAGCAGTTCCGCACCCGAAGGCGCGGAACCGTCCGCCGGCCGCGACGGCCGGGCGTAGCCCTGATCGGTGCTCACGGTCACGTCGTGGCCGCTTCGAAACCGGCTCGCAGGTCGGCCAGGATGTCGTCGATCCCCTCGATGCCCACGGCCAGGCGCACCAGGCCGGGCGTGACGCCCGTGGTGACCTGCTCCTCGGGCGTGAGCTGGGAATGCGTGGTCGACGCCGGGTGGATCACCAGCGAGCGCACGTCGCCGATATTGGCGACGTGGCTGTGCAGGGTGAGCGCGTTGACGAACTTCTTGCCCGCGTCCACGCCGCCGCGCAGCTCGAACGACACGATCGAACCGACACCCTTGGGCGCCAGCTGCTGCCCGCGCTCGTACCACGGCGAGGACGGCAGGCCCGCGTAGTGGACCTTCTCCACGGCGGGGTGCTCGCTGAGGAACTCGGCCACGGCCTTGGCGTTCTGCACGTGGCGCTCGATGCGCAGGCTCAGCGTCTCGATGCCCTGGCTGATCAGGAAGGCGTTGAACGGCGACACGGCCGAACCCAGATCGCGCAGCAGCTGCACCCGCGCCTTGAGCGCGAACGCCGGCGCGCCGAGGTCGGCGAACACCACACCGTGGTAGCTGGGGTCGGCGGTGGTGAAGCCGGGGAAGCGGGCGTCGCCCTGCTCGTCGGTGACCGTCCAGTCGAAGGTGCCGCCGTCCACGATCACGCCCGCGATGGCCGTGCCGTGCCCGCCGAGGTACTTGGTGGCCGAGTGGACCACGATGTCGGCGCCGTGCTTCAGCGGCTGGATCAGGTACGGGGTGGCGGCGGTGTTGTCCACGATGAGCGGGATGCCCGCGGCGTGCGCGACACCGGCGATGCCGGGAATGTCGAGGACCGAGCTGCTCGGGTTGGCGACCGTCTCGCCGAAGAAGGCCTTGGTGTTCGGCCGGATCGCGGCCTTCCACTGCTCCAGATCATCGGGATCCTCGACGAAGGACACCTCGATGCCGAGCTTGGGCAGCGAGTAGTGGAAGAGGTTGTAGGTGCCGCCGTAGAGGTGCGGGCTGGAGACGATGTGGTCGCCCGAGTTCGCCAGGTTCAGGATGGCGAAGGTCTCCGCGGCCTGGCCGGAGGCCAGCAGCAGCGCCGCGACGCCGCCCTCGAGCGCGTTGATGCGCTGCTCCACCACGTCCTGGGTGGGGTTGACGATGCGGGTGTAGATGTTGCCCGGTTCGGCCAGGCCGAACAGCGCCGCCGCGTGATCGGTGTCGCGGAAGGTGTAGGACGTCGTCTGGTAGATCGGCAGCGCCCTGGCGTTGGTGGCGGCGTCGGGGGCCTGGCCCGCATGGATCTGCTTGGTCTCGAAGGACCACTGGGCAGGGTCGAACTCGGCCGATGCGTTGTCGGTCATGGTGTTGGTCTCCACGGAGTTTCGCCGGAATTCAAGGGAATCGAGGATGCGGTCTATCGACTACAGCAACACATTTCCGGGAACCTCCTGCTGGTGCGCTTGCCACCCGGCCGTCGGGTGGCCAGGTCCTCACCCGGAGCACCCCACCGCAGCTGGAGGGTTGCCGGCCAACGAGCCGGGGCTTGGCGTTGGCACTCATGACCTGACCGACATGTTAGCTGGCGCCCGCCGTCGGCCGAAATCCCTCCCCGGAGAGGCCGCGCACCGGCCGCACCCGCGACGCGCAGGTCGCGGCCGGATGTCATGATGGTGAAAGTGGTGCGGATCACAGGTGATCCGCGGGTCGGAGGTTCGTCACAGTCCGCACAACGGGCCCTCCCCGAGCGGTGAGGACTCCGACAGCAGTACGCTTGTCTTGTTTGCACCACGCGTCCCGCAAACACCGCGGGGCATATACGTTGTCTGTTGAACAGCTGGGGTCCGCTCACAAGCGTGTTCGCCTGGCCGTGCAATGAGGGCACCATCCTAGGAGGACACGAAGATCCATGTCCAAGATCAAGGTTGAAGGCACCGTCGTAGAACTCGACGGCGACGAGATGACCCGGATCATCTGGCAGTTCATCAAGGACAAGCTGATCCACCCGTACCTCGACGTGAACCTCGAGTACTACGACCTGGGGATCGAGTACCGGGACAAGACAGACGACCAGGTCACCATCGATGCGGCCGAGGCCATCAAGCGCCACGGCGTGGGCGTCAAGTGCGCCACCATCACCCCGGACGAGGCCAGGGTCGAGGAATTCGGCCTCAAGAAGATGTGGCGCTCGCCCAACGGCACCATCCGCAACATTCTCGGCGGGACCATCTTCCGCGCGCCGATCATCATCTCGAACGTGCCGCGCCTGGTGCCCGGATGGACCAAGCCGATCATCATCGGTCGTCACGCCTTCGGCGACCAGTACCGCGCCACCGACTTCAAGGTGTTCCAGGCCGGCACGGTCACGCTGACCTTCACCCCCGAGGACGGCAGCGAGCCGATCGTGCACGAGGTCGTGAAGATGCCCGAGGACGGCGGCGTCGTCATGGGCATGTACAACTTCAAGAAGTCGATCGTGGACTTCGCGCGGGCGTCGTTCAACTACGGCCTGCAGCAGAACTACCCGGTCTACATGTCGACCAAGAACACCATCCTGAAGGCCTACGACGGCATGTTCAAGGACACCTTCCAGGAGATCTTCGACGCCGAGTTCAAGACCCAGTTCGACGCCGCGGGCCTGACCTACGAGCACCGCCTCATCGACGACATGGTCGCCTCCTCCATGAAGTGGGAGGGCGGCTACGTGTGGGCCTGCAAGAACTACGACGGCGACGTGCAGTCGGACACGGTCGCGCAGGGCTTCGGCTCGCTGGGCCTGATGACCTCGGTGCTGCTCACCCCGGACGGCAAGACCTGTGAGGCGGAGGCCGCGCACGGCACCGTCACCCGGCACTACCGCCAGCACCAGCAGGGCAAGCCCACCTCGACCAACCCGATCGCGTCGATCTTCGCCTGGACCCGCGGTCTCGAGCACCGCGGCAAGCTGGACAACACCCCCGAGGTGATCGGCTTCGCGCAGACGCTCGAGGACGTTGTCATCAAGACCGTCGAGGGCGGCCAGATGACCAAGGACCTCGCGCTGCTCGTCGGCGGCGACCAGGGGTACCTGACCACCGAGGAGTTCCTCGGCGCGCTCGACGCGAACCTGGCGCGCGCACTGCGCTGATCTGTGCACCGGGGCCGGGCCGTGCGCCCGACCCCGGGTGAACCGGGCACCCGCCCGCCCTTGCGGCGAACGGGTGCCCGACGTGTTTTCGGGGGTGGAGCGGTTGCCGGTTGATCAGAGTGCGGGGTGGACGCCGATGCGGTGGTCCGGGTCGATGGTGTTCGCGATATCGCGCAGGCGGGCGTGGTTACCGGCCAGATAGCGGTGCGCGGGGTGGCCCACTTCCGGGTAGTTGAGGTATCCGCCCGCCGAGTGGGGGCCGACTCTGTGATGCGCTCGCGCTATCCATTCGGTGGCCGCGGCGTGGTCGGTGGGGTTGTAGACGATCCACTGGACCAGGGCGGTGTGGGTGCGCCAAGGGAAGGCGGTGGCGTTCGCCGGAATGTCGCGGACCGCGCCGTCGAGGGGGTCGACCAGCGCGCCGCCGGAGCCGCCGGTGCGGGAGCGGTCGGTCACGGCGGCGACGAGAGCGTCCGCCGCGTCGGGGGTGAGGTCGGTCAGGACGTCCGATCCGGCGGCGAGGCTGGTGCGCGACGGGGTGCGGGTGCCGCCGGCCAATTCGAGTGCGGTGGCCGCGTGTTCGAGGGTGCGCGTTTCGGCGGTAGTCGGCTGGGCACCGATCGCTCGGGCCAGGCCCGCCGCCGCGCCGGAGCCCGTTCCCGCTGGGCCGACCAGCAGGACGACACACGCCACGCCGCCGTGCCCGTCGGCGCGGACCTCCACGTTGGCCCACTGTGCGCGGCTCGCCGTCGCGAGCCAGTTCGCCCAGCCGAGCAGCGTCCGCGCGGCCGCTTCACCCGGAAAGCTCAGGCGCGTCAGGTCTTTCGATTCGGCGGGATGGGTGGCGACGGTGAGTTCGGTGACGACTGCGCAGCGGCCGCCGCCGCGCAACGCCCAGAACAGGTCAGGATGGTCGGTCGCGGACACCTCGGCCTTGGTCCCGTCGGGTAGTACCACCCGCGCGCCGAGCAGTCGGTCGCAGGTGAGGCCGCGCGCCCGGGAATCGACGCCGATGCCGCCGCCGAGCGCCAGCCCGGTCACGCCGACCGTCGGGCAGGTGCCGAGCGGGATCGTGCGCCCGTGCGCGCCGAGGGCGTCCTGCGCCTGGGCGATGAGCGCGCCGCCGCCGAGGTGCGCGTTCCCGGAGTCGAGACGAACGGCGTTCAGGTCACGCAGGTCGAGGACGAGCGTCCGGTCGGCGGCCGACGCGCCCACATACGAGTGGCCGCCGCCGCGCGGCGCGACCGTGAGGTGGTGGGCGGCGGCGAAGGATACGGCCGCCGACACGTCATCCTCGTCGGCAGCGCGCACGACGGCGGCGGGCAGCATGGCGTCGAATCGGGTGTCGTGCAGCAGTTTCGCGGGGAAGTAGTCCGGCTCCCACGGCAGCAGCAACCGTCCACGCAGTCCGCGCCGCAGGCCCTCCCAGTCCGGCATGCCGCCCGACCCGGAGGTGACCGGATCGCCCGCCGCGGGCGCGCCGAGCACCGAGCCGACCGCCGTGGCCGCCCCGGCTCCGAGCGCCGCGCGCAGGAACACGCCGCGAGAGAATCGAGTGACGATGGGCGGGAGTCTAGGGGCGCGCGGCGCAGGATCGCGTCATTCCGAGGGGAATCCGGAGGGGTGTCCGGTCGGTGAGGGTGGATTCTTGTGTGGGGGCACGGAGCGTGGGGCGGCGCGGATACGGGCCCGTCGGCCCGGATGCTGGAAACCGTGCCCGCCGTGGTGTGCCGATGTCGTCGAGTCGCCTCGACGGTTCAGCTGGGTTGGGAGTGGCCGCCGGCGGTGGCCGACAGTGTCGCGGTCTCGTCCGGTTTGCCGGATATGTCGGTGAGCTGCGGGAATGATCTTGGTCGGCGGTGTCGGAACTCACGTCGATCCGGGGATGCGGACGCGAGGGCGGGGTGGTTGTAAGAACCCGTGACGAGTCCGGCAGCCACCACCCAGCCCACCGCCCCGCCCGAGCTCGAGCGCACCTCCTGGCACATCCCCGCGATGCTGGCGTTGGCGCTCGGCGGCTTCGGCATCGGCACCACCGAGTTCGTCACCATGGGTTTGCTGCCGGATATCGCGTCGGCCATGAGCGTCTCCGAGCCCACCGCGGGGCATGCCGTCTCCGCGTACGCGCTGGGCGTGGTGATCGGCGCGCCGCTGCTGGCCGCGCTGTGCGCGCGGGTGCCGCGCAAGCGGTTGCTGATCGCACTGATGGTGGCGTTCACCCTGGGTAACGCGGCCACCGTGCTGGCCCCGACGTTCGAGTCCCTCATCGCGGCGCGGTTCGTCTCCGGGCTGCCGCACGGCGCGTACTTCGGTGTCGCCTCCCTGGCTGCGGCCTCTCTGGCACCGGCGGGTCAGCGCGCGAAAGCGGTTGCCGCGGTTATGCTGGGGTTGAGCGCCGCCAACGTTGTCGGCGTTCCCGCCGCCACCTGGCTCGGTCAGCACCTCGGCTGGCGGGACGCGTTCGTGGTGGTCGCGGTGATCGGCGTCGCCACGGTAGCGGCGCTCGTTCGCTACGTGCCCGACCTCACCGGCCTGCGTACTTCCGACCCGCGCACCGAACTCGGCGCGCTGCGCCGCCCGCAGGTGCTGCTCACCCTGGGCGTCGGCGCCATCGGCTTCGGCGGCATGTTCGCCGTGTACACCTACATCACCACCACCCTCACCGATGTGGCGGGCATGTCCCTCGGCTTGGTGCCGGTGGTGCTCATGCTGTTCGGGCTGGGCATGGTCGCGGGCAATATCGTCGGCGGCGTGCTGGCCGACCGCGGCGTCGACCGCGCGGTGTTCTACGCCATGATCGCCATGGCCGTGGTGCTCGCCGGCTTCATCGCCGCCGCGCACCACCCGGTCACCGCCGGGATCGGCGCGTTCCTGGTGGGCGCGACCGGCGCGTCGCTCGCGCCGGGGTTGCAGACCCGTCTGATGGACGTGGCCGCCGATGCCCAGACCCTTGCCGCCGCGCTCAACCACGCCGCCCTCAATATCGCCAACGCGGCAGGGGCCTGGCTGGGCGGCGTGGTGATCGCCGCCGGACTCGGCTACACCGCGCCCGCCGCCGTGGGCGCCGCTCTGGCGGTGGCCGGGCTGGCGCTGTTCGCCGTGACCGTGCTGGCCGCGCGCCGCCCAACACATACAGCTGTGCATGTAAGCGTAGAATCGTCGGAATGACCAGGACCGCGGCGGACCGGCCGCAGCGCCGGACCCAGGAGCAGCGCAGCAGCGAGATGCGCACGCGCCTGCTCGACGCCACCATCGACTGCCTGGTCGAGTACGGATACGCGGGCACCACCACGCCGCGCGTGGCCGAACGCGCCGGCGTCACCCGCGGTGCCCAGGTGCACCATTTCGGTTCCAAGACCGACCTGGTGATCGCCGCCATCAGCCACCTCGCGCAGCGGCGCGCGGAATCCGCGATGCGCGAGATGTCGCGGGTGCAGGACGGCGCCGACCCGGTGGGCGCGGCACTGGACTTCCTGTGGGAACTGCACCAGGGGCCCTTGTACATCGCGACGGTCGAGCTGTGGGTGGCGGGCCGAACCGACCCGGCGCTCGCCTCGGCGATGGAGAAGGTCGAGCCGTTCGTCAATAACGCGGTGCTCATGGCGGTCGCCCGGTTCGTCCCCGACGAGGTGCGCCGCAAGGACGCCCGCGACTTCGTGTACACCGCCATGGACGCCCTGCGCGGCATCCTCATCTCCAACTTCATCGAACCCGATCCCGACCGCGCCCGCCGCCGCTGGTCCCGCGCCTGCGCCAACCTCCGCGCGGCCGCCGACGCGGCCTTCGTCCGGGTGACGGACTGAGCTACCACTCGCTGCTGCCCGCCGGCTCGGGTTGCCTGTCCCGCCCGATCGGGCGGGCGCTTCCGCCGCATCGGGCAGATCGCCGAAGTTCGGCATCCCGGCGTGGATCGTGATCGAGTCCGATCGAGGCAGGCCCGAGATCGGTTGCGGCCTTTCGTGATTCGTTCGATGCTCTGACCCGGCATCGAGGAGTACCTCTCGACCGAGTACATCGCGCTGACCTGATCTCGCCCGCGAAATGGAAGAACCGGCCCGGAGAACTTCACCCGGCCGCAGCGGACGCCCTTGCGCGCGGTGGCCCCGCAGCTGATGGACGCCCTCTGCGCCCGGTCGCACCGGATCCGGCGGTGGGCGCTCCGGTGCGCGCGGGATAGCGCTCGGCCGAGCCCATTCCTGAACGCGTACGTGATGCGGGTGCCCGTCGCTGGAACGTGCCGGCCGCGTCCACGGCCATGTGTGCGCGACGGTACCTGTCGATCCCTCCGCCCCGTCGACGAACTCGGTGCCATCGCGCACGGAAGCCGATTCCGTCGACGATCTCGGCGCAAGCCTCGAGGATGCGGGACATAGTGCAACGGTGGCCGTACCGGCCCACCGGGACTCGGACGCTCGGGCGAAATCTGCTTCGGGAGTGGGCCGGGCGGGTGGCGAGATGCGGACGGCGGCGTCCTGCGCCTGAGCCTGCGCCCGCGAGGACTCGCCCCGCGGGCGATCGGCGCGGCGGCGGTTTCGATTGCGGCGAGCGTCGCGCGCGTCGCAGGGGTCGCGAGTCGGGGCCGTGGTGGAAGCCGGTGGCGCCCGGCTGAAGGTCGCATCCGGTCGGCGCGTTGCTTGACTCCGGCCGATGGTTTCCAGAACAAGGTCATCTGTACGTCGTGTCGGTCCAGCAACTCGCAGGATGCTCGCGATCTCGGGCGTGTGTCGGCCGCGCACCCTTGCGCACTTACATACATCTCCGTATGTTTGTTTTCAGTCGATCCGGTCGGGATCGGGCAGCGATCTCCGCCTGCGGCAGGGCGCGCGGGCGGGAAATGAGGAGTTCGATGGCGAACAAGGTCTACGTCGTCGGCGTCGGCATGACGAAGTTCGAGAAGCCGGGCCGCCGCAAGAACGAGGACGGCAGCGACTGGGACTACCCGGATATGGCGCGCGAGTCGGGGACCAAGGCCCTGGCCGACGCGGGCATCGACTATCGCGAGGTGGAACAGGCCTACGTCGGGTACGTCTACGGTGAGTCCACCTCCGGGCAGCGCGCCGTCTACGAGCTGGGCATGACCGGCATCCCCGTGGTGAACGTGAACAACAACTGTTCCACCGGATCCACCGCGCTCTATCTCGCGGCGCAGGCCGTGCGCGGCGGGCTCGCCGACTGCACGCTGGCGCTCGGTTTCGAGAAGATGCAGCCAGGGTCGCTCGGGTCCACCTGGGACGACCGAGAACAGCCGATGGCCAAGCACATCATGGCGCTGGCCGAGATCTCCGAGGTGCTGTTCCCCGTGGCGCCGTGGATGTTCGGCGCGGCGGGCCGCGAGCATATGAAGGAATTCGGCACCACCGCCGAGCATTTCGCCAAGATCGGGTTCAAGAACCACAAGCATTCGGTGAACAATCCGTACTCGCAGTTCCAGGACGAGTACAGCCTCGACGACATCCTCGGCTCGCGGATGATCTACGACCCGCTCACCAAGCTGCAGTGCTCGCCCACCTCGGACGGATCGGGCGCGGTGATCCTCGCGAGCGAGGCCTTCGTGGACCGGCACGGCCTGGCCGGGCAGGCCGTGGAGATCGTCGGACAGACGATGACCACCGACTTCGGCTCCACCTTCGACGGTACCGCCAAGAACCTCATCGGCTACGACATGAACGTCCAGGCCGCGCGCAAGGTCTACGACCAGGCCGGCCTCGGCCCCGAGGACTTCCAGGTCATCGAGCTGCACGACTGCTTCTCCGCCAACGAGCTGCTGCTCTACGAGGCGCTGGGCCTGTGCGCCGAGGGCGAGGCCGGCAAGCTCATCGACGAGGGGCAGACCACCTACGGCGGCCGCTGGGTCGTCAACCCGTCCGGCGGGCTCATCTCCAAGGGGCACCCGCTCGGCGCGACGGGCCTGGCCCAGTGCAGCGAACTCACCTGGCAGCTGCGCGGCGCCGCGGACAAGCGGCAGGTCGAGGGCGTCACCGCCGCGCTCCAGCACAACATCGGCCTCGGCGGCGCCGCCGTCGTCACCGCCTACCAGCGCGCCGAGCGCTGAAACCTCCAGTACCCCAGCATCGTTCGACACAGGAGTCACGCCATGGGACACATCGAAGCCACCAAGGACGTCAGCGCCACCCCCGAGGCCCTGTGGGCCGTCGTCGCCGACCCGCAGACCTGGGACAAGTGGTTCACCATCCACGAACGGTTCATGGAGGAGCCGCCCGCCACGCTCACCGAGGGCTCGAAGCTGGTCGCCAAGATCGTGATGCTCGGAATGGCCAACAAGCTGGAGTGGACCATCAAGTCGGTGGACGCGCCGAGCAAGCTGACCCTCGGCGGCACCGGCATGGCCGGGGTGAAGACCGAATTCACCTTCGATATCCAGCCCAAGGGCGACGGCAGCGTGATCGTGGTGTCCGGCGACTTCGAGGGCGCCCTCATCAAGGGCGCGCTCGGCAAGGCGGTCGAGAAGGACGGCATCCGGCAGCTGGACCGCTCGCTCGAGCAACTCGACGCGCTGGCCTCGGCGTAGGGGCGCGCGATGACCGCCGAAACCACCGCCCGCGTCGTCGAATTCGACGACGCGGGATTGAACACCTGGTCCGACGACGAGAGTTTCGAGGTGACCGCCGAGCGCATCGCCGAATACGCCGCCGCCACCAACGACCCGATCGAGGCGCACCGCGCGGGCGCGATCGCCTCCCCGGTGTTCGCGATCGTCCCGGTCTTCGAGGCCATGATGATGCCGGTGATCGAGGTCGCGCCGATGGACATCTTCGGCCGGGTCGTGCACGGCGAGCAGGACTTCCATTTCCACCGCCCGATCCGGCCCGGTGACAAGCTGGTGTCGCGGGCCAGGGCCATCGGCTACGCGGCGCGGTCCAACGGCAGCACCATCACCATCCACATCGAATGCCGCGCCGAGGACGGCGAACTCGTCAACGAGCAGTACCTCACGGCGTTCTTCCGCGGGATCGACGCGGGCAAGTCCGTCGGCGAGGCCGCACCGCCGCACAAGTTCGACGAGGCGCTGCGGGAGCGGGAACCGCTCGCCGCGGTGGCCCAGCACGTGGACGACGACCAGACGTTCCGGTACTCGCCCGCCTCGGGCGATCCGGTGCCGATCCACCTGGACGAGCAGGTCGCCAAGGACGCCGGGCTGCCCGGCATCATCGCGCACGGGCTGTGCACCATGGCGTTCGCGTCGTGGGCGGTGCTCACCGAGGTGGCCGGGTCCGACGTGTCCAGGCTGCGCCGGTTCACGGTGCGCTTCGCCGGCCTGGTCTTCCCCGGTGACGATCTCGAGACCCGCGTGTGGCGGGCGGGCTCGGCCGACGGCGTGACCACCTACGCCTTCGAGACCGTGCGCGGCACGGACGTGGTCCTGAGCGACGGACTCGCCGAGATCGCCGACTGACCGGGCCGGGCCCGACGGCGGTAGTGCGGCGTGACCACACAGGGCCCCCGACCTTCCCCCGTTCCGCTCCGCTCGTCGCGCGGAGGGCGGACAGTAGACAGCACAAGAGGAGCAACACACATGGGCGCATTGGCAGGACGTGTCGCCGTCATCACGGGCGCGGGCCGCGGCATCGGACGCGAGCACGCCCTTCTGTTCGCGCGGGAGGGCGCCTCGGTCGTGGTCAACGACCTGGGCGGCAGCAACGCGGGGGAGGGGGCGGACAGCGGCCCGGCGCAGGAGGTGGTGGACGAGATCAGGGCCGCGGGCGGCACCGCGGTGGCCAACACCGACAACGTCGCCACCTGGGAGGGCGCGCGGAACCTGGTGCAGCAGGCCGTCTCCGACCTGGGCGGGCTCGACGTGGTGGTGAACAACGCGGGCATCCTGCGCGACGCGTTCATCGCCGGTATGGACGAAGCCCAATGGGACGCGGTGATCGCCGTGCACCTCAAGGGTCACGCCGCGGTGCTGCACCATGCCGCCGCCTACTGGAAGGCGCAGAGCAAGGCGGGCAACCAGCCCGACGCGTCGGTGATCAACACCGCCTCGGCCTCCGGCACCACCATCCCCAACGCGGGCCAGGCCAACTACGGCGCCGCCAAGGCGGGCATCGCCGCGCTGACCCTGGTGGCCGCCGACGAGCTCGCCCGCTACGGCGTGCGGGTGAACGCGATCGCGCCGATCGCGCGGACCCGGCTCACGTTGGCCACGCCCGGTATGGGCGAGATGATGGCGGCCGAGGCCGAGTCGGTGGACGAGGGCGGGTTCGACGCGTTCAGCCCGGCCAACATCTCCCCGCTGGTGGCCTACCTGGCCGGCGCCAAGTGCGAGATCACCGGCAAGGTGTTCGCCGTGCAGGGCGGCGCCATCTCCGAACTGGCCGGCTGGCACGACGTGAAGACCATCGAGACCGAAGGGCCGTGGGAGATCGACGACATCGCCGCGCGGCTGCCCTGATCGTCCGGAAAGGCTGGGAGGACAACGATGTTCGAATGGTCCGAAACCGATGTGATGATCCGCGACGCGGTGCAGGCGTTCATCGACAAGGAGGTCCGGCCGCACCTGGACGCCCTCGACAGCGGTGAGATGCTGCCGTACCCGATCATCCGGAAGCTGTTCGCGGAGTTCGGGATCGACGCCCTCGGCGCGGAAGCGGTGGAGAAACTGCTGGCGCGCAAACGCGCCAAGGAGGCGGGGGAGCCGCGCGCGGAGAAGAAGGAGAAGTCTTCCGGCGCCAGCCCGTTCGCGGGCCAGGAATCGCTGATGGCGGTGCTGGTCGGCGAATTGTCCGGCGTGTGTATGGGTTTGGTCACCGCGATGGGCGTGAGCATCGGTCTCGGCGCCACCACCATCCTCTCGCGCGGCACGCTCGCGCAGCAGGAGCGGTGGCTCGCCGACATCGTGACGATGAAGAAGGTCGCCGCCTGGGCGATCACCGAACCCGATTCGGGCTCGGACGCGTTCGGCGGCATGAAGACCTACGTGCGGCGCGACGGTGAGGATTACATCCTCAACGGCCAGAAGACCTTCATCACCAACGGCCCGTACGCGGACGTGATGATCGTGTACGCGAAGCTGGACGAGGGCGACGGCGCCGACAAGCGCGAGCGCAAGGTGCTGACCTTCGTGCTGGACAAGGGCCTGGAGGGGCTCACCCAGGGCAAGCCGTTCAAGAAGATGGGCCTGCACGCCTCGCCGACCGGCGAGCTGTTCTTCGACAACGTCCGCCTCGGCCGCGACCGGCTGCTCGGCGAGACCGAGGAGCACAAGGGCGGTGACGGGCGCGAGAGCGCGCGGTCGAGTTTCACCGCCGAGCGCATCGGTGTGGCGTTCATGGCGCTGGGCATCATCAACGAATGTCACCGGCTCTGCGTGGAGTACGCGAAGAGCCGCAAGCTGTGGGGGCAGGAGATCGGTCGCTTCCAGTTGGTGCAGCTGAAGCTGGCCGAGATGGAGATCGCGCGGATCAACGTGCAGAACATGGTCTTCAACGCCCTCGAGCGTGGCCGCGCGGGCAAACCGCCCACGCTGGCCGAGGCGTCGGCGATGAAGCTGTACTGCTCGGAGGCCGCGACCGACGTGGCGATGGAGGCGGTGCAGCTGTTCGGCGGCAACGGCTACATGACCGAGTACCGCGTGGAGCAGCTGGCCCGCGACGCGAAGTCGCTGATGATCTACGCGGGCAGCAACGAGATCCAGGTCACCCACATCGCCAAAGCGCTGCTGGCCTAGCCGACGTGCGCCCAGGTGGGCGGGGTGGCGCGCCGGGAGCGCGGCCCGTGGCCGGGACGGCACCCGTACGGACGTTCGCGGACCGTGCGGGTGCCGCTCGTCTGTGCTGGTCATGCCACCGACGGTAGGCCGCCGCGACCGCGGCGATGCCCGCCCGACCGGCGGATGTGGACAACTCGCGGCCTGGGGATAACAGCCGGTCGGGGCCGTGCGCGACTCAGTGGACTTTCAGGTGCGGTCGTTAGGCTCGGGCGAATGGACGCACAAGCGGACACGCTGATCACGGTCGCCGACGACCTCGACGCGGTGACCACGCGCGGGCACGAGGACGAGCCCGCCGCGGCCGGGTTGGACCGGGCCGGGGTCGAGGCGGTGTGGGAATCCGTGCGGGACTGGTACCGGCTGGGGACCACCCCGGCGATCCAGCTCTGCGTACGGCGCGACGGGGCGGTCGTCCTGAACCGCGCCATCGGGCACGGGTGGGGTAACGCGCCCGGTGACGGGCCGGAGACCGAGAAGGTGCTCGCCACGCCCGATACGCCGTTCTGCGGCTTCTCCACCGCCAAGGGCGTCTCCGCGACGGTGCTGGCGATGCTCGCCGAACAGGGCGCGTTCGGCATGAACGACCCTGTGTGCGAGTATATCCCGGAGTTCGCGGCCAACGGCAAGGCCGCGATCACCATCGGCGACGTGCTCTCGCACTCGGCGGGCATCCCGTTTCTGCCACCGCCCTACCGGGCGCTCGACGTGATCACCGACGAGGAGTTGGCGGTGCGGGCGCTGGCCGACCTGAAACCCAGCTGGCCGCCGCGCCGCTTCCGCGTCTACCACGCGCTCACGGGCGGGCTCATCCAGCGCTCGCTGGTCCGCCGGGCCACCGGCAAACCCCTGCGCGCGCACCTGGCCGAACAGGTCCTCGAGCCACTCGGCTTCCGCTGGAACAACTTCGGCGTCCGGCCCGAGGACGTGGACAAGGTGATCCCGAGCGTCAAGACCGGCCCCGGTCCCTCGCGGATCTCGAAGTTCTTGGCGCGCAAGGCGCTCGGCGGCGGCATGGGCCGAGCCATGTCCGACGAGGCGCTGACGGCATTCCTCACCGCGGAACTCCCGTCCGGGAACCTGGTGACCACGGCCGCCGAGCTCTCCCGCTTCTACGAAATACTCGCGCGCGGAGGCGAACTGGACGGCGTACGGATCCTCTCACCCGAAGCGCTGCGCGACGCGGTGGCACCGGCGCCGCGCATCCCCGGTGCGGCGGGGCGGGTCTCGCGCGCCGGCTTCGAATTGGGCGGGCGCCGCTCGAAATTCGGCCGCGACACCCGCGCGCACTTCGGTCGCAGCGGCCTCACCACGCAGTACGGCTGGGCCGACCAGGAAAGGGGCCTGTCGGGCGCGGTACTCACCAGCGGCAAGGCGACCATCGACACCGACCGACCCTGGCGGCTCGTCGCCCAGATCTCCGACCTCACCCGCCGGACATGATTCCGCGGGCCGAATACCCGATCGACGGCGCACTTGATCGATGGAGCGCCCCCGGCGAGCTGATCACCTCGGGCCGCCCGATGAGGCTACCGGCTACCGGCTACCGGCCGCCGGACGTGACAACGGGACGACTATCCGCCCGGTGACCGAGTCCGGTCTCGGAGATCCGAGGTGCACGCAGCTGTCCGGGCGGTGGAACTTCCGCCCACGTACTGGCGGTACTTCTCCGCCGACGGCGTGGCGTTCTCCAGGAGACAGTCCGACACGATCACGCGGCGTCCGAACTCCGTGCTCGATCGGCGTTGCGGTGCAACGACTTCCCTACACCGCGCGCAAGCGGGTGCGGCTGGCGTAGACGTGTTCGGCGATGAGCGTCGCGATCCGGTCGGGGGCCTCGAGCATCGGCACGTGGCCGACGCCGTTGACCAGGATGCGGTCGGCGGAGTCGGGGAGTTCGCGCAGGTAGCGGCGAGCGTAGACGCGGTTGGGGATGATGCGGTCGGTTTCGGCGAGCAGCAGGCGGACCGGGGTGGTGAGGGTGGACAGGTCCGGCATGGCGTCGGCGAACAGGCCGCCGACGATCAGCGGCAGCATGGCCTGGCAGTGCAGGGCGGCGCGAATGGTGGTGGCGGCCTCGTGGCGCGGCACCGCCGACGCGTTCTTGTTCAGCAGGAACAACACCAGCCGCCGCACGGCCGGATTGTCGGTGGCGAACGAGCCCAGCCGTTTCCCCAGCTCGACGGCCGGCACCAGGGACAGGAACTTCGCCCCGATGCGGAACTGGGCGAACGACGGACAATGCCAGCCGCCCGCGGGCGCGATCAACGTCAGCGTGCGCGCCCGGCCGCGGCGCGCCAGCTCCACGCCGATCCAGCCGCCGAGCGAGTTGCCCGCGATATGGCAGGTGCGCCAACCCATTTCGTCGAGCTGCCGCTCGATCGCGTCGGCGAGGGCATGGGGGTCGGTGGTGCGGCCGGTGAGCGGTGCGCCACCCCAATGTCCCGGCAGCGCGGGCGCGTACACCTCGCAGTGCGAGGCGAGCCGGGCGGCCGTGCGCTCCCAGACATGCGGCGACAGCATGAACGGGTGCAGCAACAGCAGCGGATCACCGGAACCCAGGTGCAGGGCGCGGGTCGGCCGGGCGACTTCGGCCGGGGCGCGGTGTGCGCGGGCGGCCGGGGACTTGGAGGCGTCGGACTTCATCGTCGGCACCCCTTCCTGGACGGCGGTGTCCGGGGGCGGTATGTCTGACCAGCATTGTACGGTCGATACGTGCCGCACATCATCTCTACAGTGAACGTCAACGGCGTCCGCGCCGCCGCGGGGAAGGGCATGCTCGCCTGGCTCGCGGACACCGAGGCCGACGTCGTCTGCGTGCAGGAGACCCGCGCGACCGACGACCAGACCCGTGCCGCGCTGGCTCCCGCGCTCGCCGACGGCTGGTTTCTGACCAACGCCGAACCGGAGTCGAAGGGCCGCGCCGGTGTCGCGCTGCTCTCGCGGCGCGAACCCACCGCCGTGCGAATCGGATTCGGCAGCAAGGAGTTCGACGCCGCGGGCCGCTACGTGGAGGCCGAATTCGGCGAGGTGACCGTGGCCAGCGTCTACGTGCACTCCGGTGACGCGGGCACGCCGCGCCAGGACGAGAAGTACCGGTTCATGGCCGAACTCGGCGCCTACCTGAAGGCGCGCCCCGGCGACGTCGTGGTGTGTGGCGACTGGAACATCGCCCACACCGAACTCGATCTGAAGAACTGGAAGGGCAACCTGAAGTCGGCGGGTTTCCTGCCCGAGGAGCGCGCCTGGATCGATGAATTGCTGGCCGCGGGCTACGCCGACGTGGTGCGGCGGTTGCACCCCGGCGTGGACGGTCCGTACAGCTGGTGGTCCTACCGCGGCCGCGCCTTCGACAACGATTCGGGCTGGCGCATCGATTACCACCTGGCGCGCGGTGCGATCGCGGACCGGGCCAAGCAGGCGGTGGTGGAGCGGGCCGCCTCCTACGATCAGCGCTGGTCCGACCACGCGCCCGTCACGGTGCAGTACCGATGAGCCCGAAGACCTGGCGGCTGGTGTCCGCCCTCGGCGTCCTGGTGGTGGCGGTGGTCGCCGGGCTGCTGTTCGGCCGCGGGGACTCCGGCACGGACACGGCCGCGCCGACTACCGCGAAACCGGCCGCCACCTCTGCGCCCCGCCCCGCCGACAGTCCCGCCGCCACCCCGACCAAGGTCGCGGGCGTACCCGATCGCGCCTGGGCCACGCTCGCCGAGATCGATGCGGGCCGCTGGCCGGATTCGGCGAACTCGCCGGGCACCAAGGGTGGTGAGCGCTGGATGAACCGCGACGGCGACCTGCCGCGCACCGACAGCTCCGGCAGGCAGATCACCTATCAGGAGTGGGACGTCAATCCCAAGCAGCGCAACCGCTCCCGCGACGCCGAACGCATCGTCACCGGCAGCGACGGCTCGGCTTGGTACACCGGCGACCACTACGAGACCTTCACGAGGATGCGCTGATGACCCGCACGGTTCCGCTCTCGCAGTTCTTGGCCCGCGAAACGGCGCCGGAGGCGCCCGCCGCCCCGGCCGACGCCGTCGTCGGCGCGCTGCCGGTCGCCGCGCCGGAGCTGAGCGAGGTGCGTTACCGTGCGCCCACCGGGTACGTGGTGCGGGAATTGCGCGGGCCGAAGATGCGCGACACCGCGGGGGTCTTCGACGAATGGGCCGCCGCCTTCCAGTTCCCGTACTACTTCGGCGCGAACAAGGACGCGTTCGACGAATGCCTGCGCGACCTGGACGATTTCGTCGGCGACGCGGCCGGATACGTGGCGGTGATCCGTGATTCGGCGGATCTGCTCACCGAACAGCCAGACGAGCGCGGCTGGTTCACCGAAGCCATGCGCGACTGCGCGGACTACTGGCGCCGCCGCGACGTGCTGTTCCGCGTGGTCTGCCAGGGGCCCGCGGCCTCGCCGCATGTGGTGCCGCTGAGCCTGGACTGAGCCCTTCGCGACCGCGGCCGAGCTGGTCAGCATCCACGGCAGGCGGCGTGACCGGCTTCGCGCGCGACGACGCGCTGGGCGACCACGCCCTGGACGGTCGCCGCGAATGTCTACGCCCTCGCGCATGGGCCGAGAGGGCTCCGACTCCACTCCACGAGGCGACCCTGCACCGGTCCTGCTCCAAGCACTGGGAACTCGCCCGCCACCTCAGCCCAGCCGGCGCGCCAGATCCTCGCCCAGCAGCACGAAGACGTCCGTCGTGTGCTCGACCAGTTCGTCTCGCGTGAGCGGTAATTCGCCCTGGACCCAGCTGGTGAGGGTCTGGACGAGGCCGCCCACCAGGTAGGTGGCGCGGAAGTCGATGGCGGGATCGGGCTGCTCGTCGGTGATGCCGTAGAAGTCGATGCCCTCGGCGGCGACCATGCGTGCGAAGGCGCGGATGGTGTCGGTGGTGCGGGTGCGCAGTTCCGGCGTCGCCATGCCCGCGACGAGCGCGACCTTCGCCTTGCGCGGATCGTCGGTGAGCACGTGGATGCCCGCGGAGATGGCGGCGTGCGCCATGCCCCGGGAATCGGCGGGCGCGGTGCGCAGCGCGTCGACGATGGCGGCCGCCAGTTCCTCGGCGATCCGGTCGACCAGCCCGGCGAGCACCGCCTCCCGGCTGTCGAAACTCTCGTAGTAGTAGCGCTCGTTGAGTCCCGCCGCCGCGCACAGCCCGGAGACGGTGAGCTTGGGCAGGCCGTCGGTGCCGATGATGTCCAGCGCGGCGTCCAGCAGCGCGGTCCGGCGCTGCGCCTTGCGTTCGTCGGCGGAGATGCCGCCGTAGGTCCGCTGCGCTGTCACACCGACGATTCTGGCACGGTCTGAATTCTGACATGGGGTGTTGCCAGAAAGAAGAATCTGGTGGATGCTGTTGCCAGATGATCCGAACCGGTCGCGACCGGCCCGTGAGCAGGGAGACAACGATGTCCGGATACTTCGCCGACGACTCCGTCGTGCGGCGCGTGATGCGCAAGCGGGCGGTGGGAGTCACCTACGGTCAGCGCGCGCTGGTCATAGGCGCCGTGCATCCGCGCCTCTATGTCGGGACCGCCGAGAACACCGAACACCGGGCGACGCCATACACCCGGCTCGCGCTCACCGGAAAGCTCTTCGAAGCCGTCTTCCTCGGCACCAAAGAAGAAGCCGATCGGGCGTTGGCGTTCACCGCGAAGAAGCACGCGACGGTTCGCGGCGCGCTCCCGGAGGACGCCGGGCCGCACCACCCCGCGGGCACGCCGTACTCTGCGTTCGATCCGCACCTGATGTTCATGACCATGGCCTTCACCTTCGATTCCGCCGAGGTCATGCACGACTTGCTCGTTCGTCCGCTCACCGCGGGGGAGCGTGCGGGCCTGTACGGCGACTACGTCCGCTGGGCTGAGCTGTTCGGCATGCCGCGCGAGGCCGCGCCCGCCGATTACCCCGCCTTCCGTGCGTATTTCGACGCCTACCTCGGCTCGGACGAACTGTTCCTCACCGACGAGGCGAAGCTGGTGGGCTCCTACCTCGCCGGACAGCGCGTGCCCTATCCGCAGCGGATGCCCCTGCGGCATGTCACTTCGGCGTACTACCTGCTCATCCAGGGCAGCCTGCCGCCGAGGATCCGCGAGATGTACGGAATCCGCTGGGGCGCGGCCGAAGAACTCGCCTTCCGCACTCTGGCGCGCGGCGTGCGCACCGCCCACCTCGCGCCGCCGCTGGCGCCCCGTGTCCTGCGCGACAAGCTCGCCGGGCCCAGCGCGCCGCTGTACCGGCTGGTCTCCGACCGCGAACGCGCCCTCGCGCGCACCGGCCGGCCCAGCATGCCCGGTGTGGACACCCGGGCGCGGGCGGCACGGAAATCCGTTTGAACGGCATGGAAAGATCGGGGGCATGTCGAGCCCCGCACCAGCCCCGGCCGCCGAACGCAAGCAGCGCGTGCTGTCCGGGATCCAGCCCACCAGCTCCTCGTTCCACCTCGGCAATTACCTGGGGGCGCTGCAGTACTGGGTGACGATGCAGGACGACTACGACGCCCTCTATTTCATCCCCGACATGCACGCCATCACCGTGTCGCAGGACCCCAAGCAACTGCGCCAGCGCACCAAGGCGGCCGCTGCCCAGTTGCTGGCGCTGGGCATAGACCCGAAGAAGTCGACGCTGTTCGTGCAGAGCCAGGTGCCCGAACACGCGGAGCTGGCGTGGGTGCTCAGCTGCATCACCGGCTTCGGCGAGGCGAGCCGGATGACGCAGTTCAAGGACAAGTCCGCCAAGCAGGGCGCGGAGAACGCGACCGTCGGCCTGTTCACCTACCCGGTGCTGATGGCCGCCGACATCCTGCTCTACCGCCCGCACCAGGTGCCGGTCGGCGAGGATCAGCGCCAGCACCTCGAGCTCACGCGAAACCTGGCGCAGCGCTTCAACACCCGCTTCAAGAAGACCTTCGTGGTGCCCGAGCCGCACATTGTGAAGGGCACCGCCAAGATCTACGACCTGCAGGATCCGACCGCGAAGATGAGCAAGTCCGCGTCCACCGACGCGGGCCTGATCAACCTGCTCGACGATCCGAAGATCACGGCGAAGAAGATCCGCTCGGCGGTCACCGACACCGAGCGCGAGATCCGCTACGACCCGGAGGCCAAACCGGGCATCAGCAACCTTCTGGTGATCCTCAGCTCGCTGACCGGCACGCCGATCGTCACGCTCGAGCGGGATTACGCCGGTAAGGGCTACGGCGACCTGAAAGCCGATGTGGCCGACGCGCTGGTGGAATTTGTCACGCCTTTGCGCACGAAGGTGGAAGAGTATCTCGCGGATCAAGGCGAACTCGACCGCATCCTCGCCGCCGGGGCCGAGCGTGCGCGGGAGATCGCCGGCAACACTCTCGCACAGGTTTACGACCGGGTGGGTTTCCTGACCCGCTAGGCCGGGTACGACGCGTGCGGGGGCAGGCGTCGAAGGGGCGAGCGGGTGCAGGTGATCGACAACATCAAAGCGGCGGTCGAGCGGCGGGTGCAGGCCCGCCCGTGGCTGGATCACCTGGTCCGCGCCGGCGGGCGCTACCAGAGTCAGCGCGGTGACTACTACGCGGCGGGCATCACGTATTTCACCGTGCTCTCCCTGTTCCCGCTGCTCATGGTGGCCTTCGCGATCGCGGGTTTCGTGCTGGCCGGTAACCCCGAGCTGTTCCGGGAGTTGCAGGACAAGATCGTCGAGCTCATCCCGGGCGAGTTCGGCGATCAGGTCAACCAGCTCGTGGACCAGGCCGTCAGTTCTCGCGGCACGGTCGGCGTGCTGGGCCTGCTCGGCGGCCTCTACACCGGGCTCGGGTGGATGGCGAACCTGCGGGCCGCCCTCACCGAACAGTGGGAGCAGAAGACCGAGGACGGCAACTGGTTCGTCACCAAGCTCTCCGACCTCGGCGCGCTCCTCGGTCTCGGCGTGGCGTTCGTGGTGTCGTTCGGGCTCTCGGCGGTGGGCTCGAGCACCTTGGGCGCGCGGCTGCTCGTCTCCCTCGGACTGTCGGGCATGCCCGGCGCGCGCGTGCTGCTGACGGTGCTGTCCATCGTGCTCGCGGTGATCGCGACCTGGGCGGTGTTCGCGTGGATCATCGCGCGGCTGCCCCGCGAACCCGTCACGCTGGCCAGCGCCGCGAAGGCCGCGCTGCTGGCGGCGGTGGCGTTCGAGGTGTTCAAGTACCTCGCGTCGTTCTATTTGCAGACGGTGCTGCGCAGCCCGGCGGGCGCCACCTTCGGCTCCATCATCGGCCTGATGGTGTTCAGCTACATCACCTATCGGATCCTGCTGTTCGCGACGGCGTGGGCGGCGACGGCGTCGGACAACCTGCGCGCGGCCGAGGTCGAGCCGCCCCCGCCCGCCGTCATCCAGCCGCGCGTGGTGACGCAGGCGGCGTCGTTCGGTTCGGCGGCCACGTACTTCGGCGCGGGCGCATTGGCGGCGCTGGGGCTGGGCCTGTTCCGCCGCCGGCACTGACAGGCCGGAAGACTCGCCGAACTTCGTGGAACCGGAGCGCACCTCGCCGCGTCCTATATGTTGACGCGACATCACCGCTGGGTGCGGGTGTCGGGTCGGGGATCGCGACGCGATCCATCGTGGCGGCCGCCCGGTGCCCAGCGAGGGGTGGGCACCGGCGTCGCGTCAGCGCTTGCGCCGGTTGACCGAGCGCGCGCCCAGCAGGAGAACCAGGATCGCGATGATGCCGCCCACCACCAGCATGGTGCGCAGGCCCGCGTGCTCGCGCTCCCGCGGCGGGCCGGCCAGGATGTCGGCGGTGTCCTTCGGCGGGGGAGAGGCCAGCACCACGTCGGCCTCGGTGGGTGCGTCGGGCCCCGGCAGGGTCCCCACCGAGGTCGCCGCCGGGAGGGCAAAGGCGTAGTCGAGGAGGTCGGCGGCCTGGCGCCACGGGCGCGACGGCTCCACCTCGGCCTGCAACAGGGTGACCACCAGCCTGCGCCCGTCGCGCTGCGCGGCGGCCACGAAGGTCTGTCTGGCGTCGTCGGTGAACCCGGTCTTGCCGCCCAGCGCGCCCTCGTAGTTGTACAGCAGCTGGTTGTCGTTGCCGATGGGAAAACCCGGGTGGTCGGTGTCGTCGAGGATGGTGGGGTTCTTCGGATAGCCGGGGAAGTCGACCTGCTCGGTGCGGATCAGTTCGGCGAACAGCGGCAGGGTCATGGCGTCGCGGAACAGCACCGCCAGGTCGTAGGCCGAGGTGCTCATGCCGGGCCCGTCCAGTCCCGACGGGGTCGCGGCGCGGGTGTCCAGCGCCGACAGCGACTTCGCCCGCTCGTTCATCAGCCGCACGGTCGCCTCGTCGCCGCCGAGCTGCGCGGCGATCGCGTGCGCGGCGTCGTTGCCCGACGCCATGATCAGGGCCTGCATGAGCTGGCGATTCGTGTAGCGCCCGCCGGGGCCGATGCCCACCCGGGTGCCCTCCATATCGGCGTCGGCCTGGGTGCCGACGACCTCGGTATTCATATCGAGTTCCCGCAAGGCCACCGCCGCCAGCAGCACCTTGATCGTGCTCGCCGGGCGGTAGCGCCCGTGCGGGTCCTTGGCCGCGAGCACTTCGCCGGTGTCCAGATCGGCCACCAGCCACGCGGTCGCGGACAGGTCGCGCGGCGCGGACGGCGCGCCGTCGGGCAGCACCACGCCGCACTCGCCCATCCGCGGGCCGCCGATCGGCGTGGCCGGAACGGGCAGCGGACTCGGCGTCGGCTGCCCGGGGCGCGGCACCTCGGAGGAGTCGACCGGCGCGGGTGGCTGGGTGCGCTGCGGGCACGCGTCGGTGTTCGGCGTGGTGAACGGCGTCGTGGTGGTGGTCGACGGCGTCGCGAAGGCGGGCGCGGCGCCGCCGAGCACGGCGACGACGGCGAGCACGCTCGCGAGGCGGCGCGCCGTGCGGCGGTGCGTGGGCGGGATCGTCATCACCGGCGAGCCTAACGGGCGCGCCGTTGTATCACGCTGTGAGTCAAGCGATCTTGGTGTCGCGCAGCGCACGCAAGGGGGTGTCGTCGTCCATGGACTCGAAGAATCCGCCGATCACGTCCTCGATCTGGGCGATCGACTCCGCGCAGTACAGCACCGGTTGATAGTGGGTGATGTCGTAGACGGCGGTGCCCATCGCGACCACGTCCAGCGGGCGCAGCTCCGCGTGGCGGAACTCCTCGATCTCGCCGTAGGAGGACAGCAGGCCCGCGCCGTAGCAGCGGACCTCACCGCCCTCGCGCACCACACCGAACTCCAAGGAGAACCAGAAGACGTCGGCGAGGAACTTCAACGCCGTCTCCGTGGTGAGCCGGGTGACGGCGTTGCCCACCGTCTCGTAGAGGGCGGCGAAGCGCGGGCTGGCGATCTGGTTCGCGTGGCCCACGATCTCGTGGATGGCATCCGGCTCCGGGGTGTACAGCGGCGCGGAGTGGTGCCGGATGTATTGGGTGGAGTGGAACACCCGCTCGGCGAACGAACCGAAGAACTCGCGCAGCGGCACCAGGCCGGCGGCGGGCACGTAGCGGAAGCCGGTCAGCGGGGCCAGCGCCGCCGACACCTCGTCCAGCTGCGGGATGCGGTCGGCGGGCAGGGCGAGCCGCTCGGCGGCCGCCAGCACCTCGGCACACGCGTACTCGCGATGTTTGCGGGCGAGTTCGGCGGACGCGATGCGCCACACCCGCTGTTCGTCGTCGGTGTAGGCGATCCTCGGCGCGGGTTCGCCCGGCGTGTAGGCCAGCGCCATGGCGGCGATCGCGTTGCGGCGAGCGCGGTACGCGGAGTCGTGCACGCCGGGATGCTCGTCGCTCAGGTGCACCGTCACGTCGCCGTCGACGCGGCGGGTCACCGGCGAATACAACTGCGCCTCGGTGAACATACTTCGATGCAAGCACCGCCGGTCCGATTCGACAACGAAGGCGCGCCCAGCTGCGCAAACTGCCTAGCTGACCGGCCGGCTCCGGCCCTCATCCGGCGCCGTGGCCGGAAACCCGGGCACGGCCGCGCGAGTGCCGAGAACGCGATTTGCCGGACATGAGCCAGGGTCATGACGCAAGATGGCGAAAGCGTGAAGGAGGACGCATGCGAACCGTGCGGATCGATCTCGACCAGAAACTGCTGGCGGCCGCCGCCGCGATCATGGGGACGTCCACCAGCAACGCCACCGTGAACGAGGCGCTGCGCCGCATCGTCGTGCACGAGCGGCAGCTGCACCACATCGAGAAACTGGCCGCGGGCGCCCTGGTCGGGCTGCCCGCCCCGGTCATCGACGCCGACCGCTGACCGGCCTAGCGATCACGGTGTCGCGCAGCGGGTGTCGGACGGCAGGGTGAGCTCGACCAGGTAGTCGAGTACCGGTTCGTCCACGCAGGTGAGCCCCAGGAACGACACACCGTGCTGGGTGCCCTCCACGGTGATCAGCGGGGAGTCGAACGACCGGGCCAGCCGCACCCCGCCCTCGTACGGTGTGGCGGGATCGCCCGTCGAGGCGACGACCACGACCTTCGGCAGACCGGGCGTCTCGGGCACGTGCGGCTGCCAGTTGGGCGGCACCGGCCAGAACGCGCACTCGTCGAGCGCCTTGGTGTCGAACTCCGGGCCGGGATCGAAGATCGGCGCCGCCTCCCGGCCGCGGCGTTCCCGCGCGGCGGCCACGGCCCGGTCGGTGACGCGCGTGTCTTCCAGACAGCGCACCGCCTGGTACACATCCCAGCTCACGCCCTCGTCGTAGTCGTCGGACAGCGTGGTCACCCCTGCCATGCCCGTGGCGCCGCCGTCGCGCAACGTGGTGAGCGCCGCGGTGAGGTCGGGCCAGTAGAGCGGGGAGTACAGCGCGGCCGTCACGGCCGACGTCACGGTGGCGTAGTCGGCGAGGCCACGCGCGGGGTCGCGCAGGATCGGCCGCACCAGCGCCAGGTAGTTCTCGGTGGCGCGGGACGGGTCGGTGCCGAGCGGGCAGTCCGGCGCGCGGGCGCAGTCGGTGGCGTACTCCTCGAACGCGCGCTGGAACGCGGCGTTGCTCGCCACCGGGTCGTCGATGTCGGAGGCGGGGTCGATCGGGCCGTCGAGCACCATGGCGCGCACCCGGTCGGGGAACATCTGGGCGAAGGTGGAGCCGAGCCGGGTGCCGTAGGAGAAGCCCAGGTAAGTCAGCTTCTCGTCGCCCAGCACCGCGCGGATGACGTCGAAATCCCTGGCCACGTCGACGGTGCCGATATTGGCGAGCAGCGTGCGCCCGGACCCGTGCACGCAGGACATGGCGTAGTCCTCGCTCTCCTCCTCGAGCTGGTCGACCTCCCCGAACACCCAGGTGGAGCTCGCGCCGATCGCGTCCTCGCGCATCTGCTCCTCCGACCGGCACACCAGGCGCGGCGAGGAGGCGCCGACACCGCGCACGTCCACGCCGATCACGTCGAAGTGCCGCGGCAGCGGGGTGTCCTTCAGCGTGCTCGGCAGCGACAGCCCGGCGCCGCCGGGGCCGCCGGGATTGGTGAGCAGCGAGCCGAGGCGCGCGCCCTCGGCGGGCAGCCGCGAGATCGCGATGCGCGCGACCTCGCCGTCGGGGTCGGCGTAGTCGAGCGGGACGTCGATCCGCGCGCAGTCCAGACCCTCGGCCGACAGTCCCTCGCCGCCGGCGTAGTCGTCGCAGCTCTCCCACGTGACCTGCTGCGCGTAGAACCGGTCGAGCGTGGGCGCGGGCGGGGCGGCGGGTTCCGCGCCGCCGCACCCCGCGATCGCCAGCAGTAGCGCGGCAATCGCCGCGCCCCTCCCGCGCCGGCCGTCGATTCTCCTGCGCTCCAGCACCATTCGCCTCCCCGTGATCCGGCTCGCGACCAGTCTGCCCGATGGCCCCGTCGCGGCGCGCGCCGGTGGGTCGCGTTCGTCCGGTTCACCCGGCCTGTCGGTGGCCACTGGCATGATTCGGGGACCACACCGCACGCGAGGGGGACTGATGCCGGTATCGATCGCCGAGCTGCCCGTCGGCCAGCGTCCGAGGGAGCGGCTGCTCTCCCTCGGACCGCACGCGTTGAGCGACAGCGAGCTGCTCGCGTTGCTGTTGCGGCATGGGCGGCGCGGCACCAGCGCGCTGGACGTGGCCGCCGAACTGCTCGCCGAACACGGCGGTGTCGCGGGGCTGGCGGCGGCGCGCCCCGAGGAACTGTCGCGCTGGGCCGGGGTGGGTGTGGCCAAGGCGGCCGCCATCATCGCGGCCTTCCAGCTGGCCAGTCGGGCCGACAGCGTGCGCGACGCGCCGCCGCTGCTGTCCCGCTCCGCCGATGTGGCGCGGGTGGCGCGGCCCCTGTTCGCGGGCGCGCGGTCCGAACGGCTGCTGGTGCTGGTGTGCGATGCGGGAAACCGGGTGCGCCGCAGCGTCTTCGTGGCCGAGGGCGCGGTGGACCGGGTGGCGGTCCCGGTGCGGGAGATCCTCAACACCGTGCTGCGCCACGACGGCCGCGCCTTCGCCCTGGTGCACAACCACCCGTCCGGCGGTGCCGACCCGAGTCCGGCCGACCGGGCGGCCACCGCCCTGGTGCGCGCCGCGGCCGACACCGTGGGCCTGCGGTTCCTCGACCATGTCGTCGTCGCGGGCGCGCGGTGGTCGGTCGCCGACCCATACGACTGAGCGGCGTGAACGACGCAGGCCGCCCGCGTCTTTCGACGGGGCGGCCTGCGCGGGAACCGGGTGGGTCAGCGGGTGAAGAGCAGGGCCCGCTTGACTTCCTGGATGGCCTTGGTGACCTCGATGCCACGGGGGCACGCGTCGGTGCAGTTGAAGGTGGTGCGGCAGCGCCACACGCCCTCCATGTCGTTGAGGATGTCCAGGCGCTCCCTGGCGCCCTCGTCGCGGCTGTCGAAGATGAAGCGGTGCGCGTTCACGATCGCGGCCGGGCCGAAGTAGCTGCCGTCGGCCCAGTACACCGGGCACGAGGTGGTGCAGCAGGCGCACAGGATGCACTTGGTGGTGTCGTCGAACCGCGCGCGGTCGGACTGGCTCTGGATGCGCTCGCGGGTCGGTTCGTTGCCGGAGGTGATCAGGTACGGCTTCACCGCGCGGAACGCGTCGAAGAACGGCTCCATGTTCACCACGAGGTCCTTCTCCACGGGCAGGCCGCGGATCGGCTCGACGGTGACGGTGAGCTCCTTGTCGCCCTTGGGCAGCATGTCCTTCATCAGGAGCTTGCAGGCCAGCCGGTTCACACCGTTGATGCGCATCGCGTCCGACCCACACACGCCGTGTGCGCAGGACCGGCGGAAGGTGAGCGTGCCGTCCAGGTAGGACTTGATGTACATCAGCACGTTCAGGAACCGGTCGGTGGGCAGCACGGGCACCTGGAACGACTCCCAGTGCTGGCCCAGCTCGTCCTCCGGGTTGAACCGCGCGATCTTGACCGTGATCATGGTCGAGCCCTCGGGGACCGGTGCGGCCTTCTGGGGCGTTTCGGCAACGGCAGTCATCAGTACTTACGCTCCATCGGCTCGTAACGGGTCTGCACGACCGGCTTGTAGTCGAGGCGGATGTCGGAGTTGAGCTCCGGTCCCGTCTTGTACGCCATGGTGTGGCGCATGTAGTTGACGTCGTCGCGGTCCGGGTAGTCCTCGCGGGCGTGGCCGCCGCGCGATTCCTTCCGGTTCAGCGCGCCCGCCACCGTGACCTCCGCCAGCTCCAGCAGGAAGCCGAGCTCGACGGCCTCGAGCAGATCGCTGTTGTAGCGACGGCCCTTGTCCTGCACCGTGATCCGCGAGTACCGCTCCTTGAGCACGTGGATCTCGGTGAGCATCTCCTTGAGGCTGTCCTCGGTGCGGTACACACCGGCCTTGTCGTCCATCGCGGCCTGCAGCTCGGTGCGGATGTCGGCGACGCGCTCGTTGCCGTGATCCGACAGGATCAGCGCCAGCCAGTCCTGCACCATCCGCGCCGGGTTCTCCGGCATCTCCACGAACTCGGCGCGCTGCGCGTACTCGGCGGCGGCGATGCCCGCGCGGCGGCCGAACACGTTGATGTCGAGCAGCGAGTTGGTGCCGAGGCGGTTCGCGCCGTGCACCGACACGCACGCGCACTCGCCCGCGGCGTACAGACCGGGGACGATGTCGGTGTTGTTGCGCAGCACCTCACCGCGGATGCGGGTCGGGATGCCACCCATGACGTAGTGACAGGTCGGCATCACCGGCACCGGCTCCACCACCGGGTCCACGCCCAGGTAGGTGCGGGAGAACTCGGTGATGTCGGGCAGCTTCTCTTCGAGCACGTCCTCGCCGAGGTGGGTCACGTCGATGAGCACGTAGTCCTTGTTCGGACCGGCGCCGCGGCCCTCGCGCACCTCCTGGACCATCGAGCGGGCGACGATGTCGCGCGGCGCGAGGTCCTTGATGGTGGGGGCGTAGCGCTCCATGAACCGCTCGCCGTCGGCGTTGCGCAGGATGCCGCCCTCGCCGCGGACCGCCTCGGAGATGAGGATGCCCAGGCCGGCCAGGCCCGTCGGATGGAACTGGTGGAACTCCATGTCCTCGAGCGGCAGGCCCTTGCGGAACACGATGGCCATGCCGTCACCGGTCAGGGTGTGGGCGTTGGAGGTGGTCTTGTACATCCGGCCCGAGCCGCCCGTCGCGAAGACGATCGACTTGGCGTGGAAGACGTGCAGCTCACCGGTGGCCAGCTCGTAGGCGACCACGCCGGTGGCGACCGGACCGCGCTCGGTCTCGGTGAGCACCAGGTCCAGGACGTAGAACTCGTTGAAGAACTCCACGTCGTGCTTGACGCAGTTCTGGTACAGCGTCTGCAGGATCATGTGGCCGGTGCGGTCGGCGGCGTAGCACGCGCGCCGGACCGGGGCCTTGCCGTGGTCGCGGGTGTGGCCGCCGAAGCGCCGCTGGTCGATGCGGCCCTCGGGCGTGCGGTTGAACGGCAGACCCATCTTCTCCAGGTCGAGCACCGCGTCGATGGCCTCCTTGGCCATGATCTCGGCGGCGTCCTGGTCGACGATGTAGTCACCACCCTTGACGGTGTCGAAGGTGTGCCACTCCCAGTTGTCCTCTTCCACGTTCGCCAGCGCGGCGCACATGCCGCCCTGGGCCGCGCCGGTGTGGCTGCGGGTGGGGTAGAGCTTGGTCAGCACGGCGGTTCGCACCCGGGGACCCGCCTCGATCGCGGCGCGCATCCCCGCGCCGCCGGCACCGACGATCACGACGTCGTAGCGATGCTCTTGAATCGGTCGAGAGTCACTCATCGAGGTCGCCTGTTCCTAACTGATGTTGGGGTCGAAGGTGAAGATGACGTAGGTGCCGACGCCCATGACCAGGATCATCGAGATGACCAGCGCGGTCTTGAGCCAGAACCGGGTCGAGTCCTTGCGGGAGTAGTCATCGATGATGGTGCGCAGGCCGTTGCCGCCGTGCAGCTGGGCCAGCCACAGCATGGTGAGGTCCCAGATCTGCCAGAAGGGGCTGGCCCAGCGACCGGCCACGAAGGCGAAGTTGAGGCGCTTCACGCCGCCGTCGAGCAGCAGCATGATCGTCATGTGGCCGAGCACGAGCACGATCAGCAGCAGGCCGGAGAAGCGCATGAACAGCCACGCGTACTTCTCGAAGTTGTTATTGGACCTGGCGCGCGGAGTGCGGGGCAGATCCAGGCTGGCGGGCCGATCGTAGGACTTGCCGAGAACGGGTGCAGACATAGGGATCAGTGCTCCGTCAGCAGGTAGAAGAACATGCGGCCGATGGCGCCCGCGGCGACGACCGCGGTGATGGCGAGGACGATCCACAGCATCAGGCGCTGGTGGCGCGGGCCCTCGGACCAGAAGTCGACGAGGATCACGCGGACGCCGTTGAGCGCGTGGAACAGGACGGCGACGACCAGGCCCATCTCCATCAGCGCGACGACGGGGGTCTTGTAGACCTCGATGACCTGGTCGTACATGTCCGGACTGACGCGGACCAGCGCGGTGTCCAGAACGTGCACGAAAAGGAAGAAGAAGAGGGTGGCGCCGGTGATCCGGTGCAGGGCCCAGGACCACATTCCGGGGTCGCCTCGGTACAGCGTCTTCCGCTTCGGCTGGGCCGGAGCTTCGATCGTGGTCATAGAGTGCGGTGCCTCCAACGTCGTTGATGGACCCGGTGTCAGGTCCTGGGCCGACCGCATGGAGGTGGCGAATGCCCAGGTGGCTGTGCTGAGCTGTTCCATCGACCCGCCGCCGGGAACCTGAACCGATCTGTTGTGGACTCTAATCCCCTCGCATTCGCGGAACTAATTCGGCGTGCCGTGCGTTGCGCGACAATGGGCCGGGTTAGGTTTACCTTTCTCGACGCGAAAAGGGGTGTGCGGTGGGTTCCGCACGGCCCGGTGACGGTGCTGGCGCGGAAGGTGCGCGATGTCGGAAATTGATTGGAAAGACCTGCGCGACAACGCTATTCGTGTTATGCGCAATGCCTATGCTCCGTACTCGCGCTTCCCGGTGGGCGCCGCTGCTCTCACCGCGGAAGGCGCCATTGTGAGCGGGTGCAATGTGGAGAATGTCTCACTCGGATTAGGCCTCTGCGCCGAAACTGTACTCGTCGGTAACCTATTCGCGCGTGGTGGCGGGCGTCTGCTCGCGGTCTCCGTCAGCGATTCCCGCGGCGAAATCCTGATGCCCTGCGGCCGCTGTCGCCAGGTCCTCTACGAACACGGCGGACCCGGACTCCTCGTCGACCACCGGTCGGGCCCCACCACCCTGAGCGCACTGCTGCCCGACGCCTTCGGCCCCGACGACCTCGCCGCCGGGCAGCGGTAGGGCCTCAGCAGTCGGCTTCGAACGACTCGTCGATCTCGGCCTCGGTGGGCATCGCGACGGCGCCGACCGTGATGGGTGGTAGTCCCAGGTGCCGCATGATCTGAGCGATGCCATAGCCGAGGGTCGTGTTCTGCTCGGCCAGGCGGGTGGTGAAGATCGTGACCCGCCTGATGTCGCGGAGCACGGTCTCTTCGAAATCGGACACCGGGTGCTCGAGTTTCGTGAGGTGGCGGTCGAGGCCGGTGACGCGATGGTCGATGCCGAGGTAGCTCATGATTCCCTCTTGCTTCGAATGATGCCGCGAGGCTATCGGAAGGTTCCGACAGGAACCAGGGACGACGGAGTGTCGTGACAGACTTGCCGATGTGACGGCACTGGACGCGGTTTCGATCATCAGGGCCAAGCGTGACGGCGGGGAGCTGTCGGACGCGCAGATCGACTGGGTGGTGGACGCGTTCACCCGCGGCGCGGTGGCCGACGAGCAGATGGCGGCGCTGGCCATGGCGGTGGTGTGGCGGGGGATGTCGCGGCGCGAGACGGCCCGGTGGACGGCGGCCATGATCGCCTCGGGGCGGCGGATGGACTTCACCGATCTGCCGCGGCCGACGGTGGACAAGCATTCGACGGGCGGGGTGGGCGACAAGATCACCTTGCCGCTCGCGCCGCTGGTGGCGGCGTGCGGCGCGGCGGTGCCGCAGCTGTCCGGGCGCGGGCTCGGCCACACCGGCGGCACCCTGGACAAGCTGGAGTCCCTGGCGGGCTGGCGGGCCGACGTGCCGGTGGACCGGATGCGCGAGATCCTGGCCGACCCCGCGATCGGCGCGGTGGTGTGCGCGGCGGGCGCCGACCTCGCGCCCGCCGACAAGCGGCTCTACGCGCTGCGCGATGTGACCGGGACGGTCGAATCGATCCCGCTCATCGCCAGTTCGATCATGAGCAAGAAGATCGCCGAGGGCACGGCGGCGCTGGTGCTGGACGTGAAGGTGGGTGCGGGCGCGTTCATGAAGGACGCGGCCGCGGCGCGCGAACTGGCCGCCGCCATGGTCGATCTGGGCGCCGACGCGGGGGTGCGCACCGTCGCGCTGCTCACCGCGATGGACACCCCGCTCGGGCGCACCGCGGGCAACGCGCTCGAGGTGGCGGAGTCGGTGGAGGTGCTGGCCGGCGGCGGCCCGGCCGACGTCGTGGAGCTCACGCTCGCGCTGGCGCGGGAGATGGTGGCGCTGGCGGGCGTGGACGCCGACCCAGCGCGGGTGCTGGCCGACGGGCGCGCCATGGACCACTGGCGCGCGATGGTCCGGGCGCAGGGCGGCGATCCGGACGCACCGCTGCCGCGCGCCGAGCACACCGAGATCGTTCGCGCTTCCGCCGACGGTGTGGTCACCCGCCTCGACGCGATGGGCGTGGGCCTGGCGGCCTGGCGCCTCGGTGCCGGTCGCGCCCGCCAAGGCGACCCGGTGCAGGCCGGGGCGGGCGTCGAGATGCACGCCAAACCCGGCGATCCGGTCCGCGCGGGCGAACCGCTGCTCACCCTGCACACCGACACCCCGGGGGCCTTCGCGCCCGCGCTCGCCGCGCTGGAGGACGCGGTGGAGATCGGCGCCGTGGCGCCACCGCCCGCGCCGCTGATTCTCGACCGCATCGGCTGAGCGACCTGGGAACCACACGGCGGGCGGGCGTGCCACACGCACGCCCCGAGGAGGCGGCGGTCACTCGCACGGTGCGGAGGACGAAGGGGCCGCGGTGACCACGCCCGAATAGAAGTTCGGCCATTTCCGACGGGAGAACCGCGCGAACCGGGTGATCAATGTGGGCGTATTTCTTTGCATCGCAGTGTATTTCGCTGAATGCGCCCGATGCACCGCGCCACCCCGAGTGACTCGCCCGCGACGGATTCTGGACCGTTCGGTGGTGGTTCGGCAACGAGATGGTTGCCACGGGGAGAGTCCCCTGCCGATTCGGCGCGGCGCGGCTAACGTGTGGTCATGACAGGACCGATGCCCCTCACTCTCGCCTCGATCCGCCAGGCTCCCAAGGCGCTGCTGCACGACCACCTCGACGGTGGCCTGCGGCCCGCGACCGTGCTGGAGCTAGCCGCCGACTGCGGTTACGACGACCTACCCGCCGCCGACGAGGCCGCGCTGGCGGCGTGGTTCCGCGACGCCGCCGACAGCGGATCGCTGGAGCTCTACCTGGAGACCTTCGCCCACACCGTCGCCGTCATGCAGACGCCGGAGGGGCTGCGCCGGGTGGCGCGCGAATGCGCCCAGGACCTCGCCGCCGACGGTGTGGTCTACGCCGAGGTGCGCTTCGCGCCGGAACAGCACCTCGAGCGCGGGCTCACGCTGGACGAGGTGGTCGAGCACACCCTCGCCGGTTTCCGGGAGGGCGAGGCCGCCGCCGCGGCGGCAGGGCACCCGATCCTGGTGACCTGCCTGCTCACCGCCATGCGGCACGCCGCGCGCTCGCGCGAGATCGCCGAACTCGCGGTGCGCTGGCGCGACCGCGGCGTCGGCGGCTTCGACATCGCGGGCGCCGAGGCGGGCTTCCCGCCCAGCAGGCACTTGGACGCCTTCGAATACATGCGCGCCAGCAGCGCCCACTTCACCATCCACGCGGGGGAGGCGTTCGGGCTGCCGTCGATCCACGAGGCGCTGGCCTTCTGCGGCGCCGACCGCCTCGGCCACGGCGTGCGCATCACCGACGACATCGTGGTGCCCGGCGCGGTGGAGGATGCCCAGCTCGGCTTGGTCGCGAACTACGTGCGGGACATGCGGATCCCGCTGGAGCTGTGTCCGTCGTCGAACGTGCAGACCGGCGCGGTGCCCTCGCTGGACAAACATCCGTTCGACCTGCTGGCCCGGCTGCGCTTCCGCGTCACCGTCAACACCGACAACCGCCTGATGAGCGACACCTCCATGAGCGAGGAGATGCTCAAGCTGGTGGAGACCTTCGGGTACGGGTGGAGCGATCTGGAGCGTTTCACCATCAACGCGATGAAGTCGGCGTTCATCCCGTTCCCCGACCGGCTGCGCATCATCGACGACATCATCAAGCCGGGCTACGCCGTGCTGCTCGGCTGACCGGCCGGATTATCGTGGGATCTTGTGACGATTGTGCAGATCCCCGCCCGCTTCAACGGCCCGCCCGACTCCGGCAACGGAGGTTACGTGGCGGGCCGCGTCGCGGCAGCGCGCGACGAACCCGAGGTCACCGTGATGCTGCGCAGCCCGGTGCCGTTGGAGACGTCGCTGCGGTTACACGAGGGGCGACTTTTCGACGGTGAGCGCCTGATCGCGGAGTCGCGACCCGGCACGTTCGAGCGGGAGGCGCCGAAGCCGGTCGCGCTCGACGTCGCGAAACGCGCGGCGGGCACCTACGAGACCAACGACATGTTCGCGCACTGCTTCGTGTGCGGCAACGCCCGCCCCGACGGACTGCGCATCGAACCGGGACGCGTCGCCGAAGGTGTGGTGGCCTCGCCGTGGACCCCGGACGCCTCGCTGCCGGTGGACGCCACGCTGCTCTGGGCGGCGCTGGACTGCCCCGGCGGCTGGGCCGTGCCCGGGATGCTGGAGTCGCCCGCGCTGCTCGGGTCGATCACCGGCGCCGTCTACGCGCTGCCGGAGGTGGGGGAGACCTGCGTCGTGGTGGGCGAGAGTCACGGCACGCAGGGGCGTAAGCGCTACTCGTCGACCGCGGTGTACGGCGCGGACGAGCGGCTGCTGGGGCGCGCCGAGCACATCTGGATCCAGCTGCGCTGAAAAGCCTTGGGGCCGTGCGGAACACGGCCCCAAGGGGAATCGCTACTGCGGAGTGAGCCGCGCTTCGAAGGCGCGTTCCAGTTCCCGCCAGGACTGGGCCTCCGCCTGGAACGGCGGGTTCGGCGCCATCCGCGCCGGGTCCGGCTCCAGCAGGTAGGAGACGTACCAGCCGAGCGGGGTGGACTTGGCCAGCGCCACCTCCACACCGTCGTCCTCGGCGTAGTCGGCGGCGTCGGTGAACAGCTCGACCGCCAGGTCCAGCTGTTCGGTGTCCACCGCCTCGGGGCCCTCGGCCAAGTCGTCGGCGAGGCCGGGCAGCACGTAGACGTTCTCGTCGTCGACCTCGATCTCGAGCGAACCGTCCACGGCGGCGGTCTGCACCTCGCCGTAGGTGCTCACCCGGGCCAGGTCGTGGTCGTGATCGTCGGCCAGGTAGCGGGCCAGCGCGCGCTCGGAGGTGAACACCGTGATCTCGCCGTCGGAGCCGAGGAAGACCGGCTCGTCGTCGAGGTAGCAGCGCAGCGTGAAGAAGGTGCCGTCGGAGGTGATGATCTTGACGGGGTCGATGCCGACCTCGTGCCAGAACGACTCGTCCTCTTCCTCCTCGTCGTCCTCGTCCAGGTCGACGGGCTCGAACTCGTCCTCGTCGCTCTCGGCCGCGTCGTCGGCGTCGACCACGTTCTCCTCGGCCGCCAGCAGCTCGGCCTCGGCCACCGAGACGGCCGCCGCGTCCACCTCGGGCGTGGCGACCACGCCGTCGATGGCGTCGATGACGGCGTCCCAGTCCTTGGCGATGGCCGCGCCGATCTGGTCCCACAGCTCCTCGCCGTCCCGGCCGACGAACGCGCTCACCCCGCCGGGCAGCGCGCCGAGCACCGGATGCGAGCCGAAAAACTTGGTGACGACCTCCAGCTCGCACACCTCGCCGATATTGCGCACCATGCCGAGGGTGTCCTCGAGCTCGGCGATGGTGTCGACATCGGGATCGCCCGCCGCCAGCTCGGGCACGCCGATCAGGTCGAAGGTGAAGTTCTCCTCCGGCTCCAGCTCCACCGCCGACAGACCCACGACGACCTTCCACGCGGGGTGGTCGATCAGATCGTTGTCGGAGTCGGTCCGGATGAACGCGGCCAGCTCGGCGACGGTCTCGAAACCATAGAGCGAATCCTCGTGTCCGAGGAACGCCATCCACTCGTCGTCACCGTCGCGCCAGCGCGGTGCCCACAGGGTGACGAGATCGCCGTCGGTCAGGCCGAGCTCGATCGGGACGATGTCTCCAGAAGCCATGTGCGGAAGCCTATCGACCTTCCGCGTCGGGCACTATCCGGCCCCGCCGGGCGCGGTCTTCGCCTCCGGGGCGAACGACTCGTTCAGTGTCGCAACGACCTTCGAGCGCTGTGCGCCCGCGTCCTCGGAGGCCTGACGGCAGGCCCACACGATGAGCTGACTCACCTCGGCGGGCGCCATCGATGTGACCGACTCCGCCAAGGTCAGACCCACCAGCGCGCCCTCGCTGTTCACCTCGACGGTGACGGACTCGTCCTCGGTGGTGAACCGCCCGCGGACCTGCTTGAGCCCGAACAGCGCGGCCTCCAGGGCCTCCAGTTTCTGGGTCGCGTTCGCGACGAGCGCGTCCATCTCCGCACTCATGCCTGTGCCCTCCGCTCGCTCATACCGGCTTCATCCAGCTCGTCGGACCCGTATCCGCGTCGTCGATACGGTCCAGCTCGTCGACCGCCTGCTGCCGGGTGGGCAGCCCGAGCCGGTCCAGGATGTCGGCGGGCATCCCGGATTCGGCGAGGATCTCGCGGCGGCGGGCCCGCGCGGCGATCGCGGAGCGCTGCGTGAGGCGCAGGATCTCGTTCGCGAGAGCCTGTGCGCCGTAACGGTATTCGCTGCGCTCGAACTTGATCTCGACGGGCATGCCCTGGTCGGTGGCGCGCACCGCGATGGTGCCCGACCGGTTCTGGCTGACCGCGAGGGTGACGTTGGGGATCTGGCCGTTGGATTGTTCGGTCATGACGTCGGCCTGTAGAACCCGTAGAACTCCATACCCATGTTCTCCGTTCGGATGGAACTGACCGAGACCGGGTCGCCGGCCTCGACGAGCTGCCCGTTGCCGACGACCATGGCGACGTGGCCATCCCAGACGACCAGGTCGCCGGGCATCAGGTCACCCGGCGACACCTGTTGGTGGCCGATGTGCTGTTCCTGGGCCAGGCGCGGCAGTTCGACGCCCGCCTCGCCGTAGGCCCACTTGGTCAGGCCGGAGCAGTCGATGCCCTGGCCGGGGGTGTTGCCGCCCCACACGTACGGCGTGCCGACCGCGCTGAGCGCCTTCTCGACGGCGGTGGCGGCCTGTTCGTTCGGGGCCTCCACGACGCTGCCGTCGGGCAGCGTGACCTTGACGCCGTCCTTGGTGACGCCGGACGAGTTGTTGTCGCTCTTGAGTTTCGAGCTGGGGGAACTCTGGTTGCCGCTCGGGGTGCTGGTCTTGGACGCGCTCTGCACCGCCGTGCTGCCCACGGACGAGAGCAGTGAACCGGCCTGACCGACCATGCCCGTGAGGCCTTGCAGGCCCGAGTTGCCGAGGTTGGTGACCGCGCCGGGAAGCGAGGAGACCGCCGGCGTGGACGGTGCCGGGGTGAGCTGGTTCATCGAGGCCGTGTGGGTGTCCAGCTCGCTGCGCACCCGGCCGACCACGCCGAGGCCCTGGTTCAGGTGGTCGATGGCGCTGCCGACCAGGACCGTGAATCCGGCGGGCGTCGCGATGGTGGGCCCGAGCGCGGTCGCCTGGCTCACGAACGACTGCACGATGGTGTTCAGGTCCTTCTGGCCGGTCTCCACCTCGGCGGCGGCCGCGTCGACCACGGTGGCCATCTCGTTGCCGCGGTCGGAGATGGTGGCCGAGGAGGTCTGCACGCGTAGCGCCTTGGAGGTGGCCGAGTCGGCGGCGACGCCGTCCCACGCGGAGTTCATCTGGTTGATGCTGTTCTTGCCCAGCTGGTGCAACTGGTCGAGCACCGAGGAGGTGGAGGTGAGCGAGGCCGAGGGACCGTCGCTGGGCATCACGCCCGTCCCGAAGCTGCTCAACAGGTCCAGCAAGGGTTTGACGAGGAGGTTGACGTCGATCACGCCGATCACCCGTCCACGTCGGCGGAACGCAGGGCGGCCGCGTTGTTCAGGTCGGTCTCGCTGAGGACCGTCGCGGCGCCCGCCGCCGCCCCGCCCATGCTGGACAGCACCGCCGACAGCTGCGCGATCGAGGCCACGTGGCCGGCGTGCGCGGCCGAGTAGGCGGCCAGGAAATCCCCGCCGATGAGCCCCATGATCGGGCCGAGCAGCGCGGGAGAGGCGCCCGCGGCGTTCGCGGCGGCGCCGGCCATCTCACCGGCCATCGTCCCGGCGGTAGCGGCATAGGCGGCGATACCTTCGGTATCGGCCGAAAACTTCACCATTGTGCTTCCCCCATCTGTTCGTTCCCAGGCAGAGTACGTCATCCAACTGATTCGACGCGCGGCCTTCCCGTTCGGTTCCCTCGCATCGGAAAAATTCTGCGGTGGTCCGGCATCCGGCTCGCCGACGACCTTATCGTTCCCTCATGCGCACGCACACCGTGGACCATCCGCTCGCCGCCGCCCTGCTGACGACGATGCGCGACGCCCGCACACCGAATCCGGTCTTCCGCTCCGCCCTGCGCGACCTGACCGGCCTGCTCGTCTACGAGGCCTTGCGGGACGCCCCGATCACCCGCTACGAGATCGCCACCCCGGTTGCCGTGACCGAGGGTGTGCGCCTGGCGCAACCGCCGCTGCTGGTCCCGGTGCTGCGCGCCGGGCTCGGCATGGTGGACGCGGCGGCCGAACTCGTGCCCAACGCCCAGGTCGGCTTCGTCGGCATCGCCCGCGACGAGACCACCCACCAGCCCGTGCCGTACCTGGAGTCGCTGCCCGCCGACCTCGCGGGCATCCCCGTCTACGTGCTCGACCCGATGCTCGCCACGGGCGGCTCCATGCGCCACACGCTGGAACTGCTCGCGGCCCGCGGCGCCACCGACATCACCGCCGTCTGCGTGGTCGCCGCGCCGGAAGGCATTGCCGCGCTGGAGAACTCGGGGCTGCCGGTGCGCCTGGTGACGGCGGCCGTGGACGCGGGACTCAACGAGAACGCCTACATCGTGCCCGGACTGGGCGACGCGGGGGACCGTCAGTTCGGTCCGCGCTGAGTGCGCGCTACAGCGCCCGGCAGAACTCCGCGAGCGCCGAGAGGCGTTGGGCGGCGGCTCGTCTCGCCTCGGGGAGCGCCGCGTGGCCGTCGACCGGGACCACGACCTCCAGGTAGCACTTGAGCTTCGGTTCGGTGCCCGAGGGACGGATCACCACGCGCGAGGTGTCGCCCTCGAAGATCAGCGCGTCGGTGCGCATCCGGCCGCGCACGGTGAGCAGATCGGTGCACTTCATCGGCTCGCCCGCGATATCGGCGGGCGGGTCGGTACGCAGGCGGGCCACCACGGCGGCGGCCGCGTCGGCGTCGGCCAGGCGCAGGGAGACCTGGTCGCCCGCGTGCAGGCCGAACTCGACCGCGTAGTCGGCGAGGTCGTCGTGGAGCGTGCGGCCGCGCGCCTTCAGCCGGGCGACCAGGTCGACCGCCAGCACGGCGGCGGAGATGCCGTCCTTGTCGCGCACCGTCGCCGGATCGACGCAGTGGCCGATCGCTTCCTCATAGGCGTAGACCAGGCCGTCACCCGCGCGGGCCAGCCACTTGAACCCGGTCAGCGTCTCGGCATAGCGAGCGCCACGGGCAGGGGCCAGCTTCGATAGCAGTCGCGAGGACACGACTGTGGTCGCAACCAGCGAGTCCGGCGGCGCTGTGCGCAAGACATAGTCGCCGAGCAGGACGCCCGTATCGTCGCCCCGCAACATGCGCCAGCCGTCGGGGCCGCGCACACCGACCGCACAACGGTCCGCGTCGGGATCGAGGGCGATGGCGATATCCGCGTCCACCCGATCCGCAAGGGCCAGAAGCAGATCCGCCGCGCCCGGCTCCTCGGGATTCGGGAAAGCGACCGTCGGGAAGTCCGGGTCCGGCGCGAACTGCTCGTCCACCACGTGCACATCGGTGAACCCGGCCGCTACGAGCGCGCCCACCGCGAGCTCGCCGCCGACCCCGTGCAGCGGGGTGAGCGCGACACGGACCTCGGCCCGCTCGCCGGGACCACCGATCGCGGCGGGCAGTCCCGCCACGCGGTCGAGATAGCGCGCCGCGAGGCCGTCACCGGCGGGTTCGACCGGCGCGCGGTCGATCGGCTCGGCGACGGCCTCGATGCACCGCTCGATCTCGGTGTCGGCGGGCGCGATCAGCTGCGAGCCGCCGTCCAAGTACAGCTTGTAGCCGTTGTCGGCGGGCGGGTTGTGCGAGGCCGTGATCTGCACCCCCGCCACCGCGCCCAGCTCGCGCACCGCGAACGCCACCACCGGCGTGGGCAGCGGACGCGGCAGCAGCGTCACGTCGAAACCGGCCGCCGCGAAGATCTCCGCGGTGGCCGTGGCGAAATCGTGCGAACCGTGCCGGGCGTCGCGGCCCACCACCACGCGGCCACCGCCCAGGCAGCGCCCGCGCAGCCACTCGACCACACCGGCCGTCGCGCGCGACACGGTGGTGACGTTCATCCCGTCGGGGCCCTCGCGCAACGGGCCGCGCAGGCCCGCCGTCCCGAACCGCAGCATCTACAGCCGTTCCAGCACGCCGCGCAGCAGCTTGCCCAGGCGCGGCGCCGCCGCCTGGCCCTCGGCCAGCACCTCCGCGTGCGACAGGTGCTCACCCGTCACGCCCGCGGCCAGATTCGTCACCAGCGAGATGCCGAGCACCCGGGCGCCCAGCGCGCGGCACGCGATGGCCTCCAGCACCGTCGACATGCCGACCAGATCGGCGCCGACGGTGCGCAGCATGCGGATCTCGGCGGGCGTCTCGTACTGCGGACCGATGAGACCCGCGTACACACCCTCGGTCAAGCTCGGATCGACCTCGCGGGCCAGGGCGCGCAGCTCCGGATCCCAGGCGTCGACCAGGTCCACGAACGTCGCGCCGGTCAGCGGGGAGCGCGCCGTGAGGTTCAGGTGATCGTTGATCAGCACGGCCTCGCCGACCCGCAGGCCGGGACGGATACCGCCCGCCGCGTTCGTCAGCACCACGACCTCCGCGCCCGCGGCCACCGCTGCCGCCACCGGGTGCACCACCTGCGCGGGCTCGTAGCCCTCGTACAGGTGCTGGCGGCCCATCAGCAGCAGCACCGGGGTGGCGCCGACCGCGACCGAATGCACCACGCCCACATGGCCTTGCGCGCTCGGCGTCCCGAACCCGGGCAGCTCCGGCATCGGCACCGACGCGGTGGGCGCGCCGATCTCCGCCGCCGCCTCCTGCCACCCCGACCCCAGCACCACCGCGACCCGGTGACGCGGCACTCCAGTACGTTCGGCGATCGCCTCCGCGGCCTGTTCGGCAAGCATGCCGCCACACTACTGCGTTGGTGCCCCCGGCGGCTGCGTTGGTGCCCCCGGCGGCGGGTGGACGGCGATGGGCGGGTCAAGCCTCTGCGCACGGGTGACGCGGACGGTAGGGCGAGCCCGGGGGCGGGTGTGCCCGGTGTTTTTGGCGCGAGACGGCCGCGAACGGTCGGTCGTCGGGCTCCCTCCCCGGGGTGGCGGGGAGAGCGCGGATCTTGCGTTTTCGCAGCAGGTCGGGGCGCGTCCGGGGTTGCTGTGCCGAGGTGTTGCCGAGTGCCGCCCGGCCGGGGCTACCCGCGAGTAGGGGTTGGTCCGGCGGGGTTATACGCTGCACGCATGCCGTATCTGGATCGTCAGGGAGATGTGTTCGTGCTGCACCTCGGGAACGAGGGGCAGACCGACAGCGAGAACCGTTTCCACCCGGACTGGATCGACGAACTGCACGGGCTGCTCGACACCGTGGAGGCCTCCGAGGGGCCCGCGGCGCTGGTGACGACGGCGACCGGCAAGTTCTACAGCAACGGCCTCGACACCGACTGGCTGTTCGGCAACCTCGGCGAGATGCACGGCTACCTGGACAAGGTGCACTCGGTCTACACGCGGCTGCTGACCTTCCCGCTGCCCACCGTCGCCGCCGTCAACGGGCACGCGTTCGGCGCGGGCGCCATGCTCGCCACCTCGCACGACTTCCGCGTGATGCGCGCCGACCGCGGCTTCTGGTGCCTGCCGGAGGTGCACCTCGGGATGCCGTTCACCGTCGGCATGAACGCCCTGCTCACCCATCGCCTGAGCAACCAGGTGTGTGTGCAGGCTATGACCACCGGCCACCGCTTCCCGGCCGATCAGGCCATCGCGGCGGGCATCGTGGACGAGGCCGCCGACGCCGAGGCGTTGCTGCCCGCCGCCGTCGCGCGGGCCGCGGCACTGGTGGGCAACCGCAAGCCGAACCTGCCCATCATCAAGCGCGCGCTGCACGCCGACGCGCTCGCCGGACTCGCGGTGCCGACCAGCCCGGAGAACCTGGCGTTCGCCGTGGGCTGAGCCCGGCCACGCCCGCGCCGGGCGACACCGATGCGACGGGCGCGCGGCGCAGTGCCAGACTGTGTGCCATGCCACCACCGCGCAGCGGGCCACCGGAGACGAGCGGCGCGACGCGCGCCGTCCGCGCCGACGACGCCGCCGCGACCTCGGACGCCGCCGTGTGGGCGGCGCGTGACCGGCTCGTCGACCTGTCGCACGCCATCCACGCCGAACCGGAGCTGGCTTTCGAGGAGACGCGCAGCGTCGCCAAGACCATCGCGCCGCTGGCCGAACGCGGCTTCGAGATCGAGACCGGTGTCGCCGAGCTGCCCACGGCGTTTCGAGCACGCTTCGGCAGCGGCGCGCTGACCGTCGGGATCTGCGCCGAATACGACGCGCTGCCCGAGATCGGCCACGCCTGCGGGCACAACATCATCGCGGCGTCGGCGGTGGGCGCGGCGCTCGGCCTGGCCGAGGTGGCCGACGCGCTGGGACTCACTGTCGTGGTGCTGGGCACGCCCGCCGAGGAGAGCGGCGGCGGCAAGGTGCTCATGCTCGAGCGCGGCGCGTTCGACGACATCGCCATGGCGATGATGGTGCACCCCGGTCCCTACGACATCGCGGGCGCGCGATCGCTGGCGCTGGCCGATCTGGGCGTGGTCTTCCACGGGCGCGAGGCGCACGCCAGCGCGGCGCCGGAGATGGGCCGCAATGCGGGCGACGCCGTCACCGTCGCGCAGGTGGCGCTGGGTTTGCTGCGTCAACACCTCCAGCCCGGCCAGCAACTTCACGGTATAGTCGGCGACGGCGGCGTAGCCCCCAACATCGTGCCCGGCCGTGCGGAACTGCTCTACTACCTGCGCGCAGTCGACTCCGCGGCCCTCGACGATCTGATGCGACGCGCATCGGCTTGTTTCGAGGCGGGTGCGCTCGCGACCGGATGCACCCACGAAATCCGGACGCTGGCACCCACATATACCGAGCTGACGCCCGATCCGGCACTACTGTGTGCCTATCGCGAGCAGATCGCCGGCCTGGGACGGGTGCCGATCGCACCGGAACTCGAGGCGCGGCGCCCGCTCGGCAGCACCGATATGGGCAACGTCACCAACGTCATCCCGGGCATCCATCCGGTCATCGGCATCGACGCCGGTGCAGCGGTGACGCATCAGCCCGAGTTCGCCGCGGCGAGCGTCAACGCCTCGGCGGATCGTGCGGTCATCGATGGGGCGATCGCGCTCGCGCGTACCGCCGTGGCCGTCGCCCGCGATGAAGAACACAGAGACAGGTTGTTGCAACGACTGCTCCAACGACAGGAGGACATTCGGTGAGCACTTCCGGCCGATCGGGGGCGCGAGGCATGGGCCCCGAGGCGTCGGCACGCGGTATCGCGGAGGGTCCCGCGAGCGCCGCGCTGTCGAACGCCTCGGCACGGGCGACGGGACCCAAGGCCGCGGCCTGTCTCGTCCCCGACGCTCCCGGCAGGGCCGACTCCGCGACGACGGCGCGCCGCCTGGTGGACGGCTGGCTGGTCGAGCACGCCGACGACCTGGTGCAGTGGCGCAGGCACATCCACGCCAACCCGGAACTGTCGCGCACCGAGTTCGCCACCACCGAGTTCGTCGCCACCTGGCTCACCAAGGCCGGCCTGAACCCGCAGCGCATGCCGGGCGGCACCGGCCTGATCTGCGATATCGGCCCGGAGGGTCCGCGCATCGGCCTGCGCGCCGATATGGACGCGCTGCCGTTGCAGGAGTTCACCGGGCTCAGCTTCGCCTCGACCGTGCCCGGCGTCTCGCACGCGTGCGGCCACGACGCGCACACCACCATCCTGCTCGGCACCGCGCTGGCGCTGGCGGAGGTGCCCGACCTGCCCGTCGGCGTGCGGCTGGTGTTCCAGCCCGCCGAGGAGGTCATGCCTGGCGGCGCCATCGATATGGTCGCCGCGGGTGCGATGGAGGGTGTGGAGCGGATCTTCGCGCTGCACTGCGATCCGCGCCTCGAGGTGGGCCGGGTGGGCGTGCGGGTCGGTGCGATCACCTCGGCCGCCGACACGGTGGAACTCGTGCTGGACTCGCCGGGCGGCCACACCTCGCGCCCGCACCTGACCAGCGATCTGGTGTACGCGATCGGCACCGTGATCACCGGGCTGCCCGGCTTGCTGAGTCGCCGCATCGACCCGCGCACCAGCACGGTGATGGTGTGGGGTGCGGTGTCGGCGGGCAAGGCGCCCAACGCGATTCCGCAGACCGGCATGCTCACCGGTACGGTGCGCACCGGCGATCACGCGACGTGGTCGCTGCTGGAGCCGATGGTGCACGAGATCGTCGACGGCCTGCTCGCCCCCACCGGCGTGCGCTACCAGCTCAACTACCGCCGCGGCGTGCCGCCGGTGGTCAACGACGAGCACTCGACCCGCGTGTTCGAGGACGCCATCCGCGCCCTCGGCCCCGACGCGCTGGCCGACACTCCGCAGTCCGGCGGCGGCGAGGACTTCTCCTGGTACCTGGAGGAGGTCCCCGGCGCCATGGCGCGCCTGGGCGTCTGGTCCGGCCACGGCGACCAGCTCGACCTGCACCAGCCGACTTTCGACATCGACGAACGCGCCCTCGCGGTAGGCGTACGAGTCCTGACGAACATCGTGCTGCAACAGCCGCCGCGCTAGCCGGTTTGCCGCTCCCCGGGCTCGTCCCGGGGAGCGCCCCTACCCCGAGAAGTTCCCCGGTCCCACGTTCCGGCTGTTGCGCGTGCGCAAACCGTGCACGTATTCCTCTGGCGCGCCTGCCTTTTCGGCGGCGTCGGCGATCACGCCGAGGTAGCGGGCCGAGGGGTGCCCGCCCTCGTAGGCGTCCAGGACGTAGAGCCAGGCCAGGCGGGGTTCGGTGCCGCTGCCGGGGCTGGGGGTGACGCGCAGGCGGATCTTCTTGTGGATGCCGAAATCCGAACCCTCCCAGCGGTCCAGGCGCTGTTCGTCCTCGGGGGACACGTCGTAGAGCACCACGAACACGCGCGAGCCCGGGTCCTCGACGACCGTGGCCAGCGGCCCTTCCCACCCGATGTCGTCGCCGGCGAAGGTGAGTCGCCAGCCCTCCAGCCATCCGGTCCCGTTCATGGGGGAGTGCGGGCAGCGCTCGAGCATCTGGGACGGATCCATGTTGGACCCGTAGGCGGCGTAGATCGGCACGTGCAAGAGCGTAGCCAATAACCGCGCGGGATCTTCCGTATCCCGCCCATATGACGCCGTGTTCGCCGGGCACGGTGCGGCTCACGACGCCGCGACCACTAACGTTGTGCCCGGTACCGGAGATCCCGGTCGACAGCCCGAGCGGAGGTATCCATGACCCGCATTGCGATCATCGGCGGCGGACCGGCCGGTTACGAAGCGGCTCTCGTCGCGGCCCAGCACGGCGCGGAGGTGACGCTGATCGACCGCGACGGCATCGGTGGCGCGTGTGTGCTGTGGGACTGCGTCCCCTCCAAGACCTTCATCGCCTCGACCGGAGTGCGCACGGATCTGCGCCGGGCCAAGGATCTGGGCATCACGCTCGACCCGAGCCAGGCCGCGGTGCGGCTGCCCGAGGTGAACGCCCGCGTGAAGGCGCTGGCGCTGGCCCAGTCCTCCGACATCCGGTCCAAGCTGCAGTCGGCCGGGGTGACGGTGGTGTCGGGCCGGGCCGAGTTCACCGGCGCCGCGCAGGGCCGTGGCCCGCACCGCCTGCTGGTGCGCGCCGATGGCGGCGCGGAACGCGAGCGGGTGCTCGAGGCCGAGGTGGTGCTGATCGCGACGGGCGCGAGCCCGCGGGTGCTGCCGGGCGCGGAGCCCGACGGTGAGCGCATCCTGACCTGGCGCCAGCTCTACGACCTGCGCGAACTGCCGGAGACCCTGGTGGTGGTCGGTTCCGGTGTCACGGGCGCCGAATTCGTCTCGGCCTACACGGAATTGGGCGTGCGGGTGAAGCTGGTGTCCAGCCGCGACCGGGTGCTGCCCGGCGAGGACGCCGACGCGGCGCTGGTGCTGGAGGAGGCGCTGGCCGAGCGCGGCGTGGAACTGGTCAAGCACGCGCGCGCCGACGCGGTGGAGCGCACCGCCGAGGGCATCGTGGTGAAACTGTCCGACGGCCGCACGGTGAGCGGCACGCACGCGCTGATGACGGTCGGCTCCACTCCCAATACGAGTGATCTCGGTCTCGCGGAAGTGGGCATCGAACTCGACCGCGGCGGCTACCTGCGGGTGGACCGCGTCTCGCGCACTTCGGTGTCGGGCGTCTACGCCGCGGGCGACTGCACGGGCCTGCTGCCGCTGGCCTCGGTGGCCGCCATGCAGGGCCGCATCGCGATGTATCACGCGCTGGGCGAGGGCGTGAGCCCGATCCGTCTGAAGACGGTGGCCTCGGCGGTGTTCACCCGCCCGGAGATCGCGACCGTCGGCGTGAGCCAGACCGCGATCGACAACGGTGAGGTGCCCGCGCGCACCGTCATGCTGCCGCTGAACACCAATCCGCGGGCCAAGATGTCGGGGCTGCGGCGCGGCTTCGTCAAGATCTTCTGCCGCCCCGCGACCGGCGTGGTGATCGGTGGTGTGGTGGTCGCGCCGATCGCCTCGGAGCTGATCCTGCCCATCGCGCTGGCGGTGCAGAACAACCTCACGGTCAACGACTTGGCGCAGACGTTCTCGGTGTACCCGTCGCTGACCGGATCGGTGACCGAGGCGGCGCGCCTGCTCATGCGCCACGACGACCTCGATTGAGTGATGTTGCCTGCACGGGGATTTCACCGCGTTGCCCCGGGGGCGTAGTTGTGGTTGACTCCCCGGCAGAGATGCGATCGGCGGGCGGTCGCGTGTACTGGTGTGGGGGGATGTTTCTTTCCCGAACCGGACAGCGGACGACCTCACGGTTGTCCGGCGATCGAGTGCCGTCTCGCAGGGACAGGCTGAGTGTGACCGCCACGGTCACACCCGGGAAGGAATTGGCGGAAAAGTGAAACATCGTAAGCCGAGTCGGGCGCAGCGAGCGATGGCGAGCACCTCGTTGCCACTGGCCGCAGCGGCCGCGGTGGCGACGCTGCTGGCGGCTCCGGCGGGGGCGGTTCCGAACGATCCGACCACGCCGACCACTCCCGCTCCGGCCCAGCCGGGCACCGGCGAGAGTGACGAGAACCCCCAGGGTAGTCAGCTTCCGGGCGAGGGCGGGCAGGACAATCCGACCCCGAGCCAGCCGGGTGTGAGCACCCCGGACCCCAACCAGGTCATGCCGGAGCAGCCGCAGGATCCGCGACTGGCCACGCCGACGCAGCCGGGTGTCACCCCGCCGCGCGTCGCGCCGCTGCCGGTGCCGGGCCAGCCGGCCGCGAACACCGAGAACGAGGGTGCCGAGCCCACGCCGGTGCAGCCGGGCACCACCTCGCCGGACGCGCCGGAGGGCGAGCAGCCCGAGAATCCGGACGCCCCCGCCGCGGGTGCGGACGAGGACGACGAGGCGAGCGCCGCGCAGCCGGAGCAGCCGTCGGGCACCGACACCCTGGTGCAGGAGCCGCGCTGGGAGGCCCCGCGCCACGAGGCCGCCCCCGCCGCGCCGGTCGTCGAGATGACCGGTCCGCACCAGGAGATCGGCGCGAGCGTCGACGGCGGCACGCTGCTGCCGGGCCACGTCGCCAACACCCACCACTTCAGCAACGAAGCGGGCTACGTCGGCACCATCGGCTACAGCACCCCCTCCGGTCGCGGTGAGGCGGGCGTCTCGGTCGAGTTCGTCGACGTCAACACCATCAAGGTCGCCAGCTTCACCGGTGGCGAGGGCCTGCCCGACAACCAGAGCTCCTTCGTGGTCGACACCACCCAGGTGAACCTGGCGAAGGCCGCGGTCGAGCAGTGGATCGCCGCGCAGCCGGGCGGAGCGGCCGCGCTGGAGGCCGCCTCGCAGGTTAAACTGCCGACGATCGTGCCCGCGGGTGATCTGGCGCCGCAGACGGTCAACGTCGCTGGTGTGACCACCCAGTGGGGTGGTTCGTTCCAGTACTGAGATGAGCTGTCGGCGGGTGGGGCGGTCGTTCGCGACCGCCCCACCCGTGTGTTCAGGGGAAAGGATTGGCAGTGGGCTCCGAGGACGACGCCAGGGACAAAGACGCCGGGTCGGCGTTCGGCCCGCCGGTGAACGACTTCGGGCCGCCGGTGCGCGATTTCGGCGGTCCCGAGTTGGGCGAGGCCGGTGCGCAGTGGCCCGGTGATCACCCGGAGGTGGGCTGGCGTCCCGCCGACGGTGGCGCTCCGCCGGTGCCCCCGCCTCCGCCGCAGTACCGCGCGCCCGAGACCACGGTCTTCCCCGACAATCCACCGCCGCGACCGGCACCGCCGCCCGCGCCCGAGGCGGACAACGCCACCGACGCCACGGTGCGCTACTCCACGGGCACGCCCCCGCCTCCGACGCCCCCGGCCGGTGGTGGTTCGGAGCGCTGGTGGAGCCCCACCGATTCGGGCGACGTACCGAAGCCGCCCGCGGAGTCGCGTGCCGCCGGCTCCGGTCTCTCCTGGGTCGACGACCCGATCGCCAAGCGTCTCGCGCCGAGCGCGCCCGTCGCGCCGCCGAGCAGCGGGTCGAACGGCAATATGCGCTGGATCGTGACCGGTGTGGCGGCCGCGCTGGCCGTGGTGATCGCGCTCGTCGTGATCGTGGTCGCCCTCGGCGGCGGTGACGACGAGCCGGGCGACGCCACGGCCGCGCCCCCGCCCCCGTCGACCACCGCGGCTGCGCTGAGCTGCCCCGCCAGCCGGGAGGGCAACGTCGTGGTCGGCAACGGCAAGGGCGGCACCAGCAACGGGCCGGACGCGATCTTGGGCTTCCAGTATGCGTTCTACGTGGACCGCAGTGGTGAGCGGGTGCGCCAGTTCGTGGCTCCGGACGGGCGTTTCTCCCCGGCCGCCGAGATCCAGAAGGCGATCGACGAGAGCATCCCGCAGGGCACCACGCACTGCCTGCGCATCACGGAGACCGCGCCCGACACCTACGACGTCGCGCTCACCCAGCACAACCCCGACGGCATTACCACGGTGTACCCGCAGATCGTGACCACGGTGACCAGGGACGGACAGACGCTGCTCACCGCCATTCTCACCAAGAGCGCCAGCTAGTCTCATATCGTGGGAATGTAATTTCATATCGTGGTCACACTGTGCGACAGTGGGGTATCGCTGACCGAGGCGTACCCCCGGAGGTTTCCCATGTCGCCGACCCTGCCGCCGCTGGCGGGCAAACTCGCCACGCTGAAGAGCTCGGCGATCCGCGACCTGCTGAAGCTGACCACCCGCGCCGAGGTGGTCAGCCTGGCGGGCGGGCTGCCCGATGCGGCGCTCATGCCGCGCGAGCGCATCGCCGCGGCCGCCGACGCGGCGCTCGCCGGGGCCGGGTGCCTCCAGTACACCGAGTCGCCCGGCTGGGGTCCGCTGCGCGACGTGCTGGCCGCCCGCGAATCCGCGCGGCTCGGGCGGCCGGTGCCGGTCTCGGAGGTGTTCGTCACGCACGGGTCGCAGCAGGCGCTCTCGCTGCTCGCCGAGGTGCTGCTCGATCCCGGCGCGCTGGCCGTGGTGGAGGACCCGGCGTATGTCGGTGCGCTGCAAGTGTTCCGGGCGGCGGGCGCGCGGATCGTCGCGGTGCCGCTGGACGGTGAGGGCATGCGCGTGGACGCGCTGCGCGAGCTGCTGGCGCGTGGGGAACGTCCCGCGGTGGTTCACACGGTGAGCAATTTCCACAACCCGGGCGGGGTCACCATGAGCCCGCGCCGCCGCCGCGAACTCGCGGAACTGGCTGTCGCCCATGGTTTCTGGGTGATCGAGGACGACCCGTACGGCGAGCTGTGGTTCGACGAACCCACACCGGAACCGGTGGCGATGTTCTCGCCCACCGTGATTCGCCTCTCCAGCGTGTCCAAGATCCTCGCGCCCACCCTGCGCGTGGGCTGGATGGTGGCGCCCGATGCGGTGTGCCGCGCGGTCGAGTTGCTGAAACAGGGTGCGGACCTGTGCGGTTCGGCGCTCACCCAGCAGATCGCCACCGAATTGCTCTCGGACGACGCGTGGTTGAGCGCGCACGTCGATCGCGTGCGCGCCGCCTACGGCGAGCGGGCCAAGGCGCTCGTGCACGCGGTGCGCACCCGTTTCGGCGACCGGATCACCTGCACCGACGCCACCGGCGGCATGTTCGTGTGGGCCGACTTCACCGACGGCACCGATACCGGCGCCCTGCTGCCCCGAGCGCTGGAGGCGGGCGTCGCGTTCGTGCCCGGTTCGGCGTTCGCGGTCGGCGAGGGCTACCGGCACTCGCTGCGCATGTGCTTCACGACCTCCGACGCACAGACGCTGGAGACGGCGATCGACCGCCTCGCCCTGGCGCACGCGGGGTAGCGCGGTCCCAGCGGTTCATACGCCTCGGCGCTGGACGAATCAGCGGCACGTGCCTGGACTCGGCGGTTCGCGCGTGGGTTGGGTGGTGGCAGGCACCTGGGTTGAGCGGTCGGCGCGTGGGTTGAGCGGTAGGCGTGTGGGTTGGGCGGCAGCGGCTGTGGGTTGGGCGGCGCGCACTCCAGGTTGGGCGGAAGGCGCGTGCGTTGGGCGGAAGGCGCGTGCGTTGGGCGGCGGGCGTGTGGGTTGAGCGGCAGGCACGTGAGTTGGGCCGCAGGCGCTTGGGTTGAGCGGCGCGCACTCCGGGTTCGGCGGCAGGCGCTCGGACAGCGCAACGCGTCCGCGGATCGGCCGCTTGAACGCCGGTGCGCGGCGAGTGCGGCCGCACGCCGTCTCGGCCCTGCGCTCAGTCCACCCAGTCGTACGTGCGCTCCACCGCCTTGTTCCACGCCGCGATGCGGCGCGCGCGGTCCTCGGCCGCCATGGTCGGCCGCCACGTGGTGTCGGCGGCCCAGTTGGCGCGGATCTCGTCGGTGCTCGGCCAGTAGCCCACGGCCAGGCCCGCGGCGTAGGCGGCGCCGAGTGCGGTGGTCTCGGTGACGACCGGGCGCACCACGGGCACGTCGAGCACGTCGGACTGGAACTGCATGAGCAGGTCGTTGCCGGTCATGCCGCCGTCCACCTTCAGCGTGGTCAGTTCCAGGTCCAGGTGCTGGGATTCGGCGTCGGCGCGCATCGCGTCCACCACCTCCAGGGTCTGGAAGGCGGTGGATTCCAGCACGGCGCGGGCCAGGTGCGCGCGGTTGACGAAACGGGTGAGCCCCGCGATGACGCCGCGCGCGTCCGAGCGCCAGCGCGGCGCGAACAGCCCGGAGAAGGCGGGCACGATATAGGCGCCGCCGTTGTCCTCGACGCTGCGGGCGAGCGGTTCGATCTCGTCGGCGGAGGCGATGATGCCCAGGTTGTCGCGCAACCATTGCACCAGCGAGCCGGTCACCGCGATGGAGCCTTCCAGCGCGTACACCGCGGGCTGGTCGCCGAGCCGATAGCAGACGGTGGTGAGCAGGCCGTGCTTGCTGAACACCGGCGTGGTGCCGGTGTTGAGCAGCATGAAATTGCCTGTGCCGTACGTGTTCTTGGCCTCGCCGGGCAACAGGCAGGCCTGCCCGAAGGTGGCGGCCTGTTGATCGCCGAGGATGCCGGCCACCGGAACGCCCGCCAGCGGGCCGGAGGTGATCTCCCCGTACACCTCGGAGGAACTGCGGATCTCGGGGAGCATCGCCTCCGGGATGCCGAACTCGGCGCAGATCCGCGGATCCCAGCTCGAGGTGCGCAGATCCATCAGCATGGTGCGCGAGGCGTTGGTGACATCGGTGACGTGCAGGCCGGTGAGGTTCCACAGCACCCACGAGTCGATGGTGCCGAAGCACAGTTCCCCGGCCTCGGCCCGTTCCCGCGAGCCGGGCACGTGATCGAGGATCCACCGCAGCTTGGGGCCCGCGAAGTAGGTGGACAGCGGCAGTCCGGTGCGGTCGGCGTAGCGGGTGGGGCCGTGCTCGCCGCCGAGTTCGCCGACGAGCCGGTCGGTGCGGGTGTCCTGCCAGACGATGGCGTTGTGGATCGGCTCGCCGGTCGCGCGCTCCCACACCACGGTGGTCTCGCGCTGGTTGGTGATGCCGACGGCGGCGATGTCGGCCGCGCTCAGCGACTGCCGGCCGAGCACCTCGCCGAGGACGAGTTCGGTGTTGCGCCAGAGGGTTTCGGGGTCGTGCTCGACCCAGCCGGGCTTCGGGAAGAGCTGCTCGTGTTCGCGCTGGGCCACCCCGATCACGCGGCCGCCCTGGTCGAAGACGATGCACCTGCTCGATGTCGTGCCCTGATCGATGGCGGCCACATAGCGACGCATTGCAGCAGGTTACTAAACGCCGCCCCGACCGTGGGCCGCATCGCGCGCGGTGACCACCGCGACACACCTGGACCCGCCGACGGGGACGAGACCCGGCGGTTCGCATAGCCTGTAACCCGAGCACGTGCCAGGCGATACCCGCGACATGAGGGCGCTGGGTGTGGAGGTGTCGAGCATGACCAAGAAACCGGATTCGCAGTTCCTCGGCCCCGAGCAGCGGCGCGCGGCCTGGGAACGGCTCGGCAAGGAGCACTTCGACGTGCTCGTCATAGGCGGCGGCGTGGTGGGCGCCGGTGTCGCGCTGGACGCGGCGACCCGTGGCCTGTCGGTGGCCCTGGTGGAGGCGCGCGATCTCGCGTCGGGCACCTCGAGCAGGTCGTCGAAGATGTTCCACGGCGGCCTGCGCTACCTCGAACAGCTGGAGTTCGGGCTGGTCCGCGAGGCCCTGCGCGAACGGGAGCTGGCGCTCTCGACGCTCTCGCCGCACCTGGTGAAACCGCTGCGGTTCCTCTACCCGCTCACCCGCCGGGTCTGGGAGCGGCCGTACGTGGCCTCGGGCCTGGTGCTCTACGACACCATGGGCGGCGCGAAATCCGTTCCGGGACAGCATCATCTGACCAGGGCGGGCGCGCTGCGACTGGCGCCCGGCATGCGCAGGGATTCGCTGGTCGGCGGCGTGAGCTACTACGACACCGTGGTCGACGACGCCCGCCACACCATGACGGTGGCGCGCACGGCCGCCCACTACGGCGCGGTGATCCGCACGTCCACGCAGGTCGTGGGATTCCTGCGGGAGGCCGACCGCATCGTGGGCGCCAAGCTGCGCGACAGCGAGGACGGTCGTTCGGGCGAGGTGCGCGCGCACGTGGTGATCAACGCGACCGGTGTGTGGACCGACGAGGTGCAGGCGCTCTCGCACAATCGCGGCCGCTTCCACGTGCGCGCGTCCAAGGGCGTGCACATCGTGGTGCCGCGCGACCGGATCGTCAGCGACGCCGCGATCATCCTGCGTACCGCGACGTCGGTGCTGTTCGTCATCCCGTGGGGCGCGCACTGGATCGTCGGGACCACCGACACCGACTGGAACCTCGACCTCGCGCACCCGGCCGCCACCAAAGCCGATATCGACTACCTGCTGGAACGGGTGAACGAGGTGCTGGTCACCCCGCTCACCCCCGCCGACATCACCGGCGTGTACGCGGGGCTGCGGCCGCTGCTGGCGGGGGAGAGCGATTCGACCTCGAAGCTCTCGCGGGAGCACGCCGTCGCGCGGATCGCGCCCGGCTTGGTCGCCATCGCGGGCGGCAAGTACACCACCTACCGGGTGATGGCCTACGACGCCGTCGATGAAGCGGCGCAGGACATTCCGGCGCGGGTGTCGCCGTCGATCACCGAGAAGGTGCCGCTGCTCGGCGCGGACGGGTACTTCGCGCTGGTGAACCAGACCGTGCAGCTGGCCGAGTCCTACGGCGTGCACCCGTACCGCGTGAAGCATCTGCTGGACCGCTACGGCTCGCTCATCGACGAGGTGATGGCGATGGCGCAGGGCAAACCCGAACTGCTGCAACCGATCACCGACGCGCCGTCCTACCTCCAGGTGGAGGCGGTGTACGCGGCGGCGGCCGAGGGCGCGCTGCACCTGGACGACATCCTGGCCCGGCGCACCCGCATCTCCATCGAGTACTCGCACCGGGGTGCGGACTGCGCCGAACAGGTGGCGCGGCTGGTCGCCCCGGTGCTCGGCTGGGACGAGGCCGAGATCGACCGCGAGATCAGCACCTACCGCGCCCGCGTGGACGCCGAGATCCGCTCCCAGACCCAGCCTGACGACGCCTCCGCCGACGCCCTGCGCGTGGCGGCACCGGAACCCCGCCCCGAGATTCTGGAGCCGGTGCCCGCTGACGGGTAGGGGCGCGCTGGCCCGCGCGGTGTGATGGGCTACGGACACGTCGGAGAGAGGCTGTCACCGCGCTCCCCGGCGGTCCAATGCTGTGTTGTCCTGTGCGCCAACGTAATGCCTCACATTGATGTGAAAGTCGAGTCGGGATCCTGAGATCGGCTCGCGCGGCGGGGATCATGAGGTGGCCGGAGCGGTCTGGAAGGCGTGGAATTCGGCGGCGTTGTGGGCGGAGAAGATTCGCACCTCGTCCCCGTGGTCGCGGACGAATTCGCGTAGGCGGTGCTGGTTTGCGCGGCGCGGGCCCGGCAGGGTTTCCACGCCGCGCTCGAACAGGGTGATGCCGAGGGGCTGGCGCGGGGTGGGGAGCAGTTGTCCGGGGTGGAAGTAGGCGTCGCCCGCGTTGAACAGCCAGCCCGCACCGGTGTCGACGGCGATGCCCGCGTGCCCGCGCGTGTGGCCGGCGAGCGGGACCAGCAGCACGCCGGGCAGGCTCTCGAGGTCGCGCACGGCCTCGAATCCGAACCATTCGGTGCCGGTGTCGGCGTAGGAACGCCAGCGCGGCCCGTGCTCGAATTGTGCCGCGCGGTAACGGAATCGCTCCTGCGCGGTGTGCGCGCCCTGGAACGCGCGCAGTTCCTCGTCGTAGACGTGCACGGTGGCGCGCGGGAAGTCGGCCAGCCCGCCCGCGTGGTCGAGGTCGAGGTGGGTGAGCACGATGTCGCGCACGTCCTCGCGGCGGTAGCCCAGCGCTTCGATCTGCCGCACGAGGGTGCGGTCCGGGTCCAGCACGGGCCTGGTCAGCGTCACGAACCGGCGGCCGAGCCAGTCCGCCGGACGGTGCACGCTCTGCTCGCCCATGCCCGTCTCGAGCAGCGCGAGCCGGTCGTCGAATTCGAGAAGCAGGCAGTGGCACACCATTGCGGCCCGCCGCAGCAGACCGGGCGCGCCGTCGAGCAGGCCGCCGCCGAAGGGACGCATGGTGCCGCCGTCGAGATGATGGATACGCATCAGGGCTGCTCGCTTTCCAAGGTGGTGCGCAGGTGTTCGGCGACGACCCGCAACGGTGTGAGATCGCGCTGGGTCCTGGCCAGCAGCAGCGCGCCTTCGATCATGCTGAGCGCGAGCACGGACAGGGCATCGGCGCGGGCGGCCTCGATGCCCTTGCGGCGCACGAACTCCGCGATCGCCAGGCGCCAGGATTCGAATCCCTCGGCGCACGCCTGCCGGATGGGTTCGCTCGCCGACGAGGCGTCCAGTGCGACGGTGGCCAGCGGGCAGCCGCGCTGGAAGTCGGAGGCGCGCAGGTTCTCGGCCAGCGCCTCGACCACCGCGTCGGTGTCGCCCGCGGCGAGCGCGTCGGCCAGCAGGTCGCGCAACTGTTCGCTCGATCTGGCGAGCGCTTCGGCGGCGAGTTGTTCCTTGCCGCCGGGGAAGTGGAAGTAGAGCGAGCCCTTGGGCGCGCCGCCGGCGCTGACCAGTTGGTTCAGTCCGGTGGCGTGATAGCCCTGGGTGTGGAAGAGGTCGGCGGCGGCGTCGATGAACCGCTGCCGCGAGTCGGTACGAGGAGGCACCGGCCCACCGTACCTCGGATTATGACGACCGGTCTAGTTATCGTGCGGGCTGGTGCCCGACGATGATCCCCGGCCTGGGCGATTCCGGCGTGCCCGCGTAGGGCGGCTGATGCAGGAGCAGATAGCTGAAGGCGAGAGTCGCCGCCGTCGCGGTCAGTGCCGCGCACACGCGCGCCGCAACCGCGAACCGGGGACGCGGGCGCGCCGCCGCCGGGCTCGTCATCGTCGCTGCTCCTGTCGGGTGATCATCGTTCCGCCGCTCAGCCTGTCGTCCCGCGGCGCGCGATTGTTAGCAACTGATCGGCAACTGGCAGTGCGACCGCCCGCACGCAGAGATTTCCGGCCGTCGTGCACGATCGGCGACGGCGTGAACGAGAAACGCGCGCAACAGCTTCGGCGGGCGAACCTCGTGGATCCGGCCGAGGCGGCGGACGTCAGCGGCTGGGGGTTCGGCTGGCTGGACTGGCGCGTGACGGAGGAACGCCCGCCATGGGGCTTCGCGCGTCTGCTGCCGGCCCGGCTGAGTGGGGTGCGCTCGGTGCTGGATCTCGACACCGGCGGGGGTGAGGTCGTCGCCGCGGCTGCGACGCTGCCGGGAGGTATACGGCAGGCGCACCCTGACGTCGCTGTCAGGGTGCGCCCGGTTGGAGTGAGTAACGGCTTGTCAGCCGGGCTGGTCGGTGATCGCGCGCACCTGCTGTTCGTACTCGGTGCGGACCTTCGCGTCGGCCGGGTGCAGGGCGCGGTCGCCGTCGAAGAGGCGGCGGACGAGGTGGACGGCGCGTTCGGGTGCGGCGGCCAGGGCGATGTCGAGCGGGGCGAGATAGTTGGGCACGGCGGTCTCGGCGGCGCGGGTCTGGCAGGTGCGCAGGATGGCGGCGGCCACGTCCTCGGGGTCGACGGTGGGCAGGCCCTTGCCGAGCGTCAGCCCCGACGAGAGCCGGGTGCGCACGGCCGAGGGCAGCACGCAGCTCACGCTCACCCCGCCGCCCGCGAATTCCAGGCGCGTGGCGGCCGAGAGCCCCACGGCCGCGAACTTGCTCGCGTTGTAGACGGCGAGGCCGGGGATCGGGACCTTGCCCGCCAGCGACGCGACGTTCACGATGTGCCCGAATCCGCGCTCGAGCATCCCCGGCGCGACGGCGCGCATCCCGTGGATGAGCCCCCACACGTTGATGTCCACGGTCGCGCGACCGACCGCGTCGGGCTCGTCCAGGAACGCGCCCGCCGGCATCACGCCCGCGTTATTGACCAGCACGTCCACCCGCCCGAGGTCGGCGACCACCGCGTCCCAGCGCTCGCGCTCGCGCACGTCGAGGGCGTAGGCTCGCCCGCCGATCGCGGCGGCCGCGGTCTCGGCGGCGGCGGCGTCCACGTCGGCGATCGCCACCGCGGCGCCCGCGTTCGCGAAGCGCTCGGCGGTGGCGAAGCCGATGCCGCGCCCGCCGCCGGTGATCAGCACGGTGGCCGCGCGCAGGTCGATATCGGGATAACCGTGACCGAGGATTCTCACGCGAACACTCCTTGTTCGAGGGCGCGGCGGGTGCTGCGCAGACTGTGGCGGAAGGTGTCGCGCGCGCGACGGCCGTCCATGAAGTTGGGGCCCATCACCGCGAGATCCTCGGCGGTCGCGCCGAGCACGAGGGTGCGCACGCCCGCCGCGCGCAGCACGGCGAGTTCCTGGTCGAGCCGGGCGCTCATACGGTCGCGCAGTTGGCGTTCCAGGAAGTGGCCGGGGCCGGTGGCGGGGACGGGTTCGGTCGAGGCCATCGGCACCAGCACCACGACCTCGTCGAGTCCGGCCGTGGCGAGCAGGTCGACCGAGGCGGTGGAGCCCGCGCCGCCGTCCACGTAGTGCCGGTCGCCGATCCGGACGGGCGGGAACCAGCCGGGGATCGCCCACGACGCGCGCAGGGCCGCGCCGAGGGTCGCGGGCGGCGCCCAGGACGCGCCGAACGGCACCCGTTCGCCGGACGCGTTGTCCATGCTCACGAGCCAGGTCGCCGGATGCGGCACCCACTCCCGCCCGGGGTTCAGCGCTTCGGTGAGCCGCTGCAACCAGCTCGCGTCACCGCGGCCGGTCGGCAGCAGCCCGCTGCCCGCGGTGAGCACCCGCTGCGCCGAGCCGGCTCCGCGCAGGCTCAGGAGGGGAGACGCGGCCCAGGGGCGCGGCAGCGGCGGGAAGCGGCCTGGCGCGTCGCGCAGGTGCGCGAGCAGCGAGGGACGCGTGGTGCGGCCTTCCTGCATCGCGACGAGTTCGTCCACGGAGATTCCGCTGCCGAGCATGGTGACCAGCTCCGCGCCCGCCGAGGTGCCCAGCAGCACCTCGGCCTCGCGCGGATCCCAGTCGAGCACGTCGCGCACGGCGGCCAGCGCCGCCACGATCCACGCCGCGCCCACCGTGCCGCCGCAGCCGATGGCGAGACCACGCCGCTGTGGCCCATTCTTGTTACCCATGGTTCCGCACACTAGCAGAATTCAAATTCTCCCGGTATCTGAAATCTGACGGTACGTAGAATGTCCGGCATGGCACGACTGACCAGGTCGCAGAGTCAGGCCCGCACCCGGGCCGACCTGCTCGCGACCGCCCGCGACCTGTTCCTCGCCGAGGGCTACGCCAAAACCTCCATGGAGCGCGTCGCCGAGGAGGCCGGCTACTCCAAGGGCGCGGTCTACTCCAACTTCCGCACCAAGAAGGAGCTGTGCCTCGAGGTGCTCGCGCTCATCCACGCCACCAAGTTCGCCGAGGTGACCGACCTGCTCGCCGGGTCCGACGACCTCGAGGCCCGGCTCGCCCGCTTCCAGTCCTGGGCCGAGCGGACGCTGGGCGACGTGGGCTGGACCATGCTCGAATTCGAGTTCGCCACCGTCGCGCGCGACGATCCGGAGCTGCGGGCCGCGCTGGTCTCGGCGCTGGACGTGGTGCGCGGCACGGTCGCGGCCCAATTGCAGACGCTCGCGGACGATCTCGGCCTGTCGTTGCCCCTGTCGCCCGAGGATGCCGCGGCCACGGTGCTGAGTCTCGGGCTCGGCGTCGGCATCCAGCGCGCGATCGACCCCACCGTGTCGGCGCGGGTGGTCACCGACGCGGTGCGGTTGCTGTTGAGCGCGGTGCGCGAACCGGCGCGCTGAGTCAGGGCGTGAAGTGCAGCGTCCACTCGCCGCGATAGTGCAGGCGGGTGACGTGCCCCGGCGGCACATCGATCCGCCAGAACGACTTCGGCGGCGAGTCCAGCGTCACCAGCAGCGCCGCCCGGACCACCGCGGGGTGGGTGACGGCGACGGTGGACATGCCCTCGGAGGCGATCTCGGCCATCCAGTACCTGGTCCGCTCGATCAGCTCGGTCACCGATTCGCCGCCGTGGCCCTTGTAGGACGGGTCGGTGAGCCACCGGTAGAGCTCGTCCTGCGGCACCGTCATCAGGTCGCCGCCCCGCCACGCGCCCGCGTCCAGATCGCGCAGCCGGGCGTCGCGCTCACCCGTCAGCCCCAGCTGCGCGGCGGTCTCGACGGCGCGGCGCTCCGGTCCGGTGAGGACGCGGGCGGCGCCGAGGGGAGCGCACGACGAGAGGGCGCGCCGGCCCGCCTCCGTGAGGGACTCGTCGACCGGGAACCGTGCCTTGCGCGTCGCCTCGGTCATGCCATGGCTGACCAGATCGAGTCTGAGCACCTTCCGCACGCAGGGAAGCGTACGACGCTGCGCGGGCCGAAGGATGGAATTCCGCAGGTGAACAGGGCTGTGCGGGGTGCGGTGTCGGTGGGCGGGTGCACACTGATCCCATGCCCTCGTTCACCACCGCCGAGTTCTCCCGCGCGACGCGCGAGTGGTTCGACGGTGCGTTCCCGGCCCCCACCTCGGCCCAGCTGGGGGCGTGGCGGGCCATCGCGGCGGGGGAGCACACCCTGGTGGTGGCTCCGACCGGGTCGGGCAAGACGCTCTCGGCGTTCCTGTGGGCGATCGACCGGCTCGCCGCGCGGAGTCCGGAGGAGATCGCCGACGGCACCACCGTGCTGTATGTGTCGCCCCTGAAGGCGCTGGCCGTGGACGTGGAACGCAATCTGCGCGCGCCGCTGGTGGGAGTCACACAGACGGCCAAGCGCCTGGGTCTCGAACCGCCCGAGATCACCGTGGGTGTGCGGTCGGGCGACACCGGTCCGTCCGAGCGCCGCGCCATGCAGCGCAAGCCGCCCGACATCCTCATCACCACGCCCGAATCGCTGTTCCTGCTGCTCACCTCGGCCGCGCGGAAGACCTTGCGCACGGTGCGCACCGTGATCGTCGACGAGGTGCACGCCATCGCGGGGTCCAAACGCGGGTCGCACCTGGCGCTCTCGCTGGCCCGGCTGGACGGGCTCACCGAGCGGCCCGCCCAGCGCGTCGGGCTCTCGGCCACCGTGCGGCCGCCGGAGGAGGTGGGCCGGTTCCTGGTGGGGCGCGCACCGATCACCATCGTGTCGCCGCCCGCGCCCAAGACCTTCGACCTGTCGGTGCGCGTGCCGGTGCCCGATATGACCGAGCCCGGCGAGTCCGACCAGCCCGGCTCGATCTGGCCGCACGTGGACGAGGCCATCGTCGATCTGGTGCTGGCGCACCGGTCCTCGATCGTGTTCGCGAACTCGCGCCGGCTCGCCGAGCGGCTCACCGCCCGGCTCAACGAGGAGTACGCCACCCGCCTGGAAACCGACCCCGAGCCGCGCGGCCCGGTCGCGCCGCCCGCGCAGCTCGGTTCCACCACCGAGGTGAATCGCGGGGCCGAGCAGTTGCTGGCTCGCGCGCACCACGGGTCGGTGAGCAAGGAGCAGCGCGCCGTCATCGAGGACGATCTCAAGAGCGGGCGGCTGCGGTGTGTGGTCGCCACCAGCAGTCTCGAGCTCGGCATCGATATGGGCGCGGTGGATCTGGTGGTGCAGGTCGAGGCGCCGCCGTCGGTGGCGAGCGGGTTGCAGCGGATCGGGCGCGCCGGGCACCAGGTCGGCGAGATCTCGCGCGGGGTGCTGTTCCCGAAGCATCGCACCGACGTGATCCACTGCGCGGTGGCGGCGCAGCGGATGGTGTCGGGGCAGATCGAGGAGTTGCGAATTCCCGCGCACCCGTTGGACATTCTGGCCCAGCAGACGGTGGCGGCCTGCGCGCTGGAACCCCTCGACGTCGACGCCTGGTTCACCGTGGTGCGCGGCACGGGCAGTTACGCGGAACTGCCGCGCTCGGCGTACGAATCGGTGCTGGATCTGCTGGCGGGGCGCTACCCGTCCGACGAGTTCGCCGAGCTGCGTCCCCGGCTCGTCTGGGACCGCGACGCGGGCACCCTCACTGGACGCCCCGGCGCGCAGCGGCTGGCCGTCACCTCGGGCGGCGCGATCCCCGACCGCGGCATGTTCGCGGTGTACATGGTGGGCGAACGGCAGTCGCGGGTGGGCGAACTCGACGAGGAGATGGTGTACGAGTCGCGTGTCGGCGACGTGTTCGCTTTGGGCGCGACGAGTTGGCGCATCGAGGAGATCACCTTCGACCGGGTGCTCGTCACCCCGGCGTTCGGACAGCCCGGCCGATTGCCCTTCTGGCACGGGGACGGTCTCGGCCGCCCGGCCGAATTGGGCGCCGCGCTGGGGGAATTCGTGCGGGTGGCGGGGCGGGAGTCGGCGGCGTTCGCGGCGGAGCTGGAGCGCGGCGGAAGTGCGCGGGAGGCAACGGATTCCGGTGGGGTTGAAGAACTGCGGTCCGCCGGTGTTCGGCAGGGTCGGTCGGCGAGTGCTGCTGGGGGCGTGCGCGGTGGGGGCGGGCAGGCGGAGACTGGCGTCGGTGCGGGTGCGGGTGCGGGTGCGGGTGCGGGTGCGGGTGCGGGTGCGGGTGCGGGTGCGGGTGATGCCGGTGGTGCGGGCCGGCCGCCTGGCAAGTCTGGAAAGCGAAGTGGTGCAGGGGGTTCCGCCAAGGGGCTGGCCGGAATCGTCGCGCGGGCGGGGCTGGATGGGAACGCGACCGCGAATCTGGTGACGTTGCTGGAGGATCAGCGCGCCGCGACCGGGCAGCTGCCCACGGATCGGACGCTGCTGGTGGAGCGGTTCCGCGATGAGCTGGGGGATTGGCGGCTGGTGCTGCACTCGCCGTACGGGTTGCCGGTGCACGCGCCGTGGGCGCTGGCGGTGGGGTCGCGGTTGCGGGAACGGTTCGGGGTGGACGCCGCGCCGACCGCCTCCGACGACGGGATCGTGGTGCGCCTGCCCGACACCACCGACGACCCGCCCGGCGCCGAACTGTTCGTCTTCGAGCCCGACGAGATCGACGACGTGGTCACCGAACAGGTCGGCGGCTCCGCGCTGTTCGCGTCGCGGTTCCGGGAGTGCGCGGCGCGGGCGTTGCTGTTGCCGCGCCGCGATCCGGGCAAGCGCGCCCCGCTGTGGCAGCAGCGGCAGCGGTCGGCGCAGCTGCTGGATGTGGCGCGCAAGTTCCCCGACTTCCCGATCCTGCTGGAGACGGTCCGCGAATGCCTGCGCGACGTCTACGACCTGCCGAGCCTGCGCGATCTGCTGGGCCGGGTGGCGCGGCGGCAGGTGCGACTGATCGAAGTGGAGACCGCCACGCCGTCGCCGTTCGCCGGCGCCCTGCTCTTCGACTACATCGGCCAGTTCATGTACGAGGGCGACAGTCCGCTGGCCGAGCGCCGCGCCGCCGCCCTCTCCCTGGACTCGAGCCTGCTCGCCGAACTCCTGGGTCGCGTGGAACTGCGCGAACTGCTCGACCCCGCGGTGCTGGACCAGACCGAACGCGAACTCCAGCGCCTCACCCCCGAACGCCACGCCCGCGACGCCGAAGGTCTGGCCGACCTGCTGCGCCTGCTCGGGCCGCTGACGCCGAAGGAGGCCGCGGCCCGCTGCGTCGTGTCGGGTGCGGCCGCGTGGGCCGACGAAGACCACGCCGGGGTTCAGATTCATCCTGAATCCGGCTCCGCGACAGGGGAATCCGCGAGGGCGGCTGGTTTTGCCGAGCGGGCCGCTCTCGACGCGGCGCACGAGTGGTTCGCGGAACTGGCGAAAGCGAAACGCGCGCTGGAGGTTTCATTCGCCGGGCGCGCCTGGTGGGCGGCGGTGGAGGACGCGTCGCGATTGCGGGATGCGCTCGGCGTGCCGCTGCCGATCGGCACGCCCGCCGCGTTCATCGAGCCGGTGGCCGATCCACTCGGTGACCTGGTGGGCCGATACGCGCGCACGCACGGGCCGTTCACCACCGAGGCGGTGGCGGCGCGGTTCGGGATCGGGCCCGCCGTGGCGGCGACCGCGTTGCTCCGGTTGGTGGCCGAGAAACGCGTCGTGGAGGGCGAATTCACGCCCGGCACGAGCGGTGGGGAGTGGTGCGACGCGCAGGTGCTGCGCCGGTTGCGCCGCCGGTCGCTGGCCGCCGCGCGGCATGAAGTGGAGCCGGTGCCGACGGCGGCGCTGGGCCGGTTCCTGCCCGCCTGGCAGCACGTCGGGACCGGCGAACTGCGCGGCGTGGACGGTGTCGCGGCCGTGGTGGAACAGCTCGCGGGCGTGCCGATTCCGGCGTCGGCCTGGGAGTCGCTGGTGCTGCCCGCGCGGGTCACCGACTACAGCCCCGCCATGCTGGACGAACTCACCGCGACGGGCGAGGTGCTGTGGTCGGGGCACGGGGCGATCACCGCGAAGGACGGGTGGATCGCGCTGCACCTGGCCGACCAGGCCGGGTTCACCCTCCCGCCGCCCGACGAGATCGAACTCTCCGAAACTCACCTGCGCCTGCTGGAGGCGCTGGGCGCCTCGCTCGCGCCGAGCGCCGAAACGGCAAGTCTTCCACCGGTTCTGCACGGCGGCGGTGCGTACTTCTTCCGTCAGCTGTCCGACGCCACCGGCGTGCTGGACGACACCGCCGTGGCCGCCGCGCTATGGGAACTGGTGTGGGCCGGTGTGGTGTCCGGCGACACGTTCGCCCCGGTGCGCGCGCTGCTGTCCGGAACGGCGCGCACCACCACCGCGCACCGCTCACCGCGCCGCACCCCGCGCGGACGCGCGTACCTGCCGCGCCCGAGCATGCCGACCCGCACCGGACCGCCCGCCGTCGCGGGCCGCTGGTCGCTGCTGCCGGACCGCGTCGCCGACAACACGATTCGCGCCCACGCCACCGCCGACACCCTGCTCGAACGCTACGGCGTGCTCACCAGGGGGTCGGTGCAGAGCGAGGGTGTGGCGGGCGGTTTCGCGCTCATATATCGCGTGCTCACCGAGTTCGAGGACCGGGGCCGTTGTCGCCGTGGGTATTTCATCGACTCACTCGGCGGCGCGCAATTCTCCACCACCGATGTGGTCGACCGGTTGCGCTCCTTCGACGACCGCGCCGACGCGCACCGCGCCCCGAAAGCGGTGGCGCTGGCGGCGTGCGATCCGGCCAACCCCTACGGCGCGGCCCTGCCCTGGCCCAAGGGCGACGCCGAGGGCGGGCACCGCCCGGGGCGCAAGGCGGGCGCGCTGGTCGTCCTGGTGGACGGCGACCTGGCGCTGTACCTGGAGCGCGGCGGCAAGACCCTGCTCACCTTCACCGAGGACCCCGACGTGCGCACCGCGGCCGCCGCCGCATTGGCCGGGCTGGTGCGCCACCGCAAGGTGGATTCGCTGGTGATCGATCGCGTCGACGGAGAATCCGTGCATGGCAACACCTTCGCCACATTCCTCACCGAGGCGGGGTTCGCGGCGACACCGCGTGGGTTGCGTTTGCGCAGGCAGGTGTGAGCGGGATGGCGGGGCACGCGAAAGGGGTGAGTGGTGCCCGAAGGTGACACCGTATTCCTGACCGCCGATCGGCTGCGGCTCGCGCTGGCCGGGAAGACGTTGGTGCGCAGTGATTTCCGGGTGCCGAAGTACGCCACGGTGGATCTGGCCGGTGATCTGGTGGAGGAGGTGGGCAGTTATGGCAAGCACCTGTTCATCCGCACCTCCACCGCCAGCATTCATACCCACTTGAAGATGGAGGGCGAGTGGCGCACGTACTGCACCGGGGAGCGCTGGACCAGGCCGCGCGTCACCGCCCGGGTGGTGCTGGGCACCGATGACACCGAGGCCGTCGGCTTCTCGCTCGGCACCGTGGAGGTGCTGCGCCGCGCCGACGAGCACACGGCGGTCGATCACCTCGGCCCGGATCTGCTGGGCCCGAATTGGGATGCGGCCGAGGCGGTCCGGCGGCTGTCGGCCCATCCGGCGCAACCCATCGGCCTGGCCCTGCTCGACCAGCGCAACCTGGCCGGCATCGGCAACATCTACCGCAGCGAGATCTGTTTCCTGCGCAAGGTCCACCCCGCCACCCCCGTCGAGCGGGTCCCGGATCTATTGGCGCTCACGGAGGAAGCCCACCGCGTGCTCAGCAAGGCCGCCCACCAGCCCCCGTGGCGCCCGCTCGTGTACGGCCGCCAGCGCCGCCCCTGCCAACGCTGCGGCACCCGCATCCAGGTCCGCCCCCTCGGCGACACCACCCCGCCCTCGGACCGCATCACCCAACGCGAACGCGGCATCTACTTCTGCCCCCGCTGCCAACCGGAACCGCAGTAGAAGCACTACGGCAGCGAGCCTGGCAGCTTCGGCCCGAACGGTGGACGAGTGCGGCGGCTCGTCTCCCTACGCCGCGCACTCGGCCGACCGGCGTGCGAGCATCCGTTCCACGAACACGCGGATCTCCGCACCGTTCCATAGACGAAACTACGGTCCGGCGGGGATCACAGCGACTGGATGCCCTTGAGGACGGCGCGGAGCATGTCCATCTGCTGGGAGCCGGCGGCGGGGGTGGGGTCGGGATCGCGGTGGTCGAGGACGCCGTCGTCGATGAGGTCGCCCACGAGGATCTTGGTGGCGGTGAGGGGCAGGCCGAGGCGGGCGGAGATCTCGGCGACGGACTGCGGCGTGCGGCTGAGGCGGACGATCTCGGCGTACTCGGGTTCGGTGCGCCGCAGCGCGCGCGACCCCGAATGCGCCACCAGCGTGAGCATGTTCAACTCGTGGCGGACGCCGCCGGACCGGCCGCGCGTGACCGCGTAGAGGCGGACGAGGGGGCCGGCCTCCTCGTCGAACCAGGACTCACGCTCCTCGCTCATGGCCTCGGGAAGCCGGACCCGTCGAGCGAGTGTGGTCGCGGATCGACCGAGAGGTGGGCGCCGACGCGCTGCACCGTCTGGTTCATCTCGTAGGCGACCATGCCCATATTGGCGGTCTCCGCGGTGAGCAGCGCCAGGCACGCGTTATCGCCCGCCGCGGTGATGAACAGCACGGCGCGGTCCAGTTCCACCACGGTCTGGCAGACGCCGCCCGCCTCGAAGTGGTTGCCCGCGCTGCGCGCGACCCCGTGCAGGGTGGAGGCCATGGCGCAGAACCGTTCGGCGTCGGCCCGGTCCATGGCCGAGCCGTGGCCGAGCAGCAGGCCGTCGGTGGAGAGCACGACGGCGTAGCGAACGTCGGGCAGCCGTTCGACGAGGTCGTCGAGCAGCCAGTCGAGACTACGGGGCTTGGAGGTCGTCACCGGCGCCTTCCTGCGGGTTGTGTTCGGTTTCGGTCGGATTCACGTCCACGCGCTTGCGGCGGCCCTGGCGGGTGCCGATCTCGATGGCCGCCATGAGATCCCGGGCCTGCTCGGCCGTGCGCCCCCGCACGCCACCGGGCGCGGTATAGCTCGAGCCGGGTCCGGCCGTCGGGGTCACCGGCACCGCCGGGCCGAACGCGCCACTGCCGCCGATGTTTCCGGCGCGGTGGCGCACCCAGCCCGATTGCGCGGTGGTCTCTCCGGGCTGCGCCAACGTCCAGCCGTCGTCGGTCGCCGCGGCGCCGGAGGGGGCGTCGAGTTGTGCCGGGCCGGATTCGTGATCGGCTGCCGGCGCACCGGAATCCGGGCCGTCGTCCGTCGCGTCCGGGTCGGCGAGCGCCCAGCCGGACCGGAACCCGTCGGCGGCGCCGGTGCCCGGGGCCGACGCGCTGCGCGCCGAATCACTCCCGGCAGGGGCGGATTCACCGACAGCGCGGGCCTCTCGCCCGACCGTGCCAGCCGGATCGGCGGATTCGTGCTCCGGGGTGGTCGTGTTGCCCGTACCAGCCGGATCGACGAACCTGCGCGTTGGGGCGATCGCGTCGCCGATGTTCGCTGGATCAGCGGACCCGAGCGCCGAGGCGGCCGTGTTACCGGTGCCAGCCGGATCGGCGGATTCGCGCGTCGCGTTGGTGCCGGAACGCGCCGGCTCACCCTCGTTGCCGGCGTCTACTCCGGATCCGGCTACAGCACCGTGGCTTTCACCCTCGGCTCCGCTGTGTGTCTCGGACCCGTCCGGTCGGCCGGTGGTCGCGCCGGGCAGGTCGAGGGTGCCGCCGCCGTGGACCGCCGAGGCGGCATCCGTGGTCGAAGCGCCCGATGCGAGCTGGTCGTCCACCTGCGCGGTCTGACGACCGGCGGTCGATGTGGATTCGCCCGTTACCGCCGCGCCGGCCGACGGCCCCGACCCTTCCGAGCCGGCGTCGTCAGCACCGGATACGGAATCGCCCTCGCGGGCCGGAGTGGCCTTCGGATCAGACTCGGCGGCAGACGATTTCGCGTTCCTCCGGGGCAGTGCGGGTCGCGCATCGCCCATCGCGGTGTCCTGGTCGGTCGGCTCGGCCGAGGTACCCGGAGTCGGGGGGATCTGGGCGACCGACTCGATCGACGCGCCTCGGTCCTCCGAACTCACCGAGCCCTGCGCGACCGAATCACCGGCGACGGTCGGCGCGTTGGAACCCGAATCTGCCTCCGGCGCAGACGTTTCCGCATACGCCGCCCCGTACGGTGCGGGCTCCGCCCCCGGCGCACCCTGCCGACGACGGCGGGGCAGTGCGGGCCGCCCGTCCGACGGCGGCGCGGCCTCGACGCGCACTTCGGTCCGCGGCTCCGCGACCGCCGTCGCGGTCCCCGCACCCGACCCCGGACCGTAGCCTCCCGCACCGCCGGGCGGCGTGAGCGGTTCGTCGGGCGTCGACTCGGTGGTGAGCAGCGCCGTCGGCACCAGCACGATCGCCTTCACCCCGCCGTAGTCGGACTCGGTGAGCCGCACCGAGATCCCGTGCCGCACAGCGAGTTTCGCGACCACGAACAACCCGAGGCGCGCGTCGCCCGACAGGGTCGCGACGCTGAAGTCCGGCGGGTCGCCCAGCAGGGCGTTGCGTTCGGCCAGCTCGGCCTCCGACATGCCGAGCCCCTGGTCGATGATCTCCAGCGCGATCCCCTTGCCGACCGGGACACCCGCCACTTCGACCCGCGACTCCGGCGGGGAGAACGCGGTGGCGTTGTCGGTGAGCTCGGCGATGAGGTGGATGAGGTCGGTCACGGCGACGCCGGAGACGCGCACGTCGGGCAGCTTGCCGGTGTGAATCCTGGTGTAGTCCAAGCTTTCCGCCACCGCGCTGCGCACCACGTCGATCAGCGGCACCGGGTTGCGGTAGCGCCTGCCGGGCTGTTCGCCGCCGAGGATGACGAGGTTCTCCGCGTTGCGCCGGGCGCGGGTGGCCAGGTGGTCGAGCTGGAACAGCAGGTCCAGTCGCTCCGGGTTCTCCTCCTGACGCTCGGCCTTGTCCAGCAGCACCAGCTGGCGATGCACCATCACCTGGCTGCGGTGCGCGATATTGAGGAACACCGACGCCACACCCGCGCGGGTCTTGGACTCCGCCACCGCCGCCGCGACGGCCGCGCGGTGGGCGCGGTTGAACGCGTCGGCGACCTGCCCGATCTCGTCGCGCCCGAATTCGAGGCGCGCGATCTCGACGTCCCCCTCGGCCGCGCCGCCCTCACCGAGCTTGCGGATGGTCTCGGGCAGTTGTTCGTCGGCCAGCTCGAGGGTGTCGCGGCGCAGCTTCTGCATGCGGCCGACGAAGCGGTTGGCCAGCAGCAGTGCCGCCAGGAACGCCAGCAGCGCGATCAGCAGCACCACGGCACCGCCCCACAGCGCTTCGCGCTCCAACTCGGCGCCCTCGGCCGCGGCGATCCGGTGCTGGTCGCGGCTCTGGTCCTCCCACAGCTTCAGCAGTTCGGACCGCACGGTGGTGGCGGCCTGCTGCCACTCGGCCGCGCCGAGGGGCAGCGGCTCGGTCTCGGTGCTCTGCGTGGTGCGCGACTGCCTGCCCGCACCCGAGGTGTCGTCGGACTCGACGTCGATGCCGCGCAGCATGATCGCGTCCTCCATCGCGACCAGCTGTCCCCACGCCGGGCTCGCGAGGGTGGCCTGCAACTGTTCCTGCCGGGCGCCGACGAGCACCGATCGCGCGTAGGCGATCTCGCCGCGGCTGTCGCCGATATAGCCGTCGAACTGGACGCGCTCGGCCTCGGTGAAACCGTCGGTGAGCAGCGCGGCCGCGCCGAGCGTGCTGGCGCGCGAGATCGCCTCGGCGGCGCGCAGCGGGTGCATGGCCTTGTACAGCTCGACGGCGAGGTCGGCGTCGGGCGCGACGCCGGAGGCCATCAGCGTGATGTGCACCAGCGTGTCGACGGTCTCGCTGAACAGGGCGAACACCTGGTCGGCGGGCACGGCGCCGCCGTCGATCCCCTCGCGCAGGGCGGGCAACTGGGCGTATTGCGTTTGGTAGCCGACGATTTCGGCTTCCAGATCGGGGCGCAGCGCGGCGGCGACGTCGCCGCGGGCAGTGAGCGCGGCCAGCGCGCGGTCGGTGTTCTGCCGGATCACGGGCAGCGCCGCCGTGGCCTCGGGGTCGCCGGCGAGGTGCAGGACGGTGGCGCGCCGCTCGTCCTGGACGGCCTCCACCATGCGGATGGCCGGGGTGGTGGTGGCGCCCGCCATCTCGGCCCAGTCCTTGGCGGTGCGGCTGTCGGTCACCGACTGCCACGCGGTGACGACGCCGATGGACATGAGCGCGAGGCTGGGGATGAGAACGATCGCCAGCAATCGGGTGCGCACGCCCAGTGGCGCGCGCAGCAATGCCCGTATCCCACCTTCCCGTGCGCCGCTCGGTAATAGCCGTTGGATTCTCTTGCTGATCACCGAAGATCTTGCCTACTTCTGGGCATTGCTGCCCCCCTTGCGAATAACGGCCGGGAAAGGCCGACGACGGCGCCGCACCGGTCGTCGGAAAGCCACCCTAGCCAGTGGAAGATCAGCCACGCAATACAACGGGAACGGTCGCCGACCGGCGGGAAACCGCCGCGGCACCATAGAGCCCCGTATGCACGAGTTATTCGCGTGTGCTACCGAAATCGGGAACAGGTTCCGGTTCGCGCGGCACCGGTTCCGGGTGTTTCGCGTGATTCCGGCGCGGCCGTCGGGAGTCGGTCCGGGCCCGGGGAGTGGTCGCGGTCACAGCGATGTCACATCCTGCGCAGTGGGTGCCCAGTTGATCCCGTCGAAACAGTGCACATTGCGCAAGTTCAAATCCAACTATTGTTCATCTCGCTTACTCGGGACAGGATATCGGCACCAGATGCTCAACGATGTCGGGCGCCCACCGGCGCCGGAATCCAGGAGTGACCGATGACCGAACTCGCCGACCGCGATCTGAGCACCGCGCCCTACGACCTCGCCGACCGCTACCGCGTCGGTTCGGGCACCGTCGTGCTCACCGGCGTGCAGGCGATCGCCCGCCAGCTGGTGGAACAGCACGTGCGCGACCTGCGCGCCGGACGGCGCGTCGGCACCTTCGTGTCCGGCTACCAGGGCAGCCCGCTGGGCGGGGTGGACCGGATGCTGTCGGGGATGCCGAAGGTGCTCGCCGAACACGACATCTCCTTCGTGCCCGGCCTGAACGAGGAATTGGCCGCCACCTCGGTGTGGGGAAGCCAAGGCCGGCTCCCCGCGGGCAATTCGACGCACGACGGCGTGGTCGGCGTGTGGTACGGCAAGGGGCCCGGCCTGGACCGGGCGACCGACGCGCTACGGCACGCGAACATGTACGGCGCCAACGCGGGTGGCGGGGTGCTGCTGCTGGTGGGTGACGATCCCGCGTCGAAGTCCTCGACCGTGCCCGCGGTGAGCGAACGGTCGCTGGCCGCGATGAACATCCCGGTCCTGTTCCCGCGCAACGCCCGCGAGATCATCACCATGGGTCTGCACGGTGTCGCGCTGTCGCGGGCCTCGGGGTGCCTGGTGGCGCTGAAGATCGTGGCCGATGTCGCCGACGGCGCCTGGACCGTGGACGGTTCGGTCGGCGAATTCGACATCGTGGTGCCCGAGATCGAATGGGAGGGAAAGCCGTTCGTCTACCGGCAGCGTCCGATGGCCGCACCGACGGACAGCGTGATCGCCGAGGCCGACCTCTACGGGCCGCGCTGGGAGCTGGTCAAGGCCTACAGCACCCGCAACGAACTCGACGTGATCGAGGTCGATCCGCCGCGCGCGGTGGTGGGCGTCGCCGCCACCGGCACCACCTTCGACGCGGTGCGCCAGGCGCTCACCGACCTCGGGGTGACCGACGACGACCTGATGCGCGCGGGTGTCCGGCTGTTGCGCATCGGCATGCCGTATCCCATTGCCCCGGACTGTGTCCGGCGTTTCGCGCAGGGGCTCGAGCGGCTCGTCGTGGTGGAGGACAAGACCGCGTTCGTGGAAACGCAGATCCGCGAAATCCTTTACGGCACCGCCGACGCGCCCGCCATCCTGGGCAAGCGGGACGCGCGCGGGCGCGAATTGTTCAGCCCGAACGGTGAACTCACCTCCGGCCGGATCGCGGCACCGCTGCGCCGCGTGCTCGGCGATTACCTGGAATTGAAACGCCCGCTGCCGCAACCATTGTCGCTGTCGGTGCTGTCCACGAAACGGGCCGCGTATTTCTGTAGCGGATGCCCTCACAACCGGTCGACCGCCGTGCCGGAGGGTTCGCTCGCGGGCGGCGGCATCGGCTGCCACACCATGGTGACGATGTCGGGACGCACCGACAGCGCCGTCACCGGGCTGACCCAGATGGGCGGCGAGGGCGCGCAGTGGATCGGGCAGGCGCCGTTCACCGACGTGCCGCACCTGTTCCAGAACATCGGCGACGGAACGTATTTTCACTCCGGGCAGCTCGCGGTGCAGGCGTGCGTCGCGGCCGGGGTGAACATCACCTTCAAACTCCTGCACAACGACGTGGTCGCCATGACCGGCGCGCAGGACGCCGAAGGCGCGATCGGCGTGCCGAAGCTGACCCACAAACTGCATCTCGAAGGGGTGCGGCGGATCGTGGTCTGCGCCGACGAGCCCGGCCGCTACCGCAAGCGCGATCTGGCCCCCGGCACGCTGCTGTGGCACCGCGACCGGCTCGACGAGGCGCAGCGCATGCTGCGCGAGATCCCCGGCGTGACCGTGCTCATCTACGACCAGCACTGCGCGGCCGACGCGCGGCGCCAGCGCAAGCGCGGCACCCTGCCCACGCGGCGCACCCGGGTGGTCATCAACGAGGCCGTATGCGAGGGGTGCGGCGACTGCGGTGTGAAGTCGAACTGCCTGTCGGTACAGCCGGTGGAGACCGAGTTCGGGCGCAAGACCCGCATCGACCAGACCTCCTGCAACACCGATTACAGCTGCTTGGACGGCGACTGCCCGTCGTTCGTCACGGTGGAACTGCCCGAGCAGCCGCGCAAGCGCAAGAGCGCCCGCCGCGCCGAGCCGCCGCGCCTGCCCGAACTCGCGCTCGCGCCGCCGACCGGCACGCAGAACGTCTTCCTCGCCGGCATCGGCGGCACCGGCATCGTGACGGTGAACCAGGTGCTGGCCACCGCCGCCATGCGCGCCGGGTACGAGGTGGCGAGCCTGGACCAGATCGGGTTGAGCCAGAAGGCCGGTCCGGTGGTGTCGCACCTGCGGTTCGCCGGGGGCGCGCTCGAACCCGCGAACCGGCTCGCGCCCGCCTCGGCGGACTGCGTGATCGCGTTCGACCTGCTCGCCGCCACCGACAACAAGAACCTCGCCTATGGCAACGCGGACTCGACCATCGCGGTGGCGTCCACCAGCCGCACCCCGACGGGCGCGATGGTCTACGACAAGTCGGTGGCGCACCCCGACGAGTCGCTGCTGCTGGCGCGGCTGGCGAAGGTGTCGCGCTCGCTGCACTCCTTCGACGCGCTCGCCGCGGCCGAGACGCTGTTCGGCAACACCGCCGCCGCCAACCTGATGCTGGTCGGCGCGGCCTACCAGGTGGGCGGGCTGCGGCTGCCCGCCTCGGCGATCGAGGAGGCCATCGAGATCAACGGTGTCGCCGTGGCGGCCAATATCGAGGCGTTCCGCTGGGGACGGCTGGCGATCGCGCGGCCCGAGGAGTTCGCGGCGGCCACCCGTCCTGAGCGGCCGGAGCCGACGCCGATTCCGTTGCCCGCGAACCTGTTCGACGGACTCGCCGCCACGGGCGAGACCCGACGGCTGGTCGAGCTGCGCGCGGCGGAACTGGTCGGCTACCAGAACGCGGCCGTCGCGCGGGAGTACGTGCGCACCGTGCAGCGGGTGTGGGAGGCCGAGCGCGCGGTGACCGAGCGCACCGAGTTCAGCGAGCAGGTGGCGCGCGGGCTCTACAAGTTCACCGCCTACAAGGACGAGTACGAGGTGGCGCGCCGGCTCACCGACCCGGCCTTCCTGGCCGAGGTGGCGGCGCAGGTGCCCGACGGCGCCAACCTCACCTACCGTCTGCACCCGCCGGCGCTGCGGGCGATGGGGCGCACGAAGAAGATCGGCATGGCGCCGCGCAGCCACTTCACGCTGCGGCTGCTGGCGATGGGGAAGCGCCTGCGCGGCACCAAGTTCGACCCCTTCGGCTACGCCCACGTGCGCCGCGTGGAGCGAGAACTGCTGTCCCACTACACCGCGACGATCGAGGATCTGGCCGCGCGTCTCGACACCGCCGGGTACGACCGGGCCGTCGAGGTGGCCGGGCTGCCCGACATGGTGCGCGGGTACGAGGACGTGAAGCTGGCCAACGTGGCGCAGTACCGGGATCGCCTGCGCGAGTTGGGAATCGACCCGCCCGCCTGCTGACCCCAGGACCCGGCTCGGGATCGTGACGCCGCCGAGCCGAGCAAGGAAACGGCCCGGACCTGCATGGTCCGGGCCGTTTCGGGTTGGGTGGGAAGTGCCGCGTCGGCACCCTCAGCGTGCGGTGGCGCGCTCCCTGCGGCGCAATGTGCGCGCGTAGTCCTCGAAGCGGGCCTTGGCGATGACCGAGCGGTCCTCGGTGCGCAGGACGATGCCCTCGGGGTGGCCGCCCGCGGACTGGTCGAGGCCGCAGCGGGTGACCGGCAGGCGGTCGGCCAGCAGTTCGTGGGTCGCCGCGACGTCGCGGGGGAGGTCGGCGGCGTCCACGGTGAACAGCCGGGGCGTGAGTTCGAGGCCCGCCTGTTCCGCGGCCGCGGCGAGGCGGGTTTCGTCCAGGAACGGCTGCCCGCCGGCGTCGTGCCACGCGAAGATGTCGGAGAGCAGGCGGCGCAGCATCGATGCGTAGTCGGCCAGCTCGACCACGTCGAACAGCCGGTAGCCGATCGCCCGGGTGCCGGTGTATTGCTTGCTCGCCGCAGTGACCTTGCCGCCGTACAACTCCAGGTAGTACACGCGCACGAGGTCATCGGCCGGGGCCGCCGCATCGGCGAAGTCCCGAAGCACCGCAACGATGCCTTGCGCTGAGTTGCTGTCCCGCCTCTCCGCGTATAAGGCGGCTGCGCCAGGTGTGGGGTGACTCGAGCTGCCGTCTCTCGGAGGGAAGTGGGTTGGGTCAGCCCGCCCCCGATGAGTTACCCATGTTCTCTCGAGATCACGGGGGAGTCGGCGATCCAGTTCGTTTGGTCGCCCCCCCCGAATCGGCCGTGCGCACATCGAAATTCGCCAACCCATCGTCGGCGATTCCCGAAATCCGGGTTCACCGAAATCCTCTCGGACGGAGCCGAAGCGCGCACGTGCGGTCCGGCGACGGCTGCGTCCGGCCTCGAGCGGGCCGACGATTACCGCCGTTCGGTGGCCGAGTTGCCGGTCGGCTCGCGCGCGGCCCGTCGGACGGCGACGTTCGGGCGCTCATCGACGGGTACGCCGACGCCGTAGATCGCTCCTTGGCCGACGGCCTGACCACGGCATACGGACCGAAACCGCCCGAGAGCGAGCATGACTCAACAAGGTGACGAGAACCGCGCCGGTGTTGTCCTTACGCAGGGGTTTTCACCTGCGGAGCGACCTCCGGGTTCAGCGGCCGAGTTCCCCGTCCGTCGACTCGCGCGTGGTGCGCGGGCGGTTGGGGCTGCTGAAGGTGGGGCGGAAGTCGATGTCCGCGGCGGGGGTGGGGTATTGCTCGGCGGCAGCGGGCACGTGGCTGAAAAGGCTCGGCTGACTGTCGTTCATCTCGATACTCCTTTTGTTCCTTAGAGCATTCGTTCGTGAGCGCGGGGGGCGTCCACGGCCGGAGCGGGTGCTCGACGGGCTGGACGCGGCCGTACCGTTCGGGTTTCGGGGGTGGCAGGCGGCTCGAATTCGCGACGGTCGGTATCAATCTTTCGTGAGTTGCCGAGAACCACAGTACACGTCCGCGTGCGGTTGGGCCCGGCAAATCTCACGCGGACCCACCGCCCGCGCGCGTACGGCAGCCCGGCGCGGGGCGGACCGGCGGCCGGCGACCGTGCGACGCCCGCGCGTGATCGCCGGCACCCGCTCGGCCGCCGCTGCCGGGCGACCATGCCACGTCCGCGCGTGATCGCCCCCGCATCGCTCGGACGCCGCTGCCGAGCGCCGGTGAATCCGCCTCGGCGCCAAACCAATTAGCGTTGCTCAGTTCCTGAAACGGGCGCGCGGGTCCCCGCGATGTGAGGAGTATCTTTTGCCGGTGCGGCCCCTGGAGGTGGGCATGTTCGACGCGGCAGCGATCGCCGGGTATCTCGCGGCGGCGCTCGGGGGAGCGGGATCCCGGTGGGTGGACGAGAATCTGGATCGGGCGTTCGGCGCGCTCACCGAACTGGTCACCGCGAAGCTCGGGGGCCGGGCGGTCGCCGACCTCGCGCGCAACACCGACAGCGTCAGCGCGCGGGCGCGGGTCGCCGCGGCGCTCGAGGAAGCGGCCGAGGACGATCCGGATTTCGCCCGTGACATCTCCGAATTGCGCACCCGGCTGGACGAATTGACCGGCCAGGTCACGATCGAAGGGCAGAACACCTTCGGGCAGCTCGTCATCGGTTCGGGTACCAATGTCGGCCGCGACAACACGGTCACGACCATCACCACGAACGGCGCCCCGCATCCCGACGATTTCAGCGCGGCCCCGATGTGGACCAAAGCCTGCCTTTGGGTAGGCGGTTTCATCGCCGCAGTCGGCTGGTTCATAGGGTTCGCCGCGATCTCCACCCAGAGCTCGCACCAGGACTTCACCAGCGGTTTCGTGGTCTTCGCGATCGGCGGCGTGGTGATGGCCGTCGGTGAACTCGGCGCTCGGACGACTCGCCGCTGAGGATCGGGGCGGTCGGCCGGTCATGCGGTCGGCCGGTCGGGGCGACGATGCCGGTGCCGAGAGCCCCTCGGGCACAAGCAATCGACGAGGGGGGATGCTCTTTCGAGGTTCGAGGTTCGCGGTTCGCGGTTAGCAGCGCACTCCCTCTCACCCCGCGCGGCGCAACTCGTCCACGTACCGATGCGCCTCGCGCGCGATATCGCGCCAGAGCGCCAGGGTCGCGTCGCGGTCGGGGCGGGGCGGGAACTCGATCCATTCGCGCATGGTGCGTTTGCCCATCACCACGCGACGGGCGACGCCGGATGCCACCAGTTCCTCCGTGCGCTCGCGGGGAAGCTTGGCGATGAGTTCGCCCTCGAATCCCAGGAACGCGAAGATCTTTCCACCGACGCGCAGGCCGGGGCTGCGGAACATGGTGCCGGTGGCGACTTCCGGATCGTCCGCGAAGTCCGCGGCGATCCGGTCCAGCAAATCGACATGGGGCACGTCATCTCGGGCGGGCACGGCGTTCACCTCTCTCGGGTAGGACGCGTTCGAGCGCGTCGACGGAACCGCTGACCGTCAGCCCTTCGGCCTGGGCCTTGCGCACCGAGATCTGCCCGGTGAACAGCCGGATCAATACCTGCGGCGGGGCGGTGACGGTGGCGTCGGGCTGCCGGTCGGTCGAGCAGGGGCGCACGTCGACGCGGCCGCCGCCCGCGAGGACATCGCACCCGTCGGACAGATCGCCCAGCCGGACCGTGACCGGGGGTTCGTCCGGGGCCCCGTCGCGGGCGAAATGGCGTAGCGGCAGGGCGAACCAGTGCACCCGGAACTCGTCGTCCTCGGGCGGAGCGGCCATGAGCGGCGCGCCCCACCTGGTCAGCTCGCCGACCACGCCGCCCAGGTCCCGGCCGCGCGCGGTGAGGCGGATCAGCGTCGCCGCGACCGGCGGCGGTTCCTCGGTGCGCACGAGCAGACCGGTCGCCTCCATCTCGCGGAGCCGGTCGGCGAGCAGATTGCTGGCGATGCCGGGCAGGCCGCGCCGCAGATCGGCGAAACGGCACGGGCCCTGAGTGAGCAGTTCCCGCACGATCAACAGGGTCCACCGGTCCCCGACCAGGTCCAGGGCGCGGGCCATCGAGCAGTACTGGTTGTACGAACGCACCCTCCGAGTCTAGCAAGTTGGTTGAGAAAATCTACCAATAGGTTTAAATTCTAAACTATCAACCGAACGGCGAGATCCGAGGAGAAGGTCATGGCTGTTGTCAGCGAGCACGCACCCGAGGTGTTGCGGGACTACTACGACGTCCTGACGGGCGGCATCGAAAAGTACGGCGACGGTGCGCAACTCGCGCCGTTGCTCATCGGTGACCTCGTCTTCGAGGGACCGATCGCCGGGACGGTGGCGGGTGTGGAGCCGTTCCTGCGAGGAGTGAAGGGATTCATCGCGAACGTCGAGAGGATCGACCTGCTCCAGGAAGTCCTCACCCACGACGGCGCCGCGACCCTCTACGACGCGCACATGCCGGGCGGCCCGACCCGCCTCGCCGAGTTCTTCACTTTCGAGGGCGGCCGGATCGCGCGGCTGCGCCTTCAGTACGACCCGGCCGACTATTTGGCCAAGGGTGGCGCCTGACTTTCTGGAAGGCAGGCGCATCGTGGAGGACGGAACGGTCCGGGATCCGCTGGCCGCGTCGGGCCGATTCGCCGAGTTCTGGGCCCGCCGGCACGACGCCGCTGGGTGGCGGATCGGCACGGGGCAAACCTCGATGAGCGCCGGCTGAACGACCGGGATGCCGGGCGCGAGCGGCGGTTGTTCCTTTCGGCGGTTCCGGTATTCCCGCGCGGAGCGGTCCCGGGTGACCGGCTGGTTAGTGTAGCCTAAGCTTGCCTGAGGCTCAATTCGAGAGCGGCGGTTGTTTGTCACAGCGCAGCGCGCTTGTCCCGTAGTCGCGATTGGCTATGCTCGGATGGCCAGTTAGTGCACCCTAATTTTTTAGGGTGCACTAATCAGGTGATGGTCCTGATCTGCGAGAGGCGTTCTGATGGTGGTTACTCGTCCCGAGGCGAGTACGGAGATTGACCTCCGGGCGGACATCGGTGCGGTCCTGGGGATTGCGCCCGACGCCGTGGACCCCGAGGGCGACCTGATCGGACAGGGCCTGGACTCGCTGCGCATGATGCGGCTGGTGGGCCGTTGGCGCAGCCTCGGTTACGACATCGATCTGGCGCGCCTGTCGGCCGCGCCGACCCTCGCCGCCTGGGCGGCGCTGCTGGCCGAGCGCCGGATCGCCGAAAGCGACGCCGCCGCAGTCGAATTCGACGACGCCGACCTGGCCGCCGCGTTCCCGGTCGCGACCACCCAGCACGCCTATTGGACCGGACGCTCCCGCGATCACGGTCTGGGTGGCGGCGCGGCCCACCTCTACGTCGAATTCGACGGCCCGGCCCTCGATCCCGAGCGTTTCCGCGCGGCCGTGACCGCGCTGCTGGAGCGCCACCCGATGCTGCGCGTCCGCCCGCCGCACGACAGCACCCAGGTCGCCGAAGCCGGTGCGGTGAGTGTGCACGATCTGCGCGAACAGTCGCCCACGGCGGTCGCCGAGGCCCTCGAAGAGCGCCGTCAGCGGGGCACCGACCGCAGCCTGCCGGTCGAGGACAGCGCCGTGCTGCGCGCCGAGCTGACCTTGTTGCCCGAAGGTCGCGGACGGGTCCATCTGGCCGTCGACATGACCGCCGCCGACGCCATGAGCTACCGCGTGCTGGTGGACGACCTGGCCCGGCTCTACCTGGGCGAGCACCTGCCGGAGCTGGGCGTCACCTTCCCGGCGCTCTCGGCCGAACGCCGTGCGCGCGAGGCCGATGTGGCCTGGTGGAAGGCCCGGATCGCCGATCTGCCCGGCCCGCCCGAACTTCCCGTGAACGCAGCGGCCGCCGACGCCGCGCCCGCGATCCTGCGCCTGCACCACCTGATCGACGCCGACGCCCGGCAGCGCCTGGAAGAGGGCGCCCGCCGGCGCGGCGTGACGCCCGCCGCCGCGATGGCGGCCGCGTTCGCCGAGGCGGTGGGCGCGTTCTCGGCCAGCAGCCGCTTCCACCTCACGGTGCCGCTGTTCGACCGCGACGCGGTGACCCCCGACGTGGACGAGGTCGTCGGCACCTTCACCTCCACGATCGTGGTGGACGTGGACCTCGCCGAGGAGCAGCCGCTGGCCGAGCGCGCGAGCGGGATGCGCGCCGCCATGCACGAGGCGGCCGGTCGCGGCACCGCCGGTGGCCTGGATGTGCTGCGCGAACTCGGCGAACGGGTGGTGTCGCCGGTGGTGTTCACCAGCGCGCTCGGGCTCGGCGAACTGTTCTCGCCGGTGGTGGCCGAGGTGCTGGGAGAGCCGTCCTGGATCGTCTCGCAGGCCCCGCAGATGCTGCTCGACGCGAAGGTCGTCGAGGTGTCCGGCGGTTTGCTGGTCAACTGGGGCGTGCGCACGCCCGACCTGGCGCCCAAGACCGCGCGGTCGATGTTCGACTACTACGTGCGCCTGCTGGACCTGCTCGTGGCGGGCGAATGGAACACCCCCGCGCCCGGTCCGCAGAGCGTGACGGCGCCGGTGTACCACTTCGAGTCCCGGCCGATGGATGTCGACCGCGACGCCGTGGTGGCCCACGGCTGGCTGAACCACCCGAAGTCGGCCTACTGGGGCATGCTCAACAGCAGTGTGGCCGACGTCCAGGAGCTGATCCGGGAGGCGGGCGCCGATCCGGACCCGCGCTTCGGCATGCGCATCGGGTACTTCGAAGGCGAACCGCAGTTCCTCTTCGAGCTCTACAACCCCGCGACCAGTGACCTGGCCGAACCGGGCACCGGGTACGTGCACGAGCCGGGTGACATCGGCATGCACCTGCTGGTCGCCAGCACCGATCGACGGCTCCCGGCTTTCACCGGGAACGTGATGCTGCACATCATGCGGACCGCGTTCTTCGAACTCGGCGCCGAGCGCGTCGTGGTCGAACCGGATGTGCGCAACCTGGACGTGCAGGCGCTCAACGCCGCCGTCGGCTTCGTGGTCGCCGGGGACTACCCGGTGGCGGACAAGGTGGCTCGACTCAGCTACTGCACCCGCGCGAATTTCATTCGCGTGACGGACAACGGGCGCTCGCTCGCAACCGTCGATCAGCGTTCCGATTCCTGAGAAGGCAGCGTTTTGAGTAGTACCGAGGCCAACGCCCGTTCGTTCTGGCAGATCTACAACGCCAGAATCGCGAAGAAGATCCTGTCCGAGTTCTGCCACGAGCGTTTCGTGCATCCCGCCGAACTGTCGCCCGGCCTGTTCGTGGTGTACTCCGACGACGGCCGCACCGAGTACCGATTCCGCGCCGAGATCCTCGCGCTGGACAGCTGGAGCATCGATGAATCGTCGCTGCGGCGGATCCGCGACGGTGTGGAACTGCGCGTCGACTCCCTCGCCCTGATCGTCGATCTCGCGGGCTCCCTGGGCATTCCGGCGGAGTCGCTGCCGGAATATCTCGAGGAATTCACCAACACCCTGACCATCAGCACCAACCGCCCGGACGCGCGGCGGATCGCGGCGGCCGAACTGGCCGAAGCCGATTTCCAGACGATCGAGCGCACGATGACCGAGGGTCACCCCTGCATCGTCGCCAACGCCGGGCGGCTCGGTTTCAGCGCCGACGACGTGGAGCGCTACGCCCCCGAATCGGGCGGGCGGTTCCCGCTCACCTGGGTGGCGGCCTTGCGCGAGAACACCGAGTTCGCCGCCGTGTCGGGCGTCGACTACGACAGCCTGGTGCGCGGCGAACTGGGCGCGGACACGCTCGCCGGTTTCGACGCCGTGCTCACCGAACGCGGCCTGGACCCGGCGGCCTACTACTACATGCCGGTGCACCCGTGGCAGTGGGTGCACAAGATCGCGCGCATCTACGCCGTCGACATCGCCGAGCGCAAGATCGTGAAGGTCGGCGACGCGCCGGACCTGTACCAGCCGCAGCAGTCCATCCGGACCCTGTTCAACGTGTCGAATCCGGCCCGCCACTACGTGAAGATGGCGCTGTCGATCGTGAACATGGGCTTCACCCGGGGCATGTCGGCCGACTACATGCGCACCACCCCGCTGATCAACGACTGGGTCCGCAGCCAGGTGAGCGGGGACCCGTACCTGAAGTCGCTGGGCTTCGAGCTGATCTACGAGGTCGCGGCGATCGGCTACCGCAGCACCACCTACAACGCCCTCACCCAGCCGGGTTCGGAGTACCGCAAGCTGCTCTCGGCGCTGTGGCGCGAGAGCCCGGTGCCGCGTGTGGCCGAGCACGAGCAGCTCACCACGATGGCGGCGCTGCTGCACGTCGACCATCTCGGCACGCCGCTGGTCGAGGCGATCATCCGCCGCTCGGGCCTGCCCGCCGGGGAATGGCTGGCCCGTTATCTGCGCTGCTATCTCCAGCCGATCATGTACCTGCTGTACAAGTACGAGTTCAAATTCTCCCCGCACGGCGAGAATCTGATCCTGGTGCTCGACGGCGGCGTCCCGGTGCGCGGCATCCTGAAGGACATCGGCGAAGAGGTCTCCATTTTCGCCGCGCCGGACGGCATTCCGGACACCTGCCGCCGCGCGGTGACCGAAGAGGCCGACGAGATCCGCAACATGGGCGTGCTCTCGGACGTGTTCGACGATTACCTGCGCCACCTCGCGCTGATCCTGCACGCGCGCGGATTGCTCGCCGACGCCGACTTCTGGTCGGTCGTCGCGCGCGCCGTCGTGGAATTCCAGGAGCAGCACCCCGATATGTCGGAAAAATTCCGGAAATGGGACCTGTTCGCGCCGACCTTCAAAGCCATTCACATGAATCGCCTTCAGCTGTCCAACAACCGGCGCATGGTGAACCTCGGTGACTCCTACTCGACCTTGGTCGACGCCGACCACGAACTGGTGAATCCGATCGCGGCCCATCGCCCCGCGCCCGAGCGGGCGCGCGCCGAGGAGGTGGCGGTCTCGTGACCACCGCCGGACTGGAGGTCATCCGGGACGCCCAGGGCGTCCCGCACATCGTCGCGGATTCGGCCGAGGGCGCGCTGTTCGGGCAGGGGTACGCGAGCGGCGTCGACCGCGCCTGGCAGCTGGAGTTCCTGCGCCTGCGGGCCGAGGGACGCACCGCCGAGGTGTTCGGCGTCGACGGCGTGGGCTGGGACGAGTTCGTCCGCCGCGCGCAGCTGGACCGCGCCGCCCGCCGCGTCCACGACGCGTCCTCGGAGCGCACGCGGCGATTGCTGGCCGCCTTCGCCGAGGGGGTCAGCGCCACGGTGGAGACCGCCGACGCGCTCGAGCTGACCGAGTTCGGGCACCGCCCGACGCCGTGGCAACCGTGGACCCCGATCTCGGTGTTCCTGTTGCACCACATCCTCTTCGGGCGTTTCACCACGAAGCTGTGGCGGCTGCACGCCGCCCGCGCGCTCGGCCCCGACGCGCTGCGCCAGTTCGACTGCGAAGGCGTCGACGTCGCGCTGCCGACCGTGCCCGACTACCCCGACGACGCGTTCCTCACCGACCTGCTGGCCCAGTTCACCGGGACGGGCACCGAGACGCCCGGCGAATCGTTCGGCGAACCGCTGTCGGGCAGCAACGCGTGGGGCGTCGCGTCGGCGCGCACCGCGACCGGTGCGCCGCTGATCGCGGGCGACCCGCACCGCTTCCTGGAGCTGCCCGGCATCTACCAGCAGATCCACCTGGCCTGCCCCGAATTCGACGTGGTCGGCTTCTCCTTCGCGGGCGTGGCCGGGGTGCCGCACTTCTGCCACGCGGGCACGGTCGCCTGGGGCATCACCAACGCGATGGCCGACTATCAGGACCTCTACGTCGAACGGTTGACCCGCTCGGGCGACGGCGTGCTCGTCGAATCGGCCGAGGGCGTGGGCCCCGCAGAGGTCCGGCGCGAGCGGATCCTGGTGCGCGACGGGGACCCGGTCGAGCTCGAGATCGTCGTCACCGGCAACGGCCCCGTGCTGTTCGGCGGGCCGGAGGCCGCGTTCGCGGTGAGCCTGCGCTCGCCCATGCTGAACGACCCCGAGGTCACCTTCGACGCCGCGCTGGACGTGCTGTTCGCCAAGACGGTGGGCGATGTCGAGCAGGCCATGGCGGGGTGGGTCGAACCGGTCAACCGGATCGTCATCGGCGACACCAGCGGCCGGGTGACCCACCACGTGGTCGGCAAGATCCCGGTGCGGGCGCACGAGAACTACTGGCTGCCAGTGCCGGGCTGGGACGCGCGCTACCGGTGGCGCGGTTACGTCACGCCGTCGGTGCACGACGACGGGTTCGACGCGAGCGTGCCGGGCTACTCGGTGATCGCCAACCAGCGCATCCCCGATTCGCTTCCGCTGCAACCGGTCACCACCGAATGCGCGGCCGCCGCGCGCGGCGCGCGGATCGGCGCGCTGCTCGACGCCGATTCCGCCGTCACCGTGGACGCGTGCGAGCGCATCCACGGCGACGTCGCCAACGAACAGGCCGACGTGCTCGTCGGGCGGCTGCCCGCGCTCACCGGCCTGAGCCCGGCCGCCGAGGAACTGCGCCGCGCGCTGCTCGCCTGGCACGGCGAGATGCGGGCCGACAGCACCGACGCGTACGCGTTCGCCGAGGTGCGCACCCGCCTGGTCCGCGCCATCGCCCGCCACGAAGCGCTCGCGGGCCTGTCCGAGCCGCACCTGTTCTCGCCGGTGCTCAACCCGTGGTTCGTGGTGGAGACGCGCCTGGCCGCGGCGCTGGATTCGGTGCTGCGCCTGGCGCCCGAAGTCGGCGTGGACATCGAGCGGCTGCTCACCGAGGCCCTCGAGGCGGTCGCCGCGCACCTCGCCGAGCAGGAGACGGTCCCGACCTGGGGCAGCGTCCACGTGCTCACTCCGCTGCACGGCCTGGATCTGGCCGGCCTCTCGCCGAAGCTGCCCGAGCTGTCCGCGCGGATCCGGCCGGACCGGCTGCCGCTGGGCGGTGACGCCGAATGCGTCTTCGCGAACGGCAGCGCCGTCGGGTTCTCGCACGCGTGCAGCCTGGGTTCGGCCGCCCGCTACGTCTGGGATCTGGCCGACCGCGACGCGAGCCGCTGGATCGTGCCGCTGGGCGTCAGTGGCGATCCGCGCTCGCCCTGGTTCCAGGACCAGGCGCCGCGGTGGGCGCGCGGGGAACTCGTGCCCCTCGTGAGCGACTGGGCGCGCCTGCGCGAATCCGGCCACCCCCGTGCGGTTTTCGAGCGGGCCTCCGGGTCCGCGGGCTACCGGCTCGCTCGCACGGGATCCGCGCACGACCCGGCGCGAGGAGAGACGTGACGGTCTCGACGCCGGGGTAGCCACGCCCGATCGCCGCGGGCCGACCACCTCGGCCGAAACAAGTTCGTTCTCGATGCAATCCGACGTAATAGTGGGGCTTTCCGTGTCACATGAATCCACCTCCCCCTGGGGAAGGCCATCCAAGTTCGCCGACCCGGGCGACGGCTGGACGGCCGCAGGCAGCGGACTGGCGCAGCTGGCCGCCGCGGTCTCCGACCATCGCCACCACAGGGCGCCGCTGCCGCCCGGCGATCCCGCCGAGGTGCTCACCGTGGTCGCGGAGGCGCTGGGGCCCGAGCGCATCCCGGACAGCGGTCTCGGCGAACCGGCCGCGCTGGCGCGCCTGGCCGATCTGATCGCCGCCTACGGCCTGGACCTGACCCACACGCTGTGCGCGGCGCATTTGCAGCCGCCGCCGCTGACCGTGGCCGTGGTGGCCGACGCGCTCGCCAGCGCCACCAACGCCTCGCTGGACACCTATGACTCCGGCCCCGCAACCCTGGCCATCGAGAAGTGGGCCGTCAGCGCGCTGGCCCGGCTGGCCGGCCTGCCCGAGTCCGCCGGCGGCGTGTTCGGGCCGGGCGGGTCCTACTCGAACCTGCTGGCGATGCTGATCGCCCGCGACTACAGCGCCGCGCAGCTCGGCATCGACATCCGGCAGAACGGCGTGAGCGCCCTGCCCCGGCCCGTGGTGCTCTGCTCGCGGGTGGCGCACTTCTCGGTGCACCGCGCGTGCGCCGCGCTGGGCCTGGGTGAGGCGGCGGCGATCCCGGTGCCGGTCGACTCCGAGCACCGGATGATCCCGGAGGCCCTCGAGCAGATCCTCACCGAGCTCGCCGAGAGCCACACCCCCGTCGCGGTGGTCGCGACCGCGGGCACCACCGACTTCGGCTCGGTCGACCCGCTGCCCGAGATCGCCGAGATCACCGCCCGGCACAATGTGTGGTTCCACGTCGACGCCGCCTACGGCTTCGGTTCGCTGTTCTCCGACAACCTGGCCGGACTGCTGACGGGCATCGAGCGCGCCGACTCGGTCACCCTGGACCTGCACAAGGTCGGCTGGCAGCCCGCCGCCGCCAGCGTGCTGCTGCTCGCCGACCAGGAGCGCTTCGCCTCGCTGAGCCGCTCGGTCGCCTACCTGAACCCCGACGACGACGTGGAGGCCGGTTTCGGCGGCCTGCTCGGCCAGACCTTGCAGACCACCCGCCGCCCCGACGTGCTGAAAGTGGCCGCGACCTTCCTGGCCTACGGCCGCGAGGGCCTGGGCGAGATGCTCGACACCTGCCACGAGCTGGCCCGCTTCGCCGAGCGCCGCATCGGCACCGAGCTCCAGCTGGAGCTGGTCGCGCCGGTCACCATGACCACGGTGGTGTTCCGCTACCGCTGCGAGGACCTGGACCTGGACCAGGTGAACGCCGAACTGCGCCGCCGCCTGATCAGCTCCGGCAAGGCCCTGATCGGACGCACCCAGGTGCGCATCCACGGCGAGGGTGAACCGCGCACCTGCCTGAAGCTCACCTTGCTCAACCCCGAATCCAGTGAGCAAGATATCGATTCGCTGTTCGACGAACTGCTGCGCGTGGGCCTGGAAGTGGAGTCCGAAGGCCTGAACACCGAGCGCGACGAGATGGTGAAGATCCATGAGTGAAGTCCAGAAGGTCGACATCCTGGCGATCGGGTGCGGCCCGTTCAATATCGGCCTGGCGGCCATGGCCTCGACGGTCGAGGACGTCGAGGTGTTGGTGGTCGACTCGGTCGAGGAGTTCCGCTGGCACCCCGGCCTGATGTTCGACGAGGCCAAGCTCCAGGTCAGCTTCCTGTCCGACCTGGTCTCGCTGGTGGACCCGACGCATCCGATGTCGTTCCTGGCCTACCTGGCCGACGTCGACCGCCTGTACCCGTTCCTGGTGCGCGAGGACTTCTTCCCGACCCGGCGCGAGTACGAGGCGTACCTGCTGTGGGCGGTCGGCAAGCTCACCTCGCTGCGGTTCTCCACGACCGTCGAGGCGGTCCGGTGGGACGAGGCCGCCGGGCACTTCGAGGTGTCGGTGACCAGCGGCGGCGAGGCGTCGGTGATCCACGCCGGCCACGTCGTGGTGGGTGTGGGCACCGAGCCCGCGATCCCGGCGGCGCTGTCCACCGACTCGCCCGCGCTGGTGCACAGCTCGCAGTACCTGTTCCAGCAGGAGGCCGCGCACCGCGCCGACGCGGTCACCGTCATCGGGTCCGGCCAGTCGGGCGCGGAGATCGTCATCGACCTGCTCGAGGCGAACCTGCGCGGCGGCCCGGCCGTGCGGTGGTGGACCCGCACGCCGTGGTTCGCGCCGCTGGACTTCACCAAGCTGTCGCTGGAGATGACCACGCCCGCGTACATGGACTACTTCCACAGCCTGCCGGAGGAGACCCGCGACCGGGTGCGCGCGGGCCACTGGCAGTTCCACAAGGGCATCTCCTCCGACACCCTGGAGCGGCTGCACGACCTGCTCTACCGCCGTCAGCTGCTGGAGAAGCTCCCGCCGGTGCAACTGCGCAACGGCGTCGCGGTCGAGGGCCTCGACACCCTCGGTGACGGCAGGCTGCGCATCCGCGGCAAGCACCTCGACACCGGCGCGCGCCTCGCGCACACCGCGGATCTCGTCATCGCGGCCACCGGCTACCGGCCGCGCAAGACCGACTTCCTGGCCCCGGTCGCCGACCGGCTGCGCCGGGATTCGCGCGGGCGCCCGGTGGTCGAGGCGAATCACGCCGTGGCCGCCGACGAGGCGCTGTCCGGCCGGATCTTCGTGGCCAACGCCGAGGCGCACGCCGTCGGCGTCTCGGCGCCGAACCTCGACATCGGCGCGGTCCGCAACGCCAAGATCCTCAACTCCGTGCTCGGCCGCGAGGTGTACCGGTTGCCGCGCAACACGGCCTTCACCAGCTTCGGCGTGACGGACGAGGAGATCGTCAAGTAGAGCGCAGCCCGCTCACCCGTGACCACGCACCTCCGGTGGTGCACCTGCCGGGCCAGTCCCGGCAGCAGACAACAAGGAGTACCTATGTCCGACGACCACATTCGCGACGCGCTGAACAGCATCCTGGAAGAAGACCTCGACCTCTCGCTCACCGACGTCTCCCGGTCCTCGCTGCTCGTCGAGGACCTGGGCATCGACTCGGTGGCCTTCGCCATCGGCGTGGTCGCCATCGAGGAGCGGCTCGGCGTGCAGCTGACCGAGAAGGAGATGTCGGAGGCCGCTTCGGTGGGTGATCTGGAAGACCTCATCCGCGCGAAGGCGACCGTCACCGGGTAGTTCCGCCGGACCCGATGCCGATGTCGCGACAGTGACATCGGCGTCGTCGCGTCGGCACCCGCGTGCCCGAGTCTTGCGAATCGAGTTTGCCTGACAACGTAATTCGCGGGGCCGGGGCCGGGGCTCGCGGGAATTCGCCGGGCACCGCCATGCGGTCGACGCCGTGCTTGTGAGAGCCCTTACATACCGGAGGCCGGGCGGACCTGAGGCTTGATCACCGAAGCGCGGCTAATTAGGATTGACTGGCCTAACTTACGCGGCTACCGGGTGCGGGTGATCTCGACGAGTTCGCTCCCCGGTAGCTCGCACGGGCGGGCTCGGCGGATGTCGCGGGTGGTCGCCAGGTGGCGGACCTCGTCCCCGGCCGGTTCTGTTTCTACTGGTCAATGAAGGTTGCCATGTCAAAACTCATCAAGGTCGCTGTCGTTTCGATTCTGGCCGCCCTGCTCGGCCTGGGCGTGGCCCAGCCCGCCTCGGCGGACGTGCTGATCCGCGATGCGAAGGCCGCCGATCTCTACATCCGCGACGATGTCCCCTCGCTGCAGCAGCTCGAGCGGATGTACGCCGCGTTCTACAACCCCAACGTCTCCATCAACGACAAGGTGGCGGTCACCCTCGGCGGTGAGAAGGCCCGTCCGATCGTCGAGCAGAACATGTCGTTCAGCCAGGCCTACGACTTCTTCTCCATCCAGGGCCGTGCCGTCGGGCCGGTCAATATCAACGGCGACTCGCTCAGCGTGGTGGGCGAGGGCCTGATCGCCGGCTTCCCGGCCACCTCGGCGACCTTCTACCTGCAGCGCGAGGGCGGTCTGTGGAAGTTCGACTTCAAGAAGTTCTGCGAGAACGTCGCCTGCGCGGGCAACCCGCAGTTCGACTACTGAGCCGACCCACGGCCCGCGGCCGGAAGTGAATCTCGACCGCGGTCACCGGTTCTCTCCGATCGGGTGGTTCGCACGCCTCCACGGGTGTGCGGGCCACCCGATCGTCGTTCCGGCGGTCGCGGCGGGTTTTTCCTCACACTCGAGCCTCTTGCTCCCCGGTCGGGATGGTCTATGCTCGACGGGTGCGGTTAGTGCACCCTAACTTCCGGGTGCGCCGACCCGCGATCACGATCCGCGCGCAGGGCGGACCCCGCCCGTGGACGACCGGATTCGGAGACCGCCGAACGGCCCTCGGCGTGGGTCGTCGACCGTGCCGCCGTCCGGCGGCCGGTACGACCGGCCCCCACCCTCCACGGCTAGGAGAAGCATGAACGTACTGACCGACGCGCAGCGCGAGCTGATGCGGCAGCGGCTCGCCGACGCGGGCCTCGCGGCCGGCCGGGGCGCGACCGCCGAGCGGGCGCGCCCGGAGCAGTCGGACGGCGGCATGGGCATCGCCGAGCGCCGGATGTGGAAGATCTACGAGCTGGACCCCGATTCCATCTCGCACAACTACGGCGTGCTGCTGGAGTTCGACGACTCCTACACCCTCGACGAGGTCGTCGCCGCCTATGAGCGGCTGGTGAACGCCTCGGAGGTGCTCAGCTCGGTCGTCACCGTCGGCGACGACGGCGTGGCGCGGCGCGAGCCGAGGCGCTGGGACGGGCGCTGGGTCGTGCCGGGCCGGGTGTGGGAGTGGGGCTCGATGCCCGAGTCCGAACCGAACACCGAGGGCCGGTCGTTCGAGGAGATCGTGCGGGCCGCCGCCGTGGCGCTGTCGACGGCGTCGTTCCGGCTGCGGGAGGACCCGCCGATCCGCGCGCGGGCCTACGCGGGCGAGAACGGCGGCGTGTCCATGGTTCTCGTGCTGCACCACCTGGCCGGTGACGAGACCGCGCTGCCCCCGATCCTCAGCAAGCTGGTGGCGCGCCCCGGCGCGGCCGAGGCCCCCGCGCCCCAGGCCCCGCCGCGCCCGGTCGCCACGCTGGACCGCGCGGTGCAGCACGCGGTGCGCACCTGGGCGGCCGAAGGCATTCGCTATCCGCTCTCGGGCGAGCTGCCCACCACCACTCCAGAGGAGAGCTGGTTCTCGGTGATGGGGGAGGGGCCCGGCGCCTACCTCACCCACCCGATCGAGCGGGCCGGGGTCACCGCGCTGGCCGGCGTCGCCCGCGAGATCGGCGCGACGCCCAACGCGCTGTTCATCGTCGTGTCCGCGCTGAGCATCGCCGCGCTGACCGGCGCCGACGACTATGTGCTGCTGGTGCCCGCCGACAACCGGCAGCCCGGCGAGGCGGCCGACAAGGTCGGCTACTGCGGCAACGTGGTGCCGATGCGCTTCACCTTCGATCCGGCGGCGAGCACGAAAGACGCGCTGCGCGAAGCGGTGTCGACGGTCTACGGCGCGATGGAGTTCTCCTCGGTCGACTACGGGCCGATCCTCACCGCGCTGCGCGGCGGCGGCGGGCGCTTCCCGGTGGCCGAGGTGATGGCGCTGGTGAAGAACACCCCGCTGCGCGGTGTGCCGATCCCGGAGGGCGCGCGGGTGAGCTGCGAGACCGTCTTCAAGGGCGTCGTGCACTACCCGCTGGCGCTGGCGTTCGAGATCACCGAGGACGACCAGGTGCGCCTCGAGGTCGAGTACCGGACCGACGTCCTGGACGACGCCTACGCGCGCCGCGCCGCGGCGGTGGTGACCGACCTCGTCGTGCGGGTGCCCGCGGCGCTGGACCGGCCGCTGCGGGACCTGTTCGGGGATGTCCGTGCGGCGGCGAGCGCCTGAGTCGTCGCGGGGCTGCCCGGCCGTGCCGGGCCCCAGGTTTCAGCATGTTAGGCTAGGCAAGCCTAGCCTAAGTATCAGGTTTTGATCCGAGGAGTCACGTGTTTTCGAAAGACCAGCTACGTGCTGATGTCGCGGCCTTGCTGGGTGTTCCCGGTGATTCCATTGGCGACAGTGACGATCTGGTCCGCCTGGGCCTGCACTCCATGCTGCTGATGAAACTGTCCGGCACGTGGCGTCGCCAGGGCTACCGGGTGCAGAGTTCGCAGCTGGCGCTGGAGCCGACGATCGAGGCGTGGGCCGCCCTGCTGGGCGCGGGCTCCGCGCCCGCCGAGTCCGCTCCGTCCCCGTCCCCGGCCCCGGCTCCGGCCGAATCCGACCCTGCCGACCCTGCCGCCGAGGCCGAGGACGAGGAATTCGCGCTGGCCACCATGCAGCACGCCTACTGGGTCGGACGTCAGTCCGGGCAGGCCCTCGGTGGCGTGGCGGCGCACCTGTACGTCGAGTTCGACGGCGCGGGCGCCGATCCCGATCGCCTGGAACGCGCCGTCGCGCAGGTTGTTTCGCGCCACGACCAGCTGCGCTCCGCCTTCGGCGAGGCGGGCAAACAGCGCATCCTGGCCCAGCCGCCGGAGTCCTTCTTCCGCGTGGTGGACCTGCGCGAGGCCGCCGACGCCGACGCCGAACTCGAGACCATGCGCGACCGCATGAGCCACCAGCTCCTCGACGTGGCCGCGGGCCGGGTGGTCGAGTTCGTGCTCACCCTGCTGCCCGAGGGCAAGCACCGCCTGCACCTGGACGTCGACATGCTCGCCGCTGACGCCATGAGCTACCGGCGCATCCTGGACGACCTGGCCGCCGCCTACGAATCCGACGGCGCCCTGCCGCCGGTCGGCTACAGCTTCCGGCAGTACCTGGCCGAGCGCGGCGACCGGATCCCGGCCGACGAGCACGAGGCCGCCCGGCGGTGGTGGACCGAGAAGTTGCCGAGCCTGCCCGAGACCGCCGAACTGCCGACCATCGCGGAGGCCCGCCGCGCCGACCCGTCGCGCAGCGTGCGCTTCCACCACCGGCTCGAGCCCGAGGACAAGACCCGCCTGTACGCGCTGGCCCACGGCCACGGCCTCACCCCGGCGGTGACGCTGGCCTCGGTGTTCTCCGAGGTGATCGCGCGCTGGTCGGCGCGCCAGCGCTTCCTGCTGAACCTGCCGCTGTTCAACCGGGAGCCGGTGCACGACGAGATCGACCAGGTGGTCGGCGATTTCACCAACTCGGTGCTGGTCGACGTCGACGCCCGCGCGAGCGAATCGCTGGTCGCGCGCGCCCGCCGCCTCCAGCGCGAACTGCACAGCTGCGCCGCGCACGCCACCTACGAGGGCCTGGACGTGCTGCGCGATCTGGGCAAGCTGCGCGGGTCGGCGGTCACGCCGTCGGTGGTGTTCACCTCCGGCCTGGGCCTGGGCGAGCTGTTCTCCGAACGCGTGACGCGCCTGTTCGGCAGCCCGGTGTGGATTCTGTCGCAGGGCCCGCAGGTCGATCTGGACGCCCAGGTGGCCGAGGTCGGCGGCGGACTGCTGGTGAACTGGGACACCCGCCGCGACGCGCTGCCCGCGGGCGTCATGGCGTCGATGTTCGCCGAGTTCCGTGCCCTGCTCGACAGCCTGCTGGCGCCCGAGGCCGACTGGAATGCCCCGCTGTCCATTGCGTTGCCCGCCGAGCAGCGCGCCGCGCGGGAGGCCGCCGAGACCACCTCGGCGTCCATCGCGCCGCGCACCTTGCACGCGGAGTTCTTCGAGCGCGCGGCCCGGCACCCCGAGCGCGTCGCGCTCGTAACCTCGCAGGGCGAGGAACTGACCTACGGCGCGGTCGCCGAACAGGCGCTCTCGCTGGCGAATTCGCTGATCACCGCGGGTGTGAACACCGGCGACACCGTCGCCGTGATCGTGCCCAAGGGCCACCGCCAGGTGATCTCGGTGCTCGGCGTGCTCGCCGCGGGCGCGGTGTACCTGCCGGTCGGCACCGATCAGCCGGTCGCGCGCCGCGACCGCATCCTCTCCCGCGGCCTGGTGCGCGCCGTGGTCACCGGCGCGGATGTCGAGGTGCCCGAAGGCATCTCGCGGATCGTCTTCGAGGAGTCGATCAGCGGTCCGCGCGCCGACCAGGCCGTGGTGCCCGATCCCGACGCGCTGGCCTACGTGCTGTTCACCTCCGGTTCCACCGGTGAACCCAAGGGTGTAGAGGTCAGCCATCGCGCGGCCGCCAACACCCTCGACGCCATCGCCGAGGAATTCGGCCTGACCGCCGAGGACCGCACCATCGGCCTCTCGGCGCTGGAGTTCGACCTCTCGGTGTTCGACATGTTCAGCCCGCTCGCACTCGGCGGCGCGCTGGTCTGCATCGACGCCGACAAGGTGCGCGACGCCGCCGCCTGGGCCGAACTCGTGGCGGCGCACCGGATTTCGGTGCTCAACTGCGCGCCCGGCCTGATCGGCATGCTGCTCGACGCGGCCTCGGCCGACCAGCTGCGCAGCCTGCGGGTGGTGATCACCGGCGGCGACCGCGTGGACGCGGGCATGGCCGCCCGCATGCGGGCCCGGGTCCCCGGACTGCGCTTCGCCGGTCTGGGCGGCACCACCGAGACCGCGATCCACTCCACCGTGTACGAGGTCACCGACGAGTTCCCCGCCGAGTGGACCGCCGTGCCGTACGGGCGCCCGCTCTCGGGCGTGCGCTGCCGCGTGGTGAACGAGCGCGGCGAGGACGCCCCCGACTGGGTCACCGGCGAGCTGTGGATCGGCGGCGTCAGCGTGGCCGACGGCTACCGCGGCGATCCCGAGCGCACCGCCGACCGGTTCGTCACCGCGCAGGGCACCCGCTGGTACCGCACCGGCGATCTGGCCCGCTACCTGCCGGGCGGCACCATCGACTTCCTCGGTCGCGCCGACCACCAGGTGAAGATCCGCGGCTACCGCGTCGAACTGGGTGAGGTGGAGGCCGCGGCCAAGACCCGGCCCGAGGTCGGCGAGGCGGTGGCGGCGGTCGTCGCCGGACGGCTGAGCCTGGCCGTGGTCGGCGCCGAGGCGGGCCGGGTGGTCGACACCGTCGCGGTGGCCGCCGCCCTGGCCGAACTGCTGCCGGAGTACATGGTGCCCGACGTGCTGCACTTCCTGGAGCAGGTGCCGCTCACCAGCAACGGCAAGATCGACCGCGCCGCCATCCGCGCGGTGCTGGAGCGGGAAGCCGAGGGCCGCACCGTCGCCGAGTACGTGGCGCCGGAGACCGCGCTGGAGGCGGCGATCGCCTACATCGCCGCCCAGGTGCTCGGCATCGACCGGATCGGGGTGACCACCGACTTCTTCGACGCGGGCGCCAACTCGATCCTGGCCACCACGTTCGTCGCGAACGTGCGCGGCCTGCTCGCCATCGACGGCGTGGGCGTGACCGACGTGTTCAGCGCGAAGACGGTGCGGGGCTTCGCGGCCCGGCTCGTCGAGCGCGAGGAGGTGCCCGGCCAGCTCACCCAGGTGGCGCGAATCCTGTTGGAGGTCGCCGGAGTTCCCGATCCGTCGGCCGACCTGGCCGCGGCGCGAGCCTGATCGGGCAAGGAACGAACCAGTGCCGTCACTAGAGGACCTTCAGGCCGCGATGCGGGCCCGGCTCAGCGATGCCGGCATCGCGGCCGCGCCGGGCGTCACGGCCCGGCGCGATCCGGGCCGGGCGCCGCTGTCGTTCGCGCAGCGCGCCGTGTGGGCGTACCAGGTCCAGGCGCCGGACAGCTCGGCCCACAACCTCTGCCTCGCTTTCACTTTCACCGGTGCGGTGGACGAGGACGCGCTGCGGCGCGCCTTCCTCGCGCTGGTCCGCAAGCATGAGGTGCTGCGCACGACCTATCACGCCGACGCCGACGGCACGCCGTATCAGCGCATCCACGACGACCTTCCGCCGCGCGTGACCGCGCTGGACCTGCGCGGCGAAGCCGACGCCGACGCGCGCTTGCGCGCGGTGATGGCCGCCGCGGGCACCGAACCGTTCGACTTGGTGACCGAGTCCTCGCTGCGGTTGACCTTCGTGGAATTGCCGCCCGACGACGCGGGACAGCCCAGGACGGCCGTGGTGATGGCGTTGCAGCACATCGCCTGGGACGGCATGACGCTGCCCGTCCTCTCTCGCGATCTGGAGAGCGCCTACGTGCGCGCGAAAGAAGCGCCGGGCTCCGAACTCGACTTCACGCCGCTGTCGTTGCAGATCGCGGATTTCGCGGAGTGGGAACAGAATCGGTTCGCCGACCGCGACCACGCCGACGACATCCGTTTCTGGGAGCGGCAATTCGAGGGCGTCGAACCGCTGCGCCTGCCTTACGACCGGCAGCCCGCCACGGTCTCCGAACGCGGCGCCCGCTCGGATCGCACGCTGAGCGCGGCGGCCGACAAGAACCTGCGCGCGCTGAGCACCGCGCTGCGCACGCCGGCGTTCTCGGTGTTCCTCGCCGCGTACTACCGCACCCTGCGGCAGCTCACCGGTCAGCGCGACATCGTCATCGGCACCGCGGTCGCCAACCGCGAGGAATCCGGAATGGGTTCGCTGATCGGCAATTTCAGCAACGCGATCGCGTTGCGCGTGGGCGCCGACACCGACTCCTTCGCCGATCTGGTCGCCCACGTGCGCGCCGTCACCGACACCGCGTTCGGCCACCGGAACCACCCCTACGACCACATCGCCGAGGCGGCGCGGCGCGTCCAGGGTGGCGCGCGGCCGTACGAATCGCTGGTGCTGTTCCTCGAACAGAAGATCGACGGACCCCAGCTGCCCGGCTGCACCACCACCTGGGAACTCGCGGAGAAGGGCTACGCCCTGCTCCCTTTGACCGTGGAGGCGTTCCTGCACGCCGACCACACCGATGTGCAGATCGCCTATCAGGTCGATCTTTTCGACGAGCAGTCCGTCGCGCGCATCCACGAGGAACTCGACCGGGTCCTCGCGAACGCGTCGGCGGACCGGCCGGATCAGAGGGCTCACCAGTGACAGACACTTCCTACGACGACGTGCTCGCCAAGGCGTTCGACGACCGCGTGGTCGCCTGGACCGAACAGGCCGAGCTGGACAAGAAGTTCCCGCGCGCACTGCTCGAACATCTCGGCGCCGCCGGGGTTTTCGCGCGCAAGTGGGAGGACCGCAAGCTCACCGATCTCGGGCACCACTTCGCGCTGGCCCACCAGCTGGGCGCGCTCGGCTCGGCGGCCATCGGCGTCGGTGTGAGCCTGCACGATTCGGCCATCGCGATCCTGCGCCGCTTCGGGCGCAACGACTTCCTGCGCGAGCTGGCCGAGCAGGCCATCGCCACGGAGAAGGTGCTGTGCATCGGCGCCTCCGAGGAGTCGGGCGGCTCGGATCTGCAGAACGCGCGGACCATGATCGAGCCCGAGGGCGACGGCTACCGGGTGGTGGGGCACAAGAAGTTCGTCTCGCTCTCGCCGATCGCGGACTACATCTTCGTCGTCGGCCGTAGCGCCACCAGCGGCTCGTCGGGCGATGCGGGCAACGTCGCGCTGGCCGCGGTGCCCATCTCACAGGTCCAGGTCGGCACCCCCTACGAGAAGCTGGGCGCGGGTCCGCTGGACACCGCCCCGGTGACCATCGATACCTGGATCCCCGAGGAAGCGCTCATCGCGCGCCCGGCGACCGGCCTGGCCGTGATCAGCTGGGGCCTTGCCCACGAGCGCTATTCGGTGGCGGGCCAGATCGCCGCGGCCTGCGAGGTGATGCTCGGCGTCACCCTGGCCCGGATGTACGACCGTGTCCAGTTCGGCAAGCGCCTCTACGACCACCAGGCCCTGCGCCTGCGCGTCGCGGATCTGCAAGCGCGCGTCGACCTGCTGCGCTACGCACTGAAAGGCGTTGCCGCCGAAGGCCGTATCAACCTGCGCACGGCCGCCTCGCTGAAAGCTTCCGCCGCGAGCCTGGGCGAGGAGGTCGCCTCGGAGTGCCTGCACATCTTCGGCGGCATCGGCTACCTGCAGACCGGCCTGCCGCTGGAACGCTGGTACCGCGATATGAAACTGGCCCGCGTCGGCGGCGGCACCGACGAGGTGCTGTGGGAGCTGGTGGCGGCGGCCATGAAGCCCGACAACGAGCGCTACGCGCAGATGTTCGCGAAGGTGGAACAGTCATGAGCACCCCGGTGAATACCGAAACCACGTCCGCCGTCACGGAATTGACGCCCTCGGACCACACCTACCTGCACCTGGACACCAAGAGCCGTCCGATGCACTGGTCGATGGCGCTGGAGCTGGCGGCCGACGGCCCGCACCTGTCCGTCGCCGACGTGCGCGAGCGAGTGCGCGAGCGCAGCGAGCTGTTCGACCTGTTCCGCATGGGCATCCGCGACGGCCGCTGGCGGGAGCCGCAGGTGGTGCTGGCCGAAAAGGTCGACGTGGAACGGCATCTCACGGCCGTCGAGTACGCGGACGGGGCCGATCTGCGCGCGCGGGTCGCCGCGCTGCTGGAGACGCCGTTGCCCCGGCCCGAACCGCTGTGGCACATCACCATGTTCACCCCGCGCGGTGACGGCGCGCAGTTCTTCCTGCTGCGCGTGCACCACGCCGTGTCCGACGGCATCGCGGGCGCCGCGTTCGCCGCGCTGCTGGCCGACGGCACTCCCGAAGAGCTCACGGAATTCGAGCGATTCGCGACCACGCCGCGTTTCCGCAGCCCGGAAGTCGAGCCGGAGGTGCTGAAAGAGGCGAAGGCCGCGTTCAACGAGCAGTGGGCGGCGGGCCGCAAGGGCCGCGGCTGGCCCAAGCTCACCAAGTCCGGCAAGCGCGAGTACGCCCTGTACAGCGCGTCCACTCGCGAGCTGCGCCGCGCCGCCAAGCGCAACGGCGCCACCGTGCACGAATTCCTGCTGGCCGCGATCGGCCGCACCGTGAGCATCGCGCCGCCCGCCGCGTCGAACCAGGCCGAGGTCATCCGGGTCACGCTGCCCGTCACCAACGATCCGGCCTTCCGCCACACCGGCAACGCGGTCGTGGTCACGCCGCTCAACCTGCTGGGCAACGAGACCGACCTGGCCCGCCACGTCGACCGGTGCCGCACGCAGCTGGCCACCATCGACAAGCGCCGCCCGGAACTCACGACGGCCGCTCCCGCCACCGCGCCCGGCCTGCCGTGGGCCGTGCGGCGGGCGATCGCGGCCGCCGGCCTGGCGCATATGAGCCCCGATATCCATATCGGTATCAATCCCGGATTCTCGCGGATTCGTTCCGTGCTCGGAAAGCCGATCGCGGAATTGACGCCGCTGTCGCCGCTGGCGGGTTATTCGCTCTCGGTGACCGCGCTGATCCTGGGCAACAAGACGTCGTTCGGCATCGTGATCGACCCCGCCGCACTGCCGGCAGGATACACCGACATCTTTGTGGAGCATTTCGACCGGGTGCTTCGCGAAGCAGGTACATCGGAATAAATCCGGCCGCATCCCGGCGTCCCGGAAAGTAATTCCGGAAACACAACCCATTCGACGCCGGGGTGTCCTCTGCGCAGAAGCGCCGTGCGGGAAGAGATGGAAACCCCAATGAGCAGAATTACCGAGTTGCTTTTCGAGCAGCCTGCTTCCGAGGTGAACGGCCTGTGGAGCGGTGTGGACGCGTCGGATCTGACGTTCCGGTCCTGGGATCAGGTGCGCGCGACGGCACGCCGGGTCGCGGGCGGTCTGGCCGAGGCCGGGGTGCAGCCAGGCGATTCCGTCGCCATTCTCGCGGGCACCCCGGGTGACGTGGCCGTCACCGTCCAGGCCACCTGGATGCGCGGCGCGGCCTTCACGATGCTGCATCAGCCCACCCCGCGCACGAATCTCGAGACCTGGGTGGCGGATACGCGCGCGGTGATCGAGATGCTGGGCGCCCGCGTGGTGGTGGTCGGCGCGCCGTTCACCGAGGCCGTGCAGGGTGTGGATATCGGCGTGCCTTTCGTCTCGATCGACGAATTGACCGCTCGCACCGAGGAATTGGCGCACGTTCCCACCGCCGAGGACGACGTCGCCGTCCTGCAGCTCACCTCCGGCACCACCGGCGTGCCGAAGGCCGTCGCGATCACCTACGCGAACCTGCACCAGAACCAGCTGGCCATGGTCGCCGCCGCCGGATTCCGCGCCGACGACGTGGTCGTCAGCTGGCTGCCGCTCTATCACGACATGGGCATGATCGGCACCTTCATGACCCCGCTGTTCGCCGGGGCCACCACGGTGATGATCACCCCGCTCGGCTTCCTCCAGAATCCGCTCTCCTGGGCCGAACTCATCACGCGCTTCGGTGGAACATTCACCGCCGCACCGAATTTCGCCTACGCCGTGCTCGCCCGCCGCCTGCGCCGCGCCGCCGACGGGGCCTACGACCTGTCGACCATGCGGGTCGCGGTCAACGGCGCGGAGGCCATCGACGAGTCCACGCTGCTCGAATTCCTCGGCGAGGCTTCGCGTTTCGGCTTCAAGGCCGAAGCGTTGATGCCCGCCTACGGCATGGCGGAGACCACGCTGGCGGTGTCGTTCACCGCCGCCGCCGAGCGCTACACGGTGGACGTCATCGACGCCGACTCGGCCGAGGCCGACAGCGTCGTGCGCCGCGACGAGGTGACGCGCCCGCGCACCCTCCTGCGGCTCGGCGTCCCGGTGCCCGGCCTCGAACTGAAGATCGCCGACGACAACGGCGACACCCTGCCCGCCGACCGCGTGGGCAACATCCTGGTGCGCGGCGACGCCGTCACCAGGCGCTACCTCGGCCCCGAGGGGTACGTCTCGGCGCTCGACGCCGAGGGCTGGCTGTCCACCGGCGACCTCGGCTACGTCGTCGACGGCACCGGCGAGGTGGTGGTGACCGGCCGCAAGAAGGACGTCATCATCGTCGCGGGCCGCAACATCTCGCCGACCGTGGTGGAGCGCGCGGCGGTCGGCGTCTCCGGTGTGCGTCCCGGCAGCGTCGCGGCGCTGGCCGTCCGGTTGCCCAGCATGGCGCGCGAGGGCATCGCCGTGATCGCCGAATCCGATTTCGCGGCCGACGCCGACGAGAGCGAGCGCATCCGCAAGGAAGTGGCCCGCGCGGTCTACGCCGACGTGGGCATCGCGCCCGCCGTGGTCACGATCGTGCACAAGGGCGCGCTGCCCAAGACGCCGTCGGGCAAGCTGCGCCGGTCCTCGGCGGCGAGCCTGATCCCCGCCTGATATCGCGCGATCGCGCTCGGCTTAGGATCGACTGTCCTAACCTGCCGCACGGAGCGTCGCTCCGTCGTGTGGTGTGGCACCCCGACCCGTAACCCAGGATTTCCTTCATGATCAGCGTTCGCGGCGTTACCAAACGCTTCGGTGAGAACGTCGCCGTAGACGATGTCAGCTTCGAGGCCGAGGCGGGCTCGATCACCTACCTGCTCGGGCCCAACGGCGCGGGCAAGACCACGGTCATGCGCATGATCGCCGGTCTCACCCGCCCCACCTCCGGCGCGATCGCGATCAACGACAAGGGGCTGCTGGAGTTCCGCGACACGATCCGCGAGATCGGGTTCAGCCTCGGCGCGTTCTCCCGCAACCCCAAGCACACCGCCGAACAGCACCTGCTCTGGCAGGCGCGCCTGGGCGGTGTGCCCGCCGCGAACGTCGGTCGGGTGCTCGAGCGCGTCGGGCTCGCGGCGGTCGCGCGCCGCTCGGTCGGCAGGTTCTCCTACGGCATGTTGCAGCGGCTGGGCATCGCCTCGGCCCTGCTCGGTGATCCGCGCACCCTGGTGCTGGACGAGCCGGCCAACGGTCTCGACGTCGAGGGCACGCTCTGGTTGCGCGAGCTGGTCGTCGGCCTGGCCGCCGAGGGCAAGTGCCTGCTGGTGGCCTCGCACAATCTCACCGAAGTAGAGATCACGGGTGACCGGATCGTCGTCATGGGCAAGGGAAAAGTGCTGTCCGATACGAGCAAGGACGAACTGGTGGCCAAGGGGACCGGTCCCCGGCGGTTGGAGTCGGCCTACGTCGACCTCACCCGCGGCAGCGTCGAATACGCCGCGGGCGGGGGTGAGCGCTGATGCTCGCCACCTATCTCGCGCGGTCCGTGCGCAGCGAGCTCACGAAGCTCTCCTGGCGGAACTCGTTCTGGTACACCGTGGTTCCGCTGGCGATCCTGATCCCGGTGCTGATCAACTTCGGCATCGCGAAGGCCACCCAGGAGCAGGCGTTCAACGGCTCCGGCGGCATGGAGACCAATAACTCCACCTACTGGATCCTCATCTTCGCCACCTTCATCCTGATGTCGGGCGGCGTCACGTCGCTGTGCGCGGAGTTCAAGGACAAGACGGTCGAGACGGCGTTCGGCATCCAGGCGCGGCGCTGGCTGCTGCCGGTGTCGAAGCTGATCGTGTTCGGCGCGATCTCCGGTGTGACCTCGCTGCTCACCACGTTCATCCTGGTCGGCGGATTCCCGCGCCTGTTCCCGGACGTGTGGGGCAAGGTCGACGCGTTCTCGTCGGTGGGCGTGCGCCTGCTGATCTGCGTGCCGATCTTCACGATGCTGATCTGCGCGCTCGGCCTGGGGCTCTCGGCGCTGCTGCCCAAACCGGGCCTGGTGGTCATGATCGTGCTGCTGTGGAAGTTCGGCGTCGAAGTGTTCGTCACCTTCGTGCCCGGCGACCTCGGCATCATGCTCCAGCGGCTGTCCCCGTTCAAGAACGGAGAACTCGGGGTGGGCCAGATGTCGACCATCAAGACCCTGTTCGGCGGGCCGACCGGCTCGCTGCTCTACTTCGCGGCGCTGTGCCTGGCGATCTTCGTGATCGGGACGGTGCGGTTGTCGACAGGGGATACGAAGACCGACTAGCGCGGATCAGGTTTCGCCGAGGAAGTCCGGGTTCGCCAGTCCGGCGCGGTAGGCGATCACGACGAGCTGGGCGCGGTCGCGGGCGTGCAGCTTGGTCATCGCGCGGCTGACGTGGGTGCGGACGGTGCCGTTGCTCACGACCCAGCGGCGGGCGATGTCCTCGTTGGAAAGCCCTGCGCGACAAGGGCGACCGCTTCGCGTTCGCGTTCGGTGAGCGATCGGGTCGCGGGCCTGCTCGCCGAGGCCGGACCGTTGGCGGGGCCGAATCGCGTGATCAGCCGCTGCACCAACTTCGGTGTGAGCAGGGCGTCGCCCTGCGCCACCGTGTGGATGGCGTCCACGAGCGCGTCCGCCGAGGCATGTTTGACGAGGAACCCGCTGGCGCCCGCGCTGAGCGCCTCGTACACGTACTCGTCGAGCAGACGGGTTCGTTCCACGGCGGTGAGCCCGTTGTCGGCCTCCCCGACGACGGTGATGCCATCCTCGAGATCGAGCACCGTGCGGAATCCGGTCCGCACGAGGTGCTGGTCGTCCACGACGAGCACGGTGATCACGACCGCGCGCCTCGCGCGTCGCGGGGGTACGCCCACTCGGCGACCACCTCGAATCCGGGTCGGTCGGCGCGGAATCCGGCGCGCAGTGACCCGCCGATCGTCTCCACCATCGCGCTGATCGCGGCGGTCTGGTTGTCGGTGGCCAAACCATGGGGCCGCGTCCGCCCTTCGACCGCAACTCCCGTCCGGGAACGGACCCGGGTGAGTCGGGTGTAGGGGTCGGGTGAGCGCCTCCGGTTCGCGGCACATGTCGCGGGCCGGAGGCGTTTCGCCGTGGTCCACATCCGTGACCGAACCTCCGGCCACCGCAACGCCCGAATCAGCGGGGGCTCACCGACTGGAGCCTCACCGGCATGCCGAGGATCCGGGGCTCCTCAGTACCGCTCGCCGTCCCGTAGCTCCCGCAGCGCGGCGTTCACTCGGCCGGCGTCGATCGGCTCGTTGGCGATCCGGCGGCGAACCTCCGTGAGCAGGTCCGGCCGACCTCCGAACGCCGGCCGCCGGTGCCCTACGGCGGCCGATCGGACCCGTCGGTCGTGCGTCGGGTCCACCGGCACGATCCGTGCGACGACCTCGCCGCGCTCGATGATGTCGACAGTCTCACCGGACTCGACCAACGCCTTCGCCCGCGCGGCGTGGTGTGCGAGCTCCCCGATCGGAATGGCCGTCATGGATCAAGCGTGTCATACAGTGCGGCCCATCCCGGCTCAATTATCGAACGGCGTCGCGGTCGATCACCCGCCCTTTCGCCGACCGCTCGAGCTCGGGCCCAGCACTCGCCGATCGTGTACCAATTTTCCAAGCCGACCCGCATCGCGCGCGGCAATACTCACGACCATGGCTATCGACAGGATCGCTCCGAAACTGGTCGTCAGCGACGCCGCCGCGGCGATCGAGTACTACACCACCGTCTTCGACGCCACCGTCCTCGAACGCCACAACGATTCCGGCCGTGTGGTCTTCGCCGAACTCGCCCTACCCGACGGCCCGACGTTCCAACTCAAGGACTCCGACGAATACGACCGCGACCCCCACCAACTCGGCAGCCCTGGCCTCCTCCTCACCCTCACCACCGACACCCCCGATACCCTCGCCGCCCGCATGACCACCGCCGGTGGCAACACCGTCTTCCCCGTCGCCGACCAGCCCTACGGCGCCCGCCAAGGCCGCATCCGCGACCCCTTCGGCCACGAATGGATCGTGGGCACAGCGATTCCCGCGGAGTCCGACTGACCCGGTTCGATCGTTGCTCACGCTCGTCCGGGTACCTACTGAATCAGTATCGATGTTCTGATTCAGGAGGTGTGGGCATGACTGGCGAGCTGTCGATCGGCGACCGCATCGATCGCGCGAGGTAGGTCATCGCTCGGGAATCTCCGGGCGGACGCCGGGCCTGTCGACCTTCATTCTCCGAGCCCGCCACATCAGAAGTGGCTTCCGTCGTATCGGGGTCAGTCGTGGGAGCCGTTCTCGGGCAACGACTTCCGTGCCGCATGGTGTTTGTGCGAGACCGTGTACTCGTCGCGGCGGGCGAGCATGGCGGCGAGCATGAAGAGGAGCATGAGGATGTGGCCGCCCATCATCAGGCCCATCTCATCGAGGTGTCCGGTCCACAGGGGCGGGAACAGGACGATGAAGCCGGCGGACATGGCCAGGCACATCTCCACGATCGGGCGGGCCCGGTGCCCGCGGAACCTCATCCAGGCCGCCATGGTGACCGACATGCTGGCGGCCATCAGCAGGCTGTCGATCTCCGGCCGGTCCGGGAGGCCGCCGGTCGCGAGTTCGAGGGCCGGTAGGACGAGCAGCATCCCGACCGTCATGGCCAGCACCATTTCCAGGTAGTGCCACGCGAACCGTGCGAACGGGCCGGTCATGCGTTGCCGTCGGGGGTTCGCGTGAGCCATCGTCCCGCCCGGCGTCCGTTCGGTCTCGTCGCCGACCATCACATGTGCCCTCCGCTCGGTCATACCGCACCTCCCACTTAAGTCGAACAGCAGTGTTCGAGTTCAATGATGCTACGGTAACTCGTACACCGGTGTTCGACAAGAGTGAAGGCGAGGGCGAATGTCCGCACGGGCGGGTCAGATCAGCAGACCGCAGGCGCCGAATCAGCGCGCCGACGCGCGCCGCAACCGCGAGGCGATCCTCGACGCCGCCATCACCTGCCTCGGCCGCGATCCGGACACCAGCGTCGCGGCGATCGCCCGGGAGGCGCGGGTCGGCCGGGTCACCCTGTACGGGCATTTCCCGACCAGGGCCGACCTGGTGGACGCCGCGCTGGTCGCCGCCCTCGAACAGGGCGACGCCGCCCTCACCGGCGTGGACCTGTCCGGTGACCCGCAGCGGGCGCTGGAACGGCTGATCGAGTCGAGCTGGCAGCTCGTCGAACGCTCACGCGCCCTGCTCGTCGCCGCGCAGAAGACGTTGCCGCCCGGCCGAATTCGCGCCCTGCACGCCAAACCGGCCGAACGCGTCCTCGGCCTGCTCATCCGCGGCCAAGCCGAGGGCGTGTTCCGCACCGACCTCCCCGCCACCTGGCTGGTCGGCACCCTGCACAGCGTCATGCACGGCGCGGCCGAGGAAGTCAACGCCGGCCGCGTCGCGAGTGCCGACGCCGCGCACTACATCACCGCCACGGTCCTGCCGGCCTTCAGCGCCGCCGCGCGCGGCTGAGCGCGTTCACCGCCGTATGACGGCGACAGCGACTCCTGGGACCGCCGGACGGTCTCCGGATCGATCTCCTGGATCTGGAGGACGACACCGTCCGGGTCGGTGATGCGGATGCTGCGGGGTCACCGAGGCGCTGTCCACCCACACCGAGGTCGCGTTCGCCGCGACCACCACGGGCGCGACCAACGTGCTCGCCCTCAACGAGCCGGCCCGCCCCTACTACCCCGCGCGTGACGCGGTCCACGCATACGAAAAACGGCCCGGAACAAGTGTTCCGGGCCGCTTTCCCTAGTAGCGGGGACAGGATTTGAACCTGCGACCTCTGGGTTATGAGCCCAGCGAGCTACCGAGCTGCTCCACCCCGCGTCGGTAAGTACAACCCTACACAGGGGGCGGAGGAAGTTCCTAATCGCCTGGTCAGGGGCGGTTTCAGGTGAACTTGATGCCCTGGGCCAGGGGGAGGTCGGGGGAGTAGTTGACGGTGTTGGTGGCGCGGCGCATGTATGCCTTCCAGGAGTCGGAGCCGGATTCGCGGCCGCCGCCGGTGTGCTTCTCGCCGCCGAACGCGCCGCCGATCTCGGCGCCGGAGGTGCCGATATTGACGTTGGCGATCCCGCAGTCGGATCCGTCGGCGGCGAGGAAGCGCTCGGCTTCGCGCTGGTCGGCGGTGAAGATCGCGGACGAGAGTCCCTGGGGGACGCCGTTGTGCAGGGCGATGGCGTGGTCGAAATCGCGGTAGGTGAGCACGTAGAGGATGGGGGCGAAGGTCTCGTCGCGCACGACGCCGGTCTGGGCGGGCATGCGCACGATGGCCGGGCGCACGTAGAAAGCGTTGTCGCCGTGGACATCCACGCGCTCGCCGCCGCAGACGAGTTCACCACCGTCGGAGAGCGCACGGTCCAGCGCGGAACGCATGGCGGTGTAGGCGGATTCGTTGATCAGCGGTCCCACCAGCATGCCTTCGTGCAGCGGATTGCCCACGGGCAGTTGGCCGTACGCGTTCTCCAGTTGGCGCAGCAGCGGGCCGACGATGTCGGCGTGCGCGATCAACCGGCGCAGCGTGGTGCACCGCTGCCCGGCGGTGCCGGCGGCCGCGAACACGATTGCGCGCGAGGCCAATTCCAGATCGGCGGTGGGCGTCACGATGGCCCCGTTGTTCCCGCCGAGCTCGAGCAGACATCGCCCGAACCGCGCCGCCACCTTCGGCGCGACGGTCCGGCCCATCCGCACCGATCCGGTGGCGCTGAGCAGCGCGACGCGTTCGTCGTCGACGAGCCGGGCGCCCACCTCGGCGCCGCCCTGAATCAGTTGGTGCACTTCGGGATCCGCGCCCACATCGACGGCCGCCCGCCGCAGCAGGGAGTGACACGCCAACGCCGTCAGCGGCGTCGTCTCCGACGGCTTCCACACCACCGTGTCGCCACACACCAGCGCGATGGCGGTGTTCCACGCCCACACGGCCACGGGGAAGTTGAACGCGGAGATCACGCCGACTACGCCGAGCGGATGCCACGTCTCCATGAGCCGGTGACCGGGCCGCTCGGAGGGCATCGTGCGCCCGTACAACTGCCGCGAGAGGCCGATGGCGAACTCGCAGACGTCGATCATCTCCTGCACCTCGCCGACGGCCTCGGGCCCGATCTTGCCCGCCTCCAGCGTGACCAGCTCGCCCAGTTCGGTCTTGTGCGCGGTGAGCAGTTCGGCGAGCCTGCGCACCACGGCGGCCCGCACGGGCGCGGGCACGGTGCGCCAGCCACGGAACGCCTCGGCAGCGCGGCCGATCGCGGCGTCCGCGTCGGCGGGCGTGGTGGCGGGGAGGGTGGTGAGCAAGCCGCCGGTGATCGGGGTGCGAGCTGGGAGTTCGCCGGGTGGCGGCAGTTCGGCACCGAGCGCGCGCAGGATGTTGGTGGCGCGTCCGGACAGGTCGCGGGTCAGACGGTCGTTCAGGGTGTTCGTCATCGATTGCTCCACATCGGCTTTGGGTCGGCACTCGGTGCTAGCGGGTTGCCGGAAGTGAACGAGTCGAAGTTTCCTCCACGAGTCGCTGTTGCTGGGTTAGCCTTCGCTGATGGCGGATACACCGGCAAAACCCGTACTCGACGACATTGATCGCCTGTTGATTCGTGAACTGATGGCCGATGGTCGCGCCACCTTATCGAACCTGGCCGAGAAGGCGAGCCTCTCGGTGTCGGCGGTTCAGTCGCGTGTACGCAGGTTGGAGGCGCGCGGTGTGATCCGCGGCTACACGGCGAACGTGGATCCCGAGGCGCTCGGACAACTGCTGTCGGCATTCGTCGCGATCACTCCTCTCGATCCGTCGCAGCCGGATGATGCCCCCGCTGTCCTGCAACATATCCCGGGAATCGAGGCATGCCACTCCGTGGCGGGCGACGAGAGCTACGTGTTGCTGGTCCGGGTGGCCTCGCCGCGCCACCTGGAACAACTGCTCCAGGAGATCCGGGCGACCGCCAACGTCCGCACGCGCAGCACCATCATCCTGCAGACATTCTATGACAGATAGCGATTGAGCGTACTTCCTCCAGTTATCCGTGGAGATTTCGTAAAAATTTCCGTACCCTACGGGTGTGACCTTAGAACTGGAACGCACCCGATCGGGTGGTGACAAGGCACCGGTCACCCCCGCGACCCGGGTACACGAGATCCTGTCGGCGCACATCCTGGCCGACGGGTTCGATCTGGTGCTGGATCTGGAGAACTCCCGCGGCTGCCGTCTCGTCGACGAACGCGACGGCAGCACCTACCTCGACATGTTCGGGTTCTTCGCCTCGAACGCGCTGGGCATGAACCATCCCGCCCTGGCCGACGACGCCGCGTTCCGCGCGGAACTGGCCACGGCGGCGGTGAACAAGCCCTCCAACTCCGACATCTACACCGTCGAGATGGCGCGCTTCGTCGAGACCTTCGCGCGGGTACTGGGCGATCCGCGCCTGCCGCACCTGTTCTTCATCGACGGCGGCGGGCTGGCCGTGGAGAACGCGCTCAAGGTCGCGTTCGACTGGAAGAGCAGGCACAACGAGGCGCACGGCCGCCCGGCCGAACTCGGCACCAGGGTGCTGCACCTCACCGGCGCGTTCCACGGGCGCACCGGCTACACCATGTCGCTCACCAACACCGACCCGGTGAAGACGGCCAGGTTCCCCAAGTTCGACTGGCCGCGCATCGACGCCCCGTACCTGGCCGACGGTCGCGACATCGAGGCCGCCGAGGCGCACGCGCTGGACCGGGCGCGGCGCGCGTTCGCCGAGAATCCGCACGATATCGCCTGTTTCATCGCCGAACCCATTCAAGGCGAGGGCGGCGACCGGCACCTGCGCCCGGAGTTTCTGCGCGCGATGGCCGAACTGTGCCGCGTGAACGACGCGCTGTTCGTGCTGGACGAGGTGCAGACCGGCGTCGGCATGACCGGAACCACCTGGGCCTACCGGCAACTCGGCCTCGAACCCGATGTGGTGGCGTTCGGCAAGCGCACCCAGGTGTGCGGGATCATGGCCGGCGGGCGCGTCGACGAGGTCGCCGACAACGTGTTCGCCGTGAGTTCCCGGCTCAATTCCACCTGGGGCGGCAACCTCACCGATATGGTGCGCGCCCGGCGAATCCTCGAGGTCATCGAGCGCGATCGCCTCATCGAGGGCTCCCGGCCGCTCGGTGAACACCTGCTGCGCAGGCTGACCGGGCTGGCCGCCGACCATCCGCGCGTCACCGAACCCCGCGGGCGTGGGCTGATGTGCGCGATCACGCTGGCCACGCCGGAACTGCGGGACGCGGTGGTGACCGCGCTGCGCGAGCGCGAGCACGTGCTCATCCTCGGGACCGGGGAGCGCGGGATCCGTTTCCGCCCGCCGCTCACCGTGAGTGCTGCGGAACTGGACGCGGCGGTGGACGCGCTGGATCGGGTGCTGCGCTCGGTGGAATGAGGGCGGGCGCGGCTCAGTTCCGCGGGAGTCGCAGTCCCAGTCCGCCGGTGACGAAGCGGCTCACGGCGGTGCTGCCCGCTTCGAGGGCGGGTTCGTAGCCGGAGCGCGACCACCCGGTGAGGTCGGCGGTGCCGTCGGCGGCCGGGGTGACGACGATCTCGGCGACCATCTCCGCCGTGGTGGGTTCGCAGACCGCCCACGAATAGTGGGTTTCGGCGTCCCAGCCCGCGGTGCGTCGCGCGACGTACTCGGGGTCGGTGATGCCGCCGTCGGCCAGGGCCGGGCGGTCGTCGATGCGCTCGTCGGCGCGCAGCGCGCGCAAATACCAGGTGCCCGCGTTGATCTCGACGGGTTCCATCAGTGCCCTCCGTGTCGCTTGCCGAACAGCAGGGCACCGGCCAGCGGGATCGCCAGGAACCACAGCCAGCTGCCCGTGACGAAGAACAGTATGACCGCGACGATCGGGATCGCCGCCATCACCCGCTCCGGCCAATCGCCCAGCAGCGCCGGATCGCGGCGAGCGGGGGCCTTGTCCTGACTCGGCTCCGGCGGGAGGTCGGAGAACACCGGTTCCAGCTCACCGCGGGTGCGCGCGTTGGCGATGACGGCACTGCGCTCGTCGAACTCCGCGACGCTCAACCGTCCGGCGGCGAAGTTGTCCGAGAGCCGCCGCATCGCCCGCTCCCGCTCCTCGGTGCCGATCCGGATGTCGGGTGGCTGGTCCATACGCCCAGGTTAGTGGACGGGCGAGGGCGCGGGAGTCGGGCGGCTCACAGCCCGGCGGGCCCGCGCGCGGGTACGCTCCAGGCAGGACTCGCGGGTCGGGTGGCCGCGGGTCCGGTACGTCGACGGTGACCGGGAGGTGCGCGATGGAAGCGGCGCGATTCGGTCGCTATCGGCTGGAACGGTTGCTCGGTCGCGGCGGCATGGGCCAGGTGTGGCGGGCGCACGACACCGAATCCGGGCGGGCGGTCGCGCTGAAACTGCTGCCCGCCGAACTCGCCGTCGACGCGGACTACCGCAAGCGCTTCGCGCGCGAGGCCGAAGTGGCGGCGGCGCTGCGCGATCCGCACATCGTCGCGATCCACCGGCACGGCGCGATCGACGGACGGCTGTTCATCGAGATGGACTACATCGAGGGGACCGATCTGGCGGCCCGGCTCGCCGCGCACGGCACCCTCGATCCGCGCGCCGCGCTCGCGATACTCGGGCAGGTGGCGGGAGCGCTGGATGCCGCGCATCGGGCCGGGCTCGTGCACCGCGACGTCAAACCGTCCAACATCCTCGTGCGCCCCGACGGGTTCACCTACCTCATCGATTTCGGTATCGCCCGGGTGACCGGCCAAACCTCCGTGACCACCACGGGTCTGGCGATCGGCACGTGGGCATATATGGCGCCGGAACGGTTCTCCGGGGACGCCGACGCCCGCTCGGATGTGTATTCGCTGGCCTGCGTGCTCTACGAATGTCTCACCGGCAGAAGACCTTACGGCGACACCGACCCCGCCCGTCAGATGCACGGGCACCTGATGACCGAGCCGCCCCGCGCCTCCGCGCACAACCCGGACGTGCCCGCCGCGCTGGACGACGTCATCGCGCGGGGGATGTCGAAAGAGCCTGCCGAACGGCCCGCGCGCGCAGGGGAATTCGTGCGGGCGGCAGTGTATGCGGTGGTCGGGGGTCGGGCGGATTCGCCTGGAGGATCGTCCGAGCGAGCGGGCTCGGGGACACCTCGCCCCGCCGAGCCGGGCGGTGCGAATCCGGCTCCGCTGAGCGGTCTTCCGGCTGCGCATTTCGAGTCGGCATCCGGTGCTGCGATGGCGGGCTTTGCGGTGCCGAACCCTTCAGGAGCCCTCGGCCCGCAAGGTACGAAGGTTCATTCCCAGCCGAGACTTCCGCTGACGCGAGTCGGTGGGCCCGATGCGGTGGGTCCGCCCACCCCCGGCTCGGACAATCGGCCGTCGGTCGCCTCTGCCGGTCCGCAGGGGACGAAAGTTCTTGCGCAGCCGGATCGTCCGGCGACGAGAGTGGAGACGAGGTACACCGCTCCGCCGGCGGTGTCTCGCGGGACCGGCGTGCTCCCGGTGGACCCGCGCGGGAATCCGCCTGTGGGATGGGTGGATTCGCGACCGTACCGCCCGGCGCCCGGATACGGTTGGCCTGCGCCGGTCCCGGCGGGCAAGCGGTGGTACCTGCGGCGTAAGGCGCGGGCGGGGCGGTGGCCGTCGCGCGGCCCTGCGTACTTGGTGCCCCGCAGACCGCAGCCGCCGCCGCGCCGCAAGCGTGGGGGAGTGTTGAAGAAGGCGCTCACCGCGTTGCTCGTGATCTTCTTGGCGCCGTTCGTGTTCGCGATCGGGTGCCTGGCGCTGATCGCGGCGGGGAGCGGAGAGTCCGAGCCGGGTACCGCGCCGCCCGCGGCGATTGTCGAGGACACACCGCCCGGCGCACCGGCGCAGGCGGGTGGTCCGGCACGCGACGGCAAGTTCGAATTCGCGGTCACCGGTGTGGATTCCGGCGTGTCGCGGGTCGGATGGCAGACGGCGCGTGGCACCTTCCTGGTCGTCACGCTGAGCGTGCGCAACATCTCCGACGAGGGCCGCTGGTTCGTGCCGTTCGGCCAGAAGCTGCGCGACAGCACCGGCGCCGCCCTCGAGCACGACACTACCGCCACCGCCTGGGAATCCGTGCAACGCGGCTTCGGCTACCCGATCCAGGTCGACCCCGGCAACACCGTGGACGCCGTGCTCGTCTTCGACGTCCCCGCCGGCACCACCCCCACCCACCTCGAACTCCACGACTTCGTCTTCTCCGGCGGCGTCACGATCCCCTTGGTATGAGCGCGGCATCGCCTGCGACACTCACCGTGCCCGGTCGGATGGTCGGTCCCGCAGGCCCACCGGTCGTCATACCCCGAGTCTGCGCCGGCGCCGTGCCCCCCCGCCATTACCTGCGGGGTAATGGACGACTCGGAATCCCGTCGGCGACAGTCTCCTTCATGGAGAGCACCAACAAACAACGGATCATCGACGGTTTCCGCGAATTCGCCTCGGGCAACGTGGAGGTCCTACGAACACTCCTGCACGAGGACGTCCTCGAGCACAGCCTCGGAAACCCCAGTGGGCGAGACGCTTTCATCGACTACATCACCCACGCGCCCGTCGCGGGCGCCCGCCTGGAACTCGCGCGCGTGATCGCCGAGGACGACCACGTGGTCGTGGACTACCGCATGACCCCGCCCGGCGCGGACCACGACGTCACCGTCGTCGACATCTGGCGCCTGGCGGACGGTCTGATCGTCGAGCACTGGGACGTCGTCCAACCTGTCCCCGACGCGACCTCCCTCCCCCACGGGATGTTCTGAACCGGCCGATCAGGACGACGAGTCGGCGCCCGCGACCAGCGCGCCCAACGCGTCGTGGACGGCTCGGCGGCCGTGGTGGAGCGCCGTGGTGAGCAGGGCGGTGTCGCGGGCCGTGCCGTCGACGGTGGGGGAGTCGGCGGGCGGGTGGATCTGGAGGGCGGCGTCGCCGAGGTCGGCCAGCAGGCGCTCCTCGGCCGCTTCCTGTTCGGGGCGGCGCAGCCAGGCGCGGTAGGCGCCGGGGGCGCGCAGACGCAGGTAGTTGCCGCCGACCACCGAGTGCAGGCGGGAGGCGGGCGGGCGCGGTTCGCCCGCGCGGCGGGTGCGCAGCACCAGGCAGTGGGTGGCGCCGGCGCGGACGGCGCTGTGGATGGGGATCGGTTCGGCGATGCCGCCGTCGAAGTAGAGCACGCCGTCGAGGGCAATCGGCCCGCCCGCCAAGATCGGCAGGTTGGCACTGGCCCGCAGCGCGCGCATCAGGCTGCGCTTGTCGTAGATGTGCGGGCGCAGGTCGATGGCGTTCCCGGTGCGCACGTCGGTGCCGATGGGGTGCAGGGTGGTGGGGTTGTCCAGGATCGCGGGGAAGTCCATCGGCTCGAGCCCGTCGTAGACGCGGTGCACGAGATAGCGCACGTCGAAGGCGGCCCCGCCCCGCATCAGCCGCGCCGGATCGATCACCCGCCGCATGATGTCCGGATTCGACCAGGACCGCATGCCCGGCACGGCGCGCCCGCACAGCAGCCACGCCCCGTTGATCGCCCCCGCCGACGTGCCGTACACGGCGTCGAACACCCCGGAAAGCCCCAGCTCCTCGAGGCCCTGCACCATCCCGCTGGAGTACACCCCGCGACTGCCGCCGCCTTCGATCACGAGCATCAGCCGATGCCCGTCGTCGCGCGACCCGGACGCGGCGCGAGCGCGGATGACCTCGGCGGCAGTAGGACTGGTCACCCGACCACGATACGTCGGCCGAGGAGCCGGGGCATGCCGTGATCGGTGGGCGCCGCGTCGCCCCTCCACCGTCGGCCTCTGCGGTCACCTCGACGGGGCGGACTGGGCGACTCGGATACATGCGAGCCGCCGCTATGGGCATCCGCGCTATGGCCGCCTAGAGCGCGGGCTTGTTGCCCGAATCGGCGGTGTTATGGCAGCCCCGGGTGTCGGCGGAACGCCTGTCACACCGAGCGGAGAAGTCGGCTTGTTCGCGCCTGCCGTGCGTTCGGACCGGACGGTCGGCACGGCCCCCACAAAAATAGGAGCGGGCGCGGACCTCGTTGTCCGTGCCCGCCCTCGTCGGTGCCGGCCGATCTACTTGATCTCGGCCAGCACCGTGCCCTGGGTGATGGCGGCGCCCGCCTCCACGGCGAGCCCGGTCACCACGCCCGACTTGTGCGCGTTGACGGGGTTCTCCATCTTCATGGCCTCGAGCACCACGATGAGGTCGCCCGCCTCGACGGACTGACCCTCCTCGACGGCGACCTTCACGACCGTGCCCTGCATGGGCGCGGTGACGGCGTCACCGGAGGCCGCGCCGCCGCCCGCGCCGCCACGCTTGCGCGGCTTGGGCTTCTTGCGGATCACACCCGCGCCCGCCGCGGCGCCACCGCCGGAGCCGACGGAGAAGTTGCCGGGCAGCGACACCTCGACGCGGCGGCCGCCGACCTCGACGACGACCTTCTGCCGGGGCAGATCCTCCTCGTCGTCCTCGGCCGGGGCGCCCGCGCCCGCGTACGGCTCGACGGTGTTCTTCCACTCGGTCTCGATCCACTTGGTGTAGACGTCGAACTTCTCACCGTCGCCGATGAAGGCGGGGTCCTCGACGATCGCCCGGTGGAACGGGATGACGGTGGCCAGGCCGTCGACCTCGTACTCGGCCAGCGCGCGGCGCGCCCGCTCCAGCGCCTGGGTGCGGTTCTCGCCGGTGACGATCAGCTTGGCCAGCATGGAGTCGAACTGCCCGCCGATCACGCTGCCCTGCACCACGCCGGAGTCCACGCGCACGCCGGGGCCGGTCGGCTCCTTGTACACCGTGACCGGGCCGGGGGCGGGCAGGAAGCCGCGGCCGGCGTCCTCGCCGTTGATGCGGAACTCGAAGGAGTGACCGCGCGGGGTGGGGTCCTCCTTGATGGACAGCTCGTGGCCCTCGGCGATGCGGAACTGCTGGCGCACCAGGTCGATGCCCGCGGTCTCCTCGGTGACGGGGTGCTCCACCTGCAGGCGGGTGTTCACCTCGAGGAACGACACGGTCTCGCCCTGCACCAGGTACTCGACGGTGCCCGCGCCGTAGTAGCCCGCCTCGCGGCAGATGCGCTTGGCCGACTCGTGGATCTTCGAGCGCACCTCGTCGGACAGGAACGGCGCCGGGGCCTCCTCGACGAGCTTCTGGAAGCGGCGCTGCAGCGAGCAGTCGCGGGTGCCCGCGACCACGACGTTGCCGTGCTTGTCGGCGATGACCTGGGCCTCGACGTGGCGGGCCTTGTCCAGGTACTGCTCGACGAAGCATTCGCCGCGCCCGAACGCCGCGACCGCCTCGCGGGTGGCCGACTCGAACAGTTCGGGGATCTCCTCGATGGTGTGGGCCACCTTCATGCCGCGCCCACCGCCGCCGAACGCGGCCTTGATGGCCACCGGCACGCCGTACTGCTCGGCGAACGCGACGACCTCGTCGGCGTTCTTCACGGGGTCCTTGGTGCCCGCGGCCATCGGCGCGTTCGCGCGCTCGGCGATGTGGCGGGCGGTGACCTTGTCGCCGAGGTCGCGGATGGACTGCGGCGAGGGGCCGATCCAGATCAGCCCGGCGTCGAGGACGGCCTGGGCGAAGTCGGCGTTCTCGGACAGGAAGCCGTAGCCGGGGTGGATCGCGTCGGCGCCCGACTTGGCGGCGGCGTCGAGGATCTTGTCGAACACGAGGTAGGACTCGGCGGAGGTCTGGCCACCGAGGGCGAACGCCTCGTCGGCGAGCTTGACGAACGGGGCGTCGGCGTCGGGCTCGGCGTAGACCGCGACACTGGCGATCCCCGCGTCCTTGGCCGCCCTGATCACGCGCACGGCGATCTCGCCTCGGTTAGCTACGAGTACCTTCGTGATCCGCGCGCTGGCATGGCTGGGCACTGAGCCTCCTGATTGCAATCTTCTGGTCGCTTCGCGGGATGGGGCTGCACGGCCCGGTCCCCGGTGAGGGGCGGCGCGCCGCACAGGCTCCGCGCCCGTTCCACAAATCTACGACGCGTCTCCACGACGCAAATCTGCGACTCGGGCGAGTGTAGGCAGTCTGCCAACAGACGCCGAACTCGGATAGCCCTACTCGACAGTAGGTCGTGGATCACACTCCCGCACATCCGGTGCCGAACGTGCTACCTGGCGCGCTGTTTGCGGCCCGCTCCGGAAGGCGCCTCACCCGGTTCATCCCCCCTGACGATCGGCATACGCACCGAGTTGCCCCATTCGGTCCACGACCCGTCGTAATTGCGCACCGAGGGGTAGCCGAGCAGGTACGTCAGCACGAACCAAGTGTGGCTGGACCGCTCGCCGACCCGGCTGTACACCACCAGATCCTCGGCGCCGTTCAGCGCGCCGTAGAGCTCGTCCAGTTCCGCGCGCGAGCGGAAACGCTTGTCGGAGGCCAACGCTCGGTCCCAGGGGATGTTCAGCGCGGTGGGGATGTGGCCGCCGCGCAGGGCCGCGTCCTCGGGGTTGTCCGGCTTCGGGCTGGTCTCGCCGGAGTACTCCTCGGCGGAGCGCACGTCCAGCAGGGGCTTGCCGAGATGGGACAGCACGTCGTCGCGGAACGCGCGGGCGATCTCGTCGTCGCGGCGCACCGTGGGGTAGTCGCTGAGCGGGAGGTCGGGGGTGTCGAAGACGGTGTCGCGCTCCTCGGAGATCCACACGTCGCGGCCGCCGTCGAGCAACCGCACGTCCTCGTGCCCGAAGAGGGTGAACAGCCACAGCGTGTGCGCCGCTTGCGCGTTGCCGCGATCGCCGTAGATCACCACCGTGTCGTCGCGGGAGATGCCTTTCGCGCGCATGAGTTCGGTGAAACGCGCGCCGTCGATATAGTCACGCGTGACCGGATCGTTCAGATCACCTCGCCAGTCGATCTTGACCGCGCCGGGCACATGTCCGATGTCGTATAACTGGCTGTCCTCGTCGGCCTCGACGATCCGCAGTCCCGGCGCGCCGATGTTTGCCGACAGCCACTCCGTGGTTACCAGTCGGTGAGGATGCGCGTACGCACCGAAGGAGGGATGAGAGTCCGGGGCTACGGGCACGATTCGGGTCCTTCACACGAGGTGGTCGGTGGTAACGGCGGTTCGGGTCTCACAGGAGATGGTAAATGTGGGGCGTTTGTGAAACTGGTGTCAGATCACGAATCGGCTGAATGGGCGAATAAATCGCACCCTCATCCGATAAAGTCTCCCGGGAGGAGGGGTGAGCTATGTCCGATTCTTGGCCGCGGCGGCGACTGCTCGCGATCCTACGTGGCGCAAGCGAACCTCTCGACGCGCAGGAGCTGGCCAGGATCACCGGACAGCACGTCACCACGGTCCGTTTCCACCTGGATGTTCTCACCAAAGAATCCCTGGTCCGCCAATTCCAGCAGCCGCCCCGCGGGCGCGGCAGGCCGCGCATCGGTTACAGCGCGGTGCAGCGATCGGTCGGCTACCAGGAACTCGCGCAGGTGCTCGCCGATCAGCTCGGCCCCGACCCGCGCCACCGCCAGGAGGCGGGCATCGCGGCGGGCCGTGCGTGGGGCGGCAAACTCGATGTGGGTGACCACCCCGCCGAGACGCTGGAGGACGCGAAAGACGTCACCGTGACGGTGCTCTCGGAGCTCGGGTTCGCGCCCGAACGCGATCCGGCCGCCGACGACGAGCGCAGTGTGCTCATCCGGATGACCGCCTGTCCGCTGCGCGAGCTGGCCCGCACGCACTCCGACGTGGTGTGCGGGGTGCACCTGGGACTCATGAGGGAAGCGCTGGAGCGCTGCGGCGCCCAGGGCGTGTCGGTGCGGCTGCTGCCGTTCGTGGAGCCGGAACTGTGCCTGGCGCGGCTGGAATCGACCGGCTGCGGCGATCAGGACGAGCGCGCCGCGGTGCCGGTGGGCGCCGACCCGTCCGCCGAGCCGCCCCGCACGCCGCCGCTAGGAGGCCGTGTGCCGCCACAGCTGCGCAATACCGACCCCAACGTCTTCGAGCAGCCTGCGCAGCAGTGGTAGCCCGATTCCGATGACGCTGGACGGGTCGCCCTCGATCCGGTCGACGAACCAGCCGCCCAGCCCGTCCAGGGTGAACGCGCCCGCCACCTGCAACGGCTCGCCGGTGGCGATGTAGGCGTCCAGCTCGTCGGCCGCGGGCTTGGCGAAATGCACGGTGGTGGAACTGCAATCGACGGCCTGCGCGACCACCGCGCCGTCGCGCAACCGCAGCACGCAGTGACCGGTGATGAGATCGGCGCTGCGACCGGCCATGTCGGTCCAGCGAGCGCGCGCCACCTCGGCGGTGTGCGGTTTGCCCTGGAGTTCGCCGTCCACCAGCAGCATCGAATCGCATCCCACCACAACGCAATCGGCGTCGTAGTCGGGAACGGCCGCCGCCACCGCGGCGGCTTTGGCCTTGGCCAGCTCCACCACGACGGTCTGCGGGCCGGAGTCCGCGGGCAGCGCGGCGGCCACGGCGTCCTCGTCCACGTCCGACACCCGGACCACCGGGTCGATGCCCGCCGAGCGGAGCACCTCCCGGCGGGCGGGCGACGCGGACGCCAGGATCAGCGTGGACGTCACCGAAGGTGCGACAGTTGCGGGAAGGCGTACGGCGAGAACGGCGAGCTGCCGCGGTGCATCAGGGTGGGCCTGCCCCACGCGTCGGCGGGGCCGGTGGGCGCGGGGGGCGCATCCTGGCCCGCCGCGCTGAAAACGCACACCAGGGCAGCGAGTTCGAGGTCGTTCGGCGCGCCCTTCTCGATGCGGAGGAACGGCTGTCCGTCCGGCTCGGCGGCCGGGGTGGCCTGCACGGCGTTCGGCGCCTCGACCTCGACCTCGTCGGCGATCTCCTCGACCGTGAGATCCAACTCGGCGGCGGTCAACACGTCTTCATCTGCCACGGTCGTCACAGTGCCAGATCCTTCCTCTAGCTCGATCGGGCGGCTGTGTGTTCACCCGATGGGTGGGATGACGCGATGGTCATCCTCGGATCCACTCATTGCCTCTCAGCAACCAGTGTGCGCGGCTTACCGAGGGTATCGCTGATTCACAGCGGGATGTTGCCGTGTTTTTTCGGCGGGAGGGTCACCATCTTGCGTTCCAGCAGTCGCAGCGCGGACACGATCTGGCCGCGCGTGTGCGACGGCGGGATGACCGCGTCCACGTAACCGCGCTCGGCGGCGACGTACGGGTTCACGAGGGTGTCCTCGTACTCGTTCTGGAGCTCGAGCCGCAGCGCATCGACGTCGGCGCCGTCTTTCGCGGCCTGCTGCAACTGCTTGCGGTAGACGAATCCGACGGCGCCGGAGGCACCCATGACGGCGATCTGCGCGGTGGGCCAGGCCAGGTTCACATCGGCGCCCATGTGCTTGGAACCCATCACGTCGTAGGCGCCACCGTAGGCCTTGCGGGTGATGATCGTGATTTTGCCCACAGTGGCCTCGCCGTAGGCGTAGAGCAGCTTCGCGCCGCGCCGGATGATGCCGTTGTACTCCTGGCCGGTGCCGGGCAGGAAGCCGGGCACATCGACCAGCGTGATGATCGGGATGTTGAACGCGTCACAGGTGCGCACGAACCGCGCCGCCTTCTCCGAGGCGTCGATGTCCAGGCAGCCGGCGAACTGGGTGGGCTGGTTGGCGACGATGCCGACGCTGCGGCCGTCGACCCGGCCGAAGCCGACGATGATGTTCATCGCGCGCTCGGCCTGCACCTCGAGGAACTCGTCGTCGTCGAGCAGCCTGCGGATGACCTCGTGCATGTCGTAGGGCTGGTTCGGCGAATCCGGGATGATCGAGTCGAGCTCGAGGTCCTCCTCGGTGAGCGAGTCCTCGATGGCGCCCTCGATGGGGTCGGTGGCCGGGAAGCGCGGGGCCTCGGCGCGGTTGTTGCTCGGCAGGTAGGACAGCAGATCCTTGACGTAGTCCAGCGCGTCCTGCTCGCCCGAGGCCACGTAGTGCGCCACACCGGACTTGGTCATGTGGGTGTGCGCGCCGCCCAGCTCCTCCATGGTGACTTCCTCACCGGTGACCGTCTTGATGACATCGGGGCCGGTGACGAACATCTGGCTGGTCTGGTCGACCATCACGACGAAGTCGGTGAGTGCGGGCGAGTACACGTGACCGCCCGCGGCCGGGCCCATGATCAGCGAGATCTGCGGGATCACGCCGGAAGCCTGGATATTGCGGTGGAAGATCTCGCCGTAGAGGCCGAGGGAGACGACGCCCTCCTGGATGCGCGCGCCCGCGCCCTCGTTGATGCCGATGAGCGGGCGGCCGGTCTTGAGCGCCAGATCCATGACCTTGACGATCTTCTCGCCGTACACCTCGCCGAGGCTGCCGCCGAAGACGGTGACGTCCTGGCTGAAGATGCAGACGTCGCGGCCGTCGATGGTGCCGTAGCCGGTCACCACGCCGTCGCCGAGCGGGCGGTTGTTCTCCAGTCCGAAGTTGACGCTGCGGTGGCGGGCCAGCGCGTCCAGTTCCACGAAGGAGCCCTCGTCCAGCAGTGCGAGGATGCGCTCGCGCGCGGTCATCTTGCCCTTGGCGTGGACCTTGTCGACCGCGGCCTCACCCATCGGGTGGGTCGCCTCTTCCAGCCGATTCCGCAGATCAGCCAGCTTTCCGGCGGTGGTGTGGATATCGGGTTCGCCCGCCGAACCGGAAGCGGACTGCTGCTGGACACTCGTCATGGCTCGGAGTGTAACCAGTACCAGTGCTCTTCCGGAACCGCGCCCGGGCTACCGATGAGTAGAAAAGCCCAGGTCGGCCACCGGATTCGGTGCTTTGTCACAAGCCGTGACCCGGGCCGGCGCGCGAAAAATCGGTATCGCCGGAGCCCCCCGCTCACTTAGCCTGAGTGCGTTCGTTTTTCGGCTCGAAAGGCAGGGGGAGCTGGGCTGATGTGGGAGTGGAGCAGACGGGTGCACGAGCACGCCGCGGCGGCCTCGTGGACCCGGTGGCGGATCACCGATCCCGAACCGACCATCCTCGATCCCGAGACCGACGCGGACCGGGGCGACGGTGTGGCGGAGGGGGCCGCGCCGGGCAGCATGACGCTGTCCGGCGCGGCCCCGTTCGCGTCCGGGCACGCAGTGGTGGTGACCGTGGTCGTCGCGGCGCCCGACCGGCCGGACACCTACGACCTGGCGGGCTGACCTGCCCCGCGCGGGCGATGCGGGCGAGTAGCGTGCACGACTGTGACGCCTTCGACTGATGCCCCCGACCGGTCGCCGCTGGACGCCGATCGCCTGCGGCGCGCGCCGGGCGAGTCGCCGGAACTCGCGTTCTTCTCGCGGGTGGACGTGGTGGAGTCCACCGGGTCCACCAACGCCGACCTGCTCGCGCTGGCCGGCGACGCCGACGCCGACCACCGGGCGCTGATCGCCGAGACCCAGGAGGCCGGACGCGGGCGGCACGCGCGCACCTGGGTGAGCCCGCCGCGCGCGCAGATCGCGCTGTCGGTGCTGGTGCGGCTGCCCGGTATCGACCCGGCGGCCCTGGGCTGGCTGCCGCTGCTCACCGGCGTCGCCGCCGTCGACGCGCTGCGCACCGCCGCCGGCGTGGACGCCGCCCTGAAGTGGCCGAACGACGTGCTGATCGGCGATCGCAAGGTGGCGGGCATTCTCGCCGAGGTCGGCGCGGCCGACGGGGTGCCCGCCGTGGTGGCGGGCATCGGCGTGAACGTGAGCCTCACCGAGCCGGAACTGCCTGTCCCGCACGCCACTTCGCTCGCGCTGGCCGGTGCGACCGATACCGACCGCACCCGCCTGGCCCTGGCCCTGCTCACCGAATTCGCCCGCCGCTTCACCGTCTGGCGCGAGGTCGCCTGGGACACCGCCGATCTCGCCGCCGCCTACCGCGCCCGCTGCGCCACCCTCGGCAAGGAGGTCCGCGCGGAACTGCCTGGCGGACGCGAACTCACCGGCGTCGCCGCGGATGTGGACGCCGCGGGCCGCCTGCTGATCGACGGCGAAGCGGTATCGGCGGGCGACGTCACCCACCTGCGCGCGGGGTACTGAGCGGCGCGGTGGTGAATCTCGCGATTCACCACCGCCCCAACGGGATTCGGCTCACACCGGCTGGAGCTTGCCCCGTGCCGCCTCCCTGGCGAACATGCGGTCGCGCTGTTCCTCGAACTTCACCACGTCCTGGCCGAGCTTCTCGACGAACGCGGCGAGCTCCTCGCGTGCCTTCTCCCCGCGCGGCCCGAAGTCGTTGCGGTCGAAGACGTTCCACTTCTTGAGCACCGGGTTGACCACTTCCTCCAGGTGCTGGCGCAGGTCGTAGATGCCGTGCTTGGCCATCAGCACACCGTTGCGCCGGAAGTTCGGCATCCCGTGGCCGGGCATGACGAAATTGGTGAGCACGCTGGTCAGCGCCGTCATCGCCTGGTCGGGCACCAGGTCCAGCGCCGCGCCGCACAGGTTGCGGTAGAAGATCATGTGCAGGTTCTCGTCGGCCGCGACGCGCTGGAGCATGCGGTCGGCGATCGGGTCCTGGCACACCTTGCCGGTGTTGCGGTGGCTCACCCGGGTGGCCAGCTCCTGGAACGTCACGTACGCGACGTTGACCAGGAACCCGCCCCAATCCTGCGGCGCGTGCGCGCCGTTGGTCATGTGGATCATCCGCGCCTGCTCCAGCGCGACCGGGTCCACGCCCCGCGTCACCACCAGGTAGTCGCGCATCACGATGCCGTGTCGGTTCTCCTCGGCCGTCCAGCGGCCCACCCAGGTGCCCCACGCGCCGTCCAGGGAGAAGTTCTGCGCGATCTCCCGGTGGTAGGAGGGCAGATTGTCCTCGGTGAGCAGGTTGGTGATCATGGCCGCCTTGGCCACCTCGCTCAGTGTGGACTGTTCCGGGTCCCAGTCCACGCCGCCCATGGCCGCGAAGTTGCGGCCCTGGTCCCACGGCACGTAGTCGTGCGGGTGCCAGTCCTTGGCCATCGACAGGTGCCGGTTCAGGTTCTGTTCGGCCACCGGTTCGAGTTCGGTCAGGATTTCCAGCTGGGTCAGATCCTTGGTCACACACGCCTCCACAGTCGTTTCCACGTCTAGCCGAGCGGTTGTCGTCCGAAGTCGGGATCGAGCTTGTCGAGCAGAAGAGAACTTGGTCCTGCGCTATGCGAGGCAATGGGGTGAAACGTCCCCGCCAGGCTGAAGATTGTGCAGCACACGGCGCGGCGGTGTCAGCCATTCTGGCATCTCGGGCGGGGTAGGGTTTCGGGCATGGGTTATCCGGAGGACGTGCTCGCGCCCGACGAGCAGCTGATACTCCACCGCCATCCGCATTGGAAGATGCTGTTCTGGCCCGTCGTGACGCTGATCGTCGCCACGGCACTGGCCGGGTTCGCGGGGGGGCTGGCGTACCGCAATATCGAGGGTACGGGGCAGACGGTGGTGCTCGCGCTGATTCTGGCCGCCTGGGTCGGCATCGTCGCGTGGCGCTTCCTGGGGCCGCTGATCAGTTGGGCGTCAACGCATTTCATCATCACCGACCGGCGGTTGCTGATCCGCCAGGGCGTCATCACCCACGTCGGCACCGACATCCCGATGAGCCGCATCTCGAGTGTGCAGTTCCGGCACGGACTGTTCGACCGGATGCTGGGCACCGGCACGCTGATCATCGCGTCGTCCTCGGACGAGCCGCTCGAATTCGACGACATCCCCCGGGTGCAGGCCGTGCACTCGCTGCTCTACCACCAGGTCTTCGAGGTCGACCGCCACGCGGGCCGTCGCACCTACGGCGCACCGGACCACTGACGGGTTGCCGCCCGCGCGGCGCCTCCGTCCGTAATCTGTTGGCATGACCGCCGTACTCCTGGCCGAAGACGACGAGGCCATCGCCGCGCCGCTGTCGCGCGCGCTGGGGCGCGAGGGTTACTCGGTCACGGTGGAGAGCTTCGGGCCCGCCGTGCTGCGCCGCGCCCTGGAGGGCAATCACGACCTGCTGATCCTCGATCTGGGCCTGCCCGGGATGGACGGGCTCGAGGTGTGCCGCCAGGTGCGGGCGCGCGGCGCCGATCTGGCGGTGCTCATGCTCACCGCCCGCACCGACGAGGTCGATTTCGTCGTCGGGCTGGACGCGGGCGCCGACGACTACGTCGGCAAGCCGTTCCGCCTGGCCGAACTGCTGGCCCGCGTGCGAGCCCTATTGCGGCGCAGCGGCATCGGCGACGAGGCGGTGGAGGTGGGCGGCATCCGGCTGGAACCCGCCGCGCGCCGGGTGCTGGTCAACGGCGTCGAGGTGGGCCTGGCCAACAAGGAGTACGAACTGCTCAAGGTCCTCATCGACCGGGCGGGCCAGGTGGTGCCGCGCGAGACCATCCTGCGCGAGGTGTGGGGCGACGCCGAACTGCGCGGTTCCAAGACGCTCGATATGCACATGTCGTGGTTGCGCCGCAAGATCGGCGACGAGGGGCCGATGGCCGAGCGGCGCATCGTCACCGTGCGCGGCGTCGGTTTCCGGCTGAACACCGACTGACGTGCGCAGGCGGATCCTGCGGTCGATCCTGACCGTGCTGACCATCACCACCATCGTGCTCGGCGTCCCCCTCACCTACACCGCGTGGCTGTGGGTGGAGGACATCACCCGCAACGACTTGCAGAGCAGGCTCGATCGGATCGCCGTCGAGGTGATCGCCCAGGAGCGCGCCGACGGCCTCGTGCACGGCGGGCTGGACGTGCGGTCGGTGCGCCCGCTGGTGCCCGAGAACGGCAGGCTCACCATCGTCTACCCCACGCCGGGCGACAACGCCGCCCGGATGGACGTGGGCGCGCAGACGGTGGCCGACCCGTTGGTGGAGTCGCTGTCGATGGGCACCGACGGGTCGCTGCGGTTGGAGGTGCCCGCCGCGCCGATGCAGGCCAGGCAGCGCCAGGCCGTCGCGGTGGTGGCGGCGGCCGTGCTGGCGTCCCTGGGTGCGGCGGTGACCGTCGCGGTGGTCACCGCGCGTCGGGTCGCCGACCCGCTGCGCGATGTGGCCGCGCGCGCGGCGCGGCTGGCGATGGGTGATTTCCGTCCTGATCCGCGCAGGCACGGCATCGCCGAACTGGATCGCGTCTCCGATGTGCTCGATTCGGCGACCGTCGAGATCGCGGGCCGCCTGCAACGCGAGCACGCGCTGGTGGCCGACGTGTCCCACCAGCTGCGCAGCCGGTTGACGGCGGTGCGGTTGCGCCTGGACGAGCTCTCCGCCCACCCCGACCCGGAGGTGGTGCACGAGGCCGAGGAGGCGATGGCGCAGGTCGACCGGCTCACCGAGGCCATCGACGATCTGGTGCGCGCCTCCCGCGACGAGGACGCCGCCGACCGCGACCCCATCCCGGTGATGGACGAACTGCGCGGCATCGTCGCCGAATGGACGCACCCGTTCGACGAGGCGGGCCGCACGCTGGTCCTCACCGGTGACGAATCGCTGAGCGCCCCGATCACCGCGTCCCGGCTGCGCGAGGCGGTCGCGGTGCTGATCGACAACGCCCTCATGCACGGCGGCGGCACCTGCACCGTGTCGGTGCGCACGGTGCGCCCCGGCAACGCCCGCGAACCCCTGGTGTGCGTGGAGGTGGCCGACGAGGGCGAGGGCGTGCGCGAGGAACTGGCCCCGCACATCTTCGACCGCGGCTTCTCCGCGGGCGGCTCCACGGGCGTGGGCCTGGCGCTCGCGCGAGCCCTGGTCGAGGCCGACGGCGGCCGCCTGGAACTGCAACGCCGCCGCCCCGCCCTGTTCGCCGTCTTCCTCGGCTACTCCGCGCCCCGGCGCCCGGTGGCCGCCGGCGTCCCGGAACCGCGCTAGCTACGGCCGAGCTGTTCTTCTTCGATGAGTTCCTCGAGTTCGGCGTCGAGTGCGCTCATTTCGTCGGGGAACACCCAGCGGCGCATGGCCCAGAAGCGGAACGCCATTTGTAGCAGGTTGCCGATGATGAACGCGCTGAAGAAATCGGCGAGGTTCTCGACGGTGAAGCTCACGTTGGGCTGGCGCAGATCGAACACGTAGCTCGAGATCCACAGTGGAATATTGCTCAACATCACACCGACGCCGCTCACTCCGAAGAAGAGCAACGCCTCGTGATGGCGTTCCCGTCCGCCCCGATTCTTGAACGACCATTCCCGGTTGAGAATGTAGGACGCGATGACCGCGATCACACCGGAGATGATCTTGGCGGTGACCGGTTTTTCGGTCAGCACCGTCCATTTCAGGGCGTAGAAGATTCCGCTGTCGATCACGAAGGTCGTGGCGCCGACGATGGCGAACTTGATCAGCTCGTGATGGCGGTACGCGATCTCCCGCAGGGGCGCTGGGAGGACGTTGACCACGTCGTCGACGAAAGACACGAGAGCCGAGTGTACCGGTAGCGGTGATTGCCGCCGGACATGACAAGATTGGTAGACGTGACCACCCGTTCTTTCGACAGTTCCGCCCTGCCCACCGTCACCATGATCGGCGGCGGCCAGTTGGCGCGGATGACCCATCAGGCCGCGATCGCGCTCGGCCAGCGGCTGCGGGTGCTCGCCGAGCGTCCCGAGGACCCGGCCGCCCAGGTCAGCCCCGAGGTGGTGCTGGGCAGTCACACCGACCTGGCCGCCCTGCGCAAGGCCGCCGTCGGCTCGCATGCGCTGACCTTCGACCACGAGCACGTGCCCACCGAGCACCTCGAGGTCCTGGTCGCCGAGGGCGTGAACGTGCTGCCGCCGCCGAGCGCGCTGGTGTACGCCCAGGACAAGCTGGCGATGCGCACCAAGCTCAGCGAGCTGGGCCTGCCGGTGCCCGCCTTCACCCCCGTGACCGAGGTCGCCGACGCGGTGCGCTTCGGTGACGAGCACGGCTGGCCGTTCGTGCTGAAGGCGGTGCGCGGCGGATACGACGGGCGCGGGGTGTGGATGCCCGCCGACGCCGCCGAGGCCGAGCGGATCGTCGCCGATCAGCTCGCGCACGGTGTGGGGCTGCTGGCCGAGGCCAAGGTGGATCTGAAGCGGGAGCTCTCGGCCATGGTGGCGCGCTCGCCGTTCGGACAGGCCGCGACCTGGCCGGTGGTCGAGACCGTGCAGCGCAACGGGCAGTGCGCCGTGGTGATCGCGCCCGCGCCCGACCTGCCCGACGATCTCGCGGCGAGCGCGGAGACCCTCGCGCTGAACCTGGCCGCCGAACTCGGCGTGGTCGGGGCGATGGCCGTGGAGCTGTTCGAGACCCACGACGGTGAGCTGCTGGTGAACGAGCTGGCCATGCGCCCGCACAACTCCGGGCACTGGGGGATGGACGGCGCTCGCACCGGCCAGTTCGAACAGCATCTGCGCGCGGTGCTGGACTATCCGCTGGGCGACACCAGCCCGCTCGCGCCGGTGACGGTGATGGCCAATATCCTTGGTGCTCCGCAGGCCCCGGCCATGTCGATGGACGAGCGCCTGCACCACTTGTTCGCGAGGATGCCCGAGGCGAAGGTGCACCTCTACGGCAAGGGGGAGCGGCCCGACCGCAAGATCGGGCACGTCAACGTGCTCGGTGACGACGTCGCCGCGGTGCGGGAGAAGGCCGAGCGCGCGGCGCACTGGATGTCGCACGCGGTGTGGACGGACGGATGGGATCCGCATGAGTGAGGGAGTGGTCGAGGCATGACCGAGCGCAGCGAGGTGCGGGCGTGAGCGAACCGCGGGTCGGGTTGATCATGGGCAGTGACTCGGATTGGCCGACGATGGAGGCCGCCGCCGAGGCGCTATCGGAGTTCGGTGTGCGGTTCGAGGTGGGCGTGGTCTCCGCGCACCGCACCCCCCAGCGCATGCTGGACTACGCGCGCGGGGCGGCCGAGCGCGGTGTGCGGGTGATCATCGCGGGCGCGGGCGGTGCGGCCCATCTGCCCGGCATGGTCGCCTCCGCCACCCCGCTGCCCGTCATCGGCGTCCCCGTCCCCTTGAAGTACCTCGACGGCATGGACTCCCTGCTCTCCATCGTGCAGATGCCCGCGGGCGTCCCGGTCGCCACCGTCTCCATCGGCGGCGCCCGCAACGCCGGCCTGCTCGCCATCCGCATCCTCGCCGCCTCCGACGCCGCCCTGCGCTCCCGCATGGAGAAGTTCCAGGCCGACCTCGAACAACTCGTCCTCGACAAGGACGACGCCCTGCGCGCCAAACTCCTGGGCTGAGTTCAGCCCCGGCCACCCCGCAGCGCGGCTACGGCTTCGACGACTCCGGCAGTTTCGAGTGCGCCGAGCACTTCCTCGGCGCACTCGGGCGCGTTCCGTCGCGAATCGGCGATCTGCTGTACGCACGCCCACACGACCCGGTCATCGAGAGCGATCTGGTCGAGAAGAAACTCGTCGGGGCTCTATGGCCTCGATGTTGCAGTCCGCCAGATATTCGGCGGGGAAGTCGCGCAGGTTCGAGGTGACGATAACTGCGCGCCTGCCTTGATCGCCGCCGCAAGCACGTGCCTGTCGTCGGGTCGGGCAGCTTCAGCCCCTCGACCAGCGGCTCGTATCCTTCGACCAGGCAGTCCGGTACCGTTCGCGTCGTACAGCACCACGAATGCCATGTCAGATGCCGAGATCCTGTCCGAGGGCGGACAATTCGTCGGCGGCCGCACGGCTCGCGGACTCGGCGGGATGACGCATGAGGCAGTCCTTGATGCGACGCATCGCCCGAGCCGCGACTTCCGCATCGATCTCGCCCGCAGCGATGCGCTTGGCTGTGTGCATGCCGGTCATGTCGGCCCCCTTTCCCCTCGAACATACGAAACAACCGACGTAAACGAAATAAACGAACAGCCACGGCGCGGTGTCGCTATTGGCCGGAGGTGCGGGTGCGGAGGTCGTTGTAGCGTGCGACGACGTCGGGGGCGGGGAGGGCTGTGGATATTTCGGGGGTGCCCGTGGCGGTCCAGGTGGGTTCGGCTTTGGTGTGGGTCCAGGCGGCTTGGCGGGCCGCGCCGAGGGCGACGTATTCGGCGGGGGCGGGGATGAGGACGTCGCGGGCGAAGAGGGCGGGGGCCAGGGCGCGGACGGCGGGGGATTTGGTGCCGCCGCCGACCAGCAGGATGCGGTCGATGGCGACGCCCTGGGCGGCGAGCCGGTCGAGACAGAAGACCAACGAGCAGAGCAGCCCCTCGACGGCCGCGCGCGCGATATTGGCGGGCGTGAGGTTGGTGAGGGTGATCCCGTGCAGGGCGCCCGCGGCGCCGGGCAGGTTGGGGGAGCGCTCGCCCGCGAGGTAGGGCACGAGGGTCAGCCCCTCGGCGCCGGGCGGTGCGGACAGCGCCAGCCGGGAGAACTCGTCCAGTCCGACGCCGAGGAGGCGCGCGGTCGAGGCGAGCACCGGCGCGCCGTTGAGGGTGCAGATGAGCGGCAGTTGGCGGCCGGTGGCGTCGGCGAACCCGGCGACCAATCCTTCGGCGTCGCGGGGCGGGGTGTCGGTGATCGCGCTGACCACTCCCGAGGTGCCCAGTGAGACAACGCAATCGCCGGGTGCGGCCGCGAGTCCCAGTGCGGCGGCGGCATTGTCGCCCGCGCCGGGCCCCAGCGTCTGCCCGCGCTCGGTGGTTCCCGCCGTCTCGAACGGACCGATCACGCGGGGCAGCAGGGGCGTTCGTCCGCGCAGGGCGAGGTCGAGAATCTCGGGGCGGTAGGTGTCGGTGGCGGCCGAGAAGTACCCGGTGCCCGAGGCGTCGCTGCGGTCGGTGGTGAGCGCGTCGAGACCGGGCGCGCCGGCCAGCCGCCAGGTGAGCCAGTCGTGGGGCAGGCACACGGCGGCGGTCCGGTCGGCATTCGCGGGCTCGCGGTCGGCCAGCCACCGCAATTTCGCCGCGGTGATCGCCGCGACCGGCACCACACCGACCTCGTCCACCCACCGCTGCCGCCCGCCGAACTCCTCGATGAGCTCCTCCGCGCTCCCCGCGGACCGAGTGTCGTTCCACAGCAACGCATTCCGGACGACATCGCCGTTCTCGTCCAGGCAGATCAGCCCGTGCTGCTGCGCCGCGACCGACACCGCCGCCACATCGTCGAGCCCGCCCGCCTCCGCCACGGCCCCCGCCATCGCCGCCACCCACGCTCCGGGATCCACCTCGGTCCCACCTGGATGCGGCCGCACCCCGGACCGGACGATCATTCCGTCCTCGGCGTCACACACCACCACCTTGCAGGACTGCGTCGACGAATCGATACCTGCCACCAGCACCACACCGACTCCCTTCCCTCGCCCCCGCCAGCGTACGGAGGGGAAGCGGAGCGGGGGATCGAACGAAGGGCACCGGGGTGATTGATTCGGGCGACCCCGGATCGCGTTCCGTATCGATCGGCCGAGCAGTACGCGTGGCGCACAGGCCCGTGCCCCGGCCGAGGGCGGCGAGCGCAGGCGGCCCGATGGTGCGCCGGTCTGACGCATGGCCGCACCCCGGATGAAGTTTCGTTCGTTTCGCCGAACGAGCGGAACACGCGGTCCGCACTGGCGAAGACTTGCCCCCGGCGTGCGCGGGTACCGCGCGCGTCAGGAGCCGCGCGTGCATGGGCGCCCCGGACGGTGCCGCGCGAGTCGGGGGCCCGGCACCGCAGTTCCCTCGGTCGCGCACCGAATCGGTGCGGTCCGGCCGAACCGGGGCGCCCGGGTCGCTACGGTGGCTGGCGTGAGTGAGGAGAGTGGGCGGGTGCGGGCGGGGGACGATCCGGCGCGGTTCCGGCTGACCGTCGTGGATCAGGCGCTGCGGTTGTTCGCCGACAAGGGGTACGAGGCGACGACCGTGGACGAAATCGCGGAGGCGGCCGGTATCTCGCGGCGGACGTTCTTCCGGCAGTTCCGGTCCAAGGAGGACGTGATCTTCGCCGATCACGAATCGCAGCTGGCGCAGGCGGCGCAGTACCTGGAGGGCGCGCAGGGCGACCCGTGGGAGGCGGTGTGCGAGGCGGTGGTGCAGGTGTTCGAGCGCTTCACCCAGTGGCGCGACATCGCGGCGCGGCGCTACCGGGTGGTGCGGCGGGTGCCCGCGCTGCGGGAACGCGAGATCGTCACGGTGTTCCGCTACGAGCGGCTGTTCACCGATTACCTGCGTTACCGGCTGCCCGAGGCCCCCGACTTGGCGCGGGTGCAGTTCACCGCCGCGGTCACCGCGACGCACAACTACCTGCTGCGCCGCATGGTGCGCGGGGAGTCCGACGCGGGCGCCGCCGATCTGCGCGTGGAGCTGGCCGCGATTCCGCGCGGTCCGGCCCGCGCCCGCGACGCCGACGAACTGGTGGTCGCGGTCTTCCCGAAGGGCATGCCGGCGCGCCGGGTCGCCGATCTGCTCGCCCACCGGCTGGGTACGCTATGACGTGCCCCACAATGCCAACAATCTGACACTGAGTGCCACGGGTATCCGCATGTGATGCCTGGCGCCCACGTATAATGGCGCACGATATGGCACTGAGTGCCGACTATCTCGACGGACCCAGGAGTGTGTCCCATGGCGGGAAACCCCGATTTCGACCTGTTCAAGCTCGAGGACTTCCACGACGAGCTGCGGGCGGCCATCCGCGCGCTGTCGGAGAAGGAGATCGCCCCGTACGCCAAGGACGTCGACGGTAACGCCCGCTTCCCGGAGGAGGCGCTGGCCGCGCTCAACGCCGCGGGCTTCAACGCCGTCCACGTGCCCGAGGCCTACGGCGGCCAGGGCGCCGACTCGGTCGCCACCTGCATCGTGATCGAGGAAGTGGCCCGCGTCTGCGGTTCCTCCTCGCTGATCCCCGCCGTCAACAAGCTCGGCACCATGGGCCTGATCCTCAACGGCTCCGAGGAGCTGAAGCAGAAGGTGCTCGGCGACCTGGTCGAGGGCAAGATGGCCTCCTACTGTCTGTCCGAGCGCGAGGCGGGCTCCGACGCCGCCGCCATGCGCACCCGCGCCAAGCAGGACGGCGACGACTGGGTCATCAACGGCACCAAGTGCTGGATCACCAACGGCGGCAAGTCCGACTGGTACACGGTGATGGCCGTGACCGACGCCGACAAGGGCGCCAACGGCATCTCGGCCTTCGCCGTACACAAGGACGACGAGGGCTTCGTGGTGGGCCCGCTCGAGCACAAGCTGGGCATCAAGGGGTCGCCCACCGCCGAGCTGTACTTCGAGAACTGCCGCGTGCCGGGCGACCGCATCATCGGCGAGCCGGGCACCGGCTTCAAGACCGCGCTGCAGACCCTCGACCACACCCGCCCGACCATCGGCGCGCAGGCCGTCGGCCTGGCGCAGGGCGCGCTGGACGCCGCGATCGCCTACACCAAGGACCGCAAGCAGTTCGGCAAGGCCATCTCCGACTTCCAGAACACCCAGTTCATGCTGGCCGATATGGCGATGAAGATCGAGGCCGCCCGCCTCATGGTCTACACCTCGGCCGCCCGCGCCGAGCGCGGCGAGAAGAACCTCGGCTTCATCTCCGCCGCCGCCAAGTGCTTCGCCTCGGATGTGGCGATGGAGGTCACCACCAACGCCGTCCAGCTCTTCGGCGGCGCGGGCTACACCACCGACTTCCCGGTGGAGCGCATGATGCGCGACGCCAAGATCACCCAGATCTACGAGGGCACCAACCAGATCCAGCGTCTGGTCATGTCGCGCGCGCTGCTGCGCGGCTGAGTGCTCTCGAACGGGGCGGTCCGGAAACGGGCCGCCCCGTTGGTGTTTCAGGGCTACGTCCCGCCGCAGTGCCGTAAACCGATGGCGGCCAGGCGAACCCGGTTGGTCGCGCCGGTCTTGGTCATCAGGCTGGTGACGTGGGTCTTCACGGTCGTGATGCCGATGTGCAGGCGCGCGGCGATCTCGCCGTTGGACAGTCCGTCGGAAAGCAGTGCGAGCACGTCGGATTCGCGCGGGGTGAGGCCGGGGATCGCGGCGGCGGGCTCGGCCGGGGTGCGCGAGGTGACCGCCGCCGTCACCATCCGGTCCAGCACCTCCGCGCCGAAGGGGCGCTCACCGGCGGCGGCGCGGCGGATGCCGTCGAGCAGCACGTCGGGTGAGGTGTCCTTGACCAGGAACCCGCAGACGCCCGCGGACAGCGCGGGATACAGGTGGTCGTCGTCATCGAAGGTGGTCAGGGCGAGTATGCGGGCGCTCGGATCGGCGGCGAGAATCGTTGCGGTGGCGCGGATTCCGTCCATGCCGGGCATGCGCAGGTCCATCAGGATCACGTCCGGGCGCAGTCGTTCGGCCAGGCGGACCGCCTCCGAACCGGTGGCGGCCTCGCCGACGACCTCGAGATCGGACGCGGTCTGGCAGAGCATGCGCAGGCCCGCGCGGACCAACTGCTGATCGTCGGCGATGAGGACGTGGATGGTCATATGGCCGCTCCCGCCAGCGGCACCTGGGCCGTCAAGCGCCAGCCGTCGCCGCCGGGACCGGCCGTCACCGTGCCGCCGAGCAGTTCGACGCGTTCGCGCAGGCCGATGAGACCGACCCCGTGACCGGAAGGCTCGCCGCGGGGAAAACCGTTGTCGCGCAAGTCGAAATGGGCTTCGGTGGCGCCGACCCGAAGGCTCAGTTCGGCGGTCGCGTCCGGGCCGGCGTGCTTCAGGACGTTCGCCAAGCCCTCCTGGGTGAGCCGCAGCAGGGTGAGGCCGGCGAGCGCGTCGACGGTGGGCAGGTTCTCATCGATCGCGGCGTCGACGCGCAATCCGAGTCCGCGCGCGGAATCCACGGCGGCCGCGACGGCGTCGGGCAGATCGGCCGGGGCGACGAAGGATTCGCCGCCGCCCTCCGGATCACGCAGGACGGCAACGAGTTTGCGCAGATCGGTCAGCGTGGCGCGGCCGCTGGCGTGCAGGTCGTCCAGGACTTCGAGCACGGGGGCGGGCGCGTCGGTGAGCGCGTGCCGGGCGACGCCGACGCGCAGCACGGTGGAGGACACGTGGTGGGCGATGAGGTCGTGCAGCTCGCGGGCGATGGCGGTGCGCTCGAGCACGCGGGCGGTGGCGATCTCGCGTTCCCGGTGCCGGGCGAGTTCCGCCGCGTCGCGCCGGACGCGTTCGGCATTCTCGCGGGTGGCGCGCAGCAGGGCGCCGATCACCACCGGGGCCGCCGCCATCACCACCGCGCGATAGCCGGTCGCGGCGAGTCCGTCGGCCCGGTGCAGGGCGTACACCACGGCGACCGTTCCCGCTCCGGCGAGCGGCTGCCACCCGCCCCGCCGTGCCGCGAGTTCGGCGAGCGCGAGCGCGGCCGCGATCTTCGCCACCAGCGGTCCGGTGTCGCCGACCAGGAAGGCGAGCCCGAGCAGTCCGGTCGCGGTGAGCGAGGCGGCCAGCGGGAAACGCGCACCGCCCGCCGTCGCCAGCGTCGCGAGCAGGCCGATGGCCCACTCGGTTCCGGACGCGTCCGCGCTCAGCAGCGCCAGGCACCCCACGGCCGCGAGCAGCAGGACGGCCAGGCGCACCGGCACCGACCGCGGGTCGAGCAACCACTCGACACCCCGGGCCACACCTTTCGCCTCCACGCGAATCATGATGCCCGCTCGGCCCGCCGCCCGTCTCCTCCCCGGGGAGGAGAAGCCTCCTCCGCGCGGTCGCGAGACGAGCCCGCGGTCGGATCCGTCCACCCGCCCCGAACCGAACACTGAACCCATGACCGACCGCGAACCCAACCCCGCCGCGAACGCGGACCACCCACGCGAAGCCGCGAGCACCCCTGAGCGCGCCGCCACCACCACAAAAGCTTCCAAATCCACCCGCCCGTCCCGCCGTCGCCTTCTCGGCGCGATCGCCGCCTCCGGAATCGCGGCGGGCGCGGTCGGCGCCGGGGTCGGCGTCGCACTCGGCGCGGAGTCCAACCCACCCAGGCTCGCGCCGATCGCACAGCGCCGCTTCGAGAACAAAGTCGTGCTCATCACCGGCGCGACGTCCGGGATCGGGGCGGCGGCCGCGCGGCTGTTCGCGGCCGAGGGCGCGAAGGTGGCGTTCTGCGGGCGACGGGTCGAGCGCGGGAGAACGGTGGAGCGGGAGATCCGCGAAGCAGGCGGGGAGGCGACGTTCCTGCGCGCGGACGTTCTGGTGGAGAGCGATGTCCGCGATTTCGTCGACACCGCCGTCCAGCGCTACGGCGCGCTCGACGTGGCGTTCAATAACGCGGGCATCACCATTCAGAAGAAACTGCACGAGTACAGCGCCGACGAGTTCGACCGCGTGGTGAACACCAACCTGCGCGGCACCTTTCTCGCGATCAAATACCAAGTGCCGCACATGATCCGGTCCGGCGGCGGCACCATCGTGGTGACCTCGTCCAGCAACGCGCTCGCCACCGACGGCGGGCGCGGCGCCTACACCGCGAGCAAACGCGGGCTGGTGGGCCTGGTCCAGTCGGCGGCCCTCGACTACGCGGCCGACGGCATCCGCGTCAACGCCCTGGTCCCCGGCACCACCGACACCGAACTGGTGCGCCGCGCCGCGGGCATGGAGTCCCTGCCCGACGACGTCTACCAGGTGATGATGAAGCAGTGGGCGGGCTCCAACGTCCCCGGTCTCGGCAGGCTCGCCACGGCCGAGGAGATCGCCGCCTTCGCGCTCACGCTCGCCTCACCGGAACACCCGTATCTCACCGGCGCCCAGTTGGTGATCGACGGCGGCAAGACCGCCCACGCCTGATCAGGCGGCGGCGACCAGGTCGCGGTACTCCTTGTGCTCCACGATGTACTTCTCCACGTACCAGCAGGTCGGGATGACGGCGAAGCCGGCGTCGCGCGAGTCGTTGAGCGCGTACTCGACGACCTTCGCGGCGATCCCCTGCCCGCGGAACTCGGGGAAGGTCATGGTGTGGTGGAATTCGCGCGCCTTGTCACCGCTCTTGCGCAGCGTGCGTTCGTCGTAGTCGGCGTAACCGGCGAGCACGTCGTCGACATAGATCTCGAAGCGCGTGTCGGCCACATTGTGTTCCAACCTGGTGGTCATGGTTCTGGCAACTCCTTCGCGGCCGGAAATGTTTCCCGGGACCGGCATACCCGGGGCGGGATCACAGAATCGCGCCGGGGTTGAGAATCCCCTCGGGATCGAGCGCCGCCTTGATCCGCCTGGTCAGCGCCATCACGTCCGGGCCGACCTGGTCGGGCAGCCAGGCCTTCTTGAGCCTGCCGACGCCGTGCTCGCCGGTGATGGTGCCGCCCAGCGCGATGGCCAGATCCATGATCTCGCCGAAGGCGCGGTGCGCGCGGGCGGTGTTGTCGGGGTCGGTGGGGTCGTGCACGATCAGCGGGTGGGTGTTGCCGTCGCCGGCGTGCGCGATCACCGAGACCAGCACGTCGTTGCGTTCGGCGATGTCGGCGATGCCGGTGACGAGGTCGCCGAGGCGGGGCAGCGGCACCCCCACGTCCTCCAGCAGCAGCGGCCCGATCCGTTCCACGGCCGGGATGGCGAAGCGCCGCGCCGCCGTGAAGGCCTCGCCCTCCTCCGGGTCCTCGGTGTGGAAAACCTCGGTGGCCCCGGCCTTTTCGCACGCGGCGACCATGATCTCGGCCTCGCGTGCCGCGAACTCGCCCGGCGCGTCGGAGCGCGCGACCAGCAGCGCGGCCGCCGCGCGGTCCAGGCCCATGCGCATCTCGTCCTCCACGGCGTTGATGGCGACGGTGTCCATGAACTCGAGCATCGAGGGGCGCAGCGTTCCGGTGATGGCGAGGATGGCCTCGGTGGCGGCGGTCAGCGTCGCGAAACCGGCCACCACCGTGCTCTGGCGCGGTTGGGCGGGCAGCAGGCGCAGGGTGAGTTCGGTGATCACGCCGAGCGTGCCCTCGCTGCCGACGAACAGCTTGGTCAGCGAAAGTCCCGCGGAGTCCTTCAGGCGCGGTCCGCCGAGGCGCACCGGGGTGCCGTCGGCGAGCACGACCTCCATGCCCAGCACGTAGTCGGTGGTCACGCCGTATTTCACGCAGCACAGCCCGCCCGCGTTGGTCGCGGCGTTGCCGCCGATCGAGCACATCTCGAACGACGACGGGTCCGGGGGATACCAGAGCCCGTGCTCGGCGACGGCCCGCTTGACCTCGGCGTTGAGCAGCCCGGGCTGCACGACGGCGGTGCGGGTGACGGGGTCGACGGCGATGGCGCGCATCCGTTCGGTGCTCAGCACGATGCCGCCGTCCACGGCGGTCGCGCCGCCGGACAGGCCGGAGCCCGCGCCGCGCGGCACCACTGGGACGCGATGCGCATGGGCCCAGCGCAGGGTGGCGGCGACGTCGTCGGTGCTGGTGGCGCGCACCACGGCCAGCGGTGTACCCGCGTCGGGATCGCGGGCCCAGTCCTGGCGGTAGCCGGTCAGCAGGTCGGGATCGGTGAGTACGGCGCCCTCGGGCAGCGCGGCGGCGAGTTCAGGCAGGTCCACGCCCGTCAACGCTAGCGTTACCGGCCCGTAGGACGGTGGCGATTGGCGATTCACCCCGCGCGGGACCAGAATCGGCGGGGCAGGGGCTCGCCGCGCGCGGATCGGCCGTTGTCCGGACGGCGGACGGGTGCGGTGCACGGATCGTCGGGGTCCATTGTCCGGGGTCCTGCCTGATTCCCTACGGAGGATGACCGCATGGGGGATGTGACACCGGAGTACCGCGAGCTGGTCGCGGCCACGTTTGCCGGCGACTACGCCGATGGCGCCGTCGATCACGACGCGCTGCGCCGGATCCACGCGGGCGCGTTCGACCCGTGGTTGTCCGTGCTGGACCGCTCGGGCCTGTTCGACGCCCACGCCCTGGCCAACCTCGCCGAGCGCTGGCGCGCCGACCCGCGCGTCCTGATCGACGCCCTGCTGGCCGACGCCGACGACGTGACCCGCCGCCGCTGGCTGAGCGCGTGGAGCGCGCTGAACCAACCGTCGGAGTCGGCGAAGGACTACGCGTAGAAGTTGCGTACCGCGGTCGGACGCCTGCGATCTGGACGCATCAGGTTCCGGATGGCTGTGTTCGATCCGGTCCGGCGGGTCGGTGTGATGCGGCCGCACGGACGCGCCCTGCTCCCCGTTCGCTCACCGCTCACTTGCCCGACACCTGGCGCTGGCACGCTGGCCGCGTGCGCGATCTAACCGCCGCGACGGAGCTCGTCGCCGACCGCTTCACCCGGTGGTGTGAGCGCGTCGTCGCCCGTCTGCCGTGGGGGCTGGACCGGATCGTCGCGCCGACGTTCCTCGGTTTCGCTCTGCTCAACAGCTTCACCTTCGGCGTCGATCTGGTGCTGCTGACCCTGTTTCGCAGCGGGTTCGGCTGGCCGGTGCCGCTCTCGTTCACCGTCGCCTACGTCTGCGCGTTCTCGCTCGCCTTCGTGCTCAACCGCACCTTCAACTTCCACTCGCACGCGCCGGTCGGCCGCCAGGCCGTGGTGTACGCGGTGGTGGTCGCGATCAACTACGCCGCGTTCATCCTCGGCGTCGGCGGCGGTCTCGCCGCCCTCGGCGTGCCCTACCACCTCGCGCGCCTGGTGGCGGGCGGGTGCGAGGCGATCTACATGTACAGCTGTATGCGCTGGGTGGTGTTCCGGAAACGGGCACCGTACCGCGAGCCGGTCGGCGATCGCGCCTGACGCCGAGCCTGGCCGGCCACCGAGGTCCACGCCAGGGACGTTCGACGGCATACGCGTCAAACCTGCTCGCCGCCGGGCACTTTCGCGCGGACGGCCACATGGGTGACCGGCGCGGATGCCGCCGGCGCATCGCGCGCGATCCCGGCTCAGCGCAACAACTCCACCCGATCTCCCTCCACCACGACCACCTCCTCATCGGTGAGCGCCCAGTGCGGCACGCCCGCCGCCCGGTACTCCGCGGCGAGTGCGTTGCCCACCCCGTCGGGGTCGGTGGGGGAACTGATGTGCGGCACGATCCGGTGATCGACCAAACCAAGTCCGTCCCACCGGGGTTCGACACCGCACGCGGGCAGCACCTCCCCCGGATCGTCGGCCGTCTCCAGCCCGTGCAGATCGGGCGTGAGCACGCACGCCCCCGCGCTGTACCCCGCGTAGCAGAGCGCGTCGTCGGCCAGCAGCCGGGCGAACGCGAGATCTGCTCCGCTGCGGGCGAATTGGGCCCGCAGCACGAACGTGTTGCCGCCCCGCACCCACGCCAGCGGAAAGGATGACAGTCTGCGCTCCAATTCCGCACCGCGCCCGACGTATTCGCGCAGATCCAGCACCTCGGGCCGATACCCGAGGCGGCGCAACGGCACCAGGTCGCTGGTCACCGCCGACGACCACGCGGCCGGCCAGGCGTCGCAGGCGTTGGGAATCACCGCCACCCGTCCGCGCCCACCGGCCAGTTCGGCGAGCCGTTCCTCGTGCCCGCCGAACCGGTAGGACGCCAGGAAGAGTCGCACGGCGTCAGATGGTGAAGGCGAGGTTGCGCACCAGTCGCAGACCGAAATCGCCGTCGCCGGTGATCGCGATCCGGTCCAGGTGCTCGTCGGCCGTCGTCCGTCCGCCGCCGAGCCGCACGAAAAGCCCGGAGTCCAGGGTGATCTCGGTGTCGGCGGCGCCGTCGAAGCTGTCCACGTACGACGCGCGCTCGTCCACCGCGATGCGCAACGTGCGAGGCAGCGCGCCAGTCAGCTCGAACGCGATCCGCGAACCCTTCGGCGCCCGACCGCGTTTGACCACCACGCGCGGAATCGACGTGGCGAGTTCCTCGAACGCGAGCGCGGCGCGTGGACCGCCCTCCTCGACATCCGCGCCGAGCGCGTCGGCGATGTCGAGCTCGTGCATCCAGCAGTCGAACAGCCGCACCCGCATGAAACGCCCGTAGGGCACGCGCCCGATCGGTGAGACGGTCGGCACCGCCCACGCCTCGTCGTCGAGGTCGGCCAGTGCGGCCCGGCGCCGCTCGGTGACCTCGGCGAACACGTCGAGCAGCCGCGCGCCGGAGACCGGCCGGAACCGGTCCACCCAGATCTCGTTGAGCACGCCGACTTCGTTGCGCACGTGCGGGAGTTCGCGCGCGTCGCGCTCGGGTGCGAGCGGGTCGCGCGGCGGCGGTTTCTCCCCGAGCAACCACGATTCGGTGCCCACCACGTGCGCGAGCACGTCGAAGACGCTCCAGCCGGGCAGGGCCGTCGGCGTGCGCCAGCGGTCTTCGTCCAGCTCGGCGACCAGTGCGGCGAGCGCGTCCCACTGGCGGGAGAGCAGCCCGGTCAGTTCGGCCCGGTCGGGCGGCTGCTCGGTCACGCGCCGGGCTCCCCGTCGGTGGCCGCGAGCGCGGCGAGCCCGTCGCGGATGGCGAGCGCGGTGCTCTCCGGATCGTGCGGACGGCGCAGCAGCAGGCCCTTGGCGAAGGAGATCTTGTCGCCGTGGCGGCGCGGCACCACGTGCAGGTGCACGTGGCCGACGGTCTGGAACGCCGCCTTGCCGTCGTTGAGCATGAGGTTGGCGCCGTCGGCGCGCAGGGTGCTGCGGCGCACGGCCAGCGCGATCCGGTGCCCGGCCCGGAACAGGTGCGCGCCGAGTTCGGCGTCCAGGTCCTCCAGTTCGGTGGCGTGGCGCTTGGGGATGACGAGGGTGTGCCCGCGCGTGACCGGACGAATGTCCAGGAAAGCGCACAGGGTTTCGTCCTCGAAGACCTTCGTCGCGGGGGCCTCGCCCGCGACGATCCGGCAGAAGACACAGTCGTTCACACCCGCGACCATACGGCGCGCGAGTGATATGGAACACCCGGATCCCCCGCCCGAGCATGATGCACGTCACTCCGTCGCGGCTGGTCGGGCGGCTGACCAGTTCACTGACGTGGCGGTGCGCTACCCGCGCGTAGGTGCGTTCTGGACGCGCTCACCTGGGCCGACGACGATCATCTCGACCGGGTTCGCGAGGGTGACAGCCACGCGCCCGGTCGGCGGCGGGCGGCGGGCTCGGTGCGAATCCGGCATATGGCCGGAAACGGGCTCGGCGGTGTGACCGCCATCTCAACTAGGCTCACCGCAAGCCAGGTACAGTTGCGAGGATTTCAGGCCAACTTACTCGCGAGTAACTTAGCCTGATCGTCCCGTCGGTGGCCCTACAGCCAGCACGAGAAGGAAGTCTGACAAGTGGAGACAACGCAAAACGTCGGCGATTCGTCGCCACGCGGAGCGCGTGTCGGAGTCGTTCGCGAGTCCAACGCGGGCGAGCGGCGTGTCGCATTGGTGCCGAAGATCATCCCGACCCTGACCAAGCAGGGTGTGGAGGTGATCGTGGAAGCCGGTGCCGGACTGGGTGCGCTCATTCCCGACGAAGCTTACGCCGAAGCGGGCGCCACCATCGGTGATCCGTGGTCGGCCGAGGTCGTGGTGAAGGTCGCGCCGCCCAGCGACGCCGAGGTGGCCAAGCTGTCCGAGGGACAGACGCTCATCGGGTTCCTGGCCCCGCGCAACGCCGACAACCAGATCGGCAAGCTGAAGGCCGCCGGTGTGCAGGCGTTCGCCGTCGAGGCGATCCCGCGCATTTCGCGCGCGCAGGTGATGGATGCCTTGTCCTCGCAGGCCAACGTGGCCGGGTACAAGGCCGTACTGCTCGCGGCCGAGGAGTCGACCCGGTTCTTCCCGATGCTCACCACCGCCGCGGGCACCGTGAAGCCGGCGACGGTGCTGGTGCTCGGCGTGGGTGTGGCCGGGTTGCAGGCGCTGGCCACCGCCAAGCGTCTCGGTGGGCGGACCACCGGATACGACGTGCGCCCCGAGGTGGCCGACCAGGTGCGTTCGGTCGGTGCGCAGTGGCTGGACCTGGGGATCGACGCCGCCGGTGAGGGCGGCTACGCCCGCGAGCTCACCGACGAGGAGAAGGCCCAGCAGCAGAAGGCGCTCGAGGAGGCCATCAAGGGCTTCGACGTGGTGATCACCACCGCGCTCGTGCCGGGCCGTCCCGCGCCCCGGCTGGTCACCGCCGCCGCGGTGGAGGGCATGAAGCCGGGCAGCGTGATCGTGGACCTGGCCGGTGAGACCGGCGGCAACTGCGAGCTCACCGAGCCGGGCGAGACCGTGGTCAAGCACGGCGTCACCATCGCCTCGCCGCTGAACCTGCCCGCCACCATGCCCGAGCACGCCAGTGAGCTGTACTCGAAGAACATCGCGGCCCTGCTGGAACTGATGCTCGTCGAGGGCAAGCTCGCCCCCGACTTCGACGACCAGGTGCTCGCGGACTCCTGTGTCACTCGTGAGGTGAACTGATGTATACCGAGCTGCTCGCGAATATCGCGATCCTGGTGCTGTCCGGGTTCGTCGGTTTCGCCGTGATCTCCAAGGTCCCCAACACGCTGCACACGCCGCTGATGTCGGGCACCAACGCCATCCACGGCATCGTCGTGCTGGGCGCGCTGGTCGTGCTCGGCAAGGTGGAGGACCCCTCGATCGGGATCCAGATCATTCTGTTCGTGGCGCTGGTGTTCGGCACCCTGAACGTGGTCGGCGGCTTCCTGGTGACCGACCGGATGCTGGGCATGTTCAAGGGCAAGAAGCCCGCGGTGTCGGAGAAGGCGGGGCAGTAAGCCATGGACAATCTCGTCAACATCCTCTACATCGTCGCGTTCTCGCTGTTCATCTACGGCCTGATGGGCCTGACGGGTCCGAAGACGGCGGTGCGCGGCAACTGGATCGCGGCCGCCGGTATGGGCTTGGCCGTGGTCGCGACCCTGATCTCGGTGCGCGACACCGAGAACTGGATCCTCATCATCGCCGGTCTCGTGGTCGGTGTCGTGCTCGGTGTGCCGCCCGCGATGCGCACCAAGATGACCGAGATGCCGCAGCTGGTCGCCGCGTTCAACGGCGTGGGCGGTGGCACGGTCGCGCTCATCGCGTGGGCCGAATTCCTCGACACCACCGGGTTCTCCGCGTTCAAGCACGGCGAGGAACCGACCGTCCACATCATCATCGGCTCGCTGTTCGCCGCGATCATCGGCTCCATCTCGTTCTGGGGCTCGATCATCGCCTTCGGCAAGCTCCAGGAGATCCTGCCCGGCCGCCCGATCGGCATCGGCAAGCTCCAGCAGCCGCTGAACCTGCTGCTGCTGGTGGGTTCGATCGCCGCGGCCGTGGTGATCGGCATCGGCGCCGCCGACGGTGGCGCGCCCGCGTGGGTGATGGTCGTGCTGCTGGTGCTGGCCGGCATCCTGGGCCTGATGGTCGTGCTGCCCATCGGTGGCGCGGACATGCCCGTGGTGATCTCGCTGCTCAACGCGTTGACCGGTCTGTCGGCCGCCGCGGCGGGCCTGGCGCTGAACAACACCGCGATGATCGTGGCGGGCATGATCGTCGGCGCGTCCGGCACCATCCTGACCAACCTGATGGCCAAGGCCATGAACCGCTCCATCCCGGCCATCGTGGCCGGTGGCTTCGGTGGCGGCGGCACCGCGCCGGGTGCCGGCGGCGGTGAGCAGAAGCAGGCCAAGGCCACCTCCGCGGCCGACGCCGCGATCCAGATGGCCTACGCCAACCAGGTGATCGTGGTCCCCGGATACGGTATGGCCGTCGCCCAGGCCCAGCACGCGGTCAAGGAGATGGCGGCGCTGCTCGAAGCCAAGGGCGTCGAGGTCAAGTACGCCATCCACCCGGTCGCGGGCCGCATGCCCGGTCACATGAACGTGCTGCTGGCCGAGGCCGAGGTCTCCTACGACGCGCTCAAGGAGATGGACGACATCAACGGCGAGTTCTCCCGCACCGATGTCGCCCTGGTCATCGGTGCCAACGACGTCACCAACCCGGCCGCCCGCGAGGACTCCGCCAGCCCGATCTACGGCATGCCGGTCCTCAACGTCGACCAGGCCAAGAACGTGATCGTGCTCAAGCGGTCGATGAACTCCGGCTTCGCCGGCATCGACAACCCGCTGTTCTACGCCGATCACACCTCGATGCTGTTCGGCGACGCGAAGAAGTCGGTCGGCGCGGTCACCGAGGAACTGAAGGCGCTGTAGCTTTCTCGAAGGCAGTAGCGTTACTCGAAGGCACGGCCCTCCACCCGCTGGTGGAGGGCCGTTTCGGCGTTCTGGCCTGGTAATTCGGTGGACGCCGCGGCCACGGTGCGCCGATCATTGGCCAGATGTTGGAACGCAAGGAAGCCCTGCGGTTGATCGGTTCCGAGCCAGGCCCGCCCGATCCCGCCGACGAGCTGCGCTGGACCGTCTCGCTGGATTCGTCGTTCGTGCCGCGCGACGTGCTCGACGTGCTCGCGCTCTCGCCGTTCGTGCGGGGCGAGCAGTCGCGCAACCGGAAGCGGAACCTGGAGCGGGTGCGCGTCGACGCGCCGCTGTGCCCGCCCGGCGCGGTGATCGCGCGCAGTATCGACGACGGGGATTCCCGCTCCATCCTGGCGGTGGGGGAGGGCTGGACGCTGCGGGCCGACCGCTGGGCCGACCGGTCGGCGGTGCTCGAGGTCAACGCCGTCACCGACGAACTGGCCAATGACGTGCTGGACCGGGCGACCGAAGGCGCGGAGGAGCCGCAGGCGCGGTCCGACGGTATCGAGGTGGGGTTCTGGTACTTCCACCCGCAGGGGCCGCGCAGGCGTCCGCAGATGATCGACACCCCGGTCTGGCCGCAGATCCGGGACAACTACGCCGGGGCCGCCAGCGACGCGCTGGACCGGTTGATGGCATTGTCGCCGAAGGATATTCGCGGCCGGTTGCTGCTGCTGCACGGCCCGCCCGGCACCGGGAAGACGACCGCGCTGCGCGCGTTGGCTCGGGCGTGGTCGTCGTGGTGCCAGCTGGATTGCGTGCTGGACCCCGACATGTTGTTCAGTCAGCCCGGTTACCTGATGCGCGCCGCGACCGAGGTGGAGGGCGAGCCGCGCCGCTGGCGGCTGCTGGTGCTGGAGGACTGCGACGAGCTGATCCGCGGTGAAGCGAAATCATCGTCGGGGCAGGGGCTTTCGCGGTTGCTGAATCTCACCGACGGAATTCTGGGCCAGGGGCGCGACATCCTGGTCGCCATCACCACCAACGAGGACCTCTCCCGCTTGCATCCCGCCGTCACGAGGCCGGGCCGCTGCCTGGCGCAGCTGGAGATCGGCCGCCTGAACCCGGCCGAATCCGCCCGCTGGCTCGGCGGGGACCACCCCGCCGTGTCGGGCGACGGTGCCACGTTGGCCGAGCTGATAGCGCTGAGAGATGGGACTGATCCCATTGACTCCGTCGCTGAGACGCCCGACGCGGGGATGTACTTGTAGGGCGCGGCCCGCCCTCATCACGCTGTCGCCGAGGTTCTGCGCCGACCGCAACCGATGCGTGCCGCATATTTCGCGAGAAGCTCGCGCCAGACCGATCGAAGTCGAGTGTTCGGGGATGACGGCCGTCGGCGTGCGTCACGGTGGGCTGCGGCGGCTGTGCCGCAGGCGTGTGGCCGGAATGATCACTTCCCGTGTCGCGGTGAACGTGGGTCGGCCGGGCCATAGGCGGATGCTCCGGGTGAACTGGTCGGCGCGGGAGCGGGTGGCGTGGCGGCACTCGGTCGGGAAATACCTCACGATCCGCTGTGCGCACGGCGGACGCGCCGGACTCAGTGGACGTCGTCGGATACCCCTGCGTCCGTGACCTTTTCGGTCCGCGTCAACGCCTGCGCGGGTGCGACCACGTGGGCCTTCCACCCGGACAGCGCGATCGCGATCATCGGGACTCCGAAGGCGGCGGTGAGCGGAATCAGTTCCGTGAGCCAGCCGATGATCGCGGGCCCCGCCAGCAGGCCGAGGTAGCCGATCGCGAAGACCCGCGCCATATCCGTTGCCGCGGTGGATGTTCCGAGGTTGCCCGCGGCGGTGAAGATCTGCGGGACCATGCCCGAGAGGCCCAGCCCGCACAGCGCCCACCCGAGCAGGCTCAGCGGCACCCAGGTCGACAGCATGATGACGGCGAGCCCGAGGGCCGAGAACAGCGCCCCGTATCGGACGACCGCGACGGGGCCGAACCGCGCGCTCACCCGGTCGGCGGCGAAGCGGCCCACCGTCATCGTCACCGAGAACGCGCCGAACGCCAGGGCGGCGGTGGCGGCGCCCACCCCCAGATGCTCGCCCATCTGCAAGGTGCTCCAGTCGGCGGCCACGCCCTCGGTGAGCAGCGCGGCGAACGCGATCATGGCCAGCGCCAGCACCTTTCGCCTGCGCGCCGAGTCGGTGGCGGCGACCTCGTCGGGGTGCGGTTCGGCGACGTTGTCCGGCTCGGTCTTGGCCGTCGCGCGGGTGTCGGCGAGCAGGCGTGGCACACTCGCGGCCACCGCGCACAGGCACAGCGCGGACGCGGCGATGAGGGTCACGCGCACGTCCCAGCCCGCGCGCAGCGTGGCCGCGCCCACCAGGGAACCGACCAGCCCGCCGCAGGAGAACAGCGCGTGGAACGCCGACATGATGGGCCGCCGGTAGGCCCGCTCGACGTGCACCGCCTGCGCGTTCATCGACACGTCCAGCGCGCCGTTGCCGAATCCGAAGCCCGCCAACGCCAATGCCAGCCACACGGGTCCGGTGGCGAAGCCGGGCCCGAGCACGGCCAGCGACGCGGTGACGGCGGCCGCGCCCACCAGGCGTCTGCTGCCGAACCGGTCGGCCAGTGGCCCGGCCAGCCGCATTCCCACGATGCCCGCCCCCGCCATCACGAGGATGAACATGCCCAGGGTGGAATGCGACACCCCCGTCCGATCGGTGATGACCGGGATGTGGACCACCCACATGGCCAGCAGGAAGCCGTTCAACCCGAACACGGTGAACACGGCCGCCCGCGCCACTCGAACCCGTCGCTCGATCGAAGTAACCGGCACCGTTTCGACGGTACCGGGATGAATCGTGAGGCGCCGCGAACGGCAGGCCCCCCGAAATGATGGGCAGCCTGGCTGTCGCGGGTTCGAGTCGAGACGAATCGAAAACGAATCGCCCGCCGACATGCGCGCGCGTCTACCCTGGACACGTGGACGCCCTAGCCAGTCTGCTCGAAGGTCCCCGTGCCCGGGGCGCGTTCCTGATGTGTTCGCTGCTCGATCCGCCCTGGTCGCTGCGCATCCAGGACGAAGCCCCGCTCACGGTGCTGTCCATGGTCCGCGGCTCGGCCTGGGTCTTCCCCGATCCGCCCGCGAACCCCCGTGCGGCCCAAGCGGACTCGGCACCGTGCCGGCTGGAGGCCGGGGATGTCGCCATCTTTCGCGGCCCGCACCCGTACACCGTCGCCGACGATCCCGCGACGGCGCCGCAGATCGTCATCCATCCCGGGCAGGTCACCACGACGCCCGACGGTGAGATCCTGTGCGAGACCTTGAGTCTCGGCGTCCGCCAGTGGGGCACCGATCCCGACGGCGCGACCGTTATGGTCACCGGAACCTACGAGTCGGCGGGGGCGGCCAGCCAGCGATTGCTGCGCGCCCTGCCGCCGGTCGCGGTCTTGCGCCGCGGCGACTTCGACGGCCGGATGGTCGACGTGCTCGCCGACGAGGCCACCAAGGATCTGCCCGCCCAGGGCGCCGTGCTGGACCGGCTGCTCGATCTGGTGCTCATCACCGCGCTGCGCGCCTGGTTCGCCCGCGCCGACGCGCCCGCCTGGTACCACGCCTACGGCGATCCGCTGGTGGGCAAGGCCCTGCGCCTGCTCCAGCACAATCCGGCCCACCCGTGGACGGTGGCGAGCCTGGCCGAGGCGGTCGGCGTGTCCCGCGCCGCGCTCGCGCGCCGGTTCACCGAGCTGGTGGGCGAGCCGCCGATGGCCTTCCTCACCGAATGGCGGCTCGCGCTGGCCGCCGACCTGCTCCAGGAGTCCGACGCCACCGTCGAGGCGATCGCGCGCCAGGTGGGCTACGGGTCGGCGTTCGCGCTGAGCACCGCGTTCAAACGGCACTTCGGGGTGAGCCCGCGCGACCACCGGCAGGGCGGCGCGCCCGCCGAGCTGTCCTCGACCGGGTGAGGCTATCGTCGGCCGGGTGACGCAGCAGCAGTATCCCGTGCTCTGGCCGATGCCGACCCGCTGGGCCGACAACGACCACTACGGCCATGTCAATAACGTGACCTACTACTCGTACTTCGACACGGCCGTGAACGCGTGGCTGATGAGCGCCACCGGCACCGATATCCGGGAACTGCCCGCGCTCGGCGTCGTCGCCCAGACCTCCTGCCAGTACCTCGGCTCGATCAGCTTCCCCGACGAGCTGCGCGTCGGCCTGCGCATCAGCCGCCTCGGCCGCTCCAGCATCACCTACGACCTGGCCATCTTCCGCGTCGCGGGCGACGACCTCGATCTCGCCGCCACCGGCGTCTTCGTGCACGTCTACGTCGACCACGAAACCCGCAAGCCGGTCGAGATCCCCGCCGTCATCCGCGAGGCCGCCGCCGCACTCGTGGTGGACTGACGCGCCGCGTTTCGGCGCAAAGTCTCGCGGCGCGCGGCGCGCGCCAGCACACTGGTGCCATGACTGCCATGACGACCGGGCATCGGCGGGCGGCGGTCTGTATCGGCGTGGACCGGGTCGGCGGGCTCGATCCCCTGACGGCCGCGGCCTCGGGGGCGGCGGCGATGGCGGCGTGGGCTCGCGCGCAAGGCTGTACGGTCGCCCCGCACACCGACCTCGAGGGGCCGGTGCATCGGCGCGAGGTGCTCGCCACCATCAAAGCCCTTGTCGACGAGCGGATCTACGACCAGCTGATCGTCTATTTCGCCGGGCACGGGCTGCTCTCCGCGCCCGGGGTCGAACCGACCGATTGGCAAGCTTTTTCGACTACGCCGGCGCGCTGTCGGCCTCGTCGGACTACAGCTGGTACCGGGACGTGACTCCGGCCTACATCGCGGTGCGGAGCGCGGCGGTCGCGCACGTCACGGTCGTAGGGTGGGAACTCGCCGACCAGCGGGGCGACGGTGCCGACGGGACTGTGCTCGCGCTCATTCCGGCTCACCCGGACGCGGGAGCGCGACGCGCCACCGATGGTGTACTCCAATTCGGCGACGGCACAGCGACATTGGTCAGCGTGGTACCGGCCGGTCGACGGCCGTGGTGGTGGATCGGGGCCGCGTCGTGGCGATGGACTATGGCGCCGCTGTTGTGCCGCGTCCGGCGGCATTGGGCAGCGCCCCACCCGGTTCCGAGCCGCCTGTCGATCCCGCAGTGCTTTTCGCGGCCAGACGCGCGGGCCTGGTGGACCGCGCCGAACCGGGCCTGCCCGACGACGTCGCGGCGCGCGGCCCCGTGACGGGCTGCCGAATTACGGTGCCGCCCAACGCGCCATCCTCGCCGACGTCGTGGCCGCGGCGGGCGTCACCGAGGAACAGATCGTTGCGGAGTTGGACGCCGTGGGCAGTCGCGATCCGCAGAACTGGGGCTGGGTGCTGGCGGCGCGGGTGCTGTCGCGGATTCCCGGTCTGGACGCCCGCGTGATCGACACCTGGCTGCGCGACGTGTCGCTCTACGTCACCGACGAGGCCGTGCGGCGGGCGGTGCACCAGGTCGTCGAGGCGGAACTCGGAGACGAGCCGTTCGTCGCGGTGGGGCATTCGCTCGGGTCCGTGGTGGCCTACAACGTGCTGCGCTCGGCGCACCGCCGCGGGCCCTGCCGCGGGCTGATCACCCTGGGCTCGCCGCGGGGTATCCCGTCCATTCGCGGCAGGTTGACCGCGCCGGTGAACTATCCGCACCGGCTGGCCGCCTGGTTGAACGCGTTCGACCAAGCCGATATCGTCGCGCTGCGTCCGCTCGATACCGAGTTCTTCCCCACCGACCCCCTGATCGAAAACCACGGGGGCGTCGCGAATTTCACGGACAACCGGCACGGGATCGAGGGCTATCTGGCCGACGGCGTGGTCGCGAAGCGGATCGCCGACCTGCTGCGAGCGTGATCCGCCGCCGGACGCGCGGCGCGGAATTCGGGTGCACCGGGAACAGGATCGAGGGCTCTCCGCCGATCGCGCCGTGACGAGCCGAATCGCGGGACTGCTGGGCTCGTGACGGGCGCGGCCCGGAAACTCGATTGTCGAACCCGCGTGCCGGGGGCCACCATGGGGTGATGGGCATCGTGGCGAGCACCGAATTGCCGCAGCGGATCGACGTGGGCGATCTGCTCGTCCGCCGGTGGGCGGACCCGGGCGATCTGCTGCCCCGGCTCGAGGCGGTCAACGCATCCTTCGATCTCCTCCATCCGTGGATGGAATGGCTCGCCGAGCCCGCGACAGTGGAGAGCCAGCGCGCGTTCGGCGAAGCCGCGGCGCTGAGCTGGCCCGCCGCCGACGGCAGCTGCAACTACGGCATCTTCGACGCCGGGGGCGCGGTGGTGCTGGGCGGGATCGGCGTGCACGCCCGCAGCACGGCGCAGGTGCGGGAGATCGGTTACTGGTGCCACGCCGCGCACACCGGGCGCGGCATCATCACCCGCTGCGCCGCCGCGCTGACCGACCTCGCGCTCGCGCTGCCCGGCGTCGAGCAGGTCGAAATCCGTTGTGACGAGGCGAATGTGCGCAGTGCGGCCATTCCGCGGCGGCTCGGGTACCGCTTGGCGCGCACCGAGCCGCGCGCGATCGAGGCGCCCGCCGAGTCGGGGATCACGCAGGTGTGGGTGCGGGAGCGCTGACCGGGCGGCTCACCCGCGCAGCGCGTCCTGGAAGCGGCGCATCCCCGCGAGCCAGCGGTCGTAGTCCGAGCCCTTGAACCGGTACATGTCGAGCACTTCGGGGTGCGGCAGGATCAGGAACCGTTCGTCGGCGACGCCGTCGACGATGTCCTCGGCCACGCGCTCCGGGGTGAGCACCGCACCCGCCGTCGTCACGGCCTTGATCGCGAGGGCGGCGGCTTCCGCGTCGTCCGGAATCAGGTCGCCGCTCAGGAGTTTCGTGTCCACGCCCATCGGGCACACGCAGCTGACCCGAATGCCCTTGTCGCCGTAGGTGACCGAGAGCCACTCCGCGAAACCCACGGCGGCGTGCTTGGTCACCGAGTACGGCGCGGAACCGATCTGAGTGAGCAGCCCGGCGGCCGACGCGGTCGTCACGAAGTACCCGGCGCCCCGCTCCACCCAGCCAGGCACCAGCAGTCGGGCCGCGCGCACGTGGGCCAGCACGTTCACCTCGAGCGCCGCCGACCACTGCTCGTCGGTGCTCTCCAGTCCGGGACCGCCCCCGATTCCCGCGTTCGCGAAATACAGGTCCACGGGCCCGAATTCGGCCTCGGCGCGTTCGATCAACGCCAGGATCACCTGCTCGTCGGCCACATCGCCGCCCACCGCGACGGCGTTCGCCCCGATCCCGCCGGCCACCTCGGCGGCGGCGTCCGCGTTCAGGTCCGCCACCACGACCCGCGCCCCGCCGTCGACCAGCCGTCGCGCCAGCGCCGCCCCGATGCCGGCCCCCGCCCCCGTGACGATCGCGACCTTGCCCGAAGTCTCCATGCCCCGACAGTAGTAGGACCGCGCTCCGGTCCGGGCGGCCCCGCGCGTCAGTTCGAGCCGGCGAGGCGGTCGAGGAGCGGCGCGGTGCGCGGGCCGACGAGTTCGCGCATGACCAGCGCCATATTGGTGCGCTCCACGCCGGGGATCTTCAGGATCTGGCCCGCGATGCGGTAGAGGTCGTCGGCGTCCCTGGCGACCACGCGGACGGTGAGGTCGGTCAGGCCGGTCATACCGCAGACCTCGGTGACCTCCGGGACCTCGGCGAGTTCGTCGACCACCGAGTCGAGGCGGTGCTGGTCGACGACCACCGCCACGAAGGCCGCCAGCGGGTAGCCGAGCGCGCGCGGGCGCACCCGCTGTTCGAAGCTGCCGAGCACGCCGCTGGACTCCCAGCGCGACAGGCGCGCCTGCACGGTGTTGCGGGAGAGTCCGAGGCGATTGGCCAGCTCCACGCCGGTCGCGCGCGGGTTGGCGACCAGTTCGAGCAACAGGCGGGCGTCGGTGGCGTCCAATGTCGCCTCGGCGGGGTCTTTACTGGGCATACAACGCAGTATGGCACCACACGGGCGGTCGGATTTGAGCATTCTGCCCATCCGCCCGGAGGCCACTTGCGCAGTCCGCTTTCGCGTGGATGCTGTGAGGTAGGACACATGCACCCGGTGGAGGAGGCGATCCACGATGGCCGAGAAGCCCGCGTACCCGGTGCAGCTGGTGCAGCCCGACGGCCGCCGCGTCCTGGACCGCGAACACGCCGCGCTGGTTGCCGACATCGGCCCCGACCGGCTGCGCGGCCTCTACGAGGACCTGGTCGTCACCCGCCGCATCGACACCGAGGCAACCGCCCTGCAACGCCAGGGCCAGCTCGGGCTGTGGCCGCCGATGCTCGGCCAGGAAGCCGCCCAGGTGGGGTCGGCGCGCGCCCTCCACCCCGACGACTACGTGTTCTGCAGCTATCGCGAGACCGCGGTGGCGTACTGCCGCGGTGTCGCGCCGCGCGATCTCACCCGGCTGTGGCGCGGGGTCGCGCATCACTGCTGGGACCCGGACGCGGTCAACATGACCAACCCGAACATCGTGGTCGGCGCGCAGGGCCTGCACGCCACGGGCTACGCCTACGCCGCCCACCTCGACGGCGCGGAGATCGCCACCGTCGCCTACTTCGGCGACGGCGCGAGCAGCCAGGGCGATATGGCCGAGGCGATGGTGTTCGCCGCGAGCTGGAGCGCGCCGGTCGTGTTCTTCTGCCAGAACAACCACTGGGCCATCAGCGCGCCGGTCCGCGTGCAGAGCGCCACGCCGATCGTGCGCCGCGCCTACGGCTACGGCATGCCCGGCGTCCAGGTCGACGGCAACGACGTGCTCGCGGTGCTCGCCGTCACCCGGCAGGCCGTGGCGCGCGCCCGCGCCGGCGGCGGCCCGTCGCTCATCGAGGCCCTCACCTACCGCATGGGCCCGCACACCACCGCCGACGACCCCACCCGCTACCGCTCGGCCGCCGAGACCGAGGAGTGGAAGCGCCGCGATCCGATCGACCGCGTACGCCGCCTGCTGGAGCGGGAAGACCTGTGGGACAGCGCTTTCGAGAGCGCGGTGCGCGAGCGCGCCGACGCCGTGGCGCACGAACTGCGCACCGCCACGGTCGAGATGCCCGACCCCGCGCCGTCGGCGCTGTTCGACCACGTCTACGCCACCCCGCACGCGCCGCTCACCGAGCAGCGCCGGGAATACGCGGAGTACCTCACCGGCGACCCCGGGGAGGTACCCGCGCGAGGAGAAGGAGTCCGGTCGTGATCACCACGTTCGCCCATGCCCTCAACGCGGGTCTGCGCCGCGCGCTGGAGGACGATCCGAAGGTCGTCCTGATGGGCGAGGACATCGGCAGACTCGGCGGTGTCTTCCGCGTCACCGACACCCTTCAGAAGGATTTCGGCGACAACCGGGTGGTCGACACGCCGCTGGCCGAATCCGGCATCGTGGGAACGGCTTTCGGCATGGCGCTGCGCGGCTATCGGCCCGTGTGCGAGATCCAGTTCGACGGGTTCGTGTATCCCGCGTTCGACCAGATCGTCTCCCAGGTGGCCAAGATCCACTACCGCACGGGCGGCAAGGTGACCGCGCCGCTGACCATCCGCATCCCGTTCGGCGGCGGAATCGGTTCCGTGGAGCACCATTCCGAGTCGCCCGAGGTGTACTTCGCGCACACCGCCGGACTGCGCGTGGTGTCGCCGAGTTCGCCCGCCGACGCGTATCACATGGTGCGGCAGGCGATCTCGCTGGACGATCCGGTGATCTTCTTCGAGCCCAAGCGCCGCTACTGGGACAAGGCGGAGGTCGATTTCGACGCCGAGCCCGACCTGCCGCTGGACCGGGCGCGCGTCTGCGTCCCGGGTACCGACGCCACGCTCGTCGCCTACGGCGGCACGGTCGCGACGGCTGTGGCCTCGGCGAAAATCGCTGCCGAGGAGGGACATTCGATCGAGGTGATAGATCTGCGCAGCCTCTCGCCGATCGACTTCGAGACCGTCGAAGCGTCGGTCGCCAAGACCGGCAGGCTCGTCGTGGTGCACGAGGCGCCGGTGTTCGCCGGGCTCGGCGCGGAGATCGCGGCGCGCGTCACCGAGCGCTGCTTCTATCAGCTGGAGGCGCCGGTGCTGCGCGTCGGCGGGTTCGACATCCCCTACCCCCCGGCTAAGCTCGAGAAGCACCATCTGCCCGATCCCGATCGCGTCCTCGCCGCGGTCGATCGAACGCTCGCCGCCTGACGGCCCGATCCGAGAGGTGTGCACGTGGACGACGACGCTCACGTCCTGGAGTTCCGGCTACCGGATCTGGGGGAGGGGCTCGCCGACGCCGAACTCGTGTCGTGGTCGGTCGGCGTGGGCGACACCGTCGAGCTGAATCAGACCATCGCGGAAGTGGAGACGGCCAAGGCGGTGGTCGCGCTGCCGTCGCCGTTCGCCGGGCGGGTCGAGGAACTGCTGGTGGAGCCGGGGCAGACCGTGCCAGTGGGGGAGCCGCTGATTCGCGTGCGCGTGGCGGCCGCGCCGGAGAGCGACGGGCGCACGGCGGTGCTGGTCGGCTATGGGCCCGAGGAGGAGACGGTGTCGCGACGGCGTGCGGCGCCGGTGCAGCCTCGCAGCGAGGGAGCGCGCGCCGCCGCCACACCGGCCGCGCGGAAACTGGCCAAGGAACTCGGCATCGACCTGTGGTTCGTGGCCGGCTCCGGACCGGACGGCGCGGTGACGGTCGAGGACGTGCGGGGCGCGGTGCCGGTGTCACCGCCCGGCACCCCGGCCAAGGTGAGCGGAAATGCCGTCGTGGAGACCTCCGTCGCGGAGAACCGGGGCGCCGGGGTGATCCGGCCCGCCGCGCGCGAGGAGCGCACGCCGATCACCGGTGTCCGCAAGCGCACCGCCGCCGCGATGACCGCCAGTGCCAGGCAGATTCCGCAGGCGAGCGCGTTCGTCACCGTCGATGTGACGGCCTCGATGGAGTTGCTCGACCACCTGCGCAGTACCGCGTCCTTCGCTGAGCTGACGCTCACTCCGCTGGCACTGGTGGCGAAGGCGACCTTGGCCGCGATCGCGGAATACCCTGGTGTGAACGCCTTCTGGGACGAGGCCGCGCAGGAGATCGTCACCAGGCACTACGTGAACCTGGGGATCGCCGTCGCCACCGATCGCGGCCTGTTGGTGCCGAATCTCAAAGAGGCGCAGTCGCTTTCACTGCGCGAACTCTGCCGGGAGATCGGCTGGCTCGCCGAGACCGCGCGTTCCGGGAAGGCGACGCCCGTCGACCTGCGCGGCGGGACGTTCACGCTCACCAACGTCGGGGTGTTCGGCGTGGATGTGGGTGTGCCGCTGGTCAATCCGGGGGAGTCGGCGATCCTGTGCCTCGGCGCGATCCGGCGGCGGCCCTGGGTCGTGCGCGACGAGCTCGCCGTGCGGTGGGTCACCACGCTCGGCCTCAGCTTCGACCATCGGCTCATCGACGGCGAACTCGCCGCCCGCTTCCTGGCGACGGTCGGGGAGTTGCTGGAGGACCCGCTCACCCTGCTCGGTCGCGCGTGAGCACCCGGCGGACCGCCAGCCCCGCGACCAGCGCCCAGAACGCCGCGCCGATGCCGAGGAACGCCACTCCGGAGGCGGCGATCAGGAACGTGACGATGCCCGCCTCGCGATGCCGTTCGGCCGACAGCGCACCGGCGAGCGCGGACGCCAGCACGCCGAGCAGGGCCAGGCCCGCGACGGTTTCGACGGTGCCCTCCGGCGCCGCCGCCACCAGCGTGACCAGTGCGGCCGATCCGAGCCCCAGCACCAGGTAGGTCGCGCCCGCCGTGCAGGCGGCCACCCAGCGGCGGCGCGGATCGGGATGGGCCGAGGGCCCGGCCGCGAGGGCGGCGCTGATGGCGGCCAGGTTGATGGCGTGCCCACCGGCCGGCGCGCCCGCGAGGGTGCCCAGACCGGTGACGGTCATCGCCGCGCGCCACGGCACCGCGTAGCCGAACGAGCGCATCACCGCCGCGCCCGGGATGTTCTGCGAGGCCATGGTGACGATGTAGAGCGGGACGGCGATGCCGATCATCGCCTGCCAACTCCAGTGCGGCGCGGCGATGTCCACCGTCGGGGCCATCGCGGCGAGGTCGAGGTCGTGGTGGCCGGCCGCGATGCCGACGCCCGCGCCGACGGTCGCCACGGCGAACGCCCCGATCACCGCCCACGTCGGCGCGAACCGCCGCAGGACCAGCCACACGAGGATCACCGGGATCACCACGGCGGGGCTCACCGGCAGCGCACGGACCGGCGCCAGGCACATCGGCAGCAGCACCCCGGCCAGCATTGCCTGCGCGATCTCCACCGGAATGGCCGCGATCAGGTCGCCCAGCCGCCGCCACAGACCGGTCAGCACGAACAGCGCGCCGGTCAACGCGAACGCGCCGAGCGCGGCCTGCCACCCGCCCGCCACCGCGCCGGTCCCCGCCAGCAGCGCCGCGCCCGGCGTAGACCACGCCAGCGTGATCGGCATCCGGTACCGCACGCTCAGCACCACGATGCCGACGCCTTGTGTGACGCAGAGCGCGAGCAAGCCGGACGCGGCCTGCGCGGGCGTCGCGCCCACCGCGCTGAGCCCGGCCAGCACCACCGCGAACGAACTGGCGAACCCGACGAGCGCCGTCACGGCCCCCGCCCCGATCGCCTGCGCGAGCCCGGCGCGCTCCTCCTCCGGCGCGCGCGTCGGCGACGAAACTTCGGTCATTGCCGCATCCTGCCGCCGTGGGGGAGCGCTGTCGCCTGCCAGTGCGCCGAAACTGGACCGAATGGGGGAGTGGGTATGCGGCGGAGTGCCCGCGCGACCGGTCCCCGATGCGTAGGGTGGACGGGTCGGCGCGCGTACGGGACTGGACTAGGAGCTGGGTTGGGCGCGGTACTGATCTCTGCGGAAGAACTTCGGGAAGCGTTGGCGGACAAGAAGTTCCGCCTGCTGGACGTGCGGTGGGCGCTGGGTGATCCGGATGGTCCGCAGCACTACCTGGCCGGGCACATCCCCGGCGCGGTGTTCGTGGACCTGGAGACCGAACTCGCCGCGCCGCCCTCGCCCGCGCGCGGCCGCCACCCGCTGCCCGACATCACGCACCTGGAGAAGTGCGCGCGCTCCTGGGGGATCCGTGCCGGCGATCCGGTGGTCGTCTACGACGCGACCGGTGGGATGGCGGCGGCGCGCGCCTGGTGGCTGTTGCGCTGGGGCGGCCTGGCCGACGTCCGCATTCTCGACGGCGGCCTGCCCGCGTGGACCGTCGCGGGCGGCGACCTCGCCACCGGCGCCGAGTCCGACCCCGAACCGGGCGACGTGGAACTGCGCGCGGGTGGTATGCCCGTCGCCGACGCCGACGCCGTCGCCACCTGGCCCGGTGTGGTCCTCGACGCCCGCGCCGCCGAACGCTACCGGGGCGAGGTCGAACCCATCGACCCCAAAGCCGGCCACATCCCCGGCGCCCGCAGCGCCCCCACCTCCGAAAACCTCGATGCAGATGGCAAGTTCCTCCCCGCCGAAGCCCTCCGCACCCGCTTCGCCCCGTTCACCCCGGGCCCCATCGCCGTCTATTGCGGCTCCGGCGTCACCGCCGCCCATCAGATCGCCGCCCTCGAGTCCGCCGGCATCCCCGCCACCCTCTACCCGGGCTCGTGGTCCCAATGGTCCAACGACCCGAAACGTCCCGTAGCCACCGGCGACTGACCGAGGTGAATAAGGGGCCAATCGCCGCGGGTCGTGCGAGGGGTCGGTGGTGACCTGCGGAGATCTGATGAATCAGACGTGCGAATGGCCGCGAGGGGCGCGGCTGAACCTGGTGCCGGCGGTGGGCGTTGGATGCCCCGCTCTGCGGCGTCAGGGGCAGGTGCGGGCGATCTTGGTGAGGGCTTCGTGGTCGGCGGTGGTGAGGGGGAGGTCGTAGCGGGTGGCGACGGTGAGGTAGCGGCCGGCGAAGTAGCAGTGGTTGGGGCGGGAAGGTGGTAGCCAGTCGGCGGGGGTGCGGTCGCCTTTGTCTCGGTTGACCGAGGCGGTGGTGGCCACGAGGTTGGTCTCCATGTCGTTGGCGAACGCCCGGCGCCGGGCCGGGGGCCAGGTGGAGGCGCCGAGATCCCAGGCGGCTGCCAGCGGGAAGAGATGGTCGATCTCGACCTCGCGGGCGCGGGACTTGTCGAACGTAACGGCGTCGCCGGTGTAGGGGTCGTGGAAGGTGCCCGATTCGACCACGCAGTCGCGGGTGCCCGGCCGGAACCGCACCTCGCGCAGTTGGGCGGCGAGCACGTTATTGCGGGTGTCGCAGCCGTCGTGCCCGCCCGGCGCGTCGTGATCGTCGGACCACGACGGGCCGAATACACACCCCTGCCCCGACCGGCACCCCCTCTCGTACCCGCCGGGCCGAACCCGCTTCTCCACCACCCGCACCCCCGCCAGCAACCCCTCCACCTGCGCCCGTGTGGGACTTCCCGGCGCGGGCGTCACCCACGCCCCGTCCCACCAGGCGCACCCGGCAGCACCCAGCACCAGCGTGACCAGCACGGCGAACAGACGGGCGAGAACCGGGCGCACGCAGCCAGTTCTACACGCGCACCCCGACAAGGACGGCCGCCTCCGGCGTGGCGCCCCACGGCACGCCGGACACGCCGCTCACGCCACGCCGCAGCGGCCCTACCTCGCGCCCCTCACAACCAGGCCCGCGCCAGCAGATCATCTCCCGCGATCTCGCTCGCGCGCGGTGGGAATCTGGTCGCCGCGATCGATTCGGTGTGCACGCCGTCGTGCCCGATCAGCCAGGAACCGCCGCGCTCCTCGCACTCGGCGATCTTGGCGAACGTGGTGAGCAGGAACGTGACCGCCTCACGCGGATCGAGGGTGCGGGCCAGGCGCTGGGATTCACCGGGGCGCGAGAGATCCAGCCACACGCCGGACTGTCCGTCCAGCCGCATGCCGACGATCTTCCCCGCGTCGACGAAGGTGAATTTTCGGCGCTCCCACGGCGTGGTCGGCGTGAAGCTCTGCTCGAGTACCTGGAGCAGAATCGTCATGCTGCTGCCCTCCGCTTCCTAGAAGCTTGCTGCGGATTACGACTCGTGACCAGCAATTACCCCAGTATGTTCCACTTTCGCCCGCTTGGCGACCGCCGCGCCGCCCACCGGAAATCGTCCTGCCCCGTGCAGCGGTGGCCGTGAATTCCGGCGGTCCGCGACGACGAAGACCGCGCCCGCCGGATACGCCGGCCGTACGGCGGTGTCGGACCGGCCTGCTTGGATGGATGGATGCTGCACGGACTGTGGTCTCCCGGGTCCGGTCTGCTGCTGTGGACCGAGGGCGAGGTGCCCGCCGGTGTGCCCGACCCGCTGGGCGCCCGGCTGCGCACCGCGCGCTTCCGGCACCGCGCCGAGGTGCTGACGCCGCAAGGTCCGGCCGAGGTCCCTGCCCTCGCGATGGCTCCCGCGGCGGCGGCGAACGCCCTGCTCCAGCGTCTTCCGGCCGAGAGCGTCGCGGGTGACCTGCGCTTCCTGGCCCACGTCGCGCGCGGCATCGAGCGCTGGGCGCGCGCGGGCCGCGTCGTCCCCGAACTGCGCCGCGCCGACGGGCAGTGGTGGGTGCGGTGGCGCCTGGTCGGCGGCGCGCGGCAGCGGGCTTGGCTCGCCGAACTCGCGGCCGTGGCGCCGCCGGCGCTCGCGGTGGCGGGGCGTCCGGCGGCGGTGCTCGCCGACTTGGTCGCCGAACTCACCGACCCGATCGCCCGCGAACTGGCCGACGCCCCACCCCCCGTCCACCCGCTGCTCGCGGCCCTGGTCGGCGACCAGCCGCTGGACTCGGGCAGCCACCAGCTCGCCGACACCCTGGAACGCTGGCGCACCAGCCTCACCGCCGACGAACCCGAACTGGTCCTGCGCCTGTGCGAACCCGACGGTGAACCCGCCGCCGAGGACGACCCGCCGCTGTGGCGGCTGGAGGTGTGCCTGCGCGTCGAGGGCGAGGCGCCCACCCCGGTTCCGCTCAACGGCGACCCGGCCCTCATCCGCACCGCCGTCGACAAACTCGGCGCCGCCCAGCGCGCCTACCCGCGGCTGCGCGACCTCCCCGGCGACCCGTACAGCATGGACCTGCTGCTCCCCACCGCGGTGGTGGCCGACCTGGTCGCCCACGGCGTGCACGCCCTCCAGGAGGCGGGCGTGCGCTTGCTGCTGCCGCGCGCGTGGAACATCACCGAACCGTCGCTGCGGCTGCGCGTGGAGAGCGCGGTCCCGGCCGCCGAGAGCACGGTCGGGATGCGCGGATTGGTCCGTTACCGTTGGGAATTGGCGCTCGGCGGCCACGTGCTCAGCCCGGCCGAGATGGCCCGGCTGATCCGCGCGAAGTCCGATCTGGTGCGCCTGCGCGGGGAGTGGGTGCAGGCCGACCACAAGGCGCTGGCCGCGGCCGCCCGCTACGTCGCCGCGCACACCGACGACTCCCCGATCACCCTCGCCGACATGATCGGCCGCCTCGCCACCGACCGCGTCGACCGCGTGCCGATCACCGAGGTCACCGCCTCCGGTTGGGTCGCCGACCTGCTCGACGCCGACCGCGATCGCGCGCCCGTCCCCACCCCGGGCGGCCTCAAAGCGCAGTTGCGCCCGTACCAGCGGCGCGGCCTGACCTGGCTGGCCACCATGAGCCGCATCGGGTGCGGCGCGATCCTCGCCGACGACATGGGCCTCGGCAAGACGGTGCAGGTGCTCGCGCTGCTCGTCCACGAACGCGAGAACGCCACGGAGGCAGTGGGTCCCACGCTGCTGGTGTGCCCGATGTCGGTGGTGGGCAACTGGCAGCGCGAGGCGGAGCGCTTCGCCCCCGGCCTGCGCGTGCTCGTGCATCACGGGTCGGGTCGGCGCACGGGCGAGGATTTCGCCGCCGCCGTGGGCGAGGCCGACCTGGTGCTCACCACGTATTCCTTGCTGGCCAGGGATTTCGAGGAACTGAGCGGACGCGACTGGGAACGCGTCGTACTGGACGAGGCGCAGCACATCAAGAACGCGGGCACCAGGCAAGCGCGCGCCGCCCGCGCGTTGCGCGCGCGACATCGGTTGGCGCTCACCGGAACTCCCGTCGAGAACCGGTTGGAGGAACTGCGCGCCTTGCTCGATTTCGCGATGCCGAAACTGCTCGGCAGCCCGCAGACCTTCCGCGCGCGCTTCGCCGTGCCGATCGAACGCGAAGGCGACCAGAACGCGCTGGCGCGACTACGTTTCGTGACGAAGCCGTTCGTGCTGCGCCGGGTGAAGACCGATCCGGCGGTCATCGAGGACCTGCCGGAGAAGCTGGAGATGACCGTCCGCGCCAACCTCACCGTCGAGCAGGCCGCGCTGTATCAGGCGGTGGTCGAGGACATGCTGGACAAGCTCGAGAGCGCGAAAGGCATGGCGCGCAAGGGCGCCGTGCTCGGCGCGCTGACCAGGCTGAAGCAGGTGTGCAATCATCCGGCGCACTTCCTCGGCGACGGGTCGGGCGTGCTGGGGCGGGGCAGGCATCGCTCCGGCAAGCTGGCGCTGGTGGAGGACGTGCTCGACGCGGTGCTCGCCGACGGCGAGAAGGCGTTGCTGTTCACTCAGTTCCGCGAGTTCGGCGAGCTGATCACGCCGTATCTGACCGAGCGTTTCGGCGCGCGGGTGCCGTTCCTGCACGGCGGCGTGGACAAGCGCCGCCGCGACGAGATGGTGACCGGGTTCCAGTCCGAGGACGGTCCGCCGCTGATGTTGTTGTCGCTCAAGGCCGGTGGCACCGGGTTGAACCTCACGGCCGCCAATCATGTGGTGCACCTGGACCGCTGGTGGAATCCGGCGGTGGAGAACCAGGCCACCGACCGGGTGTTCCGCATCGGTCAGCGGCGTGCGGTGCAGGTGCGCAAGCTGGTGTGCGTGGACACCATCGAGGAGCGGATCGACGAGATGATCAACGGCAAACGCCGCCTCGCCGATCTGGCGGTGGGCGCGGGGGAGAACTGGATCACCGAGCTCAGCACCGACGACCTGCGCGACCTGTTCACCCTCGGCGCGGAGGCGGTGGGGGAGTGAACGATTTCGACGATTTCGGCAAGTACGGCAAGCGCAGGCCGGTGCGCGGCGGTGTGGCGGCCAAGAGCCGCCGCGGCGGTTTCGGGCGCACCTGGTGGGGCAAGGCGCTGATCGACGCCGTGGAGGCGATGGCCGAGCCGGGCCGGCTGGCGCGCGGGCGCACGTACGCGCGGTCGGGGCAGGTGGTGAACTACCGGATCGAGCCGGGCGCGGTGGTCGCGGAAGTGCAAGGGAGCCAACCGCGTCCGTTCACGTCGGTGTTCGCGGTGCGGCCGTTGCGCGCCGAGGAAGTGGAACTGCTGATCGACGCCATCCGGGGTGCGCCGGGCATGCTTGCGGCGATCGCGTCGGGCGAGCTGCCGCCGGAACTGGGCCCGCACCTGCTGCCCACCACCGCCGCCGAATTGGACTTCAGCTGTTCGTGTCCCGATCCCGGCTGGCCGTGCAAGCACGTGGCCGCGGTCTGCTACCTGGTGGCCGAACGCCTCGACGAGCGCCCGCGCGAGATCCTGACGTTGCGCGGACTCGATCTGGACACCCTCATCGCGGGCATCGAACGCGAATCCCCCGACGCCGTGGCGGCGGATCTGTACGGTGACGAGCTGGTGCCGCCCGACCTCCCGAAGGTCGAATACCGTTCGGCGGTAGACGATCTGGACCCGGTGTTGTTGCGCAAGGCGTTGCGCACGAGCGCCGAGGAGGAGTCGGTGGCGGCCACCGGCGCCCGCGAACTCGACGCGCTGTACGAACGTTTGCGCCGCTGAGCCGGACTCGCCGACGAGCGCCGGAAAGGCGCTGCGCACCAAGGGAATTCGATCCGCGCTCGGTCGGCGGGCGCACTGGTGTCCGACGACCGAGCGGATCGCCCGGCTGTTCCGCCCCGCGGTCTGCGGGTCGCGGGGGCGGACGGTGGCGCGGGAAATGGCAGGCACCCGGCAACGAGGCCGGCCGCGCCGCCGGGCATCGTCGGGCGGATCCCGCCCGGGGCGCTGGTGGCCGGTGCGTCTCGGCGCCGGGTGCCACTTTCAGTGTGCGCCGGCGGCGGGCTCGGGGATACGCCCGAGCGCTGTCCGCCCACTGCCCTTGTGCTGCCCTGCCACCAGGACGGCCGCGAAGCACAGCGTGGCCAGTCCGGCGAAGACGATGACAGGCTCGGGGAAGTAGAGGCAGGCGATCCAGAACGTCGCGCCCGCGGCCGCGAAACACAGCGCGTTGAACGGCGACCAGCGCCCCAGCAGCTGCGGCGCGGCGCGCGCCGCGACCATGGCGAGCAGCGCGAACAGGATGGCGAACACGGCCATGCCGACGCTGTAACCGGTGTTGAGACCGAACACGGTGACCTCCCGCCCGCCCTCGAACATGGGCGTGGTCGCCTGCCTCGACAGCTCGTTGATGGTCTCCTCGGCGGGGGTGTCGGCGCCGTTGAAGACGTGGATCATCAGCAGATGCGCGACGCCGATGACGGCGAGCAGGGCGGCGCCCGCGGTGTGGGCGGGCAGCGCCCAGCGAACGGTGGTGGTGGATGAGTCGGACATGGCGTCCTCCGGGGATGGGCTTCCGAACTACCTGCAGAACAAGCTCGGATTCAGCGTACATAACAAAATTTATGTTATAGACTGGCGGCCGTGGCGGGCAAGACCTCATGGCTGGCATCCGGACTGACGATCCTCGGCGCGGCGGGGCCGACCGCGCTCACCATCGACCGCCTGGTCGCCGAGACCGGTCTGAGCACCGGGTCCTTCTACCACCACTTCGCCGGCATGTCCGGCTTCAAGCAGGCGCTGCTCGCGCACTTCGAAGAGGCGCAGACGCTGCGCTACATCCGCGAGGTCCGCACCGCCGACCACCTCGCTCCGCGCGGCCGTCTCGACCTGCTCATGGATCTGGTGCTCGCCGACGGCGAACCGGCCCGCCTCGAGGTCGCGGTCCGCGCGTGGGCGCTGGACGATCCGGTCGCGGCCGCCGCCAAGGAGCGCGTCGACGCGACCCGCCTCGCTTTCCTGCGCGAACTGCTCGCCGAGGACGGCTACGAACCGGACGCCGCCGAACGGACCGCGCAGATCCTGTACCTGCTCGTGCTGGGCGCGGGCAATATCCTGCCGGAGGTGCCGCCCGAACAGCTCCGCGTCCTCTACAGCCAGGTGCTGCCGTGAACCACGCACGGCGCGAAGAACTTTCGATGCTCGACGATATGGGCACCGCGGTCCGCATCGCGCGCCCCGTGCGCCGGGTGGTGTCGCTCGTCCCGTCGTTGACCGAGTCCCTGGCCGTGACGTGCCCGGACCTGCTTGTCGCCGCGACCGAATGGTGCACGCACCCGGCCGATCTCGCGGTGGAGCGCGTGCGCGGAACGAAGAACCCGAACGTGCGGCGCATCGTGGAACTCGCGCCCGATCTGGTGCTGTGCAACCACGAGGAGAATCGCAAACTCGACGTGGAACGCTTGCGTGAGGCGGGAATCCCGGTGTGGGTCACCGTGATCGAGACCCTCCGGCAGGCATTCGACTCGCTGGGCCGTCTCTTCGCCGACGCACTGGGAGTCGCACCGCCCCAATGGCTCTCAGTCGCTGAGAAGTCTTGGAAGGAAACACCTTCCGCCCCGGTGCGCAACACTGTGATCCCCGTGTGGCGCGACCCGTGGATGGTCGTCGGCCGTGACACCTTCACCGGCGACCTCGCCCGCCACCTCGGATTGCGCCTGGTGCACGCCGACCGCCCGGACCGCTACCCCCGCCTCACCCAGGACGAACTGGTCCGCGAAGTCGACCTCGCGGTCCTGCCCGACGAGCCCTACGTCTTCACCGAAGACGATGGCCCCGAAGCCTTCCCGGGCATCCCGGTCGCCCTGGTGCCCGGCCGCCTTCTCACCTGGTACGGCCCCTCTTTGGTCACCGCCCGCGCCGAACTGACCGCGCGCATCGCGGCGGCCGCGCCGCGCGGTTAGGTCCTGTCGTCGAGGATCTACGACGCGAATCGGTAGTCGTCCAGATCGAAATGCCCACTGCGCCAAGCCGCTTCGACGGTCGTGGACGGCCGCAGCGGCACATCCCCGTGCTTGTCGAAGTAGTAACTGTTGGACACCGCGCACGAATCCTGCCAGAACACCTGCCCGCCGCGGCGCGCCAGCATCTCCCGGAAGAACCGGTCGTTGGCCTCCTCGGTGACCTCGACCAGGGTCGCGCCCTCGTCGCGGGCGTGGGTGAGACAGCGCAGGATGTGGCGCACCTGGTTCTCGATGAGCGCGAAATACGACGACCCGTTATAGCCGTAGGGACCCATCACGGAGAAGAAATTCGGAAAGCCGGGCACGCTCACACCCTCGTAGGCCTGCAACCGGTGCTCGTCCCACCACTTCTCGAGATCGCGCCCGTCGACGCCGCGCAGGTCGTAGGTGGGCATGTTGCCCGACTCCATCACCTTGAACCCGGTGGCGAAGATGATCACGTCGACCGGGTGCTCGGTGGCCGCGGTGCGTACGCCTTCCGGCGTGATCCGCTCGATCGGATCGGTCTCCAGGGTGACGTTCTCGCGGTTGAACGTGGCCAGGTAGTCGTTGGAGAAGCTGGGCCGCTTGCAGCCGAGAGCGTAACGGGGCGTGAGCTTTTCGCGTACCTCCGGGTCGCGCACCTGCCTACGCAGGTGGGCCAGCCCGAGCCGTTCGCCGAGCGCGGCCGCGGGCACCGAGCTGTGGTAGTGCGCGGCGACGGGGAAGGTCAGCTCCACGAAGGTCTGGCTGACCAGCCGGGTCACCGTGCGGCTGCCCGGCACCCGCAGCGCCAGGCGCAGCGGCGCGGGCAGCGGCAGGTCGGGGCGCGGCAGGCACCAGATCGGCGTGCGCTGGAACACCGTCAGGTGCGCGACCTCCGGCGCGATCTCCGGGATCACCTGCACCGCCGACGCGCCCGTCCCGATGATCGCCACGCGCTTGCCGCGCAGGCTCTGCCCGTGGTCCCAGCGCGAGGTGTGCATGGTGCGGCCGGCGAAGTCGGCGGCGCCGGGGATCTCGGGCAGTTTCGGGCGGGTGAGCACGCCGGTCGCGCTGATCACGTAGCGCGCGGTGAGTTCCTCGCCTGCCTCGGTGCGCAACACCCACACGCGGCGGCCCTCGTCGAACTCCGCGCTGGTCACGGTGGTGCCGAAGTGGATGCGCGGGCGCAGGCCGTGCTTGTCGACGCAGGACTCGGCGTAGGCCTTCAACTCCCGGCCCGGCGCGTACACCCGCGACCAGTCCGAGCGCTGATCGAACGAGAACTGATAGCTGAACGACGGAATGTCCACCGCCACGCCGGGATAGGTGTTCCAGTGCCAGGTGCCGCCCACGCCGTCGGCGTCGTCGAGGAGCACGAAATCCTCGAAGCCCGCCTCGCGCAGTTTGATCGCGGCGCCGATTCCGGAGAACCCGGCGCCGACAATGACGGTCTCGTACGCGCGCCCGTCCAGGGAATCGGTGGACGTCATCGTCGCTCCTTCCCGATGCCCGCCGCGCGCGGAGCGGTCCACGCGGTGTGGCAGCACCTGCCCTCAATTAGGCGCGGCGGGTCGGGCGTTGTCAACGGCCCCGGCGGGCTACTCCGGCTCGACGCGGTACACCCGGCGCGCCGTCTCGCGGAAGACCCGCACCAGGTCGTCGAGCTCGGCGCCCTGGTTCGTGAGCGACTCCGCGACAGCTCGCACGCTGTTGCCCACCGAGGTGATCGGCCGGTCCACCGGGAAATTGGAGCCCCACAGCAGCCGCTCGGCACCGAACACGTCGTAGGCGTGCGCGATCATCGGCCCGATCCGGTCCACCAGTTCGGAAACCGGCGTCGGCGTGCCGCGCGGCGGTACCGGGTGGCCGAGGATCGGCATGGTCAACCCGCTCACTTTGGCCACCGCGTTCGGGTGCTCGGCCAGCGCGCTGAGGTCGTCGCGCCAGCGCAGGAACAGCTTTCGCCGCTCGCCGGGGTTGGCGCCGGTGTGTTTGCCGACCTTGCCGAACAGCCCGGCCGGTGTGGCGAGGTGGTTCAGCACGATGGTGACCTCGGGGTAGCGGCGGGCCAGGGCGGTCACGTCGGGTAGCTGATGCGAGTACACCCACGCCTCGAACGAGAGTCCGCGCTCGGCGAGTTCGGCGAACCCGTCCAGGAAGCGCGGCGAGGTGAGCCCGCCCTCGGCGTGGTCGAAGGAGCGCACGTCGGGGTCCGGGTGCCGGGCGATCATGGTGCGGATGCCGCGGAACACCGGCGAGGCCGACCGGTGCGCGTCCAGCAGCGCCGCGAAACCGTCGGCGGACGGGTCGGCCGAGCCGATCACCGCGCCCAGCCGGGGTGTGTCGATGCCGAACGGCAGGCTCTCCACCCAGCGGGTCTCGTCGGCCTTCGCGCCCGTCCACTCCACCTCGATGTGCACGATCGCGTCCACGGGCACCGTGCCCGCGTCGGTGCGGTAGTCGGCGGGCAGGTAGGGATGCATATAAGCCGTTGGGTCACCGACGAATTCGCGGTCGCGGCGCGGGGCGAGGTGCGCGACGAGGTCGAGCGGCAGCGGCAGGTACCGGAACATCCGGGCCAGCGTGCTGAAATCGCGCGGCGTCGTCAGCGGGTCCCACTGGTGGATGTGCGCATCGATGACGCGAAGGTCGCCCAGGTCGTCCATGGGCGCGATTGTCACACGCCGCGCCGCCCGCGCGAGGGCGGATTCACCGGCCGGTGTGTTCGGGCCCGCAGGCGCACAGGAAGGTGCGCACCGCCGCCGCGGCGATCGCGGCGCGGTCGGCCGGGGACTCGGCGCCCCGGAGGAGGGCTACACGCACGGGTTGGTCGTCGCGTTCGACGATCTCGACGCGCTCGAGCGCTACCTCTACGACCCCGTCCACCTGGCGGGCGATCCCGAGATCCTGCCCTACTACGGCCGGATGCGGGTCGGTCCCGCCATCACCGACGACCCCGATCCGGACCTGCTGGCCAAGATCGGCGCGCTGCACGAAGCCAAGCTCGCGAAGTACCCGGAATGGGCCCCGCTCATGGACTCCATCCCTGAAGTCCGAATCTTCTGACGCGCCAGGGATTTCCGGGCGCGGTTCATACGTTGCGGCGGTACTGTCCGCCGACGGTGAAGAACGTCTCGGTGATCTGCTGGAGGGTGCAGACGCGCGCGGCGTCCATCAGGACGTCGAAGATGTTGTCGTCGGTGCGGGCGACGGCGTCGAGCCGGGCCAGCGCCGCATGTGCCGCGTCGCGGTGGCGGTCACGGAATTCGCGCACCCGGCGCAGCTGAGATTGTTTCTCTTCCGCTGTGGCGCGGGCCAGTTCGAGCTTGCGGTCCGGCTCGCCGTGCGGATTGCGGAAGGTGTTGACGCCGATGATCGGCAGGCTGCCGTCGTGCTTGCGGCGCTCGTACAGCAGGGACTCGTCCTGGATCTTGCCGCGCTGGTAGCCGGTCTCCATGGCGCCGAGCACGCCGCCGCGCTCACTGATCCGCTCGAACTCGCACAGCACCGCCTCCTCCACCAGGTCGGTGAGTTCGTCGATGAGGAAGCTGCCCTGCAACGGATTCTCGTTCATCGCCAACCCCCACTCGCGGTTGATGATGAGCTGGATGGCCAGCGCGCGGCGCACCGAATCCTCGGTGGGCGTGGTGACGGCCTCGTCATAGGCGTTGGTGTGCAGGCTGTTGCAGTTGTCGTACACCGCGATCAGCGCCTGGAGCGTGGTGCGGATGTCGTTGAAGTTCATCTCCTGCGCGTGCAGGGACCGCCCCGAGGTCTGGATGTGGTACTTGAGCTTCTGCGAGCGCTCGTTCGCCCCGTACCGGTCGCGCAGGGCGATCGCCCAGATGCGCCGCGCCACCCGGCCGATCACCGAGTACTCCGGGTCCATGCCGTTGGAGAAGAAGAAGGAGAGATTCGGCGCGAAGTCGTCGATGCGCATCCCGCGCGCGAGATAGGCCTCCACGTAGGTGAATCCGTTGGCGAGGGTGAAGGCGAGCTGGCTGATCGGGTTCGCGCCGGCCTCCGCGATGTGATAGCCGGAGATCGAGACGGAATAGAAGTTGCGAACACCGTTGCGCACGAACCACTCCTGGATATCGGCCATCATGCGCAAGCTGAACTCGGTGGAGAAGAGGCAGGTGTTCTGGCCCTGGTCCTCCTTGAGGATGTCGGCCTGTACCGTCCCGCGCACGGTCGCCAGCGTGCGGGCCCGGACCTCGGCGGCCTCCTCTTGTGTCGGTTCGCGCCCGTGCTCGGCCGAGAAGCGTTCCAGCGCTTGGTCGATGGCGGTGTTGAGAAAATACGCCAGGATTGTCGGGGCGGGACCGTTGATCGTCATCGACACCGACGTGGTGGGCGCCGTGAGGTCGAAACCGTCGTAGAGCGCCTTCATATCGTCCAGCGACGCCACCGAGACGCCCGAGGTGCCCACCTTGCCGTAGATGTCGGGCCGCTCGTCGGGATCGCGCCCGTACAGCGTGACGGAGTCGAACGCGGTGGAAAGCCTTGTCGCCTCGGCGTGTTCGGAGAGCACCTTGAAACGCCGGTTGGTGCGGAACGGATCGCCCTCCCCGGCGAACATGCGGGCCGGGTCCTCGTTGTCGCGCTTGAACGCGAACACCCCCGCCGTGAACGGGAATCGGCCGGGCAGGTTCTCCGCGCGCAGGAAGCGCAGCAGTTCCCCGTGGTCGGTGTAGCGCGGCAGCGCGACCCGCGCGATGCCGCTGCCGGACAGCGACTCCCGGCGCAGCGGCGTGCGAATCTCCTTGTCGCGCAAGCGAACCACTTGCTCGTCACCGCTGTAGGACTCGACCACCGACGGCCACCGCGCCAGGAGGTCGGCGTTCTCGGGAGTCAGATCGCGCCGCGCCGCCTCCAGCAGCTCGGCCACGGCGGTGTCGCCGGGCAGCTCGGCCAGCACCTGCTCGAGTCGCTGCACGCGCTGCGCCGCCCGAGCCTGCTCGGCGGTCGCGCGGTGGTAATCGCGCACGGTTTCGGCGATTTCGGCCAGGTAGCGGGTGCGCGCCGGCGGGATGAGCTGCGCGAACCGGGTCGAGGTACGGGTGTCGACCCTGGGCAGCGTGCCGGGCTCCACGCGCAGGCCGTGCTCGGCGAGCAGCGCGACGAGATGCTGGTAGAGCGCCGTCACGCCGTCGTCGTTGAAAGTGGCGGCGCTGGTGCCGAAGACGGGCATGTCCTCGGGGTTCGCGCCGAACGCCTCGCGGTTGCGCACCAGTTGGCGTGACACGTCGCGCACCGCGTCGGCCGCGCCCCGGCGCTCGAACTTGTTGATCGCCACCACGTCGGCGTAGTCGAGCATGTCGATCTTCTCGAGCTGGGAGGCCGCGCCGAACTCCGGCGTCATCACGTACAGCGACACGTCCACGTGGTCCACGATCGCCGTATCGCCCTGACCGATGCCCGGCGTCTCCAGGATCACCAGGTCGTACCCGGCGGCCCGGCAGGCGGCGACCATCGTGTCGAGGTCCTGTGGCAGTTCACGATTCCCGCGCGTGGCCAGGGACCGGAAGAAGACGTGCGCGCCGTCGAGCGCGTTCATCCGGATGCGATCGCCCAGCAGCGCGCCGCCGCCGCGCCGGCGCGTGGGGTCGATGGCGAGCACCGCGACGCGGAGCTTGTCCTGCTGGTCCGAACGCAGCCGGCGAATCAATTCGTCGGTGAGCGAGGACTTTCCGGACCCGCCGGTGCCGGTGATGCCGAGTACGGGCACCCGCCGCGACCGCGCCGCGCCGAGCAGACCGTCGCGCGCCGGATCAGGGAGCGCGTCCTGTTGCAGACAGGTGATGGCCCGCGCCAACGCCGCCCGCTCCCCGGTGAGTACCGCATCCAGCGCGGGCGGCTCGGTGGACAGGTCCACATCGCACGTGCGCACCAATTCGTTGATCATGCCGGGCAATCCGAGCCGCTGGCCGTCCTCGGGGGAGAAGATCCGCACGCCCGCCGCGGCGAGGCGCTCGATCTCCTCGGGCACGATCACCCCACCGCCGCCGCCGAAGATCCGGACGTGCCCCGCGCCCGCCTCTTTCAACGCCGCGGCCAGGTACTCGAAGTACTCCACATGCCCGCCCTGATACGAGCTGACCGCGACGCCCTGCACGTCCTCCTCGATGGCGGCGGCTACCACTTCGTGCACGGCCCGGTTGTGGCCGAGGTGGATCACCTCCGCGCCCTGGGATTGCAGGATGCGCCGCATGATGTTGATCGCCGCGTCGTGGCCGTCGAACAGCGCCGCCGAGGTCACGAAGCGCACGGCGCGGACGGGGGAGTGGAGCGCGCTGTGATCGGCCACGGGAACCCTCCGATGAGTCCTTCAACGCCCAATACTAGGACGTCAAACCATTCTACGGTGACCGGCATCACAGTGTGGGAAACCGCCGCGCAACGGTTGTGTTCGGGGCGAGTGAAACCCGCGACGCGCGGTCACAGCCGCGCTCCAATGGACGGCGGGACCGATCCCCCCGTGGAGGTAGCGCCGATGAGCGTTCGAATCGCACGCGGATGTGCACCGCGCGGCCGGCGGACGAAGGCCGACCGCACCCGGCGGGTGCTGCCGAAGCTGAGCGTGGGCGGGATACCGCTGCTCGGTGTGGAGTGGCTGGCCGTGGGCGGTGGACTGGGCTGAGAACACGAACGGCGCGTGCCGCACCGGGTGGGTGCGGCACGCGCCGGTGCGCGCGGTCAGCGGTTGGTGAACTTCGCCGGGCGCTTCTCCACGAAGGCGGTCATGCCCTCCTTCTGGTCTTCGATGGCGAACAGCGAGTGGAAGACCCGCCGCTCGAAACGCAGGCCCTCGGCGAGCGTGGTCTCGAAGGAGCGGTTCACCGACTCCTTGGCGATCATGGCGACCGGCAGCGACATCGAGGCGATGGTCTCGGCCACCTCCTGCGCGGTGTCGAGCAGTTCGGCGGCGGGCACGATCCGCGAGACCAGCCCGGCCCGCTCGGCCTCCTCGACGTCCATGTTCCGTCCGGTCAGCACCAGATCCATCGCCTTGGCCTTGCCGATGGCGCGGGTCAGGCGCTGCGAGCCGCCGATGCCGGGGATGACGCCGAGCTTGATCTCGGGCTGGCCGAACTTGGCGGTATCGGCGGCCAGCAGGATGTCGCAGATCATGGCCAGCTCACAGCCGCCGCCCAGCGCGTAGCCCGCCACCGCGGCGATGGTGGGCTTGCGGAAGTTCGCCAGCCGGTCCCAGCGCGCGAAGAAGTCGTTCATGAACATGTCCATGTACGACTGCGGCTGCATCTCCTTGATATCGGCGCCGGCCGCGAACGCGCGCTCCGAGCCGGTAATGACCACCGCGCCGATCCCGTCGTCGGTCTCGAGCTCGTCGAGCGCGGCGATCACGTCGTCGAGGACCTGGGCGTTGAGCGCGTTGAGAGCCTTCGGCCGGTTCAGCGTGATCCAGGCGACCCGGCCCTTGCGCTCCAGCAGGATCGTCTCGAAGGTGCGCCCGCCCGGCTCGTCCACGGAATCGCTGTGCGATGCAGTCACTGGTCCACCTCGTGCTCGGAACGGTTACGAACATCGGTGACGATAGCGGAGAAGTCCTTGCCCGCATTCTCCTGGTTGAACCGCGTGTAGATCTCGGCGGCCAGCGCGCCGAGCTGCCCGTCGACGCCGTTGGCGCGCAACGCGTTCGCGGCCAGGCCGAGGTCCTTGGTCATCAGCGCGGTGGCGAATCCCGGCTGGTAGTCGTTGTTCGCGGGGCTGGTCGGGACCGGACCCGGCACTGGACAGTAACTGGTCAGCGCCCAGCTCTGGCCCGACGCGGTGGACACCACGTCGAAGAAGGACTGGTGGCTCAGGCCCAGCTTCTCTCCGAGCACCAGCGCCTCGGAGAGCGCGACCATCGAGATGCCGAGCAGCATGTTATTGCAGATCTTGGCGGCCTGGCCCACGCCCGCGTCGCCGCAGTGCACCACCTTGCCGCCCATCACCTCCAGCACCGGCAGCCCGGCGGCGAAATCCTCCGCCGCACCGCCGACCATGAACGTCAGCGTGCCCGCGGCCGCGCCCGCGACACCGCCGGAGACCGGGGCGTCCAGGGCGCGATGCCCGGCCGCGACCGCGCGGGTGGCGGCCTCCTTGGCGTCGGCCACGTCGATGGTGGAGCAGTCGATGAACAGCGTGCCCGGCGCGGCGGCCGGCAGCAGTTCGGCGTACACGTCGAGGACGAGTTTGCCGTTGGGCAACATGGTGATCACGATCTCGCGGCCCGCCGTGGCGGCCGCGGCGGTGTCCACCACGGTCGCACCGTCCGCGCGCGCCTGCTCCTGGGCGGCGGGCACCGGGTCGTAGGCGAGCACGTCGTAGCCCGCCTTCACCAGGTTGGCCGCCATGGGCGCGCCCATGTGGCCGAGTCCGAGGAAACCGATCTTCTTGGTCATGGCTGCTGCGCCTCCGGTGCCGCGAGTCCGAGTTCCGAGTCGCCGAGCCCGGCGAAGTACGCCGCCACCTGATCCTCGGTCACCTCGGCGAGGGTGGCCGGATTCCACTTCGGGTCGCGGTCCTTGTCGATCACCTGCGCCCGGATGCCCTCCACCAGGTCGTGCGAGGCGAGCGCGGCCACCGAAGCCCGGTACTCCTCGTCGAGCACCGGTTCGAGGGCGGGCAGCGCGCGGGCGTTGCGCAGCGAGCGCAGCGTGACCTTCAGCGCCACCGGGGATTTGGCGAGGATGTCGTCGGCGGCGCGCTGGGCGTCGGCCGCGTCGTGGGCGCGCAGCCGGGCGACGATCTCCTCCACGGTGTCGGCGCCGTAGCAGGCGTCGATCCAGCCCGCCTGGGCGAGCAGCGCGGATTCCGGTGCGGCCGTGGCGAATTTGCCGATGGCCACCTCGGCGGTCTCGGTCGCCAGCGTCTCGATCAGCGCCGGAATGTGCTGGGATTCCACGTAGTAGTCGGCGAAACCGGTCGCGATCGCGTCGCCCGCCGTCATCCGCGCCGTGGTGAGCGCGACGTGGGTGCCGATCTCACCCGGCGCGCGCGAGAGCAGATAGGTGCCGCCCACATCGGGGATGAAACCGATACCGACCTCGGGCATCCCGATCTTCGAGCGCTCGGTGACGATGCGGTGGCTGCCGTGCCCCGACAGCCCGACACCGCCGCCCATCACGATGCCGTCCATCACCACGACGTAGGGCTTGGGGTAGCGGGCGATGAGCGCGTTGAGCACGTACTCGTCGCGCCAGAACCGGCCCGACGGCGAATCCGCGCCCGTCGCACCGTCGTTCGCGCTCGCCTTGGCGTCGTGGTAGATCGCGACGATATCGCCGCCCGCGCACAGGCCGCGCTCACCGGCGCCGGTGACCACGACGGTGCGCACGTCGGGATCGTCCGCCCAGGCGCGCAGCGCCTCGGAAATGGCCAGCGCCATCGGATGATTCAACGCGTTGATGGCCTTGGGCCGGTTCAGCGTGATCAGCCCGAGGCCGCCGCGCTTGTCGATGAGGACTTCGGGTTCGCTGCTCATGCTGCTCCTACGACCGAGCGGGCGACGACCACCCGCATGATCTCGTTGGTGCCCTCGAGGATCTGGTGCACACGCAGATCCCGGACGATCTTCTCCAAGCCGTATTCGGCCAGGTAACCGTAGCCGCCGTGCAATTGCAGGGCCTTGTTGGCGACCTCGAACCCGGCGTCGGTGGCGAAACGCTTGGCCATGGCGCACAACTCGACCTTGTCGGGGGCGTCCGCGTCCAGCGCGGCCGCCGCCCGCCACAGCAGCGTGCGGGCCGCCTCCAATTCCGTGCGCATATCGGCCAGTTCGAATTGCAACGCCTGGTTCTTCAGCAGCGGCGCGCCGAACGCGTGCCGCCCGGCCAGGTACGGCACGGTCTTGTCGAGCGCGGCCTGCGCCCCGCCCACCGAGCAGGCCGCGATATTGAGCCTGCCGCCGTTGAGGCCGTTCATGGCGATGCGGAAGCCCTCGCCCGCGCCGCCCAGCAGGTTGGCCGCGGGCACGCGGGCGTCCTCCAAGATCACCTGGCGCGTGGGCTGGGCGTTCCAGCCCATCTTGCGCTCGTTCGGCCCCACCGTCAGTCCGGGAGTGTCGGCGGGCACGATGAACGCCGAAATACCGCGCGCCCCTTCGTCTCCCGTGCGCACCATCATGACGTAGACGTCGTTGGCGCCCGCGCCGGAGATGAACTGCTTGGCCCCGGTGAGGACGTAGTCGTCCCCGTCGCGCACGGCCTTGGTGCGCAACGCCGCCGCGTCCGAGCCGACGCCCGGCTCGGTGAGCGCGTAGCTGCCCAGCAGTTCCATCGCCGTGAGGCCGGGCAGCCAGCGTTCCCGCTGCTCGGGCGTGCCGTAGGCGTCGATCATCCAGGCGGCCATGTTGTGGATGGAGATGTAGGCCGCGATCGACGGACACCCGGTCGCCAGCTGCTCGAAGATGCGCGCGGCGTCGAGCCTGCGCAGCCCCGAGCCGCCCACGTCCTCGCCGACGTAGATGCCGCCGAGCCCGAGCGGGCCCGCCTTGCGCAGCACGTCGACCGGAAAGTGTTTCTGCTCATCCCATTCCAGCGCGTGCGGCGCCAGGAATTCGTCGGCGAACTGGCGCGCGGTGTCGCGGATCGCGCGCTCGTCGTCGTTCAAGGTGAACATCGGGCTCATTCCATCGTCGGGATGACGAACGCGTTGGATTCCTTCAGCCCCGCGGGCCAGCGCTGCGTCACCGTCTTGGTCTTGGTGTAGAAGCGGATCGAGTCCGGGCCGTGCTGGTTCAGATCGCCGAACCCGGAGCGCTTCCAGCCGCCGAAGGTGTAGTACGCGATCGGCACCGGGATGGGCACGTTGATGCCGACCATACCGACCTCCACGCGGGCCGCGAAGTCGCGGGCGGTGTCGCCGTCGCGCGTGAAAATCGCGACGCCGTTGCCGTATTCGTGCTCGTTGGCCAGGCGCAGGCCCTCCTCGTAGTCCTTCGCGCGGACCACGCTCACCACCGGGCCGAAGATCTCCTCCCGGTAGATCCGCATGTCGGCGGTGACCTTGTCGAACAGGGTCGCGCCCACGAAGTAGCCGTCCTCGGCGCCCTCGACGGTCAGGCCGCGCCCGTCCACCACCAGCTCGGCCCCCTCATCGATGCCGATCTGGACGTAGTTGTTCACCCGGTCCACGCCGTCCTTGCCGACCAGCGGGCCGAAATCGGCGCCAGGATCGTCGGAGCGGCCCACGTTGAGCTTGTGCACCCGCTCGGTGAGCTTGGCGACCAGCCGGTCGGCGGTCTCCTCGCCGACGGGCACCGCCACCGAGATGGCCATGCAGCGCTCGCCCGCGGAACCGTAACCGGCGCCGATCAATTGGTCGGCCACGTCGTCGAGATCGGCGTCGGGCATGACGATCGCGTGGTTCTTCGCGCCGCCGAAACACTGGGCGCGCTTGCCGTTCGCGGTGGCGGTTTCGTAGATGTACTGCGCGATCGGGGTGGAGCCGACGAAGCCGACCGCCTTGATCCGGGGATCGTGCAGCAGGGTGTCGACGGCTTCCTTGTCGCCGTTGACCACGTTGAACACGCCGGCGGGCAGACCGGCCTCGAGGAAGAGCTCGGCCAGCCGCAGCGGCACCGAGGGGTCGCGCTCGGAAGGCTTGAGCACGAAGGCGTTTCCGCACGCCAGCGCGGGACCGGCCTTCCAGAGCGGGATCATGGCGGGGAAGTTGAACGGCGTGATGCCCGCGACCACGCCCAGCGGCTGGCGCATGGAGTAGACGTCGATGCCGGTGCCCGCGCTCTCGGTGTACTCGCCCTTGAGCAGGTGCGGGATGCCGGTGGCGAACTCGATCACCTCGAGGCCGCGCTGGATGTCGCCCTTGGCGTCGGCGAGGGTCTTGCCGTGCTCGGACGACAGCAGCGCGGCGAGGCTGTCGATCTCGTCCTGCACCAGCGTCAGGAACTTCATCAGCACCCGCGCCCGCCGCTGCGGGTTGTAGGCCGCCCAGACCTGCTGCGCCTCGGCCGCGTTGGTGATGGCCGCCTCGACCTCGGCCTTGTTCGCCAGCGGCACCCGCGCCTGCACCTGGCCGAGATTGGGGTCGAACACGTCGCCGAACGCGCCCGACGCGCCCGCCACGTGCTGTCCACCGATGAAGTGTGTGAGTTCCCGAACCATGTCAGCCCTTCTGTTCGTCGATGCCGCCCCGGTATGCGGTCATCCTATAGTTGGACATCCAAGTAAATAATGGGCGGGGGCCGAATGTGACCCATCCCACTGGGAGGTCAGTGCGGCGGGAACCCGGAGATCGCGCCCCGCACGGGCGGCCCTTCACCCCGGTGATCGGTCATGATCCGCCCGGAGCCGACGCGAGGCGCGGATCTACTCCGACCGGGACGAGCGGGTCAGCACGATCGCGCCCGTCGTGAGCACCACGGCCCCGACCAGCAGCAACAGGACCGGTCCGAGCAGGCCGTCGGTGTGCTCGGCGATCAGTTGTGCGACGGCCAGCGCGACCGACCCCGCGCCGCCGATCATGAGCACGGGGGAGCGGTCGGTGGCGTAGAGGGCGAAGCAGACCACGGCGACCACGCCGGTCAACGCGACGGTGAGCAGCAGATCGTTCGTCCACGCCATCTGCGCGCCGACCACCGAGACCACGACCGCGATGGCGTACCCCGCCCAGTCCTCGATGAACGCGTCCGCCCTGGTCAGCGCGAACCAGACGAGCCCGAGCACGAACAGCGCCACCCCGTGCCCCGGGTCGCGCAGACCGAACACGTCGCCGACCAGCCCGCTCGCGACCGCCACCGAGAAACCCGCGCAGGCCAGCATGCCCACCACCGACGGGATCGCCAGGTAGCCGATCACGGCCGCCACCAGCCCCGCGCTCACCGCGATCACCCACGACGTGTCGTTGCCCGAATCGTCCAGACCGGCCCCGACGGCCCCCGCCACCGCGGCCGCCGCCAAGGCGAACAGCACCGCGGCCAGCCGCGTGCGCACGGTCGAGGTGAAGGCACGGCCGAACAACGCGTCCCGGCCGGCCAGCGCCACGCCACCGCCGATGAGCCCGATCGTCACCACGGCCAGCACCGCCACGCGTCCGGCGCGGGCGAGATCGTCCCAGGACGCGGCGAGGAACAGCAGCACGCCGCCGAGCACCAGGCCCGCGCCCACGTACGCCGCGATCTCGGCGACCAGTTTGCCCGGCGTCGGCCGGGCCGCGTCCTCCTCGGCCGCGAGGGCGGCGAGCACGGCCGCGCGCTGGTCCTCGCCGAGGACGCCGTCGTCGGTCAACCGCCGCAGCGCGGCCTCCACGCGTCGTTCGTGCGCCATCGGCTCAGTATGGCGAAGACGGGGGTCTCAGTTGCCCGAGAAGCCCGGCGTGCCGACCTCGAACTGGGTCGGCGTGCCGCCGCCGGGCGGTGCGGCGGGCGTCCGCTCGACGGCGAGCAGTCCCGCGACGGTCGCGCCCAATGCCGCGGTGACGGCGACAGCGGCGACCACCTTGCGCCGCCCGGCGTGCGACGGCGACAGTCCCGGCAGGCCCGCGCCCGCCCGCAACCGCGCCATCCGCACCACTCCCGACGTGCGTTCGGCGGCCAGCAGCACCGCGCCGCGCGCCGACACGTACTCCGGTTCCGGGTCGTACACCACCGGCAGATCGATGAGCTCGGCCAATTCGGCCCGCACGCTGGGGCTGCGGGTGCACCCGCCGAGCAGCACCAGCGCCTGCGGCCGCACGCCCGTCTCCTCGATGAGCTGCCGCACGAACGAGGCCGAATGGTGGATGCCCGCCGCGCACAGCTCGGCCAGATCGCTGCGGGTGACCACCGCGCGCCCGCCCGAGCCGGGATCGAGCGCCGTCACCACGCGCGCGCTGCTCAGCGCCTCGCGGTGCCTGCGGCTGGTCACCCGGTCGGTGAGCACGCCGTCGCGGGCCAGTTGCCAGCGCAGCAGCGCGTCGTAACCGTCGCCGCCCAGGACGGTACTGCGCTTACCGGACAGGATGGCGTCGGTGTGGCAGTCGGCGTGGGTGACGGTGAGCCCCGACGCGCCGAGGTCGTAGAGGATGACCGTTCCGCGATCGGGCAGCTGTCCGGTGAATCGCAGGTAGCGCAGCTGGGCGAGGGGTTCGTCGACGATGGTGATCCGCTCGCGGCCGGCCGCGGCGCGGATCGCGTCGGCATGTAGAGGGCAGCGGCAGGTCACGGCCGTGCCGGTGATGATCTCGTCGCGGCGCTCGGCGCTGGCGCGCATCCGGCGGATGGCGTCGAACACGGCCTCCTCGACGCTGCCGCCGGCGCGGCGGGGCACGTGGCACCGGTCGATGGCAGGGAGATGCGGCTGATCGGAATGCGTCAACATCGCACGCGCGCCGCCAGCGCCCGCCGATACCCCCAGGACCAGCACCATGGACTCCATGGTGGACCCTTTCGCCCGCGCTGCCAAGGCGACGCCGCCGCGAATTCGCCCGGAGGATGCCGGAGTGTTACCCGATGGACGCGCGCGAGGCGTATCGGACCGTCCGGTATGGCGGGCTCAGCGGCGTTCGGCGCGCCAGTGGGCCGGTTCGCCCCCGGCGTCGAAGTCACCCGCCGCGTGGCGGAATTCCGCCAGCAGCTGCAGCAGGGTGTGCAGCCGGTCCGACGGCAGGCCGGGCTGGGCGAACACCTTCGCGTTCAGCTGCTCGGTCGCCTCGGCCACCAATTCCCTTCCGGCGTCGGTGATCTCGATGAGCGTGGCGCGGCGGTCGCTCGGATGCGGCACGCGCACCACCAATCCGGCCGCCTCCAGCCGGTCGACGGTGTTGGTGACGCTCGTCGGGTGCACCTGCAACCGTGCGCTCGCCTTGGCCATCGGCAGCGCGCCGGTCTTGCTGAAGCTCAGCAGCATGAGCAGTTCGTAGCGGGAGAAGGTCAGGCCCGTCGGTTTGAGCGCCTCGTCCACCCGCGCCATCACGATCTGCTGGGCGCGGACCAGCGACGTCACGGCCGCCATTCCGTCGGCGACATCGCCCCAGCCGTGGCCGACCCACTGGCGGTGGGCCTCCTCGATCGGGTCCAGCGGGAGCGGTCGTGGCCGGGACATGCCCCAGATCATCGCACGAGCGCGCGCCGGGCCCTTTCGATCATGGTGAGCGCAACCCTGGCGCGCGTGCCCGAGTTGCACCATTCTCGGTGGTGAGGCGGGCGTGGCTGAGTGGTTGAGGCAACGGTCTGCAAAGCCGTTTACGCGGGTTCAATTCCCGCCGCTCGCTCCAGTAAGGGTGCGCCGTCCGCCGGTGCCCCGGTCCGGACACCGCCACTTCCGGATCGGAGTGCCGGCGGATTTCCCTGTCGAAAAGGCCTGCGGGGGTGGGTTGTTCTCAGCGCAGACCCGAGAAATCCCGCGCCACAACGTGATTGCGGTCGGCGAACGTGCCGAGCGCGTATTCCGGCAGGAACCCGAAGTATTGGCCGCGCGTGGTGGCGCTCCACTGGCGGGCGTGCGCGGTGCGGGTCTTGTGGAAGTTCACCATGTAGCCGCCCTCGTAGATCCGCAGCAGCCCGTAGCCGCCGGGGTACTCCTTCACCGCCGCCACCTCCAGGAACTCGACGGCGATGGGCGCGTCGGGCCGGGTGCGGCGATTCCGGTGGGTGTGGCCGCTGTGGTGCAGGAAGACGCCGGGTGCGCGCTCGTAGGTGCGCTGAAGGGCGGTCGCCGACGGGCCGTCGAGCACGAAGCCGGGGCCCGCGATGTTCGTGAGCCCCGACTCGGTGGTCACCGGGTGGTGGCTGAACATCAACGTCGGGCGATCCGGGTCGGCGCGCAGGATCTGGTCGAGGTGGTCGAGTTGCGCGGGGTCCATGCGTCCGCCCGCGCCGTCCAGATCGGCGGTGTCGAGGCCGACGAGGCGCAACCCACCCAGTTCCGCCGTCACCAACTGCTGACGGGGCGCGAAGAGATCGCCGAAGCAGTCGCGGTACTCGCCGAGCGGCGCGCAGGCCGCGTACTCCTCGCCCCGGTGCGGGCGGTCGTGGTTGCCGCGCACCGCGAACCAGTCGCGGCCGAGCGTGCCCCAGGTGTCGAGTTTCTCGCGGACGGAACGGGTTTCGCCGGGGCGCGCCTCATCGGTGAGGTCGCCGGCGACGATAAGCGTGTCCACCCCGCGGGTGCGGGCGTCGCCCAGCAGCGCGTCGAGCATGACGTCCGGGTACGGCGGCAGCTGCGGCACTTGCCGGAACCCGGGCGGGAATCCGCCCACGAGCAGGCCGCTGACCTCCTCGCCGTAGTGCACGTCGTTGGCCAGCGCGATGGTGCGCAGCAACCGGCCCGCAGGCGGCACCAACGTGGTGAACTCACCCGTGACTTCCGGTGTGCCGGGCGATCCCGTCACCAGCGACGCGGCCGGCGTGGCGCGCGCACCCTGCGACCACGCCTCGAACTTGTATCGCCGCCCCGGCTCCAGCCCGTCGATCTCCGCGTAGTGGAACGGCGTCGGCTCGGGATCCTCGAACACCTGCGGCGGGGCTCCCTGCGCGTCGGCCGGTCCGAGCCGCACTTCGGTCCCGGTCGCCACCGGCTGCCCGTTCGCGCTGGTCGTCCAGGTCAGCACCGCCGAGGTGTCGGTCACCGTGACGACCTCGATATCCGTCGCCACCACCGGAACGCCTTGCCCCCGAGCCGAACCCACCCCGGCCGCGGCTCCCACCGCGAGCCCGGCGACCGCGCCCAGCACCGACCTCCGCGATACCCCGCAGCAGTTCATGCCGGCGAGGGTAACCGAACCGAATGAACACCCCGCATCCGCCGAAACCGCGACCCCCTGGCGCGTCGTTGCCGTACCGTGACCGCCATGTGGACCCTCGTGCCCCTCTCGATCGTCAGCAGCGTCATCATCGCCATCGGCTTCGCCGTCGGATTCCCCGAGGACTGAACGGCTTCCGATGATCAGCGCGCGGCGTCGGGGGTGGCGCGCCGCCGGGCCCGGCGTTTCCCCAGTGCGGCGAACTGGGTCTCCAGACCGTCGAGGAACGCCGTGAGGCCGAGTTCGAAGCTCTCCGCGTCGATTTCGTCGGCCTTCTCGCGCAGCAGATGCGCCCGGTCGAGGTGGGGGTAGCGGTCCCGGTAGAGGTCGGCGTCGTCGGCGAAACCGCGCGAGAACGAACCGACCGTCGAACCGAGCACGAGGTACCGCGTGGCCGCGCCGATCATGGTCGCGCGGCGCGGCGGCCAGCCCGCGCGGACCAGTCCGCCGTGCACGGCGTTCGCGGCGCGCAGCGCCCCGTCGCGGTGTCCGGGGCCGGAAGTGGCCAGGTACGGAACGAAATTCGGATGTGCGGCCAGCGCCGCCCGGAACGAGCGCGCCCAGGACGCCAGCGCCGCCCGCCAGGCGCCGCCCTCGAACGCGGACGCGTCCACGTGGCTCATGATCTCGCGCGCGATGTCGTCGAGCAGGTCGTCCTTGGTGGGGTAGTGCCCGTAGAGCGAGGCGGCCCGCACCCCTAGTTCGGCGGCCAGCTTGCGCATGGACAGCTCGGTGAGACCGTCGCGGTCGATGAGCGCCAGCGCCGCCGCGCGAATGCGGTCGCGGCTCAGCAGGGGCACGCGCGGCCTCGCCATCGCCCATCTCCTCCTCGCGTCACCGGACCCGGTCGAACCCAGCACCGGGGGCCGGACCGCTTGTTTACCGAACATCGTTAGGATAGCGTGCTCGACCATAACCTAACGCCGTACGGTTTCGGGCCGCCGCGAATATCGCCGGAGTTCTTCCACCGGATTCGGCCGCGCTCTCGGACCCGACCACGAGGGAGTGAACTACGTTGTCCGGCAATGACATCGACCGGCGCCGTGTCGCGCTGGTGACGGGCGCGGCCCGGGGCATCGGCGCCGCCGTGGCCGCCCGCCTGGCCGCCGACGGCGTCGCGGTCGCGCTGGCCGACCTGGACGAAGCCGCCTGCGCCGAGCGCGCCCACGAGATCGCCGCCGCGGGTGGCACGGCGTTCGGGCTCGGCTGCGACATCACCGACGAGGACCAGGTCGCCGTCGCGTTCGAGCGCGCCGCCGACGCGCTGGGGCCGGTGAACATCCTGGTCAATAACGCGGGCGTGCTGCGCGACAACCTGCTGTTCAAGATGTCGGCCGACGACTGGGACACGGTCCTGGCCGTGCACCTGCGCGGCGCGTTCCTGTGCTGCCGCGCCGCGCAGCGGTCCATGGTCGACCAGGGCTACGGCCGGATCGTCAACACCTCGAGCGTCTCGGCGCTCGGCAACCGCGGCCAGGTCAACTACGCCGCCGCCAAGGCGGGCATCCAAGGCCTGACCCGGACCCTGGCCATGGAACTCGGTCCGTTCGGCATCACCGTCAACGCCGTGGCGCCCGGATTCATCGCCACCGAGATGACCGCGCGGACCGCCGCCCGCCTCGGCCTCACGGCGGAGGAGTTGCAGGCGAAGACCGCCGAGATCACGCCGCTGCGGCGGGTCGGCGAGCCCGAGGACATCGCGAACGTGGTGGCCTTCTTCGCTTCTGACGACGCCGCGTTCGTCACCGGCCAGACCCTCTACGCCGACGGCGGACGCCGTCTCTGAGACCCCCGTGCGCAGAACAGTTTTCGACCCTGATCACGAAGCGTTCCGGAGCCAGAGCCGTCACCGAGTACTTGATCGCGCGCCGCTACGCCGACAACCGAGGCACAGCCACGACGGCGCCGGTGCGGTGACGATGATCATCGCGAAGGACGTGTGGACGTAGCGCCGGGTGGCGCGAGCAGGTCGATCGCGACGAGCAGTTCCACCAGGTCCGCGACGCGGCGCACGTCGCGGCCCGTGAGTTCCTGGATGCGGCGCACCCGGTACTTGGCCGTATTGTGGTGCACGCGAAGGTGTTCCGCGGCCGCGCGCAGGTTCATATCGGCCTCGGCGAAGGCCCGCACGGTGGCGGTGAGCATCCCGCCGCGCGCGAGGTCGTCGGCCAGGGCGGCGCCGATACGGGTGTCGACCAACCGGCGAGCCGTGTCGTCGGCGCGCAGCATCAGGTAGCGCAGTGGCGTCAGCGTGGGCAGCGCCAGCACGCCCCCGGCCTGCGGCAGCAGGTCCAGCGCCCCGCGCGCCTCCTGGTAGGCGGCGGGCAGCTGGGCGGCCTCGGCCGCCACGGTGCTCACACCCAGCGCCACGGTGACGCCCTCGGCGCGCAGCCTGTCCCCCGTGTCGCGCAGCCGGTCGCACAGGTCCTCGGCCGAGCCGTTGCGCCCGAGCGCCGGGATCGCGACGATCTCCCCGCCCCGCACCACCGAGAGCGTGCGCAGGCCGTTCACGCCCGTGCGCGCGATCGCCGCCGACACCTGGTGTCGGGTGCTGTCGGTGGCGTCGAGAACCCGGCCGGTCACCACCACCATCGTCCCCGGTTCGTCGGTGCCGAGGCCGTGCGCGGCTGCGGTGGCGTACTGCGGCCCGCGTTCGGGGAACGCGCCGTCGAGCAGCGTCTCCACCAGCTCCCGGGCGTCGCGTCCGGCTTCCTCCGAAAGGTATTGCTGGAACTCGAGATACGCGTTCGCGGCCTGCGTGCTGATCAGATCGCAGTACCGGGTGAGCGGTACGACCATGGACAGCGCGGCCTCCCGGCCCGCCTCCGATGCGCCCGCGTAGTTCATCAGCGACTGCCACATCGCGTGCTGGCCGAGCCGGAAGGCGTTGATGTAGTCGACCAGGGTCAGCCCGGCCTGCGCGCGCCGGGCCGCCGCGTGGCGGGCGTAGGCGACGTCGTCGGCGGTGATCTTACGATGGTCGAGCAGGGCCGCCAGCCCCGTCCGGCACAGCCGGGTCAGCTGGTCGTGCACGTCGGCGAGGAATACCTCGTCGCGGTCGGCGTAGGCCGGGATCTGGGCGATGATCGCCCGCAGGCCGGCATCGGCCATGTCGTGGGCGTGATCGAACACCTCGCCGACGATTCTGGTGCGCTCGGCCAGCATCGTCTCCGACACCGGACCCCGGTGTGATCCGGCTGACATACCCGGCGATTTATCCATGGACCGGCCGGTGTGTCAACACGCCGTTGGTCGCCCGCGCACTGTCCGCCGTGGACAAACCGGCGCGGCGAAAATGGTCCTCGGCGTCCGATGTGGCCCCCGAGCTGCGATTTTACGCTGACCGTGTCCCATTCACCCGGCGCTGTCGCGCCGACGGCCCCAGGTACGCCCGCTCCCACGTCTCGGACGCGGGCCGGAGGACACATGCTGCTCGAGATATCCCGTCTGACGCTGCGCTTCGGCGGCATCTCCGCCCTCTCCGACGTCGGCGTCGCGGTCGCCGCGGGCGAGATGGTCGGCCTGATCGGCCCGAACGGCGCGGGCAAGACCACCCTGTTCAACTGCGTGACCCGCCGCTACACCCCGGACCACGGGGCCGTGGTCTTCGACGGCACCGACCTGCTCACGATCCTTCCGCACGCGCTGGCCGGGATCGGCATCGCCCGCACGTTCCAGAATCTCGGCTTGTTCCCGCGCATGTCGGTGCGCGACAACGTGCTCGTCGGTGCGCACCATCGCGGCGGCGCGGGGTTCGGCACGGCCGGGTTGTGGCTCTCGCGCGTGCGCCGGCAGGAACGCGCGTTGCGCGCCGAGGTCGAGGAGGTGCTGGCGCGGCTCGACCTCGTCGAGGTGGCCGACCATCCGGCCGCGGGACTGCCGTTCGGCACGCTCAAGCGGGTCGAGCTGGCCAGGGCGCTGGCCGTGCGCCCGCGCCTGTTGTTGCTGGACGAGCCGGTCAACGGCCTCAGCCACGGCGAGGTGGACGAATTCGCCGCCCGGCTCGCGGCCCTGCGCGCCGACCTCGGGCTGACGGTGCTCGTGGTGGAACACCACATGGGATTCGTGATGGGCACCTGCGACCGCGTGGTCTGCCTGGACCGGGGGAGCGTGATCGCCGAGGGCGCACCGGAATACGTGCAACGCCACCCCGACGTGGTCGCCGCCTACCTGGGCACCGCCGCATGACCGCGTTCCTCGCCGTCACCGATCTGCGCGCGGGCTACGGCGACGCTCGAGTGCTGCACGGTCTGAGCTTCACCGTGGCGCGGGGCGAGATCTGCGCGATCCTCGGCCCCAACGGCGCGGGCAAATCCACGCTCCTGCGCGCGCTCAGCGGCATGGTGCGCACTGAGGGCTCCATCGAGTTCGACGACGTCGACATCGCCAGGCGCAAAACGGAATCCATCGCCAGGATGGGTGTCGCCCACGTACCCGAGGGGCGCGGCACCTTCGCCCCGCTCACCGTCGAGGAGAACCTGCGCCTCGGTGCCTACACCCGGCGCGATCGGGTGCGCTCGGCGGCGGATCTGCTGCGCGTCTTCGACTTCTTCCCCGTGCTGAAAGAGAAGCTGCGCGAACCCGCGGGCGGGCTGTCGGGCGGCCAGCAGCAGATGCTGGCCATCGGCCGCGCCCTCATGCTGCGCCCGCGCCTGCTGCTGCTGGACGAACCGTCCCTCGGCCTGTCGCCGCTGGTGACCAGAGAGCTGTTCGACATCGTCGGCGCCATCAACAAGGAGGAACGGATCACCGTGATCTTGGTCGAACAGAACGCGCATCTCGCGCTCGGCATCTCCCATCGCGCGCACGTGCTCGAGACCGGGCGGATCGTGTTGTCGGGCACCGCCGCCGACATCCGCCGCGACAACAAGGTCGCGGAGTCCTACCTCGGATACCGGGTGTGACCGTGGCCGGATTCCTACAGCAGGTCATCGAAGGGATCGGCGCGGGCGCCCTCTACGCGGGGCTCGCGCTGGCGCTGGTGCTCATCTACCGGTTCACCGGCATCGTGAATTTCGCCCAGGGCGAGCTGGCCATGTTCTCGGCGTTCCTGGCCTGGCAGTGCACCGAGGCGGGGCTGCCGTTCTGGGTCGCGCTGCCCGTGACGCTGGCGGTGTCGTTCGTCGCCGGAATGCTCATCGAACGGGTGGTCATCCGGCCGGTCGAGGGCGGGTCGGAGCTGACCGTGGTGATCGTGACCGTCGGCCTGTTCTTCGCGGTGCACGCCGCGGCGGGCTGGATCTGGTCCTACCAGGTCAAGGCCTTCCCGAATCCCTTCCCGGACGGCGCTTTCCGCGCGGGCGGGGTGACCGTGGGCTGGGGCAGTCTGGGCGTTATCGCCGTCGTGTCGATCGTCATGGCCTGCCTCTACGTGTTGTTCCGCTACACCGGGATCGGCTTGGCGATGCGCGCGGTGGCGTGTAATCCGCAGTCGGCCGAGCTCGTCGGCATCCGGGTGGGTGCTGTGCTCGGCCTCGGCTGGGGTCTGGCCGCCCTGGTCGGCGCGGTGTCGGGGGTGCTGTCGGCGCCGCTGCTGTTCCTCGAGCCGAACATGATGGCGGGCGTCCTGATCTACGCCTTCGCCGCGGCCACGCTCGGCGGATTCGACAGTCCGGTCGGCGCCGTGGTGGGCGGGTTGATCGTCGGCGTCGCGGAAACCCTCACGGGCGCCTACGTCGACGTCATCGGCACCGAACTGAAAATTGGTGTGCCGTTGGCGATCATCCTCGCCGTCCTGCTGATGCGCCCGCAGGGACTGTTCGGACGGGCGGCGGTGGAGCGGGTATGAGTGAGATGGTCACCACCACTCCCACACCGGAAGTCCCGGCAGTCGAGCGGAACTCACTATTGTCCGGGCTGTTGGCCCGTAAACAGCTTCTACTGATCGGGCTGCTCCTGGCCGCAGCGTGTGTCGCGCCGTTCCAGCTCACCCCGTTCCACACTTTCCAGCTCGCCATGGCGCTGGTGTACGTCACCGCGCTGCTCGGGCTGAACCTGCTGGTGGGCCAGGCCGGTCAGATCTCGCTCGGGCACGGCGCGTTCCTCGCGATCGGCGCCTACACCGCGGCCGTCATGATGGATCGCTGGGATACGCACTACGCCTTGACCATTCCCGTCGCGGCTGTGGTGACCTTCGTGCTGGGGTTCGCCCTGGGCGTGCCCGCGCTGCGGCTGCGCGGGCTGTATCTCGCGCTGGTGACGCTGTCCATCGCGATCTTCCTGGTGCCGCTGCTCAAGCGATTCGAGTCCGTCACCGGTGGGTCCATGGGGCTCACGCTCGACAAGCCGAGCCCGCCCGCGTGGACCGGGCTCGCCGAGGACCAGTGGCTGTACTTGCTCGCCCTCGTCGTCGCCCTGGCCGGGGTGGTCGTGGTCGCCGGTGTGCGGCGGTCGCGAGTGGGCCGGGCGCTCAACGCCATTCGCGACAACGAGACCGCGGCCGAAGTCATGGGCGTACGCGCGGCGCACTACAAGACGCTGGCGTTCGCCTGGAGCGCCATGCTCGCCGGTGTCGCGGGTTGCGTCTACACCTGGGTCATCGCCTACGTCTCGCCCGACTCGTTCGCCGTCACGCTGTCGATCACACTGCTGGCCGGGCTGGTGGTCGGCGGGCTCGGTTCGCTCTGGGGACCGGTGCTCGGCGGATTCTTCGTGATGTACGTGCCCGGGTTCGCCCAGGACGTCAACCAGGCCGCGCCCGGCGTCGTGTTCGGGCTGTCGATCATCGCGGTCATGTATCTCGCGCCGGGCGGGCTCGCCGGGCTCGCCGAGCGCCTCACGCGCCGGGTCGGGTTTCTTCTCCGGAAAGGCAAAGACAATGCTTGACAAGGTGATCAGGGCCGGCATGCTGGCCGCGGCGGTGCTGCTGACCGCCACCGCGTGCGGCGGACGCGGCGAGGGCGCGGACACACTCGGCTCGGGCGACTGCCGGGGTCAGCAGGTCACGGGCATCACCGACACCACCATCAAACTGGGTGGGGTCTATCCGCTCTCGGGACCGGCGTCGGCGTACGGGGAGATGCCCAAAGGCGTTCGGGCGTACTTCGATTACGTGAACGCCGAGCGCGGCGGCGTCGCAGGCCGCCAGGTCGAATACCTCGTGCGTGACGACGGCTACCAGCCGCCGAAGACGGTCGAGGAGACCCGCAGGCTGGTCGAGCAGGACCGGGTGTTCGCGCTCTTCCAGACCCTCGGCACGCCCACCTCCTCGGCCGTCTGGGATTACGTCGGCCAGCAGGAGGTCCCGCACGTGTTCGTCGCAGGCGGTGCGACGAAATGGGGCGCCGACACCGATCATCCGTGGACGATCGGCTGGCAGCCGAGCTACCGCGCCGAGGGGCGCGCCTTCGCCGAATACGTGCGCACGCACCGCCCCGGCGCGACGGTCGCGGTGCTCTACCAGAACGACGACTTCGGCAAGGACCTGCTCGACAGCTTCCGGGAGTCGGTGCGCGACAGCGATATCCGCATCGTCGCAGAGCAGAGCTACGCGGTGACCGATCCGACCGTCGATCCGCAGCTGCGCAATCTCGCCACCTCGAAAGCCGATGTGCTGCTGAACTTCTCGACGCCGAAGTTCGCCTCGCAGGCGCTCGCCGCCGACGCTCGCGACCCCGGGTGGAATCCGCTGCACATCGTGTCCATGGTGGCCAACTCGCGCACCGTGCTCGAACCCGTCGGCTTCGCCAACGTGCAGGGCGTGGTGAGCGCCGCCTTCAGCAAGGACCCCGCCGACCCGCAATGGAACGACGATCCCGGCATGCGGCTCTACAAGGAGAAACTCGCCGCCTACGCGCCGGACGCCGATCCGGCCGACCAGTACACCTCCGTCGGCTGGGCCGCCGCGGAGAGCTTCCACAAGGCGATGGAGTCGGCGACCTGCCCCACGCGGGAGGGGTTGCGCGACGCCGTGCGCAACCTGTCCGACGTCGAGATCGGCCTGTTGCAGCCCGGTGTGACGCTGCGCACCGGGCCCGGTGACGGGTTCCCGATGGAGGCCATGCGCATCCAGCGATTCGAGGGAGATCGCTGGGTGCTCACCGGCGAACTGATCGACACCGCCGAATGATCCAGAACCGAATGCCGGAGCCGCGCATGATCAGTCAGCCGTCCACCCTCGGTGCGCCCGTGAAAACCCTCGCCGCCGTTCCGATCTCGGATCCATTGCGCGACACGCGCGGTCTGGCGTATCGCCTGGTCGAACGTTTCGCGGAGAAGTTCGCGCCCTGCGGGGTGCTGCCGGGCGATGTGCTGCGCGGCGAGATCACGGCGGTGACCAGGGCCTGCCTCGAGTTCGTGCAGGGGGCGCTGGAGGGCTACGACACCGCCGAGAAGCTGGAGCGCGTGCGCCGGGCGGGCGCGGACTGGGCGCGCGAGGGGATACCGATCGACGTCATCCACCGCGCGGTGCACGAAGGGTTCCGGATCGGCCTGGACCTGGTGCTCGACGCGGCGGCGCCGGCGGACCTCGCGCGCCTGGTCGAGACCGTGCGCAGGCTGCTGGCCTGCCAATCCGTCGTCGACGCCGCCTTCGCCGACTCCTACGTGCGCGAACATCGCGCCGCGGTGGCCGAGCACCACGCGGCCGTGCACACCGTGGCCTCCGCACTGCTCGCCGGGCAGCCCGCGGCACCGATGGTTCGCGCGGGCGGCATCGCCATCGCGGACTCGTATTTCATTCTCGCGATGGACATTCCGAAGCACCCCGACGAACAGCTGAGCCGCGTCGACCAAGTGGTCGCGCGGCGCAAGCTGCGGCGGGTGCAATCCGAACTGGCGGTGCGCTGCTCGGGACGCGCCCTCTCACTGCTCGGCACCGGCGGGGGCACGGTGCTGCTGCCTGCGGCCGGTGTGACGCCGGAGGTATTGGACGAGTTGGTCCGAGGGCTGTCCTCGGCGGCGCAGGTGCCACTCACCGCGACCGTGCTGGAGGCCGAGACCCCCGACATCCCGGAGGCGGCCGAACGGGCGCACGAACTGCTGGACATGGTGCAGCGGCTGCGCAACGCCCCCGGCCTCTACCGCTTCGACGACTTGGTGGTCGAATACCAGCTCACCAGGCCGGGGCCGGGCCGCGAACGCCTGGGCGAAGTCCTCGATCCGCTCGACGACCGGCCGGAACTGCTGGAAACCCTGCGGCTGCACCTCGGCAACGACCTCAGCAGGCAGCGCACCGCCCGCACTCTGGGCCTGCACGCCAACACCATCGACTACCGGCTCCGGCGCATCGCCCAGCTCACCGGCTTGGATCCGGCGCAGTCCTCCGGGCTGTGGTACCTGCGCGCCGCCCTGGTGGCGCGCAGCTACCGCAACGCCGAAGCCGGTGTCGAGATGACCAGGGCCAGGGCCTAGAGCCGCCCGCCGCCACCGACGAGTCACGGGGGTGAACACGCAGTCCGAGTACCCCGGAACTACACCGACTCCGCCCGTGCCTTCAGCCGATCCAGGGTGACGCGGATGTGCTCGGCGTTCGCGGCGGCCCGGTCGTTCACACCGGTGAGCAACCCGCCGAGCCGGTGGAACCACGTCGGCCGCCGATCCCAGGTGCTCTCGATGACCGCGGTACCGGTCGCCGTGGGCGTCAACTCGTAGCGCCAGTGCGCGATGGGCAGCGGACCGGAGTCCACGTCGAACGCGAACGCCCGCCCGGGTTCCGCCTCCGTCACCGTGCAGGTGGTCGACCACCGCCGCCGGCCATTCCGATTGCTGCCCTTGAACTTCGCGCCCTCGGCGGCCGCCCCACCCCTGACCCACCGCATCGCCGTGGCCTCCTCGGCGACCTCGGCGAGCACACCGAGATCCGTGATGAGTTGGTACACGGCATCCGGTGCGGCCTCGATCTCGATGCGCGCGCTAGCGCTGGCGGGGGAGGAGACGGTCATGGGTGGATGGTAGCCGGGCGGTCCGGATCTCAGGGTTCCCAACCGCACCACGGGTGCCCGGAAATGCTCACGGAAGCGGCAGGCAGGAACTGCCGGTGTTCACGCCCCGCCCGACGACGTCGACGGTCACGTACCTCGCGGAGGTGACCTGGCCGGGCTTGAACTGCTGCGCGAAGACGTTCTGTCGGCCGACGTACGCGGGCGTCCACTCGAACGTCGCCGTCCCGCTCTCCGGGTGATAGACCGCGACCCCGAGCCGCTCCCCAGTCCCCGGCACCGGCCCACCACTGATCCCGACGGTCACCTCACCGGCCTCGGAAACCGGCGCGTCCACGTCCACCGTCACGGTGTAGACGCACCCGGTCCGCAACCCTTCGGCGGGCTGCTCCACGGTCACACCGGTGACCGCCGCCGACGCGTTCGGCGCGGTCCCGATCAGCACCGGAACCGCCCCGAGCACCACAGCGAGGCCGACTCGGCGAATACGAACGTTCATGGGGTCCTCTCCCTCGACGCAGCCGACCGCACCTGTCCCGCCCCACGATGCCAGCCGAGGAAGATTCTCGTCGCGCATCAGGGGAGATCTGTTCGAAGGGCTTAGCGCCGTCCGCCGCCACCGTCGAGCCACGGCGTGAACGCGCAGTCCGAGTACCCCGGAACTACACCGACTCCGCCCGCGCCTTCAGCCGGTCCCGGGTGATGCGGATGTGCTCGTACACGGCATCCGGCACGGCATCGATCTCGTTGCGCGCACTCGCTCGGCAGGAGGAGGAGGAGGTCGTCGTGGGGATGGTAGCGGTCGGCCTCACACCGCACCTGGCCCCGCGACCGAACTGCCTCCGCTGCAAGGATTTGCGAGTTCCTGGAGTCGCCGGGAGTGCTCGAAGACCGAGGTGAGATGGGATATCGTGGGATCGGATTCGCAGGGCGGGACGCATCATGGGCCCATGGCTTCTGTGCTTGTGCGGCCGCTGACATTCATGAGCGAGGCCCGACCGACTTGATGGGGGACCGAAGGGGGAGAGCGGTTGATACTTGCCCCTCGAGGCACTCGGCGCCACGGTAGCCGATCACGACGAGCAGCCGGGAGCCCGGCCGTCCCCGCTGGAATCAGCGCTGGCTCGAGTCAGCGATCTCCACGGCGCAGTGGAGGCCGGTCCCGACGGGTTGGAGGGCATCAGCCCGGAGCTGGCCAAGCGGCTGCGCTTGCTCATCGAGTCCCTCGACAAGGTCGATGCCGGGCTCGAGATCCAGATGTCGCTGTCCGATGGAAGCGAGCGGCGGCCCAGCCTCACCCGACGCGGACGGGAACACGGCAGGGCACTGTTCGCCCCCAAAGTCGAGACCGCGATCGAGACCATCGTGGGTGTGCTGGCCGCCGTCGAGATCAGCGACGAGTTCGCCAAGATCCTCGTGCGACCAGGTGGCAAGAAACGAGCGATCCCGATCGTCCGAGTTCCCGCCGATATCGCGAAGCGGGACATCGATTGGGATGTCTCGCTACGTATCCTCGTCCGCACCGAGCAGAGCCAGGACCGATTCGAAGGGCGCAAGCGCAGGGAGCACCAGTTCATCCGCCTGATCGCACCCGACGAACCACAACCCATCGAACTCGGCTGGCTGCCCAGTTGAGTTCGATAACCCGTCCGTGGTTCGATGCCAGCCGAGCGAGGTTTCTCGTCGGGCATCGGGGGAGATCGGTCCGAAGGTTCATCGCGGCCGCTGTGATCTCACGGCATCTAGGCTCTGGTGGTGCCCGAAATCCTGTTGTCCAACCCGTTCTCGGACAAGACGCTCGTGGTCTGGCTCGAGGCGTGGGGTGAGGACTACTGGATGCGACCGGGTGATGCGATCACCATCGAATCCGACGCGACCGGGGATGAGCGGTTCGAGGTGTCGTGGCGTGAGGATGGGCTCGTCGTCTGGCCGTCGTCCCCTCGTGGCTGCACTGTTCGCGACCTGGCGGGCGCCGAACTCGAATGCGGTCACCAGCGCCCGGCTCAGGCCGGCATCGCCGTCGAACCGCCGGCGACATCGCCTCGGCCGGATTAGCTCGGCCGGATTAGCTCGGCCGGATTAGATGGGGTGATGTCGCCTCGAGTGCCTGGCGCTGGACCCGGTGGCGAAGACCAGGCAGTCGGCCCGGTGCACGGGCCTTTCCGCCGTGCGGATGCCGCCGGGCGAGATCGTCACGACAGGGCCAGGTGATCAGCCATCTGATGTCGTGCTCTGAACGCGCAAGTGCCCCGGCCGAACCGGGGCACTTCGCTTCGGAGGAGGGTGGGCCGATCAGCCGGGAACCCGGCTCGGTTCCCGTTCGGCAGGGCGCTCCTCCTCACGAATGCCGAAGTGCGCATGCAGGTTCCGCAGCGGTCCCGGCGCCCACCAGGTCCGGCGACCGCCGAGGCGCAGGGCGGCGGGCAGGAGGAACCCGCGGATCAGCGTCGCGTCGGCGAGGACGGCGAGCGGCAGGCCGATGCCGAACGCCTTCATGAAGGTGATGTCGGAGACCAGGAATCCGAGGAACACCACCGAGATGAGAACGGCTGCGGCGGTGACGATCCGGCCGACGCGTTCCAGGCCGAGGGCGACGGCGGCGCTGGGGTCGCCGGTGCGCTCGTACTCCTCGCGGATGCGGGCGAGCATGAACACTTGGTAGTCCATCGCGAGACCGAACGCGACACCGAACAGCATGACCGGCACCGTCGCGGCGAGCGTGCCGGTCACGGTGAAGCCGAGCAGCCCGGAGAGGTTGCCGTCCTGGAAGATCCACACCAGCGCGCCGAAGGTCGCGGTGAGGCTCAGGCAGCTCAACAGCACCGCCACCACGGGGATGAACACGCTGCCGGTGAGCAGGAACAGCAGCACCAGCATCGCGACGATCACCGTGCCCAGCGCGAGCGGAAGTCGTTGCACGAGAGCGGCGGTCGCGTCGGCGCTCACCGCCGCGATACCGCCCACCAGGGCGTCGCCAGGGGTGTCGGCGGCACGGAGGTCGCCGACCAGCGCCTCCAGTGTTTCGGGATCGCCGGTGTCGGGCACGACGGTCAGATAGGCGCCGCCGTCGGCCGCGAAGCGGGTGTGCAGCTCGCCCGGTGGCAGCACCCGAGCACCGCCCGCGTAACTGCCGGTGGACGTGTCGACCCGATCCACGTGCGGCAGTTCCGACAGGCGCGCGGCGTAGCCGTCGAGATCCCCGTCGACGCGCGGGAGGACGACGGTCAGCGCGTTCTGCTCGTTGGTGTCGAACTCGTCGCGCACGACCTCGGCGACCTGGCGGGCGCTGGACGAATCCGGCATCGAACGTTCGTCGGGGAAGCCGAGTTTCAGCCCGAGGAACGGTGACCCGAGCACCAGCAGCAGCGCCGTCACGGTGACGGCGACCGTCCCCGGCCGACGCATGACGAACACCGCGAGCCGATGCCAGCGCCCCTCGTGCAACTCACCGGACTGCTTGCGCGCCTTGCGAATACGCCACTTGTCGACGCGCCTGCCCAGCAGTGCCAGCACCGCGGGCAGCACGGTCAGCGAGCTGAGCGCGGCGATCAGCGCCACGGCGACGCCCGCGTAGCCGATCGAGCGCACGGCGGGCAGCGGGAAGTAGATCAGCCCCGCCAGCACCACCGCGACCGTGACGGCGGAGAAGGCCACGGTCCGCCCCGCCGACCGCATGGTCGTCGCGAGCGCGGTGAGAGGTTCGTCTCCCGCCGCCAGCTCCTCGCGGTAGCGGTTCACGACCAGCAGGCTGTAGTCGATCGCCAGACCCAGGCCGAGCAGCGTCACCACGTTCATCGCCAGCGCCGACAACTCGAGCGGCCCGGCCAGCAACCACACCACGCCCGTGGTCAGCACCACCGTCACCATCGCGATCAGCAGCGGCAGCAGCGCGGCCACCACACTGCCGAACACGAACAGCAGCACCACGAGGGTGATCGGGAACGCGATAGCCTCGCCCGCGATCGCGTCCTTCTCCGCCTGTTCGACCATCTCGTGCTGCAACATCGCGTAGCCGCCCACCGCGACCTCGAGCCCGTCGTGGGCGCCCGCGTAGCGCGGGGCGAGCTCGGCGATGCGGTCGCCCACGTGGTCCTCATCGCCCAGGATGGTGGCGATGACCAGCGCTTTGTCGCCGTCGGCGCCGCGCAGCGCGGGCTGGCCGGTCGTCCAGTAGGACAGCACGCCGGTCACGTCGGCCTCGCCGCTCAGCCGTTCGGTGAGCGCGGTCGCCGCCGGTGCCGCGTCGTCGACCGGGCCCGGCGTGCGGACCAGCAGGACGAGGTTCGGCGGGCTCTGCCCGAACTGATCGCGCAGCACGTCGGAGGCCGCGCGGGATTCGGCGCCGGGGTCGTCGAATCCGCCGCTCTTCAACCGGTCGAACACGGTGGCGCCGGCGATCCCCGCCAGCAGCATCGCGATCGTGGCCACCACCAGCACCGCCCGCCGGTGACGCGCGCACAGACTCGTCGTTCTCTCCAACACGGCTGCCTCCTCCAGTCCCACCGCGAAGTCGCGGCGATACGAATGGGAGTCCGGAGGGGCCCCGAACGTGACAGTGTGCGATGCGCATCACACAATCGGGCCGTTTGTCACACTTAGCGGCCCGAGGGCACTCCTATGATCGACACCGTCACCAGGAGGCCACCGTGACCGATCCCGACCCGGCGACCCGAGAGTTCGCCGAACACCGCGAACTGCTGTTCGCCCTGGTCTACAACCTGCTCGGCACCGTCGCCGACACCGAGGACGTGCTGCAGGAGACCTGGCTGTCGTGGATGCCGCGGCGGCGACCCGGCGCCCCCGAGATCACCAACCCGCGCGCCTACCTGGTGCGGGTGGCGATCAACGCCGCGCTGTCCCGACAGGCCGATATCGCCCGCAGGCGCGAGACCTACGTCGGCCCGTGGTTGCCCGAGCCGCTGATCACCGATGAGGACGGCGACGATCCGGCCGTGCGCACCGAAGCCGTCTCCCTGGCGATGCTGGTGGTGCTGGAGACGCTGACGCCGCTCGAGCGCGCGGTCTTCGTGCTCAACGAGGTGTTCGGGTATCCGCACACCGAGATCGCCGCCATGATCGGGCGCGAGCCCGCCGCCGTGCGCCAGCTCGCGCACCGGGCCCGGTCCCACGTGCAGGCGCGCCGACCGCGGTTCCGGGCCGACCCGGCCGTGCAGCGGCGGGTGACCGAGCAGTTCTTGGAGGCGCAGCTCGGCAGTGATCTGGACGCGTTACTGCGACTGCTGGCCCCGGACGTCACGTTCCTCTCGGACGGCGGCGGCCGGACGCAGTCGGCCCTGCGGCCCATCCACGGCGCAGCGAAGGTCGCCCGCCTCCTCACCGGTGGGCCGTTCTACGCCAAGACCGCGGGCGCGCTCGACATCTATCCGGACTACGTCAACGGTGAGTTGTCCCTCGTCGCCCTACTGAACGGAAAGCCGTACGGGGTAGGTGTGCTCGAGATCGACCCCGAGACGGAGCAGATCCGGCACATCTACGCCGTGAGCAATCCGGAGAAGCTGACCCGGGTCAATCCCCGCGCGGACCGCGCTGTCGCAAACGCGCCCGAGCGGCGGTGAACGGCGTCGGGGCCGAGCTGGGCGATATTGGCTACTCCCCGTTGGCAATTCAGTACAGCACCCGATAGCTGAGGTGCGTGACGCGATTGCCGGGCCGGACGACCGGGTTGTCGAGGCGGATCTGCTTCTCGGCGAGATTCGCGAAATACGGTGTACCGGAACCGAGGAGGTAGGGCACCAGGTCGACGGTGATCACGTCCAGCAGCTCCGCGTCCAAGGCCTGCCGGGCGATGTCCGGGCTCGCGATCACCACGTCCTTGTCGCCCGCCAGTTCCTTCGCGCGCTCTATCGCGTTCGCGACGCCGTCGGTGACGAAGGTGAAAGGCGCTTCGGGGTAAGGGAATTCGTCGGCGGTCGGCGGGTGATGGGTCACCACGACGACCGGTACGCCGGTCGGGTGCATACCGTTCCACCCGCTCGCCACATCGAACAGCCTGCGGCCGGCGATCAGCGCGCCGATCCGGCCGACGATCTCCTGGAAGGATTCGACATCCTCCTCGGACTGCCGATACGAGATGCGCTCGTTGGCCGAGTCCGTCTCGACCGGCCCCGCCGTGTACCACTCGAACAACCTGTCCACGCTGCCGTCGGCATCCTCGATGAACCCGTCCAGCGACATCGACAGATTCGAAATGACCTGACCCATGATTTACTCCTCCGTTCTGGCCCCTTGTGGGCTCGTTCACCAGGAGGTCGGAGCCGCGGGGGCGCTTTCGACACACTTCCGAAAGAGTGACCCAGATCACTCTGATGCTCTGAGGATGGCCCGGTCCGTCGTCGCGTCAGACGCTCGGCAACACGCTGATCCGAGCGTTCGAGCGTGCCAGTGCACGCCTTGTACCGTCGGTGAGCTCGTGCCGCTGCCGCAATCCGCCGCTATCCCGAGGTCGCCCGCGAGGCTCTGGCGGTTGTCGATCGAGGAGATTGACTGTGCGATTCGCGAAAACCGGCCCAATCCAATGTCTTTGATGGGACCGAGGACGGATGGGTGCAGGTCGCGGTAGCAGCTGGGTTCGGGCGCACCTGTCTGAGAAGTCGTGCCAACTGGCCTGAGACGCCGACTGACGGCATAGACGAGAAGAGCCCCTGACCGCTCGAACAGGTCAGGGGCTCTTTCTCAACTGTGCCCTCGGCAGGATTCGAACCTGCGGCCTTCTGCTCCGGAGGCAGATATGGACCGGTTGGTCGAGTATTTCGGGAGCCGCGGCCATCCCGTGAGCTGGCGACCTGGTCTGTCTTGGTCCGTTGGAGTCCGCGTGGCTTGTGACACTCTGGTGACATCGAGGATCTCAGATCCGGACCCGGTTGCTCGACGCTGCGATTCTCGTTCGTCGCCCCGTGGGCGGTGTATGGCCGCGGGCAAGATCGGCGGAACCTGCAGCGCATCGGTGGTGTGCCTCGCGCGCGGGCCGGCAGTGGGCTTGAAAGGCGGCGTGTATGCCACGACCGCGTGTCGCCGCGTAGGAGTCTCCTGGGGGCGCTGTCGCGGGCTGTCGTCGGCGTGCCGACCGGACCTTGAGGGCCACTGAGCAGGGCGTACTCATCGCACGGTCGGTCATGTCGGAATCTGCGAAGTTCACTCTCAGCACTCCCGCCAGAGGCCCAGCGGGCGGACATCCACTGACTAATCCGTAGCCGCGGTAAGTAAACTATCAGTAAATCGGCCCCCGCGGTTGACGATTGACTAACTGCGGGGGTACATTAGCTGTCGTGGTCGAGGCCACAACTAGTGCTAATTACAGCCGCGGCTGAAGAAGGGAAGTTCATGTCGGAGACGGCCATAACCCCCAGTCCGATCATGTTGGACGTAGACAAGGGTCAGCCGGTGCGGGTAATACCGGTCCATGAGAGTTTGTTCATCACCACCATGACCTGGGGGCGCCTCGCTGCCCTTGTGCCGGACCCGCGACGGGCGGAGGATCCGAAGGCGCTCAAGTACGCGTCGCCGGAGGAGCGTGAGCAGGCAGCGCTTCGGAACGAAATCCAGCGCATGATTGTGGGTTCGAAGAAGGAGAACGCGGTCAAGTACGCGCGCTACATCGCGAACGGGTTGCGCGGCTCTCTTGAAAAGGGTTGGGCAACACCGCCTTTTGCTCTCTGGATCCCTGAGAAGCTCGAGCACATCACCGCGGCGGGCCCGTACGGCGAAGATCACCTCGCGTACCTCCCGTACGGCGTAAATGGAGTTCTGATCGACTCCGAGACTCAGCATGTTGCTCATCTGATCCTGCAGGAGCAGCTTGGCGATCACGGCCTGACCAAGAAGCAGCTGACCGACCGGCTGGTTCCTGTTGAGATCTACCACAACATGAGCCTGACCGAAGCCCGGCAGATCTTCCATGACCGCAACCTGCTGGGTGTCATCCCGAACAAGACTGTCGGGCTGAATTCCGACTCGAACGACGTCGCGACGGGGATTGCGTTCACCATGATGGACAAGATCTTGGTGCCGCACCCGATCTCGAAGGTGGACGTACCACTCCGCTCGCTGGTTTCCGCGAACAAGCGACAGCTGGGAGCGAAGGATATCGAATGGATGACCTTGTCTACCCTGCGGTCCTTCGCTGTAACCGCGCTCTTCGGGCGCGCCGGCTTCGAGCGCACCAGTGGCGCTGTCACCAGCGATGATCTGCCCTCCGGTGTTACTGAGCAGGAAGTGCGCGAATCCGTAACACGAGTCGCTACGGCTCTTTTCCGAGCCTTTGCCACCTCGTTCTCCCGGCGAGTGGAGACGGTTATCGGGTCGCCTGCGGTCCTCGCGGCGATCGGTGCCGTTGCGCACCGAAGCATGCCCTGGGGTGCCGAACCGCGGAGGACGACCGACCAGCTCGTAGCGATGCTCTCGGCTGTCCGATGGGAGCGGTACCCCGAGGTGTGGGACGGGATTGCCGGCAAGTCCACTCCGGGCAAAGCGACTCTGAGCAATCCGAATCCTCCGATGCAGCTGTCGCTGGCGGGCGGGATCAAGGACAACAGCTCCAAGGTCACGACTGCCCTTGAGGATGCCACCGCGGATACCTACCGCCGAGTTCGGGCTCAGCTCCCGTAACCGCCTCGCGGGCGACTAGAACATACGTTCGACTCGAGGTAGCGTGCTGTGCCATGCCGGAACTCTCGCGCCTGGAATGGGCACGCATGAATCTCGATCAGGTGCGGATCCAGCTGCTCGATGCCGCGGCGTTTGGCAAGTACCTCACGCCCGAGCAGCTGGAGCACGCCGCCTTCAAGATCGGTGAGGGGATGCGGGTGTACGGCGAGGAAACCCGGGTGTTGTCTCAGCCTGAGTCGGTGGATCGGTCGGTATGCATCGACCCGCGGCGCTATCGGAGCCGGTGAGGCGGGCGGGGCCATCGCTTCATCGGCTGGGCGAACATCATGGTGATGATCAGCATGATGTGTCTGATGGAATCGCCACCGGTCGGCGACGTCGTCCGGGTTGAGGCCGGCACGCCGAAAGCGTTGTTCCCGTGCGGTGTTCATATGTGTTTGGACGCCTGGGCTGCGCCAATGGTTCCATTTCGCATTGAACTCCAGGTCCGGCAAAGATCAGGCTACGGAAAAATATGGATGCTGAAGTGGGACTCGCCCGGATACCCTGTGCCTCAACACTGTTCAGCTACCTATACCTACCCGGCACGAGCGGGAATCGAGAGCGATGACTACGACCGACTTCAAGCACCCGAAGTGTTATGCGAACGTCGACGGCGGCTGCTCTACCAAGATCTCGGGCGAGCACTACATCTCGCACGGACTGATCAGGCTCTACACCTTCAACGACGACACGGTCCGCCTCATGCATGACCATGGCTATGGAATCCCGCACCCCGTCTCTCCGAGGCAGTTCGTCGCCAACGTCCTTTGCGAAGCCCACAACAACGGGATGAGTGACCTCGACACTGCGGCTATCAACCTCGCCACTTTCCTGCAGAGTATCGCTCTCAGGTTTCTCGGGGGTGCCGGCGAGTGGGGTCCCGACGAGACCATTCGCATCTCGGGCGATGACTTCGAGCGATGGGCTCTGAAGTTGCTGCTGACCCACGCCGCCGTCAACGCCTTCACCCGGGACGGTGGTGGAAGCCGTATTACCACCACGATCCCGGACGATGCCGTCCGGGAGATGTTGGGAACGAACCCGTGGCCCGAGAACACAGGACTGTGTGTTGCTTCTACACCCAAGCATCGGCTGAAGTTTGATCCGTTTACCCCTGTCGAAGCGATCACGAACTGGTGGGGGGTGACCCCCTTCCATACCGGAGACGGCATCCTGTGCGGTGGTATCGCCGAACTTGCGGGTATCGGATTCGGACTCAGCTTGGATACCGAGATGCGGCGGTTTCCAGCATGGATCCAGTCCGAGAACCCTCTTCGCCAGACCATTCTTCGGCCGGCCTACATGGCTTGGCAGTTGGATGGAGTCGAGAAGCGTGTCGAGTTCGAGTGGGCAGACAACAGCCCGCACAAGTCCATCACCTACACGCTGATCCGCGGGGACTGAGCGACGGGTCAAGCCGTTGGCTGAACTCCCGCGGCTTTCTCCCCGGCTTCCTCATAAAGGCCACCCTCTGCGGAGGGAGGGCGTGTCAGGGATGCCGTAGGCACCGCGTAGCGGACACCGGCAGGTGGTCCTTGACTCGTTCTCCTGGAGCGAGACAATTGGGCCGCTGAGGAGGCGGGAAACTCTCGAAACTGTTCGGCAGTACGGGGTTGGTGCTCGCGCCCCGGTGCGGAGGGAAGGACATCCGCGCCGGGGGCGAGCCTTCCCCGGTTGGTCCGGGGAGGTTGTTCGGCCTGGAGTCGGCGTCGGTGGCGACTCGCTGTCCGGCGTCGTTGCCGGTGGCCGGGGAGGGAGAAGGGGGCCGAAGCCCCCTGGCAGTCAGTCCTGGCCGAAGTAGTCGATCGGGTGGCTCTGGTCGCGTTCGGCCTGGGCGTGGGTGGGGCAGAACTCTAAGGCGTGGACGTGCTCGGTAGCGGGTTCGGTGCAGGTGCCGTACTCGCAGGTGGTGGCGGTCATGGTGGGTGTCCTTCCCTGGGGTGGTCGATCTGGGCACAGCCCGTACCACTGCCCGGGGGTACGGACAAGGGTGGGCGAATGCCCATCATGTAGTGACGCGTAGCGCCCTTGGGAGTGCCCCCGGGCAGTGGTATGCCTTCGGCAGATCGATCCACCCCAGGGAAGGACACCCGACCGCCAGCGACTACCTGAAGAGCTCGACCACCGATGGACCCGATCAGGCGACCACACACCGAGAAGTGACGTGGCGTCGGAACGGTGGCTGAGGGTGACCATTGGATCGACTGCGGCAGATGGGTTCTCGGGGGCAAGCGAACGGAGTTCGTGCGGCAGCACCGTTCGGCAACCGCGGTGAGAGTGAACTGTTCGATCGACGCGGAGAGTGCCGGCCGATTCGTCAGCGGTGAGCGGGGACAGTCGGTCGGTGTCGATGCTCGGTCGGTCCTGCTTCGTCGTATCCAGTCAGAGCTGGAGTGCTCAACAGGTTTGGCGGTGCGGGTGTGGGGCCGACGCGCTCGACGCACCGCGAGCGAGCGCCAGCGAGGGAGCGGGAGTGCGGCGCCAGCGTGGCGGCGGCGCGCCCGCGCCGCCCTTGATCCTGTATGGCGGAATTCGGCAACGCGTAGCTACCGGGGGTGGCTCGACTTCGGCGCGTAGCATGGCCGATTGTGGACGCTGCGATAGAGGGACTGCTGATTCCGCTGACCGAGTCGCGTCGGGCGCACACGATCGAGGTCGGGCGCAAGGTTGAACGGGTGGCCCATCTCGTGCCGGAAGAGATTCGCGCAGAGGTGGTTTCAGCGGCCTACCTGCACGATGTGGGTTACGGCTATCCGGTGTCCGGCTTCCATCCGCTTGATGGCGCGGAGCTCCTGGAAGCTCGGGGGTACTCGCCGATAGTGTGCCACTTGGTTGCATTCCATTCCGCGAGCACCGTGGAGGCTGAGGTGCGGGGGATCGATGCAAAGTCGTTCGACCGGTACGCGCTCGCGCCGGTGCCGGGCATCGCCATGGCGAACGATCTTGTGTGGTGGGCAGACATGACTACCGGCCCCACCGGTAGCACACTGACCTTGGGCGAACGGCTGGCGGATATTCGAGTGCGCTATCCCTCGGGGACTCTGGTTCGCACCGCGATCGACCGGGCGGAACCGCTGTTGCGAGGCGCAGTTCAGCGAGCCTCCGGATCAATGTAGGGCTCGCTCTTGGACAGCGCCCAATCAATGCGCTTGCGCTGGCTGGGATCCATGGTCAGCGTCGGAATTCGTTCTGCTGGAACCCATTCAACGTGTGTGCTCTCGCTGCTCGGTGTTGGTTCGCCACCGACCGCTTCGGCGCGGTAGATGATGGTGAACTCTTGGCGCACCTCATCATTGCTGGTGTAGTGGATGACATGCGTCGGGTCCGTGAAGATGCCGACTACGCCAGTCAGCCGGATGTCTACGCCGGTCTCCTCCTGAGTCTCGCGCACCGCAGTCCGGCTCAGGGACTCTCCGGGATCGTGTGCGCCGCCCGGCATCGACCAGTTGCCGTTGTCGGATCGGCGAATCAGTAGAACGGCGTCCCCACGACGGACGAAAGCGCCGGCGCTTGGCCGGACGCTGTTCGCCGCAGGTGCGTTGGGGTCCTGGTGGTAGTCAATGCGTCGGCCCATACGCTTCAGAGTACTGCTGGCTCGCCGGTTGCCCACGCTGCTTCGAACGACTCGAGGTAGTAGTTGAACAGGTGGCCACCCTGCACCTGCTGTAGGTGCTGAACGGGCGATTTGGCCGCATACGCGCCGTAGCTGTGGGTGTTGACCAGTATGGAGTCATCGAACCGGTAGATGCTGTTGTAGAGAACCGTGTGGTGGGTTCTGATATCGACCCCGGGGAGATCCACGGTCTCCCATAGGTATTCGAGCGTTGAATGGCAGCGCTGAGGAAGTGACGGCAGACCCTCTTCACGCGCGCGAGCCTGGATGTTCGGATGGCTGCCGTCCCCTAGCAGGATGCGAATCTCTGCACCTTGCTTCGACTTCTCCCGCACTACGTTCACGAAGTCGAGGGACTCCACCAAGAATCCGCCCGCGTATACGAGAACCTGAATCTTCTCGTTCGCCTGACGCATCAGCGACCGCCAAACATCGTGTGGCACTTCGGTTCTCGTCGGCCATATCTGGACGATCTCCGACAGAGAGGCTACGGACGCTCGGGCTCCCGCTAGAAGCTCCGGCCACAGGTAGGTCTCCTCGCAGCCAAGTATCCGAGCTACCTTCAACCGAATTCGCGGGTGCGGGCAGCGATCTTGGGTTAGCCATCGCTCTACCGTCTTTGGTCCGACGACCACCTTCTCGGCGAGCCCGTTCTTGCTGAGGTCAGCGGAAGTCATTGCCCCCCTGAGCCGTTCATTCCCCATAGGGACATGGTACGCCTGAAAGTGTCCCCAAGTGTCCCTTTTCGCTGGTTATAGACGCCCCATTCTCTGCGCGACTCTGAGTGTGTTGGGCATCACGGAACAGCCGAAATGCCAATGGACACAGAGGAGTTAGCCGCATGGCTCTCAAGGATGCATGGTTTGCCCCGCCGGAGGGGACTTTCCCGAATGGCCTGGTGCTGGTGGGCGGTATCGAGGCGGTGACGGAGTTCAGCAAGGACCGCAACGCGCCGAAGCGGCACAAGGTGGATCTGGACGACTTCGGCAACGGCACCGGTAAGCGCCTGTGGAAGGGCACGGTGTCGGATTCGTCGGGGTCGGGTGCGAAGAACATGACCTATGACGTGACGTTCGTCTGCGATGTGCAGCCGGTTCCCTCGGCGTTGCCGGTGATCCCGGGCTTCACCCCGGTGGAGCTGGAAGGTCTGGAGGTCAAGCCGCGGGTGGTCGGGAACGGCGAGTTCAAGTCGATCGGCTGGTACCTGCGTGCGACCGGGATCAAGGGCGACAACTCGGGCGCAAAGGTGCCGCCCGCGGATGTCCCGGCGTCGCGCCCGGGCCGTGAGGGCAAGGCGGTGGCGTGATGTCCTACATCGAGGTTTACCCGGACATCAACGGTGTGACGAAGGTCGGGTACCGCGCGGCCTACGTCTACGAGGGCAAGGGCTACACCTACCCGATCCCGGCGGCGGTGATGGTGCGGTTCGGCACCGACGCCCGGCTGTCGCTCGACATCGCCGACGCCGAAGCGCTGATGTACGCGTTGGCGGTGGCGCTGGTGGAACACGCGGTGGCGGTGAAGGTTTCGCCGGCCGATCCGAAGGCGGTGGCGTGATGGCCACCTCCGAGCAGCGTGTACGTGAGCGTAAGACCCGCAAGCTGGAGACCCAGACGGCCGAACAGAACGGCAAGTCCGCGCGGGGCCGTGACCGCAAGATCGCCCGCGACATCCCGGCGTCCTGGCGGTGCGAAGGTCAGCTGAGCCTGTTCGACACCGAGCAGGATCGGGTGTGATGGAACGGGAACCGTTGGGCCGCAACTATTCCGATCCGCATCACGCGCCGGAGCGGGCGTGCGCGGGGATCGAGTCCGAACTGTTCTTCACCGATGACCGCGAGCAGATTCGGGCGGCGCAGCGGGTGTGTGAGCACTGCCCGGTGCTGGCGCGGTGTGCGGCGTGGGCGTTGCGGTGCGACTTTACCGATGGGGTGGTCGCGTCGGTGCCGATGCCCGCGCTCAACGCTGATCGGCGGGTGAAGCGCACGGCTCGCGCTCGTCTGGAGTTCGTGGCCGCGACCGGTGTCCCCTCCCTGCGGTGGGGCTTGCAGGGGACGGAGGCGGCCTGATGCTGTCCCAGGTCACGGCCGCTCGGGCACTGCTCGGGTTGGCCGTGGCCTCCATCCCCGCCGGGGATGCCTGGCTGTTCCCGGTGGTCATCGACATCACCACCGCCATCGCCGCCGCACTCGCCTTCGCCACCACCGATGACGCTGTGCGGCACTGGTTCTCACGGGTACTGATCGTCGGCACCGCGGTCAGTGTCGCCGGGAACGTCGCGCACGCGGCGCTGCGCGGACAGATGCTGCCGACGTGGGGCGCGGCGCTGGTGGTGTCGGTGGCCCCGCTGGCGGTGTTCGCCGACGTGCACGGCGTCGTCCTGCTGATCCGCGCCCACCTGCGCACCCCGGCACTCTCACCCGCGGTGCCGGACAAAGCGCCGGCCGAATCGCCTGCGGCCCCGCCGGTCCCGGCGCCGGTGATGCCGGAGCCGCTGGCCGTGGAATCGCCCCCGGACTCCGCACCCATGGTCGCGGTGTCGGTCGCCGTGGCCCCGCCGCCTCCGCGCCCGATTCCGGTGGCCCCGCCGATCCTGCCCGCCGCCGTCCCGGTCGTCCGCTCGTAACCCGTTCTCGTTCAACTGTTTTCGCTTCTCACACCTTCAGGGGGTATCCGTCATGTTGTTGTCCACCTTCCTCCAGCTCGCCGTTCCGGTCGCGGGTGCGCTGGCTTTCCTCGCCTACATCACGCCCGGTCCGTGGCACCGCAAGGTCCCGCGTGAGTTCACCCTCGCGGAGATCATCGCCGCTGCTCCGGCCGCGCTGCGCTCGGCGGTCACCATCGTGGCGGACCCGGATCAGACCGACCGCATGTTCTACACGCTCAAGCTCGGCGACCCGGTGATGGGGTTCCCGCTGGTGGAGGGCTGGGAGTACGACCGTCACGGCCTGCACATGGATGTGCTGATGCTGGGCGGCCAAGAATTCGCCGACTGGGCCAAGGACGCCACCCGGTCGCGGCTGGCCACCTATCTGGGGGTGGAGCAGGTACGCGTCACCTCACCTGCTCCGAGTTGGGTCCGTCTCCAGCTGCGGGTGCACGACACCCTCGCCATGCCGGCAGTGTCGCCGGTGGCGGTCCACAACGGCGTGGATCTGGAGGCGGCCCACGTCGGGGTCCGCGAAGACGGCGACCCCTGGCTACTGCGCATCCTCTACGTGCACATCCTGCTCGCCGGGGCGATGGGCTCGGGCAAGGGCTCGGTGCTGTGGTCGATCCTCAACGCGCTCGGCCCGGCGATCAAGGCCAAGCTGGTGGATGTCCGGCTCGCAGATCCCAAGGGCGGCGCGGAATTCGGGCGCGGTGAGAATCGGCTGTTCACCCGGTTCGCGGTGGACGGGGCCAGCATCCTCATCATGTTGGGCGAGGCCGTCACGGAGATGGACGAGCGGCTGGCGCGTATGCGTGCGGCCGGTATCCGCAAGCTCGTTCCGACCGTGGACGAACCCCTGATCCTGATCATTATCGATGAGGCGGCGTCGCTGTCGTCCTACGCGACCCGCGACGAACAGGAGCAGTTCCGGCAACTGACCGGGCTGCTGCTGTCCAAAGGTCGCGCCGCCGGGGTCACCGTGATTGCCGCGCTCCAAGATCCGTCCAAGGAGACGATGCCCAACCGACAGCTGTTCCCGGTGCGGATCGGGCTGCGCCTGGACGAGCCGACCCAGAATGCCATGGTCCACGGCCAGGGCGCGAAGGATCGCGGCGCCCGCTGCGACGAGATCTCCGACCAGACACCGGGTGTCGGCTACGTCGGTGAGGACGGCTCGACGGAGTTCATCCGGGTCCGCGCGTTCTGGGTCAGCGACGAGGCTGCCGACGCGATCGTGGATGCCTACTCGCCCGCGCCGGAGATCCTCGGTCCGACTGAGGATTACAGCGATTTCGACCCCGATGACCTCGGCGACGAGAGCGACGGCGGGGATGAGGGTTTCGACGCTCCGGGGCGTGCGGCATGAACGGGCGCGTACGCCTGCGCCTGTCCGGCGACCTGGGCGACATCACCATGGTCCTCGCGGAGCTGTTGGCCTCCAAGGCATTCCGGATCGTCGTGGACGAACACCCCTACCCCAACCGGCGTGACCCTGGTGTCCGCGTCTACGTCGAACTCGCCCTCCCCACTCCCACCACGAACGGACAGGAGACCCCGAAATGAGACCGCGACTGCTCGATCTGTGCTGCTGTGCTGGCGGTGCTGCTGTCGGCTACGACCGTGCCGGCTTCGAAGTCATCGGCGTGGACATCGCCACCCAACCTGATTACCCGTTCGAGTTCCACCGCGGCGACGCGATCGAGTTCCTGACCGCCCACGCCCACGACTTCGATGCCGTGCACGCCTCCCCGCCGTGCCAAGCCTCCACCGCGCTCACCGCCGGCACCAACCAGGCCATGGCCCACAAGTATCCGCAACTCATCCCCGCCATGCGCGAGGCGCTGATCGCTACCGGCCTGCCCTGGGTCATGGAGAACGTGCAGGGTTCGAAACTGCGCCGCGACGTGGTGTTGTGCGGAGAGATGTTCGGACTCAACGTGATCCGACACCGGTACTTCGAGTTGGGTGGCTGGACCGCGCCCACGCCCACGCATCTGCCCCACCGGGGACGAGTCGCCGGCTACCGCCACGGCCGACGCTATGACGGCCCCTACGTTGCGGTGTACGGCTGCGGCGGCGGCAAGGGCTCGGTCGCGCAGTGGCAGGCGGCCATGGGCATCGACTGGACCTCGGATCGCAAGAGCCTGGCCGAAGCCATCCCACCCGCCTACACGACCTGGCTCGGCAGCCACTTGCGGACCGCGCTCGGTATCGGTGAGGCGGTGACAGTCGCATGAACCCTCACAACCCCTACACTCGCCGCACCGCCGATCCGGATCTCGCCGATGTCGTACTCACCGCCCTTGCCCAGCTGCTCGGCTGGCTTGTGCTGACTGTCTTCGCCGGCGTCTGGTGGGCGCTGCTGTTCCCCATGATCTCGATACCGATCGCCGCGACCGTAGCCGCGGTTCTCACCCTCGGCTGGCCCGCCGGCCTGCTCACGGCCGCACTCGGTCTGGCCGCACACGGAACATGGATCGCACTGTCGCCGGACTCGTTTCGGCGCTTCGTGACCGTGCGGGCGCGGGTGCGGTTCCTGCGCTGGTACCGCTACCGGCGTCGCTGGACCCGCCTGATGACTGCCTGCAAACTCACCGACCACCACCCCGACACCGGCACCCCGTGTGCGCCCCGTTTGCGGACGGTGGTGATCGGCGAGCACATCGACCGGGTGCGGGTGGCGATGCTGCCCGGCCAGTCCCCGGAGGACTACCACCTGCGCACCGAACGCCTCGCGCACGCCTTCGGCGCCCACGACTGCCGTGCTCTCGACGCCGGACCCGCCGCGGTGGAGCTGGTGTTCCGCCACGGTGACCCGCTGGCCGAACCGGTGACCGCGAAACACCCCCGCACCCTGCCCCGCCACCTACCCGGAAAGGACGCTGCCTGATGACCACCGACCACACCGCCGAAGCGCCGGCCGAATCCGGCTTCGACCGCACTACTGCCGCGCAGCGCCGGGCGCTGCCGGATCTCTACGACCTGGCTCAAGCCGCGGCGGAGAAGTTCGAGGTGTGCAAGCGCCCGGTGGCCATGCGCGTGTTCGACCCGGACACCGCGAAGGTCACCTATGAGGGTGCGCCGTGCAAGTCCACGGTGGCCTCGGTGTGCCCGGCGTGTGCGAAAGCCGCTCGCGCGCTGCGGATTCAGCAGTGCCGGGAGGGCTGGCACCTGGATTCGGAGCCGGTGGCGGTGGCCGCTGATCCGAGCGGCTGGCAGATCGAGGTTCTCACCGCGCGGGCCGACATGCTCGTGGAGTACCGCGAGGCTCGTGATGCTGGTGACGGTGAGTACGCCGATGCGGTGCGTGAGGTGATCGCGGACCTGGATGGCGAGCTGCGGGAACTGGGGGTGCGTGGGCGGCTGCCGGACCCGGATGACACGGTGGCCCCGCGGCGGCAGCGTTCGACTCGCCGCCGCCAGGACGCGCCGAACCTGCCGCGCCGCAAGGTCACCAAGCGCACCATTGCCGACGCGCTCGGCACGGGCTATCGGCCCGGCATGTTCATCACCCTCACCCTGCCGTCCTACGGCCACATCAACCGCGTCGGCGCGAAAACCCCTGACGGCAAGGTCTGTTCGGACGGCTCCCCGCGCGATCCGCGCACCTACGACTACACGCGTGCGGCCCGTGACATCGTGCACTTCGCCGCGCTGTTCGACCGCTGGATTCAGAACCTGCGCCGCGCCCTCGGCTACGACATCCAATACTTCGCGGTGGTCGAACCGCAGAAGCGCGGCGCCCCGCACCTGCATGTGCTGTTGCGTACCCCGGTGTCGCGCAAGCTGATTCGGCTGGTGACCGAAGCCACCTATCACCAGGTGTGGTGGCCGCGCTTCGACCACCCCGAATACGACGACGATCGGATGCCGGTGTGGAACGGCGTCACGTTCACCGATCCGCGTACCGGCCGTGCTCTGCCGACCCTCGATGACGCCCTCGACGTGATCGGCCAAGTGGACGAGTACGAACCGGCCCACACCATCCGCTTCGGCGCGCAGGTCGATCCGCGCGACATCCGCGGGGTCATCCCCGGCACCGAAGCCGACGCCACGATTCGCTACATCACCAAGTACCTGACCAAATCCATTGGCGAAGTGCTGGATTCGCCCTCGCCGCGCACCGCGGCGCACTACGACCGGTTGCATCATGAACTGACCCTGACGCCGTGCTCGGAGAAGTGCCCGGTGTGGCTGCGCTACGGCATCGTCCCGCGCGGGGTCTCCGACAAGACCGTGCCCGGCCACTGCAAGGGCAAGGCGCACCGCCGTGACACCCTGGGCCTGCCGGGCCGGCGCGTGCTGGTCTCGCGCCGCTGGTCCGGCAAGACCCTGCCTGATCACCGCGCCGACCGCGCGGCGTTCGTTCGGCAACTGCTCGCCAAGGTCGGTGTCCTCAAGCCCGATACCGGCAAGCTGCGGATGCGGCCGGTAGATCCCGGCGACCCTGACCGGCCCCTGCGCGAGCATCTGATCATGGCCGCCATCGCGAAGCGGTCGGCCTGGCGGGCGGAGTACCTCAGAGCCCAGATGGAGGACGGCCCACACGATCTCTCGGATAGTTCGGCAATCGGCCGGACGGCGTGAACGGAGGTACCCGAGATGGCTCAGTTGCTCACCGAAAGTGAAGTCCGCAAGCGGATTCCGATCGGACACAGCAAGTACCACGAACTGATCGCCTCCGGCGCGCTGCGGTCGGTGAAGATCGGGCGGCGGCGGTTCGTGACCGAGCAGGCGGTGGCCGACTACATCGCGAGTCTGGAGGCTGCGGCGTGAGTCGCCAGCAGTTGCCGCCGCAGATTTCCAAGGTGCAGGTGACCGATCGGCGGACCCGCAAGCCGGTGACCCGTTACGAGGTGGTGGCCGATGCCGGGCGTGATCCGGAGACGGGCAAGCGCCATCAGGTGCGGCGCCGGTATCGGACCGAGAAGGAGGCGCGGGCGGCGCTGGCGACGTTCTTGGATCAGGCGGCGTCGGGGAACTTCGTGCCGCGCAAGGACATCACCGTGGAGCAGGTGTGCGCGGACTGGCTCGATAGCCTGCGCTGGGCGCGCGAGACCACCCTCGCGGGCTACCGGTACAACCTGGCGCCGCTGCGGGAGCGGCACGGGGACCTGCCGGTGCAGAAGCTGACCCGCAAGCACCTGGATGACTTGGTGGTGGCGCTGAAGCGGGGCGGCACGGTGACGGCCAAGGGCAATGTCCGGCGGCCGTGGGCCAAGCGGTCGCTGAAGCGCACCGTGGAGACCGCCGGCATGGTGCTGGACTACGCCAGGGACCGGAAGCTGCTGTCACACAATGTGGCCGACGCGATCAAGCCGTCCCGGGGCAAGGCCGCGAAGCCGAAGCCCTACACCCGCGCGGAGGTCTCGCAGGTGCTGCGGAGCCTGGAGGGCAACCGGGACGGGCACCTGTGGTTCCTGGCGCTGTGCGGGCTGCGGCGCAGCGAACTGGGCGGGTTGCGCTGGCGCGGGGTGGATTTCGCCGCCAAGACCCTGGATGTGGAGCTCGGGCGGGCGTCGGCCGGTGGCAAGGCGGTGGAAGGCGACCCGAAGACCGATAGCTCGGTCCGGACGCTGCCGATGGACGCGGAGATGGTGGAGGTGCTGCGGCGGGCGCGGAGGATTCAGGCGGCGGAGAAGCTGGCGCTGGGGGAGGCGTATCAGGACGGTGACTATGTGGCCTGCAATCCGGACGGCACGCCGTACCACCCGGACACGCTGACCCATCGGTGGACGGTGATGGTGCGCAAGGCCGGTGTCCGGCACATCCGGCTCCATGACGCTCGTCACACCTGCGGGACGACCATGCACCTGCGCAAGGTGCCGCTGGCGGTGATCGCGGCGTGGCTCGGGCACGCGGACGCGAGTGTGACAGCGAGGATCTACGCGCACTCGCAGGATGAGGCGCTGGCCGCCGCGGCGCGCACTTTGGGGGAGGTTGTGACAACTCGTGACATCGAGGCGGGGTGAAGTACCCGGAAAGATCAAGGCTCCGACCGCTGTTCGCTGGTCGGAGCCTTGATTCGTTGTGCCCTCGGCAGGATTCGAACCTGCGGCCTTCTGCTCCGGAGGCAGACGCTCTATCCCCTGAGCTACGAGGGCGGGATAGGGCTCGGTCGGAGAGTGTCCGATCGGGCCGGGTCAGCGTATCGCATCGGGTTGGCGGACGCCAAAAAGGGTGGCGGGCCGGGGGGGTTCCGGCCCGCCAGGTGGTCATTCGAGGGGGAGGGGGGTGCCGCCGCGGTTGGTGAGCAGGGTGGTCAGCAGGGCGGATTCGGCCTGCTGGGTTTCGGACATCCGCGCGGCGAGGGTGCGCACCGCGGTGGTGGACGCGTGCTGGGCCCCGTAGTCGGCCATGGGGATGCCGCCCTGGTGGTGGCGCAGCATCAGGCTCAGGAACAGGGTGTCGATCTCGGGCGGGTTCGCCTGCCGCAGCGCGGCCAGCTCCTGCGCCGACGCCATGCCGGGCATGGCCGACACCGGGCCGGAGTGCCCGGCCGAGCCGCCACCGTGGTGCCCGCCGGATTCGCTCATCCAGCCCATCAACCCCTCGACGCTCTGGGCGGGCTGGTCCCAGATCTGCAACCAGCCCTGCATGCGGCCGACCTGGTTCTGCTGGGTGGTCATGATGTCGTAGGCCAGCCTGCGCACCTCGTTGTCGGTGGAGCGCAGCAGCGCGATGCCCGCCATCTCGACCGCCTGCGCGTGGTGCACGGACATGTCCTGGAGGAAGCCGACGTCGACGGGGCTCGGGTCGGGTTCGGCGCGGCCGTCCAGCGGCAACCGCACCAGGGTGCCGATCGCGAAACCGATCAGGATGGCCCCGATCACGCCGAGCACCAGCAGCGCCGTGCGCTGCCCCCGCGGACCCGGATCGGACGCGTGGTCCGAGCCGGTCTCGGTGCCGGATTCGCCGGTCACTACTCGGTCGCCCCCTCGGTGGGCGGGGTCTCCGGGATCACCGGCGCGCCCGGCGCGCCCGGCAGGCCGGGAATGCTCGGCACGCCCGGGATGTTCGGCACGCCACCGAGCTCGGCGGGATCGGCGACGATGTCACCGCCGTCCATCGGGATGGCGTCGGGTCCGGGCGGGGTGGGATCGAACGGCGCCGGGTTCTCCCGGTCGAAGTACGGGTTGGAGCACGCCGCGCCGACCTCGGGGTAGGTGTACTGGTTCTGGCGCAGCGCGGTGATGAACTGGTTGATCCGCTCGTCGTCGGGGTTGTCCAGCTTCAGCTGGTGGCCCCACGACTGCAACGACACCGGCGACTCCTGGCCCGGGTAGGGCGACATGAAGGTGTACTGCTTGCCCTCCACGCGCTTGGCCAGCGCGTCGACACCGTCGGAGCTCACCTTGTCGGGGTTGTAGGTGATCCACACGGCGCCGTGCTCGAGCGAGTGCACCGCGTTCTCGGTGCGGATCGGCTTGCCGTACACCACGCCGGTGCAGTCGGCCCAGGCCTGATCGTGCGGCCCGCCGAACGGCGGCGTCTGGTCGTAGGCGACGCGCTGGATCTCGGTGACGTGCTTGCCCGCGCCCGAGGCGTAGTCGACCTTCGTCACGCCCGCGATCTGATCGGAGGGGTCCTGGCGTTCCGCGCTGGGCGTGAACCGCTCCAGCTCGGCCTGCTCCTGATACTTGGGCACCAGGTTGTACGCGAGGGCGCCGATCAACGCGACGATCACCGCGCCCGCGCCGATGGCCAGCCAGGGGACCTGCCGTTTCGTGGTCAGCTGCCCCTTGCCACCGCCCTTCCGGCCGGAAGGGGAGCTCTTTCCGGCGGCGCGGACGGCCTTGGCCGACTTCGACGCGTTCTTGCTACTCGGCATTGCTCCGTTGCTCTCTCGATGTGGTGAACGGCTGTGTCGTTCGTTACGGACGGGTCCGCGGCGGTGCCCGCCCGTCGGCGTACACCTGCCCAGACCATAGGATAGAGACTCGTGACTCCAGCTGACCTTGCAGATCTCCTTCACGCCACCGCGGCGAAGGTGCTCGTCGAACGTGGATTGGACCCGGCGGTCCTGCCCGACGAGGTCACCGTGGAGCGTCCCCGCAACCCCGAACACGGCGACTATGCCACGAATGTGGCCATGCGTGTGGCCAAGCCGGCCGGAGTGAATCCCCGCGAGCTGGCCGGCTGGCTGGCCGATGCGCTGGGCGCGGCCGAGGGTATCGAGGCCGCCGAGGTCGCGGGTCCGGGCTTCCTGAACATCCGGCTGGCGGCCGCCGCGCAGGGCGCGATCGTGCAGAAGATCCTGGCCGCGGGCGAGTCGTACGGCCGGGCCGAGGCGCTGGCGGGTACCAAGATCAATCTGGAGTTCGTCTCCGCGAACCCGACCGGTCCGATCCACCTGGGCGGCACCCGCTGGGCCTCGGTCGGCGACGCGCTGGGCCGCATCCTGGCCGCGCAGGGCGCCGATGTCACGCGCGAGTACTACTTCAACGATCACGGCGCGCAGATCGACCGGTTCGCCAACTCCCTGGTCGCGGCCGCGATCGGCGAGCCGACCCCCGAGGACGGGTACGCGGGCGCCTATATCGAGGACATCGCGTCGCGGGTCGTGGCCGACAACCCCGGTGTGCTCGACCTGCCCGAGGACGAGCGCCACGAGGTGTTCCGGCGCGAGGGCGTGGAGCTGATGTTCGCCCACATCAAGGAGACGCTGCACGAGTTCGGCACCGACTTCGACGTCTACTTCAACGAGAGCTCGCTGTTCGCCTCCGGCGCGGTGGACAAGGCCGTCGCGGAGCTGAAGGCCTCGGGCAACCTCTACGAGAAGGACGGCGCCTGGTGGATCGCCTCCACCGAGTACGGCGACGACAAGGACCGCGTCGTCATCAAGAGCGACGGCAAGTCCGCCTACATCGCCGGTGACATCGCCTACTTCCAGAACAAGCGCGCCCGCGGCTTCGACCTGTGCCTCTACATGCTCGGCGCCGACCACCACGGCTACATCGGCCGGCTCAAGGCCGCCGCGGCCGCGTTCGGCGACGATCCCGACACCGTCGAGGTGCTGATCGGCCAGATGGTTAATCTGGTGAAAGACGGTGCGGCCGTGCGGATGAGCAAGCGCGCGGGCACCGTGGTGACCCTCGACGACCTGGTCGAGGCGATCGGTGTGGACGCGGCGCGCTACTCGCTGGTGCGGTCCTCGGTGAACTCGAGCATCGACATCGATCTCGACCTGTGGACCAAGCAGAACAACGAGAACCCCATCTACTACGTGCAATACGCGCACGCTCGCTCCAGCCGCATCATCGACAACTCGGCGGCGTTCGACTTCGCTTCCGTGGCACCGGATTTCGCGCTGATGACCTCCGACCGCGAGGGCGAGCTGATCCGCACGCTCGGCGAGTACCCGCGGGTGGTGGCCACCGCCGCCGAGATGCGCGAACCGCACCGCGTGGTGCGCTACCTCGAGGAGCTGGCCGGGGCGTACCACCCGTTCCAGTCCGACGACGACATGCGGGTGCTGCCCAAGGGCGACGAGCCGGTGACGCCGCTCGGCTCGGCCCGGCTCGAGCTGGTGAAGGCCACCCGCCAGGTGCTGGCCAACGGCCTGGGCCTGCTCGGTGTGAGCGCGCCGGAGCGCATGTAGTGCCCCAGAAGACGAATCCGTCCGCGTGTACCGCGCGTTCGGCGAGGAAGGAAGACCGATGAGCGCGCACCCCGCCGGACCGAGGCACGCCGAGATCCCCCACGCGCCGACCCTGCCGGAGCGGCCGTCCGATCCGAAGCAGATGATCGATCTGCCCGCGAACGTCTGGCCGCGCAACGCTTCTCGCGGTGAAGACGGCGAGGTCCGCCTGGCCGGTGTGCCGGTGCGCGAGCTCGCCGAGCGGTTCGGCACACCGCTGTTCGTGATCGACGAGGACGACTTCCGCACCCGCTGCCGCGATATGGTGCGCGCGTTCGGTCCGGGCGCCAAGGTGCATTACGCCTCGAAGGCGTTCCTGTGCGGTGAGGTGGCGCGCTGGATCCGCGACGAAGGGCTCTCGCTGGACGTCTGCTCCGGCGGCGAGCTGGCCGTGGCGCTCAACGCGGGCTTCCCGGCCGAGCGGATCGCGTTGCACGGCAACAACAAATCGGTGCCCGAGCTCGAGGCCGCGGTGGCGGCGGGCGTGGGTCACGTGGTGGTCGACTCGCTCTACGAGATCGAGCGGCTCGAGGCCGTCGCGGGGCGCGCCGGGGTGGTGCAGGACGTGCTCGTCCGCGTCACCGTGGGCGTGGAAGCCCATACGCACGAATACATTTCGACCGCGCACGAGGATCAGAAGTTCGGTTTCTCGATCGCCGGCGGCGACGCTATGGAGGCGCTGGCGCGGGTGTTCGAGGCCGACAACCTGCGCCTGGTGGGCCTGCACTCGCACATCGGCTCGCAGATCTTCGAGATCGACGGGTTCGAGATCGCCGCGCGCCGCATGCTCGGCCTGCTGCGCGAGGCCATCGACAAGTTCGGCGTGGAGCGCACCGCCCAGATCGCCATTCTGGATCTCGGTGGGGGACTGGGTATTTCGTACCTGCCCAACGACGATCCGCCGCCGCTGGACGAGTTCGCCGCCAAGCTGCGCCGCCTGGTCGCCGAGGAGGCCGACCGGGCCGGACTGCCGGTGCCCACCATCGCGGTGGAACCGGGCCGCGCCATCGCCGGCCCCGGCACCGTCACGCTCTACGAGGTCGGCACCATCAAGGACGTCTCGCTCGACGGTGGCCTGCGCCGCCGCTACGTCAGCGTCGACGGCGGTATGAGCGACAACATCCGCCCCGCGCTGTACCAGGCCGACTACGACTGCCGCCTGGTCTCGCGGTCCTCGGAGTCCGCGGCGGTGGTCGCGCGCGTCGTCGGAAAGCATTGCGAGAGCGGCGATATCGTCATTCGTGACACCTGGATGCCCGCCGATGTGGGCCCGGGTGACCTGATCGCGGTCGCCGCGACGGGCGCGTACTGCTACTCGATGTCGAGCCGATACAACCAGTTGACCCGTCCGGCGGTCGTCGCCGTGCGCGACGGGCAGCCGCGACTGGTGCTGCGCCGGGAGACGGTGGCGGATCTGCTGAGCCTGGAGGTGGAACAGGGATGACCGAAGTGGCCAAGAACGGGACCTGGGGTAACGATCGCCCGATCGGCGTCGCGGTGCTCGGCATGGGCAACGTCGGCACCGAGGTGGTGCGCATCCTGCGCGACCACGCCGACGACCTGCGCTCGCGCGTCGGTGCCCCCGTGGTGCTGCGCGGCGTGGCCGTGCGCAGCCTCGACAAGGATCGCGGCCTGCCCGCCGATCTGCTCACCACCGACGCGGCGGCGCTGGTCGCCCGCGAGGACGTGGATCTGGTCGTCGAGGTCATCGGCGGCATCGATCCGGCACGCGGCCTGATCCTGGCCGCGCTGAACGCGGGCAAATCCGTGGTTTCCGCCAACAAGGCGCTGCTGGCCGACTACACCGGCGAGCTGGCGGCCGCCGCCGAGCGCAATCGCGCCGACCTCTACTTCGAGGCCGCGGTGGCCGGCGCGATCCCCGTGGTGCGCCCGCTGATCCAGTCGCTGTCGGGCGATCGGGTGAACCGCGTGGTGGGCATCGTCAACGGCACCACCAACTTCATCCTCTCCGCCATGGACGAGACCGGCGCCGACTACTCGGCCACCCTGGCCGAGGCCACCCGGCTGGGCTACGCCGAGGCCGATCCGACCGCCGACGTGGAGGGCTACGACGCTGCCGCCAAGGCCGCGATCCTGGCCTCGCTGGCCTTCCACACCCGCGTGACCGCGGCCGATGTGTACCGCGAGGGCATCTCCAAGATCACCGCCGAGGACCTGGAGACGGCGTCCGCGGTGAACTGCACGGTCAAACTGCTGGCCATCTGCGAGCGCGTCGCGGGCGAGCCCTCGCCGGAAGAAGGCGGCAAGGAGCGGGTGTCGGTGCGCGTCTACCCGGCGCTCATTCCGCGCAAGCATCCGCTGGCCGCGGTGTCGGGCGCGTTCAACGCGGTGGTCGTGGAGGCCGAGAACGCGGGCCGCCTGATGTTCTACGGCCAGGGCGCGGGCGGCGCCCCGACGGCCTCGGCGGTGCTGGGCGATCTGGTGATGGCCGCGCGCAACAAGTTCTACGGTGGCCGCGCTCCGGGCGAATCGGTTTATGCTGAGCTACCGATCGCGCCGATCGGCGACACGCCCACCCGCTATCACGTCAACCTCCAGGTCGAAGACCGTCCCGGCGTGCTGGCGAAGGTGGCGGGCGAGTTCGCCAAGCACGGGGTGAGCATCTCGACGGTCCGCCAAGAGGGACACGGCGAGGGTGCGCGCCTGGTCGTGGTGACCCACCACGCCGTGGAGTCGGCGCTCGCGGACACCGTCGCAGCCCTGGCGGAGATGGCGTCCGTCACGTCCGTGACCAGCGTCTTGAGATTGGAAGGCACCGAGGAATGACAACGGCATCGGGTGGGCAGACCACCGGCGTCGCCCCGCAGGCGGGAGTGCACTCCCGCTGGCCGGGGCTGATCGCGGCCTACCGCGACCGGCTCGCGGGCGCGGCCGACTGGGAGCCGGTCACCCTGTTCGAGGGCGGCACCCCGCTGGTGCCCGCGCCGCACCTGTCCGAGCTGACCGGGTGCGAGGTGTACCTCAAGGTCGAGGGCGCGAACCCCACCGGTTCCTTCAAGGACCGCGGCATGACGATGGCGATGACCGACGCCAAGTACCGCGGCCAGAAGGCCGTGCTGTGCGCGTCGACCGGCAACACCTCCGCCTCGGCCGCCGCCTACGCGACCCGCGCGGGCATGAGCTGCGCGGTGCTGATCCCGCAGGGCAAGATCGCGATGGGCAAGCTGGCTCAGGCGGTCATGCTCGGCGCGCAGATCATCCAGGTGGAGGGCAACTTCGACGACTGCCTGGAGCTGGCGCGTAAGGTCACCGCGGAGTTCCCGGCCGTCGGCCTGGTGAACTCGGTGAACCCGGCCCGCATCGAGGGCCAGAAGACCGCGTCGTTCGAGATCTGCGACGTGCTGGGCCGCGCGCCCGACGTGCACGCGCTGCCCGTGGGCAACGCGGGCAACATCACCGCGTACTGGCGCGGCTATCGCGAGTACCACGCCGACGGCATCACCGCCGGTCTGCCGCGCATGCTCGGCGTGCAGGCCGCGGGCGCCGCGCCGCTGGTCAACGGTGCCCCGGTGAAGGAGCCCGAGACCATCGCGACCGCCATCCGGATCGGCGCGCCCGCCTCGTGGAACGGGGCCGTGGCGGCCAAGGAGGAGTCGGGCGGGGCGTTCCGCGCGGCCACCGACGACGAGATCCTGGCCGCGTACCGCCTGGTCGCCGCCTCCGAGGGCGTGTTCGTGGAGCCCGCCTCGGCCGCGAGTGTGGCCGGTGTGCTGGCCGCGCGCGCCGAGGGCTGGCTGGAGCCGGGGCTGACGGTCGTCTGTACCGTCACCGGCAACGGACTCAAGGACCCCGACACCGCGCTGCTGGGCATGCCGCAGGTGGAGCCGATCGCGGTGGACCCGGTCGCGGTCGCCGCCCGACTCGAGCTGGCCTGAGTGAACGCGCGCGAGAGCCAGGTGATGACCAGGACGCTGCCCGCGGGGCTCACCGTGACCGCGCGGGTGCCCGCGTCCAGCGCCAACCTGGGACCCGGATTCGACACGCTCGGAATGGCTTTGGGCATCTACGACGAGATCGAGGTGCGCACCACCGATTCCGGGCTCACCATTCGCGTCGAGGGTGAGGGCGCCGACGACGTGCCATGGGGCCCTTCGCATCTCGTGGTGCGGGCCATCGAACGCGGGCTGGAGTCCGCGGGCGTGTGGGCCGACGGCCTCGATGTGGTGTGCCGCAACGCGATTCCGCATTCGCGAGGGCTGGGATCGTCGGCGTCGGCGGTGGTCGGCGGCCTGGCCGCCGGGCGTGCTCTGGCGGCGAAGCTCGACCCCGCGCTGGGTGGGGATGCGGACGAACTCGTCCAGCTCGCTTCGGAATTCGAGGGTCACCCCGACAACGCCGCGGCCAGCGTGCTCGGCGGCATCGTGGTCTCCTGGACCGAGACCGCGGCGGGCGCCGACGTGGCCGACCACGGCCGGTCCTACCGCGCCGTGCGGCTCACGCCGCATCCGTCGCTGCGTCCGGTGGTGCTGATCCCGCAGGTGCGCTCGTCCACCGCGCACACCCGCGGCCTGCTGCCCGAGACGGTGCCGCACGGGGACGCGGCGTTCAACGTGAGCCGCGCGGCGCTGGCCGTCGTCGCGCTCACCGAGCGCCCCGACCTGCTGCTGCCCGCCACCGCGGACCGGCTGCACCAGACCCAGCGTGCCCCCGCGCTACCGCTCACCACCCGGTGGATCGAGCGGCTGCGCGAGGCGGGCATCGCGGCGACGGTGTCGGGCGCCGGACCCACCGTGCTGGCGCTCGGGACCGGCGAATTCCCCGCCGAGCTCCGCGAACTCGCGGCCGCCGACGGGCTGCGCGTGGTGGAGCCGGGACTCGCCGAGGGCGTGCTGGCCGGCTGACGGCGAGTCCGCCTTGCCGAGCCTCGCGGTCGCCAGCTATCCTGGGCAAGTCCGTACATCGTGCGCATCAGACGCCGGTGCTTCATCAGGGCAATCGCTCCAGCAGGCTCCAGGCTCGAGCCTCCAGGCCATGGGGGTACTGCGTAGCCGCGCAACTGGAATGATCTCTCCCACCTTTCACAACCGGTGGCGAAGCCTCCGGTCCGGCGGGCAGGCGATACGGCATACCGAGTCCGGCACCGTGCCCGGACTGCGGACGAACCCTCGAAACAGCACACGGCGGTCGAGGGAAGGAAAGGATTTCCGTGACAGATACGGACCTGCTCGCGACACCCGAGGTGGATACCAACCCAAGTTCCTCGGGCGGCCGCGAAAGTGAATCCGGACAGATTTCGAAGATGAGCGAAAAAACCGACGTCGCACGATCGGGGCTGACTGGAATGTTGTTGCCGCAGTTGCGCGCGCTCGCGGGGGAACTCGGTATCCGAGGCACCTCCGGTATGCGCAAGGGCGATCTCATCGCCGCCATCAAGGAGAATCAGGCGGGGAAGCCCGCGAAGGCGGACAAGCCCGCCCGCGCGGAGGCGAAGGCCGAGCAGGCGGCTCTCGATGTGACCCCCGCTGCGGAGGCGAAGTCCGCCCCGGCCGAGGAGTCCAAGGCGAAGGAAGCCGCGCCCGCCGAGAAGGCCGCCGCGCCCGCGCCCGAGACCAAGGCCCCCGCCGAGGCGGAGCCCGCGAAGTCCGAGAACGCCGCGCCCGCCGAGACCACCGAAGAGTCCGGCCGCGAGGGCGGTCAGCGTGGCCGGGGTCGCCAGCGTCGCGGCCGTGACCAGGCGCGTTCCGGCGGTGGCGACAACGCCGACGCCCGCACCGAGGAGCAGAAGTCCGACGCCGAGTCCGGTGAGCGCCGCCGCAACCAGGGCGAGCGCAACCAGGGCGAGCGCAACCAGGGCGAGCGCGGCGAGCGCAACCAGGGCGACCGTAACCGCAACGGTGAGCAGCAGCGCAATCAGGGTGAGCGCAACCAGGGCGATCGCAACCAGGGCGGCGACGACGAAGAGAGCGGCCGCGGCCGTCGCGGTCGCCGGTTCCGGGAGCGCCGTCGTGGGCGCGACCGCGAGGGCGGCGGCGGTGAGGCCCGCGAGCTCGAGATCCGCGAGGACGACGTTCTGCAGCCGGTCGCCGGCATCCTCGACGTGCTGGACAACTACGCGTTCGTCCGCACCTCGGGTTACCTGGCCGGGCCGAACGACGTGTACGTGTCGATGAACCTGGTCCGCAAGAACGGCCTGCGCCGCGGTGACGCCATCACCGGCGCCGTGCGCGCCCCGCGCGACGGCGAGCAGTCCAACCAGCGCCAGAAGTTCGATCCACTGGTGCGGCTGGACACCGTCAACGGCGGCGACGTCGAAGCGGCCAAGCGGCGCCCCGAGTTCGGCAAGCTCACCCCGCTGTACCCGAACCAGCGCCTGCGGCTCGAGACCCAGCCGAACAAGCTCACCACCCGCGTGATCGACCTGATCATGCCGATCGGCAAGGGCCAGCGCGCCCTGATCGTGTCGCCGCCCAAGGCCGGCAAGACCACGATCCTGCAGGACATCGCGAACGCGATCGCGACCAACAACCCCGAGTGCTACCTCATGGTGGTGCTGGTCGACGAGCGTCCCGAAGAGGTCACCGATATGCAGCGGTCGGTGAAGGGTGAGGTCATCGCCTCCACCTTCGACCGTCCGCCGAGCGATCACACCTCGGTCGCCGAGCTGGCCATCGAGCGCGCCAAGCGCCTGGTGGAAATGGGCAAAGACGTTGTGGTGCTGCTGGACTCGATCACCCGGCTGGGCCGCGCGTACAACAACTCCTCGCCGGCGTCGGGCCGCATCCTCTCCGGTGGTGTCGACTCGACCGCGCTGTACCCGCCCAAGCGGTTCCTCGGCGCGGCGCGCAATATCGAGAACGGCGGCTCGCTCACCATCATCGCCACCGCGATGGTGGAGACCGGCTCCACCGGTGACACGGTGATCTTCGAGGAGTTCAAGGGCACCGGCAACGCCGAGCTCAAGCTGGACCGCAAGATCGCCGAGCGGCGCGTGTTCCCCGCGGTGGACGTCAACCCGTCCGGTACCCGCAAGGACGAGCTACTGCTGAGCCCGGACGAGGCGGCCGTACTGCACAAGCTGCGCCGCGTACTGTCTGGCCTGGACTCGCACCAGGCGATCGATCTGCTGATCGACCGTCTGAAGAAGTCCAAGAACAACCTCGAGTTCCTGATGTCGGTCAGCAAGACCGCGCCGGGCGCGCTCGACGAGTAGCACCGCGACATGTCGCACGTCCGAAGGGGCTCCGCCACGGCGAGGCCCCTTCGGCGTGTACGGGCGGAAGAAGACGAGACCGATCGCGGCCGCGCCGAGCACCATGCAGCCGATCAACCCCGTCAGGCCGGTCGATTCGGCGCCGGATGCCCCGGCGCTCGTGTCCTCGGTGACCACCGCGTAGGCCGGGTAGTCCGCGGGCGCGGACTCGGGCGCGGTGAACCAGCCCGCCGTCACGGCCAGTATCAGCAAGGCGAAGACCGCGAGGGCGACCCTGTTGTGCATGGGTTTCTCCTCTCTGTCTCATGTCGTCGGCGCGATCGCACTCGCGCCGGGCGCACACGGCACTGGGCACACCGGAGGTGAAACGGGGAGCGGAGGCCCGCGGCCTCCCGACGACGCCGATGCCCCGAGTCCTCGACGTACAGCAACCATATGAACGGTTATGTTCGTATTCATGAGTAGTCGGCTACTCGTCTTAGGGGTAGACGGCAGTGTTATTGGCACGACATCCCCCACCCTCAGGGGCGTCCTAGGAACAAGGTTGGGAGCGAGCCCGAGGGCCGGGTTTACGCGGCTGTGTTTTTGGCGCGCCGGCGCGCGCGAACGGTCGGTCGTCGGGCTCCCTCCCCGCGGTGGTCGGGAGGGTGCGGATGGTGCGCTCGGATCGAGGGTGAGCCTGTGGAACAAATGCACGCGCTAGGGTGTTTTGGCTGGGTGTCAGGGGTTCTGGCATACTGAACCGCTGTGCGTCTGCGCCCGATGCAGACAATCCCGCCTAAGTCGGTTCCGGTTCACGCCCGTGTGGCGACCCGGCGACCACTATCGAGAGGACACCCATGAAGGCAGGAATTCACCCGACGTATGTCGACACCACGGTCGTCTGCGGTTGCGGCAACACGTTCCAGACCCGCAGCACCAAGGAGTCGGGTCACATCACCGTCGAGGTCTGCTCGCAGTGCCACCCGTTCTACACCGGCAAGCAGAAGATCCTGGACACCGGTGGCCGCGTGGCGCGCTTCGAGGCCCGCTACGGCAAGCGTGCCGCCAAGAAGGCCGACGCCGACGCCAAGTAGCTTCCTCGCCGACGCCCGGTTCTGCATCCGCAGGCCGGGCGTCGGTGCGTTCGCCGGTCCCGTCGCGGACCGCTGATCAGCGACGCCGAACCCGCAACGCCGGGCATCAGAGAGGGAAGCACCACCATGACGCAGCCGTCCGCGATCGACGACATCCTGGCCGAGCACGCGGGACTCGAAACGCAGCTGGCCGATCCGGCGCTGCACAACGATCCGGGCGCCGCCCGCCGCGTGGGCAAGCGCTTCGCCGAGCTGGCCCCGATCATGGCCACCTACCGCAAGCTGGAGACGGCGCGCGACGACCTGGCCGCCGCGCGCGAACTCGCGGCCGACGACGCCGCCTTCGCCGCCGAGATCCCCGGCCTGGAACAGCAGGTCGACGAGCTCGAGGCCACCCTGGCCGATCTGCTCGCCCCCCGCGACCCGCACGACGCCGACGACGTGGTGCTCGAGGTGAAATCCGGCGAAGGCGGCGAGGAGTCCGCGCTGTTCGCCGCCGACCTGGCCCGCATGTACGTGCGCTACGCCGAACGGCACGGCTGGAAGGTCGAGATCCTCGACGCCACCTTCTCCGACCTGGGCGGATACAAGGAGGCCACGCTCTCCATCAAGAGCCGTGAGCCCGGCCGCGACGGCGTGTGGTCGCGCTTCAAGTTCGAGGGCGGCGTGCACCGCGTACAGCGGGTGCCGGTCACCGAATCGCAGGGCCGCATCCACACCTCCGCCGCGGGCGTGCTCATCTACCCGGAGCCCGACGAGGTCGCCGAGGTGCAGATCGACGAATCCGACCTGCGCATCGACGTCTACCGCTCCTCGGGCAAGGGCGGACAGGGCGTCAACACCACCGACTCCGCGGTGCGCATCACACACCTGCCCTCCGGCATCGTCGTGACCTGCCAGAACGAGCGCTCCCAGCTGCAGAACAAGGCCCGCGCCATGCAGGTGCTCGCGGCCCGGTTGCAGGCGCTGGCCGAGGAACAGGCCGAGCAGGAGGCCGCCGCAGGGCGCGCCAGCCAGATTCGCACGGTGGACCGCTCCGAACGCATCCGCACCTACAACTTCCCGGAGAACCGCATCGCCGATCACCGCATCGGCTTCAAGGCGCACAACCTGGACGCGGTGCTGGACGGTGACATGGACGCGCTGCTCGACGCGCTCGGCAAGGCCGACCGCGAGGCACGCATGGCGGCCGAGTGACGCGCGCATTCCGGAGAATCGCGCCGTGACCCGGCCCGATCTCGGGCACAGTGAGGACGTGAACCGTGCCCCGCTGCGCCCCGAGATCAACGACGCCGTGCGGATCCTGACCGCGGCGGGCGTGCACAGCCCCCGGTCCGACGCCGAGCAGCTGGCCGCCCACCTGCTCGGCGTCGAACGCACCCGCCTGGCCATGCATCCGCTGGTCGAGGCCGATTTCGTGGCCGAGTACCGCGCGCTGGTCGGCAGGCGTGCCGAGCGGGTGCCGCTGCAGCACCTCACCGGGCTGGCCGCGATGGGGGAGATCGACCTCGAGGTGGGGCCGGGGGTCTTCGTGCCGCGCCCCGAGACGGAACTGCTGTTCGCGTGGGCCCTGGCGCACCTGGAGACGCTGCCGCACGATCACGAACCCGTCGTCGTCGACTTCTGCACCGGGTCGGGCGCGCTCGCGCTCGCCGTCGCGCACGCCAGGCCCGACGCGCGCGTGCACGCCGTCGAACTCGACCCCGCCGCGCTGAGCTGGGCCCGCCGCAACGCCGACGCCCGCATCGCCGCCGGCGACACCCCCATCACCCTGCACGCCGACGACGTCACCGACCCGCATCTGCTCACCGAACTGGACGGCACCGTCGACGTCCTGCTCGCCAACCCGCCCTACATCCCGTCCGACGCGATCCTGGAACCCGAAGTGGCGCACCATGATCCGCACCTGGCCCTGTTCGGCGGGCCGGACGGGCTGGACGTCGTGCGGGGGATGATCCCGAACATCGCCCGCCTCCTGCGGTCGGGCGGGGTGACGGGGATCGAGCACGACGATTCGAACGGGTCGGCCCTGGCGGCCCTGCTCAGAGAGCATGGGGGGTTCACGGATGTGGTCGAACACCCGGACTTCGCGGGAAAGCCCCGCTTCGTCAGCTCGACCCACTTGTGACCTGAGGCCGACCCTCGTGCCAGGATGGGGCGCGTGAGTACCGTCTACGACTGCGCGGACCCCGACTCGCGCGCCGCCGGGATGTCGGCGGCGACCAGCGCCCTGAAGTCCGGGCGGCTGGTGGTGATGCCCACCGACACGCTGTACGGGCTGGCGGCCGACGCGTTCGATTCCAGTGCTGTGAGCGATCTGCTGGCGGCCAAACGGCGCGGCCGGGATATGCCCGTGCCCGTGCTGGTCGGGTCGTGGCACACCATCGACGGGCTGGTGTTCTCGGTGCGTCCGCAGGCGCGCGAGCTGATCCGCGCGTTCTGGCCGGGCGGGCTGAGTCTCGTTGTGCAGCAAGCGCCTTCGCTGGCGTGGGATCTGGGCGACACGCGCGGCACGGTGATGCTGCGGATGCCGCTGCACCCCGTCGCGCTGGACCTGCTGCGCGAGGTGGGCCCGCTGGCGGTGTCGAGCGCCAACGTGTCGGGGCAGCCGCCCGCGAAGACCGCCGCCGAGGCCCGCGAGCAGCTGGGCAGCCTGGTGGGCGTGTATCTGGACGGCGGCCCGGCCACGCACGCCGTCGCCTCCACCATCGTCGACCTGACCGCGGATCGCCCGCGGGTGCTGCGCGAGGGCGCGGTGCCGGTCACCGAGATCGCCGAGGTGCTCGGCATGTCGCCGGGTGAGCTGACCGACGTGCCCGCGCGGTGAGCGGGAGAAAGGTCGCATGAATCTGGCGTTTGCGCCGGTCTTCGGGTCGGGTTCGGTGGTCCCGCTGCGCGAGTTGCTGCTCGTGCTGCTGGTCTCGGCGACGGTGACCTTCCTGGCGACCGGCGGTATCCGTCTGCTCGCCATCGCCTTCGGCGCGGTCGCGGTGCCCCGCGAACGCGATGTGCACGTGGCCCCGATCCCGCGCATGGGCGGCGTGGGCATGTACATCGGCGTGGTCGCCGCCGTGCTGTTCGCGCACCAGCTGCCCGCCCTGCGCCGGGGTTTCGACTACGCCCCCGACATCCCCGCCGTGCTGGTCGCGGCCACCATCATCGTGCTGGTCGGCATCGTGGACGACCGCTGGGGCCTGGACGCGCTCACCAAATTCGCCGGGCAGGTCACGGCCGCGGGCGTGATGGCCGTGATGGGCCTGAGCTGGTACGTCATCTACAACCCGTTCAACAACTCGACCGTGGTGCTGGACGCGTTGCAGGGCGGCCTGGTCACCGTGGCCGTGGCGGTCACGCTGATCAACGCCATGAATTTCGTCGACGGCCTGGACGGTCTGGCGGCCGGGCTCGGACTGATCTGCGCCGCCGCGGTTTTCGTGTTCTCCGTCGGTTTGCTCTACGAACAGGGCGGCGACGTGGGCACCTATCCGCCCGCGCTGCTGGCCGCCGCGCTGGCGGGCGCCTGCGCCGGATTCCTGCCGCACAATTTCCAGCCCGCGCGGATATTCATGGGCGATTCCGGATCGATGCTGATCGGCCTCATGCTCGCCTCGATTTCCACGGGCGCCTCCGGTCGTATTCCGCTCCAGGGATACGGCCCGCGCGACATCGTGGGTCTGCTCTCGCCGATCCTGCTGGTCGGCGCCGTGATGTTCATTCCGGTGCTGGATCTGCTGCTGGCGATCCTGCGGCGGGTGCGCGCGGGCGTGAGTTTCTCGACCCCGGACAAGATGCATCTGCACCACCGCCTGCTGCAGATCGGTCATTCGCACCGGCGGGTGGTGCTGCTCATCTATTTGTGGGTGGGTGTGCTCGCGTTCGGCGCGGTCGGCACCTCGCTGATGGACCGCAGGCTGGTGGTGCTGCTGGTGGCGGCGGGGCTGGTGTTCGCGCTCGTGGTCACCGCCATTCCGGGCCTGCGCCCGGGGGAGCGCCGGGAGGCCGGCGAGACCGGTAGGTAAAGTCGCTACCGTGAGTTTCACCCCGAATCCGATCCCCGGTCCCGACGCGCCGCTCAAGGCGGCACTGCGCTACGGGTTGATCGGACTCGCCATTCTGGTGGTGCTCAGCACGGCGCTCGGCTCGCTGGCGGCCGGCCTGCCCGGTCTGTGGGGCGCGCTGCTCGGCGCCGCGATCGGCGGCGTCTTCATCCTCACCACCGCCGCGGTGATCCTCTACGGCGCGAAGCTGCCGCCGAGCACCGCGGGCCTGGTCATGCTGGTCAGCTGGGTTCTGAAGGTGCTGCTGGTGCTGATCTCGGTGGCGATTCTGAACCGGTTCGACTTCTACGACCGGGTCACCCTGTTCCTCACGGTGGTGGGCGCGCTGATCATCGTGCTCGGCGCGGAGACGTATGGCGTTCTGCGACAGAAGGTTCCGTATGTCTCGACGACTGCGGGCGACTCCACCCCCGACGAAACGCTCGACTGACTCACCCCCCTACACAGCGTCGTAGATAGCTTGGTAAAGTGTTGGTAAGCAAGCGACCAAAGGGGGGATCACCACGATCCTGCCGAGTACCGCTATGCTAACTGCCGTGCCGGGCCCGAGGGTTCCGGTTCTGCATGTCGACGAATGTCGCCGACACACGTACAGACGCCCGAGCGGGATGCCGCGCAGCTGCTGACGAACTTCGAGCCGACCCGAGTCGACCCAAATTGATCGTCAATGTCCGATCGAACCGCGGGAATGACCGTACCCGCGGCCCGAACACGGGAGAGAACGCTGAGCGTCACCACTTTGGCGGCGGGTGAGTTCCACGCGCCGTCGCTAACCGACTTCTTCCCTCCAGCTCTGCTGTTCGAGGGAACGCCGTTCGAACTCGATCGTTTGATGCTGGTCCGGCTGCTGATGACCGCGGTGCTGGTCATCTTCATGCTGGTGGCCTTCCGCAGCCCCCGCCTCGTTCCGCGCGGTATCCAGAACGTCGCCGAAATCGGCCTGGTGTTCGTCAAGGAACAGATCGCGGAAGAAGTGCTCGGCAAGGAGACCGGCCGTAAGTTCTTCCCGCTCATCGCGACGATCTTCTTCACGGTTCTCTTCCTGAACTTCTCCGGCATCATCCCGGGCTTGAACATCTCGTCCAACGCGCGGATCGGCATGCCGATCGTGCTGGCGGCCATCGCGTACATCACGTTCAACTACGTGGGCATCAGGAAGTACGGCTTCTTCACCTACATGCGCAGCAGCATCGTCGTCCCGAACGTGCCGCCCGCGCTGCACGTGCTGCTCATCCCGATCGAGTTCGTCTCCACCTTCATCCTGCGCCCGTTCACGCTGACCGTCCGACTCATGGCGAACATGCTGGCCGGCCACATCATGCTGGTGCTGTTCTTCAGCGCGACCTGGTACTTCCTGTTCGACGCCACCGCGTGGATGAAGGTGTTCTCGCCGTTCTCGCTGCTCGCCGGACTCGCGTTCACCCTGTTCGAGATGCTGGTCATCTTCCTGCAGGCCTACGTGTTCGCGCTGTTGACCGCGGTGTACATCGGCCTGGCCGAGCACGCCGACTCCCACTGACCCGACCGTACGACCCAAACCGGAGACCTGCTACACCTCGCCGACCGGCGGGTGAGCAAAAGAAAGGGAAACAAGACTCATGAGCCTCTCGTACCTGGCCCAGGAAGCTGCCACCGAGTCGACGCTGAGCGGCCTGGGCGCCGTCGGCTACGGCCTGGCCGCCATCGGCCCGGGCATCGGCGTCGGCATCGTCGTCGGTAAGGCGATCGAGGGTATCGCCCGCCAGCCCGAGCTGCAGGGCACCATCCGCACCAACATGTTCCTCGGTATCGCGTTCACCGAGGCCCTGGCCCTGATCGGCCTCGTCGCCGGCTTCATCTTCTGATTCCGATGTACCAGTACTCAGTACTCGCAGCGGAGGGAGAGGATGTGAATCCTCTCCTCCCCGCGACCTACGACATCGTCTGGTCGATAGTCTGCATCGCGATCATCGGGTTCTTGTTCTACAAGTACGTGGTGCCGCGGCTGACCAAGGTGCTCGACGAGCGCTCCGACAAGATCGAAGGCGGCATCGCCCGCGCCGAGCAGGCTCAGGAAGAGGCCCAGCAGACGCTGCAGCAGTACCAGCAGCAGCTGGCCGACGCCCGCCTCGAGGCGGCGCGCATCCGCGAGGAAGCGCGCACCCAGGGCCAGCAGATCCTCGCGCAGCTGCGCACGGAGGCGCAGGCCGAGAGTGACCGCATCGTCGCCGCGGGCCACGCCCAGCTGGAGGCCCAGCGCCAGCAGATCCTCACCGAACTGCGCTCCGAGGTCGGCCGTACGGCCGTCGATCTGGCCGAGAAGATCATCGGTCAGTCGGTGTCGGACGAAGCCAAGCAGGCGGCCTCGATCGAACGGTTCCTGACCGAGCTCGACGAGTCCGACGCCGGCATCGGGGTCGGAAGGTAACCATGCCGCAGCGGGTCGACGGCCGGACGCGGAAGCGGAGCGCAACCGCGCGGGCCGTCCCGTCCAGGCAAGATTGGACACAGCGAAAGTGAGAAGCATGTACGCAGCGAGCCGCGAGGCCAGCTCCCGGTCCCGGGAGGCGCTTCGGGCCGCTCTGACCGGAAGCGACAGTGTTGCCGCCACGACGGGCTCGGAACTGTTCGCCGTTGTCGCCGTGCTGGACGACCAGCGTTCGCTGCGTGTTGCGCTCGCGGACGTGTCGGTGCCCGGCTCGGTGCGCGCCGAGCTGAGCGAGCGGGTCTTCGGTGCCAAGGTCAGCGCCGCCACGCAGGCGGTGCTGACCACCGCGGTGGCGCAGGACTGGTCCCGCACCTCCGACCTGGTGGACACCCTGGTGCTGCTCGGGCAGGAAGCCCTGCTGGAGTCGGCGTCCGAGCGTGGCCGTCTCGACGCCGTCGAGGACGAGCTGTTCCGGCTCGGCCGGATCATCGCCGACAACCCGGAGCTGGAGCAGGCCCTCTCCGACCGCGGCAAGCCCGCCGAGGGCAAGCGCGAGCTGATCGCGCGGCTGCTGTCGGGCAAGGCCGAGCCCATCACGGTGACCCTCGCCGAACAGGTGGTGACCAGGCAGCGCGGTTCCCTCGGCGTGGCCATCGACGAGTTGTCCGACTTGGCGGCGGCCCGGCGTGAGCAGATCGTCGCGCATGTCCGCGCCGCGATCGACCTGGCGCCGCAGCAGCGGGAGCGGCTGGCCGCCTCCCTGCGGCGGATCTACGGCAAGCCGGTCACGGTGCACGTGCAGGTCGACCCGAGCCTGTTGAGCGGGCTCGTCGTGCGCGTCGGTGACGACGTCATCGACGGCAGCGCCACCGGCCGACTGGAGCGGCTGCGCCGCGAACTGGCGTAATCCAGCGCCACCCCCCGACATTCCAGACCAGACAGCGAGAGCAGGACAGAACATGGCGGAGCTGACGATCTCCTCCGACGAGATCCGTAGCGCGATCGAGAGCTACACCCAGAGCTACACCCCCCAGACCTCCATCGAGGAAGTCGGTGTGGTCACCGACACCTCCGACGGCATCGCGCACGTCAGCGGCCTGCCCTCGGCGATGGCCAACGAACTGCTGGAGTTCCCCGGCGGCGTGCTCGGCGTGGCGCTGAACCTCGAGGACCGCGAGATCGGTGCGGTCATCCTCGGCGAGTTCGCCGAGATCGAAGAGGGCCAGCAGGTCCGCCGCACCGGTGACGTGCTCTCGGTGCCGGTCGGCGACAAGTTCCTCGGCCGCGTCGTCAACCCGCTCGGCCAGCCGATCGACGGCCTGGGCGAGATCGAGGCCGACGAGCGCCGCGTGCTCGAGCTGCAGGCCGCGACCGTGCTGGAGCGCCAGCCGGTCGAGGAGCCGCTGGCCACCGGCATCACCGCCATCGACGCCCTGACCGCCATCGGCCGCGGCCAGCGCCAGCTGATCATCGGCGACCGCAAGACCGGCAAGACCGCCGTCGCGATCGACGCCATCCTGAACCAGAAGGCCAACTGGGAGACCGGCGATCCGAGCAAGCAGGTCCGCTGCATCTACGTCGCCATCGGCCAGAAGGGTTCCACCATCGCGGGCGTGAAGGCCGCGCTGGAGGAGCACGGCGCGCTGGAGTACACCACCATCGTCGCGGCCCCGGCCTCCGACTCCGCCGGCTTCAAGTGGCTGGCCCCCTACACCGGTTCGGCCATCGGCCAGCACTGGATGTACCAGGGCAAGCATGTCCTGATCGTGTTCGACGACCTGACCAAGCAGGCCGAGGCCTACCGCGCCATCTCGCTGCTGCTGCGCCGCCCGCCGGGCCGCGAGGCGTACCCGGGTGACGTCTTCTACCTGCACTCGCGTCTGCTGGAGCGCTGCGCGAAGCTGTCCGACGAGATGGGCGCGGGCTCGATGACCGGTCTGCCGATCATCGAGACCAAGGCCAACGACGTCTCGGCGTTCATCCCGACCAACGTCATCTCCATCACCGACGGCCAGGTCTTCCTCGAGTCCGACCTGTTCAACAAGGGTGTCCGCCCGGCGATCAACGTCGGTACCTCGGTCTCCCGCGTCGGTGGCGCCGCCCAGACCAAGGGCATGAAGAAGGTCGCCGGTTCGCTGCGTCTGGAGATGGCCCAGTACCGCGAGCTGGAGGCGTTCTCCGCCTTCGCCTCCGACCTGGACGCCGCCTCGCTGGCCCAGCTCGAGCGCGGCGCCCGCTGGGTCGAGCTGCTCAAGCAGGACCAGTACTCCCCGGTCTCGGTCGAGGATCAGATCGTCTCGATCTACCTGGTCGACCAGGGCTACTACGACTCGGTTCCGGTCGCCGACATCCGCCGGTTCAACCGCGAACTGCTCGAGGACCTGCACACCAGCGCGGCCGACGCCTACAAGTCGATCGAAGGCGGCAAGGTGCTCGACGCCGAGAACGGCGACGCGCTGAAGGCGGCCACCGACAAGTTCAAGGAGGGCTTCCTGGCCTCCGACGGCACCCGCGTGGTGAACGAGGCCGCCGCGGGCGAGCTCGCGCACGAAGAGGTCGAGTCCCTGTCGGTCACCCGCAAGAAGCTCGAGAAGTAAGCCGGGTTCGGAACCGATGCGACTCATCTCTACGCAGCGAATGAAGGGAGTGACGACAAATGGCTAGCTTGCGCGAACTGCGCTCCCGCATTCGTGGTGTGAACTCGATCAAGAAGATCACCAAGGCCCAGGAGCTGATCGCGACCTCGCGTATCTCCAAGGCCCAGGCCAGGGTCGCCGCCGCGAAGCCGTACGCCCAGGAGATCACCAAGGTCCTCGGGGAACTGGCCAGCGCGTCGAAGAACCTTTCGCACCCCCTGCTGACCGAGCGCCCGAACGCGCGCCGGGCCGCCATCCTGGTGATCACCAGTGACAGCGGCATGTGCGGTGGCTACAACTCCAACGTGCTCAAGCGCGCCGAAGAGCTGATGGTCACCCTGCGTGGCGAGGGCAAAGAGCCGGTGCTCTACGTCATGGGCAACAAGGGCCTGACGTACTACACCTTCCGCAACCGTCCGTTCGTGTCGGCGTGGACCGGCTTCTCGCAGCAGCCGAAGTACACCGACGCCTCGGCCGCCTGCCGCCACCTGGTGTCCGCCTTCATGGCGGGCTCCGACGGGCAGGTGCCGCACCCGAACGGGACCGGCGACATCGACGGTGTCGACGAACTGCACGTGGTCTACACGCGGTTCGTGTCCATGCTCACCCAGACCCCGGAGGTGCGCCGCCTGGCGCCCATCCAGGTGAGCTTCGTGGACGAGAGCATCGAGGTGGGCGAGGACTTCATGTCCGACTCGGCCACCACCGAGGCGCAGGCGCAGTACGAATTCGAGCCCGACGCCGACGTGCTGCTGGCGGAACTTCTGCCGAAGTACGTCAACACGCGTATCTACGCGTCGTTGCTCGAGGCAGCGGCATCCGAGTCCGCCGCTCGGCGCACCGCAATGAAGGCCGCCACCGACAACGCCAACGAACTGGCGAGTGTGCTTCAGCGCGAAGCCAACTCGGTGCGTCAGGCCCAGATCACGCAGGAAATCAGCGAAATCGTCGGCGGCGTGAACGCGCTGGCGTCGAGCTCGGACCGCGACTAAGCGCAGGAAGAGAACCAATCCAAATGACCGCAGCTGTCACTCAAGACAACACGAGCCGGACCGGCGCCGCCGCGGGCCGCGTCGTCCGGGTCATCGGCCCCGTCGTGGACGTCGAGTTCCCGCGTGGTGCCATCCCCGAGCTGTTCAACGCTCTGCACGCCGAGATCACGCTGCCCTCGGTGGCCAAGACGCTGACCCTCGAGGTCGCCCAGCACCTCGGCGACAACATCGTCCGCACCATCTCGATGCAGCCGACCGACGGCCTGGTCCGCGGCGCGACCGTGACCGACACCGGCAAGCCGATCTCGGTGCCCGTCGGTGACGTCGTCAAGGGCCACGTCTTCAACGCCCTCGGCGACTGCCTGGACACCCCCGGCCTGGGCCGCGACGGCGAGAACTGGGGCATCCACCGCAAGCCGCCGAGCTTCGACCAGCTCGAGGGCAAGACCGAGATCCTCGAGACCGGCGTGAAGGTGCTCGACCTGCTGACCCCGTACGTGAAGGGCGGCAAGATCGGTCTGTTCGGTGGCGCCGGTGTCGGCAAGACCGTGCTGATCCAGGAGATGATCACCCGTATCGCGCGGGAGTTCTCCGGTACGTCGGTGTTCGCCGGCGTCGGCGAGCGCACCCGTGAGGGCACCGACCTGCGCCTGGAGATGGAGGAGATGGGCGTCCTGCAGGACACCGCCCTCGTCTTCGGCCAGATGGACGAGCCGCCGGGCACCCGTATGCGCGTCGCCCTCTCGGCCCTGACCATGGCCGAGTACTTCCGCGACGTGCAGCACCAGGACGTGCTGCTGTTCATCGACAACATCTTCCGCTTCACCCAGGCCGGTTCCGAGGTCTCGACCCTGCTGGGCCGTATGCCCTCGGCCGTCGGTTACCAGCCCACGCTGGCCGACGAGATGGGTGAGCTGCAGGAGCGCATCACCTCGACCCGTGGTCGCTCGATCACCTCGCTGCAGGCGATCTACGTCCCCGCCGACGACTACACCGACCCGGCGCCGGCGACCACCTTCGCCCACCTGGACGCGACGACCGAGCTCTCCCGCCCGATCTCGCAGAAGGGCATCTACCCCGCCGTCGACCCGCTGACCTCGACCTCTCGAATCCTCGAGGCCTCGATCGTCGGCGAGAAGCACTTCGCGGTGGCCAACGAGGTCAAGCGGATCCTGCAGAAGTACAAGGAACTGCAGGACATCATCGCCATCCTCGGTATGGACGAGCTCTCCGAAGAGGACAAGGTCCTCGTCGGCCGCGCCCGTCGCCTGGAGAAGTTCCTCGGCCAGAACTTCATCGTGGCCGAGAAGTTCACCGGTCAGCCGGGTTCGGTGGTGCCGCTCGAGCAGACCATCGACGACTTCGACCGGGTCTGCAAGGGCGAGTTCGACCACTTCCCGGAGCAGGCGTTCAACTCCTGCGGTGGTCTCGACGATGTCGAGGCGGCCGCGAAGAAGATCGCCGGAAAGTAGTCACTCATGGCGGCTGAGTCCACTAAAGACATGTCAGTAGATCTCGTCGCGATCGAGCGGCGGCTGTGGTCGGGGCAGGCGACGTTTGTCAGCGCCCAGACCACCGAGGGCCAGATCGGCATCATGCCGGGCCACGAGCCGCTGCTGGGCCAGCTCGTCGAGGGCGGCACGGTCAATATCGTGCCCGTCGACGGCGAGCGGATCGTCGCGGCCGTGCACGGCGGTTTCTTCTCGGTGACCGCGAACACGGTCCGGATCCTGGCCGAGTCCGCGGAGTTCGCCGGTGAGGTCGACGTCGACGCGGCGCGCAAGGTGCTGGCCGAGGGTTCGGCCTCCGATGAGGAACTGCGCGCGGCGCAGGGCCGGGTGCGCGCGGTCGAGCAGGTCGCGAACGCCTAGGACCCCAAGGGTTCTCGAATAGGCACCGTTGTCGGCGGCGAAGGTATCTTCGCCGCCGACAACGGTATTCAGGCCCGGTTGCGGGACCGTTTGTAGACTCGTGTTTGAATGTCGCAACGGTTGGGTATCCGGCACCGTTCGACACGGCGCCCAGCGAAAGGACGGGACAGCATTGCAGACCGGGATGGTTGTACTGATCATTCTGGTGTTACTGCTGCTCGCACTGGCGTTGGTCTCCGTCTACCGCCTGATCATGATCCGCCGCGGCGGCACCGCCGCGCTGTTGCGGGTGCTGCCCGCCGAGGGCGGCCACGGCTGGCGGCACGGACTGATCCGCTACGACGAGGACCGGCTCGTCTTCTTCAAGCTCACCAGCCTCAAGCTCGGCCCGGATTCGACGATCCGCAGGCGCGGCATCGAGGTGGGTGACCGGCGCGGCCCGCGCGGCGACGAATACGACATCATGACCGACGAAATCATCGTCACCGAGGTCTCCGACGCCGAGGGCAGCTACGAGCTCGCGCTCGACCGCGGCGCCCGCGCGGCCTTCCTCTCCTGGGTGGAGTCGCGCCCGAGCGATCGCACCCGCCGGATGCCCGGCCTTTAGCGGTTACGGTCGTCCGTCCGATTCGTCCAGGAACGCCTCGATCACCGGTGCGAGCCGTCCCGCGTTGGTCACCAGGTCGACATGTCCGCCGGGATGGCGGTGCAGCGTCGCGTGGGGGAGCAGCCCGGTCATGATCCTGGCATTGACCATCGGAATGATCGGATCGTCCGTGCCGGCCACCACCAGCGTGCGCTGCCGGATCGCGGGTAGCGCGAACAGGCTCGTCCACACCGATCCGGCCAGCAATTGGTGCAGATAGCCCGCCTTCGATCCGGCGTGCGGTTGCGCGCCGAAGAGTGCGGCCACCTCGCCGGGGCGCTCGCGCACCGTGCCGCCGTACAGATCGGCGGCGATCGACGCGGCGTAGGACGGGTCGCGGAATCGGCGCGGGGTCACCATCCTGGCCAGCACCCGGGGATGGGCGGGCACCATCAGCACCCCGGTGCCGGTGGCGACCAGCACGAGCCTGCGGCACCGGCGCGGATTCTGGAACGCGAACTGCTGGGCCAGCGCGCCGCCCCAGGAGAGCCCGAGCACGTCGACCACGCCGATGTCCAGCGCCGTCAGCACCCGGCCCAGCACCCAGGCCAGGTACGGAAATCCGTACGGCAGGGCCGAGGTGGGCGATCCGCCGGTGCCGGGCACGTCGAAACGCACCACGGTCCGCTGCGAATCCAGCTGCGTGACAAAAGGTTCCAGCACTTCGTAGGCCGCGCCGATGCCGTTGCAGAGCACCAGCGGCGCCCCCGTGCCGGGGCGGACGTCGACCCGGATCCGCTGCCCGCCCGCGGCGACGTAGGTCGGCGTCACCGGTACAGCACCACCACATCGGCGACGCACGCAGGCCGCTCGCTGCCCTCCACCTCGAAGGTCAGCCCGAACACCGCCTCGAGGCCGGCCGGTTTGCGCCGCGCGGCGCGCACGGTGACCGTGGTGCGCAGCTTCGACCCGACCGGGACCGGGGCGGGGAAGCGCACCTTGTCCAGTCCGTAGTTCAGCGCGGCGGTGAGGTTGTCGATGGTCAGGACTTCGGAGATCGCGGCGGGCGCGAGCGAGAGCGTCAGGTAGCCGTGCGCGATCGTGCCGCCGAAGGGTCCGGCGGCGGCCCGTTCGGGATCGGTGTGGATCCACTGGTGATCACCGGTCGCGTCGGCGAACAGGTTCACCTGGCCCTGGGTGATCTGGAGCCAGTCGCCGGTGCCGAGGTTCTCGCCCACCAGGTCGAGCAGTTCGGCGGGATCGGTCAGATGTGTGCTCATGGGGAGTCTCCTTCTCACTTCTGGTGGACGTAGGTGCCGGGCGCCGGTGCCAGGGGCTCGAATCCGCGGCCGCCCAGCGCCCGCGGCGCCTCGACCTGGGGTCCGCTGCGCTCGCCGAGCCAGGCCGCGTAGTGCGGCCACCACGAACCGGCGGATTTCTCGACGCTCGCCTTCCACTCGTCGGGACCTTCGGCGTCGACCGGCCCGGCGCGGAAGGACGCGCGCGGATTGCCGGGCGGGTTGACCAGCGACGCGATGTGGCCGCTGGAGGACAGCACGTAGGTGGCATCCTTGGACCCGAGCAACTGGGCGCTGCGGAAGGTGGCCTGCCAGGGGCAGATGTGGTCGGCCACACCGCCCACCACGTACGCGTCGGCGGTGACGGCGCCGAGGTCGATCGGGGTGCCGAGCATGCTCACCTCGCCCGGCCTGGTCAGCGAGTTGCGCAGACCCATGAGCACCAGGTCGCGGTGCAGCGCGGCCGCCAACCGGGTGGTGTCGGCGTTCCAGAACAGCACGTCGAACGCGGCGGGCGGGCGGCCCTGCACGTAGTTGTTCACCCAGTACCGCCAGACCAGATCGGTCGGGCGCAGCCAGGCGAACACCTCGGCCATCGCCCGTCCGTCCAGGTAGCCCTGTCGCGCCGAGGCCCGGATCGCGGCCTGCGCGGCGCGTTCGCTCATCGCCGCGGCGGCGAACCCGGCGCGGTCGTGGTCGAGCACGGTGACGCCCAGGGAGAGGCCGGCGATCTTGTCGCCCTCGCCGATCGCGCTCAGGTGGGCGGCGACCATCGACGCGAGAATGCCGCCCGAGCACGTCGCGAGCAGGTGCGCGCTCGGCGTCCCGGCGATCGCCCGCACGGCGTCGAGCGCCTCGACGAGCGCGCCGCCGTAGGCATCGAGGCCCCAATCGCGGTGCCGCGCTTGGGGATTGCGCCACGAGATGGTGAACACCTGCTGGCCCTGGGACAGGAAGTACTCGATCATGCTGCGGCCGGGCGCGATGTCCATGATGTAGTACTTGTTGATCACCGGCGGCACCATCAGCAGCGGGATCTGGCGCACCGTCGGCGTCTGCGGCGCGTAGTGGATGAGCTCGAACATGCGGGTCTGCAGCACCACCGCGCCCTTGGTGAGCGCCACCGTCTCGCCGACGGTGAACGCGTCGGGCTCCACCATCGCGGGCACCCGCGGTTTGCTCGCCATATCCCGGGCGAACGCCTTCAGCCCGCGCACGGCCGACAGACCGCCGGTATCGATCAGCGCCTTCCATCCGAGCGGACTGATCACCGGGCTGTTGCTCGGCGCCAGACCCTCGATGAGGTTGTCCAGCACGAACCGCAGCTTCTCCCGGTCGTGCCAGTCCAGATCCGCGTCGGCGAACAGTCGCTCGGCGGTGTCCACCGAGGCCAGGTACGCCTGCATGGTCCGGCGCATCCACGGATTGTGCTGCCAGGCGGGGTCGGCGAAGCGTTTGTCGGCGCGCGCGGGGGCGCGCTCGGAGCGGCCCGCGGCCACGTCGACGAGTTCGCGGGTGAGCAGGCCGAGGCGGCCCGCGACGGTGCCCGACCGCTTGGCCAGTCCGGCGCCCATCCGCAGCCAGGACCGGTCGGGCAGCATCCGTCCCGCGAAGCTGCGGGTGGAGCTGATCAGCAGGAGGTCGAGCGGGGCGGCGAGTTCGTCTTCCCTGGGGTTCTCGGTCACGGTCGTCAAGCGGATGCTCCCTGGTGCGGCTGGTCGTCGGACACTTCCAGCGTGATCCGGGACAAGATCGGATTCGATGGTGGCGCGAACAACGTCGGGCATCCCGGAGTGTGCGCGGGCACATCGGGCCTATGGTGTCGGCATGGGAAGCGCGCCCGATCCGAGCATCGTCCGGCTGGCCGAGTCCCTGCTCGTGCGCGTCGAGGAGCTCGGCGCCGCGATGGCGGAGGTCATCCGGCGCGACGTCGACTTCTACCGCTCGAATCCCGGCATCGTCACCACCGAGGAATTGCGGCGCAGCTGCGTCGACAACATGACCTACGTGTTCGAGGCGTTGTCCGGCGCCACCGACCCCGACGTCGCCATCGCGATCGACACCGGGACCAAGCGCGCGGTGACGGGAGTACCGCTGACCGCGGTGATGGCGGCCTACCGGGTGGGGTTCCGGTTCATCTGGGAGACCACGCTGGCCGAGGCTCGCCGCCGCGGTGATGTCGACACCGAGTCGGTGCTCACGGCGATCTCCCAGATCATGGTCGCGATGGACACCTTCACCCAGGCCATGACCGGTGCGTACCGGCAGCAGCTGACCTCGCAGATCCTCGGTCGGGAGGCTGAGCGGTCGGCGCTGGTGGAGGCGATCCTGTTCGGCCGGATCACCGACACGCAGAATCTCTGGGACGCCGCCGACGCGCTGCGCCTGCCCACCTCGGGCCCGTACGTCGTGGTGGCGGCGGAGGTGCCGGCGATCGGCCGCACCGGCCTGCCGGAGATCGCGAACCGGCTCGACGCGCGCGACATCCGTTCCGCCTGGCGGCTGCTGCCCGACCTGCAAGTGGGCATCGTCCACCTGCGCAGACCCGCCTGCCACGACGTGCTGCTGGAGGTGTTGCGCGCCGGGGCGTCGGCCCGGGTCGGGCTCAGCCCCGCGTTCGCCGATCTCGCCGACACCGGCGAGGCGCTGCGTTTCGCGCGCCTGGCGATCACCGGCAAAGCGCGAACGCCGGGCGAATTCGTGCAGGTCTTCGACGATTCCCCGCTCGCCGTCGCCGCGGTGAGCGCGCCCGAGGTGATGCACCGCATCGGGCAGACGGTGCTCGGTCCGCTCGACGCCCTGCCCGAGGACGACCGGGACATCCTGATCGCGACCTTCGAAGCCTGGCTCGACGCGGGCGGTTCCGCCGCCGAGACCGCGGCCCGGATCCACGTGCACCCGAACACGGTGCGGCACCGGCTGCGCCGGATCGAGGAGCGCACCGGCCGATCGCTGTCTCGTCCGCGCGATGTGGCCGAGCTGTGCCTCGCGCTGGAGGTGCACCGGCGCCTGCCCGGCTAGGCTCGGCAGGGTGAGTGTGCATCTGACGCGGATCTACACGCGGACCGGCGACGACGGAACCACCGGCCTCAGCGATTTCTCGCGCGTGTCGAAGACCGATCCGCGTCTGGTCGCCTACGCCGACTGTGATGAGGCGAACGCCGCGATCGGCGTGGCCATCGCGCTGGGACAGCCCGCCGAGCAGCTGCTCGCGGTGTTGCGCCAGGTGCAGAACGACCTGTTCGACGCGGGTGCGGACCTGTCCACCCCGGTGGTCGAGGATCCGAAGTACCCGCCGCTGCGCATCACCCAGGACTACATCGACCGGCTCGAGGGCTGGTGTGACGAGTTCAATGCCGAACTGCCCGCGCTGAATTCGTTCATCCTGCCCGGCGGCACCCCGCTGGCGGCGCTGCTGCACACGGCCCGCACGGTGGCCCGGCGCGCGGAACGTTCGGCCTGGGCGGCGGTCTCGGCGCACCCCGACGACACGAGCGCGCTGCCCGCGAAGTACCTCAATCGCCTGTCGGACCTGCTGTTCATTCTCAGCCGATACACCAATCCCGACGGTGACATCCTCTGGCGGCCGGGTGGCGGCAAGAAATAGTCCGGCCGCGCCGGCCGCCGATCGTGTGCCAGGACACCGGGATCGCGTACACGCACCGGGATGGCGCCGACGGTGGATAAGCTAGCCGGTGTGAGCGAAAGGTTTCTGGTCACCGGGGGCAATCGGCTCGTCGGCGAGGTCGCAGTGGGAGGCGCGAAGAACAGCGTCCTCAAGCTGATGGCCGCCGCCCTGCTCGCCGAGGGCACGTCCACGATCACGAACTGCCCCGACATCCTCGACGTTCCGCTGATGGCGGAAGTGCTGCGCGGACTCGGGTGCGAGGTCGTGATCTCCGACGACGCGCCGGGCGACCGCTCCGTCGTCACCATCACCACGCCCGCGGAGCCCAAGTACCACGCGGACTTTCCCGCGGTCACGCAGTTCCGCGCGTCGGTGTGCGTGCTGGGTCCGCTCATGGCGCGGTGCAAGCGCGCGGTGGTCGCGCTGCCGGGTGGTGACGCGATCGGATCGCGCCCGCTCGACATGCACCAGCAGGGGTTGCGCCTGCTGGGCGCCACCAGCGAGATCGAGCACGGCTGCGTGGTGGCCCGCGCCGACGAACTGCGCGGCGCCCGCATCCGCCTCGACTTCCCGTCGGTCGGCGCGACCGAGAACATCCTCATGGCCGCGGTGCTGGCCGAGGGGGAGACGGTGATCGACAACGCCGCGCGCGAACCCGACATCGTCGACCTGTGCAACATGCTCGTGCAGATGGGCGCGCGCGTCAGCGGTGCGGGCACCTCCGTGCTGACCATCCAGGGCGTCGAGCGTCTGCGCCCGACCGACCACCGCGTGATCGGCGATCGCATCGTCGCCGCCACCTGGGGCATCGCCGCCTCGATGACCATGGGCGACGTCCGCGTCACCGGCATCAACCCCAAGCACCTGTCCCTGGTGCTGGACAAACTGCGTTCCGCGGGCGCCCGGATCTCCTTCGACGTGGACGGTTTCCGCGTGGTGCAGCCCGAACGCCCGCGCGCGGTGAACTTCTCGACCCTGCCGTTCCCCGGTTTCCCGACCGACCTGCAGCCGATGGCCATCGGCCTGGCCGCCATCTCCGACGGCACCTCGATGATCACCGAGAACATCTTCGAGGCGCGGTTCCGCTTCGTGGAGGAGATGATCCGCCTGGGCGCCGACGCCAGGACCGACGGTCACCACGCGGTGGTGCGCGGCATCCCGCGGCTGTCCTCGGCGCCGGTGTGGTCCTCCGACATCCGGGCCGGCGCGGGTCTGGTGCTGGCCGGCCTGGTCGCCGACGGCACCACCGAAGTGCACGACGTCTTCCACATCGACCGCGGTTACCCGAACTTCGTCGAGCAGCTCCAGGCACTCGGTGGGCTCGTGGAGCGGGTCGGCGCCCCGGATTGATCTTCTCCCCGGCGCGGTGTTGATCTAGTTGCCGACGAAAACCCTTTCTGACCAGGCGATTTGACATCGTGCAGAGCGCAACGTAACTTTATCCAAGTCAGAGCGACACGGACACCGACCCGGGGCCGAGCGGAAACGCCAGCCAGGGAAACGAGGTAGGACGAGGAGCGCCTGGCGATCACACTGGTTCGGTTGGTTCCTGGATTTGGTTCTGGGTGTTGGTCGGGCTAAGCTGAGAAAAAGTTGCCTCTCTGAAGTGCCGGGTGATTCTGGTGTGGATGGGTGTGCGTGTGTTCTTTGAGAACTCAATAGTGTGTCGATGAATGTCAGTGCCAAATTTTTTTGGTTGCCGGCCTGCTTCCACCCCCGTGGGGTGGGTCGGACATTTGAAGTCAGCTATTTTCCGGCTGGCGATTGTTTTGCTAGGTTTTCGGACTCTAGTTTAGATCTGATTGCACCCTTTGGGGTGTGGTTGTGAGTCTTCAACGGAGAGTTTGATCCTGGCTCAGGACGAACGCTGGCGGCGTGCTTAACACATGCAAGTCGAGCGGTAAGGCCCTTCGGGGTACACGAGCGGCGAACGGGTGAGTAACACGTGGGTGATCTGCCCTGCACTCTGGGATAAGCCTGGGAAACTGGGTCTAATACCGGATATGACCTCTGGTTGCATGACCGGGGGTGGAAAGATTTATCGGTGCAGGATGGGCCCGCGGCCTATCAGCTTGTTGGTGGGGTAATGGCCTACCAAGGCGACGACGGGTAGCCGGCCTGAGAGGGCGACCGGCCACACTGGGACTGAGACACGGCCCAGACTCCTACGGGAGGCAGCAGTGGGGAATATTGCACAATGGGCGGAAGCCTGATGCAGCGACGCCGCGTGAGGGATGACGGCCTTCGGGTTGTAAACCTCTTTCGACAGGGACGAAGCGCAAGTGACGGTACCTGTAGAAGAAGCACCGGCCAACTACGTGCCAGCAGCCGCGGTAATACGTAGGGTGCGAGCGTTGTCCGGAATTACTGGGCGTAAAGAGCTTGTAGGCGGCTTGTCGCGTCGATCGTGAAAACTTGGGGCTCAACCCCAAGCTTGCGGTCGATACGGGCAGGCTTGAGTACTGCAGGGGAGACTGGAATTCCTGGTGTAGCGGTGAAATGCGCAGATATCAGGAGGAACACCGGTGGCGAAGGCGGGTCTCTGGGCAGTAACTGACGCTGAGAAGCGAAAGCGTGGGTAGCGAACAGGATTAGATACCCTGGTAGTCCACGCCGTAAACGGTGGGCGCTAGGTGTGGGTTTCCTTCCACGGGATCCGTGCCGTAGCTAACGCATTAAGCGCCCCGCCTGGGGAGTACGGCCGCAAGGCTAAAACTCAAAGGAATTGACGGGGGCCCGCACAAGCGGCGGAGCATGTGGATTAATTCGATGCAACGCGAAGAACCTTACCTGGGTTTGACATACACCGGAAACCTGCAGAGATGTAGGCCCCCTTGTGGTCGGTGTACAGGTGGTGCATGGCTGTCGTCAGCTCGTGTCGTGAGATGTTGGGTTAAGTCCCGCAACGAGCGCAACCCTTGTCCTGTGTTGCCAGCAAGTGATGTTGGGGACTCGCAGGAGACTGCCGGGGTCAACTCGGAGGAAGGTGGGGACGACGTCAAGTCATCATGCCCCTTATGTCCAGGGCTTCACACATGCTACAATGGCCGGTACAGAGGGCTGCGATACCGTGAGGTGGAGCGAATCCCTTAAAGCCGGTCTCAGTTCGGATCGGGGTCTGCAACTCGACCCCGTGAAGTTGGAGTCGCTAGTAATCGCAGATCAGCAACGCTGCGGTGAATACGTTCCCGGGCCTTGTACACACCGCCCGTCACGTCATGAAAGTCGGTAACACCCGAAGCCGGTGGCCCAACCCCTTGTGGGAGGGAGCCGTCGAAGGTGGGATCGGCGATTGGGACGAAGTCGTAACAAGGTAGCCGTACCGGAAGGTGCGGCTGGATCACCTCCTTTCTAAGGAGCACTTCTCCACGGTCTCTTCGAAGAGTCGAAGAGGGTTGTGGCAGAGGCCATTTCGAGAGCGAATGTTTCTCGGTGGTTGCTCATGGGTGGAACGCTGACATGCGCCCCGGTGTGGCCGGCAGCCTGTGTGCTGTGGGTTCGGGGATGTAGTCGACACACTGTTGGGTCCTGAAAGAACAGGCGTTCTTTCCAGGCAAGATAACGATCCGGAAGGGTTTCCGAGATACCGATCGGCGTGGCTGGTTTGGTCTTGGGTGTGGCTTTTCTGGGTGTGTTGTTTGAGAACTGCACAGTGGACGCGAGCATCTTTGTTTGTAAGTGTTTAAGAGCGTTCGGTGGATGCCTTGGCACCAGGAGCCGATGAAGGACGTAGGAGGCTGCGATAAGCCTCGGGGAGCTGTCAACCGAGCTGAGATCCGAGGATTTCCGAATGGGGAAACCCGGCACGAGTGATGTCGTGTCACCCGCATCTGAATATATAGGGTGTGTGGAGGGAACGTGGGGAAGTGAAACATCTCAGTACCCACAGGAAGAGAAAACAATAGTGATTCCGTGAGTAGTGGCGAGCGAAAGCGGATGAGGCTAAACCATGCGTGTGTGATAGACGGCAGTCGTTGCGCGTGTGGGGTTGTGGGGTTCATCTTCTTCTCACTGCCGTGAGGAGCATGAGTGAGAAACCGTTGTGTTAGCTGAAGTGGTCTGGGACGGCCGACCGTAGACGGTGAGAGTCCGGTAAGCGAAAACTCGACGGCTCATGTGGTGAATACCCGAGTAGCAGCGGGCCCGTGAAATCTGCTGTGAATCTGCCGGGACCACCCGGTAAGCCTGAATACTACCTGGTGACCGATAGCGGACTAGTACCGTGAGGGAAAGGTGAAAAGTACCCCGGGAGGGGAGTGAAATAGTACCTGAAACCGTGCGCTTACAATCCGTCAGAGCCTCTTTGTGGGGTGATGGCGTGCCTTTTGAAGAATGAGCCTGCGAGTCATTGGTGTGTGGCGAGGTTAACCCGTGTGGGGTAGCCGTAGCGAAAGCGAGTCCGAATAGGGCGTTTGAGTCGCATGTCATGGACCCGAAGCGGAGTGATCTACCCATGGCCAGGGTGAAGCGACGGTAAGACGTCGTGGAGGCCCGAACCCACTTAGGTTGAAAACTGAGGGGATGAGCTGTGGGTAGGGGTGAAAGGCCAATCAAACTCCGTGATAGCTGGTTCTCCCCGAAATGCATTTAGGTGCAGCGTCACGTGTTTCACGCCGGAGGTAGAGCTACTGGATGGCCTAGGGGGCCTACAAGCTTACCGAAGTCAGCCAAACTCCGAATGCCGGTGTGTGAGAGCGTGGCAGTGAGACTGCGGGGGATAAGCTTCGTAGTCGAGAGGGAAACAGCCCAGATCGCCGGCTAAGGCCCCTAAGCGTGTACTAAGTGGAAAAGGATGTGGGGTCGCGAAGACAACCAGGAGGTTGGCTTAGAAGCAGCCACCCTTGAAAGAGTGCGTAATAGCTCACTGGTCAAGTGATCCTGCGCCGACAATGTAGCGGGGCTCAAGTACACCGCCGAAGCCGCGGCACTCAGACATGTACATTCCCCTTTTTGGGGCAGTGGTCTGGGTGGGTAGGGGAGCGTCGTGTAGCCAGGGAAGCGACGGGGTGACCTAGTTGTGGAGGCTGCGCGAGTGAGAATGCAGGCATGAGTAGCGAAAGACGAGTGAGAAACTCGTCCGCCGAATGACCAAGGGTTCCTGGGCCAGGTTAATCCGCCCAGGGTGAGTCGGGACCTAAGGCGAGGCCGACAGGCGTAGTCGATGGACAACGGGTTGATATTCCCGTACCCGTGTATCCGCGCCCAATGGTGAATCCATGGTGCTAACCGCCCAAATCCCAATAGACCGCCTTCGGGTGGCTGGCGGGGGCTGCGCGGGACCCCTGTGGTAGTAGTCAAGCGATGGGGTGACGCAGGAAGGTAGCTGGGCCCGGTGGTGGATTACCGGGTGTAAGCCTGTAGGGCGTTGTGTAGGCAAATCCGCACAGCATGTGCCTGAGAGGTGATGCGTAGCCGATTGAGGTGAATTCAGTGATCCTATGCTGCCGAGAAAAGCCTCTAGTGAGTTGGTACACGGCCCGTACCCCAAACCGACACAGGTGGTCAGGTAGAGAATACCGAGGCGATCGAGAGAACTGTGGTTAAGGAACTCGGCAAAATGCCCCCGTAACTTCGGGAGAAGGGGGACCACGCCTGGTGATGAGTCTTGCACTCGGAGCTGGGGGTGGTCGCAGAGACCAGAGAGAAGCGACTGTTTACTAAAAACACAGGTCCGTGCGAAGTCGTAAGACGATGTATACGGACTGACGCCTGCCCGGTGCCGGAAGGTTAAGAGGACCGGTTAGCGCCCTTCGGGGTGCGAAGCTGAGAATTTAAGCCCCGGTAAACGGCGGTGGTAACTATAACCATCCTAAGGTAGCGAAATTCCTTGTCGGGTAAGTTCCGACCTGCACGAATGGCGTAACGACTTCTCTGCTGTCTCAACCACAGACTCGGCGAAATTGCATTACGAGTAAAGATGCTCGTTACGCGCGGCAGGACGAAAAGACCCCGGGACCTTCACTATAGCTTGGTATTGGTGTTCGGTACGGTTTGTGTAGGATAGGTGGGAGACTGTGAAGCGGGCACGCCAGTGTTCGTGGAGTCGTCGTTGAAATACCACTCTGGTCGTATTGGACTTCTAACCTCGGGCCATGATCTGGTTCAGGGACAGTGCCTGGTGGGTAGTTTAACTGGGGCGGTTGCCTCCTAAAGTGTAACGGAGGCGCCCAAAGGTTCCCTCAGCCTGGTTGGCAATCAGGTGTTGAGTGTAAGTGCACAAGGGAGCTTGACTGTGAGACTGACGGGTCGAGCAGGGACGAAAGTCGGGACTAGTGATCCGGCACCGGCATGTGGAAGCGGTGTCGCTCAACGGATAAAAGGTACCCCGGGGATAACAGGCTGATCTTCCCCAAGAGTCCATATCGACGGGATGGTTTGGCACCTCGATGTCGGCTCGTCGCATCCTGGGGCTGGAGTAGGTCCCAAGGGTTGGGCTGTTCGCCCATTAAAGCGGCACGCGAGCTGGGTTTAGAACGTCGTGAGACAGTTCGGTCTCTATCCGCCGCGCGCGTCAGAAACTTGTGGAAGGCTGTCCCTAGTACGAGAGGACCGGGACGGACGAACCTCTGGTGTGCCAGTTGTCCTGCCAAGGGCACTGCTGGTTGGCTACGTTCGGAAGGGATAACCGCTGAAAGCATCTAAGCGGGAAGCCTGTTCCAAGATGAGGTTTCTCACCCACTCGATGGGTTAAGGCCCCCTACAGACCATGGGGTTGATAGGCCAGAACTGGAAGCGCAGTAATGTGTGTAGGTGACTGGTACTAATAGGCCGAGGGCTTACTGACGAAGGTGTTACGCGTCCACTGTGCGGTATCTGAAACAACACACAACCCCCGTTCTCGACCCGTGAGGGTTCGAGTGGTGGGTGTGGATAGTTTCATAGTGTTACGGCGGTTATAGCGGTGGGGAAACGCCCGGACCCATTCCGAACCCGGAAGCTAAGGCCACCAGCGCCGATGGTACTGCACTCGACAGGGTGTGGGAGAGTAGGACACCGCCGGACAAATCTTGTGAAAGGCCCCCAACCTGATGGTTGGGGGCCTTTCCGCATTTCCGGGCCCTTCCCCTACGCGGTTCCCCGGCACACGTATTCGGCGGCGCGGGCTTGCCATGCTGCGGTCGGCTGTCGACGAATCCGCAAGCGGTGGAGTGCAATTGAACTATCAGGGTGGGTTCAGCAAGCCTGAGCCGGTGCAAGCATATCCGGCCGGGCGCATCACCGCAGGGCTATCCGACGCCCGGCTACCCGCGCCAAGCGCCGCCACCGAGGCGGAAGGGTTCCGGGGCTATCGTGCTGTTCGTGATCTCGGAACGTGCACGGACCAAGTGGCCGGCGTTCTGCATCTCCACGAGCCGCTGAAGACGAAGGATTGCTCGGATCCGTCGGCGATCTTCAAGGTGGTCGAGTCGGAGATCATCACCGGCACGGGTCTCGACGTGAACTGTGACGCCGGCGTCGAAATGCGGATCACCACCCAAGGCAAGCACTACGGCAAGGGTGCTACCGCACATTCGTGCGCCGCGCTGAATCTCATTGTGAGGCACTGCTACAGCAGGTCGGGCACCTACCGGAAGTATGAGACAGACTGTCGCGCGGGCGGACGCCTCCATCAGAAGATCGAAGGGATCGCGGACGAGGACGCGTGCGACTTCCTGGCGCCCGAGGAGCCCGGCGCCGCGATGGAGTGGATCCCGATCACGATGATCGACCACGTGGACGAGCGTGAGCCGGCTACCTACTGCTTCGTGCCCGTGTCCTGAGCGGGCGGGTTCCGGAGCGGAACCCGTGAGGGCCTAGACTCGACCGGTGCGCCTTGTGATTGCTCGTTGCCAGGTCGACTACGTCGGTCGTTTGACCGCCCACCTTCCGATGGCCCGCAGGCTGCTGATGATCAAATCCGACGGGTCGGTGCTCGTGCACTCCGACGGCGGCTCCTATAAGCCGCTGAACTGGATGAGCCCGCCGTGCTGGCTCGAGGAACGCGACCCCGTCGCGGCCGAGCTGCCGGACAGCACCAAGGCGCTGTGGGTTGTCACCAACAAGGGGGGTGAGGAGCTGCGCATCACCATCGAGGACGTGGAGCACGACTCCTCGCACGACCTCGGCATCGACCCCGGACTCGTGAAAGACGGTGTGGAGGCGCATCTTCAGGAGCTGCTGGCCGAACACGTGCAGACCCTCGGCCCCGGCTACACCCTGGTGCGCCGCGAGTACATGACCGCCATCGGCCCGGTGGACCTGCTCTGCCGCGACGCCGACGGCGCCACCGTGGCGGTGGAGATCAAGCGGCGCGGCGAGATCGACGGCGTCGAACAGCTCACCCGCTACCTGGACCTGCTCAACCGCGATCCGCTGCTCGCGCCGGTCAGCGGGGTGTTCGCCGCCCAGCAGATCAAGCCGCAGGCACGCACCCTCGCCGAGGACCGCGGCATCCGTTGCCTCACACTCGATTACGACGCGCTGCGCGGCACGGAGAGCACCGAATTCCGCCTCTTCTGAGCCCTTCTTCGCGCCGCGATCGTGGCACTGCGCTGGGTGTCTGATTCGGCCCTCCTCCTCCCCGCCGCGTGCGGGCAGGCCGGGTTGGGCGCCGTTCGGCTCTTCTGATCCTTCTCGCACCGCGATCGGTGCCCCCTGCGCAGGGCACTGAATTCTGCCTCTCCTCACCCCTTCTCGCCCCGCGACAGGGGCGCCAAGCTGAGTGCCGAGTTCTGCCCGTTCTCTGCGCCCGGTCGGGACCCGCGCTGGGCACTGAGTTCCCGCCCATTCCAAGCCTTCTCCGGGCCGCCGCGCTGGGTGCCGAGTGCTGGCTCTTCTCAGGCCCCATCCGGGCCGCTCCGCGGACGGCTGTGTTGGGCGCCGAATGCCGCCTCTCCTCAGCCCTCTCCGCGTCGCCACTGGAGACGGCAAACCAGCGCCGCGACGGGGGAGGATCGTGCTGCGGCTTGTCCTGTGTCTGTGCGGCAGGCCGGCACTCCGCCGTGTGGGCGGCGCAAGGCGCCGATGGCACCACCGGCGCGTCTTCGTTCTACCCTCGAATCATGCCCCGCCGTAAACCGCGCCGAGACACCGAGGTGAGCCGTCGGTATGCCGACGGCCTCGGCTTCGGCGATGTCTTCGGCCGCACCGAGGCCGGTCCGGACGGCGACGAGGACTACGCCGTGCGCACGATTCCGGCCGCCCGCGCGCTGAAGACCTATCGCTGCCCCGGCTGTGACCACGAGATTCCGCCCGGCGTCGCGCACATCGTGGCGTGGCCGCGCGACGGGGACATGGACGATCGCAGGCACTGGCATCGGGGCTGCTGGAACGGCAGGCATACCCGGCGGATCACGCGGCGCTGGTCCTGATTCCGAGGTAAGCGAGGTTCACGCGGTCGGCGCGGTATGCCGGGTTCGTCCGCCCATTAGGAAGGCCGCCCCCGGGATCCGGGAGCGGCCTTCGGCTGAGTTCGGTCGTACCGCCGTCGCGTGGAAGGGCTGACGTCAGTTGGCGATGTCGGCGTTCTCGCGCTCGTCGGCGTCGAGTTCGGCGTCCTCGTTGGTGACCTCGGGGATCGCCTTGGTGTTATTGCGCGAGCCGGTCACCGACTTGTTGCCGCCGCTGTTGATCGACTTGCGCTGCTCCGGAACACCGTCCAGCAGTTCGCTTTCCCGGTTGACGGCCGCCAGCATGGCGGGCACCGAGTCCAGCTGGCCGCGGATGCCGAGCAGCTGGGCGAGCACCCGGCCGCGCAGCACGCGCATCTCCTCCGCCAGTTCCTTGGCGTGCGCGATCTTGCGCTCCGAGGTCTGGGTGGCCGAGGTGATGAGGCGGTTGGCCTCATCGGTCGCGTCCTTGATCCGCTGGGCGGCCTCGGCGCGGCTGGTGGCCTCGAGCTCCTCCATGGCGCGCGTGAGCTTGGTGCGGCGCTCGGCCATGGTGACCTCGAAGTCCTGCTGGGCGGCCTTGCGCTTCGCCTCGGCTTCCTTGGCGATGCGGTCGGACTCGGCCTGCGCGGCCTCGATGATCTTCGCGGACTCGGTGCGTGCGTTCGCGAGGGTCTGCTCGAACTCGATCTCGAGCGCCTCGCGCTTCTCCTTCGTCTCGGCGAGCAGCGACTCGTACTTGCCACGCATCTCGGTGGCCTGCTGCTCGGCGATCGACACCATCTCCGCGGCCTCGGCCTGGGCCAGGGCCCGGACCTCGCTGGCCTCGTCGGAGGCCAGCCGCAGCATGCGGGAGATGCGATCGGACATGCCTTCCGCGGTGGTCGGCGGAACCGAGAGCCGGTCGACCTCCTTGCGGAGTTCGTCGATCTCGTCCCGCGCGTCCTCGAGCTGGGCGGCGAGGTTGCGCGCCTGGGCCGCGGCGGCGTCGCGGTCGGTGGCGGTGACCCTCAGTTCGGCATCGAAGCGGTCGAAGTAGTTACGCACCTCGTCTTGCGCATAACCCTTGCGCACAACGGTGAAGGGCAGTGCAACGAAGCGATTGCGATCGGACTCAGGTGACGACATGGCACACAAACTACAGCCTAGAAGGACCCGATGGTGACTCGACTGCGAATGTGATCAGGATGAGTTTTGCGGGCCCGATCTTGATACTAGTGCGTAACATTCGGGTTCGGCTCGACCAACTCGATCAGCACACCGCCAGCATCCTTCGGGTGGATGAAATTGATGCGGGAATCGGCGGTTCCGTGCCGCGGCGCCTCGTACAGCAAACGCAGGCCGCGTGCCCGCAGGTGCGCGGAGACGGCCTCGATATCGGTGACGCGGTAGGCCAGCTGCTGCAGACCCGGGCCGCTGCGATCGAGGAACTTGGCGATGGTGGATTCGGCGTTCAGCGGAGCCAGCAACTGCAGGGCCGTCGCGCCGTCGTGCGCGCCCGGCAGCGACAGCATCGCCTCGTGCACGCCCTGGCTCTCGTTGACCTCGCGGTGGGTCTCGATCATGCCGAGATTGTCGGTGTACCAGGCGATCGCGGCGTCGAGGTCGGGGACGGCCACGCCGACGTGGTCGACGGCGACGACGTAGTCGCCGGGAACGATTTCGGAGGTGTTGTTCGCGGTGCTCACGACTCGACGGTAGCGCCTACCTGCGCGCGGCCACGCGGGCCGGGCAGGCTACCGTGGGGTACCAGACTTGACGCCGTGCCGTCGCCGTGCGAGGGCGCGGCGGGATCCACCTACGAATGCGAGGCTCGTCGTGACCACTACCGTCATCGTCTCCGGTGCGCGCACCCCGGTCGGCAGGCTGCTGGGCGGGCTGAAGGATTTCTCGGGTTCGGATCTGGGCGGGTTCGCGATCAAGGCCGCGCTGGAGAAGGGCGGGGTCGCGCCGGAGCAGGTGGACTACGTGATCATGGGCCAGGTGCTCACCGCGGGCGCGGGCCAGATCCCGGCGCGCCAGGCGGCGGTGGCGGCGGGCATCCCGATGGACGTGCCCGCGCTGACGCTGAACAAGGTGTGCCTGTCGGGGATCAACGCGATCGCGTTGGCGGATCAGCTGATTCGCGCGGGCGAGTACGAGATCGTGGTGGCCGGCGGCCAGGAGTCGATGAGCCGGGCGCCGCATCTGCTGGAGAAGAGCCGCGAGGGCTTCAAGTACGGCGACGTGACGCTGCGCGACCACATGGCCTACGACGGCCTGCACGACATCTTCACCGACCAGGCGATGGGCGCGCTCACCGAGACGCGCAACGACACCGACAAGATCAGCCGCGAGGATCAGGACGCGTTCGCCGCCGCCTCGCACCAGCGCGCCGCCGCGGCGTGGAAGAACGGCGTGTTCGACGAGGAAGTGGTGCCGGTCGCGGTGCCGCAGCGCAAGGGTGATCCGGTGCTGGTGAGCGCCGACGAGGGCATCCGCGCCGACACCACGGTGGAATCACTGGGCAAGCTGCGCCCGGCGTTCCGCAAGGACGGCACCGTCACCGCGGGCACCGCCTCGCAGATCTCCGACGGCGCCGCCGCCGTGGTCGTGATGAGCAAGGAGAAGGCCCAGGCGCTGGGGCTGAGCTGGATCGCCGAGATCGGCGCCGCCGGCGTCGTCGCGGGCCCGGACTCGACCCTGCAGGACCAGCCGGCCAACGCCATCGCCAAAGCCTGTGCGCGCGAGGGTATCTCGCCCGCGGATCTGGATCTGGTGGAGATCAACGAGGCGTTCGCCGCGGTCGGCATCGCCTCCACCCGCAAGCTGGGCATCGATCCGGAGAAGGTGAACGTCAACGGCGGCGCCATCGCCATCGGCCACCCGCTGGGCATGTCGGGCGCGCGCATCGTGCTGCACCTGGCGCTGGAGCTCAAGCGCCGCGGTGGCGGTGTGGGCGCGGCCGCGCTGTGCGGCGGCGGCGGTCAGGGCGACGCGCTCATCGTCCGGGTCTGAGCTGTTTCCGCAGGTCCGGCTCATATACACGCGGGCCGGACCGCGGGCACGCGAGTGTGACACGATCGACTACGACACCCTGTAGTGAATCGGGCAGAATGGACGCCATGGGAAATTTCTTCGACTTGAGCACTGTCGCCAAGCGATTCCGTTTCATCGCCGTGCTCGAGGCGATCTCCTGGGCCCTCCTGATCGTCGGCATGGTCTTCAAGCGGCTGCCGGAGCCGGTGTTGTGGCCGGTCAAGGTGTTCGGAATGACCCACGGCATCGTCTTCGTGCTGTTCCTGCTCGTCACGCTGGTCACCGCCCGTGAGCTGAGCTGGAACTGGAAGGTCACCGTCGCCGCGCTGGTGTCGAGCATCCCGCCGTTCGCCACCGTGGTGTTCGAGATCTGGGCCGCCCGCAACGGTCATCTGGCCGAGCTGAGCACCGACGGATCGACCGACTCCGCGGGAGCCGTGCGCGCCGCGTCGTGACACACTGGAAACCGTGACTCGACCAGCCGCACGCCGTCCTTCGCCCGCCGTCGCTGCCGCAATGTCCGGCGCGGTGGATCTGTCCAGTCTGAAGCAGCCGCCCGCCGGCGCCTCCGGCGGTTCCGGTGGCGACCACGCGGTCTCCGAGACCGATTTCGAGACCAAGGTGCTGCGCCGTTCGATGCAGGTGCCGGTGGTGGTCGCGCTGTACTCGCAGCGCAGCCCCGGCAGCGTCGAACTGGTCCGCACCCTGGAGCGGTTGGTCGCGGCCGACGGCGGCACGTGGGATCTGGCGACCGTCGAGGCCGAGGCCAATATGCGCATCGCGCAGGCGCTGCGGGTGCAGGGCATCCCCACCGTCATCGCTATCGCGGCCGGGCAGCCGCTCGCCGATTTCGAAGGCGCGCAGCCGGAGCCGCAGGTGCGCCAGTGGCTCGACGCCGTGCTGGACGCCGTCGCGGGCAAGCTCGAGGGTGGCGTGCCGGAGGAGCGTCCGGTGGAGGACCCGCGCTTCACGGCCGCCGAGGACGCGCTGGAGCGCGGTGACCTGGCCGGCGCGGAAGCCGCGTACGAGGCGATCCTGGCCGCCGAGCCGAACAACACCGAGGCCGCGGGCGCGCTGCGGCAGCTGCGCTTCCTCGCCAGGGCCCAGCAGGTTCCGGAGTCGGCGCTGGCCGCCGCCGAGGCGAACCCGGCCGACGTGGACGCCGCCATCGCTGCCGCCGACCTGGAACTGCTCAGCCAACAGCCCGAGGCCGCGTTCGATCGGCTCATCGCCGTGGTCAAGCGCACTGCGGGGGACGAGCGCACCAAGGCGCGCACCCACCTGCTGGAGCTGTTCGAGCTGTTCGACCAGGCCGAACCGTTCGTGGTCGCGGCCCGGCGCAAGCTGGCCGCCGCGCTCTACTGACGGATCATCCCGCGGGCGCGGCCAACCAGACGGCGCTGTTCGGCGCGATCGCCACGGCCGCCGAGAACGGCCTGCCGTGCCACGGGATCTCCTCGGTGCGCACCGCGCCGTAGTTGCCGACACCGGCGCCGCCGTACTCGGTGGCGTCGGTGTTCAGTATCTCGGCCCATTCGCCCGCGACGGGCAGGCCCACTCGGTACTCGCCGTGCACCGAGCCGGAGAAGTTGTAGACGCACGCCACCACGGACCCGTCCGAGGCGTAGCGCAGGAACGCGATCACGTTGCGTTCGCGGTCGTCGGCCTCGAGCCAGGAGTAGCCGCCCGGTGTGGTGTCCTGACTCCAGAACGCCGGGTGCGCGCGGTAGACGGCGTTGAGGTCGCGCACGGCGGCGGCGATGCCCGCGTGCAGGGGGTTGTCCAGCTCGCCCCAGTCCAGCCCGCGGTCGTGGGACCACTCGCGGAACTGGCCGAAATCCTGTCCCATGAACAGCAATTGCTTGCCGGGGTGGGCCCACATGTAGGCCAGCAGCGCGCGTACGCCCGCGGCCCTGGCGTAGTCGTCGCCGGGCATCCGCGTCCACAGCGTGCCCTTGCCGTGCACGACCTCGTCGTGGCTGATCGGCAGCAGGTAGTTCTCGCTCCACGCGTACATGAGCGAGAAGGTGACCTCGTTGTGGTGCCAGGACCGGTGGATGGGGTCGCGCGCCAGGAAGCCCAGCGTGTCGTGCATCCAGCCCATGTTCCATTTCATGGTGAAACCGAGCCCGCCCACGTCGGTGCCGCGGGTGACGCCGGGCCAGGCGGTGGACTCCTCGGCGATGGTCACCGCGCCGGGGTGGGCGCGGTGCACGGTGTCGTTGAGGTCCTGGAGGAAGTCGACGGCTTCCAGATTCTCCCGGCCGCCGTGCATATTCGGCTCCCACTCGCCCTCGGCGCGCGAATAGTCCAGGTACAGCATGGAAGCGACGGCGTCGACGCGCAGGCCGTCGATGTGGAACTCGTCGAGCCAGTAGTTGGCGTTGGCCACCAGGAAGTTGCGCACCTCGTTGCGGCCGAAGTCGAAAATGTAGGTGCCCCAGTCGAGTTGCTCGCCGCGGCGCGGGTCGGCGTGCTCGTAGAGTGGGGTGCCGTCGAAGCGGGCCAGCGCCCACTCGTCGCGCGGGAAGTGCGCGGGCACCCAGTCCAGCAGTACGCCGATCCCGGCGGCGTGCAGGTGGTCGACGAAGGCGCGGAAGTCGTCGGGGGAGCCGAAGCGCGCGGTGGGCGCGTAGTACGAGGTGACCTGGTAGCCCCAGGAACCGCCGAACGGATGCTCGGCGATGGGCAGCAGTTCGACGTGGGTGAATCCGGCGGCGCGCACGTAATCGGCCAGCTGCGTGGCCATTTCGCGATAGCCGAGGCCGGGCCGCCAGGAACCGAGGTGCACTTCGTACACGCTCATCGGCGCGCGCGTGGGGTCGGTGGCGGCGCGGCGGGCGAGCCATTCGCCGTCGTGCCAGGTGTAAGAGCTCGCGGTGACCACCGACGCGGTGGCGGGCGGGGTCTCGGTGGCGAAGGCGAACGGGTCGGCGTGGTCGACGGTGCGTCCGTCCGCGCCGTGCACGCGGTACTTGTACTTCGTGCCGACGCCCACGCCCGGCAGGAACACCTCCCACACCCCGGACGAGCCGAGGGCGCGCATGGGCGCGGTGTTGCCGCTCCAGCCGTCGAAATCGCCGATCACGGTGACGCCGCGCGCATTCGGCGCCCACACCGCGAACGACGTGCCCTCGACCTCGCCGTCCAGCGTCGTGTAGTGGCGGGGGTGCGCGCCGAGCACGTCCCACAGTCGTTCGTGGCGGCCTTCGCCGATCAGGTGCAGGTCGAGATCGCCCAGGGTGGGCAGGAAGCGGTAGCCGTCGGCGGAGATGATCGTCTGTCCCCCTGGGTAACTGGCGACGACGCGATAGTCCATCAGATCCGGGTACGGCAGCACCGCCGCGAACACCCCGTACCCCTGGGAGGCCAGCGGGTGGTCGATACCGCCCACGCGGACCTCGACCTTTTCGGCGTGCGGACGCAACACTCGCACCGCGGTGCCGTCGGGGTGGGCGTGGGAGCCGAGGACGGTGTGCGGGTCGGGATGGGTACCCGCCGCGAGCAACATCAGATCGCGCCGCCGGATGACCGCCCCCCGCTTCATCGGAACGACTTCCGGTACGCCAGAGGCAGCCGCGCGGGCGCGGGTACCGGCGGCAGCGCGATGATGTGCGCGACGGCCTTCGCCGGGTCGAGCCGCACCCAATTGGTCTGCGCCCAGTGGTATTCCTCGCCGCTCACCTCGTCGCGCACCACGGGGTGGTCGTGCCATTCGCGGCCGATGGCGGGCAGATCGAGGGAGATGTGGCCCTCCTCGGCGCCGTAGGGGTTGAGGTTGACGATGGTGAGCACCGCGTCGCCGGTCTCCGGGTCGAGTTTGGAGTAGGCGATGAGGGCGTCGTTGTCCACGTGGTGGAAGTGCAAGCAGCGCAACTGTTGTAGCGCGGGGTGCGCGCGGCGGATCTCGTTGAGCCTGGTCAGCCACGGCTCCAGCGACTCGCCGCGGGCCAGCGCGCCGGCGAAGTCGCGGGGGCGCAGCTCGTACTTCTCCGAATCCAGGTACTCCTCGCTGCCCGGCCGCACCGCCTGGTGCTCGAACAGTTCGAAGCCGGAGTAGACGCCCCAGGTGGGCGCCAGCGTGGCGGCCAGCACCGCGCGGATGGCGAACATGCCGGGACCGCCGTGCTGGAGGCTCTCGTGCAGGATGTCGGGGGTGTTGACGAACAGGTTGGGCCTGGCCTCGTCGGCCTTGGCGGCCAGCTCGGTGCCGAATTCGGTGAGCTCCCACTTGGCCACCCGCCAGGTGAAATACGTGTAGGACTGGCTGAATCCGCGCCGTGCGAGGCCGTAGAGGCGGGCGGGGCGGGTGAACGCCTCGGACAGGAAGATCACGTCGGGATCGGTGCGCCGCACCGTCGCGATCAGCCACTCCCAGAAGTCGGCGGGTTTGGTGTGCGGGTTGTCGACGCGGAAGATCTTGACGCCCAACCCGATCCAGTGCCGCACCACCCGCAGCACCTCGGCGTAGAGGCCGTCGGGGTCGTTGTCGAAGTTGACCGGGTAGATGTCCTGGTACTTCTTGGGCGGGTTCTCCGCGAACGCGATGGTGCCGTCGGGCAGCGTGGTGAACCACTCCGGGTGCGCGGCCACCCACGGGTGGTCCGGCGCGCACTGCAAGGCCAGGTCCAGCGCTACTTCCAGGCCCAGTTCGGCGGCGGCGGTGACGAATTCGGCGAAATCGCGTTCGGTGCCGAGGTCCGGGTGCACGGCGTCGTGGCCGCCCTCGGCGGCGCCGATCGCCCAGGGCGACCCCACGTCGCCGGGTTCGGCGGTGAGGGAGTTGTTGCGGCCCTTGCGATTCACCCGGCCGATGGGATGGATGGGCGGCAGGTACACCACGTCGAAGCCCATGCCCGCGATGCGCGGCAGTTCGGCGGCGGCGGTGGCGAAGGTGCCGTGCACGGGCCTGCCCTCGGCGTCGCGGCCGCCGGTCGACCGCGGGAAGAACTCGTACCACGAGCCGTAGAGCGCGCGCTGCCGTTCCACCTGCACGGTGTGCTGCGGTCCGCGCGTGACGAGTTCGCGCAGCGGGGTGACGCGCAGGATCTCGGCGACCTCCGCGCTGAACGCGGGCGCCACGCGCGCGGGCAGTTGCTCCTCGCCGCGCAGGGCGGCCGCCGCCGCGCGCAGTTTCTCGAACTTCGCCTTGGGCAGCGCTTGGGCGGCCCGCTCGAACAGGCGCGCGCCGAGCTCGAGATCGTTGGCCAGATCGGCGGCGCTCTGGCCGACGGCCAGTTTCGCCTCGACCGCGTGCCGCCATGTCGCGAGCGGATCGCTCCAGCCCTCCACGCGGAACGTCCACGCCCCGGGCGTGTTCGGCACGAACGTCGCGTTGAACACGTCGGGCTCGTAGTCCGGCGTCATGCGGATGCGGGTGGCTCGCGACGAGCCGGGGGCGCGCACGGCGAGGGTGGCGGCGACGGCGTCGTGCCCTTCGCGCCACACCACGGTGCGCACCGAGAAGACCTCGCCCACCACGGCCTTGGCCGGGCGGCCACCGGGGATGGACGGGGCGGTGTCATCGATGGCGATGCGGCCGGTCACGCGGACCAACCTACCCGCTGGCGCCCGCTCGCTCCGGCCGGACGGGTGCGTCGGCGCGCTCGCGCAGCCCGGCCAGCACCCGGCGCAGCGCGGCGGTGGTCTCGGCCAGCGCGTCGGGTTCGGGGGCGGTGGCCAGCCACAGCGCGGCCTCGTTCATCGCGCCGGACAGCAGGTGGGCCAGCGGTTCGACGGGCTGGCGGGCGAGCAGGCCGTCGTCCATGGCCGCGAGCAGCGCCTCACCGAGGTGGCGCCCGGAGTTCGCCTCGTCCATCGCGCGCCATTCGTGCCAGCCGAGCACGGCGGGCCCGTCGATGAGCATGATCCGCTGGATCTCCGGGTCGGCGCTCACGGTGAGGAAGGCCTCGCACCCGCTGACCAGCTGGTCCCACGCGTCGCCGGAGGCGTCGGCGATCGCCGCGACGCGTTCGCCGACCTCCTGCTGCACCTGGTCCAGCACGGCGCGGAACAGCTCGGCCTTGCCCGCGAAGTTGTGGTACAGCGCGCCCTTGGTGACCCCGGCGGCCGCGACGATCTCCGAGAGGCCCACGGCCCCATAGCCTTTCGCGGCGAACAAGCGCCTGCTCTCGCGCAGCAGGGTGTTGCGGGTCTCCTCGCGTTGCTTGGCGCGCAGGGACATCGGATCCTCCTCTTGACATACCGTCGGTATGTCGACTAGCTTACTTCACATACCAACGGTACGTGAAAGGTTCCGGTCATGAAGATCAGCAGCTTCTACCCCGTCATCGCCACCGCCCGCGTCGCCGAATCGCGCGACTTCTACACCAAGTGGTTCGGCTTCGAGATCACCTTCGAGGCGGACTGGTACATCAGCCTGCGGCGCCCGGCCGCCGACGGCGAGCGCGAGTACGAACTGGCGCTGCTCGACCACACCCACCCGACCATTCCCGAGGGCTACCGCACGCCGGTCCGGGGCCTGGTGCTCAACTTCGAGGTCGACGACGTCGACGCCGAGTGGGAGCGGCTGGTCACCCAGGGCGGGCTGCGCGCCGAACTCGAGATCCGCAGCGAGGAGTTCGGCCAGCGGCACTTCATCGTCGCCGATCCCAGCGGCGTGCTCATCGACGTGATCACCGAGATCCCGCCGAGCGGTGCGTTCGCCGAGCAGTTCAGCGCCGAGTACACGGCTGAGAAGTTCGGCGGCGAGTGAGTTCGTCACCGGTGAAGGCGCTGGTCGGGAGGGTCTTCGAGGGTGGCGCGCGACCGGCGGCGCGGTGCCCGTCCGTGTAGGGTCTACCCGGTGAAGGCTCTCCGTAGGTTCACCGTCCGCGCCCACCTGCCCGAGCGGCTCTCGGCTCTCGGCGAACTCTCCACGAACCTGCGCTGGTCCTGGCACGGGCCCACCCAGGATCTGTTCGCCGAACTCGATCGGGACCTGTGGGCCGAGGTCGGGCACGATCCGGTGCGGATGCTGGGCGAGGTGCGCGCCGCCCGGCTCGACGAACTCGCCGCCGACCCCGCCTACACCGCGCGGGTGGACGCCGCCGCGGCCGAACTCCGGGACTACCTCGACAAACCCGCCTGGTTCCAGCGCCGCGACGACGAGGACGGCGTGCGCGGCGTGGCCTACTTCTCCATGGAGTTCGGCGTCACCGAGGTGCTGCCCAACTATTCCGGCGGCCTCGGCATCCTGGCCGGCGACCACCTCAAGGCCGCCTCCGATCTCGGCCTGCCGCTCATCGGCGTCGGCCTGCTCTACCGCTCCGGGTACTTCCGCCAGTCGCTGTCGGCCGACGGCTGGCAGATCGAGCACTATCCGGCGCTGGACCCGCAGGGCCTGCCGCTGCGCCTGCTCACCAGCGACGGGTCGCCGGTGCTCGTCCACGTCGGCATGCCCGACCACCGGGTGCTGCGGGCGCGGGTGTGGGTCGCGCAGGTGGGGCGGGTGCCGCTGCTGCTGCTGGATTCCGATATCGCCGAGAACGATCCGGAACTGCGCGCGGTGACCGACCGGCTCTACGGCGGCGACCAGGACCACCGCATCAAGCAGGAGATCCTGGCCGGCGTGGGCGGGGTGCGCGCGGTGCGCGCCTACACCCGCGCCGAAGGGCTGCCCGACCCCGACGTGTTCCACATGAACGAGGGGCACGCGGGCTTCCTGGGCGTGGAGCGCATCCGCGAATACGTCTCCGCCGGACTGGATTTCGATACGGCGATGGCCGCCGTGCGCGCGGGCACCGTGTTCACCACGCACACGCCCGTCCCCGCCGGCATCGACCGCTTCCCGATGCCGCTGGTGCGCCGCTACTTCGGCGGCGCGCACGGTGAGTCGGAATCCGCGCTGCTGCCGGGACTTTCGGTGGATCGCATCCTGGCGCTCGGCCGCGAGGCCGACCCGTCGGTGTTCAACATGGCGCACATGGGTCTGCGACTCGCCCAGCGCGCCAACGGCGTATCGCGATTGCACGGCGAGGTGAGCCGCGAGATGTTCGCGCCGCTGTGGCCCGGTTTCGATGCGTCGGAGGTGCCGATCGGCTCGGTCACCAACGGTGTGCACGCGCCCACCTGGGCCGCGCGCGAATGGATCGACAAGGCGCGCGAGCACTTCGGCGCGGAGTTCGTGCAGGAGGCGCGCGGCTGGGAGCGGCTGCGCGACGCCGACCTGGGCGAGTTGTGGTCGACCCGCGAGAGCCTGCGCGCCCTGCTGGTCGCCGAGGTGCGCCGCCGGGTGCGCGCGTCGTGGTTGCAGCGCGGTGCCGCTCCGGCCGAATTGGGCTGGGTGGACGAAGTTTTCGACCCCGCCGTGCTCACCGTCGGATTCGCGCGCCGGGTGCCCACCTACAAGCGCCTCACCCTCATGCTGCGCGATCCCGACCGGCTGCGCTCGCTGCTGCTGCACCCCGAGCGCCCGATGCAGCTGGTGGTCGCGGGCAAGAGCCACCCCGCCGACGACGGCGGCAAATCGCTGATCCAGCAGGTGGTCCGGTTCGCCGACGACTCCGAGGTGCGCCATCGCATCGTCTTCCTGCCCGACTACGACATGTCGATGGCCAGGTACCTGTACTGGGGTTGCGATGTGTGGCTGAACAATCCGCTGCGCCCGCTCGAGGCGTGCGGCACCTCGGGCATGAAGTCCGCGCTCAACGGCGGGCTGAACCTCTCCATCCGCGACGGCTGGTGGGACGAGATGTACGACGGCGAGAACGGCTGGGCCATCCCCACCGCCGACGGCGTGTCCGACGAGCACCGCCGCGACGACCTGGAGGCGGCCGCGCTCTACGAACTGTTCGAACGCACCGTAGCGCCGCGCTTCTACGATCGCGACGTCGCGGGCCTGCCGACGCGCTGGGCCGAGATGGTGCGCCACACGCTGGAGACGCTGGGCCCGAAGGTGCTGGCCACGCGGATGGTTCGCGATTACGCCGTGCGGTACTACGGTCCGGCGGCCACCGCGTTCCGCACGGCCGCCGCCGACGAGTTCGCCGGTGCGCGGGAGATCTCGGAGTACCGCAAGCGGGCCGAGGCGGCGTGGCCGTCGGTGAAGGTCGTGCAGGTGGACAGCTCCGGGCTGCCCGACACCCCGATCATCGGGGCGGAACTGTCGCTCACCGCGAAGGTCGACCTCGGCGGGCTCGCGGTCTCCGATGTCACGGTGCAGGCGGTGCTGGGGCGGGTCACGTCGAGCGACGATCTCACCGACACCACCACCGTGCCGATGGCGCACGCGGGTTCCGAGGGCGGCATCGAACAGTTCACCGTCACCACGCCGGTCCCGCTGTCGGGAGCGGTCGGCTACACCGTGCGGGTGCTGCCGCAGCATCCGCTGCTCGCCTCGCCGGTGGAGTTCGGGTTGATCGCCTCGCCCAGCGCCTGAGTCCGGTGTGCTGGTCACCGCGGCGCGCGTCGGCCGTATTGGGTTCGGGCCGGCCGGGTGTGTCGTGTCCTCCAACACGTGGCGTCCGATCGTGTCTTCGGACCGGTGAATCGTCAGCTAACGTGCCTCTGACCCCTCTCGTTACGCCACGTCTGGAGAACCCATGGCTACCCCCGTGCTGACCAAGGCTCGCGGTCGCGTCGACTCGTATTTCGGTGTCGGCAGGAACGGATCGACCATGCGGCGCGAGATCATGGCCGGGACGGTCACGTTCCTGGCGATGTCCTACGTGCTGGCGGTGAACCCGTCGATCCTCGGCGATCAGGGCGCGCTGGGGGAGCAGGGCATCCCGATGCAGGCCGTGTTCACGGCGACCGCGGTGGCGGCGGTGTTCGGCACGCTGGTGATGGGGTTGTGGGCGCGGTATCCGATCGCGCTGGCGCCGGGCATGGGGCTCAACGCGTTCTTCGCGTTCTCGGTGGTGCTGGGCATGGGCATTCCGTGGCAGGTGGCGCTGTCGGGCACGTTGCTGTCGGGTGTGATCTTCTTCGTGCTGGCCGTCACCAAGGTCCGCGAACGCATCCTCGACGCCATCCCGCTGCAACTGAAACTGGCGGTCGGCGCGGGCATCGGCCTGTTCGTCGCGTTCCTGGGGCTGAAGAACGCCGGCTTCGTGGTGGCCAGCGAGGCCACCTTCGTCACCCTCGGCGATTTCACCGAGGGCACCACCCTGCTGGCCATGTTCGGCCTGATCGTCACGGTGATCTTCCTGGTCAAGGGCTGGCACGGCGCGGTGCTCTACGGCATCGTGCTCACCGCCGCGCTCGGCATCGTCACCGGGCTGGTCGACCTGCCGTCGGGGATCGCGGCGCTGCCGCGCGGGCTGGACGAGACCTTCGGCCAGGCCATCATCCACCTGCCCGACGCGTTCACCGCGCAGATGGCCATCGTCGTGCTCACCATGTTGTTCGTCGACTTCTTCGACTCCGGGGGCACCTTGATCGGCGTCGCCAACCAGGCCGGGCTGCTCACCGAGGACGGCAAGCTGCCCCGCGCTGCCAGCGCGTTCGCGGCCGATTCGGTAGGCACCATGGCGGGCGCGGTGATCGGCACCTCGACCACCACGGCCTACGTGGAATCGACGGCGGGTGTGAGCGCGGGCGGGCGCACCGGGCTCACGGCCGTGACGACAGCGGGCTGGTTTCTGCTGGCGATGTTCTGCTACCCGCTCTTCGCGGTCGTCGCGGGGGCGGGCGAGGTGACCGCGCCCGCGTTGATCGTGGTGGGTGTGCTGATGTCGCGCGCGCTCGGGGACATCGAATGGCCGAAACTCGAGTACGCGGTGCCGGCGTTCATCACGATCATCATGATGCCGCTGACGTATTCGATCGCCAACGGCCTCGCCATGGGCATGATCTTCTACCCGATCGTCATGGTGGCGCGGGGGCGCGCGCGGGAGGTTCACCCGGTCATGTGGGCGCTGCTCGTGCTGTTCGCGGCCTATTTCCTGTTCCTCGCGGAATAGCGGACCCCGAGTCCGGTTGCTCATCAACACGTTTCGCGACCACAACCTGTGGTTCACCCGCGCGTCCCGGTTCTGTGTAAAATCGGACCCTGGTCCGATTAGCCTGTCGACGCGGCCAGGCGGCAGCGGACCTTCGACCGCAGGGATCGAGGACGACTATGACCACGACCGAGACCAAGAGTGCTTCGCGCACCGACTTCACGCACCCGCTCGACGGGATCTCCACCGATATCGGACTGCTGATTCTGCGCGTCGTGTTCGGCTTGCTGTTCGCCGCGCACGGTGCCCAGAAGCTGTTCGGCTGGTTCGACGGCATGGGATACGAGGCGGCCAAGGCCGCTTTCGACGGCCTGGGCTACAACCCGGGCGCGTTCTTCGCCACGCTCGCCGCCCTGTCCGAGCTCGTCGGCGGCCTGCTGCTCGCCGCGGGGCTGCTGACGCCGCTGGCTTCGGCCATCGTGGTCGGCACGGTGATCAACATCATCTACGTCACCTGGGAACCCGGTCTGTTCGGCCAGGGCGGCTGGGAGCTCGGCCTCATGTTCGGCGTGTTCGCCGCGGCCGTGGCGTTCACCGGGCCGGGCAAGTTCTCGCTCGACGCCGGACGTCCTTGGGAGCGCAAGGGATTCGTGTGGGGTGTGGGCGCGATCGTGCTGGCGGTCGTCGCCGGTGGGATCATCCTGATTCTCGAGAGCGTGCTCTGAGCGCGAGCTGAGACTTGAACGACGGGCGGCGTGGTGAGACGGTCACCGCGTCGCCCGCCGTTTCGGTAGGTCAGCCGGTGGGTGGTCGCAGGACCAGCATGGTGGTGGCGCCGCGTTGGAATTCGAAGGGGGTGGGGCGGGTTTGAGTGGGGATTCCCCTGCGGTGCAGCTCTTTTCGCAGGTGGTCGACCAGGGTGTGCTGGGGTTTGCCGGTGTGGTCGACCAGGGGGTAGAGGCGGGTTTCGCCGTGGGTGACTCGGGCGAGTTCGAGGAGGGCCGCCAGGTGGAAGGCGGCGTCGAGGCGGTCGGCGTAGGTAAAGAGCAGGTGGGAGCTGAGGGTGAGGTCGAAAGTCCGGTCGGCGAACGGTAATTCGGGGAGTTCGGCCGCGAGGTAGCGGTCGGGGTGGGCCGTGAGGTCGGCGGCGAAGCGGGTGGCGGCGGTGTGGCGCAGGTTGGTGTGCGCCTCGGGGGAGCCGTAGTAGTCCCAGGTGTAGCGATCGGCGTGCGCGGTGATCCAGGCGCCGCCGCGGTCGATTTCGGCGCGGGTGTGCGCGCTCAGCGCCGCGGGCGGGTGTGCGTAGACGGGATCGACGGCCGTGACGGTGGCGCCGAGTTCGGCGGCCTCGGCGGCGAAACTCGCGGCCCCGCCGGGACAGTCGAGAATTCGGCCGCGCAGATCTGCCTCGGTGAGCTGGAAGATGGCGCGATACTCCGACAGAGTCCGTGCGCTGATGAGGAATTCGCCGAGGGTGTCGGAGGGCTGCATCGCCTCACGGTCGCACGCGAGGGCGAGCGGCGGCAACGGATTTCCCTGCGATCGGTAGTGCCCCCGCGCCGCGTGCAGGGCTTGGCGCGGGGGCGGACCGATACCCCGGCGTGGGAATTGGGGTCCACCGGAGTACCGCCACCCAATTTACTTCCGCATGGAAACACAGGTAACCGCGTTGTGAGTGGTTTCACATCGCTGGTCAGGCCTCGGCCGTGAGCCGCCGTAGCGCCTTGACCACGACCTCCGGATCGGCGGTCTCCCAGTACGGCGGCAAGGTGGCGCGCAGGTAACCGCCGTAGCGCGCGGTGGCCAGGCGCGAATCGAGGATCGCGACCACGCCCCGGTCGTCCACGCTGCGCAACAGGCGGCCGGTGCCCTGCGCCAGCAGCAGCGCCGCGTGATTGGCGGCGACCGTGAGAAAGCCGTTGCCGCCCCGGGATTCGACCGCGCGCTGCCGCGCGGTGAGCAGGGGGTCGTCGGGGCGCGGGAACGGGATGCGGTCCAGGATCACCAGGCTCAGCGACGGGCCGGGCACGTCCACGCCCTGCCACAGCGAGAGCGTGCCGAACAGCGAGGTCTCCGGATCGTCGGCGAACTTGCGCACCAGCGCGCCCGTCGAATCCTCGCCCTGGCACAGGATCGGCGTGCGCACCCGGTCGCGCAGCAGGTCGGCGGCGGCGCGCGCGGCGCGCATGGACGAGAACAACCCGAGGGTGCGCCCGCCCGCGGCGTCGATGAGGCGCTCGATCTCGTCCACGTAGCTCGACGGCAACCCGTCGCGACCGGGCGGCGGCAGGTGTTCGGCGACGTAGAGGATGCCGGACTTGGCGTGGTCGAACGGCGAACCCACGTCCAGCGAGCTCCACCGCACCGTGCCCTCGTCCGAGGGTGCCTCGGCGCCGTTGGCGGTGGCCGGATCGACGCGGGCGCTCGACTGCGCGGGCAGGCCCCAGGTGACGGCGAGCCCGTCGAACGAGCCGCCGATCTGGAGGGTGGCGGAGGTGAGCACGACCGTCGCGGTGCCGAACAGCCGTGCGCGCAGCAGCCCGCCCACCGAGAGCGGCGCCATCCGCAGGGTCTTGCGCGGCACGCCGCCGCGCGCGTCCTCGGCGGCCAGCCACAGCACGTCGCGCCGCGCCGCCGGATCGGCCTGCTCGAAGGCGGTGAGCGCGCGCACGGCGGTGTCGTGGATCTCGTCGATCGCGGCCACCGCCATGGTGCGGGCGGCCGCGGTGTCGGGATCGCCCTGGTTGGTGCTGCTGCCGGGTGGGGCCAGTTCGGTGCGCGCGTTCCACGCGGCGTCGCGCACCAGAGCCAGCACCTCGGCGACGCCGGAGGGCATGACATCCCAGCGGGCCGGCGGGAGGCCGTCGAGGAGTTCGTGCCACGCCTCGGCGGCGCCTTCGAGGCGGTCCACCTCGCGCTCGTCGATGAGTTTGGCGCAGCGGCGAGCCGCGGCGCTGATCGCGGGGGCGGCGAGATCGGCGGTGGCCACGCCGGTGACGCGGTCGACCAGTTCGTGCGCCTCGTCGATCACCACCACGTCGTGCTCGGGCAGCACCTGGATGCCGCTGATGGCGTCGATGGCCAGCAGGGCGTGGTTGGTGACCACCACGTCGGCCTGCGCGGATTCGGTGCGCGCCTTCTCGGCGTAGCAGTCCTGGCCGAACGGGCAGCGGGACTTGCCGAGGCATTCCCGCGACGACACGCTCACCTGGCGCCACGCGCGGTCGCTCACGCCGGGGGCGAGTTCGTCGCGGTCGCCGGTCTCGGTGTCGGAGGCCCACTCGTTGAGCCGCTGCACCTCGCGTCCGAGCCGCGAGATGGCGAACGCGTCGAACAGTTCGGCTTCGGCGGGCTCGTCGGGGACGGCGCTGTTGATCTTGTTCAGGCACAGATAGTTGTTGCGCCCCTTGAGGATCGCGTACTTGGGCATCCGGCCCAGCGGCGTGGCCAGCGCTTCGGACAGGCGCGGCAGATCACGGTCGACCAGCTGGCGTTGCAGGGCGATGGTGGCGGTGGAGACCACCACGGTGCGCCCGGTGCGCACCGCGTGCCGCAGGCTGGGCACCAGGTAGGCCAGCGACTTGCCGGTGCCGGTGCCCGCCTGGACGGCCAGGTGCTCCTTGGTGTCGATGGCGTGGTCGACGGCCGCGGCCATCGTCACCTGCCCGGTGCGCTCCTTGCCGCCGAGTGCGCGCACGGCGGTGGCCAGCAGGTCGGAGACGGGCGGCAGTTCGGGCACGCGACGAGCCTACTGCCCGCCACCGACACCGCGCGCCCGCTAGTTCTCGGACACCTCGCCGGTCAGTTCGACGCCCGCGGCGCGCAGCTCGTCGAGTGCCTTCGTCACCGTCGCGGGCGCGACGCCCGCGGTGAGGTCGAGCAGCACCCGGGTGTCGAAACCGGCGGCCTTGGCGTCGAGGGCGGTGGCGCGCACGCAGTGGTCGGTGGCGATGCCGACCACGTCGACGGCGTCGATGCCGCGGTCGCGCAGCCAGTGGGTGAGCGCGGTGCCGTCGCCGGCGGCGCCCTCGAAACCCGAATAGGCGGCGGCATATTCGCCCTTGGAGAAGATCTCCTGGACCGGCGCGGTGTCGAGGTTCGGGTGGAAGTCGGCGCCCGGCGTGCCGACCCGGCAGTGCGGCGGCCAGCTGTCCACGAAGTCGGGCTCGTCGGAGAAGTGCGCGCCGGGGTCGATGTGGTGATCGCGGGTGGCGACGACGGCCGCGTAGTCGGCGCCGGCCGCGTACGCGCTGATGCGGCTCGCCACCGCCGCGCCGCCCGCGACGGCGAGCGAACCGCCCTCGCAGAAATCGTTCTGCACGTCGACGATGATCAACGCCCGGCTCATCTCGTGGCACCTTTCCCGCGGCTGTAAACGCAGCCTACCGCCGCGGCCATAACCAGGTGCGGCGCCGGATCGCCCGGCCCGCGAGCAGCGAGGAGACGGACATGACCCCGATGACGAGACGACTGTGGGGGATCTTCGCGGGAGCGCTCGCGGGATTCGTCGCGGCCACGATCGGCCTGCGCCTGGCCGGCGGCGACGCGTTCGCCGGCGCGGACCGGGTGTGGACCGCGGTGGGCGGCGCCGTGGCCGGCGTGGTGGCGGTGCTGGTCGTGCACCTGCTCACGGCGCGCCGGCGACGGGGGCCCGAATGACTCAGTTCAGGAAGGTCGTCGGGATCGCCGGTTCCCCGGCGGAGAGTTTGAGACCCTCCCACGGCAGGCTGACGAGTCCGCGCGCGACCAGCGCCCGGCCGTCGGCCAGCGTGGGCGCCTCGTCGGCCACCTTGCCCTCGCGCACCAGCGGCACCGCCAGCTCGCGCGCCTGGAATCCGTTCGTGGCCGGGGCCGCGCCCGCGGCTGGGTACACGATCTCCTCCACCACGGTGCCGGTATCGCGGGCCAGACGCACGGCGCGCTTGGCGCCGCCGCGCGACTCCTTGTGGCTGCTGCGCTTGGCCACCGGCCTGCCGTCCACCTCGACCAGCTTGTAGACCATGCCCGCCGTCGGCGCGCCCGAACCGGTCACCAGCGAGGTGCCCACGCCGTACACGTCGACCGGTTCGGCGCGCAGCGCGGCGATGGCGTACTCGTCCAGATCGCCCGAGACGACGATGCGGGTCTTCGTCGCGCCCAGCCCGTCGAGCTGGTCGCGCACCTGCCGGGCCAGCACGCCGAGATCGCCGGAATCGATGCGCACGCCGCCGAGTTCGGGGCCGGCCACCGCGATCGCCGTCGCGACGCCCTCGGTGATGTCGAAGGTGTCCACCAGCAGGGTGGTGCCGATGCCGAGCGTCTCGACCTGGCTGCGGAACGCGCCCGCCTCGTCGGAGCCGTGCGCGCCGCTGTGCAGCAGGGTGAACGCGTGCGCGCTGGTGCCCGCGCCCGGAACCCCGTAGCGGCGCACCGCTTCCAGATTCGAGGTGGCGTCGAAACCGGCCAGGTACGCCGCGCGCGCCGACGAGGGCGCGGCCAGCTCGTGGGTGCGCCGCGACCCCATCTCGATCATCCGCCGCCCGCCCGCGGCGCTCACCATGCGGGCCGCGGCGGAGGCGATCGCGCTGTCGTGGTTGAGGATCGACAGGATCAGCGTCTCCAGCACGACGCATTCGGCGAAGGTGCCGCGCACCGACAGGATCGGGGAGCCGGGGAAGTACAGCTCGCCCTCGGCGTATCCGTCGATGTCGCCGCCGAATCGATACTCGCGCAACCACGTCAGCGTGCGCTCGTCCAGGAAGCCGGCCACCGTGGCCAGTTCGCGCTCGCCGAACCGGAACTCGCCCAGGGCCTCGAGCAACCGCCCGGTACCGGCGACGACGCCGTAGCGGCGACCGTTGGGCAATCGGCGGGCGAACACCTCGAAGACGCAGGGCCGGTGCGCCGAACCGTCGGCCAGCGCGGCCGAGAGCATGGTCAGTTCGTACTGGTCGGTCAGCAGCGCCGTACTGGCCCGGCCGTCGCGGTCGTTCACACCGGTCACTGTAGCCAGAAACGCATCGGACCTGCTCGCGCGCGGGTGTTGTGTATCCGGAGTCGAGTCGTACCCTTGACGTTATGAGCTTGTGCGAAACGAACGCGATGCTGTCGGCGGCACAGGCCACTCCGGAGGCGGTCGAGCACACCGAGATCCTGGAGGCGGAGGACCGTCCGTGGGTGACCGTGGTGTGGGACGATCCGGTCAACCTCATGCACTATGTGACCTACATCTTCCAGAAGCTGTTCGGCTACAGCAAAGCCAAGGCGACCGAGTTGATGTTGCAGGTGCACAACGAGGGCAAGGCCGTCGTGTCGTCCGGCTCGCGCGACAAGATGGAGCACGATGTCCGCCGACTGCACGCCGCCGGATTGTGGGCGACCATGCAACGGGATGACTGATCGCGGCGACTACCCTGGCGCTCGTGCGTAATCGGAGTGGGCGTCTTGCGTAAGTGGAGCCGGAAGAACTCGCTGAGCGGTCCCAAGTTGCGGACCGAGATGGACGCGAGGGAAGCGAGCGTGCTCCGCTCGCTGGTGGGCGCCGTGTCCGGCTTGCTCACCGAGCGGGCCGAGTCGGCCCCGGAGGACGAACTCGCGGCACTCACCGGCTTGCGGACCGGGAACACCGAGGCGCCGGAGGACCCCAGATTGCGGCGGCTGCTGCCCGACTTCCACCGCGCCGAGCCCGGTTCCCCCGATGCCGAGCGAGCCGGCCTCAACAGCGCGCTGCGCGGTCTGCACGAGCCGGAGATCATCGACGCGAAACTGGCCGCCGGGTCGGTGGTGCTGAACACCGTGCCCGCCGACGGCGGCAAGGTCGTCCTCACGCCCGAGCAGGCCGACGCCTGGCTCACCGCGCTCACCGACGTGCGGCTGGCGCTCGGCGCGGTGCTGGGGATCGACGCCGAGACGCCCGACCACCTCGAACCCGACGATCCGCGCGGCCCGCATCTGGACGTGTACCACTGGCTCACCTGGATGCAGGACAGCCTGTTGCAGGCGCTCGCGCCCTGACGCGAGCGGGGCGGGTGCCCACCCCGCCGCAACGGTGGGCAGTGCGATCGCCGAGCACGCCAGCAGCGTCTTTCGGACACCGCCTTGATCGGCGTATCCCGATCCGGCCGCGCATCGGGCGCACAATGGGCGGCAGTCGATGCAGAGGAGACTCCCCATGAAGGCGGTGCCCGGTCCGCGTGACGCGCTCACCGATGTGGCGGGCCTGCTCGTCGGACACCATCACGCGCTCGACGAGTACGCCACGCTCGGCTCGGGCGCGGCCACCGGCTGCACCGTGGTGCGCGCGCCCGGCGGCGTGACGGCGGCGGTCGACGTGCGCGGCGGCGGCCCCGGCACCCGCGAGACCGACCTGCTCGATCCCGGCAACGCCGTGCGCCAACTCAACGCGATCCTGCTCACCGGCGGCAGCGCGTACGGGCTCGCCGCGGCCGACGGCGTGATGCGCTGGCTGGAGGAGCACGGCGAGGGCATCCCGATGGACCCGGCCGATCCGAGTCGGGTGGTGCCGATCGTGCCGGGCGCGGTGATCTTCGATCTTCCGGTGGGGGACTGGCACATTCGGCCCACCGCCGATTTCGGCTTCCTCGCCGCCGAGGCTGCGGCCGAGGAGTTCGCGCGCGGCTCGGTCGGCGCCGGTGTGGGCGCGCGGGCGGGCTCGGTCAAGGGCGGTGTGGGGACCGCGAGCGTGGTGCTCGGGCCGGGGCCCGCCGAGGGGGTGACGGTCGCGGCGCTGGTGGTGGCGAATCCGGTGGGGTCGGTGTTCGACCCCCGTACCGGGTTGCCGTGGGCGATCGGCACCGATGGTCCGGAACGGGTCGGGTTGCGCACGCCCACCGCCGAGGAACTCGCGCGGGCGAACGCCCTTCCGGTGAAGGGGACCGTGCTCAATACGACGATCGGCGTGGTCGCGACCGACGCTCCGCTGGACCCGATGGGCTGCCGGCGTATGGCTATCACCGCTCACGACGGGCTCGGTCGGGCGATACGTCCGGCCCACTCGCCCCTCGACGGCGACACACTGTTCGCCCTCGCGACGGGTCGCGCGTCCATTCCGGACTTCCCGCTGCCCCCGGCGTTCCCCAAAGACCTGCTGGCGCTCGACACCATCTGCACGGCCGCCGCCCTGTGCGTCGAGCGGGCAGTGCTGGACGCCGTTCTCACCGCCACCCCCGTCGCGGACATCCCCAGCTACAGCTCCCTTTTCCCACGCTGACGATCGCCGCCGTCGAACCAATCGATCGCGGCGATCCGCGACCGTCGCCCGGCAGCCGGTGCCCACTCCGACCGCCGGTTCGCGTCGGCGTGCGCGCGACCGCCGCCCCGCCCCTCGATCTCCGCGCGAAAATCGGCGCCCGCGGGACCGGTGCGGAACCCGAGGGGAACAGCCGCATATTCTGATGCGTTGTGGACTGAGGCCGGTCGCGCGGACGACCAGGCGGGAACCGCGGAAAGGTTTGACTGGTGCTGGTGATCAAGGCCGACCTGGTGGACGCGATGGTGGCGCACGCCCGCGCCGACCACCCGGACGAGGCGTGCGGCGTCCTCGCGGGCCCGGAGGGTTCGGACCGGCCCGAGCGGTTCATCGCCATGATCAACGCCGAGCGCTCGCCCACCTTCTACCGTTTCGACTCCGGCGAACAGCTGAAGGTCTGGCGCGAGATGGACGCCGCCGACGAGGAACCCGTGGTGATCTACCACTCCCACACGGCCACCGAGGCGTACCCGAGCCGCACCGACATCTCGTTCGCGTCCGAGCCGAACGCCCACTACGTGCTGATCTCCACCCGCGATCCCGAGCGGCACGAGCTGCGCAGCTACCGCATCGTCGACGGCGAGGTCACCGAGGAACCGGTGCGCGTCGTCGACGCCTACGAGAACGCCTGAGCCACCCGGCCCACGACGAAAACAGGAGTATCCATGTCGGTCACCGTGTCCATCCCCACCATCATGCGCGGCCTAACCGGGGGCGAGAAGCGCGTGCAGGCCGACGGCGCCACGCTGTCGGCGCTCATCGCCGATCTCGACGCCAACCACCCCGGCCTGGCCGAGCGGCTGCTCAAGGACGGCAAGCTGAACCGCTTCGTCAACATCTACGTCGACGACGAGGACGTCCGGTTCTCCGGCGGGCTCGAGGCCGAGGTGCCCGAGGGCGCGAGCGTGACCATCCTGCCCGCCGTCGCGGGCGGCTCCGTCGACGCGCGCTGAGCCTGTGGCACGCTACGAATCGCTCATCGCCACCCTCGGCGACACCCCCCTGGTGGGGCTGCGCACGCTCTCGCCCAAGTGGGACGGCGACGACCACGTCCGCCTGTGGGCCAAGCTCGAAGACCGCAACCCCACCGGGTCGATCAAGGACCGGCCCGCGCTGCGGATGATCGAGCAGGCCGAGGCCGACGGGTTGCTCACCCCCGGCTGCACCATCCTCGAGCCCACCAGCGGCAACACCGGCATCTCGCTGGCCATGGCCGCCAAGCTCAAGGGCTACCGGCTGGTGTGCGTGATGCCGGAGAACACCTCGGTGGAGCGGCGTCAGCTGCTCACCATGTTCGGCGCCGAGATCATCGACTCGCCCGCCGCGGGCGGCTCCAACCAGGCCGTCGCGCGGGCCAAGGAGATCGCCGCCGAGCACCCCGACTGGGTGATGCTGTACCAGTACGGCAACCCCGCCAACGCCCTGGCCCACTACGAGACCACCGGTCCGGAACTGCTGGCCGACCTGCCCGAGATCACGCATTTCGTGGCGGGCCTCGGCACCACCGGCACGCTCATGGGCACCGGGCGCTACCTGCGCGAGAAGGTGCCCTCGATCGAGATCGTCGCCGCCGAACCCCGCTACGGCGAACTGGTGTACGGCCTGCGCAATATCGACGAGGGCTTCATCCCCGAGCTCTACGACGAGTCCGTGCTCACCACCCGGTTCTCGGTGGGCCCCTACGACGCGGTGCGCCGCACCCGCGAGCTGGTGCTCGAGGAGGGCATCTTCGCGGGCATCTCCACCGGCGCCATCCTGCACGCCGCGCTCGGCGTGGCGCGCAAGGCGCTGAAGGCGGGCACCCGCGCCGACATCGCGTTCGTGGTGGCCGACGGCGGCTGGAAGTACCTGTCCACCGGGGCCTACGACGGCACGCTGGAAGAGGCCGAGGAGAAGCTCGACGGCCAGCTCTGGGCCTGACCGGCCGCGGTTTCGGTACCCTCGGAAGGGACGTTCGCGCGCCGCGGCGGTCCCGGGCCCGCGCGGCTAGGAGGCAGCCATGACCAGCGGATTCGGACCATCGTTCGATCCCGATCGACTCGACTACATCTCGTCCGCGCGCGGGCCCTACCAACCCGGCGTCCCGGGCCAGACCCCCGCGCGCCGCCAGGACCCCACCGGCTTCGCCGCGACCAAGCAGATGTGGTTGCGCGCGGGCATGCTGATCAGCGCGTTCATCGCGCTGCTGTACGCGATCGAGGCGTGGGACGCCGTCGACAGCCGCGACCTCGACATGGCCGGGATCGAACCGCGCGAGGTCAACGGGCTCGACGGCATCCTGTGGGCGCCGCTGCTGCACGCGGGCTGGGACCACCTGATCAGCAACACCCTGCCGCTGTTCATCCTGGGCTTCCTGGTGCTGGCCACCGGCATCTGGCGCGGCTTGGCCGCCACGGGCGTGATCTGGGTCGTGGCCGGCGTCGGCACCTGGCTCGTCGGCGGCGACAACTCGGTGCACGTGGGCGCGTCCTCGCTGATCTTCGGCTGGCTCACCTATCTGCTGCTGCGCGGCATCTTCGCGCGCGACGTGGTGCAGATCGTGATCGGCCTGGTGGTGTTCGTCCTCTACGGCTCGATGCTGTGGGGCGTGCTGCCCAGCGACCCCCGAATCTCTTGGCAAGGCCATCTTTTCGGAGCCGTCGGCGGTGTGCTCGCGGCATGGTGGTTGGCCCGCCGCCCCCGCGAGAAGCGCCCGGCCGGAGCCTGAGCAGGGCTCGAAAACGTTTGGTGTAACCCTGATTTCGCCGGTGTCGCATGGCGGGAGCGGCCGGTGGGTACCCTCTGGGAATGGACGTCGACGCCCGTAGCTGGATTGTGCTTCGTTCCAGTGTGCGCCGGTGTTCGTGTACCTCCTGTGGCAGATATTGGGGGATCGTTTCGTGAGCGAGAATTCTTCGTGGCAGCATGTGGGCATGCGCCTTACCGTCCTCGGGTGCTCGGGCAGTGTGTCCGGCCCGGACTCCCCAGCGTCGGGATACCTCCTCACCGGCCCGGATATGCGACCCGTCGTCATCGATTTCGGGCCCGGCATCCTCGGTGCGCTGCAGCGGTACCTCGATCCCGGTGAGGTCGACATCTTCCTCACCCACCTGCACGCCGACCACTGCCTGGACCTGCCCGGTCTGCTGGTGTGGCGGCGCTACCACCCGACGCCACCGGTCGGGCGCGCCATCGTGCGCGGCCCCTCTGACGCGCCCCTGCGCATCGGCAACGCCTCGGCCGAGGTGGGCGGCGAGACCGACGACTGGTCCGACGTGATCGACCACCGCACCTGGGTGGAGGGCGAACAGGTCGAGTTCGGCCCCGGCCACACCATCACCGCGCGACGTATGTACCACCCGCCGGAGTCCTACGGCCTGCGCCTCACCACCGCCGCGGGGCGCACGTTCGTCTACACCGGCGACACCGCGATGTGCGACGCCGTCCAGGAACTGGCCGAGGGCGCCGACATCCTGATGTCGGAGGCGTCGTGGACCCACGACCCGGCCAACCGCCCGCCCGGTATCCACCTGTCCGGCACCGAGGCGGGGCGCATCGCCGCCCGGGCGGGCGTCAAAGAGCTGTTGCTCACCCACATTCCGCCGTGGACCTCGCGCGAGGACGTGATCGCCGAAGCCAAGGCCGAGTTCGCCGGGCCCGTGCACGCGGTGGCGCCGGGGGAGACCTTCGACCTGTAAACGCGTCCACTAGGCTTGCCCCGTGTCGAGACGAGCCGATGGTAGGGCGGACGACGAACTCCGCGAGGTCAGGATCACCCGTGGATTCACCACGCATCCGGCCGGTTCGGTGCTGGTGGAGTTCGGGCAGACCCGCGTCATGTGCACCGCGAGTGTGACCGAGGGCGTGCCGCCGTGGCGGCGCGATTCCGGGCTGGGCTGGCTCACCGCCGAATACGCGATGCTGCCCGCCGCCACCCACACCCGCTCCGGCAGGGAATCGGTGAAGGGCAAGGTCGGTGGGCGCACCCAGGAGATCAGCAGGCTGATCGGCCGCTCGCTGCGCGCGTGCATCGACCTGGCCGCGATCGGGGAGAACACCATCGCCATCGACTGCGACGTGCTGCAGGCCGACGGCGGCACCCGCACGGCCGCCATCACCGGCGCGTACGTGGCGCTGTCCGACGCGGTCACCTGGCTCGGCGCCGCGGGGCGGCTGGCCGATCCGCAGCCGATCTCGTGCGCCATCGCCGCCGTGAGCGTGGGCGTGGTGGACGGCCGGGTCCGCTTGGACCTGCCGTACGAGGAGGATTCGCGCGCCGAGGTCGATATGAACGTCGTCGCCACCGACACCGGAACCCTGGTCGAGGTGCAGGGCACCGGCGAGGGCGCCACCTTCCCGCGCTCCACCCTGGACAAGCTGCTGGATTCGGCGCTGGCCGGCTGCGAGCAGCTGTTCGCCATCCAGAAGGAAGCGCTGGCGCTGCCGTACCCCGGTGGCCTGCCCGAACCCGCCGAGACGTCGAAGAAGAAGTGATGAGCCGCGTCCTGGTCGCCAGCCGCAACGCCAAGAAGCTGAACGAGCTGCGCCGCATCCTGGCCGAGGCGGGCGTGGCGGGCGTGGAGATCGTCGGCCTCGACGACGTGCCCCCGTACGACGAGGCGCCCGAGACCGGCGCGACCTTCGAGGAGAACGCCCTGGCCAAGGCCCGCGACGGCGCGGCCGCCACCGGATTGCCCTGTGTCGCCGACGATTCCGGCCTCGAGGTGGACGCACTCAACGGCATGCCCGGCGTGCTGTCGGCCCGGTGGTCCGGCCGCCACGGCGACGACGCCGCCAATAGCGCCCTGCTGCTCGGCCAGCTCGGCGACGTCCCCGACGAGCGGCGCGGCGCCCGCTTCGTCTCCGCCTGCGCGCTGGTGGTGCCCGGCGGCGCGGAAACCGTTGTGCGAGGGGAATGGCCGGGGTCGATCGCGCGGAAACCGGTGGGCTACGGCGGTTTCGGCTACGACCCGCTGTTCATTCCGGACGGCGGCGAGGTGTCGGCGGCGCAGCTGACGCCCGCGGAGAAGGACGCGGCGTCGCACCGCGGGCGGGCACTGCGGGAGTTGTTGCCCGCGATCGCGGCGCTGGCCGGATAGTCAGACTCCGAAGTCGTTCTTGACCTGCTTCGCGTTCTTGTGTTCGACGAAGAACGAGAGCAGGGGGATGGTGCCGGCCAGGAGGGTGCCGATGGTGCGGCCGACGGGCCAGCGCACCTTGACGGCGAGGTCGGCGGTGACGATCAGGTACAGGAAGTAGACCCAGCCGTGCACGACGGCGATCCAGCTGGGCGGGTTGGCGTCGAAGCCGTACTTGGCGATCATCTCGCCGGTGAGCAGCAGCAGCCACAGGCCGGTGAACCAGGCCAGCGCGCGGTAGCGCAGCAGCGCGGAGCGGATCTTCGCGGTCTTCTCGGAGCCGGCCGCCGGCGGGGCGGCGGTCTTCTCCATGGTGACGCTGGACTCGTTCTCGGCGCTCACCCGGCGCTCCTCTCCGTGCTGCGGGCGGCCCGCGCGGTGCGGCCGTCCCCGTCGTCGCTGTCCTGCGCGTGCAGGTCGGCCAGGTACTTGTTGTATTCGGCCAGCACCGGGTCGTCGTCGCGCGCCGCCGTGGGCCGCTCGGGCAGGAAGCCCGCCGGAATCTCGCGGGCGGCCGCCGGACGGGCCGGGCGCTCGGCCTCGGCGGGCTCGTCCTGCTCCTCGGCCTCGCTTTCCAGCCGGACGAACCGGAAGTAGGCGAACACCACGAAGCCCGCGAACAGCGGCCACTGGAGCGCGTACCCGAGGTTCTGCCCGGTGCCGCTGGACGACTCGAACCGCTCCCACTGCCACCAGCCCAGCGCCAGGCAGACGAGGGCGACCACCAGCGCCAGGGCGATCAGGGCCGGGCGATTGTGTGCCGAGCGGCGGGGTGTTGCGGACACGCCTCTACGGTACCTGTCTACTACACGCTGCGTAGGAGCAGGTCGGCCCGCTCAGAGCTTGTAGACCACCCCGGTCATCCGCTCGGACTCCTCCCACAGGCGGCGCAGCAGCTCGGGGTTGTTCGAAAGTTTCGTCGACGCCGAGGGTTCCACCGGTCCCTGGCTGCCGAACAGCCGGTTCGGACCCCAGTAGGTGGTGGGATCGGCGTCGGGCTCGGTGGCCGCGAACAGCGTCGAATGCGCCGCCTTGTGCGGCGGGTGCCCGATCAGGCGGACGAACGGCTTGCTGATCTTGTCCAGCGGCGTCTCGGTCCTGGCGAACAGGTCGGTCGCGGAGACGCCGGGGTGCACGGCGTAGGAGCGCTTGGCCGAACCGGCCTCGGTGAGCCTGCGCTGCAATTCGCGCGCGAACATCAGGTTGGCCAGCTTGGCCTGGGCGTAGGCGAGATTGCGCTGGTAGCGGCGGTTCTCGTAGTTGAGATCGTCGATCCAGAGCTTGGGCGTCTGGCGGTGGGCGATGCTGGCCAGCGTGACGACCCGGTCGCGGATGCGGTCGAGCAGCAGTCCGGTGAGCGCGAAATGCCCGAGGTGGTTGACGCCGAACTGGGTCTCGAACCCGTCGGCGGTGCGGGAGAACGGGATGTTCATCAGGCCCGCGTTATTGATCAGCACGTCGAACTCGCCGGATTCGTCGGCGAAGCGGCGCACCGAAGACAGGTCGGCCAGGTCGAGGGCGGCGACCCGCACGTCGCCGGGGATCGAGGCGGCCACCGGCTCGGCCTTGGCCGCGTTGCGGCAGGCCATCACCACGGTCGCGCCCTTGGCGGCGAGTACCTTGGTGGTCTCGGCCCCGAGGCCGCCGTTCGCGCCGGTGATGACGAACGTGCGCCCGGTCTGGTCCGCGATCTGCTCTGGTTTCCATGCCATACGCACGTACCTTACTCCGGAGTAAGTTCCGGGGGAAGGGGCAGTCGCGCCGATGTTCGCTACGGTTGAAAACGTGACGACCACGGTGGGCAGGCAGTACGGCGGGCGTGCCGTCGCGGAACGCAAGGCCGAGCGTCGCTCGCGGTTCCTCGACGCGGCCACCCGCCTGTTCGCCGAGCGCGGTTACACCGAGGTCTCGCTGGCCGACGTGTGCGCCGGCGCCGGACTGTCCAAGCGGCAGTTCTACGAGGAGTTCGCGACCAGGGAGGACGTGCTCGTCGCGTCCTACGACCGCATCCAGGAGGAGGCCACCGCCGCGGTGACCGCCGTGCTGGGCGAGCTCGATCCCCGGCTCGGTCCCGAGGCCGCCATGACCGCCGTGATGACCGCCTACGTCGGCTCGCTCGGCGCCGATCCGTACCGGGCGAAGGTCGCGTTCATCGAGGTCGTCGGCGTGAGCGAACGGTTGGAGCGCCACCGCAGGGAGCGGCGGCACGCCTGGGGGCGGGTGCTGGAGGACGAGGTGGTGCCGCGCGTTGTCGCGGGCGGGCGCATCCGCGGCCTGCCAGGACTGGCCGCCAGCGCCATGATCGGCGCCGTCAACGGCCTCACCCACGAATGGCTGCTCTGCGACCCGCGCCCGCCGGTGTCGGAACTGGTCGAGCTGCTGGTCCCGATGGCCATCGCGCTCATCGAGACGCCATGACCACCGGGCGCCGCGCTCAGCCGAGCATGCCCTCCAACCGCCGCCTGCGGGCGGGCTGACGCAGTTTGCCCAGGGCCTTCGCCTCGAGCTGGCGCACCCGCTCGCGCGAGACGCCCAGCGCCGTGCCCACCTGTTCGAGGGTGCGCGGCTCACCCCGGTCCAGGCCGTAGCGCAGCAGGATCGCCGTGCGTTCGCGGTCGGTGAGCGTGGCGAGCACCGCGTCCAGCCCGCCGCGCAGCTGCGCGGCGGCCACCAGATCGGCCGGATCGGGCGCGTCGTCGGGAATCAGCGCGCCCAGTTCGGTGTCCTCGCCGACCGGCGCGTGCAGCGAGACCGGTTCGCGGCCCGCGCGCAGGATGTCGTCCACCTGCGCGGCCGTGAGATCCAGTTCCGCGCCGATGCGGGCGCTGTCGGGCTCGCGGCCGAGTTCCTGCGCCAGCGCCAGTTTGGTGCGGGCGACCCGGTTGTGCAGCTCCACGGCGTGCACCGGCAGGCGGATGGTGCGGCCCTGATCGGCCAAGGCGCGGCCGATCGACTGCCGGATCCACCAGGTGGCGTAGGTCGAGAGCTTGAGCCCGAGCCGGTGGTCGAACTTGTCGACCGCCCGCATCAGCCCGATCGTGCCCTCCTGCACCAGATCCAGCAGGGAGACGCCGACCGGCGTGGGATAGCGCTTCGCGATCGACACCACCAACCGCACGTTGGCGCGGACCATGTGGTCCTTGGCGAGTGCGCCGTCGGCCGCGGCGGCCCGCAATCGACGGCGTTCGGTGGCGTCGAGTTCGATTCCGGCGCTGTCCTTTTCGTCGAGGGTGCGGCGGGCCGTCACGCCCGCCTCGATGCGGCGGGCGAGGTCGGCCTCCTCGGCGGCGGTGAGCAGGGCGGTGCGCCCGACGGCGCGGAGATAGTCGCGCACCGCGTCGTCGGTGACGGTGGCGGCGCGCTGGTGTTCGGACTGGGGCACGGGTGCGTCCTCTCGGTCGGGCTGGTCGATCGGGGCCGGTTTCCTCAGCGGCCCTGTGCGCGCCGCAGGCCGGTGGGCCTGCCGCCGTGGATCTGGCTGTGCCGGATTCCCTGTGCCGCGCCGCGGCGGGCACGCGCCGGATTCGTGCGGCGGTCGACGGCGGTCGCGCGGCGAATGGCGTTCTCGAGAGTGGTGTTCGCGGTGTGGTCGGCCATGGTGGGTGCTCCCTCGAAGTCGGTGCGGTGCTGGGTCGGGGTCGCGGTGGGAAGGCCGTGGGTCATGCCGGGTGGTGCTCCTGTCCGTCGGTGCCGCCGGAGGGCGACGAGAACAAAATTAGAGCAGGCATAAAAATATGTCAAGCATAAATTTTGACCGGACCGATGTTAGAGTTCCCGGCATGACCGAACAGGGACTGCGCGCCCGCAAGAAGCAGCAGACCAGGGAGACCATCTCGCGGCGCGCGACCGAGCTCTTCCTCGAGCGCGGCTTCGACAAGGTGACGATCGCCGAGATCGCCGCCGCCGCCGACGTCGCCAAGATGACCGTGACGAACTACTTCCCCCGCAAGGAAGACCTCGCCCTCGACCTCGGCGAGGTGTTCGTGGAACAACTCGCCGCCACCGTGCGCGACCGGGAAGCGGGGGAGTCGGCGCTGGCCGCGTTGCGCCGCGCGTATCTCGCCGCGGCCCGCGCGTGCGATCCGGTGGTGGGGTTCTCCGGTCCGGAGTTCGCGACCATGATCGTGCGGAGCCCGGCGCTCACGGCGCGCCTGCGCGAGTTCCACGAGGAGCGCGAGGCGGTGCTCGCCCGCGCGCTGGCCGTGGAAACCGGTGCGGCACCGGAGGATATCCGCCCGCGGGTCGCCGCCGCCCTGCTCGGCGGGGTGCACCGGGTGCTGTTCGAGGAGACGATGCGCCGCACCCTCGCCGGGGAGTCGAACGAGAAGATCTCGCGCGCGCTGGTCGCCTACATCGGCGAGGCCTTCGGCGCGCTGGAACCCGCCCTCGGCGATTACGCGGTGCGCGTCTGACCGGGTACCGCCGGTTCGCCACCGTGTCGCTGGCCGATCGGGCGCGCGGCGTCGGCCCATACTGTCACGATGAGCGGAGCAGTAGCTGTCGCCGAGGAGCCCGCGCGTGAGCCGCTGAGCCGCGCTCGCACCAACGTCGTCTTCGCCACCGTCGTGCTGGGCATGCTGATGGCGGCGCTCGACCAGACCATCGTCTCCACCGCCCTGCCCACCATCGTCGCCGACCTCGGCGGCGCGGGCCACATGGCGTGGGTCGTCACCGCCTACCTGCTGGCCGAGGCGGTCGCCACCGCGCTGGCCGGCAAACTCGGCGACCTGTTCGGCCGCAAGCTGATCTTCCAGCTCAGCGCCGTGATCTTCATCGCGGGGTCCATGCTCGCCGGCCTGGCCAACGGGATGCTGCTGCTCATCGTCGCGCGCGGCATCCAAGGCGTCGGCGCGGGCGGGTTGATGGTCACCTCGATGGCGCTCATCGCCGACACCATCCCGCTGCGCGAACGCGGCAAATACCAAGGCGCGCTGGGGGCGGTCTTCGGCGTCACCACCGTCATCGGCCCCACGCTGGGCGGGCTGTTCACCGACCACGCCAGTTGGCGGTGGTGCTTCTACGTGAACGTGCCGATCGCGATCCTGATGATCGTCATGGCCGCGCGCACCATTCCGCGCGTGCGCGCGATCGCCCGCCCGATCATCGACTACGCGGGCATCGGCCTGGTCGCGCTCGGCGTCTCCGGCCTCATCCTGGGCCTGGAGTGGGGCGGCACGGAATACCCTTGGGGCTCTTGGCAGATCATCGGCCTGTTCGGCGCCGCCGTGGTGCTGCTGACGGCCTTCGTCGCGGTGGAACTGCGTGCGGCGGAACCGATGCTGCCGATGCGGTTGTTCCGTAGCAACGTCTTCACGGTCTGCTCGGTGCTGAGCTTCATCGTCGGATTCGCGATGCTCGGCTCGATGACCTATCTGCCCGCGTATCTGCAATACGTGGACGGTGTTTCGGCCACCATGTCCGGCGTGCGCACGCTGCCGCTGGTGGTGGGGCTGTTCCTCACCTCGATCATCTCCGGACAAGTGGTCGGCAGAACCGGCCGCTACCGGTACTTCCCGATTGCGGGCACGGCGGTGATGGTGATCGGCCTGTATCTCATGTCGACGATGGGCCGCCACACCAGCGTGTGGCTGGAATCGCTGTACATGCTGATCCTCGGGCTCGGCATCGGCCTGGCCATGCAGGTGCTCACCATCGTCGTCCAGAACACCGTGCCCTACGCCGATCTCGGCACCGCGACCTCCGGCGTCACCTTCTTCCGCACCCTCGGCAGCGCGTTCGGCACGGCGGTCTTCGGCACGCTCTACTCCAACAAGCTCGAGTCCGAACTGGGTGCGGCGCTGGCTCAGGTGCGGGTGGTGCCGCCGGAGGTGGCCGCGAATCCCCAGGCGCTGCGCGCACTTCCACCCGAGACGGCCGCGCCGATCATCGACGCCTACGCCGCGACCATCGACCACGTGTTCCGCTGGGTGGTGCCGGTCGCGATCGCCGGCTTCCTGGTGGCCTGGCTGCTGAAGGAGGTGCCACTACGCGACAGCGCGCGGATGGGCGCTTCCGATGTGGGCGAAGGGTTTTCGATGCCCGAGCAGGGCGACCGCGTGGCCGTGCTGGAGCGGGCGGTCTCGGCGGTCATGCGCAAGGCGCGCGCCGAGGGCGAGGTCTTCCCCGGCATCCTCGCCGAGGCGAGCAGTCCGCTCAGCCGCGGTCAGGCGTGGGCGCTCGGACAGGTATACCTGCACAACAGGATTCGCGGTATCGCCACGCTGAACTCGATCGCGCGGGCGCACCGTGTGCCCGACGAGGTGATCGAACCGGTCTACGTGCGAGTGATCGGCGCGGGCTACGTCGACGCCGAGGACGGCGCGCTGCGCCTCACCGAGTCGGGCCGCGCCGAGGTGGACCGCGTGCAAGCCGCCTGGCGGCGCTGGCTCGCCGCGCACCTGGACACCTGGGACGACCGCGATCCGGGCGACCGCGCCCTGCTGGACGAGGCGCTCACCAATATCGCCACAAAGCTCCTCGAAGAACACCTGGACGAGCTCGAGCCCGCCCACTGACGGAGCCCGCCCGCGCCGAACGTGCCATCGGGTTCCACGGGCCCAGCTCGCGGCGTCCAGCCGTTCGGTCCGCGCGGGCAGCGGACCCCCGCGCAGGCGATCGATCAGCCGGCCCGGACAGACACGCGCCACGCCGGTGACGCCGGGGCCGCGCCCGCACGCGATCCGCCCGCACCGCTGGATGCCGCCGCGTCCTCGGCAGGCATCGAACTCAGCACCTGTAACCGCGCACTCCACCCGGTTGTGCCGGAATACTCGTAGACGTATATTCGTCTACGAATAAGGAGGGCGCATGGCCAAGCGCAAGGTGAACAATCTGCTGGCACTCGCGATCCTCTCGGTGCTGGTGGAGCGGCCGATGCACCGCTACGAGATCGCCGCCAAGCTGCGCGAACGCGGCAAGGACCAGGACATGGACATCAAGTGGGGCTCGCTCTACACGGTGGTCCAGAACATGACCAAGGCCGGGTTCCTCGAGGTCGTGGGCAGCGAACGCGACGGCGCACGTCCCGAGCGTGTCATCTACCGCATCACCGACGCGGGTCGCGCCGAAATGTCGGACTGGACAAGGGAACTCGTCGCTTCCCCCCGTACCGAGCACCGCGCCTTCACCGCCGGGCTGTCCGTTATCGGCGCATTGCCCCCCGAGGAGGTCATCGATCTGCTCGCCACCCGGATCGCCGCGCTGGACGCCGTGATCGCCCGCGTGCGCGCGGAACTGGACGGTCTCGCCAGCAGGCTGCCGCGCTTGTTCGTCATCGAGACCGAGTACTCGGTGGCCATGCTCGAGGCCGAGGCGGCGTGGGCGCGCGCGTGGCGGGCGGAGCTGGTCTCGGGCGAGTTCCCCGATCTGCCGCTGTGGCGGCGCATGCACGAGCCCGGCGCGTCGTCGGCCGAACTCATCGCGATGGTGGAGAGGGGGTTCGCCGAGCCGGAACCTCAGGAGTAATCGCAGATACCGAGCCCGGCGGGGGTGCGGCAACACCGCCCGCCGAGCCCGATGAACCGTCTCGAACCGCGCCCGCTCGCGCGCACCCGGCCACGAGGCTGGCAACCACAGGATAGCTGGGTGGGTGGCACGCGGATCGGTTCGCCGTATCGATCCACGTTCGGAGTACACCTATGTCCACAGTCCGTTCCGCACTCGTCATAGGGGGCGGCATCGCCGGTCCCGTCACCGCCACCGCCCTGCGAAAAGAGGGTATCGACGCCCGCGTCTTCGAGGCGTATCCGGGCACCTCACACGGCATCGGCAGCGGGCTCGCGCTCGCGCCGAACGGCATTGCCGCACTGGAGATCATCGGCGTCGCCGACGCCGTGCGCGCCATCGCGCAGCCGGTGTCGAACCAGGTCCTGCTGGTCGGCGGCAAACGCCACCGAGTGCCCCGCCTGACGGACGCGCCGCCGATGCAAGTGGTGGCCAGGGCCGATCTGCACCGCGTGCTGTCCGAGCACGCGATCTCGGCCGGGGTGCCGGTGGAGTTCGGCAAGCGGCTGGTCGGCGTGGACGAGCACGCCGACGGCGTCACGGCCCGTTTCGCCGACGGCAGGACCGCGACCGCCGACATCCTCGTCGGCGCCGACGGCATCCGTTCCACCGTGCGCGACCTCATCGACCCCGCCGCGCCGGGTCCGCACTACACCGGCATGCTCGGCTTCGGCGCCACTACCGACTGCCCGTCCGAAACCGCCACCGGCACCATGGTTTTCGCGTTCGGTAAACGCGCCTACTACCTGTTCTGGCCGCTCGGCGACGGCCGCGTCACCTGGGGCGCCAACCTCCCGCACCGGGAGTACCTGACGCTCACCGAGGCGCGCGCCGTCCCCGCCGCGCGCTGGCTGGAGATCCTGCGCGACACCTACGGCGAGGACGTCCCCGGCGGTGAGCTGGCGCGCAATACCACCGAGGAGCAGCTGGAGATCACCGGCGGCCTGCACATCATGCCGCCGGTCCCGCACTGGTACCGGGAGCGGATGGTGCTGGTCGGCGACGCCGTGCACGCGCCGTCCAACAGTTCCGGGCAGGGCGCGCCGCTGGCCGTCGAGAGCGGCGTGCAGCTCGCGCGCTGCCTGCGCGACATCCCCGATCCGGCGCGGGCGTTCGCGGCCTACGAACGCCTGCGGCGTGCTCGCGTGGAGAGCATCGCCGCGCGGGCCGCGAAGATCAACCACAGCAAGACGCCCGGCCCGATGGCCCGCCGGATCATGAACCTGCTGATGCCGCTGCTGGTCAAGACGGTGATGAACCCGGACAAGACGCAGGCCGACGAATTGCGCTACCGCATCGACTGGGACGAACCGGTCGCGGTCTGACTTCGTCCCCCTTGGTGGGGAAACGTTCACCCTCGGAGGTGGCGGGGCAGCACTGGGGTTCCTGTCGGCGGCGGCCGTTCTCGGCGAGATTGGAGTGGTCACCAGAACACCGCGAACCAGGGAGGAGCACCGCATGTGCATCCAGGCCGACACCACCACCCGTGCGATCGAGAACGGCGGGCTCGCCACCGTCACCAGGATCGACCCGGCGGCCGTCGCGGTGTCCACCCCCGACGGCGACCTCACCTACCGTGAGCTGGACGGCTGGTCCAACCGGCTGGCGCGGGTGCTGCTGGAGCTGGGCGCCCGGCCCGGCGCCCGCGTCGCGATGGCGGTGCAGCCGGCGATCGAATCGGCGGTGACGCGGCTGGCCATCACCAAGACCGGCGCCACCCCGGTGCCGGCCGCCGCCGACGCCGCGCTCGGGGTGACCACCAAGGCGGGCCGGGACGTGCTGGCCGACGACATCGGCTGGCTGGTGCTCGACGACCGCTCGACGCTGGTGCGCTACCTCACCGGCTCCGACGCGCCGCTCACCGACGACGAACTCGCCACGCTGCCGAAGGCGTCGTGACGACGCGCCGCCGCGCACCCCGGCATCCGTCCTGACATGCGGATTCCGGGGTGCCGGTGCGGGTGCCGGGGCTACACTGCCCACGGAGTCATTCCGATGCGCACGTTGGCCGACACCCCCGCCGAGAGGCCCGTTCCCACACGCGGCCCGGCTCACTACGGCCCGGTGCGCGCCCGTTACCGGCGCGTGTCCTGAGGCCGTTTCACCCCCTTTCTTCTCTTCTGTCCCCGGGACGTTCGTATGACTCAGCAGACCCTTTCACCGTCGGCCGACGGCGCGACGCTGCCCGACGGCGCGTTCCCGCTCTCGGCCGCGCAGCGCGGCATCTGGTTCGCCCAGCACTTCGCGGGCGACACCCCGATCTCCATCGCGCAGTATGTGGAGTTCCGCGGTGACCTCGACGTGGCGCTGCTCGCCGACACCGCGCGCCGCGCCGGGCGCGAGTTCGGCACCGGCTACCTGCGGCTGATCGAGGTGGACGGCTTCCCGTTCCAGGTGATCGACACCGCCCTGGACGACAAGCTGCCGGTGATCGACCTGCGCGGGGAAGCCGATCCGGTGGCGGCCGCGCACGCCTGGATGCGCGCGGAATACAGCGCGCCGCTGGATCTGCTGTCCGACCGGCTCGCCGCCTACGCCATGCTGCGGCTCGGTGACGCGCACTGGTTCTGGTATCAGCGCATCCACCACATCCTGCTGGACGGGTTCGGCGCGATGACCATGTTGCAGCGCATCGCCGCGCTGTACAACGCGGTGGTGGAGGGCCGCGAACAGCCCGCGAGCAAGGCGGCCGATCTGCGCGCCATCGTGGAATCCGATGTGGCCTACCGTGATTCGGACCGGTTCCGGACCGACGGCGCGCACTGGCGCGAACACCTGGCCGGACTCTCCGAACCCGTGAGCCTGGCGGGCCGCGCCGCGCCCGTGGAAGCCCACCCGGCCCTGGTGACGGGCGAATTGCCCTCGGCGACAGCGGAATTGCTCGACGCGGTGGCGAAGGCGGAATCGTCGAGCATCGCCCCGATCGTGGTGGCGGCGTTCGGCGCCTACCTCGGCGCGATGACCGGCGCCGCCGAGGTCACGCTCAGCCTGCCCGTCTCCGGGCGCACCACCGCCGCGCTGCGGAACTCCGGCGGCATGGTCGCGAACGTGGTGCCGCTGCGGCTGCGCCCGGCCGCCGAGGTCACGGTGGGCGCGCTGATCGCCTCGGCGCAATCCGAACTCACCTCGGCGCTGCGCAGGCAGCGCTACCGGCAGGAGGACATCGTTCGCGATCTGGGCCTGCCGGTCGACGAGGCGTCGTTCGGGCCGACGGTGAATCTGATGATGGTGGACACCAGGATTCGGTTCGGCGACGTCACCGGACGCATGCACGTGCTCACCTCGGGACTGATCGACGATCTGTTCCTCAACCTGTATCCGGGCGTCGGCGGCGAGACCACCCACATCGACTTCCAGGCCAACCCGAACCTCTACGGCGACGACGAACTGGCCGCCCAGCACCGCCGCTTCCTCGACTACCTGCACCGGTTCCTCGCGGCCGGGCCGGACGCGCCGCTGCGCGTGGTGTCGGTGCTCTCCGATGCGGAGCGCGCCGAACTCGTGCCGGCACGGGGTCCGGCGGGTGTGCCCGAGGCATCGCTGCCCGACATCCTCGCTCGCGGTGTGGCCGCCGCACCGGACGGCGTCGCGCTCCGCTTCGGTGCGGAGGTTATGACGTACCGCGAGGTGGATGCCTACGCCAATCGTCTGGCGCGGCTGCTGATCGCCGCCGGTGCTGGTCCGGAAACTACTGTGGCCGTGGCTGTTCCGCGCTCGCTGCACTCGGTGCTGGCCCTGTGGGCGGTGGCGCGGACCGGCGCGGCGTTCGTGCCCGTCGATCCGGCGTATCCGGCCGACCGGATCGAGCACATGCTCGGGGACAGCGGTGCGGTGGCGGGCGTGACCGTCGCGGCGGCGCGTGTGGCGCTGCCGGACCGGATCACCTGGTTGACGTTGGACGACCCCGTGACCGAAGAGGTTGTCGCGCATCAGGATCCGTCGGCGGTCGAGGCCGAGCGTCGGGCGCCCGTGCGGCTCGATCAGACCGCCTACCTCATCTACACCTCCGGGTCCACCGGTCTGCCGAAGGGCGTCGCGGTGACCCATCGGGGGCTGGCGAATCTGGTGGCGAGCTCCGGTGCGGCGTTCGGTGTGACGCCGGATTCCGTTGTCGCGCACGCGGTGTCGCCGAGTTTCGACATCTCCGTCGAAGAGCAGTTGATCGCGTTCGCGGTGGGGGCGACGCTGGTCGTGGTGCCGCCGTCGGCCTACGCGGGGGAGGAACTGGCGGGCGTGCTGCGCGAACATCGCGTGACGCACTTGAACGTGACGCCCGCCGTGGTGGGCACCCTCGATCCGGCGAGCCTGCCCGCGCTGCGGACCGTGGTGGTCGGCGGCGACGCGTGCCCGCCGGAGCTGGTGGCGAAATGGGCGGGCCGCACCCTGCTCAACGGGTACGGGCCCACCGAGACCACCGTCACGGTCACCGTCAGCGCGCCGCTCGTCCCGGACGAGCCCGTGTCCATCGGGAGTCTCGCGAAGGACGTCACCGCGCTGGTGCTCGATGGCGCGCTGCGCCCCGTCGCGCCGGGCGCGATCGGCGAGCTCTACCTCGGCGGGCCCGCGCTGGCCCGCGGCTACCACCGGCGCACCGGACTGACCGCGAGCCGGTTCGTGGCGCATCCGTACGCGCCGGGTGAACGCCTGTACCGCACCGGCGATCTGGTGCGCTGGCGCAGGCGGGGCGGCAGGCTGGAACTGGACTACGCGGGCCGCGGTGACTTCCAGGTGAAGGTGCGCGGCTATCGCATCGAGCTGGGTGAGGTGGACGCGGCGCTGGAGCGGCTGCCGGAGGTGGATTTCGCCCTCACCCTCGGCGCCACAACGCCCGGCGGTGCGACGGCGCTGGTGTCGTATGTGCTCGGAGCGGACGTGCAGCCTGAGGCGGTGAAAGCCGCTGTGGGGGAGAGTCTTCCGTCGTACATGGTGCCGTCGGTGATCATGGTGCTCGACGAGGTGCCGCTGACGCCCGTCGGCAAGGTGGACCGGCGGGCCCTGCCCGCACCGGATTTCGGGACGCGGACCGCCGTGCGCCGCCCGCCCACCACACCGCGCGAGGAGACTTTGGCCGCGCTGTTCGCCGAGGTCCTCGGAGTGGACGCGGTGGGCGTGGACGAGAACTTCTTCGCCCTCGGCGGCGACAGCATCGTCTCCATCCAGTTGGTGTCGCGCGCGCGAACCGCCGGGCTGCGGTTCAGCGCCCGCGACGTGTTCGAACGCAAGACCGTCGCGGCACTGGCCGCCGTCGCCACCGACGCCGAGGATCTCGCGGTCCGGGAGTTGCCGGGCGGGGGTGTGGGCGAGGTGCCGTTGACTCCGATCGTGCACGCGATGCTCGAGCACGGGGAGTCCTGGAACCGGTACAGCCAGGCGGTACTGATCGCGCTGCCGTCAGACGACGTGGATGCGTTGCGGTCGGCCGTCCAGACGTTGGTCGATCACCACGACATCCTGCGCAGCACTTTGCGTCGCGTGGGAGACGAGTGGCAATGGACTGTTGCCGAGGTGGGTTCGGTGGTGGCGTCCGCGTTGATCGAGACCGTCGACGTCGATCTGTCGGATGAGCGGGTTCGCGAACGTGAGCTGCAAAGGGCCGCTGATCGTCTCGATCCGCGCGGGGGAGTGGTGGGCCGGTTCGTGCTCCTGCGTGGAGCTGGGGGGCGCGCTGGTTTGGAGGGTGATGTGGCGCGTGGGGTGGGCGAGGGTGGCGGTGCGGAGGGTGGTCTCGCGGCCGGAATGGTCGAGAGTGGCAGCGCGGAAGGAGATTTCGCGCGCGGCGGGGTGACCGTCGACGCTGCGAAGTCCGAGGGCAGCTCGGCACTGCTGTGGATTGTGCTGCACCACTTGGTGACCGACGGGGTGAGTTGGCGGGTGCTGCTGCCGGATCTGGCGACGGCGTGGTCGGGCGGCGAGTTGACGCCGGCCGGCACGTCCTACCGGCGCTGGGCGCACGCCAATCAGGATCAGGCGCGGGTGCGCGAAGCCGAACTCCCCGTGTGGCAGCGGATTCCGAGGTCGGATCCGCCGATCGGCACGCGGACTCTCGACCCGGCGCTCGATACCGTCGACACCGCGGCGGACCTGATCACCACCGTGCCCGCCGACGTGGCGAGCACCGTCCTGGACGTCGCGCCCACGCTGTTCCACTGCGGCGCCGACGAAGTGCTGCTCGCCGCCATGACCATGGCGCTGCACCGCTGGCGCGGGCGGACCCGTGCGCTGTTCACCCTCGAAGGGCACGGCCGGGAGGAATCCGTGCTGCCGGGTGCGGATCTCGCGCGCACGGTCGGCTGGTTCACCAGCGTCTACCCGGTGTCGATCGACCTGGGCGACCTCGACATGGACGAAGCCTTCGCGGGCGGCGAGGCCGCGGGCGCGGCGATCAAGGCGGCCAAGGAACAACTGCGATCGATACCGGATCGCGGTGTGGGATACGGGATGCTGCGCTATCTCGACGCGCGCACGGCACCTGTCCTGGCCCAGGTGCCGACGCCGCAGATCAGCTTCAACTACCTCGGCCGCGCCACCCTCGCCGACGAGGGCGCTTGGCTGCCACGGCGATTCGCCGCGACCAGGAACGGCGACGCGCCGCTGCCCGCCGTGCTGGACGTCAACGCGATCATGGGTTCCTCCGGTCTCGAGGTCACCTGGACCTACGCCACCGGTGTGCTCACCGAGGCCGAGGTCGCCGAGTTCGCGAACGAGTGGACCGTCGCCCTCGCGGCGCTGGCCATGCACGCGCACGCGGCGGGCGCGGGCGGTCACACGCCCTCCGACTTCCCGCTCGCGCGGGTGACCCAGCGGCAGATCGACGGGTGGGAACGCCGCTACCCGAACCTGACCGATGTGTGGCCCCTCTCGCCGTTGCAGTACGGCCTGCTGTTCCACGCCTGGTACGACAACGACACCGCCGACGGCTACACCGTGCAGAGCAGGCTCGCCCTGGCCGGCCGCGTGGACGCCACCCGGCTGCGCGCCGCCGCGCAGGTGCTGGTGGACCGGCACGAGAACCTGCGTGTCGCGTTCGCCGAGACCGAGGACGGCCCGCGCCAGCTGGTGCTCGCCGCCGCCGAAGTGCGCTGGGACGACGTGGATCTCACCCATCTGCCCGACCCGGACCGGGAGGTGGACCGGCTCGTCGCCCTCGACGCCGCCACCCGCTTCGACCTCACCGCGCCCCCGCTGCTGCGCTTCCGCCTCCTCCGCACGAGCGCGGACACCTGGACCCTGCTGATGACCAACCACCACGTCATCCTCGACGGCTGGTCCACGCCGCTGCTGGTCCGCGAACTCCTCACCGTGTACGTGGCGGAGGCGGCGGGGAGGGACCCGGCCGACGTGCTGCCTCCGGCGCCGTCGTATCGCACGTTCCTCGCCTGGTTGGCCGAGCAGGAGCGCGTGTCGACGGATCCCGCCGTGATCGAGGACCAGCGCGACGGCACTGACCTCGGGATCGGTGAAACCGGCTCTGGTGCAGTGGGTATCGCCGCCGTTGGAGGAGTCGACGCGTCGAGGGAGGCAGAGGCGGATCCCCTCGCTGACGGGTCAGGTGCACCGGGCGACACGCAGTCGGTCGGAACCCACTCGGCGACAACAGGTTCCGCAGCCCTGGAGGCGTGGCGCGAGGCGTTGGCCGGAATCGACGCCCCCACGCGCGCCGTGCCCTCGCTCGCGGGCATCGAGTCGACCGAATCCGGCACGGTCTCCCTGGATCTGCCCGCCGAGGCCGTGGCGCGGCTGGAAGCCACGGCGCGCGCGGCGGGTGCCACCGTCAACACCGCCGTGCAGGTGGCGTGGGCGCTGGTGCTCACCATGCTCACCGGACGCACCGATGTGGTATTCGGCGGCACCGTGTCGGGGCGGCCGCCGCAGCTGCCCGGCGTCGAGGACATGGTGGGCCTGTTCATCAACACGCTGCCCGTGCGGGTGCGGCTCGATCCCGCCGAGCGGGTCGCCGATCTGCTGGCGCGCGTGCAGAGCGAGCAGGCGCGGTTGCTGGATCATCAGCACGTCGGGCTGGCCGCCATCCACCAGGCCGTGGGCCTGGCCGAATTGTTCGACACCCTCACCGTTTTCGAGTCCTACCCGATCGACCGGGAGGCGCTGTCGCAGTCCCTCGACGTGGCGGGGATGCGGGTGCTCGATGTCGAGGGCACCGACGCCACGCCGTATCCGTTGAACCTCATGGTGATTCCGCTGCGCGGCTTGCCCGGCGCTCCCGGCGACACGCTGCGCGTGAGCGTGAAATACCTGGCCGATCACCTGGGTGAGGCCGAGGCCCGCAGGCTGCTGGAGCGCTTCGTCGCGCTGCTCGACCAGATCGCCGCGTACCCGGATCGGCTCGTCGCCCGCCTGCACCACTGCGATCCCGCCGAGCGCGCCGCCCTGCTGCCCGTGCGCGGGCCCGAGTCGGTGCCGCAGCGCACGCTGCCCGACATCCTCGCGGCGGGGGCGGCGATCGATCCGGCGGCGCTGGCGGTCAGCGCGGGCGGCGACACCATGACCTACGGCGAACTCGACGCCTGGTCGAACCGGTTCGCGCGGGTGCTGCTGCGGCGCGGGATCGGCGCGGAAGTGTTCGTGGTGCTGGCGCTGACTCGCTCGGTGGAATCGGTGGTCGCGGTGTGGGCACTGGTCAAGACCGGTGCAGCCTTCGCGCCGCTGGACCCGAACTACCCGGTGGAGCGGATCGAGCACATTCTCACCGACTCCAAGGCGCCGATCGGCGTCACGGTGCGCGCCACCGGCGAGACCCTGCCCGCCACCATCGACTGGCTGCTGCTCGACGACCTCAACACCATCCGCCACGCCATGACCGTGCCCGACGGGCCGATCACCGACGCCGAACGCGGCGGCGCGATCCGGATGGACCAGACCGCCTACCTCATCTACACCTCCGGCTCCACCGGCAAGCCGAAAGCCGTGCTGCTCAGTCATCGTGGCGTCGCCAATCTGGTCGCCGCGCAACGGGAGTCGCTGGACCTCGACCCGACCGCGCGCGCCTTGCAGGTGGCCTCACCGAGCTTCGACGCGTCGGTGTTCGAACTGCTCACCGCGCACGCGATGGGCGGCGCGCTGGTGCTCTCGCCGCCCGAGGTCTACGGCGGCGCCGAACTGGAACGGCTGCTGCGCACCGAGCGGGTGACGCACGCGGTCATCACCCCGTCGGTGCTCGCCACCATGGAGCCTGGCGGGCTGACCGAGCTGCGGGTGCTGTCGGTCGCGGGCGAGGCGGCCGGACCGGAGCTGACGGCGCAGTGGTCACCGGGCCGGCGCATGGTGAACCTCTACGGCCCCACCGAATTCAGCATCTGGGCGACCGGGCCCGGCGAACTGCGCGCGGGCGAGCCGGTCACCATGGGCGGTCCGATCCGCGGGGCGGCCGCGATGGTGCTCGACGGCTGGCTGCGCCCGGTCCCGGTCGGCGTGGAAGGCGAGCTGTACTTGGCCGGACCGGCCATCGCGCGCGGGTACTTCAACCGATTCGCGATGACGGCCGGACGGTTCGTCGCGAATCCGTATGGCGCGCCGGGTGATCGGATGTACCGCACGGGTGACATGGTGCGCTGGGTGGAATCCGGTGGCGACCGTGATTCGGCGCTGGAACTGGAATATCTGGGCCGCAGCGATTTCCAGGTGAAGATCCGCGGGTTGCGCATCGAACTGGGCGAGATCGACGCGGTGCTGGCCGCCGACGATCAGGTCGAGTACGCCGCCACCCTCGGCTGCCCCGGCCCGGCGGGGGAAACCGTGCTGGTCTCGTACGTGGTGCCGAGTGATCTCGGCCGTGAGTCCGCCTCGCGAACAGACGGTTTCGACACCGAGCGGCTGCGCTCCCGCATCGCGGGCGAACTGCCCGGCTACATGGTGCCCGCCTATCTGCTGGTGCTGGACGAGGTTCCGCTGACACCCGTCGGCAAGCTGGACCGAAAGGCCCTGCCGATGCCGGACTTCGACGCGCTGCGCCGCCGCTACCTCGCCCCGCGCACGCCGGTGGAGGAGGCGGTGGCGGCGGTGTTCGCCGACGTGCTCGACGCCGACCGGGTGAGCGTGGACCACTCGTTCTTCGAACTGGGCGGCAACTCGCTCAGCGCGACCAAGGTGGTGGCCAGGGTGAACGCCGCGCTCGGCGCGACCATCGCACTGCGCGACCTGTTCGACGCGCCGACCGTCGCCCAGCTCGCCGCCCGCGTGGTGCCCGCAGCGGCGGGGGAGCGGGCCCGCTTCGCCCTCGGCCCGCGCCTGCGCCCGGACCGCATTCCGCTTTCGCCCGCCCAGCAGCGCATGTGGGTGCTGAACCGCCTCGACCCCGCCTCACCCGCCTACAACATCGCGGTCGCCCTGCGGCTCACCGGCCATCTCGACCTCGACGCCCTGCGCGAGGCCGTGCGCACCCTCGTCGAACGTCACGAGACCCTGCGGACCCTCTACCCGTCCGACGCCGAGGGGCCGCGCCAGGTCGTCATCGAGGCCGCCGCCGCGACACCGGACCTGCGCCCCGTGGCGGTCTCCGAACTCGAACTGGCGTCTCGCATCGCGGAACTTACCGGCACCGGCTTCGAACTGGCCACCGAATCCCCGTTCCGCATCGGGCTGTTCCGGGTGTACGCGGACGATCGGGGCTCGCGTGCTGTTCCCGTCGTGCGCGATGGTGCGAGCGTGACCGGGAGCGAGCACGACGAGTTCGGCGTCTATCCCGCCGGACGAAACGCCGTGCCCACGAGGGCGATTCGATCAGCATCGCCCACGGATCCGGCGGATGGGAACGCATCACCGGATGACGAGAGCGTGCACGTGGTGGTCCTCGTCGTCCACCACATCAGTGCGGACGGAACATCGATGGCCCCGCTGGCCACCGATCTGATGGCCGCCTACGCGGCCCGCACCGTCGGCGCCGACGCGGACCTGGCCGCGCTGCCGGTGCAGTACGCCGACTTCGCGCTGTGGCACCGCGAAGTGCTCGGCGCCGAGGACGATCCCGAATCCCTGGTGGCCCGGCAGGTGCGGTACTGGACTGAAACGCTGTCCGGCGCACCGGATCTGCTCGAGCTGCCCACCGACCGGCCGCGCCCGGCGGTGCGGAGCGCCAGGAGCGCCGACTTCGAGTTCCCGGTGTCCGCCGAATTGCACCGCGCCCTGGGCGAACTCGCCGCGACCACCGAGACCAGCCTGTTCATGGTGGTGCACGCCGCGTTCGCCACGGTGCTGGCGCGTCTCGCCGCCACCGACGACGTGGTGATCGGCACCGCCGTCGCCGGTCGCGGTGACGCCGCGCTGGACGGGCTGGTCGGCATGTTCGTCAACACCCTCGCCCTGCGCACCCGCGTGCGGCCGGACGAGTCGTTCCTCGACCTGCTCGCCGCGGTGCGCATCGGTGATCTGGACGCCTTCGCCCACGCCGACGTGCCGTTCGAGCGCTTGGTGCAGGTGCTCGATCCGGTCCGGTCCACCGCGCACCACCCGGTGTTCCAGGTGTCGCTGTCGTTGCAGAACTTCGTCACGCCGGAACTCGCGCTGCCGGGCCTGCGCATCGCGGTGGAGGACCTGAACCGCGACGCCTCCCAGTTCGACCTCACCCTCGACCTGCGCGAACACCTCGACGGCACGGACCGGGCCGGGCTCACCGCGACCCTCACCTACGCCACCGACCTCTTCGACCCGGCCACCGCGCGGTCGCTGTCGCGGCGCTGGCTCGCGGTGCTGGAAGCCGTGGTCGCCGAGCCGCACCGGCGCGTCGGTGATCTGGACCTGCTGACCCCGGCCGAACGCGCCGACCTGGTCCCGGCGCGCGGTCCGGAGAGCGTCGAAGGCACCACCCTGCCTCGCCTGCTCGCGGAGACGGCGGCCGCGCATCCGGACCACCCGGCCATCGTCGCGGGCGACACCACCCTCACCTACGCCGAACTGTCCGCGCGGGCAACGACACTCGCGCACCGGCTCGCGGCGGCGGGTGCGGGGCCGGAAACCGTTGTCGCCCTGGCCCTCACCCGGGGCGTCGAACTGCTCGTCGGCCTCTGGGCGACCGCCGTGACCGGCGCGGCGTTCGTCCCGGTCGACCCGAAGCATCCGATCGACCGCATCGACCACATGCTCACCGACTCCCGCGCCGTACTCGGCCTGACCGTCGCCGCGCACCGACCGGCCCTGCCGCACACGACCCGCTGGCTGGTCATGGACGACCTCGAGCCGGGGGAGGATGGCACGCTCGCGGCACCGGATCCCACCGGTCCCGCCGTGCATCCCGACACCCCCGCCTGGCTGATCTACACCTCCGGCTCCACCGGTACGCCCAAGGGTGTCGCGGTCTCCCATCGCGGCCTCGCGGATCTCGTTGCCGCGCAACGCGAACAGCTCGCGCTCGACGAGCACGCCCGCGTCCTCCAGGTCGCCTCACCGAGTTTCGACGCGTCGGTGTTCGAAGCGCTCATGGCGTTCGGGTGCGGCGCGACCTCCGTGGTCGCACCGCCCGACGTGTTCGGCGGTGACGCCCTCGCGGCGCTCGTCGCGGAGCGGCGGGTTACGCACATGGTGATCACGCCGTCGGCCCTGGCCACGGTGGACCCCGCGCGGGTGTCGAGCGTGCGCGTGCTGGCGGTCGCGGGTGAGGCCGTCGGCCCAGAACTGGTCGAACGCTGGGCGACCGGACGCACCATGGTGAACCTCTACGGTCCGACCGAATCCACCATCTGGGCAACGGCTTCCGGTGCACTCGTACCCGGCGCGCCGGTCACCATCGGCACGCCCATTCGGGGTGCGGCGGTGCTCGTGCTCGACGCGCGACTGCGACCGGTGCCGCCCGGCGTCGCGGGCGAGCTCTACCTCGCGGGTCTGTCGCTGGCTCGCGGCTATCACGCGCGCCCCGATCTGACCGCCGCCCGCTTCGTCGCGAATCCTCATGGCGCGCCGGGGGAGCGGATGTATCGCACCGGCGACCTCGTGCGCTGGACCACCGACGGTGACTTGGAGTACGTGGGCCGCACCGATTTCCAGGTGAAGGTGCGCGGCCAGCGCATCGAACTCGGCGAGATCGACGCCGTGCTCGGCCGCGCCGAGGGGGTGGAATTCGCGGTCACCCTGGGTGTTGCGGGTCCGTCGGGCGCGACGGCACTGGCCGCCTACGTCGTCCGCGAGCCCGGCGTCGCACCCGATGTCGAGGAGTTGCGCGCCCACGCCGCCGCCTCCCTGCCCGCGTACATGGTGCCCTCGGCGTTCGTCGTGCTCGACGCGCTCCCGCTCAACGCGGTGGGCAAGTTGGACCGGAAAGCCTTGCCGGAACCTGTGTTCGGCGCGGATGCCGCCGAGTACGTCGCCCCGCGCACCCCCACCGAGCGGGAACTCGCGGCGATCTACGGCGAACTGCTCGGCCGCGCTCGCGTCGGCGCGCAGGATTCCTTCTTCGCGCTCGGCGGCGACAGCATCCTAGCCATCCAGCTCGTCTCCCGGGCGCGGCTGAGCGGCCTGACCCTCACGCCGCTGCAAGTGTTCGAGCACCGGACGGTGGCGGCGCTCGCGGCCGCAGCCGATGCGGCCGGAGTGGCGGTCACCCTGGACGAATTGCCCGGCGGCGGTGTGGGTGCCATGCCCCTGACCCCCATCGTGCGCTACATGCTCGAACGCGGCGGCGACCACCGGCGTTTCGCGCAGACCGCCGTGCTGGAGCTGCCCGCGGGCATCCGCGAAGACCAGCTCGTCGCCACCCTCACCGCCGTGGTCGACCGGCACGACATGCTGCGCGCCCGCCTCTCCGACGGGCCCGAGCCGACCCTCGAGGTCACCGCGCCCGGTTCGGTGGACGTGGCCGCCCTGCTGCACCGCGTCGAATTCGACGCCGCCGCCGACACTCTCGACCTGCGCGAATACGCGAGCGCCGCATTGGATGCCGCGCTGGACCGGCTCGATCCGGCCACCGGTGCGGTGCTGCGCTTCCTGTGGTTCGACCCGGTCGGCGCGGCGGGTGACCGCAGCAGGCCGGGCCGGCTGATCGTCGTCGCGCACCACCTCGTGGTGGACGGCGTCTCCTGGCGCATCCTCGTGCCCGATCTCATGGCCGCGTGGGCGCAGGTCTCCTCCGGTGCGACCCCGGTGCTCGCCGAGGTCGGCACCTCGATGCGGCGGTGGGCGCACGCGCTCGCCGAGGAAGCGCAGGCGCCTGGTCGCGTCGCCGAAATCGACTACTGGCGCGACGTTCTCGACGCACCGGACCCGATGATCGGTGGCCGGGAGCTGGATCCGCGCCGCGACGTGGCGGGCACCTTGCGCATGGTCGACATCGCGGTGTCGGCGGAGACCACCACGGCCCTGCTCACCACGTTGCCCGCGCTGTTCCAGGGCGGCGTCGAGGACGCCTTGCTGGCCACCTTGGCGCTGGCGGTGCGGCGGTGGCGCGGCGGCGACAGCGTGCTGTTGCGGCTGGAGGGGCACGGTCGCCAGCAGGAGATCGTTCCGGGTGCGGATCTCTCCCGGACCGTCGGCTGGTTCACCAGCATCTACCCGCTCCGCATCGACCTGAGCGCCGTCGATCCCGACGACGCCGCGCGGGGCGGCCCGGCCCTCGGCACCGCTCTGCGCGCCGCGAAGCACCGCCTGCTCGCCGTGCCGGACAAGGGTGTCGGATTCGGGTTGCTGCGCTACCTGAATCCCGAGACGGCACAGCGGCTTCCACACCGACTCCCCGGACGGATCGCGTTCAACTACCTGGGCCGCCTCGCCGGCGGCGAGATCCCGCCCGGCCTCGAAGGACTCGGCTGGCTGCCCACCGACGACCTCGGCGACCTGCCCGCCACCGAACATCCCGGTGTCCCCCTGCAAGTGGAGATCGACGTGAACGCGGTCGTCGTCGGCGATCGCCTGCGCGCGAGCATCGGCTTCCCCGAAACCCTGCTCAACCACGGCGAGGTGGCGGAACTGGCCCGGCTGTGGCGGGAGATGCTCGACACCGCGGCGGCTTTCGCCCACACCGCGCACGCTCGGGAGGCAGCCGCCGAGGAGCAGAGCGCCCGCGCGAGCGAAACCGCTACTCCCAGCAGCGCGCTGGGCCTGGACGTGCTGTTGCCGATCCGCGCCGACGGTGACGAGCCGCCGCTGTTCTGCGTCCACCCGTCCTCCGGAATGTCCTGGAGCTACTTGGGATTGGCGGAAGCTCTCGCGCCGGGGCGGCCGATCTACGGCCTGCAAGCGCCGGATCTGAGCGGCCGCGAACCCTCCGCCCGCAGCATCGACGAGTTCGCCGAACGCTACGTGCGCGAGATCCGGGCCGTGCAACCCGAGGGGCCGTACCACCTGCTCGGCTGGTCGTTCGGCGGGCTCATCGCGCACAATATCGCGGCCCGCCTGGCGGCCGAGGGCGCCCGGGTCGGCACCCTCGCGCTGCTCGACGCCGACACCGCCGATATCGACGGCGACAGCATCGAACCCCTCACCGCCGGTGCGTTCGTCAACGCGTTCGGCGCCGTGTTCGGCATAGACGACGTGCCCGCCGACGCCACGGCGCAGGATGCCGCCGACCTGATCGCCGCCCGCACGGGGGGTGTCGCGCTGGTGGACGCCGCCATGCTCGAACGGATGGCCGGGTCCTACAACGCCTCCGCCCGCACACGGACCGGCTACCGCAGGCCCGTGTTCGACGGCGACGCGCTGTATTTCAGTGCCACCGTGGACAGTTCGGACATCTTCGGCCCGGAAGGCTGGCGGCCCTACGTGACCGGGGCCCTCACCAACCACGACGTCGCGGTCACCCATGACGAGATGACCGCGCCACACGCGCTCGCGCAGATCGCACGTGTGCTGGACGAACACCTGGGAGGCACACAGTGAACGAGTACGGAGTCGTGGTGGAAGGCATCGAGAAGTCCTTCGGCCAGGTGCGAGCTCTGCGTGGCGTGAATTTCACAGCGGCGCAAGGGGAAGTGCTCGGCATCCTCGGGCCGAACGGCGCGGGCAAGACCACCACCGTGAACGTGCTGTCCACGCTCATCGCGCCGGACCGGGGTCGCGCGGAAGTGGCCGGGTACGACGTGGTGGCCGATCCGGCGGCGGTGCGGCGCTCCATCATGCTCACCGGGCAGTTCGCGGCGCTGGACGACATGCTCAGCGGCTACGAGAACCTGGTCATGTTCGGCAGATTGATGGGCCTGCGCAAACGCGAGGCCCGCGCTCGCGCCGACGAACTGCTCGCCGAGTTCGATCTGACCGGTGCGGCGGGCCGCCGGGTCGGCACGTACTCGGGCGGGATGCGCAGGCGGATCGACATCGCGTGCGGGCTCGTCGTCCGGCCCGACGTGGTGTTCCTGGACGAGCCGACCACCGGCCTGGACCCGCGCAGCAGACAAGGCGTGTGGGATCTGGTGTCGGGCTTCCGCAAGCACGGCATCACCACCCTGCTCACCACCCAGTACCTCGAAGAGGCCGACGCGCTGTGCGATCGGATCATCGTCATCGACCACGGTGTGGTGATCGCCGAGGGCACCGCCGACGAACTCAAATCCCGCACGGGCGGCAGCTATTGCGAAGTGGTGCCGCTGCGCCTGGAAGACCTGCCCGCCATCGCGACCGCGCTGGGATCGCTGCTACCGCAGGAAATCAGGGCCGCGCTCACCCCGGAATCCGACCGCCTGGCCATCCCCGCGCCCGACGGGGCGAAGACCTTGGCCGAGGCCCTTCGCCGACTGGACGCCGCCGGTGTGGAACTGGTCGACATCGCGCTGCGGCGGCCCTCGCTGGACGACGTATTTCTCCAGCTCACCGGACATCTCGCCGACGCGGAGCAGCGGCCGTGACCGCCGGGGCCTGGCTCACCGACGTGCGCGCCACCCCGGTGCGGATGCGGCAGTGGTGGGTGCTCACGGCGCGCCTGGTGACGCCGTCGCTGAAGACCGGCGAGGTGCTCACCTCCGTGCTCGCGCCGATCACCTTCACCGCCAGCTTCTACATCCCGCTGAAGACGGTGATGACGTTCGCGGGCACCGGATTCAGCAGCTACGCGCAGTTCATGATGCCGATCGTGATCCTGCAAGCCGCCGCGTTCACCGCCATCGGCGCGGCCTTCCGCTCGGCCACCGACGCCGTGTCGGGACTGGACCGGCGCTTCGGCGCGATGCCGATCGGGCCGCTGGTGCCACTCGCGGCGCGCATGTCGGGCAACGTGTTCCGGCTCGTGATCGCGATGATCTCCGCGGTGGCCTGCGGTTACGTGATCGGGTTCCGGTTCCGGCTCGACACTCCGCACACCCTGGGGTTTCTCGCGTTCGGGATGCTGATCGGCATCGCGTTCACCATCGGCGCGGACGTGATCGGCACGGCGACCAAGAGCCCCGAGTCGACCACCCAGGCCCTGGTGCTGCCGCCGCTCATCCTCGGCATGCTCTCCACCGGTCTGGCGCCCGCGACCCAATTCCCCGAGTGGATACAGCCTTTCGTACGCAACCAGCCCGTGTCGCAGTTCGCGATCGGCTTGCGCGCGCTGGCCGGTGACACGGCGGGCAACGCGGGCGAGGTGACGTGGGCGTTGATGGGGCCGCCGCTGCTGTGGATCGCGGCGATCCTCGTGGTGTCGATACCGCTGGCCTGGCGGCTCAGCGCGAGGAGGGCGTGATGGTGATGACGGTGGCGCGCGCCGACGCGCGCGGTGAGACCTCGGTGGCGGGACTGGTGCGCCACACCGTGATCCAGACGCAGCGGCTGCTGCTGCGCTGGTCGCGCAACCCGGTGGCGCTGTTCGAGACGCTGATCATCCCGTGCCTGCTGCTGCTCATGCTCGACATCGTGGTGGGCGGCCAGATCCAGAAGTTCTCCGGCACGGATGCCCTCTACGGGTCGGTGCCGATGGTCGCCATAGTCGGCGCGCTGTCGGGCGCGGTGGCGAGCGGGGTGATGCTCGGACGTGAGCGCGACGCCGGTCTGCTGGCCAGGTTCTGGGTGCTGCCGGTGCACCGGGCGTCGGGTCTCACGGCGCGCATCCTCGCGGAGGGCTGCCGCATCCTGATCGGCACGCTGGCGGTGGTGCTCGTCGGGCACCTGCTCGGCTTCCGCTTCCAGCAGGGGCCGCTCGCGGCGCTGATGTTCATCGCGATCCCGGTGCTGTTCGGGCTGGCGTTCGCGACGCTGGTCACGGCGATCGCGGTGTACAGCGCGAAAGCCACACTGGTGGAGGGGATCACGATCCTCACCTCGCTGCTGATGTTCTTCAGCACCGGTTTCGTCCCGCTGATCGCCTACCCGGAATGGATCCAGCCGGTGGTCCGCAACCAACCCATGTCGGTCGCGGTCGACACCATGAAAGCCCTGGCTCTCGGCGGACCGCTCACCCGCCCCCTGACCCTCACCTTGCTGTGGTCGCTGGGTGCGGTGGTGCTGTTCGCGATTCCGGCCGTCATCGGGTATCGGCGCGCGAGTCGGCGGTGAGAAGTTCGGTGCCGGGGCGGTGCGTCGACCGCCCCGGTTCGAGGGTGCTGAATCAGGAATCGCCGCTGTCGGGAACCGCACCGGGGGACTGCGCGGCGGTAGCGCCGGTGGTCGACGCATCGACGTGAGCGGACGGCGATGCGTCCGGTGCCGAGGCGGGATGGGATTCCGTTGCCGTGCCGGGTGATGCGGGAGTTCCGGCCGCCGTGGGCGACTCCGGAACCGGGCTCGGATTCAGGCTCGGGCTCGCTGAGAGCTCAGCGTCGGCACTCGTATCGGGTTCGGCCGCTGCGGTTCTCGCATCCGCGGTGGCGCTCGCATCGAGGTCAGGCGTGGCACTCGAGCCGGGGTGGACCACGGCGTTCGTGTGGGGGCAGGGTGCTGCGCTCAGGTCGGGGCTGGCTGCGGCACTCGCATCGGAGTCGGCCACGGCGTTCGGCTCGGAGTCGGGTACGGCGGTGGCATCTGGGTCGGCTCCGGCCCCCGCACTCGCGCCCGGTTCGGACGCGCCCTCCGCCGACACAGCCGCCGCCGGTTGCCCGCCTTCGGGAGATGCCGGGGGAGCGGTGGTTTCGGACTCGTCCGGCGGATACGCCTCGAACGGCAACACATTGCCCGCCGCGTCGCGCGCGCCCTTCTCCGCCTCGATGGCGGCGGCGAGTTCGGCGGTGGTGGACCAGGTCCTGGGTGGGTCGAGATCGAGATTGCCGATGGTGAGCCAGGTGTCGGTACCGCGGTAGCGGACCAGCCCCTTGCCCTCGGCGTCGACGGTGACATCGAGTTCGCCGGACACCGTCCCTTCCTCTTCGGTCATGACGGCGGCCCCGGCGGAGAGCTCGATGATCTCGGTTATCGGAAACCTCCTCGTTGGACGCATTCGTCGACCGCCGAGCGCAGCGCGGTCATTTCGGCGGTGTCGACGGTCAGCCCGTACTTTATCTTGACCCGAACGTAACGCTCGACATATCCACACCGGAATTCGCCGGGCGGCAGATAGTTCGCGGCGTCCTGATCACCCTTGGAACGATTGGCCGTCGGATCGGAAGCTTCCAAGTTGAGCGCGTCGTTGGCGATGCGGCGCCGGGTCTGCTCGTCGCCCTTCGCGGCGCCCGAACGCCATGCCTCGGCGAGCGGGACGATGTGTTCGGCGTCCACGCCGGAGGAATCGGTGATCCATTTGTACTCGCGCAGCTGCCCGGTCTTGCGGTCCAGCACGCCGTAGCGATCGCGCCACCCGCCGTCGGCCCCGACGGTCACCACACAGGTCTTGGGATCGAGGGTCACCGAACCGGTGCTGTCGCGCAGCAGCATCACCTCGCGCGTGGAACATTTGCTGTACCGGGCGAATTCGTCGCCGAAGCCGTGCTCGAGTTTGTTGGTGTCCCAGTGCGGGAACTTCTCGCGGTCGTAGCCCGTCATCGAACCTTCCGCCGCCACAGTCAATTTCCCGAGCAGGTCGCGGATTTCCTGCGCGGAGGTGGCGGCCGAGCCCGCGGGCCCGGGACCTGAACCGTCCTTCGCCGACATCTCCTCCAGCACCGTGTAGGCGGCGACGACCGCGATGGCGACCAGAATGGGTGCGGCGAAAGCCAGTGCCCGGCGCACCATGCCGGGCTTGGTGGACGAACGCGTCATGACAGCGCTCCGCTCGCCGGCGGGACCGAGACCATCTGCAAGTTTTTTCCTAACACCTACGCACCGAACTATGGCGCGGGACAAGCTACCCGGGCTGACTGCCACGGAACGCCAACGCGGCGTATGACATTCGGCACGTTTAGGATAACCCGTTGCGGGCCAAGGTGTCTCCGTGAGCGTGCTGCTATCGTTCCTCGTCGGGCTGCGCAGTGGGCGGAATTCCGGTGTCGTGGAAGCGAACCAGGCGCCCGATGCCGTCGGTGTGGTCCACGCAGCGTTCCAGATGGTGGCCGAGCAGGGCCAGGTCGATGATCGTGCCGGCCGAGTGCGGCGGCTCGGATTCGGCGAGGGTGGTGCGCAACCGGGTCCGCAACTCGGCGAGCTCGTCGGGCGTCGGCACGGCCTCGTCGGGCAGGTGACCCGTCGCCACCGCCTGTCCGGCCAGCGCGGTGCGCTGCGCCGCGAGCCTGCCCAGCTCGGCCAGCACCTCCAGAATCGGTTGCGGCGCGACATGATCGGGATGGCTTCGATAGACGCTGTCGGCGACCAGGTTGGCCAGTCGGCCGATCCGGGAGAGCTCGCCCGCGATCTGGATCGCCGTCACCACATGTCGCAGATCCCGCGCCACCGGCGCCTGTAGCGCCAGCAGCACCACCGTGCGCGCCTCGCACGCGCCGAACATCGTCTGTAGCTGCTCGTCCAAGGCGAAGACCTCGTAGGCGGTGGCGAGGTCGGCGCGCACGAGCGCGTCGGTGACACGCTCGACGGCGTCGTGGGCGAGCCGGCACATCAGCGTCAGATCGTTCGTCAACGCGAGAAGCTCATGGGTGAACTGGGTCCGCACAGCCGAATTCTCGCCCATGGCGGGGTGCGCGCGGAAACGATTCGCGCGCACCGTCATCGCCGATCCGCGTGCCGATGCGGCCCGGGAGCGGGGAAAGCCCTGGTGCACAGGGGAAATAGCACGCGTGCATCACCTCGCTCGGACAAGGCTCCCGGCCGGTGCTACGGTCGGGCCATGCCGAGCAAGAACGACGTGCAGCACCGCCTGGTGACCGCGTTCCAGCGCCGGGTCGGCAATCCGCTCCTGCGCAGGCGCACCGCCCAGCAGCTGCTGGAGACGACCGGCCGGGTGAGCGGTGAGCCGCGCGTCACCCCGATCGGCGGCCGCCGGATCGGCAACCAGTTCTGGCTGGTCTCCGAATTCGGCGAGCGCTCGCAGTACGTGCGGAACATCAAGGCCGACAACAGGGTCCGCGTCCGCCTGCGCGGCACCTGGCACACCGGCACCGCGCACCTGCTCCCCGACGACGACGCGGTGGCCCGCCTGCGTGAACTCCCGCGCGCCAACAGCGCCGCCGTCCGCCTCGTCGGCACCGACCTGCTCACCATCCGGGTCGACCTCGACGACTGAGCTCGTCGCGCATCCGGTCCGCGGCGTTCAGCGCTGAATTCCGTTCCTGCGGTTAACTGTTCGCGGGTACGTAGCCGTGCGAACCGAGGTCCGGTCGTGCCCTCGCGGTGTCCGTAGTGAAACGCCCTCTCATGGCCTTGTGTAGCAATCTTCTAGCTATCGAACTGGATGGCATCGACGTGCTCTCGCGACCGCCTGTTCGTGACGCTTCGGCGTCGGTAATCGGACCTGTGTGCGCCGGCCCGGGGCTCGGCGATCCTATGGCAGCGCGCCCCGAATCCCGCTCTACCCTTGGGTTTTGTGTGCTACGCCGCACTTCGGCGCACAAAGTGATGCGCTTCACGTATCGCGTGAACCCCGCGTCGAAACGCTCGATAAGTGGCGATCCTCACACCACCCTGATTTTGTTGTGACGCAGAGTACCTATTAGCTTGACGGATGTTGGCATTGACGCCGGATACGGAGAGCGCCATGTATTTCCCCCCATCCCGTGCCCGTCGCGCGGCGGTCGGACGCCGTTCATGACGCCGGAAATCCGCAGCGTGGAACGCGAATCCGCGACCGCGATCGTGCGCCGCAATTTCTCGGACACGGTGGTGTCGTCGTTGCGGACGTTCGGTCGTGCGGTGGGGATGGCGCAGGAGTCGGTGGCTGGAACGGTGGGTGACTTGGTGCGCCGGGAGTTCCAGTGGCGGGAGACGTTGGTTCAGGCGTGGCGGTTGGTCACGGTGACGACGGTGCCTGCGATTTTGATGGCGATTCCGTTCGGTGTGATCGTGTCGATTCAGGTGGGGAATCTGATTCATTCGTTGGGGGCGGATTCGTTGTTGGGGGCGACGGGTGGTTTGGGTGTGATCAAGCAGGGGGCGCCGATGGCGACGGGGTTCTTGTTGGGGGGTGCGGGGGCGGCGGCGATCGCGGCGGATTTGGGTGCGCGCACGATTCGGGAGGAGATCGATGCGTTGCATACGATGGGGATTTCGCCGATTCATCGGTTGGTGATTCCGCGGATGGTGGCGATGTTGCTGGTGGCGCCGTTGTTGAATGTGTTGATCATTTTTGTGGGTGTGTTGGCGGGGTATGCGGTGGCGATCGGTGGGCAGGGGGTGGTGCCGGGGTCGTATTGGGCGACGTTTGGTTCGTTCACGACGGCGGCGGATGTGTGGGTGTCGTTGGTGAAGGCGTTGATTTTCGGGTTTTTGGTGGTGATCATCGCGTGTCAGCGGGGGTTGGAGGCGAAGGGTGGGCCGCGGGGTGTGGCTGATGCGGTGAATGCGGCGGTGGTGTTGTCGGTGGTGTCGATCGTGTGCGTGAATTTGTTGTTGACGCAGGTGACGGCGATGTTCTTGCCGACGAGGTTGGCGTGATGGCCGTATCCCCTTACGTCCCCAAGGGACTCGCCCCGCTCGCGCGCTATTTCCGCCGCGGCAGCCGGATCATGCGTTCGGTCGATTCGCTCGGCTTCGTCACGGTTTTCGTCTGGCAGGTGCTCGCGGCCGTGCCGCTCACCTTGCAGCGCTACCGCGCCGAGACCATGCGCGCCATCACGAATATGACCTGGGGTCGCGGCTCCATCGTGGTCGGCGGCGGCACCGTGCCGATGATGATCGTGCTCGGCCTGGTGATGGGCGCGTCGGTCGGCGTCGAATCCTTCGCCACGCTCGACATGCTGGGCATGGGCCCGGTCACCGGCATCGTCTCCGCCTACGCGACCACCCGTGAACTCGCGCCCATCGCGGCGGCCGTCGGTTTCGCCGCGCAGGCGGGCTGCCGCATCACCGCCGAAATCGGCTCGATGCGCATCTCCGAGGAGATCGACGCGATCGAATCACTCGGCCTGCGGTCGGTGCCCTTCGTGGTGACCACCCGCGTGATCGCGGGCGCCATCGCGATCGTGCCGACCTTCCTGATCGCGCTGATCCTGGCCTACCTGGCCTGCCGCGGGCTCATCACGCTCGTGCACGGGCAGTCCGCCGGCGTCTACGACCATTACTTCTTCCAGTTCGTGTCCGGATTCGACGTGATCGCCGCGGTGATCAAGGTCGCCATCTTCGGCACCGTGGTGATTCTCGTCCACAGCTACTACGGCTTCTTCGCCACCGGCGGCCCCGAGGGCGTCGGCATCGCGTCGGGCCGGGCGGTGCGCACCAGCTTCGTGGCGATCATCGCCATCGACATGGTGCTGTCCATCGCGCTGTGGGGCTTCAACACGGCGATCAGCTTCACGGGGTAGGGGATGCCTAACTACGGTTTGCCCGGCGTCGCCGCGAACAAGAATCGCGCGCGCACAGTCGGATTGATCTTGGTCGCGCTCATCCTGGTGATCGCGCTGGCCACCTCGCTGTACCGCTCGCTGCGGTCCGAGGAGGGCCTGCGCGTCGCGCTGCACACCGAGCTGATCGGCGACGGTGTCACCGAGGGCACCCAGGTCCGCCTGGACGGGGTGCTGGTCGGCGAGGTCACCGAGATCGCGCCCGCCGCGCGCGGCACGCAGCGAATCTCGTTGCGGCTCGACGAATCCCGGCTGCACGGCATCGACGATTCGATGCTGGTGGACTACGCGCCCGCCAACCTGTTCGGCATCAGCGAACTGGCGTTGAAGCGCGGGCCGGGCGGCGCCCCGCTGCGCGAGAACGCCGTCATCGACCTCACCGGCCCCAACTCCGGCAACGTCTACGACGCCACCATGGGCAGCATCCTGCGCAGCCTCTCCCAAGTCGGTGAGTCGGCGTTCAGCCCGCGGCTGGCGACCGTGATCGCCCAGCTCTCCGCCGATTTCAAGTCGTTCACCCCGCTGGTGCAGGCGTTGATCACGGTGGCGCAGACCATCGCCGACAACCAGACCATGCCCGCGAACGAACTGCTCGGCAGGCTCGGCCCGGCCTTCGACGGCGGCGGCGATTTCGCCGGGGCCACCATCGAGGTGCTGGACCAGTTGCACGACATCCGCATCCTGCACACCGATCGGGACCGCTTCGACGTGGGCGTCGCGGTGCTGACCGGATCGATCCTGCCCGGCCTGTCCACCACGGTCAGCGCGGCGGGCGACGAACTCGCCGAGGCCACCGACATGCTCGCCCCGCTGCTCGCGGTGCTGGCGCAGATGGTGCCGCGCCCGCAGCAGTCGGCCGACGACCTGCGCACCCTGCTGGAGCGGCTGGGCCGCGCCATGCCGAACACCCCGGAGGGACCCGTGCTGAATCTCGAGGTCGACCTGCGCGGCGTTCCCGGTATCGCGGTGCCGCTGCTCGGACAGGGAGGTGCCCGATGACCGTGCGCGGCGCGGGCCTGCGGCTCGGACTGTTCGCGGGCCTGATGGCGGTGGTGCTGGCCCTGGTGCTCGCCGCGATCGAACGGCCGGTCAGCGGTGACACGCACGCGCACGACGCGCTGTTCACCGACGCCAACGGCCTCAAGACCGGCGACGACGTGCGCATGTACGGCGTGCAGGTGGGCAAGGTGGAGGCCATCGGCCTGGACGGGGACCGCGCGAAGGTGCGCATCACCGTGCGCACCGATACGCCGGTCTACGACAACAGCAAGCTCGCCATCCGGTACCAGAACCTCACCGGCCAGCGCTACATCGACCTGCAACAGCAGCCGAATCCCGGTGTGCCCCTGGCCCCGAACACGCGGATCGGCACCGAGATGACGGTGCCGTCGTTCGACGTGACCAGCCTGTTCAACGGGTTGAAGCCGGTGCTGGCGACGCTGTCGCCGGAGGCGGTCAACCAGTTCACCGAGAGCATGCTCGCGGTCATCGAGGGCGACGGCACCGGCATCGGCCCGGCGATGGAGGCGATCGGCACCCTCAGCCGGTACGCCGGCGACCGCCAGGACGTCATCGCGACGGTGGTGCGCAATATGGCCGAGATCGCCGAGCAGGTCGGCGGCGAGGTGCACCACCTGGTGCCGCTGCTGGCGCGCCTGAGCGACATCTTCGAATCGCTGCGCACGAACATCGGCGGGCTGGCCGATTTCGCGATGTCGGCGCCCTCGGTGCTCGGCCCGCTGGATCGCCTGCTCGGCACGCTCGGACTCGACCAGGACGGTGCGGCCGCGCTCGACGCGCAGATCCGCGCCCTGTTCCCCGACCCGCAGCAGGCGGTCGAGGTGTTCAGCAGGCTGCCCGGATTGCTCCAGGCCGTGGACAATTCGCTGCCGCGCACCGTCGCGGGCTGGAAACCGGCCTGCGCCAACGGTTCCGCCGACGTGCCGGTGCCGGTGCAGGTTCTGATCGCCGGACAGAAGGTGGCGATATGCAACGCGTGATCTCGCGCTGGTTCGGTGGCGACCGGCCGATCCTGGACGACGCGGCCAAGCGGCGCAAGGAGATCCGGCTCGGCATCGCCGGCTCGCTGGTGGTGGTGCTCGGTGTCGCGGTGGCGGCGATGTTGTATGTGGTGCCGTTCGGCAAGACCACCTACACCGCCGAGATCGCGGAGGCGCAGTCGGTGAAGGTGGGCGACGAAGTGCGCCTGGCCGGTGTCTCGGTGGGCCAGGTGGAGTCGCTGGACCTGAAGCCCGACCGGGTCGTCATGCGGTTCACGGTGAAATCCGATGTCTTCGTGGGGGATCAGACCTCCCTCGACATCCGTATGCTCACCGTGGTCGGCGGCCACTACGTGGCGCTGCACCCCGCGGGCACCGCCCCGCTCGGCGACGGCGTGATCCCCGCCGACCGGGTTCGCCTGCCCTACAGCCTGATCGAGACGTTCCAGGACGCCACCACCCCGTTGCGGGAACTCAACGGCGACACCCTGCGCCGCAATCTCGCCGCGCTGGACGAATCGCTGGACGGCGCACCGGAAACCCTGCGCACCACCCTCGACACGCTGGGCTCCTACGTCGACGCCATCAACCGCCAGCGCGGGCAAGTGTCCAGCGCCATCGCCGTGCTGGACGAATACGTGACGGCCTACGACGGCGCCAAGTCGGATCTGGGCCGGTTGATGGACAACGTGAACGTGCTCGAGACCGTGCTCATCGACAAGCGGGCCGAACTGCGCGAGTCGATCGCGCTGCTGGTGAGCGTGGTCGAGCGGATCGCGGCGCTGGCGCCGACCTGGGACAGCACGCTGAAGCCGCGGGTGGCCGAGCTGATGGGCGCCGTGCCGCGCCTGGAGGAGATGAGCGGACAGCTCGAACCGGTGATCGCCAGTACGCAGCAGCTCGCCGAAAAGCTGCGCGGGCTGGTGATTCCCGAGGAGGGGCTGGTGCTCGACCGCTCCGGGGAGACCGTGCAGGCCCCGCCGGGCGCCGAACTGCCCGGCGTGTGCGTGCCGGTGCCGGGGAAGGACTGCTGATGCTGAAGAAGCTGCTCGGCACGCAGGCGTTCATGTCGATCGCCGGTGCGGTCCTCATCGCCGTGCTCACCGTGGTGGGCTACGTCCTCGCGTTCGACCCGCTGCGCAAGACCGAATCCTATTGCGCCATCATGTCCGACAGCATCGGCTTGTACGCGGGCAATCAGGTGACCATGCGCGGCATCACGGTCGGCACCGTCACCTCGGTGCGCAATCAGGGGCCCGAGGTGCGGGTCGACTTCGAGGTCGACGCCGACTACCCCGTCTACGCCGACGCCTCTGCCACCACCGTGTCCGACACCGTCGTCGCCGACCGCGCCCTGGCGGTGCTGGCGAGCGGGCAGAACCTCGACCGCTGGGACAGCGGTCAGTGCATCACCAAGACGCTGACCCCCAAGAGCCTCACCGAGACGCTCACCGCGCTGGCCCAGCTGTCGGATCAGATCGTGGGACCCGATCCGTCCCGGCCGACGTCGCTGGCCGACGGGCTGTCCGCGCTGGACCGCGCCAGCGCGGGCACCGGTCCGCAGATCAACGAGCTCATTCGCGAGCTCGGATCGGCGCTGAACGCCGCCGACGCCGACATCGGCCATCTGGCGGGCATTTTCGACGCGTTCGCCTCCGTCTCGAAGAAGGTCAACGAGCACTGGGGTGATCTGGAGAGCATGCTGGTGCGGGTCGGCCCGGTGCTCCAGCAGGCCAGCGACGATCTGCTGCGCCCCGGCGCCCGGCTGTTCGACGCGCTGCGCGAAGTGCTGCCGATGCTCAACGACCTCACCACCTCCTTCGGCGGTGAGATCCTCGGCCTGCTCGACCGCGCGGTGCCGATGCTGAAATTGTTGCGCGCCAATGTCGGATCGCTGCGCGAGATCGTGCTCACCACACCGGTGTTCGTCTCCGCGTTCCGCGGCGTGATCGACCCGGAGACCGGCGCGCCGGGCATCACCTACGCCCCGCCGAAGGTCGCGATCCCGTACGCGGACGCCGAACAGGTGTGCGCCGCCGTGAACGCCGTCGCGCCGGGGCGCTGCGCGGGCGCCGAGAACGGCTTGGTGAACGTCGAATTGATCCAGCTGGTGCCGGGAATGGCGGGTGGCCGATGAGGACGCGTGTGCTGCGCAGGGCGGCAATGGTTTTCGCCGTGGCGGCGTCGGTCACGGTGGGCGGGTGCGGTTTCGACCCGTCGACGGTGCCGGTGCCGGGGACCTCGGTGTCGGGGCCGACCTACCGGTTGCAGATCGAGTTCGCGAACGTGCTCAACCTGCCCGCCCGTGCGAAGGTGATCGCCAACGGCGCGCAGGTCGGCACGGTGCGGGACGTGCGCGTTGTCCCGGCGTCGGAGGCGCCGGACGGGCGCGGCGGCTACGTGGTGGTCACCACCGACATCGCGGAATCCGTTGACCTGCCCACGAATACCATCGCCGAACTGCGTCAGAACACGGTGCTCGGCGACATCCACATCGCGCTCACCACACCGCCGTCCGGCTTCGACGCGTTGCTCGAACCCGGCGGCACCATCGGTCTCGACCACACGAAACCGCCCATGCAGCTGGAGGACACCATGGCCGCCATGGCGTTCTTCGTGCAGGGCGGTGCGGTCGGCCAGATGCAGGACATCATCAACCGGTTCAACGCCGTACTGCCGCAGGACCCCAAAGAGACCGCGCGCATCGCGGGCGTCATGGGCGCCGACGCCGCCGACCTGGCCGCGAACCTGGACCAGGTCGACGCGCTGCTGTTCGGCCTGGCGAGCAATGCTCAAGTGCTGCGCGAGATCCGGCCCGAGCTGGACAACATCTTCCGCGACGACGCGGTGGCGCAGATGAACGCGGTAGCGCGCTCCATCGACGGCGTCACCGAGATCTTCGCCGCGCTCGGCCCGGTCGGGCAGTCGCTGGAATGGCTTGCCCCGCTGGTAAATTCGGGCGACGCCGCCGCGCGGGCCTTCGTGCCGCTGGCGACCGGCGGGCCGCTGGACCTGCGGCAGTCGTCCAACCTGGCGATGCTGATCGCGCTGTTGCGGGACAAGATCATCCCGTTCGTCGAGAACGGACCGAAGGTGAACGTCACCGGGGTGAGTGCCGCCGCGAGCCCGGTCGCCGAGTCCGACCAGATCGACCGGATCATCCAGACCCTGCGCATGATCGGAGCCGTCCGATGAAGATCGGTTCGCTGGCCTCGCTCGGCGGCATCGCGGCCATCACGGTGCTCGGCGCGGCCTACCTCACCTTCGGCGTCGTTCGCGCCGACCCGTTCGCCGACCACACCCACGCCACCATGGTGCTGAAGAACTCGGGCGGGCTCGGCGTGGGCTCGCCGATCCTGCTGACGGGCATCGAAGTGGGGGAGGTGCTGTCGGTGGACAGCACCTCCGCCGGCGTCGAGGTCGGTTTCCGCGTCGACGCCGAGCATCGGGTGCCCACCGACAGCGTCGTCACCATCGAGCACCTGTCCGCGCTCGGCGAGCCGTACGTGCAGTTCGTGCCGAAGGGGACCGGCGGCCCGTACCTCACCGACGGGCAGCGCCTCGACACCGCCGACGTGCGGACGCCGCTGTCGATCGCGCAGGTCGCGCACCTGGTCACCCAGACCATGAACCAGCTGGACCCGGCCGTGGTCGGCTCCCTGGTCGACACCCTGAGCACCTCGCTGCACGGCACCGAGGCCGTGATGCCCGAACTGGCGCGCACCGGCGATCTGCTGGCCGCCACCATCATGACCCGCACGCCGCGCATCGCCGACCTGCTCAACAGCTTCCAGCTCGCCGCCGCCGACATCGAGTGGGCCGGGCCCGCGACCAGTGCCGGCGCGCCCGCGCTCGTCGGATTCGGCGCATCGCTCGACGAACTGGTGGAGGCCGTCGGGCGCCTGGTCACCGCCGACGGCGGGATGGATCCCTACCTGACGGGCGACGGGGTGGTGCCGTTCCTCGAGCGGCTCACCGCCTGGTTGCGCGAGACCGGACCGGAGTTGCGCGAGATCCTGCCCGGACTGCGTCCGCTCACCGACGCGGTCGTGGCGGGCGGGCCGCAGCTGGATCTGAGTGCGCTGCTGTCCCAGGCCCTCGCCGGGACCGATGACGATGCCGTCCAGGTGCGCGTGGCCATCAGATAACGGTCCGGTAGCTCATCAGCTATCCCTGCGATGTGCCCTGATCTGCGGGAATATCGTCATTCAAAGGTGATCCGAAGATCAGCGACCTTCGGGTAACCTCCGGGAAAGATCAACTTTGCGAGACGGATTTCCGGTCGGCAGCGAAGGTGGTGCGCGATGGTGCGATCCGGTGGCGACCCCGCGCCGTACGGCGTCGAGGGGCCGAATAACACCCGTGTGCTGATCATCGCGGCCGCCATCGCCGCCGCGCTCTCCGTGGTCGTGGCGATCGGGTTGTTCCTGCGGGCGGGGCAGGACGGTGACGATCCGCGCAATCCCGCACCGTCGTACACGACGCGGCCCACCGATCCGGCGTCGCTGTCGCCGGTACGCACGGTCGGCGGCGACTGTTCGGCGGGCGGCATCGTGGCGCGCTGGGAGTTGCAGGACGGTCAGCTCATGTGCGTGCCGGAACCGCAGCGCGCCGACCCGCGACGCGTCGGCGGCGATTGCTCGCACAGCGGGCTGGTGGCGGAATGGGGCCGCACCACCGACGGTCAGTGGATCTGTATCCCGCAGGCGCCGCGCCAGGTCGGCGACGACTGCTCGCACGACGGGATCGCCGCGCGCTGGGATCGTACGCCGGAGGGGTGGAACTGCGTGCCGCAGCAGCAGGTGGCGGCGGCGCCCGCCCCGCCTCCCGCACCCGTCGCGCCCGCGCCGCAGCCCGCCCCCCGGCCCGTGGCGCCACCTCCGCCGCCGGAGCCGGAACCCGTTGTCCCGGTTCCCGCGCCCGCGCCGCCCCCGCCGCCCGCGGTGGTCATTCCGTTGCCGGGGCTGCCCGGGATTCAGATTCCGCTGCCCCCGCCGCCGTAGTCCACGTTTGTCGCGCACGATGTCCGGCCATTCCGTGGGGGTCGATCGCGGTGCCGACGCCCGGTATCCACGGAAGAATTGCCTTCGACCGTTCTTCAGTCGGGTTTCCCATGGCCGCCGAGGTGTTTCTCGCGCGGCCGGCAGTGCTGTCAGAACAGGCCCAGTTGGGTCACCGTCTCCGGCGAGAGGACCGGGCCCGGCACGATCCGCCGGCCCTTCAGCGCACCCAGGTCGGCGATGAACGGCGCGTCGTCGTCGTTCACGGTGACCAGCGCCGCGCCGCCGATCATGGCGCGCACCGTCAGGCAGTGCGGGCCCGAGGCGAGCGTGTGCGGGTACTCGTCGGCCCCGGCGGAGAAGAATCCGGCGTGTTCGGCGGGCGGTTGCCACGGCTCGAGGGGCAGGACCGCCGACAACTCCGCCAGGCATTCGCGCGCCGCCGCGACGGTCTCCGCGTGCGCGGCCTCGATCCGCGCGGCGCTGCGCGCCCGAACCAGGGCCGCCACCTTGGCCGTTCGGCGCTTCGCCTGCGTGACGCCGAGCACCTCGGTCAGCCGGTCCTCGTAGACGCGGGCGGCCAGCCCGTCTTCGGCCCACGCGAGATAGGTGGCGCGCACCGCGCCTTGTTCGTCCAGCCGCGCGCGCTTGCGGCTGTGCGCGGCGGTGCCGACCTTGCACGAGGCGTCGGCGAACGTGGCGATGTACACCCAATGCGGTTGCGCGACATACTCGCGCAGGCTGTCGGGGAGGTAGCCGCCCCGGTGGGCGTTGTGGATGAAACGGAACTCGTCGTCCGCGCCGCAGGTCTCGCACTGATCGCCCGCGGTGACCAGCCGCCGGTCGCGGCACGGGCGGTAGCGCCCGTCGCCGGAGCGCCCGAACGCGAACCGCCCCACGCAGTAGCGCCCGTCCGGTCGCACCGTGAACGCCAGCCGGGTGCCGAGCAGCGGCACGGACATTCGTGTGTGCGTGGCCGTCTCGACGAGGTCCAGGTGTGGTGAGCCGCCGGTCCACGAGACCGCGCGCACCAGGTGTTCGCCGCCCCGATGCCACCCAGCGTCCGCCAACGATGCCCCTTCCTCGCGGTGAGCGTCGAGTAAAGCACTCGCGCGGGGGTCGGTGCCGGGCGGGAGCGGATTCGTCACCGGGAACGGCCGAGATCCAGGCGTTTGGTGACGCGGTCGACGAGGTCCGGGGGCATGCCGGGTTCGCGGCGGGCCGAAAGCGCTTCGCGGCGGCCCGCTTCCACGACCTCCTCACGTAGGGAGGTCATCCGTTTCATGAACTCCAAGTCGCGGGCCGCGGCGGCGCGGGCGTCCTCGTCGGCGGCTTGCGGGTCGGCCTTGGCGAAGCGGCGGCGGAGTTGATCGCGCATGCGTTCGTAGACCTCGTCGGGGAGGTCCTCGGTCGCCGCGAGTTCCTTCAGGCGGGAGAGTTCGGCGCCGACGACGCGCTCCCACAGGTGGCGTTCGAGTTCGCGTTCCCTCTTGGTGTCCGCCTGCACGCCCGTGAGTCGGACGACGAAAGGCAGTGTGGGGCCTTGGATCAGCAGCGTGAACAGGACGACGGCGAACGCGGTGAACAGGATCTCGGTGCGCCCGGGGAAGTCGGTCCCGTCCGCAATGAGCAGCGGAATGGCCAGCGCCAGCGCCACACTCGCCACGCCGCGCATGCCGGCCCACCAGGTGACGATGGTTTCCTGCCAGGTCTGCGGTTCGTCCAGGTCGCGCGCCCGCCACCACAGCCGCCCGATCGCCCAGGTCGTCAGCAGCCAGACCAGGCGCAACAGCACCACCGCCGCGATCACCGCGCCCGCCACGCCGAGCAGGCGCGGCCAGTCGTCGCCGGTGACCTCCAGCACCGCGGCCAGTTCCAGGCCGATGAGGCCGAACGCGAAGCCGCTCAACAGCATTTCGATGATCTCCCAGAAGGATTCACCGACCAAGCGGTAGTCGCGGTCGCCGATCTCGGTGACGGCGTCGGTGAGGTAGAGCGCGCTGACCAGTACGGCCAATACTCCCGACCCGTGCCAAGCTTCGGCGATCCCGTACGCCGCGAACGGCAGCAGCAAGCTCAGCGCGACCTGCCAGGTGGCCTCGTCCAGGTACTTGGTCAACGTGGTGCCCGCGAAGCCGAGCGCGAGGCCCACGGCGATAGCGACCACCGCCGCGACCACGAATTCGCCCGCGGCTTCGGCGGAGGAGAACTCACCCGTCACCACCGCCTGCACGGCGACGGTATAGATGACGATCGCGGTGACGTCGTTGAACAGGCCCTCCCCGCCCAGTACCACCACCAGCCGGCGCGGCAGGCCGAGCCGGCCCGCGAGCGCGGTCGCCGCCACCGGATCGGGCGGCGCGACGATCGCGCCCAGCGCGATGGCCGCCGCGATCGGCACCCCGGGATACCAGGCATGGAACACCGCGGCGACCGCGGCGGCCGTCGCGACCACCAACCCGACCGCGCGCAGGGCGATCGGCCCCCAGTTCTCCGCGAACTGCCGCCACGACGTGCGCCGCGCCGCCGCGTACAGCAGCGGCGGCAGCACCAGTGGCAGGATCAGATCGGGCGGAATGTGGATTTTCGGCGCGAACGGGATCAGCGCCACCACACACCCGAACACCGTCATCAGGATCGCCGACGCCACCCCGATCCGCCGCGACAGCGGCTCCGCCAGGATCGCGGCGAACAGCAGCACGAACATCAGCACCAACTGGTCCATGACCATCCAGTCTGCGTGCCCCCACCCCGCAACACCCCGTGCCGCGCCGCCCATCCCCGAATTCGGGTGGTCAGGAAGCCGCCTGCGTCAGTGGCGGGGGAGGCCGATGGAGGCGATGCCTTGGTTGCGGGGTTCGCGGATCGGGACCAGGTGCCACCAGGTGACGCAGCGCCAGAGCCATTCGAGGGGGCCGTAGCGGAGCCAGGTCAGCCACAGGTGGCTGAGGACGGCTTGGAGCAGGATGATGCCGGCGGCGAGGACGAGGAGGGTGGGGTAGCGGGTGGTGCCTTCCAGGTGGAGGTAGCGGTCGGCGAGGAGGATCAGGGCCGTGGCGGTGACGTAGTTGGTGAGCGCCATACGGCCCAGCGGGGCAAGGATTTCCGCGAGAAGGTCGCCGAATCCGGTGCGCAGCAACAGCAGTAGGCCCGTGATGTAGGTGAGCGCGCCGAGCAGTCCGGCGATCGGAGCGACCGAGCTGGTCCACAGCTCCAGATACGGTGTGCGCCACTCCCATACGCTCATCACGATCGCGGCGGGCAGGGCCAGGGCGAAGACCGCCGCGATCTGCCAGGTGCGGTCGCGCAGATCGTCCACCAGGCCGTATCGCGCGGCGGCCATGCCCAACAGGAACAGTCCGGGGACCAGGCCGAATCCGCCACCGAGGGTGAGCGCCACGCCGACGGTCGCGACCAGTCCGCCGACCAGGATCAGCCAGCGTGGCAGTGAGGCCGCGGGCAACAACACCACCAACCCCACGATCGCGTATGGCAGCAGCGCCTCACCCGGCTGGAACCGAAGGTGGATCACGCCGATCAGCCCCAGCGCCACCAGTCTGCGCACCAGCACCAGGCGCGGCCGGTCCGCGCGCTGCGCCGGGCCGTCCAGGAACATCGCGAAACTCAGGCCGAACAGGAACGAGAAGATCGGGAAGAACCGCCCCTCGAACAGCACCGACAGCAGGTGCCGGAGCGGGTCCATGGCCGAGCCGGTCGGGTCGGTGGCGCGCATCCCGGTGATCTGCCAGATGTTGACCACCAGGATCCCGCACAGCGCGAAACCCCGGACGGCATCGAGTTCGTGGACGCGCGGGCGCGCGACGGTGACGGGCATGAATCCACGCTAACCACCGCGCCCGCCGCCTCGGTCGGGGAGATGTCCCGCACAGATACTTAATGCACTAACTATTCATGCGCTAATCTAGCCGGGACCCCGAAGGAGTGCGCTCATGGAGATCGACGACCCGCTGCGGCTCGACCGGCAGGTGTGTTTCGCGCTGGCGGTGGCCAACCGCGCCGTGCTCGCCGTCTACCGGCCGCTGCTGGAGCCGATGGGCCTCACACACCCGCAGTACCTGGTGATGCTGGCGCTGTGGGGCGAGGCGCCGATGTCGGTGAAGGCGATCGCCGACGCCATCCAGCTCGACTCGCCCACGCTGTCGCCGCTGCTCAAGCGGCTGGAGGCGGCGGGGCTCATCACCAGGGGGCGCGATCCGCGCGACGAACGCAACCTCGTTATCGACCTGACCGAGGCGGGCGCCGCCCTGCGGGCTGAGGCCGAGAAGATTCCGCCCGCCGTGGTGGAACGGCTCGGCGTGAGCCTGGCCGATCTGGAGGAACTGCGCGAGGTGCTCACCCGCGTGAACGAGGCCGCGCGCCGTTCGGTGCTCGCGGAAGGAGAACAGGCATGACGCGTCGCCGCCCGAACCCGATCGAATGGATCGGCTACGTCTTCGGCCGCCGCCTCCCCGACTCCCTGCGCGACTGGGTCCGCAACGACCTCACCGGAAAGCACGCCTTCGCCCGGCATATCGTGCGCGGCCTGCTGCCCTTCACCCCGCTGTTCGCGATCTTCCTGCTGTTCCCCGGCGAACTCTGGCTCCGCGCCTCGATGGTCCTGCTGGCGGTCCTGCTCGCCCTCTTCTACATCGTCGCCTACATGCCGATGAACCGAGCCCACCGCCTCACCGCCCACGGCTTCCCGGCCGACTTGGAGAACGAGGAGAAGGCGCGCCGCCGAGCCGCCGAACGAGAGCGTTACGCGGAACAACACCCGCACTGAGCCACGATCCGGCAGGTGTCAAATCCCTACTCGATCAGATCGAGGACTTCCTCGACCGTCGCGGCGGTGAAGCAGGGGATGGTCCAAGTTCGGAGCTGTTCGAGGTCGGCGTTGCGGATAGTGTCGATGGTGGTGGCGGGCAGTGGTCCGAACTCGGTGGTGAGCCGCTCGATTGGCGCCGCAGCGCCGCCTTCGGCGCGGAGTTGTTCGGCGGTGGTCGTAAAGGCCTCCCACGCTCGGGGCCGAGATGGTCGAACAGCGCGTCCATCTATTCCAGATCCAGGGTCAAGCGACTGTGGCGGCGGACGAAGATGCTGGGGATCCATTGGGCGGCTTCGGGTTCCGGGGACATGTGAAAGCCTCGGGTGCGGGTGAGGAGGGTGCGGAGGGTGAGGCGGGCTTCGAGGCGGGCCAGGGCGGCACCGACGCAGAAGTGGATTCCCTTGCCGAAGGCGAGGTGGGTGCGCCCGGTGGGGCGGTCGAGGCGGAGCAGGTGCGGGTCGGGGAAGACGGCGGGGTCGCGGTTGGCGGCGCCCCAGAGGAGCAGGAGATGGCTGCCGGCGGGCAGGGGAGTGCCGCCTAGCACGGTGTCGGTGACGACGTGGCGGTGGTGCGTGCGGAACGGCGATTCGAGACGCAGCACCTCTTCCAGGAAGCCGGGCAGCAGGTCGAGGTCGTTCCGAATCCGTTGCTGGAGCCCGTGATCCAGAGCAAGAAGGCGGGCGGCGTTGCCGAGCAGTCCGGCCGTGGACTCACCGCCCGCGCCGACCAGCTGCACCAACATCAACACCGCGACATCGGGAGCGAGACGGTCTTCGGCGCAGGCGCGGGCCAGGTCGCCGATCAGGTTGTCGCCCGGCGCTTTTCGCGCCGCTGCGAACGCCGCGTGCAGGTAGCCGGCGAGTTCGGCGGAGGCGGTCACCACCGCGGGCAGCCGCTCGGTGGTGAGCACGCCCCCGAGCAGTTCGGTCGACAGATACCCCCAGCCGGCCAGGCTCTCGACGTCGTGTTCTGGCAGGCCGAGGAGTCCGGCGACGATCGTCATCGGCAGCCGGTCGGCCATCGCCGACATCCATTCGACTCGCCCGCCGTCGACGCCCTCGTCCCACAGCCGCCGCACCGTCGCCTCGATCACGGGCTCCAGCGCCCGGACGCGCTTGGCGACCAGAGCGGGCAGCACAAGTTTGCGATGGTCGCGGTGCACCGGATCATCACCGGTCGCCAGGACGTGCACGGCACTCCCGTCACCGTCCAGGTCGAACACCGTCATCGACCCGTCCGCGGCGTGTACCAGCGCGCCGGTGAGGTGCGAGGAGAAGTCCTCGGGGCGGGTCACGGCTTCGGTGACGAGCGGCCAGGATCCGACCAGATAGAAGTTCGTGTCCGCGACCCGGTGCACCGGCTCCGACGCGCGAAGGCGGTCGTAGAGGGGGTAGGGATCGTCGAGCGCCCCCGGGTCGAACAGGTTCACAACGCGGGTCATCCGCTCCGCCTTTCCACGTTCCGGCAGCGATGTCGCCCACCAGATTTCGCTGTCGGAACACACCCCGTCAATGCCCGCGGAAAAGTGAGATTCGGGGAAGGAAACGGCAGGTGAGGTCTCGTCTCGGCGTCGTGCTCCGACCTGCTCGAACCCCGCACACCTCTTCCCATTCGTCTCGTCATGAGACAAAATTTCTCAACCGTATCGAGCGCTGAATCGAGGTCTCACCGTGCCGACGCACACCGATTGGCTCACCGGCGGCGACCGCGCGGCCCTCGCCGTCGAGCGCATCCACGCCGCGGCGGCCGACCTCATCGCCCGGCACGGCATGACCGGCTTGACCATCGATCACGTCGCCGCGCGAGCCGGCTGCTCCCGTGCCACGGTGTACCGGCACGTGGGCGGCAAGGCGGCCTTGCGCGCCGCTGTGCTCGCCGGTGCGACGGCCCGCATCGCCACCGGAATCGCCACTGCCGTCGCCGATCTGACCGGTGCCGAACGGATCACCGGCGCCATCACCGCCGCCCTTGCGGTCATACGCGCCGATAGGGTCGCCACCGCTTTCCTCGACGCCGCAGCGCCGCGCGAGATCGACCGGTTCCTGGCGAGCAATCCGCGCCTGGCCGCCGCCGCCTCCGACCTCACCGGCGCACGCGATCCCGACGCCGGTCGCTGGATCGTGCGCGTCGTGCTCTCGATGCTGCTCTGGCCGGCCGGTGACGCGGCGGCCGAGCGCGCGGCGATCGAGCGGTTCGTGCTGCCCGCGTTCGGGTAGGACGCTCACACGGCCCGGTGGCGGAGGTCGGAGGCGGCGGCGTCGAGGAGGTCGCAGATGTGGGCGTCGTCGACAGCGGTGAAATCGCCGTAGTGGTGGGCGATCGGCTCGGTGGTGGTGGTGCGCGCCAGGTGGACGATGTGGTCGACGTGGCGGGAGAGAGCCGCGAGGGTGGCGGCCGGGCCGACGGGCACCGCCAGGACGACGCGCCGTGCCCCGGCGAACTTCGCGATCGCCGCGGCCGCGCGGGCGGAGGAACCGGAATGCACTCCGTCGTCGACGATCACGGCGGTGCGGCCCGACAGCGTGTGCCGCGGCGCGCCGCCTCGGTAGCGGATCGCGGTGCGCGACACCTCTTCTCGCTGCTCGGACTCGACCTGGGCGCGACCGGTGTCGGAGACGTAGGCGCGCATCAGAACCCGGTCGTCCACCACCGCGACGCCGTCCTCCCCGACCGCTCCGAACGCGAGATCGGGACGGTGCGGCACCCGAAGCCGCCGCACCACAGCCACATCCAGGGGCGCGCCGAGCGCGGCGGCCACCTCGTAGGCCACCGGAATCCCACCGCGCGGCACGCCGAGCACCACCGTGTCACCACCGCGGAACTCCGGCAGTCGCTGGGCCAGCCGCCGGCCCGCCGCCCGGCGATCGAGGAAGAGCATGGGTCTCCTCCGGAATCGGTCTCGGGGATCACCGCAGTATAAGCAGGGCGGGCACCGCGAATTCTCCGGCGGTGGGTGCCGCCGAGTGTCGGTTCGGCCGCGCGCTGGGAAGCCTCCTGCGGGAGAACTGTTCTGCGAGAGCCCGACCGCGGGCCGGGCCTCGACTCACCCGGTCGACGGGCCGGACCGGTGGCAGCTTCGGAGCCGCGCTCGTCGAACGCCCGAACGGCTCGATCGCCCCGAGCCCACCGGCGACGGCCGCCCGGCAAGTCCGGCACCTGCGCCATCTGCTCGAGTTGGAAGTCAGCCGCTGACACCGGGAATGGCGCGCACAACTCAACCCGCCGTCGAATCCCCTACCGCGGCACCCTGTTCGCGATCGGCCAACGCCGCCAGCACTTCCCGCGACACCCGACCCCCGGACGCGATCGCCCCTTCGAAGTACCCCGCGTGGTCGGCGGCCGTTTCCGCACCGGCCCAATGGATGTCGCTGACGGGTGCGGGCACCGCGGACGGGAACCCTTCGACGGTCCCGGGTTCCGGCAGCGCTGTGTACCCGCCGGGCACGAATTCGTCCAGGTGCCAGGCCTTCTCGTGCCAATCGACGGGCTTCAGCACCTCGGGTCCGATATGCCCGACCAGCGAACCGAGGATCTTCTCGCGCCGCGCGACCGGATCCAACCCGTCGAGCGTCCGCGCCTCCGGCCCCGGCACCAGCACGCACAGGTGCCCCGGCCCGTCGGGCGGTGAGGTGTCGAAGACGGCGCGGCCCGGGGCGTCCAGCACGATGACCTCGCCGCCCTTGCGCTCCCGCCAGAACGGCCGGTCGTAGACCGCGATCGCCTTGTACACCGTGCCCATGTAGGTGTTCCGCTCGACGGCGAGCCGCTCGGGCGGCAGCGGCGGTTCGTGCGAGATCTGCCGCGCCACCGGCGGCGGGACGGCGACGACGACCTTCGTGGCCCGCACCGTGCCCGTGGCCGTCCGCAGCGTGACACCGTCGGCATCGCGCCGGATCGAGGTGACCCGCTGCCCCGTGCGCACGCGCGACCCGAGTTCGGCGGCGAGCCCGTCCACGAGCGCGCCGATGCCTTCGACCAGCAGGGCGTCCTGCGCGCCACCCGCCGTCGCGAGCATGGTCCGCAGCCCGCCCTGGTGGCGGATGAACTTCGTCGCGGCCGTCACGGAGAAACGGTCGAGGTCGGCCGTCCACGAGGTCCCCGCGATCACCTCCAGCAGTCGGCGCGGGGTGTGCCACGGCAGTTTCCGCAGCCACGCACCCAGCGTCGCGTTGTTCCATCCCGCCGGAACTCCGGTGCGGGACAACACTTCCGCCGCACCGAGAGCGAGCCAGGCGACCAGCGCCCCCGGCGCGGCCACCGGCACCGTGCGGTCACCGTCGAGCACCGTGGGGAGCGGGTTCGTGTGCATGGGGTACTGCGTCGCGCCGAACTCCCGGGCCATGGCCATGACCCGGTGGTGGTCGTGCCCGATCCACTGACCGCCGAGGTCCACCCGCGACCCCAGCGTGGTGGTTTCGGTCAGCGCCCGCCCGCCGATGCGGCCGGCCGCCTCGAGCACGACCACGTCGACGCCCGCGCGGTGCAGTGCGCGCGCGGCGGTCAGACCCGCCAGCCCCGCGCCCACCACCGCCACCGTGGCCGAATCACCGTTCGTCTGCGCCGGGTTCATCCTGTACCTCCGTGGTCCCGGCCGCACGGGCCGAGGGCTGTCGCGTTTCGCCGATCGCATCGCGAAGACCGTCGCGAACGGGACGGCCACCTGAACTCAGTCAGTCGACTGTATGAGTTCAAGTAGGCCACAGGCTCTGCCCTCGCGCAAGAGCCGATATCGAATCGACACCGCGCGCGGCGAAGGTCAGAACGTCAGACCGCGACGCCCGCGACCTGCCCGATCCCGTACGTGATCACCATCGCCAGCGCGCCGCCGAGCACGACCCGTCGGATCGCCTTGCGCCGCGGACTCCCGCCCAGGCGCGCGCTGATCGACCCGGTGAGCGCCAGCGCCACCAGCACCGTCACGAAGGTCACCGGGATGCGCGCGGTGACGGGCGGCAGCAGGATCGCCAGCAGCGGCAGCAGCGCGCCGAGGGTGAACGAGACCGCCGAGGACAGCGCGGCCTGCCAGGGATTGGTGAGTTCGGTCGGATCCAGCCGCAGTTCGGCCTCGGCGTGGGCGGTGAACGCGTCGTGCGCGGTCAGCTCCTCGGCGACCTGCCGGGCGGTCTGCGGGGTGAGGCCCTTCGCCTCGTAGATCTCGGCCAGCTCCCGCAGCTCGTAGTCGGGATAGTCGCGTAATTCCTTGCGCTCCTTGGCCAGTAGCGCCTGTTCGGAATCCCGCTGCGTGCTCACCGACACGTATTCGCCGACCGCCATCGACAACGCGCCCGCGGACAGGCCCGCGATACCCGCGGTGAAGAGCGTGGTCGTGTTGGTGGTCGCGGCCGCCACACCGACCACCAGACCCGCGGTCGACACGATGCCGTCGTTCGCGCCGAGCACCCCGGCGCGCAACCAGTTCAGCCGAGTCGCGAAGCCCTGCCCGTGCGGCTCGTGCGGCGGATCTCCGATGCCCGTCTCGTCCATACCCGGAGGATATCCCCGGACGGGCGCGCGGTCAGTGACGCACGCGGCGCGGCCTGCGCACCGGGACCGGATGCGGGACAAGCTTGCGGTGCGCGAACTGCATCACCCCGAGCAGGGTGAGCGCGAGCAGGGCGGCCAGGTAGTCGCCGAACGCGAGGGACAGCACTGCGAAACCTCCGAGGATGGGTACTTCCAACAGGGCGCACCAGCCGAGGATGCGCAGGCGGGTGGCGTTGGCGTCGAGCCAGCGCACGCCGTCGTCGATGATCTCGCCCGCCGTGTCGGGGCAGACCATGCCGTCGCCGACCTGCACGAACCGGTGCACCGCGTCGTCGCGCTCCAATTCGCCCAGCCAGGTCCGGTCGATGAGGCGTTTGCCTTCTTCGGCCACCTCTCGGACAGTGTCCACTCCGACCCCTTCCGAGTCGATACTCGGGGCAGAAGTCTAGGCCCACGCGGCCGAGGTTCCTAGAGGCGATGTCCGGCGCCGCCCGATGTCCGGCCACGCCGATCCCCAAGGCGCACAGTGTCGTCGATGGGTGACGGCGCCGTCAATGGGGCTACTGCCCGCGCGGCCGGAGGGCGACTGGCATGCTGACCGGCATGATCAAGATGCGGTCTTCGCGTGTGCGTGTAGTGGCGGGAATCGCGGCGGGTGTTCTGCTCGTCGCGGGATGCGGTGGCAACGACGAGAAGTCGGCGAGTTCCGCACCGCCCCAGACGCCGCGCGACCAGCTGCTGCTCACCGCGGACGAATTTCCCGGCGACGCAAAGAAAGTCGACCTGCCCAAGGAGCGTCTCGAGGCCGCCGCCGCGGATCTCACCGGCGCGCAGCAGAATTCCACCATCACCCCCGAGGAGTGCGCCACCACCCAGGCCGACCTGAGCGCCGCGACCAAGGACCTGCTCTCGGACTCCGAGATCATCGGCGCCACCGACGAGAAGGCCGGGCTGATGTTCATGGAGTTCGTCTCCGAGGGCGCGGGCGACTTGGCCACGGTGCGCGACGGCAACGCCAAGTGCGGTGAGGTGACCGTGACGTCGACCGTCGAGGGGCGCCAGATCAGCACCGTCGCCAAGGTGGAGAACCTGGCTTCGCCGGGCGATCTGGACGGTATCGACTCGCTGGTCTACCGCTCCTCGAGTACGTCCACCGTCGGCGAGGGCCGCCCGCTGACCTCGGTGGCGTACATGGGCATGGCCGTGCTGCGCGACACCACCGTGGTGGTGCGGGTCGGCGCGCTCAGCGATGCGGTGGATCAGGCGGTCTTCGACCAGCTCTTCCTGGACGCCGTCCGCAAGGTCGAGCAGGCCGACTGATCACCGCGCGCGCCGCACGCCGGTGGGCGTGCGGCCCCACCAGCGCCGGCAGCCGCGGGTGAAGGTCGCCTGTTCGGCGAAGCCGAGCAGCGAGGCGATCTGGCCGATCGGCAGATCGGTGGTGGTGAGGTAGCGGTGCGCCTCGTCGCGGCGCACCTCGTCGAGCACGGCGGCGAAGGTGGTGTGCTCGGCGGCCAGCCTGCGTTGCAGGGTGCGGGGGTGCATGGTGAGAAGCCCTGCCACCGAACCGATCTCGGGTGCGGAGGTGCCGAGCAGCTGGCGCACGGCGGCGCGCACGCGCGGCGTGACGGCGGGGCCCGCGTCGGCGGTCTGCGCGGACAGGAACGCCATGGCCAGCCGGTGCAGGTGCTCGTCGCCGCCGGTCAGCGGGCGGGCGGCCAGGGCGGCGGGCATGCGCAGGATCGCGGCCGGTCTGCCGACGCGCACGGGCGCGGCGAAGAACTCCTCGTAGGCCGACAGCGGCGCGGGCGGGTGGTACGGCAGTTCCACCGAGCGCAGCCCGTAGCGCTCGCCCACCAGGCGCTGGATGGCGCGGTGCACGAACCCGAGACCCACGTCGGTGCCCTGGACCGGGTTCGGCAGTCCGGGCGCCACGCCGTAGCGCAGGGCGAGCACGCCGCGTTCGCCGTACGGGTCGGGCTCCAGGGTGAGGCTCAGCGAGCGGGCGTGCACGAACAGGTAGCGCGAGGTGCATTCCAGCACGTCGCCCAGGGTGGGGGAGTTGCGGATCGCCAGCGCCAGCGGGCCCAGCATGTCCAGGTCCTGGCGGCGCGCGATGAACAAGCCCAGGTCCGGGCGGTTCAGGTGGTGGGCGGCCAGTTCGAAGGCCGCGGCGACCGCCATATCGGACACCAGCAGCTCGTCGGTGTCCAGCGCCGCCACGGGCAGGCCCGCCGCGATCGCGTACTCCTCCGCGTCGCCGCCCAGCTCCGCGACGGCGGCGCGGAAGCCGCGCAATCCGGCCGATCTGATCACCGACATGTCGTACAGAGTCAAATACTTGTCGTGTGAAGTCAAGAATGACCGCCGATTCTCCCGCACACTGGTGCCATGACCGAGACCGCTGTCGCCCCGGAACACCTGGATGTCGTCATCGTCGGCGCGGGACTGTCGGGCATCGGCGCCGCCTACCGGCTCCAGACCGAATGCCCCGGCAAGAGCTACGCTGTGCTGGAGGCGCGCGACGCCATGGGCGGTACCTGGGACCTGTTCCGGTACCCGGGCATCCGCTCGGATTCCGACATGTTCACCCTCGGCTACCCGTTCGCGCCGTGGCGCGACGCGAAGTCCATCGCCGACGGGCCCTCGATCCTGCGCTACATCCGGCAGACGGCTGCCGAACACGGCATCGACGGCCGAATCCGCTACCGCACCAAGGTGATCGGCGCCGACTGGTCCGCCGCCGACGCGCGCTGGACGCTCACGCTGGCCGAGCGCGACGCCGACGGCCGCACCGTCGAGCGCACGCTCACCTGCGGGTTCCTCTACACCTGCGCGGGCTACTACGACTACGACCGCGGCCATGCGCCCGAATTCCCCGGCGCCGGCACGTTTTCCGGGCGGATCGTGCACCCGCAGTTCTGGCCCGAGGACCTCGACTACGCCGGTCAACGCGTGGTGGTGATCGGCAGCGGCGCCACCGCCGTGACGCTGGTGCCCTCGATGGCCGAGAGCGCCGCGCACGTGACCATGTTGCAGCGCTCGCCCACCTGGATCAGCGCCGTGCCCGGCCGCGACAAGCACGCCGACAGGATCCGTGAAGTGCTGCCACCGGGCTTGGCGCACACCGTGATCCGCACCAAGAACATCCTGTTCAGCATCGGCTTCTACCAGTACTGCCGCCGCCGTCCCGGCTCGGCGCGCACACTCCTCACCGGGCTCACGACGCGAATCCTGAAGGACGAGAAGGCCGTCGCCGAGCACTTCACGCCCACCTACGACCCGTGGGATCAGCGGCTGTGCGCCGCGCCGGACGCCGACTTCTTCCGCGCGATCCGCAAGGGCAAGGCCGAGGTGGTCACCGATCACATCGAAACCTTTGTGCCGGAAGGCATCCGGCTGAAGTCGGGCCGGGTGCTGCCCGCCGACGTGATCGTCACGGCCACCGGGCTGCGATTGCAGGCGTTCGGCGGGATCGCCCCGACCGTGGACGGTGTGCCCGTGCCGCTGTCCGAGCAGTTCGTCTGGCAGGGCGCGATGCTCACCGGCATTCCCAACTTCGCGGTGTGCATCGGCTACACCAACGCGTCGTGGACGCTGCGCGCCGATCTCACCTCCCGCCTGGTCTGCAAGGTGCTGCGGCACATGGACGCCAAGGGCTACCCGGCGGTGGTGCCGCAGGTGCGCGGTGAGCTGGCCGAGCGGCCGCTGCTCGATCTCGCCGCCGGCTACGTCCAGCGCTCCATCGGCGACTTCCCGCGCCAGGGTGACCGGCATCCGTGGCGGGTGCGGCAGAACTACCTGCTCGATTCGGCGACCACGCTGCGGACGAATCTGGACAAGTCGCTGCGGCCGGTCGCGCGAGAGGACGCACGAATGCTCGCGTCGCGGTGAGTTCGCGCTACCCCGCATCGCGCCAGCGCCCGGTCCACGGCGACCTCACCGATATCCGCGCTCTTACTTCTCTCGGCGCCGGAATCCGCGCGGGCGAGCGGTTCGCTCATCCGATCGGGTGACGTTCGTTTGCCGGAGCTCACGCCCGGCACCGGGACGCGGTCGAGACGCGCTGCGGGTTCCGGACCTGGTAGCGCTGACCGCCCCTCCGCCCGCGCGCCCACCGGCGTTGTTCACCCGGAACGGGTGAGGAATCACCGGGCGGTACCGGTTGGGATGGACATCCAGGATTCTCCTTCGCGGAAGGGCATGCAGATGACCACTCCCCAAACCCAGCATCCGGTCCGCCAGGGCATCGCGGCGGGCACCTCGATCGGTGCGGCGATCCTGCTCCTCACCGTCGGCGTACTCCAGATCTTCGAGGGGATCTCCGCGGTGGCCGAGGACGAACTGTTCGTCGTGGGGCCGGAGTACGTGTACCAGTTCGACGTCACTGCCTGGGGCTGGATCCACATCGTGCTCGGCGCCGTCCTCGTGGTCTGCGCGCTCGGGCTGATGACCGGCACCACGTGGGGCAAGGTCGCCGCCGTCATCATCGCGGCGCTGTCGATCGTCGCGAACTTCCTGTGGTTGCCGTACTACCCGTATTGGTCGCTGCTCATCATCGCGCTGAATATCGTGGTGATCTGGGCGGTGTCCACCTGGCGCACCGACGCGACCTAGTAGGCGGCCGGGCGGGTCGCCGGGACGGAGGCGGACATGCCCGCCGCGACCGCACTGGACCGGGCACGGTGGCTCGGCCATCGCTGGCGAGCGCACGGACTCGCCGGCGAGGCCGCGTGGGACGACCTGCTGCTGCTCGGGTTCCAGGACAGCCGGGGCGACGGCGCGCGACAGTCGCTGCGGGTGCGGGCGGATCGGGAGTCACTCGACCGCACCGTCACGCCGACCGGGCCGCTGATCGTGTGGTGGACGGTGCGCGGCGCGCCGCACGCCCACCGGCTCGAGCACATGGACTTCCTGCGCGACGCGCTCGCCCCGGTCGACAGCGATGAAGGCGGCGCGGACTATGTCGACGCCGTGACCGAAGTGGCGGCGGCATTGCGCGAGGTGGTCGTCGCACCGATCGGCAAAGGAGAGGCGAGCACGGTCGTCACCGGTCGTGTGTCGCGTAAGCACATCGCGTGGTGCGAGCGGTGTGGTGCCGAGCATGTTGACGATGCGGTGTTCCGTGCCGCGGGCTGCCAGGCGCAGCTCGTCCTGGGGTCGGACGAGACCCGCACGACGATGTTGTATCCCACCCCGCCGCACCCGGATTCGGACCGGCCCGGATCGCGGGGCGAGTTGTTGCGCGCGTTCTTCCGGGTGAACGGCCCGATCACCCGTCCGCTGTTCCGCGACTGGCTGGGCTCGGACGTGGACGAGGCTTGGCGCGATCCGGACCTCGCGCTGGTCCGCGTCCGCGTGGACGGCCACCGCTACGAACTGCCCGAACGGCTGGTGGACGAGCTCGTCGCCGCGCCGCCCGCCGAGGGCGTCGCGCTGGTCCCGGCGCACGACCCGTACCTGCGGCAGACCGACCGGGCGCTGCTCGTCCCCGACACCACCCGCCGCGCCCAGGTGTGGCGGGCAGTCTCGGCCCCCGGCGCGATCCTGGTGGACGGCGAGGTCGCAGGCACCTGGCGCTACCGTCGCACCGACCACCGGATGACGCTCACCCCCTTCGATCCCCTGCCCACCCGGGTGCGCACGGACGCCGAAGAAGCGGCTCACCGGACGACGGGGGACGATCGGCTCGAACCGGACTGGGCGTAGGGCCCAGTCGCGGCGCTCCGTCGAGTGCTTCCACAGATCGGACCATCGCCCTGCGACGGCTCGATCACCAGGCCATGGGCTCGACGGCAGGCAGGGGCGGCAGCGCGCGGCCCGACGTGCGCGCAGGCCCCTACTCAGCGAGGTGCGGAAGCCCGGGGTTCGGTCCGGCCCGCGTCGATGTCGGCCTCGATCTCGTCCAGTGCCGTGCGGATCATCGCGCCGTAGGCGTCGTCGGCGAGCGCGTCCACGTGGGCGCGGGCGGCGGCGAGTTCGTCGCGGGCGGCGGCGAAGGAGCCGAGGCGGCGGAAGTTGTCGGCCAGGTTCAGGTGCAGGGAGGGGGAGAAGCCGCGCGCGGTCGGGCCCGCGCCTGCGGCCGCCACTTGCTCGTCGGTGACGCTGTCGGCGGCGTCGAGGGCGCGGATATCCCAGGTCAGCGCCCGCACGGGATCGTCGTGCAGGTCGGCGAGGTAGTGCGCGAGCGCGCAGCGGTGCAGCGCGTCGCCGAGCGGGCCGATCTCGCGCCAGAGCGCGGTGAGCTCGGTGCGCGCGGCGTCGCGCTCACCCGCGCGGCCACGTTCGACGGCGGCGGTGATGGCGTTCATGGTGGGGTCGGTCATCGAGAGTCCTTTCGGAACGGGCGGTTTCGAGGGGGCGCAGGACACGTGCGTTCCGCAGTGGTGGTCATCGGTCATCAGGGTCCAGCGACACGCCATCGGCCCTCACCGGGCCCGGCGGCAGCATCGGCATGGCGAGGGTGGTCAGCGCGCCGTCGGTCGCGGAGCGGACCACGGCGGGCAGGTCGTGGCCGGCCAGGTCGAGCATGATCTCCGGGCCGAGGGCGGTGTCGATCGCGGGCCGCAACACGGCGGGGGAGAAGGTGATGCGCAGCGGATCCCCGGTGACGGCCGCCGGCAGGGCGCTCCCCGCCAGACGCAGCTCGCCACCGGTGATGTCGAAGGTCAGCGCCTCGGCGTCGGTCTCCAACCGTGCGAGCAGCTCCGCTCGCTGCACGAGTACGCGGGTACGCACCTCGGGGAGCCCGGTCAGCACCGCGCGATAGTCGGGATACTCCTCGGCGATGCCCGCGCAATGCCGCTGAATTCCGCCGTCAGACAACTGCACACCGTGGTCGGTCGGCGTCAGCACTATCTCTCCCGCACCCGACAACCACCTGTCGAGCAGTTCGAGGGCGGCGGCCTCGACCACGCGCGACCAGCGGTCGGTACTCGCGCGCACCGGCGCGAGCCCGCGGGTGGAGAGCCGGTAGCGGTCGGTGGCGGTGAGGGTGAGCGCGGCCGCGTCCGATTCGATCAGCACACCGGCCAGCACCGAATCCCCGCTCGCCGCGGCCGTCACCACCTGGGCCAGAGCCCCGGCCAGCGCCGGGCCGGGCACCGCGACAACGCTCGCCGCGAACGCCGACTTGACCTCGGCCGCCACCGCCGCGGCCTCGGCCGCGCGGCGCGCCAGTGCGGCGGCGTGTTCGTCGAGCAGCCGTCCCGCGAGATCCCGGTCGCCCGCGAGCACCCGCGCGATCGTGTCCAGCGGCACCTCCACACCGCGCAACCGCCGGATCAGCGCGGCGCGCTCGCCCTGGGACCGCGTGTAGTACCGGTACCCGGTGACGGCGTCGACCTCGGCGGGCACCAACAATCCGCAGTCGTCGTAGAAGCGCAGCGCGCTCGCGGTCAGGCCGCTGGCCCGCGCGAGCGCGCCGATGGTGATCAGCTCTTCGGAGTTCGGCACCCGGCCATCATGGGACTTCGACCAACCTGAAGGTCAACCCGCCGGAAAACGCGAACGCCCCGGCCGTGCGGGCCGGGGCGTTCGGGAAGAGAACTCAGGAGCGGGTGGGAACTTCCTCCGCCTCCGCGGCGGGCTCACCCCGGCGGCGCGCCAGGATGCGCTTGCCGACCTCGACCACGATCGGCATCACCGACACCGCGACGATGAGCAGGAAGATGTAGTCGATGTTGTCCCGCACGAACTCGATCTGGCCGAGCAGGTAGCCGAGGTAGGTCACACCCGAACCCCACAGCACGCCGCCGAGCACGTTGTAGGTCACGAAGATCCGGTACTTCATCCCGGCCGCGCCCGCCACCAGCGGCGCGTAGGTGCGCACGATCGGGACGAAGCGGGCGAGCACGATGGTGATCGGGCCGTGCTTCTCGAAGAAGGCGTGCGACTCGTCGATGTACTTCTTCTTGAAGATGCGCGCGTCGTTGCTCTTGAACAGGGCGGTGCCGCCGCGCGAGCCGATGAAGTACCCGACTTGGTCACCCAGGACGGCCGCGATCGGAATCAGCACCAGCAGCACCCCGATCGGCGCGAACGGCGCGATCTCGGTGGACTTCGACGCCGCGATCAGGCCCGCCGTGAACAGCAGCGAATCGCCGGGCAGCAGCGGGAACAGCAGACCGGATTCGATGAAGACGACCAGTAGCAGGCCGATCAGCATCCAGGTGCCGAACGAGTTGAGCAGGTTCACCGGGTCCAGGAACCCTGGCAGCAGTGCGAGATTGGTGGTCACCGATCCCGTTGCGGTGTGAATCGTCATGTGTTCGCTACCTGGCTACCTTCCCGATCTGCCCGAAGCGCTCGCCGATGTCGAGCGCCCCTCTTACCTTCGAACCAGCGATACCGCGGACGGACCGGTTCGCCCGTCCGCCCCGTGCGAGGCGCGGCCCCGCTTCCACGATAGATGCTCTTCGGCCCCGCGCGGTTCCGGCGTGTCGCGGTACCGCGGGTGGCCGCGCCGCAACCGGCTCGTCCGGCCACCGGACCTGAGACACAGTAACACCAGCCCCCGCGCGGATCACCCCGCGCGCGAGCCCCGCTCGATGCCCGATTCGCCCGATTCGCTCGGGGCGGCGGGCTGGTCAGGCGCGATGCACCCGGCCGTGTGGTTCGGCACAGTGCAGTTCCGGCGGCGGTGCGTCCGCCTCGGTGGCGTGATCGATCTGGAGGGTGGTGTGCTCGAGGCCGTACTCGTCGTGCAGGACGCGTCCGATCTCGGCGCGCACGGCGTGGCAGTCGGCCCGGTCTTCGACCAGCACGTGCGCCGACAGCGAGGGCTCGCCGGAGGTGATCACCCAGACGTGCAGATCGTGCACCTCGGTCACGTGGCCGACGGTGACCAGTCGCGCGCCGATCGCGTCGGGGTCCAGGTCCGCGGGCGCGGCCTCGAGGAAGATGCGCCCCGATTCGCGCACCAGCGCCCAGCCCGCCTTCACCATCAGCGCGGCCACCACGAGCGCGGCGATGGCGTCGGCGCGGGCGAATCCGGCCAGCCACACGGCCGCGCCCGCGACCGCCGTGCCGATGAAGGCGTAGAGGTCGTTGAGGATGTGCTGGAACGCGCCTTCGACATTGAGGCTGTTGCGATCGGCCTTGCTGATGCACCACGCGGCCAGGATGTTGACCACGATGCCGAGCAGCGCGGTGAAGAACACGAGCGGGCCCGCCACGTCGGGCGGCTCGATCAGCCGGTGGATGCCCTCGTAGGTGAACCACACCGCGAGCAGCAGCAGCGTGATGCCGTTGGCCTGGGCCGACAGGATCTCCGCGCGCTTGTAGCCGAAGGTGTAGCGCCCGCCGGGGGGCCGTTTCGACAGCCGGATGGCGACGAGGGCGAGCGCGATCGCGGCGGCGTCGGTGAGCATGTGCGCGGCGTCGGTGAGCAGCGCGAGCGAGTTGGCCATCAGGCCGACGACCACCTCGCCCGCCATGAACGTGACGATCAGCGTGAGCGCGGCGCCCAGCCAGCGCGGGTCGGAATCGGCGGAGACGCCGTGGTCGTGCCCGTGCCGGCCGTGTCCGTGGTGATCGTGGGAATGCCGCTCGCGCGGGTGCCCGTCGGCATCGGCGGCGGATGCCCCCGGCGAGGGCGTCGCGCAATGATCTCCCATGATCGAGAACCCTTTCCTCCGTGGCGGATGCCGGAGGGAAGCCTAGCCTATCTTGCAGACATGCGCATTATCGCATTTGTAATCCCAGGTGAGGGGGCTCAGCAGCAGTCGACGGCCGGTTCGGTGAACCCGCCGCGTCCCGCGAGCGCGACCACGGTGCCGTGTTCGCTGATCAGCCACTGTCCGCAGACGCAGCGCAGGTAGCGGACCGAGCCGTGCGCGGAGACCAGGGTGGGCGAGGGCCAGGAGCAGGAAGGGCAGGTAGCGAGCATGCGTCCAGCCTGATGTAATGGCTTTATGCATTTCAACCCTTACGGCGGCACGGCGGCCGAACTCGCGGCGCTCCTGGTCAACGCCGACCCGAGGACGGATATGCGCGAGGTGCTGATCGAGACGGGCTACAAGCCGATCACCACCCTCGACGCGACGCAGTCCGCGGAGTTGCGCCGCTGGATCGCGCGGCTGCGCGAGGTGTTCGAGCGGCCTTCGGTGCGCGCGCTCAACGAACTGCTGGCCGAGACCACGAGCCAGCCCTACATCTCGACCCACGACAGCCGCGCCCCGCATCTGCACTACGCACGAGAGGATGCCCCGATGGACGAGCGCGTCAAGGCCTACACCGCGGCCGGACTGGCGTCGCTGTTCTGCGAGGACGCCGGGCGCATGGGCCGCTGCGCGCGCGAGGGCTGCGACACCGTCTACGTGGACACCTCCCGCAACGGCAGGCGGCGCTACTGCTCCACGCGATGCGCGAACCGCGTGCACGTGGCCGAGCACCGCCTGCGCACGGCCTGAGCCCCGCTCAGTTGGTGACGCGCGGGTGCTGCCGGAAGTGGGGATGCTCCTCGGCGCGCATCCAGCGCCCGAACGTGGCCTGGCCCGCGTCGTCGCGGCGGATCGGGCTCACCCAGGCGCGCCGCGGTGTCTGACCGCCGCTGCGCGGGCCGTGGGTGACGAGCGGCACCTCCCGCGCGACGAGGTAGTAGTCGCCGTCGCTGTGCGCCTCGGGCAGGTATTCACAGAGTTGCTCGGCGGCGTCGCCCAGGTCGGCGCCCGCCACCACGCCGTGGCGCGGGCTCGGCCCGTCGGCCTCGACGACGACCGCGGACACGCTCCACATGCGGTTGCCGGGCAGCAGGTTGCCCGGGGTGTCGGGGTCGCCGAGGCGGGGTCCGGTGGTGTCCTGCGCCGCGGCCGCGTACGCGCTCTCGATCATTCCGCACCTCCGGTGGTGGGACGCGGGTACGCGCGACAGTAGAGCTGGTGGATCATCGTGCCTCCCAACGTCTTCAGAAGAGAACAGCCGGTCTTGGGGTGTGGGGACATCGTGTACCCGGGGCCGGTGCGCCATTTCCGAGGACGACCGACCTGTAAATCAGTGTATCGGCTCGGCTACGTGGCCGTTACCGATTGATCACCGGGGTGTGGTGAAAGACATTCCGCCGCACCATGTTTCAACCGATCGGAAATAAAGCCGCGATGATTCCGAGGCGGTGACCAGGTGGGATGCGTTCGGCCGAAAGGGTTTTCGAGGCGCCTTGCTCTCGACCGCCGCCGCTACGCCGGATCGCTGGTGCGCCGCGCCACCTCGGGCAACCTGTCGATCATCGCGATCGCGAACTCGGCCAGCAGATCGATCAGCCCGTCGCGGTCGACGGGCAGCTCGCCGTCCAGCCACGCCAGCATCAACTCGGCCGCGCCGCCGGTGATGAGCTGGGAAGTGGCCGCGACCGCCGTGTCCTGGCCCTCGGGCAGGTCGAGCACCAGCCGGGTCTGCTCGATGATGGTGGTGGCCACCTCGCGCATCCCGGCGAACCGGGTGCGCATCAGCGCCTCGCTGCCGTAGGTCTGGGCGAGCATCACCTTGGCGCGGCGCGGGTCGTCGGTGAGGTCGGTGACCAGCGCCGCGACGCCCGCGCGGATGCGGTCGGCGGGCGCGCCGCGGGTGTCGGCGACCGCGCGGCGGGCGCGGGTGAGCGCCGAGGTCTGCACGTCGACCAGCAGGTCGCAGGCCATGGTGTCCAGATCGGGGAACGCCTCGTAGAAGAAGCGCGGGCCCACCTTGGCCTGTTCGCACACCCCGCGCACGGTCAGCGCGGCCGGACCGTGGGTGCCGACGATGTCGAGTGCGGCGTCGAGCAGGCGCCTGCGCCGGTCCTCGCGGCGCTCGGCGGTGGAGGCACCTCGGTAGGTGCCGGTGGATGCCCGGGTCACGCTCGCAGTTTTTCACACGACGTAATTGGGAAACAACTGTTTACGGAAACGCGCGTTTCCGATATGGTCTGAATCACACGCAGAGTCGCGGAAGGGAGACGGTCATGCACCCGCCCCAGCAGGTCGCCGACGGCGCAAGGCAACTGCGAACCCGGTTCTTCTGGCGTGTGCAGCGCGCGGGAGCCCGCGTCGTCGGGCGCTACCCCGTGCGGCCGCGTCCGCTCGCCGATCCGCCGCCGGGAAGCGGGTTGCGCCCGACGCCCGGCGATTTCGGCCCGCCCGGCATCGGCTACACCTTGCAGACGCTGGCCGACCCGATCGCGTTCTCCCGCAGGCGTTTCGAAGAACTGGGTCCGGTCAGCTGGATGGGTGTGCTCGGGCGGCCCGCCGTGGTGGTCGTCGGTCCGGAGGCGTTCGAGGTGGTGTTGCTGGACCGGGAGAAGGTGTTCTCGGCGCAGCGTGGCTGGGAGTTCCTGATCGGCCCGTTCTTCCGCGGCGGGCTGCTGTTGCGCGACTTCGACGAGCACCTCTTCCATCGCCGGATCATGCAGCAGGCCTTCACCCGTCCCCGTCTCGTGGGCTACCTCGACCTCACCACGCCGCTGCTGCGCCGTGGCATCGCGCGGTGGCGGCCCGCCTCGGACTTCCCCGTCTACACCGAAGTCAAGAAGCTGCTGCTGGAACAGGCCACCGAAGTGTTCGCCGGCGCGGAACTCGGCGCCGAAGGGGCCCGGCTCGGGCACGCCTTCGAGGACGCCGTGCGCGGTGGCGCCGCGATCGTGCGCACCAACGTGCCCGGCGGGGTCTGGTCCCGTGGGCTGCGCGGGCGCGCGGTGCTGGAGGAGTACTTCCGCCGCGAATTGCCCGCCAAGCGCGCGGGTTCGGGCACCGACCTGTTCAGCGTGCTGTGCCGGGCGACCACTGCGGAGGGGCACGCCTTCACCGACGACGAGGTGGTCCAGCACATGATCTTCGTGATGATGGCCGCGCACGACACCAGCACCATCGCCACCTCCATGCTGGCCTACGAACTCGGCAGGCACCCGGACTGGCAGGAGACGCTGCGCGCCGAATCGCGCGCCCTGGGCAAGGACGCGCTGGATTACGACGACCTGGACCGGCTGCCCACGCTGGACATGGCGTTCAAGGAGGCGCTGCGCATGTACGCGCCGGTGGCGCAGCAGGTGCGGGAAACGTTGCGCGACACCGACATCCTGGGCCACTACGTCCCGCAGGGGACGCTGGTGCTGTGCGGTCCGTACTCCATGATGCGCACCGAGGAGTACTGGCGCGACCCGCACGCGTTCGATCCCGGCCGGTTCGCGCCCGAGCGCCGCGAGGACAAAGCGCACCGCTTCGCGTGGGCGCCGTTCGGCGGCGGCGCGCACAAGTGCATCGGCCTGTACTTCGGCGGGATGACGGTGAAAGCCGTGATGCACCAGATGCTCTTGCGCTATCGCTGGACCGTGCCGTCCGGCTATCGCGTCCCGCTGGTGGCGGGCACGGGGCCCACACCCGCCGACGGACTGCCCCTCCGGCTGGAACGGATCCGCGCGTGAGACTGCTCGCCGACCTGGACCGCTGCGAGGGGCACGGCATGTGCGAGGCGCTGGCGCCCGAGCTGTTGCGCGTCGGCCCCGACGGCGTGGTGGTGCCGAGCCCCGGTCCGGTCGCCGACGCGGACGCCGACCTGGCACACCTCGCGGTGGACAGTTGTCCGGTTCGAGCGTTGCTGATCGACCCCTGATCCGCCCGTACCGCGGTTCGCTGGCAAATTCGTGGCTATACTCGCGGGCACATGAATGAGCGGGAAGGTGATCCGGACCCCGGCGTGCGGCGCGGCATCGCGCGACGGACGGTACTGAGCTTGGCCGGCGTGGCGCTGGCCGCAGGACTCGGGGCCTGCGGACGGGCCGAGCAGACGACCACGGCGGCCTCTGGCGAACTCCGGGCGATCGCCCACGACGCCTACGTCTTCGGGTACCCCTTCGTCCTGATGGACGTCACGCGCACGGCCTCGCTCGCCGTCGCGCCCGCCGATCGCCTCTGGCACGCCACCGCGCCGCCGACCCCGGAACGCCACGACGTGGTGCGAATGAACCTCGACACGCTGTATTCCAGTGCGTGGCTGGATCTTTCCGAGGAGCCGGTGGTGGTGCGGATGCCCGCGGTGGAGCCGGGGCGGTTCTGGTTGCTGCAATTCATGGACGCGTGGTCCAACACCGTGCACAATCCGAGCGGCATGCGTCCCCAGGTGCAGCCGGGCACCACGACGCCGCCCTACACCTACGTCATCACCGGGCCGGGGTGGTCCGGCGACCTGCCCGCCGGGCTCACGCCGCTGCCGATGCCCACCCCGACGGTCTGGCTGCTGGGCCGCATCCAGGTGAACGGGCCCGACGACGTGGCCGCCGTGCGCGCGATCCAGCAGGAGATGCGGGTGGCCACGCTCAGCGACTGGGTCGCGGGGCGCGAGACCGCCTCGACCGCCGCTCCGCCGCCGACCGACGAGACCCCGGCGGAGCGCGTCGCGCGCATGGACCCGCGCGAGTTCTTCGACCGCCTGTGCGCGCGGATGAGCACCGATCCGCCCGCGCCGGTGGACGCGCCCGCGATGGCGCGCTTCGCCAGGATCGGCGTCGAACCGGGCGGCCGGATCGAAGGACTCACCGAGGAGGATCTGCGCATGGTGGTGCGGGACGCCACCCAGACCATCGGCGTCTACGTCGATCCGCAGACCCGGCTGGAGAACGGGTGGTCCTTCGATCCGCGCACCGGCGTGTACGGCACCGAGTATCTGCACCGCGCCGCTGTCGCGCGAAAAGGTTTGGGCGCCAACCTTCCTCAGGATGCGATCTATCCGACCTTCTTCGGGGACGCCGATTCCGACGGTGTGCCGAACCGGTTCCGTCTGCGGTTCGAGGCGGGCGCGCTGCCCCCCGTCGACGCGTTCTGGTCGCTCACCGCGTACGGGGCCGACGACCGCCTGGTGCCGAACGCAGCGGGTATCCAGTCGATCGGTCACGAGGTGCCCGTGGTGCCCGCACCGGACGGGTCGGTGGAGCTGGCGATCCAGCACGAGGACCCGGGTGATGCTGTGCCACAGGGCAATTGGCTGCCGATCCCGCGTGAGGGGGCGTTCTCGCTGACGCTGCGGATGTACGCGCCGCACACCGAGGCGATCGAGGGGACGTGGCGGTTGCCGCCGGTCACGCCGATCTGATGCCCGCGAGGTGTGGCGGTGCGCGTTCGCCCGGCGAGGTCCACATCGGGCGGCATCCGCTACCGCCCGCCGAGCCCGTTTCGGACCCCCGCGCGCGACGCGCCGCCTACCCTGGCAACGTCCCGCCGATCCAGTGAACGGAGTGTTCACCGTGACCGATTCTTTCGAATTCCCGGTCCGAGCCGACGAACGGGAGCCGCTCGCGCGCGTGGCGCGGTTGGCCGACGAATTCCGCGCCACCGCAGCCGAATTCGATGAGCGGGCGGAGATTCCCGTGGCTCACCTCGCGGCCCTGCACGAGGCGGGGCTCGATCGCGCCGTCCTGCCGGATCGGGTCGGCGGCACCGGGCTGAGCTATCGCGCGTTCGGCTGGGTGGTGCGCACGCTGGCCGCGGCCGACCCGTCGATCGCGACCATCTGGACCATGCACGCGGGGGCGGGGGTCGCGCTGGCGGAGATCACCGCCGAGACCATGGGTTCGTTCTTCGCCGAAGAGTTCCTGGCGGGCAAGCGATTCGCCAACGCGCTGAGCGAACCGGCCAGCGGCAACAGGTTTCTGCAACCGCAGCAGGTGGCCGAGCCGGGCGCGGGCGGCTGGACGCTGACCGGGGCGAAGCGGTTCGTCTCCGGCGCGGAGATCGCGGATTACCTGCTGGTGAACGCCCTTGTCGACGGTCAGCCGACCTTCTTCGGCGTGGTCCCCGACGACACGGTGTCGGTGATCCCGATCTGGGACACGCTCGGCCTGCGCGCCACCCGCAGCCAACTGCTGTCGTTCGACCGGACCGTGCTGCGCGCCGAATATCGCGGCAGGCGACCGGGTCCCGGCGATTTCGCGGTGATCCCGGCGGGCCTGCCCGCGATCTCCCTCGGCATCGCCGACGCGGCCCTCGACGCCCTGGTCGAGCACGCCCGGTCGCGCGAGATCCTGGGCGCGCCACTGGCTCACCAGCAGTGGGTGCAGTACGAGGTGGCCGACGTCCAGACCCGCCTCGCCGCCGCCCACGCCCTCTATGAGCGCGCACTCGACTTGGCGGACAACGCGATTCCCGCCGCGCTGCCCACCATGGGCCGCGCCAAGTACCTGGCCAACAAGGTCGCCGTCGACGTCGCCCAACTCGGCGTCCGCGTCGGCGGAGCCTCGGGATACCTGAAGCGCTCACCCATCCAACGCCACCTCCGCGACGCCGAAGCGGGCCAGCTCATGGCGTATTCGACCGAGGTGCTGGCGGGCGTCATCGGACGCGAGGTGCTGGGCGTCGAGGAGGGGTGAGCGCGCGGAGTGAGGTGCTGCAATTGGTGCGCTTCCGGCAACGTGCGGAATGGATCTGCCGAGTGAAACAGCCCACGGCACCGGGGAGACACCGACTACTCGCAAGGTGACCGGTCGGTCTCGACGCCGAGGTCGATGGCGGATTCCAGCCGGAGTGTCCGATTTTCTGCCTGCAAAGAGTGGGTTTGCCGGAGGGGAATCACGTAGTGGACTACGCATGCCCGGTGCGAACGGATCGGCAGAATCGGCCTCTCGTCAGGGGTTTCGAGTCGAGGGGGCCGGGTGTCGGGGTGTGACGAGGTGTTTTCGGCGGTGCCGCGCAACGAGCCGCCGCTGGGGGAGCCGCCGCGGCGGATGCGCTCGCGGGGAGCGTCGCGGATCGGTGACGGGTTGCGGATCGCCCTGCGGGAATCGCACGGGCCGGAGCGCGACCGTGAAGACGCCGCGGCCGCGCACACCTTCGCCGTCCAGGCCCTTCGCCTGCTGTTGGAGGTGCTGGACCGCCGCAGGCCACCCGCCCAGCTCGCCACGGTGGCCGAGCCGGCCGTGGTCGCGGCCGTCCGCACGCTCGCCGCGAGCGAACCCGAGGCCCGCCGCAAACTGGGCACCGCCGTCCTGGTCCGCGTCGACGCGATCCCGGTCGACGACCGCATCGCCGAGATCTGCGCGGGCTACGAACGCGGCCACCGCCGCTTCGCCCTCGCCGCCCGCGTCGTGCGCACCGGGCGCACATGGCGGTTGACCGCGGTGCGTGTGGGGTGAAGGAGAACACACCTCGGGTCCCGCGCACGTGATGCACCAGCGGATCCGTGCGACGCGGGCGCGTCGGGGGCGCGGGTGTGGCAGACTCTCGGCGACGGACGCGGCCGGTGGACGACCGTGTGGAAGGTGATGCGGGAGTTGGGATCGCGATGGAGTTGAGCGCGATCGAGCGCCAGGTGGCGGTGGATCGCAGTGCGGCGCGGGACCGGACGTTCGAGGCCGAGGTGCGGTTGGCCGCCTCGCTCGGCGAACTCGCCAAGGCGCTGCTCGCGACCAGGACCAACGGCGCGCCGCGCGACCGCACCACCGAGGCGCTGGCCCCGGCGCAGGAGTCCGTGGGCATCCGGCTGCACTGGCTGATCCAGGGCGAGGTGTCGGCGCGGTTCGCGGGCGAACTCCAGGACGCGCTGCGCGTCTTCGAGCAGGCCGCCCGCCAGACCGGGCACCGGGAACTCGCGGCCAGCACCATCCGCAACGCCTGCCACGCGTATCGCGAAGTGGCGCAGACCTTTCCACAGGTCGCGGGCATGTGCGCCGACGGTCTGGGCAAATGCGGCGTGTGGCTGGGCAGGCTCGACCAGGACGCCGCCGTGGCCGCCGCCGAGGACGCCGCGCGCATCCGCGCCGAACTCGCCTCCGCCAATCCCGATCTGGCGGGCAAGTACCTGGCCAGCCTCAGTACGCTGTTGCGCACCTTGATGATCGGCCGTTCCCGCAAGCAGGCGCTGTCGATGTATCGCGAGCGCTACGCGGCCTACACCTCGACCGGTATGTCGATCCGCTTGCGCGCCTGCGGAATCCGCGATCTCGACCTCACGCCGAAGTCGCTGAACGCGCTGCGCGAACTGGAGTGCCGCACGCTCGAGCAGGCGGGCAGGCTCACCCAGACCCAGATCCTGCGCAAGACCTCCGGCGACCTGTCCACCGTCGAGGAGATCAACTGGCGGCTCGCCCTGGTGGGCCTGCGCCCGCTCGTGCCGGGCGAGGACCCCGAGCCGCCGTCGATGCCGTTGGAGATCGGCCCCACCTTCGGTGCGCTCGCCGTGCGCTGTCCCGACCGCGACGCCATCGCCCAGCTGCGCGAGGCCGTCGCGGCCGCCTACGCCGAGGACGACATCGAGCTGGTGGACAGCTCCACCTATCTCGTCGCCGACGACGAGGACTGGGTGATCGGCCGCGCCGACTTCAACACCGCCCCCTCACTCGGCGACGATGTGGTGATCATCGAGATGTCCTACGGCGGCTGGGTCACCGTGATGAGCCTGAACTGGGAACTCGCGCCCGTGGGGAAACATCCGCTGGCGCTGCGTCTTTCGCGGCAGTGGCCGGTGGTGTCGGTGACCGTCACGGAGAACACCTCCTACGAGCTGTGCCGCTACGAGCAGGGCCGCGCCACCCAGTACGCCGCCCTCGGCCGCCCCAGCGGACCGGCCACCCTGGACGAACCGCTGGCGCCGTTGGATTTCGGCGTGCTGGCGGCGCACGGGGCGAACTTCGCGACCGAGAACAAGCTGCGCGCCGCGTTCGGCAACACGCAGTCGTTCGCGAACCTGACCTATCTGCCCTCGGCGGGCATCCGCCAGCTCCGCAAGACCATGCCGCTCATCGATCACGAACACGTGTTGTTCTTCCGCAAATCCGGGCGCCCCTGAAATGCGTGGCGCGGGCCGCGAATTCGAGTAGCGCGCTACGCGCGAACCACCCCCGCGCCCGGACCTACGCTCGTCGCAACGTTGGAAATGGTTCACGCCGCGACGAGCGCGGGTGCAAGGAACGACGTCACCGATCCAGCTCCGGCTGGGTACTTCCGGCGATCACGGTCGAGGGCCGCGCTCACCGGTGGCACGCTCCGATCCGGGACTTCCCGGCTCGGCGTCGGTGCGCTCTCGCTTCCTCGCCGGGCTGTCGGGTGGTGACGCGGGATCCATCGTGCGCGTGGTGTGTCGGGACCGTGCCCTGATTGTCGGGTGATGTTGTGTTGATCGTGTGCGCGCGGAGGCGATCATGTGTCGCGCTCGGACCGTTGCGCGGGCACCCGGTGATCGGGCCCGGTCACGTGGTGGCACCGGGGCGTGCGCCCGAAAAGCGCCCGGTGAAACGATCTCTGAACTACCTTTGACCTGGTGCGACACTGCACGGGGGTGGTGGAGTCGATCACGGTGTTCCTCGGTGCCGTGATAGGCGGACTCGCGCTCGCCACGCCCATCACCCTGGCGTGGGCGCGCGGCGCGACCACGCTGGAGATGGAGTTGGCCGCGCACAGCCTGCCGCGCGCCACCGCCATCGGGTGCGTGGTCGCGGTGGTGGTCGCGGTGTTCGTGAGCACGGCCGACTCGCCAATGGTGGCGTGGCTCATCGCGCTGGCCGCGATGACGGCCCTGCTGGTGAATTACCTGCTCGGGCGCGGATTCGCCGCGATCGCGCCGCTGAGCACGCTCAACTACATCGACTCCATGGCGGGCGGCGCGCTGCTCGGCGGGTTGCTGGCCGCCGTGCCCCTGCCGTCGTTCTCCGCCGCCGCGGGGGCGCTCGGTGCGCTCACCAGCATCGTGCTCGGGGATATGAGCGGCGCGCGTTACGAGCGGCCCGCGCGGCCGAGCGCGTGGTTCGTCGCCGAACCGCTCTCGCTGTGGTTGCTCGGTCCCGCCACGCTGCTGGTGGTGGTGTGCGCGCTGCGGAACCGGCGGCCGCGTCTCCCGCGGGTGATCGCCGTGGAGTTGCCGCTGCGGCCCATCGTGGCCGTGCTCGCGGTGATGACCGTGACGCTCGGCGGGTCGGAGTGGCTGGCCCGCCACGGCTCCTCGCCGAGCGCGGTCGCCCTCGTCGCGGTGGGAACGGTCGCGGTGGCCGCCGTCGCGGCGCTGCTGCTGCCCGATCGCGACGGCGTGCTGGTGCTGCTCGCGACGGCGGTGGCCGCCGCCGGCGGGGCCATCGTGCTGACGCCGCTCTCGATGTGGACGGTGCCGCTGCTGTTCGGCGCGACCGTGGGCGGCATGGTGCTCGGCACGCAGTGGCCGCACCCGATGGTCGCGCTGGGCGTGCTCGGTGCGCTCGGCCTGTTCGGCGCGCTCACCGCCGTGCCGCGCGAGACTCCCGTCGCGGCCGCGGGCACCGCGGGCATGGCGCTGGCCGTGGTGACGGGCTACTGCTTCACCTCGGCCGTCTCCGGCTACAGCCCGAGCCTGGTCCTCGCCATCGGCACCCTGTTCGTGCCCGGTGTGGTGGTCGCCGTGCGGGCCCGCGTCTTCGGCGGCCCGCTCGACGCCCCGCCCCGCGACAGCGACCCCGGCCTGCTGCTGCGCGCGGCCCCCGGCCTGACCGCGGTCTTCGTCACCGTGGGCTGCGCTTTCGCCATCACCCTCCTGTACCGCCTCCGCGAACCCGAATCCGCGCGCTCGGAAGGCCCGGCCCAGAGCGGCGGGGCAGCCCCGGCTCCGGGCTGAGCTGGGAGGCCGCCGTTGGGCGGCATCCGAACCGAGATCGTGGCCGCCCGATGGCTTCGGGCTGAGGTGTCGACACGCCCAGCCGAGGCCTCCGGCTCCGGGCTGAACGCGCCAGCTTCCGGCCGCGTCGCGGGCTCGGGAAGGACCTGGCACCGTCCTGGGAAGCGGTGCGGTGACTGTCGGCCGGGCGGATCGGCCCCAGGACCGGGTTACCTGCATGTCGCTGATCGGCAGGGCTGGGACCGGGATTCCGGGCGACACGGCCCGCGCGCCGTGCGCTAACGTCGCGGCATGCGGCTTCACGTGGGATGTGCGATGTGGACCCACGCGGCGTGGCAGGGCAAGGAGGTGGGGGCGGGGGAGAGGCTGCGGTGGTACGCCGAGCGGTGTGACGCCGTGGAGGGCAACACCACCTTCTACGCCACGCCGGCCCGGCGGACGGTGGAAACCTGGGCGGCGCAGACCGATCCGGATTTCCGGTTCGTGGTGAAGCTGCCCAAGACGATCACCCACGAGCGCAGGCTCAAGGACACCGACGCCGACCTGCGCGAGTTCCTGCACGCGATGGAACCGCTGGGCCCGCGCATCCACACCCTCTGGGCGCAACTGCCCGGTTCCTTCGGGCCGAACGATCTCGGCGCGCTGGCGCTGTTCCTGCGCGGATTGCCGGGTGAGTACCGGTACTGCGTCGAGGTGCGCCACCGTGCGTTCTTCGACGACGACCGCGCGGGCGCCACGCTGGAGAGCCTGCTCGGCCGCATCGGCGCGGAGTGGACGATCTTCGACACCACCGTCCTGTTCGACGGCGCACCGGTGACCGCCGCCGAACAGGAGGCGTGGTCGAAGAAGCCGCGCGTCCCCCGGCGCACCCGCGCGCTGACCGAGCATCCGATGGTGCGCTACCACGGCCGCGACGACCCCGAGCGCACCGTCGCGGGCTGGCGCCCCTGGCTCGACACGGTCGCCGGATGGTTGCGAGAAGGCCGCTCGCCCACCGTGTTCGTGCACACCCCCGACAACGCGTCGGCCCTCGACCTGGCCCGCCGCTTCCACGCCGAGGTCCGCGCCCGCGTCCCGGAACTCGACCCGCTGCCCGAGCCGGTCGAGCGCGATCCGATGACGCTGTTCTGATCCGCGTCAATCCCGCAGTCCGAGTACGGTATTCGCGAACTCCACGAACAGGTCCGCGTATCCGGGGACGGCGGCCGGGCCCTCCGCGATGACGATGCGGCGGGTCCGTTCGCCGATCGCCTCGGGCACCAGCGTGATGAGATCGTCGGCCAGCGCGGGCAGGTCCGGATCGGCGGCGCGGGCCTGGGCGTGGAAGATCCGGTACAGCTCGGCGAACCGGTCCACGGCCAGATCGCGGTAGGCCACCGCCGCCTGATCCACCTTGAACGACTCCACCAGCACCACCCGCGCGAAATCCGGTTCCCTGGCGACCATTTCGCAGTAGGCCACCACGATGCAGCGAATCCTGGTGCGCGCGTCGGCGCCGGGCGGCAACTGCGCCAGCTCCTCGGCGATCCTGGTGGCGACGATGTCGATGCCGGTGTGCACGGCCTCGACGAAGCAGTCCTCCTTGTTGGCGAAGTGCTCGTAGAACGTGCTGCGCGAAACCCGCGCCAGCCCCACGATATCGGTGAGGGTGGTGCTCGAATAGCCCTTGGCGTCCACGCTTTCGACCATCGCCGAGATGATCCGCCCGCGCTGCGAGGCGAGTACCGCTTCGCGTGCCGCGCGGTGCCTTTCGGCGAATCCACTGCGGGGTAGCGTCGCGGGGCGCACGATCGCCCGGTCCTGGCGCATATGTGCCTCCCTGTGTCGAACCCTGATCGGGGGAGCGCGGCCGCGCTCTCACGGCCGGTGCGTCGTTGCGTGGCTCCACCCGTCGGGACTATCGGTGGACGGCCCCGATTCGTTGCCACCCGTATGCCGGGCGATCACCCGCCGTACCTCTGGTGACCTGTCTGCGCCATTCGCCGGGCAATTCCGGCGCACCTGTGCAATCTTGTTATTGCGCAACGGTATTGATACGGAGGGTGCGGCGGTCATGGCGTCGGACACGTTCGAGCTCGGCGACCGCGGTCGCGCGCGCCGGTCCGGCCCGCGCCGGATCCGTCCCGGATCGTCGGTGCCGATGTGGCCGGGCATGATCGAGCCCCAGCCCGGACAACCGCTGCGCAAGCAGGCGCGCAGGCGGCCACCGCGCGGCCCGCGGCGGCCGTGGTTGGTGGGTGGCGCGACCGTGGTCGCGTCGCTGGCGGCGGTGGCCGTGGTGCTGGTGTACGCGGCGGCGGGGGCGGGCCCGAAACAGTCCGCGACCGTGGGGGATCCGGTGCTCGGCGGTGGTCCGGGGTGCGAGCCGACCAGAACCGAACAGATGGTGCGCGGCAACGGAACCGGCTCGCGCGACAGCGGCCCCGACGTGGTGCTGGCGTTCCAGTACGCCTACTACGTCACGCGATCCGGCGCGGACGCGCGGGCGGTCACCACCTCCGACGCGTCGGTGTCGAGCGAGGCGGTCATCGACGCGGGCATCGCCTCGGTGCCGCCCGGCACCGACCACTGCGTGCTGATCTTGCCGCTCCCGGACGGCCGGTTCGACGTGGTCATCACCGAATCCCGAGCCGACGAGCCCGCCCGCACCTACCGCCAGGTCGTCAGCGTCACCGAGGCGGGCGACGGGTTCCGCATCACCAAGATCGCCCGGCCCGACCTGTGAGGGTCGTCCGCGGGGAGCGGAAAATCGTTTGGGCCTGAACCGATCTCGCGTCGCGCGGTCCTCACCGCACCGGTTCGATCGGCAGGCGTAGGGCGGCGGGCGCCGTCGGCGGCACCACGGGGCGACGCGGCGGAATCGGCGCCAGACGCCGGTACGGCGCTCCCGCCGCGGGTCGCGGATCGGCCTCACCCTTGTTTGGCCACAAGGAGAGAGCGCGCTCGGCCTGGGCCGTAATGGTGAGCGACGGGTTGACGCCCAGATTCGCCGAGATGGTGGAGCCGTCGATGATGTGCAGCCCGGTGTAGCCGTACACGCGGTGGTACGGGTCCACCACACCGGTCTCCGGACTGTCTCCGATGACGCAGCCGCCGATGAAGTGACCCGTCATGGGAATTCCCAGCACCCCCGACGCGGTACCGAGCGGGAACCCGTCGATCTTGTCCGCCACACGGCGTGCCACCTCGTGCCCCGACGGCAACCACGTCGGATTCGGTTCACCCGCACCCTGTTTCGTCGTCATCCGGCGGCGCCCGAACCAACCGCGCGCGGTGTAGGTGGTGATCGAGTTGTCCACCGACTGCATCACCAGCAGCCCGATGGTCTGCTCCGACCAGTGGCGTGGAGAGTAGGCGCGCGCCAGATCGCGCCGGGCCCGCCACAGGGCGCGCAGCCAGCGCCGCACGCGTGGCATGTCACCGCTCACCAGCACGGTGGCCATGAGCGCGAACGCGTTGCTGCCGCGTCCGTAGCGCACCGGCTCCACGTGGGTGTCGGCGTCGGGGTGGATGGACGACGTGATCGCCACGCCCTTGGTGAAATCGGCGTCGTCGCGCCGGGTGCGCGCGCCGAGCAACTCCTCGGAATTCGTCCTGGACAACTTGCCCAGCATGGGTGAGAGGCCCGGCAGCGAACCGGTGTCGCGCAACCTGTGCAGCAGCCGCTGGGTGCCGAGCGCCGCGGCCGCGAAAACCACGTGCTCGGCGGTGAAATCGCGCCGCCCGGCCCGCACGACGCGGCCGGTGCGCCGGGTCGACACGGTGTATCCGCCGCCGGGCAGCGGGCGCACGTCGGTCACCGTGGTGAGCGGAAACACCTCGGCCCCGACCTTTTCCGCGAGGTAGAGGTAGTTCTTGACCAGGGTGTTCTTGGCGTTGTGCCGACAGCCCGTCATGCACTCGCCGCAGTGCGTGCAGGCCCGCCTGCTCGGCCCGACGCCGCCGAAGTACGGATCGGGCGCGTCCTGCCCCGGCCGCACGCCGTCACCGCCGAAGTACACGCCGACCGGTGTGTGCCGATAGGTGTCGCCGACGCCCATCTCCTCGGCTACCTCCCGCATCACCCGGTCCGACCGGGTGGTGGCGGGGTTGGTCGTCACGCCGAGCATGCGCCTGGCCTGGTCGTAGTGCGGGGCGAGTTCGGCGCGCCAGTCGGTGATGTGGCCCCACTGGCGGTCGGCGAAGAACCGGTCCGGCGGCTCGTAGAGGGTATTGGCGTACACCAGCGAGCCGCCGCCCACGCCCGCGCCCGCCATCACGAACGTGTCCTTCAGCAGCGCGAGCTTCTGGATGCCGTAGCACCCGAGGGCCGGCGCCCATAGGTATCTCTTGATACGCCACGAGGTTTCGGCGAACTCGTCGTCGCGGAAGCGCCTGCCGGCCTCCAGCACCGCGACGCGGTAGCCCTTCTCCGTCAGCCGCAGCGCCGACACGCTGCCGCCGAACCCCGAACCGACGACCACCACGTCGTAGTCGAATCCCATGGTCAGCACACCTTCCTCGCCGCGTTGGTATCCCCACGGTAGGGACGCCCGGCGCGGCGGTGGGACACAGCGACGGCCAACAAATCGGCATTTCCGGCCACCCCCCATCAACCCCTCACCCGCGCAGCGCGACCTCCGCGAGCGCGGTCCAATCGGCCAGCACCTGTTTGCGGCGGGCGCGGTCGCGGCCCACCATTTCGTCCAGGGTCGCGCCGCGCACCACGTTGATCGTCAACCAGAACGCCGATTCCAGGCGCTCCCTGGGGATTTCGGGTCCGATCAGCTCGGCGCAGCGGTCCTGCAACTCCACCGTGAGATCGTGCTGCACACGCAGCATCTCCCGGCGCAGCGCGCTCTCACCTGCGATGCCGACGTAGAGCTCCACGCAGGCGCGGCCCAGTTTGCCCGCGAACGTCGCCGTCACCAGCTCGACCAGGACGGCGCCCGGGGCCGTTCCCGCGGGCAGCGTGCGCAACCGCCGGTGCAGCGCCTGGCGCTGACGCTCGGTGAGGTGCCCGATCGCCTGGGTGAACAGCTCCTGCCGGGTGTGGAAGTGGTGCAGCTGCGCGCCGCGCGTGACGCCGGCGCGCGCGGTGATATCGGCGATCGAGGCGCTGCCCCAGCCGACCTCGGCCAGGCTGTCGATCGCCGCGTCCAGCAGCTGGGCGCGCGTGCGCAGACTCTTCTCCTGGTGCTTGTTCGGCGGCAGCTCGGAAACCATCGACCCAGTATAGGGGCAGAAAAATGCGTGCTGCATTGCATGTAATAAGATGTCGGTCGTACTGTAATCGGGTCCGACCACCCCGCCGTGGAGATGATGAGATGCCCGTCGAACGACTGTTGCCCACCGAGGACGCCCGCGATCTGCTCGAGCTCACCCGGGAGATCGCCGACAAGGTGCTCGAGCCCGACGCCGCCGCCTTCGAGAAGGAGGAGCGCTACCCGGCCGAGGCGTTCCGCGCGCTCGGCGCGGCGGGGCTGCTGAGCCTGCCCTACCCGGAGGAGTTCGGCGGCGGCGGCCAGCCCTACGAGGTGTATCTCCAGGTGCTCGAGGAACTGGCGGCGCGCTGGGCGGCGGTCGCGGTGGCGGTGAGCGTGCACGGCCTGTCGTGCCATCCGCTGTTCGCCTATGGCACGCCCGAGCAGCGCGAGCGGTGGTTGCCGGAGATGTTGTCGGGGAACGTGATCGGCGCGTACAGCCTGTCGGAGGCGCACGCCGGGTCGGACGCCGCGGCGCTGCGCTGCAAGGCCACGCCCGTCGAGGGCGGCTACCGCGTCGAGGGCACGAAGGCGTGGATCACCAACGGCGGCCGCGCCGACTACTACACGCTGTTCGCCCGCACGGGCGAGGGCTCGCGCGGCGTCTCCTGCTTCCTGGTCCCGGCCGACGCCGAAGGGCTCAGCTTCGGCAAGCCCGAGGAGAAGATGGGCCTGCGCGCCGTCCCGACCACGACCGCCGCCTACGACGGCGTGTTCCTGCCCGAGGAGCGGCGGATCGGCGACGAGGGGCGCGGGCTGCCGATCGCGTTCAGCGCGCTGGACTCCGGCCGGCTCGGCATCGCGGCCGTGGCGACGGGCCTGGCGCAGCGGGCGCTCGACGACGCCGTGGCCTACGCCAAGGAGCGAGAGGCGTTCGGCCGCAAGATCATCGACCACCAGGGCCTCGGATTCGTGCTCGCCGATATGGCCGCCGCCGTCGACTCGGCCCGCGCCACCTACCTCGACGCCGCACGGCGCCGCGACGCCGGCCTGCCGTATTCGCGGCAGGCCGGCGTCGCCAAGCTGGTGGCCACCGACGCGGCCATGAAGGTCACCACCGACGCGGTGCAGGTCTTCGGCGGCTACGGCTACACCCAGGATTTCCCGGTCGAGCGCTATATGCGCGAGGCCAAGATCACCCAGATCTTCGAGGGCACCAACCAGATTCAGCGCCTGGTCATCGCCAGGAACCTGGCGCAGGGCTGAGCTACAGGCGCCCGCCGCCACCCACCAGCCACGGGTTGAACGCGCAGTCCAGCGCCGGGTGGGTGGCCGGGTCCAGCGCGTTGAGCGCGATCGAGACCGAGCGCGGCGAGTACATCATCGTGAGGTGGTCGGAGAAGTCCTGTTCGCAGCCGGCCTGCAAGGTGATGTTGTGGACCGTCGCGCCCGGACCGGCCTGCAGGAACGTCCAGTCGTACGGGTTGGTGACCTCGTCGTAGCGCGAGCCCACCGCGGTGTACTCCACGCCGGGCACGGTGTCGCCGCCCGCGTTCAGCTCCGCGTAGAACGCCGAGCCGTGCGCCTGCTGGATATTGGAGATTCCGACGATCGGCTCGTAGAACCCGAGGATGTTCACGCCGAGGTTATTGATGACGCGGCCCAGCGTGGCGATACCCATCAGGCTGGTGCCGTGGTGGGTGGCGCCGAAGGTGATCAGCTTGCCCACCTTGCCCGCGCCGCCCTCGAGCTTCAGGTAGCGGTTGGCCACCGTGCCACCCTGCGAGTGCCCGACGATATCGACCTGTTCGGCGCCCGTCGCGGCGCGTACCCGCTCCACGAATTCGGCGAGCTGGCGCGAGGATTCCTCCATCGGGCCCACGCCATAACGACCGGGTAGCACGGTCCCGAGGCCGCCGCCCTCCAGCAGCCCGGAGCGCCCGAAGTTGAACGCGAACACGCAGTATCCGGCGCGCGCCAACTGCGGCGACATGTAGGAGAACGTGTCGAAGGCGTTGAGCCAGGTGCCGTGCAGCAGCACGACCGGGCGCGGGCGTTGCGCCGTGGGCTTGCAGTCCCAGCGGTTCGCGCCCTGCGGCGCGGCGTCGGGATTCAGCAGGCCGTGGGCGAACGCGGCGAGCGCCGCGGTCAGTTCCGGCCCTTCCCCGACGGCCGCGGAGGCGGTGCTCTTGGCCCAACCACTGCCGCTGGCCGAACCCGAGGCGCTGCCGGTGTCCACGATGGCCTTGGGCTGCCTGCCGTCGGCCGCGGGCATGAGCCCCGCCGAGAGGGTGTCGGCGAAGGCCGTGAGGGCTGGTTCCGAATCCGCCTGTGGCGCACCGGCGGCCACCCCCGAGCCGAGTCCGTGCGGGAGCGCCAGCCCCGCGATCATCGCGGCGCAGGCCAGCCCGCGCCGCGCTCGTTGCGTCGTTGCAAACATCCGTTACTTCCCATCCGATCGTCCGCGCGACCCGGGTGGGCTCGACTATGGCGTAGGGCACAATGTCGTTCGAATGTGATCAGGAGCACCCGGAAAGCGCGGTAACAGTAAATCTAGGAGCGGTCGAGCGCGTTCGTCACTGCACGGCCCGACGAAGTACTCGAACAGATGGTTGTCGCCCATGACAAAGTTTGGGCCACGGCAACGGACACGTTGAGCTCATCCCTGTACTCCGACACAATCGGCCCATGGTTGTCGCTCCATCCCCGGTCACCGGGAACGTTCCCCTGGTGACCCGTCTGCTCACCAGGTGGCCGCAGATCGCCGAGCGCATGCTCGCCGCCGGTCTCGGCGCCACACCGCCCGCCGCCGACCTGCCCGACGGGCATTTCACGGCGGAGGTCCTGCCCACCATCTACGCCTGCGGCCGCGCCGTGCTCCAGGCGATCGGGGAGCAGCGCGAGTTCACCAGGGCGGAGGTGGCGGCGTTCGTGGTGCCGGTCGCCGAGCGGCACGCCGAGGACCGCTTCCCGCTGGCCACCCTCATCGAGGCCATCCACGGGTCGGCGCAGTCGGTGCTGGCCGAGGCCGCCGCGCTGGCCACGCCCGAGGAGAAGGACGAACTCGTCACCGTCGGCTCGCGCCTGCTCGACCTGCTGATGCACATCAACCTGACCGTCGTGGACACCTACACCGAGGTCGAGCAGTCCATCTACAACGCCGAGCGCGAGGCGCGCCGCGAACTGTGTACCGCGCTGCTGCGCGGCCTGCCCGCCGACGAGCTCGCCGCCCGCGCCGACACCCCGCTCACCGATCGCTATACCGTCCTCGCCATCCACCTGCGCCCCGACCGGCAGTCCACCCCGGCCGCGGATCTGCTGGCGCGCAGGCGCATTCGCGTACTGCACCGCACCCTGGACGCGCTCACCAACGGCACCGCGCTCGTCGCGTTCGACGGCAGCGCGGGAATCGCGTTGCTCCCCAACCACTCCGAGGTGTCGGTCGCCGACGCCGCGCGCTACGCCGACCTGGCCACCGATCTCACCGCGCAGTTCGGCACGCCGGTGTTCCTCGCCGAATGCCGTGCCGTGGCGCGGCCGGGCCTGCCCGAGGCCGCTGAACAGGCCGCCGAGGTGGCCACGCTGGCGCGGCTGCTGGACCGGCCCGCCGGCCGCTACCACCTCGACGACCTGCTGCTCGAGTATCAGCTCACCCGTCCGGGTCCCGCGCGTGACCGGCTGGCCCAGCGCATCGCGCCGCTGCTGCGCAACCCGCACCTGCTCGAAGCGCTGGAGGCGCACCTGCAATTCGGCTCGGATCGCAAGGCGGCCTCGGCGCGGTTGCACGTGCACCCCAACACGTTCAGCTACCGGCTGCGCCGCATCGCCGAACTCACCGGCATCGACCCCGGCGAGCCGGGGAATTCGCGGATGCTGGCGGCGGCGCTCACCATCCACCGGCTCTACCCGGCGGCTGACATCGCTTGAGCCCGGAGGCGGTACCGCAGCGTCACCACGCAGGGATCCGACATCGCCTGAGCGGCAGCGCTATCCGGCCGCGGCCGACTTCTCCCGGTACATGGCCACATCGGCGTCGTGCAGGAGTTCGGCCGCGCTGCGGCGATCGTCTTCATAGCGCGTCGCGACGCCGATGGAGGCCCGCACGGAGAGCCGATGCCCCTGGGCCACAACGGGTTCGGCCACCGCCTCGGCCAGCCTGCGCAGCACCGGGTCGGGGTCGACGTCGGGACCGCGCAACACGACGAGGAATTCGTCGCCGCCGAGCCTGCCCACCAGATCGGTGCGGCGCACCCGGTAGCGCAGCCGCTGGGCGATGACGCGCAGCACCGCGTCGCCGACCAGGTGACCGTAGCTGTCGTTGACGGCCTTGAACCCGTCGAGGTCGACGAACAGCACGGCCGCCAGCGTGCTCTTCGGATCGGCCAGCGCGGTCTCCAGCTCCGCGAGCACGGTGGAGCGGTTGAGCAGGCCGGTCAGCTCGTCGTGGGTGGCCTGGTACTGCAATTCGCGCTGGCTGGCGCGGGTGGCGGTGATATCGGTGAACGAGGTGACCACCGGTGAGCCCCGGTCCAGCGGCTCGAGCAGCCGGCAGCTGCCCGCCAGCCAGCGCCTGCGGCCCGCGCCGTCGATACCGAACACGAACCGGGTGACCGGCTCGCCCGTGGCCATGGTGCGCGAGACCGGATGGTTCTCCACCGGCAGCGGCTCGCCCTCGGGATCGACCATGCGCAGCGGCAGCGCGGTGAGCTTCTTGCCCACGAGTCTGCCCGCGCCACAATCGAATATGCGCAGCGCGGCCGGATTGATGGACTCGATGCGCCCCTGCCTGCTGATCACCACCACGCCCTCCTCGAGCTGGGAGACGATCGCGGTGAAGTGCTGTTCCAGCTTGCGCTGCGCCTGTTCGGCCGCGTACTGGGCGCTCAGGTCGTGTAGCACCACTTGGTAGGCGCGCCGCCCCTGCCAGATGGTGAGCACCGAGACGGTCTGCACCGGGATCCGGGTGCCGTCGGCGCGCAGCAGCGTGATGACGGCGCGTTCGGAGGCGTCGCCGGTGCAGGTGAGTCCGTCGATGCGGGCCATGGTCGAGGCGATCGAGTCGGGCGCGATGAAATCGGCGACCGGGCGGCCCACGATCTCCTCGGCGGACCGGGCCGCGAGCAGCCGCACGCCCGCCGGATTCAGATAGACGATGGTGCCGCGCTCGTGCACGCAGATGGCGTCGGGGGAGTGCTCGATCAGCGAGCGGTACCGCTCGGCCGCCTGCTCCGCATCCCCCACCGAGGTGGTCTTCTCGTCCATGCGAATCCCCGTTCGTCGAACGACACGCGCGGTTGCGTCGATTTCCGCGACCCCGCCGGATCCGGTGATCGCCCACCCTGCGCCGCGATCCGAACGAGGTTGCCGGTGCTGCCATCCACTAGCCGAGAAAAGCTCAGAAAAAGAGACTAGATGGTATCGAATGGACAGGATACCGCTCACATCGAAGGTACAGCAATCGGCGCACCGCGCGCCGTCGACGCGGGCTGATCAGCGTCTTCACCGGCCGCGATCCCCGCATCCGGCGCACCTGTCACCGGGTCGCGCTAGCCTCGGGTCATGTGCCGAAACATCACCCCGTTGCGCGGGCTCGAGCCCGCGGCGACCACCGAGGAGATCGAGGCGGCGGCGCTGCAATACGTGCGCAAGGTCGGCGGGCTGTCGAGCATCTCGGCGGCCACCCGTCCCGCGGTCGACGCGGCGGTGGCCGATATCGCCGCGATCACCGCGCGCCTGCTCGCCGAACTGCCCGACCGCAAGGTGCCGCCGAAGACCGTGCCGCCGCTGCGCAGGCCCGAGGTGCAGGCGCGGATCGCCGCGCGCTCCTGAGCCCCAGCCCCCGGCGACCGGCCGTTGCGGCCCGGCCGCCGCACCCGCGTGAGCGCGACGACCGGCCGGCGCTCACAGCGAGCGGGCGATGATCTCCTTCATGATCTCGTTGGTGCCCGCGTAGATCATCTGCACGCGGTTGTCGACCCACATCCGCGAGATCGGGTACTCGCTCATGTACCCGTAGCCGCCGTGCAACTGCAGGCATTCGCTGGCGATCGACATGGCGCGCTCGGTGGTCCACCACTTCGCCATCGCCACCGTCGGGATGTCCAGTTCGCCCGCGATGTGCTTGGCGATGCAGTCGTCGGTGAACACCCGCGAGATCTTGGCCTCGGTGGCCACCTCGGCCAGCTTGAACTTGGAGTTCTGGAAGCCGAACACCGGCCTGCCGAACGCCTCGCGCTCCTTGGTGTAGCGCAGTGTGTGCTCGAGCGCGACCTCCATGCCCGCGGTCGCGCCGACGGCGATGATCAGGCGCTCCTGCGGCAGTTGCTGCATGAGCTGGATGAAGCCCTGGCCCTCCTGAGTGCCGAGCAGGTTCGACACGGGCACCCGCACGTCCTCGAAGAACAGCTCGGAGGTGTCCTGGCCCTTCTGGCCGATCTTGTCCAGCACCCGGCCGCGCCGGAAGCCCGCGCGCTCGGCCTCCACCAGGATCAGGCTGATGCCCGCCGCGCCCTGGGAGGTGTCGGTCTTGGCGACGACGATGATCAGATCGGCCTGGGAACCGTTGGTGATGAACGTCTTCGAGCCGTTGATGACGTACTCGTCGCCGTCGCGTACGGCCTTGGTCTTGATGCTCTGCAGGTCCGAGCCGGTGCCGGGCTCGGTCATGGCGATCGCGCCGACGGTCTCGCCGCTGGCCATCTTCGGCAGCCAGTGCTTCTTCTGCTCCTCGGTGCCGTAGGCGAGCACGTAGTGGGCGACGATGCCGTTGTGCACGGTCTGGCCCCACGAGGTGTCGATCGCCCTGGCCTGCTCCTCGATCAGCACCGCCTCGTGGGCGAAGGTGCCGCCGCCACCGCCGTACTCCTCCGGGATGGACAGGCACAGCAGGCCGAGTTCGCCCGCCTTGTTCCAGAGGTCGCGGTCCACGTGGTGCTGGGCGATGAACTTGTCGACGTTGGGGGTGACCTCTTTCTCGAAGAACGCGCGCGCGAGGTCGCGCAGCGCGTCGAGATCGTCGTTCATCCAACACGACCGGTAGGCGGCCATCGAGACTCCTTGGGCTCGGCGTACGACTGGCAATACTTGTGACCAGTATTTACGGGTACAGTGTGTACCATCACTCGCGACGAGACAAGAGCGGCGGCGAGATCGCGATACGGTGAGCCACGTGGGACGACAGCGCTGGACCGATACCGCCGAGACCCGCCGCTCGGGCGCACGCGGACCGGGTGGCGCGGAGCGCCGTCGCGCGCTGGTGGACGCGGCCATGGCCGCGATCGAGGAGCACGGCCCCGATGCCTCCATCGGGCTCATCGCCGACCGCGCCGGACTGGTCCGCACCCACGTCTACCGGCACGTCGCGGGCAAGGAGGAATTGGACCGCGCCGTGGCCCGTCGCGCCTACGAAGACCTCACCGCGCGCATCCGCGCCACCTTCGACACCGACGGCACGCCCATCGAGATCATCCGCGCGCCGATCGCGGTGCACGTCGGCTGGGCGGCCGAGCATCCGAACCTGTACCGCTTCCTGGTCGGTCGCGACTACCGGCGCGGCGGCGACCAGCCGCGCATCGGAGGCAGCGCGTTCGCCGCCGAGATCTTCACCGCCGCAACGCGATACATTCCGCGCTTCGGCGCCGACCCGGCCGCCGCCGAACGGCTCATCGTCGCGCTGGTCGGCCTCATCGACGCCTCGGTCCGCTGGTGGCTGACCCACGGCGGGGACGCCGCCGAGGTCCTCGCCGACCGGCTCACCGCCGAATCCTGGTTGCTCATCGACCATCACCTGCGCGCCGTGGGCATCGCACTCGACCCCGCGGCCCGGTTGCGGGACCTGTTGATCGCGGGCGAGGACTACCGCGGCGCGGGGGAGTGAGCGGAGCTCAGGCCCCGAACTTCTCCTGCGCGTCGGCCACGATGGCGTCCAGGCGCGCGTGATGCGCGCCCTTCCAATAGGTTTGGCCGCAGTCCAGGCAGCGGGCGAAGGTGTCGTAGGTCTGGCCCGTGCGGTCGGGGAGGTCGTCCACCTCGACCCGTTCCGCCGCGCGGAGCAGCCCGTTGCAGGTGGTGCAGCGCGTCCACGGGGTGAGCGCGGGCGCGAAGCGGGACAGCACGTCGTCTAGCTGGTCGACCGGCCGGTGGCTGTACACGTAAGCGCCGGCGAAGATCTCGCGCCTGCGCAGCAGCCCCCGGTCGCGCGAGAGCAGAACGCGGCGTTCGGCCGCCGACCGCGCGGCCAGCGCCGCGTCGCCGATATCGGGGTTCTCGTAGGCGGCGTCGATGCCGAGCAGTCGCAGCCGGCGCGCCAGCGTGCCGAGGTGGATGTCGAGCAGGAAGCGCGGCGGTTCGGCCAGGCGCTGCGGACGGGTGACGGCCCGCACCTCGAGCGTCTCGCCGTCGGCGGGGATGTGCCCGGCGCCGACCGGCGCGCCGTTCACCAGCAGCGCGCCGACCTCGGTGAGCGGCACGCCGAGTGACTCGACCACGTGTCCCGCGGTCGACACGCCGTCGATGCGCGCCGTCGTCGGCCCGGCGCGCCGCGCGGCGGGCACGAAAACCCCCAGTTCGGCGCCGAACGCGACCGTGATCTCCCCGGTACCCACCCCGCCAGCATGCCAGTGGGCAGCCGGGGCGACCACCCGATTGTTCAGCCGGCCCGGCGCTGCGCGGCGAACGCGACGAATTCCGCACGGAAGGCGAAGTACGAGTCGCGCAGGTCGGGGCCGGGCCAGTCGGCGGGCAGCAGGTCGGCGGGCAGCATCGGGTCCACGAGGATGTGGCGCACGGTGGCGGCGGCGACCTCGAACCGCTCGGCGATCGTGGTCGCGCCGGCCATGGCCGTCAGCAGCAGGCAGGCGTCGCGGGCCCAGTCGGCGGGGCGGAACAGGCGCTCGGACAGCTCGTGCGGGGAGTCCTCCGGGTGGCCGGTGAAGTACGTCAGCCGCCGCCGCGCGGCGGGCGCGAACGTGCTCGCGAGGTTCGCGGGCCGGGTCCACACGCCCTCGCGCACCTCGCCGAACTTGTTGGTGCGCAACGCCTCCCGGATCGCGGCGCGATCGGTCGAATCGTCGGCGCCCACGGTCACCACGGCCAGCCGCCAGGTCCCGTCCCACGGCTCGGCGGGCGGGTGCATGGCCTCGTCCTGGCGGCGCTGCCGGTCGATGAGCCGCGCCGAGAGCCGGTACGCGCTGTCGGTGCGCTCCAGATCGCCCGCCGCCACCATGCGGGTGAGCGCGGCCCGCACCGCCGACTCGCCGAGTCCGAGGCCGGTGGCGATGCGCACGATCCAGCTCACCGGCGCTTCGGCGGGGTGGGCGCCGAGCAGGGCGCTGAGGATCGCCGAGCGCGCGGTGAGCGTGCGCACCGGCGTCGAAGGCATGCGCCGATGCTAGTCGGCCGCGCGGGGCGGTTCGTACGGCCGGGCTATTGCAATAATTCAGCGCATAGGTGACCATGTGCAATATCGACGCCGTGGGAGAGCACACGCCCACGGCCGGTGTCGCGGCCCGGTTGCCGCGGCGACTACTCGGCGAGGAGTGACGCGATGGCGACGCACGAGGTGACCAATCAGGTTCCGCCCCTGGAGGATTACGACGCGGCCGAACAGCCGGTGATCCTGGAGGCGCTGCGCCGGGCCGGCGCGACGGACGCGCTGGACGACCTCCACGCCGTCGGGCGGATCGCGGGCAGCGCCGAGGCGCAGCGCCTCGGCGACCTGGCCGAGGCGCACCCGCCGGTGCTGCGCACGCACGACCGCTACGGCCACCGCGTCGACGAGGTCGAGTACGACCCGGCCTATCACCGGCTCATGGACCAGGCCGTCCGCTTCGGCCTGCACGGCGCGCCGTGGGCCGACCCGAGCCCGCACGCGCACCTGGTCCGCGCGGCGAAGATGAGCGTGTGGGGCCAGGTCGACGCCGGGCACGGCTGCCCGATCTCGATGACCTACGCCGTGGTCCCCGCGCTGCGCGCGAATCCGGAGCTGGCCGCCGCCTACGAACCCCTGCTCGCCGCAAGGGAATACGACTTCGGCCTGCGCGTGCCCTCGGCGAAACGCGGTCTGATCGCGGGCATGTCGATGACGGAGAAGCAGGGCGGGTCCGACGTGCGAGCCAACACCACCGCGGCCGTGCCCTCGCTCGACGGCTCCTATCGGATCACCGGGCACAAGTGGTTCACCTCGGCCCCGATGTCGGACTTCTTCCTGGTCCTGGCGCAGGCGCCGGGCGGGCTGTCCTGCTTCTTCGTCCCGCGCGTCCTGCCCGACGGCACTCGCAATACCTTCCGCCTGCAACGCCTGAAGGACAAGCTCGGCAACCACTCCAACGCCAGCGCCGAGGTCGAGTACGAGGACACTGTCGGCTGGCTGGTCGGCGACGAGGGGCGCGGCGTGCCCACGATCATCGAGATGGTCAACCTCACCCGCCTGGACTGCACGCTCGGGTCGGCGGGCGGGATGCGGGTGGGCGTCGCGGCCGCGGCGCACCACGCCGCGCACCGCCGGGCCTTCGGGGCGCACCTGGCGGACCAGCCGCTCATGCGCAACGTGCTGGCCGATCTGGCCGTGGAGGCCGAGGCGGCCACGACGGTCGGCCTGTGGCTGGCCGAGCTCACCGACCGCGCCGTGACGGGTGACGAGGCCGCCGACCGGCTGCGGCGGATCGCGCTGGCCGTCAGCAAGTACTACGTGTGCAAGCGCGGCCCGATCCACGCCGCCGAAGCGCTGGAATGCCTGGGCGGCAACGGATACGTCGAGGAGTCCCGGATGCCGCGCCTCTACCGCGAGGCCCCGCTGCTGTCGGTGTGGGAGGGCTCGGGCAACGTGGCCGCGCTGGATGTGTTGCGCGCCATGGCCAAACAGCCCGACACGCTCACCGCCTTCTTCGCGGAGGTGGAGGCGGCGGCGGGCGCCGACCGGCGCCTGGACGCGGCGGTCGCCCGATTGCGCGGGCAGTTCAGCGATGTCGACACGATCCAGTACCGCGCGCGGCGCGTCGTCGGCGAGATGGCGCAGGTGCTGCAAGGGTCGCTGCTGGTGCGTTTCGGTCACCCCGCCGTGGCGGACGCGTTCACGGTGAGCAGGCTGGGCGCCGACCGCGGCGACGTGTTCGGCACGCTCCCGTCCGGCGTCGACACCGCCGCGATCATCGAGCGCGCCACGCCGAAGCTGTCCTGACCGCGAATCGAAGGAGATCCGTTGAGCGACAACGCCGATCACGCGGGCGCTCGGCCCGCCGCCTGGTACGAGGGCCTCACCGAGGGGCCGGACTCGCTGTTCGCCGACCGCGAGCGCGCCGAACCGGAGATCGAGTACCGCACGCTGACCTATGAGGTGGACGGCCGGATCGCCCGCATCACCTTCAACCGTCCCGAGCGCGGCAACGCCATCACCTCCGACACCCCGGTCGAGCTGGCGGCGGCCGTGGAGCGGGCGGATCTGGACCCGCGCGTGCACGTCATCGTGGTGTCGGGGCGGGGCAAGGGTTTCTGCGGCGGATACGACCTGTCGATCTTCGCCGAGGGCGGCGGACTCGCGATGGACGGTCCCGACGAGGCGACGGGCACCGTGCTCGACCCGGTGGTGCAGGCGCGCAACCACAATCCTTGGGGCACTTGGGATCCGGTGGTCGACTACCAGATGATGAGCCGCTTCAACCGCGGCTTCTCCAGCCTGCTGCACGCCAACAAGCCGACGGTCGCGAAACTGCACGGCTTCGCGGTGGCGGGCGGCACCGATATCGCGCTCTACGCCGACCAGATCATCTGCGCCGACGACACCAAGATCGGCTACCCGCCCACCCGCGTGTGGGGCATTCCCGCCGCGGGCATGTGGGCGCACCGCCTCGGCGATCAGCGCGCCAAACGCCTGCTGCTCACCGGCGACTGCCTGACGGGCAAACAGGCCGTCGAATGGGGCCTGGCCGTGGAATCGTGCCCGGCCGAGGAACTCGACGAGCGCACCGAGGCGCTGCTGGCCCGCATCGCGCGGATGCCGATCAACCAGCTCGTCATGGCCAAACTCGCGCTCAACAGCGCGCTGCTGGCCCAGGGCGTGGCCAACTCCGGCATGATCAGCACCGTCTTCGACGGCGTCTCGCGCCACTCCCGTGAGGGCTACGCCTTCCAATTGCGTTCGGCCACCGTGGGTTTCCGCGAGGCCGTGCGCGAACGCGACGAGCCCTACGGCGACTGGAAGCGCGAGAGCCCCCGGCCGCCGACTCCGTGAGCCCGCCTCAGTCGGGCAGCCGGCGCATCTCCACCAGGGTGAGGCCGAGGTTGTCGATCATCGCCAGCACGGCGCGCATGGCGGTCTGATCGGGGACGGGTCCGTGCAGGGACGTCGCGCACGGACACGAGGTGGCGGTCAGCTCGGGGAACGCGGCCCGCGCGCGGTCGGAGAGTTCGCCGTCGATGATGAACTGATAGCGGACGGCCATGGCACTCCTCTCGCGGCGCGAACGTGTGCGGGTGATCACCGAGTCTGCTCCGGACGGCGGCCTGGTGCCTCACACGTCGCGGATGAGATCACCGCTCAGAGCAGGCCGCTGCGGCGGGCGTGATCGAGGGCCGCGACGCGGGAGTTGGTGCCGAATTTCGTGTAGATCGCGCGCATATGGGTTTTCACGGTGTTGATCGAGACGCCCAGGTCCTCGGCGATCTGCTGGGCGGTGCGCCCCGAGGGCAGATGCTGGAGCACGGTCGTCTCGGCGTCGGTGAGTCCGGGCCGAGTGTGCCCGTGGTGGGCGGACGGATGCCTGCGCACCAGATCGGCGAACGCGTCGCGGCGGCCCAGCCGGCCCGAGTACACGTCCAGCAGTTCGATGGCGGCGGGCACGTCCAGGAACGGGCGCACCAGGTGATCGGGTTCGGCCCGCCGCAGCGCCTGCTCCAGCCCGCCGCGCGCCTTGCCGGTGGTGCCGAGCCGGTGCTGCGCCGAGGCGTACAGCAGCCACGCGACCACCGCGGTGCGCGCATGCAGGGCGTCGAGGATGCCGAGCAGCGGCTCGATCGCGCCCAGCACCGCCTGATCGTGCTCGGCGGCGTCGGCCAGCATGGCCCGGGCCACCGTGAGGTCGGGCAGGTCGCCGAACTGGCGGTGCGCGCGGTTGGCCAGCAGGTGCGCGGGCCGCGCCTCCCCGGCGTTGAGCAGGGCGGCGACGACCTGCGCGACGAGGGTCGCGGTGGCGGCGGGCACCGGCCGCTCGTCCAGCAGCAGGTGCGTGGTGTGCCGCAGCGCGTCCACGGCGGCGGGCCGGTGGCCGCAGCGCGCGGCGTCGACCATCAGCGCGATCGTGTGGCCGTGCCAGCCCGCCAGCGGACTGTGCGATCCGTCTTGGCCGGTGCGCGCGGCCAGGGCGCCGTCGAGGTGGCGGGCGTCGGGTACCTCGCCGCGCAGGTGGGCGGCCAGCGCCGAGATCGCCATGACCTGCGCGGCGTCGGTGGTGCCGGTCAGGTGGTGCTCGGACGCGACGGCCAGGGCACGGTCGGCGCGCTCGCGCATCGAGGCCGTGGCGTCCCTGGCGGTCGCGACGAACGCCAGCCGGGTCAGCGCGCGCAGCGCCAGCCGGGGGTGGCCGGTGTGGTTGGCCAAGGTCAGCGCGCCGAGCAGCCGCTCCTCGGCCCGGTGCGGGTGACCCTCGACCAGCAGCGCGGTGGCCGACTGGATCGCGAGGTAGCCGTCGATATCGGGGTGACCCGTGACGGCGGGCGCCGCGGTGGACACTTCGCCCAGCCGGGCGCCGGAGGCGGCGAACAGGTCGGCCGTCACCGCGACGGCCAGGGCGTCGACCCAGTCCGGCGGCGCGAAGGACGGGTGCGCCGACCGTCGCGCATCGGCCACGTCGAGCAAGTTGCGCGCGTCGGCGGTGCTGCCGTGGAACAGCGCGTCCAGCACCCGCAGCAGCCACACGAACGGGTCGTCCAGCGCGGTGGGCAGGCGCCGGTGCAATTCGTCGAAGACGGCGGGCCCGTCACCCTCCAGTACCAGCGCGACACCGCGCTCGGCGAGGTATTCGTGCAAGTGCGCGGGGTCGGGTACGGACAGCAGGTGGGTCACGGCCTGCCGGTGCGAGCCTGTCTCGCGCAGCGCCCGCGCCGCGCGCAGGTGGAGTTCGCCGCGCGCGCCGGCGTCGAGCCGGTTGGCCTCGGCCAGGAAGTACGCGCGCAGCATCGGGTGGTAGGCGAACCAGATGTCGCCGTCGCGCACGACCGAGGTGAGCGGGAAACTCATCCGGTCCAGCTCGTAGAGCGCGTGTCCGGCGCCGCCGCCCGTCAGCTCGTCGGCCAGCCGCTCGGTGAACGCGGCCGGAACGCTGGTGTAGGTGAGGAACATGCGCAGCGAGGGCGCGAGCGCGGAGATGAGTTCGCCCACCAGGAAATCCGACACCGCGTGCGGCGGGCGGGCCAGGGTGGCGAGCGCGGCGGCCCGGTCGCGCGCGGTGGACAGGTAGATGGCCGCGATCCGCACCAGGGCGGCCCATCCCCGGGTGAGCGCGGTGACGGTGTCGAGTTCGGCACCGTCGAGGTCGCAGCCGTGCTCGCGGCACAGCGCCTCCACTTCACCGCCGTCGAGCGCCAGATCCTCGGCGCCCCAGCGCACCAACTGTTCGGGCAGGCCCGGCAGATGCCACCGCAACGGCGGATCGAACCGGCCCGAGATCACGGTGGTGACACCGGGAGGCGCGTGGAGCAGGAAGTGTTCGAGTCCGGCCAGTTCCAGTGGCTCGGTGATCAGGTGGGCGTCGTCGAGGACGATCACGAGCGGGTCGCCGCGCGTGGCGAGCGCGTCAACCAGGGCGGCTGCCTCCGAACCCGGCGCACCGAGCGCGCGTTGCGGCGCGGGCATGCCGAGCCCTTCGCGCAGCGCCGACCACAGCGTGCCGTCGCCGTCGGGCTGCTCACCGAGGGCGACCCACACCACCTCGCGGACCTGCCGGGTGCCCGCCCACTCGGTCAGCAGGACGGTCTTCCCGCTGCCCGCCGGCGCGCACAGCAGCAGCGCCCGGTGGCGCGGGGATTCGGCGATCGCGTCGAGCCGCCGCAGCAGCGCCGGCCTGGTGATCGGCGCGAAGGACAGTGCCGGCAGTGGGGAGAGGGCCGCGCTGCCGCGGGTCGTGCGTAGATCGGGGCCGTGTGAGCTGGCCACCGTGCCTCCTGGACCGAGTGCCGACTTGTCGCGCCTGGCTCAGGAATTTACCGGATGGAATTACTTCTTGGTCGTCACGACCGATCTTGTTATCGGGTCTTGTCCGTCCGGTTCACCCGAGCCGGGCCGCGACGTCATGTCCCTTGGGGTGAAAGGCGTTTCTGCGGTGCGAGTACAGGCCGAGCAGGCCGAGTACCTGGTCGTCCGCGATGAGCGGATGACAGTACAGCGACCGCACACCCAGCGCGTGCAGGTGTGCGCAGTAGTCTCGCCAGCGTTCCTCGTCGGTGAGGTCGGCGATCAGCACGCGGCGGTGCGTGCGGACCACATCGGCGCCGGGGGAGTCGGGGTAGTCGCCTTGGGCCTGCTCGAGTGTCGCGGCGTCGCGACACGACCAGCCGACGACTTCGAATCCGTCCAGGCCCCAGGCCGTGATGCCGACCAGCGGGTGGCCGGGCAGCAGACGGGCGATATTGGCGGCCGCCTGAGCGGGGAACGCCGGAGAGTCAGGGGGGAAGATCGCGCCCGGGCCGGGGGAGACCGGGGCCGAGATCGGTGTTTCTAGCATGCGGGCACCTCACTGACAGCGCGTCCGCGGGTGTGGTCTCCTCGACGCCACCACCCGTCGGCCGGAGCGCGCCGACTGGCCATCCACTTTCGCTGCCCCATCCGGGGCGATACACCGCCCGTCCCCGCACGGGCGTCTGCCGCCGGTGAAGGCGGCGTGAAAGGTTGCGCACCAAGGGATCCACTTACCACCCCGGGGTGCACGGAGGGAACCGTTCACCTGCACACAGGTCACGCTCCCGCTCGGGATGTGACGGCCACCACATTAACACCGCCCGGTCGGTCCGAGGGCGGGATTCGGCGGACCCGCCGGTCACGGCTCGATCAGCCCGGCGCGGATCGCGTACCTGGTCAGCGCGAGGCGATCGCGCAGGTCCAGCTTCTGCAGAATGTCGGCCCGGTGCCGGTCCACCGTCTTGGCGCTGATCACCAGGGTCCGCGCGATATCGCGGGTGGAGTGGCCCTCCGCGACCACTTTGAGAATCTCCTCCTCGTGCGGGGTCAGGATGGCCTCGGGCAGCGCCGACCCCTCCCGCGCCCGGTGCAGGTACTCGCGGATCAGTGCGGTGACCGCGCCGGGATAGAAGAACGGCTCCCCGCGCATGGTGGCCCGGCACGCCTCCAGCAGGTCGCGGTCGGCCACCTGTTCGGGTCGGCGGTGGTGGGCATGTTCGTCGACAACATCCCCTACACCGCCACCATGGCGCCGGTGGTGGAAGGCGTGGTGGCCGGGGCGCCCGACGGCGGTCCGGGGCAGGCGCTGTGGTGGGCGTTCGCGTTCGGCGCCGACTTCGGCGGCAACGGCACGGCGGTCGCCGCGAGCGCCAACGTCGTCGCCCTCGGCATCGCGCGCCGCGCCGGTCATCCGATCTCGTTCTGGCAGTTCACCAAATACGGGTTGGTGGTCACCGCGTTGAGCTCGGTGCTGGCGTGGACGTACGTGTGGTTGCGGTACTTCTGAGTCTCAGGCCAGGTACGGGCCCAGCTGCGCGACCGCCTCACCGGGATGGGTGGCGGCGATCGGGCGCCCGATCGCCTGGAGCTTCCATCCGCTGCGCGCCAGGTACAGCTTCGCCGCGATGACGCCGGTGTGGGTGCCGTCGCCCGCGAGGTCGAAGTGCGCGAGCTCCTTGTCGTCCACGCCGTCGACCACGCGGCAGAACGCGTTCCGGATGCGCTCGAAGGTCTGGCCCTGGTAGGAGGTGATGACGAAGACGATGGTCGCCACCTGGTGATGCACGCGGGTGAGATCGACCGAGATCACCTCGTTCTCGCCCTTGCCGATGCCGGTGAGGCTGTCGCCGAGGTGCCGGATCGCGCCGTCGCGCGAGGTGAGCTGGGCGAAGTAGACGGCGTCGAGCAGGTAGTGGTCGCGGTCGAAGATCAGCGCGGCGGCGTCGAGGTCGGCGTGGTCGCTGCCCTGCGCGCCGGGGACCGGGTCCCAGCCCAGGCCCATGCGCAGGTACTGCAGATCCGTCCCGGCGTCGGTGCGCAGCCGCACGGTCTGGTTCACCAGCAGCGGCAGCGGGTGATCCGCGCTGAGCAGCAGTTCCTGCTCCGGCTGCACGTGCTCGACCGGTCCGCCGACGCGCAGGTGGTTCTCGGCGAGCACACCGGCCAACCCGGCGGGGTGACCCTCGTTCAACCCGCTGATCTGCCAGCCGTTCTCGGTGCGCTCCAGCTCCACGGCCACGGCGGCCGACGCGCCGCTCACGCCGGTGAGCCGGTGGTTCAGCACGTTCGCGCCGAGCGCGTCGAACACGTCCACCACCACCGGGTCCGCGTCGGAGAACACGTGGTGCGGGTTGTCCAGCGCCACCACGATCCGCACCGAGACCACCTGCGGTGCAAGCGTATTCATCCGGATGGCGAGCGAGGTCGGCTGCCCGCCGCGCGCGTCGGCCCGCCGCACATCCTCGGTATGCGGTTCGGCGCACGCCGTGCCCGCCTCGTCGCATTCGGCGTCGTGGTCGCTGCGGAACAGCGCCACGATGTGCGCGGGCTCCCCGCTGTGCGCGATCACCACCAGTTCGTGCGTGGTCAGCGAACGTGTTTGCTCCGAAACCTCAGGCACGCGATCCTTCTCCGCTCGGGCCCGGCACCCCCGGACCTGTGAATACCGTCCGCCCGGCGTCCTCCCGCGCCGGACCCTGTCGCGGTGCGCCGGCATCGATCCCGGCCACCCGGCCCGCGACACCCTCGCACACGGTTGTCTGTTCGAGGATAGTCAGCCTGTGCCGCCGATGTGGGCGCCGGACACGAACTCGCCGGTGGGAAAAGGGCGCCCGGCGTCACTCGACCGCGAACTCACCGGCGGTGAGAGGCGAAGCCTGCCACGGGGGAGCCGCTCGCAAAAGTGCCACTCGGCTGCGAACAAGCGAAATCTGCCCCCCTCCCCCTCGAAGCCAGAGACTTTCGTGGATGTCTGCGCGCGGTGCTTCCGATACCGCAACGTGGGACCGCGCACCACCACACCGGGCGCCAAGGCCGACGCCGCCATGAGCAGTGCGGTGTCCTCCATTCCGTGCGCCGCGCTCCACCCGCCGACGGTGAGCAGCAGGTCGCGCCGCCACATCACCCCGGCCGGATGCACGGGCACGTGATAGCGATCCGGTTCGGTGATCCACGCGTCCACCAGCGCGCCGCGCGGAATCGGCCCGTCGGGCAACGCGATCGGGAATTCCCGCAGTGCGCCCGAGGCATGCAGATCCCGCGCCGGACCGACCGCGAAACCGGCGTCCGGATGGTCGCGCAGCGCGGTGAGCAGGGTGCGCAGTGCCGTGGGCTCCAGTTCGTCGTCGGCGTCGAGATTCTGGATCAGCGGCGCGGACGAGCGGCCCAGCGCCACGTTGCGGGTGACGGCCGCGCCCGCACGGGTCCCGTTGGCGGACAACGACACCCGCGGATCGGCGAGCGCGCCGCACCGGGACAGCGTGGTGGGGATGCCGTCGAGTTCACCGTCCACCTGGACGGCCAGCGCCAATCGGTGTGGGTCTGCGCGGCCAGGGAGCGCCAGGCGTCGGGAGGTAGCGCTCGTAGGCGGCGTGCACCGCCGTCAGCACTTCTACCCGCATAGGCACCAGAGCGAGCCTGGCAGGCGCCCGAACGCACCCGCGAGGCGATCGACGTCGCACTCAACGGCCTCGCGCCGGGCACGCCGTTCGAGGGGCAGGGTGAGCTGTTGCGGACCCGCGCCGCCGAGGCGGTGCGCGAGCACCCGCGCGACCACATGTTCCACCTGCGTCTGTCCACGGGTGAATTCCTCTGCGGCCATTACGATCCCGCGCTCGAACAGGTCGACACCGCGCTGGAACTGCTGCCCGCGATCGGCTGGCGGGGCAGTCATCAACTGCTGCTGGAGCAATTCACGTCGCAGCGCACCGCGATCTTGCAGGGCCGCGCCACCGCCCGTCGCGACGCCGAACGCCAGGAACGGCTGGACCACCACGAGCGGACGATCGAGGACCTCGTCGGCAATGTGCGCCGCTCGCTGTTGCGCTCGGTCGAACTGGTCACGACCTTCGCCGCCGTCATCGCGTTCGCCGTCGGCTCGCTCCAGATCACGCTCAACGGCAACCTGGATCTGAAGGGCCGGGCGATCCTGATGGCCGAGCCCGGCGGCGGCCTGCTCTTGTTCGCCCTGGTGATCGCAGGCGGCTCCTGGCTCATCACCCGCAACCTCAGCACGCGCGCGGCAACGACGAGGAGTGAGCAGCAAACCGGCCCCGCGATGGGTCGGGCCCTGTGCGAATTGTCCGTATCCACCGGTAGCGCAACGTCGTTCGGTGCTCGCGCGATTGCGCTGTCCACCAGCGGGATTGACGATTCGTTAACCACCGGTTCGCGGAATCTCCTGTCCCGCACCGCCTTCACCGAGCCCATGTACGCTCGGCTCCGTGATTACCCTCAGAAAAGAAGACGGGGCGGCGGATCTCGCGGGCATCACCAAGCTGAGCGTCGGCGTGAGCTGGGACCCGAGCGGTGGCACGAGCGGCGGTGCGCTCGGCTGGGCGCGGCGCAAGCGCGGCGTGGACCTCGACCTCATCGCGATCCTCATGCAGGGCTCGGAACCGGTGCGTTTCGCCGGTCTCGACTCGCTCGACCCGCTCGGCAACGGCTCGGTCGTGCACAGCGGCGACGAGCAGACCGGCGCCGCCTCCGGTGACGACGAGACCGTGCACGTCACCCTGGCCAACGTGCCCGACGGCATCGACGCCATCGTCTTCGTCGCGGCCGCCTTCAAGAAGGGTTCCAGCTTCGAGAAGGCGAACAACATCTCGTTCAAGATCTACGACGCCTCCGGCGGCAGCTCCCAGCAGGTGGCCGACATCTGGCCCTCGCTGCTCGGCGACGAGAACGCCAACGCGGTCGCCCGCGCCTTCCGCAACGGCGCCGTCTGGCAGCTCGAGGTGCTCAACCGCAAGGGCAAGATCAAGCAGGGGGACAAGCAGGCGCTGCTGCGTTTCGCGATGGAATAAGGGGATTCAGTCCGGCACCAGTCCGCCGGCGAGTACGCGGTGCGCCGCGTCGATCGCGTCCGGCGTGTGCTCGAAGATCTGCGCGTCACCGCCCGCGGGCAGCGCCCCGACCGCCGCGAGGCGTCGGCGGTGATGGTCGCGCAGACCCGACATCAGCACCGTGATGTGCCGGTGCTCGAGTTTGCGCACGGCGTCTTCGAGCACGAGCGCGCCCGTGGTGTCCAGCGCCGTCACGTGCCCCATGCGCAGGATGACCACGCGCACATCGGACACGTCGGCCAGCTCCAGCAGGAAGCGGTGCGCGGTGGCGAAGAACAGCGGGCCGTCGATGCGGTAGGCCACGATGTGGTCGTGCAGCAGGGACCGCTCTTCGGCGAGGTGGTCGTCCTCGTCGAGCGGAACCTGGTGCAGCCCCGCCTCTTTCGCCACCGAGCGCAGCGCGAGCACCACGGCGAAGCCGACGCCGACGGCCACCGCCGTCACGAGGTCCAGTGCCACCGTGACGCCGAAGGTGACGACCATGATGAGCGCGTCACCGCGCGAGGCTCGCGCGATCGCGGCGAGCGAGGCGGTCTCGACCATCCGCACCGTCGTCGCGAGCAGCACACCGGCCAGCGCGGCGACGGGGATGTCGGCGACCAGCGGCGCCGCCAGGTACACGATGCCCGCCAGCACCGCGGCGTGCGTGAGCGCGGAAAGCCTGGTGCGGGCCCCGGATCGGACGTTCACCGCGGTTCGCGCGATCGCGCCGGTGGCGGGCACGCCACCGAACAGCGGCGCCGCCACGTTCGCCAGACCTTGCCCGAACAGTTCCCGGTCCGGATCGTGCCGAGTGCCGACCGCCATCGAGTCCGCCGCCGTCGCCGAGAGCAGCGATTCCAGCGCCGCGAGCGCGGCCACGGCCAGCGCGGGCGCGATCAGCCCGCCGAGCTGATCGAAGTGCAGGAAATCGAGTGTGGGAGCGGGCAATCCGGACGGTATCTCCCCGATCGGTGCGAGCTGGAGCCCGAACACCTGCGCGACCACGGTGGCGCCGACGACGGCGAGCAACGCGAACGGCAGTTTGGGCAGGTACCGCCCACCCACCAGCAACACTGCCGCCACCGCGAGCGCGGTCACCAGCGGCAGTGGGTCGGGGTCGGCGGCGAACCGCGACACCGCATCGGCGGCCGCCTGCCACACCTTCTCGCCGTGCGCGTCGGCGACGCCCAGCGCCGCCGGGAACTGCTGTAGCGCGATCACCACCGCGATCCCCGCGGTGAACCCCTCGATCACCGGGGCGGGCATGTACCGCACGGCCCGCCCCACGCCGGCGATCGCGAGCACGATCAGGACCAGGCCCGCGATCAGCCCGACGGCCAGCACGCCGGACGCGCCGTGCTGGTGCACGATCGGCACCAGCACCACGGTCATCGCGCCGGTCGGGCCCGACACCTGGAAGCGCGACCCGCCGAACACCGCCGCCACCGCGCCCGCGACCACGGCGGTGGCCAGCCCGGCCGCGGCACCCAGACCCGACGAGATGCCGAACCCGAGCGCCAGCGGCAGCGCGACCAGCGCGACGATCAGGCCCGACAGCAGGTCGGCACCCGGTTTGCGCACGGCCGCCCGCCAATCGGACCACCGCGGCAGCAGGTCCCGCGCGCTCACCGCGCGTCGGCCAGCCGCAGCTTCAGCGCGGCGAGCTGTTCGCGCAAGCGGTCGGGCAGCCGGTTGCCGCCGATGGTCGCGTACCACTCGTCGATCGACGCGGTCTCCGCGATCCACTCCCCGGTGTCGACGGCGAGCGCGGCCTCGGCGAGTTCCCTTGCGCCGTCCGGTAATCCGGACAGATCGAGCGCGTCGACGGGCGGCACCCAGCCGATCGGCGTGCGCACGCCCTCGCCCTCGCCCTCGATCCGCGCGAGCGCCCACTTCAGCACCCGGACGTTGTCCCCGAAGCCCGGCCACAGGAACTCACCGGCCGCGCCGCGCCGGAACCAGTTGACCTGGAAGATCTTCGGCAGTTTCGCGGGGTCGGCGTCCGCGCCGAGCCGCAGCCAGTGCGCGAAGTAGTCGCCCACGTGGTAGCCGAGGAACGGCAGCATCGCCATCGGGTCGCGGCGTACCACACCCACCGCGCCCGCCGCCGCGGCCGTGGTCTCCGACGACAGCACCGAGGCGGTGAAAACGCCGTGCTCCCAGTCGAAGGTCTCCGCGACCAGCGGGACGGTGCTCGCGCGGCGGCCGCCGAAGAAGATCGCCGAGATCGGCACCCCGGTGGGATCGTTCCATTCCGGCGCCACCGAGGGGCACTGCTCGATCGGCGTGCAGTACCGCGAATTCGGATGGGCGGCGGGTCTTCCCGAGTCCGGGGTCCAGTCCCGCCCGTGCCAGTCGATCAGGTGGGCGGGCGGAGTGTCGGTCATGCCCTCCCACCACACGTCGCCGTCGTCGGTGCGGGCGGTGTTGGTGAAGATCGAATTGCCCAGGGCGATGGTGGCTATCGCATTCGGGTTCGTCTTCGCGCTCGTCCCCGGCGCGACGCCGAAGAAGCCCGCCTCCGGATTCACCGCGTAGAGCCTGCCGTCGGCGCCGAAGCGCAGCCAGGCGATGTCGTCGCCGATCGTCTCAGCGCGCCAGCCGGGCAGCGCGGGCTCGAGCATGGCCAGGTTGGTCTTACCGCACGAAGACGGGAATGCCGCCGCGATGTAGTGCGTACGCCCTTGCGGCGAGGTGAGTTTCAGGATCAGCATGTGCTCGGCCAGCCACCCCTCGTCGCGGCCGAGCACCGAGGCGATGCGCAGGGCGAAGCACTTCTTGCCGAGCAGGGCGTTGCCGCCGTAGCCCGAACCGTAGCTCCAGATGGTGCGCGTCTCCGGGAAGTGCGCGATGTACTTGGTCTTGTCGCACGGCCACGGCACGTCGGCATGGCCGGGCGCCAGCGGCGCGCCCACCGAATGCAGGCACCGCACGAAATCGACCGCGTCGGTGAGCTTCTCCCACACCGGCTCGCCGGAGCGGGTCATGATCCGCATCGACGCCGCCACGTACTCCGAATCCGTGATCTGCACACCGTATTTCGGATCGTCGGCATCGAGCGGGCCCATGCAGAAGGCGATCACGTACATCGTGCGGCCCGCCATCGCGCCCCGGTAGTGCTCGGTCATCACCGTGCGCATGTCCACCGGGTCGACCCAGTTGTTCGTCGGGCCCGCGTCGTTCGGGTCGGTCGAGCAGAGGAACGTGCGGTCCTCCACCCGGGCCACATCGTCGGGGTCGGAGACGCACCAGAACGAATTCGGCTTGGCGGTGAGCGGCACCAGGGTGCCCTTCTCCACCAGGAGCCCGGTCAGCCGGTCCCATTCCGCGCGGGAGCCGTCGCAGAACACGACCCGCTCCGGTGCGGTCAGTTCGGCGACCTCGGCGACCCAGGACAGCACGGCGGCGCTGCGGGTCGGGGCGGTCGCTTCGGCGCTGCGGTCGGACACGGCATCACTCCTTCTGTGAACTTGCCAGATATTCAGTTTAGAAAGTCTGCAAACAGCCTGCGTGCGAGGGTCTTGGTGCGCTCTCGGAGGGGGTCAGGCCGTGTTTTCCAGTGCCTCGGCTTGTCCCGCGACGACGCCCGTCAGGATCGCCCGCGCCGTCGCCAGCAGTTGCGCGACCTCGGGGGAGGTGAGTTCGTAGGTGACCGACAGTCCCTCGCGCCGCGCGGTGACCAGTCCGGCCCGCCGCAGGATCGACAGTTGCTGCGACAGATTGGCCGCCTCCACCTCGATCTCCCCGAGCAGTTCCGACACCGCGTGCTCGCGCTGGCTCAGCAGCTCGAGCACCCGGATGCGCACGGGATGGCCGAGCGTCTTGAAGAAGTCGGCCTTCATCTGATAGAGCGGCCTGCTCGATCCGGGCACCCGCGCCACTCCCTTTCCCACTCGCGTGCGCGCCCGGTGATCACCGGACCACGCTGGTTGCAGAGTTTAGCAATCAGCGCAATCGGTGTCGTTCGCAGGTGACCGAAGACGGTACCGAGGCACACCTGGAGCCGGGTGCGCTCACGGGCGGTGGGCGCGGATCTCCGAAAGGGTCGGCGGCGGTTCGGTGCGGCCGGTGAGGTCGGCCAGGGTGGCCCACAGCTGGTCGTAGCGGTCGGGGCCGAGGCGGTGCTGCCAGTCCTCGAGTACGTGGGCGACGGCGCGGTGGATATCGCGTTCCAGGTCGCGGCCCGCCGGGGTGAGCCGGATGAGTTTGGCGCGGCCGCCCGCGCCGGGGGCGCGGAGCAGGTAGCCGTGGCCTTCGAGGTGGGTGACGAGTTCGTGCATGGACTGCTTCGTCATGCCCGCGTGCGCGGCGAGTTCGGCGGTGTGCGAGCCGTCGATGCCGCCGAAGCGGAACAGTTGCAGGTGGGCGGGACGCAGGTCGGGATGGCGCGGCGCGATCTCGGCGTGGATGGCGGCCAGGGCCTGGTCGAACGCCACACGCAGCAGTCCGAAGCGCCTGCCCGGCGCGGGGGTGCTGTCTTCGATTGACACCCGAGTCAGGCTACCTTACCGTAGCTGGTCAGGAAACCTGACTGTGAGGAGTGGCTCGTGATCGTCGAACAGGGCGCCAGGGAACAACTGGGGGTATTGCTGGCGGGCAAATGGGTGGTGCCGGTCATCGGGGCGGTGGCCGAACTCGGGATCGCCGACCTGGTGGCCGACGGTCCGGTCGAGGTGGCCGAGCTGGCGAAATCATCGGGAACGCACGAGAATTCGCTGCACCGGCTGTTGCGGGCAGCGGCGAGCATCGGCGTCGTCAGCGCCGACGGCGACACCCGCTACGGTCCCACCGCGCTGTCGGAATGCCTGCGGGCCGACGTGCCGGGCTCGCTGCGCGCCGCCGCGATCATGTTCGCGATGGATCCGTTCTGGTCGCCGTACGCGCGGATCCGGCACAGCGTCACCACCGGGGAGCCCGCGTTCGACCTGCATTTCGGCACCACGATCTACGACTACCTGCGCGACCATCCCGAGCACGCGCGGGTGTTCGGGTCCGCGGCGGCGGCCTTCCACGCCGAGGCCATCCGCTCGGTACCGCACGCCTTCGACTTCTCGCCCTACGCCACCGTGGCCGACATCGGCGGCGGCACCGGCGCGTTGCTCGGCGCCGTACTCGGGGCGAATCCCGGTGTGCGCGGCGTGCTGCTCGAACTGCCCGAGGTGGCGGAGTGCGCCGAAAAATATTTGGCGGCAGCGGGTTTGGAAGAGCGCGTGGACATCGTGCCTGGCGACTTCTTTGTCGGGGTGCCGCGCGCGGACGCATACCTGATCAAGAGTTGCCTGCACAACTTCCCCGACGACCGCGTGGTCGAGGCGTTGCGGGTGATCCGGTCCGCGATCCCCGACGGCGCACCGCTGCTGGTGATCGAGACGGTCATCCCGCCCGGCGACGGTCGGCACTACTCGAAGTTCGACGACATCGAGATGCTCGTCATAGCTGGCGGGGCGGATCGGACGCGGGCTCAGTGGTCGGGCCTGCTCGCCGCCGCCGGATTCGGCCTCGACCAGGCGTTGCCGTGCGGCGACCGGTTCTCGATTCTGCTCGCGATGCCGCGTTGACCGGGTGTTCTTCGCAACTCGACACTTGAGATTTAGGTGAACCGAACTTTACTATTCGTAACTATGAAGGTTTGGCTCCACCGGTGGTCGCCCGTGCGCGTGTTCATACCCCTGCTCGTCGCGGTAGGGGTGGTGTGTACGGCGACCGCCTGCGGGGAGTCGCGCGGAGCGAACGACAAGCCGGTCGTGCTCACCACGTTCACGGTGCTGGCCGATATCGCGCGCAACGTGGCGGGGGAGCACCTCGCGGTGGAGTCGATCACCAAGGTGGGCGCGGAGATTCACGGCTACGAACCGACGCCGGGCGATATCCGCAAGGCGTCCACGGCCGACCTCATCCTCGACAACGGGCTCAACCTGGAGGCGTGGTTCGGGCAGTTCGTCGCCGATCTGGACGTGCCGCACGTGGTGGTGACCGAGGGCGTCACGCCCATCTCCATCGCCGAGGACGCCTACGCGGGCAAGCCGAACCCGCACGCGTGGATGTCGCCGCTGAATGTGCAGATCTACGTCGACAACATGGTCCGCGCCTTCGCCGACCTGGCCCCCGACCACGCCGAGGCGTTCCGCGCCAACGGCGAGGCCTACAAGGTGCAGTTGCAGCAGATCCACGACGAGCTGACCGGCACCCTGTCGGCCCTGCCCGCCAACGAGCGCGCGCTGGTGACCTGCGAGGGCGCGTTCTCCTACCTGGCCCGCGACGCCGGCCTCACCGAGAAGTACATCTGGGCGGTCAACGCCGAACAGCAGGCCACCCCGCAGCAGATCACCTCGGCCATCGACTTCGTGCGCGCCAACCGGGTGCCGGCCGTGTTCTGCGAGTCGACCGTGTCCGACGCCCCGATGCAGCGCGTGGTCGAGGCGACCGGGGCGCGGTTCGGCGGTGTGCTGTACGTGGATTCGCTGTCGGAGGCCGACGGGCCGGTGCCGACCTACCTCGAGCTGCTGCGCCACGACGCCAAGACCATCGCGACGGCGCTGACGGGAGCCACGCTATGAACCCGAGTATCGAGATCCAGGGCGTCACCGTGCATTACGGTGACGTGCTCGCCCTCGACGGCGTCGATCTCACGCTGCGTCCCGGCCGGGTCTGCGGGCTGATCGGCATGAACGGCTCCGGCAAGTCGACGCTGTTCAAGACCATCATGGGGCTGGTGCGCCCCGATCGCGGCACGGTGCGGGTGGACGGCGGTTCGCCCGCCGACGCGCGCAAGGCCGGCGTGCTCGGCTACGTGCCGCAGAGCGAGGACGTGGACTGGAACTTCCCGCTCACCGTGCGCGATGTGGTGATGACCGGCCGCTACGGGCACATGGGGTTCACCCGCCGCCCGCGCCGCGCCGACAAGGAGGCGGTGGCCGAGGCGCTCGCGCGGGTCGAGCTGACCGACCTCGCCGAGCGGCAGATCGGGCAGCTCTCCGGCGGGCAGCGCAAGCGCGCTTTCGTGGCGCGCGGCATCGCCCAGGGCGCCACGATCCTGCTGCTGGACGAGCCGTTCGCCGGCGTGGACAAGCGGTCCGAGCGCACCATCAGCACGCTGCTGCGCGAGCTCGCCGATTCCGGTGTGTCCATTCTGATCTCCACGCACGACCTGCACGCCCTGCCCCAATTGGCCGACGAGGCAGTGCTTTTGATGCGGCGCGTGCTCAAGCACGGTGACCCGCACGAGGTGCTGCGCCCGGAGAACCTGGCGCTGGCGTTCGGCCTGGACGGCGACGACCGCGATACGTTCGCGAAAGCCGGGTGAGCGCGGTGACTTTCGCCGAACTGTTCCTCGATCCGCTGCGCTACGACTTCATGGTGCGGGCGCTGGCCACCACCGTCACCACGGCCGTGGTGTGCGCGGCGCTCTCGTGCTGGCTGGTGCTCATCGGCTGGTCGCTGATGGGTGACGCGGTGTCGCACGCGGTGTTGCCGGGCGTGGTGCTCGCCTACATCGTGGGGGCGCCGTTCGCGATCGGCGCGGTGATCTTCGGGTTCCTCGCGGTCGCGCTGATCGGGGTGGTGCGCGACACCAGCCGAGTGAAGGAGGACGCAGCCATCGGCATCGTCTTCACGACGCTGTTCGCGTTCGGGTTGGTGCTGGTGTCGGTGACGCCGAGCAACACCGATCTCAACCACATCATCTTCGGGAACCTGCTCGGCGTGAGCCGCGGCGAACTGGTGCAGATCCTCATCCTCGCCGCCATGGTGCTGGCGGCGCTGATCCTCAAACGCCGCGATTTCACCCTCTACGCCTTCGACGCCACGCACGCCCACGCCATCGGCCTGCGCCCGAAGCTCCTCGGCGCGGCCCTGCTCGGGCTGCTCGCGCTCACCGCCGTGCTGGCCCTGCAAGCGGTCGGCGTGATCCTGGTGGTCGCCATGCTCATCATCCCCGGCGCCACCGCGTACCTGCTCACCGACCGTTTCGGTCGCATGCTCCTCATCGCCCCCACCATCTCGGCGGTGTGCTCGGTCGCCGGCCTCTACATCAGCTACCACCTCGACACCGCCCCCGGCGGCATGGTCGTCGTCGTCCAAGGCATCGCCTTCACCCTCGCCTACCTCTTCGCCCCCCGCCAAGGAATCATCGGCCGCCGCCTCACCACCCGCCGCCGCACGCCCGCGCCCGCGTGACAAACCGGGTTCGTTCGTATGACCGGCCATCGCGACGCTGATCGTGATCCGAACCAGTCGGCGATAGCCGCGTAGCGCCCCGACGTGGGTAGGGTGCGGTGTCCGACCGTGAATGAGGACCGAGTTGTCAGGCTGGTCCGGCGAACTTCATGAGTGTCGTCGCCGACTGTTTCAGGTCGAGCTCGCCCATCGCGACGGCGTTGACGAAGGTGTAGGTCTCTAGTACGGGTGCGTTCTCGAGCGTGATTCGAAAGCCGTTCAGACCCAAGAACACGACTGCCGACGTCCACGCGGTTCGCTTGTTTCCGTCGATCAGCGCGTGATTGCGGGCCAGCGACTCCAGCAGCGCCGCCGCCTTGTCGAACAGGCCCGGATATGCGTCTTGGCCGAACACTGTTGTGCGATAACGGAACACGTGTGCCTGGAGAAGCCCCGGGTCGCGCACGACGGCCGACCCTTCGGTGACGACGTACGCGATCTCCAGCACATCCTCGATGTCGAGATAGCGGACGTCGCTCACTTCAGCTTGTCCAGCAGTTCGCGGTGCTCGGCAACGGCGAACGCGATCTCGGCTCGAACCGACTCACGATGGCGCCGGCGTCGCACGTACTCGGCGATGGCCGCGTTGGCGATGGTGTTCATGCGGCGCCCCTCGGCCTCCGCTTGTTCGCGCAGGTCGGTTTCATTCTGGTCGGTCAGCCGCAAGTTCATAGCGGTCCGAGTTCGTCACGCTACCGACGGAGGGTGCCCTCAGGTCCCCTACCCTTCCCGCCCCAGCGAGAAGTACTCCGACTGCCGGGGCCGCGCCGCCAACGCCAGCACCGACGCCACTTCCTCGACCCCCTCCGACAGCGGCGCGATCGTCACGCGCACGGCTTCGGGGTGCCCGCGGTCGATGACGCCTTCACGGTCGTCGAACTGATCCGTCGTCGGATGCGATACGTTCCGCCGCGTTGATCAGAGGGAGCGGCGCGGCGTTCGACCGACGACGAGTCGTCCGTTGTGTCAGTTCGTTCCGGACCGGTTCGCCCCCGGAGCGAATCCGAGCGCGGCTCGCCCGCGGCCCCTGTCGGACGACGACGCGGCTCACGCGAGCTGGTCGAGCAGTTCGCGGTGCTCGGCGACGGCGAAGCGAAACTCGGCCCGCACCTGTTCGCGGTGCCGACGTTGCTCGGCATCGGTCCGTTCGCACGGACCTCGAGCGGTGTTCCGCCATGGCCCGATGATGTTGCGGCGGAACCATTCTCGCCAAGGAACTCCGGTGAGTGCCGGGAGACTCAGCGAAACGTGTGGCGGAGCGTGACCCCCACCCGGCGGAGTTTGGCGCGGACCGGGTTGTCGTCGCGGGGCTCCAGCCGCAAGCCGGCCGACTCTGCGATGCGTTCCGCCACTGCCGGGACCGGGGTGGTGTCGGTCCGGATGTGCTCGGCGAATTCGGGTGCGCTCAACCGCTCGAGGCAGTAGTCGAGCTTGTCGACGGCGAACTGTTCGCGACGCAGCAGGAGATCGGCCTGCCCGACCGCCTTCAGCACCGGCGCGAGTCCGAGACCTCGGTCGCGCAACCGCTCGATCACCGTCTCCCGGTCGGCGAGCAACGCGAAGTGGTGGACCTCGTTGCCCGCGTCCCGCAGCCGGCCCACCGTCTCCGCGAAATACTGCGGATTCGCCACCGTCATCGGCGCGATCACCACCCCGTCGTGCGCCCGGACCACGTGATCGAGCACCTCGAACACACCTTGCCGCCAGCTCGGGTAGTCCTGGAAGTCGCGCCGCAGGGCCGGCGGCATCGTGCGATGCAACCCGTAGCCCACCTCCTCGGGATCGCACACCACGCTCCCCGGCAACCGGCTGTGCAGCTCGAACGCGGTCTGCGTCTTCCCTCCACCGAAAGGCCCGTTGATCCACAACAGCATGCGCACCACGGTACCGGCGCCCCCTACCCTTCCCGCCCCAGCGAGAAGTACTCCGACTGCCGGGGCCGCGCCGCCAACGCCAGCACCGACGCCACTTCCTCGACCCCCTCCGACAGCGGCGCGATCGTCACGCGCACGGCTTCGGGGTGCCCGCGGTCGGCGACGAAGAACGGCCCGCCGGGGGCGACGCGAATTCCGTTGGCCGCCAAGTGAACCAGGGCGGTGCGTTCGTCGGCGACGGGCACCCAGGCGTTGAGTCCCTGCCCGTCGGCGATGCGCACACCGCGCTCGCGCAACCCGTCGGCGAGGGCGCGGCGGCGCGCCTGATACTGGTCACGGGCGAATTCGACGGTGCGGGTGACGGTTTCGTCGCGCAGCATCTCGTGCAGGAGGCGTTGCAGGATGCGGGGCGTCCACCCGGGGCCGAGCATGCGGGTGGCGACGATGCGGTCGATGATCTCCTCCGGCCCCGACAGCGCCGCGATCCGTAGATCGGGCCCATGCGATTTGGAGTAGCTGCGCACGTGCAGCACCCGGTCCGGCACCCAGCGCCCGAGGCTGATGTCCTCGGCGGGGACGACGGGCCCGGAGTGATCGTCCTCGATCACCATGCACCGATGTTCGCTGCGCCGTAGCACTTCCACCAGTTCCGCCGCGCGCTCCGCGCTCATGGACGCCCCGGTCGGATTCTGCGCGCGCGGTTGCAGCACCGCCGCCGTGGCCCCGGTCGCCAGCGCGCGGGCGAACTCGGCGGGCAGCACGCCCTCGCCGTCCATCCGCACCGGAACAGTCTGCGCGCCAATGGAATCCAGATAGTCCAGGATGTAGGGAAAGGTCGGGTCCTCGACGATCACCCGGTCGCCGAACCGCACCACCGCGTGCAGGCTGCGCGCCACCGCGTCCATCGCCCCGTCCACCACGGTGAGCGCGCCCGACCCGGTCGGCCAGTCGGCCTGCAACAGCCGCCCGAGCTCCGGCACCACGGGCGCCTGGTGATAGTCGGTGGTCTCCGCACCCAGGGCGAGCCGGGACAGGATCGACCCGATCTCGGGCAGCAGCACGGGATCGGGCGTGCCGAGCGAGAGGTCCAGTCGCGCCGTGGTGGCGCCCCGGGTCATCCCGTCGGTCCGGGACGCCGCGGGCCGCGCGCCGCCCTCGGCCACGAATGTGCCGCTGCGACCCCGCGATACGACGAGGCCGGCCTGCGCCAGCGCCCGCCAGCCGTGGCTGACGGTGGCGGGACTGACTCCCAGCCTGCTGGAAAGCTCCCGCACGGTGGGCAGACGGTCGCCCGCCCGCAGCTCGCCGCTGGTGATGAGGCGCGCGATGGCGCCCGCGATCCCGGCGGGGGTGGGGTCATCGATCTGAATCCGGTCGCTCATTTTCACTTCTCGATCACGCCGCGAGATTTACACTTCCGGCACCGACTGAAATATTCAGGAAATGTTTACCGTCGAAGATAACATAATCAAACTTCGGTAGGGAGATCGACAGGTGACGACAATCAAGGCCGCCATCACCCAGGCGACGTGGACCGGCGACAAGAAGTCGATGATCGCCAAGCACGAGGGGTTCGTCGAAGAGGCCGCCGCCGCGGGCGTGCAGGTGATCTGCTTCCAGGAACTGTTCTACGGGCCCTACTTCGGCAACGTGCAGGACAAGAAGTACTACGAGTACGCCGAGTCCGTGCCGGGGCCCACCACCGAGCGATTCGCCGAACTGGCCCGCGCGCACCGGATGGTGATCGTGCTCCCGGTGTACGAGGAGGACCAGCCCGGCGTGCTGTACAACACCGCCGCGGTGATCGACGCAGACGGCAGCTACCTGGGCAAATACCGCAAGCACCACATTCCGCACCTGCCCAGCTTCTGGGAGAAGTTCTACTTCCGCCCCGGCAACCTCGGCTACCCGGTGTTCGACACCGCCGTCGGCAAGATCGGCGTCTACATCTGCTACGACCGGCACTTCCCGGAGGGCTGGCGCGCGTACGGATTGGGCGGCGCCGAACTGGTGTTCAACCCGTCGGCCACCAAACCCGGCCTGTCCAACCGGCTCTGGGAACTGGAACAGCCCGCCGCGGCGGCCGCCAACCAGTACTACGTCGCCGCGAACAACCGGATCGGCACCGAGACCGACGAGTTCGGCGACGACGCGGTGACCTTCTACGGCAGTTCGTATTTCGTGGACCCGCGCGGCAACTACGTGGGCGCGGTGGCTTCCACCGACACCGACGAGCTGGTGATCCGCGATATCGACCTGGACCTGGTGCGGGAGGTGCGCGGCGACTGGCAGTTCTACCGCGACCGCCGCCCGGATTCCTACGACGCCATCGTGGCGCCCTGAGCACGAGGAGGTGCGCATGGCAACGACTTTGATCACCGGCGGCACCGTGGTCTCGGCCACCGGCCGCGGCGCGGCCGACGTGCTGGTGGACGGCGAACGCATCGTCGCCCTGCTCGAACCGGGCAGTACGGTGCTCGGCGCGAACCTCGCCGAGACGGTCGACACGGTCGTCGACGCGACCGGCAAGTACGTCATCCCCGGCGGCATCGACGCGCACACGCACATGTCCATGCCGTTCGGCGGGACAACGGCTTCCGACGACTTCGAGACCGGCACCAGGGCGGCGGCGTGGGGCGGCACCACCACCATCATCGACTTCGCCGTGCAGAAGTTCGGTGAGCGCGTGCAGGATTCGCTGGAGACCTGGCACAAGATGGCCGACGGGCAGTGCGCCATCGACTACTCGTTCCACCAGATCATCGGCGACGTGAACGCCGAATCCCTGGCCGCGCTGCGCCGACTGCCCGACGAGGGCATCACCAGCTTCAAGCTGTTCATGGCCTACCCCGGCGTCTTCTACAGCGACGACGCGCAGATCCTGCGCGCCATGCAGACCGGCGCCGACACCGGCCTGCTCACCATGATGCACGCCGAGAACGGCCCCGCCATCGACGTGCTCGTCGAACAGCTGCTGGCCGAGGGCAAGACCGCGCCGTACTACCACGGCATCGCCCGCGCCTGGCAGCTCGAGGAGGAGGCCACGCACCGCGCGATCATGCTCGCCGACCTCACCGGCGCGCCGCTGTACGTGGTGCACGTGTCGGCGAAACAGGCTGTGGCGCAACTGGCCGCGGCGCGCGATCGCGGCCGCAACGTGTTCGGCGAGACCTGCCCGCAGTACCTGTACCTCTCGCTGGAGGACAACCTCGGCGCGGCGGGTTTCGAGGGCGCGAAGTGGGTCTGCTCGACACCGCTGCGGTCGCGGCAGGAGGAGCACCAGGATCAGGTGTGGCAGGCGTTGCGCACCAACGACTTGCAGATGGTGTCCACCGATCACTGTCCGTTCTGCATGAAGGGGCAGAAGGACATGGGGCTCGGCGATTTCTCCAAGATTCCCAACGGAATCGGCACCGTGGAACACCGGATGGACCTGATGTACCAGGGCGTGGTGGACGGGCGGATCACCTTGGAGCGCTGGGTGGAGATCACCTCCACCACCCCGGCGCGGATGTTCGGCCTCTACGGCCGCAAGGGTGTGCTCGCCCCGGGCGCGGACGCCGACATCGTGGTCTACGACCCGAACGGCCACACCTCGATCGGCCTCGGCAAGACCCACCACATGAACATGGACCATTCGGCCTGGGAGGGCTACGAGATCGACGGGCACGTCGACGTGGTGCTCGCCCGCGGCAAGGTCGTGGTGTCCGACGGCGAATACCGGGGCGCCAAAGGCGACGGGCAGTTCGTGCGCCGCGACCCCTGTCAGTACCTGATCTGAGGAGACGCCATGGAATTCGGAGCGGTACTGCAATGCGATCCGCCCGCGGCGCGCACGGTGCAACTGGCCAAACTGGCCGAGGCGCACGGTTTCAGCCACCTGTGGACCTTCGATTCGCACCTGCTGTGGCAGGAGCCGTACGTGCTGTACAGCCAGATCTTGCACGAGACGAAGCGAATCACGGTGGGGCCCATGGTGACCAATCCGGCGACCCGCGACTGGACCGTCACCGCCTCGCTCTACGCCACCCTCAACGAGGCGTACGGCAACCGCACCATCTGCGGCATCGGGCGCGGTGATTCGGCGGTGCGCGTGGGCGGCGGCAAACCCACCACCCTCGCCACGCTGCGCGAGTCCATCCACGTGATCCGCGAGCTGGCCAACTCGCGCCCGGTCGAATACGGCGGCAGCACACTGCAATTCCCGTGGAGCACCGGCTCCGCGCTGGAGGTGTGGGTGGCCGCCTACGGGCCGAAGGCGCTGGCGCTGACCGGCGAGGTGGCCGACGGGTTCATCCTGCAGCTCGCCGATCTCGACATCGCGGAGTGGATGATCGGCACCGTCCGCAAGGCCGCCGCGGCGGCCGGTCGCGACCCCGATTCGATCAAGATGTGCGTCGCCGCACCGATGTACATCGGCACCGATCGGCAGCACATGCGCGATCAGTGCCGCTGGTTCGGCGGCATGGTCGGCAACCACGTCGCCGACATCGTCGAGCGGTACGGCACCTCCGGACAGGTGCCCGCCGCGCTCACCGACTACATCGAGGGCCGCAAAGGCTACGACTACAACCAGCACGGCCGGGCGGGAAACACGCACGCCGACTTCGTCTCCGACGACATCGTCGAGCGGTTCTGCGTGCTGGGCACCCCCGAGGACCACATCGCGAAACTGCGCGCGCTGGCCGATCTCGGCGTGGACCAGTTCGCCGGCTATCTGCAGCACGACAACAAGGAGGAGACCTTGCGCGTCTACGGCGAGACCGTGATTCCGCAACTGCGGCAAGCCATCACGGCGACGAAGGTGTCGGCATGACCGCCGTGGGGATCGACCTCGACGCCCGCGCCTACGAACTCGACCGCGCCCACGTGTTCCATTCGTGGTCCGCGCAGGCCGCGCTGAACCCGCTGGTGCTGGCGGGGGGACGCGGCTGCCGGGTGTGGGACCACGCGGGCCGCGAGTACCTGGACTTCGCCAGCCAGATGGTGAATGTCAATATCGGGCACCAGCATCCGGTGGTCACCGCCGCCATCGCCGACCAGGCGGCGCGGCTCACCACCATCGGCCCGGCCGTCGCGAACCTCCAGCGCGGCGAGGCGGCGCAGCGGATCACCGCGCTCGCGCCGGAGGGCTTCGACAAGGTGTTCTTCACCAACGGCGGCGCCGACGCGAACGAGAACGCCATCCGGATGGCCCGCCTGCACACCGGGCGCGACAAGGTGCTCTCGACTTACCGTTCCTACCACGGCAATACGGGCGCCGCGGTGGTCGCCACCGGCGACTGGCGGCGTATGCCCAACGAATACGCGCGCGGGCACGTGCACTTCTTCGGCCCGTACCTGTACCGCAGCGAATTCTGGTCCAGCAGTGCCGAAGAGGAGAGCGAGCGCGCGCTGCGGCACCTGGAACGCGTGGTGCAGTGCGAGGGTCCCGACACTATCGCCGCGATCCTGCTGGAGAGCGTGCCCGGCACGGCGGGCATCCTGGTGCCGCCGCCCGGCTACCTCGCCGGCGTGCGCGCGATCGCCGACCGCTACGGGATCGTGTTGATCCTCGACGAGGTGATGTGCGGATTCGGCCGCACCGGACGGTGGTTCGCGTTCGACGGCTACGACGTGATCCCGGACCTGATCACCTTCGCCAAGGGCGTGAACTCCGGATACGTGCCCGTCGGCGGCGTGGTGATCTCCGAGCCCATCGCCCGCACCTTCGACGAGCGGGTCTTCCCCGGCGGCCTCACCTACAGCGGGCATCCGCTCGCGGCTGCCTCCATCGTCGCCGCGCTCGACGTGATGGCCGACGAAGGGATCGTCGCTAACGCCGAACGCATCGGCCGCACCGTGATCGGTCCCGCGCTGTCGCGGGTGGCCGAGGACGTGCCGCTGATCGGCGAAGTGCGCGGCGAAGGCGTGTTCTGGGCGATCGAGCTCGTCGCCGATCGTGAGACCCGCCAGCCGCTTTCGGCCGCCGCCATGGCGCGGATCAAGGCCGACCTGGTCGCGCGCGGCGTGCTGCCGTTCCTGGCCGACAACAGAATTCATTTCGCCCCGCCCTGCGTGGTCACCGAGGCCGAGGTCCACGAGGCCGCCGCCGCGCTGCGCGAAGTACTCACCGCTCTGCCCGAGGAGATCCGATGACGAATCCCGCCGACGTGCTCGACCACTGGGTCGACGGAAAGCCCTGGACGGGCGAATCCACCCGCACCGCACCGGTTTACGATCCGGCGCTGGGCGTGCCGCAGCGCAGCGTGCGGATGGCCACGGCGAGCGACGTGGGCGCGGCCGTCGCCGCCGCGGCCGCCGCGTTGCCCGCCTGGCGCGAGTCCTCCATCGCCACGCGGCACCGGTTCCTGCTGAACTTCCGCGAACTGCTCAACGCCCGCAAGGACGCGCTGGCCGCCATTCTCACCGCCGAACACGGCAAGGTCCTCTCCGACGCGGCGGGCGAGATCGCGCGCGGACTCGAAGTCGTCGAATTCGCTTTGTCCATGCCGCATCTGCTCAAGGGCGAGTTCAGCCAGAACGCCTCCACCGGCGTCGACGTGTACTCGGTGCGCGAACCGGTCGGCGTGGTGGGCATCATCAGCCCGTTCAACTTCCCGGCCATGGTGCCGCTGTGGTTCTTCCCGATCGCCATCGCGGCGGGAAACACGGTGGTGCTCAAGCCGAGTGAGAAGGACCCTTCCGCGGCGAACTGGCTCGCCGAACTGGCCGCCGACGCCGGCCTGCCCGTCGGCGTGCTCAACGTGGTGCACGGCGACAAGGAGGCCGTGGACGCGCTGCTCACCCACCCCGACGTGGCGGCCATCTCGTTCGTCGGCTCCACGCCGATCGCGGACTACGTCTACCGGACGGCGAGCGCGCACGGCAAACGCGTGCAGGCCCTCGGCGGGGCGAAGAACCACATGCTGGTGCTGCCCGACGCCGATCTCGATCTGGCGGCCGACGCGGCGGTGAACGCCGGGTTCGGTTCGGCCGGTGAACGATGCATGGCGGTGAGCGTGGTGCTGGCGGTCGACGCCATCGCCGACGATTTCGTGGCGCGGGTGGCCGAGCGGATGCAGGGGCTGCGCACCGGCGACGGACGGCGCGGCTGCGATATGGGCCCGCTGATCACCCGCGAGCACCGCGACCGCGTGGCGGGGTATCTGGACACCGCCGCCGCCGATCGCGCGCGCGTGGTGGTGGACGGGCGCGAGTCGCCGATCGACGGTGATCCCAACGGTTTCTGGCTCGGCCCCACTTTGATCGACCGGGTTCCGGTGACCTCGGCGGTGTATCGCGACGAGATCTTCGGGCCCGTGCTCTCCGTGGTGCGGGTCGAAGGGTTCGAGCACGCGGTCGATCTCATCAACGCCTCGCCCTACGGCAACGGCACCGCGATCTTCACCAACGACGGGGGCGCGGCGCGGCGCTTCCAGCGGCAGGTGAACGTCGGCATGATCGGCGTGAACGTGCCGATCCCGGTGCCCGTGGCCTACCACAGTTTCGGCGGCTGGAAGGCGTCCCTGTTCGGTGACGCGAAAGCTTACGGCCCCAACGGTTTCGCCTTCTTCACCCAGGAGAAGGCGATCACCTCCCGCTGGCTCGACCCGAGCCATGGCGGCATCGACCTCGGGTTCCCGAGGAACAGTTAGCACTAGGCAAGAAGGATCATCCGATGACCGAAACTCGGGTACGGCCGCCGGGCGGCGCGCCGGGCAGTTCCACGCTGGTCAACGACGACTTGGCACCGACAACCAAGGAGACCGCGACCTGGCGTACCTGGGACATCTTCTGTCTCTGGATGACCTCGGCGCACAGCATCGCCAGCTACGGCTTCGCCGTCGGCATGCTGGCCCTGGGCATGACGGGCTGGCAGACGATGCTCGCGCTCTTCGTCGGCGTGCTCATCCTGTGGCTGGGCAGCAACCTCGTGGGCGTCGCGGGGCAGAAGGTCGGGGTGCCGTTCCCCGTCTTCGCCCGCGCCGCCTTCGGGGTGTTCGGCGCCAACGTTCCGGCGTTGTTGCGCGCCGTGGTGGCGGTGTTCTGGTACGGCATCCAGACCTATCTCGCCTCGACGGCGCTCATGATTCTGCTGTTGCGCGTGTGGCCGGGGCTGGCGTCGTGGACGGAATCCAGCTTCCTGGGGTTGTCCGCGCTGGGGTGGATCGCGTTCCTGGTGCTGTGGACGGTGCAGTTGGCGATCATCAACTACGGCATGGAAGTGGTGCGCAAGGCGTCCGACTTCGCGGGGCCGGTGGTATGGATCGGCATGATCGCGCTGGCCATCTGGATTCTCGGAAAGGCCGACTGGAGCATCGATTTCAACGCGCGGGCCGGTGAACCGCTCTCGGGCGGGGCGACCGTGGCGGCGTTCGTGGGCGTCGCGTTCCTGATGGTGTCGTTCATGGCGGGGCCGCTGGTGAACTACGCCGACTTCGCACGGTTCTCGCCCAGCAAGAAGGCCGTGCTGCGCGGTAACGCATGGGGAATCCCGTTCAACGAAACGGCTTTCGTGGTGCTGTCCATCGTCATCTCGCTGGCCACGCTGAAGGTGTACGGGGAGGTGCTGCACGATCCGGTCGCGCTGGTGGCCGAGATCGACAACGATGCGATCGTCATGATCGCCGCCGTGCTCTTCGCGACGGCGACCGTGGGCATCAACGTGGTGCTGAACTTCGTCTCGCCCGCCTACGACATCTCCAATGCCGCACCGAAATACATCTCGTTCCGCACCGGCGGCATCATCACCGCCGTGCTGTCCATCGTGGTGCTGCCCTGGAAGCTCTGGGAGAACCAGGATTTCATCATCTACTTCCTCGGCGGCGTCGGCGCCCTCATGGGCCCCGTCTTCGGCATCCTCGTCGTGGACTACTACCTGGTCCGCCGCCAGCGCACCGCCGTCGGCGACCTCTACTCCGACCACCCCGAAGGCAGCTACTGGTACACCCGCGGCTTCAACCCGAAAGCCCTGATCGCCCTGGGCATCTCGGGCACGATCGCCGTCATCGTGGCCCTGGCCCCCGACTCCCAGACCATCACCGCCCTCTCCTGGCCCGTCGGCGCCGCCCTCGGCGCGGCAATCATGTACGGACTCAACGTCAAACGCCCTGTATCGACCCCCTGACCCCAGTGCGGCGGCCCACCCGGGCCGCCGCATTTCTATGTCGGGAGATCTGACTTCTCACCCAGGTACCAGGCGCCTTCCGGCGCCGGTCACCTCGCGGCAGACGCGGCTGGCGTGGGCGAGGTCGGCGACCCACGCCCGCCCCCGATGAACGGTGGTTATCTGGAGAATTGGAGGCCCGCGCGGGGCGTTCTTTCCGAACGGCGCGTCGAAGACCACACGATCCGGCCGCAGGCTCCGGCCGCGCACCCTCCAGCCGTTCATGCCATCGAGGTTATCCCCGCGCGGACGCCGCGTGGGGAACTCGCCGGATCCATACAAGTGGTCGCCAGGCGCGAGGTGGTTCGCGCCGCTCGGATCGGTCGCCGTTTGCGAATCGCCGCGATCGAGTGGTGAACCGGTAGCGCGGTGCGGGCCGCGCTCAGGGTTGGTCGAGCAGGTGGCGGGGCGCGGCCAGGGTCCACGAATCCAGGATGATCGCCTCGAGCTCCTCGCGATCGTCCAGCGCGGCGAGCCGCACGCGCACCCACGCGTTGTTCGCCTCGTGCGCCGCGATCCAGAACTTGTGCGGCTCGGCGGCGACGAGTTCGTCACGGTCGAGGATCGGGCAGCGGACCGCCATCGATGTCTCGGCCTCGGGCAGGGTGAGGAACAGCTTTCCGGCGACGCGGAAGATGGGCATATCCCAGGCGAACTGCTCGACGGTCTCCGGCAGCGACAGGGCGTAGCTGCGGACATCGTCCCCCGTGGTACTCATGCCACGCATCTTTCCAGGACCCGCCGACAGGTGGGTCAGCCGCGGATCTCGGGCAGCGTGCCGTCGCCGAGGTCGGAGTCGGGCAGCACCCGGTCGGGGTCGATCAGCGCGACCGCGCGGCCGTCGAGGCGCATCCGGCGCAGTCCCTCCAGCAGCATTCGGCGGCCCACGTCGTTCATCCGGTCCACGCGGGACAGGTCCAGCACCACGGCCGTGCCGGAGGTATCGGATTCCAGACCGTGCAACACCGCCTCACCACCGCTGAACTGGATGACGCCTTGCAGTTCGAACACCGTTTCCCCGCCGGAGGTGTGCACACCGCGCAGCACGGTCGAGCCGTACGGCACCGAATCCATCAGGTGCATCCCCATATCCGCCGACAGCCGCTGGAACACCTTGATACCGCGCACACTGTTGCCGTGCGCGTCCAGGCGCGGCGACACCACGGCGATACCGCACTGTCCGGGCAGCGCGCCCAGAAGTCCGCCCGCCACACCACTTTTCGCAGGGATGCCGACCGTGGCGAACCACTCGCCCACCCCGTCGTACATCCCGGCGGCGGCCATCACGGTGAGCGTCTGCCTGGCCACCTCGGGCGGCATCAGGCGCTCACCCGTCCGCGGCTGCACGCCGCCGTTGGCCAGCGTCGCGCCCATGACCGCCAGATCGCGCACGGTGACGGTGATCGAGCACTGGCGCGTGTACCCTTCCACCACCTCGTGCGGATCGTCTTGCAGCACACCGTAATTGCGCAGCATGTGGGCGATGGAGAGATTGCGGTCGGCGGTGGCGAGTTCGGAGGCGAACACCGACTCGTCGATGCCCAGTTCGCGACCGGCCAACGCGGAGAAGAACTCTCGCGCCCGCTCCACCTTGTCGGCCACGCTCGCCCCCGGCCCCACCAGCAGATCATGGGTGGCGATGGCGCCGACGTTGATCATCGGATTCTTCGGCCGGCGCGACCCGGTTTCCAGCGAAAGCTCGTTGAACGCCTCACCGGACGGTTCGACGCCGACCGCGGCGAGCACCGTCTCCTTGCCGCGGTCCAGCAGCGCGGCAGCGTAGGCGAACGGTTTGGAGATGGACTGGATGGAGAACTCGACCTCGTCGTCGCCCGCTGCGTAGGTGCGGCCCGCGACGGTGGTGACCGCGGCCCCGAACACGTCGGGATCGGCGTTCGCCAGATCGGGGATGTAGTCGGCCACGGCACCGGACCGCTCATCGGCCAGGGCGTCGAGCACTTCTTGCAGGTAGTCGCCTACCGGTGATCGCACTCGGTCCTCCGATCCGAACGGGAGCAGTCGCCCGGTCCACGGTACACAGCGTGCGCGAAGACCAAGCGTGTGCCGAGAGATAGCCGTGCGCAGTAGACTGGGTTACCCGCAGTGTGCCTGCTCAGTGCGGGTAACAAGCGGTGCGGGCCCATCAGTCGCCAACTGATCACGTAAGAACATGGGTAACTCCAGGGGTACGGACGAACTCGACATCACCTCACCGGCAGCCCGGCTCCAGAGCCTCCCTGCACCTAGCGACCGGCCTGAAACGCGGAGAGGCGGACAGAGAGGCGGAACAGCAGTGCGGTACTACCGGGACATGCCGCAGTGGCGGGAACTGCAACAGTTCCTCCCGGAACGTCTGCGCCTCGACGACAACACCGCGCCGGGGGAGGAGTTCTGGGGGTGGCGCGGCCATAGTGTGCACCTGGATCGTTATCCGAATCCGTCCGCGCCAGCGAAAGTCGTTCTGCACCACGGGGTCGGCACGAATGGCAGGCAGCTCACTCTGATTCTCGGCGCGCCGCTGGCTCGGCGCGGTTTCGAGACCGTCGCGCTGGACAACCTCTGGTACGGGCTCACGGTGCTCGCGCCGGGCACGATCCCCACCTATGACGACTGGATACACCTGGTGGTCGATTTCCTCGCCCACGAGCGCGCCCGCGACGACCGGCCGATGGTGTTCTTCGGCCTGAGCGCGGGCGGGATGGTGGGTTATCACGCGGCGGCCGCGGCCCCGAGCGGCACGCTGGGCGGCCTCGTCGGCATGACGTTCCTCGAGCAGCGCGACCGCCGGGTCCGCGACGCCACCTCCCACGACCTGTTCTCCGCCCGCGTCGGCATCCCGGCCATGGGCATGCTGGCGCGCACCCCGCTGCGGGGTATGCGGTATCCGATGACGCTGGCGGCGAAGATGTCGGCGCTGGTGAACGATCCGGCCGCGCTGCGCGTCATGACGCGCGACCGCACGTCGGCGGGGAACTGGCTGCCGGTCGCCTTCCTGGCGAGCTATGCCACCTACGCGCGCGCCGTCGAACCCGAGGACTTCGACGCCTGCCCGATCCTGCTGACCCAGCCCGCGGCCGACCGCTGGACCCCGCTCGCCCTGAGCGAACCGTTCCTCGCCAGGATCCGGAAGGTGCCCGTGGAAACCGTGTTGCTCGACAACGCGGGCCATTACCCGCTCGAGGAACCGGGGCTGAGTCAGCTGGAATCCGCCGTGGCCGACTTCGTCACGCGGAGTACGTAGCGCGTTCAGAATCCAGCGAAATCGTCTCCCCGGTTGAGCCTTTCGACTGATGCACGCGTTTGGTCCCGGAGTTGACGCAGATACTCGCCCGCATCGGCCGCACCCGCCAGCAGTGCCGCCTGGCCCGACCAGAGGTTGAGCAGGCCGGCGTCGCCGTTCGCGGCGGCGCGGCGGCGGAGGGGGCCCATCAGGGCGTTCTGCGCGGGGTACGGCGGCACCGTGGCCTCGTGCTGCGCCATCTCCCGGACGAAGCGGTTCGGGATGCCGCGGGCGGGGCGTCCGGAGAAGAGCCTGGTCAGCACCGTCGTGCGGGCGTCGGGGGAGCGCAGCGCGCGGCGGTGGGGGGCCGAGGCGCCGGACTGGTCGGTGGCCAGGAAGCCGGTGCCGATCTGGACCGCGTCCGCGCCGAGGGCGAACGCGGCCGCGATGCCACGGCCGTCGGCGATGCCGCCCGCCGCGACCACCGGCACCCGCACGGCGTCGGCGACCTGCGGGATCAGCGAGAAGGTGCCGACCAGTGACTCGTGCACCGGTCGCAGGAAGGCTCCGCGATGTCCGCCCGCGTCGCTGCCCGAGGCCACGACGGCGTCGAAGCCCGCCCGCTCCAGCGCGATCGCCTCCTCGACGGTCGTGGCGGTGCCGAGCGTGACGATGCCCCGCTCGCGCGCGGCCGCCAGGAACCCGGCGTCGGGAATCCCCATCACGAAGCTGACGCACGGTGGCGCGGCCGCCAGGACAGCGGCGAGTTGCTCTTCGTAGTCGGGTGTGCGCAGCGAATCGGGCGGTGCCACCTCGAGTTCGGTGTAGTAGCGAGCCAGTCGGTCGCGGTCGGCGTCGGCGAAACCCGTCGGCTCGCCGGGCTGCGGCACCCAGAGGTTCACCGCGAAGGGCCGCTCGGTGGCGGCGCGTGCCCGCGCCACCACGTCGGCGATCTCCGTGCCGGTCAGCACGTGCGCGCCGAAGGAGCCGAGCCCGCCACCCTCGGACACCGCGGCGAGCAGGTCTACCGAGGACAGGCCACCGCCGAAGGGCCCCTGCACGATCGGCACGTCGATACCCAGCAGTGTGGTGAAGCGGTTCATCGCGCGACCGCCGCCCGGCCGCGGGTGAGCGCCAGCGCCTGCGCCGCCACCCGCGCCCCGAGATGCGCGGCCGTGGCCAGGTCGGCGGGGCCGGGAGCGCGCTCGGCGTCCACGTCGGACGGTGACTGCGCCATCGCGCCGAGGAACCCGCCGAGCCGGTTGAGCGAGGCGGCGTCGCCGTGTTCGGTATAGAGCCAGCCGGGCGGCAGGTCCAGGCTGACCCAGGTCATCCCGTGCTGGGCGGCGAAGAGCGACAACGAGATCAGCGTGTTGAGCTTGTCGCCGTTGACGCCCGCCGAGTTGGTGAACCCGGCCGCGAGCTTGTGCCGCCAGCCTTGCGCCGCCCACACCGGTGCGCTGGCCTCGGCGAACGCCTGGAACACCGCCGATTGGCTGCCCATGTAGGTGGGTGTGCCGAACACGATCGCGGCGGATTCGTCCAAGGTCCGCCACAGCGGGTCCCCGAGCCGTCCGACGTCGCACAGCGCGGCCGTCGCGCCGTCCACGGTGCCCACTCCCTCCGCGACGGCGTGCGCCTGGCGTGCGGTGTGCCCGAATCCGCTGTGATAAGCGACGGCCACGGTGATCTCCGGCATGGTGTTCTCCTTCAAGTTAGAGACGACCGGTCAACTATTACAGATAATTGACCGGTCGTCTACAGTGGTCGTCATGGGACGGACCAGCGACGCCGCCGACCGCCTGCTCGCGGCGGCCTGCGCATTGATGCACGACCGGGGCTACAGCGGCATCGGCGTCGCCGAGATCTGCGCCCACGCCGACGTGCGCAAGGGCAGCTTCTATCACTTCTTCCCGTCGAAGGAGGAACTCACCATCGCGGTGGTCGACCGGCACTGGGAAACCCAACGGCCCGAATGGATCCGGGCGCGCGAGGGTGACGGCCCCGCGCTGAACCGCCTCGCCGTGCTGCTCGACGGTCAGGCCGCCGCCCAGCGTGCCGACAAGGCCGCTACCGGCACGGTTCGCGGCTGCCTGCTCGCCAACCTCGGCCTCGAACTGAGCACCCAGGAGGCGCGCGTGCAACGGCGCATCCGGGAGGTCTTCGATGAGCAGACCGCGATCGTCGCCGCCATCCTCACCCAGGCCGGGGTTCCGGCCCCCGACGAGACCGCCCGCGCTGTCCTAGCTCAACTCGAGGGCGCCGTGCTGTTCGCCAAGCTCACCAACGACCCCGCGTCGCTCGACGATCTCTGGTCGCAGACCCGTCGCCTGCTCGGCGTGTGAGGGGTTGGGGGAGAACGGCATCGGTGATCCTCCGTTCGTCGCCGAGAACGCTGCGGCCGGGCCGCGTACCGTGGAGACCGTCCGGGACGTATTCGAGTGAGCGGAGGGCTCATGGCGACGGAATCATTGGCGCGGCGGGCGGTGCGCGGGTTCAATGCCGGGGTGGTGGCATTGACGGAGGCGCCGGTGATCGGGCGGATCCTGGGGCGGGGGTTCGCGACGGTGTCGTATGTCGGACGGCGATCCGGCAAGACATTCAGCACGCCGGTGAACTACTGGCGCAAGGGGGACGACCTGCTGATCGGTGTGGCGATGCCGGACCGCAAGCAGTGGTGGCGGAACTTCCTGGACGACGGCGCGCCGATCGTGGTGCGGCGAAACGGCGTGGACGAGACCGGTCACGCCGTGGCGACGCGCGACGAGCGCGGGCGGGTCACGGTGCGGGTGCGCCTCGGCGAGGGGTGAGCCCGCGCCGGTCTCGGTTCGATGAAACCTGTTGCATGTGACGCGACGTATCACTAACCTTGGTGGTAGCTCGACTGCCGAAGGAGACACCGCCGATGTTGTCCACCGCTTCGACCGATGCGTCGTACCACGAGATCCTGCGCGACCTGTCCGAGGGCTCGGTGCACAGGCACTTCGACCCCTACCTCGATATCGACTGGGACTCACCGGATTTCGCCGTCGACCCCACCGATACGCGCTGGATCATGCCCGACGAGGACCCGCTGGGCCGCCACCCCTGGTACAAGGCGCAGCCGGTGGAGCGCCAGATCGCGATGGGGATGTGGCGCCAGGCCGGCATCGCCAAGGTGGGCCTGGACTTCGAGCAGTTGCTGATCCGCGGCCTCATGCAGTACCTGATCTCGGTGCCCAACGGCGATCCCGAGTTCCGGTACGTCACGCACGAGGCGGCCGAAGAGTGCAATCACACGATGATGTTCCAGGAGATGATCAATCGCATCGGCGAGGACGTCGTCGGCATGGGCTCGATCGACCGCAAGCTCACGATGATCATCTGGCCCGCGGTGAAGTACTTCCCCGCGTTGTTCTTCACCATGGTGCTCGGCGGCGAGGAGCCCATCGACCACCTCCAGAAGTCGGTCCTGCGGGCCGGTGAGGACATGCACCCGATGGTGCAGCGGGTCATGCAGATCCACGTGGCCGAGGAGGCCAGGCACATCTCGTTCGCGCACGAATACCTGCGCCGCAACGTCCCCGGCCTGCACCCGGTGCCGAAATTCGTGCTCTCCCTGGGCTTTCCGGTCGCCATGCGGGTGATGCTCGGCATGATCATGACCCCGCCCAAGGAGTTCGTCGAGAAGTTCGAGATCCCGGCCCACGTGATGCGCGACGCCTACTGGAACGCCCCGCAATCGCGCGCCACCAAACGCAGCATCTTCGGCGACGTCCGCGCCCTGTGCACCGACGTCGGACTGATGAACCCGGTGGCCAAGGCGGCCTGGCGCCTGCTCGGCATCGACGGCCCCGTCTCCCGCTACCGCAGCGAACCCGACCGCACCCTGGCCTGAGCGGTCGCGGCGCGCCGGGTCCGGCGCAGGAACATGGCGGATCAGTCCCCGGTCCCTGCCGCCGCGTCGAGCGGGAGCCGGGAGAGTCCGAGGCGGGTGCAGCGTTCGGTCGCGGGTGTGAGGATGCGTTCGGCCTCGCCGGCGTGACCCGCGCGCCGTAGTGCGACGCCGAGGAGGAACTGCGCGCGCAAACCGGCGAGCGGTCGGCGGTCGGCGTCGATGGCTTCCAGGAGGGCGCGCGCCCGGGCGACGGCCTCCTCGTGCCGGGCCGGGTCGGAGTCGGCCAGCAGCAGGCGGATGGCGGAGTCCTCGTCGGATTCGGCGGTGACGGTGGTGATTCCGTCGTCGTGGTGCGGGTTGCGCGGCCGGAGCATTTCCTCGGCCACGCCGGGGTCGAGGTCGAATCCGAGGCGGACCCACTCGTTGCGCACGCGCGCCGCCAGCCGGGGCAGGGCGAGGCGTTCGGCGTGGGAAGCCCCCTCGTTCAACAGCTCTCGCGCGCCGTCGCGATCACCGCGCAGTGCGCGCACCCGCGCGCCGACCGCGTAGGTGGCGATCATGAAGTCCACGCCGCCACCACCCTCGGTGACCGAATCCCTGCTCTCCTCCAGCAGGGCGTGGGCGGAGTCCAGATCGCCGGTCTCGTAACGCAATTCGCCGAAGGCGGCGCAGGCCAGCCGGGCGGCGTGCGAGGTGCGGCCCATCGTGGCGCGCGCGGTGTCGAGCGCCTCGCGGAACAGTTCCTCGGCGGCGGGCAGGTCCAGCTGGCGCAGGGCCGCCATCCCGGCGAAGCACCGCCCGTAGACGGACGCGAACGGCCCGCTCTCCTCGTGGTATCCGGCCGCCCACTGCTGGGCCCGGCGGGCGGCGTCGAAGTCGAAGCGGTAGATCGCGGTGAACGCGGCGACGTTCGCCGCGACGCCCGATACCCGCGGTGAGAACGCCTCGGGGCGGGCCAGCGCGTCGGCGAGCAGCCGATCCACCCCGGCCACCCGGTCGGCGAACAGCTCGGCGACCGCCTTGGCCACATCGGCTTCGGCGCGCAGGTCCGCGACTTCGGGTCCGCCCAGGGCGGCTTCGGCGAGCGCGGTCTCGAAACCCTCCAGTGCCACCGCGGTCGCCGCCGGGCGGCGCAGCACGATGTTCACCCACGCGGTGAGCAGATGCACCTCGGGCTTGGCGCGGATCGCGTGCGCGGGCAACTTGGCCAGAATCCCTTGGAGCAGCGCGATTTTGGAATGCTCCAGCAGGTGGGCGCCGTCGGCCTCCACGAGATCGGCAGCCCGCTCGGGGTCGTTGGCGGCGAGCGCGTGCTCGACGGCGTCGTTGAGCAGGTGGTGGCGCGCGAACCAGTCGGCCGCCCGCAGGTGCAGCGCGGGCAGCTCGCCGGGCCGGTCGTGGGCCAGGCGTTGCCGCAGGTACCCGGCGAAGAGCTGGTGGTAGCGGAACCATGCCCGATCGGTGCCCGCCCGCTGGAGGAACATGCCGCGGTCGCAGATATCGGCCAGCAGTTCCTCGGCGTCGGCGCGGCCGGTGAGTTCGGCCGCGAGGTCGCCGCACACCCGCTCGCACAGGGACGTGGACATCAGGAAGTCGAGCGTCTCGGGTGCCATGGCGGCCAGCACGTTCTCGGCGAGGAACTCCCCGATATCGGGATGTTCGGTGAGCCGGTCGATCAGGTGCGCGGGCACCTCGCCGGCCCGCAGCGAGAGCACAGCGAGTTGCAGCGCCGCGACCCAGCCGTCGGTGCGGTGGGCCAGCGACATGGCCTCCTCGCGCGAGAGCCGCACGCCGCCCGCCTCCGCGAGGAACGCCCGCACCTCGTCGGTGTCGAAACGCAGTGCCGCCGCGCCGATCTCGACGAGTTCGCCGTGAATGCGCAACCGGCTCAACGGAAGTTCGGGCCGTGCGGTGCTCGTCACCACGATCGGCAGGTGGTGGCACCCGTGGTCGAGCAGGTACCGGACGGCCGCCACCGTGGTGGGCGCAGTGACCCGCTGCCAGTCGTCCAAGAACACCGTGACCCGCTCGTCGCCGCCGTGCAGGCCGTCGATCAGCGCCGTCAGCACGGCGCGGGCGGGGTCCTCGGCGGTGGTGTCCAGCACGCGGTCCAGCTCGTCGGCCAGGTGCGGGACGGCCGGGCGCAGCGCGGCCACCAGGTGGGCGAGGAACCACGCGAGGTTGTTGTCGTCCTCGTCCACCGTCAGCCACGCCGCCGCGGCGCCGGTGTCGCGGAGCTCGTCGTGCCACTGTGCGGCCAGGGTGGTCTTGCCGAATCCGCTCGGCGCGTGGATCGAGATGAGGCGGGTGCGTTCCCCGGCCCGCAGCAGATCCAGCAGCCGTTTCCGGGCGAGCGGGCTGCGCGCCGGCGTGGGCGGCCGGTACTTGGTCGCGGGAGTGGGTGGGGCCGTGGCTGTTTCGCGGATCGGCGGGGCGGGAGTGGCCGAGGGCAGCAACAGCGCGTCGACGGGTGAACCGGTGTGGCGCTGCGCTTCTCGGATCTCCTCGCCCAGCGCGGCCGCGCTCTCCGGACGGTCGGTGGGCTCGGTGGCCATGGCGTGCTCGATGACGGTGCGGACCTCGTCGGGCACGCCGCGCTCGGCCAGATCGGTGACCGGCTGCGCGCTCACCCGCAGGAACTGCGTCAGCACCTGCTCGCCCGCGCGCCGCTCGTAGGCGACGTGGCCGGTGAGCGCGCAGAACAGCGTGGCGCCCAAGCCGTACAGATCCGAGGCCTCGGTCGGCGCCGCGCCGCGCAGCACTTCGGGGGCAGTGAAAGCCGGTGTGCCGGTGACGATTCCGGTGGTGGTCCGGAAGCCGCCCGGGGTGCGGGCGATGCCGAAGTCGGTGAGTTCCGGTTCGCCGTAGTCGGTGATCAGGATATTGGCGGGTTTCACGTCGCGGTGCAGGATCCCGGCCCCGTGCGCGGTGGCCAGCGCGCCCGACATCTTGACGCCCAGCCGCAGGGTGGCCGACCAGTCCAGCGGGCCCGCCGCGCGGATGCGCTGTTCCAGCGAGCCGCGCGCGTGATACGGCATGACCAGATAGGAATGCCCGCCGCGCGTGGTGCCGACCTGGAAGACCGCGACGATGTGCGGGTGCCCGGACAAGCGGCCCATGGCCTGCTGTTCCCGGACGAAGCGGCCGAGCACATCGGGGTCGAGATCGCCGGTGAGGACCTTCACCGCGACGACTCGGTCCAGGTCGGGCTGGCTGCATCGGTACACGACGCCGAATCCGCCGCGCCCGATCTCCCGCGCGTCCTCGAAACCTTCGGCGCCCAGCTCCGCGAGGATCCCCGAGGCGGCGGCTCTGCGCTGCGTCGGCGGCATATCGGCCATCGCGGGCCTCGATTCGGGCGTGCTCGCGGCCGGCCGGAACCGGCCCTTTCTGCGAGGATAACCCCGTTCGCTACACCTTTGCCCCGGCCAGCCGCTGCGCGTGTCGCCGGGCCGAGGCGGCCAGCTCGCGCTCCCGTCCGCTGTCGGGTCCGCCCTCGCCCGCCAGGTGCTCGTGCAGCCGCGCCTTCGCCGCGTACCAGCGGGCCAGCGAGTCCGCGTCGGCCCCGCTGGACGGGCGTGTCAGGCACAGGGTCTGCATCTCGATCAGTACGTTCATCTCGGTCCTCCGGCGCTCACTCGAGGACCGCCACTCCGCGCGGATCGCGCGCGGCGTTCCCGTCCTCGAACCCTGTCTCGATGTCGTCGGCGCGGTAGCGATTCGTTACTGACGCGTCCCCGGCGCCTCGCGCCGACCGTCTGGGTCACGCCGGGGCCGATCCGGGAATTCGCCACCAGGTTGCGATGGGGGATATGCGTGACCATCGGTACCGATGTGGGCCACGCCTCGGGGCACGCACACTGAAACGGCGCGATTGCCCGACCTGTGGTCTGATATGGGCCAACGGCCGAACTCGATATGTGAAGGATGCAGTGCTCGGATGGATGGGGTTCGTCGCGCCGTTCGAGGTCGTGGGCGCCGCAGATCGGCCGCGCCGCAGTTCGGTCAGCTGCTGACAGCCGCGGTCGATTCGGCCGCCGACCGGGTTGCGATCAGCTATGACCCGTCCGGGGATCCGGCCGACCGGCGTACCCTCACCTACCGGGAGCTCGACGCGGCCTCCTCGCGACTGGCGCGCGCTCTGATCGAGCGCGGCGTCGGCCCCGGCGACGTGGTGGCCGCCGGATTGACCCGTTCCGCCGAATCGGTGCTGGTGGTGTGGGCCGTGGCCAAGACCGGCGCCGCCTATGTCCCCGTCGATCCGACGCTGCCGCCGGATCGCATCGCCTACCTCGTCGAGGACTCGGGCGCGGTGCTCGGGCTCACCGCCGTCGAACACCGTGAGCGCCTCGGCGCCGGTCTCGAATGGCTGGCCCTGGACGATCCGACGTTCGCCGCCGCGGTCGCCGCCCAGCCCGCGCATCCGGTGTCCTACGTCGACCGTGTGCGTGCCCTGCACGAGCGGCACCCCGCCTACGTCATCTACACCTCCGGTTCGACCGGGCGGCCCAAGGGCGTCGTCGTCACCCACACCGGCCTGGCCGCGCTCGTCACGGCCCAGCGTGAGCGGTACGCGGTGGACGAGAGCGCGCGTGTGCTGCATGTGTGCTCGCCGAACTTCGACGTGTCCGTGCTGGAGATGTTGCTGGCGTTCGGGTCGGGCGCCACGCTGGTCGTCTCGCCGCCGACCGTCTTCGGCGGTCCGGAGCTGGCCGAGCTGATCCGCCGCGAGCGCCTCACGCACGTGCTGATCACGCCCGCCGCGCTGGAGTCGGTGGAGCCGGCGGGGCTGGACGACCTGCGCGTCGTGGTGGTCGCGGGTGACGCGTTCGGCCCCGGCCTCGTGGACCGGTGGGCGCGCGACGGACGCGCCTTCTTCAACGGCTACGGCCCCACCGAGGCCACCATCCTGGCCACCGGCACCTCCGAACTGCGGCCGGGCGAGCCGATCACCATCGGCTCCGCGCTGCCCGGGGTCGGCGCGGTGGTGCTGGACTCGCGGCTGCGCCCGGTCCCCGCCGATGTGACCGGTGAGCTGTACTTGTTCGGTCCCGCGCTCGCCCAGGGCTACCTCGGGCGCGCCGGACTCACCGCCGAGCGGTTCGTGGCGAGCCCGTTCGCCGGCGACGAGGGCGCGCGCATGTACCGGACCGGCGATCTGGTGCGCCGTCGCGCCGACGACGGCGCGCTCGAGTATCTGGGACGGTCCGACTTCCAGGTGAAGATCCGCGGCTTCCGCGTGGAACTCGGCGAGATCGATGCCGCTCTCACGGCGCACCCCGCCGTCGACTACGCCGCGACGCTGGGCAAGGTCGCGCCCTCGGGGGCGACGGTGCTGGTGTCGTACGTGCTGACCAGCACGGACGTGGACGCCGACGAGCTCACCGCCTTCGTGGGCGCCACGCTGCCCGGACACATGGTGCCGTCGATGATCGTGCCGATCGACGCTATTCCCTTGACCGCCAACGGAAAACTGGACCGGAGGGCGCTGCCGGAGCCGGTGTTCGAGGTGGCGGCCTCGCGCGCACCGTCGGGGCCGGTAGAGACGCGGATCGCGGAGTTGTTCGCCGAGGTGCTGGGCGTGCGGCGGGTCGGCGCGGAGGATTCGTTCTTCGCCGCGGGTGGCGACAGCATCCTGTCCATTCAGCTGGTGTCGCGGGCCAGGGCGGCCGGTCTCGCGTTCACCCCGCAGGACGTGTTCGAGCAGCGGACGGTCGCCGGCCTCGCGCGCGTCGCGGTGGTCGGCGCCGGGCAGGCGACGGTGCTCGCGGAACTGCCGGGCGGCGGCGTGGGCGTCATGCCCGCGACTCCGGCGGTGCTCGCGCACGTGTCGGGCGGTCGTGCGTTCCCGCGCTTCACCCAGCACATGGTGCTCGCGCTGCCGCCGGATGCGGCGCGGGCGGACGTGGTGGCGGTGCTCGACGCGGTGCTGAACCATCACGACATGCTGCGCGCCCGGCTGCGGTCCACGGGGGAGCGGTGGGAGCTGGAGGCGCTGCCTGCGGTGTCGGCGGAATCCCTGCTCGAGCGTGTCGACGTGGCGCCCGGTGCGGAGGCGGCCCAGATTGCCGAGGCCGCCATGGATTCCGCGGTCGACCGGCTCGATCCGGCCACCGGGCGCATGGTGGCATTCACGTGGTTGTCCCGGCCGGACGGACCCGACGCTTTGCTGGTCGCGGCGCATCACTATGTGATCGACGGTGTTTCGTGGCGGGTGCTGATCTCGGACCTCGTGCTGGCGTGGGCGCAGCACTCGGCGGGGCAACCGATCGCGCTGCCCGCCGTCGGCACGTCCTTCCGCCGCTGGGCGCACGGCCTGGCCGAGGCGGCGAGCGACCGCACGGACGAATTGCCTTACTGGCGTGATGTTCTCGCGGTCGCCGACCCGATACTCGGTGTACGCGAACCGGATCCGTCGGTGGACACCGCGGCCACGGTGCGTACCGTCACGGTGACGTTGCCGCCCGAGGCCACGCACGCCGTGCTGACCGAACTGCCGAACCGCTACCGGGCCGGTGCGAACGACGGACTGCTCGCCGCGCTCGCCCTCGCGGTGCGCACGTGGCGCGCTGCACGTGGTGTCGACGCACCCGCTACCCGCGTGCGGTTGGAAGGGCACGGGCGTGAGGAAAGCGCCGTCCCCGGAGCCGATCTCACGCGCACGGTCGGCTGGTTCACCAGCATGTACCCCGTGGCGCTCGACCTGTCCGGTCTCGACGCACAGGCCGCGTGGCACGGTGGCGCGGCCACGGCGGCGCTGCTGAAGTCGGTCAAGGAACAGCTGAATGCCGTGCCGGACAAGGGCATCGGTTTCGGCATCCTGCGCCACTTGGGTGCCGCTGCGCTGGAGGGATCGCTCGGCCAGATCGGCTTCAACTACCTGGGCCGCGTCTCCTCCGGCGAGGTGCCCGAGGCGCTGTCGGACGGCAGCTGGTTGCCGACCGCCGAATGGGGCGATCCCGCACCCGCTCCGGACGCGGACATGCCCGCCGCGGCGGTGGTGGATATCAATGCGATCGTAGGTGATTCGGCCGACGGCCCGCGCCTGACCGCCTCGTTCTCCTACGCCTCGGCCCTGCTCGACGAGGCCGCCGTGCGCGAGCTGGCGGAGTCGTGGATCGCCGCGTTGACGGTGCTGGCGGAGCACGCGCACGATCCCGCCGCGGGTGGTCTGACGCCGTCGGACGTTCCGCTGGTCCGGGTCACCCAGGCCGAAATCGACATCTGGGAGCGGGAGCGCCCCGGCCTGTCCGACGTGCTGCCGCTCGCGCCGTTGCAGGGCGGATTGCTGTTCCTGACCCAGGTTTCGGACGATCGCGACCCGTACCTGCTGCAACTGGCAGTGGAACTGTCGGGTGTGGTGGATCTGGACCGGTTGCGCCGTTCGGCGCAGGCGGTGCTGGATCGGCACGCCGCGCTGCGGTCGGCGTTCGGCGCGACGGCCGAGGGCGTGCCGGTCCAGATCGTCGCCGAGGGGCTGCCGGTGCCGTGGCGGGTGACCGAGGCGGCCGACACCGAACCCACGGAACTGCTTGCGGCGGAGGCCGTTACGGGATTCGACCCCGCCGTCGCACCGCTGCTGCGGTTCACGGTGTACCGCGCCGAGTCCGGCCGGATGCACCTGGTGCTCACCGCGCACCACCTGCTGCTGGACGGCTGGTCCATGCCGTTGCTGATGAAGGAACTCCTGATCGCCTATGCGGCGGACGGGGATTCGACGCTGCTCGCCCCGGTGCGGCCGTACCGGGACTACCTCGCGTGGCTGGCCAGCTACGACCGTGACGGTGCCAGGGAGGCGTGGCGCACCGCGCTCGAGGGTCTGCATCCGTTCCGGTTGACCGAGGTAGTGCCGCGACCTTCCGTGCCGGGGGAGGGGCACGGGGAATGCGCGGCGGATCTGTCGGCGGAGGAGACGGCCGCGCTGGTCGCGTTCGCCTCGGCGCACGAAATCACGGTCAACACCGTCGTGCAGGCGGCGTGGGGCCTGGTGCTGGCGTCCGGCGCCGGTCGGGACGATGTGGTGTTCGGCGCCGTGGTGTCGGGCAGGCCGCCGCAGGTGGACGGCGTGGACGACATGGTGGGCCTGTTCGCCAACACCCTGCCGGTGCGAGTCCGCTTCGACGCCGCGTCGCCCGTCGGCGAGCTGCTGAAAGCGCTGCAAGCGGAACAGGTTTCGCTGCTGGATCGGCACCAGATCGGGTTGGCGGAGATCCAGCGGATCGCGGGGGCGGGGGAGCTGTTCGACTCCCTGGTGGCCTACGAGTCCTATCCGGTGGACGCCGAGGGACTGCGCCAGGCGTACGGGTCCATCGACGGTCTGGAGATCGCCGATCTGCACGGCGTGAACGTCACGCACTATCCGGTGGCGGTGCAGGTCGAGCTCGGCGGCGAGCTGCGGGTCAGGCTCCAGCATCGCCGCGACCTCGTCACCGAGGAAGCCGCGCGAGCGCTGGCCGACCGACTGCGGGCGGTGCTGGGCGAGGTGGTCGCCGCGCCCGAGCGCACGCCCGCCGAAGTGGACGCCGCGCTGGACCGGCGCGGGGATGTGCTGAGCCGGACCCGATACTGGCGCTCGGTGCTCGACGGCCTGCCCGTCGAGCTGAATCTTCCGGTAGATCACCAGATTTCGCCGATGTCGGCGTCCACGGGCTCCTTCGACTTCCCCGTCGATCACGCACTCGAACAACTGGCGCGCTCCCACGACACCACCGTCTTCACCGTCGCGTACGCGGCATTCGCCGCGCTGCTGGCGCGACTATCCGGGGCCGGGGACATCGCGATCGCCGCGCTCGCCCCCGGCCCGGAGACGTCGGACGCCGAGGACAGCCTGATCCTGCGCACCGATGTGCGCGGTGATGTTTCGATGGCCGATTTGCTCGCGCGTGCGGACGAGGTTGTCCGGCAAGCCTTCGCGAACGCCGACCTGCCGCTCGCCGAGGTGCTGCGGCTGCTCGGCCACGAGCCGCACGGCCCCCGTCACCCTCTGGCGCGGGTCATGGTGTCGTCCGGGGAGCGAATCCCGTTGGCGGCGAGCGCGTTCGACCTGTCCCTGCACGTCCGCGAGACCGAATCCGGTGTCGCCGCGCGGCTCACCTACGACCGCGACCTGTTCGAGGCGAGCACCGTGGCGGTGTTCGCCCAGCGCTTCCTGCGTCTGCTCGGCGCGGCCGTCGCGGCCCCTCGGACGCCTCTCGGCGACCTGCCCCTGCTGGCCGATATCGAGTTCGCCGAACTCACCTCGGTCGCCCCGGACGACGTGATGGCCACGGGCCTGCTGCCGGATCTCCTGGTCCGAGGTGTCGCCTTCGGCCGCGACCGCGTCGCCGTGAGATACCTCGACCGGTCGGTCACCTACGGCGAACTCGACTCGGTCACTTCGCGAGTGGCGCGCCTGCTGATCGATCGCGGTATCGGTCCGGAGCGGCTGGTCGCCGTGGCGTTGCCCCGCTCCTACGACATGGTGGCTTCGGTAGTCGCTGTCGCCAAGGCCGGCGGCGCGCATATTCCGCTCGACCCCGGCTACCCTGCGGATCGCCTGCGGCACATGGTGATCGACTCGGGTGCGGCGCTGGGCATCACCGTCGCCGAGTACGCCGACCGCCTGCCGCGCGATATCGACTGGCTGGTGCTGGACGATCCGGCCACCGACCAGGCCTGCGCCGCCTACTCGGACGCTCCCGTCACCGACGCGGATCGCCGTGCGCCGCTGCGTATGTCGAACCCGGCCTACGTCATTTACACCTCCGGATCGACCGGTGTGCCCAAGGGCGTGACGGTCACCCACGCCGGCCTGGGCGGTCTGCTGGACGAGGCGGTACGCCGCTACGGGATCACTGCCGAGCACCGGATGCTGCACATCTGCGCGCCGAGTTTCGATCCCTCGGTGCTGGAGTGGTTGTGCGCGTTGGCCTCCGGCGCGACGTTGGTGGTGGTGCCGCCGCAGGTGGCGGGTGGCGCGGAACTCGGCGAGCTGCTGCGCGCGGAGGCCGTCACGCACGCGATCATCACCCCGGCCGTGCTCGGCACCGTCGACCCCGCCGGGCTCGACGCGCTCGAAGTGCTGTCGGTGGGTGGCGATGTCACCACGCCGGACCTGCTCGCGGCCTGGCAGCCCGGCCGCCGCTACCTCAACGGTTACGGGCCCACCGAGACCACGATCATCTCCTCCTACGCCGAACTCGTTGCCGGACAGCCGATCACGGTGGGTGAACCGGTGCGCGGCATGTCGGCGCTGGTGCTCGACGCGCGGCTGAAGCCGGTGCCGCCGGGTGTCGCGGGCGAGTTGTATCTGGCGGGCGGTGGGCTGGCGCGCGGCTACCGGCACCGCTCCGGCCTGACCGCGCAGCGGTTCGTCGCCGACCCCTGGGGCGCGCCGGGTGCGCGGATGTACCGCACCGGCGATATCGTCCGCTGGCGCTCGGCGGCGCCGGGCCGGCGCGCGCTCGAGTACGTCGGTCGCGGCGACGAGCAGGTGAAGGTGCGGGGATTCCGCGTCGAACTCGGGGAGATCGATGCCGTGCTCACCGCGCACGCCGATGTCGCCACCGCCGTAACCGTGGCCCGCGCGACGACTTCCGGTGCGACGGCGCTGGTGTCGTACGTGGTCGCCACACCGGGCCGGACCGTGGAGACCGCCGCGCTCACCGAGCACGCCGCCGCCGTGCTACCCGCGCACATGGTGCCTGCGGCGGTCGTTGTGCTGGCCGCGCTGCCGCTGACCACCAACGGCAAGGTTGATCGAAAAGCGTTGCCGGAGCCGGTCTTCGAGACGACCTCGTCGCGTGCGCCGCTGAACCCGGTCGAGGCTCGGCTGGTCGAACTGTTCGCCAAGGTGCTCGGCCTGCCCGAGGTGGGGGTGGACGATTCGTTCTTCGCGATCGGCGGCGACAGCATCCTGTCCATCCAGCTGGTGTCGCGAGCCAAAGCGGCGGGTCTGATCTTCACCGCGCGTGATGTGTTCGAGCAGCGCACCGTCGCCGCGCTCGCCCGGGTCGCGGGCGCGACCGGTACGGCGGCCACGGTGCTGGCGGAACTGCCCGGCGGCGGCGTCGGTGACGTCCCGCTCACGCCGATCCTCGCCGAATCCCTCGCCACCGGCGTGCACAACCGTTTCGCCCAGACGATGGTTCTGGCCCTGCCCGAGGGCATCGACCGGGCGGGCCTGGTCGCCACGCTCGGTGCGGTGGTCGATCGCCACGCCGCCCTGCGTGCGCGGGTGTCGAATGAGGACGGGCGGTGGCGGTTCGAGGTTCAGCCTGTCGGTGCGGTCGATGTGGACGCACTGGTTTCGGAGCTCGAGGTCCCGTCCGCTCCACCGCGCGCTGCTCGTGGCGACTCGACGACACCGGCACCGATCGGGGTCGGGGACGTGGATGCTGTGCAGGAGCCGGGTGCGTGGGCCCGAGAAGTGTCCTCCGATATCGGCGGCGCGGCAATGGATTCCGCGCTGTCCACCCTCGACCCCGCAGCCGGTCGCATGATCGCCTGCGCCTGGGTGCGCAGACCCGGCGGCCGCGACGTGCTCGCGATTGCGGCGCACCACTACGCGATCGACGGCGTGTCCTGGCGGATCGTGATCCCCGATCTCGTGACGGCGTGGGCACAACACGCTGCGGGGCAGCGGATTTCGCTCCCCGAGGTCGGCACGTCCCTGCGGCGCTGGGCGCACGCCCTGGTCGACGCGGCACCGGCGCGTGCCGACGAAATCGACTACTGGCAAAGGATATTGGCGACACCTGATCCGCTGTTCGGCCCTCGCGCGCTCGACGGCGCCGTGGACACCGAGGCGACGGTCCGGTCGTTCACCGTCCGCGTTCCCGCCGGGGTGAGCGAGGCGCTGCTGAGGGCGCTGCCCGCTCGCTATCGCGGCGGTGTGCACGACGGCCTGCTGGCGGCGCTCGCCCTGGCGGTGCGGAAGTGGCGGGCGCGGCGCGGCCTCGACACCCCGGTCACGCGGCTTCGCCTGGAAGGTCACGGGCGGGAAGAAACGGTCGTTCCCGGCGCCGATCTCACGCGCACCGTCGGCTGGTTCACCAGCGTGTACCCCGTCTCGCTCGATCTGTCTCCCTTCCCTGTGGACGCCGACGACGCCGCGCTCGCCGCGATTCTGCGATCGGTCAAGGAACAGTTGATCGCCGTGCCGGACAAGGGCATCGGCTTCGGCATGCTGCGCGCTCTGCACCCCGCCGCGGCCGACGCGCTCGCGGGCGACATCGGTCAGATCGGCTTCAACTACCTGGGCCGCACCTCCACCGGCGAGGTCGGCGACGGAAGTTGGCTGCCGACAGCCGAATTGGGCGAGTTCGAGATCGAGTACGCCCGCACGATGCCGCTGTCCACGGTCGTCGACATCAACGCCCTCGCGGCCGACACCGACGCGGGCACCGTGCTGGACGCGAGTTTCCGGTACGCGGGCGACCTGCTGGCCGAGGCCGACGTCCGCGAGCTGGCCGACGAGTGGACCGCAGCCCTCGCCGCGCTCGCCGCCCACTTGGACCACCCGGAGGCGGGCGGTCTCACCCCGTCGGACGTGCCGTTGGTGCGGACCGGTCAGACCGAGCTGGACGGCTGGCGGCGGGTGTACGGCGAGCTGGCCGATGTGCTCCCGCTCTCGCCGCTCCAGGGCTCGCTGCGGGTTCTCATGGAACTGCTGGACGGTTCCGTCGACGCCTACGTCATCCAGCTCGCGGCGCGCCTGCGCGGCGACCTCGATGTCGACCGATTGCGCCGGGCCGCGCAGACCATCCTCGACCGGCACGCCAATCTGCGCGCCGCGTTCGTGACCGCCGCCGACGGCAGCCAGGTGCAGGTGATCGCGGACCGCGTGGCGGTGCCGTGGCGCGTGGTCGGCGAGGTCGAGGAGGCCGAGCTGCCCGGTCTGCTCGTCGCCGAACAGCGGCGCGGCTTCGACCCAGCTGTGGCCCCCCTGCTGCGATTCACGCTGTACACCACCGGTCCCGGCTGCGCGCACCTGGTGCTGACCGGTCATCACATCCTGCTCGACGGCTGGTCCATGCCGCTGCTCATGAAGGAGCTGCTGGTCCTGTACGCCACCGGCGGCGACACCGTGCCGCTGCCCGCCGTGCGGCCCTACCGCGACTACCTGCGCTGGCTCGCCCGCCAGGACCGGGAGGCGGCGCGGGCGGCCTGGTTGACGGTGCTCAGCGACGTGAGCCCGACCTTGCTCGGTCCGGAACTCACCTGGCCCGCGCCCACCGGCGACGGTTTCGGCCTCTGCGAATTCGCGCTGAGCGACACCGAGACCTCGGCGCTGACCACCTACGCGTCCGCCGCCGAGGTCACCCCGAATACCGTCGTGCAGGCGGCTTGGGGCCTGGTCCTGGCGGGGGCGACCGGGCGCGACGACGTGGTGTTCGGCGCCACCATCTCCGGCAGGCCCGCCCAGCTCGACGGCGTCGGCGACATGATCGGCCTGTTCGTGGACGCCATCCCGGTGCGCGTGCGGTTCGCACCGGACAAGACCGCCCGCGACCTGGTGGACGAGCTGCAAGTCGAGCAGGCGTCACTGCTCGACCACCACCACCTGGGCCTGGACGCCATCCAGCGCGTGACCGGCCTGGGCGAATTGTTCGACACCATGCTGGTTTTCGAGTCCTACCCGGTGGACGAGGAAGGGCTGCGGCACGCGAGCGGCGCGCTCGACGGCCTGCGCATCGACGACCTGCGCGGTTCGGACCACACGCACTACCCGATCACCGTGCTCGTGTTCCTGAACGAGACGCTGGTGGTGCAGGTGAAGTACCGCCGCGACCTGGTGTCCGAGGAGGCCGCGCGCGCCGTGGCCGCCCGCCTGCGGCGCGTGCTCGGCGACCTCGTCGCGGACGCCGACCGGGCCGCGGCGGAGATCGCGCTGCTGCAAACCACCGACGCGGGCGATCCGCTCACGCGGTCGCGCTACTGGCGCACGGCGTTGGCAGGGTTACCGGAACGCCTCGACCTGTCGGGAATCTCGGGCCGAGTCGATGGCCACGTCGTATACCCGGAGCCGGTCGAGCATCAGCACATTCGACAGAACACGCCTCGCGGTCGCCTGGAATTCACCGTCCCGGAAACGATCCGCGATGGAGTCCACTCGCTGGCCGACCGCGCGGGCGTCACCCGATTCGCGGTCGCGCGCACCGCGCTCGCGGTGCTGCTGGCACGGCTGACCGGCTCCGACGATCTGGCGATCGGCACGCCCGTGCCGGGCGGGGTGCACGCCGAACTGGTGTTGCGCAGCAAGGTGGATCGCGCGGCGGGCTTCCTCGATCATCTCGGCGAGGCGCACCGCACGGAATTCGACGCCGTCGCGCACGCGGACATCCCGTTCGAGGATCTGGTCGACCTGGCGGGGGCGACACGGGCACCAGGCGGGCATCCGTTGTTCCAGGTGTCGCTCTCGTACCGGATACCGCCCGACGCGGCCGCCGATCTGGCGATGGCGCTGCCGGAAGCGGGGCACGGCGAGATGTCCTTCTCGCGTGACATTTTCGACGACGCGGGTGCCGATCTTCTCGTGCGCCGCTTCCTGCGCCTGCTCGGCGCGGTGGTGGAGAACCCGGAGACTCCCGTCGGAGACCTGCCGGTCCTCGTCGGCGACGAGCACGAACAGCTGACCCGGCAGAACGGCGGCACACCACCGCCCGCCGCGACGCTGCCGGAATTGCTCTGCCACGGTGTGGAATTCGGACGCGCCCGCACAGCGGTGCGCGCCGCCGGTCGCGAATACGCCTACGGTGAGCTCGACGCCCGGTCCTCGCGACTGGCCCGCGTCCTGATCGCGCGCGGCGCCGGTCCCGAAACCGTGGTCGCACTGGCCCTGCGCCGCTCGTACGAGATGATCGTCGCGATATGGGCGGTCGCCAAGACCGGCGCGGCGTACCTGCCGATCGACCCGTCCCACCCCGCCGAACGGGTGCGCTACCTGGTCGAGGACTCCGGCGCGGCGCTCGGGCTCACCGTCGCCGAGCACGCGCCCGGCCTGTCCGGCGCGGTCACCTGGCTGACGCTCGACGATCCCGCCCTGACCGACGTGTGCGCTACCCGTTCGGACGAGCCGATCACCGACGCGGATCGCCTCGCACCACTGCGTATCTCGCACGCCGCCTACGTGATCTACACATCCGGCTCGACGGGACTCCCCAAGGGCGTGACCGTCACTCATGCCGGATTGTCCTCCCTCGTCGCACATTCCACCGGCCTACTCGGGCTGCGCGAGCACCACCGCATGCTGCACGTGTGCTCGCCGGGCTTCGATCAGTCCGTCGAAGAGCTGGTCACCGCGTTCCACGCCGGGGCCACCGTGGTCGTCGCGGACCCCGATATCGTCGGCGGTGCGGAACTGCACGACCTCCTCCGCACGGAGCGGGTGACCCACACGATCATCACGCCGACGCTGCTCGGCACCCTCGACCCCGCGCACCTCGACCACCTGGAAGTCGTCTCCGCCGGCGGCGAGGCCACCACCCCCGAACTCCTCGAGAAGTGGGCGCCCGGCCGCCGATTCGTCAACGGATACGGCCCCACCGAGACCACGGTCGGCGCGACCTACACGACTCTGACCGTGGGGCAACGGATCACGATCGGCCGCCCGGTGCCCGGCCTGCGCGCGACCGTGCTCGACAGCCGCCTGCACCCCGTGCCGGTCGGCGTCACCGGCGAGCTGTACCTCTCCGGTCCCGCGCTGGCCCGCGGCTACCACGCGCGCTCGGTTCTCAGCGCGGAGCGCTTCGTCGCCGACGCCTGGGGGAGGCCTGGCGAGCGCATGTATCGCACGGGCGATCTGGTCCGGTGGCTCGAGACGCCCGCCGGACCGGAGTTGGAATACCTGGGCCGCACGGACTTCCAGGTCAAGATCCGCGGTTACCGCATCGAACTCGGCGAGATCGACGCCGTCCTCGTCGCGCATCCCGGTGTCGACATCGCCGTCACCATCGGGCGTGAGAATGCCAGCGGGGCAACGGCACTCGTCTCCTATGTGACCGGCTCCGATCTGAACGCCGACGTGCTCACCGAATGGGCGGCGCGCGCACTTCCGGCGCACATGGTTCCGTCCGCGATCGTCGTCCTCGACGCGCTCCCGCTGACTCCGGTGGGCAAACTCGACCGAAAGGCCCTGCCCGCACCGGAATTCGCGGCGCGCGCCTATCGGGAACCCTCGTCCACCGCCGAACACCTGGTGGCCGAGGTCTTCGCCGAGGTGCTGGGCGTCGAGCGCGTCGGCGCCGACGACAACTTCTTCGACCTCGGCGGCAATTCGCTGCTGGCCACCCGCGTCACCGCCCGGCTCGGCGCCGCGCTCGACACCCGCGTCCCGGTGCGCGTCCTGTTCACCGCGCCCACCGTGGCCGCCTGTGCCCGCGAACTCGCGGCCGCACCAGGAGCCGAGAACCGCCCGGCACTCGTCGCGGGCCCACGGCCGCAAGACATTCCGCTCTCGCCCGCGCAGCAGCGGATGTGGTTCCTCAACCGGTTCGACACCACCTCGACGGCCTACACCATCCCCGTCGCCCTCCGGCTCACCGGCGATCTGGACGTGGACGCGATGCGCGCCGCCTTCACCGATCTCGTGACCCGCCACGAGATCCTGCGCACCGTGTATCCGCAGCGTGCGGACGGGCCGGTGCAGGTCGTGCTGCCGATCGAGCACCGCGACGTGCCGACGCTCGAAGTAGCACAAGCTGAGAACGTGGAATCGGCGGTGGCCGAGGTTGTTTCGACCACCTTCGACGTCACGGACGCGGTCCCGTTGCGCGCCGTGCTGTTCGGTGTGACCGACGGCGAGTACGTGCTCGCGCTGGTGGTACACCACATCAGCGCCGACGGCTTCTCCGGCGGCCCGCTCGTCCGCGATCTGGCCACCGCCTATCTGGCGCGGACCCAAGGGCGCGCACCGGCGTGGTCTCCGCTGCCGGTGCAGTACGCCGACTACACCCTGTGGCAGCGCGTGGTCCTCGGCGACGAGAACGATCCCGATTCCGCCGCTGCCGCTCAGCTCGCGTACTGGCGGGACGCCCTCGCCGGGCTGCCCGATCAGCTGGAACTGCCCAGGGATCGCCCGCGTCCGGCGGTGCAGTCCTTCGCGGGCGGGCAGGTGCCGCTGCGCGTCGACGCCGCCACACACGCCGCGCTCTCGGATCTCGCCCGGGCGCACGGCGCTACGCTGTTCATGGTCGTGCACACCGCCCTCGCGGTGTTGCTCGCGGAACTGTCCGGCACCGACGACATCGCGGTCGGCACCCCCGTCGCGGGTCGCGGTGACGCCGTGCTGGACGACCTGATCGGTATGTTCGTCAACACCCTGGTCTTCCGCACTCACGTGGATCACGACGCCGATTTCACCGAACTCCTGTCCCGCCAACGCGATTCCGACCTGCGCGCCTTCGCCCACGCCGACATCCCGTTCGAGCGCCTGGTGGAAGTGCTCAACCCGGCGCGTTCCACCGCGCGGCACCCGCTGTTCCAGGTGGGCCTGTCGTTCCAGAACCTCGCCCTCGCGCCGATGACGCTGCCCGGCCTGACCGTCTCCCCGTGGGAGATCGATCGACGACTCTCGCAGTTCGATCTGCACGTGATCGTGGCCGACGGCTACGACGAGCAGGGGCGCGCGATGGGCATCACGGGCCACATAACCTACGCGACAGCACTTTTCGACGAGTCGACCGTGCGAGAGTTCGCCGATCGATTCACCAGGCTGCTGGAGATCGTCGCGGGCCGACCGCGCGTGCGCGTGGGTGACATCGACCTCCTCACCCCGCGCGAGCGCGCCCTGATCCTCACCGATCGCAACCGCACCGCGCACCCGGTCCCCGCCGCCACCCTGGTCGCCCTGCTGGACGCGACGGTCGCCGCGACACCCGACGCGATCGCGCTGGTGGCGGCCGACGGCACCGCGACCGCCTACGCCGATCTGGACGCGCGGGTGAATCGCCTGGCGCGCTACCTGATCGCCACGGGCGTCCGCGCCGAATCGCGAGTCGCGCTCGCGCTGCGGCGCTCCGCGGACCTGGTGATCGCCATGTACGCGGTGAGCAAAGCGGGCGGCGCGTACGTGCCGATCGACCCCGACCAGCCCGCGCTGCGCCACGACCACATCCTCGAGACGGCCGAGCCGATCTGCGTGCTCACCGACGCCGACGCCGCGTTCACCACCGCGCGGGTCCCCGTCGTGCGCCTCGACCGGCTGCATCTCGCGGCGGTGGACGCCGGCCCGGTCACCGACGCCGACCGGCTCGTGCCGCTGCGGCAGGCACACACGGCCTACGTGATCTTCACGTCCGGTTCGACCGGCCGCCCGAAGGGCGTCGCCGTTACGCACGAGGCGATTGTCAACCAGTTGCGCTGGAAGACAGCCGAATTCGGCATGACCGCTGACGACGCCGTGCTGTTGAAGACGGCGGCGACCTTCGACCTGTCGGTCTGGGAGTTCTGGTCGGCGGCGGTGTGCGGCGGACGGGTGGTGCTCGCCGCGCCGGACGGCCACCGGGACCCCGAGTATCTGAACGAGCTGATGGCGCGCGAGGACGTCACCACCCTGCACGCCGTGCCGTCCATGCTGGACGCCCTGACAGCGGGCGCGCTCCCGAAGTCGCTGCGACGCATCCTCGCGATCGGCGAGGCGCTGCCGCCGGTGCTCGCGGAGCGAGTCGCCCGCGTCGCGCCCGACGCCGCGCTGTACAACGTGTACGGTCCCACCGAGGCGGCCGTGTCGATCACCAGCCATCGCGTGCGGTTCCCCGGCAACCTTCCGATCGGGACGCCGGTGTGGAACAGCCAGGTCTACGTGCTGGATGCCCGCCTGCGCCCGGTGCTGCCCGGCGTTCCCGGCGAGTTGTACGCGGCCGGTGCGCAATTGGCGCGCGGCTACTTCGGCAGGCCCGACCTCACGGCCGAGCGGTTCGTCGCGAACCCGTTCGAATCCGGCGCGCGGATGTATCGCACCGGCGACATGGTGGTCTGGAATGCCGAGGGCGAGTTGGAGTATCGCGGTCGCGCCGACTTCCAGGTGAAGATCCGCGGGTTCCGCATCGAGCTCGGCGAGGTCGACGCCGTGCTGTTCGACCACCCGGACGTCGCGGTGGCCGTAACCGTCGGACGCGAGAATCAAGCGGGTGCAACGGTTCTGGTGTCCTATGTGGTGCCCGCTCCCGGTCGCGCGCTCGAGGGCGATGAGCTGCTCACCTGGGCGGCCCGCAGTCTGCCCTCCCATATGGTGCCCGCCGCGATCGTCGTGCTCGACGAACTCCCGTTGAACTCCGTCGGCAAGCTCGACCGTGCCGCGTTGCCCACGCCGCCTCTGGCCACCCGCGCCTACCGCGCTCCCGGCACCGCGCTGGAGATCGCGGTATGCGCGGCCTTCGCGGACGTGCTGCGGGTGGATCGGATCGGCCTGGACGACAACTTCTTCGAGCTGGGCGGCACGTCACTGCTCGCAACCACGCTCGCCGCTCGGTTGAGTGATGTTGTCGCCGAACGGGTTCCGGTCTCCCGGATCTTCACCGCGCCCACTCCGGCGGCCATCGCGGCCGAATGCCGCTCGACAGCACCGGACTCGGCATTCGACATCCTGCTGCCCCTACGCCCGTCCGCCACCGGCGAACCGCTGTTCTGCGTCCACCCGATCGGCGGGATCGCCTGGTCGTTCGCGGGTCTCGCCGCCCACCTGGACCGCCCGATCTACGGACTCCAATCCCCGGCGCTGGGATCGGAAGCGCCCCTGCCGGATTCGATCGAGGACTGGGCGCGCGTCTACGTCGACCACCTCCGCACCGTGCAGCCGCACGGTCCGTACCACCTGCTGGGCTGGTCCCTCGGCGGCGTACTCGCCCACGCGATGGCGGTTCAGCTCCAGGACGAGGGCGAACAGGTCGCCCTACTGGCCATGCTCGACAGCCGCCTGCGTCACGTCGGCGACTACACCGCCACCGGGGTAACGCTCGCGGACCTCCTGGGTGGTCTGGCGGGAGTCGGCGTCCCCGGCTCCCCCGTCCGCGATGTGTCCCTCTGGGATCTCCGGCGCACTCACGGGGGCGCCTGCTCCGATCTGGAAGCCGCCGACGTGGGACCGTCGGATGACCCTGGCGCCGAAAGCATTCCGGCGACGGTCGCGCGAGTCGTCTCCCGGCGTCTGCCGGAACCGTTCGCGTCCATGGACCCCGCCCATCTCGAGCGCATCGTCACTGCCGCGCTCGCCTCGGCGAGCCTCGATGCCGAGTACCGCCCCCGTCCCTTCGACGGCGATCTCCAGTTCTTCACGGCGGCCGCCGACCCGCCGGCCGACCCGCCGGCCGATTCGTGGCGATCCTCGGTGACCGGTCGAATCCACGACCACCCACTCCCGGTCACCCACTGGCAGATGACTTCCCCGACAGCATTGGAGCGGATCGCCCGAGTGCTGGCGGGCATTCACGACCGCTGAACGACCGGTCCGCCCGCGCCGAGGCCGGATCGGCGTGGTGACCGCGACGCGCGCTGCGCGCCGACGCCCCGGCCGCGTCTCGCGTCAGTCGCCGGACATCGGCGGGAAGCGCGGCCGGAGCCCGCGTGAGAAGCGGCGGCCCGCCCTGGTGACGGTCGGCTGATATCCGAGAACTCCTGGTCACGTCACGGTCACCTTGCCGTCCGTCAGTCGGCTACGCAGATCGCGCTGTCGAAGACCCTTTGGGCGGTGGCGGTGATGGCGGGGTCCTCGGGGCGCAGATTGGCGATGACGGTGACCGCGCGGCCGGTCGGCGTGACGCCGTTGAAGGTACGGAAACCGGGCACGGAACCGCCGTGACCCCAGACTTCCAGCTCGCACGGGACCGGGAGACGGGACAAGCCCAGACCATACGCGTAGCCGGGACGGTTGGTCAGCGGGCGAGGGTCGGCGCGCATGTCGGCGAGTTGGTTCGGCGCCACCAGGCTTCCGGTCAGCAAGGCGGTGAAGAATCGGTTGGTCTCGGATCCGGTGGAGATCAGTGCGCCCGCGCTGCCGGCCCAAGACGGGTCGAAATGTGTCAGGTCGAGGGGTCTTCCACCGACCTGTTCGTAGCCTTGTGGATGCGGGCTGCGGATTCCAGTATCACCGGCGGCGGGGAAGTACGTTTCGCGCAACCCCAGCGGGTCGGTGATGCGGCGAGCGACCTCGTCGGCGATCGTATGGCCGGTCACGCGCTCCACCAGCAAGCCGACTACGAGGTAGTTGGTGTTGGTGTACTCCGCTCGGTCGCCCGGCCGGAAACGCGCGGGCATGGCCATGGCGCGGCGGACCAAGTCGGCGGTATCGAAGTATCTGGTCAGCAGGTCATCCGAATCACCCTGGAGCTCCGGCAATTCGAGATACTCCGGCAAACCGCTGGTGTGTTGCATGAGGTTTCGCACGGTGATGCGATCGCCTTCGATACCCTCGCCCTCGACGACGCCGGGCAGATAGCGCGCGATGGGTGCATCCAGCTCCACCGAGCCCTCCGCCACGAGTTGCAGCACGACAGCGGCGACGAACGCCTTGGTGTTGCTGCCGATTCGTACGTGCGCGTCCGCGGGAAACGGGGCCGCTGTGGCGAGGTCGCCGACTCCTGCGCTCGTGCTCCACTCCCGCCCCTGCTGTGTGACGACGATCTGAACCCCCGGGATTCCGGCTTCTACCGCGGCGTCCAGCACCTGCCGCACCGCCGCGCGCGCGGTGTCCGACAGCGGCCCGCGAGATGGCGATGCCGGACTCGCATCACAGGCCACCGCCCCGCCTGCCAAGCCGATGACCGCGATGAGCGGCATGATGCGACGAAACGCCATAGATGCCATGAACTCTTCTCCACTGTCGTCAACACGAGACTCCCCGGTCGCCCGGTCGAGCGGGGATATCGGACGCGGGCCCGCAGTCTCCATCGACCGAACGGTAATTCGCCGGACGGCCGCTGGGCATCGCCCGCGAGACGCACACCGGATCATTCGCCAGATGTAGCCCCGGTCAGGGAAAACCCGCGCTGAGCGGCCCGTCCGCCGTACCCGCACCCCTTCGGTCGCTCCCGGCGGCAGATCTGCCGACCACGGCCGATGTGACCGAACGGCACCGTGCCGGTCCCGGTGATCCGCGACATGGTCCGCTCCCACGAGCCATTCTGTTGCGGGTGATCAGGTGTGCAGGTCGCGACGGTGGTGGCCGATCAGCCCGAGGATCGTCAGCGCCGCGGCGACGGCGGTCAAGGACAGGGTGGCGATCCACTCCGGCGCATCGTCGGGCACGGCCGCCAAGTGCGCGAACGGGGTGACCGCCCGCGCCCAGGCGGGCGCGTCGATGCTGTGAGCGAGGACGTCGTAGAGGAAGCCGCCGACTACGGGCAGCGCGCCGACGGCGGCGGCGGCTCTCGGGTACCAGCCGTACGCGGCGGTCGCGGCACCGAGTCCGAGCCAGGCGACCGGGGCGGTGTTGAGTGCGCCGGCGAGCGCGTCACCCGACGTCAGCGAAGTCCCGGCCACTCCTGCCCCCACCCACATGCTCAGTGCCGCGGTCAGCAGAAGCGCGACGACGCCGATGGCGGTGACCAGGAGCTCGGCGCCGACGACGTGCGGACGGCCCACAGGCAGCGAGTAGACAGTCGTCCAGCGGCGCGCCTTCTCGTCGTCGGCCAGGACGGCCACGCGAGTGACCGCGTAGAGGCCTACGGCGACGGCGAGAAGACCGAACATCGCCGCGGCGAGCCCGGTGGCTGAGTCCAGCCCGGCGAATCCAGCGTCGGCGGCGAGTTCGGCGAAGCGCGGGTTCTCGCCCAGGAAGGTCACGATCGAGGCGATGAGCACGCCGACCAGGCCGAAGTACACTGCGACCCCGATCGCCCACGCGGTGGTGGGTGCGAGGGCGCGGCGCAGCGCGAATCCGGTGAGTGAGCCGAGTAGACGCGTCCTGGGCGGCCGGGTGCCGGACAGTGCGATCACGCCGCCGCCGAGATCGCGCCGCCGGGCGATGAACATGGCCGCGGCCGCGGCCGCGATACCCGCGACGATCAGCAGGACCACGGGTGCGTACCGATTCCCCGCGTAGGGTGCCGAGAGCGCGTGGAGCCCGAAGGGCGACAGCCACCCGGCCCACGCCGCGGCGGGAATCCCGTCGGCGAGCATCCGGACGAGCAAGCTCGTGCCCACGACGGCGGCGAGGGCGGTGACGGCCGCGGTGCGGGCGGCGAACAGCTGCGCGGCGAGCAGTCCGAGCGCGGCGAAAGTGAGGGCGGTGCCGAACATCCCGGCCGCATGGATAAGGGCGCCGGTGGCGTCGGTGCCGGCCGCGACGAGCGCCGTGGCGACGGCGATCGCGATCACCGACGCGGCGATGGTCAGGGTGATCAGACACGCGCGGACGAGATCGGTGAGGCGTACCCGGCCACCGGCCAGCAGTTCCCAGCGCCCGGCCGCTTCCTCACCGCGGCTGATCCTGGTGCCTACGAGCAGTGCCCAGACCGCGACCAGCACGAGTAGTGGCGTACCGGTGCGCCAGACGGTGAACCCGCCGGGGTCGTCCAGGGCCAGCGGTGCGCCGAACAGGGTGCGGATCGCCGGGTTGTCGGCCAGCGCCCGGATCGAGTTCTGATCCAGCGCTTCGGCGAAGGTGGTTCGATACTGGGCCGCGACGAGCGCCGACATTCCCGCGGCGACGACCGTGACCAGCGACGTGCTCACCCAAACTTGCCGCATGCACGCGCCGATCACCGCCCGAACCGGATCGCCGAGCCGTGCCGAGGCGGTCATGGGCGCGCCTGACCGTAGTAGCCGAGAAAGATCTCTTCCAGCCCCGGTTCACGCAGCGACAGGGCGGTGACCTCGGTGTCGGCGAGTGCGCGCAGCATAGGCGCCGGTGGTCCGTGGAGGGTGAACCGCAGCCGGTCCTCATCGAGCTGTTCCACGTCCTGTACGCCGTGCGAGTCCGCCAGTCGCGGCGCGCTGCCGCGGTAGGTGACCTCAACGACGGTGCGGCGCAGTTCACGCAGTTCGGGCAGCCCCGCGATCTCCACCAGCCGCCCGCTCCGCAGGATCGCGACGCGGTCGCACACCGCTTCGACCTCGGCGAGCTGATGGGAGCTGAGGAACACGGTCTGACCGCGGTCGCGGGCTTCGCTCAGGCAGTGCCGGAACTCCCGCTCCATCAGCGGGTCGAGGCCGCTGGTGGGCTCGTCCAGCACCAGCAGCGGCGCGCGGGTGGCGAACGCCGCCACGAGGGCGACCTTCTGCCGGTTCCCGGTGGAGTAGGCGTGGCCGGGCTTGTCCACGTCGAGGGCGAACCGATCGATCAGCTGGTCCCGATACCGGACGTCGACATCCGGGCCGACCCGGGCGAGCAGCTCCAGGGTTTCGGCGCCGGTGAGCCGCGGCCACAGCGCGACATCGGCGGGCACGTACGCGAGCAGCCGGTGCGCCATACGGACGTCTCCGGCGTCCACGCCGAACACACGGACCGCGCCTCGGTCCGGGCGGATGAGCCCCAGCACCACCCGGAGCGTGGTCGACTTACCCGCGCCGTTGGGGCCGAGGAAGCCGAACACCTCACCCGGTCGCACCCGGAAGGTGACGTCGTCCAGCGCGACAGTCCGGCCGAAGCGTTTGCTCACGTGCTCGACGCTGACGGCGTCGGCCGATGTGGTCTTGCTCGGATCGATGGCCACGGCGGTCCTTTCGATGGAAGGTGACGTCGGACGAGGTGGCGTGGTGCGCGTCCGCTCGGCCGAGCGGACAGGCTGGTTCGACGGGCTACTTCATGTCCAGGTCTCGTCGGCCGAACCCGGCGCGACCCGCCGCCGCGGCGGCCGCGGCGAGCGCCGTCAGGGTCAGCGGCCCCTGCCACCGCATCGGCTCCATCGGCAGCCGCGCGACGTGCTCGAGCGGCGAGAGGCCGGACACCCAGGCGGGCAGGTCCATGATCGGTCCGAAGAACCCGAGAATCATGCCGAAGCCGAGCAGCGCCCACGTCACTCCGATGCCCGCCGGGGCGACACCGTAGAGCAGCGCGGCCACACCCGCGATCAGCAGGACGGCGGGCGCGTACACCACATGGGCCGCGATGGCCTCCCACAGGTAGTCCGCGTCGCCGACCGACAGCGCGATGCTCGAGCCCAGTACCGCACCGGTGACCAGCAGGAGTGTGACGACTCCGGCGGCGGTGACCAGGAGATGGGAGGTGAACCAGCTCCGGCGGGAGACCGCGGTGGCCAGTACCGGCTCGGCTCGCCCCTTCGTCTCCTCGGTGCGTAGGCCCTGTACGGCGAGAATCGCGAAGACGGCAACCAGCAGAGCGTCGAACAGCGCCATGGTGCCGACGTATCCGTCGAGCATTCGGCTCGCGTCCCCGCCCATGACGGCGACGACTTCCTCGGGCAGATCGTCGAACGAGTCGACGACGGCGTCGCCGATGCCGCCGTAGAGCGCGCCGCCGGCGGCCAGCGCGGCTCCCCATCCGAACAAGCTGGCACGCTGCAACCGGAAGGCCAGCGCGACAGGGGAATTCAGCCACCGCGCCGCAGTCGGCGACCCGGGCCGCGGGGGCACCAGACCCGCGCCCAGATCGCGCCTGCGCGACAGGGCGTACGCCAGCGCCGCAGCGCCGAGGGCGAGCGCCACCGACAATGCCAGTGGCCACCAGCGCCCGTCGGCATAGGCGCGCGTCTGCTGCGACCAGGCCAGCGGCGACAACCACGACAGAGCACTGCCGCCTTCGCGCAGTGCGTCACCGGCGGCGCGGATCACGTAGGCGCCCCCGAGCGCCGCTCCCGCCAAACCGGCTGCCGCGCGCGAGTATTCGGTGATCTGCACGGTGACGGCGGTGATGGCCGCGAACACCAGTCCCACCGCGCCGACGCCGGCGCCGAAGAGCAGGGCGTCCGCGCCCGACGCGCCGGTGAGTGGGAAGACCGCCGCGATCGCAAGGGCCAGCAGCGCGTTCGCGAGCGCCGCGACCAGCAGGGCGGCGGTGAGCTGGGCGTGGCGACCGACGACGTCGGCGCGCACCAGTTCGGCCCGGCCGCTCTGTTCCTCCACGCGCGTGTGCCGCGAGACCAGCAGGATGTTCATGAGGGCGGCGAGCAGCAGGAAGTACAGCCCGTAGATGCCGACGATCACGGATTCCACGCTGGGATCGGACAGACCGTAGCCGGGCCCGGAAACCAATGCTCCGACCACGCCCTGGCCGAACCGACCGACCGCGCGCAAGTCCTCGTCGGTGCGGTAGATCTGGGGAAGTGCCGCGGCGTAGTACAAGCCCATGAACGCGATGCCGGCGATCCACGCGGGCAGCTTCACGCGGTCGCGGCGCAGCGCGAACCGGACGAGCACGACCGTGCCGGTCAGCGCTTCCTCCTCGGTGGGGAGCCTGCGCCGTGCCGCGCCGGGTGCGAAGGTGGTGGTCATTTGCCCGCTCCGTTGCCACTCGCGGCGAGTTCGTCACCGTAGTGGCGCAGCATGAGTTCCTCGAGAGTCGGGGGATGGCTGGTCAGCGACCGGATGCCGGCCGCACCGAGTCGTGCGATCGCCTCGTCGAGCGCGGCGCCGTCGACGTCGAAGCGGATACGGTCGTCCTCCGTCACGACGCCGTACACCCCCGCGAGTGCGTCCAGGTTCTCCACCGGGCGCGCGGTGACCGCCTCGACGGAGGTGCGGGTGAGATGCCGCATCTCGGCGAGGGTTCCCGACTGCACCGTGCGCCCGCGCCGGATGATGCTGACCCGGTCGGCGAGCTTCTCGACCTGGGCGAGAATGTGGCTGGACAGCAGAACCGTGGCACCGGCGGTCTTCAACTCGTGCACCACGTCCTGGAACACCACCTCCATCAACGGGTCGAGGCCCGCGGTAGGTTCGTCGAGCAGATACAGCTCGACCTCGGCAGAGAGCGCGGCGATCAGCGCCACCTTCTGCCGATTGCCCTTGGAGTAGGTGCGGCCCTTCTTGGTGGGGTCGAGGTCGAAGCGCTCGATCAGCTCCTCGCGTCGCGCCGCGTTCTGCCCGCCGCGCAGCCTGCCGAACAGGTCGATCGCCTCACCGCCGGTGAGGTTCGGCCAGAGCTCGACGTCTCCGGGAACGTACGCCAGCTTGCGGTGCAGTGCGACCGCGTCCGCCCACGGGTCGCCGCCGAGTAAGTTCACCGATCCGGAGGTCGGCCGCAACAGGCCGAGCAGGGTGCGGATGGTCGTGGTCTTGCCCGCCCCGTTGGGGCCGAGGAAGCCGTGCACTTCGCCACGAGCGACGTCGAGATCGAGTCCGTCGAGGGCCACCGTCGAACCAAAGGACTTGTGCAATCCGGAGATTGCGATCGCGGTATCCATGAGAGTCAACGCTACAGTCTTTTCACGAATTTGTGAACTATCTGAACTGTATGATGTACCTGCACGCATCGGTGGATCGGGACGGAGGCGCAAGCGTGGACCAGCAGGAGGAGGCCGTCCTCCGCTTCGTGGAGCAGTTCGCGCTGCTGCTCACCGAATCGGGCATGCCGCGGATGTCCGCCCGGGTGTTCGCGTACGTCCTGGCTGATGACGCCGACCGCTACACCGCGCAGGAGCTGGCCACGGGGCTGCGGGTCAGCGCCGCCGCCATTTCGGGTGCGGTACGCCACCTGGTGCAGATCGGTTTGCTGGGTCGCGAGCGTGAGCCTGGCGCGCGCACCGACACCTACCGCGTGTACGACGACGACGTCTGGTACGCCATCACCATGCACCGCCAAGAGGCGCTCGATCGTTCGATCCGTTTCTTGAGCGACGGGGTGGAACTTCTCGACCACGCGCGACCGGGTGGCCAGCGGGTACGCGAGACGCTGGAGTACTACCGTTTCATGCGGGCGGAGGTCCCCGACGCGATGCGCCGCTGGCAACGGCGGCGCGCGGAACTGTTCACTGACACACCCGGTTGACGAAAGGCGCTGGCATGGCGGACGACACGGGCTCACCTACCTCCGACGACCGGGTGCGGTTCATCGAGAAACTGGCCCTCGGTCTGGCCGAGATGGGGTGGCCGCGCACGCCGGCGCGGGTCTTCGCCGCCATGATCGTCGCCGACAGCGGCCGGCTCACCGCGGCGGAGCTGGCCGAGACGCTGTCGATCAGCCCGGCCGCGGTCTCGGGTGCGGTGCGCTACCTCGACCAGGTCGGCATCGTCGCCAGGGAACGCGTCCCCGGGCAGCGCCGGGACAGCTACCGCCTGTACGACGACCTCTGGTACGCCAGCTTCGTCAAACGAGACCGCCTGATGAAGATGTGGGCGGAAACCGCCTCGGAGGGCATCGGACTCGTGGGCGCGGACACCGATGCGGGGCACCGGCTGGCCGACATGCGCGACTTCTTCGAATTCTTCGCCGCCGAGTTGCCCGTCATGTTCGATCGATGGCACGCCCAGCGGCCCAGTCGCGATCGGTGACACCGGCGTTCGTCGCCGGGGCGGTTTCCTTACGCCATCCTTACGCGCGAAAGCGTCAGTGTTGCGGTAGCGTCGCCTCCGGTGTGCCGGGAAGCCTGGTCGGCGAGGTTCTGCGCGAGAACGAACAACCGAGACCGATCGAGGGAGGTGCGCGTGCGCCACGGCGGTATCGCCCGGGCCTGGGGGCCACGGTACGACGGGGTCCACGCGGGATCGGCCGAACCACCTCTCGGCAGCCGTGTCTCGGCGCCCTGAGTCCGGACCCGGGACGACGGCCCCGGACCTCACCGCCGGGCAGGGGCTGCTGCGAATCCCGGATGCCCAAGTCAATCCGGTGCGCGCCATCGTGCGCAGACTCGGTTACGCGCTCGCCGCGCTGGGCCTCGCGACCCTCGCCGTCTACCTCGACCGCGACGGTTACACCGACCACGACGACCACGTGTCCCTGCTGGACGCGGCCTACTACTCGACCGTGTCGCTGTCGACCACCGGCTACGGGGAGATCGCGCCGTTCACCCCGCGAGCGCGACTCGTCAACGTCCTCGTCGTCACCCCGTTGCGCCTGTTCTTCGTGATTGTGCTGGTGGGCACCACTTTGGTCGCCCTGACCGAGAACTCGCGCGCGGCGTATCGAATCCACCGGTGGCGCGGGAGGATTCGCGATCACACCGTCATCGCGGGTTTCGGAACGAAAGGCCGGGCCGCCGCCGATGCCATCATGCTCGACGGTGCCGACCCCTCGCGAATCGTGGTCGTCGACCCCGACCCCGATGCCGTGGAACGGGCGACCGCGCGCGGATTGATCGCGATCCACGGCTCCGCGGCGGCCATCGAAGTGCTGCGTCTCGCGGGCGCCGACACCGCTCGCAGTCTGATCGTTTGCCCCGATCGCGACGACACCGCCTTGCTGATCACGTTGACGGCGCGGCAATTGACCGTCACCGCGCGGCTGGTGTCGGTGGTGCGCCACGCGGAGAGCGCCCGTCACTTGCGACGGGCCGGCGCCGACGCCGTGGTAGTGGGTTCCGAAACCGCGGGTCGCCTGCTGGGGGTGGCGATATCCAACCCGCACGCGGTCCAGATCATCGAGGACCTGCTGACGCCCGCCTCCGGGCTCGCTCTGGGAGGCAGGCCTGTCGAACCGGGCGAAATCGGCGATTCGGTGGACAATTCGGACGACACAGTCCTCGGCGTCGTCCGTGCCGAGCGTTTGCTGAGGGTGGGTTCGCATGAGATCGGGCCCCTGCGAGCCGGTGATCGACTCCTGGTCGTCCAATACGCCGATACCTCGCGCGCGACCGGCGAACGCGGAGTATGACGTCGCCGGGCCGGGGCGCGCCCACCCGGTGGCAGCGGCGCGGGTGCTCTCCGGCGCCGGACACACTGTGAAGCCGAGCGGGGGCCGCGTACGCCGTCGTGACGTGGAGCACAACTGACCATCCGGTTTGCGCATCGACCGATGTATACGGCATCTTTACAGGCGGAGCGCCGGGAAGTCTGGTCGGCAACCCGACCCGAGACGGGCCCGGGTAGGACTGGCGAAAGGTTGTTCATGGCCATCACGGGCGCATCTCGCGCGTTGTCCGCCGAACCCACGACTCGACGCCTCGCATGAATCGACCTACTTCTCGCCCACGTCTCTTCGCGCCGGGCTCCTGGCCCGAAGCGCAGCGCGTCGCCGCGATCCTGCGCACCGAGACCGTCGGTGGCGCGCTGCTGATCGTCGCCGCCGCCGTCGCCTTGATCTGGGCGAATACGCCGTGGTCGGCCGCCTATGACACGATCCGCGACATCCGCGTGGGACCCGAGAGCCTGCACCTGGACCTCACGCTGGGCACCTGGGCCGCGGACGGCTTGCTGGCCATCTTCTTCTTCGTCGTCGGGCTCGAGCTCAAACGCGAGTTCGTGGCGGGCGATCTGCGCGATCCCCAGCGCGCGGCGCTGCCGATCGCGGCCGCGGTCGGCGGCATGATCGTCCCGGCTCTCATCTTCGTCGCGATCAACCTGCCCTCCGAAGGGGACGCGCTGTCCGGGTGGGCCGTGCCCACCGCGACCGATATCGCCTTCGCGCTGGCGCTTCTCGCCGTTCTCGGTTCGCACCTCCCCGCCGCGCTGCGGACGTTCCTGCTGACCCTGGCGGTGGTGGACGACTTGCTCGCCGTCACCGTCATCGCGGTCTTCTACACCGACGACCTGAACACCACCTATCTGGCGCTGGCCGTGCTGCCCCTGGCCGCGTTCGCGGTCGCCGTGCAACGTCGTATCTCCAGCCCGTGGCTGCTGATACCGTTGGCGGCGCTCACGTGGTTCCTCGTCCATGAGTCCGGTGTTCACGCGACGGTGGCCGGGGTGTTGCTGGGATTCACCGTGCCGGTCCTCGCCCGCGACGGCGGGGAGGGCACGGACCAGCACCACGGCTTGGCCGAGCGCTTCGAACACCTCATCCGCCCGTTCTCCGCGGGCGTCGCCGTTCCGGTGTTCGCGTTCTTCGCCGCCGGCGTCACCATCGGCGGTGCCGACGCGTTCGTCACGGCGCTCGGCGACCGCATCACCCTGGGCATCATCGCGGGTCTGGTGCTCGGCAAGGCCATCGGCATCACCCTCACGACCTACCTCGCCGCCAAACTCACCCGGGCTGAACTGGACGACGACCTCGCCTGGGTCGACATCATCGGCATCGCGTTGCTCGGCGGCATCGGGTTCACCGTCTCCTTCCTCATCGGCGCGCTCGCTTACGATGACCCGACCCGCGGCGACTACACCCGAATCGGCGTTCTCATCGGCACCCTCACCGCCGCGGCCTTGGCCGCCGTCGTCCTCACCAGTCGCAACCGCACGTACCGCCGCATCACCGAGCGTCAATCTCGCGACGACGACCACGACGGCATCCCCGACGTGTACCAGAAGCCCTGAGCGGGTTCGTCTCTCGTTGCACTGCGCCGGGATGGCGCCGGCGTGTGCTTCGGTGTCGAAGTGCTCCGGATCGGCGACGCCGCCGGTATCCTTGCCGCGGTGTCGCGTGCCGGTCCGATCGGATGATCCGACCGAGTTCGTGATGTCCGGGCGACTCCTTTCCGGGTCGCCACTGCTGTCCCATGCACCGCCCCGTTCATCGCCCGACCGAGGAGGACATCAGCATGAGTACCGGCGGACCCACCCTGGCATCCGAATACGCGACCCTGTCGCCCTTGCAGGTACGGATCGACGCCCACCGCGAACACAGCGAGCGCCCGGACGACCCGGTGTCGGCGGTGCTGGGTGCGTTGGCGCTGAAGGGATCCGAGGCGCTGGCCGATATCGGCTGCGGTGACGGACGATTCCTCGCCGACCTGCGCGAGCGGGGGCACCGGGGGCGGCTGGTCGGCCTCGACAGCTCCGCCGCGATGGTGACGGCCACCGCGCAGCTGCCCGACGTGCGGGCTGTGCTCGGCGAGGCCGAGGCGCTGCCGTTCGATGACGCCGAGTTCGACGCCACCACCGCCCGCCACATGCTCTACCACGTCCCCGACCCGCAGCGCGCCCTGCGCGAGCTGCGCCGCGTCACCCGGCCGGGCGGCCGCGTGGTGGTGGTCGTGAACCACGCCGGAACCTGCGCCCGCACAAGGCAACTCGTCCTCGACCGGGCGGCCGAACACGGCATCTCGCCCACCCCGGGCCTGCTCAACGCCGTCGACTCGACCACCCTGCCCGACATGATGGGCGAGGTGTTCACCGACCTGCACATCCGCCGCTACGACAACGCCCTCGTCTTCCACACCCCCGACCCCCTCCTCCGCTTCGCCGAAGCCCTCTTCTCCTTCTGCGGCATCACCCCCGACCACCCCCACCGCAGCGCCATCCTCGCCGCCCTCACCACCGACATCCACACCTGGTTCACCACACACCCTGGTCAACCCTGGCGCGACCCCAAGGGGTATACGGTGGCTACGGCGACCGTCGAATAGCCTTCCCCAGCAGGGGAATTCGACTGCATCGAGGCCACTGGACCCGGTGGCTTCCTCGGGGCGCCAACACCTCGTCCGCCGCGCGCCCGGCCTGATCGCGGCCTCGGCGTCCCTCCGTGAGCACAGCGGCCGCCGCGGGCGGGGCGGGCGCGCTACCCGCGGGCACGCTGACGCCACTGCTGAACACCTTGCAGGCCAAGCGAATTGTCGCGGCGGACGTGCCCCTGTCCACACATCCCGACAGCAAGAACAAGCGTTATCGAATAGCGGACTCCTACCTCAGATTCTGGCTGGCCTTTCTGGCACGCGGGATTCCGCTCGTCGAACGTGGTCGCGGGGATGTGGCGCTGGAGCGGATCGAGCGGTCCTGGACATCGTGGCGCGGCCGCGCGGTGGAGCCGGTGATCAGGGAATCCCTGCTCCGCCTCCTGCCCGACGCCCGCTGGCCGGAGACCGAAGCGGTGGGCGGCTGGTGGAACCGGCAGAACAATCCGGAGATCGATCTGGTGGGTGCCGACCGCGAACCCGTCGCCGGCTCAGTGCATTTCGTCGGATCGATCAAGTGGCTGGAGGACCGGCCCTTCGATCGCCATGACTACGACGCCCTGACCCGCGGCGTACTCTCGGTGCCCGGCACGCGGTACGAGACACCGCTGGTGGTGGTCTCGCGCTCCGGGGTGGAGGAGGGCCTGCCGATCGCCGCGCACTGGGGGCCAGAGGACCTGCTCCGCGCTTGGCCGTGAACCCGATCGAAAAGTCTTGTGCTGTAGTCGTTTACGCGCGGACGCGGGGTCCGAGTTTTGCTCAGGTCGGGCAGCCGACGGCCGAGGAAGACCCGGTCGTCAGGGCGGCGACGAGCCCGGCGAGCAGCCCCGCGGCGCATTCGGCGGAGTAGGTGGCGAGGTCGGTGGCGGCGGGGGTCACCGGCACCGCCGGTTCGGCCGCGGCCGTGGGCGCGGCGGTGAGCACCGCCCCGATCACGAGTGCCCCGGCGGCGATCGCTCGGATCCTGGTCATCGGCTCGCTCCCTCTGTCGGTCCCTGCGCGCTATCCGGGTCGGCTCGTCGCACCGACGCTATCCCGGTGAGCCGGACCCGCGGCAGCCCACAGTTATGAGGGGCGAAACGTAGCTTCCCCACGGACGCTCCACAGGGGCTACGGTTGTGATGGTTCTGACGGTTTCAGGGCGCGAAACGCGGCGAAATCGCAGGTAGGCACCGCTGGCCGGGTCGCGCGCGCGGCGGTGTGACGCAGTCCCCACCGGCGATCGGGCGAAGGGGACGTTAGGCTAGGCTATGCTTAGCCGACTTTGGGGTCGGTTTTCCGCCGGCACCCCGTCGGCTCGGTTCCGCGCGGTAACTCCCGCGCCGGCCAGGGCGGTCGCTCAACGGACGAGAGACGAAGTCACGCTGGGTGCGCCGTTCGCGGCGCTGGGTGAGGAGTACGTCGTTTGCAGGGACTGTATGACCGGGATCAAGAGAAGAGCAGCTGTGGTGTCGGGTTCCTGACCCGCAAGGACGGCGTCCAGACCCACGAGGTGATCCGCAAGCTGCACGAGGCGCTGTGCGCGGTGCCGCACCGCGGCGGTATGTCCTCCGAGGGCGTCGGCGACGGCGCGGGCGTGAATCTGGATCTCTCGGTGCGCTTCTTCTCCGAGGTCACCGGCCACGAGCTGCGGCTCGGGCACTTCGGCGTGGGCAATTTCTTCCTGCCCACCGACACCGCCTACCACCCCGAGGCCGAGGCGGTCATCGAGGACGCGCTGCTGGCGCAGGGTTTCGCGATCCTGGCCAAGCGCGACGTGCCCGTCGACAACACCGCCATTCGCCCAGCGGCGGTCAAGTACCAGCTGCCCATCCGGCAGTGGGTCTTCCGCGCCGACTCCGACCGCAAGATCCACGACGCGCTGATGGACATCGAAGCCGTCGCCTACACGCGCCCGGAATTGCTGGGGCTCTACCCGCTGTCGCTGAGCGCGCGCACGCAGGTGCTCAAGGGCCGTCTCAACTCCCACGAAGTGGTGCCCTACTTCCGCGACCTGTCCGACCCGCGGATGGAAGTGCACTCGATGTTCTTCCACACCCGGTTCTCCACCAACACCGCGCCCAACGCGACCATGGCGCAGCCGTTCCGCCTGATGGCCCACAACGGCGAGCTCAACACCGACAAGAAGAACCGGCTCTCCGAGAACGCCCTCGCGCGCGCTCGCAACCGCGCCATCGTGCGCCCGGTCGGCCAGTCCGACAGCTGTCGTCTCGACCAGACCTTGCAGAACCGGGTGCTCGAGGAGGACCTGGACCTGGTCACCGCAGTCGTCGCGATGATGCCGCCCGCGTGGGAGAACGACAGGACGCTCTCGCCGCGCGTGACGGCCATGCTGGAGTACTTCAGCCTCTACGAAGAGAAGAACGACGGCCCCGCGGCGCTGATCTTCGGCGACGGCACCATCATCGGCGCGCGCCTGGACCGCCTGGGCCTGCGCCCGCTGCGCACCGTGGAGACGGCCGAGTACTTGGGCGTCATGTCCGAGGCCGGTCAGGTGTACTTCTCGCCGGAGGAGGTGGTGCAGCGCGGCCGCATCGAGGCGGGCGGCATGCTCTACTACGACCACGCCGAGAGCCGCTCCTACACCACCACCGAAGCGCTGGAGATGCTCGCCGCCCGGCACGACTACCCGGCCATGCTGGCCGAGGCGCGGGTGAACATCGCCGATCTGCCGCCCGTGCCGCCCGCGAACCAGGGTTCGCCCGCGCGCTACGACGGCGATCTGGACCGCCACCAGCGCTACGTCGCCTACTCGCTCAACCAGGAGAGCTTCAAGTTCCTGATGGATCCGATGCTGGCCACCGGCCAGGAGAAGATCTCGGCGATGGGTTACGGCGCGGCGATCAACGCGCTCTCCGATCAGGAAGGCGGTGTCGCCAAGTACTTCTCGCAGCGGTTCGCGCAGGTCACCAACCCGCCGCTGGACAGCATCCGCGAGGCCGACGGCATGACCCTGCGAGTCGCGCTGGGCGCCAAGCCCAACAGCGGCGCGAAGCCCGCGCCGCAGATCGTGGTGCCCTCGCCGATCCTGACGCACCTGGACATGCTCGGGATCCGCGAGCAGGACCACACCCCCGTGCGCCGGTTCGGCATGCGCTACCGGGTGGACACCACCGACCCCGCCGCGAACGCCGAGGCGCTGGTGCGCGCCATCGACGAACTCTGCGACGAGGTGGAGGCTTTCGCGCGCGAGACCGGCGGCATCGCCGTGGTCACCGACCGCCACGTGTCGCGCGAGCGGGCCGCCATGCCGCTCATCATGGTGATCTCCGCGCTCAACCAGCGGTTGATCGAAGAGGGCCTGCGCCTGCGGGTTTCGGTGATCGCGGAGAGCGGCCAGTTGTGCTCCTCGCACCACGTCGCCGCGGTGCTCGGCTTCGGCGCGTCGGCGGTGTATCCGCTGGCGGTGCAGATGCGCGCCGAGGAGAAGTACGGCGCCGAGGCCGATCAGGCGTTCAAGCATTTCGCGAAGGCGGCCGAGAAGTCGCTGATGAAGACGATGGGCCGGGTCGGGCTCTGCACCGCCGAGAGCTACATCGGCGGCGAGTTCTTCGAGCCGAACTACCTCGACACCGCGGATCCGGTGCTGCACAAGTACTTCCCGAACGTCATCTCGCCCGTCGCGGGCGTCGGGTTCGGCACCATCGCCGCCGCCGTGGCCGACTGGCACGCCCGCGCGCTCGAAGTGACGGGGGAGAAGGACGTCCCGCTGCTGGGCCTGTTCAAGGAGCGCGCGGAAGGCGCGGGCCACTCCTACGGCACCACCGCCGTGCGCGGATTCGTGGACATGACCGAGGAATCCATCTCCTTCGGCGACGAAGCGCGCCCGGACAACCCGGATATGGCCGACGCCACCTTCCTGCGGCTGCTGCCGCTCAATCAGCTCGAGGGCGCGTTCGGTCTCGACGACGACGCCTACCGCAACACCAGTTTCGACGAGCTCACCCCGCGCGCCATCGACAGCTTCGACATCACGCCGGGCTACCGGAACTTCGTGCGGTCGATGAACGCCGAGCGCGCCCGCCGTCCTGCGGCGCTGCGCGACGTGCTGGCGCTGCCCGCCGACGTGAACTTCGTCCACACCGCCGACGAATTCCGCAGCGAGATGGGGCACTTCGCGCGGTTCGGCAATAACGACTTCCAGGTGCGCGGCCTGTCCTGTGAGAACCGCGAGGGCGCCTTCGTGCTGCGGCTGAGCCACGGCCCGGAACGCCTTGCGGCGCTGGCGCATTCGCTCGAGGCGCGGTTCGGCGACGAGATCCAGAGCTTCGAGATCGTGGACGCCGAGCTGCGGTTGCACGCGACCGGCCAGGCCGAGCGCTACCTGGCGAAGATCCGCACCGCGCCGGATTCCATTCCGCTCGCCCAGGTGCAGCCGGCCAGCGAGATCACCCGCACCCTGGCCTCAGGCGCGATGAGTCACGGCGCGCTGGTGGCACCGGCGCACGAGGCGGTGGCGCACGGCACCAACATGGTCGGCGGCATGTCGAACTGCGGTGAGGGCGGTGAGCACCTCACCCGCTACGGCACCATTCGCGGTTCGCGCATCAAGCAGTTCGCGTCGGGCCGGTTCGGTGTGTGGGCGGGGTATCTGGCCGACCCGATGCTCGAGGAACTCGAGATCAAGATCGGCCAGGGCGCCAAGCCCGGTGAGGGCGGCCAGCTGCCCGCGCCGAAGGTCACCGTGGAGATCGCGGCCGCGCGCGGCGGCACACCCGGGGTCGAATTGGTCTCGCCCCCACCGCATCACGACACGTATTCGATCGAGGACCTGGCTCAGCTCATCCACGACTGCAAGGCCGCCCGCGTGCGGGTGATCGTGAAACTGGTGTCCTCCGAAGGCATCGGCACCATCGCGGTGGGTGTGGCGAAGGCGGGCGCCGACGTCATCAACGTCGCGGGCAACACCGGCGGCACCGGCGCCGCGGCCGTGACGAGCCTCAAGTACGCGGGCCGCTCCGCCGAGATCGGTGTGGCCGAAGTGCATCAGGCCTTGTGCGAGAACGGTATTCGCCAGAAGGTGACCCTGCGATGTTCGGGCGCGCACCAGACCGCCAGTGATGTCGTGAAATCGGCGCTGCTGGGCGCCGACAGCTTCGAGTTCGGCACCACCGCGCTCATGATGCTCAAGTGCGTCATGGCGAAGAACTGCAATATCAAGTGTCCCGCCGGGCTCACCACCAATGCCGAAGTGTTCGAAGGTGATCCGCGCGCGCTCGCGCAGTACTTGCTCAACATCTCGCACGAGGTGCGCGAGATCCTGGCCACGCTCGGCCTGCGGTCGCTGCGCGAGGCGCGCGGGCGCAGCGACCTGCTGCATCTGCTGGACCACCCGTCCAGCATCGGCAGGCTCGACCTGCGCCGGATGCTCGCCGTCGCCGAGGAATTCGTCGTCGAGAACCCGATCTACATGGAGAAGGACTACTCGATCGACGACGCGTTCCTCGCGCGCCTGGACTTCGGTGGCGTGGACCTGCCCCCGGTAGAGCTGACCAACCGGAACAAGAGCGTCGGCGGACAGCTCGCCATCGATATCGAGCGGATGCTCAATCACGAAGGCGCGGACGGTCCCGCCGTCGCCACCGACGATCGCGGGCGCCGCTACCTGCTGCCCGACAGCGTGCGGATCACCACCACCGGATCGGCGGGCCAGAGCTACGGCGCGTTCTGCAACGACGGAATGGTGCTCACCCACACCGGTACCTGCAACGACGGCGTCGGCAAGGGCGCGGGCGGCGGCACCATCGCGGTGCGCTCGCCGGGCGGCGGCTCGGACGCCCACGGCGGCAACGTGCTCATCGGCAACTTCGCGTTGTTCGGCGCCTCGGGCGGAAGGCTTTTCGTCGAGGGGCAGGCCGGTGACCGGTTCGCCGTGCGCAACTCCGGTGCGAGCGCCGTGGTCGAGGGCGCCGGTGAATTCCTGTGCGAGTACATGACCAACGGCGCGGTACTCAATATCGGCGGCTTCGGCAAGGGCGTCGCCAACGGCATGAGCGGCGGGTTCCTCTACCAGTACGACCCGGAAGGTCAGCTGCCGTCGAAGGTCAGCGCCGACTCGGTGCTGGTGCTGCCGATCGCCGACGCGCCCTTCCACGAGGTCGCCGCCCGCACCCTGCTCGAATGGCACACCGACGTCACCGGTTCGGTGAAAGGCCGTGCGCTGCTGGAGGATTGGGAGACCACCCGCACACACCTGGTCTACGCGATGCCGCGCGCTCTGCTCCAGTACCAGGACGCCGACGCGATCCTCGCCGCCAAGACCCGCAAAGAACTGCTGGACGAACTCGCCGCCGCGCTCTCGGGCTATCAGGTGCGCAAGTTCAAGGTGTCCTACCGCGACAGCGGCGTCGTCCTCGGCGGTGCGGTGCCGGGATACGGCGACACCGACACCGAGGAGATGTACGCGTTGCTCAACACCTACACGGTGCTGAATATGGCGCAGCAGCTGGCACTTTCGCGGATGCCGGGGGTGGGCGACGTGCAGGACCCGCGCATCGGCAAGGCGGTGCGAAACCTGATCCTCACCGAGGACTTCTTCCTCATCCAGAAGTTGCAGAAGTACGCCCGCGAGGCGATCGACGGCTTCAGCGACGAGGATCTGGCCGTCCTCATCGCGAACAAGCGCCTCACCGACTACAAGGAGGCGCTGAGCAAGCGCAACGTCCGATTCATGGACAGTCCGGGCACCTACGGCTGGATCCTGTTCCAGAGCGCCAAGAACACCGACAAGATCGGCCGCCTGCCCTCCTTCGAGGAGTTGTTCTGCCACCAGGCCATCCCCGTCGTCGCCATGTCCGTCCCCGCTGACCCCGTGAAGAGCGCATGAAGATCGCCTACATTCCCGAAGACGCCCCGTTCAACGAGGACCAGCGCGCCTGGCTCGCCGGCTTCCTGGCGGGGTTGCACTCGCGCATCGCGATGAACGTCGTGTCGCCGCCCGCGGCCGTGGCCGACACCTCGGCGCCCCGCCCGCCGCTGCGCGTGCTCTACGGAACCCAGACCGGCAACGCCGAGGGCGTCGCCAACGACGTGGTGGCGGCCGCGAAGGCGCAGGGTTTCGACGCCACGGTGAGCGGGCTGGACGAGATCGCGCTCGACCAGTTCGCCGGGCTGAAGTATGTCCTCATCGTCACCTCCACCTACGGTGAGGGTGAGATGCCCGATAATGCCGAATTGTTCTGGGAGGCACTGTCTTCCGATATGGCGCCGCGACTCGGGGGCGTCGCCTACGGCGTGCTCGCGCTCGGTGACACCGGCTACGACGGGTTCTGTCAGGCGGGCAAGCTCATCGACACCCGGCTCGAACAGCTCGGCGCGCACCGCGTGATCGGCCGCGCCGACTGCGATATCGACTACGAGACGCAGGCCGCCGAATGGGTGCGCAGCGCCGTCGGCACGCTGGTCACCCTCGCGGGCGCCAGCGGCACTCCGGGCACGCCGCCGCCGAGCACGGTGGCGCGGTCGGGCTGGACCCGCAAGAATCCGTTCCCGGCGCAGGTGCCGGTGAACCGGGTGCTGTCGGGTCCCGGTTCGGGCAAGGAGATCCGGCACTATGAATTCGCCTTGGCGGACAGCGGGATTCACTACGAGGCCGGCGACGCGCTCGCCGTCTTCCCGGAGAACGACCCCGCGCTCGTCGAGGCCATCGCGGAGCACTTCCGCGTCTCGCCCGACACGCTGGTCGACGGCGAACCGCTGGGCGAGCTGCTCGGGCACCGCTACGAGATCAGCACTCCCTCAAAAGATCTGCTCAGCGAAGTGGAGCATCGCGCGGAGAACGAGGAGCTCTCCCACGTGGTGCGCGGCGGGGTGAAGGATGTGCTGGACCGCTGGCTGTACGGGAAGGACATTCTCGACATCCTGCGTATCGGCGGTGACACGCTGAGCCTGGAGGAGTTCGTCGGACTGCTCAAACCGCTTGTGCACCGGGCGTATTCGATTTCGTCCAGTTCGCTGGCCCATCCGGAGCGGATCCACCTCACCGTGGCCGGCGTCCGCTACCACAACGCGGGGCGCGAACGCGGCGGTGTCTGTTCGACATTCCTAGCTGACCGATGTGCGGGCGCGAAGATCTTCTTGCAGCCCAACAAGTCGTTCCGTGTGCCCGCCGACGACGTGCCGATGATCATGGTCGGCCCCGGCACCGGCATCGCGCCCTTCCGCGCGTTCCTGCAAGAGCGCGAACAGCGCGGCGCGGGTGGGCGCAACTGGTTGTTCTTCGGCGACCAGCACCGCGAACACGACTTCATCTACTCCGACGAGCTCACCGGCTGGCACGAAGCCGGGCTGCTCGATCGGCTCGACCTCGCGTTCTCCCGCGACCAGGCCGAGAAGATCTACGTGCAGACGCGCATGCTCGAGCACGGCGCGGATCTGTACGCCTGGTTGCAGGACGGCGGCCACTTCTACGTGTGCGGCGACGCGACGCGCATGGCCAAGGACGTGGACAAGGCGCTGCACCAGATCGTCGCCACGCACGGCGGATTGAGCGCCGAGGACGCCGACGAGTACGTCAACAGCCTCAAGCGCGAGAAGCGATACGTTCGCGATGTGTACTGACGGCCGCCGCCGCGAGCACTGCCCAGCGCAGCCGCTCGGCGCCGGGCCCAGGACGGTCGCCGAAGCATTGCCCGCGCTGGGCACCGTCGTATCGGTCACCGCGAACGACGCGGCGCTGCTCAGCCACACCGGCGAGTACGAACCGCCCGCGCTGCCGAGTGAGGCGCTGCGGTGCGGGGAGCGCAGCATCGCGCTGCGGGTGAATCCCGGGCTGGTGGGCGACATCTTCCTCACGTCGCGCGCGCTGACGCTGGCCGACCGGGCCGGCACCCACCGCGCGTACCTGACGCCCATGTCGGACCGCATGGTGGTGCGAGCGCTGGAGGCGACGCCCGCGCAGGAACCCGAGACCGCCGACGTGCTGGACTGGTCGACCGTCGACTGGAGCGACGCCGACCAGATCACCCACCTCGACGCGCTCACCCCTGAGCGCTACCGCGTGCTGCCCTTCACCGGCGCCCGCCGCATCGAATCCCGTGTCGTCCCACACCTTTTGGCGCGCCTCACCGAGATGAGCCTGGCCTTCACCCTCGCCGTCCCCGGCGGCGGCTGCCTCCAGCTCCACCGCGGCCGCGCCGCCATGGTCGACTTCGCCGCCACCCACTTCGCCGTCGTCTTCGGCGCCGCCCGCTACGCCCTCGACCCCACCTTCGTCGCCGAATGCTGGGTCACCCACACCCACGGCACCGCCGGCCCCACGTCTTCGGTGGAGCTCTACGACCACAGCAACCGCTGCGTCACGGTGCTGACCCAGACCGGGCCCATCTGCCCGCATGTGAGTGCGGCGTGGGAGGCGATCACGGCGTCACTACCGGAGGGGTAGGGGACCTCTCCCGGCGACGCGTGGGTCACACGAATAGCTCGGGCTGTGCACCCCGCCGGTTCGAATGGCGGTTCGGTGCGGATTCGCGGGAACCAGCGTGCGGCTCCGATATCTGGCCAGGGGTGGGTTCGATACGGCTCACCTGGGCCAAGGATGCGACACAGATCAGGACAAGCGGCACAGATCACAAGTTTCCGCCGCGACTCGCCAGTTTCCGATGTTGTGGGCCTCTGGTATTGTTCGTAACAACGATGCCCGCCAAGGCTAGAGCGCAAGCTTCCTTACTTCGGCGGGCTTTCTACTACCCTCACCGTGGTGAAGCCCTTTCTGAGCCTTGACCAGCAGGTTCAAAAGCTGCGCGACAACGGGTTGTCGCTCACCGACGCCGAAGCCGTCGACGCTCGCCGGTTCCTCCAGGACCATAACTACTACCGGGTGAGTGGCTATTTTCGGTACTTTCAGGCCGATCCGGTCAACCAGCAGAATCGGTTCACCGCTGAGGCGAGTTTCGCCAAGATCCGGCAGGCTCACGACTTCGACCGGCACCTGGCCGTCCGGCTGCAAGCCGGCCTGGCAGAGTTCGAGATCGTGTTCCGGTCCCAGCTGGCCTACTTGGTGGCGAAATCGACCGGACCTGACTCCTACCTATACGAGACCACTTACGACGGCGGCGACTCTACGAAGAGGCACTGATCAAGAGCATCAACGATGAGCTCGAACGATCGACGGAGCGGTTCGTCCAGCACCATCGGCGGCTGGGCCAGCCGGTGCCGATCTGGGCGGCCGTGGAGGTCTTCTCCTTGGGGACAAGTTCCAAGTTGTACGGCCTGATCGCGGACGCCGAGGGTGTGTTCAAGCCGCTTGCGGAGCGGTTCGGGATCAGTCATCGCGCGTCGCGCAAGATTTTCCGGTCGATGTCGGTGCTGCGCAACGTATGTGCGCACCATGGCCGGATCTGGAATCGCAACCACGGTATCGATGTCGAGGCGCCGCCGCAGGTGCGCAGCGGGTCCGACAAGGCGATCTTCACGAACACGCCGTGGGCTTGGGTGGTTACGGTGGGGTATCTGGCCGACCAGGTTCGCGGGGACGCGAGCTATTCGGAGTTGTTGTGGGACTTCATCGACGCTCAGCCGGACTGGCTGTGTGAGGGGCTGACGTATCCGTCGCCGAAGTAGTGCCGAGGGTGACGCTCACCGGCGAAGTTCGCTGAGCGGTTTCGACGCGCGGCTCGACGGCTCGGGGCTGGGTGCTCAGGTGTCGGTCCGTGGGACTTCGCAACCGATCAGGAATCGAGAAGCGCTGGTCAAGGGGACGTCGCTAGCGTCGTTCGTATCGAAGTCCCGCCCGGTGCTGTGCCGGAGCGCGGGTTTGCCGGTCGGTTGAGGAGGTTCCGATGAAGCGGGTTCGTCAGACGCATCGATGGATGGGCGTCACGTTCGCGGTGGTTGTGGTCGTGACCGTCGTGGTGTTGGGTGCCGGGGGACCCGAGTGGATGTCCTACGTGCCGTTGCTTCCGCTCGCCGTGCTGTTCGTCTCCGGGGTGTCCCTGTTGGTGGGGTGGTGGCGTGGTGGACGGGCGGTGAGTGGGGTGCGGCAGTGGCATCGTTGGCTCGCAACGGCCTTCGTGATCTCGGTGCTCGTCACCACGGTCACGCTGGCGGCGAGTGGGCCGGTGTGGGTTTCGTACATTCCGCTGCTTCCGCTGCTCGGACTGTTGTTCTCCGGGCTGTACATGTTCATTCGGACGTCGGGCGCGGCGCGGGGTATTCCTGTGGCCCGGTAGTTTTCGGTGCTCGAGTATCCGAACGCGGAGGAGCGACTTACGATGGGAGTCGAAGTATTCGGCGGTCGTCGGGGGTTGCGGTGAGCACGACGTTCCTGGTTGTTCACGATGTCGCCGGGTCGGTCCTGGCGCAGGACTCGGTGCCGGAGGCGCCACCGCTCTCGGACAAGGCGCTTCAACTGATGCGCTATCTGCGGTGGCTGGCCATCCTCGTGATCGTGCTCGCGGTTCCGGCCGTGATCATCGTCGCGATCCGTGTGCTGAGTTCCCGAGGGAGCAGGAGGGACCCGGCCGGTCCGCCGCCGGGATACCAACCGCCATCGCTCTACCCGGGCGCGGCGGCGCACCCGGGTGCCGCTCAGCCGCCCGCGGCCCCGCCGTGGGCGCAACCGGCTCCGCCGCCGAACCCCGCCGCCTTCCAGGACGATGCCGTTTGGCGTCGCCCTGACCGGCAGTGAGCGGAGAGGACTTCTCGCCATGTCGACGGTGTACGTCGGGCAGTGCCCTTTCAGGATGCCGCCTACCGTCGCCGTGACCGGCAGTGCGCAGGGCCGGCTTCGCGCTGTTTCGACGGCGAGCGTCGGTCGAAAGCCTTGCGGGACAACGTCGTCTGGCTCGGTCTCGATCGGCGGAGGCCGAGTCCCACGGCACGTATCGGTTGAAAGTCTTGCAGGGCAAGCAAGCTGATTGACTCAGCCTGGGTGCCCCGGCCGCCAATCGTGCGGCGGATCCTCCCCGACGCGCCCGTCCACAGCCTCGCGGAGAAGGTCGGCGTGCCCGGTGTGGCGGCCGTACTCCTCGATGGCGTCGCAGACGAGTCGCCGGAGGCTGACCGCGGCGCCGTCCGGGGGCGTGAGGGCGATCGGCTGGTCCAGACCACCGTCGGCCAGAGCGGCGGCGAGGGTCGAGCGCGACCACTCGACCGTCTCATCCCACAGCGCATAGAGATACTCGGGGGAGTCGTCGGCGGCGGAATCGAAATCCCAGTCCGGATCGCCGCGCCAGTCCGCGGTCTCCCACGGCGCGCCGGGCGACGCACCGTGCAGTTTCATCGCGAAGCATTCGCGCTCGACCCGCGCCATGTGCTTCAGCAACCCGCCGAGCGTGAGGGTTGAGGCGCCGATCCGGGCGTTCAACCCGGCCGCGTCGAGCCCGTCGGTCTTCCAGCGGAACGTCGCGCGCAACCGGTCGAGCGCGCCGACGAGATGTTCGGCTTCGCTGCCCGCGAGTGGCGGCTCCCAGGGCGGGTCTTCGGGCGTCATCCGCCCACGATATTCCTGGTCCGAGCGGTTCGCCGCCCAACTCCGCACTTCGCGCGGCCACGCACAGCGATGGAGTCTGCGAAGCGACCCACCCCACCGCGCCCGCATTGTCCAGAATCTGAACACGGGATCGCCGCGAAAACGGCGGAGTATCCGTGGTGTCACATCAACACCAGGGAGGTCTTCGATGACGGTCGTCTCCGAATATCCGATCCGGGCGGATATCCGCTCCTTTCTCGCCGAGCGGAAACGGTTGCTGATCGACGGCGAATGGGTCGACGCAGCCTCGGGCCGCACCTTCGAAACCACCAACCCGGCCGACGGCGAGAAATTGGCCGACGTGGCGCACGGCGGTGCCGCCGATATCGACCGCGCGGTGCGGGCGGCGCGCACCGCGTTCGACAGCGGCCCCTGGCAGTGGATGAAACCCAATGAGCGCGAACGCCTGATCTGGCGCGTCGGCGACATCCTCTCCGAACGCGCCCTGGAATTCGGCGAACTCGAATCCCTCGACAACGGGAAGTCGGCGGGCATCGCCACCGCGGTCGATACCGCCTGGGCGGCCGACGTTTTCCGCTACTACGCGGGCTGGGCGACCAAAATCGAGGGCGCCACGGTGAACGTGTCCATGCCGTTCGCCCCGCCCGGCAGTCGATTCCACGCCTACACGCTGCGCGAACCCGTCGGCGTGTGTGGGCTGATCATCCCGTGGAACTTCCCGCTGCTGATGGCGGCGTGGAAACTGGCGCCCGCGCTGGCGGCGGGCAACACGGTGGTGCTCAAGCCCGCCGAGCAGACCCCGCTCACCGCATTGCTGCTGGGCGAGGTGTTCCAGGAGGCCGGATTCCCGCCGGGCGTGGTCAATATCGTCACCGGTTTCGGTGACGCCGGGGCGGCGCTCGCGGCGCACGACGGCGTCGACAAGGTCGCGTTCACCGGGTCGACCGAGGTCGGCAAACTGGTGGTCGACGCGGCCAAGGGCAATCTGAAGAAGGTGTCGCTGGAACTCGGCGGCAAGAGCCCCAACGTGGTGTTCGCGGACGCCGATTTCGACGCCGCCGTCACCGGCTCGCTCAACGCGTGGCTGTTCAACCACGGCCAGTGCTGCGTGGCGGGCACGCGACTGTTCGTGGAAGACAAGATCTTCGACGATTTCACCGCGGCCGTCGCCGAGGCGGCCGCGGCGGTGAAGATCGGGCCGGGACTGGACCCGGAAACCCAACTCGGCCCGCTGGTTTCGCAGGAACAATTCGACCGCGTCACCGGATATCTGGAGGCCGGACTCGCGGCCGGTGCCCGCGCGCTCACCGGAGGAAAGCGATTCGGCGACAAGGGTTATTTCGTGCAGCCCACCGTATTCGTCGATGTGCGACCGGAATTCAGCATCGTGCGCGAGGAGATCTTCGGGCCGGTCGTCGCGGCGCTGCCGTTCGACGCCGAAACCGGGATCGCCCCGGTCGCGCGAGCGGCCAACGATTCCGTTTACGGTCTGGCCGCGGGCATTTGGACCCGCGACATCTCCAAGGCGCACCGCGTCGCGCGGGATCTGAAAGCCGGTTCGGTGTGGGTCAACCAATACAACGGCTTCGATACCGCGCTGCCGTTCGGCGGCTACAAGGAATCCGGTTGGGGCCGCGAACTCGGCGCCGCCGCGATGGACCTCTATCTGCAAACCAAAGCCGTCAACGTCGCCCTCTGACACCCGGGAGTACACCGTGAAAACCACCGCCGCCGTTCTGCTCGATGCCGGAAAGTCTTTCGAGCTCATGGAACTCGACCTCGACGGGCCCGGCCCCGGCGAAGTCCTCATCCGCTACACCGCCGCCGGCCTGTGCCACTCCGATCTGCACCTCACCGACGGCGACCTGCCGCCGCGTTATCCGATCGTCGGCGGGCACGAAGGGTCGGGCGTGATCGAGGACGTCGGACCGGGCGTCACCAAGGTCGCGCCCGGCGACCACGTGGTGTGCAGCTTCATCCCCAACTGCGGCACCTGTCGCTACTGCTCCTCGGGCCGGCAGAACCTCTGCGATATGGGCGCGACCATCCTGGACGGGTGCATGCCCGACGGCACCTTCCGATTCCATTCCGGATCAACGGATTTCGGCGCGATGTGCATGCTCGGCACCTTCGCCGAGCGGGCCACCATCTCGCAGCACTCGGTGGTGAAGATCGACCCGTGGCTGCCGCTGGAGACGGCCGTCGTGGTCGGCTGCGGTGTGCCGTCGGGCTGGGGCAGCGCCACGAACGCGGGCAATGTGCGGGTCGGCGACATCACCGTCGTCTACGGGATCGGCGGACTCGGCATCAACGCCGTGCAGGGCGCCGTGCACGCGGGCGCGAAGTTCGTGGTGGTGGTCGACCCGGTGGCCTTCAAACGCGACACCGCGCTGAAGATGGGCGCGACCCACGCATTCGCGACGGCGGAGGAGGCCGCGGCGAAGGTGACCGAACTGTCCTGGGGACAGGGCGCCGACCAGGCGATCATCACCGTCGGCACGGTCACCGAGGAGGTGGTGTCGGCGGCGTTCGACGCGATCGGCAAGGGCGGGACCGTGGTGGTCACCGGGCTCGCCGACCCGGCCCAGGCCACCATCCACGTGTCCGGCGCCCTGCTCACCCTCGGCGGCAAGACCATCACCGGCACCCTGTTCGGCTCCTGCAACCCGCAGTACGACATCGTGAAACTGCTGCGACTCTACGACGCGGGACAGCTGAAGCTCGACGAACTGATCACCACCCGGTACAAGCTGGAGGACATCAACCAGGGCTACCAGGATCTGCGTGACGGGAAGAACATCCGCGGGATAGTCGTCCACGCGAATTAGGGCGTCTCGCCGGTCGGGCCGCCAGCCGACGGGCCGGGCTCTGGGTTCCCGCCGGAGTTCCTGCGTGCTCACCAGAGCGGTCGCCGCGCGGGGTGTTCAGGATCTGAACACCCCGCCGCCCGTCCGGTCACCCACAATCGGGGGTACGCGGTCATCGTGACGCGGAGCACAATGGAGTGCCGTGGCGCATCGGTGAGGCAAGGTGCCACGGGTGAGCGCGAGGAGTTCGCTATGACGACGCGGCACGGCGGGTCCGGGACGTCGGCGCGGCGCCCGGAGATCGAACTGTCGTGGCGCCGGTCGCGGATGTGTGGCGTGCACCCCGAGTTCCACGGGTTCACGCCTGGGGCAGTGGCCGAATTCGATCCGCGCAGCAGGCTGCTCGAGGCCGCGTCCACGGTCATCGATCAGCTGTCGGCCACGCTCGCGGGCTCCTCCTACAGCCTGCTGCTCGCCGACCGCGAGTGCCGCCTGGTCTACCGGTGGTTCGACGATCCGCGCTTCGAATCGGCGCTCGACGCGCTCGGCGTGCGTGACGGGGTGAGCCTGGCGGAGGACGTGGTCGGCACCAACGCGCTCGGGACCGTGCTGGAGACGCGGCGCGGCATCGTGGTCGACGGCGCGGAGCACTTCATCGAACCCTTCAAGCAGTTCACCTGCTACGGCCACCCGATCTGGCATCCGGTGACCCGGCGTCTGGAGGGCGTGCTCGACATCACCTGCGCCGACGCGCCCGCCTCGCCGCTGCTCGCGCCGTTCCTCACGCGCGCCGCCGCGGATATCGAGCAGTTGCTGCTCGACCAGGCGAAGGCGTCGGAGCGGGTGTTGCTGGCGGCGTTCCAGTCGGTGTCGGGCCAGCGGCGCGCGATCGCGGCCATCGGCGACGACATCGTGCTGACCAACAAGGCGGCGCTGGACCTGCTCGGCCCGTCGGACTACGCGGTGCTGCGGATCATGGCCGAGGAGGCCACCGGCCGTCCGAGCAGTACCGAGGTGGCGGTCGCGTCCGGCGCGCGGGTGCGGGTGCGGGTCATGCGGGTGCCGGGCGCCGGCGTCGGCACGCTGTTCCATTTCGACCCGGTCGAGGGTTCGCGCGCGGTGCCCGCGATCGCCCCGCGCGACTGCTGCGCCGGTGCCGTCGAGGTGGTGCCCGATCTGGTGCTCGTCACCGGCGAGCGCGGCACCGGGCGCAGCACCGAGGCGCGCCGGCTCGCCCGCGCCGACGAGGTCGAGTTCCACAACTGCTCCGATCTCGCCGCCGTCGGCGAGCGGCAGTGGGTGTGCCGGTTGACCGAGCGCCTGCGCCGCCCCACCGGCACCGTGTGCGTCGAGAACATCAACGCGCTGCCGGACGCCGTCACCGACGTGGTGCGCGAAGCGATCGAGCGCAGGCCGCGGCCCCGTCTGATCCTCACCTGCCTGCCACCCGCGACGCTGAGCGGTGGGGCCGCCGCGCTCGCGGCGATGTGCCCCGACCGCGTGGAGCTCGAGCCGCTGCGCAATCGCGGTGCGGAGGTGGCCGCGCTCGCCGATCGCATGGTGCGCGAACTAGATCCGTCGGCGGAGGTCCGGCTGCTGCCCAGTGTGCTGGAGATGCTGGGCGCGCAGAGCTGGCCGGGGAACCTACACGAGATGAAAGCCGTTCTCGCGCACGCGCTTCAACATCGCCGTCGTGGTGACATCACCGTCAACGATCTGCCGGCGCGCTATCGCACGGCGTCGCTCTCGCGCCGGTTGTCGGATCGGGAGCGCGCCGAGCGGGACGTGATCGTCGAGGCGTTGCGCCGGTGCGAAGGCAACAAGCGCCGGGCCGCCGCCGAGCTGTGCATCAGCCGGACGACGCTGTACGCGCGGATGAAGGCGCTGCGCATTATCGACGGCTGACCTGAACCGATCGGTTTGGCAAACCATTCGGTTCTGCTACTTTGGTGTGACCGCGTTCACGTCGCTGTTCGAGCGGGCGTGCGCGGTGTCGAGCCGAAGTGCGAGGAGCTGGGATGGCGGACACGTTGTGGAACAGGCGCGCGGGGGAACTCGCGCGGATGATCCGGTCGGGCGAGGTGTCGTCCACGGAGGTGATCGAGGCCCACCTGGCGCGGATCGACGCCGTCAACCCGGAGCTGAACGCGGTGGTCGTGGTGCTCGCGGAGGAAGCGCTGGCCGCGGCGAAGGAGGCCGACCGGCGCATCGCCGCCGGGGACGCCGACCTGGGTCCGCTGCACGGCGTGCCCGTGACAGTGAAGGAGAACATCGACGTGGCGGGCACATCGACCACGAAGGGTGTGGCCGCCTTCGCCGCGGCCGTGCCCGCCGTGGACGCGCCGCTGGTCGAGCGGCTGCGCGCGGCGGGCGCGATCGTGATCGGCCGAACGAACATGCCCGACATGGGATTACGCGTGTCCACCGACAGCAGTTTGCGCGGCCTGACCCGCAATCCGTGGCACGCGGGCGTGACGGCCGGCGGATCGTCGGGTGGCGAGGCGTCGGCGCTGGCGGCGGGGATGTCGGCGCTCGGCGCGGGCAACGACATCGGCGGGTCGCTGCGCAATCCCGCGCACTGCTGCGGAATTTCGGCGCTCAAGCCCACGCCGGGCCGGGTGCCGTGGGCGGACGCCACCCTGCCCGAGGACTGGCCGTTGTCCTTCCAGCTCATGGCCGTACACGGCCCGATGGCCAGGCGGGTGGCCGATGTCCGGCTCGGGCTGGAGATCATGGCGGGCCCGGATCGGCGCGATCCGGGTGCGCTGCCGGTGCCGCTGACGTTCCCCGATTCCGGTGGACCGGTCCGGGTCGCGTTGCTGCCGGAACCGCCCGGGGTGACGACGAATCCGGCTGTCGCCGAGATGGTTCGGCGGGCCGGCGCGCACCTCGCGGCGGCGGGCTACGAGGTGGAGGAGGCCACGCCGCCGGAATACGAAGCGGTGCGGGAACTCTGGGGATCACTGCTGATGACCGAACTCGAATCCGTGCGGCCTTTGCTCGAAAACGTCATGGGCGCAGACGGTTTACGGATGCTTCACGCGTTCGCGGAGATCGCTCCGCAACTCGATCTCGACGCCTACATCCACCTGTTCGTCACCCGGCGACGGCTCGCCCGCCTGTGGCAGGAGTTCTTCCAGACCTACCCGGTGGTGCTCTCGCCGGTGTGGCCGGAACCGGCCTTCCCGCACGGCTGGGATCTCGACAACCCCGGCGTGACCCTGGACGTCATGCGCCCGATCATGCCCGCCAACGCGCTCGGCCTGCCCGCCGTCGCGACACCCGGTGGTGTGGTCGGCGGGCTGCCGGTCGGGGTGCAATTGATCGGCGCGCCGTTCCGGGAGGACCGGGTGCTGGACGCGGCGGCGGTCATCGAGACCGCGGTGGGGATGACGGGCGTGGTGGACCCGTTCGCCGGCTGAGTCAGCGGTTCTCGTGGGGGAGCGCGTCCAGCATCGCGATCAGCGTGTCGAACGCGCTCTCCACCCGTTCCCGATCGCCCGTCGCGAGGAGGTCCAGTTGCAGGCCGCGCACCTGCGCCAGGATCAGCGTCGCGATCACGGGTGCGGTGTCGCGCGCCCACCCGTGGCGGACCAGCGCCTCCGTGATCAGGTGCAGCCAGTCGTCCACGAGCGTGCGCACCGCCGGGCCGCGCTCGTCCCCGTGCACCGCCAGCGAGACCAGTTCGAACAACACCAGGAACTGCCGCTGTTCCCTCGGCTGGCACAAGCGCTCCCACGCCCGGCGCAACAGCTCGATTCCCGAAGCGGCAGAACGCACTTCATCCGAGCGCAACCGCGCCTCGAAGTCGGTGCGGATCTTGGTGAGCACCTCGGCGACCAGCTCGTCCTTCGTCGCGAAGTGCCGGATGAGCGTGGCGTGGCCGACGCCGAGCGCGTGCGCCATCGGGCGCAGCGACAGCTCGCCGACGCCGTGCTCGAGCACGTACTCCGTCGCCGCCGCCAGCAGCTCGGGCCGCCGATGCTGGTACCGCAGCGCCCGCCCGTCGATCCGCTTCTCACTCACCGCGTGCAGCGTAGCGGGTGGTGGGCGCGTTCCGGTGCGCGACCGAGGCGGGTCGGCCGTGAGGGTGGTCGCCGTCGCAGGCGCGGCGGCCGCTGGCATCGCGCTCCTCTTGCGTGTTCCTGTCCCGGGTGCGATTCGGCGGGAGGGGCTGCGCGCACTCTTGGGAGCGCGGCTGACACGGGCCCCGCGTTACTCTGCCGCGCGACCGGCAACGCGGGGCCCCGGTGATCAGAAGGCCTTCTCGTCGACCCGCATGATCTCGGCGTCGAGCTGGGAGATCACCGCCCAGTCGCTGCTCAGGCGGGGGAGGACGGTCGTGGCGAAGAACGAGGCGACCGCGATCTTGCCCTCGTGGAAGGCGCGCTCGTCGGTGCTGAGGTCGTGCTCGAGTGCGGCGGAGGAGATATCGGCGGCGACCAGCAGTCGCCAGCCGATGAGGAGGTCGCCGACGGCGAGCAGCAGCGGCACCGCGCCGAGTCCGACCTTGTACAGCGCTGCCGGATCCTCCTGCGCCGCGAACAGGTGCTGGGTGAGTTTGCCGACGATGTCCTGGACATCGTCGAGGGCCGAGGCCAGCTGTACCTTCTCGGCTTTGAGGTGGCCGTCGCCCGTGCCGGAGTCGGTGAACTCCCGGATCCGACCCGCCAGATGGGCCAGGGCGGTGCCGCGGTCGCGGGCGATCTTGCGGAAGAAGAAGTCCTGGGCCTGGATGGCCGTGGTGCCCTCGTAGAGCGAGTCGATCTTGGCGTCGCGGATGTACTGCTCGATCGGGTAGTCCTGGAGATACCCGGAGCCGCCGAAGATTTGGAGGGATTCGGCCAGGTACTGGTAGGCGCGTTCGGAGCCGACGCCTTTGACGATGGGCAGCAGCAGATCGTTGACGCGCGCGGCCATTTCGGGATCGGCGCCCGAAACATGCTGGGCGACCAGGGGATCCTGGTGAGCGGCGGTGTAGAGGTAGACCGCGCGCAGCCCCTCGGCGTAGGCCTTCTGCGTCATCAGCGATCGCCGCACGTCGGGGTGGGCGATGATGGTGACCTTCGGCGCGGTCTTGTCGGCGATCTTGGTCAGATCGGACCCCTGCACGCGCGTCTTGGCGTACTCGAGCGCGTTCAGGTAGCCCGTGGACAGCGTCGCGATGGCCTTGGTGCCCACCATCATCCGCGCTTCCTCGATCACCCGGAACATCTGCGCGATCCCGTCGTGCACCTCGCCGACCAGCCAGCCCTTGGCGGGAATCCCGTGGCCGCCGAAGGTGAGCTCGCAGGTGGCCGAGGCTTTGAGTCCCATCTTGTGCTCGACGTTGGTGACGAAAACCCCGTTGCGATCACCGATTTCGCCGGTCTCGGAATCGAAGTGGAACTTGGGCACCAGGAAAAGGCTCAACCCCTTCGTTCCGGGGCCCGCGCCCTCGGGGCGGGCGAGCACCTGGTGCACGATGTTCTCGAACAGGTCGTCGGAGTCGGCCGAGGTGATGAACCGCTTGACGCCCTCGATGTGCCACGAGCCGTCTTCCTGCGGAACGGCTTTGGCGCGGCCCGCGCCCACGTCGGAGCCGGCGTCGGGTTCGGTCAGCACCATGGTCGCGCCCCAGTTGCGCTCGACCGCCAGCTTCGCCCAGCGGCGCTGCTCCTCGGTGCCGAGGCCGTGGACGATATCGGCCATGCCGGGACCGGTCAGGTACATGTAGGCGGCCGGTTGCGCGCCGAGCACGAATTCGCTGATGGCCCAGGCCACTACGCGGGGCGCGGCGACGCCGCCGACCTCCTCGGACTTCCCGACCCGCCACCAGTCGCCGTCGTACCAGGCGCGCACCGATCGCTTGAACGACTCCGGCAGCCGCACCGTATGCGTCTGCGGGTCGAAGACCGGCGGGTGCCGATCGGTCTCGGCGAACGACGCCGCGACCGGTCCCTCGGCCAGGCGGGCGGCCTCGGCCAGCATCGAGCGCACGGTCGCGCCGTCCAGATCGCCGAACGTTCCGGTGCGCAGGATCTCTTCGAGTCCGAGCACGTCGAAGAGGTTGAACTCCAGGTCTCGCACGTTGCTCTTGTAATGGCCCACCGGCGCTGCCCTTCCCGACGAATCGCCCGATGGCACGGGCGGGGTGAACCCGGGGCGCGGAGGTGTGCCCCGGTGCGCACAGTCTGTCGGACGCGCGCCGGGTGTCGCAACCGTAAGTTATCGGCTACTAAGTGATCTGCATTACCGATCGTGCGAACTGCCGCACTATTCACTCTATTTTCGGGCGCAAGTTAACGAGCGCTAAACGGTTATCGCCACCGGCTGTCCGTGCGAGCGGGGCGCGGAGAACGCGATGCGGTCGCCCACCGAGACCAGCGCGTCGAGCAGATCTTCGCGGCGGGTGGCGCGCGGATTGCGCACCGTGTCGATGACCACGGTCGACATCGCCTGGATCAACACCCGCGCGGTCGGCAACGACAGCTCCGGGCGGGCGGTCTGCAACAGCCGCGCCCAGTTCAGCACGCCGTCGCGGTGGGTGCGGCGGAACCGGCTGGCTTCGGGCGCCGGAAGGTGGCCCGCCTCGCTGACGGTGGTGCCGAGCAGGTCCGGGTGGTCCATCGCGAAGCGGACGTAGGACCGCAGCAGCAGGCGCATCGAGTGCGCGGCGTCGCGGCCCTCCGCCAGCGCACGGGAGGTGTACAGGCGAATCCATTGGTCGGTGCGTTCGATGATCTCGTTCAGCACCTCCGCCTTCCCCGCGAAGTGGTGGTAGAGCGCGGGCCCGCTGACCCCGGCGGCCGCGCCGATGTCCTCGATGCCGACCGCGGCGTACCCCCGGGTGTTGAACAGGCGGGCGGCCGCACCGATGATCCGTTCCGAGCGAGTGAAGCTCTCCAGCTCCGCGGGGCCGGCGGCGACGGGACTCGGGCCGGTCGCGCGCGCGATGTGCCCGCCCGCGGGCAGGTCCGCGGTGATCACCTCCAGTACCGCGCCGTTCAGGACCGCCGTGAAGGTGGCGGCGGGTAGGTCGACGCCGTGGTAGGAGGGGCTGACGGCGACCGACAGCGCGCACCAGCTCAGCAGTTCCACCTCGGGCTCGGCGACGTCCGGTCGGCGCAGGCGGATGACTTCGCGCAGATAGCCGGTCAAGCGCGCGGCCCGCACCAGCACCGCCCGGCGGTCCCGCGCGGACACGTTGCGGAACTCCAGCTGCCACAGCTTCGGCAGCCCGCGCAGCTCCAGCGCCATCGCGACGAGTTCGGTCAGTACTCGCTCGCCCCCGGGGTCGTCGGCCGCCGCGCTGTCGAGCCGGGCGATGGTGGCGTCGAGCCCGCTCAGCAGGCACTGGCCGAGCAGATCCTGTTTGTTGCGGAAGTGCCGGTAGAGCGCGGCCGACGAGATGCCCACCGCGGCGGCGATATCGGCCATCGACGTCTCGTGATAGCCGGACCGGGCGAACGCCTCGGCCGCGGCGGTCAGGATCGTCGCCCGCCGATTGGTGGGCCGCGTGCGCTTCGGCCGGTCGGTCTTCGTTGTGCCTGTCATCGCCCACCAGTCTGACGGAGTCCGTCGCCGGTCGGGCGGCTGCGGTCGAGCCGGTCCTGTGATTGCAGCGAGTTCCGGCCCGCCGGACGGAATGGCGCGGAATCGAAATTGCTGGAGTACGTGCAGGTTCCCTGAGAGCGTGATCCAGGTCGAGTTGGTATCGCCTCATGTCAGCCTGTGCAAATCCGGCAGTTTCGAGTACGCCTTGATTTGGCTGGTAACTATCGGATTTCACCAGTTGCTATCGCCGCCGCCGGGCGTCGGGGTCGGTTGGCATGCTCGCAGTTGAGAAGCAGGCATCATTCCTTGCGGATCCAGGCAGGCGTAATCCGGATCTCGCTGAGTCGCCAGCCCGCCGAAGTCCGTACTGCGGTGCAGGTCTGCCGGAGACCGCCTGTCTGGTGGGGCGGCTGGCCGTCGCGGTAGTAGTACACGATCGAGTTCGACGAGGCAGCGGCATGGTCGCCGTTCACGTTCACCAGTAGGTCGGTGGTCGTGTGCTGGGTGTGTTCCCCGTCGACCTCGGCCTGTCGCATGAAGTCGACGACCTTGTCGATACCGCGGACTTGAATTCGGGGTGAGTCGACCTTCACATCGTCGGCGAAGACAGTGCCGACATCGTCCCACCGCCGCTCGTCGAGCAGACGGGCCAAGCGGGTGAACAGGTCGGCGATCTCGAGGCGGTCTGCGGTCGAAGCAGCGGTGGACATGGCGTCCTCTTTCGTTGTCGTGGTGGAGGTGCGGCCCTCGGGTGAGGCCGTGGGTCGGTGCCGCAGGCGGTGACGGTGAGGGCGAGAGTGAGGGCGACGGCGCAGGTTGCTGCGGCCCGGAGCATTCGGTGCATACCTTATTCGATTCCGATCGGCCTTCAGAGCCCGAGCCAGCGCTTCGGTCCGCGCCACCGGTGACACGTCGAGTCGGTCGAAACGCCAGCCGCTGGCGCTGCGGCGTGCTCGGTAGCGGTGGATCGCGGCCGCGAGGGCCTCGGTCTTGTCGTCGAGGACGTAGACGGCGACGTCGTGCGCCCGCACCGTCGCGGTGTCGCCGTCGATCTCGATGACGAGGTTGCACTTGCTGCGCAGAGTGCGGGCGTACGCGTCATGCCCCTTGCGCGCGAGGGCGGTGAGCGCCTCGATACCGTGCGCCTCCCCGCGGAAGGAGGTGACCACGACATCTCGGTGAGAAGCTGGCCGGTGTCGGCGTATCCCTCGTCGACCCACAGGCTGTGGCGGGCGATGAGCTCGGTCAATTCAGCGCGGTCGGCGAGGCTGCGGATCAACGCATCGATGCTGGTCATGAGAGTCTCCTCGCAACGACCTCGAAGACGGCGGGTGGGTTCGCCGCGCGCCCGACCCCGCTGACAAGCGTCGCAACGTCATCACCATCACCGAGCACGGCGAGCGCCGCCTCGCCGAGTTCGACCGTGTCCTCGACGGCGTCAACAAACACATCATGACGCCGCTCGACCACGACGAACGCGCGCAGCTGTTCAACCTGCTCAACCGCATCAACACTCATCTCGCCACAGCAGCGGGTGGCACCCGTCCGCCGGGCCGGCAAATCCCCTAGCGGTACGGACCAATCAGGTCGAGTTGGACCATCTCGACCAAGGTCTCGGGGCAGTGCAACCAGCAGCCGAACCCACATCCCACACCTGGTATTCAACCCAGTGCCAACGCGAGTTCCACGCCCACCACCTCCGAGAATCGGCGAACCCGCCCGGTTTCGTCCGCACCGAACCGGAACCCGCCCTCCGGGAGACCGTGTGTCGGCGCGCTCGCCCAGCGCGGGCTGTCGAGCGCGGCCGACGAACCGGGCTCGGCCGGTGCTGGGCGAGCCGAGCACGGTCGGCCCGATCAGGCGGCCTGGGTGACGCGTCCGAGCTTGCCGGTGAGCGCGCGGGCCGCCTCGTCGTACTGTTCGGTGAGGGTGGCGACGAGTTCGGCGACCGTGCCGTTCGCCTTGATCGCGCCGACGCCCTGGCCCGCGCCCCAGATGTCCTTCCACGCCTTGGCATCGGTGTTGCCGCCGGAGCCGAAGTTCATGGCCGACGGGTCGGAGACCGGCAGCGCGTCGGGGTCGAGACCGGCGGCGAGGATGCTGCCGCGCAGGTAGTTGCCGTGCACGCCGGTGAACAGGTTGCTGTAGACGATGTCCTTGGCGGTGGAGTCGACGATCATCCGCTTGTAGCCGTCGACGGTGTTGGCCTCGGCGGTGGAGAGGAAGGCCGAACCGATGTAGGCGAGGTCGGCGCCCGCGGCCTGGGCGGCGAGGATGGAGCGGCCGTGCGCGATGGCGCCCGAGAGCAGCAGCGGCCCGTCGAACCATTCGCGAATCTCCTGGACCAGCGCGAACGGCGACTGGGTGCCGGCGTGCCCGCCCGCGCCCGCGGCGACGGCGATCAGCCCGTCGGCCCCCTTCGCCACGGCCTTGCGCGCGAACTCGTCGCTGATCACGTCGTGCAGCACGATGCCGCCGTAGGAGTGCACGGCGTCGTTGATCTCGGGGCGCGCGCCGAGGGAGGTGATCACGATCGGGACCCGGTGCTCGACGATCACGGCCATGTCGTGGTCGAGGCGGTCGTTGCTGCGGTGGACGATCTGGTTGACGGCGAACGGCGCGACGACGGCCTCGGGATGCGCGGCGGCGTAGGCCGCGTTCTCCTCGGTGATGCGGTCCAGCCAGTCGGTGAGCAGGGCGGCGGGGCGGGCGTTGAGCGCCGGGAAGGAGCCGACGATCCCGGCCTGGCACTGGGCGATGACGAGTTCGGGGCCCGAGGCGATGAACAGGGGCGAGCCGACGACGGGCAGGGCGAGCCGGTCGGACAGGACGGCGGGGAGGGCCATGGGATGTCCTTCGAAAGTCGTGGTGGGAGGCAGCGCGCTCCCTCGACGGTAGGGCGCGCGCACCCATTGTGCAACTAGTTGCACAATGATGTGGCGGCCGTCACCCGGAGCGCCCCGCGCACCCCTTTACGATGGGCGGGTGGCCCTCCAGTTCGCGATCCTGACCGCGTTGACCGAGCGTGAATCGACCGGTATCGAGCTGGCTCGCCGCTTCGACCGCGCGTTCGGGTACTTCTGGCCCGCCACCCACCAGCAGATCTACCGGGAGCTCGACCGGCTCAAGACCGGCGGGCTGGTCACCGAGGTCCCGCAGCCGGAAGCGCCCGGCCGCGGGCAGCCGAAGATCTTCGCGATCACCCCCGCGGGCGCCGAGGCCCTGCGCGACTGGGTGAGCGAGACCGACGATCCGTCGCGCCTGCGCGACGGTTTGATCGTGCGGTTGCGGGCGGCCGCCGCGACGGGCGATTACGAAAGCGTCCGTGCCGCCGTCGAACACCACTTGGACGTGCACGAGCGGACCTACGCGCTCTACCGCGAGATCGAGGACCGCGATTTCGCGGCGCCGGCCGACGGCGGCGACGCGCTGCGGCACATGGTGTTGAAGGCCGGGCTGTCGATGGAGCGGAGCTGGGCCGACTGGTGCCGCGAAGTGCTCGAGACCCTGGACTCGATCCCGGCCCCGAGCGAATCGCGCTGAGCCGCAGGGCTATCGGAGCGCGGGCGGCCGGATCCGGGCGTACCAGTCGAGCAGGGCGGGCTCGTCCACCGCGCTGCGTTCCACCACCCGGGCCGGATCGGCGCCCTGGAACAACTTCTTGATCGGCACTTCGAGCTTCTTGCCGGTGCGGGTGTGCGGAATGGCGGGTGCGACGAGGATTTCGTCCGGGACGTGCCTCGGGGAGGCCTCGGCGCGGATGACCTCCTTGATCCGGGTGGTCAGCTCCTCGTCGAGGGTGCTGTCGGGGGCGAGCACCACGAACAGCGGCATCCAGTAGCCGCCGCCGGGCTGTTCGACGCCGATGACCAGCGCTTCGGCCACCTCGGGCAGGCGTTCGACAGCCTGGTAGATGTCGGCGCTGCCCATGCGGATGCCGTGGCGGTTGAGGGTGGAGTCGGAGCGTCCGTGCACGACGATGCTGCCGTGATCGGTGATCGTGATCCAGTCACCGTGCCGCCACACGCCGGGATAGGTGTCGAAATACGCGTCGTGATAACGCTTTCCGTCCGGATCGTCCCAGAACTGGACCGGCATGGACGGCATCGGCGCGGTGACCACGAGTTCGCCGACCTCGCCGCGCACCGGCTCACCCGTACTGTCGTAGGCGTCGAGCGCGACGCCGAGGTAGGGCGCGGAGAGTTCGCCCGGCCATACCGGCACCGTGCGGACGCCACCCGCGAAGGCCGACACCACATCGGTGCCACCGCTGATCGAGTTCACCGGAATGTGCTCGCCGACCTTGTCGCGCAACCAGAGTGCCGAACTCGGCGGCAGCGCGGAGCCGGTGATGCCGATCTGCCGCAGCGCCGAAAGGTCGTGGTCGCGACCGGGTTCGGCGTCCGCCTTGAGGCAGGCCAGCACGTAGCCGGGACTGGTGCCGAGCACGGTGACGCGGTGTTCGGCGGCGATCCGCCACAACGAATCCGGCGCCGGATGGGTGGGGCTGCCGTCGTAGGTGACGATGGTCGCCCCGGCGAGCAGGCCGGCCACCTGGAAGTTCCACATCATCCAGCTGGGGCTGGTGTACCAGAGGAAGGTGTCGTCCGGTCCGATATCGGATTGCAGGGCAACGGCTTTCACGTGTTCGACGAGAACGCCGCCGTGGCCGTGGACGATACCCTTCGGCAGGCCGGTGGTGCCGGAGGAGAACACGATCCACAGCGGGTGGTCGAAGGCGAGCGGTTCGGTGACGACGGCCCGTCCCGGCGAGCCCGCTGTGGCCTCCGCGAAGGGCACGGAGTTCGGAATCCGGTTGCCCAGCCGGGTGATCGCCACCGTGGTGTGCACCGAGGTCAGCCCGTCGCGCAGGGCGGCGATATCGGCCCGCTTGTCGAACACCTTGCCGCCGAAGCGGTATCCGTCGGCGGTCACCAGCACCACCGGCTCCAGCTGACCCAGCCGGTCCAGTGCCGCCTTCGCCGAATAGTCCTGCCCGCACGCGCTCCACACCGCGCCGACCGCCGCCGTGCCGAGGAAGGCGATGACGGCCTCCGGAATGTTCGGCAGGTAGCCGACCACACGGTCGCCGGGGCGCACACCCTGCGATCGCAGGGTGTGTGCGAAAGAAGCTGTCGCACTGAGAAGTTCGTCCCATGTAATCTCCTGCGCGGGGGCGTCCTCGCGGAGTGCGATGAGTGCGGGCCGATCGGTGCGGGCCTGTCGCACGACTCGGTCGACGTAGTTCACCCGGGTGCCCGGGAACCACCGCGCGCCCGGCATGGCGGGATCGGCGAGGACCTCGCCGGCGATGTCGCCGAGCTCGAAGTACTCCCACAGCGTGCGCCAGAATCCGGTCGGATCGTCCACCGACCAGCGCCACAGCGCGGCATAGTCGGGAGCCTCGATGTCGTTGCGGCGCTCGGCGAATCGCGCGAAGTCGGTGATCGTCGCCTCGGTGAGGTCGCGGTCGGACGGCGTCCACTGCGGTCGCATCGGTGTTCCTCCTGAGTTTCCCGGGCGGCGCCTCAGCGGGCGCTCCACCCGCCGTCCATCGTGTACGACGCGCCGGTGACCATCCCGGCGTCCGGCCCCGCCAGCCACGCCGTGAGCGCGGCGACCTCCCCCGGTTCCACCAGGCGCTTGATCGCGCTCTCGGTCAACAGGATTCGCTCCACGACCTCGCTCTCGGCGATGCCGCGGGTGCGGGCCTGATCGGCGATCTGCTTGTCCACCAACGGTGTCCGCACGTAGCCGGGATTGACGCAGTTGCTCGTCACGCCGTGCGGGCCGCCCTCCAGCGCGGTCACCTTCGACAGCCCCTCCAGGCCGTGCTTGGCGGTCACATAGGCGGCTTTGTAGGGCGAGGCGCGCAGGCCGTGCACCGAGGAGATATTGATGATCCGGCCGAAACCGTTGGCGTACATGTGCGGTAGCGCCGCGCGGATCAGCAGGAACGGTGCTTCGACCATCAGGGCCAGCAGCGCGCGGAACCGCGCGGGATCGAATTCGGGGATCGGGTCGATGTGCTGGACGCCCGCGTTATTGACCAGGATGTCGACATCGAGGGCCAGGTCCTCGAGAGCGTCGGTGGCCAGCAGGTCGACGGCCCACGCGGTGCCGCCGAGGGCGGTGGCGACCTCGTGGGCGCGGTCGGCGTCGATATCGGCGACCGTGACCTTCGCGCCGCGCTCGGCCAGCGCCTTCGCGCACGCCGCGCCGATCCCGCTGCCGCCGCCGGTGACCAGGGCGTGCCTGCCGTGCAGCGTGCTCATTCGACGCTCACCTGCGCCGCATCGCGCCGGGCCGAATCGCGCTGGGCCGCACTGGCTGTCGTCACCGCGGCGGGCGTTTGTCCCGAGGCCAGCGCGGCCGCGTCGGCCTCGTCCACGTCGGTGAGATCGACGCCGCGGGTCTCCCGGGCGACGATCACCGCGATCGCCGTCACCGCGCACGCCGCGGCCAGGTACCAGGCGATCGGCACCGCCGAGTCGAACGAGTCCAGCAGGCGCACCGCGATGATCGGCGCCAGCGAGCCCGCCACGATGGAGGTGACCTGATAGCCCAGGGACACACCGGAATACCGCATCCGGGTCGGGAACATCTCGGCCATGATCGCCGGCTGCGACGCGTACATGAGCGCATGGAAGACCAGGCCGATGATGATCGCCGCCATGATGACGGCGTTGTGCCCGCTGTCCATCATCGGGAAGGCGAAGAAGCCCCAGGAGCCCGCCGTGATCGCGCCCGCCAGGTACACCGGCCGCCGCCCGATCTTGTCGCTGAGCCGCCCGGCCAGCGGGATCGCGAAGAAGTGCACCGCGTGCGCCGCCAGCAACCACCACAGGATCACCGAAGTGTCCACGCCCACCTGGACTTTCAGGTAGGTGATGGTGAACGTGACCACCAGGTAGTACATGATGTTCTCGCCGAAGCGCAGGCCCATCGCGGTGAAAACGCCACGGGGATACCGCTTCAGCACCTCCACCACGCTGAACGAGCTCGCCTTGGCCCGCTCGGCCTGCTGCTGGGCCTCCACGAAGATCGGCGCGTCGGTGACCTTCGTCCGGACGTAGTAGCCGACCAGCACGACCACCGCCGACAGCCAGAACGCGACCCGCCAGCCCCAGCTCAGGAACGCCGCCTCCGACAGGGTGGAGGTGAGCGCCAGCAGCACCAGCGTGGCCAGCAGGTTGCCCATCGGCACGCCCGCCTGCGGCCAGCTGGCCCAGAATCCGCGGCTGCGGTTCGGGCTGTGCTCGGCGACCAGCAGCACCGCGCCGCCCCATTCACCGCCCACCGCGAAGCCCTGGATGAAGCGCAGCAGCACCAGCAGGGTCGGCGCCCAGTAGCCGATCTGGCCGAAGGTGGGCAGGCAGCCCATCAGGAAGGTCGCGCCGCCGACCAGGAGCAGGCTGAATTGGAGCAGCTTCTTGCGGCCGTACCGGTCGCCGAAGTGGCCGAAGACGATGCCGCCGAGCGGGCGGGCGGCGAATCCGACGGCGTAGGTGACGAACGCGGCCAGGATGGCGTCGAGCTCGCTGGTGCCCTCGGCGAAGAAGATCTTGCTGAACACCAGGGTCGCGGCCGTGCCGTAGAGGAAGAACTCGTACCACTCCACGACGGTGCCCGCCATGGAGGCGGTCACCACCCGCCGTAATCCGGTCGGCGCCGTTGCCGGCTCGCCGCTACGCCCCGGTGCGTTCTGCGCGCGCATCCTGCTCTCCTCGTGATCCGAACCACGGTCGCCGATCGAATGTGATCGGCGACACGTCTATCTCGGATCGAGTATCGGTGCGCATTTACGCCCATGCAATGGCCAGATGTGCAGGACATATCTGCGAGAATGCAGATATGTCCGCGAGTTCGCCCGGGTCCGCGCGCCCGCCCAGCGCCGACGATCTGCTCGTCCTGCTCGCGGTCGGGCGTTCCGGGCGGTTCGTCACGGCCGCGGCCGAGCTGGGCATCAACCACACGACGATCTCCCGGCGCATCGCCGCGCTGGAGGCGACGCTCGGCGGGCGCGTGCTCACCCGCGTCACCGGCGGCTGGGAGCTCACCGATCTGGGGCGCGCCGCGCTCACCGCCGCCGAGGCGGTCGAATCGGCGGTGCGCTCGCTCGCCGCCGATCCGGCCGGGCCGCCGGTGCTGCGGGGCGTGGTGCGGATCGCCGCCACCGACGGGTTCAGCGCTTACGTCGCGGCGCCCGCCGCCGCCGAGGTGCAGCGGGAACATCCGGAGATCCAGGTGGAGATCGTCTCGACCCAGCGCCGCGCCTCCCAGCAGCGGTCGAGCCAGGACATCGAGATCGTGGTCGGCCAGCCCGACGTGCCGCGGGCGCGGGCCGAACGGCTCGCCGACTACTGCCTGGGCCTGTACGCCGCGCCCGACTACCTACGCCGCCACGGATTCCCGCGGACCGAGGCCGAACTCGCCCGCCACTCCTTCGTCTACTTCATCGACGCCATGCTCCAGGTCAAGGCCCTCGACCTGGCCGCGCGCTTCACCCCGCCGATGCGCGAATCCGTCACCTCCACCAACGTTTTCGTGCACGTCGAAGCCACCCGCGCCGCCGCGGGCATCGGCCTGCTGCCCTGCTTCATGGCCGACCGCCACCCCGACCTGGTCCGCGTCCTGCCCGACCAGGTCACCGTCGGGCTCACCTACTGGATGGTCGCCCGCGCCGAAACCCTGCGCCGCCCCGAGGTGGGCGTGGTCCTCGACGGCATCCGCGCCCGCGTCGACGACTTGCACGACGTTCTGCTGGGGTTGGATCGCTGAGTCGCCGCGGCCACTCGGCCCGCGCCGCCAGGACCCGTCTCGGCATCTGTCAGAAGTTCCGGGAGTAGACCGGGAACTGGCCGCCGAGCACGAAGGCACTGACGAGGAGCACCGTCGTGACCATGACCAACGCGATGTCCGCCGGCCCCACCCGGAGTCCGCTCAACCGGATCTCGCGCCCCAGCGCGCTCTCACCGGCGAATGTGAAACCACGTGTTTCCAGGGCTTCCACCGTGGTTCGAGTGCGCTTGGCGGTGTTGAGCATCATCGGGTAGAAGCTGCGCACCAGCATCATCGCGAGGTGGTGCACGGAGCGCCAGCCCAGGATGCCGCGGCGGGCCGGCGGCGCCGAGCGGAGCCGATAGCCGTCGATGATGGTGTGGAACTCGTCCATCATGACCGGCAGCATGCGGTAGCCGTAGCTCACGCCGAAACTGAGCAGCGGCGGCGCGTGCAGGCTGACCAGAGCGTTGGACAGCTTCTCCGGATCCAGCGAGACGAACGCCGCCATGCTCGCCAGGGAGATGACGCCCAGCTTCAACGTGAGGGTGAGCAGCGACATGATGGTGCGCAGATCGCCGTCGAACAACCATGCCGCGGCGAACAAGTAGACGCTCTCCATGACGAGGCCGAAGGTGAACAGCCCCAGCACCAGGGGGCCGACCCGGCTGAGCAGCACCATTACCGCGGTGAGGGCGAACAGCGCCCCGAGCGTGACGATATTGTGCGTCAGCCACGGCACCACCGCGAACACCAGGTACCAGCACAGCACCACCCGCGGATCGCGGCGCGAGAGCAGACCGCCGCGGGTGGCGTAGGCGGTGCGGAGGAGCTCGAGCTTGACCCACTCCACCGACAGGACATCGCGTGGTTTCCGGTTCACGTCGTGGTTCCGATCAGGTCGGCGGGCGAGCAGGCGGCGACGAGGGCATCCACCGACAGCGGTGGCGGGCTCATGCCGAGCGACCTGCCCAGCAGACTGATCTGCGGGGGGATCAGCCGCACCGCCTCGGTGAGCTCAGGAGTGTCGAACAGCGCGGCGGGCGTGGTGTCGGCGACGACGCGGCCGCCGTCGAGCACCAGCACCCTGGTCGCCCACTCGGCCACCAATTGCATGTCGTGGGTGGCCACCATCACACATCGGATGTGCTCGGAGAGGGTGTCCAGCATGGCGGTGACATCGTGGCGGGTGCTCACGTCCAGGCTGGAGGTGGGTTCGTCGAGCAGCAGCAGCGAGGGGCTCATCGCCAGTCCGATGCCGAGCGTCACGCGGCGCTGCTGGCCACCGGACAGCGTTCGCCCGTCGCGTTCGGCGAGTTCGGTGAGCCGCAGTTGACGCAGGACCCGATCCACCAGCTCGGCGGTGCCGGGGCGCCCGCGCTGGGCCGGGAACATCGAGATCTCCTGGCGCACGGAGTCCTTCAGGAACATCTGCTCCGGATGCTGATACAGATAGCACACGTGCTCGGCAAGCTCCGCCGGCCGGACCGAACGGGTGTCCACACCATTGACCTCGACGGTCCCCGTGCGAGGGACGATGATTCCGGTGAGCAGCCGCAGCAGCGTCGACTTGCCCGCCCCGTTGGATCCGACCACGGCGACGCGTTCGCCCGCGTGCAGGCTCAGGCTCACCTCGTCGAGGACCGCCGACCGCGCGCCGTGGACATCGCGGTACCCGTGACCGACCCCCGTCAGCGTGGCCACCACCGGATCGCTCGCCGAGGTTCCGGCCGCGGCTTCGGTCGTACGTCCCGCGACGGGTCTCCGGCCCGCGGCGACGAGGGCGTCGCGCGCCTCCTCGATGGTGAGCGGCACCTCGGCCTCGGGTGCGAGCCGCGCGACGGCGGACACGATCTGCGGGGCCGGGATTCCGTGCCCGGCCAGCTCACCGGTGCGCGAGAGTGCTTCGCGCACCGGCAGATGCCACCGCACCGCGCCATCGGCCATGAGCACGACGCTGCGGGCGTACCGGGCGATGAACTCAGCGTGATGCTCGATGACCACGATGGTGGTTCCGCGTTCGGCATTCACGCGCGCCAATATCCGGTAGGTCTCCTCCGCCCGTGCCGGGTCGAGTTCGGCGACCGGTTCGTCCACCACGATGACCGCCGGTTCCATGGCCAGCACACCGGCCAGGGCGGTCAAGTGCTGCTGCCCGCCCGACAGTTCCCAGATGTAGCGGGGCGCGAGGTGGTCGATGCCCAGCAGCCGCATGGCGTCTTCGGCCCTGGCCCGGAAGTCGGGCAATCCGAAATTGAGCGGGCCGAAGCAGACGTCGTCGCGCACCGAGGGCCGGACCAGCTGATTGCCGAAGTCCTGGTACACGTACCCGACGCGATGCGAGAGCGCCGCGACCGAGGCGTCGAGGGTGTCGACGCCGTCGACGGTGACCTTGCCGCTGAACTCACCCGACCAGAAATGCGGTATCAGCCCGTTGAAGCTCTTGCACAGCGTCGTTTTGCCCGAGCCGTTGCTCCCGACGACCGCCACGAAATCACCGCGCTCTATCGCGAGATCCACCCCGGTCAGACTCGTCTGCTCCGCACCGGGGTACTGGAAGGACAATCCCTCCACCCGGATCACGTCGGTCACTGATCGGTCTCCCGTTCCGGCCTGTTCTCGCGTGCCACAGCCCGCGCGGCGACGACGATCCCACCGAATACGAGCAGCGCGGCCGCGACGCCGACCCACAGGAAGTTCGGTCCGTACTCGTCGAGGAAGTCCGGTTCCCAGACGCCGAACTGCACGTCCGCCGCTTCCAGCAACGCGAAGAACGCCGAGCCGAGCATCAGGAGGATCCCGAGACCGATGAACGCGGCGCTCGGGCGGGCCCGCCCGGCCAGCGGCTCCGCGGGATCGCGGGGCCGCATGCCCATGAGGGGTTCGATCTTGCCGTACAGACGCGCCGCCAGATACGCGGCCGGGATCGCGCCGAACAGGACACCGCTGATGAGGAAGTCCGACGCGAAGGCGAAACCTTCCAGCAGCAGAATCGATTCCGGCAGGCCCTCCACGTATTCGGCGTCCTCCACACCGACCCAGACCTTGGTGATGTCGACCAGGCCGCCGATGCCCTTGTCGATCGCGACCGCGACCATGGCGGCGGTGGCGACCTGCCACTTGCGGCGGGGATCGCGCACCAGCGAGCCCGCGACGTACAAACCGAGGGCGAGCTGGAGGTAGCCTTCCACCTCGCCGATTCCGGAGAAGTTGCCCATCAGGAGATCGACGAAGACGATCTCACCGAGGGGCGCGCCGAGCGCGGCGTAGAGCGGGTTGAACAAGCTGACCATCACGACCGGGACGAATGCCAGGTAGGAGACCGACAGCTCGACCGGGCCGACCCGGAACTCGGGCAGCACCTCGGTGAGGATGTTGGCGAGCCCGAACAGCGTCATCGACAGGACGAACACCATCAGCTTCTGCGAGGACGTCATGTCCTGGGGACGCGGCACGGTGCGGGAACGGGCGGAGATGTCACTCATGACTGACTTTCTGCACTGGTGGGTCGAGCGGGAACAGCGGTGGCCGGTGAGCCTTCGATCGCGGCGCGCAACGCTTCGTGCACCGCGGTGATCGAGTCGAGCAGCAGATCGGGCCGATCGGCGGCGAGCCCGTCGGCGAGCGCGTCGTCCGCGGGCGCGCCGCCGCGCACGACGACCGCCGTGCCGACACCCGCGGCCCGGGCCGCGGCTACGTCGCGCCAGGGCTTGTCGCCGACGAACCAGCAGTCGGCCGGGTCGACGCCGAGTGCCCGGGTGGCGGCGAGCACCAGCGCGGGATCGGGTTTGCGGTAGCCGACTTCGTCGGAATAGGCGAACGCGCCGATCAGTTCGATGACGCCGGCCTCGCGCAGGCGACGGCGCCCGCTGCGGCCGCAGATCGTGTTCGACACGATCGCCACCGGGATCGCCGCTTCCCGGCACCAGGCCAGCAGTTCGGACACGCCGTCGCGCACCTGGCAGCTGCTCTTGGCCTGGGCGTAGCCGAAGGTGAGTTCCGTCGATTCGGCCAGGAGCCAGTCGCGCGCCGTCGCGGGCAGGTGCGGTGCGACGAACTCGCCCCAGAACTTCGCCGGGGTGACCTCGGGGTAGCGGTCACCGATCCGCTCGGTTCGCTTGCCGGCCTGGTAGGCGCGGCGCGCGTGGTCGAGTGCCGCGACCATCTGGTGATCGGGGACCGCATGTCCGGCGGCGCGCAGCCGAATCGCGACCTCGGTGGCGAAACCGGCGATCGCCTGCGGTGTCTTCACCGACGAGGTCAGGACACCGCCCTGGTCGAGCAGCAGCGCTTTCGGCGTACCCGGCCGCCGGGGTGACACCGGTCGCGGTGGCGTCTGTGGTCCGGGCCGCGCTTCGAGGAGCAGGGGGAGCAGCTGCTCCGGCGTGTCGAAGATCGCATCGGGACGCTCCACCACGGCGAAGGGCGGGCTGTCGGTGTGCTTGCTCCGGGTGAGTATCACCGCGCCCACCCCGGCCCGGCGTCCGGATTGCACGTCCCGATCCTGGGTGTCGCCGACATACCAGCACCGGTCCGGCGTCGTCGCCAGCGCGGCGGCGGCGCGGTGCATCATGCCGGGGTGGGGCTTGCGGATGCCCGCCTCGTCGGAATAGAGCTGGACCGCGAGGAGATCGGCGAGCCCGAACTGGCGCAGGAGCCGGCGATGCGCCAGGCCGGAATGGGCGTTGCTGACGATGCCGACCGGAATGCCGAGATCCCGTGCTGTGCTCAGCAAGTCGCGCACGCCGGGCCGCACTTCGTGATCGTTGAGCAGCGGATTGATCGCGGCCATGAGGTGCAGCGCATCGCCCGCGGCCCTCGCCCGGATCGATGCGGGCTGATCGGCGAGCAGGAAGTCCTCCCACAGCGCACGATGGGTCAGCTCCGCGGGTTCGCGGGTGCGACTCATGGCGTGCTTCCAGTGGCGGAGTGCGGCCAGCCCCGCGGCCAGCGAGGCGTGCACGCGCTCCGGGTCGAGCGCGTGGCCCGCCCGGCGCAGCTCGGTACACACCAGGGCGGCCGCGTCACGCAGGCCTTCCGGGCGCTTGCGGGTCTCGAAGACCACCCCGCCGAAGTCCAGCAGCAGCGCGGCCGGTCGCACGCGCAGCGCGTTCGGCACCGGCTCCGCATCGAGCGCGGGGGAGTGCAGGGGTGGGCCCGAAGTCATGGTGGCGTTACTCCAGATGTGTTCGTGGGCTGGGACTTGACGAGCGTGGAGCCGTTCTCTGAACGGAAAGGGGGACTCCTGTAGACGAGGAGTGAACCCGACTGGAACGTTCCAGTAGCCGTCGGCGCGGCCGGGCTCCCGCACGCCGCGCGCGAGGGATCGCCAAGATAGGGCTATGACCATCCGCCGAACGCGCCGCCCGACGATCGTCGACATAGCCGCTCGGGTGGGCGTCTCGAAATCGCTGGTATCCCTTGCCCTGCGCGGTGACGAAGGGGTCAGCGACGCGACGCGCGCCCGTATCGTGCAGGCGGCCGACGAACTCGGCTACCGCTCCAACTCGCTGGCGCGAGCGTTGGTGCGCGGCCGGACCGGTCAGATCGGCGTCCTGGTCACCGACTTGCGCAACCCGTACCACACCGAGGTCGCGCTGGGCGTCGAGACCGCGGCGGAGGCCGTGGGCCTGGAGACCTTCCTGGCCAACGGCCGTCGCGATCCGAACCGGATGGCCGCACACCTCAACGCCATGCTCGGCCTCAATATGGAAGGCATCGTCGTGGTGAGTTCGCGTGTCGAGTACGCCGTACTGGCCGCCGCCGCGAAAGAGACGCCGGTGGTGGTGGTGGGCCGTCCCGAGGACACGCCGCCCGGCCTCGATTCGGTAGCCAACGAGGACGAGGCGGGCATCGGGCTCGCCGTCGATCACCTGATCGGGCTGGGGCACCGCCACATCGCGTTCGCCTCGGCATCACGGCGCCCGGCGGCACTGGCGCGGCGCCGTGGCTACGAGGCAGCGCTCAGGCGCGCCGGTCTGGAGCCGCTCGATGCTCGACCGGTCCCGCTCGGCGCGGGCCGAACCGAAGCGATCGACGCCATCCTGCGGGGGCGGGCCACCGCCGTCGTGACCAACAACGATCTGCTCGCCGTCGACGTCCTCGACCGGGCCTTCGATCTGGGCGTGGACGTCCCCGGGCGGATATCGGTCGTCGGTTACGACAACACAGATCTGGCCGCCCGCGTGCGCCCCCGTCTCACCAGCGTCGACCAGTGCGGACCGGCACTCGGCGAAACGGCGGTGGCGTTGCTGCTGGAGCGGGTCGCGGGCCGGGACGCCGACCGGCACGAGGTGCTGTTCCCGAACCTGGAGGTCCGCGACTCCACCGCATCTCCGGCTTTCTGATCCCGGCCCGTACCTCGCTGACCTCGGCTCCCGTCATGGTTCGCTCGGGGTTGTTTGCCGATTCACCTCGGGTATGAGTGCTGATTGTTTGCCGTTCGCTTTCATGGAAGACGCTCCCCAGGTCCTGAAATGGGGACGCGTCGGTCTCGACGGCCGAGGCTGAGCAAGAAAACCTGATGAGGTGGCAATTACATGAGGGGAACGACCCGTCGCGGCAGCCGCAACGTGTTCCGCATGCTGACCGTAGCGACCGCAGCTGCGATCGGCCTGACGCTGGGCAATGGCCCGGCATCCGCTGAGATCGACAGCAGGGCGCATATCGTCGACAGCGCCGGTCTGACGATCGAAGCGATCCAGGAAGACACCCTGATCGAGTTCATCCCGCCGCTGGATGGCAACCCGCTGACCCGTGAGTGGTTCCACAACGGGACCGCCGCCTTCAAGATCAGCGGCGACGGCGCGGAGGACTTCGAGGGCGAGATCACCATCGGTTACCAGGTCGGCTTCCCGGCCTCGTTCGACGGCAAGCTCTCGTTCGGATGGTCCACCCCCGGTCTGGAGCTGGAGCTCGGCCTCGACGGTGGCGGCGCTGTGACTCTCGACAGCCTGATCCCGCAGGCCGGTGTCGAGCTCGAGGTCGGTTTCGGCCCGGGTATCGAGACCATCGAAGCCGCTACCGGCGAGATCTCCGGTGACGAGGGCTTCATCCGCATGCACGGCTTCCACGGCACCGTCACCGGTGTGGTCGGCCCGACCAACATCCGGCCGTTCGTCACCGTGAAGAGCTCCGACGGCGGCACCGTCACCACGTACGGCAAGCCCTGGACGCTCTGATTCGGCGGTCACCTTTACGGTGACCACAGCGGATCGTGCGGCGGCGGCCTACCGGACGTAGGCCGCCCCAGCTGAACAAATATCGGGCGGGGTGTGCGAATGCGCACCCCGCCCTTGCTGTTTCCGCGAGTGGGCGACAGGCGGCACTATCCCATCCGGCTTCGGTGAGCGCGCGGACTCCGCTCGGCCGGCGACGGGATTCCGCGCGCTCAGTCGCCGGTCCCGAAACTGCCTTCCAACCGGTTCCGCGACCCCGGATGCACCAGCCGCGCGGCGCTGACCAGCCCGCCCGCCGACCAGGTGCGGCGACGAATCAGCAGACACGGTTCACTCTCGGGGATGCCGAGCAGGCGGCACTCCTCGGCGCTGCCCAGCACCGCCTCCACGATGTGCTCGCCGCGCACCAGCGGGGCCACCTGGCTGAGGTAGGTGTTGGGGGTGGTGGCGGTGAAATCCTGCTCCAGGTACTGCGGCACCTCGGCGGGGTTGACGTAGCGGTCCTCCACCTGGAGCGCGACGTCGTCCTCGAAGTGCACCATCAGCGAGTGGAACACCTTGCCGCGCACGGTGTTCCGCAGCACGGGCGGCGCTTCGTCGGCGTCCTCGGCGCGCACGAAGATCACCTCGGTGCGGTGCCGGTGCCCGCGCTGGGAGATCTCGTCGGCGATATTGCGCACCTCGAACAGCGGCGAGGCCTTCTTCGTCGGCGCGACGAAGGTGCCCACGCCCATGACGCGGTTGAGCACGCCCTCGGCGGTGAGGTCGCGCAGCGCGCGGTTGATCGTCATCCGCGACAGGCCCAGCGCGCTCACCAGCTGGTTCTCGGACGGTATCTGATCGCCCTCCTGCCACCGCCCGCCCTTGATCTGCGAGGTGATGAGCTGCTTCACCCGTTCGTAGGCGGCGACCTCGGTGCCGAGCCCGCCGTACAGCGCGGCGAGTTCCGCGTCGACCACTTCGATCCCCACCACCGGCATCCGTTCTCTCACCGCACGCGCGCGTGCTCCCGATGGCTCCGGGGCGGCGTGCCCCGTAGCCGTTGCGCTCCTCTGTGCGCCCATCATCGCACCAGCGCCCGCAGTTGCCGGGTCGCGACCGACAACGCCGCCAGATCGTCCTCGCCCGATTCGGCGATCGCGCCGAGGATGCGCCGGGTGCGGTCCAGCCGGGCGGCGCTGCGCTGCTCCCACCGGCCCACCACGGGTTCGGCCGGCTCGCCGGGATCGCTGTCGAGCAGCACGTCCCGGCAGATGGCGCGGGCGGTGGCGTACAGCTCGTCGCGCAGCGCCACGCGGGCGAGCGCGTTCCATTTCGTGCCGCGTTCCAGTCGCGACACCGCGACCAGGTGCGGCACCACCTCGAGCCGGTCGCCGAGCAGGTAGTACACCTCGGCCACGTCCCGCGGTGGGCGCCCGGACAATTCGGCGACCTCGATGATGTCGAGCAGCGCGAACTGGTCGAGCAGCAGCGCGAGCCGTCGGGCGAGGTCCGCGGGCACGCCGCGCGCGGTCAAGGCGTCGGTGCGCGCGGCGAGCGATTCGGCGTCGCGACCCGTCAGCCAGCTTGCGATGTGCGGGGTGAGCGCGGCGACGGTGTCGCGGAACCGGCGGATCTCCGCGCCGACGGCGAGGGGTTGCGGCCGCTGCGTCAGCATCCAGCGCGCGCCCCGGTCCAGCAGCCGCCTGCTGAGCACGATCAGTTCGTCGGTGAGGTCGGCGCTCAGGCCGGCGGCGCGGATGTCGCGCCACAGCGCGGGCAGGTCGAAGACCGCCGCCACCACCGCGAACGCGCGCACGGCGTCGGCGTTGTCGGCCCCGGATTCCTCGGCGAGCCGGTAGGCGTAGGTGATGCCGCCGTGGTCGACGACGGTGTTGGTGAGCACGGTCGCGACGATCTCGCGGCGCAGCGGATGCGCGGCGATGGCGTCGGCGTAGTTCTCGCGCAGGCGCGCGGGGAAGTAGGCGGCGAGGTCGTCGGCGAAGGCGGCGCTGTCGGGCAGGTCGCCGGCCAGCAGATCCGCCGCGAGCGCGAGCTTGACGTGCGCGAGCAGCGTGGCGAGTTCCGGGGAGGTCAGCCCCTGCCCGGCCTTGCGGCGCGCCGCGATCTCCTTCTTGGTGGGCAGCGCCTCGAGCGTGCGGTCCAGCCCCCGGGTGGCCTCCAGTTGTTCGATCAGCCGCCCGTGCACGGCCAGCGTCGCGGCCGCGCGCGCCCGGCCGGTGCCCATGAGTTCGTTCTGGGATTCGTTGTCGGCCAAGACGAGTCGCGAGACCTCCCCGGCCGTCTCCGCCAGCAGCGCGTTGCGCGCCGCCGCGTCCAGGCGTCCGGAGCCGACCAGTCCGTCCAGCAGGATCTTGATATTGACCTCGTGATCGGAGCAGTCCACACCGGCGGAGTTGTCCAGCGCGTCGGTGTTGATCCGCCCGCCCGCGCGGGCGAATTCGATGCGGCCCAGCTGGGTGAACCCCAGATTGCCGCCCTCGCCCACCACGCGGGCGCGCAGCTGCGCGCCGTCCACCCGCACCGCGTCGTTGCCCTTGTCGCCCACGTCCAGGTGGGATTCGGTGGCCGCCTTGACGTAGGTGCCGATGCCACCGTTCCAGAGCAGGTCGACGGGAGCGCAGAGGATCGCGCGCACCAGCTCCGGCGGCGTCAGTGTCGTGACGCCGTCGGCCAGCCCGAGCGCCGCGCGCACCTGCGGCGCGATCGGCACGGCCTTGGCGGTGCGCTCCCAGACGCCGCCACCCGGGCTGATCAGCTCGGGCGCGTAGTCGGCCCACGACGAGCGGGGCAGCGCGAACAGCCGCGCCCGCTCGGCGAACGACCTCGCGGCGTCGGGATCGGGGTCGAGGAAGATGTGCCGGTGGTCGAACGCCGCGACCAACCGGATGTGCGGGCTGCACAGCATGCCGTTGCCGAACACGTCCCCGCTCATGTCGCCGATCCCGGCGACCGTGAAATCCTTTGCCTGCGTATCGATTCCGAGCTCGCGGAAGTGCCGCCGCACGCTGCGCCACGCGCCCTTGGCGGTGATGCCGAGCGCCTTGTGGTCGTAGCCGACCGAGCCGCCGGAGGCGAACGCGTCGCCGAGCCAGAACCCGTATTCGGCGGCGACCTCGTTGGCGAGGTCGGAGAAGGTGGCGGTGCCCTTGTCGGCGGCGACGACGAGGTAGCTGTCGTCGCCGTCGCGACGCACCACCCGCGCCGGGGGAAGCACCGCGCCGCTCGCCAGATCCACGTTGTCGGTGAGGTCGAGCAGTCCGCCGACGAACGTGCGGTAGCAGCGAATCCCTTCCTCGCGCAGCGCTTCTCGATCGGCGGCGGCGTCACCGGTGGGCGCTGGCGGACGCTTCACCACGAATCCGCCCTTCGCCCCGACCGGGACGATCACCGCGTTCTTCACCGCCTGCGCCTTCGCCAGGCCCAGCACCTCGGTCCGGAAGTCCTCCTTGCGATCCGACCAGCGCAACCCGCCGCGCGCCACCTTGCCGAACCGCATGTGCACGCCCTCGACCCGCGGCGAGTAGACGTAGATCTCGAAATGCGGCCGCGGCAGCGGCAATTCGGGAATGCGGCGGGGATCGAGCTTGAACGACAAGCATTCCCGGCCCTCGGTGACGTCGCGGTAGAAGTTGGTGCGCAGGGTGGCCGCCAGGGCGTTGCGGTAGGCGCGCAGGATGCGGTCGGCGTCGAGTCCGGGGACGGCGGCGATCTCGTCGTCCAGGGTGGCGGTCAGGTCGCCGGCCGCCGCCGGGTCGACGCGCTCGGGATCGAACGACACCTCGAACAGCTCGATCAGACGGTGCACCAGGGCGCGATGTTCGCCGAGTACCGTGGCGATATGGGTCCGGCTGTACGGCAGACCGCCCTGGCGCAGGTAGTTCGCGTAGGCGCGCAGCACCGCGACCTGCCGCCAGTTCAGGCCCGCGCGGGCCACCAGCTCGTTGAAACTGTCCGCCTCGGCCCGGCCGTGCCAGATCGCGGCGCACGCGGTGGTGAAGCGCTCGGCGAAATCGCGCTCGTCCAGAGGTTCGGGCAACGATCTTGCCGGGTAGCGCAGCGTGAACTCGTAGATCCGGCAGGTGACGCCCGCGCTGTTCGCGACGGTGTAGGGGCGCTCGTCGAGGACTTCGACGCCGAGGCTCTGGAGAATCGGCAGCACTTCGCTGAGGGTGAGCGCGCGGCCGCCGACGTAGAGCGTCAGCCGCCATTCGCCCGAGGTGTCTGCCGCGCGTTCGAGTCGCAAGTCCAGCGCATCGGGTGTGAGCCCTTCGAGACGGGTGACGTCGTCGGTGGCGCGCTCGGGATCGCGATCCTGCTTATAGCCCGCGGGTATCGCGGACGTGTAGTGCAGCGCGCGGTCGCGGTCCAGGGTGCTGCCCGCGAGGAATCGCTCGTCCCAGGTGTCGCGCTCGCGGACCTGCGGGGCCGCGGCCGAATCCGTCGAAGTCGCCTTCATGTCACTACCTTCCGGCGGAGGCGCCACCGCGTCCGCCCGGCTCGCTTGACAGTTAGTTGTATATACAGGACTATACACGTATCCCCGGATTTTCGTGACCCGGACCACAGACTCGGTGTTAGCCGTAACCACATGTGAGGAGAGACTTCATGAGCGACGTCCCCGGCCCCCGTCCGGTGTCCGCGAGCCGCGGCAGCGAGCTGAGCACGCTCGGCTGGCAGCAGGAGGGCGCGCTGCGGATGCTGATGAACAACCTCGATCCCGACGTGGCCGAGCGCCCCGACGACCTGGTGGTCTACGGCGGCACCGGCAAGGCCGCGCGCGACTGGGCGGCGTTCGACGCGATCGTGCGGACGCTGAAGACGCTGAAATCCGATGAGACGCTGCTCGTGCAGTCCGGCAAACCGGTGGGCGTGTTCCGCACCCACGAGTGGGCGCCGCGCGTGCTGCTGGCGAACTCGAACCTGGTGGGCGACTGGGCCAATTGGGAGGAGTTCCGCAAGCTCGAACAGCTCGGCCTGATCATGTACGGCCAGATGACCGCCGGGTCGTGGATCTACATCGGCAGCCAGGGCATCCTCCAGGGCACCTACGAGACCTTCGGCGCGGTGGCGCGCAAGCGTTTCGGCGGCACCTTGGCCGGCACCATCACCTTGACCGCCGGGATGGGCGGCATGGGTGGCGCGCAGCCGCTCGCGGTGACCATGAACGAGGGCGTGGCGATCTGCGTGGACGTCGATCCCGCCCGCATCGACCGGCGCATCGCGCACGGCTACCTCGACACCAAGGCCGACTCGCTGGACGAGGCACTGCGCCGCGCCGTGGAGGCGCGCGACGCGCGGACGCCGCTGTCGATCGGCCTGGTCGGCAACGCCGCCGAGGTGTTTCCGCGGCTGCTGGCGATGGACGCGCCCATCGACATCGTCACCGACCAGACCTCTGCGCACGACCCGCTCTCCTACTTGCCTCTCGGTGTGGCACTGGAGGATTGGCACCGCAAGGCCGAGCAGGACCCGGTGTGGTTCACCGAGCAGGCGCAGGCGTCGATGGCCAAGCACGTCGAGGCGATGGTTGGGTTCCTGGACAAGGGCGCCGAGGTGTTCGACTACGGCAACTCCATTCGCGACGAGGCGCGCAAGGGCGGCTACGACCGCGCGTTCGAGTTCCCCGGCTTCGTGCCCGCCTACATCCGGCCGCTGTTCGAGGAGGGGCTCGGCCCGTTTCGCTGGGCGGCGCTCTCCGGCGACCCGAAGGACATCGCCGCCACCGACCGCGCCATCCTCGAACTCTTCCCCGAGAACGAGCACCTGAAGCGGTGGATCACCATGGCGGGGGAGAAGGTGAAGTTCGAGGGACTGCCCGCCCGCATCTGCTGGCTCGGCTACGGCGAAAGGCACCGCGCCGGACTGAAATTCAACGAGATGGTGGCCTCCGGCGAACTTTCCGCCCCCGTCGCCATCGGCCGCGACCACCTCGACTCCGGTTCGGTCGCCTCCCCGTACCGCGAAACCGAGGCCATGCGCGACGGCTCCGACGCCATCGCCGACTGGCCCCTGCTCAACGCCCTGCTCAACACCGCCTCCGGCGCCTCCTGGGTGTCGCTGCACCACGGCGGCGGCGTCGGCATGGGCCGCTCGATCCACGCCGGCCAGGTCTGCATCGCCGACGGCACGCCGCTGGCCGCCGAGAAGCTCGAGCGCGTGCTCACCAACGACCCGGGTATGGGCGTCATCCGCCACGTCGACGCGGGGTATGAGCACGCCGCGGATGTGGCGCGTGAGCGTGGGGTACGTATTCCCATGTGGGAGAGCTGAGTTCGGTAGTTCGCGACCCCGGAACCGTATGGACGGTTCCGGGGTTGTTCTGTTGTGGGTGCGCCGCGGTCGAGGCCGGCGAGAGTTTCACGATCACGCGGGACGGTCAACCGGTAGCCGAACTCAAGCCACTCTCCTGGCGGGGGTTCGTTCCGGTTTCCGAGCTCGCGCGCACCAGTGCGCGTATTCCGCGCATCGACTATGCGGAGTGGCACGCATTGCCGCTGCCTCCCCGGCATCCCGGCGACTTCAAGGGATTCGGTCCGCTGCTGAACATCGTCGCCGTCTAGCGGGTGGGCGCCGGGAGCACGCTGGATCGCAGACGTAAACGGCCGGCGGCGTTGTGCCGTCGGCCGTTTCGCGCGGTGGGGGTCAGTCGAGTGGGCCGACCACCGACTCCGCGCCCGCGACGAGGGCGCCGGAGGCGGCGAGTTCCACGGCCGCTTCGATTTCGGGTGCGAGGTAGCGGTCCGTCCCCGGCCCGGCCACGCGTTCGCGCAGCACCGCGCGGACGGCGGCGGTGGCGGGGGAGGGGGTGAGGGGAGCGCGCAGGTCGAGGGCGCGGGCGGCGGTGAGCGCTTCGATGGCGAGGACGCGCGTCAACCCGTCGAGCGCGCGGCGGAGTTTGCGGGCCGCGGACCACCCCATCGACACGTGGTCCTCCTGCATCGCCGAGGACGGAATCGAATCCGCGCTGGCGGGTGCGGCGAGGCGCTTGAGCTCCGAGACGATGGCGGCCTGGGTGTACTGGGCGATCATGTGGCCGCTGTCGACGCCCGGATCGTCGGCGAGGAACGGCGGCAGGCCGTGGTTGCGGGCCTTGTCGAGGAAACGGTCGGTGCGGCGCTCGCTGATGCTGGCGAGGTCGGCGACCACGATGGCGAGGAAGTCCAGCACGTACGCGATCGGCGCGCCGTGGAAGTTGCCGTTGGATTCGACGCGCCCGTCCAGCGTGACCACCGGATTGTCGACGGCGCTGGCCAATTCCCACGCGGCGACACGCTCGGCGTGCGCGAGGGTGTCGCGCGCGCCGCCGGCCACCTGCGGTGCGCACCGCAGCGAGTAGGCGTCCTGCACGACGGTGCAGTCCGGCGTCGCGTGACTCGCTATGATCGCCGAATCATGAAGCAGCCGAGTCATGTTCGCGGCCGCGGCGGCCTGGCCGGGATGCGGGCGCAGCGCTTGCAGATCGGCGGCGAACACCTTGTCGGTGCCCATCAGCGCCTCCACGCTCATCGACGCGGTCACATCGGCCAGGCGCAGCAGGCGGCGCAGGTCGTGACAGGCCAGCACCAGCATGCCGAGCATGCCGTCGGTGCCGTTGATCAGCGCCAGCCCCTCCTTCTCCGCCAGCTCGACGGGCTCGATCCCGGCGGCCGCCAAAGCCTGTGCGGCGGGCAGGAGTTCGCCGTCGGCGTCGCGCACCGTGCCCTCGCCGATCACCGCGAGCGCCACGTGCGCCAGCGGCGCGAGATCGCCGGAACACCCGAGGCTGCCGTATTCGTGCACCACCGGGGTGATGCCGGCGGTGAGCAGCGCGGCGTAGATCCGCGCCACCTCCGGCCGCACGCCGGTGCGCCCGGTCGCCAGCGTCGAGAGCCGCAGCAGCATCAGCGCGCGCACCACCTCGCGCTCCACCTCGGGCCCCGACCCGGCCGCGTGCGAGCGAACCAAGCTCCGCTGCAACTGCTTACGCAGCTCCAGCGGAATGTGACGGACGGCGAGCGCGCCGAATCCGGTCGAAACCCCGTACACCGGTTTGGGATCGGCGGCCAGCGCCTCGATCCGCTTGCGGCTCTCGCCGATCGCGGCCAGCGCCTCCTCGGACAGCACCACCCCGGCGCCGCCCCTGGCGACGCGCACCACGTCCTCCGGCGACACCGGACCGGTCCCGACGATGACCGGCTCGCCGGCGTCCGCGGAATGCCGGGCGTGCGGCAGGCTTTCGATGCTCACAATGTCTCTCCGTTCGAAATGCTCGGTGGTTCAGGAAAATTCAGACGCGATCGTGGATCGACGGGTCGCCATCGGTCGCCCCGTGCCGGGCGGCGGCCCTGGTGCCGCCGCGTAGCGGTGCGGAGTCCGGGGACGCCGTCGAAATGTCACTGGACGTCAGGTCGACGGCCGCGGTCTTGTTGTGCAGCGCCGCAGTGCCATTGGTGGCTGCGGCGACGACGCCCCCGGGTGAATCGCCGCTGCTCGCGGTGTCGGCCACGTCGGCGGGTGCGGTGCGCGTGCTGTCGAATGCGACGGTGCCGTCGACGGCTGCGGCCACCATGCCGTCCGGCGACCCGGCCCCGCCTCCCGACACCACCGCAGCCCCCTGCGGCCGCACCCACCGCCGATACGCCAACCACAGCAGCACCAACCACCCGCCCCCGACGAACAGCGCCACCCGGCTGTCGGCGTCGAACGCGATCACCACGATCACGAACACCAGGAACCCGATGGTGATCAGCTGCCCGTACGGCCAGAACGGCACCGGGAACTTCAGCGCGGCGGCCTCGGCGGGGCTCATCCGGCGGCGCGACCGGTAGTGCGAGAGCAGGATCATCAGCCAGACGAAGATGGTCGCGAAGGTGGCCAGCGAGGCGATCACCAGGAACACCTTGTCCGGGATCAGGGCGTTGAGCAGCACGCCGACCAGCAGCGTCGCGGTCATGATGACGACGGTCATCCACGGCACGCCACCCCGCGAGACCTGCCGCATCACCCCCGGCGCCTGCCCGCGCTGCGCCATGCCGTACATCATGCGCCCCGCGCCGAAGATGTCGCTGTTGATCGCCGAGAGTGCCGCGGTGATCACCACGATGTTCAGCACCGTCGCGGCGGGACCGATGCCGAGCGTCTGGAAGATCTGCACGAACGGGCTGCCCTCGGAGCCGATGCTCTGCCACGGGTTGAGCGCCATGATCACGGCGAGGGTGAGCACGTAGAACAGCATGATGCGCACCGGGACGGTGTTGATGGCGCGGGGGATGGTGCGCTCGGGCTTCTCGGCCTCGCCCGCGGTGATGCCGATGATCTCGGTGCCGCCGAAGGCGAACATCACGATGGCGAAGCACAGCACGAACCCGCCGATGCCGTTGGGGAAGAACCCGCCGTCGGCCCACAGATTGCTGACGCCGGTGCCGGTGTCGTGCATGCCGAAGCCGAAGATCAGGATCGCGATGCCGCCCGCGATCATCGCGAGGATCGCGACGACCTTGACCAGGCTGAACCAGAACTCCACCTCGCCGAACACCTTCACGTGCAGCATGTTGAGCGCGCCGATGAAGAAGATGATCGAGAGCACCCAGATCCAGCGGGGGACGTCGGGGAACCAGAAGCCCATGTACACGCCGAACGCGGTGACGTCGGCGAGGCAGACGATGAGCATCTCGAAGGTGTAGGTCCAGCCGGTCATGAAGCCGGCGAGTGGGCCGAGGTGTTTGGTCGCGTACTCGCCGAACGAGCCGGAGACCGGATTGCTCACCGCCATCTCGCCCAGCGCCCGCAGCACGATGTAGATCGCCGCGCCGCCGATCAGGTACGCCAGCAGCACCGACGGGCCCGCCCGATTGATCGCCTCCGCCGATCCGTAGAACAGCCCGGTGCCGATGGCCGACCCGAGCGCGATGAAGCGGATATGGCGTGCGGTGAGACCGCGAGTAAGCACGGCGGCGGGCTTGTTCAAACCAATCTCCCGGAGTCTTCAGGGCGGAAAAGTGCGAGCGATACGACCGCGGCGCGCTCTGTGCGCCGCATCACACGGCTACATGTATAAGCCTGTCTATACAGGATTGTCAATCCGCACGGGGCGGCGACCCATGATGCAAGATCACCCGCCCGTGGCGAATTCCGGGCAACGCTTGACAGGTTGTATATACAGGTTTATACATATCCCTCATGGCGTGATCCACCGCACGCCGCGCCTCTCCGACGTTGTCGCCGCAGAAAGCCGATGTCATGAAGAACGACGACGCCCGCAGGGCTCCTGACCCCGGAACGCCGCGCCATCGACGTGGTACAGGGCGGCGACCGGTGCGCCGCGGGTCGGTTCACGCTGCACCCCGGCGCGAACACGGGAATCGTCGCCGGCCTGGCTTCGGTGCTGCTCTGGCCCCGGGACCCGCGATGGGCCGGTCCGGACAATCCACCCGATCCATGCCGACGGCGGCGTGTCCTCGGAGTTCGCGCCCGATCGCGCGCTCACCGGGGAGGATTCGCGGTGAGCGCGTCCCGTACCCGGCGAGAGAGGAGCAACTGAGGTGTCGACCACCGCGTTGACCGGAATCGGTGTCCTGGTGACCAACGATCCCACCGTGGGGGAGGGGCAGCTCGGGATAAGACGCGACGCCGCAGTGGTTTTCGAGGACGGCGTGGTGGCCTGGGTCGGGAACTCCGCCGACGCCCCGGCCGCCGACATCGCCCACGATCTCGACGGGCGGGCCGTGCTGCCGGGATTCGTGGAATCCCATTCGCACCTGGTATTCGCCGGTGACCGGGCCGAGGAATTCGCCGCGCGGATGTCGGGGCAGAAGTACGCGGCGGGCGGCATCCGCACCACCATCGAAGCCACCCGCGCCGCCACCGACGAGCAGTTGGCGGCGAATGTGCGCCGCCTGCTGGACGAATCGGTGCGCACGGGCAGTACCACGGTGGAATGCAAGTCCGGCTACGGCCAGACCGTCGAGCACGAGTTGCGCAGCGTGCAGGTGGCGGGACGGTTCACCGAGGAGGTGACGCTGCTGGCCGCGCACGTGCCGCCACCCGAATATGCCGGGCGCGCCGACGATTACGTGGCGATGGTGGTTGGCGAAATGATCCCGAAGTGCGCTCCTCATGCGACTTGGATCGACGTGTTCTGCGAGGAGGGCGCGTTCGATCGCGATCAGTCGCACGCGGTGCTGACGGCGGGCATGGCACACGGTCTCGTGCCGCGCGTGCACGGCAATCAGTTGCGCCAGGGGCCGGGCGTGCAGCTCGCGGTGGAACTCGGTGCGGCGTCGGTGGATCACGTCACGCACGTGAACGCCGACGACATCGAGGCTTTGGCGCACAGCGACACCGTGGCCACGTTGTTGCCCGGTGCGGATTTCAGCACCCGCTCCCGCTACCCCGACGCCCGCGCGCTGCTCGACGCCGGGGTCACCGTCGCGCTCGGCGCGGACTGCAATCCCGGCACCAGCTACACCACCAGCCTGCCCTTCTGCATCGCGATCGCGGTCCGCGACCTGCGGATGACCCCCGACGAGGCCGTGTGGGCGGCCACCGCCGGTGGGGCGAAAGCCTTGCGCCGCAGTGATATCGGCGTTCTGTCCCCGGGCGCGCGCGCCGATGCGATCGCGCTCGACGCTCCCTCGTACCTGCATCTCGCCTACCGTCCCGGCGTGCCGCTCATCAGCCGGGTGTGGCGCGGTGGCGCACTCGTCCACACGAACTGAGGTGTCATGAATTCCGGTTGGTCCGGCCGTATCGACGGCACCGCTCCCGAGCATCTGCGCTGGCATCAGATCGTCGAACCCTACGAGCCCGGCGGTGCGCCGGGTGCGTGCGCGTTCGTCGGGTTCGCCAGCGATGAAGGCGTGCGGCGCAACAAGGGCCGGCGCGGTGCGGCCGCGGGACCCGACGCGCTGCGTTCGGCCTTGTCGCCGATGGCTCTCGCCGCACCGCTCCGTGCGATCGACGCGGGGACCGTCGCGGTCGCCGGTGAGCGGCTCGAGGAGGGACAGCGCGAATTGGGTTCGCGGGTAACCGCATTGCTGGACGCGGGGCACTTCCCGGTCGTCCTCGGTGGCGGGCACGAAATCGCTTACGGCACTTACCTCGGGCTGGCCGGGTCCACGCGCCGAGCGCCGGGCACTCGCGTCGGAATCCTGAACCTCGACGCCCATTTCGACCTGCGGCCCGACCCGGTGCCGAGTTCCGGCACGCCGTTCCGGCAGATCCTCGAAGCCGACGGCGACTCGGTCCAGTACTCGGTGATCGGGATCAGTCAGCCCAGCAATACGAAGATCCTGTTCGACACGGCGGCGACCTACGGTGTGCGCTACCTCCTGGACGAAGACTGCGGACAGTCGAACGCCCTCGCGTTCGTGGACGATTTCCTCGCCGGCGTGGACCTGGTCTACCTGACCATCGACCTCGACGTGCTCCCCGCCGCCGTCGCCCCCGGCGTCAGCGCGCCCGCGGCGTTCGGGGTGCCGCTCGCGACGATCCAATCCGTGTGCGACTACGTCACCGCCAGCGGGAAGTTGGCCGTTGTCGATGTGGCGGAACTGAATCCGAGTCTGGATGTGGACAACCGGACGGCTCGGACAGCGGCGCGGTTGCTGCACCGGATCGTGACGGGGCATGTGGCGTTGGTGGGGTGAGTGTGGTGGACGGCGGGTAGTCCGGCTCGGCGCCGGCGTGGCTCACGGCTCACGACCGGCCTCGCGGTGCTGCTGTCCCGGCTGGTCGCGGGCCCGGCTGCCGGGGTGCGTACGCCGTGTGGCGGTGGTGGCGGGCCGGACGAGCCTCGGGGTGGTTCGATCTCGGTGGGGAATCCGAGGAGGACACGCCGCGATGGCCGGGTGCGCACCTTGACGCGGGTGGGTTGGGCTCGCCACCGACTCGTGGCGGGCGCGCCGCGCTTCGATGCGGACGAGGTGTCGGCGCGCCGCGCGGACGGTCGAGCACCGCTATCCGGCGGCAGGCTGCACGAAACGCCTACCGCGACACCGACGCTCGGTTGCGGAGGGCGCGTTGCCGGTCCTCGAGAATGGTGGTGCGCCGCAAGGACATTGCTTCGGCAGGGCAGGTTCCCGTGGTGAGCGCGGTGTAGACGGCGTGCGCGTCCTCCAGCGCGTCGCGCGCGCCGACACCGGCGGCGGGGGTGATGGCGTGGTCCGCGTCGCCGATGAGTAGGACCGGCAGGGTGGGCGGCGCGGCCGTGTCGAGGGGTACGTCGCGAGCGTTGCTGACGTGCACGGAATCGGTGCGGTCCAGCAGGGTTTCGACCATGTCAGTGATCGACGGCGTGGCCCGCAGGACGGTGTCGTGCCACTCCTCGGTGGGTCGCATACCGAGGTCGTCCGGCCCGTCCAGCGGGTCCCTGGCGATCCGGATGAACCAGTGCGCGGCATCACCCGGCCGCCAGATGTGCCCGAATGTACTTGCGGCGCTGCCGGTTTCGTCGAGTTCGGCGAAGAAGTGCAGGATCTGCGCGTCGGTGTCCAGCGCGAGCGGATCCTCCGTCCGTCCGTAGAGCACCACATCGCCCGCGTAGACCGGCACGCGATCCGGCTCCAGACGCGCCCGGACGACGGAGTCGATACCGTCGGCGGCGATCACGGTGCCGTCGGCGGTGCCGGACGACCCGTCCCCGTGGGTGAGCCGGGTTTCGCCCCCGTCGAGGGCCACGCCCGTGACTGCTTGCCCATACCGGACGTCCGCGCCGGACGTACCGAGGAATTCGCCCAGCACCCGCATCAGCGAGCTGTGCAGCCAGAATCGGTGACCGCGGCTCATCGCCGCCCGTCGACCATCGCTGCCCGCGTACTCGAGCGCGGTCACCGGAAACGACGCCGCGTCCACCACCTCGTCGGCGACCCCGAGTTCATGCAGCACCGAATGCCCGCGCCCGTCGACGAACAGGAACGCGCCACCCTCGGCGCCCCGCCGCTGCCGCTCGTACATCGTGACCGGTTCACCCTGCCGGGCCAGCGCGCCACCGAGAACAGTTCCGGCGATACCTCCACCGATAATGGTCACCATTCGAATCTCCTACCTGGGTAAGCGGGTTCGAGCGTTGCGGAAGGTGGGGACGGCCGGGATGCCGTGGCGTCGCCTTGTCGTTCTTGCGCTGTCGACAGTAGTCGTGGGTGGTGTGCCTGGACTCGTGAATGAGCTACCCATGTGTCGGGACGGGCTCCGGTCTGGGGTGCGGCCCACGACAGCGCAGTGTCCTCCAACCTCCATGCTCGCGCGGACCTCGCGCCCGGCGTTGCCGAGTGGCATCCGAAGCTCAGGTGAGGGTGACCCCGGTGAGTTCTTCCGAGATCTCCCAGATACGGTGCGCCTCTTCGAGACTGCGTAACCGGCTGTAGATCTTCTGTTCGGTGGGCGGGCCGCCCAGGTGCCCGATTCCGCTGGGGCCGTACAGGCGTTCGCCGTGCGCGGCGGGGGAGGTGGCGGCATACAGGGCGGGGAGCTTCGCGGATTCGACGGTGCCGAAGAGGATTCCGCGCGTCGAGAACCAACGGATGAGTTTCACGCCTGTGGTGTCGTCGGTGCGTCCGAGTTCGGGGCGGGCGGAGAGGAGGTTGGTGGGAGCGACGCCGGGGTGGGAGAGGTTGCTGGTGACGCCCCAGCCGTGGGCTCTGCTGCGTCGGCCGAGCTCGAGTCCGAAGAGGCCGAAGGCGATCTTGGACTGGCTGTAGGCGCGCATGCCGTCGTAGGAACGTTCCCAGTTCAGGTCGTCCCAATTGATCCGGTTCTGGTTGGCGGCGATGCTGATCTGGGAGGTGACGCGGGCCGCGCCGGCCCGGAGCAGGGGGAGGAGGTGGCCGACCAGCGCGAAGTGCCCGAGGTGATTGGTGCCGAATTGCAGCTCGAAGCCGTCGGCGGTGACCTGGCGATCCGGTGGGGTCATCACGCCGGCGTTATTGATCAGCAGGTGGATCGGGCGGCCTTCCTCCAGCAGCGTTTCACCCAGTGCCGCGACGGAAGTCAGGGACGACAGGTCGAGTTCCCGCAGTGACACCGCGGCCGTCGGGTTCTGCTGCCGGATCGCGACCAGCGCCGCCTCGCCCTTGCGCGGATTGCGCACCGGCAGAACCACTTCCGCACCAGCGGCCGCCAGGCGCGCCGCTATTCCCACGCCCATGCCGTCGCTGGCGCCGGTCACTACGGCACGTTTGCCGGTGAGGTCGGGGATGGTGATGTCGGGATGTGTGCGTGGCATGGCTGCTGCTCCTCGTTCGGGGCTGGACGACGGCCGCGGCGTGCTTGACGTCCTGCTTTCACGGTGGTCGGATCGTGACGCGACATCCAGGGACTCTCGATCCGTGGATAACGCGGGGCTCGGCGGGTAGAAACGAGGCCAATCGCGAAAGGAGGATTCCGGTGATCGATCGTGCGGGGCTGGCGGGGTTCCTCCGGCAGCGCCGGGAGGCGTTGCAGCCCGAGGATGTCGGGCTGCCGCGCGGGCAGCGGCGCAGAGCGAACGGGCTGCGGCGGGAGGAGGTCGCCGGTTTGTGCCACATGTCGGCCGACTACTACGCGCGACTCGAACAGGAACGTGGGCCCCAGCCCTCGGAACAGATGATCGCCGCGATCGCGCAGGGCCTGCACCTTTCTCTCGACGAACGCGACCACCTCTTCCATCTCGCGGGCCACCAGCCGCCCGTGCGCGGCGAGACCAGCGACCATGTGAGTCCCGGCCTGCTCCGAATCCTCGACCGCCTCCACGACACACCCGCCGAGATCGTCACCGAACTCGGGGAGACCCTGCGCCAGACGCCGCTCGGCAAAGCCCTGACCGGCGACACCACCCGGCTCACCGGCCCCGCCCGCAGCATCGGCTACCGCTGGTTCACCGACCCCGCCGAACGCGACCTGTACGCGCCCGAGGAGCACCCGTTCCTGTCCCGGCTGTTCGTCTCCGGCCTCCGCGAGGCCGCCGCCCGCCGCGGTCCCGCCTCCCGCGCCGCGCACTACGCCGACCTGCTGCTTGCCGAGAGCGACGAATTCCGGACCCTGTGGAACACCCACGAAGTCGGCGTGCGCCCCCGCGAGGTGAAGCGCTTGCGCCACCCCGAAGTCGGAACGATGGACCTCCACTGCCAGACCCTCCTCGACCCCACCCAGTCCCACCTGCTGCTGGTGTACACGGCCACGCCGGGAAGCGAGAGTTACGAGAAGTTGCAGTTGTTGTCGGTGGTGAGCACCGAGATGCTGCGGTGAGAGGGTGGAGAGCGCGGTCGCTCATGGATGACGAGGGTACCGTCGCGGGTCCCGGTAGCCCTCCACCGAGTGTTCGTTCCCGGCGCCGGACGAGACCTGGTCGGTCATTCCTGTCGCGTTCCAGGAGGACTTCCACGACTGGGGATCGCGGGATCGAACTGGGTGAAGCCGGATCGTTGTTTGAATTCGTCGACGGAGTCGCGGGGGATGTCGAGACTACGGCTGTCGAGGTGGATTCCCTGAATTCCCTGTCGCCTTCGTATCAGACGACGTCGGTGTTCTCGGGGAAGGCGATGTCCGCGCAGTCGGTGAGGCGCTGGATCTCGTCCCCTTCGTCGGAGCAGCCGCCGGCATTCGCGACCACGGCGCAGACTGGGAGAACGGGACCAGTGGCTCGAATGATGCTGTGCGTCAAAGTTTTCCGATCCACCGCTCGAGCGGGGGTGCGCCGCCGTGGACGCGGAAGCTCCGTGCCCCAACCGGCCTCCACGAGGTGCCGCATGTCGTCGGCGATGCGTCGGACCGAGCCTGGCGCCGAATGCCGAAGCCCTACGGGACCGCCGCATGCCCCTCCCGAGGCGCTGTCGGTCTCCGGCGGATGCCTTCGTTCCGAACGCTGTGGCGGCCGGCGATGTCCGCGGTGCGCCGTGACTCGGCGAACGGAACAGCGAGGACTCGTATGTGGCCGAAGCCTGCGCGGTCGGGGCGGTCGTGTGCGTCGCGCGTGCGACGGACAGTCACGACCAGCCCTTGCGTGCCACGTCGCGATCGCGGTACGCGGGTACCAGAATGCTCGGACACATGCGTCCACCCCGCCCGTGATTCCGCAGCTTCGCGCGGTTCTCGATCTTGTGAAACGTGAGTGCCCCTCATGTTGGGGACCGGTCCGGCGACAAAAGCCCAGGTCGGGTTACCGGTGAGTACGACACTCGCCACAGAGGCTTCGGATTCGCGCGTTCGGCCGGTAGAGTTTGGACGGTCGTACCATCAAGCGCGAGTGGCGGAATTGGCAGACGCGCCAGATTTAGGTTCTGGTGTCCTAGGACGTAGGGGTTCAAGTCCCCTCTCGCGCACAGATCCACGTCATACGTGCCGGATTTCCGTGCCACGTGTTAGAGGGCCCTTTGACACGCGAGGTATGACCTGTGGAAACGACCCTTGACCTGCGACGATTGTTGGCAGATCTGCCGGATTCCGGCCCGTCGGCGACGTTCAGAGGGTTTGCTGGCGGCGGTGATCGCCGGTGATCCCGCCCGTCATCCCACCCCGGACTCCGCTGCTGGCCCGCGCCGCCCAGCGCTCGCCGGTGCCGGCGCCAGTTCTGGTTCGGGCCGCTGATCCCGCCATCGTGTACGGGCTGTGCACGGTCGGTGAGGCGGGCCGCATCCTCGACAAGCACTGCTTCACCGCGTTGGGATGGCACCCCGGCACGCGCCTGTCGCTGACCTGCCTGAACTCCGGCACCGTGTTGGCCCAGGTATCACCGGATGGCCCAGTCGCGATAACGGCCGGTCACTTCTTTCGCGTTCCTCACCCCTTGCGGCGCCGGGTCGGGCTGTCTGTCGGTGACCGCCCACTGCTCGTCGGGCATCCTCGCCACGGGCTGCTTATCCACCCACCCGCCGCGCTCGAGGCGCTGTGCGCGGCGAGCTTGAACGACCTCGGAGCGGCCCGATGACCGATCTGACGACCGCCCCGCCGAGCGCGGAGACTCTGGCCGCCGCGCGCCTGCTCCTGGCGCAGATGGGTATCGAACCCGCCGACCTGAGCACCGGCATTCCGGCGGTGCCGACCTTCGGCGACGTGATACCGAAGGTGCGGGACCGCCTGTCCCCGGGCACGCTGCGCACGTACAACACGCACTTCGAACGCCTGCTCGCCCAATGGCACGACCGTCGCCTCGACGAACCCACAAAGCTCGACCTCGACGAGATGGCACTCACTGTTCAAGCCGGAGCCCGCATCAACCGCGCATCCCGCGGCGGTGTCAGCGCGGTCGAGAACTTCATCAGCGCCACCCGATGCGTCTACCGGTACGCCGAGGACAACGGCTGGATCCGCCGCACGGACAACCCCGCCCGTCAACTCACCATGCCGACCCGCCGCCCGTCGAACCGCTACGCCATCCCCGCTCCTCAACTGGCCGAAATCTGTGAGGTCGTGGCCACCACCGGCGATGATCCTGAACTCGACGCCCTCATTCTGCGCCTGCTCACCGAGACCGCGTGCCGCCGCAGCGGCGCCCTGGGCCTGCGCCCGCACGACCTCGACGCGGACCAGTGCCTGGTCTACCTGCGCGAGAAGGAGGGCACCGACCGCTGGCAGCCGGTCTCGCCCACCCTGATGCGGCACCTGGTTCAGCACGCCGCCGAGCGCGGCGGCCCGAGATCTGGTCAACTGCTGCGCTACCGCAACGGCAAACCCATCACCACGCGACGATTCGACCACCTCTGGACACGTGTCGGCGAGGTCCTGCCCTGGGTCGCCACGCAAGGCATCAGCACGCATTGGATTCGCCATACCACTCTCACCTGGGTCGAACGCACCTTCAGCTACGCCGTCGCCGCCAAATACGGGGGACACCGCGGCAAGGCCAGAGGAACGACCCACACCTACGTCAAAGCCACGCTCCTCGAAGTCGCGGCGGCGCTGTCGGCGCTCACCGGGGAACCGCACCCCCTCGTCGCCGTGCACGCCTCCGACCAGGAGACTTCCTCCCTCACCCCTGGAGAAGATCATTGACCGCCACAACCGCTGACGTGCGCACCCCCGAGCCGACACGCTCGACATCGCGTGCGCACACGTTCTTCTGGACGGTCCTCGCTGCGGCCGCCGCGGTCAGCATTACCGGCAACGCGACCCAGGCGCTCCTACACGAGAGCGCCACCATCCCGGCGATCGCCGCCATCGTTGCCATCATCCCACCGTTGGCGTTGCTGGCGGCGGTGCACGGTGTGTCGGTCCTGGTGCGTGCGCACGCGGGATCGCGCGGCTCGTACTTCGTCGCTGTCGCCATGACCATGTTCATCGCGATCGGCGCATTCTGGTTGTCCTTCACCGCCCTTCGGGCATTGGCTGTCACGGCAGGTGTCCCAGCAGGTGAGGCGTGGCTGTGGCCGCTCATCATCGAGGGCTCGATGGCGCAGTCGACCGTCGCGCTTCTGACTCTGGCACACCACAACGCCGCGGACGTGCGCACGCCGCGGACACCGACGCCCGACGACGCGGTCGTCTCCACGCCCGCCGCGCCGCGCCCACCGTCGGGAACCGTGCGCACGCCACGGCGAGTGGCGGTGCGACTGTCGAGCGAGCAGATCGACGCGCTGGCGGCGACGCTGTGCGCACGTGACCCGGCCCGTCGCCGTGACCCCGCGCTCGTCACAGCAGCGCTCACCTACCATTACGTCGAGGGCTGGAACGCCACACGGATTGCCCGGGCGGTGAACAGGAGCCGCTCCTCCATCAGCCGGATTCTCACGGAGGCAGCCGAGCACGCAGCGGCAGGATCCGGTACTGAGTGACGCCTCAGAGCGAATGCCCCGGCGTGCGCCGCGATTCAGTGGGGTCCGGGGTATGTGCTACCCGTCCAACGCGAGGGAGAGTCATGGATCTCGAAACACCAGTCTCGGCATCTCGACTTCGTGGCGCCGACAGCGTTCGATGGATGGGCAAGTGTGCGCGCCAAGGTGCGCATGGGCCGCGTAGGTCGGGAGGGCCGATGGGACATGACCTTTCGTGTCCGACGTGCGGGCAGATCGACCTCGTGCAGAGCGTGCCTGCTGTCTACGCCGGCGGAACCGGCAGCGAGATCGCCAGCGCCGTGATGGGCGGAGTCGGGATCACATCGTCGGGAGTCGTGCCGGTGCTCGGCGTCTCGACGACCGAGCGCACGCGGACGTCGGTGCTGGCGAATTCGCTCGCTCCCGAACCCGTTGTCGCACCCACCGGACGCCTTGTGGCTTCCGGGCTGGTTATGTCCGTCCCCTTTCTCCTTGGGATCTATCCCGCAGTCAAACTGATCACTCACGACGCTGGGTCCGCGTCGGTCGGAATGCGAGTTTTGGTCGCAATGGTTGTTTTGGCGATATTTGCCACTCCGTCCGCGATTCTGTTCGGGATCGCCGCACGGAGAGCGGTGATGATGACCCGGATCGCGCGAGGGCGTCCGGCCGCATATGCGGCCTGGGAAACGGCGATGTATTGCCATCGGTGTCACAGTTGCCACTGGCCAGCTAATGCTCCACCGGGTATTCCCGCCCGGATGGCGCTGCACCCTCTGTCATTTCAGAGCGTCATCTGGCGGCCATATTCCGTCTAAGCCGCGAGGTTCGGGTCGGTTCACCCTTCTTCATTGTCTGTCGAAGTTCCGCCGCCCGTTTCGCCTGTGTTCTGAGCTTGTGTGGCGGAGATTTCTCTTGCCGGTTCAGGCGGTGGGGCGGTCGCGGCTTGCTGGGTGGGGGCGAGCCGCAGGAGTTGACGTACGCGTGCCGGTGTGAGACCGAGAAGGGTCGCGACGTCCGCGTCGCTGTGGCTGTTACGTCGAATCGCTTCGACTGTCGGGCCCAGTCGTTGTTCCAGGGTTTCCACTCGCTCGGCTGTAGTTGAGCGAGTGGTTGCGACCTGCTCTTCCAGCTTCGCGATCTGGGCGGCGGATTCAGCCTTTAGCGATTCGATCTCTTCCCACACTGTCAAGTAGTCCCGTACTGCGGTGTCGATCGCCTGCTCCCGCTGGCGCGCTTCTGCGCGAGCGAGTTGTCGTCGCTCGCGAATTGCTTCCAGAAGTTGCACGGCCTCGGGGGACCGCGGCCGACGCTTAGGCATCGCTGCTCTCCTTAACGCGCACCTGTCCCCGTGCCGCCACGTCGGTCTCCAGAATATCAACGAGCACTCATCAACGTCTCTGGCTTCGTGGCGCTGGCTGGCGGGCGACTTCGGCTGTGCCTGAATCGAAGGCTGCGCACCTGGATTCGACTGGTCTATCGTGTCGGCCGCTGCTACACGGGGCCGGGCAACGCCTGGGGCGCACTCGATATCGTGCGCCGCGGCACACGTACCGCGGCGGGCCGTGTCCTGCTCGCGTTCGCCGCGCATCAGACCGCCGATGCCGTCACCGGCAACGGTCACGACCGAGTGCCGCTGACCGGCTCCGATGCCTTAGCAAGCCGTGCCCCGGAGCTCTGCGTTCTCGCGGTACTTCGAGCCAGTTCCCTGTCCGTCCCTGTCGCCGTATCGGAGTGCGTTCCGGTGCGGCGTTTTTCGTTTCTGGAGGCTGTCATGCCTGATCTTGATCTGATACCCGCGTGTGCCGTGTGCGGTGGCCAGAGTCCGACGACGCGGCACACCGCTGATGGCGGGCCGTTGTGTTGGTCGTGTTTTCAGGGGTTGCCGCGCTGCGGCGAATGTGGTTGTGCTACTGGCGAATTGCTTGATGTGGTCGGTGGTGGTCGCGTGTGTCGTGGGTGCGCGGGCCAGCTGTTGGCGTGTGTGGCGTGCGGTGGGTTGACCAGATCGCCTCTACCCACGGACTCCGGTTCGGTGATCTGTGCATCGTGCACGACCGGTTTCGAGCAGTGCTGGCAGTGCTCGCGGTTCAGCGCCGACAGTCGCTATCTGTCCGGTGGGTCGCGGGTGTGTCAGGTGTGTGGGCCGCAGTTCGAGTCGTGTGCCGAATGCGGCACGCTGGTGCGGCCGGGTCGGTCGTGTGATCGTTGCGCTGATCCCCGCCGTGTCTGGGGCTACGTCTACAAGCCGGACCCGGTGTTTCACGGGCAGGGGCCGGTATATCTGGGGCTCGAGCTCGAGATCATCGTCCCGGAGCTCGTGTACGACGACGCGGTCGCCGAAGTCGCCGCCCGGGTGGGCAATCTCGCCTATCTGAAGCAGGATTCCTCGATCCGGCCGAATGGGTTCGAGCTGGTCACTCACCCCATGTCGTTTCAGTGGGCGATCGATCATTTCCCGTGGTCGCTGCTGACGGATCTGCGTGAGATGCGGTGTGAGGCAGACGGTTCGGTGGGGTTGCATGTGCATGTCAGCCGTGCGGGTTTCGACGGTCCGGCGCACATCTACCGGTGGCTGAAGCTGGTGTATCGCAACGAGACTGCGATCACGCGGTTGGCGCGGCGGCGCTCGACGCGGTACGCGCCGTTCGACGCGCGCGCTCGGGCCCGTGCCCGCGATTCCGCCAAGGGTGCCTCAGTGCGTGATCTGCCGCGGCGAATGGCGGTGAATGTGCAGCCGCGCCACACCCTGGAGGTGCGTGTGTTCGCCAGTTCGCTCCAGATGCGCGAGGTGCAGGCCGCGCTGGCGTTCGTGGCGGGATCGGTCGAGTACACCCGCGCGCTGACGGTGCCGGATCTGTGTGCCGGGGCGTGGGAGTGGGAGCGGTTCGCCGCCTGGGTGGCCGAGCGTGCGGAGTACGCGCCGCTGACCGGCGAATTGGAGGATCTCGCGTGTGCCTGCTGACCTATTTCGCGCCCGGCGCGCTACCGGACACGACGGCGTTGCGGTGGGGTGCGTGGCGCAATCCGCACGGGCACGGGTACGGGATCGTCACCGGCGGTGAACTCCTGGTGGGGCACGGGATGGACGGCCGCGAGGTGGTGGCGGAGTTCGCTGCCCTGCGTGCCGCTCATCCCGACGGTCCGGCCCTGTTCCATTCCCGCTACGCCACCAAGGGCACGATCGGGCTGGCCAACTGTCATCCGTTCCCGCTGGGAACGGACGGTCGTACTGTGTTGGCGCACAACGGGACTCTGCCCAAGCGGGTGCATCCGGGCGCCTATGACGAGCGGTCCGATACCCGGATCGCCGCCGAGGATTACCTGCCGACCGAACCGTTCGGCCCGGTGGACACTCGTCGCGGTCGGCGTGGTCTGGAGTCCTGGCTCGGGTCGAGCAAACTCGTCCTGCTCACCGCCGATCGCAGCGCCTATGCGTCGAGCGCTTTCATCTTCAATGAGGACCTCGGTGTGTGGGATGTCGAGCGCGGCATCTGGTATTCGAATCACACCTACCGGGCGACGCCGCTGCTGGCAGGGCGGTGGCTGCTGCGCTGCCTGTGCTGCGGGCACGTCGATCAGGCCCGTCGTGGCCGCTACTGCCGGCTGTGCGGGTGGTGTTTCGCCTGCCGTGAACCGTTGCCCGATTGCGAATGCGCGGCGACTCGGATCGCCCGGCCCCTGATCGGGTCCCTTTTCTGAGCCCTGCCAGCCGTTCACCTCTTTCGAGCCTCGGTGCCGCGACGGATGTCGTTGCGGCGCCGGGGCTTTCTTCGTTCCCAGGAAGGATCCTCTCTTTTGCCGACTCCTGTTTCCGCGCGCTCCGAGCGCGCCGACGATGCCGATCACGATCTCGACTGCAGTGAGTGCGGCGCACCGACGGTCTCGGATCGGCGCACCGTCGATGAGCTGATCCTGTGCGCGGACTGCGCCGGGGACTGGTACAGGTGCGGCGACTGCGGCCGTTTCGACTCCTTCACGATCACCACGGCGGGCGGAGACGAGGTCTGTGATTCGTGCGCCTCGGCATACACCTACTGCCTCGACTGCGACTGTCCCGCCGAGGACACCGTCGGAGTCGACGGCGGCGGTGAAGTCTGTACGTCGTGCCTTCGGCACGGCTATCACGAGTGCCAGCATTGCGACACCTACATCCGTGACGGCGAGAACTACTGCGGGCACTGCGAAGCCACTCAGTACAGCGACGACATCTTCGACAGCTTCTACAGGCCGAGCCCGGTCTTCCACGGGTCCGGCCCGTTGTATCTGGGCCTCGAGCTCGAGGTGCGGCTGCCGCACGGCGTGGACCGGGCTGCGGCCACCGCGGTGGAACACCTCGGTGGCTTGGGCTATCTGAAGCATGACGGGTCGATCAGCTGCGGCTTCGAGCTGGTCACCCACCCCATGTCGTTTCCGTGGGCGATCGAGCATTTCCCGTGGTCGCTGCTGGCGCGGCTGCGGCTGCTGGGCGCCTACACCGACGACGAGGTCGGTATCCACGTCCACCTGTCCCGCGACGGGTTCGACGGCCCTTCGCATGTCTATCGGTGGATGAAGTTCGTCTACCGCAACCAGCAGTCTGTCACCGTCCTGGCGCGGCGTGACGCGCCGTACTGGGCGGCCTTCGATGAAGGGGCGCGCGCCGAGATCGCTTCCTACGCCAAAGGATCGCCGTCCACCCATGGCCGATATCAGGCCATCAACGTCTGCAGCGAGCCCACCTACGAGCTGCGCGTGTTCGCCAGCTCACTCGATACGCGCGAGGTGCAGGCCGCGCTCGGGTTCGCCGCCGCCTCCGCCGAGTACACCCGTGCGCTGACGGCGGCCGATATCGCTCGTGGTGGCTGGGAGTGGGACCCGTTCGTCGCCTGGCTGCGCGTCCGGCCCGCCTACGCCGCGCTGCTGGCCGAGCTCGACCGCCTCGGTATCGCCGGCACCCCGGCCGACAGTGAGGGCGAGGGCTTGGCGTGTGCATCCTGACCTTCCTGCGCCCCGGCGCCGCCCCCGATGTGGAAGCGCTGCGCGGCGGCGCCGCCGCGAACCCGCATGGCCACGGGTACGCGGTTCTCACCCCTGAGCGCATCATCGTCGGCCGTGGCATGGACCCCGAAGCCGTCCTCGGCGAGTTCACCGAGGCGCGGTCACGCCACCTCGACGGGCCCGCCCTGTTCCACTCCCGGCTGGCCACCCACGGCACCCGCGCACCCGACAACTGCCATCCCTTCGCGGTGGGTGGTGATGGGCGAACTGTGCTCGCGCACAACGGTATCCTGCCCGATGCCGTGCATCCGGGACCGGGTGATCAGCGGTCGGACTCGCGGATCTTCGCCGAAGATTTCCTGCCGCGCAGCCCGTTCGGGTCGCTGGATTCCTGGGCGGGCCGCGACCGGCTCGAAGCCTGGCTCGGTGGCGACAAAATGGTGCTGCTGACCCTCGACCCGGCCTATGCCCACCGCGCCTACATCTTCAACGAGCAGCGCGGGCACTGGGATCTCGAACGGGCGCGCTGGTACTCCAACCACAGCTACCGCGACTTCGACAGCTACTACGACGCGCACGGGTGTTACGACTGCGAATCCTGCGGCGAGCAGGCATATCTCGACGATGGGCCGCACTGCGGTTACTGCGGTTACTGCCTCGACTGCCGGCAGCGCTTTCCCCGCTGCCGCTGCCCCGAACTCGACGGCACCGACCGCTACGCCGATCTTTTCGATCTCGAATACACCTGACCACCAACACAATCAGAGAGGAAGGACCCGTCCTGGCATCCACCACCGATCCCCGCCCCGACCTGCCGGACACCCAGGCCAGTGAGATCGTCTCGATTCTCGATCACCTGCGGTACACCATCGATACGGAGCTGACCGCGCTGGACTGGGCCGAGGAGGAGATCACCGCAGCCGGGGCCCGCCACCCCGACGCGGCCGATCTGCTCCACCACGCCTACGAACTGCTGCGCCCCACCCACCCGCAGATCCGGAGCGAGTTCCTGTTCCGCGCGCACGCCGCACAACTGCTCGACCGGCTCGCCGTCGGCGCCGACACCCGTCCGGCCACCGACATCGAAATCGCCCTCGCCCTGAGCACGATCAGCCTCGCCACACCACTGAACACCCCCGCGACGGGCCTCTACCTGCGAGTCTGGCACCGCGCCGGACTCCCCGACCTCGACGCCGAGGACGTGCTCACGCACTACGAGGCCATCGCCGGAAGCGACATCGACGCCTTCGAGCACCTGACCCGCACGAAACTCGCGCAACCGGACCGCATCCTGGGCGAGATCACCTGCGACGGCCGCCACCGCGACGTCCCCACCACCTGCCGGTTCACCGCTACCGCCAGGTGAGGTCGTCGACGGTGTCGCGCTGACTCCGGTGTCCTCGCCTACCCCGAACCGCCACCGGACCCCGCACACGGTGACGCTCCCACGCCACCGGAACCGGCCCCCGCAGAAAGGATCACCCACCGCCATGCTCGCTGTGCCCGACTTGATCGCCTGGCTGAACACCCTCGCACCGACCTCACTCGTCGCTATCGACGAGGGCGGAGTGCGGCTCGACGCACTGACCCCCAGCGGTCACACCACCGGCGCCTACCTCGAGCTCGGCGGCTACGACCCCACCACCGCGACCTCGCAGCGGAGTGACCGGCCCGGCTCCCCGACGAGCTGACCCCACCACCGCTCGCGACTACGTCCTGTCCACCACACCCGAACCGGCGGCATGACCACCACCGGAGTCGGTGCCGCGCGTCACCGGCAACGGAAGACGGTCCCGCACCGACCATCTCACGGCCCCGCACAAGGTCTCGCGCTGGGATTCGGTCGCGGCGCAACCGAATGCCAGCACCGCCGCGCAGCCACATCCCCACCACCCGACGCACACGCCACCCGACCCGACACCTCGACATCGCATCGGCCGATCGCGATTCCACGAGATCGCTTCGTGTTCGGCCTGATCGGGCACGACGCGACCACCGCGGGCGGCGGAACCGGGGTGGCCGGGACGTGAGCGCATGCCTCGCGGCCCGGCCACCTGTTCAGGAAGGAACCCATGACCCACCCCCTTCGCTACCCGGCGTTGCCCGCGCGGGCGCGGCAGTTGCTGAGCCGCTGGCACCTCGGCCGCGCCGACCCGCCCCCGACACCCGGCCGATCGCCGGATACCGCACTCGACCCTCACACGGTGCGCGAAGCGCTCGATCAGGTGCGCCGCAGCGGCGCGGACGCGACGATCCGGACCCGAGGCGGACACCTCCACCCGCACGTGCGCGTCACCGCGCTGGGCCGCCGTCACGCCGTCCTGCACGCACCGCACACCGCGACGGTGTTGCTCCCGCTGTGTTTCGTCGAGTCGGTCACCCGGCACGAGCCCGGGGACCGGTGATGGTCGCCGCAGCCCACGAACCGTTCCTCGTACGCGTCGAGCCCTGCCACTACACCGACCCGCCCGCCACCCCACCCGAGGTGCTGGTCATCGGCTACCACGCCGCGTTCGCCACCCCGCCACCCCCGCGCACCCCGGTGGCGGTGTTCCGCGGGATCGACCGAGCGTCGGTGCCCCGCGCGATGCCGACCTACGCGCTGGTACGCATCGAGCACGACCCCGACCCAGACGGGTGTTCGCCGCACGGCTTGGACTACCGGCTGATGCCCGCCGAGGTCGACACCACCAGTTTCCGGTGGGTCCTCGCCGACGGGGCATGGGCCGCCGGTGGCCGTCACGCGCTGCTGACCCGCACCGTGCGTGAACGCGTCCCCGGCGCACCGATCCGGATTCCGATCCACGACCACAACCCCGACACCGGACGGCGATGGACTCCGACCCCGTGATCGACTCCGCGGTCGCGCTGCTCAGGTGGATCGAAAAGTGCTTGCCCGCGTGCGATCCCGAGCGTTTCCACCCCTGGCGCACCGACCCCGAGGTGCCGGGCGCGCTGACCGCCGACATCCACCTCACCGTGCGCAGCGCCGGGCGCCCCGACCGTCACCTGGACCTGCGGTTGTGCGCCCACCCGATCACCGACCCCTGAGCTGGGAGAGCCTTTTGATGACCAACACCCCGCGCGTGCCCATCCCCGTGGCCCTGCACGACGCGCCCGTCTCGGCGGGCATGGTCGTGCCCCACATCACCCTCGCCCACACCGACCGCACCCGTGCCGTCTTCGGCCGGCTCGACGCCCAGCGGCTCGCCGACACGTGGGCGCGGTCGCTGTGCCAGGTCTGCGGCAAGCCGCTGACCGACCTTGTCGTGCTCTACATCCGTCCCGCCGACTACCTGCGCGGCATCGCACCCGAACCCGGCGTCCACCCCTGGTGCGGCGCGTACTCGAGCCGCGCCTGCCCGATGCTGGCCGGACGCATGGAGCACTACCTCCGCGTCCGCCGCGACCATCCCGGCCGCTGCGAGGACCCCGCCTGCCCCTGCGCGCAGTGGGCCTCGGCCGAACGGGATCCCCGCGAAGCCGTGCGCGAGGGCGCGCCCGCCGACCCGTGGTACGCGGTATGGATCGGCCTCGACGACTACACCGTCATCCACGACCCCGGCGACGACACGACACCACCGGTCACGGGAATCCCCTTGCAGTACAGGATGTTCCGCGCCCTGCGCCGGATATCGGAGGGCGGGCCCGACTTCACCGGCCCCGACCCGCTCGCACTGCTCTACGCTCTCACCACCGCACACCGAACCCTGCGGACGCTCACCGACACCGACTGACTTGCGCGCTCGCCCGCAGGCTCGCCGCACTCGGACGCGTTGTCGCGGCGCGCGATCGCGCCCACGCGGCACTGGCGTTGCGGGACAACGTCGTTCGTGACGCGATGCTCGCGCTGACGATCACTCCGCGCGGGTGGGCCGCCGGCGCGCTGTGGCAGCACCTCACCGTCACCGTGCCCGCCACCCACCGCGGCGCACCCGCCGCGCTGCTGGCCTGCCATACCGCCGCCACCGGTGATTTCCCGCTCGCCACCGCGGTCCCGGCCGCACCTGCCGTGATCGAGATTCGGGAACTGAACCGCACCAGACCGGGCACGCCGCTGGCGTCGACGACTACCTCATCCCGTGCCGTACGATCTGCCTCTCGGCACTCCGGCCTGGCCTACCCTGGGTAGCGGGTCGGGACCCGTCACCTCGTGACCGGGTCTCGATGCCGCCCCGCACCCGCCGCAGCGTGGTGTGCCGAGGCGCGAGGGTGGGCGCGTCCAATCCCCTCCGGGTTCGCCCACCCTTCCACCACCGTGCACTCGAACCCGTCCCGTGCTGATCGTTCCCGGTTCACACCCACACCAGCCGGTGCCCACACCCTCATTGCCGTCCCGGGCTGCCGCGTGCCCGCGCACGGCGATTCGCGCTGCGGCGTTCGCGTATCCGATTCCATTCCAGGAGGTTTCGTGTCCAACAACAAGGAGACTGTCGTGTCCGATCCGCCGCCGGAGCGGGTGCTGGCGTGGGCGGTCTCCGCTCGCGCCGCGCTGCAGGCGCCGCGGCTGGTCGAGCACCTGCTTGCCGGATCCGGTGTCGAGGGGGCCGCCGACCAGCTGCTGCACACCCAGGACCGCACCGGTCTGCCCGTGGATCTGGGTGATCAGGCTCGCCGCGACCTCGACACCGCCCACGCGTGCGGAGCGCGGCTCATCACGCCCGATCATCGCGAGTGGTGCGACCGCCTCGGTGTTCTGCGCCCCCGTGGTGATGCGCCCCGCTGTGCGCTCGTCGCGCTGTGGGCGCGTGGCCCGCTGCGGCTCGACCGGGCCGGTGAGTCCGCGGTCGCGGTCATCGGAGCCCGCGCCGCCACCAGCTACGGCGTCCACGTCACGACCGACATGGTGCAGACACTCGCCGCCACCCACACGATCCTCAGCGGCGGGGCCTACGGTATCGATGCCGCCGCCCACCGCGCCGCGCTGGCCGCCAGTGCGAGCACGGCCGCGGTTGTGGCCACCGGGATCGACCGGATCTACCCCGCGGGCAACGAGACTCTGCTCGAACAGATCGCCGAGCAGGGGCTGCTGCTGTCGGAGTACCCGCCCGGTCAGCCCGCCGCCCCCCCAGCAGTTCCTGGCCCGCAATCGCATCGTCACCGCGATCGCGCGCGCCGTGCTGGTTGTCGAAGCCGCCGCCAAGAGCGGGACCATGTCCGCCGCCGAGTGGGCCATGCAGTTGGGCCGCCCGGTGTTCGCGGTGCCCGGCCCGATCACTTCCCGGCTGTCGGACGGACCGCACACCCTCATCCGCACCCTGCGCGCCCGCATCGTCACCGATCCCGCACAGATCACCGTCAGCCTCGACACCAGCCCGTTCTGAACCCGCCCGTACCCGAAACATCGCCCACGACAGGAGAATTCCATGACCGCTTCCGATACCCCGCCGGTCCCGACGCTGACCGCCGACGAGTTCGCCCGCCTCGACAGTCTCGGCCAGAGCGGCACCCTGGCCGCGCTCAGCGACACCAGCGTGGGGGAGCGCTGGCGCACCGCGCACCGGGACTGGCGTGGCCGCCACTGGGCATTCCAGCCCGACCACCGCGGCGTGCTGCGCCTGGGCCCGGTCAACGTCGCCCGCCGCCCCCGCACCCGCACCCGGCGCCGCGCGGCGGCCTGACCCACCCCTACTTCTGTCCTCGCGCGGGCCGCTCGACCCGACCTCATGGCCCGCGCAACCACACCCTGCCCCGGAGGCCCCATGCCCGTCACTACCCGCGAACTGCCCGACGCCGAAACCCCGGCCACCACAGACGATCCCGGTACCAGCATCGATATCGAGCCGATGGTTGTGCCGCCGCCCGACGCGCGCGCGGAGACTCTCGTCCTGTCGACGTTGGTCATCGGGGAGAACGTCCGCAAGGACTTCGATCCCGCCGACCATCCCGACCAGGTCGCGCGTATCCGCGCCCACGGGGTGCGGGCACCGATCATCGCCGAACGCGAACCGGACGGTACCATCGTGGTCACCGACGGTCAGGTCCGTGCGATCATCGCCCAGCACGTGGGGCAGTTGACAGCGCCGGGTTGGGTCACCGACGCACCCACCGACATCGATCCCGACGTCCGGCGCAGAGAGCGAGTCCTGAACCAGCTCGAGTTCAACGACGGCCGGATCCCGCTGCGCGACAGCGACCGCGCCGGCGGTATCGCCCTGGCCCTGGATCTGGGCGCCAGTTTCGAGCGTGTGCAGGAATCGGTCCCGGCCGCCAAGACCCGGCTGCGTGCCCTCGGCGCGATCGGCCGCTCCGAGACCGCCCGCCCGATGCTCGACGACTCCCAGTACAGCCTCGACCAGCTCGCGGTGATCGCCGAATTCGACGCCCTGGGCGATGAGGACGCCGTCGCCCGATTGACTCGCGTCAACCGCTGGGACTTCGACTATCTGGTCGCGCGCATCCGCCGCGAGCGCGCCCAGCACGCCGCCCGTATGCAGGCCTCGCTGCCCTACGGTGTTTTCGGCTTCGGCATCCTGACCCGCGACCCGGCCGAGGACACCGGCGGCGAGCCCGCGTTCCTGCCCGACACACAGCTGGTCGAGGCCACCGGTGACCCGGTCACCGAGGACACCATCCGCGCCGACGCCACCCGCTGGACGGTGTGGCTGGACCGCGTCGAGAACGGGATCCTCGTCGACACCGAGACCGGGGCGCCGGTCGACCCCGACACCATCGACCACGACCTCGCCGACGACCCCGACGCCAGCCCCGCCGAGGGCAAACGCCACCCGAGCAGTGTCGAGTACCGCGACCGGTGGATCCCGCGCTACTACCTGCCCGCCGAATCACTCGCCGACTCCGGTCTCGCCGTGGCCACCACCACCGCTGCCGCCGACGCTTCCGACGGCGACGGTGATGATGATGATCAGCTCGCGCGGCTCGCCGACGCCGAACGTGAACGGCGGACCGCGGCCAGCCGCGATCTGCGGCGTGTCCGCATCCTCAACGTGCGCGGCGAGGCCGCCGCGGACCGGCGCGTGAGTTTCCTCGACGAATACCTGCGTCGGCGCACCCCGCCGCCCCAGGCCGCGGGTTTCGTCGCCGAGCACCTCGCACGCAAATCCGACGCCGCCACCCGCATGCTGCTCGACGACATGCTCGGCACCGGATCGAGCGTCGACGACCTCGTCACCACCATCCACGCCGCCCCACCCAACCGCCAGTGGGTGATCGCGTTCGCGATCATCCTCGCCGACTACCACACCGGCACCAGCAAATCCCTCTGGCGCGATGCCGACGCGAACACCGTGCGGATGCTGCGCGTCCTCGCCGAGATCGGCGGCGAGAAATACCATCTCGCCGACGTCGAACAGGCCGCGGTCGGCGACCTCGACTACCGCGACATCGACCTCGACTGACCCGCACCGGGGGTGGGGCCGGGCCGCGCCGGCTCGCGCCCGACCCACCCCCGGCAATTCCCAGGGCTTTCCGAACACCTCCCCCCGCGGGCTCCGCGCGCCGGGGTCGGGTGTCATCAGCATCAAACGCGGTGCGCGATACCGCCCTGCCGCGGTCCAGCGGCGTGCGGGTCTCCTCGTCCGGCTCTGCACTACGTGGCGCTTCGAGCGGGTTCGCTTTGCCCAGATCACGATAGGAGTGTCTTGTCCACCGAAGGTTTCCTCACCTTTGTCGCCGGCGGGGTCGAGATATCGTCGTTCAACAAGTGGAGCAGCTGTCCCCGGCACCTCGGGTTGCGGGTTCTGCGATGGCTGCGTGAGGCCGTCACCGATCCCGACGCCCTCGCCGCGGCGATCGCGCGGCTGCGCTACGTCGACAGTGTGGGTGTTCCCACTGCCGAGGAGATCCAGCGCTTCCACAAGTACGTCACCCGAAACGAGCCCCCGTTCGACGACCTGTACGACTGGTACTACCTGCTCAGAGACACCCAGAGCGACCCCGCGATGATCCTCGAAGCCGGGCTCATCACCGACATCGGCAGCATGACCCTGCCGTGGGACCCTGGGATGCACTACGGGTACGTGATCGACACCGACACAAGGGTATTCGAAGTCTACGAAGGCCCCTCCGACCACACCCGCCGTGCTCGCGGCAGGTTCGCCGAGCAGCCCGCGCCAGGCTCGGACCCTGACGGCTCGCCTTGGCCGGCCGCCATGCTGGTCCTCTCCTGGCCGTTCGACGCGCTACCGACCGACGACGCCTTCCTCGCCGCGACCGCGAACATCTGACCACCCGCTCGACTCGTGACCGACCGCCCGCGCGCCCTCGTGCGCCCGTGCGCGGGATTTCTGCATCCGATCGGCATCCACGCTCACCGTACGAAGGAGAATCCGTTGTCTCATCATGTCTTCGCCCGCCTGCGTCGCTGGCGTCACGATCTGGCTCCTGCCGTCAGGGTCCGTGTGGGCTCGCGCCGTCGGTGGCAGGAGCGCTCGTCGCGCTGATCGCGGGCATCGCCCTGGTCGCGGTGGTCATCACGGTGCTGCTGTCGAGCACCCCACACCCCTCGGGTTCATCGACATCCTCACCTACATGTTCGTGATCTGGCTCGTGCTGGGCCCACTCACCGCGGCGATGCAGCACCGCTCGTCGCGCTGAGGGGCGGCTCCGCACAACGATGTCCACCCCCGAGTGCGGGTTCGCGCTCCTGCTTCGGGTCCGGCGGCCCCGTCCGCCGAGTTCGCGCCGTCCGCTGCGGCCCACGTGCCCACCCTGATTCGGCGGGGCTCGACGTTCATTCGATATCTCGACCACGGAGGCGATATCTCATGTTCAGCAACCCCGGAGGGAAACGTCCGCGTGTCGATCACGGCGGGGAGTTCATCGCCGCGGTCCCAGCGCTGCTGGGTTTCCACCCCGAGCGGTCCCTGGTCGTCGCGGTCTTCGACAAACCACGGGCCGGGCGAGCGATCGCACCGATCGAGGTGGTCGTGCGTTTCGACCTCGACCTCAGCCGCCCGGGCGTTCCCGCGCAGATCGGGGCCGCTCTCGCGCGGCTGTGCCCGGCCGGGGGAACCGACGTAACCGCTCTCGTCGTCGACGACCGCATCGGTGAACCACCTCCGGACGGCACCGACGCGTGGCGTGCGTTCCTTCACGCGGTGATGGACACACCGCGCCGCGCCGGGATGCGGTTGGTCGAGGCGTATGCGGTGCGGTCGATCGCCGCCGGTGAACGGTGGTGGAGCTGGGTCGATGACCGCCACGGCGAGGTGCCGGACCCGGCCACCTCGATCATGGCGGTCACCCGCGTGGCCAACGGCGGACCGATCCACCGCACCCGCGACGAACTGGCCGAAATCTTTGCCCGAGACCTGAACTCCGCCGCCCAGGTCGCCGCGGTTCTGCCGGACGAGGTTTCGGCGGACCAGGATCGGCGCGCCGCCGCACTGGCAGGCCGAGATCTCGATGCGTATCACCGTGACGCCCTCGGACGCGTGCTGAGCGTGATCGACACGGTCGAGGCCGATGCGCGGCCCGACGCGAGGGATATCGCTGCGATCGCTGCCGTGCTTCGCGACCGTGTGATCCGCGACCTGATGTTCGCGCTGGCGATCACCGATCACGCCCCCGCCGCCCAGCGTTTGTGGAGTGCGATGACACGGTCGACCACTGGTCGTGACCGCGCCGCGGCGGCAACATTGTTCGCCTACACCGCCTACCTGCGCGGTGACACCGTGCTGGCGGGCATCGCCGTGCACGCGGCGCTCGACGCCGACGACCAGCATCCCGTCGCGGTGCTGCTCGACACCATCATCGGCCTCGGAATTCGCCCTGCCCGCCTACGGAGACTGGCCGACGACGCGATCCGGGCCGCCACAAACCTGGGCGTCGACCTGGGACCGACCCGTGCCTGACCCGGCCCAGCAAGCAGACCACGGCTGACGACCGCTGCGACTGCGCCGTCTGATCCCTGTTCTCCCACATCGACTCTCGAAGGAGACCTGCCATGTCCGGCGAAACCCTGCTCACGGTGATCGGAAACCTCACCGCCCCACCCGAACTCAGGTACACGCCCGACGCAACCGCGGTCGTGAACTTCACCGTCGCTTCCACCCCAAGGGTTTTCGACCGCGCGAGCGGTGAATGGAAGGACGGGGAGACGCTGTTCCTGCGCTGCAATCTGTGGCGCCAGGCCGCCGAACACGCCGCGGAAAGCCTGACCCAGGGTTCGCGAGTCATCGTGAGGGGGCGGCTGATCCAACGATCCTACGAAACACGCGAGGGGGACAAGCGCACCGTCGTCGAGCTCGCCGTCGACGAACTCGGTGCCTCCCTGCGGTACGCGACCGCGAAGATCACCCGCTCCGGCAAAACCACCAGCCCGGCCACCGCACGTCGCGACGACTCGTGGAGCGCGGGAACAGGTTTCGCCCCCACCGATCCCTCGGAGGAATCGAACACGGACGCCGCGGCGGGCGACAAAGGCGTGCGCGTCGACGCCGGCGATCCCGCGTTATGATCCCGCCGATACCCGGGCACGCGGACGCATAGTGGCACTATCAGTGCCGAAAGGAGCGCGGCATGACAGGCGATCGAGCCGTCCCCGGCGACGGCCCGGCACCGGGCCCGGAGACCATGGGGCCACCCGCGCCGCGCCCGTGTGACAGTTGCCCGTACCGGCGTGACGTCCCCAGCGGGGTGTGGCATGCCAGCGAGTACGAGAAACTGCGTGCCTACGACCGCGCCGACCTCGCTGAGCAGCCGGTGGCATTGTTCCAATGTCACCAGGTCGACGCCGACAGCGATCGGCGACGGGTGTGCGCGGGCTGGGCGGGCTGCCACGGCGACACCTTGGCTCTGCGGGTGGCGCTGATCGAGCAGCGCATCAGCCCGCGAACGTTCCAGGCCGCTATCGACTATCGGTCGCCCACACCGCTCTTCGCGTCAGCGAGCGAGGCCGCCGACCAATGGCAAGCCGACGTGCCCCGTCCTGGCGCCCAAGCGGTCGCGGCGATCGCCAAGATCCGCCGACACCGTTCCGACCTGACGACCTGAGCGGCGCGGGGCCCGGCTCGACCGAGCCGTTCCACCGGTAGGACGTTCCCACCGCGCCCTTGTCGTCTGGCGTGCTCACCACCACCATCGGCGACACTCGGGCGTTACTTGAACTACTCAGGCGTATGGGAGCTGAACCGGAACCTGTACGCCGCCCACGCTAGTGGCGGGTTCGGCTGCTTCACCCGTGCTTGGAGCTAGGTATCGGTCTGCTCCGGCGTTCCGATAGGAAGCGCGAGCGCGTTCATGCTGTGTTCGGCGTCGGCGGCGCGCTGAAACCAGGTCTCGGCCTCGTCGGTGTCACCGCGCTTCTCGCACAGGAGCGCGAGTTCATACATGGCGTTGCAGTGTCCCATGACGGCGGCCTGCCGGAATTGGACCTCGGCCTTGGCGGCCTCACCCCGCTCGCGCATGTGAACCGCGGCGTTGTACCCGATGTTTCTGGCTCCGACGTGGGCGGCGCGGTAGAACCAGTCCTCGGCCTCGTCGAACCTACCTAGCGTTTTGAGGAACATTGCGAGGTTTTCCATCGAGATGCGGTCTTCGGCTCGAGCGCCACGCAGGAACCAGGTCTCGGCCTCACCGATCTCACCTCGGTTGTGGAAGAAGCCTCCGAGGTTGTTCATGGCGGCGAAGTCCCCGGCCTCCGCCGCGCGCCGCCAGCAGGTTTCGGCCCAATCCTTCCGCTCTCGGTGGCTCGCCACCAATCCGACATAATGCAAGATGTCGGGTTCGATGATGATTGAGGTCGCAGTACGCCAGAACTCGTCGGGCACGACGCGGCCACGGCGCGTGTCGTCATCGGCAGCGACGAGATAGTCGAAGGGCCGGTAGCCGCGGATGGTTATCGGGTCGGGGTGGGCAAGCAGTGCGGGCACGCGGCCGCCGCCCGGTATCGGAGTGCGGGCGCTGGCGATCGCGGTCGTGATGTCGTTGTCGTGGATGTCGCGGTGCGGCTCCAGGTCGCAGGCGGCGGCGCGGGCGAGGTCGATGAGCACGGCTTCGGGGATCGGGAGTGGGTGCCCTATCCGCGCCCAATCGATCACCACACGCATCACCGTCCACAGCAGTGGGTCACTGGCGCGAGCATCGTGATATCGGCGCAGCAGCTCCGGCGCCCCGGCCAGGACTTCGGCCAGTCCGAACCGGTCCAGCGTCAGCTCGGGGTAGGCGGCCGCGGCGCGGGCCTGCTCGTCCGGGTTGTCGCTGGTCGGGTTGAGCCGGACCTCAATAGCTTCGTCGAGCAGGTGCCGGATGTCCTGGGTGAGTTCGCCCCCAGCGAGGGCGCGCAGTCGGTCGCGGACCTCGCTGCGCAGCGTGGCCACCACCACCGTTGGGTGAGGACGGGCGGTGAGCCGGGCCAGCAGTCCCGGAGTCAACGCGTGTGTGCCGATGAGGAACTCGTCGAGATTCTCCAGCCACAGGACCACCGTCGCAGGCAGCTCACGATACTGCGGGCAGGCGGCGATATCGGTCAGGCTATTGCGGGACGGGACCACGACCCGCGCCTCCGGCAGGTGGGTTTGCACGGCGTGGAACAGGCTGCGGGTCTTGCCCGCCTTGCTCGGTCCGACGACCAGCACGAGCCGGTCGCTGCTCAGCGCTCGACTCAGCTCGGTGTCGACGTCGCGCGCGACGTACGGGTCACCTACACCGGATTCCCCGGCGCGGCCGTAGTTGCTCGGCGTCACGAACAATAGATATGGATCCAGCTCGCACGCGCGGGGGAGCTCCCCGTCGACGCCCCGGCGCACCACCAAATCCACCAGTCGCGGCCCGTCCGCCCGGTCGACGTCCGATCGGTCGGAGCCCTTGTGGGCGGGGCGGCCACGGCCAGGGCGGTTGTTGGCCGCGGCCCGCTCGTGCGCCCGCCGCCACGTGGGCAGCAGGCGGTCAGGCACGCCGTAGACGGACAGGATCGCGCGCACCGTCTCCCAGGTGGGAAACGTTGTCCCATTGACGGCGGCGTGGACCGCGCCGATCGACACCCCTGCGGCGGCGGCAACCTTCTGGTAGCTGGCGTCGTGCCGCTCGTGAAGGCGGCGCAGGGCCTCGTGCAGGTCCGCGCGGGTCACGACCGCGCTCGGCTCGACGATCATCTCCCCGCCCCCATCTTCTTCCGGTCGGACCGTTCACCGTTCAGCGCTTCGCCGAACCTTCCCACACGACCCGCGGCGTCTTCGGCGTGATCGTGTTCGGCGCGTTCAGCCTGTGGTGCTCTGAACGGTCATTGTCTCCCATCGTTGCGGCGTGACCACCCATATCCTCGCCGCGATCGGCGCGATCGTGCTCATCGTCCGGACCGCCATCCTCATCCCCGGTGCACTGGCCGACCTGCTCGACGCCTGCCACCGCCTCGTGGCCGCCGCCCACAACCTACGCGAGGCGCTCGCCTACCACCCCGCCCCCGCCGCTTCCCGGACCCCACCGTCCGACCCCGACGCCGACGCCGAACCTCGCGGGTGACTCGCCGACCCCGGCACCGGAGACCGTGGGCATCGGGTTGCCGACGCGGCATGGAGCTGAGCCGCGAGGAACTCGACTCCGCACTCGCAGCGCTGCGCGTCGACAGGGCATGTTCGACCGGGCAACGCAACTGGCTGGACGGAACCACCCCGCGCGCCAAGGACATGGGCGCGGCGATATCGGCGGTCTGGGCCAGCAGCTATGACCCGCTCAGCTTCGACCACAACGACTGGTAGCCGCCGCACCGCGCGGCCGGGGCAGGATCCCCGGTGGGTGATCTGCTACGTCGCTCGAGATTCGTGCGTGCGTCGCCCTGTGATTGCCCGGAAGTCCGGCATCCCCAAATGGGTTGCTGCATGGTGTCCGGCAAGGTTCTGCATTGCGGTGAGCTTCTGCGCGGCGGCGGCCAGGCTGACCTCGATCGCGGCCACCTCGCCCAGCCAGCCGTTGCTTTTCGCTTCCTCCAGTCGGTCGTGGAGGTTGGCATGGATCTGTTCCAGGCGGGGTCTTTGCGCTGGATCAGGCCGTAGTTGCGGACATCTCAGACATGCGTGCTCGTGGACGCACGGTGAGCCGAAGTCGCGGGTGCACACGCCCAGGGCAACCTTGCGTAGCTCGAAGGTGTCGGTGTTCTGAGTCCGAATCGAAACCCCTGTAGGAGACTGTCGTGTCCATGTTCGCCTTCCGCCGTCGGTCCCGCGCTCTGTTGTCCGGCCGCGATATCTCGCTGCGCAGGGTCGCTGAGGGGCTCTGGTTCGCGGTACAGCTGACCGGGTACACCGCAGCGGTCGTCGTGGCCGTATCGGAGACGCTGTCGAGCACGCCGACCCCACTCGGGGTCGGCGACGTGCTCGTCTACACGATCGTGGCGTGGATTGTGCTGGGCGGCGCGACCGGAGCGTTCATCGGCCACCGCTGAGCCCGCCGTCGGACGGCGGCGACACCATGATCCGCTCGCGGCGCTTCATCCGTCGGTGACTGTGGTGCGGGGCAACCGGATTCGTGCCCGCGGGGTGTTGTGGGTGCTGGTTGTGGTTCGTGGGTGGGGGCTGCCCGTCTGGTCGGGTGACCCGCCTGTCGAGTGCTACCAGGGGAGCCGCGCCACGGCCTTCGGGCCCGCGCCCGGCCGCGAGCAATTCCCGGGCGCGCCGTGCGCGTGGGATCTGCCGGTGGGTGGGTGTGCGCGGGGAATTGCTCGCGTCCGTCTTCGGCGCGTTCCCTGCGGCCGTGTCGCGGCTCCCCTGGTCGGTCGCACTCGGCGGGTCACCCGACCAGCCGACCAGCCCTCGTGGCGGAGCGTGTGCTTCGTCGCGGGGGCTGGTGCGTTTGCACCACTTTGGAGGAACACCATGACCGATCTCGAAGGCACCGACCGTGACGCGTTCTTCGGCGCGCTCGCCGATGTGGATGATTTGCTGCGGATAGACCGGAAGGAGGCCGTGCGCCTGTTCGGCAAAGCGCTCGCGATGCTCAGCCCCGCGGACCTGAAGTTCTATCAGGGGGTGGCTGATCAGATGGGGCGGATGCCGTGGAAGATCGCCACGCGCCATGTCGCCGCCCGAGCCCGCAGGGACCCGTCGGTGGCGGATCTGGCGGAGTGGACGGCACCGTCGGATCCGAGTCTGTATCTGCCCGAGTCCGACCCGGTCGATGTGCATCACGTGCCGGTCGATGCCGCCGAGTGGGTGCGACAATCCATTCGGGAGCGCCGGGATCGTGAGCGTGTGGCGGCGGTGCCGACCGCGGCGACCGACGCTGTTCGTCTGTCGCCGGAGGCCCGGGCGCGTCGCGCGCGTTACGGGTTGCGTCACCGCGGCCGCGACGCGCGCGCTCGTCGCGCGCAACGCGCCGCCGACGCGCTGTATGGCGCGTATGCCGCCGAGCGCGCGTTCCGCATCGACGGGCCGGACGAGGAGGACCGGACCCCGCCGGTGCAGTGCCCGCGTAAGCCGGAGCATCTGATGTGGGGTCATGTCGGGGATCGGTTGTGGGACCGCTCCTACGTGCTGTACGTGGCTGAGCAGCTCGATGAACGCTCCCGTGACGTGCTCGATCCGCCGCGGCGCACCGCGCGTTCCTCCGCCGAGACCACGCTCGGTTCGGACGCGGCGCTCGAGGATGAGACGACCGCGTATCTGCGCCAGCACGCACCCGAGCTCGACGAGCAGCCCCGCACGACGGCCTCGCGCGGGTCGCGACGGCCTCGCCGGTCGCGGCTCACGGCGACCGAGCAGATGCGGTGGGCCAAGAACCGCACCGGTATTCCGGTTCCGAGTGACTACGACGAGCTGGTGCCCTACACCCAGCAGGACGTGCCCGAGTTGCCGTGGGACACTGCCGGTTCCGGTGGGCTCGACACCGATGTCGAACTCGCGCATCGTGGTTGGCCGTGTGTGGTGTGCTGGATGGAGCGGTGCGTCGCCGATCGCCGGTACGCGCACCGTGTCGCGGGTCGGTGGCGCTCCGATGACGGGCTCTGCGCCGAGTGCCGGGCCGACGGGCATGCCGGTGTCGCGGCGCTGCCGGTGCCGTGGACGGCCGCGCAGTTCCATGAGTCGCGGTGCGCCTACATCGCCGAGCATTACCCGGCGCATGCGCGCGCGCTGCTGGATCGGATCCGGCGTGACACGGCGGGCAGTGCCGGTCCGGTCTGGCGGATCATCACCCGCTGGATGGCGATCCACATCGACGATGAACCGCACACGCCGTATGCCGAGCGCTCGACGCGTCGGCGGTCCGGGGCGCGTCGTCCTCGCCGGGTCGGCCCGGGACAGCGGTTGCGCGCGTGCGACGGGTGCGGGCAGACCGGCATCGTGTGGGCCGACGGCTACTGCGGGCCCTGCCGGGTCTGGCTCGGATTGATGCCCGCCGCCGACCCGGCGGCCTGACATTTCTCGACCCCGGTCCGCCGCGGCGAATAGTCCCGCGGCGGACCGGTTCCCACCGTTCATCCTTCCCGCGCCCGGCTACGACGGTGCGCGGATGTCCTGAGGAGAAGTTGATGCTGTCGAGTCGTCGTCGTGTTCTCGCGCGACTGCGTGCCTTGTTCACGCGCCGCCGCGGTGTTCGTGTTCGTGTGTTCTACAACCAGAGCCCGGCGTTCTCGGCCTACCGGCACGCAGATCCGGTGCGGCTCATCGTGACTGTGCGCCTGGCGATCGATGCGGGGGTGCCCGACGACGAGGTCGACCGCGTCGTGCTGGAGCGGGTGTTCGCCGCCTGCAACGGTCACCCGCTACGGCCCGGTGACCGAGTCGACGCTCGCCTGCCGCGCGCGATGTCGGTCGGTGACCTCGCCGCCGTCGCCGACCGCTGGTATGCCTGCGACCCGGTCGGGTGGCGTCCGGTGCCCGCCCCGCGGCGCGCCCGCGTGCCCCGGCGCGGGTAAGTCGAGCGGGCCGGTGGTGATCGGCGGGCGCGCGCCGCCCCGCCGAATCACCACCGGCACACACCGAACCGGCCCGACACGGCCACCGCACCTTCAACCCGGCCCCCTCATCTCTCCGAATCCTGCTCTCCCGCACGCTTCCTCCACCCTCGACGCGCCTCTCCCTTCTCTCTCACCCCTGAAATCTCACCCTTCTCGCTCGTTTTCAGAGAGCAGACCTCTGGCATCCCGGATAACGATCCGATAAACATCTGGGGCTTTGTGGGGGTGTGCACAAACTGTGCACATTTGGGTCATTGTTTCCGGTGATATTCGGGTGCTGGATGGAGGTATGACCGCGACACTGCATCGGGTCGTGGCGGGGAATGGCTACGAGTATTACCTGCGGAATGTGGCGACGCAGGACGAGACGGGGCGGGGCCGGTCGAGCCTGGGCGACTATTACTCGGTGCATGGGGAAGCGCCGGGGACCTGGCTCGGGTCGGGGTTGACCGCGCTCGGTCTCGCGGTCGGTGAGGAGGTCACCGAGGCGCAGATGAAGTCCCTGTACGGGCTGGGCCGGCACCCCGACGCCGAGGCGATCGAGTCCCTGATCTTCGAGATGGAGTCCGCGCTCGGTGCCGAACCCGCCGACGCCGCCCGCGCGGCGGATCGCGCGACGCGACTGGGGTCGCCGTTCCGGTTCTCGGCGGAAGTGCCCGAATTCCAGCGTCGGTGCGCGCGGGAATTCGCGCGATTCAACCTCGAACGTGGCCTCGATCCGCTCACTGCGGTACCCGAGGAAGACCGCGCCCGGATCCGGACCCGGGCCGCGACCGCCATGTTCACCACCGAATACGACCGGCCGCCGGTGGGGCCGCGGGAGCTGTCGGGATGGGTGACGAAGAATTCCCGGCCGAAATCAGCGGCGGTCGCCGCGTTCGATATCACTTTCTCGCCGGTGAAAAGTGTCAGTGCGTTGTGGGCGATCGCCCCGTTGAATGTGTCCCAGCGGATCGAAGCCGCCCACGACAAGGCGGTGACCGACGCGATCCGGTGGCTCGAACAGCACGCGCTCTACACCCGGCTGGGGCGCAACGGGATCCGCCGCGTCGACGTCGAGGGCGTGGTCGCGGCGTGTTTCCGCCACCGGGAAAGCCGCGCCGGCGACCCGGATCTGCACACGCACGTGCTGATCAGTAACCGGGTCCGCACCTTGGCGGGCGGGTTGTGGCGCACCCTCGACAGCGCCACCCTGCACAAATTCGTGGTCACTGTCTCCGAGATCTACAACACCCGCCTCGAACACCACCTCACCCACGATGTCGGTGTCGGTTTCGCCGAACGGGCCGGCACCGACCCCGCCAAACGCCCTATCCGCGAAATAGTCGGTGTCCCACTGACACTGATCACGGCGTGGTCGCAGCGTGATGCCGCGATCACCGCTCGCCTGGGACAGCTCGCCGCCGACTTCCAGGCCGAGCTCGGACGCGAACCCCTCACCACCGAGCTCTACGCGCTGGCCGAACTCGCGACCCTGCAGACCCGCCCCGCCAAGAAGGCGGTGCGATCTTTCGCCGAGCAGCGCGGCGAGTGGCGTGCCGCGGCCACGACGGTCCTCGGTGGCCGCGACCAGCTCGCGGCCACGGTCACCGCGGCGTTGAACCCCCTACCGCGGCCACCGATTCCGCGGTCGGCGCAGTGGGCAGAGCGGATCGCCGACCAGGTGGTGGCAGTGGTCGGCCAGCACCGCGCGGTGTGGCAGCACCAGCACGTCCGCGCTGAAGTCGAGCGTCAGATCCGCGACCACGTGGACCGTGACGAGTGGGCATCCGCGGTCGAGGCGGTGCTCGCCGAAGCGCTCGCGCCCGCCAGGGTGGTGCGGCGCGGGGACCCCGATGCCGCGCTCGAACCGGTCCTCGCGCAGACCCCGGAGATGTTCCGGCGCGCCGACGGCACCAGCGTGTACGCGGGAGTCGACGCCGACAGCGTCTACACCTCGGCGCGGATGCTGACCCTCGAGCACCAGCTGATCGAGCTGTTCGTCCAGCCCGGCGGGCGCGCCCTGGACCCGCGTCTGGTCGCCGACGCGGTCACCCGCCACGACCAGACCCATCCCGACACCCCGCTCAATCCGGGCCAGGTCGCCCTGCTCACCGAGTTCACCCGCGCCGACGGCCCCCGCATCCGGACCACCAACGCGCCCGCCGGTGCCGGGAAAACGACCGCGATGACCGTGCTGGCCGACGCGTGGCGGGCCGGCGGCGGCACCGTACTCGGGTTGGCGCCACTGGCCTCGGCGGCCTCGGTCCTGGCCGCCGAGATCGGCGGACGGGTCGAAACCGTCGACAAACTGCTGCACATCCTCGACGGTCACGCACCCGCCCACCTCGCCCTCGCCGAGAACGACACAGCCCGGCCCATACCGCAATGGGTGCTCGACATCGGACCCGACACCCTCGTCATCGTCGACGAGTGGATCAAGATGGGCACCCTCACCCGCTGGAAACTGCTGCGGTGGCTGACCTCTCGCGACGCCTCGATCCGGCTGATCGGTGACGACCGGCAACTACCGGCCATCGACGCCAGCGGCGTCGAAGCCGACATCGCCGACACCGACCCCGTCCTCAGCGAGGTCGTGCGGTTCAACACCGCCGGGGAAGCCGCGGCCGGACTGCGGCTGCGCGAGGGCGATCCGATCGGGCTGGGCTGGTATCTGGACCACGACCGCGTCCACGCCGGGCACCCCGGCGCCACCCACGACAACGCCTACACCGCCTGGGCCACCGACGTCCTCGCCGGCCGCGCGAGCATCATGCTCGCCGCCACCCACACCATCGTCACCGACCTCAACGCCCGCGCCCGCGCCGATCGCCTCCACCGCGACGGCCCCCCCACCACCGAATGCGCGCTCGCCGACGGCCTCCACGCCAGCATCGGGGACCTGATCCGCACCACCCGCAACAACCGCGCCCTGCGCACCAGCGACGGCGACTGGGTCCGCAACGGCGACACCTGGACCGTCACCCACACCGCCCCCGACGGGTCGCTGACCGCACAACGCCGCCGACCCGGCCGATCCTCCGGACCTACCGTGGCCCTGCCGGCCGACTACGTGCGCTCCCGCGTGCGCCTCGGCTACGCCGCCACCATCGACTCCTCCCAGGGCGCGACGGTCGACACCTGCCACATCGCCCTCGACGGCGGCGAATCCCGCCAGCAGCTCTACATGGCCCTCACCCGCGGCCGCGGCGCCAACCATGTCTATGTCCCCACCACCCTCGACGGCACCGAAGCCGATTTCCTCAGCGATCGCGCGATCATGCCGCGCACCGCCACCGAAGTCCTGCTCCACATCCTCGACCGGGACGGCGCCCAGCAGTCCGCCCACACCCACCTGCGCGAGGCCCTCGCGCCTCGCGCGCGCTTGGGCGCCGCGGTCGACACCTACCTCGACGCTGTCGGTGTCGCCGCCGAAAACACCGTCGGCGCAACCCTTCTCGCCCGCATCGATCACGCCGCCGACACCGTCTACCCCCACCTCGCCGACGCCCCCGCCTGGCCGGTCCTGCGTCAGCACCTGGCCGTGCTCGCCCTGTCCGGGCACGACCCGATCACCGCCCTCACCGCTGCGGCGGCCGAACGCGAACTCGACAGTGCCCGAGATCCGGCCGCAGTCCTGGACTGGCGACTCGACCCGACCGGCGCCCACTCCGCCCGCGGCGGGCCGCTGCCCTGGACCCCCGCCATACCCGACGGCATCACCGACCCCACCGTGCGCGGGCACCTGCACGCCCGCGCCCGCATCATCACCACCCTCACCGACCAACTCCGCACCGAAGCCCTCACCTGGACCGCCACCACCGCACCAGCCTGGGCGCGACCGCTGCTCGGACCCGATCCCGGCCTGGTCGCCGACCTCGCCGTCTGGCGCGCCGCCCAACACGTCGGCCCCCACGACCTGCGCCCCACCGGACCACCCCGCCAACCCGCGCTCGAACGCACCCACCAACACCACCTCGACACCCGCGTCGCCGTCCTCGACACCGACAACGCCACCGCCCGCTGGAGCGAGATCGCCCGCCGAATCGACCCACGCCTGCCCACCGACCCCTACTGGCCCATCATCGCCACCGACATCGAAACCGCCCACCGCGCCGGCATCGACATCACCCACCACCTCACCACCGCCGCCGCGCAACGCCCACTACCCGACGACCTCCCCGCCAGCGCGCTGTGGTCACGCCTCGACCACACCCACACCACACCCACGCCCAACCCGCGCCGGCACGCCCCGTGGAACACCGAACTGGCCCACACCCCACCCGCGGAGACCACTGCCATGCCCCACCCCACCGACCCGGCCGCGACCGAACCCGCCGAGACCGAATCCGACCCTCTCCCCGACGAACTCGCCCGCATCGCCGAACTGTTCCGCGCCGGGGACACCCGCGCCGCCAAAGCAGCGTTCCGGCACCTCACCCACACCCTGACCGCCGAACAACGCGACATCCTCGACCGTGTCGCCGCCACCCTCAACGAACACTCCTACGTCGTCGCCGTCGCCCGCCTGCGCTGGGCCGCCGACCACCTCCACCCCGAATACGCCACCCTCATCCGCGCCTGCATCCCCACCACCAACCCCCAACTCCACCAACACCTTCCACACCTCCACGACACCCGCACGCCACCAACCCCACCCGTCCCCGCCACAGACATCGACACCCGCCTCGACACCACACCACCCCGACCACGCCGCACCATCGCAGAAACCGACGCCCAGCGCGCCCACCAGGACTACCTCGACCGCCGCGCCGACCTCGACACTGACCCCGACCACAACCCCCTCCCCGAAGGCGCACCCCACCCCTACTACCAAAAACCACGCGCCAAGAGCGGCATCCAGCTCCCCGAGGAGCAGCGCTACCCCGACACCGCACCCGCCCGCGACACCGACGCCTGGACACTCACCCCCACACTCGACCTCCCGTGCGTCTGCTGCGGACTCGAACGCCTTAACATCGACCTCGAACCCCCGCCCCATCGCCAATCCAACGACGGACTCTGCAGCGAATGCCGCGACAACAACCAACCCGGCATCCCCGACCACCACCCCCGCAACCGCATCACCGCCCGCTGCGACTACTACGCCACCCACCACCCACCCCACCAACTCGCCGCCCGCCTACGCCGCGACCTCCACGCCACCCGCACCACCCTCCAACAGCACTACCTCGCCACCCGCATGGCCATCCACACCTGGATCGACAACCACCCCCACCTCCTCACCCCCCACGCCCTACTCACCAACACCGAACTCACACAACGCATCCACGACATCGAACAACAACTCCACACCGCCACACCCCCCAGCCCTGATCCCGATCACGACGCCGACAGCACCGCCCGCGCCGCCATCGAACGCGCCACAACCGCCGCCCGCCGCCACCAACAAGCCAGCCAAGCACTCCAACGCAACCACGCCGAAACCCAGCACCTCCGAGACACACTCGACGCCACACCCACCCGACGGCGGACCGAACGCCACACACTTCAGCAACGCATCGACGCACTACTCGGCGACCAACAACGACTCCTCCGCAGACATAACGCCACCCACGCACACGCCGAAAGCACCCACCGCGACGCCATCAACCTCGCCGGCCACCCCTCCACCTGGCCCCAAACCCTCAGCCGCATCAACGAAAACCCAACCCCGACAAGCCCAGCGACGCACACCATAGTCTCGCCACAGTCGCACACCGAACTCCAGGCGCTGCGCGCCGAACTCGATCACCGCGCCCAAACCAGCCCAACCGTCGGACACCTGGACGACACCGAGATCCCCGACACTGAAACACCTGTACTCGGTCCCGGCTATGACGCCGGACTCTGACAAACCCCCATGGGCTCAGCCCAGCGACCACGGTCGCCAGAGTTCATTCAGAGCGTTGACAACGGGACTGTGGATTTATGGGTGTTTCCGGCCTGATTCGCTGATCGGATGGTCAGCGGGAAGGTGCCGTGATGACGACACTTGATGCCGTGGCGAAGAAGAAGGCCGAGGCCTCGGCCGAGCAGCTGGCAGCGGCGGAGTTGGTGAGGATGGCCAAACAGCAGGGCTTGTCCCTGACGGGGCCCGACGGGTTGCTGCAGCAGTTCACCAAGACCGTCCTCGAGACCGCGCTGAACGAGGAGATGACCGAGCACTTGGGGTATGAACCCAACCAGGCGCCCGAGGGCCGGGAATCGGTGAATGTGCGTAATGGGACCAGATCGAAGACGGTGTTGACCGAGACGACCGGGCCGGTGCCGATCGAGGTGCCGCGCGACCGGGACGGCAGCTTTCAACCGCAGATCGTGCGCAAGCGGCAGCGCCGATTGTCCGGGGTCGATGAGATCGTGCTGTCGTTGTATGCGAAAGGCCTCACAACCGGGGAGATTTCGGCGCATTTCGCTGAGATCTATGGCGCGTCGGTGTCCAAGGAGACGGTCTCCCGGATCACCGACAAAGTCGTCGCGGAGATGCAGGAATGGTCGAGCCGACCCCTGGACGAGGTGTATGTCGCGATCTTCATCGACGCGCTGGTCGTGAAGGTGCGCGACGGTCAAGTCGCCAACCGGCCGATCTATGCCGCGATCGGGGTCACCGTGACCGGGGAGAAGGACATCCTCGGCCTGTGGGCCGGCAGCGGTGGTGAGGGCGCGAAGTTCTGGATGAGTGTGCTCACCGAGATCCGTAACCGCGGGGTCAAGGATGTCTTCTTCCTGGTCTGCGACGGGCTCAAAGGCCTGCCGGAGGTGGTCGGCAACGTGTGGCCGCTGGCCACGGTGCAGACCTGCATCATCCACTTGATCCGCAACACCTTCCGGCTGGCCGGACGCCAGCACTGGGACGCGCTGAAACGGGACGTGAAACCGATCTATACCGCGGTAAACGCAGATGCAGCCCGGGCAGCGCTCGATGAGCTGACCGAACGCTGGGGCTCGAAATACGGGGCCATCATCCGCCTGTGGCACAACGCATGGGATGAGTTCATCCCGTTCCTCGACTACGACATCGAGATCAGGCGGGTGATCTGCTCGACGAACGCGATCGAGTCGCTCAACGCCCGCTACCGGCGCGCGATCAAGGCCCGAGGGCATTTCCCCACCGAGCAAGCCGCCCTGAAATGCCTGTATCTGGTGACTCGTTCACTCGACCCGACCGGCGCCGGTCGGGCACGATGGACGATGCGCTGGAAGCCTGCGGTCAACGCGTTCGCGATCACCTTCGCCGACCGCTGGCCCGACGCCCGAACCTACTGAGAGAACCGCCGGAAACACCTTTAGCGAGATAGTCCCTTGACAACCGGTAGGCCATAGTCGCACTTCGAGTTTCGCGTCAGGTGGACATCAACACGACTTAGTCGCCCGAATGCAAGATGCGTGCAGGGCAAAGCTGAGCGGATGGCGGGCTCGGCTGTGACAGAGACTTCCGGAGGCACGACCTGCTGCCAGACTGGGGTGGCCTATCAATTATCTGGACAGACCCCGTGGAAGCACCGAGCCGTATGTGGGCTGCGGAGCGCTGTGGGCGACGCTGCGCCCACGGCGCGAAGCAGTGCAGGTAGGCATTGGCGCGGAGTGGAAACGTGGTTGAGGCTCGTTAGGGTGATCGTCTGACAGGCTGGCGCGCGGAAGGAGTCGTGTTGGGGATTCGGCGGCTGGTGGTCGTTGGGTTGTGCGCCGTCACGATGGCGGGGTGTTCGGCGGAGACGACATCGGATACGGGCACGGCGACGACGAATGCGCCCGGCTCCGCAGTGGCTCAGGTCTACTCGTGTGCGGCAGCCGCAGCCTCCGGGTCGACGTTCTCGCTGGAGCCGACGTCCGAGCGTCCGTTCACGTTGTCGATTCCTCGGCTTGAGGGGTGGGAGGAGGCGACTACGGCCAGTGGCGGTGGTTCGGGATTAACAGTGTCCCGCAGCGACGTCGTGGCAGGGCGGTTCGGTAATCCGAATGGGACGGTGGCGGTCACGCTACTGGCGGCAGAGCGAAGCGTGGAGGGCGCTTGGGCGCGGCTGGAGCTGCTGGCGCGCGCGGACAACGGGTGGGAGCAGGATGGCTATGAGCGGGTCAATGTGTGTGGGCACAGTGGGATTCGTGCAGCTTCGACGTCGACCCCTCCCGCCGGGGTGCGTGACGACCACCTGGGTGTTGCGATAGAGGTTGGCGAGGCGGTGTATCCGGTGATGGTCACCGGGCGGGTGAACGCTGCGGCGACCGACGCGATCCGCGCTGATGTGACCACGATTCTCGACGGAGTGCAGCTGGCGGTCTGAGGTGCGCTGGCAAGGAGCCTGGGGCTTGGGTCAAGCCCAGAGCCGGGGCGTTCCAACCGCAGCGTTGGCGGCGTTGAGGCGGATGTCGAGTCGTTCGGGGGTGAGAGTGTAGGGCACGAGGACGTCGATTACGACGCCGTCGCGGTGTTCCAGGATCGCCTTGATCGCGTCGCCGGTAATGGGCGCTGTAGCGGTGACATCGAAGACGGCGGCGCGAGCACGCAGTTGCTGGCGGTCGGCTGGGAGCTGGACGTCGGTGAGGAACTGTTGCTCGGTTCGGGCAGGCCCGCCGGGTGGAAGACTGCGGATCGTGGTGTTGCCGTTGAGGTCGATGACCAGCATGAACGGATCGAAAGTGTCGGCGGATTCGAAAGTCCGGGCGGCGGCGTTGACAGCGTCGCGCAAGAGTGTGTCAAGGTCGTGTTGCGCTTGTTGAGAGGCTGTGCTCCGCCAGTCCATGCGAGTCCCCACCTTGCCGGTCGCGATATACAGTGGCTACCGTTCAGTGCGGAGACAGGGGGTAGCCGATGGCCGAGGGCAGTCTACAAGCCGACCCTGCGGCATTGCGGCAGGCGGCCACGGATCTGCGTGGGCATCATTTCCGGTTGCACGAGGCGTTGTCAGCGATGCGCGCCGAACACGAAAGCCTCGCGCAACTGTGGTCAGGCCCGGCAGCTGGCCAGGCCTCAGCCGTGTGGGAGGAGTTGCGGCCGAGACTCGGCCAGCATATCGACAAAATCAGCGAGTTCGCGACCAGCCTGACAACCACAGCGAACACGTTGACCGAGCAGGATGATCAGAACGCGGATACCGTCACCTCGACCACATCGAGCCTCGACCTGCCATGACCGCGCGCAGCTATGATCTAGCGGCGATGCAGCGGTTCGTCGATGTGCTGGACAAACAGATCGACGCGATCAGCGGTGAGCGCGATGCGGTGAAGAGAACCGCGGAGGCGCTCCTGTTGGGGTTCTCTGGTGCGGCGGCAGCGTCGTTCGACACCGCGCATCAAGGCTGGCAGTCCGGAACCGGTCCGCTGATCGAGCAGTTGCGGGCGCTGCGCGATCGGGTGAGCACCGCGCTGGAGAACTACATCAAGGCCGAGGAAGCAAACCGCTCCATGACGGGCCGGTAGCGAGGGGGACCGCGATGACCACGGTGGATTCGGATGACTACTATCTGGTAGCGCGCAAGCTCATTGAGGCGAGTCTGACCCTGGAGACCGATCTTCTGGACTTGGACAAGGGCCTCGATATCTCACGGTCGGCGGGGCTGTATCCGTATGGCGGTCCGCAGTGGGCGATGAGTTTCGACCAAAGCCTGTCCGATGCGTTCGAGGCCGGCGGACTCGGGGCGATCGCGGCCCGAGAGCTCGGCTTTCTGATCCACCTGGCTGGCAACAACCTGGACGTGAGTGAGAGCAACTCGCACGAAGGCCCGAAGACCGCGCCGCCGAAACCGCCCGAGGGCTCGACGTTGGTGACAAGCCCCCCGATCAAGCAACTGTCGGTCGGCGGAAAGGAGGACAATCCGACGTTCTGGTCGCTGGTCGAGGATTTCGTAGCCAAGGTGTGGGCCGACTGCGACGAAACGCGCATCGGCAAGGTCGGTGAACAACTCGCCGCCTATGGCACGAAGAAGTCCGAGCTGGCCACCACCCTCTACAACGAGGTAAATGGCGCGTTCCCTGCGGCTGCGCAAGCCGAGGATGTTGTGCTCGAAGCATATGTCGAGGATGTCGTGAACGTCTGTACCGCCATTGCGGCCACCGCGGATGCGGCGACGTATCTGTCCTATGCCTGCAGGGATGTCGCGCAGACTGCGGATTCGGCCAAGGACGATTGCCGTACGTCGCTGAAGCTCCTGGCCGCGATCGTAGCCTCCTACGAGGCCGACAAGATTCCGACCTACATCCTGCCCGGTGGCTCGCGCCTTCGGCGCAACATCGACCGCGCCATCGAGATGAACAAGCGCGCCTACGCCGCCGCCATCGACGCGCGCCTGGGCAACATCGAAACCAAGGTCGCCGAGGCGGTCAGTTCCAACTCCGGCATCTACGGCATGGTCAATGAGGGAACGAAGGTGCTGTCCTCCATTCTCGACCGCACACCGCGCAACACCGAGGAAGTCAAGTTCCGCAACGAAACCGAGAACAAGGCTGCCGGTGATGAAGGGGAACGACGATCCGGGATCAACCCGGCGGGCCGTAAGCGCACCGTCTACGTCGATGTCACCCAACCTGACGGCAGTATCAAGACCACCGAGGTGGTCCCCGACCGGGTCGATGATGTCAACAAGCAGGTGGTTGAGGTCAAGAACACCAACGAGATTAGCCCTGACAAGAAGCAGATCCTCACTGAAGCTCAGTGGGCGCAGGAGAACGGTTACACGATGACCTTGATCGTCGACCACCGGACCAAGATCAACAGCCCGGAGATCCAGGCACTGATCGACAGCGGACAGATCCAGCTCATTCGGAAAGAACTCGATGACAACAACGATAAGAAATGACCGCAATGACCGTTAGCTACATCGGCATGCCCCCGGGAAGCGAGAACGGCGGTACGGAGTGGATGAACGATCTGCCCGCCCGCTACGTTCACGGACGCGACGGGTTCGACCGGCGCCTCATGGAAGAACTCGCCGCGGCCGGGGTGCCCTGCTACACCCTGGACGATCTCGCCAACGGCCCGCGCACGATCCCCGCAGGTATTCCGATCTTCGTGGAATGGCTGGCGAACCTCGAAACCAAGATCCCGGGATCGGAAACCGAGCACCGGTCCACCATCCGGTCCGGGCTCATCCGTAACCTCATCGATCCCGCCGCCAGAGGCAACGACCAGGTCATAAGCCTGCTCATCGCTCAGCTTCGACGACAACCACCGCTGCCACGGCCCCAACGCGACTGGGCGTGCCAGGGCCTGGCACGCATCGCCACGCCAGCACACTTCCCACAGATAGCTGCGGTCCTCGATGAACTCCCACCCGACACAACGGGCCGCTATCCCCTGATCGAGTACCTCGGGAAAGTAAAGACCGCCCAAGCCCGCGAACGCGCGATCCGTGAACTCGACGGCCGCGCTGTCGTCGCCGCGCTCAACGCTCTGGGCACGATGAAAGCAGAAGGCGTTCGCCACCTCATCGAGCCGTTCGTCACGAACACCAGCAGCGACGTCCGCAAGGCCGCGATCCGAGCCCTGAAGAAGCTCCCAGAATGACCGACGCCACCGACGCCGCGCTCACCGAGCTGCTCGAACGGCAACGCCAGCTGATGGAACAGGCGAAGGTTCGCATCCAGGCCGTCGAAGCAGAAGCCGAAACGACCGACCGGCTTGTCCGCGTTCGCGTGAATGCCAGCGGAGCTCTCCTCGACGTCACTCTCGGCCCCGGCACCGAACGACTCAGCCGAAACCAACTCGGTGAAATGATCACCCGGACAGCGCAACGAGCAACCCGTCGCGCGGCAGACCGCGTCGCCGCCGAACTCGATGACCTCGACACCGCCCAGCAACAGCTGCTCGAGATCATCGAGTCCATCAACCCTGCCACCGCGAGCATCGTGCGCCCGGCTCCCCACTACCCGCAAGTACGTCAGAACCCCGGCGATCACGATGCGGCGCAACCATTCTGACCGCTGCAACTCCAAGACGAACCACGCCCCGGCGACCGATCCGGATCGGCGCGCGGCAGCCAGGCTGCCGTGCGATGCCGGGTTCGTGACCAGGTCCCACATTGGCGAGACGACTGATCTTCGCCGCGCTCGACGGCGGTGGGGGCCGCCGTTGGCTGGTGTGCGCTCGACAGGATGTGGGCATGCGATGAGGCGGCCTTCCGCCGCGCGGGGACACCTAGACTCAGCGTTGTGAATCGTCGCTTCAACACTGCTGACCGCTCGCTGCACGGTGATGCTGGGATGGACGACGAGGTGGCCGGTGGCGTTTCGTTTCCCCCGGGCGTACCCGACTCGCTCGCCGATGCCGAGGCGATTCGCGTGAACGATTGGCGCGCGTACAAGGAGCTGGTGCAGCTCGAGGATCATTGGAGTCTCAAGGCGTGGGTGCCGGGCTACGCGGCGTACTACTGGTATCTGACTTTCGCCGAAGAGGAACTTGTCGCGCTGGCCGCGCGGTGTCAGGATCGCCTCGATACGACGGATCTGGATCTGATTCCACCCGAAGGTTTGCACGTGACGCTCGTGAAGGTGGGCGCGGCCGACGACATCACAGACCCGGAACTACCGCAGTTCGTCGCGGCCGCCGAACAGCGGCTGGCCGGCCTGGCGTCGTTCTCGGTGGAGGTGGGGCCGTTGGCGGGCTCGCGCAGCGCAATTCGCCTGTCGGTGACGCCTTGGGAGCGGCTGGTGGATCTCCATGAGCGGCTGCGGATGAGCGTGATCAGCGTTCGCCCCACGCCTGCGCCGAAGCCGACGTCGCGGTTTCGCCCGCATTTGGGCATCGCGTACAACAATCAGCGGCGTCCGGCGGCTCCGGTGATCGAGATGGTCGCGGCACTGCGCGACATCGAGCCGGTTTCGGTGTCGGTCGATCGGGTGAAGCTTGTTCGCCTGTGGAGGACCGACCATCGGTATCGTTGGGTGGAGTGCGCCGCTATTGCGCTGGGGACGTAGGGTTTTCGGGAGCGGCGATCGGTTTGGCGCTGGCCGTCCATTCGCGTAGCTCGCCGATGTAGTCATCGACTTTGCGTGTATCGACGGTCGCGACCGCGTTCGCGAGGTCGTGGGATCGTTGCCAGACCGAGCGAATCGGACGGTGGCGTGAGGCGTCGAGTGCTTCGATACCGAGATCCATGGCGTACTCGATGTCCGGGTGTGGCTGGTGCACCAACGCGGTGGCCATATCCAATCGCACCAACGAACGGCTCCATGCCGAATCCGAGGAATTGACAAGGTCTTCGACCTGTCGGCCGTACGCGAGGGACTTATCGTATTCACCCACGGTGAGATACGCGGTGGCCGCGTTGGCTTTCCATCGAGCCTCGCTGTACGCCGCGAACGACAGTGCCGGGCTCAAGCCAGACGGCGTGTCGACTGTCGAGGCGACCGACATCGCCGCGTCGATCGCGCGCTCGACGCCGGTCCTGTCGCCGAACCGGCCCAGTGCTCTGGCAAGTCCGTTGGTGTAGAGCCGAATCGCTTGTGGACCACCAGCCGCGAGTCGGATGCCCTCTTCGGCCAGCGCAACGGCCCCGGGGTAGTCGCCCTTGTAGTAGGCGCAAAAGCTCTGTGTCCCCTTGGCCCAGGCTTGCAGGTCGGTGTCCTGGATGAACTCGGCGACGCTCAACGCCTCGCGACTGTAGATGTTCGCGTGGTGGAAGCGACCGCGGTTGACCGCCATGTAGCCGAGCACGCCGGCGAGTTGTCCCGCCAGCCGGAACAGCCGTTGCGATTGTCGCGGCTGACGGCACAGGTCGAGTAGCGCATCGACTTCCCGGCGCAACGCGCGCACTTCACCCGCGAGGCGGACGGGCCCCTCCAGCTCGTAGCGGTCAAGGAGATCGGCAAGCGCCAGATCGATGACATCGAGCACCGCGTCATCGACTTCCCGGGTTTGAAGGAGACGCATCCGCTCGACCACCTCGGACGGCCCCTCGAAAACGTCGTGGTCTGCTGCCACGATGGCCGCGACCGGCTCGGGTAAGTCGCGCTGCCGTGATGCGGATGAACGCCGTCGGCGCCATGCTGCTTCACCCTCGGCCACGATCTGGGCGAACCGCTCCCGATCTTCGGGCGTGGTGCGCTGCTGATACGTGGTGTCGAGAATGCCTTGAGCTTTGGTACGCGGTCTAACACTGCCCAGACCAGTCCGCCAGTTGGTCACGGTGGTCGTCTCGATGCCCAGCATCGCCGCGAAATCCCGGACCGAACAGCGCATCGCCTCTTGCAGGGCTGCTGCTTCGAATCCGGTCCATTCCCGCCCTCTGACCATGATCCCCACCTCTGCGCATGCGTTTGAACTGGGCAAATGCCCACAATACGCCCACGATACGCCGCCATAACGCGGTTCCGGACCAAACCTCCTGCGGGGCAGGCTGAAACCCGGCACCCGGTACCGGGGAAATCCGCCGTGACCCCTTGCACGGCGTGCTCGCCCGCCGGGAGTGGAGGTGGGCGGGCACGAGCGTCCACGGTACCGGGTGCTCGTTGACCCGACGAGCCTGGCAGGGAGGCGTCCATGGATTGCTCCACCGGAACTGGGTGGCCGTCATGACCGGCACCAGCGACACCCCGGTCTCGCGGTGCCGCTACTACCGCACCGTCTGCGGTCTGCCTGCTGCGGTTCGGGATGGGACCGGGCGGATCAGCTTCACGACGAACTTGGTGTGGGCGATCTCGATGCCCGCCGATGTCGGGCACGCGGTGAAACTGGATCTGGAGCGCCGCCAGCGCGATGGCGGACCGATCATCTCCCACCCACGCAGCCACACGTGGACGATGCTGGTCCGCTCGGACATCCCGCTGCGGGAAGTACCGGATATCGCCCAGCTGCGGCGGTTCGGCGTGCAGGTGCTGCGACGCGGTCACGAGATCGTGCTGCCCTCACCCACCGACAGGGGCGCACAGGTGCGGGCGTGGATCACCGCACCATGCAGCACTTTCCGGCCCTCGGGGATGGTGGTGCTCGAATCGGTGCGGATGGCGTTGGCGAGCCGGAGGGGGACGCCGTGCCCGAGATGAGCGGATTCATCGGTTCTTGTGTCACCCCGCACGAGGTCGCCTACGTCTACCGTGAGCGACTCGGGCTTCCGGTGGACCAGAACGACGTGAACCTGTCGGTGCTGACCAGCGACCGTCTCGGTGTGGTGGAGATGCCCGAACCAGTCGGGCGGCTGGTCTCCCGACACCTGCCCACCGCAGCAGTACTCGGGCATCCCCGGCGTCGGCAGTGGCGGTTTCTGGTCCGGCCCAGCCGCGTGGTGATCGGGGAACTCACCGCGCGGTCCCTGGCCGAGCGCGGTGTCATCACGCTGGCTCCGGACAGCCGGGTGCCGCTGCCCACCTCGTCCCACACCGGCTGGTACTGGATCACCGCACCACGCCGCGCCCCCAACACGAACACCGGCACGGGTTCGGGTGTAATGGTATTGCCGCCCAGCGACCAGATCCTGAACGCGGCGAAATCTGCTTCTTACCAAGCACTCCCACTCATTCCGAATAGGGAGGTGAGGCTGCCGTGACCGCATGGTCCTCGCCCGGCCGCGGGGAAGATCTGGCGTGGCCGGGCCAGGATGGCCTGCTCGCCGCGATCCGAGGCCAGCACATCGGCCCGCACCCCATCACCGGGTGGGCGCATGAACTCGGCATCCTGCACACCCGTCTGCTCGACCACCCGGCAGAACACGAAACCCGTTCCCGCAGAGCCCGTGTCATTCAGGCGATCGACAGGTGGCTGCAGCCTCGACTCCCCAGCCCGCACCGGGCCGCACGGGTGTATCCGGAGACGGTGGGTGTACTGGTGGACCGGATCGCCGCGACCCAAGTCCGCGCGTGGCGGCTGCTCATGACCTACCCCGCCGACGACACCCGCGTCCACGGCGCCTGGCACCAGCTGGCCGTCCTGGTCGACGCCTACAACGATCTCGTCACCGGCCTGGACCGGCGAACCTACCGACTGCCCACCACGCCAACACTGCTCGCCAGCGCCTAACGCTCACCGTTCACAGGATCACGATCGGCCATGAGAATCACACTCCCACAACGCAAGCCAGCGACTCCTGCGATCCTGCTCGAACCGGTCGCGGTCGGCTACATCCGCCTCCCCGCCCTCGACCCCACAGCTGTCAAGGGCCTCGGTGTGGCGATGCGCCACCGGGCTGAGGTGCTCGGCTACCGGTTGGGGCGGGCTCTACCTCGACCGCTCCGAGCCCTGCGATCTGCTGTCGCAGACGCAGGCCGCGGCTCGCGCGGCGGGTGGACCGCCAACCCGAGATCTGGGTCGTCCTCGTCCCCGACGACACCCACCACCCTGGCCTACCAGCGGCGGTCGGGCGTAGCGGCGTGCGCGTCGTCGCCACCACGAACACTCAGCCGCACATCCGAGATCCTGAGAAGGAGGGCATCTCCCGATGACCCCACGCGCGACACCCCCGCCCCGGCTATCACCGAAGTCGACCAGGGCGTTGAGCCGTGGGACGTGGCCGGGTTCCTCGACGTGATCATCGGCGCGGACGAGCCCGCCGTGCCGGTGTTCGCGTGCCAGTACGTCGAGGCACGGCTGATGTGCCAGGAGAGGTTGACCGGATCAGAACGCTGCCAGCCTGAGGTTGTTACCTTCGCGAGGAGGGTGGTGTTCAGTCTGGCTCATGCTGATCGCCGCGTGCTCGCAGTTCGCGGGGTAACAGCGCGCCGTAGACTACGGAATGGGTCGGTGTGGGAACGTTGAGCCATTCTCCGTAGTGGACGATCGCGCCGGTCTGCTCGTACAACTCCGATGGTTTGCCTGCGGCGAGATCTCGCATCATGGACGCGGTGGAACGCGGATCGGAGTAGTCGAGCCGTGACACCGCGTCATCGACGTCGGCGGGGGTGATTTTCGTCGAGGCCGCGCGGGCAACAGCGGCTGCCTCATGCACCGCCGCGTGGAACAGTGCGCGCGTTCGGGGCTGATCACGGATGACACCGGCAGTGGCGTTGGCCAGTGCGCACACTCCGCCGAAGGAAGAGATGAAGATCAGCTTGCGCCACAAGTCCCGCCAGATGTCGACGGAGACTGTGGACGCGATGCCCGCGTCCGCCAGCATTGACGCGGTGGTTTCGAGTCGGCTCATCTGCGACGCGGCGCCAGGCAAGCTGCCGATACGCAGTGATGGCGGATCTCCCAAGCGTTCGATCGTGGTGGGCGTCGTGCGCCGGGCGAACACAGTGCACACTCCTGCGACGACACGGTCGGCGCCGAGTACGTGAGTCAGGCGAGCTGCTGCGTCAACACCGTTCTGTACCGGTATGACCATGGTGTGCGCTGATACCACCGGGCGGATCGCCTTCGCAGCTGCGGTCACTTGCCACGACTTGACACACACCAGCACGATATCTGCGGTCGGCGTCTCGTCGTGGGAGTTGACCACCCGAGCCGGTCTGACGACTCGGGCATGGCCGGCCTCTTCGATTCGAATGCCCGATCTGCCGATCGCTTCGAGAGTTTCGCCACGGGCAACCACAGTGACCTCGTGTCCGTGCTCTGACAGCAACGCAGCGAAGTAGCCGCCCACGCCGCCAGCCCCGATCACAACAATGTGCACCACAGCACCACTCCGTCCCGCGCGCCACGCACGCGGGTCCGATGATACCGGCCCTCTGAGCTCAGGGAGTCGACTCAGCTCCCCATTTCGGCAGATCCACAACGGATCCGGGCCTATTGCGCAACTTTGAGAACCTCGGCGGTCGATGCCGCTCGCGCGTAGGATGTCCCGTGAAGCAAGCCGTGAAAGGTATTGCTGTAGGGGCCATTTGATTCGGCACACTCGCTAGGTCATTGGATGCATAGGGGTGCAAGTTGCAGGGGACTGCTGTACAAGGTTCGCGCGAGTCGGTGGGCGACGCTCCACCAGCAAAAGCTCAGGCGCCGCGGAACAATGATCGCGTAATGCGGGTGATCGCCGCGGCGCGCTCGGACGACCCAGTCGCCGCGCGGAAAGTCGTCAGCGAGCTGACAGAAGCATGCTTAGCGGAGTCGGGGCGCGGGCTGGACTTGACCGCAGTGGATTTGAGCGGTCTGGACCTCTCGGGGTTCGACCTTCGGCAGGCGACGTTGAATCGCACGGCGTTGTACGGCACCGATCTGTCGGCCGCTGATCTAACAGGTGCCTCGTTGGTATGCGCCGGGCTGGAGAGAACCAACTTCACCGACGCGGTCCTTCGTGGAGCCTACGTCCATGCAGTCGCCGCGCAGGCGAGTGTGTTCGTCCGGGCGGATTTGAGCGGGCTGATCGATGCGACCGGTGCACTGTTCCACGGCTGCAATATGTCCCAAGCACGGCTGGATCATTCCGAACTGGCTGGCGTGACCTTCTATCAATGCAACCTCGCTTCCGCGCAGGCCAGAAGCTCCGACCTACGTGGCGCGGTCTTCAACGAGTGCCGGATGGACGACGCGGACCTGACCTCGGCCGTGGTAGGGGATTGCACCATCACACGCAGCGGAGTGCGTGGGCTAACCCTGGCTCGAGCACGAGGACAAGGGCTGGTGATCCAGCGTCCCAGCACCGCGGATGGGCTCAGGCTTTCCGGCGCGCACCTGCCGAGCCTACGGCTGTCAGCAGTCCGAGGCAGGGGGATCACCGCCGATTCGCTCAACGCCACAGGCATCGACGTTCTCGACAGCCACCTCGCCGAGGCCAGTTTCCGCGGTGCCGATCTGTCCGGAGGACGGTGGTCACGCGTCGGCATGGACGGGGCGGTCTTCGTCGGCGCTGCGCTGGCCGATTCGTCATGGCAGCACGTCAGCGTGTGCGACGCCGACTTCGCGGAGGCGACCGGCGAGAGCATGACAGCGAGCGAATGCAGTTTCGCCCGTGCCGATCTCAGTGGGTTCGCCGGTCGATACTCGACGTTTCGCAACTGCGATTTCACCGCAGCCGATCTGCAGCGCACGTACCTGTACCGCGCTTCGTTCATCGGCGACCCGCCCTCCTCAGCGTGCATGGCACATGCCAACCTGGACGGGGCAAACCTGACACAGGCGTACCTCGCCGCCGATTTCACCAGTGCGAGTCTGCGACATGTCACCGCCACCTACGCCAGGGTCAACCAGTCGATTTTCAGCGACGCCGACTTGAGCGGGCTGAGCATGTTCCGGGCCAGTGCCGTAAAAACCGACTTCACGAGCGCACGGGTCACCGGCACGCTCGGCTTGATGTTCGCCGATCGCTGTATCGGCCTTTCGGCTGCCCTAGACGCCTCGGTTGACCCCGAGAGTCTCCGAATCGCCAAGTTCATCACCGACTTCGACGGCCTGATCGCCAGCGACAACCGGAAGTCGACATGATCGCAACCGATCGCGACCGAGGCTCGATCAAGGTCAGTCTGGTTGACCTCTCAGGTGAGAGTTCGGTCCGGTATACCCCACTCGGGGCGATGTATCTGCGGGCGGCCATCGAATCGGACCCCGAAATCGCCGACCGCGTGAGAACCACGATCTGCTCCTACCTATCGGGGACGAGCCTGGTCGCGATGGCCGAGCAGATCGCAGACACAGCCCCCGACCTCGTCGGGTTCTCCTGCCAAGGGTGGAACATCACGACCTACCGGCAGCTGATTCCCACCCTCCGGCAACTCCTGCCACACACGACCATCGTGCTCGGCGGCAACCACGTGACCGATCAAGGCGCGCGCTGGCTGTCACAGGTCCCTGAGGTCGACATCGTTGTCAACGGCGAAGGCGAGAAGACGATCGTGGACCTGGTCCACTGGCTACTCGACACGCAACCGCAGCTCGCCGACATCGCCGGGATCACCTATCGCGACGACGGTGGACTTGTGACCAGCGCGGCTCGGCCACGGGCCAGATCGTTCGACGAGATCCCCTCACCGTATCTGCGACCGTCACCCGAACTGGCCAACGCCGATGTCGTGCTGTGGGAAACCAACCGGGGCTGTCCCTACCACTGCGCGTTCTGCTTCTGGGGCGCCGCCGTGGGCCAGAAACTGTGCATCGCCGAGTTGGGCAGGCTGCGCGCGGAGCTGACGACAATCGCCGAAGCGGGAGCGCCAGCGATCTTCCTGTGCGACGCGAACTTCGGAATACTCCCGCACGACGTCCAGATCGCCGAAATGGTGGTCGAGATGTACAAGCGATTCGGCGCTCCGCACACGTTGCACGTCAACTGGGCCAAGAACCACGCGAGCCGAGTCGGCGAGATCGTCGACGTCCTGCACTGCGGTGGTGTGCACACCAACGTCTACCTCGCCCTGCAGACACTCAGCCAACAGGCCCTCACCCTGGCGGGACGCGACGAACGCGGCAGACCGGAGATGTTCCAGTTGGCGCGTGACATCGTTGAGTCGGGCGGGGATGTCGGGGCGGAGCTCATCTTCGGACTCCCCGGAGAGACCCTCGACGATTTCCGAGCCGCCTATGATCAGCTGTACCTGCAGTTCCCGAAACTGCTTGTGCACCCGTTATGGGTGCTGCCGAACACGACCTACGACGCCGACCGCGACCTGTTCGGTCTGGTCACACTACGGCCGGACCCGACAGCCGACTACGAGGGAGTGCTCGAACACAGCACGCTGCCGCGCGAGGACAATCGAGCAGGCTTGAAGTTGCTCGTGGCCGACGAGATCCTCACCGGCACCGGCTACGCCCGAACAACCATGCGTGGACTCGCAGTGTGGGCCGGTCTGCCGCCAACCAAAGCGCTCGAAGCGTTTCATGCCTTCCTCACCGGTCGAACCGACGAGTTGTCTCGGCAGTTGGCCGACGCATTCTCATACGTCGATGCCGAGTGCTACTTCCATCGGCGTGTCCGCAGTTCGGTCCGGCGCGCGCTGGTCACCGATCGAACCCTCGCAGGTCAACTCCTGGCGGAGTTCGTGTCCTCGATGGTCCAGGACGAGACAGTACGTGCCGCGTGCCACGAACTCGCTCGCTACGACAGCGCCCTGCTCCCCAGAGTCGATCTCGCCGAAGGCGCACCCGACGCCGAACTACTACTAACAGCCTTCAATGTTCACGCTGTCGCTACGGAGCTTTTGCGTGCGCCAGCCGCGACCCGGGTTCCGCCCGATGCCCCAACAGCCATCCGAATACGACATCGTGCGGGGTTCGCACGCCACGCGGCTGATGCGATCGACCTCGCCGGACAATGGCGTGGCCACGTGATCGACGCGACCCCCGCCGTCTCGATGAGGAGTTCCCATGACTGATGTACGGGTGGTCCGGTCCGTCTCCGAAGCGCGGCCGATCCTTCGCAAGCTCTGGCGCTCGGGCGCGACCGTGGGATCGATACACACCCTCGGCGCGCTCCACGCGGCCCACGGCGAACTCATCAAGAGATCGGCGGCGGAGAACGATCAGACCATCGTGACCATCTACCCCAACAAGATCCAGCTCTTCGAGGGCTGCGTCTACCAGTACGACCTCGACGTCGATATCGACCTCGCGCAGCGGTGCGGCGCAACGTTGGTCATCGCTTCCGACGACGCGGAGATGTATCCCCCCGGGTACTCGACATTCATCGACCAGGGTGAGCGGGCACATCGGCTGAACAGTTCGATATTCGACTACGCGTCCAGAGGACAGGTAACCGGCGCGATCCGATGGATCAGCCTGTGCCGACCCACCGCCAGCTATTTCGGGATGAAAGACATCGAGCAGTCCCTCCTCGTCGAGCGAGCCGTGACAGATCTGCTGATCGATTGCGACATTCGCCACGTTCCATGCGTGCGGGACCGCCGAACGGGAATCCCGATTTCGTCGAGACTGCGGTTTCTGCCACCGGAACGCCTGAACGAAGTGGGCTCGGTGTTCCACGCGCTCGAAGCAGGCCGCCGCGCAATCCTGGCCGGCACGACCGATGCCGGGACAATCTTGGCCGGTGTCCGCACACATCTCGAAGAGCACTTGTCGACCTTCGACATCGTGTACCTCACTCTGGTCGACGCCACGGACTTCCACGCCATCGACTCGGCCGCATTGCCGTTCATCCTGCACTGTGCGATCACCGATGGATCATTGACCCACTTCGACGGCCTGTGCATCCGCACCGGTGGGGAACTGGCAAATTCGCCCGAGGTGATTTGGCTCGATACCTCGCACGACCGGTCGATCCCGTCATCCCAGACCGAGGAATCTCAATGACATTGCGGGTTCTCATCGGACTGCCCAGCTTCAACGGCGCCGACACCATCGGCAAGGTCGTCAGCGATATCGATGCCGCGCTTCGGACCTTGCCGTTCCCGGTGGAAGCGACGCACCTCAACGCCGACAGTTCATCGGTCGACGGCACCACCGGCGCCTTCCTCTCGACACCCACCCACTACCCCAAGAAAGTGATCAAGACAGGGTACTGGTCCGGACAAGGGGCCAACGGGAAAGCCATCCTCGAGGCCGCTCACAGCGAGGGCGTGGACGCGACGCTGATCGTCGACACCGACCTGGCAGCAGTCGACTACACGTGGGTCCATGCCTTGATCGGTGGCGTGCACACCGGCCGGGACTTCGTCTACCCTCTTCGCCCGCCGACGTGGAACGGTGGCGACCTCACCTACCAGCTGACCTACCCGCTCTTGGCCGGTGCCTCCGGAGTCGACCTTCGTGAGCCGCTGTGTGGCGACCTCGCACTTTCCGCATCCGCAGTGCGGGCTGTACTCGAAGCCGACTGGACAGCCGACGACCTTCGCTTCGGATTCCATGTGCTCGTCGCCTCGACAGCGGTGGCCAACAACTGGACCGCCGCCCGGCTGGAGGTGCGCCGCCGCAACCCTCTCCGAAGCTTCGGGCCGCGCCCCGCCGGCGAGTTCCGCATGGGCGGCAAGTTCGCCGAGACCAGCACGTCGGTCCGTCACCACATCCGCCGCATCGCACGCGAGGTGGTCCTTGACCGATGGACACCCAGCCCTGCGGAAACTCCGATCGACTCCACCTTCATCGTCCCGGCCCGCGACCCCGACATCAAGCGGCTTGCCCGCACGACCGCCCACCAGCTGCGCGAGGACGTCCGAAATGCGCAGCTGGACTGCTTCCCAGCCCCGCTGCGCGACCAGCTGGTCGAACACGCCCTCGGCGAGGCGGAACTCGGGATGAACTGGGAGCTGTGGCGCGAATGCCTGTTCGTGTGGCTGACAGCCGACGACGACAAGCAGATACCCGTCGACACCCTCGAGACGTTGTTCCTGAACCGTGCGGTCGGCCATCACACAGAGATCGCCGATCGGCCCGATTGGTACTCGACAGTCCTCGCACAAGCGCGTGACGTGTTCGCCCACCGAGATCGCTTTACAGGAGCCCCGTAACATTCTCCTTGTCAACGCGGCGCTCGGCGGCAAAACCGGGCGTCGCGACCCACCTCGATGCCGAAGGAATATCGTGAGCCGTCCGCAGGTCGTCAAACCAGGATCGATCAGTGGCTTCCCCGAGTGGTTGCCCGAGGTCCGGATGGTCGAACTGCATTGGCTCGACACCATCAGGGCCACGTTCGAACGCTACGGGTTCGCCTCCGTGGAGACCCCATCCGTCGAGGCGTTGGAGACCCTGCAAGCCAAGGGCGAGACCTCCCAGGAGGTCTACACCCTGCGTCGACTGCAGGCCGATCCCGACGATTCCAGCGACGCGCGCCTGGGCCTGCACTTCGACCTCACAGTCCCGTTCGCCCGCTACGTCGCCGCTAACCTCAACGACCTGGTATTCCCGTTCAAGCGGTACCAAATCCAGCGCGCCTGGCGGGGTGAGCGCCCGCAAGAGGGCCGCTTCCGCGAGTTCACCCAGTGCGATATCGACGTCATCGGTGTCGACCGGGTGCCGCTGCACTTCGATGCCGAGCTGCCGCGCATCATCATCGAGACGATGACGGCGCTGAACCTGCCGAAGTGGACCCTCTACACCAACAACCGCAAGATCCTGCAGGGCTTCTACCAGGGCCTCGACATCGCCGACCCGGTCGCTGTCATCCAAGCAGCCGACAAGATGGACAAGGTCGGCCCCGACGGAGTTCGCCAGATCCTGACCGGCAAGATCGGTCTGGATGACCGCCGGGCCGGGGCGGTACTCGACCTCGCCGCGATCCACGGCAACGATGCTTCGATCATCGACGCGGTCAAGTCCCTCGGCGTGCAGTCGGAGCTTCTGGTCGAAGGCCTCGACGAATTGGCATTCGTCCTGGACTCGCTGTCTGACCTACCTGAAGGCCTCGTCGTCGCGGACCTGTCCATCGCCCGCGGGCTCGACTACTACACCGGCACCGTGTACGAGGGAAGGTTCGACGGGTGGCCCACCTATCCCAGCATCTGCTCGGGCGGCCGGTACGAGAACCTGGTCGGATCCTTCGTCAACCGGTCTCTCCCCGGGATCGGGATGTCTATCGGGTTGACACGGATCTTCTCCAAGCTGGTGAGCGAAGGCATGCTCGACACCTCCCGCAAGTGCCCGACCGACGTGCTGGTCGTCGTTCCTTCCGACGAACGCCGCGCCGACGCCCTGGCTACCGCGGCACAGCTGCGGCAGCGTGGCTACAACACCGAGGTGTACCACCAAGCGGACAAGCTCGCCAAACAGCTTCGCTACGCCTCCCGCAAAGCGATCCCGTTCGTGTGGTTGCCGCCGTTCACCGACGACGGCCGTCATGAAGTCAAGGACCTCGCGACCGGCGAGCAGGTCACAGCCGACCCGGCGACGTGGCAACGCCCGTAGCGGTACCTCGACGCTGACCTACTTGTCGGCCGCCAGCCGAGCGAGCTCAGTCAGCAACTTCGGGTAATCCCATCCCGCGGCACCCATGACCTTGGGAAATACGCTCACCTCGGTCAGCCCCGGGATGGTATTCACCTCGTTCACCAGCAGGGAGCCGGTTCGCTCATCGAGGAACAGATCAACCCGAGCGAACACCGAACACCCCAGCGCCGTGAACGCGCCGACTGCCAACTCACGGGCACCGGCAGCCGTGACCTGATCGATCGGCGCCGGGCACGCGAACAGCGGGTTGCCCAAGCGCACCTTCTCCTCGTACGTATACAGATCACCCACCGGCACGCACTCCCCGGCCGGGGACACCACCAGCGACGACCCGCCAGCATCGCCGACAACACCCACCACCAATTCCCGATGAGGAATCGCCTCTTCGACCAGCGCGGCCGAATCCCAACGAAACGCTTCCCTCAACGCCGTCGCCAAGTCGCCCTCAGAGTCCACTCGACCAATACCCAGACTGGACCCGCCACGGACCGGCTTGACGAACCACGGGGGTGCTCCGACCACGTCACGAAGGTGCTTGATCGCCGAATGCGGAGAGCACATGTATCGACTCCGCTGGACGGATACGCCTTTCGCTGTCGGCAGGCCCGCCGCTGACAGCACACCCTTCGCAAGTGACTTGTCGAAACACACCGCTGACGAAGCGGCACCGCAGCCCACCAGCGTCAGCCCATAGGCGGTGAGCAGCCCCTGCAGAGTTCCATCCTCACCCCACCGCCCGTGAGACACCGGGAATCCGAGCTGAAAGCCATCGAAGACGGCTGCGTCCGGTGGGCCGTCGAACTCCTCCGCATCGCCCCCGCCGCCTGGCATGTCATCGTGCGGAGTCGCCCCTCTGGTGAGTCGATCCGGATCCGATTGGCGCCATAATCGTTCCAGCGCACCATCACCTACCAGCCATCGCCCCGACTTCGTCACTCCGGCGGGCAGGACATCCCATCCGATCGCACCGGCGTTGTCCAGCACGGCTCGCGCGCTGGACAGACTCACCTCGTGTTCTGGCGTGTCACCGCCGAACACGACAACAATCCGCGTACCCATCGACTTTCCTCCTGTATCTCGACATTCGTTCTCAGATACATTGTCCTGGAACCGATTAGAGAGCCAGGACGATGACCGTGACCTCCCGCCACACGGATCTCCCTCGCGGCTTCAGCGACGCCGATTCCACGCGAACGGCCGCGCTGCGTCGAGTGGAACATCGCTGGTTCGAGAAATGCGCTCTCGCCGGGTTCCGGGCCGTGGAGGTTCCTCCGGTCGGATTCGCCGACACCTTCACCACCGGGCACTATGCCTCCGGTGACCGCATTTACCGATTTCCCGACCGCAGAGGACGCGAACTGGCCCTCGTATCCGACAGCCTGCCAGCACTATTGAGATTCGCAGGCACTCATCGCCTGCCCGAACAGCGACTCAGCTACCGGTGTCCGGTCTTCCGATACGAACGCAAACCTCGCCGATACTTCCACCACCTGGGTCTGATGGAACTCACCCGACCCACCATCGAACAGGCCAACCAGATATCCGCACTGCGCCGACTCATAAGCACCGTCACCGCGTTCCTGCCATCGAGCCTCGCAGCAGACTTCACCATCAGTAACCCCGCGATCTGGTTCGATCTGGTGCGAATGTTCGTGCGCCCCGAACAGGTCGGCGACTACGTGGACAGACTGCGACGCGTGCCCGTCGACGAACGGCAAGCGATGCTCGTCGCCGACAACGCTCCCCCCGCCGCTGTGGCTGTCGCCGATCTCCTGGCGCAACGCCGTCCGCACGACGACACGACCACGGTTCCCGAGCCGATTCGTTCCGGCATCGATTGCGCGCGACAACTCGTCGAACAGCTACGTCGCCAACGGATTCGCGCCGACACGGACCTCAACGAACTACACGCCAGCGAGTTTCACGACGGACTCGCATTCGTCGTGCGCCACAACGGCGTCGTGCTGGGCGACGGCGGAAACTACAGCAGCTTCGCCTCGAAGTTCCTCGGCTTCCCTACGTCGGCATACGCGGCCGTCACCGGACTCGAGCGCATCACCGATCTGACGGACTCATCGGCCGAACCGGTCAGAGCCGCGGATCTCGCGATCCTGTCCTTCCCTGACCACCTGTCCACAGAACACGCTCATCATCTCGTCGCGAACCTGCGCGGACGCGGGATCGCGGTGTGGGACTGCGAGTTGACCCTGCCACTTCGCCGCCACCTTCGTGACTTCGCAGATCTAAACATCCCCTTGTCAGTTCTGATCGGACCCGAAGAAACCAAGTCGGCTGAATATCGAGTCCGTGATCGGTCCGGCGAGGTGTGCCGGGTTCCGCACGATGAGCTTGCGGATTGGATCATGGACTGGAACCGGTCCAGCCAAGCATCGGCCGCGAGACAAGCGAGAGGAGATATCCGGTTGTGAGCGCCCACGTGTTCGAGGATCGTGTTGCGGAGGCTACGCACCGCCCTACATCGCGCCCTCGGCCACGGCGACCCCGGCCTGGTGATCGCGACCACCGCCCGCGGCCTCACCGACCATCACGACCCCACAGGCATGGTCTGGGCCATGCTGACCGCAGCAAGCAGCGACACAGTCACCGAACGACTCCGACTGACCGACCTGTCAACGACACGACCTGCCCGGACGCGGCTCCGCGTCGTACACCCCCAGCGCCAGGCCAGTCCTACAGCGAAGCCGCCTTCGACCGCGTCGACTCGCAAACCGTGATCTGTTCGTGGAACGCCCGCAGTCGAGCAGCTCATGCCCGGCTTCAGGCGCGCACCTTCATGTCGGCTGCTGCCAGGCACCCTGGCAGGCGACAACTAGTTCCGATGGAGGTTAGCGGCTAACGATTCACGCAGCACGCTCAGTGCTTGCGTCCAGGGGAGTGGTCCGGTGTCGCCGTCGTCGGTGATGCGAACGAACCGCACGCCCCACTCTGCCAGCCGGACCCGCGCCTCACGCACAGCCGGGAAGTTCATCTGTTCCTGTTTAGCGTGGGGGATCGCGACGACGGGCAGTCCGCCACCGACGGCTTCGATCAACAGCGCGAGCGGCAAGGTGTCACCGATACCGGCTGCCCATTTCGCCATCGAGTTCGTGGTCAGTGGCGCTGCGATGATTGCGTCGGCCGGAGGCAGGAGGTCCTCGGTTCCTGGCTGTTTGAACTCCCAGCGCACTGGGTGAGTCGTCTGCGCTTCCAGTTGTTCGATGTCGAGGAATCGGGCGCCGTTCGGTGAGGCGACGACGCACACGTCCCAGCCGTCGGATTGGGCGAGTTTGACCAGTTCGCGGACCGTGTCGGCGGGTGACGCGCCGGTCACGATGGCATACAGCACCCTAGTGCGCTCTGTCATGAGGCCATCATGGCAGTTACGTCGGGCTCCGTCGTGGGCTACGCCACCACTACGCCTACACGGTGGGCGAGTTCGCCCAGTTTGCCCGCGGTGAGGCCACGCTTGGCTTCCCGCATCAACTGGGCAAGGGCATCATGCACGGCATCGGTGTTCCGGAAGTGTTCCGGCGCAGTGCTTTCCGCGCGCAAGAAGGCTTCGAGGGCGGCTTCATCAGCCCGGATCGAGGCCGCTGCGCGTCCGATTTCGACCCAGTACTGGGCAGTTCTGCCCGGGGTCGGCAGGGTTTGCGGATGGAGTTTCTTGGCCAGGTCGAGCACGACGTCTGGTTCCTGGGCTTCCATAGCGATGGACATCTTCCACAGGGCAACGTTCGATGAGCCGAACGTGGGGTTGGCGACGATGGTTGAGCTGTCGGCGGTGATAGGGCGGTCGAGGCGTGCCGCGTACTCGGCGGCGTGTTCCAAGTGGTCACGAGGGTCGCCGCCGGTGGCGGCGGTCGCCAGCGCCGCCTGCAGGTGCAGCATCCCTACCGTTTGCACCTCGTTGGCCGTGCGTGTTCGCGCACTCAGGACAGCGGCCGTGTGTTCGACGTGATGCAGCGCGGCCTTCGCCGAGGCCGGTCGCGCAAGTTGGACCTGGCTGCTGACGAAGGCCGCAGCAGCGGCTCCCGGTCCGCTGTCGATGGTGCGTGCAGCCTCTTCGGCGGCTCGCGCGGCGGTCCAGGCGACCGAGATGTGTCCGCTGGCACGCATCACCACCGAGGCGTCGAACGCGACCTGAGTCAACAAGTCCCAGGCGACACGCTGATCTTCGGCCGCGCCTTCACGGGCGTGCCGGTAGAGGTCGGTGATCAACGGCCCGACAAGCAGCGCGAGGGTGGTGTACTCGCCGGCCATGTTGAGTCGCGTGACCGCCCGGGTTGCGGCTACGAGCGTAGAAATCGAGCGCAATGGCCCCGAGTCGGGACCGTTTCCTGCGGCCCAGAACGCGGCTTCGACGTCAGGTACCAAGGCCGCGAAGTCGTCGACCTGTGCCAGTGGGGCGTTGCTGCTGGCCGCTGCTGGCTTGGGTAGCGTCGCAGCAGGCACCGTGTCCGGGTCAACGCTCGGCGCGTTCTCAACGCTTGCGCCGGAGTTGTTGCGCTGCATGCCTTTCGCGTGGCGCGCACGCCAGGCGGCTTCGCCTTCGGCCACAAGCTGTTCGAAACGTTCCCGGTCTTCCGGCGTGGCTCGTTGGGCGTAGGCGGTGTCGAGGAGTGATTGGGTGTGCGCGCGGAGTTTGACCGCGCTCAGTCCCGACCTCCAATTGCTGATCGTGGTGGTCTCGACGCCAAGCATCGTGGCGAACTGCCGAACCGGTTGCCTCATCGCCTCCTGCAACACGGCAGCTTCGAAGCCGGTCCACGCCTGCCCTCGTATCATGCGGCCCCTAATTCCCGCTCCTGAACTGGGAAATGCCTACGGTACGCCCACGCTACACCCACACTGTGCCGTTCCTCCCGATGCTGCTGACAGGCCACGATTTTCACTAGGAACCCATTCCCGGAACCAGCCGCGGCGGGTTCCGAACTACCAGCGCGAGATGCAGGAGCAGCGTGGTGAATCCATGGGCATTCCGGTCGACCGCCGTCGTGGTCATTGTGACCGACGCGCTGTACGACCTCGATGACGTGATCGCGATCTGGATCGCGGCGCGCGTTGTGGGCCGCGATCGGCTGGTGGTGGTGTCGGCTGATGATCCGGGCGGGCGCCGTGCCCGTGTGCTGCGCGCCTTCCTCGACGGATTAGGGCGTGAGGACGCCCGGGTAGTGGCGGGCTCGGAGTTGCCGGGATCGCCGCAGCGGTTCGTTCTGCCTGACTATCTGGTCCCCGACATCTCTTCTGGCGCTGTCGAATCGGCGGTGGTGGATGCTTTGGTCGACTTGTGCGAGCAGTCACCGATCGTTGTGGGGATGGCGCCGTTGACCGACGTGGCGCGCGTGCTGGTGGCCAGGCCCGATCTCGCCGAGGCGAGCTCCCTGTTTCAGATGGGTGGATGGCTTGACGCGTATCGGGACATGTCGCGCGCCTCCCACAATCTCAGGCTGGACCCCGCGGCGGCGGGCCTGGTCCTGCGGATGGTGCCGGCGCCGAAGCTGCTGCTGTCGACCCACACCAATGACGCGGGGCTGCGGCTCACACCGGACTCACCGCTGATGGGATGGCTCACCGGCCCGGACTCGCCGCCGGAGACTGCCGTGGTCGCGGCGAACGCCGCGGGGTGGTTCGCGCGGCGGCCGTCGAGCACGGTGGGTGATCGGTCGTGGCGGCCGGGCAGCTGGATGGCCGACCCCCTGGCACTGGCGTGGGCGCTGGGTGTGCCGGGCGTGGTCGAGTCCGCAGCGGAGACGATCCATATCGCGGCGGACGCGCGTATGTATCGGGTGCCGCGCGGCGCGTCGGTGGAGGTGTCGACCCGGATCGATCTGATCGCGTTCCATACCTGGATGTCGGGGTGCCTTCCGCTCGGTGCACACAAGATCCCTGACACCGCAACAGAATTCGCGCGTGGGGAGGTGCTGCGATGAGTGGGCGCTGTGCGCCGGAAGCGCGTCGGCTGGGTCGTCGGGTGGGCGGGCGAATGGCCACGTCGCGGGTTGGTGGGCAGTACGGCGTTTCGACACGCGAGACCGTGGCGGTCCGCGCCGCCGCCGTTGCCTCCGCGTCCGGGTCTGTCCCGGGGAGCGCGCGGCATCCGCGCGGCTTGGACGTCCTGGACCACTGAATCCCAATTCCTACCCCAATTCCTAGAGGAGGTCGTTGTGCGTGCGACTGTGCCCGCCCGCGTCGGCGGAACGGCGGTGACTGCGCTGCACCCCGTGTTCGATTTGTCCGGTCTGGTGGCCGTGGCGGTGTGCTGGCTACCGATCCCGGAAGATCCGGTGGAACTGGTGGCTGGGCAGCTGATTCCGGTCGGTTACGACATCGTGGTCTGTGATCGTGACACCGATCTCGACGCTGCGGTGGAGATCACCGGCGCGGCTGTGGGAGGGCAGTGGCCGCGTTCGATGATCGTCGCGGGCCACGACCTGCGCCCCGCGTTGGACCGAATGTTCATGCTGAGGTCGAACGTGGGCGGTGAGGACCTGTTGACCCAGCTGCGGAGTGGGTGGGTAGATCGCGCGCTCGCGGAGCGGCCCCGCTTGATCGACACCGCCTGGGACCTGGGCGGCCCGCCGCGCACAGCGGCGAGTCCGTTGGCGGTCTCGGGTGGGCGGGCCGGCCTGCAGAGCATGGTGATCGGTCCCGAACCCGGGCCGGAAGGGCTGGAGCGGGCTGCGCTCACCAGCGCGGTGGCGGTGGCGCTGCTGGCCTCGGCCGAGCTGGCCGGGGCCGGATATCGCTGGTCGCGGCCCGGCCTGGATCTGGATGCGCTCGTGACCGCAGCGCTGGGTGACCCAGCACGGAGGACGTCATGACCACCACCGCCCGCACCGCCGTTCGACGCCCGTGTAGCGGGTGTCCGGAAAGGATTGGTGGCGTGGCGTTGCCGAACTCGGCGCGGCTGGGTGCGGTGTGGGAGGGCGCGGTGCCAGCGTCGGGGGTGGAGCAGATGGCGCGGGACTTGGGTCGGGCGTGGGCGATCCAGATGCAGGATCCGGCCTGGTGGATCGTCGGGGACGTCCAGCCGCTGGTGCTGCGAGAGCCGGCGTTGCGGTTGACCCGCGCCTTCGTCGACGCTATCGACGATCGCTTGTGCTGGTCGCTGGCTGATCGTGCTGTGCACTGGGTCGAGGACGAGGACGCCCCGCCGATCGTGACCGCCGGCGAGCTGATCGATCGGCTGGCGATGGGAACCGCTCTTCTGCGCAGGTGGCCGAGCGGTGAAGCCACGGTAGGTCCGGCGCTGCGGGAGTTCGCGGACCGGTACGACGACGAGTTGGTGCGAGCCATCGCGGCCGGTGCCGGTGCGCCACGGCGGCATTCGGCGGGCTTACCGCCCGCGCAAGAGCCCATGCGCGTCGTGCTGAGCGAATCCGACGGGACCGTGAGGCTGGCATTCTGCGCCGGGTCCGGTGAAACCAGATGCGAGAAAGCTGAAACAAGGTGATACACAACATGATTGACAGATCCTTGGGAATCGGGGCGACGGGCAGCGGAGAGTCGCCGAGCGAGATGCGCTGTGGCGGTGACAGATTCGGTCGGGCGGAGCGCACGTGCGTGGCTGCTGTGGCGCCTGTCGAGGACGCGAGTGTGGCTGGAGCCGGGCGGTGAGCGGGTGGACGTGCGCGCAGGCGCCGGATCGGCGGCTGCCCGCACCGCGTGCGTGGCGCGGCCTGGGCCGGCACGAGCTGCTGGTGCTGGATCTGGCCGGGGTGGGCGGTGAGCCCGACCACTGGCTGGCGTTGTGGTGGGCGGCACGTCAGCTCGACTCGGCGGGATTGGTGGTATCGGGGATGGAGCGTGGGTGGCAGGCGCGTGCCCGGCTGGCGCGCCGTATCACGCGTTCGCTGGGCCGGATCGGTGTCGTGCACGTGGCCGGGGCGCAGGCGAGGGCGGGGGCGGGGGCGTGGATCGCGGCTGGCTTGCCGGACAGTCACGAGGATGCGCCGGTCTCTATGCATCTGCGTTCGGCGCTGACCCAGGTGTTGCCCAGCTACGCCCCGCGTATCCGGTGGGTGTGCTGTGGTCCGGCCACGAATCTGATGGCCGCGCTCACCGACGACGCCGAGGCCGCGGGGGCGAGTCTGGGGTTGGCGCGCCGCTGCTCGGTGACGCTGCTCGCTGACGACCGGTATGTGAGTGCCGATCCGGCGGCGGTCGAGCATGTCCTGGCGAACGTGGGGGAGGTGACGGTGGTGGATCCGTCCGCGCTGGCGGGGGCGGGGCTGGTGTGGGACGAGGCCAGTGTGGTCGGTGCCCGGGTGCAGGATTCCTCGCTGCCGGGGGTGGCGGACTTTCGGCGGCATCTGCGGCACTGGCAGGGGCGCACGGGCCGCCGTGAGGTGGTGTTGGGGGCGCCCGCGGCGTTGGCGGCGGCGCTGGGCCGGGGCACACGGTATCGGCACACCACGGTGGCACTCGGCGCCACGGGACTGGTCCTCGGCGCGGGCGGGCACCCGGCACGGGTGGCCACGGTGGAGGTGGCCGAGGTCCTGGGCATGCTGGCGACCGCCCTGACCCCGGAGCCCGAACTCGAATACGCACAGTTCGAAAGGGTGCGATTGTGACGAAATTCGCTGTACGACAACAGGAATGGGTCCTGACATCCAGCACGGCGAGAGTGCGGAACTTCTGGATGGGCGGCAAGGACTGGCTCGATGGAGACTGGTCGACGGGGCGGGAGTGCGCGCAGATCTACCCCGCGATCACCGCGTTGTGGTCGGCGGCGCGGCAATTCCAGGTCGACGCGGTGCGAGGGCTGGCGGCGCGGGGTGTGCGCCAGTTCCTGGAGGTGGGGGTGGGTCTGCCGGGGCCCCGTAACCGCAACACCCACGAAGTGGCCCAGGCTGTCCATCCTGATGCGCGGGTCGTGTACGTCGACGACGACCCGGTCGTGCTCAGCCACGCCCGCGCCCTGCTGACGCCTGTGACCGCGGAAGGGCACGTGGAGGTCGTCGCCGCCGGTGTCGGCGACAGCGACCGGATCGTGGCCGCGGCGGATCGGGTGCTGGACTGGCGTGAGCCCGTCGCGGTGCTGCTGTGCGGGGCGTTGGGGCTCGTCGCGGACTGGGGGAAGGCGCGCCGGGTCGTGTCCACGGTGATGGGCGCCCTGGCGCCGGGCAGCTGGCTGGTGTGGTGGGACGGCACCGATACCGACCCGCGCGCGGTGACGATGTGGCAGCACTACTCGCTGTCGGCACCGTCTTACGAGCCACGCGACCCCGACCAGTTGCGAGACCTGTTCGACGGCCTTGTGCTCGAGACCGACGATCTCGTGCCGCTGTACGAAAGCCGCAGCCCGTCAACGGGATTCGGTCCGGGTACACCGTTGGCGGCGGTGTGCGCGATCGCCCGCAAACCCGCGGAAACGGTGTGGTGACAGAATGTCCGGGAGAACGATCGTGCCGCGCGGGGCGCCCGAGGCGGCGCAGGTCAGTTACGACTTGGCGCTGGCCGCGGTGCTGCGGTGTGTCGCTGAAGTACTCGGGGTCGCGGAGTGGACGCTCGACGCCGACAGCGATTTCCGTCTGTTGAAGGGTTCCGGGGTCGACAGTGCCGAGATCGTCGGGATGCTCGGCGCACGCGGTGTGCCGGGAGATCTGCTGGTCACCTGCCCGCGCCTGGGAGACGCGGCTCGTAGACTGTCGCGCCACCGCGCACCGATACCGGGTACCCGCCCGGCGAACCGCAGTGCGGGCCGGTATCCGGCGTCGCGGGAACAGGACGCGCTGCTGCGGCTGGCGCGCATGCTGGGCGCGCAGGTCCACGCGCAGGCCGCCTACGCCGTCATGCTCGACGACGTCGACGAAACGCGGCTGCTAGCCGCGCTCGACCAGGTCGGCAAGCGACAGCCCGCGCTGCGCACCGGTATTCATCACCGCGACCGGGCGTGGACCCAGCAGCTCAACCCTGCCCCTCCGCGGATCGAGATCGACCCGACCCCGGTCGACACGTCCGCAGCACTGGCCCGCCGAGCGCGAGAACTCCTCGCGGACACCGAGTTCGACCACGCTTCCGGGGATGGCCTAGCGCGGTGGTGGCTGCTCGGGCGCCGTCGGCGCGCGCTGGTGCTGGTGGCTGATCAGCTGGTCGTCGACCGGCGCTCGTGGCACGTGGTGCTGCGTGACCTCGAGGCCGCCTACCGGCGCCGCGGCCGGATGATCCCGCTGCCTCCGGGACCCGGCGACTATGTCGCCTGGCAGACGGCGAGCACCTCGGCCACCGACTACGAGTGGCAACTGCGGTGGTGGGCCGAGCGGATGATCGGCTACCACGCGGAACCGATCGCACCCCCGGACTCGGCGGTGTCGGGTCCGGTCGCGCTCGCCTCGGTGACCCTGCCCCGCGGCGCGGTCATCCTCCTGCATCAGCAACTGAGGGCCCGGCGTCGGGTCACCATGTGGCAGTTGGTCACCGGGGTGCTCGGCTCCCGGCTGGGGGCGTGGGCCGGTGTCGGTGAGGTCGTGGTTGTCCACCACAGCGCGCACCGCATCCAGGCACTCGGCGCGATGGCGGGCTTGGTGGAAACCGGCATCCCGTACACGGTCCCGGTCGGTGCCGGGGCGTGGGAGTTGGCCGGTCGCGTCCGCGTCGACCGAGCGGCCAGCTGGGGCCACCGCGACGCCCAGCTCGGCCACCTCATGACGCGGATCGGAAGCCGTGACCTCGACGCGATCGCCCTGCGCCAGGCCGACGTATTCCGCACGCCGCCGGTCATCAGCGCCGGCGCCGTGATCCCGGTGCCGGTCGCGCCGGTGCGGCAGCGCCGGACTCTGACCGTGGCACTGGCACCCGGACCGGCGGGGCTCACCCTCGAGGCCACATTCCGTAGCGACCGGATCCCGCCCACGCGCATGCGGGCGCTGCTCGACCAGATCCGTGACGATCTGATGGTGGTCGCGGCCGGGAGGCTCCCGTGGTGAGGCCAGGTTTGCACACCGAGGGTTTCCTCGAGGCACCGCAGGAGCATTACGCGGCGTGGCGTTCCAGCCATGGTGCGGTGGTGCCGGTCGAGGTGGGTGAGGCTCTGCCGGGTCATATCGTCCTCGGCTACGAGCAGGCGCGCTCGATTCTGCTGGATCGGGACAGGTTTCGGTCCGACCCGCGGCCGTGGCAGCGTGCGGTCGCCGCTCGCGACGGGCGGTGCCCGATGCTGTCGGTGAGCACCTGGTGGGAACCCGAATTCGGGGCCGAGTCCCGGTTGCGGCGTGCGTTCGCTGCTGGAATCGCCGGTGTCGACGGCAATGTCGTGTATCGGCGCGTGGAGAACACCGCCGTGGCTGCGGTGAACAGTTTCTGCGGCAGTGGGCAGGCCGATCTGGTGGAGGACTATGCCGGTCCGGTGGTGCGCGCGGAGATGGACCGCGTTATCGGTGTCGCCCCCGACCTCGGCGCCGAGATCGCAGCGGCGATGGCGGCGGCGAGCCGGGCTGTCGACGCCTCGGTCGCCGGTGCGGAGGCAGAACGGGTGAACGCCGCGCTGGGGGCGGCGATCACCGCACGGCGTCACGCGCCGGGAGCGGATGTGATCTCGGCGCTGGCGGGTCACCCGGATGCCTACACCGGCGCCGAGATCCTCGCCGTGGTCGCGCTGCTGTACGCGCGTGCCGGGGCGATCGCCGACCTGATCGCGCTGGTGCTGTGGAAGACCGCCATCGACGCCGAGTTCGCGCTGCTGACCGTGACCGAGGCGATCGATGATGTGTTGGCCACCGATCCGCCGATCGCCAACATTCTCACCTGGCCCTCGCCACCTCAACTGATGGGGGGAACGTGGCTGCCGGAGAACGAACCGGTCGTGGTGAGCCTGGCCGCGGCCGGCACCGATCCGGCGATCACCCCCGCCGATCCCGAGGATCGGCGCGGAAGCCGCAGCCATCTGGGTTGGGGGATCGGGCCGCGAGCGTGCCCGGCCCAGGATCTCGCGCGCCTGATCGCGACCGTGGCGCTCGACCAGATCCTCGACGCACTGCCCGACATCCGTCTGGCGCGCGCGCCGCAATGGCGCGCGAGCTGGCAGCAGCGGACCCTCACCCATCTGCCTGTGACCTTTTCCAGCGCGGCACCGATCGCGCCGCTCCGATGACAAGGACGCCGCCATGAAGCCCTCCGACCTCGACGCCGCGTACGTTGCGCGCCCGGTGCTCGCGCGCCCGCAGCCACGCCACCCCACGCCCGTGGAGAAGCTCGGACCACGCATTCGACTGCAGGACCCGAGTTTCGCGCAGGACCCGCACACTTACTACGCCGCGATGCGCCGCGACTACGGCAGCCTGGTTCCGATCGAGCTGGCCGACGGTGTCGAGGCCACGCTGGTGATCGCGCACTCGACCGCGGTGCGCATCCTCAACGATCCGGTCCATTTCCCCGCCGATCCGCGCATCTGGCAGGCGAGCATCGCCCCGACGTGCCCGATCCTGGCGATGGTGGAATACCGCCGCAACGCGCTGCGCTCGGCGGGCGCGGCACACGAACGCTACCGCGGCGCAACAAATTACGCTCTCGCGGCGATCGACCTGCACAGCATCCGGCCGCTGGTGGCCCGGCACGCGACGTTGTTGATCAATCACTTCAGCCCCCGCGGGCGAGCCGACCTTCTCACCGACTACTTCCTGCCGTTGGTGTTCTCGACTCTCAATGCGCTGTTGGGCTGCCCGGACGACATCGGAGGACGTGTGGCGGCCGCCAGCGCGGCGATGTTCGAGGCGGTCGACACCGGCACGGTCAACGAGACGCTCGAAACCGCTCTCGGCTCGTTGATCGACCTCAAAGCAGCACGCCCGGCATCAGATGTCGTCACCCGCCTGCTCGACGGTCCGGCGGCTTTGGACCGCGAGGAGATCACCCAGGCCTTGGTCACCTTCTACGCCGCAGGGATCGAACCGCAATTGAATCTGGCCGCCAACGCGCTGCGGACGATGGTGACCGATGACACCTACAGCGGAGAACACGGTCTGGCGCAAACGGTCATGCACGCCGTCGAGGCCACCTTGGGTGCCGATCCGCCGCTGGCGAACTACTGCTTGAGCTATCCCCTTCAACCCCAATTGGTCGACAACATCTGGCTACCCGCTCATCAGCCGGTCGTCATCAGCATGGCCGCGGCCTCCACCGACCCAGCGATCACCGGCGGAGCGTCCAGGTCCAGTGCGGGCGGTTGGCACTTGGGGTTCAGCACCGGCCCGCATGGCTGCCCCGAGATCGCTCGCCGCATGGGCATGCTCATCGCCGAAGCCGGTATCGAGAACCTGCTGGCCGCGATACCCGATCTGCGCCTGGCGGTGCACCCGGACGAACTGTCATGGCGGCCAGGCCCGTTCCATCGCGCTCTGGCCGCATTCCCTGTGGTGTTCGACCCCGCGCACCCGATGCCGATCCCTTCCGGTTCCTTCTGAAACCATTGCGATACAGGTGATTTCGATGACTACGACTCGATCGACCCCAGTGGCCGTGCCGATGGTGCCGTTGCTGGGCGACCCCACCGCCACCCCTACCCTCGCGGCGTTGCACCGCGTGATCGTGGGCGAGCACGCCGACCTGCACGAGCGCGCCCGCGCGCTCGCGTCGAGCGTGCGTGATCGGCCGGTGGACGGGGTGCCGTATCCGCAGCAGGCCTCGGTCGGGCCGGGGCTGCTGCGCGCGGCGTTCGCCGGGCTGGGGATGACCGCTGGACAGGTCTACGCCGATCCGGAGTTGCGGGGCGCGGTGTGTGACGCCGCCGCGGTCCTCGCGCCCCGGCTGATGCTGTCCTGGACCGGGCATGTGGCGCTGACTGTGGGCGCGGTGCGGCGGCTGGGCAACGGCTCGTCGTATCAACGCGCGATGCTGGCGGACCTGGATTCCGGTGCCGCGACCGGGGTGCGCGTGCACACCGAGCTCGCGGGCACCAACACCGCGCCCACGCTGCGCACTCTCGCGATCTGGGACCCGCGGCGCCGCGGATTCTGGCTCCACACCACAGATCCCGACGCCCGCGCCACCGATCCGGGTGCGGCAAAGTTCATGGCGAACGCGTTCGTGCCCGTCAAGATCGCCACGATCGCGGTCCGGGCGATCATCGATGGCCGCGACGCGGGTGTGCACCTGGTCGCGCTGCGGCTGCACACCCCCGACGGGGGCATCACCTCCGGTGTGAGGATCACCGCGCTGGGCGATAAGGCGCATTCGCCGATGGATCACGCGATGCTCAGCTTCTTCGGCGCGTTCGTCCCGTTCGACGGGCTGCTCGTGCCCGGCGCCCGGGTCGTCGACGGCACGCTGGTCCTGCCCGAGGACCACTCCGCCCACTTCGCTGTCGGCGCCGGTGATTTCACCGACGGCCGCCTGGACCTGGGTAACGCCTCGATCGCCGCCGCGCGCGGCGCACTCGCCGCGCTGGTGTCCTACGCCCACCAGCGCGAGGTCGGCGGCGTACGGCTCATCGACCGCGACTCGATCGACGAGGACCTCGCCACCCAGCTGGGCCCGGTATACGCCGCGACCGCGCTCGGTCGCCGCCTGCGCAGTCTGCGCGCCGCGACGATGAGTGAACCATCCACCAGCACAACCGATTTCGCACTGTTGGTGATGCTGGCCAAGCCGTTATTGTCGGACATCGCGCTGTCGGCGATCATGACCGTCCACGACGACACCGGCGCCCACGCCCACCTGCGCGCCAACCGGATCGCCGACCTGCTCGGCGGTGTCGGGTCCATCCGTACCGCCGAAGGCGCCAACCGCGTCCTGCGCGTCGTGGCGGGCTCGCGCGCCGACCTGCGGCACGCACGGCTGCCCGGAGCCGAGTTGTCGTGGCCGGGTGCCGACATGCTCATCGCCCGCGAAGACGGAATCGCCGCCGACCGAACCGCGGGCGACCTCGACCGGCTCGACGCCGCCGGCCCGGAGGCGGCGGCCGAGATGGCCGCCCAAGCCACCGCGATCCGGCTGGCCGCGCAGGCGGTGGCGCTCGACCTCGCCGACACCACCGACCCCACCGCGCGCCAGCTCCTGGAAGACGTGCTCGGTGAGGTCACCCTCACCGCCATCCTCGACCACGGGCAGTGGCATCACGAGCACGGTCACCTCTCACAGGAAGACCTGAGCGCGTTCCGGACCCAACGCCGCGCCCACCGCACCCGCCTCGCCGCGCACGCGCGCCTGCTCACCACCGCGTTCGCGGTACCCGCCATCCCTCGCGCGCCGCTGTTCTCGGCCAACTACCTCGAGGAGTACCCGTGATGTCGGCAACGTCATGGCTGGTCACGGCCGTCATCGTCGTCGCGCTGCTGGCCGCGGTCGCCGTCGCGCTCACCCCCGGAAACCGGACACCGACCCACGCCCGCCACCGCAGCGTCGGACCCCGCCAAGCCCGCCGCGCCCGATCGGGAAGGAAACCATGACCCCCGACACCATCACCCACTTCGCCGTCGACCTGGTGGCCCAGATCGGCAATCCGTCCCCGGAGGCACCGCCGGCCTGGAATCGCCGAAGATGGTCGCCGGGGCCATGATCGGCGGCGTCATCGCGACCAGCGCGGGCACCATCATGAACGCGGTCATCGGATGACCCCGGCAACACCTGGTGAGACCGATGCGCGGGGACCGCCACGCGCTGACGGGCATCGTGTTCGCGGCGCGGCGAATACGGTCCGCAGCCGGTGTGGCGATGTGATCGTGCCACCGTCTGGCTGGCGATGAGCGGATCGTGCAGGGCGCGGGCGACTTCGGTGTCGAGCGCTCCGGCCAGCGCCTCGGCGAGACCGACTTTGCGCAGGATGCCGAGCTGGTGCAGCCGCTGGGAGTGGACCTGCTGTTCGACCTCCCGGATCTGGCGCGGGATCGCGATCGTGTTGGCTGGGTCAGCTGAACTGAACTGAAACGCCCGCGGACAGGGGCCTGTGGAGGAACAGTCCCGTTCAGCGGTATTGTCCCTGCTCAGGGGATGGATGTCAGTGGGTCGGGATAGGCTGCGGCGATGAGTAGTTTTGACGATGCGCTCGCCTCGGCGCGCCGAGATGCCGAGTGGCGCATCGACATTGCGCAATCCGACCAGCGCTCCAAGGATGCACTCGCTGAACAGGTCACTCATGTCCTGGCCGAGGCCTCCGAGCAGTTCCGTGCTCTGCCCGAGGGGTTGAGGTTGCAGCTGGCGCGGCCCAAGAAGCTGTTCGAACGTACGAGCTCCGGTGTCACCGACGTCGACGGGAAGCGCTACGTCGTGATCGACGAACAGCGCTGCTGGATCGTGCCGCCGTACGGCGGCCGGTCACATGGTTCGGATGTGTTGTTCACCGAGCGCGGCGAACTGTTCTACGTCCTCATCCATGGCCGGTTCCTGGCCCCGGGTGGCCCACCCGACCTGATCAGCCCGGACCCACTGGCCATCCCGGTTGCCACACCACCGAGCGGAGTCGACGTGGCCAAGGAGTTCTCGCATGGCCGCCATTACGGCGAGGAGCAGGAGCGAGACGCTGCGGTGATCCGGGCATTACGTAGCGCGCTCGCGCAGTGCTTCGTGGAATACGAACGCGCCCTCGGCAACTCGGAGCCGATCGAGGATCTGTTCCAGAAGTGGCCGATTCAGTGGCGTAGCGGCTAGAACGGATAGGAATCGCCGGTGAGTTGGGTGCGGGTCGACTCGCCGAGCGCTGTGGCGATAACGTCGCGGCGGCCGCCGTAGAGGTGCGCGACGCCCAGGCGGGTCAGCATCGCGTGCACCTGGTCGGCACTCCACTGCACTTTCTGGTTTTCCAGCCGGTGGAGGTAGTAGCGGAACACGTCGAAGTCTTCGACCACGATGTCGGTCTTCTCCGGGTGAGCGTGGACGTCCAGGGACGGAACATGCTGCCCAGGAAGCAACATCACCACGACCAGGCCGTAGACGAAACATCCTCGGTGGGTGACCTGGCTGGCCCAGTTCTTCATCGCCAGGGTGTTCGTGCGGACTTGGCTGATGGGGTTGTGGTTGTAGGTGTTGCCGTAGATGTCGGCGATCTGCCCGTCCTCCATCAACCAGGGCCCGTTCGGCGGCACGACGAGCGTGCCGTGCTGCTGGCTGCGGAATCCCTTGATCTCAACCGCGATACAGCGCTGCTTGGTCCAGATCAGCGCGTCGAGCTGGCGACTGCGGCCACGATGGGGAACATCGACGTTGAGCAACGCCACCCCGGGCTGGGCTGGACTCCATCCGATCCATTCGGCGAACCGCTGCTCCGCGGTCGACAACTCCGTGTCCTGGTTGACCAACAACAGCACAGCGACCTCCCCGCCTTTGGCCGGCCGTCGTTGATGTGGCCGGTCTCGCTCACGATCTCTGTGCCAGTGTGGCACGGGGCGCCGACATCTGAAGTTGTTCGCGCGCAGTGCCTTCGAGTCGCACCCACCCTGGAGGCGTAGACCCTGCGAGAGGCCCGGACCGACCCCCGCTGCGTGGCGGCGGCGTTGATCGGTCCGGGCCCCACAGTCATCAGCGGTCGCTACTGGGTCGCGGTGGTCGGGTCCGGCAGGCTTGCGAAGAACTCGGTGAGCATGGCGTTGTCTTCATAGGCGAGGTCGGTCGCCGCGGCGTCGTGCTCGGTGAACCAGCGCAGCCCTTGGCCTTCGGTGAGTACGACGTCGGGGCTGCTGCAGGGGTGGGTGACAACCGAGGTGGCTTGCCGAGCGGCAGGCTTGAGAGGATGTCGCAGTGCCCACGCCGTATCCGAAAGAGTTCCGCGACGACGTCGTGCGGGTCGCTCGCAACCGCGACGACGGGGTGACCCTGGAGCAGGTCGCGGCCGATTTCGGGGTTCATCCGATGACGTTGTCGAAATGGATGCGCCAAGCCGAGATCGATGACGGGAACAAGCCCGGGACCACTCGCAGTGAGTCGGTCGAGTTGCGGGATGCCCGTCGCCGGATTCGCCTGTTGGAGCAGGAGAACGAGGTCCTGCGCCGCGCTGCGGCGTATCTGTCGCAGGCTCAGATTCCGGGAAAAGGCTCTACCCGCTCGTGAAAGAGCTTGCCGCCGAAGGTATCCCTGTGGCGGTGACGTGCCGGGTGTTGCAGCTCGCTCGCCAGCCCTACTACCGATGGCTGGCCGATCCGGTGACCACTGGCGAGGTCACCGAGGCGTATCGCGCCAACGCGTTGTTCGACGCGCATCGCGACGACCCTGAGTTCGGCTACCGGTTTCTCGCCGACGAAGCCCGCGAAGCCGGTGAATCGATGAGTGCGCGGACCGCGTGGCGGATCTGTTCGACGAATCGGTGGTGGAGCGCGTTCGGCAAGCCGCGGCGTGGCAAGAACGGCAAACCGGGGCCGCCCGTCCATGACGATCTGGTGCGGCGGAACTTCCGCAGCGACGTACTGAATCAGTTGTGGCTCAGTGACATCACCGAACATCAGCCGGCGAAGGCAAGCTGTACTTGTGCGCGGTCAAAGACGTCTTCTCCAACCGGATCATCGGGTATTCGATCGATTCGCGGATGAAGTCTCGACTGGCGGTGACCGCGGTGAACAATGCCGTTGCCCGACGCGGTGACGTGTCCGGTTGCGTGATCCACACCGACCGCGGATCTCAATTTCGCTCGCGGAGATTCGTCGGCGCGCTCAACCGTCATCGCATGGTCGGATCCATGGGCCGTGTCGGCGCGGCCGCTGACAACGCCGCCATGGAAAGCTTCTTCAGCCTGCTGCAACGCAACGTCTTGGACCGACAGCGTTGGGACACCCGCGAGCAGCTCCGGATCGCGATCGTCACCTGGATCGAACGCACCTACCACCGGCGTCGTCGACAAGCCAGGCTCGGCCGGTTGACCCCCATCGAATCCGAAACCATCATGGCTCCAGCAGCCCGACAGGCTGCATAACCGCTGTCACCCGATCCTGCAGCAGCCCCAACAGGTTCCTGCCGGAACCAGCTAATCCGCTCTCCGGATTAGCGGGGGAACCTCGGCATGACCAGCCCAATGGCATCTGTGACGAGCCACTCGCACATCGCAGCATCCACCCCTGCACCGATAGAAATCGCCGACCGCCGCCACTACACGAAGTCAGCGAGTACGGCGTCCACAAAATGCTCATAGTGGCGGATCGCGAAGTCTGAGAACCGCCTGGTCACAACCTCTGGAGTTACCAAGGCCCCACCAACTGGGTACATTGTGCGACCAGGTCCTGAACCCACCACCGAACTGCTGGGCATGTCCTTGTGGACCATGCGGTTCCGGGCAGCTTTCAGCTCTGCATAGTCGCCGTCGGCTGATACGGCCTGCACCCAAGATTCGAGGTTCGAGCGCAACACGCGGCCATCATCGGACTTGTCGATCAGCTGCTCCAATCTCCTCAGATCGAACTCGTTGCCCTCGGGAGCTCCTATACAGAACCGGTAGGCGGCGGCAGCGCAAACGTCCACGCTGCTCACGGCCGAGGCCGCAGCAAAGCTGATGGGTGCCAGGGACAGTGTGTCGAACTGCTGGTTTGCCACCCGTGCCTGCATCTCGGTGTGGCCGTCGGGCTCGGCGCCCCAGTTCGCCAGACCGACAGCGACCAGAGCGAACCCAACATGGTGCGCTCCCGCAGCAACCAGCGCAAACGCCGACTGGGCTTGCGAGTTGCTCTGCAGCGGTGCATGGTTCGACACCTGTCGGCAGAACGTGAAAAATGACCACCGCGCGGCAACTCAAAACGGACCACCTGGTCGGTTACCCTGGCTGTATCCGAGCCAGGGAGGACCGAAGGGATGCTTGCTGTGGAGGATTGGGCTGAGATTCGTCGTTTGCGCCGGTCAGAGGGTATGCCGATTCAGGCAATCGCCCGGATGCTGGGCGTGTCCCGCAACACCGTGAAACGGGCCCTGGCCTCGGAAAGGCCGCCGAAGTACCAGCGACCACCGAAGGGGTCGATCGTGGACGCGGTCGAGCCGCAGATCCGCGAGATGCTCAAGCTCTATCCGACGATGCCGGCGACGGTGATCGCCGAGCGGATCGGCTGGACTCGCTCGGTGCGGGTGCTCTCGGGCCGGGTGGCGGAGTTGCGGCCGGCGTATCTGCCGCCGGATCCGGCGTCGCGAACAACCTATGTCGCCGGTGAGATCGCTCAGTGCGATTTCTGGTTCCCGCCGATCGAGTTGCCGGTCGGGTTCGGGCAGGTCCGTGGCCCGAAACACCTGCCGGTGCTGACGATGGTATGCGGCTATTCCCGCTGGTTGATGGCGATGCTGATCCCGACCCGGCATGCCGAAGACCTGTTCGCTGGGTGGTGGGCCCATATCCACCGATTGGGTTCGGTGCCAAGGGTTTTGGTTTGGGACGGTGAAGGCGCGATCGGCCGCTGGCGGGCTGGCCGCAGCGAGCTCACCGCCGAATGCCAAGCTTTCCGGGGAACCCTCGGCACGAAGGTGATCGTCTGCAAACCGGCCGATCCCGAGGCCAAGGGCATGATCGAGCGAGCTCACGACTATCTCGAGCGCGGCACGGTCGGCCAGGTGTCGGTATCGCGAAGGTCGTCCAGTTTCGGGCGTCGGCTGGAGCGGGTGGGGTGTCGCTGTGGTAGCGCAACCCGAGCAGGGCCGAACCGGCCCGCCGCAGGCCGGTCAGTTCTGTGCAATACATATACGGGCTGGTTCTTTGTGTCATCGTGCTCAGCTGCTCACGGGACGGGCGCGTGAACCCCGCGCCCAGCCAGCGGTGTTCGAGCGGGCGGACCGAGCTGAGCTCAGCGAGAGAATTGAGATCCACGTCCGTCAGGGTAAAGCTGTGTATCGCTTCTACGCGGAGGCGAAACCGCCGACACGCTCGCAATGAATAGCTTGAACAACATCAGCCCACTGAGCCTGGATCCACCGGTGACTCTCGGTGGTGTTTGGTGGGTTGAGCCCGGTCTTCCGGCAGGGGCGTGTTGCTGGCTTCGAATCCAGCCGACGTCGTTTCCCATTTCAGTGTGGAGTACATGCCGCGACTCGGTGCCCAGCCAATTTGGTCATGATCACCTGATTCGCCTCCCAGCCATCAGGGAACTTGGCGGGCACGCCCAGATGCACGGGCTCGGCGGAGGGATGACTGTCGAGCAGGTCGACAATCCCTTCCCGCGCGACAACGATGCACGCCTGCCGATGCCGGGAGGTGAGCACGCACAACCGTCCGGCTTCGAGGTGGAATGCGGTTGCGTCGCGGCGTCCGGATAGGGGGTGGACCACGATCGTCAGTTCGAATTCGCGGCCCTGCAACCTGTTCGCCGTGTTGACCGCGACCTCGGCTGCGTGCGGGTTGCCGGTGCGATTCAGGGCGAGGCGGACGAGGTCTGCTTGGTCGCGGTGGGCGACGCCGATGGCGATGTCGGTAGCGGACAGTTCGCGGCCGTCTGGGTGGTGTTCGCAGGTGGCGACCGCGCCGCGGTCGAGGACGCGGGCGGCGAGATTCGCTGCGGCCTGGATGGTTTCGCCGTCGGTGCGGGGGACGTGGCGACGTGGGAGTTCGTGGAGGGCCCACCCGGTGGCGAAGGCGGTGGCGAGGGTTTCGTCCAGTTCGGTGTTGCCGAGTGCTCTGGTGCGGAAGTGCATGGATCGGGTACCGGGCCCGGTGCCGGCTGTGAAGGGTGTGAACGGGTAGAACGCATCGGCGATAGTCGGGGCGGCGGTGGCGGGCAGTCGCCAGGACACCGGCAACGTATGGACCGGCGTAGTCGGGTTGTGGTCGAGCATGACCGTCACCCCGTTCACGGTGGGGTCGTGCGGGAGGCCGATCCAGCGTTCGGTGCCGACCATGGTGAACGGGTCCAATTGTCCGGGGTCGCCGACGAACAGTCCGCGATCGAAGCGTTCCACGATCTGCAACAGGGTGTCCGAACGCATCTGGTAGGACTCGTCGAGAATCGCCCACCGGAACCGGCCGTCGCGCACGGTCGCCCATTTGGCGGCTGTGCCGACAACGATTTTGCAGCCGGACAGGTCGGCCAAAGTCTTCCCCACTGTCGACGCCACACCCACAGCACGCGGCGGGGTGTAGGTGCTGCCGGACAGTCGGCCGATCGTCAGGTTCGGGTGTTGGTCGGCCAGGCGCAGGATCATGTCGTCAACCTGATTGTTGGTCTGTGCCACCACGATCGGGCGTTCGTCGTGGTCGAGGAGGTGTCCGGCGGCGCGGACCACCAGGGTGCTCTTTCCGGCGCCGGGCGGGGAGTCCACGACGATGGCTCGGTGGTCGCCGGCCAGGTCGGCCAGGATCGATGTGGTGGCGTGCTCGGCGGCGGCTGCCGCGTTCGTGTAGTCAGTCATCATCGCCCCACTCCTCCGCGGTGGCGTCGTCGGGAACTACGCCGTCGGAGTCCGAGAGGTCGGCGTTGGTGTGGGTCCAGGGGAGGTCTGCCCAGTCCGGGAACACCGGGTCGGGTCGCCAGCCTGGGTTGGGCAGGTAGGCGACGGACCGCCCGAGTTCGGGAATAGCCTCTGGTTTCGGGGTTTTCGCGGTGCCCATGCCGGCGATGACCTCGATAGTGACCACGCTGGCGGAGCTGTCGAGTTCGGTGGACACGATCGTGGCTTTGTGCCCGGCGGGCATGTGGGGGCTGATGAGCTCGGTGCCGTCGGCGAGCCGCGTCGGATCCAAGGTACGGATGGTGACCAGCGGCCTCAGGACTCGCCGGCCCTTGTCGCTGCGGACGACACGGTCGGGTTCGGTATCGATCACTTCTCCGGCGAACGCTTCGCCGATGCTGCGGAGGTCCGCGAGCACGAACGGATCGTCCAGGGCGGCATCGGTCTGGTAGTCCGCCAGCGCGCGCTCGAGCCGAGCCAGCCGCCGGGCCGCAGCGACAGCGCCGTCGCGGGTCGGTTGGGGCAATGCGGTGCCGGAGTCCTGGGCATCGGAGAAGCTGGTGAATCGAGCACAATCACCGGCGAATCGTTTTGAGGCGCGGGGCGCTTCGGGCAGGCCTCTCAGCAGCGCAATTGCCTCCCACACCATCCGCCATGTCGGTTTGATCTGTTCGTTGATCAGTTCCCGCAGCTCTGTCTGCGCGGCTGCCAGCGCCACAGTGTCACCTGCGGCGCGTGCGGCGTCGAGGTCCCTGATCGCGGGCGCGAGGTGCGTGTTGTCGAAGTACGGATCAGTCGCCGGCCCGGCGGGCGGGCATACCGTCGGGTTCTCCGCGTCGAGCAATGCTTGTTCGACGCTCGTCCCCGGTGGTGGCGCTATCCAGGCCATCAGCGCGGCCAGGTTCTGGTCCTCGAAGCTGCTCTGCCCGGTCGCCCAGTGTTCGGTGAGCAGGTCGGTGACCGACATCAGCATCGAGGTGCCGGCTTGTTCGGCCGAATCGGCCAGGAAGGTCAACCATCGGCCCAGCTCAGGGACACCGTCGGGAACCGGGTAGTCGCCGGTGGTGTCGCGGAACCTGCAGGCGCGGCCCAGGTCGGCCAAGAACTTGATGCCACCGCGGTTCGGAACCAGGATCTGCGGGGCGTCGGTGTAGAACGTCCGCGTCTCACCGCTGCGGGTGCGGCTGTCGTGGCGGTCAATGCGACAGAAGTTGATGTGGCCCATGATTTTTCGGCCCAGGTCTGCGGCGAAGACGAAACGCTGGACCCGGTCACGGGGTTGTCCGACCACGAGCAGCGTCGGCGCGTGTTTGGCGTCGCCCACGATCGCGGCCAGTGGCGCTCCTGCCTCACCCGCCATGGTCAGCGGCACCACCACCAGTGGGCGAGGGGACAGCCGCCGATGCTGGAACTTGGTGATCGCCACTGCTCGCATGCTGTCCATCGCTTCCAGGCGGGCGAGCGCGGACACACGGCTCATCACGCACCTCCGGCGTCGGCGGCGGTCACTTCGCCGCGCAGCCGGGCCGCATGCCGCAACGCAGCGGCGATCTCGACCTGGTCGGGGGCCGGGATCAGTTCACCACGTGCCAGACCCAATGCCATTGTGGCGGTATCGATCCCGCCGAACTGTTCACGCACAGCCGAGCCCAGGACATCCAGGGACGCGCTCTCGCGGGCTCGGGAACGGCAGAAACGCGCCATCTCGCAATGGCTTAAGCATTCCGGGCGGTAGTTCGCCGGGACTGCCTCCAATGCCTCCACAAGCTTGTCGACCGGGCGTCGCGGCTCACCGTCACTGCCGACTCCCAGGTCGAAGGTCAAGCCTTCCGGGAGCTGGTCGACCAGGTCGACGATCTTCTCAATCCGCCTCAGCTGGCGAGCGAGGTTGCGGACCTGTTTGCACGCGTCGACCGTCGCGCCGACGGCGCGGTTGCTGAAGTTCTTCGGCGCCACCAGCACGACCGTGTCCGCCACCGCGTCCGGTTCGATCCCGTGCTCGGCGAACATCGCGCGCAGCGCGATGATGTACGCGGCGGCCTGAGTCGTCGCCGAGCGCAGCAGCGCCGGGTTCGCCTGCCCGTCGATGATCGGGAAACTCTTGATCTCCACGATGTAGAACTTGCCGCGGACCCGGAAGGCGACGAGGTCCGGTTCGAGGAAGACCGGGTACCCTCCCACGACCAACCGCAACATCGGGTGGTCGAACAGGGTGCCCTCGATCTCACCGCGTGCCACCCCGACGAGCTGCTGGCAGGTCTTGGCGTGGCGGACCGAGGGCGTGGCGTCGCCGGCGACCTCGTTGAGGTCGGCGTGCCCGACCTCTGTCGGGTCGAGTTCCAGCGTCTCGCGCAGAATGCGGAGCAATTCGGCGCCACCGTTCGCCTTGACCATCGCCTCGAACGAGTTGCCGCGGGTGATGGCGAAGACGGACTGCCCGTAGGTGGTCGGGTATCCGGCGTGGGCGGCGATCGCGCTCTTGTCCGAGCCCGACGCGTCCAGGACCGCGCGCAGCGCGCAGCGCGGATTGTTCTCGAGTGCCGCGAGGGATCGAGCGTTGTAGGGCAGGCGGGCCGCGGATCCGCGCAGCACGTCGAGCCTCTTGTCGGGGGCTACCTTCACAGGATTCGGTTTCCTCGAGGTGGGTAGGTGGGTAGAGGGGGTGGGCGTGCGCGGCGTCAGCTGCTCGACCGCGCCTGGTTGAGCTGCTGTAGTTGGGCTCCGAACAGCTGTTGGCCATCGCTGAGCTGTTTGCGGGCGCGCCGCGCGGAGCTGACGCGAGTGGCGTGATCGGCCGGGGCGTGGATGGCCAGTTCCGCGGCGGCGGCATCGATGACGCGTCGTGGATCGGCTGCGGCTCCGCCGGAGGCCGGGTCCGTCGCGTCGGGAATATTTGCCGCGAAGCGCCACAGCAGGCGTTGCGCGGCCGGGGTCGGGCCCGTGTCGGTGGTGCGAGCCTGTCGAACCGCCTCGGCGATGTTGATCGCGCTGCCGAGGAAGCCGACTCGCGGCGACAGCGGGCCGATGATCCGCTGTTCCAGCGACCAGGTGCTGATCGTGACAAGCGCGCGGGCAGGTCCGAGTAGATCGTGGGTCAGCGCCGGGCACAGATAGTACGGACGGGCGCCGGGCGCGGCGCGGTAGGACCGTTCCTCGTCGCGCCGCAGGCTCGACAGTTTCGATGCCGACAGCTCGCCGGGAAAGAACGCCTCGTGCACGCTGACGATCAGCTTCGGCGCCGCCGGTGCCTGCAACAGCATCAACGCCCGGTGCGCGTGCTCGCGCGCGGGCAGCATGGTCGCCTGCGACGCCGCCGCCGTTGGCGCAGGTTCTGCCGCAACGAGTCCGGGGGCGGAGTCCGCTACTTCGACGAGGCTGTCCCAGGCCCGTTCCGCGCGGCGCAGCTGGGCACGCAACTCGGCGGCGCGTTCGGCATCGCCGGCTGAGGAAGCGTCCCGGATCGCCCGACGTAGCTCGGCGATGTTCTTCTCCAGCACGTCCAGCGGCTCGCTCATACCGAGGACGATACCAGAGTTCCAGAATGTTCCAGATTTTCTCCCGGGAATGCGGTATGGTCGGTGTCGCTCGGCCTCCCATTCGATCCGCGACGGCGCATAGTGAGCCGTCCACCCCTTCTCGGAGAATCTCTCGTGACCGGACGCATCTTCCACACTTCCGACTGGCATCTGGGCCGCCACATCGGACGCCGCCGACGCGACGACGAGTTCGCGGCCGTTCTGGCCGAAATCGTCTCGATCGCAGAGAATTTCGCACCCGACCTCATTGTGCACAGCGGAGATCTGTTCGACGGGTCCCGCCCGAGCCTCGACGATCTGCGTCTGGCGTCGGAGACGCTGCGGCGACTCGGGCGGATCGCACCGACCGTGGTCGTGGCCGGCAACCACGACACCCGCCCGGTCCTCACCTTCCTGCAGTACGTACTCGATGCGGCCGGGCATACCCCCGACCATCGGGTGAGGTTCGTGACCGACACCGGCTCCGGCGGTCCCATGGTCGCCGAGTACCCCGCCGCCGATGGCGAACACACCATCCGCATAGGCGCGCTGGCGTACCTGCACCCCAATCGGTTCACCTACGACCTCGCCGATCCCGGCACTGCCACGACATCATTCGCCCAGCAGATGCGGCACGTGCAGGGCGAGGTCTACCGGCGGCTCGGCGCCGGACGGGGGCCTCGCGACATTCTGGTCTACGCCGCGCACCTGTTCGTGGAAGGTGCGACCCCTTCACACTCCGAGCGCCCGATCTCGCTGAGGTCGGACTACGCAGTGCCAGCGGCGAGGCTGCCGCTGGTCGACTACGGTGCGCTGGGGCATATTCACAAGCCGCAACGCATCGACAGCGTCGGATTCCCTGCCCACTACGCCGGCAGCCCGCTGCAGCTGGACTTCGGCGAGACCAAGGACACCAAGAGCGTCGTGCTGGTCGAGATCGATCCCGGCAAGGACCCTCGGATCGAACTGGTCCCGCTGAGTTCCGGCCGTCGGCTGGTGAAGCTGACCGGCACGTTGGACGAGATCGCCCAGCGCGCAAGGCGTGTCGGAGACGCCTGGGTCAAAGCGATCGTCGATACCGACAGCCCCACCCTCGGGCTGTCGGAAACCCTCGCAGCGATGCTGCCGCACGCCACGATCATCGACATCCAAGAGCGTCGTGCGGGAACAGCCAGCCCGATCCTCGACCGTTCCGCCGCGACCGCTGAAGTGCCCAGCGCCGAAAGCCTGTTGCACGACTATCTGATCGACCGCGAGGTGACCGGCCGACGCCTCGACCACGTCATGGCCGCTCTGGCCCACTTGCAGAGCGAACCCGATCCCATAGATCCCGCACCGTGTTGTGAAGAGAAACTGCTCACCGCCGCCATCGACGGGCACGGCCTCGACGACGTGGACCGGGCCGGACTGCTGCCCGGATTCGCCACCGACGGATCGGCGGTGCGGTGATGCAGCCACTGACTCTGACGGTCAGCGGGTTCCGCAGCTACTCCACGGTGGTCACCGTGGACTTCACCGGCAAAGGCCTGACCGCGATGCTGGGTAACACCGGCGGCGGCAAGAGCAGCCTGTTGGAAGCCATCACCTACGCTTTGTTCCGCGGAACCACGTGGGACGCCCGCAGTTCCGGCCAACTCATCGCGGACGACTGTGACGCCATGAGTGTGGAGTTCACCTTCCGGCACGACGGGCAGCGCTGGCGGGTGAGGCGCACGATGCACGCCAGCAACCCCAATGCCGGGCGCCATCACCTCATCAATCTCGACACCGGTGAGGAGGTCGACCGCGCCAAACCGGTCGACGCCCGGATCGAATCCATCCTGGGGATGGGCTATGAGACCTTTCTGCGCGTCGGACTGCTGCCGCAGGGCCGATTCGATCAACTCCTAACCGCTCCCACCAAGGAGCGCACCGCTCGCCTCCGGGAACTGTTCGGCGCGGATTCGTTGACCGAGGCACGTCGACTCGCCGAGAAGCAGAAGGAACGACTCGACGGCCTGATCGGGCAAGCCTGCTTCAAGCGCAAGGCGATGCCGGAGGATCCGGCGCAGGCCGCGCGTGATGCGGGCATGCGAGCAGCAGAGTCCGAGTCGCGAGCCGCGCATCTGGCCACCGCCCTCGATTCGATCTCGGATCTACGCGAACAGGCCTCGATGTCGCAGCTGGCCGAAGGCCGCGCCTCAGACGCCGTGCGGCGCCTCCGCGACCACGCTGCGGCCAACCCCATGGCAGCTCTCGACGACCTGCAACCACTCGCGGATCAGCTCGCCACCGAGGCTGCGGGGCTCAGCGCTCGCTCGGTCGAAGCGAAGACCCAGGAGTCCGATCTGGTGAGCCGGATCGCCGCCTGCGAGAAGGCTGGTGAGGGACTGGCCGCGCTCGGCAAGGCCGCGGTCACTATCGACGGTCTGGCTGCGCGCGTGACGGAGCATCGCGACGCCCGCGCTGCAGCCGGCACACGTGCGGCTCAGCTCACCGTGGAGAGCGACCGGATCGCCACCGCGGAACAAGAACTGGCCGATCGTGTGAAGCAGGCCGCACCGCTCACCGCAGCCGCCGACGCTGCCGAACGTGTAGCCGCATCGGTCCACGACCGCGCGGAGACCCTCCGGGCCGGAATCTCCGGCGCAATCGCTGCCGCGCTGCACGCCGCCGACACCTCCCGCGCGCACCACGATGCGCTCGACCAGCTGGCGGAGTCGCAGCGGATCGCTGCCGGGTTGACAGCCGCAGAGTCCGCCGCGGGTACAGCCCTACGGGCAGCCGAAGCCGCGGTCGCCGCGGTGACGCAGCGCAATCAATCCGCCGCGATCGCCAGCGATCTACGCCCCGGCGACGACTGCCCGGTGTGTCATCGCCAGCTCGCGGAGTCCTTCACCCCGCACGCCGCAGCCACCGCAACCGACCTGCGCCAGGCGAAGGCCACGCACCGTGAGGCCCAGCGCGACCACAATCGCCTCACCGACGAACGCGCCCGGGCGCAGGCCAAGGTAGACCTCACCCGGGAACAGGCGAACCAGCTGCGACAGAACCTCGAGACGGCACGGACCGATGTTGTCGACGCCACCGACAGTGCCAGCCGACTGATGGTTGAATTGGCCACCGCCGCAGAGACTTTCGATGCGGTCACCGCCGCGGCAACCCTGCTGTCCGCGACAACCGCGTTGTCCCAGCCGGGAACCGACACCGATCTCGATCAGCTGACTGGCGACATCGCCACCGACGTCGCCCATTGCGAACGAGCTGCCGACGAGCACACCCGCTCGCTACGTCGCCACGCTGACAGCCACACCGCGATTCTCGACGCCGAGCGCGCGGCATTGAGCAATCGCAAGGACCGGCACAAGGAGGCGGTGCGCGCCGCAGCCGCAGATTCGAAGCGACTCACGGCGGCTCTCCAACGCACCGCAGCAGACATCGACGCGCTGCCAGGCCACATCCGTGCCCTGCTCCCCACCGAGATCAGCGATATCGGCCCCGAGCAGACGACCGCAGCGGCGGCGGTGATCGCGGACAAGATATCGCAGGTGCAGCAGCTCGTCGAGCGACGGGACGACGTCCAGCGGGAGATCAACGGAATCCTGGTCGAGCAAAGGACCATTGATCAGGCAATCCGCGCACAGATCGACAATCCATTGGCCGACCTGTACCGGGGGTTGCGCCTGTGGGAAGACACCGTCACCTCCACGCTCACCGAGCACCACCTCGACCATCGGGTTCCGGACCGACCGGTGAAACCGGACATCACCGGTGTCCGGGCATTCGCTGCCGCGTTGGCACAACTCACCGACACCGTGAACCGCGAGCTGGCCGAAATCAGCAACAAGCACCAGCACGCCGCCGAGGCCGCCACCGCGAAGATGCGTCAGATCGCCGACACGCTCGGCGATATCGATGGGTTCGACCCGTCAGCTGATCTGTCCGCTCCCAACGCCTTGCATCCGCTGGTCGAAGCCAAAACGACCGCAAGCCGACAAGCCGAGGAACTGCGCATCGCGGAGGCGGCCGCCCAGGCCCACGTGCGACCCGCCGCCGACCTCGAATTCGCCATCGCCGCCGCAAAAGCCCGTCGTGACGCGGTCGAGGTACTGCGAGTCCACCTCGTCGACGCCAAATTTCTCAGCCATTTCATCGCCCACAACACCCGTGCACTGCTGAGTATCGCCAGCGATCTGCTTGCCGAGCTGACCGGCGACGATTTCGGCTTCGCCGAGAATTTCGACATCGTCAGCCGCAGCAGCGGTGTCGTGCACAGCGCGAACCGACTCTCCGGCGGCGAAAAGTTCCTCGCGTCTCTCGCATTGGCCCTGTCCCTCGCCGAACTCCACTCGCGCAGCGGCCCCCGTCTGGGATCACTGTTCCTCGACGAAGGCTTCGCCACCCTCGACACGACTGTCCTCGACACAGCCCTGGACGTCCTTCGGACCCAGGCCGGAAGCGACCGCCACGTCATGGTCGTCAGCCACCTCCGCGCCGTTGCCGAAGCCGTCGATGACGTCTTGTGGATTCAACGCGAGACCACCGGATCCACCGCACGCTGGCTCACCGCCGCCGAACGAGACGAACTCGTGAACTCAGATCTAACCGATGGTCTACAGGCGATGATGTAGTGGATCTGAAAAGGACTGGTTGCGTCGCCGCCGGATTCCCAGCCAGCCTGATGCTCGCCGCACTCGCGCGTCTGAAACCCGACCGACCAGCAGAAACCCTCCTCCCAAAACGAAAGGACGGCTCCTTCCGGCCGTGGAACCCGGCAGCCAACCCCCTGAACAAGCCAGGCCAGCACGCCCGTTCGCGGCCCCGGAAACACCTATCCGAACCGGATCAGTCCACCGCGTCAGCCACGGAAAGATCGAGGTCGGGCAGGTCGTTCTCCCCGACGTGTCAGGGTCCGCCGATAGGATGTGCCGAGTCTCTCAGCCTCTTCCCAGACCAGGAGAACTATTCGTCGTGTCAGTCCTGTCCAGCTTCGTATGGAGCGTCGCCGACACTCTGCGGGGCCCCTACACCGAGGCCGAGTACGGCTCGGTCATCCTCCCGTTCACGGTGCTGCGCCGACTCGAGTGCGTGATGGCCCCGCACCGCGACGTGATGGCCGAGATCGTGGCGCAGTACCCGGGGGAGCAGCAGCGGCGCACACACCTGAAGCGCAAGACCCGCACTGCGGACAGCGCAGGGTTGTCGTTCTGGACGACAAGCGACTTCACGCTGCAGAAGGCACTGCAGGACCCGAACAACCTGGCCGCGAACCTCATCGACTACATCGGCGGGTTCTCCGCGAACCTCGACGTGTTCAAGTCCTTCGACTTCGAGAACGTGATCCGCACGCTCGACACACGCGAGCGGCTCGCCCAGGTCACCCGCCACTTCGAGAAACTCGACCTCTCGCCGGACGCGGTGTCCAACGCCGATATGGGTGACCTGTTCGAGAACCTAATCTACCGGTTCGCGGAGTCCGCCAACGACGGCGCCGGCCAGTTCTACACACCACGCGACGTCGTCCGGCTCCTCGTCGACCTGCTCTACGCGGAAGACACCGAAGCCCTGCGCGGTCGAGGCACCGTACGGTCGATCTACGACCCCACCGTTGGCACAGGCGGCATGCTCACCATCGCCGACGAGCACCTGCGCGGACTCAACCCCGATGCCTCCACCGCCCTGTTCGGCCAAGAGATCAACCCGCGCACGTACGCCATCTGCAAAGCGGACCTCCTCATCACCGGACAGGACGCGTCGAACGTCCGCCAAGGAGACACCCTCGTCGTCGACCGCTTCCCGGATCGTCGCTTCGACTACGTGCTGTCCAACCCGCCGTTCGGCACGGATTGGAAGGCCGTCGAGTCCGACGTGAAGAACGAGCACGCCCGCGGCGGTCAGGGACGGTTCGCGCCAGGACTACCAGCTGTCGGCGACGCGGCAATGCTGTTCCTGCTGCATGTGGCGTCGAAGATGCGCGACGTCGATGAGAGCGGCCGGGGCGGCAAGGCCGGCATCGTCCTCAACGGCTCACCGCTCTTCACCGGCGGAGCCGGCTCTGGCCCCTCCGACATCCGCGGCCACCTGCTGGAAAACGACCTGATCGAGGCCATCGTCGCGCTGCCCAACGACATGTTCTACAACACCGGCATCGCCACCTACCTGTGGGTCCTGTCGAATGCCAAGCCAGCCGAGCGAAAGGGCCGCGTTCAGCTGATCGACGCGACGGGGCTGGGCTCGAAGCTACGCAAGTCGATCGGCTCCAAGCGCGTCGAGGTCGCCGACAAGCACCGGAAGGCGATCGTGCGTGCCTTCGCTGGGGCACAGAGCGATGAGGACGAAGTCGCGGTCCCATGCAAGGTTTTCGGCAACCGAGACTTCGCGTACTGGTCCGTTACGGTCGAACGCCCGCTTCAGCTCCGCTTCGAATGCACGCCGGAGACTATTGGAACGATTGTCGAGCACAAGAATCTCGGCCAGATCACTGGTCTGACCAGGGCTTTGGAGTCGTTCGGAGACCAGCCGTACCTCAACCGCGAAAAGTTCAACCGCGAGCTCGGAAAGCATCTCGGTGATCATGGCGTCAAGCTGACCACCGCGCAGCGGAAGACGCTGTGGCAGGCCATCGGAGTCCACGATGAGACCGCCGATATCTGCCTGCACACGTCGGGTGCACGCAAGGGCGAGCCGGAACCCGACCCTGCACTGCGCACCACCGAGAACGTCCCGTTCGGTTGGGGTGAGCACTCCAAGACTCATGAGGCTCTTGAGGAGACCGTCCAGGCCTATTTCGATGCCGAGGTGAAGCCACACGTCGACAATGCCTGGATTGACTGGGACAAGATCAAAACCGGCTACGAGATCCCGTTCACCCGCCATTTCTACACCTACGTGCCGCCGCGGCCGCTCGCGGAGATCGATACCGACCTGGAGCGTGTCGTCGGCGAGATCATGACGCTGCTGCGCGAGGTGGAGGGATGAGCGAAGACGGGCGTAGGTGGTTCGGAGAACTGCCCGCACGATGGACGGCCGCCCCTATCGTGTACCACTTCGAGGTGGTACTGGGAAAGATGATCAACGCCCGAAACGAAGTGAGCGATGCGGTCTCCGCGCCTTATCTGGCCGCTGGATCTATTCAGCCCGAGCACTTGGTGCTCGACGAGACGAAGCGAATGAACTTCTCAAAGGCCGAGCTGAGGAAGTACGGGCTGAAGCGGGACGACATCGTGGTTGTCGAGGGTGGCGCGGGCTATGGCAGGAGTCATCTACTGAAGAACGACCTCGTCGGATGGGGTTTCCAGAACCATGTCGCACGGGTCCGGCAGAGGAGTGGCTTACTCATGCCGGGGTTCTTGCTGTACTGCCTCAAAGCGTGCCTCGCTAGTGGCCACATCGAGGCAAATAACCGAACCGCTACCCTGCCGTCCCTTTCACGAGAGGTTCTTGGCGCGATCATTGCTCCCGTCCCACCACCCAACGAGCAGCGCGCCATCGCTTACTACCTGGACCGCGAGACGGCCCAGATCGACGCGCTCGTGGCTAAGCAGGAGGAGCTGATCTGCCACCTAGAGGAACGGCGGCTCGCGGTCATCACAACCACGGCGCTGACCGGGATGAATGCTGAGGACGGCGGTGCGCACGACGTCGGGCGGTGGGGCAGTTCGCTTGCCGTCGAGCCATGGTTAAGCAGGGCCCCGGTCTCTTGGGACATGGCGCGGTTTAAGACTGTCTGCCGTCTCCGAGAGGAGCGCAATGTCGCGGGCACCGAGCTGATGCTGTCGTTGACGGTCAAAGGCCAGCTGATCGACCGGTCGTCGATGGCGGTCCAGCAGAACGCGGCGGACACGTCCATCCCGCGGTATTTTGTAGCGCGACCGCGTGATCTCGTCGTGAATCCGATGTGGCTGGTCGGCGGCGCAATCGGAGTATCTGACAAGCGTGGCGCCGTCAGTCCTGACTATCGCGTCTTCGAGATCGCTGATCGGTTGAATCCTTTGTACCTCCACGCAGTGCTTCGGTCTGCACCGTATTTTGATCAGTACAGGCTGTACACCCGGTCAAATACGACGTTCGATCGCAGGATTAAACAGAACGATCTCGACAACCTGCCTATTCCGATCCCGCCGATGGACGAGCAACATGCCATCGTTGAGCACATTCAGCAGCAGACAGCTCGTATCGACTTGCTCATCGCCAAGGCCCAGGAGCACATTGCGCTCGCCAAGGAGCGTCGCTCGGCGCTGATCACGGCGGCGGTGACAGGCCAGATCGATGTACGCACGGCAAGGAAAGCGAACTGACGGCGATGACAGCACCGGATGGGACCCATGAAGTGGCGTTCGAGACCGAGATCGCCGAGTACCTTGCCGCGCACGGTTGGGAGTACAGCGAGACAGACGAGGGCTATGACGTCGAGCGGGCGATCTGGCCTGAGGACGTGCACTGGTGGCTATCGGAGACTCAGCCGGAGGAGTACGCCAAGGTTGTCCGCGTCAGCACCGCTGCTGAGGCTGCGGATCGCGAGGCGTTGTTGGCCTCTCTCGTGTCTCGTCTGGACACGCCCATGGGCTCGGGTGGGGGCACGCTGAACGTGCTGCGCCGGAAGTTCTCCCACACCAGGGGCGCGACCGCGCATCTGCGGATGTGCCAGTTCAAGCCGGCCACGACGCTGAACCGGGAGGTCACTGAGCAGTACCGGAAAGTGCGGCTGCGGGTGGTCCGTCAGGTGCATTTCTCCCCGAAGCGTGGGGACACGCGGTCGGTCGACTTGGTGTTCTTCGTCAATGGCCTGCCGGTGGCCACCTGTGAGCTGAAGTCGTTCTTCAAGCAGAGGTGGCATACCGCGATCAGCCAGTACCGCACTGACCGGAGCCCGGCGGGGCAGCCGCTGCTCGGGTTCGGCACCCGCGCCCTGGTCCATTTCGCCGTCGACGACGACCAGGTCCACATGACCACCAAACTGGCCGGTGAGAAGACCTATTTCCTGCCCTTCAACCGCGGCCACGAGGACACCGGCGCGGCAGGGAACCCCCCGAACCCGGATGGCTCGGCGACGTCGTACCTGTGGGAGCAGGTCCTGCAGCGCGATAACTGGCTGGCGATTCTCGGGTCGCAGATGTTCCTCAAGACCGAGGCCGACGAAGACCCCGCCACTGGGAAGATCAAGCGGTCGACGGCGCTGATGTTCCCGCGCTATCACCAGTGGCGCGCGGTGACGAAGCTCGTCGGCTCGATCATCGAGGAGGGGCCGGGTCGCCGGTACTTGATCGAGCATTCGGCAGGGTCGGGCAAGACGAACACGATCGCCTGGACGGCGCATCGTCTTGCTCGGCTTCATGATCAGGTGAACGAGAAGGTGTTCGACAAGGTTCTGATCGTGTCCGATCGCCGTGTCCTCGACGCACAGTTGCAGCAGGCGGTCGAGCAGGTCGATGACACGGTTGGCACTGTCGCGGTCATCGATTCCGCGGCCGTGCGCCGATCCGGTGGCTCGAAGTCCCGGGCGCTGCTGGATGCGCTGACCGGGTCGGCTCTGATCGTGGTCGTCACGATCCAGACGTTCCCTTATGTCAAGGGTCTGCTGGACACGACGCTGGGTGACCGGAACTTCGCGGTGATCATCGACGAGGCGCACACGTCCCAGTCGGGCAAGACGGCCGCGGATCTGAAGAAAGTCCTCACCGAGGGCGGCGGGCAGGTCACTGAGGAGGACGAGGTCGACAGTCAGGACATCGTCAACCAGGTCGTAGAGGCCGACGCTGCTCGTGAACGGCAGATCGCTGCCGAGACTGCGGCGCGCGCCGGCGCTAGGAATGTGTCCTTGTTGGCGTTCACGGCGACGCCCAAGGCCAAGACGAAGGTGCTCTTCGGGCGAGAGACCGAGGAGGGGAAGCCGGTCTCGTTCGATGTGTACCCGATGCGGCAGGCGATCGAGGAGGGCTTCATCCTCGATGTGTTGCGCGGCTACCAGACCTACAAGACCGCCTTCGAGATCGAGCAGCGCGGCGAGAGCGGCGTCGCCACCGGCATCACCGCAGGTGGAGGAGTCGATGATGGTGGGGATCGTCTCGTCGATCCGAAGGTCGCCTCGCGCAAGATCATGCGGTTCGCGAACCTGCATCCGACGAATGTGGGTCAGAAGGTCGAGATCATCGTCGAGCACTTCCGCGCCAATGTCGCCCACCTGCTCGACGGGCACGCGAAGGCCATGGTCGTGACCGACTCGCGGCAGGCTGCCGTTCGCTACAAGATCGAGACGGATAAGTACCTTGCCCAGAAGGGGTACGGGTACCGGTCCATTGTGGCGTTCAGCGACAAGATCAGCGACGACGAGTACGGGCTCACCGACGTGACGGAGGCCTCGATGAACCCGGGTCTAGGCTCGGATCTGGCCAGGGAGTTCCGTCGGCCGGAGTACCGGCTCATGCTGGTCGCCGACAAGTTCCAGACCGGCTTCGATCAGCCGTTGCTGTGCGCCATGTACGTGGACAAGCGGCTGCCCGACGTGCACGCGGTGCAAACGCTGTCCCGGCTCAACCGCACCTACCGAGCGCCTTCGGGTGAGGTGAAGGACCGCACGTTCGTCCTGGACTTCGTCAACGACCCCGAAGACGTCCGCCTGGCGTTCCTGACCTACTACCTCGAGGCGCACGTCGAGACGGCGACAGACCCGAACCTCGTGCACCGGCTCGCGACCAAGCTCGCCCAGGCAAGGATCTATACCCCTGCGGACGTGGAGCGCTACGCGCAGGCGTGGTGGGCGCCGACCCAGTCCCATGCCGCTCTGGCTGCCGCGGTCACTCCGGCGCGTGATGAGTTCGTAAACCGGTGGACGGACGCGAAGTCGCAGCAGGACAGCCAAGCGCTCGACGAGCTACGGACTTTCCGGAAGGACTGCGGCTCCTACGTGCGCCTGTATGACTTCATGTCCCAGGTCGTCGACTACGGCACCAGCGATTTGGAGAAGCTCGCGGAGTTCCTGCGTCAGCTGACACGTCTGCTGCCCTCGGAGGAGGCAGGAGGCGACATCGACGTATCCGGGCTGGAGCTGCGACGGGTTCGCCAGATCGACCAGGGGAAGGCCAACATCTCGCTGTCCGGTGACCAGGACACACCTGGCCTGCGCGGCATCACCGGGGTCGGCTCCGGCGTTTCCCGGCAAGACCCTCAGCAGGAGCTGCTCTCGGAGGTGGTCGCCCGGATCAACGCATTGTTCGGTGCCGAGTTCGCCGACCCGCAGATCGAGGGGTTCGTCATCGCCGCGGCCGGCCTGGCCGAGGAAGACCGCCGCATCGCCGACCAGATCGACCACAACGCTATCGACCAGTTCCTGGCATCCCCCGATCTGCGAGATACGCTCACCGACGCAGCGGTACTGAACGAAGGAGCCTTCGGCAAACTCACCGGCGCACTCACCGGCGAAAACGAGCGCGCCGACGAGTTCATCCGCCTCATCGGCGCGTACCTGTACCAGTCACGCAGACTCCGCACAATCGACGACGCACAGACCGAGGACGTCCGCCCGGCACCTGAGATGCCATGAAACACGGCATCACCGAACTCCTGCCGGCCGATGGATTCAGCACCAGAGCTTCCCGGGTGATCTCGGCACAGAGGTGCCGGCGATGCCGCCGCTCACTGCGGCAGGCACTCCCACGGTCGACGCCCGCGCTGCGCTTTCTGAGTTGTCCAGAGAAGCGAGCGACAATGGAAACATGACTACAACGCGCCCCACCGAGTGGACCATCGAACTGTACGAGGACCGGGTGCGTCGGGCGGGTGAGATCCGCGACGAAATCGGTCATCGGTGGGAGGACTTTGCCGAACACCCACGCCGACTGACTGCACTTCCAGGGCAGAACGACTGCGAGTGGGTATTCGGCGTGCGTACCGTAATTCCGATGCCGATACGGCTCAGTACGTTATTCGGAGAATGGCTCTACGAACTGCGAGCGGCACTTGATGGGACCGCGTACCACCTCGCTGTATGTGATAGTTAGCCCCACACCGAACGCACGGCGAATCTACTTTCCGATGAAGACCGAATCTTCAGCGTACGACAAGAGTCAGCACCGCACCGACCTGAAAGCGCGCTCTGACCGGACGGACATCGTCGCCAGTGCCGCAGTCGCGGCGGCCGCGGCGGCTCTGCTGTTCCTCGCCTCCGTCACTACCGATAGCCCTTTGGCCGTCACCTGGGGATGTCTTCTGGTGTCGCTCATCGCATTCGGTGTCTTCTTCCCCGCCGTGGTCACCATCGCCCAGCAACGTGGCCGCACCGCCCCCGGCGCCACCTCCGCCCTCCTCGGCAGCGGGCAATTCCTTCTCGGCGCCGCTGCCTCCCCGATCGTCGGACTCTTCGGAACCCACACCCCCACACCCCCGCACCCATGGCAGCCGTCATGACCCTTGTCCTTACCCTGGCCACCCTCGCCGCCCTCACCACCACACGCTATCGATAGAACGCAATTCGACAACCGGCGATAGGCCGTTGCGAGGATGCAACCGCATCCGGATGTGTCGGCGCCGCGGAGCACACTGATCACATGTCAAGGACAGGCAACCGATCCATCGTTCGGTTCAAGTTCGGCCCAGACTTCGCGCCGCAGACCGTCGCTGAGTTCAAACGAGTACGTGGACTCCCTCAGAGTCCCCTGCTCCACCCGACACCGGGCCTCGTCGCCGGGCGCGTTGAAGCGTTCAAACGGACCGTGAACGAGATCGTCCCGCGGGGAACGATCGTCTCGATATGGCCCGCGATCGAGATGGCAACCATGCTGGCACATGTCGCGCCGGACCGGTTCGGTCCTGAGTCGGGCGTCGCGTATACGACCGACCGCGGGGCGAATACCGTCCGGGCGAAGACACTCCGCCGGGCTAACGGCAATTTCGACATCGTCGTGCACGGTGACTGTTTCGTGAACATGCGCGAAGACTCGGAGGAGAACGTCGAGGTCAAGACAAGGTTGCTCGCGCACCTCGCCGCACACGAGCCGCAGCATATCGTGCTTGCTCTCGCCGGCCTCGACAGTGACGACGTGGCCGAGGCGGCGCGAGGGGAGTCACCGACGGTGAACGACCTCCTGCCAGCAGTCGCGGAGGCTGTTACCGAGTACCAATGCGAAGTGGCGGCGAACCGGATTGCGGTATCGCCATTCCCACACGACGCCGCTTCCCTCGCTGACGACCTGGCCAAGTTCAGGCAGTCCCTCACCGTGTCTGTCAACACCGCGGACAGCGACCGATATCAGGCATGCATCACTGTGCTCACTGCGGCGAAGGAACTCGTCAAGGGTGTGGCATACGCCGCCGCCTACCGCTTCTACGACGACCTCGGCGACCGGTCGTCACCGGACCCGAAACCGGAGCAATGGGACTACTACATTTCCGAGCTGTGGCCTGACCTGCTGGACCTGTTCGCCGCGGTCCCTGCTGCTGGCGAACCGATCGAGGCAGTCGCGCTCGGTGCGACCGTTTATGCGATGACCGAGCGCGTGCTGCACTGGTTAGAGGACATCGGTGTCACCTATCTCGTGGAGATTGAGAACGACGAATGGCTCAGGTCGTGTTGGTGGGATGTCCCCGAACCGATCTGAATGTGCCCCGAACCCATACAGCATGTCCTGACATTGGGGCTTACCAGCACCCGGCAACGGCGCACCAATTCCGCGACATTCGGGTCATTGATACTGGCGGCCCACGACGACAAAGGATCATTGCGCTGTATCGGTTGCGTGGCAACAGGCTTCGGCATGGCCGCACGGGGAGCGCTCCGTGGCGCGTTCAACGAACTCGATCGCTATACCAGCGTGCTCGGCACACCCGCGCCGGCCGCGGTCGACCGATCAGCGCGGTGGGTCGACGCAGTCCTGATCGCCGACATCGAAAACCGCGAACTCAGCGCCGCAGGCATCATCCGACACCCCAGCTTCCGAGGTATCCGAAGCGACCGCGCCATTACCGAAGTGGGCTGGCCGAAATGACCTTTTCACCGAACCGCCACCTAGCCTCGATCTTTCGCCGGAGTCGTGAGCTGGCCCGTTCGAGCTCGGATTGACTTTCGACTGTAGTTTCCGGGCTGTGGGCAGGGCAGTGAGCCCGCGCAGCGGGCTCACTGCCGGGTTCCACGGGCCCGGGTGGTTGTTTTCCTTGGTCGTTGGGACGGTTGCGCTGCTGGTCAGCCGGGTTGCAGGCGAGCGGTGGCGGTGGTGAGTAACTCCGTCCAGGGTGCGTGTCGGGCCAGGTGCAGCCGGGTTTTGCGGGCGTGGCGGGCGATGCGCCCGGCTGCGGAGAACAGCCGTAGCCGTAGGGTTTTCGGTTCCCAGCGGCGTGCGTCGTGGTCGTGCAGTGCGAGGGTTTGCATCCATGCGGGTCAGGTCCAACGCGAGCGCGACCAGCGCGAGCCAGACGCGGTTGGCGTCGTAGCTGTGGAACGGCAGGTTCCGCAGGCCGGTGTCCTTGGCGGCGCGGATGCGGTCTTCGCAGCGGGCTCGCTGGCGGTGGCGTAGTTCCAGGTCGGGCAGTTGGCCTCGGGAGGTGTTGGTGACGAACGCGGTCAGCCGGAGCCCGTCGCGGTCTGTGAACCGCAGCTGGGCGCCGGGGTGTGGCCGTTCTTTTCTGATGACCAGGCGCATGCCCGTCGGCCAGCTCGACAGGTCGGTCAAGCCGGTGACCTCGACGACCCAGGTACCGTCGCGGACGTGGCCGTCGGCGTCGTAGGCCGGGGTCCAGTCGCGGTCGCGCAGGTGTGTGTCCATGGCAGTGACGATGTCGTCGGTGAGGGTGAACCCGATCGAGTACTGCAGTCGGCGACGATGGCAGTGTTCGAGGAACTCGTGGGTGCCGCCGCCGGAGTCGGTGCGCACCAACACTTTCCGCCCTACTCGCCATGACGGCTGCACGGGCAGCTGGGCAAGGGCTTCGCCCAACACGTGTTTGTGGTCGGCGGCGGTGTTGGAGCCGGCGTTGCCCGGGCGCAGCATCGGTGCGGCGGGTTCGCCGGTGCCGGCGCGACCGTGGTCGATGAACGACCACAGTGAGTGGAAACCGAATCCACGTTTGAATGTTGGTGCGGCGTTCTGCTTTTCCGAGTGCGCGTCGGTCAGGGTGGCGTCGAGATCGATGACCAGCGGATTGTCGATACTGATGCCGTGGTCGGGGGCGTGGGTCCCGGCCAGTTTCCACGCTCGAGCTCGGGCGTTGGCGCGTGCGGCGGAGAGCGCGGTGAGCGCTTTCGGTGCGTCGGCAGCCAACGCGGCGATCGTTCGTGACACTGTCGGGTCCGATGCCACCAGGCCGAACACGCCCGGTTCGGCTCGCAGCAGCGCCAGGTCCGCGGCGCAGTCACCGCCGACGGCGAGGCAGACCGCCAGGTCCAGCACGATCTTGCCCGGATCGTGGATCGCTGTCGGCTTGCGCCACGACCTCAGCTGTTCCGATAAACCCCTGGTCAACCCGGTTTTCTCGGCAGTTCGCAGCAGAAGTGTGGCGCCTGCGTGGGATACCACGCCCGAACCGTTACCGTCGATGACCAGCCGCGGATAGGGGGAGATAGACTTCCTCACCAGAAAGGTGCTCCAAAACCTCGATCAATTCAACCTTCGCAAGTCGAATTATCGCAGGTCGGAGCACCTTTCGCTATTCTGTTAGCTGCTCATGCGGCACAACCGTGATTGGCCGAGGCTAGTCCAAGTCATAGTCCGGTTAAGAGTCAGCGCGTTTGCTCACGATGCCTTGTGCACAGCCGGTCATTGACCGAATGATCATGGCCGATGACGACTGGTGTGTGGCGGGTGCGGTACACCCGCGAGGAGTTGCCGGAGCCTAGGACCGATCTGCCGTTCGAGGTCGATGTCGCGGGGTGGCCGCAGTGGTTGGGCTCGGCGGGACTGGAAGTCGGCACGCCGTTTCTGGTGTCGCCGGTTTTCGAGTACGACATAGCGCTGAACGGGTTCTTCGGTTCGCCGGGGATGCGTTCGGACGCGGTCGCTACGCAGCAGGGGTATGCCCGTGATCTGGCGGCGTTCTTCACGTTTTTGTGGCAGGCGCGGGACCGGCGGTCGTGGCGGGATGCCGACGTCGCCGATCATCTGGCCTATCTGACGTGGCGGCGGCGTGATGGGTCTGGTCCGAAAGTTGCTGGGAGAACGTGGGATCGGGAAGTAGCGGCGGTCGATAGGTTCTACCGGTGGGCGGTGGGGAAGGGACATGTGGGGTCGAGTCCGATCCCACAGACCAGTCGTCGCCACGGGGTGGGCGGCCAGCTTCGGCGGCAGACGATGGACGAGCAGCGGCCAGCGACCTACGCGCACGACTCGGCCCATGAGCGGATCGAGTGGCTGCCGCCGGCGGCGTATCGGCGCTGGCGTGATATCGGTGTTCGGGGGTTCAGTGCGGAAGGGTTGCCACGGAGCGGGTTTCGCGGCCGTTGGGCGGCGCGCAATGCGGTGTTCTGCGATTTGATGGTGCGCACTGGGTTGCGGTTGTCTGAGCAGGGAGCGCTGACGGTGTTCGATGTTCCCCAGGGCAGCGAGCCAGGTGGCGGGTATCGAAAGTTCTGGCTGCCCAAGGCGATTGCGAAGGGCAGCTCGGCGCGGTGGATTTATGTTGCGGGATCGGTGCAGGCCGATCTCGAGGCGGTGCAGCGGTGGGACCGCGCCGAGGTGATAGCTGTGGCGGCCGAGGAGGGCCGGTATCGGCGGTGGCGGCGGCCGTGGGTCGTGGAGGATCCGGGGCGGGCGTTGGCGCGCCGGGTCGGCACTGGCGATCTGGTGAAGGTGAGCCATCTGCGGCTTGCCGAACGGCGCAAGTTGCTGATGGATGGTCCGGAAGGGCTTGTGCCCGCGATGTTTTGGCTCGGCGAGCGGGGTGAGCCGTTGTCAGTGTCGTCATGGAAGGAAATGTTCGGCGAGGCCAACCGGCGCTGCGCGGCGGCGGGGGTTGGGTTGCATGCGCATGCGCATCTTCTGCGGCACACGTTCGCGGTGGTGACGTTGGAGCAGTTGCAGCGCGGGCACCTGGTGCAACTGGCGGAATTGTCATCGGCCCAGCGTGAGCATTACACGCGGATATTCGGCGACCCGCTGGACTGGGTGCGGCGGCGCCTGGGGCACCGAAGCGTAGTGACCACGCAGATCTATCTGCATGCGCTGGCGGAGTTGGAAATGGAAACCCGCATGGCGCTGGTCCCCAGCGACTGGGACCTGCCGGTCGAACCCGATGACGCGGCGCTGGAAGAGAGCGGGTCAGCGCGTTGAGTGCGACGAACAGGTCCGGGCGCGGTAGCACCCGGCCGGGAATGCGGGCGCCGTTACCCGAGGGCTACTACCAACCCGCACCGGTTACCCGCACGACAGCAGGGGAATTCGTCGTGGAGTTCCACGGAGAGGACGGTCGGCACCGCACTTTCAACTTGGCCGAGTGTGCCATGCCGGGTTGGCATGCCGACATGGCGGCCGTGCTGGCCCAGCGCATCGGCCCGGCGGGAGGGCTGCGCACCTCGAACTCGGCGCTGGCCGCGTGGGGTCCGCTGAAACTATTTCTTCGGTCGCTGGCGCAGTGGCCTGATCCACCCGACACTCCTGAACAGCTGCGGGTCGAGCATGCCGCCCGATTCCTGAAGGAGCGAAGCAGCCAGAGCGAGCCGCTCTACGGTCGTCGCCAGGTCATGCACGTCGCGCAGCTGCTGCGGTTGACGCCGCTGGGCGAGAAGATCGACGCTGCGGTGCATGACAGCATGGCTTTCCGGGTTCCGGCGGTCCAGCCCCGCACACGGCAGGGATATTCCGACGGTGAACTACATCGGCTGCTGGCGGCCGCCCGCACTGATGTCATGCGACTTCGGCAGCGACTGCAAGCCGGGGCCGACCTAGTGGCCCGGTTCGAGGCAGGCGATATCGACGCCCGCGACTCGGCGGCGGCCCAGGATGTGATCGCGGTCGCTGAGGGCCGGAAGTCACTGGGATCCGAGCGGCGAACGAAGAGTGCTGCGGCGCAGGTGTTTCCGCTGCGCGACGACCTTCCGGCGATGATGGTGCTGCTGGTGGCGGTCACCGGCCGCAACATCGAGACGATCAAGGAGCTTCCCGCAAAGCACCGGATCCTCGACGACCGGGCTGTCGAGGTCCGCCTGACCAAACGTCGCCGCGGGAAAGGCCGCTGGTCGGAGGCGGGGACTTGGGAGATTGGCCGCCAGGGGCAGGAATTGCGGCATCCGGGAGGGGTGTATCTGTTGCTGCATGAACTCATGGCGCGCAGCCGCGCCTTGGCCACTGATCAGCGCTGGTTCTGGTCGTATTGGCGATCTCATCACACCGACCGGCACGGCAGCCCGTTCCGTGCCGCCCTGACTGCGGGCATCGATGTCCTCGGCTGGTCGCGACGCACAGGATTGACCTGCGATGACGGCACACCGTTGGCGGTCGACTTTCGGCGCCTGCGGACCAGCGTCGAGGTTCGCCGCACTCAACGCATGGGCGGTCATTTGCCCTCGGCAGCGCGCAGCAACACCGTCCCGGTGCTGTTCCGCAACTATCTGCGCGAGGATCCCACCATGGTCGACTGGGCGCAAAGGGTCACCACTGAGGCCCTCGTCGCGGCCGAAGCCGCCGCACTCGACGCCCACCGGCGGCAGCTGACCTCCCACGACGGCGAGGTGACGGTGACCACCCATGCGCCACCACCGGACCATGACACCGCCGCAGGCGGTGCCTGGGCGGACTGCCGCGACCCCGACCATCACCCGGCAACCGGAACCAATTGCCGAGCAACGTTTCTGGATTGCTTTCACTGCGGCAACTGCATCATCACTCCCGATCATCTGCCGCAGCTTCTGGCATTGTTGGACGCGCTGAGTTCCCGGCGGGAGGTAATGAGCCAGGCGCAGTGGTGGTCCCGCTACGGGCCTGCCTGGGCCGCGATCCGCCATGACGTGCTCTCCAAATTCACCGAGGCCGAGCTTGATTACGCTCGTCGCCAGCCAGCACCCGACGCTTTGCTCGATCTCGTGGAGGCACCGTGGGAACTCTCCCGACCGAGGCCGCAGTGCGCGAACACCTCGCCGACCTGCGGCGGCAGACTGGACGAACACCGAGCATTCTCGCGCTGGCTTCCCGAGTCGGACTGTCGAATACCACTTTTCGCCGGCACTTCCCCGACCTCTGCGCCGAACTGCGCGCCAACCGCCGCCCGGTGCGTGATCCCGCTGCGGGAACCGAGGCATACGACAAGCTCCGCGCAGACAATCTGAAGCTGGCCGCCCGCAACCGCGACGTCACCGCCGATCTCGAACTCGCCATCGCGCAGATCCAACGCCTCACCCTGGAAAGTGACCAGCTCCGGCGACAGCTACACGCCGCCCGCACGGTCACCCATCTCTCCGACCGCCGTCCCCACCAGCCACGACACGATTGAACCCGACCGGCCCATTGGCGTCTGGATGAGCAACGTCCTTCGACATCCTTCTCGGAGCGGACTACGCCCCGACAAAGATCCGACCCATACGTTTCGCGAGCAACAGCCTGAAGCCGACACTGTGCCCTCGTACCTGACACATGGCTACCCAAGTCCGTAGACTTCTCCTCATGTTTCGGCTCGCAGCGCCCAGATATGGCTGTCGGTCATGACGAGCCCGGAGGACCAGTTGCCGACGACGCCCGACCGACGTCCAGGGCGATATGAGCGGCCTGACCTTGAGACTCGGACCCGGGTCGCAGAGTTGGCCGACGACTTCTTCGGTCTCGCCCGGAACCGAAAATGGGCCGAGATGGCTGACGCCCCGTATGAGGAAGGCAAGGTCTGTCCATGGACGGTCGGTCACTTCCAGAGATTCCTGTCCAAGGTTAACCTCTTGGTGGCGCTCGGCGAGGTCACGCGCATCCTGAGCGCGATGGAGCACGTCGGTCTCCTTATTTCGGGCGGGTTCGATCCGATCTCGGCGCTTGCCGGCCAGATCTATTTCGGCAACCGTGGGCCTCGCAGCCAACGGCAAGACGGTGGAAGAATATGGCTGGCCGAGGTTTTTGGCGCGGAACTGATCATTCCTCTCTATCGTCATATCACTGCCCAGATCACTGGTTACCCGGACGAGCCCGATGCAGATCAGCAGTGGGGCACCGGCCTCATACTGGACAGATCGCACATTCTCACCAACAAGCACGTTGTGGAGGGAATGCGACGTGATTTCGGGGTAGTCTGCCCACTTCAGCCATTCAATATGAGTGCCCGACGCGATATTCACATGCACCTCCACGACGAACTGGATGTCGCAGTCCTAGAACTCAAACTCGACGCCAGCGACGCCGGATTCGAGCCAATGCCGGGCCTTGTATTCCGGGACCCAAGCTGGGCCGATGAGACATACGTGTTCGGGTTTCCTCGCGTGCCGATGACCGCCGAGATGGCGATCACCATTCAGCGAGGTGAGGTCGTGAATCCGAAGACTGAATCCATGCCGAGACGGGATCCTATCTTCTTATATTCGGCGATCGCGCGTCCCGGCAATAGCGGCGGCCCCATTGTCGCCGGTGATGGTCGAGTGATCGGAATGGTCGTCGAGGACTGCTCCGAAACAAAGTCCAGTGACGGAACACCCGGTGCTGCGCCGTTTTACCGTGGCCTACCCTCAAGCGAGATCCTCCGGGCACTGAACGACCTCGACCTCGGCGGGATAGCCCACTTTGAAAACTGGGATTAGAAATACCCCGTAGCGGCTCCAACCCTGACCTTAGACAGCACGATCAAGAGCCACACCAAAGGCTCAGTCCGCCAACAGCCCAATCCGTCGATGCCCGGACGCCGCGTGGACAGAGGGGTATCAACGGTCAAACGGTCAGCCTGAAAGCCTGGCTACAAGATCCCCTCGAGGCCGGTCTGGTCGGCGGCGGCGAGCAGGTGATCGGGGTCGACATCGGTCCAGAACGGCGGCACCTGGATCGGGCCACCCTCGAGGTCGAGGTCCTCCAGTATCTGCCGCCGCGCGAGGTAGGGCTGGTGCATCGTCGAGGTGCCGTCGACGAACAACGCATCGAAAATGACGTATTCGACACGGACGGCGGCGAGGAGTGCTGTGGTGGGCGTGGCATGCATGCGCTGTTGGAGGCGGCCGAAATCCGGCACCCCGTTGGTAGGGTTTGGAGCCACGATCTCCCCGTCGAGGACCAGTCCGTGGCCGAGGTCTGCGGTGACCGCCGACAGAGCCTCGACAAGGTCGGGATAACCCACGGTGGCTTCGCGCAGATTCCTGCTCCAGAACCGGCAACCTGACTCGTCGCATCGCGCGACCGCCCGCTGCCCGTCCCACTTCATCTCGTAAGCCCAGTTCGGGGACGGATCTGGCGGGCGACCGGGGGTCGCCAGCATCGGCGCAGGAACCCGCACCACGGCAAATAGCATACTGGCAGCAAGCAGGATGCCTAGTCGAAGTGCGGGTCGGCTCGCGGGTCACTGGAACAGCGGATCATCGGCCCGCTGTCGCCGCGAGTTGACTTCCTCGTCAGCGCGATCAACATCGCCGAGGCGGTTCGACTGACCTGCACGACCGCCACAGTCATCCCTCCGCCGAGCCCCGTGCTTCTGGGCGTGCCCGCAAAGCAGTGAGCCGTCCACCCCTTCTCGGAGAATCTCTCGTGACCGGACGCACCGTCCACAGTTTCGACTTACGCGGCGCGGCCTCCTCGGGTGGCCAAGTCCTGATCGACGCGATATGGGTTGCGATGATGATATTGGAGCCGGATTCGAGGCGTCCAGGGGTGGTCTGCGGTGTGTGGGCGTTCTTCGTTACCCTCCAGGTCCCGGGTGATGCACAGCAGCGATCCGGGCTCGAGAGTCGCAGCCGCCGACCAGTTCGTGCCCGACGGCATTCCGATCGCCGAACGCGACGGCGCGATGCTCATCTGTGACGCCCGCCCCGGCACTCACCAGGGTTGCATGAGCGAGTTCGGCGAGGACACCGCCGACGCCTACCCGCCGACATGGGCCTCACCGAGCGCGCTACTCGCCGAGCTCACCGAAAGTCTCACCAACACAACACCATTCAACAAACATGCCCCGTCCTGAACTCGGGCTCGCTGGACTGGCAACTCGTTTAGTACTGCTACTGCACTCGCCGGTCAGTCGAGTGGGTGGCCCCGCCGCCGGTAGTGCGATAAGCGGGCCTGATGCTGTCGGCGGCGCCGCCAGCGTGACCATGCCCAGACGTGGTCGGCGGGATTGAGCCGGTTCAGCACGAACGCCACCAGGAGCCGACGGATCTCCGGTAGCGTGAGCGCGATCATGCCATCGTCACCGGCGGTGATTCCCCCTTTGCGGCAACGGCTTTCGTGGCGGCCAGCCAGGCCAGGCCGAGCATGGACAAGGTGATGTGGGCATACCAGGCCCGCCATTTCCGGACCTGGTAGTGGTCGAGCCCGGCTTCGCCCTTGGCCTGCTGAAATGCTTCCTCGACATGCCAGCGAGACCCGGCGGCTCAGGCCAGATCGACCAGCCTGCTGGTGGCAGGGCCGTAGCACAGGTAGTAGGCGATCTCGGCCGGACTGGAGATGCTGCGTCGCGCCAGCAGCCAGTGCCCGCGACCACGCGCCCAGCCGCCGTCGATCTGGCGGCGAGCCCAGTCGTATTCACGGGGGCCGTGCGCGCCGGCACCGACCGACAACCGCTGCCAGGCGCTGCCCGCTAACTCGGCGACCAGGTCGTCGGCCCGGGCGAGGCGGTCGGCGCGGGTGGTGACCTGCTGGTCACAGCGTGTAGCCAGCACATAGAACACGTCGTGTTCTTCGCACCAGTCCCGCAGGTAACCGGCTTGGCCGTAAGCTTCGTCGGCGGTGAACCACTCGAACGGCACCTTCGCCGCCAGCGCCCGCTCCAACATGGCGATCATCTGCCGGGGCTTGGTCGCGAACTCGACGGTGTCGGGAATCCCGGCGCCGCGGCAGCGGTCACGGTCGAGGGTCCACGACTGCGGAACATAGAGTTCCCGGTCGATCAACGCATGCCCGTGCCGGGACGCATACGCCAAGAACACTCCGATCTGGCAGTTCTCCGTACGGCCGGCGGTGCCGGAATACTGGCGTTGCACACCGGCCGAGCGCACGCCCTTCTTCAAGAAACCGGTCTCATCGCCAGCCAACACCGCCAGCGGATCGCCGAGGTGTTCGATCACGTAGTCACGAACGTCGTCACGGACGGCATCGACGTCCCAGTCCGCGGCCCGCAGCAGCCGCTGCATCCCGTCAGGAGTGCCCTCACCGGCGCGTTCAGCCAGCGTCCACCCGTTCTTGCGTTCCAGCCCAGCCAGCAGCCCCGACACATACTCGCGAGCTCGGGCACGAGGCTCGGCACGGGTGAACCGCTGCCCGATCCCGCTCATCAACGAATCCAGCTCGGCCACAGCGCGATCCAACACCACCAGACAGGTCTACCAGCATCGAATCACGCGAGTGCAGTTGCAGTATTAGGACTGATCCGCGCAACGGGGACACGACGTCCTACCGTCTCGGTCCGTCCCGAAGACCGGCCACCAGGTGGTCGTCGAGGTGAACGAACCTTCGAAGGGCGCGAAACGGATGAGTCGGCTCGGGGAACTCCCTGCGACGATGCGCCCATGAGCGCCACACTGCGGGCCCTGGGGGCGCCCGGCACCGTACTGCCTGCCGGTCCAGGAGTCTCATCCTATCCGTCCGCGGCGGCACGTTGATGGGTCGGATGACCCGGATCGAGCGTACCGCCGCATCGACGCCGGCCTGGCGCGCGATCAACCCATCCAGCTCATCGGCCCGCCGAGCTGCATCCCGACGAACCCCGCGAATGCGAGCGTCGCCGCGGCGGCACGGCGCTGGTCGACCAGCACGCTGTCGTCGCGCGCGACTCGGTCGCAGTGCAGCTGCAGGAGTTCGGCGACGGCGAGCATGCGACGTTCGGCGCTGCGCAGATCCGGGCCTGCCCAGAACAACAACGGGTCGGTTGGCCGTGCGCCGGTGATCCGGTGCTGCTGGAGCAGGTAATTGCCGATCACTGGAGCGATCCGCTCGGCGAGGTGTTCGGCGTGGTCGACGATGGGTGGATGGTGTTGCGGTGTCGGTACGCAATGCTCGACGAGCAGTGCGGCGGCCGCGCTGATCGCGATGACCGCGCGGTAGGCGCGGGCCAGCACGAGTACAGCGGGTGCCTCGGTGGTGGACGCGTCGGCGAGGTGGTGCCACGAGTGGTCGAGCATGGCCGAGATCCCGCCTGCGTCGGCGGGATCTGTAGCTTGCCGTGGATCGGGGCCAGGACGGCGCCATCCGGCGCGGACGGCATTGAGGGCGCGGGTGTGGCTGATGTCGGGATGCGCGGCGCGGTAGGCGGCGATGTCGGCGCGTTCGCGGTGGCTGCTCATCCGGATCTCCCTCCGGCGGGGTACCCACGTCGCCCCGCGAAGGTGTACGGGCCCGCAGGCAGCGTGGCCCTCGAATCGGGAAGGTGTTGTGGCACTTGCGACTACGGCCGTCTTGTCCTCGGCACCGGTGATCACGTGGGGATCAGTTCCGGCTCGGAGTCAGGACCGTCCACGGGCCCGAGCACGGATGCTACTACAGCTCGGGCTGGCCCCGCCCCGGCTGCCCGCTCATCGCAGGCCCAGCCGAAGACCGCGATGTCGGTACCTGTGGTGCCGCGGTGTTCACCAGGGCCACTCGCTCGCTGAGCCACGCCCGCAGTTCGGCACCCGCGGGTCGGGGTCGCCGGCGAACGCCATCCGCACGGCGTGTGAACCCGGTGCGGGCATCTCGTCGCGAGTGCCGCCGGGGCCTGTCGCAGCATTGCATGCTCCGGTCGGTCGGCTGCGGTGCGCAAACGCCTCACCTGCTCGTCGAAGGGAAGGTCGAGCCCGCCGTTCGGCGGTAGCTCGTCGCTCTCGTCGATGACCGCGCGCGATATCGTCGGAGTGACCGGATCCTGTCTATACCGAGGCGCCGTGCCCTGCGGTGGGTAGCCGTGCGGTTCGGTACGCACTCGCCGGGGGAGTACGTCGGAACCGGTTTCCGCTCCGAGTATCAGGCGTGTACGCAAGCGCCCGGCCATAGGTTCGGACTGGTCGATGACGCGCTGACGAAGATTCCGCATGACTTCGCTGCCGGACCACATGGACCCAACTGCTTCGCATCTTTCGCGTGATCAAGAAATGCGTACAGCGACCATACTGTTGCGGATCTGCTGTTCACTCCACAGCGCCAGTGATTCGGCGAAAGAATTCTTGCATATTCTTCTGATATTCAGGGTCGTCCCGGACTGTGGACGTGACCTGCGAAATGGATTGCTTTCCGGCTTCCGTGCCCCAATAGTCCTTGAGGGCAGCCTTCAGGACTTCCTCCACTGCTGATGGATGCATTTCGAAGATGTTTGATCCGAGTGCACCCTGCCTCGGAGCGCTTCGGGGATGTTGCCCCGGAAGGAGCTCCAGTCCGGAGACTTCGAGCATGTCGGCGGTATCGTCACGATCGACCCAGACCGTGCCCCGCACCAGCTGTGGAACGGTAGTGTCGAGTTCTTCCCGTGGTGCCACGATATCGACTTGCGCGGGAACAGAAAATCGCGCAGTCCACCCTCCGCCGAACCGAGTTCCTGCCTCGGTGAATTCCCACTGCGTGTTGTCGGCGATTCCGGCGATGGCTGCGGCCATCTCGACGTCCTTCGGAAAGCCCGCCTCCCACGGATCGGCCGGGAATCCATACAACCTGTCATCCAACAGGGTTTGTAGCCGGCTGAGGTCGAGACGGGCCTGCGCTGCTGCCAGTTCTTCGTCGCCCAATGGGTTTATCGCGGACACCAAATGCGACTGGAACTCCGCCAGGCTGCGTGCGTAGAAGGTCTGGCGTCGACCCGTTGATTCCAGCTCGGACGCAAGATCTGGATGCCACGGTGCTGGACATTTCTCCTCTGACGTGACATCCCCGAAGTCTTTGTAATTCTCACTGACGAACCACACGTCCTCGCGCTGATAGCGTGAAGCGATTTCGAGGACGGTAAACCAGATCAACGTATCTCGGTAGCCGTCCTTCCTGGAGGTCTCTTGGTCAGGATTGGCCTGCCTTCGGTTACTTCGCCCTCCGGTGTTCCCGGCACTTTCCTGGCTGTTGCCTTCTGTCCGGGCGTAGGGGGCGATCCGCTCGGCTGCACGCCGAGCGACTTCTGCGTGACTGACCGTCGGCCAGTCTGCGATCTCGAATCCTGCCGCCTCGACACGAGTTCTGAACCAGGCCTCAGCTTCGGCACTTCTCCGTTCGAGGTGCTCGCGGACGGTACCGGCGAGCTCGAAGAGACCTGCCTGTACGAGAGGTAAACGCGCGGCCTGGATGGTCGCGTCGCTCGCGGTGGAGCGGATCTTCGCTGCGACCTCCCGAATCACTACTTCGGGCACCATGACACGAATGTCGCGCGCCTCGACACGGCGGATGATCTCGCTCCAGTTTGCTCCCGAAAGGTCGGGGTTCTGGCACATCAGGTTGGTGTCGACCACCACGATCGTCATAGGCGACAACTATATTGAAGCCCGCCGCTGGCGGCGCGGCCGGATTCCCGCACCCGCGCGGGCGCGGCGGGCGCAGATCCCCTTGCCGGGCTACAGCGCTTCGATACGCGAGTCGGCGACAGGGACGCGTTCGGCCCCAGCCACACACACGTCCCGTGGTGGGAGGAACGGGTGAGTGGCCTACGTCGGTCCGGGTCGACCAGCCTCGGGAGATGGTCTCGCGCCAGCCGTCCGCCGACACGCCGCGCCCCGGCCGAACTCGCGGGCATCCCGCTGTGGCCTCCCGTCCCCGCTCGCGGGTACCGGTGCGGGCCACGAGATCGGTAGGGGCGCAAGCGCAGTTCGGGCTGCATACGGAGCCCGGGCCGCTTAAGCTGAGGTGTGGAACTCGTCATGTTCGCCGCCATTGCCGCAGGTGCCGCCGCAGTGGCCGAACTCGCCGAGGTGCACCTTTTCCTGAAGAAGAACCACAAGCCGCCTTGGCGCACCCGTAAAGACCTCCGAGACGGGACACGCGAGGAGTACTCCGAATTCCGTTGGTGGCTGAGTACTTTCGGTACACGGTTGGTGGTCGCCGCCGGTGGCACGACCTTGTTCGGAGTCGCCGATGTGGTCGTCAACAGCCAAGGCGCGGTGTTCGCGGGGATCTCCGCCTCGGTGATCTTCACGCGGGTGTTCGGGATACCGAACCTCCCCACTGGCCTGCCAGCAGAATTCGGATCGTCGGGCCAGCACCAGCAGTCTTCGGTGCAACCATCGCAGCACGACCCTGCGCTCGAGGGGGAACCGACCGCATGAGCAAGCTCTCCGTGCGTCTCCGGACCCGATACGCGACCGGGCATCCGGTGAACCGGCCCATCACCTGGGTCGACAGGTTCATAGCCGCAGCGTCGCACCGCCCGCTGCCCATCAGCTATCCCTTGAGACACGCCGACCTGCATGACACGGACCTGCGCGGCGCGGAATTGGCAGGCGCGAATCTCCAGGATGTGGATCTGGGCGGTGCTGATCTGTTCGGCGCGAACCTGCGTGGTGCGAACTTGCGCGGCATGGACCTGCGCGGCATCACCCTGCGTGGCGCGAACCTGCGTGAGTCGAACCTACGCGACGCCGACCTGCGCCATGCGGATCTGCGTGAGGCGAACTTGCGCGAGGCGAACGTGAGCGGCGCGGACCTGCGCGGCACCGACCTGGCAGGCGCGAGTCTGAGCAGTGCGAAGCTGAGCGGCGCGAATCTGGAGGCCATGGACTTACGGGCCGCGGACCTGTTCGGCGCGGATCTACGCGGCGCGAATATGATCGGCGCCATAGTGACCGACGCGGATCTGCGCGGCGCGAACCTCCGTGGCACCAATCTACGTGGCGCGATACTCATCGGCGCGAATCTGCGCGCGACGGACCTACGCGACGCGAACGTCAGCGGCGCGAACCTGAGCGCTGCGGACCTCCGCGACGCAATCCTCAACGGCGCGAATCTGCGAGAATCAGATCTCGGCGGCGCGGACCTGGGCGGGGCGGACCTCAACGCCATCTACCTCGGCGGCGCCAATGTGAGCGGCGCGAACCTACGCGGCGCTGTGCCGCCGACGATTTCGTCGATTGTTGCCTTGAGATGGTCGCGTGGGACCCAGTGGTGGGCGTCGGACACCGAGGAGATCGTCGCTCGCTCAGTAGAACAGGACGACGGTACGTTCATCTTGAACCCGGACGATGGTGAACGATCCGACCACCTGGCGGTCCACCGACTCTAGAGCAGATACCCGGCAAGCCCCTCATACGACATCAGCGGACGCACGCAGTGGTGGGGAATCGTGGTGGTTGTTCCTGGCGGATCGGTGTGTAAGGCAGTGCATGGGGCGCGCGAGTTGAGGTCATCGGGGCGGTGGTGGTTGTGCGTCTTGTGTGGCGTGCGGCAGCGCTGTATGCGAACGATAGCCTTTCACAGCGATGGCTGTGCCTGCGGCAGCCAGGATGGCCATGCGAGCCAAGGGATTGGCGATGACCGCGTGGAGTGCTGCCCCGGCCGCGAGAAGCAGCAGCGTGGCGCACGCGGTGACGGTCAGGATCATTGCTCGGGCGCGGTGTAGGTGGGTCGTCGCACGTCAGCACGATGGCGATCAGCTGGACGACTGGCCGGTGCGGGTCGATGTCGGTGGAGCGCCGATGAAGGCACACGCGATGACGTGTGCTCATCGCGGCGTCGAATCATGATGTGCCGCCGCTGAAGTGGTGCGGCCGTCCGTGTGACGACGTGGTCTGTGTAGGCGAAGTGTGGTGTCGCCGATCGACACGACGAGCGCGTCGTTGTCCGGCGCGACGCGGGCGCGGAAGAGCCCGATTCGAGGTGAGGTGAGGCTGGCGGCGAGGTCATCGGCGTACGGGTGCGGGCTCCACCGCAGCACCCAGTTCTGGTCGTCGCTCTGCAGATCGCGATGCCGCTGCGGCGGCCCTGATGACGCTGATGTTGGCCGCAGCGGGTCGTGGGCCCAGCCGCCGAGCGCCCATTACCGGTTCGGGTCGCTGGTGCCGATTCGGCAGATGATGGCTCCCAGCAGGCGTTTCGCGTCATTGCTCAGTGCGGGGAGCTCGGCGAGGGCGGCTTTCTCGGCCGCTGTTACCGGCTGGTCGATCGTCGCCGGTAACCACTGCCGGGGTCTGTGTGGGCCGGAGATCGTGCCGTCCGGGTTGCTGGTGACGATGACGGTGTGCTCGAGCGCGCCGCACCCTGCTGCCGGCGGGGTGTCGTGCTCGGGGTAGATCAAACGTTTGCTCTCTTTGACCAGCAAGCGAAACGTGACTGTCCGGACATCGCCCTGGCATAGGGTCGTCGAAGCCACCGAGTTCGTTCAGTCTGCTCGGTGTTGGTTCAGTCTGGTTCGGTTCGGGTTCGCGCGATCGGCGCTCCGCAACCGCGCCAGTTCCAGCCGATGCCTGACCGAGTTCGACGGTGGCAGTACGCTGATCACCTGAGCAGCGTACTGGGCATGGGGGGACCGGATCGGTCCGGTGGGCCGCGACCGCGTAGTAGCCGGATGGGCCGGAGTGCCGTATAGCGGCGCATGGCGGGGCGGGCCTGCCGCAGCCCGCAAGCATCGACGGAGGCACGACGTGAGTGACGGGATAGATTTCGACAGCGACGCTTTCGATCCGCGCAACGACCCGCAGCGACGTGCCGAGCATGCGCGCCGCACCGTCGACGCGCAGGGCAGTCCCGAGTTTCAGGCATGGCTCCACGATGCCGACGACGAACTGCGCGCGGTAATGCGTGACGTTCCGGAGATCGCGGCCCTCGATGACCCGTGGACGGCTGAGGGGCTTCAGCTGTTGGAGGCCCATCTACGCAAGCGGTTCGCGACGCTGGCCGGCCTGCGGCAGTCGCCGTCGGCACCCAGTTTCGAGCGGTTCTTGGGCGAGGTCTACCGCCGACGCCTGGAGGGGGCCTGGGTGAACTTGCCCGGCTTCGCCCGCGACGGTGCCACGATCTGGCCGGTCGTCGGGTTGAGCTACCGCCCGGACCATCTCGACCCCTACGAGCTGATCGCGAACGCCATGGTCGCTGAGTCCCGCCGGAATCCTTTGCCGCCCAAGGGAAGGCTGGCGCGAGTGTTCGACCGGTTCGCCACCGACTACCGGGACTGGGTCGACGCCGGTCGGCCGTCTCGCGACGAATGGACCCGGCATCGTATGGATCGCCTCGGCCGCTGATGAGACTCTGCTGAGCGTCGATGGCCGAAAGCGACACCCCGCAAACCCCAGACCAACTCCCTGACCACGTCCGCCAACAGTACCTCGAGGTGTACGCTCCGGGAAAGTTGAAGCGAGGTGAAATCCCTCGATCTGTTCCCGCTTATGTGCAGTCGCTGCGGTTTTGGGAGCTGGCCGCACGCAACGGGCGCGCGATGGAGCTAGGTGTCGACAAGGTCTTCGGGTTGACGGCACAGGGGTGGCAACCTCACCACACGCACACCGATCCCGCGTCCGGCCGGGCAATCGAAGCCGACTTCTACATCGACGCGAACCTCGCACCCGACGGCGTGGCGCACAACATCGAAGTCAAGTACGGCGAGATCTCCCAGGAGCGCGAGCGCGACCAGCTACTCGGGTACCAAGCGCGCCTGGAGCGAGACGAACGAGTCACCTACATCACCCGCGCGGAGCGGCCGATGTCGAAGGATGTGCGTGAGCGCATCGAGAAGCTCCAGCGAGAGTATCCCGACACATTCCGTGTGATGGAGGCCAGCGAGAAGGCCTTCGGGCGAATATTCGACGCGGGCATGCGGGAGCTGGTGGCGCGGGAACGGAAGCGAACCCTCGATCACGTCGCTCGATTGCCCGCCCGGGAACGGGATTCACCCGCGGTGGAGAAGACGGCCCGCGAGTATCTCCAGCACCTGAACCGGGAATCCGCCGACGGGCGTCAAACAAGCGTGGAGCAAATCCGGTTCGTTCAAGAGATGCTGCGTGATCTCGGTGAATCAGAACACCGCCGCGAGGTCGCGCAAGCCACCGAGCCCGGCAAATTCCTGGGGCTCGGTTACCGCGACCAACGCGCACTCACCGAATACCTCCGTGAGCGCGCCGCCGAGCGGCACGAAGCGCGGATGAAGCCGGTCGATCGACTCGCCAGACACCAGATCGCCCGCGAACGCGCCGGACTCGCGCAGGAAGCGGACCGGATCCAGCACGAGGTCGAAGCAGCCCGGCGAGAGGGCCGCCAGATCGACCCGAGAACCCTCCAGCGCGACGCGAACGCACTCGGCAACACGCTCGGGGCCTTGCAGCGGCTCGAAGCGAAGATCCAGGATTCGCCCACGCGGGAAGAGACCCCCGAGCAACGACGGGAACGGCAAGCGAGCTGGAATCTGGCGCGCCACGTGCGGGACGCGCCCATCCACCGCCAGCTCGACCGGCTCGATCGCGAAGCCGAGTACGAACGCCACGGCCGCACCAGCGACCGCGCCGAACGGGAGCCGCAGACCCGGCGACCAGAAGCCGAGCGGCGGGAGCGAGAAGAACGGGAACTCCAGCGGCTGGCGGCCGAGGGCCGCGAACGTGACAAGCGGGATCGCGAGCAGCTGGCCGCGGAGCGGATGCGGTGGATGGTCGAGCGGGGCGTCGACCCCGAGGTAGCGAAGATCGTCGGGCTGAACCAGCCACAGCTGCCACCCGACGCACCGGACCCGCGTCCCGTCGAGGTCACCGAGTTGAATAGTGACCATCGTGCACGCATGCAGAGAGCCCGGGACCGGGGCATAGACCCGCGAGGAATCACCCGCAGCATATGAAGCCGATCGGAATCAACGCTGATCGCACCCGACCCGCGAACCACGCGCGGTCAGCGAGCCGTAGTTGCGGAGGGTGCTGTTCTGATGGTGCGTTAAATGGTGTTGCCGGTGCGGGTCATTGTTCGACGATCGCGGTTATTCCTTCGGTTATGCGTTGGACCGCGCCGGTTTCGTCGCCGATGGTGGTGCGTGACAGCGGGGTTATCACCACTGCGTGGAACTGGCGTGTGCGCAGATAGGCTTGATGTTCAGCGATGGGGGCGATCGCGCACAATGGTGGACCGGTCGGCGGCCGCAGCACCATGAACAGCGGGGTACCGTTGTCGGCCGAGCGCACCGTGATGGTGGTGCGGGTGCCGGTCGGTACGCGTAAACGAACAGCCTGGTAGTCGTTGTCGGAGACGGCGAGTATCGCGTACGTTGTCGGTGGGTGCCCGGCGGAACCGCCGCGACCGACCTTGACGTGTCGTGTCATGGCGACCAGGGGTGTGAGTGTTGTGGTGGTGCACTCGATCCGGTAGGCCAGCAGGTGGCGCAGCATAAGTACCGGGGTGGTGGATCGCACGTGGTTGGGGCGGGCTGGGGGATCCTGCTCGGTCAGTAGGGTGTTGAGGTGGTGGGCGGCGGTCATATCGCCTTCCGCGGTGAACAGCACACCTGTTGCCACGAGGTGGCGGAAGCGATCGTAGTCGTCGAGGCGGAATAGGGCGGCTGTTGCGAGCAACTCGCGAACAAGCGAAAGTTGTTGCGGTGGTAGAGAGTAGAGCATCGGTGCCAGCAGTCGCATCGCGATGTTGAGTAGCTCATCTGGAGTGCCCGCGGACAGGTGAGGTTGGGCGTGTGCCAGGGTCCGGAGGTCAGCGAGGACATGGTGGGCGTTGTCGTGTTGGTCGGCACGGGTGTACGCGGCGGCCAGTTTCGCGAGATCGGTCATGAGGCCGGGTGGATCGGTGCCGTCGTGCAGCTCGATGATCCTGCGAGCGAGTTCGATTTCCCCGCTGGTCGCGGGATCATCGAGGCGGGCATCGAGTTCGGCGCCGAGCTGGTAACGATGCAGCCGTGGGTTCGACCGTAGGTCGGAGGTGTCGGGCCGGCATCGGTTGCTGAGGCTGTGGTACTTCGCCCGAGTCGCGGGGTCGTCTTCCGATCGGAGCAGGATGCGCAGTGCCTGATGAGCTGCCAAACGCGCGCCCACTGTGATGGTGGGGTCGAGCGATTCGCCCAGTTCGTCGAGATCATCGAGTACGTCGAGCAGTTCGACGCATCGGCTCATGATCCTTTCGGCCGGGGCGGGTGTGCGC